>NZ_JAFVLN010000010.1 GCF_017377775.1 Streptomyces sp. VRA16 Mangrove soil
CCGCCACCCCCTGCGCCGCCCCCGCCTGGACCCTCGGCACGACCACCCCGCGGCCCACGAACCCGTACACCGCCTACACCGGCAACGGCTACCTCGGCGTCCGTGTCCCGTCCGCCGGTACCGGCTACGCCCACGGCGGCCCCGGCGAGAAGACCGGCTGGCCGCTGTACACACCCCGCTACGACGGCGCCTTCGTCTCCGGCCTCTACGCGCGCGGGCCGGAGAACACCGCGCACCGGCAGGCCCTCGCCGCCCTCCCCCACTGGAGCGCCCTGGACGTGCGCGCCCGCGGCGAGACGTACGGGCCGAAGAGCCGTACCACGCACTACCGGCAGCGCCTCGACATGCACTGCGGTGTCGTCACCACCTCGCTGACCTGGGTGCACAAGGACGGCGCGCGCACCGACCTGACCTACGAGGTGCTGGCCGACCGGGCCCGCCCGCACGTCGCCGCCGTCCGCCTGCGCGTCACCCCGCACTGGTCGGGCGAGGTCACCGTGACCGACCGCATCGACGGCCGCGGCGCCCGCCGGGTCGCGGCGACCGGCGCGGGCCCGGCGGGCAAGCGCACGGCGGCGGTGGGGTTCCGCACCGACGGCACCGGAGTTCCCGGCACCGTGGCCTCCACCCTGCGCGCCCCCGGCCGTACCCACCCGGCGCGCCGCTCGGACGGCCTGAGCACCGGGCAGTCGGCGGACTTCGACGCCGCGTCCGGTGTCCGCTACGACGTCGTCAAGTACGTCGGCGTGGACACCGGCCTGACCTCGCGCACCCCGCACGACGCCGCGGTCGGCGCCTCGCAGCGGGCGGCGTCCGCGGGCTGGGACCGGCTGTGGGCCGAACACACCGGCGCCTGGCGGGCGTTGTGGGCCTCGGACGTCGAGATCCCCGGCCGCCCCGACCTCCAGGCGCAGGTGCGCGCCGCCCAGTACGGGCTGCTCGCCTCGGTCCGCGCCGGTGCCCGCGACAGCATTGCGCCGACCGGCCTGAGCAGCGACAACTACGCCGGGATGATCTTCTGGGACGCCGAGACCTGGATGTTCCCGTCCCTGCTGGCCACCCGCCCCGCGCTGGCCGAGCCGGTCCTGGAGTACCGCTACCGCACCCGCGCCGCCGCCGCCGACAACGCCCGCAAGACGTCCGTGCGGGGCCTCATGTACCCCTGGACCAGCGCGAGTTCGGGCTCGCTGTGGAACGAGTGCCAGAGCTGGTACCCGCCCCACTGCGTCCAGCAGAACCATCTCCAGGGCGACATCGCGCTCGCCGCCTGGCAGTACTACCAGGCCACCGGGGACCGGGCCTGGCTGCGCGAGAAGGGCTGGCCACTGCTCAAGGGGATTGCCACGTACTGGAGTTAACGCGTCACCCGCAACGCGGCCGACGGCTCGTACTCCATCAAGAACGTGGCCGGGCCCGACGAGTACAGCAACGGCGTCGACGACGGCGTCTACACCAACGCGGTCGCGGCCACATCGCTGCGCGCCGCCGCCAGGGCCGCCGGACTCGTCGGGCAGCGCCCCGGCCGGGACTGGACGCGGGTCGCCGACCGGCTGCGCATCCCGTACGACACGCGCCGCAAGGTCTTTCTCCAGTACGCCGGTTACGACCTCGCTCACGCCCTCCGACATCAAGCAGGCCGACGCCGTGCTGCTGCTGTACCCGCTCGACTGGAGGCCGATGCCGAAGGGCGCGGCCGCCGCGACGCTCGACCACTACGCCGCGCACACCGACCGGAACGGGCCCGCGATGACCGACTCGGTGCACGCGGTCGCCGCGGCGGCGATCGGCGAGCCGGGCTGCGCCACGTACACGTTCCTGGAGCGGGCTTCGCGGCCGTTCTTCCGGGACCCGTTCGGTACGTTCTCGGAGGCGCGCGGCGACAAGGCGGGGGCCGGTGACGCGCTGGCCGGGCAGCCTGCGCAGGACTTCCTGACCGGCAAGGGCGGTTTCCTCCAGGTCTTCACGCACGGCCTGACCGGGATGCGGCTGCGGGACGACGCCGCCGTCCGCCTCGATCCGACGCTGCCGCCGCAGCTGTCGAAGGGCGTCACCGTCAACGGGCTGCACTGGCGCGGCCGGACCTTCGACGTGGCGATCGGTCCGCGCACGACGACCGTACGGCTGACGTCCGGGTCGCCCTTCGCGGTGGCCGCGCCGGGCGGCCGCGTGACGGTGACCGCCGGGGGGACGACGCTGCCGACGCGCAGGCCCGACCTCGCCCCGACCACGGACGCGGCGCGCTGCCGTCCGGCGCGAGCCACGTCCGAGGACGCCGGGCAGTACGCGGACGCGGCGGTCGACGGCAATCCGGCCACCACCTGGCTGCCCACCGTCCGCGGCGCCGCGCTCACCGTCGACCTGGGCGCCCGGCGCGCCCTCTCGGCGCTCAAGGTGACCGGAGCGCGCGCCTACCGGGCCGAGGTGTCGGCGGACGGGAAGCGCTGGACGCCGTTCGCGCCGGGCCGCGCCGGGCGGTTCGTCCGCGTCACGGAGACCGGTCAAGCGCCGCAGGCCATCGGGGAGTTGACGGTGAGGGCAGGCACGCCCAGGTGATGGACGTGTCGCCGCGGGCCGCCGGGACCGTGCGCAGGCCCGCGGCGACCCGATCGGCCGCTCGGCCCGGCCCTCGCGACGCTGCTCGTACCGAGCTGGTCGCGGGTGGCGTCGTCAGTCGCGGGTGGCGTCGAGCAGGGTGACGCAGCGGTCGAGGAGGGCCGCGAGCGTCACCCTCTCGTCGTCCGTGAACGCGTCGGCGAGCGCCCGCTCCACCCGCACCGCCCGCCGGTCGGCCGCCGCCATCGCGGCGCGGCCCTCCTCGGTGAACGTGATCTCCAGGACGTTCTTGTGCCATTCGTGCGGGGTGCGCTCGATGAGGCCGCGCTCCTGGAGGTTCTTCAGGACGGTGTTCATGGTCGGCGGGGTCACGCCGCACAGCCGGGCGAGCGCGGCGGCCGAGATGCCGGGCTTCTCGTCGAGGTAGAGCAGCGCCGCGTACTGCGCGACGGTCAGGCCCGCGGGCTTCACCGCGGCGAGCTTGGCCGCGTTCAGGGCCTGTTCGGCGCGCTTGATGTGGGACCCGAGGCGCTCGGAGACCGGCAGGGACGACGTCATGACCGAATCGTATCGGGCTAACCCATGGAGGAACTCGATCGACCATTAGCGCATTGATGAGCATTAGTGTCTTGATGAACATTAGCATCTTGACGAATATTAGAGTTCTAACTTACGTTCGCGCCCTGACAGTCGGGCCGTCACCGCGGCGGCCCGGACGATGGGGGTATGCACATGCGTTTCACGCGCCGCACTCTGGCCACCGCCACCGCGCTCGCCGCCTTCACGGTCGCGATACCACTCGGCACCGGTGCCGCCGAGGCCCACACCCCGGCGGCGCGCGTCACCACCGCCTTCACGCTGCCCGGTGAGCGCGTCTACCCGGAGGGCATCGCCGCGGATCCGCGGACGGGGGACGTGTACGTCGGCTCGTTCAGCACGGGAGCGGTCTACCGGGCGAAGCCGGGACAGACCGCCGCCGAGCCCTTCCTGCCCGCCGGCGCCGACGGCCAACGGGCTGCGGGTCGACGGCGCCGGGCATCTGTGGGTCATCGACTCGTCGAAGGGCGTCACGGTGTACGACGTGCGCACCCGGGCGCTGACCGCCCGGTTCGACGTCACCGGCGGCGCACCGTCACTCGTCAACGACCTGACGGTGGCGCCGGACGGCACCGTCTATCTGACCGACTCGCTGCGGACCGTCATCTACCGCGTCACACCGGAGCAGTTGGCGCGTGGCGGGTCCGGGACGCTGACCGCCTGGGCCGACCTGACGGACCGCATCCACTCGGACACGTACACCCTGAACGGCATCGTCTCCGACGCCGACGGCCGCCATCTGTACGTCGTCGACATGGGCGCCGGCGATCTGTACCGGGTCACCACGGGCGGCGTCGCCGCCGTCCGCCGCGTCGATCTGCACGGCCCGCCCCTGACCAACGGCGACGGACTCGAACTGCGCGGCCGCACCCTGTGGGCGGCGCAGAACCTGGACAACACCCTCACCCGCTGGCGGCTGAACGGCTCCGGGAGCGCGGCCCGGGTGACGAGGTCCGTCACCGATCCCGCGCTCCAGGTGCCCACGACGCTGACCCACGACGGCGCCTTCGGGGGTCAACTGCTGGTCGTACGCTCTCAGTTCGACAAGGGCGGCCCGCTGGGCGACGGCACGCCCGAGGAGCCGTTCACGGTGGCCTCGGTCGACGGCATCTGAGCGGACGAGGGGCGCGACGCGGTGCTCGACGAGGGGCCCGACTCGGTGCGCAACTCGGTGCTCGACACTGTGCCCGACTCGGTGCGCGCCGAGCGGCGCGACTCGGTGCCCGACTCGGTGCGCGATGCTGTGCCCGACGCGATGTGAGCGGCCGTGCCGCGGTCGCCCACGGTGAGGTGCGCGACCGCGGTGACGGCCAGGTTCACGCCGAGCGCGATCAGGCCCGTGTCGACCGTACCGACGTCGACGCCGCCGAACGTCAGCCAGGCCAGCACCGCGACCCCGGCCACGATGCCGAGCAGCGCGGGCAGCGCGCCGAGCCGCACCCGCCGGGCGAGACCCATCACGATCGCCGGGGCGAGCTGGGTGAGGCCGCCGTAGGTGAGCAGCAGCAGATCGGAGAGGAGCCCGGGGCGGGTCAGGCCGAGGGCGAGGGCCAGGCCCGCCGCGGCCACCACGCACAGATGGTTCGTGCGCAGCTGGCTGCGGGGGTCGCGGGCGCTGAACAGATTGCGGGAGAGCAGGCTGGAGATGCCCACGACGATGGCGGCGGACGGCACCATCGCGGCCGAGGCCGCCGCGACCGCGACTAGCCCGACCAGCCAGCCCGGCAGGGTCTGTCCCGCGAGGGTGAGGGCGACCGAGTTGGGCGCCGCGTCCTTCGACACGAGCAGGACGCCCGCGAAGCCGACGACGATCGGGATGCCGAGTGCGAGCTGGTAGAGCGGCAGCCAGATCGCGTTCGAGCGCAGGGTGCGCCCGCTGCCCGCGGCGAGCACCGGCGGCCACAGGTGCGCCATGGTGCCGAGGCCGCCGCCGAGCCCGGAGATGATCACTGCGGTCACGAAGAACGTGGCGTCGTAGCCGGGTTGATCGAGCGTCAGCAGCTGCGGGTGCGCGTCGCGGACCGACTCGAAGACCCCGCCGATGCCGCCGTCGACGGAGACGGCCACGCCCACGACGAGCACCACGAGCCCTACGATCATCAGCGCGTCCTTGAGGTAGGCGACGCGCGCGATGCCGCGGATGCCGGACCACAGGACGAAACCGACGGTCAGCACGGTGGCGAGCACCATGCTCCAGTTGCCGCCGGTGCGGCTGCCCGTGGCCAGCTGCACGATCATGCCGAGACCGGTGATCTGGAGCTGCAGGTACGGCAGCAGGAAGACCGCGCCGACCACCGCCACGACCTTGCCGAGCAGCGGGCTGCGGTAGCGGTCCACGAAGAAGTCGGCCTGGGTCAAGTAGCCACCGCGGACGCCGAGTTCGCGCATGCGCGGGGCGGTGAAGTACTGGAGGACGAAGTTGATGGCCAGGTAGCACAGGGCGAACGACGCGGCGACGCCGCCGCCGAAGGCGATGCCCGCGAGCCCCAGGAAGCTGAAGGTCGTGAACGACTCACCGGCCTGCAGGAACCAGGTGGTGAAGGTGGAGAAGCGGCGCTTGCCGACCGTCCACTCCCCCAGCTCCGTGCTGGGCGCGCGGCGCCCGCTGATCCCGACCGCCGCGATGGCGACGATCCCGACGACCGTGATGACCATGGTGCTGTTCATGCGGGCTCCCCGCTCTCTTCGTCACCGGCGCCGCCGGGGCGCGCGAACCGGTCGACGACGGCGAGGGAGACGGTCGTCCCGGCCGTCCAGATCAGACACCAGCACAGGACGGACGGGATGCCGAGCCACAGGTGCGGCCCGTTGACGAAGGGCAGATACGGGGTGGCCAGAAAGGCCAGGACGGGCACGGCGGCCCAGAGCGCGTGCGGTGATCTCATCGGGGCTCCAGCTGAGGGGAGTCGGGCTCCTACGGGAGGGTGGGCGCGTGCCGTCCGTGCCCGGTGGCCGCCTCGTGGGCGGCACCGATCTCCAGCACGGCGCGTTCGGCGCGCGGCGGGCCCACGATCTGCAGCCCGACGGGGAGTCCGGAGGGGGTGAATCCGGCGGGGACGGAGAGGGCGGGTGCGCCCAGGGTGGAGAGGAGGTACGCGGAGCGCATCCAGTCGAGATAGGTGTGCTGCGGCTTCCCGTCGATGAGCGTCGGGTACTCCGACTCGGCGTCGAAGGGCGCCACTTGGCTGACCGGGGCGATCAGCACGTCGTACCGCTCGAAGAAGGCGACGGCGGCGAGATGCAGCCGGGTGAGTTCGGCGCGGGCGCGCGCGAGATCGTCGCCGGTGAGCTTCAGCCCCTCCTCGATGTTCCAGACGAGGCTGGGCTTGAGGGCGTCCCGGGAGGTGTCGAGGAGCGGCCCGAAGCCCTGCCGGAAGGACTGGGCGCGCAGCGTGCGGAAGGCGGACTCGGCGCCGTCCAGATCGGGGCAGTCCTCGACGACAATGCAGCCCAACTCCTCGAAGACGCCGACCTGTTGAGCGACCACGGCGCGCACCTCGGGGTCGACGGGGACCCGCCCGCCGAGGTCGGGCGCGTAGGCGACGCGCAGTCCGGTCAGGTCGCGCTCCAGCGGGGCGCGGTACGCGGCGGGGTCCGGGACCTCCAGGGAGAGCGGGCTGCGCGGGTCGGGCCCGGCCATGACCGACAGCAGCAGCGCGGTGTCGGCGACGGTGCGCCCCATGGGCCCGGCCACCGCGAGCGTCTCCCAGACGTCGCCGGAGGGCAGTGACGGTACGCGCCCGGGTGTCGTGCGCAGTCCTACGACGTTGCAGAACGAGGCCGGATTGCGCAGTGAGCCGCCCATGTCGCTGCCGTCGGCGATCGGGACGAGCCGGGCGGCGAGGGCGGCCGCGGCGCCGCCGCTGCTGCCGCCGGCCGAGCGCGTGGTGTCGTACGGGTTCAGGGTCGCACCGAAGACGGTGTTGAAGGTGTGCGAACCGGCCGCGAACTCGGGCACGTTGGTCTTGCCGATGCGGATGGCGCCGGCCGACTCGATGCGCTGGACGAGGAGTTCGTCCTCGTCGGGCACGTGGTCGGCGAAGAGCGGCGAGCCGTGGGTGGTGCGCATGCCGCGGGTGAGGTGGGTGTCCTTGAAGGCGATGGGCAGCCCATGCAGCGGGCCCAACTCGGCGCCGGACGCAGCCCGTTCGTCGGCCGCGGCGGCCGCCTTCAGCGCACCCTCGCCGTCCAGGGTGACGAGGGCGTTGACCGCCGGGTTCACCCGCTCGATGCGATCGAGGTGGGCGGCGACGACCTCGCGGGCGGACAGCTCGCGGCGGCGGATCCGGGCGGCGAGTTCGACGGCGTCGAGGGCGCAGAGCGCGTCGGCTTCGGATGCGCCGGGTTCGGATGCACCGGGTTCAACAGGGCGTACGGGCATGGCGGTCCTCGTGCGGGAGGCGACGGTGTGCGCCACCACACTGCGGCTGCTGAACTTTTCAGTCAACAACTTGGACCGCATGAACTTTTCAGACGCTCAATTCACTCAGCTGAAACTTATGGTCACGTCTCCGCAACGGAGAACGAGGAGACTCCTCGCGTCGGCACCCCGCTGCGCTTCCACGCCTCCACCACGAGATGGGACTGCACGGCCTCCGCCCGCCGCACCCACGGCGCCTCGGTGAGGAACGCGTGCAGATCGCCCTTCGACGGCTGGGTCACATCGACCAGGAGCTGGTGCTCACCCATCACCACGGCCGCGTATCGCACCAGCGGCGACTCGACGAGGAGCCGCCCCACGGCCTCGACCTCGTCGGGCCGGGTCCTGATCCACAGCAGCGCCTCGACGGGCAGTCCGAGCAGCGCGGGCTCGACGGCGGCCCGGATGCTGACGAGGCCCTGCCGGGTGAGGGCCTCCACACGCCGCCGCGCCGTGGCCACCGACACCCCGGCGACTGCGGCGAGTTCGTCGTGCGTACGCCGCCCGTCCTCGGCGAGCGCCCGCAGGATGGCAGCCTCGTCGGGCCCGATCTCGACATCCGGCACCTCGACCCCGTCCACCGGGCGCGCCGCGGTGCCGCCGAGCGCCTCGACCTCGGCGTCGCCGAGAATCCCGGGCGACCACTCGTGCACGGTGCGGAAGTAGCGCAGCACGGGCGAGACCTGCTGCTCGACGAGCCCCGGCAGCGCGGGCACCTCGTCGAGCATCAGCCGCCCCAACTCGCCCGGCCGGCACTGGAGTTCGGCCACGCAGTCGGCGGCGCCCGCGAGCACGTACGAGAAGATGGCGTCGTCCCTGCGGGCGGCGGCGACGGCGGTGTCCCGCACGGCGCCCGGCCGGCAGTTCATCCGCAGGATGACGGTCTCCCCCCGCACCACGAGCCCGCGCACGACGACCGCCCCGCTCTCCAGCAGCCGCAGCCCCCGCCGCGCCACCTTCCGCTCGGGCTCCCCCAACGCGGACGCGATCCGCCGCCAGGAGGCCCGCCCGTCGATCTGCAGGGCGGCGACGATCCGACGGTCGAGGGCGTCGAGAGGGGCGATCGGGGCGTGCGGATTCGATTCAGTCGTCACGCAGCGACCCTAGGCCCTGCCCGACCGCGCCCCGCCCGCCCCCTGGGTGGGCGGTCACACGGTGAAGCGAGATTCAGTCTCAAGGCTCTGAGCTGCGGAAATGCGGGCGCATCCCAGCACCGTCCCAGCACGGGAGCTGCGACAAAGCACAAGAAGATCCAATGGCGCCGAGACCACGCCGCCGGATCCGGGCCGCGCAGCAGCTCACCCGATGTAATAGTTCCTGTACTAGACTGGCGCCTATGAAGTCACCCCGCCCCGGCGGCACGGAGAACATCTCCGTCTCGATGCCCTCGGAACTCGTCGGTGCCCTGCGGACCCGCACCGGCAAGCGCGGCGTGTCCGCGTACGTGACCGCGGCGGTCCGGCATCAACTCGCGATGGACGGCCTCGCCGAGATCGTGGCCGCATACGAAGCTGAGCACGAACCGTTGAGCGAAGCCGAGATCCAGGCCGCGCAGCACGAGCTGTTCGGTGACGCGCCGACGCCGTACGCGTCGAACGACAGCGCCGCATGAAGGAGCCCGCGGCCAGGTCCCTGGTTCTGGACTCCCAGGCACTGTCGCTGCTGCTGTGTAACGACCGCCAGATGGTCACCCGGATCGAGGCCGCACGGCGCGTAGGCGTGCCCGTCCTCGTGTCAGCCCTGACGGTGGTGGAGGCCGTCTACGGGAAGACGGACACCGCCCGGCTGCGCTGGCTTCTCTCCCGTCTGCAGGTCCAGGACGTCACCCAGGCGGACAGCCTCACCGCGGTGCAGTTGCTGGCCGACGCCGGTGGCCTGCACGGCCACAAGTACGCCATCGACGCCCTCGTCGCCGCGATGGCGCTCCGCTCCCCGGCGCCCGTCCTGGTACTGACCTCGGACCGCGACGACTGGTCGAAATTGTGCGGCGACCGCGTACAGATCAAGGACGTGTGAGGGCGTCGCGCGTGTACGCGATCACCTGCGGGTCATCCATGACCCGCTCTCAATCCTGCGGCGCAGGTCACGACAGAGGACGGCCATCCGGTCGCGTAGAAACGGCACGGGAAGCACCGCAACGAACATGAGCACGTACAGCGCGTGCCTCTGGTGCGGGTTGCGGCGCCAGCAGGTGCGCAGTTCATCGAAGGAGCGGTGCAGTCCTTCGGCTCCTGTCCGGTCGCCGACCGCCGACGTCCTGGACGCCCCGCCATCAACCGACTCGCGCCAACCGACCGCCCGCACCGACATCATCCAGCACCGGTTCAACAACTACGACGGGGAGGACGATTGGGTTTTCGAGGACCCGCGGTTCGGGCTCCTCGATGGCCCGGACGATGTGCTGCTGGCATTCCTCGCACGGCTGGTACATCCCGAGGTACGCCCCGACGCCGACGAGGTTCCCGGTTACCGAAACCGGAGATCCGCCGAATACTGGTAGCTCCACCGCCACTCACTGACCAACCGCCGAAGGGCAGAAGGCAGACCAGGGGAAATCACACCGCCACGAGCCGGACTCGCTCGCCGCACAGCTTGGCCATGTCGTCAATATCGGAAGTCAGCATGACCACGGGACGGTGCTGTCGCAGCGCGGCCTCGGCAACGGCCGCATCGGTCGCGTACTCGTGTCCGTGCAAGCCGGCCTTCATCAGCAACTTCGAGGCAGCCCTCGCCCCCTCGTCACCGACCGGGACGACCCGCAGCCCGGAAGGCACCCAGTTCAGGCGTGACTTGTTCGTACGCGAGTGGACCGCCTCGATAATGGTAAGCGCACTGATCACGACCTCCATGCCACGCGACCGCGCCTCAGCGATCAGAGCCACCACCTGCTCTTCGTCAGCGAGCAGCTTCGAAAGCCCCTCGCTGTCGAGGACCAGCGTCCCCTCGTGACTCAGTCTGCGGCGGGCCACTCGGCCTCCTCGGCGAACACCTCGTCGAAGACCTGCCGCGCCCGCTGACGAGCCGGCTCGGAAACCGGCCCCTTGCGACTCTCGTAGTCCGCCAGGTACTCGTCCAGGACCTGCCCACGCAGCTCACGCTCGACCGCCTCGGCGATGAACGCGGAGAACTCCCGCTTCCCCACCCGCGCCCGGATCGCCTCCGCAGTCCCCTCCGGCACATCGGCAGCGCGACGTCCGAATCCCAGCACCGTCCCAGCACGGGAAAAAACCAAGGGCCCGACCCCGAAGAGCCGGACCCCCTTTGACCTGCATGTTTGCCAGATCAGCGACGTGGCGATACGTCAGCCGCTACACGTTGAAGCGGAACTCCACCACAAGGCCGTGAACTGCGGAAATGCAGGCGCATCCCAGCACCATCCCAGCACGGGATGCGCGACAAAGTACAAGAACACCGAAGATCGCCAACGCTACCCGGAAGCGCCCGCACACGCCTGAAGCCTGCGGAACTTCTACGCACGCCACATCAGGCTCGCGCCACCGTGCCGAACCTCGCAGAGCAGCACAGCGCTCGCGCTCACTCGCGGCCCTCCCGGGCATCGGCGGCCAGCTCCGCCGCCTGGCCGCCTCCCAGAATGTACGTCCAGACCTCGGGGTCGGCGCGAGCGTGCGCAGGTCCCGTATACCCCCGGTTTGGCGGGGCATAGTCAGAAGCTTCCGCGCTGTCGCAGGTCAGTCTGCATAGCTCAGCGGGTGAAGCAGGCGCCTTCTAAGCGCTTGACGGCAGGTTCGAGTCCTGCCGGTGGCGCCCAAACATGGCTGGTCAGGGCTCCCTCGGACCACCAGCGGAGAACCGGTGCGCGCGTTACTGCGCCGTTCGTTCAGAGCGTTGGATTCCGTGCTCCAGAGAGGGGCAACGTGGATCAGCTCGGCATTCAGCTGGCCGAGGTGCGACGCGCCAGGCCCCCCTTCTCCAGCTCGTGCACCACCAGCTCCTCCATCACGTGTCGCTCCCTGGCGGAGGCGTAGGCGAGGTCGTGCAGGGCAGCAGCACGCCTGGCGAAGTCCCGCCTCACCGCATCGGTCGGCCAGGGGATCTTGTAACGGGAAAAGTCCTTGCGCCTCATCGCGCGGGCCTGCTCACCCTGCGTAACGGCCGTCAATTCCCGCCTCCGGTAACGCAGCGAGTGCAACAACCACATCCGATCGACCTCGGACTCTGTGTAAATCGCGAGCGTCCGCCGACCTGGCACTACCGGGGTAGTAGTGAGCACGGTCCGCACCTCCCCGGGACGGGGCGCGATCAAGAGGCTGCCGGACGGGCATACAACCTCCGCTTGCGCCACGGTACGTGAAGTCACTGCACCCAGATGTACTGTCTTGCAGTTCAGTACTTCGCGGGGAGACACCCACGGCATAGCCGACTGCTCGCTGTCCGGCAGAGACTGTGCCGCACCAGCCGTAACCTGACACACTTCGCCCACTGCACGCTCGGTAGCGGGACCTTGCCCGCACGTCTGCAGCGCCTCCATGAAATGCGCATCCGCTAGTTCCGTCGCGCAAGACACAATCCGGGTGTTCAACGCATTCTTGCGCTCAGCAAGCGAGATCAGCGAAAGCAGCCTCTCCCGCACCGGCGCTGGAGGCACTGGCACGGGAAGTCGGTTGAGTGCCTGCAGAGGCAAGGTCATGTGCTCGGCGTTCGACGAGGACAGCGTGAGATAGTTCTGGCTCTGCGAGGTCTTCAGCCACCATCGAAGCCACAGATCCCATTGTTGGGCGCGGCCCTCTGGTGTCCAGCGGACGACCGCGAGCGACCTGGCGACATTCCATCCCGCGTGCTCCTCCCCTGCAACTGCCGCCTCCCCCACGCGCCCCACGAGCACGACAAGGAGGTCCCCAGACCTCAGCGTGCTGCGTGGGTGGCGTTTGGCCACCTCGGGAGGCACAAATGTGAACTCCTGGACGTGCACACCTCCCTCGACAATCTCTGTGGCGCGGATCATAGGGATTCCGCCGGATGCCTTCTGCTGTCGCGCAATTCCGTAGGCGGCGTACTCGACCCCAGGGAACTCACGCAACTCAACGAGGGGCCACGGAGTGGGGATATCATCCGATTCTGTAGTCATGCCTGCTCTCCAGGGCATCACGGACTCGGTTCCTGGCTGCGGCGCTACGATCCATGCACTCATACAGCTCGGCCTTCCGGTTCCGGTCTCCGTCACTTGAATGCAACTGCTCGGTGCCCCCGTTCCGTACGTAGCGTGCGGGAGTCAGATCGAAGCCCGCCTCAGCGATTTCCTCGTACCTCGCCGCACGGCACCATGGGACGGATTCAGGGTCCCCCTCGCCCTCACGGCGTCGAAGTCCCTGCCATTCACCGAAGATCTGCAGCAGGCGTTCGGCCGAGTCCTTTGCGAAGTGGCGCCGCTGCCCCTCCTTCGCCGCTGGCAGTTTCCCTGCATCCGCGAACAAGACCTGATCGGAGTGCGGCCGCTCCCCTTTGGCCAGCAGCCACAGCGCCGTGCTCGCGCTGGCGTGCGGAAAGAGCCACGTCGGCAAGGCCACGACGCCCACGACCAGACCGTTCTCCAGCAGCCCACGGCGGATCAGTCCGTCGGTGCTGTTGCTGCTGTGCGCCGCGCCGGAAGACAGCAGAACGACGGCCCGTCCTTGTGGCGTGAGATCGGCAAGGATGTGCTGGACCCAGGCGAAGTTCGCGTTACCCGGACGTGGCACCCCCAGGGTCCACCGCCAGTCGTCCTTCAGTTCACCGTGCCCCCAGTCCCGCTGGTTCACAGGAGGGTTGGCGACGATCACGTCGGCCGGCATCGGTGAAGTGCCGGCCCTCAGGGTGTCAGCTCCTTCCTTGCCGAGGTCGGCAAGGAATCCGTGCAGGGCGAGGTTGACGGCTGCGGCATAACGCGCCGTCCGGTTGATATCCGCACCGGACAAGCGCACTTCACCCCCCTGTGCCCGAGCCCGCTGTGCGGCGGCGCGCAGCAGTCGCCCGCTGCCGCACACCGGGTCCCGAACAATCTCGCCTCCTCGGGGAGCGGCCAGCCCCGCGAAGAGGTACGCCAGGTCGTTTGACGTGAAGTAGTCATCGCCACGCGCATAGCGTGTCGAGTACGTGTCGAGGAGCACGTCAAGGAGCCTCGGGTCCGGATCCAGCTGCCGCACCTCCGCGATCAGCTCACGGAGGGCCGGGTCGATGAGCTCGAAGGGACGGCTCACGCCTTCGTCGCGATACGCAGCAAGACTGTGGGCGCGAGCAACGGGCGTACGCGGCCACACTGCGCCGAGCCTGGCCCCCGCTGACTCCGAACCCGGCCTCCACAACCGGTCCACCTCCGCCGGTGATCCATGGCGGGACCAGCAGTGAAGGTAGACCACTTGAAAGGCAAGCCGGTACGTCGTCGCGGCATCGGCGACGCTGCGTAGCTTCTCGACGGCCCGCAGCACTCGCCGGTACTTCAGCCGCCCCTCTTCGTTCGCCCATTCCTCCTGGGTCACGACGACCTCAGCCAGGAGACGACCGCCAGCCCGATGAGAACAGTGGCTCCGCAGGCGGCACCACCGTTCTGGATGGCCGTAACGACCTCTCCCGCGCCCACGAACTCGAGGATGCCGGCCACGAGCCCCACCACCACGGACGCCAGGACGACCACCACCAACAGCAGCGCTCGCTGCGACATGCCACAACTCCCTCGGTTCCACCAGCAGTTAGCAGTTCTGCGGTTCGTTCCGCGGACTTGAAAGTAGTGGCCTGACGCACCTCACGTCTCGCAGCACGGGAATTTGCTTTTACCGTAGGGCGGTCGGGCGCAGCCCCTGCCGACCCCACGAAGGACATTCGGTCGGGCAGACGACCGCCCCGGCAAACAGATGCTTGCCGGGGCCAGAAGCGAGATGAGCGGGGGCTATGCGTCGGCGGCCGAGCCGTCCTGGGACCACTTGTCGGCGAAGTGTTCCATCTGGCGGATCACCAGGTCGATCGCTTCCTTGGACTGCTCGGGCGGGTAGCCGTGGCGGGCCAGGAGACGCCTGATGGTGGCACGAAGCCTGGCCCGGACCGGTTCGCGGGCGATCCAGTCCTTCTTGAGGTTCTTGCGGACCTGGACCACGAGGTCCCGAGCGATACCGGAGAGGATCTCGTCGCCCATGAGGTCGCGGGCGCTGCCGAGGTCGGCGACCGCGTCGTAGAAGGCGAGTTCGTCGTCCCCCAGCGGCGGGGTGAACTTCTCACCTCGCCGAGCGTCTTCCGCGACCGTCTTGGCCAGTTCCACCAGCTGGGCGATGATCTCGGCGCTGGTGAGCTGCTGACGCATGTAGCGGGCCATCAGGTCCTGAAGGCGCTCTGAGAACGCGGTCTGGCGGACGATGTTGTGCCGGGTCTGCTCGCGCATCTTCTGCTCGACGAGGCGGCGCAGGGCTTCAGCGGCCAGGTGCGGGGTTTCGCTGTTCTGCAGGCGGCCGACAAGGGCGTCGTTGAGGTGGGTGAGGTCGGCCTTGTCCAGCCCGGCCTCGGAGAAGAGGTCGGTGACACCGCCGGTCTCCACGACGGCGGAGGTGAGCTGGGAGAGGTAGAGGGCGACGTCGCGGGCGACGGGCAGGCCCTGTGCCTCGCGGTCCATGGCGTCGAGCTTCGCCATGTACGTACGGACCTCGACGAGGAACTGGATGTCGCGCTTCCAGTACGGCTGGTCGCCGAACCGGGAGGAGATGTCGGCGGAGGAGCCGGCCAAGGCGAAGAAGCGCTCCAGGCGGTAGCCGTGCTCGCGGAAGCGGCGACTGAGGGTCTGGTTCGGGTCGTCGAGCTGGTCGGGGTTGTTGCCCGGGGTGGCGGGGCTGCGGAGGTACTCGGCCGTGGTGTAGGCCGCCTTGATGAAAGCCTTCGGGTCGGGGCGGGAGAGGCGTTCGCGCCAGTTCCAGCCGATCAGCATCTGATCGAGGATGTCGTACTCGTTGCGGAGTTCGTCCAGGGCGCGGTCGATGTCCTGGCCGAGGGTCCGGTCGGCCTGGTCGTCGGCGGAGTACTCGGCGATGGCCTTCTGGAGGTTCTCGGTGAGGGGGGCGTAGCCGACGAGGAGGCCGTCCTCCTTCTTGCGGAAGCGGCGGTTGACGCGGGCGAGGGCCTGCATCAGGCCGGCGCCGCGCAGCGGCCGGTCCAGGTACATGGTGTGGATGGACGGCGCGTCGAAGCCGGTCAGGAGCATGTTGTTGACGATGAGGAGCTGGAGTTCGTCCTCGGGGTCCTTGGCACGGTTGGTGACGGCCTTGCGCTGGGAGTCGCGCAGGGCGTGAACGCGCAGTTCCTTGGAGTCCTTGCGGGAGTCCGAGGAGTAGACGATCTTCATGGCGCCGGTGGTGTGGTCGTCCGTGTGCCAGTCGGGGCGCAGTTCGCGCAGGGCGTCATAGACGCGAACGCAGATCTCGCGGGTGGCGCAGACGAGCATCGCCTTGCCGGGGGCGCCGCCCGGTGCGTCGTCGGCGTCCGCGACGAACGGCAGCATCGCTGCACGGCGCGCCTCCCAGTGTTCGACCAGGTCCTGGGTCAGGTCGCGTATCCGGGCAGGGGCGCCGTACATGGCGTTCATGGTGGCGACAGCCTGCTCGACGCGGGTGCGCTCGGTATCGTCCAGGCCGTCGGTGATGCGATCGGCCTCGGTGTCGATGGCGGTGGGGTCGACGTCGCGGTCGAGGACGAGCTGGACAACGCGGCTCTCGTGGTAGACCTTCACGGTCGCGCCGTCGTCGGCGGCCCGCTTGAGGTCGTAGGTGTCGATGTAGTCGCCGAAGACCTCACGGGTGTTGCGGTCGGCCTCGGAGATCGGTGTGCCGGTGAAGGCGAGGAGCGTGGCGTGCGGGAGTGCGTCGCGCAGGTGGCGGGCGTAGCCGTCGAGGTGGTCGTAGTGGCTGCGGTGGGCCTCGTCGACCACGACGACGATGTTGCGCCGCTCGGAAAGGAGCGGGTGGTCGGTCCCGGATTCCTTCTCCTGCTTGGTACGGCCGAACTTCTGCAGGGTGGTGAACAGGATGCCGCCGGTGCGCTTGGCGGCAAGCTCTTCGCGGAGTGCGGCGCGGTTGAGGAACTGGTGAGGCTGCTCGGGGAGGACCTCGCTCTCCTTGAACGTGTCGAAGAGCTGGTCGTCGAGATCGGTGCGATCGGTGACGACCACCACGGTGGGGTTGTGCAGAGCGGGGTCGCGCATGACGAGGTTGGTGGTCAGCACCATCTCCTCGGACTTGCCCGAGCCCTGGGTGTGCCAGACCACGCCGGCCTTGCCGTCGGTCGCGGCGGCGCGGCGCACGGCGTCGGCGGCACGGGTGACCGCGAAGTACTGGTGCGGCTTCGCGATCCGCTTCATGCGCTTGGCCACCACGAAGTTGATGAAGGACCGGACCAGGGTGAGGAAGCGCGGCTGGGTGAACAGGCCGTGCAGGGCGAGGTCCTGGCCGGTCGGGACGTCGGCATCGGCGTCGGCGTCGGCGTGGACGGCAGCAGCGTCCACGGTGTCCACGCGGGCGCCGAACTCGTCGGTGTTCCACGGGGCGAAGTGCTCGTACGGGGTGAAGGGGGTGCCGTACTTCGCGGTGATGCCGTCGGAGAGCAGTACGACCGCGTTGTAGCGGAAGGCGGTCGGGAACTCCTCGATGTAGTGCCGGATCTGGGTGTGCGCGGCGGACAGGGTGGCGTTCGGGTCGCCGGCCCGCTTGAGCTCGATGACGGCGAGCGGGAGGCCGTTGACGTACAGGACGAGGTCGAAGCGGCGGTTGCGCTCACCGTTGATCACGGTCACCTGACGGACGGCGCGGTATGTGTTCGCGTCCGCGTGCTCCAGGTCGACGATCCGGACGGTCGGGGTGTGCTCGGCGCCGAGCGCGTCGGTGTACGTGACGGAGTGGACGCCGTCGGTCAGGTAGCCGTGCGCGGTCCGGTTCTCCTCGTACGTGTCCTGGGAGGCCGGGGTCGAGGCGGTCGCGAGGGCCTCACGGACGGCCTCCGGGGGGAGGTCGGGGTTGAGCCGCTCGATGGCCTCGCGGAGATCGGAGTAGAGGATCAGGTCGTCCCAGGAACGGCGGTGCCCGGAACCGGGCGCGAGCTCATTGCCCTCGGCCTTCGGCCAGTCGAGCTCCACGAGCTCTTCGAGGGCGAGAAACTCCCAGTCGATTTCGAGGGGGCGGAAGTTGTCGGGGGTGGAGGTGTCGGGGTTGTTGGGGGTGTCGCTGCAGCCGTCGTCGTTCCCGTGCGTGGTCATACATGGTCCTCGACAATCTTCTCGGCGTCCTTGACGCGGAGGCGGCCGGACATGAGTTGGGGGAGGAGGGTGTCGCGGAGGGTGGCAAGGGTCTTCGACTCACGGCGAGCCGCGAGAATCGACTGGGCCAGGGAACGAATCTGGCCGCCGACCTCGCCGAACTGCCGGGGGTCGACCACCTCCGTCTCCATCACCTCTGCTGGACGCACACGCTGGTGACTCTTGGACGTTCCGGTGACCTTCGCCGCCAGTTCCTCAAGGAACTTCCGCTGCGCCACTACCGACCAGAGTTCATGCGTGGAGATGCCAAGTCCAGGCACAAGAACCAAGAACTCCGTTGACGCCAGAGAGGGAACCGACCTATCTGGCACCACATCCCAAGCCCTTGGAATCTCAGGGTTCAGCTTGGACAGAAGGACCGCAGGGGAATCGATCACAAACTTCCCGCTCTTAATCGAGAGCGGAGAACAACGATCAGGAGCCTTCCCGGAATCGAAGGCCGGCAGGCTGTAGTGATCGACGAGATCGTCGGACATCTCCTGAGGGACCTGCTGAACCTTACTGAGGTCGGCGATCTCGCCCAGCCGAATCCGTTTTTCCCATCGCTCATCGAGAGCCAGAGCCAAGGCCAATTCGTCCGCCGTGACCGCGATGCGCTCATTGACGGCGATCTTGTCGTCCAGCGCCCCGAGGATAGCGCCAATGGCACGTTGCTGCGAGATTTCAGGGAGTGAAATCCTCAGCCGCTTCTGGTCGCTCAGACTCAGGTACGGCGCCATATCTGTGCCATGCGCCATCGAAGCAAGCTGATCAGCCATCTCCGGACCGATCGCCCAATACCTTAGATACCGGGCGTCAATTTGGCATGGATCGAGAGTGCGCCAAAAACTGAGATGCGGGGAATACACAAACGGAGCCATTCCAGGCGCAACGTAGCCGGTCCGCCCCGTACTGTTCCCCTTAGTCGTGATTACCGTATCTCCGTGACGGGAAACTTTCCCAGAAATCTTATCTGCGAGATGGCGATGAAACCGCTCCAAGCCATCTGTCTTCCAGCCTTGATCCGTAAGATTCCCCGCCCTCATAAACGGGAGGCCATCTCCATCAAGCTCGCTATTCTTTGCCCGGTATCCATCACCGATCTCTAGTACACCTCGGTGAATCAACTCCAGGAAAGTGGAAGTAGTACGCTCAGCCATCGATCTTCTCCAGCTGCTCGCGCACCGACTTCGCCAGCTCGTCCGACTTATCGAACAGCTCGTACAGCTCCCCGGTCAGCCGCGCAATCTTCTCCGCGACCGCCTCGGCATCCTCTTCCTCCGCCTCAGTCGCCCCGACGTACCGCCCCGGCGTCAGCACGTACCCGTGCTCCTGCACCGTCTTCAGGTCCGCGCTCGCGCAGAACCCCGGCACATCCGCGTACGTCTCCCCCGCGTCCTTCGCGCTCGTCGTCCCCCGCCACGCGTGATAAGTCCCCGCGATCTTCGCGAGATCGGCCTCCGTCAGCACCCGCTCAGTACGGTCGACCATCTCGCCCATGTCCCGGGCGTCGATGAACAGGATCTCGCCCCGGCGGTCCGCGGCCGCAACCTTCTGCCCCTTCACGCCCCCCGGCGACTTGTCCTTCGCCAGGAACCACAGGCAAGCCGGAATGGCCGTCGTCCGGAACAGCTGCGCCGGCAGCGCGACCATGCACGCCACCATGTCGCCGTCGACCAGCGCCTGTCGGATCTCCCCCTCCCCGCTCTGCTGGCTGCTCATCGAGCCGTTGGCAAGGACGACGCCAGCCGTTCCCCGCTCCCCCAGCTTGCTGATCATGTGCTGGAGCCAGGCGTAGTTGGCGTTACCTCTCGGCGGGACGCCGTACTTCCATCGCGGGTCCGACTCGTTGCGCGCCCAGTCCTTGATGTTGAAGGGCGGGTTGGCCATGACGTAGTCGGCCTTGAGGTCCGGGTGTTTGTCGTCGGCGAAGGTGTCGCCCCAGCGGGCGGCGAGATTGCCGTCGATGCCGTGAATGGCGAGGTTCATCTTGGCCAGGCGCCAGGTGCGTTCATTGAGTTCCTGGCCGTAGACGGAGATGTCGGCCTTGTGGCCGCGGCCACGGTGGGCCTCGATGAACTTGGCGGCCTGGACGAACATGCCGCCGGAGCCGCAGGCCGGGTCGTACACCCGGCCCTCGTACGGTTCCAGGACCTCCACCAGGAGGCGGACGACGCTGCTCGGGGTGTAGAACTCACCGCCCCGCTTGCCTTCCGCGCGGGCAAAGTTGCCGAGGAAGTACTCGTAGACCTCGCCGAGGACGTCCTGGGCGGGCTTGTCGTCGCTGCCGCCGAAGCGTGCGTCGGTGATGAGGTCGACGAGTTCGGCCAGGCGCTTCTTGTCGACGTTGTCCTTGTTGAAGATCTTGGGGAGGACGCCGGTCAGCGACGGGTTGGCCTTCATGATGGCGTCCATCGCCTGGTCGAGGACCTCGCCGACGTTGCCGCTCTTGGCGTTGGCGGAGATCGAGGACCAACGGGCACTCTCGGGCACCCAGAAGACGTGGTGCCCGGTGTACTCGTCCTGGTCCTCCAGGAACTCCTCCAGGCGGTCTTTGGCAATGCCTTCCTCCGCGAGCTCCTTGGCGAGCTGTTCGCGACGCTCTTCGAAGGCGTCGGAGACGTACTTGAGGAAGATCAGGCCGAGGACGAACTCCTTGTACTGGTTGGCGTCCATGGAGCCGCGCAGCTTGTCGGCGGCCTTCCAGAGGATGGCCTGGATCTCCTTGGGCGTGGATGCGGTGAACAGCTCCGCCTGGTCAGCGGGCTTCTTCTTCCGGGGAGGCATGGGCGCTCGGGTCTCCTTCAAGAATCGGACGAAAGATCAGGCGAGAGGGGGTCAGTGAGGGTCAGTGTGCCGTCGACGAGGCCGGCGGCGGTCAGGGAGGTCAGGTCGTCGAGGGCCGCCGCGTGCTGGCGCAGCAGGGCCGTGCGGCGGGCAATGTCGGCCAGTAGAGCGTCGTAACGCTCGGCCTCGTCGCCGGGGAGGTCGGGGATGAGGAGGTCCTCTATGCGGCGGGCGGAGCGGACCGCGCCGCTCACCCGCCGGTGTTCGGTGGCCGCCGAGCGCAGGAGCGCCGCCAGGACGCGGGGCCGTACGGGGTGCTCGGCGTCGGACCGTGCGCGCAGGACACGGGCGGGGAAGGCGACCACGGACAGGCCCTCGTCGTCGATGTACGCGCCGAAGCTCGGGGTGGCGGTGACGACGATGTCGCCGGGTTCGGTGAAGTAGGCGTGCTCGTAGGTGTTGAGGAGTACGGCGCGGTCGATGCGGTGGCTGCCGACCGGCGCGCTGCCGGTGATCTCGGCCGGGGTGAGGACCGTGTAGTGGCCCGCGCCGCCGGTGAGGAGGTGTTCGGCGGCGATGCGGTGGCCGGGCAGTCGGCGCAGGCGGCGGTCCTTGAGCAGGCGGGCCACGGTGGTGCGGCGGGCCGGCTGGTCGTCGGGGCGCAGGACGGCGTTGGCGCGGATCGTGGGCGCGTGGTCGAGGGCGCTACGGGTGGCGTCGATCAGCTGCTGGAGGCGGAGTTCGGTCTCGGAGATTCGGGCTGGGCGTTCGACGACGGTGCGGGTGTAGCGGTCGGCGTGCGGGCGGTGCTGCGGGGTGAACGCGGCACCCGGTGCGCCGGTCAGCGCGGTGGCCCGGACGACGGCGGCGTTGCGCGGTTCGTGGCGGCTGTCTGCCCGCCAGCCCGCGTCGCGAAAGATGTCGATGTCCTCGGCTAGTGCGTCCAGGGTCTGCGGGGTGAGGGCGTGTGAGGAGAGGTCGGCAAGGAGGACCTGGCCAGTGCGCTTGTCTTCGGGGGTGCGGTGCAGGATCCAGATCGCGGTGCGGTGGGCCGGGCGGAAAGGAAGCACGCCTTCGGGGAGGCTGATCGCTGCCTTAAGGAGGTGCTGTTCCAGGAAATCCCGGCGCAGACGGTCCGCCTCCCCGCGCGCAGGCAGGGGCCGGACGAGCGCGTCGGCAGGGCCCAGGACGACGGCTGTGCGGTCCTCGGCTAGGAGGTCGGTGAGGTCTTGCAGGCTCTGCAGGACGGCGAGCGGGCTGCGGGCCTCGGCCGCCTCGTAAGGAAGGCAGCAGACGATGACGTGCGGGTTTCCCCAGTCGTCCGTGGCCAGTTCCTCGCCGTCCGCAAGGTCCATCTCGAATTCCTGGACGCCCTGCGCCATCAGGCGGCGGCGGGCGAGCCGGGCCAGGTCCGGCATCGGGTCCGCGGAGAGGAAGAAGGGTGAATCCTCGGCATCGGACACGGAATCGCGCAGGGCGACCAGCAGATCGCCGCTCCGGGGATACAGGACGGCGGCCGTGGCTCCTTCCTCGCGCTCGTTCAGTCGCGCGAGGCCGGTCAGACGGGCCATCGCCCGACTCACCAGCGGAATCGGTTCGTCGGCGGCGAGGTCGTCGCAGCCCAGGCGGCGGCGCGCGTCCATGACCCGTTCGAGCGCGTCGGCCGGGGTGTAGGCGGCCTCGGTAAGGTGATCGGCGAGTACGGCGAGCAGGGGTCCCTGACGTTCGGCGTCCGGCAGGTCGCGCAGTTCTTTGTGGAGATAGGCGTCCTCGAAGTCGGTCTCCGCAGCGCGCTCCAGGATCGTGCGCCACGGCAGCTCGGAGAGCGGTTGGTCGAGGAGCTGGCGCAGGCAGAGCAGCGCGGTCACCGTGTCGACCAGCGTGCGGGCAGGGATCGCGCGCCGCCAGGCGGACAGGGTGTGCAGCACCAGCTCCGCCCGGATCTGGTCGGCGTCGGCATTGCCGCGGCCGGTAGACAGGAGCCATTCGGCGACTTCACGGCCGTCGAAGAGCGGACTGGCCCCCTCGTAAGCAACGGGCTCGGGGAAATCCGCGTGCCGGCGGGCCCAGGTGGTGACGACGGGACGTTGGACCTGGGCCAAGGTCCCGATTTCGGCGTAACTGATCCGCCAGGAGATCTCCTCGGGCAGGATGGGAGCGGTCGCTTCACGTGTGCCGGCCATGCGGTTCCGCTCCCTTCGTGACGCCTGCCTCGTGCTCTCGGTCGAGAACGTTTCTCCCAGGGCACCTCACACGCTACAGCCGGTCGAGCTCTCATTTTTTCGAGCGATTGATAACCAGGGTTATCAGGTTCTCGAAAAATTTCACCTCCAATCTTCTGGCACCTTCGTCACCATCACCCCGGCACCACCCGCCGGGACGCCAGCCCCATACGAGTCCGACCGCACCCGCGTCCTCATCGCCGCACCTCCTGCTCCCTTGCCGGGCACTCACCCCTGTCCGCCTCGACACCACCCGTCCCGTAAGGCCGCTCGTGTTACCGAACCGCACCGCAACCTCGCCCCAGGAGACCTCTGTGTCCAGCACCGCGTCGAAGCGCACCCTGTACCGCCTGACCCACGTCAAGGCGACCCCTGAGTCGATGCTCGAAGCCCTCGACGTCGACGCCCTCGACACCCTGGACGCGGTCGTGCGCGACGTCAGCGATCACCTGGGAGTTCCCGCCCTCGCGGTGTCCTTCGCCGTAGCGAAGGAGGAAGCCGCCTGGGGCAAGGACATCCTCCGGCTCACCGACGAGTCGGACCTGCTGCAGAGCGAGCAGCGCACCGGCGCACTGCTCGTGCTCGCCGTCGACGGCGCGGTGTACGCGATCGGCTTCGACCAGGGGTACAGGCTTCTTCCCACCCAGCTCAAGGACGCGCGCTTCGGTCTGTCCTTCGGTATCCGCGCCATCAACCCGCGGCAGGTGCGGGACTTCACTGCCAGCGTCCTCGGCCAGGCGCGCATCGACAGTTCCCTGATCCATGCCGGCGCCTCCGTACCGGCACTCGGACTCCGAGACCACGGGCGGATCATCCGCCACCTCGGCGGCTACCTCGACGAAGTCGACCTCACCGCAGGGAGCGGCACCAGGAACGGGGCCATGACCGCGGAGGGCGGCATCGGACTCCGTATCAAACTCGGCACCACCCCCGCCACACTGATCAAGGACATCCGCGCCATCGCCGCGATCTGCGAGCACGTCGTTCCCCACCCCGACCTGGCCTTCGTCGAGCACATCACCGCGGTCAAGGACCCTTCCCTCATCGACGCGCTCGACGCGGAACTGGACGCCACGCTCGGCCGTCCCGCAGACGGCCGGATCATCGCCGCCGTCCCCTTCTCCCAGAGCACCGACCTGCCCCGGTCCACCGCCTGCACCATCAAGATCGGGTCATGCCCGCCCCACCTCCGGGACGAGTTCAGTCTCGACTACGTCCTGGAGCGGGCCCGTGTGATCAAGGCAGGCGCCCGCGTCACGGCGCTCCGGCAGGGCACCGTCGAACTGTTTCGTGACACGCTCTCCGCACGGACCGCGCTCGCCCCGCGCACCGCCTCCCTGGAAGCCCTGTCCAAGGAAACCGCCATGAAGTGGATCGAGGCCACTTTCTCCCTCGGCTCCCGCACGTTCTGTCTGCTCGACGGTGAGTGGTACGAGCTCGGGGCGGGCTACCTGCGCAACGTCAACGAGACCGTGGCTCCCTTGTTCCCCGACGCGCCCTCCGTCGATCTCCCCCGCTGGCCGCTCGTCGAGAAGCTCAACAAGAAGGGTATGCGCGTGATGCGTCCCGTAGACGAAGGCGACTACAACAAGCTGGCCGCCCAGGCCCGTCGCGGCTGGGTCTGCCTGGACAAGAAGAATGTCCACAACCCCTTTCGGGCAAGCAACTCCGTCGAGATCTGCGACCTGTTCACCGAGGACGACACTCTTGTCCTCGTGAAGCCCGCGCACTCCTCAAGCCCGCTGAGTCACCTGTTCAGCCAGGCGCGCGTCTCCGTTGAGCTCCTCTTCGAGAACGCGGCCGTACGCGCGGAGTTCGCCCGGTCCGTACACGTCAACAGCGATCCGGCCCGCAGCATCCCCGAGGACTTCACCCCGCGCCGCGTCGTCTTCGCGATCCTTCTGAAGGACGGAGCCAAGCTCACGCCGGACTCCCTCTTCCCGTTCTCCGCCATCACCCTGGCCCAGACCGCGAAGGCCCTCGCCGCTCGCGGCGTGACCGTCGAAGTCATCGGCGTCGAAAGCGAGTCGGCCCAGTCCGCCATGCGCGACGAGGCTGCGTAGCCGCCCGGGACTCTCGCCGTAAACACGCCCTCTATATCTCTCATCCGAACGAGGAGTCCTTTCAGCAGCCCAGAATTCCCGCAAGGGCAGCGGGCATCGTCTCCGGTGGCAGGGCACCCAAGGAACGGCGGGAGGCTATATGGAACAGGCCCTCAACAAGCGGCAGCAGGCCGTGCTCGACTGGGTGGGCCAGGGGTGTCCCGACGGAGTCTGGCCAGACAGCACGTACAAGACCAGCGGACAAGCCCTGCAGAACCGAGGGCTCATCAAAGTCACCAAACGCCGCGGGCATTGGAGCGCCCACCTCACCGAGAAGGGGCGGCAGCATCTCATCGAACGCGGCATCCGCCCCGTGGAGCAGAGCACCCGACCGCCGGAGCGCCCCGCCCGAAAATCGGCACCGCCGCGCCCCCGAACCGTGCCGAAGGCCCTTGCGAACTACGCGGACCAGCTACTCGATGAACTGGCCGCTGCGAACGACGACTGTCTCATCAAGCCTATCGAATCCGGCCCGCACGCGGTGAATTGGGCGTCTCGGGTCAACGCTGCCCGCAAGTCCGGCAAGATCCCCCACACGCAGGAGCTGTACGGGTACCGCACCCACCGCGGCTACGAGATCAAGCTGGTCGACATCCCTGCCTGGCGCCTCGCGGAGCTCACCCCACTCCCTGTGCCGGCCAGACTCACCAAACCCCATGCCGTCGTGGCCGCTCTCCAAAAGCAGCCGCAGCCCATGGGCCTGACCAAACCCCTCCAGGGCCGAGCCCTGCGCATCATCCAAACCCTCATCACCGCCACCGAAGCCCAAGGCCACAAGGCAGCGCTCGGAACCACACAAGGCGCGCCCCCGCCCCATCGGCGCCGCAAGGCGCCACCGCACTTCACCATCACCGCCCAAGGCGAAAGCGTCGACTTCCTCGTCCTTCAAGAACAGGAACGCAGCGAACACGTCCCCACGGACAAGGAACTCGCCGACGCCAAGAAGCACTCATGGATGCGCATCCCCCGCTTCGACTACACCCCCTCCAGCCGCCTGCGTTTCATACTCCGCGGCGGCAGCCCGCACCGTGCAAGCGAATGGGCAGATCTCCCCGACCGGCCTCTGGAAGAACAACTCGCCGAGATCGTGCAGGAGGTCGGACTCCGCGGCGAGGCCGCAGAACGCAAACGCCTTGCAGACCAGCAAGCCAGAGAGGTACAGCAAAAGCGCTGGGAAGCCGCCATGCAGGAAGCCCACGCCGCCTACGCCGCCTACGCCGCCTACGCCCACGCCTACCGCGTCAAACACCTCGGAGAACAGGCAGACACCTGGTACCAGGCCAGCCGCCTGACTGAATACGTCGCAGCAGTAGGCGTCCATGCCACATCACTTCCGCCCGGGCAGGAGCGGACCGAGGTCGAGGCGTGGCTCGCGTTCGCGGATGCGCACCTCCAAAACCTCACCGAATCGGCCTCAGCGCTGAGACTGCCCACGCCGCCGAAACCCAGCGGCGACGACCTCAAGCCATTCCTCGGTCACTGGAGCCCCTACGGACCCCGCTCCTACTGAGCCGGACCAAGGGAAATCACACCGTCACGAGCCGGACCCGCTCGCCGCACAGCTTGGCCATGTCGTCAATATCGGAAGTCAGCATGACCACGGGGCGGTGCTGTCGCAGCGCGGCCTCGGCGACGGCCGCATCGATCGCGTACTTGTGTCCGTGCAACCCGGCATTCATCAGCAACTTCGAGGCAGCCCTCGCCTCCTCGTCACCGACCGGGACGACCCGCAGCCCGGAAAGCACCCAGTTCAGGCGTGACTTGTTCGTACGGGCGTGGACGGCCTCGATGATGGTGAGCGCGCTGATCACGACCTCCATGCCACGCGACCGCGCCTCAGCGATCAGAGCCACCACCTGCTCTTCGTCAGCGAGCAGCTTCGAAAGCCCCTCACTGTCGAGGACGAGCGTCCCCTCGTGACTCAGCCTGCGGCGGGCCACTCGGCCTCCTCGGCGAACACCTCGTCGAAGACCTGCCGCGCCCGCTGACGAGCCGGCTCGGAAACTGGCCCCTTGCGGCTCTCGTAGTCCGCCAGGTACTCGTCCAGGACCTGCCCGCGCAGCTCACGCTCGACCGCCTCGGCGATGAACGCGGAGAACTCCCGCTTCCCCACCCGCGCCCGGATCGCCTCCGCAGTCCCCTCCGGCAGCGACAGGCTCACCCGCGTCGCCGGACCTTCCCCGATGCTGTACGTCGTCTCACCCATACCCCGAGTGTGTCAAACGAGTAGGAAAAGCGCCACGCCTCCGCACGGCGCCCCAGAGCCGTGAAGAAGATGTGTGGATGAAACCCCGTCCCGCCCTCCCCGCGCACCGGTCAGATCACTGCCCGAAACCCAGCACGGGCTCCTCATCCCATCCCAGCACCATCCCAGCACGGTACGGATGACCAGGGGTGATGACAGGTGACGAGGGGTCAGCTATCCCAGCACCATCCCAGCACGGGAAAAAACCAAGGGCCCGACCCCGAAGAGCCGGACCCTCTCTGACCTGCATGTTTGCCAGATCAGCGACGTGGCGATACGTCAGCCGCTACACGTTGAACCGGAACTCCACCACGTCCCCGTCCTGCATCACATAGTCCTTGCCCTCCATGCGCGCCTTGCCCGCGGAGCGGGCGTCGGCCACCGAGCCCGTCTCGACCAGGTCGTCGAAGGAGATGACCTCGGCCTTGATGAAGCCCTTCTGGAAGTCGGTGTGGATGACACCGGCCGCCTCGGGGGCCGTGGCGCCCTTCTTGATCGTCCAGGCGCGGGACTCCTTGGGGCCCGCCGTCAGGTACGTCTGGAGGCCGAGCGTGTTGAAGCCGACGCGGGCCAGCGTGGCCAGGCCGGGCTCCTCGGCGCCGACCGACTCCAGGAGCTCCAGGGCGTCCTCCTCGTCGAGCTCGGCGAGGTCCGCCTCCAGCTTGGCGTTGAGGAAGATCGCCTCGGCCGGGGCGACCAGCGCGCTCTGCTCGGCCTTGAAGGTCTCGTCCGTCAGCTCGTCCTCGTCGACGTTGAAGACGTAGAGGAAGGGCTTGGTGGTGAGGAGGTGCAGGTCGTGGAGGAGTTCCTCGTTGCCGCTGCCCTGGACGATGCCCTGGGAGAAGAGGGTGTCGCCCTTCTCCAGGATCTCCTTGGCCGCCTCGACCGCCGCCACCTTCGGGGCCACGTCCTTCTTGATGCGCGACTCCTTCTGGAGGCGCGGCAGGACCTTCTCGATGGTCTGGAGGTCGGCGAGGATCAGCTCGGTGTTGATCGTCTCGATGTCGTCCTTGGGCGAGACCTTGCCGTCGACGTGCACGACGTTCTCGTCCTTGAAGGCGCGGATGACCTGGCAGATCGCGTCCGACTCGCGGATGTTCGCCAGGAACTTGTTGCCCAGGCCCTCGCCCTCGGAGGCGCCGCGCACGATGCCCGCGATGTCGACGAAGTCCACCGTCGCCGGGAGGACCTTCTGCGAGGAGAAGATCTCCGCCAGCTTGGTGAGGCGGGAGTCCGGGACGCCCACGACGCCGACGTTGGGCTCGATCGTGGCGAACGGGTAGTTGGCCGCGAGCACGTCGTTCTTGGTCAGGGCGTTGAACAGGGTCGACTTGCCGACATTGGGCAGACCGACGATTCCGATCGTGAGCGACACGTTGCGACTTCCCGTACAAGAGGAGGAGAGGTGTGGGCGGTCCACCAGTCTACGGCCTCGGTCTCTTCGGACCTGCGGCGTATCGAACGCCCGAGCCAACAACAGTCAAGCTTGGCCCAACCGCGTGTCCCGCGGCGTATTGCGCCTATAAGCCCACCTATGTTGGGCCTGTGGAGCAACACAGGACGCGTCCCCCGCAATCCCGCCCCCGTCGCGGCCCCGCCGCCCTGCCTCCGCAGGCACAGGGCGGCGACGTGCCCGCCGAGTCCGCCACCGTGTACCGCGCGGGCGGCGGCGGCACGGCCCGGCGGCTGCCGCCGCTGCTGCGTGCGCTGCGCCGCTTCCCGAACCCGCGCCTGACGGGCCTGGGCGGCGGCCTGTTCTGCGTGGTGGCGATGCTGGTGCTCGGGTTCCTCGACGGCGTGCTGTTCGGCGGCTCCGTCGCCGTGTACGGCGTGCTGTTCCTGCTGGTCAGCGGGCTCGCGGCGGGATGGGTGCGCAAGGCCGACCTGGTCGCGGCGCCGGTCTCGGTGCCCATCGCGTACGCCCTCGGCGCGCTGTTCGTCGCCGACAGCGGCAGCGACCTCAGTACGCACCTCGCCAACCTGGTGACGATGCTGGCGACGAGCGCCGGCTGGCTGTACGGCGGCACGCTGGTCGCCGGTCTTGTCGTGACCGTACGGAAGGTGCGGCTGATGGCGCGCAAGGCCGCCCAGCAGCGCCGGACCGGACCGCACGGGCCCGGAGCCGGGGCCGGTCAGGAGCCGCCGAAGGCACCCAGGCCGCGCCGGGCCTGACCCGTCCGGAGCGCTACGCGCGCGAGGCGGACATCGCCGCGCCCACGATCCCCGCGTTGTTCTGCAGCTCGGCGGGGACGATCTCCGCCTTGATGCCCTGGATCAGCGGCAGGAACTTGTGGGCCTTGCGGCTGACGCCGCCGCCGATGATGAACAGCTCGGGCGAGAACAGCATCTCCACATGCGCCAGGTATTTGGTGACGCGCTTGGCCCAGTGCTCCCAGCTGAGGTCGTGGTCCTCCTTGGCCTTGGTGGAGGCGCGGTGCTCGGCGTCGTGGCCGTCGAGCTCCAGATGGCCCAGCTCCGTGTTCGACACCAGGACGCCGTCGGAGAACAGGGCGCTGCCGATGCCGGTGCCGAAGGTGAGCAGCAGCACCGTGCCCTTGCGGCCGCGGCCCGCGCCGAAGTGCATCTCGGCGACGCCGGCGGCGTCGGCGTCGTTCATGATCGTCACCGGAAGGCCGCCGAGCCGCTCGCTGAGCAGCGCGCGGGCGTCGACGTCGATCCAGCCCTTGTCGACATTGGCCGCGGTGCGGATGGTGGCGCCGCCCGTGACGACGCCGGGGAACGTGATGCCGACCCGGTCGCATCTGACCCCGAAGTGGTCGACGACCTCCTTGACGCCGTCGGCCACCGCGTCGGGCGTGGCGGGCTGCGGAGTCAGCACCTTGAACCGCTCCTGGGAGAGATCGCCGCGCTCCAGGTCGACCGGAGCGCCCTTGATCCCTGATCCGCCGATGTCCACACCGAAGATCTCCATGGACCCACGGTACGACGCGCCGCCGACCCTCACTTCTTGTGGGCGGAACCGCCGACGGAACCGCCGGCGGGCCCGTCTACGGACCCGTCCGCGGATCACCCGACGGATCACCCGTCGGATCACCCGGTCTAGCTCTCGGTGGAGCCCTGCATCAGCGCCGCGGCCTCGGCGCGCAGATCACGGCGGAGCTCCTTGGGCAGCGAGAAGGTGATCGACTCCTCGGCCGCCTTCACGATCTCCACGTCCGCGTAGCCGCGCTGCGAGAGCCACTCCAGGACCTCCTCGACGAGGACGTCCGGGACCGAGGCGCCGGAGGTGACACCGACCGTGCCGACGCCCTCCAGCCAGGACTCCTCGATCTCGCTGGCGAAGTCGACCAGGTACGCGTCCTTGGCCCCGGCCAGCTTGGCGACCTCGACGAGCCGCTTGGAGTTCGACGAGTTGCGCGAGCCGACGACGATGACGAGGTCGGCCTCGGCGCCCATCTGCTTCACGGCCAGCTGGCGGTTCTGCGTGGCGTAGCAGATGTCGTCGCTCGGCGGGGAGACGAGCCCCGGGAACTTGGTCTTCAGGGCGTCGACGGTCTCCATCGTCTCGTCGACGGAGAGCGTGGTCTGGGAGAGCCAGACGACCTTCTCCGGGTCGCGGACCTCGACCTTGGCGACATCCTCGGGGCCGTCGACCAGCGTGATGTGGTCGGGGGCCTCGCCGGACGTGCCGATGACCTCCTCGTGGCCCTCGTGCCCGATCAGGAGGATGTCGAAGTCCTCGTTCGCGTACCGGATCGCTTCCTTGTGGACCTTGGTGACGAGCGGGCAGGTCGCGTCGATGGTGGCGAGCCGGCCGCGCGCCGCCTCTTCGTGGACGGTCGGTGCGACGCCGTGCGCCGAGAACATCACGATCGAGCCCTCGGGGACCTCCTCCGTCTGTTCGACGAAGATGGCGCCCTTTCGCTCCAGCGTCTGCACGACGTACTTGTTGTGCACGATCTCGTGGCGGACGTAGATCGGAGACCCGTACTGCTCCAGGGCCTTCTCGACGGCGATCACGGCACGGTCCACACCGGCGCAGTAGCCACGGGGGGCGGCGAGCAGGACGCGGCGGGAGCCAGTGGTAGCAGTCATGTTCCCCATCGTAAGGGGGCACCGGGCGGGCCAAAGATCCCCCGTTCGACAGGCCGGAAACGGCGCGCTTACAGAGACTGAAGATCTGTGCACGTGTCTGTGCTTGGAAACGGGCGACATACGGAGGCGCGATGTCCGCCGGCACCACCCCCGAGAGGACCCCTGAGGAAGCCACGCTCAGGCGGGACCTCGGCTTTCGCGACCTTGTGGTCTACGGGCTCCTGTTCATCGCCCCCATGGCACCCGTCGGCGTCTTCGGCACCCTGGACGCGAAGTCCCACGGCGCCGTCGCCCTCGTCTACGTCGTCGCCACGATCGCGATGGCGTTCACCGCATTCAGCTACGCGCAGATGGTGCGGGTCGCTCCCCGGGCCGGGTCCGTCTACGCCTACGCGCGCGTGGGGCTCGGAAAGGGGCCCGGCTTCATCGCGGGCTGGATGGCGATGCTGGACTATCTCCTCATCCCGGCCGTCGCGTACCTGTTCTCCGGGATCGCGATGAACTCGCTGGTGCCGGACGTCTCGCGGTGGGTGTGGACGGCGCTCGCCGTGGTCGTCACGACCCTGCTCAACCTGTGGGGCGTCCGGGCGGCGGCCCGGGTCGGCTTCGCGGTCCTGGCGATGGAGATCACGGTGCTGGTGATCTTCATGGTCTCCGCGATCGTGGTTCTCGCCACGGACGGCGCGCAGCGCGGCTGGCTGTCGCCGCTGACCGGCGACGGCACCCAGGGCACGTTCGCCCTGTCGGCGGTGCTCGCCGCGGTGTCGGTGGCCGTGCTTTCGTACCTCGGCTTCGACGCCATCGCCACGTTCGCCGAGGAGGTCACCGGCGGTTCGGCGAAGGTGGCGCGGGCGGTGCTGTTCTGCCTGGTCCTCACCGGTGTGCTGTTCATCGCGCAGACCTACCTGGCGGCCCTCCTGGAGCCGACGACGTCGGCACAGCTGGCCGCCGATCCCGCCAAGCAGGGGTCCGCGTTCTACGACACCGTGAACGAGGCGGCCGGGACCTGGCTCCACGACCTGGTGGCGGTGAGCAAGGCGATCGGCGCGGCGTTCGCGGCCCTGGCCGGGCAGGCCGCGGCCGGGCGGCTGCTGTTCGCGATGGCCCGCGACCGGCGGCTGCCGAAGGCGCTGTCCCGCACGGACTCGGGCGTGCCGCGCGCCGCGCTGCTGGTGGCCGCGGTGATCACGCTGATCGCGGCGGTCTGGGCGGCCCGCCGTGACGACGGTCTCGACCAACTGACGTCGGTCGTGGACATCGGCGCCCTGACCGCGTTCACGCTGCTGCACGCGAGCGTGGTCGGCTACTTCGTGGTGCGCCGCCGCGGGGAGCAGATCAGCTGGTGGCGGCATCTGGTCATCCCGGTCGTCGGTGCCGCGATCACGGTCGCGGTGATCGTGGAGGCGTCCGGCACGGCGCAGGTGGTCGGCGCGATCTGGCTGGCCGTGGGTCTGGTGGTGCTGGTGGTGCAGCGGGGACGGGAGCCCGCCGCACCCCAGGCGTGACGTTTTTCCAGCGCGCCTTCAGCGTGCCTTTCAGCGCGTCCTGCGGCGCCGGGCCCAGATCAGGGCCGCGCTCCCCGTGCCGATCGCGCCGACGGCGATCACCCCGAGCAGTCCGGTCCGCCGGCCGGCACCGGTGTTCGCCAGTTCGGGACCGGTCGGCGAGGGCTGCGAGGACGGTGTCGCGGCGGGCGACGTCGAGGGAGCCGGGGTCGGGGCCGGGGTCAGGGTCGGGGTCGGGGTCGGCGAGGGCGACAGGGAACCGGTCGGCGTAGGCGTCGCGGTCGGCGTAGGCGTAGGCGTAGGCGTCGGCGTCGCTGTGGTCGTCGGCGTCACGGACGAGGAGGACGGCGCCGGGGTGAGCGTGGCGTTCGCGGGCTTCTTGTCGGAGCACTCCAGCTCCGCCGCGAACGGGAAGTAGTGGATCTCCCCCGCGTTCACGTCCGTGCTGCCACTCGCCGTCAGCGGGCCCGCGACCAGCGACTTCACGATGACGTCGCCCTCCATGTTGGCGGGGTCGAGGTCGGTGACGTCGGCGGAGGGGGCGAAGAGCGTGCCCTCCAGGGTGTCCCCGTCGGCGATGGTGATCTTCGTGGCGTCCGGGAAGTCCCAGAGCATGTAGGGCGCCTGCGCGCCGCCGACCCCGGCGAGGGTGGGCGTGCGCCAGGTGTAGTCGCCGCCCTCCGCCGAGGTGTCGACCACGACGACCAGCGGGGTCGAGGCGCTGGGCTGGTTGGTGAACGTCAGATCGGCGATGTCGTTCAGGTTGGCGCCGGTGATGTGCAGGACGTTGGTGACGCCCTCGGTGAGCGTGATCTTCAGGTTGGCGTTCGCGGGGACGGCGTCCTGGTCACCCAGTGGGGTGCCGTTCCCGTCGCGCAGCACGACATTGGTCGCGCACCGGTTCATCCGCTGGGCGCGCTCCCGGTACGTCGTGAACAGGGCGGGGAAGTCCATCAGGCCGGACTGCGCGACCGCGGCGGCCGACTCCCGTGTGGTCAGTTCGATGCGCGGGGTGGAGTCGTAGGCGCTGCCCGTGGTGTCCACCCGGGTGTCGACAAAGGCCCCGTTCTGGTCGGTGGTCAGGGCCTGTCCGCCGGTCATGTCGCCGATCTTCACGTACCCGTCGCGCAGCACTCTCAGCACGCCGACGGGGCTGCTGCCCGCGTAGTCGACGCGGCCGCCGACCAGGAGCGCGATGGGCTGGGAGTCGCCGGGGGCGACATAGCTGCCGGTGTCGTTGAGGGCCACGTTGTAGCCGTCGCCGAAGCGGAGGTTCCCGCCGACGGCGACGGGGCCCTCGGACTCGGTGCTGCCGAGGGTGGCGTCCGCCTCGGTGACGACACCGAAGCCGTTGCTGCCGGCCACGGGGTTGCCGATGGTCACGGTGTCGCGGAGCGCCCCGGCGCCGGCCGCCGTGCCGGGCAGCGCGAGCCCGAGACCGGCCGTGCAGGCGAGGGAGGCGGTGGCCGCGACGGCCAGGGGAGTGCGGGTGGTTCGCGTCATCCTGCGACGCTAGGAAGCCGTCCGTGGCCCGCGCCGCCACCACGCCGCACCCCCGCGCGGGGGCCGTCCCGATGGTCGTACATACGGCGATGTCGGTGGCTGCGGCTACGCTCGCGGCATGGCTGTCAACACGTCCCCGGACACCCCGATCCCCGTCGGCGAGGTGTCGCGGCTGATCGGCGGATGGATCGACCGGCTCGGTGCCGTGTGGGTCGAGGGGCAGATCACGCAGCTGTCCCGGCGGCCCGGCGCCGGTGTCGTGTTCCTGACGCTGCGCGATCCCTCGCACGACATCTCGGTCTCGGTCACCTGCTACCGCCAGGTGTTCGACGCGGTGGCGGACGCCGTGCGGGAGGGTTCCCGGATCGTGGTGCACGCGAAGCCGGAGTGGTACGCGCCGCGCGGCCAGCTCTCGCTGCGCGCCGCCGAGATCCGTCTGGTCGGGATGGGTGAACTGCTGGCCCGTCTGGAGCAGTTGAAGAAGGCGCTGGCCGCGGAGGGGCTGTTCGCCGCCGACCGCAAGAAGCCGCTGCCGTTCCTGCCGCAGCTCATCGGCCTGGTGTGCGGGCGCGCCTCGGCGGCGGAGCGTGACGTGCTGGAGAACGCGCGCAGGCGCTGGCCGGCGGTCCGCTTCGAGGTGCGCAACGTGCCGGTGCAGGGCGTGCACGCGGTGCCCCAAGTGGTTCAGGCGGTCAAGGAGTTGGACGCGCTCGACGACGTGGACGTGATCGTCGTGGCGCGCGGTGGCGGCAGCGTGGAGGACCTGCTGCCGTTCTCCGACGAGCAGTTGGTGCGGGCCGTGGCCTCGTGCCGCACCCCGGTCGTCTCCGCGATCGGCCACGAGCCGGACACCCCGCTGCTCGACTACGTCGCCGACCTGCGGGCCTCCACCCCGACCGACGCCGCGAAGAAGGTGGTGCCGGACGTGGGCGAGGAGTACGAGCGGGTGCGCTTCCTGCGGGACCGGGCCCGGCGCAGCGTGGAGGCGTACATCGAGCGGGAGGAGCGCGGGCTCGCCGCGGCGCTCGCCCGCCCCTCCATAGAGGATCCGCACCGCATGGTGGACGAGCGGGAGGAGCAGGTCGCGGCGCTGGCCGACCGCGCACGGCGCACCCTCGGCCACCTCCTGGACCGCGCCGAGTCGGAGCTGACGCACACGCACGCACGCGTGGTGGCCCTCTCCCCCGCGGCCACCCTCAAGCGCGGTTACGCGGTGCTGCAGAAGCCGGACGGGCACGTGGTGCGCGGCCCGGACGAGGTGGGCCCGGACGAGCCGCTGCGGGCCCGGGTCGCCGAGGGCGAGTTCTCCGTACGAGTCACAGAAGAAGCATGAGGGACAAGGCGATGGCGAAGACGAACGCGAGCACGAAGGACCAGCCGGCCGACGCGACGCTCGGCTACGAGCAGGCGCGGGACGAGCTGATCGATGTCGTACGGCGCCTGGAGGCGGGCGGCACCTCTCTGGAGGAGTCCCTCGCGCTGTGGGAGCGCGGCGAGGAGCTGGCGAAGGTGTGCCGCCGCTGGCTGGACGGGGCGCGCGCCCGGCTCGACGCGGCGCTGGCGGACGCGAACGGCGCCGACGGTGAGGACGGTGACGACGCAGGGGCGGCGGACGAGGACGAGGAGTGACGTCCGGGCTCCTTGTGAACAGCATCACGAAGGCTTTTGTTGAAAGTTGAACCTCGTTGGGCGTACGGTCGGAGTCATCAGTTGATCCCCACGAGAAGGTTGATCGATGTCCCTCGTTCTTGACCCCGCCGCCCAGGACCTGCTCTTCCGCGAGGCCCGCACCGCGAACACCTTCACCGACGAGCCGGTGACCGACGAGCAGGTCCAGGCGATCTACGACCTGGTCAAGTACGGTCCGACCGCCTTCAACCAGTCGCCGCTGCGCATCACCCTGGTCCGTTCCGCCGAGGCTCGCGAGCGCCTGGTGAAGCACATGGCCGAGGGCAACCAGCCGAAGACCGCCTCGGCCCCGCTGGTCGCGATCCTCTCCGCGGACAACGAGTTCCACGAGGAGCTGCCGCAGCTCTTCCCGCACTTCCCGCAGGCCAAGGACGCGTTCTTCTCCGAGCGCCCGGTCCGCGAGCAGGCCGCGCTGGTCAACGCCACGCTGCAGGCCGGCTACTTCATCATGGGCGTGCGCGCCGCCGGTCTGGCCGCGGGCCCGATGACCGGCTTCGACTTCGACGGTGTCCAGAAGGAGTTCCTGGACGCCGACCACACCCCGCTGATGATCGTCAACATCGGCAAGCCGGGCGACGACGCCTGGTTCCCGCGCTCCCCGCGCCTGGAGCTCGACCAGGTCATCACGACCGTCTGAGCCACCGCAGTACATGCAGGAAGGGCCCCCGGCGATGTCGCCGGGGGCCCTTCCTGCATGTACGGATCACGCGGACTCGGCCCGCTCCATCTTCAGCGATTCGGCCATCTTCGTCAGCTGACCGAAGCCCGCGGTGCCGGTCACCACCGTCGTGGAGCCCTTCTCCTTCAGCACCAGGGCGTCGTACTTGTCGCCCTTGTAGCGCTGCCACTCCGCGCCGTTGATCGACTGCTTGCCGCTGGTCGCCTCGGCGCCCTGGCTGGCGTCGTCGATGAACCGGGCCGGCTTGTCGGTCGACTGCTCGACGGCGACGTACTGGCCGTCGGGGTCGAGGAAGCCGAGGTGCCAGGTCTCGTTCCGCTCCGCCTCGTAACGCACCGAGGTCGCCTTCCAGGACTTGGACAGGCCCTCGGGGGCGGCCACCGGATAAGGGGCCGCGCGGCGGGCCGACAGGAGCTCGACCCGGTAGTCCACGCGCGGGACCGGGGTCTCCTTGGAGTCGTCGTGCGGGACGAAGAGATAGACCACGCCCGCCGTCACGACACAGACACCCAGGGACAGCACCAGGCTGCCCACCGTCTTCTTGCCATTTCTTCCTGCCACGCGCCCCATCGTCGCAGGTGGCCGATCGATCTCCGCCGTCAGGTCCCCTGTTGCGTCCCGAAATGCGCCACCTGTCATGAACGGAACCGCTCATTCGTGGGGTGGTCTGCTCAGATTGTCGTACGGGCGATAGAGTTCGCCCCATAACAACCCTCATCCGCCCGCCCGTCGCCCACCACCGCCCTTGCACTGAGCCCTTCGGGCGCCCCTCCTCATTTGTCGTATCCCGGCGAAACACCAACGCCGGAACAGAAAGGTGCGTCTCGATGACCGAGCATCAGCATCACCAGCTGCCGTCCGAACTCGAGGTCCCCTCCGAGGCCCCCGACCGCAACCTCGCCCTGGAACTCGTCCGCGTCACCGAGGCCGCCGCCATGGCCGCGGGCCGCTGGGTGGGCCGCGGCGACAAGAACGGAGCGGACGGCGCGGCCGTGCGCGCCATGCGCACCCTCGTCTCCACCGTCTCGATGAACGGCGTCGTCGTCATCGGCGAGGGCGAGAAGGACGAGGCCCCGATGCTGTTCAACGGCGAGCGGGTCGGGGACGGGACGGGCGCCGAGTGCGACATCGCCGTCGACCCGATCGACGGCACGACCCTGTGCGCCAAGGGCATGCCGAACGCGATCGCCGTGCTGGCCGCCGCCGACCGCGGCACCATGTTCGACCCGTCGGCCGTCTTCTACATGGACAAGCTGGTCACCGGCCCGGAGGCCGCGGACTTCGTGGACATCAACGCGCCGGTGTCGGTGAACATCCGCCGCGTCGCCAAGGCGAAGAAGGCCTCCCCCGAGGACGTCACCGTCGTCATCCTCGACCGGCCCCGCCACGAGGGCATGATCAAGGAGATCCGGGAGACCGGCGCCCGCATCAAGCTGATCTCGGACGGCGACGTGGCCGGTTCGATCCTCGCCGTGCGCGAGGGGACGGGCGTGGACCTGATGCTCGGCATCGGCGGCACCCCCGAGGGCATCATCTCGGCCTGCGCCATGAAGTGCCTGGGCGGTGTGATCCAGGGCAAGCTGTGGCCCAAGGACGAGGAGGAGCGCCGGCGGGCCATCGACGCGGGGCACGACCTGGACCGCGTCCTGTCCACCGACGACCTGGTCTCCGGGGAGAACGTGTTCTTCGTGGCCACCGGCATCACCGACGGCGAGCTGCTGCGCGGCGTGCGCTACCGCTCGGAGACGGCGACGACGTCGTCCCTCGTGATGCGCTCCAAGTCCGGCACGATCCGGCAGATCGACTCGGAGCACCGGCTGAGCAAGCTGCGTGCCTACAGCGCGATCGACTTCGACCGGGCCAAGTAGGCCCGACAAGCAGACCTGCCGAGCAGACCTGCCGAACAGGCCGGTCGAGCAGGCCGGTCGAGCAGGCCGGTCGACCAGACCTGCCGAACAGGCCGGTCGAGCAGACCCGTCGACCAGACCTGCCGAACAGACCTGCCGAGCAGACCCGTCGACCAGACCTGCCGAACAGGCCGGTCGAGCAAGCCTGCCTAACAGACCTGCCTAACAGACCTGTGCGAACAGACCGGTCGAGGCGCCGGCGCAGTGAAGCCGTGAGGGGGCGCCCTGTTCGCACAGGGCGCCCCCGAACGCGTACGGAACCGGCTCAGCCGGCGGCGGCCACCGCTCGCGCCGCCTTCTTGAGCTCCACGTCGCGCCGGCGCCTGCGGGCGAGGACCACCCGGCGCTCGGCCGCCGTCAGGCCGCCCCACACCCCGTACGGCTCCGGCTGGAGCAGCGCGTGCTCACGGCACTCGACCATCACGGGACAGCGGGCACAGACCCGCTTGGCCGCATCCTCGCGCGAGAGGCGCGCGGCGGTGGGCTCCTTGGAAGGGGCGAAGAAGAGTCCCGCCTCGTCGCGCCTGCACACGGCCTCCGTGTGCCAGGGCGCGTCCTGATCCCTGTCCCTGGCTGGCCCCCGCTGCTGCGGTACGGCGGCGACCTGCAGGGACTGATGCGGCGGATGCAGCACGGTCTACTCCTGACGACGGCTAACGACGGCTTTCGCGAGCTTCAAAGGCAACAGGGGTCGATCGGTAGACGATGCAGCAAGCTCTACCCGCTGTGTCGACGCCTATGCACTGAGTTCCGAAGCACGGAAGTTCCCGAGCGCATACAGGAGTTCACCCGGGCGCCCTCGCGGAGCCGTGCGTTCAGCCGAAGTGCTTGCGCAGGTGCTTCTCCAGGTTCGCGATGACCTTGCCGCGCCGGGGCCGCGCCTCGATGCTGCCGAGCACGGCCACCCCGTCGACGTACACGACCGGCGCCTCGGCCTCGGGCGCGTCCATCGCGTCCACCTCGAAGCTGCCGAGGATGCCGCCGCCGCTGCCGCGCAGCGAGATGTTCTCCGGGACCTTGATCTCGACGCTGCCGAAGACGGAGACCGCTTTGATGTAGACCTGCGGGTACTCGAAGATCGCCTCGCTGAGGTCGATCTCGACACTGCCGAACACGGCGTACGCGTGCGTACGGCGGCCCACGCGCCAGCGGCCCCTGCGGACGGTCGAGCTGAACACCGCCACCAGGTTCTCCCCCGGCAGCGGCGGGACGGTGCCGGGCGCGGGCTGGTCGGGCGCCGGGGAGACGACCGTCGGGCGGGCGGCGTGCACGCCGGGCAGGTCCCGCACGAGCGGCTCCAGCTCGCCCACGGTCTTGGCGCGGTAGACCCGGTCGATCCGCTCGGCGTGCTCGTCCGCGTCGAGCCGGCCCTCCGCGAGCGCTTCGCGCAGGATGTCCGCGATCCGGTCCCGGTCCGCGTCGGAGGCACGCAGGACGGTCGGGTCCGCCGTGGGAGCGCTGGGGGCGGGCTGCGAAGGGCGTTTTTGGAGGTCCACGACAGCAGCGTACCCAAACGCGATAGATCGCGACTAGGGGGCGCGGCCTCCCGATCGCGCCCTGTCACGGACCAACTGAGCCTTACCTCACAGCTCCGGCCGCGCCACCAGGTTCTACGCTGGTTGGCGCTGCCAACGAATGCCAGCCTGCTGTCTGTCGAGTGAGGAATGGGCGAGATGCCTGAGTTCGCGTACACCGATCTGCTCCCCCAGGGCGAGGACACCACGCCGTACCGCCTGGTGACCTCCGAAGGTGTCTCCACCGTCGAGGGGCCGGACGGCCGTACGTTCCTGAAGGTCGAGCCGGAGGCGCTGCGCAAGCTCGCCGAGGAGGCCATCCACGACATTCAGCACTACCTGCGCCCGGCCCACCTCGCACAGCTGCGCCGGATCGTCGACGACCCGGAGGCGTCGAACAACGACAAGTTCGTCGCGCTCGACCTGCTGAAGAACGCGAACATCGCGGCCGCGGGCGTGCTCCCGATGTGCCAGGACACCGGCACCGCGATCGTCATGGGCAAGCGCGGGCAGAACGTCCTCACCGAAGGTGAGGACGAGAAGTCGCTCTCCAAGGGCATCTACGACGCCTACAAGAACCTGAACCTGCGCTACTCGCAGATGGCCCCGCTGACCATGTGGAACGAGAAGAACACCGGCTCGAACCTCCCGGCCCAGATCGAGCTGTACGCGACCGACGGCGGCGCCTACAAGTTCCTCTTCATGGCGAAGGGCGGCGGCTCGGCCAACAAGTCGTTCCTGTACCAGGAGACGAAGGCCGTCCTGAACGAGGCCTCCATGATGAAGTTCCTGGAGGAGAAGATCCGTTCGCTGGGTACGGCCGCGTGCCCGCCGTACCACCTCGCGATCGTCGTCGGCGGCACGTCCGCCGAGTTCGCGCTGAAGACCGCGAAGTACGCCTCCGCGCACTACCTGGACGAGATCCCGTCCGAAGGTTCGGAGCTGGGCCACGGCTTCCGGGACAAGGAGCTGGAGGAGAAGGTCTTCGAGCTGACGCAGAAGATCGGCATCGGCGCCCAGTTCGGCGGCAAGTACTTCTGCCACGACGTGCGCGTGGTGCGTCTGCCGCGGCACGGCGCCTCCTGCCCGGTCGCCATCGCCGTCTCCTGCTCGGCGGACCGCCAGGCCGTCGCGAAGATCACCGCCGAGGGCGTCTTCCTGGAGCAGCTGGAGACGGACCCGGCGCGGTTCCTGCCGGAGACCACGGACGAGTCCCTCAACGAGGACGCCGAGTCCTCCGACGTCGTGAAGATCGACCTCAACCAGCCGATGGACGCGATCCGTGCCGAGCTGACGAAGTACCCGGTCAAGACCCGCCTCTCGCTGAGCGGTTCGCTGGTCGTGGCCCGCGACATCGCCCACGCCAAGATCAAGGCGCGGCTCGACGCCGGCGAGGAGATGCCGCAGTACCTGAAGGACCACCCGGTGTACTACGCGGGCCCGGCCAAGACCCCCGAGGGCTACGCGTCCGGTTCCTTCGGCCCGACGACGGCCGGCCGGATGGACTCGTACGTCGAGCAGTTCCAGGCGGCGGGCGGCTCGATGGTGATGCTGGCCAAGGGCAACCGCTCGCAGCAGGTCACCGACGCGTGCGGCACGCACGGCGGCTTCTACCTCGGCTCCATCGGCGGCCCGGCCGCCCGTCTCGCCCAGGACTGCATCAAGAAGATCGAGGTCCTGGACAACGAGGAGGACGGCATGGAGGCCGTCTGGAAGATCGAGGTCGAGGACTTCCCGGCGTTCATCGTCGTCGACGACAAGGGCAACGACTTCTTCCAGAACCCGGCGCCCGAGCCGACGTTCACGCACATCCCGGTGCGCCAGGGCTCGCAGCTGTCCTGACCGTCCGCACGGTCCTTCGTGCACAGGCCCCCTCCGGCACGGAGGGGGCCTTCGTGCGTCAGGCGCCCGGCAGGAAGAGGCAGAACGGGTGGCCGTGCGGGTCGCGCAGCACCCGTACGCCCTGCTGCGGCTGGTGCTCCTCCAGCGTCGCGCCGAGCGCGCGGGCCCGCGCCGTCTCGGCCTCCAGGTCGTCGACCTGGAGATCGAGGTGCGCCTGCATCTGCTGGCTGCCGGGGCGCTGCGGCCACACCGGGGGCGTGTGGTCCGTCTCCCGCTGGAAGCTCAGTCCCGGCCGCTCCTGCCCGGGATGGCGCAGCCGCACCCAGTCGGGCTGCCGGTCGACCTCCTCCCAGCCCAGCAGGGCGCGGTAGAAGTCGGCCAGGGCGGGCGGATCGGGGGTGCCGAGGACGAAGGCACCGAGCGTCGTCGTCATGGGTCCCGCGTTTCCCGTACGGACGTCTGCGCACACGTGCCGGCGACGGATGTGGCGCGGTTGCCGTGGAATAGCGGCCGGGTGGCCGACGCTGGCAGGGACAGGACCATGAGGAGGAAGGCAGTCATGACGAGCACGGCGAACGACGGCGGATTCCGGATCGAGCACGACTCCATGGGCGAGGTGCGGGTGCCCGCGGACGCCAAGTGGCGGGCGCAGACCCAGCGCGCCGTGGAGAACTTCCCGGTCTCCGGGCAGCGCATCGAGCGCGCCCACATCGAGGCGCTCGCCCGCATCAAGGCCGCCGCAGCCAAGGTCAACGCCGAGCTCGGGGTGCTCGACAAGGACATCGCGGACGCCATCGTGGACGCGGCGGGCGAGGTCGCCGAGGGCCGCTGGGACGACGAGTTCCCGGTGGACGTGTACCAGACGGGCTCCGGCACCTCGTCGAACATGAACACCAACGAGGTCCTGGCCACCCTCGCCACCGAGCGCCTGGGCCGGGACGTGCACCCGAACGACCACGTCAACGCCTCGCAGTCGTCGAACGACGTCTTCCCCTCCTCGATCCACATCGCGGCGACGGCCGCCGTCACCCACGACCTGATCCCGGCCCTCGACCACCTCGCCGCGTCCCTGGAGCGCAAGGCGGCGGAGTTCGCCGACGTGGTGAAGTCGGGCCGTACGCATCTGATGGACGCGACGCCGGTGACGCTCGGCCAGGAGTTCGGCGGGTACGCGGCGCAGGTCCGCTACGGCGTCGAGCGGCTCACGGCCTCGCTCCCCCGCCTGGCCGAACTCCCGTTGGGCGGCACGGCGGTCGGTACGGGGATCAACACGCCGCCCGGGTTCTCGGCGGCCGTGATCGCCGAGGTCGCGCGGGCCACGGGCCTGCCGCTGACCGAGGCGCGCGACCACTTCGAGGCGCAGGGCGCGCGCGACGGCATCGTGGAGACCAGCGGGCAGCTGCGCACCGTCGCGGTCGGCCTCACGAAGATCGCCAACGATCTGCGGTGGGCGGCGTCGGGCCCGCGCACCGGGCTCGCCGAGATCAACCTCCCGGACCTGCAGCCCGGTTCGTCGATCATGCCGGGCAAGGTGAATCCGGTCATTCCCGAGGCGACGCTGATGGTCGCCGCGCAGGTGATCGGGAACGACGCGACGGTGGCCACCGCGGGTGCGGCGGGCAATTTCGAGCTGAATGTCATGCTGCCCGTGATCGCCAAGAACGTCCTGGAATCGATCCGCCTGCTGGCCAACGTCAGCCGGCTCCTGGCCGACCGCACGGTCGACGGCATCACCGCGAACCGCGAGCGCGCCCGCGAGTACGCCGAGTCCTCCCCCTCCGTCGTGACGCCGCTGAACAAGTACATCGGGTACGAGGAGGCGGCCAAGGTCGCCAAGAAGTCCCTCGCCGAGCGCAGGACGATCCGTGAGGTGGTCGTCGAGGGCGGGTACGTGGAGCGCGGCGACCTCACCGAGGAGCAGCTCGACGAGGCGCTGGATGTCCTGCGGATGACCCGCCCGTAACAGGTGGTGGCCGGATGACGTATTCGTGACGCTCGTCGCTGTGGTCGTATGCCAGCGGCACCTAATATCTGTCCATGACAGACAACGACCGGTGTGGCGTGGGGCGCTGGGCGCCAGGGGAGCAGGTCCTGTGGCGCTACCGCGCCAACGCGGGCGACGGCTTTCACATCTGCCGTCCGGTCACCGTCGTGCAGGACACCGACGAGCTGCTCGCCGCCTGGATGGCGCCCGGCACCGAGTGCGTCAAGCCGGTCCTCGCGGACGGCACCCCGCTGCACCGCGAGCCGCTGGCCACCCGCTACACCAAGCCGCGCACGGTGCACCGGGACCGCTGGTTCGGCGCCGGCGTGCTGAAGCTGGCGCGGCCCGGCGAGCCGTGGTCGGTGTGGCTCTTCTGGGAGCCGGACTGGACCTTCCGCAACTGGTACGTGAACCTTGAGGAGCCGCAGACCCGCTGGTCGGGCGGTGTCGACTCCGAGGACCACTTCCTGGACCTGTCCGTGTACGAGGACGGCAGCTGGCGCTGGCACGACGAGGACGAGTTCGCGCAGGCGCAGACCGTGGGCCTGATGGACGCGCGGCAGGCCCGGTCGGTGCGGGAGGCGGGGGCCCGCGCCGTCGAGGTGATCCGCGGCTGGGGCCATCCGTTCTGCGACGGCTGGCAGCGCTGGCGGCCCGACCCGGCCTGGCCGGTACCGGCGTTGCCCGCCGACTGGGACCGGATGCCTGCGCCCGCGCATGTGTCCTCATGAGACCCTTGATGCGCCCCCGGGGAGTAAACGTAGGATCGTCCTCCGCAAGCGCGCACCGCAGCAGATGTGAGGAGTTCGGGCAGCAACTCTTCGTGCACGTAGTGGGTCTGACACGATGTCAACGAGGTCATCGAGGGGCGGCGAGACCGTGAACGTGGGTGGATCGGGCGGGAGAGACCGTCAACTCATGGACGGCACACAGGAAGTGGCCGACAGTGGCCTGCGCGCACGCGCCTGTGCCGTGCGCGAGGCCGGGATTCCGTTCCCCGGGCACACGTTCCGGGTATCGGGACTCCTGCGGGCACCCGAGCACCAGCTGTTCATCGACTGCCGACGCACCGGCCAGTGACACGGCGCGCAGCCCCGGACGGACGGATTCGACACGCGTGACGGAGCACTCAGCCTCTTATCAAGGCTCCCACGAAGGCCGCCACCTCGGCGCGGCGGCCCGCCCCGCGGACCCTCGCGGGGCCCTTCGGCACACCCCGGAGTCGGCGCAGTCGGCGCAGTCGACCGGGGCGTCCGGCGGCTTACCGGAGCAGCCGCGCCGGGCCGCCACGGACGCCGAGCACTCGCAGCCGCACACGGCCTCTCCCGAGCCGGGGCGGCCCGAACCCGTGCGCCCCGATCCGCCCGGGCCGCCGGACGGCGCCGAGCGGCGCTCCGGCCAGCCGCGCCCGACGGGCCAGCCGGTGGCGATGCGCAGGGACGGGGACCGGCTGCGGTTCGTGGGCGCCGCGACCCGGCGGATCGCCCGCGGCATCGACCTCGACGAGATCGTGATGGGCCTGTGCCGGGCCACGGTGCCGACGTTCTCGGACGCCATCCTGGTCTATCTGCGCGAGCCGCTCCCGGTCGGCGACGAGCGTCCGACGGGCCCGATGGTGCTGCGACTGCGCCGCACCGACCGGATCCCCGACGCCGTGGACGACACCGAGACCGACGGTGCGGGACAGCCGTCGACGCTCGTGCCGCAGCCCGAACTGGCTCCGGGCAGTGCCGAATTGTGCACGGTGCGTCCCGGCGGTGCGCTCGCCGAGGTGCTGCGCGGGGTGCGCCCGGTCTTCGCGGACACGCCCGCCGCGCTCGCCGCGCTGCCCGAACTCCTGGGCGGCGACCCGGTGTTGCCGACCGGGCAGCGCGTCATCCTGGCTCCGCTGCGGGGGCGGCGCCGGGTGATCGGGGCCGCGGTGTTCCTGCGCCGCCAGGACCGGTTCCCCTTCGACCCCGACGACCTGCTGGTGGCCGGGCAGCTGGCGACGCACAGCGCGCTCGGCATCGACAAGGCGGTGCTGTACGGGCGTGAGGCGTACATCGCCGACGAGTTGCAGCGCACGATGCTCCCGGAGACGCTGCCGCGCCCGACGGGCGTCCGGCTGGCCTCGCGCTACCTTCCGGCGGCGGAGACGGCCCGGGTCGGCGGCGACTGGTACGACGCGATCCCGCTGCCGGGCAGCCGGGTCGCCCTCGTGGTCGGCGACGTGATGGGGCACTCCATGACGTCGGCGGCCATCATGGGCCAGCTGCGCACGACGGCGCAGACCCTGGCCGGGCTCGACCTGCCGCCGCAGGAGGTCCTGCACCACCTGGACGAGCAGGCGCAGCGGCTCGGCACCGACCGCATGGCGACGTGCCTGTACGCGGTTTACGACCCGGTCTCGCACCGCATCACCATCGCCAACGCGGGGCATCCGCCGCCGGTCCTGCTCCACCTGGGCGGGCGCGCGGAGGTGCTGCGGGTGCCGCCCGGCGCCCCGATCGGTGTCGGCGGCGTCGACTTCGAGGCCGTGGAGCTGGACGCGCCGGCCGGTGCGACGCTGCTCCTGTACACGGACGGCCTGGTCGAGTCGCGACTGCGGGACGTGTGGACCGGCATAGAGCAACTGCGTGAACGGCTCGCCGCCACCGCGCAGTTGACGGGCCCGGACCATCCGCCGCCCCTCGAAGCCCTCTGCGACGAGGTGCTGGACATGCTCGGCCCCGGCGACCGGGACGACGACATCGCGCTGCTCGCCGCCCGCTTCGACGGGATCGCGCCGAGCGATGTCGCGTACTGGTTCCTGGAGCCGGAGGACGCGGCGCCCGGCCGCGCCCGCAGGCTGGCCCGCAGCGCCCTGTCGCGCTGGGGTCTGGAGGAACTGACCGACTCGGTCGAGCTGTTGGTGAGCGAGGTCGTCACGAACGCGGTGCGGTACGCGTCCCGTCCGGTGACGCTGCGGCTGCTCCGTACCGACGTGCTGCGCTGCGAGGTCGGCGACGACGTGCCGCAGCTGCCCCGGCAGCGGCAGGCGCGCGCCACCGACGAGGGCGGCCGCGGCCTGTTCCTGGTGAACCGTCTCGCCCGGCGCTGGGGCGCCACCCGGCTCTCCACCGGCAAGGTGGTCTGGTTCGAGCTGGCGCGGCCGGGCGGCGGCGCCTAGACCTGTGCGCGGGTGGGACGGGCCCGGCAGGCGCGGGCGCGAGGTGGACCCGGCACGCGTGAGGGGGCGACGGAATTCCGTCGCCCCCTCACGCGTGCCGTGTGGCTAGCCTTGGTTGCCTCTGCCGTTGCCCCCGCCGCCCGGCAGCTCGATCGTCGGCGAGTCGGTGACACCGCCGCCCGGGTCCGTCGGCTCCTCCGTCGTCGGCTCCTGCGTCGGCGGCTCGGTGGTGGGCGTCTCGGTCGGCGCCTCGGTCGTCGGCGTCTGGCTCGGCGTCGTCGGCGTCTCGCTCGGCGCCTCGGTCGTCGGCTCCTGGGACGGCGTCACCGGGGCCGTGGTGGTCGGCTCGACGCCCGCGCCCATGTCGGTGTCCAGGTCGAACTTGCTGTTCGAGCTGGTCGAGTTGAACATGTACTGCGCCCAGATCCGGGCCGGGAAGCTGCCGCCGTCGACGCGCGGCAGACCGCCGGCGCCCTTCATGGAGACCTGCTTGCCGGCATCGGCCGTCTTCTGCGCGCCCTCACCGAACAGACCCACGGACGTGACCAGGTCCGGCGTGTACCCGGTGAACCAGGCCGACTTGTTGTCGTCGGAGGTACCGGTCTTGCCCGCGACCTGCTGGCCGTCGCGCGCCGGGTTGTCACGGACCGACGTCTTCGCCGTACCGTCGTCGACCACGCCGGTCAGGACCGAGGTGACCGAGTCGGCGACGCCGCGGTCGATGACCTGGCCGCCGATCGCGTCCGGCAGCTCGGACCTGCCGTCCTGGGTACTGACCGACTTCACGATCTGCGGGGTGACCTTCTTGCCGTGGTTGTCGAGCGTCGCGTAGACACCGGCCATCTCCAGCGGGCTGGCGCCCATGGTGCCGAGCGTCTGGGCGTAGTACGGCTTGAGGTCGGCGGAGTCCATGCCGAGCTGCTTCGCCGTCTCCATGACCTTGTCCATGCCGACGTCGGCGCCCATCTGGGCGAAGACGGAGTTGATGGACTTGTTCATGGCGGTCTGCACGGTGACCTGGCCGTAGTCGTGGTCGTCCTCGTTCGGCGGGGCGAAGCCGACCTTCTTGTCGTCCAGGACGACCGGGCGCTTGCTCGTGCCGTCGTAGACGGTGCTGGCCTTGATCTGCTGCCCGGACTGGGTCGTGGCCTGGTCCTGGAGCGCGGCCGCGAGGATCAGCGGCTTGAAGGTGGAGGCGGGCTGGTAGTCGGTGCGGGTGGCGTTGTTGCTCCAGTGCTTGGACTGGCCCGCGCCGCCGTACATCGCGACGATCCTGCCGGTCTTCGGGTCGACCGAGACGGCGCCGGCCTGCACCCGGGCGTCCGCCTTGCGGGTCTTCGGTTCGAGGTTGGCGGTCAGCTGGTCCTTGACCGACTTCTCCAGCGCCTTCTGCTTCTTGGGGTCGATGTTGAGGGTGACCGTGTAGCCGCCGGCGTTGAACTGGTCCTCGGTGATGTTGAGGTCCTTGATGACCTCGGCCTTCGCCGCCTCGTAGAGGTAGCCCTCCTGGCCGGTGAAGCCGGACGCCGCCTTCGGCTCGTTCGGCTTGGGGAAGGTCATGCCCTCACGCTTGCTCGCGTCGAGCCAGTGCTTCTCGACCATGTTGTCGAGGACGTAGTTCCAGCGGGCCTTGGCGAGCTTCCTGCCGGTGTCGGTGGCGCTCGACCAGTCGTACTGGCTGGGGGCCTGGAGCAGCGCCGCGAGATACGCGCCCTGCTGCACCGTGAGCTTCGAGGCGTCCTTGCCGTAGTACGCCTGGGCGGCGGCCTGGATGCCCCAGGCGCCACGCCCGTAGTAGCTGGTGTTGATGTAGCCCGCGAGGATCTCGTCCTTGGACTTCTTCTGTTCCAGCTTGAGCGTGATGACCAGTTCCTTCAGCTTGCGCGTGACGGTCTGGTCCTGGGTCAGGTAGTAGTTCTTGACGTACTGCTGGGTGATCGTCGAACCACCCTGCTTGCCCTTGCCGGACAGGGTGTTGACCAGACCGCGGGCGGTGCCCTTCAGGTCGACGCCCGAGTCGTCGTAGAACGACTTGTTCTCGGCGGCGACGAAGGTGTGCTGGACGGGCTGGGGTATCTCCGCCAGGTCGACGATCTCGCGGTTGACGGTGCCGGTGCGGGCCATCGTCGTGCCGTCGCTGTACTTGAAGATGTTGCTCTGGAGCTTGGCCTCGCTGTTGCCGTTGGGCACGTCGATCACCATGTAGAGCACGACGAACGCGCCCATGCACAGCAGCACGAACCCGAAGATGGTGCCCAGCACCTTCTTCCAGGTGAACAGGCGGCGTATGAAGCTCCGGTCGTCCTTGCCGGCCCTCCCGCCTCTCCTCCGGTCCATGCGCCCGCTCTCGGCACGGTGACCCGTCGCCTGGGCAGGCGCCGCCCGGCGCGTGCCACCACGCTGCCGTGCTCGCCGCTCTTCCGCTCGGCCCATGACGTCCACCGCTCCGTATCTCGTCGTTCTCGGCCTGCTCCGGTGCGCGGATCATGCCGCACCGTTCTGTGAATCCGGTCAACCCCTCCGCGAGAAGGCTGAATCAGTGCATGAAGCTAACACCGCGCCTACCAGCGAATATCAGGCTTTCCGGACTTTCGGGACGTGACAATCGGCACGCACCCCACGAGAACCGACGAGTCACACCTGTGGAAGGTTGCCATGTGGAGTAAAGTGATATCACTTTGCTAGAACGGGTTCGCGCCACGCCTGACACGAACCAGCAGCTCAGCAAGGTTTCAGAGGAACGGGGACTGCCATGTCCGAGACGGACGCCACACCAGACGTACCCCAGATGCCCAGGACCGGAGTGCGCGAATTCACCGCGCACAGCATCGGCGGCGGGCTCGCCCTGCTGCTCGGCCTCGTCGGTCTGCTCGCCGCGGTCGCCATGATCGCCGTCGGCGCGGGGGTCGATTCCGACGGCGCCAAGGCCGTACTGATCGCCGTCGGCATCGTGCTCGGGATCGCCGCGGTCTTCGCCATGTCCGGGCTGAACATGGTGGCGCCGGGTGAGGCCCGCGTCGTCCAGCTCTTCGGCCGCTACCGGGGCACGATCCGCACCGACGGCCTGCGCTGGGTGAACCCGCTGACCTCGCGCACCAAGATCTCGACGCGCGTACGCAACCACGAGACCGCCGTCCTCAAGGTCAACGACGCGTACGGCAACCCGATCGAGCTCGCCGCCGTCGTGGTGTGGAAGGTCGAGGACACCGCGCAGGCGAGCTTCGAGGTCGACGACTTCCTGGAGTTCGTCTCGACGCAGACCGAGGCGGCCGTGCGGCACATCGCCATCGAGTACCCCTATGACGCACACGAGGAGGAGGGCCTCTCGCTGCGCGGCAACGCCGAGGAGATCACCGAGAAACTCGCCGTCGAACTCCACGCGCGCGTGGACGCGGCCGGCGTCCAGATCATCGAGTCCCGCTTCACGCACCTCGCGTACGCGCCCGAGATCGCCTCGGCGATGCTGCAGCGACAGCAGGCCGGCGCGGTCGTCGCCGCGCGGCGGCAGATCGTGGACGGCGCGGTCGGCATGGTCGAGGCGGCCCTCGCCCGCATCTCCGAGCAGGACATCGTCGAGCTGGACGAGGAGCGCAAGGCCGCGATGGTCTCCAACCTGCTCGTGGTGCTCTGCGGCGACCGGGCGGCGCAGCCCGTGCTGAACACCGGGACGCTCTACCAGTGACCCCGCGCCCCCGTAAGCAGGTTCTGCTGCGACTCGACCCGGCGGTGTACGACGCGCTGGCGCGGTGGGCCGGGGACGAGTTGCGCTCCGCGAACGCGCAGATCGAGTTCCTGCTCCGCCGCGCGCTCGCGGAGTCGGGGCGGTTGCCCGGTTCGGCCGGGCCGATACCCCGGCGGGGCCGGCCGCCCAAGACCTCGGAGAGGGAGGGCGGTTCGGCGGCCGACGCGTGAGTGGGGGCTAGTCGCGCAGTTCCCCGCGCCCCCGAGATGCGCACTTCGTGCGGCATCTCCTCTGCGGGGGAGGCTGCGCGTTGCGCATGCCTTCAGGGGCGCGGGGAACTGCGCGACCGGCCCCCACCGACCGTCGGCCGCCGCACCACCCCAGAAGAGATCCCGGCCCGCTATACACCCCGGGTATACACACCATGTACAGTCGCCGTCATGTCCATCGGCCACACCCTTCTCGGGCTTCTGGAAGCCGGGCCTCGCCACGGCTATGACCTGAAGCGGACCTTCGACTCGACCTTCGGGCACGACAAGCCGCTGCACTACGGGCAGGTCTACTCGACCATGTCCCGCCTCCTGAAGAACGGCCTCGTCGAGGTCGACGGGATAGAGGCGGGCGGCGGGCCCGAGCGCAAGCGGTACGCGATCACCGACGCCGGCATCACGGACGTGCAGCAGTGGCTGGCGTCCCCGGAGAAGCCGGAACCGTACCTTCAGTCGACGCTCTACACCAAGGTCGTCCTCGCGCTGCTGACCGAGCGCGACGCAGCCCAGATCCTCGACACCCAGCGCGCCGAGCACCTGCGCCTGATGCGCGCCCTGACCGAGCGCAAGCGCAAGGGCGACCTCGCCGACCAGCTCATCTGCGACCACGCCCTGTTCCACCTCGAAGCCGACCTGCGCTGGCTGGAGCTGACCGCCGCGCGCCTCGACAAGCTCGCCGCGGAGGTGCGTTCCGCATGACTCCCGCCGGTTCCCTGCTCGCCGCCACCGATCTGCACAAGGCCTACGGCCCGACGCCCGCGCTGGACGGCGCCTCCTTCTCCATCCACCCCGGTGAGGTCGTCGCCGTCATGGGCCCCTCGGGCTCGGGCAAGTCGACCCTGCTGCACTGCCTCGCCGGGATCGTCACACCGGACTCCGGCACCATCACGTACGACGGCCGCGAGCTGTCCGCGATGTCCGACGCGGAGCGCAGCGCCCTGCGCCGCGGCGAGTTCGGCTTCGTCTTCCAGTTCGGCCAGCTGGTGCCCGAGCTGACGTGCGTCGAGAACGTCGCGCTGCCGCTGCGGCTGAACGGCACCAGGCGCAAGGAGGCCGAGCGGCAGGCCGCCGGCTGGCTGGAGCGCCTGGAGGTCGACGATCTGGCCGAAAAACGCCCCGGTGAGATATCCGGCGGCCAGGGTCAGCGCGTCGCCGTGGCCCGCGCGCTGGTGACGGGCCCCCGCGTGCTCTTCGCCGACGAGCCGACCGGCGCCCTGGACTCCCTCAACGGCGAGCGCGTGATGGAGCTGCTCACGGACGCGGCCCGGTCCGCGAACGCCGCCGTCGTCCTGGTCACGCACGAGGCGCGGGTGGCCGCCTACTCCGACCGCGAGGTCGTCGTGCGCGACGGCACGTCCCGTGACATGAGCGTGGAGTTCGCCCGATGACCCGTTCGGGGTGGCTGCGCGACCTCGGCCTCGGCATGCGGTTCGCCTTCTCCGGCGGCCGCGAAGGCTGGGTCCGTACGCTGCTCACGGCGCTCGGCGTCGGCCTCGGCGTGGCGCTGCTGCTCGGGGCGGCCTCCGTGCCGACGCTGCTGCACGAGCGCGACGCGCGGGGCGACGCACGGCAGCTGGGCGTCGGTGACCTCGACGGCAGGCTGAAGAAGAGCGACCGCACGATGCTGGCCCGCTCGCTCTCCTCGGGCTACCGCGACGACACGGTCGACGGCTATCTGCTGCGCCCCGAGGGCGCCCACCCGCCGCTGCCGCCCGGCGTCGACAAGCTGCCGGGCCCCGGCGAGATGGTGGTCTCGCCCGCCCTGAAGAAGCTGCTCGACTCCCCCGACGGCACGCTGCTGAAGGAGCGCTACGACTACCGCATCGTGGGCACGATCCACGACGCGGGCCTGGAGAGCCCGTTCCACCTCTATCTCTACGCGGGCAGCGACACCCTCGCCGACAACGCCAACACGTCCCGCCTCGACCACTTCGGGGTGGACTACGGCACCGACGAGATGGACCCGATCCTGGTCGTCCTGATCGTGCTCGCCTGCATGGTCCTGCTCGTTCCCGTCGCCATCTTCATCGCGACGGCCGTACGGTTCGGCGGCGAGCGCCGCGACCGGCGGCTCGCCGCGCTGCGGCTGGTCGGCGCGGACGCCCGGATGACCCGCAGGACGGCGGCGGGCGAGGCGCTGTTCGGCACGCTGCTCGGCATCGGGTTCGGCATCGGGTTCTTCCTCGCCGGGCGGCAGCTCTTCGCCGTCGTGAAGGTCTGGCGGCTGGACGCGTTCCCCTCCGACTTCAGCCCGGTGCCGGTGCTCGGCGCGCTGATCCTGCTGGCCGTGCCGCTCGCGGCGATCGCGGTCACCGTGTTCGCACTGCGCTCGGTGACCATCGAGCCGCTGGGCGTCGTGCGCAGCGGCCGCCCGCGGGCCCGCCGGCTGTGGTGGCGGCTGCCGGTGCCGGTGTTCGGCGCGCTGCTGCTGCTCACGACGGGCGCCGGTGACACGCGGGGCCGCCTCGGAGTGGCCCGGACCGCGACCGGCATCGGGCTCGTCCTGCTCGGTCTCGTCCTGGTGCTGCCGTGGCTGGTGGAGGCGGTCGTACGGCGGCTGCGCGGCGGCCCGGTGCCGTGGCAACTGGCCGTGCGCAGGCTCCAGTTGAGCAGCAACGGCGCGAGCCGCGCGGTCGCGGGGATCACCATCGCGGTGGCGGGCGGCATCGCCCTTCAGATGTACATGTCCGGCATCGACGGCGACTTCACCCAGTCGACGGGGCAGGACCCGTCGCGGGCGCAGTTCGGCGCGTACGCCGACGCGTCGAACGGGAAGCTGGCCGAGCGGATGGTGCGCGACTTCGAGGCGACCAAGGGCGTGCGCTCGGTGATCGGCACCGTGGACACCTGGGTGACCCCGGCGGGCGCGAAGCCGGACGCGGACGGCGTCCAGCGCACCGTGACCCTCTCCGTCGGCACCTGCGCCACCCTGCGCGAACTGGCGAAGGTGCCGTCCTGCCACGACGGCGACGTCTTCCGCGTCACCGGGACCGACGACACCGTGCAGGACGCCCAGGTGACGAAGGACGCCAGGCCCGGCGCCCGCCTCGACCTCGGGGACTCCGGCGCCCTGCGGTGGACGCTGCCGAAGGACACGCGCGCGGTGAAGGCACGGCGCGACCCGGGCGGCCATCTCTTCGGTGGCATCCTCGCCACCCCGTCCGCCGTCGACATCGGGCGGGTGGACACCGCCACCACGACGGCCCAGATCCAGGTGGACCTGCGGGTGCCCGACGCCGCCGAGTACGTGCGCAACACCGGCTTCCGGCTCGACCCGGGCATGCGGATGTACGCGTACCAGGGGCTGGCCACCGACGAGGAGTACGCGCGGATCCGGCGCGGCCTGTTCACGGCGGCGGCGCTGACGATGACGCTGATCGCGGCGTCCATGCTGGTCTCGCAGATCGAGCAGCTGCGCGACCGCAGGCGGCTGTTGTCGGTGCTGGTCGCCTACGGCACCCGGCGTTCGACGCTGGCCTGGTCGGTGCTGTGGCAGACGGCGATCCCGGTCGTGCTCGGCATGACGGTGGCGGTCGGGGGCGGGCTCGTGCTCGGCCGGCTGATGCTGCGGATGGCCGGCAAACAGGTCACGGACTGGCTGGTGTTCCTGCCGCTCACGGGGGTGGGCGCGGCGGCGATCGCGGCGGTCACCCTGCTGAGCCTGCCGCCGCTGTACCGGCTGATGCGGCCGGAAGGGCTGCGCACGGAGTAGCCCGCGGGACCCGAAAGCCCCTCCGCACACTGCGCGGAGGGGCTTTTCGCGGTGCGGGTCAGAGGCTGTACTCCTTCACGACCCGGCGCACCTGGGCGATGAGCATGCCCACGTTCACCGACTTGCGGCAGATCACCACGGCGACGACGTCCTGCTGCTCGGTGAGGCGGACGAACAGGTGGGTGACGTTGTCGCTGTTGACCAGGATCTCCTGGAAGAAGTGGTTGTCGTGGGTCTGGCCGCGCCGCTCCTTCCAGACGTCCTCGATCATCAGGACGGTGCGCCCCTGGAACAGGTCGAGGGTGGCCCCCGCCAGCAGGTCGAGCACTTCGGAGGGATGGTTGTCCACGGTCTCGTACGAGAGCAGCATGCCGGTGGACATGTCGACGACACCCGCTGCCACGCAGTCGGGGGCTTCGGTACGGAGACTCTTGACCAGGCCCATGACCTGGTCGGAGAAGCTGGCGTTCATGCGCTTCGTCGCCATTCCCTCATCACACGCCTTCCGGGGTCTTCTCCGCGAGGATCGCCTCGATCCGGTCGAGGGCCGGCTGGGTCGCCGCGTGCAGCCGGTCGACGTCCAGGCCCTCGTCGCCGAGGACGACCATGAGCGCGGTGTCGCCGACCGCGTAGAAGGCGGCGCAGCCCCGGCTGCCGTACGTCACCGTCCTGCGCAGCGTGCCGCGGGAGGTGAGGTCGGCGGTGCGCCGGGCGAGGCCGAGCCCGGCGGCGGCGACGGCCGCCAGGCCCTCCTTGTCGATGGCGTCGGCGGTGTCGGCGGCGATGAGCAGCCCGTCGGCCGCGGCGACGGCCGTGTCGGTGATGCCGGTGACCTGCTCGCGCAGGCCGCGCATCTCCAGCGCGAGTGCGTTGTGATCCATGAGTCCATCCCCCCAGGTGCAGAGTGCATCTGATTGTGTGTTCCGTCGGATGCCCCTCGCCGGTCACCGCGTCCCCCGACCCGGCACCGCCGAAGGGCGGGCTCAACTCGCCTTGCTTCTCTGCGGGTTGAGGGCTTCGTTGATGCCACTGGCGCCGGGCCGGCGGCGCGGCAGGTCCGTCGGCTCCGCCGGCGCCTGCGCCTCCTCGTGCCGCGCCTCCAGCTCGGGGCGGGCCGGGGCCGGCGGCAGGGCGCGCAGCCGCGGGGCGATCCGCACGCCGGGGCGCACTCCGGGCAGGCGCGCGGGGACAGGCTTCTCGTCGCACTCCAGGAGCCCTTCGGCCAGCATCCGCGCGACCTCGACCGTGACGGCGTAGACGGCGCGTCCGGTGCGGAAGGCGAGGTCGCGGGCGGTACGGCGGCCGTCGGCGTGCAGCAGCAGTTCGCGCCGCAGCGCGGTGAGCCGGACGGCGGGCACGGCGCGGGTGCCGGGGGCCGGTCGCTCCCGGTCGGGGCCGACGCGGTACGGGAGTTCGGCGACGGCGAGCAGCCGTCGGGCCGCGTCCTGGAGCAGCAGGGCAGGGGTCTCGCCGACCGGCGACGGGGCCGCGGGTTCACCCTCGGGGGCGCGCTCGCAGCCGGTGACGACCCCGGCGACGACGGCGAACGTGGCGTCCTGCATCGCCTGAAGACACACCACGCGCAACTGCACGGCCCCGGCGTACCGGTGGGCGATCAGCCCCGCGACGGGCCAGGCCGATCCACCCGCCTCCCGGACGAGTTCGGCCCACTGCTCGTCGGTGACGCGGCCGGAGCGCAGCAGCAGCGCCTCCGGGCCCGGGGAGCCGGGACTCTCGACGGCGACGACCAGACCGTGGCGCAGATGGAGGGTGCCGCCGGGGCTGCCGCTCACCCGCACCCGGCCGGTGAACTCCTCGTGCCCGCAGGCGATCAGGGTCTGGGCCAGCAGGTCGCAGCCGGCCTGGCCGAGAGGGCCCCACCCGTCCCACCGCATGACCGCCATCACACCCCCGGCGTTTCGCACAGACGCCTGACGCGTCGCACTCAGGGGGGATGTTGTATCAGCCGGGGCGCACGTCCCCGTGGCACATTTCCTACCTGCCTCTACCTGACGCGAGTTGACGCATCCGGCGGCACAAAAGCCAGTGTCCCGGGCTGATTTGACCGGTTGTCACCCGTCAGGATTCAGCCCCGAGCACCCGTACGGGCAGCGGTTCCAGCGCCTCGCGAAGCGCCGCGGCGAGCTCCTCGTACTCGGTGGCGCGCGCGGCTCCGCCGCGCATGGCGAGGGCGATCCGGCGGGTGGGGGCGGGCTCGGCGAAGGACCCGGTGAGCAGCTGCGTGCTGCGGGCGGTCTCGACGCGCAGCGCGGTGCGGGGCAGCAGGGTGCAGCCGAGCCCGCCCGCGACGAGCTGCACGAGGGTGGAGAGCCCGGCCGCGGTCGTGGTGACGTCGACGTCGTCGCGCCCCGCCTCCCGGCAGATGTCGAGCGCCTGGTCGCGCAGGCAGTGCCCCTCGTCGAGCAGCAGCAGGTTCAGCTCGCGCAGCGCCTCGCGCGGGATGCCCTCGCGGCCACCGAGCCAGTGATCGAGCGGGGTGACCAGCAGGAAGTCCTCGTCGAACAAAGGGAGTTCGGTGACGCCCGGCACCCCGAGCGGCACCGCGAGCAGCAGCAGGTCGAGCCGCCCCGCGCCGAGCCCCTCGATGAGCGAGGAGGTCTGCTCCTCGTGCACCTGCAGATCCAGCTCCGGGTACCGGTCGTGGACGAGGCGCAGCACGGTCGGCAGCAGATACGGCGCGACGGTCGGGATCACGCCGAGCCGCAGCGCCCCGGTGAACGGCGCCCGCACCGCCTCGGCGTCCTCCATCAGCGCCCCGACCTCGTCGAGCACGGCGCGCGCCCGCACCGCGATCCGCTCCCCGGCGGGCGAGAGCAGCACTTTTCTCGTCGTACGCTCGACCAGGGTGACCCCCAGTGCCTCCTCCAGGGCCGAGACGGCCCCCGACAGCGCGGGCTGGCTCATCCCGATCGCGGCGGCGGCATCCCGGAAGTGCAGATGCTCCGCGACCGCGGCGAACGCCCTCAACTGCGCCAGGCTCGGCTGCTTGCGCTTCCCGTTCTGCACGGCCACTGATAGCCACCTCCGATCAACACGACCGAGTCTAGCTATTTCCGTAATCAATGCACTCTGTGCCACGATCATGCGTAGTCCAACCCATGGAAAAGTCCCCAAAAGGGACGTTTCTATCTGCTAGGAGTACGTGTGCTCACTGTCGGTGACAAGTTCCCCGAGTTCGACCTGACTGCCTGTGTCTCGCTGGAGAAGGGCAAGGAGTTCGAGCAGATCAACCACAAGACCTACGAGGGCAAGTGGAAGATCGTCTTCGCATGGCCCAAGGACTTCACCTTCGTGTGCCCGACCGAGATCGCCGCCTTCGGCAAGCTGAACGACGAGTTCGCCGACCGTGACGCCCAGATCCTCGGCTTCTCCGGTGACTCCGAGTTCGTGCACCACGCCTGGCGCAAGGACCACCCGGACCTGACCGACCTGCCCTTCCCGATGCTGGCCGACTCGAAGCACGAGCTCATGCGTGACCTCGGCATCGAGGGCGAGGACGGCTTCGCGCAGCGCGCCGTCTTCATCGTCGACCAGAACAACGAGATCCAGTTCACGATGGTGACCGCCGGCTCCGTCGGCCGTAACCCCAAGGAGGTCCTGCGGGTCCTCGACGCTCTCCAGACGGACGAGCTGTGCCCGTGCAACTGGAGCAAGGGCGACGAGACCCTGGACCCGGTCGCGCTGCTCTCCGGCGAGTGAACCGAACGGACTGATCTGACATGGCACTCGACGAACTGAAGTCCGCCATACCGGACTACGCCAAGGACCTGAAGCTCAACCTGGGTTCGGTCATCGGCAACTCGGACCTGCCGGCGCAGCAGCTGTGGGGCACGGTCCTGGCGACCGCCATCGCCGCCCGCTCGCCGCGCGTGCTGAGCGAGCTGGCCCCGGAGGCGGAGGCGAACCTCTCCCCCGAGGCGTTCAAGGCGGCCAAGTCGGCTGCCGCGATCATGTCGATGAACAACGTCTTCTACCGCACGCGTCATCTGCTCTCGGACGACGAGTACGGGACGATGCGCGCGGGTCTGCGGATGAACGTCATCGGCAACCCCGGCGTCGACAAGGTCGACTTCGAGCTGTGGTCGTTCGCGGTCTCCGCGATCAACGGCTGCGGGATGTGCCTCGACTCGCACGAGCAGGTGCTCCGCAAGGCGGGCGTCGACCGTGACGTGATCCAGGAGGCGTTCAAGATCGCCTCGGTGATCCAGGCGGTCGCGGTCACCCTCGACGCGGAAGCCGTCCTGGCGTAACCGGGTCCATGCGGCCGGGCCCCGATGCAGATGCATCGGGGCCCGGCCTTTTTGGGTGCGTGGGCGGGTGCGGCGCCGTCGTGGCCGGCCGCGCAGTTCCCCGCGCCCCTGCCTACTCCTGCGACGACGGATCCACCGGAGCGACCGAGACGGCTGTCGCGCCCCGTGGTGGCGGGGACTGCCGCAGCGCCGCCTCCTGGGACCAGCTCCGGAGGTAGCCGACCACCGTGTTGGTGACGGCCACCAGAGGCACGGCGACGACGGCGCCCCCGATCCCGGACACCATGCTCCCCGTCGCCACGGCGAGCACCACGGCCAGCGGATGCACCCGCACCGCCCGGCCGAGGATGAACGGCTGCAGGATGTGGCCCTCGATCTGCTGCACGGCCAGAACCACGGCCAGGGTCATCACGGCCGTGAACACGCCCTGCGTGACCAGCGCGACCACCACCGCCAGCGCCCCGGACACCACCGCGCCGACGAGCGGGATGAACGCGAACAGGAAGATGAAGACGGCGAGCGGCACCGCCATCGGCACCCCGAGGAAGAAGATGCCGAGGCCGATGAAGATGGCGTCGATCAGAGCCACTATCACCGTGCCGCGGACGTACGCCGTCAGCGTGCGCCAGGCCCGCGGACCCGCGCCCGCGATGCCCGGACGGGCCTGCGCCGGGACGAGCTTGAGCGTCCAGTCCCAGATGCGCCGGCCGTCGTAGAGCAGGAACAGCGTCGAGAACATCGTGAGCAGGATGCCCGTCATCGCCTCGACGATGACGGTGACGCCTTCGAGACCCGCCGTCGTGATCTCGTTCGTGTTCGCCCCGACGGCGTCGCGCAGCTGCTTCGCGATCTCGTTGATCTGGTTGTCGGTGACGTGGAAGGGGCTGTTGAGGAGCCACTTGCGCAACTCGTCGATGCCGTCCTGGACCTGGTCGGAGAGGTTGTCGATGTTCTCCTGGACCTGCCAGACCACGAACCAGCCGACGAGTCCCATGATCACGAAGCCGAGGATCGCGGTGAGCGCGGTGGCGAGCCCTCGCGGTACGCCGTGCCGGCGCAGCCGGGCCACCGTCGGCTGCAGCAGCGCCGTGATGAGCAGCGCCGCGACGAACGCGAACACCACCAGCTGTACGGAGCTGATGACCTTCATCAGCACCCAGAGGGCGCCCGCGAGGATCAGCAGCCGCCAGCCCGCCTCGGCGGCGACCCGCAGCCCCCACGGCACGGCGGCGACGGGTTCCGGCCGGGGCGCTATGGCCGGGGCGTACGTCGGCGGCGCGGGCACCTGGTCGTGCGGCTGCTCGCCCGACGCCCCTTCAGCTTCCTTGTCTGGGGCGGCGGACGGTGCGGGCCGGCCGGGCAGCGGCGGGCCCGGCGCGTCGCCGTCCTCGTCCCGCTCGGCCTCGGCCCTGCGCTCGTCGAGGCGCTCGCCGACCTTGCTGATCCCGGCGCCGACTCGGCCGAGCCAGCCTGGAACTCGCGACATGATCCGTCCTCTGATTTCCCCCGCAGGGGTCCCCGTGCGCACCCTTCACTCCCCCGGGAGCACCTGTGGCACCGACCGTACATGGCGAAAGCCCCTCACCGTAGGACGGTGAGGGGCTTCCGAAGGTTGAACGCGGCCGCGCCCTAGTACCAGCTGTTGGCCTGCCAGAACGACCACGCTTCGCAGGGGCTGCCGTAGCGGGAGTTCATGTAGTTCAGGCCCCACTTGATCTGGGTGGCCGGGTTGGTCTGCCAGTCCGCGCCCGCGGTGGAGTACTTGGAGGCGGGCAGTGCCTGGAAGAGACCGTAGGCACCGGAGGAGGCGTTGACGGCCTTGTAGTTCCAGCTGGACTCGTGGTCCACGATGTTGCTGAAGCACTGGAACTGACCGGACGGCACCATCTGGCGCGCCATCGCCTGGATCTGGGCGACGGAGTACGACGACTGCGTGGCGAAGCTGGAGGCGTCGCGGGTCTCGGAGCGGCTGGCGGCCTCCTTCTTGGCCTCCTCGCGCTCCTTGGCCTCCTTCTCGGCCTTCTCCTTGGCCGCCTGCGCGTCCTGCTGCTTGGCGATCGCGTCCTCGGCGGCCTTCTTACGGGCTGCCTCCTCCGCGGTCTTCTGCGCAGCGTTGTCCGCGGCGATGGCCTGCGTCTGAGCCTGCTGCTCAAGTGACGAGGTCTGCACCTGGGCCTGCTGGCCCGCGGGTATGTCGGCGAGGAGGGTCGCGTCGCTCGCCGTGGCTTCAGCCTCGTTGGAGGGCTGAGCGGTGCTGCCCGAGGCAACACCCACGACGGCGCCGACAGTGGTGACCGCGGTGGCCGAGGCCACTGCGAATCCCCGGACCGAAATCCGGCTCACACGGTTTCCTTCCAGCATCGCCCGCTCTGGTGTGACCCCTCGCGGACGCAATCGTGCCCCTGACGCTGGCCTCCCAACTGACGGGTCACGGGAGGCACGGGCCCGGTGGGCAACTCCCTTGCGGGGAGCGCCGCGTGGTGCTCGGGCGGCATACGACGGCCGTTATGGAGTTCAAGGTGCAGCTGGTGCTGCGGTGGTGCTGTACCGCTGGGGGTACACAAGTGCCGTATGCGGGGCCTGACAGGACCGTGACTCTGCCGTACTCGGACGCCGCAAGGCAATTCTGTGTTGCGTGGGAAACGTCACACCCCGTTTGGCCCTTGGGATTTCAGGAAACCAGCACACGCCGAGGCGCCGCCCGGCTAGGCTCTTTCGCCTTGCTGGACGGCGCCAACTGTCGCGTAACGGGCCCTTAGTGGACTAAATCTGACCGTCTTCGAGCATTTCGGTCACCAGCGCCGCGATCTGCGACCTCTCCGAGCGCGTCAGCGTGACGTGCGCGAAGAGCGGGTGCCCCTTCAGCTTCTCGACGACGGCGACGACCCCGTCGTACCGCCCGACCCTGAGGTTGTCGCGCTGGGCGACGTCATGGGTCAGGACGACACGCGAATTCGCCCCGATCCTGGACAGAACGGTCAACAGAACGTTCCGCTCCAGCGATTGGGCCTCGTCCACGATCACGAACGCGTCGTGCAGCGAGCGCCCGCGGATGTGGGTGAGCGGCAGGACTTCCAGCATCCCGCGCGCCGTGACCTCCTCGATGACCTCGCGCGAGGTGACGGCGGAGAGCGTGTCGAAGACCGCCTGCGCCCACGGCCCCATCTTCTCGGCCTCGGTGCCGGGCAGATAGCCGAGCTCCTGGCCGCCGACCGCGTACAGCGGACGGAAGACCATCACCTTCTGGTGCTGGCGCCGCTCCAGGACCGCCTCCAGGCCCGCGCAGAGCGCGAGCGCGGACTTGCCGGTGCCGGCCCTGCCGCCCATCGAGATGATGCCGACGTCCGGGTCGAGGAGCAGGTCGAGGGCGATGCGCTGCTCGGCGCTGCGCCCCTTGAGGCCGAACGCCTCCCGGTCGCCGCGCACCAGGCGGACGTTGCCCTCCGGCGTGATGCGGCCGAGGGCCTTGCCGCGCTCGGAGTGGATCGTCAGGCCTGTGTGCACGGGCAGGTCCGCGGCCTCGGGGACGTAGACCGTCTCCTCCTCGAAGAGCAGGTCCACCTGCTCGGCGGGGAGCGACAGTTCGGACATTCCGGTCCAGCCGGAGTCCGTGATGGCGAGTTCGGCGCGGTACTCCTCCGCGAGGAGGCCGACCGACGACGCCTTGATCCTGAGCGGCAGGTCCTTCGACACGACCGTGACGTCGAACCCCTCGGCCTGCAGATTGCGGGCCACGGCCAGGATCCGTGAGTCGTTGTCCCCCAGGCGGTAACCCGAGGGCAGGACGCTGGGGTCGGAGTGGTTGAGCTCGACGCGCAGCGTGCCGCCCAGTTCCCCGGTGGGGATCGGGGCATCCAGGCGACCGTGCCGGATGCGGTAGTCGTCCAGCAGGCGCAGGGCCTGCCGGGCGAAGTACCCCAGCTCCGGATGGTGCCGCTTGGCCTCCAACTCCGTGACCACGACGACAGGAAGCACGACTTCGTGCTCGTCGAACCGGGTCATGGCGTTGGGATCGGCCAGCAGGACGCTGGTGTCGAGAACATAGGTGCGCCGGTCAGGCTTGGGAAGGCGCTTGTTGCTGGTCACCACGGAAGGACGTACCCCCTCGGATGAGGTCGGGGAGCGACGGAGGGATAACTGGGCCGGGTGGGCGGTGGAGAGCCGCCGGTCAACGGCCGCGCTGCACGGGCCGAGAGCCGGCCCTCCAAGTCGTCATCCGCACGGACAGTCGCGCGGTCGTCCTGGTGCAAAGGGCCTCCCGGGCGGGCGGCCCCGTGCCACCCGCTGAGATGCGGTGTCCTTGGTGCGGACACCGACCTGGAAGGCTTATTCCCTCGAACACGCGCAGCCATGCCACGGCATATGACGGCGCGTGCGTTAACTCCTGGTGACGTAAGTCCCTGGTGACCGCGGGGTGACCGCTCGTCAGCCGCCGAAGCGGCGGTGGCGGGCCGCGTAGTCGCGCAGCGCCCGCAGGAAGTCGACCTTGCGGAAGGCCGGCCAGAAGACCTCACAGAAGTAGTACTCGGAGTGCGCCGTCTGCCAGAGCATGAAGCCGGACAGGCGCTGCTCGCCGCTGGTGCGGATGACCAGGTCGGGGTCGGGCTGCGCGCTCGTGTAGAGGTGCTTGCCGATCAGGTCGACGGAGACGGCGTCGGCCAGCTCCTCGATCGACTGGCCCTTCTCCCCCGCGTCGAGCACCATCGAGCGGACGGCGTCGGCGATCTCCTGGCGGCCGCCGTAGCCGATCGCCACGTTGACCAGTATTCCGTCGCGGTGGGCGGTGGCCTCCTCGGCCTCCTTGAGCACGGTCTGCATGCCCGACGGGAGGATGTCGGTGGCGCCCACGTGGTGCACGCGCCAGCGGCCGTCGGCGGCCAGCGAGCGGACGGTGTCCTCGATGATGCCGAGCAGCGGGCCCAGTTCCTCCTGGGGCCGGTCGAAGTTGTCCGTCGACAGCAGCCACAGCGTGACGACCTCGACGTCCGTCTCGGCGCACCAGCCGAGGAACTCCTCGATCTTGTCGGCGCCCGCCTGATGCCCCTGGGCGGTGGTGGATCCGGCGGCCTTCGCCCAGCGGCGGTTGCCGTCCATGATGACGCCGATGTGCTTGGGCACCTGGTCGTGGTCCAGGTGGCCCTCGACCCGGCGTGCGTACAGCCTGACCAGCAGGCTGCGCAGCCCGTCGCGCAGGTTCACGGTCTTTTTGCCCCTCCGTGCAGACGGCAGTCCCCGAGGGCGAAAGCCTACAACCGCAAAGGCGGGTGGGAACTGTGGGGTGTCAGTGGACTGACGTAGCTTCGTACCCATGAACGACACCTCTCCCTACGTCGCGTCGGGCGACCGCTACGACTCCATGGAGTACCGGCGCACCGGCCGCAGCGGGCTGAAGCTGCCCGCGATCTCGCTCGGCCTGTGGCACAACTTCGGCGACGACCGCACCCTCGACTCCCAGCGCGCGATCCTGCGCCGCGCGTTCGACCTGGGCGTCACCCACTTCGACCTGGCGAACAACTACGGCCCGCCGCCCGGTTCGGCGGAGCTCAACTTCGGCAAGATCTTCGCGCAGGACTTCGCCCGTTACCGGGACGAGCTGATCCTCTCGACGAAGGCGGGCTACCTGATGCACCCCGGCCCGTACGGGGAGTGGGGCAGCCGCAAGTACCTGATGTCGTCGCTGGACGCCTCGCTCAAGCGGATGGGCGTGGACTACGTCGACATCTTCTACTCGCACCGCTTCGACCCGGAGACTCCCCTCGAGGAGACGATGGGAGCGCTCGCATCGGCGGTGCAGCAGGGCAAGGCGCTGTACGTCGGCGTCTCCTCGTACACCAGCGAGCAGACGGCCGAGGCCGCGCGCCTGCTGAAGGAGATGGGCGTCCCGGCCCTCATCCACCAGCCGTCCTACTCGATGATCAACCGCTGGACGGAGGACGACGGCCTGCTCGACACCCTGGAGGCGGCAGGCATGGGCTGCATCTCCTTCGTGCCGCTCGCCCAGGGCCTGCTGACGGGCAAGTACCTGAAGGGCATCCCGGAGGGCTCGCGCGCCACCCAGGGCAAGTCCCTCGACCCGGACCTGCTGAGCGACGAGGTGCTGCGCCGGCTGAACGGCCTGAACGACATCGCTCAGCGCCGCGGCCAGTCCCTCGCGCAGCTCGCGCTGAACTGGGTGCTGCGGGACGAGCGGATGACGTCCGCCCTGATCGGGGCGTCCAGCGTGCGCCAGCTGGAGGAGAACGTGGCGGCGCTGGCCGGTGCGAAGCTGACGGACGAGGAGCTGACCGAAATCGACTCGTTCGCGGTCTCCACGCCCGGGACGAACATCTGGGCCGGCCGCAGCTGATCCGAGCCGAACCGGCACGGCGGTGACGGGCCCCTGAGCGGGGCTTGTCACGTCCAGTTGTACGGACATGAGCGGGCACAAAAAACGGGCCGGTCCGTGGGGGGGAGACGGACCGGCCCGAGGGGGGGTTTCCACCATAACCCTTCGTAAGTGCGGATGCGTGCATCGGCGTGCCACAACTACTCTCCGGAGTCGGGCGACGACGGGCAGAGGTAGCTTTCCGGCCGCTCCACAGCGTGCTCACAGGCGCCTCTGGCCCCGTCTTCACGGGGGCGCCGCCGGGGGTTCGACGTCCCCCTCGCGTGTCACGCACGAGGTTGACGCCGCCGCGGCCCGCGGGAGCGGCGCCGCAGATATGGCGCATTCGGGTCGCGCGGGTGTCCCGCGCACCGCAGTTCACCGGGGAACGAGGGCATGCGGCACCGCGCAGCCCCCTCCACCGCGCGGTACCGCCGCGCAGCTTTGCTCACGCGAATTGCCGTTGGTACGAACTTACGTGAGGTTTACGTGGCGATCGAGTGCGTATCGATAACGATGCGGAATCGAATGCTCCGCGGCAACGGTTTCGTCTGCCCTGTGCTGATCGCGCCCGCCGACTACGCCTTGCGGGCCTCGATCAGATGGCGGGAGCTGTGGGCCACGAAGGGGCCTTCCTGCTCGATACGGGCGTGCAGGGCGCGGAGTTGCGGCTCGTACGCCTCCACCGTGAAGCCCGGGACCATCCAGATCACCTTGCGCAGGAAGTGGACGACGGCCCCGATGTCGTAGAACTCGACGCGCAGCCGCTCGGCGCGCAGGTCCACGACCTCCAGGCCGGCGGCCCGGGCCTCCTCGGCCTCCCGCTGCGGGTCACGGGCGCGGCGGCCCGCCTCGGGCTGCGAGCCCAGGAAGTACTCGACGAGCTCGAACACGCTGCTGGGGCCGACATGTTGGGCGAAATAGGCACCGCCGGGGCGCAGCACGCGGGCGATCTCGTCGAAGTGCGCCTTCACCGGATGGCGGGCGGTGACCAGTTCGAAAGTGGCGTCCGCGAAGGGCAACGGGGCGTCGTCGGGGGACGCGACGACGACCACACCGCGCGGGGCGAGGCGGCGGGACGCCTTCGCCACGTTCGGCGGCCAGCCCTCCGTCGCGGCCATCAGACGCGGCAGCCTCGGCGCCAGATCGAGCACCTCGCCGCCGCCCGTGTGCAGGTCGAGGGCGGCGTCCACGGCGGCGAGGCGCTCCCCCATCAGGCGGGCGTACCCCCAGGAGGGGCGCTCCTCGGTGGCGCGCCCCTCGAACCAGGAGAAGTCCCAGCCGTCCGTGGGCGCGGCGACCGCTTCGGCGACGAGTTCTGCGTAGTCCCTGCTGCTCATGCCCTGCATCGTCGCAGGAGGCGTAAGCGCTCTCATCTTCTTTTGTCACCGGGCGCTGCTACGTTCTGCGGACGGTTCATGCACACGGGGAGGCAAGCATGAGGCACGTACCGTACGAGGGCGGGGAGAGGGAAAGCCTTTTCGCCGCGCTCGACCGGCACCGGGACGGTGTCGTGTGGAAGCTGGAAGGACTCACCGAGGAGCAGGCGCGACGGCCGATGACGCCGTCGGGGACCAGCCTGCTGGGGCTCGTGAAGCATCTGGCCTCGGTCGAGTACGGCTGGTTCTGCACCACGTTCGGGCGGGAGAGCGAGCCGTTCTGGTTCGACCCCTTCAAGGGCGAGGACATCGTGGCGGCCGACGACGAGACGGTCGAGGACCTGCTCGCCTTCTACGCGCGGGCGCGCGCCGCCGCCGACCGGGCGATCGCCGAGATCCCGCTGGAGACGACGGGCACGGCGTGGGACGGCCGGACGGTCTCGATGCGCTGGGTCCTCGTGCACATGCTGGAGGAGACCACCCGGCATCTGGGCCACATGGACATCCTGCGCGAGCAGCTCGACGGCGCGACCGGATACCTGCCGGAGCAGTGACCCCGGCCGCCGTCGGGGGCCTCCCCCAAGGGTGTCCGGGGGTTGTCCACAGGGGTCTCTCAGGGGCTGGCCCTCTTCCCCGGACCCCGGGTGGCGCACATACCCTTGTCACACCCCCGCCGCACCACCACCAAGGCCCACGTCCCCCACGCAGGGCCCGTCCGTCCCACACCACTCCGCAGAGATGCGAGCACATGTACGTACGTTCCGCACGTTCCGCGATAGCGAGCTGGCTGACCCGTCTCTACTTCTCCCGTCTGCGGAGAAAGGGCACGGGCCTGGATCTGTCGATCCTGTCGAAGCTGCCCGACGGCGCACTGCTGCCGCTGCGCCGCGAGGGCGTCGACCCGGTCCCCGAGATCGGTGCGCTGCGCGACCGTGAGCCGGTCAGCAGGCTGCCGATCCCCGGCATCACGGTCTGGCTGGTGTCGGGCTACGACGAGGCGAAGGAGGTCCTGGGCAACGCGAAGGCGTTCAGCAACGACTTCCGGCACCTGGTGGGCGTCGGCGGCGCGGGAGCCGACCAGAACCCGGGCGGCCTCGGCTTCTGCGACCCGCCGGACCACACGCGACTGCGCCGGCTGCTCACTCCCGAGTTCACGATGCGCCGGCTGTCCCGGCTGACGCCGCGCATCCACGCGATCGTCGAGGAGCAGCTGGCCCAGCTGGAGAAGGCGGCGCGGGAGTCGCCCGACGGCACGGCCGACTTCGTCGAGCACTTCGCGATGCCGGTGCCGGCGCTGGTCATCTGTGAGCTGCTCGGGGTGCCGTACGAGGAGCGGGAGGCGTTCCAGCAGTTCTCCGTGGCCCGCTTCGACGTGCTCGGCGGGGCCGGGGCCTCGTTCGGCGCGGTGTCGCAGTCCCTGGACTATCTGCGCGGGGTCGTCGCCGAGCAGCGGCGCCACCCGGGCGAGGGGCTGCTCGGCATGCTGGTGCGCGAGCACGGCGACAACATCACCGACGAGGAGCTGACCGGCCTCGCGGACGGGGTGCTGACCGGCGGTCTGGAGACCACGGCGAGCATGCTCGCGCTCGGCACGATGATCATGCTCAAGGACCGGGAGCACCTCTCGGCGCTGCGCGACGCGGAGGACCCGGCGGCGGTCGCGGCGCCCTTCGTGGACGAGCTGCTGCGCCATCTCACCGTCGTGCAGACGGCGTTCCCGCGGTTCGCCCGCGAGGACGTCGAGATCGGCGGCGTACCGATATCCGGCGGCGACGTCGTGATCGTCTCGCTCAGCGCCGCCGACCGTGATCCGCGCCTGGGCGGCCCCGACGACGACATGGACGCCTTCCTGCCCGCGCGCCCGCCCGCCTCCTCGCACCTGGCGTTCGGGTACGGCATCCACCGCTGCATCGGCGCCGAGCTCGGCAAGATGGAGCTGCGCGCCGCGTTCCCCCAACTGGTGCGCCGTTTCCCGGAGTTGCAGCTCGCGGTGGACCCGGCCGAACTGGAGTTCCGCAAGCTGTCGATCGTGTACGGGGTGGACTCGCTGCCGGTGAAGCTGTAGCCGGCCGCCTCGGACAGACGCCCTCAGCCGCCGCGGGCCGCGCGGCGGGCGCCCATGAGTTCGGCGACGGTGGTCAGCCAGCGGGCGGCCGCCGTCTCCGCCTCCTGGGTGCCGGCGGTGGGCGCCGCCTCCTCCAGCCAGCCGCGCAGCACCGCGGAGGCCTCCGGCGAGGGCAGCGGTTCGGCCAGCTCGGCGGCGTAGCGCACGCCGCCCGCGCGCACGACCTTGCCGAGGTACGCGACCGAGCGCGGCACCACGCCGAGCCGGTCCAGGGTGACGGCCGCGGCGACCGCGCCGTCCCCGAACAGGGCGGTACGGAAGCCCGGTCGGGTCAGGCCGTAGCGGAGCAGCGCGGCGATGTCGGTGTCGGCGACGAGCTGGTCGTCGGTGCGGGACGTCGGTGCGGGTGCCATGTGCGGGTCTCCCGGGCTCAGCGGACCGTGATCCGGTACTGGTAGTACGTCACGCGCTCGTCCGGCGTCGCGGTCGCGGTCGGCGCCTGCGTGGGTTCGTCGCCGTACAGGGGCGCGCCGGACGCGGACGGGGAGGCCGTGGCCGCCTCCCGTGCGCTGTGGCACATGCCGTTCGGGCAGTGCAGCAGGGTGACGGTGGCCGTGCCCTTGGCGCGGGCGGTGAAGTCGAAGTGGTTCGAGCCGTCCTCGCCGTCGTCGCCGCAGGCGCGCCGCGTGCCCATCTCCTTGAGGACGGCGGTGTCCGGTGCCGGGTCGGCCAGGTACCAGTTGTCGCCCATGGGGCAGCGCAGCGGCACGTCGAGGGAGAAGGCATCGCCCGCGTCGACCGTGAGGGTGCGCTTCTCCATCCCGTACGAGGTCGGGTCGCCGGAGTCGGAACCGCAGCCGGTGAGGACCGCGGTCAGAGCGGCAACTGCCGTGACGAGGACGGCTGTTCGGATGTGCATGGATGTCAACCCTGGTCTCAGTCCTGGTCGATGTAGACGCGGTTCACGTCGCCGTTGTTGTCCTTGGAGAAGCGGTCGTCGGTCGCCGCGCTGAGGTCGCCGTTGATGAAGTCGTCCTCGCTGACCCAGGTGGTGGTGCCCCACGGGTTGTAGATCTGGAGCATGTCGCCCTCCTGGCCGACGATCATCATGCCGTGGCCGACCCAGTCGCCGTTCTCCTCGCCCTCGATGTTGATGGGGACGGGCTTGCCCTCGGCGACGGACTCCTCGACGTCGGTGAGGACGTCGCGGCGGTCGTCGGCGCTGTTCATGTCGTGCGACTCGTAGCTGTCGCCGGTGTGCGGGCTCAGCTCCTTGTCGGAGATCTCGACCTGTCCGTCGGAGTCCATCCCGGAGGGGTGGCGGTCCCACCACCAGCCGCTGTTGGAGCCGTCACCCTCCTCGTGCATCCGCATCTGCTCGTCGGTGAGCCGCTCGCGGAAGTGCTCGTCGCTGTTGTCCTGGCCGTCGGGGCCGCCGGTCAGCTCCAGGGCGTAGACGGGGTCGACCATGGCACGGGCGGTGACGGTGGAGGACGGCACGCAGGTGGCGCCGTCCTGGTCCCACAGCTTGCCGCCGAAGGTCTGCTGCTCCTGCCCCGTCGCGGAGTTGGTGGAGACCGGCGCGAGGTGTTCGCGCAGCCAGACCTCGTCCTTGCCGTGGATCTTCCCGCCGAACTCGGCGACCTCGTCGACCGAGTACCCGGAGGCGAGCGCCTTCATCAGGTACGCCTTCTCCTGCGGGGTGGCGGCGTCGGCGAGGAGCTTCTCCATGCGGGCCCGGTCGGCGGGCGTCATGTTCTCCATGGCACGGCCCGAGCGCTCCAGGTCGTTGGCGCTGAGGATCTCGTTCAGTTCGGGGTCGCCGCCGACGTTGGCGGTGTCGGCCAGCGCGATCCGGTCCACCGCGGAGAGTTCGTCGGTGCCCATCTTTCCGGCACGGGCCTCGGACGCGTACTTGTTGAGGTCGCGGGCGCACTGGCGGGCCGCGTCGTCGGCGTCGGAGGCCGCGGTCAGGAGCTCGTCGACGCCGGTGGTGGCGAGGGAGCGGGCGGCCTTGCGGGCGGCCTCCTCGCCGTCGTCCTCGTGCCAGTCGTCGAAGAAGCCGTCCTTGTCGCCGAGTTGGGCCCGCGCGTCGCGCAGTTTGGTGCGGCCGCCGCTGTCCTTCTTCTGCGCGGCCTCCAGGCAGTCGGAGAACGTGATGAGCGCGTTGCCGCCGCCGCGCAGTGCCTCGGCCATCTGCTCGGCGGCGCGCGCGGTGGCGTCCACGGCGTCGGAGGCGAGCACGCTGGTGTCGCCCGCCCATACGTCGGGCAGGCCCTTGCGGCTGACGGCGTCGGTGCGGTCGTGGACCTTCATCGCGTTGTCGGCCTGGCCGCGGTAGCGCTTGCCGAGGGATTCGATGAGGACCGGGTCGCCCTCGGGCGGTGCGACACCGAGGGCGTCGTCGATCGCGTCGATCAGGTCGTTCTTGCTGCCGGCTGAGGAGATCCGGTCGCACAGGCCGTCGAGGCGGGCGCGGCGTGCGGTCGTCGATTCGGTCACGGCGGTCGCGGCGCCCTTCAGTAGTCGGTGAGGGCCGAGGGAACCTCGGCGTGGACCGGATCGGTGCTGATCAGCTCGTCGCCGGCGGGCGTCGGGCCGGTGCCGACCGGCGGCTCGCCGATGACGGGGCTGTCGCCGTACACCGGGTTCGTGCCGATCGGCGGCGAGCCGATCACGGCACTGCCGCCGTACACCGGATTGGTGCCGTACGCGGACTGCGTACCGACGGCGTTCGTACCGACGGCGTTCGTACCGACCGTGACGTTGGACGCGCTGGTCTGCACGAGGCGGTCGGAGCCCCCGTAGGCGCCCTTCGCGGCACGCACCTTGTCGGCCAGTTCGTGCAGGGCGTCCTCGATGGTGCGGGACTCCGCGGTCCAGGCGGAGGCGTACGCGTTGAAGGCGGGGCCCGCGTCGTCCCCGCCGAGCACCTCCTGCGTGTAGCAGGGGGTACCGGCGAGCAGCTCGCGGATCGCGCCGGCGTCGTCGCCGGCTCCGTCGAGTTCCTTCGCCTGGCTCGTCATGCCGGAATGCCGGACCTGGTAGCCGTCGCCCGAGGCGGCCATGGTGTTCCCCCGAATTCGCCCGTGCCCGTCAACTCGCCCGCCCCGCAGGGGCGGACCGGAATGGTAATGATCACTTAAAGACGTCACGGGCGGCCATGCCGGTTCCGTCTTCACACGAGTACGCACACGGCTGTCACGTCCCGTCCACACCACTGGGGGCGGGACGTCACCGGCGGCATAAGGTGCTCCAGTGGTCAACCACTGGTTGACCGGGGGTACGGGGGCCCCGGGCCGAGCGGCCACGGGGCGAAGAGGTGGAGGGGATCATGGATCTCACGGGGGACGGGGCGCGGCCCGATCCGCAGGCGGCCTTCACACCGCTCCAGGCGGACGACCCGGCCGAGGTGGCCGGATACCGGCTCGTGGCGCGGCTCGGCTCGGGCGGCATGGGCCGGGTCTATCTCTCGCACACGCAGGGCGGCCGCCCGGTGGCGATCAAGGTCGTACGCCCCGAACTGGCCGACGACCCCACGTTCCGGCGGCGCTTCCGGCGCGAGATGGAGTCGGCCCGGCGGGTGCGCGGCGCGTACACGGCGGAGCTGATCGACGGTGACGCGGACGCCGACCCGCCCTGGCTCGCCACGCTCTACGTTCCCGGGCCCTCGCTCTCCGAGGCGGTGGCGCGGCGTGGTCCGCTGCCGGTGCCCGCGGTGCTGTGGCTGATGGCGGGGGTCGCCGAGGCACTGCAGGCGATCCACGCGGCCGGGGTCGTGCACCGCGATCTCAAGCCCTCGAACGTGCTGCTCGCCGCCGACGGCCCGCGCGTCATCGACTTCGGCATCTCGCTCGCCGCCGACCTCAGCTCGTACACCGCGACGGGCTCGGGCATGGCGGTGGGCACGCCCCAGTTCATGGCCCCGGAGCAGGCGTCGGGCGGCGAGGTCACGTCGGCCACCGACGTCTTCGCGCTCGGCCTGACGGCGTCGTTCGCGGCGCTCGGTACGTCGCTGTACGGCGAGGGTCCCGGGGTCAGCGTCCTCTACCGCATCGTCCACTCCGCGCCCGACCTGACCCAACTGCCCGTCGAACTGCGCCCGTTGATGGCCCGCTGCCTGGCCGCGGACCCGGCCGACCGCGCCACGCTCCCGGAGATCGTGGAGTGGTGCCGCGAGCGGCTCGGCGACGCGTCCGGCGCGGGAGCGCGCTGGCAGGACATCACGGGCCCGGAACCGGAGGTCCCCGCCCAGCCGGCGGCCCCGGCCACGGCTCTGCTGACGACACCTTCCGCTCCTGCCTCGGTCCCCCGCGACCCGTGGGCCCCGCCGACCGAACCGGCCGGCCCGCCCGCCCGCAGGCCCGGGGCCCGGCTGGCAGTGGGCGCGGCCGTGACGGCGGCGGTGCTGGTGCTGTCGGTGCTGGCCTGGTCGGTGCTGGACGCGGCGGGGGTCATCGGGGGCGACAGCGCGAAGGGCGGGTCGGCGAAGGGGGGCGGTGCGGGCACCTCGGAGTCCGCCTCGGCCGGCCCGTCCCCGCTGGTGTCCACCTCGGCGTCGGAGCTGAAGGCCGAGGGCGAGGAGGGCGGTTCGGGATCGGCCGGCGGTTCCGTGTCCGCGGCACCGGACGACCGCACCACCCCGACCGCCGAACCGCACACAGGGCTCTGGCTGGACGCGAAGAACTCCCTCAGCTTCGACGCGCCGTACCAGCGCAAGGACCGCAAGGGCGACATCCGCTTCTCCTGCGCGTCGGCGGGCTGCGAACTGACCAGTGACACCGTGGCGTTCGTGCAGATCTTCGGCACGCCGGACGCCGGACGCTCGGAGTGCGCCGCGCTGACGAAGGGACAGAAGTACCACTCCTGGAAACTCGCCGCCGCGACGGGAGGCACCCAGATCTGCATGCGCCACCGCAACGGTGACATCGCCTCGTTCGTCATCGAGGTCAAGTCGACCGCCATGCCCGAGTCCGCCTTCCTGACCGCGGACATGACGATCTGGCGGGCCGACGGGGCGTAGATCGGGGGGCGGGCCGGCGGCCGGTGGGGCTCGCAGGCCCGTCGCTTCGCAACGGTGGGGTGGTGACGGACCCTCCCTTCGTCCGCGACCCGGTGGGCACCTTCTATGGGATTGCATGGTTGCTGTCCGTGGCTGGTTGCGCGTGGCCTCCGCTTGTCTCGTCGTCGTCGGACGACCGTCGATGGCTGGCTTTCGGGGGTTGCGGAGGTGGGTGGAACGGGCAGAGGTCCCCGTCATCTCCAGGCCTTCGGACGTACCCGCCGCAGTCGCCGACGGGGCGGGTGCGGCTATGGGAGGGGTGACGGTGGAGAAGGCGACGAGGGAGGGGGGGTGGCGAGATATCCACAGGCCGGAGCGGGGGTGGTGCGCGTACGGAAGAGTGGTGGGGGCCTCCGAGAGGCGCGGGGTGAGCGGTTTCTACACCGGGCGCGTCAGGCCGGGGCCGCTGGTGGCAGCGTGCGGGTGGGGGTGGCGCTTTGGGTGTAGAGAACGCTTGCGGGAGGGGTGAGGGGCGGGTTCCCTTGCGGGAGTTGGCGCTTGAGGGGGTCCTTTTGCGGTCATGGGCCCTGACGCACGGCTGGAAGCCCCGCACTCTGGAGCGGACCGTCGTACGGGACGGTTGGCAGCGTCTTTCCCAAGGGACGTGGCTGGCGCCCGGGACACAAGTGGATCTGCGGGTGCGGCTCGTCGCCGAGCAGTGGTCCGCCCCGTTCCTCGTGGTGAGCCACTCGGCCGCCGCGTGGTTATGGGGAGTCGAAATGCCGTCGTACGAGGCCGAGTTCACCGCCGAGCGGCGGACGCTCGGACGGCCGCGGGCGGGCGTACGGTGCCTCGCCCTCACCGAGCGGGACATCGCCGTCGTCCGACGGTTGCGGTGCACGACCGTCGACCGAACCCTCGGCGACCTGCTCCGGAGCGCCGACCCGGATGCCGCCGTGATGGCCGTCGACTCCGCTCTCACCCGGCGGCGCGTACAAAACTGTCGGCGCGGGCCGCTCACCACACTCGCCCGCGTCACCGCCGAAGCCTCCCGCAAGGGCCCGCACGGAAGGGCGAGAGCGCTGGCGCTTCTACGGCTCGTCGACCCCCACTCCGGCTCCCCCGCCGAGACCCTTGCCCGGCTGCGCATACACGAGGCCGGCCTTCACCCCACCTCCCAGGCTCACCTCACCACCCCGGACGGCACATCGGTACGGCCCGATTTCCTCTTCCCCGCCGAAGGCGTCGCCGTCGAGATCGAGGGCTACGCCTATCACGGCAGCCGCACCGCCCACGCCCGCGACCTCGCCCGCTTCAACGACCTCCAGCTCTGCCCCGAAATCCGCCTCGTCCTGCGCTTCACCGCAAACGACGTCCGCGACTCCCCCGAGCGCATGGTGGCCCGCATCCGTCACGCTCTCGCCCAGGCGTCCCTCCCGCGCCGACGGTGAGGCTTCCTCTCTCCACTCGCCTTGCCGCCTTCTCCACCGTCACCCCACCCATAGCCGCACCCGCCCCGTCGGCGACTGCGGCGGGTACGTCCGAAGGCCTGGAGATGCCGGGGACCTCTGCCCGTTCCACCCACCTCCGCAACCCCCGAAAGCCAGCCATCGACGGTCGTCCGACGACGACGAGACAAGCGGAGGCCACGCGCAACCAGCCACGGACAGCAACCATGCAATCCCATAGAAGGTGCCCACCGGGTCGCGGACAAAGGGAGGTCCGTCACCACCCCACCGTTGCGAAGCGACGGGCCTGCGAGCCCCACCGGCCGCCGGCCCGCCGCGATCCCACAACGGTCGCGGTCAGTTCCGGTCGGCCGCCGTGCACCTCTCGCACCGGCACGGCGGGTACGCGGCCGAGCGCGCGAGCGGGTCGCCCGCCGAGCCCACCAACACCCGCACTTTCCCCCGGTCGCCGATCACTTCGCCGTCGGCCCGGACCCGGTAGACCCGCAGCGTCAACCGGGAGCGGCGGGAAGGCGGCTCGGACTCCCCCTCCCCACCGAGGAGTTCGAGTTCATCGACGAGCGGAGGCGGATACAGCGGGGCACACGCCTCGCACGCGTACACGTTGAAGCCGGGTCCGGTCGCGGCATGGACCTCGTGTACGAGGACGGGGGCCTCGGTGGTGCGCTGGCAGCGGGCGCACATGCGGATCGGGGCGCGGTCACGGCCGTGGTTCATCGGGCCGCCCCCATCACGATGTCGTGGATCACACTCGGGCCCGCGTAGAGGTCCAGCATGTTGGCGCTCCTTTGCAGCGTTGGGCATGCCCCGGGGCGGCCCCATGTGCCGCCGCCGGATTCTCTCCGTACAGCACGGTACTGGGCGCAAAGGCGTGGTGTATAGCGGTTAGGCACACTCCATAGATCAGTGCAGCTCATGGGTGTCGTACATTGTTCGAATGGCAGGAGACTCTGGGCACGATCGGTCGCCGATCGACCCGATGAAGATCGCGTACGTCTACATGCAGATGGCCGACCACATCGCCGAGCGCATCGCCAAGGGCGAGCTGCGCCCCGGGGCCCGCCTCCCCGGCGAGCGGGACCTTGCGGCCGAATACGGCGTGGCCCACCTGACCGCCCGCCGCGCCACCAAGGAACTCCGCGAACGGGGCCTCGTCGTCACCCTCCCGTCCAAGGGCACGTTCATCGCCTACCCCGAGGCCGAAGGCGACGACGACAAGGAGTGACCAGTCAGCCCGACTTCGGGAACGACACCTCCACGCGCCGGTTCTTCTTGCGGCCTTCCTCGCTGCCGTTGTCCGCGATCGGGTAGTCCTCGCTGTAGCCCCTGACCTGGAACGTGACGTCGCCGCCCGCCGCGCCGAGTGCCGCCGTCAGTTCGTCGTGGACGGCCTCCGCGCGCTTCTTGGAGAGGACCAGGCCGTGCGCGTACGAGCCGAGGTTGTCGGTGAACCCGAACACCCTTACCGTGCCCGCCTTCTGGGCCTTGATCTCGTCCGCGATCGCCTGGATCCGGGACCTCGCGTCCGGGTTCAGCTTCGCGCTGTCCTTCGGGAAGAGGACCTCGGCCTGCAACGCGAAGGTGACCGTCTCGTTGGTGTCCGAGCGCCGCTCGTCGCCGGAGAGGTCCTCCACGACCGACTTGATGTCCAGCACCTTGGCCGGAGCGAGGGTGGCCCCGTCGGCAAGCTTGAGCCCCGGACTGTTGGCGTCCACCTGCGGAGGCGCGGAGGTGGTGGTGCTGCCGGGCGGCGCGGAGGGTTTGTCGTCGACGGCGTGGGCGGCCGTGCCGCTCAGGATCAGAACGGTGGCCGTCAGTACGGCGGTTGTCAGGTGGCGGGGCATGTCATTCGCCCTCGGAGATGTCGATGGCAGCGGGCGGCATCGAGCCCACCTGGAAGGTGACCTTGGTGGTGCCTTCTGGTGGGGCGGGGAACTGGGCGTACCAACTGTCCGTCTCCCCATTGCGCACCCCGCCGGTGAAGCGGGTGCACAGGCAGCGTCCCTCTGTATCCCGGAGCACGAGGTACTTCTTCTTGCCCGCCTCGTCCACCAGAGCGGCGCCGGCGATGGAGCCGCCGTTAGACATCAGCTCCTTCTCGTCGCCACGCCAGTCGACGGGCACCCAGCCTTTGCCCGTGCCGTTCGTGACGTTGCCTTGCACGGTGACGAAGCCGCCCTCGTCCCGCTGGGCCGACGTGACGGACAGTGTGATGCCGTTCTCGCCCTTCACTTCTGCTAGCACTTGACTGCTCGGGCTGGCGGACTGCGACTCCTGCTTGTCGTTCCCCTTGTCGGCGGACGCCGTACTGGGCGCCTTCTCTGGCTTGTCGCCACCGTCACCTCCACAGCCGCCCGCTGAGAGGACCAGACCAGTCGTGAACGCCACCGCGGCCAGTGCCCGGCGGGTCGTCGTAGTGCGCCGAAGATTCATCGCTACGGCTTCCCCTTCTCGTCAGTCGGCCAGGTGAACGGAGAACAGCGCCGAGGCGTCCGGCAGGTCCCCCGGGTCGAGGTTTTTAGGGTCGATCTCGAACTGGTCGCCTTCACAGGTGAGTTGAACGGGCTTCTTGAAGTCGGCATCGTCGGGAATCTCGCAGCGCGGCTGAATCACTGCGGTGGCGTGCGCCTTCGCGTGCTTGTTCTCCGTGCCAGGAATGATGGAGTCACCGACCGTGTAACGGGTCAGGACCTCTACGCGGTATCCGGGGAAGCCGTCGACCTCAGCAGGATCGGGGCCTGCGACTACATCGGCGTCGTTGTCTGCGGCCAGCTGCCCGGCCGCCGCCTGCGCATCGGCACCCTCGAACCCCTGCCCGCGGAGCCAGCCGAGCCAGTCGTCACCGTCACCGATGGCCTGGCCCAAGCCGTCCATCAACTCGTCACGTGCGGACTGCGCTGCCGCCAACGCGGCCGCGTCCGCAGCAGATTGAGCTCCATTGCGCGCCGAAGCGGCTTGCGCGAAAGCGAAGAAGGCGAACGCGGCGAAGAGCAGAATTCCGGTCAGCCAGATGTAGATCGGAAGGGTCGATCCCAGATCGCCGCTCAGCCGCCGATGACGTTGTTGATGGCATCCATGATCGCGCCGGAGATCATGCCGTCGAGGCCCAAGCTGTCGATCGCCACAAAAATCCCCGCAATCAAAATCATCAACCCCGCATACTCCACAAACCCCGCCCCCGCATCCCGCCGCTCCCCCCGAACCTGCTCCCTCACCGAAACCGTCCACTTGACCCACACCCCGAGCAGCCGATCCCTGGTCCTGGTCACGTTCTCCCCTTCCCCGTACGAGAGCTACGCTCGCGCGCGTACCGTACGCAACGTACGCGACCGGCAACCGCTTGTACCCGGATTCGACAATTAACTGCCTTTGCTTGACCGGATGTTGTCGGTGTCGTGGGCCCGGCATACGCACCCCCCTCCCGCGGTGTTCGCATTCGCCAACGCTGGGCTCCGACCAATGTAGCCAGTCTGAGGCCGTCGCAGGAGGGGGACAACGTGCCTATTGCGAAGTCGAGTTGATACGGACGGGCGCCCCCTCGCGTGTGGACACCGCGCGGGCCGGGGCTCAGGCGTGCCGGGCGAACTGTGCGGCTGTCCGCTGTACGGCGTCCGGCCGCAACGCGATTCCGGTGAAGGTGAGTTGCTGGCCGTAGATGTCGGTGAGCCGGATCGCGCCACCGCATCCGGCGCCGTCCTCGGAGAGGAAGTAGTTGTAGGACGTGCGGGACAGGCCGCGCCAACCGCCGCCGCTCGTCCGGACTTCGAGGCGGGCGACCGGATTGCGGTGGCCGATGGCCTGGATCGCGCACCAGTGGACGGACGAGCCGGTCTTGTAGCGGAGCGCGACGTTCGTGGACACGGCCGGGCTGACCAGGGACCAGGTGATGGCTGTCTGTCCCTGCACCGGGGCGGCGAGCTGGGCGAACGCCTCGGCGCTCAGGTCGAGTTGACCGGGTTTGCAGGGCGCCGGGCACTCGTTGGTGACGCGGACCGTGATCGACTTTCCGGACGACGCCCGTACTCGGATGTAGGCGCCGCACGCCTTCGACGTCTCGTAGTCCGCGGTGTTCATGGCCGCCGTCAGGGTGGTTCCCGCGGGCCCGAAGAGGCAGGCGCCGTCGCCGTCCCCCGCGTCGTAGAAGGTGGCGATGCCGTCGTACGTCCTGCCGGGGCGAATGCGGCCCGCGAGCGGGGCCGGGCCGCCGGCCGCCGGGGCGGGGGCGGGGGCGGCGGCAGTGGGGGAGGACCGCTTCTTGCTCTGGGCCGTGGCGGTCGGAGTCGCGCTGTGGCGGGGGGACTTGGCCGGTTTGGGGGACTTCGAGGGCTTAGAGGTGCGGGACGGGCTCGCCGGGGGTGTGGTGGCGGGGCTCGTCGTCGTACGGACCGCCGTGGCGTCGCCGTCGTCGCCGTCCCCGCCCAGCGTCACCATCAGCGTGCCGACGAGCGTCAGGACGGCGACGACCGCCAGGAGGGCGTACGGGGTGAAGCGGCTGCCGCGGCGGTCGCGGGCTCGGGATCCGGAACGGGCTCGGGGTCGGGGGGTCACTGGGGTCCTCTGGGCGGTCGGGGCGGCCGGGGGCGTGGCCTGTCTCCCTCTGGTGGTCGCCGCGGGCCGGAAGGTTGCCGCACCGGGCCGGGCCGGGCCGGGGTCAGCGGCCCAGGATCGAGCCGAAGTCGGAGCCCGAGCCGAGGAACATACCCGTGCCGATCAGGATCATCGTCGCGGGGAGCATGAAGACCAGGGTGACCATGGTGGCCTTGGGGATCGTCTTCGCGGCCCGGCGGCGGGAGTTCTGGGCGTCGGTGCGGCGCATGTCGGTCGCGAGCTGGATCAGCGTGTCGGCGATGGGTGAGCCGAGTTCCTCGCCCTGCTGGAGCGCCGAGACGAACTGGGCGACCTGCTCGGACGCGTTGCGCCGGCGCAGCTCGTCGAAGGCCTGGCGGCGCGGGACGCCCATGTCCATCTGGCGCAGCGTGATGCGGAGTTCGTCGGCCCAGGGGCCCTCGTACTTCTCCGCGACACGGTCGAGGGCCTGGCGGAAGCCGAGACCCGCCGAGACGACCACGGCGAGGACGTCGAGGAAGTCGGGAAGCGTGCGGTCGATGACGTCCTTGCGGTCGCGGACCGCCTGCCAGATCAGCGCGTCGGCGGCGAACGCGCCGAAGGCCAGGGTCAGCGCCCCGATCAGCGGCTGGCCGTTCTTGAAGAACACCAGGGCCATGAGGACGCCGAAGGCGCCGTAGACCGCGCGGCGGGCCGCGTAGCGGTCGATGGTGAGGCCGCCGGGGTTGCCCGCCATGTCGATCTTGCGGCGCTTGGCGTCGACGCGGCGCGGGCCCATCAGGCGCAGGACGAGGGGCGCGAACCGCATGCCCAGGCGGTCGATCGCCGAGCCGGTCGCGGAGACCCGGGTGGCACCGACTTCGAGGGCGAGCGCGAGGTCGCTGGGGACCTTGGCGTCGGCGCGGTACATCCGGACGCCGGTGAAGATGCCGAGGACGGCCAGGCCCATGGCGAGGGCGAGGAGGAGACCGATGACGGGGGTGGACATGGGCTGCTCAGACCTCGATCTTTCCCAGGCGGCGGATCACGAAGAAGCCGATCCCGTACAGGCCGAGCGAGACCAGGATCAGCGTCTGGCCGAGCGGCGATCCGGTCACGCGGGCCAGGGCGCCGTCGTTCGACGCGTTGACGAGGATCAGGGAGCCGAGGCCGAGGAGCGGGACCGTGAAGGCGGTGGCGTTGACCTCGGAGAGCATGGTGCGGATCTCGCGCCGGGTCTCCTTGCGGTCCTCCAGGGTCTGGGTGAGGTTGCGCAGGGAGGAGACGACCGTGCCGCCCGCCTTGTTCGCGAGGACCAGCGTCGTGACGAGGACGATGAGTTCGCGGGAGGGCAGGCGTACGGCGAGTTCGTCGAGGGCGTCGTCGACGGACCGGCCGAGTGCCAACTGGTCGGCCACGCGCGAGAGTTCCTCGCCCGCCGGGGCCTCCAGCTCCTCCGCCGCCATGGCGAGCGAGGTGCGCAGGGCGAGTCCGGCCGCGGTCGCGTTGGCCAGCAGGCGGGCCACGTCCGGGAGTTGGTTGATGAACGCCTCGATGCGCTTCTGCCGCTGCCAGTTGAGGAAGATCGCGGCCGCCCAGACGGCCACGGCCGCGGCGATCGGGCCGAAGAACGGGGCCAGGGCCGTCGCCGCGAGCAGCCACAGCGCCGCGACGACCACGGCCACGTAGACGAAGAACTCGCCCGGTGTCAGGTCGAGGCCGGTCGCGGAGAGGCGCAGGTGCAGGGCCCTGCCCAGGCGGGTGCGGCGCAGGCGGCGGTCGACCGCGACGAAGCGGCGGGTCCTGCCTCCGGCGCCGTGCGCGGCGCCGGCGCCCGGGTAGTCGTCGAGGCGGTCGACGAGGGCCTGGCGCTGGGCGCGCCCGGACGCGTAGACGTGCACGCCGGCGATGGCGACGAGACAGGTCAGGACGGTGGCGACGAGCGTGACGAGGACGGGCGTCGTCATGACACGGCTCCCAGGCGTGGGGCGGGTACGGGTACGGGTGCGGGCGCAGGTACGGGTACGGGTACGCGTGCCGGGGTCATCCCGTGGCCTCCCTCGTGTTGCGTGCCTCGACGGCTTCCACGACGCCGAACGCCGGGGGCACCGACTCCCCCGCCACGTACAGCCGGTCGGCGACGCGGCGCGGCATCGGCAGGTGCTCGTAGTAGCCGTGGACCCGGCGCGGACCGCCGGTGTCGGTGAAGGTGTGCGGCTGGGTGACGAAGCGGGAGACGGTGGCGATGGTGAACTGTTCGCGGCCGTGCGAGACGAGGAGGGCGATCTCGGTGACGCGGCGGGAGCCGTCGGCGTGCCGGGTGAGCTGGACGAGGACGTCGACCGCGGAGTTGATCTGGTCGCGCAGCGCCTCGAAGGGCACGTCGACCTCGGACATCGAGCCGAGGGTCTGGAGGCGGGTGAGGGCGTCCTCCGCGGTGTTCGCGTGGACCGTGGCGAGGGAGCCGTCGTGGCCGGTCGACATGGCCTGGAGCATGTCGAGGGTCTCGCCGCCGCGGACCTCGCCGACGATGATGCGGTCGGGGCGCATGCGCAGGCTGTTGCGGACGAGGTCGCGGATGGTGACCTGGCCCTTGCCCTCGACGTTCGCCGGGCGGGATTCGAGGCGGATCACGTGGTCCTGCTGGAGCTGGAGTTCGGCCGAGTCCTCGATGGTGATGATGCGTTCGTGGGACGGGATCAGCGCCGAGAGGGCGTTGAGCAGCGTGGTCTTCCCGGAGCCGGTGCCGCCGCTGACGATGATGTTGAAGCGGGCACGGACGCAGGCCGCTAGGAACATCAGCATGTGCTCGTCGAGCGAGCCCAGGCCGATGAGTTCGGTGAGGCTGTACGCGCGCGGGAAGCGCCGGATGGTGAGCGTGGCGCCGGTCAGGGCGAGCGGCGGGATGATCACGTTGACGCGCTCGCCGGTGGGCAGGCGGGCGTCGACCATGGGGTTCGACTCGTCGACCCTTCTGTTCACGGTCGACACGATGCGTTCGATGGTCTGCATGAGTTGTTCGGCGGACGCGAAGCGGAGCGGGAGCTGTTCCACGCGGCCCGCTCGCTCCACGAAGATCGCGTCCGGGCCGTTGACCATGATCTCGGTGACGGAGGCGTCGGCGAGGAGCGGTTCGAGGATGCCGAGGCCGAGGGCCTCGTCGACGACGCGGCGGATCAGCTGGGTGCGCTCGGTGGAGGAGAGGACCGGGCCCTCGCGGCTGATGATGTGGCCGAGGACGCGCTCCAGGCGGACGCGGCGGTCCGCGGCCTGGAGCGAGGACATCTCCGCGAGGTCGATCTCCTCCAGGAGCTTGGCGCGGTAGACGGCCACGAGGCTGTTGTCGCGGGACGGTTCGACGGTGGTGTCTCGGGTGGCCACCACTCTGCTGCGCAGGCTCATCTCAGCTCCCTCCGTTGTCGCGGTCGTTCGGCATCGTCGCCGTGCGGTGCAGGTCCCAGCCGCCGAACAGGGGGATGACGGCGGGGACGTGGACCGTGACGGTGGCGGTGACCGTGTCGCCGGTGGACACGGCCGCCGACGGGTGCAGCCAGGTGCTGGCCGCGCCGGACGCGGCTGCTCCGCCGGAGCCGGGGGTCAGGGATTCGGCCCGTGCCGCGGCGCGGGCGGCGCTGCCGGCCTGGTTGGCGCCGTAGCCGACCAGGCCCAGCTGGATCGCGGCCATGCCGATCACCAGGAGGAACGGGAGGAAGCCGGCGAACTCCAGCATGGAGACGCCGCGGTCGTCCGGCTTCCGGTGACGGTGCGTCGCGGCGGAGGTCTTGGGGGAGGTCTTGGGGGTCGCCCCCTCCTCCCCTTCCCGTCCCGAAACCGCGGGCTTCGCCCCCGGGCCCCAACTCGTTGCGTGGGCGGCATCGCGCCGGTGGGGGCTGGTCGCGCCGTTCCCCGCGCCCCTCACGGGGCCGTTCCTTCGGACGCCGCTCCTGCCTGGCCCTTGACCTCCCAGCCCGGGTTCACGCCCGGGAAGAACAGGGGGACCTTCACCTGCACCGTGGCCTTCATCAGGGTCCCGTCGTCGGCGCACGTGACGGTGGCGCTCTGCCAGGCCGACGGGAGGTGTTTCCTGCCCGCCGTGGTGCAGGCTCCCGCCGCGTCGCCGTTCCCGGCCTGCGCGGAGGTCGCCGCGCGGGCCGCCTCGTCCGCCGCGTTCCCGGCGAGGGAGTACGTGTAGCCGTACAGGACGCACTGCCACATGAGGGCCATGACGATCAGGACCAGGGGGAACATCGCGGCGAATTCGAGGGTCACGGCGCCCTTGTCTGCGCGGCGCCGGGAGCGGCGGCCGCCCTGGTCGGGGGGCGGGGCGGCGACCAGGCCGAGTTCGCCGGCCAGGGTCCACAGGGCCTGCTTCACCGTGGAGCGGTTGTCGAGGTCCTGCATGCGGCCCGCGTCGACGGCGGCCTGCAGTTCTTTGTAGGCGGCGGGGACAGTGGCGCGGGTCGTCTTCGTGCCCGTGACGCGCTCGACGAGGGTGGGCTGGATCTCGGCGGAGCGTGCGTGGCGGTTGACGACGGTCAGGGTCTCCTCGGCCTTGCGGATCTGGAGGCGGTCCCAGAGGCGGACCATGCGCTTGGCGGCGCGTACGGCGACGACGTCCGGGGTGACCAGCAGGACGGCCTGGTCGGCGAGTTCGACCGCCGCGGCGTTGGCGGCGCCCATCTGTGTGCCGCAGTCGACGACCACGACCTCGTAGCGGGCCCGCAGGGCGTGCACGACCTGGCGGGCGACGCGGTCGGTGACCTCCTCGCCGCGTTCGCCGTCGGCGGGGGCGAGGAGGAGGTCGATGCCGGTCTCGTGGGTGAAGACGGCGTCGGCGAGGACGCGCGGGGTGATGTCGTGGATCGCGGCGAGGTCGGCGACGGAGCGGCGGAACTGGACGTCGAGGTAGGAGGCGACGTCGCCGGACTGGAGGTCGAGGTCGAGCAGTGCCACGGAGCGGCCCGACGCCCGTGCGGCGAGGGCGAGCTGGACGGCGGCGAGGGTGGTGCCGACGCCGCCCTTGGCGCCTGTGACGGCGACGACGCGGGCGCCGCCGCCCGCCGGGACGAGTTCGCCTCCGGGTGAGCCCGCGAGGTGGCGGCGCATGCCGGCGGACCAGGAGGCGGCGGCCTGGACGCGTTCGGCGAGGGCGTCGTAGCTGAGCGGGAAGGGGACGATGCCGCGGGCGCCGCTGTCCATGGCGGCGGTGAGCAGGGCGGGGCTGGTGTCGGCGGTGACCAGGACGACGCCCACCGCGGGGAAGCGGAGGACGAGGTCGCGGATGAGGTCCAGGGCCGGTACCGGGCCTATGCGTTCGTGTACGAGGACGACCTCGGGGAGTTCGTCCAGGGACTCGGCGGCGAGGCGGGCCAGCAGGTCGAGGAGGGCGGTGGAGTCGGGGACGGGCGGGGCCGGTTCGGTGTCGGGGAGCTGGGAGAGCAGGGTGATGAGGGCGCGGGCGCCGTCCGGGTCCCCGACGGCCGGGAGAATGCGCGTGGTCATCGAGTCTCCCTGGGGGCTGTTGTTCCGGTACCGGGGTGTGTGCACTGCCCCTTGAACGGGCGTCCGGCGCCTGTCGTCTCGCCCACCCGTGCCGCCCCGGGCGGCAGACCGGCCAAGGCTGCGACGACCGCACCGGCGGCCACGGGACGAGCCCCGTCAGGGGGGCGGGGAACCGCGCGAGCGGGCCCCACCGGGCCGCGGCCGACGACGAGACCTTTCGGGGGTCTGGGGGCGCAGCCCCCCGGGGCGGGTCGGGCAGGGGTGGCGGGAATCCCCGGCCCCGCGCACCGCGAACCAGCAGCAATCACCACGCCCGGCCCCCCTACTTGTCCTCGTCCAGCGTGTACGTCCGGTCCCCCGGTGGAACCGACCCGTCACTGCCCGGCGCCACCAGCGCCAACCGCACATGGGTCGCGAACGACTCGGCGTACGCGACCCGTTGGGCGTCCGCCGCGCCGAGCGCGAACGTGATCGGCACGGCCTCCCCCTGGCGCCGCACGCTCGAATTGCCGGAGGCGTTCGCCCCCTGCTGGTCGATCGGGGTGAGCTTGCCGACGTCGATGACCTCGGCGTTCTCCACGATGACCTTGGACTGGTCGTGCTCCTTGTCGTTCTCCGCCTTGAAGGTGGCGTAGATGTTCACCTTCGACCCGGGGTTGATCTTGCCCGCGACACCCGTCTCGGCGTCGATCATGATGGCGATCTCCTGCTGCCCCGCCTTGAGTTCGGGCCGCGCGACGATCATGTCCTGCTGGAGCAGGGAGCCCTTCTTCAGCTGCGTGACGGCGATCTTGCCGCGGATCTCGTTCAGGCTGGTGATCGCGGTGGAGGAGAGCCAGCGCTTGGGCATCTCCACCTTCTCGAACTGGTCCTGCGACAGCTCCTTGTACGGGGCGACGTCCTGCTTCAGACGGTACGCGGTGGTCTCGTCGCCCACCTTGGAGTTCACGTCACGGATCACCGACAGCACGCCGGCGAAGGCCGCGAGGGCGCACAGGGCCGAGACGACCAGGAGAATGACGCCGCGGCGCTGACGTGAATTCATGGACGGGACAACCTCGTTGCGAGTCGGACGGACAGGGACGGGACGGACGGAGGCGGGCAGGGCGGGCGGAAGCGGAGGCCGGCGGGCGGATCAGTGCGGGGCCCTGGGCAGGGCGGCCCGCGCCGAGGCGGCGGCCGGGGCGAGGGCCGAGGCCGACGCCGAGCGCCCGCCTCCCACCCGCTCCCCCGGCGTCTCGGCGACGGACAGCGGAGCCGCGCAGAACCCGCAGCGGTCCCCGATGAGTTCGAGCCCGCACCAGCGGCAGCTCTCCCGCCGCACGGACGACACGAGCTGGTAGAGCACGGAGATGTCGGGGATCGCCGCGGCGAACTCCACGATGCGGCCGGGGCTGCCGGGCTTCCCGGTGGCCCACCAGCGCGCCGACTCCGCCGGCAGCCGCGCCTCAGTCACCCCGTTCACCCGCCAGGCCGGGGCGAGGGTCCCGGTGACCCAGTCGGGGGTCTGCTGCCCGGGGGCGTAGAAGAGGTGCGTGCCGAAGGAGGGCCCGCCGGGCACCTCGCCGCCGGTCGTCGCGCCGAGCCGGACCAGCTCGGGCTGGGGCGAGGCGACCACCGCGAACTGGGCGCCGGGCGCCCATGACTTGGTGTGCGCGCGCAGTGAGACGGGGACCCGGTCGAGCTTGGCGACGGAGCCGACGACGGCGCCCGCGTACACGTAGTGGGCGAGCAGCCGCGCGGCGGAGGCGAGGACTCCGGGGCTGAAGTCGCAGATCGACAACTGGCGCAACTGCAGGGCCAGTACGGCCAGTCCGAGCGGTGGCAGTTCGGGCCGCAGGATCGCGATCCGGTCACTTTCGAGCACGGAACGGACCGAGTGCAGCCGGTGGACGACGGAGTCAGGTGCGGACTGCGGACAGAGCACGATCACATAGCCGTGCTGCTCGATCAGCGTATGGACGTCGATGATCGCCCGGTCGAGCGGATACCGCTCCTGCGGCTCCCCCACCGGCAGCACGGAGGCCGTCGGTGTGTGCCGGTCGGGTGAGACGAGCACGAGGTCGGGGTCGGTCACGGCTATGGCGGTCGGCACGCATGCACCCCCGGTCGCTCTGCGCTCCTCTGACACTGCGGTCCGTGCAGTCCATCGCGGCCCTGCTGCCAGTGCACCCTATCCGCGCGACCGCCCGGCAACACCCAACTTCGCACTGTTCATGGCCAGATGGGTTCGGGTTGGCGCGGATCCATCCCCTCCGTCACCGCGCGGCGGACGCGGAACGGAGCGCATACGGAACGAATACGGACCGATCGGGGACGCCCCCTTGACTTCACAATTGGTCTGGACCAGCTTGGAGCCTCGGGACGGGCAGCGTCCCCGCTCCCCCGGCGACGCTGCCCACACCCCGCCCCTCAGGGCGGGCGCGTGACACGGGGAGAGGGCGACGGCCGGGACGCGACCGGCACGGCGGCGTACCGGGCCGCACACCGGGCCGCGCGGGACACGCGCGGCGAGCCGGGGGTGATCCGCGCCGGGGTTCAGTCCAGGGCCCCGGCCCTCGGCTCAGCCCCGGCGACCTGCCGCTGCGCCCACTCGGCCCACTCCGCCTGCATCGCCATGAACCGCTTGCCCCACTCCAGGGTCAGCCGGCCGTAGACGGACAGGTCGTCGTCGCCCCAGTCCATCGACGCGTCGAAGGACTTCAGTTCGGCGAGGCGGGCGGCCGCGGACTCGGCGCGGTCGCGCAGGAATCCGCGGGCCTCGTCGCGCTCCACCGTGCCGAGCAGGAAGACGCGCAGCAGGACGTCGTTGCGGCGGTAGCCGTTGGGGGCCGTCTCCAGGAGCCAGGTGCGCAGTTCGGCGCGGCCCGGGTCCGTGATCGCGTACGTCTTGCGGCCGCGGGCGCCCTCCTCCGCGACCCGGACCAGACCGGCCGCGTCCAGCTTGGTCAACTCGGTGTACATCTGGCTCTGCGTCGCGGGCCAGACGTTGGCGAGGCTGGTACGGAAGGTACCGAGCATGTCGTAGCCGCTGGCCGGGCCGTCCGCGAGGAGGCCCAGCAGTGCGTGTCGAAGGCTCATGGGGGGCAGCTTACCTTGCACCTTCCACTATTGACATGTCGCGAGTGGAGCTTCTATCTTCGACATGTCAGTTCAGGAATGTGGAGCTTCCGAAGCTCGGCAGCGGCCGGAACACCGGCCGCCGGGCCACCTATTCGTCCGGGGGACGTCATGGCTTACCTGCGCAGCTTTCTTCCGTGGATCGCCGTCAGCGCGCTGATCGGCTCGATCGACATCCGGTACGCACTGCTCGCCGGGTTCGCCCTCGCCGTCGTGCTGGCCGCGGGCCAGCGCCGGGCGGGCCGCGCCTGGGACGCGCTGGTGATCGAGGTGAGCGCGGGGGCGTACTTCGCCGTCGCCACGGCCGCCGCCTTCGCCGCCCCCGGCTCGGACACCGTCGCGCACTACGCGTCCGCCGGGGCGTCCTTGTGGCTGGCGCTCGTCGCCTGGGGCTCGATCGTCATCGGGCGGCCGTTCACGCTGGGGATCGCGAAGACGCAGGTACCGGAGGAGCTGTGGGGCAACCCCGTCTTCAAGAGGGTCAATGTCGTGATCAGCGCCGTGTGGGCCGCCTCCTTCACCGTCAGCGGGATCGGCACGGCCTGGCTGCGGCACGCCCGGCCCGAGGACGGCACCGCCCGCACCGTCCTGACCGTCGTCTGCCTCGTCCTGCCGATCCTGTTCACCGTGCGCTACCCGGAGATCGCCCGCTCCCGCGCCGCCACCGCCGCCGCCGCCGCCCGCAACGGTGCCGACAAGTGACCACCACCCCCTCCCCCGCCTTTCATCTGGCCGGCAACCACGCCCCCGTCGACGCCGAGCGCACCGCCCACGACCTCCCCGTCACCGGCACCCTGCCGCCGGAGCTGACCGGCTGGTTCGTGCGCAACGGCCCCAACCCCCGCACCCCGTCCGCCCACTGGTTCCTCGGCGACGGCATGCTGCACACCGTGCGGATCGAGGACGGACGGGCCGCCTGGTACCGCAACCGCTGGGTGCGCACGAAGGCCTACGAGGATCCGGCGGCACGCCTCTACCGGGCCGACGGGACCCGGGACCTGGCCGTCGGCCCCGCCAACACCCACGTGGTGCGGCACGCCGGGCGCACCTTCGCCCTCGTCGAGTCGTCGCTGCCGTACGAGATCGCGTGCACCGCCGACGACCTGACGACGCTCGGCCCCTACGACTTCGGCGGCCGGCTCGCCGACTCCATGACCGCCCACCCGAAGATCTGCCCCGACACCGGTGAGCTGCACTTCTTCTCGTACGGGAGCATCACGCCGCCCTACGTCACCTACCACCGGGCGGACGCACGGGGGCAGTTGACCGTCAGCAGGCCCGTCGACGTCCCGGCGCACGTGATGATGCACGACTTCGCGCTCACGTCCCGCCATGTCGTTCTCCTCGACCTGCCCGTCGTCTTCGATCTCCGGAAGGCGGTGAGTGGCGGAGGCGGGATGCCGTACGGCTTCGATCCGGGGCACGGAGCGCGGATCGGGCTGCTGCGGCGCGACGATCCGTACGGGAAGGTCGTGTGGTGCGAGATCGAGCCCTGCTACGTCTTCCACACCCTCAACGCGCACGAGGACGCGGCCGGACGCGTCGTCCTGCACGGCGTGCGGTACCCGCACCTGTGGTGGGAGGGGCACGACCACCCCGCCTCGCATCTGTGGCGGTGGACGCTCGACCCGGTCACCGCAGAAGTCCGCGAGGAGCAACTCGACGACCGGGACTGCGAGTTCCCGCGCATCGACGACCGGCTGGCGGGACGCGAGGCCGCGTACGGGTACGCGGTCGACGCCGGGGACGCCGAGCACGGCGGGACGCTGCTGCGGTACGGCCTGCGCGGCGATGTCACCGCGGAGACCTTCGCGTTCGGGCCCGGCCGGGTCCCCGGCGAGGCCGTGCACGTGCCCGGCGGATGGCTGATGACGTACGTGCACGACCACGCCACCGGGCTCGGCGAACTCGTCGTGCTCGCCGCCGACCGGATCGCCGAGGGACCCGTCGCGCGCGTCCACCTCCCCTGGCGGGTGCCGTACGGCTTCCACGGGAACTGGCTGCCGGACGACGCCCGGGGCGCTTCCGTCTAGAACACGTCGGCCCAGGGCACGTCCCAGATCTGCTTCACGCACAGCACGACGAAGAGCAGGCCCGCGATCGCCAGCATGCCGTTGCTCAGCCAGCCGTTGCGCCAACTCGCGGGTGTGCGGCTGGAGTTGAGCAGCCACACCAGCGTCAGTGCCAGGAACGGCATGAAGGCGGCGCCCAGCACCCCGTACAGGATCACCAGGCGGAACGGCTGGCCCTGGAAGAGCAGCACGATCGGCGGGAACGTCAGCCAGAGCAGATACGCCCGGAACGGCCAGCCCTTCTCCCGGTCGCCGCGGGCGACCTCCTCGCCCGTGACCCGCGCGCTGCGGTAGCGCTCCACGAAGTCCGCGAACATCAGGCTCACTCCGTGCCAGACGCCGATGAGCGAGGTGAACGACGTGGCGAAGAAGCCGATCAGGAACAGCTTGGCGGTGGCCGTGCCGTACTGGTCCTCCAGGATCGCCGTCAGATCCAGAAGTCCCTTGTCACCGCCGGCGATCGAGGTGTGCGAGGCGTGCAGCATCTCCGCGCCGACGAAGAGCATGGCGACGACGAAGATGCCCGTCGTGATGTAGGCGACCCGGTTGTCCAGGCGCATCACCTTCATCCATGACGTGTTCGTCCAGCCCTTGGCGTTGACCCAGTACCCGTACGCGGCCAGCGTGATGGTGCCGCCGACGCCGCCGATCAGGCCCAGGGTGTTGAGGACGGAGTCCTTCTCGTCGGGGAGCACGGGGAGCAGGCCCGCGAAGGCGTCGCCCAGGTTCGGGGTGACCCGGATCGCGAGATAGACGGTGACCAGGAACATGACGCCCACCAGGACCGTCATGACCTTCTCGAAGACCGCGTACTTGTTGAACCAGACGAAGACGAGGCCGACCAGACCGCAGAGGATCGCCCACGGCTTGATCGACCAGTCCGCCGGGAACGCGTCGGGCCACAGCGCCTGGAGCGGGAGCGCGCTCGACGACATCGCGGCCGCGCCGTACACGAAGCCCCAGACGATCACGTAGATCACGAAGAAGTACGTGGTCCAGCGGCCGAGACTGGCCCAGCCGTCGAAGAGGGTGCGGCCGGTGGCCAGGTGCCAGCGGCCCGCCGCCTCCGCCAGGCTGATCTTGACGACACAGCCGATGATCGCGGCCCACAGGAGGGTGTAGCCGAAGTTGCTGCCCGCGATCAGCGTCGCGACGAGATCGCCCGCGCCGACGCCCGTCGCGGCGACCACGATGCCGGGGCCGATGTACTTCCAGCTGGACTTGCGGGGTTGGTTGCGTTCGGTGGTTGCCGAGGTGCCCTTGGTGTCCGCCATGAACACCAAGGGTGCGTAAAGTGCCCCCGCTGGCAAGGGGGCGGGCAGGAACTCAGTCCTCGAAGTAGGCGTCCAGCGCCCTGTCGAGGGTGTCCTCCCACTCCTTGAGGCGGGACTTGTCCGGGGCCTCGACGTCGTTCGGGTACCAGCGGCTGTTGGGCGTGTGGACCGTCACCGTGAGGCGCTTGCGGGCGGAGCCGACCTCGACCGCGCTGATCTCGTCCCAGGTGAAGTCGGCCTCCTGGTCGTCCAGCGTGAAGCGGATGCCGGTGGCGTCGACCGTGATGGAGCCGCGCCGGTCCTTGGCCTCCAGGGTGACGTCCTCGGTGGCGTCCTCGTCGGCGTCTTCCGTGGCGTCCTCGGAGGCGTCGTCCTTCGCGCCCTCGGAGTCCTGCGGCCCGGAGTCCTCCTCCGCGGCGTCCCCGGGCTCGGCCTCCTCGGGTTCGGGGGCCTTCTTCTCCAGGGAGGGCTTGCGCGTCGTCACCTCCTCCGCGGTCTCGTCTGCTTCCTCGACCGTGGCCTCGGCGTCCTCGACAACCGTCTCGTCGGCCTCCCTGGCCGGAGACGTCAGGCCGGGGACGAACGCCGGGTCGAAACCGGCGCCGGCGACGGGCGTGACCTTCTGACTGTCCATGCGCTGCTCCACGGGCCGAAGTATGGCGGACGAGCCTGTGTCACGCCTCCCCCGGGCCCTCACGTCCTGGTCACAAAGCACGGACTTCGGGACAAGTGCCCGTCCGCGCGGGCCCGTTGGCATGATGACCGGGATGAATTCCACCGTCGTACCTGGGCCGGTCCGCCGCGGGATGCTCGTCGCGGCCGCCGTGTCGGCCGTGATCTCGGCCGTGCTGCTGGTCGCGCACGTCTCCTTCGACGGGGACACGTTCCGGCACTGCGCGTATCTGGGCCCCTCGACGCGGATGTACGTGACCGCGTGGGCGGGCCCGGTGTGCAGCCTGGCCGCCCTGGTCCTGACGGTCCGCGGCGGCCAGCGCCGCACCGGCGCCGGCGTGGCGCTGGTCTGCCTGAGCGTGCTGCTGCTGGCCGTCCAGCTGCTCGCCCTGTACTGGGTGTACCGGCCCGACCCGTCGGGCGGCACCGGCTGCTCGGGGCTCGCCGCGCTCCTCGCGTAAGCGTGCGGGGCGCCGGACGGGCGCCCCGCACCACCGCTACACGAACAGGCTGACCACGCCCGCGACCGCGAACCCGGCCACCGACAGGACCGACTCCAGGACCGTCCAGGTGCGCAGGGTGTCGCGCTCGGAGATGCCGAAGTACTTGGCGACCATCCAGCTGCATCCATTGGCGCGCTCCGCGCGCGGGCGCCGTCGTTGACGTGCGAGGCGAAGGTGACTCCGCCCACCGATGAACGGGGGCTTCCTGCGAAACCGGTCAAGCTGCTTCACAGAGGACCAGCCCGGCCCTGTGGTTGATGTTGAGTGCACCGACGCGGTCGGCGTGCTCGATGAGTCCGCATGCGACGCAGGCGAAAGTCTCCCCACTACGGTTGTCCCCACTCACATGCCCACATGACGGATCGGGGCAGGTGCGGGACGTGTTGCGGGCGTCCACCGGAACAACGCGGCGACCAGCACTTTCAGCCTTGTGCGCCAGGATGTTCAGGAAGATTCCCCAGCCCGCGTCGAGAATGCTGCGGTTGAGCCCGGTCTTTGCCGCAGCGCCGTTCGGAAGGAACATGCCCGGCTGGTCTGTGTCCGGCCGCGCTTTGGGGGCGCTGGTCATGTCGGCGATGTTCAGCACCTCGTGGCCGATCACGTCGGCGTCGGCCACGACGAAGTTGGCCGCCTTGTGAGCGAAGTCCTGGCGCTGACGCCGGATCCTGGCGTGCAGTTCAGCGACCTTGTACGCTGCGGCCCGGTGCTTCTTCGTTCGGTCTTTCACCTTCTTCCGCTTGGGGAACGCGTCGAGGGCCCGCTGGGCGGCCGCCAGTTCGTCAGCCGCCTTCGCCAGAAAGCGCGGATTCTCCACGTGGACGCCGTCGCTGGTGGTCAGGAAGTGCGTAACGCCCATATCGATACCGATCCGGCGCCCTGTGACCGTGAGCGGCTCGGCGCCCACGTTGTCGCAGGCAAGTACGACGTACCAGCGACGCCGCTCCCGCTTGATGCTGATCGTCTTGACACGCCCCTTCACCGGACGGTGCTGGTGCACGCGCACATGCCCGACGCCTTGCAGGCGCACTCGGGTCTGCCGCTCATTCGGAGTGGAGTCCCAGCGGCAGCCGTCACCGTCTCTCGGAAAAACCACGGTGTCGAAGTGCCCGGCGCCCTTGAAGCGCGGGTATCCCGGCTTCTCTCCAGCTTTCACACGACGGAAGAACGCGGCAAACGCTCCATCCAGGCGACGCAGGGTGGCCTGCTGGCTGGAGAACGACCAGCGCCCCTGCCGCTCGGGGTCAGCCGACCGGATCTCTTTCAACTGTGCGGACTGGTCCCCGTACGTGATGCTCGTCCTGGAAGCGTGCTGGTACGCGTCACGGCGTTCCTGCAAGGCGCCGTTGTACAGGGAGCAATGGTCGGCGAGCATCGCCCGCAAGGCAACTTCTTGCCGCACCGTGGGGCGAATGAGGAACTTGTAGGCGCGGATCACGCTGTTCCCCCTTCCCCCTGTGTCCATGGACGGCTACACGAGCAAACCTAAGCACCGCGTACACCTCCCGCCGGCACAATCGTCCAGTGCCCCTCGTGTGGGTGACCAGGCACACGAGGGGCACCCCGTCTGAAGTCCACGACCCACCGCGCTCGGGGAGCGGGTGGGCCGTGCCGTGACGACGAGCGGCTTGCTGGTGGTTCAGAGGAGGTGCCCGGCGGGCGTCAGCTCAGGACGGCGAGCGCGTCGATCTCGATGAGCAGGCCCTTCGGGAGCCCGACGTAGACGGTCGTGCGGGCGGCGGCCGGGGCCTTCAGGCCCTGCTCCTCGAAGTACGCGTTGTAGATCTCGTTCATCTCCGCGAAGTGGTCCACGTCCGTGAGGTAGACGCGCATCATCATGACGTCGTCCCAGGTGGCGCCGCCCTCTTCGAGGATCGCCTTGACGTTGGCGAACGTCTGGAGGGTCTGCTCGCGCAGGGTCGGGCCCGCGGGGGTCGGGGCCTGGCCCTCGACGGCCGGGAGGAAGCCGACCTGGCCGGCGACCTGAAGGATGTTGCCCTTCTTGACGCCGTGGGAGAACTTCGCGGGCGGGGTGGTGTGGGTGGCCGGGGTGAGCGCGATCTTCTCGGTCATGATGGTGAACTGGCTTCCTTGTGTGAGGGGTTGGCGGGGTTTCCTGAGTAGTCCCTGCTGATGGCTTCCGCCGTGCGGCGCACCAGCGGGAGCAGGGTGAGGAGTTCCTCCGCGGTGACGACGACGTTCGGCGCGGAGACCGACATGGCGGCGACGACCCGGCCGTCGGCGCCGCGGATGGGCGCCCCGACGCAGTTGATGGACTCCTCGTGGCCGCCGAGGTCGGTGGCCCAGCCCTGTTCGCGCACCTTCTCCAGCTCCCGCAGGAAGGCGGGGGCGTTGGGGGTGGAACGGGCCGTGTACATGGGGTAGTCGAGCTTCTCCGCGATCGCGCGGCGCTCGGCCTCGGACAGGTCGGCGAGGAGCAGCTTGGCCACGGCGGCGACGGTGATGGCGACGGGCTTGCCGACGCGCGAGTACATGCGCACCGGGTAGCGGCTCTCGACCTTGTCGATGTAGAGGACCTCGTGCTCCTCGTAGACGGCGAGGTGGACTGTGTGCCCGCACTTCTCGTTCAGCTCCACGAGGTGGGCGTGGGCGATCTCGCGGACGTCGAGGTTCTCGACGGCTTCCTGGGCGAGGGCGAAGAGGCGGGCGCCGAGGCGGTAGCGCTGGTCGGACTGGCGGTAGACGAGCCCGTGCTCGTTCAGGGTGCGCAGCAGGCGCAGCGCCGTGGACTTGTGGACGCCGAGCCGGTCGGCGACCTGCCCCAGGTCCGCGGGTCCCTCGGCGAGCAGCGGCAGGATGCTGAGCGCGCGGTCGACGGTCTGGCTCATGGCGTACGTACCTCCTCGGCGGCCTCCGGTGCGGCTGCGGTCGTCCAGCCTGGGCCGAGGTGCAGTGTCTCCCACGCGGCCGTCTCCAGGGCGGCCAGGCGGTCGGCGTGGGCGCGGCTCGGGGGCGTGGCGAGGTCGCCGGGGACGGTGAGGGCGGCGGCGGCCCACAGGTGGCCGTGGCGGAGCCGGGCGGCGGCGGGCAGGGCGCGCAAGGTCGCGGAGAGGAATCCGGCGGCGAAGGCGTCGCCCGCGCCGACGGCGGCGACGACGTCGACGCGCGGGGCGGGCTCGGCGTGCCGTCCCTGCGCGTCGTACAGGACGGCGCCGTCGGCCCCGCGCTTGACGACGAGGACGGCGGGCTCGGGCAGTGCGGCGCGGATGGCGTCGGGTCCGCCGGTGACGCCCCACGCCTCCTCGGCCTCGTCCTCGCCGACGAACACGAGGTCGGCGCCGCGCGCGAGGTCCAGCAGGACGCGGGCGTCATCGGCGGTGCGCCACAGGCCGGGCCGGTGGTTGACGTCGAAGGAGACGAGCGGGCCGCCGTGCGCGGTGCCGGGAGCGCCGATGAGCGTACGGAGCAGGCCGAGGCAGTCGGCGGAGAGCGCGGCGGTGATGCCGGACAGGTGGAGCACGCGGCCCGCGCGGAGCACGTCGAGGTCCATGGTCGCGGCGGACATGGCGGAGGCGGCGGACCCGGCGCGGTAATAGGCGACCTCGTGGGCGTCGGTGGCCCGGTCGCCCGCGGTGCGGAAGTAGATCCCGGTGGGGCGGGCGGGGTCCCGGCGTACGGCGGCGACGTCGACGCCGTACGCGCCGACGGCCTCGACGAGGTGGTCGCCGAAGCCGTCGGCGCCGACCCGGCTGACCCAGCGGGTGCGGTGGCCGCCGGCGGCGAGCACGCAGGCGACGTTGGACTCGGCGCCGCCGATCCCGCGGTCGAAGGAGGGGACGTCGGCGAGGCGCCCGGGGACGGCGGGCAGGAACGTGACCATGGACTCGCCGAGCGCGACCACCTCGAACGGCGGCGCGGGATGCGCGGAATCCATGGGGGCTCCTCCTTGCGTCTGCGGGTCCACGGCTCCGTTGACCCGGCGTCGGCTCGGATGTTAGACAGCAGTGAGCGACATACGCAATGACCGTTGCACATAATGCAACGGCACGCCCGGAGGAGGGCCCATGACCGCCGACCGCTTGGACGAGCTCGCGAACGACCGAGTGGACTTCCGCTTCAAGGGCCTGCCGCCCTCGGCCGACGGCGCGACCGTCGCCGAGCTGGCGGAGCGCCGCCTCAACCTCTTCACGGACGGCTTCACCACCCCGGTCCTCGCCCTGTCCGCCGAGCGCCTGGAGCACAACCTCGCGCTGATGGAGACGTACTCGGCGCGGCACGGTCTCGCGTTCGCGCCGCACGGCAAGACGTCGATGGCGCCGCAACTCTTCCGCCGCCAGATCGAGCACGGCGCGTGGGGCATCACCCTCGCGGTCCCCCACCAGGTGCGCGTGGCACGGGAGTTCGGCATCGAGCGGGTCTTCCTCGCCAACGAACTGGTCGACCCGGCCGCCCTGCGCTGGCTCGCGGGCGAGCTCGACGCGGACCCCTCGTTCCGTTTCGTCTGCTACGTGGATTCCGTGCGCGGCGCGGAACTGATGCAGGCCGCCCTGACCGAGGCGGGCGCGGGCCGGCCCGTCGACGTCGTCGTCGAGCTCGGCGCCGGGGTGGGCGCGCGCACCGGCGCCCGCACCGAGGCCGAGTGCGCGGCGGTCGCGGACGCGGTGGCGGCGGCCGACCGGCTGCGGCTCGTCGGCGTCGCCGGCTACGAGGGCGAGGTGCCGGACGCCGACGGCGACCGGGTCCGCGCATGGCTGCGCCGGCTCGTCGCGCTCGCCGTGGACCTCGACAAGGCGGGCCGCTTCACCGGGCTCGACGAGATCGTGGTCAGCGCGGGCGGCTCCGCCTGGTTCGACGCGGTGGCGGACGTGTTCGCCGGGATCCCCGAACTGAGCGTGCCCGTACTGAAGTTGCTGCGCTCCGGCGCGTACGTCTCGCACGACGACGGCCACTACCGGCATCTGACCCCGTTCAACCGGGTCCCCGAGGAGGGCGCGCTGCACCCCGCGTTCCGGCTGTGGGCGCAGGTCGTCTCGCACCCCGCCCCCGGCCAGGCGTTCACGAACGCGGGCAAGCGCGACGCCGCGTACGACCTGGATCTTCCCGAGGCCCAGGTCGTCCGGGACGCGCAGGGGCCGCGCCCGGCGGAGGGGATCTCGGTGACGGGCCTCTCCGACCAGCACGGGTGGCTCCGCCTGGAACCGGGGGCCGAGGTGCAGGTGGGTGACTGGCTCGGGATGGGTCTCTCGCACCCCTGCACGTCGTTCGACAAGTGGCAGCTGATCCCGGTGGTGGAGGAGGACGGCACGGTCGTGGACTACGTGCGGACATTCTTCTAGACGCCGTTGGGCCATCGGTCGTGTACCGGCTGCCGGCCGGTGGTCCGTCCTCGCGCAGTTCCCCGCGCCCCTGGAAGCGAGCTCCGCTCGCTCAGGGGCGCGGGGAACTGCGCGACCAGCCACGACGAGACCCGCACCCACCCACCGAACCCGACCCGGCAGACGAGAAGAGACCCCCATGGACCTGGTCATCAAGGACACCCGAGTGATCGACGGCACCGGCGGCGCCTCCTATCGTGCCGACGTGGCGATCACTGACGGCCGCATCGAGAAGATCCACCGCGAACACGACCCCGCCCCCCGCCCGGCAGGGCCCCGCACCATCGACGGCACAGGACTCGCGCTCTCCCCCGGTTTCATCGACATGCACGCACACAGCGACCTCGCCCTGCTCCGCGACAAGGACCACAGCGCGAAGGCCGCCCAGGGCGTCACCCTGGAAGTCCTCGGCCAGGACGGCCTCTCGTACGCGCCCGTCGACGACCGCACCCTGGACCAGGTCCGCCGCACGATCCCGGGCTGGAACGGCGGCGGCCCCGATGACACCTCCGTCGACTTCGACTGGCGCACGGTCGGCGAGTACCTGGACCGCCTCGACCGGGGCATCGCCGTGAACGCCGCCTACCTCGTCCCGCAGGGCACGGTCCGCATGTACGCCGTCGGCTGGGAGGACCGCGACGCGACCCCGGCCGAGCTGGAGCACATGAAGCGGCTCGTCGCCGAGGGCCTGGAGCAGGGCGCCGTCGGCATGTCGTCGGGCCTGACCTACACGCCGGGCATGTACGCCAAGGACGCCGAACTCACCGAGCTGTGCCGGGTGGTGGCCGCGTACGACGGCTACTACTGCCCCCACCACCGCAGTTACGGCGCGGGCGCCCTCGACGCGTACCGCGAGATGGTCGACCTCACCCGCAGCGCGGGCTGCGCGCTGCACCTCGCCCACGCCACCATGAACTTCGGTGTGAACAAGGGGAAGGCGGCCGATCTGCTCGACCTGCTCGACGACGCGCTCGCCTCCGGCGCGGACATCAGCCTGGACACGTATCCGTACACCCCGGGCTCGACCACGCTCGTGGCGATGCTGCCCGGTTGGGCCAACGAGGGCGGGCCCGACGCCACCCTCGCCCGCCTCCTCGACGACGCGACCGCCGAACGCATCCGGCACCACGTGGAGGAGCTGGGCTCCGACGGCTGTCACGGCGTTCCGATCGAGTGGGACACCATCGAGATCTCCGGGACGACCAACCCCGAACTCGCCGGCCACATCGGCAGGACGGTCGCCGGGAACGCGGCGGCCCGCTCCGAGTCCCCCTGGGTCACCGCCCGCCGCCTGATGATCGAGGACCGGCTCGGCACGACGATCCTCCAGCATGTCGGCCACGAGGAGAACGTCCGCGCGATCATGCGGCACCGGGTGCACACGGGCGGCAGCGACGGCATCCTCCAGGGCACGAAGCCGCACCCGCGGGCGTACGGCACGTTCCCGCACTATCTCGGCCACTACGCCCGCGACCTGGGCGTTCTCTCCCTGGAGGAGACGGTCGCGCACCTCACCGGCCGTCCGGCGGCCCGGCTCCGCCTGCCCGACCGGGGCCTGGTCCGCGAGGGGTACCGCGCCGACCTGGTGCTCTTCGACCCGGAGACGGTGGCGGCGGGCTCGACGTTCGACGCGCCGCGCACCCTGCCCGTCGGCATCCCGCACGTGCTGATCGACGGAAAGTCCGTGATCGAGGACGGGCGGCGCACGGACGTGCTGGCGGGCAGGTCCGTGCGGCGCACCGTGTCCTGACGGTTCCCGGTCGGCCGCGTCGCGGCGATCCACCCGGTCGACGTCGATCCGTCGGCCTTCCCGCCGTGCGGGAAGCAGCGACCGAGGATTGCGGGGCGTCGGGGCGGTGTGGGGGGTCGCCCTGGGCCGGCTGCCGGGCGCGGCCGCTGTCACGGCCGTGTCCCGGCAGCCTGCGGAACGTGCCGGTCAGGGCATCGCGGCCTTCCAGATGCCACGCCCGTGCGTGGCCACGTACAGGCTCTTCGCGTCGGGGCTCGGCGACAGGTACACGGACGGAGCGGTCGGCAGGTTCGTGCCGAGGCGCTTCCAGTGGCCGTCGGCCCCGGCGGCGCTGGTGAAGACGCCGAGGTCGGTGGCGACGACGCGGGTGCCGTCCGCCGCCACGTACAGGGAGTTGGCCGGGGCGTCGGGGAAGGAGTCGGCGGCCGAGGCGTCACCGCTCACGTCCGTCCACGTCTTTCCGCCGTCGGTGGTGCGCCACACGTGGCCGTAACCGGCGCCGGGGCCCTCGTTCCAGTGCCGCGAGAAGCCGTTGACGACCGCGTACACCGTGCCGCCCGTGGCGTCGGACGGGTCGATGGTGACGTCGGCGATGTAGCGGTTGGGGAAGTCGGCGGGGAGCGTCACCTGGTGCCAGGTGCCGCCGTAGTTGGTGACGATGCCGCGCCCGAAGGACGAGCCCGGGTTGCAGGAGCCGCACCAGGCGCCCCACACCACGCGGTTGGCGCTGGCCACCGCGGTGGTGGAGTGCCCGGCGCCGGTGTCGTACAGCTGCGTCCACGCGTCGCCGTCGTCCGTGGCCCACGTCTGCGTGTTGCCCCAGATGTACTGGCCGCCCGCCACCCAGTACCCGGCGTCCTTGTCGTCGGCGCTGAAGGGGGCGATGAAGCGGGCGTTCGGGTCGTCGGGCGCGATGTCCGTGATCACGTCCTCCGCGCCGTCGTCGCTCGCGGTGTAGCCGCAGTTGCGGGTGATCTGGAGGGCGAGGTTGGTGTACTCGCCGACCGTCTCGCAGCCGTTGGCCGGGTTGACGAGCTGGTCGCCGCCGTCGCCGCCGAACGGGGAGACCATCTGCCCGTCGGGGTTGAGCGCCTGCCCCTGGTAGGTGGAGCCCTTGGGGGCGAGGAGCGAGACGCCGTTGTCCTGGAGGCCGCCCCAGACGGCTTCACCGCTGCCGTCGGTCATCTTCCCCGCGCCCACCGAGTAGTACTGGAGGTTGCGCAGCGTCCCGGACTCGTTGAGGTTGCGCCAGCCGGACGTCTTCTGGGCGGTGGGCCGGGCGTACGCGCCGCCGTCGTTGCCGACGAAGAGCTGCGGGGCCTGCCCCTTCCACTGGGAGAAGGCGAGGGCGTGCTGGTCGGAGTGCATGACGTCGCCGTCGCAGGTGTTGCTCTCCTCGTCGTACGAGAAGCAGGGCATGCCGAAGTCCCAGTACCGGCCGATCGCCTTCCAGTTCGCGCCGCCGTCGCGGGACTCGAACATCTCCTCAAGGCCGAGGTAGACGTGGTTCGGGTCGGCCGGGTCGACGGCGACGATCTGGTCGTACCAGGCCTGGGAGCCGGGCTGGTAGCCGGTGCCGATCTCGTTGACCTTCATCGCGGAGCCCGACGCGGCCAGCTGGGCGGCGGTCGCGATCTGCTTGTACGAGCCCGACGCGTCGCCGCTCTCGCTCACGTACACGCCCGCGAGGACCGAGTAGACCCCGGCGCCCGACGCCTTGCCCAGGAGTTTGGGGGACTCCATGGAGACGTAGAGCTTCGAACCGTCGGCGGCGTACGCGAAGGAGGCGTTGCCGATCTCGGCCGGGTTGATCGCCCCGGTCGGGTTGGCGCGCTTCCAGGTCGTGCCCGCGTCGTCGGAGTAGTAGAAGCCGTTGTAGCCGGCTCCGCCGCGCCAGGCGACGTTGGCGACGAGCTTCTTGCCGTCGCTGCCGGGGCGCACGGCGATGTCGTCGGCGATGTCCGCGAACTCGGGCGTCGTGCCGCAGCTGACGCCGGTGACACCGACGCCCGCGCACGGGGCGAGCACCTTCGACCAGGCTGTCGACTGCCCGGCCGCGAGCGGGCGCCGGTAGACGCCGTGCGAGGACGCGGCGAAGACGTAGCCCGCGGCCTTGTCGAAGGCGAGGGTGTGGATCGAGGTGCTGTCGAGTTCGGTGCCGCCGACCTTGTCCGCCTCGGAGAAGGTGCCGGTCGCCGGGTTCGCGAGGCGGTAGACGCCGCTGCCGAGGTAGTTGTCGGACGCGGTGTTCGCCTCGCCGGTCGCCAGCCACAGCGAGCCGTCGGGCGCGGTGGCGAGCGCGCCCACCGACAGGGCGGGCAGTTTGTCGGCGATGGGCGTCCAGGTGGCCCCGTTGTCGCCGGAGCGGAAGACGCCGCCGCCCGCCGCGCCCGCGTAGACCACGCCGGTGTGCGTCGGGTCGGTGGCCATCGCCGCGATCCGGCCCGCCGAATGCCCGGCGCCGCCACCGGAGTTGGAGGCGGAGTGGTCGCGGTAGTGCAGGGCGTCGGCGTTGTACGGGGAGGTGGTGACCTCGCTCCAGCTCGCCGGCTGCACCGGCATGTTCGTGATGTGCGCCCAGGCGGCGGCGTAGGCGCCGGGGGCGACCTGGCCGCTGGGTGAGAGCCGCGGCTCGTTGAACGAGTCGAGCGACTCCATCAGTTCGTGGGACTCGTCCCCGGCCACCTCGTGGCGGCCGTGTCCCGCGTCGTCGTCCTCCGCATAGGCGCCGGTGACGGATCCCGTCCCGGCGACGAGGAGTCCGGCGGCGCAGAAGGCGAGGACCGTTCGGGTCGCTCGCCGTCTGCCGGATCTGCCGGATCTCGCGGACTGCAGGCGCATGTGTGCCTCCGGTTCCGCGGCCCGGAGCGGCGCCCGCCCCACACGGACACGCTGGATCTCCGGGCCGAGCGCGGGAACCGTACTCCCGCGCACCACCTCCGCCACACTGCTTTACGCGCTCAACTACCGTGATTTACAAGGCCTTTGCTGAAGGTTCCGGTGCGCTGCATGCGCTGCCAGCGCAGCCGGTTGCCGAGCAGGGCCGTGACCACGGACTGGACCACGACCAGATACATCAGCTGCCGGTAGACGACGATCTGGAGCGGCAGCGTCCACAGCGGTTCGAACCGTTCGCGGTCCAGGCGCAGGGCGTACAGGGCGCTGATCACCTGCACGGCGGTGAACACCGCCCACACCAGGAGGGCCTGCCCCGCGCCCTGGAACAGCAGCCCGTACACGGCGAACACGTCGACCAGCGGTGCGATCAGCGGGAGCAGGGTCTGGAAGACGAGCAGGTACGTGAGTCCGCGCCGCCCGAACTTGCCCGCCTGGCCGCCCTCGACGAACGCCCTGCGGTGCTTCCACATGGCCTGGAGGGTGCCGTAGCACCAGCGGTAGCGCTGCTTCCACAGCTGCCGCACGCTGTCCGGCGCCTCGGTCCAGGCGATGGCAGACTCCTCGTAGACGACGCGCCAGCCGGCCCGGCACAGCGCCATCGTGAGGTCGGTGTCCTCGGCGAGGGTGTCCTCGCTGACGCCGCCGACGCCTTCGAGGGCGGTGCGGCGGAACGCGCCGATGGCGCCCGGCACGGTCGGCATGCACTCCAGGACGTCGAACATGCGGCGGTCCAGGTTGAACCCGATCACGTACTCCAGGTGCTGCCAACGGCCGAGGATCCCCTGCCGGTTGCCGACCTTGGTGTTGCCGCTGATCGCGCCGACGCGCGGGTCGGTGAAGGGCTGGATCAGGTTGCCGATGGCGTCGGGCTCGAAGACCGTGTCGCCGTCGATCATCACGACGAGCTCGCACTGCGACCACTTCAGACCGGTGTTGAGGGCGGCGGCCTTGCCCGCGTTCTCCTGCCGGACCACCGTGATCCGCGGGTCCTGGGCGCGCATCCACTCGGCGATCTCGTACGTCCGGTCGGTGGAGCCGTCGTCGACGACGACGATCTGCACGTACGGGTGCGTGGAGGCGAGCAGCGAGCGGATCGTCGCCTCGATGCCGGCCTCCTCGTTGTACGCGGGCACGATCACGGAGACCGGTTCGGTCAGGGGCGGCGGCCGGTGTCCGCGCCGCTTCCTGCGCCGTACGCGGCGTACGTGCACGCGCGCGACCGTGAACAGGAGCAGCAGGCGTGCCACGGTGATCGCGCCGGCCGCGGCCATCAGCCACACCGTCGCGTCGACGAAGAACCGGAACACGGCCTGTGCCTGGACGACCGCCGTGCCGCGCACCTTGTCCGCCGTGGATACGTCGTAGGTGACACCGTCGAGGCCGAGCCCGGCGCCGACCGTCGTGAACCGCACGCCGCCGATGGGCACCGCGAACAGCCGCTCGGTGTCGCGCACGGCCTGCGCGGATCCGGTGAACTGCCGTACCGCGCCCCGCTTGAGGGGGCGGGCGGCGTCGTCGGCGGCGACCACGACATAGCCGTCGGACATGGCGCGGCGGGCGGCCTCGGCCTGGTCGGCGCAGTAGGCCGCGGTCCGCGCGGTGTGCGGCAGACGCAGCAGGCGGGTGCCGAGGCCCGCGGAGCCGGCGAGAGTGTTCTGGCCGAGGGAGAGTTCGAGGCGGGCGCGGGTCGCGGAGACGGCGGCGAGGTTCGTGTCGGTATAGGTGTGGGTGCCGATCTCGTGGCCCTCGTCGCGGATGCGGCGCACGAGGTCCGGGTGGGCGGCGGCCTGGGTGCCGGTGAGGAAGAACGTGGCGTGCGCGTGGTGCCGTTTCAGCACGTCGAGCAGGCGGGGGGTCCAGGACGGGTCGGGCCCGCCGTCGTAGGTGAGGGCGACGGCCCCGGCGGGCATCCGGGCGCTGCGCAGGGCGCCGGTGCCGGGGGCCTCGCTGAGGACGGGCCCGCCGTCGCGCAGCTCCTTGGCGGCCGGGGCGCAGTCGGCGGCCGGAGCGCCGGTGGCGGCGATCTCGTGGCGGCCGTATCCGCTGAAGACCAGGGCGGTGGCGGCGACCGCGAGGCCGAGCAGGAGCAGGACCCAGTGGGCGCGCGGGTCGCGGCGCAGGGCGTGCCGGGTGCGGCCGCGGGACCGGGACGTGCGGGACGGGCGGGAAGGTGCGGCAGGAGCGCGCGTGGGGGTCACTTGGGTCCCTTGGTCGCCCCCGGTGAGCCGTTGCCTCGACCGGGGTTGTTGTCGGAGTTCCCCCGGGCGGGTGCGGTGGTGGCCGGTGCCGTGGTCGTCGGCGCCTTGGTGCCGGTGCTCTGGGTCGCGGAGCTGGTCGGGCTCGCGTCCTTCTCGGTCTGCTTCTCGGTGTCCGCGCTGTCCGACGCGGACGGGGTGGTGCTCGGTGTGGCCGCGCCGCCGGTGGCGCCGGGGCTGGGCGAGGCCGGCGCGGAGTGCTCGGCGCGCGGCTGCTTGTGCTCGTCCTGGCCGTCGCTCCAGGGCAGCGGGCCGCCGGAGGGGCTGGACCCGAAGAGCCCGGCGACGACGACGCCGAGGAAGACCACGCAGACCGCTCCCGCGGCGATGCCGCCCCGCCGCATCAGGCGACGTCTGCGCCCGGAGCCGTCGACGAAGACGGCGCCGTCGTCGTCCCGCTCGGGCTCGGGCTCGCGTTCGGGCTCGCGTTCGGGCCCGGGCCCGTACGCGGATCCGTCGGGTATCGGTTCCAGCGGTGCCGTGTCGTACGCGTCGGGATAGGCGTGGGGGTCGGGGACGACCGCGTCGTTCCAGCCATGGGCGGCGGCCGGATCGGCGTAACCGTCGTAGGAGCGGGCGGACTGCTGCGGGTCGTACACGACCCCGGGGATCGCGGGGTCGCCGCCTTCGTGGGGGTGCTGCCAGGACATGGGCGCGAATTGTAAGGACTGCGGAGGCCCAGGAACAGCCGACGGCGATATCGCCGCATACCGTCAACTACCGCTCAGCGCACCCCATGTGGCCGGAACTGGACGCTGATCCGCGGGCCCGCGGCCCGCGCCGACTTGGGGATCGCGTGCTCCCAGGTGCGCTGGCAGGAGCCGCCCATCACGATGAGGTCGCCGTGCCCGAGCGCCCTGCGCACCGTCGGCCCGCCCCCGCGCACGGGCCGCAGCAGCAGATCCCGGGGCGCCCCGACCGAGACGATGGCGACCATGGTGTCCTCGCGCGCCCCGCGGCCGATCCGGTCCCCGTGCCAGGCGACGCTGTCGCGTCCGTCGCGGTAGTGGCAGAGGCCCGCGGTGGTGAACGGCTCGCCCAGTTCGTCGCCGTAGTGGGCGGTCAGGGCGTCGCGGGCCGCGCCGAGCGCCGGGTGCGGCAGCTCCTGGCCCGCGCCGTAGAACTTCAGCAGCCGGGGCACGTCGACGACACGCTCGTACATCTGCCGCCGCTCGGCCCGCCACGGCACCGACCCGGCCAGTTCTTCGTACAGCGCGTCGGCGCCGCGCAGCCAGCCGGGCAGGACGTCGATCCAGGCGCCGTCCCCGAGCACGGTCCGCCGCACGCCGGCGAGCGGTCCGAGCGCGATCTCCTCGGCCTGGTCGAAGAGGGATCCCTGAAGCATGACTCCACCGTACCGCGCGATTCGAACATTCGCTCGAACGACAGGCGGGGCGCACGGCTGACGATTCGCTCACATTTTCCCGTAGTGCAAAGCACGGCGCGCGCCCCCTCGTACACCAACGCGCTGCTAGTTTCACTGGCTGTGATCAATTCCGCTCCTTCCGTCACGTTCCGTACGCAAGGGCAGGGTGCGCCGGCTCCGGCCGCACCGGTCTCCTGGCACCCCGTCCTGCTGCGCCCCGACGACCCCGACGACCGGGCGAGACTCGGCTCCCTGCGGGACTCGGGCGCCGTGCGCGAGACGCACGACCGCATCGGCGAACAACTCGCCGAGCTCGTGCGCTGCCTGCACCCCGGCGGGTTCCCCGACGGGCGCGCGCTCGACGACGCGGTCGCCGGGGTGCTGGCGGGCGCCGACCCGCGGCGGTACGGGACCTGGGTCTGGTACCCGTGGTCGGGGCGGCTCGTGCGCGTGCTGCCGGAGCCGGAGTTCCGCCGGGTGCGCACCGACCGCAACCGGGGCAAGATCACCGGCGCCGAGCAGCTCCGGCTGCTGGACCGCAGGATCGGCGTCGTCGGCCTCTCCGTGGGCAACAGCGCGGCCCTGACCTGCGCGATGGAGGGCGTCGGGGGATCGTTCCGGCTCGCGGACTTCGACGCCGTCGGCCTGAGCAACCTCAACCGGCTGCGGGCCGGGGTGCACCACATCGGCGTCGCCAAGACGGTCCTGTGCGCCCGCCAGATGTACGAGACCGATCCCTTTCTCGACATCGAGCTCTGGCCGCAAGGGCTGACCGAGGACAACGTCGGCGCGTTCGTCGGGGAGGGCGCGGGCGCGCTCGACCTGGTCGTGGAGGAGTGCGACACGCCCTGGGTGAAGACGGCCGTGCGCGAGCACGCCCGGGCCCGCCGGGTCCCCGTCCTGATGGACGCCAACGACCGCGGTCTGCTCGACGTCGAGCGCTTCGACCTGGAGCCGGACCGCCCGCTCTTCCACGGGCGCGGCGGCGGTCTGACCGCGGCGCAGGTGCGCGCCCTCGACCCGGCCGCGGCCAGGGCGTACCTCCTCGACGTCTGCGACGAGGCGAACCTGAGCCCCGCGATGACCGCGGCGCTCGGCCGGATCGGGACCACGCTGTCCAGCTGGCCGCAACTGGCCAGCGGGGTGGCGCTCGGCGGCGCCCTCGTCACCGACGCCGCCCGGCGGGTCCTGCTCGGCCGGCCCCTGGCGTCGGGCCGCTACTACGTCGACCTCGACGAGTGCGTGGGCCGTCCGACCGAGGGAGTGTGCGCGTGAACCGCAACCGGCTGCCCGATCTGCACGGCCATCACCTCTGGCTGCGCGAGCTGCGCCCCACCGACCTGGCCCCCTTCGAGCGCATTCACACCCACCGGGTCCTGACCCGTTATCTCGGCATCGACCGTATGGACGTCCGGCAGGCCCAGGACGCCTTCGCCCGCTGCCTGGCCCAGCCCTTCCACCACCCGCGCCACAAGTACACGCTGGCCGTGTGCGCCCTGGACGACGACACGATGGTCGGCACCATGGGGCTGCTCCTGGAGGAGTACGGGCGCAACGCCATGCTCACCAGTCTGGTGCTGCTGCCCGACGCCCCGGTGCGCGGTCACGGCCACGAGGCGGGCCGGCTGCTGATGGCCCACGGTTTCGGACCGCTCGGTCTGCACCGGATCTGGGCGGGGCACCGCGCCGATCACACCCGGATGCGGGAGATCATGATCGCGGCGGGTCTGCGACCCGAGGCCACGCTGCGCCAGCTCTTCCACACCCAGGGCACGTGGCACGACGTCACGACCTACGCGGCGCTGGCCCCGGAATGGATCCCCCAGGCGACCCGAGCCGAACGCACCATCCTCACGAACACCCCCACATCCCTCACCCCGGCCTGACCCCGACCGCCCCGGGCCATACGCCGACCCCGGCCGCCTCGGGCCATACGCCGACCCCGGCCGCCTCGGGCCATACGCCGACCCCGGCCGCCTCGGGCCATACGCCGGCCCCCGCCGCCTCGGGCCATACGCCGGCCCCGCCGCCTTGGGCAATCTGCCGCCAAGGGCGGCAGGGTGGGCAAGGCGGCACCCCGGCGCGGGGCGAGCGCTCCAACCGGCCCCCAGCCCGGTCCCGACCCGTCATCGCCGGGTGCAGGCCCGGTGGGGGCTGGTCGCGCAGTTCCCCGCGCCCCTGACGGGGCGCACCTCGCCGCCGGTCGCGCCCCCGACGGGGCTCACCTCACCGCCGGTCACGCCCGCGCGGCGGAGCCGCACAACGACACAGCCCGCGCCCGCCGGAGGCGAACGTATCCACGAGTGGTCCATCTCACCCGCCCCCACGACCAGCCCCTTCAAAGCCCCGCCCCGCACCCCACCCCGCAATCCGAAGACACCTGGCACCCCGTGCCGAAGGATCCGCGACCAGGGCGGCGCGGAGTGCCACGGCAGGCCGTAAAGAGGGCGCCAGGGCACGAAACACCGCCGTAAAGTCTCAGCATGCAGCTCATCCAGTCGACCAAGCTCGCCAACGTCTGCTACGAGATCCGGGGCCCGGTGCTCGAGGAGGCGATGCGGCTCGAAGCGGCAGGTCACCGGATCCTCAAGCTCAACACCGGAAACCCGGCGGCGTTCGGCTTCGACTGCCCGCCGGAGATCCTGGAGGACATGCTGCGCAACCTCGGCGACGCGCACGGCTACGGCGACGCGAAGGGCCTGCTCGCGGCCCGGCGCGCGGTGATGATGCACTACCAGACCCTCGGCGTGGAGACCGACGTCGAGCACGTCTTCATCGGCAACGGGGTCTCCGAGCTGATCGTGATGGCGATGCAGGGCCTGCTCGACGACGGCGACGAGGTGCTCGTCCCGGCCCCCGACTACCCGCTGTGGACCGCGGCCGTCTCGCTCTCCGGCGGCACCGCCGTGCACTACCGCTGCGACGAGCAGTCCGACTGGATGCCGGACCTGGCCGACGTCGAGCGCAAGGTGACCGACCGCACCAAGGCGATCGTCATCATCAACCCGAACAACCCCACCGGCGCCGTCTACAGCGACGAGATGCTGCGCGGCCTGACCGACATCGCGCGCCGCCACAACCTCCTGGTCTGCTCCGACGAGATCTACGACAAGATCCTCTACGACGACGCGACGCACACCCCGACGGCCGCGATCGCCCCGGACCTGATGACGCTCACCTTCAACGGCATGTCGAAGGCGTACCGCGTCGCCGGTTACCGTGTGGGCTGGATGGCGATCTCGGGCCCGCGCGCGCACGCCGAGTCCTACATCGAGGGCCTGACGATCCTCGCGAACATGCGCCTGTGCGCGAACATGCCGGGCCAGCACGGAGTCGTCGCCGCGCTCAGCGGCCGCCAGACCATCAACGACCTCGTCCTCCCGGGCGGCAGGCTCAAGGAGCAGCGCGACGTCGCGTTCGAGCTGCTGACCCAGATCCCCGGCGTGACCTGTGTGAAGCCCAAGGGCGCGCTGTATCTCTTCCCGCGTCTCGACCCGAAGGTCTTCAAGGTCAAGGACGACCGGCAGATGGTGCTCGACCTGCTGCGCGCCGAGAAGATCATGGTCGTCCACGGTACGGGCTTCAACTGGCCCGAGCCCGACCACTTCCGCGTCGTCACCCTGCCCTCGGCCGAGCAGCTGACCACGGCCGTGACCCGGATCGGGAACTTCCTGGACGGCTACAGCCAGCCCTGACGCGCCTACTTTGGACAGGTTCTAAATTAGACGCGTTCTAAGGTACGATGGAGGCCAAGTTACCGCCTGCTGCCCCGGAGGCCTCCATGTACGAGCCGATCCGCACCAAATCGGTCCACACGATGGCGGCCGACCACGGCGGCGACTTCCCGCACCGTTCCCGCGAGGAGGAGCTGGACATCCAGCTCGCCGGGCACCTGTCCGCGCTTCTCGCGGTGACGGACGAGCTGCGCCGGCTCTCGCCGAGCGCCGAGCTGGACGAGGCGGCGGACGCACTGGTCGCGCAGGTGACCCGGCTGCGCGGCGGCCACCCGCCGGTCCGCGCCGCCGTGGCCGCCTCCCTCCACGAACCCGCCGTCGCCGGGCTGCACCAGCGGGCGCACGCCCTCGCCGGGCGCGCCCTGGTGGTCGCCGCGTCCCGTGCGGACACCGCCGCCGCGATCCTGGCGGCCCAGCGCATGGAAGCCCACACGCTGGTCGCCGCCTAGGGCGGGGCTACCTCCCCACGATCACCGCGGCCGACGCCGTGGCGCCCTCGTGGAGGTCGTCACCGGCCCAGCTCACCTCGTACGTCACGGTCTTGGTCGTACGCGGCAGGTCCTTGATCCGGAACGTGCCGTCCGCGCCGACCGTGACCGACGTCAGCTCGCCCGTGCCGAGGCGGTCCGTGCGCCGCACCTTCAGGCTGGTCCCGGCGGACAGCGCCGGGCCCCCGGCCTCGAACGTGCCGGTGATCTCGACACCGGCCTCCTTCGACGCCTCGGCCGGGGCGCTCAGGGTGATCTTCGACCCGGCCTTGCCGACCTGCACCGTCTTCGTGATGTCCGTGGCCGGACGGTGCGTCAGGTCGCCCAGGTAGGAGACGGTGTACGTCGCCTCGCCGACCCGGTCCGGGACGTCGAGCACCGTGAACGAGCCGTCAGCGGCGACCTTGACCGGCGCCAGCTCGGTCGTGCCGTCGGCGTCCTTGCGCACGGCGGTGACCTGTCCCGGCGTGGCGGGCGCGGTGCCGTCGAACTCCAGCTTGCCGCGCAGGCCCAGCGGTTCGCCGACGACGGCGGCGGACGGGCTCTGGGTGAGGCCGGTGCCGAAGCGGGAGTCGTACTGCTCGGCGGGCGGGGTGACGATGTGCAGCCAGCGCCCGTAGACGCCGTCCGTCGTCACGGCGAACAGCCGCGAACCGTCCGCCGACCAGGCAAGACCCTCCGGCACCACGGAGTTGCCGTCGAGGTCCCCCTCGAAGGCGAACTCCAGCGGGGTACCGCCCTGGTCGGGGTCGGCGGGCTGGATCAGCAGGTCCGGAGTGGAACCCGAGGCGGCGGCGCCCCGCGCGATGTACTTGCCGTCGCCACTGAACGCGACGGCCGTGGACTTGGCGCCGTCCGGCAGCGCCTGGTAGCCGGTGGCCGCGTCGCTGAGGTCGTCGGCGTTCAACAGCCTTGTGCCGCCGGGGTAGTTGGCGTCGGCGACGGCGACCTTGGTGCCGTCCGGCGACAGGGCGGTGTCCTTGGTGTTCAGCGCGCCGCTGCCGTCGGCGGCCGCGAACCGGCGCTCGGGGCCGCGCACCGACGAGCCGTCCGTGGTGTCGATGACCGTCAGATACGGGTTGCTCGCCGCCGCGTTCAGGGACTGGGCGACGACCAGCTTGTTCGGCGCCTGCGGCACGGCCTCCAGCGAGAGCGGGCCCGCTCCGGTCCACCCGCCGCCCGCGACGCTCCCGCCCCGCACGCTGACCAGATTGCGCGTGTAGGTCGCGCAGGAGCCCTCGTAGGCGTCCGGCGCGTACGTGTACCAGAGGCTGCCGCCGGAGAAGGCCGCGGCGCGGGAGCACCGGCGCCCCGAGTCCACGTAGGTGGTGGCCGTCGACTTCAGGGTCTGGGTGTCGTACGAGGTCACCGTGGAGACGTCGGCGACGTAGAGCGTCGAGCTGTCCGCGCTGAGCGCCATGCCCGACGTGGTGAAGTAGTTGTTGATCAGACCGATCCTGCGGCCCTCGAAGTCGTAGACCAGGATGTTGCCGCTGTACGTCGAGTTCTCGGTCCAGTTGTCCGCGACGAAGACGCGCTGGTGCTCCGAGTCGACGACCATCGACCCGAACGACGACATCTGCAGCCGCACCGCCACGTCGGCCGGGGTCGCCGCCGACGCCGCGGGCGCCGTGACGCCGACCAGGCCCGCCGCCCCGAGCACCCCCGCCGCGATGATCGCGGCCGTCCTTCTGTACTGCCTCACTGATCTCAACGAAGCCCCCCACAGGCCGAGTTGACGCCCCATCCCCTGACCGGGGCGCACGGTGAGGACATTGAAACATGTGAAGGTGCTGTGAAGGGTGAGGTGTGCGTGGTGTTCCCGTTGCGGGCGGGGGCCCGCACGCCGTTGTACGGGGCCTCGCCGGTCTGTGCGGGAACTAGCCGAGGCGCTCCACGAGCGACCGGTACTCGTCCCACAGTTCCTTCGGGGTGTGCTCGCCGAAGGTGTTGAGGTGCTCGGGGACCAGGGCGGCCTCCTCGCGCCAGACCTCCTTGTCGACCGTGAGCAGGAAGTCCAGGTCGGCGTCGGGCAGGTCGAGGCCGTTCGTGTCCAGGGACTCCCGGGTCGGCAGGATGCCGATCGGGGTCTCGACGCCGTCGGCCTTGCCGTCGAGGCGCTCGACGATCCACTTCAGGACGCGGCTGTTCTCACCGAAGCCGGGCCAGACGAACTTGCCCGCGTCGTTCTTGCGGAACCAGTTGACGTAGTAGATCTTCGGGAGCTTCGCGGCGTCCTTGCCCTTGGCCACGTCGACCCAGTGGCCCATGTAGTCGCCCATGTTGTAGCCGCAGAACGGCAGCATGGCGAACGGGTCGCGGCGCAGCTCGCCGACCTTGCCCTCGGCGGCGGCGGTCTTCTCGGAGGCCACGTTGGCGCCGAGGAAGACGCCGTGGTTCCAGTCGAAGGACTCGGTCACCAGCGGCACGGCCGAGGCGCGGCGGCCGCCGAAGAGGATCGCCGAGATCGGCACGCCCCGCGGGTCCTCCCACTCGGGCGCGATGATCGGGCACTGCGAGGCGGGGACGGTGAAGCGGGCGTTCGGGTGCGCGGCCGGCGTGCCCGACCCGGGCGTCCAGGAGTTGCCCTTCCAGTCCGTCAGGTGGGCCGGGGTCTCCTCCGTCATGCCCTCCCACCAGATGTCGTTGTCGTCGGTGAGGGCGACGTTCGTGAAGACGGAGTTGCCCCACAGCGTCTTCATCGCGTTGGCGTTGGTGTGCTCGCCGGTGCCGGGCGCGACGCCGAAGAAGCCGGCCTCGGGGTTGATCGCGTAGAGGCGGCCGTCCTCGCCGAACCGCATCCAGGCGATGTCGTCACCGATCGTCTCGACCGTCCAGCCGGAGATCGTGGGCTCCAGCATGGCCAGGTTGGTCTTGCCGCACGCGGACGGGAAGGCCGCGGCGACGTACTTCGACTCGCCGGTCGGCGGCGTCAGCTTCAGGATGAGCATGTGCTCCGCAAGCCAGCCCTCGTCCCGGGCCATCACCGACGCGATCCGCAGCGCGTAGCACTTCTTGCCGAGCAGGGCGTTGCCGCCGTACCCGGACCCGTACGACCAGATCTCGCGGGACTCCGGGAAGTGCGAGATGTACTTGGTGGAGTTGCACGGCCACGGCACGTCCTGCTCGCCGTCGGCCAGCGGGGCGCCCAGCGTGTGCACGGCCTTCACGAAGAAGCCGTCCTCACCGAGCTCGTCGAGGACCGGCTGCCCCATCCGGGTCATGGTGCGCATGGAGACGGCGACGTAGGCCGAGTCGGTGATCTCGACGCCGATCGCGGACAGCGGAGAGCCGAGCGGGCCCATGCAGAACGGGACGACGTACATCGTGCGACCGCGCATCGACCCGCGGAAGATGCCCCCCTCGCCCTGCTCGCCCGCGAAGATCGCGCGCATCTCGGCGGGGGCCTTCCAGTGGTTGGTCGGGCCCGCGTCCGCCTCCTTCTCGGAGCAGATGAACGTCCGGTCCTCGACCCGCGCGACATCGGTGGGGTCGGAAGCGGCGTAGTAGGAGTTCGGGCGCTTGATCGGGTCGAGCTTCTTGAACGTTCCCTTGGCGACGAGTTCGTCCGCGAGGCGCTCGTACTCGGCCTCGGAACCGTCGCACCAGACCACGCTGTCCGGCTGCGTCAGTTCGGCGATCTCGTTGACCCACGAGATCAGTTCCTGGTGGTTGGTCGGGAGGGTGTCAGTCGAAACGGGAGCCGCGATGTCGCGCGCCACGATCGCTCCTAAAGAGGGTGTTGAGTTGGTTGCCCCGTGGGGGCTGCGACCCGGACGCTGCGCCTCCCGTTCCACTGGTTCGCAGTGAGCGCTCATCCGGTGCCGACCACACTCATTTGATCATCCGACCGATTCGCCCATCTGTCCAGGGGGCCTCACACCTGAGCGACGTGAGCAATGCCACTCATGCGACAAGGCCGACAGAGGCTTAACGATCGGCGAATTCGGGATGCCCCGGCCGGCGAAGGGGGTTGCCCACACTGTGGAACCGGGGGTTCTCCCTATCGGTTACTTACGGTCGCGTAGGTACGATGCGGGGCATGAGCGTCGCCGCAGAGCAGCCCGAAGTACCCGTCGCCGCCGCAGATCCCAGCCCCGTGAAGCCGCACCTGCGCGGCTGGCTGCACGCGGGAATGTTCCCCGCGGTACTGATCTCCGGCCTCTTTTTGACCGCGCTCGCGGATTCCACACGCGGCCGGATCGCCTGCGGCATCTACGTCCTGACGGCCTGCCTGCTGTTCGGTGTGAGCGCGCTCTACCACCGGGGCAACTGGGGGCCGCGCGCGGGCGGCGTGCTGCGCCGGCTGGACCACGCCAACATCTTCCTGATCATCGCGGGCACCTACACCCCGCTCGCCTTGCTCCTGCTGCCGGGCGCCAAGGGCGAGTGGCTGCTGTGGGGCATCTGGGCGGCCGCGGCGGCGGGCATCATCTTCCGCGTCTTCTGGGTCGGCGCCCCGCGCTGGCTGTACACCCCCTGCTACATCGCGATGGGCTGGGCCGCCGTCTTCTTCCTGCCGGACTTCCTGCAGAAGGGCGGCATCGCGGTGATGGTCCTGGTCGTCGTCGGCGGGCTGCTCTACAGCGCGGGCGGCGTGATCTACGGCATCAAGCGCCCGAACCCCTCCCCGCGCTGGTTCGGCTTCCACGAGGTCTTCCACTCCCTGACCCTCGCGGCGTTCGTCGTGCACTACGTCGGCATCTCGCTGGTGGCGTACCAGCACGCCTGACCCCCACCCCCTTCCCGGGCCGCGGCTTTCGAGCCGCGGCCCTTTCGTGTGTCCGGGAGCTGACACCTACTGAAAGCGACTCCGTATTGACAGATACACGGAAGTGAAAGCTACTCTCATTTCATGGTTACTGTCACTGAGCAGACGGAGTCGCGCCCGGACCCCCGGCGCTGGTGGGCCCTCGGGGCCCTGGTCGCGAGCATGCTGGTGCTCGGATTCGACACGACGATCCTCAACGTGGCGCTGCCGACGATCGCCGAGGACCTCGGCGCCACCACCGGCGAGCAGCAGTGGATGGCGGACGCGTACATCGTGGTGTTCGCCGCGCTGATGCTCCCGGCCGGACTGCTCGGCGACCGGTTCGGGCGGCGCCGGATGCTGATCGGCGGGCTCGGCGTCTTCCTCGCCGCGTCCCTGGTGGGCGCCCTGGCGAGCGACGTCACCTGGGTCATCACGGCCCGCGCCCTGATGGGCGTCGGCGGCGCCTTCGTGATGCCGCTCGCCCTGTCCGTCCTGCCGTCGCTGTTCCCGCGCGAGGAGCAGACCAAGGCGCTCGGGGCGATCTCCGCGGCCTCCGCGCTCGGCCTGCCGCTCGGCCCGATCATCGGCGGCTGGCTGCTCGACCACTTCTGGTGGGGCTCGGTCTTCGTGCTGAACGTACCGATGGTCGCGATCGGCATCACCGCCTGCCTGTTCCTGCTCCCGGAGAGCAGGGACCCGGCCGCGCCCGGGGTCGACGCCGTCTCCACGGCGCTCACCGTGATCGGCCTCGGCTCCCTCATCTACGGGATCATCGAGGGCCCGGGGAAGGGCTGGGGCAGCGTCACCGTCATCGGCTCCTTCGTGGCCGCCGTCGTGCTGATCGGCGCGCTGGTGCTGCGCGAGCGCGGCAGCGCCGCGCCCATGCTCGACCTCTCGCTCCTGTCCCACCGCGGCTTCCTCAGCAACACGCTGGCCGCCACCCTCGGCATGTTCGTCCTGTCCGGCGTGCTCTTCCTGCTGCCGCAGTACCTGCGGGCCGTCCTCGGCACCGACGCGCTCGGCACCGGAGTGCGGCTCCTGCCGCTGATGGCCGGCATGCTGCTCGCGGCGCGTCTCGCGCAGCCGCTCGTCGTCCGGTTCGGGGCGCGGTCGGTGGTCTGCGCGGCGCTCGCCGTGCTCTCCTTCGCCGCGTTCCTCGGGGCCCGGACGACCGTCGGCTCCGGCTACGGGTTCACCGCGCTGTGGCTGTCGATCGCCGGTGTCGGCATCGCCTTCGCCATGATCCCCGCGATGGGCGGCGCCATGGCCGCGCTCGACAAGGACCAGGCCGGCCGTGGCTCGGGCCTGCTCTCCACGGTCCGGCAGACCGGCAGCGCGCTCGGCGTCGCGCTGCTCGGCGCCCTGCTGGCCGGGGCGTACACGCACCGGCTGAGCACCGCGGGTCTGCCGGGCCCGGCCGCCGACGCGGCCCGCGACTCGGTGGTCGGCGCCCATGTGGTGGCCGGGAAGCTCGGCGACCCGGCGCTCGCGGCCGCGGCGGACTCCGCGTTCGTGCACGGCATGGACCTGGCCCTGGTCGTCATCGGGATCGTCGCCCTGGCGGCCGCGCTGCTGTCCGCGGCGCTGCTGCCATCCCGCGCGGCGAAGAGCGGCACCGGGGACCGCGCCTCCGGCACGGAGGTGGCCCCGGTCAGCGCGGATGCCTGACAATGAGCGCCATGGCCGCGTCAGCACAGACGCCCGCGGAGCCCAAGGTCGGGCTCCGCGAGCGCAAGAAGATCAAGACCAGGATGGCGATCCGCGAGGCGACGTACCGTCTGATCGAGGCACAGGGGTACGACGCGACGACGGTCGAGCAGATCGCCGAGGCCGCCGAGGTGTCGCCGTCCACGGTCTTCCGGTACTTCCCGACCAAGGAGGACATCGTCCTCACGGACGAGTTCGACCCGATCCTGGAGCGGGAACTGCTCAAGCGGCCCAAGGACGAGTCGATCGTCGACTCCGTGCGGCACGTCATCGACCGCAGCCTGGAGCTCGCCTTCGCCGAGGAGCCCCCGCAGGTGACCCGGCTGCGGCTGCGCCTCCAGGTCGAGACGCCCGCGGTGCGCTCCCGGATGATGGAGTCGATGTCGGTCACCGGCCGGCTGATGTGCCGGGTGATCGCGGAGCGCACCGGCCGCGGCGCCGACGACCTGGAGGTCCGGGTCTACGCGATGGCGCTGGTCGGCGCGATGATGCAGGCCACGATGTACTGGGCCGAGCACGACCACGAGGGCGATCTGCGCGACCTCGTGCTGCGCGCCCTGGACACGGTGCAGCACGGCCTGTAGGCGTGCGCTCCGGGTCGGGCCCGGCCCGGGGCGTGTATCGCCCTAGGCCCGCCCCAGATCAGCGAACCCCAGCGGCCTGAGCGAGTAGAAGCTCCAGGTCGAGCCCTTGGCGCCGCCCTTGACCTTGATGTCCTCGTCCCCCGACGCCTCCGAGGACCAGTGGATGCGCAGGGTGTGCGTGGTGGTGCAGCGGTTGCGGTAGTAGACGGTCGTCGTGAGGACGCCGCCGTCCTTCCAGGACCAGGAGAAGCATCCGGTGCGGCCCCGGTGGACCGTGTCGGCGGCATCCGCCGGGACGACCCCGACGAGCGTCGACAGGGTCAGGGCGGCGGTCGCGAGAGAGCGGATCATGTCCTACGTATCTCAGCGACCGCCGCACGGGAAACGGCCTGTGCCCTGGATCAGCCCTTGCGGGTGGTGTCCTGCTTCCCGCAGGCGCGGCCGTCACCGTTCGGATCGAGACGCAGCGGGTCGTCCTTGCCGTTGACCTTCAGGCGGCCGTAGTCCTGGGCCTTCAGCCAGCCGCAGCGGGCCTTGGTCGTGGGCTTCACCTGCGGCGGGAACACGGTCGGCACGCACACGTTGGCCGAACCGTAGTGCCGGTCGCAGCCCGCGACCGTGGTGCTGACGGGCGCCGACGCGCGCTTCTTCCCGGTCTTCTTCGGGGCGGCGTCGAGACCGGAGGCGAAGTCGTGCACATGGGCGTCGGCCGTCGTCGCCGACCTCGCCGTCGCCGTGTCCGGTCCGGTCAGATGCACCCACTGGGCCACCGACGGCACCCCGTTGGCATCGACCGCGAAGAGCATGTACCAGCCGGGCGGCGCCAGGTTCGGGTTGGACGTGACGTTCAGGTCGATGTTGTCGGGGTTGTTCCCGTCCACCGACAGCGGCAGATCCACGTACCGCTGGTTCGGGTCGGAGGAGTGGGTGACCGCGGCCGGGCGGATCAGCTCCGCCTTGGCGATCGGCCGGTCGACGGTGATGCGCTGGGTGTCCCCGTACTTCCAATCCTTGTCGATGACCGAGGTGATCGACGGGCGCTCGCCCTTGAGCAGGTAGGGCGGGGTGTAGATCGAGACGTTGTGGTTCCAGGTGCCGTTGCCCGGGTTGTCGCCCGTGGTCATGACGCGGCCGTCGGGCAGCAGGAACGCGGAGGAGTGGTAGCCGCGGGCCTGAGGGTCCGGGGCGACCGGGTCGAAGGTCGTGGTCGCCGGGTCGAAGATCGACGACTCGTAGACCGGGTTGGCGCGGTTGTGCAGGGCGCCGCCGGTCTCCAGGACCTTGCCGTCGGGCAGCAGGACCGCGGAGACGTACATCTTGCCCTGGTTGCCGGTCTCCGCGACCGGGCCGTTGCCCAGGTCCACCGTGCCCTGCGGGAGTTGGGGCCCGGCCACGTACTGCGGGCCGGCCTGCTTCAGGTCGATGATGTCCACGAGCCGGCCCGCGTCCGGGTTGGAGTCGATGTTGCCGCCGCCCATGGTGAGGACCCTCTGGTCCTGCGCCGGGGGCAGCAGCACGCTCGCCGACTGGTCGCGCTCGTCCTTGTTCTGCAGCCCGGGGACGTCGGTGACGGTGTTCTTGTCGTAGTCGTAGATCGACGAGCCGGTGCCCGGGGTGCCGTTGCCGAAGACATGGCTGCCGGAGTAGAAGAGCCGGCCGTCCTGCATCAGGATCATCGACGGGTACAGGCCCCAGTACGACCAGGTCTGGTGGACCTGCGACAGCGGCAGCCACTCCCCCTTCGCCGCGTCGAACCGCTCGGCGGTGACCGACCCGGAGGAGTCCTCGCGCAGCCCGCCGAACGACATCACGTCACCGTTGCCCATGACCGTGGCCGACGGGTACCAGTGGCCGTCGTTCAGGTCGTTGGTCTTGGAGTACGTCTCGGTGGCCGGGTCGAAGATGTACGAGTCCTTGAAGCCCTCGTAGCCGTGCGAGCCGTCGGCGGCGGGATAGGCCGCGTTGCCGCTCATCACCAGGACCCGGCCGTCGGCGAGCTGGACGTGGCCCGCGCAGAACATGTCCTTCGGGGTCGGGATGGTCTTGTACGTGCCCTTGACCGGGTCGTAGACCGCCGAGGTGAACGTGCCCGCCTTGAACATCTCCTCGCTGTTGCCCGACCCTGCGATCAGCAGGATCTTGCCGTTGTTGAGGACGACGGAGTGCATGGAGCGGACCGGGTTCTGGGTGGGCAGCACGTCCCATCTGCCGTTCGCGCACTCGTCGGCCGTGCCGGTGCACCCGGCGGGCGGCAGCACGTCGGCGACCTGGTTCATCGTGTAGTCGTCGGTGGTCGCGGACCCCGTGCCGTAGACGGAGACGCCCCAGGTGATGCGGTCGGTGCCGGCCGGGACCTCGGGCGTGCGCACCGTGGCCTCGGCCCAGCCCGCGCTCAGGTCCAGGGTCTTGAGGTCGGTCCAGTACTGCCAGCCGGCCGTGGTGTCGTGCCGGAACAGGGTGATCGAGGCGTCCGGCGTCGTCGTCTTGTACCAGAGCCCGAGGTCGTACTGCTTGCCTGCGGTGACGGCCGGGGCGCAGTCGGCGGACTCGGTGATCATCGCCTTGCGGTCGCCGTCGACGCGGCGGGTCAGCTCGACCTTCATCGCCTTGCTGCCGGTGTGGGCGTCGCCGGTCGTGGTGAACGTGTAGTCGTTGTCGCCCCAGCCGGACTTCTCCCAGCAGGCCGGCATGTCGCCGCCGGCCGTCTCGAAGCCGGGGTTGGTGATCAGGTTGGCCGCGGCGGCGGGCTGCGGGACGGCGAGCAGCAGCCCGGCGGCGAGTGTGCCCACCCCCAGCAGCGCGGCTGCGCGGGTCGTTCTCATCCGTCTCATACGGCGACCTCCCTGGCGCGCTTCACGCGCTTGGTTCCCTTTGCGTAGACCAGCGCCTCGGTCCCGGCGAAGCGCAGGACGAATGTGGTGACGAGGGCGAGGGCCGTCGCGGGCAGCACCGCGATGCCCCACTCCTTCACGAACAGGGCGATCAGCGGGATGCGCAGCACCAGGTCCGCGTTGGCGAGCAGCGCGAAGCGCAGGGTGCGGTCGGCCCAGTGCCGGTGGCGGCGCCGGTCGCGGAAGAGGAGGCCCTCGATGAGCAGGAAGTTCCAGGCGACGCCCGCCTGGTTGGCGAGGATCTCGGCGGGCAGGTAGTGCACGCCGACCTGGGTGAGGGCGGCCAGGGCGAGCAGGTTCGGGGCGAAGCCGGTGAGTCCGATCAGCCCGAAGACGAGCATCCGCGCGACGGGTGACGCGGTGCGCAGCTCGACCAGGTGGCGCAGGAAGCGCAGGCCCACCTTGACGGTGGACTTGGACTCGCCCGCGTACCGGTCCTGGAAGACGAACGGGACCTGGGAGACCTCCAACCGCCGTCCGCGCAGGGCGAGTTCGAGCAGGATCTTGTAGCCGTTCGGCTTGAGCAGGTCGGGGCGGACGGCCGCCCGGCGGATCGCGAAGAAGCCGCTCATCGGGTCGCTGATGCCGCGCAGGCCGCGCGGGAAGAGCCCCTTGGCGAGCCAGGTCGAGGCGCGGGAGACGGCGACGCGGTAGCCGCCCGAGAGACCCTGCCTGCTGCCGCCCTTCACGTACCGGCTGGCGACGACGAGCTGGGCGTTGGTCTCCTCGCCCTGCGCGACCAGCTCCGGCACCAGGGACGGCGGGTGCTGGAGGTCGCCGTCCATGACCACGACCCAGTCGGAGGTGGCGGCCCTGATGCCCTCGACGACGGCGCCGCCGAGTCCGCCGACCGGTTCGTCGCGGTGCAGGACGGTCACCGGGAACGGGCAGTCCTGGGCGATCTCCCGGATGACGCGGGGCGTCTCGTCGGTGGAGTCGTCGACGAAGACGACCTCGCAGGGCAGCCGCCCCGGCACGGCGCCGGCGATCTGCTCCAGCAACTCCCCCACGTTCTCTTCCTCGTTGAACGTCGGTACGACGATGGTGACGGCGCCGGGCTCGGACACCTCGGCGGCGTCCGACCCACCCAGGGCGGGCTGCGTGCCGAATTCGGGGTGCAGGGTCATCGCACGTCCTCCTGGGAGCCGGTGGCGTCCTGGATGCGCCGGATCTCGATCCGGTCCTCGCCGGTGCCGAAGGTGGCGACCGGCTCGGAGTTCCGCAGCGCGGCCTTGACGGTGGGCAGGTCGACGGCGTCGCGGCGGACGGTGGGCGAGGCGACGACGTAGTCGAGGTCGCGCCAGCCGTGCTTCATGGTCTTGGTGACGGCGGGGTCGAGGTCGGCCTTGTAGAACCAGATGACGCCGAGCCCGGGCTTGTACCCCGCGTGCACGAGGTCGAGCCAGAGCGCGTCGTCGACGAGGACGCGGGTCCTGGCCGGGTCCTTGACCTTCGTCGCCATCCAGGCGGCGGCGGAGCGGTAGGGCGCGTTGGCGTCGACGGTCATGGCGGTGCGGTCGCCGTCGTACCAGGGCGGCACGACGAGCCCGGCCCCGCACGCGGCGAGCAGGGCGACCACCGTGAACCGCACGCCTCTGGGGATCCAGGGCCCGCGGTGGACGAGGGCGTGCACCACGCCCGCCGCCGCCCCGGCGAGCACGAGGGCGAGGAACGGCAGGGCCTGGACGACGTACATGGCGGGCAGGTAGCCGGACGGGCGCATCGCGACCAGGGTGAGGATCGCGACGGCCATGGCGGGTCCGGCGAGCGCCCGCGCGGTCACCGACCAGCGGAGCACGACCAGCAGGAACAGGGCCGCGGCGAGCCCGCCCAGGGGCAGTACCCGGTCGTAGTAGAGCCAGGAGTGCAGGACCCCGTACGAGCCGGAGCTCTGGTCGAGGATGAAGCCGGAGCCGGGCCGGCTCATCTGGTACGTGATGCCGTCCCACAGCGACACGTGTCCGCCGCCGGGGAACAACTCGCCCTTGAGCAGGGCGAAGAGGGGATAGGACAGGCCCACGAGGGCGCATGCCGTGATGGCTCCGGTGAGGGCGAACTTGCGGGTCGCCGGGTGCCCGTGCCGCCACATGGTGACCAGCAGCGCGGGCAGCAGTACGAGCATCGTCTCCTTGGAGAGCACGCCCGTGGCGGCGGCGATGCCCGCGGCGAAGTGGTGCCACAGGTGCCGGCTCGGGGACGCGGCCAGGCAGAACGCGAGCAGCATCCACATCACGGCGATGTTGTCGAGGAAGATCTCCCGCTGGAGCACGACGGAGAGCGGCGAGAGCCCGAAGAGGACCATCGCGAGGCCCGCGGCCCACATGGGCAGGCGCAGGCGGCGCGCGAGCACGTACAGCAGGACGGCGCTCACGGCGCTGACCCCGAGCATGATCAGCCGCATGGTGCCGACGGTCATCGCGGACGGGTGGGCGAGCGACGGGATCCAGGAGACGGTGGCCAGCTGGAGCCAGCCCAGCGGCGGGTGGTCGTACCAGTACGTGTAGTGCGCCAGGCCCTCGCCCTGCTGCACGGCCCACGCCTGGGCGAGGTAGGTCCCCTCGTCGTCGCTGAAGTTGGGGTATCCGGCGATGTTCCAGCCCTGCACGAGCACGATCGCGGCGAGCAGCGCGCCGCACAGGGCGAGATCGGCCGGTGAGCGGCGGAATCGGACGGCGCGCTGCGGGGTCCGCAGGCGTGCGGGCACACGTGTGGTCCGCGCGGTGGCCTCGATGTCGGCCGCCGCGGGAAGGGTGGTGGTCACGCAGGGACGTCCTCTCGGGCGGGACTCATGGCTTTCTGGGTCGGCAGATGCGCGCCTACGTGACTGGTCAACTCCCAGTCGCTGCGCCCGCGTTGTTCGCGCCACACGGCTCGGATGGCGGCGCCGGCGAGCAGCAGCTGATAGAACGGCCCGCCCACGACCAGCTTCAGGTAGTGCACGAGGCGGACCTTCAGGCCGTACTGCTTGCCGAAGTCATGGAGTCCGACGACCTCGAAGACGAAGGTCACGAACGCGGTGACGGCGGGCAGAAAGGTGATGAACGCGATGCCGACGGGCACGTCCATGAGCAGTGCGACCGCGGCGTTCAGCGGAATGATCAGCCCGGTGAAGGCCTGCATGAACGGCGTCATGAGGGTGTACCGGGCGAGCAACCGCTGCCCGAACGTGGGCAGTTGCTTCCAGTCCTTCTTCCGGTAGACCTGGAGGAAGCCCTGGTTCCAGCGGGTGCGCTGCTTCAGCAGCGACAGCAGCGTGCCCGGCGTCTCCTCTCGGGTCACCATGTCGGAGTCGTACGCGACGACGACCTTCTTGCCGACGGAGGAGAGCCGCACCCCCAGGTCGCAGTCCTCGGCGAGGCAGTCGGGGTCCCAGCCGCCCGCCTCGCGCAGCACGTCGGTGCGGACGAAGACGGTGTTGCCGCCGAGCGGGATGAAACCTTTCTGGGCGTGCAGGTGCAGCCGGGAGCGGAACCAGAAGAAGTACTCCAGGCAGTTGCGCAGGCTGTACCAGCTGGAGTGGAAGTTGATCAGCTGGACGCCGCCCTGCACGACGTCGGCGCCGGTCGAGCGGAAGGCGTGGTCGACGTGGGCGAGCAGGTCGTGGTGGACCTGGTCCTCGGCGTCGAAGACCCCGACGACGTCGCCGCGGCAGTGCGGCAGCGCCGTGTTGAGCGCCTTCGGCTTGTTCTTGCGGGCGTGCGTGTCGACGACGACACGCACGCGCGGGTCACGGGCGGCGGCCTTCTCGGCGACCTCCGCGGTCTCCGGGTCGTCGTGCCCGACGATCACGATGATCTCGAAGTCGCGGTGCCCGGATTCGAGCAGCCGCTGGATCGTGTGGTCGAGCACGGCCTGCTCGTGCCGCGCGGGCAGGAGCAGTGAGAAGGAGAGAGCCCCGTGATCGTCGGGGTTCCCGAATCGAGTGGAGGCGAGCACTTCCGGCGTGCGCCATGCGTGCATCTGCCACCACAGGGTGAAGGCGGCCATCCAGAACAGGGCCAGTGATACGGCCGCCACGACAACAGCGCTCAGTACGGTGCCGTCGTCGGCCAGTCCCAGCACGACGGCACCATCGGTCGCTAGCAAACAGATCCCCCCAGATCCCCCAGGTGCGACGAGCGGTCACACCCACCCCACCGACGTCGTGAGGATATGGGAATTCTGTGAAGGCCGGGAGCCTGTTGCGATAAATCCCGCGCCGCGGGCGTTAAGCCTTTGTTTCGCCCAAGATCCGTCCCAGTTGGTCGACTTCGGTCACCGGAGCATCACACACGAAGTGTCGGCAGACATAGGCGGTTTCTCGCCCATCGACTTTCAACCGGTCCTTGAGGAGCGGGAGTTCGTCACCGCCCTCGGGTCCGGCCGCGACGACGGCGCCCGGTGCGGTGCCGGTGAGCGCGGTGTGGTGCATCCGGCCACCGATCTCGCCGACCACGGCGATCTCCCGCGGCCCGTCGAGGAGCGCCTCGGCCACCGCGAGCCCGTTGCCGATGAACCGCGGGGCGCGCGGCCCGAGCGCCCGCACGACCCCCAGCGCCCGCTCGGCGGCGCTGCGATGCGGCTCGGAGCCGGTGTGCGCGGCGTACGAGAGCAGCGCTCCGGCGGCGGCCGTCCACCCGGAAGGCGTGGCGTTGTCGGTCGGGTCCTGCGGGCGCCTGATGAGCTTCTCGGCGTCGGTGGCGGTGTCGTAGAGCGCCCCGCTCTCCTGGTCCACGAACCGGTCCAGTACGTGGTCGAGCAGGAACCCGGCGAACTCCAGCCACACGCCCTCGCCGGTCACGGCGGCCAGGGCGAGGAACCCCTCGGCGACGTCCGCGTAGTCCTCCAGCACCCCGGCGTTGGCGCCGGCCTGCCCGTCCTTGCTGGTCCGGGAGAGCCGGGCCAGCGGGTCCATGTGCAGCCGCACCAGCAGATCGCCCGCGCACACGGCGGCGTCCACCAGGTCCTGGCGGCCGAAGCAGGCGCCGGTCTCGGCGAGCGCGGCGATCGCCAGCCCGTTCCAGGCGGCGACGACCTTGTCGTCCCGGCCGGGCGCGGGCCGCTCGGCGCGGGCGGCGACGAGGCGCTGCCGGATGGAGTCGACGCGCGCGGCGTCGAACACCTCGTCGTTCTGCGGGAGTTGGAGGACGGAGGCCCCTTCCTCGAAGGTCCCCTCGTCCGTGACGCCGAAGTACCGGGCGGCCAGCGCCCCGTCCTGCGCACCGAGCACCTCGGTCAGCTGCTCCGGCGTCCACACGTAGTAGGCGCCCTCGACGTGCCTGCCGCTCGCCGGGTCGGCGGCGTCGAGGCTGTCCGCGTCCAGCGCCGAGGCGAACCCGCCCTCGTTCGTGCGCAGTTCGCGGACCATGAAGTCGGCGGTCTCCAGGGCGACCCGCTTGGCGAGTTCCGACCCGGTGGAGCGCCACAGATGCGCGTACGCCCGGCACAGCAGCGCGTTGTCGTACAGCATCTTCTCGAAGTGCGGCACGGTGAACTCGCGGTCCACCGAGTAGCGCGCGAACCCGCCGCCCAGCTGGTCGTAGATGCCGCCGCGGGCCATCCGCTCACAGGTGTCGGCGGCCATCTGGAGGGCGCCCTCGGCGCCGGTGCGGGCGTGGTGGCGCAGCAGGAACTCGATGACCATGGACGGCGGGAACTTGGGCGCGCCGCCGAAGCCGCCGTACGTGGCGTCGTACTCGCGCACGAGCCCGAGCAGCGCCTGCCCCAGCTCCTCCTCGCCGGGCACCCGCGTGTCCCCGTACGGCAGTTCGCGCGCCGCCAGATCGGCGGTGATCTTCGCGGCGACCTCGGTGACCTCGCCGTGCCGGTCGCGCCACGCGTCCCGCACGCCTTGGAGCACCTGGGTGAACGACGGCATGCCGTGGCGCGCCTCCGGCGGGAAGTACGTGCCGAAGTAGAACGGCTCGGCGTCCGGGGTGAGGAACACCGTCATGGGCCAGCCGCCCTGGCCGGTCGCGGCCTGCACGGCCTCCATGTAGACGGCGTCGACGTCGGGCCGCTCCTCGCGGTCGACCTTCACGGCGACGAAGTTCTCGTTGACGACGGCGGCGGTGGCGGCGTCCTCGAAGGACTCGTGGGCCATGACGTGGCACCAGTGGCAGCTCGCGTACCCCACGCTGAGCAGCACCGGCACCCCGCGCCGCTTCGCCTCCTCGAAGGCCTCGGTCGACCAGGGCCACCAGTCCACCGGGTTGTCGGCGTGCTGGAGGAGGTAGGGGGACGTCTCGTGGGCCAGTCGGTTCGGCATGCCACCCATCCTCGCGCATACCGGTCACCGTCCCGTCTTTGATCGCCGGGGCTCTCGCGCGGGCACCCCATACGCAGGACACTTGACGCGGAAGTATCGCCACCGGAGGGGGACGGATGATGCGAGACAGCCATCGGGCGGAGGCCGAGCGGCTGTTGGCCCGGGCCGTGGAGGAAGAAGTGCGCAGGTCCGGCGGACGGGCCGACGGCGGGGTGCTGCTCACGCGGGCGCGGGGCGCGCTGGACGGCATGGCGAACAGCGCGGCCGAGGAGTACACGGCGTACACCCAGGCCCTGGACGAGGCCGAGGCCGGGCAGATGTCGTTCGGGGAGCGGTTCGCCAAGGAGGGCGGCTCGACCCCGCTGACCGTGGCGGGAGTCGGGGCCGTGGCCGCGGCCCTCGCGGACCTGGTCCTCGGGACCGGGACCGGTGTCGCCCTGGGCGCGGGCGCCGCCGTGGCGGTGTTCGGCGCCGCCGCCACCGTCCTCAAGGTGACCGCGGCGCACGTGCCGGAGGCCAGCCGCAGCGCCGGGGCGCGCAACCAGCCGGGCGGGCCCGAACAGCTCAGGCTCCAGTGGCTGACCGCCCTTGAGGTGCGGGGCATCCGGCCGTTCCTGGACCAGCAGCGGGTGCTCGCCGCGTCCACGGGGCCGACCGGCAAGACGGTACGGCCGGGCGCACGCAGGCCCGACCGCAGCGCGGCCGCCCGGCGCAGAAGCGTCCTGGAGCAGTCTTTCGGCCAACTCCCGCAGCCCGAGGGCCCGTTCGCGGGGCGCAGGCCCGACCTGGCACAGATCGCGCAGTGGGTGCACGCGGCGCGGGCCAGCACGCAGACCCGGCCGACGGTGGTCGTGCTGCACGGGGAGCCCGGCGCGGGGCGCACCACGCTCGCGGTGCGGGCGGCGCACGAGCTGCGCGACCAGTTCCGCGGGGCGTGCGTGGTGGATCTGCGCGGCGACCGGGCGGACGGGCCCGCGCTGTCGACGCGGGACGCGCTGCTGCATCTGCTGAACCGGCTCGGCGCGCCGCGCGAGCAGCTGCTCTTCCGTGAGCGCTCCACGCCGGAACAGCAGGTCAAGCGGCTCAGCGAGCTGTACCACCAGCATCTGACGGGCCTGCCGGTGACGATCGTCCTCGACGACGCCGACGACGCCACGCAGGTGCGCACCCTCGTCCCCGAGCGCTCCGACAGCCTCGTCATCGTGACGGCCCGCGAGCCCCTCGAACTGGGCGACGTGCCGGCCTGGGTGCACCAGATGCCGGTCGAGGCGCTGGACCCGGCGGGCGCGGAGGAGCTGCTGCGCGAGGCCGCCGAGGACATGAGCGGCCCCTACGACGCCGAATCGGCGGACGCCATCAGGGAGTTGTGCGGTGGACTCCCGCTGGCGCTGCGCATCGCGGGGTCCGCCATCGGGCCGCGCTCACCGCGTCAGCTGGCCGCGGACCTGAGCGCGTACGGGCCCGTGGACCCCGTCGGGCGCGCCCTGTGGCTGCGCTACACCGACCAGTCCGAGGCGGGCCGGCGCCTGCTGCGCCGGCTCGCGCTCGCGGGCCGGGCCTCGCTCGGCGCGGCAGCGGCGGCGGCCCTGCTGGCCACGGACGACGCGGAGGCGACCCGGCATCTGACGGCGCTGGCCCGCGCGGGCCTCGTCGACCGCGTCCGGGGCAGCCGCTACCGGCTGCACGACCTGGTCCGCGCCTTCGCGCAGGCCCGGCTCACCGACGAGGAGGAGCCGCAGGAGCGCACGGCCGCGCAGGAGCGGCTGATCAAGAACTACGCGGAACTCGCCGACTCGGTGATCCGCCTCGTGGACGGCAACATGTCGACGCGGGCCGGACAGATGGGTCCGCACGGATTCACGTCGCTCGACGCCGCGCTGCGCTGGCTGGACGACGAGTCGAGCTTCATCACGGCGGCGCTGCGGCACGCGGAGGGCGTCAACCAGGACGCGGTCCTCGGGCTGCTCGGCGCGCTGTGCGACTACTGCCTGCTGCGCGGCGACCTCTACCGGCTCGGCGAGATCAGCGAGCTGACGCAGGCCATCGACCAGGGCCTGCTGGTGCGTTCGGTCCAGTGGCGCACCGGTATCGCGGCCCGCCAGCTCGGCGAGCTCGACAAGGCCCGTACGACGCTGTCCTCGGTGGTCGACCTCTACCGCGAGGCCCACCACCAGGCGGGCGAGGCCCGCGCCCTGTGCTCGCTCGGCATCACCCTGCACCACCAGGGCCAGCTCACCGAGGCCACCGCCAAGCTGAGGGAGGCCCTCGACCTGCAGACGACACCGGAGACGAAGGGCGACCGGGGCTGGACGCTGCACGCGCTCGCGGCCGTCGAGCGCGACCGCGCCCACGTCCGCGAGTCCCTCCAGCTGCTCACCGACGCCCTCGCCCTGCACCGCGAGAACGAGTCGCTGCACGGCGAGGCGTGGGCGCACTTCCAGCTCGGCCAGCTCTGCCTGCGCATGGGCGACGTGCCGCGCGCGGACGAACAGCTGCGCGCCGCCCTCGATCTGTACGGCCGCACCCGGGACTCCCGCGGCGAGGCCTGGGCGATGACGCAGCTGGCCCGCGCCCGGCTCATCGACGGCGACGCCTCGGAGGCCGTCGACGGGCTGCGCCAGGCGGCGGCGCGCCACCACGACAACGAGGACGCGCGGGGCGAGGCGTGGACGTACTACTACCTGGGCCAGGCGTTGGAGGAGTCCGGCAACCTCGACCAGGCGGTCCGTGAGCTGGAGCGTTCCCGCACGATGTTCTCGCGGATGCGCGACGTCTACGGGCTGGCCTGCGCCCGGCACCACTCGGCGCGCGTCACCCGCGACCAGCGCGCCCTCCAGACGGGCTCGCTGCGCAACTCCGGCTTCGCCCGCCAGCTGCTCGTGGACGCCCGCGCGGACTTCCAGCGCATCGGCGTCGCGCACGGCGAGGCGTGGACGTGCCTGGAGCTCGCGGTCGTCGACGCGGGCAACGCGCGCCTCCAGCAGGCGGTGGCGCTGTGCGAGGAGGCGCGGGAGCTGTTCGCCTCGTACGGCGACGTGCGCGGCGAGGAGTGGGCGACGTTCCTGCGCTGCACGCTCCTGCCCTACGCGTCACCGGGCGGTTCGGAGGTCGGCGCGGCCGTCGCCCAGGAGGAGCTGGCCCAGCTCGGCCGGACCACGAACCCCACGCGCGACGGCAAGCTCGACGACTACGTGGAGGCGTACGGGCTGCTCCTGGAGCGCGGCGTGGACCTGAGCGCGGGCTGGCAGGCGTGGCGGCTCGGCATGGTGCCGAACCGGCACGCGCGGGACGTGATGGGGGTGGTCGTCCCCGTCTAGGCCGTGTGCCGAAAGTCCCGTCGTCCGCCCGAAGGGGGGCCGGGGGCACCTCCCAGCGGTAGCTGGGGGAGGGACTTTCGACACGCCCCAGTTCCGCGGCGGAGCAGCGCTTGCCCACCGGGTCGGCGCACGGCCGGGCATCGCCGTCGCCCGCCCCCGCCGTCCGTGACGGTGGAGGGCGGGGCGGGCGGCACCCGCGCGCCGGCGGATCAGGCCGTCTTGTGGGCGTCGCCGCCCGGCACCGCGTCGGCCGGCTCCGCCGGCTTCTCCTTGAAGTCGACCTTGCGCATGTGCTTGTTCATGGACTTCATCAGGCCCCACACGGCCAGCGCCATCACGGCGAAGACGATGAAACCGAGCACACCCGGAGTCACCTTGTCCTCGTCGACCTCGGTCGCGGCCAGCGGGACGAGATGGGACATTGCCAGATTCACGTAGCTCACATCAGGCATTGTGACGGACGCCCGCGAAGAGGTCGTCCTCGGGGAGGGAAGTGTCCACGAGCGACTTCGCCAGCTCGTACTCCTCGGTGGGCCAGACCTCCCGCTGGACCTCCAGCGGAACCCGGAACCAGCCGCCGTCGGGGTCGATCTGGGTGGCGTGCGCGATCAGCGCCTTGTCCCGGATCTCGAAGAAGTCGCCGCACGGCACGTGCGTGGTCAGCGTCCGCTCGACGCGGTCGAACTCGTCCCAGCGCTTGAGCCAGTCCGCGTAGGGCGACTCCAGGCCGCGGTCCAGCATCGCCTGGTGCAGGGCGAGGGTGCGCGGCTTGTTGAAGCCCTGGTTGTAGTAGAGCTTGGAGGGCTGGAAGACGGGGCCGAACTCGTCCTCGGGGTACTTGACCGGGTCGTTCGCGCCGTCGAAGGCCACCATCGTGATCTTGTGGGTCATGATGTGGTCGGGGTGCGGGTACCCGCCGTTCTCGTCGTACGTCGTGATGACCTGCGGACGGAACGAGCGGATCTGCCGGACGAGCCGGCCCGCAGCCTGATCGACGTCCTCCAGCGCGAAGCAGCCCTCGGGCAGCGGCGGCAGCGGGTCGCCCTCGGGCAGGCCGGAGTCGACGAAGCCCAGCCAGTCCTGCTTGACGCCGAGGATCTCGCGGGCCTCCTCCATCTCCTTGCGGCGCACCTCGTGGATGTGCTCCTCGATGTACTTGTCGCCCTGGAGCTTGGGGTTGAGGATCGAGCCGCGCTCGCCTCCCGTGCAGGTCACGACATGCACGTCCACCCCCTCGGACACGTACTTGGCCATGGTGGCCGCGCCCTTCGACGATTCGTCGTCGGGATGGGCGTGAACGGCCATGAGTCGCAGCTGCTCAGTCAAGACAAGATCCTCAGTGGAATAAGGCGCCCTGGTGTGAATCGGCGCAATGGGCGGCTTCTATAGTGACCGAACCGGGGGGCGGAAAATTCCGGTGCCCACATCTTGGCGGGCGATGCGAGAGGAACTGGCCGATGAGCGCCGTGCAGCAGCACCTGCCCGAGGGCCGCTACGGATCAGCCCGTTCCGCCGACGCCCGCGCCGACCGCAAGCTGAAGATCGCCGGGATCGTCCTCGGCGTCCTGTTCGCCGCGCTGATCGGCTGGTTCGGCTGGTACTACGTGGGCGGGAACACGTTCAGCGGTGAGGTCATCGCGTTCAAGACGTACGACGACAACGTCAAGGTGCACCTGGAGATCCGCAAGGACACCGACGCCACCGGCTACTGCACGATCCGTTCGCAGGACGCCGACGGCGCCGAGGTGGGCCGGGCCGACTTCCACTTCGACCAGAAGCGGAGCCGCGTCGACAAGGTCGTCACGCTGCGTACGGCCGGTGGCCGGGGCACGACGGCCGAACTCGTCGGCTGTCACGCCGACTGACGGCTCGGCTGCTCGGCTGACCTGCACGGACATAACATTGATGACTTATGTCCTCCCCCTTTGCTGTGTGAATTGTTAGGCTCGTGGTTTCGCCCACCCGTGAGGGAACATCCTTCTGGGTAGGGCGATGCTTTGTATTCCCAGTACCTACGAGGAGCGACCTGTGACCCAGACCAGCGAAGACGTCACCTGGCTGACGCAGGAGGCGTACACCAAGCTCAAGGACGAGCTGGCGTACCTGTCTGGTCCCGCGCGCGAGGAAGTCACGCAGAAGATCGCCGCGGCGCGCGAAGAGGGCGACCTGCGGGAGAACGGCGGGTACCACGCGGCCAAGGAGGAGCAGGGCAAGCAGGAGCTCCGCATTCGCCAGCTCACTCAGCTCCTGGAGAAGGCCAAGGTCGGCGAGGCCCCGACGACGTCCGGCGTCGTCGCGCCGGGCATGGTCGTCACCATCGCCTTCGACGGCGACGAGGACGACACCCTGGAGTTCCTGCTCGCCTCCCGCGAGTACGCGAGCGCCGATATCGAGACGTACTCGCCGCAGTCGCCGCTCGGCTCCGGGGTCAACGGCCACAAGGTGGGCGAGGACGCCGAGTACGAGCTGCCGAACGGCAAGAAGGCGTCGGTCAGGATCCTGAAGGCAGAGCCGTACAACGGCTGACCGCCCCTGTGACACGACGGCGGGGCCCCCGGAGCAGAGACTCCGGGGGCCCCGCCGTTCTGTGCGTCGGACACAGGCTCTCAGGCCGTGGCGCCGCGGTACTTGCGGACGGCGAGGGTGCGGAAGACGACGATGATCAGGACGGACCAGATCAGCGAGGCCCAGACCGCGTGCTGCATCGGCCAGGCCGGTGAGTTCGACACTCCGGGGTTGCCGAAGAGCTCGCGGCAGGCCTGGACGGTGGCGCTGAACGGGTTCCAGTCGGCGACGTGGCGCAGCCAGGGGGTCATCTTGCTGGAGTCCACGAACGCGTTCGACACGAAGGTGACCGGGAAGAGCCAGATCAGGCCGCCCGACGTGGCGGCCTCGGGGGTGCGCACGGACAGGCCGATGAGCGCGCCGACCCAGGTGAACGCGTAACCGAGCAGGAGCAGCAGGCCGAAGGCGCCGAGCGCCTTCCAGATGCCCTCGTGGATCCGCCAGCCGACCAGGAGCGCGACGACGGCGAGAACGAACAGGGTCAGCGCCGTCTGCACCAGGTCGGCGATGGTGCGCCCGGTGAGCACGGCGCCGCGGGCCATGGGCAGCGAGCGGAACCGGTCGATCAGGCCCTTGTGCATGTCGTCGGCGATCCCCGCCCCGGCGCCCGCGGTCGCGAAGGTGACCGTCTGCGCGAAGATGCCCGCCATCAGGAAGTTGCGGTAGTCGGCCGGGTCCGTGGAGTTGCCGACGACCATCGAGCCGCCGAAGACATAGCTGAAGAGCACCACGAACATGATCGGCTGGATCAGGCCGAAGATCACCATTTCGGGGATCCGGGTCATCCTGATCAGGTTGCGCTTGGCGACGACCAGGGAGTCCCGGACGGACTGGCCGATGCCGCCCGCTGCCCGCGGGACGCGCACGGTGTCGGTGACGACGCTCATTTCGCGGCCTCCTCGTTCTCGTCCGCGTCCTCCGCCATGTGTCCGGTCAGCGAGATGAACACGTCGTCCAGCGTCGGCCTGCGCAGCCCGATGTCGTCGATCTCGATGCCCCGCGCGTCGAGGTCCCTGATGACCTCCGCGAGGAGCTTGGCGCCGCCGGTGACCGGCACGGTCAGCTTGCGGGTGTGCTGGTCGACGGCCGCCTCGCCCTTGCCGAATCCGGCCAGACTGTATTTGTTCAAGAGGTCCGCAGCGGTGGCAATGTGCTCGCGCTCGTGCACGACGACCTCGACGCGCTCGCCGCCGGTCTGCGCCTTGAGCTGGTCGGAGGTGCCGCGGGCGATGACGCGGCCGTGGTCGACAACGCAGATGTCGTGCGCCAGGTGGTCTGCCTCTTCGAGGTACTGGGTGGTGAGCAGGAGGGTGGTGCCGCCCGCCACCAGCTCCTGGATGACCTCCCACAGCTGCTGCCGGTTGCGCGGGTCGAGGCCGGTGGTCGGCTCGTCCATGAACATCACCGGCGGCGAGACGACGAGCGCGGCGGCGAGGTCGAGGCGGCGGCGCATGCCTCCGGAGTACGTCTTCGAGGGGCGGTCCGCGGCGTCCGCGAGGTTGAACCGCTCCAGGAGTTCGCTCGCGCGGGCCTTCGCCTCCTTGGCCCGCATCTGGTAGAGCTGCCCGACCATCTGGAGGTTCTCCCGGCCGGTCAGATACTCGTCGACCGCGGCGAACTGGCCGGACAGGCCGATCGAGCGCCGCACCTCGTTCGGGTTCTTCAGGACGTCGATGCCCGCGACGACCGCCTTGCCGCTGTCCGGCGTCAGGAGCGTGGTCAGGCAGCGGACCGCCGTGGTCTTGCCCGCGCCGTTCGGCCCGAGCAGGCCGAGGACGGTGCCCTCCGGGACGTCGAGATCGACGCCGTCCAGAGCCCTTACGTCGCCGAAGGTCTTCACCAGCCCTTCGGCGTAGATGGCGCCTGGCATGTGGTTCCCCCAATGGTCGGGCGAGTCTGCTGAAGCGATCTACGTGCGCTGTTCCTCGTGTGTCTCGTGTGCCTTATGTGCCTTGTGTGTCTCGTGCGTCGGGAGCACACTTCGCACCTGTATGCGAAGAAAGTCTAGAATTTTCGGGCCTCGAATGCCCGGCGGAGCATGGGGCAAGGTGTGACGGGGGCCATAAGCTATCGCGATGTATCGCGTATCGGCAACGCTTTTACGAAGCCTGGTCGATGACGGTGTAGCCCGCCTCCCGCAGCGCGGCGCCGACCTCGGCGCAGTGCGCGGGGCCCTTCGTCTCCAGGTGCAGCTCCACCTCCGCCTCCGTGATCCCGAGCCGTGGGTCGGTCCGTACGTGGCCCACATCGAGGACGTTAGCGTCGGCCACTGACAACACCCCGAGAAGCGTGGCCAGGACGCCGGGGCGGTCGGTCAGGCGCAGCCGCAGCGAGAGGTACCGGCCCGCGGCGGCCATGCCGTGGGTGAGGACGCGCTGCATCAGGAGCGGGTCCACGTTGCCGCCCGACAGCAGCGCCACGACCGGGCCCTCGAAGCCCTCCGGGTCGCCGAGGAGCGCGGCGACCGGGCTCGCGCCGGCCGGCTCCACGACCATCTTGGCGCGCTCCAGGCAGAGCAGCAGGGCGCTGGAGAGCTGGTCCTCGGTCACCGTACGGACCTCGTCGACCAGGTCCGCGACGAGGCCGAACGGTACGTCGCCGGGGCGCCCCACCTTGATGCCGTCGGCCATCGTCGCCGGGGCGGCGATCGACACCGGGTGCCCGGCCGCGAGCGAGGGCGGATAGGCGGCCGCGCCCGCCGCCTGCACGCCGATCACCTTCACCTCCGGGCGCACGGCCTTGACCGCGACGGCGAGCCCGGCGGCGAGCCCGCCGCCGCCGACGCCCACGACGATCGTGCGCACCTCCGGGCACTGCTCCAGGATCTCCAGGCCGAGGGTGCCCTGACCGGCCACGATGTCCGGGTGGTCGAAGGGGTGGATGAAGACCGCGCCGGTCTCCTCCGCGTACTCCTGGGCGGCGGCCAGGGTCTCGTCCACCACCTGGCCGTGCAGCCGTACCTCCGCGCCGTAGTCGCGGGTCGCGGCGACCTTCGGCAGGGGCGCGCCGACCGGCATGAACACCGTGGAGCGCACGCCCAGGAGCGAGGACGCCAGGGCCACTCCTTGTGCGTGGTTGCCCGCACTGGCGGCGACCACACCGGCCGCCCGCTCCTCGGGCAGCAGCCCCGCGATCCTGACGTACGCGCCGCGCAGCTTGAAGGAACCCGTCCGCTGGAGGTTCTCGCACTTCAGATGGACCGGGGATCCGAGCAGCTGGGAGAGGTGGTGGCTGTGCGCCATCGTTGTCACCCGCGCCACTCCGGACAGCATCTTCTGGGCGCCGCGCACGTCGTCCAGAGTGACGGCGGCCGGGAACGGCAAGGAGTCAGACGCGCTGTAGCTCATGACCGAAGTCTCGCAGCTCACGCCGCAGGTGACCCGTGATGTTCACGCTCCGAGACCGGATTGCGCACGGCCGGTACGGCCAGCGCTTTCGCCGCGTACCCTGTGCCCCAATCCAGTGCAATCCACCACCCACGCATGAAGTGAGCCCCCGGCCATGCCCACACCCCAGGAAACGATGGACATGTCGACCGCCGGCGACACCGGCCTCCTCGAAACGCTGCAGCACGAGGTGGCGGTCTTCGCCCGTCGCGCCGAACAGACCCGGCTCGGCGGGGTCGGGCAGGTGCGCAACTCGATGGACCGAGCCGCGTATCTGCTGCTCAACCGCCTCGACAAAGAAGGCCCGATGGGCGTGAAAGCGCTCGCCGCGAGCATGGGGATCGATTCCTCGACGGTGACCCGCCAGGTCGCCCCGCTCGTCGACACGGGCCTCGTGAAGCGCACCTCGCACCCCGAGGACGGCCGGGCCGTGGTGCTCCAGCTGTCTCCTCGGGGCCTCGCCCGGCTCGACGAAGTACGGTCGTCGAGGCGGGAGTTGATGGCCCAGTTGACGCAGGACTGGGACCCGCAGGAGCGCGAACAGTTCTGCGCGCTCCTCACGCGCTTCAACTCCGCCCTCTCGGCACGTCAGTCGGGCCAGGCGGCCCCGCCGGCGGCCTCCTGACCCCGTACGTCCGTAACGTCCTCACAGCCGCGGCTCCCACCTCTTGACCAGGGGGCCGCGGCAGGCCTCATATGACAGGGTGCGCGAACGGCAGGCGTCCAGGGATGCCCGCCGGGCCCGTGAGTTCGAGGCGTTCGTCGCGGGCGCGGCTGGGCGGCTGCTGCATGCCGCGACGCTGCTGACCGCCGAGCCGCCGGACGGCAATCCCCGCGCACAGAAGCTGCTCACGGCCTCCCTCGCCCGGACGTACGCGTCCTGGGACCGCCTTCGGGGGGAGGATCCCTACGACTGTGCCCGCAAGGACCTGGCCGTCCGTTTCGCCCGCGGCACCTGGCCGCTCCGGCCGGGGCACCGCCGCGACGGCGGAGTGCTCGGGGCGCTCTCCCCGCAGGAACGTCTCGTCCTCGTACTGCGCCTGTTCGAGGGCGTCGGGGAGGAACAGGTGGCCGCGCTGCTCGGGCTCCCCGTGGAGCGGGTCAGGGCCCTGCACACGCGCGCGATGGGCCTGGTCCTGCATCCGCCGCGCGGGCCCGCGCCCGCGCCACCGCTGCAAGGGACGGCGTCGGTATGAGCCTCGAAGACCGTAAACAGGCGTCTGTGCGCGCCGTCCTCGACTCCGCGCCGCCGCCCCCGGTCCCTCCGGACCTGTGCGCGGAGGCGATGCGCAGGGGCGGCCGGGCGCTGCGCAGGCACCGGATCGCGCGGCGGCTGCTGTGGTGCGTGCTGTTCGCCGCTGTGGTGGCGTTCATCGTCTGGGCGACGATGGCGCGGCCGTGGGTGGAGCCGCCGTCGACGACGACTCCACCGCTGACCGGCCTGTGAACGCTCAGTCCCCGAGCGCCTGCTGCAGGTCGGCGAGCAGGTCGTCGGCCGACTCGATGCCGACCGAGAGGCGCACCAGGTCGGCGGGGACCTCCAGGGCCGAGCCCGCGGCCGAGGCGTGCGTCATGCGGCCCGGGTGCTCGATGAGGGACTCGACGCCGCCGAGGGACTCGCCGAGGGTGAAGAGCTTCGCCCGGTTGCAGACCTCGACGGCCGCCTCCTCGCCGCCCTCGACCTGGAACGACACCATGCCGCCGAACGCCTTCATCTGCTTCGCGGCGGTCTCGTGGCCCGGGTGGTCGGGCAGGCCCGGGTAGAGGACCTTGGTGACGCGCGGGTGGAGGGTGAGCATGTCGGCGACGCGGGTGGCGTTCTCGCTGTGCCGGTCCATGCGGACGGCGAGCGTCTTGATGCCGCGCAGCACCAGCCAGGCGTCGAAGGGCCCGGCGACGGCGCCCATGGCGTTCTGGTGGTAGGCGAGGTCGTCGCCGAGCGCGGTGTCGCTCACGACGAGCGCGCCGCCGACGACGTCCGAGTGGCCGCCCATGTACTTCGTCATGGAGTGCACGACGACGTCCGCGCCGAGCGCGAGGGGCTGCTGGAGGTAGGGGCTCGCGAAGGTGTTGTCGACGACGAGGCGGGCGCCGGCGTCCCGGGCGACCTGGGTGACGGCGGCGATGTCGGTGATGCCGAGCAGCGGGTTGGACGGCGTCTCGACCCAGATGGCCTTGGTCCTCGGGGTGAGCGCGGCGCGGACGGCGGCCGGGTCGCTGGTGTCGGCGACCGACCACTCGACGCCCCACCGCGAGACGACCTTGTCGAACAGCCGGAACGTGCCGCCGTAGGCGTCGTTCGGGATCACCACGTGGTCCCCGGGGCTCAGCAGGGTGCGCAGCAGGCAGTCCTCGGCGGCGAGGCCGGAGGCGAAGGCGAGGCCGCGGCGGCCGCCCTCCAGCGCCGCGAGGTTCTCTTCGAGGGCCGTGCGCGTCGGGTTGGCGCTGCGGCTGTACTCGTAACCGCCGCGCAGACCGCCGACGCCGTCCTGCTTGTACGTGGAGACCTGGTAGATCGGGGGGACCACCGCGCCGGTGACGGGATCTGCCGTGTTTCCGGCGTGGATGGCGGTGGTCTCGAAGCCCCTGGGGGCCGGCTGGTTGCCGTGCGTGTCGCTCATGGGGCCGAGCGTAGGGCAGAGGGGCTCTCGGCCAGGGCTCGGTTAGCTTTGAAGGTATGGGAATTCTCTGGGGGCTGATGGCCGTGCTGATGATCGCCTGGGTGGTGATGCTGCGCAGGCGCGGGGGCGGCGGCATCCGTCAGGTGGCGCCGGGATCGCCGGACGCCGCCGACCCGGCGAACTACGGCTTCATGCGCCAGGAGGAGCTGGACGTCCGGCTCCCCGGGCCCGACCAGGATCTGCTCGACGTGATGGCCGTGGTCCAGCGCAATCAGGACTTCACGGCGGCGCAGCAGCTGCTCGCCGGGACCGGCAAGGAGACCGAGGCCCGCTGGGAGCGGGTGCAGGCGATCGCCGGCGCGGCCGCGATCGAGCTCCAGCAGACGCCGCGGCTCGGGGCGGGGTGGCTGCACGCCTGGCGTTCGCAGGCGCCCAAGGACGCGGGCGGGGCGCAGGTCTTCGCCGAGTTCCTGGTGCAGCAGGCCTGGCGCAACGGGGGCACGGACGACGAGCAGCGGATCATCCTGGAGGAGGCCCGCAACGCCTGCGACCAGGCCGCGCTGCTCGCCCCCGGTGACCCGGTCCCGCACATCACGCATCTCGCGGTGGCCCGTGGTCTCGGCTACTCGCAGTCGGAGTTCGAGCAGGTCTGGCTGAAGATCCTCGACACGGCGCCCGGCCACATGGGCGCGCACCTCGCCGGGCTGCGCTACTGGTGCGAGAAGTGGCACGGCTCGCGCGATCAGGCGTTCGCCTTCGCTGAGGCGGCCGCGGCGCGCGCCCCGCGCGGTTCGCTGCTCGCCGCGCTCCCCCTCTTCGCCCTCTACGAGCACCTGCCCGACCTGAACCTGGTGCGCGGCTTCTACGAGAGCGAGGTCGTCACCAAGGCGCTGCACGGCGCCCTGTTCGCGGTGAGCGCGGCCCGACCGGACGACCCGATGCTCGCCCACGTACGCCACCTCCTGGTCTTCTTCCTGGTCCGCAGCGAGCGCTGGGCCGAGGCGATGCAGCAGCTGGTGCACGTCGACGGCCACGTCGGCGCGGTCCCGTGGACGTCGGAGCAGGACCCGGCGGCGTCGTACGCGGTGTACCGGGCGCTCGCGGTCGCGGGGTACGAGGCGAACGGCGGAAGCCCGGCGACGCTGTCGGCCTGACGCACCCCGCAGCCGAGGGAGGGCCCGTGAAAACGGCCCTCCCTTTGTTGTGCCATACTCCGGGTCCCCCCACGCCAGCTCTCACCAGCCACTTCTCCGGCTTGATGACTTCTCGCTTCCTGTGGGGGGGGGACGCTCGATGGGCTCATGTCTGCGCGCTGTGCGCGTACGTGTCCGATTGCTCGGAATCCGTCCGGCAGCCTTCGCCGAGCGGCTCGGTCTTGTGCCGTACGAGCGTGTCAGCGGCGCCCGTACGGATGTCGTGACGCCCGAGGACCAGCAGGTCGTGCGGGCCGTACGGGACGGCGACTGGGAGGCCGCGCCCCGCTATCTGGCCGAGGCGGGGAACGACTGGCAGGAGCGCGACCGTCGCGCCCTGCTGCTCGGAGGCACGGACGGTCACCTGGCCGCTTGGCTCGCGGCCCGTCCCGATGATCGCGACATGGCCCTGGTGCGCGCCCACCGTTTGGTCACCGCGGCCTGGCAGATGCGCGGCGCCCACGCCGCCTCACACACCTCGGAGGGTCAGTTCGCGGACTTCCACCGGGTCCTGCACCGGGCGCGGGAAGCCTGCCACACAGCGCAGCGGGACGCCGGGCACGACCCGTGCCCGTACATCGCCGAGCTGCCGGTCGCCCGCGGCCTCGGTTACTCCCGCAAGGACCTCGACGCCCTGTGGACCGAGATCGCCCTGCGCGCGCCGACCCATGCGAGGGCGCATCACCAGGCCCTGCAGTACTTGTGCGCGAAATGGCATGGGTCGCACAAAGAGGCGGAGTCCTTCGCCCGCGCCGCGGCGGCCGCGGGACACCCCGGAGATCTCCTGTCCGTGCTACCGCTCACCGCTTGCTTCGAGCGGACCCTGGGCCTGCGGCCCGCACGTCGGCGCTCCTTCTACCGGCGCCGCGACGTGGTGGCCGCGACGGACTCGGCTCTGGTCGATGTGGCGGCCGCACAGGCCACCGACCCGCACGACCCGCGTCTTCCCCAGGCCCGCCACATGCTCGCGTACGCCCTGCACCTCCAGGGCCGCCACGACGCGGCCCTGGAACAGTTCCGGCTGGTGGACGGGCATGCGGGCAGCCTGCCCTGGAGCGTGTACCCCGACCCCGCCCACGAGTTCGTCCGCGCCCGCGATCGCAGTGCGGTCCGGGCCCGCGGGATCTGAACCTCGCCGAGAGGCGCGCCGCTGAATCTCCCTGTGCCCCTTCGGGCCTCTGACGCGACCTCTCGCGGAGCACGGTCCGTACTCGACGGGTGGATCTGCACCTGGACCTGCGCCCCGAAGGTCTCCAGTCGCGTGACGGGACCTCTGTGCCGCGCCGTTGATCGCGGCGTCCGACACGACCCTCCTGGACGTGGATACGGCACACGCCGTGGACCCGCACGACCACCGTCTTCCGGGACCGGCACGTCGAGGCGCTGGAGCAGTTCCGCCACGTGGATGGTTATGCGGGGTGCGTCCCGTGGAACCGACAGCCCGATCCGGTCGTCGCGTTCGTCCGCGCCCGCAACCACAGCGCCGTACGGGCGACGGCCCGGTCCCTGCCCGGAATCTGAGATGGCCTCAGGACGTTGCACCGAGTGACGTCGACGCCCCGGAGGCACCACTCATGGCACTGTTCGGCCGCACCCCGGTCCTGCCCACCCGCGACCAGGCCCTGCGTGGCCGCTCCGCGCCGGAGTTCACGCTGCCGGAGCGGCACACGGTGCTCGGCAACCCGCTGGCCGGCCCGTACCCGGAGGGGCTCGCCGTGGCCGACTTCGGGCTCGGGTGTTTCTGGGGGGCCGAGCGCGTGTTCTGGCGGACGCCTGGCGTGTGGACGACGCTCGTCGGCTACCAGGGCGGCTTCACCGAGAACCCGGCGTACGAGGAGGTCTGCTCGGGCCTGACCGGGCACACGGAGGCGGTGCGGGTGGTCTTCGACCCGTCCGCCGTCTCGTACGAGCAACTGCTCAAGGTCTTCTGGGAGAACCACGACCCGACGCAGGGCTTCCGCCAGGCCCATGACGTGGGCACCCAGTACCGCTCGGCCCTCTACCCCCACACCCCCGAGCAGACCGCCGCGGCCGAGTCCTCCCGCGCGACCTACCAGCAGGTCCTGACCCGCTCGGGCCACCACGGCACGATCACCACGGAGATCCTCCCGGCGCAGGGCCGCCCGTTCTACCCGGCCGAGCCGTACCACCAGCAGTACCTCGACAAGAACCCGGGCGGGTACTGCGGCATCGGGGGGACCGGGGTGTCGTGCCCGGTGGGGGTGACCCCCGCGGAGAGGTGAGCCGCCTGGGGCAGGAAGTGCGGCGCAGTGCCGCTCACTCGACGTCGATACCGAAATCTCGAACCAGCTCCTCCAGACCGCCCGCATAGCCCTTGCCGCCGAGAACGAAGTCCCAGTCACCGTTCGGCCGGTGTCGGAACGCCCCGAGAACCAGCGCTGTCTCACCGGGCCTGCCGTCGGAGACTTCCAGCCGCCCCAGTTCCGTCAGTGCCGGGTCCAGGAGCCGGATACCGGCGTCCGTGAAGCCGGAGAGGTCCGCATCAGGGTTCCTCTCCGGGTCGACGGCCGCCGCCAGGACGAATCGGTCGGCCGCAGCGGGCAGTGCGTCGAAGGAGACACAGATGGCGGCCTTGTCGGGCGCGGTGGCAGGGAGGGCGCGCACGGACCCGTCAGGGGTCCGCGGGTTGTTGTAGAACACGAAGTGGTCGTCACTGAGCACCCGGTTGCCCTGACAGACGAGAGCGCAGACATCGAGCCCGACTTCGCCGGTCCACGACATGCCGAGAACGTTGTAGTCGTCGGGGAGCCGCGGGCCGGGGACGGCAGCCGTGGCGACCGTCGGTACGGGTGCGTCACCACCGCCCAAGCGCCCGCGCAGCCCGTTCCGGTGGAGCAGGTCGACCAGTTCCGTCCCTGAGATGAGCTCCAACGGCTTCCCGTTGGCGAAGGTGTACGAACCCGGGCCGAACTTCGACGTCGTGACGAGAACACCCTTGTTGGCCCCGGCGTCCTGCACCGTCCCGTACAGATCGCGTACCGCGGTCGGCGGCACGGTGTTGCGGTAGCGCTTCACCTGAACGACGATCTTGCCGCCCCGGACAGGGGCGGGGTCCAGCGCGTCGACGTCCACACCCCCGTCGTTGGACCGCTGGGTGGTGACCGCCTGCATTCCCATGGCACGGAACAGTTCGGCGACCAGATCCTCGAACGTGATCGGGTCCATGGCGTACAGGTCCGGGTCGTCGTCGGTGCCGTGAGTGACGACGCGGTTCCCGATGTCCTGTGGCGAGCGCCCCGGGCGCACCGGCACCAACTGGTCCGGGCGGGCGGAGAGTTGTCCGCGCAGCGCGTCCGACAGGCAACTGACGGGCTCTACCTGTTCGATGTGCAGCCCCCGGAAGGTGGCGCTCGGCGCCATCACGGTCGCCAGATAGATCCGCCCCGGTCTGCCCGTCGCCGGGTCGTGGCCGTCCACGAAGCCGTTCAGGGCCACGGATTCGACGACGCCGAACTCATCGGCAGCGAAGACGTCATGCAGGGCGAGCAGCACGCACTGCGCCAGCACCTCCCGGTAGACCGAGCGCCGCTGGCCGACCGGTCGCGCCGTTTCCTTCTCCTGGTCCGTGCTGGGCAGGTAGCGGACGGCTTTGGCCTCGGGGACCACGTCGAGGCCAGGCAGTTCCCAGTCGAGCACCAGGTCTCCGGCCGCCGCGTCGTAGGCAGCCGCGACCTGGCGGGGAAAGCCTTCCGGCCACGCGGTCGACGCGTAGAGCGCTCCCGAGAAGTACTCGACCACCGCGTCCGGTTCTCGTCGGCGCACCCTCTCCGTCAGTTCGGCGATTCCTGTGTTGTGACGCCGGACATCGGCCAGTTGGGCATCCGCCCACTGTTCGTACTCCCTCTGGTACGCGGCGAGTTGCTGAAGACGCCGGGTCTCGGCGGCCTGTGCCGCGTGCCAGTCCCGCTCGAAGCGCGCCCGCGCCTCGGCCTGGGCCTGGGCACGTCGAGCGGCGGTCCAGGCGCTCTGTGCCTGGTAGTGGTCGGCGACGGGCATGGGTACGGGCTGCCCCAACTCCCCAGGAGCGAACGGCGCGACGCGCTCGGGGCGCACCAGCGACGCAACCCTGAAAGGACGGGCCCGGGCCCCTGTGACAAGAAATCCCTGGAGTGCGGCGATCTGCGCGTCCAGTTCCTCGGTCCGGCGCGCCGCCTCGGCCTTCCGGTACTCGCGGTAGCTCTGGGCTGCTCGCCGTTGATGGGCACGCGCCTGCTGTTCCTCTCGACGCTGCCGCCGGGCGTCGGCCTCCCTCTGACGCTGCTGCTGCCTCTGTATCTCGGCCCACGCGCCGACCATGCCACCAGAACGACGACTCATGTTCCGCGTGCCTCCCCAAGCCGCTCCGGTCGCCCCCACAACCAGGTGTATCGAGCGATTTTATCCGGCGGTACCGGGGCACCCGGCCGATTCAGAAGGAGTCGTTGAACGCTCGCCGAGCGGCGGCGGACGGATGAGGCGGCGTCGACGCCGGGCAGGCCGGTGGCCGGTGGCCGGTGACTGGCGGCCGGTGGCCGGCGGCCGCGGAAATCCGCTGGCCACACCGCGCCGACGCACCGCACCCTGGACGCCATGACAGCCGCTCCGCCACACCACGAGATCCGCGCCGCGTACACCGACTCCGTCGTCACCGTCTACCAGGCCTACTCCCCCGCGATCGGGCTGCCCGCCGCGCGTGACGGGCGGTTTCCCGATGTGTGGAAGCGGGACCGGATGACGTGGATCAAGCCGTCGTTCCTGTGGATGATGTACCGCTGCGGGTGGGCCACGAAGACCGGGCAGGAGGTCGTGCTCGCCGTCGACATCCGGCGCGAGGGGTTCGAGTGGGCGCTGCGGCACGCCTGCCTGTCCAGCTACACCCGCGGGCTGCACACCGACCAGGCCTCCTGGAAGCGGGAGTTGAAGCGGGCCCCGGCCCGTGTGCAGTGGGACCCCGAGCGGGATCTGCGGCTGCGGCCGCTGTCGTACAGGTCGCTGCAGCTGGGGCTGAGCGGGGAGGCGGCGCGGCGGTACGCCGACGAGTGGACGGTGGCCGTCCGTGACGTCACGCCGCTCGCCCGGAAGACGCACGCGGCCGTCGCCGCGGGTGACCTGGAGGGGGCCGCCCGGCTGCTTCCCGCCGAACGGCCCTATCCCGGGGAACGGTTGGAACTCGGTCACCTGAGGGTTCAGCTGGGCGACGACGCCTTGAACATGCCGGGCTCGTAGGCGCCGCCGGCGTTGTGCACGATGACGTTCATCCGTGTCGCCGCGTTGATCAGTGAGACCAGGCAGACCAGCGCGCCGACCTGGTCGTCGTCGTAGTGCTTGCGGACCGCCTCCCAGGTCTCGTCGGTCACGCCCTTGTCGCCGAGCAGCGTGCCCTCCTCGGCCAGGGCGAGCGCCGCCCGCTCGGCCTCGCTGAACACGCTGGTGTGCCGCCAGGCGGCGACGAGATTGATGCGCACCGCGCTCTCGCCGGCCGCCGCGGCCTCCTTGGTGTGTGCGTCGAGGCAGAAGCCGCAGCCATTGAGCTGGCTGACGCGCATCTCCACCAGTTCCTGGAGGGCCTTGGGGAGGGTGGACTCCTCCAGGGCCAGGGAGACGTTGTAGAAGCGCTTGGCGATCTTCGCTGCGGTGGGGCTGTCGAAGAGGTTGAAGCGGGGTGTGCTCATGGTGAAAGACATCCTCACGTGAGGAGATCCGCCCGCGGTGCCGCGCGGAGTGCGGAGTCTCGTGGTGGTCGGTGTCGTGCGCCGGTGCGCCGACGCTCACAAGACCCCGGCCGGACGGGGGACGTGACAGCCCGCCGGTGTGGCACATCGCACCGGGCGGCCGTGTCACGCGCGGGCCCCGGCCGGTGTCGTCGGCGGGGCAGCCGCCGGACGCCCCGCAAGTTGTTCTAGTATGGTGCTAACAAGTAACGCACATCCGGAGCACGTCGAAGCACCCCGGAGGCCCTCGTGAACCACCACCGAGCCCCTCGTCCGCTGCGCACCCTCGTCGCCGGTCTGCCGTTCGTGGCGGCCGCCGTCGTCGCCGCGCTCGTCCGCATCTCCGTACGCGACCGGCTCCCCGACCCCATGGCCACCCACTTCACGGGCAACGGCCACCCCGACGGGTTCTCGTCCACCGGCGGCTTCCTCGCCGTCTCGGTGCCGGTGCTGCTCGGCGCCGGGGTGCTGCTCGGCGGGACCGCCGCCTGGCAGCGCGTGGCGCCCGCACGGTGGACCGCGGTGCTCGCCTGGGCCACGGCGGGACTGCTCGGGTCCGTGACGGTGTCCGTGCTGCGCGTGAACGCGGCGGTGGACGACGCCCATGACGCCCGGCTGCCCTGGTGGCACCTCGTCGCGGCCTGCGGGGTCGCAGCGGTCGCCGGAGCGATCGGGTGGGCGCTGACCCGGACATGGCCGCGCGGGGGCGGGGTCGGCTCGGGCGAGGCGGCCGAGGGCACCCCCCTCACCCTGGGCGCGAGCGAGCAGGCCGTGTGGGTACGGACCACCGGCTCCTGGCAACTCGGGCTGATCGCGGGGGCGTTGGCCGTCGCCGGCGGTGTCGCGCTGGCCCTGGGCGGCTGGTGGGGCAGCGCGCTCCTCGTCGCCGGGGTGGCCACGGCGGGGTTCGGCTGGGTCCAAGTGGTCGTGGGCCCCAAGGGAGTTGTCGTGTCGCAGGTCGGGCTCCCGTGGCCGCGGATCCGGATCCCGCTGCAGGACATCGAGAGCGCCTCCCGGCGCGATGTCGGCGCCCTCACGGACTTCGGCGGCTGGGGGTACCGGATCCGGCCACGCGCGTCGGGCGTGATCCTGCGCTCCGGGGAGGCCCTGGTCGTACGGAAGCGGGGCGGGCGGGAGTTCGCCGTCACCGTCGACGACGCCGCGACCGCCGCCGCGCTGGTCAACTCCCTCCTTGCCCGCACCGGCGGGAAGGCGGCCTCGTGCTGATCCGTGTGGACCCCGGGTCCTCCGTCCCCCTCGGCGACCAGATCGCCGCACAGGTCCGGCGGGCCGTCGCCGACGGGGCCGTGGCGCCCGGCGAGCGGCTGCCGTCGGCCCGCGCGCTCGCGGACTCGCTCGGCGTCAACCTCCATACAGTGCTGCGGGGTTACCAGCAGCTCCGCGACGAGGGCGTCATCGAGCTGCGCCGCGGACGGGGCGCCGTCGTGCTCGGCGGCGAGGCGGCCGCGGGCCGGGCGCGGCTGGCCGAGAAAGTGCGATCACTGGTGGCGGAGGGGCGCCGGCTCGGACTGAGCGACGAGGAGATCGTGGGGCTCGTACAGGGGGGGCTCACCCCCTGAGAACCGCCGCCCCCTGCAGGGCGGGCTCACCCCCGAGAACCGCCCCGTACAGGGCGGGCTCACCCCCTGAGAACCGCCCCGTGCAGCGCGGGCTCCCCCTCCTCCCCCCTGAGAACCGCCTCACAGGAACCCGACTCGCCCCCTTCGCCCCACCTTGCCGTTCGGGATACCGACCAGCCTTCGATTTCTCGTACCGATCTGCGTCGAAGATCTTGACCCCTCACCGTCACCGCTTCTTCACTGACCGCATGCCTCCCACCCGTAACGGACACCCCTTCCTGCCCACTTCCCCCCTCTCCCGGCGCCAGATCCTCGTCACCGGCGCCCTCGCCCTCACCGCCACCGCCCTGCCCGCGGCCTCCGCCCGCGCGGCGGGCGGGCGGACCGACGGCGACTACGCGGGGTATCTCTTCGTCTACTTCACCGGCGAGGGCACCTCGACCGGCGAGCAGATCTACATGGCGCTCAGCCGCGGCGACGATCCCGTGCACTTCCGGGAGCTGAACGCCGCCGCCCCCGTCCTCACCTCGGACCTCGGCGACAAGGGCGTACGCGACCCGTTCATCATCCGCTCCCCCGAGGGCGACAAGTTCTTCCTCATCGCGACCGACCTGAAGATCAACGGCGGCGCGAGCTGGGACTACGTACAGCGGCACGGCAGCCGTTCCATCATCGTGTGGGAGTCGTCCGACCTCGTCACCTGGGACGGTCCGCGCTCCGTGCAGGTCTCGCCCGAGACGGCCGGCAACACCTGGGCGCCCGAGGCCTATTGGAGCGAGGAGCTCGGCGAGTACGTCGTGTTCTGGGCGTCGAAGCTGTACGAGGCGAGCGACACCGGGCACACCGCCGACACGTACAACCGGATGCTGTACTGCACGACGAAGGACTTCCGGACCTTCAGCGAGGCGAAGGTGTGGAACGACCCGGGGTATTCGGTCATCGACTCCACCGTGATCGCGCACGCCGGGACGTACTACCGGTTCACGAAGGACGAGCGGTCCGCCTCGCAGTCGCCGTACGGGAAGTTCATCCTGGAGGAGAAGGCGACCGATCTGCTCGCCGCCGACTGGGACACGGTCGCCGAGGGCATCGGCATGGGCTCGATGGCGCAGGGCGAGGGGCCGCTGGTCTTCAAGTCCAACACCGAGAACAAGTGGTACCTGTTCATCGACGACTACACCAACACCGGCTACATGCCGTTCGTCTCCGACGATCTCGCAGGCGGCACGTGGACCGAGGTCGAGCGTCGCCGGCTGCCCGCCGCGCCCCGGCACGGCACCGTCCTGCCCGTCACCGCGGCCGAGTTCGAGCGGCTCCGGGCGAAGTGGGCGGTGCCCGCCGTGCGGGCCGGCAAGGACGGGCTGGTCGCCCACTGGCCGCTCGCCGACGACGCCAAGGACACCTCCGGGCACGGCTACCACGGCACCGCCGCAGGTGACGCCGCCTTCTCCGACAGGGCGCTCGTCCTCGGCGGCACCGACGGGCACGTCAAGCTGCCCGACGACATGCTGGCCGGGCTCGACACCGTCACCGTCGCCGCCGACGTGTGGGTGGACACCGACCAGGCCACGCCGTACTTCCTGTTCGGGTTCGGGAACACGGCCGCCTCGACCGGCTACGGCAACGGGTACCTGTTCGCCACCGGCGGTTCGGCCGACTCCGGTTTCCGGGCCGCGCTCTCCGACGGCAACTGGAAGCGGGAGGCGGGGACCGAATCCCACACCGGTCTGTCGCGCGGGCGTTGGGCCCATGTCACGTACACCCTCGACGGCAGCGGCACCGCGCGCCTCTACCTCGACGGGGCCGTCGTCGCCACGAACACGGCCGTGGACCTCACCCCGGGCGACATCGGCGGCGGGCACACCACCGCCAACTACCTGGGCCGCTCCCAGTACACCGGCGACAAGCGGCTCAAGGGGCGGCTGCGCGACGTGCGCCTGTACAACCGCGCCCTGTCGGACGACGAGATCGCCGCGCTGCCCGAGAACGCCACCCGCATCCGGGGCGTCGAGCTGGACTCGCTGAAGGTGCCCGCGATCATCGAGGGCGAGGGCGGGACCGTGGTGCTGCCCGTCGTCCCGGGCACTCAACTGCGCTCACTGAAGCCGAGGTTCAGCCTCGCGCCCGGCGCCCGGATGAGCCCCGCGAACGGCCGGCGCATCGATCTGCGGCGGCCCGTCACATACACCGTGACCTCCGCGTCCGGCGAGCGGCGCACCTGGAAGGTCTCGGCCGTGGAGATGCGCACGCCGGTGCTGCCGAAGTACCACGCCGACCCCAACATCGTCGCGTTCGGCGACACGTACTACCTGTACACGACGACGGACGGCTTCGACGGCTGGAGCGGCACGACGTTCAGCGTCTGGTCGTCGAAGAACCTCGTCGACTGGACCGACCGCGGGGTCATCCTCGATCTCGGCAAGGACGTGAGCTGGGCCGAGTCGCGGGCCTGGGCGCCGACGATCGCCGAGCGCGACGGCACGTACTTCTTCTACTACTGCGCCGAGGCGAAGATCGGGGTCGCGACGGCGGACTCCCCCGTCGGCCCGTTCACCGACTCCGGCAAGGTACTGATCGCCGCGAACCCGAGCGGCGGCGGGCAGGCCATCGACCCGGCCGTCTTCACCGACGACGACGGTCAGGCCTACCTGTACTGGGGCAACGGATCGGCGTGGGTCGTACCGCTGGGCGACGACATGGTGTCCTACGACGCGTCGAAGGCGAAGCGGATCACGGGACTCGACGACTTCCGCGAGGGGATGTTCGTCGTCAAGCGCAAGGGCATGTACCACCTGACGTACTCCATCGACGACACCCGCAGCGCGAACTACCGCGTCGGCTACGCCACGTCGGACTCGCCCTACGGCCCGTTCACCAGCCACGGCGTGATCCTGGAGAAGGATCCGGCGCAGGGCATCCTCGGCACCGGACACAACTCACTGCTCCAGGTGCCGGGGACCGACGAGTGGTACACGGCCTACCACCGGTTCGCGATCCCGGGCGGCGACGGCACGCACCGCGAGACCACGATCGACCGGGTGGAGTTCGGGACGGACGGGCTGCTGAAGCCGGTCACGCCGACACTGGACGGGGTGCGGCCGCGCCGGATACCCGGCTCCTGAGGGCGGCTGCCGTGCGCGCCGGGTCGTACCCGTCCGGGACGCCGTCGAGGAAGACCAGGCTCCCGGGCAGATGGTCGGCGCGCAGCGGCAGGATCTCCTGGTAGGCGGGCGACGCGTACCAGGCGCGGGCCGCGGCCGCGTCGGGGAACTCGACGACGACGACGTCGCCGAGCGCGGGGCCCTCCGCCCAGTCGGCCTGGGCGCCGTGCACCAGGAAGCGGCCGCCGTACGGGGCGAAGGTGGCCTCGACGCGTTCGATGTAGGTGGCGACGTCCGGGTGCGGTGCGGACGTCGGGCGCATCACGGCGATCACATAGGCGGTCATGAGCGAGCCCTCCTCGGGTCCGGCGGGATATGAAGATCCTGCCGGGCCCCGGGGAGGGCGTCGATTACCGCAGGGGTCATACGACCCCGGGCGCTCAGATCGTGGCGGTGTCGATCACGAAGCGGTACCGCACGTCGGAGTTGATGACGCGCTCGTACGCCTCGTTGATCTGCGCGGCCTCGATCAGCTCGATCTCGGCGCCCAGACCGTGCTCGGCGCAGAAGTCGAGCATCTCCTGGGTCTCGGCGATGCCGCCGATCATGGAGCCGGCCAGCGTCTTGTTGCCGCCGATCAGCGAGAACAGGTTGAGCGCGATGGGCTCCTCGGGGGCGCCGACGTTCACCAGGGCGCCGCCCGTCTTCAGCAGGCCCAGGTAGGCGCCGAAGTCCAGCGGGGCGGAGACCGTGGAGAGGATGACGTCGAAGGTGCCGGCCAGCTCCTCGAAGGTCTTCGGGTCGCTGGTGGCGTAGTAGTGGTCGGCGCCCAGCTTCAGGCCGTCGTCCTTCTTGCGCAGCGACTGGGAGAGCACGGTGACCTCGGCGCCCAGGGCGTGCGCGATCTTGACGCCCATGTGGCCGAGGCCGCCCAGGCCGATCACGGCGACCTTCTTGCCGGGGGCGGCGCCCCAGTGCTTGAGCGGGGAGTACGTGGTGATGCCGGCGCAGAGCAGCGGTGCGGCCACGTCGAGGGAGATGCCGTCGGGGATGCGCAGGGTGTAGCCCTCGTCGACGACGATCTTCTGCGAGTAGCCGCCGTAGTTCGGCGTGCCGTCGCGGCCGATCGCGTTGTACGTGGAGCCGATGCCGCCGTTGAGGCAGTGCTGCTCCATGCCCGCCTTGCAGTTCTCGCACGCGCGGCAGGAGTCGACGAGACAGCCGACGCCGACCCGGTCGCCGACCTTGAACTTGGTGACGCCGGAACCGACGGCCTCGACGACACCGGCGATCTCGTGGCCCGGGACCATCGGGAAGAGGGCCTCGCCCCAGCCCTCGCGGGCCTGGTGGATGTCGGAGTGGCAGATGCCGGCGAACTTGATGTCGATCAGCACGTCGTGCTCACCGACGGCACGGCGCTCGATGGTGGTGCGCTCCAGCGGAGCCTTGGCGCTGGGCGCGGCGTACGCAGCAACAGTGGTCATGGCTTCAAGGCTGCCCCACACTCGCGCAGACTTCGACGTTTACGCAGGTCACCGCTTTGCGTACGACCAGTGGTCCTACTACTGGCGGGGTCAGGCTCTTGGTCGTACCACGGGGAATACTGGAGAGCATGGACGACAACCCCACCCTGGACCTGCGCGCCGAGCTCAGCGAGTTCCTGCGGACGAGGCGGGCCCGCCTCCAGCCCCAGGACGTCGGGCTGCCCTCGGCCGGCCGGCACCGCCGGGTGCCGGGCCTGCGCCGGGAGGAGCTGGCGCAGCTCGCCGGGGTCTCCGTGGCCTACTACACGCGCCTGGAGCAGGGCAACGGGCGCAATGTGTCGTCGGAGGTGCTCGACGCGATCGCGCGCGCCCTGCAGCTGACCGACGCCGAGCACGCCCACCTCGTCCAGCTGGCCCGGCCCACGCAGACCCGCCGGAAGGCCCCGGCGCCCCGGCGCCAGCAGGTGCGGCCCGCGCTGCGCCATCTGCTCGACTCGATGGAGGGCGTGCCCGCGTACATCGGCGGGGCCCGCTCGGACATCCTCGCCTGGAACCGGATGGCGGCCGCGCTCTTCGGCGACTGGGGAAAGATGCCGCCGGCCGAGCGGAACTGGGCGCGGCTGACCTTCCTCAACCCCGACTACCGGGAGCTGTTCCGCAACTGGGAGTCGAAGGCGTCGGACATGGTCAGCTATCTGCGGCTGTACGCGGGCCGCAACCCGGAGGACCCCGAGCTGTCCGCCCTCGTCGGTGAACTCTCCGTCAAGAGCGAGCAGTTCAGGAAGTTGTGGGCCACGCACGACGTGAAGGAGAAGGGCCACGGTGTGAAGCGGATGCGGCACCCGCTGGTGGGCGAGCTGACGCTCTCGTACGAGACCCTGCACCTGCCCGACGACGACGGCCAGTTCCTGAGCGTCTACCACGCGGAACCCGGCTCGGACTCGGCCCAGGCACTGCGCCTGCTGGCCAGCTGGGGCACGGACGCGATCCGGGCAGGCAGCGAGGCGCCCTAGGCCCGGTACGGCGGCGCCGCGCCCCACCCCCACACCGGCACCGGCTGCTCGTCGGGGCGGTCCGCCCCGGGGGCCGAGAAGGTCACGGCGAGCCGGGTCCCCCACTCCACGTACGCGGCGAACGCGGAGCGGAACTCGGCGTCCGTGGGCAGCCCCGCCTCGTCGGCCGCGTCGTGCATCAGGTTCACCCAGCGCCGGCGCTGCGCCTCGGTGATGCCCTTGCCGATGTGCCGGGCGACCATGTGGCTGTGCCCGCCGACCTGCTCGGAGTAGGCGGGCGGCCCGCCGAGGACCTCGCCGAGCCAGAGCGCCACGTGTTCGGCGTGCTCGGCCGGCAGCTCGGCGAAGAGCGGGCCGAGCAGGTCGTCCTTGACGACGTGCGCGTAGAAGACGGCGGTGAGCCGGCCGAGGGCCTCCGCTCCCCCGGCCCACTCGTACAGCGTCGGTTCGGCGGCGCCGAGCCCGCGGACGGTCGTCGGCTTGTAGTGGCGCATCTCGTCGATGGCGCCCACGTACGGGCGGATCTCGGCGAGGAAGCCGGGGAAGAGCTCCGACTGCCGGAACCCCTCCAGGTGGTCCTCGGTCGACGTCCACACGATACGCAGGACGTAGTGCGCGAAGTCCTCCTCGCAGCGGGCGAGTTCGTACGAGACGCAGTGCTCGGACGCGGCCAGCTGGCGGGCCGCCCGGGTGTAGGCGGCGAGGAACTCGGCGGAGCGGTCTTCCGGGATGCGGTAGCGGATGTACTCGACCGTCTGAGTCGTCATGGCGCCCAGCCAAACACGGGCGGCCCGCCCGGGTCGATGGTCCCGGGCGGGCCGCTGTGCGCCATCAGGGTGGCGTCCCGCTAGCTCACTTGCCGAAGTACGCGTCGTAGACCGAGATCGTCGACCCGTTCCCCTTCTTGTCGGTGATCTTCGCCCGGAAGGAGAGGCTCTTGCCCGCCGCCGGGTTCTTGACGCTCGCCTTGCCGTGCTGGACGGATGCCTTCTTCCAGTTCTTGCCGCCGTCGTAACTGACGTACAGGGACAGCGACTTGAGGTTGGTGCCGGCCGCCGAGCCGGTGACGGTCACCGGGACCGACTGGGTCCTGCCCGCGGGCACCGTGCTGTCGAGGCCCACCGCGGCGTCGAACCGGATGCCGGAGGCGGGCAGCTGGGCGAAGTCCGCGGGCTTCTTCGAGCGGAACGTCCAGCTCGCGTCGACCCGCGAGGAGGCCTTGGCGACCTTCGCGTCCCGGCGGACCGAGGTGGTCAGCCGGTACGCGGCGTCGCCCGAGGGGACCTTGAACGTGCCGTCGCCGAAGAGCGGGTCGTCGTTCGTGCCGACCTTGACCCCGCCCCGGTACAGCGTCGTGGTCACCTTGGTGAAGTCCGAGTAGCCCGCGTGCGTCTTGCCGTCGGCGAACAGCGGCAGCGAGCCGTAGATCTCGTTGCCGTCGCGGTACAGGCCGTAGTCGCCGCCCACGCGCGGCGCGAACACCGCGGTGTTGAACGTCTTCTCGTACTTCTTGCCCGCCTTGAAGGTCTGCGGGTTGCCGAGCGTGTAGTACGCGTCCGGGACCAGGTTGCCGTCCTTGTCCTTGCCGGCGATCTGGTAGAAGTCCCAGGTCCACTGGGCCTTGTCACCGGTCGACAGGTACAGCGTGCGCGAGCCCGGCAGCTTCTGCTCGACCGGGACGCCGACACCGAGGTCGTCGGGGAGCAGGGCGACCGGCAGGAGCGCGCCGGTCTTCCCGGCCGCCGAAGCGCCCAGCTTGTTGGTCACGGTGGCCAGTTCGGACTTCTTGTAGTGCCGGACCTTGGCGTTCTGGATGCGCTTGACCTTGCCGCCGGTGACGACGTCGTACTCGGCCGAGCCGCCCTTGCTCCACTGCCCGAACCAGGTCTGCGACAGACCGCTGGTGACATCGCTGCCGAGGGAGGCCATGCGGATGCCGGCGAACGAGTCGAGCTGCAGGGAGACGCCGATCCCGGCCGGGTCGTACAGGTACCCGATGCTGGCGCTGAGCGGCTTCGCCGCGCTGTCCGGGACGGTGATGTCGGCCTGCTTGGTCGTGCGGGCGTCCAGGGTCAGGCTGACGTTCTTGGTGACGGCGAGCTTCGGCTGCACGAACCAGTCGACGCCGCCCTTGAACTGCTCCAGGTCCTTGGCGAGCCAGGCGTCCAGAAGGTAGTTGCCCTTGGGGACGCGCAGGGTGACCGTGCCGGTGTCGCTCGGCGCGGCCGAGAAGATCTGGTCCTTGCCCAGACCCGAGTAGCCGATCAGGTCGCTCAGGTACGTCGACAGGGGCTGCCCGTCACGCCCTACGTGCTTGAGCTTCACGTCGTACGACTCGACCTCGCGCTGCACCGCGGCCGCCGTGCGCACGGTCTGGCCGCCGCCGCTCGCCGTGATGTACGCGGAGTAGGCGCCGTCGACGGTGCCGCCCAGCTTGGTGTTCGCGGTCACGTCGACCGAGGCGGTACCGCCCGCGGGGACCGTCACCTTGGTCGCGCCGAGCGCGAAGAAGCCCGCGGGGGCCGCCTGGCCCTTGGGGTTGGTCGCCTTGACGGAGAGGTCGAGGGTGACGTCCTTCGTGCCGGTGTTCTTGTACGTGACCTGCTTGGTGACGGCCTTGTCGTCGGTGTGCGGCCACTGCGCGATGCCGAAGCCGACGGAGACCGGCTCCGCGAACACCGTCTGCCCGATGGCCTTGTCGACCTGGATGCGGCCGCTGCCCTGCTGGAACGGGGTGAGCCCGGCCGTGCCCTTGGTCGAGCCGACGAGCACGCTCTTGAGCTGGGCGTACGTCCAGTCCGGGTGCTCCTGCTTGAGGATCGCGGCGGCGCCCGCGACGTGCGGCGTCGCCATCGACGTACCGGAGATCGTCAGATACCCGGCGGGCTTCTCTCCGACCTCCTGGTCGATGACGCTGCCCGGCGCGGCGGCGGCCGTGATGTCGACGCCCGGCGCGGTCACGTCCGGCTTGATCGCGCCGTCGCCGACGCGCGGGCCGGTGGAGGAGAAGTCGGCGAGCTTGTCCTTGCCGTCGACGGCGCCGACGGTGAGGGCGGCGTCCGCGCTGCCGGGCGAGCCGATGGAGTGCGGGCCCTCGTTGCCCGCCGCGATGGCGAACAGCATGCCCTTCTCCTCGGAGAGCTTGTTGACCTCGGCTTCCAGCGGGTCGATCTCCGGGGTGTCGCCGCCGCCCAGGCTCAGGTTGACGATGTCGGCGCCCTGCGCGGCCGCCCACTCCATGCCGGCGAGGATGCCGGAGTCGTCACCGGAGCCCTGGTCGTCGAGGACCTTGCCGTTGAGCAGCTTCGCGCCGGGGGCGACGCCCTTGTACGTGCCGCCCGACTTCGCGCCCGTGCCGGCGGCGATGGACGCGACGTGCGTGCCGTGGCCGAAGTGGTCGGTGGCGTCGGCCGCGGTGGAGAAGTTCTTCGACTCGACGACCTGGTCCTTCAGGTCGGGGTGGGTCGCGTCGATCCCGGTGTCCAGGACGGCGATCTTGACGCCCTTGCCGTCGTAGCCCGCGGCCCACGCGGTCGGGGCGCCGATCTGCGGCACGGACTTGTCGAGGCTGGCGCGGCGGATGCCGTCGAGCCAGATGCGGCTGACGCCGGAGGCGGTGGAGCCGTCCTTGTCGGTCACCGCGTTCCACAGCTTGGCCGCGTCGGTCTTCGGGGTGGTGACCGCGTCCGCGTTGAGCGTCTTCAGCGAGCGCCGCACGGTCGTGTCGCCCGCGTCGCGCACCTCGGCCTTGGCGGTGGTCGCCGCCCCCCGGTAGCCGACGATGACCTTGAGGCCGTTCTTCTGGGCCTTCTTGTACGCCGCCTTGGACAGCTCGGTGACGTCGAAGAGGCGCTGGTCGAGCTTGCCGGCGGCTATCAGACGCTGCGCGTCGAGGGGCATCACATAGGTGTGCCCGTCGATCGTGCGCGTCTGCACGGGTATGTGGGAGCGGCCCGGGGCCCGCTCGACGCCGACCGGCTTGCCCTTGGCGTCGAGCGCGACGCGGTCGCCGGTGATGAGCGTGACGTGGGTCCTGGGCGTGAACTGCCGCCCGACGCCCGCCTTGTGCGCGCCCGTGGCCGCGGGCGCGGAGTGCGCCGGCAGCGCGACGCCCGCGGTCAGGGCGACGGCGGCGGCGCCCGCGACGAGACCGGCCCGCCGCGTACGGGTCTGTGACTGTCTGTGCAACTTTCCCCCTGGTGACGGTGGTTCACCAACCGGAGGTCATGAACGAACCCCCTGCGCCTACAGATGGCACAGGGGGTTCAAAGGTTCCCTGGAACGCGGGCAAAGCCGCTACTTGGCCTGTTCGTTCTCCGTGACCTTGATCCGCCCCTTGCGGATCGTGGCGAGCCGCGGCGCCTTGCGGGCGATCGAGGAGTCGTGGGTGACCATGATGAAGGTGAGCCCGTGCTCCTTCCACTGGGCCTCCAGGACGTCCATGATCTCGTCGCGCATGGACTCGTCGAGGTTGCCCGTGGGCTCGTCGGCGAGCAGCACCTTCGGGTTCTTCACCAGGGCGCGGGCGATGGCCACCCGCTGCTGCTGACCACCGGACATCTCGCCGGGCAGGTGCCCGAGGCGCTCGCCGAGGCCCACCGACTTCAGCGCCTCGGCGGCCCGCTCGCGCCGGTCGGCGGTCTTGATGCCGAGCGGGACGAGGGCGGACTCGACGTTCTCCTGGGCGGTGAGCGTCGGGATGAGGTTGAACGACTGGAAGACGAACCCGATGGACTCGGCGCGGACCTTGGTCAGCCGGGCCTCGGGCAGCTTGGCCAGATCCGTGCCGTCGAGCTCGACGCTGCCGGCCGTCGGCCGGTCCAGGCCGCCGAGCATCTGCAGCAGCGTCGACTTGCCGCCGCCGGTCGGACCCTGGATGACCAGCCGGTCGCCGTCACCGATGGTCAGGTCGACCCCGGCGAGGGCGTCGATGCGTTCCCTGCCGCGCTGATACTGCTTGGTGACGCCTCTGAGCTGATACATGGTGCAACTCCTGCCGTACGTGAGGATGTTGGGGTGCTGCCGTGCAGGGCTGCGGTACTACTCGACGCGGCGCAGCGAGTCCGCCGGGCGCAGGCGGGAGGCCCGCCAGCCGCCGAACGCGCCGGCGATCAGACCGCCCGCGACGGCGAGGCCGACGGCGAGCGCGATGGTGGTGCCGGAGACCGGGGCGGTCAGTGCGATGTCGAGGGTCTTGCTCGCGGTCTGCCGCGCGGGGCCGCCGCCACCGGGGCCGCCCATGCCGCCCCCGCCGAAGCCGCCGCCCCCGCCGAAGCCGCCACCGCCGGTGGAGCCGAGGGACGCCGACAGGGTCGGGCTGATCGCGGTCACCGCGTAGGCGCCGGCGAGACCGACGGCGATGCCGAGGACGCCGCCGATGAGCCCGTTGACGACGGCCTCACCGATGACCTGGCGGGTGACGCGGCCCGACTTCCAGCCGAGCGCCTTGAGCGTGCCGAACTCGCGCACGCGCCGCGACACGGCGGACGAGGTGAGCAGGCCCGCGACGAGGAACGCGGCGACGAGGACGGCGATCGACAGCCACGTGCCGACGTTCGAGGCGAGCGAGGAGGCGGTGGACAGCGAGCCGGAGACGGTCTTGGCGAGGTCGGCCGAGGTGGTGACCGTCGTGCCCGAGACGTTCTTGGTGATGGTCGACTTCACCGAGTCGATCTGCTGCGAGTCGGTCGCCTTGACGTAGACCGTCGTCACCTTGTTCTTCATGTCGGCGACGGTCTGCGCCTGCTTCAGCGGGATGTACAGGTTGGCGGCCGAGTCGCCGCTGTCGGCGGTGGAGACGCCGATGACCTTGAACTTGGTGCCGTGGATGGTGACGGTGTCGCCGAGGGCGAGCTTCTTCTCCTTGGCGTACGAGGCGTCGGCGACGGCCACCTTGGCGTTCGTCTCGGACGTCGTGAACGTACGGCCCTTGGTGATCTTCGAGGTGGTCAGCGGGCCGAGGTTCTGCTTGGTGACGTCGGTGCCGTAGACCGAGAAGGAGTTGACGTCGAAGTTGGCGCCGCCGCCCTCGACGCGGCCCTGCGGCCGGCCGCTGCCGCCGCCGTTCTGGCCGCCGGGACCGCCCTGGCCGCCCTGCTGCCCCTGGCTCTGGTCCTGCTTGAACTGGCCGCGCGTGAACTGCCCGCTGACCTTCATGACCTGGAGGTTCAGACCGCCGACGGTGTCGGCGACGCCCTTCTGGTCGGCCACCTCGGTGACCGTGGAGGAGGCGAGCGTCTGGAAGCCCTGGACCATGACGCGGTCGGTGGACTGCGCCTTGTCGGAGTCGCTGTCCTTGGCGTCGAACTTGAAGTTCGGCCGCCCGTTGTCGCCGGTCTGAGCGGCGGCGGCCTTGGTGACGGTCATGTCGGTGCCCAGGCCGTACAGCGACTGGAGGACCTTGTCCTGGGCCTTGTTCATACCCGAGGACACCGAGCTGACGACGATGACCAGCGCGATACCGAGCGCGAGTCCGGAGGCGACGACGAGGGCCGCCTTTCTGCGGCGGCGCAACTCACGCCTGAGATAGGTGAAGAACATGGCAGCCTCGCCGGATGACGGCCCACGGAACGCGGGGGCTCTGACAGGAATCAGCGGGAGCCGGGCCGTCCGTGGACGTCCCGGCTCCCGCTTGCGGCGAAACCGTATGGAGGGGCTGTAAGGGTTCTGTGAGGTGCGGATGAGAACGGGATGAGATCCCGCCCATCAGGTGTCATCCGCCGTGTCACACCTGTCCGTTCCGGCGCCTGCGTCTCAGGCGGCGTGCTGCGCCTTCTCCGTCACCGTGATCCGACCCTTGCGGATCGTGGCGAGCCGGGGCGCTGCCTTCGCCAGCGTCGAGTCGTGGGTGACCATGATGAACGTCAGCCCGTGCTCGCGCCACAGACCTTCGAGTACGTCCATGATCTCGTCGCGGGTCGACTCGTCGAGGTTGCCCGTGGGCTCGTCGGCGAGCAGCACCTTCGGGTTCTTCACCAGCGCGCGGGCGATGGCCACCCGCTGCTGCTGGCCGCCGGACATCTCGGACGGCAGGTGCCCGAGCCGCTCGCCCAGGCCCACCGACTTCAGCGCCTCGGCGGCCCGTGCGCGCCGCTCTGCGACCTTCAGGCCCAGCGGGACCAGGGCGGTCTCCACGTTCTCCTGGGCGTTGAGGGTCGGGATGAGGTTGAAGGACTGGAAGATGATGCCGATCTTCTCGCTGCGTACCTTCGTCAGCTTCGCCTCGGAGAGCTGGGCGAGGTCGACGCCGTCGAGGTGGACGCTGCCGGCCGTCGGCCGGTCCAGGCCGCCGAGCATCTGCAGCAGCGTCGACTTGCCGCCGCCGGTCGGGCCCTGGATGACCAGCCGGCCGCCGTCCTCGACGGTCAGGTCGATGCCGCGCAGGGCGTCGACGGTCTCCTTGCCGCGCTTGTACTGCTTGGTCACACCGCGCAGTTCGTACATGGTGAACTCCTGTTCCGGGAAAGGCGGTTGACTACTCGACGCGGCGCAGCGCGTCCGCCGGGCGCAGCCGGGAGGCCCGCCAGCCGCCGTAGGCGCCGGCGGTCAGACCGCCCGCGATGGCCAGGGCCGCGGCGAGCGCGATCGTGGAGAGGCTGACCGGCGCGGAGAGCGCGACGTCGATGGTGGAGGCCGCGGACGAGCCGCCACCGCCGGGGCCGCCCATGCCGCCGCCACCGGGGCCGCCCATGCCGCCGCCCGTGCCGCCGGAACCGCTCGCGGCCGTGCCGAGGGACGCGGTCAGGGTCGGGCTGAGGGCCGTCACGGCGTAGGCCGCGGCGACACCGAGCGCGATGCCGAGGGCACCGCCGACGAGCCCGTTGACGATCGCCTCACCGGCGACCTGGCGGGTGACGCGGCCCGACTTCCAGCCGAGCGCCTTGAGCGTGCCGAACTCGCGCACCCGGCGCGAGACCGCCGAGGAGGTGAGCAGCGCGGCGACGATGACGGCCGCGGCGAGCACCACGACGGAGAGCCACTTGCCCACGCTGGAGGCGAGGTCGGAGGCTGTCGACAGGGAGCCGGAGACGGTGTCGGCCAGGTCGGACGACGTGGTGACCGTGGTCCCCGGGATGTTCTTCTTGATCGTCGCCTTGACGGTGTCGATCTTCTGGGAGTCGGTCGCCTTGACGTAGATCGTGGAGACCTTGTTCTTGCTGTCGGCGAGCGTCTGGGCCTGCTTCAGCGGCAGGTAGACGTCACCGGTGGAGTCGCTGCTGCTCGCCTGCGCGATGCCGACGATCTCGTACTTCACCTTGCTGATGGTGAGCGTGTCACCGACCGCCTCGGAGTTCTCCTTGGCGTACGACTTCGAGACCACCGCGATCTTGGCGTTCGTCTCGGACGCCTTGAACGTACGGCCCTTCGTGATCTCCATCGTGGAGAGCGGGCCGAGGCCCTGGTGCGCGACGTCGATGCCGTACACGGAGTACGAGTTGACGTCGAAGTCGGCGCCGCCGCCCTGCACGCCGCCTTCACCGCCGCTGGGCATGCCGCCGCCCTGTGAGGAGGAGCCGGAGCCGCTGTTCCGGGTGGCCTGGCCCTGGCTGAACCGGCCGGAGACCTTCATGACGTCGAGGGTCAGCGCGCCGGTCGCCGAGTCGACGCCCTTCTGCTCGGCGACCTCGCTGATCAGCGACGACTTCAGGGTCTGGCCGCCCGAGGTCATGACGCGGTCGGTCGACTGGGTCTTCGAGCTGTCTTCGTCGCCCTTGGCGTCGAACGTGAAGTTGGGGCGGTCTCCGCCGCTCTTCGACGGCGCCTGGGCCGCCTTGGTCACCGTCATGTCGGTGCCGAGGCCGTAGAGCGATTCGAGAACCTTGCTCTGGGCCTGCTTCATCCCGGCCGAGACCGACGTGACCGTGATGACCAGCGCGATGCCGAGCGCGAGCCCGGAGGCGACGACGAGGGCGGCCTTCCGGCGCCGCCTCAATTCGCGCCTGAGGTAGGTGAGGAACATGAGGCGGACAGTAGGGACGCTGCTTTGCAACGAGCTGTGCGTTGCATGCGGTCTTCATAAGGGCTGGATGAGAACGGCATGAACCCCGGCATGCGGCGCATACCGGGGTTCACAGCACAAGCTTCGGCGGGGACGGGGTCAGGCGGCGGAGCCGGCCTTCCAGTCGGCCCAGCTCAGGTTCCAGCCGTTGAGGCCGTTGTCCGGCTGGACGGTCTTGTCGCCGGTGTTCTTCACGATGACGACGTCACCGACCATCGAGTTGTCGTAGAACCAGGCGCCGGGCGTGCTGGAGTCGTTGGCACCCTTGGCGTCGGACAGGCCGACGCAGCCGTGGCTGGTGTTCACGGAACCGAAGATGGACTTCGCGCCCCAGTAGTTGCCGTGGATGAACGTGCCGGAGTTCGACAGACGCATCGCGTGCGGCACGTCCTTGATGTCGTACTCGCCCTTGCCGTCGTCGTCGGTGAAGCCGACCGTCGCGCCGTTCATCCGGGTCTCCTTGAACTTCTCGGAGATCACCATCTGGCCCTCGTACGTCTTGTTCTCGGGCGAGCCGGCGGAGATCGGGATCGTCTTGATCGTCTTCCCGTCGCGCGTCACGGTCATCGTCTTGGTCTTGGCGTCGACCGTGGAGACCTGGTTGCGCCCGATCTTGAACGAGACCGTCTTCTGCTGCACGCCCGTCACACCGCTCGCGCCCTCGACGCCGTCGAGGTCGAGCTTCAGGGTGACGGTGGAGCCGCCCTGCCAGTAGTCCTCGGGCCGGAAGTCCAGACGGTTCGCGCTGAACCAGTGGCCGACGACCTCCTGACCGCTGCTGGAGCTGACCGTGATGTGGGACTGGACATCGGCCTTGTTCGTGATGGCCTTGTCGAAGTTGATCGACACCGGCATGCCGACGCCGACCGTGGACCCGTCCTCGGGCGTGAAGTTGCCGATGAAGCTGTTGGCCGGGGAGACGGTCGTGAACGACCCGTTCTCGTGCGCGACGCGGCCGTCGGAGTCCTTGGCCTCGGCGGCGATCTTGTACGTCGTCGAGCGCTCCAGCTGGCTGGTGGGCCTCCAGCTCTTCTTGTCGGCAGATATCTGGCCGGCCACCTTGGTGCCGTCGGCGGTCGACATGGTGACGTCGGTGAGCGTGCCCTTGCTCACGGTGACCTTGGCCGCGTTGTTGATGCTCGCGTTGTCGGAGCCGTCCTTCGGCGCGATCTTGATGTCGGCCTCGGAGGTCTTCTTCGCCGCGGCCTCGTCGGCCTGCTGCTGCGTCTCCTTCGTGCCGCTGCCCGACGAGGAGCCGTCCCCGTCGCCGCCGCTGCACGCGGAGAGCACCAGAACACCGCCGAGCAGGGCGGACGCGGCCATCAGACCCTTGCGCCGCTTACCGTCCGTCATCACACGCTTCTCCATAGTCGCCGATTACCCGGCTTTCGCCGGATTCCCCCAGTTCCCGAGGCCCACGCTCCCGGTCACAGAGAACACAGGGGTTCCCCTTACCCATACATAACGCAGTGACCGCTTCGCCCCGTTCCCGATCGGCCCCGATGTGGGAGACGCCACGTCGGCGGCGGCGGTGACCACCGATGCACCCGTGGTAACGGAACCCCCGCGAACCCCCTCGGAAACGGTGAGACCCCGGGCAGCGAAAGCCGCCCGGGGTCTCCGCACCGCGCCTCGCTACACGACGTCCTCGCCGTCCTCCCCGTCATCATCCTCGTCGAGGTCCCAATCCGGCGAATCGGGGTCGTAGTCGACCTGCTCGCTGGACCACGACGCCTGCACGAGCTCGGCACCCGGCACGTCTCCGACCAGGTCGAACGGGTCCACGAGGTACGCAACGGCCTCCGCCTCGTCCTCCTGCACGGCCCCCTCGGCGTGCACCCGCTCCTGCTCGGGCATCTCTCCCGACCCGGCGGACTCGGCGATCCGCTGCAACGCACCCCCCGTGAGCGCCTCGACATCGGCGATCTCCAGAACCAATTCCACCTTCAGCCGAACAAAACGTGACGTCTCATCAGTACTCATGAGGCGGAGCGTACGGCCCGCGACCCCCGTGACTTTCCTGTGACCCGCCCCTGTCACTAGGATCGGCGCACACGGCCAATTCGCCAGCGCCACAAGGGGGATCGCTTCCGTGTCCGCCGCACGCCGTTCCATTCTCACCGCCACCGCCGCCGGGACACTCCTGGCTGCCCTGTGGTTCGTGCCCAACGCCACCGCGACCCCGGACCACACCGAGGCCGCCGCCGACCGGCAGCAGACGACGTCCACCACGCTCTCCACCCAGTCCGACCGCCAACTCCGCCTGGCGGACACGGGAACGGTGGACACGACCCCGTACGTGGTGGGCGGCTCGGCCTTCCTGGGCCTGGGCGTGGGCTTCGTGGCGTATTCGGTACGGAGACAGCGGGCGCTCTGAGGGGGCGCAGCGCGGGCCCGACCACGCACGGCCGGCCCGCACCCGCCAGGCCGTGTCCGCGACCTAGGCCAGCGGCCCGGTGACCGACTCGACGGCCTCCACCAGCGCCCCGCCGCGCACGAACGCCTCCGCGGCGGCAAGGTCCGGCGCGAGGAACCGGTCGGGCCCAGGCCCCTCGACCCCGGCGGAGCGCACCGCGGCGATGGCCGCCCGGGACGCCGGCGCCGGAGTCAGCCCCTCCCGCAGCTCGATCCCCCGGGTCGCCGCGTACAGCTCGATGGCGACGATCCGCGCCAGGTTGTCGACGGCGGTCCGCAGCTTGCGCGCCGCCGACCAGCCCATGGAGACGTGGTCCTCCTGCATCGCGGAGGACGGGATGGAGTCGGCCGAGGCCGGCACGGCCAGCCGCTTCATCTCGCTGACCAGGGCGGCCTGCGTGTACTGCGCGATCATCAGGCCCGAGTCGACCCCGGCGTCGTCCGCGAGGAACGGCGGCAGACCGTGCGAGCGGTTCTTGTCGAGGAGGCGGTCCGTGCGCCGCTCGGCGATCGAGCCGAGGTCGGCGGCGGCGATCGCGAGGAAGTCGAGGACGTAGGCGACCGGCGCGCCGTGGAAGTTGCCGTTGGACTCGACGCGTCCGTCGGGCAGCACCACCGGGTTGTCGACGGCCGCCGCCAGCTCCCGCTCGGCGACGAGGCGGGCGTGCGCCATGGTGTCGCGCCCGGCACCGGCGACCTGCGGAGCGCACCGCACCGAGTACGCGTCCTGCACGCGCGGCGCGTCGTCCTGGTGGTGACCGGTGAGGCCCGAACCCTTCAGGACGGCGAGCATGTTGGCGGCCGACGCGGCCTGCCCCGGGTGCGGGCGGATGGCGTGCAGCTCGGGCGCGAGCACCTTGTCCGTGCCGAGCAGCGCCTCCAGGGACAGCGCCGCCGTGACGTCCGCGGACTTGTAGAGCGTGTCCAGGTCGTCGAGGGCCATGACCAGCATGCCGAGCATGCCGTCGGTGCCGTTGAGGAGCGCGAGGCCCTCCTTCTCGCGCAGTTCGACCGGCGCGATACCGGCCTCGGCGAGCAGCTCACCGGCGGGGCGAACCGTTCCGTCGGGGCCCTCGGCGTCGCCCTCGCCCATCAGCGCGAGCGCGCAGTGCGAGAGCGGGGCGAGGTCGCCGGAGCAGCCGAGGGAGCCGTACTCGTGGACGACCGGGGTGATCCCGGCGTTGAGGACGTCGGCCATGGTCTGCGCGACCTCGGGGCGCACTCCCGTGTGGCCGGAGCAGACGGTCTTCAGGCGCAGGAACATCAGCGCGCGGACGACCTCGCGCTCCACGCGCGGGCCCATCCCCGCGGCGTGCGAGCGCACGATGTTGCGCTGGAGCCGGCCGCGGAGCTCGGTGCTGATGTGCCGGGTGGCGAGTGCGCCGAACCCGGTGGAGACGCCGTACACGGGTTCCGGCTTCGCGGCGAGCGCGTCGACGATCTCGCGGGACGCGGCCAGGGCCGCCACGGCCTCGTCGGCGAGTTCGATCCGGGCGTTACGGCGCGCGACAGCGACGACATCGGCAGCGGTGACCCCGGTCGCCCGCCCGTCTCCCACCACCACCCTTTCAAGGCCGCGCTTCGCGCCTTCCCCACTCACCACAGTGTGCATATCCATATTCAGGAGCGTACGCAGTGAATCTCAAGATGTCACGACCGAGTTCCGGGAAGGACCCTTACCGTTCGCGCCCGCCGCGGATGCGCCGCCGCTCCCCGCCCCCGGCGGCCGGCGGGGGCGCGTCCGCGAGCCGGACGACCGGGTCGTCGAGGCCGCCGTCCCGCCCGGCGACCACGGGCCGCACCGCCCGCAGCGCCTTCGCCTTGTACTGGGCGGCGTCCGCGAGCCGGAAGAGCCTGCGCGCGCTGCGCACCTCCCCGATCGGGTCGCCGGTCGAGGCGATCCCGACCGCGACCCCGTCCCCGAACTCCAACTCCGCCGCCCTTGAGCAGAGTTCGTCGCCGACGCGGACGACCTCGTCGGCCGGGGGGCCGACGGCCAGCAGACAGAACTCGTCGCCGCCGAGCCGCGCGGCGAGGGCGCCGGGGAGCATCGCCCCGCACAGCGAGAGGACCGACCCGAACCGTTCGAGGAGCCGGTCGCCGACGGCGTGCCCGAGGGTGTCGTTGACCTTCTTCAGACCGTTCAGGTCGCAGACGACGAGACTGACCACGGCACCCCCGCCGCGGTGCCGCTCGATCGCCTCGTCGAGACGTATGTCGACCGCCCGCCGGTTCGCGAGCCCGGTCAGCGCGTCGGTGAAGGCGAGCCTGCGCGCCTCCTCAAGACGTTCGGTCTGCGCGACGCCGGCCGCCGCGACCGACGCGAGGACGGTCGCGAAGTCGGCGTCCTGCGGACCGAACACGGGCACGCCGGGCGGCCGGGCCACATACAGCTCGCCCCACGCCCGGCCGTGCAGCACGACCGGCGCGACGACACAGCAGCCGCGCCCCCGGCGCCGCAGCGCCGCCACCCTCTGGTGGCAGTAGCCGCTGCGCTCGACGGGCCCGGCGGCGGTCTCCACCCACGCGTCGGGCTCACCGCCGGCGGCCCACCGCTCGTGCAGGAACTCGGTGATCTCCGGGAACTGGTGCACCGGATACGTCTCGTCCTCGGGAAACTCCGCCTCCCCCGCCGCCCGCTCCCCCACGTTCACCAGGACCCGCAGCCGCCCGCGCTCGCGCTCCCACACGGACAGCGCGGCGAAGTTCCCCGACAGCGCGTGACAGGCCCCCAGCGCGGCCGCCCGCCAGGACTCGCGCGGGGACTGCGCGGCGGCCATGCCCTGCGCGAGCATCACGACGGCCCGCAGCCGGACATCCTCTCCCATTACTCCAGGCTAGGGAGGTTTCGGGCATTACGGTGAATCGTGTACACCCGTACCGGTTGTCTCCGTGGCGCTCGCCCACGTACCGGTCACCCGGCGTCACTCACCGGGCCACTGCGGCTTGCGCTTCTCGTTGAACGCGGCCACGCCCTCCGCCCGGTCGCCGGAGAACGCCACCGACCGCCACGCCGCGTCCTCGACCTCAAGGCCCGCCCGCAGGTCGAGCCCGTGCCCGAGCCGCAGCGCGCGCTTGGCGGCCCGCAGCCCCACGGGAGAGTGGGCGGCGATCCGGGCGGCGAGCGCAAGGGCCTCGTCCCGGTCCGCACCGGCCGTCACCACCTGGTCCACGAGCCCGAGTTCACCGGCCTCGGCGGCCTCGACCCGGCGGGCCGAGAAGATCAGCTCGGCGGCGCGCGCGGCCCCGACCCGGCGCGGCAGCAACTGCGTACCGCCGCCACCGGGGATCACCCCGACCGACACCTCGGGCAGCCCGACCACGGCACTCGCGTCGGCCACGATCAGATCGCAGGCGAGCGCCAGCTCGAACCCGCCGCCGAGCGCGAACCCGTGCACGGCCGCGATCGTCGGCATCGGCAGCTCCAGTACGCCCGTGTAGGCGCCCCGCGCGACCGGCCGCTGGCGCACCAGTTCGGCGTCGGAGAACGAGTTGCGCTCCTTGAGGTCGGCCCCGACGCAGAACGCCCGCTCGTTGCTGGAGGTGACGACCACGACCCGTACGTCCTTGTCGGCGCCCAGCGCCTCGCACGCGGCGCCGATGGACCGGGCCATGGCGCTGGAGACCGCGTTCATGGCCTTCGGCCGGTCCAGCACCAACTCGGCGACGGTGCCGCCCTCGTGACGCCGTACCCCGACGAACTCCCCGAACCGCTGCTCATCCTGCATATGACCGCACCTCCGGTTAACTGACGTTAACCGGAGGGTGTCAGGCGCGCCGGGTCAGCGTCCAGGGCTCCACGACACCGAGACCGCGGACCGGCCGCTGCCACATGGGCTGCAGCGCGAACCGGTACGAGGGCGGCTCGGCGCCGTCCGCCTCGGCCTTCTGCGCCTCGACGGCGGCCTCGGCCTCCGACGTCGGCGCGTCCCCGGTGCGCACCAGCTCCTCGGCGAAGGCGCCGTCGACCAGCACGTTGTCCCGGGGCGCTATCGACGTGAGGCGGCTCGCGAGATTCACGGTGGTCCCGAAGACATCGCCCATGCGGGTCGTCACGGTCCCGAAGGCCATGCCGACGCGCAGCTCCGGCATGGTCTCGTCGTTGCTCATCGTCTCGATGAGCCGCAGCGCGATCTCACCGGCGATCCCGGCGTCGTCGGCGGCGAAGAGGACTTCGTCGCCGAGCGTCTTGATGAGCCGTCCGCCGTGCGCGGCGACCAGGTCGGCGGCCGTGGTCTCGAAGGCCTCGACGAGCTCGCCGAGTTCCTCCTCCTCCATGCGCCGGGTCAGCCGCGTGAACCCGACGAGGTCGGCGAAGCCGACGGCGAGCCGCCGGTCGACCATCTCCTCGTCGTCCCCGGCCTGGACGACCCGCCCGGTGGCCGCGGCCAGCTGCCGCCGCCACACGTAGACGAGGAACTCCTCCAGCTCGGGAAGGAGCAGCTCTATCAGCGGATACGTGACCTCGGTGCGGGTCATGCCCGGCTCCGGCGGCTCGGTGAGCCCCTCCAGGAACGAGTCGATCTGCCACTCGGCGAGCCGCGCGGTGGTCTGCCCGGTGGACCGGGCCACCTGCACGGCCATCGCCTCGCTGAGCAGCCCCGCCTCGACGAGACCGGCGAGCCGGCGCAGCGCCAGCACGTCCGCCTCGGTCAGCGCCTTGGCCTGCCCGATGTCGGCGAAGCCCATGGCCCGCCAGAACCGTGAGGCCAGCTCCATGGAGACGCCCGCGCTGCGGGCCGCCTGGAACGGGGTGTAGCGGCGCTCGGCGCCGAGGATCAGCCCTTCGAGCCGCAACGCCAGGGGGTCTTCTGTTTCTTCTTCGGCCCCCTCCGACTTCTCGGGGTCGCCTTGGCCACCCGTGCCGGAGCCCGAGTCGTCGACGGTCACGCCTGCTGCCCTTCCGATCTGCCGCGGTCAGGTATCGACCGGGCTCAACTCTACGGCAGCCCCTGTGTGCCAGGTCACTCCGTTCGGGAGCGGGTTCCGCCTATTGGGGGTGCGTCCGTCTGCGGGTGGGCGGGTGCGGCTCGGTGGGGGCCGGTCGCGCCCCGCGGCGGAGCCGCTGATGGACACGGCCCCGCGCCCCTGAGATGCCGCACCGCAGGTGCGCATCTCAGGGGCGCGGGGAACTGCGCGACCAGCCACCGACCACCCGCACCCGAAGACGCTCCCCCTACGCGGGTCGCAAATGGACGATGTCGCCCGCCCCGACCGCCTCACGCGCACCGTCGGCCCCGGCGATCACCAAGCGCCCGTCCCCGTCCACGGCAACGGCCTCGCCCACGAGATCCCGGTCCCCCGGCAACTGCGCCCGCACCTGGCGGCCCAGCGTGGCGCAGCCCGCCGCGTACGTCTCCTGGAGCCCGGAGAGCCCCGGGTCCCCCTGCGCCGCGCACCACTCCTGGTACCAGCGCTCGAAGGACCGCAGCACCCCGCGCAGCAACGGCTCCCGGTCCGTCACCTTGGCTCCGGCCAATGCCAGCGAGCCGGCCGTGGGCACCGGCAGCTCCGTCGCGCGCAGCGAGACATTGAGGCCGATACCGACCACGATCCCGTCCGCCCCGGCCCGCTCGGCGAGGATGCCCGCCGCCTTGCGCTCCTCGCCGTCCACGGTGACCAGCAGGTCGTTGGGCCACTTCAGCGCGGTGTCGACGCCGGCCGTCGCGGACAGGCCCGTGGCGAGCGCCACACCGGCCAGCAGCGGCAGCCAGCCCCAGCGCGCCACCGGCACCTCGTGCTCGCCGGGCTTGAGGAGGACGGAGAAGAAGAGGCCCGAGCGCGCGGGCGCGGACCAGCGCCGGTCGAGGCGGCCGCGCGCCGCGCTCTGCTCCTCGGCGATCAGCACGGCACCCTCGGCCGCGCCCGCGGCGGCCCGCGCCACCAGGTCCGTGTTGGTGGAGCCGGTGCGGGGCACCACTTCCAGGGACGACCACAAACCGTCGCCGCGGAGCAGGGAGCGGCGCAGCCCCGTCTCGCCCAGCGGCGGCCGGTCCAAGTCCGACCAGCGGTTGTCGTCGTGCGCTTCTGAACCATCTCGCGGCGTCATGCAACCCAGCGTAGGTGTGGCAAACGACGCAGTGCCGAGCCGTATACGCGCCACTACGCTACGAGTCAGTAGCCCACCGCACCGTCCCCACCACGACTGTTCAGGCAGGGAGCCGCATCCCGATGTCCGAGTTGGCACAGCAGCAGGCCGCAGGGCCCGACATCCACACCACCGCAGGCAAGATCGAGGATCTGCGGCGCCGGATCGACGAGGCGACCCACGCGGGTTCGGCCCGCGCGGTCGAGAAGCAGCACGCCAAGGGCAAGTTGACGGCCCGTGAGCGGATCGACCTGCTGCTCGACGAGGACTCGTTCGTGGAGCTGGACGAGTTCGCGCGGCACCGCTCGACCGACTTCGGCCTGGACGCCAACAAGCCGTACGGCGACGGCGTGGTGACCGGGTACGGGACCATCGACGGCCGCCCGGTCGCCGTGTTCTCGCAGGACTTCACCGTCTTCGGCGGCGCCCTCGGCGAGGTCTTCGGCCAGAAGATCATGAAGGTGATGGACTTCGCGCTGAAGACCGGCTGCCCGGTGATCGGCATCAACGACTCCGGCGGCGCCCGCATCCAGGAGGGCGTCATGGCCCTCGGTATGTACGGCGAGATCTTCCGCCGCAACACCCACGCGTCCGGCGTCATCCCGCAGATCAGCCTGGTCGTCGGGCCGTGCGCGGGCGGCGCGGTCTACTCCCCGGCGATCACCGACTTCACGGTGATGGTCGACCAGACCAGCCACATGTTCATCACCGGACCCGACGTCATCAAGACGGTCACCGGTGAGGACGTCGGCTTCGAGGAGCTGGGCGGGGCGCGCACCCACAACTCGGCCTCCGGCGTGGCCCACCACATGGCGGGCGACGAGAAGGACGCGATCGAGTACGTCAAGTCGCTGCTGTCCTACCTGCCGTCGAACAACCTGAGCGAGCCCCCGGCGTACCCGGAGGAGGCGGACCTCACCCTCACCGACGAGGACCGCGAGCTGGATGCGATCGTCCCGGACAGCGCGAACCAGCCGTACGACATGCACACGGTGATCGAACACGTCCTGGACGACGCCGAGTTCTTCGAGACGCAGTCGCTGTTCGCGCCGAACATCCTCACCGGCTTCGGCCGCGTCGAGGGCCGCCCGGTCGGCATCGTCGCCAACCAGCCGATGCAGTTCGCGGGCTGCCTGGACATCGACGCGTCCGAGAAAGCCGCGCGTTTCGTGCGCACCTGCGACGCCTTCAACGTGCCCGTGCTGACCTTCGTCGACGTGCCGGGCTTCCTGCCGGGCGTCGAGCAGGAGCACACCGGCATCATCCGCCGCGGCGCGAAGCTCATCTACGCGTACGCGGAGGCCACGGTCCCGCTGATCACGATCATCACGCGCAAGGCGTTCGGCGGCGCGTACGACGTGATGGGCTCCAAGCACCTGGGCGCCGACCTGAACCTGGCCTGGCCCACCGCGCAGATCGCGGTCATGGGCGCGCAGGGCGCGGTCAACATCCTGCACCGCAAGACCCTGGCCGCCGCCGAGGACCCCCAAGAGCGCGAGGCCACGCGCGCGCAGCTGATCCAGCAGTACGAGGACACGCTCCTCAACCCGTACACGGCGGCCGAGCGCGGCTACGTCGACGCGGTGATCCTGCCGTCCGACACCCGCGCCCACGTCGTACGGGGCCTGCGTCAGCTGCGCACCAAGCGGGAATCACTGCCCCCGAAGAAGCACGGCAACATCCCCCTCTAGGAGCCCCGGTCATGATGATCAAGGTCGTACGGGGAAACCCGACCCCCGAGGAGCTGGCCGCCGCACTGGCGGTGGTCAGGGCGCGGGCCGCGGCGGCCCCCGAGGCCCCCGCGGTCGCCGAGCGGGACGCGTGGGCCGACCCGTCGCGCGTCGCCCGCACCCGGCTGCCCGCCCCCGGCCCGACGAGTTGGACCCGCACCTACTGGCCCGCGTGAGCCGATCCGTCCGGGGCGTTTGAGTACGCGTACTCAGGCGCCCCGCGCGCGTGCGTCGCAGTATCGGTGTCGTGCTGTGGTCAGACCCCGAGGACGAGCCCCCCGAGGAGCTCCGCGAGACGCAGGCGATGCTGCGGCGTGCGAGCTTCGTGCTGGCTCTGGCGATGGTGATCGCGATGTTCGTGCTGGGCGTCCTGTAGTTAATCTGGCCGCATGACAGCCCGCCGTCTGATCCTCGCCTCCCAGTCCCCCGCCCGCCTCGCCCTTCTGAAGCAAGCCGGTTTCGCGCCCGAGGTCATCGTGAGCGGCTTCGACGAGGACGCCGTCACCGCACCGACCCCCGCGGAGCTCGCCCTCGCCCTCGCCGAGGCCAAGGCCTCCGTCGTGGCGGCCCGCCCCGACGCGCGGGACGCGATCGTCGTCGGCTGCGACTCCGTCCTGGACCTCGACGGGGAGGCGCTCGGCAAGCCCGCCGACGCCGAGGAGGCCACCGCCCGCTGGAAGGCGATGCGGGGCCGCGTGGGGACGCTCCAGACGGGCCACTGCGTGTACGACACGACGAGCGGCCGGTACACGTCCGGGACCGCCTCCACCGTGGTCCGCTTCGGCGAGCCGAGCGACGAGGAGATCGCCGCGTACGTGGCGACCGGCGAGCCGCTCCACGTGGCGGGCGCCTTCACGCTCGACGGCCGCTCGGCGCCCTTCATCGACGGCATCGACGGCGACCACGGCAACGTGATCGGCCTGTCGCTGCCGCTGCTGCGCCGCCTGCTGGCCCGACTGGGCGTCGGCGTCACGGAGTTGTGGGCTCCGGCGAGCTAGCCGGCGCAGACGGCGGGGTGGCGGCGCCGCCGTTGCCCCCGCCGTCGGCCCCGTTCGCGTTCTCGTGCCGGTCGTAGGCGACCAGCGTCAGGACGACCAGCCCGAGCACCACCATCATGCCGACGAAGGCGAGCCAGCCCACCAGGCCGACGCAGAACGCGCCGAGCAGCCCGTGCACCACGGCCACGCTGATCAGCAGGATCCGCCCGAAGCCGCCCGGCGCCCGGTCGGACACCGCCGTGCGCAGCAGCACCAGGCCGCACAGCGCGAGATAGAGCCCGAACAGACCGCCCGCCACCCAGGCGCCGATCGACATCGCGCGCGGGTCGAGTCCGGCGAGGGACATCTCCTGGTGGTCGACGACCAGACCGAGGAACCAGTTCAGGAAGACGATCCCGAGCGCCTCCGCGAAGAGCACGATCGCCGCCACCCACGCCACCGGCCTGCGTGCCACCGGTCCCACCCACTTCCCTTGAGCCATCGCCTGTTACTGCGAGTACGGTCGAGACATCGCGAACGCTACTAACGGGTAAACCTCCGGACAAGGGTTCTGCCGAAGGCAAAGAATCGTTGGGCCATTCGTAGGGACTCCACAAAGAAAGGCGACCGGCCGCAGCGCGGTCTCACAGAGACCTTGACCACATGACGGGGTTAGGGTTCCACCGAGGGATCCCGCGCGGCCAGGCGCGACAAGGGATTTCAGGGACCGAGCAGCCCTCGAGTCACACTCCGTGTGGGCAAGCTCACCATTGGGGACGGGTCGTAAGCCCGTGTCGGCTGTCCCTAAACTCGGCTTGTTTCAAGGAGGGAGCCATCGTGCGCAAGGTGCTCATCGCCAACCGTGGCGAAATCGCTGTCCGCGTGGCCCGGGCGTGTCGGGACGCCGGGATCGCGAGCGTTGCCGTTTACGCAGATCCGGACCGGGACGCTCTGCATGTCCGCGCGGCCGACGAGGCCTTCGCGTTGGGTGGTGACACCCCCGCCACCAGCTACCTGGACATCGCCAAGGTGCTGCAGGCCGCCGCGGACTCGGGTGCGGACGCCGTCCACCCGGGCTACGGATTCCTGTCGGAGAACGCGGAGTTCGCGCAGGCCGTGCTGGACGCGGGCCTGATCTGGATCGGCCCGCCGCCGTCCGCGATCCGTGACCTGGGCGACAAGGTGGCGGCCCGTCACATCGCGCAGCGCGCCGGGGCCCCGCTGGTCGCCGGCACCCCGGACCCGGTCTCGGGTGCGGACGAGGTCGTCGCGTTCGCCGAGGAACACGGCCTGCCCATCGCGATCAAGGCCGCCTTCGGTGGCGGTGGCCGTGGTCTGAAGGTCGCCCGGACCCTCGAAGAGGTGCCGGAGCTGTACGACTCCGCGGTGCGCGAGGCCGTCGCCGCGTTCGGCCGCGGCGAGTGCTTCGTGGAGCGCTACCTCGACAAGCCCCGCCACGTCGAGACCCAGTGCCTGGCCGACACCCACGGCAACGTGGTCGTGGTCTCGACCCGTGACTGCTCGCTGCAGCGCCGCCACCAGAAGCTGGTGGAGGAGGCCCCGGCCCCGTTCCTGAGCCAGGCCCAGCTCGACGAGCTGTACGCCTCCTCGAAGGCGATCCTGAAGGAGGCCGGCTACGTCGGCGCCGGCACCGTGGAGTTCCTCGTCGGTGCGGACGGCACGATCTCCTTCCTGGAGGTCAACACCCGCCTCCAGGTCGAGCACCCGGTCACCGAAGAGGTCGCCGGCATCGACCTGGTCCGCGAGATGTTCCGTATCGCCGACGGCGAGGAGCTCGGCTACGGCGACCCGGAACTGCGCGGTCACTCCTTCGAGTTCCGGATCAACGGCGAGGACCCGGGGCGGGGCTTCCTGCCGGCGCCCGGCACCGTCACCCGGTTCGACGCGCCCACCGGTCCCGGTGTCCGTCTGGACGCGGGCGTGGAGTCCGGCAGCGTGATCGGCCCGGCCTGGGACTCGCTGCTCGCCAAGCTGATCGTCACCGGCCGCACCCGCAAGGAGGCCCTGGAGCGGGCCTCGCGCGCGCTGGCCGAGTTCCACGTGGAGGGTATGGCCACCGCCATCCCGTTCCACCGCAAGGTCGTCACCGACCCGGCGTTCGCGCCCGAACTGACCGGCTCCACCGAGCCGTTCACCGTCTTCACCCGGTGGATCGAGACCGAGTTCGCCAACGACATCCCGCCGTTCGCCGCGCCCGCGGCCGACGGTGAGGAGGACGAGGCCGGCCGCGAGACCGTCGTCGTCGAGGTCGGCGGCAAGCGCCTTGAGGTCTCCCTGCCCGCCGGGATGGGCATGTCGCTGGCGCGCACCGGGCTGAACGCCGGTGCCAAGCCCAAGCGCCGCGCCGCCAAGAAGTCGGGTCCGGCCGCCTCCGGCGACACCCTCGCCTCTCCGATGCAGGGCACCATCGTCAAGGTCGCCGTCGAGGAGGGCCAGGAGGTCAAGGAGGGCGACCTGATCGTCGTCCTGGAGGCCATGAAGATGGAGCAGCCGCTGAACGCGCACAAGGCCGGCACCATCAAGGGCCTGTCCGCCGAGGTCGGCGCGTCCCTCACCTCCGGCGCCGCGATCTGCGAGATCAAGGACTGACGTTCACGTCGGTTGTCCGAAGCGCCCGCCACCCCGCCGTTCGACGGGGTGGCGGGCGCTTCGTCCTTGCCGGGGCCGGGGACGGATCGCCCCTCCTACGGATCGCCCCCCTACGGGGCGCTCGTCCCCCTCACCCAGCCGGTTCCGTTCCTCGCGATGCTCAGGCCCACCATCGTGAAGCCCACCGTCAGAAGGGCGAAGCCGACCACGGCCAGGGCCTCCACGCCCGTCATCCAGCCGGCCACGTTCGCCGGCATCGCGAGGATCGTCGCCCACGCCGCCCAGGCCGGGACCGCGCCGCTGCGCAGCAGGACGACACCGAGCAGGATCGAACCGAGGACGTGGCCCACGATGAACAGGGCGACCGCGGTGTTCACCTGGGGCAGCGACTCGATGCCCTTCTGGAGGGTGACCAGGGTCGGCTGCCGCAGCCCCTTCTCCAGGCCGCTCAGCGTGACGACGTCGGTGGACGGGGTGCCGTTGATCAGGATGACCCCGCCGCCGAACAACAGCGTTCCGGCCAGGCCCAGTTTGGGCGAGCGGGCCATCGCGTAGACGCCGACGATCAGGACGGCGGCGGTGAGCACCAACGACGCCACCAGCCAGATCCACAGGTCGCCCTTCATCTGGCCCGGGTGCTGGGCGATGCCGCGCACCATGCCCTTGTCGTCGGCGTCGAGCGCGTACGGTTCGAAGACGAACGCCAGGATGAAGAGCAGCGGTCCGAGCGCCGTCACCAGGCCCATCACGGCCCGGGCCGGGCGTACGCGGTCGACGGCGGCCCCTGAGGAGGCTGCGGGCACGTGCGCGGACGACGGTGTCGCGGTCATGGCGTTTCCCCCTGATGCCGTGGACGGCCGGGCCATGGATGCATGGCCGACTTGACCTGTTCACAGTGAAGCCGGGGTGTCCGGCGCGGGCCATCCGTCAATTCTGAGGAGCGTGCGCACCCTCTGCTCTCACTCGCCGAGCAGGCCCGACTCCCGCCCCTTGCGCAGTAGTTGGGCCGTGTGCCCGGCGGACAGCTTGCGGTGCAGGGACGCCACGTAGCCGCGTACGGTCGTCAGGGAGATGCCCATCGCCCGGGCCGCCTCGGCCGGGGTGCGGCCGGCGTCGATGTGCTCCAGGGTGCGGTGCTCGCGCTCGGTCAGGCCGAGCCGGCGGGCGGCCGCGCGGGCCGCGCCGAGGTCGCGGATCAGTACCAGTCGGGCCACGCCAGGCGCCGCGCACGGCACCACCCGCACCACCGCGTCCCGCGTCCGGAAGGTTCCGGTGAGCATCAGGCGCGGGTCGTCGCGCAGCCGGGGCAGCAGCGCCTCGGCCGCGCTGTCCAGGGCCCGTACGACACCGTCCTCGCCGACCGCCGCGACGCCCTGGCCCGGACGGCCCGCCGAGTCCAGGGCGGAGCGGACCAGGGCGAGCAGCCACTGCCGTTGGGTCAGCAGCCGCTCGGCGGCGGCGATGCGCGGTTTGGCGTAGCCGAGCAGGTCGCGCTGCCCGTCGGTGAAGTCGGTGCCGCCACGCACCAGCGCGTACCCGGTGACGCCCGCCTCGTCGCGGCTGCTGGCGACGAGGTGGCGGCGCATGCCGAACGGGCGGAAGTCCAGGTTGTAGCAGTGGGTGCGGCGCCATTCGCGGTCGGCGGCCGCGTCACTGACCCGCCAGGCGCCGGACGTGCCCTCGACGAGCATCGCCTCGGTGAGGGGGTGGTCCACGGGATGGTCGTAGATCACCCTGGGGTCGGCGTGGAAGGAGTCGGCGGGCAGGGCCAGCGCGTGGACCCCGCCCGTGCGGTCGAAGTGGTACCACTGGGCGCCGTCGGCCGGGATGAGCCGGATCAGCTCCCGCACGGCGCGGGTCCGCAACTCCTCGACGTCCGTGCTCTGTTCCAGTTCGTGCACGAGCCGGTCGACGCCGTGCCGGTCCGTGTCGCCGATGTCCCTGATGTTCATGCCCCGCTCCAGGACGTTCCCTGAGGTCGACGCTACTGCGGTGGGCGGCCCTCCGCACCGGCGCGCCGCGACGATCAGGCATCCTTGAATGCCCGCGCACGCCCAGGGAGGCCCGATGGCATCAGGCACCGAGCACGATCGCGCCCGCCCCATGCGTGCGGACGCGCGCCGCAACTACGAGCGGCTGCTCGCCACGGCCCGCACGGCGTTCGCCGAGCACGGCACGGGGGCGTCCCTGGAGGACGTGGCCCGGGGCGCCGGGGTCGGCATCGGCACCCTCTACCGGCACTTCCCGAACCGGTACGCGCTGATGAGCGCCGTCTTCGAGGAGGCGGTGGCCGAGCTGCTCGCCCGCTCCCGGGCGCTGCTCGACGCACCGCAGCCCTGTTCGGCGCTCGTGGCGTGGCTGCGCGAGATCATCACGCATGCGAGCGAGTACCGGGGCCTGTCCCGGGCGCTGATGTCGGCGTCCCAGGACGCGAGTTCGGCCCTGGCCTCGTGCAGTACGCCGATGCGCGCGGCGGGGCAGGCACTGCTGACGCGGGCCCAGGAGTCGGGCGCGGTGCGCCAGGACGTGTCGATCTCGGACCTGCTGCAGCTGACCAACGCCATCGCCCTGGCGGCGGAGGAGACCCCGTCGGACCCGGACCTGGCGGACCGCCTGCTGAAACTGACCCTGCGGGGGATCACCCACTCCTCAGGTCCCGCAGGGGACACCTCCCAGCGCTAGCCGGGGAGCTTGAGGAGCCGGCGTCTACCGCCGCCGCAGATCCGCCACTCTCGCCGACCGCTCGGGACCCGGGTCCATCGCGGCAGCACTCCGCAACGGGTGTCCCCCGCCGGGGAGTTGGGTCCGGCGCTGGCCGGGGAGGGGGACATCCCGGCGCGGCTGGCGCGCCGGGACGGAATCGCCGCCCCCTGATGAACCGGCGGACGCCGACCCCGCGCCGGCGACCGCGATCTGCACACCCTGATCGGCCAGTGCCTGCAGCTCGGTGGCGGCACGGTCGTCGTGTGCGGGCGGTTCATCGGTGACCAGCCGCGTGATCACGTCCGTGGGCACGGTCTGGAACATGGTGTCCGTACCGAGCTTGGAGTGATCGGCGAGGACCACGACCTCGGCCGCGGCCTGCACCAGGGCCCGGTCCACGGACGCCGAGAGCATGTTGGACGTGGAGAGCCCGCGCTCGGCCGTCAGACCGCTGCCGGACAGGAACGCCCGCGACACTCTCAGGCCCTGCAGGGACTGCTCGGCCCCGCTGCCCACGAGCGCGTAGTTGGAACCCCGCAGCGTGCCACCGGTCATGACGACCTCGACCCGGTTGGCATGGGCCAACGCCTGGGCGACGAGGAGCGAGTTGGTGACGACGGTCAGGCCCGGCACACGCGCGAGCCGGCGGGCCAGCTCTTGCGTGGTCGTCCCCGCACCCACCACGATGGCCTCGCCCTCTTCGACGAGTCCCGCGGCGAGATCGGCGATGGCCGTCTTCTCTGCGGTCGCGAGATGTGACTTCTGCGGAAAGCCGGACTCCCGCGTGAATCCGCCCGGCAGTACCGCACCGCCGTGCCGGCGGTCGAGGAGTCCTTCTGCCTCCAGTGCGCGCACGTCCCGCCGTACGGTCACTTCGGAGGTCTGGACGACGCGGGCGAGCTCACGGAGCGAAACGGCTCCGTTGGCTCGCACCATTTCGAGGATCAATTGACGACGTTCTGCAGCGAACACGAAACTGACAGTAACCCCAACGACCGTCTGCTTTCAGCAGTTTGCGCCGAATTACAGATTCTGTTCATACAGAACCCCTGGAAGTGGTATAGGCGCGGACCGGGTGCCTACCCGCCGCGCCTATGCCTCCCGCATGGGCCGCAACTCACCGTCACCACACGGCAGTTGGGGCCATGAGGGCCCGGATCAGCCCTCTTCCGCGATCTTCCGCGTGTGCAGCTGCCGCGCCACCTCGGCGATCGAGCCGGACAGCGAGGGGTACACCGTGAACGCGTTCGCGATCTGCTCGACCGTCAGATTGTTGTCGACCGCGATCGAGATGGGATGGATCAGTTCCGAAGCGCGGGGCGCGACGACCACACCGCCGACCACGATGCCCGTTCCGGGACGGCAGAAGATCTTGACGAAGCCGTCGCGGATGCCCTGCATCTTCGCGCGCGGGTTGCGCAGCAGCGGCAACTTCACGACACGGGCGTCGATCTTGCCCGCGTCCACGTCGGCCTGTGTGTAACCGACCGTGGCGATCTCGGGGTCGGTGAAGACGTTCGACGACACCGTCTTGAGGTTCAGCGGGGCCACCGCGTCACCCAGGAAGTGGTACATCGCGATCCGGCCCTGCATGGCCGCGACCGACGCGAGTGCGAAGACTCCGGTCACGTCACCGGCCGCGTACACGCCGGGAGCGGTCGTCCGGCTGACCTTGTCGGTCCAGATGTGACCGGACTCCTTCAGCTTGACGCCGGCCTCCTCCAGGCCGAGGCCCGCGCTGTTGGGGATGGCGCCGACGGCCATCAGGCAGTGCGTGCCGGAGATGACCCGGCCGTCGGAGAGGGTGACCTCGACGCGGTCGCCGACGCGCTTGGCGGAGGCGGCGCGCGAGCGGGCCATGACGTTCATGCCGCGGCGCCGGAACACGTCCTCCAGGACGGCGGCGGCGTCCGGGTCCTCGCCGGGCAGCACGCGGTCGCGCGACGAGACCAGGGTGACCTTCGAGCCGAGCGCCTTGTACGCACCCGCGAACTCGGCACCCGTGACACCGGAACCGACCACGATGAGCTCCTCGGGGAGCTCGTCCAGGTCGTACACCTGCGTCCAGTTCAGGATCCGCTCCCCGTCCGGGAGGGCGTCGGGGACCTCGCGCGGGTGGCCGCCGGTCGCGATCAGCACGGCGTCGGCGGTGAGGGTCTCCTCGGTGCCGTCGACGGCGGTGACGACGACCTTGCGCGAGCCGTCCTGGTCCTGGAGGCCCTCCAGGCGGCCGCGGCCGCGCAGCACGCGCGCGCCCGCACGCGTGACGGATGCGGTGATGTCGTGGGACTGGGCGAGCGCGAGGCGCTTCACACGGCGGTTCACCTTGCCGAGGTCGACGCCGACGACGCGGGCCGGGGAGTCCGGGTCCGGGGTGTCGTCCTCGACGATGATGCCCAACTCCTCGTACGAAGAGTCGAAGGTGGTCATCACCTCGGCCGTGGCGATCAGGGTCTTCGACGGCACGCAGTCGGTGAGCACCGACGCACCGCCCAGACCGTCGCAGTCGACGACGGTCACCTCCGCGCCGAGCTGGGCGGCCACCAGTGCCGCCTCGTATCCGCCAGGTCCGCCACCGATGATCACGATCCGAGTCACATGCCCCATTGTCCCGCACGCAACAAGTGGACGTCCTGTCGGGGTGCGAGCCGCGGATCCTGCCTGGTACGGACTTCACCCGGGGTCCCGGCCGTCGCTGTCGTACCCTCGGTCCCATGTCGCTCTACGCCGCGTACGCCGGCAACCTCGACGCGCGGCTGATGAGCCGCCGCGCCCCCCATTCGCCGCTGCGCTCGACGGGCTGGCTCAACGGCTGGCGGCTGACGTTCGGCGGCGAGCAGATGGGCTGGGAGGGCTCGCTCGCCACCATCGTGGAGGCACCGCGTTCACAGGTCTTCGTCGCGCTGTACGACATCGCCCCCATGGACGAGGACTCCATGGACCGCTGGGAGGGTGTCGGCCTCGACATATACCGGCGCATGCGGGTACGCGTGGACACCCTTGAGGGTGAGGAGCCCGCCTGGGTGTACGTACTGAACGGGTACGAGGGCGGGTTGCCGTCCGCGCGTTATCTCGGGGAGATCGCGGACGCCGCCGAGTCGGCCGGGGCCCCGCACGATTACGTCATGGAGATGCGCAAGCGGCCCTGCTGAGTGGGGTTGCCCGGCGGGTGCGGCCCGGTGGGAGCCGGTCGACGTGACCGGCACCCGACCAGGACCCGGCACCCGAGCGGAGCGCTTTCGTCGGAAACGACAAGACAACGATCGCGATCCGGGGACCATCGACATCTACGCGCGTAGGACTTCAGCGGCTACTCTCAAACGCGTGAACGCATCTGTTACTCCGGACCACATCCAGGGCGCCACCCCAGAAGATCCCAGGGTCGCCGCCGACGCCGCCGCCGCGCGCCTGCGCGAGCTGACCGGTGCCGAGACCCACGACGTCGCCCTCGTGATGGGCTCGGGCTGGGCGCCCGCAGCCGAGGCGCTGGGCGCGCCGGCCGCCGAATTCCCCTTCACCGAGCTGCCCGGGTTCACCGGCGCCGCGGTGGCGGGCCACGGCGGCAAGGTGCGCTCCTACCAGGTGGGCCAGAAGCGCGCCCTGGTCTTCCTGGGCCGCACCCACTACTACGAGGGCCGTGGCGTCGCCGCGGTCGCGCACGGCGTGCGCACCGCCGCCGCCGCGGGCTGCAAGACCATCGTGCTGACCAACGGCTGCGGCGGTCTGCGCGACGGGATGCGTCCGGGCCAGCCGGTCCTCATCTCCGACCACATCAACCTGACGGCGACGTCGCCGATCGTCGGCGCCAACTTCGTCGACCTCACCGACCTGTACTCGCCGCGGCTGCGCGCGCTGTGCCAGGAGATCGACCCGTCGCTGGAGGAGGGCGTGTACGCCCAGTTCCCCGGCCCGCACTACGAGACCCCGGCCGAGGTCCGCATGGCCGGCATCCTCGGCGCGGACCTGGTCGGCATGTCCACCACCCTGGAGGCCATCGCGGCCCGTGAGGCGGGTGCGGAGGTCCTCGGCATCTCCCTGGTCACGAACCTGGCGGCGGGCCTGTCCGGCGAGCCGCTCAACCACGAGGAAGTCCTCCAGGCCGGCCGCGACTCCGCCGTCCGCATGGGCGAGCTGCTGACGAAGGTCGTTGCCAGGATCTGAGCGGCAGCGCCCCCGCCCCCCGTACCCGTACGTGTGAAGGAAACCCACCGTGACCGCTGAAGGCAGCGAACTGCTCGACCGGGCGAAGACCTGGCTGGCCGAGGACCCCGACCCCGAGACCCGCGAGGAGCTGGCGAAGCTCATCGAGGCCGGGGAGACCGGGGACCTCTCGGCGCTCCGGGAGCGCTTCAGCGGCACCCTGCAGTTCGGCACCGCCGGGCTGCGCGGTGAGCTCGGCGCGGGCCCGATGCGGATGAACCGCGCGGTGGTCGTCCGCGCGGCCGCGGGGCTCGCCGGGTACCTCAAGGCCAAGGGCCAGGATCAGGGGGGCGAGCGCGAAGGGCTCTCGGGCGAGGGCGGTGGTGAGCGACGGGCCGGCGGGCTCGTCGTCATCGGGTACGACGCGCGCCACAAGTCCGCGGACTTCGCGCGCGACACGGCCGCGGTGATGGTCGGGGCGGGGCTGCGCGCCGCGGTGCTGCCGCGCCCGCTGCCCACCCCGGTGCTCGCGTTCGCCGTCCGGCATCTGGGCGCGGTGGCGGGCGTCGAGGTGACGGCCTCGCACAACCCGCCGCGGGACAACGGCTACAAGGTGTACCTCGGCGACGGCTCGCAGATCGTGCCGCCCGCCGACGCGGAGATCGCCGCCGAGATCGACGCGGTGGCCTCGCTGCACGACGTCCCGCGTCCGGACTCCGGCTGGGAGATCCTGGACGACAGCGTCCTGGAGGCGTACCTGGCGCGTACGGACGCGGTCCTGGCGGCCGGTTCGCCGCGCACCGCCCGCACCGTCTACACGGCGATGCACGGCGTCGGCCGGGACACCCTGCTCGCCGCGTTCGCCCGCGCGGGCTTCCCGGAGCCGGTGCTCGTCACCGAGCAGGCCGAGCCCGACCCGGACTTCCCGACGGTGGCGTTCCCGAACCCGGAGGAGCCGGGCGCGATGGACCTGTCGTTCGCGACGGCCCGCGCGCTGCCCGAGGCCCCGGACCTGATCATCGCCAACGACCCGGACGCGGACCGCTGCGCCGTGGCCGTCCCGGACCGGGGCGACTGGCGGATGCTGCGCGGCGACGAGGTCGGCGCGCTGCTCGCCGCGCACCTGGTGAAGCGGGGCGTCACCGGCGACGCCACTGTTCTCGCCGAGTCGATCGTGTCGTCGTCGCTGCTCGGCCGGATCGCGGAGGCGGCCTCGCTGCCCTACGAGGAGACGCTGACCGGCTTCAAGTGGATCGCCCGCGTCGAGGGCCTGCGCTACGGCTACGAGGAGGCGCTCGGCTACTGCGTCGACCCCGAGGGCGTGCGCGACAAGGACGGCATCACGGCCGCGCTGCTCGTCGCGGAGCTGGCGAGCGAGCTCAAGGAGCAGGGCCGTACGCTCCTGGACGCGCTCGACGACCTGGCGCTCGCCCACGGGCTGCACGCCACGGACCAGCTGAGCGTCCGTGTCGAGGACCTGTCGGTCATCGCCGACGCCATGCGCCGGCTGCGCGAGGCGCCTCCGGCGGAGCTGGCCGGTCTCGCGGTGACCGCGGCCGAGGACCTGTCCCGGGGCGCCAGTCAGGGGGGCGAGCGCGAAGCGCTCTCGGGCCAGGGTGGCGGTGGGCGACGGGCGGGCCTGCCGCCCACCGACGGTCTGCGGTACACGCTCGACGGGGCGCGCGTCATCGTCCGCCCGTCCGGCACCGAGCCGAAGCTGAAGTGCTACCTGGAGGTCGTGGTCCCCGTCGCGGACGAGGCCGGCCTGGAGGCCGCCAGGGCCCGGGGAGCCGAGCTGCTGACGGCGATCAAGCGGGACCTCGCCGCCGCGGCGGGCATCTAGGGTCTCTGGGGTCTGTCCGGCCCGGGACTTCATTTGTCCCTCGCACGAGTGATTCCTGCACGGCAGTTGACGGAACCCTGGCAGGGATGGGCCGGGAGCAACGGGAACGTTGCCCCCGGCCCATCCCCCTCCCGCCCCCAGGAGCCGCAGCCGTGCCCCCGACCGCCGCCCCCGAGGCCCCCCTTCTCCCGCGCGCCAGAAGGAGCCGCCCCGCCCCCGCGGCGATGACCAGGTTCCGGGCCCGAGCGGCCCGTTCGCTGCGCCGCGCGGCCCCCGCCCTGTACGCGTACGCGGCCGTCCGGCTCTTCTCGCTCCTCGTCCTCGGTGTGTGGGCGCACAAGCAGGGCCACGGCGTCTGGCCGACGCTCGCCCACGACTGGGACTCCAAGTGGTACCTGGGCATCGCCGACCACGGCTACGCCCGCACCCTCGGCACCCGGCACAACGCCAACAACCTGGCGTTCTTCCCGCTGTACCCGAGCCTCGTCAAGGCCGTCGCCGCGGTGACCCCGGGCTCGCGCGCCACCGTCGGCCTGATCCTCGCGATCGGCTGCTCCTTCGTCGCCGCGTGGGGGATCTTCGCGGTCGGCGACCGCCTGTACGGCCGCCGCGTGGGCATCACGCTGACCTTCCTGTGGGCGTGCCTGCCCGTCGGCCTGGTCCAGTGGATGGGCTACACCGAATCGCTCTTCACCGCGTTCGTGGCCTGGTCCCTGTACGCGGTGCTGACCGGCCGCTGGGTGTGGGCGGGCACGCTGTCCGCCCTCGCGGGCCTGACCCGTCCGACCGGGATCGCCGTCGCGGCGGCGGTCTCCCTCACGGCGCTGGTGTCGTTGCGGCGCCGCTTCTCCTGGCGGGTACTGGCCGGCGGCCTGCTCGCGCCGCTCGGCTGGTGCGCGTACGTCGGCTGGGTGGGGCTGCGCCTGCACCGCTGGGACGGCTACTTCGCCGTGCAGCGCCTGTGGTGGAACCAGCTGGACGGCGGCGTCGAGACGCTGCGCCGGATGCGGGAGCTGTTCGCGTACGACTCCACGCCCGAGCTGTTCCTGGTCCTGGTCTCGCTGACGCTGATCGTGTCGGCGGTGCTGTGGCTGTTCTCGCTCCTGGACCGCCAGCCGCTCCCCCTGCTGGTCTTCACCGGGGTGCTGCTGGTCATCGTCCTCGGCAGCGGCGGGGTCTACTTCCCCCGGGCCCGCTTCCTGATCCCCGGCTTCCCCCTGCTGCTGCCGCTTGCGCTCGCCCTGGCCCGGACGACGTCGCGCCGGGTGCGGGTGATCGGGGTGACGGGCGCGGTGCTGGGGGCCGCGTACTTCGGGGCGTACATGGCGCTGGTGTGGCCCAGCGCGCCGTGACCCGGTTCAGCGGGTCGAGCCGGTTCAGATCTCGGCGACGGTGCGCTCGTAGGGGTTCAGCGGGTTCAGCGGGTTCAGCGGGTTTCAGCGAGTGAGGAGCAGTACCGCCAGCAGGACCGCACCCGCCGCGGCCGGCGCGATGATCTCGTAGGACCAGCGCACCGTCGGCTCGCCCTGCGCCGCCGGCTCCGCGGCGCGGGTCTCGCTCAGGTCGCGCAGCTCGTCCATGAACTGGTCGGTGGCGGCGCGCGTGGGGCGGTCCTGGGTACGGCCGGTGCCGACCAGCGAGCCGCGGCCCGGGTCGTTCGCGGCGGCGGCCCTGGCGAGGTTGCGCTGGGCCTTCTTGCGGGCGCGCAGCGACACCGGGACGGCCCAGAGCTGGTACTTGGTGCCGGCCTGGTCGAGGACCTCGTTGGAGTACCCGGAACGGAACCCGGCGACGGCCGCCCACGGCAGCGTGATCACCCGGAACGGGTTGCGGACGCGCAGCCGGTCGCGCCCCACGAAGACGGCCGGGCGGATGGTGAACGCCACGACGAGCGGCACGACGAGGAGCAGCCCCGCGAGCGCCAGCCACGGGGTGCGGCCCGAGCCGCTGATCACGGCGTCGAGGCCGAGCCAGGCACCGAGCGCGAGCAGCAGCACGCCACCCGCGATGCCCATGGGCGACCTGTGGACGCGGTCGGCGGTCGGGGTTTCGCTCGTCATGCGCACGATTGTGCCTGACGTGTGCCTGACGCCGCCCGCGAGCCCGGGGTCAGGAGGCGTCACGGGCACCGCACGGGGTTCCGCGGCGGCCGAGCCATGTCTATGTTTCTAGAACTTGGTACCGGATTCTAGAACTCGAAGAGATCGGCCCGCTGGTCGCACGGTGACCGGCGGGCCGGGCCGGGAGACCGTGGCCCGGGAGGTCAGTCCCCAGGCTCGGTGAAGCGCAACCAGTAGGGGTCGCCGATGCGCTTGCCCACGCGCCGGGCCACCTCGCGCACCGCCCGGCCGTAGCGGGTGGCGACGGCGTCGTCGCGCAGGTCGGAGGCCGGCAGCGCGATGCCGATGCCGAAGATCTGCCCGGTGTCGGAGTCGAGCACGGCGCTGGAGATGCCGCCCACGCCCTGGACCCATTCGCCGCGCGAGACGTCCCAGCCGTCGGCGCGAACGCGGGCCAGCGTCGCGAGCAGTTCCCTGCGGGTGGCCGGGGCGGTGCCGGTGCTGTGTTCGAGGCGCGTGGGCCCGTCGTCGTACAGGCGCAGCACCTCGGCGTCGTCGAGGCGGGCCAGCAGGGCGCGGCCCATGGAGCTGGCGTAGCCGGGAGCCCGGGTGCCGGCCGGGGTGTACGCCTGAAGGGCTCCGGTGCCGATCCGCATGTGCAGCACCAGCGACTCGGAGCCGTCCAGGACGTCCACGTATCCCGTGTAGCCGGTGTCGGCGACCAGGCGGGCGGCCTCCTCCTCCAGCAGCGAGACCGTGCCGCGGGAGGTGCGGAAGTGGTACGACGCCTCCATGATCAGGCCGCCGGGCCGGTAGGCGCGGGTGAGCGGATCGCGGTCGAGGAAGCCGTACTCGGCCATCATGCTCAGCGTCCGCGAGACCGAGCTCTTGGGCAGCCCGAGCTCCGCCGCGACGTCGGTCACGGTGACGTCCCGCTGCAGATGCGCCATCAGGCGCAGCACGTCCCGTGCGTTGGCGAGTGTGCTCACCGTCTTCGTCCTCCCCCTGCCGATCCGGGCCGGTGACGATCGTATGCGGCCCGCGTGAGCGCCGGGACGCACCCGCGGGCCGCTCACATGCTGAGACCACATCCCGACACCTTGACGGACGACCCGCCCCCTATGGATGATCCGGCTATTCCAGATATTCGGATTAAGTTCCAGATTATAGAACTCACCAAGGTTGGTCGCGAGGCGCACGCCCCGCCCGCCCTTCAGGAGCACCCATGAGCACCGCCGACACCGCCCGGCAGGTCCGGTCCGACGCCCCGAGCACGGACGGCACCGCCACCGGGCGCCGCCACCCCCGCGCCCTCGCCCCCGGCAATCTGCTGCTGACGCTGGTGCTGAGCGTGTTCGGCGCAATCGTCGGCGTACAGCTGCTCGCCACGCTCGGTGTCACGCCGTCGACGTCGCTGATCGGCGCTCTCGCCGCCATGACGCTGGCCCGGATCCCGCTCGCCGCCTTCCGCGGCTTCCGCTCGGTGCACGCCCAGAACCTGGCGCAGACGAGCATCTCCTCGGCCACCTTCGGCGCGGCCAACAGCCTCTTCCTGCCGATCGGCATCCCGTTCCTGTTCGGGCTGCACGACATGATCGTGCCGATGCTGATCGGCGTCTCCGCTGCGATGCTGGTAGACGCCTGGCTGCTCTACCGGATGTACGACACCCCGGCCTTCCCCGCGAGCAACCCCTGGCCGCCGGGGCTCGCGGCGGCCGAGGCGATCAAGGCGGGCGACGAGGGCGGCCGGCGCGCCGGGGTGCTCGGCCTCGGCCTGGTCACCGGCCTGCTCGGCGCCGTGTTCGCGCTGCCCATGTCGGCCTTCGGTGTCGCCCTGATCGGCGGGCTCGCCGCGATGGCCGCGTTCGGCGCGGGACTGCTGATCATCAGCTACGCCGAGCCGCTGTTCGGCCTCGACCTGAACTCCCTGTACCTGCCGCACGGCATGATGATCGGCGCCGGTCTGGTGGCCCTGGTGCAGGTCGGCCGCACCATCCTCAAGGCCCGCCGCGGCGGCGCCGACACCCCCGCCGCCACCAGGGACGGCGCCCGGCGCCTGGGCACCTCGATGCGGCTCGGCCTCGGCGCGTACCTCGCCATCTCGGTGGCGCTCGCGCTCGGCACCGGCCTGGTCACCCACATGAGCCTCGGCATGCTGGCCTGCTTCGTGCTGTACGCGACCGTCGCCGCGTTCCTGCACGAGCTGCTGGTCGGTATCGCCTCCATGCACTCCGGCTGGTTCCCTGCCTTCGCCATCGCCCTGATCACGCTGCTGATCGGCATCGTCGTCGGCTTCCCGCCCGAGGCGCTCGTCGTGCTCTCCGGCTTCACCGCGGCCACCGGACCCGCCTTCGCCGACATGGGCTACGACCTCAAGGCGGGCTATCTGCTGCGCGGCGAGAACGCCGACCCCGCCTTCGAACTGGCGGGCCGCCGCCAGCAGTTGATCGCCGCGATGATCGGCTTCGTCGTCGCCATCGCCGTCGTGGCCGTCTCGTACCGGATGTTCTTCGACAGCGGGCGGACCGCGCCGATCGACGCCGCGTACGTCGCCGCCATCAAGGCGGGGCCGTCGGCGGAGACGGCCCGCCATCTCGCTCTCTGGGCCGTCCCGGGCGCGATCGTCCAACTGCTCGGCGGGCCGCGGCGCCAGCTCGGCATCATGCTCGCCACCGGCCTGCTGATCACCACCCCGATGGCCGGCTGGATGGTCGTCGCGGGCCTCGCCGTGCGCGTCCTCGCACCCCGGATCCTCGGCGCGAAGGCCAAGGAGAACCTGGAGATCTTCGCGGGCGGCGCCATCGCGGGCGACGCCCTCTACTCCTTCGGCAACGGCGTCGTCACCGCCGCCAAGTAACCGCCCACCCCTCCGGCGACGCCACCGGCGTCGCCACCGCCACCGCCACCGCCACCGCCACCGAGCAATCGCCCACCCCTCCGGCAACAACGTCACCACCGCCGCCGAGCGGCCGACCACCCCTCCGGCAACTGCGTCGCCGCCGCCGAGCAGCCGCCCACCCCTCCGGCAACAGCATCACCACCCGCCACCAAACAACCGCCCCACGCACCACTTGCACTGCCTGCACCACCTGCACCACCTGCACCACCACCCCAAGGAGCCCCCGTGAAGCGACAGTTGACCCACGACGACATCAAGGCCGCGGTCTACGGCGGCGCCGTGCTCGGCGGGGGCGGCGGCGGGTTCGTCGAGCGAGGCCTGCGCACCGCGGAACTGGCCCTCCAGGTCGGCACGCCCGAGCTGTGGTCCGCCGACGAGTTCGCCCCGGACGCGCTGACGGCCACCGTCGCCCTGGTCGGCGCCCCCGCCGCACCCGACCCGCTGGTGCTCCCCACCCAGCTGCTGCGCGCCCTGGAGCTGCTCCGTCGCGACCTGCCGCGCCCGCTCGCCGCGATCCACACCAACGAGAACGGCGCCGAGACCACCATCAACGGCTGGTTCCACTCTGCGATGACCGGCCTGCCCGTCATCGACCTGGCCTGCAACGGCCGCGCCCACCCCTCCAGCCAGATGGGCGCGATGGGCCTGCACGCCGAGGACGGCTACCGCTCCTACCAGGGCTACGCGGGCGGCAAGCCGGGCGCCTACGTCGAGGGGTCGACCGGCGGCCGGCTGGACGCCACGTCGAACGTCGTGCGGCGCGCCTCCGTCGAGGCAGGCGGCTGGGTGGGCGCGGCCCGCAACCCGGTCGAGGTCGGCTACGCCGTCGAGCACGGCGCCCCCGGCGCCATCAGCTTCGCCATGGAGCTGGGCCGCCGCTTCCTCGCGGACGGCCCCGAGGGCGCGGCCGCGCACCTGGGCGGCGAGATCGCCGTCACCGGCACGGTCCGCACGTACCGCTGCGAGCAGCGCGAGGGCCTGGACGTGGGGGTCGTCGTGCTCGACGACGCCGCGGGCACCACCCTGCACTTCGTCAACGAGTACATGGCGCTGGAGCTGGACGGCGAGCGCCGGGCCGCGTTCCCCGACCTGATCACGACGTTCGACGCGGAGGGACAGCCCCTCGCGTCGGCGCACGTCACGGCGGGCGAGAGGATCAGCGTGCTGGTCGCCCCGGCCGCGCGCCTGCCCCTCTCCCGCACGATGTACATGCCCGAGCTGTACACGCCGCTGGAGGACCTGCTCGGTATCACGTTCGCCCCGGCCTCGAAGGTCCTGGCCGATGCCTGAGCCCGCACCCGCGCCGGCCGCCGACCCCGTTCTCGTACGGGACTTCTGCGACAGCCGCTGGGACACGGAGCTGCTGCCGCTCGTCGAGGAGCACATCCGCGTTCCCGCCGTCAGCCCCGCCTACGACGCGGACTGGGAGGCCCACGGCTTCCTGGACCGGGCGGCGCGGGCGGCGGCCGCCTGGCTGCGCACGCAGGCACCGGCCCTGCCCGGACTGCGCGTCGAGGTGCTCCGGTCCCCCGGCCGCACCCCGCTGGTCTTCTTCGAGGTGCCGGGACACGGCAGCCGCACCGACGAGACAGTCCTGTTCTACGGCCATCTCGACAAGCAGCCCGAGGGTGACGGCTGGAGCGAGGGCCGCTCCGCGTGGGAGCCGGTCTTCGACGGCACCCGGCTGTACGGGCGTGGGGGCGCCGACGACGGATACGCGCTGTTCGCCGCGTTCACCGCGGTCCGCGCGCTGGCCGAGCAGGATGCGGCCCGGCCGCGCTGCGTCGGCGTGTTCGAGGCGGGCGAGGAGTCGGGCAGCCCCGACCTCGACCACTGGTTCGGCGCGCTCGCCCCGCGCATCGGCGAGGTGGGCCTGGTCCTCTGCCTGGACTCGGGCGCGGGCGACTACGAGCGGCTGTGGCTGGTCACCTCGCTGCGCGGCGCCTGCGGCGGCACGCTCGACGTGCGGGTCCTGGACGAGGGCGCGCACTCCGGGGACGCGGGCGGGGTCGTGCCCTCCACGTTCCGCGTCGCCCGGCTGCTCCTGGACCGCCTGGAGGACGCCGCGACCGGCGAGCTGCGTTGCGCGGCCCTGCACGGCGAGGTGCCCGCCGCGCGCCGCGCCCAGGCCCGGGACGCGGCCCGGATCCTCGGCGACCAGGTCGCCCGCCGCTTCGCCTGGCACGCGGACGCGTCCCCGGTGACCGCCGACCCCGAGGAACTGCTCCTGAACCGGGCCTGGCGCCCGAGCCTGGAGGTGACCGGCGCGGACGGCCTGCCGCCCGTCGCCTCGGCCGGCAATGTGCTGCGCCCGCGCACCCGGCTCAAGCTGTCGCTGCGGCTGCCTCCGACGGTGGACGCCGCAGCGGCGGTCGCCGAGGTCGCCCGGCTCCTGGAGGCCGACCCTCCGTACGGCGTATCGGTGCGGTTCACCCCGGACCGGGTCCTGGCCGACGGCTGGCACGCGCCCGCCGAGGAGCCCTGGCTCGCGGCGGCCCTCGCCGGGGCGAGCCGGGCCTGCTTCGACGGGGCGGACCTCGCGCACATCGGGCAGGGCGGCACGATCCCCCTGATGGGCAGGCTCAGCCGGCAGTTCCCGGCCGCGCAGTTCCTGGCGTGCGGCGTCCTCGGCCCCGGCGCGAACGCCCACGGCCCCAACGAGTCCCTCCACGTCCCGTACGCCCGCCGCCTGACGTCCGCCCTGGCCCTGACCCTGAACGCGTTCGCGCACCGCACGGCCTGACGCGGGATCCCCGCGCCTCCATCGACGAGATGCCGCACCACAGACGCGCGTCCCAGGGGCGCGGGCAACCGCCGGACGAGAAGGCGCCGCCCCCGGGACCAAGGCCCCCTGTACAGCCGCTACGCGCGTAGATATGCTCCCCTCGTGACCATGTCCACTGCACCCGCATCCGCCCATGCCAAAGAACACGCGCTGACCGACGCCACCGCATCCGAGGCCACCCTGCGCCGCTTCCTCCACGGGCTGCCCGGCGTCGACGCGGTGGGCCTGGAGGCCAGGGCCGCCGCGCTCGGCACGCGATCCATCAAGACCACGGCGAAGGCGTACGCCATCGACCTGGCCATCTCGATGATCGACCTGACGACCCTTGAGGGCGCCGACACCCCGGGCAAGGTCCGGGCCCTCGGCGCGAAGGCCGTCAACCCGGACCCGACCGACCGCACGACGCCCCGCACGGCCGCCGTCTGCGTCTACCCGGACATGGTCGCCACCGCGAAGGCCGCCGTCGCCGGGACGGACGTGAAGGTCGCCTCCGTCGCCACCGCCTTCCCGGCGGGGCGCGCCGCGCTCGGCGTGAAGCTGGCGGACGTGCGGGACGCCGTCGAGGCCGGCGCCGACGAGATCGACATGGTCATCGACCGCGGCGCCTTCCTGGCCGGTCACTACATGAAGGTCTACGAGGAGATCCGCGCCGTGAAGGAGGCCAGCGGGTCCGCCCGGCTCAAGGTCATCTTCGAGACCGGCGAGCTGTCCACGTACGACAACATCCGCCGCGCGAGCTGGATCGGCATGCTGGCGGGCGCCGACTTCATCAAGACGTCGACCGGCAAGGTCGGGGTGAACGCGACGCCCGCGAACACCCTCCTGATGCTGGAAGCCGTACGGGACTTCCGCGCGGCCACCGGCGTCCAGATCGGTGTGAAGCCCGCGGGCGGCATCCGCACCTCCAAGGACGCCGTCAAGTTCCTGGTGCTGGTGAACGAGACGGCGGGCGAGGACTGGCTCGACAACCACTGGTTCCGGTTCGGCGCCTCCTCCCTCCTCAACGACCTGCTGATGCAGCGTCAGAAGCTGGCCACCGGCCGCTACTCCGGTCCCGACTACGTGACGGTGGACTGATCACCCATGGCATCTGTATTTGAGTACGCCCCCGCGCCCGAGTCGCGTTCGGTCGTCGACATCGCGCCGTCGTACGGCCTGTTCATCGACGGCGAGTTCGCCGAGGCCGCCGACGGCAAGGTCTTCAAGACGGTCTCCCCGTCGACCGAGGAGGTCCTCTCCGAGGTCGCGCAGGCCGGCGAGGCCGACGTCGAGCGGGCCGTGAAGGCCGCCCGCAAGGCGTTCGAGAAGTGGTCGGCGCTGCCGGGCGCCGAGCGCGGCAAGTACCTGTTCCGTATCGCGCGCATCATCCAGGAGCGCAGCCGTGAGCTGGCCGTCCTGGAGACGCTCGACAACGGCAAGCCGATCAAGGAGACCCGCGACGCGGACCTCCCGCTGGTCGCCGCGCACTTCTTCTACTACGCGGGCTGGGCGGACAAGCTGGACCACGCCGGGTTCGGGCCGAACCCGAAGCCGCTGGGCGTGGCCGGCCAGGTCATCCCCTGGAACTTCCCGCTCCTGATGCTGGCCTGGAAGATCGCCCCGGCGCTCGCCACCGGCAACACGGTGGTGCTCAAGCCCGCCGAGACGACCCCGCTGTCCGCCCTCTTCTTCGCGGACATCTGCCGCCAGGCGGGCCTGCCGAAGGGCGTCGTCAACATCCTTCCCGGGTACGGCGACACGGGCGCGGCGCTCGTCGCGCACCCCGACGTGAACAAGGTCGCCTTCACCGGCTCCACGGCCGTCGGCAAGCAGATCGCGCGCACGGTCGCGGGCACGGACAAGAAGCTCACCCTGGAGCTGGGCGGCAAGGGCGCGAACATCGTCTTCGACGACGCCCCGATCGACCAGGCCGTCGAGGGCATCGTCACCGGCATCTTCTTCAACCAGGGCCAGGTCTGCTGCGCGGGCTCCCGCCTCCTGGTCCAGGAGTCGGTGCAGGACGAGGTGCTCGACGCGCTCAAGCGCCGCCTGTCCACGCTGCGCCTCGGCGACCCGCTGGACAAGAACACGGACATCGGCGCGATCAACTCGGCCGAGCAGCTGGCCCGGATCACCGCGCTCGCGGAGACCGGCGAGGCCGAGGGCGCCGAGCGCTGGAGCGCTCCGTGCGAACTGCCGTCGTCCGGCTACTGGTTCGCGCCGACGCTGTTCACGAACGTCACGCAGGCGCACACCGTCGCCCGCGACGAGATCTTCGGCCCGGTGCTCTCCGTCCTCACGTTCCGTACGCCGGAGGAGGCCGTCGCCAAGGCCAACAACACGCAGTACGGCCTCTCGGCCGGCATCTGGACGGAGAAGGGCTCCCGCATCCTCGCGGTGGCGAACAAGCTCCGTGCGGGCGTCGTCTGGGCCAACACGTTCAACAAGTTCGATCCGACCTCGCCGTTCGGCGGCTACAAGGAGTCGGGCTTCGGCCGCGAGGGTGGCCGTCACGGTCTGGAGGCCTACCTCGATGTCTGATTCCCAGGCGCGTCTGTCCGTCTTCAAGACCTACAAGCTGTACGTGGGCGGGAAGTTCCCGCGTTCCGAGAGCGGCCGGGTGTACGAAGTGACCGATGGCAAGAGCGGCGACTGGCTGGCCAACGCGCCCCTCTCCTCCCGCAAGGACGGCCGTGACGCGGTGGTCGCCGCGCGCAAGGCGTTCGGCGGCTGGTCGGGCGCGACGGCGTACAACCGCGGGCAGGTCCTCTACCGCGTCGCCGAGATGCTGGAGGGCCGCCGCGAGCAGTTCGTGCGCGAGGTCTCCGAGGCCGAGGGCATCGGCAGGTCGAAAGCGGCGGCCGTCGTGGACGCGGCGATCGACCGCTGGGTCTGGTACGCGGGCTGGACCGACAAGATCGCCCAGGTCGTCGGCGGCGCCAACCCGGTCGCCGGCCCCTTCTTCAACCTCTCGACCCCGGAGCCGTCCGGCGTCGTCACGGTCCTCGCGCCGCAGGACTCGTCCTTCCTCGGCCTGGTCTCGGTGATCGCCCCGGTGATCGCGACCGGCAACACGGTCGTGGTGGTCGCGAGCGAGAAGAGCCCGCTGCCCGCGCTCTCCCTCGGCGAGGTGCTCGCCACGTCCGACGTGCCCGGCGGCGTCGTCAACATCCTCTCCGGCCGGGCGGCGGAGATCGCCCCGTCGCTGGCCGCGCACCAGGACGTCAACGGCATCGACCTGACCGGCGCCGACGCGGACCTCGCGAAGGAGCTGGAGATCGCGGCCGCGGACAACCTGAAGCGCGTACGCCGTCCCCAGCCTGTGGAGGACTTCACGGCGGACCCGGGCACGGACCGCCTGACCTCCTTCCTGGAGACGAAGACGGTCTGGCACCCGACGGGTTCGCTGGGCGCGTCCGGGTCCTCGTACTAGCCCGAGGCCCCGCGGAACCGGAAGCCCCGGCCCCTTCTCCGTCCAGGAGGGGCCGGGGCTTCCGCACGCCCACCGGGGCTCAGATACCGAGCCGCCGCGCGATCCCGTCCAGCACGCAGTCGAGGCCGAACTCGAACTCCCAGGCCGGGTCGTCCTTGCGGGTCGCCGACAGGGCGTACTTCTTGTAGGTCGGGTAACGGCCGCTCCGCATCAGGTAGTTCATCTGCGGGGCGAGCGCCTCCCGCGTCTCGTCGCCGCTCTTCCAGCCGTGCTGCTCGCGGTACTGACGCAGCGCGATCTCGGTCTGCGTGGCCCCGTGCACGAACGCGCCGACCGCACGGAACGCGGCCACCATCTCGTCCGCGTCGAGGCCGTGCCCTCCCAGCGCACTCAACTGCCGCTCCGCCACGGCCATCCGCGCCGGGGTGAGCTGGATGAGCGGCAGCGGCGCGCCCCCGAGCCAGGGGTGCCGGAGCATCAGCTCCCGTGTCTGCAGCGCGAACGAGCGCAGCACCTCGCGCCAGTCGGCCACGTCGTCGGGCACCGTCAGCTCGGCCGACACCCGGTCGAACATCAGCGCCCACAGATCCTCCTTGCCGGAGACGTGCCGGTAGGCGGCCATCGGCGCGACGCCCAGCCTGGCGGCCAGGCGGCGCATGGTCACGGCGGCGCCGCCCTCCTCGTCGGCCAGCTCCACGGCCGCCGCGGCGATCCGCTCCAGCGTCAGCGCGGCGCGCCGGGTGGGCGCGGGCCGCTCAAGGCGCTCCCAGAGCGAAGGCTCGACCAGGCGCTCCCCCTCGCCGCCCTCGGTCTTCTTCTGCGCCACCACGCCATCGACCCCTCTCGCTGCTCGTTTCCCACCCACCGACGTGTACAGCGTATCCCCAGTAGACGCCGTACACATTGATGTGTACGTTGTACGCCAATGAGTACGCCGTACACATCCAGGGGGTTCCACCATGCCGGGCACCACTGCGCTCCGCGTCGCCGTCCTCGTCGGCTCCACCCGCGAGGGCCGCTTCGCACCGGTCGTCACCCGGTGGCTGACCGGCCGTCTCGCCCAGCACGGAGATCTGTCCGCCGATGTCGTCGACCTCACCGAGACGCCGCTGCCGACCGTCCTGCCGGCCTTCGGCGAGGCGCCGCCACCCGGCACGACGGAGGCCCTCGCGGCGGTCTCGCCGCGCCTGGCCGCGGCCGACGCGTTCGTCTTCGTCACGCCCGAGTACAACCACAGCTTTCCGGCGGCCCTGAAGAACGCCATCGACTGGCACAACCGGGAGTGGCACGGCAAGCCGATCGCGTTCGTCTCGTACGGCGGGCTGTCCGGCGGACTGCGCGCGGTCGAGCAACTCCGGCTCGTGATGGCCGAGTTGAACGCCGTGACCATCCGCAACACGGTCAGCTTCCACCACGCGTACGCGGCCTTCGACACGGACGGCCGCGTCGACGACCCGGCCGTGGACGCCGCCGCCAAGGCGATGCTCGACCAGCTCGCCTGGTGGGCGCACGCCCTGCGCGACGCCAAGTCCGTCCGCCCGTACGCGGCCTGAGGCAGCCATGACGACTCTCACCCGGGAGATCCGGGACACCACGCAGCGCACGCCCTCCCGGCTGGTGATCGCCGGGCTGCTGCTCGGCATCGTGCTCGCCACGCTGGACGGCACGATCGTCGGCACGGCCCTGCCCGTCATCGTCGACGACCTCGGCGGCCTGGACCACCTGTCCTGGGTGGTCACCGCCTATCTGCTGGCCACCGCCGTCACCACTCCCCTCTGGGGAAAGATCGGCGACCTCTACGGCCGCAAGGGCAGCTATCTCACCTCGATCGCCGTGTTCCTCGCCGGCTCCGTGCTCTGCGGGCTCGCCCAGGACATGGGACAGCTGATCGCGTTCCGGGCGGTGCAGGGCATCGGCGCGGGCGGCCTGTTCGTCGGCGCGCTCTCCCTCGTCGGCACGCTGCTCGGGCCCGCGGGGGCGGGCCGCTCGCAGTCCGTCATCGGCGTGCTGCTGCCCGCCGCGATGATCGGCGGCCCGCTGATCGGCGGTTTCCTCACGGACCAGCTGGACTGGCGGTGGGTGTTCTACGTCAACGTGCCCATCGGGGCGGTCGCCCTCGCCGTCGTCGGAGCGGGCGTGCACGTGCGCACCGAGCGCGTGCGGGCCCGGGTCGACCTCGCGGGCGCGGCCCTGCTCACCGTCACGATCCTCGCCCTGACGCTGCTGTCGTCCTGGGCCGGGACGACGTACGCCTGGACGTCGCCCCCGATCGCGGCGCTCGCCGTGGTCGCGGTGGCGGCCCTCGCCGGGTTCGTCGCGGTGGAGCGGCGCGCGGCCGAGCCGGTGATCCCGCCCCGCCTGTTCCGCGACCGCAACTTCGGCGTCGCGCAGGTGCTGAGCTTCACCGCGGGGGCGGCGATGCTCGCGGCCGCCACCTATCTGCCGCAGTACATGCAGCACGTACGGGGCATGTCGTCGACCGGCAGCGGACTGCTGCTGCTCCCCCTGATGCTCGGCATGATGGGCGCCCAACTGGCCATCGGACGCCGGGTGAGCGGCGGCGGCCGCTACCGGCCCTACCCGCTCGCGGGCGGCGCGCTGGCGACGGCGGGCGCCCTGTCCCTGCTCCTGCTGGGCACGCAGACCCCGGCCTGGGCGGCGTCCGCCCTGACCCTGGCGCTCGGAGTCGGCCTGGGCTGCCTGCTGCAACCCTCGCTGCTGATCACCATGAACAGCGCCGAGCCCCGCGACCTGGGCGCGGCCGGCGGGACCCAGACGCTGCTGCGGACCGTCGGCGGCTCGCTCGGGGTGGCGGTGCTCGGGTCCGTCTTCATCCAGCGGGCGCACGGCGGCGCCGGGCCCGCGGCGATCGTCGCCGGACTGCACGGGGTCGCGGTCGGCACGGCGGTGCTGTGCGCGGTGGCGTTCGGGGCGGCGCGCCTCGTACGCGAAGTGCCGCTCCGCACACAGCGGTCCGTACGCGAGTCCTGAGGGTCAGCCGGGCAGCACACCGGTGGCGGGGCCGACCACCGGCAGGTCCTTCAGCGCGCCGCCGGACGTGATCGGGGCCGTGACGGCGGCCGTGCTGACCGGCTTGAAGTCGGCGATCTGGGTGCCGACCGCGTTGTCCAGCGGGTCGACGCCGGTGCCGGCCAGCGGGTCGAGGCGCAGCCCCTTGACGACACCGAGGCCGCCGACCGTCGAGGAGTGCAGCGCGTTCGACACCGCCTGCCCCGGCGAGACGTCACCGGAGGTCGCGGCCGGCCCGGCGTCCTGCGGCGCCGCGGCACTCGCGGCACCGCCGCCGCCCGCGACGACCGCACCGGCCGCGGTCACGGTGAGGCCGACGCGGAGCAGCGAACCACGGGCGCGGGAAGGGGACTTGGGGGCTGAGTGTCGGGACATGTGATTCCGCCAGGATCCTCGGGTACGTCTTCGGAACTTGCCGCACGGCTCGGGTAACCGTTCGGCGACACAGCGTAGTTGACGTGGCGCCCGCCACATGGCCGCGACGCGAGGTCGGCACCCGGGCCCTGATGCCTCACACTGGTCTCTCGTGAGTTCGCATCCTCCGATACCGACCCGGGTCGTCCTGCTGTCCGGCCCCTCCGGCTCCGGCAAGTCGTCGTTCGCCGCCCGCTCCGGGCTTCCCGTGCTCTGTCTCGACGACTTCTACAAGGAGGCGGACGACCCGACGCTGCCGCTGGTGCCCGGCACCTCGGACATCGACTGGGACTCGCCGGACTCCTGGGACACCGAGACGGCGCTCGCCGCGATCGTCGAACTGTGCGAGAAGGGGCGGACGACCGTCCCGGTGTACGACATCTCGACCAGCTCGCGGGTGGGCGAGGAAGCACTCGACATCGAGCGCACGCCCCTGTTCATCGCCGAGGGGATCTTCGCGGCGGACATCGTGACGCGGTGCGGGGAGCTGGGTGTGCTGGCGGACGCGCTGTGCCTGCGCGGGCGCCCCTCGACGACGTTCCGCCGCCGGCTGCTCCGCGATCTGAAGGAGGGCCGCAAGTCGGTCCCGTTCCTGCTGCGCCGCGGCTGGCGCCTGATGCGTGCCGAGCGCACCATCGTGGCCCGGCAGGTGGCGCTCGGGGCGCACGCCTGCGGCAAGGAGGAGGCGCTGGGCCGGGTGGCGGCCGCGGCGGCGGGCCGCTGTGTGAAGGCGCGCAGCACGGCGCTGTAGACCTCGCCCGGCACCGGGCGGCCGAACACGGCAGAAGGTCCGGGCAGACCCCCCGTCCGCCCGGACCTTCCGTTTTCCCCGCTCTCCCCCGTGCTTCCCCCCGGTGTTCCCCCCGGAACTCCCCGCCTCCCCCGAAGCGGGCCCCCGTTCCCCCCCTGCCTCAGGCGACGAGCTCGCCGAAGGACTCTTCCTGGTCCCGGCCGAAGCTCAGGACCTCGTCGTCGCGCAGCCGGCGCAGCGAGCGCCAGATGCTGGACTTCACCGTGCCGACGCTGATGTCGAGGATCTCGGCGATCTCCGGGTCGGTACGGCCTTCGTAGTAGCGGAGCACGAGCATCGTGCGCTGCAGTTCGGGAAGGCGGGCCAGGGCCTGCCAGAGAACCGCCCGCAGCTCGGTGCCGCGCATCGCGTCCGTGTCGCCGACCGTCTCCGGCAGCTCCTCGGTCGGGTACTCGTTCAGCTTGCGGCGGCGCCACGCGCTGATGTGCAGGTTGGTCATGGTGCGGCGCAGGTAGCCACCCACGGCCGCCTTGTCACTGATCCTGTCCCAGGCCCGGTACGTCGAGAACAGAGCACTCTGGAGGAGATCCTCCGCCTCGAAGCGGTCCCCGGTCAGGTGGTAGGCGGTTGCGTACAGGGAGGCGCGGCGCTCCTGGACGTAGGCCGTGAACTCGGCCTCCGACAAGGACGTACGACGCTGCTCCCCCGATTCCTCCCTGTACGCGGCTCCCCCGTGGCCACCCCCGTGCCCCTCGTCGGCCACCGCCTCGTACGCGTCAACCACCGAAATGAACGTGGTGTGCTGACGCCCGGTGCCGCGAGCGCACCCCCGCCCGCTCACGGCACCGGACTTCTCGTGCCGGACCGCGACATCGTGCAGGCGCGTGACAACTGCGCTCGAGCTGGTGCTGTGCAGCGTGTTCATCTCGCGCCCCCCGTCGTGGAGTCCGGTTCTTCGCTTGCGTTCCTTGCGATGTCCAAAAGCTTGCCCGGGGGACTTCATGACGGTGTCCGTCGACTGTCACAGACCTGTCACAGCGCCTCCCACTGTGTGCGTCGCGTGTGGGAGGGCTCCGGCGGTCGAACTAAGGGCCTGTCATGGGCCAGAATGGCGCTCGTGCCTTCCCTGTTGCTGATCGAGGACGACGACGCCATCCGTACGGCACTGGAGCTGTCTCTGACGCGCCAGGGCCATCGGGTGGCCACCGCTGCCACCGGCGAGGACGGTCTGAAGCTGCTGCGTGAGCAGCGGCCGGATCTGATCGTGCTCGATGTGATGCTGCCGGGCATCGACGGTTTCGAGGTGTGCCGACGCATCCGGCGCACGGACCAGCTGCCGATCATCCTGCTCACCGCGCGCAGTGATGACATCGACGTGGTGGTCGGCCTGGAGTCCGGGGCCGACGACTATGTGGTGAAGCCGGTGCAGGGGCGGGTGCTCGACGCCCGTATCCGTGCCGTGCTGCGCCGCGGCGAGCGCGAGGCCAACGACTCGGCGTCGTTCGGCTCGCTGGTCATCGACCGCTCCGCGATGACGGTCACGAAGAACGGCGAGGACCTTCAACTGACGCCCACCGAGCTGCGGTTGCTGCTCGAACTGAGCCGGCGGCCCGGTCAGGCGCTGTCCCGGCAGCAGTTGCTGCGTCTGGTGTGGGAGCACGACTACCTCGGTGACTCGCGGCTCGTCGACGCCTGTGTGCAGCGGCTGCGCGCGAAGGTCGAGGACGTGCCGTCGTCGCCGACCCTGATCCGTACCGTGCGCGGCGTCGGCTACCGGCTGGACACGCCTCAGTGACCGAACCGCACCACAAGCTCCGTGGCTGGGCCGCGGCGAAGAAGGCGATACTGGCCGGCCTGCGCTTCACCAGCCTGCGCCTGCGGCTCGTCGTGGTGTTCGCCCTCGTGGCGCTGACCGCCGCCGTCTCCGCGTCCGGGATCGCGTACTGGCTCAACCGCGAGGCGGTCCTCACCCGGACCCAGGACGCGGCGCTGAGCGACTTCCAGCAGGAGATGCAGAACCGGGCGGCCGTGCTGCCCGAGCACCCCACGCAGGGCGAGCTCCAGCACGCGGCGAACCTGATGGCCGACAGCAGCCAGCACTTCAGCGTGCTGCTCATCGGCACGGACGAGAACGGCCGCCAGGTGGAGGGCAATTCGGATCTCGACGCCTTCACCCTTGCCGACGTGCCGGACTCGTTGCAGGACGCGGTGAACCGCAAGCAGTCGTCCTCCGGCGGCAAGAAGGACGGGTACCACCTGTACTGGCAGCGCACCACGCAGGGCGGCGACCCCTATCTGGTGGGCGGCGCGCGGGTGGCCGGCGGGCCGACCGGTTACATGCTCAAGTCGCTGGAGCCGGAGGCCAAGGACCTCAACTCGCTCGCCTGGTCGCTCGGGATCGCCACCGGCCTCGCGCTGATCGGCTCGGCGCTGCTCGCGCAGGCCGCCGCGACGACCGTCCTCAAGCCCGTGCACCGCCTGGGTGTCGCCGCCCGCAGGCTGGGCGAGGGCAAGCTCGACACCCGCCTGCGGGTCTCCGGCACCGATGAACTGGCCGAGCTGTCCCGTACGTTCAACAAGACGGCGGAGAACCTGGAGAAGCAGGTCGCCGACATGCGCGCGCGGGACGAGTCCTCGCGCCGGTTCGTCGCCGACATGTCGCACGAGCTGCGCACCCCGCTGACCGCGATCACCGCCGTCACCGAGGTCCTGGAGGAGGAGCTCGACGCGGAGACCGGTTCGGTGGACCCGATGATCGAGCCCGCGGTGCGGCTCGTGGTGAGCGAGACCCGGCGCCTGAACGACCTGGTCGAGAATCTGATGGAGGTCACCCGCTTCGACGCGGGCACCGCCCGGCTCGTCCTCGACGACGTCGACATCGCCGACCAGATCACCGCCTGCATCGACGCCCGCGCCTGGCTGGACGCGGTGGAGCTGGACGCCGAGCGCGGCACCATGGCGCGGCTCGACCCGCGCCGCCTGGACGTGATCCTCGCCAATCTGATCGGCAACGCGCTCAAGCACGGCGGTTCCCCGGTGCGGGTCGCCGTCCGCGTGGAGGGCGACGATCTCCTCATCGACGTGACCGACCACGGGCCCGGCATCCCGGAGGACGTGCTGCCGCACGTCTTCGACCGGTTCTACAAGGCCAGTGCCTCCCGGCCGCGTTCGGAGGGCTCGGGGCTCGGTCTTTCCATCGCCCTGGAGAACGCGCACATCCACGGCGGTGAGATCACCGCCACCAACTCGCCGGACGGCGGGGCGGTGTTCTCGCTGCGGCTGCCGCGCGACACGCGCGACGACGAGGACGAGGGCGAGAATCTCGTCGACGACTCCCAGGAAGGCGGTGCCGCCACGTGAGGCCGCACACCAGGCTGGCGGGCCTGCTCGGTCTGTCGGCGCTGCTGCTCGCCGGGTGCGGGATCAGGCCGACCGAGGTCCCCACCGAGTTCGGCGCGGCGCCCACCCGCGTGGGCTGCTCCCTGTCGGGCACGGACGGGGTGGAGACGCGGACGGGCGGCCAGTTCCCCGTGCAGATCTATCTCGTCTGTACGTCGCAGCTCGTGACGGTCGACCGTACGGTCACCCTGGAGCGCGGCCAGTCCTCCGAGCGCACCATGGTCGCCCAGCAGCTCCTGGCGCAGCTGGCGCAGCGGCCGTCGGCCGAGGAGTCGCAGGCCGGTTACTCCACGGACGTGAGCGCCAAGCTCAAGGTGTCGGGGCCCGGCAAGGACGACCCCGCCGAGGCGCTGCGGCTGAGCACCCCGCCGGACGACCTGTCGCCGTTCGCCCTCGCCCAGATCGTCTGCACCTTCGCGAACAGCAAGATGACGACGACGCAGAGCGGGGCCCATGTGGTGCTCGGCGGGCCCGGGGACGATCCGCTGCGCGACTACGAGTGCACGGACGCGGTGAAGGCCCGGCCGGGGAACATTCCGGCGCCGGCCGAGACGGTGGGCTGAGCCCGGTCGGCGGACCGGGCGGGACGGGTGTGGAACCGATCGTCCCGGGGGCGGCGTCTTGGGGTGCGTGCAGCGCCATCGCTCGGGCGGCCACAGGGCCGCCGTCCGCATCCGTACGGCAGGCTTCGCTCTCCTCGCCGTACATCTCCTGCTCGTCGCATGGATCACGCTGCGCCCCCTGGACGTGCCGTGGGTCAGCGCCGCCAATCTGCAACCGCTGGCCGGTATCCGCGCCGATCTGGCGCTCGGCTGGGCCGAGGGGGCCAAGCGCATCGGTGAGGGGCTGGGGCTGCTCGCGCCGCTCGGTGTGCTGCTGCCGCTCGCGGGCGGGCGGCTCTACGTGTCGGTGTGGGGTTCGCTGGTGCGTACGGTCGCGGCGGGCGCCCTGATCTCCCTCGGCATCGAACTGCTGCAGACCGGGGTGCCGGGACAGGTCGTGGACGTCGACTCGCTGCTGCTGAACACGGTGGGCGTGGCCGTCGCCCATGCGGCCGTGGTGCCCGCGCTGCGGGCCAGGCTCCGCCACAGGAGCGAGACGGTGCCCCTCCCCCTGGAGGAGCCGGCTCAGGGTCGGACCCCGACGATTACCAGGGTCGGCATCGCCCCGTGAGCTGACGTTTTGCCCCCTTCGTGACCGTACCTTCGAAGACGTAAGGACCTCACCGCAACGGTTCGCGAAGGAGCCCACCATGACCGCCCTGGCCCGCCCCACCAACGGACGGATGATCGGCGGAGTGTGCGCAGCGCTGGCACGGCGCTTCGGCACCTCCGCGACCACGATGCGCGTGATCTTCGTTGCCTCGTGTCTGCTGCCCGGCCCCCAGTTCCTCGTCTACCTCGCCCTGTGGCTGCTGCTCCCGAGCGAGGACAAGGCCCGTCAGGCCTGGTGACACCGGCTGTCCGCGCACGAAGGGGCGCACCCGCGAGATCGCGGGTGCGCCCCTTCGGTGTGCGTGCGGGTCAGGCGCCCAGGCCGCCCGGCAGACCGCCGGTGAGGCCGTTCACGGGAAGGCCGCCGAGGAGGCCGGAGACCGGGTCGCCGCCGTCGGTGGGGAGAGCCGAGGGGGCGGCGCGGTCGACGATGGGCTTGGCGGTGCTGAGCGTGCTGTCCAGGGCGTTCTGCCCGGCGGCCAGGGACTCGGGGGCACCGGCGGGCAGGACCTTCGTGACCGACTCGGTGGGGAGGTTCTGGGTCACGGAGCCCAGGGTCGCGGCGGCGTCCGGAACGCCCGGGGCGGCGTTCGCGGCACCGGCACCGGCGGCGGCGAAGGCGGCACCGAGAGCGGCGACACCGAGGGTCTTGGCAGCAGACTGCTTCATGTTGAGTGCGTCCTCATGACGTATGTCGTAGACGGGGCTTGAGCGGTCCACGACCGTAAACACGCCATCGGCGCGGTCGCAAACAACGAAAAGCGGTCGCGTGTCGAGACCCGTAACCCCTTCCGTGACCTGCGAATTGCCGCTATTCGTCGGCAGAACCGCTGGTCGAAGCGGTCTGCCGGAACAGCCACTCGGACTTCAACTCGGCATGTCCGGGCTTGATGACGTCATTGATCATCGCCAGTCGTTCGTCGAAAGGAATGAATGCTGACTTCATCGCATTGACGGAAAACCACTGCATGTCGTCGAGCGTGTAGCCGAAGGCGTCGACCAGGTGCTCGAACTCGCGGCTCATCGACGTGCCGGACATCAGGCGGTTGTCCGTGTTGACCGTGGCCCTGAAGTGCAGGGTGCGCAGCAGGCCGATGGGGTGGTCGCCGTACGAGGCGGCGGCGCCCGTCTGCAGGTTGGAGGTCGGGCAGAGCTCCAGCGGGATGCGCTTGTCGCGTACGTAGCTGGCGAGGCGGCCGAGCTGGACCGTGCCGTCGTCGGCGACCTTGATGTCGTCGATGATGCGCACGCCGTGGCCGAGGCGGTCGGCGCCGCACCACTGCAGCGCCTGCCAGATGGAGGGCAGGCCGAAGGCCTCACCGGCGTGGATCGTGAAGTGGTTGTTCTCGCGCTTGAGGTACTCGAACGCGTCGAGGTGCCGGGTGGGAGGGAAGCCCGCCTCGGCGCCCGCGATGTCGAATCCGACGACGCCCAGGTCGCGGTAGCGGTTGGCGAGTTCGGCGATCTCCAGGGCGCGGGCCGCGTGCCGCATCGCGGTGAGCAGGGCCCCTACGCGGATGCGGTGGCCGTTCTCCCGCGCACGCCGCTCGCCCTCCCGGAAGCCGTCGTTGACCGTCTCGACGACCTCTTCGAGGGTGAGGCCCTTCTCCAGGTGCTGCTCGGGGGCGTAGCGCACCTCGGCGTAGACGACTCCGTCCTCGGCGAGGTCCTCGGCGCACTCGGCGGCGACCCGGAACAGCGCCTCCTTGGTCTGCATGACGGCGCAGGTGTGGGCGAAGGTCTCCAGGTACCGCTCCAGGGAACCGGAGTCGGCCGCCTCGCGGAACCAGACGCCGAGCTTGTCGGGGTCGGTCTCCGGCAGGTTCGCGTACCCCTCCGCGTGGGCGATGTCGACGATCGTGCCGGGGCGCAGCCCGCCGTCGAGGTGGTCGTGGAGGAGCACCTTGGGGGCGCGCCGGATCTGTTCCGCGGTGGGCACGTTCGCTGTCTGGCTCGTCATTTCCGCACCCTAAACCCTACGCGCGTAGATCGCACCGGATCCGCGCAATTCCCGCCGGGCGAAAGCCGGGAGAACGCGGGGACGGCGCGGCGGTCATGATCCGCCGATACATAACAGTGACCCTGCGGACGGGTGGCGTACATCCGGGCTTCTGACACTGTTCTGTCATGCAGCAGCGAGCGATGCCGGCCCGAGAGGCCAGGCTCGGCAAGGCGGTCGGGCCGGTGCCCGGGGCGGTCGGTGGCGTGGTGCTGCTGCTGCCCCCCGGCGAGGAGACGTCCACCCGCGGGCCCTCGTCGCTCGCGGCCGCCCTGTTGCGCCCGCTGGCGCGCAGGCTCACGCGGGCGGGCCGGGACCAGGGCCTGGTCACGCATGCCGTGCACTACCGGTGCCGGGGCTGGAACGGGGCGCAGGCCGGGCTCGCCCGGGACGCCGAGTGGGCCGCGGACGAGGTGGTGCGCCGCTACGGGGACGTGCCGATCTGTCTCGCGGGCGTGGACATGGGCGGGCGCGCGGCGCTGCACGCGGGCGGCCACGAGGCCGTCAACTCCGTGCTCGCGCTCGCCCCTTGGCTGCCGGAGGACGATGTCGCGGCGCCGCCCGAACCGGTGAAGCAGCTCGCGGGCCGCAGCGTGCTGATCGTGCACGGCACCGACGACCGGCGCAGCGATCCGGAGCTGTCGTTCCGCCTCGCCGGGCGTGCGAAGAAGGCGAACCGGGACGTGTGCCGCTTCGAGGTGCACTCGGACGGGCACAGCCTGGCCCAGCACCGGTCCGAAGTCGGCGCGCTCGCCGTGGACTTCGTGCTGGGCGCGCTCTTCGGCCGCCCCTTCTCGCGGCCCTTGCAGGACGCGCTGGCGGCGCCGCCGCCGATCGGGCTGCGGATGCCGCTGGCGGCCGGGTTCGGTCAGTCGCTGTAGCTGTGGCTCAGGAACCAGTGCGTGTCGAAGTAGCGGGCCAGCGTGTACGGGTGGTGCGGGTCGGTGAGGATGCGGCAGATGAACGCGGCGGTGGAGCCGGGGAATTCCTGGATCTCGCCGTCGAAGCTCCGGACCACGATCCGCCGGTCGTCGACGGGCTTCCCGGGGGCGGGGACCCGCCAGCAGTACAGCTCCTCGTGCTCGGTGCCGGCCCAGATGAGGAGGCCGTCCTCGCGCAGGTCTGTCCACGGCTCCTCGTTCACCCAGAACCACGCGTCGAACAGCCCCGGTCCGAACGTGTCCACGATCCTCTTGTAGTCGCCCGGCAGCTCGGTGCCGAGGCGGCGCTCGACATCCGCCCAGTCCGTCCGCGGCAGCGGTGTCCCGGGCGGCGTCCACCCGGTGATGCCGACGAGCCGCTCCACCCAGTCGACGTCCTCGCCCGGGGCCGCCGCGAGCGGCTCGGGCAGCGCCCGCTCGGCGACCGCCAGCACCCCGCGCACGACGCCGTCCTCGTCCTGCGCCGTGCCCGCGCCGAACCACTGGTTCCCGTACGCCCACACCCGTATGGTCTCGGCGCGGTCCTCGAAGGGGGCCAGCACGTCGAGGCCGCCGCTCGCGTCGAGCGTGGGGTCGGTGAAGCCGTCGAGGACGAGGGTGCGCGGTGCGCCGTACATGGACGAGAGCAGGTCGATCACCTGCTGCGAGTCGGTGTCGAGCGGCAGGTACATGTGCCCACCTCCCGGCCCGAGTCGGGTCAGCAGGTCGTGGACGGTCGCCTGGGTGTGTTCCATGCCCCACAGTGAAGCGCGTCCCACTGACATCGGCGGCGGGCGGCGCCGCGCGCGCTACTCCGCCTCGGCCTGCTCCGGAAGCAGCCGCCCCCGCCGCGACAGCAGGAACTTCTTGAACGCCGCCACCGGGGGCGTGTCGGGATGCCCGTCCAGCCAGGCCACGCCGATCTCGCGGACCGCGCGCTGGCCCGTGACGGCCAGCTCCACGACGCCGGGTCGCGGCACCGTCGGCGGGGGCAGCAGGGCGACGCCGAGGCCCGCCGCGACCAGGCCGCGCAGCGTCTCGGCCTCCTCGCCCTCGAAGGCGACGCGGGGTTTGAAGCCGGCCTCCGTACAGAGGTCGTCGAAAATGCGGCGCAGCCCGTAGCCGGGCTCCAGGGTGACGAACGTTTCGTCGGCGCACTCGGCGAGGCGGATCCGCTTGCGGGCGGCGAGCCGGTGGTCCTCGGGGACGACCAGGCGAAGGCGCTGCTCGTCGAGGCGGCGGGCGACCAGGCCGGGGGCGTCGGGCACGGGCGAGGTCAGGCACAGGTCGAGCTCCCCGGCGCGCAGCCGCTCCAGCATCGCCTCGCCGTAGTTCTGCACGAGGCTGAAGCGGATCCGGGGATGCTCGGCCCGGAAGGCGCGGATCAGGCCGGGCACCGTTTCCACACCCATGGTGTGGAGAAAGCCGAAGGCGACTTTCCCCGAGGCGGGGTCGGCGTCGGCGCGCACCGACTCGGCGGCCTTCTCGACCTCGGCGAGCGCGCGCTCCACGGAGGCGTGGAAGGTGCGGCCCGCGGGGGTGAGCGACACGGTGCGGCCGTGCCGGGCGAACAGGTCGACGCCCAGGTCCCGTTCGAGCCTGACCAGCGCGCGCGAGAGCGTCGACTGCGGCACGTCCAGCTCCTGCGCGGCGCGCGTGACGTGCTCGGTGCGGGCGACCGCGGCGAAGTAGGAGAGCCGCGGCGCGAGCGACGTGACCATGTCTTCTGCGTCACTGGATGGTGACGGCCACCCCCGTGACCTGCGCTCATGCTCCATGGGAACGATTATGGACTGTCCATGCATTGGACGCATGAGTGGGACGGTCCTACGTTCATGGCATGTCTCCTGCCAGTAGCCAGGCGGCCGCCTCCCTCCCCGCGGTCGCCGTTCCCCCTGTCGCCCCTGTCGAGAACCCCGACACCCGGATGTCTCCGGGCGGGCCCGGCTACCGGCGGATGAGCTTCGCCCTCTTCCTCGCCGGGATCGCCACCTTCGCCCTGCTGTACTCCACGCAGGCGCTGCTCCCCCTCGTCTCCGCCGACTTCGGCGCGAGCGCGAGCGCGGCGAGCTGGACGGTGTCCGGTGCGACGTTCGCGCTCGCGGTGTGCGTGCTGCCGCTGAGCGCGCTCTCGGAGCGGTTCGGCCGCCGTACGGTGATGACGGCGTCGCTGGCGGTGGCGGTCACGGTGGGTCTGCTGGTCCCGTTCGCGCCGAGCCTGGAGGTGCTGGTCGCGCTGCGCGTGCTGCAGGGCGCCGCGCTCGCCGGGCTCCCGGCCTCCGCGATGGCGTACCTGGCGGAGGAGGTCCGGCCGCGGGCGCTGGTGACGGCCATCGGCCTGTTCGTGGCGGGCAACTCGATCGGTGGCATGAGCGGCCGCATCATCGGCGGCTGGATCGCCGAGGCGTGGGGCTGGCGGGTGGCCGTCGGCACCATCGGGGTGATCGCCGTGGCCTGCGCGATCGCCTTCCGGGCGCTGCTTCCCGCACCGCGGCACTTCTCGCCGGGTTCGCTGCACCCGCGGGCGCTGGCCCGTACGGTCGGCGACCACCTCGCCAACCCGCTGCTGCGCCGCCTGTACGTGATCGGCGCGCTGTTCATGATGGTGTTCGGGGCGACCTACACGGTCATCGGCTACCGGCTGACGGCGGCGCCGTTCTCCCTCTCGCAGGGCTTCGTCGGCTCGATCTTCCTGGTCTACCTGGTGGGCACGGTCTCCTCGTCGGCGGCGGGCAGGCTCGTCGCGCGCCTCGGGCGGCGCGGCACGCTGTACCTGGCCGCGGGCACCACGACGGCCGGTCTGGTGCTGGTCCTGATGCCGGAGCTCGTCGTCGTCCTGCTCGGCCTCGTGCTGATCACGGCGGGTTTCTTCGCCGGGCACGCCACGGCGTCCTCCTCGGTGAGCCGGACCGCGACGCACGGCCGCGCCCAGGCGTCGGCGCTCTACCAGTCCGCGTACTACATCGGGTCGAGCGTCGGCTCGGCGGTGGGCGCCGTCGCCTTCCACGCGGCGGGCTGGGGCGGCACGGTGGGGCTCGGCTTCGCCGCCGTGCTCGGTGTCGTGGCGCTCACGGTGTGGGGCACGTACGCGGCGCGGGTCCAGGCCCGGCACGGCGGGACCCTGGCCGGGGCGCACTGACCACATCCGCCCCACAGCTTTCCATCACACCCTTCGGACCTGCGGTTTTTCCAGGTCCGGAGGCCGTTGTCAGTGGGCTGCGGTAGCTTGCCCAGTGGTGGAAGTCACCGTGGGGATGGGGGCGTTGGATCATGAGCGACACCGCGACGCAGCCGCGTCTTGAGGACCTGGAGAAGTACCGGGTCGAGCTGACGGGCTACTGCTATCGGATGCTGGGCTCGGCGTTCGAGGCGGAGGACGCCGTGCAGGACACGATGGTCCGGGCCTGGCGCAGCTTCGAGAAGTTCGAGGGCCGCTCGTCCTTGCGCTCGTGGCTGTACCGCATCGCGACGAACGTCTGCCTGGACGCGCTGAACGCGGGGAACAAGCGGGCGCGTCCGATGGACCTGACGGCGGCGGCGCCCCTGGCGCAGGCGGCGCTGAACCCGCGCCCGGACAACGTCTGGCTGGAGCCCATGCCCGATGCCCGCATGCTGCCCACGGTCCACGATCCGGCGGAGGCGGCGGTCGCCCGCGAGTCGGTGCGGCTCGCGTTCGTGGCGGCCCTGCAGCAGCTGCCGTCGAAGCAGCGGGCGGTCCTCATCCTGCGCGAGGTCCTCGCGTGGAAGGCGAGCGAGGTCGCCGAGCTGCTCGACACGTCGGTGGCGTCGGTGAACAGCGCGCTGCAGCGGGCGCGGGCGACGCTCGCGGAGGCGCCGCCCGCGGATTCGGCGACGACGGACCCGCTGGACGAGGAGCAGCAGAAGCTCCTGGACCGCTATGTCGCGGCCTTCGAGGGCTACGACATGAAGGCGCTGACCGCGCTGCTCGCCGAGGACGCCGTCATGACGATGCCGCCGTTCGACCTCTGGCTGCGCGGCACGGAGGACATCACGGGCTTCATGGTCACCCTCGGCCACGAGTGCGAGAACTCGCGGCTGGTCCCGGTCTCGGCCAACGGCACGCCGGCGTTCGCGCACTACAAGCCGGACCCGGAGCAGGGCGGGTTCACGCTCTGGGCCATCCAGGTCCTGGAGATCTCAGAGGGCCGGATCGCCGGTTTCCACTGCTTCCTGGACCTCAGCAAGCGGTGGTTCCCGCTGTTCGGCATCCCCGAGCGTCTCGACGCCTAGGCCGAGGGTTCCGGCGAGTCCGGTGAGGCGGAGCAGCAGGGCGAGTTCCGGGGACGGGTCGCGCAGTCTGATCCGGCCCCCGGCCCGCCGGGCGGCGAGCTGCATCCGGGCGAGTGCGTCGACGGTGGCGAGGCCGGTGCCGGTGACGCCGGAGACGTCGCAGACCACGTCGCCGCGTCCGGCGGCGCGGCGCACACGGTCGCACAGGCCGGGGACGTCGGCAGAGCGGATCGGCCCGGCGACGACCACGACGGCGGTGTTCGACGGGGACGACGAGGACGACGAGGACGACGAGGACGACGAGGACGCGGAAGAAGACGAGGAAGCAGCCACGTAGCAGAGACCGGGCGGCACGGCGGAACTCATCGGTGCCGGCCGGTGGTTGCGGGGTGTGCTGGGTCACGTTGACCCGGATCAACGTTGACCTGGGCTTCTCACGCATCCGAGGGTGGATGCGTGCAGGGGGTACTCAACGGGTTCGCGGTCATCGCGATCGTCATCGCGGTCGGTTACGTCATCGGCCGGCGCGGCTATCTCGGCGAGGGCGGCCGTGAGGTCCTCACCAAGCTGGCCTTCCATGTGGCGACCCCGGCCCTGCTCTTCACGATGCTGGCGAAGGCGGACCTCTCGCTGATCCTGTCGCCGAGCCTGGTGGTGACGGCGCTCGGCACGGCGACGACGGCCGGGATCTTCGTCGCGGTCGGTGTCGTACGCGGCTGGGGCGTGGGCCGCACCACGATCGGCGCGCTCTGCTCCTCGTACGTGAACTCGGGGAATCTCGGTATCCCGATCGCCGTGTACGTCCTCGGGGACGCCTCGCTGGTGGCGCCGGTGCTGCTCTTCCAGCAGCTGTTCGTGACACCGGTCGCGCTGACGGTCCTCGATCTGGCGGAGGCGTCGGCGGGGGCGCGGCTGACGTGGACGCAGCGGCTGCTCACTCCGTTCCGCAATCCCATCGCGATCGGTTCGCTGTCCGGGGTGGTGGTGTCGGCGACGGGCTGGACGGTGCCCTCCCCCGTCTTCGACCCGCTGGAACTGATCGCGAACGTGTCGGTGCCCGCGATTCTGATCGCGTTCGGCATCTCGCTGTGCGGCAGTTCGTGGCCGGGCGGCCGGGGCGCTGACCGGGTGCCGGTGCTGCTGTCGACGGCGCTGAAGTCGGTGGGCCAGCCGGTGGCGGCGTGGGCGCTGGCCTCGCTGGTGTTCGGCCTGCGCGGGGACCGGCTCCTTGACGTGGTGGTGACGTCGGCGCTCCCGGCGGCCCAGAACCTGTTCACGTACGCGAGCCGGTACGGGGTGGGCGAGCGGTTGGCGCGGGAGTCGATCCTGCTGTCGACAATGGCGGCGGTGCCTGTGTTGGTCGTCGTGGCGGCGTTGCTCGGGTGACGTCAGTCGTTGAGGGGGAGCACGTTGGTGTCGAGGGTGACGTCGAAGGGGGCGGGCAGCCTCAGCTCCTCGCCGTACTCGACCGAGTCCAGGACCCGATAGGTCCCGTTGGCGGGTTCGCCGTACAGCGTCGCTGTCGGACGCCCCGAGTGCCAGGGGTCCAGGAGCAGGTAGAGGGGCACGCCCGCCTTCGCGTAGCCATGGGCCTTCTTGACCCGGTCGTGGTTGGCGTTGCTCTGCGAGGTGATCTCGACGACGAGCTCGGCCTCGGCGGCCTGGACGCGTCGGCGCTCACGCAGCGCGGCGCGGGGGACGACGCAGAGGTCGGGGATGTAGAGGCCTTCGGCGTCGGCGGCGATCAGGCCGAGGGTCTGGTAGATCCCGCAGCCCTCCGGCCGTGCGGGCCAGAGGATCTCGGTGACCAGCTCAGCGGCGTCGTTGTGCTCTTCGGAAGGCGGCGGTGCCAAGGTGACGATCCCCTCGATGATCTCCACCTTGCTGCCCTCGGGGGCATCCGTCTCCTCCCAGAGGCGGACGGTCGCGTCCCAGTCCGAGCCGCGGGCGGGCCCGGGCTCGACGGCGAGTGCGCTCATGGCGGTGCTCCTATCGGTCGTCACCCATACCAGCATGCCGAACGGGACCAGTGGCAGTCCACCGGTCCCGTTCACCCGAATGAGGAAACCGCAGGTCAGGCGATACGTTCCAGCACAATCGGACCCGCCGTGAACCCCGTACCGGCCGGGGAGACGTCGTACGCGCCGTCCAACGCTTCGAGCGCGTAGGCGAAGCGTTCGGGGGTGTCCGTGTGCAGGGTCATGAGCACCTGGCCCGCGAAGACGGAGTCGCCGGGCTTGGCGTGCAGCTGGACGCCGGCCGCGGCCTGGACCGGGTCCTCCTTGCGGGAGCGGCCCGCGCCCAGGCGCCAGGCGGCGAGACCGACGCCCATCGCGTCGAGGCGGGTGAGCACGCCAGAGGCCGGCGCCGTGACGACGTGCGTCTCGCGGGCCGTGGGCAGCGCCGCGTCCGGGTCGCCGCCCTGCGCCGCGATCATCCGGCGCCAGGCGTCCATCGCGGAGCCGTCGGCGAGCGCCTTGGCCGGGTCGGCGTCCTTGAGTCCTGCGGCGTCGAGCATCTCGCGGGCGAGCGCGAGGGTCAGCTCGACGACGTCGGCGGGGCCGCCGCCCGCCAACACCTCGACGGATTCCCGCACTTCGAGCGCGTTGCCCGCCGTCAGACCGAGCGGGGTGTTCATGTCGGTGACGAGGGCGACGGTCGGCAGACCGTGGTCGGTCCCCAATCCGACCATGGTGCGGGCGAGTTCACGCGCCTGCTCCAGCTCCCGCATGAACGCGCCGGTGCCGACCTTCACGTCGAGCACGAGCGAGCCCGTGCCCTCGGCGATCTTCTTCGACATGATCGAGGAGGCGATCAGCGGAATGCAGTCGACGGTCGCGGTGACGTCGCGCAGCGCGTACAGCTTCTTGTCGGCGGGGGCGAGGCCGCTGCCCGGCGCGCAGATGACGGCGCCGACGTCCTCCAGGGTGCGCATCATCGCCTCGTTGGTGAGGTCCGCGCGCCAGCCGGGGATCGACTCCAGCTTGTCGAGGGTGCCGCCGGTGTGACCGAGGCCGCGCCCCGACAACTGAGGGACGGCGGCGCCGCACGCGGCGACCAGCGGGGCGAGCGGCAGCGTGATCTTGTCGCCGACGCCGCCCGTGGAGTGCTTGTCGGCTGCGGGGCGCGGCAGCACCGAGAAGTCCATCCGCTCACCGGAGTTGATCATCGCGGCGGTCCAGCGGGCGATCTCCGCGCGGTCCATGCCGTTCAGGAAGATCGCCATGGCGAGGGCCGACATCTGCTCGTCGGCGACGGCGCCGCGCGTGTAGGCGTCGACGACCCAGTCGATCTGCTCGTCACTCAGCCGGCCCCGGTCCCGCTTCGTACGGATGACGGAGATGACGTCCATGGCACTTCCTTCCAGGGGCGGCGTAGGTGACGCAGCTGACTCTACGCGCATAGATGCCGCGCGGGAAGATGCCCGGGGCGGCGAGGGCGCCACCCCGGGCGGGCGGGGTGTCAGGAGTCGGCCGTGAACACCAGGCTGACGTTGTGGCCGCCGAACCCGAAGGAGTTGGCGAGGGCCGCATTCCAGTGGCCCTTGCGGTTCTCGCCGCGTACGACGTCGACGGCGACGGCCGGGTCGACCTCGTCGAGGTTGCGGACGGCCGGGGCGACGCCGTCGCGGAGGGTCAGCAGCGCGGAGAGGGCGCCCAGCGCGCCGGACGCGCCGAGCATGTGGCCGGTCATCGACTTGGTCGCGGAGACGCAGGCGTGGTCACCGATCGCCCGCAGCACGGCCTCGGCCTCGGCGAGGTCGCCGGACGGGGTGGAGGTGGCGTGGGCGTGCACGTGACCGATGTCGGCGGGTGTCAACTCGGCGTCCCGCAGGGCGAGTTCGATCGCCGCCGTCTGGCCCGCGACGTCCGACGCCGTGATGTGGTCGGCGCTGGAGCCGACCCCGGCCCCGGCGAGCGCGCCGAGGACACGGGCGCCGCGGGCCCGCGCGAAGTCGGCGCGCTCCAGGACCATGACGCAGCCGCCCTCGCCCATGACGAAGCCGCTGCGGTCGACGTCGAAGGGGCGGGAGACCGACTCGGGGTCGTCGGCGCGCGTCGACAGGGCCTTCATCTGCGCGAAGGCGCTGAGCGTGAACGGGTGCAGGCACGCCTCGACTCCCCCGGCGACGACGACGTCGACGCGGCCCGCCCTGATCAGGTCCAGGCCCAGGGCGAGCGCCTCGGCGCCCGAGGCGCAGGCGCTGACCGGGGTGCGGGCGCCGCCCTTGGCGCCGAGGTCCATGGAGACCCAGGCGGCGGGCCCGTTGGGCATCAGCATCGGCACGGTGTGCGGGGAGAGTTTGCGGGGCCCGGACCGCTCGAAGACGTCGTCCTGGCCGAGGGTGGTGAGGACGCCGCCGGTGCCGGTGCCGATCACGACGGCGAGCCGCACCGGGTCGACGTCGGGCGCGCCCGCGTCCCGCCACGCCTCACGGGCGGCGACCAGCGCGATCTGCTCGACGCGGTCCAGCCTGCGCGCCTCGACCCGGGACAGGGCGGCCGCCGGGTCCTCGGCGAGCGCGGCGGCGACGTGCACCGGCAGCCCGTCGGCCCACTCCCGCGTGAGCGCCCGCACCCCGGACCGCCCGGCGAGCAGCCCCGCCCAGGTCGACGCGGCGTCGGGCCCCAGCGGGGTCGTCGCGCCGGCCCCGGTCACCAGTACGGCACTGTTCTCGGGCATCTCGCACTCCTCCAGCCTTATAGACAGTTCACAAGGCAGACCTCGCCCTCCCCTGACACCATCACAGGAAACCGTGGAGAACTAAGCTCGGCATCTGAGCAATTCCGGGCGCCGGATTTATGGGGAAGTGACAATGGTGTCGGTTGCGGCAGGCCCACGAGTCATCGGGGCGTGGGTCGGCCTGTGCCTGTTCGGACTGGCCGCGACCGCCGTCCTCGAATCCGACGGGTCAGCAGGTGCCGCCCGGCCCGACGACCGCGCATCGGCGCCGCCGGTGGACTGCCGGGAGGTGGCCGACAACGTCGCGAAGGGCCTCGCCGAGTCCGAACGGGAGCGGAAGGCGGAGCGGGAGCGGCTGGCGGAGCAGGAGCACAAGGCGGAGTGGGAGGGCCTGCCCACCCCGGGCCCGACCCCGGTCCCCCTCTCATCGGCCGGGCCCACCTTCAGGCTTTCGGCCGTGGTAGTGCCCACGGAGTGCGCCGGTGTCCTGAAGGAGCGCGGCCTGGTGGAGTGAGCGACGGCGCTCAGGGCCTGGCGACCGCCAGGCTGACCACGTACCGCTCCTCGACCACCCCGGCGGGGAACAGCCCGGTCAGCAGGTCGCGTTCGGCGGCCAGGAACGCCGCGACGTCGGACGGGTCGCGGACGAGGAAGTCGGAGTAGCTGGCGAGCGTGGCCAGATGGGTGTCGAGGGTGGAGCGGCGGAGCCAGTCGACCTGGCGGCGGGCGAAGTCGAGGCCGGGCGGCAGCCGGTGGAAGCGGGCCATCGGGTCGGGCGTCGTCGCGGCCGCGGTGTCGTCGGCACCCAGGAAGCGGCGCAGCCGGGCGAGTTGGTCGGCGGCCCAGCCGGCGGAGCTGTCCTGGTCGTTCCACCACAGGGCGAGCGCGCCGCCGGGACGCAGCACGCGCAGCGCCTCGGGGACGGATCTGGCCGGGTCGGTCCAGTGCCAGGACTGGGCGTACGTGAGCAGGTCGAAGGAGGCGGAGGCGAGCGGGAGGCGGTCCCCGTCGCCGCGGACCAGCGGGACGCCGGGCAGTGTGCGGCGGAACTCGGCGGCCATGCCGGGGCCCGGTTCGACGCCGACGACCTGTGCGCCGCGCGCGTGGAGCAGGGCGGTGCCGATGCCCGTACCGGCGCCGATGTCGGCGGTCCTGGCGCCCTTGAGCGGGCGGCCCGCGAGTTCCTCGACCGCGTCGAGGAGGGCGGGCGGGTAGGAGGGGCGGTTGGCGGCGTAACTGGCGGCTGCCCGGTCGAAGGCCAGGCCCTGGGGACGGGGCGTCATACGGTCATGATCGCCGCGCGGCCGCCGGGCGGGCCCGCACTTTGCCGAAACGTTGATCCCCCGGTCCCGCGGGGAACGCGGAACGGCCGCCCCTCCCGAAGGAGAGACGGCCGGAATCGCGCGTCACGGACGCGACGGAGTCAGTCGAGGTGCTCGGGCCCGAACGCGTCCGGCAGCATCTCGCCCAGGGTGCGCACCCCGGCCGACGTCTCCAGGAGCAGTTCCTTGCCCCCGAACTCGTACAGGAGCTGACGGCAGCGGCCGCACGGCATCAGGATGTCGCCCTTGCCGTCCACGCAGGTGAAGTGCGTGAGGCGGCCGCCGCCGGTGGACACCAGCTGGGAGACCAGGCCGCACTCGGCGCACAGGCCGAGCCCGTACGAGGCGTTCTCGACGTTGCAGCCGGTGACCGTGCGGCCGTCGTCGACACGGGCGGCCGCGCCGACCGGGAAGCCGGAGTACGGGGCGTAGGCGCGGGCCATCGCCTCGCGCGCCGCCTGCCGCAGCGACTCCCAGTCGGCATCGGTCGAGGAGGTCACTTGCCCTGGCCCTTCCGGTACGGCTGTCCGTCCGCCTTCGGCATCCTCAGGCGCTGTGCCGAGAGTGCCAGCACGATCATGGTCAGGACGTACGGCATGGCCGTGGCGACCTGGCTCGGGACCGAGTCGGTGGAGGCGTACCAGAAGAAGAGCAGGACGGAGACGGCGAGCGTGACGACGCCGCCGACGTACTTCTTCTTCCAGATCAGCCAGGCGACCGCGAGGAGCGCGAGGATCGCGATGAGCAGGAGCAGCGCGTGGGTGTTCTCCGTGCCGCCGCGGACCTTGAGGGTGTCGCTGTAGCCGAACAGGCTCGCGCCGAGCGCGAGTCCGCCGGGCATCCAGTTGCCGAAGATCATCGCGGCGAGGCCGATGTAGCCGCGGCCGCCGGTCTGGCCCTCCAGGTAGTAGTTGGAGGAGACCATCGACAGGAACGCGCCGCCGAGGCCCGCGAGGGCGCCGGAGATCAGCACGGCCAGGTACTTGTACTTGTAGACGTTGACGCCGAGGGACTCGGCCGCCGTCGGGTTCTCGCCGCAGGAGCGCAGCCGCAGACCGAACGACGTGCGCCACAGGATCCACCAGGAGGCGGGGATCAGCAGCACCGCGATCAGCGTCAGCCAGGAGACGCCGGTCATGACGCCGCCGAGCAGGCCCGCGACGTCGGAGACCAGGAACCAGCCGTGCTTGTTGATGTCGTCGAGCGCGTCCGCGATGCCGGGGACGGTGAACTCGCCGAGGCTCGGCACCGGCGGGGACTGCCGGGAGGTGGCGCCCTCCATGCCGTCGTAGGTGAGGACGGAGAGGTAGCGGGTCGCGCCCAGGGCGAGGATGTTGATGGCCACACCGGAGACGATGTGGTTCACGTTGAAGGTGACGGTGGCGATGGCGTGCACCAGGCCGCCGAGCGCGCCGCCGATCAGGGCGGCGACGACGCCGACCCACGGACCCCACTGGTAGCCGGCCCAGGCGCCGAACCAGGTGCCGAGGATCAGCATGCCTTCGAGGCCGATGTTGACCACGCCGGCCCGCTCGGCCCACAGGCCGCCGAGGCCCGCCATGCCGATGGGGACGGCGAGCTGGAGCGCGGTGGACATCTGGCTGACGGAGGTCAGACCGTTCGCGTCCGTGATGAGCCGGACCGCGGAGACCAGGCAGAGCAGCCCGGCGACGATCAGCAGCAGGACCGGGAGGCTGAGCTTGCGGCGGGCCGCGGGGGCGGCGGCCGGCGTCTTGTCGAGGACGGGAGCCGTACTCATCAGGCGGCCACCTTCTGGGTCTTGTCGTGGGAGTCGGTGGTGCCGAGGACATGGCCGGCGGCGAGTTCGGCGCCGACCCGCTGCTGCTGGCGGCGGGTGCCCCAGACGCGTACGGCCTCGTAGGAGACGACGACGGCGATCACGATGAGGCCCTGCATGATCGTGGCGATCTCCGAGCTGTAGCCCTGGAGGTCGAGCGGGTCGGCCGACTTGAAGAGCCAGGACATCAGCAGCGCGGCGAACGCCATGCCGCCCGGGCTGTTGCGGCCGAGCAGCGCCACCGTGATGGCGTTGAAGCCGAGCGAGGCCGGGAAGGAGTCGGAGAAGGTGTGCGTCGAGCCGAGCAGCGTCGGCAGACCGGCGAGGCCCGCGACGGCGCCGGACAGCAGCATGGCCGTGAGGACCATCTTCTTCGCCGAGACGCCGGAGGCGGCGGCCGCGGTCTCCGAGGCGCCCGAGGTGCGCAGGTCGAAGCCGAAGCGGGTGCGGTTGAGCATCACCCAGTAGACGACGCCGAGCAGGACGGCGACGACCACGAAGCCGTAGACGGTGCCGACCTCGGCGCCCAGGTCGAAGCCGGGGAACCAGCCGGCCTTGTCCATGACGCCGGTGGTGCGGTTGTTGCCGACGGCGACGCCGAAGGCGTCCTCCAGGGTCAGGTACGCGATCACGGAGGCCGCGATCGAGTTCAGCATGATCGTGGAGACGACCTCGCTGACGCCGCGGGTCACCTTGAGGACACCGGCGATGCCGGCCCACAGCGCGCCGGTGACGGCGGCCGACAGGATCAGCAGCGGGATCTGCAGGAAGGCCGGGAAGGCGACGTGCGCGCCGACGATGGCGGCGACACAGGCGGCGAGCCGGTACTGGCCCTCGACACCGATGTTGAAGAGGTTCATGCGGAAGCCGATGGCCACCGCGAGCGCGCCGATGTAGAGACCGGCGGCGTTGTTGATGATAAGGACCTGGACGTCGGAGAACGTCGCCTGCTCGAACATGATCGAGAACGGCTCGACCGGGTTGACCCCGGAAGCGAGCAGCACGGCCGAGGTCAGGACGAACGCCACGACGAGGGCGATGACCGGTCCGGCCGCCGCGAGCAGGATCCGCTCGGAATCCCAGCGCTTGCTGATGTTCATGGTCAGGCACCGTCTTCCGTGTGCTCCAGGTGGCCCGATGCGGCACCGGTCATGGCGGATCCCAGCTCTTCCGGGGTGATGGCGGCCGGGTCGGCGTCGGCGACCAGGCGGCCGTCGTAGATGACCCGGAGGGTGTCGGACAGGCCGATCAGCTCGTCGAGGTCGGCCGAGATGAGCAGCACGGCGAGGCCCTCGCGGCGGGCCTCGCGGATCTGGTCCCAGATCTGCGCCTGCGCGCCGACGTCCACACCGCGGGTGGGGTGGGCGGCGATCAGGAACTTCGGCTTGTGCGACATCTCGCGGCCGACGATCAGCTTCTGCTGGTTGCCGCCGGACAGCGACGCGGCGGTGACGTCGATGCCGGGGGTGCGCACGTCGTACTCCTCGACGATCCGCGCGGTGTCGGCCTGCGCGGACTTCGGGTCGAGCCAGAAGCCCTTGCTGTTGGGCCGCTCGGTGACATGGCCGAGGATGCGGTTCTCCCACAGCGGCGCGTCGAGCAGCAGGCCGTGGCGGTGGCGGTCCTCGGGGATGTAGCCGACGCCGTTCTCGCGGCGCTTGCGGGTGGGCAGGCCCGTGATGTCGTCGCCGAGCATCCTGATGACGCCGCTGTCCGCGCTCTCCAGGCCGATGAGGGCCTCGATGAGTTCGGTCTGGCCGTTGCCCTCGACGCCCGCGAGGCCGAGCACCTCACCGGCGTGGATGGTGAAGGTGATGCCGTCGAGCAGCGGCTTGCCGCCGCCGGGGGCCGCGAGCCGCAGCTCCTCGACCTCGATCACCGGGCGGTCGGTGACGGTGGACTCGGCGGTCTCGGGGGTGGGCAGTTCGCTGCCGACCATCAGCTCGGCGAGCTGCTTGGGGGTGGTCTCGGCGGGGACGGCCGTGCCGACCGTGGTGCCGCGCCGGATGACGGTGATCTCGTCGGCGACGGAGAGGACCTCGCCGAGCTTGTGCGAGATGAAGATGACGGAGAGGCCCTCGGCCCTGAGCTCGCGCAGGTTGGCGAAGAGCGCGTCGACCTCCTGCGGGACGAGCACGGCGGTCGGCTCGTCGAGGATCAGGGTGGTGGCGCCGCGGTAGAGGACCTTGAGGATCTCCACGCGCTGCCGGTCGGCGACGCCGAGGTCCTCGACGAGGGCGTCCGGGCGCACCCCGAGGCCGTACCGCTCGGATATCTCCAGGATCTTGCGGCGGGCCTTGGAGCCGATCCCGTACAGCTTCTCGCTGCCGAGGACGACGTTCTCCAGGACCGTGAGGTTGTCCGCGAGCATGAAGTGCTGGTGGACCATGCCGATGCCGCGCGCGATGGCGTCGGCCGGCGACGAGTAGCTGACCTGCTCGCCGTCGATGGCGATGGTGCCCTCGTCCGGCTTCTGCATGCCGTAGAGGATCTTCATCAGCGTGGACTTGCCCGCGCCGTTCTCGCCGACGAGGGCGTGCACGGTGCCCTTGCGGACGGTCAGGCAGATGTCGTGGTTGGCGACGACTCCGGGGAACCGCTTGGTGATGCCCTTGAGTTCTACGGCGGCTACGGAGGCGGGGGTGACGGCGTCGGCCGGCGGGGAGCTTGACGTGGCGATGGCGCACTCTCCTGGGAAGGGGGGCCGCCTACACGCGTAGCGCCCCAACAGCGGTGTGCGAGAAGTGAGTTCGGGTCCGAGCAGGATCCCATGGGCGGGAAGGGGGGAAGAAGTCTCCCCCGGTTACGAAATGTGTCCTGCCCACGGGCCCGACGGGTCGGCCCGGACCGCTTCGCACGCGCGGTCCGGGCTGCCCCCTTCGCAGGGTTACTGCTGAGCTGCCTTACTTGGCGGCGACCTTGATGGAGCCGTCGATGATGCCCGCCTCGGCCTTCTTCAGCGCGGCCTGGAGCTTGCTGTCGTTCTTGAACTCCGGGTTGGAGTCGGCGAGGGAGACCTCACCGGACTTCAGGTCGCCGGTGATGACACCGGTCTGCGGCTTGCCGTCCTTGACCGACTCGGCGAGCTTGAAGATCGACTCGGCGACGCCCTTGGTGGCGGAGGTGATGATGTACTTCTTGTACGCGGCGAGCGCCTTCTGGCTGTACTGGTCGGAGTCGACGCCGATCGCGTACTTCTTCTCGGCCGCGGCGGCCTCGATGACGCCCTGACCGGAGAGACCGGCCGCGTGGTAGACCACGTCGGCGCCGTCCTCGATCTGCTTCTCGGCGGCGGCCTTGCCCAGGTCCGGGGAGGCGAAGCCCTTGGCGGGGTCCTCGTCGAGGAACTGCTTCTCGACCTTGACGCCCTTCTTGGTGTCCTTGACGCCCTGCTCGAAGCCGGCCCGGAACTTGTTGATCAGCGCGTTGTCGACACCGCCGACGAAGCCGACCGTGTTCGTCTTGGTCTTCAGGGCGGCGGTGACGCCGGCGAGGTAGGAGACCTCGTTCTCCTGGAAGACCAGGTCGGCGATGTTGTCGCCCTTGACCGAGGCGTCGTCGACGATGCCGAAGGTCGTGTTCGGGTACTTCTTCGCGGCCTCGGCGACGGCCGGGGCGTAGGAGTAGCCGATGCCGACGATCGGGTTGTAACCGGCCTTCGCCAGGTTCACCAGGCGGGCGGTCTTGTCGTCGTCGGACTCGCCGTCCTTCGGCTCCTGGTCGGCGACCTCGTAGCCGAACTTCGCCTTCGCCTTCTGCAGGCCCTCGTACGCGGCGTCGTTGAACGACTGGTCACCCTTGCCGCCGACGTCGTACGCGATGGCGAGGCCCTTGTCCTTGCCGCCGGAGGACTTGGACGAGGCGTCGGACGAGGTGCCGCCACAGGCAGAGAGGACAAGGGCGAGAGAGGCGGTGGCGGTGCCTGCGACCGCTATGCGGGAAACCCGGCGCATGGGAAGAGCTCCTTCGTACAAGCGCCGGAGGGACAGGGGCCGACGCTGAGTTCGCCGCAGAGTAACGCGCGTAGACAGAACATAAAACCCCTTCTGTCCATCTCGTTATCGGGGCGATGCAAAGCCGCATACCTGCGATCGGCGGCCGTTTTCGAACGCAACGAGGGGCGGGCGCGGAAGAGATTCCGCGCCCGCCCCTGACGCCGCCTGGCGTTGTACGTATGACGTCCGTGTCCCGCGGTGCGGGATCAGCGGGTCACTTCTTCTTCGGCTTGGTCGCCACCTTGATCGTGCCGTCGACGATGCCCTTCTTCGCCTTGGCGACCGCGTCGGCCAGGCCGGGGATCGTCTTGAACTCCGGGTTGGACTCCGCGGCGCCCACGCCGTTCACCTTGAGGTCGAAGGTCTGCACACCGGTCAGCGGCTTCTTGTCGTGGACCGACTTGGCCAGCGCGTAGACCGAGCCGCCGACCTCCTTGAGCGCGGAGGTGAGGATGTACTTCTTGTACGCGGCCAGCGTGCTCTGGCCGTACTGGTCGGAGTCGACGCCGATGACCCACTTCTTCTTCGCGGCGGCCGCCTTGATCACGCCCTGCCCGGAGAGACCGGCGGCGTGGTAGATCACGTCGGCGCCGTCCTCCAGCTGCTTGTCCGCGGCGGCCTCGCCGAGGTCGGGGCTGGCGAAGCCCTTGGCCGGGTCGTCGTCGAGGTACTGGACGTCGACCTTGACACCCTTCTTGGTGTCGGCGACGCCCTGCTCGAAGCCGGCCTGGAACTTGTTGATCAGCTCGTTGTCGACACCGCCGACAAAGCCGACGTGGTTCGACTTGGTGGCCTTGGCCGCGGCGACGCCGACCAGGTACGAGGACTCGTTCTCGGCGAAGACCAGCGAGGCGACGTTCTTGCCCTCGACGACGGAGTCGACGATGCCGAAGGTCGTCTTCGGGTACTTCGCGGCGACCGTCTTCATCGCCGGCCCGTAGGCGTAGCCGATGCCGATGACCGGGTTGTAGCCGGCCTTCGCCAGGTTGGCGAGGCGGGCCGCCTTGTCGTCGTCGGACTCGCCGTCCTTCGGCTCGGCCTCGGCGGTCTTGTAGCCGTACTCCGCCTCGGCCTTCTTCACGCCCTCGTAGGCGGAGTCGTTGAACGACTGGTCGCCGCGGCCGCCGACGTCGTAGGCGATGGCGAGCCCCAGGTCCTTCTTGCCCGAACCGCCCCCGCTGTTCTTCTCACTGCTGGTGCCGCCGCAGGCCGTGGCGGCGAGCGCCAGGCCGGTGACGGCGACGGCGATTCGCGTGACCCGCGATATTCGACGCATCAGAATCTCCCCATTCTCCAACACGCCCGGTACGGCGCTCAGTTCGGCGCACGATAACGCGCGTAGAACCCCTCCGTAACGTCCTTGGCTCCCGCCGTTACCGATTCGTGCCGGGGGTCGGTTACGTCCGCGTGAAAGAGCGTGACGAACGGCGCGAAGAGGGGACGTATCGCGGGCAACATCCGGCCACCGTAGGACACTTGTGTGCCTGGGCGACACACCTTTCGGAGGGGGATTCCGCATGACGCGGCGCGACGGGCGGCGAAGCAGACGGTCCGTGCTGCTCACAGGGGTGGCGGGGGTGGCCCTGGCGGCGCAGATCACGCTCGTCGCCGGGTTCCTGTACTTCAGCACGAACCTCTTCGTGCCCGACCGGCTCTGCCACGGCACGGTCGCGCCGGACGAGGCGGCCGGGGCGCTCGGCGGCGGCCCGCTGGGGCGGGTGACGGCGCGCGAGACGTCGGCCGCGTCGTGCGTGGTGACCTACGCGAGCTGGGTGCCGGGGTCCGAGGAGCGGCGGCTGCGGGTCGCGGTCACCGGGGAGCGGGCCGGCTTCCCGTTCACGCGCGGCGACTGGCAGGTCTCGGGCGCCCGGCACTTCTACGCGGAGGCCGCCGCGCCCGGCGTCTTCGACGCGTCCGGCGGCTGGACGCTGCCGTCGCCGGCGTGCGCGCGCAAGGCGTCGGGCGGCGGCCCGCTGCCGGTCGTCGAGGTGGCGGTCACGCGGGGCGCCGGGGACGCGGGCGGCATGGCCCGGCTCCTGATGGCGGCGACGCAGCGCTGCGCGGGCGGCGGGCTCGACGGCCGCACCTCGGCCTCGGGCCGCTACTTCGTGCCGTGGCCCGCCCGCTCCCCCGACCCGTCCCGGGTCTGCGGGATCCCCGGCCTCACCCTCGGCCCGCTCACCGGCCCCCACGGCGAACGAGTGCGGGAGCAAACGGTGGGCTCGCTGTCCGAGGGACTGAACTGTGATCTGTCGTACGAGGGCGGGACGGGCCGGGTCGTCGTCGCCCGGATCGCCGTGGTGAACGAGCCGGCTCTCACCGCGCTCCTCGACGACCGCGACTTCCCGCGGGCGGTCTGCGACGACCGCCCCACGGTGTTCGCCTACGACGTGCCCCGCCCGGCCCCCGGGGCCCCCGCGGGGCCGAAGGCCCTCTCCGGGCGCTCGCTCGCGAAGGCCCTCACCGGGGCGGCGCGCTCGGGGCCGCACTGCACGTGACGCGCGCCGCGCGACGGCGGCGCGCGGACGGTCAGTCGTCGGGGGTCGCCGCGTCCAGCAGCGCGGCCGCCGTGAACAGCTCCACGCCCACGGTGATCGCGTACTCGTCGGCGTCGAAGTCGCCCTGGTGCAGATCACGGCTGGTGCGGTCGCCCGGCGCCTTCACGCCGAGCCGGGCCATGGCGCCGGGGACGTGCTCCAGGTACCAGGAGAAGTCCTCGCCGCCCAGGCTCTGCTGGGTGTCCTCGACGGAGTCGGGGCCGAGCCGGGCGATCATCGCGTCCCGCAACAGGTCCGTCACCGCCGGGTCGTTGACGACGGGCGGCACTCCGCGCACGTAGTTCACGACGGGCTTGGCCCGGTACAGGTCGGCGATCTCGGAGATCGCGGCGTGCACCAGGTCGGGCGCCTGCCGCCAGGCGTCGAGGTCGAGGCAGCGCACGGTGCCGGAGAGCTCGGCGTGCTGCGGGATCACGTTGCACGCGTGGCCGGTCTCCAGGCGGCCCCAGGTGACCGACAGGCCGGAGCGCGCGTCGACCCGGCGGCCGACGAGCACGGGCACCTCGGTGGCGACCTTGGCGGCGGCGATGACGAGGTCGGTGGTCAGGTGCGGACGCGCGGTGTGCCCGCCGGGCCCGTCGAGCGTGACCTCCAGACGGTCGCAGGCCGAGGTGATCGCGCCGTGCCGCAGCCCGATCCGCCCGGCCTCCACCTTCGGGTCGCAGTGCACCCCGACGATCTTCCGTACGCCGTCCAGGACCCCGCACTCGATGGCGTCGGGCGCGCCGCCGGGCAGCACCTCCTCGGCGGGCTGGAAGATCAGCCGCACCGGGTGCGGCAGCCGGCCCTCGCGGTGCAGGGCGGCGAGGACGAGCCCGGCGCCGAGCACCACGGTGGTGTGCACGTCGTGGCCGCAGGCGTGGGCGCGGTCCGGGACCGTGGACCGGTACGCGCAGTTGAGCTTGGTGTCCGGGATGGGCAGCGCGTCGATGTCGGCCCGCAGCGCGAACATGGGGCGCCCGCCGGACCACTCCCCGGTCTCGGTCCCGATGTCGCAGATGAGCCCGGTCCCCATGCCCAGCACTCGCGGCCTGAGCCCCGCCCGCTCCAGGCGGGCCTTGAGCGCCGCGGTGGTGCGGAACTCTTGGTTGCCGAGCTCGGGGTGCATGTGCAAGTCGCGCCGGAAGGCGATGAGTTCGCGGCGCAGGGCGTCGGGAAGCCTGCCGGGGAGCGCTGCAGCGCCTTCTCCCGGGCTCTCGACCTCGGACTCTCGCTCGGAATCTCGGGACTTCGTCTGGTTCACCCTCTGAAGGGTAGGGCGATGCAGGGGCCAACTAACCCGCGATCAACAAAAGTTCAGCCAGATTGACGTAAGAAACTTGGCCGCCGTACGCATGTGGATCGCGCAGGAAGGGTAGGAAGTCTCTTTCGACCTGCGGTTCACCTGGGCTCTTCCGCCGTGGGCCCGGCGTCGTCACCCGTGGGGTCCGCGGGCCTGGTGTGCAGGATGTCACGCGCCTGTTCCGCGGCGCGCGCGGTGTTTTCCGAGACGAAGTCGAGGAAGCGGGCGATGTTCTCCAGGCGGATGCCGACCGGGGTGTTCGTGCCGTGCAGCCCGGCGCCCTCGCGGGCCATGTCGACGATCCGGGCCGTGGCTCGGGCGCTGGCGACCATCGACTGGTACCAGATGTCGTCGTCGACGACATAGCGCTCGCGGCGCCGCTCGTCGCGCTCGCGGCGCACCATCCCGAGGTTCTCGATGAACGCGATGGCCTTGGAGACGGACGCGGGGCTGACCTCAAGGCGTTGGACGAGCTCGGCCGCGGTGAGGCCGCCCGTCTCGCTGAGGCAGATGCAGGACATCACGCGGGACATCATCTTGGGCATGCCCGACGCCATCATGACGGTGGTGAACGACTCCTCGAACGCGCGCAGCGCCTCGTCGTCCCGGCCGCGGACCCGCGCGGGCGCCTGCGTGCCGCGCGGCGCGGGCTGCCTGCGCCGGTGGGCGCGCTGCTCGGTGGCGCGGTGGGCGAGGTCGGAGCGGTAGGACGTGGGGCCGCCGTTGCGCATCACCTCGCGGGTGATGGTCGAGGTGGGGCGCTCCAGGCGCCGGGCGATCTCGGCGTAAGCGAGCCCGTCGGCCAGCCCGGCCGCGATCTGCTGACGTTCCTGCTGGGTGAGCCTGCCTCCCGGCATCGCCGCCTCCTTCGTCCTCGTGGTCCTCGGGGTCGCGTCCAGGTCCTGTCCGCGTCGCGACTATAGCGTTCACTCGCAGCCTATTGCAACGGTTCGACGTCGGTGCGTTGCGTTAGACGCCAGCCCGTTGCAACAAAATTGCCCAACTGACCTGCAATTACTGGAGTTCTTCGCAACGAACCTGTTGCCGACTTCATGAACGCAACGTAGCGTTTCTGTCATCGCAAACGCCACCGCACACGACAGGCCAAGGAGCCAGCGATGCAGAAGTTCGCCACCCCGAACACCATCTCCGCCCAGTTCGACATCCCCGCCGGACGGATCCGCCTCATCGCCGCCGACCGGTCCGACACCACGGTCGAGGTCCTGCCCGCCGACCCCGCCAAGAACCGCGACGTGCAGGCCGCCGAGCAGATCGAGGTCGGCTACGCCGACGGCGTGCTGCGGATCGCGGCCCCGGCACCGAAGAACCAGCTCTTCGGTCACTCCGGCGCCGTCGAGATCACCGTCCAGCTGCCGGCCGGCTCGCACGTCGAGGCGAAGGCCGCCGCCGCCGAACTGCGCGGTGTCGGACGGCTCGGCGACGTCTCCTTCGAGAGCGCGCAGGGTCCCGTCAAGCTCGACGAGGCCGCCGGTGCCCGGATCGCCCTCCAGGGCGGCGACATCAGCGTCGGCCGCCTGGCCGGGAACGCCGAACTGCGCACCATGAAGGGTGATCTGACCGTCGCCGAGGCCCGGCGCGGCACGCTCACCCTGCACACCGAGTCCGGCGACGTGAGCGTCGGCGCGGCCCGCGAGGCCTCCGCCGTCCTCGACGCCGGCACCACCTACGGCCGGATCGACAACGCCCTGCGCAACGCGGCGGGCGCCGACGCCGAGCTGACCGTCCACGCCACCACCGGGTACGGCGACATCGCCGCCCGCAGCCTCTGACCCTCCGCCCCAGGTCCTCAAGGGAGAACGCGACATGACCAGCAAGGCCATCTCCGCCCACGGGCTGCGCAAGTCCTACGGCGACAAGACCGTGCTCGACGGCATCGACCTGGACGTCGAGCAGGGAACGATCTTCTCCCTGCTCGGCCCGAACGGCGCCGGCAAGACCACCACCGTGCAGATCCTGTCCACGCTCATCTCCGCCGACGCCGGACAGATCCAGGTCGCCGGTCACGATCTCGCCGTCGACGCGCAGAAGGTGCGCGCCGCGATCGGCGTGACCGGTCAGTTCTCCGCCGTGGACGGGCTGATCACCGGCGAGGAGAACATGCTCCTCATGGCCGACCTGCACCACCTGCCGAAGGCGCAGGGGCGCCGGGTCGCCGCCGAGCTCCTGGAGCGCTTCGACCTCACCGAGGCCGCCAAGAAGCCCGCCTCCACCTACTCCGGCGGCATGAAACGACGCCTCGACATCGCCATGACCCTCGTCGGCAGCCCACGGATCATCTTCCTCGACGAACCGACCACCGGACTCGACCCACGCTCCCGGCACACCATGTGGGGCATCATCCGCGAGCTGGTCCGCGACGGCGTCACCGTCCTGCTCACCACCCAGTACCTCGAAGAAGCCGACCAACTCGCCGACCGCATCGCCGTGCTGCACGACGGGAAGATCGCCGCCGAGGGCACCGCCGACGAACTCAAGCGGATCGTCCCCGGCGGACACATCCGCCTCCGCTTCACCGACCCCGAGACCTACCGCCGCGCCGCCGCCCTCCAGGCGGCCACCCGCGACGACGACGCCCTCACCCTCCAGATCCCCAGCGACGGCAGCCAGCGCGAACTGCGCTCCCTGCTCGGCCGGTTGGACACCGCCGGCATCGAGGCCGACGAACTGACCGTGCACACCCCCGACCTGGACGACGTGTTCTTCGCCCTCACCGCCACCACCGCGCACACCGACCAGATCAAGGAGACCGTCCGATGAGCACCTCCCTCGCTCCCGCCCGCCCGTCCCGGATCGCCCTCGCCGTCCGCGACTCGTCGACGATGCTGCGCCGCAACCTGCTGCACGCCCGCCGCTACCCGTCGCTCACCCTGAACCTGCTGCTCACCCCGGTGATGCTGCTCCTGCTCTTCGTCTACATCTTCGGCGACGCCATGAGCGGCGGCGCCGGACGGGACGCCTACATCGCGTACATCGTCCCCGGCATCCTGCTGATGACCATCGGCTCGACCACCATCGGCACCGCCGTCTCCGTCTCGAACGACATGAGCGAGGGCATCATCGCCCGCTTCCGCACCATGGCCATCCACCGGCCCTCGGTCCTGATCGGGCACGTGATCGGCAGCGTGCTGCAGGCGGTCGCCAGCGTGGTCCTCGTCGGCGCGGTCGGCGTGGCCATCGGGTTCCGCTCGACCGACGCCACGCCCCTGGAGTGGCTGGCCGCCTTCGGGCTCCTGGCGGGCTTCGCCCTCGCACTGACCTGGATCGCGGTGGGCATGGGCCTGGTCAGCCCGAACGCCGAGGCGGCGAGCAACAACGCGATGCCGCTGATCCTGCTCCCGCTGATCTCCAGCGCCTTCGTACCGCTGCACTCGATGCCCGGCTGGTTCCGGCCCGTCGCCGAGTACCAGCCCTTCACCCCCGCCATCGAGACCCTCCGCGGACTCCTCCTCGGCACCGGGATCGGCCACAACGGCTGGCTCGCCCTCGGCTGGTGCGTCGGCCTCGCGGTCCTCGGCTACTTCTGGTCCGCCGCCAAGTTCAACACCGCCTCGAAGTAGGCCCCGTGGCGCCCCGCATCAGGCGGCGTACCCCGACATCGCGTCGGAGTACGCCGCCTGTTTCATGCGCGTACGAGGGTCAGGGCGCGGGCACCCCCCAGCGCGAGGGCCAGCGCCACGAGCCCGGCGCTCACCGCCATCACCGCGCGCAGGCCGAGCCCGCCGTCGATCACCAGGCCGCCGGCCCAGGGCCCGAGCGCCGCGCCGACGTTGAGAGCCGCCGTGGCGCAGCCGCCGGCCAGCGTCGGCGCCCCCGACGCCGCGTACAGGGCCCGCGCGATCAGTGTCGAGCCGACGGCGAAGGACAGGGCGCCCTGCACGAAGGCGAGCGCGAGCGTCACCGGGACGCTCTGGGCCGCGTACGCGAAGAGCACCCAGCCCGCGCAGAGCGCCGCCCCGCCGCCCGCGAGCACCGGCAGCGGCCGGGCGTCCGACCAGCGGCCCGCCAGCGAGACGCCCGCGAACGAGCCGAGCCCGAAGAGCGCGAGCAGCGCCGGGACCCACGCGGCGGCGATGCCGGTCACGTCGGTGGCGACGGATGCCAGGTAGGTGAAGGTACAGAAGGTCGCGGCGTTCACCAGGGCGCCGAGGACCAGGACGACGAGCAGCCGGGAGCTGCGCAGGGCCCGCAGTTCGGCGCGTACGTCGCCGGTCGCGCCGCCCGCGGGGCCGGGCGGCACCGACCGTGCCACCGCCACAAGCGCGGGCACGCAGAGCAGGGCCACGGCCCAGAACGCGGCGCGCCAGCCCATGAGTTGGCCGAGCAGCGCGCCGCCGGGCACTCCTGCGACGCAGGCGAGCGTGGTGCCGCCGAGCAGGACGGAGGTGGCCCGCCCCTTGGCGTCCGGGGCGACCAGGGACGCGGCGGTGGCGAGGGCGACGGCGAGGAACCCGGCGTTGGCGAGGGCGGCGACGACGCGGGTGGCGAGCAGCACGTCGTAGCGCGTGGTGAGCGCCCCGACGACATGCGCGGCGAGGAACACCGCGAGGAAGCCGAACAGCGTCGCGCGGCGCGAGCGGCGCAGCGCCAGGACCGCCATGAGCGGGGCGCCGACGACCATGCCGACGGCGAAGGCGGAGGTGAGCGACCCCGCGGCGGGGACGGAGACGCCCAGGTCGTGGGCGATGTCGGGGACGAGCCCCGACAGCATGAACTCGGAGGTGCCCTGCGCGAAGACGGCGAGGGCGAGGAGGTACAGCGTGAAAGGCACAGCGGACTCCGTGACCGTACGAAAGGGAGAGTGGTCGCGGTCCGGCGGCGTGCCGACGGTGGCGGGCGCTTCGGCTCAGCGCGTGACGCGGGAAAGCCACCGGGCGGGGGCCGCCGGTGGCTGGGCTGTGTCTGACTCCGGGCTGTTCACGCCGCCAGGTTAAGCACATCGCGGCCCGTGGGGCGAGCGGTTTTCACACCGTGCGCACGCCGCGCGCGGAGCCCGCGATCCCCGCGAGGAACCCCTGCGCGTGGTCGGAGACGCCGTCGCGCAGCCAGGCCGGGTCGATCTCGCAGACCGCGACCTTCACGCCGGTGCCCGCGAGGGCGATGGGCAGGGTGTGCACGACGGTCGAGGGGAAGCTGAGGATCGTACGGCCTATGGGGCCGCGGCGGGCGATCAGTTCCAGGGGGAGGTCGGGGCGGACGACCTCGAGGCCGGTCTCGCCGGCCAGGCGGTGCAGTTTGTCGGAGCTCTCGCGGCGGTGTGCGAAGTAGCGGGTGGCGCCGTGCGCCGCGGCCAGTTCGCGGACGGCGACGAGATAGCGGTCGAGGTCGACGACCCCCGTCTCCACCAGGGACGTTCCGACGAGGTCGGCGCCGCGGGTCAGGCGCGGCGGGCCGAACCGCTCACGCGTCCAGGCGTACGCGTTCGAGAGCACCGTCACCCCGTCCGGCACCCCCTCGACGGGCATGGAGGTGAACAGGGAGACCGTGCGGCCGCCGCCGGGCAGCGGGGTGAGTCTGCGGCGGGCCGCGGCGGCGACGGGCCCGAAGGCGATGTCGCGGGCCCCGGGCCGGCCGCCGCGCCGGTGCCAGCGCACCAGGCGCTGGCCGCCGGCGAGCTGGCTGACGAACTCCATGGTGGCGGTGCCGTCGTCGACGACGACGAGGTCGCGGGCCCGGGTGATGGTCAGGAGCAGCTGTACGTAGCGGGAGAACGGGTCGCCGATCACGACCCGGTCGGCCGCGCGCAGCGGCCCCGCGAGGCCGCCGATCGTCTGGAAGGGTGCCGACGCGCCGCCGCGCGCCTCCTCCCAGCGCACCGTGTGCCCCTCCCCGCGGGCGAGTTCGGCGACCCGGCGCAGCTGGCCGCGGGTCATCGGGTCGGTGGGCGAGAGCACGACGATCGTGGCCCGGCCACCATCGAGGTGCGCCCATTCGAGGACGTTGAGGAGCTGTACCGGGCTCTCGACGAAGCACAACGTACTGCCGGACATGCTGCGGCCCTCCCGAGGGACGCCGGGGCGGTCCGGCAGGTCGACCGGGTCGACTCTGCCGGACCGCCCGTGACTTGACGAAGCGGCGGATCAGACGCCGACCGGCTCACCGGCGGCGACGGCGATCTCCGACTCGGCGACGACGCCCGCGACGCGGCGCAGCTTCTTCATCGGGCCGAGCTCGGACTCGTAGACCTTCTTGACGCCGTCACCGAGGGACTGCTCGATGGTGCGGATGTCGCGCACCAGGCGGGACAGGCCCTGCGGCTCGACGGAGGCGGCCTGGTCGGAGCCCCACATGGCGCGGTCGAGGGTGATGTGCCGTTCGACGAAGGTGGCGCCGAGGGCGACGGCGGCGAGGGTGGTCTGCAGGCCGGTCTCGTGGCCGGAGTAGCCGATCGGGACGTTCGGGTACTCGGCCTGGAGGGTGTTGATGACGCGCAGGTTGAGTTCCTCGGCCTTCGCCGGGTACGTCGACGTGGCGTGGCAGAGCAGGATGTTGTCCGAGCCGAGGACCTCGACCGCGTGGCGGATCTGCTTCGGCGTCGACATGCCGGTGGAGAGGATGACGGTGCGGCCGGTGGCGCGCAGGGCGCGAAGGAGCTCGTCGTCGGTGAGGGAGGCGGAGGCCACCTTGTGGGCGGGGACGTCGAACTTCTCCAGGAAGGCGACGGCCTCGGTGTCCCACGGGGAGGCGAACCAGTCGATGCCGCGCTTCTTGCAGTGCTCGTCGATCTTGCGGTACTCGTCCTCGCCGAACTCGACGCGGTGGCGGTAGTCGATGTAGGTCATGCGGCCCCAGGGGGTGTCCCGCTCGATGTCCCACTGGTCGCGCGGGGTGCAGATCTCCGGGGTGCGCTTCTGGAACTTGACGGCGTCGCAGCCGGCCTCGGCGGCGACGTCGATCAGCTTGAACGCGTTCTCCAGGTCACCGTTGTGGTTGATGCCGATCTCGCCGGTGATGTACACGGGCTGGCCGGGACCGGCGATGCGCTCGGAACCGAACGTGCGCAGACGGGAGTTGAGGGTGGGGAGAGCAGACATGGCAGATGCGTTCCTTACTTGGTTTCGAGGGTGTCGAGAGAGGGGCCGAGGATCCAGCCGGCGATCTCCCGGATCGCGCCTTCGCCACCGGGGGCGGTGGTGACGGCGCGTGCGGCGTCCCGCACGACGTCATGGGCGCTCGCGACCGCCACGGGCCAGCCGGCGACGGCGAAGCACGGGAGGTCGTTGACGTCGTTGCCGACGTAGAGCACGCGCTCCGGCGCGATGCCCTGCTCCTCGCACCACTGCTTCAGTGCGAGGTCCTTGCGGTCGATGCCGTGCAGGACCGGGATCTTGAGCTTCCGGGCCCGGGCGGCGACCACCGGGTTCACTTCCGTGGACAGGATCAGCATCGTCAGGCCGCTCCTGCGGAGGGCCGCGATGCCGAGGCCGTCACCGCGGTGCACGGTGACGAACTCCCGTCCTTCGGAGTCGATCAGCACCTTGTCGTCGGTCTGGGTGCCGTCGAAGTCGAGGACGACCGCGTCGATGTCTTCCTGGGTGGGAAGGGCGCGCTGGTCGAAGAGGGGGGCCAGCGCGCGGGCGCGGGCCAGGTCGTGCGGGTCGTCGATCTCCAGGACCCGGGCCGGGTCGGTGCACACGAGTTCGGTGCGGCCGAAGAAGCGGTGCTCGTGGCGGCGGAAGCCGGCGGCCTCCATCGCGTACACGGCGCCGGTCTCCAGGAGGTCCTGGGGGCGGTCCTGGCGGCGGGGCCGGAAGGACTTGTCGTGGTTGACGCCGTAGCCGCCGCCGGTGGCGGGCGCCTCGGTGAGCAGGGTGCCGGTGCCGCCCACGGAAGCGGCCCGCTCCCCGGCGACGGCCCGGGCCTCGTCGACAGCGTCCAGTCCGTCGCGCCACACGAAGCCGTGGAAGGGCGCGACGGTCAGGGCGCTGTCGGCGCCGCCCTCGACGATGGCGGCGACCACGCCGTCGATGTCCTCGCGGACGATGAACGGGCTGGTGCACTGCACGAGCAGCACCACGTCCACGGCCGCGCCCTGGAGCGCCTCGTGGGCGTCCATGGCGTGCAGCACGGCCGCCTCGGAGGTCGCCTTGTCGCCGGCGATGGCGGTGGGCCGGGTCACGACCTCGGCGCCCGCCGCCCGCGCCGCGGCCGCGATGGCCGCGTCATCGGTGGAGACCACGACGTCCGTGACGTGCCGGGTGGCGAGGCACTCCCGCACGGCGCGGGCCACCAGGGGCACGCCGCCGACCGGGGCGAGGTTCTTGGCCGGCACGCCCTTGGAGCCGCCACGGGCGGGGATCACGGCGAGGACGCGGCGGACCGGGGTCGCCTGTCCCGCTTCCGGGTCGGTCATGTGCGCTTCTCCTTCGGGGAGTTCGGGATGGGGGTGCCGGGGCGGGTGCTCACAGCTCCCCCATGCGCCGGATCACGGGGGCGACGCGCTGCACGCCGTGCCGGTAGGCGCCGCGCGCGGCGCGGCGGACGATCTGCCGCACGGCGCTCGGGTCGCGGTCGGCGGCGGGCGCGCCGGGCAGCGGCGAGCCGTCCGGCGCGAGGTGATGACGGGCGAGGACCCGCGGCAGATAGCCGGGAGCGGTGGTGCGGCTGTAGTAGGGCGCGAGGGGCCGGCGGTCCTCGTCGAGGAGGGCGGCAACCTTGGCGCGCGCCCCGTCGAAGGCGCTCTCGTACGCCCCGTCGGCGGCGACGCCCTGCCGGGCCACCCAGGCGGCGTCCGGTTCGGGCCGCTCCCCCGCGTCCAGCCGGTCCCACGACACGAGGCAGCCGGACCCGGTGAAGTGGTGATTGCCGAGGGCCTCGCGCACCCCGAGGTCGGTGAGCAGCGCGGTGGGGATGCGCCGGTGCAGGGCTTCGAGCGCGGCCGTGGAACTGACCGTGACCAGCAGGTCCGTACGGTCGAGAACCTCGCCCATGTTCCCGTACACGAGACGGAAGTTGGCCGGCGGCTCGGGGATCCGCTGGACGAGCTTCTGGTACGGGATCTCCTCGATGTGCGTGGTGTGCTCACCGGGCTTGCTGCGCAGTTTGAGCAGCACCTCGCGCTCGGGGTGCGACTCGGCGTGCCGGACCAGCCTGTCGAGCAGATACATCCGGTCGGCCGCCGTGTCCGGCACGGACGGCTGCGCGGCGAAGACGACGGTGTACGGGTCGTGCGCCTCCTTGTACGGCGCGCCCCCGAGGAACGGCAGCGCGCACTCGGTGACGCTCGACGCGTCGGCGCCCACTCCCTCGTACACCGCGCGGAAACGCTCCGCGTCGTAGGCCGAGTTGGCGAGCACCACGTCGGCGCCGTGCCGCAGCAGCAGCCCGTCGGCGAGCTTCTCGTAGACGACACCGACGTATCCGGTGACGACGACGGGCCGGTCCTTCGACTCCCGCCAGGCGTAGGCGAGTCCGTGCAGTACGGCCTGGACGGCGCCGCCCACGAGGGCGAGGACGACCACGTCGTACGCACGGGGGTCCCGTGCCATCGTCGCGAGGAACTCGACGGCGGTCACCTCGCGCAGCGAGTCGGCGCGGACGCCCACTTCGGTGAGCTGGCGGGGGGTGGGGGTGGCGCGGCCGCGCAGCAGATATCCGTCGAGCGCGGCACGGTCGGGGGCGATGCGGGAGGCTGTGAGCGACCCCCATTTCCACCGGGTGTCGGAGTCCGCGAGCACAGCGACCCTGAGGTTCTCTGTGGGGGTCTTTCCGTTCCTTGCTGGCACGCCGAGAAAGTTAGGAAGGCATTTCGAGCCGCGGCCCAACCGGAGTGCAACAAACGGTTAACAGCGCGCCGACGAATGGCGAATCAGCCCCGGAAAAGCCTTCCGGAAGGGGCGGTTCACGGTCCCGCCACACGTCGTTCACCTGACATCAAGTTCCCTGTCAGGGCGAATGCCGGGGCGCCGCCTAGCGTCCGGTGCGTGGTCAAGCTCTCCGTCATCGTGCCGTTCTACAACGTGCAGCAATATGCGCCCGACACTCTGCGAAGTCTGCGTGCGAACACGCGGGACGACGTCGAGTTCATTCTCGTCGACGACTGTTCCACGGACGGGACGTCGGACATACTCGCGCGCGCCGCCGCCGAGCTGCCGGGCGCACGGCTGATCAGACATGAACAAAACGGGGGGCTGGCCACCGCGCGCAACACGGGCATCGACGCCGCGCACGGCGAGTTCCTCACCTTCCTGGACGGGGACGACTGGGTCGCCCCCGGCTACTTCCCCAGGCTTCTGGCCCCCATCGAGGAGCTGGGCTGCGACTTCGTCCGTACCGACCATGTCCAGTGCACGGCCCGCGCGCGCGTCGTGCACCGGGTCCCGCACGGCCGGCGCGGCGTCGTCATGGACCCCAGGGGCGCGATCCTCCCGACCGACCGCACGACGTCGGTCGACTACGCGTACGCCTGGGCCGGCATCTATCACCGCCGTCTGGTCGACGCCGGTCTCCTCCACTTCACCCATGGCCTGCGCACGGCGGAGGACCGGCCCTGGATCTGGCGGCTGCACCGCGAGGCGGAGTCCTTCGCCGCGGTGGGACTTCTCGGGGTCTTCTATCGGCGCGGTGTCTCGTCGTCACTGACGCAGATCGGCGATGTACGCCAGCTCGATTTCATCAAGGCATTCGACCAGGTAATCGAAGAGACGGCCAGAGACAGAGACTCCGAACAATTGCTCCCCAAAGCAGTACGCACCTATTGCGCCATCATGGCGCACCACCTGGGCGCCGTCGAAAGGTTTGAACCGCACGTGGCGAAGCAGTTGCGCACGCTGTGCGCGACCGCCTTGAAGCGGCTCCCGCAGGACGCCCTCAACGACACCCTGAATTCGATGGACTCCGAACGCGCCTCCCGGCTGCGCCGGTTGCGCCGGCGTGCCGTACCGGCCGGGGCGGGGGCCCGCTGATGCCGCGCACCACGCAGATCTTCTGCGCCTCGACCCTGTACGGTGCCGCGACGGTGGCCGCGGCGATCGACTCCGACCTCTTCGGTCCCGCCGACCGGCGGCTGCTGCTGGTCAGCAACAACGCCGCCAACCCGGAGACGACTCCGTCGGTCGACGCGATGCCCGGCTTCGACGCCGTGCGCTCCCGCTTCGACGAGGTTCTCTCGTGGAACGAGACCATCGCCCCCTTCCATCCGGGGAGTTGGGGACCGCGCCTGGGCGACGTACCCCTGTGGGAGCGTCATCTGCGCGCGCTGTGGCGTCTCGGCGACGACCGCGTCGAGCTCGCCGTGGAGTCGATCCAGGTGAACCCGGCTCTCGCGCTGGCCCAGCTGTTCACCGACGCGCCCGTCGATGTCTACGCGGACGGCCTCATGAGCTACGGGCCCACCCGGAACAAGCTGGATCCGCTGGTCGGCACGCGGGTGCGCCGCGTGCTCCGGCTCGACCTCGTCCCGGGCCTCGAACCGCTGCTGCTCACCGAGTTCGGGGTGCCGTCCGAGCTGGTGCCGAACGACGCGTTCGTGAAGGTGCTCGGCGAACTGGCCGACTCAGACACGGAGTTGCCCGATGTCGCGGGCGAACCGGCGCTGCTCCTCGGCCAGTACCTCTCCGCACTCGACATCCTCACCCCGCAGCAGGAGGAGGACCTGCACGTCGAGATGGTGCGGGGCGCCGTCGCCCTGGGCCACACCCGGCTCGTGTTCAAGCCGCATCCCACCGCTCCGGCCCGCTGGTCGCGCGTGCTGGAGGAGGAGGCGGCACGGCTCGGCGCCGAGGTGACGGTCGTCGACACCCCGGTGCTCGCCGAGGTGATCTTCCAGCGGCTGCGCCCCGCCCTCGTCGTCGGCTGCTTCTCCACCGCCCTGTTCACGGCGGCCTCGCTCTACGGGCTGCCCGTCGCGCGTGTCGGCACGGACCTGCTGCTCGACCGGCTCACCCCGTACCAGAACAGCAACCGGGTGCCGGTGACGATCGCCGACGCGCTGCTCCCCGACCTCAAGGACGCGGCCGCGGTCGAGCGGTGGAGCATGCCGGCGGACCAGACGGAGCCGGGCGGCCTGCCGGACCTGTTGAAGGCGGTCGGCTACGCCATGCAGCCCCAGGTCTGCTCCACGCTGCGGCCGGACGCGGAGAAGTACCTCTCGACCCGGCTGAACGCGCACACGTGGCGCTACTTCAGGCGGCGCCGCCTCACCTCGCTGGCCCTTCCGGGGGCCGTCCCCGCCCAGCTCGCCTTCCTGCCGCGCAACGCGACGGTGCGACGCATCGCCCGCCGCGCGCGTGCGGTGCGGCGCAAGGCCGGCCGCTGACCCACCGCGACACGCCCACCGCACCACCGCCCCCGCCCCACCTCGGGCCGGGGGCGGTCCTCTTGAGCCCACCCGTAGGGATACGCCATGAACCTGCCCGGCCCGGCCTCACCATCGGCACCCGCTGCGCTCCGGCCGCCCCCGCTCGCCCCGGCGCCCGGCCGGGCCCGCCCCGCCGCCCGGCTGCGCGCCCTGGACGGGCTGCGCATCCTCGCCGCGCTGACGGTCTGCCTCTACCACTTCGCCGGGAAGAACGGGACGGTCGCCGAGTCCTGGCACCAGTCGCCCGGACGTCTCTTCCCCGACCTGTCCGACGCGGCGGTCTACGGATGTCTCGGCGTGCAGCTCTTCTTCGTCATCAGCGGATTCGTGATCTGCATGAGCAGTTGGGGGCGTACGCTCGGCGACTTCTTCCGCTCCCGCGTCGCGCGCCTCTACCCCGCCTACTGGGTCGCCATCGTCCTCGTCACCGCGGCCTCCTTCGCGCTGCCGGCCGTGGTCCACCACGTCCGGTCCGACGCCTTCCTGGTGAACCTGACCATGCTCCAGCAGCCGATGGGCGTCCCCCGGGTCCTCGGTGTGTGCTGGACGCTGTGGGTGGAGGTCCGCTTCTACGCCCTCTTCGCGCTGTTCGTGGTCTGGCGCGGAGTCACGTACCGACGGGTCGTGCTGTTCTGCGTCCTGTGGACCCTGGCCGGCGCCTTCGCCCGGGTCGCCGACACCCCGCTCACCGACGAGCTGGTGATGCGGGACCACGCGCCGTTCTTCATCGGGGGCCTCGCCCTCTACCTCATCCACCGCTTCGGCAGCGACCTGCTGCTGTGGAGCATCGTGGGGGTGAGTTTCCTGCTCGGCCAGCGCTACTCGGTCACGGCGCTGTGGCACCCGGGCCCGCAGGGCGACTTCCACCGGAACCCGTACGTCATCCAGCTGATCGTCGCGCTGTCCTTCCTGGCCGTCGCCGCCGTCGCCCTGGGCTGGCTGCGCTGGGCGAACTGGCGCTGGCTGTCGACGGCGGGCGCCCTGACCTACCCCTTCTACCTGATCCACGAACACCTCGGCTGGTTCGCCATCCGTGTCCTGCACCGGGGGCTCGGGCTGCCCCCGCAGGCGACGCTCGTCCTGTCGGTCGGGTCCCTGCTCGGCGTGGCCTGGCTGATCCACCGGTTCGTGGAGCGCCCGTACGGGCCTCGGCTCAAGCGGGCCATGGCCGTACGGGCGGCCCGCTGAGCACCCGGCGGGGCCCGGCGCGCGGGGTCAGGCCTGCGCGGCCCTGATGCGGCGGGCGACCCGGCGCACGGTGGGGTTGCGGCGCAGCGCCTCGGCGCGCACGGGCCCGCCGCCGGGCAGCCGGAGGCTGGTGAGCCGGCGCTTCTTGAAGTACCGCGCGTGGCTCTCCGGGTGCGCGGTGAGCCACGCCTCGGCCTCGGCGCGCAGCCCCGGGTGCTTGCGGGCCTGCATGCAGTAGCCGACGGTCCGCACGAGTGGCCCCAGCTCGGCCGCGAGCACGTCGAGTTCGAGCGGCTCGCCGAGGGTGTCCCGCTCCGCGTCGGGCAGTGCCGCGTCGATGACGGTGAGCGGGATGCGGTTGCTGTTCTCGTACGGTGTGATGCGGTCGAGCAGCGTTCCCGTGCCCACCCGGGCGACGGGAATGCCGTAGAACGCCGCGGCGGTCATCAGCGCCGTGGAGAAGCAGCCGATGACGAGCCGGGGCCGCAGACGGTCGAAGACGGTCTCCGCGAGGACCGGGGCGCGCAGCACGGTCAGCCGCACCCCGAGGTCGCCGGCCGCGCCCTCCAGGGAGTCGGTGTACCCGGCGGGCGCGCTGGGGTGCGGCTTGAACAGGACGGACTCGTGCCCGGCCGCGGCGGCGGCGCGCAGCATCCTGATGTGGAGCTGCTCCTCCTCGTCCTGCGTGATGAGGTCGATCGCGGAGAGGTACTGCCCGAGCAGCACGGCGGTGGGCCGCTGCGGCCCGTCCGGGAGGTGCCCGGCCAGCATCCCGGCGCCGTCCGCCCCGATCTCGGCCAGCACCTCGACGATCGCCTCGTTCGGGACGGCCTCGGGCTCCACCCCGTACTCGGACAGGAGCAGGGGCCGAAGCCCGGGGACGAGGTCGAGGTGCAGCACCCGGGCGATGCGGCTGCTCATGCCGTGCGGGATGCGGTTGCGCGTGGGCCCGTAGCTCATCAGGCCGTCCGCGTACACGTGGATGGGGCTGTCCGCGAAGATCTCGGCGACCGCCCGGGAGGGGTTGGCCTGGATGGACTCGCAGGCGATCTCGACGGGTTCGTCGCCCAGGTCCCATGCCAGGCGCACGGCCTTCTCCCACAGGGAGGCGTCCTGCGCGCGGGGCGACCAGCCGGCCGGGTGGTGCGGGTAGATGAACTCGTTCCAGGAGTGCACGGCATCGAACTCGGGCCGCAGCTTCTCGAATCCGGCCATCCGGTCCAGGGGCGTGCCCACCTCGGGGACCGTCGCCGTGTTGCTGACGACGAGGATTCTGCGGCGGCCCTCGCGGGGCCCGAAGAGCCCGGCGCGGATCGCGGCCGTCACCGTGGCGGCGGCGTACTGCGTGGCCGAGAAGAATATCTGGATCATGCGGCGACTCCCTTCATGCCGCCGCGTATGCGACGCAGTACATGTACGCGCTCCAGGCCCATGCCGACGAGGGCCTCCTCCAGCTCCGGCTCCGACATCCGCCCCAGCGCCTCGGCGCTCAGTTGCTTGAGGCGGGCGGCCGCGCCCCGCTCGAACCGTTTGCGGTCCAGGAGTTGGTGGGCGATGACGACGCAGTAGTTGCGCAGGGCCTTCTTGCGCAGCCGCTCGGCGTCCGGATCGCCGGCGAGTTCCGACAGCACCAGGTCGAATGAGCGGAAGAAGTCCAGCTGCCGTACGTCGCCGATCTGGGTCAGCGAGCTGGAGATGCCCCGCCGGTAGAAGACCCCCTTGAGGCCGACGACGGCGTAGGACTCGGCCCGCCGGTGCAGCTCCCAGATCCAGGGCCGGTCCTCGGCGGTGCGCAGTCCGTCGTGGAAGCGCAGCAGTCCGCGGTCCAGCAGGCGGCGGTGGTAGACGCCCGCCCAGGCGTACGGGTAGTCGACCATCGTGGTGTCGTCGACCGGGAGGATCGAGCCGCGCGGGTCGAGCGGCACGTTCCGCCGGCCCTCCGGTGCCCGGTGCACGGCGCGGTCGATTCCGGTCACCTGCACGTGGTCGGTGCGCACGAAGTCGACGTCCAGCCGCTCGACCGCGTCGACCAGCTGCCTCAGATAGCCCGGCGCCAGCCAGTCGTCGCCGTCCAGGAAGGCGAGGTAGCGGCCCTCGGCGGCGTCGATGCCGGTGTTGCGTGCCGTGGCGAGTCCGCCGTTCTCCTCGTGCCGGACCACCTTGCTGTTCCTGAGCCGTTTCGTCAGCTCGCACAGTGCCTCGTACGTCCGGTCCTTGGTCGACCGGTCCTCGACGAAGATGAACTCGAACTCGTCGTCTGCGTTGTTGACGAGACTGGCGACCGTGTCCTGGACGTACGCCTCGATGTTGAAGCAAGGCACGATCAGGGACAGTTTCGGGGGGCGGTTGATCACGCGTACACCTGGGCTCTCTCGGGGCGGACCGTGGTGATGCTAGGAGCGCCGCGACGCCGGACTTCAACCCTTCCGGGACGAACAGATGAACGTACGGCAACGGCGTGTCGTACGTTGCCGTGGACGTCGCGCGCCGTGCCGCGACCGGGTCGTCCGGGCTCAGGAGAGTCTCAGGCGGGCGGCTTACCGTCCGCCGCATGAGCCTCCTACGGAGGCTGACTGCCACGCCGGCCGGCACGACCGGTTCTCAGGTCCGCAGGGTTTCCGGCCCACGCGCCGCAGGGCGCCGCGACCACGCCCGCCGCGGGAGACGCGTCCGCTCCCGCGGCCGGTGGATCCGGCCGTCGGCCGGCTGCTGCGGCGGCCGGCGCTCCTCCTCGCGCCCGTGCGCGCTCCGGCTCTGCGTTCCGGCTCTGCGTTCCGGCGCATGATGCCGGGCACGCGCTCCCGGCTGCACGCCTCCCACGAGCTGCATCTGACCGGTGTGGAGGTGCACTTCGCCTCCCCGGCAGTCCTGCGCAGCGGTCCTTCGAGGCCCCCGGCCTCGGCCACCAGGACCTGGAGGGCTGCTCCGGGACCGCACCCTCCACCACGAACTGGGGTGTTCCGAGCCGGAGTTCGCCGTCGAGAAAACCCCGGGGAACGCCATCCACCGGCGCCGCATCGCCGCCACCTGGCCCGGCGCCCGGTTCGTCAGGCTGTAGAGGAGGCCCGCCCCGAACTCGTCGGCCAGGCCCTGCTCTGAGTACAGCCGGCGGGGTGATCTCTGTGCGCAGCCGGCGGGCCGCCCTCCGGCAGCGGCCCGCGCGCCGCCCGTCATCCGACCCCGTACCGCGCCCCGATCCCCGCCACGATCACCCGCAGCCCCTCCTCGAACCGCTCGTCGTACGCCGCGAAGAGCTGCGCCCCCGCGGCCGCGGCGAGCGGGAAGTCGGCCAGCCTCCGGGCGCGCTCGGCCACGTCCACCTTCGGGGCCGCGTCCTCGCCCTGCCCGCGCATGCCCTGTTCCTCGGTGACGAAGCCGAGGGTGTACAGGTATGCGGTCGAGCTCGCCCACGCCGCCTGATCGGGGGTGAATCCGGCGTCGACGAGGTAGCGCAGGTTCGTCTCCATCTCGGGGCCGTGGTCGATGCCGGTGAACCGCGAGCCGCTGAAGACCTTCGCGCCGTCGCGGTAGCTCAGGAGCGTGGCGCGCAGCTGCCGGTTGCCCTGGAGCAGCCACTCCTGCCAGCCGCCCGAGGGCTCGTACCCGACGTCCCGGCCCACGGCCGTCATACGCCGGAACATCACGGTCGCCATCTCGTCGAGCAGCGCCTGCTTGTTCTTGAAGTGCCAGTACAGGGCGGGCGCCTGGACATTCAGCTCCTTGGCGATGGCGCGCAGCGTCAGCCCCTCCAGACCCACGTCGTTCAGCAGGTCGAGAGCGGTGTCGGCGACGTGCGCCTTGTCGAGCTTCGGCTTCGCCGCGCTCCGCTTCGTCACGTCTTTCGGGTTCTTCTGGTCGGCCACGCTTGACAGTTTAACGCCGTTAAGGTCACGCTCGATCCAAGCGAACTTAACGACGTTAAGGAGAAGGTGGCGGTGACGGCGACGGTGACGACGGACGTACTGGTGGTGGGCGCGGGCCCGACGGGCCTGGTGGCGGCGATCGACCTGACGCGGCGCGGGGTGCGGGCACTGCTGGTCGAGCGGGCGGAGGGCCTGTTCCCGGGCTCGCGCGGCAAGGGGCTCCAGCCGCGCACCCAGGAGGTCCTGCACGACCTCGGGGTGCTGGACGCGATCCATGCGGCGGGCTCGCGGTACCCGAAGATGCGGGTCTGGGAGGGCGACGAGCCGGGCGTGGAGTGGGACATGATGGAGCGCTCGGAGCCGAGCGAGCACGTCCCGTACGCGGAGGGCTGGTTGATACCGCAGGCCCGCACGCAGGAGGTGCTGTACGCGCGGCTGCGGGAGCTGGGCGGCGAGATCCGCTTCGGCGCCGCCCTGACCGGCCTCGCGCAGGACGCGGACGGCGTGACGGCGACATTCGAGGACGGCTCGCGGGTCCGGGCGCGGTACGCGGTGGCGGCGGACGGCGGGCGTTCCACGGTGCGGCGGGTGCTCGGCATCGGCATGTCCGGCGAGACCGTCGACCCCAAGCCGATGATGGTGGCGGACGTGCGGGTGACACCGGGCGCGCCGATACCGGACACGCACTGGCACGTGTGGCCGCACGCGGCGGACGGCGGGGTGGCGTTCTGCCCGCTTCCGCTGGTCTCCGACGCGGGGCGCGTCTACCAACTGGCCGCGCAGTACACGGACGAGACGGCGGTGCCGGACACGTCACCGGAGGCGGTGACCCAGCTGCTCGCGACGCGCACGGCACTGTCCGAGAAGCACATCGCCGAGGTGCTCTGGGCCTCGGAGTTCCGGGCGCGGGCGGCGATGGCGGACCGCTTCCGCGCGGGCCGCGTCTTCCTCGCGGGCGACGCGGCGCACGTCCACTCCCCCGCGGGCGGCCAGGGGCTGAACACGAGCGTGCAGGATGCGTACAACCTCGGCTGGAAGCTGGCGGCGGTCCTGTCCGGCGCACCGGCCTCACTCCTGGACACGTACGAGGAGGAGCGGATGCCGGTCGCGGCGGGCATCCTCGGCATCAGCACCCGCATCCACCGCGAGGGCGCTGCGGGCCGCAACACCCAGCGCGGGGAGGAGGTCCAGCAGCTCGGCATCGGCTACCGCGACGGAGCGCTGACGCGTGAGACCCGCACGGCGCTGCCGGACGACGCCCTGCAGGCGGGCGACCGCGCCCCGGACGGCAGGCGCGGCGGACTCCGCCTCTTCGACCTCTTCCAGGGCCCGCACTGGACGCTGCTCGCGGTCGGCACGGACACCGAACTCCCGCTATGTGACGCCGACTTGATACGCACGGCCCGCATCCCGGCGTACGAGGCCTACGGCACGGGCGTCTTCCTGGTCCGGCCCGACGGATACGTGGCGTGGGCCGGGGAGAGCGCGGAGGGGGTGGAGGGTTACATGAAGGAGATCGGGCTCGCCTGACAGGGGCTGACAGGGGCTGACAGGGTCAGTCGCCGTCGAGGAGGGTGTCGACGGACAGTTCCGGAGTGACACCGACGGATTCGGGCACCGGTACGTGCCGGCCTCGCTCGTACCGCTCGGGCGCCGGGTACCGCCCGTCCGCCGGGTCCTGGTGGAGCAGCACTTCACCAGTCACTTCGAGCACCATGCGGAAGACGTTCGGTGCGTAACAGTCCTTCTGGACTTGGGCGGCGCGGAAGTCCTCGTCGACGACGGAGAAGTCCTACACGCTGGCCAGCGACAACTTCACCGCGAAGCCGAGGAACAGCACCCCGGCCGCGGACGTGGCGCCCGCCGAGAGGCGCTTGCGGCGGCGGAAGGCGGCAGCCAGCTTGGTGCCGCTGAAGATCAGGGCCGACAGGTACAGGACGCTCGCGAGCTGCGCGAAGGCGCCGAGGACCACGAAGGAGAGGGCGGGGTAGGCGTACGAAGGGTCGACGAACTGCACGAAGAAAGCGATGAAGAAGAGGATGGCCTTCGGGTTGAGGAGGCTGATCACCAGGGCGCGGCGGAACGGGCGCTCGTGGGCGGGCTGTTCCTCGGCCGTGCCGGACTCGGCGGCGGTCCGCTCGCGCCGGGTGCGCCACATCGACCAGGCGGCGCGCATCATGCCGATCGCGAGCCAGGTGAGATAGCCGACGCCCGCGTACTTCACGATGCCGAAGATCACGTCGTTGGCCTTGAGCAGGGAGGCGACACCGGCGGCGGACAGGGTCATCAGGACGGTGTCCCCGCACCAGACACCGGCGGCGGCCTTGTAGCCGGTGCGTATGCCGCGGCGGGCGGCGACGGAGAGCACGTACAGCGAGTTCGGCCCCGGGAGGAGGACGATGAGGACGAGACCCGCGAGATAGGTCGGAAGATCGATGACACCCAGCATGTCCGGAGTGTCGCACGGGCCCCCGGGGCGTCGTCCAGGGGTCCGGATATCGGAACCGGACCCTCCGGACGACGGGGGTCGCCGCGGGTCAGAATGCGTCGGACGGGACGTACGTGCCCCACACCTCGCGCAGCGCGTTGCAGACCTCGCCGACCGTGGCGCGGGCGCGCAGGGCGTCCTTCATGGGGTAGAGGACGTTGTCGGTGTCCGCGTCGCCCTCGGCGGCCTTCTTCAGGGCGGCCAGCGCCGCGTCGACGGCCTCCTGGTCCCGCTCGGCGCGGAGCTTGGCGAGGCGTTCGGCCTGCTGGGCCTCGATGGCGGGGTCGACGCGGAGCGGCTCGTAGGGCTCCTCCTCGTCGAGCTGGAAGCGGTTGACGCCGACCACGACGCGTTCGCCGGAGTCGGTCTCCTGCGCGATGCGGTAGGCGGAGCGCTCGATCTCGGACTTCTGGAAGCCGTGCTCGATCGCGCTGACCGCGCCGCCCAGCTCCTCGACCTTGTCCATGAGTTCGAGGGCGGCGGCCTCCACGTCGTCGGTCATCTTCTCGACGACGTAGGACCCGGCGAACGGGTCGACGGTGGCCGTGACGTCCGTCTCGTAGGCGAGGACCTGCTGGGTGCGCAGGGCGAGCCGGGCGGACTTGTCCGTCGGCAGCGCGATGGCCTCGTCGAAGGAGTTGGTGTGCAGCGACTGGGTGCCGCCGAGGACGGCGCCGAGGCCCTGGACGGCGACGCGAACCAGGTTCACCTCCGGCTGCTGGGCGGTGAGCTGGACACCCGCGGTCTGGGTGTGGAAGCGGAGCATCAGCGACTTGGGGTTCTTCGCGCCGAACTCCTCCTTCATCACCCGGGCCCAGATCCGGCGCGCGGCGCGGAACTTGGCGACCTCTTCGAGGATCGTCGTGCGGGCCACGAAGAAGAAGGACAGGCGCGGGGCGAAGTCGTCCACGTCCATGCCGGCGGCGACGGCGGTGCGCACGTACTCGATGCCGTCGGCGAGGGTGAAGGCGATCTCCTGCGCGGGAGAGGCCCCGGCCTCGGCCATGTGGTAGCCGGAGATCGAGATGGTGTTCCACTTCGGGATCTCGGCCTTGCAGTACTTGAAGATGTCCGCGATCAGCCGGAGGGAGGGCTTGGGCGGGAAGATGTAGGTGCCGCGGGCGATGTACTCCTTGAGCACGTCGTTCTGGATCGTGCCGGTGAGCTGCTCGGCGGCGACGCCCTGTTCCTCGCCCACCAGTTGGTACATGAGCAGGAGGAGGGCGGCCGGGGCGTTGATCGTCATCGACGTCGAGACCTTGTCCAGCGGGATCCCGCCGAACAGGACGCGCATGTCGTCGATCGAGTCGATGGCGACGCCCACCTTGCCGACCTCGCCGGAGGCGATCGGGGCGTCCGAGTCGTGGCCCATCTGGGTCGGCAGGTCGAAGGCGACGGACAGGCCCATCGTGCCGTTGGCGATGAGCTGCTTGTAGCGGGCGTTGGACTCGGTGGCCGTGCCGAAGCCCGCGTACTGGCGCATCGTCCACGGGCGGCCCGTGTACATCGACGGGTACACGCCCCGGGTGAACGGGTACCGGCCGGGCTCGCCCAGCTTCTGCTCCGGGTCCCAGCCCTCCAGAGCCGCCGGGCCGTACACCGGCTCGATGGGCAGTCCGGACTCGGATTCGCGCGCCATGGTTGTGCCTCCAGCGATATGCCGATTACTTGCCAGTAGTTGCCGACCCTCGCGACGGACTGTAGCGGCGGCCGTTCGGTCAGTGGAGAGGCCCACGCTGGGACCTTGCTCACAGACCCACCAGCAGACCTACCCGGCGGCGAGCGGCAGTTCGCAACGTTTCGGGCGCGGGCAGCATCAGTAGAGACAGAGGAGAACGACGCGACAAGCGGGGGACACCATGCGGACATCTGTCATACGGAGAACACTCGCCGCGGCCGGGGTCCTCGCCCTGGTCGGCGGTTGCACGGCGCAGGCCATCGAGAGCGGGTCCGAGGCGCACCCGTCCGCGTCGGCCGCCCCGTCCGGTACGCGGGCACCGGGCGACGACGCCAAGCCCTCCGCTTCCGCGTCGGCGTCCGCCTCCCCCGAGGCGCCCGACGTCCTGTGGGAGCAGGGTGACAAGGGCAAGGACGTACGCGAGCTGCAGGCGCGGCTGCGGCAGGTGGCGTGGCTCTTCGACGGCCCGACGGGGACGTACGGCGCGTCGACGACGAAGGCGGTCAAGGGGTTCCAGGGCAAGCGCGGGCTGCCGCGCACCGGGACGACCGACACGGTCACCTGGAAGCGGCTGCTGAAGATGACGCACGAGCCGAACCGGGACGAGCTGTACGCGTCCGGCGGGCAGCCCGCGGCCAAGCCCGACCCGCGCTGCATGACGGGGCGGGTGCTGTGCATCAGCAAGACCAGCCGGACGCTGTCGTGGATGGTGGACGGCAAGCGGCTGATGACGACGGACGTGCGCTTCGGCTCGCAGTACACGCCGACCCGCGAGGGCGTCTTCCACGTGTACGTGAAGTCCCGCTACCACGTCTCGACGATCTACCACACGTCCATGCCGTACGCGATGTTCTTCAGCGGCGGGCAGGCGGTGCACTACTCGTCGGACTTCGCGGCGCGCGGTTACGCGGGGGCCTCGCACGGCTGTGTGAACGTCAGGGACGAGGCGAAGATCGCGAGCCTGTTCCAGCAGGTGCGCAACGGCGACAAGGTCGTCGTCTACTGGTGAACGACTTCTGGTGAGCAGTCTGCCGGTGAGCAGTCTGCCGGTGGCGCCGACGGCGGCTTGAGTGGCGTGGGTGGGACCGGGGGAACGTGTCCCACCCACGCCGATGGCACTGAGCCGAAGGTACGGGGGGAACCCCGGCTCGTGCACGGCCGATGACCAGTCGGCTCACTGAGTACTGCGCCGCACGCTCCAAAAACGTCACACCTGTTTCGTAGATTTTTCTACGCGACCGACAGGACCGGGGTTTTCGCAGGTCTTTTCGCAGGTCAGTCGGGGTGCGCTCAGGAGGAGGCGGAGACCGAGGGGGAGGCGGCCGACGACGAGGGCGACGCGTCGGCGGACTGGCTCGGGGTCACTCCGGGAGTGAGGGTGTGGTAGCCGACGTTGTCGCCGCTCCCGCCGCCCTTGCCGTTCCCGTCGCCGCCGAGTTCTTCGCCGTCCTCCTCGGTGTCCTGACCGCCGTCACGGCCGTCGGAGCCCTCGGCGGACCCGCCGGAGACCGTGCCGGAGCCGGAGGTCCGGCCGAGCACCCGGTCGCAGAAGGCGTCGATGTCGGCGCCGGTGCGCCCGGCCGCCTCGGCCGAGTCCCGCAGCCGCCGCTTCTCGTCGGAGGTGATCCCGCCGCCGCGGTACTTGAGGCAGACCTTGGCCAGTTCGCGGCGGAGCGCCGTGGAGCCGCCCGCGCCACCGGTGGCCTTGGGGTCGGGCGAGCTCGACGCGCCCTTGTTGCCCGCGACCGTGCCGCCCCGGTCTCCTTCGGGGGAGCCGGAGGCGCCGCCGTCGGGGCTCGCGGAGCCGTCGGGCAGCGCCTCGTCGCCGCCCGCCGTGGTGTGCGGGGACGCCGAGGGCGACTCGTCGGGGCCCGCGGCGGAGACGGAGGAGGCGGGCACCGGTTCGTCGCGGCCGCCGAACGGGGAGGGCAGTACCCCGGTCCCGGCGGCGACGGCGACCCCGCCGACCATGCAGGCGGCGACGGCGGCCGCGAGCCCGAAGCGCACGGGGCGGCCCCAGAGCGGCCGGTTGCCGGCGGGGCCCGCGAGCGCGGCCGCGCGGTGCCGGCCGGGGCTGGCGCCGGGGCGTCCGGAGCGCTCGCGGCGGCCGGTCACGGACACGGCACCGTCGACGGCGGACACCGCGCGGGCCTCCCGGAACGCCTTCAACGCGGCGTCCTCACCGGGCAGTTCGGAAGCGGGGGCGGCCGAGAGGGCGGTCAGTGCGTCGAGCGTCGCGGCCAGTTCCCCGGCCCGTCGCGCGTCCTCGCCGGAGACGGCCTCCAGGGGCTCCCCGCGCAGCAAACGCTCCGCCGCGTCGCGGTCCAGCCATCTGTAGTGCTCGTCGGCCATCACATGTCCTTCTGCGTCCGCGTACGCGATTGCGTCACACCGGCGGACGTCACCGTGCGGGGTCCGGGCCGCCTCGGCTGCGGCAGCGCGCCGAGCGGACCGGGGTCGTTCGAAGTCGGTGCCGACGCCTGCGCCGACGCCTGCGCCGACGCCTGTGCGGAGGTCTCCGCGGAGTCCGCGCCGAGCAGTTCCGCCAGCTTCTTCAGGCCGCGATGGGCTGCCGTGCGGACCGCGCCGGGGCGCTTGCCGAGGGTCTGCGCTGCGCTCTTCGCGTCGAGCCCGACGACCACCCGCAGCACGACGGCCTCGGCCTGGTCCTGCGGGAGCTGGGCGATCAGCGCCATGGCGCTGCCGGTGGCGAGGGACTCCATCGCCTCGTCGGCGGTGTCGGAGAGGGCGGGTCGGCCGGTGAGCTCGGTCTCGTCGCCGCCTATGGCGGGCCGGCGTCCCCGCATGCGTATGTGGTCCAGGGCGCGGTTGCGGGCGATCCGGGCGGCCCAGCCGCGGAACCGGTCGGCGTCGCCCTCGAACCGCTCCAGGTCCCGGGCGATCTGCAGCCACGCCTCCGAGGTGACGTCCTCGGCGTCGGCGTCCCCGACGAGTGTGCGCACGTATCCGAGCAGCCTCGGGTGCACGGCGCGGTACACAGTCCGGAACGCGGCCTCGTTCCCGTCCTGCGCCGCAAGCACCGCGGCGGTCAACTCCGCGTCGTCCCCCAGCACTCCCAGTCCCTGCCCATGTGGTCTCGTGCGCCCCCAGCGCGAATCGCACGCTACGGCCTGAAACGCCCCCGCGTCCATGTTTGTACAACGGGCAACCAGTGGGTCACACAGCGGGGTGTGACAGAAAACGCACGCGTGGCGCTGAAGGGAGTACGGGCCGCTCGCGACCCGTACGCGCGGCGGCCGGGGTCTCTCCTGTGGGGGGTGGCGACCTCGGCCGTCCCGCTTTTCCCCAGGCTGCCGCCGTGCCGGCACGGGCCGTCCCCGCGCCAGCGCGGGCTGTTCCCGTGCCACCGCCGCAGACTGTTTCCGTTCCGGCGCGGGCCGTTCCCGCTCCGGCGCAGGCCGCTCCCGTACCGCCCCCGCAAGCTGTTCCCGTTCCGCCGCGGGCCGCTCCCGTGCCACCGCCCCCGCAAGCTGTTCCCGTGCTGCCGCAGGCTGTTCCCGTTCCGGCACGGGCCGTTCCCGCTCCGGCGCAGGCCGTTCCCGTACCGCCCCCGCAAGCTCTTCCCGTACCGGCGCAGGCCGTTCAGGTTCCGGCGCGGCACACGGGAGCGTGCCGCGCTGCGCGCGCCGGTGTGCACGCTCGCTCGTCCACTCACGCGTGCTCCTCCCGGCCGATCCGCGAGAACACCGTCGCCCGCGCCGGTTCCTACGGCTTCCCGTGCTCGTCGGCGGCGCCCTGCGTCGCCCGCGCGGCCGGAGTCCTGGCGGCCGGGGCCGCATCGCCGGGCGGCGTGTGGTCGCCCGGCCCCTGGCCCGCCGGGGCCGGGGTCCGCGACGGCGTCTCACAGCCCTGGGCGGCCCGGTCCACTCGCTGCGTGCCGTGCCCGTCCTCGTACGACTTGCACCGCGCCTCGTCGTCCCTGGCCTGTTCCGGGTGGGACGGCGTGGCCGTGCCGTGCGGCGCGTCGGCGCCCGCCCGGTCCGCGTCGACACCGGCCGATGCCGTGCGGCCGGGTCGCGGCCGGTCGTCCGGCCGGTCCGTCGCGGTGGACGACGCGCCGATGGCGGCCACCGCGACGCCGCCGACGGTCAGGCTCGCGAGGACCGCCCCCACCGCGACGCGCACGGGCCGGCGCACGCGCCGGTGGCGGGGCCGCCAGTCGTCCCTGCGGCGGGGCGCCGCCGTGAGCGCGCCGGAGTCGCGGGCGGCGCGGAACGCGTCCAGCGCCTGCCGCTCTCCGGCCGTGCCGTGCGGCACTCCGGTGCGCACGGCGGCGGCGAGCGCGTCGCCGAGTGCGTCGCCGGGCGCGTCCGGTCCCGCCGGAGGCGAAAGGGGTCGGTTGTCAGTCATCTCGACTCCAGCAGCGTGTACCGACCGCTATCCGTCACACCTCGCCCTTTTCGTCCGCGTCCCCGGCCGCTCCGTCGCGTTCGGGGCCGATCTGCAGGGCGAGCTTCTTCAGCCCCCGGTACGCGGCCGTGCGCACGGCGCCGGGCCGCTTGCCGAGGACGCGCGCGGAGGCGGGCCCGTCGAGCCCGACGACGACCCGCAGCAGGACCGCCTCGGCCTGGTCGCGGGGCAGGTCGGCGATGAGGGCGAGGGCGCGCTGGGTGGAGAGGGTCTCGAAGGCCTGCTCGGCGGTGTTGTGCGCGGCGGGCAGGTCGAGCACGTCCTGTTCGGTGCCGGAGGCACGCGGGCGCACCTTCTGGCGGCGCAGCAGGTCGAGCGCGCGGTGCCGGGCGATGGTCGCGGTCCAGCCGCGGAACCCGGCGCCGTCGCCGCGGAAGCGCCCCAGGTCGCGGGCTATCTCCAGCCAGGCGTCGGAGGCGACGTCCTCCGCCTCGTCGCCGACGAGTCCGCGCAGGTAGCCGAGGAGACCGGGCTGCACCAGCCGGTAGGCCACGGCGAACGCGGTCTCGTCGCCCTGCTGAGCCTGCGCGACGGCCGCGCTCAGCTCCTCGTCGTACAACTTCGTACGACGAGGCTCTGCTCCGTGGCCCAACCGCTTTCCTCTTCGTATGTCACCGGGGACGGCGGGTCGTCAGCCGTCCAACTCCCTCTAGTGATCAGCGCCCGAGGGCACAGAAATGTCACAGGTGCCGCCGCCGGCTCACCCGTGCCGCGGCTACACGGCGAACATCGAGGCCTCGTCCTGCGGGAGTTCCACGATCAGGGAGGGGTCGGGGCGGCGCGCGGGCACGGGGTCGCCGTACGCGGAGAAGCGCATCGACAGCCGGGTCCCGTCCGAAGCCCCCTCCAGGGAGCGCAGGTACGGCTTGCCGTCGGCGTCGACGTACGCGATGCCACTGTCCGTACCGCTGCCGCTGTCATTGCCGCTGCCGCTGTCACTGCCGGAGGAGCCGTCGGCCGGCGGCACGAGCGGGACCACCCGGCGTCCGGCGCGCTGCACGACGGGCCGGGCGCGGGTGCCGGTCACGTCGCCGGCCATCCCGCTGCCGCCCAGGGTCTGCGAGACGCTGCACACCTTCTCGAACGCGCCGGTGCCCTTGGGTCCCTGAGGGAGCTTCACGTACTTGCCCTCGACCATCGCGAGCCGCGGCACGACCCGCTGTGCGATGTCCGGTCCTGCGTCCAGGGCCATGCCGCGCAGTTCGCTGAGCGCGGTCGGGGTGTACTTCAGATAGCCCTCGGCCTCATGTCCCTTGCGGGCGGCCAGGAAGACGAAGTCGCCGCGCTTGCCGGGCCCGGCGTCCAGGCTGCCGACGCAGCTGCCACTGCTCTCCATGCGTAGGTCGAAGTGGATCGGCCGGCCCTTCCCCACCGTGACGTCCTCGACGATCCGCACCGACCGGGCGTCGCGCAGCAGCGTGACCGCCTCCGACAGCAGGCGTTCCCCGCGCACCTGGGCGGCGGGGCGCGGCGGCTGCGTGGCGCGCTCGGCGGTGCGCAGCAGCCAGGCGCCGCCGCCCGACGTCTCCCCGGTGGCGAGCGCGGTGCTGGACGGGGGCGTCACGGGATGGACCAGCGCGCCCGCGGCGAGCGCGGCCACGGTGCACACGGCACCGACGATCACAGAGCGGCGCATGCGCGACTCCCCCGCTCGGTGCTGCCGGGGCGCGCGGTGCGGCCCGGCAGCGTCAGATAGAAGGTCTGCAGCGACTCCTCGGCACCGACCTCGTACCGGTTGACGACCTTGCCCAGCGGGTTCCACACCCGTCCGTCGGGCATCCGTACGCCCACCTGCTGGCCGAAGTACGCGCGCTGGGTCTCGTCCAGGTCGATCCAGACGGCACCTGCGCGACGGGCCAGCACCTCGCCCACGTACGCGCCGAGCCCGAACAGGACACCGTCAGGGCGCGCCTTCTCGGCAGCCGGGCCGCCCTTGCGCAGCCCGTCGATGACGAAGTCGACGACGCGCAGGCTGGCGACGGAGTAGTCCAGCGGCAGCCGCGACGAGGCGACCCGAGCGACGAACCCGGCGGCGTGCCGTCGCATGTCGGCCGCGATCGTCTGCTTCTCGCCCTCAGGCATGGTGAGCACCCCTCTTTTCCTAGGCACTTCACCAGCGGACTGTCATACACAGCCGTCACACGTTTCTCACATGTCGCTTCTCACATCACGATTTGCGTGATGCCGTACAACCTTTGCCGTGGTTCGGATGTCGGGGCGTCAGGCCGCGGGGGCGTCGGACGGCAGGGTGACGCGCCCGCCGTAGGTCCCGCGGGTCTCCTGCCGCATCTCCTGGGTGTGGGTGATGGTCCGCCCCTGGTAGGGGACGGCGACCGTGAATGCGTACTGGTGCGAGACGAGCCGGTAGCCGTGCGCCGCGTCGAGCACCCACGTCTCCTCGAAGCTCCGCACCGTGACCTGGCGGTCGGTGGCGGTGACGCCGTTCGCCCTCAACTGCCGTAGTGCGGCCTGCGTTTCCCGTACGGGTGTCGTGAAGGCGGGCCGCTCACGGGCGTCGGCGAACGTCCATCCGCTCGCCGTCACGCGCAGCGTCACCCGCCCGGTCCGGGTGCCTGCGCCCGTCACCTTCGCGCTCTTGGCGTACTGGGCGAGGGTGTCCAGTTCGGCGACGGGGTCCTCGATCATGTCGGCGATGTCGGGGTCGCCGAGCGGTCCCTTCTTCCACGCCTTCCCGTCCTGCTTGCCGTAGCCCGTGCCGCCGACGGCGTACACCCGCTCGTTCGCGCGCGCCCCCTTCCTGAGCACGCCGCCCTCCGACCGGTAGGCGACCGGGCTCATGGTGCGGTACGCGGTCGCGTCGTACGTGGCCCGGTTCGGGGCCGCGCCGTCCATGACCAGGGCCTGGGTGCCGTGCAGGGCGAACGTCCACCCGTGCGCGTCGCCCATCGTCCGCCGGGCCCGGGCGACGAACTGCGCGGCGGTCTTCGGGAGCGCCTGCCGCCGCTGCTGCTGCTCGCGTTGCGTGGGCGCGGCCGAACTCCCCTGCCTCGCAGCTGACTTGTGCCGCTTGCCGGTGGTCTTGCCGTGCCCGGAACACCCGGTGACGGCCAGGGCGGACGCCAGGAGCAGGGCGGTGGCGGCGCGGCGGACGGGGGTACGACGGATCACGGGAGCACTCCTCGGTGGCTGGGGGCGGCGCCGGTTATACCTCCGGGGGTCCGCGCGATCCACTGCGGCGACATTCCACCCGTATCGCCACCGGGCCGCCGTGCACGTCCGGTTCCACCGGGAATGTCCGCGGAGGCGCGCGCAGCCCGCCGCCTCCTTTACCCTCCGCTCCCATGTCGCACAGGGAGCAGCAGGAGCAGCAGGAGCAGGGCGGTCGGGGCCGCATCGATGTCGCGTACGGAGTGGGTTACGACGCCGTGAGCGGCTCAGTGACCGGCCCGATGACGAGGGAAGGGGCGGCCGCGCGGGACGCCGCCGGGGAGCCGTACGCCGTGGTGCTGCGCGACGCGGGGGCGGTGGCCAAGGCGGTGGTGCTGCATGTGGCACGGGCCGCGCACCACTTGGGGATGTGGGCGTACGACAGCCGTCGGCGCCGCTTCCTGGAGATGGATCTGCGGCAGATCGAGGAGGACCGGCTGTTCCTGCTGCACCAGCGCATGTGGCACTACGCCGACGACGACGTACCGGAGTGCGCGCCCTACGCGCCGCGGGTGACCCTCGATCTGATGCCGGGCGGCAGGGGCCGCAAGGTGGTCGAGCCGAAGGGCGAGGGGGGTGGTTCGACGCACACCATGGCGGACCTGCCGGAGTCCCAACGCTGGTTCCGGGTACCGGAGTTCGGGCAGTGGGGCGGCACGCTCAGGCTGCTCGGGATCGATGCCGACCTCGCCCAGGTGGAGTTCCGGGACGTCCCGGCACCCGGCGCGGCACCCGCGTCCGCCGAGCCGGACTGGCAGCCGCCCGCGCCCTTCCGCCCCCGTCACCTGGACGAACTCTTCACCCCTGGCGCCCGCTTCACCTCCCCCTGGCGCGGCGAGGACCCGCTCGAAGTCGCCCCTCCCCTCCGGGCCGGAACGCTCCACCTGCCGACCGGGCGCCTCGTGGCCCGCGACCCGTCGTACCGCACGTGCGAGGGGGACGCCGGGTTCACGGTGACGGTGCCGCCCGGCAGCTACCCGGTGGAGATCGCACTGGCCGGGAACAGCAGCGAGTTCCAGGGCACGACGGTGGACCTGACGAACCACACGGCGGCCCGGGTCCGGATCACCGAACAGCGCACACAGGAATGGGAGTTGGCACTCCTGCCCGGCCAGGACCTGCGCCTCCTGAGGGACGGCCACTTCTACGGCTTCGACGTGGATAGCGGCACCGGCGCCTTCGTCGACGCCTCGGCGGCGCAGCATCTGGCGGCGCTCTACGGGAGCCGCACCCTGACGGCCGCCCGGGACGGCGGCGACCACGGCATCACGGAGATCACGGACCCCGCCGCCGACGCCCCGGCGAACCTGATCGCGTACCCGAGCGGCATGGGCGACGGTTCCTATCCGGTGTGGATCGGCCGGGACGCGGCGGGCGAGGTCACGTGCTTCGTGGCGGACATGCTGGTCCTGCACGACTCCGAGCTGCTCTGACCGGCGTCATCCGTCCGAGCTGCTCTGACCGGCGTCATCCGTCCGAGCTGCTCTGACCGGCGTCACCCGGGCACCATCCCGGCATCACCCCACGGTCAGCACCTGCACCTCTCCCACCTCGACGGGTACGGAGACGGTCGCCCCGGCGACGACCCGCGCCGCGTTGCGCAGGTCCTCCAGGAAGAGGGCGGCCAGGCGTGGCGTGAACCCGGTGCGGACGACGACGCGCAGCACCCAGGTGTCGCTCAGTCCGGTCGGCAGCGGGTACGCGGGGACCTGCCAGCCCCGCGCCCGCATCGCCAGTGCGATGCCGCGCTCGTGCAGTCCGAGGGCATGCGCCCGGTCGGTCAGCCGGAAGGCGAAGGCGGGCAACTCGCTCCCGTCCGTGAGGAGTTCGAAGAGGTTGAGGTCGGCGATCCCGGCGGCGAGGCCGCGCGCGGTGCGCCGCGACTCCAGGTGCAGCCGGCGCAGGCCCGCGTACCCGTAGCGGTGGAAGGTGTAGTACTGCGCGGCGACGTGGGACGCGGAGCGGGTGAAGGTGAGCGAGAAGGTGTTCATCTCGCCGCCCAAGTAGTCGACGTGGTGTACGAGTTCGGCGGGCAGCGCGTCCGCGTCCCGCCACAGCGCCCAGCCGATCCCGGGGAAGACCTGCCCGTACTTGTGCCCGGAGGTGTTGATGGAGGCGACGCGCGGCAGCTGGAAGTCCCAGAGCAGATCCGGGTCGAGGAACGGGGCGACCATCGCCCCCGAGGCGCCGTCGACGTGGACGGGGATGTCGTTCCCGGTCGCCGCCTCGATACCGTCGAGGGCGAGGCACAGGTCGGCGATGGGCTCGTACGATCCGTCGAAGGTCGAGCCGAGAATGCCGATGACACCGACCGTGCGGTCGTCGCAGTACTCGGCGAGCACCTCGGGGGTCAGGTGCAGCCGGCCGGGCGCGAGCGGGACGAGCCGCGCCTCGACGTCGAAGTAGGAGCAGAACTTCTTCCAGCAGACCTGGACGTTGGCCCCGGCCACGATGTTGGGCCGCTCGGTGTCGCGTCCGGCGGCCCTGCGCCGCTGTTCCCAGCGCCGCTTGAGCGCGAGCCCGGCGAGCATGGCGGCCTCGCTGGACCCGGTGGTGGAGCAGCCGGTGGCGCGGGCCGGGTCCGGGGCGTGCCACAGGTCGGCGAGCATCCGCACGCACCGCGCCTCCATGTCGGCGACCTGCGGGTACTCGTCGGTGTCGACGAGGTTCTTGTCGGCGGTCTCCGTCATGAGCAGCCGCGCCTCGTCCTCCATCCACGTCGTGCCGAACGTGGCGAGGTTGAGCCGGCTGCGGCCGTCGAGGAGCAGTTCGTCACGGATGGCGTCGTAGACGGCGCGGGGCTCGGACTCGTCGTGGGGGAACGCGGTCTCGGGGCAGGAAACGGCAGGGACGGCAGGGGCGGCGGAGGGCGTGATGGAGGGAGCGGCAGAGGGAGCGGCGGAGGGGGTGGCAGGGGCGGAGGTGTAGGACATGACTCTCCAGAGCGGATGGCGGCACGCGGCCGATCACTGCCGAACCTAGATCGCCGACTGCCCGGTTGACCTGCGGAAATTCACCCACGCGAGGGAGGCAAGACCAAGGCGAAACCCATATTTTGCGGATTTATGGCGCCGCTTTACTGGATCATCACCCGGCATCGGGCCCCGGACCGGATCCCGGCGCGAAGGCCGGGTCGAGCGACCGGATCCGTCCTGTCGACCCGTGCCAGCAACTCCGCCTGCGCCGACTTCGGCGCCGCGAGCGGGTTCTGATTCCGCGGCGACTTGATACTCCGCCCCCCCTGCTTCCGAAACCCGAGCGGCTTGAGCCACGGTGTGACGAACTCCCGCAGGAAGTCAGTCATGGCAGGCATAGGCTCCCCCGGCTTCCTGGGCGATCCGTGCCGAACCCCAGCAGTGGAGCATCGGCCCGACGCGGTACAGGGCGATGCCCCCGGCCACCAGCACGAGCCCGGTGACGACGGCGAGGACCACGCCCGCGGCCCCCGCGAACCGCCGTCGCCGTCGCCGTCGCCGTACGAGCCACCAGGCCCCGCCCACCGCGAGTGTCCCCATGACCAGCAGCACGGCCGACACCGGGGCGCGGTTCTCCTGGATCCCGGGGAAGTCGCCGGGACGCGCGGCCTGTTGGACGGCGCCGAAGGCGAGGAGGTACAGCAGCAGCCCCAGCATCAGCAGCCCGGCCGAGCCCGCTCCGCGGACCCACGAACCCGTGACCCGCCCCCCGGTCATCACCTTTCCGCCCCCTTCCCCGGTGCGACGACGTCCGGATCGTAGATCCTCCCGTGGCCGCCCTCCCGAGCCTGTGACAGCCCTGTGACCGGAACTGTGGCCTCCACCACATGTCCGGCGCGGCCACCCTGATCAGATGGCCCAATGCGCAGACCCGCCCGTCTCCTGCCCGTCCTGCCGGCCGTCGCCGCGACCGCCCTGCTGCTCACGTCCTGCGGGACGCAGCACACGGCATCCGGAACCTCCGGCACAGCCACGGCCTCTCCTACGACGACGGGTGCGGGCACGGGTACAGGTACGCAGGTCGACGACCCGGGCAAGGACGGCGTACGGGTCGTCTCGGTGACGCTCCCCTCGGCCTCGCCGTCGCCGTCCCGCACCGCGTCCGTCATGGCCGACAGCCTCGACTCGGGGGCCTCCGCGATCTTCGAGATCACCAACGACGGCACCGAGGCCCTGACCTACACGGTCATCGTCACCTTCCAGAGCGCCGACGGCGGCGCCGTGGACAACCGGACCACGACCGTGCGCGACGTCGGCCCCGGCAAGACGGTACGAGGCACGGTCCGGACCCAGTCGCTGCCGTCCTCCGCACCGCGCATCACCGGCGCCGAGGTGATGGAAGTGACCAAGGTCCCCGCCGCCGAGGCCCCGGCCGCACCGGGCGCCTGCCCGCCGTCGGGGATCCGGGTCAGCGCGGACCGGGGCGACGCGGCGATGGGACTGCGCGTGGTCGGCCTGCACCTGGAGAACTGCGGCACCCGCGACTACACCGTCAACGGCTACCCCCTCCTCGAACTCCTCGACGAGGACCACAAGCCCATCGACGGCATCCGCATCCTCAAGGGCGGCGGCGAGATCAGCACCGCCTTCAGCTCGGCCGAGCCGCCGCGCCCCGTCACGCTCAAGCCCGGCGAATCGGCGACGTCCGCCCTGGTGTGGCGCAACACCACCGGGTTCGGCACCGCGGTGAACGCCCCCTACGTGCGGGTCAGGGCGAAGTCCGGCGCCGCCCCGGTGACGGTCACCCCGAACCTCGATCTGGGAACGACCGGAAAGCTCGGGGTCGACCCGTGGAAGAAGGCGGACGACGGCAGGCCGTAGACAGGCTCACGCACGGCACCTCCCGCACAACTCCTCGTCCCCGACCGGCAGGAACAGCGTCGCCTGCACATGCCGCTCCCCCTCGCACTCCCGCATCCGCGCGACGCGCGACACCGACGCCGCCCGCGCTTCGGGGGCCGCCCGCACGACCGGCGGCGCGGGCTGGATCTCGGCGAGCACGTACCGAAGCAGCCCGCCCGGCCGCTCGATCCACCCGGTCCGCCCCGGCAGTTGCCGCCGGATGCACTGCCACAGGCTGTGCGCGGTGTGCCCGTGCGCGAACCATTCCCGTACGCGGCCGACGAGCTCGGCGACCATGGCCCGGGGGATGCGCAGCCGGGAGTCCAACTCGCTGATCCCGGCCACGAATTGAGCGGCCTCGTCGTCACCACCACCCGGCTCCGGCGGCGCCGGAGGGTTGGAGGTGTTGCCCCCAGGGTCTTCGCCTGGATGACGACCGACCTCCGGGCGGGTCGGCTCACCGGCGGCCGGTGCGGCGCCCGCCGGTTCGGCTCGCGGACCCCCGTCCCGTACGGCGATCGCCTCCTCGGCGCTCAGCGGCACACCGGACACGAGCTGAACGGTCTCCCAACGCCCCCGCTCCCCCTGCATCCGCCACTCGTGCACCAATCCCTCGGCCTTCAACTGCCGTTTGGCGCGCAGGAAGGCGCACTTGCCGAGCCCGGCCTTCTCGGCCGTCCTGGAGAGGGAGTCACGAGCGTCGGCGGGGAGCGAGAGCTGCCACAGGAGCAGCCGCAGGGCGTCGGCGCTCAGCCGGGGATGCCGGATGAGGTGGTTCGGAACCTGGCTGAAGGAGCCGGTCGGAGAGATAGCATGACGCAGCATTGCCGGTGGGCCTTTCTAGGGTGGCCACTGGTGATGAAGGCCCTCGCAACTGGTTGCCGCCAGCGCGGGGGCCGCTTAAGTTTCGGCAACCGTACAGCAACTTCCGTAACCTCTAAGCCACTTACGGTAATCACCACCCGTCGCCATATCGCTGCCGCCGCTCCGCGATCCAGGCCCGCACCCACGCCTCCTCGCTCGCGTCGGCGGGCCGCAGCACCCCGACCCCGACGGTGGCGACGAAGTACACGAACCGCACCCGCCGCAACTCCCCGTCCACGCCCAGCACTTTGCCGGGCCCGTACACATCGGTCTCCGCGTGGGCGACGTACGCCCCCTTGCCATGCAGAACCACCACGCCGCTCCCTTACTTTCCGAATGGAAACGGTCACAGAGTGAGGTCGCCGCAGCTAGGCTCGCCAGTGGTCCACGCTTGACAATTGCTCTGGCACATACGGGAGTTGGGCATGGCGATCGAGGACAATCCCGGATCACGTACCAGCTACGGCGAGGAACTGCGGCGGCGGCGCGAGGCCGCAGGGCTGACACAGGAAGAGCTCAGCGTGCGTGCGGTGATGTCGCGCACGCACATCGCGCACATCGAGGCGGGTCGGCGCAGACCGTCGTTGGACGACGCCCGTCGGCTCGACAAGGTGCTGGGCACGGGCGGGGTCTTCGAGAACTTCCTGCCGACGCAGGGCGAGGGCGCGGTGGCCGAGCACTTCGAGGAGGCGCTGCGGCTTGAGGAACAGGCGACGGCGATCCGCGTGTACGGGCCGAAACTGGTGCCGGGCCTGCTCCAGACCCCGGCGTACGCACGCGAGGTGCTGGCCTCCGGCTTCCCTCCCCGCACCCAGGAGGAGTGTGACAAGCTCCTCGTCACGCGCGTCGGCCGCGCCCGCGTCCTGGACGACTTCAAGACACCACTGGTGTGGACGATCCTCGACGAGGCGGTGCTCCGCCGCCCGATCGGCGGGCCGGCCGTGATGTGCGAACAGCTGCGTCACATCGTGGAGTTGGGCGAGGCCCACCGCGTCCGGGTCCACGTCCTCCCCTTCTCGGCGGGTCTGCACGCACTGGTGGAGGGCTTCGTCTCGCTGATGTGGTTCGACGACCTGCCGCCGGTCGCCTACGTGGAAGGCCTGAACACGGGCCGGGTGCTCGAAGTCCCGTCCGTAGTGAGGCGATGCCAGTTGGCCTACGATCACGCCATGGGCGACGCCCTGTCCCACCGGAAGTCCCTGGCGCTGATCCGTTCCACCGCAGAGGATTACGACCATGCAGCACAACGCGAGTGACCAGCCCACGACGACGTGGCGCAAGTCGACGTACAGCGGCGGCGACAGCGGGCAGTGCCTGGAGGTCGACGACACGGCCCGCCCCACCCACATCCCCGTCCGCGACAGCAAGAACCCCACCGGCGCGACGGTGACGTTCGGCGACACCGCCTGGACGGCGTTCATCGGGTCGCTCAAGGCCACCAGGGGATGACCACTCCGCCCACCGAACTGGAGCAGGACATACCGGAGTTGGTGGGCCTGGCCCGGACCAGCGTCCTGCTCCTCGACGTCCCCGGGGCCCCGGAGCCGCCCACGCCCGCCGACAGCTCGATCGGCGGCCCGCTGCTGTGGCCCGCCGACGAGCCGTGGCCGTACTGCGAGCGCGCGGACCACGACGCGGCGTGGCCGCACACGACACCGCCGGACCACCCGGTCCCGACGGTCGCGGCGGTGCAGCTCTACGCGCACGACGTCCCCGAACTCCCCTTCCCGGAGGGCACGGACGTCCTCCAGATCATCTGGTGCGCGCTGCTGCACGACGACACGGTGGACTACTCCCCCGTCCCCACCCTGTACTGGCGCACCGCGGAAAAGGTCCGAGCGGCGGGCATCCTGCCCGCGACGGACGTACCGGCACCGGCCGAGGGCGAGTACGACGACGGCTTCCTGCCGACCGCGAGACGCGTCCGCCCGACGAAGACGCGGGAGTACCCGCACCAGGACCTGCCGGACCGCTTCGCGGACGCCACCCGCTCACGCATTGCGGCGGCGGAGGCCCGCCACAACACCCCCTACACGGAGTGGTGCGCGCTCCAGACCAAGGTCGGCGGCTACCCGGCCTGGTGCCAGCCCCCGGACTGGCCCTCCTGCGACGCCGGCCACCGCATGGAACACCTGCTCAGCGTGACCGGCGAGGCGGACATGATGATGGGCGACTGCGGAGGGATGTACTTCTTCGTGTGCCCGCCGTGCACGACGGGAACGACGATGCCGTACGCGTCCCGGTACGACTGTCACTAGGCCCGCCGGGCCGCCGCCCCGTCGCGCGATCAGTCGTCGGGCTCGCCGAGCCCCAGCACCTCCGGACGGTCCCCGGGGAAGTTCTCTGGCATCCCCGGCACGTCGAGCGTGTGCCCGTACACCCCGGCCAGGAACTCGACGGCGCCGACGCCCTCGGGGAACTCGTTCCAGTCCCCGTTGTCCGTGCGGACGACCACCGGCCAGGCGTCCGGGTCCGCCGGGCTCGTCCTCCAGCAGAAGACGTCACCGCAGTTGGACGAGGCCCAGGAGATCAGGCCGCCCGGCCGGGGATAGGGGACGTAGTCCTCCATGTCCTCCATCTCGTACCAGTCCTGGAGGATCTCGTCGTTCCGAGACTCGGCCGCCCAGGACGCCTCGCCGCCGGGCCTCGGCAGGGACACCATGAGGAAGTCGCCGATGGAGAGCACCGGATACGCCTCCGCCAGCGAACGGAAGTCGGAGGGCAGCGCCGTCCCGAGGCCCGCCTCCAGCGCGCCCCAGTCCACACCGCGCCCACCGGGCACCCGCCACCGCGTCAGCCCCGGCAGCGCGCCCTCCAACTTCTCCAACATCCGGATCTGCCTTCCTACTTGATGTAGACGAGCCCGTCGGTGGTGATCGTCGGGCGGCCGCTCGTGCCGACCACGACGATCTTCACCTTGTGCGTGGCGCTGCTGGACCAGGTCTTCGTCCAGATCGCCTGCCGGTACAGCGTGGACGACGACTTCAGGTCGACGGTGCTGACCTTGACCCCGTCGACGTAGACGTACGCCTGGCCCGACGACGACGCCCGCGAGACCACCCAGGACGCGGAGCGCCCGGTGAAGGTCCAGGTCAGGCTCGCGCCCTTGGAGCCGCTGGAGTAGGACTTGCCGCCGAGGTAGCTGGAGCTCGAACGGGACGTCCAGGTACCGGACTTGACCGCCGACGTCTCCTGGAGGATCAGCGGCGTGTAGGCGGCGGAGGCGTTGCGGTAGTTGCCCGCGAAGTCGTACGCCCGCATCGACCACGTGGTGGCCGTGCCGGAGGCGGCCGTGCGCTTCGAGCTCGTCGTGGTCGGGGCGAACGTCGCCGTCGTCGGCGCGAGCAGCTTCACCGAGCTCAGGGCCTTGTCGTCGGTGGCCTTCCAGCCCAGCGTGACGGGGACGGCGGTGGTGTTCACCGTGCCGGTACGCAGGGAGATCTTCGGCGTGGTGGTGAAGGCCGGGACGGTCGTGTCCGCTACGACGTTCAGCGCGGCGGTGGTCGTCGTCTTCCCGGACTGGTGCACGGCGCGTACGGCGACGGTGTGGCTGCCGACCGCGAGCGTCGCGGCGGCGGACGTGGCGCTGCCGTTCGTCGTGGCGACCGCCTTGCCGTCGACCAGCAGCTCGTACTTGGAGATCAGCGACGCGGGCGTGGTCGCCGACCAGTGCACGGTGACGGCGCCCTTCGTGTAGTACGTCGTCCCGGACAGGCCCGCGCCGTCGACGGTGGTCGTCTTCAGCCCCTGCACCGGACCGGCCGCCCACGCGCGGATGGTGCCGAGCTGGGAGTAGAGGGAGCCGCCGGGGCACGCGGTGTTGAAGCCGTCACGGTGACCGGAGATCCGGTTGAACGTGTACGCCGTGCCCGCGGTGAAGCTCTTGCCGAGGCCGTTGGTCTGGGTCGCGCCCGCGGTGAGCTGGACGGTCCCGGCCGGGTCGGCCTTGTACTGGCCGAGCTTCCACGCGGCGAGCCTGGCGATGGAGGTCAGCGCGGACTTGGAGGCGCTGGTGGAGACGTAGTTGCCGAGGACGGCGATCCCGGCGGACTCCCGGTTCCAGCCGTAGGTGTGGGCGCCGAGCACCGGCAGATCGGTGCCGCCCGCACGGCCCTCGAAGAGGGTGCCGCACTTGTCGACGAGGAAGTTGTAGCCGATGTCGTTCCAGCCCTCGACCTGCACGTGGTACGCGTAGATGCCGCGCACGATGGAGGCCGAGTCGGCGCACGAGTAGTCGTTGGCGCCGTCGGTGTGGTGGACGAAGACGGCCTTCACGTCCGTGTTGTACGTGGGCGGGTCCTCGACCTTCGACTCGTCGGCGCCCCATCCGGCGCGGGAGGTGATCGGGGGCTTGGGGACGGTGGAGGGCGGCGCGGTGGGAGTGGCCGGGGCGCTGGCGGACGCGCTCGCACTCGCACTCGCACTCGGACTCGGAGTCGTGCTCGTACTCGTACTCGCGGTGGGAGTCGCCGATACGGAGTCCGACGGGGCGGGGCTCGTCGTGTCCGAGGCCGACGCGGACGCGGACGGGCTGCTGTCCACCGCATCCGCCGCGTCCACCGCATACCCCGCGGGCTCGGCGTTCACGGCCGGCCGGCGCGCCTCGGCGTCGGTCACCACTCCGGGGTCGACGAGGTTGACCTGAAGGCCCTTGGGCAGCGCGGCCGTCGTGCCGTCGGCGTGCGCGACCTGCACCTGTACACCGTCGGACGGCCCCACGTACAGCGGCTCGGACGCGCCGCGCGCGCCCGGCTCCGGCTTCTCCAGCGGATCGGTGTCGAGCTCCAGGTCGTGCCAGCCGCTCCACTCCCCGGTCGCCAGGCTGTGCGTGCGCACCTGCGCCGTACCGTCGAGCCGCTTGCTCGCGCCGGTCCACGAGACACCGAGCAGCGAGAACTCCTCGGTGTCCTTGCGCGGCAGCTCCCGCCGCCCGCTCGCGGCACCCTGCAGCGCGAGGTCGTAGACCTTCACAGGGCGCTTGTCCCTCAGGGCCCGGCCCGTGTCGTGCGCGGGGTTGGCGAACGCATAGGCCGTCACTCCGCCACCGCCCAGGACGACGGCACCGAGGGTGAGCCACACCCTCCGTTTCAGGCTCATGGTTCTGTACTTGTGGGACACGCGAGGACTCACGTCGTCAGTCACCTCGAAGAAAGGCCCAACGGGCCGCAGGAAAAAGTCACTTGGGGCCCATCCGGCACACAGGTACCCCCGGTTGACTCAGCGCGCGGCACCGGTCAAACGTCACCGCTCCTCCGGGCCGTCACGGCGTCAGCCGTCGGTACGCACCCCCAGGCCCTCCAGCAGGGCGATGAAGACCGTCTCCACGAAGGGATCGGGGAACGCGGCGAACGCCGCCGCCAGCACCGTCTCGGACGGCTCGCACCCCGCCTCCCGTGCCCATCGCGCGGCCGCCCGCGTCGCCTGCTCGGCCGATGCGAACCAGTCGTCGACGCTCGCGCCGCTCTCCGCCATGTAGGCGGCCATCGACGCCCGCCCCAGACACGTCCGCCAGGGACCGGTCCGCGTTCCGAGCGCCTCGACGACCGCACAGTCGCTGTCCATGACGTACGCGGACAGGACCGGGGCACCGGTCCGCCCGGCCATCACCGCGAGCTCCTCGTCGGAGACCGGATCCTCGCGGTCGACGGCCCACACCCGCCATCCCCGTTCCGCGTCCAGAAAGACGGACTCGCTCGCCGCCGCGACGCCGGGCAGGTGCGCGCTCACCCGGTCGTCGGACCTCACCACGAGCAAAGATCCCCAGAAACCCATCAGTTGCCTCGCTCTCCGCCGGATTACGTGCCGCTCAAGACGTGCCGCGCACAACGCACGGTCGCCCCCAGAACCTCCGGGGTTCTGGGGGCGACCGCTGTTCAGCTGCTTGCGGGGAGTGTCACCGGTCAGTCGACGGGCTCGTCCAGACCCAGGACCTCCGGGTTGTCACCGGGGAAGCTCCCTGGCATGCCCGGCACGTCGAGCGTCCGCCCGTACACGCCGGTCAGGAACTCGACGGCCCCGACGGGGAACTCGATCCAGTCCGCGTTGTCCGTGCGGACGACCACCGGCCAGGCGTCCGGGTCCGCGGGGCTCGTCCTCCAGTAGAAGACGTCACCGCTGTTGGACTCCGCCCAGGCGATCAGACCTCCCGGCTGCGGATAGGGGACGTAGTCCTCCATGTCCTCCATCTCGTAGAGGTCCTGGAGGATCTCGTCGTCCTTGCCCTGGGCCGCCCAGGACTCCTCGCCGCCGGGGCGCGGAAGGGACACCGTGAGGAAGTCGCCGATGGACAGCACCGGATACGCCTCCGCCAGTGAACGGAAGTCGGAGGGCAGCGGCGTCCCGAGGCCCGCTTCCAGCGCACCCCAGTCCAGTCCGCGCCCACCGGGCACCCGCCACCGCGTCATCGCGGGAAGCGCCGCCTCCAGCTCTTCGAGCCTCAACATGTCGTCTGCCAATCCGGGCTGTTCTCCACCACCACGTTGGTGAACAGCGGTCCGTCCTCGGTGTAGGCCGTCATGGTGATGCTGTCCGCATAACCCGTGGTGTGGCTGTAGTTGACCTTACCTGTGTACATGACCCACTTACCGGCCGCGAGTTGCTTCTCCATCTTGATCTCGCAACGCCGCATACCGCTGCGGTTCATGCGCTTGAACCCGGTGAACAGGTTCTCGTCCACCCAGTCGCCGCTCACCTTGTCACCGACGATGTGCGTGCGGTCGAAGATGTTCCCCTTGCCCGACCGGGGCGTGTTCTGCGCCGGGTCGGGGAAGCCGTACACGTTCACCGAGCCGCCGTCGTCACGGTTGGCGAGCGGCGGCTTGAGGTCGCCCGGGCAGAGCAGTGCGGTCGCCCCCTGGGCGCGACCGGCTCCGTCCAGCGCCTCGTACTGGAACCGGGACGACTTGGGGTCGTCCTCGCAGCGCTTCTTGTTGTTCGTGCTGGTGTCGCCGCCCGGGATGGGGCCGGGGCGCGGCCCGGGGGTCGGCTCCGGTTCCGGGTCGGCGGAGTCCTCGTCATCACTGAAGAGGTCCCCGATCCCCGACACGATCGAGTCGAAGGCGGAGTCGAGGGAGTCCGACACGTCCTTGTCGGTCGCGACGGCGTAGGTGACCACGGCCGCGACCACGACGAGCGCTCCCACTCCTTCGATCGCGTCGTCGATGCCGAAGAAGTGGCCGTCCAGCTCGATGTTGCTCACCGGGTTGCCGCCGCCGAAGGCATAGCGGTTGCCGGTGAACGGGTCGGCCCCGAGGTTCATGTCGGCCAGTGCGCCGGTGTACATGTCCCGGGTGGTGAAGCTGTTGAGACCGGGGCTGTAGTCCCGGAAGCCCATGTCGTACGTACCGGACTGGGCGTCCCAGCGCTTGCCGTTGTAGCGGTAGGGGTTGTAGTCCTCCTTGGTCGGGTCCTGGGCGTCGGGCTTGTCGATGCCGGTGAACTCGGAGGTGTCGTCGCTGCCGTAGGCGGTGTAGCCGTACGTGGCCTTGGTGTCACCGTCCTTGTCGGTGACGGCCTCGACGTCCGTGTGGCTGTTGTAGCTGTAGTACGTGTCCTCGTTCGTACCGTCCGTGTTGTGCTTGATCTGGGACAGGCGCTCGCCCCACGGGCTGTACTGGAAGGACTTGGAGAGCTGGCCCGAGACCTTCTCGTCCAGAACCTCGCTGGACAGACCCAGGTACTCGTAGTCCGTGGTCTTGCCCTCTGCGGTCTTGGACAGGGTGCGGTCGAGCGGGTCGAAGGTGTACTTCGTCGACTTCATCGAGCCGGTCGGGTCCATCTTCTGGGACTCGACGACGTGGTCGAAGCCGTCGTACACACTGCGTCCGACGACCTTGCCGTTGCTGGTCACCGACTCCTGGCGGCCGAACGGGTCGTAGGTGTACTGGAACGACGTACCCGCGACGGACGCGCTCTGCAGACGGTTGCGGTCATAGCTGAAGGTCGTGGAGGTGTCCTTGACCGTCTGGCTGATGACGTTGGAGTTGTCGTCGTGGACATAGGTGTCGGTCGACGCGCCGTTGCCCGTCTTCACCGACTTGGCGAGCCGGTCGAGCGGGTCGTAGGTGTACGTGAGCGTGGAGTCGAGGTACGCCGCGTGGTCGTCGGCGTTCATCTTCCGCACCACGTCCTGCGACTGGTTGCCGTTGGCGTCGTAGTCGTAGGTGTGGGAGGCCACCAGCGTGCCGTTGGACTTCTTCTCCACGGCGGTCTTGAGCGCACCGTCGAGGAAGTAGGTGTTGTCGACCGTGTTGCCGTTGTTCTTGGTCTCCCGGAGCACCTCACCGCGGTCGGTGTACGTGTAGGACGTGACCTGGGGGGACGCGTCCGTGGCGGACTTACCGACCGAGACCTTCGCGGTCTGGTCGCGCTCGTCGTAGACGTACTTGGAGAACTGGTCGGGGTGGGTGATCGTCTCCGGCTGTCCGTTGGCGTCGTAGGTGTAGGAGGTGGCCTTCTTCTCCGCGCCCGCCAGCGACTCCGTCACCTTCTGGATCTGGTCCAGGCCCGAGTAGGCAAGGGTGTACTTGTCGACCGGCGCATCGGACGACGTGTCGTCGATGGACGTCAGGTTGGCGTTGACGTCGTAGCCGTAGGCGAAGGTGTGGTGCTCGTTGTCGGTGTCGGCCGAGTTGTCGCGGACGAGCTTGACGCCGTCGGCGACGACCGCGCCCGCGCTGTTCTGGGACAGCTGGAGCTTGGCCGCGTTGCCCTGGGTGAGGGCGAACGTGCCGAGGCTGACCCAGGCGCCCGAGTTCGTGCTCTGGTCCCGCACCACGTCCGTGGTCGAACCGTCGGACTTCGTCACCGTGTACTTCGCGGCCGTGGCGGCGCCGGTGACCTTCGGGTACCTGACGTAGGCGGTGTAGGTGCCGTCCTCGGGGATGTTCAGCGTCCAGGTGAACGCGTCGCTTCCGCTGCCGGCGGCGTGGACCTGGTGGTCGAAGCCCTGCTGGCCGGTGGCGCTGGCGTGCGTCCAGGTGCCCGTGGAGCTGGTGTTCTGGGTGTCGGAGTTGTCGACGAGCGGGACCGCCGTGCCGACCGGCACACCGTCGTCCGTCTTCGACTTGAGCTTGCCGTCCGGGTAGAACGACCAGCTCATCGTGCGGTTGGCGGAGCCTCCCGCCGAGGTGAGCGTGCGGGCGGTCTGCCGGCCCAGCTCGTTGTAGTCGTACGTGGTGACGATGTCCCACGGGTCCGTCGACGACTTGGTCCAGCCGTTGTCGAAGTACGAGAACGTGGTGTCGTTGCGGACCGTCTGGCCCTCGGACGGCGGCAGCGAGGTCTTGGCGACCCTGCCCACGGCGTCGTAGGACGTCTCGGTGTAGACGTCGGGATCGTTGTACCGGCCGTCCGCCGGGTCGTAGGGCTGGTACTGCTTCACCGGACGGTTCAGCGCGTCGTACTCGGTGCGGGAGGTGAAGTCCTCCGCGTTGGCCGTCTCCGTGCCGCGCGGCGTGATCACCTTCGTGGTGTTGCCGACCTGGTCGTACTCGTACTTGGTCGACCGCGTCGTGGTGCCCTCGTGCGGGGTTTTGACCTCGGTCTGCTTGCCCCTCTCGTCGTAGCTGATCAGGGTCTCGTTCTGGTCCGCGTCACGGTTGACGACGACGAGCGAGTCCTTGTCGTAGGTGCGCGAGCTGGTCTTGCCGAGCGCGTCGGTCACCGACACGACACGGTGGTCGAGGTCGTAGCCCGTCCTGGTCGTGTAGTCGTCGGGGTCGGCGGTCGCGTTCTTCTTCGGGTCGACGACCGTCACGAGGTTGCCGACGTCGTCGTACTGGTAGGAGATCTTGTCCCCGGCGGAGTTGACCACCGAGGTGAGCTGGTAGATCTCGTCGTAGTTGTGCGTGGTGACGTAGTCGGTGGTGTCCGTCGTCGCCGTGCCCTTGGGCGTGGTCGTCGACTTCACGTTGCCGACCTTGTCGTACGTGTAGTCGGTCCTGCGCTCGGGTCCGGTCGGGGTGTCCTTGGGATCCGTCGACGAGAGCATCTGGTCCGCGGAGTCGTACGCCGCCGTCATCTCCGCGCCGTTGGGGGCGGTGGAGGTGGTGATGTTGTCGTTGGCGTCGTAGACGGGGGCCGGGGACGTGATGTAGTCGCCGCGGTCCTGGTCCTTGGGGGCCGTCCTGACCATGGGACGCCCGTAGACGTCGTAGGTCTGCGTCGTCTTCTTGCCCAGCGCGTCGGTCACTTCGCGGACCTGGCCGCGCTCGTCGTACACGAACGACGTCGACTTCTGCAGCGCGTCGGTGATGGTGCCGGGGTAACCGGCCGGGCCGAAGCCGCTGTTCACCGTCGCGTTCCCGTTGGCGTCCGTCGCCTTGGTCAGCTCACCGTAGCCGTCGTACGCGTACGACGTCGTGTAGTCCCCGGCCGTCGCCGTGGCAACGCCCTTCGGGTCGGTGACCGTCTTCAGGTTCCCGAACGAGTCGTACCCGAACTGCCACTTGCGGCCCTCGGGGGACGTCTTCGTGAACAGGTCGGCGCTGAAGCCGTCGAGTCGCGTCTGGTACGTGTACTGCTGCGCGTCCGCTGGGTACGAGCCCGGTGCGCACGCGGACTGGTCCGGCACCCCGGACTTGTTGTGCTCGGCGTCGCGCGACCACAGCGGGTAGCCCGTCTTCTGGTCGTAGCAGTACGCGGTCTTGGCTCCGTTCGCCTCCTCCAGGTACGTGACGTTGTTGTCGGCGTCCCAACTCATCCTGCTGGACTGCGACTTGGCGTTGACCGTCTGGACCGGGCGCCCGTAGTCGTCCGTCGTGTACTTCGTGGTGTGCGACTCCGCGTCCGTCACCGCCGTGTCCACGAACTTGGTGTTCGCCGTGTCGGCCGCGTACGTGTAGCCGGTGTCACCGCCGAGCCGGTCGGTGATCGTCTTCGTCCACCAGTGGTACTTGGGGTCGTCACCGGCCTTGGGCTCGTTGTAGGCCAGCTTCGTGCTGTGCTGACGCGGGTCCTGGACGTCGACCAGCTTGACGTTCTTGTTGCCCTGCGTGGCGTCGTAGGTGAAGGAGAAGACCTTCTCCTTGCCGGAGCCGGCGCCGTCGGTCAGCTTGGTCAGCAGGCCCTCGGTGGAGTACCCGAAGGTCAGGGTGCGGCCCGAGATGTCCGTCATCGACTTGACGTGGTCGACGCTCTTGACGCTGGTGGCGTCGGACTTCGAGTAGTAGTCGACCGTCAGGGACTGCCGGCCCGCCGGGTCGGTGATGTACTTGAGGAACTTGGTCGGCTTGTTGTTGGACTTGCGCTCCTCGTACGTGAACGTCTGCGTGTTGCCGTTCTTGTCGATCTCCGACGTCATGTAGCCGTCGCAGCCGAAGAGGAAGCGCGTGCCGTCGGGGCGCGTGAACGTCCAGGCGTCCGGGACCGGGTCCTTGTCGGGGGTGCAGTCCAGGCCCGACTTCATCGTGACCTTGTAGTGGACGCCCGCCGGGGCCTTCCACGTGCCGTCCGACTGCTTGGTGAAGACGTGCGTGGTGCCGTCGCCGTCGGGCAGCCGGATCTCGCTCGTGTTCGCGCTCGGGTTGGGGTGGAAGTCCACCGGGGCGCCGAGCCGGACGGGACCGGCCAACTGCGCCGACCAGCCGGGACCGGAGACCGTGTCCGAGGTGTCGAGCGAATTGTAGGAGAAGCGGGCGAAGGTGCTCAGGCCGCGGCCCGGGTTGGTGAACGCGTTGTAGGACCACACCGCGTTGCCGGACGCCAGGTTCGTCATGACGGTCGAGCCGGCGCCGGTGTTCTTGCCCGTGTACGAGTAGAACTTCTCCAGGCCGAGCGTGTTGGAGGTCGGGTCCTCCACCGCCACGTTCTGCTTCAGGGTCGGGATGCCGCCGGTGCCCGCGGACAGCCAGCTGCCGTCGGAGACCTTCTGGATGTCCCAGCCGAGGACGTACTCGGTGCGGTGGCTGCCGGAGTCGGAGTTGATCGGCGTGTTGACCTTGGCCTGGACCGTCGTCGACTGGCCCGGCAGCAGGGCCGGGACCGCCGTCTTGACCTGGTTGCCGCCGGTCGTCATGTCCGTGCCGTCGGGCAGCTTCCACGTGTACGACAGGACGCGCTCGCCCGCCGCCCAGGCCGCGTTCGTGGTGTTGGTGACCGTGAAGTCCACGGTGTACGTGGAGTTGGGGGTCATCCGGGCCGGGGTCTGCGGCGCGTAGTACGTGTTCTCCGTCGTCGCGTCGACGTAGATGACGCGCAGCAGCGGGCCGAGCTGCTGGTCCTCGCCCTCGGAGGAGAGGAAGAGGGTGCGCTCCTGCGGGCCCGTCGTCGTCTCGTCCTTGAGTTTGAGCAGGGCGCCGTGGTTGGACGACGGGGTCTTGATCCAGCCCTGGGTCATGGACGTGGCGTCCCACCAGTGCCGGCCGACCTCGGAGACCTGGGCGACGGTGTCGGAGACGGTGGCGCCGTAGTCACCGCCCGCCGCCGTCCAGGGGGTCGAGGCCGCGGAGTTGTTCCAGGTGGCCGTCGTCTCGGTGAAGTCCTCGTTCAGGCCGTGGAGTTCGTAGATCGCGCCGTCGGTGTCGGTCGTGGTCTCCGCGCCCCACATGTAGAGCTTGGAGTCGAGGACCGTGGCCGTCGCGGGGATCGAGGACGTCGGGAACTTGAGCGCCGTGCGCGTCTTGCCGTACGTCGTCGAGTTGTTGCCGACGCTCAGCCACTTCTGGCCCACGCCGAACGACTGGATCGCGTCCTGGTTGGTGGTGGGCTGCTGGGAGGAGAGCGTGGTGTCGGTGACGCCGCCGGCGGTGCCCTGGACGAGCTTCATGGTGCGGCCGGCCTTGGGGACGCCCACGACGCGGGTCGGGGATCCGATGAGGGACCCGTCCTTCGTCTTCACCACGATCTGGTAGTAGTACGACCGCCCGATCTCGGCGGACGAGGAGTCCGGCGTCGGCTTCGCGGTGGTGTCCGTGTAGGCGGTGGTCGCCTTGTCGACGGGGGCCACGAGGGTGGCCGCGCTCGGCGTGAACGTCTGCTGCGTGGAGCGGTGCAGCTGGTACTCGGCGATGTCGAGTCCGCTGTCGCCGGTCTTGTTCGAGTACGCGGACCAGGAGAGCTCCGGGCCGGTGTCGTGCACGACCGTCGGGGAGTCGAGGGCCGCGCCGACCTTGCCGTAGGTGATCGTCAGGCGCGGGTAGCTGGACTCCTCGCCGCCGTACGAGGTGCCGTCTCCGGCCTCGTAGCGGGGGCCGCCGGTGAGCGTGCCCGCGACCGTGTCGTCCTTGGCCTGGAGCACGAAGCCGTTGTTGGTGGCCGTGCCGGAGACCCACTTCTGGACGGTGTCGGTCACCGCGAACTTGTGCCAGGCGTTGTACTCGCCGGTGTTCTTGACGATCTGCGCCGGGTTCACCAGGCGGATCGAGTCGGCGATGTTGCGGGTGGTGGAGGAGCCGGTGTCACCCAGGACCACCTTGCCGGTGTTGCCCCGGCTGAAGTAGTACTGCGTGCTGCTCAGGGCCTTCCACGCCGCGACCGAACCGGTCTGGTTGACCGTCGCCGTCGCGGTGCCGTCCCGGTGCGTGATCGTGTACGGGGCCGCCGTCGCCGCGTCGGTCGCGGGCGGGTAGTGGGCCTCGATCCGGTACGACGCCGTCTCCGGGATCGTCGGCTGGTAGGTGTACGTCTCGCCCGTCGCGGTGTTCTTGTTGTAGGCGAAGTCGTCGTTCGTGGCGGCGCCGCCGGTCGTCGTGCCCTTGGGCCACTCGCCGACCGCGGCCGTACCCGCGTCACCGTCGTCGATCTGGTACGTCGTTCCCGACAACTCGCCCGACAGGGCCGAGGTGTTGGACCACGTCGCCGTCGACTCGTCCCAGGCGCCGGTCGCCCGGTGGACCTCCATGGTGACATCGTTGGCATTGGTGGTGTGCGTCTGGTCGTAGTACATCTCCAGACGCGCCGTGTCGATCTTCGTGCCCGACGGGATCTCGTTCAGCGGGAACTTGATCAGGGAGCGGGCGATACCCGTGTCGGTCTTGCCGACCGACAGCTTCCAGGTGTTGTTGAAGTTCGCCGACGGCTGGTCGGAGAGGACCATCGTGTCCTGCGACTCGGTCGCGGACGGCGTGATCGTGATCGTCGGGTCGATCGTCACCGGGTACCGGCGCTTCGACGAGGCCAGCCACGCGGTGTCCGGCGTGACGACGATCTTCCACTGCTTGCCGTCACGGATCAGGCGCTGCTTCACCTTCGGGCTGTAGGCGAGCCCGTACGGCGAATCGGCGTCCTTGCGGGTGTCCGTCATGTACGCGGCCGGGATCGTCATGACCGGCGTGTTCGGCAGTTCGCCGTACAGCGCGATCGAGCCGTCCTTGCGCGCCTTCGGCGTCAGGCCACCGGTGTTCAGCGTGAAGGTGTACGAGACCGGGCCCGCGGGGGCCTCGGACAGGAGGATGTTCTCCTTGACCCGGCCCTGACCGACCTCGTACCGCAGGTCGGCGCCGCCCGCCGCCACGTCCTTGTACGTGACCGTGGAGCCCTTGGCCTGCGGGTCGACGTCCTTCGTGGCCGCGCCGTCGAGACCGAGGGTGACGGCCGGTCCGTCCGTGCCCGCCTGGAACTTCAGGAGCCGGTCGGCGTCGCCACTGAACCAACTCCGGCCGGAGTTGGTGGTGTTGGCGAAGTCGTAGCCCTTCACCGACGTCTTGTCGACGTCGGTGTCGATGGTCTTCCAGGTCTTCTTCCTGCCCTTGCCGACGCCGTACGCCGTCGGGACCGCGGACACCTCGGCCTGGACCCGTCCGTCGGACAGCTCCCAGAAGCGCACGTGCTCGGTGCGGCGCGAGGTCAGCTCGCGGACCCGCTCGGCCGGCGCCTTCTTCCGGCCCTTCGGCAGCTTCTCGCGGCTCGGGATCTCAAGGTCTCCGCCGGTGGGCGGAGTCGGATCGTCGTCATCGTCGTCGTCGAACCATCCCTTGATGGTGTCGACGACACCCTTGCCGTCGTCCCCGCCCCCGGAATCGGTGGCGTACGCCAGCTGCGGAATGGCCGTGCTCACCACCGCTGACACGACCAGACAGGAGATTATTCTCCCGTATCGGACTTTCACGTCCTGTTGCCCTTTCGATTTCGGCATGCCGAAGAGACCGGCCGGGATGCTCCCGGCCGGCTGCACGCCTACTAATTGCGGGCGAATTTCTAATCACGCAGAAAGGTACATGTCAATCGATCGCGCAAATGGGACAAGCAGCCACCTGGCACGACTCCCCTTGAGTGACGCCGGTTATACCGCACCGGAAACCCCGGATGACACCGGAAAATCATTCCCCCGCGAAGCGCCGCAAAGAGGGCAAGACCGTTTCGCCCGACTTTCTCCGCTCAGTGGAATTGGCGAGTCCCTCTGCGGTATAACCCCCCGGTTTTCCACCGTCGTATTCGCGCGCCTCACGAAAGCCGGGCCTTTTTCATGCCAGACCCCGAAGAGCCGACCGCCGCCGAACCGGCCGCCGAGTCGCCCGCCCCGAAGACCGAAGGTGTCGACCGGCGCGGTGTCGCCGCGGCCGTCGCGCTGCTCGCAGCCTGCGCGGGCCTGGTCGTGTACGGGGTCCTCGACACGGACGAGACCCCGCAGCGGCACGTGCCCACCGCGTCGGTGACCTACGAGGTGACGGGCGAGGGCACGGCCGACCTGACCTACCAGGCGCGTGACGAGTCCGGAAAGGCCGTCACGGTGCACGGCGCCGCGCTGCCGTGGCGCAAGACCGTGCGCGTGCCGCTCGGCAAGCCGCCCGTCGTGACCGTCGCCCTGGACGCCGAGGGCGGCCGGGCCAGCTGCCAACTGGCCATCCGCGGCCGGCACGTTCAGACCGCGACGGCCTTCGGGAAGTACGGCCGCGCCACGTGCCAGGGCGAGCTGCCCTCGCCGGAGCCGACCGAGTCCACCGCGGAGGGTGCCGAATGAGCCCGCACCCCGTCCGCCGCCAGGCGGTCCGCACGGCCCTGGCCGCCGCGGTCGTCCTCAGCTGCGTCGCCCTGTCCCGGCCCTACGCGCCGACCCCCTTCGCCGCCACCGCGTCGGCCCGGCCGACCGGCGTCGTGCACACCGTCCCCGTGCCCGCGGGCACGGACCGGGACCACCGCGCGCTCGGCGCCCGCACCACACGGCCGTTCCGGATGCTCGGCGTCACCTGGTCCGATCCGGACGCGGTGCTCGACGGCACGGTCCAGATCCGTACGCGCTCCAGCGCCACCGGCGCCTGGACCGGCTGGCGCGCCCTCGAACTCGACGTCCACGCACCGGAGTCGGGCCCCGACCACCGGGCGTCCGGCGTCCGCGGCGGCACCCAGCCGCTGTGGGTCGGCCCGTCCGACGGCGTACAGATGCGGGCCGCCGGGAGGGGACTGCCCGCCGGGCTCCGCGTCGACCTGGTCGACCCCGACGGCGGGGCCGCCACCACGGTCCGCAGTGCGCAGGAGCCGACGGCGTCCGTCGCCGGACAGCCGCCGATCACGACCCGCGCCGGATGGGGCGCCGACGAGTCGATCGTCGCCGACCCGCCGACGTACACGACCGACACCAAGGCCGTCTTCGTGCACCACACGGCGGGCACGAACGACTACACCTGCGCCGAGTCGGCGTCCGTCATCCGCGGCATCCTCACGTACCACGTGAAGTCGAACGGCTGGAACGACATCGGCTACAACTTCCTCGTCGACAAGTGCGGCACGATCTTCGAGGGTCGCGCGGGCGGCATCGACAAGCCCGTCTACGGCGCGCACACCTACGGCTTCAACACCGACACCAGCGGCGTCGCCGTCCTCGGTGACTACAACACGGCCACCTCCACGGCGGCCGTGCGCGACTCGATCGCCCGACTCGCCGCCTGGAAGCTCGGGTTGTACGGCATCAACCCGGCCGGCTCGCTCGTGATGGCCGCCGGGGCCGACAACGGCAAGTTCACGCAGGGCCAGTTGGTGACCATGAACCGGATCTCCGGTCACCGCGACGGCTATCCGACCGAGTGTCCCGGCACCAACCTGTACGGCGACCTGCCCGCGATCAGAACCGCGGCCGCCGCTCTCAACTCCCTTTCCGTGCACGGCGACACGAACGGTGACGGGCGCGCCGACCTGGCCACCGGCGTTCCGGCCGCCACCGCCAACGCGCACCCCGGCGCCGGTCAGATCACCGTGGTGCCGGGTGCGCGCACCAGCCCGTACGCGGGCAACAAGGCGGTCGTCACGCAGGAGAGCGAGGGCGTGCCCGGCGGTTCCGAGGACGGCGACGGCTTCGGCTCGGCGAGCGCGTACGGGGATCTGGACCACGACGGCTACACCGACCTGGTCGTCGCCTCGCCCGGCGAGGAGGTCACCGCGGGCGCGAGCGACGAGGGCGGTGTGAGCGTGCTGCGCGGCGGGCCGAACGGGCTCACCGGGCAGGCCGGAATGATCAATGAGCCGACGGCGGTCCGCGCGAGCGGCGCCCGCTTCGGCTCCGCCCTCGCCACCGGCGACTTCGACGGGGACGGCGGCGACGACATCCTCGCCGTCGCACCGGGCGCGGGCCGCGCCTGGACGGTGGACGGCACGGATCGCGCCTTCTCCGCACCGCTCGCGCTCGCGGACGGCGCCGTGGACCAACCCGCCCTCGCCACCGGGGACTTCGACGGGGACGGGTTCGCCGACGCGGCCCTGAGCTTCCGTACGGCGTCCGGCGAGCGGCCGCTGGTCGTGGTCCGCGGCTCGGCCACCGGGCTGCGCACGGACGCGCCGGTCGTGGTGGAGGGCGCGGGCGGACGGGCCCTCGCCGCGGGGGACTTCGACGGCGACGGCCTGGCCGATCTCGCCGTCGGGCGCCCGGACGCCGCGGGCGGGGACGGCCGGGTCGCGGTGTACCGGGGCGCCGCGGGCGGCCTCGACACCGGTGCGGCCGCCACGGTCGTCGCGGCGCCGGACAGCGGCGGCGAGCTGGGCGCCTCGCTCGCGGCCGGGGACACGGACGGCGACGGCCGCGCCGACCTGCTGGCCGGTGCGCCCGGCACGGACACCGGCGCGGGCCGCGTCCAGCTGCTGCCCGGCGGCCCCGACGGCCTGGCCGGCACGCCGTCGGTCACGTACGCCGAGGGCTCCGGCGCCCTGCCCGGAACGGCCGCCGCGGGCGACCGGTTCGGCACCGCCGTCGCCCTCTCCGACCTCACCGGGGACGGCCGCGCGGACGCCTCGTTCGGCGCCCCGGGCGACGAGAGCGTGATCGCCGCGGGCACCTCCTACGGACCGGCCGCGCTGGGCACCACCACCGGCACCGGCGCGGGAACGGAGATCACACAGTGACGTACGGCACATCAGTGCAACCAGTGACGCTCTTCGGCAGTCGTTCGCTGAATAGAACATCTACCCGCGACATTCGCGGGGCTTTTGTGAACTTCTTCAAGGGGTGGGGCATGTGAGCCCGCGACATTCGCGAGGAAAGGCGCAGAACGCGCGCCCGTCGTCATCGGCGGCACACGCGTACAAGCCGCTCAGTCTCAAGCGCAGGGCCTGGATCACGCTGGGCGCGGTCGTGCTCGGCGGGGCCGGTGTGACGGCGTACGCCATGGCCGGCGAGGAGCCCACGGGTGACGTGCCCGTGCAGCCGCGTGCCTCCGCCGTGCACTCGGCCGACCTGGCCGCGACCGGCACCGGCAAGCGCGCGCTGTCGCAGCGGTCGACGAAGCCCTTCTCGCTCGTCGGGCTCACCTGGGACAAGCAGACCGCCGAGCTGGACGGCACGGCGCAGGTGCGGGTCCGCAGCACCGAGACCGGTGAGTGGTCCGGCTGGCAGTCGATCGCGACCGAGTCGCACCTGCCCGACCCGGGCACCGCCGACGCCAAGAGCGGCGTCCTCGGCATGTCCGAGTCGCGCTGGGTGGGCTCCTCCGACGGCGTCGAGGCCCGTGTGGTCGCCGCCGACGGTTCGTCGTCCGCGCTGCCCAAGGGGCTCAGCCTGACGATGGTCGACCCCGGTGTGACGAAGAAGGAGGCCGCGCAGCAGAACGCCGCGCAGGACTCCATATCCCTGCAGAACGCGGCGTACAGCGTCACTTCCGAGGAGTCGCCGTCCGCGTCCGCCACGGAGACGGCGAGCCCGACGGAGACGGCCTCCGTCTCCGCCGACCCTTCGGGCAGCGCCTCCGCCACGGCCTCGGACACCGCGTCCGCCTCCGCCTCCGCCTCGGCGACCGGGACCGCGACGAGCAGCCCCGAGCCGACGTCGTCCTCGACGGTGAAGCCCGACGCCCCCGACTCCACGGTCACCAAGCCGCCGATCATCATGCGCTCGGAGTGGAAGCCGGACACGTCGAAGGCGGTCAACTACAGCCCGCCGGAGTACATCGACAAGGTCCAGGCGGCGTTCATCCACCACACCGTGGACACGAACAACTACAGCTGCTCGCAGTCGGCGGCCATGATCAGGGCCGACTACCTGTACCACGTCACGCCCCGCCCCGCCGAGCACTACGACGGCTGGAAGGACCTCGGCTACAACTTCGTCGTCGACAAGTGCGGCCAGATCTTCGAGGGCCGTGAGGGCGGTGTCGACGAGCCGGTGCTCGGCGCCCACACCTACGGCTTCAACTCGTACTCGACGGGCATCGCGATCCTCGGCAACTTCCAGGACGGCGGCAAGCCGTCGCGGGCCGCGCTGGAGTCCGCCGCGCGCGTCGCCGCCTACAAGCTGGGCCAGTACGGTGGCGACCCGACGGGCAAGGTGACGCTGGTCGCCCTGGCCACGGACAAGTTCCAGGAGGGCCAGAGCGTCACCCTGAACACCATCTCCGGACACCAGGACGCCTACCGGACCGACTGCCCCGGCACGGCGCTGGAGAGCAAGCTCCCCGCGATCCGCACCTTCGCCGCGAGCAAGGGCGCGAGCGCCGCGATCCCGACGGCCGACACCAACAAGGACGGTTTCGCCGACCTCGTGACGGGCCTGCCCAAGGGCTCCAAGGGCGGTCAGGTCGCGATCGTCCCGGGCGGTCTCGCGGCCCCCGACAGCTCGAAGAAGAAGGTGATCTCGCAGTCCACCGGTGACATTCCGGGTGCGGGCGAGACCGGCGACGAGTTCGGCGCCTCGACGGCGACCGGCGACATCAACGGTGACGGGTACGCCGACGTGGTCGTCGGCCAGCCCGGCGAGGACGACACCTCGGGCCACAAGGACCGCGGCGCGTACACGATCGTCTACGGCCCGGACTTCACCACCGGCACCGGCGTGAACATCGACGGCAGCTACGAGCTGAACAGCGCCCGCTTCGGTTCGGCCGTCGCGGTCGGCGACTTCAACGCCGACGGCAAGGCCGACGTCTTCGCCGCGTCCACCGGCACCGGCGGCACCTGGTCGGCCCGGTACGGCGACGGCTGGGACACCGACTCCATGATCACCACGACCGAGGACAACCTGTCCTACGAGGACGCCGCGTCCGGCGACTTCAACGACGACGGATACGCGGACGTCGCCCTGAACTACCGCGACGGCTCCGGCATCGGCAAGGTCGTCTGGTACAAGGGCGGCGCGAGCGGCCTGCGCAAGGCGGCGACGCTGACGACGAAGGGCGGCCGTTCGATCGCCGCCGGCGACATCAACGGCAACGGCGTCGACGACATCGTCATCGGCCAGCCCTACACCGCCGAGTCCGGCGCCCACTCGGGCGGTCAGGTCACCGCGGTCTACGGCGTGGCGGGCACCGGCCTGTCGACCAGCGTCAAGACGATCCACCAGTCCACCACCGGTGTCCCCGGCGCCTCCGAGGCCGGCGACGCCATGGGCGCCTCGGTCGCGGTTGGCGACTACAACGGCGACGGCTACGCGGACGTCCTCACGGGCGCCCCGAACGAGGACATCACCCGCACGACGAACCGTTCCAACGCCGGTACGTCGCTGCTCCTGAAGGGCTCCTCGTCCGGACTGACCGGCACGGGCGCGCTCGCGATCTCGCAGGACGAGGCGGGCGTCCCCGGCTCCACCGAGACGAACGACAACCTCGGTTCGTCGGTCGCCCTCACCGACCTCCAGGGCTTCGGCCGGGCGAGCCTGGTGATCGGCGTCGCGGGCGAGGACGCGGGCAACGGCACCCTGCTGCACGTCCCGACCACGGACTCGGCGACCGGTGCCTACAAGTGGAACCTCGCACTGTCCACGTACTACGGCGTGACCCAGCTCGGCACCCCGGCCGGCGCCCGCCTGGGCACCAACCTGGCGCCGTGACGCGGTAGTTCACCCCCGCACGGGTGACGTGACCGACGAGAGGGCCGCGGGGCCGACCAGCCCCGCGGCCCTTTCGCGTGCCGCTACCGCAGTCCTGCCCGTACGCCCTCCAGCGCGTCGAACAGCTCCGCCACCGCCGCCCGGTGCTCCACGACGACGTCCGCCGCCCGCTCCCCCGCCAACTGCCGCCCCGCCGCCTGCGCATAGACCACCCGGCACCCGGCCACCACCAGCGCCGCCGTCAGCCGCGGCCGGCGTTCGCCCGCCTCCGCCAGCGCCCCGGTGAGCGCGTCCTCGACCTCCTCCAGGGCCTCGCGCGCCCGCGCCCGCAGCGACGGCGAGTCGAGGACGACCCGCCACAGCCAGACGAAGGAGTCGCCGATCGCGCCCAACGGGTGGCGCTGATCGACGAGTTCGAGCAGCAGGCGGCGCAGCGCGGCCAGCGGGGTCTCGCCGTCGGCCCGGTCCGCCACGGCCCCCGTCACCAGGTGCACCGTCTCCGGGACCCGGTCCAGGAGCAGGTCCTCCTTGCGCGGGAAGTGGTTGAAGACCGTCATCGTCGAGACGCCGGCCTCCCGGGCCACCTCCGCCACGGTCACCGCGTCGAAGCCGCGCTCGCGGAAGAGCAGCGTCGCCGTGTCGGTGATGTGCTGCCGGGTCTGCGCCTTCTTCTGCTCTCTCAAGCCGCTCATGCAACTCACTATAGCCAATACAAAGTTTTAGTGACTATAGTCAACCGCATGGACGCCATCACGGATGCACCTGTGGACGTGGACACGGACGTGAACATGGACGTGGACCACGACGTGGACGTAGTCGTGTGCGGCGGCGGGCCGGTCGGCCTGCTGCTCGCCTGCGAACTGAGGCTCGGCGGCGCGAGCGTCGCCGTACTGGAGCGGCTCACCGAGATCGATACGACCATCAAGGCAGGGGCCATCAACTCCCCTTCCGCACAAGCCCTTTACCGGCGGGGCTTCCTGCCCGCGATCCGCGCGGCGCAGCAGCAGATGATGGAGCGCGTGCAGGCCCTCAGGGGGACTGGCGCCCCCGGTACCCCCGGCACCCCCGTGAAAATCCCGCCCAAGTTCGCCGGGCACTTCGCCGGGATCCCGCTCGACGCCGGGCTGCTGGACGCGGACGACCCCGCCTTCGCCGACAAGGGCCCCGCCGACGGGCTCGGGCTGATCGCCCAGGCCCAGCTGGAGGAGATGCTCGCCGAGCGGGCCGACGAGCTGGGCGTCGTGACCTACCGGGGACGGGAAGTGACGGAGTTTCAGGAGGACGCCGGGGGCGTCACCGTCCACACCTCCGACGGGGGCGTTCTGCGCGCCTCCTGGCTCGTCGGCTGTGACGGCGGGCGCAGCCGGGTGCGCAAGCTCGCCGGGTTCGACTTCCCCGGCACCGCGCCGGAGATCACCGGGCACCAGGCGCTGGCCGAGATGACCGGCACGGAGGGCCTGAAGCTCGGCTGGCACGCCACCGACACCGGGGTGTACGCGTACGGGCCGATGCCGGGGCGCATCCTCACCGTCGAGTTCGACGGGACGCCCCGGGACCGTCAATCACCGGTCACGGAAGCGGAGTTGGAGGCGAGCATCCGCAAGGTCACCGGGGTCGACGTCACCGTCACCGGCATCCGCTCCGCCACCCGCTTCACCGACAACGCCCGGCAGGCCACCACCTACCGCAAGGGCCGCGTCCTGCTCGCGGGCGACGCCGCCCACGTCCACTCCCCCTTCGGCGGCCAGGGCCTCAACCTCGGCATCGGCGACGCCATGAACCTGGGCTGGAAGCTCGCCGCGACCGTGCGCGGCACCGCCCCGGACGGACTGCTCGACACGTACACCGCCGAGCGGCACCCGCTCGGCGCCTGGGTCCTGGAGTGGACGCGGGCCCAGATCGCCGTGATGCGCCCGGACCGGCACGCCCGCGCGCTGCGCGCCGTCGTCGGGGACCTGCTCGGCACCGTCACCGGAACCACGTACTTCGTGAAGAAGATCTCCGGCGTCGAGCAGCGCTACGACCTCGGGGAGGCCGGCGCGCACGAGCTGGCCGGGGCGAGCGCCCCCGACCTCGAACTCGCCGACGGCACCCGGCTCGCCGACCACCTCCACACCGGCCGCGCCCTCCTCCTCGACCTGACCGGCGGCGCGGGCGATACGGGGCTGCGCGCGTGCGCGGCCGGGTACGAGGGCGGCCGTCTCCATGTCCGTACGGCCGTCTGCCCGGCCCGTGCCGATCTCGCCGCCGTCCTCGTACGCCCCGACGGCATCGTGGCCTGGGCCGCCGACAAGGGCGCGGCCGAGCCGGACGGGCTCAGCCGGTCCCTGGACCGCTGGCTCGGTCGGCGGGAGTGACCTCGCGGTCGCCCGCGGGGGCCTCGGTCGCCGTGGTGGGCGCGCTCGGCGCGTTCACCACGATCCCGGCGACCAGCGCGCCCAGCAGCACCGAGCCCATCGCCCACCAGGTGGCGACGTTGAAACCGTGCACGGTGGCCTCGGCGGCCAGGGCGCGGCGGTCGACACCCGGGCCGGCGTGCGCGGTCGCGTAACGGGTCGTGGCGCTCGCCGCGATCGTGTTGAGCAGCGCCGTACCGATCGAACCGCCCACCTGCTGCGCGGTGTTGAAGGTGGCGGAGGCCGCGCCCGCGTCCTGCGGGGCGACGCTGCCCGTGGCCAGCGACACCGAGGTCATCATCGCCGTACCCATGCCGAGGCCGAGCAGGATCATGCCCGGCAGGACGTGGGAGGCGTAGGCGGGTTCGGTGCCCACCTGGGCGACGATCGCGAGACCGCCCGCCGCGACCACCAGGCCCGGCACGATCAGCAGCCGCGGCGGCACGACGTGCAGCAGCCGCGCCGCGACCTGCGTGGAGCCGACGATCATGCCCGCGGTGATGGGGAGATAGGCGACACCGGTCCTGACCGGCGAGTACCCGAGCACGCGCTGCATGTAGTACGTGAGGAAGAGGAAGACGCCGAACATCCCGATCGTCACGCACAGCACGGTCAGGAACGCCCCGATGCGCTGCCGGTCCCTGATCACCGAAAGGGGCAGCAGCGGCACCCGGGCCCGGCGCTGCCACAGGCCGAACAGGATCAGCAGCAGCGCACCGCCGCCGAGCAGCGCGAGCACCAACGGGTCGCCCCAGGAACGGGATTCGGCCTCCGAGAAGCCGTAGACGATCGCCAGCATCCCCGCGCAGCCGAGCAGCGCGCCCGGCACGTCGAGATGCGCGTCGGCGCGGCGCGCGCTGTCGTGCAGCACCATCAGGGCGCCCGCGAAGGCGACGAGGGCGATGGGCACGTTCACGTACAGGCACCAGCGCCAGTCCAGATACTCGGTGAGGAACCCGCCGGCGAGCAGGCCGATCGCCGCGCCCGCGCCGACGATCGCGCCGAACACCCCGAAGGCGCGGCTGCGTTCGCGCGGCTCGGTGAAGGTGGTGGCCAGCAGCGACAGGGCGGCCGGGGCGAGCAGCGCGGCGAACACGCCCTGCAGCGCCCGCGCCCCGAACAGCATCGCCTGACCGGTCGCGGCACCGCCGAGCGCGGACGCGGCCGCGAATCCCAACAGGCCGACGGAGAAGGAGAGTTTGCGCCCCACGAGGTCGGTGATGCGGCCACCGAGCAGCAGCAGTCCGCCGAAGGCGAGGGTGTAGGCGGTGATGACCCACTGGCGGTTGCCGTCGGACATGCCCAACTCGGCCTGGGCGGACGGCAGAGCGATGTTCACGATGGTCATGTCGAGGACGACCATCAGCTGGGCGAGCGCGATGACGACAAGGGCCCACCAACGACGCGGATCGGGCTCTGCCCGCTTCTCGGCTGCGGGAACGCCGGGCAGAGAACGGCTGTCGGCCATGGGATCGGCCTCCTCGGGTTGAGTGGCACGGCCGGGTTCCTCGTCCCCGTCCCCATACTCCGCCCAAGTGCCCGATTTGCGCCCATGCTTGCGTGACGGGCCGTCAATCGGATACTCACTACGTCCCACGGGCCCGGCCCCGGCCGTCGGAGGGGGCGGCCGGGTCCGGGGCCGTGCCAGGTCAGCCGCGGCCCCTGGCCCTGCGGGCCACCACCGCGCGCAGCACCCTGCGGCCCTCCACCGACACGTCGAGCGCCTGCCGAAGCCCGCCCGCGCCGCCGTTCGCCAGCAGTTCCAGAATCCTGGTCTGGCGCCGCAGTTCGGCCGCGACCAACGGGGACATGCCGTCCGTACGTCCTTCGCGGCGGGCCGCGACACCCGTCCCCGCGTCCGCGGCGCCGGTCGTGTCGAGCATCCGGTGGACCTGGAGCGCGGCCACCGAGCAGGCGTCGGCCCAGCCGCGCAGCTCCGCGGCGCCGCTGTCGTCGGGGGCCGCGTCCAGCATCCGCCGCACGAGCAGGGCCGCGTCCCCCTCGGGGACCCGGTCGAGGGCGCTCCGCGCCGCGGCGAGGCGCTCGCCCCAGCCGTCGCCGCCCTCGGCGAGGCTCGTCCACAGCGGGCGCAGCGCCTCGTCGTCGGCCGCGTCGGCGCCGAGCAGCGGCACACACCGGTCGAGACAGCCCAGGCCGCTCGCGGCGAGACCCCGCTCGTCGGCCTGCGCGATCAGTTCCACCAGACTCATGGACGTACGCCTCCAGACTCCCCGACGCGGACCCGGCCATTCCCCTTGGGTTACGCGACTTACTGCGTCGGGGCCGCCCAGAACGTCACACGCGCGGTCACATGGCGACCACGCCGAGCCGGTCGAGGAACCGGAAGAACAGCTCCTCCGCCGACGGTTCGGCCCGGGCGCGCAGCACGTCGTGCAGCGGCTGCGCCTCCACGGTGCGGCCGCCCTCCGCGGCCCAGGCGACGGCCCGCTCCGCGGCGTCCTCGGGCGGCAGGAAGTAGTCCTCCAGGGCGCGCTCGTCGCCGCCGATGTACTCGGCCATCGCGGCCCGCCCCAGGCACGACGTCCAGGCCCCGCTGTGCGGCGCGGCGGCCTCCACGACGGCGCACCGGCTGTCCATGACGTAGGCGAACAGCGCGGGCGACCCCGTCTCGGCCGCCAGTGCGTTCATGCTCCCGACGTCCGGCGCCTGCTCGCCCTCGCCCCCGCCGCCGGGGCACTCCCACACCTGCCAGCCCCCGGCCCGCTCCTCCAACAGCGCCAGTTCGTCCCGCACCCCGTCCAGCGCGTCGAGCCCCTTGAGCGGACGATCGCTTCTGGCCACCACGTAATAACCCCAGTAGCCCATGCCCGTGCCCCCGTCCCGGAATTTCTGCGCATTTCTGCGCGCGGCTGTGGCCGAATAGACCACAGACGTAAGGGACTTCGCCACCGGAAACGCAAACTAACCCCTTTCGCCCCCCATCGGCGTCGTGGCCAGCACCTTCTGGTTCTGCAGCCGGGTCAGGGACCGGACGAAGCAGATCGCGGCGACGGCGGCGGCGAGGTCCAAGGCGTCGCTGAAGACCATCGTCCCCGTGGCGGACCCCATGTCCTCGAAGTCCTCGGCGCTCGAGTACTGACTGCCGGCGAAGCGCCCCACGAGCTGGTCGGCCACCCACAGCCACCACCACAGGTCGATCAGCCCGGACCTGTTCTTCCCGGCCAGTTCCAGTTCGTCCGCGCTGGTGCGCCAGGTGTCGTGCGCGATGACGCGCGGGAACCAGAAGGAGACGATCGGGACGAAGAAGCCGCCGATCGCCCAGCCGCGCGCTTTGCTCTGCCCGAGCGGGTTCATGACCTGGGCGTTGTCACGCACCCGCACGAACCACACGATGAAGGCGATCGCGGTGAGGACCAGCAGCACCAACTGGCCGCGCCCCGCGAGCGTGTACAGGTCGTCCCAGCGTGCGAGGTCCCCGTACCCGGAGAAGGCGCCGTCCGTGAGATCGCCCAGGATGCGGTACTCGGCGATCCCCACCGCCACGGCAGCGAGGTCGAGCGCGACGGTCACGGCGAGCAGCGCGACGACCATCCAGGCGAGCCCGTTCGGGGACTTCAGCCGCACCCACGGGGCGTACGGGTCGTAGGGGGCGGACGGCAGCGGCGGCGGCAGTGGCTGCGCCCCGTCCCCGCCCCGGTCCTTGCCGCGCTGGGGCCCGCCCGTCAGCGTCGCGAACGCCGAGTCGGCGCACGGCGCGCACAGCCCGCCCTCGACCAGCGCGTTCCGCGCCCCACATCTCTTGCACAGCACAGCCGCGCACCCCTCCCCAGGGAAACGCCGCGAACTCTCGACCCCCCGGTCGCGCGACTTGCGGAAGATACGGCTCCACGGACCGCGCTGTCCACCGGTATACGCAGGTCAGCCGCTCAACCGGTCCGCCAGCTGCACGAACTGCGCCCACGTCAGCTCCGGCCGCCCCGGGTCCCACAGCTTCTGCACCGTCGCCCGCAGCGGCATCCGGATCCCGTGGGCGACCTGCGCCTGGGTCTGGGCCCGCGCGATGTCGCACCAGACGGCGAACGAACCGCCGAGGATCTGGTCGTCGTACTGCTCGGGGACCGGCCGGGTGCCGCGCAGCACGCGGGGTGTCCAGCTCTCGTAGATCCGCTGCCCGGTCGGGTAGACGAAGGTGTTCGGCTGGCCGAGCACGTAATAGAGGTACTCGTCGTTGTAGTTCGTCAGCTTGCGGCCCTCGCTGAGATACGCGACCGGCTGCCGGGCGCCGTACTCCTTGCCGGTCCAGTAGGCGACCTCCAGGTCCCGGTCGGCGCCGACGACCCCGCCCGCGAAGAACCCGTCGTTCCAGGCCTTCAGCTTCCGGCCGTACGGGGCCATGGTGGCGGCCCGGTCGCCCAGCCAGCCCGTGGCGAGGTCCTGGACGCGCGCGTTCGCCCCGTACCTCGCGCGGGCGGCGCGCGCCAGCTGTGGGTAGGACGCCTCCGGATTCGTCTTCATCAGCGCCTGGTACTCGTCGGCGCCCAGGTGCCAGTACGCGCCCTTGAACAGCTGGGCGTACTCCTTGAGCAGGTCGTCGACGATGTCCGCGGCGGCCGGCTTCGAGATGTCGACGGCGCCGCGCGTGGGCACCCCGCCCACGTCGCGCAGCTGGAGGTCGGGGTGGGCCCGGATGACGGCGCCCAGATGGCCCGGCGAGTCGATCTCCGGCACGACGGTGACGTGCCGCTCGTCGGCCAGCGCCAGGATGTCCCGCACCTGCGCCTTGCTGAGGTGCTCGGACGAGACGATCTCGGGGTGGGAGTCGGACTCGATCCGGAACGCCTGGTCGTCGGAGAAGTGCAGCCCGAGCTGGTTGTACTTGAGGTCCCCGATCTCCCGGATCCGGTCCTCGATCCAGCCCGCGGTGAAGTGCTTGCGGGCGATGTCGAGGCTGAACCCGCGCTGCGGCTTGGCCGGCTCGTCCTCGACGACGCCCTCCGGCGCGGTGCCGCCGCCGTGCACCTCCTGCTTGAGGGTCCGCGTCCCGTAGAACACGCCGGTGTCCCGCGGGCCGGTGATCCGCACCCGTCCGTCCCCGACGGTCATCCGGTACGACTCCGGGCCCGCGCCCGCAGCCCCGTCGAGCGCCAGCTCCACGTCCCCGGGCCCGGCCCTGCCGCCCACCCCGTCGTAGGAGAGCCCCAGCTCGTCGGCGATCAGCCGCCCCTCGTCGTCCAGCGCGCCGTCCTGCACGACGACCCGGCCGCCGTCCGGTTTCCAGCCGGGGCCGCGCGCCGGGGTGAACGCGCGGACGGCGGGGATCGTGCGCGGGGGCGAGGAGAGGGGGTAGGAGCGGGAGGGCGACGGCGCCGGGGTGGACGAGGCGGCGGACGTCCCGTCGGACGGCGCACGCCCGGCACCCGTGCGGTCGCCGCCGCCGTCGGGCCACAGCACGGCGGTCAGCGCCACGGCCCCGCCGGCGACGACCAGGGCCGAGGCCAGGATGACCTTCCGCTCTTTCTCCACAGACACACCCCACATCCCTCGGCGGCGCGGGGCCCCGCGCGTCGGCGGCTCCGCCGCGGGGCGCGATCCGCCGAGCCGAGACCCGCACCCGCCCGACCACCATCGTCGCTACGGCGGGACGGCGCATCTCGCACCGACACCCCCTCACACTTGTCCACGCCGCGCCCTCAAACTCCCCGTCCGAGTGAAATTCGCGCATCCGTCGGACACCCGCAATCAGCCGTCGCTACCGTTGCGCCACAAACAAACACCCCGCACCACCGCATCCCGCACACAATCCGCCAGCTCCGCCGGAGGCACCCGCTGTCCGCGCTCCGCCCCCCTCACGTTCCCGGCCACCTGCCCATACCGGCCCAGGCCACACCGCACGGGGGACTCACCCGGTTCAACGCGCTGCCGCAGGACACGGCCGAAGAGGCCCTGCTCGGCTGCTGCCACAGTCCCGCCTGGGCGCGCCGGCTCGCCGCGCACCGCCCGTACCCGGACCTCGACGCGCTGCTCGCGGCCGCGGACGAGGCGTCGTACGACCTGGCGCCCGCGGACGTCGCCGAGGCCCTGGCCCACGAAGAGCTCCCGCTGCCGCCGGACGCCACCGTCTACGAGGCCGCGCACACCGCGCTGGCCGCCGCGCACACGGCCTACCAGGCACGTTTCGGGCACGCCTTCGTCGTCTGCCTGGACGAGACGGCGCCCGGCGAGGCCCTGAACCACCTGCTCGGCGCCCTGCGCGACCGTCTCGGCAACGACCGGGAGGAGGAGCGGGTGCTGGCCGCCGACGAGCTGCGGCGACTCGCCCGGGGACGCCTGTCCCGGTTCGTCCGCGACCCGCGGCTGCGGTCACCTCTACGGAAAACCCCCATCAATAGCCCGTACGTGCCTGTTTGATTGCCTGTTTGATCACACCGGCGGCCCCCGGGCGAGCGAGCCGACAACTCGTCGATACGATGACGAGCGGCCGGTGGACCGTACCCGGCCGGGCCCGACCGACACCGAAGCCGGCGCGGCCCTCAGTCCCCGCTCCCGGAGGGTTCTTCCGTGCCGGCTGGAACGCTGTACCGCGGCCGGGAAGGCATGTGGTCGTGGGTGGCTCATCGAGTCACCGGTGTCCTCATCTTCTTCTTCCTGTTCGTACACGTCCTGGACACCGCTCTCGTCCGCGTCTCCCCCGAGGCGTACGACGATGTTGTCTCCACCTACAAGACGCCGATCGTCGCGCTCCTTGAGTACGGCCTCGTCGCCGCCATCCTGTTCCACGCGCTCAACGGCCTGCGTGTCATCGCCGTCGACTTCTGGTCGAAGGGCCCGCGCTACCAGAAGCAGATGCTCTGGACCGTCGTGGGCATCTGGGTCGTCCTGATGGTCGGTGCCCTGTACCCCGTGCTCGGCCACGCCGTCCGTGAACTCTTCGGGAGCTGAGGCCAGACATGTCCGCTGACACCACCTCCGCCTCGACGTCCGGCGTCGGCCCCGTCGAGGGCGTCTCGCTCTACGACGTCGACAACCCGGCGCCGTACATCGAGGCCCCCCGCAAGCGCACCTCGAAGACCCCGCGCTCGACCCGCGGCAACTTCGAGATGGCCGCGTGGCTCTTCATGCGCCTGTCCGGTGTGGTCCTCGTCGTCCTGGTCCTCGGCCACCTGCTGATCCAGCTCGTGCTCGACGGCGGCGTCTCCAAGATCGGCTTCGCCTTCGTGGCCGGCCGCTGGGCGTCCCCGTTCTGGCAGGGCTGGGACCTGCTGATGCTGTGGCTCGCGATGCTGCACGGCGCGAACGGCCTGCGTACCGTCATCAACGACTACGCCGAGCGCCCCCAGACCCGTATGTGGCTGAAGGGCCTGCTGTACGCCGCGACGGTCTTCACCGTCCTGCTGGGCACGCTGGTGATCTTCACCTTCGACCCCAACATCCGTTAAAGCCGAGGCGAGCGAAACCGTGAAGATTCACAAGTACGACACCGTCATCGTCGGCGCAGGCGGCGCCGGCATGCGCGCGGCCATCGAGTCGACGAAGCGCAGCCGCACCGCCGTGCTGACCAAGCTCTACCCCACCCGCTCCCACACGGGCGCCGCGCAGGGCGGCATGGCCGCCGCGCTGGCCAACGTGGAGGAGGACAACTGGGAGTGGCACACCTTCGACACGATCAAGGGCGGCGACTACCTGGTCGACCAGGACGCCGCCGAGATCCTCGCGAAGGAGGCCATCGACTCGGTCCTCGACCTGGAGAAGATGGGCCTGCCGTTCAACCGGACGCCGGACGGCACGATCGACCAGCGCCGCTTCGGTGGTCACTCGCGCAACCACGGTGAGGCGCCGGTCCGCCGGTCCTGCTACGCCGCGGACCGCACGGGCCACATGATCCTTCAGACGCTGTACCAGAACTGCGTGAAGGAGGGCGTGGAGTTCTTCAACGAGTTCTACGTCCTGGACCAGCTGATCGTCGAGGAAGACGGCGTCAAGAAGTCCGCCGGTGTGGTCGCCTACGAGCTGGCCACCGGTGAGATCCACGTCTTCCAGGCCAAGGCGGTCATCTACGCCTCCGGCGGCACCGGCAAGTTCTTCAAGGTGACGTCGAACGCGCACACCCTGACCGGCGACGGCCAGGCCGCCTGCTACCGGCGCGGGATCCCGCTGGAGGACATGGAGTTCTTCCAGTTCCACCCGACCGGCATCTGGCGCATGGGCATCCTCCTTACGGAAGGCGCCCGTGGTGAGGGCGGCATCCTCCGTAACAAGGACGGCGAGCGCTTCATGGAGAAGTACGCGCCGGTCATGAAGGACCTCGCGTCCCGTGACGTCGTGTCCCGCTCCATCTACACGGAGATCCGTGAGGGCCGCGGCTGCGGTCCCGAGGGCGACCACGTCTACCTCGACCTCACGCACCTCCCGCCGGAGCAGCTGGACGCCAAGCTCCCGGACATCACCGAGTTCGCGCGCACGTACCTCGGCATCGAGCCCTACACGGACCCGATCCCGATCCAGCCGACCGCGCACTACGCCATGGGCGGCATCCCGACGAACGTCGAGGGTGAGGTCCTGGCGGACAACACCACCGTCGTCCCCGGCCTGTACGCCGCCGGTGAGGTCGCCTGTGTCTCCGTGCACGGCGCCAACCGTCTCGGCACCAACTCGCTGCTCGACATCAACGTCTTCGGGCGTCGTGCGGGCATCGCCGCCGCCGAGTACTCCCACACGGCCGACTACGTCGAGCTTCCGGAGAACCCGGCGTCGCTGGTCGAGGAGCTGGTCGAGCGGCTGCGCAACTCGACGGGCACGGAGCGCGTCGCGGTCCTGCGCAACGAGCTGCAGGAGTGCATGGACGCCAACGTGATGGTGTTCCGCACCGAGCAGACGATCAAGACGGCGGTCGAGAAGATCGCCGAGCTGCGCGAGCGCTACAAGAACGTGTCGATCCAGGACAAGGGCCGGCGCTTCAACACCGACCTCCTGGAGGCCATCGAGCTGGGCAACCTGCTCGACCTGGCCGAGGTCATGGCGACCTCCGCCCTGGCGCGCAAGGAGTCCCGCGGCGGTCACTACCGCGAGGACTACCCCAACCGCGACGACGTCAACTTCATGCGCCACACCATGGCGTACCGCGAGGTCGGCGACGACGGCACGGAGACGATCCGTCTCGACTACAAGCCGGTCGTCCAGACCCGCTACCAGCCGATGGAGCGTAAGTACTGATGGCTACTCCGACCATGGACAAGCTCGAGGCGCTCGAGGCGGACAACGGCTCGCACCTCATCTCCGTCACCTTCCGGATCCGCCGGTTCAACCCGGAGATCTCGGACGAGGCGAACTGGGTCGACTTCCAGCTGGACATCGACCCGAAGGAGCGCGTCCTCGACGCCCTCCACAAGATCAAGTGGGACCAGGACGGTTCGCTGACGTTCCGCCGCTCCTGCGCGCACGGCATCTGCGGCTCCGACGCGATGCGCATCAACGGCAAGAACCGCCTTGCCTGCAAGACGCTCATCAAGGACATCAACCCCGAGAAGCCGATCACGGTCGAGCCCATCAAGGGCCTCACCGTGCTCAAGGACCTCGTGGTCGACATGGAGCCGTTCTTCCAGGCGTACCGCGACGTCATGCCGTTCCTCGTCACCAAGGGCAACGAGCCGACGCGTGAGCGCCTGCAGTCCGCCGAGGACCGCGAGCGCTTCGACGACACCACCAAGTGCATCCTGTGCGCCGCGTGCACGTCGTCCTGCCCGGTGTTCTGGAACGACGGCCAGTACTTCGGTCCCGCCGCGATCGTGAACGCCCACCGCTTCATCTTCGACTCGCGTGACGAGGCCGGGGAGCAGCGCCTGGAGATCCTCAACGACCGTGACGGTGTGTGGCGCTGCCGCACGACCTTCAACTGCACGGACGCCTGCCCGCGTGGCATCGAGGTCACCAAGGCGATCCAGGAAGTGAAGCGCGCGCTGATCACGCGCCGCTACTGATCTTCGTCGTCGTACGGCCCCGAGGGCCCCGCTCCCTGGTGGGAGCGGGGCCCTCGCCCGTATCGGTGAACGGCTCGGATCCAGACGTTCGGGTCCTGACCGGCCTACGATGATGCTCTCGACACCAGCCCCAAGGAGGCACGCGATGTCCGCTGCATCCATCGAGCAGCCCTTCGCCGAGGAGCCGTTCTCGCTCACGGCGATCGCCGACGAGATCATGGAGCGCCATCCGGGCTACCGCGTCGAGATCATCGGAGGACACCTCCTCGTGACCCCCTCACCGGATGCCCCGCACGCCCGAGCCCTGACCGAGCTCATGATCCCGTTCATCGCCCCCGGCCTGCACGGCGACGAGACCGAGGTCCTCCAGAACGTGGGGCTCTGGCTGCCCACCGGTGCCGAGGACTACGCTATCCCCGACCTCGTCGTGGTGGACTCCGACATCGACGACCATTTCGTCGAGAACAACGCCTACGACCCGGTCTGCTTCCGTCTCGTCCTCGAGGTCACTTCCAGCAACTGGAAGGACGACCTGAAGACCAAGGTCGCCGCCTACGCCGAGGCCAAGGTGCCGGTCTATGTGATCGTCGACCGCAAGCACAACCGCCTGCACGTGCTCACCGACCCGTCGGACAACGAGTACGCCAAGCACCGTGTGCACGCTCCCGGCGAGACCGTCACCCTCCCCGAGTCGATCGGCGCCCCCGTGACCGTCGATGTCGAGGCTCTGCTCAAGGCGGCGGCCCGCCGGAGCAAGCCCGAGTGACTCACCGGCCTATCTGGCTCACGATCGTCGGATCGGTGATCTTCGTGTCGTCGGCAAGCAGCATCGCCTTGCTGAGGACGACGGCCAGGGTGCGGTCGCCCTCGAAGGGCAGATAGCCGGTCTGCGGGCTCGCGCCGGTGCCCGACTTCGGGACGATGCACAGGTACTGGTCGTTCGGGGTCATCAGGATGTTCCCCGAGCCCAGGTGGATCTTGTACGTGTGCAGCTCGCCCTTGACGTGCAGGAAGCGGCCCTCGATGGTGCAGCGGTCGGCGATCGCCAGACGCGGCACGAGGCGCTCCAGGAGAGCGCGGCGGGTCTCGGCGCTCTGGTTCAGCTCGCCGAAGCCGTACGAGGTCCAGTACTCCTGGAAGCGCCCGCCGGGGCCGCCGTCCTGCCACGTCGGGTCGTTGCCGACACTGGCCACGCCCACGAACAGGTCGACGTCGCGCAGGACTTCGGACAGGACGAGCGGTGGGATGTCGGTGAGCGGCAGCGGCTCGACCGGGTCCACGCCGTCGCGCAGCCACATGCGGTACTCGCCGCCGCAGCAGTGCGCCGAGTTCTGCGGGGCGTCGATCGGGTAGAAGCGGACCTGGTCGGTGCGCAGCCGCAGATAGCTGCCGGACTCGGTGGTGTCGACGCCGTACTCCTCCCCCTCGCCCTCGATCCAGTACTCGGCGCGCAGGCCCCACTGCGGCAGTTCGCGGGTCGCGGGCGGCGCCTCGTCGTCGACGCACAGCCGCAGCTTGTTGCGCCAGCCCCGGACCGCCGCGAGGGAGTGCAGCTGGTGCTGGCGCACGATGTGCGCGGCGAACCGGTTCGAGTACGTGCCCGTCGCCCGCTCGGCGTCGGTGAGCAGGTACACCTCGCGGTGGGCCTGCTTGAACGGCTGGGTGACCGCGTGCCGCTCCAGCCAGTCGCGCCAGGCGACGACCTCGGCGGGTTCGCGGCCGACGGGGTGCCAGAGGGTGACGTCGGTCCCGGTCGTGACCGGGTCGTCGGTCAGGGTGCGCAGTTCCCCGTCCGCGTACCCGACCGTTGTGCCGTCGACGACCCACAGCAGGCGGCGGGCGAGGGTGCCGACCAGCGGGTGGTCGAGGTAGCGCTCGCGCCAGGCGGCGTACGGCCAGCTGCGCCGGGCGAGGAACTGCCGGTCCAGGCGCTCGACCTGGGCGCTGAGCATCTTGTCGATGTCCTTGGCGGCGGCCTTGAGTTCCTTGAGCTCGTCGGCGTGGTCGCGCTTGGCGGCGGCCGGGACGGACTTGACCTCCTTGCCGGCCGCGGTGCGCCAGCGCAGCGCCGCCTTGGCGCCGTGGATCTCCAGCAGGGCGGTGGTGTCGCCCAGTTGGATCTCCGCGCGTCCCACGTCCGTCAGTCCGTAGGCGGGCACGGCCAGTTCCTCGACCTCATCGCGGGTCAGCCCGAGGGCCTCGGCGCGGGTGTCGAGAGCGGCGCCGAGCAGTTTGACGGTGCCCTTGTACGTGACGCGGGTGGTGAGCCGGGCCAGCTCGGCGAGCGCGGCGTCACTGTCGATCCGGGCCAGCGCGTTCACCCCGGCGTTGGCCGTCTTCGGGTTGACCGGGCCGAGTCCTGCGACCTTCTTGAGCGAGGTCTCGACGAGGGCGCCGAGCGTGCGGGCCGTGTCCGGGTGGGCGGGCAGCAGGGCGAGGATCCAGGTCAGACCGCGCAGCGCGTCCGCGTTGTACGGGTCGAACGCCAGGTTCGGGTCGACGCCCCAGCGTCGGTTCAGGAGCGGGCGGGTGCGCGGTCTGCCCACGAGCCGCAGCCAGCCGGTCAGCCGCTCGCGCACCGCGTCCTCGTCGAGCGGTGCGATGAGGGCCCGCGCGGCCTTGTTCCACTTGGCGGAGGGGCGAGCCGCGCTCGCCGTGACCGCGTGAGCCAGCAACTCCCGCCAGGCGGGGCCGCGTTCGGCCACGTCCGCGAGGGCCAGGTCGGACCAGGCCTCGCCGGGGTTCACCACGGGGTCGGTCAGCCGTGCCACCAGCGCTCCCAGTTCCTTCTTGCCGTTCCAGTACGTCAGGTGGGTGCGGCGCACGACGGCCACGAACTCGCCGGGCAGCTCCCGCCCGTCGGCCTCCTCCAGCTCGGCGAGCCGGATCAGCTGGACGTGGTCGTGGTGGGTGTCCTGATCCGCGGCGAGGCGCATCAGGGCGTGCCGCGACTCCCGCAGCTCGTTCGCCGGTGAGGTGGTGCCGTGCGCGAGGCTGTTCAGCAGGGCCACGATGCTGCGTCGCACGGTCGCCTCCGTGTCCGGTACGTCGTATCGGAGGGCCAGCGCGTGCACCAGCGCCACGCGGTACGCCCCGTCCGCCTCCCGCACCGCGTCCACGACCTTGCGGCCCAGATGCCCCCAGTCGTCGTCGGCCATCGCCCCGAGCGCCAGCAGCTCGGGGATCAGCGCCTCGGTCTCCTCGCGCTCGACCATGCCGAGGATCACCTCGACCAGACGCGCGTACTCGGCGGGTGACTCGATCATCAGCCACCCACCAGTGCCACGAGCTTCAGGAACGTCACCTCGACGCCGAGCGCCAGCTCGATCTCCTCGTCGGGATCGGTCAGCTGGCGGTCGCCGACGAGCACCAGGAACCCGTTCCCCGCGAAGGCCGCGAGGGCTCGCTGCGCCTGCGCCTGCGGGTCTATCCGGCGTGGCGTGCGCAACGCGTACCCGTTCAGCACCCGCTCCGTGTTCTCGGGCTGCACGAGGCCCTGGAAGACCTGCGGAGCCGAGCGCGCGTTGAACTCCGCGACCTCCTGGAAGACCCGGCGCCGGATCAGTTCCCGCACCGTCAGCCGCTCTTCGGCGATCTCCAGCCCGAAGGTCGCGCCCCTGTCCCCTGATGTCGTCTCGTCGACGAACGTCACCATCCCCATGCCGACGACCGTACGGGCCACCACTGACAATCAGCCGGCCCCGGCCGCGACCCCCCGCTCGAAGAACGTCTCCAGCACCACCGTCGCCTGCGTCCCACTCACCCCCTCGATGCCGTACAACCGCCGCAGCACGTCCTGAAGTTGCCCGGTGGTCGCCGCGCGTACCTTCACCAGGACCGAGGCGCTGCCCGCGATGACATGGGCCTCCACGAGCTCCGGGATCGCCGCGAAGGCGTCCGCCGAATCGCCCATCCAGGCCGACGAGTCCACCATCACGTACGCGAGCACGCCCTGGCCGAGCGCCGCCGGGTCGACGTCGATCGTCGTGCGCCGGATGACGCCCCGCTCGCGCAGCTTGCGGACGCGCTCGTGGGCGGCGCCCGCCGAGAGCCCGACCTCCTTGCCGAGTGCCGCGTAGGCCGTCGTCGCGTCGCGCTGCAGGGCCGCGATGAGCTTCCGGTCGATGTCGTCGACGATCTCCCTGATCTCCATGGCGTAACCGTACCCGGTTCTGTCATAGTCGAGCACAGCTGAATCACATTCGGTTCCGCACCTTTGGAGGATGACCGTGTCCACAGATCGCGTCCCCGTCACGTACGACATCCTGGACGAGCGTTTCCGCACCGGTCGCTGCATGAACGGCGATCACTTCTTCGAGGTGCTGCACAGCGGCGGCCGGTGGGTCGAGGGGCCGATCTACCTGCCCGCCTGGCGCCAGCTGATCTGGAGCGACATACCCAACGACCGGCTGCTGCGGTGGGACGAGGCCACCGGCGCCGTCAGCGTCTTCCGCTCCCCCGCCGGGCACGTCAACGGCAACACCCTCGACGGGCAGGGCCGGCTGATCAGCTGCGAGCAGGGCAACCGGCGCGTGACGCGGACCGAGCACGACGGGCGGGTCACCGTGCTCGCCGACCGCTGGGAGGGCAAGCGGTTCAACAGCCCGAACGACGCCGTCGTGCGCTCGGACGGCTCGGTGTGGTTCTCCGACCCCGACTTCGGGATCACCAGCGACTACGAGGGCTTTCGCGCCGAGTCCGAGATCGGGGCGAACAACGTCTACCGGATCGACCCGGTGAGCGGCGAGGTGCGGCTCGTGGCCGACGGGTTCGGGGCGCCGAACGGGCTGGTGTTCTCGCCGGACGAGCGGCAGCTGTACGTGTCCGACACCCGCGGCGGCGTGCTCCGCGTCTTCGACGTGCGCGACGACGGGACGCTCTCCGACGGCAAGGTGTTCGCCGGGATGAAGGACGGGCTCGGCCGGTTCGACAACATCCGGTTCGACGACGGCGGACGGCTGTGGGCCGCGGCCATGGACGGCGGCGTGCACTGCTACGACCCCGACGGCACCCTGCTCGGCCGGATGCTCACGCCCGAGCCGGTCGCCAACATCGCCTGGGGCGGCCCCAAGAACAACCTGATGTTCCTGGCCGCGTCGACCTCGCTGTACTGCCTGATGACCGCGGTGACCGGGGCGCCACGGATCCGATGACGAGCGCATTGCCATGATTTGCGTGCCACATGGCTAATCTGACGTTATGTCACACGAGCTGAACGTCCTCGGCTTCGACAACGCCCTGCTGCCCGTGGGCGACCTGGCCGAGGCCGTCGCCTTCTACGAAAGCGCCGGCTTCCCCGTGAAGTTCCGTCTCGACGAGGCCGGCATCGCCCTGCTCGGCGTCGGCAAGGAGACGCCGGGACTGCTGCTGCGGGCCGAGGACGGGTACGGGCACCGCCCGCCGCCGTGGCCCGCCGCCCGGCTGTGGCTGGAGGTCGCGGACGCGCGCGCCGTCGCGGACGGCATGGCCGCCGCCGGGATCGAGCCCCTCGATCCCCCCTTCTCCACCTCGACCGGGTACGTCGTCGAGATCGCCGATCCATGGGGAAATGTCGTGGGATTCACCGACTACCTCAAGCGGCCGGAGCTGGCCCGGAGTTGACCCCCTCCCGGCACCCCGGCTGAGACCCCCGTCACGTACGACAACTCTCGCTTGAACGTGTTCAAAAACAGGTCTACATTCATGCCTGTCAGCGTTTTTGAACGCGTTCAAGGAGGGTGGGGCATGGACCTCACAGTCGTCGCGTACGTCGTCTACCTCGTCGTCAGCATCGGGCTGACCATCTGGGTGGCACGCACCCTGAGCCGTAACGGCAGGATCTTCCTGGCCGACGTGCTGCACGGGAACGAGAAGCTCGCCGATGCCGTCAACCACCTGCTGGTGGTCGGCTTCTATCTGGTGAACCTCGGGTTCGTGGCCCTGTATCTGAGCGGCGACGAGACCATCGCCAGCACCCGCGAGGTCTTCGAGGCCCTCTCGACCAAGCTGGGCGTCGTGCTCCTCGTGCTCGGCGTGATGCACCTGGGGAACGTCTACGTCCTCAACAAGATCCGGCGGCGCGGCGTTCTGGAGAACGAGCAGCAGCCGCCGGTCCCGCCGCAGGGATGGGCCGCTCCGGTCGCCGGGGCGTGAGTGCGGTGGGGGGTCCGGGGGGACCGGAGAAAGAGGGGGGTGCGGACCGGGGCGCCCGGGGGGACGTCCCGGTCCGCCGGCTGACCGTGCTGTACGACGCGGAGTGCGGCCTGTGCACGTTCGTACGGGACTGGCTGGCCCGGCAGCGGCAGCTGGTGCCGCTGGAGTTCGTGCCGGCGGGCAGCGCCGCGGCCCGGGGCCGCTATCCCGGCCTCGACCACGCGGCGACGCTCAGCGACATCACGGTGATCGGGGACGGCGGGCAGCTCTACCGGGGCCCGGCCGCCTGGGTGGTGTGCATGTGGGCGCTGCGCCAGTACCGGCCGACCGCGCACCGGATGACCACGCCCGCCGGCCTGAAGGTCGCCAAGCAGGTGGTGCTCGGCGCGGCCAAGTACCGGGAGGCCCGCTGGGACCGGCGGGCCGGGGGAAACGCGTACCGGCGCGAGGACGGCTGGGTGTACGACCGCAAGGACGGCTGGCACTACACGCGCCAGGACGCCGCGGCCGGGCCCGCCGCCTGTGACAGCGGCTGCCGGACCGCCGATTAGGCTCGTCGGCGTGGCAGCAGAGAAGACCGTGAAGAGTGAGCAGACCCGGGCGCTGATCCTGGAGACCGCGATGCGGCTGTTCCGGGAGCGGGGTTACGACAAGACCACGATGCGGGCCATCGCCCAGGAGGCCGGGGTCTCGGTCGGGAACGCGTACTACTACTTCGCGGGCAAGGAACACCTCATCCAGGGGTTCTACGACCGGATCACCGCCGAGCACCAGGCGGCGGTCCGGTCCGTCCTGGACACGGAGACCGATCTGGAGACGCGGCTCGCGGGGGTGCTCGGGGCGTGGCTGGAGATCGCGGAGCCGTACCACGAGTTCGCGGCCCAGTTCTTCAAGAACGCGGCCGACCCGGACTCGCCGCTCAGCCCCTTCTCGCCGGAGTCGGAGGGGGCGCGGGAGGTCGCGATCGGGCTGCACCGGGAGGTGCTGGCCGGGTCGAAGGCGAAGGTCCCGGCCGAACTCGCCGAGATCCTGCCGGAGCTGATGTGGCTCTCACAGATGGGGCTCGTCCTGTACTGGGTCTTCGACTCGTCCGAGGGGCGCGAGCGCAGCCGACGGCTCGCGGCGCGCGGGGCACGGCTCACGACGCGGGGCGTGGCGCTCGCCCGGTTCCGGGTGCTGCGGCCGCTGGTCCTGGAGGTGCACGAGCTGTTCATCGACTTCCTGCCGGGCATGACGCGCCCGGCGAAGTAGGCCGGGGCGCACCCCTCTTACCTTTGCCTCAGCTTTGACCTGTACCTTCTCCAGATGCCCGGCACAATCCCGCCCTCGCAGCCCACACCGTTCAGCCGCCGCGCCGCACTCGGCCTCGGCGCCGGCGCGACCGCCGCGCTCGCCCTGCCCGCGCAGCGCGCCGCGGCGGCGACCGCCGTGGGGGGTGCGCGCCTCGCCGCACCGGGGACACAGGTGCGGCTCGCGGCGGGGGCGCCGAAGCTGCCGAAGCTGAACGCGCGGTCCTGGATCATCGCCGACAACGACAGCGGCGAGGTGCTGGCCTCCTACAACGCGCACAAGCAGCTGGCGCCCGCCTCCACGCTGAAGATGCTCTTCGCGGACACGGTCCTGCCCAAGTTCGACAAGAACGACAGGCACAAGGTCACCGCCGAGGATCTGGCCGACATCCCCTTCGGATCCAGCCTCGTCGGCATCCAGGCGGGCACCACGTACTCCGTGCACCAGCTGTGGCAGGGCGTCTTCCTGCGTTCCGGCAACGACGCGGTGCACGTCCTGTCCCACATGAACGGCGGTGTCCCCGCGACGGTCGCGCAGATGCAGGCCCGCGCCAAGGACCTCCAGGCCGACGACACGCATGTCGTCAGCCCCGACGGCTTCGACCACAAGGGCCAGGTCTCGTCCGCGTACGACCTGACCCTCTTCGCGCGCGCGGGCCTGAAGAGCGCCGACTTCCGCGGCTACTGCGCCACCAGGACGGCCGACTTCCCGGCGGGCGGCAAGAAGACGTTCCAGATCCAGAACACCGACCGTCTGCTGACCGGCCAGGGCGTCACGCCGTACGAGGGCCTGATCGGCGTGAAGAACGGCTACACCTCGCACGCGGGCAACACCTTCACGGGCGCCGCGACCCGCGACGGCCGCACCCTCCTCGTCACCGTCATGCACCCCAAGTCCGGTTACGAGGCGGTGTACCAGGAGACGGCGGCGCTGCTCGACTGGGGCTTCAAGGCGGGCGACAAGGCCGGCGCGGTCGGCGAGCTGGTCGTGCCGCTGAGCGAGCAGCCGAAGCGGTCCGCGTCGCCTGCGGCCGGCGCGAAGGCCTCTCCGGCCGGGTCCGGGCCGGGGTCCGGGGCCGGTGGGGGGCTGGGCTGGGAGCTCGGGGGGTCGGTGGCGTTGGCCGCGATCGCCGGCGGCGGGTTGCTGAAGCTGCGCCGCCGGTCCAGGCCCTCCGGGCGGCGGCGGGCCTGATCGCCGTCTGCCCGGTTCGGTTGCGTTGCCGGGCGCGGGCCGGTGGGGGCTGATCGCGCAGTTCCCCGCGCCCCTCGGATGCGTCTGCCATGTGACGGTCTCGTCGCGAGCCGCGGGCCGGTGGTCCTGCTTCGCGCAGTTCCCCGCGCCCCTGAGATGCGCACCTGCGGTGCGCCATCTCATCGGGGAAGCTGCGCGCAGCGCATGCTTCAGGGGCGCGGGGAACTGCGCGATCAGCCCCCACCGGCCCGCACCCAAATAGCAAACCGGCCGTCCTACGGCGCGACGTCCACGTCGTCCGGCACCTCCACGTCGTACGGCAACGGGTTCTCCCCCACCGTGATGTGCCGTGCCACCGGCGGGAGTTGACGGCACGTCACCGCCAGGACGTACGCCCCCGGTTCCGGCACCGCCACGATGTACGAGCCGTCCGCCAACGACTCCACCCGGTCCAGCTGGCGCCCCCCGCGGGAGATCAGCGTCACCGTCGCCCCGGACAACGGCTCACCCTGCGGGCTGCGCAGGATTCCGTGGACCACCGTGAACCCGGCAGGCGCGGACGCGCTCTCTCGGGGCTCCACGGCCAGGTGCGGGACCCTGCGGTCCATCCAGCGAGGCAGCCACCAGTTGGCCCGGCCCAGCAGATGCATCGCCGCCGGGACCAGCGCCGTACGCAGGACGAACGCGTCCAGGGCGACCGCCGCCGCGAGGCCGATGCCCGCCATGGCGCCCTCCACGTCACCGCTGAGCACGAACGCGGAGAACACGCACACCATGATCAGCGCCGCGCAGTTGATGACGCGGCTGGTCTCGGCGAGGCCGACGCGCACGGCCCGCGCGTTGTCCTTGGTGTGCACCCACTCCTCGTGCATCCGGCTCACCAGGAACACCTGGTAGTCCATGGAGAGGCCGAAGAGCAGCGACAGCATGATGACCGGGAGGAACGCCGTGATCGGGCCCTCCTTGCCGAGGCCGAGCGCCTCCGACCCCCAGCCCCACTGGAAGATCGCGACGAGCACGCCGAACGAGGCCGCGGCCGCGATCAGGTTCATCACCGCCGCCGTCAGCGGCACCACCAGCGAGCGGAACGCGAGGAGCAGCAGGACGAAGCCGAGGCCGATGATGGCCGCGATGAAGTACGGGAGCCGGTCCCCCGTCACCGACGCGAAGTCCTTGAAGACCGCGGTCACCCCGCCCACGTGCGCCTCGACCCCGGCGGCCGGGATCACGTCGTCGCGCAGCCGGTCGATGAGGTCGTCGGTCCGTGCGGACTGCGGCGACGTCTTCGGGACGACCTGGACGACGGTGACGCCGTGCGCGGGCGGCGCCGCCGCCACCTGTGCGACGTCCGGCGTCGTACGGATCCGTGCCACGAGGCCCGCGGCGTCCGCGCCGCCGGGGACCACCACCTGGAGCGGGCCGTTGAAGCCGGGGCCGAAGCCCTCGGCCAGCAGGTCGTACGCCTGCCGGGTCGTCGTCGACGTCTTGTTGTTGCCCTGGTCGGTGGCGCCCAGGCGGAGCGAGAGCACCGGGACGGCGAGCATCAGCATGATGACGAGCGCCGCGGCGCCGACCGCGCGCGGGCGCTTTTGGACGTACGCCGACCAGCGCGCCGCCAGACCGCTCGGCTCGGCCGACTCGGGCCCGTCCGCGGCGAGACGGCGGCGCTGGCGGCGGCTGAGCACGCGCGGGCCGATGAGGCCGAGCAGGGCGGGCAGCAGGGTGATCGCCGCCAGGACCGAGAGGACGACCGTCAGGGACGTGGCGATGACGACGCCGTCGAGGAAGCGCATGTTCATCACGAGCATGCCGGCGAGCGCGATGCAGACGGTGCCGCCCGCGAACAGCACGGCGCGCCCGGAGGTGTTGAGCGCCTTGACCGCCGACTCCTCGATGTCCAGGCCGCGCTGGATGCCGCGCCGGTGCCGGGTCACGATGAACAGGGCGTAGTCGATGCCGACCCCGAGCCCGATCAACGAGCCGAGCAGCGGGGCGACTTCGGGCACGTCCGTGACATGGCTGAGCAGCGCCGTCGCCATCAGTCCGCAGCCCACCCCCATCACGGCGATGGCGATCGGCAGGACCATCGCGAACAGCGCACCGAAGGCGAGGAAGAGCACGACGGCGGCCGCGGTGATGCCGACGATCTCGGAGAGGCCCTGCGGCGGCTCCTGGACGCGGGTGATGGCCTGGCCGCCCAACTCGACCTGAAGTCCTGACCGTTCGGCGGCCCGGGCGCGGTCCACCACGTCCTGGACCAGGCCCTTGGGCACCGAGTTCGACTGCTCGGTGAAGGTGACCTGGGCGAAGGCGATGGTGCCGTCCCGGCTGATCCGGCCGCTCCGTCCACCTCCGGCGGCGTACGGGCTGGTGACCTCGCCGACGCCCTTCATCGCGGCGATGTCCTTGAGCGCGGGCTCGATCCGGGACCGTACGGCCTGATCGGTGACCGAGCCGTCCTTCGCCTTCCACACCACGGTGTCGGTGTCGCCCGCGGCGTTCGGGAACGCCTTGAGCATGAGGTCGTAGGCGGTCTTGGAGTCGGTGTCGGGAAGGGAGAAGACATTCGAGTAGTCGGTGCCCGCCGTGCTGCCCGTGGCGCCGAGGCCGAACAGTGCCCCCAGCCACAGCACAAGGACCACCAGGCGGTGCCGGTAGCACCAGCGCGCCAATGCTGTCACGTGCTCGCTCCTTGTCGATGGTCGGCCGTCCCCCGGGCATGGCCCTCAGCATCGGACGCCGGGCCGCCCCGGCTCCCCGGCGCGGCCATGACTCTCAAGGAACTCCAAGACGGGCAGGGGTGGTCGGGGCGGGCCGCGCGCGGATACTGGGCTCATGACGGTCAACGGCACGGAACCGGCCGGGGACACCGCCACGGTGCTGCTCGTCGAGGACGAGCCGAGCATCGCCGACGTCCTCGCCATCGCCCTGCGCTACCACCGCTTCCAGGTGATGGCGGCCGGCACCGTGCGCCAGGCGCTCGCGCTCGCCGAGCGGACCCGGCCCGACGCGGCGCTGCTCGACATCATGCTGCCGGACGGCGACGGCCGGGCCCTCGGCCGTGAACTGCGCGCCCGTCAACCCGACTTGGCGCTGGTCTTCGTCACGGCGCGGGACGCGCCCGCCGAGGTCGTCGGCGCGCTCGGCTTCGGCGACGACTACATCACCAAGCCGTTCAACATCGACGAGGTGATCGCCCGGATCACCGCCGTGCTGCGCCGCACCCGGCCCGCGGACGTGCTGCCGCAGCGGCCGCCGCTGCGCTACGGCGACCTGGAGCTGGACGAGACGACGTACACGGCCCACCGGGCGGGCCGCGCGGTGCAGCTCACCCCGACCGAGTACGCGCTGCTCCGGTTCCTCGTGCGCAACGGCGGCCGGATCGTGCCCAAGGAGCAACTGCTGCGCCACGTCTGGCAGTTCGAGCACGCGGCGACCGCCGAGTCGACCGTCGTCGAGACCTACGTCAGCTATCTGCGGCGCAAGCTCGACACGCTCGGTCCGCCGCTGATCACGACCCGGCGCGGGGTCGGCTACGGGCTGGCCGCTCTGTGATGCACCGACGTCGCCGGGGCATGCACTCGCTGCGTGCCAAGCTCACGATCGCCAATGTGGTGCTGCTCGCCCTCGGCATCGTCGCCGCGACCGCGATCAGCCTCATGGCCATGAAGCACTATCTCCTCGACAGCGTCGACGAGGAGCTGAGGATGTCCCGCTCCTCGGTGCAGCGGACCGGGATCACCCTCAAACAGGTGCAGGCGCTCAGCGAGCTGGGGCTCGTCCTGGACAAGATGGCGGACCGCGGCCCCGGCCCGGCCGGCTCGCTGGTGCGCACCGACTCGCTGTTCGTCGCCGTCGACGCGCACGGCACCCCGGTCGCCATCGGCGACCTGAAGCCGACGCCCCGGCAGCGCGCCCTGGCCGCCGCCGTCGACGACCCGGCCGCCGTCGCCCGCGACGACACCGTGCGGGACGTGACCCTGGACGGCGACCCGTACCGGATGACCGGGGCCTCGCTCGCCGACCGCACGACCGTCCTGATGGCGACCTCCACCGCCGATCTGCACGCCGGGATCGGCAAGGTGCTCCGGCTCGATCTCACCTTCGGTGCGGTCCTGCTGCTGCTCCTCGCCGTGCTCACCATGATCGAGGCGCACCGGCGCCTTCGTCCCCTGGAGGACATGGTGGAGACGGCGTCCGCCATCGCCGAGGGCGATCTGACCCGGCGGGTGCCGACCAACGGCAACCCGGTGCAGGAGACCGAGCAGTTGCGCCTCGCCCTCAACTCGATGCTCCACCAGGTCGAGTCGGCCTTCGAGACGCGCGAGCGCAGCGCGGCCCAGCTGCGCCGCTTCGTCGCGGACGCCTCGCACGAGCTGCGCACCCCGCTGTCCGCGATCCGCGGCTACCTCCAGCTCTACGACAAGGGGATGCTGCGCGCCCCCGAGGAGCGGGCCCGCGCCTGGCGCCGGGTGAACGCCGAGGCCGACCGGATGCAGCGCCTCGTCGACGAGCTGCTCACCCTGGCCCGCCTCGACCAGCGGCCCGAACTGCGGCTGCGGAACGTGGACCTGAGCAGGCTCGCGCGGGACGCGGCGGACGATCTGCGGGTGCAGCAGCCCGAGCGGGAGGTGACGGTCACCGCGGACGGCGCGGTCCTGGTCCGCGCCGACGAGTCGGGGCTGCGCCAGGTCCTGGGCAATCTCCTGACCAACGTACGGGTGCACACGCCGGTGGCGGCGCCGGTCGCGGTGTCGGTGGTGCGGGAGGCCGGGGAGGTGCGCCTCACGGTCGCCGATCAGGGACCCGGGCTCGCGGAGCAGGACGCGGCGCGCGTCCTCGACCGGTTCTTCCGGGCGGGCGGCGGGGCGGGCAGCGGCCTCGGCCTTGCCATCGTGCAGGGGGTGGTGGCCGCCCACGGGGGCGAGGTCACGGTGATCACGAAGGAGGGGGCGGGTCTCGCGGTGACGGTCACGCTACCCGCGTCGACCGGTGCGTCGTCGGGTGACGGACCGGAGAGGGCGGGGACAGGGCCCGACTCCTTCGAGCAGACTGCCGTTCCTGGTCAGGCGCGCACGAGCGCCCAGACCGTCTTGCCGTAGCGGCCCCGGTGCCACACGCCCCATGCCTCCGCGAGCGCGTCGACCAGGTGCAGCCCGCGGCCGTTCTCGTCGTCGACCGTGCGTGGAGGTCTGACCTCCGGGTCGGCCGATGACGCGTCGGACACCTCGATGAAGCACGAGCCGTCCGCGAGGACCGTCACCGCGACCTCGAACTCGCGCTCCCGTACGGGTCCGTGCCGGACCGCGTTGGTCGCCAGCTCCGACACGAGCAGGATGGCGATGTCGAGCGCATCGGCCGGTCCCGTGTGCCCCCAGACCGCCAGGTGATCGCGGACCCGGTGACGGGCGAGCCCCACCGAGGCCGGATGCCGGGGCAGCCTGAACGCACTGCGTCGCAACACACGTAACCACCTCCCTTCCTTCATCACGTCGATCCACCTACCCCTGTTCACACACACAAGGAACACAGATTCGACACGTGATCCTGCGCCATGAACACCCTCCGTGTCACAGCGGTCACCGATCGTCAGTCGGGTTTCGGTCAGGCCCGGCGGGACGCCAGCTCGACGACCGTGATGTCGGAGGGCGCGCCGACGCGCACCGGCGGACCCCAGGCGCCCGCGCCGCGGCTGACGTAGAGCTGGGTGTCGCCGTGGCGCTCCAGGCCGGCGAGGGTCGGATTGGCCGCGTCCGCCACGAAGTTGCCGGGCCACAGCTGGCCGCCGTGGGTGTGCCCGGAGAGCTGGAGGTCGACGCCGTGCCGTACGGCCTCGTGGATCATCACGGGCTGGTGGGCCAGGAGCACGGCGGCCCGGGAGGTGTCGCGGTCGCCGAGCGCCTTGGCGTAATCCGGCCCCTCGCCGTAGCTCGCGCCGGTGATGTCGTTGACCCCCGCGAGATCGAAGGCGCCCATCTCCACCCGGGCGTTCTCCAGCGGCCGCAGCCCGATCTCGCGGACGTGCTCGACCCAGGGGTCGGCGCCGGAGAAGTACTCGTGGTTGCCGGTGACGAAGTACGTGCCGTGCCGGGCCCGCAGCCGGGCCAGCGGTGCGACGGCCGGGGCGAGGTCCTCGACGCTGCCGTCCACGAGGTCGCCGACGACCGCGATCAGATCGGGCTGTGTGGAGTTCACGAGGTCCACGACGCGCTCGGCGAAGCCCCGCCCGAGCACCGGGCCGAGGTGCACGTCGCTGACCACGGTGATCCTGAACCCGTGCGCGGAGCGCGGCAGTTTGGCCAGCGGGACGGTGACCCGCTTGACCGCGGGGCCGCGCAGCACACCGTAGGTGCCGCCCGCCACGATCCCCGCGGCGGCGACGGTCGCGGCGGCGCCCACGGTGCGGGCCAGGACGAGGCGGCGGGTGGGGGCGGCCGGGGGTGTGGGGGCTGCTGCGCTCTCGGGGTTCTCGGGGTTCCCGGGCTCCGGGAGCGGCGCGGGCTGCGACGCCGCCCGCCGGTCGAGCAGGCGCCGCAGCAGCGGCCGGACGACCTCCCCCACCAGCAGCGCGAGCAGCAGATAGAGGGCGAACGCCATCCACAGGAACCCCGGCCAACCCAGCATCCGCTGGAGCAGGAAGGGCGCACCGGCCCGCTCGGCGACGAGCGCCCCGATCATCAGCACCGGGCCGGCGACGAACACCGCGGTGCCGAGGCGGCGCGGCCACCCGGGCCCGGCCGTCGTGTCCCGCACGAGACGGCGCCACGCGTACCGGTGGAACCCGGCGAGGACCGCGAGGACCGCGACGGCGATCAGGACGAAGAGGACGATCACGGCCCGCTGCCGCTACGCGCTCTTGCGCAGGGCCCGCACACCGCGGAACCCGATGCCCCCGATGACCGTCCCCAAGACAAAGGAGACGACGGCGAGGGTCAGATGCACCCAGAAGTACGCGGTCGGATCCCCGGCGTCGTCGAAGGCGAGGCCGCTCCCGTCCTTGACCAGGTTCTTGACGAAAGTGATCCAGATGAACCAGGACCACACCCCGAAGGCGAGCAGGAACCAGGAGACGGGGCGACTGAGCTTCATGCGTTCAGTATCGCCAGCCCGCTCCGCGCACCGCCGCCGGGGTGGGGAGTCGCAGACACAGAACACCTCGGCGGAGACTTACGGGCCCGGTACCTGTACGTTCTCGTCCGTGCCTGCCACCCGAGAGACGTATCCGACATCCTGTATGAAGAAGCCGGCGCGGAACGCCGCGCTGCTGTTCGCGGCCTGTGCGCTGTCGCTGACGGGGATCGCCCCCGCGGCCGCGGCCACCGGTGAGGACAAGCCGCCCGCGTCCATGTCGACGATCGGCGGCGATCAGCTGGGGAAGCCGGGCACGCAGGTGAACCTCGGGACGGGTGCCCCGGTGCTGCCCAAGGACCTGACGGCGAAGTCCTGGATCGTCAGCGACGCCCGGAGCGGCGACGTGCTGGCCGCGCACAACGCGCACTGGGAGCTGCCGCCCGCGAGCACCCTGAAGATGCTCTTCGCGGACACCCTGCTGCCCAAGTTCCTGAAGGCGCAGAAGCACAAGGTGGAGGTCTCCGACCTCCAGGGGATGGGCGTGGGCTCCAGCGTCGCGGGCATCAAGGAGGACTACACGTACACCGTCCACGACCTGTGGCTCGGGGTGTTCCTTCGCTCGGGCAACGACGCGGTGCACGTGCTGTCCGCGATGAACGGCGGGGTGCCGCAGACCGTCAAGGACATGCAGGCCCACGCGGAGGACCTCCAGGCCATGGACACGCACGTGGTCACCCCCGACGGGTACGACGAGAAGGGCCAGCACTCGTCCGCGTACGACCTGACCCTCTTCGCCCGCTCCGGGCTGCAGAAGGAGGACTTCCGCGAGTACTGCTCGACGGTCACCGCGAAGCTGCCCAAGAAGCAGAAGCACGGGAGGACGACCGAGACCTTCGAGATCCAGAACACCAACCGGCTCTTCACGGGCGAGGGCGACCTGTCCCCGTACAAGGGCATCGCGGGTGTGAAGAACGGCAACACCACGAACGCGGGGGCGACCTTCACGGGTGTCGCGCAGCGGAACGACAAGATGCTGCTCGTCACCGTCATGAACCCCAGCTCCACGGAGTCGCACGCCGTCTACAAGGAGACGGCGCGGCTGCTCGACTGGGGCTTCGCCGCCGACGGGAAGGTCACGCCGGTCGGGCATCTGGTCAAGCCGCGGACGGTCGCGGACCCGTCCGCCTCGTCCGCCCCGTCCGCCTCGGCGTCCCCGAAGGGTGAGGCGGGCCCGGACAAGCCGGCCGCGCACGCGGCGGTCAGCACGTCCGGCGGCTCCAGCGGGGTCGGGATCGCGCTGGCGATCACGGGCGGGGTGCTGGTGCTGCTGGCTGGTGCGGTGTTCGTGGTGCGGAAGAAGTGGCCCGCTCAGAAGCGGAGTTGAGGCCGCCGGTGGCGGTCCAGGCCGCGCAGAACAGCACCAGTTTCGCCGTGAAGTTGATCCACAGCAGCAGTGCGACGGGCGTGCCGAACGCGCCGTACATGCTCTTCGCGGCGACGCCCTTCATGTAGCCGCCGAGCAGCAGCTTCAGCAGTTCGAAGCCCGCGGCCCCGATGAGCGCCGCGATCACCAGGTCGCGGCGCTCCGGCGCGACACCGGGCAGCAGTGTCAGGACGTAGAGCAGGAGCAGGAAGTCCGCGAGGACCGCGACCGCGAACGCCGCGGCCTGGAGCAGGGCCCCGCCCCAGCCCTGCTGGTCGATGCCGAGCCGGTCCGCGGTGGCGCCCACCGCGGTCGACGCGACGGTGGACGCGGCCAGCGAGGCGAGCCCCGCTCCCCCGAGGCCGATCAGCACCCCGGCGTCCTTGAGCTTGCGCAGGACCGGGTTCTCCTCGGGGTCGGGCAGCTCCCACACGGCCCGCAGGCACTCTCGTGTCGAGCCGACCCAGCCGATGCCGGTGAACAGCAGCAGCGCACCGGCGACGACCCCGACGGTGCCCGCGTTGTCGACGAGCGCGCCGATGTCGAGCTGGTCGGAGATGCCCGGCACCTGGTCGCTGATCTTGTTCTCCAGGTTCTGCTGCTGGGCCGTGGACAGGGTGCCGGCCGCGATCGCCGCGGCCACCGTGAGCAGCGGGAACAGCGCGAGGAAACTGATGAACGTCATCGCGGCGGCGAGCCGCGCCCAGCGCACCGCGTCGAGCCGCTCGTACGCCCGCCAGACGTGGGTGAGCATCAGCCGGCTCACCCACGGCCCGACGACGGGAAGCTTCTTCAGCCAGTCCATGATCCAAGCCTGCCCTGATCGGCGATCTCAACCGTCTTCGTACGGATCGTCTTCACGCCGGAGGCGCTCGCGCGGAACACCAGGGTGCGAGTACCCCAGAACCGCAGCACCGTGGCAAGGGCCATGCCGACCCCCGCCCCGGACACGGTGTCCGCGCGCCGCGAGGTGAGCCCGAGCCCGTAGTGGGACACGGCGATGCACAGCAGCTGCACCAGCGCCCCGGCCACGTTCACCGCGAAGAACACCCCGTACTGGCGAAGCCGTGAGACCTGTGCCGCCTCCTTCCGGTACGTACCGAGGGCGTTTCCCGCGTACGCCACGGAGCAACCCGCCACGAACGACAGGGACTTGGCGGTGAGCGGGTCGAGCCCCACGGGCCCGCGCAGCCACACGAACAGGCCGAGGTCGGCGGCGTACGCGCAGATCCCGACGGCCGCGAAGGCGGCGACCTCGGGCCCCAGCTTCCTCAACCGGCTCACCAGTCCGCGACCGCGAGCCCGTACATGGCGAGCCACACCAGACCGATGACGGCGAGCGCCCGGTCGCGCAGCACGACGTCCTCCGGCTCGCCCGCGGTACCCCGGTCGGCGAAGACGGCGTAGCGCAGCACGGCGAGGATGAACGCCACCATGGACAGCTGCCGCCACGGCAGCAGGCTGGTGCGGGCGACGCCGCCCTCCTCCATCGCCCACAGGCAGTAGGCGAGCACGGCGACACCGGCGGCCAGCTGCCACACGAAGCGCAGGTATCCGGTCGTGTACTGGTTGAGCAGGGCCCGGGTGGCGCCGTCCTTGCCGGCCATCTGCACGGCCTCGGAGTAGCGCTTGGCGGAGACCATGAACAGCGCGCCGAACCCGGTGGTGATCAGGAACCAGCGCGACAGCGGGATGCCGAGCGCGAGCCCGCCGATCATCGCCCGCATCAGGAATCCGGTGGTGACGATGGTCAGATCGACGACCAGGACGTGCTTGAGGGAGACGCAGTAGGCGAGCTGCATGACGACGTACGCGGTCAGCAGCGCCGCCGTCATCGGGTTGCACAGGGCCGCGGCGACGGTGGGCGCGAGGGCGGCGAGGACCGCCCCGGCCCCGTAGGCGACCGGGACGGGCACCTGTCCGGCGGCGACCGGCCGGTTCCGCTTCACCGGGTGGGCGCGGTCGGCCTCGGCGTCCCGCGCGTCGTTGATCAGGTAGACCGCGGCCGCCGCGGTCGTGAACAGGCAGAAGACGAGCGCCACTTGGGCCAGCGCCTGCCGCGAGAAGAGCTCGCCCGCGGCGGCCGGGGCGGCCACGACGAGCACGTTCTTCACCCACTGGCGGGGGCGCGCGGTCCGCAGCAGGCCGACGCAGAGCCCGAGGGCCGTGAGCCGCCGCTGCGCGGCGGCCTCGGCGGGCCGTTCCAGCAGGGCCGTGCCCGACGTCTTCGTCATCGCGTCGCACCCCCGGCCGCCCAGCGCACCCCGAGCCGCGCGGTCAGCGCACCCAGGGCGGCGCCCGCGGCCACGTCGGACGGGTAGTGCACCCCGACGACCATGCGTGAGACGCACATCGCGGCGGCGACGGGCGGCAGCAGACGCGCGCCGACCGGCCGCACCGCCCCGTACGCGACGACCGCGGCCGCCGCCGACGTGGCGTGCGAGCTGGGGAAGGAGTGCCGGCCCGCGGTGCGCACCAACGGCTCGATCCCGGCCCCCTGTTCGGGCCTGGGCCTGCGCACCACCCGCTTCACGCCCATGCTGGCCAGGTGCGCGCCCGCGGTCAGCGCCGTGGCGCGCAGCCAGGCCGGGCGCCGCTCCCGGTCGGCGGCGGCCCCCACGAGCCCGGCCGCCAGCCAGAGCGCCCCGTGCTCACCGGCCCAGGACAGGGCGCGCGCGGCCGCCGCCACGCGCCGGTCGGTGCCGCACTCGCGCAGCGCCGTGAGCAATCGCCGGTCCATGTCGTCCATGTGGCCCACTGTGGGGGCCGACTGCCGTACAGCCCGGCCCATTCCGGCTGACACCCCCTCAATCACCCATTTCGGTGAGGGGATATGAGGTTTGGGGCAAAGCGGCCGTGACCGGGCGATACGGTCGCATTCATGGTTGCCGCCCCTGTTACGCCCGCCGTCCGCCCGAGCCCCGGCTACGACACCGTGCCGGTCACCGGCTGGGGCCGCACCGCCCCGACCGCCGCGCATCTCGTCCGCCCCCGCAGCTACGAGGAGACGGTGGCCGCGGTCCGGGAGTGCGCCGTCACCGGACGGCGCGGCGGCATCGCCCGCGGCCTGGGCCGGGCCTACGGGGACGCCGCGCAGAACGCGGGCGGCGCGGTCCTCGACATGACCGGCCTGGACCGCATCCACGCCATCGACGCCGCCGCGGGCACCGTCCTGTGCGACGCGGGGGTCTCCCTGCACCGGCTGATGGAGGTGCTGCTGCCGCTGGGCTGGTTCGTGCCGGTGACCCCCGGCACCCGCTATGTGACGGTCGGCGGCGCGATCGGCGCCGACATCCACGGCAAGAACCACCACGTCTCCGGCTCGTTCTCCCGGCACGTGCCCGCCCTCGAACTGCTCACCGCCGACGGCGAGGTCCGGGTCGTGGAGCGCGGCACCGAGCTGTTCGACGCGACGGCCGGCGGCATGGGCCTGACCGGCGTGATCCTGACGGCGACGATCCAACTCCAGCCGGTGGAGACCTCGTTGATGTCGGTGGACACCGAACGGGCCACGGACCTGGACGACTTGATGGCCCGCCTCACCGCCACCGACCACTGCTACCGCTACTCGGTCGCCTGGATCGACCTGCTCGCGCGCGGCGCCGCGATGGGCCGCTCGGTGCTGACCCGCGGCGACCACGCCCCGCTGGACGCGCTGCCCGCGAAGGCCCGCCGCGCCCCGCTGGCCTTCCGCCCCGGCCGGCTGCCCGCCGCGCCCTCCTTCGTCCCCGAGGGGCTCCTCGGCCGCACCACGGTCGGCCTCTTCAACGAGCTCTGGTACCGCAGGGCGCCCAGGTCGCGCACCGGCGAGATCCAGCGGCTCTCCACCTTCTTCCACCCGCTGGACGGGGTGCCGCACTGGAACCGCGTCTACGGGCGCGGCGGCTTCGTGCAGTACCAGTTCGTCGTCGGGTACGGGCAGGAGGACGCCCTGCGCCGGATCGTGCGGCGCATCTCGGAGCGGGGCTGCCCGTCCTTCCTCGCCGTGCTCAAGCGGTTCGGGGACGGGGACCCCGGCTGGCTCTCGTTCCCCCTGCCGGGGTGGACGCTCGCCCTCGACATCCCCGCGAACCTGCCGGGGCTCGGCCCGTTCCTCGACGAGCTGGACGAGGAGGTCGCCGCCGCGGACGGCCGCGTCTACCTGGCGAAGGACTCGCGGCTGCGGCCGGAGCTGCTCGACGCGATGTATCCGCGGCTCGCCGACTTCCGCGCGCTGCGGGCCCGGCTCGATCCCGAGGGCGTCTTCCGCTCGGACCTCTCCCGCCGTCTGTCTCTCTGACCTCTCGTTTGGAGCCCCTGCTCATGAAGGACGCCTTCGGCATCCCCCAGTCCCTGCTCGTCCTCGGCGGCACGTCCGAGATCGGGCTCGCGACCGCCCGCCGTCTGGTCGCCCGGCGCACCCGCACGGTGTGGCTGGCGGGCCGTCCGTCACCGGCGCTCGACGAGGCCGCGGTTCAGCTGCGCGACATGGGCGCCGACGTGCACACCGTCGCCTTCGACGCGCTCGACTCCGCGTCGCACGAGGAGGCGCTCGGCAAGGTCTTCGCCGAGGGCGATGTGGACATGGTCCTGCTGGCCTTCGGCATCCTCGGCGACCAGGCCCGTGACGAGGGCGAGCCGCTGTCCGCGGTGCGCGTCGCCCAGACGAACTACACCGGCGCGGTCTCGGCCGGCCTGGTGTGCGCGCGAGCCCTGCAATCGCAAGGCCACGGCTCGCTCGTCGTCCTCTCCTCGGTCGCGGGCGAGCGGGCCCGGCGCTCCAACTTCATCTACGGGTCGAGCAAGGCGGGCCTGGACGCGTTCGCCCAGGGGCTGGGCGATGCGCTGCACGGCACCGGGGTGCACGTCATGGTCGTACGTCCCGGGTTCGTCCGCTCGAAGATGACGGCGGGGCTGGCCGAGGCGCCGCTGGCCACGACGCCCGACGCGGTGGCCTCCGCCATCGAGCTGGGTCTGCGTCGCCGCTCCGAAACGGTCTGGGTCCCCGGCACCCTCCGCCTCGTCATGGCCGGCCTGCGCCACGTCCCGCGCCCCTTGTTCCGCAAGCTCCCGGTGTAGCACCGCCCCGGGCAACACCCGCCGCCCCGGGCAGCACCCGCCGCCTTGGGCAATCTGCCGCCATGGGCGGCAGGGTGGGCAGGGCGGCGCCCCGGCGCGGGGTGAGCGCTTCCAGCCGGCCTCCAGCTCGGTCCCGCCGCGCCATTGCCGGGTGCGGGTCCGGTGGGGGCTGGTCGCGCAGTTCCCCGCGCCCCTGACGGGGCACGGCCACAGTCGGTGGGTCAGCGGGTGCCGGGGTTCCGGTCGGCGGTCCGGACCGGGCCGCGGCCCTTGCGAGGCCCCTGCCCCGGCACCCCGGAAACGCCGAAGGCGAAGTCCCGGAGTCGGCGCCAGATACCGTCCGCCCCCTGCTCGTACAGGGCGAACCCGGTGCACGGCCACGCCGCCTCGTAGTCGGCGAGCTCCGCGAACGCCCGGTCCATCGCCTCCTCGGCGATCCCGTGCGCGACGGTGACATGCGGGTGGTACGGGAACTGGAGTTCCCGCGCCACGGGCCCGGAGGCGTCCCGCACCTGCTTCTGCAGCCACGTACACGCCTCGGCCCCCTCGACGACCTGCACGAACACCACGGGGGACAGCGGCCGGAAGGTCCCCGTCCCCGACAGCCGCATCGCGAACGGCCGCCCCGCGGAGGCGACTTCCGCGAGATGCGCCTCGATGGCCGGCAGCTGCCCGCCGTCCACCTCGGTCGGCGGCAGCAGCGTGATGTGCGTGGGGATGCCGTGCGCCGCGGCGTCGCCGAAGCCCGCGCGCCGCTCCTGGAGCAGGCTGCCGTGAGGCTCCGGGACCGCGATCGAGACACCGATCGTTACGGTCCCCACGTCGTACTCCTGTCGTCGTGTGGCGGGCGTGCGGGCGGCGGTACGCAAGGCGCGCGTACTCAGTGCTTGGCGGGCAGGAAACCGACCTTCTCGTACGCCTGGGCCAGGGTCTCCGCGGCGACGGTCCGCGCCTTCTCCGCGCCCTTGGCCAGGATCGCGTCGAGCGTCTCCGGGTCGTCCAGATACTCCTGGGTGCGGGTCCGGAACGGCGTCACGAAGTCGACCATGACCTCGGCCAGGTCCGTCTTGAGCGCACCGTACATCTTGCCCTCGTACTTCTGCTCCAGTTCCGGGATACCGGTTCCGGTGAGGGTGGAGTAGATGCTGAGGAGGTTGCTGACGCCCGGCTTGTTCTCGGCGTCGTAGCGGATGACCGTCTCGGTGTCGGTGACCGCGCTCTTGACCTTCTTGGCCGTCGTCTTCGGCTCGTCGAGCAGGTTGATCAGGCCCTTCGGCGTCGACGCCGACTTGCTCATCTTGATCGACGGGTCCTGAAGGTCGTAGATCTTCGCCGTCTCCTTGAGGATGTACGGCTTCGGGATCGTGAAGGTCTCGCCGAACCGGCCGTTGAACCGCTCCGCGAGGTCACGGGTCAGCTCGATGTGCTGGCGCTGGTCCTCGCCGACCGGCACCTCGTGGGCCTGGTACAGGAGGATGTCGGCGACCTGGAGGATCGGGTACGTGAACAGGCCGACGCTGGCCTTGTCCGAGCCCTGCCTGGCGGACTTGTCCTTGAACTGCGTCATGCGGGAGGCCTCGCCGAAGCCCGTGAGGCAGTTCATCACCCAGGCCAGCTGCGCGTGCTCGGGGACGTGGCTCTGCACGAAGAGGGTGCAGCGCTCCGGGTCCAGACCGGCCGCGAGCAGCTGGGCCGCGGCGAGCCGGGTGTTCTCGCGCAGCACCTTCGGGTCCTGCGGAACGGTGATCGCGTGCAGGTCCACCACCATGTAGAAGGCGTCGTGGGACTCCTGCAGCGCCACCCACTGGCGGACCGCGCCGAGGTAGTTGCCGAGGTGGAACGAGCCTGCTGTGGGCTGGATTCCGGAGAGCACGCGAGGACGATCAGAGGCCATGTCCTCCATTGTCTCAGGTGTCTCTCATTGGTCGGGGGCAGGTGTCGCGCGGCCGTGGCGCGGTCGTCCGTCTGTTCATGTGTCCGTGGGCGCCGCTAGCTTGATCCGGTGACAGGAGTCACACGGGGGCGGCGTCGGGGGTGGGCGATGAGCGGGACGCGAAGGTGGCGGGCGAGCGGCTGCGCCGTGCTGGCCGCGGTGCTGCTGGTGCTCGGGGGAGGCGGCGGCGCGAGCGCCCGTCCCGTGGGTCCCGGCGGCATGGACGTCCCCGACCTGGCGGTGGTGATCGCGGGCGGCACCGGCCGTACCGTCAGCGTGCACGAGAAGGACGCCGAGTTCGACCGTCTGGAGCGGCTCACGACGTCGTTCGCCACGGTGACCGAGCAGGTGCCCGACGCCTGGCAGGAGGGGCACATCCCGCCGGTGGTGGGCACGGTCGTGTGGGGGCTGACCGGGATCGGCGGCTGGCCGCAGACGCACCGGGCGCCGGGCGGCGACACCGCCGTCGAGCGCCAGGACCAGGTGTTCTACGCGGACGACGGCACGCCCTGGATCCGTACGGACCCGGCGCTCGACGTGAACGACGACGACATCCGCTGGCACCGGGCGTCCCGCGAGGACGTCGCCGCGCTCACCCGCGCCGGGCTGTTCGCGGCCGCTCCGGCCCCGGCCGGGCCGAGCGGCGAGGACAAGGCCCGGTGGGCGGCGCTCGGTCTGGGCGCCGGGGTCGCCGGGGCGGCGGTGGCCGGGTGGCTGTGGCGCCGCACCCGGATGCGCGGCGAGCTGCCGCCGCGGGAACCACGGCAGCAGCTCGTCGGGTGAGGCGATCCGGCCGGTGTCTCAGCCGAGGTCGATCGTCGGGTAGAGCGGGAAGGGCTTGAGCAGGTCGGAGGCGCGCTGGGCGACCTCGTCGGCGATCTTCTGGTCGAGGGTGTGGCTCGCCTTGGACGGGGCGCCGGACTTGGTGGTGCCCGGCTCGGCCGAGGTCAGGACCCGGTCGATGAGCGCGGCGATCTCGTCCATCTCGGCGGCGCCGAGGCCGCGCGTGGTGAGCGCCGGGGTGCCGATGCGGATGCCGGAGGTGTACCAGGCGCCGTTCGGGTCGGCCGGGATCGCGTTGCGGTTGGTGACGACGCCGGAGTCGAGCAGCGCGGACTCGGCCTGGCGGCCGGTGAGGCCGTAGGAGGAGGCGACGTCGATCAGGTTGAGGTGGTTGTCGGTGCCGCCGGTGACGAGGGTGGCGCCGCGGCGCGTCAGACCCTCGGCGAGCGCCTTGGCGTTGTCGACGATGCGCCGCGCGTAGTCCTGGAAGGCGGGCTGCCGGGCCTCGGCGAGGGCGACGGCCTTGGCGGCCATGACGTGCGGCAGCGGGCCGCCGAGCACCATCGGGCAGCCGCGGTCGACCTGGTCCTTGAGGGAGTCGTCGCAGAGCACCATGCCGCCGCGCGGGCCGCGCAGCGACTTGTGGGTGGTGGTCGTCACGATCTGGGCGTGCGGGACCGGGTCGAAGTCGCCGGTCAGCACCTTGCCGGCGACGAGGCCGGCGAAGTGCGCCATGTCGACCATGAGCGTCGCACCGACCTCGTCGGCGATCTCGCGCATGATGCGGAAGTTCACCAGGCGCGGGTACGCGGAGTAGCCGGCGACGAGGATCAGCGGCTTGAACTCACGGGCCTGGGCGCGCAGGGCCTCGTAGTCGATGAGGCCGGTGGCCGGGTCGGTGCCGTACGAGCGCTGGTCGAACATCTTGCCGGAGATGTTGGGGCGGAAGCCGTGGGTGAGGTGGCCACCGGCGTCGAGCGACATCCCCAGCATCCGCTGGTTGCCGAAGGCCTGGCGCAGCTCGGCCCAGTCGGCGTCGGTCAGGTCGTTCATCTGCCGCACGCCGGTCTTCGCCAGGAACGGCACCTCGACGCGGTCGGCGAGGACGGCCCAGAAGGCGACCAGGTTGGCGTCGATGCCGGAGTGCGGCTGGACGTAGGCGTGCCGGGCGCCGAACAGCTCGCGGGCGTGCTCGGCGGCGAGCGACTCGACGGTGTCGACGTTGCGGCAGCCGGCGTAGAAGCGGCGGCCGACGGTGCCCTCGGCGTACTTGTCGGAGAACCAGTTGCCCATCGCGAGCAGCGTCGCCGGGGACGCGTAGTTCTCGGACGCGATCAGCTTGAGCATCTCGCGCTGGTCGGCGAGCTCCTGCCCGATGGCGTCGGCGACACGCGGCTCGACGGCCCGTACGACGTCGAGGGCGGCGCGGTACGCGGTGGATTCGGGGGTGAGGTCGGGCTTGCTCATGGGGACTGCCTCCGGACACGGTGGATCACGGGGTGGTCGGCCCAGGCGCACGGCACACAGTTCACGAGCCGCTCCCCGATGGTCGGTCCCATCCCAGCGCGCCAGTCACGGCTCTGCTCTCACATTACCGGGCGCGCCGTCGGCCGAGGTTTCCACGTCCAGGATGCGAGCCACGATAGGAACGGGCCACAAGCCCGTCCCGCACAGAGCGCTACGAGCCGTACGAACGGAGATCCCGTGACTTCTGTGACTCCCGCCCCCGCCACGCAGGATTTGATCGCCGCGTCCGACGCGCACAGCGCGCACAACTACCACCCCTTGCCGGTCGTCGTCGCGACGGCCGAGGGCGCGTGGATGACCGACGTCGAGGGGCGCCGCTACCTGGACATGCTCGCCGGCTACTCGGCGCTGAACTTCGGGCACGGCAACCGGCGCCTCATCGACGCGGCCAAGGCGCAGCTGGAGCGGGTGACGCTGACCTCGCGCGCCTTCCACCACGACCGGTTCGCCGCCTTCTGCACCCAGCTCGCCGAGCTGTGCGGCAAGGAGATGGTGCTGCCGATGAACACGGGCGCGGAGGCCGTGGAGACCGCGGTGAAGACGGCACGGAAGTGGGGGTACCGGGTCAAGGGGGTGCCCGACGGCCGGGCCCGGATCGTCGTGGCGAGCGACAACTTCCACGGGCGTACGACGACGATCGTCAGCTTCTCGACCGACCCGGAGGCACGGGCGGACTACGGCCCGTACACGCCGGGCTTCGACATCGTCCCGTACGGGGATCTGGACGCGCTGCGGGCCGCGGTCACCGACGAGACGGTCGCGGTGCTGCTCGAACCGATCCAGGGCGAGGCGGGCGTGCTGGTGCCGCCGCCCGGATACCTGCCGGGCGTACGGGAGTTGACGCGGGAGCGTGGCGTCCTGTTCATCGCGGACGAGATCCAGTCGGGGCTCGGGCGGACCGGGAAGACGTTCGCGTGCGAGCACGAAGGGGTCGTACCCGATGTGTACGTACTGGGGAAGGCGCTCGGCGGCGGGGTCGTGCCGGTGTCCGCGGTGGTCGCGGACCGGGACGTGCTCGGGGTGTTCCGGCCCGGTGAGCACGGGTCGACGTTCGGCGGGAACCCGCTGGCCTGCGCCGTGGGCCTGGAGGTGATCGCGATGCTGCGGGAGGGCGAGTACCAGCAGCGCGCCGCCGAGCTGGGCGAGCACCTGCACGCCGAGCTGCGGCTCCTCGCGGGCGCCGGGAAGGTGAGCGCGGTGCGCGGCCGCGGCCTGTGGGCGGGCGTCGACATCGATCCCGCGTACGGGACCGGCCGGGAGATCTCGGAGAAGCTGCTGGAGCGGGGTGTCCTGGTGAAGGACACCCACGGCTCCACCATCCGGATCGCGCCGCCGCTCGTGATCAGCAAGGAGGACCTGGACTGGGGCCTCGACCAGCTGCGGGCGGTGCTCGGCGCCTGATGCCCGGCGCCTGTCGTCAGAGGATGACGTGGGGCAGGAAGCGGGCGTACTCGTCCGTGACCGGCCCCGCGGACTCCCGGATGCCGAGGCCCGCCGACTCGCCGTCGACGACCCAGGCGCCGAGGACCGTGCGGTTGCCGTCGAAGTCGGGCAGCGGCGCCAACTCCTGGTAGCAGCACGGCTCTTCGCTCACCGGGGGCGGGGAGCCGGGCGCGTGGAGGGTGACGCCCTCGCCCTCGCGGCCCAGCAGCGGCTTGGCCACGTACCCGGTGGCGGTGGCGAGTTCGCGCGGTCCGTCGACGTAGGCGGGCAGCAGGTTCGGGTGGTCCGGGTACAGCTCCCACAGGATCGCGAGCAGTGCCTTGTTGCTGAGCAGCATCTTCCAGGCGGGCTCGATCCACAGGGTGGAGCCGGTGCCGCCGCCGTTGTCGAGGGTGTCCAGGACGTGCTCGGCGAACGCGTCGGTGGTCAGCCACTCCCACGGGTACAGCTTGAAGCAGCTGCGGATGTAGTGGAGCTGGTTGTCGACGAAGCGGCCCGAGAGGCTGTCCCAGCCGATCTCCTCCATCGAGATCCAGTCGGTGGGCAGGCCCGCCTGCTCGGCGGTCTCCTTCAGGTACCCGACCGTCATCAGGTCCTCGCCGAGTTCGTCGGCGGCGGAGTGCGCGAAGTACAGCGGACTGCCGGGCGGCAGCAGGGCCGCCTGCCGCTTCCAGGCGTCGACGAGCCGTTCGTGCAGGGAGTTCCACTGGTCGGCGCCGGGGAAGCGCTCCTCCATCCAGAACCACTGGGGGCTGGCCGCCTCGACGAGGGAGGTGGGGGTGTCGGCGTTGTACTCCAGGAGCTTCGCCGGGCCCGTACCGTCGTAGCGGAGGTCGAAACGCCCGTACAGGGACGGGAGTTCGGCCCGCCGGTGCCAGGACTCGGTGACCGCGCGCACGACGCGCGGGTCGGTGAGGCCGAGGTCGGCGAAGCGGTCGTGGTCGACGATGTGCGCGGCGGCGGCCAGGCACATGCGGTGCAGTTCCTCGACGACCTCCTCCAGCGCCTCGACCTCGGGCAGCGAGAACGCGTAGTAGGCGCTCTCGTCCCAGTACGGGCGCAGCGAGTCGTCCGGGTAGCGGGTCAGCGGGTAGATGAGGCCCTGCTCCTCGACGGTCTGCTGCCAGCCGGGGCGCGGGGTGATGGTGTGTCGGCGCATGATGGTCCGTTCGCTCCGCCGTCCGGTGTCTCAGCCGCCGGAGCTGCCCTTGCCGCCGCCGAATCCGCCGCGCGAGACGCCCGAACCGCCCGAGCCGCCCGACGACTTGCTGAAGGAGCCGCTCTTGACGCGGCTGCCGCTCTTCGAGCCGCCGTAGTACCAGGTGTGGCCGGACGTCGAGCCGTCCTTGCAGTACTTGTCGTCGACGACCTTGTAGCCCTTGCCCGAGGTGTAGCTGTCGCGCTCGACGCAGCGCTTGTCCGGGTCGGAGTCGCAGGCGGCGAGCGTGGCGGCGAGCAGGCCCATGCCGCCGAGCACGACGGTGCCGGAGCGCAGGCGCCGTCGGGTCGCGTTGATGTCCGTCACTCGGTGTCCCCCGTGTGTGATGTCGTGGCCGGTCTGGTGTTCAGGGTAGAAGGGCGTCGTGCGGGTCCGGCCGTCCGAGTACCCCTAGATTCCCTGTGTGACTCTTGGAATGCTTTGCGCGCTGGGTTCCGCGGTGTGTTTCGGTACGGCGTCCGTGCTGCAGGCGATGGCCGCACGGGCGGCGTCGCCGGGGACCGGGGCGGGGGTCGATCCGGCGCTGCTGGTTCGGGCGTTGCGACAGTGGCGTTATGTCGCGGGGCTCGGGCTCGACGGGCTCGGATTCGTGTTGCAGGTCGTGGCGTTGCGCAGCATTCCGATCTACGCGGTGGGGGCGGCGCTCGCCGCCTCGCTGGCCGTCACCGCGGTGGTCGCGGCGCGACTGCTGGGGGTGCGGCTGCGCGGGGCCGAGTGGGGGGCCGTGGGGGCGGTGTGCGCGGGGCTGGCGATGCTGGGGCTCGCGTCGGGGGCCGAGGGGGATCGGGGCGGGTCCGAGGTGCTGCGCTGGGTGATGCTCGGGGTGGCGGTGGGAGTGCTCGGGTTGGGGGTGCTGGCCGGGCGGTTGCCGGGGCGGGGGCGGGCGTTGGCGCTGGGGCTCGGGGCGGGTGTGGGGTTCGGGGTGGTCGAGGTGAGCGTGCGGCTGGTGGACTCGGTGGCGCCCCGGGCGCTGCTGACGAATCCGGCGACGTATGCGCTGTTGGTCGGTGGGGGTGCGGCATTCATGTTGCTGACGTCGGCGTTTCAGCGGGGGTCCGTGACGGTGGCCACGGCGGGGATGGTGGTCGGGGAGACGGTGGGGCCGGCGCTGGTGGGGGTGGTGTGGCTCGGGGATCGGACGCGGGCCGGTCTGGGGTGGCTGGCGGTCGTCGGGTTCGGGGTGGCTGTGGTGGGGGCGCTGTTGCTGGCCCGCTTCGGCGAGGCGCCGGAGGCGGAGTCCGAGGGCTGAGCCGGGGCCGGGGCCGGGGTCTGGGCCTGGGCCTGGGCCTGGGCCTGAGCCGGGGCCGGAGGGCTGAGCCGGGCCGTGGGCTGGGCCGGAGGGCTGAGCCGGGCCGTGGGCGGGGGCCTGCGGGAGCGCCTGCCCGGCGCTGGGGTGCCGCCTTGCCCACCCTGCCGCCCATGGCGGCAGATTGCCCAAGTCGG
>NZ_JAFVLN010000011.1 GCF_017377775.1 Streptomyces sp. VRA16 Mangrove soil
CCCGCCCCCGCCCCCGCATCACCCACCGGGCAGACGGGAAGGTGAAGGCCCCCGGCCCCGCGCATACCGCCCCGGCGGCACCCCCACCACCCGCTTGAAGTGCCGCGTCAGATGCGACTGGTCGTAGAACCCGACGTCCACCGCCACGGCCCCGGCCGACTGCCCGGCCAGCAAGAGCCGCCGCGCCCGGTCCACCCGCCGCGCCATCAGGTACTGATGCGGAGCGATCCCGTACGCCGCGCTGAACGACCGCACCAGATGCGCCGGATGAGCACCCAGGGCCCCCGCCGCCTCCTCCAGCTCGACCCCCTCGACCACTCGCGCGTCGAGCAACTGCCGCAGCCGGTCGGCCAGTCGGCGGTCGGCAGCGGACCGCCCCGCCTCGACGAGTCCCGGTCGCAACCGCTCCCGCAGCCGCTCGCCCACGAGCGCGAGCCGCGCCGCCGCCTCCAGTTCGTCGCCGGGGCGGGCCAGTACCGTGTGCAGCTGCCCGATCCGGTGCCGCAGCAACGGATCGACCAGGTCGGGGGAGTCGGCGGCGGCCCCGACGTACGACGTGTCGAGAAGCCCGGACTCCGACGCCTCCAGATACAGGACGCGCTTGCGGAACCCGGCGGCCGTCGCCGCCTCGCCGTTGTGCGGGACACCGGGCGGCAGCAGCGAGACGGTGCCGAGCGGGGTGCCGTGCTCGTGCCGCTCCAGGTCGTAGCGGACCGCGCCCTCGTCGACGATCAGCAGCGTCCAGGTGTCGTGGACGTGCATGGGGTACGCGTGCTGCGTGAAGCGGGCGTGGAAGACCTCCGTGACGCCCTTGACCTGCGGGCGCCACGCGGTGATCTCCTCGGAGGGAGCGCTGCGGGCCGCCATGCAAAGAACGTACAAGACGAGGACCCGGCCCGCGCGGGAGTCTCGGACCATGAACACCGAGCCCCCTGCCGACCAGCAGCCCGTCCGCTTCGACACCAAGATCGCCGTCCTGCTCCGGGACGACCTGGAGACCTGGCAGCGCCTGAACGTCACCGCGTTCCTCGTCAGCGGCCTCGGCACCCAGGTCCCCGAAGTGATCGGCGCACCGTACGAGGACGCCGACGGCACCCCGTACCTGCCGATGTTCCGCCAGCCGGTACTGGTCTTCGAAGGCGGCAAGGAGACCCTGACCGCCGCCCACACGAAGGCCCTGCAACGGGCGCTGCCCCGCGCCGTGTTCACCGCCGACCTCTTCGCCACCGGCAACGACCGCGACAACCGCGCCGCGGTGAAGGCCGTCGGCTCCGGCGACCTGGACCTGGTCGGCATCGCCGTGCACGGCCCGAAGAACGCCGTCGACAAGATCCTCAAGGGCGCCCGTATGCATCCGTAGGCGACCGCTACGGAACCCCGGCGAGGCGCAGCAGCCCGGTGACCGCCGCCGCCCCCACGACCACCAGGGCGAACGGCGCCCGCCGCCACGCGAGCACCCCGCCCACGAGCACCCCGGCGGGCCGCGCCCACCCGGCGAACTCGTGCCCCGCCATCAGCGCCCCGGTGGCGAGCAGCGCGACGAGCAGCACGGTGGCGCCGCTCGTCAGCAACTCCTGCACCCGGTCCGGGAGTCGGACGCGGCCGTGCAGCAGCGGTCCGGCGAGCCGGAAGGCGTAGGTCCCGGCGGCGAGCACCAGGACGGCGGCCAGCTGCGCGTTCACACCGGCCTCCGGACGAGCGCCAGGCCCGCCAGTGCGAGCAGCACCGGCACCCCGGTCGGCAGGAACGGTGTCGCGGCGACCGCGATCACGGCCCCGGCCGCCGCGGCCCTGCGCACGCCGGAGCCGTCGCGCAGCGCGGGCAGCACGAGCGCGAGGAGCACGGCGGGGAAGGCGGCGTCGAGCCCGAACCGGTCCGTGTCGCCGAGCGCGCCGCCGGCGAGGGCGCCCGCCGCCACGCTCACGTTCCAGGCGACGAACAGCGAGATGCCCGAGAGCCAGAAGGCGGTGCGCCGCTTGCCCGGATCGCTCTGGGCGAGCACGAACGCGGCCGTCTCGTCGGTCACCAGATGCGCGCCCACAAGCCGCGCCGGCCAGGACCGCCCGAGCGTGTCGGCGACGGCCAGACTGAAGGCGGCGGTACGGGTGTTGAGCAGCAGCCCGGTCGCCGCCGCGGCCACGGGCCCGCCCCCGGCGGCCAGCACCCCCACCGCGCTGAACTGGGCGGACCCCGCGAACACCAGCAGCGACATCAGCACCGGCAGCCACACCGGAAGCCCGCCCGCGACGGCGATCGCGCCGAACGAGAGCCCCACGACACCGTCGGCGAGACAGACCAGGGCGACATCACGGATCAGCGGTCGATCGAGCACCCGTGCCCGGGGCGGCCGCGGCCTGCGCGACGTTCGCTCCAGGGGGTCGATCGTTCGGTGTAGCGAACGCATAAGGGCGAGCATGCGCGCACCGCCGTACGTTCGTCAAGCCGAACGCTAGTATCGACGTACCGAACGATGTGCCCGAGGCCCGAGGCCCGAGGCCCGTGCGCCGGGGTCGCCGATGGAGGAGCCGCAGCCATGACCGCCCAGCCGGACAGTCCCCGCAGCAACGGCCTGCCTCTCGACCGCATCGCCGCCGCCCTGCGCCGCGAACGCACCCGCGCCGGGTTCTCCCTCTCCGAGCTGGCCAAGCGCGCCGGCATCGCGAAGTCCACGCTCTCCCAGCTGGAGGCGGCGAACGGCAAGCCCGGCCTGGAGACGATGTGGGCGCTGAGCGTCGCCCTCGACGTGCCGCCGAGCACGCTCCTCGATCCGCCGCGCCCCGTCGTGCGGGTCGTCCGGGCGGGCCAGGGCCCGGCCGTCCCCTCCGAGGTGGCCGACTACACCGCGACCCTGCTCTCCGCGAGCCCGCCCGGCGCCCGCCGCGACCTCTACTTCCTCCAGGTGGAGCCGGGCAGCCCGCGCGACTCCGACCCGCACCACCCCGGCACCACCGAACACCTCGTCGTCGGCGCGGGCCGCGTCCTCGCCGGCCCGCAGGACGACCCCGTCGAACTCGGCCCCGGCGACTACCTCTCGTACCCCGGCGACCTCCCGCACACCTGCCGCGCCCTGGAGCCGGGCACCACCTGCGTCCTGGTCATGCAGCACACCTGACCGCGCCCGGACCAAAGGCGGCCGGGGCAAAAGGCAGGAGCCCCGCTGCCTTGCGGCGCGGGGCTCCTTGGGTACTGCACTCGGTTCCGGATCAAGCGATCAGGAGGAAGATCACATGGGGGTGACGTTCTCCGCCTGCGGGCCCTTCGGGCCCTGCGTGACGTCGAAGCTGACGGCCTGGTTCTCCTCGAGGGAGCGGAAGCCGTTCGCGTTGATCGCCGAGTAGTGGACGAAGACGTCCGGGCCGCCGCCCTCCTGGGCGATGAAGCCGAAGCCCTTTTCAGCGTTGAACCACTTCACGGTTCCGGTAGCCATAAGCCCTCCTATGGGCCAAAGGGTCGCCCTGCTCCAGAACCTGCAAATGCGCGAACAACTGCAAAAGTCTGAAAACGACGAGAGCCCGCGGTCACATGCTCCGCAGGCTCTGTACTGCAAGGGAAACCAAACTGCAACTTGCGGCGAGCCTAGCACGCAGGCAGCCGAAAGCAATAGAGGGCAAGATCACGTCACCCGGAGGTTTGACGAGTCTCGGATCCGGGTTGACACGGGAGCTCTTGGACCCGGAGCCTGCACCGTATCTCATGGGGTCTAGCCTCGCGATGTGGACAATTCTCCCGAGATCATCCCTGAGGCAGAGACGGCCGCGCGGCGCACCCGTCCGCGCGTGGGCCACATCCAGTTCCTGAACTGCATGCCCCTGTACTGGGGACTTGCCAGGACCGGTTCGCTGCTCGACTTCGAGCTCACGAAGGACACCCCGGAGAAGCTCAGCGAGCAGCTCGTGCAGGGTCATCTGGACATCGGTCCGATCACCCTCGTCGAATTCCTGAAGGCCGCCGACCAGCTGGTGGCCTTCCCCGACCTGGCCGTCGGCTGCGACGGGCCCGTCATGTCCTGCGTGATCGTCTCGCAGCTGCCCCTCGACCAGCTCGACGGGCGCCGCGTCGCCCTCGGCTCGACGTCGCGTACGTCGGTACGTCTCGCCCAGCTGCTGCTGGCCGAGCGCGTCGGCGTACAGCCGGACTACTACACGTGCCCGCCCGACCTCGGCCTGATGATGCAGGACGCGGAGGCGGCCGTGCTGATCGGGGACGCGGCGCTGCGCGCCAACCTGCACGACGCGCCGCGGCTCGGGCTCCAGGTGCACGATCTGGGCGCCATGTGGAAGGAGTGGACGGGCCTCCCGTTCGTCTTCGCCGTGTGGGCCGCGCGCAAGGACTACGCCGCGCGCGAGCCGGCGATCACCCGCCAGGTGCACGAGGCGTTCCTGTCCTCCCGCGACCTCTCCCTCGAAGAGGTCGGGAAGGTCGCCGAGCAGGCGGCGCGCTGGGAGGTGTTCGACGAGCGGATCCTGGAGGAGTACTTCACGACCCTCGACTTCCGCTTCGGGGCGTCGCAGCTGGAAGGCGTCACGGAGTTCGCGCGACGGGTCGGCGCGACCACCGGATTTCCCTCGGACGTGAAGGTCGAACTGCTCGGCCGCTGAGTGCCGGCGGGGTGTTCACCGGAATTCCGGCCCGGTACTTACGTACCGCTGTGTCCGCTCCATGGAATTCCGGTGAACACCGTTGCCGATTTCTCTGATGCGCAGGTGATATCGCGGTACGGCCAAGGCCATATGAGCCGCGATGCACAGGGCCTAGGCTGCTGGGGTGCGTGCCGTCTCGGGACCCGGGGGAGGTTGACAGCATGCAGCCGCTGCAGGCCGACGAACCGACGACGGTCGGCCCCTACCGCCTCCTGGGCCGCCTCGGACACGGCGGCATGGGCCGGGTCTACCTCGGCCGCAGCGCGGGCGGGCGCACCGTCGCCGTGAAGATCGTCCATCCGCACTTCGCGCTCGACGACGAGTTCCGGGCGCGCTTCCGGCGCGAGGTGGAGGCGGCGCGGCGGGTCGGCGGGGCGTGGACCGCGCCGGTGCTCGACGCGGACCCCGAGGCGCCGGTGCCGTGGGTGGCGACCGGGTACGTCGCGGGCCCCGCGCTCTCCCAGGCGGCCGGTCCCGGCCGGGTGCTGCCCGAGCACTCCGTACGGGTCCTGGGCGCGGGCCTCGCGGAGGCGCTGGCGGCGGTGCACGCCCTGGGCCTCGTCCACCGGGACGTGAAGCCCAGCAATGTCCTGCTGACCGTCGACGGTCCGCGCCTGATCGACTTCGGCATCGCCCGCGCCACCGACGGCACGGCCTCCCTCACCTCCACCGGCGTCTCCATCGGCTCGCCCGGCTACATGGCCCCCGAGCAGATCCTCGGCAAGGGTGTCACCGGTGCCTCCGACGTCTTCTCGCTGGGCGCGGTGCTCGCGTACGCGGCGACGGGGGAGTCCCCCTTCCCCGGGGACTCGTCGGCGGCGCTCCTCTACAAGGTCGTCCACGAGGAACCCGAACTGGGCGCCCTGGACGGCGAGGTGCGGGACGTGATCGCCGGGTGTCTGGCGAAGGAGGCGTCCGCCCGGCCCGCACCGGAGGAGGTGGCGCGCCGCCTGGCACCCGAAGGAGCGGGCCCACTCGTCGCGGCGGGCTGGCTGCCGGGGCGACTGGTCGAGCAGGTCTCGCGCAACGCCGTACGGCTCCTGGACCTGGAGGGCACCGATCCGGCGACGGGCCCGGTGGGCTTCAGCAGCCCCGCCGTCACGGTCACCCCCGCCGGCCCCGCGGGCGTCTTCGGCCCGCCGGACCCGGCCTACGCGGCGGTCCCGCAGCCACGCACCGAGCCACCGGCGGACGCCCCTGTCGAGGACGCCGGGCCCGGCCGTCTGAAGCTCTCCGTGACGGCGGCGTCGACCCCGGCGGCGGAGAACGGGCGAGGCCGCAGGGTGAGCTGCTCGGTGGCGCTGGCCGTGGCGGGCGCGCTCGCGGCGGTCACGGTGGGCGGGATCCTGGTGGTGAACATGCTGCCGGGGGGCTCCGGCGACCAGGGCGGGAGCGCCGACGGGGGACCGGCGCCGCAGTCGTCGGCCTCGGTCTCGGCCACCGCTTCGGCGTCCGCTCCGGAGACGGCGCAACCGGCCGGTGTCGTAGCGGAGTTCTACCTCGGCGTGTGGGAGGGCAAGGCCACGACCACGGAGCTGGGCGTCCAGTTCGACACCTACCGCGTCGAGTTGAAGCAGACGGCCGTCGGCAAGCGGCTCGGCACGGTGACCTCGACCGACATCACCGGCAACCGCTGCGTCGACGAACTGACCCTGAAGTCCGCCACCGCGAAGGAAGTGGTGGCCACCGGCAAGAAGGTCTCCGGCGACGACCTGAAGTGCGCGAGCGGCGCCAGCACCGTGCACCTCACCCGTGACGGATCGGGCCTCAAGTACACCTCTGAGTACCCTGACGCGGGCAATCCGACGGCGGACCTGAAGCGAGCGGAGCAGTAGCCCTGAAGCAGAACCACGCACGGCGCAACAGTCTCAAGTGGGCCGTTCTGATACCCGTTGCGGCGGTGACCGCCGGATTCCCGTGCCAGTACCCGTACGGAATGCTCTACGTCGGGGCGTTCGCCGCCCTCGCGGCGCTCGGCGTCGCCGCGACCCTCGTCGGCGGGGTCCGGCGCCGGGGCGGCAGCACGCCGGTGCCCGGCGGGAGTTCGGCCGTCGCGGCCGCCTGACGTGATGCCACTCATCGGGTCCCCCGCGACGCTGTCCACCGGCGCGCTGATCGCCGTCGCCACCCTCTGGGGCGCCGTCACCGGCGCCCTCCTGCCGCGCCCCGCGTACCGCCTCTCCGTCGAACCGGACGAACCCTGGCGGCCGGGACCCGGCTGGGCCGGGGTGCGGCCGGGGCCGCCCGCCCCGCTGCTCGCCGCCGTGACCGCGCTGGTGTGCGCCCTGCTCGCCGCCGCCACCGGCACCCGGCCCGAACTCGGCGCCTGGCTGCTGCTCGCGCCGCTCGGGGTGCTCCTGGCCACCGTCGACTTCGCCGTGCACCGGCTGCCCGATGTGCTGACCCTGCCGTTCGCGGTCCTGTGCGCGGGCGCGCTGGGGGTGGCAGCGCTGCTGCCCGAGCCGGGCGGGTCCTGGCGCTCGGCGGGGCTCGGCGCGCTCGGCATGGGCGCCTTCTATCTCGTCCTGCACCTCGCCAACAGCCGCGCCATGGGCTTCGGCGACGTGAAACTGGCCCTCGGTCTGGGCGCGGCGCTCGGCTGGTACGGGCTCGGCGTGCTGTTCATCGGCGTCTTCGCGGGCGTGCTCCTCAACGGCCTGTTCGCCCTCGTCCTCGTCGTCGCCCGGCGCGCCGGGCGCAAGACCGAGATCCCGTTCGGCCCGTTCATGCTCCTCGGGGCGTACGCGGGGGTTCTGCTGGGGGCCCTGGCCGCCTGACGTACGCTGAGAATTCAGCTCAGACTCGTACGCAGAGTCGTATTCGATCCTCCGAAAGGGGCCCGCCCGGTGACCGACAAGGCCGCGCTGCAGTCCGTCCTCGACCGCGCCGCCGCCGGCGGGCGCATCACCCCCGAAGAGGCGGTGGACCTCTACCGCGACGCCCCGCTGCACGCGCTGGGCGCCGCCGCCGACGCGATCCGGCGCCGCAAGTACGCGGGCATCGAGCACATCGCCACGTACATCATCGAGCGGAACATCAACTACACGAACGTGTGCGTCACGGCGTGCAAGTTCTGCGCCTTCTACGCGGCCCCGAAGGACACCAAGAAGGGCTGGACCCGCGACCTCGACGACATCCTGCGCCGCTGCGCGGAGACCGTGGAGCTGGGCGGCACCCAGATCATGTTCCAGGGCGGCCACCACCCGGACTACGGCGTCGAGTACTACGAGCACCACTTCTCGGCGATCAAGAAGGCGTTCCCGCAGCTCGTCATCCACAGCCTGGGCGCTTCGGAGGTCGAGCACATGGCCCGCATCTCCAAGGTCTCGGTCGAGGAGGCGATCCAGCGCATCCACGCCGCAGGACTCGACTCCTTCGCGGGCGCCGGCGCCGAGCTGCTGCCCGAGCGGCCGCGCAAGGCCATCGCCCCGCTGAAGGAGTCCGGCGAGCGCTGGCTGGAGATCATGGAGACGGCGCACCGCCTCGGCGTCGAGTCCACCTCGACCATGCTGATGGGCACCGGCGAGACGAACGCCGAGCGCATCGAGCACCTGCGCATGATCCGCGACACCCAGGACCGGACGGGCGGCTTCCGCGCCTTCATCCCGTACACGTACCAGCCGGAGAACAACCACCTCAAGGGCCGCACGCAGGCCACGCTCTTCGAGTATCTGCGCATGATCGCGATCGCCCGGATCTTCCTGGACAACGTCCAGCACATCCAGGGTTCCTGGCTGACCACGGGCAAGGAGGTCGGCCAGCTGTCGCTGCACTACGGCGCCGACGACCTCGGCTCGATCATGCTGGAGGAGAACGTCGTCTCCTCGGCCGGTGCCAAGCACCGCTCCAACCGCATGGAGATCATCGAGCTGATCCGCAAGGCGGGCCGCGTCCCCGCGCAGCGCGCGACCACGTACGAGCACCTCGTGGTGCACGACGACCCGGCGAACGACCCGGTCGACGACCGCGTCGTCTCCCACATCTCCTCGACCGCGATCGAGGGCGGCACGGCGCACCCCGAGCTCAAGCTCGTCTCCAGCAACTGAGCGCGCCCGTTCCTGTGCCGACCCTTCACGTCACCGAGGCCGACGGCTCGGCCGTCCTGGTCGACGGCGAGCGCGTCACGGCCCTCGGACCGTACGAGGAGCTGGCCGCCGCCCACCCGTCCGTACGGGTGCGGCGCTGGCCCGGCATCCTCACGCCGGGGCTGCTCAACCCGTACGGCCCGGAGATCCTGGAGCACACCTACCACCCCGATCCGCGCGAGGCCGACACGCTCGGCACCGTGCCGATCGGCGGTGAGCGGGCCCGCGAGATGTTCCGCGCGAACCCGTCGCTGCTCGGTCCGAGCGCCCGGCGCGGGGTGCAGCGGCTCTTCGCGCACGGCACGGTCGCCGTCGCGGGCGAGCTGCGCGCCAAGCCGGTCCTGGAGGCCGCCCAGCGCTCGGGCCTCGCGTTCGCGGCCCGCCCGCAGGCCCTGCCGGGACCGGTCTCCCTCTCGCCGAAGCCGCTGGTCCTGCTGCCGGCTCTCACCGTGGGCGGGCCCGCGCGGTTCGCCGTCTTCGACGTGGCCGACCGGGAGGACCTGGTGCGGCGCGGGGCGGGCACGTGTGTGGCGACCGTGATCGGCGGGCGACTGGTGTACCGCGGGCGCTGAGCGGGTTCGGCCGCGACCGGTCACGGTGTCGGTCAGCGCCGACGCACGACGAGCAGACAGTCGACTGCCTCGCCGGGCCGGGAGGCGCAGGTCCCGGCGGACGTGGGGACGGCGGGCGGGGTGCCGACGCCCGCCCCGTCGCGGAAGCAGCCGTCGGAGTCGTAGAAGTCGCCGGAGTCGTAGGAGTCGGGGGTGCCGTCCTTCGGATTCGGGCACTCCACGCCCGGATACGCGTCGATCCGGGAACAGCCGATGACGACCTTGCCGTCGGGCCCCGGGCTCGGCAGTGGGCTCGGTGTCGTGCAGCCCTCCGGCAGGCCGCCCGCCGCCGGTGACGACGTCCCCGGCCGCGGAGGCGCCCCGTCCGTCGGCTCGACCCCGCCGCCCAGTGCCTGCGTCGCCGCCCAGCCGCCCACGGCCAGCACCAGCCAGATCCCGGCCACGCCGGCCCGGACCCGTCGTCGCGTCGCCAACTCGTCCACCCCCATGATCGGTTCGCTCGCGCCCGCATCCTAGGAGGTACCGGTCGGCCGGTCGAAGGGGGCGGGCTGACACAATGACCCGGTGACCCGTGCATCCCTGGACAAGCAGCCCCACGAAGTCGCCTCGATGTTCGACGACGTCGCGGAGAAGTACGACCTCACCAACGACGTGCTGTCCCTGGGGCAGGCGCGGCTGTGGCGGAAGGAAGTGGCCAAGGCCGTCGACGCCCGGCCCGCGCAGAAGATCCTGGACCTCGCCGCCGGCACCGCCACCTCCTCGCAGCCCTTCGCGCAGGCCGGCGCCTACGTCGTGCCCTGCGACTTCTCCCTCGGCATGCTGCGGGTCGGCAAGCAGCGCCACCCCTGGATGCCGTTCACGGCCGGTGACGGCACCAAGCTGCCGTTCAAGAACGACACCTTCGACGCCGTCACCATCTCCTTCGGCCTGCGCAACATCCAGGACACCGACCAGGCGCTGCGCGAGCTGTACCGGGTGACGAAGCCGGGCGGCCGGGTCGTGATCTGCGAGTTCAGCCACCCCACGCTCGCGCCGCTGCGCACCGTCTACACCGAGTACCTGATGCGCGCCCTGCCGCCCGTCGCGCGCGCCGTCTCCTCGAACCCGGACGCGTACGTGTACCTCGCCGAGTCGATCCGCGCCTGGCCCACCCAGCCGGAGCTCGCCGCCCGCCTCCAGGGCGCGGGCTGGTCCAAGGTCGCCTGGCGCAACCTCACGGGCGGCATCGTCGCCCTGCACCGCGGCATCAAGTAGGTGACCCGCCGGTAGGGCCTGGGTACGGGTGCTCAGGCCCGTACCCACGTACGTGTAACGGTTCAACTTCTCTGCGCATCAAGGGCGTTGGAGGGAACCGGAGCGGCGGGAAGATGTGTCCGTTGAGTGCGTGGTGACGCCTCGTGACGGGGCGGCAGCCATGCGTCCCCGGATCACGTCCCCAGATCATCGCGGAGCACCCTGATGACGCCGTTCTGCCCGCACTGTGGAGCCGAGGCTCCAGAAGAGGCCCGTTTCTGCATGAGATGCGGGCGGGAGCGCCCCGGCCCGGCGGGCGGGTCCGGGGCCGCGCCCGTGCCGCCCGTCCCCACCGGGCCACCGGGCGCCCCGCCGCCGCCTGAATTCCCGCCACCGGCCGCCGACCGGCCGCCCGCCTTCCCGCCACAGTCGGCCCACCAGCCGCCCCCGCCCGGATACGCGCCCCAGCCCGTCGGCCCCGCTCAGCCGTCGCCCGTCGGCGCCTTCTTCGGCAGGGCCTTCCGCGGGGACTGGGCGGGCGCCGCCCAGGCCGCGCTGTGGCCCGTCGGACTGCTCCTCGTCGGCGCCGTCGCCCTCGCGATACCCGGCTACGGCCAGGACGCGGGCTCCGGGGACTTCGTCGGCTTCGGCGACCGGCTGCGGGTCGCCCTGACCGCACTCATGCACGGGCTCGGCGGCAGCTTCGAGGTGACGTCGGCCGGCAGCGGCTCCGCCGTGTTCGGCGACTCCTCCGGCGGCACGCAGAGCGGTTCCGTCGAACTCTCCATGCCGCCCCTGATGGTGGCCGTGCTCTGGTGCGTGGCCCTGCTGATCGGCGTACGGATGCTGCGCACGCGCATGCTCAACTCGCCGCAGGTACAAGGGCAGTGGGGGCCGCCGCCGGCCCGCACCCTCGGCCTGGAGGCCGCGGTCCGGGTCGGCCTGCTCGCGATGGCGGGCACGGTCGTGCTCGCGCTGTTCGGGCAGCCGACGATCCAGCAGGTCGAGTTCCACTCCAACCCGTTCCTGGTGGCCCTGTGCACGCTGGCGCTCGGCATGGCCGTCACCGTCGCGGTGTTCCAGCGGTCCGACATCGCGCAGTGGCTCGCGGTGCGCCCCGGCGTCGCCGCCGCGAGCCGCGCCTTCGGCTCCGCGGTGCGGGCGCTGGCCTGGGTGCTGCCGCTGATCCTCGTGGCGGCCTTCGTGGTCGGCATCATCACCGACGACGGCAGCGGCAACAGCGACGTGGAGGACGCCACCGGCGGCGACCTCGCCGCGGGCATCGTGCTGCTCCTGCTCTACCTGCCCAACCTGGCCCTGACCGGCCTGGGCTTCGTGTGGGGCGCGCCGGTCGACGTGGACGCGCGCGGATCGGGCTTCAGCGGCTCCGGGTACACGCACGATTCCTACGGCCTCGAACAGCTCGGCGACGACGTCAACAGCGGCGCCGTCATCGGTGTGCTGGCGTTCGGCCTCGTGCTCGCGCTGCTGGTCGGCGTCCTCATCGCCCGCCGCTCACGGGACCGCCGCGAACTCTTCCTGGGCGGCGGCTTCTTCTACGCGCTCGTCCTCGTCCTGGGCGCCCTGTCCGGGTTCTCCATGACGGGCTCGGGCGGTCTCGCCGACGACGTCTCCTTCGCGGGCACCAGCGAGGGCGGGCTGAGCATGCCCGACCTGCTGCTGTTCGGGCTGCTGTGGGTGGGCGGCGGCGTCTTCCTCGCGCCGTACCTGCTGCGCCTCGCCGGCTTCGACAACGGGCTGCTGAAGGGCGCGGCGTACCCGGCCGCCGCGGGAGCCCCGGATTTCGGTACGGGGCCGCAGGCTCTGCCCCCGGCGGGCAGCCCTACGGCCCCACCCTCCCCGGACATCCCCAACCTCCCTACGGAGACGGGGGGTTCGCGGGCCCCCGTCCCGGGCCCGGCTCCCACCCCGGGCCCGGCCCCGGCAGCGGCCCCGGCCCCGGTCCCGGCCCCGGCCCCGGCCCCGGTCCCGGACCCTGGGGCTGACGCGTACGACCCGCACACCGTCCATCTCGCCCCGCCGCCGCCCGCCACGGCCCAGGGACCCAAGCGGCGCGTGGGCGTCTGGGTCGCCACCCTGCTCGGCGCCTTCGTCATCGGCGGCGGCGCGGCGGCCGGTGTACTGCTGCTCCAGGACGACGGCAACGGCGGCCAGGACGACGCCAAGGACAACAAGCCGGCCGCGGCCCGCACCGAGGCGACACCGCAGCCGTCCGACGACGCGTCCGGTGACGTGTCCGAAGACGGGGCCGACGGCGCGTCCGCCTCGGCGAGCCCGGACGCCGCGGGCCCCTCGGAGACGCCCGAGGTCCCCGAGGGCTACCACCAGGTCGTCGACGCGAAGGGCTTCTCCTTCGTCGTCCCCGACGTCTGGGACCGCGAGGGCGTCGACGCGAGCGGCACGCAGGTCACGTACGCGGGCAGCACCGGCATGGAGGAGTACCTCATCGGTGTGATCCCGAACGCCGACTACACCTCGTACGACAACCTCCTGAACCTGGAGGCGCACGCGAAGAAGGACAAGAAGAAGGCGAACTACCAGCGCGTCCGCCTGGAGAAGAACACCTTCCAGGGGCGTCCGGGCGCCCTGTGGGAGTACACGTACGAGGACGGGGCCGGACAGACCGTGCACGGCATCGACCAGTCGTACATCGCCGCGGACGGCACCGAGTACGCCATCTTGCTGACCGGCAAGGACGACGTCTGGTCCGATCTCCAGGAGACCTACCGGATCGGCCTCGACTCGTGGCGGCTCACGGACACGGAGTGAACGGCACGACGGGCTCCGGGGGTTCATCGAGCTCCCGGCGCATGCCGCCGCCCCGCGGGCCCGGCTCGCGGGGCTCGCGCACGCCCGCGCCACCGCCGCCCTCGCCCTCCCCGAAGTCGAACCAGACCGTCACGACCGCGTCCAGAGGGATCTCCACGCCGGGCAACGGGTACTGCCGCACCACGTAGTCCACGGCAGCCTCGTCGAGCGAGGGACGGTCCGCGGCGGTCAGCCGCAGGCCGTGCGCCGCCGCCGTGGCCCCGGCGTCGAGCGCCATGAGCCCGACGAACTTCGGCACATGGACTTCGGGTGTGTCGGGAGTCCTGGGTGTCTTGGGCGTCTTCGGCACAGATGTCACCCCCTGGCGGTACCGGAAGGGTAACTCCGCGCGCGGCGACCGGAAAGGGCCCGCAGCGGGCGCCCTTCCCGGTCCACGCGGTGCCGCCGGTGCCTACAGAACCAGCCGGAAACAGTGCCCCTGCCGACCGGTCGGCGTCACGAACGTCTCCTCCAGCTCCATGCCGAGGCGCCGCGTCACCGCGATCGAGCGGGCGTTCCTGGCGTCGACCATGGCGACGACGCTGCCGAGCCCCGCGGCCCGCACCCGGTCGAGGGTGGCCAGGGCGGCGGCCGTCGCATAGCCCTTGCCCCAGTAGGACCGGCCGAGCCGCCAGCCGATCTCGACCTCGCCGACCGGACCCCACGCGTGCCGCCAGGGCTGCGCGCCGGTGAACCCCATGACCTCCCCCTCCTCGTTGAGGAGGGACCACAGGCAGTAGCCGAGCTCCGCGTCGTGCATCCGCTGCCGCGCCGTCGCCTCGTGGTGCACGGACAGCTCGGACGCCGCGCTGCGGCCACCGAGGAACTCCATGACCTCCGGGTCGTCGAAGACCCGGTGCCAGGCGAAGGCGTCCTCATGGGTGGGAACACGCAGATCCACGGCGGGGAGAGTTCGGGTCATGGGCTGGCCCTTCGGCTGGGAGATCGATATCGCTGAATAGACTGCCCATGTCCGTGCCCGCAGGCACACCGTTTTCGAGTCCACCGTTGTACGAGTCCACCGTTGTACGAGCCCACCGTTTTCGAGCCTGGGGAGACCCCGCCGTGACCGAGCAGCCCAAACCCCTCTCCGAGAGCACCGAGAACACCGAGAACACCAAGGGCGCCGCGCCCACCGACATCACGGAGAACACGGCTGACGTCATCGTCGTCGGTGCCGGCCCCGCCGGTTCGACGACCGCCTACTACCTGGCGAAGGCGGGCCTGGACGTCCTGCTCCTGGAGAAGACGGCGTTCCCGCGAGAGAAGGTGTGCGGTGACGGTCTGACCCCGCGCGCCACCAAGCAGCTCGTCTCCATGGGCATCGACATCTCCGAGGAAGCGGGCTGGCTGCGCAACAAGGGCCTGCGCATCATCGGCGGCGGCGTCCGCCTCCAGCTGGACTGGCCGGACCTCGCCTCCTACCCGGACTACGGACTGGTCCGCAAGCGTGACGACTTCGACGAGCAGCTCGCCCGGCAGGCGCAGAAGGCGGGCGCGCGGCTGTACGAGCAGTGCAACGTCGGCGCCCCGATCGTCGACGACCGCACCGGCCGCATCACGGGCGTGCACGCCAAGCTCGGTGACGCCGGCGAGAAGCGTGACGTCACCTTCCACGCGCCGCTCGTCGTCGCGGCCGACGGCAACTCCACCCGGCTCTCCCTGGCGATGGGCCTGCACCGCCGGGAGGACCGCCCGATGGGTGTCGCGGTGCGCACGTACTTCGAGTCGCCGCGCCACGACGACGACTACCTGGAGTCCTGGCTGGAGCTGTGGGACCGCCGCGGCCCCGGCGAGGACCGGCTCCTTCCCGGCTACGGCTGGATCTTCGGCATGGGCGACGGCACGTCCAACGTCGGCCTCGGCATCCTCAACTCCTCCAAGGCATTCCGCGAGTTGGACTGGCGCGAGGTCCTCAAGGCGTGGTGCGCGTCGATGCCGGAGGACTGGGGCTACACCCCGGAGAACATGACGATGCCGATCCGCGGCGCCGCCCTCCCCATGGCCTTCAACCGCCAGCCGCACTACACCAAGGGCCTGCTCCTGGTCGGCGACGCGGGCGGCCTCGTCAACCCGTTCAACGGCGAAGGCATCGCGTACGCCATGGAGTCCGGGCAGCTCGCCGCCGACGTCATCGTGCAGGCGCACGCCCGCCCGACCCACACGAGCCGCGAACTCGCCCTCCAGCGCTACCCGCAGATCCTCAAGGACACCTACGGCGGCTACTACACGCTGGGCCGTGCCTTCGTGAAGCTCATCGGCAACCCGAAGGTCATGAAGATCGCGACGCAGCGCGGTCTGACCCACCCGATGCTGATGAAGTTCACCCTGAAGATGCTCGCCAACCTGACGGACCCGTCGGGCGGCGACGCCATGGACCGCATCATCAACGGTCTGAGCAAGGTCGCGCCGAAGGCCTGACTTTGCCGGGCCAGGGGGCTCGGGGCAGGCTGGAGGCATGATTTTCATCGCCGTGAAGTTCACCGTCCGCCCCGAGCACACCGACTCCTGGCTGGAGAAGACCGCCGCGTTCACCGCCGCGACCCGCGCCGAGGAGGGCAATCTCTTCTTCGACTGGTCGCGCAGCGTCGAGGACCCGAACCAGTTCGTCCTCCTGGAAGGGTTCCGGGACGGTGACGCGGGCGCCGCGCACGTCGGCTCCGACCACTTCAAGGCGGGCCTCGCCGCCATGGCGCCGCTCATCGCCGCCACCCCCGAGATCATCAACGCCGACATCCCGAACGAGGACTGGGGCCCGATGGGCGAACTCGCGCCGCAGAGCTGAGCCGCCGGCCACCCGGGTACGACGAAGGCCGCCTCACCCCGCTGGGGGAAAGGCGGCCTTCGCCATGTCGTGCAGAGCTCTCGGTCGTGCAGGACTCAGAGGACGCGGACCGCGCCGCTGGCCGGGTAGCCGGACAGGTCCTGGATGACAACGCCCTTGGAGGGGTTGGCGGCGTCCAGGTACTGGCCGTTACCGATGTAGACGCCGACGTGGTACGCCGAGCCCGCACCGCCCCAGTACAGGATGTCGCCGACCTGGATGTTGGAGAGCGAGACCGCGGTGCCCTGGGTCGACTGCTCCTGCGAGGTGCGCGGGAGGTCGACACCGGCCTGCTTGAACGCGGCCTGGACGAGACCGGAGCAGTCCCACGAGTTGGGGCCCGTGCCGCCCATCACGTACGCGTCGCCGACCTGAGCCTTCAGGAAGCTGATGACAGAGGCGACAGAGCCGCTGGCGGGGGCGCTGGCGGTCTGCGTGGTGGCGGAGAGGGTGGTGCGCTCGCTGGAGCGGGAGGCGGCCTTCTCGGCGGCCTCACGCTCGGCCTTGGCCTTGGCGGCGGCCTCGGCCTTCTTCTTGGCCTCAGCCTTCTTCTCCGCCTCGGCCTGGTCCTTCTTGGCCTGGTCCGCGGCCTTGGCGAAGGCCTCGTCACGCTCCGCCTGGAGCTGGTAGTTGGCCGCGGCCTGCTGGGTGGCGTCAGCGGACTGGGCGACCTGCGTGGACAGATCGGCGGTGAGCGTGGGCAGTTCGATCGTCTGCGTCACGGGCTCGGCAGCGTTCGCCGCACCGGACGCACCAGCCACTGCCAGGGTGCTGAGGACGCCACCGGTAACTCCGGCGCGCAGGGCCATCTTCGAGGCGCTGCGACGGGGCTTCCGGTGGCTGGGTATGTGAGCGGTGTGGGACATGAGTACAACCGCTATCAGGGCTTCACGGTTCCCATCAAGAAACGTGTGGTGCGCCACAGTTGTGAAGACGGGACGCGAATCCCGCACCGGGCAGCCCTTATTGACGCCGTAACGGGCAATACGGACAGCCCTGATCAAGGCTGTGATCATGGGGTTTCGGTAAAACGCCCGAATTGCCCCGGGCCTACCACTCGTTGAGGCCGTTGGCCAAGCCCGGTTTCCGGGACGTTACATGACACGTGACGCAGGTCACACCGAACCCCTAAGGGGGACCCCGACGTCCACTTCCGTCCACACCTCTCCCCCTGATGTGTGAACGGCGTCCACTATCAGCCACCGGTGTCCAGCGCCAATTTGCCTGCCGCGCCCACGTCTTGATACAGAGCCCACCTCTCTGACCAGCGGTAACCGGGCAAGTTGTCACCTCTGGTGATCACTCAGGTGCTTCGAGTGTGAAGATCACCGCTCATCCGACTTCATGATCCTTCGTCAGGTGGTGGAGATCACAAAGTAGTTGGCGCACCCCGTGTCGCAGATCACAGAGTGGCGGGCATAGGATGCGGGGCAAGTTGGGCTTGTGACCTGCTTCACATGTAAGCGATCTTCGACCGTTTGCAGGAGGGGTGGGAGCGCGAGCCCTTGCAACCGCCAGCAGTCAGCGCCGACTGAGAGGAGCGAGGAGCGGTGAACGCGTATGCGCCCATCCTCGTACTGGGAGCCCTCGGGGCAGGCTTTGCGATCTTCTCCGTGGTCATGGCCACGCTTATCGGTCCAAAGCGGTACAACCGGGCCAAGCTCGAAGCGTACGAGTGCGGCATCGAGCCCACCCCCACGCCGGCCGGCGGCGGGCGCTTCCCCATCAAGTACTACCTGACGGCGATGCTCTTCATCGTCTTCGACATCGAGATCGTCTTCCTCTACCCCTGGGCCGTCACCTTCGACGCCCTCGGGGTATTCGGGCTCGTAGAGATGCTGCTCTTCGTGCTCACCGTCTTCGTCGCGTACGCGTACGTATGGCGGCGCGGCGGCCTGGAATGGGACTGAACCCCGTATAGGGGAGACCAGGAGCCACAGACCAATGGGACTCGAAGAAAAGCTGCCGAGCGGATTCCTTCTGACCACCGTCGAGCAGGCCGCGGGCTGGGTGCGCAAGTCGTCCGTCTTTCCTGCCACGTTCGGGCTCGCGTGCTGCGCCATCGAGATGATGACGACGGGCGCGGGGCGCTACGACCTGGCGCGGTTCGGCATGGAGGTCTTCCGCGGATCGCCCCGCCAGGCGGACCTGATGATCGTGGCCGGGCGGGTGAGCCAGAAGATGGCGCCCGTCCTGCGCCAGGTCTACGACCAGATGCCCAACCCCAAGTGGGTCATCTCCATGGGCGTCTGCGCCTCGTCCGGCGGGATGTTCAACAACTACGCGATCGTGCAGGGCGTCGACCACATCGTCCCGGTCGACATCTATCTGCCCGGCTGCCCGCCCCGGCCCGAGATGCTGATGGACGCGATTCTCAAGCTCCATCAGAAGATCCAGTCCTCCAAGCTCGGCGTGAACGCCGAGGAGGCGGCCCGTGAGGCGGAGGAAGCGGCGCTCAAGGCGCTCCCGACGATCGAGATGAAGGGGCTGCTGCGGTGAGTGACGCGCACAGCAACGGGGTGAACCCCGAGAAGGACCTCAGTTCCTCCAACCTGCCCGGGCAGCGAGGCGACGCCGGCGAGGAGATCCGCGTCCAGCGCGGCATGTTCGGCGCGAACAACGGCGGCGACACCTCCGGCTACGGCGGCCTGGTCCGCTCCGTCCGGCTGCCCGGCGAGGCCACCCGCCCCTACGGCGGCTGGTTCGACGAGGTCGCCGACGAGCTGGAGGGCGCCCTGGAGGAACAGGGACTCGTCCCGGAGAACGCCATCGACAAGACGGTCGTCGACCGCGGCGAGCTCACCTTCCACATCGAGCGCGAGCACCTGGTACGCGTGGCGCAGACCCTGCGCGACGACCCGGCCCTGCGCTTCGAACTGTGCACGGGCGTCTCGGGGGTCCACTACCCCGGCGACAAGGGCCGCGAGCTCCATGCCGTCTACCACCTGCGGTCGATCACCCACAATCGCCTGATCCGCCTCGAGGTCTCCCTGCCCGAGTCGGACCCGCACGTCCCGTCCCTGGTCCCCGTGTATCCCACGAACGACTGGCACGAGCGCGAGACCTACGACTTCTTCGGCATCGTCTTCGACGGCCACCCCGCGCTGACGCGGATCATGATGCCGGACGACTGGCAGGGCTTCCCGCAGCGCAAGGACTACCCCCTCGGCGGCATCCCCGTCGAGTACAAGGGCGCCCAGATCCCGGCTCCGGACCAGCGGAGGTCGTACAGCTGATGTCCACTCCTTCTTCTGCTCCCTCCGCTTCGCCGCGCGAGACCACCGAGGGAACCGTCTACACGGTCACCGGTGGCGACTGGGACGAGATCGTCCAGTCCGCGGCCAAGTCCGACGACGAGCGCATCATCGTCAACATGGGCCCCCAGCACCCGTCCACACACGGCGTGCTGCGCCTGATCCTGGAGATCGACGGCGAGACGGTCACCGAGGCCCGCTGCGGCATCGGCTACCTCCACACCGGCATCGAGAAGAACCTCGAATACCGCACGTGGACACAGGGCACCACGTTCGTGACGCGCATGGACTATCTGACGCCGTTCTACAACGAGACGGCCTACTGCCTCGCCGTCGAGAAGCTCCTCGGCATCGAGAACGACATCCCGGACCGCGCGAGCATCATCCGCGTGCTCCTCATGGAACTGAACCGGATGTCCTCGCACCTGGTCGCCATCGCCACCGGCGGCATGGAGCTCGGCGCGACCACGATCATGATCTACGGCTTTCGTGATCGTGAACTCATTCTCGACATCTACGAGTTGATCACCGGCCTGCGGATGAACCACGCGTACATCCGGCCCGGCGGCCTCGCCCAGGACCTGCCGCCCGGCGCGGTGGACCAGCTGCGCGAGTTCGTGAAGAAGATGAAGAAGAACCTCCCCGAGTACGACAAGCTCGCCACGGGGAACCCCATCTTCAAGGCCCGTATGCAGGACGTCGGTTACCTCGACCTGGCCGGCTGCATGGCCCTCGGCGCCACCGGCCCGATCCTGCGCTCCGCCGGCCTGCCGCACGACCTGCGCAAGACGCAGCCGTACTGCGGCTACGAGACGTACGACTTCGAGATCCCGACCGCCGACACCTGCGACTCCTACGGGCGCTTCCTGATCCGCCTGGAAGAGATGCGCCAGTCGCTGCACATCGTCGAGCAGTGCCTGGACCGGCTCGCCCCGGGCCCCGTCATGGTCGGCGACAAGAAGATCGCCTGGCCCGCCCAACTGGCCCTGGGCCCGGACGGACTCGGCAACTCGCTCGACCACATCAAGAACATCATGGGCACCTCCATGGAGGCCCTCATCCACCACTTCAAACTGGTGACCGAGGGCTTCCGCGTCCCGCCGGGACAGGCGTACGCCGCCGTGGAGTCGCCCAAGGGCGAGCTGGGTGTGCACGCCGTGTCCGACGGCGGCACCCGCCCGTTCCGGGTCCACTTCCGCGACCCGTCCTTCACCAACCTGCAGGCGATGGCCGCGATGTGCGAGGGCGGCCAGGTCGCCGACGTCATCGTCGCCGTCGCATCCATCGACCCCGTGATGGGAGGCGTCGACCGGTGACCACCAGTTCCACAGGTGCTTCTAGCTCCACACAGCCTTCGGGGCAGGGCGTCAGCCTGGGCATGCCCGAGCTGCCCGCCCCCGGCTACCCGGACGACGTCCGAGCCCGCCTGGAGGCGGACGCGCGGGAGGTCATCTCCCGCTATCCCGAATCCCGTTCGGCACTTCTGCCGCTGCTTCACCTCGTGCAGTCGGAGGAGGGGCACGTCACGCGGACCGGCATGCAGTTCTGCGCGGACGTGCTGGGCCTGACCACGGCGGAGGTCACGGCCGTCGCGACCTTCTACACGATGTACCGCCGCAGGCCCAGCGGTGACTACCAGGTCGGCGTCTGCACGAACACGCTGTGCGCGGTGATGGGCGGCGACGCCATCTTCGAGTCGCTCCAGGAGCACCTCGGCGTCGGCAACAACGGGACGACCGACGACGGCAAGATCACGCTGGAGCACATCGAGTGCAACGCCGCTTGTGATTTCGCTCCCGTAGTGATGGTCAACTGGGAGTTCTTCGACAACCAGACGCCCGAATCGGCCAAGCGTCTCGTCGACGACCTGCGCGCGGGAGCGCAGGTGTCACCCACGCGTGGCGCCCCGCTGTGCACCTTCAAGGAGACAGCGCGCATCCTGGCGGGCTTCCCCGACGAGCGCGAGGGCGCCGTCGAGGCGAGCGGGGGAGCGGGACCGGCCTCCCTGATCGGGCTCCGCCTGGCCAAGGGCGAGACGCCGCCCGCGCGCGTGGTCCACCCGCGGGCCGCGGTCCGCGACGGCGAGGCGCCGCACGACCCGTCACCCACCGAGCACTTGAGTTCTCACGACGCGCCGCAGGACACATCGGCCTCCGACCCCGAGCACCCAGCGGGTCCGACCGCCGAGGAGGGGGAGTGATGACCTTGGCCGCCGAAGTCAGCGACAACGACACCAGCCCGGAGAAGCTGCTCGCTCCGGTCCTGTCAGCCTTCTGGGACGAGGACAAGTCCTGGTCTTTGGATGTGTACCGCCGGCACGAGGGGTACGAGGGACTGCGCAAGGCCCTCGCCATGTCGCCGGACGATCTCATCGCCTATGTGAAGGACTCGGGCCTCCGCGGGCGTGGTGGCGCCGGATTCCCCACCGGGATGAAGTGGCAGTTCATCCCGCAGGGAGACGGCAAGCCTCACTATCTTGTTGTCAACGCCGACGAGTCGGAGCCGGGGACCTGCAAGGACATCCCGCTCCTGTTCGCCAATCCGCATAGCCTCATCGAGGGCATTGTGATCGCGTGTTACGCGATCCGTTCGGAGCATGCGTTCATCTATCTGCGCGGTGAAGTGGTCCCCGTACTGCGGCGGTTGCACGAGGCCGTGCGCGAGGCCTACGCCGCGGGGTATCTCGGGCAGAACATCCTGGGCTCCGGTCTCAACCTTGAACTCACCGTGCACGCCGGCGCAGGCGCGTACATCTGTGGTGAGGAGACCGCGCTCCTGGACTCGCTCGAAGGCCGCCGTGGTCAGCCGCGACTCCGTCCCCCTTTCCCTGCCGTCGCCGGCCTCTACGCGTGCCCCACTGTGGTGAACAACGTCGAGTCCATCGCGTCGGTTCCCGCGATCGTGAATCGCGGGAAGGAATGGTTCAAGTCGATGGGCAGCGAGAAGTCCCCGGGCTTCACGCTGTACTCGCTCAGCGGCCACGTCGCCTCGCCGGGCCAGTACGAGGCCCCGCTCGGCATCACCCTGCGCCAGCTCCTCGACATGAGCGGCGGGATGCGGCCGGGCCACCGCCTCAAGTTCTGGACGCCGGGCGGCAGTTCGACGCCGATGTTCACCGACGAGCACCTCGACGTCCCGCTGGACTACGAGGGCGTCGGCGCCGCCGGCTCGATGCTCGGCACCAAGGCCCTGCAGTGCTTCGACGAGACCACCTGCGTCGTACGCGCCGTCACGCGGTGGACCGAGTTCTACGCCCACGAGTCCTGCGGCAAGTGCACGCCGTGCCGCGAAGGCACGTACTGGCTCGTGCAGTTGCTCCGTGACATCGAGGCCGGCAAGGGCTCGATGGACGACCTCGACAAGCTCAACGACATCGCCGACAACATCAACGGCAAGTCGTTCTGCGCCCTCGGTGACGGCGCCGCCTCGCCGATCTTCTCCTCGCTCAAGTACTTCCGCGACGAGTACGAGCAGCACATCACGGGCAAGGGCTGCCCCTTCGACCCGGCCCGCTCGACTCTCTGGGCCGACCGGACCGACCAGCACCGCACGGAGGTGAACGCATGACTGTGACCACCAGCGCTCCCTCCGGGGGCGGCGAGGCGGCGGTTCCGCCGGAAGACCTCGTGTCGCTCACCATCGACGGCATCGAGATCAGCGTCCCCAAGGGAACCCTGGTCATCCGCGCCGCCGAGATGCTCGGCATCGAGATCCCGCGCTTCTGCGACCACCCGCTGCTCGACCCGGCCGGTGCCTGCCGCCAGTGCATCGTGGAGGTGGAGGGCCAGCGCAAGCCGATGGCGTCCTGCACCATCACCTGCACCGACGGCATGGTCGTCAAGAGCCAGCTCTCCTCCCCGGTCGCCGAGAAGGCGCAGAAGGGGGTCATGGAGCTGCTGCTCATCAACCACCCCCTCGACTGCCCGGTCTGCGACAAGGGCGGCGAGTGCCCGTTGCAGAACCAGGCCATGTCGCACGGCCAGGCCGACTCCCGCTTCGAGGGCAGGAAGCGGACGTACGAGAAGCCGGTCCCGATCTCCACGCAGGTGCTGCTCGACCGCGAGCGATGCGTGCTGTGCGCCCGCTGCACCCGGTTCTCCAACCAGGTCGCGGGCGACCCGATGATCGAGCTCATCGAGCGGGGCGCCCTTCAGCAGGTCGGCACCGGCGAGGGCGACCCGTTCGAGTCGTACTTCTCCGGAAACACCATCCAGATCTGCCCGGTGGGCGCGCTGACCTCGGCGGCGTATCGCTTCCGCTCGCGGCCCTTCGACCTCGTGTCGTCGCCGAGCGTGTGCGAGCACTGCGCCGGCGGCTGCGCGACCCGCACCGACCACCGGCGCGGCAAGGTCATGCGCCGCCTCGCGGCCAACGACCCCGAGGTCAATGAGGAGTGGATCTGCGACAAGGGCCGCTTCGGCTTCCGGTACGCGCAGAAGCCCGATCGGTTGACGAACCCCTTGGTGCGCGACGCCGAGACCGGTGAACTGCGGGCCGCATCCTGGCCGGAGGCGCTGGAGGCTGCCGCCCGTGGGCTGCTCGCCGCGCGCGGCCGGACCGGGGTTCTCACCGGTGGCCGGTTGACCGTCGAGGACTCCTACGCGTACAGCAAGTTCGCGCGCGTGGCCCTCGACACGAACGACATCGACTTCCGCGCGCGCGTGCACAGCAGCGAGGAGGCCGACTTCCTGGCGGCTCGTGTCGCAGGCCGCGGCCGTGACCTGGACGGCAGCGGCGTCACGTACACGAAGCTGGAGCAGGCCCCGGCCGTGCTCCTGGTCGGCTTCGAGTCGGAGGAGGAGGCGCCCGGCGTCTTCCTCAAGCTCCGCAAGGCCTGGCGCAAGCACGGCCAGAAGGTGTTCTCGCTGGCCACGCACGCGACGCGCGGCCTGGAGAAGGCCGGCGGCACGCTGCTGCCCGCCGCGCCCGGCACCGAGACCGAGTGGCTGGACGCGCTGTCGTCCGGCGTCGGCCTGGAGACCGGGGGATCCGCGGCCGCGGAGGCGCTGCGCACCGAAGGCGCCGTGATCGTCGTCGGCGAGCGGCTCGCGGCCGTCGCGGGCGGACTCACCGCCGCGGTCCGGGCGGCCTCCGCGACCGGCGCCGAGCTGGTATGGATCCCGCGCCGGGCCGGTGAGCGCGGCGCCGTCGAGGCGGGCGCGCTGCCGTCGCTGCTGCCGGGCGGCCGTCCGGCGACCGACCCGCGCGCGCGTGAGGAGGTCGCCGCCACCTGGGGTGTGGCCGAACTGCCGCACCGCTACGGGCGCGACACCGGCGAGATGGTCGAGGCCGCCGCCCGGGGCGAGCTCCAGGCGCTGCTCGTGGCGGGCGTCGAGGTCGCCGACCTGCCCAGCCCGGCCCGCGCGCGTGAAGCTCTTCACGAGATCCGGTTCCTGGTCTCCCTGGAGCAGCGGCCGAGCGAGATCACCGAGCACGCCGACGTCGTCCTCCCGGTGGCCGCGGTCGCCGAGAAGGCGGGCACGTTCCTCAACTGGGAGGGCCGGGCCCGGATGTTCGAGGCCGCGCTCAAGCCCGACCAGATGACGCGCCGCGTCGCCCCGACGGACGCGCGCGTGCTGCAGATGCTGGCCGACGCCATGGACGTACACCTGGGGCTGCCGGATCTGCGCACCGTACGCGGTGAGTTGGACCGGCTCGGCAACTGGGACGGACCGCACGCCACCGAACCGCTGGAGACCGGGGTCGTCCTGCCGCGGCCCGCTTCCGGGGAAGCGGTGCTCGCCGGACACCGGCTGCTGCTCGACCAGGGCCGCCTCCAGGACGGCGACGAGGCACTGGCCGGGACGCGGCACGCCGCCCACGCGCGCGTGTCCGCCGCCACGGCCGCCGAGGCGGGCGTGAAGGACGGCGACGTGCTGGCGGTCGACGGGCCCGCCGGAAGCGTGCGGTTCCCGCTGCGGATCACGGAGATGCCCGACCGGGTCGTGTGGCTGCCGCTCAACTCCCACGGCGGCGGCGTCGCTTCGGACACCGGTGCCGTCCCCGGCGACCTGGTGAAGATCGGCCCGGCCGTTGCCGAGGCCCCGGAGGTGCAGTCATGAGCCCCATGGCACTGAGCCCAGTGGCGGCCGAAGACCTGTCGATGTTCGGCACGGACCCGTGGTGGCTCGTCGTCATCAAGGCGGTCTTCTGCTTCGCCTTCCTGATGGTGACGGTCCTGTTCTCCATCGTGTGGGAGCGCAAGGTCGTCGCCTGGATGCAGTTGCGCATCGGCCCCAACCGGCACGGCCCCTGGGGCATGCTCCAGTCGCTCGCCGACGGCATCAAGCTGATGCTCAAGGAAGACCTGATCGTCAAGCGCGCGGACAAGGTGGTCTACATCCTTGCGCCGATCGTCGCCGCGATCCCCGCCTTCATGGCGATCGCCGTCATCCCGTTCGGCCCGTCCGGCAACGAGATCTCGATCTTCGGCCACCGTACGGCGATGCAGCTCACCGACCTGCCGATCGCGATGCTCTACATCCTCGCGGTCGCCTCCGTCGGCATCTACGGCATCGTCCTCGCGGGCTGGTCGTCCGGATCGACGTACCCGCTCCTCGGCGGCCTGCGGTCCTGCGCGCAGATGATCTCGTACGAGATCGCGATGGGCGCCGCCTTCGCCTCGGTGTTCCTGTACTCGGGCTCGATGTCCACCTCGGAGATCGTCGCCCAGCAGCACGACCGCTGGTACATCGTGCTGCTGCCGGTCTCGTTCCTGATCTACATCGTGACGATGGTCGGCGAGACGAACCGCGCCCCGTTCGACATGCCGGAGTCCGAGGGCGACCTCGTCGGCGGCTTCAACACCGAGTACTCCTCCATCAAGTTCGCGATGTTCATGCTCGCCGAGTACGTGAACATGGTGACGGTCTCCGCCGTGTCCGTGACGCTGTTCCTCGGCGGGTGGCGCGCTCCGTGGCCGGTCTCCACGTTCTGGGAGGGCGCGAACCACGGCTGGTGGCCGATGCTCTGGTTCGTCGTCAAGGTCCAGCTGCTGCTGTTCTTCTTCATCTGGCTGCGCGGCACGCTTCCCCGTGTCCGCTACGACCAGTTGATGAAGCTCGGCTGGAAGGTCCTCATCCCGGTCTCCGTGGTCTGGCTGATGCTCGTGGCGACCGTGCGCACGCTGCGCAACGAGAACTACGACTTCGCCGACATCGCCCTGTACGTCGGCGGTGGCATCCTCGTGCTCCTGCTGCTGTCGTTCGTCGTCGACATCTTCCGCGACCGGGGCGGCAAGGAGGCCGAACCGGCCGAACGGCCCGCGGCCTTCGACCCGATGGCCGGTGGATTCCCCGTGCCACCGCTGCCCGGACAGGCCCTGCCGGCCGTCCCGCGCCGACGCCCGCGCCACGAGCGGGAGTTGATTGTCAGTGGTGGCCCCGATACTGCGAGTGACGAATCACTTGGCGGTTCTCGTGACGGAAAGGAGGCGTCCGATGGCTGACGAGACGAACGGGAACAGCGAGAAGGACACCAAGCCGGGGTTCATGAACCCCGTCGCCGGCTTCGGCGTGACCTTCAAGGCCATGTTCAAGAAGCGGCTCACCGAGCAGTACCCGGAGCAGCAGAAGACCACTGCTCCCCGCTTCCACGGCAGGCACCAGCTCAACCGCCATCCGGACGGCCTGGAGAAGTGCGTCGGCTGTGAGCTGTGCGCCTGGGCCTGCCCGGCGGACGCCATCTACGTGGAGGGCGCGGACAACACCGACGAGGAGCGCTACTCGCCGGGCGAGCGCTACGGCCGCGTCTACCAGATCAACTACGCCCGCTGCATCCTGTGCGGCCTGTGCATCGAGGCGTGCCCCACACGCGCGTTGACGATGACGAACGAGTTCGAGCTCGCGGACAGCAGCAGGGCGAACCTGATCTACACCAAGGAACAGCTGCTCGCCGGGCTCGACGACAACATGGTCGACAGCCCGCACGCCATCTACCCGGGCATGGACGAGCAGGACTACTACCGGGGGCTCGTGACCGAGGCCGCGCCCGGTACGGAGCGCCAAGTGGCCGTCTCCAAGGGTGAGAAGTCCACAGAGGCCGCGGCAGCCGGGGAGGCCGCGGCAGCGGTGGAAGAGGGGGCCGACGCATGAGCGCCCTCGCCGCCTACTCGACCTCCACCGGTGAGGCCTTCCAGTTCTGGGTCCTCGGCACCGTAGCCGTCATCGGCGCGCTGTGCACGATCCTGATGAAGAAGGCCGTGCACAGCGCCCTGTGCCTGGCCGGGACCATGATCATCCTGGCCGTCTTCTACCTGGCCAACGGCGCGTACTTCCTGGGCATCGTGCAGATCGTCGTCTACACCGGCGCGATCATGATGCTGTTCCTCTTCGTGGTCATGCTCGTCGGTGTCACCGCGGCGGACTCCCTGAAGGAGACCATCAAGGGGCAGCGCTGGCTCGCCGCCCTGTGCGGTGTCGGTTTCGGCGTCCTGCTGATCGCGGGGATCGCGAACGCGTCACTGAAGCAGTTCACCGGCCTCGGTGCGGCGAACGCGAACGGGAACGTGCAGGGCCTCGCCGCCCTCATCTTCACCAAGTACGTCTTCGCCTTCGAGATCACCGGCGCCCTGCTGATCACCGCAGCCGTCGGCGCCATGGTGCTCACGCACCGCGAGCGCACCGAGCGGGCCAAGACCCAGCGGGAGCTGGCCGAGGAGCGGGTGCGCGAGGGCAAGCACCTCCCGCCGCTGCCCGCCCCGGGTGTCTACGCCCGGCACAACGCGGTGGACGTCGCCGGCCTGCTGCCCGACGGCACCCCGTCGGAGCTCACGGTCATGAAGACGCTGCGCGACCGCGGCCAGATCCGCGACGTCTCCGGTGAGGCGATGAACGACCTGCGCGCCATCGAGCAGCGTTCGGCCGAGCGTCTGGAGCGCACGGACCTCGACAAGGCTGCGAAGGTCGCGAAGGCCTCGCGGACCGAGGAGGCGTCGAAGTGAATCCGGTCAACTACCTGTATCTCGCCTGCCTGTTGTTCACGATCGGCGCGGTCGGCGTGCTCATCAGGCGGAACGCGATCGTCGTGTTCATGTGCATCGAGCTGATGCTGAACGCGTGCAACCTCGCGTTCGTCGCCTTCTCCCGGATGCACGGCAATCTCGACGGCCAGATCATCGCCTTCTTCACGATGGTCGTCGCCGCCGCGGAGGTCGTGGTCGGACTCGCGATCATCGTGTCGCTGTTCCGGTCCCGCCACTCGGCCTCGGTCGACGACGCCAGCCTGATGAAGCTGTAAGGGGTCGGAGATAACGTGGAGAACTTGATCGCGCTGCTCGTCGCAGCGCCACTGCTCGGAGCGGCCGTACTGCTGTGCGGCGGGCGGGCGTTGGACCGGGTGGGTCATCTGCTCGGCACCGTGCTCGCGGCGGCCTCCTTCGTGGTCGCCGTCGTGCTCTTCTCCGACATGCTCGGCAAGGGGCCGGAGGAGCGCACGCTCACCCAGCACCTGTTCAGCTGGATCCCCGTCGAGGGCTTCCAGGCCGACGTCGGCTTCCAGCTGGACCAGCTGTCGATGACGTTCGTGCTGCTGATCTCCGGTGTGGGCACGTTGATCCACATCTACTCGATCGGCTACATGGAGCACGACGAGCGGCGCCGCCGCTTCTTCGGCTACCTGAACCTGTTCGTCGCGGCGATGCTCCTCCTGGTCATCGCCGACAACTACCTCCTCCTGTATGTCGGCTGGGAGGGCGTGGGCCTCGCCTCGTACCTGCTGATCGGTTTCTGGCAGCACAAGCCGAGCGCGGCCACCGCCGCCAAGAAGGCGTTCCTCGTCAACCGTGTCGGTGACATGGGTCTGTCCATCGCGATCATGCTGATGTTCACGACCTTCGGCACGTTCGCCTTCAAGCCGGTGCTCGACAGCGTCGGCGACACCAGCGAGGGCAAGCTCACCGCCATCGGCCTGATGCTGCTGCTCGCCGCGTGCGGCAAGTCGGCCCAGGTGCCGCTGCAGTCCTGGCTCGGGGACGCGATGGAGGGCCCGACCCCGGTCTCGGCCCTGATCCACGCCGCGACCATGGTGACCGCGGGTGTCTACCTGATCGTCCGCTCCGGGGCCATCTTCAACGGCGCCCCGGACGCCCAGCTCGTCGTCACCATCGTCGGCGCCGTCACGCTGATGTTCGGTGCGATCGTCGGTTGCGCGAAGGACGACATCAAGAAGGCGCTGGCCGGCTCGACGATGTCGCAGATCGGCTACATGGTGCTGGCCGCGGGCCTCGGCCCGATCGGCTACGTCTTCGCGATCATGCACCTGGTGACGCACGGCTTCTTCAAGGCGGGGCTCTTCCTCGGCGCCGGATCGGTCATGCACGGCATGAACGACGAGGTGGACATGAGGAAGTACGGGGCCCTCAGGAAGTACATGCCGGTCACCTTCGTGACCTTCGGTCTCGGGTACCTCGCCATCATCGGCTTCCCGGGCCTGTCCGGCTTCTTCTCCAAGGACAAGATCATCGAGGCGGCGTTCGCCAAGGGCGGCACCGAGGGCTGGATCCTCGGTTCCGTGGCCCTGCTGGGCGCGGCCGTCACCGCGTTCTACATGACCCGCGTGATGATCATGACCTTCTTCGGCGAGAAGCGCTGGCAGCCGGATGCGGAGGGCCACGAGCCGCACCCGCACGAGTCGCCCTCGTCGATGACGATCCCGATGATCGTGCTCGCGGTCGGTTCGGTCTTCGCCGGTGGCTTCTTCTCCATCGGAGACCGCTTCCTGAACTGGCTGGAGCCGGTCACCGGGCACGACCACGGGCACGCGCCGATCAGCGCGGGCGTGGTCACCGGCGCCACCATGGTCTGTCTCGTGATCGGCGTGGGTCTCGCCTGGGCCGTGTACGGGCGCCGCGAGGTCCCGGTCGTCGCCCCGCGCGGCTCGCTCCTCACCCGCGCGGCCCGCCGCGACCTGCTCCAGGACGACTTCAACCACGTCGTCCTCGTCCGCGGCGGCGAGCACCTCACGCGCTCCCTGGTCTACGTCGACCACACCCTGGTCGACGGGGTGGTCAACGGCACGGCGGCTTCCGTGGGCGGCCTCTCCGGCCGGCTGCGCAAGCTCCAGAACGGCTACGTGCGCTCGTACGCCGTCTCGATGTTCGGCGGTGCGGCGGTCATCGTCGCCGCGACCCTGCTGATGAGGGCGGTCTGATACCGATGTCCTTTCCTCTGCTGACAGCGACGGCGGTACTGCCGGCCGTGGGCGCCATCGCCACGGCCGCCGTACCGGCGAAGCAGCGCACCGCGGCCAAGTGGCTCGCGCTGCTGTTCTCGCTCGCGACCCTGGTGATCGCGGCGGTGGTCGCGGTCCGCTTCGACCCGGGCGGCGCGCGCTATCAACTGACCGAGTCCCACTCGTGGATCAAGGACTTCGGGGTCCGCTACGAGCTGGGGGTCGACGGCATCGGGGTGGCGCTCATCGCGCTGACCGCGCTGCTGATCCCGTTCGTGATCCTCGCGGGCTGGAACGACGCGGACCCGCTGGAGACCGGTAACACGAGGTGGCGGCCGACGCAGGGCTTCTTCGCCCTGATCCTGCTGGTCGAGGCGATGGTGATCATCTCCTTCGAGGCCACCGACGTCTTCCTCTTCTACATCTTCTTCGAGGCCATGCTCATCCCGATGTACTTCCTCATCGGTGGCTTCGGGGACCGAGCGGGCCCGCACGGCGAGAAGGAGGCGGCGACCCAACGCTCGTACGCGGCCGTCAAGTTCCTCCTCTACAACCTGGTCGGCGGCCTGATCATGCTGGCCGCGGTCATCGGCCTCTACGTGGTGGCGGGGAGCTTCTCGCTCTCGGAGATCGCCGCCGCGCGGGCCAACGGCTCGCTCGACATGGCGACCAACACCGAGCGGCTGCTCTTCCTCGGCTTCTTCTTCGCCTTCGCGGTGAAGGCCCCGCTGTGGCCGCTGCACACCTGGCTGCCGAACGCGATGGGTGAGGCCACGGCCCCGGTCGCCGTGCTGATCACGGCGGTGGTCGACAAGGTCGGCACCTTCGCGATGCTCCGCTTCTGCCTCCAGCTCTTCCCGGAGGCCAGCAAGTGGGCGACGCCGGTGATCCTGGCGCTCGCGCTGATCAGCATCGTCTACGGCGCGCTGCTCGCCGTCGGCCAGCGCGACATCAAGCGCCTGGTCGCCTACGCGTCGATCTCGCACTTCGGCTTCATCATCCTGGGCATCTTCGCGATGACCAGCCAGGGCCAGTCCGGCGCGACGCTCTACATGGTCAACCACGGTCTTTCCACGGCCGCGTTGATGCTGGTCGCCGGTTTCCTGATCTCGCGGCGCGGGTCGCGGCTCATCGCCGACTACGGCGGTGTGCAGAAGGTCGCCCCGGTGCTCGCCGGCACGTTCCTGATCGGCGGCCTGGCCACGCTCTCGCTGCCGGGCCTCGCGCCCTTCGTGAGTGAATTCCTGGTCCTGGTCGGCACGTTCACGCGCTACCCGGTCGTCGGCATCATCGCCACGTTCGGCATCGTGCTCGCCGCGCTCTACACGCTGGTGCTCTACCAGCGCACCATGACCGGCCCGGTGAAGCCGTCGAACGAGGGCATCGTCGACCTCAAGGCGCGCGAACTGACCGTCGTGGTTCCGCTGATCGCCGTTCTGATCTTCCTGGGTGTCTACCCGAAGCCGCTGACCGAGCTGGTGAACCCGGCGGTCAAGCACACCATGTCCGACGTCCAGAAGAAGGACCCGAAGCCGGAAGTGGAGGCGGCCCACAAGTGAGTTCACACATGAGTGATCTGGTGAGCGCTCCCGTCGTCCACAGCCTGTGGACAACCGCCGCCGATCCGATCTCCAAGATCGACGCACCGAAGATCGAATACGGGCAATTGTCCCCGACCTTGATCGTCATCGGTGCCGCCGTCCTGGGGATCCTGGTCGAGGCCTTCGTTCCGCGTAAGTCCCGTTACTACGTGCAGGTGTTCCTGTCGGTCGTGGCACTCGCGGCCGCCTTCGCGGCGGTCGTCGGCCTCGCGGCAGGCGGGTACGGGACGACCAAGGCGCACATCGCGGCCATGGGCGCGATCGCCGTCGACGGGCCCGCGCTCTTCCTCCAGGGGACCATCCTGCTGGCCGGTCTCGTCGCGATCTTCACCTTCGCGGAGCGGCGGCTCGACCCGGAGGCGCACGGCAGGCGGGTCGACTCGTTCGCCGCGCAGGCCGCGTCCGTGCCGGGCAGCGAGAGCGAACAGGCCGCCATAAAGGCCGGGTTCACCACCACCGAGGTGTTCCCGCTCGCGCTCTTCGCGATCGGCGGCATGCTGGTCTTCCCGTCGGCGAACGATCTGCTGACGCTCTTCATCGCCCTGGAAGTCTTCTCGCTGCCGCTCTACCTCCTGTGCGCCGTGGCCCGCCGCAACCGGCTCATGTCGCAGGAGGCCGCGGTCAAGTACTTCCTGCTCGGCGCGTTCGCGTCCGCCTTCACCCTGTTCGGCATCGCACTGCTCTACGGCTACGCGGGCTCGGTCTCGTACGCCACCATCGCGAGCGTCGTCGACGGCTCGGTCACGAACGTCACCCCGGCGCTCGCCGACACCATGGGCAACGACGCGCTGCTGCTGATCGGCGTCGCGCTGGTCACCATGGGCCTGCTGTTCAAGGTCGGCGCCGTCCCGTTCCACATGTGGACGCCGGACGTCTACCAGGGCGCCCCGACGCCCGTCACCGGCTTCATGGCGGCGGCGACCAAGGTGGCCGCCTTCGGCGCGCTGCTGCGGCTGCTGTACGTGGTCCTGCCGGGGCTGCGCTGGGACTGGCGGCCGGTCATGTGGGCCGTCGCCATCGTCACGATGCTCGGCGGTGCGATCGTCGCGATCACCCAGACCGACATCAAGCGGCTCCTCGCGTACTCGTCGATCGCGCACGCCGGCTTCATCCTGGCCGGTGTCATCGCGACGACGCCCGAGGGTGTCTCGTCGGTGCTCTTCTACCTGGGCGCGTACTCGTTCGTCACCATCGGCGCCTTCGCCGTCGTGACGCTCGTCCGGGACGCGGGCGGCGAGGCGACGCACCTGTCGAAGTGGGCCGGGCTCGGGCGGAGGTCCCCGCTGGTGGCGGCCGTGTTCGCGGTGTTCCTGCTGGCCTTCGCCGGTATCCCGCTCACTTCAGGCTTTGCCGGTAAGTTCGCCGTGTTCAAGGCGGCGGCCGAGGGCGGGGCGGGCGCGCTGGTCGTGGTCGGTGTCGTGTCGTCGGCCATCGCCGCGTTCTTCTACATCCGCGTGATCGTCCTCATGTTCTTCAGCGAGCCGAAGGCGGACGGGCCGACCGTCGCCGTGCCGTCGCCGCTGACCATGACGACCATCGCGGTGGGCGTCGCCGTCACGATCGTGCTGGGCCTCGCGCCGCAGTACTTCCTGGACCTGGCGAGCCAGGCGGGTGTGTTCGTGCGGTAGCGCTGCGCGCTCTGCAGGACGTGCGGAAGCCCGGTCCCCCTGGGGGCCGGGCTTCCGCCGTTCCGGGGCACCGGTCGGCCCGCTTCCGACTGTGAGGAAGTTATCCACAGGGGATGCTGTGGATAACTCCTGGGCTGTCGGTCCGGACCCCTATCGTTGCGAGGGAAGTCGAGAGCGGTCGGGTACGGCAGGACGGGACTGGGGTTTATGAGCGAGGTGACCGAGAGCGAGGCGCTTGCCACGCTCCATCGCGTCTTCGGGTACGACGCCTTCCGCGGTGATCAGGAAGCGATCATCGAGCACGTGGTCGCGGGCGGTGACGCCGTCGTCCTGATGCCGACCGGTGGCGGCAAATCGCTGTGCTACCAGATTCCGGCCCTGGTCAGACCGGGTACGGGCGTTGTCGTCTCGCCGCTGATCGCGCTGATGCAGGACCAGGTGGACGCGCTGCGGGCGCTCGGCGTGCGCGCCGGGTTCATGAACTCGACGCAGGACTTCGACGAGCGCAGGACCGTCGAGGCCGAGTTCCTCGCGGGCGAGCTGGACGTCATCTATCTGGCGCCGGAGCGGCTGCGTCTGGACTCCACGCTCGACCTGCTCTCCCGCGGCAAGATCTCCGTCTTCGCCATCGACGAGGCGCACTGTGTCGCGCAGTGGGGGCACGACTTCCGGCCCGACTACCTGTCCCTGTCGGTGCTGGGGCAGCGCTGGCCGGACGTCCCGCGGATCGCGCTCACGGCGACGGCGACGCACGCCACGCACCAGGAGATCACCCAGCGGCTCGGCATGCCGCAGGCCCGGCACTTCGTGGCCAGCTTCGACCGGCCCAACATCCAGTACCGGATCGTGCCCAAGGCCGACCCGAAGAAGCAACTGCTGACGTTCCTGCGGCAGGAGCACGAGGGCGACGCGGGCATCGTCTACTGCCTGTCCAGGAAGTCCGTGGAGGCGACCGCCGAGTTCCTGTGCAAGAACGGGATCGAGGCGGTGCCGTACCACGCGGGACTCGACGCGGGGACGCGGGCGAGGCACCAGGCGCGGTTCCTGCGCGAGGACGGGCTGGTGGTCTGCGCGACCATCGCGTTCGGCATGGGCATCGACAAGCCGGACGTGCGGTTCGTGGCCCACCTCGATCTGCCGAAGTCCGTCGAGGGCTACTACCAGGAGACCGGGCGCGCCGGGCGTGACGGGCTCGCGTCCACGGCGTGGATGGCGTACGGGCTGCAGGACGTCGTCCAGCAGCGGAAGCTGATCAACATGGGGGAGGGCGACGAGGCGTTCCGGCGCCGGGCCTCCTCCCACCTCGACTCGATGCTCGCGCTGTGCGAGACCGCGCAGTGCCGGCGGGCCCAGCTGCTCACCTACTTCGGGCAGGAGGCGGCCGAGTCGTGCGGCAACTGCGACACGTGCCTCACGCCGCCGGAGACCTGGGACGGGACCGTCGCCGCGCAGAAGATCCTGTCGACCGTGGTGCGGCTCGACCGCGAGCGGCGGCAGAAGTTCGGCGCGGGCCAGATCATCGACATCCTGCTCGGCAAGCGCACCGCCAAGGTCATTCAGTTCGACCACGACCAGCTCTCCGTCTTCGGCATCGGCGAGGAGCTGAGCGAGGCCGAATGGCGGGGCGTGGTGCGGCAGTTGCTGGCGCAGTCGCTCATCGCGGTCGAGGGTGAGTATGGGACGCTCGTGCTCACCGAGGAGAGCGGGGCCGTGCTCGGGCGGCAGCGGGAGGTGCGGCTGCGCAAGGAGGCGCCGAAGCCTGCCTCCGCGTCCCGTTCGGGGTCACGGGAGCGCAAGGCCAAGACCGTCGCCGCCGATCTGCCCGAGGAGCTGCAGCCGGTCTTCGAGGCGCTGCGGGCCTGGCGGGGGGCGCAGGCGAAGGAGAACGGGGTGCCGGCGTATGTGATCTTCCACGACGCGACGCTGCGGGAGATCGCGATGCAACGGCCCACGTCCGTCGCGCAGTTGGGGACGATCGGGGGCGTCGGCGAGAAGAAGCTGGCCACGTACGGGGAAGGGGTGCTGGCGGTTCTGACGGGGCTCGACGGGGCGGGTACCGGATCGGGGCCCGGGGCGGCGGCCGGTCAGGACGAGGACCTGTTCGACGCGGGGCCGGAGCCCGAGCCGGATCCGGAGTTCGACGACGTCGACTGGTGAGAGACGCCGGGGCGTCAGTGACGGTCAGCGAGTGGTCAGCGGACGGTAAGCGGGTCGTGGCTCACTGGTGAGGAGCCGGTGGGCTGCCGGCTCCCATCACGCGGACCGTGGTGGCCTCGCACGAGAAGTCGCACGAGAAGCCGTACGTGAGAGCGGTACGGGAAGTCGCACGAGAAGCCGTACGGGAAGCCGTACGAGAGAGCGGCACGAGAAGCCGCACGGGAAGTCGCACGAGAAGCCGTACGAGAGAGCGGCACGAGAAGCCGCACGGGAAGTCGTACGAGAAGCCGTACGAGAAGTCGCACGAGAAGCCGTACGAGAGAGCGGCACGAGAAGCCGCACGGGAAGTCGCACGAGAAGCCGTACGAGAGAGCGGCACGAGAAGCCGCACGAGAAGTCGCACGAGAAGGGGGAGCTCGTATGACGCGCACATCGGACATGGTGAGCCGCATCCAGCAGGCCGTCGACGGCACGGAGGCCGTGGTCGGGGCCATCGGGGACACCCAGTGGCACCGTCCCACCCCGTGCCCCGGATGGGACGTGCGCGCGGAGCTGAACCATGTGGTGGGCGGTATCCGGATCTACGCCGCCGAGCTGACCGGCGGTGAGGCCGGCGCCGCCCACGAGGCGGACTGGCTCGGCGACGACCCGCGGGGAGCCTTCGCCCGGGCCGCCGAGCTCGACCGGGCCGCCTGGCGGCGCCCCGACGCGCTGGACGGGGAGGTGCGCCTGGGGTTCGGCACGGTGCCCGCACCGATGGCCGCGCAGATCCACCTCACCGAGCTGATGGTGCACGGAGTCGACCTTGCGGTGGCGGTCGGCGCGGAGCGGCTGATCGACGAGGTGGCCTGCGCGCGGCTGCTGGCCGAGATGCGGGCCATGGACTTCGGGACGTTCCGGCGGCCGGGCATGTTCGGCCCGGAGATACCGGCGCCCGCGGGCGCTCCTGCGCACCGCGGGCTCCTGGCCTTCCTGGGCCGCGATCTCGCGGCCGCTGCCTGACGGCCGAGTCCCGGCCGCGGGCCGAGGCCGGGATCCGGCGGGGGAGGCCGGGGTGTGTCAGCCGGTGGCCGCGACGATCCGGCCGGTGACCTCTCCGAGCCCGACCCGCACGCCGTCGGGCCCCGGGGCCCAGGCCGTCATCGTCACCACGTCGCCGTCCTCCAGGAAACCCCGCTTGCCGTCGGGGAGTTCGAGGGGCCGCTGACCGTTCCAGGTCATCTCGATCAGCGAGCCGCGCTCGTTCTCCTCGGTGCCGCTGATGGTGCCCGAGCCGTACAGGTCGCCGGTACGCAGGGAGGCGCCGTTGACCGTCATGTGGGCCAGCATCTGGGCGCCCGTCCAGTACATGCCGGAGAAGGGGGGTTCGGAGACGGGGTGGCCGTTGAGGGAGACCGTGATGTGCAGGTCGTAGCCGGCCGGGTCGAGGGCCGGGTCGGAGTCGTCCAGATAGGGGAGGAGGGGGACCGTGCGGGCGGGGGAGGGCACTCGGGCCGCGTCCAGGGCCTCAAGTGGCGTGATCCACGCGGAGATCGACGTCGCGAAGGACTTGCCGAGGTGCGGGCCGAGCGGCACCGTCTCCCAGTTCTGGATGTCGCGCGCCGACCAGTCGTTGAGGAGGCAGACGCCGAAGACGTGGTCGCGGTAGGCCGACAGCGGTACCGCCGTGCCCTGCGGTGAGGGGACGCCGACGACGTAGCCGACCTCCGTCTCGATGTCGAGGCGGACGGAGGGGCCGAAGACCGGTGCCGGATCGGTGGGCGCCTTGCGCTGGCCCGACGGGCGTACGACGTCGGTGCCGGAGACCACGACCGTTCCGGAGCGGCCGTGGTAACCCACCGGCAGATGCTTCCAGTTGGGCTTCAGGGGCTCTTCGTCCGGGCGGAAGAGACGGCCCAGGTTCGAGGCGTGGTTCTCGGACGCGTAGAAGTCGACGTAGTCCGCGACGTCGAAGGGGAGGTGCAGAGTGACCGAGGAGAGCGGGTGCAGATGCAGGCGCACGGCCTCGCGGTGGGCCGGCACCGTCACCCAACCGGTCAGCGCGCGGCGTACGTCCGACCATGTCGTACGGCCCGCGGCGAGGAAGGAGTTGAGGGTGGGGCGGGACAGCAGCTCGGCGTAGGGCGAGCCGAGCGCCGTGGCGGCCGCGCCCGCGTCCAGGACGTGGTCGCCGAGGCGGACGCCGACGCGCGGGTCCTCGCCGGGGCGGGAGAAGACTCCGTAAGGGAGGTTGTGCGGGCCGAAGGGGTGGCCTTCGGGGAGGTCGAGCGGGTCGGGCGAGTCGAGCGGGGTGTGCTCGGACGCGGCTGCGGGTGCCATGCCTACGTGCCTCACTTTCCAAGGTGGACCACACGGGTGGGCCACACGGTACGTGGGAGTCGGGCGTTCGGGCAGTGCCTAAAGAGTTCGCAATGTCCGAATGACCCGTTGATGGATTGGTCGGTTCCGGCTTAGCGTCTATGTCCGGCGGACGCGGACGGGGTGGATCCGGGTTCGAAGGGGGATCGGGACACGTGGGGGGACCCGTGGCCAGAAGTACCGGTAACGCACGGAGCGGTGCGGGAAGTGTGCCTTTCGCCGTGGACCGGGACGTGCCGGGCCTCATCGTGAAGTTCGGCGACTATCCGCTGCACCACGGAGGCGTGGGCGCCATCCGCAGTCTGGGGCGGCTCGGCGTCCCGATGTACGCGATCACCGAGGATCCATACACACCGGCAGCGGCCTCGCGCTATCTGCACCGGGCCTTTCCCTGGCGGACCACCGGGGCGGAGGAGCCGGAGCGCCTGGTCGACGGGTTGCTGCGGGTGGCCAAGCGCATCGGGCGGCCGACGGTGATGATCCCGACCGACGAGGAAGCGGCCGTGCTCATCGCCGAGCACCAGGGGCCGCTCGCGGACGCGGGCTATCTCTTTCCGCCGGTCGAGGCGGCGCTGCCGCGGCGGCTGGCCAGCAAGCAGGGGCTGCACGAGTTGTGCGTGGAGCACGGGATCCCGTCGCCGACGGCGGCGTTCCCCGAGAGCTGGGCCGACATCGAGGAGTTCGCGGCGAAGGCCCGGTTCCCGGTGGTGGCGAAGAACCGGGAGGCGTTCACCCGCCGCTCGCAGCCGGCGGTGAACGGGACGACGCGGATCGCGACCCCCGACGGCCTGCGGGAGCTCGCCCGTGACTGGGGCGAGAAGCCCGGCGTGATCCTCCAGGAGTACCTGCCCAGGGAGGACGCCGAGGACTGGATCGTGCACGCGTACTTCGACCAGGACTCCACGCCGCGCGCCCTGTTCACCGGGGTCAAGGTCCGTTCCTGGCCCCCGCACGCGGGCATGACGGCGAACGCGTACGTGGTGGACAACCCGGAACTCGCGGACATCGCCGCACGTTTCATCAAGCAGATCGGCTTCACCGGCATCATCGACCTCGACCTGCGCTTCGACCGGCGCGACGGACAGTACAAGCTCCTCGACTTCAACCCGCGGATGGGCGCCCAGTTCCGCCTCTTCGAGAACGAGGCGGGCATCGACGTCGTCCGCGCCATGCACCTTCAACTCACCGGCCGCGACGTCCCGGAGGGGGAACAGCGGGCGGGCCACCGGTACGTCGTCGAGAACATCGACCTGCCGGCCCTGCTCGCCTACCGGCGCAGCGGCTACACGACCCCGCACGCCCCGTCCCGCGCGAGCGGCACGGAGCTGGCGTGGTGGGCGGCCGACGACCCGCGGCCGTTCTTCACGATGCTCGCCCGGTTCGTGACACCGGGCGCCAAGCATCTCTACCAACTGTGGCGGACCAACCGCCGCGGCAGCGCGACCGGCTCCGGTACCCGTTAGGGCACAGCCGGTGCGCTGCGCCACGGAGTGAGCGACGCAGTGGCATTGCAACTGCCGTCCCGGGGAGGGGACTTCGTGATTCAACCGGTAGCTGTCATCGGCGCGGGCCCGTACGGCCTGTCGACCGCCGCGCATCTGCGGGCGCGCGGCATTCCTGTCAGGGTCTTCGGGGAGCCCATGGTGAGCTGGCGCTCCCACATGCCCGAAGGCATGATCCTCAAGTCGGTCCCGTCCGCGTCGAACATCGACGCGCCGCAGCGCGGCCACGACCTCGTGGACTACTGCGACGCCGCCGGCATCGACCGGCTGGTGACGGACGAGGACCTGATCACGGCCGAGACGTTCGTCGCGTACGGCGACTGGTTCCAGCAGAAGCTGGTGCCCGACCTGGAGCGGGTGCGGGTCGTCTCCGTCGACCGGCGCGGACCCGCGGGCTTCGAGCTGAAGCTGGACTCGGGCGAGCAGTTCACCGCGCGCGCCGTGGTCGTCGCCACGGGTCTGTCCGGTCTGGAGCATCTGCCGCGCGAGTTCTCCATGGCGGTGCCGGAAGGACCCTCCCCCACGGGCCCGCTCTCGCACAGCGCCCAGCACCACGACCTGTCCCGGTTCTCCGGCAAGGAGCTGATCGTCGTCGGCGCGGGCCAGTCCGCCCTGGAGACGGCGGCGCTGGCGGCCGAGGCGGGGGCGAGCGTCAAGGTGGTCGCGCGGAGCGCCGCGGGACAGAGCCGGGTGCGGTTCGGGGCGCCGCCCTGGGACCAGCCGAAGTTCCGCCCGGCGACGCCGTTCGGTAACGCGTGGTCGCTGTACGCGTTGACGTACTACCCGCACCAGTACCGCCAACTGCCGCCCGCGGCCCGGCACTACCTGGTGAAGCGGGTGCTCGGCCCGCTCGGCGCCTGGTGGCTCAAGGAGCGGTTCGAGGGCAAGGTGGCCGTGCGTGACGTCGCCTCGGTGCAGCAGGTGACGGTGACGGACGGGACGCCGGCCGTCCAGGTGCGCACCCACGGCGGACGCCGTGAGGAGCTCACCGCGGACCATGTGATCGCGGCGACGGGGTACCGCGTCGACCTGGCCGCGATGCCGTTCCTCGGCGACGGCCTGCGGACCCGTCTCGCGGTGAGCCGGGGCACGCCGCGCCTCGGCCCCGGATACGTGTCGTCGATACCCGGCCTGTACTTCACGGGCATGCTCGGCGGCTCGTCGTACGGCCCGGTGATGCGGTTCGTCTGCGGTACGGAGTTCGCGTCGCCGCGGCTCGCCCGGCATCTCGCGGCGGCGCACGGGTAGCGGACACCTCCCGCCCAGGGGAGGTCCGAACTCGGAGCGGATGCCCGGAAGTTGAGCCGTCACTCCCGTGGGTGAACGTGGTGCGTGTCCTTCTTCGGGGGGCACGCGCCTGCTCCGGGGGCGTGCGGCGCTCCGCGGAAGTGCTACTACCACACCCCCACCACACGGCCGGTACACGTCGGGCCCCTGGTGTGGTTGGTCCGTATTCTTCGGATCATGGCCGCACCCGCATATGCACTCATCGCCACTGACCTGGACGGAACGCTGCTGCGCGGCGACGACACCGTCTCGGACCGCACCCGGGAGGCCCTCGTGGGGGCCGCCGCGGCGGGGGCCCGGCACATCGTCGTCACCGGCAGGCCCGCGCCCCGGGTGCAGCCGCTGCTCGCCGATCTCGGGGGCGGTCTCGCCGTATGTGCGCAGGGTGCACAGCTGTACGACGCCGACGGTGACCGGCTGCTCTGGTCGCTCACCCTGGACCGGGAGCTGGCCGAGCAGGCGCTCGGGAAGATCGAGGCCGAGGTCGGACAGGTGTACGCGGCCGTGGACCAGGACGGGGTGGAAGGGCTCACGCTGATCGAGCCCGGGTATCTGATGCCGCATCCGACGCTGCCCGCGGTGCGGGTGCACGACCGGGCGGAGTTGTGGGCGGAGCCCATCAGCAAGGTGTTGTTGCGCCATTCGGCGCTGTCCGACGACGAGTTGGCGGCGGTGGCCCGCGCCGCGGTCGGGCCACTGGCCACCGTCACCATGTCGGGGCCCGGCACTGTCGAACTTCAGCCGCGCGGAGTCACCAAGGCGACCGGGCTCGGGCTCGCCGCCGAGCGGCTGGGGATCGCGGCCGGGGCCACCGTCGCGTTCGGCGACATGCCCAATGACGTGCCGATGTTCGGGTGGGCCGGGCTCGGGGTGGCCATGGCCAATGCGCACCCCGAGCTGAAGGCCGTGGCCGACGAGGTGACCGCGTCCAACGAGGAGGACGGGGTGGCCGTGGTGGTCGAGCGGTTGTTCAGCGGGTGAGGGGGCGGGGCCGGGGTCGGGGCCGGGGTTGTGCGAGTGCGAGTCGCCCCCGGCTTGTCGCGCCGTTCCCCGCGCCCCCCCCGCGGGGGCTCCTACCCCGCCGTCCGCGGGATCCGTTCCTCCCACGTCCGGTGGAACACCACCTCGCCGCCGTCCCGGCACACCACTTCGCTCGACGTGATGAACTCCGTTGCCGTGCAGGTGATTTCGGAGCGGGTCTCCACTTTCGCGTCCCACGCCATGTCGGGGCGGTGCAGGCGGATCGACCAGTCGGAGCGGGTGCGGGCCGACAGCGGGTCGTCCTCCTGGATCACGTACGTCTCCAGGGCGTCCTCGGTGAATTCGAGGCCGTCGGGGTAGACGCGGGTGCCGCCGTAGCGCGGGTCGACCTCCAGTTTCCACTCGCCCTTGGCGACGTCCCGGACCACCAGCCGTTCGGGGCGCTGCTCGTCGAGGGAGGCCGGGAAGACGACGCCGAGCGGCGCCGACTGCTCGGGGGCCTCGAAGCGGATCTCGGGGCCGAAGTCGCCGGACCTGACCGGGAGTTCGAGGGCGCTGCCCACCGGGTTCAGGGTGAAGCCCGCCTCCGAGCTGGCCTGCGGCCAGATCCACGGCCAGTACGCCGACGAGATCGCGAGCCGGATGCGGTGGCCGGGCGGGAAGGCGTGGCCGATGCCGTTGAGTTCGAAGGTGACGTCCTCGGTGGAGCCCGGCAGCCAGGGCACGGCCGCCGAACGGCCGTGCCGGGAGGAGAGGTTGAGGACGCCGCGGGTCACCAGGGTCGACGAGCCGTCGGGCGCGATGTCGCACAGCCGTGCCACGACCTGGCCGCGGGCCGTCTGCGAGGTGAGCCGGAGCGTCACGCGCGGGCGCCCCAGCACCCGTACCGCCTGCGGCACCTCGAACTCGAAGCAGGCGCTCTTCGCGTCCTCGTCCCGCTGGTCCGGCGGCAGATCCGCGTCGTTGCCGAACGGGAAGAAGCGGCCCGCGCCCAGGCCCGTGTGCTGCGGGGAGCGGACCACGACGGGGGAGCCCTGAAGGGCGTACGAGACGGTCGAGACGTTCGGGGACGGCCAGGACGGGTCGCCGACCCACTGGCCCGGGAGCTCGTCGTAGACCGTCGCGGGCGGGTGGGAGTCGCTGATGTAGGAGCGCAGCTTCGGCTCGTCCATGACCCTCGTGTCCGCGTCCTTCAGCCAGTGGTCCCACCAGCGCAGCGTCTCCTGGAGGAACCCGATCGCCGGGCCGGGCGGTAGGCCGCGGTCCGGGTACTGGTGGGACCAGGGGCCGATGATCCCCCGCACCCGGTCGTCGGGAAGGTTCTCCACCAGCCGGAGCACCGTGTCGCGGTACGGGTCGTGCCAGCCGCCCACCGCGAGGACGGCCGCCGTGATCGTGGAGTAGTCCTCGCAGACGCTGCCGTGCCGCCAGTAGTCGTCGCGGGTCTGGTGGCGCAGCCAGGTGTGGATGAACGGGTCGACGGCCTCCAGACGCCGCACCCACATGTCCTTCCAGCGGTCGCCGACGAACTGCGGGTCCGGCGGGCGGGAGACGAAGGCCAGCATGGTCGCCGCCCACGCGTGCATGTCCACGGCCAGGACGGAACCACCCATGTAGTGCACGTCGTTGTCATAGCGGTCGTCGGTGGAGCAGACCGTGACGATCGCCTTCAGCGGCTCGGGCGCCAGGGCCGCGATCTGGAGGGAGTTGAAGCCGCCCCAGGAGATGCCGAACATGCCGACCTTCCCGGACGACCAGGGCTGCTCGGCCAGCCAGTTCACCACCTCGACGCCGTCGGCGAGCTCGGTCGCGGAGTACTCGTCGCCCGGCATGCCCTCGCTGTTGCCGTGGCCGCGCACGTCGACGCGTACGGAGGCGTAGCCGTGGCCCGCGTACCAGGGGTGGCGCTGCCAGTCGCGTGGCGCCGTCCAGTCGGAGAGGCGGTAGGGGAGGTACTCCAGGAGCACCGGGACCGGTTCGTCCGTCACCGGGCGCCATACGCGGGCGAAGAGCGTCGTCCCGTCGGAGAGGGGTACGCGGATGTCCTCGCGGGTCGTTCCGTACGGGAACTCGGTCCGGATGCGGGGGGAAGCAGGGCTCATGGGAGTACCTCAGTGAACGGGGTGCATGGTGCGGCGCAGCCAGGGCGCCAGGGCGATCACGGCGATGCCGACCGCGACGGCGATGGCGCCGTTGACGCCGAAGTACGCGGGATTGGAGACCTCGCCGTACAGCTTCACGGTCTGGGCCTGGATGCCGTTGGCGAGGGCGAGGGAGAGGAACCAGAGCGACATCGTCTGGTTCGCGAAGGCCTTCGGGGCGAGCTTGGTCGTCGCCGACATGCCCGACGTCTCCAGGAGGATGTCGCCGAGGCCGAGCAGCAGGTACGAGCCCACGATCCACCACGCGGACATCAGGTAGGTGTCGCTGCTGTGCCCGGACGTGGGCAGCACCATCAGGATGAAGGAGAGACCGCCGAGGATCACCCCGATGGCGATCTTGTTGGAGGCGTGCGGCTGGCGCGGGCCCATCCGGGCCCACACGGCGGCGACGACGGGCGCGAGGGCGACCTCGAAGGCGCCGAGCGCGGAGGCGTACCAGCTGGCGGGGAAGTGGTAGCCGAGGATCTCGGTCTTCGCGTTCGTCGAGGCCAGCAGCATCATCGTCGAGTAGGCCTGGAACAGGATGAAGTTGAAGGCCACCGACGCCAGGAACAGCACCAGATAGGGCTTGAGGCGGCCGCGCTCCTGCGAGGTGACGCGCGGGCTCTTGAACATGACGGCGAAGTACGCGATCGGCGCGATCACCGAGATGATCGTCAGCAGGTCGACGAAGCGGTCCATGGTCAGCCAGCCGGCCACCGCCAGGAGCACGGCGAGCACCACCACGACGACCGCGCCGATCACCAGGGAGCGGATCGCCCGGCGCATCGCGTCGTCCGGCAGCTTGTACTCGGCGGTGGCCTTGCGCCCGGCCAGGTGGCGCCGGCCGAGGACGTACTGGATCAGGCCGAAGGTCATGCCGATCGCGGCGGCCGAGAAGCCCCAGTGCCAGCCCTTGTGGTCACCGAGCCAGCCGGTGATCAGCGGGCCGAGGAACGCGCCGATGTTGATGCCCATGTAGTAGAGCGCGAAGCCGGCGTCGCGCCGCTGGTCCTCGGTGCGGTACAGCTTGCCGACCATGGTGGCCACGTTCGGCTTGAGCAGGCCGGTGCCGGCGCTGATCAGGCCGAGGCCCACCCAGGTCATCGTCGCCGTCGGCACCGCCATCGCGTAGTGTCCGCAGGCGATGAGGATGCCGCCCCACAGCACCGCGCGGTACGAGCCCAGCATCCGGTCGGCGAGCCAGCCGCCCGCGACGGAGACGAGGTAGACGAGGGTTCCGTACGCGGCCGAGACCGACGCGGCCGTGCCGGGGTCCATCCCCATGCCGCCGTGTGCGACGGTGTCCACGAAGTACAGGACGAGAATGGCCTGCATACCGAGGAACGAGAAGCGTTCCCAGACCTCCAGGCCCGACAGGGTGAGCAGCCCGCGCGGCTGCCCGAAGAAGGCGGTGTCGTCACCCGGAGGCGGCTGGTCCGAGGCGCTGTCGGTGTCGGTGGCAGTGCGGGACAAAGTGCACACTCCCGGTCGTATCGGCTGATCAAGAACATACCGGGGGTGTCTGGGGCCCGCCCGATCTGGGTTGCACGGGCAGGTGCCCCCTGTGATCGAAACGCGACCGGATACGCTGACTTGGGTGATGGCAGCGACACATCGACAAACCGTGTCATCGACCGAATGATCGATCGAGATCGAAGCCGGGAGCGACGTTGCGAGCGAGGTCAACAGCCACGTGGGCAGCACCGTCAGGGCCGGCCGAGATCGACCGAGTTTCGCCATGTGATCGTCGTGATCGTCAGCAGACAGGAGACCCACTCGTGACCGTCGTCGGGACTTTCGGTCTTAGCGTGCGGGACCAGGCTCTCGAAGCCGATGTCCAGGCCGGATTGGCGGCTGTCGAGGAGGGACTGCTCGAAGCCACCAAGAGCGAGGTTCCCTTCATCACGGAGGCCGCCCAGCACCTCGTCCGGGCCGGGGGCAAGCGGTTCCGGCCGCTGCTCGTGACGCTCGCCGCCCAGTTTGGCGACCCGTACGCGCCGGGCATCGTGCCCTCCGCCGTCGTCGTCGAGCTCACGCACCTCGCGACGCTCTACCACGATGACGTGATGGACGAGGCGGACGTGCGCCGCGGGGTGCCCAGCGCCAACACCCGCTGGGGCAACTCGGTGGCCGTGCTCACCGGTGACTTCCTCTTCGCCCGCGCCTCGCACATCCTCGCCGACCTCGGCCCGGACGCGGTGCGCATCCAGGCGGAAGCGTTCGAGCGCCTGGTCACCGGCCAGATCCTGGAGACCGCGGGCCCGGCCGACGGCCGCGACCCGGTCGACCACTACCTCGACGTGCTCGGCGGCAAGACCGGCTCGCTGATCGCCGTGGCCTGCCGCTTCGGCGCCATGATGTCGGGCGCGGACGAGACGGTCGTGGACGTTCTGACCCAGTACGGGGAGCGGCTCGGCGTCGCTTTCCAGCTGGCCGACGACGTGCTCGACATCGCCTCCGACACGCACGAGTCCGGCAAGACGCCCGGCACCGACCTGCGCGAGGGCATCCCCACGCTGCCGGTGCTCAGGCTGCGCGAGCGGGCCGAGCGGCTCGGCCTGCCCGAGGACCAGGCGCTCGTGGAACTGCTCGCCTCCGACCTCACGGACGACGACCGGCTCGCCGAGGCCGTCGCCCGGCTGCGCGTCCACCCGGCCCTGGAGCACGCCCGCCGGGACACGGTGCGCTACGCGCAGGACGCGCGCTCGGCCCTCGCCCCGCTCCCGGAGTGCGAGGCGAAGGCGGCGCTGCTGGAGCTCTGCGACGCGGTGGTGCACCGGGCGGGCTGATCCGCCCGGAGCGTGGCGCGGGGGGCCGGGTCCTAGGGCGTGTTTCGAACACGCCCTAGTAGCCCGAGCCCCCGGTGCTGCCGGAGCCCTCGCCGGCGGCCTTGGCGCCGGTCGGGGTCGCGGCGAACCAGGTGCCGTCGACGCCCTGCCCGTACGCCTCGCGGGGAGCGTCGTCCTTGGAGTACCGGTACAGCGGCCAGCCGTTGAGAGTCAGCTGGGTGGTGCCGTCCGAGCGCTTCACGGTCGACACCAGATTCCGGTCGATCCCCTTGACGGTGATGGAGCCGTTCGCGGTGGCGGCCGGCCAGAGCTTGGCGCACGTGCCGTAGCAGGTCACCTTGGTCGGCTTGGCCGAGTCCGCGTCGAACCGGTACAGGACGTAACCCTGCTGATCGGTGACGACGGTCCCGGAGACCTTCTCCGCCTTGGACGCGGTGAGGGTCGTGCCCCCGCCGCCCGTGCCGCTCGGACTGCTCGTGCTGCTGCCGCCGCTCGGACTGCTGCTCGGACTGCCGGCGCCGGAGGACGAACCGCCGCCGCTGCTGCATCCGGCGAGCGTGAGTGCGGCGACCGCGGCGCCGGTGACCGTGAATCCGGTGAGATACCTGATGGAGAGCATGGCAACCCCCTTGCTCATGCCTGCTGCTGCCACCCTCGGATACGGATCCGGGAGCTTGAATCGCCCCTCCCAGGTCAAGTGTGACACAGGTCACACGGAGGGGCTCGGCCCCTCCGTGTCATCCCGTAGGTGTACGCGGAGTTGATCCCGCGGGCTGACGCCTGCCCATGGCCGGTTTGGTCAGATTGAGTACACCACTCCTGACCAATTCGGGTGAGAATGGCGGCTTGGGGTGGACGCCGCCGCCGATCACGGAGGTAGGGCAACAGACATGGCACCGTACGCAACCGAAGAGAGCACCGGACGCCGCGGAAAGGCCGTCCGGTACGCGGTCCCGGTGGCCGTGGTGGGGGTGGCCGCGGCGACGATCGGACTCGTCCCGGCGCTCGCCGACTCGGGCGATCCGAGCCTGCCGAAGGTCACCGCCCAGGAACTCATCGAGAAGATCGCCAAGTCGGACACCGAACAGCTGTCCGGCACCATCAAGATCCACACCGATCTGGGGCTGCCCTCGCTGGGCGGCGCCGCGTCCTCGCTGGGAGGCGTGGGCGGGCAGGGCAAGGGCGGCTCGTCGGCCGACCCGAAGGAGAAGCTGACCGAGCTGGCCAGCGGCACGCACACGCTGCGGGTCGCCGCCGACGGCGCGGACCGGCAGAAGCTGTCGATCCTGGACAGCGCCGCCGAGTACAGCGTGATCCACAACGGCAGCGACGTGTGGGCCTACGACAGCAGGTCGAACGAGGCGTACCACGCGACGGGCAAGGACCAGAAGGCCGGGAAGAAGGCGGCGCCCGAGGGGGTGCCCGCCACGCCCAAGGAGCTGACGGACCAGATCCTCAAGGCGTCCGGCGACAGCACGTCGTTCTCCGTCGACGGCACGGCGCAGATCGCGGGACGGGACGCGTACCGGCTGCAGATCAAGCCGAAGCAGTCCGGTTCGACGGTCGGCGCGATCACGGTCTCCGTGGACGCGAAGACCGGTACGCCGCTGAAGTTCACGCTGACCCCGGCCAGTGGCGGTGCCGCGGTCGTCGACGCGGGCTTCACCAGCGTCGACTTCGGCAAGCCGGCCGCCTCCACCTTCGACTTCAAGCCGTCGAAGGGCACGAAGGTCACCGAGGCCGGCGACCTGAAGGCGCAGGACCACGGAGCGGCGCGCGAGGACCTCAAGGGCGCCGAGGGCCTCGACGGCCTGAGTGGTCTGAACACGATCGGCAAGGGCTGGACCTCGATCGCCCAGCTGAAGATGCCCAAGGAGGCCGGTGGCCTGGCCTCCGGCGCCACGAGCGGCAACATGCCGGCCGACGCGCAGAAGTTCCTGAACTCCCTGGGCGACCGGGTGACAGGGAAGTTCGGTTCGGGCACGGTCTACTCGACGCGTCTGGTGAACGTGCTCATCACGCAGGACGGCACGGTCTACGCCGGTGCGGTCACCAAGGACGCGCTGGTGAAGGCGGCCGACGCGAGCTGAACGCACGGCAGTTGAAGGGGTGAGGGGCCGGTGCGCGCCGCTGACGGCGGGCACCGCCCCTCACCGTCGTACCGGGGAGGGGCATGGAGCAGCCGGCACAGCCGGATCCGTCGGCGGTCATCGAGACCAGGGAGCTCACGAAGCGGTACCGGGGCGGCCAGCTCGCGGTCGACCGGCTGAGCCTCACCGTCCCCGAGGGCGCCGTCTTCGGCTTCCTCGGGCCGAACGGCTCGGGCAAGACCACCACCATCCGCATGCTGATGGGCCTGATCGAGCCGACCTCCGGCACCGCCCGGGTGCTCGGCAGCCCCATGCCCCGCGCCACGCGCGCCGTCCTGCCACAGGTGGGCGCGTTGATCGAGGGGCCGGCCCTGTACGGGTTCCTGTCCGGCCGTGACAATCTGCTCCGTTACGACGCGGCGGACCCGACGGCCGATCCCCGTACCCGTAAGCAGCGGGTCACCGCCGCCCTGGACCGGGTGGGCCTGACGGCCGCCGCGGCCAAGAAGGCGAAGGCGTACTCGCTCGGCATGAAGCAGCGCCTCGGTCTGGCCGCCGCGCTGCTGCAGCCGCGCCGCCTGCTCGTCCTCGACGAGCCGACGAACGGCCTCGACCCGCAGGGCATGCGCGAGATCAGAACCCTGGTGCGGGAGCTGGCCTCGGACGGCACCACCGTCTTCCTCTCCTCGCACCTCCTCGACGAGATCGAACAGGTCTGCACGCACGCCGCCGTGATGGCGCAGGGCCGGCTCATCACGCAGGGCCCGGTCGCCGAACTGGCGGCGGGCGTACGGGGAAGGCTCACCGTCACCACGCCGGACGCGTCGGACGCCGTACGCGTCCTGAAGGACCACGGCATCACGGTCCTGGACGTCACGGGCGACGAGGTGACGGCCGAACCGCCGCCCCCGGAAACGGACCTGGCGGATCTCAACGCGGCACTGGTGGCGGCGGACGTCCGCGTCCGCGGCTTCGGCGTCGAACGGGCCTCCCTGGAGGACGCGTTCGTCGCCCTGACGGGGGAGGGCTTCGATGTCGCAGGCTGAGGCGACGGCGTCGCCGGTACGGCTCGTGTGGACGCTCGGGCTGCTGCGCAGCGAACTCGGCGTGACCTTCCGGCGCTGGCGCACCCGCGCGCTCTTCGCGGTCCTGGCCGGGGTGCCGGTCCTCATCGGCGTGGCGGTCAAGATCGAGACGAGCGACGGTTCGGGGATCGGCGGGGGCGGGGCGGGTGGCGGGGGCGGCCCGGCGTTCATCGCGCAGATCACGAACAACGGACTGTTCCTGGTCTTCACGGCGCTCGCCGCGACGCTGCCGTTCTTCCTGCCGATGGCGGTCGGGGTCGTCGCGGGCGACGCGATCGCGGGCGAGGCGAACGCCGGGACGCTGCGTTATCTCCTGGTCGCCCCGGCGGGCCGCACCCGTCTGCTGCTCACCAAGTACGCGACGACGATGGCGTTCTGCCTGGTCGCGACGTTGATCGTGGCGGTCTCCGCGCTGATCACCGGCGCGATCCTGTTCCCGCTCGGCGATCTCGTCACCATCTCGGGCACGCAGATCAGCTTCGCGGAAGGGCTGTGGCGGGCGTTCCTGATCGCCCTGGTCGTCGCCGCCTCACTGCTCGGCATCGCCGCTCTCGGTCTGTTCGTCTCGACGCTCACCAGCAGCGGCATCGCGGCGATGGCGACGACCGTGGGACTGCTGATCACCGTGCAGATCCTCGACCAGATCCCCCAGCTGCACGCCATCCAGCCGTATTTCTTCTCGCACCACTGGCTCTCCTTCGCCGACCTGATGCGCGAACCGGTCTACTGGGACGACCTGATCAAGAACCTGGAGATCCAGGCGCTGTACGCGGCGGTGTTCGGCTCGGCGGCGTGGGCGCGGTTCACGGCGAAGGACATCACCGCCTGACGACGGCTTCTCGTACGGGACTACGGCTTCTCGTACGGGACTACTGCTTCTCGTAAGGGACTACTGCTTCTCGTAAGGGAACCGCGCGAGCGGCGCCTCCCGTGCGAAGAACGTCTTGGCGTTCCTCAGCGCCTCCTCGTCCTTGAGTACGTCGCCGGGCCTGCTGCCGTTGCCGAACAGGACGCCGCCGAAGCGCATGCCCATGTACGCGGCCGAGTTGGTGAGGGTGCCGACCAGCGGGTCGGCGACCTCGGTCTCCTCGTGGGCGAGCGCGGTCACGCCCCACAGGGTGCGTCCGGCGAGGGTCTCCTTGAAGTCGACGCCCGGGGTGCGCAGCCAGCCCGACCAGTGGTCCAGGTAGCGCTTGGTGGACGAGGAGACCGAGTACCAGTACAGCGGCGAGGCGATCACGATGTCGGTCGCGGCGAGCGTCGCGTCCAGGAGCAGCGCGGTGTCGTCGCCCTCGGGCCGGACGTGGTCGCTGTCGTGGCGCAGGTCCTCGAAGTCGGGGAGCGGGTGCGCGGCCAGGTCGATCCAGCGCCGGTCGACGTCCGACGGCAGTTGCTCGGCGGCCCTGCGGGCCAGGATCTCGGTGTTGCCGCCGGGGCGGCTGCTGCCGAGGAGGAAGAGGAAGTTCCGGGTGGGCATGGGTCCCCCTGAGAATGCGTACGCCGATTGAATGCGCGTGCAGTATATGCATACGCATTTAATCGGCGCCAGGGGTGACGCGACGACCGCGTTCCGCCCGGCCCGGTGCTCAGCCCCCCGCCGCGCGGGCGACGGACGCGGCCGCCTCCAGATAGGCCCGTACCAGTACCCGGTCGTCGTCCGCCCGCGCGGCGACGGCCAGTTGGGACGGGGTGATGCCGCGGACCGGCACCGCCGTCACCTCGTCGCGCACGATCAGCGGCGTGTTGCCGACGGCCAGCAGGACCACACCCTGCCCGTTGGCCACCGCCTCGTGGGTCTCCTCGGCGCTGCCCACGACGGCCCCGATCCGCGGCGGGCGACCGCCCCGCGCGTCGAGGGCCAGCCAGTAGTCGCGCAGGGCGCCCGCCTCGGCCGGCAGTGCGAGGAACGGCTCGTCGAGCAGTTCGGCGAAGTCCACCTCGGTACGGGCCGCCAGCGGATGGCCGGAGGGCAGCGCCACGAGCCGCGGCTCCTCGGCGACGACCACCGACCGGTACCGCTCCGCGTCCGGCAGCGGCAGCCAGACGAAGGCCACGTCGCTCGACCCGTCCGCGAGCCCGGCGCTCGGATCGGCCCAGTTGACCTGGCGCAGGGCGGGCCGCGCCGCCGGATGCCCGGCGAGGAGGCGGGAGCGCAGGGCGGGCAGCAGTCCGCGCCCCGGACTGGTGGACATCCCGACGACCAGGGAGTGCCGCTCGGCGGTCCGCGCCTCCCGCACCGCGGCCTCGGCCGTCTCCCAGGCCGCGAGCACGGCGCGGGCGTGCGGCAGCAGGGCCTCGCCCACGGCGGTGAGCCGCACCGTCCGGCGGTCCCGCACGAAGAGATCCGCCCCGAGCTGCCGCTCCAGCATCCGGATCTGCTTGCTCAGGGCGGGCTGGGAGACGTACAGCCGCCCGGCGGCCCGCGTGAAGTTCAACTCGTCGGCGACGGCGGCGAAGTACCGGAGATCACGACCGTGGACATCCATGCCCCATGGCTATCACAGCGGGTCTTGGACGCCCCCGGGTGCGGCGGCCGAGGATGGTCACATCGCCAACGGGAGCCACCCGAAAGCGAGTTGACCACGACGCTTGATGATGATCACCGGGAGGGATCCGAGATGACGGACACCAGCAGCAACGCCAAGGTCTGGCTCGTCACCGGCGCGACCAGCGGTTTCGGGCGGGCCATCGCCGAGGCCGCCGTCGCCGCCGGAGACACGGTGATCGGCACCGCCCGGCGCGCCGAGGGCCTCGCCGACCTGGTCGCCGCCCACCCCGACCAGGTCGAGGCGATCTCCCTCGACATCACGGACGGGGCGCGCGTGGACGCCGTGGCCGCCGACGTCCTGGCCCGGTACGGCCGCGTCGACGTCCTGGTCAACAACGCGGGCCGCACCCAGGTCGGCGCCTTCGAGGAGACCACCGACACCGAGCTGCGCGACCTGTTCGAGCTGCACGTCTTCGGCCCGGCCCGGCTCACGCGGGCCCTGCTGCCGCAGATGCGCGAGCGGCGCGGCGGCGCGATCGTCAACATGAGCAGCGTCGGCGGTCAGCTCTCCTTCGGCGGGTTCTCCGCGTACAGCGCGACGAAGGCGGCCCTGGAGCAGCTCTCCGAGGGCCTGGCCGCCGAGGTCGCGCCGTACGGCGTCAAGGTCCTCGTCGTGGAGCCCGGCGCCTTCCGCACCAACCTCTTCGGCAAGGGCGCCGCCTACTTCTCCGAGCCCCTGCCCGCGTACGACGAGACCGCCGGGGCCACCCGCCGGATGGTCGAGGGCTCCGACGGCCTTCAGCCCGGCGACCCGGCCAAGGCCGCGGCGGCGATCCGTCTCGCCCTGGAGGCCGAGCGGACCCCGCTGCGCCTCCCGCTCGGCGGCGACGCGGTGGACGGGATCACCGCCCACATCGACGCACAGCGGGCCGACCTCGCCGCGTGGGAGAAGGTGTCGCGCGGCACGGACGCCGACAGCTGACCGCCCCGGCGGCCGGGACGGGGCTCACTGCACACAGAACTCGTTCCCCTCCGGATCCGCCATCAGCGTCCACTGCCCGCCCTGCTCCTTCACCTGCTCCAGGACCCGTGCGCCGAGACCGACGAGCCGCTCGGTCTCGGCGTCGCGCTGCCCGGGGGCCGCGTGGACGTCGATGTGCAGCCGGTTCTTGACCGTCTTCGCCTCCGGCACCCGCTGGAACAGGATCCGTCGCCCGAGCCCGGACCCGCGCTCCTCGTCCACCGGGTCGTCCGGGTGCCGTACGGCGATCAGGTCCCGGAAGGCGAGGCGCCCCCGGAACTCCACCGTGTCCTCCTTCGTCAGCGCGCCGAAGCCGAGCAGGCGCTCGATCAGCGCGGCGTTGTCCTCCACCTCATAGCCGAGCGTCTCGGCCCAGAAGGCGGCCTGGGCGTGCGGGTCGGCGGCGTCCACCACGAGTTTCCAGTGCAGAGTCATGTCCCCTTTATAGAACCAACCACTGACAACTCAGGGGGAGTTGCGGGCCGCATCGGGGATGTCCCGGATCCGCGGCCCGCCCCGGCTCCCGCAGGCTGGACAGGCACGGCAGGTCCACACGGCGCACGAGGGCACGCGGAACGGCAGGGAGGCGGACAGCATGCGACACGGTCGTCCAGGAGCGGGACTGGTCCGCGGCGTCGGCGCCGTCACCTGTCTGACCACCTTCGCCCTCACCGGCATCGGCACCGTCCTCGTCACGCGCTTCTCCCTCGCGCAGGCCGGATACCCGAAGCTGGGCGGCGGGAGCGGCAGCCATCTGCACATCGCGCACATGCTGTGGGGCGGGCTGCTGATGGCGGCCGCGCTGCTGCTCGCGGTGGTCTTCCTGGGGCGCACGGCCCGGCTCGGCGCGTGTCTCGTCGGCGGCGTCGGCTTCGGCCTGTTCATCGACGAGGTCGGCAAGCAGATCACCGACGAGCCCGGCTACTTCTACCGGCCGGCCGCCGGGATCATCTACCTCAGCTTCGTCCTGCTCGTCCTCCTGGCCCGGCTGCTGCGCCGCCGCGCGCGCCGCGCCCCGCTCACCGCCGCGCAGCGCACGGCCAACGCCGCCGACCTCGCTCTGTCCGGCATCGCGTCGGGCCTGACCGAGACGGAGCGCCAGGACGCGCTGAGCCTGGTCGTGGACTCGCCGGACCCGGCCGACCGGGCGCTCGTCCAGCTCCTGACGGCTCTGCCCGAGCGGGCCCCGGGCCCCGCCGAGCGCCTGCGCAGGACCCGGGACCGCCTGGAACGCACCCTGCGCGGCATCGCCCGCACCCGCCCCGCCGTCACCGTCGCCGTGCTGTGGGTGGTGATCGAGGCCGTCGTGTTCGCCGTGTGGATGAGCGTGGCCCTGCTGGGCGGCCGCCTGGACGGCGATCCGCAGTGGGGTGCCTGCGTCGGGGTGATGGCCAGCGCGGTCGTCGCGGGCGGGTTCGGGGCCGCGGCGGCGGTCAGGCTGCTGCGCCCGCGCGCGGACCCGGCGACGCCCTACCGGCTGCTGCGCCGGGCACTCCTGACCGATCTGCTGTGCGGCCAGGTCTTCAAGTTCACGGTGAACCAGTTCGCTGCGGTCACCGAGCTCGCCCTGAACCTGGTGCTGCTGGGCGTCGTCACGGTCGCCGTGCAGCGCACCGAGCTACGGGTGCCGACGCCCCGGGCGGCGGTTCAGACGGCGGACTCCCGCTGAACCTCGGCGCCCGCCGGGTCGGGGGCGGCGGCCGCGGCGGCGGTGGCCCGGGCCAGCCGGATCCGCCCGGACCGTGCGGTGCGCAGCGCGTCCCACGTCAGCACGACCAGCGCCAGCCACACGAGCCCGAACCCGGCCCAGCGCTCGCCGGGCATCTCCTCGTGGAAGTAGAAGATCCCGAGCATGAACTGGAACACCGGCGCCAGATACTGCAGCAGCCCGAGCGTGGACAGCGGCACCCGGATCGCGGCGGCGCCGAAGCACACCAGCGGAATCGCGGTGACGAGCCCGGTGGAGGCGAGCAGCGCCGCGTGCCCGAACCCTTCCTGCGCGAAGGACAGCTCGCCCCGCGCCGCCAGCCACACCAGGTAGCCGAACGCGGGCAGGAACTGCACGGCCGTCTCGGCGGCCAGCGACTCGACGCCGCCCAGATCGACCTTCTTCTTCACGAGCCCGTACGTGCCGAACGAGAAGGCGAGGGTCAGCGAGATCCACGGCGGCCGCCCGTACCCGATGGCGAGCACGAGCACCGCGAGCACCCCGACGCCGACGGCCGCCCACTGCGCGGGCCGCAGCCGCTCGCCGAGCAGCAGGACACCGAGGGCGATGGAGACGAGCGGGTTGATGAAGTAGCCGAGGGACGCCTCGACGACGTGCCCCGCGTTCACGGACCAGATGTACAGGCCCCAGTTCACGGTGATGACGGCGGCCGCGATGGTGACGAGCCCCAGCCGCTTCGGCTGCCGCACCAGCTCGCGCAGCCAGTCCCACTTCCGTACGAAGAGCAGCGCGACGCCCACCACGACGAGCGACCACACCATCCGGTGGGCCAGGATCTCCGCGGCGCCCGCCGGCTTGAGCAGCGGCCAGAACAGGGGCACGAGCCCCCACATCCCGTACGCCGCGAACCCGTTGACGAGCCCGATCCGGCCCTGCTTCTCCTGCTCTCCCCGTGCTCCCTGCTCGCCCTCGGCCACGGCAGCCCCTCCTCCAGACATACGGCAGCCCCGCGGCGGCCACCAAGAAGGTAGCGCCGCGGGGCGGAGTGTGTCATTCCCGTATCGCGATACGGTCCTGACAGCTCGGGCCGGTCACTTGAGGGCCTCGGCGACGGCGTCGGCGACCGGCGTCGTCGGGCGGCCGATGAGGCGGGCGAGGTCGCCGTTGCGGCGGGCGAGCAGGCCGCGCTCGATGGCGGCGTCGACGCCCACGAGGACGTCGGCGAACGCCTCGGGAACCCCGGCGCCGACCAGCATCTGCCGGTTCTCCTCCGGCGTCACGGCCCGGTAGGTGACCTCCTGGCCGGACTGCCGGGCCACCTCGGCCGCGTACTCGGCGAGCGACCAGGCGACGTCGCCGCTGAGCTCGTACGTCGCGTTCTCGTGCCCCTCGCCGGTCAGTACGGCGACGGCGGCCGCGGCGTAGTCGGCGCGCGAGGCCGAGGCGACACGGCCCTCGCCGGCGCTCGCGACGACGGCGCCGTGGGCGAGGACCGGGGCCAGGTTGGCGGTGTAGTTCTCGTGGTACCAGCCGTTGCGCAGGAACGTGTACGGCAGGCCGGAGTCGAGGATCGCCTGCTCGGTGGCCTTGTGCTCGTCGGCGAGCGAGAAGTCGGCGTCGGGCCCGCCGAGCACGCCGGTGTACGCGAGCAGCGCCACGTCCGCGGCCTTGGCGGCGTCGATGACGGCCCGGTGCTGCGGCACGCGCCGGCCGACCTCGCTGCCGGATATCAGCAGGACGCGGTCGCCGGAGCGGAAGGCGCCGGTCAGGGTCTCGGGGGCGCTGTAGTCGGCGATCCGCAGCTCGACCCCGCGCGCGGCGAGCTCGGCGCCCTTCTCCTTGCTGCGGACGACGGCGGCGATGTCCTGGGCGGGCACGCCCGCGGCGAGCAGTCCCTCGACGACGAGACGCCCGAGCTGGCCGGTGGCACCGGTGACGACGAGGCTCATGTCTGAAATCTCCTTGATGTTCCCCTGTGGGTGGTTCTCACTCACCGTACGACCTGCGCTGTGTATTCGAAAGTACCCACTTCAAAGTAAGTTACGGGTATGGGAGTAAGTAAGGTGCGCCAGTGGACGCAGCGGACGACGCCCGGCGAGGGGCGGCGGAGCAGGTGCGGGCGCCGGCGGACTGGACGGAGCGGCGCGTGGGGGCGGTGGCGGACGCGCGACTGGCGTACGACGCCGCGCGCGGGGATCGAGGGGGCGCGAACGAGGCGTGAACCGGGCCAGCCGGGTGCGCTGGGCGCTTCCTGCGGGTGACGTAGGTTGCACTTACCTTTGGCATGTCTTCATTACATAAAGGGCACACACCCGATAGGGCGCCCACCGTCACGCATCCCGCCATCCATCCGTGCGCCCCTGTCCACCTCCCGCGCCATCCGGACCCGCTCGGCACCCTGGAGGTGGGACGCTCCGCCCGTTCGCCGACCCGGGGGGTCGCCTTGACATGGCCGCAATGACATCGCCCTTGCGGAGGGTGGGTGCCTGGCTGACGGCTGGCTCCGCTCGCCGCCGTCACCGAGACGAGCTGCTGGAGCGGCTGGTTGAGGAGATGCGCCGCGCGAACACCCTGCGCCAACACACCTTGTTCCTGGACCAGTTGGACCGCGCCATCGCCGACCCTGACCTCGCCGCGGCCCTGAGTACCCTGCCGGACCTGACCGTCAAAGAACGCCGACTGATGTTGTGGGCCAACCGGGAATACTCGGTGCTGCTGCTCGCGCACCGGGTCGGGGCGTTCTGCTGGGACGAGCTGATCGGGAACCTGCGCGTGCTGTGTACGAACCAGGTCTTCAAGGACTACTGGCAGCGGACCGTGGAACACCGGCGCAGCCTCCCCGACGGATCGCTGGACGCCCGGGTGTGTGCGGTCATGGACAACATGATGGAGGAGCTGGAGTCGGACCCCGACGAGTGGTGGGTCGTGGGCCGCGACCTGGGACCTGAGCCCGACTCGTCTGACAGCCGGCGGGGTTGATCGAACGGACGCCCGAGAGGGGAAGGCGTTGCTTTCGTACGGGTGGCCCACCGGCCGGTGGCCTGGTTGACGCGATCCGGACCCCGTAACGCCAAGGAATCGTAAAGCACCGGATAGAGGGGCGGCCCCGTGGAACCCTGTGCGGCAAGGGGGCAGCACATTACTGGGGGCCATTCGCGTGGACAAGCCGCGCGTCGTTGACGCGAGTCACTGCAAGCGGGGCTGCTCATGTTGCGATGCCGCCTGTGATCTGCCGCAGTCGCGGCAGGGTGGGTGCGCGTAAGGGAGTCCCGACTGTGAAGATCGTCCGTCGAGTGGGGGACGCGCCTCGTGCAAGGGGCTGCGGGACGGGCGAGACCTGTCCGGACATCTTCGAGTTGAGCGACAGCAACTTCGCGGTGATCGGCACGGAGGCCACCGAGGCGTTGCGCGGCCAACTCCCCCCTGGTGTCACGCTCGGCCGTGATGAGCGCCTTGTCATCATCACCCGCAAGACCCTGATCCGGGCCAAGCGCGACCTCCCCGACGCCTGATCGCCGGACGGCGTCTGATCACCAGACATGGCTGAGGGCCGGACCCCGCCCGTGGTCCGGCCCTCACGCACGTACCGCTGAAGCGTCAGCCCACCACGGTCCAGGTGTCCCCGCCGGCCAGCAGGGCCGCCAGGTCTCCCTTGCCGTTCTGTTCGATCGCCGAGTCGAGCTGGTTGGCCATCTCCGTGTCGTAGACCGGGCGTTCCACGCTGCGGAAGACGCCGATCGGCGTGTGGTGCAGGGTGTCGGGGTCGGCCAGGCGGGAGAGGGCGAAGGCGGTGGTCGGGGACGGGGTGTGGGCGTCGTGGACCAGGATCTGGGAGCGGTTGGCGTCCGTGACCGGGACGACCTTCAGGTCGCCCGTCGCCGCGTCGCGGACCACGCCCTTGGAGGCGTTCGCGCCGAAGGTGATCGGTTCGCCGTGTTCCAGGCGGATGACCGCTTCCTCTGCCTGCTGCTTGTCCTTGAGGACCTCGAAGGCGCCGTCGTTGAAGATGTTGCAGTTCTGGTAGATCTCCACCAGCGCCGTGCCGGGGTGGTCGGCCGCCGCGCGGAGCACCGAGGTGAGGTGCTTGCGGTCGGAGTCGACGGTGCGGGCCACGAAGGACGCCTCCGCGCCGATCGCGAGGGAGACCGGGTTGAAGGGGGCGTCCAGCGAGCCCATCGGGGTCGACTTGGTGATTTTGCCGACCTCGGAGGTGGGGCTGTACTGGCCCTTGGTGAGGCCGTAGATGCGGTTGTTGAAGAGGAGGATCTTCAGGTTCACGTTGCGGCGCAGGGCGTGGATCAGGTGGTTGCCGCCGATGGAGAGCGCGTCGCCGTCGCCCGTCACCACCCACACCGAAAGGTCGCGGCGGGACGACGCCAGGCCCGTCGCGATCGCCGGGGCGCGGCCGTGGATGGAGTGCATCCCGTACGTGTTCATGTAGTACGGGAAGCGGGACGAGCAGCCGATGCCGGAGACGAAGACGATGTTCTCCTTGGCGAGGCCGAGTTCGGGCATGAAGCCCTGCACCGCCGCGAGGATCGCGTAGTCACCGCAGCCGGGGCACCAGCGCACTTCCTGATCGGACTTGAAGTCCTTCATGGACTGCTTGGCCTCGGCCTTGGGGACCAGGGACAGAAGCGTCTCCGTCGAACCCTCGGCTGCTTCCGTGGTCGTCGTGTCAGCCATCGATCGTCTCCTTGAGCGCCGTGGCGAGCTGCTCGGCCTTGAACGGCATGCCGTTGACCTGGTTGTAACTGTGGGCGTCCACCAGGTACTTGGCCCGGATGAGGGTGGCGAGCTGGCCGAGGTTCATCTCGGGGATCACCACCTTGTCGTAACGCTTCAGGACCTCGCCCAGATTCCGCGGGAACGGGTTGAGGTGGCGCAGGTGGGCCTGGGCGATGGATTCGCCGGCCGTGCGCAGCCGGCGGACCGCGGCGGTGATCGGGCCGTAGGTCGAACCCCAGCCCAGGACCAGGGTGGTGGCGCTGCCGGTGGGGTCGTCGACCTCGATGTCCGGGACCTGGATACCGTCGATCTTGGCCTGGCGGGTGCGGACCATGAAGTCGTGGTTGGCCGGGTCGTAGGAGATGTTCCCCGTGCCGTCCTGCTTCTCGATGCCGCCGATGCGGTGCTCCAGGCCCGGGGTGCCGGGGACGGCCCAGGGGCGCGCCAGGGTCTGCGGGTCGCGCTTGTAGGGCCAGAACACCTCGGTGCCGTCGTCCAGGGTGTGGTTGGGCCCGGACGCGAACTGCACCCGCAGGTCCGGCAGTTCGTCCAGCTCGGGGATGCGCCACGGCTCGCTGCCGTTGGCCAGGTAGCCGTCCGACAGGAGCAGGACCGGGGTGCGGTAGGTGACCGCGATCCGGGCCGCCTCCAGGGCCGCGTCGAAACAGTCGGCCGGGGTGCACGGGGCGACGACCGGGACCGGTGCCTCGCCGTTGCGCCCGTACATCGCCTGCAGCAGGTCGGCCTGCTCGGTCTTGGTCGGCAGACCGGTGGAGGGCCCGCCGCGCTGGATGTCCACGACCAGCAGCGGCAGTTCGAGCGAGACGGCGAGGCCGATGGTCTCCGACTTGAGGGCCACGCCGGGGCCGGAGGTGGTGGTCACGGCCAGGCTGCCGCCGAAGGCCGCGCCGAGCGCCGCGCCGATGCCGGCGATCTCGTCCTCCGCCTGGAAGGTACGTACGCCGAAGTTCTTGTGCTTGGACAGCTCGTGCAGGATGTCCGAGGCCGGGGTGATGGGGTACGAGCCCAGGTACAGCGGCAGGTCTGCCTGCTTCGACGCGGCGATCAGGCCGTAGGACAGGGCCAGGTTCCCGGAGATGTTGCGGTAGGTGCCCACCGGGAACGCGGTGGCGGCCGGCGCGACCTCGTAGGAGACCGCGAAGTCCTCGGTCGTCTCGCCGAAGTTCCACCCCGCGTGGAACGCGGCGAGGTTCGCCTTCATGATCTCGGGCTTGCGCGCGAACTTCTGCTTGAGGAACTTCTCCGTGCCCTCGGTCGGCCGGTGGTACATCCACGACAGCAGGCCCAGCGCGAACATGTTCTTGCTGCGCTCGGCCTCCTTGCGGGACAGCTCGAACTCCTTGAGCGCCTCGACCGTCAGCGTGGTCAGCGGCACCGGATGCAGGTGATAGCCGTCCAGCGAGCCGTCCTCCAGGGGGCTGGCGTCGTAGCCGACCTTCGCCATCGCCCGTTTGGTGAACTCGTCCGTGTTGACGATGACTTCGGCGCCGCGCGGCACATCGCCGATGTTCGCCTTCAACGCCGCCGGGTTCATCGCCACCAGCACGTTCGGCGCGTCGCCCGGCGTGAGGATGTCGTGGTCGGCGAAGTGCAGCTGGAAGGAGGAAACCCCCGGCAGAGTGCCTGCGGGGGCCCGGATCTCGGCCGGGAAGTTCGGCAGCGTCGACAGGTCGTTGCCGAACGACGCCGTCTCCGAGGTGAACCGGTCACCCGTGAGCTGCATACCGTCACCGGAGTCACCCGCGAACCGGATGATCACCCGGTCCAGGCGCCGTACGTCCTTGCTGGATTCACCCGCAGGTGAGCGCTGTTCCCCGACCACAGCACCATCTGCGCTGTCGGTCTGCTCGGCTGCGCTACTGACCTGGCTGGTCACTGAACTGGACCTCCCTCGGGGCGGCTGTGCGGGCAGGGCCGTCCCACGGCCTTCCCAAGGCCCACCCTACGTCTGTAAGGGTCACCTTCCTCTGAGCGTTCGCATCGCGGACCCGGAAATGAGACGGCTTGTCGCCCCGGTTTGTCATGATCCGCCCACCCCTCCGGGTCCCACTCGAAGCTGTCGCGACGCTGTGGGGAAGACGCCCTCGGCTCGTCCTTTGGTTCTATGTCTGGATCCGGACCGGATCCCTCCGGGGCGGCGGCGCGTCCCGGCAGGTGACCCGATTCCTTCCATATCTGACAGCGTGTCAGTCGATCAGGAGTTCAGGTAGGTCAGGACGGCGAGAACCCGCCGGTGATCCCCGTCACTCTGCGACAGACCCAGCTTCAGAAAGATGTTGCTCACGTGCTTCTCGACCGCGCCGTCGCTCACCACGAGCTGGCGGGCGATCGCCGAGTTCGTGCGGCCCTCCGCCATCAGGCCGAGAACCTCGCGCTCGCGCGGCGTGAGGTTCGCCAGGACGTCCTGCTTGCGGCTGCGGCCGAGCAGCTGGGCGACGACCTCCGGGTCGAGCGCGGTGCCGCCCTCGGCGACGCGCACGACGGCGTCCACGAACTCCCGTACCTCCGCGACCCGGTCCTTGAGCAGATAGCCCACCCCGCGGCTCGACCCCGCGAGCAGCTCGGTGGCGTACTGCTCCTCCACGTACTGCGAAAGGACCAGGACCCCGAGGTCGGGGAACCTGGCGCGCAGCTGGACCGCCGCGCGCACCCCCTCGTCCGTGTGCGTGGGCGGCATCCGCACATCCGCCACGACCACGTCCGGCAGCTGGGCCTGCTCACCGAGCTCGGTGATGGTCTTGACCAGCGCCTCGCCGTCGCCGACCCCGGCGACCACGTCGTGCCCCCGGTCGGTCAGCAGCCGGGTCAGGCCCTCCCTGAGCAGCACTGAATCCTCGGCGATGACCACCCGCACCCTGTCCTCCATGTTTCGCGACACGTCCTTGGCCCCCCAGTGCCCCGGCGAACCTGTTCACCGGGGCCAGTTCTGACAGGTCCAGCATTCCAGCATCGGGGGCCGGGTGCGCCCGTGCGGCCGAAAGTAGGGGGCGGATGCAGCCGCACGGAAGCGGGGCGGCACCTGTGGGATGCCGCCCCGCCGTGCCGGGTGGGTCAGGCGCGCCGCCACGGGAGCTCGGCGGTGACCCGGGTCGGGCCCGCGGCCGGCGAGTCGACCAGCAGGATCCCGTCGACCGCGTCGAGCCGCTCGGCCAGACCGGAGAGGCCCGAACCGGCACCGGCGTCTGCGCCGCCCACCCCGTTGTCCTGCACCTGGAGCATCAGCCGGTCCCCGGCCCGCCACACGTCGACCGTGGCGCGGGTCGCCCGGCTGTGCTTGCTCACGTTCTGCAGCAGCTCGGAGACGGTGAAGTAGGCGATGCCCTCGATCGCGGGCGCCGGGCGCTCCTTCAGGTCCACCTCGACCACGACCGGGACCGTGCAGCGGGAGGCGACGGAGGACAGGGCCGCGTCCAGGCCGCGGTCGGTGAGGACCGCCGGGTGGATGCCGCGGGCCAGGTCGCGCAGTTCCTGCAGCGCGGTCTTCACCTCGCCGTGCGCCTCGTCGACCATGCGGGCCGCGGCCTCGGGGTCCTCGGCCAGCTTCTCCTTGGCCAGCCCCAGGCCCATGGCCAGGTTGACCAGCCGGGCCTGGGCGCCGTCGTGCAGATCGCGCTCGATGCGGCGCAGGTCGGCGGCGGCGGTGTCGACCACGACACCGCGGTCCGACTCCAGCTCCACCACGCGGGAGGCGAGCCGCGACGGGCCGAGCAGCCCGCCGACCATCAGCCGGTCCACCGTGGTCAGGCCCCGGATGATCCACGGCGTCACCAGCACGACGAGCAGACCGGCCAGCGAGGTGAGCGCGATCTCGAAGGGGTTGTTCAGATACACCGAGTGGGCGCTGTCACCGTAGAGCTGCAGGCCCGCCTGGCCCGCGTACATCGGGAAGACCCACTGCCACAGCGGGTACGTGAACAGCGCCCAGCCCATCGTCCAGAACGCGAGCGACACCGAGAACGCGAAGGTCGCCCACGGGAAGTGCAGCACCCCGTACAGCAGGTGCCGCCAGGAGACGCCGCTCTTGAGCGTGGCGCCCATCCAGGCCAGCGGGCCGCCGCCCTTGCGCGGCCGCACCGGCTCCGGCGTGCCGACCTCCAGGCCGAGCAGGCCGCGCGCCCGGGTCCGCTCCAGGGAGCCGAAGGCGCGCGCCCCGGCGAGCCCGGCCGCGAGCACCGGCACCCCGATGAAGGTGATCAGCAGCCCCACACCGAGCGACGTCATCGTCACCACCCAGGTGAAGAAGGCGATGCCGATCGGCAGGGACACCAGCTGGTAGGCGAACTCCCGCCAGGTCCGGCCCTCGATCGGTGCGCGCAGCCAGGCCGGGAGACGGTTCAGGCCACGGTGCGGCCCGTCACCGCGGGAGTCGTCCTCGTACGAGTACGCGTACTCGTCGCGATATCCGTACTGCTGCGTGGCCATCGGGGTGCCGTCCGTTTCTGCCGAGAGGGCTGGTGTGCCGTTCTGATTCCAGGGTCCCTGGCGGCGGCCGACCGGGCCATGCGGCGGGTCGGCGTCTTCGACCGGGGGTTTTCCCTACCCCCGGCCCTCAGTCCTTGCCGACGGGCAAGCGGTCGCGCCACGGCAGCTCGGCCGTGACGGTGGTGCCGCCGCCCTCCGGCGAGTCCACGACGAACACGCCGTCGACCGCGCCGAGCCGCTCCGCGAGCCCGGCCATGCCGGTGCCCTTGTCGAGGCTCGCGCCGCCCTGCCCGTCGTCCTGCACCTGGATGAGCAGCCGGTCGCCGGAGCGCCACACCTCCACGCTCGCCTTCGTGGCCCGGCTGTGCTTGCTGATGTTCTGCAGCAGCTCGGAGACGGTGAAGTAGGCGATGCCCTCGATGGCCTCGGCGGGGCGGGCCGGCAGATCGGCCGTCACCTTCACCGGGACCGTGCAGCGGGAGGCGACGGAGGACAGGGCCGCGTCCAGGCCGCGGTCGGTGAGGACCGCCGGGTGGATGCCGCGGGCCAGGTCGCGCAGTTCCTGAAGGGCGAGCTTCACCTCGCCGTGCGCCTCGTCGACCATCGCCGCCACCGTCTCGTCGGCCTGGCCCTCCAGGAGCTTCTCCTTGGCCAGGCCGAGGCCCATCGCCAGGTTGACCAGGCGGGCCTGGGCGCCGTCGTGCAGATCGCGCTCGATGCGGCGCAGGTCGGCGGCGGCGGTGTCGACCACGACACCCCGGTCCGACTCCAGCTCGGCGATCCGCCGCTCCAGCTCGTCGGAGGGCGAGAGCAGGGCCCGCACCATCGCCCGGTCGGCGTTGGCCAGGCCGCGCGCGATGAACGGCAGCACCGGCCACAGCACCAGCAGCGACGGCAGCATCAGGGCGAACGTCAGCACGCTCCACGGCAGCCGGATCACCTCGTACAGCACGGCGCGCCAGCCCACCGGGTCCTTCAGACCGTTCCACAGCCAGCCGAAGAACCCGCCCGCGTTCCGCACCGGCAACGGGCTCGGCTCCTCGATCCGCACCCCGAGCAGCGCCCGGGCCCGGCCCCGCTCGATGCGCGCGATCAGCCGCGCGCCGCGCAGTCCGCCCGCGATCAGCGGCAGCCCGATCACGGTGACCGTCAGGCCGGCGCCGAGCGCCAGCATCGTCACCGCGTACACGAAGCCGACGAGGGCCAGCGGGAAGCTGCTCAGGAGATACGCGATCTCCTTCCAGGTGTGCCGGTCGAGGGCGAACCGCGCCGGCGGCAGCACGGGACGGTCGTCGTCAGGGCCGCCGCCCGTGGCGTCGGGGGCGTGGAGTGGCTCGGTCATAACCGAAAGGGTGCCCTGCGCGCTCGGGCCCGCGCCATGAGGCGGACTGCCCGGGACGAACGGGGGATAACCCCACCTCGCACCGCCGCCGCCCCGCACCGGGCTGCTTACCGTTCCTTTAACAGGCCCTAGACTCCGTGTCCGTACAGATCGTCGAACACACCAGACACGCGAGGGGCGCTGAGACGTGACCGTCATCGCGGCGGACTACTTCCACTCGTACTCGGTGGTCGGGCTGCTCGCCGTCGTCGGCGTGCTGTTCGTCGCCGTGGCCTTCGGCGCGGGCAAACTGCTGCGCCCGGTGGTGCCCACCCGGGAGAAGTTCCTCACGTACGAGTGCGGTGTCGACCCCGTCGGTGACGGCTGGGCGCACACGCAGGTCCGCTACTACGTGTACGCCTTCCTCTACGTGATCTTCGCGGTCGACTCGATCTTCCTCTTCCCCTGGGCCACGGTCTTCGCCGCGCCGGGATTCGGTGCGGCGACGCTCGTCGAGATGTTCATCTTCCTCGGCTTCCTGGCCGTGGGCCTGCTGTACGCATACAAGAAGGGCGTCCTCTCGTGGACGTGAGTGGCGTGACTCCTGCCCCCGTGGATCTGCCGGAGCCGAAGCGGCTCGGCGTGCTCTCCCGCCTGGCCCCCGAGCCGATGAAGGTGGTCCTCAACTGGGGCCGCCGCTATTCGCTGTGGGTCTTCAACTTCGGCCTCGCCTGCTGCGCCATCGAGTTCATCGCGGCATCGATGGCCCGTCACGACTTCATCCGGCTCGGCGTGATCCCGTTCGCGCCGGGGCCGCGCCAGGCCGACCTGATGGTCGTGTCCGGCACGGTCACGGACAAGATGGCGCCGGCCGTGAAGCGCCTGTACGAGCAGATGCCCGAGCCGAAGTACGTCATCTCGTTCGGCGCCTGCTCCAACTGCGGCGGCCCGTACTGGGACTCGTACTCCGTCACCAAGGGCGTCGACCAGATCATCCCGGTGGACGTGTACGTGCCCGGGTGCCCGCCGCGCCCGGAGGCGCTGCTCCAGGGCATCCTCAAGCTCCAGGAGAAGATCGCCCGCGAGTCGCTCGGCGAGCGCTACGCCGCGACGGGTGCGCCCTCCGCGGCCGCCCTGAGCAGCCCGCTCGTGCAGCCGCCGAAGCCGGGGGGTGCCGCGTGAGCTGGCTGCCCGCTCCCGTCGAGGAGCTGTTCGGCGACGGCGCCACGGCCGAGGAGGCGTACGACCTGCTGACGGTCGACGTCCCCGCCGAGGCGTGGATCGCGTCCCTGGAGACCGCCCGTACGACGCTGGGGTGCACCTATTTCGACTGGCTGAGCGCGGTCGACGAGCCCGGCACCGGGTTCCGCGTGTGCGCGCACGTCGCGGTGGTCGGCACCGCGTCCGGGCCGGGGTCCGTGCGGCGCCTGCTGCTGCGCACGACCGTGCCGCACTCGGCGCCGGTGCTGCCCACGGCGGTCGGCGTGTACGCGGGCGCGGCCTGGCACGAGCGCGAGACGCACGAGATGTTCGGCGTCGACTTCACCGACCACCCCGGGCTCGACCCGCTCCTGCTCCCCGAGGGCTTCGAGGGACACCCGCTGCGCAAGGACTTCGTGCTCGCGGCGCGCGTCGCCAAGGCGTGGCCCGGCGCGAAGGAGCCGGGGGAGCCTGCGGCGGGGGCCGGCCACGGCGGGCCCAAGCGCCGCCAGATGCTGCCGCCGGGCGTACCCGACCCGAACGAGTGGGGCCCCCTGAAGGGCCAGCTGCCGCCTGCTCCGGCCCGGCCCGCGCGGGGCGCCGGACGGGCCGCCGGGGCGGCCGGTGCTCGTGGTGCCGCCGGGGAGCGACCGGCGCGGCGGGCGCGGAGCGCTTCGGAGGGATCGGCGAGCCAGGCCGCGACGCCGGGCGCCGAATCGGCTGCGGCGACGGGGGCGGCTGGGGCTGCGGGTACGGGTGCGGCTGCGGGTACGGCTGAGGCGCCGGGTGCGGCTGCGGGGGCGGGTGCGGCTCCGGGCTCGGCTCCAGGTTCGGGTTCGGCTGCGGCTCCGGGTTCGGCTTCGGGTTCGGGTTCGGATTCGGCTGTGCGGCCGGTGCGGCGGGCGCGGAGCGTTTCGCAGGGGTCGGCGAGTCAGCAGACCGAGACCGGGTCTGAGGCCGGGACTGGGGCCGGGGGCGGGACCGGCGGTGGTCCGGCGAGTGCGGAGACCGGCGGGGCGGCCCCTGCCCGGCGCTCGCGCAGTGCCTCGCAGGGATCGGTTTCTCAGCGCGCGATGTCTTCGGCGCCGAAGACCGCGGCGCCGGAGCCCGCGGCTGCGGAGTCCATGCCTGCGGAGCCCACGCCCGCGGAACCCGCGCCCGCGGAGCCCGCGCCGAAGTCCCGTACGAGCGACGCCCCGTGGCACCACGCCAAGCCGGCGTTCGACGAGGCCCCCGGCACGGGGGCGGAACCGGCACCCGAGGCGCAGGCCGCCCCGGAACCGGTATCGCCCCCGGCGCCGGAGCCTGCGCCTGCGGAGCCCGCGCCCACGAAACCCGCGCCCACGGAACCCGCGCCTGCGGAGCCCGCGCCGAAGTCCCGTACGAGTGACGCCCCGTGGCACCACGCCAAGCCGGCGTTCGACGAGGCCCCCGGCACGGGGGCGGAACCGGTACCCGAGGCGCAGGTCGCCCCGGAACCGGTATCGCCCCCGGAGCCCGACGCTCCGGCCGACGGCGACGACACCCCGAACACCCCTGACGGAGGCGCGCAGTGAACGACGTACTCGACGTCGCCCTGCGCCTCGTCATCGTCTTCGTGGCCTTCCTCGTGCTGCCCCTGGTCGTGGGGCAGACCGAGCACAAGGTCATGGCCCATATGCAGGGCCGGCTCGGCCCCATGTACGCGGGCGGGTTCCACGGCTGGGCCCAGCTCGTCGCCGACGGCGTCAAGTTCGCGCAGAAGGAGGACGTGGTCCCGGCCGACGCCGACCGCCGCGTCTTCCAGATCGCCCCCGCGGTGGCACTGCTCCCGTACCTCCTCGTGCTGCTCGCGATCCCGGTCGGGCCCGGCGACGGCGCCGTCGGCCAGGTCATCGACGCGGGCATCTTCTTCGTGCTCGCCGTGATGGGCGTCGGCGTGCTCGGCGCCCTGATGGCGGGCTGGGCCAGCGCCAACAAGTTCTCCCTGCTCGGCGGTCTGCGCACGGCCGCGCAGCTGCTCGCGTACGAGCTGCCGATGCTGCTCGCCGCCGCGTCGGTCGCCATGGCCGCAGGAACGGTCTCCCTGCCCGGCATCCTTGACGCCTTCGAGTGGTGGTGGCTGCCCTGGCAGATCGTCGGTGCCGTCGTCTTCTTCGTGGCCGGCCTCGCCGAACTCCAGCGGCCGCCCTTCGACATGCCGGTCGCCGACTCCGAGATCATCTTCGGCGCGTACACCGAGTACACGGGCCTGCGCTTCGCCCTGTTCCTGCTCGCCGAGTACGCGGGCATCGTCGTCCTGTGCGGCCTGACCACCGTCCTGTTCCTGGGCGGCTGGCACGGCCCATGGGGCGCGGACGGTCTCGGCTGGGTCTGGACCCTGCTCAAGACGGCGGTCCTGGCCTTCATCGTGATCTGGCTGCGCGTCACGTACCCGCGCCTGCGCGAGGACCAGCTGCAGAAGCTCGCCTGGACCACGCTCGTCCCCCTTGCTCTTGCGCAGATCGCGCTCACCGGAATCGTGAAGGTGGCGATCAACTGATGCCTCCGATCCCCGGGTCCGGCTTGGCCAAGGGCCTCGCCGTCACCCTCCGCACGATGACGCGGAAGACCGTCACCGAGCAGTACCCGGACGTCCAGCCCGAACTGCCGCCCCGCACGCGCGGCGTGATCGGCCTCTTCGAGGAGAACTGCACGGTCTGCATGCTGTGCGCCCGCGAGTGCCCGGACTGGTGCATCTACATCGACTCCCACAAGGAGACGGTGCCGCCGGCCGCGCCCGGCGGCCGCGAGCGCTCCCGCAACGTCCTCGACCGCTTCGCCATCGACTTCTCCCTCTGCATGTACTGCGGTATCTGCATCGAGGTGTGTCCCTTCGACGCGCTGTTCTGGTCCCCGGAGTTCGAGTACGCCGAGACCGACATCCGCGAGCTCACCCACGAGCGCGACAAGCTCCGCGAGTGGATGTGGACGGTGCCGTCCCCGCCCGCCCTCGACCCGGCCGCCGAGGAACCCAAGGAACTCGCCGCGGCCCGCAAGGCCGCCGACAAGCTGGCGGCCGAGCAGCAGGCGGCCGCCCAGGCCGCCCAGCCCGCCCAGGCCACAGCGGCCACAGCGGCCGATGCGGCCGATGCGGCGGATGCGGCGGGCAAGAACGACCCCGGAGAGGAGACACAGGCATGACCACCGCCACCGCAGCCGGCAGTCACGGCTTCCTCTCCCCGACGGGCGTCGAGATCGCCTTCCTCCTCGTCGGCCTGGTCACCTTCGGCGCCGCGATCGTCACCGTCACCACCAAGCAGCTGGTGCACGCCGCCCTGTGGCTGGTCGTCGCCCTCGGCGGCCTCGCCGTCGAGTACCTCCTGCTCACCGCCGAGTTCATCGCGTGGGTGCAGGTGCTCATCTACGTCGGTTCCGTCGTCGTCCTCCTGCTGTTCGGGCTGATGCTGACGCGCGCGCCGATCGGCCGCTCGCCGGACGCGGACAGCCCCAATCGCTGGGCGGCCCTGACCGTCGCCGTGGCCTCCGCCGCCGCCCTGGTCTGGGTCGTCGTCGACGCCTTCCGCACGACGTGGATCGACCTCGACGGCGCCCCGCAGGGCAGCACGGACGTGACCGGCTCGATCCTCTTCAGGCACTGGGTGCTGCCCTTCGAGGCGCTCTCCGTCCTGCTCCTCGCGGCACTGGTCGGCGCGATCGTCCTGTCCCGCAAGAAGAACGCCACCACGACGACCCCGGCAGCCGAAGGCGAGGGCAACCGCTGATGCACCTCGCCTATCCCGCCGTCCTCGCCTCCCTCCTCTTCTGCACGGGCCTGTACGGCGTACTGGCCCGCCGCAACGCGATCCTGGTCCTGATGTCGGTCGAGCTGATGCTCAACGCCGTCAACCTGAACCTCGTCGCCTTCGACGTCTGGCTGCGCGACACCCTCCACGCCGGCCAGGCCCTGACTCTGTTCACCATCGCCATCGCCGCCGCCGAGATCGGCATCGGCCTGGCGATCGTCCTGGCCGTCTACCGCAACCGCGGCACGTCGGACATCGACCGGCTCCGCGACTCCGCCGAGCCCCGCGATCCGGACGACGATCCGGGCGACGACCCGCACGACCCGTCCGCCGGCCCGGTGCCCACACCCGGCGCCGACGAGAAGGCAGAGGCCACCGCGTGACCACCACGACCCTCGCCGTCCTCGTCCCCCTCCTGCCGTTCCTCGGCGCCGTCGCAGGACTGCTGCTGGGCCGCACCGCCCCCGGGTTCGTCCGCCCGCTGGCCGTCCTGCCGACGCTCGCCGCGCTGGTCCTGGCCGTCGTGGTCGCCGTCCAGCAGGGCGGCGGCACGGGCAACGGCACCGCGGCCCTCGACGCGCACACCGAGCTCACCCCGACCGGCTCCGTGCCCATCGAACTCGCCCTGCACGTCGACGGCTTCGCCGCCCTCGTCGCCGTCCTGGTCGGCCTGGTCGCGACCTGCGTCCAGGTGTATTCGACGGGCTATCTGCGCGACGACCCGCGCTACCCCTCGTACGCCGCTCTCGTCTCCCTGTTCACCTCCGCGATGCTCCTCGTCGTCTACTCGGGCGACCTGATGGTGCTGCTGGTCGGCTGGGAAGTCATGGGCATCTGCTCGTACTTCCTCGTCGGCCACTACTGGGAGACCCCCGAAGCGCGCGCCGCCTCCCTGAAGGCCTTCCTGGTCACGAAGCTCGGTGACGTCCCCTTCCTGATCGGTCTGTTCGCGCTCGCCGCGGACGCGGGCTCGTTCCGCATCACGACGGTCCTCGGCAAGGTCGCGAGCGAGAACGGCCTCGACCACCCGACCCTGATCGCGCTGCTGCTCCTGGCCGGTGTGGCGGGCAAGTCCGCGCAGTTCCCGCTGCACACCTGGCTGCCCGACGCGATGGCGGGCCCCACGCCCGTCTCCGCACTGATCCACGCCGCGACGATGGTCGCCGCCGGCGTGTACTTCGTCGCCCGGCTCCTTCCGGTCTTCGCCGCCTCCCAGGCGGCGCTGATCGTGCTCGCGGTGATGGCTGGCGTCACCATGCTCGGCTCGGCCCTCGCCGCGCTCGCGCAGGACGACATCAAGCGGGTCCTCGCGTACTCGACCGTCGGCCAGCTCGGCTACATGACCGGCGCTCTCGCCGTCGGCGACCGCGACGCGGCCGTCTTCCACCTCCTGTCCCACGGCGCCTTCAAGGCGCTGCTGTTCCTCGCGGCGGGCGCGGTCATCCACGCCGCCGGTACCAACTCGCTGGCCGCGATGTCCCGCATGGGCGGCCTGCGCTCCCGTGTGCCCGACGCCTTCTGGACGATGACCGTGGCGCTGCTCGCGCTCGCCGCGATCCCGCCCTTCAGCGGCTTCTTCTCTAAGGAGGCCGTCCTCGGCGCCGCCGAGCACACCGCCACCGGGCACGAGGCCGGCGCCCTGCACGCCCCCGCCGCGTCCGGCTGGATCGTGCTCGTCGCGGGCCTGTTCACGGCCCTGCTCACCGCCGCGTACGCGATGCGCCTGTGGCTGCTGGCCTTCAACGGCCGCGGCCCCGAGGCCCCCGACCACGGCCGGCAGCCGGTCGCGATGAGCGCCGTGCTGTGGATCCTGGCGATCCCCTCCTTCGCCTTCGGTCTCTCCTTCGTGCGGCTGCCCGACTGGTTCGACGGCCGCTCGCTCGCCCCGACGCTGACCACCTCGGTCCTCGGCACGGGCTTCGCCCTCGTCGGCGGCCTGGTCATGTACGCGGCCTGGCGGCACACCACCGCGATGGCGGCCCGCACCGCCGTCCCCCTCGGCGCGGTCGCGATCGACAGCGAGTCCGGCGACGGCGGCCTGGTCGAGGCCGAGGCCATCGCGACCCACGCCCCCGCCTACGGCGATGTGGCGAGCGCCCCCGACCCGGCCGACCCGGGCCGGCTCGTGCTCGGTCCGCTGCACCGGCACGCGGCCGTCGGCTTCCACCTCGACGCGCTGTACGCGGCGCTCTTCGTCCGGCCCGTGCAGGCCGCGGCCGCACTGGTCCGCTTCCTGGACCGCGCGGTCGTCGACACCTACGTACGTGCGGCCGCCGAGGCCCCCAAGGCCCTGGGCTGGGCCGTGCGCCGTGCCCAGACCGGAAACGTGCAGACCTACCTCAGCGCACTGCTCGCCGGCACCGTCGTCCTGGTGGTCGCCGTCGTCCTCGTCGCCACCGCCGGAGCGTGAGCAGCCGTGATCGATATCAGCGAATCCGTGATGCAGCTCCTTCTCGCATTGATCGTCGTCGGCCCGCTCATCGGCGCCGTCCTCGCCCTTCTCCCCGCCCCGCCCGGGCTGAAGGGGAAGTCACCGGACCAGGCCGTGCTCCGCCACGGCGTGGTCGTGACCGGCGTGATCCTCGTCGCCGCGATCGTCCTCGCGCTCGGCTTCGACCACGACACCCCCAGCCAAGCGCGGCAGATGCAGGCCACGACCGACATCAGCTGGATCCCGGCGCTCGACGTCCGTATCCACCTCGGCATCGACGGCATCTCCCTCCCCCTTCTGGTGCTCACGGCGCTGCTGACGTTCCTGTGCGCGCTGTACTCCTACTTCAAGATGCCTGGCGGGCCGTCCCCCAAGGCGTTCGTCGCCCTGATCCTGCTGCTGGAATCGGGCACCCTCGCGACCTTCGCGGTCCTGGACCTCCTCCTCTTCTTCCTCGCGTTCGAGATGGTCCTCATCCCGATGTACTTCCTCATCGCCCGCTGGGGCGGTGAGCAACGAGCGCGGGCCGCCTGGAAGTTCATCCTCTTCACCCTGCTCGGCTCGGTCGTGATGCTGCTCGGCATTCTCCTTATCGGCGTTAAGTCGGGCACGTTCGACATGGTGGCACTCGCCACTGACAACGGCCGGGGGCTGACCTCGTCCGTGCAGGTCATCGCGGTTCTGGCGATCGGGATCGGGCTCGCCGTGAAGACCCCGATGTGGCCGTTGCACAGCTGGCTGCCGGACGCCCACACCGCCGCGCCGACCGTCGGCTCGGTGCTGCTCGCCGGCGTCCTGCTGAAGATGGGTACGTACGGGTTCGTCCGGATCCTGCTGCCGATCGCGCCCGACGGGTTCCGCACCTTCGCCCCGTACCTCGCCGCGTTCGCCGTCGTCGGGATCATCTACGGGTCCCTGGCCTGCCTGAACCTGGCCAAGCAGGGCGCGAAGGGCGATCTCAAGCGCCTCATCGCCTACTCCTCCGTCGGCCACATGGGCTTCGTGCTCCTCGGCATCGCGACGATGAGCCCGACCGGTGTGAACGGCGCGCTGTTCGCCAACATCGCCCATGGCCTCATCACCGGCCTGCTCTTCTTCCTCGTCGGCGCGCTCAAGGACCGGGCCGGCACCAGCGACCTCGACACCCTTGCCGAGCAGGGCGGCATGGCCCTGTACGGCAAGGCCCCGCGCCTGGGCGGGCTGCTCGCCTTCGCCGCCGTCGCCTCGCTCGGCCTGCCCGGACTCGCCGGGTTCTGGGGCGAGATGCTCGCGCTGTTCGGCGCGTTCAAGCCCGCCGACGACCTCAGCCGCCCGGCCTTCCTCGTCTTCATGTCCGTCGCGGCGTTCGGCACCCTGCTCACCGCCGCGTACATGCTCATCGTCGTGCGCCGCGTCTGCATGGGCCCGCCCGTCTCCCGCCACCGCCCTTCCGGCGAGGCGCTGGGCGCCGCCCCTTCTGACCGCCCGGAGCAGGCCGCGGCCGTGACCGACGTCCGCGGGTACGAGTTCGCCGCCTGGACCCCGCTCGTCGCCCTCACCGTCCTCGCGGGCCTGTGGCCCGCCGCGCTGCTCGGCCTCACGAACCCGGCCGTGCAGCAGCTCCTCGCAGGAGGCCTCAAGTGATCGCCGTCGCCGCGCCCTCCGTGGCCTCCCTCGTCCAGAACGTCGACTGGGCCGCGATCGCACCGCCCACGATCGCGGCGGTCGTCGCGCTCGTCGTGCTGGTCGCCGACCTGTTCGTGGGGGAGGGGCGCAAGGCGGTCCTCGGCTGGGTCTCCGTCGCGGGCCTGGCCGCCGCCGGGCTCTCGCTCATCCCGCTCGTCGGTGACGAGCGCTCGACCTTCTGCCTCAAGGGCGTCTCGTACGACGCCTGCAGCTACACGGCGGACCGCTTCACGCTTGTCGTCCAGTTCCTCGTCCTCGCGGGCGCCCTGCTCACCGCGCTGCTCTCGATCAGCACCCTGAAGGACGCCGAGCACGCCAAGAAGCCGTACCCCGAGGGCGAGTTCTGGTTCCTGCTGCTGTCCTCCGCCGCGGGCGCCGCGCTGCTGCCCGCCTCCCGCGACCTGGCGACCCTCGTCGTCGCCCTGGAAGTCGCCTCCCTGCCGGCCTTCGCGCTCGTCGGACTCAAGCAGGGCGACAAGCGCTCCTCGGACGCGGCCCTGAAGTTCTTCCTGTCCTCCGTCACCGCGACCGCCGTCACCCTGCTCGGTGTGAGCTTCGTGTACGCGACGACGGGCAGTCTGCACCTCACGCGCGTGGCCTCCCGGCTCACCCACGTGGACGGCCAGTTCCACACCCTGGCCCAGGCGGGCGTCGCGCTCACGCTCGTGGGCTTCGCCTTCAAGACGGCCGCCGTGCCGTTCCACTTCTGGGTGCCCGACACCTACGTCGGCGCGCCGCTGCCGATCGCCGCCTACCTGTCCGTCATCGGCAAGGCCGTCGGCTTCTCCGGGCTGATCCTCGTCACGGTCGTCGCGTTCCCTTCGTACGCCGACGTGTGGGGCCCGGCGCTCGCCGCCCTCGCCGCGCTGACGATGACCGTCGGCAACGTCGCCGCGCTGCGCCAGCAGGCCACGCGCGCGTACAGCGCCGTCCGGCTGCTCGCCTGGTCCTCCGTCGGCCAGGCCGGCTACCTCCTGGTGCCGATCGCCGCGGCCGCGTACGCGGACGACCCGCAGAAGTCGATCGGCTCCACGCTCGCGTACGCGCTCATGTACGCGGCCGTGAACCTCGGCGCCTTCGCCGTGGCCGCCCTGGTCGCCCGCACGAAGCCGCTCAACCGCCTCAGCGACTACCGGGGCCTGTACGCCTCCCGGCCGCTCGCCGCGCTCGTCCTGGGCTTCTTCCTGCTGTGCCTCGCCGGACTGCCGCCGGGCGTCATCGGCCTCTTCGCGAAGGTCACCGTCTTCTCGGCGGCCGTCGACGCCGGCCTCGGCTGGCTCGCCGTCGTCATGGCCGTGAACGTCGTCATCGCGCTCTTCTACTACCTCCAGTGGACCGCGACCCTCTTCCGCGCCCCCGAGGGCGAACCGACGGCCTACAGGTTCTCCGCGCCGCTCACCGCCGCGATCGGGGTCACGGCCGTCGTCGGGGTGGCCCTTTCAGGGGCTCCACAACTCATCCTCCGCTTTGTGGAGAGTGGGCTGTTTTCGTGAGCAGGCAGCGCCTTAACGCCCCTGTTTGGTACGTTTCGGGGTCGCCTCAGCAAGGCGTCCACCACATCGTCGATCTCTCCAGGAGCAGCACCGTGCTCAGCGGTTTCAAGGACTTCATACTTCGCGGCAACATCGTCACCATGGCGGTGGGCCTCGCCATCGGGTCGGCGTTCACCGCCTTGGTGACAGCCTTCACAACCGCCTTCATCACCCCGCTCCTCGGCTGGGCCACCGGGTCCATCGGCGACTACTCCAAGGCGGAGTTCACCGTCGAGGGCGTGACGTTCCTCTACGGCAAGTTCATCAACGCGGGCATCGCCTTCTTGATCACGGCCGCGGTCCTGTACTTCCTCATCGTGCTGCCGATGATGAAGATCACCGCGCGGGCCGACCGCAACAAGCCGGTCGACATCAAGGCCGCCCTGCGCGACTGCCCCCGCTGCTTCTCGCAGATCCCCGGCATCGCCACCCGCTGCGCGCACTGCACCAGCGAGGTCAAGGCCGACGAGAAGGCCCTGGAGATCGCGGGCCTGCTGCCCGGGCAGCGCTGACCCGGCCGCCCCGTACGGCCTACACGCCGGCCCCGTCCTGAGGCCGCGCACAAGGGAACTAGTCCTCCTCGTCTGGCGTTGACCAGTACGGGAGGGTCCACTGGACAAGGACACACGCATCACGCGCACCGATCCGCGCACCAGTGGCAGCAGCAAGAAATCACGCAGTGGGTTCCCCTGCCGCACCATCAGGAGGGCGTACCGTGCACCGCCGGCACAACGGGCTGAAGACCGCCGTACTCCTCGGGGGACTTTCCGCCCTCATTCTCGTCATCGGCAGCTTCTTCGGCCGTACGGGGCTCATCGTGGGCCTCGTCGTCGCACTCGGGACGAACGCGTACGCGTACTGGAACAGCGACAAGCTGGCCCTGCGCGCGATGCGGGCGCGCCCGGTCAGCGAGTTCGAGGCCCCCGCGCTGTACCGGATGGTGCGTGAGCTCTCGACGCAGGCCAAGCAGCCCATGCCGCGCCTGTACATCTCGCCGACCGAGGCGCCGAACGCGTTCGCGACCGGTCGCAATCCGCGCAATGCCGCGGTGTGCTGCACCGAAGGCATCCTGCGCATCCTGGACGAGCGCGAGCTGCGCGGCGTCATCGGGCACGAGCTCAGCCATGTCTACAACCGGGACATCCTGATCTCGTCGGTCGCGGGCGCCCTCGCCTCCGTGATCATGTTCCTGGTGAACTTCGCGTGGCTGATCCCGGTCGGCCGCTCCAACGACGACGACGGTCCCGGCATCTTCGGGATGCTCCTCGTCATGATCCTGGGCCCGCTCGCCGCATCCCTGATCCAGCTCGCCATCAGCCGCTCCCGGGAGTACGAGGCCGACGCCTCCGGGGCCCAGCTGACCGGCGACCCCCTGGCCCTGGCCAGCGCCCTGCGCAAGCTCGACGCCGGGACGAAGCAGCTGCCGCTGCCGCCCGAGCCGCGGATCGAGACGGCGAGCCACATGATGATCGCCAACCCCTTCCGCCCCGGCCAGGGAATGTCCAAGATGTTCTCGACGCACCCGCCGATGGCGGAGCGCATCGCACGCCTGGAGCAGATGGCAGGAGGCCACCACCAGTGAAGACCGTCCTGAACGTCATCTGGCTCGTCCTGAGCGGCTTCTGGCTCTTCCTCGGGTACCTGTTCGCGGGGCTGCTGCTCTGCATCACGATCATCGGCATCCCCTTCGGGATCGCCGCCTTCAGGATCGGCGTCTACGCCCTGTGGCCCTTCGGGTACACCACGGTCGAGCGCAGGGACGCGGGCGCGCCCTCCTGCGTGGGCAACGTGCTGTGGCTGGTCCTGGCCGGCTGGTGGCTGGCGCTCGCGCACATCTTCACCGGCATCGCGCTGTGCGTGACGATCATCGGCATCCCGTTCGGCATCGCCAACTTCAAGATGATCCCGATCTCGCTGCTGCCGCTGGGCCGCGAGATCGTGCGTACGGACCAGCCGTTCGCGGCCCGTTAGGGCCGTTCCTCAGGGGGTGCTCCTCGCGGCACGCGCGCGTACCGCGTACGCGAGGGCCCCCACCACCAGCACCGCGGCCCCCGTCACCACCGAGGAGAGCGGCAGCGAGCCCGCGAGCACCAGGCAGCCCACCGCGCCGAGTGCGGGCAGCACCCGCGCGCGCAGGGCCGGATCGAGCGTCCACGCCGAGGCGTTGGCGATCGCGTAGTACACCAGCACGCCGAACGACGAGAAGCCGATCGCCCCGCGCACGTCCCCGAGGGCGGCGACCACCGCCACCACCGCGCCCACGGCCAGCTCGGCCCGGTGCGGCACCTCGAAGCGCGGGTGCACGGCCGCCAGGGCGCCCGGCAGATGCCGGTCCCTGGCCATCGCGAGGGTCGTCCGCGACACCCCCAGGATCAGTGCGAGGAGCGAGCCGAGCGCCGCGACCGCCGCTCCCACCCGGACCACGGGCACCAGGGCCCCCGCCCCGGCCGCCCGCACGGCGTCCGCGAGCGGCGCCGAGGCCCCCGCGAGGCCGTCCACGCCGAGGACCGCGACCACGGCGGTGCCCACGGCCGCGTACACGACGAGGGTGATGCCGAGCGCCACCGGGATCGCCCGCGGAATGGTCCTGGCCGGGTCCCGCACCTCCTCGCCGAGCGTCGCCACGCGCGCGTACCCGGCGAACGCGAAGAACAGCAGTCCGGCCCCGCCCAGGACGCCGCCGACGCCCTCGGACAGGCCGGGGGCGAGCCGGCCGGCCGAGGCCGCGCCCGAGGTCGCGCACGCCACGACGACGGCCGCGAGCACCGCGAGCACGACGGCGACGATCAGCCGGGTCAGCCGGGCCGACTTCTGCACACCCCGGTAGTTCACGGCGGTCAGCGCCACCACGGCGGCCACCGCCACCGCATGCGCCTGCTGGGGCCACACGTACGCCCCCACGGTCAGCGCCATCGCCGCGCACGACGCCGTCTTGCCGACGACGAACGCCCAGCCCGCCAGATACCCCCACAGCGGACCGAGCCGCTCCCGCCCGTACACGTACGTGCCGCCGGAGAGCGGATACAGGGCGGCGAGCCGGGCCGACGCCGTCGCGTTGCAGTACGCCACCACGGCCGCCGCCGCGAGCGCGTACCAGAGCCCCGAACCGGCCGCCCGCGCCGCGGGTCCGAGCGCGGCGAAGATCCCCGCGCCGATCATCGCCCCGAGTCCGACGAGGACCGCGTCCCGGACGCCCAGGGCCCGGCGCAGGGAGCTTCCCGACAGTGTCATGTGCTGCACCTTAGAAGGTCGGACGCAACCGCGGCGGGCCTACTTGTCGTCTTTCAGGGCAACAGTGGATCAAGGGACGGCGACGTCGTCGCACAGCTCCTCCACAGCAACGCCGCACGACAGGAAGGCAGTCACGGCATGGGCATCATCAGCTGGATCATCCTGGGCCTGCTCGCCGGTGCCATCGCCAAGATCCTGCTGCCGGGCCGCGACCCGGGCGGCCTGATCGGCACCACGCTCATCGGTATCGCGGGCGCCTTCATCGGCGGCTGGATATCGGCCCGCTGGCTCGACCGCCCCGTCACCAAGGACTTCTACGACGGCGCGACCTGGGTCTCCGCGATCGGCGGCGCCCTCGTCCTGCTCATCCTCTACCGCATCTTCTTCGGCAACTCCCGCGAACGGCGCTGAGCCCGCGCCCGGCCCGCACCGCACACACGGCGTCCCACGCGCCGACCGCTCGGAGTTCCCGAGTGCGCCCCGTGCGCCGGGGCGCAGCCCCGTCTCGTCAACTTGCCTTCGCGCAACCCCTGCTGACCCTTCGTGAGGTCTCTCCGCGGAACCGTGGGGCACGGGCCGCCCGTTGTGGAAGCATTGCAAGTTAACGGGGAGGTGGGAGCGCGGGGCCCGAGGCAGGGTGCCCCGCGTGACGCGTATGGAATTCTTCACGGACGGAGTACTTGATCCACAGGCGTGCGGGGACCGGCGGACCGCCGCCGTCCTGACCGCGGCGGCCCAGCGGGCCGGCCGCAGACTGCGGCCCAGTGACGTGGTGCACGCGGCGCTCGCCGCGCGGGACACCGCCCTGCTGACCGCCCTGGACGTGGCCCTGGTGGACGGCGCGGCGCCGGGCCATCTGCTGGAGGCCATCGACGTCTACAACCCGCCGGGCGCCGCCTACGAGTTCGACGGATCGCCCGAGCGCGTCGCACCCGAACTGCTCGCCGCCTTCGACGAGTTCAGTGAGCGCGGCCGGGGCGTCGAGGGACCCGCCGTCCTCGATCTGCTGCTCGCCTGCGTCCTCGCCCACCCGGACGAACAGGACCGCGACTTCCTCGGCGGCGTCCTCGACCTGGAGCGGGCCGCCGAGGCGTTACGCCGCCGCGTGCAAGTCCGCATGGAAGCACCGCGCGAGTTGTTCGACGACGGATCCGGGCGGCTGCGCTCCGAAGGGTTCACGGCCGACGCCTGGGCCGTCCTCGAACAGGCCACCGAGCGTGCCGCCGCCCTCGGCTACGACCGGCTCCTGCCGCCGCACTGCCTCCTCGCCCTCCTCGGTGAGACGGAGGGCCTCGCCGAGCGCCTCCTGCGCCTCCAACTCCCGCCGCAGATCGGCCTGGTGAAGGCCGTGGAGCTGATCTCCACCGCATTCCGCCTCTCCGACCTGCCGCGCACCGAGCCGCCCCGGCTGCACCGCGACGACTGCGGCGAGGCCCTCGTCGCCCTCCTCGCCGCCGCCCGCCGCACCGCGGCCCTGTGGGACGCCGACCGCGTCGACACCCCGCACCTGCTCGCCGCCCTCCTCGACGACCCACCGCAGCGCCTGGCCGTCGTGCTCGGGGGCGAGCCGCTCCGCCTCGACCTGGAGCGGCTGCGCGCCCACCTCGCGGAGAACCTGCGGGCCCGGCGCAGCGCCGCCCCGCGCGAGTCGGCGTACAAACTGCCCGCCTTCCTGCCGCCCGCAGAGGACCTGACGTGGCAGGCGCCCGACGAGAAGCCCGCCTGCCACCTGGACCGCTACTTCGACCCGCTGTGCCGCGCCCTGCACCGCTCGGAGAGCAACCATGTGCTGATCACCGGCCTGCCGGGCGTGGGCACCACCACCCTGCTGCGCGAGCTGGCGCGGCGCGCGGCGGCCGGCGAGATCCCGTTCCTGCGGCGCAAGCGGTTCCTGCGCGTGGACTGCCGGGACGTGGCGGAGGAGGAGAGCGCCGCCCAACTGGCCGGGCTCATCGGCCATGTGGAGGGCCGCACCGACATGGTGGTGTGCGTCGACGGGCTCGGCCCGCTGCTGCGCGGCCCGCGCGGCACCACCCATGTCCTCGAACTGCGCCGGGCGCTCGCCGAGCGCCGCCTCCACCTGGTGGGCGTCCTCGCCCCGACCGACTACGAGGACCTGCTCGCCGCCGACCACGAACTGCGCGATCTGACCAGCCGTATCGACATGACGGAGCCCGACCGGGACAGCGCCCGCGCCATGGTGCGGCAGGCCGCGGACTCGCTCGCCGACGAGTTCGGCGTGCAGGTCGAGGACCGCGCGGTGGACCGGGCCGTGGTCCTGGCCGGCGAGTTCATCGCCCACCGCAAGCTGCCCCAGTCCGCGGTACGCGTGCTGCGCCGCGCGTGCGAGGACCTGCACTACGCGCGCGACCAGCTCGACGACCCGCGCACCGCCGTCGGCCACGACGAAGTCGTCGACGTGGTGGCCGAGTTGTCGGGGGTCCCGCGCGGGCAGCTCGCGGGCGCGGGGGCTGGAGCGGACTCCGGCCACGACGACCGGGTCGACTACGAGACGGCGCTCGGCGCCCGCGTCGTCGGACAGGAGGCCGCGGTCCGGGTGGTCGCCGAGCAGCTGCGGCGCGTCAAGGCCGGGCTCGCGGACGCCGGTTCGGGACCGGCCGCGGTGCTGCTGTTCGCGGGACTCACCGGCGTCGGCAAGACCGAGCTGGCCAAGGCCGTCGCCGGTCTCTACTCGGCGTCCAAGCGGCTTCAGACGTACTCGATGGGCAACTTCACGGAGCCGCACAGCGTCGCCGGACTGATCGGCTCCCCGGTGGGCTACCACGGCCACGACCGCGGCGGCCGCCTGATCAACGAGCTGAACGCGGACCCGTACTGCGTCTTCCTCCTCGACGAGGTGGAGAAGGCCCACCCCGAAGTGCTCCGCCCCTTCCTGGGACTCTTCGACGAAGGCTGGATCACCGACCAGCGCGGTGTGAAGGCCCACGCCGACCGGGCCATCTTCATCCTCACCACGAACGCCGGGCACGAACTCATCTCCCACGGTGCCGCGTACCGCACCGACCGGGAGATCGCCACGGCCGTCGGCGAGCGGCTCGCCACCCTCCGGCACCGGCAGGGCGAGTCCGTGTTCACCCCCGAGTTCCTCGCCCGGATCGACCGCATCGTCGTCTTCCGCCCGCTCGACCAGGAGGCGATGTACGGCATCGGACGGCTCATCGCCGACCGGCGGCGCACGCACTGGCGCGAGCGGCTGGAGAAGGACCTCGTCGTCTCCGACGAACTCCTCAGGTACGCCGCCGAGCTGGGCCACGAGCAGGACGTCAGCGCCCGCGGCAGGGAGGGCGGCCGCATCATGCAGTCCCTGCTGACCGACCTGGTGGACACCCCGGTGCTCGCCGCGCGGGAGGAGCGCCCCCAAGCGTTCCGCGAGGCCGCGCGGATCGAGGTGACGTGCGAGCCCGCCCCCGCGCGGGGCGACCCGTTCGCCGACCCGGTGGCGCGGCGGACGGAGGTCGCGCTCCTGCCGCCGAGCTTTGACACCGCCGGACCCGGACCGGACGCCTCGGACGGGGACACCGCGGCCCCGGTGACGCCTCGTACGGAGGTGCCCCGCACACCACCGGAACCACGTGGGGCATCCGAAGTGTCCTACGACACGCCGGAGTTGACCACGCGGACCAAGGGTGGGGAGGCGCCGTATGGAGCGGGCGACTGACCCCGACCTGCGTGCGCTCGTCGGTCGGGTCATCGACGGCCGCTACGTGCTGCGCGAGTGGATCGGCGGCGGCGGGTTCGGCGCGGTGTTCCGCAGCGAGCAGTACGTGCTCGGCCGCGCGGTGCGCCCGATCGCCTGCAAGGTGTCACGGCGGCCCGACCTGACCGAGGAGAGCGCGGGCGAACTCTTCGCCGACGTCCTCGTCCTCGCCGACGTCATGGGCAGCATGACCGATCTGGAGGCGCGCCGCCATCTCGTGCACGTCTACGACGCGGGCCTCGCGTCCGACCTCGGCGGCCGTGCCTACCTGGTGATGGAGTACGTCCAAGGGGGCACGCTCGCCGCTGAGTTCACCCGCATGGACCGGGTGCCGCCGCGCCTGATGGTGAAGTGGGCACGGCAGATCGCGGTGGCCCTGCGCGGGCTGCACTGCCTGGTGCCGCCCCTGCTGCACCGCGACCTCAAACCGGACAACGTACTGCTGGGCCAGGACCGCGCGGTCCGCCTCATCGACTTCGGGCTGGCCGCCCGGATGCGGGCCGCGGGCCAGGTCGAGGGCATCGCCGGCACCGCGGGCTACATGGCACCGGAGACCGCGGCGGGCGCCAGCCTGCCCGCGTCCGACCTGTACTCGCTCGGACTGCTGATGTACGAGGGCCTGACCGGCCGCCGCCCGTACGAGCATCTGGTCGTCCCCCTCGACCTGCCCGAGCGGGCCCTGGGCGAGTGGCTGGTGGAGGCCAAGCACCAGGCGCCGCCGGTGCGCCCGTCGGCCGTGGAGCCGACGGTGGCCCCCGAGCTGGACGACATCGTGATGCGCTGCATGGAGCTGCGGCCCGCGGACCGGTTCCGCGGAGCGGACGAGTTCATCGCCGCTGTCGACGCACTGCCCGAGCCCGGCCGCGGCGGCCGGGTGGGCGGCACCGGCGCCCCCGCGCCACTGCAAGGGCGGCCCGAACTCACCGAGGCGCGCCGCCTGCTGCGCGAGGGGGAGCCGGGCGCGGCGATCGACCTGCTGCGCCTGGTGCTCGGCCGCGGCGGGGCACCGCGCGAGCTGCTGCCCGCCCTGCTCGCCGAACTGGCACGCGCGCACGAGGAGCTGGGCGAGCACGCGGCCGCCGCCCGCCAGTGGGCGCAGGCTCACGAGTACGTGTGCTCCGGACTGCGGCCCCCGGAGGGCCTGGGACGCGAGCGGCTCGCGCACCGCGCGGAAAAGGCGTTCTGGGCCGCGGGCAACAAGTTCCAGGCCGGGCACTTCGCCCGGCTCGCGCGGGACGGGGGGTGAGGCGGGTGGGGCAGGCCGTCGCCGAGGCGCCTCGGCACAGGTGGGGGAGCGCGCGCGGGCCGTTACGGCCGTGCGGTGGTGCGGGAGTCGTCGGGGCGTCGGCGAGTCCGCCGCTCGGGCGGAACGGGGGGTGAGGGATGCAGCCACAGCGGTCGATCCGCAAGAGCCTGTCCGGACTCGGACGCCTGGAGAACGCCTGGGCCGGAGCGCTGGCCGACGCCGACGACGCCCGCGCGCTCGCCCGGATGCGGGAGCTCCTCAAGGGGTTCGAGGAGCGTGCGGAGCAGACCGCGCCGCTGTGGCTGCCGTTCCAGGAATCCTTCCTGGAACCCAGGTTCCGCCCGCTGCTGGACTTCGACGACCTGCGGCGCCTCGCCGAGATCGGTGAGCAGCTGGCCAAGGAGGGCCGCGTCGGGCTGCACCAGACGTGGATACCGCTGGCCCGCGCGGTGCTGCAGCGCGCCACCCCCGACGACCGCGCCTGGGGCATCGTCCTGCTCATCCGCCTGTACCGCGCCCCGCACGCCTACGAGGAGGCGCGGGTCGGCGCCGCCGTGGCGCTGGTCGAAGCGGGCGCGGACAACGACTCGGCGCTCGACGTCTACGCCGACCTCCTCGGCCGGCACGGGCGGCCGCCCGCCGCCGTCCTGGACCACGTACGCCGCTTGCTGGCGACGGACTTCGACGACCCCGTCGCGCGCGTGGAGCGGGCCGCGGCGCTGGCCGCGCGACTCTCCACGGCCCACCCCGGCGCCCCCGTCACCGACCGGGCGCTCGGCTTCGCCGCGCTGTTGCTGAACGGCAGCCCGGACGAGGCCGCCACGCACTTCGAGTCCGCCTGCCGCGCGGACCCCACCGACCCGGTGGCGGTGCACGGACTGGTCGCCGCCCATCTGCAGGCGGGCCGCCACAGCCAGGTCAGGGCGGCGGTCGCGGGCCGCGAGGACCGGCTGACGCCCCGCGCCTGGCAGCTCGTCGAGCTGTGCCGGACGCTGGCCTGGCTGGACGACGACACCCTCGTGACCGATGCCGCGCAGCAGCCGCTCGACGCGGCGCGGCTCACCGGGATCGCGGAGGGGCCCGACACCGCGCCGTGGGTGCGGTACGCGCTGGGCCGCCGCCAACTCCTCGAAGGCCGCGCGAGTGCCGCCCACGACGCGCTGACCCGGGCCGCTGCCGTGCAGCCCGAGCGCGAAGACCTCGCCTACCACGCGGCATGGGGGCGGCTCCTGGACGGCCGCCGCCGGGAGATCGCCGAGGCCGTCGGCGCCGGGGCACCCTGGCCGCTGGTCTGCCTGCTGCTCGACGCGGACCCCGACCGCACCCTGCCGGCGGACGTACAGGAGCGACTGGCGGCGGAGGCGGGGACGTTGGCGCCCGTCGTCCGGGCACGGCTGCGGATGGCCCACGGCCGGCGCCCCGCCGGGGACCTGCCCGGTTGGGACCAGCTCGACCTGCGCGGACGCCCGCTGCCGCAGCGCCTCGAAGCGTTGCGCACGATGCTCGCCGCCGAGCTGCAGCGCGGGCACGCGCGCGAGGTGGGCCGTCTGATCGGGCTGCCCCTCTTCCAGCGGCTGCCGCGGGCCGAGCAGCGGCTGTGGGAGGGCGTCGCGGCCCAGCCCGCCGATCCGATCCGCGCCGCCCGGCTGCTCGTCGAGGCGCACGCCCTCGGCCGCGACCGGGCCGCCCAGGTCCGCGCCGCCGCCGCGCTGCAGGTCGGGGACGCGGAGGCGGTGCACGCCCTGCTGGAGGGCGCGGTCGGCCGCACCGCCGAGCTGTTGCGGGCACGCGCCGAGATCCTCCGCGGCGACACCCGCGCGGCGGAGCGCAGGTTGCAGCGCGGTGCCGTACGACAACTCCCGCGGGCGCGCTACGAGTTGGGGGTCATCGGGTTGCGCGGTGCCGCCGTGCGCTGGGCGCTCGGCGCGGTGGAGGCGGCGCAGCAGGAGGCCGAGCAGGCCGCCGCCCGTCTCACGGATGCCGCGCTCACCGGGCAGGACGCGGTGCCGCCCGTGCCCGGGCAGGCCCGTGAGCTGGGCCAGGCCGCGCGGCTCCTCGCCGAGCGGGCGCTGCGTCCGGGGCGGGGTCGGTCCCCGTGGCGGGTGGTGCGGCACCGGCCGCAGTTCGCCCGGTTACTGGGGCTCGCCCAGCTCCTGGCCGAGCCCGACAGTGCCGAGCCGGTCCTCGTGGAGGCGCTCATCGACTGGGCCCCCGCAGGGGAGGGGGCCGGGCTGGCCGCCGCACTGTCCCGCGCGCGTGCCCTCGCACCGGATCCTGTCGGCGGCCGTGATCCCGATCCCGAACAGGCCGAGCTGATCGCCGAGTTCGTCCTGCGCCATGGCCCCGAGGGAGCCCCGCCCGGCGGCGGCCCGCTGGCGGCGCTGGGCGCGGCGGCGGACGTGCTGGGCGCGGAGGGGCGGGAAGCGGCGGTACGGGTGTTGCGCGCGGGGAGCCTCGGGGCGGCCGGGGCCGTCGACGCCGTTCCCCAAGGCCCCGAGACCCGGGCCGCCGGTGCCGGGGCGGACGACCCGGCCCGGCAGGCCGCCGAGTTCCTCGCGCACGTCCTGGACGGCGGGTCCGACCGCGAACCGCCGCCGGCCGAAGGACTGCCCGGCCTCACCGCCCCGCTCCTGACGGCGCAGGCCGCCGCCCTCGCCGACGCCGACCTGGCGGGCGCGGCGACCGTGCTCACGCGCGGCCTCGCCGACCACGACCCGGCCGACTTCGCGGGGCTCCTCGACCTCGGCGCCGTCGTCCCCGCCCTGTGCGCCCGCGTCGCCCGCGCCAAGCGGCGCGACGGCCGCGGGGACGCCTTGGTCGGCATCGTCCGGGCCCAGGCGGCGGCACTCGCGACGGAACCGGAGGCGCTTGCGCCGGACGGGGAAGGGGGCCCTGGTTCGGCCCGCGCGGGTGCCGTGGGAGCGGTGGGATCAGGTTCCGCGGGGGCCGGGGCGTCAGCCGATGGCCGGGTAGGCCGGGTAGGTCCGGCAGGCCAGGCAGGTTCGGCAGGTCCGGCTGGTCCGGTGGGCCAGGCAGGTTCGGCAGGCCAGGCAGGTCCGGCGGGCCAGCCAGGCCCGGTTGGTCCGGTGGGCCCGGCAGGTTCGGCAGGTCAGGCAAGCCCGGCAGGTCCGGCGGGCCCGTCCGGGCAGCGGGGCGGCCCCGGTTCCACCGGAGAGAAGGTCGCCGCCTCCGACGGACCTATGGCCTCCGACGGACCTATGGCCTCCGACGGACCTATGGCCTCCGACCCGTCGCAGAGGACAACCGCGACCTCGACCGCCTCCAATGCGACGGCTTCCACTCCGGCCCAGGGGACCGCCTCCAAGGCGACGGCCTCCGCCCCGGCCCCGGGGCTCGCCTCCGCCCCGGCCGACGCAAAGGACCCCGCCAGCGCGAAGAACCCAGCCCGCGCGAAGAACCCCGCCGCTCCCGCCGCCCCCGACCCCCTCCGCACCCTCGCCCACTGCGCCGTCGCGCTCGGCGACCACCCCACGGCCGACGAGCTGTGGCAGCGCATCCTGGGGGCGGCCGGGCCCGGGGCGCCCGAACGGGAGCAGTACGGCGCCTACTTGTGCCACCGCGCGGTCACCGCCCACGAGGCCGGGGACACGACCGCCGCCCTCGACCTGCTGCGCCGGGCGGCGCGGCACCTGCCCGCGGAGCACCCGGTCCACGTCCACCTCGCGCACCTCGACCGCGACGACCGTATCGACGCCCTGCTCGCCGCGTTGTTCCCCAGCGCCGTACCAGGATTCGAGCGGCGCGGCAGGTACCGGGCCGTCGAGGAGGCGGCGGAGCTCTACCCGGCCCTGTGGCACGCCCTGGAGCGGGACCGGCCCGACGCCATACTGCGCGAGCTCGCGGCCCTGCTCGACATCGGCGACCCCGACGACCTCGCCCTGCCGCACACCCTCGCCGTACTGCACCGCGAGGAGGCCCTGGCCGCCCTGGCCCGCGCCGGGGTCCCCGGCCCCGAGCTCACCGCCGCCACCGCCCTGTGGGCGCTGCTCCTCGCTCACCCGGCGTTCTGGGACCACGTGGGCATCGACGACGAGGAGGCGGCCGCCGAGCTGCGCCGCGAACTCGTCGACGAACTCCTCGCCCTGCACCGGCTGCACGGCGCCCGCGCCCTGGACGCGGACCGGCCCGACGACCTCGCCGCGCACCTGCGCGTGCTGCGTGCCGTACAGGAAGGACCGGACGCCACGCGTGCGCTTCTGGCCGGCGGGCCGCTGGCCGCCGCTGTCCCCGAAGGGGTCGACCCGCAGTTGTTCGCCGGCGCCGCCACGCGCGCGGGGCGGCTGCTCGACGACTGGGCCGCCGATCTGGTGCGTACGGCGACCGAGCGGGTCGACGACCCGGCCGCCGTCGAGGGCCTGCCCGTGGGCGTGGACCGTGCCTACGAGACGGGCATCACGCTGCTGGACACCGCGATCCGGCAGGGCTTCGCCCCCGTCCCCGTACTGACCGCCGTTTTGGACTGGCACAACCAGTGGCAGTTCGGCCTGTACCGGCTCAGCGACTGGGACACGGTCCGCGCGATCCTCAAGAAGGCGATCCCGTACGCGGAGATGCTCGCCGAGCGGTCCGTGCCCAACCGCCCGCACCTGAAGGAGAACCAGGTCCTCGGCTTCCACTTCCTGGAGCGCGGCCTGCTCAACGGCCGCAACGCGGAGGCGGTCCGCTTCCTGGAACAGGCCCAGGAGTGGGACCCGGGCAACCGGGAGGTGGGCAAGTTCCTCGACTCCCGCCGCAAGGACCTCGTCTTCGTCCCCGTGCGGGAGCACAACAGGGCCGCCCGCTACGACCAGGCGCTCGCCCTGCTCGACGGCATCCCCGACACCGAGGACGTGCACGCGACGCACGTCCAGCTCCGCGCCAACGCCCTGTACGGCAAGGGCCAGCGCGAGCTCAAGGCACGCGACTTCGACGTGGCCGAGCGGTGCCTGCGTGAGGTCCTCGTCCTCGCCCCCGAGATCACCGACGACCCGAAGCTCGTACCGGACACCAACCACGCGCTGTCCGCGCTGCTCAACAACCGCGCGGTGGTGTTCATCAACGCGGCCAACGACGCACCGGCGGGCGACACGGAGGCGCTGCTCGGCCTGGTCGCCGCGAAGCCGCTGCTGCGCGAGGCCCTCGACCTGCACCCCGCCAACAAGACCGCCGCGGAGAACCTGACCCGCGCGGAGGAGATGATCAGGAGATTCCTGAAATGACCACGGCAGACCGCCGCCCCAACCCCTTCCACGTCCTCGGCCTGCCCTCCGACGCCGATCAGCAGAGCGTCGTCGAGCGGGCCGAGGACGGCATCCGCACGGCAGGCAGCGAGCAGGAACGCGCCCTGTACGACTGGGCGATGCGCGAGCTCATCGGGCATCCGCGCACCCGGATGCGGCACGCCCTGACCGAGCCGCCGGGCACCGAGTACCGGGACCGGGCCTGGGAGGCGTTCGTGCGCAGACACCGTACGAACCCGGCCGACCTGCGCCGATACCGCCTCACCCCCGACGCCTTCGACCTGCCTTCCGCCGTACGAAGAGTCGTACGGGAACTGCACAGGCCCGTGCCCGACGCGGCGCGGGCCGCCCTGGAGCGCCCGGCGCCGGACGCCCCGGGCCCGGAACTGGAGGCCCGTGATGTCCTCTTCGGCTGAAGCCGTGACCGCGGCCGGACCCGCCCTGGACTGGGGTGAGTTCACCGAGCGGCCCCTCCCCGAAGGGGGCGACGAGGCGGTCTCCCCGCAGGCCGAGCTCGCAGGAGTGCTCCAGCGCCGCCACGAGGACCTGAGCGCGGCGCGCGGCGAGGCGGCGCGGGCGGCGTCGGGCGCCCGCGACACCGTCTTCGAACTCGCCACTCTGGTGGGTCGGTTGGAGCAGTTGGTCGCCCTGGCGGAGCAGACCCTCGTGGACGGCGGACAGGCGCGGCTGCACCGTAGGCTGCGCATCCTCAAGGAGCAGATGCTGCAGACCCTGCGGGACGACGGCGTCGAGGTGCGCGACCCGCTCGGCCTGCCCGCCGACGAGGTCGCCGACTGGGTCGACCCCATCGGCTGGCGCTACGGCCCGCAGTTCACCGCCGAGACGGTCGCCCAGACCGACGACCCCGCCGTGTTCCACCACGGCGCGGTGGTCCGTCTGGCCCGCGTCTTCATGGGCTCCCCCGAGCCGGAGGCACCTCAGAAGCCGACTGACCTGACTGAGCCGAAGAAGCCGACTGAACCGACCGAACCGAAGAAGCCGACCGAACCGACAGAGCCAGACGCCCCCACCACTCCGGACGACAGCGGAAGCGAAACGGACGACGACGTATGACGCAGCAGATCGTGAGCAAGGCCGTCGGTATCGACCTCGGTACGACGAACAGTGCCGTCGCGGTCATGGATCCCGCCGATGGCGACATCATCATTCACCGCGACCCGGTCACGAAGTCGTCGACGACGCCGAGTTGCGTGTGGCGCTCCCCGGCCGGCGGCGACCCGGTGGTGGGGCGGAAGGCGTTCGCGCGCAAGGGCAGCAGCCCGGAGCCGGTCACCTCGGTGAAGCGGCTGATGGGGACGCGTACGACCGTGAACCTCGGCGGGCAGCCGCACACCCCGCAGCAGGTCTCCGCCGAGATCCTCGCCGAGATGAAGCGGCAGATCGAGAACGACGTCGCCGCTTTCGACACCGAAGGTGTCCGCTGGATCGTGGACCGGGCCGTCGTCACCGTCCCCGCCTACTTCGACCAGCCGCAGATCGACGCCACCCGCGAGGCCGCCGAGCAGGCGGGTCTGGAGGTCCTCGGCCTGCTCCACGAGCCGACCGCGGCCGCGAGCCACTACTGCTGGCGCACGGCGACGCAGAACGGCACGTTCCTCGTCTACGACCTGGGCGGCGGCACCTTCGACGTCAGCGTCCTGCGCTGTACCGCGGGCACCTTCGAAGTCCTCGGCATCAGCGGCAACAACCGGCTCGGCGGCGACGACATCGACGCCGCCATGGCCCGCCACCTGCAGAAGATGCTCCAGGCCGACGGATACGCGCTGGACCTCGACCCCGAGAAGGACCCCGAGGACGCGCTGCGCTTCAGCCAGCTGAAGATCCTCGCCGAGGGCGCCAAGAAGGCACTGTCCGAGCGCACCGACTACATCCTGCGCGACACCGGCCGCCTCACCGACAAGGAGGGCGAACCGGTCGTCATCGAGACGCTGCTGGAGCGGGCCGAACTGGACGACGTGGCACGGCCGTTCATCGAGCGCACCTTCACCTACTGCGACGAGGCGATCGCCCGCGCCGCCGACCGTGCGGGCATCACCCTCGCCGACGTCGACCACATCATCCTGGCGGGCGGCTCCACCCACATGCCGCTGGTGCGCCAGATGGTCACCGAGGAGCTGTGCGCGGCCCCCGCCCCCGACTCCCCGCGCCAGGTCAGGGCCGCCTGCGACGGACCGGTCTACGAGCAGGTCGACACGGTCGTCGCCCTCGGCGCCGCCGTCCGCGCGGCGGCCGTCGGCGGACTCTCGGTCTACGACGCCGAGCGCACCGTCCGCGTCTCCTTCCACGGCACCGCCACCACCGGGCGCGCCACGACGTCGGTCGGCGGCACGGTGCAGGCGCTCACCGGCGCCCTCGACCTCACCGACGGCCAGGTCCGCCTGACCACCGCCGGGTTCGAGGACACGGTCGACCTCTCCGCCGAGGGCGCCTTCGCCTTCCGCGACGTCCCCGTACAGCCCGACAGCGAGTCGAACCTGACCTTCGAGGTCTACGACGCCTACGGCGACCTGCGCGCCACCGCGGGCCGCCAGCTCGCCCACACCTCTGGTGAGCAGCGTCCCACCGGGGGCACCGGCGGCGCCGCGATCACCGCCAAGGCCGTCCTCATGGAGGTCGACTACGGCGACGGCCGCACCGGCCGCGAAGAGCTCGTACCGGCGATGCAACAGCTGCCGTACGAGCGGCCGTTCGAGTTCGCGCACCCGGGCAAGGAGCGGGTCGAGCTGCGCCTGTTCCAGCAGAGCGTGCCCATCCAGGTGATCACCGTCCTCGTCCCGTCGTCGACCCCGCGCGGCACGGCGATCCACCTCAACGTCGCGATGTTCGAGAACGCGGCCATCGCGGTGCGCGGCTCCATCGGCGAGGTCTCCTTCGACGTGCCGATCGAGCTGCCCGTCGAGCGCGAGATGCCGAGCGAGGCGGAGGCCGAGGAGCTGCTCCAGCGGTTCCAGGAGAACGTCGGCTACCTCCCCGCGGGCCCGCAGAACACCGCGAAGGCGCAGTGGAAGATGGCCGAGCGGGCCTTCCAGGAGGCCAAGCGGAGCGGTGACGTGGCCGCCGCCGTCCACGAGTTCCGCGAACTGGAGCAGGTGGCCGACGAGGTCTCCCGGTTCGGCAACGAACTCCAGCCGCCCAAGCGGGACTTCGACGAACTGGTCGCCGACTGCCTCGGCCTGCACGCCCACCTCGTGGAGCACGGGGTGCCCGAGGGCAAGACGTTCGACGCCCCCGAGATCGCCCGTGGCATCGAGGAGCAGCGGCTGCGCGGCGAGCAGGCGCACGCGGCGGGCGACCAGCGCGCGTACGGCGAGGTCATCCAGCGCCTCCACCGCGTCTTCGGCTACTTGCAGGACCTGATGCGCACCGAGCGCGCCGCCGCCGAGATCCCGCCCGCGGTCCGCGCGAGCGCCCAGCTCCAGGCCGACCTCAAGGGGACCGAGGAGCTGATCCGCGTCGCCGGGGCCACCGGGCGCACCGCGGAGTCCCGCGAACTGGCCGATATCCACAACAAGTTGCGCCTCATGGAGCCCCGGATCGCCGGCGACCCGGAGGGCGTGCTGCGCGACATCAGCAAGGTGAACGCGCGACTGCGCCAGCTCGCCCGGATGCTGATCGACATCGACGGCGGCACCGAGTCCGGCGTCCCGATCCTCCTCCAGGGCGGCGGCCAGGGGAGGCACCAGTGACGGCCCAGGCGACCGCACAGACGGTGGCGCAGGCGGCGCAGGCGGCGCAGGCGGCGCAGGCGGCGCAGGCGGCTCAGGCCGCTCGGGCGACGGCGCCGGGGGCGGACGCCACGATCGCGGTCGTCTGCCCCATCCCGCGCTGCCGCGCGCACAACGACGTGGCGGCCGAGAGCTGCCGCCAGTGCGGTACGCCGTTGCGCGCCTACGTGCGTCTGGGCACCCACACCGCGCGGCTGTTCAACGAGGGGCTGGCGGCGGCCCGGCACGGCGACTTCGCCGCGGCCCGCGACCGCTTCGCGGCGATCGTGCACTGGTGCCCGCACGACGCGGAGGCCCGCAGCGCGCTCGGCCTGGCCTGCTACGAACTGGGGGACAGGGCCGAGGCCCGGCGCCAGTGGCAGCAGGCCGCGGCCCGCCGCCCCCAGGACCGCACCGCACGCACGGGCCTCGCCCTCCTGGACGCGGACGCCGGCACAGCCACGGGTACGGGGGCCGCCGCCGACCAGGCGACCGGCACCGACAGCGGCGCCCCTACGGAGAGTCCCGATCGTCCCGCAGCGCCTGAATGAGCAACTCCGGCTCCACGCCCAGCTTGATGAGCATCTTGCGGGCCGTGGAGTCCTCGTCGGCGAGGAGTTCCGCGAGCAGTGCCTCCTCGCCGACGAGCGCACCGTTCTCCGTCGCCTGGGCGGTCAGCCGCTCCAGCTTGTCGCGGGTGCGCGCGTAGAACTCGCTGGGCCGTGGCCGCCCCAGCCGCGCCATCCGCCGGTACGCCGCAAGCCCCTCCTCGCCCTGCTCGGCGAGCGCGCCGCGCAGCACCTCGCTGCCCGCCACCGCGAACGCCTGCAGCAGCAGACTCGTACTGATCCGCCTCTCACCGGTCGCCGCGAGCAGCCGGGCACTGCGCACCGCCGCGGCGGCGCCGGGCCCCAGCGCCGACAGATCGAGCCGCCGGTCGTCGCTGTCGGCCCGCTCGGCGGAGGCGGCCGTGGGGGAGAGCAGCCGCTCCGGCCGTACGCCGAACAGGCGCAGCAGCTCCCCGCAGTTGCCGCCCCCGGTGTCCAGGAACGCGACCGCGATGTCGTCGACCTCGACGGTGTCGCGCCCGTCGGCCACTGCGGCCGCGTCGGCGCCCTCGATGACCCGGGCGATGGTGTCGGAGAAGGCGACCCGCCCGGTGCCGCTCTGCACGGAAGCGCCGTTGACGGAGGCGCCGTCCGTTCGCGTGGACGTGGCCGCACCCAAGGAACCCGTTGCGCCTGTGGCACCGGTGGCACCGGTGGAACCGTTCGTACCGGTGGCGCCGGTGGCGCCGGTGGCGCCGGTGGAACCGTTCGTACCGGTCGGCATGTCGACGACGGGATGCCATTCCCCGCTGTCCCCGCTGTCCCCGGAGTGCCGGCCGGCCCCGGCCGGCGCATGGCCCTGTACCTCGCGCAGCAGCGCCGTCAGCTGCTGCAGCCGCCGGGACCCGATGCGCACGGCGGCCCGCTCCCGCACCTCGTCCGTGTCGAGCAGCGCGGTGAGCAGATCCACCGAGGTGACCAGGCCGCGCATCCGCCCGAACCGCCGGGCCGTGCGCAGCAGTTCAAGGGCCTGTGGCGAATAGCGCAGCTGCTGTCGGGACTCGTCGGGCGACGGCGTCGGCGTCGGCACGGCGGCCTTCGCCGTGATCCGTACGCTCGGGTCCCCGTAGAGCACGAACGACGCCCAGGTCGCGTCCCCCTCACCGGCCAGCTCGGCACGCGCCCCGCGCACGGCGGCCCCGGCCTCGGTCTGCTCGCTGAGCTGGCCGTAGAACGCCTCGGCGAACTTCAGCGCGCTGGCGTCACCCACCGGCGTCCGCGTCCCGACGACGGTCTTGGCGCCCATCATCATGAAGGACATGCAGGCGTTCATGGTCTGCGCGGCCTGCGCGAGCGCCCGCGAGCCGGAGTCGAGCGTGGCCAGACCGGACGCGGACGCGCACCCGTTCACGAACACGATCGGCGGGGCCCCGCGCCGGGCCAGCGGCTGCAGGGCGTCCAGCCCGATGACCTTCCGGTCGTGCACCAGCAGCCCCGCGGCGTCCGGCTCGCCCGACACATGCCCCGAGTAGTGGAACAGGTCGTAGGGCGCCGTCTTGTCGGCGAGCTCCCCGACCACCCTGGTCATGGTCGCCTCGGCCCCGCGCAGCACGGTGCACTCCACACCCCGCTCGCCCAGCCACTCACTGATCCGCGCGATCTCCTCGCGGGCCTCGGCCAGATCCCCGATGGTGTCGCCGACGATCAGCGCCCGCCCGATCCGGTCGCTGCTGCGCCCGTCCACCACGGGCCCGTCCACCTTGGCCCGCCGCCCGATGTCGTGGGAGAGCCCGAGGAAGTCCTCCTCGTCGTGGAGCAGCTCCCACGGTACGAGCGACTCGTTGCTCTGCACGAGCAGCGGTCCGGTGGCCTCGCGCAGCCGCCGTACGAGATCGAGCCGGCCGGTGTGCGGGAACAGCGCGTCGTACAACTGGCCGCCGAGCCGCACGAGTTCGTCGCGCAGACCGTTCGCGTCCTGCGGGTCGGCGTACTTGACGGTCTCGTCGATCTCCTTGCACAGCCCCTTGACCAGGTCCTGGCTGACGGGAACGGTGTGCTCCTGCTCCAGGGGGCCCACCAACGACCCGTTCCCGGACCGGAGTTCGTACGAGTACTGGGTGCGGCCGGGCCGGGGCTCGGAGACCCGCACCTGGAGCGTGGTCATCATGACGAGGGCCCGCCGGACGGACCGTTCGCCGTCCGGTGCCGGTCGTAGAACCGGGCGATGGCCTCGTCGGTGGCCCGGTCGGACGGATGCACCAGCTCCAGCGTGTCCTCGCCGAGCGTGACCCGCACCCGGGGCACGGCCTCCTCGGCGGCGGACGCGGCGACCCGGTTCGTGGCCGCGGCGTGCCGCTGCGCCATCCACTGTCGTACGGTCTCCACGATGGCGACGACGTTCCCCACCCCGCCCACGATCAGCGTGGCCACTTCGACCAGTTCGGCGACGCGCTGATCGGACTCCGGAGCGGTCAGGAGGGTGCGCTCGACGCGGGCGGCCCCCGCGGCCGCCAGCGCCTGACGCAGGCCCTCCAGTTCGGACGGCGCAGGATCGGGCCCGTACAGCTCCAGCTCCAGCGTCGACCCTCTCGGCTCGGCAGCCCCTGTCCTCATGCCTACTTACCTCCCAGCACTGCCCGAGGGCAGCGGAAACAGCAGTGCCACCAGCGTGACACCACGCTCCTCAGCAGACCATCGCATCGCGCCGATCGCCGCTGTTTCTCGGCAAGTTGACGCGGAAGTGCACAGCGCGACGCACGACGGAAGCGCCCGCCGGAAGGATGCCGCCCCCGGCACGCAAAAGGGCGGCACCCGTCGTCGTACGGATGCCGCCCTCGCCGCGCGCCAAGATCGCGACCGGACCGGACCGGACCGGACCGGACCGGACCGGACCCGGACCCGGACCCGGACCCGGGCGGACCAGGTCGGCCCGAGTGGGGCAGGGTCCGGCCTGATCGGCCCGAGTGGGGCAGGGACCGGACCTGATCGGTCCGACCCGCCGCCCGTGACCTACCGGTAGTTCACGAACTGAAGCGCGAACTCGAAGTCCTTGCCCTTCAGGAGCGTGATCACGGCCTGCAGGTCGTCCCGGCTCTTGGAGCTGACGCGCAGCTCGTCGCCCTGCACCTGCGCCTTGACGCCCTTCGGGCCCTCGTCGCGGATGGTCTTCGCGACCTTCTTGGCGTTCTCCTGGGAGATGCCCTCCTCGATGGAGGCGAAGATCTTGTACTCCTTGCCGGACAGCTGCGGCTCACCCGCGTCCAGCGACTTCAGCGAGATGCCGCGCTTGATCAGCTTGGACTGGAAGACGTCGAGGATGGCCGTGACCCGGTCCTCGGAGTTGGCCTCCATCAGGATCTTCTCGCCGGACCAGGAGATGGAGGCGCCGACGTTCTTGAAGTCGTAGCGCTGCGAGATTTCCTTGGCGGCCTGGTTGAGGGCGTTGTCGACCTCCTGCCGCTCGACCTTCGAGACGATGTCGAAACTGGAGTCGGCCATGTCCTGTGGCTCCTTGTATCGGGGTCGTGTCGCCCGGGAACCCGGTACTGATCGGGTCCCGGTCGGGTGCGCACCGGTGAGTTGCACCGAGTGCAAAGCCTAGCCACCGCCCGGCCCCTGCCCGCCGATCAATCGGGTGGCGAAGCACCCCCATCCATCGGGTATTGTTTACGTCGTTGCCAGCGAGCACCGCCGAAACGCGGAGCCCGAGGCAGCAAACCCAAGGCGGTGTGCCCGAGCGGCCAAAGGGAGCAGACTGTAAATCTGCCGGCTCAGCCTTCCCAGGTTCGAATCCTGGCGCCGCCACACTTGGGGTGAAGCCCCCTCCGGATTCCGGAGGGGGCTTCGTCGTGTTCGGGGGACAGGGCGCGGGCGGGGCGGCTCAGCGCACCTGTACGTACCCCTCCCGCAGCGGCCCCCCGACCAACTCCAGGACCTTCTCCGCGGCCGCGGCCAGCGGCTGCGGGTCGGCGCGCTCCGCCAGCGCCAGGTGGCCGTCGAGCAGGGCCGCGCCGAGGTCGGGGTCCGCGGCCAGGAGTCGGCGCGGGAGCCAGCGGCCGATGCCGGTCCAGGCGCCGTGGTGGGCGGTGAGCAGCAGGGACGCCTCGCGGAGCAGGAAGTCGGCGGTCGCGAGCTGCTCGTGGCGCTCGTCACGGGCGGTGTCGAGCAGGTCGTCCAGGAAACAGGTCGCCACATAGCGGCTGCGCTCCCACTGGGCCGAGGTGAGCGCGGGCGGGCCCGCTTCCAGGAGCGCGCGGGACCGGGCCCGTACGCGCGCGAGGTGGCCGTGCGGATCGTCGAGCACCAGGCCCTCGCCGTAGATGAACAGCATGGTGCCGCGGCGCTGCTCCCGTTCCGCTTCGAGGACGTCGGGGACGTCGCCGAGGGTGTGCAGGAACAGCTCCGCGAGGCGGCCCTCGTGACGAATCAGCTCGCGGCGGGTGGTGTCCGTGTCGGGCAGCAGGACCGCCAGGTCCAGATCGCTGGCGGCCCGTGCCCGCCCCCGCGCGGCCGAGCCGCCGAGCACGGCGCCCAGGGCGTCGGGGAAGCGCTCGACGAGGAGGCGGCGGGCCTGGGCGGGCAGATCGGGCGGGCTCTGCTGCGGCAGCGCGTGATCGTCCATGCGGTACGGGTCTACCGGGCGCCCGGCACCACCGTCCAGGGATTTCCGCCCGCTGCACGGCGCGCGCAGTGCGGGACTCAGGCCCCACTGGACGCCCGCCGCACAGGACATCGGCTGGCCCCACTGGACGCCCGCCGCACAGGACATCGCCGCCCTGGACGCCCACCGCACAGGACGCCCACCGCACAGGACGCCCACCGCACAGGGCACCCGCCCCCCGGAACCCCGCCGCACCGGCCCCCCCGTGAGAGGACCTCGCCGTGTGCCCGTGCCGGTCACGCAGCAGACTGAACCCATGCCGACCACAGCGCGCCGCAGAAACTGCCCCGAGTGCCGCCGCGAGATCGCCGTCGTGGCGGGCCGCTACGCCCGCCATGACCCGCCCGGCGCCCGCGACGCCGGCGAACTGGTCTCCTGCCCCGGATCGCGCCGCCCGGCCCAGCTCGGCGCCGTGATGGACACCCTCGACGGGTACGTCGTCCCACACGTACCGGGGCAGATGCCGCTGTTCTGAGCGGCGTCGAGGCCCGGGTCAGTTCCCGGCGATCGACTTCACGGCCACCGACACCGGCGCGGAACCGGAGACCAGCTCCAGGGTCAGCCCGGCCGTCGCGGGTGTGTCCAGGAGCTCGGCCAGGACCGCGGCCACGTCGTCGCGCGGCACGGCCCCGCGCCCGGTCGACGCCTCAAGCCGTACGAGGCCCTTGCCGGCGTCGTTCGTCAGCGACCCGGGGCGCAGGATCGTCCAGTCCAGTCCGCCACGCGCGCGTACGGCGTCGTCGGCCGCGCCCTTGGCCCGCAGATACACGTCGAAGACGTCGTCGCCGGGGTGCGCGGCGTCCGCGCCCATCGACGACACCACGACGTACCGGCGCACCCCGGCCCGCTCCGCCGCATCCGCGAACAGCACGGCGGCGTCCCGGTCCACGGTGTCCTTGCGGGCGGCCCCGCTGTCCGGGCCCGCGCCCGCCGCGAAGACGGCCGCGTCCGCACCCTGCAGATGGGCGGCGACCTCCTCCACGGACGCCGACTCCAAGTCGCACAGCACGGGCTCCGCACCGGCCTGACGCAGGTCGTCGCCCTGCTCCGCCCTGCGGATGATGCCCGCGACCTCGTCCCCGCGCGCGGCGAGCAACCGCTCCAGCCGCAGCGCGATCTGACCATGACCACCAGCGATGACAATGCGCATGTTTCCGACCGTACGCCCGGCTCGGACGGTTTACCGCACAACCATCTGGGCGGCTCGCGGGTCACTTGGATACCGCGGCACGTTCTCCGACGACCTCGCCGCGGACGACATCGGGGAGCACGTCATCAGCGTCATACGTAACACCACCCTCACCGCAGCGGGCTGCGCCGCCCTGCTGCTCGCCACCACCGCAGCCTGCGGCACCGTGGAGAACCTCACCGCGGCACAGAAGATCGACCGCGCGGCGGACAAGCTGGGGGAACGGACCTCCCTGTCCGTGGAGTTGGGCCTGGACGCGACCCCGTCGGCCCTCATGAAGCTCGCGGGCTCGGGCGAGGACGCCATGCCGCCGGAGGCGGCGAAGGCCCTCACCAAGTCCCGCATCACCCTCTCCGTGCGCTCCAAGAAGCCGCTCGCCGACTCCGGCGAGAAGGACATCGTCGGCGCGGGTCTGAAGGTGACCGGCCCGGACGGTGTCCTCGCCGAGTACCGGATGGTCGGCGACCACGCGTACTACCGCATGGACATGGACGCGTTCGCCGACTTCGCGGGCGTGCCCGCGCCCACCGACGACGAGCTGCCCAAGGGCAAGGACGGCGACGCGGTCAGGGACGTCCTCGACGGCAAGTGGGTCTCGTTCGACACGGCGGCCCTGGAGGAGAGCGCCGGGAAGAAGACCGGCAAGAAGCCGGACTCGGACTCGGTCGACGCCGCCACCCAGAAGAAGATCATGAAGGCGGTGCGCGGCGCGCTGGCGCACAACGTCACCTTCTCCGACAAGGGCAGCAAGGACGGCGTCGACCACGTCACCGCCAAGGCGCCCTTCCGTACGCTCCTGACGGACCTGTTCGACCGGCTGCGGCCGCTCGCCGACGAGCTGCCCGAAGGCGCCGAGTTCCCCACCTCCAAGGACCTGAAGGACGCGCCGAACAAGAAGGTCGCCGTCGACTTCGCCATCAAGGACGGGGCCCTGACCCGCGTCTCCCTGGACGCCGCCGCCCTCGCGGACGACGCCAAGGGCGTGAAGGCGCCGATCTACGTGAAGTTCGGCGAGGCGAGCGACATCAAGGCCCCGTCGGGCGCCACCGAGATCTCCCTGGACGACCTCCTGTCGGGCAGCGGCATGCTCGGCATGGGCGGCCCGGGGTTCACGGAGGACTCGGGCTCCTTCGAGTCGGGCTCCTTGGGCTCGCCGGACGAGGACTTCTGACGGTCCATCACCAATGCGTACGCGCGCGTGGTCGCCAAAGTGCGACCACGCGCGCGTAGTTGGGTTGCCCGAGCCCTAAGCCGGCCCGCCGCCCCCGTGCTTGGCCGCCCGCCCCTGGCGCGGCAGATCGAGCGCGACGGCGGCGGCCGAGTCGCAGTACTCCCGCACCGCACTGGTCCGCGCCACCACCCGCCCCCGGTGCACGACGATCCGGCTGTACGCGAGCGAGAGCGCCCCCGCGAGCCGGTCGCCCCGCACCGCGAGCAACTCCGCAGGGAAACCCGCCTCCAGGCGCACCTCGGGCAGCCCGAGCGCCGCCCGCGCCGCCGAGCTCACCGCCGCGTACGCGTCCTCGGGGCGCAGCCCGTACCGCGAGGCGAGCAGATACGCGGCCTCCAGCGGATCGCCGCGGCCCACCGGGTTCGACACGTCCCGCAGCGCCCCGCTGCCCGCGGCCACCCGCACCCCGGCCGCCCGCAGCAGCCGCACCGGCGCGACCCCGCGCGCGTCCACCCCCGCGCACCCGCCCTGCGGCAGGCACGCCACGGCCACCCCGGCCGCCGCGAGCCCGTCGACGGCCCGCCGCGCCGCCTCGCCGGGCAGCCGCGCGAGCCCGCCGAGCGGGCCGACGACGACGCCTGTGCGCACCCCGCCCGCGGCCGCCGCGAGCCGCCCGAGCCGCGCCGGATCGGCCCCGTCCGTGTGCAGGTCGACCGGGCAGCCGTGCTCGGCCGCGACCTCCAGGACCGCCTCCACGTAGCCGATCGGGTCGGGGTCCAGGTCCGGGCAGCCGCCGACCGCGGAGGCGCCCATCTTCACGGCGTCCCGCAGCATCGCGAGGCCGTTGGCCCCCGCGGCCCCGGTGAGCAGCCGGGGCATCGCCACCGTCCGCAGGTCCGCGAGCCCCACCAGTGAGCGCCGCGCCTGCAGCACGGCCTCCAGTGAGCCGAGCCCCTCCATCTCGCCGATCCGCACATGGGAGCGGACCGCGGTGGCCCCGTGCCCGAGTTGGAGCAGGGTGGCCTCGGTGGCCCGGCGCTGGACCTCCTCGGGGTCGTAGGAGACCGGCCCGTCGCCGTCCGCCGACAGTGCCGTGTCGCCGTGCGCGTGCGGCTCCACCGGGGCGGGCAGCAGGAGATAGCCGCTCAGGTCCACGCGTGCGCCGTTCCCGGTGAGGCTGCCGGCCGTGCCGACCGCCTCGATGCGCCCGCCGCCGAGGCGTACGTCCACGGTCCTGCCGTCGGTGAGCCGGGCTCCGCACAGCAGCAGCCCGGTGTTGTCGGGGGAGTCGTCGGACGAGCCGGAGGGGCCGGGGGAGCCGGGCGAGGGAGGTTGCGGCGGCGGACTGTCGGTCATCGGGCTCCAGAGGCTCGGACGCGGATCTCGGGAACAAGATCACTCAGAACGGGTCGAGCCTAGGGCGGTGGCCGGTGCGCTTCGGGGAGCGACGCAATAGTCGTACTGATGGGGTCCCAGGGGCGGTTGAGGCACCCGGGAAGGGGCCCGGCCATGCCCGGTGAGCGGGTCGGCGAAACGGATTTGGGCGATCGGCGCGCAACCGTGTAATGTCTTCCTCGCTCGCCCCAATAGCTCAGTCGGTAGAGCGTCTCCATGGTAAGGAGAAGGTCTGCGGTTCGATTCCGCATTGGGGCTCTGGTGTGAAGATCCCTCACCTCCGGGTGAGGGTGATCGCATCAAAGCGGTGTAGCTCAGTCGGTAGAGCAAGCGGCTCATAATCGCTGTGTCACCGGTTCAAGTCCGGTCACCGCTACTGACAGTAGCCGATTGTGGGGTCGGTCCTTCGATCGGCTACTCTTTTATGCGTTAATCCAGTCCCATCCGTTCGTCAAGGAGCACTCACGTGGCTGCCACCGACGTCCGCCCGAAGATCACGCTGGCCTGCGTGGAGTGCAAGGAGCGGAACTACATCACCAAGAAGAACCGGCGTAACAACCCGGACCGACTGGAGATGAAGAAGCACTGCCCGCGTTGCAACGCGCACACCGCGCACCGCGAGACGCGATAAATCAGGCTCGTACACGAGGCCGTCCCCGTCAGGGGGCGGCCTCGTGTCGTTGAAAGCCCCGTTTTCCGCAGTTTCCAGGAAGACCCCAGGAACACCACCAGGAACTCAGGAGGTGCCGAGTCCATGGCGCTCGACCAGTCCTTCGTGGGGCGGAGCTACCCGCCCACCGCCCCGTACGAGGTCGGCCGGGAGAAGATCCGCGAGTTCGCGGAGGCTGTGGGGGACACCAACCCCGCTTATGTCGACCGTGAGGCCGCGCGGAAACTCGGGCACTCCGATGTGATCGCCCCGCCGACCTTTGTGTTTGCCATCACATTCAAGGCCGCGGGTGAGGTCGTCCACGACCCCGAGCTCGGGCTCGACTACAGCCGGGTCGTGCACGGTGACCAGAAGTTCGCCTACACGCGTCCGGTGCGCGCCGGGGATCAACTCTCCGTGACGTCCACCATCGAGGGCATCAAGTCGCTCGCGGGCAACGACATCCTCGATGTCCGTGGCGAGGTGCACGACCAGAACGGTGAGCACGTCGTGACCGCCTGGACGAAGCTCGTCTCGCGCGCCGCGGACACCGGGGAAGGGGCCTGATCGCCATGGCGACCACCATCAAGTTCGACGAGGTCGAGGTCGGCACCGAGCTGCCGGCCCAGACGTTCTCCGTGACGCGCGCCACGCTCGTCCAGTACGCGGGCGCCTCCGGCGACTTCAACCCGATCCACTGGAACGAGAAGTTCGCGGTCGAGGTCGGTCTGCCGGACGTCATCGCGCACGGCATGTTCACCATGGCCGAGGCGATCCGCGTCGTCACCGACTGGACCGGCGACCCGGCCGCCGTCGTCGAGTACGGCGTCCGCTTCACCAAGCCGGTCGTCGTCCCGAACGACGACAAGGGCGCCGAGGTCGAGGTCAGCGCCAAGGTCGCGGCCAAGCTCGACGACAACCGGGTCCGCGTCGACCTGACCGCCATGAGCGCGGGCCAGAAGGTCCTCGGGATGTCGCGGGCGGTCGTCCAGCTGGTCTGACCGCTGCTCATGTAGCTGTGTGTAAGGGGCGCCCGCCTGAGTGGGCGCCCCTTACGTGTGTCCTTGCGCACAGGCAGGGGTTGACGAAGATAGTGATTGGCCACTAACTTCATCACATGGTCAGGATGAGTGCGGAGGAGCGGCGCGAGAGCGTCATCCGTGCGGCGATCGCCGAGTTCGCCCGGGGTGGGTACCACGGGACCTCGACCGAAGCGATCGCCAAGCGGGTGGGTGTCTCGCAGCCCTATCTCTTCCGGCTCTTCCCGGGGAAGCAGGCGATCTTCCTGGCCGCGGCCCGGCGCTGCTGCGCGAACATCACCGAGGTGTTCCGCAAGGCGGCCGAGGGCGTCGCGCCCGAGGAGGTCGAGGCGGTGCTGGGGGGCGCGTATCTGTCCCTGATCGCCGACGACCCGGACATGCTGCTCATGCAGATGCAGATCTACGTGGCCGTGGCCGCCGCGGAGGCGGCCGGTGACCCGGAGTTCGGCGAGGAACTGCGCGGGGCGTGGACGGAGATGTACGACACGGTGCTGCTCGCCATGAGTGCCGACGCCGATCAGACGACCCGGTTCCTCTCCTACGGGATGCTGATCAACGTCCTGGTGTCGATGGGCTTCCCGCCCGGTCACCGGGTCTGGACCGGCTGCGACGAGATGCACTGAGCACCTGTGTGCGCGGGCCGCATTTTTGTGGCCAGGAAAGTTAGTCATCAATAACTAACCAAAGCGGCAAGCAACCAAGGATCTCCAGGGGGAACGATGTCCCAGCGAACAGAACCGACAGCGTCACGCGGGGGAGCCGTCTGGGCCCTCGTCATCACCAGCGTCGCCGGATTCATGGCGGCCCTGGACAACCTCGTCGTCACCACGGCCCTGCCGTCCATCCGCCAGGACCTCGGCGGGGCCCTCGACGACCTGGAGTGGACGGTCAGCGCCTACACGCTCACCTTCGCCGTCCTGTTGATGTTCGGCGCCGCGCTCGGCGACCGGTTCGGGCGGCGCCGGCTCTTCCTGGTCGGCGTCACCATCTTCACCGGCGCCTCGGCGGCTGCCGCGATGTCCACCGGGATCGATGCCCTGATCGCCGCCCGCGCGGTGCAGGGTGTCGGCGGGGCGATCATGATGCCGCTGACCCTGACCCTGCTCAGCGCCGCCGTCCCGGCCGCCAAGCGCGGCATGGCGTTCGGCATCTGGGGCGCGGCCAACGGGCTCGCGGTCGCCTCCGGGCCGCTCATCGGCGGCACTCTCACCGAGCACGTGTCCTGGCACTGGATCTTCTGGCTGAACGTCCCGGTCGGCCTCGCCCTCCTGCCGCTCGCCCGGCTGCGCCTCAAGGAGTCGTACGGCACCGGCGCCCCGCTCGACATCACCGGCACCCTGCTCGCCAGCGGCGGACTGTTCGGCATCGTGTACGGGCTGGTGCGCGCGCCCATCGTCGGCTGGAGCGACCCCGTCGTCCTGGTCGGACTGTTCGCTGGTGCGGCCCTGCTCGCCGGGTTCGTCCAGCACGGCATCCGCGGCAAGAACCCCATGCTCCCCATGCGGCTCTTCCGTTCGCGTGCCTTCGCCGGGATCAACGCCGCGAGCATGCTGATGTTCCTCGGCATGTTCGGCTCGATCTTCCTCCTCAGCCAGTTCCTCCAGGGTGTGCTCGGCTACTCGCCCACCGAGGCGGGGCTGCGGATGCTGCCCTGGACCGGGATGCCGATGCTGGTCGCGCCGATCGCCGGGTACCTATCCGACCGGATCAGCGGGCGCACCATCGCCGCCACCGGGCTCTTCCTCCAGGCGCTCGGGCTCGCCTGGTTCGCCGTCGTGGTCTCCGCCGACGTCTCGTACGCGGCCCAGTTGCCGGCCTTGATCGTCAGCGGCGTCGGCATGGCGCTCTACTTCGCCCCGGCCTCCAACCTGGTCATGGGCAGCGTCAGGCCACAGGAGCAGGGGATCGCCTCCGGCTCCAACAACGCGCTGCGCGAGGTGGGCGGCGCGCTGGGCATCGCGATCATGTCGTCGATCTTCTCGGCGCAGGGCGGCTACGACTCCGCGCAGCACTTCGTGGACGGCATCCGTCCCGCCCTGTGGGTGGGCGCCGCCCTGGTGGCCGTGGCGGGCGCGGCGGCCCTGGCGATCCCGGGGATGCGCCGCGGCACTACGGACGTAGTGCGGGACGCCGAGTCCGAGCCGGTCCTCGAGAACGCCTGAGAACGCCTGAGAACGCCTGAACACCTGAGAACGCCTGGGGAAGCCCGCAGAGAGCGCCCGGGAACGACCACAAAGAACGCCCGGGAACACCCGCAAAGAAGGCCCGAGAAGGCCCGCACCCATCCACGTAGTCGCCGTAGTCGCCCTAGTCGCCCTTCTGCCCTAAGGGAGCACGTCATGCCGACCCTGCCCTGGACCACACCGGCCACCCCGCCCGCCGGCGCCGAGGTGCACGTCTTCGCCTCCCGCTTCGAGACCCGCACCCTGTGGGGCGCGCTCAGGTTCTTCCTCCGTACGCCCACGATCTGGCGCCAGGTGGGGCGCGCGCCCGGCGCCTACGGGGCCACCTTGAGGGCGGCGCCCTTCCGGCGCACCTTCTGGACGCTGTCCGCCTGGGAGTCGCCCCGGGCGCTGAAGGACTTCGCGGCCTCCGCACCGCACGGGCCGATGGCGGCGGGCCTGCGCGGCGCCATGAAGGACGCGAGGTTCGTCTCCTGGAAGGCGGCCGCCGAGGACCTTCCGCTCGACTGGGAGGACGCGCTCGGGCGCCTCGCGTGAGGCACGGCGACGGCCCCGCCCGGACGGCGGGGCCGTTCTCGTACCCTGGAGCGCGTGCAGGAACTCCACGACGCCCCTCTCGCCCCCCTGACCACCTTCCGGCTCGGCGGGCCCGCCACCCGGCTGATCACCGCGACCACCGACGCCGAGGTGATCGAAGCGGTGCGCGAGGCCGACGCCACCGGCACCCCGCTGCTGATCGTCGGCGGCGGCAGCAACCTCGTCATCGGCGACAAGGGTTTCGCGGGCACGGCTCTGCGCATCGCCACCCGAGGCGTCGAACTCGACGGCACGAAGCTGGAACTGGCGGCCGGCGAGGTGTGGACCGACGCCGTCGCGCGCACCGTCGAGGCGGGGCTCGCGGGCATCGAGTGCCTCGCCGGGATCCCCGGCTCGGCCGGCGCGACGCCGATCCAGAACGTCGGCGCGTACGGCCAGGAGGTCTCCTCGACGATCACCGAGGTGATCGCCTACGACCGCGAGGCGGGCGAGACCGTCACGATTCCGAACGCGGAGTGCGCCTTCTCGTACCGCCACAGCCGCTTCAAGGCCGACCCCGACCGCTATGTGGTGCTGCGGGTGCGGTTCGAGCTGGAGGACGCGGGCGGTCTGAGCGCGCCGATCAAGTACCCCGAGACCGCGCGCTCCCTCGGCGTCGAGGCCGGCGACCGGGTGCCCGCGACCGTCGCCCGCCAGACCGTCCTGAAGCTGCGCGCGGGCAAGGGCATGGTGCTCGACCCGGAGGACCACGACACGTGGTCGGCGGGCTCGTTCTTCACCAACCCGATCCTCACGGACGCCGAGTTCGCGGCCTTCCACGCGCGCGTGGCCGAGCGTCTGGGGCCCGACACGAAGGCGCCCGCGTTCCCCGCGGGGGAGGGGCTGACGAAGACCTCCGCGGCCTGGCTGATCGACAAGGCGGGCTTCACCAAGGGCTACGGCACCGGGCCCGCCCGCATCTCCACCAAGCACACCCTCGCCCTCACCAACCGCGGCGAGGCCACCACCGAGGACCTCCTCGCGCTCGCCCGTGAGGTCGTCGCCGGGGTCCGCGAGGCGTTCGGCGTGACGCTCGTCAACGAGCCGGTGACGGTCGGCGTCAGCCTCTGAGCCCCGGCGCCCCGGGCCTCAGTAGGCCACCCCGACCCCCTGCTTGACCGTCGCGGGGTCGTCCACCATCGCCAGCATCGCGTGCGCCACGTCCGCGCGGGAGATGAAGCGGCCCGAGCGCGGGAAGCCGCCCACCACCTTCCGGTACGAGCCGGTGAGCGGCTTGTCCTGGAGGCGGGGCGGACGCACCGACGTCCAGTCGGTCGCGCTGTTCGCCAGCTCCGCCTCCATGGCGGTCAGATCGACGTAGACGGGCTTCAGGGCCGCCCCGACCAGCCCCATCATCAGCCGGTCGGCCAGCGGGGAGTCGGCCGGCTGCGGCCCCACCGGGCCCGCGCTCACGACCAGCAGCCGGCGGGTGCCCTCCGCCTCCATGGCCCGCAGGACCGCCTGCGTGAGCCGTGTCGCGACGCCGGCGTCCGAGCGCTTGCGGGCGCCGAGCCCGGAGAGCACCGCGTCGCGCCCCGCGACCGCGGGCCGCAGCGCCTCGGGGTCGGTCAGGTCGGCGCGGAAGACCTCCAGACGCTCGCCGGTCACGGTGAACCGCGCGGGGTCGCGCACCACCGCCGTCACTTCGTGCCCGGCGTCCAGGGCCTGCTGGACGATCTCCTGTCCGATGCCGCCCGTCGCGCCGAAAACCGTGAGCTTCATGGCGTACCTCCAGGTGCACAGCATGAGGATGCGAATAAGGTGGGTGAGTATTTACTCACCTTTGCTCACCCTTAGAGTGAGTGAGTACTCACCCTCGCGTCAAGGTTGGTTGGAGCCCGCACATGGATCGCACGGCCCAGCAGTCGGCCCGGAAGCCGGCCCGCGTCCGCATCGTCGACGCGGCGCACGAGCTCATGCTGAGCATCGGTCTCGCCCGCACCACCACCAAGGCGATCGCCAAGGCGGCGGGCTGCTCCGAGGCGGCGCTCTACAAATACTTCGCCAACAAGGAAGAACTCTTCGTGACGGTGCTCCAGGAGCGCCTGCCGAAGCTGGGCTCCCTGCTGGAGCGCCTCCTCACGGAGGGCGTGGGCAACCCCGGCCGCACGGTCGAGGAGAACCTCACGGACATCGCCCGCGAAGCGGCGCTCTTCTACGACCAGACGTTCCCGATCGCCGCCTCCTTGTACGCCGACCCCCAGCTCAAGCGGCGCCACGACGACGTGCTGCGCGAGATGGGCATGGGCCCGCACAAGCCCATCGAGGGCCTGGACGCCTACCTGAGGGCCGAACAGAAGGCGGGCCGCATCGGCGCGGCGGCCGACACGTACGCGGCCGCCTGCCTCCTCCTGGGTGCCTGCGCGCAGCGCTCCTTCGCGTACGACATGTCCCCGGACCGCGAACCCCCGCAGCCGCTGGACGAGTTCGCGACGGGCCTCGCCCGCACCCTGCTCAACGGGCTCGCGGCCCGCGGCTGAACCTCAGGCGGCCAGCCACTCCTCCACCCCGCTCAGCAGCTTCTCCCTGACGTCCTCCGGGGCCGCGGAGCCGCGCACCGACTGCCGTGCCAGCTCGGCGAGTTCGGCGTCCGTGAAGGCGTGGTGGCGGCGCGCGATCTCGTACTGGGCGGCAAGGCGCGAGCCGAACAGCAGCGGGTCGTCGGCGCCGAGCGCCATCGGCACCCCCGCCTCGAAGAGCGTGCGCAGCGGGACGTCCTCGGGCTTCTCGTAGACGCCGAGCGCCACGTTGGACGCCGGGCACACCTCGCAGGTGACCCCGGCGTCGGCGAGCCGCTTCAGCAGCCGCGGGTCCTCGGCGGCCCGCACACCGTGCCCGATCCGGGTGGCGTCGAGGTCGTCGAGGCAGTCGCGCACCGAGGAGGGGCCGGTCAGCTCCCCGCCGTGCGGCGCGGAGAGCAGTCCGCCCTCGCGCGCGATGGCGAAGGCCCGGTCGAAGTCCCGCGCCATACCGCGCCGTTCGTCGTTGGAGAGCCCGAAACCGACGACGCCCCGGTCCCCGTACCGCACCGCGAGCCGCGCCAGCGTACGGGCGTCCAGCGGGTGCTTCATCCGGTTCGCGGCGACCAGCACCCGCATCCCGAGCCCGGTCTCCCGCGAGGCGCTCTCCACGGCGTCCAGGATGATCTCCAGGGCCGGGATGAGCCCGCCCAGCCGCGGCGCGTACGACGTCGGGTCGACCTGGATCTCCAGCCACCCGGACCCGTCCGCGATGTCCTCCTCCGCGGCCTCCCGCACCAGCCGCTGGATGTCCTCGGGCTCCCGCAGACAGGCCCGCGCGGCGTCGTAGAGCCGCTGGAAGCGGAACCAGCCCCGCTCGTCCGTGGCCCGCAGCTTCGGTGGCTCGGCCCCGGTCAGCGCCTCGGGCAGCCGTACCCCGTACTTGTCGGCCAGTTCCAGCAGCGTGCTGGGTCGCATCGACCCGGTGAAGTGCAGATGCAGGTGGGCCTTCGGCAACTGACGCACATCGCGTCCGACTACGCGCTCCATCCCAAGATCCTGCCGTACGCACCAGGGGTCCCGGTAGCGCCTTTCCACCTTCGAGCGCTTGCCCGAACGAAGAAACGGGCCGCCTCCGTAAGGAAGCGGCCCGTTCAGGCCCGTTCAGGAACGAACGACTACCTGGTCACGCGGTTCAGTCCTGCGCCTCGGCCAGCAGCTTCTGCATGCGGGAGACACCCTCGACCAGGTCCTCGTCACCCAGGGCGTACGAAAGACGCAGGTAGCCCGGCGTACCGAACGCCTCACCGGGAACCACGGCGACCTCGGCCTCCTCCAGGATGAGCGCGGCGAGCTCGACGCTGGTCTGCGGGCGCTTGCCGCGGATCTCCTTGCCGATGAGCCCCTTCACGGACGGGTACGCGTAGAAGGCGCCCTCCGGCTCCGGGCAGACGACGCCGTCGATCTCGTTCAGCATCCGCACGATCGTCTGACGACGGCGGTCGAAGGCCTTCTTCATCTCCTCGACGGCGGTCAGATCGCCGGAGACGGCGGCGAGCGCGGCCGCCTGCGCCACGTTCGAGACGTTCGACGTGGCGTGCGACTGCAGGTTCGTCGCGGCCTTCACGACGTCCTTCGGGCCGATGATCCACCCCACGCGCCAGCCGGTCATCGCGTACGTCTTCGCCACACCGTTGACCACGATGCACTTGTCGCGCAGCTCCGGGAGGATCGCGGGCAGCGACGTGAACTGCGCGTCCCCGTAGACGAGGTGCTCGTAGATCTCGTCCGTCATGACCCACAGGCCGTGCTCGACGGCCCAGCGGCCGATCGCCTCGGCGTCGGCCTCGCTGTACACGGCACCCGTCGGGTTCGACGGCGACACGAAGAGCACGACCTTCGTACGCTCGGTGCGCGCGGCCTCCAGCTGCTCCACGGAGACGCGGTAACCGGTCGTCTCGTCGGCCACCACCGGCACCGGGACACCGCCGGCGAGACGGATCGACTCCGGGTACGTCGTCCAGTACGGGGCCGGGACGATGACCTCGTCGCCCGGGTCGAGGATCGCGGCGAACGCCTCGTAGATGGCCTGCTTGCCGCCGTTGGTCACCAGGATCTGCGACGCGTCGACCTCGTAGCCGGAGTCGCGCAGCGTCTTGGCGGCGATCGCGGCCTTCAGCTCCGGCAGACCGCCGGCCGGCGTGTAGCGGTGGAACTTCGGGTTCTTGCAGGCCTCGACGGCCGCCTCGACCACATAGTCGGGCGTCGGGAAGTCGGGCTCACCGGCGCCGAAGCCGATCACCGGACGTCCGGCGGCCTTGAGGGCCTTGGCCTTGGCGTCGACGGCGAGGGTGGCGGACTCGGAGATGGAGCCGATGCGTGCGGAGACCCGACGCTCGGTGGGAGACGTGGACGAAGGAGTTGCAGCGCTCATAACCCCATCGTTCCAGACCCGAAACCCGCCCGGCACACGGGTTTCCAAGACCATCGGATCCCCGACTGATCAACTTGCGGACGCTGTTCGTTCGACGGGGGGCCGCGGAGCACGTACACTCACTGCTCGTTGGCCTTCACCGGCCGCTCCTTTCGACCGCACTCCGTGCAGCCGGGCGGATGCGGTACGTTGGGGGAAACAAAGGGTCGTAGCTCAATTGGTAGAGCACTGGTCTCCAAAACCAGCGGTTGGGGGTTCAAGTCCCTCCGGCCCTGCTACACACTCCTTCGCCAGGATGTGTGCGCATGTACGTACTGCATTGCACCGCCGTGCGGCTCAACCGGGCGCGGCACGGCCACGACCCGGAATCAGGTGAGGACGAGTGACGGACGCCGTGGGCTCCATCGACATGCCTGATGCCGAGGATGAAGCGCTCGAGTCCAAGAAGGACCAGAAGGAGCGCAAGAAGAAGGGCGGCAAGCGCGGCAAGAAGGGCCCCTTCGGCCGTCTCGCGCTCTTCTACCGGCAGATCATCGCAGAGCTGCGCAAGGTCGTCTGGCCGACGCGCGGCCAGCTCTCGACGTACACCACGGTCGTGATCGTGTTCGTCGTCATCATGATCGGTCTGGTCACCGTGATTGACTATGGGTTCAGCCACCTCGTCAAGTACGTCTTCGGCTGAGCCGAAATGCGGAGGGCGCCTGTCCGGCGCCCCTTTCGCGTGTTCCACCCCCATGTATCCAGGAAGAAGCAGCCACAGTGTCTGACCCGAACCTGAACGAGGCGATCGAGCCGGTCGAGTCCGCTGAGGACGAGCTCGACATCGTCGAGGCGGCGGACGCCGAGGAGCCGGACCAGGCCGAGGCTGCCGACATCGCCGCCGGTGAGCCCGCCGAAGAGGCCGCCCTCGAGATCGAGGACGCCGACAGCGAGACCGACGTCGACGACGCCGAGGACGAGACCGTCGAGGCCGTCATCGAGGAGCTCGAGGAGGAGCGCGAGCAGGTCGACCCGATCGCCGCTCTCCGCGACGAGCTGCGCGGCCTGCCCGGCGAGTGGTACGTCATCCACACCTACGCGGGCTACGAGAAGCGCGTGAAGGCGAACCTGGAGCAGCGTGCCGTCTCGCTCAACGTCGAGGACTTCATCTACCAGGCCGAGGTCCCCGAGGAAGAGATCGTCCAGATCAAGAACGGCGAGCGCAAGAACGTCCGGCAGAACAAGCTGCCCGGCTACGTGCTCGTCCGCATGGACCTGACGAACGAGTCCTGGGGCGTTGTCCGCAACACCCCCGGCGTCACCGGCTTCGTGGGCAACGCCTACGACCCGTACCCGCTGACCCTGGACGAGATCGTCAAGATGCTCGCCCCGGAGGCCGAGGAGAAGGCCGCCCGCGAGGCCGCCGAGGCCGAGGGCAAGCCGGCTCCGGCCCGCAAGGTCACCGTCGAGGTCCTGGACTTCGAGGTGGGCGACTCGGTCACCGTCACCGACGGCCCGTTCGCCACGCTGCAGGCCACGATCAACGAGATCAACGCCGACTCGAAGAAGGTCAAGGGCCTCGTCGAGATCTTCGGCCGCGAGACCCCGGTCGAGCTCAGCTTCGACCAGATCCAGAAGAACTGATCGCAGCCCTTTCCTGTCATCTTCGGCAAGCGCCCCCGGAGACCTTTTCGGTCTCTCCGCGGGGCGCTTGCCGCGTGTCGGGCTCCTTGTCGGCCTGCGCCTTCGGCGGCCGCGGTGCGGGGGTCACGGGGCGGACGCCCCCCGGAAGGCGTCCCTGGCGGGGCGTGCGGGCGGCGTGCGGGCCTTCCTGGCGGCCGGCGCGTTCCCCGCGGTGACGGGGTGGCCCGGGCTTGCGCCGGTGCCGTACGTGCCGCACCGCGGCAGGGCTGCGCGCAAGGCCGTGGACAAGGCCGCTGACCAGCCCTGATGCATTCGATTTCGGAACTGGTGGGGCTACCCGTTATCGTTGTGCGGTATGCCTCCATCCGGATGATCTGGACGATCATCGATCATCATTGATCGGGATGGCGGCTGAACACTCTCACTAAGACCCGGAGAGAGAGCACATGCCTCCCAAGAAGAAGAAGGTCACGGGGCTCATCAAGCTCCAGATCCAGGCCGGCGCTGCCAACCCGGCTCCGCCGGTCGGCCCCGCGCTGGGCCAGCACGGCGTGAACATCATGGAGTTCTGCAAGGCCTACAACGCCGCGACCGAGTCGCAGCGCGGTTGGGTCATCCCGGTGGAGATCACGGTCTACGAGGACCGTTCCTTCACCTTCATCACCAAGACCCCGCCGGCCGCGAAGATGATCCTCAAGGCCGCTGGTGTCGAGAAGGGCTCGGGCGAGCCGCACAAGACCAAGGTCGCCAAGATCACCGAGGCGCAGGTCCGCGAGATCGCCACGACCAAGATGCCCGACCTCAACGCCAATGACCTGGACGCCGCGTCCAAGATCATCGCCGGCACCGCCCGTTCCATGGGCATCACGGTCGAGGGCTGACCTCACCCCCGTAGTAAGCAGAACACCGTGGCAGGGCCTGCTCGGCCCGGACCACGACTCCTCAGACATACACAGGAGCAGTAGTGAGCAAGCGCAGCAAGACTCTCCGCGCTGCGGACGCCAAGGTCGACCGGGACAAGCTCTACGCCCCGCTCGAGGCCGTCCGTCTCGCCAAGGAGACCTCCTCGACGAAGTTCGACGGCACCGTCGAGGTCGCCTTCCGCCTGGGCGTTGACCCGCGCAAGGCCGACCAGATGGTCCGTGGCACCGTGAACCTCCCGCACGGCACCGGTAAGACCGCCCGGGTCCTGGTCTTCGCGACCGGTGACCGTGCTGCGGCCGCGGAGGCCGCGGGCGCCGACATCGTCGGCTCCGACGAGCTCATCGACGAGATCTCCAAGGGCAACCGCCTGAACGAGTTCGACGCCGTTGTCGCCACCCCGGACCTCATGGGCAAGGTCGGCCGCCTGGGCCGCGTGCTCGGTCCCCGTGGCCTGATGCCGAACCCGAAGACCGGCACCGTGACCCCGGACGTGGCCAAGGCCGTGAACGAGATCAAGGGCGGCAAGATCGAGTTCCGCGTCGACAAGCACTCGAACCTGCACTTCATCATCGGCAAGGTGTCCTTCGACGACACCAAGCTGGTGGAGAACTACGGTGCGGCCCTCGACGAGATCCTTCGTCTGAAGCCGTCCGCCGCCAAGGGTCGCTACATCAAGAAGGCCGCCATCGCCACCACGATGGGCCCCGGCGTTCCGGTCGACCCGAACCGCACCCGCAACCTCCTCGTCGAGGAGGACCCGGCCGCGGTCTGAGTTCTCTCCAGAACTCGCTGAAGTCGGCTACGGGCCCCGCGTCTCCTTCGGGAGAGGCGGGGCCCGTTCCTCGTTTCCGGCCCTCCTCAGAATGCGGCTGCGCTAGCGTCGCGCTCATCGAGCCGGGGGAGCGGATGAAGCACGGACGGATCGCGGCGCTGGCCGCCGTGGGCGCGCTCCTGGCGGGCTGCGCAGGGGCGAAGGGGCCGGGCGCCGACGACGCCGTCGACGCGCTCCGTCAGGCCCGCCAGAAGGTCGCCGCGGCCGGCTCGGCGCACATCGAGGCCACGATGCACAACGGAAGCCGTCTCTCCTCCCGCAGCTCCGGCGCCCTCGGCTGGTCCGACGGCATCAGGGGCACCCTGACGACGCGGATCACCGGCGGCAGGCTGGCGGCAGACACCCGGGAGCTGGGCGGCGACCCGTCCCAGACGCGCTATCTGCCAGACGCCTACTACACCCGGATGACGGACGAGTTCGCCGGTCTCCAGGACGGCAAGCACTGGATCCGGTACCCGTACGACAGCAGCAGCGACCTCACTCCGGCGGACGCCCTCAAGGCGCTCGGGGCCATGCGGGACGTGCACGAGGCGGGGCGGGCGACCGTGGGTGGCATCGAAACGACCCGCTACCAGGGCACTTCCGGAAGGCAGCATGTGGAGGTGTGGATCGACGCCCGCCACCTCATGGTCCAACGCGTCTATCGCGAGGGCGAGTTCACCACCACCGCCCGCTACAGCGACTACGGCGCCCCCGCCCGGGCCGAGCGGCCGCCCGCGCACGACACCGTCAACTTCGACACGGTGACCGAGGCGGCGGCGGGCTCCGGCTGAACCGGACGGCTGTCCGACGCGTCCGATACGGTGCGATCAGTACACACGTTCCAAGGGGTGGGTTCGAGATGACTGCTGTCGTACGACGCACGGTCGGCGCCGCCGCCGCGACCGCACTGCTGTGCACGGGAGCCGTGGCGTGCGGCGGGGGAGCGGGCGACCGGAGCGCCGGCGCCTCCGCGTCCACGGCGGACCGCCCGTCGTCCCAGGTCACCCGGGCCCTCACCGCCGCGTACGAGAAGACCGCGAAGGCCGGGTCCGCCAGGGTCTCGCTGACCATGAAGAGCCCGTCCGCGCTCGGCGGCGGCACCATGAAGATGTCCGGCACCATGGGCTGGAACCCGACGGTCATGGATATGACGATGACCGGCTCCACGTTCAAGGCCGCCGAACCGGACGCCCCCGACGCGGTCCGCATGATCTGGCAGGACGACGTGATGTACGTCGACGGGGGAGCGGCCGCCGCCCAGGAGATGGACGGCAAGCGCTGGATGAAGCTGGATCTCGGCGCCCTCGCCGAGCAGTCCGGCAGCGAGCAGCTCACGCGGCAGATGACCGGAAGCCTGGACAGCATGAACCAGGACCCGGCGCAGCAGATCGCCGTCCTGCTCGACTCGCCCAACCTGAAGCACCTGGGCTCCGCCACCCTCGACGGCGTACGGACGGAGCACTACAAGGGGCGGCTGACGGTCGAGGAGATGATGAAGTCGAACGACTCCTTGAAGGTCCTCACCGAGTCCGAGCGCGCCCGGCTCCTCAAGAACGTCAAGAAGGCCGGCATCAAGGACTACGACACCGAGCTGTGGGTCGACAAGGACGACCTGCCGGTCCGGATGGACGTCACCATGGACAGCGCGCAGGGCGCCGTCGAGATGTCGGAGAAGTTCTCGGACTACGGGGCCGCGGTGAAGGCCGACGTGCCGCCCGCGAGCCAGACCTTCGACCTCATGAAGATGCTCGGCACGCTCGGTGCCGGAGGTGTCGGTGGCACCGGCAGGGGCGACGTCTGAGCGGATTTGCTTGACGTGTGTCCTTTCGCGTAGCCTTCCGGAGAAGCCAAAGACCGCTGGTCGTTGCCGTGCGCTCGTAAGAGGGTTCGGTGGCCGAAGGATCCGCTGTACTGCGGACGACCCGCGCAGGTGATTGTGGAAGTGCTCCTGGAGTCCTCGTGATTCCGGTCGAGCTCACGCCCCGAGCGCCTGCGCCGGGGCGTTTCGTTTTCCCAGCCTCCTTGCGAGCGGTCCTCATCACCCGGAAGGAGGCCGACGCTCTATGCCGACGCCCGACAAGGCTGCCGCGGTAGCCGAGCTCACGGACAAGTTCCGCAGCTCGAACGCCGCCGTGCTGACCGAGTACCGGGGTCTCACCGTGGCCCAGCTCAAGACGCTGCGCCGTTCGCTCGGTGAGAACTCCGAGTACGCCGTGGTGAAGAACACGCTGACCAAGATCGCGGCCAACGAGGCCGGGATCACCTCGCTCGACGACCTGTTCAACGGTCCGACGGCGGTTGCCTTCGTCACCGGTGACCCGGTGGAGTCGGCGAAGGGTCTTCGTGACTTCGCCAAGGACAACCCCAACCTCGTCATCAAGGGCGGTGTCCTTGACGGCAAGGCGCTGTCCGCCGACGAGATCAAGAAGCTTGCGGACCTCGAGTCCCGCGAGGTTCTGCTCTCCAAGCTGGCAGGTGCCTTCAAGGGCAAGCAGTCCCAGGCTGCTCAGCTCTTCCAGGCGCTTCCCTCGAAGCTCGTCCGCACCGTGGACGCTCTTCGCGCCAAGCAGGACGAGCAGGGCGGTGCCGAGTAACTCGGCTCGCACCTTGACCGCCGCCTGAGGCGACGGTCGAAGCGGGCCGTCAGTACGCCCGCCTACATGGACAACCGGCACCAGCCGATTTAGTGGAAGGATCGCCCATCATGGCGAAGCTCAGCCAGGAAGACCTGCTCGCCCAGTTCGAGGAGATGACCCTCATCGAGCTCTCCGAGTTCGTGAAGGCCTTCGAGGAGAAGTTCGACGTCACCGCCGCCGCGGCCGTCGCCGTTGCCGCCGGTCCGGCCCAGGGTGGCGGCGACGCCGCTGCCGCTGAGGAGCAGGACGAGTTCGACGTCATCCTCACGGGCGCCGGCGAGAAGAAGATCCAGGTCATCAAGGTCGTGCGTGAGCTGACCTCCCTGGGTCTGAAGGAGGCCAAGGACCTCGTCGACGGCACCCCGAAGCCGGTCCTCGAGAAGGTCGCCAAGGACGCCGCGGAGAAGGCCGCCGAGGCCCTCAAGGGCGCCGGCGCCTCCGTCGAGGTCAAGTAAGACCTCTTCGAGTCTGTCGACTCTTCCTCGGTGAAACTGCTCCCTCGGGAGCTGTAACGCTGACGTACCGAAGGGCGATCACCCAACTGGGTGGTCGCCCTTCGGCGTTGTCTGGCTCGCAGGCCGAGGGTGCCTTGCACTGTCGGTCGCGCAGAGTATGGTGATCTTCGTTGTGCCTGGCGCCACCCCTGTTCGGCCAAGAGGGGGCCTTGACGAACAGCACGCAGCGCGCAATTCTCAGGACGCGTCGTCACAACGATCCGGATCCGAGGCATGGATCGACGGCGAAGAGGGCAGTAAGAGTGTGCGCTCAGCGCACAGGGCATGCCGCAGACGGTGAACGGTTGAGAACAACGAGGGTCTCAAAAAACCCGCACTGGACATCAGTGGGCCTTCTGGCTACACTGTCCCTTTGCGCTGCCTGTTAGCTGCTCCCTGCCCGTCACCAGGGGCATGCCCTCGCTTGAGCACAGTAGATCAAATCGGCCCTGACCTGGGCTTTTTGGTCGCTCTGCATGGCTTGGGACCGGTACGCGCGTAGTGAGTCCGAGCCCTCGGAAGGACCCCCTCTTGGCCGCCTCGCGCAACGCCTCGACCGCGAATACGAACAACGGCGCAAGCACCGCCCCGCTGCGCATCTCCTTTGCAAAGATCAAGGAGCCCCTCGAGGTTCCGAACCTGCTCGCGCTGCAGACCGAGAGCTTTGACTGGCTGCTCGGCAACACCGCCTGGCAGAGTCGGGTCGAGGCGGCTCTGGAGTCGGGCCAGGACGTCCCCACGAAGTCGGGTCTGGAGGAGATCTTCGAGGAGATCTCCCCGATCGAGGACTTCTCCGGGTCGATGTCCCTGACGTTCCGCGATCACCGCTTCGAGCCTCCGAAGAACTCGATCGACGAGTGCAAGGAGCGCGACTTCACGTACGCCGCCCCGCTCTTCGTCACCGCCGAGTTCACCAACAACGAGACCGGCGAGATCAAGTCTCAGACGGTCTTCATGGGCGACTTCCCGCTCATGACGAACAAGGGCACCTTCGTCATCAACGGCACCGAGCGTGTCGTGGTGTCGCAGCTCGTCCGTTCGCCCGGTGTCTACTTCGACTCCTCCATCGACAAGACGTCCGACAAGGACATCTTCTCCGCCAAGATCATCCCGTCCCGGGGTGCCTGGCTGGAGATGGAGATCGACAAGCGCGACATGGTCGGTGTGCGCATCGACCGCAAGCGCAAGCAGTCCGTCACCGTCCTGCTCAAGGCTCTCGGTTGGACGACCGAGCAGATCCTGGAGGAGTTCGGCGAGTACGAGTCCATGCGCGCCACCCTGGAGAAGGACCACACCCAGGGCCAGGACGACGCGCTGCTCGACATCTACCGCAAGCTGCGTCCGGGCGAGCCCCCCACGCGTGAGGCCGCGCAGACGCTGCTCGAGAACCTCTACTTCAACCCGAAGCGCTACGACCTCGCGAAGGTCGGCCGCTACAAGGTGAACAAGAAGCTCGGCGCCGACGAGCCGCTGGACGCCGGCGTGCTCACCACCGACGACGTCATCGCGACCATCAAGTACCTGGTCAAGCTGCACGCCGGTGAGACCGAGACGGTCGCCGAGTCGGGTCGTTCGATCATCGTTGAGACCGACGACATCGACCACTTCGGCAACCGCCGTATCCGTAACGTCGGTGAGCTCATCCAGAACCAGGTCCGTACGGGTCTCGCCCGTATGGAGCGCGTCGTGCGCGAGCGCATGACCACCCAGGACGTCGAGGCGATCACGCCGCAGACCCTGATCAACATCCGCCCCGTGGTGGCGTCGATCAAGGAGTTCTTCGGTACGTCGCAGCTGTCCCAGTTCATGGACCAGAACAACCCGCTGTCGGGGCTGACGCACAAGCGTCGTCTGAACGCCCTCGGCCCGGGTGGTCTCTCCCGTGAGCGGGCCGGCTTCGAGGTCCGAGACGTGCACCCGTCCCACTACGGCCGCATGTGCCCCATCGAGACCCCTGAAGGCCCGAACATCGGTCTGATCGGTTCGCTCGCCTCGTACGGACGGATCAACCCGTTCGGTTTCATCGAGACGCCGTACCGCAAGGTCGTCGAGGGTGTCGTCTCCGACGACGTCGACTACCTGACCGCCGATGAAGAGGACCGCTTCGTCATCGCGCAGGCCAACGCGCCGCTCAACGACGAGTTCCAGTTCGTCGAGAACCGCGTGCTGGTCCGCCGTCGTGGCGGCGAGGTCGACTACGTGCCCGGCACGGACGTCGACTACATGGACGTCTCGCCGCGCCAGATGGTGTCGGTCGCGACCGCCATGATCCCGTTCCTCGAGCACGACGACGCCAACCGTGCCCTCATGGGCGCGAACATGATGCGTCAGGCCGTGCCGCTGATTAAGTCCGAGGCGCCGCTCGTCGGCACCGGCATGGAGTACCGCTGCGCCACCGACGCCGGCGACGTGCTCAAGGCCGAGAAGGACGGTGTGGTCCAGGAGGTCTCCGCGGACTACATCACCATCACGAACGACGACGGCACGTACACCACGTACCGCCTGTCGAAGTTCTCCCGCTCCAACCAGGGCACTTCTGTCAACCAGAAGGTCGTCGTGGACGAGGGTCAGCGGATCATCGCCGGGCAGGTCCTGGCCGACGGTCCCGCGACCGAAGAGGGCGAGATGGCCCTCGGCAAGAACCTGCTCGTGGCCTTCATGCCGTGGGAGGGTCACAACTACGAGGACGCGATCATCCTGTCGCAGCGCCTCGTGCAGGACGACGTCCTCTCCTCGATCCACATCGAGGAGCACGAGGTCGACGCCCGTGACACCAAGCTCGGCCCCGAGGAGATCACCCGGGACATCCCGAACGTCTCCGAGGAGGTCCTCGCCGACCTCGACGAGCGCGGCATCATCCGCATCGGTGCGGACGTCGTCGCCGGCGACATCCTCGTCGGCAAGGTCACGCCCAAGGGCGAGACCGAGCTGACGCCGGAGGAGCGCCTGCTGCGCGCCATCTTCGGTGAGAAGGCCCGCGAGGTCCGTGACACCTCCCTGAAGGTGCCGCACGGCGAGATCGGCAAGGTCATCGGCGTTCGCGTCTTCGACCGTGAGGAAGGCGACGAGCTTCCGCCCGGCGTCAACCAGCTCGTGCGGGTCTACGTGGCCCAGAAGCGCAAGATCACCGACGGTGACAAGCTCGCCGGCCGCCACGGCAACAAGGGTGTCATCTCCAAGATCAACCCGATCGAGGACATGCCCTTCCTCGAGGACGGCACCCCGGTCGACATCATCCTCAACCCGCTGGGTGTCCCGTCCCGAATGAACCCGGGACAGGTCCTGGAGATCCACCTCGGCTGGCTCGCCAGCCAGGGCTGGGACGTCTCCGGCCTCGGCGACGAGTGGGCCAAGCGCCTCCAGGCGATCGGTGCCGACGACGTCCAGCCGCGTACGAACGTCGCGACCCCGGTCTTCGACGGTGCGCGTGAGGACGAGCTCGCGGGTCTGCTGGAGAACGCCCGGCCGAACCGCGACGGCGACCGCATGGTCCTCCCGTCCGGCAAGGCGCGGCTGTTCGACGGCCGCTCCGGTGAGCCGTTCCCGGACCCGATCTCGGTCGGGTACATGTACATCCTCAAGCTCCACCACCTGGTCGACGACAAGCTGCACGCCCGCTCGACCGGTCCGTACTCGATGATCACCCAGCAGCCGCTGGGTGGTAAGGCCCAGTTCGGTGGCCAGCGCTTCGGTGAGATGGAGGTGTGGGCGCTTGAGGCATACGGCGCCGCGTACGCCCTCCAGGAGCTGCTGACCATCAAGTCCGACGACGTCACCGGCCGCGTGAAGGTCTACGAGGCCATCGTCAAGGGCGAGAACATCCCCGAGCCCGGCATTCCCGAGTCCTTCAAGGTGCTCATCAAGGAAATGCAGTCCCTGTGCCTCAACGTGGAGGTGCTGTCCTCGGACGGCATGTCCATCGAGATGCGCGACACCGACGAGGACGTCTTCCGCGCGGCGGAGGAGCTCGGCATCGACCTGTCCCGGCGCGAGCCGAGCAGCGTCGAAGAGGTCTGACGGGAGTCGTCGGCCAGGGGTCCCCTCCTTAACGCTCACCGAGAGGACCCCCGGCCGGCCCCCCTCGACCCCCGTTTCAGACCTTCAGACTCACAACCCTGAGAGGGATTGACGCATAGTGCTCGACGTCAACTTCTTCGACGAGCTCCGGATCGGCCTGGCCACCGCTGACGACATCCGTCAGTGGAGCCACGGCGAGGTCAAGAAGCCCGAGACCATCAACTACCGCACCCTCAAGCCCGAAAAGGACGGACTCTTCTGCGAGAAGATCTTCGGTCCGACCCGGGACTGGGAGTGCTACTGCGGCAAGTACAAGCGCGTCCGCTTCAAGGGCATCATCTGCGAGCGCTGTGGCGTCGAGGTCACGCGCGCCAAGGTGCGCCGTGAGCGGATGGGCCACATCGAGCTCGCCGCCCCCGTCACGCACATCTGGTACTTCAAGGGCGTTCCGTCGCGTCTGGGCTACCTGCTCGACCTCGCCCCGAAGGACCTCGAGAAGGTCATCTACTTCGCCGCGTACATGATCACGTACGTGGACGAGGAGCGCCGTACCCGCGACCTGCCCTCCCTCGAGGCGCACGTCCAGGTCGAGCGTCAGCAGGTCGAGAACCGTCGCGACTCGGACCTCGAGGCCCGCGCCAAGAAGCTCGAGACCGACCTGGCCGAGCTCGAGGCCGAGGGTGCCAAGGCCGACGTGCGCCGCAAGGTGCGCGAAGGTGCCGAGCGCGAGATGAAGCAGCTGCGCGACCGCGCCCAGCGCGAGATCGACCGTCTCGACGAGGTGTGGAACCGCTTCAAGAACCTCAAGGTCCAGGACCTGGAGGGCGACGAGCTGCTCTACCGCGAGCTGCGTGACCGCTTCGGCACGTACTTCGACGGTTCGATGGGTGCCGCGGCGCTGCAGAAGCGCCTGGAGACCTTCGACCTCGAGGAGGAGGCCGAGCGCCTCCGCGAGATCATCCGTACCGGCAAGGGCCAGAAGAAGACCCGTGCGCTCAAGCGCCTCAAGGTCGTCTCCGCGTTCCTGCAGACCAGCAACAGCCCCAAGGGCATGGTGCTCGACTGCGTGCCGGTCATCCCGCCGGACCTGCGTCCGATGGTGCAGCTGGACGGTGGCCGCTTCGCGACCTCCGACCTGAACGACCTGTACCGCCGTGTGATCAACCGCAACAACCGTCTGAAGCGCCTGCTCGACCTGGGTGCTCCGGAGATCATCGTCAACAACGAGAAGCGCATGCTTCAGGAGGCTGTTGACGCCCTCTTCGACAACGGTCGTCGTGGTCGCCCGGTCACCGGTCCCGGTAACCGCCCGCTGAAGTCCCTCAGCGACATGCTGAAGGGCAAGCAGGGTCGTTTCCGTCAGAACCTGCTCGGTAAGCGTGTGGACTACTCCGCGCGTTCCGTCATCGTCGTCGGCCCGCAGCTGAAGCTGCACCAGTGTGGTCTGCCGAAGGCCATGGCGCTGGAGCTCTTCAAGCCGTTCGTGATGAAGCGCCTGGTCGACCTGAACCACGCGCAGAACATCAAGAGCGCCAAGCGCATGGTGGAGCGCGGCCGCACGGTCGTGTACGACGTCCTCGAAGAGGTCATCGCCGAGCACCCGGTTCTGCTGAACCGTGCTCCCACCCTGCACCGCCTCGGCATCCAGGCCTTCGAGCCGCAGCTGGTCGAGGGCAAGGCCATCCAGATCCACCCGCTCGTCTGCACCGCGTTCAACGCGGACTTCGACGGTGACCAGATGGCCGTCCACCTGCCGCTCTCCGCGGAGGCGCAGGCCGAGGCCCGCATCCTGATGCTGTCCTCGAACAACATCCTCAAGCCCGCCGACGGCCGTCCGGTGACGATGCCGACGCAGGACATGGTCCTGGGTCTGTTCTTCCTCACCACCGACGGTGAACTGCGTGACACCAAGGGCGAGGGCCGCGCGTTCGGCTCCACGGCCGAGGCGATCATGGCGTTCGACGCCGGCGAGCTGGCGCTGCAGTCGCCGGTCGACATCCGCTTCCCGGTGGGCACCATCCCGCCGCGTGGCTGGACGCCGCCGGTCGCCGAGGAGGGCGAGCCGGAGTACCAGTCGGGCGACAGCTTCCGGCTGCGTACGACGCTGGGCCGCGCGCTCTTCAACGAGCTGCTGCCCGAGGACTACCCGTTCGTCGACTACTCGGTGGGCAAGAAGCAGCTCGGCGAGATCGTCAACGACCTGGCCGAGCGCTACCCCAAGGTCATCGTGGCGGCGACGCTCGACAACCTGAAGTCGGCCGGTTTCTACTGGGGCACCCGTTCCGGTGTCACCGTGGCCATCTCCGACGTCGTCGTTCCCGAGGCGAAGAAGGAGATCGTCGCGGGCTACGAGGCCCAGGACGAGAAGGTCCAGAAGCAGTACGAGCGCGGTCTCATCACGAAGGAAGAGCGCACTCAGGAGCTCATCGCGATCTGGACCAAGGCGACCAACGAGGTTGCCGAGGCGATGAACGCGAACTTCCCGAAGACGAACCCCATCTTCATGATGGTTGACTCGGGTGCCCGAGGAAACATGATGCAGATGCGTCAGATCGCCGGTATGCGTGGTCTGGTGTCGAACGCCAAGAACGAGACGATCCCGCGTCCGATCAAGGCCTCCTTCCGTGAGGGCCTGTCGGTGCTGGAGTACTTCATCTCGACGCACGGTGCTCGTAAGGGTCTGGCTGACACCGCGCTGCGTACCGCCGACTCGGGTTACCTGACCCGTCGTCTGGTGGACGTCTCGCAGGACGTCATCATTCGCGAAGAGGACTGCGGCACCGACCGTGGCCTCAAGCTCGCGATCGCCGAGCGCGGCGCCGACGGCGTCCTGCGCAAGACGGACGACGTCGAGACCAGCGTCTACGCCCGCATGCTGGCCGAGGACGTCGTCGTCGACGGCAAGGTCATCGCGCCGGCCAACGTCGACCTGGGTGACGTGCTCATCGACCAGCTGGTCGCGCACGGCATCGAGGTCGTCAAGACCCGCTCGGTCCTCACCTGCGAGTCCGCGGTCGGCACCTGTGCCTTCTGCTACGGCCGCTCGCTGGCGACCGGCAAGCTGGTCGACATCGGTGAGGCGGTCGGCATCATCGCCGCCCAGTCCATCGGTGAGCCCGGTACCCAGCTGACGATGCGTACCTTCCACACCGGTGGTGTGGCCGGTGACGACATCACCCAGGGTCTGCCCCGTGTCGTCGAGCTCTTCGAGGCTCGTACGCCGAAGGGTGTCGCCCCGATCTCCGAGGCCGCGGGCCGTGTCCGCATCGAGGAGACCGAGAAGACCAAGAAGCTCGTCGTCACCCCGGACGACGGCAGCGACGAGACGGCGTTCCCGATCTCGAAGCGTGCCCGTCTGCTCGTGGGCGAGGGCGACCACGTCGAGGTCGGCCAGAAGCTGACCGTGGGTGCCACCAACCCGCACGACGTGCTGCGCATCCTGGGTCAGCGTGCGGTCCAGGTCCACCTGGTCGGCGAAGTCCAGAAGGTCTACAACTCGCAGGGCGTGTCGATCCACGACAAGCACATCGAGATCATCATCCGGCAGATGCTGCGCCGCGTGACGATCATCGAGTCCGGCGACGCGGAGCTGCTGCCGGGCGAGCTCGTCGAGCGCTCGAAGTTCGAGACCGAGAACCGTCGTGTGGTCACCGAGGGCGGTCACCCCGCCTCCGGCCGTCCGCAGCTGATGGGTATCACCAAGGCCTCGCTGGCGACGGAGTCCTGGCTGTCGGCCGCCTCCTTCCAGGAGACGACCCGAGTCCTGACGGATGCGGCGATCAACGCCAAGTCCGACAGCCTCATCGGCCTCAAGGAGAACGTCATCATCGGTAAGCTCATCCCGGCCGGTACGGGTCTGTCCCGCTACCGCAACATCCGGGTGGAGCCCACCGAGGAGGCCAAGGCCGCGATGTACTCGGCCGTCGGCTACGACGACATCGACTACTCGCCGTTCGGCACCGGCTCCGGCCAGGCCGTTCCGTTGGAGGACTACGACTACGGTCCGTACAACCAGTAAGCGAGCAGTACCCGCTTGACCCGCAGGGCGGTCACCCCGACGAAAGTCAGGGTGGCCGCCCTGCGGCGCGTTGACGCATGATGGAGGGCACAGCCGTGTCCGGTCCGGGGGAGTTGGTCTCGTGTCGAATCCGCAGTGGCAACCGGCGCCCTGGCCGCCCCAGCAGAATCAGCCCGCGATGACGCAGCCCTCGATGCTGGCGGCGCACGCCGACCGGGAGCGGGCGGTGGATGTGCTGCGGGCCGGGTTCGCCGAGGGACGGCTGCCGCAGGGGGAGTACGAGAAGCGGGTCGAGCGGGCCTATCAGGCCCGTACGGTGGGCGAGCTCACCATGCTGGTCGCCGACCTGCCGCAGGGGCCCACGCCGCAGCAGATGCCGATGCCCATGGCGCATGTGCCGCCGACGTTCCTGCCGGCCCCGCCGCCGCCCACCAACGGCAAGGCGATCGGCGCGCTGGCCTGTGGGGTGGGCACGTTCTTCAGCGGGGGCATCACCGCCATTCCCGCGGTGATTCTCGGGCACATGGCCCGGGGTGAGATCCGTCGCACCCAGGAGCAGGGCGACGGGATGGCGGTCGGCGGGCTCATCCTGGGCTGGCTGTGGATCGCCGGCTGGTCATTGATCCTGGTCATCGCCCTGGTGGCGGCCTCGAACTCGGGCGCCGGCTGATCTTCGGGCGGGGTCGATCCGGCCACGCTCCGGAAACCCACGGCTACCGGGACGAATGCGGCACGCCGGTCGAGGTGGTCCGGCGTGTCGGAGTGGACTGCATTTGTTTTGACCGAAGTCCGTGAGGTAGGTACGCTCAGACCTTGTGCCTGGGGTGTGCCTGGGCTCGTGTGCGTGTCATCAGCCGCACGGCGAGTCCGGATCAGTCCGCTCGGTTCTGATCACGGCCACCGCAATCTGCCGCTTCCCGCTCCTCGGCGGGGGTCTGCAGTATTCGACACACCCGACCGCGTGGGTCGGCAATGTTCCAGGTTAGCTTTACTACTCGGCACACAGAAACCGGAGAAGTAGTGCCTACGATCCAGCAGCTGGTCCGGAAGGGCCGGCAGGACAAGGTCGAGAAGAACAAGACGCCCGCACTCGAGGGTTCGCCCCAGCGCCGTGGCGTCTGCACGCGTGTGTTCACGACCACCCCGAAGAAGCCGAACTCGGCCCTCCGTAAGGTCGCGCGTGTGCGTCTGACCAGCGGCATCGAGGTCACGGCCTACATCCCGGGTGAGGGACACAACCTGCAGGAGCACTCCATCGTGCTCGTGCGCGGCGGCCGTGTGAAGGACCTGCCCGGTGTTCGTTACAAGATCATCCGCGGTTCGCTTGACACCCAGGGTGTCAAGAACCGCAAGCAGGCCCGCAGCCGCTACGGCGCCAAGAAGGAGAAGTAAGAATGCCTCGTAAGGGCCCCGCCCCGAAGCGCCCGGTCATCATCGACCCGGTCTACGGCTCTCCTCTGGTGACCTCCCTCATCAACAAGGTGCTGCTGAACGGCAAGCGCTCCACCGCCGAGCGCATCGTCTACGGCGCCATGGAGGGTCTGCGTGAGAAGTCGGGCAACGACCCGGTCATCACGCTGAAGCGCGCGCTGGAGAACATCAAGCCGACCCTTGAGGTTAAGTCCCGCCGTGTCGGTGGCGCGACCTACCAGGTTCCGGTTGAGGTCAAGCCCGGCCGCGCCAACACCCTCGCGCTCCGCTGGCTCGTCGGCTACTCGCGCGCTCGCCGCGAGAAGACGATGACCGAGCGTCTGATGAACGAGCTGCTCGACGCCTCCAACGGCCTCGGCGCTGCCGTGAAGAAGCGCGAGGACACGCACAAGATGGCCGAGTCCAACAAGGCCTTCGCGCACTACCGCTGGTAGTCGCTACCCACATCGAGACCGAGAGAAGACTGAAGCCTTATGGCTACCACTTCACTTGACCTGGCCAAGGTGCGCAACATCGGCATCATGGCTCACATCGACGCGGGCAAGACGACGACGACCGAGCGGATCCTGTTCTACACCGGCGTCTCGTACAAGATCGGTGAGGTCCACGACGGCGCTGCCACGATGGACTGGATGGAGCAGGAGCAGGAGCGTGGCATCACGATCACCTCTGCTGCCACCACCTGTCACTGGCCGCTCGAGAACGACGACTACACGATCAACATCATCGACACCCCCGGGCACGTCGACTTCACCGTTGAGGTGGAGCGCTCCCTGCGTGTGCTCGATGGTGCTGTGACGGTGTTCGACGGCGTCGCCGGCGTTGAGCCGCAGTCCGAGACGGTGTGGCGTCAGGCCGACCGTTACGGCGTGCCGCGCATCTGCTTCGTCAACAAGCTGGACCGTACCGGCGCCGAGTTCCACCGCTGCGTGGACATGATCTCGGACCGCCTGGGCGCCCAGCCGCTCGTCATGCAGCTCCCCATCGGGGCCGAGGCCGACTTCCAGGGTGTCGTCGACCTCGTCACGATGAAGGCTTACGTCTGGTCGGCCGAGGCCGCCAAGGGCGAGGCCTACGACACCGTCGAGATCCCCGCGACGCACACCGAGGCTGCCGATGAGTACCGCGGCAAGCTGATCGAGGCCGTCGCGGAGAACGACGAAGAGATCATGGAGCTGTACCTGGAGGGCCAGGAGCCCACCGCGGAGCAGCTGTACGCCGCGATCCGTCGTATCACCATCGAGTCCGGCCGGACCACCAAGGGCACCACGGTGACCCCGGTGTTCTGTGGCACCGCGTTCAAGAACAAGGGCGTTCAGCCCCTGCTCGACGCGGTCGTGCGCTACCTGCCGACCCCGCTTGACGTCGAGGCCATCGAGGGCCACGACGTGAAGGACCCCGAGGTCGTCGTCAAGCGCAAGCCGTCCGAGGAGGAGCCGCTCGCGGCCCTCGCGTTCAAGATCGCGAGCGACCCGCACCTCGGCAAGCTCACCTTCATCCGGGTTTACTCGGGTCGCCTGGAGGCCGGCACCGCGGTGCTGAACTCCGTCAAGGGCAAGAAGGAGCGCATCGGCAAGATCTACCGTATGCACGCGAACAAGCGTGAGGAGATCGCGTCGGTGGGCGCCGGTGACATCGTCGCCGTCATGGGCCTGAAGCAGACCACCACCGGTGAGACGCTGTGCGACGACAAGAACCCGGTCATCCTGGAGTCCATGGACTTCCCGGCGCCGGTCATTCAGGTCGCCATCGAGCCCAAGTCCAAGGGTGACCAGGAGAAGCTGGGTGTCGCCATCCAGCGTCTCGCGGAGGAGGACCCCTCCTTCCAGGTTCACTCGGACGAGGAGACCGGCCAGACCATCATCGGTGGTATGGGCGAGCTTCACCTGGACGTGCTCGTCGACCGTATGCGTCGCGAGTTCAAGGTCGAGGCCAACGTCGGCAAGCCGCAGGTCGCGTACCGCGAGACCATTCGCAAGACGGTCGACAAGGTCGACTTCACGCACAAGAAGCAGACTGGTGGTACCGGCCAGTTCGCCAAGGTGCAGATCTCGATCGAGCCGATCGAGGGTGGCGACGCCTCGTACGAGTTCGTGAACAAGGTCACCGGTGGTCGTATCCCGAAGGAGTACATCCCTTCGGTCGACGCCGGTTGCCAGGAGGCCATGCAGTTCGGCATCCTCGCCGGTTACGAGATGACCGGTGTGCGCGTCACGCTCCTCGACGGTGCCTACCACGAGGTCGACTCCTCCGAGCTCGCCTTCAAGATCGCCGGTTCGCAGGCGTTCAAGGAGGCCGCTCGTAAGGCCGGTCCCGTGCTCCTTGAGCCGATGATGGCCGTCGAGGTCACCACGCCCGAGGACTACATGGGCGAGGTCATCGGTGACGTGAACTCCCGCCGTGGCCAGATCCAGGCCATGGAGGAGCGTGCCGGTGCCCGCGTCGTGAAGGGCCTGGTTCCGCTGTCGGAGATGTTCGGCTACGTCGGCGACCTCCGCAGCAAGACGTCGGGTCGCGCGAGCTACTCGATGCAGTTCGACTCCTACGCCGAGGTTCCGCGGAACGTCGCCGAGGAGATCATCGCGAAGGCCAAGGGCGAGTAACTCACTCGAGTTCACGCTTTAGGCTTGACTCCGGAGCCCGACCGGGCATTCAGGGGCCTACGTTCCTGAATGCCCCCGGGCCCGGGCTTTCCAGCAAAGATCACCTGGCGCCGATGAAGCAAGGCGTACAGAACCACTCCACAGGAGGACCCAGTGGCGAAGGCGAAGTTCGAGCGGACTAAGCCGCACGTCAACATCGGCACCATCGGTCACATTGACCACGGTAAGACGACCCTCACGGCCGCCATTACCAAGGTGCTGCACGACGCGTACCCGGACATCAACGAGGCGTCCGCGTTCGACCAGATCGACAAGGCTCCTGAGGAGCGCCAGCGCGGTATCACGATCTCGATCGCGCACGTCGAGTACCAGACCGAGGCGCGTCACTACGCCCACGTCGACTGCCCGGGTCACGCGGACTACATCAAGAACATGATCACCGGTGCCGCGCAGATGGACGGCGCCATCCTCGTGGTCGCCGCCACCGACGGCCCGATGCCGCAGACCAAGGAGCACGTGCTCCTGGCCCGCCAGGTCGGCGTTCCGTACATCGTTGTCGCCCTGAACAAGGCCGACATGGTGGACGACGAGGAGATCCTGGAGCTCGTCGAGCTCGAGGTTCGTGAGCTCCTCTCCGAGTACGAGTTCCCGGGCGACGACGTTCCGGTCGTCAAGGTCTCGGCGCTCAAGGCGCTCGAGGGCGACAAGGAGTGGGGCCAGTCGGTCCTGAACCTGATGGCCGCCGTCGACGAGTCGATCCCGGAGCCGGAGCGCGACGTCGACAAGCCGTTCCTCATGCCGATCGAGGACGTCTTCACGATCACCGGTCGTGGCACCGTCGTCACCGGTCGTATCGAGCGTGGTGTCCTCAAGGTCAACGAGACCGTCGACATCATCGGCATCAAGACCGAGAAGACCACCACCACGGTCACCGGCATCGAGATGTTCCGCAAGCTGCTCGACGAGGGCCAGGCCGGTGAGAACGTCGGTCTGCTCCTCCGTGGCATCAAGCGCGAGGACGTCGAGCGCGGCCAGGTCATCATCAAGCCGGGTTCGGTCACGCCGCACACCGAGTTCGAGGCCCAGGCCTACATCCTGTCGAAGGACGAGGGTGGCCGTCACACCCCGTTCTTCAACAACTACCGCCCGCAGTTCTACTTCCGCACCACGGACGTGACCGGCGTCGTGACCCTCCCCGAGGGCACCGAGATGGTCATGCCGGGCGACAACACTGAGATGACCGTTGAGCTCATCCAGCCCGTCGCCATGGAGGAGGGCCTCAAGTTCGCCATCCGTGAGGGTGGCCGGACCGTCGGCGCCGGCCAGGTCATCAAGATCAACAAGTAAGTCCGCTTACTTGTCGAGTCCCTTCGGGGCTTGATGCCTGGTAGCTCCTGCGAGCTGCTTCGAGAGGGCCCGTACGACTTCGGTCGTACGGGCCCTTTTGCGTGCCCTCAGGAGGCCAGTGCCCAGCGCACCGCCGCGACGACGCCGAGCAGCGCGCCCGGCGCGACCCAGGTCCAGGGGACGACGCGGCGCACGGACGGCGGCAGCCACATGCCGAGCAGCGCGGTCGAGAGCGCGATCGTGACGAAGCAGGACACGTCGATGCCGCGGTAGGCGTCGACGTCCCAGACGCCCTGGGGGCGGACGGTGAGGGCGGTCCAGCAGAAGAACGCCGAGAGCAGCGTGAGGATGCCGATCGGCACGGCGAGGACCGCGCGCAGACAGCCGCGGTCCTCGTCGGGCAGGGGTGGGGCGGTGTCGGGGGCCATCGGGTCAGTGTGCCGTCGGGCCACGCTCCCGGTCAGGCCGTCGCCTGTCTCGGCCGCCACAGCCAGGGGCGGGCGTCCGGGGAGAGGCCCGCCGCGGTGGGGCCGCGCCGGTCCACCACCAGGGAGGGGCCGGCCAGGGTGGCCGGGTCGGTGGCCGGGCGGGTCAGATGGCCGCCCTGGCCGAGCTGGACGCGGCCGTCGGTGTCGAGGCCGAGCAGATAACCGCCCGCGGCCGCCACGGGGCCGAAGCCGGGGAAGTCGGGGGCGCTGCCGGCCGGGCCGCCCGGGCTGAGCAGCCGGGCCGAGGCCGGCCCGCGGTAGTAGAGCCGGCCGTCCGCCGCGGCCACCGCGTCGGCGGGCACGGGCAGACCGCGGAGCGGGGCGTACCCGTTCGGTGTCCAGTGGTGGACGGTGTCGCGGCCGGGGCCGTACAGATGCACCTGCCGGTCGGCGCCGACGACCGCGGTGAGCCCGTCCTGGACCTGGCCGCCGCCGAGGTCCCGCCAGGGCGACCAGGCCCCGCCGGTCTCCCGTACGCGGGTGCTCACGCCCTGCGCGGCGTTGCGGACGAAGAGGTGGACGCGGCCGTCGGGAGCGGTGACCGCCACCGGGACGCCGATGCGGCGCCCGCGGTCGGCGTCGGCGCCCTCCGGGTTGCCGAGGCTCGTCCAGGAGCCGTAGCGCCGGGTCCCGTGCTGTTCCAGGACCACGATCTCGCGGGCGTCGGTCGCGCCCCTGCCCTCGATCGCGGCCAGCCGCAGGCCGAGGACCAGGTGGCGGCCGTCGGGGAGGGTGGCGCTGCCGAGCACCGGGGCGAGCGGGCCGCCGCCGAGGTCGACGGGGGCGGTGAACGCGCCGCCTGCTTCGCCCCGCTCCTCGTAGCGGACCGCGCGCAGGCCGAGCACGCCGTACGCGGTCAGCGTGCCGTCGACGTTCGGGGCGAGGGCGAGCCGGGGGCCCGGGTAGCGGTAGTGGGTGGAGCGGACCCAGCCCTTGCGGTTGGTCAGCGGGCGGTCGCCGCCGACGTTGTAGTCGCCGCAGCCCGCCGGGTTGCCGCACGCCCAGTCGGGGCCCGCGCCGTACGGGACGAGGTGGGCGGCCTTGGGTCTGAGCACCTGCGGCGGGAGGTTCTTGGGCCAGTGGTGGTTGTAGTAGCCGCGGAAGGAGGTCACCGCGAAGGCCGGCGGCCCGCCCTTCGCCCGCTGCGCCCACTGGATCAGCGCGGCCCAGCTGAAGCAGGCGACGGCGGTGTGGTCGGCGTGGTCGGAGTAGCCGGGCTGCTCGCTGTCGCGGATCTGCGTGATCCGGTCGCTGAGCTGGATGTCGGGGTCCGGGTCGAGGGTGTGCACCAGCGTCGGGCGGTACCGCTCGAAGAGCTCGACCAGGACGGCGACCAGGGAGTCGTAGTCGTACGTCTGCACCGGGCGCACCGGCGAGCCCTCCGGCACGAGGGTGCGCAGCAGCAGACCGCGGTCGCGCCACAGCGCGGGGATGCCCATGTGGCCCGCCGGGGTGTGCATCGCGAGGTCGAGATGGACCAACTCGACGCTGCGGCCGCGGTGTTGAAGGGTGTTGACCTCCACCTGGAACCCGCCCCGCAGGCGCAGTGCGCTCGTCTCCCAGCGGGTGAAGACGGGCAGCCCGAGCTGGGCCGCGTACGACTGGCGCAGGCCCTGGTGGCGGGCGGCGGAGTAGGCCGCCTTGTTCGGGGCGGGCTGCCGGTCGGCGGGTGTCTTGTTCTGCCCGTTGGCCTCGCCCGCGGTGACGTAGACGCAGACCAGGGGCGTACCGGCGGCGAAGGCGCGCTGCGCGTCCGGGTTCATGAAGTACAGGTCGTCGTCGGGGTGGGCGAGGACCTGGAGCAGCAGGGCGCGCTCCGCCTGGGCGGCGGGCAGGCCCGAGGCGGGGGAGGGGGCGGAGGTGTGCGGCGGGGGAGCGGGGGCCAGGCGGGAGCAGGCGGTGAGCGGACCGGCGGCGGCGAGGGCGGCGGCGCCGCCCAGCAGCACATTGCGTCGCGAAAATGCTCGCTTAACGGGCTTTTCGGGCCCTGGTATGACAGGTCGCTTCCGCACGGTGGCGCACTCCGTCCGCTGTGGAGGCAGCGGTCGGTGGGGCGCTCGCCTCTGATCAGGTGTGGTTCAGGTTGTTCGCCTGGATAGAGGGTCGCCGGGAGATTTGGGTTCCATGCGCGTACATGTTCCGTTCACCCGGAAGGAGTTCGGGTGTTCGGAGCCGGTTTGGAGTGGTTAGTTCCGGTCCCACGCGGTGGCCAGTACGTCGATGCGCTCGCGGTACTCCAGGGCCGCGAGCCACTCCTGCGGCCAGTGCGCGTTGCCGCGGCGGGCGCCGGCGAAGGCCCCGGCCAGGGCGGCGACCGCGGCCGAGGCGCCGGAGGAGTGGGCGGCGCGGCGCACGGTGTGGCGGGCGTGGCCGTCGGTGACCAGGTGGGAGTACAGGGCCGCGGCGAGCGCCTGCTCGGCCGTCCAGGCGGTGCCGACGGCGGCGCCGGGCTCCCGGTCGGGGTCCTTGGCGAGCAGTGCGTCGGACACGGTGTCCAGCGCCTTCAGGCACTCGTCCCAGCCCTGCGCGGCGAAGGCCGCGGGGCTGTCGGCCCCGGCCCGCGCGGCCAGGTCGCCGAGCCAGTCGGAGCGGTACGTGGACCGGGACGCCGCCGCGTGCGCCCGCAGCCGGTCGAGCAGGCCGGCCGGTGCGCAGCCGTGCGCGAGCAGGTCCACGGCGTGCGCCACGAGGTCGCTCGCGGCCAGCGCGGTCGGGTGGCCGTGGGTGAGGGCGGCCTGCAGCTGGGCGATCCCCGACCGCTGTTCACCGCTCAGGTGCGGGGCGAGGCCGACGCCGGTGGCCCGCACCAGGGCGGCACAGCCCTTGGAGGTGACGGCGCTCGCCGCCTGCCAGGGCACCGGTTCCTTCAGTGCCGCGCACGCCTCCAGGGTCGTACGGCCGGGGGAGCGGTCGTTGTCGGGGGAGCCGAGCCAGCGGACCAGGTGGGTGCGCAGGGCGGCGGCGACGGCCCCGGGGGTCACCCAGGGGAGCGCGGGCAGGGCCCCGCGCGTGGTGAGGCTGTGCCGCTGCTCGGCCTCGCTCAGGGGCGCCCTGACGGTGACCTCGGCGAGTGCCTCCGCGACCGCGAGGGACAGCTGGGTGTGATCCGAGACGCGCACCGACTCGCCCTCCCAGTACGGGAGTTCCATGTCGCGCCAGCCGCCGTAGGCCGCGGCCATCTGATGCGTGTCGAGCGGTGCGAGGGGCCGGCCCATCGCGTCACCGATGCCGAGCCCGAAGAGGGCGCCGCGGGCCGCCTGCCCCACCCGTCCCGGGGCCGCCCGGTCGGCGAGGTCGCGCAGGACGCCGACGTGCGGAGCCTCGGCGTAGGAACCCGCCACGACGTGGGCACCGGAGAGCGCGGCGCCGTCGCGGATCATCTGCCGCAGGGCGCTGCGCGGGGTGCGGCCCTGCGCCTTGGCGTCCCGCAACCGTCGGATCCAGGTCCCGTCGTTGACCGCCTGCGTCCCGGCGTCCCGGCGCGGGATCCAGCCCGCGGCGTCGTCCTCGTCGTTCGCCCAGACATAACCGGTGACGGTGCCCTTCCCGTCGGCCACGGCGAGGTAGTGCACGGTCCGCTCGGTCGCGGAGGCGTACCGCGCGGGCCCGCTCACCTCCTGGAACTGGAGGTCCTCCTCGAACCGCGGATTGATGTGCCGGCGCGGGACGAAGCGTGGCTGGCTCACGTCGGTGTTCCCCCTCGTGCGTGCGTGATGCTGGCCCGCACATGATCGCGTACGCCGTTGTGGGGCGTGGGCGTGGGCGTGAGAGGGCGCCTACAGGTCCGCGCCGACGGATCCGGCCGCCGCGCAGGAGGGGCAGGCGCCCGGCTCCGGGCCCCGGTAGGCGTGGTCGCAGGTGTCGCAGTTGTGCAGCGGGTACCGGGTGGGGTCGGGCAGGGCCGGGGGCCTGAACGGCGGTGGCGGAGGGAGGAGCGCCGTCAGCCGGTGGGCGAGGAGGGCGGCGGGGTGGCGTACGGGTTCGGGGAGGTTGCCGGTGAGGGCGTGGCGCACGGCGGTGGGGGTGGCCTCGCGCTCCAGCCAGGCGGCGACGCCGGGGGCGAGGCGGGCGGTGTCCTCGGCGGACAGCAGCAGCGCGGGTTCGCGGCGGTGGAGGGTGGCCAGCAGGTCGGTGGCCTGCTGGAGCAGGGTGGGGGAGGGGTGGGAAGGGTGCGGTACGTGGAGGGGGCGCGGGCGCCTCTTCTCGCGGGGCGGTCGGGGTGCGGCGGAGGACTGCTGCGCGGGGGCGGGCCCGGGCTCCGGCGCGGCGGGGGTGCCGGGTACGCGGTCGGGTGCCTTGGCGGCGCCGGGCCGGTTGCAGGAGACGGTGCGCGTGGCCATGCGGCCGTTGGGCAGGCGGTGGCGCTCGCGGCGCAGGTAGCCGTGGGCTTCGAGCTGGTTGAGCGCGGTGGAGATCCGGTCCCGGCCCTCTTGGAAGCGAGCGGTGAGCGAGCGGATGTCGACGGGGGTACCGGCGGGCAGCGACTGGATGTGGACGGAGATCCCGATCGCGGTGGCGGACAGCTCGCGATGCTGGGCGAGGTCGTTGCTGACGACCGTGAAGCGGGTGGGGATGCGGACGTTCTCGTGGACCACCCCGGAGGTGGGGTGGCCGTTCCCGGCAACGTTCCCGGCAACGCTCCGGGCAACAGGGAACTCGGCGCACGCGGGCGCGCTAGGGTGCTGCGTATCCATCGGGAAGCTCCTACTTCCTCGGTGGTCAGGCCCTCGCACTGGGATTGCCGTCCCGGCGGGGGCCGTCGCATATCTGCGGTTGTCGTATCGGCGTGAGCGTAAAGGTGCGAACTGGTCTCCGCGCAAGCCGAGTTGGGCGAGTTCACCCGTCCGTGTCGCCGTCGTCGCGGGAGGTGGGGTGGGGCTTGGTCCGGTTCCTTTCTTCCCCGTCGTTCTTTGTGGGGTGATCGCCCGTGGCGCCGGTGTACGGGATTCCGGGCGCCGGTCCCGCCCCGTTTTTGTCCGGCGCTGTCCGGGCTGCCGGGCGGCCTGTGCGGGTAGGGCGGCGGATGTGTGATCGGCGGGGAGCGGCACGGTACGGCGGAGGTGGCGTGGGTGGACGCGACGGGCGAGGGCAGGGCGGCGGGCGGGGTCGACGACGCGGGCTGGGACGTCGACCCGGACGACGAACAGGGCGCGGCGATCGTTGCCATGGTCGGGCAGCAGATCAAGACGCGGCGCGAGCAACTCGGCCTGAGCGCAGCCCAGTTCGGCGAGGCGATCGGGTACGGCGAGGATCAGGTCTACAAGGTCGAGTCGGGCAAGCGGATCCCGAAGCCCGGCTATCTGGACGCTGCGGACCGGGTCCTGGACGCTGGCGGGATGATCTCGGCCACCAAGCAGCGGGTCGCCGAGGTGCGGTACCCGAAGAAGGTGCGGGATCTGGCGAAGCTGGAGGCCAAGGCCGTAGAAGTGTGCGTGTACGCGAACAACGGCCTCCACGGGCTCCTTCAGACGGAAGGCCATGCGCGGGTGCTGCTGGAGTCGAGGCAGCCCGCCTACCCGTTGGAGGAGGTCGAGCGCGGGGTCGCCGCCCGGATGGCCCGGAGGGCGATCTTCGAGCGGGAACCGGCCCCCGATGTGAGCTTCGTGCAGGAGGAAGCGGCGCTGCGACGGCCCATCGGGGGGAGAATGGAGTGGCGTCGGCAGCTCGAACGCCTCCTGGAAGTGGGCCAGTTGCGCAATGTCTCGCTTCAGGTGATGCCGACGCGCTGCGAGACCCACCCTGGGCTTGGCGGGTGGATCGAGGTGCTGAAGTTCCCGGACGGTACGGCTGTAGGGCGGTCGGACGGGGCGTTCAACGGACGCCCCGTGGAGGACCCCAAACAGCTCCGCATCCTCGAAATGCGCTATGGCATGATCCGGGCTCAGGCTCTCTCGCCCGGAGAGTCGCTGGCCTTCATCGAGCAAGTGCTGGGAGAAACATGATCCGCAAGACCAGCGCCGGAGGCGGCGTCGAGCTGGAGTGGTTCAAGAGCAGCTACAGCGACAGCAGCAGCGGCAACGACTGCGTCGAGATCGCCGTAGCCCCCGGCACGGTGCACGTCCGGGACTCCAAGGACACCCGGGGCCCCCGCTTCGCCGTTGCCGACTCGGCGTGGGCGGACTTCGTGACGTACGCCCGCAGGGCCTGAGCAGGCGTGTCTACCGCTGCGGCGGCGCGAAAGTGAAGCGGCCCGGCGCGTACGGAACGCGCCGGTAGCCCGCGGCCGTGAGAGCGGTGAGGGCCTGCCGGGCGAGGAGCAGCTGGACGCCGATGATGACGGCGACCAGGCAGATCACCGCCGCGACGAAGAAGAGGCCGTTCCCGGCGGCGAAGCGGCCGAGGGCCAAGAGGCCGAAGCAGCCCAGCGAGAGGGGCAGGCGCGTCTTCAGGCTCTTCCAGCCCAGCAGGTCGTAGCGGACTCGCTGATGGTCCAGCTTCAGCTGGGCGGGGGAGAGCTCGGGTATGTACGGCGCGTACGGCCAGAGCTGGGCCGCACGGGCGCGGACCTGCGGATCGGGGTCCGGGGTGAAGGCGACCGAGATGCTGAAGACGTGCTGACGCGCCTCAAGGAAGTGGAAGCCGTACAGCTCCGCGACGGTGACCAGCCGGCCGAGCTTCTTCATGCGCGCCATCTGGACGCTGAGCTCGAACGGGAATCCCTGTGCCATACGGTGGAAGAGCTGAGCCGTCAGACGGTCGGTCGCCATGTGTGTCGCCCCGTGTCTCCTGAGTGAGGGATGAGGTGCGCGTAGCTTGGCGCATCGACCCGCACCCCGTACACCGGGGTCTGTGTTTGACCTTCGCCACACCCGGGGTACTCTCTACGGCTCGATTGGCCCCGGACATGCCCCGTATGGCAGACTGTCGGGGTTGCTCGGTTGAGTGCCGATGCTGCGCGCCTCCCGCCGGGAGGACCGGAAGCGAGTCCCACAGTACTCGTCGCCCTATCTGTCGCTTGCGGCAGCGCTGGGGCGGACGTACGGGAATCTTCCGGGAAGTTCAGCGCGGAGCTCAGCCAGGCGCCTGGTGGGTTTCTTCCCCCAGCCTTGCGGCCTCGGGCCGCGGTTCCTGTAGCAGGGAAATCCGTAAGGAAATTTCTGTGAGCGAGACCGCGACACGCCCGACCGCGTGGGTCGGAGGAAGTGTGAAACAGGGCCCTCAGGAGCCAGAGCGTTACGAGACAAAGGACTACTAAGTAGCCATGGCGGGACAGAAGATCCGCATCCGGCTCAAGGCCTACGACCACGAGGTCATCGACTCCTCGGCGAAGAAGATCGTCGAGACGGTGACCCGCACTGGTGCGTCGGTCGCGGGCCCGGTGCCGCTCCCCACCGAGAAGAACGTGTACTGCGTCATCAAGTCGCCGCACAAGTACAAGGACTCGCGCGAGCACTTCGAGATGCGCACGCACAAGCGCCTGATCGACATTCTCGACCCGACGCCGAAGACCGTTGACTCCCTGATGCGACTCGACCTCCCGGCCGGTGTCGACATCGAGATCAAGCTCTGAAGGCCGGTGATCTGAGTAATGGCTAAGCAGATCAAGGGCATCCTGGGCGAGAAGCTCGGCATGACGCAGGTGTGGGACGAGAACAACCGTGTTGTTCCGGTCACCGTCGTCAAGGCCGGCCCGAACGTCGTCACCCAGGTCCGTACGAACGATGTGGACGGCTACGAGTCGGTCCAGATCGCCTTCGGCGAGATCGACCCGCGCAAGGTGAACAAGCCCCTCAAGGGCCACTTCGCCAAGGCCGACGTCACTCCCCGTCGTCACCTCGTCGAGATCCGTACCTCGGACGCTTCCGAGTACACCCTCGGCCAGGAGATCACCGCTGAGACCTTCGAGTCCGGCGTGAAGGTCGACGTGACCGGCAAGAGCAAGGGCAAGGGCTTCGCCGGTGTCATGAAGCGTCACAACTTCGCCGGTGGCAAGGCATCTCACGGTGCCCACCGCGTGCACCGCAAGCCGGGCTCGATCGGTGGCTGCGCCACCCCCGGCCGTGTGTTCAAGGGCCTCCGCATGGCGGGCCGTATGGGCAACGAGCGGGTCACCACCCAGAACCTGACCGTCCACGCCGTTGACGCGGAGAAGGGTCTGCTGCTCATCAAGGGCGCGGTTCCCGGTCCGAACGGCGGCCTCGTCCTGGTCCGCACTGCGGCCAAGGGGGCCTGAGGTAACCGATGAGCACTGTTGACATCCTTTCGCCGGCAGGCGACAAGACCGGGACGGTCGAGCTCCCCGCGGAGATCTTCGACGTCGAGAAGATCAGCGTTCCGCTGCTTCACCAGGTCGTAGTCGCGCAGCTGGCCGCTGCCCGCCAGGGCACGCACAAGACCAAGACCCGTGGCGAAGTCCGTGGTGGTGGCAAGAAGCCGTACCGCCAGAAGGGCACCGGCCGCGCCCGTCAGGGCTCGACCCGCGCGCCGCAGTTCGCCGGTGGTGGCGTCGTGCACGGTCCCGTGCCGCGTGACTACTCGCAGCGGACCCCGAAGAAGATGAAGGCTGCCGCGCTGCGTCACGCCCTCACCGACCGGGCCCGCAACGCTCGCATCCACGTCGTCTCCGGCGTGGTCGAGGGCGAGGTCTCCACCAAGGCCGCCAAGACGCTGTTCGGCAAGATCTCGGAGCGCAAGAACCTGCTCCTGGTCGCCGACCGCAGCGACGAGGCCGCGTGGCTCTCCGCCCGCAACCTGCCCCAGGTCCACATCCTGGAGCCGGGCCAGCTGAACACGTACGACGTTCTCGTCTCGGACGACGTGGTCTTCACCCAGGCCGCTTTCGAGTCCTTCGTGTCCGGCCCGAAGGCCAATGACACCGAAGGGAGCGAAGCCTGATGGCTATCCGTCACCAGAGCATCGCGTCCAAGGCTGCGAAGGCTGCGAAGGCCGCGCGCGTCGCCAAGGCGAAGCGCATCGCGACCGAGGGCAAGATCGCCGTTGAGCCCACCCCGCTGAGCAAGTCCTTCTCGGACCCGCGCGACGTTCTCGTCAAGCCGGTCGTCTCCGAGAAGTCGTACGCGCTCCTCGACGAGGGCAAGTACACGTTCATCGTGGCCCCCGGCGCCAACAAGACCCAGATCAAGCAGGCCGTCGAGGCGGTCTTCTCGGTCAAGGTCACCGGCGTCAACACGATCAACCGTCAGGGCAAGCGCAAGCGCACCCGCACCGGTTTCGGCAAGCGTGCCGACACCAAGCGCGCGATTGTGACCCTTGCTGAGGGCGACCGTATCGACATCTTCGGCCAGGCCTCCTAACGGAGACCCTGGTCCGAATATCGGACGAGGACTGAGAAATGGGAATCCGCAAGTACAAGCCGACTACGCCGGGCCGTCGTGGCTCCAGCGTCGCCGACTTCGTCGAGGTCACGCGGTCCACGCCGGAGAAGTCGCTGGTCCGCCCCCTGCACAGCAAGGGCGGCCGTAACAATTCCGGTCGCGTGACCGTTCGCCACCAGGGTGGCGGACACAAGCGCGCCTACCGCGTGATCGACTTCCGTCGTCACGACAAGGACGGCGTGCCGGCGAAGGTCGCTCACATCGAGTACGACCCGAACCGCACCGCGCGCATCGCGCTCCTGCACTACGCGGACGGCGAGAAGCGCTACATCCTGGCCCCGCGTGGGCTCGCCCAGGGTGCCGTGGTCGAGAACGGCCCGGCGGCCGACATCAAGCCCGGCAACAACCTGGCGCTGCGCAACATCCCGGTCGGTACCACGATCCACGCGATCGAGCTCCGTCCCGGTGGTGGCGCCAAGTTCGCCCGTTCCGCGGGTGCCTCCGTGCAGCTGCTGGCGAAGGAAGGTGCCATGGCGCACCTCCGTATGCCGTCCGGCGAAATCCGTCTGGTCGACGTGCGCTGCCGCGCCACCGTCGGCGAGGTCGGCAACGCCGAGCAGTCGAACATCAACTGGGGCAAGGCCGGCCGCATGCGCTGGAAGGGCGTCCGCCCGACCGTGCGTGGTGTCGTCATGAACCCGGTCGACCACCCGCACGGTGGTGGTGAAGGCAAGACCTCCGGTGGTCGTCACCCGGTCTCGCCGTGGGGCAAGAAGGAGGGTCGTACTCGTGATCGCAACAAGGCGAGCAACAAGTACATCGTCCGCCGCCGCAAGTCGAACAAGAAGCGCTAGGAGCGGGTTTAGATGCCGCGCAGTCTCAAGAAGGGACCCTTCGTTGACGGCCACCTCGTAAAGAAGGTGGACGCTCAGAACGAAGCCGGTACCAAGAACGTCATCAAGACCTGGTCCCGTCGCTCGATGATCATCCCCAGCATGCTGGGCCACACGATCGCGGTGCACAACGGCAAGACCCACATCCCGGTGTTCGTCACCGAGTCGATGGTCGGCCACAAGCTCGGCGAGTTCTCGCCGACGCGCACCTTCCGGGGTCACGTCAAGGACGACCGGAAGTCGAAGCGCCGCTAAGGCGGGGTGGAATCGACTATGACTAACACCGAAGGGACAACCATGGAAGCCAGGGCCCAGGCGCGGTACATCCGCGTCACGCCCATGAAGGCCCGCCGCGTGGTGGACCTCATCCGTGGCATGGATGCCACGGAGGCTCAGGCGGTCCTGCGTTTCGCCCCGCAGGCCGCGAGCGTGCCGGTCGGCAAGGTGCTGGACAGCGCCATTGCCAACGCCGCGCACAACTACGACCACACGGACGCTTCGTCGCTGTTCATCAGCGAGGCGTTCGTCGATGAGGGCCCGACCCTGAAGCGGTTCCGTCCGCGTGCCCAGGGCCGTGCCTACCGGATCCGCAAGCGGACCTCCCACATCACCGTGGTCGTCAGCAGCAAGGAAGGAACCCGGTAATGGGCCAGAAGGTTAACCCGCATGGGTTCCGGCTCGGTGTCACGACCGACTTCAAGTCGCGTTGGTACGCCGACAAGCTGTACAAGGACTACGTCAAGGAAGACGTCGCCATCCGTCGGATGATGACGTCCGGCATGGAGCGCGCCGGCATCTCGAAGGTTGAGATCGAGCGCACCCGTGACCGCGTGCGGGTGGACATCCACACCGCTCGTCCCGGCATCGTCATCGGCCGCCGTGGCGCCGAGGCCGACCGCATCCGCGGTGACCTCGAGAAGCTCACGGGCAAGCAGGTCCAGCTGAACATCCTCGAGGTCAAGAACCCCGAGACCGATGCTCAGCTCGTGGCCCAGGCCGTTGCGGAGCAGCTGTCCTCCCGCGTCTCCTTCCGTCGGGCCATGCGTAAGAGCATGCAGTCCGCCATGAAGGCCGGCGCCAAGGGCATCAAGATCCAGTGTGGCGGTCGTCTCGGCGGTGCCGAGATGTCCCGTTCGGAGTTCTACCGCGAGGGCCGTGTGCCCCTGCACACGCTCCGCGCCAACGTGGACTACGGCTTCTTCGAGGCCAAGACGACCTTCGGCCGCATCGGCGTGAAGGTCTGGATCTACAAGGGCGACGTCAAGAACATCGCCGAGGTCCGCGCCGAGAACGCCGCTGCCCGCGCCGGCAACCGCCCGGCCCGTGGTGGCAACGACCGCCCGGCCCGTGGTGGCCGTGGTGGCGAGCGTGGCGGCCGCGGTCGCAAGCCGCAGCAGCAGTCCGCGCCGGCTGCCGAGGCCCCCAAGGCCGACGCTCCCGCCGCTGCCGCTCCGGCTGCTGAGAGCACCGGAACGGAGGCCTGACCGAAATGCTGATCCCCCGTAGGGTCAAGCACCGCAAGCAGCACCACCCGAAGCGCAGCGGTATGTCCAAGGGTGGCACGCAGGTTGCGTTCGGCGAGTACGGCATCCAGGCGCTCACCCCGGCCTACGTGACGAACCGTCAGATCGAGGCCGCGCGTATCGCGATGACCCGTCACATCAAGCGTGGCGGCAAGGTCTGGATCAACATCTACCCGGACCGCCCCCTCACGAAGAAGCCTGCCGAGACCCGCATGGGTTCCGGTAAGGGTTCGCCGGAGTGGTGGGTCGCGAACGTCAAGCCCGGGCGCGTGATGTTCGAGCTGTCGTACCCCAACGAGAAGATCGCGCGTGAGGCGCTGACTCGTGCGGCCCACAAGCTGCCGATGAAGTGCAAGATCGTCAAGCGCGAGGCAGGTGAAGCGTGATGTCGACCGGTACCAAGGCGTCCGAGCTGCGCGAGCTGGGCAACGAGGAGCTTGTCGCCAAGCTTCGCGAGGCCAAGGAAGAGCTGTTCAACCTCCGCTTCCAGGCGGCGACGGGCCAGCTCGAGAACCACGGCCGGCTCAAGGCCGTCCGCAAGGACATCGCCCGTATCTACACCCTGATGCGTGAGCGTGAGCTCGGCATCGAGACGGTGGAGAACGCCTGATGAGCGAGAAGACTGTGACTGAAGAGACCGCCGCCCGCGGCTTCCGCAAGACCCGTGAGGGTCTGGTCGTCAGCGACAAGATGGACAAGACCGTCGTCGTCGCCGTCGAGGACCGCGTCAAGCACGCCCTGTACGGCAAGGTCATCCGCCGTACGAACAAGCTCAAGGCCCACGACGAGCAGAACGCTGCCGGCGTCGGCGACCGCGTCCTCCTGATGGAGACGCGTCCGCTGTCGGCGACCAAGCGCTGGCGCGTCGTCGAGATCCTCGAGAAGGCCAAGTAATTCTCTGAGGGGTATCCCTCAGGGTTCGTTCCGCCAGGCTCGGCAGGGGTCCCGTAACAGGACCCCTGCCGGGAACCGGCAGACAAACAGGAGATAGACGTGATCCAGCAGGAGTCGCGACTTCGCGTCGCCGACAACACTGGTGCCAAGGAGATCCTTTGCATCCGTGTTCTCGGTGGCTCGGGTCGCCGCTACGCGGGCATCGGTGACGTCATCGTCGCCACCGTCAAGGACGCGATCCCCGGTGGCAACGTGAAGAAGGGTGACGTCGTCAAGGCGGTCATCGTTCGCACCGTCAAGGAGCGCCGCCGTCCGGACGGCTCGTACATCCGCTTCGACGAGAACGCCGCCGTCATTCTGAAGAACGACGGCGACCCTCGCGGCACCCGTATCTTCGGCCCGGTGGGCCGTGAGCTGCGCGAGAAGAAGTTCATGAAGATCATCTCGCTCGCGCCGGAGGTGCTGTAAGCATGAAGATCAAGAAGGGCGACCTGGTCCAGGTCATCACCGGTAAGGACAAGGGCAAGCAGGGCAAGGTCATTGCCGCTTACCCGCGCGAGGAGCGCGTCCTGGTCGAGGGTGTCAACCGGGTCAAGAAGCACACCAAGGCCGGCCCCACGGCCTCCGGCTCGCAGGCCGGTGGCATCGTCACGACCGAGGCGCCCGTCCACGTCTCCAACGTCCAGCTGGTCGTTGAGAAGGACGGCAACAAGGTCGTCACGCGCGTCGGTTACCGCTTCGACGACGAAGGCAACAAGATCCGCGTTGCCAAGCGGACGGGTGAGGACATCTGATGACGACCACCACTTCCCCGCGTCTGAAGCAGAAGTACCGCGACGAGATCAAGGGCAAGCTGCAGGAGGAGTTCTCGTACGAGAACGTCATGCAGATCCCCGGCCTGGTCAAGATCGTGGTCAACATGGGTGTCGGTGACGCTGCGCGTGACTCGAAGCTCATGGACGGTGCTGTCCGCGACCTGACCACCATCACGGGTCAGAAGCCGGCCATCACCAAGGCCCGCAAGTCCATCGCGCAGTTCAAGCTGCGTGAGGGTCAGCCCATCGGCGCGCACGTCACCCTGCGTGGCGACCGCATGTGGGAGTTCCTGGACCGCACCCTGTCGCTCGCGCTGCCGCGCATCCGCGACTTCCGTGGTCTGTCGCCGAAGCAGTTCGACGGCCGTGGCAACTACACCTTCGGTCTCACCGAGCAGGTCATGTTCCACGAGATCGACCAGGACAAGATCGACCGCGTCCGGGGTATGGACATCACCGTGGTCACCACGGCGACCAACGACGACGAGGGCCGCGCCCTCCTTCGTCACCTCGGCTTCCCGTTCAAGGAGGCGTAAGCGAGATGGCGAAGAAGGCTCTGATTGCCAAGGCTGCTCGTAAGCCCAAGTTCGGTGTGCGTGCCTACACCCGCTGCCAGCGCTGTGGCCGCCCGCACTCCGTGTACCGCAAGTTCGGCCTCTGCCGCGTGTGCCTTCGTGAGATGGCTCACCGTGGCGAGCTGCCGGGCGTGACCAAGAGCTCCTGGTAATCCCCTAGTTGGGACTGCCCGGATCTCTCGGTAAGTAAAGGGTCGGCAGTGGCCCCTGCTCTCATGGCTTAGGCTAGGAGGGTTGGGCGCTTCTGCCGCCCTGACCGACTTACTACGCCGTAGGTCCCCGCGCCGCACCCGTCCCGCCCCTGTGTGGGGAGAGGGATGGCGCATACAGGAAACCCCGGCGAGAGAGGCCGAAGGCCAATTCATGACCATGACTGATCCGATCGCAGACATGCTTACGCGTCTGCGGAACGCGAACTCGGCGTACCACGACACCGTGGCTATGCCGCACAGCAAGATCAAGTCGCACATCGCCGAGATCCTCCAGCAGGAGGGTTTCATCACCGGCTGGAAGGTCGAGGACGCCGAGGTCGGCAAGAACCTCGTCCTCGAGCTGAAGTTCGGCCCGAACCGTGAGCGTTCGATCGCCGGCATCAAGCGCATCTCCAAGCCGGGTCTGCGCGTTTACGCGAAGTCCACCAACCTGCCGAAGGTCCTCGGTGGCCTGGGCGTGGCGATCATCTCCACGTCGCACGGTCTCCTGACCGGCCAGCAGGCAGGCAAGAAGGGCGTGGGTGGGGAAGTCCTCGCCTACGTCTGGTAGCGGAAGGGAACAGGAGGAAACAGCTATGTCGCGTATTGGCAAGCTCCCCATCACGGTTCCCGCCGGCGTGGACGTCACCATCGACGGCCAGACGGTCACGGTCAAGGGCTCTAAGGGCACCCTGACCCACACCGTCGCGGCGCCGATCGAGATCGCCAAGGGTGAGGACGGCGTTCTCAACGTCACCCGCCCGAACGACGAGCGTCAGAACAAGGCCCTGCACGGCCTGTCCCGCACGCTGGTGGCGAACATGATCACCGGCGTGACCACGGGTTACGTGAAGAAGCTCGAGATCAGCGGTGTCGGTTACCGCGTTCTGGCGAAGGGCTCCAACCTGGAGTTCTCGCTCGGCTACAGCCACCCGATCCTGGTCGAGGCGCCCGAGGGCATCTCGTTCAAGGTCGAATCGGCGACCAAGTTCTCGGTCGAGGGCATCGACAAGCAGAAGGTCGGCGAGGTTGCGGCCAACATCCGCAAGCTGCGCAAGCCCGACCCGTACAAGGCCAAGGGCGTCAAGTACGAAGGCGAAGTCATCCGCCGCAAGGTCGGAAAGGCGGGTAAGTAAGCCATGGCATACGGTCAGAAGATTGCTAAGGGCGACGCTTACAAGCGTGCTGCCATCAAGCGGCGTCACATCCGTATCCGTAAGCACATCTCGGGTACGGCTGAGCGTCCGCGCCTGGTCGTGACGCGCTCGAACCGCAACATCGTGGCCCAGGTCATCGACGACGTTAAGGGTCACACCCTCGCGTCGGCGTCGACCCTGGACAGCTCGATCCGCGGTGGCGAGGGCGACAAGTCCGCGCAGGCCAAGTCGGTCGGCGCCCTGGTCGCCGAGCGCGCCAAGGCTGCCGGTGTCGAGGCTGTCGTGTTCGACCGTGGTGGTAACCAGTACGCCGGGCGCATCGCCGCCCTGGCGGACGCCGCCCGCGAAGCCGGCCTGAAGTTCTGAGCCGGTTCCGTAGCTAGCGGAAACAGAGAGAGGTAATTCCAATGGCTGGACCCCAGCGCCGCGGTGGCGGTGCCGGTGGCGGCGAGCGGCGGGACCGGAAGGGTCGCGACGGTGGCAACGCCGCCGCCGAGAAGACCGCGTACGTTGAGCGCGTTGTCGCGATCAACCGCGTCGCCAAGGTTGTGAAGGGTGGTCGTCGCTTCAGCTTCACCGCGCTGGTCGTGGTGGGCGACGGTGACGGCACCGTGGGTGTCGGTTACGGCAAGGCCAAGGAGGTGCCGGCCGCCATCGCCAAGGGTGTTGAGGAGGCCAAGAAGCACTTCTTCAAGGTCCCCCGTATCCAGGGCACCATCCCGCACCCGATCCAGGGTGAGAAGGCTGCCGGCGTCGTGCTGCTCAAGCCCGCGTCCCCGGGTACCGGTGTTATCGCCGGTGGTCCGGTGCGCGCCGTGCTCGAGTGCGCCGGCGTTCACGACATCCTGTCGAAGTCGCTCGGCTCCGACAACGCGATCAACATCGTGCACGCGACCGTGGAGGCCCTGAAGGGCCTGCAGCGCCCCGAGGAGATCGCGGCTCGCCGTGGTCTGCCGCTCGAGGACGTTGCCCCCGCGGCTCTGCTGCGTGCGCGTGCCGGGGCTGGTGCGTAATGGCACAGCTCAAGATCACGCAGGTCAAGTCGTACATCGGCAGCAAGCAGAACCACCGTGACACCCTGCGTTCCCTTGGTCTCAAGGGCATCAACACGCAGGTCGTCAAGGAGGACCGCCCCGAGTTCCGCGGCATGGTGCACACCGTCCGCCACCTCGTGACGGTTGAGGAGGTCTGATCATGGCGGAGAACAACCCGCTCAAGATCCACAACCTCCGTCCGGCCCCCGGCGCCAAGACCGCCAAGACCCGTGTCGGTCGTGGTGAGGCGTCGAAGGGTAAGACGGCAGGTCGCGGTACCAAGGGCACCAAGGCCCGCTACCAGGTTCCGGAGCGCTTCGAGGGTGGCCAGATGCCCCTCCACATGCGTCTTCCGAAGCTCAAGGGCTTCAAGAACCCCTTCAAGGTCGAGTTCCAGGTCGTGAACCTGGACAAGCTCGCCTCGCTGTACCCCGAGGGTGGCGAAGTCACCGTCGAGGGTCTGGTGGAGAAGGGCGCTGTCCGCAAGAACAGCCTCGTCAAGGTCCTGGGCCAGGGCGAGATCACCGTGGCGCTGCAGGTGACGGTCGACGCCGTCTCCGGCTCCGCCAAGGAGAAGATCACCGCCGCCGGCGGTACGGTCACCGAGCTCGTCTGAGCGCAGTGACGTGAACGATCCCGACCGGGGATACCCCACAAATGGGGTATCCCCGGTTGGTCGTTCCTAGGGGGGCAGGTACGCCGGTAAGGTGGCCTCCGCTGTTAATTTCCGGGATCTGCGTGCCCCCGGCACCAATCCCGGGTCTTGACCGTTACGTATTCGTCGAATCCTCAAGACCGTCACCTCTGACGCACGCGCGCGGGGGTCGCAGGAGGCACCGTGCTCACCGCGTTCGCCCGGGCGTTCAAGACGCCCGACCTGCGCAAGAAGCTGCTCTTCACGCTGGGCATCGTCGTGATCTACCGGCTCGGGGCCCACATCCCGATCCCCGGGGTGGATTACACGAGCGTCCAGACGTGCATGGACCAGGCCAGTTCCAGTACCGGCCTGTTCGGTCTGGTCAACATGTTCAGCGGTGGCGCGCTGCTCCAGATCACGGTCTTCGCGCTCGGCATCATGCCGTACATCACCGCGAGCATCATTCTGCAGCTGCTCACCGTGGTGATCCCGCGTCTGGAGGCCCTCAAGAAGGAGGGTCAGGCCGGTACCGCGAAGATCACCCAGTACACCCGCTACCTGACCGTGGCGCTCGCCATCCTTCAGGGCACCGGCCTCGTGGCCACCGCCCGCACCGGCGCCCTCTTCCAGGGCTGCTCGGCCGCCAGCCAGATCGTTCCGGACCAGTCCATCTTCATCACCATCACGATGGTGATCACGATGACCGCCGGTACCTGCGTGATGATGTGGCTCGGTGAGCTCATCACCGACCGCGGCATCGGCAACGGCATGTCGATCCTGATGTTCATCTCGATCGCCGCCACCTTCCCGTCCGCCCTGTGGTCCATCAAGAAGCAGGGTTCGCTGGCCGACGGCTGGATCGAGTTCGGCACCGTCATCCTCGTCGGCCTGGTCATGGTCGGCCTGGTGGTCTTCGTCGAGCAGGCCCAGCGCCGTATCCCGGTGCAGTACGCGAAGCGCATGATCGGCCGCCGTTCCTACGGCGGTACGTCTACGTACATCCCGCTCAAGGTGAACCAGGCGGGTGTGATCCCTGTCATCTTCGCCTCGTCGCTGCTCTACATCCCGGCACTCGTCGCCCAGTTCGCGGGTGGCGACTCGTCGTGGAAGCTGTGGATCGACGACCACCTGACCAAGGGAAATCACCCGATTTACATCGTCACGTACTTCCTTTTGATCGTGTTCTTCGCCTTCTTCTACGTGGCGATCTCGTTCAACCCCGAGGAAGTCGCGGACAACATGAAGAAGTATGGTGGCTTCATCCCGGGCATCCGGGCTGGCCGACCGACCGCTGAGTACCTTTCGTACGTGCTCAACCGGATCACCTGGCCGGGTTCGCTGTACTTGGGTCTGATCGCTCTCGTACCGACGATGGCGTTGGTTGGTTTCGGGGCAAACCAGAACTTCCCGTTCGGCGGCACCAGCATCCTGATCATCGTGGGTGTTGGTCTGGAGACGGTGAAGCAGATCGAGAGCCAGCTCCAGCAGCGCAATTACGAAGGGTTCCTCCGCTGATGCGAATCGTCCTCGTCGGGCCGCCCGGTGCTGGCAAGGGAACGCAGGCCGCGTTCCTCGCCAAGAACCTGTCGATCCCGCACATCTCCACGGGCGACCTCTTCCGTGCCAACATCAGCCAGGGCACGGAGCTGGGCAAGAAGGCCAAGTCCTACATGGACGCGGGCCAGCTCGTCCCGGACGAGGTCACCATCGGGATGGCCAAGGACCGCATGGAGCAGCCGGACGCCGTCAACGGCTTCCTGCTCGACGGCTTCCCGCGCAACGTCTCGCAGGCCGAGGCGCTCGACGTCGCCCTCAAGGCCGACGACGTGAAGCTCGACGCGGTCCTGGACCTGGAGGTCCCCGAGGACGAGGTGGTCAAGCGCATCGCCGGCCGCCGCATCTGCCGTAACGAATCGGCTCACGTCTTCCATGTCGTGTACAAGCAGCCCGCGACCGAGGGCGTCTGCGACGTCTGCGGCGGCGAGCTGTACCAGCGCGACGACGACAAGGAAGAGACCGTCCGCAAGCGGCTCGAGGTCTACCACACGCAGACCGAGCCGATCATCGACTACTACCGGGAGCAGGGGCTCGTCGTGACGATCTCCGCCCTGGGCAAGGTCGAGGAAGTGACGGCGCGGGCCATGGAGGCCCTGGGGCGCTGATCGCTCCCGCTGTACGTCGCCGAGGCCGCGGTTCCCCGTCAGGGGGATCGCGGCCTTAGTGTTGGTGTACGTACACCACGTACCGGATGACGGAGAGCGCAGGCCCCCATGGTGCAGATCAAGACCCCCGACCAGATTCGCAAGATGCGGGAGGCGGGGCTTGTCGTCGCGGCGATCCACGCCGCGACCCGTGAGGCGGCCGTGCCCGGCGCCACCACCAAGGATCTGGACGAGGTGGCCCGCAAGGTCATCGCCGAGCACGGGGCGAAGTCGAACTTCCTGGGGTACGGCGGCTTCCCCGCCACCATCTGCACCTCGAAGAACGAGGTCGTGGTCCACGGCATCCCCAGCGACGAGGTCGTCCTGGAAGACGGCGACATCATCTCGATCGACTGCGGCGCGATCATCGACGGCTGGCACGGTGACGCCGCGTACACCTGCTTCGTCGGCTCCGGGCACGCGCCCGAGCTGATCGAGCTGTCGCGGGTGACCGAGGAGTCCATGTGGGCCGGGATCGCCGCCATGAAGGCCGGTAACCGGCTCGTGGACGTCTCCCGCGCCATCGAGACGTACATCCGCCGCCAGCCGAAGCCGGGCGGCGGCAAGTACGGGATCGTCGAGGACTACGGCGGCCACGGCATCGGCACCGAGATGCACATGGACCCGCACCTGCTGAACTACGTCGAGCGGCGTCGGGGCAAGGGGCCGAAGCTGGTGCCCGGGTTCTGCCTCGCCATCGAGCCGATGGTGGCGCTGGGGACGCCGAAGACCGCGGTGCTGGAGGACGAGTGGACCGTGGTGTCGACCGACGGGTCCTGGTCCTCGCACTGGGAGCACTCCGTCGCGCTGACGGAGGAGGGGCCGCTCGTGCTCACGTCCCCCGACGGTGGCAAGGCCAAGCTGGCCTCCATGGGCGTCACCGCCGCGCCCGACCCGCTGGCCTGATCGCGGGGCCGGGGGCCGCCCGCTGCGGCGGGGTGGCTGAATGTGCTGCTTAATGATCTCTGTGGTAGGGGAGAATCCCTGGATTCGTCTTTCCGGGGGTACTGACGTAGACTGACTCGTCGGCTCTCGTGTATCGGCATGTCCGCATGCCAAGCAAGAGTCGATCAAGGTAGTCGATTCGAAGGGCGAAGCGTGGCCAAGAAGCAAGGTGCCATCGAGATCGAGGGCACTGTCGTCGAGTCTCTTCCGAACGCCATGTTCAAGGTCGAGCTCCAGAACGGCCACCAGGTCCTGGCACACATCAGCGGCAAGATGCGTATGCACTACATCCGTATCCTCCCTGACGACCGGGTCGTGGTGGAGCTGTCTCCGTACGACCTGACGCGTGGCCGGATCGTCTACCGGTACAAGTAGATCTTGCCCAAGTCCCGCTTCCGCGGGCCGCCGGCAACTGACCCGGAGAACCTCACCACATGAAGGTCAAGCCGAGCGTCAAGAAGATCTGCGACAAGTGCAGGGTGATCCGCCGTCACGGCCGGGTCATGGTGATCTGCGACAACCCGCGCCACAAGCAGCGCCAGGGCTGACACAGACCCGTTCACTGCAGTTCGTTCGTAGATTTCGCGCGACGCAGCACATTGAGTACATACGCAGGGCCCGCCGGCGATGAGTCCGTCTCGTCGTGGCGACACCCCCGGTCGGAGGCCGGGGACCCAGTCCGTACCAACCCTTTCAATGCAGGGGACGGCGGCTGGGAGCGGTTCTGTTACAGACCTCCGAGTATCAACAGGAGCCTTGAATGGCACGCCTTGAAGGTGTTGACCTCCCGCGCGACAAGCGCGTTGAGGTTGCCCTCACGTACGTGTTCGGTATCGGCCGCACCCGCGCCCAGCAGACGCTGGACACCGTCGGTGTCGACCGCAACATCCGCGTTCGCGACCTGACCGAGGAAGACCTCGTCAAGATCCGCGAGTACGTGGACCAGAACTTCCAGACCGAGGGTGACCTCCGTCGCGAGATCCAGGCCGACATCCGCCGCAAGGTCGAGATCGGCTGCTACCAGGGTCTGCGCCACCGTCGTGGTCTGCCGGTCCGCGGTCAGCGCACCAGCACGAACGCCCGTACCCGCAAGGGCCCGCGTCGCGCCATCGCCGGTAAGAAGAAGCCGGGCAAGAAGTAGTCCTCAGCGGACGCTCACCAGCGGTCTTCGCTGTAGGACCGACCACCTCCCTGTAGGAGAACGACATGCCCCCCAAGGGTCGTCAGGGCGCTGCCAAGAAGGTGCGCCGCAAGGAAAAGAAGAACGTCGCTCACGGGCACGCCCACATCAAGAGCACGTTCAACAACACGATCGTGTCCATCACGGACCCGACCGGCAACGTGATCTCGTGGGCCTCCGCGGGCCACGTCGGCTTCAAGGGCTCCCGCAAGTCCACGCCGTTCGCCGCGCAGATGGCCGCCGAGTCGGCTGCCCGTCGCGCCCAGGAGCACGGCATGCGCAAGGTCGACGTCTTCGTCAAGGGCCCGGGTTCCGGTCGTGAGACCGCCATCCGTTCGCTCCAGGCGACCGGTCTTGAGGTCGGCTCGATCCAGGACGTGACGCCCACGCCGCACAACGGCTGCCGTCCGCCCAAGCGCCGCCGCGTCTGATCTTTTTCAGTACGGGCCGTTTGGTCTGAGGTTTTCGGGCGGTGCGGCTCTCAGGAGCCGTACCGCCCGTACCCTTGTAGTACTAGTCGGGCATCAAATAGTGGGTGCCCATGACTGAAGGATTCGCAGAATGCTGATTGCTCAGCGTCCCTCGTTGACCGAAGAGGTCGTCGACGAGTTCCGCTCCCGGTTCGTGATCGAGCCGCTGGAGCCGGGCTTCGGTTACACCCTCGGCAACTCCCTCCGCCGGACTCTTCTGTCGTCGATCCCGGGTGCGGCGGTCACGTCGATCCGCGTCGACGGTGTCCTGCACGAGTTCACCACCGTGCCGGGCGTCAAGGAAGACGTCACCGACATGATCCTCAACATCAAGCAGCTGGTCGTTTCCAGCGAGCACGATGAGCCGGTCGTCATGTACCTGCGCAAGCAGGGTCCCGGTCTGGTCACCGCCGCCGACATCGCGCCCCCGGCCGGTGTCGAGGTGCACAACCCCGACCTCGTCCTCGCCACGCTCAACGGCAAGGGCAAGCTGGAGATGGAGCTGACCGTCGAGCGCGGTCGCGGCTACGTCTCCGCCGTGCAGAACAAGCAGGTGGGCCAGGAGATCGGCCGTATCCCGGTCGACTCGATCTACTCGCCGGTTCTCAAGGTCACGTACAAGGTCGAGGCCACGCGTGTCGAGCAGCGCACCGACTTCGACAAGCTGATCGTCGACGTCGAGACGAAGCAGGCCATGCGTCCGCGCGACGCCATGGCGTCGGCCGGTAAGACCCTGGTCGAGCTGTTCGGTCTCGCCCGCGAGCTGAACATCGACGCCGAGGGCATCGACATGGGTCCGTCCCCGACGGACGCCGCCCTGGCCGCCGATCTGGCGCTGCCGATCGAGGAGCTCGAGCTCACCGTTCGGTCGTACAACTGCCTCAAGCGCGAGGGCATCCACTCCGTGGGTGAGCTCGTCGCCCGCTCCGAGGCCGACCTGCTCGACATCCGCAACTTCGGTGCGAAGTCGATCGACGAGGTCAAGGCCAAGCTCGCCGGCATGGGCCTTGCGCTCAAGGACTCGCCTCCCGGGTTCGACCCGACCGCCGCCGCCGACGCCTTCGGCGCCGACGACGACGCCGACGCCGGGTTCGTCGAGACCGAGCAGTACTAAGCGCTCGGGACCGGCTGTGTGATTGTGGCTGCCGACCGGCTCTGGCTGGTCGCGCAGTTCCCCGCGCCCCTGACGGGGCGCGGGGTCTCCGACAGACAATCCTGTCTGCTCGGACACTGACCTCGGTACCTGATACGGCCGGGGCAGACATCTAGGAGAAACATCATGCCGAAGCCCGCCAAGGGTGCCCGTCTGGGCGGCAGCGCCGCGCACGAGAAGCTCCTCCTCGCGAACCTCGCGAAGAGCCTTTTCGAGCACGGCAAGATCACGACGACCGAGGCCAAGGCCCGTCGTCTGCGCCCGTACGCGGAGCGTCTGGTCACCAAGGCGAAGAAGGGCGACCTTCACAACCGCCGTCAGGTGCTCCAGGTCATCACGGACAAGAGCGTCGTCCACACGCTCTTCACCGAGATCGCCCCGCGCTACGAGAACCGTCCGGGTGGTTACACCCGTATCACCAAGATCGGTAACCGCCGTGGCGACAACGCGCCCATGGCTGTCATCGAGCTGGTCGAGGCCCTGACGGTCGCGCAGCAGGCCACTGGTGAGGCCGAGGCCGCCACCAAGCGTGCCGCCAAGGACGCCGAGGCTGCCGCTCCGGCCGCCGAGGTCGTCGAGGACGCCAAGCCGGCCGAGGCCGCTGCTGAGGAGTCCAAGGACGCCTGAGGCCCTGTGCCTCGAGTGTTGAGCGGGTCCGCCCTCCGGGGTGGGCCCGCTCTTCCCTTTCTACTGACTTCTACTGACGTCCAGTTCAGCGAGGAACGGTTGTTGTGAGTGATGAGGTGGCCGACGGCTTCGTGCGCGTGCGGCTCGATCTGTCGTACGACGGCAAGGACTTCTCCGGGTGGGCCAAGCAGGCCGGCGGCCGGCGGACCGTGCAGGGGGAGATCGAGGACGCGCTGCGGACGGTGACGCGGTCCTCGACGACGTACGAGCTGACCGTGGCCGGGCGCACCGACTCGGGGGTGCACGCGCGCGGGCAGGTGGCGCATGTGGATCTGCCGGAGAGCGTCTGGGCCGAGCACCGCGAGAAGCTGCTGAAGCGGCTCGCCGGTCGGCTGTCCAAGGACGTGCGGGTGTGGCGGGCCGAGGAGGCGCCGAGCGGGTTCAACGCCCGGTTCTCGGCGATCTGGCGGCGCTACGCGTACCGCGTCACCGATCACCCGGGCGGCGTCGATCCGCTGTTGCGGGGTCATGTGCTGTGGCACGACTGGCCGTTGGACGTCGACGCCATGAACGCGGCGGCCGAGGCGCTGCTCGGCGAGCACGACTTCGCCGCCTACTGCAAGCGGCGTGAGGGTGCCACGACCATCCGCACATTGCAGCAGCTGAGCCTCGTGCGCGGCGACGACGGGATCATCACGGCGACCGTGCGGGCCGATGCCTTCTGCCACAACATGGTGCGGTCGCTGATCGGCGCGCTGTTGTTCGTGGGGGACGGACACCGGACGGCCGACTGGCCGGGCAAGGTCCTCGCGGCCGGGGTGCGGGACTCCGCGGTGCACGTGGTGCGGCCGCACGGTCTGACGCTGGAGGAAGTCGGCTATCCGGCCGACGAGTTGCTGGCCGCGCGGAATGTGGAGGCGCGCAACAAGCGGACCCTTCCCGGGCTTGGTTGCTGCTGAGGGGACGCCCGAACTCCCTTCATGATTGTGCGAGTTGGGGGAGAAGAGACGAAACCCTCAGGTAACACGTTTGTTCGGGATTAACCCCGGTAACTGGGCTACGCTGCCGCGGTCTGGCCAAGGGTTCACATGGGGTGGCCGAACCACGTGGGGGGCGTGCGGGCTCGGCCGTGCCCGGGGGGTTATGCATGAGCACTGTGGGTACCGCCCACGCCTCGAACCGTCGCAGGCGTGGGCCCGTCGCGCGGAACCAGGGGTTGCTGCCGCAGCCTCCGGACGACGCCGAGAAGTACTCGTACGCTGACCGTCACCTGTGGATGCTGACGCTCGGTTCGCTGATCAGCTTCGGGTGCCTCGCCATGAGCCAGTTCCTGTTCACGGCTTCCAGCCCGTGGTTCTGGCTGACCATGCCCCTGCTCGCGTTCGTCGTCGCCGACTACCTCATCTCGCTCTATCTGGACGGGCTGAGCAAGGACTTCGACATCAAGGGGCACAAGCGGCTCGTGCGCCGTTGGCAGCCCGCACACCACCCGAGTGTCGACGTGTTCCTGCCCGTGTGCGGCGAGCCGCTGGAGGTGCTGCACAACACCTGGGTGCATGTGGGCCGGCTCGCGCACACCTATCGCGGCCTCGTGCACGTGTATGTGCTCGACGACGCCGACGACGGTGAAGTCGCGGCCATGGCCGGGGACTTCGGGTTCCACTACGTGGTGCGGCCCAACCGCGGCTGGTTCAAGAAGGCCGGCAATCTGCACCATGCCTTCCAGATGACGTACGGCGACCACATCCTGATCCTCGACGCCGACTTCGCGCCCCGCCACGACCTGCTCGACGAGCTGCTGCCGCACATGGACGACGACCCGCGCGTCGGCATCGTGCAGTCACCGCAGTTCTTCCGCGCCGTCGACCGGCAGAACTGGATCGAGCGCGGCGCCGGAGCCGTGCAGGAGCAGTTCTACCGCTCCGTACAGACGTCCCGTGAGGACAAGGACGGCTCGATCTGCGTCGGCTCGTGCGCCGTGTACCGGCGCGCCGCCCTCGCCCAGATCGGCGGGATCACGCTGATCGAGCACTCCGAGGACATGTACACCGGCTTCGACCTGCGGGCGCTGGGCTGGAAGCTGCGCTATGTGCCCGTCGCCCTGTCGGCGGGGGTGTGCCCGGACACCGCCGGTGCCTTCCACAACCAGCAGTACCGCTGGTGCATGGGGTCCCTGGAGCTGCTGACCAGCAAGCGGTTCTGGGAGATGGAGATGAGGTTCAAGACCCGGCTCTGCTACGTCTCCGGGTTCCTGTACTACCTCCAGACCGCCCTGGCCACCTTCCTCCTGCCGGTGATCCCGCTGGCCCTGCTGATCCTCCGCCCCGACCTGCTGCGCGCCGAGGCGTCGATGTGGGTGCTGCCGAGCGTCGCGTACGTGACCCTGGTGCTGCCGCTGTGGCACCGGGCGCCCTACCGCCTCGAAGCCTGGTCGGTGCGGCTGATGTACGGCTGGTCGCACGTCTTCGCCGTGTGGGACGTGCTGCGCGGGCGGCCCATGGGCTGGAAGCCGACCGGCTCGCAGGGCGCCAAGAAGAACGGCATGCGCCGCTACTGGGTCGGCATGATCGGCTGGACCGGCGGCACCGCCGTCGCCTGGATCGCCGTCGCCGCCTGGCGCGTCCTGACCCTGTATCCGCCGGACTTCGCGCTGATGCTGTCCGCCGGCCTCTTCTACGCCATGGTCGTCGGCCGGGTGCTCGTGCAGCCGCGCCGTCAGGGAGCCGCCGCCTTATGAGAACCGCCATCAGGATGCTGCTCGCGGTGGCGTTACTCGCCGTCGTGAGCGCCTGCAGCACCTTCTCCGACACCGGGCGCGACGAGTACGCCCGCAACCAGGGCCGCACACCGGGCGCCTCGGCGAGCGCGAGCGCCGACGACGCCGAGCCCGAACCGCCCTACGACGTAAGGCCGTTGCTGCACCCGAAGAAGAAGTACCTGGGGGTCGCCGCGGACGGCGCGCCCGCCAGGATGGGTGCCATCGAGTCGTTCGCGAAGGCCGCGGGCAAGAAGCCGAACCTCGTCGAGTTCTACTCGGCCTGGGGCGACCGCTACGAGACCCGCCTCGTGCAGAACGCCTGGGACTACGGCGCGCTCGCGTACATCGCCTGGGAGCCGTTCAAGGCGTCGCTCAAGGACATCGCGGCCGGCAAGGAAGACGCGTACCTGCGGGACTACGCCGGCTCCGTCAAGGAGCTGAACCTGCCCGTCGCCCTCAGCTTCGCGCACGAGATGAACGGCCACTGGTACCCGTGGGGCACCAAGAAGGCCACGGCCAAGCAGTTCGTCGCCGCGTGGCGGCACGTCCACGACGTCTTCGCCGACGTCGGCGCCACCCAGGTCATCTGGGTGTGGAGCCCGAACGTCGTCAACCCGATGCCGCAGGTGAAGCTCGCCCCGTACTGGCCGGGCGACAGCTACGTCGACTGGGTCGGTGTCATCGGCTACTACGGGAAGGCCGGCCCGGCCACGTTCCAGACCCTCTACGGGCCGACGGTGAGCCAGGTGCGGGCCCTGACCAAGCGGCCGTTCCTCATCGGCGAGACCGCCGCGGAGGCCGGGCAGCGCAAGCCCGCCGACATCCGTGACCTGTTCAAGGGGGTCGCAGCCCGCGACGACTTCCTCGGGTTCGTCTGGTTCAACTTCGACAAGGAGTCCGACTGGCGGATCACCAGTGGGCCCCTGGCACAGCGGACCTTCAAGGAGCGGGCGGCCGACGACCGCTTCGGATTCGACGTGGTCAAGCCGTGAGCGAGCGACAGTCCCAGACGTCGTGGGGCCGCGCCCACCACGACGAGGGCGGCCACGAGTACCACGAGGTCTACGGGTACGAGGCGCGGAACGCGTACGCCTACCCCGGGGCGCCCGCGTACGTGGACAGCCGCGCCGTCCCGCCCGCGCCCGCCGTCCACGTGCCGCAGCAGGCGCAGGCCCCGTACCACGAGACGTACGACCCGTACGCGGAGACCTACGAGACGTACGACCCGTACTACGAGCCGTACGCGCCCGCGCCCGAACCCGTGCCGGAGCCCGCGCCGTCCTACACGCTGCCCGCCGTGCCCGAGTCCGCCTGGTCCGTGGACACCCGGCGCAGCAAGTTACTCGGCCGCGGGGTGCTGCTGTGCATCCTGCTGATCCAGGCCGGGCTCTCGCTGCGCCTGCACCGCACCGCGTTCCAGGACGAGGCGCTGTACATCGCCTCCGGCCACTACGAGTTGGACAATCTGCTGCACGGCACGAAGCTCCCGGTGGACTTCGCGAGCTACTTCTCCGGGCACCCCAAGCTGTACCCGGTGCTCGCGGCCCTGGTCGACGACCGGTTCGGGCTGACCGGGGTACGGCTGATGAGCCTGCTGTTCATGCTGGGCGCGACCGGGCTGCTCTACTCGTTCACCCGCCGCCTGTTCAATCTGCGGGCCGCGCTCGGGGCGGCCGCCCTGTTCTCCGTCGTCATGGCGACCTCGGTGCTGGGCAACCTGGCCACGTACGACGCGATGGCGGTGTTCCTGCTGGCCCTGGCCGCGTGGCTCGTCGTGCGCACCGACCGGATGAACGCGGCGGCGGTGCTGCTCGCCGCGCCCCCGGCCGCGCTCGCCTGCGGCGTGAAGTACGCCTCCGGCCTCTATCTGCCCACGCTCGTGCTGCTCGCCGTGCTCACCGCGCACCGCCACCGCGGCCTGCGCGCCCTCGTGCGCGGCGTCGTTCTCGCGCTCGGCTGCGGGGCGCTGCTCGCCGCCGGGTACAGGCTCTCCGGTCCGCTGGGCGGCGTCAGCGCCACCACCACCGACCGGGCCCACGGCACCGACACCGCGCTCACGCTGCTCCGGCGCAGCGCGGAGTGGGGCGGCCTGGTCTTCCTCGCGGCGCTCGCCGGGACCGTCGCGTACGCGCTGCGCGGTCGGATGGGGGAGATGCCGTGGATCGCGGGCGCGACCTCGGGCCGGTGGCGGCGCACCGGACTCGGCATCGTGCTCACCGGTACCGCGCTGCTCGCACCCGCCTACCAGGTCCATCTGCAGACCCAGATCTCCCTCTACAAGCACATCGGCTTCGGCCTGCTGTTCGCGGCGCCGCTCGCCGGGCTCGGCCTGTCCCGCCTGGTCGGACCGCACTTCCGGCATCCGCAGCTCGGCATCATGCTCTACGTCCTGACGCTGGTGTTCGGCATGGTGCAGGCCCAGCAGACCTACAGCTGGCCCGACTCGACGCGGATGATCGCCACCCTGCGCCCGCTCGTCGACCGCACGGGCCACTACCTCGCGGAGGAGCAGGAGGTCCCGGGCTACTACCTGCGGGAGCGGACCGACTGGGGGCAGTGGCAGAACACGTACTTCTACGACTACCGGGCCAAGGACGGAAAGCAGTACTCCGGGCCCGACGCCTTCGAACACGCCGTACGTGACGGGGAGTTCGATGTGATCGTGCTGCACGGGCTCGTCACCCCCGACACCTACGCGGCGGTGCGCAAGGGGCTGCGCGGCAACAGCCACTACCGGCTCGCGGCGGTGATCCCCTTCAGCACGGCGGGCGGCGACAAGGCCTACCGGATCTGGGTGAAGCAATGAGCGTCGGCGTGCAACAGCCCGTTCTGGGCGAGGAGTCGGAGCCCGAGGCGCGGGGGCGGGCCGACCGTCGCCGGGCCCGCGACGGCGCCGACGGGCCGCTCGCCGCGGCCCTCGTCCTGGTGCTGCCCACGCTCGTCGCGCTCGTACCGATCCTGCGCGGCATCGGCGAGCGGCAGCTGTGGCGCGACGAACACGCCACCTGGTGGGCGGCCACCCTGTCGGTCCACGACCTGAGCGTCCTGATCCGCACCATCGACGTCGTCTTCACCCCGTACTACCTGTGCATGCACGCCTGGGTGGCGGTCGCGGGCGACTCACCGACCGCGCTGCGCATCCCGGGTGCCGCCGCGATGGCGCTCTCGGCGGGACTGCTCGGGCTGCTGGGGCGGCGGCTCTTCACGACGCGGGTCGGGCTCGTCGCCGGGCTCGCCTTCGCGGTGCTGCCGAGCGTGACGCGGTACGGGCAGGAGATCAGGCCCTACGCGTTCGCGGTCGCCGCCGTGCTGCTGTCGACGCTGCTCCTCGCACGGGCCCTGGACCGGCCCACCTTCAAGGTCTGGGTCGGCTACACCCTGTCCATCCCGCTCGTCGGCTGGAGCCATCTCGCCTCGCTCGCCGTGCTCGCCCCGCACCTCGTGATGATCCTCATCGCGCGCCGCGCGGGGGACCGGATCGTGGGCTGGGCGTACGCGGCCGCGGCCACGCTCGGCATGTGCTTCGTCATCCCGATGGCGATCCAGGGTTCGGGGCAGAGTGGGCAGATCGCCTGGAACAACCCCGTTTTCCAGGACCTCGTCGACTTCCCGAAGAACCTCTTCGGGGCCTGGCCCGTCGCGGTGCCCGTCATGACGCTCGCCGCGCTCGGGCTGTTCTTCGCGGGCCGCAGGGCGCTGCCGCTCGTCGTGTGGATCGTGCTGCCGCCGCTGGCCACGTACGTCACCGCGTCGAAGCTGCACCTGTTCCTGCCCCGCTATCTGTTGTTCACGCTGCCCGCGTGGGTGCTGCTCGCCGCCGTCGCGCTCTGCCGGATCGCGGGCCCGGTGGCCGGGGCGCGGGCCGGTGCGGGGGCGGTGGCGCGCAAGGGCCTCGCCCTGGTGCTGGCGTGCGCGGCCGTCGCGGGGCTCGCCTGGCAGGCGCTGCCCGGGATCCGTGACGCCCGCCGGCTGCCGGCCGGTGAGCCGGACTTCCGGGGCGCGGCGCGGATCATCGCCAAGGGGCAGAAGAAGGGCGACGGCATCGTCTTCAACGGGGTGATGGCCGAGCGCCGCGCCCTCGACTACGAGCTGCGCGACGACGCGGGGCGCCCGAAGGACGTCCTGATGTACCGCACCCCGCAGCAGCTCGGCTCGTTCGGCGCCGCCGAGTGCCCCAAGCCGGCCTCCTGCCTGGCCCGCACCGAGCGGCTGTGGCTGGTGGGCAGCACGTACGACGGCGACCCCTACGCGGGGATGCCGAAACCGACCAGGACCGCGCTCGACCGGAGCTTCCGCGTCGTGCGGACCGAGAAGCTGGAGAACCTCCAGGTGCTTCTCATGGAGCGCACCCGCGGCACGTCCGGCAGCGCCGCCGACGGCGCGGGTGACCGCAAGGTGCACACCTGACGCCGCCGCACGGGCGGGGGAGGGGTGCATGACCCGGGGGCTGGGGAGCCCCCGGCAGGGAGGGGAAGACATGACGTACGCACCGGGCGGCCAGGGTCGGGGGAGACCCGCCGCCCCCGTCACCGTGGTGATGCCGACCTACAACGAGGCCGCGAGTCTGCCGCGCACCGCCGAGCTGGTGCTCGGGCAGCAGGTGCCGGATCTGCACCTCAAGGTCGTCGACGACTCCAGCCCGGACGGCACCGGGCGGATCGCCGAGGAGCTCGCCGAGAAGTACAACGCCGACGGGCGGCGCAGGATGAGCGTGCTGCACCGGGTGGAGAAGGACGGGCTCGGACGGGCGTACGCGGCCGGGATGAGCGCGGCGCTCGCCGAGGGGGCGGCGTACGTCGTGCAGATGGACGCCGACGGTTCGCATCCCGCGGAAGCGCTCCCGCGGATGCTGGAGGCCGCGATCGAGGCCGACGCGGGGCTCGTGATCGGCAGCCGGTACGTGGCCGGGGGGTCGCTCGACGAGGAATGGGGCTGGCACCGCAAGGCGCTGTCGAAGTTCGCCAACGGCTACGCGCGCACCGTCCTGGGCACCCACCAGATCTCCGACATCACCGCCGGCTTCACGATGTGGCGCGCGGACGTGCTCACGGCCGTCGACGTCCACTCGCTGGACAGCGCCGGCTATAGCTTCCAGGTGGAGCTGAAGTTCAAGGCCGTACGCGGTGGCTGCCAGGTCGTCGAGATCCCGATCCGGTTCGAGGAGCGGACCGAGGGCGTCTCCAAGATGAGCCTCGGCACCCAGATCGAGTCGGCCATGATCCCGCTGCGGCTGCGCCGCCGATACCGCCGATGAGCGGGCGGCACGGGGGCGCCCCGTCCGCACTGAGCAGGCTGTACGCCGAGATCGCCAAGTTCGGCGTGGTCGGGCTGCTCGGCATCGCCGTGAACCTCGCCGCGTTCAATCTGCTGCGCTGGGCCACGGATCTGCAGACGGTGCGCGCCAGTGTCGCCGCCACCGCGATCGCGATCGTCGGGAACTACATCGGGTTCCGGTACTTCACGTACCGGGACCGGGAGTCGGCGGTCAGCCGGCGGCGCGAGATGGCCCTGTTCGCCTTCTTCAGCGCCGTCGGCCTGCTGATCGAGAACGGGGTGCTCTACGGGGCGACGTACGGGCTCGGCCTGCACGACGCCCTGTGGAGCAACTTCTCCAAGTTCACCGGGATCGGCGTCGCGACCCTGTTCCGCTTCTGGTCGTACCGCACCTGGGTCTTCCAGAAGGCCCCCCGGGCGGCCGCGGCCCCGGCGCACGGCTACGACACGGCCGCCTTCGTGGAGTCGGTGGAGGAGACGCTGATGCTGAGGGTGCTCAGCCCGCCGTCGCCGCCGCCGAGGCCTGCGTCTCGCCGCGCCTCTTGATCTGCTGGAACGTGTACTCCGTGGCGGCGTCACCGAGGGCGAACAGGGCGCTGTCCTGCTTCGTGGCGTTCGTGCCGTCCGTGTTGCCGCTGGTGGAGAAGTAGGTGTAGCGGCCGACGGAGTTGACGGTCTGGCGGCAGACCGACGTCCGGCAGAACGCGGGGACGCCGGAGCCGGGCAGAGCGACGATGCCGCCGTCGGAGTACTGGCTCTTCGCACGGGCCGCCTGGGCCTTGGTGCCGAAGACCGCCACTCCGACGGTGACGGCGTCGCCACCCTTGAAGTACGTGGCCCGGATGACCCGCGTGCAGTCGTTCTTCGCCAGTACCGTCACCACGCTCTTGGTCCCCACGGACTTGCAGTCCTGGGTGCTGGACGTGGCGCCCTTCTTGTAGACGGTGCCGCCGACGGTGAGCGTCTTGCCGGGGAAGAGGGTGTCCGCGCTGAGCGGCGCCGTGTCCTTGGCCGCGCTGTCGATGAAGTCGTTCGGGTCCAGCGGGGGCGGCGCGGAGGTCGGGGCGAAGGACGGCTCCTTCGTCTTCTCCGCGCTGGGGATGTCGGCGGAGCTCGGCAGCTGGTCGGCCGACTTGTTGCCGTCGTTGCCGCTCTTGTTCGCGGAGACGATGCCCCAGGCGACCGCCGAGCCGACGGCGAGCGTGGCCACGACGGCCCCGCCGATCAGCATCCAGCGCTTCTTGCGCGCCCGCGCCTCCGAGGCCTCGGCGAGCGCGGCCCAGTCCGGTGCGCCGCCGTTGCCACTCGTGCCACTGGGCCCCCACTGGGGTCCCCCCTGCCCGAAACTCATGGGGCGCATCTTAGACGGGGCGCCGACCGCGTTTTGACCCGTCCGGGTCGTCGCGGGTATCGTGCCTAGTCGTTATGTGTATTGGTTCGCTCATTCTCATGTGAGTCGCCGGTACACGGGTTCCCTGGAGCAGTTACCAGTGGGCGGCATACGGGCGCTGAACCCGGCACTGTCGTCCCCAGCTGCACGATCGCTTCAGTGATGCCATTTTCAGCACCCATCCACTGAAGAAGAAGGCTGCTAAGTGCGTACGTACAGCCCCAAGCCCGGCGATGTGACTCGCCAGTGGCACGTCATTGACGCGCAGGACGTCGTCCTGGGCCGTCTGGCCACCACTGCCGCGAACCTCCTCCGTGGCAAGCACAAGCCGACCTATGCCCCGCACATGGACATGGGCGACTTCGTCATCATCATCAACGCCGACAAGGTTCACCTGTCCGGCAACAAGAAGACCCAGAAGCTGGCGTACCGCCACTCCGGCTTCCCGGGTGGTCTGCGCTCCGTCCGTTACGACGAGCTGCTGGCGAAGAACCCGGAGAAGGCCGTCGAGAAGGCCATCAAGGGCATGATCCCCAAGAACACCCTGGGCCGTCAGATGCTCTCGAAGCTGAAGGTCTACTCGGGCGACACGCACCCGCACGCTGCCCAGCAGCCGGTGCCGTTCGAGATCACCCAGGTCGCGCAGTAGTTCCGGCCACACCCCTAAGACAGAAAAGAATCTGAGGAGCATCGTGGCCGAGACCACTGCCGAGACGCCGGTCGAAGAGACCGAGATCGTCGACGTCGAGAGCTACACCACCGAGTCGGACGCGCCTGTCGAGGGCGAGTACACCTCGGAGTCCAACCCCGCCCGCTTCGGTGACCCGCAGCCGGCCGCCGGCCTGGGCCGTCGCAAGAACGCCATCGCGCGCGTCCGCATCGTGCCGGGCACGGGCAAGTGGAAGGTCAACGGGCGCACGCTCGAGGACTACTTCCCGAACAAGGTCCACCAGCAGGAAGTCAACGAGCCCTTCAAGGTGCTCGAGCTCGACGGCCGCTACGACGTCATCGCCCGCATCTCGGGTGGCGGCGTCTCCGGCCAGGCCGGTGCCCTGCGTCTCGGTGTCGCCCGCGCGCTGAACGAGGCCGACGTGGACAACAACCGTCCGGCGCTCAAGAAGGCCGGTTACCTCAAGCGTGACGACCGTGCGGTCGAGCGCAAGAAGGCCGGTCTCAAGAAGGCCCGCAAGGCCCCGCAGTACAGCAAGCGCTAAATCTCGCTGCCTGCTTGTTTTTCCCGTTCGCCCCGGCGGCACATTGCGTGCTGCCGGGGCGTTCGGCTTATGGACCATCTTTTTTCAGTTCGGAGGACACCAGTGGGACGACTCTTCGGCACGGACGGTGTGCGCGGTGTCGCCAATGCGGACCTCACCGCCGAGATGGCCCTCGGCCTGTCGGTGGCCGCGGCGCACGTACTCGGTGAGGCGGGCAGCTTCGAGGGGCACCGTCCCGTGGCCGTGGTCGGCCGTGATCCGCGGGCCTCGGGCGAGTTCCTGGAGGCCGCGGTCGTCGCGGGCCTGGCCAGCGCGGGCGTCGACGTCCTGCGCGTCGGTGTGCTGCCCACCCCGGCGGTGGCGTATCTCACCGGCGCGTTGAACGCCGACCTCGGCGTGATGCTCTCCGCGAGCCACAACGCCATGCCGGACAACGGCATCAAGTTCCTCGCGCGCGGCGGCCACAAGCTGGACGACACGCTGGAGGAGCGCATCGAGTCGGTCTACGAGGAGCACCGCACCGGCGCCCCCTGGGACCGCCCGACGGGGGCCGGCGTCGGCCGCGTGAAGTCGTACGACGAGGGACTCGACCAGTACATCGCCCACCTGGTGGGCGTCCTGCCGAACCGGCTCGACGGGCTGAAGATCGTGCTCGACGAGGCGCACGGCGCCGCGTCCCGCGTCTCGCCCGAGGCGTTCACGCGGGCCGGGGCCGAGATCGTCACCATCGGCGCCGAGCCGGACGGGCTCAACATCAACGACGGCTGCGGCTCCACCCACCTGGACCTGCTGAAGGCCGCCGTCGTCGAGCAGAAGGCCGACTTCGGCATCGCGCACGACGGTGACGCCGACCGCTGCCTGGCCGTGGACCACACCGGGTCCGAGGTCGACGGCGACCAGATCATGGCCGTGCTGTCGCTCGCGATGAAGGAGCGGGGCGCGCTGCGGCACGACACCGTTGTCGCGACCGTCATGTCGAACCTGGGGCTGAAGCTCGCCATGGAGCGCGCGGGCATCACGCTCGTGCAGACCGCGGTCGGCGACCGGTACGTCCTGGAGAACATGAAGGAGCACGGGTTCGCGCTCGGCGGTGAGCAGTCGGGGCACGTCATCGTGCTGGACCACGCCACCACCGGTGACGGCACGCTCACCGGGCTGCTGCTCGCGGCGCGGGTCGCGCAGACCGGGCGTTCGCTCAAGGACCTCGCGTCCGTCATGGAGCGGCTGCCGCAGGTGCTCATCAACGTCCCGGACGTCGACAAGTCCCGGGTGGGCTCGGCCCCGGAGATCGCCACCGCGGTGGCCGACGCGGAGCGGGAGCTCGGGTCGACCGGGCGGGTGCTGCTGCGTTCCTCGGGGACCGAGCCGCTGGTGCGCGTGATGGTCGAGGCCGCCGACATCGAGCAGGCCCGGTCCGTCGCGGGGCGGCTCGCCGATGTCGTGAAGTCGGCGCTGGGCTAGGCCCCGGGGGCCGCTGCAGCCGTCGCCCTCTTCTTCCTGGCCCAGAACCACTTCTGGGCCAGGAGGGTCAGGGTGCCCGCCAGGACGATGCCGAGCAGGTTCAGCAGGAGCTGTTCCGTCGAGCCCCACGCCTGGCGGTACTCGTCGTAGCTGAAGGCCACCGCCGCGTTCGCCGCCGCCGGGACCGTCGTCACCGAGATGGCGACGCCGACCAGGGCGCCCGACTTCGCCGAGGTGAGCGAGAGGGTGCCCGCGGCGCCCGCGAGGACCGCCACCACGAACGAGAACCAGTCGGGGTTGTAGATGAAGCTGGTGTTCGGGCGGTCCGCCTCCACCTGGGCGTCGCTGAACAGGTGCACGGCGTCCATGAAGGCGCTGAAGCCCACCGTCACCACCATCGACACCAGGAACCCGACCAGCAGCGCCACCAGTGAGCGCAGGGCCAGGCGCGGGGCGCGTCGCACCAGCGAGGTGCACAGACCCGCGACCGGGCCGAAGTCGGGGCCGACGGCCATCGCGCCGACGATCAGGATCGCGTTGTCGAGCACCACACCGCAGGCCGCGATCATGGTGGCGATCACCATGAAGGCCAGATACGTCACCGAGAGCGTGGACTCCTCGTGCGTGGCGTCCGTCAGCTGCTCCCAGATGACCGCGTCCGCGCCCTCGCCCGGTGCGTCCTCCTCCGCCTTGTCGGCGCGCTGGGAGAGCGACAGGTCGATGTTCTCCACGGCGATCGAGCCGGACTCGTCGATGCCCAGCTCCCGCAGTCCCGCGATGAGCTCGTCCCCGGCCTCGCGGGCGACGTCGCACATCACGACGTCGCCCGCCGGGTTGCGGGCCGCGCCCGGCACCACCGCGAGATGCGTGGTGCCGACCGTCTTGTCGATCAGGCGCAGCACGTCGTCGGTCGTGTCGGGCGGGGTGATCAGACGCAGATGCAGCATGACGCCTTTTTAACAGCAGCGGCAGGGTCGGCGACTAGAGCTTGCGCAGACGCAGGCGCTGCACCTTGTGGTCGGGGCCCTTGGTGATGACGAGGCTCGCGCGGCCGCGCGTCGGCGCCACGTTCTCCAGCAGGTTGACCTTGTTGACGGTGCGCCAGGTCGTGCGCGCGTAGTCGAGTGCCTCCTCCTCCGAGACCTGCGTGTACTTCTGGAAGTACGAGGACGGGTTCTGGAACGCCGTCGCGCGCAGCTTCTTGAAGCGGTTGAGGTACCAGCGCTGGATGTCCTCCTCGCGCGCGTCCACGTACACACTGAAGTCGAAGAAGTCCGCGAGGCCGACGCGGGTGCGGCCGTCCTTGCCGGGCAGGGCGGGCTGCAGCACGTTGATGCCCTCGACGATGAGGATGTCGGGGCGGCGCACCACAAGCCGCTCGTCCGGGACGATGTCGTAGATCAGGTGGGAGTAGACGGGGGCGGTGACCTCGTCCTTGCCCGCCTTGATGTCGGCGACGAACCGGGTCAGGGCCCGGCGGTCGTACGACTCGGGGAAGCCCTTGCGCGACATCAGGCCGCGGGCCTGGAGCTCCTTGGTCGGCAGCAGGAAGCCGTCCGTCGTCACCCGCTCCACGCGCGGGTGCTCGGGCCAGCGCGACAGCAGGGCCTGCAGCAGTCGGGCCACGGTCGACTTGCCGACCGCCACCGACCCGGCGACTCCTATGACGAAGGGCGTGCCCGACTGGGAGCCCTTCTTGCCGGCGTCGCCGAGGAAGGTGTTGAGCGCGCCGCGCAGGCCGTCGGTGGCGCCGACGTACAGGTTCAGGAGGCGGGAGAGCGGCAGATAGATGTCGCGGACCTCGTCGAGGTCGATGACGTCGCCGAGGCCGCGCAGCCGCTCCAGTTCCTCGGCGGTGAGCGGCAGCGGCGTCTTGTCGCGCAGGGCGCTCCACTCGGAGCGGGTGAGGTCGACGTAGGGAGTCGCCTCCGGCCGGTGCCGGTGGGCGCTCCGCAGGTTTTCGGAGACCGGTGAGATCACAGTCCATTGTTACGGCTGTGTGGCGGGACGTGGAGGTGGGGTGCGTCACGCCGGGTGGTCCCACGGCGCCCGGCCGTCACAGCATGCGCACAGGTATGGACCCGGGGTGGAGGCGGCGATACGTTCCGGGGAGACCCGTGGGACGGAGCCGGTCCCGCGGGGCGGGAGGAAAGCCGCGATGTCCGTACTCCGTGTTGCCCGTGCTGCCCGTGCGTCCCGGGCTTCTCACACCGCTCACCGTCTCCACCGACTCCCTCTTCCGCCGCGTCCACGCCTGCCCCGGATGCCCGCCTTCGTCCGGGCGTGGGGCGGAGCGGGCCGCGACGACGACTGGGCGGGCCGGGTCCGCAGCGAGCTCGCGCTCGATCTGCCGGACGAGGACATCGGCGAGGACCTCGACGACTGCCTCGACCTGTACGAGATGGGCAGCAAGCCGCGCTGCGAGGAGGCCGAGTACCTGGGCCTCCTCCAGGACGCGCGGGACCGGATCGCGTGGGGCCGCTGAACTCGCACCGTACGGGCCTACGCTGCGACGTATGTGCGGAATCGTGGGATACGTAGGTTCACAGTCGGCTCATGACGTGGTGCTGGCGGGACTGAAGCGCCTGGAGTACCGGGGATACGACTCGGCGGGGATCGCGGTCGTCTCCGAGGGGGCGCTCGCCTCGGTCAAGAAGGCCGGAAAGCTCGCCAATCTGGAGAAGGCGCTGGTGGACCGGCCGCTGCCGGTCGGCGCCACCGGCATCGGGCACACCCGCTGGGCCACCCACGGCGGGCCCACGGACGCCAACGCGCACCCGCACCTGGACAACGCCTCCCGGGTCGCCGTCGTCCACAACGGCATCATCGAGAACTTCGCGGCGCTGCGCGAGGAGCTGGCCGGGCGCGGGCACCGGCTCGCCTCCGAGACGGACACCGAGGTCGTCGCGCATCTGCTCGGCGAGGAGTTCGCGGGCGACCTGGCGGAGGCGATGCGCCGGGTGTGCCGCCGTCTGGAGGGCGCGTTCACGCTGGTCGCGGTGCACGCGGACGCGCCGGACGTGGTCGTGGGCGCGCGCCGCAACTCGCCGCTCGTGGTGGGCGTGGGGGAGGGCGAGGCGTTCCTGGCCTCCGACGTGGCCGCGTTCATCGCGCACACCCGCTCCGCGATCGAGCTGGGCCAGGACCAGGTCGTCGAGCTGCGCCGGGACGCGGTGACGGTGACGGACTTCGACGGGCGGGCCGCCGACGTGCGCAGGTACCACGTCGACTGGGACGCCTCCGCCGCCGAGAAGGGCGGCTACGACTACTTCATGCTCAAGGAGATCGCCGAGCAGCCGAAGGCCGTCGCGGACACGCTGCTCGGCCGGATCGGCGCCGAGGGACAGCTCACGCTCGACGAACTGCGCATCCCCACCCAGGTGTTGAGGATGGTCGACAAGGTCGTCATCGTGGCGTGCGGCACCGCCTTCCACGCGGGGCTCATCGCCAAGTACGCCATCGAGCACTGGACCCGGATCCCGTGCGAGGTGGAGCTGGCGAGCGAGTTCCGCTACCGGGACCCGATCCTCGACGCCCGTTCGCTGGTCATCGCGATCTCGCAGTCCGGCGAGACGATGGACACGCTGATGGCGCTGCGCCACGCGCGCGAACAGGGCGCCACGGCCTTGGCCATCTGCAACACCAACGGCTCGACGATCCCGCGCGAGTCCGACGCCGTCCTGTACACGCACGCCGGGCCCGAGGTCGCCGTCGCCTCCACCAAGGCGTTCCTGACGCAGCTGGTGGCCTGCTACCTGGTCGCGCTCTACCTGGGCCAGGTGCGGGGCACCAAGTGGGGCGACGAGATCCTGGCCGTCGTACGGGAGCTGGCACGCATGGCCGAGGAGGTCGAGCGGGTCCTGGAGACGATGGAGCCGGTGCGCGAGCTGGCCCGTTCGCTGGCGGATCAGGACACGGTGCTGTTCCTGGGCCGGCACGTGGGCTACCCGGTCGCCCTGGAGGGCGCCCTGAAGCTCAAGGAGCTCGCGTACATGCACGCCGAGGGTTTCGCGGCGGGCGAGCTCAAGCACGGGCCGATCGCGCTGATCGAGGACGGGGTGCCGGTGGTGGTGGTCGTGCCGTCGCCGCGCGGCCGGTCCGTCCTGCACGACAAGATCGTCTCCAACATCCAGGAGATCCGGGCGCGCGGGGCCCGCACGATCGTGATCGCGGAGGAGGGCGACGAGGCGGTCGTCCCCTACGCGGACCATCTGGTGCGCGTACCGGCGACGCCCACGCTGCTCCAGCCGCTGGTCGCGACGGTGCCGCTGCAGGTCTTCGCGTGCGAGCTGGCGACGGCGCGGGGCAACGAGGTGGACCAGCCGCGCAATCTGGCGAAGTCGGTGACGGTGGAGTAGCCGGGGCCGGTTGTCAGTGGGCCGTGGCACAGTGCGCGGCCATGGACGACGACGCGCTCTGGGCCGTCATCGAGGCCGCGCGGGCCGGGGCCGCCGACGCGTTCGACCGGGCCGCGGGCCGGGGCGTGGACGCCTTCCACGAAGCCTGGAAGACCTTTCGCGGGGGCGCCGGCTCCCGGCGCTGTCCGCCCTCCTCCTCCCGGCTCCGTAAGGTGCTCGCCATGAGCATCATCGGGGTCGGAATCGACGTGGCCGAGATCGAGCGGTTCGCGGCGGCGCTGGAGCGCACGCCAGGGATGGCCGGGCGGCTGTTCACGGACGCGGAGCTGCTGCTGCCCAGCGGCGAGCGGCGCGGGGTCGCCTCGCTGGCCGCCCGGTTCGCGGCGAAGGAGGCGGCGGCCAAGGCGCTGGGGGCGCCGAAGGGGCTGCGCTGGGCCGACGCCGAGGTGTACGTCGAGGAGAGCGGGCAGCCCCGGCTGCGGGTCAGCGGGACCGTGGCGGCGCGGGCCGCCGAGCTCGGGGTGCGGTCGTTCCACGTGTCGCTGAGCCATGACGCGGGGGTCGCCTCCGCCGTGGTGGTGGCGGAGGCGTAGCCCGGCGTCAGAGCCTGTGTCTGAACCCCTGGCTGCGCCCCGACGCCCGGCGCGCACGGCGATCGCACGCACCGGACGCCGCTGCGCCCGCCCTTCGGGCGGACGACGGCGGTTCAGACACAGGCTCTACACGGCCGGGGCGAGCCAGGCGCGGGCCGCGCCGAGCAGGGCGCGGACACCCAGCTCGATCGTCGGGTCCTGGAGCGGCGCGTACAGCGGCGAGTGGTTCATCGGGATCGACGCGGGCAGTCCGCGTGTGGCCAGCGTGTCCGCGTCGACGCCGGCGAACGCGGCCGGGTCGGCGCCGCCGAAGTGCCAGAACACCGACGGGGCGCCGAGCCCGGTGCCGAACAGGCCGAAGTCCTCGCTGCCGTTGATGGGGTGGGGGAGAGTGAGCACCGCCCCGTCGCCGAGCACCTCGCGCAGCGCGGTGATCGTCGCGTCGGTCGCGGCGTGCGTGTTCACCGTGAGCGGGAACGCGTTGAGCGGGGTGATCTCCGGCGGCTTCGGGGCGCCGGACGCCGCCGCCTCGGCCTCGATGACACGGCGCACCGCCGCGAGCACCTTCTCGCGCACGACGGGGTCGACGGAGCGGATGTTGAGCTTGAGCTCCGCCTCGTCCGGGATGATGTTCTCCTTCGTGCCGGAGTGGATCGAGCCGACCGTCACCACGGCCGCCTGCGAGGCGCCGACCTCGCGCGAGACCACCGTCTGCAGGCGCAGCACGACCGCCGCCGCCATCACCACCGGGTCGACCGTCGACTCGGGCGACGAGCCGTGCCCGCCCCGGCCGAAGAGCCGCACCCGGAAGCTGTCGGACGCCGCCATCAGCGCGCCGGGCCGGGTCACGGCGACGCCCGTCGGGAACGGGCCCACGTGCTGGCCGAGACAGACGTCGGGCGTGGGGAAGCGCTCGGCGAAGCCGTCGTCGAGCATGTTCCGGGCGCCCTCGCCGGTCTCCTCGGCGGGCTGGAACACGGCGACGACCGTGCCGCGCCAGTCCGCCCGCTCCGCGGCGAGCAGCTCCGTCACGCCCAGCAGACACGTGACGTGCATGTCGTGGCCGCAGGCGTGCATCGTCGGTACGTCGTTGCCGTCGCGGTCGGTGGCCCGGTCCACGGACGCGTACGGCAGGCCGGTCGCCTCCAGGACCGGCAGGCCGTCCATGTCCGCGCGCACCAGCACGGTCGGGCCCTCGCCGTTGCGGAGCACGCCCACGACCCCGGTGCCGCCGACCCCCTCGGTCACCTCCCAGCCGTCCTGCGCCCGCAGCCGGGAGGCGACGAGCGCGGCCGTCCGGGTCTCCTGGAGCGAGAGCTCGGGGTGGGCGTGCAGGTCCTGGTACAGCTCCCGCAGGGACGGCAGGAGGGTGTCGAGACCGGTCATGAGTGCTGCTCGCTTTCTACGAGTTCCACGGGGGCGGGCGTGTCCGTCGGCCCGGGCAGGCCGAGGGAGCGGCGGAAGGCGGCCGAGTCCTGCGGGGTGACCAGGGCGAGCACGGCGGCCAGTACGGCGCCCAGGACCAGGAACCCGAAGGCGGCGGCGAAGCCCGCGCGGTCCGCGAGCAGGCCCATCGCGGTGGGCGCCACGACCCCGGCGAACTGCCCGCCGAAGGTGATCAGCCCGGCCCCCGCGCCGGTGAGCGCGGGCGGCAGGCTGCGCAGCGGCACCGCGAAGACGGGCATGTACGAGAGCGAGGACGAGGCGGTCGCCACGGTCATCCACGCGATGAACGCGGTCGTCGTCGGCGCCGTCGCCATCAGGACCAGGGCGATCGCGGCCACGGTCATGGCGGGCACCACGATCAGCCGCTGCCGCCCTTCGAGCCGGTCCGAGAGCCGGCCGCCGACGATCACCGCGACGGCCGCCGCGCCCGCCGGGACCACCGCCAGCGCACCGGCCGAGGTCAGCGAGATGCCCCGCTCCTGGCTCAGATACGAGGGCACCCAGGTGTTCAGGCCCCAGACGATGATGTCGTAGCCGAAGAACATCGCGGCGAAGCCCCACATGGCGGGGGAGCGCAGCACGGCGCGGGTGCCGCCGGACGTCCGGGCCACCGGGGCGCCGGAGTCCTGCCCGGTCCGCGGTCCCGGCAGCCACAGCCGGACCGCCGCCAGCACGAACACCCCGACGCCCGCCACGGTGAAGAACGCCGAGCGCCAGCCGAAGTGGATGATCAGCGGGGCCGCGACCAGCGGCGCGACCACGGCGCCGACGGCGTTCGCGGACTGCACGACACCGTTGGCGCTCATCCGCTGGCCCGGCGTGGTCCGCTCGGTGACGGCCTTCATCGAGGCGCCGGGGAAGATCCCCTCCGCCGCCCCGAACAGGAACCGCACCACGAGCAGCATCGCGAACGACCCGGCGAGCCCGGTCAGCGCGGTGAACGCCGACCAGACCAGCAGCGCCCAGCAGGTGACCCGCTTGGCGCCGAACCGGTCGGCGAGCATCCCGCCGGGGATCTGGAAGGCGGCGTAGGCGAGGAAGAACGCCGAGACGGCGAGCCCCTGTTCGGTGCGGCTGAGGTCGAACTCCTCGCCGATCGAGGGGAGCGCGAGATTGATGACGAGCCGGTCGACGTAGTCGATCAGCCAGGCGCCGAAGAGCAGCGCGACCGTGATCTTCGCGCCTCGGTCGAGGCGCTCCCTGGCACGGGGCGGGGCCGGTGGAGCCACGGGCACTCCTTCTAGAGTGGGCGTCGCGGGCAGGTGGTGCGGCTCGGAAGTGGGGACAGAGTCCGGCCACCGCACAGAAAGGCGCGAAGAATGCAGGAAACCGGCAGGCAGACCGCTTCGAAGCCGGATTCCGCCGGTGACGCCGGTGGTGCCGATGTTGTCGGTGACGTCGGTGACGTCGGTGACGTCGGTGACGTCGGTGACGTCGGCCGTGACGGGACCGGCTTCGAGGAGCTCGACCTCGCGCTGGTCGACGCCCTGCAGACCGACCCCCGCGCCCCCTGGACCCGGATCGGGCCGGCCGTCGGCATCGACGCGACGACCGCGGCCCGCCGCTGGGCGCGCCTGGAGGGCGCGGGCCTCGCCTGGGTCACGGCGTACGCGGGCCCGGTGTTCGCGGCCGTCGGCTACATCGAGGTCACGTGCAGGCCGCGCCGCCTCGCCGAGCTGAGCGAGCGGCTCACGGGCCTGCCGTGGGTGCTCAGCGTCGAGCACGTCGTCGGCGACTTCGACCTGTTCCTGACCGTCGCGGCGGCCGATCTGCCCTCCCTCGGCCGCCGCGTGCGCACCGACCTCGGCCTGCTGCCCGGCGTCCGGTCCACCCGCACCCGGCTCGGCATCCGCGTCTACCGGGAGGGCAGCGGCTGGAAGGTACGGGCCCTGGAACCGGCGGGCCGGGCCCGCCTCGAAGGGGCGCGGCCCGCCGCCCATGCCCGGTTCGGCGGCCTGGAGCCGCACCGGGCGCGCGGCGCTCTCGACCCCCGGCTGCTGACCGCGCTCGGCGCCGACGGACGCGCCGGCTGGGCCGAACTCGCCGCGCGCACCGGCCTGAGCGAGTCCACGGTGCGCCGCCGCCTCACCCGTGAACTGCGCGACCAGAAGATCCTGGTCCGCTGCGACCTGGCCCAGCAGGTCGCGGGCTGGCCGGCCGTCACCACGTACCGGGCGACCGTCCCGCACGGCGAGCTCGACGCGACCGGCGCGGCGCTCGCCCGGCTGCCGCAGGTCCGGCTGTGCGCGTCCGTCACCGGATCGTGCAACCTGCTCTTCTCCGTGTGGCTGCGCGACCTCGACGGGATCGCGGCCCTGGAGTCACTGCTCGACGAACGCTTCCCGCGGCTGCGGGTCCAGGACCGCACGGTCACCCTGAGCACGGCCAAGCGCATGGGGCGGATCCTGGACGACGGCGGGCGGGCGGTGCGGCACGTGCCGATCGCGGTGTGAGCGGGGCCGCGCGACGGTTCAGCCGTCCTGGACGCTCCGCCACGCCGCCCGCACCGCGCCTGCCACGTCCTGGGCCGACACCGGCGCCCCGTCCGCCGCGAAACGGGCCGCGAGGCCGTGCAGGTACGCGCCCGCCGACGCCGCGTCCAGCGGGTGCAGGCCCGCTGCCAGCAGGGAGCCCGTCAGGCCCGAGAGCACGTCGCCGCTGCCCGCGGTGGCGAGCCACGGGGTGCCGGTCGGATTGACGCGGGCCGCGGCGCCGGAGGGGGCCGCGACGAGCGTTGTCGAGCCCTTCAGGAGGGTCGTGGCCCGATAGCGCTTCGCCAACTCCCGTACCGATTGCAGGCGTTGGCCCTCCACCTCGTCCCGGGCCACGCCGAGGAGCGCCGCCGCCTCCCCGGCGTGCGGGGTGAGCAGGGTGGGGGCCGTCCGGGCGCGCACGGCGGCGGCGCCCGCCAGACGCAGGCCGTCCGCGTCGATCAGCACCGGCACGTCCGACGCCAGGACGTCGGGGAGCGCGGAGGCGTCGTCGCCGAGGCCGGGGCCGATCACCCAGGACTGGACGCGGCCCGCCTTCGCCGGGGGTCCCGCCGACACCAGCGTCTCCGGGAAGCGGGCCAGGACCGCGTCCGCCGCCGGGCCCACGTAGCGCACCGCGCCCGCGCCGCCGTGCAGGGCGCCCGCCACCGCCAGGACCGCCGCCCCCGGATAGCGGGCCGAACCCGCCACCACGCCGACCACGCCCCGGCGGTACTTGTCGCTCTCGCCCGTCGGGCTCGGCAGCAGCTCCGCCACGTCCGCGTGCTGCAGGGCCTCCAACCGGGCGTCGGCGGGCGGGAGTTCGAGTCCGATGTCCACCAGCCGGAGCGCGCCCGCGTACTCGCGCGCCGGGTCGATCAGCAGGCCCGGCTTGTACGTGCCGAAGGTGACCGTCGCGTCCGCGCGGACCGCGTCGCCGTGCACCTCGCCGGTGTTCGCGTCCACCCCGCTGGGCAGGTCCACCGCGACCACGAGTCCCCGTGCGGCCTCGGCCAGTTGGGCCGCGCGCGGGCGCAGGCCGCCCTTGCCGCCGATGCCCACGATGCCGTCCAGGACCAGATCGGCCCGGCCCACGAGCTCCGGCGCCGCCGGGGTCTGCGCGTCCAAGGCCGTGCCGCCCGCCGCGCGCAGCGCCGCGACGCCGCCGGGGTGCGCCCGGTCCGGGGCGAGCAGCAGCGCGGTGACCCCGGCGCCGCGGCGGGCCAGGCGGGCGCCGGCGTACAGCGCGTCGCCGCCGTTGTCGCCCGAGCCGACCAGCAGCGCGACCCGGGCCCCGTACACCTTGCCGAGCAGGTCGGCGCAGGCGGCGGCGAGTCCGGCGGCCGCCCGTTGCATCAGGGCGCCTTCCGGCAGGCGCGCCATCAGTGCGCGTTCGGCGGTCCTGACCGTTTCCACGTCGTAGGCAGTGCGCATGTCATCGAGTGTCCCCCAGAAGGTGGGCGCGCAGCAGGTCCGCCGTTTCGGCCGGATGGGTCGACCAGCCGTTGTGGGCGCCCGGGAAGTCCGCCAGGCGGATGCCCAGCGCGTCCGCCAGCAGCGCCGCCGGGCGGGACGGGAGGTGCGGGCGGGTCTCCTCGCCCGTCGCCAGGGTGAGTTTTCCGGACGACTTCGCGAGCGCCGCCAGATCGGGCACGTATGCCGCGAAGCTGCGGTGCTCGTACTGGATCGCGAGGGGTGCGTTCGCCGTCACACGCGCGAGCATCTCCTGGGTGCGGGGCGGGAGTTCGGGGTCGGCGAGCCACGGAGCGGGCCGCATCGCACCGCCGATGCCGTGCAGGAAGCGCTCGCCCGCCGCCTGCAGGCCCTGTGTCATGAAGAGCTCGTACACCTCGTCGAAGAACGCCAACTGCTCGGCCGCGTCCGGGAGCACGGACCACGACGGCGGCTCGTGCGCCACCACCGCGCGCAGCCGCTCCGGGTGGCGGGCCAGGAGGTCGAGGGCGACGATCGCGCCGCTGGACGCGCCCGCCACGTACGCCGGTTCGCCGGGCGCCACCGCGTCCAGGAGGCGCAGCGCGTCGTCCGCGTGGTCCGGCACCCGCTGCTCGGTCCACGGCCCGTCCAGGGTGCTGCGCGAGTAGCCGCGCGGATCGTGCGTGAGCACCGTGAAGTCCGCGGCGAGGGCGTCCGCGACCGGGTCGAGGACCGCCGCGTCGCCGCCCGCGCCGGGCAGCAGGAGCAGGGCGGGGCCGCTGCCGCGGGTCTCGTGGTGCAGGGTCGCGCCGGGCACGGCGAGCGTGTGCGAGGTGATCAACGGTCCTTCTCCTGTGACGTGTCGGGGTCCTTCTCCTGTGACGTGCCGGGGGCCGGCTCCTGTCGGTCCGGCTCCTGTGACGTGTCGGGGCCCGGCCAGTGGGAGAGCGCGATGTGCAGCGCCTCCAGGGTGTTCGCCCACGACAGCTCCACGTCCCGGTGGTGGCGGAAGCCGCCCGCCAGTTCCAGGGTCACGAAACCGTGGAACGTGCTGCGCAGCAGCCGCACCGCGTCGGTCAGCGCCGGTTCCGTGAGCCCGTACCCCTGGAGCAGGGCGTAGGGGCCGGTGAGGTTGCGGCGCAGGCCCGGGTGGTCGTCGAGCGCCGACGGGGCGAGCCGCAGCTGCGTCGCCGCGTACCGGCCCGGGTGCTCCAGGCCGAAGGTGCGGTAGGCGTGCGCGAAGGCGAGCAGCGCGTCGCGCCCCGAGCGGCCCGCCAGCGCGTCCGAGATCCGGTCCGCGAGGTCGAGGCCCGACAGGACCGCGACCCGGGCGCTCAGATCGGAGAGATTGCGGACGTGCGCGTACAGGCTCGCGTCCTTCACGCCGAAGCCGCGGGCGAGCGCCGCGACGGTGATGTTCTCGAAGCCGACCGTGTCCGCGAGGTCGGCGGCGGCCGCCACCACGCGTTCCCTGGTCAGGCCCGCTCTGGCCATCATCCGGGTCCTCCGTCCCGTCCTCCCGGGGCTGCCCGGGACCGTTCCTAGGGGCCCTAGGTTTCTGCTTACGATACCTAGGCGGACGTAGGCCGATCCATCGCTTTTCGCGAGGCGCGCCGCGCGGGTGCCCGTGTTCGGCCGTGCGGCCGGGGTTCCCTCACGCCCATGACAAGACCCACCGTGCGCGGCTCGCTCGCCGTGCTGCTCGCCCTCTGCGTGGCGCTGCCCGCGGGCCAGGCCGTCGCCGACCCCGAGCCGCCGCCCCGGCCCGCCGCCCCCGCCCAGGCCCCGGAACTCGTCCCCGGCGTCCCGTCCGCGCCCTACGACCCGTGGCGGATGGACACCCCCGACCAGGTGCTGCCGCCGCGCGTGTACGAGCCGAGCGCCGAGGAGGACGCGATCGAGCCGCTGCCCGCACCGGCCGGGACCGACGATCTCGTCGAGTACGTGCCGCCGGGCGAGGTGGTCCTGCCGGGCCCGGCCGGCGGGGCGCCCGGCGCGCCCGCGGCGGCCGCCTGCACCCGGCGGACCGGCCCCTACCAGCGCCAGGTGGAGCGTTGGCTGCGCCTGAAGGTCGACGGCAGGCAGTCGGCCGCCGACTGCCGGGCCGTCCGCGCCTTCCAGACCCGGCAGGGCATCCGCCCCAACAGCGGCTTCGCCGGACCCGTCACCTGGTCACGGATGCGCTGGCTCAGCGCCCGCAAGAACCCCAACGCCGCGAAGAAGTGCCCCACGCGCGCGTACCGGCTCGCCTGCGTGGACCTGCCGCGCCAGCTGATGTGGGTCAGCAAGGGCAAGAAGATCGTCTACGGGCCCGTGCCCATCCGCAGCGGACGCGCGGGCAACCGCACCCGCACCGGCTGGCACAAGGTCTACTGGAAGCACAAGAACCACTGGTCGACGCTGTACAACAGCCCCATGCCGTACAGCCAGTTCTTCAGCGGCGGCCAGGCGTTCCACGGCATCTACGGGAACGTCTACAGCCCGCCCGGCTCGCGCGGCTGCGTCAATCTCCGCGTCCGTGACGCCAAGCGCCTGTGGGGCGTCCTCAAGCGCGGCGACCGCGTCTACGTGTGGGGGCGCAAGCCCGGAACCTGAGGCTCTGAGGTGTTGTCGGCGGGCTCTGAGAGACTGGGCGCACCATGAACGAGAACGTGACTGCCCCGCTCCGCGCCCGCGCCGAGATCGATCTGGCCGCGCTCAAGGCCAATGTGCGGTCCCTGCGCGCACACGCGCCGGGGGCCGCGTTCATGGCCGTCGTGAAGGCCGACGCGTACGGGCACGGGATGCTTCCGGTGGCCCGCGCCGCCAAGGCGGCGGGCGCCGAGTGGATCGGTACCGCCACGCCCGAGGAGGCGCTCGCCCTGCGCGCGGCCGGCGTCGAGGGCCGGATCATGTGCTGGCTGTGGGTGCCCGGCGGGCCCTGGCGCGAGGCCGTCGAGGCGGGCCTCGACCTGTCGGTCAGCGGCATGTGGGCGCTGCGCGAAGTCGTGGCCGCCGCACGGGAGTCGGGCCGCACGGCCCGCATCCAGCTGAAGGCCGACACGGGCCTGGGGCGTAACGGCTGCCTGCCGGCCGACTGGCCCGAGCTGGTGCGCGAGTCCCTGGCGGCGCAGCGGGCGGGGCACGTCACCGTCACCGGCCTGTGGTCGCACTTCGCGTGCGCCGACGAGCCGGGCCACCCGGCGACCGCCGCCCAACTGGCCGCGTTCCGCGAGATGGTCGGGTACGCGGAGGGCGAGGGCATCACCCCCGAGGTACGGCACATCGCCAACTCGCCGGGGACGCTCACGCTCCCGGAGACCCACTTCGACCTCGTCCGCCCCGGCATCGCCATGTACGGGATCTCGCCGAGCCCCGAGCTCGGCACGCCGGAGGACTTCGGTCTTCGCCCGGTCATGACGCTCAAGGCGTCGCTCGCGCTGGTGAAGCACGCGCCGGGTGGACTCGGCGTCAGTTACGGGCATCACTACGTCACACCGGGTCCGACGACCCTCGGTCTGGTGCCGCTCGGTTACGCGGACGGCATCCCGCGGCACGCCTCGGGCACCGGCCCGGTCCTGATCGGCGGCAAGCGGCGCACGGTCGCGGGCCGGGTCGCGATGGACCAGTTCGTCGTCGACCTCGGCGGGGACGAGCCGGCCGTGGGCGACGAGGCGGTCCTGTTCGGCCCCGGCGACCGGGGCGAGCCGACCGCGGAGGACTGGGCGGCGGCGTCCGGGACCATCGCGTACGAGATCGTCACGCGGATCGGATCCCGCGTCCCGCGCGTCTACGTGGACGAGGGCGGCGCCTGACCCGGAGTCCCGGGGTACCCCGGGGGTAGCACGGACCGTACGGGAATCACAGCGAGGGAGCGGCACGTGAGCGAGACCAGCGCACAGGCCACGGCGGCCGTCACCGAAGCGGCCGCTTCGGGGAGCTGGCGGCGGGCCGGTCTCGCGGGCGCCGCGATAGGCGTCGTCGCCGCGGGCGCGGCCGCCGGGGTCGCCGTCGAGCGGCTCACGGTCGGGCGCGGCATGCGCAGGAAGGCCCGGCTCGCCCTCGACGCGTCCGGTCCGTACGGATCACTGCGCGGCGTCCCCGGCAAGGCGTACGCCGCCGACGGCACCGAGCTGTACTACGAGGTCGACGAGATCGACGAGAGCGGCACCGGCACCCGCAGGCGGCGGCTGTTCGGCCGCAAGACGCCGGCCCCCGTCACCGTCGTCTTCAGCCACGGCTACTGCCTCAACCAGGACTCCTGGCACTTCCAGCGCGCGGCCCTGCGCGGCGTGGTGCGCTGCGTGTACTGGGACCAGCGCAGCCACGGCCGCTCGGGGCGCGGCGCGGAGCAGGTGGAGGCCGGCACGCCGGTCTCCATCGACACTCTCGGCGGCGACCTCAAGGCGGTCGTCGACGCGGCCGCGCCGGAGGGCCCGCTGGTCCTCGTCGGCCACTCCATGGGCGGCATGACCGTGATGGCGCTGGCCGACCAGCACCCCGGTCTGGTGCGCGAGCGGGTCGTGGGCACGGCCCTCGTCGGTACGTCGTCGGGCAGGCTCGGCGAGGTCAACTACGGGCTCCCGGTGGCCGGGGTCAACGTGGTGCGGCGGGTCCTGCCGGGCGTCCTGAAGGCCCTCGGCCAGCGCGCCGAACTGGTCGAGAAGGGCCGCAGAGCGACCGCCGACCTGTTCGCCGGGATCATCAAGCGGTACTCGTTCGCGAGCCGCGACGTCGACCCGGCGATCGCCCGGTTCGCCGAGCGGATGATCGAGGGCACACCGATCGACGTGGTCGCCGAGTTCTACCCGGCGTTCCAGGAGCACGACAAGACGGCCGCGCTCGCAGCCTTCGCCGGACTGCCGGCGCTGGTCCTCGCCGGCGAGCAGGACCTGGTCACGCCGAGCGAGCACAGCGAGGCCATCGCGGAGCTGCTGCCGGACGCCGAGTTCGTGCTGGTGCCGGACGCCGGGCACCTGGTGATGCTGGAGCACCCCGAGGTGGTCACCGACCGGCTCGCCGACCTCCTCGCCCGTACGGGGGCCGTGCCCGCAGCGGCTACCGTGGGGATTTATGGAGACACCGGCAGCACCGCACAACCCGGCGGCTGAACCCGCCACCCCCGTCACGACCGTCACGGTCACCGTCAACTCCCCGGAAGAAATGCGGGAGTTGGGCCTGGCCCTGGCCAAACAGCTGCGCCCCGGCGACCTCGTGATGCTCACCGGTGAACTCGGCGCGGGCAAGACGACCCTGACCCGCGGCCTCGGCGAGGGCCTCGGCGTGCGCGGCGCGGTGACCTCCCCGACCTTCGTGATCGCCCGCGTCCACCCGCCGCTGGGGGACGGCCCCGCGCTGGTGCACGTCGACGCGTACCGGCTGGGCGGCGGCCTCGACGAGATGGAGGACCTGGACCTCGACGTCTCGCTGCCGGACTCCGTGGTCGTCGTGGAGTGGGGCGACGGCAAGGTCGAGGAGCTCTCCGACGACCGCCTGCACGTGCTGATCGACCGGGCCACGGGGGACACGTCGGACGAGGTGCGCGTGGTGACGTTCAACGGGATCGGGGGACGCTGGGCCGGGGAGGGGCTGGGGTCGCTCGGGGGGTGAGCCGCCCAGCTGGACGGTGACAGGGTGCCGACAGGCTGTCGGCAAAGTGTTGCGCGACGGCACCGCGGCGTGTTCACATGGAGACCGGACTTGGTTAGGTCTACCTAACTACGTGAACTGCGACGGTCCCGGGAGGCACCCATGCCGGCTTCGGAACGTGAGGCACACGACGTGCCGCGCGCAGTGCCACGCGCAGTGCCGATGAGCGAGCTGCTGGCCTCGTGCGCGGCGGCCCGTGCCGTGTCGACACCACCGCCCGCTCCCGAACGCGTCCACCCCGCGTGCGGCGAGGAGCACAGGGACGCGGCGTGAGCTACGGGACAACCACCACGGAGCGCCCGTAGGTCGCGAACTCCCACATCGCGTTGCCGTCGGCCCGCGACTCGCGGATGCCGCCGGTCTGCTTCGACGGGTCGGGGTCGGGCGTGGAGCCGTCGACGGCGGCGCTGAACCCGATCACGACCCCGTCGGTGCTCGCGAACCGCACCACGTGCTCGATCGGCGTGCCGTCCGTGCCGGTGATGGCGCCGGAGCGCGACGTCACCGCGTACTTGCCGGGCGCCGGGTCCACCGTGCCGGGCGTCACCTCGTACGTGCGCTGCACCTTGTCGCGCCCGCCGACCAGCCAGACCCGGTTCGCACCCAGGGCGTAGACGACGCGCTCGCCCTTGCCGGACTGGGCGGGCAGCGCCTTCGGGTCCTTCTTCTGCTTGGGGGAGCTGGACGCCGAGGAGGAGGCCGAGACGGAGGGTGACTTGCCGAGATCGGCCGGTGCGCTCGCCGAGGCCTGATAGGCGAGGAAGCCGACCACGGCCAGCGCGCCCGCGGTCAACGCGGTCACGAATCCGGTGCTGCTCCGTGCCACCAGGTGCCTGCCTCTCGCTCTCCGGACTTCTCCGGGTGACGGTAGCAGCCGGACCCGGCCCGCCAGCGGGTTGACCGGAAGCGCGGACGTGTCCGGGCCCCCGGGGTCGTAGGCTGTTCGCGTGCTGTTGCTCGCTCTGGATACCGCCACCCCCGCCGTCACCGTCGCCCTCCACGACGGCTCCTCCGTCCTCGCGGAGTCGAGTCAGGTGGACGCCCGCAGACACGGGGAGCTGCTGCTGCCCGCCGTCGACCGGGTGCTCGCCGACGCCGGGGTGAAACTCGACGCCGTCACCGGGATCGTCGTGGGCGTGGGTCCGGGCCCGTACACCGGACTGCGGGTCGGCCTGATGACCGCCGACACGTTCGGGCTCGCGCTCGACGTGCCCGTGCACGGCGTCTGCACCCTCGACGGGCTCGCGTACGAGGCGGACGTGGACGGCCCCTTCGTCGTCGCCACCGACGCCCGGCGCAAGGAGGTGTACTGGGCGCGCTATGACGACCCGCGCACCCGGACCACCGAGGCCGCCGTCGACCGGCCCGCCGACCTCGCCGACGCCGTGGCCGGGCTGCCCGTCGTCGGCGCGGGCGGGCGTCTGTACCCCGAGGCGTTCCCGGACGCCCGCGGCCCCGAGCACGTCTCCGCCGCCGCGCTCGCCGCCCTCGCCGCCGAGAAGCTGGCCGCGGGCGAGGAGCTGCTCGAACCGCGGCCCCTGTACCTGCGCCGCCCCGACGCGCAGGTCCCCAAGAACTACAAGGTGGTCACCCCCAAGTGACTTCTCCCGTGGACGCCGACATCCGCGAAATGCGCTGGTGGGACATCGATCCCGTGCTCGTCCTGGAGAAGGAGCTGTTCCCGGACGACGCCTGGTCGCGCGGCATGTTCTGGTCCGAGCTGGCGCATGCGCGCGGGGTCGGGTCGACGCGCCGGTACGTCGTCGCGTACGAGGGCGACCGGCTCGTCGGGTACGGCGGGCTCGCCGCCTCCGGGGAGCTGGCCGACGTCCAGACCATCGCCGTCGCCCGCGACCACTGGGGCACCGGGCTCGGCTCCCGGCTGCTCACCGAGCTGCTCCGGCACGCCACCGCCTTCGAGGCCGCCGAGGTGATGCTGGAGGTGCGCGTCGACAACACCCGGGCGCAGAAGCTGTACGAGCGTTTCGGCTTCGAGCCGATCGGCTTCCGGCGCGGCTACTACCAGCCGGGCAACGTGGACGCCCTCGTGATGCGCCTGACCACTGAGAACACGACCGAAGAGAAGAACCATGGCTGACGAACCGCTCGTCCTCGGCATCGAGACCTCCTGCGACGAGACCGGCGTCGGCATCGTCCGCGGCACCACCCTGCTCGCCGACGCCGTCGCCTCCAGCGTCGACGAACACGCCCGCTTCGGCGGCGTCGTGCCCGAGGTCGCCTCGCGCGCCCACCTGGAGGCGATGGTCCCCACGATCCAGCGGGCCCTGAAGGACGCCGGGGTGAGCGCCAAGGACCTCGACGGGATCTCCGTCACCGCCGGGCCCGGCCTCGCGGGCGCGCTGCTCGTCGGTGTCTCGGCCGCGAAGGCGTACGCGTACGCCCTCGGCAAGCCGCTCTACGGCGTCAACCACCTGGCCTCGCACATCTGCGTCGACCAGTTGGAGCACGGCAAGCTGCCCGAGCCGACGATGGCGCTGCTCGTCTCCGGCGGGCACTCCTCGCTGCTGCTCTCCACCGACATCACCTCCGACGTGCGGCCGCTCGGCGCGACCATCGACGACGCGGCGGGCGAGGCGTTCGACAAGATCGCGCGCGTGCTCAACCTCGGCTTCCCGGGCGGTCCGGTCATCGACCGGTACGCGAAGGAGGGCGACCCGAACGCCATCTCCTTCCCGCGCGGACTGACCGGCCCGCGCGACCCGGCGTACGACTTCTCCTTCTCCGGCCTCAAGACCTCCGTGGCGCGCTGGATCGAGGCCAAGCGGGCCGCCGGTGAGGACGTGCCGGTGCGGGACGTCTCGGCGTCCTTCCAGGAGGCCGTCGTCGACGTGCTGACGCGCAAGGCCGTGCGGGCCTGCAAGGACGAGGGCGTCGACCACCTCATGATCGGCGGCGGTGTCGCCGCCAACTCGCGGCTGCGCGCCCTCGCCGAGGAGCGCTGCGAGCGGGCCGGGATCCGGCTGCGCGTGCCGCGCCCCAAGCTGTGCACGGACAACGGCGCGATGGTCGCCGCCCTGGGCGCCGAGATGGTGGCCAGGAACCGGGCCGCCTCGTCCTGGGACCTGTCGGCGGACTCCTCGCTGCCCGTGACGGAGACCCACGTGCCGGGTCACCACCACCACGACCACGTGCACGAGGTCAGCAAGGAGAACCTGTACTCGTGAGTGCCCACCCGTCACCCACCACCGCCCTCGCAAGGAATGAGCTTCGCTCATGAGTGCCACTGTGCTGATGTGGGAGGCCCGCGCCGTCGCGGGCCGGGGCGAGGAACTGCTCGCCTGGGCGAAGGAACAGCGGCTCGCCCGTGAGCCGGAGCGGCGCGAGACGCTGCGCGCGCCGCAGGACCGGGTCCTCGTGATCACCTGGTGGGACGCCGCCTACGACGCCGAGCTCCCTGAACTCCCGGAGCCGGACGGGGAGCTGGTGACCCGGACGGTGCACCGGTGGCGGTTCGAGACGGCGTAGGGCGCGGGACACCGGCCCGATAGGGGCGGGTTCGCGGTGGTCTGCGTCTGAGATTTTCCGAAGAAGCGGGGGAAGAGGTTTACCGCTGTAATAATTCGGACTTACGTTCCCTCCGTGACTGAGAAGAAACGGTTCCGTGGGCGTGCGGTGAAGATCACCGGCCTTGTGCTCGGCTGCGCCCTCGTGCTCGGCGGCGGGGGCGCCGGCTGGGTGTACTGGCACCTGGACCACAACATCCACAGCGTCGACATCGACAAGGCGCTCGGCGACAACCGCCCGATGCGCGCGGACCAGGTCGCGGCCTCGCCGTCCGCGTCGGCCTCGCCCTCGGCGGAGCCGCTGGAGAAGGGCGTCCTGAACGTCCTCGTCCTGGGCTCCGACTCGCGCTCCGGCAAGGAGAACAAGAAGCTGGGCGGCGGTGACAGCGGCGGCGCCCGCTCCGACACCGCGATGGTCCTGCACCTGAACGCCGACCGCACGAAGGCGACCGTCGTCAGCATCCCGCGCGACACCCTCGTGGAGCGGCCCGCCTGCCCGACGGAGTCCGGCGGCACGACCGCGGTCGCGTACAACGTCATGTTCAACAGCGCCTACTCGCTGGGCGGTCCGGTCTGTGCGGTGAAGACCGTCGAGACCATGACGGGCGTGCGCATGGACCACTACCTGGAGGTCGACTTCGCGGGCTTCGCCCGGCTCATCGACGCGCTGGGCGGCGTGGACGTCACCACCGACGAGGACATCGACGACGACCTCAGCCAGCTCCACCTCAAGGCCGGCGACCACCACCTCGACGGCAAGACCGCGCTCGCCTTCGCCCGCACCCGGCACGGCGTCGGCGACGGCAGCGACCTCGGCCGCATCAAGCTCCAGCAGCAGCTGGTGAAGGCGCTCGTGGAGCAGGTCGCGGGCTCCGGGCTGCTCACCAGCCCCACCCGCCTCTACGAGATCGCCGACGCGGCCACCGGGTCGCTCACCACCGACACCGGCCTCGACTCCCTGACGGAACTGGCCGGTCTGGCCCGGAGTCTGCAGGGGCTGAGCGCCGACTCCGTGAAGACCGTGATGATGCCGGTGGTGCAGGCGCCCTCGGACCACAACCGGGTCGTGGCGGACCAGCCGGAGGCCGATGAGCTGTGGGAATCGCTGCGGTGACGCTGTGACGGCGGCGGTCCGGGGGGCGCAAGTGAGGGCCTCCCGGCGGGGTCCCCGCGCATCGCCCGGCCGCACAATGCTGCTGTGCTACGGGGGCCGTCCGGACGTCGGGACACACATCTGCGCCTCGTCCGCGCCGGTCTGCTCGGCGTCGTGGGGACGGGGGCGCTGGCCCTTGCCGGGTGGATGCTCGTCGGCGGGTTCGGCGCCGACGAGGTGGCCGCCGTCGTCTCCCTGCTCATCGGCGTCGCGGGCCTCCTGGTCAGCCTCGCGGCCCGGCTGAACCGGACGGCGCCCGTCGTCGAGCCCGGCGTCTACGCCGACGACCTCGCCCGCACCGTGCGCGTCCAGTGGCGCGAGGAGGCCGCGGCCCGGCGGCTGCGCGAACCCGGCGTGCTCCCGCTCGGCTGGGCCACCACCCGGCGCGAGGTCGCCGACCCGCCCGACGCGCGCGGCGCGGGCGGCGCCGGCGGCCGGGTGCTGCGCCGCCGGCTGGACGGCAGGCTCTCCGGGGACTTCACCGAGGCGACCGGTCAACTCGCCGCCGGATACGACCAGTTGCCCGACGGGCGGCTCGTCGTCATCGGCGAGCCCGGCGCCGGCAAGTCCGTCCTCGCGCTGCTGCTCACGCTCGGACTGCTCGACGAACGCCCGCCCGGCGGCCGGGTGCCCGTGCTGCTGCCGGTGTCGACCTGGGACCCGGTGCGCGAACGGCTCGACGACTGGATCGTGCGCTCCCTCGCCGTGCCCTACTACGGCGGCGACCCGGACATCCCGCGCACCCTGCTCACCCAGGGCCTGCTGCTGCCGGTCCTCGACGGCCTCGACGAGATCCCGGAGTCCGCGCGGCGCGGCGCCATCCGCGGCATCAACGAAGGGCTGGGCGGCGACCGCCCGGTGGTCGTCACCTGCCGCGCCGTCGAGTACGAGGAACTGATCAAGGGCGGTGCCCCGGCGCTGCGGCACGCCCCGGTCGTCGAGGTGCTGCCGGTGCCGCCCGCTGACGTCATCGCGTATCTGCGCGGCTTCGACGAGACCGCCGCCGAGCGCTGGGACCCCGTCTACGACCGGCTGCGCGCCGAGCCCGCGGGACCGCTCGCCCAGGCGCTCTCCACCCCCCTGATGGTGACCACGGCCCGCCTCGTCTACCGCGGCCCCGCTCAGGACCCCGGCGAACTCCTCGACGCCGTGCGGTTCGACTGCCGGTACGCCGTCGAGGACCACCTCACGCACCGGGTGATCGACACGGCGTACGAGCCGTCGGGGGAGCCGGGGCAGGCGGCGCTGTGGGACGCCCGGCGGGCCCGGCGCTGGCTCACCTTCCTCGCCTGCCAGCTGCACGACCACCGCGAGCGCGATCTGGCGTGGTGGCAGCTGAGCGGACGGGTGCTGCCGGTGTGGCTGGGGCCCGTCCTCGGGTTCGGCGGCGGGCTCGTGTGCGTGGCCGCGGTGCTCGCCTGGGACCAGCTGGACGGCGGCCTCGGCGACGCGACCACCGCCGTCTACAACGCGCTGAGCTTCGGGATCGCCTTCGCCCTGGTCTCCTCGGTGGTCTGGTACGTCACCGCGGGCCATCCGCCCGGCCGGCTCTCGTGGTCGCTGCACGGGTCGGCGCAGCGGCTGCAGAGCGGCTTTTGGCGCGGGGCGGCGCTGTGCGCGTGGACCGTGGGGCCGGTCGCCGTCGTGGTGACGCTGATCCGTGTCGTCTCCTACACCGCGGGGTTCGGGTCGCTGCAGAGCACCGAGGAGTTCACCAAGCTGCTCACGATCTGTCTCGCGCTGTGCGTCGTCACCGGGCTCGCGCTCGCCGCGCACTCCTGGCTGAACGCGCCGCCGTCCAGCGCCGCGCAGGTCAGCCCGGTCGGCTCGGCCGTGCAGGACCGGGTGTCGAGCCTGGCGGGGGCGCTGGTGGCGGGCCTGGTGTTCGGCGGGCTCGCCGCGTTCGGGCTGCGGGCGGGCCTGGTCACGGGCGGGCTCGTGTTCCGCTGGGCCACGGGCTGGCCGGGCTGGCCGGGGCACGGTGACGCCGGGGCGTTCCTCGGCCACGACTGGCGGCGCACCGGGCACGCGTTCGGCGTCGCCCACCAGGGGCCCGGCTGGCTGATGGTGCTGCCGGGGGCCGTCTTCGGCTACTTCATCCTGCTGTCGCGGGCCTGGCCGCGCTTCGTGCTCGCGCGGGTCTGGCTTGCCGCGCGCGGGAAGCTGCCCTGGCGGCTCTTCGCGTTCCTGGCGGACGCCCGGCGCCGCGAGATCCTGCGCCAGTCCGGCGGCGCCTACCAGTTCCGGCACATCCGGCTCCAGGAGGCGCTGGCCGCCCGCCCGGCCCACGCCGAGGCCCGGCCGGACACGGCGCCGCGCGGCGTGGTGGGCCGCCGGGTGCTGCTCGTGACGGGCGCCGCGGTGCTGGTCGGCGGTGGCGCGGTGGCGCTGACCCGGACCCGGGACACGAGCCGGCTGCTGTTCTCGGCGCCGGACGCGGCGCGGATGCGGGCCGTCGCCTTCCGGCCGGGCACCGGCGAGCTGGTCTGGGGCGACGCCCGCGGCCGGGTCTGGACGGGGGACCGGATCGGCGGGGCGGCGCGGCTCGCCCTGCCCCGGCCGGCCCGGCTCGCGGTGGACCGCGACGGCCGGGTGCTGCCCGCCGGCGTCGACACGCTCGCCTTCGACCCGGGCGGGGAGCTCCTGGTCGTCGCGGCCGGAGGCCATCTGCTGCTGCGGCGCGCGGGGCGCTGGCTGCCGTCGGACACCCGTACCTCGCCGGTCCGCGAGCTGGCCGTCGGCGCCGGGGGCCGGCTGCTGGCCGGGGTGCCCGCCCGGGTCACGGACCTCGGGGTGTGGCGGGCGGCCGCCGACGGAACGCTGCGTTCGGTGCGCGAGCCGGACGGCGCGGAGACCGCCCCGCAGGTGACACGGCCGGTCTTCACGCCCGACGGCGCCCTGTGGGCGCTGTCGCAGGAGGTGGTGGTGCGCTACGACCCGCCGCGCTACGTCGGCGCGGACGCCGTCGTCACCGCCGCGCACACGGGCGACGCGACCGCCGACGTGCTGGCCGTGGCCCCGCACGAGGCCCTGCTCTACGTGGCGAGCGGTGACCGCGGCGGGCTCTGGCGTCCGACAGGCGGCCACTGGTCCCTCGTGGACCGGCTGCCCGGCGCGACCGCCGCCGCCCACCACCCCACCCGGCCCGTCCTCGCGCTCGGCCGCTCCCGCCTGGCCGACTACGAGGAACGGGCCGACGGCACCGTCGAGCTCTGGTCGACGGGTCCCGGGCCGCGCCGGATCCGGGAACTCCAGGGCCACCTGGGCGGCGTCGCCTGTCTGGCCTTCGACTCCGAGGGCCGTCATCTGGCCTCGGCGGGCACGGACGGCACGGTCCGGATCTGGGACGTCACGTCCCTGCTGTAACGGACGGCACGGTCCGGATCTGGGACGTCACGTCCCTGCTGTAGCGGCCGGGTCATGACCGCCGAGCACGACGACCCGCTCCTCACCCGTGAAACCACCGGAGCCGGCAGCGCCCGTGGCGTCCTCGAAGCCCAGCCGCCAGCTCTCCGCCCCCGGCCAGTGGTACGTCACCCGCCCTGCCCCCGGCTCGTAGTGCGCGGTGTAGACCGTCCCGAGCCCGTCCTCGTACGTGCCCTTGTGCAGCGGCGGCCGGAGCATGGCGGCCACGTCCGTGCCCGGCCGCCGTACGGCGTCGAGCCGGGCCCGGGTGCGGGTGGCGCGCTCCTGGGCGTCGGGCACCGGCAGATGCTGGTGGTTGGCCGCGCAGGCGTCCGGGGCCATGGTCATCGGGATGTCGGGACCCACGTACACGGTGACGGCCCGCTCGTGGTCGACGAGGGTGACGTTCTGCGGGATGCCGACGGGGATCCTGGCGAGCCTGGCGAGCGCCTCGTCGACCGTGGCGCAGGTCTCCAGCAGGTAGCGCAGCACGAGGACGACCGCGAACCCCGGCCCGTGCACCTCGCGCCCGCCGAAGGTGAGGGAGACGGCGAGCCCGGCGTCGTTCATCCCGTCGAGCAGCCCCCAGCCGGCTTCCTGCATGCCGATGACGGGCCGCAGGAAGTGCGAGCGGACGACCGTGCCCTCGACGTCGTCGGGCGGGAAGTCGTAGTTGCGCAGCAGTGACCCCGGCGCACCGGTCTGGGTGCACCCCGAGAAGAACGGCCGTACCGCGGCGAGCGTGAGGAACGTCGCCGCTTCCGGCCGCCCCAGCTGCCCTGCGAGCCGGTCGAGCGCCGGCACCAGTTCCGGCATGTGCTCCTCGAACAGCTTCCGGGCCCGCTCCGCGCCCTGCGGGGTACGCCCCTCGGCGGTCAGCCAGCTCTCGGCGAGCGGCCACATGGGGCGCACGTGGGCCGCCCAGACGCCGTCGGAGCCGTCGCCCATGTCCAGGGTGCGGAAGGTCTTGCGGAGGGTGCTCGGTATGGTCACAGCCGCACAGTAGGAGGATTTTCCGGCACTTCTCCAGGGCTTCAAAAAAGATTCCGCGCGTGTGTCGATCCCGGGCCGTCCCGATCGACGCAAGGGTGAGAAGGCCGGGAGAACCCGGTCCACCGCACCCGAGGAGTCACCATGCCGCGCTTCATCTCCATCGTCCGCATCGACGAGACCACCGCGCCCGCCGAGGGCCCGAGCCCCGAGCTCGGACGCCGGATGGGAGAGCTGATCGAGGAGATCACCAAGGCGGGCGTCATGCTCGACACCGCCGGTCTGCTGCCCTCCGCGCAGGGCAAGCGGGTCCGCTGGGAGGGCGGGCGGACGTCCGTCACCGACGGTCCCTTCACCGAGTCCAAGGAGGTCATCGGCGGCTACGCCCTGATGCAGTGCAAGGACATGGCGGAGGCCGTCGAGTGGGCGAAGAAGTTCCTCCAGGTCCACGAGGAGTACTGGACGGTCACCTGCGAGGTGCGGGAGATCGCCGAGGGCTGACAGGACGCCCTCGGGCCTTGGCCGGACGGCCGCCGCGGTGTCTGATGGTGGGTCGTGACAGAACGAGCGCAGGACCGCACGGCCCACGCCACCGTCGAGACCGTCTTCCGCATGGAGGCGCCCCGCGTCATCGCCGCCGTCACCCGCATCGTGCGGGACGTCGGCATCGCGGAGGAACTGGCGCAGGACGCGCTGGTCGCCGCGCTGGAGAAGTGGCCGGACACCGGCGTCCCCGACAACCCGGGGGCCTGGCTGACGGCCACCGCACGGCACCGCGCCGTCGACCTCGTACGCCGCCGCGAGAACTACGCGCGCAAGCTGGAGGAGGTCGGCCGGGCCACCGCGTTCGCCTACGAGGAGCAGCCGCCCGCCGGCCCGGACGACATCGACGACGATCTGCTGCGGCTCGTCTTCATGAGCTGTCACCCGGTGCTCTCCGCCGGGGCCCGCGTCGCCCTCACCCTGCGGCTGCTCGGCGGTCTGACCACCGCCGAGGTCGCCCGCGCCACGCTCGCCCCGGAACCGACCGTCGCCCAGCGGATCGTGCGCGCCAAGCGCACCCTCGCCACGAAGAACGTCGCCTTCGAGGTGCCGTACGGGCCCGACCGGGAGGCCCGCCTCGACTCGGTCCTGGAGGTCATCTACCTCATCTTCAACGAGGGGTACGCGGCCACGGCGGGCGAGGACCATCTGCGCCCCGGGCTGTGCGAGGACGCCCTGCGGCTGGCCCGCGTGCTCCAGTCGCTGATGCCGAAGGAGCCCGAAGTGCACGGCCTGGCCGCGCTGTTGGAGCTCCAGTCCTCGCGCGCGGCCACCCGGACCGGGCCCGACGGCGCGCCCGTCCTGCTCCGCGACCAGAGCCGCACCCGGTGGAGCCCACTGCTGATCCGGCGCGGGTTCACCGCGCTCGACCGGGCGACCGCGCAGGCGCCGGGGCCGCCGGGACCGTACGTCCTCCAGGCCGCCATCGCCGCCTGCCACGCGCAGGCCCGCCGCTGGGAGGAGACCGACTGGCCCCGGATCGCCACGCTCTACGCCCTGCTCGCGGCCCGCGCCCCGTCACCGGTGGTGGAGCTGAACCGGGCGGTCGCGGTCGCCATGGCCGAGGGCCCCGAGGCGGGCCTCGCGATCGTGGACGCCCTCGCCGGTGAACCCGCGCTCCGGGACTACCACTTGCTGCCCAGTGTGCGCGGGGACCTGCTGGAGCGGCTCGGGCGGACGGCGGAGGCGCGCGAGGAGTTCGCGCGCGCGGCGGCGCTCACGAGCAACGAGCGGGAACGGGAGTATCTGCTCGGCCGGATCGACGGCTAGGGCGTGTCTCGAAAGTCCCGCCTGCCCCGCGACGCCTGGCACGCACGCTCGCGGCGTTGCCGAAACGCCCGAATAGCTCCGCTATGAGGACGCTCCGGCGCCTTGCGATCGCACGCACCAGACGCCGCGGGGCCCGCCCTTCGGGCGGACGACGGGACTTTCGAAACACGCCCTAGGCGGGCGCCCCCACCAGCATCGTCGGCGCCCCCGCGACCCGGGTCAGGAACACCGTCGCCGACGCCTTCCCGTACGGCTTCGGCATCACCTTGCGGCGCAGTTCCTCCGGTTCCACGGCGGAGCCGCGCTTCTTGACGGTCAGCACCCCGACCCCGCGCTCGCGCAGCAGCGCCTTCAACTTCTTGACGTTGAAGGGGAGTCGGTCGGTGATCTCGTACGCGGTCGCGTACGGGGTCTGCTTCAGCTCGTCGGCCGTGATGTACGCGATGGTCTCGTCGATGAGCCCGCCGCCGACCTCGTCGGCCACCTCGGCGACCAGGTGCGCGCGGATGACGGCGCCGTCGGGCTCGTACAAGTACCGCCCCACGGGGCGCACTTCGGGATCGGGGAGCCCGCGCGAGGCCAGTGCGCGCGGCCCGGGGAGCAAGGTGGCCCGCACCCGGCCCGGCTCCGTCCCGAACCACAGCACCGCCTCCTTCACGTCACCCCCGTCCGAGATCCACTCGGCGTCGGCCTGCGCCGGGATCGCCTCGTGCGGGATGCCGGGCGCGATCTTCAGCGCGGCGCGGGGCGCCTTGAGCGCGGCGGAGACGGCCCAGGACAGGGGAGGGGAGTAGGCCTCGGGGTCGAAGATGCGGCCCCGGCCGCCCCGGCGGGCCGGGTCCACGAAGACCGCGTCGTACGCGGACGTCTCCACCTCCGTCACGTCCGCCTCCCGCACCTCGACGAGGTCGGCGAGGCCGAGCGCCTCGGCGTTGGCGCGGGCCACGGCGCAGGTCAGCGGGTCGCGGTCGACGGCGAGCACGCGGATGCCGGCGCGGGCCAGCGCGATGGCGTCGCCGCCGATGCCGCAGCACAGGTCGGCCACGGAGGTGACCCCGAGCGCCTTGAAGGACTCCGCGCGGTACGCGGCGACACTGGTCCGGGTCGCCTGCTCCACGCCGTTGGGCGTGAAGTACATCCGGGCCGCGTCCTCGGCGCCGAACTTCGCCACGCCCCGCTGCCGCAGGCGCGCCTGGGCGAGCGCGGCCGACACGAGGCCGGCGGGGTGCTCGCGGCGCAGCCGGGTGGCGAGCGCGAGTTCCTGGGCCGGGTCGTGGTCGCGCAGTGCGTCGAGCAGGGCGCGGCCTTCGGGGGTGAGCAGGGCGGCGAAGGAGGCGGGGTCGTTCACCCGGCCCATTGTCCGCCAGTCGGTGGACGATGCCGCGCGCGGCGGCGGTGTCGGCCCGGGATCAGGGGCGTGAGCTGCGAGGATCCGGCGCCATGACACTAGTACGACAAAAGGAAGAAACAGCCAGAAGAAGGACCGGAGGGCGGGCCGTGCGGCGGGTCGGGGTCGCCGTTCTGGCCGTCACCGCGCTCGCCACCGGCTGCTCCGCGGGCGACGGCGAGGCGGTCCGCGGCGCGGCCGGCCAGCAGCCGCTCCAGGCCCCGCCCGCCCGCGCCCTCGACACGTACGCCACCCACCTCAAGGCCGAGCGCGCCCGGATCGTCGCCGCCGCGAAGCGCTGGGGCCTGGCCAAGCCGCCGCTGACCGCCCCCGCTCCTCCGGCGCGCAAGCCGCACATCCTGCCGCGCAAGGGCTTCGAGGTCGACGACCAGCGGGAACTCGGCCTGCCCCCGGTCTTCACGACGATCCCCACCAAGAACCGGGTCGTCTTCCTCACCATCGACGACGGCGCCGAGAAGGACCCGGCGTTCCTGCGCATGATGAGCGAGCTGAAGATCCCGTACACCGCCTTCCTCAGCGACTACCTCGCCAAGGAGGACTACGGCTACTTCAAGAAGATGCAGCGGGCCGGGGTGACCCTGAACAACCACACGCTGCACCACCCGTATCTGCCGGGCCTGTCGTACGCGGGCCAGAAGCACGAGATCTGCGGGATGCAGGACGTCATCGAGAAGCAGTACGACAAGCGGCCGGTGCTCTTCCGTCCCCCGTACGGCAACTACAACCAGGACACCCTGAAGGCCGCCAAGTCCTGCGGCGTCAAGTACGCGCCCCTCTGGAACGCGGAAGTGTTCGTGGACCGAATGGACTACCGCGAGTGGGACCGGGACATCCATCCGGGCGACATCATCCTCACGCATTTCCGGGGTCGCGAGGACTGGAAGGGCACGATGCCCGACATGATCCGTACGTTCATGAAGTACGTCACCGACAAGGGGTACGCGGTGGCCCGCCTGGAGGACTACCTGTGACAACCGCCGGGGCGGGGGCCGCTGTCCGGCGGACCGGGGTGCGGGCGGCCGTCGCCTGCGTCCTGGCCGCCGCGCTGCTCACCGGGTGCGCGCAGTCCGTCGACCCGATCGAGCGGATGGGCAGGAAGGCCGCGCAGAAGGTCCGCCGCCACCCTGCGCCCCCGCCCGCGGGCGCGCCCGCGGCCGACGCGTACCGCCGCTGGGGCCTGGCCGCGCCGCTGGCCCCGGCGCCCCGGCCGCGCCGGGTGGTGCCGCCCCGCGCGCCCGGCAAGGTCCCGCCGGTGATCGACCGGGTCCCGGTCCGCGACAAGGTCGTCTTCCTCACCTACGACGACGGCGCGGAGCAGGACCCCCGCTTCGTCGACATGGTCCGCGATCTGCGGCTGCCGATCTCGATGTTCCTGACGGACTCGGTGGCGGGCCCCGGCTACGACCACTTCGGCCAACTCCGGCGCGCCGGCGCCGCGGTGGAGAACCACACCCTCACCCACCCGTTCCTGCCCGGCCTCGGCTACGTCGGCCAGCACGCCGAGATCTGCGGCCAGCAGACCCGTCTCGCGTCCCGCTTCGGCGCGGCCCCGCGCCTCCTGCGCCCGCCCTACGGCAACTACGACGCGGACACGCTGCGGGCCGCCGCCGACTGCGGCATCGACGCGATCGTCCTGTGGCGCGCCTCGATGCAGATCCACGACCTTCGCTACGCCGACGGCGACCGGCTGCGCGCGGGCGACATCATCCTGGCCCACTTCCGCGGCCCGTCGGACCTGAAGGGCACGACCCTGACGGACATGACCACCCGCATGCTCCGCCGCATCCAGGAGCAGGGGTTCACGGTGGGACGGCTGGAGGACTACGTCTGAGGCCGGCGCTGCGTGCGACTTCCCCCGGGCGAGCGGAGCTCGCTCCAGGGGCGAGGGGAACTGCGCGAGGACGGACCACCGGGCCGCACTCGGCCACGAAGAGCACTCCCCGCGGCGGGCGGCCGGGCACGGGGAAGGCGGCCCGGCCCAGCGGAAAATCCCGCCCCGCGCCGGAAGCGATTAGCAGTCCGCTTGACCGAGTGCTAATCGCGGTCATAGTCTCGGCTCTGGCACTCCCACCATGAGAGTGCCAACAGCGACGGGCAGGTCCGGCACCCGCGACGACGGATCCACCTGGTCGCCACCCCAGACTGTTAACCCCGTAGATCTCCGAAGGGGGAGACCGGATCGTGTCGACCGCCAGCTCCAAGGTTGCCATCAAGCCGCTCGAGGACCGCATTGTGGTCCAGCCGCTCGACGCCGAGCAGACCACGGCCTCCGGCCTGGTCATTCCGGACACCGCCAAGGAGAAGCCCCAGGAGGGCGTCGTCCTGGCCGTGGGCCCGGGCCGCTTCGAGAACGGCGAGCGTCTGCCGCTCGACGTCAAGACCGGCGACATCGTGCTGTACAGCAAGTACGGCGGCACCGAGGTGAAGTACAACGGCGAGGAGTACCTCGTCCTCTCGGCTCGCGACGTGCTCGCGATCGTCGAGAAGTAAGTCACCCCGCATCACCTGAAGCAGCTTTAGTTGCTTTGAACTGCGCCCCTGGCACCCGCGATCTTTAACAAGCCGGGGTCGGGGGCGCAGTTCGTTCACCAAGCTTCACCCCGAGATTTCCGAGAGGGCTGAACCGCTCCCATGGCGAAGATCCTGAAGTTCGACGAGGACGCCCGTCGCGCCCTCGAGCGCGGCGTCAACAAGCTGGCCGACACGGTCAAGGTGACGATCGGCCCCAAGGGCCGCAACGTCGTCATCGACAAGAAGTTCGGCGCCCCCACCATCACCAACGACGGTGTCACGATCGCCCGTGAGGTCGAGATCGAGGACCCGTACGAGAACCTCGGCGCCCAGCTGGTGAAGGAGGTGGCGACCAAGACCAACGACATCGCGGGTGACGGTACGACCACCGCCACCGTGCTCGCCCAGGCCCTGGTGAAGGAGGGTCTGCGCAACGTTGCCGCGGGCGCCTCCCCGGCCGCCCTGAAGAAGGGCATCGACGCCGCGGTCAAGGCCGTCTCCGAGGACCTCCTCGCCACGGCCCGCCCGATCGACGAGAAGTCCGACATCGCCGCCGTCGCCGGTCTGTCCGCCCAGGACAGCCAGGTCGGCGAGCTCATCGCCGAGGCGATGGACAAGGTCGGCAAGGACGGTGTCATCACCGTCGAGGAGTCCAACACCTTCGGCCTGGAGCTCGACTTCACCGAGGGCATGGCCTTCGACAAGGGCTACCTGTCCCCGTACTTCGTCACCGACCAGGAGCGTATGGAGGCCGTCCTCGACGACCCGTACATCCTGATCCACCAGGGCAAGATCGGCGCGATCCAGGACCTGCTCCCGCTCCTGGAGAAGGTCATCCAGGCCGGCGGCTCGAAGCCCCTCCTGATCATCGCCGAGGACGTCGAGGGCGAGGCCCTGTCGACCCTGGTCGTGAACAAGATCCGCGGCACGTTCAACGCCGTCGCCGTCAAGGCCCCCGGCTTCGGTGACCGCCGCAAGGCGATGCTGCAGGACATGGCCACCCTCACCGGTGCCACCGTCATCGCCGAAGAGGTCGGCCTCAAGCTCGACCAGGCCGGTCTGGACGTGCTGGGCTCCGCCCGCCGCGTGACCGTCACCAAGGACGACACCACCATCGTCGACGGTGGCGGCAACTCCGAGGACGTCGTCGGCCGCGTGAACCAGATCAAGGCCGAGATCGAGAACACGGACTCCGACTGGGACCGCGAGAAGCTCCAGGAGCGCCTCGCGAAGCTCGCCGGCGGCGTCTGCGTGATCAAGGTCGGCGCCGCGACCGAGGTCGAGCTCAAGGAGAAGAAGCACCGTCTGGAGGACGCCATCTCCGCGACCCGCGCCGCGGTCGAGGAGGGCATCGTCTCCGGTGGTGGCTCCGCTCTGGTGCACGCCTCCAAGGTCCTGGAGGACGGCCTGGGCAAGACCGGCGACGAGGCCACCGGTGTCTCGGTCGTCCGCAACGCCGTCGTCGAGCCGCTCCGCTGGATCGGTGAGAACGCCGGCCAGGAGGGCTACGTCATCGTCTCCAAGGTCAAGGAGATGCAGAAGGGCCAGGGCTACAACGCCGCCACCGGCGAGTACGGCGACCTGGTCAAGGCCGGCGTCATCGACCCGGTCAAGGTGACCCGCTCCGCCCTGGAGAACGCCGCCTCCATCGCCTCCCTGCTCCTCACGACCGAGACCCTGGTCGTCGAGAAGCCGGCCGAGGAGGAGGCCGAGGCCGGTCACGGCCACGGCCACGGTCACTCGCACTGACCCGAGCCGGCAGCTGCGCAGGTAGCTGACTGAGGCCCGTCCCCCCGTCGCGGGGGGACGGGCCTCACGCGTTGCGCCGCACCGCCCCCGTGAACCCGGCCACGAACAGCGTCGCGAACGCCCACGCCGTCACCTGCAACGGCCACCCCACCGCGACCAGCGCCTGCCCCCAGCCGTCCGCGGCCGCCCGGCACGTCGCGGCCTGGCCCGTCTTCACCAGCGGCAGCCCCATGTCGAGCCCCGCCCCGATCTGCTCGACCGCCGAGCACTGCGTGCCCGGCGCCGCCGACTGCGCCGTGTGCACCAGCGCGCCCTGCGAGCCGAGCACGAGGGCGAGCCCGACCGACACCATCAGCACGCACAGCAGCCACACCAGAGCGCGCCAGGGCTGATACCCGTAACCGAGCAGCAGCCCGGACAGCCGCAGCCACGTCCGCTGCGCCACGCCGTCCAGATCGCCCGCGCTCTGGTCGCGCCGCTGCGCCATCAGGATCCGGCGCACCTCACGGTCGTGGCCCGCGGCCCGGTAGACGGCCGCGAGCTGCTGGTACGGCTGCGCCGCGTAGACCGTCGAGCCGTCCCTGATCAGCGTCAGCATCCCGTGCACGTCCAGGCCGCGCGGGATGCCGGAGTACGTCATGCCGTCCAGGCTCACCCGGCTGGTGTCCCGCCCCACGTTCCGTACGCCGTTCAGATTCATGACGAGATCGCCGTCGACCCGGAAGTTGCCGAAGTCGATCGTGCAGGCGTCCTCCTGGTCGGTCTGATCGGTACGGCCCACCGCGCGGAACCCCTCGAAGATCCGCAGGGAGTCGCGGGCCTGCGCGTTGAAGCAGGACAGCGCGGGCCCGCGGTCGTTGTGCAGTTCGGCCTCGCCGAGCAGCAGCCTGGCCCGGATGCGGGCGCCGTAGAGACGGACGACGGGGCGCGGCGACGAGGCTTTCACGATCGAGTGGCCCTCGACGCGCACGTTGACCGCGGTCAGGTCGAAGGCCGCGAGGGCGCCGCCGCGCCGGTTCTCGATGCGTACGCCCTGGAGGTTGAGGTCGCCGCCGAGCTGGGACCGCTTGAGGGTGACGGCGTCGTCGCGGCTCGAACAGGTGATGGTCACCTCGTCGCCCAGCAGGAAGTCATTGCCTATCTGCGCGTTCGAGGCGGATATCGCGACGCTGCGCCGGGCCTCGAACGTACTGCGCTCGAAGCTCACGTTGCCGCCCACGGCGATGCCGCCGAGCCGCACCAGCGGATCGTCGCCCGCGTTGCGCAGATGCACCTCGCCGTAGAAGGAGAGCGAGGCGCCGATCGAGGCCCGCAGCAGCGAGACGCAGGTGCCGCCGGTACTGGTCAGCGTGGCCTGCTCGAACTGGACGTTGCCGGCGACCCGGCAGCGGTCCATGTCCACGGAGGCCAGCGACCCGCCGCCGGTCATCCGCGCGCCGGGTCCGACCTTGACGCTGCCGCCGATGCGCGCGTGCGACATCCACAGGGCCGCGCCCGCGGAGTTGTCGATCCGTGCGTCGTCCAGGTAGAGCCAGCCGCCGATGTCGGCGCCTGAGAGGTTGAGCGCGGCCCGGTCGGTCCTGCCGGTCACGCTCAGCCCGCCGTTCAGCAGCAGCCGGCCGCCGACGTGCAGACCGCGTGCGTGCAGCGCGGGCCCCTCCTTGTTCTCGACGGTCGCCGACGCGCACGACATGTCGATGCCGATCCGGGCGCCCGCCAGGTCGACCAGCGCCCGCGGGTCCGCGCCGATCGCCCGGAAGCGCCCCTGCAGCACCAGATCGCCGCCGACCTCCAGGCCCTGAGCGAAGACGGCCCGGGCGTGCGGGCTGGAGATGTACACGTCGGTGAGGTTCAGGCTGCCCGCGACCTTGGCCGCGGGCAGGAACATCGCGGTGCCGCTGCCGCCGAACTTGACGGAGGCGTCCGTCAGATCGATCCAGTCCGTGGTGAGCCCGGGCGCGAACAGCGGCGACAGGTCCTGCCCCTCAAGGCGGCAGCCGCGCAGCGTCACCCCGGGCACGGCCGCCCCGCGCGCCGACAGACCGTGCGGCAGATAGCAGTGGTCGAGGCCGAGCGGATGGGTGGCGCTGATGGAGTCGAGGTTGAGCCGCCCCTCGACGACGGCGCCGCGCACCCGCACCCCGATCGGGTCGACGGGCTCCGCGTGCCGGCCGCGCAGCAGCTCCCGGATGACGTCGGCCCGGATCCGGCGGTCGGGCCCCCAGCCGCGCATGGTGGCGACGGTGGCCTCGCCGCCGTCCAGCAGATCGAGCGCCTCGCCGCGCACCGCGCACACGACGAGGCGGCGCTCAAGAGGCCGCAGTGACCTGGGGCTGCGCAGGTTGACGGACATGACAGGACGATAGATTCAACTACCGCTGAAAGAGCCCGTGTTGACGGTATCCGTGTCGAGCTGTGACGCTACTGCGGCCCGTACTTGCGCCCCGTCCGCGACGTGATCCCGCCGAGCAGCGCCCGCGGCGTCACCTTCACCACGCCCATCAGCGCCTTGTACCGCGGATCCGGGATCGACAGCGACTTGCCGCGGGCCAGGTCGGTGAGGGCCGCCGCGACCAGCTTGTCCGCGTCGAGCCACATCCACTTCGGGATGTTGTCCGTGCCCATCCCGGCCCGCTGGTGGAACTCCGTGCGCACGAAGCCGGGACACAGCGCCATCAGCCGGACCCCGCTGCCCGCCAGGTCCTTCGCCGCGCCCTGCGTGAACTGCACGACCCACGCCTTCGACGCCCCGTACGTGCCGCGCGGCACGAACGCCGCCACGGACGCCACGTTCACCACGCCGCCGCGCCCGCGCTCGCGCATCACGGGCGTGACCGCGGACGTCAGCCGCAGCACCGCCTCGCAGTGCACCTTCAGCATCGTCAGCTCGTCCGCCATGGACACTTCCAGGTACTGGCCCTTGTTGCCGAACCCGGCGTTGTTGACGAGCAGATCGACCGCGTCCTTACGGTCCCGCAGGCGCTCCTCGACGGCCGCGATGCCGTCGTCCGTGGCGAGGTCGGCGGTCAGCACCTCGGCCTCGATGCCGTGCCGGTCGTGGAGTTCGGTCGCCTGCTCCTGGAGCCGCTTGGTGTCACGGGCGACGAGGACCAGGTTGTGGCCGTCGGAGGCCAGGCGCCGGGCGAACGCGGCGCCGATGCCCGCGGTGGATCCGGTGATCAGTGCCGTAGTCATGGCCCCAGATTAGTGACGGCTCAGTGGTGCAGGTGATCACCGGATCCACCGGGGGCCGTCCCGGCGGCCCGCTGCCCCCTGTCGACCACCACGAACTGCCCCATCATGCCGCCGTCCTCGTGGTAGAGCAGATGGCAGTGGAACATGTACGGGGTGCTCGGATCGGCGAACTCGGGGCCGCCGTCGAAGCGCAGCGCCAGCCTCACCGTCGTACCGCTGGGCACGAACACGGTGTCCTTGCGCCCGCGCAACTCCACCGGCGGCTTCTTCCCGTTCACCGACACCACCCGGAACTGCACGTCGTGGACGTGGAAGTTGTGCGGCATCCCGTTGCCGTTGTGGACCGTCCACACCTCGGTGGTGCCGCGGGTGACCGTCTCGTCGATCCGGTTCATCGACATCGCGCGCCCGTTGATGCCGCTCATCCGCAGATCGAACCAGCGCGAGCGCACCGCGTCCGCGGGATCGGGCAGCTCCGGAGCGGCCAGCCGGGACGGGACGCCGGGGGAGGGGCGCAGCGTCCGGGCCGCCCTCAGTTGCAGCACGTCGAACGAGTCGTCCCCGCCGTTGAACCGCCGCTGCCACGCGTCCCCGTAGTCGCCCTGCGGGAAGCTGCGCAGCACGGTCCGCTCGCCGGGCCGCATCCGCACCACGATCTCGGCCCGCTCGCCCGGCGACAGCTGGATCCGGTCCAGCGCGGCCGGCCGGCCGAGGAGCCCGCCGTCGGTGCCGACGAGCGCGAACTTCCGCCCGTCCGAGAAACCGAAGTCGTACGTCCGCGCGGTCGACGCGTTCAGCAGCCGCAGCCGTACGCGCTCGTCGCGCACGACCTTGTACGGGTCCAGGGTGCCGTTGACCATCGTGCGGTCGCCCAGGAAGCCCACGTTCTGCATCATCTTGTGCCCGGAGTCGAGCTTCGCCCCGTCGAACCGCACGTCCTGCACGATCACGGGCAGATCGTCGACCCCGTACTTCTTCGGGAGGGCCAGCCGCGCGCCGCGGGTGTCGTCGACCAGGAACATCCCGGCGAGCCCGCGCCGCACGTGCTGCTCGGTCTCCCCGTGCGGGTGCGGGTGGTACCAGAGGGTGGCGGCGGGCTGGTCGATCGTCCAGTGCGGGGCCCAGCGGCCGCCCGGCGCGATCATCTGGTGCGGGCCGCCGTCCATCCGGGCCGGCAGATGCATGCCGTGCCAGTGCACGGTGGACGCCTCGTCGAGCCCGTTGCGGATCCGCACCTCGACCTTCTCGCCGCGCTTCGCCCGCAGCGTCGGCCCGAGATAACTCCCGTTGAACCCCCAAGTCGGCGTCCGCACACCGGAGGTGAACTCCGTCGTGCCGCTCTGCATCCGCAGGTCGAAGACGCGCCGCCCGGTCTTCTCGTCGACGTGGGACCGGGCGAGCGGCGGCACGGTCAGCTCGTTGCGGAACCCGCCATCGCCCGCGGTGCTCACCTTGGCGCCGCTCCACAGCCACAGCACCCCGCCGCCAATCGCGAGCGCGAGGACGACGGTGAGCGAGCCGAGCACGACGAGGACGCGCCTGAGCCGGGACCTGCGGGGCTTCGGAGTCATGCGCCGAGCGTCCCGCCGACCCGGGGCCCGGCACATCGGGGACGGCCCCGGAGCCACCCCCGACCTCAACTCCCTTGCCCAGCAAGGGTTTTCCCCTACGAGCCGCTACGAGTCGTTACGGGCCTGACCTCACGAGCCGTACTTCGCCACGTCCACGTACTCACGAGCCGTACTTCGCCACGTACTCTCGCGCCGCCCGCAGCTCCTCCGGGTGCAGCGCGTCGCCCGCCGCGAGCATGCGCGCCAGCAGCGACCGCTCCGTCGTCACCGCGCGGAACGCCAGCGCCACCGTCACGTCGTGGTCCGGCCGGTGCACGACCTCGATCGGGTCCCCGGCCCTGATCTCGCCGGGCTCGATCACCCGCAGATACGCGCCCGCCACCCCCTCCTGCGTGAACCGCTTGACCCAGCCCCGCTCGCCGAGGTGTCCCTGGAAGGTCCGGCACGGGATCCGGCTGGAGGTCACCTCCAGGACCACGTCAGGCCCGATCCGCCAGCGCTCCCCGATCAGCGCGCCCGTGATGTCGAGGCCCTCGGTGGTGAGGTTCTCGCCGAAGCCGCCGCTGGGGATCGCCCGCCCCAGGGCACGCTCCCAGGTGTCCAGGTCCTCGCGCGCGTACGCGTACACGGCCTGGTCGTCGCCGCCGTGGTGCCGCTTCTCGCACACCGCGTCCCCGGCGAGGCCGCTCCCGCCGATCCCCTTCGGGCCCGGCGCGGACACGTGCACGGGACCCTCGACCGGCTGCTTGTCGATGCCGGTGACGCCGTCGACCTGGTCGGTGTAGTCGACTGACTTCGCGCGGCCCAGATTGAGAGACAGAAGCTTCATGAGCGGCACGCTACGGGACCGTGATCAAAGTCGCCACGCATTATTCGGCGCGATCCCCAAGCTCGACTTATGCTTGAAGGGTGATCGAAGCCCGCCACCTCCGTGTCCTGCGCGCCGTCGCCGCCACCGGCTCCTTCTCGGCGGCCGCCCGCGAGCTGGGGTGCACCCAGCCCGCGGTCAGCCAGCAGATGAAGGCCCTGGAGACCTCGGCGGGCACCCCGCTGCTCATCCGCACCGGCCGCGAGATGCGGCTGACCCAGGCCGGCGAGGCGCTCGTGCGGCATGCGGCGGGCATCCTTGCCGGACTCACCGCCGCCGAGGAGGAGGTCGCCGCCATCGCGGGCCTGCGGGCCGGCCGGGTCCGGCTCGTCTCCTTCCCCAGCGGCAGCTCCACGCTCGTGCCGACCGCGCTCGCCGCCCTGCGCGCCGAGCACCCCGGCACGCGCGTGTCCCTCGTCGAGGCCGAGCCGCCGCGCTCGGTGGAGATGCTGCGCGAGGGCGACTGCGACGTGGCCCTGGCGTTCCGCTACAAGGGCGCGCAGGTCGCGGAGGAGTGGGACGACCTGGTCGTCCGTCCGCTGCTCGCCGACCGCCTGGTGGGCCTGGTCCCCGAGGGGCACCGGCTGGCCTCCGTGGGCGAGAAGGGCTCGGTCACCATCGACGCGTTCGCGGACGAGTCGTGGATCGCGGGCTGCCCGCGCTGCCGCCGACAGCTGGTCGAGGTGTGCCGGGGCGCCGGGTTCGCCCCGCGCATCGACTTCGCGACGGACGACTACCCGGCGGTGGTCGGACTCGTCGGCGCGGGACTCGGGGTTGCCGTACTGCCCGAACTGGCGATCGAGTCCGTTCGGCCCAAGGGTGCACGGACAGTGACCGTCGAACCGGCGGTGCAGCGCGAGATCGTCGCGCTCACACTGCCCGATCTGGCCCAGGTTCCGGCCGTCGCCGCGACCCTCGATCATCTGGCGCGCGCCGCCGAGAAGGCCGCCGCGCGCTGAACGCGCGCGTGGGCGCACCGGGTGCGCCCACGGGCTCCGCGATTGAAGAAACGTTCCTTCAGCTGTGCGAGGCAGCGGTCGGCGTCGGTCCGCCGCCCGCCGCCGACGCCGTGACGAGCCGGTTGCGGGCCCGCCCCATCAGCTCTTCGCGCTCATCCTCGGTGAGTCCGCCCCACACCCCGTACGGCTCACGCACCTGTAGGGCGTGAGCAGCGCACTCCGCGCGCACCGGGCACCTCATGCAGACCTCCTTCGCCGAGTTCTCGCGGGCGCTGCGCGCGGCGCCCCGCTCGCCCTCGGGGTGGAAGAAGAGAGAGCTGTCGACCCCGCGGCAGGCCGCGAGGAGCTGCCAGTCCCACAGATCTGCGTTCGGTCCGGGAAGGCGGGAGAAATCTGCCATTGGTGTGTCCCCTTGTAGCCGTTGTGACGCGGATACGGTGCCCATGACCGTACATCTACTGTCTAAGGAGATGAAAATATGACTCATTGGGAATCTAGCCACAGACACCAGCAAAAGGGAAGAAAAGGCGCTAAATGGGGCATAGCTTGTGATGAAACCTTGAGGGTCTGCCGCGCTGCCTCCGCCGTGTCCGGCCCCTCACGTAGAGTGCCGAACTAGGCCGTCCGACCCGTAACTCTTTCGAGTGACCATCGTTGAGAGTGCGGAGGCGGTTGAAGGAACAAGCGCTCGGGCATCTGTCCGATTGGCTTGCTGAGTGTCGACCGCACAGGTGACGATTCGTACAAAGCCTGGAGGCTCAAGGTGACGCGCATCAGCTGCGGAGGACGGTCATGACATCCGTCCTCGTCTGCGACGACTCCCCGCTTGCCCGAGAGGCGCTGCGCCGCGCGGTCGCGACCGTGCCCGGCGTCGAGCGCGTGACGACCGCGGCCAACGGCGAGGAAGTCCTCCGCCGCTGGGGCGCCGACCGCTCGGACCTGATTCTGATGGACGTACGCATGCCGGGTCTCGGCGGCGTCGAGACCGTGCGGCGGCTGCTCTCGGCCGATCCGGGAGCCCGCATCATCATGCTGACCGTGGCCGAGGACCTGGACGGTGTGGCCCTCGCGGTCGCCGCCGGTGCCCGCGGCTATCTGCACAAGGACGCCTCGCGCGCCGAACTGCGGGCGACGGTGACGCAGGCGCTCGCGGACCCGACGTGGCGGCTGGCCCCGCGCCGGCTCCGGTCGGCCGAGATGGGCGCCGCGCCCACGCTCACCGCGCGTGAGATCCAGGTCCTGGAAGGCATGAGCCACGGCCGGTCCAACGCGGAGATCGGGCGGGAGCTCTTCCTCTCCGAGGACACGGTGAAGACGCATGCCCGGCGTTTGTTCAAGAAGCTCGGGGCTTCGGACCGGGCCCACGCGGTGGCTCTGGGCTTCCGCTGGGGTCTGGTTCGGTAGAGCACCGCGGGGCTTTGCGCGCCCAGCCGGCTGCGGGTTCGTCGTGGCTGGTCGCGCAGTTCCCCGCGCCCCTGACGGGGCGTAGTCGCCCCCCATGTCAGCGCCATACCCTCGTTTCGCGCGGGATGCCGCATCCTTGAAGGTGTGGAGTTCCTCGGGGACGACGAGTCGGGCGAGCAGGGTCAGCGAGAGGGGAGGGCGCAGGAGATGAGTTCCGGCGCACCTGCCCATAACGCTTCGGGCGCTCCGGGCGCCCCTGGCGCATCGGTCCATAACGCTTCGGTGCACAACCAGGGGCGTGGTGCCGCGGACCGCGCCTCGGCAGGGCACCATGGATCGATGCGCGACGACGAGGCAGCGGCCCAGCAGGGGGCCATCGGTACGCTCGTCGGCCGCGCCGTCGACGGCGACGCGCAGGCGACCCACGACCTGCTCGCGCACGTCCATCCCCTCGCCATCCGGTACTGCCGTACGCGGCTCTCCCGACTGCCGGGGGACGCGCGGCACTTCGTCGAGGACCTCGCCCAGGAAGTCTGTGTCGCGGTGCTGCTCGCACTGCCGCGCTACAAGGACACCGGGCGCCCCTTCGAGGCGTTCGTCTTCGCCATCGCCGCGCACAAGGTCGCGGATCTGCAGCGGGCCGCCATGCGCGGGCCCGGTTCCACGGCGGTGCCCTCCGACGAGATGCCGGAGCGGCCCGACGACTCCCTCGGCCCCGAGGAGCGGGCGCTGCTCAGCAGCGACGCCGAATGGGCCAAGAAGCTCCTCGCCAACCTCCCGGAGAACCAGCGGGAGCTGCTCCTGCTGCGCATCGCCGTCGGGCTCACCGCGGAGGAGACCGGGCAGATGTTGGGGATGTCACCCGGAGCCGTGCGCGTGGCCCAGCACCGGGCTCTCAGCCGCCTGCGGGCGCTCGCGGAGCAGTAATCGGGCGGTTCGGCCGGGGTAGCACATTTCCCCGGCCGGGTACGTGTGAACGTACAAAGAAAGCCGATGATCTTGGTCGTGGAATGAGACACGCCCTCTGGCCGTTAGCATGGACACCCGCACCGATCAAGGCCATTTGGAGAAGGTGTCATGACTGCGAACGTCGACGGCGTGCCCGGCAAATTTGCGACTCTCGGGCTGACCTACGACGACGTGCTGCTGCTGCCGGGCGCGTCCGAGGTTCTCCCGAACGCGGTCGACACCTCGTCCCGGATCTCCCGCAACGTGCGCGTCAACATCCCGCTGCTCTCCGCGGCGATGGACAAGGTCACCGAGTCCCGCATGGCCATCGCCATGGCGCGGCAGGGCGGCGTCGGCGTGCTGCACCGCAACCTGTCCGTCGAGGACCAGGTCAACCAGGTCGACCTCGTGAAGCGCTCCGAGTCCGGCATGGTCACCGACCCGATCACGGTGCACCCGGACGCGACGCTGGCCGAGGCCGACGCGCTGTGCGCCAAGTTCCGCATCTCCGGCGTCCCGGTGACCGACCCGGCGGGCAAGCTGCTCGGCATCGTCACCAACCGCGACATGGCCTTCGAGACCGACCGCAGCCGTCAGGTCCGCGAGGTCATGACGCCGATGCCGCTGGTCACCGGCAAGGTCGGCATCTCCGGCGTCGACGCCATGGAGCTGCTGCGCCGCCACAAGATCGAGAAGCTTCCGCTGGTCGACGACGCCGGTGTGCTCAAGGGCCTCATCACGGTCAAGGACTTCGTGAAGGCGGAGCAGTACCCGAACGCGGCGAAGGACGCCGAGGGCCGCCTCCTCGTCGGTGCCGCGGTCGGCGCCAGCCCCGAGGCCCTGGAGCGCGCCCAGGCGCTGGCCGGCGCGGGCGTGGACTTCCTCGTCGTCGACACCTCGCACGGCCACAACAGCAACGCGCTGAGCTGGATGGCGAAGATCAAGTCCGCGGTGAACGTGGACGTGATCGGTGGCAACGTCGCGACGCGTGACGGCGCCCAGGCCCTGATCGACGCCGGCGTCGACGGCGTCAAGGTCGGGGTCGGCCCCGGCTCCATCTGCACCACTCGCGTCGTCGCCGGTATCGGTGTCCCGCAGGTCACGGCCATCTACGAGGCGGCGCTCGCGGCCCGTGAGGCCGGCGTCCCGGTCATCGGCGACGGTGGCCTCCAGTACTCCGGCGACATCGGCAAGGCGCTCGCCGCCGGTGCCTCCACCGTGATGCTCGGCAGCCTGCTGGCCGGCTGTGAGGAGTCGCCCGGCGAGCTGCTCTTCATCAACGGCAAGCAGTTCAAGTCGTACCGCGGCATGGGCTCGCTCGGCGCCATGCAGTCCCGCGGCCAGGGCCGGTCCTACTCCAAGGACCGCTACTTCCAGGCCGAGGTCGCCTCCGACGACAAGCTCGTGCCCGAGGGCATCGAGGGCCAGGTGCCCTACCGCGGTCCGCTCTCCGCCGTCCTGCACCAGCTCGTCGGCGGTCTGCGCCAGACGATGGGCTATGTGGGCGCGGCCACCATCGACGAGATGGAGAGCAAGGGCCGCTTCGTCCGGATCACCTCGGCGGGCCTCAAGGAGAGCCACCCGCACGACATCCAGATGACGGTCGAGGCGCCGAACTACAGCCGTAAGTAAGCGCTGCTCAGCCCGTGTGAGGGGCGGTCCCGGATTCCCGGGGCCGCCCCTTGTTCATGCGTCGGGGATACTGGACGGGCAGGCCCTAGAGGGACCCAGTATGGAAAGGCGCCCCCCAACGTGACTGAGATCGAGATCGGGCGCGGCAAGCGCGGCCGCCGCGCGTACGCCTTCGACGACATCGCCGTCGTACCGAGCCGGCGCACCCGCGACCCGAAGGAGGTCTCGATCGCCTGGCAGATCGACGCCTACCGCTTCGAGCTGCCGTTCCTGGCAGCCCCCATGGACTCCGTGGTCTCCCCGGCCACCGCCATCCGCATCGGTGAGCTCGGCGGCCTCGGCGTGCTCAACCTCGAAGGTCTGTGGACCCGGTACGAGGACCCGCAGCCGCTGCTCGACGAGATCGCCGAGCTGACGCCCGAGGCCGCGACCCGCCGCCTCCAGGAGATCTACTCCGCGCCGATCCAGGCCGACCTGATCAAGCAGCGCATCAAGGAGGTCCGCGACTCCGGTGTCGTGACCGCCGCCGCGCTCTCCCCGCAGCGCACCGCCGAGTTCTCCAAGGCCGTGGTGGACGCGGGCGTCGACCTCTTCGTGATCCGCGGCACCACGGTCTCCGCCGAGCACGTCTCCGGCGCCGCCGAGCCGCTGAACCTGAAGCAGTTCATCTACGAGCTCGACGTGCCGGTCATCGTCGGCGGCTGCGCCACGTACACGGCCGCGCTGCACCTGATGCGCACCGGCGCCGCGGGTGTGCTCGTCGGCTTCGGCGGCGGCGCCGCCCACACGACGCGCAACGTTCTGGGCATCCAGGTGCCGATGGCCACCGCCGTCGCCGACGTCGCCGCCGCGCGCCGCGACTACATGGACGAGTCCGGCGGCCGCTACGTGCACGTCATCGCCGACGGCGGCGTGGGCTGGTCCGGCGACCTGCCCAAGGCCATCGCCTGCGGCGCCGACGCCGTCATGATGGGCTCCCCGCTGGCCCGCGCCACGGACGCGCCCGGCCGCGGTCACCACTGGGGCATGGAGGCCGTCCACGAGGACGTGCCGCGCGGCAAGAAGGTCGACCTCGGCACGGTCGGCACGACCGAGGAGGTCCTCACCGGCCCGTCGCACACGCCCGACGGCTCGATGAACTTCTTCGGCGCCCTCAAGCGCGCGATGGCCACCACCGGCTACAGCGAGCTCAAGGAGTTCCAGCGGGTCGAGGTCACGGTCGCGGACTCGCAGCATCGCCGCTGACACGCTTTCCGTCCGCGCGTGCGGACATGGGCCGGGCCCCGCCGTTTCTTCGGCGGGGCCCGGCCCATGTGTATGTGCGTGCGGCAGGCGTCAGGAGGCGGCCTTCTTGGCGGAGCCGAAGGCGGCGATGCCACCGATGACGATGAAGGCGTACGTCTTGAAGTCCGCCTCTTGCTTCCATGCCTCGCTGATCAGGCTGAACTGGTCGGTAAGGGCCTTGATGAACGAGATGTGCACGTAATCGCCGTAGGCCATCGCGAGCCCGGTGAGCTGACCCAAGTACACGGCGCCGATCGAGACCAGGGCGCTGACGACCGGCACCGCCATGTTGCGGCCGCCGAGCTTGCCCGCGACCAGGCCGACGAGGAAGCCGACGGCGATGGCCGCGTAGCCGATCTCGTGCTCGGTCGCCTTCATGATCGCGCCGTACGCCCAGGCCAGGATGAGGGCCACGACAACGCCGACGGCTATGCCGAGAGCCGGGTTCCCGCCGCTGCCACCCGCGGGCGGCATCGGTGCGAAGCCGCCCGGAGCGGGCTGCTGCTGTGGGAAGGCGGCGTACGGCTGCTGCGGGGCCTGGGGCTGCTGCGGGTAGCCGTAACCCGGCTGCTGCGGCTGCTGCGGCTGCTGCTGGGCGTACGGGTTGCCGTCCTGTGGCTGAGGCGGCTGGGTCATGCGGTCCCCCTGGAGTGTGAACGTGGGCACGTGTGTGCCCAGAGGGGCCGCACAGTAGCAGTCAGAGGCGGTGGGCCGCTCCTGCCGGAGTGGCACCCCTGGTGTCCAGGAGGAGCTGGGCCTTGACCGCCAGGCCCTGGAGGTCGTACGTGCGGTGGTGCTGGAGCAGGATCGTCAGGTCCGCGTCGGCCGCCGCCTCGTAGAGCGAGTCGGCGCGGGGGACCGGACGGTCCAGGACGTTCCAGGACGGGATGTACGGGTCGTGGTAGCTGACGGCCGCGCCGAGCTGCATCAGGCGGGTCGCGATCTCCTCGGCGGGGGCGCCCTGCCGGTCGGGGAGGTCGGGCTTGTAGGTGATGCCGAGGAGCAGGACGCGGGCGCCGCGGGCCGACTTGCCGTGCTCGTTGAGCAGGGTGGCGGCGCGCTGGACCACGTACGACGGCATGTGGTCGTTGACCTGGCGGGCCAGTTCGACCAGGCGCAGCGGGCGGGTGGGCAGGTGCGGCGAGGTCAGGTCCTGGGCGAGGGCGTGGCCGCCGACGCCGGGCCCCGGGCGGAAGGCCTGGAAGCCGAAGGGCTTGGTCTCCGCGCAGCGGATCACGTCCCACAGGTCGACGCCGAGGTCGTGGCAGAGCACGGCCATCTCGTTGACCAGGGCGATGTTGACGTGCCGGTAGTTGGTCTCCAGGAGGTGGACCGTCTCCGCCTCGCGCAGGCCGCGGGCCCGGACCACCTTGTCGGTCAGGCGGCTGTAGAAGGTGGCCGCCGACTCGGTGCAGGCCGGGGTGTGGCCGCCGATGACCTTCGGGGTGGCGGAGTAGGGGTGGGCGCGGTGGCCCGCGTCGATCCGGCCCGGGGAGTGGGCCAGATGGAAGTCGCGGCCCGCGCGCAGCCCAGAGCCCTCTTCGAGGAGGGGGAGCAGGGCGGTCTCGGTGGTGCCGGGGGGGACCGGCGACTCGACGATCACCGTGGTGTGCGGGCGCAGGTGGGCGGCGAGGGTGCGGGTCGCCTCGATCACCGGGAGCAGGGAGGGACTGCCGTCCGCGCCCGGCGGGGTCGGGGCGCAGATGACGGCGGTGCGGACGCGGGCGAGTTCGGCGGGGTTCGCGGTGGGGCGGAATCCGGCGGCCAGCATGCGGCGGAGGTCGGCGGCGGTCAGGGCCGCGGCGTCCGCGTCGCAGGGGAGCCGGCCCGCGGCCAGGTCCTGGGCGCGGGTGGTGTCGTGGCCGACGGTCGCGATCCTGGCGGCGACGGCGGCCTGGGCGAGCGGCAGGCCGAGGTGGCCGAGGCCGATGACGGCTAGGTCCTGCCGGGAGTTTCCCCGCGGAGGGAGTGCCGGGCGTCGTGACGCCGCGAGGGAGCTTTGGGCGGGACCTGGATCAGCGGGCATGGCAGTGGCCGTCCTTCCCGGGAGGCGGACCGGCTTTAGCCGGAGCGGGACGTGGGCGCAAGCCCGGTGGACAGTCCGGACGAACGCACAGTCAGACTAGGAGTAAATATGACCGATATGCGGGATTGTGGGGTGATGTGTTACGGAGTGTTGCCGCCGCACCGGCGACGGAAAGCGCGGCATGCCGAAAGTTGTCCACAGGTGGGGGATCGGTGGTGGCTGAAATGGGGCAGGAGGCTCAGAATCGGGAGCATGCCGCATGACGCCGACAGCGGGAGGCAGCAGTGAAGGCAGCGACACTGGGACCCGAGCAGCGCGCACAGGCGCTGGCGGCGATGGCGGACCGGGAGCTGGACATCCTGGTCGTGGGTGCGGGCGTCGTGGGTGCGGGGACCGCGCTCGACGCGGTGACCCGGGGCCTGGCCACCGGCCTCGTCGAGGCGCGGGACTGGGCGTCCGGCACGTCGAGCCGCTCCAGCAAGCTGATCCACGGCGGGCTCAGGTACCTGGAGATGCTGGACTTCGCGCTCGTACGCGAGGCGCTGAAGGAGCGCGGACTGCTGCTGGAGCGGCTCGCGCCGCACCTCGTGAAGCCGGTGCCGTTCTTGTATCCCCTGCAGCACAAGGGATGGGAGCGGCTCTACGCGGGATCGGGCGTCGCCCTGTACGACGCGATGTCCATGGCGCGCGGGCACGGCCGCGGGCTGCCCGTGCACCGGCACCTCAGCCGTAAGCACGCGCTGCGCGTCGCGCCCTGCCTGAAGAAGGACGCGCTGGTGGGCGCGCTGCAGTACTACGACGCGCAGATGGACGACGCGCGGTACGTCGCCACGCTGGTGCGCACCGCGGCCGCGTACGGCGCCAAGGTCGCCAACCGGGCCCGGGTCACCGGCTTCCTGCGGGAGGGCGAGCGGGTCGTCGGGGCGCGGGTGCAGGACGTCGAGGGCGGCGGCGAGTACGAGATCCGCGCCAAGCAGGTGGTGAACGCGACGGGGGTGTGGACCGACGACACCCAGGCGATGGTCGGCGAGCGCGGGCAGTTCCACGTACGGGCGTCCAAGGGGATCCACCTCGTGGTGCCCAAGGACCGGATCAACTCGACGACCGGGCTGATCCTGCGGACCGAGAAGAGCGTCCTGTTCGTCATCCCGTGGGGGCGGCACTGGATCGTGGGGACCACGGACACGGACTGGGACCTGGACAAGGCGCACCCGGCGGCGTCGAGCGCCGACATCGACTACCTGCTGGAGCATGTGAACTCGGTGCTCGGGGTGCCGCTCTCGCGGGACGACGTGCAGGGCGTGTACGCCGGGCTCCGGCCGTTGCTCGCCGGGGAGTCCGACGCGACCAGCAAGCTGTCGCGCGAGCACACGGTCGCCCACCCCGTGCCGGGGCTCGTGGTCGTCGCGGGCGGCAAGTACACGACGTACCGGGTCATGGCGAAGGACGCCGTCGACGAGGCGGTGCACGGGCTCGACCAGCGGGTCGCCGAGTGCGTGACGGAGGACGTGCCGCTGGTGGGCGCCGAGGGGTACCGGGCGCTGTGGAACGCGCGGGCGAGGATCGCGGCGCGCACCGGGCTGCACGTCGTGCGCGTGGAGCATCTGCTCAACCGGTACGGGGCGCTGGCCGAGGAGGTCCTCGAACTGATCACCGCCGACCCGGGACTCGGGGCGCCGCTGGGCGGCGCCGACGACTATCTGCGGGCCGAGGTGGTGTACGCCGCCTCGCACGAGGGGGCCCGGCACCTCGACGACGTCCTGACCCGGCGTACGCGCATCTCGATCGAGACGTTCGACCGTGGGACGCGGTCGGCGCGCGAGGCCGCCGAGTTGATGGCGCCGGTCCTCGGCTGGGACAAGGACCAGGTGGAGCGGGAGGTCGAGCACTACGAGAAGCGGGTCGAGGCCGAGCGGGAGTCGCAGTTGCAGCCGGACGATCTGACGGCCGACGCGGCCCGGCTTGGGGCACCGGACATCGTGCCGCGGTGAGGAAGGGCAGGCGTGTGTCTCAGGGCGTCTCAGGGGTGGGACCGCAGGAATCAGGAGGAGCCGCGGGTGAGGGTGACGACGGGGGACGGGCGTGAACTGCGTGTCGAATGGGTGGGGGACCCTCAGGGCAGTCCGGTGTTCCTGCTGCACGGGATGCCGGGCAGCAGGGTCGGGCCGCGGCCCCGGGGCATGGTGCTCTATCAGCGGCGCACCCGGCTGATCTCGTACGACCGCCCCGGGTACGGGGGTTCGGGCCGGCAGCGCGGCCGGAGCGTCGTCGACGGGGTGAAGGACGTGGTGGCGGTGGCGGACGCGCTGGGGGTCGGGCGGTTCGCGGTCGTCGGGCGGTCGGCGGGCGCGCCGCACGCGCTGGCCTGCGCGGCGCTGTTGCCGGAGCGGGTGACGCGGGCGGCGGCGATGGTGGGGCTCGCGCCGCGGGACGCGGACGGGCTCGACTGGTATGCGGGGATGGCCGGTTCGAACGTCGCGGACTTCCGGGCGGCCGCGGTGGATCCGGAGGGGTTCGCGCGGATGCTGATTCCGCGGTCCGCGGAGATCCGGAGTGATCCGGCGCGGCTCATCGAGCTGTTGCGGGCCGAGCTGACGGACGACGATCTGCGGGTGGTCTCCGACCTCGGGATGCGGTCGATGCTGTTGCGTACCTATGGGGAGGCGGTGCGGCGCTCTCCTTATGGCTGGATCGACGACGCGCTGGCGCTGGCGCGGCCGTGGGGGTTCGAGCCGGCGGCGATCCGGGTGCCGGTGTTGTTGTGGCACGGGCGGCGGGACGTCTTCTCTCCGGCCTCGCACATGGAGTGGCTGGCGGGGCGGATTCCTGGGGCGTTGGCTGTGCTGGAGCCGGCTGCGGCGCACTTCGCGGCGCTGCGGGCGTTGCCGGAGGTGCTGCGGTGGTTGGTCGACGGGGATGAAGGGGGTGCGGGGGGCCGACGAGCACGGGCTGCTTGAGCAGGGGGTTGTGGTCGTGCCCTGTCGGGGGGCGCGGGGTTGTGTCGGTGTGCGGTTCCGCCGCGCGGGCGTGGCCGGTTGTGGTCGTGCCCTGTCGGGGGTGCGGGGTTGTGTCGATCTGCGGCTCTGCCGTGCGGGCCCGACCGGCGGTGGTCGCGCCCCGCAGGGGCGCGGGGAACTGCGCGACCAGCCGAGACGGCGCTGCACCCGGCGACAAAGCGCCCGGGACCGAGCTGGAGGCCGCCCGGGAGCGCTCACCCCGCGCCGGGGTGCCGCCTTGCCCACCCTGCCGCCCATGGCGGCAGATTGCCCAAGGCGGCGCGGTAGCCGGCCGGGGTGGGGAAGCCCCATGGCGGCGGATTGCCCAAGGCGGCGCGGTAGCCGACCGGGGTGGGAGAGCCCCGGGTGGCGGATTGTTCAAGGTGGTGCGGTAGGCGGCCGCGTGGGGGAGCGCTCCCGGTGGAGGGGGACGCTCCCCGCGAAAGTCAGACCGCCAGCGGTTCCAGGTCCCGGTAGACGCGGCGCTGGTCCGCCGCCACGCGTACGAGGCCGTTGTGTTCGCCCAGGAGGACGCGGAGTTCCTCCAGGGATTCCTCGCGGAGGCGGTGGGACTCGTCCTTGCGGCCCAGCGCACCGAGGGTCAGGGCGTGGTTGGTGCGCACCGCGAGGGTTTCGGGGTGATGGTGGCCCAGGATCTCGCCGAGCGTGTCGGCCGCCTCCGCCTCCAGCTCGTGCACCTCGGAGAGCCGGTCCATGTCGGCCAGCGCGTTGGCGTAGTTGACGCCGCAGAACAGCGTGTGGGGGTGGCGGGTGCCGAGCACCTCGCCCATGCGGCGGTGGGCCCGCGCCAGGACCTCGGCGGCCCGCTCGGGATCGCCGCAGCCCCAGTGGAATATCCCCAGGTTGTTGAGGGCGGCCTGGGTGTACGGGTGGTTCTCGCCGGGGACCTTCATGTACTCGGCGAGCGCCGCCTCGGCGACCTGCAGCGCCTCGGCGCGCTCATCGGCGGCGAACAGGTCGGCGGCGAGATTCAGGTCGCAGGCCAGCGTGTCCGGGGTGTGCACCGAGAACTGGCTGCGGTACTCGCCGCGGGTCGCCGTCGTCAGCCGGCGCGCGTCCTCGAACTGCCCGTCCCTGCGCAGTGACACGGCCAGCGACTTGGCACAGGCGAGCGTGCCGGGGAACGCCTTGCCGAGGAGGCGTTTGTGCGACTCGTACGTGCGCGAGAGCAGGGTGACCGAGTCGCCGTAGCGGCCGACCTCGCGCAGGTCGCGGCCGAGCGCCGCGGCCGAGGCCAGCGTGTACGGGTGCTCGGGGCCGAGCACCTCCATGCGCCGGTCCAGGATGTCCTGGTCCAGGGCGCGCGCCTCCCCGTACCGGCCGACCATGCGCAGCGCGAGCGCCAGGTTGTTGGCGGCCGACAGGGTCCGCGGGTGCGACTCGTGGAAGATCTGGCTGAACCCGGTGTGCGCCTCCCGGGCCAGCTCCACCGCCGACTCGTACGCGCCGAGCGCGGCCAGGTCGCTGGCGAGGCTGGACGTGGTGACGTACGTGTGCGGGTGGCTGTCGCCGAGCACGTCCCGCTGGACGGCGAGGAGCGCCTTGTCGATGTCGCGCGCCTCCACGTAACGCCCCTGGGAGCGCTGGATGTTGGCGAGCTGGCCGCGCAGATAGAGGTACTGCACGTCGTTCTCGTCGAGCAGGTCGCGCCAGTCGGCGAGCAGGTCCTCGGCGAGGACGTGGGCGCGCTCGAAGTCGCCGCGCTTCCACAGGTAGCGGACACGGTCGATGAGCAGGCGCCGGGTCTCCGGCTCGCTGCAGTGCCGGGCGTCGCTGGCGCCCAGGTGCGGCCAGATCAGGTCGAACCGCGGCCAGTTGCCGGGGTCGTCGATCGGTTCGTCGTCGTCGGGCCTGGCGCCCGCGAGCACCGTGTGCACGACGTGCCGGGCCTCGCGCTGCGCGTCCTCGCTGAGCTGCGAGCGGATCACGGCCTGCACCAGGCGGTGCACCTGGATGCTGTTGCCCACCTGGTCGATCTTGGCGAGCGCGAACCGGCCGATCTCCCGGATGACGCGGCCGAGGACCAGCTTCTCCTGGAGCGTCGGGTCGTACGGCTTGAGCGCCTCGATCATCTCCCGGCTGTAGAGCAGCTGGTTGGAGATGGGCTCGGGGGCGAGGAACGCACAGAGCTCCAGGAGCCGGACCGACGCGGGGGAACGTTCACGCAGTCGCGCGATCGAGATGTTCCAGGTCGCGGCGACCGACTTCGGGTAGCCGGGCGCGTCCGCCATCAGCTTCAGCACGTCCGTGGTCTGCGCGGCCAGTTGGGCCAGGTACTCCTCGACGGGCGTGGCCGTCTCGGCGAGCCACGCCGCCGCCTGCTCGACCGCGAGCGGCAGATCGCCGAGGGCGGCGGCCACCTGGTCGGCCTCGGCGGGGCTGAGCCCCTGGGCGCGCCGGGTGAGGTGCTCGACGCTCTCCTCGCGCAGGAACACGTCCACGCCGAGCGAGGCGCCGAGCTGCGTCCACGCCTGGTTGCGGGAGGTGACCAGGATGTGCCCGGTGCCGCCCGCGCCCTGGTGCGGGAAGTACGGGGTGATCCGCTCGGGGTCGTCGGCGTTGTCGAAGACCAGCAGCCAGCGGTCCGTGGGCCGCCCCGCGCCGAGCATCCGCAGCGCCTCGGTGCAGGCCAGCGAGATGTCGTCGACGGGGATGCCGAGCCGGGCCGCGAGATCGGCGAGCGAGGCCACCACGTTGTCGGTGTCCTCCGCGGAGATCCACCACACCAGGTCGTAGTCGGCGAGGAACCGGTGCACGTACTCGATCGCGACCTGCGTCTTTCCGACGCCGCCGAGCCCGTACAGGGCCTGCGGCTGCGGCAGCACCGCGGACATGCCGGCGCTCAGCTGGTCGCGCAGCCCGTCGAGGACCAGGTCGCGGCCGGTGAAGGTGACGTTGCGCGGCGGCGCGTTCCAGATCGCGGGGATCTTGCCGGGGAACCGCGGACCGGTCCCGTCCGGGACCTGCACCGGCAGGTCCACGCAGCGCAGCAGCGCGGCCAGGCACTGCGCCTCGTCGACCCGGTGCAGGTCGACCGGGTTGCGCTCCAGGTAGGAGGTGGTGAGCCGGGCGTCCTCGACCCGCAGCGGGTGCAGCAGCTCGTGACCGCCGTGCCCGCCGGACAGCAGCAGCGAACGCCAGACCGCCTCCGCGCGGCGGGACTTGAGGAACGACGGGGACAGCAGGACGAGCGTGTGGGCGCCCGGCAGGGTCTCCGGGACGCCCGGCTCGGTGTCGGTGGACAGATCGCGCAGCGTCACCCGGCAGTTGGCGCGGGTCAGCGCGGACTCGATCCAATCCGCCCACATGCGGTTCTCCGCCACGTACACGAGCGTCACCTCGACGGCGGCGGCCTGCGGCCGGCGGCGTATGTAGGCGTCCCGGCAGCGCAGCCTGACCTGCTCGGGGACCGGCACGAGCCCGTTGATCTCGCCGTCGGTGAGCACGGCGGTGAGCCGCTCGAACGACGACAGGAGCGAGTTGGCGAGCCCCGGCTCGTCGCCGACGGTCGCGAGGGTCTCCTCGTACGCGTAGTAGGGCCGGTACGGGATCTCGACCGCGCCCCAGTACGTGGTCAGCTCCTCGCCCGACAGGCCCCTGGGCAGCCCGTCGAACTTCATCCGGGCCAGCGCCCGGCCCGCGTCGACCTTCTCCTTCTCGCCCTCGTCGATGCGCATCGGCACCGGAAGCACCCGGATGGGGCGGCCCCGGTACCCGGCCTCGACGCTGCGCGCGATCGCGGCCGCGCCGTCGAGCGCCTGGTCGGAGAGGGTGAAGCAGTCGACGAGGACGTCGGGCATGTGGATCGTGCAGATGTCCGCGTTGTCGGACAGGCCGGTGCGCGAGTCGATCAGCACGTAGTCGTAGGTGGCCTTCATGTCGGCGCGCAGCGCGTCCAGGAAGAGGCCGCCGCCGAGCCGCTCGTAGAAGTTGTCCCACTCGAACGACGACACGCTCGCCGAGTACTCGCGGTTCTGCCGCCCGGCGGAGAGGAAGTCGAGGGTGGCGTTCTTCGGGAAGCGCCAGCCGAGCTTCTCCGGGCGCAGCGAGACCACATGGGGTTCGACACGGGCCGCCTCGTGGTGCCAGGCGCCGTCGCGCGGACCGCCGGTGATGGCCTGCCAGCAGTACTCGGTGATGATGTCGATCACCCCGCTGGTCGCCCCCAGAACCTGCTGGTCGAGAAAGGGGTGGAAGAACCTGTGCAGGCCCGGCGCCTCCAGGTCCCAGTCGACGGTGAGGACGCGCTTGCCGCCGGCGGCGAGGATCCAGGCGGTGTTGGCGAGCGCCATGGTTCGTCCGGTGCCGCCCTTGTACGAGTAGAAGGTGATGATCCGTCCGTCGCGGGCCGCGGTCATGCGGGTCCTCCAGGAGGCGTGGCAGGCGGGATGTTCGAGGGGTGGGGCGGGTCGTCCTGACCGAACAGGGGGCCTTGCAGCCGGGGCCTGGGCGGGTTGTCGCCGGCCGGCGGATGGGCTTTGGCGTGGCGGAAGAAGCGGGCCGTCGTCTCGGCGATGACCTTGGGCAGCACGTCGTTGAACACGTCCAGCGACGGGACCCCGTTGACGGCGCGGCGGGTGGCCGACAGACGGCCCCGGCCGGTGAGTTCGGGCAGCGTCTCGGCGACCTGGTCCAGCAGGCGCCGGCCCCGCTCGGAGCGGTTCTGCAGGTCGGCGTGCGCGTGCGGGACGACGAGGCTGGTCCAGGGCTCGGCGGCGGAGTCGAACTGGGCGAGGCGGCCGCGGCGGAGCTCGTCGTCGAGGGCCCACGGGTCGAGCACGAGGATGTGCGGACCGCCGTGCGCCTCGCCGGGCGGGTGCGCGGAAGGCCCCTCGTCGAAGTCCTCGGTGGTGGCCTGGTGGTCGAGGGAGCGGACGTGCTCCCCGGCTATCTTCGCGACCGGCACCTCGGTCTCGGCCGGGTAGGAGCGCCATTCGAGGGCCGTGGACCCGTAGTGGTCCGGGGCGCGGTCCAGGGGCAGCGTGTCGCGGGCCGGGGCGGCGACGGTCAGCCGGATCGTGCGAGTGGCCTGGCCGACCGGTCTGAACGCGCTCGGGGTCTCCATGTAGTCGATGTCCGCGCACGGCGGCGGCGCGCTCTGGTGGGCCACGTCGACGATGCGCCGGGCGAGCCGCAGCACGGCCTCGTGGTACGCGTCCTCGTACCGCTTGACCTTGATCAGCCCGTAGAAGCCGTCGCGCGCGTACTCGGCGCCGTACTCGTCGTGGACCACCTGCAACGGCTTCGCGGGGTGCGGCAGATCGACGTGGTGCACCGGGGTCCACAGGGCGGGGACGATGGCCGGGTACTCGCCGTTGCCGGTGTGCCGGGCGTTCTGCACCCGGCGGCTGAACGCGTACCACTCGCGCCCGCACTCGGCACTGGAGAAATAGCGCGGCGAGTAGAGCGGGACGAAGACCCGGCAGGTGGCGAGACGCTGGCCGAGCAACACCGGCCAGCCGTCGCCGGTGCGCAGCTGGCGGTCCATGAACCCGGCTTCCTCCGGGCTGGACAGCGTCGTCAGCTGGAGGATGACATGGCACAGGTCCTTGAAGAGTCTGCCCACCAGGTGATTGGGGTCGGACTCGCCGGGGAAGCCGGGCGTGTGGGCGTAACTCAGGAAGAAGTACGGGACCTGCGGCTCCCCGGTGCCGAACGAACTCCGCAGATCCTGGCCGCCCAAAGACTCCATGCATCCCCCTGGCCCTGATCGGACTCCTAATGTGCCGGATGAACCTTCAGCACACGTCGTGCATTTCAGGTCAACCAAGGGCGTAGTTCGGCCAGATTCCTGCGCGCATGCTCGACAGCGTCGCGCAGTGCGAACAACCGGACGGACCGCCCGTGCAGGGTGCCCTCGCGGACGAGATCTCCGGCCAGCCCGGCACCGACCCGGTCGAAGTCGCTGTCGTCGAGCTCCAGATCCTCGTACGCGATCCAGTTTCCCGCCCGCTCACCGACCACACACCGGTACGTGCGCGTCCCGGGCGCGGGATCGAGCCGGTACTCGGCGAGATGGAACGCGGTGCACGACCCGAACGGGGCGCGCAGCAGCAGGACTTGGGCGTCGACGGCGTACAGCTTGGCGAGCGGCGACCGCTCCCCGAGGTGACAGTCGAGGCCGTGCCCCGCCATGAGCCGCGCGGCCCGCGTGCCCAGCGCGGCGAACGACGTCTGCGGATGGGTGCTGCGCACGGCTCCGGGCGTCGCGCGCACGCACTCGGCGAGCGCGCCCATCTCCGGACACGGTGTGCGCCGCGCGTCGAACGGCGCCATGTCCGCCCGGAACGCGTCCTGTTCGGCGGGCGACAGATGGGCGACACGCTTCAGGTGCGCCGTGGAGGTGTCGGAGTTCTCGGGCGTGAAGGCGGGCACGACGAGTGTGCCGCCGGGGCCCAGCGCGTCGAGCAGCGCGTCGCGCACCGCACCGGCGTCGAGGCCGGTCCCGCCGAGCGCGGCGTGCACGAGCAGGACCCCGCCCCGGCGGACGCCCAGGGAGCGCAGTAAGCCGGGGAGCCGGCCGGTGGCGTCAGACATGGGGCACCTCGTCCGTCAGGCGGCACACCAACTCCTTGCCGCTTCCGGTCAGTTGGTCGCCGCTGATGCGGGAGAGCGCGTCGCGGGCGCGGGCGGCGGCGGTGCCGTCGCCGGTGTAGCGCGCCGTCGCCGTCCAGTGCTCGGCCTCGTCGATGAGCCGGGCGGCGGGGCTGCCGGCCAGGCAGAGATCGGCGCACTCGCGCAGGGCGCGCAGCCGGGCGGCGCGGTGGGCGCGCCAGGCGCCGAGGGCCACCGCGTCGGGCTCGGCGTCGGGAGCGACGCCCAGCGCCGGTTCGCCGTGGGCCGCGGGGTGGACGCCGGCGCCGGGGGCGAGCGGGGTCACGGTGAGCGCCCCGACGTCGTGGCCGGGGACGCGCTCGTCGAGCAGGCGGCGGGCCTTTCGCCACAGCGCGGCGAACGCCCGCTGCCCGGCGTCGTCCGTCGGCCGCCCGGCGAGCGGCGCGGCGAAGCGGTCCCGGTACGGGTCGGCGTCGTCCAGCAGACTCCCGGCGTCGTCGAGCACCGGCACCGGCCGCCAGCCGGGACCGGCCAGCGCGACACCGAACTCCCGCTCGCCGTCGCGCACCCGGAGCGCGGCGCCGTCCGGGGCGCACTCCACGTCGACCGGGCCGAGCGGCACGTCCAGGGTCAGGGTGCCGAGCGTCGGCAGGTGCAGCCGGGTGCCGCCCGGCCAGCCGATCCGTACGTCCGCGCCCGCCCGCACCCCCGCCGCCAGCGCGATCTCCGCGAGCCGGGCCGGATCGGGGGTCAGCAGCGAGGTCCGCACGTACGGCTGGGCGAGCAGCGTGTCGAGGACCTGGGCGCCGGCCCCGCTGTCCATGGCGACGAACGCCTTCCACACCGGCCGGTCGATCGCCGCCGACGACAGCAGCGTGCGGTTCAACTCCCGCTGCCCGAAGTCGAGTTCCGTCGGGTCCAGGACGGCGGGCGAGGTCTCCCAGTCGGTGATGCGCCGGGCCACGCCCTGGATGAGGGCCAGCAGATCACGGCAGTACACGGACGGGTTGGCGAAGCCGGAGCCGGTGCGGTAGCGGTGCGCGTACAGACCGCCCCCGCACGAGTCCAGGACCGGGCAGGAGCGGCACTCGTCGGCCAGTGCCCCGACCCCCGCCTGCCGGGCCTGTACGCCCGGATGCTCGGTGAGCGTCGTGAAGGTGTGCCGCCGCACGTCGAACCCGGTCGACGCCGCGCCGTCGTACGCGGTCTTGAGCGAGTCGGCCTGCTCGAAGCTGCCGTCCGTCTCGATGACGGCGAGGTCCGACGGGGCCAGGCCGAGCGACTCGGTCAGGCTGGGGCCCCCGCCGAGCGTCGACAGGACCGACTCGAAGAGCCGCACGGACACCTGCCGCCCCTGCTCCTCCCACCGGTCGAACGCGGCCAGCAGCCAGTCGGCGTAAGGGGTTTCGGACCCGGTGCGGTCCGGCGGGTGGTCCCAGGTGGCGTGCGGCAGGAGGTAGTCGATGCGCGGCGGTTCGAGCGCCGTCAGCGCGTCGTGCACCGCGACCGGGTCATTGGCGATGTCCACGGTGCACAGGAGGCCCAGGTACAGATGCCGGTAGCGCTCCTCGCGCAGCAGGTCCACGGCCCGCAGCACCCGGTCGTAGCTGCTGCGTCCGCGCCGGTCGAGGCGGTGCCGGTCGTTGGCGGCCTTGTCGCCGTCGAGCGAGATGCCGACCTTGACGTCGAACTCGTCGAAGAGATCCAGATGGGTGCGGCTGAGCTGCACGCCATTGGTGTGGATGCGCAGGTCCAGACGGGTGACGGGGGTGAGGTGGGCGACGAGGCGTTCGCACACGGCGCGCAATCGCGCGGGGCCCGCCAGAAGGGGTTCACCGCCGTGCAGAATCACGGCGACTTCGTCGAGTTGCTCCGATTGCGCGTATTCGGCGAATCGGCGCGCCACCAGCTCCGCCGTGTCCTCGGAAATGACCTTGGGAAGTGATGCCCAGGTGGTGTCTTCGTGCTCGTATACGTAGCAGTGATCACATGCAAGATCACACCGACTGTGGATCTTCAATACGAGCTGCCGGAGCGGTGTCGTCACTTTCCCACTTTAGGGCAGAGTGAAACCTGATCGGAATCCGGCGGGGTCGAACGGGCGAATTGATCTTGAATTTCGCCGGCTTGCTGCCCCATGGAGCAGCAAGCCCCAACACAGCGATCAGAGAGCCGAGTTGAAGGTCATACCCTTGACCGGCGCGGCCCCGGAGAGACGGAGAACGCGGTCCATGGAGCGGCGCGATGCCGCGGATCGGGGGGTGGTCGCGGCGAGGGCCACCGGCCGCCGCGCCATAGACGAAGTGTCGGCCGCAGCCACGGATGCGTTCACTTGTTTCTCCTTGGGTTACCGGTCTTTGTTCTTGAGCAAAGACAGACTTACGCGCATCCTAGGGGTGACTCCCCGGTAGTGCGCGCCAATCGGATCCAACCGGCGGAAGCGCGGTCGGGGTGCGGGCTGTCACTCATTCGGGGGAGCGCGTGAAGACGACACCGTCGCCCATAGCCATAGGGGCCCGTCATATAGCCCCTCTGTTCGGAGTCAATGACCGGCTGGCCGTCAGCCGGCAGACCGAAGCCGTACGCGCCGTACGCACCCAGCTCACCCTGCTGCTCGCGGCCACCGCGGTCTCCGCCGTCTCCGGCCTCGCGGGCTGGGACGACGGGGCCTGGATCGCGGCGGGGGTCTACGCGCTGGCGCTGTTGTTCTCCGTCCGGATCAGCAGGCGCCGGGCCCGGGTCCACTACCAGGCCCACCGGGAGGTCGCCGAGTCCGTCAAGAGCCTCAGCTGGATGTACATGGCGGGCGGAGGAGACTTCCAGGTCGGCGGGGACACCAACCCGGACGTGCTCTTCGCGGTACGGCTCGACGAGCGGCTGCGCGAACTCGTCAAGGTCGGCTGGGACGCGGAGCGCTGCGGGGAGCAGCCCGCGGGCGCCGGGCAGATCACACCGACCATGCGCGAGGTCCGCTGCAAGCCCTTCCCGGTCCGCCGCGACTTCTATCTGCGCGACCGCCTGGAGGAACAACTCGCCTGGTACGGCGGCAAGTCCGAGACCGCACGGCACTCCGCGGCGCTGTGGAACATCGTCATCACGCTGCTCACCGCCGGGGCCCTCGGGATGACGGTGCTGCGCGCCTGGCGGCTGCACGACACCGATCTGACCGGCCTGTTCTCCGCGGCCGCCGCGGCCGCCGTGGCCTGGAACGAGACCCGCAGGCACCGCCCGCTCACCTACGCCCACCATCTGATCGAGCAGGACCTCGGCGAACTGCGCGAGGCGATGCTGCGGATCATCCCGGGCGAGGGGGAGCGCACCGAGAAGCAGTGGGCGCAGATGGTCGCCGCCTCCGAGCGTCTGGTGCTGCCTCAGCACACGGACTGGCTGGCCCGGTTCGGCGGGAAGTAGCGCACGCGCGCGTCAGGCGCGCAGCGCGCCGTCGAGCCAGAGGACCTGTACGGGCACGTCGAGCTGGTGCGCGTAGGCCACGATCTCCGCGGTGCCGCCGCGGCCGCGGGCCGGCTCACCGTCCCAGACCGCCAGGAGCCGGTCGCAGTGCTCGACGATCCAGCGGCCCGCCGCCTCGTACGCCTCCGGCGAGCAGACGTCGTACGGCATCTGGACGACACTGCGGCAGAGCCCGAGCAGACGCCGGTACTCCGTGACGGCGTGAGAATCATCCAGATGGTCTACATAGTCCTGGGCCGGGACGACGGCCGTGAGGGGGATGCCTACGGCAAGGGCACGGTCGGCGAAGAGCTGGTCGGCGCCGGCCGCCAGGGAGCTGAGGGCGACATCGGCCCGGTCCTTCAGCTCGACCTCAAGGCGGTGGCGGATCTCGGGCAGCGCGATGCCGGGAATGTGCCGGTGTCCGGTGATGCCGATGCGTGCCATGCGGGTCTCCTCGAGAGGGGGCGGGCAGACGGGCCGCTCACCATCGATGCCGGCTACAGGAATGACGCTGGTGCGGGGCGGACGGTTGCGGCAGGGCGACGGGCCCCGCGGCCAGCCATCCTGCTCACCGCGGGCAGAACTCGGCGTTCAGCAGACGGCGTTCGACGGCCGTCGTGTCACTCAGGGTGGCCGTGGTGGCCCGGTACGTCAGCACCGACGCGCCGGACCGCGTCGCGGCGGTCCTCACATAAGTATCCGCGATGCGGCCGTTGTGTCCCCAGACCGTGATGCCGCAGGAGAGCTTCTCGGGAAACATGCCCATTCCGTAACGTCCCTGCGCCGTACGGGTGTTGAGCATCGTGGCGAGCGCCCGGGGCGGGAGCAGGCGGCCGCCGAGCAGGGCGCGGTAGAAGCGGTTGAGGTCGGGGAGCGTGGAGATCACCTCGCCGGCCGCGCCCGCCGTGCGCGGGTCGAGCCGCACCGCGTCCGGGCCGTGCGGGCGCGGGACGCCGGTCCTGGTGCCGGGCAGCGTGGTGCCCGTGAGGTGCAGCGGGGCGATGACGCGGCGCCGGATCTCGGCCGCGTAGGGCCGGCCCGTGACCTGACGGACGATCATGCCGAGGAGCACGTAATTGGTGTTCGAGTACGCGTAGGCGTGCGGGGTACGCGTGGTGCGCGGGCGGGACAGGGCCAGCGCGGCGGTCGCCTCCGGGGTGAGCGGGTAGCGGCCGTGCGTCGTGTCCGTGAAGTCGTAGAGGCCGCTGGTCTGGGTGAGCAGGGAGCGCACCGTGAGGTCCGCGGGGGCCGGCAGATCGAGATAGCGCGTGACGGGCGCCGAAAGACTCAGACGTTTCTCAGAGACGAGCTGGAGGACGATGGTGGCGACGAACGTCTTGGTGATACTGCCCACTCGGACGTGATCGGCGCGGGTGAGCGCGGGGCTCGTGGTGGCGAACCGGCTGCCCGCGCCCTCCGTGGCGAGCAGGGCGGCAGCCGGGGCCTTGCCCTCGCCGACCAGCAACGGAAGAGTGGCTTCCGTCGTCGGGGCGGACCGCGGTGAGCCGGCCGGATTCAGCCAGAGAAGGGCCGCGGCCAGCGGTATGGCCAGGAGTGTCCGGAGTGCGGGCATGGCGGTCCCTTCAACAGTGCGGTCCATCATGCGGGACGGTCCCGGGCCCGGCGTCCGAGGGGTGACCCTGGGCATCAAGTGGTCCTGGTGTGAGGGACAATGAAGGTTCTGTCAGGGCGGGTTGCAGAGGGGACGCATGTCGGAGGCGGAGCGGGCGGGCGAGTCCCGTCAGGACAAGAACGGTCGCAAGGACTCGTCCGTCGAGGACGTCGTCGAGGCCGGTGTCGAGTCCGCAGCGGGCGCCGGGGCCGAGCGTGCGTCGAGCGGCACCGAGGGACGGCTGCTGGCCGGGCGCTACCGCCTGGGCGGCGTGCTCGGCCGCGGCGGCATGGGCACCGTGTGGCGGGCCAAGGACGAGACCCTGGGCCGCACGGTCGCGGTGAAGGAACTGCGCTTCCCGAACAGCATCGACGAGGAGGAGAAGCGCCGCCTCGTCACGCGCACGCTGCGTGAGGCGAAGGCGATCGCCCGCATCCGCAACAACGGCGCCGTCACCGTCTTCGACGTCGTCGACGAGGACGACCGGCCCTGGATCGTCATGGAGCTCGTCGAGGGCAAGTCCCTCGCCGAGGCCGTGCGCGAGGACGGACTGCTCGAACCGAAGCGGGCGGCGGAGGTCGGGCTCGCCATCCTCGACGTGCTGCGCTCCGCGCACCGCGAGGGCATCCTGCACCGCGACGTGAAACCGTCCAACGTGCTGATCGCCGAGGACGGCCGGGTCGTGCTGACCGACTTCGGCATCGCCCAGGTCGAGGGCGACCCCTCCATCACGTCGACCGGCATGCTCGTCGGCGCCCCCTCCTACATCTCGCCCGAGCGCGCCCGCGGGCACAAGCCGGGCCCCGCCGCCGACCTGTGGTCGCTCGGCGGTCTGCTGTACGCGTCCGTGGAGGGCGTGCCCCCGTACGACAAGGGGTCGGCGATCGCCACGCTGACCGCCGTGATGACCGAGCCGGTCGACCCGCCGAAGAACGCGGGACCGCTGGCCCCCGTCATCTACGGGCTGCTCGCCAAGGACCCGGCGCAGCGTCTCGACGACGCCGGCGCGCGGGCGCTGCTCCTCGACGTCCTCCACGCGCCGGAGCCGAAGGCCGAGCCAGAGCCGGTCGACGCGACCAAGGTGGTCCCGCTGCCGCCCGCGCCGCCCGAGCCCAAGAAGCGCGCCCCCAAGGCGAGTTCGGCCGCCGCCGGGGTCGCCGGGGCCGCGGCCGCCAAGGGCGAGGAGGCCGCGGAGAAGCTGCGCGGCGCGCTCAAGTCGGTGCGCAACGCGGCGGCCGCGGCCGTCGCGGAGAAGTCGTCCGGCGGCGCCCCCGCGCGCCCGGCCGGGAACCGTCCGGCTGCCAGGGCCCCGATCACGGACGTCGTGCCGCGCCGCACCCTGGTGATCGCCGCGGTCGTGGCCGCGCTCGTCGTGGTCGGCACCGTGCTCGCCTTCGCGCTGAGCGGCGGCGACGAGGACGCCAAGGGCTCGAAGGGCGGCGGTGACAAGGCCGCGTCCGCCGGGGCCACCGCGGGCGGCGACAGCGACAAGAACGGCAAGAACGACAAGAGCGGCGACAGCACCAAGAGCTCCGGTGAGCCCAGTACGGGGCAGAGTTCGCCCGCGCAGAGCGCGAACCCGTCGTCCTCCGCGAGCGCGAGCTCGTCGTCCGGCGACGGTAAGGCGTCCGGCTCCACCGCCGTGCGCACGTACAAGGCGGGCCAGGGCTTCAGGATCGGGCTGCCGAAGGGCTGGAAGTACGCCTCCACCAGCTCCGCCGGAGTCCGGTTCACCGGCCCGGACGGGCAGAAGCTGCTGGTCGGCTGGACCACGACGCCCAAGTCGGACCCGGTGGCGGACTGGAAGAACCAGGAGCACTACATGCAGCGCTCCCAGTACCACCGCATACGCATAGCCTCGGTGGACTACCGCGGCTGGAACACGGCCGACTGGGAGTTCACCTACGTCGACGGGGGCACCAAGTACCGCTCCGTGGACCGGGGCTTCGTGGTGAACGGCTCGCTGGGGTACGGGCTGATGTACACCGCGAAGGCGGGCGACTGGGACAGCTCGCTGCGCAAGTCCACCTGGAAGACGCTGACACAGACGTTCACCCCCAAGTCGTGACCGACCGGGCGCACCCGGTCTTCACAACCCTCTTGAACCCTCTCCCTTGACGCCCTTCGGCACGTATCGTGAGTGCTTGCGAACCGTACGCAGCCGTATGCGCGCGCATCAGGACGCGTAACCGGTCGCAGAACGAACGGATTTGACCACCGGGCGGAGCTGGGGGAGGCGTCGTGGACGAGTACGCGGGGCGGGTGCTCGCCGACCGTTACCGTCTGCCGCTGCCGGCCGCCGACGCGTACGACGTCACCCGTTCCTGGGCGTCCCGCGCCTTCGACACGTACAGCGGGCAGGAGGTCCTCGTCCGTCAGGTGCCGCTGCCCGACGTCGTCGAGGCCGAGGTGCTGGACGCGGACGGGCTGCCCGAGGGGTTCAGGCCCGGGGCGCCGCCCGCCCGCGCGACGGCCGAGCCGTCCGTGACCCGCGCCATCGAGGCCGCGCAGGCCGCGGCCCAGATACCCGACCACCCCCGGCTCGACCAGGTCTTCGACGTGTTCGCCGAGGGCGGTTCGCTGTGGATCGTGAGCGAGGTCGTGGCGGCCAGGCCGCTCGCCGCACTGCTCGCCGAGGGACCGCTCAGCCCCTACCGCGCCGCCGAGGTCGCCGCCGACGTGCTGACCGCGCTGCGTGCCCTGCACGCGCACGGCTGGGTGCACCGGAACATCACGGCGCGGACCGTGCTCGTCTGCGACGACGGGCGGATCGTGCTGACCGGGCTTGCCGCCGGGGCCGCGGAGGAGGCCCTGTGCGGCTACGACCCGCGGCCCGAGGCGGCGGAGCCGGAGCCGGAACCCGAGGCGCCGCCGGCCCCGGCCCTTCCGGAGCCGGCCCCCGCGCCCCCCGAGGACGACTTCCGGGCCGCGCGCGCCGGGGCCATCGCCGCGTACCGGGCCGGGACCCGCGCCGCCGCGGGGCGGATCGAGGACCCCTATGGAGTGGGGGAGTCGTGGCACGGGGCCTCGCCCCGGCCGGCCCGCTGGAACGAGCTGATATCCGGCGCAGCGACCGAGGACACCGGCTCCCCCGACGACGCGGCCACCGGAGCCGCCGGCGGCACCGGGCCGGGCCCGCGCGCCGGCGCGCTCACCGGGCTCGACGCCGAACGCGCGCGTCAGGTCCGGATGACCGTCGTCGGACCCGTCACCGAGCGCTGGGCGCCCGAGCAGGCGTACCCGGTGCAGGAGAGCTGGCAGCTCGCCGCGCCCGTCGGTCCCGCCACCGATCTGTGGGCCCTGGGCGCGCTGCTTTTCCGCGCCGTGCAGGGGCACGCCCCCTACCCCGAGGAGTCCACGGCCGAGCTGGTGCAGATGGTGTGCGCCGAGCCGCCGGCGTTCGCCGAGGAGTGCGGGCCGCTGCGGCCCGTCGTCGAATCGTTGCTGCGCCAGGACCCGACGGAGCGGCTCGACTTCGAGGACCTGCGGGGCTGGCTGCGCTCGCTGGTGCGCTCGGCGCCGGAGCCGGAGGCCGGGCAGCAGGTCGTCCCGACGGTGTCCTACGACGCGACCCGGCTGCCCATCAAGCGCCGCAGGGGCGAACTGGTGCGGCGGCGGCGCGGCCGGATGCCGGCCGGACGGCACGGGGCCCGGCACAAGCGCGGGCCCGCCGACCGGATCCCCAGGGAGCCCAGGGAGCCCAGGGAGCCCAGGGAGCCCAGAGCGCCCCGGGCCGAGCGGGCCCCGCGCGCGCCGCGCGCCCCGCGGGAACCCCGCACCAGCGTGCGCCCCAGGTCGCTCGGCCGCCTTCTGCTCGCCCTGGTCCTGGTGGGCCTCGTCGGAGCGGTGGCGTACGCGATGGTCTTCATGCCGAAGGCCGCGCCCAGCACGGGCGGCCCGCAGGAGAACGCGAACGCGGTGGGCGGTGAGCCCAAGGCCCCCGCGACGAGCCGCAGGCCGTCCTCGCCCGCTCCCTCCCAGTCGAAGGCGAAGTCCAAGTCTCCCGACGGCAAGAACACTTCGGGCTCGTCCTCCACCCAGCCGCAGTCCGACGTCGCCGCGGGATTCACGCTGCGCAAGGACCCGGAGGGCTTCGAGGTGGCCGTCGCCAAGGGCTGGCAGCGCGAGGGCAGGAACGGCCGGGGCCAGGTCCTCTACACCCACGGCGACTTCGAACTCCTCGTCGTCCCCGGGCGCGACTCCACGGCCACGTACGGCAGTGACCCGATGAAGTACCAGCGCGAGGACGAGCGCGAGCTCCAGCCGTTCCGCGACTCGACCTGGGCCACCTCCAGCGGCATGAAGTCCATCGACGTGGGCGGCCGCACCATGGCCGAGGGCCAGTTCACCTGGCAGGGCGCGGACGGCCGCGAGGTCTTCGTGCGCAATCTCGCCATGGTCGTCGGCGGCAAGTACCACATCGTGCAGGTCCTGGGCCCGGAGGCGGAGCGCGACGAGGTGTCGCGGCTGTACGACCAGGCGTCGTCGACGTATCAGTACGGGAGTTGAGCGACCGCCCGGCGGCGCGGAGACGAACGCGACGAGCGTCACAGTGCGGTATCCGTGGGGCCCCGCCTGTTCCTACGGTGACCCCTGCTCCCTAGTGTGACCCTGTCAAGACCTTTGCGGGGGAACGTGAATCAGATGCAGGGCCAGCTCCTCGCGGGCCGCTACCGGCTCGGAGAATCGATAGGGCGCGGTGGCATGGGCCGCGTCTGGCGTGCGCACGACGAGGTCCTCCACCGGGTCGTCGCCGTGAAGGAACTGACGGCCGCTCAATGGGTGGCCGAGGCCGACCGTGCCGTGCTGCTCGCCCGTACGCAGACCGAGGCGCGGGCCGCCGCACGCATCAACCACCCGGCCGTCGTCACCGTCCACGACGTGCTGGAACACGACGACCGGCCGTGGATCGTCATGGAGCTGGTGGAAGGCCCCTCGCTCGCGGACGCCGTCAAGGAGCACGGGCGGATCGTGCCCGCGGAGGCCGCCCGGATCGGACTGTGGACGCTGCGGGCGCTGCGCGCCGCGCACGCCGCCGGGGTGCTGCACCGCGACATCAAGCCCGGCAACGTACTCCTGGCGCACGACGGCCGGGTCAAGCTCACCGACTTCGGGATCGCGCAGGTCGAGGGGGACACGACCATCACGCGGACCGGCGAGATCGTCGGCTCCGTGGACTATCTGGCCCCCGAGCGGGTCAGCGGCGCCGAACCGGGCCCCGCATCGGACCTGTGGGCGCTGGGCGCGACGCTGTACACGGCCGTGGAGGGCCGCTCGCCGTTCCGCCGCACGTCCCCGATCAGCACCATGCAGGCCGTCATCCAGGAGGAGCCCGAGCCGCCCGAGTACGCGGGTGAGCTGGGGCCCGTCATCGCGGCGCTGCTGCGCAAGGACCCCGCGACGCGGCCCCGCGCCGACGAGGCCGAGACGATGCTCGCCGAGGTCGCCGAGGGACGCCGGCCCCGCGCGGCGCAGGCGTTCGTGCCGACACAGGTGCACACGGCCTCGCCGACGACGGTGCACTCCGCGCCGCCGCCCGCCACGGCCTCGACGACGGCCACGGTACGGGGCGGCGCCCGGCGGTGGCCGAAGGTGCTCGCGGCCGTGGTTGGGGCGCTGCTCATCGGCGGCGGTGGCGCGTTCGGCTCGATGTACTACATGGACCACCGGGACAGCGGCTCGCCGACCCGGCAGGACACCGCGGGGGACACCGGCGGCGGCAAGGGCGGCAGTGCCTCGCCCAGCAGCCCGGGTCCCTCGGCGTCGAAACCCGGGGCCACCGGCACCGGCATCCCCGCGAACTGGGTGTCCGTGACCGACCCCGAGGGCTTCAGCCTGATGCTGCCGCCCGGCTGGCAGCGCAGGACGAGCGGCGCCCAGATCGACTACACGCCCGACGGCGGCCGCCGCTTCCTGCGCATCGCCGTCGACCGGAACTCGCAGTGGGCGGACTCCCACCAGCACCAGCTCGACCTGGAGAAGGCCGTCCAGAAGCAGCTCCCCGACTACCGGCGGGTCTCCCTCCAGGCCAACACCTACCGGGACCGGCCGGGATCCCGCTGGGAGTTCACCTGGACGGCCGGCGACAAGGACACGACGGCGGGCCCGCGCCGCGCCGTCGAGGAGACGTACGTGGCCGACGACGGCACGGAGTACGCCCTCTACATGTCCGCCCCCGCCGACCAATGGCCCGGCGCGCAGCGGCAGTTCACGACGATCCTCAAGGGCTGGCGCCCCTGACCGGAACCGACCGGAAGCTCTCCCTCATTCCGGACACCCGTGCGGCATGATGGGGCGCATGGGGACCGAGGGGGGCAGCGTCCGGGTGATCGGCGGGCGCTATCGGCTGGAGGCCAGGATCGGCCGCGGCGGCATGGGCGTCGTGTGGCGGGCCGCCGACACACTGCTCGGGCGGCAGGTCGCCGTCAAGGAAATCGCGATCGACGAGAGCCTCTCCGAGGACGACGCGCGCCAGCAGCGGGAGCGGATGCTGCGCGAGGCGCGGGCCGTCGCCCAGCTGCGGCACCCGAACATCATCGTCGTGCACGACGTCGTCCTGCACGACGAACACCCGTACATCGTCATGGAGTTGGTGACCGGCGGCTCGCTGGCCGCCCGGATCGCGCGCGAGGGTCCCGTGGACGCCACCGAGGCCGCGCGGATCGGGCTCGCGCTGCTCGGCGCGCTGCGGGTCGCGCACGCCGCCGGGGTGCTGCACCGGGACCTCAAGCCCGCGAACGTCCTGATGGAGGCGGGCACCGGGCGCGTCGTGCTCACCGACTTCGGGATCGCGCAGGTCGCCGGGGCCACCACGCTCACCGAGACCGGCGGGTTCGTCGGCTCGCCCGAGTACACCGCGCCCGAGCGGATGGCGGGGGAGCGGGCCGGGGCCGGCGCCGACCTGTGGTCGCTCGGGGCGCTGCTCATCGCCACGCTCACCGGTGAATCCCCGTTCCGGCGCGACTCGCTGGGCGGGATCCTGCACGCCGTCGTGTACGAGGAGATCCGCCCGCCCGCCGCGGCCGAGCCGCTGCTGCCCGTCATCCAGGGGCTGCTGCAGCGCGAGCCCGACCGGCGCATGGGGCTCGACGAGGCCGAGCGGCTGCTGCGCGCGTACGTCGCCACCGGTGCCACCCCGCAGCCCTCCACGCCGTACGGGGCGGCCGCCCCGCGCACCCCGCGGCCCTCCTCGACGCCGTACACACCGACCCGGCGGGACGCGCCGGAGCCCGGCCGGGGGCGGGGCCTGTCCACCCGGGTGCTGCTCATCGCGGCGGCGCTCGTCGCCGCCGTGGCCGGTGCCGGGATCGCCGTCGCCGTGGTCCTCTCCCAGCAGGACGGCGGCGGGGACAACGCGCCGCCCGGCACGGTGAGCCCGAGCCCGACCCGGTCGAGCGCCACCCCCACGCCGACGGTCACCGTCACCCGCCAGGAGACCCGCACCGAGACGCCGCGCGCCTCCGCCCCGGCGGGGTACCGCGTCGTCGACGACCCGAAGGGGTTCAGGATCGCCGTGCCGGAGGGCTACACGCGCGAGCTCGACGGGCCCCGGATCTTCTACATGTCGCCGGGCAGGACGTTCCGCATCGGCATCAAGGTCGAGGACACCGAGAGCGGCGGCCCCGGCGCGGTGCAGCGCCGCTCGGACGCCGCCGGGCCGAAGAACAACCCCGGGTACCGGGACGGCAAGGTCACCGACACCACCCACGACGGACACACCGCCGCCCTGTGGGAGTTCAGCTGGAACGGGTTCAGCACCGCCGAGGGCGCCCGGCACACCGTCGACCTCTGCTGGGAGCAGGGCGGACGGATGTACGACGTGTGGGTGTCGGCGCCGGTCGGACAGGCCGGGCAGGGGCGCGCCCACTTCGATGCCGCCGTCGACACGTTCGCGCCGTCCGCGCGGGACTGACGCGGTCGCAGGCATCAGCGCTGTCACAACTCTGCCGAGCGAGTGGAACGGGCCGACCCGGCACGGTAGGGATGGAGACATGAGTGACAACGGGGGAGCACCTCACGGCCCTGAGCAGGGCGCACGCCGGCCCACCAGTTTCGAGCTGCGGCCGCCGCAGCCCGTGCACGTCCCGCACGAGGGCAACCCTTACGTGCGACCTGCCACCGAGCCGACGCAGGCGGTACCCCCGCAGCAGCCCGCGGCGCCCGACCCCGGCGCGGGCCGCCTGGTCGCGGGCCGGTACCGGCTGCTGAGCAAGCTGGGCCACGGCGGCATGGGCACGGTGTGGCGGGCCAAGGACGAGACGGTGGACCGGGAGGTCGCGGTCAAGGAGCCGCGGGTGCCCGACCATCTGCCCGAGCGCGAGCGGGCCACCGTCTTCGAGCGGATGCGGCGCGAGGCACGGGCCGCCGCCCGCCTCGACCATCCGGCCGTCGTCAACGTCCACGACGTCGCCGTCGAGGACGGACAGCCGTGGATCGTCATGGAGTTCGTGCAGGGCCGCTCCCTCGGCGACGCCCTGGAGGAGGGCACCCTGGGCGCCCGCGACGCCGCCCGCGTCGGCCTCCAGGTGCTCGGCGCGCTGGAGGCCGCGCACGCCGCCGGGATCCTGCACCGCGACGTGAAGCCGGACAACGTGATGCTGGGCCGCCACGACCGGGTGGTCCTCACCGACTTCGGGATCGCCCAGATCGAGGGCGAGACCAAGCTGACGGACACCGGCGGCTTCATCGGCTCGCCCGAATTCATCGCGCCCGAGCGGGTGTTGGGCCAGCGGCCCGGACCCGCGTCCGACCTGTGGTCGCTGGGCGTCGTGCTGTACGCGGCCACCGAGGGCGTCTCGCCGTTCCGCCGCAGCAACACCCCGGCCACCCTGCAGTCCGTGCTGAACGCGACGCCGGCCGCGCCGGCCTCCGTCCACGGCCCGCTCGCCGACGCCATCAGCGGACTGCTGCAGAAGGACCCGGCCCGCCGGCCGACCGCCGCGCAGGTGCGCGCCCTCCTGGAGCGCGCCGCCGAGCCGCCGGTGCAGCCGCCCACGCAGGTCGTGCGGATCGGGCCCGCGCAGGGCGGGCTGCGGCTCGGCCGCAAGGCGCTGCTCGGCACCGGCGCGGGCGTCGTCGTCGCGGCGGTGATCGCGTACCTGGTGATCGCCAACCCGTTCGCGGGCCCGCTGCCGGACGGCTGGAAGAAGAATCCGGTGAACAACCTCGGGATGACTGTCGCCGCCCCTGCGGGCTACGAGAAGTCGGTGCCCGCCGACACCGACACCGACAAGAACTGGGTGAGCTACACCGATCCCAGCGGAGCCGTCAGCATCACCGCCTACCGGTACCGGGCGGCCGACGACAGCGGCGCCGGCATCGCCTCCAGCTCCGAGGCACAGGCGTTCGGCGACCTGGACAAGATGAAGAACACGGAGGACTCCGACTTCACGTCCATGGAGAACCCGAAGGCCGACCAGCCGGTGGCGCGGACCTTCCACGGCAAGAAGGCGGCCGTGACCACCATCGCGTACGACGACACGAGCGACTCCACGGACGACCCCGACCCGCGCGAGAGCCAGATCCTCTACTACCGTTCCGGCAAGGGCGACTTGTACGAGCTGTGGGTGACCTATCCCGGCAAGGGGGACTTCACCGCGCGCGGCCGTGACGTCGCCAAGGCCGCCATCGACAACCTGGACGTCAAGAATCTCTGAGATGGACAACAACGGGGAAAGAAGTGACGCGGGCCGGCTGATCGGGGGCCGCTACCGCCTGGTCGAACGCATCGGATCCGGCGGCATGGGCACCGTGTGGCACGCGGTCGACGAACTCGTCGGCCGCGACGTCGCCGTGAAGCAGCCCCGGCTGCCCGGCGACCCGCACGGGCCCGCGCAGCAGCGCGCCTACGCCCGGCTGCGGCGCGAGGCGCGGGCCGCGGCCGGCGTCGACCATCCGTCGGCGGTCACCGTCCACGACGTCGTCGTCGAGGACGAACTGCCGTGGATCGTCATGGAGTTGGTGCGCGGCGAGTCCCTGCACGAGCTGCTGGCGCGCGGGCCGCTCGCCCCGCACGAGGCGGCCAGGATCGGCCTCGCCGTGCTCGGCGCCCTGCGCGCCGCGCACACCAAGGGCATCGTGCACCGCGATGTGAAGCCGGCGAACGTGCTGCTGGGCGCGCACGGCCGCGTCGTCCTCACCGACTTCGGCATCGCCCACATCCAGGGCGAGGAGTCGCTCACGGTCAGCGGTGAGTTCGTCGGCTCCCTGGAGTGCATCGCGCCGGAGCGCATGTCGGGCGACGGCGCGGGACCCGCAAGCGACCTGTGGTCGCTGGGGGTTCTGCTGTACGCGGCCGTGGAGGGCTGGTCGCCGTTCCGCCGCACGACGCTGGAGTCCACGCTCGCTGCGATCCTCTCCTTCGACCCGCCCGAGGCCGAACGGGCCGGTGCGCTCGGCCCGTTGATCACCCGGCTGCTCGCCAAGGACCCGGCGATGCGGCCCGAGGCGGCGGAAGTGGCCGCGGACCTGGAGGCGGCGCTCGATCCGGCGGCGTCCCCGGCGCGGCCGGCGGACCCGGGCACGGTCCGGCTGACCCGCGCGGAGGCGCTGAAACTGGAGCCCGAGGCCGAGTCCACGGCGCCCGAGCCTGCTGCGCCCGGTCCCACGGTCCCCGAGTCCGCCGCGACCGAGCCCGCACGGAGGCCCAAGTCCCGTCGTACACCCGCCCTGTTGGCCGCCGCGCTGGCCGGTGCGCTGCTCGTCGGCGGCGGGGTCTGGCTCGGCACCTCGCTCGGCTCGGGCCCGGACGGCAAGGGCGATTCCTACACCACCGGCGAGGAGGTGGGGGAGGGCGAGGTCGGGTCCCTGCTGCCGGAGGCGCCGAACGACCCGGCGACGCAGCCCGCCACCCCGTCCCGTACGCCGTCCGACAAGGGCTGGACCGCCCACAAGGAGCCCGACCTCAAAGCGGTGATCTCCGTCCCCGACGCCTTCACCGACGCCTACCACGACCCGTCCCGGGACGGCGTCCAGTACAGCGACCCGCACAGCGACGTCACGCTGAGCCTGAAGGTGTGGAAGCAGGGCAGCTCGTCCGCGGTCGACTGGGCCACCAGCGTGGGCAACTCCTACGGGGACAACGGCTACAGCGACATCCGCAGGACGGTCACGAGGACCACCTTCCACGGCAAGGAGGCCGCCCAGCTCGACATCACCTACCTGAACGCCGACGAGAGCGCGACCATGCGCGAGATGCGGCTGTACGTCGTCGACGGGAAGAACCGTTACGACTTCGCCGTCGTCATGCCCAAGGGCGTCAGCGACTACGAGAAACAGGGCACCGACGCCTTCAAGGGAGGCCGCGACCGGCTCAGGCTCGAAGGGCTGTGAGGTCTGTCGCGGATTCTCTCGGAAGTTCTGTCGCAGGCGGCGGTAAAGTCCCTGATCAGCGGCTTTGCTGCCAGTGATCGCTGGCGCGGTGTGTGAACGCCGTGAAGGCCCGTTACTGATGGGTACCCAAAGTCTCCGCAGAGGCTTACGCTCCCCTTCATGACGGAGTCGCAGGTCACCCCCGAAGCAGCCGGAACCAATCCGATCGCCGCCGCCCCGGAGGGTGCGCGCACGGTCACCGACGTGGTCACGCCCGAGCTGGTCGCCCAGCTCACCCGTGGCGTGGTCGGATCGGGGCGCACCGCGAACCACACGCCGTTCACCGGCGAGAAGCTCGCCGATCTGCCGGAGTCGACGCCCGAGGACGTGGCGACCGCCTTCGAGCGGGCCCGTGAGGCGCAGGCCGTGTGGGCGAAGACCCCGGTACGGCAGCGCGCCGCCGTCCTGCTGCGCTTCCACGACCTGGTGCTCGCCCGCCAGGCCGAAGTGCTCGACCTGATCCAGCTGGAGACCGGCAAGGCCCGGCTGCACGCGCACGAGGAGGTCCAGGCCGTCGCGGTGGCCGCCCGCCACTACGGCAGGAAGGCCCCCGCCTACCTGCGCCCGAAGCGGCACACCGGCGCCGTCCCCACCCTCACCAAGGTGACCGAGCTGCGCCAGCCGCGCGGTGTCATCGGCCAGATCGCCCCCTGGAACTACCCGCTGGAGCTGTCGGTCGGCGACGCGCTCCCGGCGTTCGTCGCGGGCAACGCGGTCGTGATGAAGCCCGACACGGAGACCTGCCTGACCGCCCTGTGGGCCCGCGATCTGCTCATCGAGGCAGGGCTGCCCGCCGAGGTCTTCCAGGTCGTGCTCGGCGAGGGCCCGGTCGTCGGCCCCGAGCTGGTCAAGCACGCCGACTACGTCTCCTTCACCGGCTCCACCCGCACCGGCCGCGAGGTCGCGCAGGGCGCCGCCGCCCGGCTGGTCGGCGTCTCGCTCGAACTCGGCGGCAAGAACGCGATGCTGGTCCTCAAGGACGCCGATATCGAGAAGGCCGCGGCCGGCGCGGTGCGTGCCTGCTTCTCGTCCGCGGGCCAACTGTGCATCTCCATCGAGCGGTTGTACGTCCACGAGTCGGTCGCCGACGCGTTCGTGGCCCGGTTCGCCGCCCGCACGAAGGCGATGCGGCTCGGCAAGTCCCTCGCCTACGGCGCCGACATGGGCTCCCTCGTCGGCGAGCGCCAGCTGGAGACCGTGACCCGGCACGTCGAGGAGGCCGTCGCCAAGGGCGCGACCCTCGTCGCGGGCGGGGTCGCGCGGCCCGACATCGGCCCGTACTTCTTCGAGCCGACCATCCTCGACGGCGTCGAGGCGCCGATGGCGGTCTGCAACGAGGAGACCTTCGGCCCGGTCGTCTCGATCTACCGCTTCTCGGACGAGGACGAGGTCGTCGCGCAGGCCAACGCGACCGCGTACGGCCTCAACTCCTCGGTGTGGACGAAGGACGCGAAGCGCGGTCACGAGGTCGCGGCGCGGCTGCGCACCGGCACCGTGAACATCAACGAGGGCTATGCGCCGGCCTACGGCTCGGTCCAGTCCCCGATGGGCGGCATGAAGGACTCCGGTCTGGGCCGCCGGCACGGCTCCGAGGGCATCCTCAAGTACACCGAGGCGCAGACCGTCGCCCACCAGCGCGTGATGCCGATGGCGCCGTCGTTCGGGATGAGCGACGAGAAGTACGCGGACTTCATGACGCGCAGCCTGAGCCTGATGAAGAAGTTCCGCCTGAAGTAGTCGCACTGGTCGCACTGGTCGAACCGGTCGTTCAAAGGAGAACGCGCACGTGGAACAGGACGGCTACGACTACGACGTGGTGGTCATCGGCTCGGGCTTCGGCGGGTCGGTGTCGGCCTTGCGGCTGACCGAGAAGGGCTACCGTGTCGGAGTCCTGGAGGCGGGCCGCCGCTTCACCCCCGGGACCCTCCCCAAGAACTCCTGGGACATCAAGAACTATCTCTGGGCCCCCAGGCTCGGCATGTACGGCATCCAGCGCATCCACCTGCTGGGCAACGTCATGGTGCTCGCGGGCGCCGGCGTCGGCGGCGGTTCGCTGAACTACGCCAACACCCTCTACGTCCCCCCGAAGCAGTTCTTCGAGGACCCCCAGTGGAAGGACATCACCGACTGGGAGGAGGAGCTGAAGCCGTACTACGACCAGGCCGAGCGGATGCTCGGGGTGCGGCTCAACAAGACCATGACCCCGGCCGACGTGCACCTGAAGGCGGCCGCCCAGGCGATGGGCGTCGGCGACACCTTCCACATGGCGCCGGTCGGCGTCTTCTTCGGCGACGGCGACGACGCCGAGGGGGTGAAGGCGCGGCCGGGACAGCAGGTCGAGGACCCGTACTTCGGCGGCGCGGGCCCGGCCCGCAAGGCGTGCACCGAGTGCGGCGAGTGCATGACGGGCTGCCGCCACGGCGCGAAGAACACCCTGAACGAGAACTACCTGTACCTCGCCGAGAAGGCGGGCGCGGTCGTCCACCCCATGACGACGGTCGTCTCGGTGACGGACGACTCGCAGGGCGGCTACGCCGTCGCGACGCTGCCCACGGACGACAAGAAGAAGTCCGCGGGCCGCACCTTCACGGCCCGCAAGGTCGTGATCGCGGCCGGCACGTACGGCACCCAGACGCTGCTGCACCGGATGAAGGCGGGCGGCCAACTCCCGCACCTGTCGGCCAGGTTGGGCGAACTGACCCGCACCAACTCCGAGGCGCTCGTCGGCGCGCAGACCACCGACCGCCGCTACCGCAAGAAGCACGGCGCGAAGGCCGACTTCACCAAGGGCGTCGCCATCACGTCCTCGATCCACCCGGACGCGAACACCCACATCGAGCCGGTCCGCTACGGCAAGGGCTCGAACGCGATGGGCGGCATGTCGATCCTCCAGGTCCCGTACGTGGAGGGCTCGTCCAGGGTCGCGGGCTGGCTGGCCAACGTGGTCAAGCACCCGAGCCTGGCCGTGCGCTCGCTCTCCAACCGCCGCTGGTCGGAGAAGACCATCATCGGGCTCGTCATGCAGTCCCTGGACAACTCGCTGACGACGTATCTGAAGCCGGACGGCGTCGGCAAGGGCCTGCTCACCGCCAGGCAGGGGCACGGCGCGCCCAACCCCAAGCAGATACGCGCGGCCTCGCAGGGCGCCGCCGCGATAGCCGCCGAGATCAACGGCTTCGCCGGGTCGAACGTCGGCGAGCTGATGGGCACCCCGCTCACCGCTCACTTCCTGGGCGGCTGCCCCATCGGGGACTCCGCGGAGACCGGCGTCATCGACCCGTACCACCGGGTCTACGGCCACCCCGGCATCTCGGTGGTCGACGGCGCCGCGGTCTCGGCGAACCTGGGTGTGAACCCGTCGCTGACCATCACGGCGCAGGCCGAGCGCGCGATGTCGTACTGGCCCAACAAGGGCGAGGAGGACGGGCGCCCGCAGAGCGGGGCGGCGTACGTGCGGATGTCCCCGGTCGAGCCGCGGCACCCGGCGGTTGCGAAGGACGCGTTCGGCGCGCTGCGGCTGCCGTTCCTCGGGATGCCGGCGGTCCCGCCCAAGAAGCAGGAGCCACAAGGCAGTTGACGTGACGCGCGAAGGACCCGCACCCCCCTCCGAGTGCGGGTCCTTCGCGCGGGTACGGGCGCTGCGCGCCTACGCCTCGCCGGCCGCCTTGCGACGGCGCACCGAGTACACGACACCGGCACCGGCCACCACGGCGACACCGGCGACCAGGCCGAACGTCGGCAGCATGGAGCTGGAACCGGTGGAGGCGAGCGACCCGCTGACCGGGGTGCTGCTGGACTGCGGGGCCGGGGTGTTGGACGGCTTGGGCTTGGCCGTGGCGTCCGGGACCTTGCCCGGCGTGGTGCCCGCGGCCAGCACCTCGAAGCTGTACTCCTGGTCCTCTGGGACGCTGTAACCGCAGACGCCGTCCGCGGTCACGCTCGTCGCGAAGGCCAGCGAGCCGCCGATGCCGGCCGGGGCCTTGGCGTCGACCTTGATGCGCAGCGCGACGTCCGCGTGCTTGCCGGGCGCCAGGGCGCCGAGCTCGGCGAACGGCTGCTCGGACGTGGCGAAGTCGATGTCCAGGTCGTGCCAGCCGGACCCGTCCGACCACTGGACGTGCAGGTAGCGGGTGGTGTCCGTGGTGTCCTTGTCGTAGGCGAACGAGAAGGCGTACATCTCCGCGTAGACCGACTCGAAAGCGGTGTCCGTGTAGTTCGACACGCGGTACGAGAAGGAGTGCCAGCCGGAGCCGGCGACGATCTTCGAGGGCAGGCCGCGCAGCTCGGCGAGGGTGCCGGGGCTGTCCTCGAAGTCCGTGCACTCGTCGTCGCCGGGCTCGTCGGTCGGCTTCGCGGTCTCGCTCGGCGACGTGCTGCCCGTCGGGGACGGCGTCGTCGTCGCCGGCGGCGAGGTCGGCGTGGTCTCGGCGGGCGTGGTCGTCTCGGTGCCCGGGGTCTGCGTGGGCGGCGTCTCGCCGGCCGGGGTCTCCTCGGCCGGCGTCGACTCGGTGCTCTCCGCGGCCGGGGTCGTCGCGGTGGTCTCGGTGCTGGTGCCCGGCGTCTCGTCCGCGAAGGCGGCCGGGGCGGAAAGGAGCGCTATCGGGGCGATGGCGGCCGTCGCGGCCGCCGTCACCAGTGCGCGGCGAAGCTTCATCAAGACCTCGATGGGTACGGAGTGGAGGCCGCCGCGGTGGCGGTCGCGGGTGTGGCCGTTGTTACGGCATGTGTGACCGGTGATCCCTGTGAATGGTTGTCCCGGCTTCACAGAATCTTTATGAGACGTGGATCATGTCCGGCCGCCTACAACCATTTCTGCGATGTCTGATCGTTACCCAAAGGGCCACTAAAGGGTTGGCAAATACCCCAGGTCACAGCTTTGATTGCGGTTCGGCGCAGGCGTTGTCGTGCAGGCGCCCATGAACACTTGAGGTGGGGAAGAACGTGAAGTCACAGCTGGGGCGTGTGCTGGCCGGTGTCTGTGCGGTGGCGGCGCTCGCCACGACGGCGGCGTGCGGTTCGGGCACGGACGACGACTCCGAGGGCGGCGCGAAGAAGCCCGCGGCCGGCGCGTCGGCCGCGGCGAAGGAGGCCGAGCTGAAGCCGCTCACGGAGGCGCAGCTGAAGCAGGCCGTCATCAGCAAGGAGGACGTGAAGGGCTACCGCGTCGGCACCACGCCCGACGATGAGATCCCGGACGTCAGCGTGCCCGCCGAGCCCTCGTCCTGCCAGGCGATCGCCGACATGATGCTGCTCGGCACCGAGCCGGACGCGAAGGCCCGCGTCTCCCGCTCGCTCTCCAGCCTCAAGGCGACGGACGCCACGGTCATCCGGGTCGGGCTGCTCGCCCAGGGCGAGGCCGACGCGAAGAAGGTCGTCGCCGATCTGCGCACGCAGAGCGAGAAGTGCGCCTCCTTCGAGCACACCGACTACCAGTACAAGAAGGTCGAGGCCCACAAGGCCCCCGCGGTCGGCGACGAGGCCGTCTCGTACTCGATGACCGCCGAGATCGAGGGCGAGAAGGTCCCGGTCACGTACACGATCGTGCGCAGCGGCTCGACGCTGGCGGTCTTCTACGGCGCGAACCTGCTGAGCGCCGAGCAGGCACAGGTGCCGCAGGGGATGATCGAGGCGCAGGCGGCGAAGCTGGAGAAGTACGCCAAGTCGTAGGAAGAACAGCCCAGTTGACGACGGTCGGGCGGCTGCGCGGGCCCGTGGCCGGCCGGCGCCGACATGAGCGAAGGGCCCCGCAGGAAAGCCTGCGGGGCCCTTCGCTGTCGGCTCCGACGTCAGGGCAGCGTCGGTGCCGCGAGACGGCGCCGGGGGGGGTAGCGCCGTGGGTCTGGGGTGTGGCCGCACGGGGGAGCCGGGGACTCGATGCGCGGGCGTGGGGGTTTCCTGCGCGTCGGGCTCGATGGTGCGGGGTGCTGTGGTGTGCTGAGGGGGTCTGCGAGGAGTACGGGGAGTACGGGGGAGTACGAGGAGGTACGGGAGGGAGTCCGACCGGTCCCGGGCGTCCCCGGGACCGGCCGTTCTCTTCGGTGACCGGGCTGCTGTCCCCTGCCGTCCGGTCACTTCACTGGAGCGAGGTCCCACGACGTACGGCGTGACCGTGACGTCTCATCGCTCCAGCGGAGCCACGCGTGGTTCGGTTGGGCCCGCCCCTGGCTGGCACGGACATCGGGACCAACGAAGCCCGCGGGCCCGGGGTCACGCGCCGTACGGGTGAGTGCGGATTCGAACTGGTGGGCGCACTGGGATACGGGTGGGCGGAGCGGGCGTCAGACCCGGCCCCGGCACAGCTCCAGGAGCGTCATCGCGAGCGCGGTGCCGGGCTTGCCGAGGGCGCCCCTGTAGTGGGACAGGATCTCCATCTCGCGCGAGAGGTTCACGCGCCGGCCGCCGGAGGTGATGCGCGCCTCCTGGATCACCGCGGAGACGGCCATCCGTTCCTGGACGAGACCGATGATCCGGTCGTCCAGGGCGTCGATGCGGTCGCGGGCGCCGGAGATCAGGTCGGCGGCCTCGCTGGTGCGCGCGCCGGTCCGCTCGGTGGCGGTGGCGGCGGAATCGCTGGTCATGAGCGTCATTGTGGGCTCCAGTCGGGGTATGTGCGCCTCGGCCCGACACGGCCCGGACACCACAGACGCCCCGGGCCTTGTCGGCCCGGGGCGCCTGGGAAGTCGCTTGTCAGTGGCTCAAGCAGCACGACCTCGGCATCCGGCGGGCCGGCTGCCATAGGTAAAGACGAAGGTCGTCTGCGAGAACATGAGAGCGAGTGTACGCCTGGGCGGCGCCGGGTGTCTGCGATGGGCTGGTCGCGCCCTCCGTGCGATCTCCATCGGGGAAGGCCGCGCGCAGCGCATGCCTTCAGGGGCGCGGGGAACTGCGCGACCAGCCCCCACCGAAGCCGCACCCGCCCACGCGCCCCCTCCGGCCACGGCGAACAGGCGTGGCCGGAGGAACGTACGAGCCACCCGGTAGAATCGGCCAAACGACCCCATCGCTCAGCCGCCGGAAGGCAACCCGTGTCATCAGCGACTTCCGCTGCCGCCGCCCCCGACACCGTCCTGGTCGTCGACTTCGGTGCGCAGTACGCCCAGCTCATCGCCCGCCGAGTCCGTGAGGCCCGGGTCTACAGCGAGATCGTGCCGAGCACCATGCCGGTCGCGGAGATGCTCGCCAAGAACCCGGCGGCGATCATCCTCTCCGGCGGCCCGTCGTCGGTCTACGCGGAGGGCGCCCCGCGCCTGGACCGCGAGCTCTTCGAGGCCGGCGTCCCGGTCTTCGGCATGTGCTACGGCTTCCAGCTGATGGCGACGGCCCTCGGCGGCACCGTCGACAACACCGGCGCCCGCGAGTACGGCCGCACCGCGCTGACCGTCTCCCGCCCCGGCTCCACCCTCTTCGAAGGCACCCCGGCCGAGCAGCCGGTGTGGATGTCGCACGGCGACGCCTGCTCGGCGGCGCCCGAGGGCTTCACGGTGACGGCCTCCACGGACGTCGTCCCCGTCGCCGCCTTCGAGAACGACGAGAAGAAGCTCTACGGGGTCCAGTACCACCCCGAGGTCATGCACTCCACGCACGGCCAGCAGGTCCTGGAGCACTTCCTGTACCGCGGCGCCGGCATCGAGCCGAGCTGGACGACCGGCAACGTCATCGAGGAGCAGGTCGCCGCGATCCGCGAGCAGGTCGGCGACAAGCGCGCGATCTGCGGCCTGTCCGGCGGCGTCGACTCCGCGGTGGCCGCCGCGCTGGTCCAGAAGGCCATCGGCTCCCAGCTGACCTGCGTGTACGTCGACCACGGCCTGATGCGCAAGGGCGAGACCGAGCAGGTCGAGAAGGACTTCGTCGCGGCCACCGGCGCGAACCTGAAGGTCGTCGACGCGTCCGAGCGTTTCCTGAACGCGCTGGCCGGTGTCTCCGACCCGGAGACCAAGCGCAAGATCATCGGCCGTGAGTTCATCCGCGTCTTCGAGCAGGCCCAGCTGGAGATCCTCCAGGAGGAGGGCCCCGAGGTCGCGTTCCTCGTCCAGGGCACGCTCTACCCGGACATCGTCGAGTCCGGCGGCGGCACCGGCACCGCGAACATCAAGTCGCACCACAACGTGGGCGGTCTGCCCGACGACATCGAGTTCGAGCTCGTCGAGCCGCTGCGCCAGCTGTTCAAGGACGAGGTCCGCATGGTCGGCGCCGAGCTGGGCCTGCCGGACGAGATCGTCCAGCGCCAGCCGTTCCCCGGCCCGGGGCTCGGCATCCGCATCGTCGGTGAGGTCACCAAGGACCGCCTCGACCTGCTCCGCGAGGCCGACGCCATCGCCCGCGAGGAGCTGACCGCCGCCGGCCTCGACCGCGAGATCTGGCAGTGCCCGGTCGTGCTGCTCGCCGACGTCCGCTCCGTCGGCGTCCAGGGCGACGGCCGCACCTACGGCCACCCGATCGTGCTGCGCCCCGTCTCGTCCGAGGACGCCATGACGGCGGACTGGACGCGGATGCCGTACGACGTGCTCGCGAAGATCTCGACCCGGATCACGAACGAGGTGGCGGACGTCAACCGCGTCGTCCTCGACGTGACCTCGAAGCCGCCGGGCACCATCGAGTGGGAGTAGTCCCCACCAGCGTGTGAGAGCGCCGTCCGCCGTGAGGCGGGCGGCGCTCTCGCGTTTCAGGTCCGCTTCATCGTGCGCACCGGCCCGCCCGGGTTCCACACCTGTACGACCAGGTACTTCTCGTCCTCGACGTACGTCCTGGTCACCTCGGTCAGCTCGGTGCGGAACAGGTGGAAGGAGTTCGGGTCGGGGACCTGCACCCGGTCGGTGTAGCGGGCGATGGCCGCCGGGTCCTCGACGAGCAGGGCGCGCCCCGAGATCCGTACGTCACCGCCGGCCATGCTCGTGCCGTCCCCCGGGTTCGCCTGGACCGCGAAACGCGGGTCGCGCATCAGGTCGCGGGCCTTGAGCGAGTCAGGCATCATGCCGAGCCACAACTCGCCGTTCAGAAAACGGACTTCGAGCCCGCTGGTACGGGGCGAACCGTCCCTGCGCAGGGTCGCGAGGACGTGGTGGACGTGGTGGCCGAAGCGCTCCTCGACCAGCTTGGCGAGGTCCGGCTCGGCGGTGGTGAAAGCGGCCCAGTTCGACGTCATGCGGCCGATTGTGCCCGCTGTACCCGACATCTCCTGTCCGGTTTCCCGACGATGGCCGGGAACGGTCCGGTGGACTGTGCGCACTCTCTTCACCGCGCGGATCTGGAGCCTTCACGGCCACGGAGGTACCTTCCGCTCCATGTCGACGCCGCAGAGCCCCGCCCCCGCCCCGATACCCACGGACCGGCTGCACTTCGCCATGCCGCCGGTGCACCAGAGCGCCGCCGACGAGCGGCGGTACCGCAAGGAGCGGCTCGCGGGCGCACTGCGGATCTTCGGGCGGCTCGGGTACGAGGACGGGGTGTCGGGACACATCACGGTCCGGGACCCGGAGTTCGCGGACTGCTACTGGGTCAATCCGTTCGGGGTGCCGCTGCGCCACATCACCGTCGGCGACCTGGTCCTCGCCAACGGGGACGGGCAGGTCGTCGAGGGGCGCCACCACGTCAACCAGGCCGCCTTCACCGTGCACGCCGAGGTGCACCGCGCCCGGCCGGAACTGGTCGCCGTCGCACACTGCCACTCCACGTACGGGCGCGCCCTGTCCGCGCTCGGCGAGCTGATCGAGCCGATCACCCAGGAGGCGTGCGCGTTCTACGAGGACCACGCGCTGCTCGACGAGTACACGGGTGTCTCCGTCGACGCGGGCGAGGGCAAGCGGATCGCGGCCGCGCTCGGCGGGTACAAGGCGCTGGTGCTGCGCAATCACGGGCTGCTGACCGTCGGGGACTCGGTGGACGCGGCGGCCTGGTGGTTCATCTCCCTGGAGCGGTGCTGCGAGGTGCAGCTCGCGGCGCGGGCGGCGGGGCGGCCGGTGCTCATCGACCGGCGGCAGGCCGTGGCGACCCGGGACCAGAGCGGCGGCGACCTCGTCGCGTGGATCAACTACCAGAGCATGTGGCAGGACATCACGCGCAGCGAGCCGGAGCTGCTGGGGTAGCGGCCCGCGCCCGGCCTACCGGAAATCCCGCAGCACGACCCCTTTGGTGAGGGCGAACTCGGCCTCCGTGAGCACCCCTTGACGGTGCAGCTCGCCCAGTTCGCGCAGCCTCCGCAGGAGTACGTCGTGGTCGGCGCGCGCGGGGCCGGTGCCGCCCGGCAGGGCCTCGCGCGGGGCCGACGGGTGCGGCAGGCGGGCCGTCACCGCCGCCGCGACCAGCGCGGTGAGCAGGTCCTTGCGGGCGTTGCCCCACAGGTCCAGGGCGTACGGGTCCTTCTCCGGCGGCAGCTTGACGTGCGGGGGCGTGCGTGGGCCGGTCTTGGTGACGAACCGTAAGAAACCGTCCTCGTAGCCGGAGTTGGGCACCCAGTCGACTCCGTCGAGATCGCCGAGCGCGATGACCCGCGGGCCCGTCGCCCGCTTCACCCGGTCCGAGGTGTCGCTCCAGTCGATCCGCACCCGGCTCCCGTCGAACGAGACCGTGCCGTCGCTGGAGCGCACCGAGACGGGGACGGCGGGCCCGGAGACCAGATACGACCGGGCGGGCCCGTCCGGCAGCTGTTCGAGCAGCAGCGCCTGACGGATCTCCTCGGCGAGGTACTCGGCGACGCCCGAACGGTCCGTGTCGACCGCGAGCCGGAACGGGTCGGCGGACTCCGGCAGCCGCCCTCCGGTGGCCTGCAGGAGCGGGTCGGCGGCCTCGCGCAGGGTGAGCCGGAGGCGGCCGCGGCGGCGCTCCGGCTCGTAGGCGACGCCCGCGACCGCCGTCAGCGGCACGTCGATCTCGCCGTACGTCTGCCGCAGCAGGGCCACGCTGCGGTGCAGTCCCGGGGTGATACGGACCGTGGTTCCGTCGAAGGCCCAGGTCCCGTCACGCTGGATGATCTCGGCCATACGGAAATTCTCGCAGTCCCGTCAACACTCCGGTCAATGCGGGCGAAAGCCGTTCAGTCTCCAGGGGTGGACCTGCGCGCCGGAGCGTGCGCCGCGTACGGCACAATTCCCTCTCATCACACGGAAGTTGACGGCAACCACGGAATCGCTGATTCCGAAGGCGGGGGCACAACGGTGGCGGTGCAGGAAGCACGGCAGGGGCAGGACACGCACGGGGGCGGCTGCACCTGCGGCGACTGTCCGCACGGCGCGCGCCAGGGGCACCGCAGGGCGGTCGCCGCATTCCTCGCCAAGCGCGACGAGTTGGCGTCGGGCACCGGCCTCCCGCCCGCCGTCGCCCACTCGGCCGGGGCGTCCCGGCAGTGGATCTCCGACGAACTCACCCAGTCCGCGCAGGCGGTCGCCGACCGCGGCCGGGAGGAGGGCGCCGCCTGGCTCGCCGGACTGTGGCAGCGCACCCTGTACGTCGTGTGGGGCGCGGTGGGCGTGCTGCTCCTGGTCCAGCTGCTGACCGCGATCGGCGCGGGCTGGACCGCCGTGCGCACCGCGGGACTCGCCGCCGCGGTGCTCGTGGCCGCGCTGCTGAGCGGCGCCGCGTATCTGCACCGGGCGCGCGGCGGCGCCCTCGCCCCGCTGATCGGCGAGGACAACCGGCTCTCGACGTCGCGCGCGGTGGCGGCCGGGGTCGTGCTGCTCTCGGTGTACGCGGTCCTGGTGCTCGCCGGTGAACTCGCGGCCGCCTCGGGTCCCGCCCGCCGTGACGCCCTCATCGACGGGCTCGAACTCGCGGCGGGCGCGGGCCTGTTGACCGTCCTGGCGGTGGTCTGCGCGGTCGCCGTCCTGGTCCGCAGGGTCGTCGGCCTGCGCGTCCTCGGACAGCGGCTCCAGAAGGTGCGCGCGGCCCGGCCCCGCGCCGCCGACCTGCTCACCGACGACTCGGGGCGCGGCAGCTTCACCGACACTCAGTACGTCGCCGTGTGCGCGGCCGCCGTCGTCTGGGCCGCCGCCCGGCTCGCCCGCCGCCCCGAACAGCTGCCCGACCTGCCGTGGGGCCTCGCGGTCCTCGTCGTCGTCTCGGCGGCGACCTATCTGGCCGGAAAGTACGCGGAGGGCGGCCGGCCCGTCATCCACTCCGTGGTGCGCGCCCGGGAGGCAGGGGACCTCGACGCCCCCATCCGCACCGGCGACGACATCGAGATCCGCGGCGCCGGGTTCGTGCCGCCCGGCGCGGGCACCGCCGACCAGCTGACCCGGGTCGCCGTGCGCATCGGCCCGGTCCACGTCCACGTACCGCTCGTCCCGGTCCCCGGCGGTTTCACCAACCCGGCCGACACGCTGCTGACCGTGCCGGTGCCGGTGGACGTGGAGCCCGGCCGGGTCGAGGTGCAGGTGATCACCGCGACCGGGGCCGAGACCAACCGGTGCGCCATCGACGTCCTGGACTGAGCGGGGCCCCGCCGGGCTGAGCCGATCAGCGCTGTCGTACGTATGGTCGGGTAAAGACCCAGGCGCGAGAGGCGGCGGAGCGCGATGACGCACAGTATGCGGACCGGCTCGTACAGCGGGTACGTGGACGGGGGAGCCCAGGGCGGCCGCGGCGACTGGAGGGACACCGCCCAGCGGTACGCCCTGGTCCCGCTGCGGATCTTCCTGGGCATCACCTTCATCTACGCGTCCTACGACAAGCTCAGTGACAGCGCGTTCTTCAAGGCGTTGGGGGCCGGCTCGATCGGCGAGCAGATGCGCGGGGTGCGGGACAGCTCCGCGCTCCCGGAGCTCGTCGATCTGGCGCTGAAGTCCCCGGCCGGTTTCGGTTACGCGATCGCCTTCGGTGAGCTGGCGGTCGGCATCGGCACGCTGCTCGGTGTGCTGGCGCGGATCGCGGCGGTCGGCGGGGCGCTGATCTCCCTGAGCCTGTGGCTGACGGTGAGCTGGCAGGTGACGCCGTACTTCCTCGGGAACGATCTGGCGTACCTGATGGCGTGGCTGCCGCTGGTGCTGGCCGGGGCGTCGGTGTGGTCGGTCGACGCGTGGTGGCTCCGCCGGCGCAGGGGGCTCGCCGGTTAGCTCGGACGGTTCGGTTCCGTGGCGGCCGCGGCTCCGGTGGGGGCTGCTCGCGCCCCGCGGCGGAGCCGCACATCGATACAGCCTCGCGCCCCTGGAGATGCGCACTTCGTGCGCGATCTCCACGGGGTAAGGCTGCGCGCAGCGCATGCCTTCAGGGGCGCAGGGCCGTGTCGATCAGCGGCTCCGCCACGGGGCGCGACCAGCCACGACGAAACCCGCACTCACCCACCCGCCGCCCCCTTGCGGCGCCGGGACCTGACCGAGTGCGTCACCACCCCCACCGCGCCCGCCAGGCACAGCCCGCCCACCACCAACGGGATCGCCACGAACCACGGCGTGTCCCACGCCCCGCCCGCGTCCCCGAAGTACACGACTCCGGTCACCATCAGGATCAGCCCCGCGAGCAACCGCCCGGGAAGGAATTCACGCCGCACGGGACACCTCCACCTGTCCGATCCCGACCTCGACATGCACCTCGAACGTGCCGGAGGCCTTCGTCCCCGGGGGCGGTTCGAGCGTCGTCTTCTCGTCGATGCCGGGCCGGACGTCGACGTCGTTCGAGGTGTCGCCGGGCAGCTGGATGTCGCCGACGCCGGTCTCGGCGTGCAGTTCCACCCGTGCGTCCTTCGGCACCACGATCGTCGCCTTCCCCGCGCCCACCTCCACGTGGACGGGGAGGGTCTTGCCCGCGGGCAGCTTCACCCCGGACAGGTCGAGCGTGCCGACGCCGGAGCCGACCTCGTACCTCTCGTGCACGTCCGCGACGCTCGTCGGCGTCCAGTCCGTGCGCATCCACTGCGTACTGATGTTGGAGGGCAGCGCGGCGGACGCCGTGAGCAGCCCCGCCGTGAGGACCGCGAGGACGATGGAGCCCGCGCCGGTGCGCCCCCGGAAGGCGCTGACGGCGATGCCGAGCCCGAAGACGACGAGCGCGCAGGCGAGCCCGGTCTGCAGGCTGTGGCTGAGCGTGCGGTCGTCCCAGGTGGCCGCGGTGCCGATGGTCCCGGCGACGAGCGCGCCCAGGAACGTGAGGCCGCCGATGCCGCGCGGCCGGGCCGGCGCCGCGGACCGCCGGACGGCGGGACCCGCCCCCGGCCCGGCCGCACGCGCCCCCGGAGCCTCGGCCATGTCCGACGGTCCCCAGAAGTAGCCGGTGCCCCCGATGTGCGTACCGTCCTTGACGATCGGGTCCCGCCACCACGACGGCGCCCCGGCGACCGGCGGTGCCTGCGCCTCCGGCGGGGCGTCCGCGACGGCCTGCGCGGCGACCGGGTCGGGGTCGGCGTCGCGGCGCTGCTGCGACCAGTACCCGGCGCCCGCCAGCAGCAGGGCCAGGACGACGGCGAAGGTGAGCGCGCCCCCGTTGTTCAGCATGGAGAGGAAGACGCCGCAGCCGACCAGCGCGGTGACGATCGCGGCGAGCCCCGGACCGTCGACCCGCCCGGTGAGCAGCTTCCTGAACTCGTTCTCGTCCTCGTCGTCGTACGCGACGAAGAGCCACGCGAAACCGTAGAAGATCAGGCCGACACCGCCGGTCACGGCCAGCACGGTCAGACCGATCCGGAAGATCACCGGGTCCATGTCGCAGTGTCGGCCGAGCCCCGCGCACACCCCGCCCAGCGTCTTGTGGCGCCGGTCCCTGCGGAAACGGCGCGGCGGGGCCTCCGGCTGCGTCCCGGGGACCTCGGTCACGGTGTCCTCTTGCGTCATACGTCCATGGTGGCGGGCCCGGGCCGCCGGCGGGAGTCGGGACAACCCTGGCCGAACCCTGAGATCGTCCCTGAGCCCCCGCCGCGTACCCGGAGGAAGATCAGGGACGTATGAGGGCCCGACCCTGATGCCAGGGCCCGCCCCGCCGTGTGACGATCGGGGGCATGCCGGAAGCAGCGACCGCCCCCCTCGTGGAAGACCCGCGGCCACCGCGCAAGCTCTACCGAAGCAGCGACGGACGCTGGCTGGGCGGAGTGGCGCGGGGCCTGGCCGGGCATCTCGGCCTGCCCGTCATCTGGGTACGGCTCGTGTTCGTGGGCCTGTTCATGGCCGACGGGCTCGGGGCGCTGCTCTACGCGGCGTTCTGGTTCTTCGTGCCGCTCGGCGTGGGCGGCGTCGGCACCGACCGGCCCGTGGGCTCGTCGATGCTGACCACGGAGGTCTCCGCCGACGGCCGCCGCAGGCTGGTGGCGCGCCGCCCCGACAAGGGGCAGATCCTCGCCCTGGTCCTGATGGTCATCGTCGCGATGATCTTCGTGCAGAACGTGAACCTCACCGGGAACACCAAGGCGTACCTGGTCCCCGCCGTCCTCGTCGGCGCGGGCGTCGCCCTCGTGTGGCGCCAGGCGGACAACGCGCGCAGGGCCCGCTGGGCCGAGGTCGGCCGCCGCAGGCGCACCCTGCAGCTGGCGCGGGCCGGCGCCGGGGTGCTGCTCGTCGGGGCCGGTGTGACCGGCATCTTCGTCACGCAGGGCGCCACCGAGCACCTCGGCTCGATCCTCCAGGCGGCGCTCGCCGTCCTGGTCGGCATCGCGCTGCTCGCCGGGCCCTATCTGATCCGGATGACCCAGGACCTGTCCGAGGAACGCCTGATGCGCATCCGCGCGCAGGAGCGGGCCGAGGTCGCCGCCCACGTCCACGACTCGGTGCTGCACACCCTGACCCTGATCCAGCGCAACGCCGACAACACGAACGAGGTGCGCCGGCTCGCCCGCGCCCAGGAACGCGACCTGCGGGCCTGGCTGTACAAGCCGGCCGCCGCCGAGAACCCGCAGGATCCCGAGACGGTAGCCGAGGCCGTGAAGCGCAACGCGGCCGAGGTCGAGGACAAGCACGGCGTCCCCCTGGAGGTCGTGGTCGTCGGCGACTGCCGCCTCGACGAGGGCCTGTCGGCGCAGATGCAGGCCGCGCGGGAAGCGATGGTGAACGCGGCCAAGTACGGTGGCGAGGGCGGCGCCGTCCAGGTCTACGCGGAGATCGAGACGACATCGGAGGGGAACGAGGTGTTCGTGTCGGTACGCGACCGGGGACCGGGTTTCGATGTCGACTCCATCCCCGCCGACCGCATGGGCGTAAGAGAATCGATCATCGGCCGGATGGAACGCAACGGCGGCACGGCACGTCTTCGGGCCGTGCCGGACGGCGGCACCGAGGTCGAACTGACCATGAAGCGGGCGGAGAGGACGACGTCATGACGGACGAGGCAGCTGAGACGACCCAGGGACCCGGGCGCCACGTCCGCGTGGTCCTCGTCGACGACCACCGCATGTTCCGCACCGGAGTGCAGGCCGAGATCGGCCGCACCGAGACGACGGGCGTCGAGGTCGTCGGCGAGGCGGCCGACGTCGACCAGGCGGTCACGGTGATCACGGCGACGCGCCCCGAGGTGGTCCTCCTGGACGTGCACCTCCCGGGCGGCGGCGGGGTCGAAGTCCTGCGCCGCAGCGCGGCGTTGATGGGCGACGCGGAGAACCCGGTGCGTTTCCTGGCCCTGTCGGTGTCCGACGCGGCGGAGGACGTGATCGGGGTCATCCGGGGAGGCGCGCGCGGCTACGTCACCAAGACGATCACCGGCACGGACCTCGTCGACTCGATCTTCCGTGTGCAGGACGGCGACGCGGTGTTCTCGCCGCGCCTCGCGGGCTTCGTCCTCGACGCGTTCGCCTCGACGGACGCCCCGCCGGTCGACGAGGACCTGGACCGGCTCACGCAGCGCGAGCGCGAGGTGCTGCGCCTCATCGCCCGCGGCTACGCGTACAAGGAGATCGCCAAGCAGCTCTTCATCTCCGTCAAGACGGTCGAGTCGCACGTCTCGGCGGTGCTCAGGAAGCTCCAGCTCTCCAACCGGCACGAGCTGACGCGGTGGGCCACCGCGCGGCGCCTCGTCTGATCAACGGTGATCTCCGGTGATCTCCTGGTCGGCGGTGCGGCGTGGGGTGCGCGCTGCCGCCCCGCCGGCTGTTGCCGGGGCCAACTCGCGTGTGGCTAGCTTGATTTCATGATGTCTGCCGACCGACTCCTCGCCTTCGCGGCGATGTCCTTCCTCCTCATCGTGATCCCCGGGCCCAGCGTTCTGTTCGTCGTCGGCCGCGCGCTCGCGCAGGGGCGGCGCTCGGCGCTGACCACGGTCGTGGGCAACACGGCCGGGTCGTACGTGCTGGTCGTCGCCGTGGCCCTCGGCGTCGGCACGGTCGTGGAACGCTCCGTCGCGGTCTTCACGGCGCTGAAGCTGCTGGGTGGCGCCTATCTCGTCTACCTGGGCGTGCAGGCGATCCGGCAACGGCGCTCGCTCCAGACGGTGTTCGCCGACTCGGGCGCGGTGTCCAAGGGGACGCTGCGCACCTTCTGGGAGGGGTTCGCGGTCGGCGTCTCCAACCCCAAGACCGTCGTCTTCTTCGCCGCCGTGCTGCCGCAGTTCGTGGACCGGGGCGCCGGGCACACCGTGCTCCAGATGCTGCTGCTCGGCCTGGTCTTCAACGCCATCGCGGTCGCGTCGGACAGCGTGTGGGGGCTCGCCGCGTCCACGGCCCGGAACTGGTTCGCCCGCTCCCCGCGCCGGCTCGCCGCGGTCGGCGGCGTGGGCGGGCTCGCGATGGTGGGGCTCGGCGTGACGGTGGCGGTGCAGGGCAGGAAGGAGTGAGCGCGGCCGAGCGGTACGAGGAACTGCCGGGCGGGCTCTCGAACGCGGCGCGGGTCTTCCGGCGCGGCCCCGTCGTCGAGCGCCCGGCTCCGCCGCACGCCCCCGCCGTCCACGCCCACCTCGCGGCGCTGCGCCGACGGGGCTTCGACGGGGCCCCGGCCCCGCTGCGGATCACGGAGGACGGCCGCCGCGAGGAACTCTCGTACGTGCCCGGGGACGTGGCCCTTCCCCCGTTCCCGGCCTGGGCGATGACCGAGCCGGCGCTGCGCTCCGTCGGGGCGCTGCTGCGCCGGATGCACGACGCGGCCCGCGACGTCGACCGGACCGTCACCTGGTCCGCGGAGTTCGCCGACCCGGAGCCGGGGGACAGCCCGGTCCTGTGCCACAACGACGTCTGCCCGGAGAACGTCGTCTTCCGCGACGGCCGGGCCGCCGCCCTCATCGACTTCGACATGGCGGCGCCGGGGCGTCCGGTGTGGGACGTGGCGATGACCGCCCACTACTGGGTGCCGATGCTGGACCCCGGGACCGCGCCGTCCTTCCCCGCGTCGTGGAGCAGGCCACGGCGTCGTGCCGCGCCTTCGTCGCCCGGCGCCTCGCGGAGGGGCACCCGGCGTTCGTCAAGATCTGGACGGACAACGGGGGTTGGGCCCGCTGGGACCGGCTGCAGGAGTGGCTCGCGGGGGCGCGGGGTGAATTCGAAGCGACGTTGCGGGGCTGACCGGAATCCGTTCGCCGCCGGGTGTCCCGCCGAGGGGGACCGGAGGGATATGCTCCGCTCCGGTCGTCCGTGATTGTCATGGACAGGTGGAAGCGTGCGCGCCGACAGACGCGCGCGACCAGGGGAGAGAACCATCATGGCTCGAAAGATGAGGACCGGCGCCCTGCTCGCGGCGGCGACCCTGCTCGCCACGGCGGCGACGGCGCTCGGCAGCGGCACCGCGAGCGCGGCGACGTCCTTCTACACCGTGTGCAGGCACCTCAGTTCGCCCAGCGAGTGGGAGGCCATCGCCTACGACCAGGACGACCACTACGTCGGTCTGGCCCTGTTCGACCAGGACCCCTATGGCAGCAGCCCGGGTGACGCCCTGTACGCGACGGACTCGTACGCCGACGGCTGGGGCGTGGTCGCCCACCTGAGCACGGGCCGCACCGCCAGCACGCGCGGTCACAGCTCGCCGTACACGGCCGGTCCCGTCACGGGTGACCTGCCGGAGGGCAACCACTACTACCTCTATGTGGAGATGGCGAAGGACGGCGCGTCCTGGACCCTGCCGAGCTGCGACGCGTACGCGTAGCCGACCCTGCCGAGGCGGCGCACGGAAAACCCCGTGCGCCGCTCACGGTGCCCCCGCTACCGTCCCTTCCCATGGCTGACGTCACCGCGGGCCCGCCCGCAGACCCCGACGGCTACTTCCCGGAGTCCGTCGCCGTGGGCTACGACCGCTCCTCCGCCCGGATGTTCACCCCCGAGGCCCTCGACCCCACCGTCGACTTCCTGGCCGAACTCACGGGCGAGGGGCCCGCGTTGGAGTTCGGCATCGGTACGGGACGCGTCGCGCTGCCGCTCGCCGCGCGCGGGATCGACGTGCACGGCATCGACCTGTCCCGGGCGATGGTCGCCCGGCTGAAGGAGAAGCCGGGTGGCGACCGCATCCCCGTGACCATCGGCGACTTCGCCACCGCCGAGGCCGAAGGAGCGGGCGGTTTCACCCTCGCCTACCTCGTCTTCAACACCATCAACAACCTGACCACGCAGGACGCCCAGGTCGAGTGCTTCCGCAACGCGGCGGCCCAGCTGGCGCCCGGCGGCACCTTCGTCGTCGAGGTCGGCGTGCCCGAGCTGCGCCTGCTGCCGTACGGACAGCAGGCCGTCCCGTTCCACGTGAGCGACACCCGCTGGGCCTTCGACCGGTACGACGTCGTCACACAGGCGATGAGCTCGAACTACTTCGACGTCGACCCGGAGACGGGACAGGGGTCCCTGTGGTCCGTCCCCTTCCGGTACGTATGGCCGTCCGAACTCGACCTCATGGCGCGGATCGCGGGGCTGCGGCCGCGCGAGCGCTGGGCGGGGTGGGGGCGCGAGCCGTTCACGGCCGACAGCCGGAGCCATGTGTCCGTGTGGGAGAAGGCGTCCGCGTGACCCCCACGCGTCACGTCACCCGGGTCGCGCCCGCGAACGGCATCTCGTCGATCGGCGCGATCCGTACCGGCGCCGTCGGGTTCGGCGCGTGGATCATCTCGCCGTTGCCGATGTAGAGGCCCACGTGGCTGATGCCCGAGTAGAAGAACACCAGGTCGCCCGGCTGGAGCTGGGACCGTGAGATCCGCTGCCCCGCGTTGATCTGGGAGTACGTGGTGCGCGGGAGGGAGACGCCCGCCGCGCGGTACGCCGCCTGGGTCAGCCCCGAGCAGTCGAAGGCGTTCGGACCGGTCGCGCCCCAGACATAGGGGCTGCCCAGCTTCCCGTACGCGTACGCGATGGCCGCCGCCGCACGGGAGTTGGGGGCCTTCGTCGACGCCGACAGGGCGGTGCGGTCGGCGGTCGCGGAGCGCGAGGCGCGGGCGGCGTCCGCGGATCCCGCGGCTCCTGCCGCACCCGCCGGGCCCGCCGCGCCGGTCGCGAGGGCCCGGTCCGCCGGGTCGAGCCGGCCGAGCAGGTCGCGGGCCTCGGCCAGCTTCTTCGTGACCGTCCGCTTCTGCCGCGCCAACTCCTGCTGCTTGGTGCGCAGTTCGCTCACCTGGGTGTCGGCCTGGCTGCGCAGCTGCTCGACACCGCGCAACTGCTTCCTGACCTTGGCGATGGTGGCCGCCTGCCGCGTACCGACCCGGTCGGCGAGCGAGGCCTCGTCGAGATAGCGGTCGGGGGAGGAGGAGAGCAGCAGCTGGAGGGAGGGATCGATGCCGCCGTCGCGGTACTGGGCCGCGGCCGTCGAACCGAGGCGCTGCCGCTCGGAGTTGAGCGCGTCCTCGCGCCGGGCCGCCTCGTCCTGCAGCGCCCTGACCTTCTTGCGGGCCTTGTCGGCGTCCTCCTTCGCGCCGTTGTACTGGTCGGTGGCGACCTCCGCCTCCTGGTAGAGCCTGTCGACCTTGGCCTTCACCTGCGCCGGGGAGAGTTCGGGCTCCGCGTGCGCCGTGCCGTCGAAGGCGGTGGCGGTCGCCGCGGAGGCGAGGGCGAGGGTGGCCGCGGTGCGGGCCGTCTGGCCGCTGAGCGAGCGCTGCCTGGGCTTGCGATGCGCTGCCGGCACGAAGCGCCACGTCCTTCCGGGTGGTACGTCCGCCTTCGGTACGCGTCCGGCGGCGGCCCGCACAGGGGGAGCGGGCCGCCGCCGGACCTTTCTCGGCGGTGGTGTCCGACTGCCGTCCCTGGCCCGGACGGCGGTGGGGAGCCGGTCACCTGAGGAAGGACGCTAAACCTCGACGTAACGGGTTGGCGTTGGATTGTTCGCAAGTGCTCCCTTTGTTGTGAAGGGTGGCGGAGAGTGACATTCCAGTGGCCGTGGGTGTCCGATGCGGGTGCGCGGGGGATCGGTGGCGGGCCGTCGCACCCGCCCCGTTAGGCTCCGGAACCATGGACGTACTCATCCATTTCTTCGTCGGCCTGCACATCATCGGCATCGCGGCCCTGCTCGGCGGTTTCCTCACGCAGATGACGGCGATCGGCCAGGGCACCGCCCGCTTCAACAAGGCGATGCTGCACGGCGCCCTGACCATGCTGGTGACCGGTGTCGCCCTGGTCGGCCTCAACCAGGCCGACGACAACACCGTCAACAACATCAAGATCGGCGTGAAGCTCGCGATCCTGATCGTGATCCTCGGCATCGTGTACGTGAAGCGCGACGAGGAGAAGGCGGAGAAGGGCCTGTTCGCGACGGTCGGCGCGCTCACCGTCGCCAACATCTTCATCGCGGTGCTCTGGACCTGAGCGGCCGCGCCGCCCCGGCGGACCCGCGGTGGCGGACGGCTCCCGCGAGCACGACCGCCCACGCCGCGACCGCGATCCACGGCAGCACCCGTCCCGGCCCCGTGGGCCAGGGCGTCTCGACGGCGGTGAGGGCGGGCGGGGTGTCCGCCTCGTGTTCCCGGCGCGCCCGGTCGCGTACCGGGCGGACGTAGAAGTCGGCCGCGAGGACCACCCGGAGCGCGCCGGCCAGGACCAGGAGGGCCACGGCCAGGACTGGGAGGGCCACGGCCAGGACGTCGTACGACGTGAGGTGGAGCCCGACCGAGCGGATGCCGGTCGCCGTGACGGCGGACCCGGCGGCGGGCGGGAGCCGGGGCCCGGGGGGCGGCGGGGCACGTCCGGGCGGTGCCGCACCGCCCGGACGTGACCGCGGGCGGCGTCAGGCCGGTCGCACCACGCTGTGGATCGCGGACGTGCCGTCGTAGTAGATGGACTCCTCGCGGACGTACGCGCCCGGCTTCGGCGCGTGGATCATCATGCCGTCGCCGAGATAGAGGCCGACGTGGCTGATGTCGTCGTAGAAGAAGACCAGGTCCCCCGGCTGGATGTCGGAGAGCGAGACCGTCGTGCCGACCTCCACCTGGTCCCAGGTGGTGCGCGGCAGCGAGATGCCGGCCGCCTTCCAGGCCGCCTGGGTCAGGCCCGAGCAGTCGTAGGAGTCGGGGCCCGTGGCACCCCACACGTACGGCTTGCCCTCCTGGGCCTTGGCGAAGGCGAGGGCCTCGGCGGCCTTGGTGGCGTAGCTGGACGACGAACCCGACGAAGAAGAACCGGAGGAGCCGGAGGAGCCGGAAGAGCCGGAGGACGAGTCCTGCTGCTCCTGGGCGGCCTTCTCCTCGGCGGCCTTCTGCCGGGCCGCCTCCTCTTCCTTCTGCTTCTGGGCCAGCTCGGCGGCCTTCTTGCGGGCCGCCTCCTCCTTCTCCTTCTCGATCCGCGCGAGGCGCGCCTTCTCCTCGGCGGTGAGCTTGGACAGCAGGTCCCGCGCGTCGGCCAGCTTCGTCTGGACCTCCTGCTTGGAGGTCTTCAACTCGGTCTGGGAGGTGCTGAGCTGCTGCAGGTTCTCCTGCGCCTCCGAGCGCTTCGTGGCGGTCTTGCGCTGCTGGTCCTGGTAGTCGTCGACCGCCTTCTTCTGCACGGACGTCATCCGGCTCAGCAGCTGGTCCTGCGCGAAGTAGTCCTCGGGGTCGTCCGCGAGAAGCATCGTCGCGGTGTTGCTCACCCCGCCGGTGCGGTACTGCTCGGCGGCGAACCGGCCCAGCTCCTGGCGGGCCTTGTTCATCTTCTCGGTGCGCTGCGCGATGTCGTCGAGGAGCTTGTCGACCTGCTTCTTCTTGCCCTCGGTCTGCTCCTTGGCCGCGTTGTACTTCTGGGTGGCGACCTCGGCCTGGCGGTAGAGGGTGTCGACCTTCTTCTGCACCTCTTCGAGGCTCGGCTTCGCCGGCTCGGGGGCGGCCTGCGCCGTCTGGGCGAGCAGGGCGACCGAGGTGAGTGCGGCGGTGGTGATGCCGATCGCGGGGGTGGCGCGCAGCCCGCCGGATATGAGGCTGCGGCTGCGCGGCTTGCGGTGCGACGCCAAGGCAGGCGACTCCTTCCGTCATCCGCCTACCGGGTTAGCTGTCGGGTTCGGGCCTGCGGAAGGTTGCCCTACGGTCAACTGCCCATCGGTGCCGGGCTGTTGAGCCGATTCACCCCAAGGTCGGTGGGTCCCCGGTTCCCTGTCTCGCGACGTACGGAACTCGGCGGGGGTGGCCCGCTCGCCGCGACGTTCGCGGGCGGGGGGACGGGCTGCCCGCGCAGCACCGTAGCCAACTCGTGTTACTGCTGTGAAGGTTGATGTTCGATATGCCCGATACATTTTCGTGACCTTGGCGACAGGCTTCACGGAACGCGGTTCATCCGTAAGGATCTGCGCGGAGTTGTCCGAGGTTGACCGGAGCCTCCCCGGGGGCGCGGAGTCCGCCGACTTGTCCCCCTCGGGTGGCGCCGGATCCCGCTCCCTGCGGATCGGTAGCGGAACGTGACGGTCCGGTCATGGTGCGCGACGGAAAGCGCCTGCTGCCCGACTTCCCCGGATACCTCCCTCCTGACCTGCGGGTTTGTCGAATTCCGGGCCGTGCGGGCGGGCGGTGTAGCGAAGGCGGCGGCGGGGTGTCAGTGGGGCGGCCTAGACTCGTACGGCGATGAGCAGCCTCTTTGACGACAACTTCCTGGCCAGCTTCCAGAGCGGTACGCAGGAGCCCCCGCCGCCTCCGGAGGACGAGCACGACAGCTCGGCACCGGAGCCGATCCCGGACGACCTGTTCGGCGGGAAGTTCGACGTGCCTCCGGCCAGGGACACGCACTACCGGGACGGGGCCCCGCGCCCGGCCCTGGACCCGGCGGCCCTCCTGGAGGGGCTGAACGAGAACCAGAGAGCGGCCGTCGTGCACGGCGGCTCGCCCTTGCTCATCGTGGCGGGCGCCGGTTCCGGCAAGACCCGCGTGCTCACCCACCGCATCGCGTACCTGCTGGCGCAGCGCGGCGTGCACCCCGGCCAGATCCTCGCGATCACGTTCACGAACAAGGCCGCGGGCGAGATGAAGGAGCGCGTGGAGTCCCTCGTCGGCCCGCGGGCGAACGCGATGTGGGTGTCCACCTTCCACAGCGCGTGCGTGCGCATCCTGCGCCGGGAGAGCAAGAAGCTGGGCTTCACGTCCTCCTTCTCGATCTACGACGCCGCGGACAGCAAGCGCCTGATGGCCCTGGTCTGCCGCGACCTGGACCTGGACCCGAAGAAGTTTCCGCCGAAGTCCTTCAGCGCCAAGATCAGCAACCTGAAGAACGAGCTGATCGACGAGGAGGACTTCGCGTCGACCGCTGCCGACGGCTTCGAGAAGACCCTCGCCCAGGCGTACGCGATGTACCAGTCCCGGCTGCGCGAGGCGAACGCGCTGGACTTCGACGACCTGATCATGACGACGGTCAACCTGATGCGCGCGTTCCCGGACGTCGCCGAGCACTACCGCCGCCGCTTCCGGCACGTCATGGTCGACGAGTACCAGGACACCAACCACGCGCAGTACGCGCTGGTGAAGGAGCTGGTCGGCCCCGCCGACAGCGACCCGGCCGAGCTCTGCGTCGTCGGTGACGCCGACCAGTCGATCTACGCCTTCCGCGGCGCCACGATCCGCAACATCCTCGACTTCGAGGAGGACTACGCGAACGCGACGACGATCATGCTGGAGCAGAACTACCGCTCCACGCAGACGATCCTCTCGGCGGCCAACGCGGTGATCGAGCGCAACGAGTCGCGCCGCCCCAAGAACCTGTGGACGAACGCGGGAGCGGGCGCCCAGATCACCGGCTACGTCGCGGACACCGAGCACGACGAGGCCCAGTTCATCGCCGACGAGATCGACCGGCTCACCGACGCCGGCGACGCGAAGCCGGGCGACGTCGCCGTCTTCTACCGGACCAACGCCCAGTCCCGTGTCTTCGAAGAGATCTTCATCCGCGTCGGGCTCGCGTACAAGGTCGTCGGCGGCGTCCGCTTCTACGAGCGCAAGGAGGTCCGGGACGTCCTCGCGTACCTGCGGGTGCTCGCCAACCCCGAGGACTCCGTCCCGCTGCGCCGGATCCTGAACGTGCCCAAGCGCGGCATCGGCGACCGCGCCGAAGCCATGATCGACGCCCTGTCGCTGCGCGAGAAGATCAGCTTCGCGCAGGCGCTGCGCCGCGTCGACGAGGCGTACGGCATGGCGGCCCGCTCCACGAACGCGGTGAAGCGGTTCAACACGCTCATGGAGGACCTGCGCACGATCGTCGAGTCGGGCGCGGGCCCGGCCACGGTCCTGGAGGCCGTCCTGGAGCGCACCGGGTACCTCGCCGAGCTGCAGGCGTCCACCGACCCGCAGGACGAGACCCGCATCGAGAACCTTCAGGAACTCGCGGCCGTGGCCCTGGAGTTCGAGCAGGAGAACGCCGCGGGGGACGCCGCCGAGACCACCGCCGAGGGCGCCGACGGCGCCGCCGAGACCTCGGGCGGCACTCTCTCCGACTTCCTGGAGCGCGTCGCCCTGGTGGCCGACTCCGACCAGATCCCGGACGAGGACGAGGACGGCAGCGGCGTCATCACTCTGATGACCCTGCACACCGCGAAGGGTCTGGAATTCCCCGTGGTCTTCCTGACCGGCCTGGAGGACGGCGTCTTCCCGCACATGCGCTCCCTCGGCCAGACCAAGGAACTGGAGGAGGAGCGCAGGCTCGCGTACGTCGGCATCACGCGCGCCCGCGAGCGGCTCTATCTGACCCGCTCCTCGATGCGCAGCGCCTGGGGCCAGCCCTCGTACAACCCGCCGTCCCGCTTCCTGGAGGAGATCCCGGCGGCGCACCTGGACTGGAAGCGGACCGGGCCCTCGACGCCGGCCGTCTCCACGAAGAGCATCGGCGGCGGCATCGCGGCCTCGCTGTCCTCCTCGCGCTCCCGCACGGGGTCGACGCCGGCGTTCGCCACGCGCAGGGCGAGCGAGAAGCCGGTGGTCTCGCTGGCGGTCGGCGACCGCGTCACGCACGACCAGTTCGGCCTCGGCACGGTGGTCGGCGTGACCGGCTCGGGTTCCAACGCGGAGGCGACGATCGACTTCGGCGACCCGAAGCCGAAGCGGCTGCTGCTGCGGTACGCGCCGGTGGAGAAGCTGTAGCCCTTGGAGGGCCTGGACTCTAGGTGGGGTCCAGGCCGTGGCTGCGCAGCCACGGCAGCGGGTCGATCGCGGATCCGCCCCCGGGCCGTACCTCGAAGTGCAGGTGCGGCCCGGTCGAGTTGCCGGAGTTCCCGGAGCGCGCGATGACGTCGCCCGCCTTCACCGGGCCGCTCATCACGGTGTGCGCGGAGAGATGGCAGTACCAGGTCTCGGTGCCGTCCTTGGCGGTCACTATCGCCATGTTCCCGTACGCGCTGTTCCACTGCGTCCGCACGGTGCCGTCGGTCGCGGCCATCACCGGCGTCCCGTACGAGACGGGGAAGTCGATGCCGGTGTGTACGGACATCCAGTTGATGCCGGCCTGTCCGTAGTAGGCGCTCAGCCCGCGCTGCTTCACCGGCAGCGCGAACTTGGGGCGCAGCGCCTCCTTGCGCTTGGCCTCCTCGGCGGCCTTCTTGCGGTCCGCCTCCTGCTTGGCCTTCAGGTCGATACGTTCCTGCGTGCGGCTCGCCCGGTCGGCGAAGTCCCCGGCGTCCTGCGAGAGATCGGCGAGCTGGGTGTCCAGCTTGTTGTTGGCGGCGGACGGCTTCACGGCGCTCGCGTCGGGCGCCGACGCGGCCTGGATGTCCTTGTCGTCGTCCCCGCCGATTCCGACCGAGGCCGCCGCGACCCCGGCGATACCGACGACGCACACCGACGGCACGGCCACGGTCAGCAGCGCGGAACGCTTGGCGGGGGTGCGGCGCCGGGAACGGGAGGAGCGTGCGGCGGCGCGCGAGGGGCGCGCGGGCGCAGGCTCGGGCTCGGGCTCCGGGTGCTCCCCGGCCTCGGATCCGGTGTCGGCCTCGGCCTCGGTCCCGGATCCGGCCCCGGATCCGGATCCGGTATCGGGTTCGGACGGGTAGTACGGGTCCGGAGTCTGCTCGTGCATCATCTGCTCGTGCACGGCGTGTTCGTGGACGGCATGTTCGTGCACGGTGTGGTCGTGCACGGCATGTTCGTGCGCGGCGTGGTCGTGGACGGTCGTCAGCTCGCCGGTGTCGCCTGCGCCGACGCCCGTCGAGTTCCACTGCGTCGCGTCGTACGCGCTCGTGTCGTACACCGTCGTGCCGAAGACCGGCGAATCGAAGGTCTGCGTGGCGTACGCGGTGGTGTCCCACTGGCCGGTCTGGCCCGTGTGGCCGGTGTGGCCGGTGTGCTGTCCGGCCGTTCCGGCCTGCGCCGGGATGTCGATGACCTGCTCGTGTCCGGCCGTGCCCCAGATGGCGGTCGTGTCGTAGCCGCCGGTGTCGTACGAGGCCGCGTACGGATCCGCGTACGGCTGCTGGAACTGGGGGTCCGTGTACCACTGGCCGGTCTCGTAGGAACCCGTGTCGTAACCGCCCGGTGCCGCGGTGGTCGCCGCTGTCGCAGCGGACGTCGTGTGGGACGTCGGAGAGGAACCGGTGTCGTACGGGTCGTCTCCCGGCATGTCACCGAAGAGCGGGTCGGCGGCGAAGCTGGTCGTGGAGTAACCGTCGTACGCCGCGTAGTGCGCGGTCCCCGACGGATGACGGTCGTTCACCAACTTCTCTTTCGCCTCGACAACAGGGGCTGCCAGAGCAGTGCGGCGACTGTACCCGGCAGTACGAGGGCACGACAATCTTCCGCAGGTTTCAGGCCCAGCGGAAACGGGCAATCGGCCGTGTTTCGGTGGACTGTGGGCATACCTTTGGCGCTGAGTTCGAGAAGCGTTCGAGCTCAGCGCCGTGTGGTGTGCCGGACGGGACGTGGAATCACGCCACCGTCAGACCGCCGACCGAGTCGGCGGCGCGCGCTCCTTCCACCGAGGGGTCGGCGTCGAGAGCCTGCCGGATGCCGGTCGCGACGGCCGGGTGCACCGGAAGCGCCAGATGACCGATGCCCGTCACCCGCACGTTCTGCACGAGCAGGTCCGGGTGGTCGATGGAGGCCGTCTCCAGCGGAACCATCAGATGGTCGAGGTCGCTCCAGAAGCTGACGAAGCGCGTACGGCACCCGGGCGCCGGCTGCCTCAACTCCTCCAGCACCGTGGAGCCCGGACGCATCTGCCGCACGATCGGGTGCGCGTCCGCGAGCGGCGCGACCCGGGTGCCCGCGTGCGGGGTGCCGAGCGTGACCAGGGTGCGCACGTGCTGGTCGCCGCCGAGGCGCTGCACGTAGTACCGGGCGATCAGCCCGCCGAGGCTGTGCCCCACGATGTCGATCCGGTCCTGGCCCGTGCGCTCGCACAGCTGCGTCACGTGCCGGCCGAGCAGTGTGGCCGCGGCGCGGATGTCACAGGTCAGGGGCGAGTAGTTGAGGGACTCGACCTGCTGCCTGCCGTGCAGGGTCAGGGAACGGCGCAGCAGGACGAAGACGGAGCGGTTGTCGATGAAGCCGTGCAGCAGCAGCACCGGCGGCTTCGCCGGCGCCGGCAGCCTGGGGGCGTCGGCCAGCGGCTCCAGGTCCTCCGGCAGCGGCCCCGCGTCCTGCGACGGTCCCGCGGGGAGCGCCGGCGGCCTGCGTCGTTCGGGGAGGATGCCCGAGGGATAGAGGAGGAGATGCCCGGCCAGGATGGCCAGTTCGAGTGCGGTCGCCTTCAGCAGCGCGATCGAGAGACCGGCCAGTCTGGTGGGCAGTAGAGGGCAGAGCGGGCGAAAGGGCAGCGCCCTCGTGACCTTCATCGGCCGACCTCCCGTCGGCACGCGGGGGGCTGCTCTGTCCCCCGTGTGCACTCATGGGGAGCCGGCCGGTCTGGCGGTGGTCGGGCCGATGCGCCGATTCATCGACTCGTGTCCTTCGCCCCGTGCGAGTCGGTCCGCACGACGACGAAAGCACCGTGCCACCGTGCCGTGCGGCTGTCGGCGCGGTGGCGCGGCGATCTCGTAGCGGCTCCCCTCGCGCCTGTCCCGGATGCGGCGGATGAGCCACCTCATGGGGGTGCGGCGCGCAGCGAACGTGTCCCACCGTGTGATTTCCCCCTCCCTCCGCACCGCGAAACGGCCGGTTGCGGGATGCTGTCGATAACGTTCGTTCACTTCGGTTATCCGCGAGGGGATATCCGGAACCCGGAGGTGCCGGGAGGCACCGGGCCCCGGGGGTCAGTCACTTCAGGGAGGCAGTGATGGGTGTGGCAGCCGGTCCGATCCGCGTCGTCGTCGCGAAGCCGGGGCTCGACGGCCACGATCGCGGAGCCAAGGTGATCGCGCGTGCGCTGCGCGACGCCGGTATGGAGGTCATCTACACGGGGCTGCACCAGACCCCCGAGCAGATCGTGGACACCGCGATCCAGGAGGACGCCGACGCGATCGGTCTCTCCATCCTCTCCGGGGCGCACAACACCCTCTTCGTCCGTGTGATCGAGCTGCTGGCCGAGCGGGACGCCGCGGACATCAAGGTCTTCGGCGGCGGGATCATCCCCGAGGCCGACATCGCGCCCCTGAAGGAGAAGGGCGTCGCGGAGATCTTCACGCCCGGCGCGACCACGGCGTCGATCGTCGACTGGGTCAACGCCAACGTCCGCCAGCCCGCGGGGGCGTAACCCCTCCGGGGATCGCCGGGTGCCAGGGTCGGCGTGCCGCCGGGGGCTTGTCCGTGCGGTGTCGGGTGCCAGGGTCGGCGTGCCGCCGGTGGCTTGTCCGTGCGGTGTCGGGTGCCAGGGGCGGTGCGCAGCCGGGGGCTTGTCCGTGCGGTGTCGGGTGCCAGGGTCGGCGTGCCGCCGTGGGCTTGTCCGTGTGGTGTCGGGTGCGGCTTTCGTCGTGGCCGGTCGCGCAGTTTCCCGCGCCCCTGGCGGGGCCGATCCCGACCCCGGGTGCGGTTCAGGACGCCCCGGGCCCGGCCGGGGCTAGTTCCTCGCGCATGGCGTGCCGCAGCCGCAACGTCCCGACGAGCCGCTGGAACGCCTCGGCCCAGTACCCCCCGGCCCCCGGCGCCGCCCCCTCCGGCTCCTCCACGGCGGCCGTGAGCCCTTCGAGTCGCACGGCCTCGCCGGGGTCCAGGCAGCGCTCCGCCAGCCCCATCACCCCGCTGAAACTCCACGGATAACTCCCCGCGTCCCGCGCGATGTTCAGCGCGTCGACGACGGCCCGCCCGAGCGGCACCGCCCACGGCGTGGCACAGACCCCGAGCAGCTGGAACGCCTCGGACAGACCGTGCGACGCGATGAACTCCCCGACCCACTCGGCCCGTTCCTGCGCGGGCAGCGCCGCGAGCAGCTTCGCCCGCTCCGCGAGCGACACCGCCCCCGGCCCCTCGGCACCTGCGGCCGTCGCGGGTCCGAGCAACGCCCGCGACCATCCGATGTCGCGCTGCCGCACCGCGGCCCTGCACCAGGCGGCGTGCAGCTCGCTGCGCCAGTCGTCGGCCACCGGCAGCGCCACGATCTCCTCGGGCGAGCGCCCGCCGAACCGCTCCGGCCACCGGTCGAGCGGCGACGCCTCCACCAACTGGCCCAGCCACCACGACCGCTCGCCCCGGCCCGCCGGAGGTTTCGCCACCACCCCGTCGCGCTCCATCGCCGCGTCGCACTCGTGCGGTGCCTCGACGGCGATCGTCCCCGCAGCACGGTCGAACGCCACGCAGGACAGCGCCCGGTCCGCCATGCGCGCGGCCAGCGCGGAACGCGGCAGAGCGGACAGCAGCTCGGCCGCCGTCGCCCGTACGTTCCTGCTGCGGTCGGTGAGTGCCTGCTCCAGGAACGGCTCGTCCGCGTCGCTGAGCCCGGTGCGCAGCGAGTCGAGGAACATCAGCCGGTCCTCGGCGCGCTCGGTGCCCCAGGTCCCGGCGAGCAGCGCGCCGGCCGCCTCGGGATCGTGCGCCCGCACCGTGGCCAGCAGTGCCACCCGCTCCGCGAACAGCCCTTCCGCCCACAGCAGTTGAACCTGCTCCGTCTCCTCGGGCGCGGGCAGCGCGGTGCCCGCGCCGGGAGTGGCCCGCAGCGCGAACTTCCAGTCCGGGTTGAGCCGGCCGAGCCACAGGGCGCGCGGCCCGGCGAAGGTGAGCGCCTGCGGCCGCAGATCGGTGCGTCCTCGAGCGGCGTCAAGGAGGGCGGGCAGCAGTTCGGGCGGCGGCGCGTACCCGTACGCGTTGGCCGTGGCCAGCCACTGCGGGAGCAGTTCGAGCAGATCCGGGGTCGACCCGCGGCGGGTGGTGCCCGTACCGGGCCGGTCGGTGAGCAGCATCGCGAGGCGCCGCCGCGCTGCAGCGGGCAGCGGAGTACGCGGATCGTCCCCGGCGGGCTCGGGCGGCGCCGGCGCCGGGGCGGGCCGCAGCCCCGCACGCCGCCGCACGGTCTGCGCGGCGGCCTCGTCGAGCAGCCCCCGCGGCGTGACGGCCCCCCGCCGCTCGGTCCCGAGCAACGCGGCGGTGACCAGCTCATCCCAACTCACAGCCATGACATCCCCCTCCGATCCAACACCCGTCCCACTTCATCCCGCCTGTCCCCGTCCCCCGGCCTTGGGTGATGCGCATCTCCGCCCTGTCGCCTCGGACAATCTGCCGCGATCCCCGAAGCCTCGGGCAATCTGCCGCCCGCTCCACCCGCCTCGGGCAATCCGCCGCCCGCCCCCACCCGCCTTGGGCAATCTGCCGCCAAGGGCGGCAGGGTGGGCAAGGCGGCACCCCGGCGCCGGGCAGGCGCTCCAGTGGGCCCCAGCCCACGGCCCCGAAACCAGAACCACGGCCCCGAAACCAGAACCGCGGCCCCGGGCGAGCACGGATCGGGCCCACGCCCAGGCACGCCCAACTCCCCACCGCGCAGCCCCCTTCAGCACAGCGAAACGACCTCCCCCGCCTCCCCGCTCCACACGGCCAACGGCCGGAACCCCCGGAACCCGCACTCCCCGAACACCGTCACCGGCCCACCCCCCGACACGGCCACCAACCGCCACAACCCGGCCGCCCCCACCGCCTGCGACGTCAGCGGAAGCGCCGCCTTGCCCTCGGCGTCCGCCAGCTGCCACCCCCCACCGTCGGGATCCCGCGCCGGCACGACATCCGCGAGCGTCACCGGCCACGACTCCAGCCATGGATCCTCCGCGAGCGCCTCCCCGTACGCCGCGAGCCCCGCCGCGACATCGACTCCCGTCGGCCGCGGGCCCATCGGCCGCGCCGCCCCGAACTGCTCACCCAGCTCCGCCCGCAACGTCCGCGCCCCGGGATACCCCGACACCACGGCGTCCACGGTCAGCCCGGCCGGCAGGGCCAGGGACGGAGCGCGCCCCGCGGCCCCGTAAGAGAGGAGAAGCACGGTGCGGCGCGACCCCGTGCCGTACAGCCATATGCGGCGCGTGGTGAGATGCCCGTCCGCCGCGTCGTACTGGGCCAGCACCAGCCAGTCGTCCCGCACCGCGGCCTGCGAGGCCGACGCCGGAAGCCCCACGCGGGAGCGGACCGTGGTCGCCAGATCCGCGGGCAGCTCGGCCCGGTGCAGCCAGCCCTGAACGAGCAGGTGGAGCAGCGCGCACTCCTCAAGGAGCCGCACCGGCCAGCCGGGCCCCGAACCCGGTATCGCCCCCAACTCCCGCACCCGCGCGGCGAGTCCGGGTGCCTGCGCGTCGACCATGCGGGCCGCCGTCTCCTCCCACAGCCCGTACCCCGACTGCTCCGCCTGGGCCAGCCCGCCGCGCAGCAGGTCCGTCAGACGCTGTTCGAGCTCGGTGGCGCCCGCGGTGATCCGCTGCGCGCGCCGCTCGGCTCTGCGCCGGGCGGCCTCCGGATCGGCCGCCGCCGCGCCGGCGTCCGCACCGGGCGCCGCCTGCGCGGTCCGCTTCGTCGCCGCCCGCTCTCTGCGCCCGGCCAGCCACTGCTCCGCCCATTCCGGCGCCTCCTGCCCGGCCGGCACCTGCTGCTCCCCGCCCGCCCAGAGGAGCAGCAGCCCCAGCGCGTGCTTGCACGGGAACTTCCGGCTCGGGCACGTGCACTTGTACGCGGGGCCCGCGCCACCGCCCGCCCCCGTGTCCACGATGGTCTGGTACGGCTTGCTGCCGCTGCCCTTGCACTGTCCCCACACCGCCCCCTCGTCCGAACTCCCGGTCTGCGACCAGGGCCCCGCTGCCCCGAGCTTGCTTCCCGCCTTGCGTGACGACGCGTCAGGCGCCAGTGCCAGCACCTGGTCCGTCGTCCAGCGCACCCCCTGCTGAGTCATGTCTTCGACGGTAGATCCCGCCACTGACAATCCCTCCGGGAACGGCTCTGACCTGCACCGATCGCGGTCGGAAGATCGATTGTCAGTGGCGTGGTGCACCGTGGAATCCAACGCGCGGCGAGGGCGGTCGAAGCCTTCCGTCGTGCTGGTTCGAGCTGGGCGACACACAGCCACACCCAGTGATTGACGGCGATTCACAGCGATGCAGGGTGAGTTGGAGGGGGACTGCCATGACCGTTTCCGTCGAGGAGCAGACCGGGGCCGGCGCGGAGGATCAGGCGCTGCGGCCGCACGCGGAGGACGCGTTCGCGCACGAGCTCGCCGCGCTGGCCGCGCAGGACGACCGGCCGAGGCCGGCCCGCTGGCGTCTGTCGCCGTGGGCCGTGGCCACGTATCTGCTGGGCGGCACGCTGCCGGACGGCACGGTGATCACACCGAAGTACGTGGGCCCGCGGCGCATCGTCGAGGTGGCCGTGACGACGCTGGCGACCGACCGGGCGCTGCTGTTGCTGGGCGTTCCGGGCACCGCGAAGACCTGGGTGTCCGAGCACCTCGCGGCCGCGGTGAGCGGGGACTCGACGCTGCTGGTGCAGGGCACGGCCGGTACGCCGGAGGAGGCGATCCGGTACGGGTGGAACTACGCGCAGCTGCTGGCGCACGGCCCCAGCCGGGACGCGCTGGTGCCGAGCCCGGTCATGCGGGCGATGGCGGAGGGGATGACGGCGCGGGTCGAGGAGCTGACCCGGATCCCCGCCGATGTGCAGGACACGCTGATCACGATCTTGTCCGAGAAGACCCTGCCGATACCGGAGTTGGGGCAGGAGGTGCAGGCGGTGCGCGGCTTCAATCTCATCGCGACGGCCAACGACCGCGACCGCGGGGTCAACGACCTGTCGAGCGCGCTGCGCCGCCGCTTCAACACGGTGGTGCTGCCGCTGCCCGCGAGCGTGGAGGCGGAGGTCGACATCGTCGCGCGCCGGGTCGAACAGGTCGGCCGTTCGCTGGAGTTGCCGACCACGCCCGACGGGATCGACGAGATCCGCCGGGTCGTGACCGTCTTCCGCGAGCTGCGCGACGGGGTGACCGAGGACGGGCGTACGAAGGTGAAGTCCCCGAGCGGGACGCTGTCGACGGCGGAGGCGATCTCCGTGGTCACCAACGGCCTCGCGCTGTCCGCCCACTTCGGGGACGGCGTGCTGCGCCCCTCGGACGTCGCCGCCGGGATCCTCGGTGCCGTGGTGCGCGATCCGGCGGCGGACCGGGTGGTGTGGCAGGAGTACCTGGAGGCCGTGGTCCGCGAGCGGGACGGGTGGAAGGACTTCTACCGGGCCTGCCGAGAGGTCAGCGCATGACGGGGCGGGACAGCGGGCCGCTGCTCCTTGGGGTGCGCCATCACGGGCCGGGTTCGGCGCGGGCCGTGGGCCGGGCCCTGGACGAGGCGCGTCCGGCCGCCGTGCTGATCGAGGGCCCGCCGGAGGCGGACGGCCTGGTGCCGCTCGCCGCCGAGCAGGGCATGCGGCCACCGGTCGCGCTGCTCGCCCATGTCGTGGACGAGCCGGGGAAGTCGGCGTTCTGGCCGTTCGCCGAGTTCTCGCCCGAGTGGGTCGCGATCCGCTGGGCCCTGGAGCACGGGGCGCAGGTCCGCTTCATCGACCTGCCGGCCGCGCACAGCCTGGCCCTGCGCGACGCGGAGACCGCGACGCAGGACCCAGGGGAGCCGGGGAAGTCAGGGAAGCCGGGGAAGTCAGGGGAGCCAGGGGAGCCAGGGAAGCCGGGGGAGCCAGGGAAGTCGGGGGAGTCGGGGGAGCCAGGGGACGCGCGTGAGGAGGCCGTGCGGATCGACCCGCTGGGCGTTCTTGCCGAGACCGCCGGGTACGACGACGCGGAGCGCTGGTGGGAGGACGTCGTGGAGCACCGCGAGGGCGACGCCTTCGCCGCGCTCGGCGAGGCGATGACCGCGCTGCGGGAGTCGTACGGGGACGGCGGGCACGACCGCGACCTGGTGCGCGAGGCGTACATGAGGCTTCAAGTGCGCTCGGCGCAGCGGGAGTTCGGGACGGGGAGCGAGGTCGCGGTGGTGTGCGGGGCGTGGCACGTGCCCGCGCTGCGGCAGAGGAAGACCGTGGCCGCCGACCGCGCCCTCCTCAAGGGCCTGCCCAAGGCGAAGGTCGACATGACCTGGGTGCCGTGGACCCACCGGCGCCTGGCGCGTACGAGCGGCTACGGCGCGGGGATCGAGTCGCCCGGCTGGTACGGGCATCTGTTCAGCGCCCCCGACCGGCCCGTGGAGCGCTGGCTGACCAGGGTCGCGGGGCTGCTTCGCGACGAGGACCGCATCGTGTCGTCCGCGCACGTCATCGAGGCGGTGCGGCTCGCCGAGACCCTGGCGGTGATGCGGGGCAGGCCGCTGGCGGGCCTGACCGAGACCACCGACGCCGTGCGGGCCGTGCTCTGCGAGGGCTCCGACGTCCCGCTGGCGCTGATCCACGACAAGCTGGTGGTCGGTGACGTCCTGGGGGAGGTGCCGGAGGGGGCGCCCGCGGTGCCGTTGCAGCGCGACCTGACCAAGCAGCAGCGCTCCCTGCGTCTCAAGCCGGCCGCGCTGGAGAAGGAGCTGGACCTCGACCTGCGCGGGGACACCGACGCGGCGCGCAGCCGGCTGCTGCACCGGCTGCGGCTGCTCGGCATCGGCTGGGGTGAACCGGCGAGGTCCGCGCGCGGCTCCACCGGCACCTTCCGGGAGACCTGGCGGCTGCGCTGGGAGCCGGAACTGTCGGTGCGGGTCGCCGAGGCGGGCATCTGGGGCACGACCGTGCTCGCCGCGGCGACGGCCAAGGCGGAGGCCGACGCGGTCGCCGCGCGCGCCCTCGCCGATGTCACCGCGCTCGCCGAGCAGTGTCTGCTGGCGGGTCTTTCCGACGCGCTGCCCACGGTCATGACGGTCCTCGCCGACCGCGCTGCCCTGGACACGGACGTCGGCCACCTCGCGCAGGCGCTGCCCGCCCTGGTCCGTGCCCTGCGCTACGGGGACGTGCGCGGCACCGACACCACCGCGCTCGCCGGGGTCGCCGCCGGACTCGCCGAGCGGGTCTTCGTCGGGCTGCCCCCGGCGTGCGTGGGCCTCGACGCGGAGGCGGCCGGCGAACTGCGCGGCCATGTCGACGCCGTGCACGCGGCCGTCGCCCTGCTGGAGGACGACGGACTGCGCGGGCGCTGGCGGGCCGTGCTGCGCACCCTCGCCGGGCGCGACACCGTGGCCGGGGTGATCCGCGGCCGGTGCGCGCGGATCCTGCTCGACGAGGGCGAGCTGACCGACGACGACACGGCCCGGCTCATGGGCCTCGCCCTGTCGCCGGGCACACCGCCCGCCGACGCCGCCGCCTGGATCGAGGGGTTCGTCGGCGGCAGCTCGGGCGGCGGCCTGCTCCTGGTCCACGACGAGCGGCTGCTCGCCCTGGTGGACGGGTGGCTCACGGGGGTGTCGGGCGACGCGTTCACCGACGTACTGCCGTTGCTCCGCCGCACGTTCTCGGCGTACGAGCCCGGCGTGCGCAGATCGCTGGGCGAGCTGGTCCGGCGCGGGCCGGGCACGGCGGCGGCGTCCGTCGCGGCCGGGGGGCTCACCGGGTTCGCCGAGGAACTGGACGCCGAGCGGGCCGACGCTGTCAGGCCTGTCGTCCGGCTGCTGCTCGGTGCCGGTGCCGGTGCCGGTGCGGGTGCGGGGGGCGGCGGATGAGGGGTGGGGTGGCCGGGGTGCGGTGCCGGGTGCGGGCCGTGGTCCCTTCCCGCGCAGTCCCCGCGCCCCTGAAGCGAGCTGCGCTCGCCCGGAGAGCGGGGAACAGGGCGACCGGCGCCCCCACCCCCACCCACCCGCCGACGAGTCCGCGTTACGTACGACACCACGGAGGCTGAGAGATGACCGGTAACGACGAACGGCTGCGGCGCTGGCGGCTGGTGCTGGGCGGCGACAGTGCGGACGGCACCGGATGCCAACTCGGCGGGCAGGACGCCGCGATGGACGGCGCCCTGGCCGCGCTGTACGGCTCGGGGCCGGGCCGTGACAAACCCGCGGGCGGCAGCCGCAGCGCCGGGCTCGGGGCGTCCGCCCCGTCCGTCGCCCGCTGGCTCGGCGACATCCGGACGTACTTCCCGTCGTCCGTCGTCCAGATCATGCAGCGCGACGCGATCGACCGGCTCGGCCTGTCCGCGTTGCTGCTCGAACCGGAGATGCTGGAGGCGGTCGACGCGGACGTGCATCTCGTCGGCACCCTGCTCTCCCTCAACAAGGCGATGCCGGAGACGACGAAGGAGACGGCGCGGGCCGTCGTCCGCAAGGTCGTCGAGGACCTGGAGAAGAAGCTCGCCACCCGCACCCGGGCCACCCTGACCGGCGCCCTCGACCGCAGCGCCCGCGTCAGCCGCCCGCGCCACCACGACATCGACTGGAACCGCACGATCGCGGCCAACCTCAAGCACTACCTGCCCGAGTACCGCACGATCGTCCCCGAGCGGCTCATCGGCTACGGCCGGGCCGCGCAGTCGGTGAAGAAGGAGGTCGTCCTCTGCATCGACCAGTCGGGCTCGATGGCGGCGTCCGTCGTCTACGCGTCCGTCTTCGGCGCGGTGCTCGCCTCCATGCGGTCGATCTCGACGCGCCTCGTCGTCTTCGACACGAACGTCGTGGATCTGACCGACCAGCTCGACGACCCGGTCGACGTCCTCTTCGGCACCCAGCTCGGCGGCGGCACCGATATCAACCGGGCGCTCGCGTACTGCCAGTCGCAGATCACCCGCCCCGCCGACACGGTCGTCGTCCTCATCTCCGACCTCTACGAAGGAGGCATCCGCGACGAGATGCTGAAGCGGGTCGCCGCGATGAAGGCGTCCGGAGTCCAGTTCGTGACGCTGCTCGCGCTCTCCGACGAAGGCGCGCCCGCCTACGACCGGGAGCACGCCGCGGCCCTCGCCGCGCTCGGCGCCCCGGCCTTCGCCTGCACCCCCGATCTGTTCCCCGACGTCATGGCCGCGGCCATCGAGAAGAGGCCCCTGCCGATACCGGACGCCACGGCGGAAACCGGCGGAGCGGCGGCGAACCGGATATGAGTACCCATCGGTAACAAGGGCTCCCACGGGGCTTGCGCAGCCTCCCGAGTCCCGTGCGAGGATCGGCGGACCGTGACTTCCCCCGCCGTGCCTCTCGCCCCCACCGCGCGCCTGCTGCGCGCCGTGGGCGGCAGGCGTGCGCTGCAACTGGTGCTGCTGTTCGGCGGGTTGATCGCCCTCGGCCTCCTGTGCGGCGGCCGGGCCCAGGCGGCCGGCACGTCCGGCACGTCCGACAGCGGTGTCCCGGTCGTGCCTTCACTGCGTGCCGCGGCCACCGGACTGCCGGACGCATCCGTCGAGCACGACTTCCGCACCGCGCACCAGAAGCCCGTACAGGCGAAGGCCGTCCACACGAACGCTGCGCACGCGCACGTTGTCCCCACGAAGGCCGCGCATGCGCACGCCGTCCATGGAACGGCCGTGCGCGAAGAGGCTGTGGATGAAGAGACTGTGGGCGCGGCGGACGGGGCGGACGCGCGTGCGGCGGGCGTTCCCGGAAAGGCCGCGCGGCAGGAGCCCGTTGCGCCGAAGGACGGTCTCGCGGGACCCGCGCACAGCCGGTCCGCCGTTTCCTCCTTCGCCGTCCCCGCGGTGCGCGAGGCCGTCGTCGACTCGCTGAACGAGCGCGTCGTGCGGCCGCTCACCGACACGGTCGGCACCACGATGCGCACGACCGTGGTGACGACGGTGACGACCACGGTCGAGATCGCGGTGCACCAAGTCGTCGAACAAGTCGCCGAACAAGTCGCCGAACAAGTCGTCCAACGGGTGGGCGCGTTGGTCGGCGAGGTGCGCGAGGTCGGTGACGAGATCGTCACCGCGGTGGTGCGACCGTTGCCGTCGGAGATGCCCGGTCTCCCGGGCCTCCCGGGTCTTCCCACGCCTTCCGGTCCGCCCGGGGCCGGCGCGGGATCCCAGCCCCCGGCCGCGTCCGCCGGGGTCGGCGCCGTCCCTGCGACGGAGCCCGCGCACGAGACGTCCCGGCACTCGCGGCCGGCCGACCGTGCCGAGGTGACCGCCCCCGCAGCGTGCGGCGGCGTGTCCGGCATGAGCGCGCACCCGCAGGAGGGTGCGCCGCACACCGAGGCGCGGCCCGCCGCACCCTCCGTGCCGGGGCACCCCGACGGTGCCCCCGTGGCGAACGCGTCCATGAGTGACGGCGGTTCGACGCGGCACGGCGATCTGCACGCGGCGGCGTTCGGCAGCCGCGTGCCCGTACTGCTGCAGCCCGGCGCCACGGCGTCGGGGCCGGCGGCGCCGGTGGCCGACCGGCTGCGCGAGATTCCCGAATTCCCCGGCTAGGGCAGCCCGTTCCCCGCTCGTGACCTGCCGCGCGGGGGCGGAACAGGTCTGCCCTACACCCCGGAAACCACCGGCGCATCGCCGGAATTCGAAGGAATCACGTACGCATGAACAAGAACATTCGCCGCTCGATCGTCATAGCCGCCGGTGTCTCCGGTGCGTGGGCACTGGGTTCCGCCGTGGCCAGCGCCGACGAGCTGCCCGCCCACTCGGTCTCCGTACCTGACGTGGCCGCCGACACCGTCGCCGACGTGCAGCAGACGACGGAACACGTGACGACGGAAAACGTGACGGACCAGGTCACGGGCCGCGTGACGGACCAGGTGACGGAGAAGGCCGCCGACACCGTCCGGCACGCCGAGGCCGCCGACACCGCCCACGCCACCGTCACCCAAGCGAAGTCCGCGACCCGGACGGCCAGGACCACCGCCGAAGCCACCGCCGAAGCCGCCGCCACCCAGGCCGCCACCACCAAGGCCACCGCCACCGCCACCCAGGCCGCCAAGCAGGACATCGACTACCTCTTCGGCCCGCTCTCCGACTTCGCTCCCGAGCTCCAGGAGCAGCTGCGCGACCAGGTGACCACCACCGAGCAGTTCGTGCAGGTGTACGCGGAGCACCCCGAGAACGTGGCCGGGGTCGTCCAGAACACCGTGGTCCCCGTCGTCGACGAGACGACCGGTGCCGTGCTGCCGCCCGTCGCCGCCACCGCCGTGCACGGCGTGGTCCCGGTCGTGGGCCGGGCCGTCGGTGACGTGACGGTACTCGCGGACGGCGCGGTCGCGGGCGACGTCGCCCCGTTCGCCACGACGCTCGTCGGCGGCGACGTGGCGCCCTTCGCCACCGGTGTCACCGGGCAGGTCCAGCCGCTGGCCGGCGGGGTCGTCGGCCAGGTCACCCCGTTCGCGCAGGCGCTGGTCGGCGACGACGTGCAGCCGTTCGCGGGCGGCGTCGTCGACGCCGTGCAGCCGCTCGTGCAGACGGTCGTCGACCACGTGCAGCCGGTCGTCGGCGGCGTCGCCACCAGCGCGTACGGCCTCACGCAGGGCGTGACGGGCGACGTGACGCCGTTCGCGTACGGAGTCGTCGGCGAGAACGTCGCCCCGTTCGCCCAGGCCGTCGTCGGTGACGGCGTGGCGCCGCTGGCCGCCGGGGTCACCGGCCAGGTCACCCCGTTCGCGCGGGACCTGACCGGCACCGTCGCCGCCGACGCGCAGCCGCTCGCGGGCAACGCCGTGACCGGCGCGCAGGGCGTCGCGGATGCCGTCACCCCCAGCTACGTGGCCGGTATCTGAGACACCCCATGAGACCGACGCCGGGGAACCCGGACGGCCGAAAGCCATCGGCCTCGTCCGGGCGGTACTCCGGCGCAGGGGTGGGCGGCCCGTGGGGACGGGCGGCCCGCCCCGGGCCCGGACCTGCATCACCACGGCACCACCGGGCCCTTCGGGTGGCCTCACCGTGCGTACCCCCGCACGGTGAGGCCGCGAGGAACCCGACAACACCGAGAAAAACGGCACCCCGGAAAAGCGCTCTGTGACCGGTATCACCGCTCAGGTGTGATCTGCGATTTAGAAGCCGTCGCTGAGCGGCGATAACCTGCGAGACGGACATGCCGCGTACCGGCCACGCATGTGTACGCCTCGTACGCCTCCCTTGTGACAGCGGAGTCACGTTGCCCTTCGCGGCACGCCCACGCAGATAGCAGCTACAGCAATCCGCAGAACCGCGAGATCACTGAGTAGGGACGGACGCGCGTGGACCTGTTCGAGTACCAGGCGAGGGACCTCTTCGCCAAGCACGGTGTACCGGTGCTGGCCGGTGAAGTCATCGACACGCCTGAGGCGGCCCGCGAGGCGACCGAGCGGCTTGGCGGCAAGTCCGTCGTCAAGGCGCAGGTGAAGGTCGGCGGCCGCGGCAAGGCCGGCGGCGTGAAGCTGGCGGCGAACGCCGACGAGGCCGTGGCCCGAGCCACCGACATCCTCGGGATGGACATCAAGGGCCACACGGTCCACAAGGTGATGATCGCCGAGCTGTCTCCGGAGATCGAGGCGGAGTACTACGTCTCGTACCTCCTCGACCGCACCAACCGCACCTTCCTGGCCATGGCCTCGGTGCAGGGCGGCATGGACATCGAGGAGGTCGCGGAGAAGACCCCCGAGGCCCTCGCGAAGGTCCCGGTCAACGCCGTGGACGGCGTGGACATCGCCAAGGCCCGCGAGATCGTGGCCCAGGCGAAGTTCCCGGCCGACGTGGCCGAGGGCGTCGCCGAGGCCCTGGTCACCCTGTGGGACACCTTCGTCGCCGAGGACGCGCTCCTCGTCGAGGTGAACCCGCTGGTCAAGACCAAGGACGGCCGCATCCTGGCGCTCGACGGCAAGGTGTCCCTGGACGCCAACGCCGACTTCCGCCAGCCGGAGCACGAGGCTCTCGAGGACAAGGACGCAGCCAACCCGCTCGAGGCTGCCGCCAAGGCCAAGGGCCTCAACTACGTCAAGCTCGACGGCGAGGTCGGCATCATCGGTAACGGTGCCGGTCTGGTCATGTCGACGCTGGACGTCGTCGCGTACGCCGGTGAGAACCACGGCGGCGTGAAGCCGGCCAACTTCCTCGACATCGGTGGTGGCGCCTCCGCCGCCGTCATGGCGAACGGCCTGGAGATCATCCTCGGCGACCCGGACGTCAAGTCCGTGTTCGTCAACGTCTTCGGCGGCATCACCGCCTGCGACGAGGTCGCCAACGGCATCGTCCAGGCGCTCGCGCTCCTGGAGGAGAAGGGCGAGAAGGTCGAGAAGCCCCTCGTCGTCCGCCTCGACGGCAACAACGCCGAGCTGGGTCGCAAGATCCTCTCCGACGCCAACCACCCGCTGGTGCAGCGTGTGGACACCATGGACGGCGCGGCCGACAAGGCCGCCGAGCTCGCGGCTGCGAAGTAAGGGACGAGGGACTAAACAGCCATGGCTATTTTCCTCAACAAGGACTCCAAGGTCATCGTCCAGGGCATGACCGGTGCCACGGGCATGAAGCACACCAAGCTCATGCTGGCCGACGGCACGAACATCGTCGGCGGTGTGAACCCGCGCAAGGCCGGCACGTCCGTCGACATCGACGGCACGGACATCCCGGTCTTCGGCACCGTCGCCGAGGCGATGGAGAAGACGGGCGCCAACGTGTCCGTGCTCTTCGTCCCGCCGGCCTTCTCCAAGGCCGCCGTGATCGAGGCGATCGACGCCGAGATCCCCCTCGCCGTCGTCATCACCGAGGGCATCGCCGTCCACGACTCCGCCGCCTTCTGGGCGTACGCGCAGTCGAAGGGCAACAAGACCCGCATCATCGGCCCGAACTGCCCCGGTCTCATCACGCCGGGCCAGTCGAACGCCGGCATCATCCCGGGCGACATCACGAAGCCGGGCCGCATCGGCCTGGTCTCGAAGTCCGGCACGCTGACGTACCAGATGATGTACGAGCTCCGTGACATCGGCTTCTCGTCGGCCGTCGGCATCGGTGGCGACCCGGTCATCGGCACCACGCACATCGACGCGCTCGCCGCGTTCGAGGCCGACCCCGAGACCGACCTGATCGTCATGATCGGTGAGATCGGCGGCGACGCCGAGGAGCGTGCGGCCGACTTCATCAAGGCCAACGTCACCAAGCCGGTCGTCGGCTACGTCGCGGGCTTCACCGCCCCCGAGGGCAAGACCATGGGCCACGCCGGCGCCATCGTCTCCGGTTCGTCGGGCACCGCCCAGGCGAAGAAGGAGGCCCTGGAGGCCGCGGGCGTCAAGGTCGGCAAGACCCCGACCGAGACCGCGAAGCTGGCGCGCGAGCTGCTCGGCTAAGCGTCCGCGTACGCACATCAGTGGGCCCGCACCGGCGACGGTGCGGGCCCACTGTGCTGTTCCGGGGGCTGCTGCCCGGCCGGGCTACTCCGCCTCCGGCGCCAGCCGCTCCGGTCCTCCGCCGAGCCGCTCCCGCAGCTCCTTGCGCAGCTGCAGGTCCCGCTCCGACAGATGTCCCGGCCCGGTCAGCGGGGGTACGCCGCTGATGGGCGCGCCGGGCGCGGGCGTCGGCTCGTAGTGCGTGGGCGCCACCCGCAGCGTCATCGCCGTCATACCGACGATCAGGGCGGTGACGGCGATCGCCGTCCGGGTCCAGAAGCGGATGCGCTTCTCGCCGACGTTGCGCACCAGCGTCGAGCCGGGCGCGTCCAGCTTCTCCGACCCCGCGAGCTCGGTGAGCCGCCGGTGCAGCTGCTCGGGCACGGCCAGGTCGGGCAGCTGCTCGGCGACGGCCTGCCGGGCGTGCAGGATCCGGTTCGCGGCGGCCGGGGTGGACGCCTCGGTCTCGGCCGCGGTCTCCGGCAGGTCGAGGCCCACCCCGTCGTAGAGCAGCAGTGTGCGCCGGTAGGCGGGCGGCAGGCTCTGCAGGACGTCCATCAGCTTGCGGTCGTCCGCGTCGGCCGGCGGCGCGTCCGGCTGGCGGTGCGCGGGGCGCAGCCGGTGCCAGGGCGACATCGCGTACTCGTACGCCGCCGCGCGCACCCAGCCCGCCGGGTCCGGGTCGACCGCGACCTCCGGCCAGCGCTGCCAGGCCAGCTGGAAGGCGCGCTCCACGGACTCGCGGGCCAGCGTGCGGCGGCCGGTCAGCAGATAGGTCTGGCGGACGAGGAGCGGGGCGCTGTGCGTGTACAGCGCGTCGAACGCCTCGGCCGGGGTCTGCGGACGGCCCTCCTCGGCTCCCGCTGCTGCCCCCGTATCCGGCTCCCGGTCCTGCGCGTCCCGGTCCGCCGTCCGCTCGGCGACGGCCACCGCGGTGCCCGCGACGGGCCGGCCGCGTAGCTCGGGGCCGCTGCTGCCACCGGCCTGAGCTGCGGCTTTACGGGTCGCCTTCGTCGTCGGGACGCTCTGCGCGGGCTTCGCCGCGGCGGCCTCGGCGGGCTGCGGCTTCGACAGCTCCGCGAGGATTCTGGCGTACGCCTCCCGCTTACGGCCGCGCGGCGTGGTCCGGCCCGTCTCCCAGGAGCGGACCGTTTCGCGTGTCACGCCGACCCGTTCGGCGATCTGAGTCTGTGTCAACGACCTCGCCACGCGAAGCCTGCGGCGCTCGGTGGGCGTCGGCAGTGGTGTCGCAGGGCTCTGCGTCATAGGGAACTCCACACACCCTTTCGCGCGAAAAAGTACATAAACGTATCTTGAGCGACACATCCGGAGTTCGCCTGTTACGCAGGGAAAGCGCGTGTCGTTGGGAGCATGGTCCGGTGACCCAAATGACCGGCCGTGGACTGTCGTTGCCCCTGCTGCTGAACCGGGCGCGGGAACGGGCGCCGGGCCCCGCCGCCGGGGCGCTCGGCGGGGCCGTCGCCGCGGGACTCGGCCTTGGCGTCAGCGCCGTTCTGGTGATGGTGCTGTGGATCAGCTCCCCGTACCCGGACAGCGGACCCGGCGCCGCGCTGCACACCGCGGCGTCGCTGTGGCTGATCGCGCACGGCGCCGAGCTCGTCCGCACGGACACCCTGTCCGGGGTACCGGCCCCGATGGGGCTCACCCCGCTGCTGCTGCTCGTGCTGCCGGTGTGGCTGCTGCACCGGGCCACGCGGGACGCCGCCGAGGACACCGCCGGTGCGGAGGGCCTCGGTGTCTGGGGCGGCGCCGTGCTCGGCTATCTGCTGGTCGGGGCCGCTGCCGCCGGGTACGCGGGGGGCGGCGAGATGCGGCCCTCCTGGGTGAGCTGCGGGGTGCATCTGGCCGTCGTCGCGATGGCGGCCGCGGCGGCCGGGGTGTGGACGGCGTACGGGCGTCCGCGCGGGCCTCTGCCGGGGGCGTTGCGGCGGAGCGCCGACGTGCTGCCTCAGACGTTCGTACGAGAGGTGCTGCCGGTCGCCGCGCGGGCGGCGGCCGCCGGGATCCTGGTGCTGGTCGCGGGCGGCGCGCTGGTGGTGGCGGCCGGGCTCGTGTGGCACGGGGGAGAGGTGCGGGAGTCCTTCTACCGGCTGACCGGGGCGTGGTCGGGCCGGTTCGCGGTGCTGCTGCTGTGTCTGACCCTGGTGCCGAACGCGGTGATCTGGGGCGCCGCGTACGCGCTCGGCCCCGGGGTGGTGCTCGGCGCCGGTCAGACGGTGGGCCCGCTGGGCAGCTCGGGCACGGCGGTGCTGCCGGCGTTCCCGCTGCTCGCGGCGGTGCCCGCGGCCGGTCCCGGGACGCCGTTCACCTGGGCCGCGATGGCGGTCCCCGGCACGGCGGCCGTGGTCGTGGCGTGGTTCGTGACCGGCGCGGGCGAGACGGCCGGGTGGACGCGCGGCCGGGTCGCGTACGGGGTGGTGACGGCGGCCGGGCTGTGCGGGGCCGCGACGGCGTGCCTCGCGGTGGCGTCGGGCGGGGCGCTCGGCGTGGCCGCGCTCCGCGCGTTCGGGCCGGTGGGCTGGCTGACCGGGGCGGCAGCGGTGGGCTGGACCGTGGCGGTGGGGCTGCCGGTGGCGCTCGCGGTGCGCTGGTGGCGGGGGCGGGACGCGGTGATGCGGCCCCGGGTGTCGGCGTGGGCCTCGTCCGTGGTGGTCCGGCGCCGGGAGAGCGCGGCGTCCGCCCCCGCGCCGGAGGCGGACGACGCCGGTTTCGAGCCGTACGACTTCTTCGACCAGACCTCGCGCGGCGAGCGCTGGGCCTTTCTGAGGGAGGCGTCCACGACGGACCACGACCGCGCCCCGCAACCCGTCCAGCCGTGGGAGGAGCCGCCCGCACACGCCGCGACGGACGGCGTTCCCGCCGCCCCGCCGGAGCCGGACGCCGACGGGCCGCGAACCGCCGGACGTCAGCCGTAGGTCCTGTACGGAGTCCTCCCGGCTGCCCGGATCGGCCTGGCACGCACTCCCCCACCCTCGAACCGCGCTTCGCGACGGCTCGGGCGGGAGGCACCCCCTTCGGCGTTGTCGTCGGTCGCCGACGCTCCGCGTCGACTCCCTCCTCCGCCTTGCGATCGCACGCACCAGGCCGATCCGGGCCGCGCTCCGCGCGACGACGGGAGAACTCCGTACAGGACCTAGGACCGGGGCCGCCGGTCACGGCACCCGGGCGTCCGTCACTGCGAGCCGAGCAGCGGCCTGAGCTCCTTCGGCAGGAGGTCGTCGCAGGACTTCTGCGCCGCGTTCGTCAGAGCGTCCGCGCGGCACTCGTAGTAGTCGCTGTAGACCAGCTTCGCGGTGAACATCGACGCCACCATCGCCAGCGCGAGCCCGCCCGTGACCAGACCGCTGACCGCGGCCGTCGTCTGCGGGCGCGTGGTGTCCGGGACCGCGGGCTTCGGGGCGTCCGGGTCCGGGGTGCGGGGCTTGGCGCGCAGGGCGCTGATGCCCCAGTACAGGGCGAGCGCGCCGAGCAGCAGCGCCACGTACGGCCAGCTGAACAGGGCGAAGAAGAAGCCCCACATGCCGGACAGCAGCGCGTAGCGCGCACGGCGCTGGGCCGGGTCCGTCGGGTCCCAGCGCATGCCGCCGGGGCCGGGGCCGGGCCCCTGTCCCTCGGGCCCGCCCTGGCCGCCGCCGGATCCGGGGCGCTCGCCGAAGCCGCCGCCCTGGGAGCGGCCGGGCTGCCGGTCGCTCCACTGGCTGCCCCAGGGCGAGGAGCCCGAGGAGCCGGACGAACCCGAGGAGTCGTCGGAGCCTTCCGGGCGGCGCGGCTGCCAGGGGCGGTCCGGGGCGTCCTCGGGCGGCGGTGCGAACGGGTTGTCGGCCTTGGACTCGTCCGGCTTGTCGGAGGGCGCCTCCTTGGCCGGCGACGGCGGCGTGGGTCGGCCTTCGCGCAGCAGGACGGCGCCGGCGGGCAGCGTGTGGCGAAGGCTTCGGTCCGGCATCAGGTGTGCGTCTTCCCCTAGGTCGTCGGTCTCGTACGTCGCGGTGCGGCTTGGTCTTTTCTTTACGTCACTGCGTCAACGTCCGATGGCCGCTCAGCGTTCCGTCCCGCTGACGCTACCTGGCGGGTGTGCCCCCGTCCCGTGGGGCCCGTCCGGTGTGCCGGTATCGTTGCTGACGGTCGGCCGCTTCGTAGGGTTCCCCGTATCGGGGAGGGCGAAGCCTTTGTACGACCGCACAAAGTCTGTCTCCAGAAAGGGCCCCGCCGTGGCCAAGGCCAAGCGCCTCGTCGTGCTGGTCTCCGGATCAGGTACGAATCTGCAGGCACTGCTCGACGCCGTGGCGGACGGGGGCGTGGCCGCCTACGGCGCCGAGATCGTCGCCGTCGGGGCCGACCGGGACGGCATCGCGGGCCTGGAGCGCGCCGAGCGCGCGGGGCTGCCGACGTTCGTGTGCCGGGTGAAGGACTTCGCCACCCGCGACGAGTGGGACCGCGCCCTCGCCGAGGCGACCGCCGCGTACGAGCCGGACCTGGTGGTCTCCGCGGGGTTCATGAAGATCGTGGGCAAGGAGTTCCTGGCCCACTTCGGCGGGCGGTTCGTGAACACGCACCCGGCCCTGCTGCCCAGTTTTCCCGGTGCGCACGGCGTGCGCGACGCGCTCGCGTACGGCGCCAAGGTCACCGGATGCACCGTCCACTTCGTCGACGACGGCGTCGACACCGGCCCGATCATCGCTCAGGGCGTGGTCGAGATCCGTGATGAGGACGACGAGAGCGCTCTGCACGAGCGCATCAAGGAAGTCGAGCGCACGCTGCTCGTCGATGTCGTGGGGCGTCTGGCCCGTAACGGCTTCAGCATTGAGGGACGAAAGGTAGTTATCCCGTGACCGCCGAGAGCAACAAGCGGCCCATTCGCCGGGCGCTGGTCAGCGTCTACGACAAGACCGGTCTGGAGGAGCTGGCGCGCGGCCTGCACGAGGCGGGCGTCGAGCTCGTGTCGACGGGCTCCACCGCCGGGAAGATCGCCTCCGCCGGGGTGCCGGTCACCAAGGTCGAGGAGCTCACCGGGTTCCCCGAGTGCCTCGACGGCCGGGTCAAGACGCTGCACCCGAAGGTGCACGCGGGCATCCTCGCCGACCTGCGTCTGGAGGATCACCAGAAGCAGCTCGCCGACCTCGGTGTGAAGCCCTTCGACCTGGTGATCGTGAACCTCTACCCGTTCAAGGAGACGGTCGCCTCCGGCGCGACCGCGGACGAGTGCGTCGAGCAGATCGACATCGGCGGTCCGTCCATGGTCCGCGCCGCCGCCAAGAACCACCCGTCGGTCGCGGTGGTCGTGAACCCGGCCGCGTACGGCGACGTGCTCAAGGCCGTCGCGGACGGCGGGTTCGACCTGACCGCCCGCAAGCGCCTGGCCGCCGAGGCGTTCCAGCACACCGCCTCGTACGACGTGGCCGTGGCCTCCTGGTTCGCCGCCGACTACGCGGCCGCCGACGACAGCGGTCACCCCGACTTCCTCGGCGCCACCTACGAGCGCAAGAACGTGCTGCGCTACGGCGAGAACCCGCACCAGGGCGCGGCCCTCTACGTCGACGGCACGGGCGGCCTCGCCGAGGCCGAGCAGCTGCACGGCAAGGAGATGTCGTACAACAACTTCACGGACACGGACGCCGCGCGCCGTGCCGCGTACGACCACGAGGACCCCTGCGTCGCGATCATCAAGCACGCCAACCCGTGCGGCATCGCCGTCGCGTCGAACGTCGCCGAGGCGCACCGCAAGGCCCACGCCTGCGACCCGGTGTCGGCGTACGGCGGCGTCATCGCCGTGAACCGCCCGGTCACCAAGGAGATGGCGGAGCAGGTCGCCGACATCTTCACCGAGGTCATCGTCGCGCCCGACTACGAGGACGGCGCCCTCGAAGCCCTCACCAAGAAGAAGAACATCCGCGTGCTGCGGGCGCCCAACGGCCCGTCGGCGCTCGTCGAGACCAAGCAGATCGACGGCGGCGCGCTGCTGCAGGTCACCGACCGCCTCCAGGCCGACGGCGACAACCCGGCCACCTGGACCCTCGCGACCGGTGACGCCCTGTCCCAGGGCGAGCTGGACGAGCTGGCGTTCGCCTGGAAGGCGTGCCGCGCGGTCAAGAGCAATGCCATTCTGCTCGCCAAGGACGGCGCCTCGGTCGGCGTCGGCATGGGCCAGGTCAACCGCGTCGACTCCTGCAAGCTCGCCGTCGAGCGCGCGGGCGAGGAGCGGGCGCGCGGCTCGTACGCCGCGTCGGACGCCTTCTTCCCGTTCCCGGACGGCCCGCAGATCCTGATCGACGCCGGCGTGAAGGCGATCGTGCAGCCCGGCGGTTCGATCCGTGACGAGCAGGTCGTCGAGGCCGCCAAGAAGGCGGGCGTGACGATGTACTTCACGGGGACGCGGCACTTCTTCCACTGAGCCGCGGCACTCCACGCGGAAGGGCCCGCCGGTCATCGACCGGCGGGCCCTTCCGCGTGTGCTTGGGCGCTCAGCCCTTGACGTGGACGGCGATCGTGCCCGCCACCTTGTCGTGCCAGCCCTGCTGGCGGCCCGAGTTGTCGAAGAACGGGGAGACGTAGACGAGCAGCATGCCGAGGCCGCACGCGAAGTAGCCGACGAACGGGATGAGCCAGCGCAGCAGGCCCTTGCCGAGGCCGGGCTTCTGGCCGTCCTCCAGGCGCAGCACGCGGATGCCGACGGCGAGCTTGCCGAGCGTGGCGCCCACGAAGGAGATCATCAGGACCTCGTAGACGAGGGTCACCGCCATCATCCCGAGAGCGATCGGAATGATCTTGCTCATCATGTCCGAGCTCGCGTTGTTGATGCAGGTGTCGTACGCGGCCGAGGCCGGGTCGCAGTCCGTGGCGGACTTGACGGTGTCCATGAACACCGGGGCGATCACCGCGAAGTAGATGATCGAGTACAGGACACCGTCGATCGCGCGGGCGCCGAGCCGGCGGCCCATTCCGGCGATCGGCGGCACGCCCGGCTGCGGGTACGGAGGCTGCATGCCGCCGCCCTGCGGGTAGCCGGGGTGGCCGCCGGGCTGGCCGGGTGCCTGCGGGTAGCCGTAGCCCTGCTGCGGCGGGACGCCCTGCGGGGCCTGCTGGCCGTACGGGTTGGGGCCCTGGGGTTGCTGGCCGTACGGGTTCGGGCCCTGGGGCTGCTGGCCGTAGGGGTTGCCGGGTTCGCCGAAACTCATGGCGTGATCCTTTGGTGACGGGTTAGGGGACGTCGCGGACCTGCGGAGGATCACTACGGCTTGGCGTTCGCGTGAGCTTTCAGTCCCCCCTGCCGCCGATCCGCGGCACTGCGTGGATCATGCTCGTGAACCGGACAGCCTGTTGTCCAGCGTGCGTTCCTGGCTGTTGTGCAAGTGCAACTTGGGTGAATCCCCGCCACCCTGAAACAATGGCGCCATGACCGCCCAGATTCTCGATGGCAAGGCCACCGCAGCCGCGATCAAGTCCGACCTGACCGTCCGCGTGGCGGCCCTGAAGGAGAAGGGGATCACGCCCGGCCTCGGCACCGTCCTCGTCGGCGAGGATCCCGGCAGCCAGAAGTACGTCGCGGGCAAGCACCGCGACTGCGCGCAGGTCGGCATCGCCTCCATCCAGCGCGAACTGCCCGCGACGGCCTCCCAGGAGGAGATCGAGGCGGTCGTCCGCGAGCTCAACGACGACCCGGCCTGCACCGGCTACATCGTCCAGCTCCCGCTGCCCAAGGGCATCGACGAGAACCGCATCCTCGAACTGATGGACCCGGCGAAGGACGCCGACGGCCTGCACCCGATGAACCTGGGCCGCCTCGTCCTCAACGAGCCGGCGCCGCTGCCCTGCACCCCGTTCGGCATCATCACGCTGCTGCGCAAGCACGGTGTGGAGATCAAGGGCGCCGAGGTCGTGGTCGTCGGGCGTGGTGTGACGATCGGCCGCCCGATGCCGCTGCTGCTCACCCGCAAGTCGGAGAACGCGACCGTCACCCAGTGCCACACCGGCACCCGTGACCTCTCCGCCCACCTCAAGCGCGCCGACATCGTGGTGGCCGCCGCGGGCGTCCCGCACCTGATCAAGCCCGAGGACATCAAGCCGGGCGCGGCCGTGCTCGACGTCGGCGTCTCGCGCGACGAGAACGGCAAGATCGTCGGCGATGTGCACCCTGGCGTCGCCGAGGTGGCCGGCTGGATCTCGCCGAACCCGGGCGGCGTCGGCCCGATGACCCGCGCCCAGCTCCTGGTCAACGTGGTGGAGGCCGCAGAGCGGATCGCCGACGGTGTTCGCTGAGGCGGCGGGGGGCGACAAGAAGAAGGGGACGCGGCGGTTCCCGCTGTGGACGCGCGACACCGCGCGCCCCGAGGGCGGCGGCCGCGCCGCATCCGGTGACGCCCCGGCACCCGCCCGCCAGTGGCCGCTGATCGCCGTACTCGCGGTGACCGGGCTCGGGCTGCTGCTCACCGCGTTCGACGTGTTCCGGGTCGGCACGATGCTCGTGGGCGTCGCGCTGCTCGGCGGCGCCGTGCTGCGCTGGGTGCTGCCGAGCGTCGGCATGCTCGCCGTGCGCTCGCGCTTCACGGACATGCTCACGTACGGGATCCTCGGCCTCGCTATCGTGCTGCTCGCGATGATGGCGCAGCCCGACCCGTGGCTGCGTATCCCCTTCCTTCAGGACACCCTGCACTTCACCGTGCGGTGACGATGCACACAGGTGCCCTCAAGTGACCGGCGGGACTCCGGAGTTCGGAGTCCCGCCGTCCTTGTGTGGTGATGTCCGGGTAACTTCGGGGATTTTGTCGTACGAGGGTGGACAACACGCATAGCCTGGGCAATCGGGACTGTCCCGGAGAACTGGGGGCGTCCCGGGCCCGGCGGTGTGCGAGGGGGCACGCCCTGGTGTCGAATGCTGTCGAATGCCCCCGTGCGCCCCCGTCCGGGGAACTGACATCCTGGCTACTCGCATCCCATTGGGTAGCCAGTGGGGGCCACTGCGTTGGCGCGGCTCGGGGGAAGTTCAGGCACGTATGGGGGGAATAGGGGGAAGGCAATGCCTCGTTGGAGGGCGCTACCGGATGAACTCGACCCGCAGGTCAAGGAGTTCGCCAGCCAGCTGCGCCGGCTGGTGGACCGCAGCGGGCTCGGGATCGCCGCGTTGGCGGACCGCACCGGGTACAGCAAGACCTCGTGGGAGCGATATCTGAACGGACGGCTGCTCGCGCCCAAGGGCGCGATCGTCGCGCTCGCCGAGGTGACCGGCACCAATCCCGTCCATCTGACCACGATGTGGGAGCTCGCGGAGCGCGCCTGGAGCCGTTCCGAGATGCGCCACGACATGACCATGGAGGCGATACGGATCTCCCAGGCGCGCGCCGCGCTCGGGGAGTTCGGCTCGTCGGGGACCCAGACGAAGAACGGCGCGGGCAAGAACGGCAGCGCGACGGCCTCCCGGCCGCCGACCGGCGTGGCGGGCCCCGCCGGGGTCTCGCCGACGGTGCCGCCGCAGGCCCAGGCGCCGAGCCTGGACCAGTTCGGCCCGCCGCCCGAGACACCGGCACCGGTGAACTCCGGCGGATCCGGCGGCAGGCGGCGGCTGACCATGTTCCTCGCGGGGGTCGTCGGCGCGGCCCTCGTCGTCCTCATCGCCTACGTCCTGACCAGCGGCGGCGACGGCAAGGGCGACAAGGCCGAGCCGTCGAAGTCGCCGACCACCAGTGCGCCGCAGCTGCCCGCGGGCGTGCAGTGCGTCGGCGCGAGCTGCACCGGCAAGGACCCCGAGGCCATGGGCTGCGGCGGCGATCTCGCCGACAGCCCGCTGAAGGCCGCGCTCGGCACGGCCAATGTCGAGGTCCGCTACAGCAAGACGTGCAAGGCGGCCTGGGCACGTATCCAGTTCGCCGCGCCCGGCGACAGCGTGACGCTCTCCGTGGGCTCCAAGACGTCGAAGAAGGGCCTGGTCGGCGACGCGGACACGGACGCGTACACCCCGATGATCGCGGTCGACTCGGCCGCCGAGGCGAAGGCCTGCGGGACGCTGGCGTCCGGCCGGAAGGGCTGCACGAAGTAGCGCGACAAGCAGTTCGGCCGGCGGCACGGAGTACGTGTGCATGGGGGAGCGTCTTCGGGGAAGGCGCCTAGGTACCCCCACGGGAGTGGTCACACAGTGACACCCCCGGCGGCCGCCGACCCCACTCTCCCGGGGCGGCGGTCGCCGCCGTTCGGTGCGAAACGGCCCGGGAGTGACCTCTGTGGGGTGAGCCACACCGACCCGGGGGTCCGGTGCGGGCGAGAGGCGATAGCCTGACGAACGGATCTCTTGGCATCAAGAGATCGATCAAAAGCCTCGCTGTCATACGGAGAACGCCATGACCCGCACTCCCGTGAACGTCACCGTCACCGGCGCCGCCGGCCAGATCGGCTACGCACTGCTCTTCCGCATCGCCTCCGGCCAGCTGCTCGGCGCGGACGTGCCGGTCAAGCTGCGCCTCCTGGAGATCACCCCGGCGCTCAAGGCCGCCGAGGGCACCGCGATGGAGCTCGACGACTGCGCGTTCCCGCTCCTCCAGGGCATCGACATCACCGACGACCCGAACGTCGCCTTCGACGGCTCGAACGTCGCCCTGCTCGTCGGCGCCCGCCCCCGCACGAAGGGCATGGAGCGAGGCGACCTGCTCTCCGCCAACGGCGGCATCTTCAAGCCGCAGGGCAAGGCCATCAACGACAACGCCGCGGACGACATCAAGGTCCTCGTCGTCGGCAACCCGGCCAACACCAACGCCCTCATCGCCCAGGCCGCGGCCCCGGACGTCCCGGCCGAGCGTTTCACCGCGATGACCCGCCTGGACCACAACCGTGCGCTGACCCAGCTCGCGAAGAAGTCGGGCGCCACCGTCGCCGACATCCAGCGCCTGACCATCTGGGGCAACCACTCGGCCACCCAGTACCCGGACATCTTCCAGGCGACCGTCGCGGGCAAGCCGGCCATCGAGGCCATCGGCAACGACGAGAAGTGGCTCGCCGAGGACTTCATCCCGACCGTCGCCAAGCGTGGCGCCGCGATCATCGAGGCCCGGGGCGCGTCCTCGGCCGCGTCGGCCGCCAACGCCGCGATCGACCACGTCCACACCTGGGTCAACGGCACCGCCGACGGCGACTGGACCTCGATGGGCATCCCGTCGGACGGCTCCTACGGCGTCCCGGAGGGCCTCATCTCGTCCTTCCCCGTCACCTGCAAGGACGGCAAGTACGAGATCGTCCAGGGCCTTGAGATCAACGAGTTCTCGCGGGCCCGCATCGACGCGTCCGTCGCGGAGCTGGCGGAGGAGCGCGAGGCCGTGCGCGGTCTCGGCCTCATCTAGTCCCCGGCCGCGACCGGCTTCTGCGACCGCCCACGGCGGGTCTTCCGGACCCGCCCTGGGCGGTTTGGCGTTGGTGGCCGAGGGGGCGCACGCCCGGAGTCCGTGACGTGCGGGCGCTGTCGTGAGTTGAACCGGCGGCAGCCCGCCGCACACGAGCGCGGGCCACGACGTCCTCGGGCAAGGGAGCACTCCATGGGCATCACTTCGCGTACGCCGTCCGCGCCGGTCACGGCGATCCTCCGTACCGGCGCCGCCGCCCTGGCCCTGGCCGCCGCCCTTTCCTGCGGCGGTGTCGCGAGTGCCGCCGCGGTCGGTGACGGGCCCGGGCCGGTGAAGGACTCCGGGACGCTGATTCTCTCCGATGAGGACTTCGCGCGGTTCTGGCACGCGTCGTCGCAGGAGCAGTGGCTGATCGTGCACGACCCGCAGTACCGCGCCACCTGGCTCGACTGCGTCCCGGGCGCCGGCCACGTCGAGCGGAACGCGTGGGGGCCGGGCTGGGTCTGTCTGCCGGACGGGGCCGTGCAGTGACGCACCCTCTGAAGTAGCTCAACTGCCGTCCGCGCACCCCGGGGGATCCCGCACCATGGCTGGATGATCTTCGCTGCCAAGCCGGACCTGACCGTTCTCGCCCTGCGCGACTCCGACCGCGTCGCCGAAGCCGTGCGCGCCGCCCTGCGGGACGCCTCCGACGCCGAGCGGCCGGGCCTGGAGCGGGCGGCCGCGCTGATCGCGGAGGTGGCGACGGCGAGCGACGCCGAGGTGCGCGGGCGCTGGGTGCTCGAACAGTTCGCGGCGGCCGGGTACGACGGTCCCGTCGACTCCGTCCGCGCGGTCAAGGTGCTGCGGCAGGCCGAGCCGTCGCTGACGCTGGCCGCGGCCGTGCGGCTGACCAAGGACGCGGCGGCCGTGACCGGCGGCTGAGCCGGCCCGTGCACCGAGCACGGTGAAGGTGACGCGGCGCACTTTTCGCCGCCGTCCGCGCATGCTTTCCGGACCCCGGGGCAGGGGGCTCCGTTGTCGCCACGAAGATCACAGGTTGGTCGTTTTCATGGCGCTCGGGGGATTTATCCGGAACGGAAGGCGTAACGAGACGTGTCAGCACAACCCACCATCCACGTCGGCGGAGAGTGGCGCGCAGCCGCCTCAGGAGCGAGCCGGGAGATCCTCGACCCCGCGGACGCCAAGCCCTTCGCCGTGATCGCCGAGGGTGACGCGCAGGACGCGGACGCCGCGATCGCCGCCGCCCGGCGGGCCTTCGACCAGGGCCCGTGGCCGCGCACCCCCGTCGCCGAGCGGGCCGCGCTGCTGCGCAGGGTCGCCGACCTCCTCGTACGGGACCGGGAGCGGATCGGGCTCCTGGAGAGCCGGGACGCGGGGAAGACCGTCGAGGAGGGCCGGATCGACGTCGACTGTGTCGCCGACGCGTTCCGCTACTTCGCCGATCTGGTCGTGGCAGAGGGTGCGGGCCGGGTGGTCGACGCCGGGTCCGACGACATCCACAGCGTCGTCGTGCACGAGCCGGTCGGCGTCTGCACGATGATCACGCCCTGGAACTACCCGCTGTTGCAGGCGAGTTGGAAGATCGCTCCGGCGCTCGCCGCGGGCAACACCTTCGTCGTCAAGCCGAGCGAGATCACGCCGCTGACCACGGTCGTGCTCGTCGAACTGCTCGTCGAGGCCGGACTTCCCGACGGTGTCGCGAACCTCGTCACCGGGCCCGGCGCCACCGTCGGCGCACGCCTCGCCGACCACCCCGACGTCGACCTCGTCTCCTTCACCGGCGGCCTGGTCAGCGGCACGAAGGTCGCACAGGCCGCCGCCGCCACGGTCAAGAAGGTCGCCCTCGAACTCGGCGGCAAGAACCCCAACGTCGTCTTCGCCGACGCGTGCGCGACCGACGAGGGCTTCGACACCGCCGTCGACCAGGCGCTGAACGCCGCCTTCATCCACAGCGGGCAGGTCTGCTCCGCCGGCTCCCGGCTCATCGTCGAGGAGTCCGTGCGCGAGCGCTTCGTCGCCGAACTCGCCCGCCGTGCGCAGCGGATCAGGCTCGGACGCGGCACCGAGGACGGCGTCGAGTGCGGCCCGCTGGTGAGCGAGCAGCAGCGCGAGAAGACCGAGGCGTACGTCGCCTCCGCCCTCGGCGAGGGAGCCGTGCTGCGCAGCGGCGGCAAGCGGCCCGAGCCGGCCGAACAGCGCCCCGCCACCGGGTACTTCTACGAGCCGACCGTCCTCGACCAGTGCCACCGCGAGATGCGGGTGGTGCGCGAGGAGACCTTCGGGCCGATCCTCACCGTCGAGACCTTCCGCACCGAGGACGAGGCCGTCGCCCTCGCCAACGACACCGAGTACGGCCTCGCCGGCGCCGTGTGGACCGCCGACGCGGGCCGCGCCCGCCGCGTCGCCGGACGGCTGCGCCACGGCACCGTCTGGATCAACGACTTCCACCCCTACCTGCCGCAGGCCGAGTGGGGCGGCTTCGGGAAGAGCGGTGTGGGCCGGGAGTTGGGCCCCGCCGGACTCGCCGAGTACCGCGAGACCAAGCACGTGTACCAGAACCTCGCGCCGAAGCCGGTGCGCTGGTTCGCGGGCTGAGCCCGTACCCGTAGACCCCGCACACCCCCGCCCATTACGCGAAGTACCTTGCGAGACCCAGGAGTTGACGTATGCCCGAAACCCCCACGACCTTCGACTACGTCGTCGTCGGCGGCGGCACCGCCGGTTCGGTGATCGCCTCCCGGCTCACCGAGGACCCGGACGTCACCGTCGCCGTCATCGAGGGCGGCCCCAGTGACATCGGCCGCGACGACGTGCTGACCCTGCGCCGCTGGCTCGGGCTGCTCGGCGGCGACCTCGACTACGGCTACACGACCACCGAGCAGCCGCGCGGCAACTCGCACATCCTGCACAGCCGCGCCAAGGTGCTCGGCGGCTGCTCCTCGCACAACACCCTCATCTCCTTCAAGCCGCTGCCCGGCGACTGGGACGAGTGGGCGGCCGCGGGCGCCGAGGGCTGGGACCACAAGGCGATGGACCCGTACTTCGGCAAGCTGCGCAACAACATCGTCGCCGTCGACGAGAAGGACCGGAACGCGATCGCCCGCGACTTCGTCGAGGCCGCGCGGGCGGCGACCGGCGTGCCGCGCGTCGAGGGCTTCAACAAGGCGCCGTTCAAGGACGGTGTCGGCTTCTTCGACCTCGCGTACCACCCCGAGAACAACAAGCGCTCCAGCGCGTCGGTGGCGTATCTGCACCCGCATATGGAAGCCGGCGACCGCCCCAACCTGACGCTGTTCCTCGAGACGTGGGCGTACAAGCTGGAGTTCGACGACGTCGGTGACGCGGACGCGCCGACCGCCCGCGGAGTGCGCGTGCGGGCCGAGGACGGCACGGAGTCGCTGATATCCGCGCGGCGTGAGGTCGTCGTCTGCGCGGGCGCCGTCGACACGCCGCGACTCCTGCTGCTCTCGGGCATCGGCCCCAAGGCCGACCTCGAAGCCCTCGGCATCCCCGTCCTGCACGATCTGCCGGGCGTCGGCGAGAACCTGCTCGACCACCCCGAGTCCGTCATCGTCTGGGAGACGGACGGGCCGATCCCCGACAACAGCGCCATGGACAGCGACGCGGGCCTGTTCGTCCAGCGGGACCCCGAGGCCGCGGGCCCGGACCTGATGTTCCACTTCTACCAGATCCCGTTCACCGACAACCCGGAGCGGCTCGGCTACGAGAAGCCCGCGCACGGGGTGTCCATGACGCCGAACATCCCCAAGCCGCGCAGCCGCGGCCGGCTCTACCTGACCAGCGCCGATCCCGAGGCCAAGCCCGCCCTCGACTTCCGCTACTTCACGGACGAGGACGACTACGACGGGCGGACTTTGGTCGACGGGATCCGCATCGCCCGCGAGATCGCGAAGACCGAACCGCTGGCCGGCTGGCTGAAGCGCGAGGTCTGCCCCGGCCCGGACGTCACCGGCGACGAGGAGCTCGGCGAGTACGCCCGCAAGGTCGCGCACACCGTCTACCACCCCGCGGGGACTTGCCGGATGGGGGCCGCTGGCGATGAACTCGCCGTGGTCGACCCCGAGTTGAGGGTCCGCGGTCTGCAGTCCCTGCGTATCGCCGACGCGTCCGTCTTCCCGACGATGCCCGCGGTGAACCCGATGATCGGGGTGCTCATGGTCGGGGAGAAGTGCGCCGAGCTGATGGGTGGTGATGCGTGATGAGGACGAGTACCGCCATGCAGACAGGGACAGGGACAGGGACAGAGGTAGGGGGAGGGGCCGATGCCGCGGGGACGGAGCACGTCTTCTCCGTCCGCAACCTGTGGAAGGTCTTCGGATCCAAGGCCGAACGCGTCCCGCGGCAGGCCGAGTTGGCCGGTCTGAGCGCCGCCGAACTGCGTGCCCGCACCGGCTGCACCGCCGCCGTGCGCGACGTCTCCTTCGACGTGCGGCGCGGCGAGGTCTTCGTCGTCATGGGCCTGTCGGGCTCCGGCAAGTCCACCCTCGTACGATGTCTGACCCGGCTCATCGAGCCGACGTCGGGCAGCCTGGAGATCGACGGCGAGGACGTGCTCGCGATGGACCGGGCGCGCCTTCGCGCCCTGCGCAGGCGCCGGGCCGCGATGGTCTTCCAGCACTTCGGGCTGCTGCCGCACCGCAGCGTCCTCGACAACGTCGCCTACGGCCTGGAGATCCAGGGCGTGGGCCGTGTCGAACGGCGCGCCAAGGCCATGGAGGTCGTCGCCAAGGTCGGCCTCGAAGGGCTTGAGGCGCGCCGTCCCGGTCAGCTGTCCGGCGGTCAGCAGCAGCGCGTCGGCCTGGCCCGCGCGCTCGCCGTCGACCCCGAAGTCCTGCTGTTCGACGAGCCGTTCAGCGCGCTCGACCCGTTGATCCGGCGCGACATGCAGGAGGAGGTCGTGCGGCTCCACCAGGAGGAGGGCCGCACCATGGTCTTCATCACCCACGACCTGTCCGAGGCGCTGCGCCTGGGCGACCGCATCGCCCTGATGCGCGACGGCCGGATCGTCCAGCTCGGCACCCCCGAGGAGATCGTGGGCTCGCCCGCCGACGACTACGTCCGCGAGTTCGTCCGCGACGTGCCGCGCGAGCAGGTCATGACGGTGCGCCGCGCGATGCGTCCCGCCGACGCCGACGAGGCCGAGCGTGGCGCCGCCATCGCGCCCGACGCGACCGTCTCGCAGGCCATCGAGGCCGTCGCCAGGACCGGGTTCGCCGTGCGCGTCATGGAGGACGGCCGGTGCCTGGGCATCGTCGACCACGAGCGGCTGATCGCCACGGTGGGCGGCACCGTTCCGGACGACGGGCCGGAGGGCGTCGGGGAGGGCGCCACCGAGGACTTGGCCGAGGGCGCCCCGGGCGACGCCGCGCAGGGCGTCTCGAAGGACGAGGAGGCGGTCTAGATGACGGCCGCCGTCACCACCCCCACCGCCGCGGCTCCCGACGACACCGGCACACCGCACCGGCTGAAGAACCTGCGACCGCGCCACCGCGCCCTCGGCAAGCTCCTGCTGCTCGCCGTCGCCGCGGCGGTCCTCGTGCCGCTCGTCACCACGCGCTGGTCCGGCGCCGCCTGGCCGCACGCCCTCACCGTCGACGTGTCCGAACCGCTCGGCAGAGCCTCCGACTGGATCATCGACCACCGCGACAGCTCCCCGCTGTTCCTGTACTTCCTCGGCTACATCAGCAACGCCGTCATCGTCGCCATCCGCGCCGTCTACGTCGTGCTGCTCGCCGCGGGCTGGGCGGGTGTGACCGCGGCCGCCGGGCTGATCGCCTGGCGGGTGGCGGGCCGCCGCCTCGCCGCGTTCGCCGTCGTCGCGCTGCTCGCCTGCGGTTTCCTCGGCATGTGGGTGCCGACCATGCAGACCCTCGCGCTGATGATCGTCGCCGTGCTGGTCTCGGTCGTCGTCGGCGCCCTGCTGGGTGTCGCCGCCGGGCTCAGCGAACGCATGTACCGACTCCTGCGCCCGGTCCTCGACACCATGCAGGTGCTGCCCGCGTACGCGTATCTGCTGCCCGTCGTGCTGATCTTCGGCATGGGCGTACCGGCCGCGGTCCTCGCCACCGTCGTCTACGCCGCCCCGCCGATGGCCAGGCTCACCGCGCTCGGCCTGCGCTCCGCCGACGGCGGCGTCATGGAGGCCGTCACCTCGCTCGGCGCCACCGCCCGCCAGCGCCTGCTCTCGGCGCGGCTCCCGCTGGCCCGCAAGGAACTCCTCCTCGGCCTCAACCAGACGATCATGATGGCCCTGTCCATGGCCGTCATCGCGTCGGTGATCGGCGCCGCGGGCCTCGGCGACCGCGTCTACCAGGCCCTCGCCTCGGTCGACGTCGGCGCCGCGCTCGCCGCGGGCATCCCCATCGTGCTGCTCGCCGTCGTCCTCGACCGGGTCACGGCCGCGGCCGGCGAACGCATGGGCTCCCACCAGGCACCGGCCCACTGGAAGTGGGGCGTGGTCGCCGCCGGGGCCGTCGTGGCCGCGCTCGCCGCCCGGTTCGCCGACCGCCTCGACTGGCCCGCGTCCTGGGTCGCCGACATCGCGACACCCGTCAACGACGCCGTCGACTGGATGACCGACCATCTCTACACCGGCGTCCCGGTGATCGGCGGCACCGCCGACTGGGCCGCCCACTTCACCACCTGGATCCTCGACCCGGTCCGCTCGGGCCTGACCTGGCTGCCCTGGTGGTCGGTGCTGCTGATCGTCGCCGCGCTCGCCTGGCTGATCGGCACCTGGCGCACCGCCCTGACCGCGACCGCCGCCATGGCCGCGATCGGTGTGCTCGGCGTGTGGAAGGCGTCGCTCGACACGCTCTCCCAGGTGCTCGCGGCCGTCGCCGTCACCCTCGTCATCGGCCTGGCCACCGGGATCGCCGCCGCCCGCAGCGGTCGCTTCGAGCGCCTGCTCCGGCCGGTCCTCGACGTCTTCCAGACGATGCCGCAGTTCGTGTACCTGATCCCGGTCGTCGCCCTGTTCGGCGTCGGCCGCGCCCCGGCCGTCGCCGCGGCGGTCGTCTACGCACTGCCCGCCGTCGTCCGCATCACCACGCAGGGCCTGCGCCAGGTCGACCCGGCCGCCCTGGAGGCCGCCCGCTCGATGGGCGCGACCACCGGACAGCAGCTGCGCCAGGTCCAACTCCCGCTCGCCCGGCCCGCGTTGCTGCTCGCCGTCAACCAGGGCGTGGTCCTGGTCCTCGCCGTCGTCATCATCGGCGGCCTGGTCGGCGGTGGCGCGCTCGGCTACGACGTCGTCTTCGGCCTCGCCCAGGGCGACCTGGCCACCGGCCTGGTCGCGGGCGCCGCCATCGTCTGCCTCGGCCTGATGCTGGACCGGGTGACACAGCCGACGCAACGCCGTGCGCGGGACGGGAAGGAGGCATGAGGATGCGAACACGCAGGAACGTCATGGCAGTTGTGGCTGCCGGGGTGCTCCTGGCGGCCACCGGCTGCGGCGCCGCCGACATGACCAAGCAGTCGTCCCCATTCGCCAACGCCAAGGGCGCCAGAACGGTGACGCTGTCCGTCCAGTCGTGGGTCGGCGCGCAGGCCAACGTGGCCGTCGCCCAGTACCTCCTGGAGCACGAACTCGGCTACCGGGTCGACACCGTGCAGGTCGACGAGGTCCCCGCCTGGGACGCCCTGAGCCAGGGCCGCGTCGACGCGATCCTGGAGGACTGGGGCCACCCCGACCAGGAGCAGCGCTACGTCAAGGACAAGAAGACGATCGTCGCCGGCGGCGGCCTCGGCGTCACCGGGCACATCGGCTGGTTCGTCCCGACGTACTTCGCGAAGCAGCACCCGGACGTCACCGACTGGAAGAACCTGAACAAGTACGCGGATCAGCTGAAGACCGCCGAGAGCGGCGGCAAGGGCCAGCTCCTCGACGGCTCGCCCTCGTACGTCACGAACGACAAGGCGCTGGTGGACAACCTGAAGCTGAACTATCAGGTCGTCTTCTCCGGCTCCGAGGCGGCGCAGATCACCCAGATCAAGCAGTTCGCCAAGCAGAAGAAGCCGTTCCTGACGTACTGGTACACCCCGCAGTGGCTGTTCCAGCAGGTCCCGATGACGGAGGTGAAGCTGCCCGCGTACAAGGAGGGCTGCGACGCCGACCCGAAGAAGATCGCCTGCGCCTATCCGACGACCCCGCTCCAGAAGTACCTCAACGCCGACTTCGCGCGCGGTGGCGGCGACGCGGCGGCCTTCCTGAAGAACTTCCACTGGACGACGAAGGACCAGAACGAGGTCTCGCTGCTGATCGCCGACAAGAAGCTGTCGCCCGAGGCGGCGGCGAAGGAGTGGGTGGACGGGCATCGGTCGACGTGGGAGGCGTGGCTGGAGAAGTAGCGGCTCCGGCTTCATGGAACCGTGGCCCCGGCTGCCTTTGTGGGCGGCCGGGGTCTTTCAGGTGAGTGACCGGCGCACGTCGCACTCCTGCACATCCTTGAGGACACGAGCTGCGTGAGCTTGTACTGCGCCGCGTTCACCCATCGCCAGATGTCCTTGGGGGCGGTGACGGGTTCGAACAGGTCGGACAGTTCCTCGTCGATCTCGTCCCGGTCGTCCGGGCTGAGCGCGCTGTAGGCGACCTCGACGCAGTTGCCGCCGGCTCAACCGAGCTTGTCCGCGATCTCCCGCAGCGCCGCGTCCGCCGCGCGCTGCAGCCCCGGGCCGAACGTGATCCGGGTCGCCCCCAGCTCGCCCCACTCGCGCGGGGTGGGCGTCCCGCGCACGGTCGCGCCCACGTTGAGCGGCCCCTCGACCCCGGCCCGCAGCGCGGGCAGCGCCGCCGCGGGCGCCCCGATCGGGTACACGCAGTCGGCGCCCGCCGCGACATACAACCGGGCGCGCTCGACGGCCTCCGCGACCGGGTCGGCGGCGCCCCTGATGAACGTGTCGACGCGGGCGTTCAGGACGATGCCGTCACCGGCCGCCGTCCGCACCTCGGCCAGCCAGTCGGCGTGCGCGCGCGGGTCCTTGAGGCCGCCCTCGCGGGTGGAGTCCTCCAGGTTGCAGCCCACCGCGCCCGTCTCCAGGAGCCGCTCCACCAGCTCCTTCGGCGCGATCCCGTAGCCGTCCTCGATGTCCGCGCTCACCGGCACCGACACCGATCGCACGATCCGGCGCACCGCCGCGAACATCTCGTCGGCGGGCGTCGCCCCGTCCTCGTACCCGAGCGACGCCGAGACCCCCGCGCTCGGCGTCGCGAGCGCCGGGAAGCCCGCCCCCTCGAAGACGCGGGCGCTCGCCGCGTCCCAGGGGCCCGGCAGGACCAGCGGGTCGCCGGGGGAGCGGTCGTGGTGCAGGGCGCGGAACGTGCCGGCCTTCGTGCTGCTCACCATGCGGGACCTCCGGGTTCGATGCGGCGGCTGACCATCAGCCGGTTCCAGCTGTTGATCACCGTGATCACCCCGATGAGATGGGCGAGTTCGACCTCATTGAACTCCTTCGCGGCGGCCTCGTACACGTCGTCCGGCACGAACGAGTCAGTGAGCAGCGTGACCGCCTCGGTCAGCGCCAGCGCCGCCCGCTCGCGTGCGCTGTACAGGTCGCCCGCCTCGCGCCACGCGTCCAGCAGCGCGATCCGCTTCGCGCTCTCGCCGTTCTTGTCGACCGCCACGTCGACGTGCATGTCCAGGCAGAACGCGCACGCGTTGATCTGCGAGGCCCGGATCATCACCAGCTCGGCGAGGACCGGATCGGCCAGGCCCGCCTTGGCGGCGGCCCCCGCGGCCTGCAGAGCGGCGCGCACCCGCGGGTCCAACCGCCGTGTCCTGACGCTCACTTGGCGGCCTCGGGCTTGTAGTGTCCGGCGACCATCCGGGTGGTCACGCCGAACCGGTTCCACGCGTTGATCGTCGTGATCGCCGCGATGAGCTGGGCCAGCTCCTGCTCGTCGTAGTGGCGCGCCGCCTCCTCGTACACGTCGTCCGGCACGAAACCGTTGGTGAGGACGGTGATCGCCTCGGTCAGGGCGAGCGCCGCGAGCTCCTTCTCCGTGTAGAAGTGCCGGCTCTCCTCCCACGCGCCGAGCTGCACGATCCGCTCCACGCTCTCGCCCGCCGCCAGCGCGTCCTTGCTGTGCATGTCGAGGCAGAACGCGCAGTGGTTGAGCTGCGAGGCCCGGATCTTCACCAGCTCGTACGTCACCGGGTCCAGGCCCTTACGGGCGGCGGCGTCCAGCCGGACCATCGCCTTGTAGACCTCGGGGGCGAGCGTGGCCCAGGCGAGGCGGGGGGTGTGTTCGTGCACGTAACCGGTGCCGTCGGTGTCCGTCGTGGTCATGCTTCGACCGTACGGAAGAAGTAGCCCAGGGGTATGGTCCATTCCCATGCCAGGAACTTGGGCCACTTCTCCGTCCGGGCAGGCGCTCGGCATCGACTTCCACATCGATCCCGCGGGCCCGCACGGGCTGCGCCGCGGGCTGACGGACGCGCTGCGCGAGGCCGTGCGCGGCGGGCGGCTCGCCCCCGGCACCCGGCTGCCCTCCTCCCGCACCCTCGCCGGTGACCTGGGCATCGCCCGCAACACGGTCGCCGACGCCTACGCCGACCTCGTCGCCGAGGGGTGGCTCACCGCGCGGCAGGGCTCCGGCACCCGGGTCGCCGAGCGGTCCGTCCGGGCGCCGCGCCCCGCGCCGGTCCACCGGGCCGTCTCCGGGCCCGTCCACGACCTCAACCCCGGCAGCCCCGACCTCGCCTCCTTCCCCCGCGCCGAATGGCTCAAGGCCGCCCGCCGGGCCCTCGCCGCCGCCCCGAACGACGCGCTCGGCTACGGCGATCCGCGCGGCCGCCCCGAACTGCGCGCCGCGCTCGCCGGCTATCTCGCCCGCGCCCGCGGGGTGCACGCCGACGCCGAACGGATCGTGATCTGCGCCGGGTTCGCCCACGGCCTCATGCTCCTCGCCGACGTGCTGCGCACCCGGGGTGCCAAGGACGTCGCCGTCGACTCCTACGGGCTGCCCCCGCACTGGAACATCCTGACCCGGTCGGGCCTGCGCACGCGCCCGCTCCCGTTCGACGAACTGGGCGCGGACGTGGGGGAGTTGTCGGAGCTGTCGGGCCGCGCCGGGGCGGTGCTGCTCACCCCGGCCCACCAGTTCCCGCTCGGCGACCCGCTCCACCCCGACCGGCGGTCCGCCGTCGTCGACTGGGCGCGGCGCACCGGCGGCCTGGTCCTGGAGGACGACTACGACGGCGAGTTCCGCTACGACCGGCAGCCCGTCGGCGCGCTCCAGGGCCTCGACCCGGACCGCGTCGTGCACCTCGGCACGGCCAGCAAGTCCCTCGCGCCGGGGCTCAGGATCGGCTGGATGGTGCTGCCCGCCGCGCTGGTCCCGGAGGTCGTCGCGGCCAAGGGGTCGAGCGACTGGTCCTGCGGCGCCCTCGACCAGCTGACCCTCGCCGAGTTCCTGAACTCGGGCGCGTACGACCGTCATCTGCGGGCCGCCCGGCTGCGTTACCGGCGCCGCCGCGACCAGCTCGTCTCCGCCCTCGCCGAACGCGCCCCGGCCGTCCGCGTCACCGGCATCGCAGCCGGCCTCCACGCGGTCCTGAGACTGCCCGTCGGCACCGAGCGGTCCGTGGTGCGCGCGGCGGCCTGGCAGGGCCTCGGCGTCACCGGCCTCTCCACCTACCGCCACCCCGACACGACGTCCACCCCGCTCGATGCCCTGGTCGTCGGCTACGGCACCCCGGCGGACCACGCCTGGACCTCAGCCCTGGACGCCCTGTGCCGAGTACTCCCCTAGCGGCCCCGCAGCCCTGAAGTCCCACCCGCCGTCGGCGATCTACCGCCCACCCCACCCGCCGTCGGCGATCTGCCGCCCACCCCACCCGCCGTCGGCGATCTGCCGCCCACCCCACC
>NZ_JAFVLN010000012.1 GCF_017377775.1 Streptomyces sp. VRA16 Mangrove soil
ACGCCCGCCACCCCGGGGGGGGCCGCCCTTCTCCGTCTTCGTACGTGCCCGGTTACTTGCGCATGACCTCGGGCTCGTGGCGGCGCAGCAGACGTGCCACCACGAAGCCGCAGATGACGCCGAGGGCGATCAGGATGGCGAGGTCGGTGCCCCACTGGCCGACCGAGTGCTCCCACAGCGGGTCGAGGTCGTTCGGGTTCTTCTGGTCCCACGGCGGCATCAGGTGCGCCAGGTCGAGCGTGGCGCCGGCGGCGCCGATCGCCCAGCGGGACGGCATCAGCCAGGCGAACTGCTCCAGGCCCACGGTGCCGTAGATCTGGAAGAGCACACCGGTGAACACGACCTGGACGATCGCGAACATGACGAGCAGCGGCATCGTCTTCTCGGAGGTCTTCACCAGCGAGGAGATGACCAGGCCGAACATCATCGACGTGAAGCCGAGCGCGATGATCGAGATGCACAGCTCGATCGCCGGCGGCATCACGAGGCCTTCCTCGGGAAGGTCGCGCGGCGTGAAGGCGATGGCGCAGATGATGACGCCCTGGATGGCCGTGATGAAGCCGAGGACGATCACCTTGGACATCAGGTACGCGGAGCGGGACAGGCCCGTCGCGCGCTCCCGTTCGTAGATGACCCGTTCCTTGATCAGCTCACGGACCGAGTTGGCCGCGGCCGAGAAGCACATGCCGACGGCGACGATCAGCATGATCGTGCCCGCGTCGCCGTTGAACCGCGACGGCGGCTTGGGCGGTGCCAGGCCGAAGTCGGCCGGGATGACCACCGAGACCAGGCCGAGCACCGCGGGCAGGATCACCATCAGACCCATGAAGCCCTTGTCGGAGGCGATCACCGACACGTACCGGCGGATCAGCGTGATGAGCTGGGAGCCCCACGGCTGCGGCTTGGGCGGCTTGACGGCCGCGGGCGGCGGCATCTGCACGGACTGCGGGGCGACGGCGTCGATGTCGGCCGCGTACATCTGGTAGTGCTGCGAGCCCTTCCAGCGGCCCGCCCAGTCGTAGTCGCGGTAGTTCTCGAACGCCGAGAAGACGTCGGCCCACGTCTCGTAGCCGAAGAAGTTGAGCGCTTCCTCCGGCGGGCCGAAGTACGCGACGGAGCCGCCCGGCGCCATCACGAGGAGCTTGTCGCACAGCGCCAGCTCGGCCACGGAGTGGGTGACGACGAGGACCGTACGGCCGTCGTCGGACAGACCACGCAGGAGCTGCATGACGTCGCGGTCCATGCCCGGGTCGAGGCCCGAGGTGGGCTCGTCCAGGAAGATCAGCGACGGCTTGGTGAGGAGCTCCAGGGCGACGGAGACGCGCTTGCGCTGGCCACCGGAGAGGGAGGTGACCTTCTTCTCCTTGTGGATGTCCAGCTTCAGCTCGCGCAGCACCTCGTCGATGCGCTGCTGGCGCTCCTGCTCGCTGGTGTCCGCGGGGAAGCGGAGCTTGGCGGCGTACTTGAGCGCCTTCTTGACGGTCAGCTCCTTGTGCAGGATGTCGTCCTGCGGGACCAGACCGATGCGCTGGCGCAGCTCGGCGAACTGCTTGTACAGGTTCCGGTTGTCGTAGAGGACGTCGCCCTGGTTGGCCGGGCGGTAGCCCGTGAGCGCCTTGAGCAGCGTCGACTTACCGGAGCCCGAGGGGCCGATGACGGCGATCAGCGACTTCTCCGGGACACCGAAGGAGACGTCCTTCAGGATCTGCTTGCCGCCGTCGACGGTGACCGTCAGGTGGCGTGCGGAGAAGGAGACGTCACCGGTGTCGACGAACTCTTCGAGCCGGTCGCCGACGAGGCGGAACGTCGAGTGGCCGACGCCGACGATGTCGTTCGGGCCGAGCAGCTGGGAGCCGCTCTTGGCGATCGGCTGACCGTTGACGTACGTGCCGTTGTGCGAGCCGAGGTCGCGGATCTCGAAGCGGCCGTCGGGCGTCGCGTGGAACTCGGCGTGGTGGCGGGAGACCTGGAGGTCGGAGACCACCAGCTCGTTCTCCAGCGCACGGCCGATGCGCATCACGCGGCCGAGGGCCAGCTGGTGGAACGTGGTGGGGCTGCGGTCGCCGTAGACCGGCGGGGCCCCCGCGACTCCGCCGGGGCCCGGGCCCTGCTGCTGCGGGACCTTCTGCGCCGGCGGCTGCTGGTACTGCTGCGGCGCCTGTTGCTGCTGCGGCGCCTGCTGCTGGGGCCAGCCCGGCTGCTGCTGGTACTGCTGCTGCGGCGGCGGCTGCTGGGCGAGACCCGCTGCCTGCTGCTGCGCCTGGTGCGGCGAGGCGACGGCCGCGGCCTGGGCGCTGCCCTGCACGTTCAGGCGCGGCCCGTCCGTGGAGTTGCCCAGGTGCACCGACGAGCCGGGGCCGATCTCCATCTGATGGATCCGCTGCCCCTGCACGAACGTGCCGTTCGTCGAGCCGTGGTCCTCGATGACCCAACTGCGGCCGCCCCAGCTGATCGTGGCGTGACGCCACGACACACGGGCGTCATCGACCACGATGTCACCTCCCGGGTCACGCCCGAGGGTGTACGGCCTGGACGGATCGAGCGTCCAGGTCCTGCCATTCAATTCCAGTACGAGTTCAGGCACTCCATGCCCCACTGAGTTGTCCCCCGAGTATTTCCCCCGACATGGGGAGTCTAGGGATGTCGAACATCGTGAGGAACTATTTCAGGAACGCCCCCGTGACCGAAAGTCGGGCCTTGCGTCGGGGGTTGTGAAGACTCCACCGCGCCTCCCGGGGAGCGCCGCCTGCCGCCCCGTTGACGTGGTGGAGCCCGCACCCGGAGAGTGGTGAGTGCCCATAACGCCCTCAACTCCCCCTGCATGCAACGGATCATGCTCATACGGGATATCAGGGGCGGAGCGGTACGGATCGGGGGGGCCTGATGGAGAGCGGCCGGCAGGGAATGCGGGGCGACGGCGCGCCCGCCATCAGGTGGGGCGATGTGCTGTTGTCCGCCGTTGCCGCGGTGAGCTGGGCGTTCATCGGGATGGCGGGCGTCGCGGCGCTCGGCCTGCACCTGCTGGAGGCGGATGCGGCCGGATCGCTGGGCCCGATGACGGCCGCGGTGGTGGCGATCGGCGCGGGCGGGCGGGTGACGCCGTCCGGGGACGTCTCCGCGTTCGGCCTGGACAGCGCGCAGGCGCACACCGCGATCGATGTCGCACCGCTGGGCGTGGGCCTGGTGGGGGCGCTGCTGCTCAGCTGGTTCTTCCTAAGGTCCTTGCGGGGAGCGGGAGTTGAGATCTCGCCGGGTGAACTTCTCGCCCGCGCGGGCGCCGTGGTGGTGCTGTTCGTGGCGATGCTGGGCGGGCTCGCCTGGGCGGGTCACGACATCATCACGATTGACGGTTCGAAGCTCGGACTGAACGACATTCCGGGCGCCGGGAGCCTGCCGGGCGGCATCGCGGACAAATTGCCGGGCGGTCTCGGCGACGCGCTGCCCGACCGGCTCGGCGATCTGGTGCACGCGCAGGCGAAGGTCGGCTTCACGGTGCAGACGGGGGCGACACTGCTCGGCGGCGCCGCGTTCGTGGCCGGCGTGCTGGTGATCGCGCTGCTCGCGTCGCGCCGTACGCCGCTGCCGCGCGGCTGGGAAGCGGTGCACCGCACGGTGCGGCCCGCGGCGTCGGCCCTGGTGACCGTGGTGCTGGTGGCGGTTCTCGCCGGTCTCGCGGCGGCGCTCTACGCGATGATCGGCGACGACCACCCGAAGCGGATCGCGGGCGCGGCCCTGCTCGGGGCGCCCAACGGGGTCTGGATCGGGGTCCCCCTCGGCCTGTTCGTGCCGTGGGACGCGAAGGCGAGCGGCGCCCTGACGAAGGTGCTGCCGCATCCGCTGGACGAGTTGGCGCGGGTGTCGTCGGACCAGCCGATGACGCTGGGCCGGCTGGCCGAACTCGACGGCAGGGTATGGCTGTTGGCCGTCGCGATGGCGCTGATGATGTTGTTCGCCGGGGTGCTGACCGCCGTACGTTCCCCCGTGGTACGGGCCCCCTGGGGCTTCGCCGGGCGGTGCGCGCTGCGGCTCGGGGTCGCCACGGCGCTCGCGCTGCCGCTGCTCGTCTGGCTGACGGACGTCTCGGCGGACGCGTCCCTGTCCGTACTGGGCTTCGACGCGTTCGGCGCCGGGATCGAGGTGCACGGTCATCTCGGGATGGCGCTGCTGCTCGGCGCGGCCTGGGGTGCGGGCGCGGGGGCGCTCGGGGCGCTGCTCGCGTGCGCGACCCGCGCCGCGGGGAGCAGGGTGGCGCCGCCGGCCGCGGTGGCCGCGGTGGCGGGTGCGCCCGGTGCGGGCGAGGCGGCGGGCCCGTACCGGCCCAGCAGCCCGTACCGGCCGTCCAACCCGGACACGAACCCGTATCTGAAGAACCCCTACGACGAGCGGAGCCAGAGCCACGGGGGTTCGGTGAACGCGGCACCGACGGTGGCGAGCCCGATCCGGCCCGAACCGCCGCGCCGGCCGCGCGGCAGGGGCAGCACCAGCCGCGAGTGGCCGGCGCCTCCCCCGCCACCGCCCCCTCCGGGGTCGAACCGGGAGCAGCGGCGGCGCGAGGATTCTTGAGGGCCTGTCGTGCGGGTGCGGGCCGGTGCGGCATCTCCCCGACGAGGAAGGCTGCGCGCCGGCGCATGCCTTCAGGGGCGCGGGGAACTGCGCGACCAGCCCCCACGCACCCGTGCAACGCGCCCCCATGACCACCCCCCTGTCCGGTACTCGGACCAGCGGAGCGTTCCCGTACACGAGCCCGATAACGTAAGGGCATCATGAGCGCTTCGCAGCCCCAGCACCCCGCTGATGCCCCGACCGACACCTCCACCGTGCCGGCCGACGTCCCGACCCTTCTCGTCAAGATCTTCGGCAAGGACCGGCCCGGTCTGACCGCCGGGCTCTTCGACACCCTCGCCGCCTACTCCGTGGACGTCGTCGACATCGAGCAGGTCGTCACCCGGGGGCGCATCGTCCTGTGCGCCCTGGTGACCGAGCCGCCGGCCGGCCTCGAAGGCGACCTGCGCGCCACCGTCCACAGCTGGGCGGAGTCCATGAAGATGCAGGCCGAGATCATCTCCGGCCTCGGTGACAACCGGCCGCGCGGGCTCGGCCGCTCCCACGTGACCGTGCTCGGGCACCCGCTCACCGCCGAGTCCACCGCCGCGATCGCCGCGGCGATCACCGGTACCGGTGGCAACATCGACCGTATCTTCCGGCTCGCCAAGTACCCCGTCACCGCCGTCGAGTTCGCTGTCTCCGGCACCGAGACGGAGAAGCTGCGCACGGTGCTCGCCATAGAGGCGGCGCGGTGGGGAGTGGACATGGCGGTCGTCGCGGCCGGGCTGCACCGGCGGGCCCAGCGGCTCGTCGTGATGGACGTCGACTCGACGCTGATCCAGGACGAGGTCATCGAGCTGTTCGCGGCGCACGCGGGCTGCGAGGACAAGGTCGCCGAGGTGACGGCGGCGGCGATGCGCGGCGAACTGGACTTCGAGCAGTCGCTGCACGCGCGCGTGGCGCTCCTCGAAGGGCTCGACGCGTCGGTGGTCGACAAGGTCAGGAGCGAGGTCCGGCTCACCCCGGGCGCACGCACCCTGATCCGTACCCTCAAGCGCCTCGGCTACCAAGTGGGCGTGGTCTCCGGTGGGTTCACGCAGGTCACGGACGATCTGCAGGATCGGCTCGGCCTCGACTTCGCGCAGGCCAACACCCTGGAGATCGTCGACGGGAAGCTGACCGGCAAGGTCACCGGCGAGATCGTGGACCGCGCGGGCAAGGCGCGGCTCCTGCGCCGGTTCGCCGCGGAGGCGGGCGTCCCGCTCTCCCAGACGGTGGCGATCGGCGACGGCGCCAACGACCTGGACATGCTGAACGCGGCCGGGCTCGGTGTCGCCTTCAACGCCAAGCCGGTGGTCCGCGAGGCCGCGCACACCGCGGTGAACGTGCCGTTCCTGGACACGGTGCTCTACCTGCTCGGCATCACCCGCGAAGAGGTCGAGGCGGCGGACGCGCAGGGAGCGTAGACCCCCGTACACGGATGACAGCGGCTGACAGCGGCTGACAAAGGCCGACAAAGGGCCCGGCGATGAGAGGTGATCATCGCCGGGCCCTTCTCGTACGCGTACGGAGGTCTACTCGCTCGGCGCCCAGTAGTCGACAAGGGTCGCGGTGCCCGGCTCCAGGCTCTTCCACGGGCCGGAGAAGGTGAGCACGGAGAACGCGGAGGTCGGGAAGCCGCGCCGGTTCAGCCGCTCGCGGGCGTCGCCCTCGGCGTCCGCGGCGAGGATCTCGGTGAGGGCCTGCACACCGGGGTTGTGGCCGATCATGACGAGGTTGTGCACGTCGTCCGGCGTCTCGTTCAGCACGGCGATCAGCTCGCCCGGCGACGCCTCGTAGATCCGCTCCTCGTAGACGGTCTTCGGCCGCTCGGGCAGTTCGGCGACGGCGAGCTTCCAGGTCTCACGGGTGCGGGTGGCGGTCGAGCAGAGGGCCAGGTCGAACGGGATGCCGGAGTCGGCCAGCTTGCGGCCGGCGACGGGGGCGTCCCTGCGGCCCCGCTCGGCGAGCGGCCGCTCGTGGTCGGAGACCTGGGGCCAGTCCGCCTTGGCATGCCGGAAAAGGACAATCCTGCGGGGATCTGCGACGCTCATGGGTCCCAGCTTCGCACGAAACGCGCCGTGGGGCGCAGGGAGTTGGCGGGCTCACCCGGCACGGGTGAACGGCCTCAGGGGAGCAGCAGTGCGCGGGCCCGCTCCAGGAGGTGGGCGACGCTCGGATCGGCGGCAGCGGTCTGTCCGTCGGCCGGATTGAGGATCAGCAGGAGCAGGGCCACGAACGCGACGGCCGGCAGCACGATCGCCCACCAGGGAAGCCGGATGTCGACGCCGCTCGTGGGCGCCGGGGCGGTCCGGGTGTCCGAGGGGGCGTACCTCGACAGGGCTGACATGGCTGGTGCCTCCGCGGTCCGGGTCCGGTCGGCAGGTCCGACCGGTACTTCGACGGTACGGAGCGAACGGGCCGCGGCCCATCCGGTGATCCACCCACTTGACCCTGACCCTGGCCCCCTAGGGGATGGTGGAGTTACCCCCACCCCCAGGGCGGAGAGCGGGGTCAGGGCGCGGCGATGGTCGCGATGACGGCGACGATCACGGTGACGGCCAGCATCGCGCCGAGCACGGCGAGAAGCTTCTTCTGGCTGTTCTGCGGATTGGGTTCGAGCACAGGCGACATGCGGCAAGTGTCGCACCCGTCCCCTGCCGTCAGGACGCGGGGGCCGTTCGGGCGGCGACCTCGTCCTCCACCGTGCGGTTGCGGCCGGCGAGGACGCCGATCACGATCTGCGGCACCATCAGCGCGGCCATGAACGCGATCGGCACGCCCCAGCCGCCGGTGGACTGGTTGAGGACGCCGACGAGCAGCGGGCCGGGGATCGAGATCAGATAGCCGGTGGACTGGGCGAACGCGGACAGCTTGGCGACGCCGGCGCCGGTGCGGGCGCGCATGCCGACCATCGTGAGGGCCAGCGGGAAGGCGCAGTTGGAGATGCCGAGCAGGATCGCCCACGCCCAGGCGCCGGAGGCCGGGGCGAGCCAGAGGCCCGCGTATCCGGCCAGGCCGCACAGGCCGAGCGCGATCACCATCGGGCCCTGACTGGGCAGCCGGGAGGCGACGCGTGGGATGACGAAGCCGAGCGGCACGCCCATGACCATCGTGACGGCGAGCAGCACTCCGGCGGACGACGCGGAGACCCCGGCGTCGCGGAAGATCTGCGCCATCCACCCCATCGTGATGTACGCGGCCGTGGCCTGGAGCCCGAAGAAGACGGCGAGCGCCCAGGCGGTGCGGCTGCGGGTGATGCGCAGTCCGTCGTCGCCCGCACCGCCCCGCGCCCGCACCGGCTCGGCGGGGGCCTTGGCACGCGCGAGCGGGATCCAGGGCAGCACGGCGGCGACGGCGAGCCCCGACCACACGGCGAGTCCGGTCTGCCAACTGCCGCCCAGGGCATCGGTCATGGGGACCGTCGCGGCGGCGGCGAGCGAGGTGCCGGCGGCGAGCGCCATGGAGTACAGACCGGTCATCGAGCCGACCCGGTCGGGGAACCAGCGCTTGACGATCACCGGCATCAGCACGTTGCTGACCGCGATGCCCATGAGCGCGAGGGCGCTGGCGACCAGGAACCCGACGGTACCGCCGGTGTAGGGGCGGATGATCAGACCGGCGGCGATCGCGGCCATGCCGAAGCAGACGACGGCGCTCGCCCCGAACCGCTTGGCGAACCGGGGCGCCATCACGCCGAACACGGCGAAGCAGAGCGGCGGTACGGAGGTGAGCAGTCCGGCGACGCTGCCGCTCATGCCGAGCCCGTCGCGGACCTCTTCGAGGAGGGCGCCGAGGCTGGTGATGGCCGGTCGCAGGTTCAGGGCCGCGAGGACGATGCCGACGGTGACGAGGCGTATCGCCCAGACGCTCGGGGCGGCTTGCCGCTGCTCCGGCCGGTCCATGTCGCGTACGGGCTTCTCGGCGGGCGGCGCTGCCATCGTCGGGGTTTCCTCACTAGCCATGAGGCCCATCTTAGAATCATGGGATGATTGGTTGTCCAATCGCTTTGCGTCACACTGAAGTCACCCGGTACCCCGTCGCGAAGGACCGCCATGCCGCTGACCTCCCCCCGCCGCTCGGCCCTGTCCGAGCAGGTCATCTCCGCCCTGCGCGCCCAGATCTCCTCGGGCGAGTGGCCGGTGGGTTCCCGCATCCCGACGGAGCCGGAGCTCGTCGAGCAGCTGGGCGTGGCACGGAACACGGTGCGGGAGGCGGTGCGCGCCCTCGCGCACAACGGGCTGCTCGACATCCGGCAGGGCTCGGGCACGTACGTCGTGGCGACGAGCGAGCTGGCGGGTGTGATGCAGCGGCGGTTCGCGGACGCCGATCCGCGGCACATCGCCGAACTGCGCTCCACGCTGGAGTCGAGCGCGGCGCAGCTTGCGGCCGAGCGGCGCACCGAGCGCGATCTCAAGCAGCTGGACGCGCTGCTCGTACGCCGTGAGCAGGCGTGGGAGTCGGGCGACGCGGAGGCGTTCGTGGCGGCGGACGCGACGTTCCACATGGCCGTGGTGGCGGCGTCCCACAACGACGTGATGACCGCGATGTACGCGGATCTGGGCGAGGTGCTGCGGGACTGGCTGCGCGAGGACGTCGGCGAGAAGCTCAGCGCCGAGAACCACATGGACCACGCGGGCCTCGTGGACGCGATCAGGGACGGGGACGCGGAGGGCGCCGCTACCCAGGCGGCGGGCTATCCGTTCCTGTGCCGTCCGGGACGGCTCAGTCCCTCACCTTCCGGTGGCTGACCCAGACCCGGGCCACGTCCTTCCAGCACCGGCCGTCGAGCCGCACGGTCTCGGCCGGGTCCACCTCGCGCGGCTTCGTGTCGGTGTCGATGTCCCACCAGCGGGCGCACTCGATGTGCAGGGCGACGGCGTCGGCGCCCGGGTACGGGTTGTGGCAGTAGGCGCGCACCCGTGAGCCGTCGGTCTCGGTGCGGCACTGGGCGCCGAAGAGTTCGCGTTTCGGGGCGGGGTGGTCGTCCTTGCCGTCCTTGTCGTCGGACATCGCGTCGCAGGCCAGGACGACGAGCAGGAGCAGGGCGGCGGCGAGGGCTATGGCGGCGGACACGGTTGCGGGGACTCTGCGAGGCGGGACACGCACGAAGGGACCTCCTCGCACCAGCGTGCGGGGAGGTCCCTTCGGTCCGCCCGGCCGGTGGGCCGAACGGGGGAGCTTCGGGCGTCAGGCGCCGATGGCGTGCAGACCGCCGTCGACGTGGATGATCTCGCCGGTGGTCTTCGGGAACCAGTCCGAGAGCAGCGCGACGATGGCCTTGGCGGCCGGCTCCTGGTCGGTGAGGTTCCAGGTCAGCGGGGAGCGGCTGTCCCAGACCTTGGCCAGCTCGTCGAAGCCGGGGATCGACTTGGCGGCCATCGAGCCGAGCGGGCCGGCCGAGACCAGGTTGCAGCGGATCTCGTCCTTGCCCAGGTCACGCGCCATGTAACGGCTGGTGGCCTCCAGGGCGGCCTTGGTCGGGCCCATCCAGTCGTACTGCGGCCAGGCGAACTGCGCGTCGAAGGTGAGGCCGACGACGGAGCCGCCCTCGGTCATCAGCGGCTTGAGCGCCATGGTGAGCGACTTCAGCGAGAAGGCCGAGATGTGCATCGCGGTCGCGACGGACTCGAACGGCGTGTTGAGGAAGTTGCCGCCGAGCGCGTCCTGCGGAGCGAAACCGATGGAGTGCACGACACCGTCGAGGCGGTCGCCGAGCTGCTCGCGGACCAGGCCCTCCAGGCGGTCCAGGTGCTCCTGGTTGGACACGTCCAGCTCGATGACCTTGACGTTCTCCGGCTTCGGGAGCTTCTTCGCGATCCGCTCGGTCAGCGTCGGACGCGGGAAGGCGGTCAGGATGATCTCCGCGCCCTGCTCCTGCGCGATCTTCGCCGCGTGGAAGGCGATGGAGGACTCCATCAGGACGCCGGTGATGAGGATCTTCTTGCCCTCGAGGATTCCAGCCATGATGTTCAGTGACCCATTCCCAGTCCGCCGTCAACCGGGATGACGGCTCCAGTGATGTAAGAAGCGTCGTCGGAGGTCAGGAACTTCACCACACCGGCGATCTCCTCGACCTGCGCGTACCGGCCGAGCGGCACCTGCGACACGATGTTCGCGCGCTGCTCGTCCGTGAGCGCCTGGGTCATGTCGGTGTCGACAAAGCCCGGTGCGACGACGTTGAAGGTGATGTTGCGCGACCCCAGCTCACGGGCGAGGGAGCGCGCGAAGCCGACCAGGCCCGCCTTCGAAGCGGCGTAGTTCGCCTGACCCGCCGAGCCGAGCAGGCCGACGACGGAGGAGATCAGCACGACGCGGCCCTTCTTGGCGCGCAGCATGCCGCGGTTGGCACGCTTCACGACCCGGAAGGTGCCGGTGAGGTTGGTGTCGAGGACGGACGTGAAGTCCTCCTCGGACATGCGCATGAGGAGCTGGTCCTTGGTGACGCCGGCGTTGGCGACGAGGACCTCGACGTTGCCGTGCTTCTCCTCGATCTCCTTGTAGGCCTGCTCCACCTGCTCGGTGTCGGTGATGTCGCACTTGACGGCGAGGAAGCCCAGCTTTTCGAGCTCCGCGGGGTCACCCGAGCGGTACGTGATCGCGACCTTGTCGCCCGCCTCGGCGAACGCGCGGGCGATGGCGAGGCCGATGCCCCGGTTTCCTCCGGTGACGAGAACCGAGCGGCTCAACGGATCACCCTTTCGATAGCGGTGGTGGTACCTCGAAAACCTATCGGTACGACCCGGGGTACGGAGAATCGAGCACCGACAGTGGCGTACTCGACTCGCTGTCGGGTCCCTACAGAAAGGTCTGGCCGCGCACCCCCGTCGCGCGACATGATCGGATCCCACCTGTGGCGAAGACCGCGACGACCGCGACGAACAGGGAGATCTTCGTGCCTCATACGATCGATGAAGGCTTCACGGCGCTGCCCCTGCGGGCCCTGGCCGACGCGGCCCTGGCCCGCGCCCGCGCGCTGGGCGCCGACCATGCGGACTTCCGCCTGGAGCGGGTGCGCAGTGCCGCCGTGCGGCTGCGGGACGCCAAACCCGCCGGTTCCTCGGACACCACGGACCTGGGCTATGCCGTGCGGGTGGTGCACGGCGGGACCTGGGGGTTCGCCTCCGGGGTCGATCTGACGATGGACGCCGCCGCGAAGGTGGCGTCGCAGGCCGTGGCGATGGCCAAGCTGAGCGCCCAGGTGATCAGGGCGGCCGGGTCCGACGAGCGGGTGGAGCTCGCCGACGAGCCCGTGCACGCGGACCGGACGTGGGTCTCGTCGTACGAGATCGATCCCTTCTCGGTGCCGGAGGAGGAGCGGTTCGCGCTGCTGGCGGGGTGGAGCGCGCGACTGCTCGCGGCGAACGGCGTCTCCCATGTGGACGCCTCGCTGCTGTCCGTGCACGAGAACAAGTTCTACGCGGACACGGCGGGGACCGTGACGACGCAGCAGCGCGTGCGGCTGCACCCGCAGCTGACCGCCGTCTCGGTGGACGACTCCAGCGGCGAGTTCGACTCGATGCGCACGCTCGCGCCGCCGGCCGGCCGGGGCTGGGAGTACCTGACGGGCACCGGCTGGGACTGGGAGAGCGAGCTGGCGGAGCTTCCCGGGCTGCTCGCCGAGAAGATGCGGGCGCCGAGCGTGCGCGCGGGCTCGTACGACCTCGTCGTCGACCCGTCGAACCTCTGGCTCACCATCCACGAGTCCATCGGGCACGCCACCGAGCTGGACCGCGCGCTCGGCTACGAGGCCGCGTACGCGGGCACCTCCTTCGCCACCTTCGACCAGCTCGGGAAGTTGAAGTACGGCTCCGAGATCATGAATGTGACGGGCGACAGGACCGCCGAGCACGGGCTCGCCACCATCGGGTACGACGACGAGGGCGTGGCCGGGCAGTCCTGGGACCTGGTCAAGGACGGGACGCTGGTGGGCTACCAGCTCGACCGGCGGATCGCGAGGCTGACCGGGTTCGAGCGGTCCAACGGGTGCGCGTACGCCGACTCCCCCGGGCATGTGCCGGTGCAGCGGATGGCCAATGTGTCGCTGCAACCCGATCCCGGCGGGCTCTCCACCGAGGATCTGATCTCGGGCGTGGACAACGGCCTGTACCTCGTCGGCGACCGGTCGTGGTCCATCGACATGCAGCGGTACAACTTCCAGTTCACGGCGCAGCGGGCGTACGCCGTCCGGGGCGGGCGGCTCGCCGGACAGGTGCGGGACTTCGCCTACCAGGCGACGACCACCGACTTCTGGGGCTCGATGGCCGCGGTCGGCGGGCCGCAGACCTATGTCCTGGGCGGCGCCTTCAACTGCGGCAAGGCCCAGCCGGGCCAGGTCGCCGCGGTCTCGCACGGCTGCCCCTCCGCCCTCTTCAAGGGCGTCAACATCCTCAACACCACGCAGGAGGCGGGTCGATGAGCCCCCGTACGCCCGGGACCAAGCCGTACGAGATCGTCGAGCGCGCGCTGCAGCTGTCGCGGGCCGACGGCTGTGTCGTCATCGCCGACGAGACGTCCACCGCGAATCTGCGCTGGGCGGGCAACGCGCTCACCACGAACGGGGTCACCCGCGGGCGCACCTTGACCGTCATCGCGACGGTCGACGGCAAGGAGGGCACGGCGAGCGGTGTCGTGTCCCGGTCGGCGGTGACCGCGGACGATCTCGAACCGCTCGTCCGCGCCGCCGAGGAGGCCGCCGCGAAGGCCGGGCCCGCCGAGGACGCGCAGCCGCTGGTCGACGGCGTACCGCACTCCCCCGGCTTCACGGACGCCCCGGCCGAGACCTCGTCGGCGGTGTTCGCGGACTTCGCGCCCGCGCTGGGCGAGGCGTTCGCGCGGGCCAGGAGCGGCGGGCGCGAGCTGTACGGCTTCGCGAACCACGAGCTGACCAGCAGCTATCTCGGTACGTCGACGGGGCTGCGGCTGCGGCACGACCAGCCCAACGGGACCCTGGAGCTGAACGCGAAGTCGCCGGACCGTACGCGGTCGGCGTGGGCGGGGCAGTCCACGCGGGACTTCAAGGACGTCGACCCGGCCGCGATGGACGCCGACCTCGCCACCCGGCTCGGCTGGGCCGAGCGCCGCATCGACCTGCCGGCCGGGCGGTACGAGACGTTGCTGCCGCCGACCGCCGTCGCCGACCTGCTGATCTACCAGCTGTGGTCGGCCGGGGCGCGGGACGCCGCCGAGGGGCGGACCGTGTTCTCCAAGCCCGGTGGCGGTACGCGCGTCGGGGAGCGGCTGAGCGAGCTGCCGCTGACGCTGCGCAGCGATCCGCACGCGCCGGGCCTGGAGTGCGCGCCGTTCGTGCTGACGCATTCCTCCGGGGACGACGCGTCCGTGTTCGACAACGGGCTGCCGGTCTCGGCCACGGAGTGGATCGCGCGCGGTGAGCTGAAGCATCTGACGACCACCCGGCACAGCGCGGCCCTGACGGGCCTTCCCGTCGCGCCCGCCGGGGACAACCTGATCCTCGACGGCGGCTCGCGGAAGTCCCTGGAGGAGATGGTCGCGGCGACGGAGCGCGGGCTGCTGCTCACCTGTCTCTGGTACATCCGCGAGGTCGACCCGGCGACGCTGCTGCTGACCGGGCTGACCCGGGACGGCGTCTACCTCGTGGAGAACGGGGAGGTCGTCGGCGCGGCGAACAACTTCCGGTTCAACGAGTCGCCCGTCGACCTGCTGGCCCGCGCCACGGAGGCCGGCCGGACGGAAAAGACGCTGCCCCGCGAGTGGGGCGACTGGTTCACTAGGGCTGCGATGCCGGCGCTGCGGGTGCCGGACTTCAACATGAGCTCGGTCAGCCAGGGCGTCTGAGCCCTTCGGTTCGCCCATAGACTGGTCGGGCCCCAACAGAACTGTTCAAGGAGAACCAGAACCGTGACGGACATCGTCGACGAGCTGAAGTGGCGCGGCCTGTGGGCCCAGTCCACTGACGAGGACGCACTGCGCAAGGCGCTCGCGGACGGTCCGGTCACGTTCTATTGCGGCTTCGACCCGACCGCCGCCTCCCTGCACGTCGGCCACCTGGTGCAGGTGCTGACCATGCGCCGCCTCCAGCAGGCGGGCCTGCGCCCGCTGGCGCTGGTCGGCGGCGCCACGGGCCAGATCGGTGACCCGCGCCCGACGGCCGAGCGCACGCTGAACGACCCGGAGACGATCGCTCACTGGGTGACCCGGCTGCGTTCGCAGATCGAGCCCTTCCTCGACTTCGAGGGGGAGAACGCGGCGACGATGGTGAACAACCTGGACTGGACCGCGGGCATGTCCGCGATCGAGTTCCTGCGGGACATCGGCAAGCACTTCCGGGTCAACAAGATGCTGACCAAGGACTCCGTGGCCCGCCGCCTGGAGTCGCAGGAGGGCATCAGCTACACGGAGTTCAGCTACCAGCTCCTGCAGGGCATGGACTTCCTGGAGCTGTACCGGCGCTACGGCTGCACGCTGCAGCAGGGCGGCTCGGACCAGTGGGGCAACCTGACGGCCGGGCTCGACCTGATCCACCGCCTGGAGCCGGAGGCGTCGGCGCACTGCATCGCGACGCCGCTGATGGTGAAGGCCGACGGCACCAAGTTCGGCAAGACCGAGGGCGGCGCCGTCTGGCTCGACCCGGAGATGACGACGCCGTACGCGTTCTACCAGTTCTGGCTGAACGTGGACGACCGGGACGTCTCGACGTACATGCGCATCCTGTCCTTCAAGTCCCGCGAGGAGCTGGAGGAGATGGAGGCGCTCACGGCCGAGAAGCCGTTCCTGCGCACCGCGCAGAAGGCGCTCGCCGAGGAGCTGACCACGCTGGTGCACGGCGCGGACCAGTGCCGGGCCGTGATCGACGCCTCCAAGGCGCTGTTCGGCCAGGGTGAGCTGTCCGACCTGGACGCGGGCACGCTGGCCGCGGCCCTGTCCGAGCTGCCGCACGTCACGGTGGACGCCCTGGCCCCGGTCTCGGACCTGCTCGCCGAGACCGGTCTGGTCGCTTCCAAGTCGGCCGCCCGGCGCACCATCAAGGAGGGCGGCGCCTACGTGAACAACGTGAAGGTCGTCTCCGAGGACGCCGTCCCGGAGACCGCCGAGCTGCTGCACGGCCGCTGGCTGGTGCTGCGCCGCGGCAAGAAGAACCTGGCCGCGGTGGAGCTCAAGGGCTGACGTCCGCGCGCCCGCGCACGCCTGAAGGGGCGGTCCCGTCCGGGACCGCCCCTTTCGGTTTCAGTGCGCCGTACTCGATAGGGGTGCGGTGGCCCCGTTACGCCTTCTTCTTCCCGCGCAGCGCCACCCAGGCCATGTCGCCCACGCCGACGACGACCACGGCGCCGATCAGTTGCAGCAGGTGGCGGGTCCAGTCGATGCCACGGGTGTCGTTGACACCGATGGCGGTCGCCATCCAGTTGCCCAGGACGCTACCGACGATCCCGAAGACCGTCGTCAACCACAGCGGAATGTTCTGCTTGCCCGGCAGGATCATGCGTGCGATCAGACCGAGCACGAAGCCCACGATGATTGCCCACAACCAACTCATGTCGTCGCCTCCTCGCGGCGAGGGGTGCGCGGCTCATGGACGCGCCCGTGCGATCAGTCTCCGGCCGTACTCCGTACGGCGCACGTCGGGGAGGCTCATACGTGGTAAGGCGCAGAAGGCGCGCCCAGGTCAGGGCGCCCCCGGTCTCGTAGCCGGCGCAGCCCCGGCGTAACGTGATGGAAGTCCGGTCCGGGGAGAGTCCGGCGAGCTGGCAGGCGGTGGAATGTGATGCGGAAGCGCGGAAGCAACGGCGGAGCAGAGGTTTTCCGGATCACTGGGGCCCGGCAGGGGCTCGCCGAGGATGTGCGCGGGCGGCAGCGGCGGTACGTCATCTCGATGGGGATCCGCACCCTCGCGGTGATCGCGACGGCCGTGCTCTGGAACGTCGAGCGGCACGTCGCCATCGTGACTCTGGTACTCGGTGCCTTCCTCCCCTACGTCGCCGTGGTCATCGCCAACGCGGGGCGCGAGAACGCGCCGAATCTGCCCTCGACGTTCGTGCCGGCGCCGTCGCGGCCCATGATCGCGCCGACGTCCGCGGCCGGTGCCGCGGAATCCGTCCCGGAAGACCGGGTGTAGCCGGCGGCGCTCCGTACCGCTCCGCGATCAGGCGATCACACTGGTCGGCAAACCTCAAGAAAAGCTCAGAGCAATATGTAGTTCTGGTGCCGGGTGCGGGGTCGCCCGTGACATACTGCGTACGCGCTCCGCATCCCCCGTCGGAGCGACGGACCGACGCCGGGCAGCTCCCCCCGTGGCTGCTCGGCGTCGCCTTTTCCCGGGGTGTCCAGCGGGTTTTCCGGGCCGTTTAGGGTTGAGGCGTGAACCTCGCGAACCTGTCCGGACCCACGCCCCCGTCCCCCACGACCCCCCAGTGCTCGGCCAAGGGCTGCCGTGCCGACGCGGTCTGGGTCCTGGCGTGGAACAACCCGAAACTGCACACGCCCGACCGCCGCAAGACATGGCTCGCGTGTGACGACCACCGCGAGCATCTCTCCCAGTTCCTGGGTGTGCGGGGTTTCCTCAAGGACGTCGTGACGCTGGCGGAGTGGGAGTCACGGCCCGCGGCCGAGTAGCGGCTCAGCCGCCGATCGCCGACATCGGGCGGTCGGGCTGGAGGAACGACGGGTCGTCCAGGCCCGAGCCTGCCTTCTTGCCCCACATCGCGGTCTTCCAGATGTCGGCCAGCTTCTCGTCCGGGGCGTCGGAGCGCAGGGCCGCGCGCAGGTCCGTCTCCTCCGTGGCGAACAGGCAGGTGCGGACCTGGCCGTCGGCGGTGAGGCGGGTGCGGTCGCAGGCGGAGCAGAACGGGCGGGTCACCGAGGCGATGACGCCGACACGGTGCGGGCCGCCGTCGACGACCCAGCGCTCGGCCGGGGCCGAGCCCCGCTCGTCGGTTCCTTCGGGGGTGAGCTCGAAGCGCGTACGCAAGGAAGCCAGGATGTCGCCCGCGGTGACCATGCCCTCGCGCTTCCAGCCGTGCTGGGCGTCCAGGGGCATCTGCTCGATGAAGCGCAGCTCGTAGTCGTGCTCGACGGCCCAGGCGAGCAGCTCCGGGGCCTCGTTCTCGTTCAGGCCCGGCATCAGGACCGAGTTGATCTTCACCGGGGTGAGGCCCGCCTCGTGGGCCGCGGCGAGGCCCTCGATGACGTCTTTGTGCCGGTCGCGGCGGGTCAATGTCTTGAAGACGTCGGGACGCAGGGTGTCCAGCGAGACGTTGACCCGGTCCAGGCCCGCTTCCTTGAGTGCCTGCGCGGTGCGCCTGAGCCCGATCCCGTTCGTCGTCAGGGACATCTTGGGGCGCTTCTCCAGACCGGCGACCCGCTCGACGATCCCGACCAGGCCGGGCCGCAGCAGGGGTTCACCGCCGGTGAAGCGGACCTCGGTGATGCCCAGGTGGGTCACGGCGATCCGGATGAGACGGACGATCTCGTCGTCGGTCAGCAGGTCGGGCTTGGCCAGCCACTGCAGGCCCTCCTCGGGCATGCAGTACGTACACCGCAGATTGCACCGGTCGGTCAGCGAGACCCGCAGGTCGGTGGCCACTCGGCCGTAGGTGTCGATGAGCACGTGGGCCCCCTCCCTCTTGCTGCATGCACTGCCTTGTACCGCCGAGCCTACGTGACCGGTACGACACTGACAGGGCGGTGATCCCACGAGCGTGCCGCGCCCCCGTCGTAGAGAGCTACCAGCGCTCTGCGACGGGGGCACGTGAGGAACGTACGAGCGTGACGCTCAGTGGGCGCCGGTGCCCGTGAGCGAGCGCACCTCAAGTTCCGCGTACTTGTCCGGGTCGGCCTTCTCCTTGGACAGGTACGTGCCGACGACACCCAGCAGGAAGCCGACCGGGATCGAGATGAGGCCCGGGTTCTCCAGCGGGAACCAGTCGAAGTCGGCGCTCTTGAACATGGACGTCTCCTTGCCGGAGACGACCGGCGAGAAGAGCACCAGGAAGACCGCCGTGAACAGTCCGCCGTAGATCGACCACAGGGCTCCGCTGGTGTTGAAGCGCTTCCAGAAGAGGGAGTAGAGGATCGTCGGCAGGTTCGCGGAGGCGGCGACGGCGAAGGCCAGGGCCACCAGACCGGCCACGTTCAGGTCGCGGGAGAGCGCGCCGAGCGCGATGGAGACGATGCCGATGAAGACCGTGGCCCAGCGGGCGGCCCGCATCTCCTCCTTCTCGGTCGCCTTCCCCTTCTTGATGACGTTCGCGTAGATGTCGTGCGCGAACGAGGAGGACGACGCGAGGGTCAGGCCGGCGACGACGGCGAGGATCGTGGCGAAGGCGACCGCCGAGATGGAGGCCAGCAGGATCGCGCCCCAGTTGGAGTCGACGCCGCCGAGATGGAGGGCGAGCAGCGGTGCCGCCGTGTTGCCCGCCTTGTTCGAGGCGATGATCTCGTCCGGTTTGATCAGGGCGGCGGCGCCGAAGCCGAGCGCGAGCGTCATCAGGTAGAAGGCGCCGATGATGCCGATGGCCCAGTTGACCGACTTCCGGGCGGCCTTGGCGGTCGGGACCGTGTAGAAGCGGATCAGGATGTGCGGCAGCCCCGCCGTGCCGAGGACCAGGGCGATGCCCAGCGAGATGAAGTCGATCTTCGAGGTGGCCGTGGCGCCGTACTTGAGGCCCGGCTCAAGGAACGGTGACCCCTTGCCGCTGTTCTCGGCGGCCGTGCCGAGCAGGTCGGAGATGTTGAAGTTGAACTTCAGCATGACCAGGAAGGTGAGGAGGATGGCGCCGGCGATGAGCAGGACCGCCTTGACCATCTGCACCCAGGTGGTGCCCTTCATGCCGCCGATCGTCACGTACACGATCATCAGGACGCCGACCAGCGCGACGATGCCGACCTTGCCCGCGTCGGAGGTGATACCGAGGAGCAGCGAGACCAGGACGCCCGCGCCCGCCATCTGCGCAAGCAGATAGAAGATCGAGACGACGATGGTGGAGGTGCCGGCGGCGGTGCGCACCGGACGCTGGCGCATCCGGTAGGCGAGGACGTCACCCATCGTGTAGCGGCCGGAGTTGCGCAGCGGCTCGGCGACCAGGAGGAGCGCCACCAGCCACGCGACCAGGAAGCCGATCGAGTAGAGGAAGCCGTCGTAGCCGAAGAGCGCGATGGCGCCCGCGATGCCGAGGAACGAGGCGGCGGACATGTAGTCGCCGGAGACCGCGAGGCCGTTCTGGAACGCGGTGAACTGGCGTCCGCCCGCGTAGAAGTCGGCCGCGCTCTTGGTCTGCCGGCCCGCCCACACGGTGATCACGAGGGTGGCGACGACGAACACCGAGAACAGGCTGATGATCAGGGTGCGGTGATCGCCGACCGGGTCGGCGGCGAGTACGTGCAGTGCGGGGCTCATGCGCCGCCCTCCATACGGGACTTGATGGCCTCGGCCTTGGGGTCGAGCTTCGCGGCGGCGTGCCGCGAGTACCACCAGGCGATGAGGAACGTGGTCAGGAACTGGGCGAGGCCGAGCACGAGGGCCACGTTGATGTTGCCGAAGAGCTTGGTGCCCATGAAGTCGCCCGCGTAGTTGGAGAGCAGGACGTACACGAGGTACCAGGCGATGAACGCGATCGTGAGCGGGAAGGCGAACGAGCGGTGTGCGTGGCGCAGTTCACCGAACTCCGCGCTCTGCTGCACCTCCACGAACTCCTCGGTGGAGGGCATCGCGGGGCGCGTGTCCGGACTGCCCTTCTGCGGTGGTGGTGCGTCGGTGGCCACGGAGTCTCCTCGTGGTGCGGATGCTGGTGGGGACGGGGGTGTACGCATGTCTGTTCTGAACCTCGTAGTGACGTGGATCACGTCTACGCGGGTCGCGATGGTAGAGCTTCCCGACGTGATCCGACAGGGGGCCGGATCCGGCCCTTGCCCCCTGCACAACGTCACGGAGTCACGCGCAGAGTGGTTCAACTCCCTTGATTTCTTTCGGAACTCGTTGCTGACCTGCGGCTACCAGGGATACGTTCGCACCGCACCACACGTCATGTACCTGCCCGAGCACCACACGTGCCTCGGGCTTTTCCGTACTCGCCACGTATGACGGATGATGTGGAGATCCCATGGCTCATCTGCCCGCCAGACGCCGCATGGCCCTGGCCCTGCCGATCGGCATCGCTCTCACGGCCTCGTTCGGCTTCCTGCCGTCCGCGGTCGCCGCACCCGCCGACTCGCCCACGGCTACCGCGAGTTCGGCGTCGTCGCTCGCGTACGTCGTCAACACGCGCAGCACGGACGCCCGCACGATCGCCTCGGTGACCCGGGCGATATCCGCGGCCGGAGGTTCCGTCGTCGAGACGTACGCCAAGATCGGCGTCATCGTCGTGCACTCCTCGAACCCGGACTTCGGCCGGCAGGTCCGTGCCGCGCGGGGCGTCGCCTCGGCCGGTGCGACGCGCACCGCGCCGCTCGACGCGGCCGCCACGACCGACGAGGGCGGCGTCCAGAAGCTGTCGGCCGCCGAGGTCACGTCCCTTTCCGCGAAGGCCGCTTCGGGTGAGGAGCCGCTGGAGGCCAACCAGTGGGACCTGCGGGCGATCGGCGCCGACAAGGCCGCGAAGATCAACCCGGGCAGCCGGAGCGTCACGGTCGGTGTCATCGACACCGGCGTCGACGACACCCACCCCGACCTCACCGCGAACTTCTCCGCCTCCCAGTCGGCGAGCTGTGTCGGCGGCAAGGCCGACACCTCGTACGGCGCGTGGCGGCCGGCGAACCCGGACCACTACCACGGCACGCACGTCGCCGGTGAGATCGCGGCGGCCCGCAACGGCATCGGGGTCGCGGGCGTCGCGCCCGGTGTGAAGGTCGCGGGCATCAGGGTGGCCGACCCGGTCAGCGAGCTGTTCTACCCGGAGAGCGTCGTCTGCGCCTTCGTGTTCGCCGCCGACCACGGCATCGAGGTCACCAACAACAGCTACTACGTGGACCCGTGGCTCTACAACTGCACGGACGACCCCGACCAGCGGGCCATCGTCGACGCGGTGAACCGGGCCCAGCTGTACGCCACCAGCAAGGGCACGCTGAACCTGGCGTCGGCGGGCAACTCGCACGACGACCTCGACGCGGACGCGATCGTCGACGCCTCCAGCCCGGACGACTCGACGGCGGTCACCCGCACCATCGACCCGCACACGTGCTTCGACGTGCCGACCCAGCTGCCGGGCGTCGTCACGGTCAGCGCGACCGGCGTGAACAAGGCCAAGTCGTACTACTCCAGCTACGGCAGGAACGTCATCGACATCGCCGCGCCGGGCGGCGACAAGCTCCAGATCCCGGACACCCCGGACCAGAACGGCCGCATCCTGTCGACGCTGCCGGGCGGCGCGTACGGCTATCTGCAGGGCACCTCGATGGCGTCGCCGCACGCCGCGGCCGTCGCCGCGCTGCTGAAGTCGGCGCACCCGCGGGCGACCCCCGCGCAGCTCCAGGCGATGCTGAAGGCGCAGGCCGACCCGCAGGCGTGCCCGGCCTCCTACGACCCGGACGGCACCGGCACGTACAAGGCGACCTGCACGGGCAGCGTGCGCAACAACAGCTTCTACGGCCACGGCATCGTCGACGCGCTCGACGCCGTCAAGAAGTAGGAGCGGATCCTCCATGTCTGGCAGACAGTTGAGATCACGCCTGGTCCGCTCCCTCGCGGCGGCCGCGGGGTTCGCGACACTGGCGGCGCTCGCGGCGGCCCCGAACGCGGTGGCCGCCGCCTCCGCCCCGGCGGACGGCCCCCTGCTCAGTTATGTCGTCAACATCCGTCCGGGGCACGGCACTTCGGCGTCCGTGCAGCGGGAGATCGCCGGGGCGGGCGGCAGTGTCGTCGCCGCGTACGACAGGATCGGCGTCATCGTCGCGCACTCCACGAACCCGGACTTCGGCCCGGCGATCCGGAGTGCGCGCGGGGTGCAGAGCGCGGGCGTGACCCGGACCGCGCCACTGGCCGCGTCGGCGACGGACGAGACGGGGACGACCCAGGCCCTGACGGCCGCTCAGCAGGCGCGCGTCGCCGCCGGGTCGACCGCGGCGCAGGAACCGCTCGAACCCAACCAGTGGGACATGCGGCTCATCGGCGCCGACCGGGCCCACGCGATCGACGACGGCAGCCGCAAGGTGACCGTCGGCGTCATCGACACCGGCGTCGACGACACCCACCCGGACCTGGCGCCGAACTTCTCGCCGTCGCAGTCCGCGAACTGCGTGGGCGGCAAGGCCGACACGTCGTACGGGGCGTGGCGTCCGTCCGAGGCGGCGGCCGACCACGGCACGCACGTGGCGGGCACCATCGCCGCCGCGCGCAACGGGATCGGCGTCGCGGGCGTCGCGCCGGGCGTGCGGCTGGCGGCCATCAAGGTCGCCGACCCGGGCACGCAGCTCTTCTACACGGAGAGCGTGGTCTGCGCGTTCGTGTTCGCCGCCGATCACGGCATCGACATCACCAACAACAGCTACTACTCCGACCCCTGGTACATGAACTGTGTGACGGACGCCGACCAGAAGGCCCTGGTCGACTCGATCACGCGGGCCATCCGGTACGCCCGGGACAAGGGCGTCACCAGTGTCGCGAGCGCGCACAACTTCAACGACGACCTGGCGTCGGACTCGGTGGTCGACACGTCGAGTCCCGACGACGGCACGCCGGTCGACCGGACCGTCGATCCGTCACAGTGTCCGATCGCGCCGGAGATGCTGCCCGGGATCGTGACGGTGTCGTCGGTGGGCGTCACCAAGGAGAAGGCGTTCTACTCCAACTACGGCAACGGCGTCATCGACGTGGCCGGCCCCGGCGGCGACAGCCTCAGGCCCGCCGACACCCCGGACAGGAACGGCCGGGTCCTGTCGACGCTGCCGGGCGGCGGCTGGGGCTACAAGCAGGGCACGTCGATGGCGGCCCCGCACGTGACGGGCGTGCTGGCGCTGCTCAAGTCCGAGCACCCGCGGGCGACTCCGGGCCAGTTGGAGGCGCTCCTGAAGGCGCAGGCCGACGCGCACGCCTGCCCGGCCTCGTACGACGGGGACGGCGACGGTGTCGTCGACGCGGTCTGCGAGGGCGGCGCCCAGCACAACGGCTTCTACGGCTACGGGATCGTCGACGCGCTCCGGGCGGTCAAGTAGTGCATCGAGTCAGCGAGTTGCTTCCATGAGCGAACAGGAGACTTCATGACGACGCCTCATCAGCGTCCCCGGGGCGCACGCCGCTCCATAGCGGTGCCGCTCGGCATCGCGGCGGTGACCGCCCTGGCGCTGCTGCCCCAGACCACGGCGACGGCCGCCACGCCCGGCGCCGACGGGCCCGACCTCAGTTATGTGGTCAACGTCTTTCCCGGCAAGGCGAGTTCGGTGTCGGCAGCCCGGGCCATCGGCCGAGCGGGCGGCACGGTCGTCATCGCGTACGACAAGATCGGTGTCATCGTCGTCCACTCCAAGAACCCGGACTTCGCGCGGACGATCCGGGCCGTGCGCGGCGTCGAGTCGGCCGGTGCCACGCGCACCGCGCCGCTGGCCGCGCAGTCCAGCGACGACGTCGCCACCCAGCGCACGCTCACCGCGGACGAGGCCGAGAAGGCCGCGGCGGAGGCGGCTCCGGGCCAGGACCCGCTGGAGCCGCTGCAGTGGGACCTGCCCGCCATCAAGGCGGACCAGGCCCACGAGAAGTCGCTGGGCAGCCCGAAGGTGACGGTCGGCGTGCTCGACTCCGGCGTGGACGACACGCACCCGGACATCGCGCCGAACTTCGACAAGAACGCGTCGGCCAACTGCCTGGGCGGCGTGCCGGTGCAGAAGGACGACGCGTGGCGTCCGGTGGCCGGTGAGTCCGACCACGGCATGCACGTGGCGGGCACGATCGCCGCCGCGAAGAACGGCGTCGGCGTCACGGGGGTCGCGCCGGGCGTGAAGGTGGCGAGCCTGAAGGTGGCCGAACCGGCCACCGGCATGTACTACACGGAGGCCGTGGTGTGCGGCTTCATGTTCGCCGCCGACCATGGCGTGGACGTCACCAACTCCAGCTACTACACGGACCCGTGGCTGTTCAACTGCAAGACGGACGCCGACCAGAAGGCGCTCGTCACGGCCGTCACGCGGGCCACGCAGTACGCCGAGCACAAGGGTGTCGTGAACGTCGCGGCGGCCGGGAACGCGAAGACGGACCTCGCCCAGGACGAGATCGTCGACGACTCCTCGCCCGACGACACGACCCCGGTGACGCGCACCATCAAGACGAAGGACTGCTTCGACATCCCGTCGCAGCTCCCCGGCGTCGTCACGGTCTCGGCGACCGGCGCCAAGGGCATCAAGTCCTCGTACTCGAACTGGGGCAAGGGCGTCATCGACATCGCGGCGCCGGGCGGCGACAGCACCGCGTACCAGACGCCCGCTCCCCCGGCGACCAGCGGCCTGATCCTGTCGACGCTGCCGGGCGGCAGGTACGGCTACAAGGCCGGTACGTCGATGGCGTCGCCGCACGTCGCGGGCGTCGCCGCACTGATCAGGTCGACGCATCCGCACGCCACGGCGGGGCAGGTGAAGGCGCTGCTGTACGCGGAGGCCGACGCGACGCCGTGCACCGACCCGTACGACATCGACGGCGACGGCAAGGTCGACGCGGTGTGCACGGGCAGCAGGAACAGCAACAGTTTCTACGGTGCCGGGACGGCGGACGCGCTGGCCGCCGTGACCAAGTAGGGCAACGCGCGTACGGGGAGGGGCCGCCCAGCGCCTCCCCGTACCGCTCCGGCATAGTGCCCGCATGACACAGACACCCGGCGTCGCGGCACCCTGGGAGGCGCTGGGCGGCGATCCCGCCCTGCTGTCCCATCTCTCGTCCACCCCGCACGCGGGCGCGCTGCCCGCCCGCCTGCCCGTCCGCGAACTGGCCGCCGCCTGCGTCGGCGCCTGCTCCCTCGCGGCGGCGGAACTGGCCGCCACGCGCGCGGGGCGCGAAGTGGGCGGCGTACGGATCGACGACGCGACCGTGGGCACCGCCTTCGTCAGCGAGCGGCATCTGCTCATCGACGGGCGCGCACCCGTCAACTTCGCACCCCTGTCGCGCTTCTGGCGCACGAAGGACGGCTGGCTGCGGACCCACGCGAACTATCCGCACCACCGGGCCCGGCTGCGCGCCGCCCTCGGCGTGGGCGAGGACGCGACGGTGGAGGACGTGGCGGCGCTGCTCGCGGAGCGGTCGGCCGAGGAGGTGGAGTCGGCCGTGTACGCGGCCGGGGGCCTGGCCGTCGCGCTGCGCACGCCCGAGCAGTGGGCCGCGCATCCCCAGGGGGCCGAGATCGCCCGGCGACCGCTGCTGACGCGGGAGCGGCTCGACGCGGCGCCGCCGCGCGCCCCGCACGGCCCGCCGAGGGTCCTGGATCTGACCCGGGTCATCGCGGGCCCGGTCGCCACCCGCACGCTCGCGCTGCTCGGCGCGGACGTGCTGCGGGTGGACGCGCCGCAGCTCGCGGAGGACCCGGACGCGCACGCCGACACCGGGTTCGGCAAGCGCTCGACGCGCCTGGACCTGGGCGACGGCGCGGACCGGCGCACCTTCGAGGAACTCCTCGACGGCGCCGACGTGGTGGTCACCGGGTACCGGCCCGGCGCGCTGGACCGGTTCGGGCTCGCTCCGGAGGCGCTCGTGGAGCGGCACCCCGGGCTCGTGGTCGCGTCGCTGTCGGCCTGGGGCGCGTACGGGCCGTGGGGCGAGCGGCGCGGCTTCGACAGCCTCGTCCAGGTGGCCACGGGCATCGCCGCCGTCGAGGGCGCCCCGGACCGGCCGGGCGCGCTGCCCGCGCAGGCGCTGGACCACGGGACGGGCTATCTGATCGCGGCGGGTGCGCTGCGCTCGCTGACCGAGCAGACGCGGGACGGCGGCTCGCGGGTGCTGCGGTTCGCGCTGGCGCAGACGGCGCACTGGCTGCTCGGCGGGGAGCGGGGTGTCCCGTCCGGGGAGCAGGTGCCCGCGCCCCGGCTCCTGGAGACCGACAGCGCGATGGGGCGGCTGCGGTACGCGCCGTCCCCGGTGTCGTTCGACGGCGGGCCCGCCGACTGGGCGCGCCCGCCGGGGATGTGGGGGACGGACGCCCCGGTGTGGGTCAAGAACTCCTGAAGCCGGGCGGAACGTCCGGATCGCTTTGCTCCACTTGTCCCTGTGCACTTGCCCCGGTCTGCCCGCACTGGCGAAGATCCAACGGTGAGCTCCATACCACCGACCACTGAGCTGTCCGCGCCCGCGGACGTGCCCGTCCGCAGATCGGGCGGTGCCGGGCGCGCCGTCGCCGTCGTCGTGCTCGTCGCCGCGGCGGCCCTGATCCCGATGTTCGGTCCTGATGCCGCGCTGGACGGCACGGGTGAGGCCGCGGCGCCGGGCGTGGGCGGGATCGCGCTGCTGCGGACCGTGCTGTTCGGGGCGTTGTGCGTGCAGGCGGGCGAGGTGTTCGCCGGGTTCCTGGCGCGCCGGGTGGAGCCGCTGGGCGAGCTGCCGCGTCCCTGGTCGCGGTACGCGCCCTGGGCCGGTTTCGCGGCGGCGCTCGGGCTCGCCTCCGTGGTGGCGTCCGGGAACCTGATCCCGCACAGCCTCGCGGCTCTGGACATCGGCGGCCTGTACGGGACGCGCGACGGCACCCTGGCGCTCGTCGAGGTGAACGCGTTCCTGGTGGCGGCCCTGTGCGCCCGTTCGCGCCGCCCGGGCAGCGCGCTGCTGCCGCTCGCCGCCGTGGTCGTGGCGGAGGCGCTGCGCGCGCACCCGCCGGCCGAGGACACCCCGCTCGTCGGCTCGGGCCTCACCCTGGTGCATCTGACGAGCGCCGCCCTGTGGGTGGGCGGACTGCTGTACGTCCTGCGCACCACGCACGCGTGGCGGACGCGCGCCCCCGGGGCGGGCACGGCGCTTCTGGGCCTCTACGCGCGCGTGGCCGCGGTCCTGCTCGCCGCGATCACCGCGACCGGGGTGTGCAGCACGCTGCGCCGGATGCCGGCGAGCACCGTTCTCGACCAGCTCACCTCGACGGCGTACGGGCGCACGCTCCTCGCGAAGGTGCTGCTCGTCGTGGTCGTCGCGGTGCTCGCCCTGGTGGCGCGGCTGCGGCTGCGCGGCGCGCGGGACCGTACACGGGCGTACGTTCCCGCGCGCGCGGAGGTCGCGGTGCTTGCCGTCGTGGTCACGGTGTCGGCGGTGCTCACGGCGCTGCCGCTGCCGATCCGCTGGACCTGAGGTGACCTGACCCCTGCGGGGCGCTCAGTTGGTGACGAGCACCTTCAGCGCGGTGCGCTCGTCCATCGCCTTGTAGCCGCCCGGGACGCCCTCGATGTCGACGGTCATGTCGAAGACCGGCGACGGGTCGATCGTGCCGTCCAGGACGTCGGGCAGCAGGTCGGGGATGTAGCTGCGGACGGGGGCGACGCCGCCGCGCAGCGCGATGTTGCGGTCGAACATGACGCCCAGGTCGAGTCCGGTGCCGCTGCCGTGCGGAACGCCGACGAAGCCGATGGCGCCGCCGTCGCGGGTGATGTTCACCGCGGTCTTCATGGACTGCTCGGTGCCGACGGCCTCGATCACGCAGTGCGCGCCCTGGCCCTTGGTGAGCTCGCGGATCGCCTCGACGGCGGCGTCGCCGCGCTCCGCGACGACGTCGGTGGCGCCGAAGGTGCGCGCGATGTCGGTACGCACCTCGTGGCGGCCGAGCGCGATGATCCGCTCGGCGCCGAGCCGCTTGGCCGCGAGGACGCCGCACAGGCCGACCGCTCCGTCGCCCACGACGGCGACCGTGGCGCCCTTGCGCACGCCTGCGCCGAGGGCCGCGTGGTGGCCGGTGCCCATGACGTCGGAGAGCGTCAGGAGGGCGGAGAGCAGGTGGTCGTCGGAGGCGGCGTCGGACGGCAGCTGCACGAGCGTGCCGTCGGCGAACGGGACGCGCACGGCCTCGCCCTGTCCGCCGTCGTAGCCGACCGCGCCCCAGAAGCCGCCGTGCTCGCAGGAGGTGGTCAGGCCCTCGCGGCAGTAGTCGCAGACGCCGTCGGACCACATGAAGGGCGCCACGACCAGGTCGCCGCGCTTGACGGCGGACACCTCGGAGCCGGTCTCCTCGACGATGCCGAGGAACTCGTGCCCGATGCGCTGCCCCGGCTGCCGGGCCGCCTCGCCCCGGTAGGCCCACAGGTCGCTGCCGCAGATGCAGGCGCGCAGGACGCGGACGACGGCGTCCGTGGGGAGCACGACGACGGGCTCGGGGACGTCCTCCACACGCATGTCGTACGGGGCGTGAATGGTGGTGGCGCGCATGGGGGGTGTTCCTTTGTGCAGGTCAGTGAGGGGTGCGCCGGGTCGCGGCGCTCTCCTCACGGTACGCCGCCCCCGGCGCGGGCCGCTCCTCGAGCACCCCCTGGGCCAGCAGGAACTGGGCCGCCACGTACGTGAGCATGATCCAGAAATCGGCCTGCGGCAGCGCCGGCCAGTCGGCGACCCCCAGGGCGATGAGCGAGTCCGACAGCAGGAACAGCGCGCCGCCGACGCCCGCCGTGCGGCCGAGCCGGGACGCGCCGAACGCCATGGCGGTCAGCAGCACGCTGTAGGCGGCGACGGGTACGCGCATGCCGGCCGGCAGATCGGTCCAGAGCGCGGCGACCGTGTTCGTCAGCACGACGAAGTACACGATCCCGAGCAGCGAGCCACGCGCGCGTGGCTGCCCGTACCGGCGGAACAGCACCAGGTAGCAGACGTGTCCGGCGGCGAAGCAGCCCATCCCCGCGAGGAAGGCGGCGTCCTGGTCGAACAGCAGCAGGACGTCGCCGGCCCAGCCGCACAGCAGGGCGCCCCACAGCAGCCGGGGCCCGCCGCGCATGACGACGTACGCCAGGAGGACGGGTATCAGCAGCGGTTTGAGGACGGTGTGCGCGAGGTCCGCCCCGGCGAGCAGCGCGACGAGGTCGGCGGCGCACACCGCGAAGAAGGCGGTGCGCAGCACCCGGGGAAGGCTCACGCGGCGCCCTCGGTGACCTTCTGCGGGACGTTCGGGGCGGCGGTGGGCCGGGGCTGCCAGCCGGGTCCCCGGAAGACCCTCCCGGCCCGCTCGCGCCAACTGCCCGCCGCCTTCAGGTCCCTGGCGATGGCCGCGTACTCGTGCGTGGCCACGCGCAGCGGGTTGTGCGTGCTGATGTTCTTGGTGAGCCCGAACACGGGGCGCTCCACCTCCGCCACCCACGACCCGAACAACCGGTCCCAGACGATGAGGATCCCGCCGAAGTTCCGGTCCAGGTAGCCGCCTTGGGAGGCGTGGTGGACGCGGTGGTGCGAGGGCGTGTTGAGGACGAACTCGAAGGGGCGCGGCAGCTTGTCGATGCGCTCGGTGTGGATCCAGAACTGGTAGACGAGGTTGACCGACGAGCAGAACGCGAGTGCCGCCGGGTGCACCCCGCACGCGATCAGCGGCAGGTAGAACGGCCACACGGTGAGGCTGGTCCAGGGCTGGCGCAGCGCGGTCGTGAGGTTGAACTTGCGGCTGGAGTGGTGCACCACGTGGCACGCCCACAGGATCCGGATGACGTGGTGCCCGCGGTGCGACCAGTAGTAGAAGAAGTCCTGCGCGAGCAGCATCAGCGGCACGGTCCACCACAGCACGGGAACGCGCAGCGGCGTCAGTTCGTAGACCGCCGTGTAGATCGCGACGATCGGTATCTTCCACAGGAAGTCGAAGACGAGGCTCCCCAGGCCCATGGTGACGCTGGTGGCGGCGTCCTTGGTGTCGTATCCGGCGGCGGCCCCTTCGGCGTCGGGATGGATCCGTACGCTCACGATCTCCACGACCGTGAGCAGCACGAACGCGGGAATCGACCAGAGCACGACATCGGGCAGGTTGGGCGTCGACATGCGTGCACCGTAAGGGCGGGGGCCGGGCTGCGACTAGGGGTTGTTACCGACAAGTATTACCGCCGGTACGTGGGGCGTTGCCGGCGGTCTCCACCAAGTGGGGAACGACGGCCCCGGACGGAAGGCGGCGCTCCGGATGGCCCGTCCGGAGGCGCCCCGGGCGGCCGGCAGCGGCCGAGGGCGTGCGGGACGCGTTCGCGCGGGCGGGCGCGTTCACCGCCGACCGTCTGTTCGCCGCCGACCGGTCGGCTGACCGTGATGGAGGCGCGCGGTGCGACGCCTCTGATCCGACCGCCGCTCACACGCCCGCGGCGCCCAGCAGCGAGCCGGCCCCGTACGTGACCGCCATCGCCAGCGCTCCCCCGGCCATGTTCCGCCACACCGCGGGCCGCGGCTCGGCGCTGCCCATGCGGGCGCTGCTGTAGCCGGTGAAGGCGAGGGCGACCAGGACGGAGCCGACCGTGACGGGCAGCCGCCAGCCGGGGGGCGGCAGGACGATGGCGAGCAGCGGGAGCAGGGCGCCCGCCGTGAACGCGAGGAAACTGGCCCAGGCGGCGTGCCAGGGGTTGGTGAGTTCGTCGGGGTCGATACCGAGCTCCACGCGCGCGTGGGCGCGCAGCGCGTCGCGTTCGGTGAGCTGTTCGGCGGCCTCGCGGGCGACGTCGTGGCTGAGGCCGCGGTCCATCAGCAGGTCGGTGAGTTCCTGGAGTTCGGCCTCCGGCTGCTCCTTGAGCTCGCGCTTCTCCTGGGCGAGCGCGGCCTTCTCCGAGTCGCGCTGGGTGGACACGGAGACGTACTCGCCCGCGGCCATGGACATCGACCCGGCGAGCAGTCCCGCGAGTCCGGCGGTGAGCAGGGCGGAGCGGTCGTCGGTGGCCCCGGCGACACCGACGACGAGGCCCGCGGTGGAGACCACGCCGTCGTTGGCGCCGAGGACGGCGGCGCGCAGCCAGTTGAGGCGGGAGCCGAGCGCGCCGCCGTGTGCTTCGTCGTGTTCCGGTCGCGTACCTGGTTCAGTCACGGGGCGAGCATGACACCCCGCGCGCTCACCACACCCGTACCGACGCTCCGGGCGCGAAGACGGGACTCGTCGCGTCCGCCGGGGGCTCCTTGAGCGGCTCGTCGATCTCGGCGACCGTGGGGCCGACGCGGGCCGCGATCGGGTCCAGAAGGGCGAGGTCGAAGCCGTAGACGCGGGCCGCGTTGCCGCCGACCATCGCCGCGACCTCGTCGCGCGGCAGGCCCGCGTACGCGATGCGCAGACCCTCGCGCGTGTACGGGTACGTGCCCTCGTCGTGCGGGTAGTCGCTGCCCCACATGATCTTGTCGAGGCCGATGCGGTCCCGCAGGGGCACTTCGTGGGGGCGCATGAAGCTCGCGCCCACATAGCAGTTCTCGCGCCACACGGTGGAGGGGCCCTTGCCCATCGACTCGGCCAGGCCCGCGCCGAACTTGGACTCGGCAGTCTTCGCCGTCGTGGCCGTCGCCTTCGTGGCGGCCCGCACGAGACGTCCGTGGTAGTAGTCCAGCATGTCCAGGACGCCGGGGATCCAGCCCGATCCCTGCTCGGTGAGGACGAGCTTCAGGTCCGGGTGCTTGCGGAAGGCGCCGCCGAAGACGAGGTGCCACAGCGCGCGGTGCGAGAACCACGTCGTCTCGACCATGAAGACCGCGCGGGCGGCGGGTTCCTCGCCGAGCGGCGGGGAGGCCGAGCCCGCATGGTGGTTGACCGGGACGCCCAGTTCGGCGCAGGCCCGCCAGATCGGGTCGTACGTGGACGAGTACAGCTCGGGAAGACCGGAGCCCGGTGGCGTGCCGGGCAGCAACAGGCCGCCCTTGAGGCCCGCGTCGGCGGCCCGGCGGATCTCCTTGACGGCCTCCTCGACGTCGTTGAGGAGGATCTGGAAGACGCCCGCCCTGCGGCCGGGGGCGGCGGCGCAGAAGTCCGCGAGCCAGCGGTTGTGGGCGCGCAGACCCGCCCAGCGCTGCTCGAACTCCTCGCGCGTGGGCGCGGGCGCCATCAGCGAGGCGGACGGGAAGAACGGCGGGATGGTGTTGGGGAAGACGACCTCGGCGACGATGCCGTCCCGCTCCAGCTCCTCGACGCGGCGGTCGGAGTTCCAGTTGCGGTCGGCGGTGTCGGCGAGGAGGTCCTCGTACGGGTTCACGTAGGTCGCGGCCCACGCGTCGAACGCGTCGTGGTGCCGCGTCTCCAAGTACGGCTTGTAGTCGAGGAGATCGGCGCCCGCGTGGCAGTCCGCCGAGATGACGGTGTACCTGTCCTGAGAAGCGCTCATGGGGTCACCCCAAGCGTCGGGAAGTCGTGGTCGGTCAGCCAGTGCCGGCCCACCTCGCGCGAGCGCGCCCAGGACGCCTCGACGGCGCTCTGGTCGGCGTCCTGGCCGAGATCGGCGGGGGTCGGGCCGATGCGCCGCGCGAGCGGGGCCAGCTTCTGTGTATCGAAGCCGAAGACCTCGGCCGCGGCCAGCCCCAGCATCCGCCGGGTCTCGGCGACCGGGATGTCGTGGAAGGTCTTCTTCAGCCACGCGCGCGTGTCCGGCCACGTGCCTTCAGGATGCGGGAAGTCGCTGCCCCACAGGATGTTGTCGACGCCGATCTCGTAGCGCTGGGCGAGTTCGCGGCGCTTGGTGTTGGTGGCGCAGACGAAGACCTGCCGGTCCAGGTACTCGTGCGGGGCGCGCTTCAGCTCGGCGAACGGGGACAGCTTCTTGCCGCCGTGGGCGCCCAGGTAGAGGCGGTCCATGAACCAGAGCAGGTTCGGCAGCCACCAGCAGCCCGACTCGGCGACGCCGAACTTCAGGCCCGGGTGCCGTTCGAAGACGCCGGACCAGAGCAGGAACCACAGCGGGCGCGCGGGCCACCAGGTCACTTCGCTGACGTAGATGCCGAGATGGTCGCCGTACTCGTGGCGCGGAGCCGCTCCGGAGTGGGTGACGACGGGCATCTCGCACTCGGCGGCGGCCGCCCACACCGGGTCGTAACGCGCCGCGTGGTACGGGTCCTTGTCGACCCACATCGACGGGATCATCAGGGCGCCGAGCCCCGACTCCTTGGCGCGGTGCACCTCGGCGACGACCTTCTGCGGATCGGCCGTGATCGGCAACAGGGCGACGCCGCAGTGCCGTTCGGGATTCTGGCCGACGAACTCGGCGAGCCAGCGGTTGTGCGCCTGCGCGCCCGCCATGCCGAGTTCGGGGTCCTGGTCGCCGGAGAGGCCGAGCCCGACGCCGAACGGCGCCGCCGTCTGGCTGTCCACGGCGTCCGCGTCGGGGAAGACGACCTCGGCGGCCACCCCGTCGCCGTCGAGCTCCTTGAGGCGCTGCGCGGCGTCCCAGCCGCCACGCAGGCCCTCCTCGTTGTCCTGGAACCACTTCGCGGCGAACGCGTCGTTGCGGATGCCGAGCCGCGTCGCCTCCTCGCGCCGCTTGTCCCGCTCGCCGAGGAACTCGTCGAAGGCGCGGTGGAAACGGCGGTCCAGGTAGGGCCGGTACTCCTCGGTGGGCAGTCCGGCGTGGCAGTCGGAGGAGATGATCAGGTACGGGTCGTTCCGCTGAGCCGTCATCGAAAGTCACCCCTCAGTCGAGAATGAAGCTCTCCAGATACGCCGGGTTCGCCCGGTCCAGCATCGACTGCGAACGCGCCCTGATCTGCCGGTCGCTGTGCTCACTGGCCGGCAGCAGCCAGAACCGGTCGGCCGCGATGCCCTCCGCGACGAGGTCGGCGACCTCCTCCACGGGCGTGAACGCGACCTCCTTGCCGGCCGCCTTCATCGCCGCCTCCCACTGGTCCAGGCTGCGGTAGGGCGTCTTGCGGGGGCGCTCCTTGGCGAACCGGTCGGGCCGGTTGCGGTGCGACTCCCACAGCCCGGTCCGCAGCATGTGGGGGCCGGGGAAGAGCACGGAGGCGCCCACGCGCGCGTGCTCCGCCTTCAGATGCGCGTACAGCGACTCGGTCAGCGTGACGACGGCCGCCTTGGTGACCGCGTACACGGAGGCCGTCGGCAGCGGCGCGATGCCGCCGTCCCCGGACGAGGTGTTGACGACGTGGCCCGGCTCACCGCCCGCGATCATGCGCGGCACGAACGCCTGGACGCCGTGGAAGACGCCCCACACGTTGACGTCGAACGCCCACTTCCAGTCGTTGGGCTCGTGCTCCCACATGCGGCCCTCGGCGCCCGAGCCGACGCCCGCGTTGTTGCACAGCACATGGCAGCCGCCGAACCTCGCGTACGTGTCCGCGGCGAGGTCCATGACCTGCTCGCGCTCGCCGACGTCGACCACGCGCGCGTGCACGGTGGCCCCGGCGTCGCGCAGGTCGGCCGCTGCCGCCTCCAGGGCGCTCTTCTCGACGTCGGCGAGGACGACCTTCAGGCCGTCCGCCGCGAACCGGCGTGCCATCGCGAGCCCGATGCCGCTCGCCGCGCCCGTGACGACGGCGACCTGTCCTTCGCGCAACTCCATGTCACACGCTCCCCTCGGGCGGGCCGTCGAGGATCTGCTGGGGGTCGTCGTAGCGCTGGTGGATGTACGGGAGCAGGGCCTGGGCGCTGACCCGCTCGACGACCCTGCCCTTCTGGTCGGTCGTCTTCTCGCCGATGGTGATCTCGACGAGCGTACGCACGGGCAGGTCCGCGACCGGGTCGTACATCGACTCGCGCAGGACGACGTCGCCGGTGATCCGCTCCAGCTTCCTGACCTTCTCGTTGCGCAGGCAGTGCACGAGCACCGGGTCCGCGTCGAAGCCCGAACCGTCCACCGCGGGCAGGAACTTGAAGTAGAAGTCCGTCTTCTGCGTCGGCTCCGGCAGCGGCAGGCTCCCGCTGACCGCGCCGCGCACCTCGACGAACGCGATGCCGTGCCGGGCGAGCGCGGCCCGGACGACGAGCCCGTCGCGCTCCACGGTGACCTCGCCGAGCTTCTTCGGCTCGCCGAAGACCTCACGGCCGCCGATCAGGGCCCGCTCGTGGGTCATCGGCATGACGAGCGGATACCAGCCCTCCACTCCCCCGTGCTCGGCGGCGACGGCGACCGAGCCCGCGCCCAGCGGGTAGCCCGGCAGGTCGACCTTGCTGATGTTGGCCCGCACCAGGGGCCGCGCGGTGGGCTTGAGCGGCGGCGGGAGCACCGCGGCCACCGCGTCCGGGTCGGACTCCCACACGGCGACCACGCCGGTGGACCAGATGTCGGGAAGCTTGCTGCTCGCGGTGCGCGCGGCGGCGATCTCCGCCTCGGTGCGCGCTCCGTACCGTACGCGTGCCATGTCGTACCGCCCTTCGTCCGTGATGTGTCGTGACGTGTCGGGGGTCGTTCGCTCGGCGCCTGTAACACAGTTACACCGGCGGCGATGAAGGGTAAAGAGACGTGCACCTACGGGAGTTGAGGGGCGAAGCGATGACGCGTACACCGCTCACCCGCGACGAGGTGCTGTCCGTCGCCGGGGACCTGGTCAAGCTGCACGGACCCGAGGCGCTGACGATGCGCAAGCTGGCCGCCGAGCTCGGCACGGCCGTGACCTCGATCTACTGGCACGTCGGCAATCGCGAGTCGCTGCTCGACGCCCTCGTCCGGCGCACCATCGCCGATCTCGGCACGATCAGGCCGCGCGGGAGCAGCCCGCAGGAGCGCGTCGTCTCGGTCGCCCGCGCTCTGCGCCGACAGCTGCGCGCGCATCCCCATCTGGTGGCGATGGTGCACGAGCGCGGCCTGACCGAGCACATGTTCCTGCCGGTGCAGCAGGCCCTCGTGCACGAGGTGCACGCGGCGGGGCTGCGCGGGGTGCCCGCCGCCGAGGCCGTGCGGGCCGTCCTCTTCCAGGTCGTCGGGCACGTCCTCGTGGAGCGCAACCGGGAGCGCTCGCCGGTGCAGCGGCCCGGCGAGGAGGAGCTGTGGGCCGGGGAGCAGGCGGCCGCCGCCGAGGACGACCGGGAGCTGGCCCGGGCCCTGGCCTCTCCGGTGGATCCGGACCGGCTGTTCACGACCTCCGTACGGGCCCTGACGAAGTCTCTCCTCGGGCCTGCCACTTGACCCGGAAGGGGACGGCGGCGACCGGAGTGTCAGTCACGGCCCGTATCCTCAGGGACCATGCTCGAAGACCGACCGACCGCAGCGTCCGCAGCCCTCTGGCCGGCCGCGTATCCGAAGGGATACGCGGTCGTCGACGTGGAGACCACCGGCCTCTCCAGGGACGACCGGATAATCTCGGCTGCCGTCTACCGTCTGGACACCCGCGGCGAGGTCGAGGACCACTGGTACACGCTGGTCAACCCGGAGCGCGATCCGGGCCCGGTCTGGATCCACGGTCTGACGAGCGACGTCCTGGAAGGGGCGCCGCTCTTCCCGGAGATCGCCGAGGAGTTCGCCGTGCGCCTGGACGGCCGCGTCCTGGTCGCGCACAACGCGGTCTTCGACTGGTCGATGATCTCCCGTGAGTACGCGCGGGCGCAGCGCACCGCCCCGGTCCGGCAGCGGCTGTGCACCATCGCGCTCTCCAAGGAGCTCGGCCTGCCGCTGCCCAACCACAAGCTGGAGTCGCTGGCCGCGCACTTCGGCGTCGTACAGGAGCACGCGCACAACGCGCTGGACGACGCGCGCGTGCTCGCGGAGGCGTTCCGCCCGAGCCTGCTCGCGGCGGCCGGCCGGAATCTGCGGCTTCCGCTCCTGGAGTGCCGTCCGCTCACCGAGTGGACCGACTCCTCCTCGGTGCCGCGCCAGCCGCAGTCCTCGTACCGGGGCGGCGGGGGCGGGGGCACCTGGCGTCCCTCGCGCAAGCGCCCGGCGTGCCCGTACCCGAACCCGGGGCGCTACGAGCCGGGCAAGCCGCTCAAGCAGGGGATGCGGGTCGCGTTCTCCGGGGACACCTCGGTCGAGCGCGAGCTCCTGGAGGACCGGGCGGTCGAGGCGGGCCTGCACGTGGCGACGAGCCTGTCGCGGCTCACCAGCCTGCTGGTCACCAATGACCCGGACTCGTACACGTCGAAGGCCGTGAAGGCGAAGCAGTTCGGGACGCCGGTCGTGGACGAGGCGGCGTTCGGACAACTGCTCCAGGACGTGGCCCCGGCCGACCACTAGAGGTGCATCGAGGAGCGACAGACGGGTGATTGCGGGGCGACTCGCCCCGCGCCCGCTCGCCAGCGGGAGCCCGCGCGCTCACCCTGTGGCGCATGGCACGTTGTGAGGTCTGCGGAAACGACTACGGCATGTCGTTCGAGGTGCACGCGCAGGGCGCGGTGCACGTCTTCGACTGTTTCTCCTGCGCCATCCACCGCATGGCGCCCATCTGCGAGCACTGCCGCTCGCGCATCATCGGCCAGGGCGTCGAGGTCGAGGGCCACTGGTACTGCGGGGCGCACTGCTCCCGTGCGGAGGGGAGGGTGGGGATCGTCGACAAGGTCTGACCCCATACCGCAGCACGGCGCCGCTATCGGGCGCACCCCCCTGAAAACACCCCATGCCCACGGAGTACGGTCATGGGGTGTACCGCTTCCTGTTGACCCGGCAGTGGGTGATCCTCACCCTGGTCGCCCTCGTCCTCATCCCCACGATGATCCGGCTGGGCATCTGGCAGATGCACCGCCATGACGAGCGGGCCGCCCGCAACCAGCTGGTCACCGACGCACTGAAGGCGAAGCCGGTGCCCGTCGAGGACCTGGCGTCCGTCGGGCACATCGTCACCAGCAAGGAGCGCTACCGCACGGTGTCGGCGACGGGCCGCTTCGACACCGACGACGAGGTCGTGGTGCGCCGCCGCACCAACTCCAACGACGAGGTCGGCTATCACGTGCTGACCCCGTTCGTCCTCAAGGACGGCTCGATCCTGCTGGTCAACCGGGGCTGGGTGGCCGACAGCGGCAGCCAGACCGCGTTCCCGAAGGTCCCCGCCCCGCCGCGCGGCGAAGTCACGATCAAGGGCCGGCTGATGCCGGACGAGACGACCGAGGCCAGCGGCATCAAGAACGTGCAGGGGCTGCCCGACCGCCAGGTCATGCTGATCAACAGCAAGCAGGAGGCCAAGCGCCTCGGCGGCGGCGCGCAGGTGCTCGGCGGGTACGTCCAGCAGACCGCGCCCGACACCAAGAACGACACCCCGGAGCTGCTCGGCGACCCCGGCAAGGAGGACGCCGCGCTGAACTTCGCGTACGCGTACCAGTGGTGGCTGTTCTCCGCCGCGGTGCCGGTGGGCTGGGTGGTCCTGCTCCGGCGTGAGCTGCGCGACCGGCGCCGCAAGGAGGAGGACGAGGCCGTGGACGAGGTGACCCCGGCCGCGGTCTAGGCGGTGCAGGCCGGTGCCCGTTCGGCTGCCTGGTTGATGCCGCTTCGCGCGTACCGGTTGTGTGTGGTTGATCGCGCAGTTCGCCGCGCCCCTGAGGGGGCAACCGGACAGATATGCATCGCCCCATTGAGGACTACGCGCTCGTCGGCGACGAGCAGACGGCCGCCCTGATCGCGCGGAACGGCTCCGTCGACTGGCTGTGTCTGCCGCGCTTCGACTCGCCGGCCTGCTTCGCCGCGCTGCTCGGCGACGAGGAGAACGGGCACTGGCGGATCGCCCCGCAGGGCGCCGAGGAGTGCGCCCGGCGCTCCTACCGGCCCGGCACCCTCGTGCTCGACACCGAGTGGGAGACCGACGACGGCAGCGTCCGGGTCACCGACTTCATGCCGCAGCGCGACCGGGCCCCCGACCTCGTCCGCATCGTCGAGGGCACCGGCGGCCGCGTCACCGTCCGCAGCGCGCTGCGGCTGCGCTTCGACTACGGCTCCGCGGTGCCCTGGGTGCGCCGCGTCGACGGGCACCGGGTGGCCGTCGCGGGCCCCGACTCGGCGTGGCTGCGCAGCGAGCCGGAGGTGCGTACCTGGGGCGAGGACTTCTGCACGTACGCGGAGTTCACGGTCGAGGAGGGCGAGAAGGTGGCCTTCGTGCTGACGTGGCACCCCTCGCACGAGGTGCGCCCGGCGCTCGTCGACCCGTACGAGTCGCTGCGCCACAGCCTGGAGGACTGGCGGGCGTGGTCCGACCGCTGCCGCTACGACGGGCCGCACCGCGACGCCGTGATCCGTTCCCTGCTCACCCTCAAGGCCCTCACGTACGTGCCGACCGGCGGCATCGTGGCCGCCCCCACCACCTCGCTGCCGGAGGAGATCGGCGGCGTACGCAACTGGGACTACCGCTACTGCTGGCTGCGGGACTCCACGCTCACGCTCGGCGCGCTGGTCTCGGCGGGCTATCTGGAGGAGGCCGAGGCGTGGCGCGACTGGCTGCTGCGGGCGGCCGCGGGCAACCCCGACGACCTGCAGATCATGTACGGGCTCGCGGGCGAGCGGCGGCTGCCCGAGCAGGAGCTGGACTGGCTGAAGGGGTACCGCGACTCCCGTCCCGTACGGTCCGGCAACGACGCCGTACGGCAGCTGCAGCTCGACGTGTACGGCGAGGTCGTCGACTCGCTCGCGCTGGCCCGCCGCTCCGGTCTGAAGGCCCAACCGCACGCGTGGCAGCTGCAGTTGGCGCTCCTGGACTTCCTGCACGGCGCGTGGCGCGAGCCCGACGAGGGGCTGTGGGAGGTGCGCGGGCCGCGCCGCCACTTCGTGCACTCGAAGGTGATGGCGTGGGTCGCCGCGGACCGCACGGTGCGCGCCCTGGAGGACGACCCGGAGCTGCCCGGCGACATCGGCCGGCTGCGGGAGCTGCGCGACACGATCCACCGTGATGTGTGCGAGCACGGCTATGACGCCGAGCGCGGCACGTTCACCCAGTACTACGGCTCGCGCGAGCTCGACGCCGCCCTGCTGCTGCTCCCCCGGGTGGGTTTCCTCCCGGCGGACGATCCGCGGATCGTCGGTACGGTCGACGCGGTACGCGACGAACTGGCCCGGGACGGCTTCGTGCGCCGCTACAGCACCGAGGGCAACGCGGTCGACGGGCTGCCAGGGGACGAGGGCGCCTTCCTCGTCTGCTCGTTCTGGCTGGCCGACGCGCTGCATCTGACGGGCCGGACGAAGGAGGCGCGCGAGCTGTTCGATCGGCTGGTGGCGCTCCGCAACGACGTGGGGCTGCTCGCCGAGGAGTACGACCCGGCGCGCGAGCGTCAGCTGGGCAACTTCCCGCAGGCCTTCAGCCACATCGGGCTCGTCGGGACCGCGCTGACCCTGTTCGCGGCGGACCCGGACAAAGAGGCAGGATAGAGCCATGGATCTTGGACTGAAGGACCGTGTCTACGTAGTCACCGGCGCCACCCGGGGCCTCGGCAACGCCGCGGCGCGCCAGCTCATCGGCGACGGCGCGAAGGTCGTCATCACCGGGCGCGACGAGGAGAAGGTGAAGAACGCGGCGGCCGAGCTCGGCCCGAACGCGTTCGGGGTCGCCGCGGACAACGCCGATCCGGCGATCGCCGAGCGGGTGATCGGCGCCGCGCGCGAGCAGTTCGGCGGGTTCGACGGGATTCTCGTCAGCGTGGGCGGGCCCGCGCCGGGGTTCGTCGCGGACAACACCGACGAGCAGTGGGAGGCGGCGTTCTCCTCGGTGTTCATGGGCGCGGTGCGGCTCGCCCGCGCCGCGGCGGCCGAGCTCGGCGCGGGCGGCGTCATCGGCTTCGTGCTCTCCGGCTCGGTGCACGAGCCGATCCCGGGGCTGACCATCTCGAACGGGCTGCGCCCCGGCCTCGCCGGATTCGCCAAGTCCCTCGCGGACGAGCTGGGCCCGCGCGGCATCCGGGTCGTGGGCCTGCTGCCCGCCCGGATCGACACCGACCGCGTACGGGAGCTGGACGGGATGTCGGCGGACCCGGAGGCGACGCGCGCCGCACAGGAGTCCCGCATCCCGCTGCGCCGCTACGGCACGCCGGAGGAGTTCGGCAAGGCCGCGGCGTTCTTCCTGTCCCCGGCCGCGTCCTATCTGACCGGGGTCATGCTGCCGGTCGACGGCGGCTTCCGGCACGGGTTCTGACCGGCAGAGGGCTGCTTCGTGCGGTGGGCCCGCACCTCGTCGAGGTGCGGGCCCGCCGCTGGACGGCCGTGTTCGTGAGCCTCAACTCACCCTCTCCGCGCGGTGCTTGACCGCCCGGAGCCGGACCTCCGCGGGGAGGGACGCGAGGCCCGCGGAGTCCCGTGCCTGCTTCAGGGCCTCGTCGCTGAGGCGCTGGAGGGCCGCACCGGGGGCGGCGTGCGAGGCGAGGGTGAGGCCCATGCGGGCCTGGGGCGTGGAGCGGCGGCCGGTCAGCAGGACGCCGGCCCGCTCCACTCCGTCGAGTCCCTCGGCGCCACTCACCAGGACGCTCTCCAGGGCCCGCCCGCGCAGCAGGGCGCCCTCGCCGTCGCCGGTGTCGACCAGCACCTCGCCGAGGCGGCGACGCCGGAGCTGGGCGACCAGCCACCACAGGGCGAGCAGCACGACGACACCGAGCACGGCGATCACCGTAGGCCACCACCAGCCCTCGTCCTGCCAGCGGTGCCGGTCGGCCGCGCTCAGCAGGACGTCGTCCTTGCTGTCGTAGACCCACCAGGACGGCGGCTTCACCCCGAGCCCCACGGCGAGCAGCGAGCCGCCGCCGAGGACGAGGAGCAGCCCGATCAGTCCGAGCACGATCCGGTTCACGGTCCTGAGCACGCCGCTCACCCCTTCCGTCCGGGCCGCGCCACGTGCACCGAGAGTCCGGGCGCGGAGCCGAGCCCCAGCTCCCGGATGCCGTCGCTGAGCGTGGCGTCCAGGTCGGCGCGTACGTCGTCGAGTTCACGGAAGTGCGAGACGGCCCGCGCCTCCACCTTCTTGCGCTTCATCCGGACGCGTACGGACTGCACGCCGGACACCTCCATGGCCCGGTCGCGCAGCACCATCGCGGCGGCGTCCCGGTGCAGGCCCGCACGCACGTCGGTGTGCGTACGGCGCATCGGCAGGACGGCGCGCAGTCCCGGGGTCAGCGCGAGCACGATCAGCCACAGGCCGAGCGCGGCGGCGACGCCCGCGCCGATCAGCACGGCGGTGTCGTCGAGGTGCCACTGGGCGAGGTGGTCGGCGAGGCTGCGACGCCACTGCATGGCCGGCTGCCCGGCGCGCACGGCGGCGACGTCGTAGAGCAGGATGCCGAAGCCGCCGAGCAACACCAGGGCCGCGATCGCCGCGGGGACCCGGCGGCCCGACCAGAAGCGGGCGGGCTTCTCCTCGCCCTCCAGGGTGGGCTGCGGTTCGTAGTCGGCCGCGGACGCCGACTGGCCGAGAGGGCCTTCCGCGTCGGGCTCGCGTTCGACCACGGGCAGCCGCTGGGTGGGCTCGCTCATCGGATCCTCCCCGCGCCGCGCGCCTGCGCCGGGTGCAGCCGCTCCACCTGGACGGCCACCTCCGGCACCTCCATTCCCGCCAACGTCCTTACCCGCTCGGCGACTTGGCGACGCACGGCGCCGCACTGGGCGCCGATGTCCCCCGGAAAGCCCAGCTCAAGGCTGATCCGAACGCGCGCGGTGTCCTGGTGGACGGTGACCGCGGCGTGCGGCGGCGCGCCGTCCTGCGGAGCTGCGTCCAGTGCCTCACGTGCCGCCTGTGCGGCGATCTTCGCGACGACCCGGTCGGCGATCCGGGTCGCGCCGCGCTCGGCCGGCGCGACCTGTGCCGCCATGGGTCAGCCCCGCCGATCGCCGCGCGAACGGAAGAACTCGCCGACTTCCAGGTCCCCTTCCAGGAACCGGCCCGCGACGAAGCCGATGGCGCCGAGCGCCGCCACCAGCAGGAAGGCCCCGAAGCCGCCGAAGTATCCGGCGAATCCGAGAGCCATGCCGGCGATCATGCCGATCACGGCCAGATTCATCGTGTGCTCCTTCTACGAGCTACGAGTGCAACGAGCTACGGGTCAGCAGTTCAACGGGCCGGGAGTGCCGGGCGCCGGGCGCGGGTGCGCGCGGTGCTCACTGAAGGCGGCCTTCCGGCTCCTCTTCTTCCTCGTCCGGCAGCTTCACGTCGCTGACGGCGATGTTCACCTCGACGACCTCGAGCCCCGTCATGCGCTCGACCGCCGCGATCACGTTCTCCCGTACGGCACGTGTGGTGTCCGCGATCGACACGCCGTACTCGACGACGATCTCCAGGTCGAGGGCCGTCTGGACCTCTCCGACCTCGGCCTTCACGCCGCGCGTCACGGACTTGGAGCCGCCCGGCACTCGGTCGCGCACGGCGCCGAAGGTGCGGGAGAGGCCACTGCCCATCGCATGCACACCGTCCACGTCGCGCGCCGCCATTCCGGCGATCTTCTCGACGACGCCGTCGGCGATGGTGGTACGGCCGCGGGACGCGGGGTCGCCGCCGCCCCTCTTGGTCACGCTGGTCTTGGCCGACTGGGCGGCTGCGGACGTGTCGCCCGGCTTCTGTACGGTGTCGCTCATCGGGGGTGTCCCCTCTGTGAGGTGCGGTCTCCCTGCGGGGTCCTGCTTACTTTTGCCCACACTATGTGCGGTTACCCGAAGCCGCGCCCCGGATGAGGCAGCCTGGGTCAATGACGGCTGACCGATGGGCACAGGCAGTGAGACAGCAGCTCGGACTCGGCAGGGTGCTGCCGTTGGGCGAAGCGGGTGACGGGGCGTGGGTCACGGAGGGCGCGGCGCGTGGTGCGCTGCGCCGGGCGGTGGCCACGATGCCCGGCGTGCGCCTAGGGGCGCTGCGTCTCGCCCTCTGCGACCCAGGGACCGCGGACGAGCCGGCGGTTCCGGCGCCGCCGAGCGCGCTGCCGCCGGGGCCGTTGCGGATCGACGCGCAGTGCGAGGTGACGGCGGACGAGCCGCTGCCGCAGACCGCGGCGCGGCTGCGCGCGGCGCTCACCGATGCGGCGCGTGAGCGGCTCGGCCTGGTGGTGGCGGAGGTGGACCTGGAGGTGACGGCGCTGCTCGACGAGGCCCCGCGGCCGCAGCAGGAACCGGAGCCGGGACCGGCCCCGGCCCCGGCCGAGGAGTCCGCTCCGACCGGCGACGCGGGCCGCGCCGCGCGGGCCGCGCTCGGGGTGGCCGGGGTGGCACGGCTGACGGGGGCGCTGGGCGGCATGGGCCGCGCCGTCCACATCACGGAGACGGCGGGTGCGGCCACCCTGCCGCGCCGCCATGTGCGGCTGGAACTGGCGGTGGCCTCCGGGCAGCGCGCGCTGGACGTGGCGCGGGCCGTCCGCGAGGCCGTGACGACGGCACTCCCGGACGGCCCGACGGTCGCCGTACTGGTGACGGACGTGGACGCCTAGGGGGCCCGCCGGCGTCAGCTCATTCGCCGACGCCCGCCAGGTCCCGCAGTCGGCGTCCCTGCGCGGCCCGCTCGGCCGCGCGCTGCTCGTCGAGGGTGCGGCCTGCGGCGCCCTGCAGCAGCGCCTTGGTCTCGATCACGGCGTCGCGCGGGGCGGCGACCAGGGCGCCGACCAGGTCGGAGGTCGCCTCCGCCAGCTGCTCGGCGGGCACGGCGACGTTGGCGAGGCCGCTGGCGACGGCCTCGTCCGCGTGCACGTAGCGCCCGGTGACACAGATCTCCAGGGCGCGCGCGTAGCCGACGAGCGAGACGAGCGGGTGCGTGCCGGTCAGGTCCGGTACGAGTCCGAGGCTGGTCTCGCGCATGGAGAACTGCACGTCGTCGGCGACGACGCGCAGGTCGCAGGAGAGGGCGAGCTGGAAGCCCGCTCCGATCGCATGCCCCTGGACCGCGGCGACGGACAGGATGTCGCTGCGCCGCAGCCAGGTGAAAGCGTCCTGGTACTCGGCGATGGTGGAGTCCAGGGACTCGTCGTCTCCGCGTGCCAGGTCGATGAAGGACGGCTCGCCGTCGAAGCCCTCGGGCGTGAACGCCTGACGGTCCAGGCCCGCGGAGAAGGACTTGCCCTCACCGCGCACCACGACGACCCGCACGGAGCCCGGCAGGGCGCGCCCGGCATCGGCCAACGCCCGCCACAGAGCGGGAGATTGGGCGTTGCGCTTGTCCGGGTTGGTCAGGGTCACCGTGGCGACGGCGTCGTCGACGGTGAGCTTGACCCCGTCCTTGTCGAGCAGGGGTGCGGGGGTGTCCGCCATCATCTGGGCCTCCGAGTCTGCGCAGTCGTCGAGCGGTCGCTCACCAGCGATCGCGAACGACGTAAGTGACTGCACAGTAACCACCCGGCCGATCGGGGAACCGACCGGGTGGTCACCGCCGGAGCCGGTGCGGCCCGCCGCTCAGGATGGTGCGCAGGGCGGACGGGCCGGCCGCGTCAGCTTGCCGCGGCCTTCTTGCCTCGCGTGGCCCCGCCGCGACCTCGCAGCGTGACCCCGGATTCGCTGAGCATCCGGTGGACGAAGCCATACGAGCGGCCGGTCTCCTCGGCCAGTGCCCGGATGCTCGCACCGGAGTCGTACTTCTTCTTCAGGTCTGCCGCGAGCTTGTCGCGCGCGGCGCCGGTCACCCGGCTGCCCTTCTTCAGAGTCTCGGCCACCCGTGCCTCCTCATGGGAAGTGCGCTCTGGATTTCCCATGATCACCCCTTGCGGGCTTCCTGGCCACCCATTCGGCAAGGTCTGTAGGCCCGGAATTCCGGGCCCGGCGGCGATCCACACGAGTGGAACATGAGGTTCCGGAGGCTTTTCGCGGCCACCGGAACCATCGGTTCTAAAAAACCGGCAGGTCAGCGACTCCCCAGGCGCCGCAAGGGCTCCGCCGCCGAGAGCGGCCCGAATTCCGTGTAGGACACACCTCGGTACGAGGCGATCTCACTCAGATGAAGGATCACGGATCGGCCGAATGATCCATACGGAGTGGATCAGCCATTCGATCAAGCCGTGCTGACGCTCAGGGAAGCCCCGGGGCCGGTCAGGCGAGCGCGACGAGATCCGCGTAGGTCTGGCCCCACAGGTCCTCGACACCGTCGGGCAGCAGGATGATCCGCTCCGGCTGGAGCGCCTCGACGGCGCCCTCGTCGTGCGTGACGAGGACGACGGCGCCCTTGTAGGTGCGCAGCGCGCCGAGGATCTCCTCGCGGGAGGCCGGGTCGAGGTTGTTCGTCGGCTCGTCGAGGAGGAGCACGTTCGCGGCGGAGACCACGAGGGTCGCGAGCGCGAGACGGGTCTTCTCACCGCCGGAGAGGACCCCGGCCGGCTTGTCGACGTCGTCGCCGGAGAACAGGAACGAGCCGAGCACCTTGCGGACCTCGACGAGGTCGAGGTCGGGTGCGGACGAGCGCATGTTCTCCAGGACGGTGCGCTCGGGGTCGAGCGTCTCGTGCTCCTGGGCGTAGTAGCCGAGCTTGAGGCCGTGGCCCTCGACGACCTGGCCGGTGTCGGGCTTCTCGGCACCGGCGAGCAGGCGCAGCAGGGTGGTCTTGCCCGCACCGTTGAGCCCGAGGATGACGACGCGCGAGCCCTTGTCGATGGCCAGGTCGACGTCGGTGAAGATCTCCAGGGAGCCGTACGACTTCGAGAGGCCCTCGGCCATGAGCGGCGTCTTGCCGCAGGGCGCGGGCTCGGGGAAGCGCAGCTTGGCGACCTTGTCGCTCTGGCGCACGGCCTCCAGGCCCGCGAGGAGCTTGTCGGCGCGCTTGGCCATGTTCTGCGCGGCGACCGTCTTGGTCGCCTTGGCGCGCATCTTGTCGGCCTGCGCGTTGAGCGCGGCGGCCTTCTTCTCGGCGTTCTGGCGCTCGCGCTTGCGGCGCTTCTCGTCGGCCTCGCGCTGCTGCTGGTAGAGCTTCCAGCCCATGTTGTAGACGTCGATCTGGGAGCGGTTGGCGTCCAGGTAGAAGACCTTGTTGACGACCGTCTCGACCAGGTCCACGTCGTGGGAGATCACGATGAAGCCGCCGCTGTACGTCTTCAGGTAGTCGCGCAGCCAGACGATCGAGTCCGCGTCCAGGTGGTTCGTGGGCTCGTCGAGCAGGAGCGTGTCGGCGTCCGAGAAGAGGATGCGGGCCAGCTCGATACGGCGCCGCTGACCGCCGGAGAGCGTGTGCAGGGGCTGGCCGAGCACACGGTCGGGGAGGTTGAGCGCGGCGGCGATGGTGGCGGCCTCGGCCTCGGCGGCGTACCCGCCCTTGGTGAGGAACTCGGTCTCCTGGCGCTCGTACTGCTTGAGGGCCTTGGCCTGCGTGGCGCCCGTGCCGTTCGCGATGCGCTGCTCGTTCTCGCGCATCTTGCGCATGAGGACGTCGAGGCCTCGGGCGGACAGGATGCGGTCGCGGGCGAGCACGTCGAGGTCGCCGGTGCGCGGGTCCTGCGGCAGATAGCCGACCTCGCCGGAGCGGGCGATGGTGCCGGCGGCCGGGATGCCCTCACCGGCCAGGCACTTGGTGAGGGTGGTCTTGCCCGCGCCGTTGCGGCCCACGAGGCCGATGCGGTCGCCCTTGGCGACTCGGAAGTTGGCGTTCTCGATGAGGATGCGGGCGCCGGCGCGCAGTTCGATACCGGATGCGGTGATCACGGGTGGGTCTCCAGGGCAGAAACGGCTGATTGACGGGGCGGGGGCCGGTCTGTGCCGCTAATGCACCCAGAGAAGAAACGTCATACAGGCCAGTTTACCGGTGAGGGGCAAGCGCTTTTGCCGGGCGTCCCGGCCGCTCGCCCTCCGCTTCGTGCGCCGCCCCCTGTCCCGGCAGTTCGTTGCCCAGCGGAGTGCGGCGCGGAACGATCCTGCCGAGGTCGTCGACGGCCACGATCCGCTCGGTCCAGTCGACGGCCGGGTCGGCGCAGGGCTGGGCCACGAGCAGCGCCGTTTCACGCCGCATGTAGGTGGCCGGTTCGAACGCGCAACCCGCGCGCGCGGGCAGCACCCAGCGCAGGTCCCCGTCGGCGACGCGGTAGGCGGCGATGCGCCGCGGGGTGACGACGGCGAGCATCCGGGCGTCGGGGCCGAGCGGCTGGAGGACGCCGCGGCCGGCGTGCGCGCCCGGGGTGCGCAGCCAGGGCGCCGCGTCCGGGATCGCGCGGTGCCAGCGCACGGTGCGGCCGGTGGTACGCGCGGTGTCGGTGACGAGGCCGTCGCTCCACAGCGCGAAGGCGTGCCCGGCGGCAGGCAGCACGGCGAGCGCCCGCCGCCCTTCGCGGGTGTGCCGCCAGCGGAGCCCCTCGGCGTCGTACGCCTCGACGCCGCCGCCCCCGGCCCGCAGCAGCGGGGCGGCCGCGCCGGGGTGCGCGGCCACGCGCGCGAGGTGGTCCCCGTAGGGCGCGGGGCGCAGGAAGTGGGCGGCGGTGAACAGGAGGCCCGCGAGGAGGGCGGCGAGCGCGGGCCGCAGAAGTCCGGCGCGGGCCCTGCGGGGCGGTGGCTGCGGCAGGCCCAGGGGGCGCACGGCCGCGGGCCGTACCGGACCCGCCTCGGCCGTCACGTCGAGCGGCACCACCGCCATCACGAACCCCCCGCCTGTCACCTTCTGCCACGAATCCGGCGCAGAGCGTAGCGGTGAGGCCGTACGAGCGGACCCTCGGGCGGCGGCGACACGGCGCGCGCGGGCGCGCGCGTCCCCCGTTCGGCCGCCGGATCAAGGCTCTCCAGTCAGGCACGTAACAGGATGAACTGGGTGTTTCCCGGTGAGAGGGCGGTACGGGCATGCAGTTCGACGACGACGCCGATCTGGACACGTCGGAGGTCCAGGACGTGCGCAGCAGCCGGGTCCCCGGCGGCAGGGCGACCATCGGCGGCGGTCTCGCCGGGCTGCTCGCCCTGGTGATCGGCCTGTTCTTCGGCACGAACGAGTTCGGGCTCTCCTCGGACGGCGGCGACTCCCCCGCGACGACCGTGTCGAGCGCGGCCCAGGTGCAGCAGCAGTGCCACACGGGGGCGGACGCGAACGCCAAGGACGACTGCAGGACCGTCGCGGTGGTCAACAGCGTGCAGGACTTCTGGCGCCAGGAGTTCGCCCGCCGCAGCGCCCGCTACACGCCCGCCTCCACGGTGTTCTTCACCAACCGGGTGAGCACGGCGTGCGGGGCGGCGACGTCGGCGGTCGGCCCGTTCTACTGCCCAGGCGACCGCAAGGTCTATCTCGACCTCGGCTTCTTCGACGAGCTGCGCACCAAGTTCGGCTCGTCCGGCGGGCCGTTCGCGCAGGCGTACGTCGTGGCCCACGAGTACGGGCACCACGTGCAGAACCTGATGGGCACCCTGTCGCGCTCGCAGGACGGGCGGACCGGGCAGAACAGCAACGCAGTCAAGGTCGAGCTGCAGGCCGACTGCTACGCGGGCGTGTGGGCCCGCAACGCGACGCGCACGCCCGACGAGTCGACGGGCCGGCCGCTGATCACGCGCCTCACCGACGCCGACATCCGCGACGGTCTGGACGCGGCCGCCGCCGTCGGCGACGACCGGATCCAGGAGCGCTACCAGGGCCGGGTGACGCCCGAGTCATGGACGCACGGCTCGGCCGCGCAGCGCCAGCAGTGGTTCTACCAGGGCTTCAAGAGCGGCGACATGGCGCAGTGCAACACCTTCAGGTGAGGCGTCACGCGCCGCCCGTGTGGACCTGGAAGGCCGCCCTGCGCACCGCCTTCGCGAGCGCCGGGTCGGGATGGGCGGCGGCCAGCGCGACCAGGACCTGCACCGTGCGCGGGTGGCCGACGGCGCGGACCTCCTCGATCAGCTGGGGCACGGTGGGCTGCACCGCGGACTCCAAGTGCCGGACGAGGAGCGGGGCTTCACCGTGGTCGGCGACGGCCGCCGCGGTGTCGACCCACAGCCAGGTCGCCTCCTCGCGGGTGAGGACGGTGTGCACGTCCTCGGGGTCGGCGCCCTCGGCCTCGGCGAGCCAGATCAGCGCGTAGGGGCGCAGGCCCGGCTCGTCGGCGGCGCGGCGCACCTCGGGTTCGGCGGGGCCGCCGACGACACGCAGCGCCTCGAAGGCGAGGCCGCGCAGCAGGGCGTCCTCGCCGCGGGCGGCGTCGAGGAGCTCGACGACCGCGTTGCCGACATCCCGGGCGGCGAGCCAGGCGCGGTACTCGGCGCGCGCCGCGTTGGGCCGCAGGCGGGCGCAGCCGCGCAACATGTCCTCGGCGCTGACCTCGATGTTCCCCGCCGGGGACTGGGCGGCGACGCAGATCTGCTCCAGCTTGACCCAGACCGCCCAGCTGCCCAGCGGGGTGAGCGTGGCGTGCTCGTCGGCGTACGTGAGCGCGCCGACGGAGGCGAGGCCGTGCAGGGCCCAGTCGAGGAGCGGGAGGAGCGGGGTGTCCTTCGGGGAGACCGGCTCGGGCTGCGGCCCGAAGGGGATCTCGCAGCGTTCCGTGCGCAGTTCGGTGACGCGCTGGTCGAGCAGGTCGAGGAGCTGGGCCGCGGCGACCGGGCCGGCCATCAGCTGCAGGAAGGAGAGCAACTGCGGCATCGCCTCGACGACTTCGGCGACCGCGGCGGCCTCCAGGGAGTCCGGCGCCGGGTGCACGAGGGACCAGGCGTCGAAGAGCGCGACCCAGCCGCGCAGCACGGCGGTCTCGTCGCGGTCCCAGACCCGCAGCCGCCAGCCGGGGCGCGCGCTGTCGCCGTGCACCTCGACGAGGCCCGCGAGACGGGCGGTGTCCCAGTCGGCACGGACCCGGTCCACGGTCAGACCGAGGTCGTCGGCGGCGCGGCGCGCGGTGGCGTCGGAGAGGGTGCCCTTGCCGTCCCGGGTGGCCGTCTCGTTACCGGGGCTGAGGGTGGCGTCCGCCCAGCGCGCCACGCGTACGGCGGCGGCCAGGCCCGCACGGGCGGTGCGGGCGAGTTCGGCCGGGGGCGGGGTGCCCTCCGGGGGGCGCGGGGCGGGGCGGGGCGCTCGGCGCGGGGCAGCGGGGGTCAGCGGCTGGCGGCGAGGGCGGACTAGTCGAAGCCTGGAGTCGCGCGGGGTACGGGACGTCACTGGAGCAGTCTCCAGGGTGACCCCGCGAATTCCCAAACGCGGCCCTGTGTTCGGAGGTCGCGACCGGGTGCGGGGCACTGGCCTCAGGGGTCACATCAGCTCACATCAGCGGGGTCAGGAAGCGGCGCAGGGTCTCCTCGTACGTCGCCGGGTCCGCGTTCCACATCCCGTTGTGCGGGGCCTCGTCCACGGTGTGCAGGGAGACCAGGTCGGGGCGGCGGGCGGCGAGGCGGCGCGAGAAGGCCCAGGGGGCGACCTCGTCTTCGGGGCCGTGGACCACCAGCGTGGGGATCTTGAGGGCGTCGGGGCCCATGGTCTCCGCGAGCCGGTCGCCGGTCAGCCCCGTGCGGCCCTGCGCGGCGCGCACCGCGAGCGGCAGCAGCGGCGAGGGCGTGCGGCGGGCCACGGCCAGGGCGCGCAGCGTGGCCTCCCAGGAGAGCACCGGGCTGTCCAGGACGAGACCCGCGATGCGGTCGCGCAGCGCGGAGTGGGCGGCGGCGTGCAGGGCCATCGCGGCGCCGGTGGAGAAGCCGAGCACGATGACGCGCCGGGCGCCGTAGCGCACGGCGTAGCGCAGCGCGGCGTCCAGGTCGCGCCACTCCGACTCGCCGAGGTGGCTGAGGCCGTCCGGGGAGCGGGGCGCGCCGAGGTCGCCGCGGTAGCCGAGGTCGAGCACCGGGAACTGCTGGTGGTGCAGGAACTCCATGAGGTTCATGGGGTGTTCGCGGGTGGTGCCCAGGCCGTGCACGGCGATGACCCAGGTGTCGCGGGCGCCGGGCAGGAACCAGGCGGGCAGCGTGCCGAGTTCGCCGGGGATGTCGACGTCGGCGTGGTCGAGGCCGAGCGCGGACTTGGGGTCGCCGATGTGGACCTGGGGCGTGAGCCAGGCCCTGGCACCGGGTTCGAGGGTGCCGTGGGTGACCCGTTCCAGGCGGCGCACGACGGTGTCCGCGGGGTGCGGGGCCGATGCGACGACCGGTCCCACGACGGCGTGGAAGCCGTCACCCGCGAGTCCGTACGTGCCCGGGTACTGGGAGGCCAGGTCCCGGGTCAGGGTGATGTGTCCCGCGGCGATGGCGTGGACGGTGAGCCGGGGCTCGGTGGGCAGGGGGCGGCCTGCGGGCGCCTTGAGCGCGGCGTCGCTGGCCAGGCGGCCTGCGGCGATCGCGGCGGCCGAGGCCCCTATCACGGCGGTGACGGCAGCGGCCGTCGCTTTGGCGGTGCGCACTCGTCCAGTGTCGGGGGCCCGGGGCGCCCCGGCCAGCGGGGCGCGGGGCAGGAGTGACGTCGGCGCCGGGCGGGTCGGATTCGGCGTACGGGTTCTGCTCACCGGGCCTCCTTGTCGGGGTGGGTCCGGTACGAGTGCTCCGCGGGGGGCGCTGTACGCCTGCCTCCCGCGGGATCGTGCCCGGCAGGGGCGCGGGGCTGTGTCGGTGTGCGGCTGCGGTCGGGCCCCGTAGGGGCGCGGGGCTGTATCGATCCGCGGCTGCGGTCGGGCCCCGTAGGGGCGCGGGGCTGTATCGATCTGCGGCTGCGGTCGGGCCCCGTAGGGGCGCGGGGAACTGCGCGACCAGCCCCCACCGGAGCCGCACCCGGCGAGAACGCGACCGGGACCGAGCTGGACGCCGGATGAAGCGCTCACCCCGCGCCGGGGCGCCGCCTTGCCCAGCCTGCCGCCCAAGGCGGCAGATTGCCCAAGGCGGCGCGGCGCGCGGCAGATTACCCAAGGCGGGGGCGACCGGCGGCGGCTTGCCCAAGGCTTCGGGGCGCGCGGGGTTCAGTTGTCGGGGTGGGGTTGGCCGTAGCCGGCGAGGCGGGTGGCTGCCGCGGACATCTGGGTTTCGGTCAGGAGCGACGGGTTCAGGCCGGGGACGGAGTGGGCCGTGAGCCACAAGCGGCACATCCATTCCAGTTGGGCGGTTCGGTCGTAGGCCTGGTGAAGGGATGCGCCGTATGTGACCGTGCCGTGGTTCTGGAGAAGACATCCGGTGCGGTCGGTCAGCGCGCTGAGCATGTTCTCGGCCAACTCCTCGGTGCCGTACGTCGCGTAGGGGGCGACACGGACGGGACCGCCGAGGGCCGCCGCCATGTAGTGGACGGGCGGGAGTTCGGGGACGAGCGTGGAGACGGCCGTGGCGTGCACGGCGTGCGTGTGCACGACGGCGCGCGCGGTCGTGTGCCGGTAGACCGCGAGGTGCATGGGCAGCTCGCTGGTCGGCGTGAGGCGACCGGCGCACCGCCCGCCGTCGAGGTCGACGGCGACGAGGTCGTCCGGGCCGAGCCGGTCGTACGGGACGCCGCTCGGGGTGACGAGCACATGGTCCCCCACCCGCACCGAGACATTGCCGGAGGTACCGACGACCAGTCCGTCGGCGACCGTCCTGCGGGCCGTCGCCACCAACTCGTCCCATGCCTGCGCCCAGGCTCGTTCCGATGTCTGTCCGGAGATCGCTCCGTGGCTCGTCATGGCGCGCATCCTGCCAGCCGCGGAGCGGGGCAGGTTAGTGCGGAAGGCAGGCGTCCGGAAGCTCACATATGGGCAGGGATCACCCACCAAGGGCGATTGGCTGGGGTTCGACGGGCAAGAAGGGATCTTCCGGTAACCTCTGGGGGATTTGTCATGCACGTCGCCATCCGGGGGGAAATATGGCTCGTGACCACAAACCGTCCCGTCGTCGTGTCCGCATGATCGCGGCAACATCCGTCGCCGCTCTGACCGTGGGGGGAACCGTACTGGCGGAGCTGCCGGCCCAGGCGGCGGCGCTGCCCAAGGGGCACGACGTCTCGTCGCACCAGAAGAAGGTCAACTGGTCGAAGGCGAAGAACCGGGGGGCCCGGTTCGTCTACGTGAAGGCGACCGAGTCGACGAACTACAAGAACCCGTACTTCTCGCAGCAGTACAACGGCGCCCGCAGCGCCGGCATCATCCGCGGCGCCTACCACTTCGCGCTGCCCAACAAGTCGTCCGGCGCGACCCAGGCCGCGTACTTCGTCCGCAACGGCGGGGCCTGGTCACGGGACGGCTGGACGCTGCCGCCCGCGCTCGACATCGAGTACAACCCGTACAGCAAGAAGAAGTGCTACGGCATGAGCAAGGGCAGGCTGGTGTCGTGGATCAAGTCCTTCAGCAACGAGATCAAGCGCAGGACCGGGCGGCGCCCGGTGATCTACACGAACTACCACTGGTGGAAGACCTGCACCGGTAACAGCGGGGCCTTCGCCGCCAACCACGCCCTGTGGCTCGCGCGCTACGACGAGAGTGCGGGGGCGCTGCCCAGGGGGTGGTCGTACTGGACGTTCTGGCAGTACGACAACAGCGGCAGCCTGCCGGGTGACCAGAATCTCTTCAACGGATCCATGGCCCAGTTGAGGAAGTTCGCCCGGGGGTAGCCGGGACCGGGACCAAAGTCCCGCGGAACCCGTGATTCCGGGGCTCCGCGGGGGTCGCCCCGGGGGTCAAACGGAGTCTTTGCCGCCGTCCCGCGACAAGCGGGGCGGCGGTACTCCGCATCGGGTCACTCTCGCGCCCGCCCCAGTTCATCTTCCGTTCACCCGACGTGCTTACGTTCGAACTGCCACTGACGTCCAACCGAAGCCTGGGTAAATGGAACACATCACGCTGCTCCTTGCGATCGTGATCGTTACCGCGCTGGTTTTTGATTTCACCAACGGTTTCCACGACACCGCCAACGCGATGGCGACGACCATCTCGACAGGCGCCCTCAAGCCGAAGACGGCGGTGGCCATGTCCGCCGTGCTGAACCTCGTCGGAGCGTTTCTCTCCGTGGAGGTCGCCAAGACCATCTCCGGCGGCATCATCAACGAGGACGGCCTCAAGACAGAGGTCATCTTCGCGGCGCTCGTAGGTGCCATCCTCTGGAATCTCCTGACCTGGCTGCTCGGCCTGCCGTCCAGCTCCTCGCACGCCCTGTTCGGCGGCCTCATCGGCGCCGCGGTCATGTCGATGGGCTGGGACGCGGTCAACGGCGGCACGGTCGTCACCAAGGTGCTGCTGCCCGCGGTCGCCGCACCGATCGTCGCCGGCCTCGCCGCGATGTTCGCGACGCGCCTGACCTACCGGATCAGCAAGAACACCGACGAGAAGGCCACCTCCAAGGGCTACCGCGCCGGGCAGATCGCCTCGGCGGGCCTCGTCTCCCTCGCGCACGGCACCAACGACGCGCAGAAGACGATGGGCATCATCACGCTCGCCCTGATCACCGGTGGTGTGCTGCAGCACGACGCCGACCCGCCGCTGTGGGTCATCGTCTCGGCCGGTACGGCCATCGCGCTCGGCACCTACCTGGGCGGCTGGCGGATCATCCGCACCATGGGCAAGGGCCTCACCGACCTCGCGCCGCAGCAGGGCTTCGCCGCGCAGACGTCGGCCGCGACGGCGATCCTCGCCTCCTCGCACATCGGCTTCTCGCTCTCCACCACGCAGGTCTGCTCCGGCGCCGTGATGGGCTCGGGCCTCGGCCGCAAGGGCGGTGTCGTGCGCTGGTCGACCGCGACCCGGATGTTCGTCGCGTGGGGCCTGACCCTGCCGGCCGCCGGTCTGGTGGGCGCGGGCGCCGAGTTCCTGACCAAGCAGGGCCCGTGGGGCGTCGGCCTGACGGCCGCTCTCCTGGTCGCCGGTTCCGGCGTCATCTGGAAGCTGTCGCGCCGCAACTCCATCGACCACACGAACGTCACGGACGACGAGATCGGCACCGCCACGGAGCCGGCCGAGGAGCCCGCGGGCGTCGTGACGGCGGCCATCGCCGCGGTCACCCCGCCGCCCGCCGGCACGCTGACCACCGACGAGTCCGAGGCCCCGGTCAAGGCGACCATCGCGGCTCCGGCCCCGGCCGACCCCGCGCGCCCCGCCGGCGCCACGCTGTAAGGAAGCAGGACCAGCTATGAAGATCGACTGGGCGGCCCTCGGCTCCGTCTTCGGAGTCAGCCTCGTGGTCACCGTGGGCCTGGTGGGCCTGTTCACCCTGGGCATCATCGGCCTCTCCAAGAAGGAGGCCGCGGCGCAGCGGGGCGACTCGGCGGCCCTCGCCGTGTCGGGCGCGTACGCGTGCTTCGCGGCCTGCGCAGCGGCCGTGGCGTACGGGATCTTTCTGATCGTGGCCTGACCGCGATCGCCCCCGCGGGCCCGGACCTCCACGGTCCGGGCCCGCGGTGCGTTCCGGGGCCGTACGGGGCTCCGTGTGGGGCTGCCCACACTCTCCCGTCCCAGGTCAACAGCGAGTTGACGCCCCTTCGCGGCCCGTGATGGACTTCCCCCGCCATATACGGCAGCAGTTGAGGAAGCCGGTGCGAATCCGGCGCGGTCCCGCCACTGTCAGATCTGCGAGCGCAGGTCGAGCCAGGAACTCTCGCTGCCGGTCTCGTCGAACCAGGGCGTGGACACCCTGAGTGAGGACAACTACCGCCATGTTCGCCCCGCGCGGCGTACGGCGGTCCGGGCGCGTGTTCGCGTACGGGGCCGCTGCCGGACTGCTTGCCGATCTTCTGCTTGGTGATCCGCGCCGTGGGCATCCCGTCGCCGGGTTCGGCCGCGCCGCGGGCGCCGTCGAGCGGGTGCTGTGGCGGGACCACCGTGGATGGGGCGCGCTGCACACCGCCGTGTGCGCCGGGGGCGCCGCCGGTGCCGGAGCCCTCGCCTCGTACGCCGTACGCCGCTCCCCCGCCGCCTCCGTCGCGCTGACCGCCGCCGCGACCTGGGCCGTGGTCGGCGGCACCTCGCTGGGCCGGGAGGCCCGTGCCATCGGGTCCGCCCTGGAGGCCGGGGACGTGGAGCTGGCGCGGGAGCTGCTGCCGCGGCTGTGCGGGCGCGACCCGGAAGGGCTGGACGCCGACGGGATCGCGCGCGGCGTCGTGGAGTCCGTCGCCGAGAACACCTCGGACGCCGTGGTGGGCGCGCTGGTGTGGGGCGCCGTGGGCGGGGTGCCGGGGCTGCTCGCCTTCCGTGCCGTGAACACGCTCGACGCGATGGTCGGGCACAAGTCCGAGCGGTACCGGCGGTTCGGGTGGGCCTCGGCCCGGCTCGACGATGTCGCCGGATGGCCGGGGGCCCGGCTGACCGGAGCGCTCGCCGTGCTCGGCGGTGGACGGCCGCGCGACGCCGTACGGGCGTGGCGCGCCGATGCCGGACGGCACCCGAGCCCCAACGCCGGCGTCGTCGAGGCCTCCTTCGCGGGGGCGCTCGGGGTGCGGCTCGGGGGGACGTTGTCGTACGCGGGGCGGGTCGAGCACCGGCCCGTGCTGAACGAGGAGGGCCGTGCGGTGCGCACGGCCGATGTCGAGCGGGCCGCGCGGTTGTCGCGGCGCGTGAGTCTGCTGGCGTGGGGAGTCTGTGTGGGTGCGCGACTGGTACGGGTTCGGGTTCGGGGTCGTCGATGACGGGCGGCGGGCTCCTCGTCGCGGGGACCACCTCCGACGCCGGGAAGAGTGTCGTCACCGCCGGTATCTGCCGGTGGCTGGTGCGGCAGGGCGTGAAGGTCGCGCCGTTCAAGGGGCAGAACATGTCCCTCAATTCGTTCGTGACCCGGGAGGGCGCCGAGATCGGCCGCGCCCAGGCCATGCAGGCGCAGGCCGCCCGGGTCGAGCCGAGCGCGCTGATGAACCCGGTGCTGCTCAAGCCGGGCAGTGACCGCAGCAGTCAGGTCGTGCTCATGGGCAAGCCCGTGGGTGAGCTGAGTGCGCGTGGCTATCACGGGGGGCGGCAGGCCGCGCTGCTCGACACCGTCGTGGGGTGTCTGGAGGAGTTGCGGGGCAGTCATGACGCTGTGATCTGCGAAGGCGCCGGGTCGCCCGCCGAGATCAATCTGCGGCGCACCGACATCGTGAACATGGGCATCGCGCGGGCCGCGCGACTGCCGGTACTCGTCGTGGGCGACATCGACCGGGGCGGCGTCTTCGCCTCGTTCTTCGGGACGACGGCGCTGCTCGCGCCCGAGGACCAGGAGTTGCTCGCGGGGTATCTCGTCAACAAGTTCCGCGGCGACGTGACCTTGCTCGAACCCGGGCTCGACATGCTCAAGTCCCTGACCGGGCGCGACACTTACGGCGTTCTTCCGTATCAGCACGGGCTCGGCATCGACGAGGAGGACGGGCTGCGCGTCTCCCTGCGGGGGACCGTGCGGGAGTCCGTCGTCGCCGCCCCGGTGGGCGAGGACGTGCTGCGGGTCGCCGTGTGCGCGGTGCCGTTGATGTCGAACTTCACCGACGTCGACGCGCTGGCCGCCGAACCGGGCGTCGTGGTGCGGTTCGTGGACCGGGCCGAGGAACTGGCCGACGCCGACCTGGTCGTCGTACCGGGGACGCGCGGGACGGTGAAGGCGCTGGAGTGGCTGCGCGAGCGCGGGCTCGCCGACGCGATCGTGCGCCGGGCCGCCGAGGGGCGCCCCGTGCTCGGGATCTGCGGCGGGTTCCAGGTGCTCGGCGAGCGGATCGAGGACGAGGTCGAGTCCCGGGCCGGTGTCGTCGAGGGGCTCGGGCTGCTGCCCGTACGGGTGCGGTTCGCCCGCGAGAAGACGCTTGCGCGGCCCGTGGGCAAGGCCCTCGGGGAGTACGTCGAGGGGTACGAGATCCATCACGGGGTCGCCGACGTGACGGGGGGCCGGGAGTTTCTGGACGGGTGCCGGGTGGGGGCCGTGTGGGGCACGCACTGGCACGGGTCGCTCGAGTCGGACGGGTTCCGGCGGGCGTTTCTGCGGGAGGTCGCTCGGGATGCGGGGCGGCGGTTCGTTCCGGCGGCGGATACCTCGTTCGCCGAGCTGCGGGAGGAGCAGTTGGACAAGCTCGGGGATCTCATCGAGCGGTACGCCGACACCGATGCACTGTGGCGGTTGATCGAGGGGGGTGCGCCGGTGGGGTTGCCGTTCGTGCCGCCGGGGGCGCCGTGACGGGAAGTCGCCCCCTCCTCCCCTTCCCGTCCCGTCCCCGGGGGCTGCGCCCCCGGACCCCCCTGGGTTTTTTCTCGCGTGCGGGTTTCGTGTGGTTGCTCGCGCCGTTCCCCGCGCCCCTTACGGGGCGCCTGAAGGAAGGCTGTTGAATGGCTGCTCCCTATCCGTTCACCGCTGTCGTGGGACAGGACGACCTGCGGCTCGCCCTGCTGCTCAACGCCGTGTCACCCGCCGTCGGCGGGGTGCTCGTGCGCGGTGAGAAAGGGACCGCCAAGTCGACCGCCGTGCGCGCGCTCTCGGCGTTGATGCCGGGCGTCGACGTCGTCGCCGGGTGCCGGTTCTCCTGCGATCCGGCCGGTCCCGACCCGCAGTGCCCCGACGGGCCGCACGAGGCCGGTGCCGGGGATCAACGGGCCGCCCGCATGGTCGAGTTGCCCGTCGGCGCCTCCGAGGACCGGCTCGTCGGCGCGCTCGACATCGAGCGGGCCCTCGCCGAGGGCGTGAAGGCCTTCGAGCCGGGGCTGCTCGCCGACGCGCACCGCGGGATCCTGTACGTCGACGAGGTGAATCTGCTCCACGACCACCTGGTCGACCTGCTGCTCGACGCCGCCGCGATGGGCGCCTCGTACGTGGAGCGCGAGGGCGTCTCCGTGCGGCACGCCGCGCGTTTCCTGCTCGTCGGCACCATGAACCCCGAAGAGGGCGAGCTGCGGCCGCAGTTGCTCGACCGGTTCGGGCTGACCGTGGAGGTCGCCGCGTCCCGGGAACCGGAGCAGCGCGTCGAGGTCGTCAAGCGGCGCCTCGCGTACGACGACGACCCCGAGGGTTTCACGGCCCGGTGGGCCGGTGACGAGGCCGAGGTGCGGGCGCGGATCGTCGCCGCCCGCGAGCTGCTGCCCCGAGTCCGGCTCGGCGACGGCGCGTTGACGCAGATCGCCGCGACCTGCGCCGCGTTCGAGGTCGACGGGATGCGCGCCGACATCGTGATGGCGCGCACCGCCACCGCGCTCGCCGCGTGGGCCGGGCGGACCGACGTGCTGGCGGAGGACGTGCGGCAGGCCGCCCTGCTCGCGCTGCCGCACCGGCGCCGCCGCAATCCCTTCGACGCGCCGGGCCTCGACGAGGACAAGCTCGACGAAACCCTGGAGCAGTTCGGGCCCGACGACGAGCCCGACCCCGAGGACCCGGGCCCCGACGGTCCCGACGGCGGCGGTGGCGGTGGGGTTCCGCCGCAGGGCGACGGGGGCGGCACCCCGGAGACCCCGGAGACCCCCGAGGCCCCGGACGCCCCGGAGGAGGCCCCCGCCGAGGCGCCCGCGTCCGGTGGCGGGGCGCCGAAGGAGCAGAAGGCCGTCTCCGCCGGTGAGCCGTTCCGTACGAAGATGCTGAGCGTGCCGGGGCTCGGCGAGGGCGCGGCCGGGCGGCGGTCCCGGGCACGGACCGAGCACGGGCGCACCACGGGCGCCACCCGGCCCCGCGGCGCCCTGACCAAACTGCATCTGGCCGCCACCGTGCAGGCCGCCGCCCCGCACCAGCGGGCCAGGGGCCGCAGCGGTCCGGGGCTCGTCGTGCGCCGTGACGATCTGCGGCAGGCCACGCGGGAGGGGCGCGAGGGCAATCTCGTGCTGTTCGTGGTCGACGCCTCCGGTTCGATGGCCGCCCGGCAGCGGATGGGCGCCGTGAAGGGGGCCGTCCTGTCGCTGCTGCTCGACGCCTACCAGCGGCGGGACAAGGTGGGGCTCGTGACTTTCCGGGGCACGGGCGCCGATGTCGCGCTGCCGCCGACCTCGTCCGTCGACGCGGCCGCCGCCCGGCTCGAATCGCTGCCCACCGGCGGGCGTACACCGCTGGCCGCCGGGCTGCTCAAGGCGCACGAGGTGCTGCGCGTGGAGCGGCTGCGGGATCCGGCGCGCAGGCCGCTGATGGTCGTCGTGACCGACGGGCGTGCCACCGGCGGGCCCGAGCCGGTGCAGCTGGCCGGGCGGGCCGCCGGGCTGCACGCCGCCGAGGGCATCGCCTCCGTGGTCGTCGACTGCGAGACCGGCATGGTGCGGCTCGGTCTCGCCGGGCAGCTCGCCGCCCGACTCGGCGGCACGGCCGTGACGTTGGAGGAGCTGCGGGCCGACGCCATCGCCGGACTCGTCAAGAACGTACAGGGAACCGACCGGACCCACCGGATCGACCGGACCGCCAGGAGGGCCGCCTAATGCCGCAGGGACAACCGAGTGTCGTACCGAACGACGGGCTGACGACACGTCAGCGTCGCAACCGTCCCCTGGTGTTCGTGCACACGGGCATCGGCAAGGGCAAGTCGACGGCCGCCTTCGGGCTCGCGCTGCGCGCCTGGAACCAGGGGTGGCCGATCGGGGTGTTCCAGTTCGTCAAGTCGGCGAAGTGGAAGGTCGGCGAGGAGAACGCGCTGAAGGTGCTCGGCGCCTCCGGCGAGGGCGGCACCGTCGACTGGCACAAGATGGGCGAGGGCTGGTCGTGGGTGCAGCGTGATCTCCACGGTGACAACACGGACAACGAGGAGAAGGCCCGCGAGGGGTGGGAGCAGGTCAAGCGTGACCTGGCCGCCGAGACGTACAAGCTGTACGTGCTCGACGAGTTCGCGTACCCGCTGCACTGGGGCTGGATCGACGTCGACGAGGTGGTGCGGGTGCTGCGCGACCGGCCCGGCACCCAGCACGTCGTCATCACGGGGCGCAACGCCCCAAAGAAGCTGGTCGAGTTCGCGGATCTCGTGACCGACATGTCGAAGGTGAAGCACCCGATGGACGTCGGGCAGAAGGGCCAGCGGGGCATCGAGTGGTGACGTTCGACGTTCCTCGCCTGGTCGTCGCCGCGCCGGCCTCCGGGTCGGGCAAGACGACGGTGGCGACCGGTCTGATGGCGGCGTTCGCCGAGCGCGGGCTCGCCGTCTCCCCGCACAAGGTCGGGCCCGACTACATCGACCCGGGCTACCACGCGCTCGCGACCGGCCGCCCCGGCCGCAACCTGGACGCGTACATGTGCGGTCCCGAGCTCGTCGCGCCACTGTTCGCGCACGGTGCCGCGGGGTGCGAACTGGCCGTCGTGGAAGGCGTGATGGGGCTTTTCGACGGTGCTTCGGGAGAGGGCGAGCTGGCCTCCACCGCGCATGTCGCGAAGCTGCTCAAGGCTCCCGTCGTGCTCGTCGTCGACGCCTCGTCGCAGTCCCGGTCGGTGGCGGCGCTGGTGCACGGTTTCGCGTCGTTCGACCCGCAGGTGCGGCTCGCGGGCGTCATCCTCAACAAGGTCGGCTCCGACCGGCACGAGCAGTTGCTGCGCGAGGCACTGGAGGAGGTCGGCGTCCCCGTTCACGGGGCGCTGCGCCGGACTCCTCAGGTGGCCACCCCGTCGCGGCACCTGGGGCTCGTCCCGGTCGCCGAGCGGAGCTCGGATGCGGTCGACTCGGTGCGGGCGGCCGCGGCGATGGTGCGCGAGGGCTGCGATCTGGAGGGGCTGCTCGCGCTGGCGCGCACCGCTCCCCCGCTGGCGGTGACGGCGTGGAGCCCGCCGCCCGCGCAGGCCGCTCCCGCCGCCCGTCCCGTGGTGGCCGTCGCGGGCGGCGCCGCCTTCACCTTCTCCTACGCCGAGCACACGGAACTCCTGCGGGCCGCGGGCGCCGAAGTCGTCACCTTCGACCCGCTGCACGACGAGTCCCTCCCGGAGAACACGGCGGCGCTCGTCGTCGGCGGCGGCTTCCCCGAGGTCTACGCCCCCGAGCTCGCCGCCAACGAACAGCTCCGCAAGGCCGTGGCCCAGCTCGCGCAGTCGGGCGCCCCGGTCGTCGCGGAGTGCGCGGGCCTGCTGTACCTGTCCCGCTCGCTCGACGGGAAGGCGATGTGCGGGGTCCTGGACGCCGACGCCCGGATGTCGGGGCGGCTGACGCTCGGCTACCGCGACGCGGTCGCCGTCAGCGACAGCGTGCTGGCCCCCGCGGGCGCCCGGATGCGCGGCCACGAGTTCCACCGCACGGTGATGGAGCCGGGCGCGGGCCCGGCCCCGGCGTGGGGCGTGCGGCTGCCCGAGCGGCGCGTCGAGGGCTTCGTGCAGCAGGGTGTGCACGCCAGCTATCTGCACACGCACTGGGCGGCGCGGCCGGACGTCGCGCGGCGCCTGGTGGAGCGGTGCGCGACGCCGTGAGGTCAGGGTCCGGGGCCGGAGAGGGGTGCGCCAGCCGGCCCTCAGCCCGCGATGCCCACCACGAGCCAGATGAAGGCCGCGCCCGCGACCGTGCACGCCAGGGTGGAGCGGGCCGGGTGGTCGTGGTGGGCCTCGGGGAGGATCTCGGCGGCGGCGAGATACAGCAGCACGCCGCCGAAGAAGCCCAGATAACCGCCGAGCAATTGCTCCGGAATGGTGAAGAGCAGCGTCGACGCCGCGCCCACCACCGGGGCCACCGCGTCGGCGAACAGCATCATCAGCGCCTTGCGGCGGGCGTTCCCGTACAGGCTGGTGAGCGTGTACGTGTTGAAGCCGTCGGCGAAGTCGTGGGCGATCACGGCGAGCGCGACGGCGAGGCCCATGCCGCCGCCCACCTGGAACGCGGCGCCGATCGCCATGCCGTCCATCAGGCTGTGCCCGACCATCGCGGAGGCGGCGGTGAGGCCGACCTCGGGAACCCGGCCGTTCGCGTGCTCATCGGCGCCGTGCGCGGCCTGACGCTGGGCGAGGAGGTGTTCCAGGATGTGCGCGCCGAGGAACCCGGCGACGAACAGCAGCAGCGCCGCGGGCACCCCGAAGACCGGGCCGCCCGCCGCTTCGAGGGCCTCGGGCAGCAGGTCGAGTCCGACCACGCCGAGCATGAGACCGCCCGCGAGACCGAGCACCAGATGGCGCCGGTCGGTGACCCGTTGCGCGGTCCAGCCGCCGATCAGGGTCATCAAGAAGGCGCCGAGCGCCACGAACACCGCCATAAGCCCTTGCTAACTCATCCAACCCCCGCGTCGCACATCATGACCTGTGCGCCCGAGCGTGTCGTCGCCGGGGTCGGCGCACGGGCCGGAGCCGTGGCGGAGGAGGTGCTCGCGCTCGTCCAGGAGGTGCTCGCCGAGGCCGGAGTCCTCGCGTCGGCGCTCGCCGCGCTCGCGACCGTCGACGCGAAGGGGCGGGAGCCGGGTCTGGTGCGGGCCGCCGAGGTGCTCGGGGTGCCGCTCGTGACGTATCCGGCGGCGCGGCTCGCCGCCGTGCCGGTGCCGCATCCCTCGGAGGGGGTGCGCGGCGCCGTCGGCACCCCGTCCGTCGCCGAGGCCGCCGCGCTCGTCGGCGGGGGCGCACTGCTCGTGCCCAAGCGGGGGGCGGGCGGCCGGGGCGGACGCGTCACGTGCGCGCTGGCCCGCACCGGGTGACCGCCCGGCCCTTCTCCGTCGTTTCGCCGTCGTTCGCCCGCCTGTACCGGGTGACCGATCCCCCGTCCCTCATCGTTCGCCCGCCTGTACCGGGTGACCGATCCCCCGTCCCTCATCGTTCGCCCGCCCGTCCCGAGCGACCGCCCCCCGTCCCTCATCGTTCGCCCACCCATCCCGAGCGACCGACCCCCGTCCCTCATCGTTCGCCCACCCATCCCGAGCGACCGACCCCCCCCGTCCCTCATCCTTCGTCCGTCCATCCCCACCTGAGGAGCCCGTCCGTGCACACCCCTCCCCCGGCCCTGCTCGCCGCCCTGGAGCGGCGGCTCGACGATGTCCTGGGCGGCGGTGCCCGTTCCCCGGGCGACCGGGCCGACGTGACGGTGCTGCTCGTCGGGCACGGCTCGGGGGATCCGGTCGCGAACGCCGAACTCGTCGCCGCCGCACGGCTGTTGTGGGAAGGCAGCGGATGCGCCGCGGTGGAGACCGCGTTCGTGTCGGGGGCCGCGCCCGATGTGCCGGCGGGGCTCGGCCGGTGCGCGGCGCTCGGGGCGCGGCGCGTCGTCCTGCTGCCGTACGACGCGTCGGTGGCGGCCCGCTGCCGGTCACAGGCCGAGGGCTGGAACGCCGCGCATCCCGAGGTGACCGTGGTGCGGGCGGAGTGCGCGCGGGAGCCGGACGGCGGCGCCGACGGGCCCGATCTGCGCCATCACGGGGACGCCGAGGTCCGCGACGACGGCGAGAAGCTGACGGATCTCGCGGTGAACGTCCGTACCGGGACGCCGCCGCGCTGGCTGCGCGAGCACATCGCCGGTTCGCTGGAGGGGCTCGCCGCGTACCCGGACGGGCGGTCGGCGCGGGCCGCCGTGGCCGCGCGGCACGGGCTGCCGGTGGACCGGGTGCTGCTGACGTCGGGCGCCGCCGAGGCGTTCGTGCTGCTCGCGCGGGCGCTCCGGGTGCGGCGGCCGGTCGTGGTGCATCCGCAGTTCACCGAGCCGGAGGCGGCCCTGGAGGACGCCGGGCACGCGGTGCGCCGGGTGCTGCTGCGGGACGGCGCGGAGGGGGACGCGTTCCGGCTCGATCCTGCGCTGGTGCCGGACGACGCGGATCTGGTGGTCGTCGGCAATCCGACCAATCCGACGTCCGTGCTGCACCCGGCCGAGACCGTGGCGCGGCTCGCGCGGCCCGGCCGGGTGCTCGTCGTGGACGAGGCGTTCATGGACGCCGTGCCGGGTGAGCGGGAGTCCCTCGCGGGGCGGACCGATGTGCCGGGGCTCGTGGTGCTGCGCAGCCTGACGAAGACGTGGGGGCTCGCCGGTCTGCGGATCGGGTACGTGCTGGCCGAGCCGGAGATCGTGGCGGCGCTGGAGCGGGCGCAGCCGCTGTGGCCGGTGTCGTCGCCGGCGCTGGTCGCGGCCGAGGCGTGCGTGTCGGAGCGCGGGGTCGCGGAGGCGGCGGCCGCGGCGCGGGTCGTCGCCGGTGACCGGGCCCATCTGGTGGGGCTGCTCGGGGAGTTGGCCGGGTACGGAGTGCGGGTGGCCGGGCCCGCGGAGGGGCCGTTCCTGCTGGTGCGGGTGCCGGATGCGGGGGTGGTGCGGGAGCGGCTGCGGGGGGCCGGGTTCGCGGTGCGGCGCGGGGACACGTTCCCGGGGCTCGGGGCGGACTGGGTACGGGTCGCCGTGCGGGACCAGGCCACCGGGGCGGCGTTCGTCGCCGCGCTGCGGGAGGTTCTCGCCGCCGGGTGAGCGGGGCGGGGTTCGCGTTCCGAGGAGTCGCCCCCGCCCCCTTTACGGGGCTTTTTACGGGGCTTTCACTACCTGGTCCTTGAGCGGTGCCAGGTGGGTCGCGATCACCGTGATCAGGTCGTCCCCCACCCCCGCCTCCTTCAGGGACTGCGCCAGGTGGCCCACCACTTTGTCGAAGTCCTCGCCGGTCAGCGCCAGTTGAGCGTGCGCCTCCGACAGAGGGCGGCCCCGGTACGCCTCGGGGCCGCCCAGGGCCGCCGCTATGAAGGTCCGCTGGTGGGCCTTCAGGGCGGGCAGGTCGGTGGTGCGGAAGTGGGGAGCCAGCTGATCGTCGGCCAGGACCTTTGCGTAGAAGAGGTCGACCACGGCCGCCACCGCGGGGGCGCCACCCACTGCTTCGTAGACACTCGAGTCACTCATGCACTCGAACGTATCTACGGAACCAGTCATTCAGAACGGCTCCTGCGCGCCATCGCCACGCCGCCGGCGCCCGCGAGCAGCAGGGCGATCGCGCCACCCGCGATGTACGGGGTGAGCGAGCTGCCGCCGGTCTCCGCGAGGTCGGCCTTCGGGGCCGCCTTCGTGTCGCCGGCCGGGGCGGCCGAGGTCGCCGGTTCGGCCTCCTTGACCGGTTTGTCCGCCGTGCCGCCCTGCGGTTTCGGGTCCTCGGCGGGGGCCGCCTTCGGGGCCTCGCAGGTGGCGCCCGCCAGGGTGACCTCGCCGTTGACCTCCGCCACGTTCAGCTTCAGCGGGTTGACCGAGACCTTGAGCCGGAGCGCCGCGGCCGCCGCGGTCGTGGAGGTGGTCGAGGTGTCGGAGAGCGCGAGGGAGACCTCGCCGACGCCCGGGACCTCGACGCGGGTCGTGCCGCCCGTCGTCAGCGTGATCTTCTTGCCGAGGACGGTGACGGAGCCCAGCAGGTTCGACTCGGCGACCGGCTTGTGGCCCGCCTCGCACGTCGCCTTGGAGGTGACCTGGTCGACCTCGACGAGGGAGAGCAGCGGCAGCCCGGGGACGTGGACCTTGGCGTGGACGAGCTGGGTGAAGCCCTCCGCCTTCTTGTCGTCGACGGTCGCCTTCGCCTTGGCCACGTCGGCGCGCAGCACGCTGAACGGCTGCCCGCGGTCGACGCCGTCGAGGGTGGCGGTGAGCGCGGTCTTCTCCGCGCTCGCGGGGGCCTGCACCTCGTTCAGCGCGACCTTCAGCGGGACGTTGACCGTCTTGTTGAGGAGCGAGACGTCCAGGCCCGTGCGCAGGACGACGGCACTGGCCCGGCCGCCGTGGTCGCCGGTGGCCGCCGCCGGGACCGCCGTCGCGAGCACGGCGGGTCCGGCGGCGAGGACAGCGGCGGTGGCCGTCGCGGCGGCACGGTGGGCTCGGCGGGCTCGTCGGGCCGCGGTGTAGCTGGTGCTGGACATGCTGGTGGGACCCCCAGGGTCGGGACAGACAAGAGAAACGGGACGTGTGCCGGTGCGGCCGAGCGCCATGGGGACATCGCGCACGGCTCCGCCGACGGTTCCGGCGGGATGCCGATCACCGTTGCCGACGAGGGAATCTTTACGCACTGAGAGTGAACAGGCGGCAACCAGGCGTGAGTTCACCCCAAAGTGGGGTTTCCGCGCATTTCTTCGAATCCTCTGCCGCTGTTCTTCCCTGACGCCCCACTTGTCGCCCGCGCGCCCCCAACCCGCCGGTTGACAGCGCGGGCGCGGCCAAGTTGTGTGCAACGAGCAGCCTGATCGGCAGGTCACGCTGCGTGTCAACTGCCGTCCGGAATCGGGGAGTCACGCGTTCCATGCCGCGCAACGTCGTACTGATCACCGCCGACCAATGGCGCGGCGACTGCCTCTCCGGCGCCGGGCACCCTGTCGTCCGTACTCCCTATCTGGACCAACTCGCGGGCCGTGGTGCCCGGTTCGAGCGCGCGTACTCGGCGGTGCCCTCCTGCATCCCGGCGCGGGCCGCGCTGCACACGGGCCTCGCGCAGACCTCGCACGGCCGCACCGGGTACCGGGACGGGGTGCCGTGGGAGTACCCGGTGACGCTGGCGGGCGAGTTCGGGCGGCACGGGTACCAGACGCGGGCGATCGGCAAGCTGCACGCGTACCCGGAGCGCAACCGCATCGGATTCGACGAAGTCACCCTGCACGACGGGTACTTGCACGTCGCCCGCGACCGGCGCACGGATCCCCGTTTCCACGACGACTACGCGGCCTGGCTGGAGCGGCAGCCGGGCGGCGGCGACTACACGGACCACGGGCTCGACTGCAACAGCGTGGTGGCGCGGCCGTGGGACCGGGCCGAGCGGCTGCACCCGACGAACTGGGTGGTGAGCGAGGCCGTCGACTTCCTCTACCGGCGCGACCCGACGGCCCCCTTCCTCCTGCACCTCTCCTTCCACCGCCCGCATCCGCCGTACGACCCGCCGGCCTGGGCCTTCGAGCAGTACCTGGACGCGCCCGCCCACGAGCCGGCCGTCGGCGACTGGGCGGACGCCCTGGAAGGCTGGCGGGACGACACGCGCGCCGACGCCAACTACGCCTCGTACGACGCCCGTACGGTGCATCGCGCGCGGGCCGGCTACTACGGCCACATGTCCCACATCGACCAGCAGATCAACCGGTTCGTGCAGGCGCTCGGCGAGTTCGGGCTCGCCGACGACACCTGGATCTGCTTCACCTCGGACCACGGCGAGATGCTCGGGGAGCACCGGCTGTGGCGGAAGGCGTATCCGTACGAGGGATCGGCCCGGGTCCCGCTGATCCTGACAGGCCCGCGCGGCGCGCTGCCCGGCGGCACGGTGGTGGGCCCGGACACGGTGGCCGAACTCCGGGACGTGCTGCCGACGCTGCTGGAGTGCGCGGGCCTCCCGGTGCCGGGTGGGCTCGACGGGCACAGCCTCCTCCCGGCGGCCCGCGGCGGCCGGCTCCCGCGCCCCCGGCCGTACCTGCACGGCGAGCACGTGCTGTTCGGTGAGTCGATGCACTGGCTGACGGACGGCCGGGCGAAGTACATCTGGTTCTCGGGCGCGGGCCGCGAGCAGCTCTTCGACCTCGACGCCGACCCGCGGGAGCTGCACGACCTGGCACCGGAGGCCCCCAAGGACGTCATCGCGTGGCGGGAACGGCTCGTCGCCGAGCTGGCGGGGCGGCCGGAGGGCTACGTCGCGGACGGCGTACTCGTCACCGGGCGGGCGCCCCTGGACACGTTGCCGGGCGGTCGGTGACGGCGGCCTCGGCTGCGGGGTGCGGATGCGCTGCCGGGTGCGGGCCGGTGGTCCCGCTGCGCGCAGCGCATGCCTTCGGACGCCCCCGCCTACCCCACCACCCGCCCCCGCAACACGATCCGCCGCGGAGCGCCCAGCACCGCCACATCGGCCCGCGGATCCGCCCCGTAGACGACGAGGTCCGCCGGGGCGCCCTCCTCCAGGCCGGGGCGGCCGAGCCACTCGCGGGCGGCCCAGGCCGTCGCCGAGAGCGCCTCGACCGGCGGGATCCCGGCGCGGACCAGCTCCGCGACCTCCCCCGCCACCAGGCCGTGCGCCAGGGCGCCGCCCGCGTCCGTGCCGACGAACACCGGGATCCCGGCGTCGTAGGCGGAGCGCACCGTGTCGTAGCGGCGCTCGTACAGCCGGCGCATATGGGCCGACCAGCGGGGGAACTTCTGCTCGCCGCCCGCCGCCAGGTCCGGGAACGTGGCGATGTTGACCAGGGTCGGCACGATCGCGACGCCGCGTTCGGCGAAGAGCGGGATCAGGTCGTCGGTGAGGCCCGTCGCGTGCTCGACGCAGTCGATGCCCGCCTCGACCAGGTCCCGGAGGGAGTCGGCGGCGAAGCAGTGGGCCGTGACGCGGGCGCCCAGGCGGTGCGCCTCGGCGATCGCCGCCTCGACCGGTTCGCGCGGCCAGCACGCGCCCAGGTCGCCGGTGGAGCGGTCGATCCAGTCGCCCACCAGCTTGACCCAGCCGTCGCCGCGCCGGGCCTCCTGGGCGACGTACGCGACGAGGTCCTCGGGCTCGATCTCGTGCGCGTAGTTGCGGATGTAGCGGCGGGTGCGGGCGATGTGGCGGCCGGCCCGGATGATGCGGGGCAGGTCCTCGCGGTCGTCGATCCAGCGGGTGTCGGACGGGGAGCCGGCGTCGCGCAGCAGCAGCGTGCCCGCGTCGCGGTCGGTCAGCGCCTGCTTCTCCGCGGTCTCGGCGGGGACCGGGCCGTGGGTGTCCAGGCCCACGTGACAGTGCGCGTCCACCAGGCCGGGGAGCACCCAGCCGTCGACCGTGGTCACGTCCGTGCCCGGGGCGGCCGGGCGGTCGTAGGTGATGCGGCCGTCCACCACCCACAGTTCGTCGCGTACGTCGTCGGGTCCGGCCAGGACCCGGCCCTTCACGTGCAGCACCCCTCGCTCACTCATGCGCGAAGCCTATGAGGGCGGTGGGTACGCTCGTCATCGGCATCCCGTCCGAACCCGTGAGCGAAGAGAGCACCACCGTGACGCATCCGTTTCTCGATCTGGCCCCCCTGAGCGCCGAGCACTTCGCCTCCATCGAGGACCGTGTGGCCCGGCTGATGGACACCTCGCAGGACGTCGTGATCATGCAGGGCGAGGCGCTGCTGCCGCTGGAGGGCGCGATCCGCGGGACGGCCGGGCCCGGCACCGTCGCGCTGAACGTGATCACCGGCCCGTACGGGCAGACCTTCGGCGACTGGCTGCGTGACTGCGGCGCCACGGTGTACGACCTGGCCGTGCCGTTCCACACGGCCGTCACCGCCGAGCAGGTCCGGGAGGCGTTCGCCGAGCACCCGGAGATCGACTTCGTGTCGCTGGTGCACGCGGAGGCCGCGACGGGCAACACCAACCCGGTCGCGGAGATCGGCGAGGTGGTGCGCGAGCACGGCGCGCTGTTCTACCTGGATGCCGTCGCCTCCATCGCGGCCGAGCCGGTGCTGCCCGACGCGTGGGGCGTGGACCTGTGCGTGATCGGCGCGCAGAAGGCGATGGGCGGCCCGGCCGGTGTGTCGGCCGTGTCGGTGAGCGCCCGCGCCTGGGAGCGGATGGCCGCCAACCCGCAGGCGCCGCGCCACTCCTACCTCTCGCTGCTGGACTGGAAGCAGCGCTGGGTCGACGGCGGCCGCAAGGCACTGCTGCACGCTCCGGCGCAGCTGGAGATGCTCGCCCTGGAGGCGTGCGTGGAGCGCATCGAGAGCGAGGGGCTCGACGCCCTGATGGCGCGTCACGCGAGCGCGGCCGCCGCGACCCGGGCCGGAACTCTCGCGCTCGGCGGGGGACTTGAGCCGTACGTGCACGCGGCGAAGGACGCCGCGCCGGTCGCCACGACGCTGCGCGCGCCCGCCGGGACCGACGCCCGCGACCTGGTCGCCAAGGCGCTGGCCGTGGACCCGGTGCTGCCGCTGGTCGCCGGCGGCGGGGCGCTCGCGCACGAGATGATCCGCGTCAACCACTACGGCCCGCAGGCCACGCGCGGCGTCGTGCAGTCCTCGCTCGCCGCCCTCGGCGGGGCGCTCGCGGAGGCCGGCCTTGAAGTCGACCTCGAAGGTGCCCGCAAGGCCGTCGCGGCGGCCTGGGTGTAGTCCCGCATCCGCACACCGATCCAGGCGCCGCCCATTCCGGGCGGCGCCTTTCCTTTTCCCCGAAGTATTCTCAAGCATTCTTCATGCGTTTATCGAAAGCAGCTTCCCGTATTGCTTCTGCCCGCTTTTCGAGGGCGTAAACACTAAGATTTCAACAACGGAAACCGCCGTAATTCGGGCGGACTTCGTCGGGGTTACGGGCCTGTGACGCACTCCACATCGCGAGTGATACACACCTTTTGACCCACATAAATCTCCCTATAGCGGACACTGCTCGCGCGCAGGCTCACCCGCGCGCGATAACACGGAAGATCTGATTCCGTAACCCCTCCCCCACGTGCAATCCCAGAAATTGCTCGGTAAATTGAATTCGCATGACCGCCGCACAAGCGCAATTCCAGCTCGACCATCCCGGTGTCGCCGACGGCGCCGCGATCTGGCGTATCGCACGTGACTCGAAGGTGCTCGACCTCAACTCCTCGTACAGCTATCTGCTGTGGTGCCGCGACTTCGCGGCCACCTCGGTGGTGGCGCGCGACGAGCGGGGCGAGGTCGCCGGGTTCGTCACCGGTTACATCCGGCCGGAGCGGCCGCACACGCTGGTCGTGTGGCAGGTCGCCGTGGACCACGCCCATCGCGGGCGCGGTCTCGCCGGTGAGCTCCTGGACGGACTGACCGCCAAGGTCCTCGCGGCCGGGCGGCCGGTCACCACCGTCGAGACGACGATCACCCCGGACAACTCGGCGTCCCAGGCGCTGTTCCTGTCCTACGCCCGCCGGCACGGCGCCGGTGTGGCGCGTGAAGTCCTGTTCGACGCGGGCCTGTTCCCGGACGACGGGCATCTGCCCGAGGAGCTGTACACCATCGGGCCGCTGGCCGCCTGAGCCGATCCACCACCGCCACCCACTCTCCCACCCCCCTCAACTCGCTTCCCCAGAGGAGCTTTTCGCTGTGACCATCACCCAGCCTGACCTGAGCGTCTTCGAGACCCTTGAGTCGGAGGTGCGCAGCTACTGCCGCGGCTGGCCCACCGTCTTCGACCGGGCCTCGGGCAGCCGTATGTACGACGAGGACGGCCACGAGTACCTGGACTTCTTCGCGGGCGCCGGATCGCTCAACTACGGCCACAACAACCCCGTGCTGAAGCGTGCGTTGATCGACTACCTGGAGCGCGACGGCGTCACCCACGGCCTCGACATGTCGACGTCGGCCAAACGCAACTTCCTGGAGTCGTTCCAGAACATCGTGCTGCGCCCGCGCGATCTGCCGTACAAGGTCATGTTCCCGGGCCCGACGGGCACCAACGCGGTGGAGTCCGCGCTGAAGCTCGCCCGCAAGGTCAAGGGCCGCGAGTCGATCATCTCGTTCACCAACGCCTTCCACGGCATGTCGCTCGGCTCGCTCGCGGTGACCGGCAACGCGTTCAAGCGCGCGGGGGCCGGTATCCCGCTGGTGCACGGCACCCCGATGCCGTTCGACAACTACCTCGACGGCCGCACCCCGGACTTCATCTGGTTCGAGCGGCTCCTGGAGGACTCGGGCTCGGGCCTGAACACCCCGGCGGCCGTGATCGTCGAGACGGTGCAGGGCGAAGGCGGCATCAACGTGGCCCGCGCCGAGTGGCTGCGCAAGCTCGCCGACGTCTGCGAGCGCTGGGACATGCTGCTGATCGTCGACGACATCCAGATGGGCTGCGGCCGCACCGGCGCCTTCTTCTCCTTCGAGGAGGCGGGCATCACACCGGACATCGTGACCGTTTCGAAGTCCATCAGCGGGTACGGGCTTCCCATGTCCCTGTGCCTGTTCAAGCCGGAGCTCGACATCTGGGAGCCGGGCGAGCACAACGGCACGTTCCGCGGCAACAACCCCGCGTTCGTGACGGCCGCCGCCGCCCTGGAGACGTACTGGACCGACGGCCCGGCCATGGAGAAGCAGACCCTGGCCCGCGGGCAGCAGGTCTGCGAGGCCCTCGGCGCGCTCCACGACGAGCACCGCGAGGAGATCGTCGAGTACCGCGGCCGCGGCCTGGTCTGGGGCATCGAGTTCCGCGACAAGGAGCGGGCCGGCAAGGTCGCCAAGCGCGCCTTCGAGCTCGGCCTGCTCATCGAGACGTCCGGCCCCGAGAGCGAGGTCGTCAAGCTGCTTCCGGCGCTGACGATCACCTCCGAGGAGCTGGAGGAGGGTCTGCGCACGCTCACCCGAGCCGTGCGCGAAACGGCCTGACGGAGTACCACACCGTTCAGCAACGAAAGGCAGCAACTCACCGTGATCGTCCGTTCGTTCAAGGAGATCGAGAACACCGACCGGCACGTGAAGTCCGCGTCCGGCACCTGGGAGAGCAAGCGCATCGTCCTCGCGAAGGAGAAGGTCGGCTTCTCCCTGCACGAGACGATCCTCTACGCGGGCACGGAGACCGACATGTGGTACGCCAACCACATCGAGGCCGTGCTCTGCGTGGAGGGCGAGGCCGAGCTCGAGAACCGGGAGACCGGGGAGAAGCACTGGATCGAACCGGGCACGATGTACCTCCTGAACGGCCACGAGCGGCACACGCTGCGCCCCAAGACGGACTTCCGCTGTGTGTGCGTGTTCAACCCGCCCGTGACCGGACGGGAGGACCACGACGAGAACGGCGTCTACCCGCTGCTGACCGAGCCCGAGGAGGTCTGAACCGTATGAGCACCGTCACCGATCTGTACCCCACCCGCGGCGCCTCCGAGGTGGCCACCCCGCGGGTCGACCCGGTCGTCTGGTCGAAGCCGGGTGAGCGCGGCCCGATCCGGGAGTCGGACCTCGCCTCGTTCGAGCAGAACGGCTTCCTCGCCATCGAGGAGCTGATCGGCCCCGACGAGATCGGCGTCTACCAGGCCGAGCTGAACCGGCTGGTCTCCGACCCGGCGATGCGTGCGGACGAGCGTTCCGTCGTCGAGCCGACGTCCCAGGAGATCCGCTCGGTCTTCGAGGTGCACCGGATCAGCGAGGTGTTCGCGAACCTGGTCCGCGACGAGCGCGTCGTGGGCCGGGCCCGCCAGATCCTCGGCTCGGACGTCTACGTCCACCAGTCGCGGATCAACGTCAAGCCCGGTTTCGGGGCGAGCGGCTTCTACTGGCACTCGGACTTCGAGACCTGGCACGCCGAGGACGGGCTGCCGAACATGCGGACGGTGTCCGTCTCCATCGCGCTGACGGAGAACTACGACACCAACGGCGGGCTCATGATCATGCCCGGCTCGCACAAGACGTTCCTCGGCTGCGCGGGCGAGACGCCGAAGGACAACTACAAGAAGTCGCTGCAGATGCAGGACGCGGGCACGCCGAGCGACGAGGCGCTGACCAAGTTCGCCGACCGGCACGGCATCAAGCTGTTCACCGGCCGGGCCGGCTCGGCGACCTGGTTCGACTGCAACGCGATGCACGGCTCCGGGGACAACATCACCCCGTACCCGCGCTCGAACGTCTTCATCGTGTTCAACAGCGTGGAGAACACGGCGGTGGAGCCGTTCGCGGCGCCGGTGCGCCGGCCGGAGTTCATCGGGGCGCGGGACTTCACCCCGGTGAAGTGACCTTCCTACGCCGGTGAGTCGGGGCGGGGCCGTGATCGGCTCCGCCCCGACCGGTGTCACAGGGAGGGGTAGTCCGTGTAGCCCTTCGCGTCGCCGCCGAAGAACGAGGACGGGTCCGGGGTGTTGTACGGACCCTCGGTGCGCAGCCGGGCCGGCAGGTCCGGGTTGGCGAGGAAGAGGGCGCCGAAGGTGATGACGTCGGCGACGCCGTCCTCGACGAGGGCGAGCGCCCGGTGGTCGGTCGGGGTCTCGGTGAAGGCGTTGAGCAGGAAGGTGCCGCCGAACCGCTTGCGCAGGTCGGTGGTGATGTCCCGGAGTCCGTCGGCGGCCTCCAGAACGTGCAGGTAGGCGATGCCGAGCGGCTCGATCCCGGCGAGCAGGGCCTCGTACACCTCGACGGTGTCGGCGCCGGACATGGAGTTGTACGGGTTCTGCGGCGAGATGCGCAGCGCGGTGCGCTCGGCGCCGACGGCCTCGGCGACGGCCTTGACCGTCTCGACGGCGAACCGGGCGCGGTGCTCGGCGCTGCCGCCCCACTCGTCGGTGCGCTCGTTGGAGCCCGGGGCCAGGAACTGGTGGATCAAGTAGCCGTTGGCGCCGTGCAGTTCGACCCCGTCGAAGCCGGCCTCGATCGCGGCTCGCGCGGCGTCGGCGAAGTCGGTGATCGTGGCGCGGATCTCGTCGCCGGTCAGGGCGCGCGGCGTGACGAAGTCCTGGAAGCCGTCGTTCGTGAAGGCCTTGCCCTCGGGGGCCACGGCGGACGGCGCCACGGGAAGGCCGCCGTCCGGCTGGAGCGAGGGGTGGCTGATCCGGCCGGCGTGCATGAGCTGGGCGAAGATCACGCCGCCCTCGGCGTGCACGGCGTCGGTGACCCTGCGCCAGGACGCGATCTGCTCGGCGCTGTGCAGACCCGGCGTCCAGGCGTAGCCCTGGCCCACCTCGGAGGGCTGGATGCCCTCGGTGACGATCAGGCCCGCGGAGGCCCGCTGCGCGTAGTACTCGACGGTCAGATCGGTGGCGGTGCCGCCGTCACCGGCCCGGCTGCGGGTCATCGGGGCCATCGCTATGCGGTTGGCGAGGCGGTTGCCGGACAGGTCGAGCGCGTCGAATGCGGTGGTCATGACTACTCCCATCAACGGCGGTGCAGAACCGCCGGGGGTTTATGTGGTCGGCCAATCAATTGCGCGATGTCACTGTAGCTCATTACTTGGCCGGCCAAGGTAATCTCGGGGAATCAGCAGGACGAGCCGCGGGAGCGCCCCATGACCGACGACGCAGAGCCCCTCTGTACCGCCCATGTGCCGACGGCCGCGCGCGGCGGCCCGGCCAGCATGGCGCTGGCGCGCGTGGCCCGGCTGCACCGCATCGCGGCGGGCCGGCTGCTGCGCGGAGCCGGACTCTACCCGGGGCAGGAGTTCGTGATGATGCACCTGTGGGACAAGGGGCCGGTCCGGCAGTCGGAGCTGATCAAGGCCGTCGAGCTGGATCCGTCGACGGTGACCAAGATGCTCCAGCGCCTGGAGCAGGCCGGGCACGTGCGCCGCTCCCCCGACCCGGACGACCGGCGCGCGGTGCGCGTCGAGGCGACCGAGAAGAGCTGCGGTCTGCTGGAGGAGGTGGCCGCGGCGTGGGTCACCCTGGAGGAGCGCACTCTCACCGGGCTCTCCGCGTCGGAGCAGGCGGAGTTCGTCCGGCTGCTCGGCATGGTGGAGGGGAATCTCTGCGCCGAGGCGGCGCAGGACTGCCTCTGATCGGCTATGTGCCGACGGGCAGCCGGACCGTGACGGTGAGGCCGCCGCCGGGGCGGGGCGTGAGGTCGAGGGTGCCGTCGTGGGCACGGACGATGCTGTGCACGATGGCGAGGCCGAGGCCCGCCCCGGCGTGCTCGTCGGTGCGGATGCGCTCCGATCCGCGCTGGAAGGGCTCGGTGAGCGTGGGCACCAGGTCGGGCGGGAGCGGGCGGCCGGTGTTCTCGACCCGGAGCACGCTCGTCGCGCCGTGCTCCTCGGTGCGCACCGTCACGGTGCCACCGGCGGGGAGGTTGTGCACGACGGCGTTCTGGACGAGGTTCGTCACCATCCGCAGCAGGAGTTCCGGGGAGCCGGTGGTGGGGGCCGCCGTGCCGTCGACGTCGAGCGCGATTTGGCGCTGCTCGGCGAGCGGGAGCAGCGTCTCCCCCGCCTCCTCGGCGAGCAGGGAGAGGTCGACGGGCTCGCGGGGGAAGTCCCCGCGCTCGCCCCGGCCGAGGATCAGCAGCGCCTCGGTGAGGTCGATCGCCCGCGTGCTGACGGCGTCCAGGCGCTCGATGAGTTCTCCCTGATCACGCTGCGGGTCCTTGCGGGCGACGTCCAGGAGCGTACGCAGGACGGCCAGCGGGGTGCGCAGTTCGTGGGAGGCGTTGGCGGCGAACCGCCGCTGCTCGGCGACGTGCGACTCCAGGCGCTCCAGCATCGCGTCGAAGGTGTCGGCGAGTTCCCGGAACTCGTCCCCGCGGCCTTCGAGGCGGATCCGGTGGGACAGCGATCCGGCCCCGGCGAGCCGGGCCGCGTCCGTGATCCGGTGCAGCGGCGCCAGCATCCGGCCGGCCAGCAGCCAGCCCCCGACGAGCCCGAACACCAGCAGGAAGGCCATCGCCACGGCCGCGGCGGGGAAGAAGGTGTGCACCAGCAGATAGCGGTTGGGCGAGATGCCCAGCAGGCCCTTCGGGTTGTCGGGCACGTACCGCAGGATGTACAGCCACACCACGGCGATCAGCAGCGCACCGGCCACGGCGAGGAAACCGGCGTAGCTGAGGGTGAGCCTGAGCCGGACGCTGAGGCCCGGGCGCCTATCCACGGGGGTCGCCGGGGGCGGTGACGTCGATCCGGTAGCCGACCCCGGGCACGGTGGCGATGATCCAGGGTTCGCCGAGCCGTTTGCGCAGGGCGGAGACGGTGATCCGGACGGCGTTGGTGAACGGGTCCGCGTTCTCGTCCCAGGCCCGCTCCAGGAGCTCCTCCGCACTGACGACCCCGCCGTCGGCGGCCACCAGGACTTCGAGGACGGCGAACTGCTTGCGGGTCAGCGCGACATAGCGGCCGTCGCGGAACACCTCGCGGCGGAACGGGTCGACGCGCAGCCCCGCGAGCTCCCTGACCGGAGGTCTGGCGTACGCGCGCCTGCGGTCCAACGCCCGCAGCCGCAGCACCAGTTCACGCAGCTCGAACGGTTTCGTCAGGTAGTCGTCGGCGCCGAGCTCGAAGCCGGAGGCCTTGTCGTCGATCCGGTCGGCGGCGGTGAGCATGAGGATCGGGATGCCACTGCCGGAGGCGACGATGCGGCGGGCGATCTCGTCGCCGGAGGGGCCCGGGATGTCCCGGTCGAGGACCGCGAGGTCGTACGTGTTGACGCCGAGCAGCTCCAGGGCGGTGTCGCCGTCGCCCGCGATGTCGGCGGCGATCGCTTCGAGCCGCAGTCCGTCCCGGACGGCCTCGGCCAGGTAGGGCTCGTCCTCCACGATCAGTACGCGCATGTCAGCACCCTACGCAGCGGTCCGCGGCGGCGACGCGTGCGGCGCCGTCCCCCGCCACCAGGGGCGCGAGGCCAGGCCGGCGAGCAGCGCGCCGGCGGCGTTGACCAGGACGTCGTCCACGGAGGAGACCCGGTCCAGGCGGAAGACGTACTGCGCCGTCTCAACCAGGACCGAGCAGCCCGCCCCCAGCGCGAGGATCCGGGGCAGGGAGGCCAGCTTCGGGAAGCGGACCGGGGCGAAGGCGCCGAGTGCGGCGAAGACCAGCAGGTTGCCCACGATCCCCAGCGTGCCCATGGTCACCAGGTCGCGCAGCGGCACCAGGCTCACCCGGGGCGGCGCGACGCCCGGCTCGGCGCCGGGCATCAGGGTCAGCCACAGGAACGGCACCGTGCCGTGCACCATGCCCACCTCGGCCAGCGACCTGCGCCACGGCGCGACGGCGCCCGTGGACCGCCGCCACAGGGCGAGCGCGGCCACGACGAGCGCGGACAGCGGCATCGTCACCAGGGTCATCAGCACCACGCCGTTGAACGTGTCGAAGCAGCCGTGCCAGCGCCCCGCCACACAGCTCGACGCCGGCATGAGGAGCATCCGGCGCGGCACGAGCAGGGCTGCCGCCGAGGCGAGGACCACCAGGGCGGTGATCACGGTGCGGCGCGCGCGGTGCGGCGGGGGCGCGGGCAGGGAGGTGCTGTGGTCCATGCGCCCAGGGAAGACGACGGGCCGTTGCCCGCGCGTATCCGGTTTTCGATACACCCGCGATATGCCCCGCGGCGTATCCTGCGCCGCCCGCCGGCGTCACAGCCAGGCGAGCCGTGCGGCGCGGTCGAGTACGTCCTGCACGGTCCGTGCGTCGCCGCCGGTGCCGCGCGGCACGGTGTCGGCGGCGGCGCGGCCGCCGACCAGGAGGCAGAAGTCGACGGCTTCCAGGGCGAGTTCACCGCGGACCGGTTCGTCCTCCGAGCCGAGGATCCACTCGGTGCTGTGCGTGTCGTCGGTGACCGTGAGCGCGACCGGCGGGGCCTCGGGCCCCAGGGCCAGGCCCAGCATGCGCACGGCGAGGCGGACCAGGCGCCACAGGTGCGCCGCGGGCGGCGGGGGCACGGGATGGCGCAGGGCGCGGCCGATGTCGTCGGCGTGGATCCAGGTCTCGAAGGCGCGGATCAGGAAGTGGTCGGCGACGGGCAGCCGGAGGCCGAGCAACGTCGTGGCGCGGGCGGCCAGTTCGGGGTCGCGGGCGGCTTCGGTGCCGAGCAGGGCGGTGGCCTGGGCGCGCCAGGAGGCCATCGTCTGCTGCGGGGCGCGGCCGCGTTCACGGGTGATCACGGCCTGGGTGCGGCCGGCCCAGGCGGCACGCCAGCGGGTGTCTTCCGGCGGCTCGGCCGGCGCCGGGGCCCCGGCCGGGGGCAGGCCCAGGTGCGCGGCGAGGTGTTCATCGGCGGCGATGAGGTGGGCGACGGTGTCCTGCACGCTCCAGTCGTGGATCACCGGCGTGTGCCAGGAGCCCTCCTGGGCGTCCGCCTCGGCGAGGAGGGCCTGCAGCGCGCTGACGGCGGCGGCGTACGGCTCGGCGTGCGGGGTGGTGACGCGGGGCACCGGGGCGCGGCCGGCCAGGATCCGGGAGAGGTCCAGGGCCGCCGATGCGCCCGGGGTACCAGGGGCGTCCGAAACGCGAGGGGACTCCGGGACGCGAGAGCTGCCCGGGGAGCCAGGGGCCTCCGGGGCACCAAGGGCCTCCGGAGCACCAGGGGCCTCCGGGGCGCGGGAGCTGTCCGGGGAGCCAGGAGTCTCCGGAGCACCAGGAGTCTCCGCGACGCGAGAGCTGTCCGGGAAGCCAGGAGTCTCCAGAACGCCAGGAACCCCCGGGGCGCGAGAGCTGTCCGGGAAGCCAGGAGTCTCCAGAACGCCAGAAGCCTCCGGGGCACCAGAGCTGCCCGGGGCACCAGGGGCCTCCAGAACGCCAGAAGCCTCCGCAGCGCGAGAGCTGTCCGGGGAGCCAGGAGTCTCCAGAACGCCAGGAACCCCCGGGGCGCGAGAGCTGTCCGGGGAGCCAGGGGCCTCCGGGGCACCAGAGGTCTCCGGGGCTCCGGGTGGGCCGTTCAGTAGGCGCACCACCGCGCGCAGCCGCTCCGCCTCCGTCGCGCAGGACTCGCAGTCGGCCAGGTGGCGGGGAACCAGCCGTTCCTCGCCGGGCGGCAGCGCGCCGGCGGCCCAGGCCCCGAGGAGGTCGCGTACCGACTCGTGGTCGTGCGGGTCCGGTGTCATGCGCGCGCCCCTTTCGCCGTGTCGTCGTCCAGGGCCTCGGCCAGCCGGTGCAGGGCCGTGCGCAGCCGGGTCTTGGCGGTGCCCTCGGGGATGCCGAGCTCCTGTGCCGCCTGACGATAGGTGCGGCCCGCGAAATAGGCGAGGTGCACCACTTCCCTTTGCGGCGGCGGGAGTTGAGCGAGGGCGGAGTGGAGCAGCAGGGAGCGTTCGCGGTCGACGACGCGTTCGTCGGGGCCCGGCTCCTCGGCGGGGATGGCGTGCAGCACCTCGTCGTCCGCCGCGCCCGCCTTGCGGTGCCGGGCCTCGCTGCGCACCCAGTCGACGGCGCGCCGGTGCGCGAGCATGCCGAGCCAGGTGCGCAGCGTGCCGCGGCGCGCGTCGAAGGCGTACGGCCTGGCCCACAGCTGGGCGAAGACCTCCTGCGCGACGTCGTCGGCGGCGCCCGTCGTACGGGTCACCCGGGCGGCGACGTGCCGGACGAGTCCGCCGTAGGCGTCGTAGACCTCGGTGAGCGCCGTCTCGTCGCCGTAGATCAGGCGTCGGTGCAGTTCCGCGTCGGACGCGGTCGGGTCCGTGCGAGCCACTGGCACCACCACCTCGTAGTGCCTTTCCTAGCGGCCGACGGGCCCGGACGCCAGGGGTCAGCCGGAGAGGGCGTCCAGGAGGCGGTCGACGTCGTCGACGGTGTTGTACAGGTGGAAGGACGCCCTCAGATTGCCCGCGCGGTTGGAGAGTTCGATGCCCGCGGCATGCAACTCGCCCTGCCGGACGCCGAGTCCGGGCACGGACACGATCGGGGAGCCGGGGGACGGAACCGGTTCGCGGCCGAGTCCGGCGAGGCCCGCGCGGAACCGGTCGGCGAGCGCCAGGTCGTGGGCGCGGATCGCGTCGACACCCAACTCCTCCACCAGAGCGAGGGATCGACGGGCGCCGGCGAACGCGATGAGGCCGGGGGTCTCGTCGAAGCGGCGGGCGGAGCGGGCCGGCTCGGTGACCGGTCCGTAGCAGCTGTCCCAGGGCTTCTCCCCCGCGACCCAGCCGGCGAAGACGGGCGTCAGCTCGTCGGGGTCGTCCGGGCCGATGAAGAAGGCGGCGCCGCGCGGGCAGGTGAGCCACTTGAAGGCGACGGAGGAGACGTAGTCGGCCGCCGCGGCATGCTCGGCGAGCGGGAACCAGCCCGCCGCCTGGGACGCGTCGACGTAGAGCCGGGCGCCGTGTGCGCGCGTGACGGCCCGCAGCTCCGTGAGGTCGGTGACCCGGCCGTCCGCCGACTGGGCCGCGCTGACCGCGACGAGCGCTGTGCCGGGGCGCACGGACTCGGCCAGCGCCTCCAGCGGGACGGTGCGCACCTTGAGGTTCCCGCGCACATGGAAGGGGTTGATGGTGGAGCTGAACTCGCCCTCGGCGACGAGGACTTCGGCGCCGTCGGGCAGCGAGGCGGCGATCAGTCCGGTGTGCACGGCGACGGACGAGCCGGTCGCGACCCGGGCCACCGGGACGCCCGCGAGACGCGCGAAGGCCGCCCGCGCCTCCTCCACGTCGGTGAAGAGGGAGTCGATGGGGCGGCCCTCGGTCATCGCGGTGATCGCGTCACGCATGGCGCTCGCCGCCCGCTCGGGCAGCAGACCCGAGCTTGCGGTGTTCAGGTAGGTGACGGCCGGACGGTACTGAGCACGGACGAGGTCCAGGTCGAGTTCCATGACATCACTGTGCCGGACCGCCAACTACCCGTCTATTGCGGATGTTTGAGCAGTACCGCTAAGGAACGCTTATAAGTGCCGCTCAGGCCTGCGGGACCGCGCATCCGTCGGGGCCGCAGACGTCGCCGCCCTCGCCCGCCGTGTCGATGACGGTCAGCGGGGAGCGGGCGCCCCACGCCTGGGTGAGGGCCTGCGTGAAGACCTCGGCGGGCTGGGCGCCGGAGACGCCGTACTTGCGGTCGAGCACGAAGAACGGCACGCCGGTCGCGCCCAGCTCGGCGGCCTCGCGCTCGTCGGCGCGCACGGCGTCGGCGTACGCGTCCGGGTCGGCCAGGACGCCGCGTACGTCGGCCTCGTCCAGGCCCGCCTCGACGGCGAGCCGTACGACGTGCTCGTCATCGGCGAAGACCGACTCCTTGTCGACGAAGTTGCCCTTGTAGAGGGCGTCGATCAGCGCGTTCTGCAGGCCCTTCTCCTGGGCCAGGTGGAGCAGCCGGTGCAGGTCGAAGCTGTTGCCGTAGTCGCGGCCCTCGGTGAGGTACGGCAGACCGAGCGCGCCGGCCTGCCGGCCGAGGCCCTGCTCGTTGGCGGCGGCCTGGGCCTCGCTGATGCCGTACTTCTGGGCGATCTTCGCGATCACGGGGCCGGTGTCGCCCTTCTTGATCGTCGGGTCCAGCTCGAAGGAGCGGTGGACGACCTCGACCTCGTCCTTGTGCGGGAAGGCGTCGAGGGCCTGCTCGAACCGGGACTTGCCGATGTAGCAGAAGGGGCAGTTGATGTCGGTCCAGATCTCGACGCGCATGGGGTTCTCTCGTTCCGGCTGATGACGTGCGTGTGGGCGTTCCCGGAGTACAACCGGATGCCGCCTCCGGTCATTCCCGGGGCAGGTCGAGCCGCAGCTCGTGGTGGTGGTCGTCACTCTCTCCGCCTGCGCCTGCGCCTGCGCCTGCGCCGGGCCGGCCGCGCCAGCCGTGGGCGGCGTAGAAGGCCTGGGCCCGGGTGTTGTCCCGGTGCACCTCCAGGACGGCCTCGGTCATGCCGTCCGCCTGCCACTGTTCGACGCAGGCGGCGTGCAGCTCCGTGCCGATGCCGCGGCGCCAGTGGGCGGGGTCGGTGTGGAACTGGAAGAGCTTGACCGTGCTGCTGTCGTCCGGGGCCTCGTCGGGGCGGCGGAAGGAGGCGAGGCCGACGATCTCGCCGTTCCGTACGCAGACCAGGACGTGGGCGCGGGGCCGCGCTATGACCTGCGCCCACCGGTCGAGCCAGAGCTCGGGGAGGTCGCCCTCGGGGAAGCCGTCGGGGTAGTAGGTGGCGCGGGCGCGCTGGTGGAGGGCGGTGACGGCGGGGGCGTCGGCGAGGACGGCGCTGCGGATCATGAACGGGAAGACGGCACGCCGGGCGCGCCGGTTCCCTGGGCGATCTCGCCGCGGGGCTGTATCAATCTACGGCTCCGCCGATGGTGGTCGTGCCCCGTAGGGGCGCGGGGAACTGCGCGACCAGCCGACACGGCGCTGCACCCGGCGATGGCGCGCCCGGGACCGAGCTGGACGCCGCCCGGGAGCGCTCACCCCGCGCCGGGGTGCCGCCTTGCCCACCCTGCCGCCCAAGGCGGCAGATTGCCCAAGGCGGCGCGGCAGCCGACCAGGGCGGGAAAGCCCATGGCGGCAGATTGCCCAAGGCGGCGCGGCAGCCGACCAGGGCGGGAAAGCCCAAGGCGGCAGATTGCCCAAGGCGGCGCGGCAGCCGACCAGGGCGGGAAAGCCCAAGGCGGCGGATTGCCCAAGGCGGCCGTGGCGGGCGGCGGCGGATTGCCCAAGGCCGGGCGGGGCGGCAGGGTGCCGGGGCTGGGTGGCCCCGGCGGGATGGGTCAGGAGCCGTCGCGGAGGGCCTTGGGCCAGTTCGGGCGGAATTCGATGTGGTCGTAGGTGACGACGCAGCCCTCGCCGACCGGCGACTGCGCGAGGAACCCGACCAGCGCCGCCCCCGCGGACTTCTCGTCCCCGAGGGAGAAGATACGGACGAAGGTCCACGTCGCCCCGTCCGTCGAGGCGTGGAACGCGAACGCCGAACCCGTACGGCTGATCCGCAGCCACACCGAACGCCCCGCCACCACAAAGGCGTTGGCATCGTCGGAGTGCCCGCGCGTGACGACCGTGCAGATGGTCGGCTCGTCCGGGGAGCGCTCGAAGCAGAGCTTCGCCCACTCCCGGTCCCCCACATGGAGATAGAGCACACCCGCGTCGAACGCCGCCTCGAAGCCGACCGTGACCCGCGCGATCAGCTGGAAGTCGCCCTCCGGCGCACCGAGCAGGCGCGGCGCGTCGGAGGCGGGGTCGAGGGCGTCGCCGGTGGGCGGCACGAAGCGATCCTGCCGGGCGCCCGCCCAGCCGGTGAGCACCCCCTCCTCGTACGTCCAGTGCCCGTCCGGGCCGTAGGTGCGCAACGAGAAGGGGAGCTCGGGGAGTTGAAGGTCCATGAGGTCAGTTTTCCAGGCGGCCGTTGTAGCGCCGCGGGAGCCCCAGGGGGTTGTCGTCGCGCAGCTCCTGCGGCAGCAGCGCCTCCGGCGTCGTCTGGTACGTGACCGGGCGCAGCCAGCGCTCGATCGCCGTGCCGCCGACCGAGGTGGAGGTGGAGGTGGTGGCCGGGTACGGGCCGCCGTGGTGCTGGGCCGGGGCGACGGCGACGCCGGTCGGCCAGCCGTTGACCAGGACGCGGCCCGCGATCGGGGTCAGCTCGGTGAGCAGCTCGGCGCCGCGCCCCTCGCCCGCCGCCTCGGCGGAGGAGAGCTGGACGGTGGCGGTGAGGTTGCCGGGGAGCCGGGAGACGACGGCGGTGATCTCGTCGGCCGAGGAGTACCGGGCGACGACGGTGACCGGGCCGAAGCACTCCTCCAGGAGCAGGTCGTGCGCGCCGCCCTCGACGGCGAGGCGCGCGGCCGGGACCGTGAGGAAGCCGGGCGACACGGTGTGCTCGCCGCCCGCGCCCGGCGTCACCGGCGCCTCCACGTCCGGGAGCCCGGCGCGCTCGGCGACCCCGGCGATGAAGTTGTCGCGCATCCGGTGGTCGAGCAGGACCCCGGCGGCGGTGTCGCTGACGGCCGCCGTGAGGGACTTGACCAGGCTGTCGCCCGCCTCGCCGGCCGGCGCGAAGACCAGGCCCGGCTTGACGCAGAACTGGCCGACGCCCAGCGTCATGGAGCCCGCGAGCCCGGCGCCGATGGCCTCCGCGCGCTCGGTGGCGGCGGCCTCGGTGATCACGACGGGGTTGAGCGAGCCCAGTTCGCCGTGGAACGGGATCGGCACCGGGCGCGAGGCCGCCGCGTCGAAGAGGGCGCGGCCGCCGCGCACGGAACCGGTGAAACCGGCCGCCGCGACGATCGGGTGCTTGACCAGCTCGACGCCCGCCTCGAAGCCGTGGACCAGGCCGAGGACGCCCTCGGGGATGCCGTGCTCGACAGCGGCCCTGCGGATCACGGAGGCGACCAGCTCGGAGGTGGCCGGGTGGTCGGGGTGCGCCTTGACGACGACCGGGCAGCCGGCCGCGAGGGCGCTCGCCGTGTCGCCGCCGGGGACGGAGAAGGCGAACGGGAAGTTGGAGGCGGAGTAGACCGCGACGACGCCCAGCGGGATCTTGTAGCGGCGCAGGTCCGGGATGGGCGGCGTCGCCGTGTCGTCGGGGTGGTCGATGACGACGCCGAGGAAGGCGCCCTCGTCGACGATGTCCGCGAACTTCCTCAACTGGAAGCAGGTACGGGCGAGTTCACCGGTGAGCCGGACCGGGCCGAGGGCCGTCTCGGCGTCGGCGGCCTCGACCAGGTGGTCCTTGGCCTCGTCGAGCCGGTCGGCGGCGGTGCGCAGGAAGGCGGCGCGCACGGCGCGGTCGGCGAGGGCCGGGCGGGCGGCCTCGGCGGCGCGCACCGCCTGGTCGACCTCCTGGGCCGTGGCTTCGACCGCAACCTGCTCCCGCTGCTTCCCGGTTCGGGGGTCCACACTCCAGACTGGTGCTGCTGCCACGACGGATTTCCTCCAGCTTTTCTCGCAGCTCGACGGACGAGCGGCAAGAGTCGTTCGATATACTGAACGCTGTCTCTGATGATGAACTCTACGGAGACTATTTCTCGTCGAACGAAGGGGTCAAGGGCGATGTCGGCTGGCGAGACGGGGGCCGCTGCGGGCGGCGGCGCGCAGGTGAAATCCGCCGTACGGACGGTGGAGTTGCTCGAGTACTTCGCGGGCCGCCCCGGAATGCACTCCCTCGCGGCGGTCCAGGAGGCCGTCGGATACCCCAAGTCGAGCCTGTACATGCTGCTGCGCACGCTCGTGGAGCTGGGCTGGGTGGAGACCGACGCGACCGGCACGCGGTACGGGATCGGGGTGCGGGCGCTGCTCGTCGGCACCTCGTACATCGACGGGGACGAGGTCGTGGTCGCGGCCCGGCCGACCCTGGACCGGCTCTCCGACGACACCACGGAGACCATCCACCTCGCGCGCCTGGACGGCACGAACGTCGTCTATCTCGCCACCCGGCAGTCGCAGCACTACCTGCGCCCGTTCACGCGGGTGGGCCGCCGCCTCCCCGCGCACTCCACCTCGCTCGGCAAGGCGCTGCTGGCCACCCACACCGACGAGCAGGTCCGCAAGATGCTCCCGGAGACGCTGCCGGCGCTCACCGAGCACACCATCACGGACCGCGAGAAGCTCATCGAGGAGCTGCACACGGTGCGCGAGCAGGGCTTCGCGGTGGACCGTGAGGAGAACACGCTGGGGCTGCGCTGCTTCGGCGTGGCGATCCCCTACCGGACCCCGGCCCGGGACGCGATCTCCTGCTCGGTCCCGGTGGCCCGCCTGACGCCGGCGCACGAGCAGATGGTGAAGGACGCCCTGTTCGACGCCAGGGACCGGCTGACCCTGGCCACGCGCCGGCTCTGAGCACCTCAAGATCGGGCGGCGATCGCCGCCCGGGTGCGGATTCCTGCGGTCCGGCTCCTGACGGTGAGGGATGAGAGCTTCCTGAGAAAACCTGTGAAAAGGCCCACCAATGGAACGAATCGCTGCGCCCCGCTCGTCTCCTGAGCGGGATGAACAAGACGATCAGGCGCGCCTCGGTCTTCAGTCTGCTGCTCATACTCGCCCTGCTGGTCAGGGTGACATGGGTGCAGTTCTACGACGGCCAGGCCCTCGCGGACGACAAGAACAACCGGCGGAACGTGATGGCGCAGTACGCCAACCCGCTCGGTGACATCATCGTGGGCGGAGAGGCGGTGACGGGCTCCAAGAGAACGAGTGGCGGTGACCTCGCGTACAAGCGGAGCTACAAGGACGGCTCACTGTACTCGGCGGTGACGGGATACACCTCACAGGTGTACGGCTCCACCCAGCTGGAGTCGATCTACCAGGACGTGCTGGACGGCACGGACAACAAGCTGAAGAACCCCGTCGACGCCCTCACCGGCAAGAGCACCGATCCCGGTGACGTGATCACGACGATCGACCCGGGCGTGCAGAAGGCCGCGTACCAGGCGCTCGGCGACAAGAAGGGCGCCGCGGTCGCCATCGACCCGGACACCGGGAAGATCCTCGGCATGGTGTCGACGCCCTCGTTCGACCCGTCGACGATCAGCGGTTCGGGCTCATCGGACGCCTCGGCGTGGAAGGCGCTCGCGCAGGACAAGGACCAGCCGACGCTGAACCGGGCCCTGAAGCAGGCGCTGCCGCCCGGCTCGACCTTCAAGCTGGTGGTCGCCGCGGCGGCGCTGGAGAACGGGCTGTACGCGTCGGTGGACGAGAAGACCGACTCGCCGAACCCGTATCTGCTCCCCGGCACCAGCACGTACCTGAAGAACGAGAGCTCGACGGCGCCGTGCGAGAACGCGTCGCTCAGGACCGCGCTCCAGTACTCCTGCAACAACGTCTTCGGCAAGATCGCCGCCACGCTGGGGCAGGACAAGGTCAAGGCGATGGCCGAGAAGTTCGGTTTCAACGACGCGACGCAGGACGTACCGGTGCGGGCCGCGCAGAGCGTCTACCCGTCCGACATGGACCAGGCGCAGACCGCGCTGACCGGCATCGGCCAGTTCGACGTCACGGCCACCCCGCTGCAGATGGCGATGGTCTCGGCCACGATCGCCGACGGCGGCAAGCAGGCCGCGCCGCACATGGTCTCCCAGGTGACGAACGCGGACGGCGACACCGTCAAGTCGTACGCCGACTCCGACACCACGCAGGTGATCAGCTCGTCGACGGCCTCGCAGCTGCAGTCCGCGATGGAGACGGTGGTCAACGAGGGCACGGGGACGAACGCCAAGATCAGCGGAGCCACGGTCGGCGGCAAGACGGGTACCGCACAGCACGGCGAGAACAACAGCAAGACGCCGTACGCCTGGTTCACGTCGTACGCGAAGGACGACTCGACCGGGAAGTCCGTCGCCGTCGCGGTGGTCGTGGAGCAGTCGGACGCGGCGCGCTCCGAGGTCAGCGGCAACGGTCTGGCGGCGCCCATCGCCAAGGCGATGATGCAGGCCGCACTGAAGGGCTGAGGCCCCGACGCCGGTGGGGGCGGGCGCTTCAGCGGCGCCTGTCCCCCACCACCTTCACCAGCCAGATCAGCAGGATCGGCACGATCGCCCCGGCCAGGGCGCCGGTGATGAAGCCCGCGCCCGTGCTCGCATCCCCCTCCGACACCGCCATGAGCAGGCCGACCGTCACCAGGGCGAGCACGGCCACCGCCACGGTCACGTAGAAGCGGCGGCTGAGGAACGTGCTGCGGGCGGGGACCGGCGGGGTGCTCGCCAGTCGCGCCGCCGGGCCGAGCGTCGCCGCCCTGGGCCGCTTGTACCAGCCGTACACGACCCAGGTGCCGCACGGCTCCCACCCCTCGGGGGCCAGCTTCGCGTCCACCGCGGCCCGGCCTCGGGTCACCAACTCCCGCCGGTACTCCCAGCGTTGGGGATTCTCGGGGTCACGGTGACTGACGAAGCGGCCCAGGGCGTCGATGCGCTCCACCTCCCAGCCCTCGTCGCCGAAACGGTCGAGGAGCGCCTCGTCGGCGTAGGTGTCGGCGGTCCAGCGCCAGGTCTCGACGTGCTCGTCCGGCGGCCCGTCGGCCGCGGCCGGCTCGGGGGCCAGATGCCGGGCGAACTCCCCGGCCGGCCCGAACTCGTCGGCCGGGTCGGTGGCGCCGCTCTCGGCGGCGTGCGCGGCGAGGTCCGCGATCGTCGCCGTGACATGGTCGTCCGGCAGGCCGCGGGCGCGCAGCAGCTCGGACAGTTCACCCCAGTACGTCGTCATCGGACTCCTCCCTGGCCCAGCATCCGGCGCACGGACCCGTCGAACTCCAGCCACAGGGAGCCCTGTTCGGCGAGGGTGGCGCGGCCGTCGCCGGTGAGCGTGTAGTAGCGGCGGCCGGGCCCCTTCTCCGTGGCGCGGAACTCGGCCGCGACCAGGCCGGCCTCTTCGAGCCGGTTGAGCACGGGGTAGAGGGTGCCGCCCTTGATCTGCCCGAAGCCCGCGCCGTCGAGGGTCTTGGCGATCTCGTAGCCGTAGCTCTCGCCGTCGGTGAGCGCGGCGAGGACGAGCAGGTCGAGAACGCCCTTGAACCAGCTGGCGCGGCGGTCGGTCACGCGGTCGTGCCCTTCAGGAGAGTCGGTACGTACACGAGGTCCCGCAGGGACAGCACCAGGTGGACGACCACGGGGAGGAGCAGGCTGCCCGTGAACAGATACAGCCACGTGGTCATGAACCCGACGGCCCCGAAGGCCGCACAGCCGGCGCGTCCCTGGTAGAGACCCGCCCCAGCGTAGATCAGCAGGGCGAGGGCGGCCGCCCCGTACAGGTTCAGGCCGAGCGCGCCGACACCGAACGCGATGAGCAGGCCGCGGTAGAGCAGTTCGGAGCCGAGCGCGTCGGCGACCGCGACCGCGACGGCCCAGCGGCGCTCGGGGCGGGTGCGGGGCAGCATCGCCGCGATCTCGTCCAGGCCGGGCACATGCCTGCCCTCACGGGCCAGGGCGCCCAGGCGGCGGCTCCACAGCACCCCGGCGGCGACCGCGGCGACCGCGCCCACCGCCGCGACGGAGCGGTCCCCCGCGGTGAGGCCGAGGTCGGCCGCGGTGATCCCCGGCGACAGCGCCCACACGCCCCACACCAGCGCGGCGGCCGCTGCCCAGAACAGCAGCGTCACCCTGAAGTACCGCACCAGCGCGCGGGGTTGGGTCTCGCGACGACGGGCGAGCGAGGCGTACATGCGGCGCCCGGCGAACGGTTCACCGACGGCGAGCCAGAGCGCGGCCGCGGCGGAGAGCGCGAGCGCGGGCGCGGTGAATTCCGGCGAGACGGCCAGTACGTCCATGAGTCCCCCTGTTGTTGCTGCTGGTCCTCTAGACCGTAAGGCTACCTAGTCAGGATTACAACCTAGGTCGCGCCGCCGAACGCGACCTTGGCGGAATCCCGCCCTCCGACATGTCCGGCGCCACGGACGCCCTTCGAACCGCCGTACGTAACGCTGGTACGCTCTCGCATCCCGCCGGGCCGCACAGCGAGGGAGGAAGCAGCGTGGGCATCGTCGTGGACGCCGAGGACGGCACGGCCTCCGCCGAGTTCCATGCCTTCTTCGAACGCCATCATGCCGAACTCGCCCGCCTGGCACGCCTGTTGACAGGCGAGGCGGACGCCGCGGACGACCTCGCCGCCGATGCGCTGCTGGCGCTCTGGCACCGCTGGGACCGGGTCCGCGCGGCCGAGCACCCGGTGGCGTACGCGCGGGGAGTCGTCGCCAATCTCGCGCGCAGCCGTATCCGAAGCGCGGTCCGTGAGCGGCGACGGGTGGCGCTCTTCTGGTCGGGCCGCGAGGACCGCACGGACGGCCCGGACATACTGGCCGTCGTCGACGTCCAGGGCGCCCTGCGGGAACTGCCGTTCCGCAAGCGTGCGTGTGTCGTGCTGCGGCACGCGTTCGATCTGTCGGAGAAGGACACCGCGCTGGCCCTCGGGATCTCGGTGGGTACGGTGAAGAGCCAGACGTCGAAGGGCCTGGCCGAGCTGGAGCGCCGGCTCGGCCAGGACGGAGTGAACGGCATCGCGCCGCGGCGCGTGAGGACGGTCGGTGCGACGGCCCTTGATGCCGCGGAAGGGGGGCGACGATGAGCGACGATCTGCGGCAGCGGCTGCGCGAGGCCGCCGACGCGCACCAGCCCGACCGTGCGCGGATGCTGGCCCGGATCGAGCGCGGCATGGCCCAGCCCCCGTCGCCCGACGTGCGCCCCGCGCGGCGCAGGCCCGCCGTGGGCTGGACCCGGATCGCCGGGGTGACCGCGGGGGTCGCCGGAGTGCTCGCCGTGGGCGGGTTCGCGGTCGGCGCCGCGCTGCGCCCCGACGAGAAGCCGCGGCAGACCGTCGCCGCCTCGCCGACGCCCAGCACCCCGTCGCCCGCCGCCACGTCGCGCGAGCCGGCGCCGTCGGCCCCGGCGAGCGGCGCGCCGTCACGCCCGGCGCCCGAGGGGCACAAGAGCTCCCCCTCGCCGTCGGCGACGCCGTCGAAGAGCTCCGACGCCAAGCCCCCGGCCGCCCCCGACCCGCAGGACACCTCCGACGGTCCGCTGTGGTCGGACGGCTCGGTCGACCCGGGGTCCAACGACTACTGGGGCCAGAGCGACGTCACGTTCAGAACTAGGGAACAACTCACCTCCCTCACCGTCGAGTTGCGCATCGCGCAGACCGGGAAGGTCGCCGACACCGGCAACTGGCGCTCGTTGCCCGCGGACGACTTCACGGTCTCCGTCGGCGAGCACGACGGTTTCCTGGTGTACCGCTGGGAGCTGAAGCCGGGGAAGACGGTGCCCACGGGCGAGTTCGTCTTCGCGGGGCAGTACAACCACGCCGACGGCGGGCGGGACGCGCAGGACGACACGTACACGGTGACCGCGCGCACGAAGAAGGGCGAACGGGCCGCGGTGGGCGGCGACTTCGCGTAGGTCGGCGCGGGCCGGAAGATTCTCCGGCCGCCCGGCAACCTTCGCGCGCGGGGCGACCACTACGGGGCATGACAAGAAAGCCCCGACAACCCCCACGCCACCGTCGCCGAATCGCCAGGAGGCGCACCACCATCGGCGGTGTCGCCGCGCTCGCCCTCACCGGCGGCGCTCTCGCCACGACGAGCCTGATCGGCTCCGCCGGCGCCGCGTCCGCCTGGCCGACCGCGAAGGGCGAGCAGGCGGTGAGCAGCACGATCTCGGTGTCCGGCACGCTGGACGGCGGGTCCAAGCGCTACTACGGCTCCGGCGACCTGGGCGGCGACGGCCAGGACGAGGGCCAGGACCCGATCTTCAGCCTGAAGGACGGCGCCGTCCTCAAGAACGTCATCATCGGCTCCCCCGCCGCCGACGGCATCCACTGCGCGGGCAGCTGCACGCTGCAGAACGTGTGGTGGGAGGACGTCGGCGAGGACGCGGCCACCTTCAAGGGGAAGTCCTCGTCGTCCGTGTACACGGTGTACGGCGGTGGCGCCAGGTCGGCCTCGGACAAGGTGTTCCAGTTCAACGGCGCGGGCAAGCTCGTCGTCACCAAGTTCCAGGTGGAGAACTTCGGCAAGCTGGTCCGGTCGTGCGGCAACTGCTCGACGCAGTACAAGAACCGCAACATCATCATCAACGACGTGGACGTCACCGCGCCGGGCAAGGCGATCGTCGGGATCAACTCCAACTACGGAGACACGGCGGCCCTGCGCAACGTCCGCATCCACGGCGACAGCAGCAAGAAGATCAAGCCGTGCGTCCGCTACCAGGGCAACGACACCGGCGCCGAGCCCTCCGAACTCGGCAGCGGCCCGGACGGCACGTACTGCCGTTACACGGCCTCTGATCTGACGTACGACTAAATCCTGAGCCATCAGCGCGGAACGGACGGAGCCCCCTCCGGCGGGACCCGGAGGGGGCTTCCATTTCACCGCTGTGCCCAGGCTGTGCGCCCTGTCGCCGCGCGCTCTACTCCACGTAGTACGTGGGGTTCGGGAACTTGTACGTCTTGTCGGCGTGGCCGCCCTGGAGGTCGGAGTACTGGTCGCCGAAGTTGCCGACGATGTCGTAGCCCTGGTCCTCGATGTGCTGACGGGTGCCCGACTTGTACTGCACGGTGGTGCAGTTCCAGGCGGCAGCGGTGGCGCACGCGCTCAGGTACGCGGGCGGGTTGGCCGTGTCCTTGAGGAAGATGTGGTCGGCGTCGAGGTTGACGTCGATGCCGACCTTCTTCAGGTTCTCGACGGCGGAGGCGCGCTGCGACTCCTTCAGGCCCGAGTTGTAGAAGACCTCGACGCCCTTGCGCGTGGCGTAGTCGACGAGACCGGGGGTGCCGGGCACGGCCGGGCGGTCGGCCTGGGCGACGTAGGAGGCCCAGCTGGCGCTGTTGTAGACGTAGTTGGTCTTGATCTCGTAGTCGAGGCTGAGCAGCAGCGTGTCGTCGATGTCGAAGACGACGGCGGGCTTCTCGCCGTGCTTCCTCGCCTTCTTGGCGGCCTTGTCGATGTCCTTCTTCGCGGCGGCCTCGATGTGGGCCATGTCGTCGGCGTACGCGCTGTCCGCCGAGGCCTGCCAGACGCCTTCGGCGTCCTGGGTGGCGCCGTAGTAGCTCTTGATCTCCTTGACGAGGAGCCCGATGTTGTGCGGTTCGGCGGTCGTGGTCCCGTCCGGGTGACCGGCACTGGCCGCACCGGCTCCGTACAGGACTCCGCCGGCGAGGGCGCAGGCCGCGGCGAGGCCCGTGATCTGGATGGATCTCCGCATGTGATGTCTCCGGAATCTGGCCGGGGCACGCAGGGAGCGCGCCAGGTCACGCACTGTCTACGCGCATCACACACGGAGAGCGAGCAGCTTTACTCGATCGATATCCGATCCACAGCCCTCCGGCGCCCGCCCTCTTCCGACTCCGCCGCATTCATGGCCATTGCCCAGGTGTGAACCTCGCTTGACCTGGTGTTGAACCCGTAGCCATAGGGTCGTCTGACACACGTACCGCCGATGGAGCAAGGATGGACCGCCGTGACTGCCGGATCACCCCTCGCCGCCGCGGGACACGGCCCCTCGCCCGTGATCCTGGGCGCTTTTCTCGTGGGCGGCGTCATCGCGATCTGGACCGGGATGCACTGGGCGTTCGACCTCCGCGGCCTCACCACCCGGCGCTGCGTCCGGATCCGTCAGCGGCGCGCGGAGACCTGGGACGTGACGCCGGACGCGGCGAACGGCCTGGACGCGTCGGGGAACCTGCTGGCGCGCCCCGGATACCTGCGGTTCCTGGGCGCGGTGATGGCGGTGGCGGGACTGCTGCTGATCCTGGTCACGTACGCGCTGTGGGAACTGGGGTAAGGCGCGCAGCCCTTCGCCCCCTCCCCCCCCACCCCACCTCCCGCTGCGCCTCGGTCAGTTCATCGTGGCGCCGATCGTCGTCGAGCCCGTCGTCAGGAACGTCGTCGCCGGCAGGGTGCCGCTCGACGAGCGGGCGTTGTACGTCGTCGACGCGTCCGTGGAGACGAACGACGGCGTCGAGATGCCCGCGTCCCAGTTGTTTCCGGCCGAGGTGACCGCGGAGCTCTTGCTGACCAGCCCCGAACCGTTGCTCACCGCGAGGTTCTTGCCGAGTTTCGCGGAGCCGGTGGCGAAGTAGTAGCCCCACTTGGCGTTGGCGTAGGCGGTGGTGCGGTTGATGACGATGGCACCGGTGTTGGAGTTCTCGGTGAAGCCGTTGCCCTCGTTGTCCCAGGCCGCGGAGTTGTTGACGACGTGGGCGACGGTGTCGCCGTCGCCGCCCAGCTTGTAGCCGTTGCCGTCGCCCGCGAAGGCCGAGTCGGACCAGCGGTTCTGGCCGTTGCCGAAGGACCAGGAGTGCTCGATGGTGACGGGCGAGGCGAAGGACCACAGGTCGATGCCGTCGTCCGAGTTGTTGTACATCCGGGCGCCGGTGACCAGGTTGCCGGTGCCGGAGCCGTACTTGATGGCGATGCCGTCGGCGTTCTCGCCGTGGTTGGCGGCGTCGTAGTTGCCGTAGGAGTCGATGTTCCTGACCGTGTTGTTCACGGTCGCGTCCCCGGTGAGGGTGAAGCCGGAGTCGCCGTTGTCGACGGTCTTGATGTTGTTCCAGGTCGTGCCGGTGCAGGACTGGCAGACGACGGCGCTGTCCGGGGAGTTCTGGAAGGTGATGCCGGAGACGTTCCAGTAGTCGGCCGTCAGCTTGAAGATCCAGTCGCCCGAGGGCAGCGACGATCCGTCGATCTTCACGGTCTCCGAGCCGTACGGCTTGAGCGTGATGGGCGACGAGGAGGTGCCGTTCGCCGTCGACTGCAGGGTCTCGGTCGGGTAGTACGTGCCCGCCCTGACCTGGATGACGTCGCCGGCGGACGCGCCGGAGATCGCCGCGTCCAGGGCGGCCGTGGTGGAGACCGTGACGGTGGCGGCCTGCGCCGGGGCGGGCAGCACGAGCACGGCCGCGCCGGCGGCCGTCGCGCAGGCCAGGGCGAGGCGAGTGGTACGACGAAGCATGTGCGGGTCCTTTCGTCGAGGGGGTACATGGGGGGATGCGGGTCAGTGGCGCGGGCCCGTGTGACGGGTGACGTACGAGGTGACCGAGGCGGCGCTCGGCAACAACCGGTAGGTGCAGCCCGGGAGTTCGGCCGGGTCCCAGCCGGCGTCGGAGGTGTACGCGGCGCCGATGGCGGACGCGGCCTGCGCGTCCAGGTCGGCGCGGCGGCCGTCGATCCAGGAGCCACGGTCGTGGAAGGCGGTGCCGCCGCCCGCCCACACCACCGAGGGGGTCGCGGCCTGGACGGAGTCGCCGGGGCGTACGTGCGGGGTGCGCGGGCGGACCGGGGTGGCGGCGAAGGCCGGCGCGGCGAGGGCTCCGCCGGCGGCGGCGAGCAGGGGGCGGCGGCTGGGTGTCATGGCCGCACCGGCCGTGGTGTCCAGTCGCCGAGGTAGCCGGTCCGGGTCGCCGACTCGGCCTGCGCGTCGGTGAGTTGGGGCCGGTTCTCCGGTACGGAGACGGCGGCGCCGGGCCCGCTGTTGTGGTACTCGGCGAACCGCTGCCGCTGCCACGGGAAGCTGTCCGACATGTTCGTGTAGGGCGCGACCGCGTCGATGCCCGCGGACAGCTGGCTGTCGCGGACCACGAGGGACGGCCTGGCCGTGGTGTCGGAGCTGGGCACCCAGGGGCGGGCCAGCTTGTAGGACGCGTCCGGCGCGGTGCTGGTGAACCGGGACCGGGTGACGAGGTAGCCGTTCGGGTCGGCGGCGGCGGTCGAGGGGGCGAAGACGAAGCCGTACGGGGCCGCGGCCAGGTCGGTGCGGTCCAGGGTGCGGAAGTGGCAGTGGTCGAAGACGGCGGTGGCGCGCCCGAAGACGAAGTCGACGTCGCCCTCGGCGTAGCAGTCGCGGAAGTACTGGCGGGCGAAGGCGGTCAGCGCGAGCGAGTCGGCGTACAGGGTGTCCTGGTGGCCGAGGAACCGGCAGCCGAAGAACGCGGACCTGTCCCCCATCACCTTCAGGGCGACGGCCTGGGTGCCGCTGATGCCGGGGTGGTCGGCGCGCAGCCAGTCGTTGGCGAACGTGATGCCCTGCGCGGTGAAGCCGTCGCCGCGCAGGGTGACGGTGGCGGAGCCGGTGGTGCCGTACGTGCCCGAGCCGTCCGGCTTCGGCGTGCCGGCCGCGTTGTCGTGGACGATCACGGTGTCGCGGGCGTCGCCGCCGGCGCCGATCCAGGTCATGCCGGTGGCGGTGGCGGGGGCGGAGACGGTCTCGCGGTAGACGCCGGGGGCGATGACGAGGGTCTGCCCGGCGGCGGTCGCGGCGGTCACCGCGGCCTGGACGGTGGTGAAGTCGCCGCGGCCCCGCTGGTCGACGTAGAGGGTGAGGGGGTCGCGTCTGCGGGCGGGGTCGCCGTAGGGGCCGAAGGGGCGGGAGCGGCGGTCGTCGGCGAGGGCCGGGGTGGCACTCAGGCCGAGCGCCGGCGCGGCGCCCGCGCTCGCGGCGAGGAACCTGCGGCGCGTCAGGGGTGGGGTCATGCGGGTGCTCCTTGGGGTGCGGCTCGGTGCGGGTGGGGTGCCGTCTCGTCCGCCGGGTCGCGGTTGGTGGGTGTCTGCGGGCCCGGCGGGGCTTCTCGCGCGGTTCCCCGCGCCCCCGAAGCGAGCTGTGCTCGCTCAGGGGCGCGGGGCCGTGTCCCTCAGCGCAGCCGCGTGGCCCCGGCGCCCCGGGCGACGATCGGGCCCACCGCCTCGGCCGGGTCCACGCGGAGCCGGAGCGTGGGCGTCCACCCGGCGCCCGACTGCAGCGGCGCGGCCGCGTTCGCGGCGTTGTACGCGGCGATGATGTCCGTCGCCACACCGTTGACGACGTTCCCCTTCGCGGTGAGCGGATAGTCGTTCCAGCGGTGCAGGATCGCCCCGGCCCCGATCCCCTCGGGCAGCGTGAAGGAGTTCTTCTCGGCGAAGAGCCGGGACTTGTAGCCGATGCCGAAGGAGTAGTTGTAGTCGGCGTTCCCGACGTACGAGTTGTTGTACGCGTCGACCTGCCCGAACCGCACCCGCGGCGCCCGCTCGACCAGGTTCTTGAAGAGGTTGTGGTGCAGGGTGACGCGCAGCTTGCCCTCGTCGGTGGCGGCGGCGCTGTCGCTGTTGCCGATCATGAGGGTCTTGTCGTGGTCCTCGAAGACGTTCCAGGACGCGGTGACGAGGTCGGCGCCCTTGACGATGTCGAGCTCGCCGTCGTGCTGCTGGAAGATCCGGCCGTAGTACGACGGCAGGGTCGAGTCCGGGTGGGTGCCGTCGGTGAACGTGTTGTGGTCGAGCCAGACGTGCGTGGAGCCGTGGACGACGGCCGCGTCGTACTCGGAGTTCCAGTTGCCGGTGTCGCCGTCGGTCGGGTCCCACTGCGGGAAGCAGTCGAGCGGGGACTCCATCGTGAGGCCGCGCACGATGACGTTGTCGACGCCGGTGATCTGGAGGCTGCCGCCGACGATGCCGGCGTCCTTGCCGACCCCGATGATCGTGGTGTTGGCGGGGATCGTCGCCTTGATGGCCTTGGCCTGTGCGGCGGCGGAGAGGTTGCGCAGGTACTCCTGGGTGCCGGGGATCTTCTTCTGGCCCTCCAGGTCCTCGTCCCAGCCCCACACCGCGGGGTCGTAGTCGGCGAGGTACTGGTCGAAGTCGTAGCCGTCGACGGCGAAGTCGGCGCAGGTCGAGCCGTCGGCGTCGAGCGTCCCCCTGACCTTGATGATCTTCGGTGCGGTGCCGCCGTCGGCGAGGGCCCGCTGGAACTCGTCCCAGGTCGTCACGGTGGAGACGTGGTCGGCGTCGGCGGCGGCGCCGCCCGTGGTGCCGGTGCCGGACGAGGCCCAGCCGTCGTTCGCGGCGAGGGTCCGGCGCGCGGCGTCCCGGCCGTGGGCCTGGGCGGTACCGGACATTCCGGTGACGGCCAGAACCAGCGCGGTGCAGCCGACCAGGCTCGCTATGACGCGTCCATGACATTTCTGTGTGCTCACTGTGCGCTCCTCAAACCGTGCAAGTGCGGGTGTTCGGACGGGTGTTCAGAGGTGAGTCGGGGCAGCGGTCAGGCGGGCGTCGTGCCGGGCAGCCAGGTGAGCCGGGAGGCCCAGACGTCCGCGAGCTCGTCGATCTCGTCGCCGATGCGGCGCACGTCACGGGCGGGCAGCACCCCGGCGTGCAGCAGCTCGCGGGCGACGAGCCGGGCCACGGCGATGGCGCCGGGCGGATTGAAATGCGTGTTGTCCTGCTCGGTGGCGGTCCAGTTGAAGTAGACCTTGGTCTCCTCCACGCCCAGTCGTTGCCACAGCGCGAGCGAGAGCGCCTCGACGTCGAGCAGCGCGACCCCCTCCTCCTCGGCGAGCGCGCGCATCGCCGCCGGGTAGTCGCCGTGCGTGGGCACGGCGTTGCCGTCGGCGTCGAACTTCCGGCGCTCGACGGAAGTGGCGAGGACCGGCCGGGCGCCCTTGGCGCGGGCCCCGTCGATGTAGAGCTTCAGATACTGCTGGTACGTCGACCAGGGCTCGGTGTAGCGCGTGGGGTCGGCGCGCTTCTCGTCGTTGTGCGCGAACTGGATCAGCATGAAGTCGCCGGGGCGGATCGTGGCGAGGACGGCGTCCAGGCGGCCCTCGTCGACGAAGCTCTTCGAACTGCGGCCGTTGACCGCGTGGTTGGCGACCTCGATGCGGTCGGCGAGGAAGAACGGCAGGGCCATGCCCCAGCCGGTCTCGGGCTCGGCGTCCACGTACTTCTGGGCGGCGGTGGAGTCACCGGCGACGTAGAGGGTGCGGCGGTCCGTGCGGTGGGACCGGGCGGCGGCCGGCGAGGCGAACGAGGCAGCCAGCGGCAGGGCCGCGAGCGCGGCCAGCGTTGCTCTTCGAGTGGTCGACACGGCGGTGTGCCGTCCTTTCGTGAAGTGCGGGTGGGATGGCACCGATGGGGATGGCGGGGTGGTGGGGGTGGTGCGGGCCGGCGGCGGGAGCGGCGCGACGGATGTCGTCCCGCCGCCGGCCCGGTCAGGGGTGGCCGGGTACGGCCCGTGGGCTCAGCCGGCCTGCTGCTTCCACTCCGCCTGGGCCTTGTTGAGCTGGTCGGCCATGGTGTCGAGGAACTTCTTGGCGCTCTCCTTGCCGAGCAGGACCTTCTGGAAGTTGGCCTCGTTGTCGGTCTTGGAGATGGTGTTCCAGTCGGGCAGGTAGTACGGCAGCTGCACGATCTTGGTGGAGCCGGACTCCAGTGCCTCGGCGGCGAGCTTGGTAGGCTCGGCCTTCTGCACCCAGACGTCCTTGGCGGCCTCGGTGTTGGCCGGGATCTGGCCGGCCGACTCGTTCCACTTGCTGTTCTCCGCGTGCGAGGCGGCGAACTCCATGAACTTCCAGGCGGCGGTCTTGTTCTTGCTCGCCTTGAACAGGCCGAGGCCGTCGACCGGGTTGGAGACCTGGACGCGGATGCCCGCGTCACTGGTCGGGTTCGGCAGGCCCTTGAACTTCTCCTCGCCCAGCGCCTTCACATGGCCCGCGTAGGAGCCCAGGTTGTGGTTGAGCATCCCGATGGTGCCGCTGTCCCACTGGCTGACCATCTTGGTGAAGTCGTTGTTGACGTCGGCGGACGGGGTGGCCTTCTTGTACAGGCCCGCGTACTTCTCCAGGGCGGCCACGTTCTTGGGGTCGTTGACCGTGGTCTTCTCGCTGTTCGCGTCCCAGAACGACGTGATGCCGCTCTGCCCGTACATCGCGTCGAGGGCCTGGGCGATGGAGCCCTCGCCGCCGCGGATGGTGTAACCGAACCGGTTCTTCGAGGAGTCGGTGAGCCTGGTCGCCGCGTCGAAGAACTTCGACCAGGTCGTCGGCGCGTCCAGGCCCGCCTTCTTGAACAGGTCGGTGCGGTAGTACAGGACGCCGTTGTTCGCGGACGTCGGGACGGTGAACAGGTCGTGGGTGCCGCCCGCCGCCTTCACCGACTCGACGAACTTGCTGTTCAGCTTGCCGTTGAGGGGACCGGACGCGATCCGGTCCTCGACCGGTTCGAGGACGTTCTGCGCGGTGAGGGTGGCGAGCATCGCGGTGCCGACACCGCCGACGTCGGGCAGGCCGCCGCCCTGGATCGCCGTGTCGTACTTGGACTGCACGTTCTCGGCGGGGATGCCGACGTACTTGACCTTGATGTCGGGGTACTTCTTCTCGAAGTCCTTGATGATCTCCATCCAGACATCCCGGCGCACGGCCGTGTTGTTGTCCCAGAAGGTGATCGTGCCCTTGCCGGAGCCCTCGTCGCCCTTGTCCCCGCCGGCACTGGAGCCGTCGTCGCCGCAGGCGGTGGCGGTGAGGGCGAGCGCTGTGGTCAGCGCCACGGCGGAACCGGTGCGGAGCGCGCCTTTGCGCATACGGATGTTCATGATCGGCTCTCTTCTTCTGGATCCAACGGGAGGTGGTGCGGGAGGGTCATCCGGGCGAGGGCAGCCGGCCGATGGACGGCTGGGGCCCGGAGAAGTGGGTGACCAGGGCGGGCACGGCGGCCGCCGGGTCGAGGTGGTAGCGGTAGAGGGCGCGCGGGTCGAAGGCGGCGCCGTGGGCGTCGGTGCGCCCGGTGGTGTGCTTCAGGATCGAGCCGCGCTGCACCAACTCGGCCGTGTCGTCGGCCTGGTAGGGGTGCTGGAGCCCGTCGCAGTAGCTGTTCTCGATGACCATCTCGGTCCGGCCGCGCGACCAGTTCCCGTACGCCCGCACGGGGTCGCCGTCCGTCGGCTGCTCGGACAGGAGGCGGCCGGGGTCCTGCTCCGCGCGGGCGGAGGGGGCCATGGTGGTGAGGCCGACCGCGGTGACGAGCGCCGCGAGCGCGGCCCGCTTTCCGTGACGCTTGCTGCTGTGCTGGAGGTGCGACATTGCGGCTCCCGACAGGCGTGCGGTGAAGGTCAGTCGGTGGGCGGATCGGTGTGGCGGAAGTGGGTGAAGAGGGCGGTCCCGGCGGGTCCCGTACCGCCGGGAACCGCCCCGTCGGGGGCCGCGGCGAACAGGCCGAGCAGTGCTCCGACCCAGCGCCACGGCAGTGCGGCGAACACCTGGCCCGAGGGCCGGAATCCGTCGCCGGTGTCGACGGAGAAGCGGCAGCGCGCCCCGTCGGAGATGTCGATGCGCAGCCGGGCGGTCCCCTCGGGCGCCGGGCGCGGGTGGGCGGCGTCGCGCTCGGCCTCGGCGACCGGGCCCTCGACGAACCGGTGCACGACGTGGGCGGTGCCGTCCGTGCCGCACTCCAGGCCGATCCAGGAGTAGGCGTCGCCGAGGACGACGAGTCCCGCCCGTGCGCCGGGGGTCGTCGAGTTGAGCCGGAGGCCGACCTCGACGCGGGAGGGCAGCAGCGGGAGGCGCTGGGTGAGCAGGTGCGGGACCTTGCGCAGGTCGCGCACCCCGTCCGCGGAGCGCACACAGGTGAGCCGCAGTCCGTCCCCGGCGTGCGAAGTGGCCCAGCCGTCGCGGGGGTTGGCGGTCCACTGCCACTGCCGTCCGAACCGGCCGCCGGGGAAGTCGTCGTCGGTGGCGGGCGCGGCGACCGGCTGCGCGGGGAGCGCCGGCTTCTTGTACACGTGCACGGGGGTGCCGGGGATTCCGGGCTCGCTCGCCTCGCCGAGCACCGGCCAGCCCTGCGCGTCCCAGCGCATCGGCTGGAGGTGCACGACACGCCCGTACGGTCCGCGCTGCTGGAAGTGGAGGAACCAGTCCTCGCCCGTGGGGGTGTCCACCCAGCCGCCCTGGTGGGGGCCGTTGATGTCGGTGTCGCCCTGTTCGAGCACGACGCGCTCCTCGTAGGGGCCGAAGAAGGAGCGGGAGCGGAAGGCGCCCTGCCAGCCGGTCTCCACGCCTCCGGCGGGGGCGAGGATCCAGTACCAGCCGTCGCGCTGATGGAGCTTGGGCCCCTCGATGGTGAACCAGCCGGGGAGGGTGTCCCCGTCGATCAACAGGCTGCCCTCGTCGAGGAGTTCGGTGGCGTCGGCGCTCATCCGGTGGCCGGTGAGGCGGTTCTTGATGCCGGCGCGGGACTTGGCGTAGGCGTGCACGAGGAACGCCTCGCCGGTCTCCTCGTCCCACATCGGGCAGGCGTCGATCAGGCCCTTGCCCGCCTTGAGCAGGTGCGGCGCGCTCCAGGGTCCCCTGATGGAGGTGGAGTTGATCTGGTAGACGCCGTGGTCGGGGTCGCCCCAGAAGATCCAGAAGCGGCCGTCGTGGTGACGGATCGCGGGCGCCCACACGCCGCAGTCGTGGCGCGGGGTCGCGAACGCCTCGGTGGGTTCGAGGCGGTCGAGGGCGTGGCCGATCAGGGTCCAGTTGACGAGGTCGCGGGAGTGCAGCAGGGGCAGCCCGGGGACCCGGCCGAAGCTGGACGCGGTGAGGTAGAAGTCGTCGCCGACCCGGCACACGTCGGGGTCGGACCAGTCGGCGGCGAGGACGGGGTTGCGGTAGGTGCCGTCCCCGAGGTCACCGGTGCGTGGTGCGCGGCTCATGCGGACACTGCCTTCCTGACCAGGGCCGAAGCCCGCTTGCGGTCGAGCCGGCCGTCGGCGACGACCGTGACGATGCGGCGCACGGCGGTGTCGCCGGGGGCGATCGCGAGGCGCTCGGCCGGGGCGAGCGAGGAGCCGACGCCCGGGTACTCGGCGGCCCGCACGAACCAGGGGTCGCGGCGGGTCTCGGCGGTGGCCCCGGCGAAGACGAGGGTCCAGCCGCCGCCGGCCATCGCCAGCCAGTCGGCGGGGCGGCCGTGCACCGCCTCCTCGCCCTCGTCGGTGGCCGTGAACACGGCGGGAGCCGTGGTCTCCCTCGGCGCCCGCCAGAAGAAGCCTCCGTAGGCGGCGCCGGGGCGGCCGTTGGTGGCGGGGCTGCCGAGGGTGACGGGCTCGGCGGCGGAGGGGTTGGTGAGCGCGAACGTGACGTCCAACGCCCAGCTGTCGTCGGCGAGCCGGGTCGCGGCGACGGTGCGGCGCTCGCGCAGCAGCACGCTCGCTCCGGCGACCCAGTCCAGGTCCTCGACGAAGCCGTCGGGGTCGCAGAGCTTGAACTCGCGGTGCCGCTGCTCGCCGTGGTTGTCGAGCTCGGTCGGGCCCTGGTCGCGCACATAGGTGCGGCCGCCCCAGAAGTTGCGGCCCTCGACGTCGGGCACGGCGACGCTCACCCCGAGGTGGTGCGGATGGTCGGCGGGCGCGCGCTCGGTGACGGGGGTGCCGGAGAGGGTCGCGACCGGGTGCAGGTAGGGGCGGCTGGAGAGCCGCCGCTCGACGTCCGGGCGGATCTCGTAGCGGGCGACCGGGCGGCCCGCGCAGCGCAGGGTCAGGGGTGCGGTGGCGAGACGGTTCATGTGGCGGCCTCCTGTCCTGTCCGGGCCCAGGACGCGCCGAGCTCGGTGTAGCCGGTGAGGGAGTCGGCGCTGGCGGCGACGAGCCCGTCGATGCCGTGCACGACACGGCGTACGCCGCCGTCGCCGCCGTCGACGGGGCGCGCGCTCCACGCCTCGTCGGGCAGGGCGACCGGTTCGGGGGCGAGCCGGATCGCCTCGACGACGCGCATGAAGGCACCGGTCGACGCGGGCGTGACCAGCAGCTCGGTGGCGCCGGCCGGGTCGGTGAGGTGGTCGAGGAGGTTCTCCAGGAGGTCCGTGCGGCCGTGCACGGTCTCCTCGGGGCCGTGGCCCGCGCGCTGCACGAGGACGCGGTCCTGCTTGTACCAGAAGGTGATCCGGCCGCGGCTGCCGTGCACGATGACGTACGGCTCGTCGGCCCGCTCCGCGCACAGGGTCGCGGCGACGGTGACGCGCGAGCCGGTGCGGGTGGTCAGGCCGAGGTACGAGGTGTCGTCGGCCTCGATGTCGTTGGCGCGGAACAGCTCGGGGCGGATGTCGGCGAGGTCGTCGGCACCGGTCGCGCCGTCGAGGGCGAGGCCGGTGGCGACGGCGTGCGCGAGCGGGTTGGTGAGGACGCCGTCGACGACGTCCACGCTGCCGCCCCGGCCGCCGGGCAGCCGGCGCCGGCCCGCCCAGGGGGCGCGCCGGAAGTAGGCCTCGCCGCGGGCCCAGGCTCCGGCGGCGCCGATGCCGAGGGGTTCGCCGATGAGTCCGTCCCGTACGAGATCGCGGACATGGGACACCGCGTGCGAGCCGAGCGACTGGAAGCCGACCTGACAGGCGGTTCCGGCCTCGGCCACCCCGGCCGCCATCCGCTCGTACTCCGCGTACGACGGCGCGGGCGGCTTCTCCAGGAGCAGGTGGACGCCGCGCGCGGCGGCGGTGAGCGCCAGGTCGGTGTGGGTCGGGATCGGGGTGCAGATGATCGCGACCCGGGCGCCGGTGCGGTCGAGCAGGTCACCGAAGTCGGCGCACTGGGCGACGCCGGTGAAGCCCTGCAGTTCGCTGTCGTCCAGCGGCTTCAGTTCGCAGACGCCGGCGAGGGTGACGCGGCCCGCGTCGGCCAGCCGTCGCAGGTTGTTCAGGTGCCAGTGGCCGTGGCCGCGGGCGCCCGCGAGGACGACGGGCACCGGCTCGGCCGGCCTTGCGTGGGGTGTGCGTGCGCTCACCGGATCCTCCCCGCCCCGGCGCCGCGCGCCACGTCCCGGTCGGCGCGCGCCCAGCCGTCGTTCGCGGCGAGGACGTCGCGGCTGATGTCGCGGGGCGCGGCCCCGGCCGGGCCGGAGGCGACGAGCCCGCCGGCGAGCAGCCCGCGGACGACGGCGCCCTGGAGGACTCTGCCGCGTACGGTTCTCATCCCTTCACCGCCCCAGCGCTGAACCCCGTGACCAGCCACTTCTGAATGAAGGCGAAGACGATGACGACGGGCAGCGCGGCCACGACACCGCCGGCGGCGAGCGCGCCCAGGTCGACGGAGTCGGCGCCCATGAGGGTGGCGAGGCCGACCGGGATCGTCTGCTTGCTCTGGTCGGAGAGGAACATCAGGGCGAACAGGAAGTGGTTCCAGCTGTGCACGAAGGCGAACGAGCCGACGGCGATGAGTCCCGGCCGCAGCAGCGGGAGCACCACGGCGCAGAAGGCGCGGAACCGTCCGCAGCCGTCGACCCAGGCGGCCTCCTCCAGGGAGGCCGGCACGTTCTTGATGAAGCCGCTGATGAGGATCATCGTCAGCGGGAGCTGGAAGACGGTCTCGGCGATGATGACGCTGCCCAGCGAGTTGATCATCTTCAGGTTGGCGAAGATCTCGAAGAGCGGTACGAGCATCAGGGCGCCCGGGATGAACTGCGAGCACAGCAGCGCCAGCATGAAGCCGCGCTTGATCCTGAAGTTGAAGCGGGCGAGCGCGTAGCCGCCCGCCAGGGCGACGACGGTCGTCATGAACATCGAGGCGACGCCGACGAGCAGGCTGTTCTGGAAGAAGGTGCCGAAGGCCCGCTCGTTCCACACCTTGTCGAAGTGCTCGAAGGTGAGCGGCCACGGCACGAGGGACGTGGAGCCCGCGGGGCGGAACGCGAAGAGCAGCATCCAGTAGAAGGGGACCAGCGTGAACAGCAGGTACACGCAGAGCGGGACGTAGATCTGCCAGCGCGGCACATGCTCCCAGGAGCTGCCCTCCTTGGACGGCTTGACGTCGATGCGGTGGCGGCCGGGAGCCCGCTTCACGGGTGCGGTGGCGGTGGCGGTCAACTGGGCTTCCTTGACGGTCACTTGTCCTCGCCCCCGAACTTGCTCAGGCGGAGATAGATCATCGAGCAGAACAGGAGGATCACGAAGGCGATGGACGTCAGCGCGGACGCGTAGCCGAAGTCGTGGCTGTCGACGGCGATGGAGGCGATGCGCAGCGGCAGGGTGGTCGTCTCACCCGCGGGTCCGCCGCCGGTGAGGGTGTAGAGCAGGTCCACGTTGTTGAACTCCCACACGGCGCGCAGCAGCGTGGAGAGGACGATCGCGTCCTTCAGGTGCGGCAGCGTGATGTGGAAGAACTGCCCCAGCCGGCTCGCGCCGTCGACCTCGGCGGCCTCGTACAGGTCCTTCGAGACGGACTGGAGGTCGGCGAGGATGAGGATCGCGAAGAAGGGGACACCGCGCCAGAGTTCGGCGGTGACGACGGCCGGGAAGACGGTCGCGGTGTCGGAGAGCCACGACGTGCCGTACGAGCCGATGCCGGCGTCCGCGAGGTAACGGGTGATGCCCGTCTGGGAGTTGTAGAGCAGCATCCAGATGGAGGACGTGAGCACACCCGAGACGGCCCACGGCGAGAAGACCAGCGCACGGGCCAGACCGCGGCCGATGAAGGTCTGGTTCACGACCAGGGCGAGCCCGAGACCGAGCAGCAGCTGCAGGACGACCTGCACCACGACCCACTGGAGGCTGAAGCCCAGCGTCCGCCAGAAGTCGGGGTCGCTGGTGAACGCGGTGACGAAGTTGTCGAGGCCCGCGAATCCGTTGCGCCACGGCTTGGTGGGGTTGTAGTTCTGCAGGCTGTAGTAGAAGACGCTGATGACGGGGTACGCGATGAAGCCCAGCATCAGCAGACCGGCGGGCGCGATCAGCAGGTACGGGAGCCTGCGCGGGGTGGCCGACCTGCGGCGCCGGGCGGGCGGGGTGGCCGGCGGGGCTTTGGCCACGGCAGCGGCTTGGGCCATGACGTGAACTCCGTTCTCGGTGGCTCAGGTTGATGCTGGAGGAAGCGCTTTCTACGAGGGCGACCGTTGTCCCATCGGCGATCTTGAAGCGCTTCGCAGACGCGGTTCGACATCTCGGGCATGCGGGGCGGGTACCGCCCCGCACGGTGGCGGCTCAGCTCGCGTACGGATCCGGCACCTTGCCCGGCCTGGCCAGGAAGGCGAAGTCGCAGCCGGTGTCGGCCTGCGTGATCTGCTCGTTGTAGAGCGCGCCGTAGCCGCGCTCGTACCGCTCGGGCGGAGCGGTCCACTCGGCCCGCCGCCGCTCCAACTCGTCCTCGGAGACATTCAGTTGCAGTGCCCGGGCCGAGACGTCGAGGGTGATGCTGTCGCCGGTGCGCACCAGGGCGAGCGGACCGCCGATGTACGACTCGGGCGCGACGTGCAGCACGCACGCCCCGTAACTGGTGCCGCTCATCCGGGCGTCGGAGATCCGCACCATGTCCCGCACCCCCTGCTTGAGCAGGTGGTCGGGGATCGGCAGCATGCCGTACTCGGGCATCCCCGGGCCGCCCTTGGGACCGGAGTTGCGCAGCACCAGGACGCTGTCGGCGGTGATGCCGAGCTCCGGGTCGTCGATGGTGCGCTGCATGGTCTTGTAGTCGTCGAAGACGACCGCGGTGCCGGTGTGCTTGAGCAGGTGCCGCTCGGCGGCGATGTGCTTGATGACGGCGCCGTCGGGGCAGAGGTTGCCGCGCAGCACGGCGACCCCGCCCTCGGCCGCGACCGGGTTCTCGCGGGGACGGATGACGTCGTCGTCGTGCACGACCGCACCCTCGATCTGCTCCCCCAACGTCCCGTTCACCGTGGGCCGTTCGAGGTGCAGCAGGTCGGTGATGCGGGACAGGAACGCGGGCAGGCCGCCGGCGAAGTGGAAGTCCTCCATGAGGTACGTCTGTCCGCCGGGCCGTACGTTCGCGAGCACCGGTACGGTGCGGGCGATGCGGTCGAAGTCGTCGAGGGTGAGCGGGATGCCCGCGCGGCCGGCCATCGCGATCAGGTGGATGACGGCGTTGGTGGATCCGCCGAGGCCGAGCACGGTGGTGACGGCGTCGTCGAAGGCCTGGCGGGTGAGGATCTCGGACGGCTTGAGCGCGGTCCACGCCAGGTCGACGGCGCGGCGCCCGGACGCAGCGGCCATCCGCTCGTGCGCGGAGTCGACGGCGGGGACGGAGGAGGCGCCGGGCAGGGTCATGCCGAGGGCCTCGGCGGCCGCCGTCATGGTGGAGGCGGTCCCCATGGTCATGCAGTGACCGGGTGAACGCGCCAACCCGCCCTGTAGCTCCCGCAGTTCACAGTCCGTCAGATTCCCGGCGCGGTGCTCGTCCCAGTACTTCCACATGTCCGTGCCGGAGCCGAGCGTCTCACCCCTCCAGTGCCCCGGCAGCATCGGGCCCGCGGGCACGAAGAGGGAGGGCACGTCGGCGGAGGTGGCGCCCATGAGCAGCGCGGGCGTGGACTTGTCGCAGCCGCCGAGCAGCACGGCCGCGTCGACCGGGTAGGAGCGCAGCAGCTCCTCCGTCTCCATGGCGAGCATGTTCCGGTACAGCATCGGGGTCGGCTTCTGATACGTCTCCGAGAGCGTGGAGACGGGGAACTCCAGCGGGAAACCGCCGGCCTGCCACACGCCCCGCTTGACGGCCTCGGCGCGCTCGCGCAGGTGGACGTGGCAGGGGTTGATGTCGGACCAGGTGTTGAGCACCGCGACGACCGGGCGGCCCTTGTACTCCTCGGCCTCGTAGCCGAGCTGACGCATCCGGGCGTTGTGCGACCAGATGCGCAGGGCGCCCTCGGTGCCGTACCACTGGTGCGAGCGGAGCTCTTCGGGGGCGAGCCGGGGCCGGCCGGTCATATGGCCCACCCCGCCGCGATCTCGGCGACCTCGGCGCGCTCCGCCTCCGGCACCTCCTGGCTCGGGGGCCGGACTTCGCGGCGGCACAGGCCGAGCGAGGCGAGGGCCTCCTTGACGACGGAGACGTTGTTGGCGGAGGCGTCGGCGCCGCGCAGCTCCTCGAAGCGGCGGATCTGCTCCCAGACCTTCATGGCGGCCGGGTAGTCGCCGGATCGAAGCGCTTCGATCATGGACAGCGAGACGCTCGGGGAGACGTTCACCAGGCCGGAGGTGAAGCCGGTGGCGCCCGCGGAGAAGTAGGACGGGGCGTACGGCTCGGCGAGCCCGGCCACCCACACGAAGCGGTCGAGGCCCGCGTCCCGGGCGAAGCCGGCGAAGCGTGCGGCGTCCGGCACGGCGTACTTCACGCCGATCACGTTGGGGCAGGCCGCGCCCAGTTCGGCGAGGCGGGCGCCGGACAGCGAGGCGTTCTTGATGTAGGGGACGACGCCGAGCTCGGGCACGGCCTCGGCGATGGCGCGGTGGTAGTCGACCCAGCCGCCCTCGGAGATGTACGGGTGCACGGGCTGGTGCACCATCACCATGTGGGCGCCGAGCTCACGGGCGTGCCGGGCGGCGTCGATCGCGGTCGGCAGGTCGTGGCCGACGCCGACGAGGACCGCCGCGGCGTCGCCCGCCTCGTCGAGGGTCAGCTCGGTGATCCGGCGGCGTTCGCCGGGGGTCAGTGCGTAGAACTCACCGGTGTTGCCGTTCGGGGTGAGGATGCGCACGCCGCCGTCGAGCAGCCGTCGCAGCAGGGACCTGAAGGTCGCCTCCGCGACGGATCCGTCCTCGGCGAACGGCGTCACCGGGATCGCGACGACGTCGGCGAGCGCGGCCCGCTGGGTCTCGAACGTGGCTGTCATGAGAGCTGCTCACCCTTTTCCTCCCGGTCCTCCGCCGTTTCGGGGAAGGCCCGCTGTACGAACGACGCGATGTGGTCCCGCAGCGCGCGCGAGGCGCCCTGCGCGTCGCCGGCGAGCGCGAGCTCCAGGATCTCCCGGTGCTCGGCCGCCTCCCGCTCCCAGGACGGATCGGCGGCCCAGGCCACCGCGGAGACCAGGGCGGCCTGGTCACGGACCTCGTCGAGCATCTTGCCGAGCAGCGGGTTGCCGCACGGGACGTAGAGGGCGCGGTGGAACTCCCGGTTGGCGAGGGAGCGTTGGGCCGTGTCTCCCGCGGTGTCGGCGGCGCGCAGGGCGTCGCGGGCGGCGTCGAGGGAGGCCCGGCGCCGCACGGTGCGGCGCAGCGCCTCCGGTTCGAGCAGCAGACGCACGTCGTAGACCTCGCGGGCCATGTCGGCGTCCACCATCCGCACCGTGACGCCCTTGTACTGGCTCATCACGACGAGCCCGGTCCCGGCCAGTGTCTTGAGCGCCTCGCGCACCGGCGTCTTGGAGACACCGAACTGCGCGGCCAGGTCGGTCTCGACCAGGGCCTGTCCGGGTCTGAGCTGCCCGGTCAGGATGCGGCGCTTGATCTCCTCCTGGACGTACTGGGTGCGGGAGGGGATCGGGGTGGGCACAGAGGTCATGCGCGCCTCTCGGTCTGGTCTTGGCCGGCCCGGCGGGGCCTGTCTCGCGTCTGATGTCCGGTGTGGGGCATCTGATGTCTGGCGTACCGCGTATCGCGTCTCATATATGACGTACGAAGTACGACGCGTTGAAGCTAGAAGCACAGCCTTGTTTCGTCAACGCTTCCGGCAAAAGAAGTCAGTTGATCCCTTCACGTATCCGCACGGGCGACCCGGCCGCGCGCGTGTGGGGCCCGATGGTCATCGCCCCGTGAGCCCAACGCGGCTTCTGCGTGCGGGGGTTGACTGCATGGCCTGACCCGATCTCCCGCGCATCACCGCGTTCCCGCGCGGCGACCTGCGCGTTCGTCCTGCCCTTCGGGCCCTGCACCGACGGCGGCGGGGGGCGGCGGCGACGCCGACCGGGCGCGGGCGGGCGGGCCGCTGCGCGACACCGGCGGCCGCGCCCCCGGCGCCGGCGCCCGCCCCCTCGGGTCCCCGGCGCCCGCCGAGCGTGGACGACTTCGACGGCGACGGCCACCACGATCTGCTGCTGAAGGCCGACTTCAGGAGGCCCGGCGCACTGCGAGAGGCCCAACTCGCCCTGGTTCTGGGCGGTTCGGCGAGTCCGGGTCCGGGCGGCCGCGCCGAACTCGCCCTCCTCACCCAGGACTTCAATGCGACCCCGGGCCCGGAGGGCACGTGCTCACCCAGGACTTCAATGCGGCCCCGGGCCCGGAGGGCACGTTCTGGATCGTCCTGGGCAGGCCGCACGGCCCGGTTCCGGCGTGGGCGGTGCGTCTTGACGCGTGGCGGATCGGGCGGGGCCGAACCCGGGCCGGGCTCAGCCCCCGGACGCGCTTTTCAGGGCCGCCACCCCGGGTCCCGCCCGCTGAGCCCGACGACCCGGTCCACGAAGGACGCCTCGGCCGGCACGGGGACGACCGGCCCGAACAGGCCGCCTCCGCCGCTGTCGTCCGCGGCGGGGGCGAGCAGGGCGTGGGCGGCCCACAGGGCCGGTTCGTCGGGGGTGTACTCCTGGCCGGTGGCGCGGGCCAGGTCCCAGCCGTGGACGACGAGCTCGTCGGCGGTGACGAGTCCCGCGACGGAACCCGGCAGGTCGACGCCGCCCGCGTGCGTCATGCCGTCCCACGCGGCAGGGTCCTGCCAGGCCTCGACCAGAGCGTCCAGCGCCTTGGGCAGGGCCGCCCGCCAGTCCGGCGCGAGATCGGGCAGCGCACTGCCGGGCGTCGCCTCGTTCCTGGTGTCGCGCTCCTTGCGGGCCGTCGCCCGCAGCCCCTCGGAAAGCCCCAGGAAGTGGCCGAGGAGATGGCGCACCGCGAAGTCGGGGCAGGGCGTCGGCAGGTCGAGCTGCTCGTCGCGGACCCCGTGGGCGAGCCGCGCGACGATCCGTGCCTGCGGACCGAGATCCACTGTCGTGTCACTCATGGTGACCCTTCCGGTGAGTGTCCAGTGCTCACCGGTGCAGACCGGTGCGGGGCCCGGAACTCATCGGTGCTCAGCCGATCCCGGCGAGCGCCCCCGCCACCGCCCCCAGATCCGCGTCCGACGCCAGCCCCGCGTGGTACAGCCGCACCTGGTTCGCGCCCAGCTCGCGGGCTGCCGCGATGTCCGCCGCGAGGGTGTCGGGGCTGCCGCCCATCCCCCGTACGACGGTGAAGTTCGCGGCGACGACCCCCTTGCCCTGCGCCGCGAAGGGGGCGATCAGGCCGGAGCCGCCCGTGCAGGGCACGACCACGCCGTCGGCGACGGAGAGGATGTGGGCGGGGTCGACGCCCGCGTTGGCACCGCAGTGGTACGACGCCGGGTCGGCGTGCAGCAGCACCTGAAAGCCGTCGGGGGCGGCGGCCCGCACCGCGGCGACGGCCGCTTCCTGGAGGCTGCGGGCGGTGGCGTCGCGGTAGGCGCGGGTGGCGCTCGCGGCCTCGGCGCCGAGCAGCTTCTCGACGGTGGCCCAGCCGTCGTCGGCGGTCTCGCCGCGCCATACGGGTTCCAGGGCTCCGCGCACCGAACGGCTCAACTCGGCGGCGTCCAGGCCGTGTTCGGCGTAGCCGTCCCGGCATGCCGGGCAGAAGCAGAGCGACATCAGGTACTGCCCGGCCTCGCCGAGGCCGACGCCGCCGGTCTTGTCGTGGGCGTGCAGATGGGCGAGGCCGTACCAGCCGAGGGATTCGAGCTCGGTGCCGCGGGCGCCGGGCCGGGTCGCCGCCTCCGCGGCCAGGTCCACCAGGTACGTGCGCGTGGCGGCCTGGGCGATGCAGGGCGCCCAGGGGTAGCGGTCGCCGTACGCGTTCACGACCGAGGTGTCCGGATGCTCCGCGCCCAGCCGGGAGTTGTGGGCGAGGACGACCCAGGTGTGCACGTCGAGGCCGGCGTCGGCGAGCGCGGCGGCCGCCTCGCCGTAGGCGTCGCCGGCCGCCCAGTCCCCAGCCGCGTACGGCCTCAACTCCCGTCCCTGCCAGCGCTGTTCGTCGACCGGGTAGAGGACGGCGGCGTGCTCGGCGGTGACGACGCGGTGGCGCGGGTGGCGCGGGGTGAGGGCCCGGGTGGAGTGGTAGGCGGCGGCGAGGGTGACCTGCTGGACGCCGAGGTCCGCGATGCGGCGGGCGGCGTCCGGGTCGCCGTTGACGTCCCAGGGGTAGACAAAGGCGGAGGTCTTCACGCGGTCGCTTCCTCTCCGGCGGCGGCGGTGCCTGACGGCTCGGCCGTGTCCGACGGCCCGGCGGTGTCCGACGGCCCGGCCGTGCCCGACAACCCGACGGTGTCCGACGGACCGGCGGTGTCCGACGGACCGACGGTGTCCGACGACCCGGCGGTGTCGAGCAACTCCTGGGCCCGCTCGACGAGTCGGGCGAGCTGCTTGACGTGCTCCTCGGCCGGCTCGTGCAGCGGCGGCCGCACCTCGCCGACGTCGAGCCCGCGCAACCGTACCCCGGCCTTCACCAGCGAGACCGCGTACCCCCTGCCCTGGTTGCGCAGTTCGACGAGGGGCCGGTAGAAGCCGTCGAGCAGCCGGTTGACGGTCCGGTCGTCGCCCGTGTTCAGCGCCTTGTGGAAGGCCTGCGCGATCTCGGGCGCGAAGCAGAAGACGGCGGAGGAGTAGAGCGAGATGCCGATGCCGCGGTAGGCGGGCATGGTGAGTTCGGCGGTGGGCAGCCCGTTGAAGTACAGGAAGTCGTCGCGCACGCCGCTCTCGCGCACCGCGCTCACGGTCCGCTGCATCAGGTCGAGGTCGCCGAGCCCGTCCTTGAGGCCGATGACCTTCGGGTGGCGGGCGAGCGCGACGACGGTCTCCGGCGTGAACACGGCGTTGTCGCGCTGGTAGACGATGACACCGAGGGACGTCGCCTCGGCGACCTCGGTGTAGTGGCGCAGCAGCCCCTCCTGCCCGGCGACGACGAGGTAGGGCGGCATCGCCAGCAGGCCGTCGGCGCCCGCCCGTTCGGCCGCGCGGGCGTACTGGACCGCGAGGGCGGTGCCGTATCCGGCGCCCGCGATCACCGGCACCCGGCCGTCGGTCGCCTCGACCGCGGCGGCGACGACGGCCTCGAACTCCTCGGGCGCGAGCGCGTGGAACTCGCCGGTGCCGCAGCAGGCGAACACGGCCGCGGCCCCGGCCTCGACGCCGCGCCGCACATGGGTGCGGTAGGTGTCGAGGTCCACGGGGGCGCCGGCGCCGTCGGGCCCGTACGCGGTGACCGGAAAGAACAGCGGCCCGCTCGGGACACTGAGGCGAGCGGCGAGGGCGGCTGACGTCACGGGCTCTCCCTGAGCGTTGCACGCACGCGGCTGCGGCCGACCCGACAGCACGTGCACGTTTCTGATCCGCGTCTATATTTCTGAACAGGCGTACCGTAAGCCGCCCCAAAGGGGACGGTCAAGCGCCCGAACCCGCCTGAACCCACTCGTCCTGTGCGACCCTTGACGGAGCTGCGCCACCCTCCTTAGCTTGTCCAAGAATGTGAATATGGCTCACGCATGGACACGGAGATCACGCACATGGCAGCCTCTTCTGGGCCCCGCACGATCCTGCTCACCGGCGCCGCCGGCGGTCTCGGCACCCTGATGCGCGAGCTGCTGCCCCAGTACGGCTACGAACTTCGCCTGTTCGACGTGCGCCCGGTCGAGGACGCGCCGGAGGCGATCGTCGCGGACCTGAACGACACCGAGGCACTGCGCAAGGCGGTCCGCGGCGTCGACGGAGTGCTGCACCTCGCGGGCATCTCCCTGGAATCGACGTTCGACAAGATCCTGGAGTCGAACATCAAGGGCACGTACCACCTCTACGAGGCGGTGCGCGAGGAGGCCGAGAGCCGGGCGGACGGCACGGCGCCCCGGATCGTCTTCGCCTCCTCCAACCACGCGATCGGGTACACGCCGCGCCCGCGCGTCGAGGACGGCGCCCCGCTGGTCCCGGTCGAGACGCTGCGCCGCCCGGACACCTACTACGGCCTGTCCAAGTCGTTCGGCGAGGACCTCGCCCAGTTCTACTCCGACAAGCACGGCGTCGAGACCGTCTCGGTGCGCATCGGCTCCTGCTTCAAGGAGCCCACCGACGTCCGCATGATGTCGGTGTGGATGAGCCCCGCCGACGGCGCCCGCCTCTTCCACGCGGCGCTGTCCGCCGAGGGCGTCCGCCACACCGTCGTCTACGGCTCGTCCGCCAACACCCGTGCCTGGTGGGACCTTTCGAGCGCCCGCGCCCTCGGCTACGAGCCGCAGGACGACTCCGAGGTCTACGCGGAGAAGCTGCTCGCCGAGTTCGGCCCGCTGACCGACGACAACCCGGCCCACCTGTACATGGGCGGCCGCTTCGTCAACGACCCGCCGATCTGGCCGTACTGACCGCCTGCCGCTCCAGGCCGGCGCCGCGCGCAGCAGCGGGACCGGGGCGGCCCGCGCCAGACCGTTCGCCCGCGCGGAGTCGGCCCGTTCCCGCAGTTCGGGGTCGCCGACCACGCGACCCGCGTCACCGTCGACCCGTACCGGATCTACAACCAGGAGATCACCATCACCGGTTCGATGGCGGCGCTGCGCCGCTACGAGCGAGCGGCGGAACTCTTCGCGGGCGGCGTCCTCGACCCGAACGTCTTCATCAACGACCGGCTGCCGTTGGACAGGCACCCGCAGGCGCTGGAGCAGTTCGCGTCGGGCATCGACCTCGACCGGAAGATCGTCGTGACGCCCTGAGGCACTCGCGCACCGGATCCCCGCACGCCCCGCCCCTACGACGGGCGAGGCGTGCGGCCGGGTACGGGCAGGTACGGACTACAGCGCCTGGGCGGCCGGCTTCACCATCCCGCGCACGGTCCGCGACTTCACGAAGTCGCCCATCGCGGTCATCTCCCACTCGCCGCTGAACTGCTTGATCAGCTTGGCCATCATGACGCCGGTCTGCGGCTCGGCGTTGGTGAGGTCGAAGCGGACCAGTTCCTCGCCCGTCGCCGCGTCGAGGAGGCGGCAGTACGCCTTGGCGACCTCGGTGAACTTCTGGCCCGAGAACGAGTTCACCGTGAAGACCAGGCCCGTGACGTCCTGCGGGAGCCGGCCCAGGTCGACGACGATCACCTCGTCGTCCCCGCCGCCCTCGCCCGTGAGGTTGTCACCGGAGTGCTTGATCGCGCCGTTCACGATCGAGAGCTTGCCGAAGTAGCAGCTGTCGACGTGGTTGCGCTGCGGCCCGTACGCGATGACCGACGCGTCCAGGTCGATGTCCTTGCCGCGGTACGCGGGCTCCCAGCCGAGGCCCATCTTGACCTGCGAGAGCAGCGGGCGGCCGCCCTTGACCAGGGACACCGTCTGGTTCTTCTGGAGCGAGACCCGCCCCTTGTCGAGGTTGATCTTCCCGCCGGCGGCCGGGACGGGCGCCGCCGGGGCCGCGCCCTGCGGCGGGGGCGGCGCGATGCGCGGGTCGACGGGCGGGGTGGTCGGCGCGGGCGGCGCGGCCACCGGGGCCGGAGCGACAGGGGCCGGAGCCGCGGCGGGCGCGGCCGGGGCCTCGGGCTCCTCCACGGAGACGCCGAAGTCGGTGGCGATGCCCGCCAGGCCATTGGCGTAGCCCTGCCCCACGGCGCGGGCCTTCCACGCCCCGTTGCGCAGGTAGACCTCCATGACCACCAGCGCCGTCTCCGCGCCGAGCTGCGGCGGCGTGAAGGTGGCCAGGACCGAGCCGTCGTCCGCGTTGCGGATCGTGGCCGTGGGCTCGATGCCCTGGAAGGTCTGGCCCGCGGCGTCCGGGCTCGCGGTGACGACGATCTTCTCGATGCCCGGCGGCACCGCGGTGGTGTCCACGGTGATCGAGTCCGGGGACGCGCCGCCGCCCGACGTGTACGTCACGCCGGGGCCCGCGGGCTGGTTGTAGAAGATGAAGTCGTCGTCCGAGCGCACCTTGCCGTCGGCGGTGAGCAGCAGGCCCGATACGTCGAGCCGCACGGGGGCCGTGACGTCCACCGCCACGCGCTGCGCCGTGAGCGGGATGTTCGAGCCGGGGGTCATAGCTGTCATGCCGGGGATAACGACCGACTCCGCTTTACCGTTCCCTTACCGAAGACTTTTCTCGGCGGCCCCTCACCCTGGCGTCCCGCGACACCCGGGCGCTTCTCCTCAGACATCGGCGTGCAGCAGCGTCTGTCCCGCCGCGTGCGCGAGCCGCCCCAGCACGCCCTGCTCCTCGCGCGTCCAGGCGACGGGCCGGCGCCGGTGCACGGAGACGATGCCGACCAGCGCGCCGTCGCGTGCCAGGACCGGCATCGAGGCGACGGCCCTGGCCTCCGCGTCGAGCATGGCGTCCTCCGCGGGCGTGCCCAGGAACACCGGCGAGGCCGCGACCTCCTCGATGAAGACGGGGCTCGCCTCCAGCGCGGCGACGCCGCAGGCGGTGCCCCGGTCGCGGACGGTCTCGAAGTAGTCCAGGAACGGCCGGTGGAAGCCGTGCTGGGTGACGATCCGCAGCACCCCCTCCTCGGAGTCGTACAGCTGTGCGTTGCCCATCGGGGCGCCGGTGATGCGCAGCGCCAGCGTCAGGGTCTGGGCGAGCAGGGAGATGTACGGGTCGCGCGCGTCCGGCGCCGGGCGGCGCATGCGGGCCGCCGGGGCGGACGCGAACTCCCCGGTGCGCCCGCGCAGCCGCATGACCCTGCGGACGCTGCTGTGGGCCTGCTCGATCGCCAGCGTGCAGTCGGCCGTGCGCAGCCGGGCCGCGGCCCGGAGCAGCTCGTCCACCACGCCCGGCGCGCAGAAGGTGACCCTGCTGAGGTCGAGCCCGATCCAGGTCCCCGGCGGATGCTCCGAGGGCAGCAGCAGCCCGGTGAGCGCGGGCAGGGACGCCACGTCGAGCTCGCCGGCCACCTCGACGGTCGTACGGCCGGGGGCATGGCAGACGGAGACGCGCACCGTGTGCAGGGACGGGGACCAGACCACGCGCACGCCCTTCAGGATCTCGCAGGGCACAGACACAACCGACCCTAGGCTCCCCGCGCCGCGCCGGGCCCCGTTCGCCAGACTCCGCCGGGGCGGACCGAAGCTCCCCGGGAGCGCGCGGAGAGCGGGTGCACGCCCTCGTACGGATGTGCAGGTCCGGGGCCGGGACGGCGCGTATCGGCCATGAAAGGCGGATATTTTGCGAGAGTTCCGGTCGTGCACCAGGAAAACGACTCACACCTCGACGACCCGACCACCGCGGAAGGGGTCACCGACGCGGGAGACCTCGGCTACAGCAAGGCCCTGAAACCGCGTCACATCAGCATGATCGCGATCGGTGGCGCGATCGGCACCGGACTCTTCCTCGGTGCGGGCGGCAACCTCGCGAAGGCGGGACCCGGCCTCGCCTTCGCCTACGCGATCTGCGGCGTCTTCGCCTTCTTCGTGGTGCGGGCCCTCGGGGAACTGGTCGTGCACCGCCCGTCGTCGGGTTCGTTCGTCAGCTACGCCCGGGAGTTCCTGGGCGAGCGCGGCGCGTACGTGGCGGGCTGGATGTACGTCCTGAACTGGTCGACCGCCGGCATGGCCGACATCACGGCGGTGGCCCTGTACGTGCACTACTGGTCGATGTTCACGTCGGTCCCGCAGTGGGTGCTCGCGGCGATCGCGCTGGCGATCGTGCTCACCGTGAACCTGATCTCCGTGAAGAGCTTCGGTGAGATGGAGTTCTGGTTCGCCATCGTCAAGGTCGCGGCGCTCGTGCTGTTCCTGCTGATCGGCATCTTCTTCCTCGCCACCGGCAAGCCGGTGGACGGACAGGATCCGGGCTTCTCGCTGATCTCCGACAACGGCGGCTTCTTCCCGCTGGGCGTCCTGCCGGTCGTCCTCATCACGCAGACCGTCGTCTTCGCGTACGCGGCCGTGGAGATGGTCGGTGTGACGGCGGGCGAGACCGAGAAGCCGGAGGAGCTCGTCCCGAAGGCCGTGAACTCGATCATGTGGCGGGTCGGCATCTTCTACGTCGGCTCGGTCGTGATGCTGACGCTGCTGCTGCCGTGGACCGCGTACTCCGCGGACCAGAGCCCGTTCGTGACGGTGCTCTCGAAGATCGGGGTGCCGTCGGCGGGCGGCATCATGAACCTGGTGGTGCTCACCGCCGCCATGTCGTCCCTCAACTCCGGCCTCTACACGACGGGCCGCATCCTGCGCTCGATGGCGATGGCGGGCTCGGCGCCGTCGTTCACGGCGCGGATGAGCGGCAGCCACGTCCCGTACGGCGGGATCCTGCTGACGGCGACGGCGGCGCTGCTCGGCGTCGCGCTCAACGCGTGGCTGCCGCAGGACGCGTTCGCGATCGTCACCAACATCTCGTCGCTCGGCGTCATCTCCACCTGGTGCATGATCATGCTCTGCCATCTGGTGTTCGTGCGGCGGGCGAAGCAGGGGCTCGTGCACCGGCCCGCGTTCCGGCTCTGGGCCTCGCCGTGGATCGAGCTGACGACGATCGCGTTCCTGCTCGGGGTGATCGTGATGATGTGGTTCGACCGGGACGGCGCGGGCCGCGACACGGTCCTGATGCTGATCCCGATCGCGATCTGTCTGACGGCCGGCTGGTACGCGGTGCGGCAGCGGGTCCACCGCATCGCAGCGGAGAGTGAGGCTCCGCCGGTGGACCCGCTGCAGTAGGGCCGGGGCGAGCCCTACTTCTGGCGCTTCCAGGGGCCGGTGATGGCGAGCATGATGCCCGGCGTCTGGATGTTCGCGTACAGGGTGCGTCCGTCCGGCGAGAAGGTGACGCCGGTGAACTCGCTGTACTCCGGCTCCGCTTCGGTGCCGATGTTCAGCTCGTTGCGCGCGATCGGGTACGTACGGCCCTTCTCGGTCGCGCCGAACAGGTGCTGGATGCCGTCGCCGTCCTCGGCGATGACCAGACCGCCGTACGGGGAGACCGTGATGTTGTCCGGGCCGTCGAAGGCGCCGTCCTTCAACGGGTCCGGGTTGACGCCGAGCAGCACCTTCAGGGTCAGGGTGCGGCGCTTGGGGTCGTAGAACCAGACCTGGCCGTCGTGCTGGACGGGGCTCTCCGCGCGGGCGAACGAGGAGACGATGTAGGCGCCGCCGTCACCCCACCACATGCCCTCCAGCTTGCGGGCGCGGGTGATCTCGCCGTCCTTGAACTGCTTGCGCGTGGAGACGGTCTTGGCGTCGCGGTCGGGGACCTCCACCCAGTCGACGCCGTAGACCGTGCCGGTCTTGGTGGCGCGGGACAGGTCGTCGACGAACCGGCCGCCGGAGTCGAAGCACTTGAACGCCTCGAAGACACCGGCGTCGTCGGCGAGGGTGCGCAGCTTGCCGCGGCCGTGGTGGAAGCCCTCCGGCGGGGTCCAGCGGTAGAGCAGGCCGTTGGGGCCGGAGGCGTCCTCGGTGAGGTAGGCGTGGCCGCGCTTGGGGTCGATGACGACGGCCTCGTGGGCGTACCGGCCGAACGCCTTGATGGGCTGGGGGGCCCGGTTGGCGCGGCTGTCGTACGGGTCGACCTCGAAGACGTAGCCGTGGTCCTTGGTGAAGCCGTTCTTGCCGGCCTTGTCCTCGGTCTCCTCACAGGTCAGCCAGGTGCCCCAGGAGGTGCGGCCGCCCGCGCAGTTGGTGGCGGTGCCGGCGATGCCGACCCACTCGGCGACCTCGCCGCCGCGGCGGACCTCGACGACGGTGCAGCCGCCGGCCGCCATCGGGTCGTAGACGAGCCCGTCGGCGAGCGGCACGGGGTGCGGCCAGTTGGCGCGGGCGCCGGCCAGCTCGTGGTTGTTGACGAGGAGGGTGGTGCCGCGCGGCCCGTCGAAGGTGGCGGTGCCGTCGTGGTTGGACGGCGTGAACTCGCCGGACTCCAGCTTGGTCTTCCCGCAGTAGGTGATGACCTTGTACGAGAAGTGGGCGGGCAGCGCGAGGATCCCGGCCGGGTCGGGGATCAGTTCGCCGTAGCCGACACCGTGCGGGTGGTCGTGGTCGTGGTCGAGCCCGTTGTCCGTGGCCGCGAGCGCGTTCGGCGCGGTGGCGAGGGCGCCGACGGTTCCGGCCAGCGCGACGCCCGCACCGGTGGCCGCGGAGCGTCTGGCGAAATCCCTGCGAGTGAGCGACATGTGGCTGTCTCCCGTTGGAGGTCAGGACGGTCAGGAAGGTCAAGAAGGTAAAAGTGGGGGGAGAGGCTGTTTCGGCCACACGTTCTCGCTCGCGTATAAACGGCGGTTGAACACCGACCGACGTAGAGGGGCCCGCTTCCATGACTTCAGTGAACGTGCCGGAATCCGGACGCCGGGTGCTCGTGAGCGGCGCGTCGCGCGGGCTCGGCCGGGCACTGGCCCGCGCCTTCGCCGCCAACGGCGACCGGGTCGCCGTGCATTTCGGGTCACGGGAACAGGAGGCCAGGGCCACGCTCGGCTCGCTGACCGGTGCCGGGCACGTGCTCGTCGGTGGGGACGTGTCCGACCCGGCGGGCGCGAAGTCGGTCGCCGAGCGGGCCGCGGAGGGCCTCGGCGGCATCGACGTCCTGGTGAACAACGCGGCGGTGAATCTGCCGCACCCGCCCGTGACCACGTCGTACGAGGAATGGTCGGAGCTGTGGCAGCGCCATGTGGCGGTGAACCTGCTCGGTACGTCGAACCTCAGTCACCTGGCCGCACAGCGCATGATCACGCAGGGCACGGGTGGCCGGATCGTGAACGTCGGCTCGCGCGGCGCCTTCAAGGGCGAGCCCGATCACCCGGCATACGGCGCGACGAAGGCCGCCGTGCACGCGCTCGGCCAGTCCCTCGCCGTCGCCCTCGCGCCGCACGGGATCGGGGTGGCGTCGGTGGCGCCCGGGTTCATCGAGACGGAGCGGGTGGCGCACCGGCTGACGGACGAGGTGCGCGGCCAGAGCCCGTTCGGACGGGTCGCGTCCGCCGACGAGATCGCCGGGGCCGTGCTGTGGCTGGCGTCTCCCGGGGCGCAGTGGGCCTCGGGCACCGTCCTCGACCTCAACGGCGCCTCCTATCTGCGCACCTGACGGCAGCCGCCGACATCGAGCGGTGCCAGACAGCGCTTTCCGGGATGGGTCGGATGAATCTTCGTAAAGAAGGTCAACTGGCCCACTCCATCAGCAATCCCAAGATTTCACGCGGAACGCCTTGACCCGCCCCGCACCCCGCAATAGACAGGCCCTACCTGCATCACCGCATCACCCGCCGAGGGGGTGGCGAGCCGAGTGGACGCACGTCAGGCACGCGCCCTCCATGAGAGCCGGCTGATGAAGCTGGCCAATGTCACCGGAGTCGGCATCGGGAGGGACGAGCACTCGGGGACGGACGTCGTCGTCGTCTTCGTCACCCGCAAAGTGCCCCGCGACCGACTCCTCGCGGACGACGTGGTTCCCCAGGAGCTCGAAGGCGTACCGGTGCGCGTGCTCGCGATCGGTGACGTCCGGGCCCAGGACGGAACGCCCTGAGGTCCCTGCCGGACCCCACTGCGGCCGAGGGAACCCCGTACGCACGCTCACGCGAACGTCAGGGGAAGAGGTGGTCTGGCGTGAGCCAGCCCGAATTGATGCGAGGACCCGCCGGCGGTCAGCTCAGCGACAGCTCCCGCCAGCAGGCACAGAGCGACTTCCTGCGGCGCGAACAGCCGCTGGCCAACGTGGTCGGCTACGGCCACGGCGTGAAATGGGTCGACGGACGCCCCACGGGCGAGCCGGCCGTCCTGGTCTTCGTGACCCAGAAGGTCCCCGAATCCATGCTGCCGGAACGGGATGTGATCCCGCGTCAGATGGACGACGGCACCCCCACCGACATCGTGGCCGTCGGCCAGATCTCCGCCCAGCGGCGGCAGAGCCGGCCGGCCGGGGCCGGGCGTCAGCAGGAGGGCGTCACGTACGGGCCCGACGGCGGCGTCTCCCAGCAGCTCGGCGGGCTGAGCCAGCCGCTGCTCGAAGAACTCGGCGGCCTCGCCACGTTCGAGCCGCAGGTCCTGGTCCGCCGGATGCGCCCGTGCCCCTCCGGCTTCTCGGTCGGCAACGTGGCCATCACCGCGGGCACCCTCGGCAGCGTGGTCTACGACTTCCTGCCGGGCGCCACCGTGGACCCGCCGGGGCCCGGCCTCGGCACCCCGGCCAAGTTCTACGTCCTCTCCAACAACCACGTGCTCGCCGACTCCAACCGGGCGCAGCTGGGCAGCGTCATCGTGCAGCCCGGCACGTTCGACGGCGGCACCAACCCGGCGGACCGGATCGCTACGCTGTCGCGGTTCATCACCATCCAGTTCGCCCCGCAGACGCCGCTCGACCAGCAGAACAACGTGGTCGACTGCGCGCTCGGCGAGGTCCAGTTCCAGGACGCCACGCGCGAGCAGTACTTCAGCGGCGCGCCGCGCGCCTGGCGCCGCAAGGCGAACGTCGCGGTCGGCGACCTCGTGAAGAAGACGGGCCGCACGACGAACGTGTCCTTCGGCCGGATCATCGCGGTCGACGCGACCATCGACGTCAACTACGGCACCGCCGGCACGGCCCGCTTCAAGGACCAGATCCTCACCACGAACATGTCGGCCGGCGGCGACTCCGGCTCCCTGGTGACCTCGCTCGACAACGTCGCGGTGGGCCTGCTGTTCGCCGGTTCCTCGCAGGTCACGGTCGCCAACCACATCGAGAACGTACGCGCGTTGCTGCGCGTCGAGATCGCCGAGCAGCTGGCATAGGAGGTGACGGCATGACCACTCAGGCACGCAGGCAGAAGAGCCAGTCCCGCGCCGAGCACCGGTTCCACAATCCGCAGGGCGCGGAGGTCAAGACGCGTGACGAGGCGTTCGCCGCGCAGCAGGACGTCTCCGCCGAGGCGGTGTCGGTCGACTGCAAGCTGGAGCTCAACAACGGGACCGTGACCTTCGGCATCACCGCGAAGATCAACCCGAACACGCACCCGTACGTGGTGACCGGCGGCCAGATCACGTCCGGCATCTGCGGGGCCCCGTGGGACATCACGGGCGGCTTCATCGGCGACACGATCCGCATCGACGCGAAGCGGGCCGGTCAGGGCAGTTGCGCCAACACGATCACGATCGTCGGCGAGTACCAGAACCCGCCGGCGTACCGGGGCACGTACGGCTTCGACGGGGCGACGTCGTCGTTCAAGCACACGACGCGGTATCTCTGCTAGCAGGTGCACGGCCCGGCCCCTGAAGGCCGCGCGCGGCGCGTGCCTTCAGGGGAGCGGGGAACGGCGGGGATGCGCACCACCGGTCCGCACCCCGCCGACCGGGCGAGCGCACCCGGCAGCCGCTACTGCGCGGCCGAGCGTGCCTTGAAGGCGGCCTTGCGGGCCTCCTTGGCGACCTTCTTGTCGGGGTGGAGGCGGCCCATCGCCTCCAGGACGTCGGCCGTCGCGGGGTGCTCCACCTTCCAGGCCGCGGCGAAGAACCCGCTGTGCTGCGCGGCGAGCCCCTCCACCAGCGCCTGGAGCTCCTCGGAGTTGCCCTCCAGGGAGAGCTGCGCCGCGATCGTGTCGACGGTGAGCCAGAAGACCAGGTCCTCCGAGGGCGCGGGCACATCGGTGAAGCCGTGCTCGGCGAGCCAGACCCGGGCGAGACCGCCCAGCTGCGGGTCGTCGAGAACGTCGCGCAGCGCCGGCTCGGCCTCGGTCCCGACGAGCGAGAGAGCCTGCTGGCAGCGCAGCCGCCGCAGCGGGGCCCCCTCGTCGGCGCCGCGCGCCGCGCCGAGCAGCTCGCGTGCCGCGTCCAGCGGCGCCCGCCGGGCGAGCCACTGCTCGATCTCGGCCTGGGCGGCGGCCTGCGGGAACCCGGAGGTGGCGTCCAGGAGCACGTCGGCCCCCTTGTCGGCGAGGTCACCGACGGCCGGGGCGTCGACCCCGGCCTCCAGCATCCGCGCCCGGATCCCGTACAGACCGAGCGGGGTGAGCCGCACCATGCCGTACCGGGAGACGTCCGACTCGTCGACGGGCTCGGCGACCGGCTCGTCCGCGTCGATGTCGGCCATCAGCGCCTCGTCGACCGGCTGGAACTCCACGAGCCCCACCGGGTCGAGCAGCCGGAACTGGTCGTCGAGGCGCATCATCGCGTCCGACACCTGCTCCAGGATGTCGTCGGTGGGCTCCCCCATGTCGTCGGGGACGATCATCGACGCGGCGAGCGCGGGCAGCGGCACCGGCGCCTCTCCCGCGCCGCCCTCGGCGACGGTCAGCAGGTACAGGTTGCCGAGCACCCCCTCCAGGAACTCGGCCTCCGCCTCTGGGTCCCAGTCGAGCTGCGAGAAGTCGATCTCGCCGCCCTCCTCCATGGCGTCGACAAGGTCGTCCAGGTCGGGCACGGAGGCGTCGGCGAGCACCGTGTCGAGCGCGCCGAGCCACAGTCCGAGGATGTCGGCCGGGCTGCCGGAGGTGAGGACCGCGAGCTCATCGCCGACGGCGACCGTGCCGTACTCCTCGGAACCCTCGGAGTCCTCGGAGCCCTCGTCGACGATCTCCACCAGGCCGATGTCGACGGCGACCCGCCAGGCCTCGCTCGCGTACGCGGCGGCGTCACCGTCGTCGTCGGCGTCGGTGAATCCCAGTTCGGCCGCGGCGGCGGGCAGTTGCTCGTCGACGAGTTCGCCGCCCGCGCCGACCCGGGTCTGAGGCCCGGCCCAGCGCGCGAGCTTCGCGGCGCGCGACAGGAGCGGAGTGGCGAGGGCGTCCCGCGCCAGCTCCGCTTCGGCGGGCAGCCGCACCGGCGGCAGGGGGGAGCTGTCTGACATCGGCTGGTTCTCCTCGGGGCCATGCGTGAGGCATACGTTGCGACCGCTCAGCCTAGACGGATTTGACCCTTTGCTGCCCAGTTCATGTACCCGTCAGGTTTCGCTCGCCTGAGAGACACCGGGAAAACCTTGACAACTCCCCTGCGCAGGAAAGAGATTGACGCGCGTAGAAAGCTGCAACGGCGCCCCCACCGCCTCACCCGCACCGCCGCCCCCAGCCCCACTTTCCAGCCCCACCCTCGTCCCGGCGCTCGCCCGTCGCACGTCCCCGGAGGGAACCTTGCCGAGCCAGTCCACGCACCCCAGAACCCGCCGTACCCGTCGCACCCGCCTCGCCGCGCTCGCCGTGGCCACCGCGAGCTGTGCCACGTACGCCGTCGCCCTGACCGGCACCGCGCACGCCGCCACCGTCGCGATCCACGACATCCAGGGCACCACCCGGATCTCCCCGTACAAGGGCCAGGCGGTCACCGATGTCGCGGGCATCGTCACGGCCGTCCGCACCACCGGCTCCTCGAAGGGCTTCTGGATCCAGGACCCCGACCCGGACGACGACCCCGCCACCAGCGAGGGCATCTTCGTCTACACCGGCTCGGCGCCGAAGGTGGCCGTCGGCGACGCGGTGGCGGTCTCGGGCACCGTCTCCGAGTACGTGGTGAGCACCGGCAACCAGTCGCTCACGGAGATCAGCAAGCCGACGGTGACGGTGGTCTCGTCCGGCAACGCGGTACCCGCGGCGACCGTGATCGACGCCAAGTCGGTGCCGGACGCGTACAGTCCGGCCGGTGACAGCGCGGCGGGCAACTCCGTCAACGGGCTCCCGCTCCAGCCGTCGACGTACGCGCTGGACCGCTACGAGTCCCTCGAAGGCATGAGCGTGCGGATCGGCTCGTCGCGCGTGGTCACCGCCTCGAACGCGTACGACGAGCTGTGGGTGACGGTGAAGCCGCACGAGAACCGCACCGCGCGCGGCGGCTCCCTGTACCGCTCCTACGACGACCAGAACACCGGCCGTCTCCAGGTGATGGCGCTCAACACGTCGCAGGAGTTCCCGACCGCCGACGTCGGCGACACCCTCACCGGCACCACCGAGGGCCCGCTCGACTTCAACTCCTACGGCGGGTACACGATCGCCGCCTCGGCGATCGGCGCCGTCGAGGCCGGCGGCCTGCAGCGCGAGGTGACGAAGAAGCAGTCCGCGCACCAGCTGGCGGTGGCGACGTACAACGTCGAGAACCTCGACCCGACCGACGACACGTTCGCCGACCACGCGAACGCCATCGTGCACAACCTGCAGTCGCCCGACATCGTGTCCCTGGAGGAGATCCAGGACAACAACGGCGCGAAGGACGACGGCACGGTCGCCGCCGACCGGACGATGGGCAAGCTGATCGACGCGATCGTCGCCGCGGGCGGCCCGCGCTACGACTGGCGCTCCATCGACCCGGCCAACGACGAGGACGGCGGCGAGCCGGGCGGCAACATCCGGCAGGTGTTCCTCTTCAACCCCGAGCGGGTCTCGTTCACCGACCGCGCGGGCGGCGACGCCACGACGGCCGTCGGTGTCACGACGGTCGGCGGCAAGGCGCGGCTGACCGCGTCGCCGGGCCGCATCGACCCGACGAACACGGCGTGGAAGGACAGCCGCAAGCCGCTGGCCGGGGAGTTCGTCTTCCGCGGAAAGACGGTCTTCGTGATCGCCAACCACCTGAACTCCAAGGGCGGCGACTACGCGCTGACCTCGCAGTACCAGCCGGTGCCGCGCAGCTCGGAGACCCAGCGCCACGCGCAGGCCACGGTCGTCAACACCTTCGTGAAGTCGCTCCACGCGGCCCAGAAGGACGCGGACGTCATCGCGCTCGGCGACATGAACGACTTCGAGTTCTCCGACACCACGAAGATCCTGGAGGGCGACGGGGAGCTGTACTCCGGCATCAAGTCGCTGCCGAAGAAGGAGCGTTACACGTACGACTACCAGGGCAACAGCCAGGTCCTCGACCAGATCCTAGTGAGCCCGTCGATCCGCAGGGGCGGATTCTCGTACGACAGCGTGCACATCAACAGCGAGTTCCACGACCAGATCAGCGACCACGACCCGCAGGTGCTGCGCTTCCACCCGTAGCCCTCGGGCTCACCGTGGTGCTCAGGCGAACACCGCGGTGAGCCAGTCGCTCCACTCGGCCTCGTTGTGCGCGGCGTCGGCGTCCGGCGCGAAGTCGTGAACGCTGATGCCGACGGGGGCGCCCCAGCGGCCACGGCCGAAGATCCGGTAGAGCGCGCTGTCGGTGCGCAGCCCGATGAACCAGTCGTTGCGGTAGTCGAGGACCGTGTCCAGGGTCCGGCCCTGCGGGCCCTGGACCCGGACCCGGGCGCCTTCGGTGGCGTCGTCGGGCAGGTTCAGCGCGCGGCCGACGGCGGCGAGGGCGTCCTTGTTCGCGGACTCCCCGGGCCCGTTGAGCGTGGCGAAGGCCGCCGGGCGGCCCGGGAAGAACGTGACGTACTGGCGCAGCGTGTGCAGGTAGAAGTCGGTGTGCTTGTCGGCGCCGTCGTAGTACTCGTCCCAGTTGTCGACGAAGATGCCGCTGTGGACGTAGCGGACCCAGGAGCGGGTGCCGCCGTCGCGGGCCTCGATCGTGTAGTCGAGCTGGTTGCTCGTCTGGAACGGCGGCAGCGACGCGGGGTCTTCGGAGCTGACCGTGAGCCGCTGCGGCGGCTCCCACACGGTCAGTACGGAGTTGAAGGGGCCCGCGCCGCCCTGCTTCGGCTCGTACTCCATGGGCCACAGCCAGCCGCCGGTGTGGTTCGTGACGGCGTCCCAGACCTGCTCGGGCGAGGCGTCCACCTCGAACTCGCGCGGGATCTCGAACGCACGGGGGGTCTCGGGCTGCTTCTCACTCATGACTGTCACTCCGTCACTTCTGGCTTTTCACTAGGCAGTTGGGGGTCCTCGGGGCGGACCTTGGGGTGCAGGGCGATCACCAGCCGGTGATCGCGCCCGGCCACGGCGTCGGCCGCGTGATACTTCCGGATCAGCCCCTCGACGCCCTGCGTCAGCTCGGTCACGAACGCCGCGCGGTCGGCGGCGGAGGCGAACCGCACCTCGCCGTCGAGCGCGAACGTCGCGAGCCGCTTACGGGCTCTCGCGGCGCCGGTGAGCAGCGCGCCCACGTCCCGCACGAGCCGGGCGGCGAGCGCGAGGAGCCAGCGCGCGGAGAGCTGGTCGCGGGCCCGCTCCGGATCCGGCTGCACGGCGCCGAGCGCGCCGGGCGAGATCACGTACGAGGCCGCGCTCGCCCGCATCAGCCGCTCGGTCACATTGCCCTTGCGGCGCTCGCCGGCGAGCTCGACCAGGCCGTGCTTCTCCAGCGCCTTCAGGTGATAGTTCACCTTCTGCCGCGGCAGGCCGACGCGGGTCGCCAGCATCGCCGCGGACGCGGGCCCCGCGGCGAGCTCGGCGAGCAGCCGGGTCCTTATGGGGTCGAGCGAGACCGCGGCGGCGGCCGGATCCTCGATGACGGTGACGTCCAACATGACTCCACCGTCCCACCGAAAACTTTTTTTGTCCAGGCGAGTGAAATGTTCGGTGGTTGGCGGGGTGGTCGGGGGGCGTGGCCGGTGGCCAGTGACCGATGGCCGGTCGCCGATGGCCGGTGGCCCGCGACCCGTGACCCGTAACCCGTAATCCAGTGGCCAGTGGCCAGTGACCGGTCACCGATGGCCCGATGGCCCGCGGCCCATGGCCCGCGACCCGATGGCCCGTGGCCCGTGGCCAGAGACCGGCGACCCGCAACCGGCGACCGGTGACCGGTGGCCCGTGACCGGTGGCCGATCGCCGGTCACCGGTGACCGATCGCCGGTGGCTCACCCGGCAGCCCGGCCCCTCGCCGTCCTCACCGTGGCCCCGCCCCCGGCTCACCCCCGCCCGTCGCGTCGCCGAGCCGCCCCAGTTGGCCCTGGAACCAGTCGAGCCGGGCCTGGAGCAGGGCCGCCTCCGCGACGAGTTCCGGCACGCCGGGGCTCTCGCCCGAGCGCGGGTTCCCCGGGGCGGCCGCCACCGTCAGCCCGTCGCCCGCGAGCCGGGCGAACGTGGCGAGGGTCCAGCGCGCACGGCCGCCCGCGCAGCCACCGCAGGCGGCTTCGAGGGCCCGTCTCCCGTCGCGCCCCCATCCGGCGTCCGCGAGCACCGAGGCCGCGGTGCCGCACGGGCACGGTCCGACGGTCATGGTGCGCACCCGCTGCCGGGCACAGCGGAAGCCGCGCTCGAAGCGGATGTAGGTGCCGAGGACGGCGACCTCGAGGAGCACCGCCTTGCGGTGCTCCGCGTGCACCAACAGGCCCTCGGCGACGGCGCGTTCGTGCACACAGTGGAAGCCGCAGTCACAGCGCCGATGCGGTGCGCGGTGCCGTCTCCCGTACACGCACCGCGCCTCGTCCAGTACCCGGTAGGGCGCTGCCGCGCCCAGCGAGACGCCCAGAAACCCGGCACGCCCACCGTCCGCGTCGAGCACGGGGTGGGCGATCTTGTATCCGGTGGGCGGCTCCGTCGGGCGTTCCTCGGGGAGCCGCAGCCTCATCGGGCGGCCGGGACCTCGACGGGTTCCGGTGCGACGGCCTCGGCCGTCGACTCCGCTGTCTCTTCCGTGATGCCGGGCTCCGCGGCGACATCCCGCGGGGCCTCTTCAGCGATTCCGGTGGCGAGTGCTTTGCCGAGCTTCATACTGCCTCCCCTGAACCTGGGCGCCGGGCCGACAGGACCCAGCCCTGGACCGACCCCTCATGGTGGCGCATTCGGGGTGATTTGGCACCAGTGCCTCGGCGGCGAGGGCCCGTCAGGGCGTCAGCGACTCGACGAGCCGGTCGGCGATCACCACGATCCCGTCCCGCCCGACCCCGGCCCGCACCGCGGCGAAGCCGTTGCGCCGGGCCCAGAACGCACCCTGGACGGCGGCGAGTTGGCACCAGCGCCGGACCCGTTCGCGGTCGAGTTCGGCGGCTTCGGCGAAGAGGTCCATGCTGCGCAGAACCGCCCCGGCCAGGTCGTCCTCCGCCAGCAGGAACAGCAGATGCGCCTTGAGGGCGGCCCCCGCGTCGTAGGCCGGATCGCCGGCGTACCCCTTCGGGTCGACGGCCAGCCAGGGCTCGCGCTCGGCTCGCAGGATGTTCCCGGCGTGCAGGTCGCCGTGGACGAGCGTGCCGGGTTGCGTCCGCCCGAGTTCACGGACGGTGGCGAGGGCGGCGCCCACCGCCCGGCGCGGCAGGGCGTGCGCCAACTCCTCCTCGTCCTTGAGGAGTTGCTCCTCCCACTCGTCGGCGCGGTCGCTCAGCCGGGGCAGTTCGGGCGGGGCGGGAACGGCGAGGCGGCGGCCGATCCGTCCGGCGACGGTCATCATCGCGTCCGCGTCGCCGCACCGGGCGAGGGTCTCGGTCCCGGCGCGCTCCAGGAGCATGGCGTACCGGTCGCCGTCGCGCGCGTACAGCCGGACGGCGCCGCGCCCGCCCCACGCTTCGAAGGCGTCCGGCTCGTGGACGTTGCCGGGGTGCGGGAAGGACACCTTCAGCACCGCGGGCGTCCCGTCCCCGCGCCGCACGGGGACGACCACCCCGACCTCGCCGTGCAGCACGTCGCCGTCGGGCACGCACGCCCAGCGCTCCGCCAACTCCGCTACCAGCGTGGGAAGTTCGGCCACCCAGGCCGCCCCACGCTCGCCTTCACGCGCGACGGTTCCCTGTATGAACGTCTCCGGCACCTCGATCATCCGGGCACCCTACGGCACCGGCGAACAGCGCGTACTCGTCGGCCACCACGGCCTCGGCGACCGCGACCGCCCGCTCACCGGCCAGCCGCAGCCCCGCCTGCGAGTACGGCGGCGGCGCCGGGTACCGGCGGCGCCACCAGGCCGCACCGGCCGCGTAGATCCCACTCGCGCACATCAGCACGGGCATGGCCAGGGCAAGTACCACGTCTCGCACCAGAACCCCTTATGAACTCAACAAAAGAATGGAACAACACCTTCTGTGCAGTTCATCGGATTCGGGATCAGCCCACTGAAGAGCCTCTATCGGCCAAGATCAACCGAAAATGACCGTAACCACGCGCCCGTCCGCCCGCGCGGACCGCCACTGTTCAGCACTGCTCCGCTGAACCTCGTAGGAGATTTAAGTGGAGCTTCAACGCGGTGCGGCCGACACTCTCCTCATGACGACAACCCCGTTCGGGCGCGCCCTGTGTGCCATGGTCACCCCCTTCACCGCCGACGGCGCCCTGGACCTGGGCTCCGCGCAGAAGCTCGCCGACCGTCTGGTGACCGAGGGCTGCGAGGGGCTCGTCCTGTCCGGCACCACCGGGGAGTCCCCCACCACGTCCGACGCCGAGAAGGCGGACCTGGTGCGGGCGGTGCGGGAGGCGGTGGGCGGCAGGGCCACCGTCCTCGCGGGCGTCGGCACCTTCGACACCGCGCACACCATCGCACTGGCCCGACAGGCCCAACGGGCGGGCGCCGACGGCCTGTTGGCGGTCAGCCCTTACTACAGCCGCCCGCCGCAGGACGCCGTCGAGGCCCATTTCCGTACCGTCGCGGACGCCACGGATCTGCCCGTGATGCTGTACGACATCCCGGGCCGCACCGGCACCCGCATCGAGGCGGAGACCATGATCCGGCTCGCGGACCATCCCCGGATCGTCGCCGTGAAGGACTGCGCGTACGACCTGCTCGGCACGCAGAAGGTGATGGCGGCCACCGGTCTCGCGTACTACACGGGCTGCGACGAGTACGTGCTCGCGCTGTACGCGCTCGGCGGCGCCGGCTACGTCTCGACGGTCGCGAACGCGGTGCCGGGTGCCTTCCGGGCGATCCTGGACGCCTACGACGCCGGCGACACCGCAGGGGCCGCCCGCCGCCAACGGCTCACGATCCCGCTCACCGACCTGACGATGGGCGCAGGACTGCCCGGCACCGTCACCGTGAAGGCCCTCCTGGCCGCACTCGGCCTGCCGGGCGGCGGAACGGTCCGGGCACCCCTGCTGCCCGCCGGCCACGGTGTGGCCGACGGGCTGCTCGCGGCGTACGACGCGCTGGTCAGCGCCTCGTGAACTGGGGCGACCAGCGCCCCGGGTAGTCGGCCGACGCCTTGCGGAAGTCGCTCAGCGGGACGACCTTGTGGGTCCCCAGCGTGATCAGCAGCAGCTGGTTGTGGAACTCCCCCGTGCCGTCGCACCGCTTGGGGTCGCAGCCCCAGGCGACGACCCGCTTGTCGTCGGCCCAGGCGACGAGTTGCTGCGCGGGCAGCTTCTCGACGACCTTGCCGGTGCGCGCGTCGTTCACGGCCACGGCGATCTCGTCGCCCTTGCCGGCGAAGTCGCCCGCGACCAGCTTGCCGTTCGGGGAGAGTCCCGCCTCGATGTACCACTCGACGTGGCGCTCGCCGGCGGGCACGGCCGCCTTGCGTCCCTTGAGATCGAAGTACTGCTCGGGGACACCGCCCGTCATCACACCGGCGTGCACGAGCGTGCCGTCGGCGTTGAACTCGAAGTCCTGCCGGGCGTTGGTGTCCTCGTTCTCGGTGACCTCGTGCCAGTCGCTGTGTCCGGTCCTGAGGTCGACGACGGCGAAGCCCGTCCTGGTCGACTGGAAGTCGGGCCCCGGCATGATCTTGCCGCTGCCGTCGTCGACCCGGTTCCGCTTGTAGAGACGGTCCGGGTCCTTCGCGTAGGTCGTGGCGACCAGCTTGCTGCCGTCGGGTGAGAAGGCGAGCCCGGCGGCCCCCCGCGCCACCGGGATCCACCGCTTCACCTTGTTCGTGGCCAGGTCGAGCAGCCCGATCCGCTTGGCCGGCACGTCCTTCTCCAGGACGGCGGCGGTGCGCAGCCCCGGAGCGACGCTCAGCCAGGACCACCGGGTGGTCTTGCGGTAGGTCTTGGTCGTCGGGTCGATGACCCCGTAGATGCGCTCCCTGATGCCGTCCCCGTTCTTGTACACGACGGTCTTGTACGTGACAAAGGACGCCAGCGCCGTACGCCCGGCCGCGATCACGTCCTTGGGCGGCGACTGGTCCGGGTGCGCGATGACGTCCTGCGTACCGGTCACCCCGGCGGGCCTGACGTCCTCGCCGCCCCCGATCTGCGGCACCACGACGGCCCCGGCGATCACGGCGGTCACCGCCACCGCCGCCAGCGTGACGGTGCGTCCGTGCCGCCTGCGCCGCGTCGCGAGCACCCGGTCGGCGAAGTCGGCGGGTGCGGGTTCGACGCTGTCGGCCTGCTCGCGCAGCGCCTCCTTGAGGAGTTCGTCGACGTTCACGGGCGCACCTCCACGGGCGCGTAGTCACGGGACGGCGGCTGCTCGGCGTCGGCCGGGCCGAGCGCGGCCAGCTCGGGCGCGAGACCGCGCAGCCGGGCCAGGGAGCGGTGGGTGGTGGAGCGCACGGTGCCCACCGAGATGCCCAGCAGACGGGCCACGTCCACCTCGGGCAGATCCTCGAAGTAGCGCAGCACCAGCACGGTCCGCTGCCGGGCGGTCAGCCGCCCGAGCGCCTCGCGCACGACGACCCGCAGCTCGGCGGAGGCCGTACCCCCTTCACTGGCGGCACCGTCCGGCACCTGCCCATAACTCACTTCCCTCTTCGGCCACTTGAGCCGCCACCGGCCGACCTGCTGCCGGTAGAGCACCTGGCGCACGTACGCCTCGGGGTCCTCGACGCGGTTCCACTTCCCCGCGACCTTGATCAGCGCGTTCTGCAACAGGTCCTCGCCCGCGTGCCGGTCGCCCCCGCTCAGCAGCACGGCCGTCTTCAGCAGCGCGGTCGACCGGTTCGCCACGAACTCCCGGAAGCTCTCCGCGCCCTCGTCGTGCACGGCATCCATCGTCACCTTCACTTCCCCCACCACCGTTGTGGTGCTTCTGACCTTGGTGACGCCTGTGAACGCCCCCCGCTATGCCACCCCGGCGCATCTTTCTCCCGCCCCGACGACAACGGCCCGCACCGGGTGTCCGGTGCGGGCCGTCTGCCTGGTGCGTTGCGTCAGTTGTGGCTGTGCAGAACCTCGTTCAGGCCGCCCCACACCGCGTTGTTCGGGCGGGCCTCGACGGTGCCCGTGACCGAGTTGCGGCGGAAGAGGATGTTCGAGGCGCCGGAGAGTTCGCGGGCCTTGACGATCTGGCCGTCGGGCATCGTCACGCGGGTGCCCGCGGTGACGTAGAGGCCGGCCTCGACGACGCACTCGTCGCCGAGGGCGATGCCGACGCCGGCCTCGGCGCCGACGAGGCAGCGCTCGCCGATGACGATGCGGACGTTGCCGCCGCCGGAGAGGGTGCCCATCGTGGAGGCGCCGCCGCCGATGTCCGAGCCGTCGCCGACGACGACGCCGGCGGAGATGCGGCCCTCGACCATCGACGTGCCGAGCGTGCCGGCGTTGAAGTTCACGAAGCCCTCGTGCATGACCGTGGTGCCCGCGGCGAGGTGCGCGCCGAGGCGGACCCGGTCGGCGTCGGCGATGCGCACGCCCTTGGGGGCGACGTAGTCCGTCATGCGCGGGAACTTGTCGATCGAGGTGACCTGGAGGTGCAGGCCCTCGGCGCGAGCGTTCAGGCGGACCTTCTCGACGTCGTCGACGGCGACCGGGCCGAGCGAGGTCCAGGCGACGTTGGCGAGCAGGCCGAACAGGCCGTCGAGGTTCTGGCCGTGCGGCTTGACCAGGCGGTGCGACAGGAGGTGCAGGCGCAGGTACGCGTCGTGCGCGTCCAGCGGCTTGTCGTCGAGCGAGCCGATGACCGTACGGACGGCCACGACCTCGACGCCGCGACGGGCGTCCGGGCCGATCGCCTTGGCGGCGCCCTCGCCGAGCAGCTCGACGGCCTTCTCGGCGGTGAGCTTCTCGGTACCGGCCGGGCCGGGCTCGGCGACGAGCTCGGGCGCCGGGAACCAGGTGTCGAGGACGGTGCCATCGGCGGTGACGGTGGCGAGGCCGGCGGCGACGGCGCCGGTGGAGCGGGGTGCGGTGGAGGTGGTCGTGTCGGTCATGGGGCCCAACTTAATCGGCGGGGCCCTGTTCGGGCGAACCCGTGGGGGCGGCGTCTCAGGTGCCGGGCGCCGCCCCCGCGGCACGTCAGGAGCGGTCGCCGTGGTGGTCGACGACCGCGGCGGTCACGATCGTCTCCTGCAGCAGGACGTCGCCGGGCTTCCCCATCCCGTCGGGCGGGAGGTCGCCGCCCTCGGACCCCTGCTTGAAGGTGTCGGGCACGACGCGTCGTTCCCCCAGGAACCGGTATGTGTCCGCCCCGATCAGGAGCTCCCGGCGCAGCGTCGTTCCGCCCTGGTCGACGCTGAGGACGAATGCGTCCCGGCCGGCGAGATCACGTCCGAGGTGGTGATCGACCTGGATGCCGGGGACGGCGGCCAGCGCCCGGTACAGCTTCGCGAGGGCGGCGGGGGGCATCGGCTGGGACTCCAGGAGCACGGTCAGCGCCCGCAGGTCGTGCTCGGCCTCGGACTCCTTGTTGCCCTGGCCCGAGGGGTAGTAGGCGCGGACCTTCCTCAGCACGGCGGCCGGGTCGTCCGGGAGCGCCTTCAGGAACGCGAGACGTTCGCGCGGTGAGCGGTCGTCGCCCTCCTTGCCGTTCTCGAAGTTCGGATCCGCGTACCGCAGCCACGACTCACGGGTCTCCGGCTTCTTCTTCTCGCCCGCTGTCCCGCCCTTGACCGAGCCGCCGGCGGCGTCGAAGAGCGTCTTCGTGTAGATCCACTGGCCGACGCGGGGCGTCGGCATCGGCGCTCCCCCGGCCACGGTGTCCGCGGCCCGTTCGAGCACCTCGCCCGCCGTGCCCTGCACCGTCCGCGTCGCCGCGGGCTTCGCACGGTCCGCGCCGCCGCCCCCGCCGCTTTCGCCGATGCCGGTGGCCAGGACCGCGACCGCCGTCAGCGCGGCCGCCGCCCCCGCCGCCGCGAGCCGCCAGTCGGCGCGCAGTCCGCGGCCCCGGCCCGCTCGTGTCGCGGCGACGAGCCGGTCGCGGCCCGGGGCGAGCAGGCCCCGGTCGGGAGCCGGTGCACCGGCCCGGAAGTCGCGTACGTCCCGCATCTCGTCCACATGCTCCTTCACGGCCCGGCCACCTCCGCCATCTCGCTCATGAACACCGGGTCCGGGCCCAGCGCCGCCCGCACCTTGCGGCGAGCCCTGTTCAGCCGGGACCTGACCGTCCCGACCGGTATGCCGAGTGCCTCGGCGACTTCCTGGTACGTCAGATCGGCCCAGGCCACGAGCAGCAGGACGTGCCGGTCGGCGGCGGAGAGCGAAGCGAGGGCGTCGGCGAGCGGCGCCCGGTCGGCGATCCGCTCCGCGGTGTCCTCGACCCAGCCGGCCGCGACGGGGTCCTGCCCGGTCCGCGCGAGGGCCCGCAGCCCGCGGACCTCCTTGCGGCGCTGTTTGCCGATGAGGTGTGCGGCGATGCCGTACAGCCACGGCCGGGCCGAGGCCCGCGCGGTGTCGTAGCGGCCGCGCACCCGGAACGCCGTCAGGAACGTCTCCGCGGTGATGTCGTCGGCCGCGTCCGTGCCGAGGCGGCGGGCCGCGTACCGGTGGATGTCGGGCGCGTACCGGTCGTAGAGCCGCGCGAACAGCTCGGGCTGTTCCAGGGACCGGCCGATGGCGAGACCGTCGTCATCGGGGTCGAGAGCGGGCACTGGGGGTCCGGTCACTGGGGCTCCGTCCGCGGGTGGGTGTCGAGCGTGTCACCCGTTGTTCCCCGCAGCCCTTCCGAGGGTTCACGGTTCCACAGGGATTTCTCAGGGGATCAGGCGGCCCAGCATCTCGCGGGCGTACCCGGCGTCGTACTCCCCGTCGGTGAGCAGCACTTGGAGGCAGATCCCGTCCATCAGGGCGACGAGGGCCCGTGCGGTGACGGGGTCGGTGCGCACGGCGATGACCTCGGCCAGCTCCCGGCACCACTCGGCGGCGACGGGGCGCAGGGCGGGCCGCCGCAGCGCCGCGAGATACAGCTCGTACTCCAGCTCCACGCCCATCCGCTCGCCCGCGAGCCACTCGCCGAGCAGCCCGGCGAGTTCGTCGGCGAGGTCGAGGCCCGGGTCCTGGAAGGTGCCGCGCGCGGCGACGACCTTCGCGAACCCCTCGTTGGCCTGCCGCAGCGCGGCGACCATCAGCTCATCGAGCGTCTTGAAGTGGTACGTGGTCGAGCCGAGCGGCACATCGGCCTCGGCGGCCACGCTGCGGTGGCTGAGCCCCGCGAGTCCCTTCGCCCCCACCACCCGGATCGCGGCGTCGATGATCCGCTGGCGCCGCTCGGGGTCGTAACGCCGGGCCGCGGCCATCAGTGCGCCCCTCCGAGATTGAGCAGCACGACACCGCCGATGACGAGCACGATCCCGGCGGCCTTGGCGGGGGTCAGCCCCTCACCGAGGAAGACCATGCCGATCGCGGCGATCACGGCGGTGCCGACGCCGGCCCAGATCGCGTACGCGGTGCCGATCTGCACGGTCTTCAGGGTCTGTGCGAGCAGCGCGAACGCGATCACGTACCCGGAGACGGTGATCAGGGAGGGCCAGAGCCTGCTGAAACCCTCGCTGTACTTCATGGCCGTGGTGGCGGCCACTTCGGCGGCGATGGCGCCGGCCAGCAGAACGTATCCCATGTGTACGAGTGTACATATCGTTGCGTACATCCGTACACAACGCGGGCGGGGCCGGCTGCGCGACCGCCCGGTGGTCGACGGCGCCGCGCTCGCGCATCCGCACCGCCCGGTCGACGATCCGCCGCTTGGCGTACGCGGCCCGCCGCAGGCCCGCCACCTTCCGGTACCGGGCGAGCTCGGCGGGGTCGGGGCGCACACTGCCGGCCGGCTCGTAGCCGTGTCCGGCCAGCCGGTCCCCCAGCACGGCGTCGCAGAGCCGTATCCGGTCGGGCGTCGGCCTGGTCCGCCAGGTCCCGGCCCGGGACACGAGCTCGCCGCGCGTGTGCACGTGCCAGGTCTTGCGCGCGAGCACCGCGGCCCCGGCCATCCGGTACGGCTCGCTCGTCTCGGGAACGCAGGACTCCCCCAGGACCCGCAGATCCCGCGCAGTCGAGCCTCCGCCACCAGGGCATCCGCAGCAGCGACCCGGCGCAGTCCCGGCCGTCCCGTACGACGTGGACGAACTGGGCGTCGGGGAAGACGAACAGGGGACGTACGGGTGCACAGACGCTCATCCGGCCACGGTCGCGGGCGGTGCTGAGGGGGCACTTGAAGGCGTCTGAGAATCGCGTACGAAAACGGCCCCGCCTCCTGTGCATCAGGAGGCGGGGCCGTTCGTCCACGTACGGCGTTCAAGCGCGTACGGGGATCAGGTACGTACCGGGATCAGACGTTGAACCCGAGCGCCCGGAGCTGCTCGCGGCCGTCGTCGGTGATCTTGTCCGGGCCCCACGGCGGCATCCAGACCCAGTTGATCCGGAGCTCGTTGACGATGCCGTCCGTGGCGGACTTCGCCTGGTCCTCGATGACGTCGGTCAGCGGGCAGGCCGCGGACGTGAGCGTCATGTCGATCGTCGCGATGTTCGCGTCGTCGATGTGGATGCCGTAGATCAGGCCCAGGTTGACGACGTCGATGCCCAGCTCGGGGTCGACGACGTCGTACAGCGCCTCGCGGACCTCCTCCTCGGAGGCCGGCTTCATCTCAACAGCGTTCTCGGTCATGCGGTCTTCGCCTCCTCCGCGAAGGCTTGAGCCGTCGCGTCCTTCCACGCCATCCAGCTGAGCAGCGCGCACTTCACTCGGGCCGGGTACTTGGAGACCCCGGCGAACGCGACGGCGTCCTCCAGGATCTCCTCCATCGCGTCGTCCGGCTCGATCTGGCCCTTGGACTGCATCAGCTCCAGGAAGGTCTCCTGGATCTTCTGCGCGTCGTCGAGCTCCTTGCCGACGAGCAGGTCGTTGAGCACGGAGGCCGAGGCCTGGCTGATGGAGCAGCCCTGGCCCTCGTACGAGATGTCGGCGATCTGCTCGCCTTCGTACTTCACGCGCAGCGTGATCTCGTCGCCGCACGTCGGGTTGACGTGGTGCACCTCGGCGTCGCCATCACGCAGACCACGCCCGTGCGGGTGCTTGTAGTGGTCCAGGATGACTTCCTGGTACATGGAATCCAGCTTCACAGTCCCAGCCTTCTACCCGAAGAAGTTCCGTACGTGCTCCAGGCCGTCGACCAGCGCGTCGATCTCGCCGGGCGTGGAGTACAGATAGAACGACGCTCGCGTGGTCGCAGGAATTCCGTACCGCAGGCAGACCGGCCGTGCGCAGTGGTGACCGACCCGGACCGCGATGCCCTGCTCGTCGAGGACCTGGCCCACGTCGTGCGGGTGGATGTCGCCGAGCGTGAAGGAGATCGCGGCGCCCCGGTCCTCGGCCGTGGTCGGGCCGATGATCTTCAGGTCCGGGACTTCCTGGAGCTTCTTCACCGCGTACTCGGTGAGCGCCTGCTCGTGGCGGAGGATCTTGTCCATGCCGATCGAGTTCAGGTAGTCGATCGCCGCCCCGAGGCCGATGGCCTGCGAGATCGGCGGCGTACCCGCCTCGAACTTGTGCGGCGCGGGCGCGTACGTCGACGAGTGCATCGAGACGGTCTCGATCATCTCGCCGCCGCCGAGGAACGGGGGCAGGTCCTCCAGGAGTTCCTGCCGTCCCCACAGGACGCCGATGCCCGTCGGGCCGCACATCTTGTGGCCGGTGAAGGCCACGAAGTCGGCCTGCAGCGCCTGCACGTCGAGCGGCATGTGCGGGGCGGCCTGCGAGGCGTCGATCAGGACCAGGGCACCGACTTCCTGGGCGCGGCGCACGATGGCCTCGACCGGGTTGTGGGTACCGAGGATGTTCGACACGAGAACGAACGAAACGATCTTCGTCTTCTCGGTGATGACCTCGTTGATGTTGCTCAGGTCCAGGCGGCCGTCGTCGGTCAGGCCGAACCACTTCAGCTTCGCGCCGGTGCGCTGCGACAGCAGCTGCCACGGAACGATGTTGGAGTGGTGCTCCATCTCCGTGATGACGATCTCGGTCTCGTGGTCGACCTTGTACGGCTCGTCGGCCCAGCCGAGCATGTTGGCGACGAGGTTGAGCGACTCCGAGGCGTTCTTCGTGAAGATGACCTCGTCGCGGCTCGGCGCGTTGATGAACGCGGCGACCTTGTCGCGCGCGCCCTCGTACAGCGCCGTGGCCTCCTCGGCCAGCACGTGCACGCCGCGGTGGACGTTGGCGTTGTGCTGCTCGTAGTACTCGTTCAGGACGTCGAGGACCTGGCGCGGCGTCTGCGAGGTCGCCGCGTTGTCCAGGTACACGAGCTTCTTGCCGTCGTGGAGCACCCGGTCGAGGATCGGGAAGTCCTTGCGGATCGCCTCGGTGTCGAGGAGGCCCGGCAGCTGTGTCACGCGGATGCGCCACCCTTCACGTACTTGTCGTAGCCCTCGGCCTCGAGCTGGTCGGCGAGCTCGGCGCCGCCGGACTCGACGATGCGGCCGCCCGCGAAGACGTGCACGTGGTCGGGCTTGATGTAGCGCAGGATGCGCGTGTAGTGCGTCACGAGGAGGGTGCCGACCTCGCCGTTCTCACGGACGCGGTTGATGCCCTCGGAGACGATGCGCAGGGCGTCGACGTCCAGGCCGGAGTCGGTCTCGTCGAGGATCGCGATCTTCGGCTTGAGGAGCTCCAGCTGGAGGATCTCGTGGCGCTTCTTCTCACCGCCGGAGAAGCCCTCGTTCACGTTGCGCTCGGCGAAGGACGGGTCCATGGAGAGCTTCTCCATGGCCTCCTTGACCTCCTTGACCCACAGCCGCAGCTTGGGGGCCTCGCCGCGCACGGCCGTGGCCGAGGTGCGCAGGAAGTTGGAGACCGAGACACCGGGGACCTCGACCGGGTACTGCATGGCGAGGAAGAGGCCGGCGCGGGCGCGCTCGTCGACGGACATCTCCAGGACGTCTTCGCCGTCGAGGGTGACGGTGCCCGAGGTGATCGTGTACTTGGGGTGACCCGCCAGCGAGTACGCGAGGGTCGACTTGCCGGAGCCGTTCGGACCCATGATCGCGTGGGTCTCGCCCTGCTTCACGGTCAGGTCGACGCCCTTGAGGATCTCCTTCGTGGCGTTGTCCGCCTCGACGGTGACGTGCAGGTCCTTGATTTCAAGCGTTGCCATGGGGACTTCAGTTCTCCTGGGTGAGGGAGGCGGAGACGTCCACGAGAACATCGCCCCCTTCGATCTTCACGGGGTATACGGGCACGGGGCGGGTGGCCGGGAGGCCGGAGGGCTTGCCGGTGCGCAGGTCGAACGCCGAGCCGTGCAGCCAGCACTCGATCTGGCAGTCCTCCACCTCGCCCTCGGAGAGCGAGACGTTGGCGTGCGAGCAGATGTCGTTGACGGCGAACACCTCGCCCTCGGTGCGGACGACCGAGACCGGCGTGCCGTCGAGTTCCACCCGCTTCGGGGTGTCCTCCTCCAGCTCGCTCAGCCCACAGGCGCGTAGGAAGGCCATCAGACCGTGGCCTCCAGCTCGGCCTCGATCTTCTCGAGGAGGCGCTCCTCGATGTCGGCGACACCGATCTGCTGGACCAGCTCGGCGAAGAAGCCGCGCACGACCAGGCGGCGCGCCTCGTCGGCCGGGATACCGCGGGCCATCAGGTAGAAGAGCTGCTCGTCGTCGAAGCGGCCGGTCGCGGAGGCGTGTCCCGCTCCCACGATCTCGCCGGTCTCGATCTCCAGGTTCGGCACCGAGTCGACCCGCGCGCCGTCCGTGAGGACCAGGTTGCGGTTCATCTCGTACGTGTCCGTGCCCTCGGCGGTGGCCTCGATGAGGACGTCACCGATCCACACGGCGTGCGCCTGCTCGCCCTGGAGCGCGCCCTTGTAGACGACGTTCGACTTGCAGTGCGGGGCGGTGTGGTCGACCAGGAGGCGGTGCTCCTGGTGCTGCCCGGCGTCGGTGAAGTACAGGCCGAGGAGCTCGGCCTCGCCGCCGGTGCCCGCGTAGTCGACGCGCGGGTGCAGGCGGACCACGTCGCCGCCGAAGGTGACGACGACCGACTTGAAGGAGGCGTCGCGGCCCACGAGCGCGTTGTGCTGCGCCACGTGGACGGCCTTGTCGTCCCAGTCCTGGACGGAGACGACGGTCAGCTTCGCGCCGTCGCCCAGCAGGTAGTCGACGTTGGCGGCGAGCACCGCTTCACCGGTGTGGTCGATGACGACGACGGCCTCGGCGAAGGCGCCCAGCTCGATGACCTGGTGACCGTAGGCCACACCGCCCTCGCCGTGGACGCGGATGCGGATCGGCTCGGTCAGAGCCGTCTCCTTCGGCACCGAGACGACCGACGCCTTCTCGAAGGACGAGTAGGCCTGCGCGGCGATGCGGTCGACGGGCTTGCCGGCCTTGCCGACGCGCGCGTCGTCACGGTCGACCAGCTCGACAGTGACGCCCGCGGGGGCCTCGACGTCGACCTTCACACCGTCGCCGGTCGCGGTGGCGGTGCCGTCGTGCAGACCGCGCAGCCGCTCCAGCGGCGTGAACCGCCACTCCTCCTCACGGCCGTGCGGGACGGGGAAGTCCTGCACGTCGTAGGACGGGGGCGCGCTCATGCGCGTGGCGACGGTCGACTCGGCGGCGACCGCGACGGCGCCCGCGGTCGTGGACCCCGCAGGGATGTTCTGAGCCTCAGCCATGGCTGTCGTAGTGCTCTCTTTCGTACGTAAGTGGCGTGATGGAGACGGCGGTCGGGACCCTTGCGGGTCCTAGCCCACCGCGCCTTCCATCTGGAGCTCGATCAGCCGGTTGAGCTCGAGCGCGTACTCCATCGGCAGTTCCTTGGCGATCGGCTCGACGAAGCCGCGCACGATCATCGCCATGGCCTCGAACTCGCTCAGACCGCGGCTCATCAGGTAGAAGAGCTGGTCCTCGGAGACCTTGGAGACGGTCGCCTCGTGGCCCATGGACACGTCGTCCTCGCGCACGTCCACGTACGGGTACGTGTCGGAGCGGGAGATGGTGTCGACGAGCAGCGCGTCGCAGAGCACGTTGGACTTCGATCCGGCGGCGCCCTCACCGATCTCGACGAGGCCGCGGTACGACGTACGACCGCCGCCGCGCGCCACCGACTTGGAGACGATGTTGGACGACGTGTTCGGCGCCATGTGGACCATCTTGGAGCCGGCGTCCTGGTGCTGGCCCTCGCCCGCGAAGGCGATGGAGAGGGTCTCGCCCTTGGCGTGCTCGCCCATCAGGTAGACGGCCGGGTACTTCATGGTGACCTTGGAACCGATGTTGCCGTCGATCCACTCCATGGTCGCGCCCTCGTACGCCACGGCGCGCTTGGTGACCAGGTTGTAGACGTTGTTCGACCAGTTCTGGATCGTCGTGTAGCGGCAGCGGGCGCCCTTCTTCACGATGATCTCGACGACCGCGGAGTGCAGCGAGTCCGACTTGTAGATCGGCGCGGTGCAGCCCTCGACGTAGTGGACGTAGGCGTCCTCGTCAACGATGATCAGCGTCCGCTCGAACTGGCCCATGTTCTCCGTGTTGATACGGAAGTAGGCCTGGAGCGGGATCTCGACGTGCACGCCCTTCGGCACGTAGATGAAGGAGCCGCCCGACCACACGGCGGTGTTCAGCGCGGCGAACTTGTTGTCACCGGCCGGGATGACGGTCCCGAAGTACTCCTTGAAGAGCTCCGGGTGCTCCTTGAGGGCGGTGTCGGTGTCGAGGAAGATGACGCCCTGCTCCTCCAGGTCCTCACGGATCTGGTGGTAGACGACCTCGGACTCGTACTGGGCCGCGACACCGGCGACGAGGCGCTGCTTCTCCGCCTCCGGGATGCCGAGCTTGTCGTACGTGTTCTTGATGTCCTCGGGCAGGTCCTCCCAGGACTCCGCCTGCTTCTCCGTGGAGCGCACGAAGTACTTGATGTTGTCGAAGTCGATGCCCGACAGGTCCGAGCCCCAGTTCGGCATGGGCTTCTTGTCGAACAGCTTCAGGCCCTTGAGGCGGAGCTTGGTCATCCACTCCGGCTCGGACTTCTTCGAGGAGATGTCCTTGACGACGTCCTCGTTGATACCGCGCTTGGCAGAGGCACCGGCCTCGTCGGAGTCCGCCCAGCCGTATTCGTACTTGCCCAGGCCTTCGAGCTCAGGGTGGGCAGTCTCCTCGATGGGGAGAGTCATGCGGGGTTCCTCCCGGCGGTGCTTGCAGATGCGTTGGTGTTGGTCTTGGGGGTGTGCTGGGTGCCCTGGGGGATGAACGTCGTGCAGACGCCGTCACCGTGGGCGATGGTGGCCAGCCGCTGCACGTGAGTACCGAGGATCTGGGAGAACATCTCGGTCTCGGCCTCGCAGAGCTGTGGGAACTGCTCGGCGACGTGGGCGACCGGGCAATGGTGCTGGCAGAGCTGCTCGCCTCTGTGGGGAGGGGGCGCGCTACGCGCCGTAGCAGCGTACCCGTCCGCACTCAAGGCCTTTGCCAGGGCCTGGGCCCGCTCCTCGGGGGCCGCGGCCTCGATCGCCGCCTTGTAGGGCGCGGCCTGCGCGGCGATCCGGGCGCGGGCGAAGGAGACGAGTGCCTCGTCCCCGCCCGCGCGCTCCTTGATCCAGCGCAGCGCCTCGGCGGCCAGCTTGTCGTAGGACTGGTCGAAGGCGTCCCGCCCGCAGTCGGTCAGCGCGAACACCTTGGCGGGGCGGCCGCGGGTGCGGGTCCCGTAGACGCGCTGCTCCCGGGGCTCCACGACGTCGTCGGCGACGAGTGCATCGAGGTGGCGGCGGACGGCGGCCTGGGTGAGGCCGAGGCGGGTGGCGAGGTCGGCGACGGTCGACGGGCCGTGGTCCAGGATGGAGCGCGCGACGCGGTTGCGTGTCGAACGCTCTCCGGTCGCGAGCTCCTCGTGCGGGGCCCCCGTAGGAGCCTCCTGAGCCTCGCCGACGTTTTTCACAACGCCATTGTTGCGTAATTCCTCAGACCCTGACAAGCGGCGTGGTGATCACCGCACGGTGCCGTGCATCACTTAGGTCTACCTAAGTGGATACCGGGCGTGACCTGCGGAAACGATCTTTGATCGATCAGAACCCCCAGCTCGGGGCAGGTAATTCCATGGCGCCCTCCCCGCGCTGCGTTGGACACTTCCGGCCATGCCCACACCCCTGCCCGACGGTCCGCTCGTCACCCGGTCCTCACTCGCCGCGGACCTGCGCGCACTGGGCGTCTCGCCCGGCGAGACGCTCCTCGTGCACACCTCGCTCAGCAGCCTCGGCTGGGTCAACGGCGGCGCGGTCGCCGTCGTCCAGGCCCTGCGCGACGCACTCGGCGCCACGGGCACCCTCGTCGTGCCCACGCAGTCCGGCGATCTGACCGATCCGGCCGGCTGGGGCAATCCGCCGGTCCCCCGGGAGTGGTGGGAAGCCGTGCGGGCCACGATGCCGGTGTACGACCCGGCGACCACGGCGAGCCGCGGCGTGGGGATCGTGCCCGAGACCGTACGGACCTGGCCCGGCGCCCTGCGCAGCGCGCATCCGCACACCTCGTTCGCCGCGCTCGGCCCGCGTGCGGCCGCGGTGGCCGAAGGCCACGCCACGGACTGCCGGCTCGGCGAGCGCAGCCCGCTGGCCCGACTGGAGGAACTGGGGGCTCGGGTGCTGCTGCTCGGGGCGGGCTTCGACGCGTGCACCTGCTTCCATCTGGCCGAGTACCGCATCCCGTTCCAGGTCCAGGACGCCGGGCGGCCGGGCCCCGCGGGCTGGGAGCCGGTGACCGAGGTGGCGATCAGCGCCGACCGCTTCGACGAACTCGGCGCCGACTTCGAGCGGGACACCCCGACGGTCGTACGCGGCCGGGTGGGCGCGGCCCGGACCCGGCTGTTCCCGGTGGCGGACGCGGTGGCGTACGCGGAGAAGTGGCTGGTGCGGGAGCGGCCGCAGCCGATGTGACCTGCGTGAGGGCCCGCTCTCCCCTGTGGAACGGGCCCTCACACGGCGGGGAAGGGTCAGCCGAGGTCGGGCCGCTGGGTGACGCGGACCGAGTTGACCAGCGGCTTCCCGGTGACCGGGGTGAAGCCGAGGTCGAGCTGCCCGTCGGTGACCTTGACCGTGAAGGTCTTGGTCAGCGCCTTGTAGCCACCGCCGGCCTCCAGGGCGATGTCGATGTTGGAGACCTTCTCCGCGCCCTCCGCCGTCACGCTGAAGACGCGGCGGCCCGGCTTGGTACCGGAGAGCTCGGCGAAGCCCAGTTCGACCTGGTAGGTGCCGTTGGGCAGGTGGTCGAAGCGGTAGCCGGCGGCGCCGAGGCGGGCGGTGCCGAACAGCTTCGGGGTGTCGGTGCCGGTGACGGTCTTGCTCGTCGTCACCGTCTCCGTGCCGTCACCGAGGAAGCCGTAGGAGCCGTCGGTGTGGGCCCGGTCCGGGTTCCAGGTGTCACCGCTCGGGTCGGTCACGGGGTCCGTGTCCTGGCCCGCGTCGAGGGCCGCCCGGTAGGCGGGGACGACGACGGTCAGCGGCAGTTCGGTGACCGGCGCGCGGCCGCTCTCCGTGGTGATGACCAGGGTGCCGGTCAGCACGGTGCCGGAAGTGGCCTTCGTGGTGTCGAAGGTGAGCGTGATCTTCTGCTCGCCCTGCGCGTCGAGCCGTCCGGCGGCCGGGGAGGCGCTGATCCAGGTCTTGCCGCTCTTCTCCTTCACGGTGTAGTCGGCGGCCGAGCCCGCGTTGCTCAGCGTGAGGGTCCGCTCGCAGGTCTGGCCGACGGGGACCACCAGCTTCCAGCCGTCGGGGTCGTCGGCCGTGACGGCGCCGGTGGGCAGCGCGGCCGGGGTGTAGAGCACGGACAGGCCCTGGAGGGTCTGGGTGCGGGTCACCGTCTCGTAGTGCGGGGCGGCGATCGTCACCTGGTAGTCGGCGGAGCCGGTCACCGGGATCTGTATCAGGTACGACCCGTCGGCGCCGGGCACCGCCGTGCCGACCTTCGTGCCCGCCTTGGTGAGGGTGACGGTGGCGCCGGTGACGGGCTTGCCGTCGTTGCCGTCGGTGACCTTGCCGGAGGCGACGGCGTAACCGGCCGGGCTGAAGTCGATCGCCATGCCGTCGCGGACGGACGTCTGGTTCAGCGCGTACTGGAAGGCGGTCGTGCCCTCGTGGTTCTCGGCGCCGATGGTGGCGCCCGCTCCCTTCTCGTCGCCGCGCTCGGTGGCGTCGATGTCCTTGTAGTGGAACGAGTAGGTGCCGTCCTCGCCCATCACGGCGGAGAAGGTGATCCGCTGGTTCGGGGCGTCACGGGCGATCAGCATGTCGCGCCACTCGACGACGTACTCGCGGTGCGGGGCGGTGCCGCGCACCGCCCAGTAGACCTCGGAGTCCTGGTCGACCAGCAGGTTGTCCCAGAACGGGTACAGCGAGCCGTTCGGAGCGGCCGTGCTGGGCAGGGCCGTGTTGGCGCCGGTCAGGTTCGGGTAGCCGAAGGTCAGCATGCCGTCGTGGGAGATCCACGCCTGGGTGTAGGTGCGGCCGTACAGGGCGACGGGGAACGGCAGGTCGACCTTGCGGTAGCCGGCGCCCGTCGAGGACTCGTCGATGCCGAGGCTCGTGTCGCCCGTCGGGAACGCCTCGTCGGCGGTGACCCGGCAGGTGGTGCCGGCGCCGTCGGTGCGAGAGGCCAGGTCGAGGTCCTTGGTGAGTCCGTCCCGCGTCACGTCCACGCTCAGCGAGGTCGCGGCCGCGCAGTGGTCGAGCGGCTGCACCTGGATGTCGTAGCTGCCCACGGGCAGGGTGATCGTGTAGCCGCCGTCGGCGCCGGACGTGGCCCGCACCGGCGTTCCCTGCACCTTGAACGCCACGTCGGCCTCGCGGCCGGACGCGCTGGTGACGGTGCCGGTCACCTTGCCGGTCGGGGCGAGGGCGAGGGCCACGTCGTGGTCGGCGGTCGCGCCCTCGGTGACGGTGAGCGTCGCCGTGTCGGTGGTGTAGCCGAACTTCTCGGCGGTGACCTTGTACTCGCCCGCGGTCAGCCGCGGGAAGGTGTACGCGCCGTCCTTGTCCGTGCGCACGGTCGCGTGCACCGGTCCGTCGACGGTGACCTGGGCGTCCGCGGCCGCGTCGCCGCCGCTGGTCACGGCGCCGTGCAGGGCGCCGAGGTGGTCGCGCGGGGCGCCGGTGACGGCGGCGTACGCGTCGAGGCGGCCCTCGCCGTACACGTTGTTGTTCGCCGCCGTGCCGCCGCACGAGGTGTCGTCGGTGTCGATGGCCGTCCGGTTGAGCAGTGCCTCGGTGGCGGTGACGTCGCCGCGCAGCGCGGGCGCCGCCGACCAGATCAGGGCGACGGCGGCCGCGGTGTGCGGCGAGGCCATCGACGTACCCGACAGGTACTGGTACTTGCCGTTCGGTGCGGCCGAGCGGATGTTCACGCCGGGCGCGGCGATGTTCGGCTTGATGCCGTCGTCGGAGCCGGTGCCGCGCGAGGAGAACGACGCGATGCGGTTGTTGGCGTCGATCGCGCCGGAGGAGTACGTGTTCGCGTACGCGCCCGGGGAGCCTGCCGTGTCGCAGGACGGGCCGTCGTTGCCGTTGGAGAAGGCGGGGAAGATCCCCGCGTCCCGCCAGGCCTGCACCGTCGCCTCGTACCACTGGTCGAGTACGGCGGCGCCCCACGAGTTGTTGATCACGTCGGGGGCCAGGTCGGGGCGCGGGTTCTGGCCGTCCTCGTCGGTCGGGGCGAGCAGCCACTGACCGGCGGCGAGCAGGTCGGCGCGGGTGCAGTCGGCGGTGCCGCAGCCCTTCGCGGCGATCCAGGTGGCGCCGGGCGCGACACCGATCCTGTTGCCCGCGCCGTCGTCGCCGACCATCGTGCCCATGGTGTGGGTGCCGTGGCCGTTGTCGTCGCAGGGGCCGGTCACGCCCGCCCGGTCGCAGTTGCCGGTCGGGTCGAACCAGTTGTACGCGTGGTCGTAGGTCCCGTCGGCCTTGCGGCCCCGGTAACTCCCGGACAGCGTCGGGTGCTTGTGGTCGACGCCGGTGTCGATGCTCGCGACGACGATGCCCTCGCCGCGGTCCTGGTACGTGTCCCACACCTTGGTGGCGCCGATCCGGTCGACGTTCCACTCGACGCCGTCGACCGTGGCCTCCTGCGTGCCCTCGATGGGGTCGGGCAGCTCGATCGGGTCGTCGGACTGGATCGCGACGACGTCGGCACGGGCGGCGATCTTGTCGGCGAGCGCCTTGTCGGCGCCCGTCACCTTGATCGTGTCGCTGATCCAGTACGACGCGTAGCGCGCTCCGGACTTCTTCAGCAGGGCTTTCAGCCCGGCCTGCGTCTTGTCCGCGTACGCGGTCTTGGCCTTGAGGACCGAGCGGCCCCGCCCGGCCTTGGTCGTCGATTTCCGGGCGGCCGTGGTGTCGGCCCTGTCGGCGAGCTGCACCCAGAAGGTGGCCCGGTCCTTCTTCTGGAGCTGTTCGACGACCCGGGTCTCGGCCTTGGCGGCGAGCGCGCTCGGTGTGGACGGGATCGGCTGGGCCGCGGCCGGCAGAACCGCGAGCGCGGGCACGCCGACGGTGGCGGCCAGGGCGGCGGCGAGCAGACCGCGCAGGCGCGGTCCGCGTCCGGAGCGGTGGCTGGTCAACTGGGACTCTCCGTTGGTGTCGGTCATGGCGGCGCGCCCTCAGCTCTTCAGGTCCGGACGGTGTGTCACGCGGACGGCGTTGACGAGCGTCTTTCCGGTCTGGGCGACGAGGCGGAGGTTCAACTGGCCGTCGGTGACCGTGACGGTGAACGTCTTGGTCAGCGCGGTGAACGTGCCCGCTTCCTTGGCGATGTCGAGGTTGTCGATCCGTGTGGTGCCCTCGGCCATCACGTCGAAGACCCGCTGGCCCGTGTTGGTGCCGCCGAGCTCCGCGAAGTCCAGGTCCACCTGGTAGACGCCGTCGGGCACGTCGTCGAAGCGGTACTCCAGGGCGCCCTGGCGGGCGGTGGAGAACAGCGCCTGCTCGTCGGTGCCCGCCACCGTCTTGCGGGTGCTCTGCGCGGAGGACTGGCCGACGTAGCCGTACGCGCCCTCGGTGTACGCCCGGTCGGGGCCCCACGTGTCGTGGGCGGCGTCGGTGACGGTGCCGCTGCCGGAGCCCGCGTTCAGCGCCTGCCGGTATCCGGGCACGGACACGGTCACCGGGATCTTCAGCTCGGGCGCCCGGCCGCTGTCGGAGGCGACGACGACGGTGCCGGTGAGGACGGTGCCGGGCGGGACTCCGGTGGTGTCGAAGGTGAGGGTGACGCTCCGTGTGGCGTCCGTGGCGAGGGTGCCGTCGGCCGGGGTGGCGCGCAGCCAGCCGGCGCCGGACGCCTCCTTGACCGTGTAGGCCGTGTCCGCGCCGGAGTTGGCGAGGGTGACGGTCCGCTCGCGGGACTCGTCGGCCTGGACGACCACGGTCATCGCGGTGCTCGGGGCGACGGACACGTTGCCGGTCTGCAGGGCGGTCACCGTGCGCGTGGCGGTGCCGGACTCGAGCGTCGCCGTGCGGGTGTCGGTGCGGTAGTGAGCGGCCGATACGGCGACCTGGTAGTCGGCGGCATCGCCGGTCACCGGGGTCTGCACGAGGTAGGTGCCGTCGCTCGCCGTGCTGCCGGTGGCGATCTGCTCGCCGTCGCGCGTGACGGTGACGGTCGCGTCCGCGACGGCCTTGCCGTCGTTGGCGTCGGTGACCGCGCCGGAGACGGCGGCGCTCCGGCCCGGCTCGAACGTCAGGACGGTGCCGTCGCTGATCGAGGCCGCGTTGTACGCGTACTGCAGCGCGTCCGTGCCGTCGGCGTTCTCGGCGCCGATCGTGGCGCCCGAGCCGCGCTCGACGGCGCTGGAGTCGATGCCGCTGTAGTGGTACGCGTACGTGCCGTCCTCGCCGATCACCACGGAGAAGCCGAGGTGATGGGTGAGGGACGAACTCGTCACCATGTCACGCCACTCGACGACCACTTCGCGGTGGGGAGCCGTACCGCGCTCCGCCCAGTAGACGGCACCGCCCGCGGAGGACAGCTGCAGGTTGTCCCAGAAGGGGTAGAGAGTGGCGTTCGGAGTGGCGATGGTGGGCAGCGCACGGTTCTCGCTGCTGTCCCCGTAGATGCCGAAGTTGAGGTAGCCCTCCACGTCGGCGACGACCTTGCGGTACGTCTTGCCGTACAGAGCGACCGGGAACGGGAGGCTGATCGTGGCGCCGCCCGAGTAGGGGCTTGAGTAGGTCAGCTTCTTGCTGCCGGTCGGGTAGTCGGCCGGCGTCTCCTGCCCGGTGCGACAGGTGGTGCCGAACTTGTCGCTGCGGCTGGGCAGGGTGAGGTCCCTGACGGTGCCGCCCGCCGCGAGGTCCACGGCGAACGAGCCCACCGTGGCACACCGGTTGACGGGGGTGACCCTCAACTCATGTTTCCCGGAGGGCAGTTCGATCGAGTAGCCGCCGTCGCTGCCGGTGGTCGCGGTCTTCGTCGTCCCGGTGATCGCGATGGTCGCCCCGGCCTCCGGGCCGCTCGCGGTGCGGACGGTGCCGCTGAGGGTGCCGATCGGAGCGGTCTTCACGTCGATGTCGCGGGTCGTGGTGCCGCCCTCGGTGACGGTGGCGGTCGCCGTCGCGGTGACGTAGCCGAACTTGCTGACCGTGACGTCGTAGTCGCCGACCATCACCTTCGGCAGCGCGTACGTGCCGTCGTCCTTGGTGGTGACCGTGGCCTGCATCGGTCCGTCCAGCTCGACCGTGGCGCCCGCGAGGGGCTGCCCGTCGGCGGTGACGGTGCCGGCGAGCGCGCCGAGCGGGCCGCGCGGGGCGCCCGACAGGGCCGCGTACGCGTCGAGCTTGCCCTCGCCCCACACGTTGTTGTTGCCCGCGGTACCGCCGCAGGTGGTGTCCTCGGTGTCGTGCGCGGTGCGGTCGAGCAGCTGCTCGGTCAGCGCGACGTCACCGCGCAGTGCCGGGGACGCCGACCAGAGCAGCGCCACGGTGGCCGCGGTGTGCGGCGAGGCCATCGACGTACCGGACATGACGGCGTAGCCGCCACCGGGTGCGGCCGAGCGGATGTCGACCCCGGGCGCGGCGATGTCGGGCTTGACCGCGCCGTCCTCACCGGATCCGCGGGAGGAGAAGTACGCGATGTCGCCGTCGCTGTCGAAGGCGCCCGACGCGTAGGAGTTGGTGTACGCGCCGGGGGAGCCGGCCGTCGCGCAGTCGGGGCCCGCGTTGCCGTTGGAGAACGCCGGGAAGATGCCCGCGTCCTGCCACGCCTGGACCAGGTCCTTGTACCAGGTGTCGATGACGTCGGCGCCCCAGGAGTTGTTCACGATGTCCGGGGCGAGGTCGGGGCGCGGGTTCTGACCGTCGGCGTCGGTCGGGGCGAGGATCCACTGGCCGGCGGCGAGCAGCGCCTCGCGGGGGCAGTTGGTGGTGGTGCATGCCTTGGCGGCCATCCAGGTGGCGCCGGGGGCGACACCGATGCCGCCCGCGCCCGCCATCGTGCCCATGGTGTGGGTGCCGTGGCCGTGGTCGTCGCAGGGGCCGTCGCCGGGGCAGGTGGCCGTCGCGTCGTACCAGTTGTACGCGTGCTGATAGGTGCCGTCGGCCTTGCGGCCGCGGTAGTTGTTCGCGAGTGCCGGATGGAGGTAGTCGACGCCGGTGTCGATGCTGGCGACGACGACGCCGTCGCCCCGGTCGCCCAACTCGTCCCACACCTTGGGGGCGTTGATCCGGTCGACGCCCCACTCGACGCCGTCGACCGTGGGCTGCTCGGTGGCGGGCAGCTCGTCGGGCAGGGTCAGCGGGGTGTCGGCCTCCAGCGCGGCGACCTCGGGGCGGGCGGCGATCTTCGCGGCCAGCGCCTTGTCGGCACCCGTCACCTTGATCGTGTTCGTGACCCAGTACGAGGAGTAGTGCGCGCCCGCCTTCTTCAGCAGGGCCTTGAGCCCGGCCTGCGTCTGGTCCGCGTGGGCGGTCTTGTCCCGGTAGACGGCGCGGCCCTTGGCGGTCTTCGACTTCGCTTTCCTGGCGTCGGAGGTGTCGGCCTCGGAGTCGAGCCGCACCCAGAAGGTGGCTCGGTCGTCGGACGCGAGGTGCTGCCGCACCGCGCCGTCCGCCTTCTGGCGCAGGGCGGTGGGCTGGGCCGGGCTGTCGGCCACCGCCGGAACCGTGGCCAGGAGCGGCAGGCCCAGGGCCGCGGAGAGGAGGACGGCCAGCGTTCTTCGCCGAGGGGGCGGGGGTTTGCGCAACACGAACTCTCCTTCTGTGGAAGGGGGGTCACGGCACGATCACGCAGAAGTATGTGAGCGCCGTGTCGCCCCCCGCGGCGTCCGCGGCTGGCGAGATGGCGACATGACGGCAGCTCGCCACCTTCCGGGCCGTGTTGGCGCAGGTGGGGCTGCCACCATCACGTGCATCCCCCCAACTGTTCGCCGGCGACGGCCTGTTGTCCGTCGCTCGCAGTCCACCCTGATCCCGGGAGCTTCTTCCGTGCGTCCCAGACCCTTCGCGGCCTGCGCCACCATCGTGGCGCTGGCCGGCTTCCTGCCCGTCACCACCGTGCACGCGGCCACCGCGTCCGACACCGCTACCACCGGCTCCGCCGGCACCCCTGTCACCGTGCCCCTGCCCACCGGCGACACCGTGACCGTCGAACGCTCCGGCGACTCGGTGCGGTCGGCGACCGTCACGCCGGGCCCCGGCCGCGCGCACCTCTCCTTCACCACCAGCACGACCGCGTCCGGCGACGTCAGCGTCGTGCCCTCGGACGCCGAGCCGCTGCTCGCCGCCGGTCGCCTCGACCCCCGCCTGTTCGAGGTCAAGGCCCTGCTCGACGCCGGCTACGGCACGAAGGGCACCGCCGCCGACCGCTTTCTCGGGCTGATCGTCCAGCACGGCAGGGGCGCGGGCGCCGCCGAGAAGGTGCGCGAGGCGGCGGGCTCCGCCGCGCACCCCGGGCGCGCGCTGTCCCGGATCGGCATGACCCCGCTCGCCCCGCACGACCGCGCCGACGCCGCCACCACGTGGAAGCACCTGACCTCCGGCAGCACGCTGGAGGGCGGTGCGGCCAAGGTGTGGCTCGACGGCCGCATGCACGTCGCGCTGGACAAGAGCGTCCCGCAGATCAACGCCCCGCAGGCATGGGCCGACGGCTACACCGGCAAGGGGGTCGAGGTCGCCGTGCTCGACACCGGCTACGACTACGACCACCCCGACCTGGCGGGCCGGGTGACGACGTCGGCGGACTTCACCGGCACCGGCAGCGCCGAGGACGACAACGGCCACGGCACGCACGTCGCGTCCACCATCGCGAGCGTCGACAGCACCTACCGGGGCGTCGCCCCGGACGCGGACCTCGCGGTCGGCAAGGTCTGCGACAGCACCGGCAACTGCACCACGTCCGCGGTCCTCGCCGGCATGGACTGGGCGGCGAACACCGTGCACGCCAAGATCGTCAGCATGAGTCTGGGCGGCGCCGCCGACGAGACCGACCCGGCCATCGCCGCGGTCAACGACCTCTCCAAGAGCACCGGTGCGCTGTTCGTCGTCGCGGCGGGCAACGACGGCGAGTACGGGACCGGCACCGTCGGCGCCCCGGCCATCGCGGACTCCGCGCTCGCCGTCGGCGCCGTCGACTCCGACGACGAGCTGGCCGCCTTCTCCAGCCGCGGCCCGCGCCCGAGCGACAACGCCGTGAAGCCCGACATCACCGCGCCCGGCGTGGACATCGTCGCGGCCAAGATGGGCGGCGGCCACACTTCCAAGAGCGGTACGTCGATGGCGACCCCGCACGTGTCGGGCGCCGCCGCCCTCGTCGCCCAGGCCCACCCGGACTGGACCGGCGACCAGATCAAGACCGCCCTGATGGAGAGCGCCGCGCCGAACGCCAAGCGCTCCCCGTACCAGCAGGGCACCGGGCGGGTCGACGCGGGCCGCGCCGTGGAGCAGAAGGTCCTGGCCTCCCCCGCCAACCTGACGACGACGTCCGGCTGGTCCGTCGGCGCGGGCAAGGACACCGAGCACACCGTCACCTTCACCAACACCGGGGACAGTGACACCACGCTCGACCTGGCGATCGGCAAGCCCCTGTCGCCGACGGCGCAGCCGGGCAACACCGCCCAGTTCTCCGTCGACCGCGACCAGGTCACCGTGCCCGCGCACGGCACGGCGACCGCGACCGTCACCACCCGCGCCTCGCTGCTGCCCCACGGCCCGTGGTCCGCGGTCCTCACCGCCACGCACGACGGACAGCCCGTCACCCGCACCATCCTCGGCGTCGACAGCCCTTTGCCCACGCACCAGTTGACGGTGAAGGCCGTGCAGCGTGACGGCGGCCCGGCCACCGGCACCGTGCTGGTGATCAACCGCTGGACCGGCGACCGCTACCCGGTGCGGCTCACCGGCGGCGCCGGCACCGTGTCCGTGCCCGAGGCGCAGTACTGGGTCGGGATGACCGTCTCCTCGGGCTCCGGCGCGGACCGTACGACGACTCTGGCCGTCAACACCGTGACGCCGCTCGCGGACGCCGCCGTGACGCTCGACGCTCGCACCGCCGCCCCGGTCCGCGCCACCGTCCCGGACGACGCCGCGCAGGCCACCGCCCTGCAGGCCGCGCTCGCGCTGCCGGCCGGCACGGGAACGTACACGATGAGCGTGGTCACCACCGGCACGACGGCGGGCACGTCCCTGTACGCGACACCGCTCACGGGGCTCGGCGACGACGTGAAGTACCGCACGTTCGGCGTGTTCGCGGCCCAGGGTGCCTCGTCGGCGAACCCGAGCCCGTTCTTCTACCACGTGACACGCACCTGGACCGGTGGCGTCCCCGCCGACCCGGCCTTCTCCGTCCGGCGCGACGATCTGACGGACGTACGCCTCGACCTGCACGCCCAGGGCGCCACCGCGGCCGGCACCGTCGCGGCGGCCCCGGACGACGACGTCCTGCTGCCGCTGAACATCGACCAGTCCGCCGCGTTCCCCTCCACCGTGCACGACTACCGGACCGCCGGTGGCTGGCTCGACCGCGCCTCCATCGGAGGCAGCCAGTCGATCGTGACGTCGTCGCGCACGTTCGGCGACAAGGCGCTCGCCCACCTGGACTTCGCGGCCGCGGTGATCGGCCCGGCCCTGCCGGCCGCTCCGCTCCGGCGGACCGGAGACGTCATGGCCTGGTCCGGGACGCCCTGGTTCGTCGACGGCGAGCAGCGCGGCGGCACCGACTGGGGCGCGAGCGGCACGCTCACCCTGGCCTCCGGCGGCAAGACGCTCAGCTCGTGGAACGCCGTCGGCTCCGGCAAGAACGTGACGGTCCCCGCGAACGGCGGCCGCTACACGCTCACGGCCGACCTCACCCGCACCCGCGCGTACGCCGGTCTGTCCACCCGCCTGCAGTCGGTGTGGGGCTTCGACTCCGTCACCGATGACGGCTCGGGCACCGTGCTGCCGCTGATGACGGTCCGCCTCACCCCGCGCGACCTGGACCTGTCCGGCAACGCCGCCGCGGGCGCCACGACCCGCGTGGACCTCACGGTGCAGCGGGCGCCGGGCGCCGCCGAGGCGACGGTCGGCACGCCGGGTCTGGAGGTCAGCTGGGACGACGGCGCCACCTGGAAGACGCTCAAGGTCGTCCCCGGAGTGTCCGGTTCGCCCGCGCACGCCGACCTGACCGCTCCGGAAGGGGCGGCCTTCGCGACGCTGCGCACGAAGGTGTCGGCGAGTGACGGCAGCTCGCTGACTCAGACGATCACCCGGGCCTTCGGGATCGGCTGACCGGAGGTCCGGCAGCCCGGACCTCCCGCGCCTCGCCCGGTGCGGGAGGTCCGCCGGGCCACTCGTAGACTTCCCCGCATGCACAAGGAGCCCGCCGTCGAGACGGCCGGTCTGAGCAAGCGGTACGGCACCAAGACCGCGCTCGACGGCATCGACCTCATCGCCGCCCGCGGCGCCGTCACCGCCGTCCTCGGCCCGAACGGGGCGGGCAAGACCACCACGATCGAGATCTGCGAGGGCTACCGCAGGCCGGACTCCGGCACCGCCCGTGTCCTCGGTCTCGACCCGGTGAAGCAGGCCGCCGCGCTGCGCCCCCGCATCGGTGTGATGCTGCAGTCCGGCGGCGTCTACTCCGGCGCGCGCGCCGACGAGATGCTGCGTCATGTCGCGAAACTTCATGCTCACCCCCTTGATGTGGACACCCTCATCGAACGTCTGGGCCTCGACAGCTGCGGCCGCACCACCTACCGGCGTCTGTCCGGCGGGCAGCAGCAGCGCCTCGCCCTGGCCATGGCCGTCGTCGGCCGTCCCGAGCTGGTCTTCCTCGACGAGCCGACCGCCGGCCTCGACCCGCAGGCCCGCCACGCCACCTGGGACCTGGTCAGCGATCTGCGCAGGGACGGCGTCTCGGTGATCCTCACCACGCACTACATGGACGAGGCCGAGCAGCTCGCCGACGACGTCGTGATCGTCGACTCCGGCAAGGTCATCGCGCAGGGCTCCCCCGAGCAGCTGTGCCGCGGCGGCGCCGAGAACACGCTCCGCTTCACCGGCCGCCCGGGACTCGACGTCGGCTCCCTGCTCAAGGCCCTGCCCCCGGACTCCGCGGCCGCCGAACTGACCTCCGGTTCCTATCGCGTCAGCGGCACGGTGGACCCGCAGCTCCTGGCGACGGTCACCTCCTGGTGCGCCCAGCACGGCGTGATGCCGGACAGGATCTCCGTCGAGCGGCACACCCTCGAAGACGTCTTCCTGGAGCTGACGGGCCGGGAGCTGCGCGGATGAGCACCACGACCGATCCGACCCCGCCCGGAACCGACCGGCAAGGAGCTGCGCGGATGACCGCCGGTACATACACACCGAACCCGGGAGCCGCACCGCTCCCCCGCATGATCGCCGCGCAGGCCGCACTCGAGACGAAGATGCTGCTGCGCAACGGTGAGCAGCTCCTCCTCACGGTCGTCATCCCCACTCTCCTCCTGGTTCTGTTCTCGTCCGTCGACATCGTCGACACGGGCTCGGGCAAGGCCGTCGACTTCCTCACACCGGGCATCCTGGCCCTGGCCGTGATGTCCACCGCCTTCACCGGGCAGGCCATCGCGACGGGCTTCGAGCGCCGCTACGGCGTGCTCAAGCGGCTCGGCGCCTCGCCGCTGCCGCGCTGGGGGCTGATGACCGCCAAGACGCTCTCCGTGCTGGTCACGGAGGTGCTTCAGGTGGTGCTGCTGACCGTCATCGCGTTCGCACTCGGCTGGTCGCCGCACGGGAACCCGCTGGCAGTGCTGCTCCTTCTCGTCCTCGGCACCGCCGCGTTCTCCGGGCTCGGTCTGCTGATGGCCGGCACGCTCAAGGCGGAGGCCACGCTCGCCGCCGCCAATCTGGTCTTCCTGCTGCTGCTCGTCGGCGGCGGTGTCATCGTGCCGCTCGACAAGTTCCCCGACGCGGCCCAGTCCGTCCTCGGTCTGCTGCCCATCTCGGCGCTCTCGGACGGCCTTCGGGACGTCCTGCAGCACGGGGCTTCGATGCCGTGGGGCGACCTCGGGATCCTCGCCGTGTGGGCGGTCGTCGGGCTCGGTGCCGCAGGGCGGTTCTTCCGCTGGGAGTGACGCGGCGGGCAGTGTGACGAGCGGCCCATATCGCTGGGCGTGACCCGGCATACCGCCACCGTGACGTAACTCCCGTCACAGATTCCGCAGTTACGTCCCCCTCGTGAAGCCGCGCACAAGCGGCCCCCTACGATGGGCCCGTGCCAAACCAGACCCGCGCCCAAGCCGTCGAGGCGGTGCGCAACCCGCTCGCCTTCATCGCCGAACGCTGGACCCCCACTCAGCGGACCGTCCAGCGCGCGGCCCTCTCCGCCGTCGTCATGACGGCGGTCATCGTCGTCACCGGTGGCGCGGTGCGCCTGACCGGCTCGGGCCTCGGCTGCCCGACCTGGCCCAAGTGCACCGACCAGTCCCTGACCGCGACGAGCGAGATGGGCTTCCACGGAGCCATCGAGTTCGGCAACCGCATGCTCACGTACGTGCTGTGCGCCGCGGTCGGCTGGGCGATCATCGCGGCCCGCTCGCAGAAGCCGTGGCGCCGCTCGCTGACCCGGCTCGGCTGGACCCAGTTCTGGATCGTCATGGGCAATGCGGTCCTGGGCGGCATCGTCGTCCTGGTCGGCCTCAACCCGTACACGGTCGCGGCCCACTTCGTACTGACCACCGCGCTCCTCACGGTCGCCGTGCTGATGTGGCAGCGCACCCGCGAGGGCGACGCGGCACCCCGCCCGCTGGTCGGGCAATCGGTCAAGCAGCTCGTCTGGTTCCTGGTCCTGGCGGCCTCCCTGCTGATCCTGGTGGGCACCGTCGTCACCGGTGCCGGACCGCACGCGGGCGACTCCAGCGACGTCCCGCGCATGCCGCTGGACTGGGAGACGATCAGCAAGCTGCACGCGGTCCTCGCCTGGATCGTGGTGACCCTGACGTTCGCCCTCTGGTTCGTCCTCAAGGCGGTCGACGCCCCCAAGGGCCCGCTGCACCGCACCCGCGATCTGTTCCTGATCCTGCTGGCGCAGGGTGTCATCGGCTACGTGCAGTACTTCACCGATCTGCCCGAGATCCTGGTCGGCCTGCACATGCTGGGCTCGGCCCTGGTCTGGATCGGCGTACTGCGCGTGGTCCTGTCGCTGCGCGAGCGCCCGGAGTCGACCGTGGACGTACCGTCCCAGTCGGGCTCGGAGCTCTCGGCGGTCTGACGGTCCGGCCCCGGCCCGCCTCCTCACCTCACGCCTCATCGAGAACCTCGATGAGGCGTGTTGCGTACGCGCGCGGGTGTGTCGTGTTCCCGTTGTGCCCGCCCGGGAACTCCTGTGCCTGCACGCCTCGCATCCGGGCGAGCTCCAGGGCGCAGTGCCGGTCGAAGACCTCGGGGGCCGTGGCCCGCCCGATCGCCGGCACGATCCGCACTTCGCAACCGGCGAGCGCCTCGACGTCCAGCTCCGCCTGGATGACCGCGGTGAACTCCTGCTCGATGAAGTACGCGAAGTTCGCCACGCGCTGTGGGGTGAGGGGCATCGGCGTGAGATCCGGCTCGGTCTCCTGGTTCAGGGGGTCGATCCCGAGCACGCGCGCCATCTCGGGGAAGGCCGCCCCCAGCCCCTGCTCACGGTGGATCCGCTGCAGTGCGAGCAGTTCCCGCACATGCGGTGCCCTGCGGTCGGCGGGGAGCAGGGCCGGGGACACGGGCTCGTGCGCGACGAGCGTCGCCAGTTGCTCCGGATTCCGCACGGCGAGGTGCAGCCCGATGGAGGCGCCCATGCTGCAGCCCAGCATCAGCGCGGGCGCGTCGGTCAGCTCGGCCAGCAGCCGGTGCACGTCGTCGGCGTGCTGCGCGAGCCGCACCCCGCGCCCCGGCTCGGCGAGTTCGCTGCGGGACAGCCCCCGGCGATCGTAGGTCACCACCGTGTACCGGTCGGCGAGCCGGTCCACCAGATCCACGCTGCGACCGGCGTCGCCCTCCCCGCTCTGCGAGATCAGCAGCAGCGGGCCACTCCCCCGGACTTCGTAGTACAGCTTGGCGCCATCGACGGTGAGAAACATGGAAACCCCCTGGAGACCCGCGCCGGACGACGCCCTTCGCCGTCGGACACCCTCACCGTACTCCATCTATTTCGATGCATCAAGACAGATGCATCAAGGATGATGTATCGATGCGGATGCATTGACGTGGATGCGTTGACGTGGATGCATTCGAATGGATACATCGGAATCGATGTACCATCCGGCCATGAGCCCCCAACCCGCCCCCCTCACCCCCGTCGACCTCTTCCTGCTCGGCCGCACGCTGATGAAGATCGGGGAGGAGGCGCTGCCGGAGCCGGTGCTCGGCGCGGACAAGGGATCGGGCCAGTTCCGCGGCGGCACCCGCGCCGTCCTCGTCGTGCTCAGCGATGTCTACGCCCACGACAGCACGTCCGTCGGCGCCATCGCCGCCCGCACGGGACTCCCCCAGAGCCAGGTCTCCGGCGCCGTGGCCCGGCTCAAGGAGGCGGGGTCCATCGAGACCGCACCCGACCCGGCCGACGGCAGGCGTCAGCTGATCCGGCAGGCCGCCGGGGTCTCCGACCGGGTCGCCGAGGTCCGCACGGCCGGCATCGAGGAGGCGCTGGCCACTGCGCTGGGCGGCGCCGCGGACGACCGGCTGCGCGAGGTCACCGACGCGCTCGCCGTACTCGCCCGGCATCTCACCCCGGAGTCGGTCAGCCGTCTGCGGCCATGACCCCCGCGCCCCCGAGGCCGTACACCCGCTGCGCCGTCCCCGACGCGATCATCCCTGCGACCCGCTGCGCGTCCGCGAGCGACCACGCCCCATCGGCGACCCATCCACCGAGCACCCTCCCGAGCGCCTCCCGGAACAGCCGGGCGCCGACCACGTGCAGTTCGGGCAGGCCACGGGCCCCGCTGGAGAACAGGAGCTTGCCGAACGGCGCCAGCTCCAGGATCTCGGCGAGGATCGCCTCAGCCCTGGCCCCGGTCCGGGCGAGCGCCGGGCCCAGATCCGCGTAGACGTGCGGGAAGATCCCGGCGAGATGGGCGGCGTGCCGGTGGTACGGATAGCCGTGCAGCAGCACGAGATCGGTGCCGAGCCCCACCGTGGCCCGCGCGAAGTCGGCGAGCAGCACCGGGTCGGTGCGGTCGATCCGCAGGCCGGGTTCGCCGAGTCCGGCGTGCAGTTGGAGCGGGCGCCCGGACGCGACGGCGATCCACAGCAGATGCCGCAGCAGGACGGGATCGGTGACCGGGCCGCCCACCGCCCGCCCGGCGAGCCAGCGCCCCGCCGCCCCGCGCACCTCGCCCGGCCCCGGCGGCTGCGGTGCGAGGGCGAGTCCGTGACGTACCCCCGCGACCGAGGTGAAGGCGACGGCACCGACCGCCGCGGCGTGCACCGACTCGGCGAGGTTCGCGAGGAAGGACTCGACGGTTCCGGAGGTGTCCGCGACCTGCTCGGCCAGTAATTCGAGGCGGACGATCTCGTGGGCCACGGCCTCCCCGGCCGACGCCATCTCGGCGGGTCCCGTCAGATCGTCGGGCAGCCCCGTGTCCACGAGGTACGTGGTGATGCCGCTGCCGCGCAGCAGCCGCCGCCCTGCCTCCATGACGCCGAGTTCACGGCGCCTGGCCAGATAACGCGCGGGCGGGCAGTGGGGTTCCAGGCCGAGCAGCGGCGGGCACCAGCGGCGCACCGCGAAGCCGGTCTGCGTGTCGAAGAAGGTGGTGCCGGGGGCGGGCGGCCCCTCACCCCGGCCGAGATGGGCCTCGAATGTGCCGAGGCCCAGCTCCGTACGCAACACCCCGTGGCAGTACTGGTCCACCAGGGACGGCGTTTCGATCATCCGGGGCTCCCGTATATGGACCGTGCTCCTACAGTCCTAACGGGTGACGGGGCGCCTGGTGTTGCTCAACCTCGCGTTCGCACACCTGCACCCATGGCCCCGAAAGCCCGGGTCAGCCGCCGAGCTGGATGCCTGCCATGCGCTTCCACTCGTACGGACCGGTCTCGACCTTGGCCGCGAACTCGCCGTCGAAGTCCTCGTGGACGGTGATGCCGGCCTTCTCGACGGCCTTCTGCGCGATCTCGTACGTCCGCGCGACCAGGTCGCCCCAGCCGCCGTCCTCGCCCACGAGCACGATGCGCGTGCCGCGCTCGCCGATGTACGCGAGCTGCCCCTCGGCGCCGCCGTGCACCTTGGCGAACGCACCGATCTGCTGGGCCAGCTTGGCCGCCCGGCGCTCGTCCTTCGCCGCCCGACGGGGCGCCTCAACCGCTTGAGTCTCTGCCATGAACAGGATGCTACCGACGAGTAGTGAAACAAGCGATGGGTGGGGCGCGTGGCCTAGGCCACGCGCCCCACCCATCGGACAGCAGTCAGTCGATCAGCGCAGGAAGGGGTCCACCGCGACCGCCACGAACAGCAGCGACACGTAGGTGATGGACCAGTGGAACAGGCGCATCTCCTTGAGCTTCCCGCCCGTCACCTCGGCCTTCGCACGGTTCTGCAGACCATGCGCCTCCCACAGCCAGAAGCCGCCCGCGAGCAGCGCGACCACGGTGTAGAACCAGCCGGTGTAGCCGAGCGGCGTCAGCAGCAGCGAGACCGCGACCATCACCCAGCTGTAGATGACGATCTGCTTCGCGACCACCTTGTTGGAGGCGATGACGGGAAGCATCGGCACGCCCACGCGCGCGTAGTCGTCCTTCACCTTCATGGACAGCGGCCAGTAGTGCGGCGGCGTCCAGAAGAACATGACGAGGAAGAGGATGACCGGCGCCCACGACATGGAGTTCGTGACCGAGGACCAGCCGATGAGGACCGGCAGACAGCCGGCGATGCCGCCCCACACGATGTTCTGCGACGTGCGCCGCTTCAGGATCATCGTGTAGACGACCACATAGAAGAGCAGCGCCCCGAGCGACAACCAGGCCGACAACCAGTTGACCGCGAAGCCGAACAGCAGGGTGGAGACGACCGCGAGCGAGATGCCGAAGGCCAGGCACTCGTTCGGGCTCACCATGCCGGTGACCAGCGGCCGCTGCGACGTGCGCTCCATAAGAGCGTCGATGTCGCGGTCGTACCACATGTTCAGCGCGTTGGCGCCGCCCGCCGACAGGTAGCCGCCGATGCAGGTGATGAGCACCAGCTTCAGGTCGGGCACACCCTGCTCGGCGAGGAACATCACCGGAACCGTGGTGATGAGCAGCAGCTCGATGATCCGCGGCTTGGTCAGCGCCACGAACGCCTTGACTCGGGCCCCGAACGGCCGCTGGCTCCGGTTGCTGCTGCTCGTCAGCGCTCCCGCTGGACGGGATTCGACGGCCGTCACGCACACCCCTGACAGAGACTCCAGCGAGCCGCCGAAGAAGACCACTTGATGTGAAGTCCCGGTAAAGGCTCGCGCGTACCACGCCACTGTAGACGTTGCCTATACCTCGCCCTTCGTGGGGGTGGGTTCGTGTTGGGCGGCGTGCCGCGAAGGACGCAACGCGAACGCGGGCGCTGCGCGCGGTGTCCGTTTCGTCCGCGCGCACCGGGGCACTCCAGATGAGCTTTCACGCCCCCTGATGAGCCCCCAGATGAGCGGCTCCGTATTCACGTGACGAGGCAGTCCGATCCCTGTCAGGAGGCGGATTCCAAAGACTCCCGGCAGTCTGGAATGACTCGAAAAAATGCACGTTCCAGCAAGGGTAGGCTCGACAACGGCCGGTGAGACCGACATCACCGGCATTAGCCATGTGGAGAGGAGCCCTGACTCAGGGTGAGTACCAAGCCGACCACCACAGACCTCGAGTGGACCGATGTGGACCAGCGGGCCGTGGACACAGCCCGGGTCCTGGCCGCCGATGCCGTACAGAAGGTCGGTAACGGCCATCCCGGTACGGCCATGAGCCTGGCCCCGGCCGCGTACACCCTCTTCCAGAAGGTGATGCGGCACGACCCCGCGGACGCCGACTGGGTCGGGCGCGACCGTTTCGTGCTGTCCGCGGGCCACTCCTCGCTGACCCTCTACATCCAGCTGTACCTGGCCGGGTTCGGCCTGGAGCTGGACGACCTGAAGGCGTTCCGCACCTGGGGCTCCAAGACCCCCGGTCACCCCGAGTACGGGCACACCACCGGCGTCGAGACCACCACGGGCCCGCTCGGCCAGGGTGTCGCCAACGCGGTGGGCATGGCCATGGCCTCCCGCTACGAGCGCGGTCTGTTCGACCCGGCCGCCGCTCCCGGCGAGAGCCCCTTCGACCACTACATCTTCGCGATCGCCGGTGACGGCTGCCTCCAGGAGGGCATCTCCTCCGAGGCGTCCTCGCTCGCGGGCCACCAGAAGCTCGGCAACCTGATCCTGCTGTGGGACGACAACCACATCTCGATCGAGGGCGACACCGAGACGGCCGTCTCCGAGGACACCTGCAAGCGCTACGAGGCGTACGGCTGGCACGTGCAGCGCGTCGACCCGAAGCCGGACGGCGACCTGGACGCCGAGGCGATCTACAACGCGATCGCCGAGGCCAAGAAGGTCACGGACAAGCCGTCCTTCATCGCGATGCGCTCGATCATCGCCTGGCCGGCCCCGAACGCGCAGAACACCGAGGCCGCGCACGGCTCGGCGCTGGGCGACGACGAGGTGGCCGCCACCAAGCGCGTCCTGGGCTTCGACCCCGAGAAGGCCTTCGAGGTCTCCGACGAGGTCATCGGTCACACCCGCAAGGCCCTCGACCGCGGCGCCCAGGCCAAGGCCGAGTGGGAAAAGTCGTTCCAGGAGTGGCGCACCGCCAACCCGGAGCGCGCCGCCGAGTTCGACCGCATCAACGCGGGCGAGCTGCCCAAGGGCTGGGAGGAGAAGCTCCCCGTCTTCGAGGCCGGCAAGGGTGTCGCCACGCGCGCCGCGTCCGGCAAGGTGCTCCAGGCGCTGGGCGGCATCATCCCCGAGCTGTGGGGCGGCTCCGCCGACCTCGCGGGCTCGAACAACACGACGATCGACAAGACGTCGTCGTTCCTCCCCGAGGGCAACCCGCTGCCGGAGGCGAGCCCGTACGGCCGCACCGTGCACTTCGGTATCCGCGAGCACTCCATGGCCGCGGAGATGAACGGCATCGCGCTGCACGGCCGTACGCACATCTACGGCGGCACCTTCCTGGTGTTCTCCGACTACATGCGCAACGCCGTGCGTCTGTCGGCCCTGATGCACCTTCCGGTGACGTACGTGTGGACGCACGACTCCGTCGGTCTCGGTGAGGACGGCCCGACGCACCAGCCGGTCGAGCACCTGGCCTCGCTGCGCGCGATTCCCGGACTTAATGTCGTGCGTCCCGCCGACGCCAACGAGACGGCGATCGCCTGGCGCGAGGTCCTCAAGCGTGGCAAGCGCGAGTACGGGGTCTCCAAGCCGCACGGTCTCGTCCTGACCCGTCAGGGCGTGCCGACGTACGAGCCGAACGAGGACACGGTCAAGGGCGGTTACGTCCTGGTCGAGGCCTCCAAGGAGACGCCGGACCTGATCCTGATCGCCACCGGTTCCGAGGTACAGCTCGCCGTCGAGGCGCGCGAGACCCTGGAGGCCGAGGGTGTCGCCACGCGCGTGGTCTCCATGCCGTCGGTCGAGTGGTTCGAGGAGCAGGACCAGGGGTACCGGGACAGCGTCCTGCCGCCGGCCGTGAAGGCGCGGGTCGCGGTCGAGGCCGGTATCGGTCTGACGTGGCACAAGTACGTCGGTGACGCGGGCCGCATCGTCTCGCTGGAGCACTTCGGCGCCTCGGCGGACGGCAAGGTCCTCTTCAAGGAGTTCGGTTTCACCGCGGAGAACGTGGCCGCCAAGGCCCGGGAATCCCTCGCAGCGGCTCAGCGCTGACGCCCGACAGTGTTTCTCCGGGGGATACCCCCGGACCCCCAGACACGTAGGAGATGCATTTTCCATGACAGACGCACTGAAGCGCCTCTCCGAAGAAGGCGTCGCGATCTGGCTGGACGACCTGTCGCGCAAGCGGATCACGTCCGGCAACCTCGCCGAGCTGATCGACCAGCAGCACGTCGTGGGCGTCACCACCAACCCGTCGATCTTCCAGAAGGCGATCTCGGAGGGTGACGGTTACGACCAGCAGCTCGCCGACCTCGCGGCCCGCAAGGTGACCGTCGAGGAAGCCATCCGCATGATCACGACGGCGGACGTCCGCGACGCCGCCGACATCCTGCGCCCGGTCTTCGACGCGACCGACGGCCAGGACGGCCGCGTGTCGATCGAGGTCGACCCGCGCCTGGCGCACAACACCAAGGCGACGGTCGCCGAGGCCAAGCAGCTCGCGTGGCTGGTGGACCGGCCGAACACGCTCATCAAGATCCCGGCCACCAAGGCGGGTCTGCCGGCCATCACCGAGGTCATCGGCAAGGGCATCAGCGTCAACGTCACGCTGATCTTCTCCCTTGAGCGCTACCGCGAGGTCATGGACGCCTACCTGGCCGGTCTGGAGAAGGCGAAGGCCGCAGGCCTGGACCTCTCCAAGATCCACTCGGTCGCGTCCTTCTTCGTGTCCCGTGTGGACACCGAGATCGACAAGCGGATCGACGCCCTGGGCACGGACGAGGCCAAGGCGGCGCGCGGCAAGGCCGCTCTCGCCAACGCCCGGCTCGCCTACGAGGCGTTCGAGGAGGTCTTCTCCTCGGACCGCTGGGCCGCCCTCGACAAGGCGCAGGCCAACAAGCAGCGTCCGCTGTGGGCCTCGACCGGCGTCAAGGACAAGGCGTACAAGGACACGCTGTACGTCGACGACCTGGTCGCCCCCGGCACGGTGAACACCATGCCGGAGGCCACCCTGGAGGCGACTGCGGACCACGGCCAGATCACCGGCAACACGATCGCGGGCACGTACGACCAGGCCCGCGCCGAGCTGGAGGCCGTCGAGAAGCTGGGGATCTCCTACGACGAGGTCGTGCAGCTGCTCGAGGACGAGGGCGTCGAGAAGTTCGAGGCGTCCTGGAACGATCTGCTCAAGTCGACCGAGGCGGAGCTCAAGCGCCTCGCCCCTTCGGAGGGCTGAAACCTTGACCGCACACGGAGCCAACCCGCTCCGTGACGCCGCCGACCGACGGCTCCCGCGCATCGCGGGGCCGTCGGGCTTGGTGATCTTCGGCGTTACGGGCGATTTGTCACGTAAAAAGCTCATGCCTGCCGTGTACGACCTCGCCAATCGGGGCCTGCTGCCCCCGGGCTTCTCGCTGGTCGGGTTCGCCCGCCGCGAGTGGCAGGACGAGGACTTCGCGCAGGAGGTGCACGACGCGGTCAAGCAGCACGCGCGGACGCCGTTCCGCGAAGAGGTCTGGCAGCAGCTCATCCAGGGGATGCGCTTCGTCCAGGGCAACTTCGACGACGACGACGCCTTCGAGACCCTGAAGCACACGATCCAGGACCTCGACAAGTCCCAGGGCACGGGCGGGAACTTCGCGTTCTACCTCTCCGTACCCCCCAAGTTCTTCCCCCAGGTCGTGCAGCAGCTCAAGAAGCACGGTCTGGCGGACGCCCCCGACGGCTCGTGGCGGCGCGCCGTCATCGAGAAGCCGTTCGGCCACGATCTCGCCTCCGCCAAGGAGCTGAACGCGATCGTGCACGAGGTGTTCGACCCGGACCAGGTGTTCCGGATCGACCACTACCTCGGCAAGGAGACGGTCCAGAACATCCTGGCGCTGCGCTTCGCGAACCAGATGTTCGAGCCGATCTGGAACCGGTCGTACGTGGACCACGTGCAGATCACGATGGCCGAGGACATCGGCATCGGTGGCCGCGCAGGCTACTACGACGGCATCGGCGCCGCCCGTGACGTCATCCAGAATCACCTGCTGCAGCTCATGGCCCTCACCGCCATGGAGGAGCCCGCCTCCTTCGACGCGGACGCGCTCGTCGCGGAGAAGGCCAAGGTGCTCGGCGCCATCAGGCTGCCGAAGGACCTCGGCAAGGACACGGTGCGCGGCCAGTACGCGGCCGGATGGCAGGGCGGCGAGAAGGCCGTCGGCTATCTCCAGGAAGACGGCATCGACCCCAAGTCGAAGACCGACACCTATGCGGCCATCAAGCTGGAGGTGGACAACCGCCGCTGGGCGGGCGTCCCGTTCTACCTGCGCACCGGCAAGCGGCTCGGCCGGCGCGTCACCGAGATCGCCGTCGTCTTCCAGCGGGCGCCGCACTCCCCCTTCGACCACACGGCGACGGAGGAGCTCGGCCAGAACGCCATCGTGATCCGCGTCCAGCCGGACGAGGGCATCACGGTCCGCTTCGGCTCCAAGGTGCCCGGCACCTCGATGGAGATCCGGGACGTCTCGATGGACTTCGCCTACGGCGAGTCCTTCACCGAGTCGAGCCCGGAGGCGTACGAACGGCTGATCCTGGACGTCCTGCTGGGCGACTCCAACCTCTTCCCGCGCACGGAGGAGGTCGAGCTGTCCTGGAACATCCTCGACCCGATCGAGAAGTACTGGGACACGCACGGCAAGCCCGCGCAGTACCCGTCCGGCACGTGGGGGCCCGCCGAGGCGGACGAAATGCTCGCACGAGACGGACGGAGCTGGCGCCGGCCATGAAGATCGACCTCACGGACACCACCTCCAGCAAGATCAACAAGGCGCTCGTCCAAGGGCGCAGGGCCATCGGCACGCCTGCCGTCGGCATGGTGCTCACCCTCGTCATCGTCACCGACGAGGAGAACGCCTATGACTCCCTGAAGGCGGCCAACGACGCGTCGCGCGAGCACCCTTCGCGCACGCTGGTCGTCATCAAGCGGGTCTCCCGCTCCCCGCGTGACCGCACGAAGTCCCGGCTCGACGCCGAGGTGCGGGTCGGCGCGGAGGCGGGCACCGGCGAGACGGTGATCCTCCGGCTCTACGGCGAGGTCGTGAACCACGCCCAGTCGGTCGTCCTGCCGCTCCTGCTGCCCGACGCCCCGACGGTCGTCTGGTGGCCCGTGGACGCCCCTCTGGACCCCGCGAACGACCCGCTGGGCTCCCTGGCCCAGCGCCGCGTCACGGACACGTACGCGGCCGAGCAGCCGGTCCACGAGCTGGAGGCCCGCGCGGCGTCCTACTCCCCCGGCGACACCGACCTGTCCTGGACCCGGATCACGCCGTGGCGCTCCATGCTCGCGGCGGCCCTGGACCAGGTCACCACCGATGTCACGTCGGTGGAGGTCGAGGGCGAGGAGTTCAACCCGAGCTGCGAGCTGCTCGCCATGTGGCTCGCGGACCGGCTCGACGTCCCCGTGAAGCGGACCCTGTCGGCGGGCCCCGGCCTGACCGGCGTACGTCTGGACTCCACGCAGGGGCCGATCGTCCTGGATCGGGCCGACGGCACCCTGGCGACGCTCTCCATCCAGGGGCAGCCGGACCGCGCGGTCGCGCTCAAGCGCCGCGAGACGTCCGAGCTGATCGCGGAGGAGCTGCGGCGCCTGGACCCGGACGACACGTACGCGGCCGCCCTGCGGTTCGGTGTGGACCGGCTCGGCGAACCGGCGGCGCAGACGACGGTCCCCGCGGAGCCGGCGCCCGCGGAGGCGGTGTCGCGACCGGCGCCCGCCAAGAAGGCGGCCGTGAAGAAGACAACAGCCAAGAAGGCCCCTGCCAAGAAGGCACCGGCCAAGAAAGCGGCAACTAAGTGAGTGCAGCACCCCAACTGGTCGTCCATCGCGACAAGGAGCTGATGGCGCAGGCGGCCGCGGCCCGGCTGATCACCAAGATCGTCGACGCCCAGGCCGCCCGCGGCTCGGCCTCCGTCGTCCTGACGGGCGGCCGCAACGGCAACGGCCTGCTGGCCGCGCTGAACGCGTCCCCCGCGCGGGACGCGATCGACTGGGGCCGCCTCGACCTGTGGTGGGGCGACGAGCGGTTCCTGCCCGAGGGCGACCCCGAGCGTAACTACACGCAGGCCAAGGAGGCGTTGCTGGACGCCGTTCCGCTCGACCCCGCGCGCGTGCACGCCATGCCCGCGTCGGACGGGCCGCACGGCAACGACGCGGACGCGGCCGCCGAGGCGTACGCGGCCGAGCTCGCCGCCGCGGCGGGCCCGGAGGACCATGGCGACGTCCCGACGTTCGACATCCTGATGCTCGGCGTCGGCCCGGACACGCACGTCGCGTCGCTCTTCCCGGAGCTTCCGGCGGTCCGCGAGACGGAGCGCACGGTCGTCGGCGTGCACGGCGCCCCCAAGCCCCCGCCCACCCGCGTCTCGCTCACGCTCCCGGCGATCCGGGCCGCGCGCGAGGTGTGGCTGCTCGCGGCGGGCGAGGACAAGGCCAAGGCGGCCGCGATCGCCCTGTCGGGCACCGGTGAGATCCAGGCCCCGGCCGCGGGCGCCTACGGCCGCTCGCGCACCCTGTGGCTGCTCGACGCGGCCGCGGCGTCGCAGCTGCCGTCGGAGCTGTATCCGCCGTCGGTGGCCTGACACCGATCGCATGCGAGGGCCCCGTACCGATCCGGTACGGGGCCCTCGCGCATGTTTGAAACGAATGTGGCTCAGAAGCCGCGTGCCGCTCCCCTGCCCTCCAGCCCGACCAGCAGCTCCCCCAGTCGCGTCGCGAGCCCACCGAGCCGGTCCGGGTCGAGCCCGGCGAGCACGGTGCGCTCGAAGGCCGGCCGGGCGGGGAGTACGGCGTCGAGCTCGAAGGCCGGCCGGGCGGTGAGCACGGCGTCGACGACAGCGCGGCCCGCGTCGGTCAGCCGCACGGGCGCCACTCTGCGGTCGCGGTCGTCGGTGCGCCGTTCGACCAGTCCGCGGCCGGTGGGCCCACGCAGCCGCTTGGTGGCCGTGGCGCCGAAGGAGAAGGTCTCCCGGGCCGGCTCGCCAGGGGTGAGCTCGACGGCGGTGCGGCGCGGCGCGCCCAGGAGGTCGAACTCGGCACGGGACGGCCCGGCGTCGCGCAGCGCCGTGCTCTCGGCCTGCTGGAGGAGAGCGGCGCAGCGGTTGATGCGGCCGATGAGCTCCATGGGGCCGGTGCCCAGGCCCGGATGGACGCTCTGCCACTGCCGGACCACCAGGGCCACGATGTCGTCCGCCGCGCCGTCACCCACCCGTCGTGCGGGTCACCGCGCCACCCGGTCCGCGGCGGCTACGAGCAGCCCGTCCGTACCCGGGTCCGTGCCCTCGTCCGCGTCCCTGACCAGGCCCTGCCGGCGTACGGTCGCGGCGAGCGTCCGGTGCGCCCGCTGCTCGGTACGCAGCAGCCGCTCCTCGGGGAGGGCACGCTGCCACCACTCGCCGGCGGCGGTGTCGGCGGCGTCCCGGAGCTCCACGAGGCTGGTGGTGAGACCGCGGCGGGCGACGGCCAGCTCGGTGGCGGAGCCGGTGGGGGCCGCCAGCACCCGGTCGGCGCCGGAGGTGGCCCGCTCGGTGGCGGCCAGCGCCTGCTCCATGCGGCCGCCGGTGCGCCGGTTGGTGATGAGGATGGCGACGGCCATGCCGACCACGACACCGGCGAGGGTGTCCAGGACACGGTCGGTGACGAGCTCCGTGACCGGCCGGACATGCGCGAACTCGGTGATCAGCAGCGCCATCGGGGTGACCGAGACGGAGCCGAGCCAGTAGTTGCGGCTGATCAGCATCTCGTTGCAGAAGCTGAGGACGATGCACAGCACCGCCAGGACGACGACGCTGGTCCTGGCCAGCGGGACGAGCGCGGCGAAGACCACGACGCCCAGGACGTTGCCGAGCAGGCGCTGCAGCACACGGTGCCAGGTGAGGGTGACATTGGCCTGGTAGATCGCGGAGGCCGAGACGATCGCCCAGTACGGGTGGCCGACGCCGAGGGCGAGTCCGACGTATCCGGCGGCCGCGCAGCCGACGGCGCAGCGCACGGCGATGGGCAACACCGGCGATCCCGGCTTCAGCAGCATCCGTACGAGCCGCTCGCGCCCCTGCTTGCGCAGGCCCTCGCGCTCAGTCTCGATGCCGAGAAGCTCGTCGCCGGCGCCGTCCGGGAGCGCCACCTCGGGCAGTGCGCCGCGGCCGCGGACCTGGTGGGCCCAGGTGCGCAGCTGGTCGAGGTCACCGGCGCGGGGCGTGCCGACGAGGGCGGCCTCGGCGTGCAGCACGAGGTGTTCCAGGGTGCGCCGGGTCTCGGTGCGCTCACCGGCGGCGAGCAGAGCCTGCCAGGCGCCCTGGACGGCGGCGGCAGCGGCGTGCCGGGCGCGGCGGCGCTTGGGGCCGTCCTCGGTGGCGAGGTATCCGGCGGCGGCCTCCAGGGCCCGTGCCGTGGTGCGCCGCTCGGGGCCCTCGCGCCGGACCAGGGCCGGGGCCAGGGCGACGAACGCGCCCACGACGCCCCCGACGAAGGTCAGTGTGACGTGGAAGGGGACCTCGTGCAGCGCCTGCGGGGCGAACAGGCTGCCCGCCACGACGAAGACGAGGATCACATGGCCGGGCGGGCCGATCCGGGTGGCGTCACAGACCGCCTTCTGCACGCCGGCCAGCACGGCGGCGATCGCGATCAGCGCCGGGACGCTGTCGATGAGCGAGGCACAGACCAGCGCGACGGCCATGCCCGCGGTCATGCCGATCACGCACCACACACTCGCCCGCACGCGCGCCTTGTAGGGCAACTGATGCCCGTAGAGCGCGCAGAAGGCGCCGGACATCGCGTACATCGCCAGGTCCGTGCGCCCGGCTATCAGGAGCGGCACCAGGACGAGGGCGGCGGCCACGGCGACGCTGGTCGCGGGCTTGAACCAGATGTCGGAGGGCCGGTTGACGCGGAGCACGCCGGACAGCGGGAGCCTGCGGACGGGGGGTTGCGGGGTGGCGGACACGGCATGACTCATACAAAAAAGCTTAGCATGTGTTTTACCCGTAAAAGATATGCGCCGGAACCGCCCCGGGAAACCCCGCCGACCGTCCCCCCGGGCGGGCTACCGGGCCGCCACCTGGTACTCGGTGCCGTCCTTCTCCCGCAGGAGCAGGCCGTCGATGACGCAGTAGCGGCGCAGGGCCGCGGTGTCGTCGTGGACGGTGCGCAGCGCTTCGTTGACCTCGCGCTCGCTGTACGTGCGGTCCGTGTCGAAGAGGGTGTCCGTGAGATGGACGAGAAGGTCGTGGCGGACCGCGGGCCGCACGGGGATGGCCGTCAGGCGGCCGCGGGCGAAGAACCCGGTGAGGTGGCGCGGCACCCCCGCGGCGGCGGGCTCGGGAGTGCGCGCCCGGTGGAACACCTCGGCCCCGGCGCGCAGCGATCCGTCCCCCTGGCGCTCGACGAGCCCTGCCGAGATCAGCCGGCCCAGATGCTTGCGGGCGGCGGGTGAGTCGGCCTCGCGCGGTGGCAGGTCGTCGAGGACGATGCGCGCGTACAGCCTGAGTCGTTCGGGGTCGGCGAGCGCCGACAGGAGCTGGTCCACGAGGGGCCTCCCGGCAGGGTGACATACGGAACCCGCAGTCTCGCCCGCCGAAAGGCCCTCGTGCATCCGATTAACGGCCGCGGAGCTCCCGGTACTTGGCCACGAGCGCCTTGGTCGACTCGTCGAGGCCCGGCACGTCGGCACCCTCCGTCAGGGCGGGCTCGACACGCTTGGCGAGAACCTTGCCGAGCTCGACGCCCCACTGGTCGAAGGAGTCGATGTTCCAGACGGCGCCCTGCACGAACACCTTGTGTTCGTAGAGGGCGACGAGCTGCCCGAGCACGGAAGGAGTGAGTTCCTTCGCGAGGATCGTCGTGGTCGGGTGGTTGCCCTTGAAGGTCTTGTGCGGCACCAGGTCCTCCGCCACGCCCTCGGCGCGCACCTCGTCGGGCGTCTTGCCGAAGGCCAGCGCCTGGGTCTGCGCGAAGAAGTTGGCCATCAGGAGATCGTGCTGGGGGACGAGCCCCGGCAGCAGATCGGCGACCGGCTCGGCGAAGGCGATGAAGTCCGCGGGGATCAACTTCGTGCCCTGGTGGATGAGTTGGTAGTAGGCGTGCTGCCCGTTCGTCCCCGGGGTGCCCCACACCACGGGGCCGGTCTGCCAGCCGACCTCCTCGCCGTTGCGCTGCACGTACTTGCCGTTCGACTCCATGTCGAGCTGCTGCAGGTAGGCGGTGAACTTCGACAAGTAGTGGCTGTACGGGAGCACGGCGTGCGACTGGGCGTCGTGGAAATTGCCGTACCAGATGCCCAGCAGGCCCATCAGGAGCGGCACGTTCGACTCGGCGGGCGCAGTGCGGAAGTGCTCGTCGACGAGGTGGAACCCGGCGAGCATCTCGCGGAACGCGTCGGGGCCGATGGCGATCATCAGGGAGAGCCCGATCGCGGAGTCGTACGAGTAACGTCCGCCGACCCAGTCCCAGAACTCGAACATGTTGGCCGTGTCGATACCGAACTCGGAGACCTTCTCGGCGTTGGTCGACAGCGCCACGAAGTGCTTCGCGACGGCGTCCTGGCCGGCCTTCAGCTCGGTGAGCAGCCAGTTGCGCGCGGACGTCGCGTTGGTGATCGTCTCGATGGTCGTGAACGTCTTCGAGGCGATGATGAACAGCGTCTCCGCCGCGTCCAGGTCGCGTACGGCCTCGTGGAGATCGGCGCCGTCGACGTTCGACACGAAGCGGACGGTGAGGTCCCGGTCGGTGAAGGAGCGCAGCACCTCGTAGGCCATGGCGGGGCCGAGGTCGGAGCCGCCGATACCGATGTTGACGATGTTCTTGATGCGCTTGCCGGTGTGGCCGGTCCACTCGCCGCCGCGCACCCTGTCCGCGAACGCGCTCATCTTGTCGAGCACCGCGTGCACGCCCGGCACGACGTTCTCGCCGTCGACCTCCACCACGGCGTCGCGCGGGGCGCGCAGCGCGGTGTGCAGCACGGCGCGGTCCTCGGTCGTGTTGATCTTGTCGCCGCGGAACATGGCGTCGCGCAGCCCGAAGACGTCGGTCGCGGAGGCCAGCTCGCGCAGCAGCCGCAGCGTCTCGTCCGTGACCAGGTGCTTGGAGTAGTCGATGTGCAGATCGCCGACCTGGAGGGTCCAGCCGGAGCCGCGCCCCGGATCAGTGGCGAACAGGTCGCGCAGCTGTACGTCCCCCAGCTGCTCCCGGTGCTTGGCCAGCGCCTGCCACTCGGGCGTCTGGGTAAGTGCCACCTGCTTGTCGGACGCGTTCATCTCGAACTTCAGCCTTCTCTCGTACCGGGGTACGTGCCGGGTCCCACTGCTCCCACCCAACCTAGTAGATCAGGAGGAATCGAGCCTTTTGGATCGCTGCCGCGAGCCGGTGAAAGGCAGGTGAACAGGGGAATTCCGGGACAGAGGGCTGGGACGCGGTTCCGCTCCGCGACGGTCCGCGACGGCCCACTACGGACCAGCCGGACCGGATTCGGACAGCCGAACGGGCCGGACACCGTCCAAGTGCTCGGCCCGCTCCGTCAGTTGAACTGACGTCAGATCTCGCCCCGCAACTTCGCGAGCGCTTCGGCGAGGATGGCCTCACCGTCCGCGTCACTGCGCCGCTCCCGTACGTACGCGAGGTGCGTCTTGTACGGCTCGGTGCGCGGCGGGTCCGGCGGATTGTCCCGGTCCTGCCCGGCCGGGAATCCGCAGCGCGGACAGTCCCAGGTCTCCGGCACCTGCGCGTCGGAGGCGAAGCTCGGCTGCGTCTCGTGCCCGTTCGAGCACCAGAAGGAGATGCGCAGGCGGGGCGCGGACTCGCCACGCTCGGCCTCGCCCATCGGCCCCGCCCCGACCCGACTTCCTCGGATCGCGTTGCCACTTGCCACGGTCGTAACTCCCTGCGTGATGGTGCCGCGAAGCGTGTCGGCGTCTCGCTTCGCCGCGGAGCGCCTCAGTCTACGTAAGGCCCAACGCGCGTCCAGTGATTGGAGTTACATCCCTCCACCAAGACGCAAGCCCCATGATAGGCCGCGCAGTTGAGCGCGTACCTTACATGGGGCCTTACGTGAAAATACGTGACCTATGTGCAGTTGTAACGGGCCAGCCTCAGGAAGGTCAGTTGTTGATCTTCATGAGAATGCCGAGCACGACAATGCAGGCGAACCACAGCAGACCGATCACGATGGTGATCCGGTCCAGGTTCCGCTCGGCGACCGAGGAGCCACCGACGGAGGACTGCATGCCGCCACCGAACATGTCGGAGAGGCCGCCACCCTTTCCCTTGTGCATGAGCACCAGGAGCATCAGCAGCAGGCTGAAGACGATCAGGGCGATCGAGAACCCCATAACCACGGCTGGACCAACTTCCTCGGACTTATTTGGACGACGGGGGCCGAGCAGCGACCTGCTCAGCCCCCGCAAGAGTACGACGTATCGCCGCTAGCGCCTACTCGCTGCTCGGCTTACTGCTCGTTGAATCGAACGATCTTGACGAACTCGTCCGTGTCCAGCGAGGCACCGCCGACCAGGGCGCCGTCGATGTCGGCCTGGCTCATGATCTCCTTGACGTTGCCGGACTTCACGGAGCCGCCGTACTGGATGCGGATCTTGTCGGCGACGTCCTGCGAGTACAGCTCGGCGAGCTTGCCGCGGATGGCCTTGCAGACCTCCTGCGCGTCGTCGGAGCCGCACACCTTGCCGGTGCCGATGGCCCACACGGGCTCGTAGGCGATGACGATGGTCTCGGCCTGCTCGGCCGGGAGGTCCTTGAGGCCGCCCTCGACCTGCTCCAGGGTGTGGGAGACGTGGTTGCCCGCCTCGCGGACGTCCAGCTCCTCGCCGACGCACATGATCGGGGTCAGGCCGTGCTTGTAGGCGGCCTTCACCTTGGCGTTGACGACCTCGTCGGTCTCGTTGTGGTACTGCCGGCGCTCGGAGTGACCGATCGCGACGTACGTGCACTTGAGCTTGGCCAGCATCGGGCCCGAGATCTCGCCGGTGTAGGCACCGGAGTCCTGCGCCGAGATGTCCTGGGCGCCGTACTTGATCTTGAGCTTGTCGCCGTCGACCAGCGTCTGCACGGAGCGCAGGTCGGTGAAGGGGGCGAGAACGGCGACCTCGACGGACTCGTAGTCCTTGTCCGCCAGGGCGAAGGCAAGCTTCTGGACGTGCGCGATGGCCTCGAGGTGGTTGAGGTTCATCTTCCAGTTGCCCGCCATGATCGGCGTGCGGGTGCTCATTAAGGTCAGTCCTCCAGTGCGGCGAGACCGGGCAGCGTCTTGCCCTCGAGGTACTCGAGGGAGGCGCCGCCGCCGGTCGAGATGTGGCCGAATGCCTTCTCGTCGAAGCCCAGGGTACGGACGGCGGCGGCGGAGTCGCCGCCGCCCACCACGGTGAAGCCCGGCGCGTCGATGAGGGCCTGGGCGACCGCCTTGGTGCCCTCGGCGTAGTCGGGGTGCTCGAAGACGCCCATCGGACCGTTCCAGAAGACGGTCTGCGCGTCGGCGAGCTTCGAGGCGTACAGCTTGCGGGTCTCGGGACCGATGTCCAGCCCCTCCTGGTCGGCCGGGATCGCGTCCGCGGCGACGGTGGAGGGGTTGGCCGGGGTCTTGCCCTTGAGGTCGGGGAACTCGGACGAGACCAGGACGTCCACGGGGAGCACGATCTCCACGCCGTTCTTCTCGGCGCGCTCCATGTACTCGGTGACGGCCGGGAGCTGGTCCTCCTGAAGGAGGGAGATACCGACCTCGTAGCCCTTGGCCTTGAGGAACGTGTACGCCATGCCGCCGCCGATGAGGAGACGGTCGGCCTTGCCGAGCAGCTGGTCGATGACGGCCAGCTTGTCGGAGACCTTGGCGCCGCCGAGCGCGACCACGTAGGGGCGCTGGACCTCGTCGGTGAGCTTCTTCAGGACGCCGACCTCGGTGGCGATGAGGAAACCGGCGTAGTGCGGCAGGCGCTTCGGCAGGTCGTACACGGAGGCGTGCTTGCGGTGCACCGCGCCGAAGCCGTCACCCACGTAGACGTCCGCGAGGGCCGCGAGCCGGTCGGCGAACTCGCCGCGCTCGGTGTCGTCCTTGCTCGTCTCGCCGGCGTTGAAGCGCAGGTTCTCGATGACGGCGACCTGACCCGGCTCCAGGCCGTTCACGGCGTCGTGCGCGGCGGGGCCGACGGTGTCCTGCGCGAAGGCGACCGGCTTGCCGAGGAGTTCGGCGAGGCGCTCGGCGGCGGGCAGCAGGGAGAACTGAAGGTCCGGGGCACCCTTGGGGCGGCCCAGGTGGGAGGCGACGATCACCTTGGCGCCCGCGTCGGCGAGGGCCTTGACGGTCGGCAGGACGGCGCGAATGCGGCCGTCGTCGGTGATCAGGCCGTCGGCCAGCGGCACGTTGAGGTCGGCGCGGACGAACACCCGCTTGCCGTCGACCCCTTCGGCGAGAAGTTCCTCAATGGTCTTCATGAGTCGGCTCCTTGAGAGGACTGGTCGTACGAGGCTGGAGGGCTGAGAAGGCTGACGTGCGAAGGGCCCGGACTGTCGCGCGGCGTCGCGCGGGTCCGGACCCTTCGCTCACATCTGAGTGCCTTGCTGCTCTAGAACCTTAGAGGCTCAGAGCTGGCCGCCGACGAAGACCGTGAGGTCGACGAGACGGTTGGAGTAGCCCCACTCGTTGTCGTACCAGCCGAGGATCTTCACCGTCTTGCCCTCCTGGACCATGGTCAGGGAGGAGTCGAAGGTGCAGGAGGCCGGGTCGCTGACGATGTCCGAGGACACGATCGGGTCCTCGGTGTAGAACAGGATGCCCTTGAGGTCGCCGTCGTCGGCGGCCTTCTTGAACGCGGCGTTGACCTCGTCCTTGGTGACCTCGCGCTGCAGCTCCACGACCAGGTCGGTGGCCGAGCCGGTGGGAACCGGGACGCGCATGGCGATGCCGTCCAGCTTGCCCTTCAGCTGCGGGAGCACCAGGGCGGTGGCCTTGGCGGCACCGGTGGTGGTCGGGATGATGTTCTCGGCGGCGGCGCGGGCGCGACGCAGGTCCGAGTGCGGGAAGTCCAGGATGCGCTGGTCGTTGGTGTACGCGTGGACCGTCGTCATCAGGCCCTTGACGATGCCGAAGTTCTCGTCGAGAACCTTGGCCATCGGCGCCACACAGTTGGTGGTGCAGGACGCGTTCGAGATGACGTGGTGGTTGGCCGCGTCGTACTTGTCCTGGTTGACGCCCATCACGATGGTGATGTCCTCGTCCTTGGCCGGAGCCGAGATGAGGACCTTCTTCGCGCCACCGGCGATGTGCTTCTCGGCGTCGGCCTTCTTGGTGAAGATGCCGGTCGACTCGATGACGATGTCGACGCCCAGCTGACCCCACGGGATGTCGGCCGGGTTGCGCTCCGACAGCACCTTGATGGTGTGACCGTCGACCGTGATGGTGTCCTCGGTGTGCGACACCTCGGCCTTGAGGCGGCCCAGGATGGTGTCGTACTTCAGGAGGTGTGCGGTGGTCGCGGTGTCACCCAGGTCGTTGACAGCCACGATCTCGATGTCCGCACCCTGCTCCAGCAGCGCGCGGAAGTAGTTACGACCGATGCGGCCAAAGCCGTTGATGCCTACGCGGATCGTCACGAACCGATCTCCTCGTTGGTACGCCGGGTTTCGACGCCGGCGAGATGTATTGGGATGTCCCCGACCGCCTCCGACCCTACCTCCCATAAGAGCTTTGGGTGACATCGAGAGGCCGCGTGGAGGGAAGAGCAGCCCTTACTGGCCAGTAACGTTTGAGGTACCGGTTATTTCGCCGGTATTTCAAGACCGATCGACGGTCGATCACTCGCTAATTGAGCGCAGGGGCTTTCTGATGAGCGCATTTCGATCGGCCCTGCTCGCGCCGCCGCCTCAGGCCCCGCGCGGTCTGGGCGGTCCGGGCGGTCCGGGCCAGGGCCTCCCGAGGGGGTGACCGAACGGCACGCCGGCTGGTGCGCCTGGTTCCGATATCCAAATTTCCGCGCAGCTCACTTGTCGCCACCCCCGCACAATTGGGTGTGCTGGTGACCGTGGGGCCATTGATGCGGAAGTTCAACCGCTTGTCATGTGCGGACTTACCGGCGATCGCGGAAACATGCTGGTCGTCCACGCGCGCGTACAGGAACAGGCGCGGGAACGGACGCAGGAACGGGAACGGGCACAGGAACGCGTACAGGAAGGTGAACTTCTTCGGGGACCTTTTCGAGCGCTTCGGGTCCCACTCCCGCGCAGGGGTGACAACCGGTATGGCGGTCGGCACGGCAGCCGGCGTGGCAGTCGGTACAGCAGTCCGTGCAACAGTCCGTGCGGCAGTCCGTGCGGCAGCCGGTACGACAAAGGCCGGTGGCGGCGCCCGCAACAGGGCGCCGCCACCGGCCACTTGGGAGTACGTCGCAGGTCAGCCCGCGAGGTTGTCCGCCATCTCGTCGGCGAGCTCCTCCGTCAGGTTCGACTCCGTGCCCGGGATACCGAGGTCCTGGGCCCGCTTGTCGGCCATCGCGAGCAGGCGGCGGATGCGGCCCGCCACGGCGTCCTTCGTCAGCGGCGGGTCGGCGAGCGCGCCCAGCTCCTCCAGGGAGGCCTGCTTGTGCTCCATGCGCAGCCGGCCGGCGGCCGCGAGGTGCTCGGGCACCTCGTCGGCGAGGATCTCCAGGGCGCGCTGGACGCGGGCACCGGCGGCGACCGCGGCGCGGGCCGAACGGCGCAGGTTCGCGTCGTCGAAGTTCGCCAGGCGGTTCGCGGTGGCGCGGACCTCGCGGCGCATCCGCCGCTCCTCCCAGGCGAGCACTGACTCGTGCGCACCCATTCGGGTGAGCAGGGCACCGATCGCGTCACCGTCGCGGACCACCACACGGTCCACGCCCCGCACCTCGCGGGCCTTGGCGGCGATCGAGAGGCGGCGGGCGGCGCCGACCAGGGCGAGCGCGGCCTCCGGGCCGGGGCAGGTCACCTCCAGGGAGCTGGAGCGCCCCGGCTCGGTGAGCGAACCGTGGGCCAGGAAAGCGCCCCGCCAGGCGGCCTCCGCGTCGCAGGTGGCCCCCGAGACCACCTGCGGGGGCAGACCGCGGATCGGGCGGCCGCGGCCGTCCACGAGACCCGTCTGGCGCGCCAGCTGGTCGCCGCCCGCGACGACACGCACCACAAAACGCGAGCCGCGGCGCAGCCCGCCGGGCGCCATCACGATCAGCTCCGAGCTGTGCCCGAAGATTTCGAGAATGTCCCGCTTGAGCCGCCGGGCGGCCATCGCGGTGTCCAGCTCCGCCTCGATCACGATGCGGCCGCTCACCAGGTGAAGGCCGCCCGCGAACCGCAGGATCGCCGAGACCTCGGCCTTCCTGCAGCAGGTCCGGGTGACGGGGAGCCGGGAGATCTCGTCCTTCACCGCTGCCGTCATCGCCATGGGCCGATCCTTCCATGCATCCGAAAAATACGGTCGTACGCGGCGGCCAACAGCTCCGGATCATGCCTTGGAGTCCCGTCGGGCCTGGCCACCGGCGCCAGCTCGACCGCGGCACCGAAGCGCTCCTTGGCGGCGTCGATGAGTTCTTCGCGGTCGGGCACGGCGGCCTCGTCGGCCAGCACCACGTCCAGGGCGAGTTTAGGGGCGTGTCGTCCCAAAACCTCCAAATGACGCTGCGGGGAGAAGCCATCGGTTTCTCCCGGTTGCGGAGCCAGGTTGAGCGAGAGGACCTTGCGGGCCTTCGTCTCGATGAGCGCGTCGAGCAACTCCGGCACCAGGAGGTGCGGGATCACGGAGGAGAACCAGGAGCCCGGACCGAGCACCACCCAGTCCGCGTCGAGCACCGCGGCGACCGCCTCGGGGACGGCCGGCGGGTCGTGCGGCACCACGTGCACGGACTGCACCTCGCCCGGGGTGAGGGCGACGTTGGCCTGGCCGCGGACCGTGCCCATGGCGTCCGGGCGGGCCGGATCGTGGCCCCTGACCTCGGCCAGCAGTTCGAGCGGCACCGCGGACATGGGCAGCACGCGCCCGTGCGCGCCGAGCAGCTTGCCGACCAGGTCGAGGGCCTGCACGTGGTCGCCGAGCTGCTCCCACAGAGCGACGATCAGCAGATTGCCGACCGCGTGACCGTTCATCTCGCCCGGCGATTGGAAGCGGTGCTGGATGACGCGGGCCCAGGTCTGGCCCCAGTCGTCGTCGCCGCACAGGGCCGCGAGGGCCTTGCGCAGGTCGCCGGGCGGCAGCACGCCCAGCTCGTCACGGAGGCGGCCGCTGGAGCCGCCGTCGTCGGCGACCGTGACCACGGCCGTCAGATCACCCGTGATGCGGCGCAGCGCCGCGAGCGAGGCCGACAGGCCCATGCCGCCGCCGAGGGCGACGACCTTGGGCGTGCCCTTGCCGGGCTTCGCCGGTGAGCTCCTGCGGCGGATCCTGCTGGTGAGCCGCAGCGTACGTCCCGTCATTCCCGTCCCATGTCCCGGTGGACGACCACGGTCTCCACGCCCTGCGAGGCGAGGCGGGCGGCGAGCTTCTCCGAGGTGGCGACGGAGCGGTGCTTGCCACCGGTGCAGCCGACGGCGATGGTCACGTACCGCTTGCCCTCGCGGCGGTAGCCGGCCGCGATGAGCTGGAGCAGTTCGGTGTAGCGGTCGAGGAACTCCTTGGCGCCGGGCTGCGAGAAGACGTAGTTCGACACCTCCTCGTTCAGGCCCGTGAAGGGGCGCAGCTCGGGAACCCAGTGCGGGTTCGGCAGGAAGCGCATGTCCACGACGAGGTCGGCGTCGACGGGCAGGCCGTACTTGAAGCCGAACGACATGACGGTGGCCCGCAGCTCGGGCTCCTCCTCGCCGGCGAACTGGGCGTCCATCTTGGCGCGCAGCTCGTGCACGTTGAGGCTGGAGGTGTCGATGACGAGGTCCGCGTCGCCGCGCAGCTCCCGCAGGAGCTCGCGCTCGGCGTCGATGCCGTCGACGATGCGGCCGTCGCCCTGCAGGGGGTGCGGGCGGCGCACCGACTCGAAGCGGCGCACCAGGGCCTCGTCGGAGGACTCCAGGAAGACGATGCGTCGCGTGACGTGCTTGTTCTCCAGGTCGGCGAGGGATTCGCGGAGGTTGTCGAAGAAGCGGCGGCCACGGACGTCGACGACGACCGCGATCCGCGCCACGTTGCCCTGCGAGCGGGCGCCGAGCTCCACCATGGTGGGGATCAGCGCGGGCGGCAGGTTGTCGACGACGAACCAGCCGAGGTCCTCCAGGCACTTGGCCGCCGTGGAGCGGCCGGCGCCGGACATGCCGGAGATGATCACCAGCTCGGGGATGGCGGAGTCGGGGACACCTGCGGTGTCGACGGGGGTGCCTGGGCCGGTACTCACTGGTGCTCCATGGTCGGATTGCTGCCCGGACGACTGCTCCGGTGGTGCGGGGCTGTTCGCCGTACCGCTGGTGTCGCCGGTGTCGCTGGTGTCGCTGCTCTCGTGGTCCTGCTCGGTCATGGCTCCTGCCCCCGTCGTTCCTCCGAGGTGCCCACGGGCTCCCCGGTGGGCCGCGCGTCCGTCGCTTGGCCCGTGCTGTTCTCTTCGTCGGTCTGCTCTACGTGCGTCTGATGTACGTGCGTCTGATGTACGTAGGTCTGCTCTTCGTGCGCGTGCTCTTCGCTGGTGTGCTCTTCGTCTTCCATGATCTCTCCGGTGGCCGTGTTCACGGCGGGCGCCGCCGGTGCCGCCTGCGCGAAGGCCACCAGGATGGTCTCGGCGGTCTTGCGGCCTATGCCGGGAACCTCACAGATCTGGTCGATTGTGGCGGACCGTAGCCGCTTCACCGAGCCGAAGTGCTTGATGAGCGCCTGCTTGCGCGCGTCGCCCAGGCCCGGTACGTCGTCCAGAGGACCTGCCTTGAAGCGCTTGGCCCGCTTGGTGCGCTGGTAGGTGATCGCGAAACGGTGGGCCTCGTCGCGGACCCGCTGCAGCAGGTAGAGCCCTTCGCTGGTGCGCGGCAGCACCACCGGGTCGTCCTCATCGGGCACCCACACCTCTTCGAGGCGCTTGGCGAGGCCGCACACCGCGACGTCGTCGATGCCCAGCTCGTCCAGGGCCCGCTTGGCGGCCGCGACCTGCGGCTGGCCTCCGTCGACCACGACGAGCTGCGGCGGGTAGGCGAACTTCTTGGGGCGGCCGTCGTCCTCGGTGAGCCGGGACTCCTGCTCGGTCTCGTCGTCCATCTCGGCGTCGGACCAGTCGGCAGACTTCTCCTGGGCGGCGAGGTAGCGCTTGAAACGACGCGTGATCACTTCGTGCATGGAGCGGACGTCGTCCTGGCCCTCGAAGCCCTTGATCTGGAAGCGGCGGTATTCGCTCTTGCGGGCGAGGCCGTCCTCGAAGACCACCATGGAGGCCACGACGTCGTCGCCCTGGAGGTGCGAGATGTCGTAGCACTCGATGCGCAGCGGCGCGCTGCCCAGGTCGAGGGCCTCGGCGATCTCCTCCAGGGCGCGGGAGCGGGTGGTCAGGTCGGAGGCGCGCTTCGTCTTGTGCAGGGCGAGCGCCTGCTGCGCGTTGCGGTGCACCGTCTCCATGAGTGCCTTCTTGTCGCCGCGCTGCGGGATGCGCAACGAGACGTTCGAACCGCGGCGCTCGGTGAGCCATGCCTGGATGGGCTCCACCGGGTCGGGCAGCGCCGGGACGAGGACCTCCTTGGGGACGGCGTCCCCGCTCTCCTCGCCGTAGAGCTGCTGGAGCGCGTGCTCGACGAGGTCGCCGCTGGTGACGGCCTCGACCTTGTCGGTGACCCAGCCGCGCTGACCCCGCACGCGTCCGCCGCGTACGTGGAAGATCTGCACGGCCGCTTCCAGCTCGTCCTCCGCGAGGGCGATGAGGTCGGCGTCGGTGGCGTCGGCGAGGACGACCGCGCTCTTCTCCATGGCCTTCTTCAGGGCCTCGATGTCGTCGCGCAGGCGCGCGGCCCGCTCGTACTCCATCTCCTCGGCCGCGGCCTGCATGTCCTTCTCCAGGCGGCGGAGGTACGTCCCCGTCCGCCCGGCCATGAAGTCGCAGAATTCCTCGGCCAGTTCGCGGTGCTCGTCGGGCGTGACGCGCTCCACGCACGGGGCCGAGCACTTGCCGATGTAGCCGAGAAGGCAGGGGCGGCCGGTGCGCGTCGCGTTCTTGAACACGCCCGCGGAGCAGGTACGGACGGGGAAGACACGCAACAGCAGGTCCACGGTGTCGCGGATCGCCCACGCGTGCCCGTAGGGGCCGAAGTAGCGCACGCCCTTCTTCTTCTGGCCACGCATCACCTGGACGCGCGGGAACTCCTCGTTCATCGTCACCGCGAGGTACGGATAGCTCTTGTCGTCGCGGTACTTGACGTTGAACCGGGGGTCGTACTCCTTGATCCAGGAGTACTCCAGCTGTAGTGCCTCGACCTCCGTGGACACGACGGTCCACTCCACGGACGCGGCCGTGGTGACCATCGTGCGGGTGCGCGGGTGCAGGTTCGCCAGGTCCTGGAAATAGTTCGCCAGGCGCTGGCGCAGGCTTTTCGCCTTTCCGACGTAGATCACCCGGCGGTGCTCGTCGCGGAACCTGTACACCCCTGGGGAGTCGGGAATCTGTCCCGGCTTGGGGCGGTAGCTGGAGGGGTCGGCCATGTCAGACACCCTACTTCCGGGGTGTGACAGTTCGGGGCGCCCGGCGCCGGACGGGCCGGGCGCCCCGCCGCGTCAGCCTGTCCCGCGGGCCCTGCGGGAGCGGCGCAGGGCGCGGCCGCTCAGGAGGAGGGCCGCCAGCGCGCCGGTTCCGGCCAGGGCGGAGGCGGCCGTCAGCGGTCCCCGCGCCGGTTCCTGCACCGGTCCCTGTGTCTGTTGTTGTGTCGGTTGTTGTGTCGGTTGCTGTGTCTGTTGCTGTGTCTGTTGCTGTGGCGCCGGTTCCTGTTGCGGCGTGCCGTAACCGCCCGCCTCCCCCTTCTTCGCGTACGCGGAACCCGGCAGCTTGTCGCCGTAGGCCCGGTCGACGCGTGCCCGGTACGCCGTCACGGAGATCCCGGCCCGGCCGACGGCCCGCACCGCGTCCGCGTCGAGCGGCAGCACGCGCGCGTGGTCCGCGACGTACCAGGCGTCGATCTGCGGCTCCTGGAAGACCGTGCCACCAGGCAGCTTGTGCGCGCCGAGGGCCGCGTAACGGGTCTCGTCGTCCCCGGAGGCGATGTTGACCACCTTCCAGGCGCCCTGCCGCTCGACGGTCCACAAGGAAGCCTTCTGCCCGTCGGCGGCCACCGCCTCACTGGCGAGGAAGGCGAGTTCCGCGATGGGCGCGTCCTTCTTGCCGGCCACGAAATCACGCGACAAGTAGGAGACCGGTACGGCTCGTTCGCCTTCTATGCGGGGCGTCGCGGCCGCCTTCGTGAGGGCCCCGTCGCGGGCGAAGAAGCGGGCGAGGGTGTCCAGCGTGCGGGGCGACATCGCCGCGTCGTGCGCCGCCACGCGCGCGTGGTCGGGTACGACCGGAGCGGGAGCCGGGGTGGGATCGGCGGTCGCGTGCGGGGCCGCGAGGCCGAGCAGGAGCGTGGCGGCGGTCCCGGCCAGGACTGGGGCCATGCCGCGTCGTCCCATCGCCTTCAGCGTGATGTGTCGTCCCATCGCCTTCGCCGTGGTGCGCCGTCTCACCGACTTCGCCATGGTGCGCCGTCTCACCGACATCGCCGTGGTGCGTCGTCTCATCTCCTTCACGCCCCGATCCGGTACAGCGAGTGGGTCCAGGAGAACGAGCCGTTGCTGACGTACCAGTCGTGGGACGCCCAGTTGTAGCGGTCATTGGAGGGCCAGGGGTCGCCCCAGTAGACCCAGCCGTTCGCGTCGTCGTAGCCGTACAGGACGTGCATGTGGCCGCCGCCGCTCGACCACTGGATGCGCGTCTCGACGGGGCGGTCGGCGTTGATCTCCGTCTGGACGGTGGCGTAGCGCAGCCAGCCGGTCACGTACGAGCCGGGGCTGATGCCGGCCCATTGGAGTCCGTCCTGCACATTGCCCAAGGTGGCTTGATAGTTGGGGCATTCGGTGCCCTGAGCGCGACCGAAGGCGGCGTTGCAGAACTGGTTCTGGGAGTAGTTCCGCCCGAACCAGGTGGCGATGGTGTTGCCGCTCGCGGCCCAGCACCAGTTCGTCTTCTGCTGGGCCTGCATCGTGATGTTCAGGCGCTTCGTGGCGAGGGCGGCCGGTGTGGCCGTGGTGTCCCTGGTATCTCTGGTGGCCGTGGTGGCCGTGGCAGCTGTAGTGGCCGTTGTCGCTGAGGAGTCCGTATCGGCCGTGGTGGTCGCTGTCGCCGTGTTCGCGGGCAGGGCGACGGCTGCCGTCATCGTGACCGCCAGGACAGCCGCACGCAGACGTCTGTGGCGCGGGACGGCTGGTCGGGGACGTCGGGGACGTCTCGTACTCGGTGTGCGCATCGCGGTCCTCCCTGAACGGGGTGAGGGGTGGAGGAGCGCGTCCGGACGCGTTGACGAGGATCGGCTCTTGTCGCGGGCAGGTCAACACGCTTCAATGCCGGGTGACTTGGGGCGGTGAACGACGTCGTACGGATGTGAACAACTCTCGTACGACGACCAGCCGCCCCGCTCCGACCGGCGCGAACGCCCGGCTGCGGCGATGTGAATGTTCACAGCTCGCGGGCGGCGCGCGGAGAAGCAGGAGGCCCCTATGCGGCTCGGCGAACGGCACACAGAAACGGAACCGGCACCGGCCCTGGACGCGGCGCTGCGCACCGGCCCGTTCCATCTCGCTCTGCGGGCCGCGATCGCCGCCCGCAGGCTGCCGCTGCACCGGGTGCAGCACCATCTGTCGCGCCAGGGCATCAAGGTCGGCGTGACCAGCCTGAGTTACTGGCAGCAGGGCGCGCGCAGACCGCAGCGTGAGGAGTCGATGCGGGCCGTGCGTGCTCTGGAGGAGATCCTCGAACTGCCCGAGGAGTCCCTCATCCGGCTCCTCGGCCCGGGAGAGCGGCCGGTCGCGCCACCACGTCCCGCGGCCCGCTCCTACCGGTCGCTGGTCGAGGCCTCCGGGGTCCTGCACCGGCTGTTGACGGAACTGGAGTCACCGATCGACGGCGGTCTGCACACCGTCGGGCACCTCGAACGGGTCCGGATCGGGCCGCGCCGGGAACTGGTCGGCCGGGACTCCCAGCACATCGTGCGCGCCCACCGCGAGGGCGTGGACCGCTATGTGGCCATCCACCATGGAGACCCGGGCTGCTCCCCCGGTGACGTGGCGGTGGAAGCCATGGAGAACTGCCGCACCGGGCGGGTGTGCTGGGACGCCGGCACCGGAGTCCTGGTGGCGGAACTGCTCTTCGACACGCGGCTGCGAGCCGGCGACACCCACATGTTCCGGTACGGCTTCGAGGATGGCACAGCGGGCGCGTCGAGCGAGTACGTCCGCGGGTTCAGCTTCGCCGGCGGGCAGTACGCGCTCCAGGTGCGGTTCACCGACGACGCGCTGCCCGTGCGCTGCCACCGCTTCACCCAGCAGTCCACCGCGGCCCCGCGCGTGGGCCGCCGGGAACTGATGCTCAGCGGCCGGCACCGGTCGGTGCACGTGGTGGAGCAGCAGGTGCGGGCCGGGCTGCTGGGCATCGGCTGGGACTGGGAGTAGTAGCCCCCGGTAGCCCTCGGTCCAGCCAGCGTGCGGCGCTGAGAGTGCGGCTACTGCTTCGGGCCCGCGACGATCTTGCCGCCCTCGACCTTCACCGACAGCTCCTCGAGCGGCACCGTCGCCGGGGCCTGCAGCACCTTTCCGCTGATGGCGTCGAACTTGCTGCCGTGGCAGTTGCAGGTCAGCTCCGTGCCCTTGAGCATGCCGATCGGGCAGCCCGCGTGGGTGCAGATGGTGCTGAACGCCTTGTAGGCGCCGTCCTTCGTGCGGCTGACCACAACGTGCTCGTCCTTGTACAGCTTCGCGCCGCCCGCGGGGACCTCGTCGGCCTTGCCCAGGTCGACGGGCGCGGTGGGCGCCGCGGCCGCACCCGAGTCGGATCCGCCGGAGCACGCGGTGAGGCCGATACCGGCCGTTCCCGCCACGGCGACGCCGCGCAGTGCGGTGCGGCGGGAGATGCGGGAGGGGGTCGTGCCGGGCATCGGGGCTCCACGGGTGTCGCTGGGCGGAGGCACAGCCGGGCTACGGATCGCGGGCGCGGGCCGGTGGGTCGCAGCCCGCCGGACGTCGGTCCGACGGATCACGATCCGACCGGTCACGGTCCGGCCGATCATGCGGCTGACCAGGAGGGTGACAGATCCGACGATACCGGCGGGGAAAGGGACGCCGACGGCTGGGCCCCGGGCCGAACAGAGGACAGAAGCCAGGGGGGTGGGGCACGAAGCTCGGCTGCGGGCCGTGGGCCGTGGGCCGTGGGCCGTGGGCCGTGGGCCGTGGCGAAGGGATACCAGGACACTGCCGCTGCCCGATCCGGCCCTCGCCCTGCCCGCTTCGGCCGTGGCGCTGCCCGCTTCGGGGCACGGGTGCTGCCCGCTTCGGGGCACGGGGTGCTTCACGGATCGCGAGGTTCTAGTGTGCCTCCTCGCGGGGCGTACGACGTCGCTGCTCACGGCCCTGCGCCAAGGCTCCCGACCATCCTGACCGTCCCGCTCAGCTCCCCGACCATCCTGACCCGTCCCGCTCAGCTCCGAGAGGAACCACCGTGATCGTCGTCGCCGGAGAGGCCCTGATCGACCTCGTCCCGCTGGGCCCGCGCTCCGCCGACGGCCCGGGTCAGCACGGTTCGGCACTGCCCGCACTCGCCCCCCGGCTCGGCGGTGGCCCGTACAACACCGCGGTGGCGCTCGGCCGGCTCGGCTCCGCCGTCGCCTTCTGCTCGCGCCTCTCCCGGGACACTTTCGGCGAGGCCCTGCTGACGGGGCTGCGTACAGCCGGGGTCGAGGTGTCCCCGGTGCAACGGGGCGACGAGCCGACGACGCTGGCCGTCACCTCCATCGGCGACGACGGCTCGGCCCGCTACTCGTTCTACGCGGAAGGCACCGCCGATCGGCTCTTCTCGATGCCTCAGGCCCTTCCGGCGGGCACGCGCGCGGTGTCGTTCGGCACCTGCTCGCTGGTCCTGGAGCCGGGGGCCGGCGCCTACGAGGAACTGATGCGGGCGGCCGCCGCCCAGGGTGTCTTCACCGCGCTCGACCCGAACATCCGGGCCGGGCTGATCCCCGACGCGGACGCCTACCGGGCCCGCTTCAAGAGCTGGCTGCCCTCGACCTCGCTGCTCAAGCTCTCCGAGGAGGACGCCCAATGGCTCGGGGGGACACCGCAGGAGTGGCTGTCCGCCGGCCCGGCCGCCGTGGTGGTCACGCGGGGCGGGGACGGCCTGAGCGTCTTCACTCGGAGCGGCGAGACGTACGCCGCGCCGGCTGAGCGGGTCGACATCGTGGACACGATCGGTGCGGGTGACACGGTCAACGCGGCGCTGCTGCACGGCCTTTCGCAGTTGGCCGCCCTCTCCCCCGCCGCCGTCGCCGAGCTGGACGAGGAGACCTGGACCCGGCTGCTGCGGTTCGCGGCACGCGCCGCGGCGATCACGTGCTCGCGGGCGGGAGCCGAACCGCCGTACCGGTCCGAGGCCGGCGAGGTGTGACCGCCGGCCAACGCCGGGGCGCCCGGCGGAGCGCCCTGCTCAGCCGCTGACCGCGCGGAGCGCGCCCGGAGTGCGGCCGTTGAGCCGGTCCAGGGCCGCTGCCGTGACGTCGTCGGCCGGCAGGTGCACGAGGATCGACTGCCCGTCGCCGTCCGGCAGGGCCAACGTTTCCATCGCGAGGCGCAGTGGCCCCACGTCGGGGTGCGCCACCAGGTAATGCCCGGCGCGCCGGGGCGGGGCGGCGGCCGCGGCCATCCGGTCGGTGAAGGGCGCCCCGGCCGTGACGGTCAACTCGTCGACAAGGGAGGCAACCAGGGAATCCACGAGCGGTGCCCCCTGCCGGAGCCGCGCGATCTGGTCGTCGGCCACCCGGTCCCACTCGGGATAGACACGGCGCGCCCGCTCGTCGGTGAACAGGTATCGCACGAGGTTGGGCCGGTCCACGTCCAGGATGCCGAGCGCTTTGGCGAAGCGCGCATATCCGTCGGTGTGGGCCAGGACGTCTCCGACCCAGTTCACGACGATCGCCGGGGTGGGTTCCAGTCGGCGCAGGAGCGCGTGCACGGTGGGCCGGACGGTCTGTGACGGGGCCGCACCGGTGGAGCAGAGCACGGCGTCCGCCCCGCCGGCCTTGGCGAGACGGCGCAGCAACAGCCGCTCGTCCGTGGAGAGTCGCAGCACATCGGCGAGCGCGCCGATCACCGACGGCGACGGATTGCGGTCGCGACCCTGCTCCAGGCGGGTCAGATACTCCGCGCTGATGCCGGCGAGTGTGGCCAGCTCGGCGCGGCGCAGCCCCGGGGTGCGGCGTCGCGGCCCGGTCGGCAGGCCCACTTCGGCCGGGGTCACAGCCTCCCGGCGTGTGCGCAGGAACGTACCCAACTCGTTGTCAGCCACCCCACGAACGTACCAACGCGCCCGCGGCTCATCGTGGCCCTGTCACTACCAGCCTTGGCTCGGCCTTCCTCACGTGCAGCAGGAAGCACAGAGTGAAGGCATGCCTGACAACGACTTCGCGACCGTCAACTCCCTTTCGGCGACGGCGGCTTCCACCGCCGCACTACCCCTGTCCTCCGGCGCTTGGACGCTGGACCCGCTGCACTCTGCGGTGAACTTCACGATCCGGCACCTGGGGATCGCGAAGGTGCGCGGCCGCTTCACCGAGGTGGAGGCGGGCTTGTACGTCGGCAACACACTCGCGGACGTACAAGTGACGGCCACCGTCTCGCTCGCCTCGATCGACACGGGGAATGCCGATCGTGACGCACACACCCGCTCGGCGGATCTGCTGGACGTGGAGCGCCGTCCCACGATGGCCTTCCGCTCGACCGGGGTGAGTGGTGCGGACGAGGACTGGTCGATGGCGGGCGAGTTGACCATCGGTGACGTGACCCGTCCGGTGACGCTCGACGTGGAGTTCGGCGGGCTCGTCGATGTGCCGATGGACGGGAGCCGGCACGCCGGATTCGAGGCGACGGGGGAGATCCGGCGCAGCGATTTCGGGCTCGATTTCGGCACCGGTCTGCTGGGTGATGTTGTCAAGATTCAACTGGACATGCAGTTCGTGGAGCCTCGTGAACCGCAGGACCAGGCTGGTTGATCGTTGAACGCACGGCGCCCCGCGGGAAGTTCCCGCGGGGCGCACATGTTTTCACGGAGCGTGACGCATCCGTTCCGTCGCGTCAGCTGGTGCGTGTCCGTCCGGTCGCCTTCTTGGCGGCGGGCTTCTTCGCCGCTGTCTTGGCGGCCTTGGCCGGTGCCTTGGCGGTCTTGGCCGGTGTCGCCTTCTTCGCCGTCGAGGCAGTCTTCTTCGCGGGCGACTTGGCGGCCGTCTTCGCCGTGGCCGTCTTCTTGGCCGGGGCCTTCGTCGCCGCCACCGTCTTCTTCGCCGTGGCCTTGCGGGTGCGCGCCGCAGGCACCGCCGCGTCACTGACCCGGTCGGCGCCGAGGATGTCGCGCAGGAACTTGCCGGTGTGGCTGGCCGGTTCGGCCGCGACCTCCTCCGGAGTGCCCTCCGCGACGACGATGCCGCCGCCGCTGCCGCCCTCGGGACCCATGTCGACGATCCAGTCGGCGGTCTTGATGACGTCGAGGTTGTGCTCGATGACGATGACCGAGTTGCCCTTGTCCACCAGGCCCGACAGGACGGTGATCAGCTTGCTGATGTCCTCGAAGTGCAGACCCGTGGTCGGCTCGTCGAGCACGTAGACGGTGCGGCCCGTGGAACGCTTCTGCAGCTCGCTGGCGAGCTTCACGCGCTGCGCCTCACCGCCGGACAGCGTCGGCGCGGACTGCCCGAGGCGGACATAGCCGAGACCCACGTCGTTCAGCGTCTTGAGGTGGCGGGCGATCGCCGGGACGGCCTCGAAGAAGGCGAGCGCCTCCTCGATCGGCATGTCCAGGACCTCGGCGATGGACTTGCCCTTGTAGTGGACCTCCAGGGTCTCCCGGTTGTAGCGCGCACCGTGGCAGACCTCGCACGGGACGTACACGTCCGGCAGGAAGTTCATCTCGATCTTGATGGTGCCGTCGCCCGAGCAGTTCTCGCAGCGGCCGCCCTTGACGTTGAAGGAGAAGCGGCCCGGCAGATAGCCGCGGACCTTCGCCTCGGTCGTCTCGGCGAACAACTTGCGGACGTGGTCGAAGACGCCGGTGTACGTCGCCGGGTTCGACCGCGGAGTGCGGCCGATGGGCGACTGGTCGACGTGCACGACCTTGTCGACGAGGTCGTCACCCTCCACGCGCGTGTGGCGGCCCGGAACCGAACGGGCTCCGTTCAGTTCCCTTGCCAGGTGCGTGTAGAGGATGTCGTTGACCAGCGTCGACTTGCCGGAGCCCGAGACACCCGTGACGGCCGTGAGGACGCCCAGCGGGAAGGACACGTCGATGTCCCGCAGGTTGTTCTCCTTGGCCCCGTGCACCGTGAGGCGGCGGGACGGGTCCACCGGACGCCGGATGTCCGGGAGCGGGATGGACCGCTTGCCCGACAGGTACTGGCCGGTCATCGACTCGGCGTTCTTCAGCAGCTCCTTCAACGGACCGCTGTGCACGACCTTGCCGCCGTGCTCACCGGCGCCGGGGCCGATGTCGACGACCCAGTCGGCGACCTTGATGGTGTCCTCGTCGTGCTCGACCACGATGAGCGTGTTGCCCATGTCGCGCAGGCGGACCAGTGTCTCGATGAGGCGGTGGTTGTCGCGCTGGTGGAGACCGATGGACGGCTCGTCGAGCACGTACAGAACGCCGACGAGGCCGGAGCCGATCTGGGTGGCGAGGCGGATGCGCTGGGCCTCGCCACCGGAGAGGGTGCCGGCCGCCCGGTTCAGCGACAGGTAGTCGAGGCCCACGTCGACGAGGAACCTCAGTCGCTCGTTGACCTCCTTCAGGACGCGCTCGGCGATCTTCTTGTCGCGCGCGTTGAGCGTGAGCTTGGCCAGGAAGTCGGCGCAGTCGCTGATGGACATGGCCGAGACCTCGGCGATCGACTTCTCCATGACCGTGACGGCCAGGACGATCGGCTTGAGGCGCGTGCCCTCACAGGTGGGGCAGGGCACCTCGCGCATGTAGCCCTCGAAGCGCTCACGGCTCGCGTCCGACTCCGCCTCGCTGTGACGGCGCTTGACGAAGGGCACCGCACCCTCGAACGGCGTCGTGTACACGCGCTCGCGTCCGTACCGGTTGCGGTAGCGGACCTCGATCTGGGTCTTGTGGCCGTAGATGAGCGCCTTCTTGGCGCGCTGCGGAAGCCCGGCGAACGGGATGTCCGTACGGAAGCCGAGCGCGTCGGCGAGGGCCCCGATGAGGCGGCCGAAGTAGTCCTTGGTGTGACCGTGCGACCAGGGGTGGATGGCGCCCTCGTCGAGCGACTTGTCCTCGTCGGGAACGATCAGCTCCGGGTCGACCTCCATGCGCGTACCAATGCCGGAGCAGTCCGGGCAGGCGCCGAAGGGCGAGTTGAAGGAGAAGGAGCGGGGCTCCAGCTCTTCGAAGGACAGGTCGTCGTGCGGGCAGTACAGGTGCTCGGAGTACATGCGCTCGCGCTCCGGGTCGTCCTCGGGGAGGTCGACGAAGTCGAGCACGACCATGCCGCCGGAGAGGCCGAGCGCGGTCTCCACGGAGTCGGTCAGCCGGCGCTTGGCGGAGTCCTTCACGGTGAGGCGGTCGACGACCACCTCGATGGTGTGCTTCTCCTGCTTCTTCAGGGTCGGCGGCTCGGAGAGCTGGATCGTCTGCCCGTCCACGCGCGCGCGGGAGTAGCCCTTGGTCTGCAGGTCGCTGAAGAGGTCGACGAACTCGCCCTTGCGCTCGCGCACCAGCGGCGACAGGACCTGGAAGCGGCTGCCCTCGGGCAGCTCCAGCACCTTGTCGACGATGGCCTGCGGCGACTGGCGCGCGATGGGGCGGCCGCACTCGGGACAGTGCGGCTTGCCGATGCGCGCGAAGAGCAGGCGCAGGTAGTCGTAGACCTCGGTGATGGTGCCGACCGTGGAGCGCGGGTTGCGCGACGTCGACTTCTGGTCGATCGAGACGGCCGGGGAGAGGCCCTCGATGAAGTCGACGTCCGGCTTGTCCATCTGGCCGAGGAACTGGCGGGCGTACGAGGACAGCGACTCGACGTACCGACGCTGCCCCTCGGCGAAGATCGTGTCGAACGCGAGCGAGGACTTGCCGGAGCCCGACAGACCGGTGAAGACGATGAGGGAGTCGCGCGGGAGGTCGAGCGAGACATTCCGGAGATTGTGCTCGCGCGCGCCACGGACGATGAGACGGTCGGCCACGCCGGTCCGCACCTTTCTGAAGAGAATCGACAGGGGCAGAGCCCTTGTCTCCCGAGATCTGACTCTCGAGGAGGACCCCGGGAGATCCCCGGAGAAGTCCTGAGAAGGCTGTCTTTCGAAGACTAGAGGGAGCCACTGACAACGCCGGTGGGTTTCCCTGCTTGCTAACAAACCCGGGCCTTCAACCATGCCCGACGTCGCACTCGACCATATAGCACGTGTATTCGATTTAGGCGCGAGGTCGGCCACCTTCACCCGAACGTGTGGCGCGACTATGGTCGGCGCCATGAGTGATCATGTACGCGACCTGGTGTCTGTACGCGAAGCGACCGACCGGCTGCTCGCCGCGATCGGCACCCTGGACAACGCCGCTGTGACCGAGTCGTCACGGCTTCCGGGCTGGAGCCGCGGCCATGTGCTCGCGCACCTCGCCCGCAACGCGGACGCGCTGGTGAACGTCCTCGCAGGTCACCCCATGTACGTCAGCGCCGAGGCACGCGACGCGGACATCGAGCGGGACGCCCCGCGCGGGTTGCGTGAGCAGGTCGAGGACGTGCGCGCGAGCGCGGACCGGTTCCAGCGCGTGGGGGCCAAGGACGCGGACTGGGGGCGGACGGTCGAGCTGCGCAACGGCGTCAAGGACGTCGCCTCCCAGGTGCCGTTCCGGCGCTGGATCGAGGTCGAGCTGCACCATGTGGACCTCGGGATCGGGTACGAGCTGGAGGACCTGTCGGAGGAGTTCACCCAGCGGGAGATCAACTTCCTCGCGAAGCGCTTCCGCAACCACCCGGACCTTCCGCCCCTCCTGATCAAGCAGGACGACGGACGGATGATCTCCACCGGGGCCGTGCAGCCGCACAGCCTGGAGGAGATCAAGGACGGGACGGCTCCGACCCCGCTCGGCATCGTCGTCCAGGGTCGCCAGGCGGACCTCCTGGGCTGGCTCGCGGGCCGCAGGAAGGGCGACGCCCTCACCGTCGACCGAGGCTCCCTGCCCACCCTGCCCCCGCTATAGGCTGAGCTCATGACGTACAGCGGAACGGTGAAGGTCGGCGGCCCGGCGGACGTGCACGAGCTGGAGAGCCTGATGATCTCCAAAGTCGCGGTCGGGCCGATGGACAACAATGCCTATCTGCTGCGCTGCCGCTCCACCGACCAGCAACTGCTGATCGACGCGGCGAACGAGCCGGAGACGCTGCTGCGCCTCATCGGTGACGACGGCATCGCGGCCGTCGTCACCACCCACCGGCACGGCGACCACTGGCAGGCCCTCGCCCAGGTCGTCGAGGCGACCGGCGCGCGCACGTACGCGGGGCGCGACGACGCCGAGGGCATCCCGGTGGCGACGGACGTCGCCGTGGCAGACGGGGACACGATCGAGTTCGGCCGCATCTCACTCACGGCCCGCCACCTGGTGGGGCACACGCCCGGTTCCATCGCGCTCGTCTACGACGACCCGCACGGCCACCCGCACGTCTTCACCGGCGACTGCCTCTTCCCGGGCGGCGTGGGCAACACGTGGAAGGACCCGAAGGCCTTCACGAGTCTCATCGACGACGTGGAGTCGAAGATCTTCGCGCCGCTCCCGGACGAGACCTGGGTCTACCCGGGGCACGGGAACGACACGACGCTGGGCGCCGAGCGGCCGCACCTTCAGGAGTGGCGCGAGCGGGGCTGGTGACCCGGAGGGCCGGATCGGGCGGGTGTTCACCAAACTGCAACACCCGTTCCCACTATCCGGACAGTTGACCGCCTGACCTCGACAAACGAGGCGGGGCGCTGTCACTCTCCCGCCATGCCTCTTGCCAACCGTACTGTGCGCCTTGCCGTTTGCTCGACCGTGGTTCTCGCCGCCGCGGCGGCCTGCGCCCCCGAACCCGAGAGCAAGGCCGGGAGCACGCCCTCCACGGCCTCCTCCTGCGCCCCTGGCAAGCTGTCCACGGTGGCGTCCGGGAAGCTCACCGTGGGCACCGACAAGCCCGCCTACGCCCCCTGGTTCCAGGACGACGAGCCGTCCAACGGCAAGGGCTTCGAGTCGGCCGTCGCCTACGCGGTGGCGAAGAAGCTCGGTTACGGCACGTCCCAAGTGGCCTGGCAGACCGTTCCGTTCAACAGCTCCTTCGCGCCCGGCGCCAAGAAGTTCGACTTCGACATCAACCAGGTGTCGATCAGTGACGCGCGCAAGAAGGCCGTGGCCTTCTCGTCCGGCTACTACGACGTGCGTCAGGCCGTCGTCGCGCTGAAGTCCTCCAAGGCGGCGAAGGCGACGTCCGTGGCCGACCTGAAGGACGTGAAGCTGGGCGCCCAGGTCGGCACCACCAGCCTGGACTTCATCAACGACCTCGTGAAGCCGACCCAGAAGCCCGCGGTCTACCAGAAGAACGACTTCGCCAAGTCGGCCCTGAAGAACGGCCAGGTGGACGCGATCGTCGTCGACCTGCCGACCGCGTTCTACATCACGGGCGCCGAGGTCACGGACGCCAAGGTGGTGGGCCAGTTCGACAACAAGGGCGGCACCCCTGAACAGTTCGGCCTCGTGCTCGACAAGGAGAGCGCCATCACCTCGTGCGTGAGCGGCGCCGTGGACGCCCTGCGCAAGGACGGCACGCTCGCCTCCCTGGAGAAGAAGTGGCTGTCCGAGGCCGTCGACGCACCGGTGCTGAAGTGACCGTCTCGAAGGAGGCCGCCGTCGAGGACGCGTACGTCCCGTCCGAGCGCCGGATGGCCCGCGAGCGCTTCAAGCGGTCGAGGACCCGTCGCGCGACCGCCGTCGCGGCGCTGAGCACCCTGGTGACCGGCGCCGTCCTGTTCCTCGTCGTCACCAACTCCCCCGGCTGGGAACGCACGAAGGACACGTTCTTCAGTGCGCACTACGCGCGCGTGGCACTGCCCGACGTCCTTGAAGGACTGTGGCTGAACGTGCGCCTTCTGGCGGTGTGCGGGGTGTGCGTGCTCGTCCTCGGAATGCTGCTGGCTCTTGCGCGCACGCTGCGCGGCCCCGTGTTCTTCCCGCTGCGGGCGCTGGCGACGGCGTACACAGACTTCTTCCGCGGGCTCCCGCTCATCATCTGCCTGCTGCTGGTCATCTTCGGCGTGCCCGCGCTGCGCCTCCAGGGGGTCACCACGGATCCCGTGCTCCTGGGAGGTACCGCGCTGGTGCTGACGTACTCGGCGTACGTCGCCGAGGTGTTCCGCGCCGGCATCGAGTCGGTGCACCCCTCGCAGCGCGCCGCCGCACGCTCTTTGGGGCTCAACAACCGGCAGACGCTGCGCCATGTAGTGCTGCCCCAGGCGGTGCGCCGCGTCGTGCCTCCTTTGTTGAACGACATGGTGTCGCTCCAGAAGGACACCGGACTCGTCTCCATCGGAGGTGCGGTGGACGCCGTGTACGCGGCGCAGATCATCTCCAGCAAGGACTTCAACTACACGCCCTACGTGGTCGCCGGCCTGGTGTTCGTCGCCCTCACCATCCCCATGACCCGCTTCACCGACTGGGTGACGGCCCGTATGGACCGGCGCCGGGCACAAGGAGGCCTCGTATGACCGAGCCCGTGCTGCGGATGGAGTCCGTGCGCAAGACGTTCGGCGAGAGCGTGGTGCTGCGCGACGTGGACCTGGAGGTCGCCCCGCACACCGTGACCGCGCTGATCGGCGCCTCCGGGTCGGGCAAGTCGACGCTGCTGCGCTGCGCCAATCTCCTGGAGGAGATCGACGACGGGGCGATCTGGCTGGACGGACAGGAGATCACCGACCCGCGCACCGACGCGGACGCCGTCCGGCGGCGGATCGGCGTGGTGTTCCAGGCGTACAACCTGTTCCCCCACATGACCGTCCTGGAGAACGTCACGCTGGCGCCGCGCCGGGTGCACGGTGTCGCGCGCGAGAAGGCCGAGGAGTACGCCAGGGGCCTGCTGGAGCGTCTCGGACTCGGTGCGAAGGCCCAGGAGTACCCGGACCGGCTCAGCGGCGGCCAGCAGCAGCGTGCGGCGATCGTACGGGCCCTCGCCGTCCGGCCCCGGCTGTTGCTCCTCGACGAGATCACCGCGGCGCTCGACCCGGAACTGGTGGGAGAAGTCCTGGATGTCGTGCGCGACTTGAAGGACGAGGGCATGACCATGGTGCTGGCCACGCACGAGATGAGCTTCGCGCGCGAGGTCGCCGACCAGGTGTGCTTCCTGGAGGGCGGTGTCGTGCTCGAACGCGGCGCCCCTGAGGACTTGTTCGGGGATCCGCGGCAGGAACGTACGCGACAGTTCCTGCGGCGGATCGTGGAGGCGGGGCGCCTGTAGGGGCGGTCCTACGCCTGCGCGCTGCCGGGCGCGGCCAGTGCCGCCACGCGCTCCACGCCGAACGCGTATCCCTGGACGCCGCATCCGGCGATCACTCCATTGGCGCGGTGCGACACGTAGGAGTGGTGCCGGAACTCCTCGCGCTGGTGGATGTTGGAGATGTGGACCTCGATCACCGGCATGCCGTCGCAGGTGTTGAGCGCGTCCAGGATCGCCACCGACGTGTGCGAGTAGGCGGCCGGGTTGATCACGATGCCCACATGGTTCTCACGGGCCTCGTGGATCCAGTCGACCAGCTCGCCCTCGTGGTTGGACTGCCGGAAGTCCACGGTCGTGCCATGGGCAGCGGCCGCCTTCACGCACAGCGCCTCGACGTCGGCGAGGGTGTCGTGGCCGTAGATCTCCGGCTGGCGCTTGCCGAGCAGGTTCAGGTTGGGGCCGTTGAGAACCATGATCGGGGCGCTGGCGAGGGTGTGCGGCACTGGGACCTCCGTACGTCGGGCGGTTGCTCCTTGAGGGTCTATCACGGGCTCCTGGAGCGACGAGAACCTGCCTGTCGGCCTGCCCGGTGACCGCGCCACCCGCGCCCCGCGTGGAGCACGGGACCGGGAAGCGCCCTCATGCGCCTCTCGCCGCACTCTCGTACGCCCCCGTAACCAGCGCCGATCACGGGTAGTTGCCGCGTCATGCGCACCACTCACCGTCCGTCACTGACACGTCTCGCGGCCGCCTCCCTGGTCGGTACCGCCATCGAGTTCTTCGACTTCTTCGTCTACGGCACCGCGGCCGCGCTCGTCCTCGGCCCGCTCTTCTTCCCGACGTTCTCGCCGCTCGCGGGAACTCTCGCGGCGTTCGCGACCTTCGGAGTGGGCTTCGTGGCCAGGCCCCTCGGGTCGGTCCTGTTCGGGCACATCGGGGACCGTCGCGGCCGGCGGCCCGTGCTGGTCGGCTCTCTGTTGCTGACCGGGGCGGCGACCGTGGCGGTCGGCTGCGTGCCCTCGTACGCGTCGATCGGGGTGGCCGCTCCCCTGCTGCTGCTCCTGCTGCGCTTTGTGCAGGGGCTCGGGCTCGGCGGCGAGTGGGGCGGGGCGGTGCTGCTGACCGCCGAGCACGCACCGGCCGGGCGGCGCGGCCTGTGGGCGAGCCTGCCGCAGATCGGACCCTCGCTGGGTTTCCTGCTGGCCAACGGCATCATGCTCACGCTGTCGACGACGCTCACGGACGCACAGTTCGCGGCCTGGGGGTGGCGGGTTCCGTTCTGGGCCGCCGGGGTGCTCGCGCTGATCGGCCTGTGGCTGCGGGCGTCCTTGGTGGAGAGTCCCGCGTTCCTTTCCGTCGAGGAGCCCGCGAGGCTGCCGCTCGCCGAAGTGGTGCGCGGGCACGGGAGGTTGGTGCTTCTGACCGCCGGTGCGCTCGCCGTCGGGTACGCGATCTTCTACGCGGTCACGACGTGGTCGCTCGCCTACGGGGTGGAGCGGCTGGGCGTCAGCCGCAGCGTCATGCTGACCTGCATCATGGCGGCCGTCGTCATCAAGGGGTCCCTGACGCCGGTGGCCGCGCTGCTCGGCGACCGGTACGGGCGACGGCCCCTGTGTCTGGCGGGGTGTGCGGTGGCTGTGGTGTGGATGGTGCCAATGGTGGCTCTGTTGTCCACCGGAGAACCGTTGTTGATGTTCCTGGGATTCCTGGTGGCGCTGCTCGCGTTCATCACGATGTTCGCCGTGATCGCCGCTTATCTTCCGGAACTGTACGAACCGCGGGTCCGTTGTACGGGTGCCGCCGTCGGCTACAACCTGGGCGGTGTGCTGGGCGGGGCGCTCACGCCGATCGTGGCGACGGCGCTGGCCGGTGAGGGAGCGGGGGTTCCATGGGGCGTGGGGTGGTATCTGACAGGGATCGCGGCGCTGAGCCTCGTGTGTTTCGCGCTGCTTCCGGAGACGGCGCCCGAGGTGGTGGCGCGGGAGCCGGTCACGGCGTGACGGCGAGTTCCACGTACGCGGCGAGGATCACCAGGTGCACACCGCCCTGGAGCGGTGTCGCACGTCCGGGGACGACGGTCAGGGTGCTGACGACCATGGTCAGTGCGAGCAGCACCATGTGGGTCGCGCCCAGGCCGAGGACCAGCGGCCCGGTCAGCCAGAACGAGGCGATGGCGACGGCCGGCACGGTCAGACCGATGCTGGCCATCGCGGAGCCGAGCGCGAGGTTGAGGCTGGTCTGCACACGGTCGCGGCGGGCCGCGCGCAGCGCCGCGATGGTCTCCGGCAGCAGTACGAGAAGGGCGATGATCACGCCGACCACGGCCTGCGGCATCCCCGCGGCCTCCACGCCGTGCTCGATCGTCTTGGAGACACCCTTGGCCAGACCGACGACGCCGATCAGGGCGAGACCGAGCAGGCCGAGGCTGATCAGCGCGGTGCGGGTGGTCGGCGCCTCGGCGTGGTCGTCGGCGTCGATGACCACGCCCTGCCGCGTGATCGGCAGGAAGTAGTCGCGGTGGCGCACGGTCTGCGTCGCGACGAAGAGCCCGTACAGGACGACTGCGGAGACGGCCGAGAAGATCAGCTGGGAGGTGGAGAACTCCGGTCCGAGCTTGCTGGTCGTGAAGGTCGGCAGGACCAGGCAGAGCGTCGCGAGCGTGGCCACCGTGGCGAGGGCGCCGCCGGTGCCCTCGGACTGGAAGATCGCGACGCGGTGGCGCAGTGCGGCGGCGAGCAGACTGATGCCGACGATGCCGTTGCAGGTGATCATGACGGCGGCGAAGACGGTGTCCCGGGCGAGCGTCGAGCTCTTGGCCCCGCCGTCGGCCATCAGGGTGACGATGAGCGCCACCTCGATGATCGTGACGGCGACGGCGAGCACGAGCGACCCGAAGGGTTCGCCGACGCGGTGGGCGACGACCTCTGCGTGGTGGACGGCCGAGAGCACGGATCCGGCGAGGACTACCGAGACCACGGCGACCATGACGCCGGGCAGTTCGCGCCCCCACGTGCACCCGAGCAGCACCACCGCCAGTACCGGGACGAGGACGGTCCACTGCGTGGCCAGAGCCCGGAGTCTGGTGATCATGCCTTTGATGGTGCCCGGGGCGGGGCGGGGGCGCGACCTGGGTCAGCACCGGTTCAGCGGCCTCGCCGGCGGCTCCTGCGCGCCGGCTCCGGCACGGCTCACTTCAGCTCGCGCGAGTCCTTCAGATCGCAGTTGGTGAAGGCCGGGGGCCGGGTGCACAGGGCCGAGAGCTGCTCGTTGAGCTTGGCGACCTCGGGGCGTTCGTTGCTGCGCATGGCATCGTCGTGCGACTCGAACTCGACGATCGCGAGGTAGCGTCCCGGCTTCTCCCGGTCCTGGAGCAGGATGCGGTGCGTGGGGCCGCCGGGCGTGCCTTGCATCTGCCGCTCGAACCGGTCGAGCAGTTCCCGCATCTCGTCCATGCGCTGGGACTCGAAGTCGATGATCTGGACGAACTTCTGGCTCATGGGGTCCTCCCCCGTCGCTCCGTGCCGACGCGCCCCGGGACCGGAACACGCTCAGAGCACAAGCAAGCACCGGGAGAAGTGCGCGGCAATCGAACGCGCACCACTCCCGGTGCTGGTAATTCCTACGTCGCCTGACGTCAGGCTTCGATGCTGTCCTTCTGACTCGCTTCGGCCGCTTCGCGCTCCGCCTGCTTCTTGGAAGCGATGAGGCTGGTGATCGTCGTGATGATCAGGACGCCGCAGATGACGGAGAGCGAGACCGGGATGGAGATCTCCGGTACGTGCACCCCGGACTCGTGCAGGGCGTGCAGGATCAGCTTCACGCCGATGAAGCCGAGGATCACCGACAGACCGTAGCTGAGGTGGACCAGCTTCCTGAGCAGGCCGCCGATGAGGAAGTACAGCTGGCGCAGCCCCATCAGGGCGAAGGCGTTCGCCGTGAAGACGATGTACGGGTCCTGGGTCAGGCCGAAGATCGCCGGGATCGAGTCCATTGCGAACAGCACGTCGGTCATGCCGATCGCCAGCATGACGACCAGGAGGGGCGTCATGACCTTCTTGCCGTGCTGCTGCACGAAGAGCTTGGTGCCGTGGTACCGGTCCGCGACGCCGAACTTCTTCTCGATCGACTTGAGGAGACGGTTCTCCTCGAAGTCCTCGTCCTCCTCGTCCGCCATGGCCTCCTTGATGAGCTTCCAGGCGGTGTAGATGAGGAAGGCACCGAAGAGGTAGAAGACCCACGAGAAGCTCGAGATGATCGCGGCGCCCGCCGCGATGAAGATCGCCCGCAGGACGAGGGCGATGAGCACACCGAAGAGCAGGACACGCTGCTGCAGGTGGGTGGGCACCGAGAACTTCGCCATGATCAGGATGAAGACGAAGAGGTTGTCGACACTGAGCGACTTCTCGGTGATGAAGCCGGCGAAGAATTCACCACCGGACTGGGCACTGCCCCAGATCGTCACGCCGATACCGAAGAGCACCGCGAGAACGATCCAGACCACGGTCCAGATTCCGGCTTCCTTGATCGACACTTCATGGGGCTTGCGCCCGATGAAGAAGTCGACCGCGATCAGGGCACACAGACCAAGAATGGTCAGCACCCACAGGGTCATCGATACGTCCACTGCGCCTCCGGCGTCGTACGGCTACTGATCAGCGTCGTCGCTGCCGGAGGTCTCTTCCACCCGAGCGCCCTGTGAGCGGGGCTTCGGGCCGACGCCCCGGGATCGACGGCCATCGGGCCGGGTCGTCCGTATTGACGGGTACGTCGCGCATGGGAGTACTCCCCTCCGCGTCAAGGAGAGTACTAGAAATACCCATGAAAGGTAAAGGGGTAGGTAAAGAAGTAACCAAGTGTGCAGGTCAAAGGCCTCTCTCTCGACGGGCTCTCGTCACCTCGGCGAGCACGTGGCGCAGCACCTCGCTGCCGTGCGGGATCTGGAGCGGCTCGTACGTCCAGGTGTGCCCGACCCAGGGATCGGCGAGGTGGTCGTCGGGCACCGGGGTCAGACGGAGCAGCGTGCGCCAGAGCGGGTCGAGCAGGGGGCCGTACTCGGCGGCGTCCTCCCGGTCGGCGACCAGCATCAGATGGACTCCGACCTGCGGCCCCTCGTCCGCGAGATAGCGCAGCTGCGTGACGGCCCGGTCGTCGAAGCCGTGCGGGAAGTCGTGCACGATCAGCAGTTGCTCGGCGACGTCCAGGTCGGGCGGCAGGGAGTCGGCGGCGCCCGCGCGGATCGCCATCTGGACGAGATCGACGCGCTCGGTGAGCCGGGTCAGGGTCTCGGTGACGCCCGCCGCTCCCCTGGCGGGAGGACGCACGAGCAGCCCGGCGTCGACCAGCGGGGCCAGCGCTCCCGCGGCCGTGCCCGCCGGGTCGACGACGTGCACGCTGAACTCGCCGGCGGGGTACGCGGCCAGCAGCCGGGCCGCGTGCACGGCGGCGGTGTGCGCGGAGCGGGCCCGCACCTCGTCGGCGTCGGCGAGCGTCTCGCCCGCGGTGGCACCCGAGTCGATCCACAGGCCGCGCTCCAGCGGCAGGCGCACGAGCATCGGGATGCGCAGGCCCACGCTGTCGCTCTCGGGCAGCCTCAGGTCGCCCAGGCGGACGGCCATCGGCATCTCCATCGGACTGCGGTAGGCGTGCCAGCACGGGTTGTCCCAGCCCGCGTACGGGGCCGGGAGCGCGGGCTCCACGACCTCCGCCTCGGCGACGAGCTGCGCCAGGTCCCGATCGAGCGCCTCGCGGGCACGGTCGACGAGTGCGCCGTGCTTGGCCCGCGCGGCCTCGCGGGCGGCGTCGCCCTGGCCGCCGATCCGGCTGCGCGGATCGGACAGGACCTGGTCGAGCTCCTGCTCCATGCGGGAGTCGGCGAAGTCGACGGCACTGCGATAGGCGGCCGTGGTGCGGGCCAGGTCCTCGAACATGCCCCACACCTGGTTGTAGAGCCGCTCCTCCATGGACCAGCCGGTGGCGTCGCCCGCGACGGGCGCGGCCGGGCGCCCCGGTTCGGCGGGCTGCGCGGTGGGCGGGGGCGGTGGTGCCTGGCGGCGGGGGTGCGTGTAGTCGATGGGGCCGCCGGTTCCGGTGCTCGGCGGGGCCTGCGGTGTGGGCGGCAGCTCGCCGGAGACGTGGCCCGCCGAGGCGGTCGCGCGCACCTGCGCCGTGTCGGTCGTACGTGGTGGCGGTGCCACCGCGCGGGCAAGGCCCTGTGCGACGGCGTCATGGATGGCGCCCGCCAGGGCCTGCGCCTCCGGCAGACCCTGGTCGGCGAGGAGGGCGGCGAGGCCGTCGGCATAGCCCTGGCCGATGGCGCGCACCTTCCATGTGCCCTGTCTGCGGTACAGCTCGACGGCGACGAGGGCCGACTCGGTGTCGAGACCGGTGACGGTGTAGCTCGCCTGCTCGGCGCCGTCGAGACCGGTGACCGCGACGAACGGGGCGGCGACCGCGCCGAACCGGGTCGGCCCGTCCGTGCCGACGGGCAGGGCGAGCAGCACGGTGACGCGGTGCACGTCCTGCGGCATCGCGTCCAGGTCGACGGCGAGGCGATGGTCGGCCGCCGCCTGGCGCGGTACTTCGAGACCGGGAAGCGCGGGCGCGCCCGGGTGGGCGACGCGCGCGGTGCCGTGCACGGTGCCCCGGTCGTCGGCGAGCGTGGCGCCCGCGACGACCGGATGGCCGGCCGACACCCGGATCTCCAGACGGGTCTGGGTGAGGGGGTGGTTCTGGCCCCTCACGAGTTCGGCCGCCATCGGGGACCCTCTAGAGGCCGGGCAGGATGGCGGGCATCAGGTCCTGGAACGTTCGGCCGTTGGCCGGTGTGCCCAGGGCCGTCATCTTCCAGCCCGGCCCGTCCCGGTGGACCTTGGCCATGATCTGCGCCGTGTACTGACCGCCGCCGTCGAGCGTGAAGCGGGCCAGCTCCTGGCCGTTCGTCTCGTCGACGAGGCGACAGAACGCGTTCTGCACTTCCTGGAACGTCTGGCCCGTGAACGAGTTGACCGTGAAGACGATCTGGTCGATGTGGACCGGGACCCGCGCGAGGTCGACGAGGATCGCCTCGTCGTCGCCGCCCTGGCCCGCGCCGCCCACCAGGTTGTCACCGGTGTGCCGCACCGAGCCGTCGTCGCTGACGAGGTGGCGGAAGAAGACGACGTCCACCGGCTGCTTGTCGGCGAAGAGGACCGCGGACGCGTCGAGGTCGATCTCACGGGTGCGGGTGCCGAACAGACCTCGCCGGGGTGCCGCCTGCCAGCCGAGGCCCATGCGCACGGCGGTCAGGGTGCCTCCGCCCTGCTTCTCGAGGCTGATGGCCTGCCCCTTGTCCAAGCTGATGCCCACGCGCTTGTCCCCTCTCGTGCCGTCCCCTGTTGCCGCGGCGCATGCGCGGTTGGTCAAACCCTAGAGGGCGGCACTGACACCGCCGCCACCGCGGGCGGGGTTTTGTGGCGGTCTTGCAACACAGCCACGCCACCCCGCCCGTCGCGGCAGGTCAGGCGAGCCCCGCCTCCTTCATCTGGCGCAGCTCCTTCTTCATCTCGGACACTTCGTCGCGCAGCCGTGCCGCGATCTCGAACTGGAGGTCGGCCGCCGCGGCCCGCATCCGCTCGGTCAACTCCTCGATCTGCTCGGAGAGCTCAGCCGCCGGACGGTCGGTGGGCACGGCCGGCTCCGCCTTGCCGCGCTTCTTCTTCGCCGTTTCCTTGCCGAGCGCGGGAACGGGCGCCTTGGCTCCCTTCCCGTCCTTGCCGCCCTTGCGGTAGCCGGTGCCGAGCAGCTCCTCCGTGTCGACGTCCTCGCGCGCGATGGACGCCACGATGTCGTTGATCTTCTTGCGCAGGGGCTGCGGGTCGATGCCGTTCGCCTTGTTGTACGCGACCTGCTTCTCCCGGCGGCGGTTGGTCTCCTCGATGGCCTTCTCCATCGCCGGGGTGATCTTGTCTGCGTACATGTGGACCTGGCCCGAGACGTTTCGGGCCGCACGGCCGATCGTCTGGATCAGGGACGTACCGGAACGCAGGAAGCCTTCCTTGTCCGCGTCGAGGATCGCGACCAGGGAGACTTCGGGCAGGTCGAGGCCCTCGCGCAGCAGGTTGATGCCGACCAGGACGTCGTACTCGCCGGCACGCAGCTCGCGCAGCAGCTCGACGCGGCGCAGGGTGTCGACGTCGCTGTGCAGATAGCGCACCTGGATGCCGAGCTCCAGGAAGTAGTCCGTGAGGTCCTCGGCCATCTTCTTGGTGAGCGTGGTGACCAGGACGCGCTCGTCCTTCTCGGTGCGCTTGCGGATCTCGTGCACCAGGTCGTCGATCTGCCCCTCGGTCGGCTTGACGACGACCTCGGGGTCGACGAGGCCGGTGGGGCGGATGATCTGCTCGACGTAGCCGTCCGAGCGCGCGAGCTCGTAGTTTCCGGGCGTCGCCGACAGGTAGACGGTCTGGCCGATGCGCTCCTGGAACTCCTCCCACTTCAGCGGGCGGTTGTCGAGCGCGGACGGCAGGCGGAAGCCGTGGTCCACGAGGGTGCGCTTGCGGGAGGCGTCGCCCTCGTACATGGCACCGATCTGCGGCACGGTGACGTGCGACTCGTCGATGACGAGCAGGAAGTCGTCCGGGAAGTAGTCGAGCAGCGTGTTCGGCGGGGAGCCGGGCTCGCGGCCGTCGAAGTGCATCGAGTAGTTCTCGACGCCGGAGCAGGAGCCGATCTGGCGGAGCATTTCGAGGTCGTACGTGGTGCGCATGCGCAGCCGCTGGGCCTCGAGCATCTTGCCCTGCTTCTCCAGGACGGCGAGGCGCTCCCCCAGTTCCTTCTCGATGTCGTTGGCCGCGCGCTCCAGGCGCTCTGGGCCCGCCACGTAGTGGGTCGCCGGGAAGATGTACAGCGACTGGTCGTCGCTGATGACCTCGCCGGTGAGGGGGTGGAGGGTGGAGAGCGACTCGATCTCGTCGCCGAACATCTCGATGCGGACCGCGAGCTCCTCGTAGACCGGGAAGATCTCGATGGTGTCGCCGCGCACGCGGAAGGTGCCGCGCTGGAACGCCAGGTCGTTGCGCGTGTACTGGATGTCGACGAAGCGGCGCAGCAGGTCGTCGCGGTCGATCTCGTCGCCGACCTTCAGGGGGACCATGCGGTCCACGTACTCCTGCGGCGTGCCCAGGCCGTAGATGCAGGAGACGGAGGCGACCACGACGACGTCGCGGCGGGTCAGCAGCGAGTTCGTCGCCGAGTGGCGCAGGCGCTCCACCTCCTCGTTGATCGAGGAGTCCTTCTCGATGTAGGTGTCCGACTGCGGGACATACGCCTCGGGCTGGTAGTAGTCGTAGTACGAGACGAAGTACTCGACCGCGTTGTTCGGCAGCAGCTCGCGGAACTCGTTCGCCAGCTGGGCGGCCAGCGTTTTGTTCGGCGCCATCACCAGGGTGGGGCGCTGGAGCTTCTCGATCATCCACGCCGTGGTGGCGGACTTGCCGGTGCCGGTCGCGCCGAGCAGGACGACGTCCTTCTCGCCTGCTGTGATGCGCTTCTCCAGCTCGGCGATGGCCGCGGGCTGGTCACCGCTGGGCTGGTACGGGCTGACGACCTCGAAAGGTGCCACCGTGCGTTCGATCTTGGATACGGGCCGCATGGAATCCACCGTACGACCCACCACTGACAACCGGGCCGGAACCGCTGCCGGGAGCGGCCCTCACCAGCCCTGCGGGGTGCGCGGCGCCTGCCTCTCGGGGGCGCGGCGCTGCCGCTGGCCCGGGACGCGGGCGGCCGGGGTGCCGCGCTGGTCGGCGGCCTCCTGGGCGTCACGCCAGTCGGGACGGCCCATGACCATCAGCGGGTCGAACATGACGACCACGCCGGCCAGCAGGAGGAAGCAGAGCGGGCCGATCATCATGGGCGCGAGGATTCCCGCGGCCGAGTCGCCTCCGGGGCTGCCGGTCACGGAGCCGTGCACCTGGACGCTGACGCCCGCCATCGCCATGTAGTGCATGCCGGAGACGGCGAGTCCCATGACGAGGCTCGCGCCGAGGCTCCAGAGGATGCCGCGGACCTGTACGGCCGCCCACAGGGCGACGGTCGCGGCGATCATGGCGATGGCCACGGAGGCGGCCACGGTGAGGGTGTTGTACTGGATCGTCCCGTGAAGGCGCATTCCGGCCATTCCCAGGTAGTGCATCGTCGCGACCCCGAGGCCGGTGATGGTGCCGCCTGTGAACAGGGTGAGGCCGGTCGCTCCCTTGTAGCCGACGATGAAGACGCCTATGCCGACCATGACGATGGCGACCCCGAGGCTCGCGAACGTGGTCGCCAGGTCGTAGTGGACGGGCACTCCCCTGACGGAGAAGCCCATCATCGCGATGAAGTGCATCGTCCAGATGCCCGAGCCGATCGCGGCCGAGCCGAGTCCGAGCCAGCCGGCCTTCCAGCGGCTGGCCACATGCAGCGACCTGGTGGTGCACCGCAGCCCCAGGGCACCTCCCAGGCAGGCCATGAGATACGCCACCACCGGTGTGACGAGTCCGTAACTGAAGCCGTCGACCGTGCCCTGCATCTGTCGCAGCCCTTCCGCCCTGTTGTGCCCTGAGATGTCGCGCTCGCGCCCCTCGCCGTCGGCCATCGGAGTGGCCGCGGTTGAGCCTGAGATTAAAGCTCACACCGGAACGCTCGAACGATTTTCCGGCAAAGAACCCCGACATCCGACACGGGGGTCCGTCGCAGTTGGATAACTCCGTTCAACCAGTGACCATCCTTGGTCTGTCTCCGGTCGGCCTCCGGCTGTCAGGCTCGTGCGGTCCGTGATCTCACGACGCATGAGGAGCAGACGTGTACGCACGCACAGCAGCCGCTCTGGCCTCGATGACCGGTTCCGTCGTCATCGGCGTTCTGGCCCTGCCCACCGCCGCTCAAGCCGCCACCGGGCCCACCAGACACGACGGCCCCGTGGTCGTCGCCCACCGGGGCGCCTCCGCCTACGCCCCGGAGAACACGCTCGAAGCCGTCGACAAGGCCGACGACCTCGGCTTCGACTGGGTCGAGAACGACGTACAGCGGACCAAGGACGGCGCCCTGGTCGTCCTGCACGACACCACCCTGGCCCGCACGACCGACGTCGAGCAGCGCTTCCCCGACCGCGCTCCGTGGAACGTACGGGACTTCACCGCCGCTGAGATCGCCGGCTTGGACGCGGGCAGTTGGAAGGGCGCCGAGTTCACCGGCGCGCGGATCCCGACCCTGCACCAGTACCTGGACCGGGTCGAGGACAACCACCAGAAGTTGCTGCTCGAGATCAAGTCGCCCGAGCTGTACCCGGGCATCGAGGACCAGATCCTGCGGCAGCTGGGCCGGGACGGCTGGCTCAAGAACGGGCACGTCAAGCACCGGCTCGTCATCCAGAGCTTCAGCGCGGACAGCATGCGGACCGTGCACGAGCGGCGGCCCGACATCACGACCGGGTTCCTCGGCACCCCCGCCGTGGCCGAGCTGCCCGCGTACGCGGAGTTCGTCGACCAGATCAACCCGTCCCACACGACGATCGGCGCGGACTACGTCGACGCGGTGCACGCGCTCAAGGGACCGCACGACAAGCCCCTCGAGGTCTTCACGTGGACCGTCAACGACGCCGCGGACGCGCAGCGGGCGGCCGGGCTCGGCGTGGACGGGATCATCACGAACACTCCCGACGTGGTGCGCGAGGCCCTGGACGACTGAGGTCCGTCCCGCCCTCGTCCCGCGTTGTCAGTGCCGCGCCGTACCGTGGTCGCCATGGACGCCACCGGGCAGAAAGAGCAGGGCACGACCGCCGCACCGCAGCAGGTCGTGTGGGCCGTCGTGGGCAGTGACATCGGGCCGCTGATGCTGGCCGCGACGCGGGACGGCCTGGTGTACGTGGGCTTCCATGCCACCGACGCGGTACGGGACAAGGCGCTCGACCGGCTCGCGGCCCGTCTCGGGTCCGAGCCGGTCGAGGCGCCCGACTCCCCCCTGCTCGCCGAGGCGATACGGCAGGTGGCGGAGTACTTCGCCGGGCGGCGGCACGATTTCGAGCTGCCGCTCGACTGGTCGCTGATCACCGGGTTCAACCGGGAGGTGCTGCGCGAGCTGGCCGCGGGCGTCCCGTACGGCGCGGTCGTCGGGTACGGGGATCTGGCCCGCAGGGTCGGGCAGCCGGGCGCGGCGCAGGCCGTGGGGGCGGCCATGGGGGCGAACCCGCTGCCGGTCGTCGTGCCGTGCCACCGGGTCGTGGAGAGCGACGGGGGGATCGGCGGGTTCGGCGGCGGGCTGGAGACGAAGCGGAAACTGCTCGCACTCGAAGGGGTGTTGCCCGAGCCTTTGTTCTGAGAGGGTCTCTGCGTTCCGAGGGGCTCTCTGAGCTGCGCTGTTGTTCTACGGGTGGGGGTTGTGCGTTGAGTGCGGAGGGTGGGCGGCTCGGCCGCCGCGAGGATGCGGCCCCGGACGCCGGACAGGCGGGGGCCCAGCCGGATCCGGAGGCAGGACCGGGCCTTGAGGCATTGCAGCGGCGTACGCAGCGCGTGCTCGTCGCCTCGCAGATCCTCGGTGGTCTGGGCACGGCGACGGGGATCGCACTGGCCGCCGTGCTCGCCAAGAAGGTGAGCGGGGACGAGGCGCTGTCCGGGCTGGCCTCCACCGCGAGCGTCGCCGGGACGGCGGTGCTCTCGGTGCCGCTGGCCGCGCTGATGAACGCGCGGGGGCGGCGGGCCGGTCTCGTGCTCGCCTATCTGATCGGCACGGCGGGCGCCGTGGTGACCGTCGTCGGCGCCGTGGTCGGCAGCTTCGCTCTGCTGCTCGTCGGGCTGGCCGGGTTCGGTGCCGCCTCGTCCGCGAATCTGCAGGCCCGGTACGCGGCCGCCGATCTGGCCGAGCCGGACCGGCGGGCGCGGGCGATCTCGACGGTCGTGTGGGCCACTACGATCGGCGCCGTGCTCGGGCCGAACATCGCGGCGCCCGCCGGCCGCAGCGTCACCGGGTTCGGGATACCGAAGGAGGCCGGTCCTTTCGTCTGGGCGGCCGGGGTCTTCCTCGTCGCCGCCGTCCTGGTGCACATCACCTTGCGGCCCGATCCCCTGCTGACCGCGCGGGCGATGGCCCCGGCCGAGGAGCAGCGGCCCGAGGCACGCTCCATCCGGGCGGGGTTCGCGGCGGTGTCCGCCTCACCGCGCGCCCGGCTCGCGCTGGTGACGGTCGCCGTGTCGCACACGGCGATGGTGTCGGTCATGTCGATGACACCGGTGGATCTCGAACACCACGGCGCGGGCATCCAGTTGATCGGCCTGGTGATCAGTGGGCACATCACCGGGATGTACGCGTTCTCGCCGGTGATGGGGCGGCTGGCCGACCGGTTCGGGCGGCTCACGGTGATCGGGCTCGCCGTGGGGCTGCTCGCGTGCGCGGCGCTGCTCGCCGGGACCTCCGACGGCAGTCGGGCGCAGAGCGCCGCCGGTCTCTTCCTGCTCGGCCTTGGCTGGTCGGCGGGGCTCGTCTCGGGTTCCGCGCTGCTCACCGACTCCGTGCCGCAGGCCGCGCGGGCCGCCGCGCAGGGTCTGTCCGATCTGACGACGAGCCTGGCCGCGGGTGTCGGTGGCGCGACCGCGGGTCTGGTGGTGGCGACGGCGAGTTACGCCTGGCTGAACCTGGCGGCGGCCTGTCTGCTCGTGCCGCTCGGCGCGCTCGCCCTGTTCACCCGCCGAATACCCCAGCAGCCCTGACGGGCCGGGGAGTTCAGCCCAGCGTGATGTGGTAGGCCTTGCGCAGCGTCTCGTGCACGGTCCAAGTCGTGCGGTCGCCCTCGCGCAGCACGGCGGCGCTGCCGGGTCCGACCTCCAGGGTGTCGCCGCCCTCGACCTCGACGGTGGCGCGGCCGCTGACGACGACGAACAGTTCGTTCGCCTCGGTGTCGGTGACCACACCGGGCGTGATCTGCCAGATGCCGCGCAGCTGCTTGCCGTCCGCCGACTCCCACAGCACCTTGCCGGTGACCTCGGGGGTGCCCGAGACGATCTGCGCGGGGTCGAGCGGCTCCCGTTCGAGCTCCACGTCGGGGATGCGGACGGCGAAGGACGGGGTGGCGGGGGTGGCGGTGGGGTCGGCGGGCCGATCGTTCATGGTCATAGCCGGTCACCCTAGTTGGCCTGCGCCTCTCGTCTCACTGGACGGCTCGTAGTGTGCGCGCCCCGCCGACTGGACGGCCCGTCGAGGGGAACACGACTCACAGACGCAGAAGGCGTTCTGTCGACATGGCCATATACGAGGGAGTTCGTAGCGACATGGAGATCTCTGGGATTTTCAGCGCGATAGTGATCGGTATCGTCATCGGCGTTCTGGGTCGGCTGGTGCTGCCCGGGCGGCAGCGCGTCGGGATCCTGGCGACGATTGTCGTCGGCATCGTGGCGGCCCTGCTCGGTTCGGCGATCGCGGCGGGCTTCGACGTCGCCGACACCAAGGGTGTGGACTGGATCGAGTGGCTGATCCAGATCGGTCTGGCCGCGCTGGGGGTGGGGCTGCTCGACCGCGGCCGGATGCGTCGCTGAGCCACAGGGCGTGACAGCCGTTCTCTCTTCAACGGCCTTGCTCCGCAAGGCTCCTCAACGCGCCGTTTCGGTAGCAGACTCCACCGTGCGCACAGCCGGAACATCCGCCGTAGACGAGCAACGGAGCCGAAGGGACGGCGATCACGCATGAGCGGAAACAGGGCAGTCGCATATCTCAAGCCGGGTGCGGTGGAGGTCAGGACCATCGACCACCCGACGCTCGAGCTGAAGGACGGCCCGGGGGTGGCGTCCGCGAACGTCGGCCGGACATGCCGGCACGGCGTGATCCTCAAGGTGCTCGCCACCAATATCTGCGGGAGCGACCAGCACATGGTGCGCGGCCGCACCACGGCGCCGGAGGGGCTCGTGCTGGGCCACGAGATCACCGGCGAGATCGTCGAGAAGGGCCCCGACGTCGAGTTCCTGGACGTCGGGGACATCGTCTCGGTGCCGTTCAACATCGCGTGCGGACGCTGCCGCAACTGCAAGGAGCGCAAGACCGGCATCTGTCTGAACGTCAACCCGGCCCGCCCCGGTGCGGCTTATGGGTATGTCGACATGGGCGGCTGGGTCGGCGGGCAGGCCGAGTACGTCATGGTCCCGTACGCGGACTTCAACGTGCTGCGCTTCCCGGACGCCGATCAGGCGCGCGAGAAGCTCCTCGATCTGACGATGCTGTCGGACATCTTCCCGACCGGCTTCCACGGGGCGGTCACGGCAGGGACGAAGGTCGGCTCGACCGTGTACGTGGCGGGGGCCGGGCCCGTCGGCCTCGCGGCGGCCGCCTCGGCTCATCTGCTGGGCGCCGCCGTGGTGATCGTCGGCGACCTCAATCCCGAACGCCTCGCGCAGGCACGGAGTTTCGGCTGCGAGACGGTCGATCTCACGCGCGGCACGGTCGAGGAGCAGGTCGCCGAGATCCTGGGGGTGCCGGAGGTCGACGCAGCCGTGGACGCGGTCGGCTTCGAGGCCCGCGCGCACGGCCCGAACGCACCCGAGGCACCGGCGACGGTCCTGAACTCGCTGATGGGGCTCACGACGGCCGGTGGCGCGCTCGGTATCCCCGGTCTGTACGTCACCGACGACCCGGGCGGCGTCGACCAGGACGCACGCACGGGGACGCTGAAGGTGCGGCTCGGTCTCGGCTGGGCGAAGAGCCACCGGTTCACGACCGGGCAGTGCCCCGTCATGACGTACCACCGGGGCCTGATGATGGCGATCCTGCACGAGCGCGTGCACATCGCGAAGGCCGTGAACGCGACGGTGATCGGCCTGGAGGACGCGCCGCGCGGCTACGCGGAGTTCGATCAGGGGGCGAGCCGCAAGTACGTCCTTGATCCGCACGGTGCGTTGCGCGGAGTGCGGCCCGTCTAGAAACGGGTGACAGCTGGAAACAGGTGACAGTCGGGGGAATGGGGCTCCACGCACGCGTGGAGCCCCATTCCCGTCCCGCCGCGGGGTGGGGTGTTTGAGAGTGACGCGCGTCCGCCAGGGATGACAGAGACGGTCGGCGCAGACCGCCGACGCAGTCATCGTGTTCCAACTGGCGGGAGGCGAGCACATGTTGGTCGTGTCGGACGAGGTTCGGGACGCGGTCGCGGCGGGGCGCCCTGTGGTGGCGCTGGAGTCGACCATCATCGCGCACGGGCTGCCGCGGCCCCGGAACCTGCGGGTGGCGCTGGAACTGGAGCAGACCGTCCGGGACGAGGGCGCGGTGCCCGCGACGATCGCCGTTCTCGACGGGCGGCCTCATGTCGGCCTGCACAAGGCGCAGTTGGAACGGGTCGCGCATGAGGACGGCATACGCAAGCTGAGTCAGCGTGATCTTCCGCTCGCCGTCGCGACGGGGGCGAGCGGGGCGACGACCGTCTCCGCGACGGCGCTGCTCGCGGCGCGGGCGGGGGTACGCGTCTTCGCGACGGGTGGGCTCGGCGGGGTGCACAGGGAATGGACTCAGACCCAGGACGAGTCGGCCGATCTGAGGTTGCTCGCGCGGACCCGGATCACCGTGGTGTGCGCCGGGGTCAAGTCGATCCTCGACGTCCCGGCCACGTTGCAGCGGCTTGAGACGCTGGGGGTGGCGGTGGCGGGTTACGGGACCGAGCGCTTCCCGGGCTTCTATCTCGCCGACTCCGGGGAGCCGGTGGACTGGACGCTGCGCACTCCGGAGGAGGTGGCGCGTGTGATGCGGGCCCAGGACGGTCTTGAGGGCGGCGATTCGGCGCTGATCGTCGCCAATCCCGTACCGGAGGAGGAGCAGTTGGACCCTGCGCTCCACGCGCGCGTGCTGGAGAGCGGGCTGCGGGCGTGCGCGGAGGAGGGCGTCAGCGGGCAGGCCGTGACGCCGTTCCTGCTGGACTATCTGGTGCGGCACACCGACGGGGCCTCCCTGGAAGCGAATCTGGCCGCCGTGCGGGGGAACGTACGGCTCGCCGGGCGGATCGCGGCGGCCTGGGCCGCGGTGTGACGCGGGCGGGTGGGGCGCTGCTCGTCGTCGGCGATGTCGTCACGGATGTCGTCGCACGGCATCGCGGGCAGCTCGCCCGGGGAACGGACACGGCGGCCTCGATCCGGACGGTGCCTGGTGGCGCGGGCGCCAACGTGGCCTGTTGGGCCGCTCATTGGGGCTGTGCGGACGTGGCGCTGCTCGGGCGGGTCGGGGCGGACTCGGCGCACTGGCACGAGGAGGCGTTGGTGCGGGCCGGGGTGCGGCCGCGCCTGGTGGTGGACGCCGAGGCGCCGACCGGGGCCGTGGTCTGTCTCGTGGACGAGGCGGACGGCGGTGAGCGGACGTTCCTGACGGACAGCGGGGCATGTCTGCGGGCCGGGCCCGAGGACTGGTCGGCCGCGTATCTGGACGGCGTGGGGTGGCTGCACCTGTCGGGGTATCTGTTCTTCTCCGCCACGGGTCGCGCGCTGGTGGGGGCCGCCGTGCGCGATGCACGCGCGCGTGCTGTGCCGGTGAGTGTGGATCCGGCGTCGGCCGGGTTTCTGCGGGAGTTGGGGGTCGGGCGGTTTCTGGCGCTGGCGGAGGGGGTGGACGTGCTGGTGCCGAGCCGGGACGAGGCGGTGCTGCTCGCCGGGGTGGAGAGGGCGGAGGACGCCGGGGCGAAGCTGAGCGGGCAGTTTCCCGTGGTGGTGGTGAAGGCCGGGGCTGTGGGGGCCTGTGTGGCTCGGGGTGGGGTGGTGCGGGAGCGGGTGTCCGGGGTGGAGGGGGTGGTGGTGCGGGATTCGACGGGGGCCGGGGATGCGTTCACCGGGGCGATGGTCGCTGCGCGGCTTCGGGGGGAGTCGTGGCGGGGGGCTGTGGTGCAGGGGTGTCGGGCGGGGGCGGCGGCGGTCGGACGGATCGGGGGGCGGCCACCGGAGTGAGGGTTGGGGCGGTTGGTCTGTGGGGCGGTCGTCGGTGGGGTGGCTGGTCTGTGGAGCGGTCGACAGTGGGGTGGCTGGTCTGTGGAGCGGTCGACAGTGAGGCGGTTGGCCTGTGGAGCGGTCGACAGTGGGGCGGCTGCTCTGTGGAGCGGTCGACAGTGAGGGGGCTGCTCTGTGGAGCGGTCGACAGTGGGGCGGCTGGTCTGTGGAGCGGTCGACAGTGAGGGGGCTGCTCTGTGGAGCGGTCGACGGTGGGGTGGTCGTCGGTGGGGGGCAGGGAGGAGTGTGCCCCCGGACCCGCCCCTTCCCGAAACCGGGGCTGCGCCCCTGGACCCCGGCTTGCGGTGCCCGGGGGCGCGGGGGGGGGGCGGAGGGGGTAGTTGCGGTGGAGTGGCGGGTGCGGAGGTGCGGGGGGTGCGGCGGTTGCTCGCGCAGTTCACCGCGCAGTTTCCCGTGCCCCTGTCGGGGCTTCGCCGCCCGGCGCCCTTCAGCAGCCTGCCTCCCGTTCAGGCCCCTGCCCGGTTCCCCTTCGGCGCCCCGCGCCCCGCTCGGGCTCCCCCGCCGGAACTTCCCCGCCCGTCCCGGATCAGGCCTTTCTGCCCCACGCCGAGATCAGGGGGGACGTCGCCAGGTCCATCGAGCCCTCTGCCACGTTGGCGAGGTGGCGGTCGATCTCCGCGTCCGTGGCCAGGCCCGCCGTGACCAGGTCGGCCCGGATCTGTTCGACCGTCGCCGTCTCCAGGGCCGTGCAGGCCGGGGAGGTCAGAGGGAAGTAGGCGTCCGCCTCGACCTGGCGCAGGCCCGCCTCGCGGAGCAGACGCGGGAGTTTGCGGCCGTACGAGAGGTCGGCGCCGCGCTCGGAGAGCAGGGCGCGGAAGCCGTGCCGCAGGCGGTTGGCCAACTGCTGTGCCGGACCGTGCTCGTCGGGGCAGAGCAGGGGCTGCAGGGCCGGGTCGGCGTCCTCGATCAGGAGACGGCCGCCGGGGCGCAGCGCACGGATCATGGACTGCAACGCCCGCTCCCGGTCCGGGACATGGACCAGGACGAGCCGGGCGTGGACCAGGTCGAAGCCCTCGGCCGGCGGGTCGTCGACACCGACGTCGTGCCGACGCACCTCGACCGGCGTGCGGGGCGAACTGGTCTGCCAGGACGTGTCGATGTCCGTGGCGAGAACGCGGCCGGTCGGCCCGACCTTGCGCGCCAGCCAGGACACCACCGAGGAGCCTCCGGCGCCGACCTCCCAACAGCGCCAGCCGGAACCGATGCCGAGCCGCTCGATGTGCCGGAACGTCGTGGGATCGAACAGCGTCGACAGCGCGTCGAATCGCTGTCCCGCCTCGGGCTGCTGGTTGTCGAGAAGGTAGGCGTGGCCGCCGGAGTGCGTCATGCCCCGATCATCCCAGCCCTGAGTGGGTATACGGGGCATTTGGGCTGGCCGCGACCGTCTCCGCCGAGATCATCCCGAATAGATCTGGAGCGGAATCGTCCGTTCCCACAGGGCTGAACACGGTGTCGGCGATCGCTGGCAGACTGGCTGGCCAAGTCGCCCTCGCGGCAGGGCGACGGCCGGATACGAGCACGTACGAGCGGCGACGCGAGGAGCCGAGCATGTCGATGGCAGGCAATCTGCGAAGGGTCGGCAACCTGCGCAAAGTGGGCGGGTTGCGGAGAGTCGCACGGCTGGCGCGGCGTCGGCCGCGGGTCGATCTGAGCCACCCGGCGCGCTCCCCGCTCGGCTCCGCGGTGGTGAACTGCGTGACGTACCGCGACGGCCGCCGGGAGACGGGCGGGCGTTCGCTCGACGAGGCCGTGCGAGCGGTGCGCAAGGCGGACGACGGGTTCGTGTGGCTCGGCCTGCACGAGCCGACCGAGCCGGAGTTCGCGGGCATCGCCGAGCTGTTCGATCTGCATCCGCTGGCCGTGGAGGACGCGGTCCACGCGCACCAGCGGCCGAAGGTCGAGCGGTACGGCACGACACTGTTCGCCGTCCTGAAGACGGTCTGCTACGTCGAGCACGCGGAGCTGACCGCCACGAGCGAGGTCGTCGACACCGGCGAGATCATGGTGTTCGTCGGGCATGACTTCGTCATCACGGTGCGGCACGGGCGGCACGGATCGCTCGGGCCCGTCCGGGAGTCCCTGGAGGCCGAGCCGGAGCAGCTCGCCAAGGGCCCCGCCGCGGTGCTGCACGCCATCGCGGACAGTGTGGTCGACGACTATCTGACGGTGATCGACGAGGTGCAGGCGGACATCGACGACGTCGAGACCGCCGTGTTCGCGCAGAACGGGGCGCGGGCCGACCCGGGGCGGATCTACCAGCTCAAGCGGGAACTCCTGGAGCTGAAGCGGGCGGTGGTGCCGCTGTCGCGCCCCGTGCTCGAACTGGCGGGGCGGCCGTTCCCGGTCGTGCCGCCCGAGATACAGGCGTACTTCCGTGACGTGTCGGACCATCTGCTGCGGGCGGCCGAGCAGATAGCGGCCTTCGACGAACTGCTCAACTCGATCCTCCAGGCGCATCTCGCGCAGGTGACGGTCGCGCAGAACGAGGACATGCGCAAGATCACGGCGTGGGCCGCGATCGTGGCGGTGCCGACGATGGGCTGTGGCATCTACGGCATGAACTTCGATCACATGCCGGAGCTGCACTGGAGGTTCGGCTACCCGATCATGATGTCCGTCATAGCGGCCATCTGTTACGTGGTGTTCCGCGGGTTCAAGCGCAACGGGTGGTTGTGACGGGTCGCCCGGCAGGGCGGGCAGGGCGACTCTCACGCACGGCCCGTCCGGTGAGGCGCGTCGTCGGGTCAGCCGCCGTTCCACGCGGGGTGGCGTGGGTCGTCGGCCCGGATGACGACGTCGGCGGTCGTGGCGGGTTCGGTCTCGGTGTCGTAGCGGGCGAACGCCGGGAGTGTCCAGTGGTCCGGCTCGGGGGTGCGGCGGCGCAGGGCGCCCGGGGACAGGCTCACGTGGACCGTCAGGTCGAAGGGGAACCAGTGGTTCAGGAGGAGGGGGCCATGGAGCAACAGGGCGCCACCCGGCTGGAGTTGGACGGGGGCGCTGCGGGTGGCCCGGTCGGTGACCGGGTCCCACAGGTCGGGCAGGATCCGGCCCGTGCCGTCCGGTTCGAGGGGGCCGAAGACCTCGCGCCACAGGGCGCCGGTGTCGAACCAACCGCTGTAGTACGCCTCCACGTCCTGGCGGCCGTACTCGTACCGGAGCGACGCCGGGCGCAGAAAGCCCTCCGTCGCGACGACCAGCGAAGACCGGCCGCGGACGCGCAGCGCTTCGCCGACGCGGGCCGCCAGGTCGCCGGGGCGGGCGGCCGGCGCACCGTCGAAGGCGACCTTCGGCCAGGGGCCGCCGTCGGACGGTTTCAGGTCGAGGAGCCGCTCGGCCAGGGTGTCGCCGAGCCGTTCCCAGGTGATCGCTTCGAGTCGCACACGGTCCATGATGCCGGGCGGCGTGTGAGGGGTGGCCGGGGGTCCGGGCCGGGCATGACCTCCGTATGAGCAGCGCCGACCCAGCCGATGCACCTGTTCTCGCCGCGCGTGGCCCTCTCGTCTTCCAGCCGGTCAAGCGGCGACGGTGCGGGGTGTGCCGTCGCGGGCCGCTCGGGCTGCTGGTCCTGGAGGCGGGGCGGCCGCGCTGTCTGGACTGTGCGGACCTGGGGCACCTGGTGTTTCTGCCGCGCGGCGACACCGCGCTGACGCGGCGGGCACGGGAGGAGAGCGGGCTCTCCGCGGTCGTGGTGCGGTTCCACCGGCGGCGCGGGCGGTACGAGCGGCAGGGCGTGCTCGTCGAGGAGGACGCGCTGACGCGGGCCGAGGCGCGGTGTCTGGCGGACGCGGAGGCACGGGCGCGGCGGCGGGCGCGGGACGCCGCGCGGCGGGCGGTGGAGGATGTGCGGTTCACGGCGGCGTTCGCGGCGGAGATCCGGCGGCTGTTCCCAGGGTGTCCGGAGGAACGGGCCGCGGCCATCGCCGGGCACGCCGGGCTGCGCGGGAGCGGCCGGGTGGGGCGGAGCGCGGCGGGCCGGGCGCTGTCGCGGGGCGCGGTGACGGCGGCGGTGCGCGCCGCGGTGCGGCACGTGGACACGCCGTACGACCGGTTGCTGATGGAGGGAGTACCGCGGAACGAGGCGCGGGCACGGGTGACAGGGGCGGTGCAGGCAGTTCTTGAACACTGGGCGACGGACTTGAACACTGGGCGACGGAAGGGAGGGGGCACGTGATCGACCGAGCGGCAGCCGACTGAGCCCCGGCCGACTCACCGACGCGGGGGGCACCGACAGTCGGCTGAAGAACAGCCGGCTCACCGATGCCGGCTCACCGATGCCGGGTCACCCCGCAGCCAGGTCACCCGGCAGCCGGCTGAACAACAGCCGACCGAACACCAACCCCGCCGAGCACCTCCGCCCTACCGCGCACCTTTACCCCACCGAACACCAACCCCACCAAACACCCCTGCCCCACCGAACACCTCGGCTCCGCTGAGCAATAGGAAGCGCGGGGGGCGCGGGGGCGCCGGTCGAGCGTGTTCCGGTATGCGGAATTTATGTGCACAGAGGACGGAAACCCCTCCCTTCATGTGCACATCTACGGCATGATCCCTTCACATAGCGCGGGGGCGGACCGAGGGGGTCATGATGATCGAGGGACCGTACTTTGCTCTGGTCGTGCTCGGGGCATTGTGGTGCGGGGTCGCGGCCGGAGTGTTCGTGGCGTTCTCCACCTTCGTGATGCGCGGACTCGGCGCGCTGCCCGCCGCTAGCGGGATCGCCGCGATGAACTCGATCAATGTCGCCGCCGTCACCCCCGCTTTCATGGTCGTGTTCCTCGGTGCGGCCGTGGTGTGCGCGGTGATCGCCGTCGTGACGTTCGTGCTCTGGCCGGACCAGGGGACCATCGAGTTGCTGCTGGGGTGTGCGCTGTATCTGGCGGGTTCGTTCGGGGTGACGGTCCTGGCGAACATTCCGCGCAACGAGGCGCTCGCCAGGCTGGCCGGTGACGAGGAGTCCGAGCGCAGTGCCACGCAATGGAACCGGTATCTGAGCGAGTGGGTCGTCTGGAACCACATTCGGGGCGGCGCCGCCATCGCCGCGTCGGCGTCGTTCGTGCTTGCGCTGACCTGAGCCCCGCCCAGAGCCCTGACCTGAGCCCCGCCCCGCGCCCTGACCTGAGGCGGGGCACTCCGGACCGACGTATCGTGACGAAAGGTGGACCAACGGCAAGGGCTCACGCGCGCACGACAGGGAGACGGCCATGGCCGACCCCAAAGGCTTTCTCACCACGCCGCGGCAGGAGGCACCGCGCCGCCCCGTGGAGGAGCGGGCGCGCGACTGGGACGAGGTGTACGTCCCTGGTGGGCTGCTGCCGATCGTCGGCGCGCAGGCCGACCGTTGCATGGATTGCGGGGTCCCGTTCTGCCACGAGTCCTGCCCGCTGGGGAATCTGATCCCGGAGTGGAACGACCTCGTCGCGCGGGACGACTGGCGGGCCGCGAGCGAGCGGCTGCACGCCACGAACAACTTCCCCGAGTTCACCGGGCGGCTGTGCCCCGCGCCGTGCGAGGCGGGCTGTGTCCTCGCCATCAACAGTCCCGCGGTGACCATCAAGAACGTCGAGGTCGCCATCGCCGACCGGGCCTGGGAGGACGGTCTCGTCACCGCCCGGCCCGCGGAGCGGCACAGCGGGCTGACGGTGGCCGTCGTCGGCTCCGGGCCCGCCGGGCTCGCGGCGGCGCAGCAGTTGACGCGGGCCGGCCACACCGTCGCCGTGTACGAGCGGGACGACCGGGCGGGCGGCCTGCTGCGCTACGGCATCCCGTCCTTCAAGATGGAGAAGGTCCAACTGGAGCGGAGATTGCGGCAGTTGACGGACGAGGGGGTGCGGTTGCGGACGTCCGTGGAGGTCGGACGGGACATCAGCGCCGACCGGTTGCGCGGACGGTACGACGCCGTGGTCGTCGCCACCGGTGCGACCGCCTGGCGCGAACTCCAAGTCCCCGGACTGGAGTTGACCGGCATTCACCAGGCGATGGAGTACCTGCCGCTCGCCAATCGGGTCGTCGAGGGCGACCTGGCCGTGTCGCCGCTCAGTGCGGCCGGGAAGCACGTCGTCATCGTCGGCGGCGGTGACACCGGCGCCGACTGTCTGGGCACGGCGGTGCGCGAACAGGCTGCTTCCGTCACGCAGTTGGACATCTACGCCATGCCCGGCGCCGCACGCGACGAGGAGACGGAGCCCTGGCCGACGTATCCGAAGCTGTACCGGATGTCGGCCGCGCACGAGGAGGCCGGTGATCTGCGGACGGCTCCGGCGGCGGACGCGGACGCCCGGCTCTTCGCGGCGTCGACGCTCCGCTTCAGTGGGGACGCCCACGGGCACGTACGGGCGCTGCACCTGATCGAGGTGGACGCGGGGCGCAGGCCGCGGGCCGGGACGGAGCGCACGCTCCCCGCCGATCTGGTCCTGATCGCGCTCGGGTTCCACGGCCCGGAGCTTCAACCCGGCGGGTTCGTGGACCAGTTGGGGCTGAAGGCGGCGGACGGGCGGGGCGGGATCGCGCGGGACGCCGGGTTCGCCACCGAGGTGCCGGGCGTGTTCGTCGCCGGGGACGCCGGGCGCGGCCAGTCACTCGTGGTGTGGGCGATCGCGGAGGGCCGGGCGGCCGCCGCGGCGGTCGACCGGTGGCTGACGGGGGCGACCCGGCTGCCGACGCCGATCGGGGCGCACGACCGGCCCATGACGGTCTGACCGGGCGCCGGGGCCGCGGCCCGGGGTGTGACCGTCGTAGGGTGCGACCTCATGGCGGAATCGTGGGTCAATGCGGCGGAGCGGATCGGGGTCGATCTGCATCTGGAGCTGTCCGGTTCGGGGAGCCGGCGGGGTGCGCTGACCGCCGCGCTGCGGGAGGCCGTGCGGTCCGGGCGGCTCGCGCCGGGCACGCGGCTGCCGCCGTACCGTGCGCTCGCCGCCGATCTGGGCGTCGCCCGCAACACCGTCGCGGACGCCTACGCCGAGCTCGTCGCAGAGGGCTGGCTCACCGCGCGCCAGGGGTCGGGGACGCGGGTCGCGGAGCGGGCCGGGCCGCCGCCGGCCGGGGCGCGCCGCAGGACACCCGAGGCCGCGCCGGTACCTCGTCGCAGGCACGAGCACGAGCTGCGGCAGGGATCGCCGGACGCGTCGGCGTTCCCGCGGGCCGCGTGGGCGGCGGCGTACCGGCGCGCCCTGAACGCGGCGCCCGCCGCCGCCTTCGGCCCCGGTGACCCTCAGGGACGTATCGAACTGCGCACCGCGCTCGCCGAGTACCTGGCGCGCTCGCGCGGGGTGCGCACAGATCCCGGGCGGATCGTGATCTGCGCGGGGTTCGCGCACGCGCTGCGCCTGCTCTGCGACCAGCACCACGGGAGCAGGGTGCTGCGCGGGCCGCTCGCCGTGGAGGCGTACGGGCTCCCGTTCCACCGGGGGCTGCTGGCCGGGTCCGGGGTGCGGACGGTGCCGCTGCCGGTCGACGAACACGGGGCGCGCGTGGCGGAGTTGGAGGCGCTCGGCAACGGCGTGCGCGGGGTGCTGCTCACGCCCGCGCACCAGTTCCCGACGGGCGGTCCGCTGCACCACGACCGGCGGGCCGCGGTGGTCGACTGGGCGCGGCGGCGCGGCGGGCTCGTGGTGGAGGACGACTACGACGGGGAGTTCCGCTACGACCGCAAGCCCGTCGGGGCCGTGCAGGGACTCGATCCGGAGCGCGTCGTGTACGTGGGTTCGGTGAGCAAGAGCCTCTCCCCCGCGCTGCGCCTGGGGTGGATGGTGCTGCCGGGCCATCTGGTGCGGGACGCGCTGGCGACGAAGGGCGAACGGGAGGGGTGGTCGAGCGCGCTCGACCAGCTGGCGCTCGCCGAGTTCCTGTCGTCCGGGGCGTACGACCGTCATGTGCGGCGGATGCGGCAGCGGTACCGGTCGCGCCGGGACCTGCTGGTGACGGCGCTCGCCGAGCGGGCGCCGTGGGTCGAGGTCAGCGGAGTCGCGGCCGGGCTGCACGCCGTGGTGCGGCTGCCCTCCGGGCGGGAGCCGGAGGTGGTCGCCGCGGCGCGGGCCCAAGGGATCGCGATCGACGGGCTCGCCGATTTCCGGCATCCGGGGTTCCCGCCCTCCGCCGAGGAGGATCGCGCGGAGGAGAGGCAGGACGGCGACGGGCTGGTCGTCGGCTACGCGGCAGCGCCCGAGCGTGCGTACGGGGCCGCGGTCGAGGCGTTGTGCGGGGTGCTGGCGCGGGACCGCTCAGCGAGTCCGAGCGGTCCGAGCGGCCCCGGCGGAGTCAAGGAGAACGCGGGGTAGCGAGCCCGAGCGGCCCGAGCGACCCCGGCGGAGTCAAGGAGAACGCCGGGTGAGGAAGCCGGGCACAAGCCCGTGGGCACGGCCCTCCGCAAACACCCCACACCTCGAAGCCCGCGCCCTAAAGCCCGCACCCCGAAACCCACACCTCGAAGCCCGCACCCCCGAAGCCCGCACCCCGAAGCGCACACCTCGAAGCCCGCGCGCCGAAGCCCACATTCCATAACCGCACGCCGAAGCCCACACCTCGAAGCCCGCCCCCCGAAACCCGCGCCTCGCAAAGGGCACCTAGAAGACCGTCGCCCCCGAAAGCCGCACCCCGTGAACCGCACCCCGAACACCGCGCCCGAACACCGCGCCCGAAAACCGTCCCTGAGGAACGGTCAGGACAGCAGAAAGTCCGCCACCCCCGCCTTGGCCCCCTCGATGAAGGCGGAGATCTCGCCGGGCGTGTAGATCAGCGCCGGGCCGTCCGGGTCCGAGGACTGGCGGACGGCGACGCGTCCGTCGGCCAGCTTCATCGCTTCGAGGCAGTTGCCCCCGTTACCGCCGCTCCAGGGCTTGTGCCAGCCTTCGGTGCCGAGTTCGCGCGCGGGCATGCCGTTGTAGACGGGTTCGCCGTCGACGCCTCGTATTCGGTCCCTGATCTGGTCCATTCACAGCTCCTTGCGGAGATCGCGGAGGATCTCCTTTGTGCGTTGTGCGGTCGCGGCGTGTGCCGCCATGCGGTCCATGACTTCGAGGTGGGTGGCCACCTCGGGGCGCGCGTCGAGATAGACGGCGCCGGTCAGGTACTCGCTGTAGACCATGTCGGGCAGTTCCGGCACGGCGAAGCGGAACAGCACGAAAGGCCCGTACGTGCCCGGGTGTGGCCCGGACGCGAACTGGGCGACCTGGAGCGTCACGTTCGGGAGCGCCATCGCGTCGAGCAACCGGTCGATCTGCCCGCGCATCACGTCGGCGTCGCCGACGGGCCGGCGCAGCGCGGTCTCGTCCATGACCACCCACAGCCGCGGCGCGTTCTCGCGGGTGAGCAGTTCCTGGCGCTGCATGCGCAGGGCGACGTGCCGTTCGACGCGGTCCGGGTCGTCGACCAGGGAGCGGCCGATGGCCCCCGATCTGAGCACCCCGCGCGCGTACTCCTCGGTCTGCAGCAGTCCGGGCACGAAGTGCGGCTCGTACGACCGGATGAGCGAGGCGGCGCCCTCCAGGCTCACGTACATCGAGAACCAGCCGGGCAGGATGTCGTGGAAGCGCTGCCACCATCCCGGCCTGTTCGCGTCCTCCGCGAGGCGCACGAACGCGTCGGCCTCGGCCTCGGTCACGCCGTAGGACTTCAGGAGCATCTGCAGGTACGGGATCTTGAGCGCGACCTCCGCGGTCTCCATGCGGCGAACGGTCGCGGCGGTTACACGGAGTACTTTCGCGGCGTCCTCGCGCTTGAGTCCGGCGCTCTCGCGCAGGTCCTGCAGACGCCGGCCGAGAACGACCTGGCCGACCGTCGGCGCGGACCGCGGTTCACTCACGCCGCTTCCCTCCCAGCAGTCCGACCCGGTCCGGCGTGTCGCCCGACCCGTTGTCGTTCCTTGTCCTCGTGTCCGAAACGCAGCCGTGCCCGGACCCGTACAACCGCGAGAGAAGGCCGACAACCGGCCATTTTGCGGCCTGACATCGGCTGGGTGTCCCGCGGAGCGCGTCCCGGAGCCGCCGTGCGGCGGGCTGTTGCGAGCAGTCTGCCATGCCTGTTCAGAACGGCATACTGCACTCTGCACTTTTCAGAGTGGCTCTTGCCAAGTGTTCACGACGGGGCGATAGTGGCAAGCGTGATTCCGTCCGCGCCTTTAGGAACAGAAGCCGGCGAGGCTACGCTCGGTGACCGTTTGGGCACGTCGCCCATCTCTCCGGTCCGCCGCAGCAGTTTCGAACTGGCTCCCCATCCGGGCTCTGCCGCGCAGGCCCGGCGTATGACGCGTGCCCAGCTCACGGGATGGGGCGCGTGCGAGGACACCTGTGACGCGGCGGCCCTGGTCGTGTCCGAACTCGTGACGAACGCGATCGTCCACACCGCGAGCCGCCGTATCCACTGCGAGCTGCACGACCTGCGTGACGACGGGGAGGGCGAGCGCGTGCGGATAGCCGTGCGCGACGAGGGCTGCATCCCCGGCGACGCCCGGCCCGCCGGGCGGATCGCGCCCGAGGAGGAGCACGGCAGAGGGCTGCTTCTGGTCGCCGCGGTCTCCACCGCGTGGGGCGCCCAGGAGACCGGCCCCGGCCTGCTGGTCTGGGCGGAGCTGCCGAGAGACGCCGGAGCGCGGGCGACGGACCCCGGACCGGTGCCGGACGCGCCGCACGGCGGGCCCGACGGCGGCGGCAGCGGCTGGGCCTGGTGAGGCACGGCCCGAACCCCCCGCACCCGGGGACGGGACGGGACAGATGACGGGACGGACAAGGGCAGGGCGGGCCAGGGCAGGGCCGCGGAGTTCTACCGGTGGGATCGACGAGCGGGATCGACGAGCGCGCTGAGGTGCCGAGGCGCCGAGCGTGTTGAACGGGAACGGATGGGCGTGGTGACGACGGGCACTTTGCGGACGCGGACGATGCAGCTGGACTCGCTGGTCGGGCTCTCCCGCAGACGACGCACCGGGCGGCCGCACCCCGCCGAACCCGTGCGTCTGACCGTGCCGGACGGCATGACCGCACCGCTGGGCTGCGACGCGGTGGCCGTGCCCGAGGGGTTCGCCCGCGCGATGACGCGGCGGCTGCCCCGGATGGGATGTGTCTACGCGGCCGAGGGGCACTGGTGGTGGCTCGTGCCGTCGGACTCCGACGTGGCGCTCGAATGGCCGGCGCCGGCCCGCTACACGGCGGGTGCCGTGGTGCCGGACGCGGCGCGGGTGCCGGATCTCATCCACTGCCCCGACGGGGCCGTGCCCTACACCCCGCCGATCCCGCTGTATCTGGCGCTGTGCCGGGTGACCGGGACGACTCCCGCGTGGTCCCGGTCGGTCGGCACGCCGTGACACCGGGCCCGGTTCACGCCACGGGCTGCGCCGCCGCCTCCCGTACGATCACGAGAAACGCGTCGGTCGCCAGGTCCATGACCACCTCGGCCTGTTGGCCTTCGAGCCGGCGCTGACGCGCGAACTCCTCTGCGGGCCAGGAGCCGCGGGGCCCGCCGGCCGGGAAACGTTGCAGTACCACTCGTGCGTTGATCATCGTCCGTCCCTGTCCCCCGTGATCGTGCCTGAAGCTCGGGCTCCGGTTCGGTCCCGGGCCCTGTGTGAAGGAGAACGCTGACAGGGCCGCTGCGGACTCGCAACGTGACGAGAATGACACCGAGTTGAGACGAGGTCAGGTCGGTCGCGGCGGCCGTCAGTCGACGTACTCGTCGTGATACCGGACACGCGCGCTGCCCGCCGGCGCCCCGAGGGACGACGCCCGTCCCTCCGGTTTCTCCCACTCCTCCTGCCGGCCGAGGGCGGTGAGGTCCAGGAGGTTCGTGGTGAACCCGATGCTGTCCAGGCCGCGGTCGAAGGCCGAGTACGTGTGGAAGATCCGCTCCCCCTCGTGCAGGAAGCAGCTGAGCGCCGGGCGTTCCTGCAGCTGCCCGTGCTCGTCGCGGAGCGTGGCGCCGAAGTCCTGGTTGAACTCGCTGAGGTTCGAGGAGTACCAGGGCACGGTCCAGCCCATCCGCGCCTTGAAGGGCAGGATCTTGGTGAACGGGGCGCGGGAGACCGCCGCGAACGCCGTGCCCCGGGCGCGCAGGTGCGCCAGGTGCCCGATCTGGTCGAGGAAGCCGGAGCAGCTGCGGCAGCCCGCGTCCCACTCCGGGGCGAACATGAAGTGGTAGACGACGAGTTGGGGCCGGCCCTCGAACAGGTCGAGCAGTTCGGCCTTGCCGTCCGGGCCCTCGAACACGTACAGCTTGTCGATCTCCACCATGGGCAGCTCGCGCCGCCGGGTGTTGAGCGCGTCGCGCGCCCGGGTCGCCGCCTTCTCCAGGGCGAGCAGCTCCTCGCGAGCGGCACGCCACTCCTCCCGGGTGACCACCTTCGGCAGCCCCATGGTTCCTCCGTAAGTCATCGTGACGGGTCTCTCGCAGGGGTGACCGGGGCCGGAGGCGGAACTCATCGCCGCCGGGAGGAAAATCTTGGAAGATTTCCGCGGGCGGCTCCGTCAGGTGTCGTACCGCTGGATCCGGCGGCCGTGTCCGCGCTCGACGAGGGCGGGCAGCAGTTCGCTCAACTCCCCTGCGACGGACGGCACATCGACGGTCGTGAGGTGTCCGTCGCGCATCAGGATCCGGCCGTCGACGACGGTGGTGCGGACGTCGGCGGAGCGCGCGCTGTGCACGAGGGTCGCGGCCAGGTCGTGCACCGGCCGGGTGTGCGGGCCGCTCAGGTCGACGAGGACGAGGTCGGCGCGGCGGCCGGGCGCGAGCGAGCCGATGCGGTCGCCGAGTCCGACGGCGCGGGCGCTGTCGAGGGTGGCGTGACGCAGGGCTTGACGCGCCGTCAGCCACCGCGGGTCGTGCTCGGTCTGCTTCTGCACGAGGGCGGTGAGCGTCATCGCCTCCCACACGTCGAGGGTGTTGTTGGAGGCGGCGCCGTCGGTGGCGAGTCCGACGTGCACGCCGGCGTCGACGAGGGCGCGTACCGGGGTCGTGTCCCAGCCGAACTTCATGTAACCGCGCGGCGCGGACGCCACCCCGACCCGGCCGCGGGCGGCGCGCAGCGCGGGCAGGTCGCGGCCGAGGATGCCGGTGCCGTGGGCGATGAGGACGTCGATGTCACCGCCCAGCAGGCCCGTGTCCCGGAGCACGTCGACAGGGGTGCGGCCGTGGCGCGCGAGGCTGGTGTCGGTCTGGGCGCGGTTCTCGGCGGCGTGCAGGTGCACCAACAGGGCGTGTTCGGCGGCCAGTCGGGCGGTCGCCGCGAGGTCGTCGTCGGTGACGGTGTACGGGGCGTGCGGGGCCAGGGCGGTGGTGATGCGGCCGTCGGCGCGGCCGCGGTGGGTGAGCGCGAAGTCGAGGGAGCGGGCCCAGGACTCCTTGGAGGAGCTCCTGGACGCCTCCCCGGAAGCCTCATGGGAAGCCTCATGGGAGAAGAACGCCTCCCCCAGGTTGGCGCGCAGGCCGGTCTCCTCGACCGCGTCGGCGATGACGTCCATCGAGAAGTAGTGGTCGGCGAAGCAGGTGACGCCGCCGCGGATCATCTCCGCGCAGGCGAGGCGGGCGCCGAGTGCGATGACGCGCGGGGTGAGGTTGGACTCGATCGGCCAGATCCAGTCGTTGAACCACTCCTGCTCGGGCCGGTCCTCGACGAGGCCGCGCAGGGCCACCATCGGGCTGTGGGTATGGCAGTTGATCAGGCCCGGCAGGGCGACGAGGCCGCGTGCGTCGATCCGTTCACGGCTCGGCACGGTCGCGGCGGCGGCGCTGTCGGTGACGTCGGTGATGACTCCGGCACGGACGACGAGCGCGGTGTCCGGCACGAAGTGCAGCCCGTCGGCGGCGCGTCGGGGGTCGGTCTCGGCGGGGTCGGCGTGCAGCAGAGCCGTGCAGCCGGTGACGATGAGGTCCGCGGGCGGGGTGGGCATGGGGGCACGGTAGCGGGGTCCGGCGCGATGTCCGCCCCGCGTGCGTTCAGCGGCGTACGGGCGGTTCGGCCGCCGGGGCGACCCGGGTCGCACATCGTGCGCACGCCCTGTCCCCGGCCGGTGCGCGCTGTCACGCTGGCCGCCCCGGCCCGGCCCCATCCCGTCCGGGCCGGATCCCACCGCCCGGGAGGGAACGGCATCATGCTCGTCGGCACCTGGAACCTGGAGAACCTCTACCGCCCCGGCAGCCCCTTCGGGCCGCGCGACAAGGCCGCGTACGAGGCGAAGCTGGCCGCGCTCGCGGCGACCGTCAACCGGTTGCGGCCGACGCTGCTCGGTGTGCAGGAGGTGGGTGACCCCGCGGCGCTCGACGACCTCGTGCAGATGCTGGACGGGCAGTACTTCGTGACGCTGTCCGAGTTCCCCGACGAACGGGGGATCCGGGTCGGGTTCGTGAGCGATGTCGTGCTGAACGTGGTCGCGGACACCCCGGCGTTCCCCGACCGGCTGCGTCCGGTGCAGGTCGACGACAGCGGCCGGACCACGGACCGGGCGGGCCGCGGGGTGCTCGCCGCGCACTTCTCGACGCGGGCGACCTGGCTGACGGCCGCCGTCTGCCACCTCAAGTCGAAGCTGCTCAGCTATCCGGGCGGCAGGTTCCAGCCACACGACGAGAGCGAGCGGGCGCGCTACGGGGCGTACGCGCTGCAGCGCAGGGCGGCGGAGGCGGCGACCGTGCGCGCGCTCGCCGACGTCCTCGTCGGGGAGGACGGACGGCACGAACGGGTCGCCGTGCTGGGCGACTTCAACGACGACACGTCCGCCGCGACCACCCAGATCCTGCACGGCCCGCCCGGTTCCGAGATCGGCACGCCCGGCTTCGACCGGCCGGACCGGGGCGACGCGAAACGGCTGTGGAACGTCGCGCCGCTCATCCCCGCCGACCAGCGGTACTCGCGGATCCAGGCGGGCCGCCGTGAGCTGATCGACCACGTCTTCGTCACGCACGAACTGGTCGGCCGGATCTCCCGCGCCGGAACCGGCGTCCCGGCCGAGGAGGGCGCCGAGCGCCCGCCGCTGCCGTCGGTCGGCGAGAACCCGCACGACCGCAGGGACGCGACGGCGTCGGACCACGCGCCGGTCTGGATCGAGCTGCGGCCCTGACTCCCCGGCTTCTTCGCCGCCTCCCCGGCCCCTCTCCCCCGTTCGCTGAGAATGCACTGTTGTCCGCTGAGCCGTACGCCATCACAATGCTCATGCCAAACCGCTCAGGTCAGGCGTGACGACTCACGCACCAGGTGCACCACTCTCAACTCGGGAGAGGAACCCCCCACATGAAGAAGTCCCTCGCCGGCGCGCTCCTCGGCGTCGCCGTTCTCGGCGCGAGCGCCGCAACCGCCGTCCCCGCCACGGCGGCTGACGGTGCGTCGGCCGCACCGGCCGCCGCCAGAGCCAAGGCGGTGTCCTACGCCGGCACGGTCGCGCTCAGCAACTGCTCCGGCTCCGTCGTGCGCGTCCCGAACTCCCAGCCGACGGACCCGGCCCTGGTGATGTCCAACGGCCACTGCCTGGAGTCCGGTTTCCCCGGGCCGGGCGAGGTCGTGGTCGACCAGCCGTCGACGCGTACGTTCAGCCTGCTCAACTCCTCCGGCAGCAAGGTCGCGACGCTGCGGGCGAGCAAGGTGGCGTACGGGACGATGACGGACACCGACGTCTCCCTCTACCAGCTCACCACCACGTACCAGCAGATCGAGAGCTCGTACGGCATCAAGGCCCTGGAGCTGTCGGCCGACCACCCGACGCAGGGCACGGCGATCAGCGTGGTGTCCGGGTACTGGAAGCGCACGTACAACTGCTCCGTCGACGGCTTCGTGTACCGCCTCAAGGAGGGCGACTGGACCTGGAAGGACTCGGTCCGCTACACCTCCGCCTGCAACACGATCGGCGGCACGTCCGGCTCGCCCGTCCTCGACCAGGCGACCGGCAAGGTCGTCGCGGTGAACAACACCGGTAACGAGGACGGCGAGCGGTGCACGGAGAACAACCCGTGCGAGGTCGACGAGAGCGGCAACGTGACGGTGCGCCAGGGCATCAACTACGCGCAGGAGACGTACGGGATCGTGCCGTGCGTCGTCGCGGGCAACAAGATCGACCTGTCCGCGCCGGGGTGTGCGCTGCCCAAGCCCTGACGCCTGCCGGTGTCAGGCGGCGAGTTCCGCGAGCAGCACGCCGATCCGTTCGGCGTGCTGCTCCGGGACCCGCCCGGTGTCGTCGACCTGCACCGCGCACGCGGTGGTCGTGTCGACGAGCCGTTCCAGCACGACGGTGACGTGCCGCGCGCCGACCGAGTGCCGGGCGACGACGGGCAGTTCGGCGGCGGCCAGGTCGACGGCGGCCCGTGCCTGGGCCAGCGTCCGGTACGCCTCGCGGCGCAGCGCCCACCGCCGCACCCGGGCCTCGCTCCCGGTGGCCCCGCTCAGCACATGCTGTACGTACTGGTGGGCGGCCTCGCGGGCCACCGCGATCCGCACCCGGACCCCGCCCCCGCGCTGCGCCCGCGGCCCCGGCAGATGTCCGGCGACCAGCACGATCGCGCAGGCCAGCAGCGTCTCCGTGATCCGGCTGACGGACGCCTGGGGCTCCCCTCCGACCATGACGAGGGAGAGGACCAGCACGGTGACGACCGCGGTCTGCGCGGCGAAGTGCCGGGTGGCGACGGGGATCAGCGCCCCGCACAGCGCGACCAGCGCGACGAGCCCGGCGGGGTGCGGCAGGACCGCGGCGAGGCCCGCGAACAGGGCCGCCCCCGCGACGGTTCCGGCGGCCCGGCACAGCACGCGCGAGGCGAGCGGCCCGAGGTCGGGCTTGACCAGGAAGACGGCGGTGGCGGGCAGCCAGTACCAGTGCTCGGGGTGCAGGGCCTGGGCGACGGCGGCGCTGGCCCCGAAGGAGAGTCCGACGCGGACCCCGTACTCGCGGCCGGCGGGCCCGGCCGCCTTGCGCAGGACGTCCGCCGGGGTCCTCCCGGACCGGAGCGGGGCGGGCGCGCGGCCCCCGTCGAACACCTCGGCGGCCCGCAGCAGGGCCTCGTCGAGCGCGCGCAGTCCCGCGTCGCAGCGGGCGGGCGCGGGCAGCGGCCCCACCGGCTCCCCGGTGCGCACGGCGACCGCGAGCCGGCGCGGCCCCTCGGCGGCCCGGCCGGGGACCGTCTTCCCGGCCCAGGCCAGCGCGGTGGCGGCCTCGGCGAGCGGCAGCGCGGCGACGTACAGCGCGCGCAGCCTGCGGGCCGCGTCGCCGCCGCCGCGCAGGGCGTCCTGGGCCTGGTCGAGGGCGGCGGTGAGGGCGGCGCGGCGGGCCCGGGCGTCGCCGCGGCCCGCGGCCTCGATGAGCCGGGCGACGGCGTCGTACACCGCGGCGACGGCGACGCGCTCACCGTCGTACAGGTAACCGAGCCCCTTGGCGCGGGGGGCGCGGTTCCTGGGCGACGGCAACAGCACCCGCAGCGCGATCAGCCACCCGGCGCCCGCGACGAACAGCAACCCCCGCTGCCATCCGGCCTCCGGCAGCGGCATCCCGGCGCCGATGGCGACGGTCACCAGCAGCTGCGTACCGCAGGCGGAGGCGACGGGTCCGACGGCGCTGAACGCCCCGGCCACGAGCCCGAGCCCGGCGAACACCGCGACGACGAGCACGGCGCCCCCGTGCAGCGCGGTGCCCAGCGTCATGCCGACACCGCCGGCGAGGGCGGGCCCGCCGAGCCGGGTCAGGGCGGAGAGCCGGGTACCGGGCCGGTCGTTGACGCCGGCGAGCATGGCCCCGAGCGCGAGCAGCACCCCGCTGGACGGGCGCCCGGCGAGAACGGCGGTCAGCAGCAGCGGCCCGGCGGCGAGTGCGCCGCGCACAACGGCGGGCCACGGGACGGGGGCGCGCTGGGCCCGCAGGGCGTGCCCGAGCCAGGGCGGAAGAGGGCGAAGAGAAGGCACGGGGGCTCCTGTCGTACGCGATGGTGCCGGACGACGTCGGCCAGACCTGAACTGGTTGCGGTTCCTCCACCGTAACGGGAGTTCATGGAGGGGAAGGAACGCCCGCATTTCCGCAATGTGACACTTGACCGTGCCCATCGATACCCACACCGAGGCCGATACCGACACCGAGGCTCCGACTGATGCCGAGGCCGAGGCCGGCTGGCCGGACTCTCCGGGCGACACCGCGCTGACAATCCACATCCCCGAGGCGGACCCCCTGGTCCGTACGGGAACGCGCGCCCACGTGACGCTGCTGTACCCCTTCGTCCCGCTGCCCGCGTTCACGGCCGACACGGACGGCGACCTGCGCGCCCTGTTCGCCTCGACCCCGGCGATCGAGCTCACCTTCCGGCACCGGGATCTGCGTCGCTGGCCGGGCGTCCTGTACCTCTCGCCGTCCCCCGCCGACCCGGTCCGCTCCCTCACGAAGGCGCTGCGCGCACGCTGGCCGGAGGCGGCCCCCTATCGCGGCATCTTCGGCAGCGAGGGCCTCGACCCGCATCTGACGCTGGCGAGCGGTCCGGGCACGGACGAGATCCCGGCGTCGGACTTCACCCCGCACCTCCCGTTGCGCGCGCGGGTCACCGAGGTGCACCTGATCGTGTCGGACGGCAGAGGCACTCCGTGGCGGGACGCCCGCTCGTACCCCCTTCAGGCCCCCTGACGGGCCTCCTCCACCACCGCGGCCATCAACTCCCGGGCCCGGTCGACGAGTTCGGCGAGCCCGAGCCCCTGGTCCACCACGAGATCGTCGACCCCGCGCAGCCCGGCCCGCTCCAGCAGCCGCTTCTCGTTGGTGACCCACTCCCCGCGGGCGGCGAGCACGGCGTGCGCGGCCGACGCGGCGGCGACGGCGACGGCCCCGACGACCTCGGTCCGCCCGCCCTTCGGCGCGAACCCGGCCCGCGCGTACGCCAGCGTCGCCTCGGCGCGCCCCCACCACTCACCGGGCGCGGACTCGCGCAGCGCGTCGGGGTACCGGTCGGGCTTCGGGGCGGTGCCGCGCAGGACCCGGTTGACGGCGAGCTCGGCGACGACGAGGTACGACGGGATCCCGGCGAGATGGAACATCAGCGGCTCCACCCGGAACCGCCCCTCCTCGGCCTCGGCGAGGACCCGCTCGACGTCGTCGAGGTCCCGGTAGTGCACGTCGACCCGCCGCCCCTCGACGGTGAACCATCCCCCGCCGTTGAACACGCCGCCGCCCCAGCCCCCGATCTCGGACGCCTCCCCTTCCCACCCGAGCTCCCGCAGACACCGCGGCGCGAACATGCCTTCGCTCCCCCGGTAGTAGACGGCGGTGTCCCAGTCGCTGTCGGGGGTGTGGGTGCCCTGGGCGCGGGATCCGCCGAGGGAGACGGCGTGGGTGCCGGGGAGGGTGGCGAGGGTGTCGGCGAGGTGGTCGAGGAAGGCGGTGTCGTTCGAGGTCGGCATGGAGGGGAGGGTAACGACCGCGGCCGCCGGCCCCTCGGCCACCACCGGGTCAAGCCCCGATCAAGCCCCGCCCAAAGTGACGTATGGGTTGCGAATGCATTCGCTCTGGGCGACCGGCTTGAAGGGAATTGTCTGTCGCCGCGATGCCTAGTGTGGCGCTGCCCGGCAGTCCTGGGCACCGTTCGAAGGGGGCCGGTGATGGAGACGTCGTACGGGGAGCCGAGCGCGCCGCGCCGCTCTCGGCTGTTCGACTACGTGGACGAGGGGCTGCCCGCGCGCCCCTTGGACGACCGGGCCCCGGGCCCGAAACCCGGTGTCCCCGCCTACCCGACGCCGGTCTTCGTCCCGGCCCATCCGCGCGTGGTGGACGCCACGGACGGCGACGGGCGCGCGGTGCGGGTGCCGTTCATCGCGTACGAGCTCTTCGAGCATCCGACCGACGGCACGGTCGCCCTCGCCTTCACGTCGCTCGGCCGGCTCGTCGCCGTGCTCGGCGAGGCCCAGCCGTGGGCCGCGACCTCGCTCGGGCCGTTGGCCGAGGTGATGGCCGAGCACGAGGTGACCGTACGGCTCGACCCGGTGGCGCTCACCGGGGCGCCCCACTGGCAGCCCGCCTCGCTGGCGGCGTACGCGGAGGAGATGCGCTGATGGCGGGTGCCGGATACAAGGTCGTGCTGAGCGATCTGACGTCGATGACCGGGACGTTCCACCGGGAGGCGGCGCAGTACCGGGGGCTGCGGCAGAACGTCGCGCCGCCGGTCGTGAGCGGTGGCGACGGCGGGCTCGACCACGCCGTCAACGAGGTCGCCGATCTCATCGTCGCCCTGCACACCGGTTTCGCCGACCGGCTCGACGACCACGGCGACAAGGTGGCGTACGCGCGCGATTCGTTCCAGCGGCACGACATCGACGTGCACGGGCTCTTCGAGGATCTGATGACGGGAGAGGGGTGAGGCTGCGGTGGGTGACAGCTGGGTCGGCGGTGACATAGCGGGGCTGCGCACGATGGCCGACACGTACAAGGGTGCGAAGAAGCCGTTGGAGGATGCGGTCCGGCCCATCTCCGAGGCCGTCGAGGGGCTCGTCGGCGACGCCGGGTGGACGGGGGAGGCGGCCGAGAGTTTCCGCGCCCAGTGGAGCGAGGACGCGCTGACGGCCGGGGCGTTCGCGAACCTCGTGCACGACGCGGGCGACATCCTCGACACGCTCGTCAGTGAACTGTCGGCGTGCGAGACCGCGCTGCAGAACGCCGAGTTCACGGCCACGCGCAAGGGCGTGCCCATGGGCCCCAGGGGCGTGCCGAACGCGATGATGACCGCCGATCCGCCGAGCGCGGACGACCAGAAGGCGATCGCCGCCCGCACCGAGTACGACACCGTGCGCCGGCAGATCCTGCACACGGCGCAGCACGCCCGGCTGGTCGCGGCCGACCGGCTGCGCGGCCTGTACGCGCAGGCGACGGGGTCCGTGTCGCCGGGTGACAAGACCACGCTGGCCGACTATCTGCGGGGTCTGTACGCCTACGACGCCGAGGACGCGCGGGCCGGGGGCGCGAAGGCGCGCGCGAAGCTGGACGACGCGAAGGCGCAGGAGCGGGCGGCGAAGAAGGATCTGCGGGCCGAGCGCAAGGCGTACCAGAAGGCGGGCAGGAAGCTGCCGGCCGATCTGCCGGAGAAGGGCGCGTACCGGGACGCGGTCAATCGGCTCAAGGGGCTTGAGGACGACATCGCCCGCGCCGATCACGGCAGTACGAAGCTGCCGTACGACCGGGCCCTGAACGTCAAACTGGCCGACGCGGCGGACGCGTTGCGCGCGGGCGAGGCCGCCGAGAAGCTGCCGGACTTCCTCAAGGAGATCCCGGTGCTCGATGTCGCGGCGGCCGGGGCGTGCGGGATCCTCGAAGCCTCCGACGACCACGACAAGGGGTGGTCGTGGCAGCACTCCGTCGCGGTGGACGGCGGGGCGAATGTCGCGGGTCTCGTCGCCGGGACGGCGGTCACGGCGGGCGTGGTGGCCGCGCTGCCCTTCGAGGTTCCGACGGCCGTGGTGGCGGGGGTCGGCGGCGCTGTCGTGATCGGCGCCACCGGTATTATCGATCATTCGTTCCATGAGCACTGGAGTGAGGACATCCACGACCACGGCGTGGTCGGCGGCGTCCTGCACGGCTCGGGGCACGTCCTGTCGGAGACCGGTCAGGACTTCGCAAGGCTGGGAAAGGATGTCTGGGGTGGCATCAAGAGCATCTTCTGAGACCCCGTCCTCGTCGGAGCCGGTCCCGGCCCCGATCCCCGAACTGCCCGGTCTCGGCACCACCTGGTACGAGCGCGGCACCCGCTACCGGCTGCGCCGGATCCGGACGGCCGTGCTGATGGCGGCCGTCATGGCGTTCCTGTGCTTCGCTGCGATCAGCCTGTACGAGGGGTTCCGCTCGGTCCTGCCGTCCGGGGTGCGCGGCGTGTGGGACTGGGCGCAGGTCATCGCCTCCTGCGGGGCGGTGGTGTGGGGGTGGGTGGTGCAGCGGCGCCGTCATCGCGCGGATCTGCTGGATCCGCCGTCCCCCGGGGAGTCGCTGAGCCGCAAGCGGGCCGAGCAGGGGCGTGCCGTCGGACTCGCGTTCGCGGGCCGCGCGCTCCTCGTGCTCGCGGCTCCGGTGATGCCCGCGTTCGCCGCGTTCTGCGTGGGCTGGAGCGCGGGCATGGTCACGGTGCACGAGTTCCCGAGCGAGGCGGGGGCCCGCAAGGCGATGGAGGCGCGGGCGCGGCGCACGTAGCCCCGGGTCCTCGCCCCACGACTCCGCCGCACGCCTTGACGTGTACCCACCACGAGAGCACGCTCCCGGCAGCCCCCTCCCCACCCCCCACGCCGCCTCTCGCGCCAGGAGTTGCCGTGACCACGCAGCAACCGCAGGGCCTGCACACCCACGTCGCGCCGTCCGAGGTCCGTAGGCACCGGCGTCGTGCCGCGGCGGCGAGCACCGTCGGGACCGCCATCGAGTGGTACGACTTCTTTCTCTACGGCACCGCCGCCGCGCTCGTCTTCCCCCACCTGTTCTTCCCCGGGCAGTCCGAGTACACGGGCGTTCTCGCCTCCTTCGCCACGCAGTTCGTCGGGTTCGCCGCCCGGCCCGTGGGCGCGATGATCTTCGGGCATCTCGGCGACCGGCGCGGCCGCAAGTCGACGCTCGTGGTGACGCTGCTCCTGATGGGCGTCAGCACCTTCCTCATCGGGCTGCTGCCGACGTACGGCTCGATCGGGCTCGCCGCGCCGATCCTGCTCGTCGTGCTGCGGGTCGCCCAGGGCATCGGAGTGGGCGGCGAGTGGGGCGGCTCGGTGCTGCTGTCGATGGAGTGGGGAACGGCCGAACGCCGCGGGTTGATGGCGAGCTGGCCGCAGCTCGGGGTGCCGCTCGGGCTGCTCGCCTCGACCGGCATGGTCAAGCTGATGAGCGGCACGACCAGCGCGGACGCCTTCGACAGTTGGGGCTGGCGGGTGCCGTTCCTGGTCAGCTTCGTGCTCGTCGGCATCGGACTGTACGTGCGGCTGCGGGTCCTGGAGAGCCCCGAGTTCGCCCAGGTGCGCACCGAACGCAAGGTGGAGCGGCTCCCGCTGTGGATCGTGCTGCGCGATCAGTGGCGCGAGGTGCTCACGTCGGCGTTCGTGCGGATGTCGGAGCAGGCGCCGTTCTATCTCTTCATCACGTTCGTGCTCGCCTACGGCACCGGTCATCTCGGCATGGCCCGCGGGGACCTGCTCGACGACACGCTGATCGCCGCCGCCATCGGCCTGGTCAGCGTCCCGCTGTTCGGGCATCTGTCGGACCGGTTCGGGCGGCGCACGGTGTACGGCGTCGGGATCGTCCTCGTCGGGGCCTTCGCCTTCCCCTACTTCGCCCTCCTCGACACCGGAGACGGAGGCCTCGTCCTGCTGGCGATCGTGCTGTCGCTGCTCTTCCACGACATCCAGTACGGGCCTCAGGCCGCACTCATCGCCGAGAGCTTCGGGCCGAACGTCCGCTACAGCGGGGCAGGGCTCGGATATCAGCTCGCCTCGGTGATCGCCGGCGGCCCGGCCCCGCTCATCGCGACGGCGATCATCGAGGACACGGGGTCGAGCACCGGGATCAGCTGGTACATCGTGGGGTGCTGCGTCGTCGCCTTCGCGGCCTTGGTGTTGATGCCGCGGCCCCCCGGCTCCGGCCCGAAGCAGGGCTAGGGTCCGCTCACCCCTTCGCGTTCCGCGCCAGCTCCAGCCCCTTCGCCGCCCACCACTGCCCCGCCCCCGGCCCGCCCCGGCACGCCCCGTCCGACTCCCCCGGACGCTTCACCCACAGGTACGCGTCGAGCAGCGCGTCCCCGGTGCGGGTCGTCGGCGGGGTGCCCAGGGCGCGGCCCGGGGGGTTGCACCAGGCGTCCGTACCCTGCCAAGGGCCGTTGCCGTTGCGGCTGGTGTCCATCACGAAGTGCGGGTGGGAGCCCGGTACGACCTTGCCCAGGACGTCCACCAGCCGGCGCCCGTACGCCGACGTCTCCTTGTTCGTACGGTAGTTGGAGACGTTGAGGGCCACTCCGTCCGCCTTGGCCACCCCCGCCGACTTCAACGCGCTCGCCAGGTACCAGACGTCCTGGATCCAGCTCGCGTTGCCCGCGTCCAGGTAGACCCGGGTGCGCGGCAGGGCGGCGAGGCGGGTGACCGCGTAGGTGAGCAGGGCGTGGCGTTCGCGGGCGTTCGCGCCGGGGCAGCCCGCCAGGAGGGAGGCCACCGCGTCGGGTTCGACCACGACGTAGGCGGCGCGTGGACCGATGCCCGCCGCGAAGGAGTCGATGTACGCGCGGTAGGCCGCCGCGTCCCCCGCCCCGCCCGACGAGTGGAGGCCGCAGTCGCGGTGCGGGATGTGGTAGGCGACCAGGACCGGGGTGCGGTGGGCGCGGGTCGCGGCGAGGGTGACCGCGCGGACCGTCGGGGCGGGGTTCGAACCGTTGAGCCAGATCGCCTGGGCGCGCCGGGCGATGCGGTCGATGAGGGCGGCGTCCTTCCAGCGGTGCTGGGCGCGGTACGTCGCCGCCTGGCGGGCCGCCTGGGTGTTCGGGTCCACCCAGAAGGTGGCCGCCGGGCCCGAGGGGGCCGGGGCGGCCGTGGCCGGGGTCACCGTCAGCAGCGCCGCCAGCAGTGCACCGGCGTACAGGGACTTGCGGGGCGTGAGCATGGGCGGATGATGCGCGGGGGCCGGCCTCGACAGCCGTCATGACGAGGCCGGTCACCCCCGGATGCACTCATTCGGCCGCCGCGGCGCCCATTGCTCCCGTTGCTCCCGTTGCTCCCGTTGCCTCCACGGCTCCCGCGGCCGCCCCGTCGCGCTCCGAGCGGCAGATCAGCCCGTACAGGGCCGCCGCCACCGCCGTGCCGATGAACCACGAGTACGCCGCCACCTCGTCGAAGTACGGGACGAGGGCCAGGACCACGGCGAGCGCGGCCGAGGGGACGAAGGCCGCGAGCGCCTTCGGGTTCACGCCGCCCCGGTAGTAGTAGCGCGAGCCGGGGCTCGCGTCGAAGAGGGCCGCCGTGTCGACCTTGCCGCGCTTCACCCAGAAATAGTCGAGCATGATGATGCCGAACAGCGGGCCGAGGAACGCGCCGAGGCCGCCAAGGAAGTAGTTCACGACGTTCGGGTTCGAGTAGAGGTTCCACGGCGTGACCAGCAGCGCCGCCACCGTCGAGATCGCTCCGCCGACCCGGAACGTGATCTTCTGCGGCCAGACGTTCGCCAGGTCGTAGGCGGGCGAGACGAAGTTGGCGACGATGTTGACGCCCATGGTGGCGATGGCGAAGGTCAGGGCGCCGAAGACCAGCACCCAGGTGTTGCCGATCCGCGCCACGAGGAGCGCCGGGTCGGTGATCGCCTCGCCGAAGACCTCCACGCTGCCGGCCGTGACGACGACCGACAGGACGACGAAGGCGGTCGAGTTGACGGGCAGGCCCCAGAAATTGCCGCGGCGGACCGTCCTGTAGTCGGGCGCGAAGCGGGAGAAGTCGCAGAAGTTCAGCATGAGCGTGCCGTAGGTGGCCAGGATCAGGCCGATCGCGCCGAACCACTGGCGGAACTGTTCGCCGGTCGAGACCGGGTGCGGGGTGGTGGTGAGGGAGATCGTCCAGCCGGCCTTCGCCCAGACCCAGACCGCGAGCGCGATCATCACGACCCAGATCGCCGGGCCGCAGAAGTCCTGGAACTTGCGGACCGACTCCATGCCCCGCGTGATGATCAGGAACTGCACCAGCCAGAGGGTGAGGAAGGACGCCCAGCCGAGCGGGTGCAGGCCGAGGAAGGAGCCCTCGGTCCACGACTTCGTCTCCGGGAACGCCGCCAGCACCATCACGTTCACCGCCACCGACGCCAGATACGTCTGGATGCCGTACCACATGATGGCGATCACGGCCCGGATCAGGGCGGGGACATTGGCACCCCAGACCCCGAAGCCGATCCGGCTGACGACCGGGAACGGGACGCCGTGGCGCTGCCCGATACGGCCCATCGCGTTGCAGCCGGCGTAGATGAGGACGAAGCCGATGAGCAGGGCCGTGAAGATCTGCCAGGCGTTGAGCCCGAGCACCAACAGGCCCGCCGCGAAGGTGTAGTTGCCGAGGTTGTGGACGTCGGACATCCACAGGGCGAAGAGGTCGAAGACCTTCCACCTGCGGGCGCCCTCGTCCGCGGGCGCGAGGTCCTCGTTGACGAGACGGGGGTCGGGGGTGAAGCCGGCGCCGAGCGACGCCTTCACCGGTTCGGCCACGGACATGGGCAGCCTCCCAGGGCCTTGAGGGTCCACTTGGGGACCTTCTTTGGTATACCAAAGCGCCGTCATGGTCCCGCTCCCGGCAACTCCCGGCAATGTCCGTGCAGTTACGGCTCGGTAAACCGGTGCGGCGACGATCGGCGAAGATGGGGACATGACGGTCACGGAACCCCTCGGTGCGGTGCGCGAGCGTGTGCTCGGCGCGCTGCGCGACGACATCGTCGGCGGCCGGCTGCGCCCCGGCGACCGGCTGGTGGAGCGGGAGCTCGCCGAGCGGTTCGGGGTGTCCCGGGTGCCGGTGCGCGAGGCCGTGCGGGCCCTGGTCGCCGAGGGGTTCGTCACCTTCGAGACCCCGCGCCGCGCCCTCGTGCGCACCCTGACCCGCGCCGACGTCGCCGAACTCTTCGAGCTGCGCGAGGCGTTGGAGGTCTACGCGGCCGGGCTCGCCGCCGAGCGGGCCACGCGGGAGGATCTGGCGCGGCTCGGCGAGCTCCTCGACCTGGCCGCCGAGGCGACCGGCGCGGACGACGCCGAGACCCTCACCGACGTCAACTCCCGCTTCCACGACCGGCTGCTCGCCCTCGCGGGCAACGGCCTCCTGGTCACCGTCATGCAGCCGGTCGCCGGCCGGCTGCGCTGGCTGACCCGGCGCAACGAGGAGTGGCCCCAGCAGCTGGCCGAGCACCGCGAGCTGTACGCGGCCGTGGCCGCGGGCGACCCGGAGCGGGCGAGGGCGGTGGCGCTCGCGCACGTACGGACCAACTACCGTTCCACCGTGCGTCACCTCTTCGGCGACGCGGACCAGCCGGAACAGCAGACCCAGCACCCAGGAGCCCCGTGCCCACCCTGATAGGCGCCGCCCGCACCCGCCCCTGCACCCTCGTCGTGTGCCGGGGCTGCTGCTGCGGCGACGCCCGCAAGCACCCCGGCCACGACCACGACTGGCAGCTGGAGCGGCTGACGGCGGCGGCCGAAGCCTCCGGCGGCGCGTTCGCCGTCCGGGTCAGCGACTGTCTCGGGCCCTGCGACCAGGCGAACGTCGTCGTGCTGCAGCCGTCCGCGCAGGGCCGGGCCCGCGGCGGCCGTGCCGCGTGGATCGGGTGGTCCATGGGGGACGACGTCACCGACGAGATCCTGGCCTGGGCGCAGGCCGGCGGGCCCGGGGTCGCGCCCGCGCCCGTCGCCCTGGAGCTGCAGTTCATCGAGCCCCAGGGCGAGCGCGTCAGGCGCCGGAACGGGAAGCGGGACCGGACCGCTCGCTGAACCGGTCGGCGGCGCCCGCCAGGTGCTCCGCGATGCCCGGCGCCCCGGCGTTGTGCCCCGCCGAGTCCACCATCACCAGCTCGGCGTCCGGCCAGTCCCGCGCGATGCGCCACGGGATGCCGATGAGGTTGTTGAGGTCGAGGGTGCCCTGGACGAGGACGCCCGGGATCCCCTTGAGCAGCGGCAGATCGCGCAGCACCGTGTCGGGGCCGTCCAGGAAGTGGTCCTGCGCCCAGTAGTGGGCGACGGTGCGAGCGAACCCGTAGCGGAAGACCGGGTCCTGGTAGCGCGGGATCGAGCGCGGCGGCAGCGAGACCAACGCCGTCTCCCAGTCGGTCCAGGCGAGCGCGGCCCGCTCGCGCACCTCGGCGTCGGGCGACTCCAGGAGCCGGTGGTAGGCGGCGGCCAGGTCGCCGTCGCGCTCCGCCTCGGGGACGCCGGCCCGGAACTCTTCGTACGCCTGCGGGAACACCTTGCCGAGGCCGCGCATCATGGTCGCCACCTCCTCGCGGCTGCCGGTGGCGAGGCCGGTGAGGACGAGTTCGGTGACGGCGTGCGGGTGCGTCTGCGCGTACCGCAGACCGAGCACGCAACCGAAGGATCCGCCCCACACCAGCCACCGCTCGATGCCCAGGTGGGCGCGCAGCAGTTCCAGGTCGGCGATCAGGTGCGGGATCGTGTTGACGCTCATGTCGGTGTCGTACGCGGACACGGACGGGGTGGAGCGGCCCGCGCCGCGCTGGTCGAGGAGCACGATCCGGTAGCGCTCGGGGTCGAAGTAGCGGCGGTAGAACGGCGAGGCGCCCGAGCCGGGGCCGCCGTGCAGCACGACGGCCGGCTTGCCTTCGGGGTTGCCGCAGGTCTCCCAGTAGACGCGGTTGCCGTCGCCGACGTCGAGGAAGCCGTGGTCGTACGGCTCGATGTCCGGGTACAGCGAGGGGCGGTGTGGACGGTTCGGATGCTCAGGCATCCCGCGAGCCTATGACGCGGACGGATCCTGCGGCTTGGCGTTGCGCATCCGACCGTACGCGTACACGCAGCCGGCGAGCGCCAGGTCGGACAGGAGCATGTAGCCGATGCTGTACGAGCCCTTCGCACTGTAGATCGCGCCCATCACCAGCGGCGGGACGAAGCCGCCGAGGCCGCCCATGGCGCCGACGATGCCGGTGACGGAACCGACCTGGGGCTGTGGGGTGACCTGGGCGACGAGGGCGAAGACGCTGCCGCTCGCGGTGCCGAGGCCGGCCGCCATGACGAGCAGGTCGATGGTGCCGCCGGGGGCCAGCGGCGGTTCGAAGGCCTGCACGACGGCCCAAAGCGCCACGACGCCCAGTGCCCAGGAGGTGACGACCGCCGGGTGGACGCGGTCGGAGAGCCAGCCGCCGATGGGCCGGAAGACCACGGTGACCAGCGCGAATCCGGCGGCCTTGGTACCCGCGTCGACGGGGTCGAGCTCGTACCAGGTCTTCAGATACGTGGGCAGGTACGTGCCGTACGCGACGATGCCGCCGAATCCGATCGCGTACAGCGCCGACAGCTCCCAGGTCACCTTCAGCCGGCCGGCCTTGCCGAGGCGGTGGCCGAGGGAGTCGGTGGGGATCGGGCGGTTCGGGTTGTCGCTGATCAGGAACCAGGCGACCACCACGTACGCGGCGAGCGCGACGGCGACGACGTAGAACGGCAGGTTCTCGCCGTGCTTGGCGATGCGCGGCGTGAAGTAGCCGGACAGGGCCACGCCGCCCATGCCCATGCCGAAGATGCCGATGGCGGCGCCGCGCTGCGCGGGCGGGAACCAGGAGTTGACCAGCGGGACGCCGATGGCGAACGTGGTGCCGCCGAGGCCCAGCAGGAACCCGACCAGGATCATCGCCAGATACGAGTCCCGGGCCACGGTGACGAGCAGCACCGGGATGATCGTCGCGGCGGTCACCAGCGGGAACATCAGCTTGGCGCCGAACTTGTCGGTGAGGGCGCCGACCGGGATACGGCCCAGCGATCCGACGATGACCGGCACGGCGACGAGGAACGACTGCTCGAACGAGCTGAGGCCCAGGCTGTCGCCGAAGGCGCTGCCGAGCGGCGCGATCAGGTTCCACGCCCAGAAGGTGAGCGCGAACCCGACCGTGGCCACGACGAGGTTGCGCCAGGCCGCGGCCGGCGGTCTGACGTGCTGCGCGGTATCCGTAGGCGTCACGCCTTCACGCTAGGGACGGGTCGACGTCCACTCCTGTTGGGCTGATCCGTTCAGGTGACTTCGCCGCGCGCGCTCCGTACCGACAGGCCCGCCGAGGCGGCCGCCGTGCCGATGACCTCCCGCAGCATCTTTGGAGTGAGGCGTCCCGTGAAGGTGTTGCGCTGGCTGACGTGGAAGCAGCCGTACAGGCCGAGGCCGTCGACGTCGACCCGGGCGCCGTGCGCGAAGCGCGGCCGGGGGCGCGGTACCGCCCAGCCGGCCTCGGCGAACGCGGGCAGCGCCGCCTGCCAGCCGAACGCGCCGAGCACCACGACGGTGCGCAGGGTCGGGCGCAGCAGCTCCAGCTCCCGGACCAGCCAGGGGCGGCAGGTGTCGCGCTCGCCGGGGGTGGGCTTGTTGGCGGGCGGGGCGCAGTGCACGGGGGACGTGATGCGTACGCCGTGCAGGGTCAGGCCGTCGTCGGCCGCGACGGCGTCGGGGCGGGAGGCGAGGCCGAGGTCGTACAGCGCGCGGTACAGGACGTCGCCGGACCGGTCGCCCGTGAACATCCGGCCGGTGCGGTTGGCGCCGTGCGCGGCCGGGGCCAGGCCCACGACGAGCAGCGACGCGTCGTGCGGGCCGAAGCCGGGGACGGGCCTGCCCCAGTACGTCTCGTCGGCGAAGGCCGCGCGTTTCGTGCGCGCGACCTCCTCCCGCCAGGCGACGAGGCGCGGGCAGGCCCGGCATCCGGTGATCCGCTCGTCGAGTGCGCTCAGTCCGTCCACCCGGTCCACCGTAGGGCCGGACCGTGTCCGGCCCTACGTGAACGCCGCCCCCAGCGCCACGAACGCGCAGATCAGCAGGAAGAGCAACGCGAGCAGCGGCCACACGAACCGCAGGTACTTGTCGTAGCCGACCTTGGCGAGGGCCACGCCGCCGATGGTGACGGCGGTGGTCGGCACCCACAGGTTCATCCAGCCGCTGGCCGCCTGCCAGGCGGTGACGACGACCGCGCGCGAGACGCCCGCGAAGTCGGCGAGCGGCGCGAGGATCGGCATGGCGAGGGTGGCGTGGCCCGAGGTGGACGGAATGAGGAAGGCGAGCGGCAGGTTCACGACGAAGATGATGATCGCGAAGATGGCGGACGAGGTGCCCTCGACGACGCCCTCGATGGCGTGCAGCACGGTGTCCGTGATCTTCGAGTTGTTCATGATGACGGTCACGCCGCGGGCCAGCAGGATGACCAGCGCCGGGGAGATGAAGTCGGCGGCGCCCTGGATGATGGTGGAGCTGAGCTTCTGCTCCCCCAGCCGCGCGACGAGCCCGACGAGGACGGCCGCGCACAGGAACAGCGCCGCCAACTGCGGGAAGGACCAGTCGAGTTCGAAACCGTACGGGGTCGCGTCCGCGTCGCCGGTCAGGGCGCTCGCCCACGGCACCACCGAGAAGATCATGAACGCGAAGACCAGCGCGGTGACGACGAGGACCGCCTTGTGCAGCCCGGTGAGTTCGGGCACCTCGGTCCGGGCGGCGTCGGACGTCTCGCGGTCCCCGGGCAGGAATCCGGAGATCGACCGCCCGGGGTTCTTGCGCACGCGCCGCGCGTACCGGATGACGTACGCGACCGTGACGCCCGTCAGCACCACCCACATCACGAACCGCAACGCGATGCCGTCGCCGAGGGAGATGTCGGCGGCGGACGAGGCGACGCCGGTGGCGAACGGGTTGACCGTGGAGCAGAGCACGCCGATGCCCGCGCCGAGGATGATCGCGCCGACCGCCGTCATCCGGTCGTAGCCGAGGGCCAGCATCAGCGGCACGATCAGCCCGTAGAAGCCGAGGGTCTCCTCGGCGAAGCCCTCCACGGTGCCGAGGACCGAGAAGACGACCATGACGCCCGCGATGAGCAGGGCGCCGCGGTCGCGCAGCCGGTGGGCGAGGCGGCCGATGCCGCGGTCGAGAGCGCCGGTCGCGAAGACGACGGTGATGAACGCGCCGATGGCGAGCACGAACAGGAAGACACCCGCACTGCCGTACAGATCACCGGAGTTGTCGGGTCCGACGAGGGAGGTCTTGGGGTCCTGGATGCCGTAGAGACCGTTGACCGGGGAGAGGAAAAGGTCGTTGAGCCGGTCGACGAAGGACTGTCCGGAGGGGACGCGATGGTACGTGCCCTCGACCGGGGCGCCGTCGCCGTTCCTGTCGTACTGCCCCGAGGGGATCAGGAAGGCGAGCAGCCAGACGCCGATCGTGACGACGGCGAGGACGGTGAGGGCGCTGGGGAAGGTGAACTTGCGCCGGGCGGGCGGCTGTTCGGTGGTCTGCGTGGTCACGCTCCGGCCCCCGTGTCTGCCGTGCCGGTGCCTGCCGTCCCCGTGTCCGCCGTGCCCGTGCCTGCCGTGCCCGTGCCCGCCGTGCCCGTGCCGAAGTCGGCGGCGTACTCGGTCACGAAGGCGCACATCGCGACCACGGTGGCGCGCAGTTCGGAGAAGAGGACGCGCTCGTTCGGGGCGTGCAGGTTGCACTGGTTGTCCTGCGCGCCGAAGAGCAGCACCTCGGCGTGCGGGGCGGCCTGCGCGAGCCCGTTGACGAGCGGGATGGAGCCGCCGGTCGCGATGTACGAGGCCTCGGTGCCCCACGCGTGCGCGAGCGCGGTGCGGGCGGCGCGGTAGGCGGGTCCGTCGGTCGCCGCCTCGTAGCCGGGGCCCGTGTCGCCGGGGGTGACGGTGAGCGGGACGCCGAACGGCTTCAGGGCGCCGAGGTGGCGCACGAGGTGTTGCTGGGCCTCGACGGGGTCCTGCCGGGGGTGGAAGCGGAGGTTGAGCTTGGCGCGGGCGTACGGGACGACGGCGGACGCGGCGTGCTCCACACCGGGCGCGTCGAGGCCGATGACGGTGATCGCGGGGCCGCTCCACAGGCGCTCGCCGAGGGTGCCGCTGCCGAGCAGCGGGAGATCCGCCTCGATGCCGGCGAGGTCGCGGAACTCCTCCTCCGTGTATCCGGCGCCGGTCCACTCGTCGCGGCGCAGACCCGCCACCGCGACGTCGCCGTGCACGTCGTGCAGGGTGGCGAGGGCCTTGAGGAGGACGAGCAGTGCGTCGGGGGCGGCGCCGCCGAACTCGCCGCTGTGGCGGGGCTCCTTGAGGGTGCGGGCCTCGACGGTCACCTCGGCGGCGCCGCGCAGCCCGGTGGTGAGAGTGGGGGTGCCGGGGCGCAGGTTGCCCAGGTCGGCGATGACCATGGCGTCGCAGGCGAACCGCTCCGGGTCGGTGGGCGGGTACGTGTCGAAGGGGCTGCCGTACTCCTCCTGCCCCTCGAAGACGATCTTGATGCCGACCGGCGGGCGGCCGTCGAAGGCGCGGAGCATGCCCAGGTGCGCGATGACGTTGGACTTGTCGTCGGCGACGCCGCGCGCCCGCAGTCCGCCCCCGCCCTCCTCGATGGGGGTGGGCTCGAACGGCGGGGAGTCCCACAGGCTCTCGTCGCCGGGCGGCTGCACGTCGTAGTGCGAGTAGAGCAGGACGGTCGGCGCCTCCGGCGTCGGCGGCGGGATCTCGCCGAAGATCACCGGGGCGGTGTCGGGGAGTTCGATGGTCTCGACGTGCTCGACGCCGGCCTCGCGCAGCAGGTCCACGAGGAGGTCGTGGGCCTGCCGGACCGGTGCCGCGGGAAAGCCCGGGAAGGCGATCGACGGGATGGCGGCGAGCCGCTGCAGGTCGGCCGTCAGTCCGTCCATCAGCCGGTCGACCTCGGCGTGCAGATCGTGCGTCACAGGATGCCCTTCACTGTCGACTTCATGCACTTTGCCCGGATTATCCGCACTGAGGAGGGGAAGCCGCTCCGGGGCTCGCCGACGGCGGGGGCAACGCGGCTAAGGTCGACGCATGGCATCGGAGTCATCGCCCCCATCAGGAGCGCCGAAGGATCCGGCGGACGCCGCGCGGGCGGCCGCGCCCGGCGGCGGCGAGAGCGTGCGCGTCGACAGCTGGATCTGGGCCGTACGCCTGGTCAAGACCCGCTCGGCGGGCGCGGCGGCCTGCAAGGGCGGGCACGTCAAGGTGAACGGGACGAGCGTGAAGCCCGCGTACGCGCTGCGCGTCGGCGACGAGGTGCGGCTGCGCCAGCCCGGGTACCGGGAGCGGGTCGTCGTGGTCAAGCGCCTGATCCGCAAGCGGGTCGGGGCGCCGGTCGCGGTCGAGTGCTACGTCGACAACTCCCCGCCGCCTCCGCCGCGCGAGGTCGTCGCCCCGGTCGGCATCCGCGACCGCGGCACCGGCCGCCCCACGAAGCGCGACCGCCGCGAGCTGGAACGGTTGCGCGGGATCTTCGGGCAGGGGCCCGGGGCAGGGCCGGATGCGGGTTCAGGATCGGGTTCGGGATCGGGTTCGGGATCGGGTTCGGGTTCGGGGTCGGGTTCCGTCTGACGGTCCGGCGGGAGAAGGCTGCGCGCAGCGCATGCGTTCAGGTTCAGGGACGCGAGGAACTGCGCAACCAGCCACAACGCACGCCGCACCCGCCCACCGGCAGAACCCGGCAGACGGGTGGACGCCCCCGCTCACAGCACCCGGCGAACCAGCGCCACCAACTCCCGGTTCCGCCCGCGCCGCGCCCAGGCCAGCACGAGCAGCGGAACCATGAGGATCAGCGGTGTCGCCGCGTTCTCCCCGTCGAAGGCGACGATCTGCGTGACGCACGCGCCGACCATCAGCCCGCTCAGCGCGACCGGTGCGAACCCGGAGAGCACCGGCACCAACAGGCCGACGGCCCCGGCGAGTTCGAGTGCGCCGATGGTGTACATCCCCGGCGCGCCCCAGCCGATCGTGTCGAACGAGTCGACCGCGGCGGAGACCGCGAAGAGCTTGGGCAGCGCGCTCGCGACGGCGAAGAACGCGGCCAGCACGATCGCGGTCGTGTTCAGCGCGATCCGGGCGCGGCGGGAGCGGACCGGCGCGGCGGCGTCGGCCGTGGAAGCGTCGGACGTGGAAGCGGGGGCGAGGTTCGTCATGGCGGTCTCCTGAGCGGTGCGAGCAAGCAGTCGGTCACTGTCACCCCTACAGACCGGCGCCGCCGCCAGAACTCATCGCACCGCCCCGCACCTCTTCAGCCGGTTCAGACGGGCACCACCCGCACCCACACCCGGTCCTCGGTCAGATACCGGTCGACCTTCAACCCGGCCTCCGCCAGCGCCTGTTCGAACTCCTGCGGTGTCATCGGCAGGACCCGGTACGTCTGCGTCCACCTGGCGTCCGGAAACACGTACTCCACCTTCGCCGAGCGCACCCCGTCGCCGACCGGCACCGACGACACCATGCGGATGGTGAAGTCCAGGTCGGGGAAGACCCGCTCCCTCGGCAGGTTCTCGTAGGCCCCGTCCCGGACCCGCTGGATCAGCACACAGCCGTCGTCGGCGACATGGCGGCGGACCGTGTCGAGCATGCCGCGCCGCACCACCGGGTCCCCCGTGTTGACCAGGAGCGAGGCGAGCATGACGACGTCGAACTTCTCCCCGAGGTCCAGGCCCTCGATGGTGGAGCGCACCGTGCGCGCGCCCCGGACCCGCTCCAGCATCTCGGCGGACTCGTCCACCGCCGTCACGTCGAAGCCGCGCCCGATCAGTTCGTGCGTCACCCGGCCCACCCCGCAGCCGAGTTCGAGCAGGGTCGCGCCCGCGGGGACCGCCGCCTCGACGATGTCCGGCTCGTCCTCGACGGGCAGTCTCGCGTACAGCTCCACCGCACAGCCGTCGGGCGTGAAGGCGCCCGGCCCCGTCGCTCCGTATCCCTCTCGCATCTCAAGGCTCATGCACGAGGAACGCACAGCCCGCACCGGGCGTTCCTCAGTCCTGCATCGGGAACCAGCCGTGCCCCGCGTACCAGTGCCCGCCCGCGTCGAGGTGTCCGAGCACGGCGCGCTGCACGCTCGTGCGCCGGGGCAGCCGGTCGCGCGGGGTCTCGGTACCGCCGAAGACGAAGGCGACCGGGGTGTCGTCCTCCGGCTCGTCCGAGGCGTACGCGGTGCGGAAGCGGTCCTGGAAGCGGATGATGTTGGAGTCGGGCGGCAGGTACCTCCTCAACTGCCGGTCCAGGAGCCAGGAGTGGCAGACCGCGACCCGGATCTCCTCCTCGGGGAAGTGCCGCGCGAAGAACGTCCGGGCCCGCGCGATCGCGTCGTCACAGAGCCCGGGTGTCATCGGCCCGAGGAAGTCGGGGATGTGCACGCTCAGGCACGGATCGCCGGGCCCCGCCGCGAGCCCTTCCCCTGCCACGGCCTCCCCGGTGCGCCGCCCGAGCCGTGCCCGCTCGAACTGGAGCCGCCCCAACTGGTAGAGCTCGCCGCGGAAGTGCCGGGTCGGCCACCAGGGCACGAGCAGCCCGGTGGTGCCGAACCGCCTGCGGTGCACGGCCATGTTGCGGCCCAGATCGGCGAAGGTGCGCCGGGAGACGTCGGCGGGGACGCCGCGTTCCTCGTGGAATCGGTACGCGTACGGCAGCGCGGCGACGAACACCAGCACCGCGAAGCAGCGCCCCAGCACCCCCGTCCCGGCGGGGAGGACGGGCAGTCCCGTCCCCTCGCCCGGGGCGCCCGTGGGCCGCCACAGCAGCCCGCTCACGGCCCGCCCCAGCAGCTCGCTCAGCTCGGGCGACCGCCTCACCTGCTCGGCCAGGGAGAGGAGCTGCGCGATGTCCTCGTGCGGGACGGCCAGGTCGACGAGGACGCCCGGCAGCTGGTCCGGCTCCGGGAGACCGGCCTCCAGCCACGGTATGTCCGGGTTCTCCAGGGACTCCAGCCACGTCGCACAGGTCTCGTCCGCCTTCAGGGCGTCCAGCAGCATCACGGCAGTTGTCGCAGCAGTCATGGGCTCAACGTACGCGCCCGCCGGGCCACCAGGGCGGCCGTCAGGTGCTGCGGATCGCCGGGGCGGGCCGGGGAGAGACCGGTGGGGCGGACGATGCGGCGGATACGGTGGCCGACGGTGTCCAGGGGGACGTGCAGCGCGGCCGCACACCCCGCGCGGGTCGATGCCGTGGCGGCGCCGCCGCACCCGAACGCCCTCGGCGAGGCGGGCGTACGCCCGCCCCATCGGCGCGCGTCGCGGAGACTGACGCGACCGCTCACCCAGGCCGCGGATCGCCCTGCCGCTCCCTCCCCACTCCGTGACGGAAAGAGGCACCCTGGAAGTCGAAGACCGACCCAGGGTGCCTCTTCTCCTCACCGCGCGGAGGTGACGGCCATGCAGCACCATCTGGTCCGTACCGGTGACGAACCGGTCACCGCCCGCAGCCCCCTGCGGCTGCGCCTTGGCCTCGCCCTTTTCGGCCTGCTGTGGACGACGGCGGGCACGATCGCGTTCCTCTTCGCGCACCGCCCCGGCTGGGCCCTGGCCTGCGGCGCCCTCTGGCTGATCACGACGGTCGACCTGTTCATGATCACCCGCCATATCCGCCAGGGCCCGCATTATCAGCCGGGGCGTGACGTCCCGCCGTACCGGAAAGCGCCCTGACGGCGGGCCCGGCTACTCCTCGAACCGGGCGGCGGCCACGTACTCCGGCTGCGGATCGAGCGCCGCGGCGAGCCGGAAGTGCCGCCGGGCCTGCTGCGGCCGGGCGGCCCGCTCGTAGGTGCGGGCCAGTGCGAAGTGCGCGAACGCGTTGTCCGGTTCCCGCTCCAGGACGATGGAGAACTCCAGCTCCGCGGCCCGGAGTTGAGCGGCGGCGAAGAACGCGCGGGCACGCAGCAGCCGCGCCGCGGTGTTCTCCGGGTGCGCGGCGACCACGTCGTCGAGCAGCTTCACCGCACCGCGGGGGTCCCGCGCGGCGAGCAGTTGCTCCGCGGCGCGGAAGTCGATGACGTACGTCTCCGGGGTGGCGTCGGACACGGTGCACTCCCTTCCGGTGTCGACCACGTCAACGCCGTGGCCGGTAACCGCTATTCCTGCCCACCGGGCACTGCGGGGACACTCAGCCCAGCGCCACCGCGAGCCCCATGCCGACGAGCACCAGGACCGCACCGGCGATCATGAATCCCCGGTCGACGCCGGGCCGTTCCCCGCCGAGCACGACCGTCTCGCGCGGGTCCTCGGTGTCGTACGCGACGCTGACGACACCGCCGGCGGGCAGCGGGCGGTGCCGGCCGGCCGGGACCGGTGAGACGACCTCTATGACCTGCCCGTCGGCGGTCGCGAACTGCAGCAGCGGCCGGTCGGAACCCGGCTGCGGCGGCTTGACCAGCGCCTCGACGACATTTCCCGCCGCCCGGATGCGCCGGGTGCGCCGCAGCCCGTAGGCACCCGCGAGCAGGGCGACGAGCCCGCCGAGCGCGGTGAACGCGGCGAGGACGATCACCGGGACGCGGCGCGCGCCCGGCGCACCAGGTCGTCCCAGACCGTGTCGACCTGCTCGGTCAGCTTCTCCAGGGGTACGTCGTTGTCGATCACGACGTCGGCGACGGCGAGCCGCTTCTCTCGGGTGGCCTGCGCGGCCATCCGGGCGCGGGCGTCCTCCTCGGTCATGCCGCGCAGCCGGGTCAGCCGGTCGAGCTGGGTCTCGGGACTCGCGTCGACGACGATGACGAGGTCGTAGAGCGGCGCGAGGGAGTTCTCTGCCAGCAGCGGTACGTCGTGCACGACGACGGAGTCCTGGCCGGCCGTCGCCTCCAGTTCCGCGGAGCGGGCCCCGACGAGCGGGTGCACGATCCTGTTGAGGGTGGCCAGCCGCTCGGCGTCCGCGAAGACGATCGACCCGAGCTTCGGCCGGTCGAGACCGCCGTCGGGCCCGAGGATCCCCTCCCCGAACGCCTCGACGACGGCCGCGAGCCCCGGCGTACCGGGCTCGACGACTTCGCGGGCGATCCGGTCCGCGTCGATCAGGACCGCGCCCCGCTCCACCAGGAGCCGGGACACCTCGCTCTTGCCGGCACCGATGCCGCCGGTCAGCCCCACCTTCAACATAAGCGGAAGCTTAGGCGCTGCGATCAGGCGTCGCCTTCCCGTTCCGCCAGGAACCTCTCGAATTCCAGGCCGATCTCGTCCGCCGACGGGATCTCCACCGGCTCGGCCAGCATGTTCCCCCGGGACTCGGCCCCGGCGGCCGCGTCGTACTGGTGCTCAAGGCCCTGGACGAGCGAGACGAGCTCCTCGTCGCCCTCCTGGACCTGCCGGTCGATCTCCGTCTGCGTACGGTGCGCCTCGGTGCGCAGCGCGTGCGCGATGCCCGGCAGGACGAGCCCGGTCGCGCCCGTGATCGCCTCCAGGACCGTGAGCGCCGCGTCCGGGTACGCCGAGCGCGCGATGTAGTGCGGTACGTGCGCGGCGACACCGAGCACGTCGAACCCGGCCTCCATCAGCCGGTACTCGACCAGCGCCGCCGCGCTGCCCGGCACCTGCGCCTCGTCGAAGGGGCTGCGGTGGCCCGGCACCAGCTCCGTACGGTTCCCGTGCGGCGTGAGGCCCACCGGGCGGGTGTGCGGGACGCCCATCGGAATGCCGTGGAAGTTGACGGCCAGGCGTACGCCGAGCCGCTCCATGATCTGCTGGACGGCCGCCGAGAACCGCTCCCACTCCACGTCCGGCTCCGGGCCGGAGAGCAGCAGGAAGGGCGCCCCGGTGGCGTCCTGCACGAGCCGCACCTCGATCGCGGGGATCTCGTAGTCGGTCCAGCGGTCGCGCTGGAACGTCAGCAGTGGACGACGGGCCCGGTAGTCGACGAGCCGGTCGTGGTCGAAGCGTGCGACGACCTGGTGCGGCAGCGAGTCGAGCAGCCGCTCCACGATCTGGTCGCCGGTCTCGCCCGCGTCGATGTATCCGTCGAAGTGGTAGAGCATGACAAGGCCGGCGGACTCCTGGGCGAGCGCCATGTCGACCGTGGCCAGGCCCTTCGGCTCCCATGTGTACAAATCCTGCGGATCAAGCACAGTGACCGCTCCTCCTCGTGTTCATCCAGGGGAACGCGTACGAAGGGCGCGGACATTCCCGTCCGCCCGTCTCCCGTCACCACCCTTCCGCGGAAGCGCTCCGCGCCCTTCTCTTTCCGCCGTTTCTCAGCCGCCTCTTACGGACGCACCGACCGCTTAACCCGCCATCACGCGCGCGTGCAGCTTGCCGACGGCCCGGCGTGCCGACGTGAACGCGCCGTGCTGCCAGGCGTCCGTGTAGCTGAGCCAGTCACCCGCGAAGTAGACGCGGCCCGTGGGCTCGTTGAGCGGCTTGTAGCGCACGTCGTCGGGTCCGCCCGGTGTGTTGTGCCAGGCGGCCTCCAGGTGCGGGGTCTGCCGCCAGTGGTGCGAGAAGGACGAGGCGAGTTCGGTGCGGTACTTCTCGCCGTAGATCTTCACGCCCTGCGCGACGGCCCGCGCCTCGCGCGCCGCCGGGCTCAGCTTCGCGTACGCGTCGGCGTCACCGTCGTAGTTGTAGTACCCGATCATGACGCCGCGCTCGCCGTGGAACCCGTACGACGGGTGCCAGATGTGGCTGAGGTCCATGTCGGTCTCGGTGATGCCGCCGTAGATGTTGTGATCGAGCTCCCACCAGCGGGACTTGTACTCCAGGCCGATCTTTCCGGCGGACTGCGGGGTGATGGCCTCCAGGGCGCTCTGCACGCCGGAGCCGAGGTTGTGCGGGATCTTGGCGAGGATGTTGGGCGGCAGCGCGCCGACGCAGTAGTCGGCCTCGACGGACCGGGTCCGCCCGCCCTGTGTGTACGTGACGACGACGCCGTCGCCCTTGTCGGTGATTCTGCTGACGACGGCCCCGGTCCGCACCTTGTGCGCGCCTATGGCCCTGGTCAGCGCCTTGGGTATCTGGTCCATGCCGCCGACCGGCTGGAACATCAGCATGGCCTGGTCGAAGCCGAACTCGAAGGAGAAGTACCGGCCGACGCCGCTCGCGAGCACGTCGGACGCGGACGGGATGCCGCCGAGCAGCACTCCAGGTGTGCCGGTGGCGGCGGGCACGGTCGTGTAGCCGCGCCGCTCGCCGCCCTCGTAGGTCAGCTTGTCGCCCAGCTCACCGAAGTCCTTGAGGAATTCGACGAGTTGCTCCTGGTCGGTGGCGGTCAGCTCCTTGTCGAGGGCGCCCTTGTTCGTGGCCTTCGCCAGCAGCTCGGACACATAGCCGTACACGTCGGCCTTGGCGGTGCGGTAGCGCATCGGCTCGGTCATGCCGGCCGACTCGTTGAAGATGTAGGCATCGGCGTTGGTGTTGGTGAACACCTCGACGGGGACGCCGAGTTCACGGCAGTAGTCGAGGGTGACCATCCACTGCGGGAGCCGCGCGGGCCCGGCGTTCATGTACTGCCCGTCGCTGAAACGCGCGGTCTGCTTGTTGCCGTAGAGGTCGGTGGTCGAATCGCCGCCCCGCACCGTGAAGTTGCGGCCGCCGGTCCGGTCCCTGGCCTCCAGGATCGTACAGTCGTAGCCGGCCTTGCCGAGTTCGTACGCGGTGGCGAGCCCGGCGATGCCGCCTCCCACGATCACCACCTTGGCGGCGCCCCGCCCGGTCAGCGTGAAGTCCCCGGACTGCGGTGCCCGGTAAGGGAGTTCGCGCTGCGCGGCCTGCGCCGTGGGGGCGAGTCCGAGGGCGCCCATGGTGGCGAACATCGCCCCCGCGCCCCCGGTGAGCCCGACGTTCCGCAGAAAGCTCCGCCGACTGGTTCCCGTACCTGCCGTCTGCTGCCGCACTGCTGCCATGTGCAGGCTCCCGTCGCGATCAAGAGTGATCTTGCATGACGCGGAGATCCTGACAACGCCCTGTTACGGCACACGAGCAACTGTTGTATCGCCCATGTTTCCAGCCTCCAGGGCACGGGGAACCGCGCGAGCGACCAGGACGAACCGAGACCCGCGAACGGGGGGAAGCCCCTACCGCGCGACGGCGCAACGACAGTGGGCCCGCACCAAAAGGTGCGGGCCCACTGTCAACTACCTGCTAGCGCAGAGCGATTCAGCTCTGGCCGCCGGCCAGCTTCTCGCGAAGCGCGGCGAGCGCCTCGTCCGAAGCGAGCGCGCCGGAGTTGTCGTCCGACTCCGAGGAGTACGAACCGCCACCGGACGCGGCCGGAGCCGCACCGGCGCCGGCGACGGCACCCTCGGCCTCGGCCTGCGCGTCGGCCTCGCGGGACTTGATGACCTGAGCCTGGTGCTGCTCGAAGCGCTGCTGCGCCTCGGCGTACTGGGTCTCCCAGGCCTCGCGCTGGGTCTCGAAGCCCTCGAGCCAGTCGTTGGTCTCGGGGTCGAAGCCCTCGGGGTAGATGTAGTTGCCCTGGTCGTCGTAGGACGCGGCCATGCCGTACAGGGTCGGGTCGAACTCGACGGCCGACGGGTCGGCGCCGAAGGCCTCGTTGGCCTGCTTCAGCGAGAGGCTGATGCGGCGACGCTCGAGGTCGATGTCGATGACCTTGACGAAGATCTCGTCGTTGACCTGGACGACCTGCTCCGGGATCTCCACGTGGCGCTCGGCCAGCTCGGAGATGTGGACCAGACCCTCGATGCCCTCGTCGACACGGACGAACGCACCGAACGGAACGAGCTTCGTGACCTTACCCGGGACGACCTGACCGATCTGGTGCGTACGGGCGAACTGCTGCCACGGGTCCTCCTGCGTCGCCTTCAGCGACAGGGAGACACGCTCGCGGTCCATGTCCACGTCGAGGACCTCGACGGTGACTTCCTGGCCGACCTCGACAACCTCGGACGGGTGGTCGATGTGCTTCCAGGACAGCTCGGAGACGTGGACGAGACCGTCGACGCCACCCAGGTCCACGAAGGCACCGAAGTTGACGATCGAGGAAACGACGCCGGAGCGGACCTGACCCTTCTGCAGGGTGGTGAGGAACGTCTGGCGCACCTCGGACTGGGTCTGCTCGAGCCAGGCACGGCGGGACAGGACCACGTTGTTGCGGTTCTTGTCCAGCTCGATGATCTTCGCCTCGAGCTCCTTGCCCACGTAAGGCTGGAGGTCGCGAACGCGACGCATCTCGACGAGGGAGGCCGGCAGGAAGCCACGGAGGCCGATGTCGAGGATGAGACCACCCTTGACGACCTCGATGACGGTACCGGTGACGATGCCGTCCTCTTCCTTGATCTTCTCGATGGTGCCCCACGCACGCTCGTACTGCGCGCGCTTCTTCGAGAGGATCAGGCGGCCTTCCTTGTCCTCCTTCTGGAGAACCAGGGCCTCGATCTCGTCGCCGACCTTGACGACCTCGTTGGGGTCGACGTCGTGCTTGATCGAGAGCTCGCGGCTCGGGATGACACCTTCGGTCTTGTAACCGATGTCGAGGAGAACCTCGTCCCGGTCAACCTTGACGATGACGCCGTCGACGATGTCGCCATCGTTGAAGTACTTGATCGTCTCGTCGATGGCGGCGAGGAAAGCTTCCTCGTTACCGATGTCGTTGACCGCAACCTGCGGGGTGGTGGCGGTGGTCTCGGTGCTGCTCGTCATGTGGGAAAGGGCTCCGGCGGACATTGAAAGTCGGTGGGTACTGCTACGCCGGGAGCCTGTTTCGCACCGAAGAAGCCGGACAGCCTAAGAGGCGACCCGCCCGTGAACCGGGAGGCGCCTCGACAACCGAGGGGACATGCAACAGATGCGAGCACAGCCTGCTATGTCTGAGGTGCGCAGGCCCGCAGCGCAACTTGTAGCATACGGGGGCAGCCGGACAGGGTCAATGCGCGAAGGCGCACACCCGGGGCGGATCGCCGCATACCCGGCACAATTCGTGTCTCACGAGGCCACGCGGGCCGCAGGACCCGCCGCAGTGCCCGCAGATTAATACCAGGGAGCCGATCATCCAAGAGTCCGGACCAATGCAAGGGCACGAGAACCCCTCGACGGTGGACGAGGACTCGACGGCGACCCGGCGCGACGCGGGCACCACGGAGAGTGCGCGGGCCAACCGCGGCTGGTGGGACCGGAACGCGGACGAGTACCAGATCGAGCACGGCACCTTCCTCGGGGACGACCGTTTCGTCTGGGGTCCCGAGGGGCTCGACGAGGTGGAGGCCGAACTGCTCGGCCCGCCCGAGGAGCTCGCCGGCAAGGACGTCCTGGAGATCGGCGCCGGCGCGGCCCAGTGCTCGCGCTGGCTGCGCGCCCAGGGCGCGCGACCTGTCGCCCTCGACCTCTCGCACCGCCAGCTCCAGCACGCGCAGCGCATCCAGGACGGGGCCGGCGGCAAGGTGCCCCTGGTGGAGGCGGACGCGGGCGCGCTCCCCTTCCTCGACGGCTCCTTCGACCTGGTGTGTTCCGCGTACGGGGCGATGCCGTTCGTCGCGGATCCGGTGAAGGTGCTGCGCGAGGTGCGTCGCGTCCTGCGGCCGGGCGGCCGGTTCGTCTTCTCGGTCACGCACCCGATCCGCTGGGCGTTCCCGGACGAGCCGGGGCCCGAGGGCCTGTCGGTCTCCGCCTCCTACTTCGACCGCACCCCTTATGTGGAGCAGGACGACGAGGGGCGCGCGGTCTACGTGGAGCACCACCGCACGGTCGGCGACCGGGTGCGGGACGTGGTGGCCGGCGGGTTCCGCCTGGTGGACCTGGTCGAGCCGGAGTGGCCGGCCTGGAACACGCAGGAGTGGGGCGGCTGGTCGCCGCTGCGCGGCAACCTGATCCCGGGCACGGCGATCTTCGTGTGCGAGCGGGACGACCGCGGCTGATCGGCGCGCGCCGAGCGCGGGAACCGTCAGGGCCTCGTCGCGCCAGGGCGTGCGCCGAGGGTGGCGGCCGTACTGGAGACTGAGGGCGTGATCCGCGCCGACGCCCTCTCCTGCCTCCCCGTACGTTCCGCGGTGCCCGCGCTGCGGTCCGCGCTCGACGCGGACGGGGTGGCCGTGCTCGTGGCGCCGCCCGGCACCGGCAAGACGACGCTGGTCCCCTTGGTGCTCGCCGGGCTGCTCGACGCGGACGCGCCCGTGCGTCGGGTCGTGGTCGCCGAGCCGCGGCGGATCGCGGCGCGGGCGGCGGCCCGGCGGATGGCGTGGCTGCTCGGCGAGCATCTCGGCGAGCCCGGCGGGCGGGTCGGGTACACGGTGCGCGGCGAGCGCGTCGTGGGACCGGACACGCGCGTGGAGGTCGTCACGACCGGGGTGCTGCTCCAGCGGCTCCAGCGGGACCAGGAGCTGACCGGCGTGGACGCCGTCGTGCTCGACGAGGTGCACGAGCGGCACCTCGACGCGGACACGGTGGCGGCCTTCCTGATGGACGTGCGCGAGACGCTGCGGCCCGAGCTGGAGCTGGTCGCGGCGTCGGCGACGACCGATGCCGAGGGGTGGGCGCGGCTGCTCGGGGGCGCGCCGGTCGTCGAGGCCCAGGGGGTCTCGCACCCGGTGCGGGTGGTGTGGGCGCCACCGGCCCGTCCGGTGCGGCCGCCGCACGGGATGCGGGTCGATCCGGCGCTGCTCACGCATGTCGCGTCGGTGGTGCGGCGGGCGCTGGCCGAGCGGGCCGGGGACGTGCTGTGTTTCCTGCCGGGCGTCGGGGAGATCGCGCGGGTGGCCGGTCAGCTGGGGGATCTCGGCCCCGTGGAGGTGCTTCAGGTCCACGGGCGTGCGCCCGCCGCCGTGCAGGACGCGGTGCTCTCCCCCGGGACGCGACGCCGCGTGGTGCTGGCCACGGCCGTCGCGGAGTCGTCGCTGACGGTGCCGGGGGTGCGGGTGGTCGTGGACGCGGGGCTCGCGCGCGAGCCCCGGGTCGATCACGCGCGGGGGCTGAGCGCGCTGACGACCGTACGTGCGTCGCGCGCCGCCGGGACGCAGCGCGCGGGCCGCGCCGGACGCGAGGCGCCGGGGACCGTGTACCGGTGCTGGGAGGAGGCGGAGGACGCCCGTCTGCCGCGGTTCCCCTCGCCCGAGATCAAGGTGGCGGATCTGACGGCGTTCGCGCTGCAGGTGGCCTGCTGGGGCGATCCGGAGGCGTCGGGGCTCGCCCTGCTCGACGCGCCGCCGGGCGGTGCGATGGCGGCGGCGCGGGACGTCCTGGTCGCCGTGGGGGCGGTCGAGGCCGGTTCCGGGCGGGTGACGGAGCGCGGGGTGCGTCTCGCGCGGCTCGGGCTGCATCCGCGGCTGGGGCGGGCGCTGCTGGACGCGGCGCCGGCCGTCTCGGCGCGGCGGGCCGCCGAGGTGGTGGCCCTGCTGAGCGAGGAGCCGCCGCGCGACTACGGGGACGATCTGGGCGGGGCCCTGCGACGTGCCCGGCGCGGGGGCGACGCCTACGCCGGGCGGTGGGGCGCGGAGGTGCGGCGGCTGGCGCGGCTCGTGCCGCAGGCCGACGGGGGCGGCGCCGCCGCCGCGGGCGACGACCACGCCGCCGGTCTGGTCGCCGCTCTCGCCTTTCCCGAGCGGGTCGCCCGTCGCGGCGGCGGCTCGTTCCTCATGGCCTCCGGCACCCGCGCCGACGTCCCGGACGGCTCCGGGCTGCGGGACGCCGAGTGGATCGCCGTGGCCGTCGCCGACCGGCCCGTGGGCGCCGGGCACGCGCGCGTGCGGCTCGGGGCCGTCGTCGACGAGGAGGTCGCCCGGTGGGCCGCCGCCCCGCTGTACACCGAGGGCGACGAAGTGGCCTGGACGGACGGGGAGTTGGTGGCCCGCCACGTCACCCGGCTCGGGGCGGTCGAGCTGACGGTGCGCCCGCTGAGGAACCCGTCCCCCGCCCTCGTACGGGAAGGGCTGCTCGACGGGCTGCGCCGGGAGGGGCTCGGGCTGCTGCGCTGGGACCGGGACGCCGAGGTGCTGCGCCAGCGGCTCGCCTTCCTGCGGCGGCACGCCGGGGAGCCGTGGCCCGACGTGAGCGACGAGGCGCTGTACGCGCGCGTGGACGACTGGCTGGAGCCGGAGCTGAGCCGGGCCGGGCGCCGCGCCGATCTCGCCCGCGTCGACGCCGGCCAGGCCCTGAAGCGGCTGCTGCCGTGGGCCACCGGCGAGGCGGCCCGCTTCGACGAGCTGGCTCCGGAGCGGATCGAGGTGCCCAGCGGCTCCCGGATCCGGGTCGACTACGCGAACCCCGAACAGCCGGTCCTCGCCGTGAAGTTGCAGGAGATGTTCGGTCTGCAGGAGACCCCGCGGGTCGCCGGGGTCCCCGGCGTTCCCGTTCTCGTGCACCTGCTGTCGCCCGCCGGGCGGCCCGCCGCGGTCACCGCCGATCTCGCCTCGTTCTGGCGCGACGGGTACAAGGCGGTGCGGGCCGATCTGCGCGGCCGCTACCCCCGGCACCCGTGGCCCGAGGACCCGGCCGCGGCGCAGCCGACGCGGCACACGAACGCCCGCCTCCGGCGCTGACCGCCGCACCGGGCGCCGCGGCCTCACACCCTGACCGGCTCCGGTTCCCCGACCTCCGTGCGTTCCGGCTCTCCCGGCCGCCTGCCGCGGGCCTCCAGCCACAGGGCGAGGGCGAGGAGCAGGACACCGAGGATCAGGAAGCCCCAGGGGAGGTAGGAGGTGAGCAGGAGGACCAGGACGCGGTTGTCCTTGACCAGGTCGACGGTCGACCTGATGTAGTCCTCGCGCATCTTCACGTGGCCCGCGAAGACGGTGACCTTGTCGCGGCCGCCGAGCAGGGTGCCGCCGCGCAGTTCGTTCTTCTGGATCTCCTCGCCGTACACCGGGGCCCCGGTGGTGGGTTCGACCCAGAACTTGCGGACCGTCGTGTACCAGCGGGTGGTGCCGGTCTTGGCGACGGACTCGGGGGTGACGCCGGGCAGCGGCATGGTCTTGGGCATGGGGACCTTGGTCCAGGGGATGGTCTGCTCGAAGTAGTAGACCTTCACGCCGCGGAAGGTGGTCGTGCCCTTGTAGTGGATGGGGCGGGTGATGCGGGCCTGCGCGTCGAAGTACTCGTAGTCGCGCTTCTCCGTCAGGAAGGGCCATTTGAACTCGATGCCGTCGCGCCTGACCTGGTCGCCGTCGACCATCTCGCCGGTGGCGTGCACGGGGTCCTGGCTGTGCGCGTCGAAGATGTAGCGCTCGGGGACCTTGGAGACCATCTTGCCGTCGGGGCCGACGATGTAGGAGAGCGCGTCCCAGACGACGACGTCACGGCCCGCGCTGTCGCTGATCTTCTCGGCCTCCTCGACGTTGCCCTTGAGGGTCTGCACGACGGTCACCTTGGAGACCTTCTTGGCCTTCATCGTGCCGTAGTCGAGGAGCGTGGGGTTCTTCGCCTCCAGGACGGCGGTCTGGTACTGGCTCGGCGGGATCTTCGCCAGGCGCGGGAACGCGTACCAGCGCATCAGCGGGGACAGCGCCGTGAAGAACACGGCGAAGGCGAGCAGGATCAGGCTGGCCTTGCGGCGCATCTCGGCGGCCCTCCTCCAACTAAGTGCGGATCAAGGGTGTTTGGGGATCGTGGTGAGCAGGGGCTTGGGGGACGTCTTGCCCGCCGGGGCGCCGACCGCCGTGATGGTGAGGACGAGGGCGAGCGCCGCGGCCAGCCCGATCGCCGCCGCGATGAGGGCACGCATGTCGGGCCTCCCGGGTCTGGATCAGTGGTGTCCCCTGGATCTGATGGTGCGTCAGACCTTTGGGTCGGTGCACCGTAGCAATGCCGGGGGCAGATGAGAACACGTTGCACACGACGTCCTCGCACCGCCGCCGGACGCGCGCGAGCCCCCGGCCGATGGTCGGCCGGGGGCTCAAGTGCGGTATGTGCGCCGGGAGTTACGCGGACGGGCTCGCCGATGGGCTCGTGGAGTCGGTCGGTGTCGCGGAGGAGCCGTCGCTCGGGGCCGCGGTCACCTTCAGTTCGACGGTGAGCGTGCCGCCGCCCGTCGTGTTGATGCGCAGCAGGAACGTGCCGGTCGCGTCGTCCGCGTACATCTTCGGCAGTTCCAGCAGGCCGTCCTTGTCGGTCTTGAGGCCGGTGAGGGTGCGCATCGTCTTGCCGTCCGCGTCCTTGAAGTAGGGGCCCGTCGTCGCCTCGGTCGCGTCGTCCGCCGACTTGATGAGGGTGGCGGTCGCCGCGACGCCGTCGGCGACCGCGCCCTTGTACGTCGCCTTCACCTTCACGGTGTCGTCGAACGTACCGCCCGCGACGCAGCTGAGCTCCGTGTCGGTGGTGCGCGCCAGGGTGTCGGCGGCGCGTGCGGTGACGGTCGCCTTGTAGTCGAGGCCGGACAGCGAGCGGCCGACGACGACGGCGCGGACCGTGAAGCCGCCGGTCTGCTCGCCCGCGGTGAGCTTGGGCGCGGTGGCCGTGCCACTGCTGTTCGTGGTGACGACGGCGCTGGTGGCGTCGCCGGCGAAGCGGGCGTCCGTCTCGCCGATGAGCGTGAAGCGGATCTTGACCTCGCCGACGCCCTTGCCCGCCTTGTCCCTGGCGCGGACCTGGACCTGCTCGCCGAAGGTGTCGCCGGCCATCGCGCTGAGCGTGCCGGTGCCGGCGTCGGACAGCTTGGTGACGGAGTCGGTCGGGCTGGTGGGCTCCGACGGGGTGGGGCTCGGCGAACTGCCGCCCGTATTCCCGCCGCCGGAACCGGAGCCGGAACCGCCCGAGCCACTCGACCCGCCGGAGCCGCCTGAGCCGCTGGTGTCGCCCGGGGACGGGCTCGGCTTCGGCGACGAACCGGAGCCACCGCTGCCGCTGCCGCTGCCGCCGCTGCTGGGGTACTTGGGCAGCACGCCGGTGCCGTCGGGGACCTCGTAGGTGCCCTTGCGGTAGTACTCCAGCCAGGCCAGGACCTTGGCGAGGTAGTCCGAGGAGTTGTTGTAGCTGAGGATCGCCTTGTTCAGATCGCTCGCGTTCGACAGGTCCCAGCCGTTGCGGCACAGGTAGTGGCCGGCGGCGAGGGCGGCGTCGTAGACGTTGTTGGGGTCCTTCTTGCCGTCGCCGTTGCCGTCGCGGCCCGCCCACTCCCAGGTGGAGGGGATGAACTGCATGGGGCCGACGGCGCGGTCGTGGACCGTGTCGCCGTCGAAGAGGCCGCCGTCGGTGTCGGTGATCTTCGCGAAGCCGTTGCCGTCGAGGGGAGGGCCGGTGATCTGGTGCTTCGTGTCGCCGTTCGCGTACACGTCACCGCCGTTGGCCTGGCCCGACTCGACCTTGCCGATCGCCGCGAGCAGCTGCCACGGCAGATTGCAGCCGGGCTTGGACGTGGCCAGCTCGGCCTCGGCCTTCTTGTACGCGTCCAGGACGGTGGCCGGGAGGCCGGCCTGGGCGGCCCCGGTGCCGCCGCCCGAACCGGGCGTGGCGGTCGGCGCGTCGGTCGGGCTGTTCAGATCCGGCAGGTCCGTGTAGTAGTCGGGGCCCGACGCCTGGTCCGGGGTGTCACCGGAGTCCGAGCGGTCCGCGGCCGACCGGCCACCGTCCGCCTGAGGCGCCGTCACTCCCGGGGCCTGGGACGCGGAGAGAGCCGCCACCGCCGCGGCGGCGACCGCGGCCGTGATCACACCTCTGCGCAGCCTCTTGCCGAAAACCGCCGCCATGCCGCGAACCCCTCCCGATCGCCCGTCCCAGCTCTGCGTGCGTCCGGTCCGCCCCGGTTCCGGAGCATCTCGTCACACGCCGCACGCTCCCCAGCGCACGACCCCGCCGACCCTACGACAACTTCCGCCGCACAGACAGCCGTTCGTGCCCGGTATTAACCGATTGATCAGATACGCGTTGCCGTACGCTTTCTCGCTCGGACGTTCGTGTTCCGATGCGGTCCGTGCGGCCGCGCCCCATCGTGTGCCTCGTCGTGTGCCCTGCGGTGTGCCCTGCCATGTGCCCTGCCGTGTGCCCCGTCGTGTGCCCCGTCGTTCCGGAGGGAACCCTTGCCGTTCACCATCAGCCATGCCGCGGCGGTGCTGCCGTTCGTGCGGCGGGACGGTTCGGGGCGGGGGCGGCTGGTGCCGTCGCTGCTCGTGGCCGGGTCGTTCGCGCCGGACGTCACCTACTTCGCGGCGAGCGCGATCCCCGGCGCCATGGAGTTCGGCACATTCACGCACTCCTTCGCCGGGGTGTGCACGGTGGACGTGCTGTTCGCGGCCGGTCTGGTGGCGTTGTGGCGGCTGGTGCGCGAGCCGGTGCTCGCGCTGCTGCCGGGGCGGGCGCGCGGCCGGGTGTGGTCACTGGTGCGGGGCCGTCCCGCACCGGGCGTGCCGTGGCTGTGGTGGTACGTCTCCGCGGTGCTCGGCGCGGTCACGCACGTGGTGTGGGACGCGTTCACGCACCACGGCCGGTGGGGCGTGCGCCTGGTACCGGTGCTCGGCCAGGACGTGGCCGGGTCACCGCTCTACTGGTACGCGCAGTACGGGACTTCGGCGCTCGCGCTCGTCGTGACGGGGCTGTTCCTGTGGCGGTCGGTGCGCGCCGCGGCGGTGGCGGAAGGACTGCCGGCGCCCACCGCGGGACAACGGTGGCTGGCCCTGGCGCTGATCGGCGGCTGTGCGTGCGGCTGCGGGGCGGTGCGGGTGGCGCGCTGGCTGGCGTACGTGAAGGGGGAGGGCCTCGACTGGGCGCCGTGGGAGGTGGTGCCCGCCGTGTGCTTCGGGGCGGGCGCGGGACTGGTCGTCGGGGTCGTGGCGTACGCGGTGGCGGTCAGGGCGTGGCGAGGCCCTGCAGCCCGTACGGACCCGGGAGTTCGGGAGCGTCCGGCGGCACCGAGCCGTCCGGGATCTCGCTGATCTCCTCCGGCGGGGTCAGCCCCAGACCTGCGGCGCGGCCCTTGTTGAGGGCGCGGTGGACGGCCTGGGCGACCCGCTCGACGGTGCGCACCCCGTACTTCATGGACGGGTTGTCGTGGCTGAGCACGGCGATGCGGTAGGAGCGTCCCGCGCCGGTGAACGCGCCGATGCTGTGGATGCGCCAGCCGTGCGTGGCCCGCGGCAGCCAGCCGTTCTTGAGGTGGGCGCGCAGACCGCGCGGCATTCCGGCGGGCACGCCCCAGCGCTGGTTCTTCTGCACCTCGCTCATCAGCTTCAGTCCGTACGCGCGTGAGCCGGCCGACAGGAACGAGCGCGGGCCGGTGAGCGCCGCGAGCAGCCGCATCTGGTCGGCGGCCGTGGTGCGGGTCAGGCCCCAGTAGCCGTAGGGGCCGAGGCTGGTGCGGGTGGTGCCGGCGCGGTGCAGGGTCGCGGCGAGGTAGGGATGGCCGAGGTCGTTCCACAGGCGGCTGGCGGCGGTGTTGTCCGAACTGCGGATCATGGGGCGGACGTTGCCGCGCTCCCAACGGGTCAGCGGGCGGTCCCGGTTCTCGGCCCTGCGCAGCGTGGCCTCCATCATCAGGACCTTCACGATGGACGCCGAGTCGTAGCGGGTGGCCGGCGCGAGCGTGCAGTCGACCTTGGTGCGGTCGTCGTGGACGGCGAGCGAGACGGTGCCGCGGCGGTGGGCGAGGGCGGCCCTGATGTCCCGGGCCAGCTGCTTCGCGAGCGCCGGGTGCTTGGGGGCCCGGCAGGTGGGGGTGCGGTCGGCCGCGGCGGCGGTGGGGGTGGCCGTCAGGAGCGCGGTGACGGCGGCGAGGGCAGCCAGGGTGATACGCATTGGCCCATCGTGCGGGGCCACTGCGTGGGGGTGCGCGGTGTGGGGGCCGATCGGGGGGCCGGGTCCACGCCCGAGCGCCGCTTTTCCTGGGGGGCGGTGCGGGGGTGGGGGCCCGGTGGGGCCCGGTGGGACCGGTGGGACCGGTGGGACCGGTGGGACCGGTGGGACCGGTGGGACCGGTGGGACCGGTGGAGCCGGTGGAGCCGGTGGAGCCGGAGGAGCCGGAGGAGCCGGAGAAGCCGGAGAAGCCGGAGAAGCCGGAGGAGCCGGAGGAGCCGGAGGAGCCGGAGGAGCCGGAGGAGCCGGAGGAGCCGGAGGAGCCGGAGGAGCCGGAGGAGCCGGAGGAGCCGGAGGGGCCGGAGGGGCCGGGGGGCCCGGTGGGGGTTGGGCGCGCAGTTCCCCGCGCCCCTCGCTCGCGCAGGAGAAGCTGCGCGCAGCGCATGCTTCAGGGGCGCGGGGAACTGCGCGCCCAGCCACGACGCACCCCACCCCCGGCGACGAACCCCCCGCCCGCGCAGACGCACCCCCCGAAAAAACGGGGCGGCACCCAAGGTGCCGCCCCGCTGAGACGTCCCGCCCGCCGGAGGCTAGTGCGCCGCGGACTCCCAGTCGGTCCCCAGGCCCACCGAAACATCCAGCGGCGCCCGGAGGGCAACCGCTCCGGCCATCTCCCGCCGCACGATCTCCTCCGCGGCGGCGGCCTCCCCGGGCGCGATCTCCAGCACGATTTCGTCGTGCACCTGGAGCAGCATCCGGGACGTGAGCCCGGCCTCGGTGAGCGCCTTGTCGACGTTGAGCATCGCGATCTTCACGATGTCAGCGGCGGTGCCCTGGATCGGCGCGTTGAGCGCCATGCGCTCGGCCATCTCGCGGCGCTGCCGGTTGTCCGAGTTCAGGTCGGGCAGATAGCGGCGGCGCCCGAGCATCGTCTCCGTGTATCCGGTGGCCCGCGCCTCGTCGACGACCCGGCGCAGATAGTCGCGTACGCCGCCGAACCGCTCGAAGTAGGTGTCCATCAGGCCGCGGGCCTCGCCCGGGTCGATGTTCAGCTGACCGGAGAGACCGAACGCCGACAGGCCGTAGGCCAGCCCGTACGACATGGCCTTGATCTTGCGGCGCATCTCGGCGTCGACCTGGTCCCGCTCCACGCCGAACACCTGGGAGGCGACCGTGGTGTGCAGGTCCTCGCCGGAGGTGAACGCCTCGATGAGGCCGGCGTCCTCCGACAGGTGCGCCATGACACGCAGCTCGATCTGGCTGTAGTCGGCGGTCATCAGGGTCTCGAAGCCCTCGCCGACCACGAACCCGCGGCGGATGGCGCGGCCCTCGTCGGTGCGCACCGGGATGTTCTGCAGGTTCGGGTCCGTCGACGACAGGCGCCCCGTCGCGGCCACCGTCTGGTTGAACGTGGTGTGGATGCGGCCGTCGGCGGCGACGGTCTTGATCAGGCCCTCGACGGTGACGCGGAGCTTGGCCTGCTCACGGTGGCGCAGCATGATCACGGGCAGTTCGTGGTCGGTCTGCGTGGCGAGCCAGGCGAGCGCGTCCGCGTCCGTCGTGTACCCGGTCTTGGTCTTCTTCGTCTTGGGCAGGTCCAGCTCGCCGAAGAAGACCTCCTGGAGCTGCTTCGGCGAGCCGAGGTTGAATTCGTGCCCGACCGAGGCGTGGGCCTCCTTGACCGCCTGCTGGACGGCGCCCGCGAACATCTGCTCCATGGACTGAAGGTGCGCGCGGTCGGCGGCGATGCCGTGCCGCTCCAGGCGGGCGAGCAGCGCGGAGGTGGGCAGCTCGATGTCCGTGAGGAGCTCGGCCGCGCCGACCTCCTTGAGCTTCTCGCCGAACGCCTCGCCGAGATCGAGGATGGCGCGGGCCTGCACCATGAGGGCGTCGGCCTCGGCCTGCTCGTCCTCCTCCGAGCCGAACGCGAGCTGCCCGTCGGCGGCGCCGGCCGGGGCGAGCTCGCGGCCCAGGTACTCCAGGGACAGCGCGTCGAGCGCGAAGGAACGGCGGCCCGGCTTGACCAGGTACGCGGCGAGCGCCGTGTCCATGGTGACGCCTTCGACGCGCCAGCCGTGCTCGGCGAAGACCCGCATGACGCCCTTGGCGTTGTGCATCACCTTCGGCTTCTTCGCGTCGGCGAGCCAGGCGGCGAACGCCTTCTCGTCGGCCTCGTCCATCGTCGCCGGGTCGAACCAGGCGGCCTCGCCACCGGCGGCGGCCAGCGCGACCTCGGTGACCGAGCCGGCACCGAGCGACCAGGTGTCGACGGAGGCGAGCCCGAGCACCGCCGTGCCGTGCTCGGTGAGCCACGGTGCGATCGCACCGGTGCCGAGCACCGTGCCGTCCACCTCCACGCCGGGCTCCGCCGGCGCCTCCTCGGCCTCGGCCGCGCCCGGGTCGACGGCGAACAGGCGCTCACGCAGCGACGGGTTACGGATCTCCAGGGTGTCCAGGATCATCGCGATCGCCGTACGGTCGTACGCCTGGCGCTCCAGGTCGGCGACCGTCCGGTCCAGCTCGACGTCGCGGACCATCTCGGTCAGGCGGCGGTTGAGCTTCACGGCCTCGATGTGGTCGCGGAAGTTCTGCCCGGCCTTGCCCTTGACCTCGTCGGCGCGCTCGACCAGCTCCGCGAACGAACCGAACTGGTTGATCCACTTCGCGGCGGTCTTCTCGCCGACGCCGGGGATGCCCGGCAGGTTGTCCGACGGGTCGCCGCGCAGCGCCGCGAAGTCGGGGTACTGGGACGGGGTGAGCCCGTACTTCTCCTGGACCTTCTCCGGCGTGAACCGGGTCAGCTCGGAGACGCCCTTCGTCGGGTAGAGCACGGTCACGTGGTCCGTGACGAGCTGGAAGGAGTCGCGGTCACCGGTCACGATGAGGACGTCGAAGCCCGCCTCCTCGGCCTGCGTGGCGAGCGTCGCGATGATGTCGTCGGCCTCGAAGCCGTCCACCGCGAACCGCGGCGTGTGCATCGCGTCGAGGAGCTCGCCAATCAGCTCGACCTGGCCCTTGAACTCGTCCGGGGTCTTCGACCGGTTCGCCTTGTACTCGGTGAACTCCTCGGAGCGCCACGTCTTGCGCGACACGTCGAACGCCACCGCGAAGTGCGTGGGCGCCTCGTCGCGCAGCGTGTTCGCCAGCATCGACGCGAATCCGTAGATCGCGTTCGTCGGCTGGCCCGACGCCGTCGTGAAGTTCTCCGCGGGCAGCGCGAAGAACGCGCGGTAGGCCAGCGAATGCCCGTCCATGAGCATCAGCCGGGGGCGCCCACCCGCACCGCTGTCCGTCGCCTTCGTCGCGGTTGTCTTCGCCGTTTTCGCTGCTTTTTCTGCCACGCCCCCGATCCTGCCAGACCCCACTGACACTCCGGTCCACGCGCCACCCGCCACGGCGTTGTCCGACCCCCGTGCGAGGATCGGAGACACAGCTCACAGCACCGCACAGCACGCTCGCAGGACAGGCTCGAAGGGGAGCACGACATGGCCAGCAAGCCGCCCGCATCGGACCCGGTGCAGGACGCGCCGCAGGTAGCGGCGCCCCAGCACCACGCCGCGGGGCTCCCCGCCGTCAAGCACTCGCTGAAGATCGCCCGTGAGCAGATGGGCGTGAAGCGCACCGCGCTGACGCTGCTGCGCGTCAACCAGAAGGACGGCTTCGACTGTCCCGGCTGCGCCTGGCCCGAGCCGGAGCACCGGCACGCGGCGGAGTTCTGTGAGAACGGGGCGAAGGCGGTCGCCGAGGAGGCCACCCTGCGCCGCGTCACCCCCGAGTTCTTCGCCGCGCACCCGGTGACCGACCTGGCGACGCGCTCGGGGTACTGGCTGGGCCAGCAGGGCCGCCTCACCCACCCCATGTATCTCGCCGAGGGCGCGTCCCACTACGAGCCGGTGACGTGGGAGCGGGCCTTCGACATCATCGGCGAGGAGCTGGAGGCGCTGGCCTCCCCCGACGAGGCGCTCTTCTACACGTCGGGCCGGACCAGCAACGAGGCGGCGTTCCTCTACCAGCTGTTCGCCCGCGAGTTCGGCACGAACAACCTGCCGGACTGCTCGAACATGTGCCACGAGTCGTCCGGTTCGGCGCTCACCGAGACGATCGGCATCGGCAAGGGCAGCGTCCTGCTCGAAGACCTCTACAAGGCGGACCTGATCATCGTGGCCGGGCAGAACCCGGGCACGAACCACCCGCGGATGCTCTCCGCCCTGGAGAAGGCGAAGGCGGGCGGCGCCCGCATCATCTCGGTGAATCCACTGCCCGAGGCCGGCCTGGAGAAGTTCAAGAACCCGCAGACCCCCAGGGGCCTCGCCAAGGGCGCCTCGCTCACCGATCTGTTCCTGCAGATCCGGCTCGGCGGCGACCAGGCCCTCTTCCGCCTGCTCAACAAGCTGATCCTCGGCACGCCGGGCGCCGTCGACGAGGGGTTCGTCGCCGAGCACACCCACGGCTTCGAGGAGTTCGCCGCGGCGGCCCGCACCGCCGACTGGACCGAGACCCTCAAGGCGACCGGCCTGTCCCGCGCCGACATCGAGCGCGCCCTGGAGATGGTCCTCGCCTCCAAGCGGACCGTCGTGTGCTGGGCGATGGGCCTGACCCAGCACAAGCACTCCGTGCCGACCATCCGCGAGGTGGTCAACTTCCTGCTGCTGCGCGGCAACATCGGCCGGCCCGGCGCGGGCGTCTGCCCGGTGCGCGGCCACAGCAACGTGCAGGGCGATCGCACCATGGGCATCTTCGAGCGGCCCGCGCCCGCGTTCCTCGACGCCCTGGAGAAGGAGTTCGACTTCGCGCCGCCGCGCGAGCACGGCCTCGACGTCGTCCGGGCCATCCGCGCGCTGCGCGACGGCGAGGCGAAGGTCTTCTTCGCCATGGGCGGCAACTTCGTCTCCGCGTCCCCCGACACCGACGTCACCGAAGCGGCGATGCGCCGCGCCCGCCTGACCGTCCACGTGTCGACGAAGATGAACCGCTCGCACACGGTGACCGGCGCCCGCGCCCTGATCCTGCCGACCCTCGGCCGCACCGAGCGCGACCTTCAGGGCAGCGGCGAGCAGTTCGTCACCGTCGAGGACTCCATGGGCATGGTGCACGCCTCCCGCGGCCGCCTGGAGCCCGCGAGCCGGCACCTGCTGTCCGAGCCCGCCATCGTGGCCCGCCTCGCCCGCCGCGTCCTCGGCCATGAGTCCCGTACGCCGTGGGAGGAGTTCGAGAAGGACTACGCGACGATCCGCGACCGCATCGCGCGCGTGGTCCCCGGCTTCGAGGACTTCAACAAGAAGGTCGCCGCCCCCGGCGGGTTCGCGCTGCCGCACGCCCCGCGCGACGAGCGCCGCTTCCCGACCGCCACCGGCAAGGCCAACTTCACGGCCGCGCCCGTCGAGTACCCACACCTGCCCGACGGGCGGCTGCTGCTCCAGACACTGCGCTCGCACGACCAGTACAACACCACCATCTACGGCCTCGACGACCGCTACCGCGGCATCAGGAACGGCCGCCGGGTGGTCCTCGTCAACGCCGAGGACGCCAAGGAGCTCGACCTCGCCGAGGGCCGTTACGTCGACCTCGTCAGCGAGTGGAGCGACGGGGTGGAGCGGCGCGCCCCCGGCTTCCGCGTCGTGCACTATCCGACGGCCCGCGGCTGCGCGGCCGCGTACTACCCGGAGACCAATGTCCTGGTGCCGCTGGACGCGACAGCGGACGTCAGCAACACCCCCGCCAGCAAGTCCGTCGTGGTGCGCCTGGAACAATCCGGAACCGACTGAGCGTTTGCTCAGTCACCCCATTCAGGAATGCAGACACGACGGACGGAGCAGGGCCCCATGGGCGAGCAGAACCACGTGAAGTTCCCACAAGAGGTCCTCGACGAGTACGCGGCCTACGGCATGGACCTGCCCGCCGTCTTCTCCGCGGGACACCTCGGCACCCGCATGGGCATCGAGATCAAGGAGGCGTCCGCGGACCGCGTCGTCGGCACCATGCCGGTCGAGGGCAACACCCAGCCCTACGGCCTGCTGCACGGCGGCGCCTCCGCCGTCCTCGCCGAGACGCTCGGCTCGGTCGGCTCGATGCTGCACGGCGGCATCCGCAAGGTCGCCGTCGGCGTCGACCTCAACTGCACGCACCACACCAGCGCCCGCTCCGGCCTCGTCACCGGCGTGGCCACCCCCGTGCACCGCGGCCGCACCACGGCCACGTACGAGGTCGTCATCACCGACGAGCAGGACAGGCGGGTCTGCACGGCCCGCCTGACCTGCCTGCTGAAGGACTCCCCGCTCATCGACCAGATGCCACCGGCAGCGTGAGCGAGCTGACCCCGGCGCGCACGGTCATCCGCGTGCCCGCCGGGTAGCGCAGCGTGTAGTCGTAATCGGTCGAGATCAGCACCACACCGAGCCGGTGCCCGGCCTTGAACACGTAGTCCTCCGGCTGCATGTCCCAGCGCAGCCGGTACTCACGCCCCTCGACCACCTTGGACTGACGCGCGTACGAGACCCGGTTGCGCGCGTCCAGCCAGCCCCGCGTCACGATCTTGAAGTCGGCGGTCTCGGTGGCGTGCTTCGAGCGGTACGCACAACCCGTCTCACCCGACATACCCGGCACCGCCTGCCCGTAGCAGACCTGCTGCGACGTGTCGGTGACCGTGCCCGACGTGGCGCGGGTGTCCCGCCCGTAGTCGACGAGCAGCGCGGTCACGTACGGCGACGAACCCGCCAGCGAAGCGCGCACATCGACCGACGGGACACCGTTGAGACGGACGTCCTCGTCCAGGACACCCGTCGTGTACGCGAGCCGGTTCGGGTTCGCCGCGTCCGGCGACGTCACCAGCTGCTCGGCGGGGACCGTACGGCCCGCGTCCGTCAGCGACTGCACCGTGGCCGGACCCCCGGCCGTGCCCAGCGAACCGTCGGCGCGCAGCCGCAGCGTCTTGTCCCGTGTCCCGGCCGCGGGCCAGTCCGACTGCTGCTTCCAGCTGAAGTCGGCCTGCTCCACATCGACTTGAGGCTCGTCCAGGACACCGTTGTCGATGCCGTAGAGCCAGTAGTCGAACCAGTGATGGACCTGGCGCAGCCACTCCTCCATGCGCAGCGGCATCGGATTGGCGTGCCCCGCCTGGTGCAGCCACAGCTTGCGCGGCACATGGTTCTTCTTCAGCGCCTCCCACAACTGTCCCGCGTTCTTCGTCTTCACGTTCCAGTCGTTGAGGCCGTGCACCACGAAGACACCGGCCTTGATCTTGCCGACGTCCTTGATGTAGTCCCGCTCGTCCCAGTACGCCGACCAGTCACCGGTCACCCGGTCCTGATCACGCTCCAAAGAGTCCAGGACCGGCTTGCAGATCTCCTGGTCGGCGCGCGAATACACGTACCGCGCAAGGACGTCGGTGTCCTCACCCTGATACGTGCCCGGCGCCACGACCCCGCCATTGGCGCGGTAGTAGTCGTACCAGGAGGAGATCCCCGAGATCGGCACGATCGCCTTCAGGCCCTTCACACCGGTGGTGGCGACCGCCGTCGGCAGGGTGCCGTTGTAGGAGATGCCCATCATCGCGGCGTTCCCGGTCGACCAGTCGGCCCGCACCGGATTCCCGTCCAGGTCCCAGCCCTTGGCGCGGCCGCCCAGCCAGTCGACCGCGGCCTTCGCGCCCAGCGTCTCGTTGCGGCCCCCGGACGTCGGACAGCCGGTGGAGCCACCCGTACCGAGACTGTCGACCTGCGCCACCGCATAGCCGCGCGGCAGGAAGTAGTTGTCGTAGTAGCCGGAGTAAGCGACCGCCGGGCCCGTCAACCCGGGCTTCCCGGCGGCCGGTTGGGCCCGCGCGCCGGTCAGCGGCAGACCGTCCTCGTCGAGATCCACACCGTGGTTGGGGACATCGTTGCCACCCGCCCAGTACGGGCTCGCCTCGATGATCGTGGCGACCTTCAGACGCGCCGTGTCCGTCTCCTTCGGACGCAGGATCCGCATCCTGACGGTGTCACGCTTCCCGTCACCGTCACTGTCGACCTCCGTCTGGATGTCGACCTGCTGATAGACGGCGTCCGCCCGGGAGAACACCGGTTGCGTCTCACCACCGGACACCTCCGGCCGGGCCTGCTCGGGTCCCTGCCCCGCCGCGTACGCGGCCGGGGCCGCCAGCGCCATGACCAGCGCGCCGGCCGCGGCGAGGACCAGCCCGCCACGGGGTCTGCGTCTGCCGGGAACACCGGGTGTACGTACGAATATCGCCATCGTGCCTCCTGGGCGCGGTAAAGGAGTTCACTCGCGGGACACAGGTATTGCACAGGGTCACCCGGCGACGCGCCAGATGCCCTCACCAACCTTCCTGCTCCGCACCGGCGTTGGCGGAACCACCGCCTCCGGCTTACCTTCCCGACATGACCGGCATCGGCCCCGTCGAGCCGTACGAACCGGACGACACCCTCTCGCCCGCCCCAGCCGCGACCCCGGACGTCATGACCGCCGGAGCCGCCAACCCCCGTACCCTGCGCGAGCGTTGGGCCGTCCTGCCGCCCTGGGGCAGGCACGCGGCACTGGCCGCCGTCGCCGCGGGCACCGTCACGGCCCTCGCACTCGCCCTGCGCCCCACACCGACCGCCCCCACCCTCTCCCCCTGGCCCTCACAGGTGACATACCTGCACTACAAAGGCCACGACGCCACCCCCGACAGCTACCGGTTCCTCATCCGCGTACAAGAGGGAAAGCCCGTCACCATCAGCCAACTCACCCTCCCCTTCGCCGAGTTCCGCACCACCACCGCACCCCGGCTGCCACTGACCGTGAAGGCGCACGACCCCGCCTCGATCACCGTACGAATCCGCATCCGCGAGTGCCCGCACCCGCCGCGCCGCATCGACCTGCCCCACCTCGACCTCGTGATCCGCAACGACCGGGCACAGCAACAGCACAGTTTCCTCTTCGGCGGCACCTTCCCCACCGACCTGGCACGCCAACTCCACGCCGCCTGCGCCCGGTCGGCAGCCCCCGCAAGCCCTTCCGGGCAGCCGGCCGCCCTCACGCATCGGTAACACACCGTTACCTGCGCCGAAACACAGCAATGCACCGCATCACGAACTCCGCATCACCCCCACAGGACACCCCGCCGTCCCGGACCGCCCGCCCGCACCCCACCCCGTAAGGACCAAGATCACTTCAAGTTCCTTAGCGGAACAGGGTGTTCTTGCCACGCATCCACCCGGCGGACCCCACCCAAAAGCCTCAATCGCCCCTACCGCTCCCCCGCACGCGCACCCCGGCATAACAAGAGCGTCACAGCCTCTCCCACCCAGTGCCCCACTCCCCCACCTGCGCTTATAGTCACGGCCAGTCACCGCGCCGCCGGGCGCGTCTGCTGCACGGCCCTGTACAACCCCAGTACGGCCCGGCGAGACACACGGCCCCCGACCCCGGGAGCCGCGCCAGGGAGAGGAATGATCGTGCGACACCGTTCTTTGCTCATACTCACCACAGCACTCGCCACCGGAGCGCTGACCCTCACCGCCTGCGGTTCCCGGGACGACAACGGCGACAAGGGCAGCGACAGCGGCGGCAACACCACGCTGACCATCGGCGTCGACGCACCCCTCTCCGGTGAGAACTCCACCACCGGTCTCGGCATCCAGTACGGCTCCAAGATCGCCGTGGACGACGCCAACAAGAACAAGACCGTCGAAGGTGTCACCTTCAAGATCAAGGCCCTCGACGACAAGGCCCAGCCCGCCACCGGACAGCAGAACGCCACGGCACTCGTCGGCGACAAGTCCGTCGTCGGCGTCGTCGGCCCGCTCAACTCCGGTGTCGCCCAGTCCATGCAGCAGGTCTTCGCCTCCGCCAACCTGGTCGAGATCTCGCCGTCCAACACGGACCCGTCCCTCACCCAGGGCAAGGACTGGCAGAGCGGCACGAAGAAGCGCGCCTACAAGACGTACTTCCGCACCGCCACCACCGACGCCCTCCAGGGCGGCTTCGCCGCCGACTACGCCGTCAACGCCCTCAAGAAGAAGAAGGCGTTCGTCGTCGACGACAAGCAGACCTACGGCGCCGGCCTCGCCCGCATCTTCAAGGAGCAGTTCGTCAAGGCGGGCGGCAAGGCCGTCGGCACCGACCACATCAACACCGGCGACAAGGACTTCGCGGCCCTCGTCTCCAAGATCAAGTCGTCCAAGGCCGACATCCTCTACTACGGCGGCCAGTACGACGAGTCCCAGCTGATCACCAAGCAGCTCAAGGAAGCCGGCGTCAAGATCCCGCTGTTCGGCGGCGACGGCATGTTCGCCACCACCTACATCGAGACCGCCGGCAAGGCCGCCGAAGGCGACCTCGCCACCTCCGTCGGCGTCCCCGTCGACACCCTCCCCGCCGCCAAGGCCTTCGTCCAGGAGTACAAGTCCAAGGGCTACAAGGGCGACTACGGCGCCTACGGCGGCTACTCCTACGACGCCACCACCGCCATCATCAAGGCAGTGAAGGCCGTCAAGGACGCCAACGGCGGCAAGCTCCCCACCGGCGACGCACTCCGCTCCAAGGTCGTCGAAGAAGTCCAGAAGTCCAACTTCGACGGCATCACCGGCAAGGTCTCCTTCGACGAGTACGGCGACACCGGCAACAAGCAGCTCACCGTCTACCAGGTCACCAACGGCGCCTGGAAGGCCGTCAAGACCGGCACGTACGAAGAGAACTGACCCGGCCTCAGCCGGTCAGCTGATCCACGACCCAAGGCACCACACGGGCCGCGCGGCAGGACGACCCCCACCGCGCGGCCCGTTCTCACACCACCACCCAGCACCCCACGGGTGCACACCGACCACCAGCGACATGGAGGCCACGCGGTGAACACCCTGCCGCAGCAGCTGGCCAACGGGCTGCTCCTCGGCTCGATGTACGGGCTGATCGCCATCGGCTACACGATGGTGTACGGCATCGTCCAGCTCATCAACTTCGCGCACGGCGAGATCTTCATGACCGGAGCGTTCGGCGCGCTCACGGTCTCACTGATCCTTCCCTCCGGCACCTCGATGTGGATCCTGCTGCCCCTCATGCTGATCGGCGGCGGCCTCGTCGCCGTCCTCATAGCAGTGGGAGCGGAACGGTTCGCCTACCGACCACTGCGCGGAGCCCCACGCCTGGCACCGCTCATCACCGCCATCGGCCTCTCCCTCGCCCTCCAGGAAGTCGTCCGCAACTTCTACCCCGGAGCCGACCGCGCCCGCTCCTTCCCCGGCATCGGCGGCTCCCACGACCTGGGCAACATCACCATCCAGGACGGCGACATCTTCCTCATCATCGCCGCCGTCATCTGCATGGCCTCCCTCGCCCTCTTCGTCCGCCGCAGCCGCACCGGCCGCGCCATGCAAGCCACCGCCCAAGACCCCGACACCGCCCAGCTCATGGGCATCGACACCAACCGCATCATCGTCATCGCCTTCGCCATCGGCGGCTTCTTCGCCGCCGTCGCCGCCATCGCCTACGGCTTCAAATACGGCAGCATCGACTACCGCATGGGCTTCCTCATGGGCCTCAAAGCCTTCACCGCGGCCGTCCTCGGAGGCATCGGCAACATCTACGGCGCCATGCTCGGCGGGCTCGTCCTCGGCGTCGCCGAAACCATGGCCTCCGCCTACATCGACGGCATCCCCGGCATGCAACAACTCGGCGGCTCCACCTGGGCCAACGTCTGGGCCTTCTGCCTCCTCATCCTCGTCCTCCTGTTCAGGCCCCAAGGCCTGCTCGGCGAACGCGTCGCGGACAGGGCGTGACCACCATGACCAACACCACCGAAAACGCCATGCCCCAGAGCGACACCCCCACCCGCGGCCTCATCCCCCTCCCCGCCGCAGCGGCCCGCCCCCTCCTCGTCATCGGCGGCATCGCCACCGCCGCCTCCGCGTTCCTGGCCTGGACCTGGACCGCCAAATTCCCCGGCGACCTCACCATCACCGGCTACCCCGGCGGCCTCCAGTGGCTGACCCTCACCGCCGGCATCCTCGTCACCCTCGTCGGACTCGGCCACTACGGCGTCCCCGGCCTGCGCGCCCTCGCCCGAGACGGCAGCAACGCACCCGCCGCCCTCACCGCACTCGGCGCCTTCGGCACCACCTGGTTCACCGTCATCGCCATCGCCGCCAAGCTCGGCGGCCTCACCAACCTCGAACCAGGCGGCTGGATCGCCGCCGTCGCCTCCCTCCTCCCCCTCATCGGAGCCTTCTCACTCCCCCAGGCAGGAGCCGGCGAACACAGCGCCACAGACACCTTCCGCGCCTACCTCGCCAAGCCCGACGCCATCCCCCCGACGCCGCTGCCCACCCCCTGGATCCAGCGCCTCATCATCACCGCCGTCACCATCGTCGGCCTCTTCGTCTTCACCTACGGCATCGACACCGAGTACGGCGAACTCTTCATCGGCTACCTCATCGTCGTCGTCTTCGCCGTCTGGGCCCTGCACACCGCAGGCCTCATCGACCAGTTCTCCCGACTCGTCGCCAAGAACCGCAGCTTCACCCTCGCCATGGGCTTCGCCGCAGCCATCGCCTTCCCCTTCACCCAGACCGACGACCACTACGCCAACATCGGCGTCAACATCCTGATCTTCGGGACCGTCGCCCTCGGCCTCAACATCGTCGTCGGCCTCGCCGGACTCCTCGACCTCGGATACGTCGCCTTCCTCGGCGTCGGCGCCTACACCGCCGCCCTCGTCTCCGGCTCCGAGTTCTCCCGCTTCTCCGGCGTCCAGTTCCCCTTCTGGGCAGCAGCGTTGACCGGCGCCGCCGCCAGCCTCGTCTTCGGCGTCCTCATCGGCGCACCCACCCTGCGACTGCGCGGCGACTACCTCGCCATCGTCACCCTCGGCTTCGGAGAGATCTTCCGCATCGCCGTCAACAACATGGACGGCGACTCCGGACCCGACATCACCAACGGCCCCAACGGCATCCCGTCGATCCCCGACCTCCACATCCTCGGCATCGACTTCAGCCAGACCCACAACATCGCCGGCTTCACCCTCGGACGCTTCGCCAACTACTACCTCCTGATGGTCCTCATCATGGCGATCGTCGTCCTCGTCTACACCCGCGCCGCCGACTCCCGCATCGGCCGCAGCTGGATCGCCATCCGCGAAGACGAAACCGCCGCCACCGCCATGGGTATCAACGGCTTCCGCGTCAAACTCGTCGCCTTCGCCCTCGGCGCCTCCCTCGCGGGCCTCGCCGGCACCGTCAGCGCCCACGTCACCTACAGCGTCGTCCCCAACCCCTACCAGTTCGCGGGCTCCACACCCCCGAACTCGGCATTCCTCCTCGCCGCCGTCGTCCTCGGCGGCATGGGCACCGTCGCAGGCCCCATCCTCGGCGCAGCCCTCCTCTACCTGCTCCCCGAGAAGCTCGTCTTCCTCCAGGACAAGTCACTCCTCGCCTTCGGCATCGCACTCGTCCTCCTCATGCGGTTCCGCCCCGAAGGCATCATCGCCAACCGGCGCCGCCAACTCGAGTTCCACGAGACCGGCCAGCTCGACGTACCCGAACAAAGACTGCCCGACGCCGACGAACCGGCCACCACGAAGGCGGGGGCGTGACCACCATGACCAACACCGTCACCGACACCGTCCTCGAAGCAAGCGACGTCACCATGCGCTTCGGCGGCCTCACCGCCGTCCGCTCCGTCGACCTCACCGTCAACACCGGAGAGATCGTCGGCCTCATCGGCCCCAACGGCGCAGGCAAAACCACCTTCTTCAACTGCCTCACCGGCCTCTACGTCCCCACCGAAGGCAAGGTCGCCTACAAGGGCACGGTCCTCCCGCCCAAGCCCCACCTGGTGACCCAGGCCGGCATCGCCCGCACCTTCCAGAACATCCGCCTCTTCGCCAACATGACGGTCCTGGAAAACGTCCTCGTAGGCCGCCACACCCGCACCAAAGAAGGCCTCTGGTCAGCCCTCCTGCGCGGCCCCGGCTTCAAAAAGGCCGAACGCGCCAGCGAAGAACGCGCCATGGAACTCCTCGAGTTCATCGGCCTCGCCCACAAACGCGAACACCTCGCCCGCAACCTCCCCTACGGAGAACAGCGCAAGCTGGAGATCGCAAGGGCCCTCGCGAGCGAACCCGGCCTCCTGCTCCTCGACGAGCCCACCGCCGGCATGAACCCCCAGGAAACCCGCGCCACCGAAGAACTCGTCTTCGCCATCCGCGACAAGGGCACCGCCGTCCTCGTCATCGAGCACGACATGCGCTTCATCTTCAACCTCTGCGACCGCGTCGCCGTCCTCGTCCAAGGCGAAAAACTCGTCGAAGGCACCAGCGACGTCGTCCAGGGCGACGAACGCGTCATCGCCGCCTACCTCGGCACCCCCTTCGAAGGCGCTCCCGAGGACACCGCCATCGAAGAGATCCAGGCCGCGGAAGCCGCCGACGCAGCCGAAGGGAACGACCAGTGACCGCACTCCTCGAGGTCGAGAACCTCAAGGTCGCCTACGGCAAGATCGAAGCCGTCAAAGGCATCTCCTTCACCGTAGAAGAAGGCCAGGTCGTCACCCTCATCGGCACCAACGGCGCCGGAAAGACCACCACCCTCCGCACCCTCTCGGGACTCCTGAAGCCCCTCAGCGGCAAGATCACGTTCAACGGGCAGCCACTCAACAACGTCCCCGCGCACAAGATCGTCGCCATGGGCCTCGCCCACTCCCCCGAAGGCCGACGCATCTTCCCCCGCCTGACCATCGCCGAGAACCTCCAACTCGGAGCGTTCCTCCGCAAGGACACGGCAGGCATCGCGAAGGACATCCAGCGCGCCTACGACCTCTTCCCCATCCTGGGCGAACGCAGGAAGCAAGCAGCAGGCACCCTCTCCGGCGGCGAACAGCAGATGCTCGCCATGGGCCGCGCCCTCATGTCCCAGCCCAAACTCCTCATGCTCGACGAACCCTCCATGGGCCTCTCCCCGATCATGATGCAGAAGATCATGGCCACCATCGTCGAGCTGAAATCCCAAGGCACAACGATTCTGCTCGTCGAACAGAACGCCCAAGCGGCACTGTCCCTGGCGGACCAGGGCCACGTCATGGAAATCGGCTCCATCGCCCTCTCCGGCACCGGACAAGAACTCCTCCACGACGAATCCGTCCGCAAGGCATACCTCGGCGAGGACTGACCCCCTACACGAGTGAGGCCCGCACCCCCATCCGGGTGCGGGCCTCACTCACGTACACAAGCGAAAAGACAGGGCGAGCAATCAGCCCTTGTTCGCCTTCTTCTCCTCAGCGTCCTCGATGACCGCCTCGGCCACCTGCTGCATCGACAGCCGACGATCCATCGACGTCTTCTGAATCCAGCGGAACGCCGCCGGCTCCGTCAGCCCGTACTCCGTCTGCAGAATCGACTTCGCCCGGTCCACCAGCTTCCGCGTCTCCAGACGCTGAGTGAGGTCCGCGACCTCCTGCTCCAACGTCTTCAACTCGGTGAACCGCGACACGGCCATCTCGATCGCCGGCACCACATCGCTCTTCGAGAACGGCTTGACGAGATACGCCATCGCACCGGCATCCCGCGCCCGCTCGACCAGATCGCGCTGCGAGAACGCGGTCAGCATCAGCACCGGAGCGATCGACTCCTCGGCGATCTTCTCCGCCGCACTGATGCCATCCAGCTTCGGCATCTTCACATCGAGGATCACCAGGTCGGGCTTGTGCTCACGGGCCAGCTCAATGGCCTGCTCACCGTCACCGGCCTCACCCACGACGGTGTAGCCCTCTTCCTCGAGCATCTCTTTGAGGTCGAGGCGGATGAGGGCCTCGTCCTCCGCGATGACGACACGGGTCGTCAGCGGCGGGACGTGCGACTTGTCGTCATCGACGGGCTGGGGCGACTCGGGGGCGGTCACGGGGGCGCTCCTTGGTTATGCAGGGCGGGGGTACTGCTGACAAGAGCCTACCTAGCTGCGGTAAGGTGGTCGGGCAGCGGGTCGGGGTTAACCTACGATTCCGTGGGCCCCGGTAGCCCAATTGGCAGCAGGCAATGGATTCAAAACCCATACAGTGTCGGTTCGAGTCCGACCCGGGGCACTTTTCCTTCGATTCGAAGGTTAGACATCGGAAGCGGATGCTCACGTTCTCGTGAACATCCGCTTTTTGCTGCGTGTCGGACGGTATGACCTCACAGGCTGCCCATATGTATGACGTGGACACACGCAAACGCGCTCTGGCGCTGGTGGCACAGGGGCGCAGCCTGAACTCGGTAAGCAAGCAGACCGGCATCTCCCGGGCGGCCATCCGAAGCTGGCAGGTGCGCATCGAACCGCTCGGGTGGGACCGCGCGGCGGCGTGCCCCCGCTGCGAGGAAGTACCGCGACCTCCCGAGGATCCTGTCGCGTACTCGTATCTGCTCGGGCTCTACCTGGGCGACGGCTGCATCAGCTACCTCCGACGGAACACATACTTCCTCCGCATCGCCTGCGCCGACGCCTGGCCCGGTCTGATCACCCTGTGCGCCGAGGCCATGCAGGCCGTACGCCCCGCAAACAAGGTCTTCCGGGTGCAGCGCCAGGGCTGCCAGTCGGTCACCTGCTACAGCAACCACTGGCCCTGCCTCTTCCCTCAGCACGGCCCCGGGAAGAAGCACAACCGCAAGATCACCCTCGCCTTCTGGCAACAAGAGATCGTCGACGCCCACCCCTGGGCATTCATCCGCGGCCTGATCCACTCCGATGGTTGCCGCATCACGAACTGGACCGAGAAGACTGTCGGCGGCGAACGGAAACGATACGAGTACCCCCGGTACTTCTTCAGCAACAAGTCCGACGACATCCGCCAGCTCTTCACAGACACGCTCGACAAACTCGGCGTCGGCTGGAAGCAGTGTGCCCGAAACGGCAACGCGTTCAACATCTCGATCGCCCGGAAACAAGACGTAGCCCTGGTGGACGCCCACGTAGGCCCCAAGCACTGACCGCGCGCATGAGGCCGCGCCCGGCTGTCTCGGGCGCGGCCTCAACTGTGTATCGCGGAAGCCTACTTGGGGCTGTCGTCCTCGCCGATGTGGTGGACGCGGACCATGTTGGTGGAGCCGGTGACGCCGGGCGGGGAGCCGGCGGTGATGACGACGATGTCGCCCTTCTTGCAGCGGCCGATCTTGAGGAGCTGGTCGTCGACCTGGGCGACCATGGCGTCGGTGGAGTCGACGTGGGGGCCGAGGAAGGTTTCGACGCCCCAGGTGAGGTTGAGCTGGGAGCGGGTCGCCGGGACCGGGGTGAAGGCGAGGAGGGGGATCGGGGAGCGATACCTAGACAGACGCTTCACCGTGTCGCCGGACTGGGTGAAGGCGACGAGGAATTTGGCGCCGAGGAAGTCGCCCATTTCGGCTGCGGCGCGGGCGACGGCTCCACCTTGGGTGCGGGGCTTGTTGCGTTCGGTGAGCGGGGGCAGGCCCTTGGCGAGGATGTCTTCCTCGGCGGCTTCGACGATGCGGCCCATGGTCTTGACCGTCTCGATGGGGTATTTGCCGACGCTGGTTTCGCCGGAGAGCATGACGGCGTCCGTGCCGTCGATGACGGCGTTGGCGACGTCGCTGGCTTCGGCGCGGGTCGGTCGCGAGTTGTCGATCATTGAATCGAGCATTTGGGTGGCGACGATGACCGGTTTCGCGTTGCGCTTGGCGAGTTTGATGGCGCGCTTCTGGACGATCGGGACTTGTTCGAGGGGCATTTCGACGCCGAGGTCGCCGCGGGCGACCATGATGCCGTCGAATGCGGCGACGATGTCCTCGATGTTGTCGACCGCTTGGGGCTTTTCGACTTTGGCGATCACCGGGAGGTGGCGGCCTTCTTCGGCCATGATGCGGTGGACGTCTTCGATGTCGCGGCCGCTGCGGACGAAGGAGAGGGCGATGACGTCGGCGCCGGTGCGCAGGGCCCAGCGGAGGTCTGCTTCGTCCTTTTCGCTGAGGGCGGGGACGGAGACGGCTACGCCGGGGAGGTTGAGGCCTTTGTGGTCGGAGACCATGCCGCCTTCGACGACGCGGGTGTGGACGCGGGGGCCGTCGACTCCGGTGACTTCGAGGCTGACTTTGCCGTCGTCGACGAGGATGCGTTCGCCGGGGGTGACGTCTTCGGCGAGGCCGTTGTAGGTGGTGCCGCAGCGCTGGCGGTCGCCTTGGATGCCGTCTTCGACGGTGATGGTGAACTCGTCGCCGCGTTCAAGGAGTACGGGGCCTTCGCTGAAGCGGCCGAGGCGGATCTTCGGGCCTTGAAGGTCGGCGAGGATGCCGACGCTGCGGCCGGTCTCGTCGGAGGCCTTTCGCACGCGCTGGTAGCGCTCCTCGTGTTCGGCGTAGGTGCCGTGGCTGAGGTTGAAGCGGGCGACGTCCATTCCGGCTTCTACGAGTGCCTTGATCTGCTCGTACGAGTCGGTGGCGGGGCCCAAGGTACAGACGATCTTTGCTCGGCGCATGGTTCGAGCCTAGGCCCTACCAGCGGGTAGGGAATTGGATGGGTATGACTACTCAACAACCTTTGCGTGAAGGGTTATTGACAAGCGTCGCTATGTTTTGAATTTGCGCGGCGTGGCGCTCTGATGAGCAATGGATGAACGGTTCATGGGGTCGCGCGGGGTTGTCACAGGGTCGGCGGGTGAAGGGTGAAGCGGGCGTTGACGGCGGCGTGGACCTCTTGGCGTTCGGGTTCGAGGTCGAGGGTGGCGGGGTTGTCGTCGATGCCGTCGGTGTAGGGGCCGGCCGCGGACATGCGGACCATGGCGCGGTCGAAGCGGGCGGGGTGGCCTTCGGCTCCGATGTCGGCGAGTTCGACGAGGGCGGCGAGGGTGGTGCCGAGGGCGTCGGCGTATTCGCGGGCGCGTCGGACGGCTTCGTGGACGGCTTGCCTGCGGGCGGCTGCGTGCACGGGTGAGGTGGGGCGCAGGGACCACCAGGGTCCGTCGACGCGGGTGAGGTCCAAGTCGGCGAGGCGGGTGGTGAGTTCGCCGAGTGCGGTGAAGTCGGTGAGTTCGGTGGTGAGGTGGACGGTGCCGCGGTAGGTGCGGATGCGTTCGCCGCGGCCGTGTTTGGTGAATTCGGGGGCGATGGAGAAGGCGCCGGTCTGTAGTTTTTCGACGGCTTCGCCGTAGCTCTTGATGAGGTCGAGGGTGGTGGCGTTGCGGCGGGTGAGGTCGTCGAGGGTGGTGCGGCGGTCGGTGTTGCGGGCGGTGATGGTGATGCCGATGCGGGCGAGTTCGGGGTCGGCTTCGAGGTGGGCTTCGCCGCGGACGGTGAGTCGGGGGGCCTGAGGGGTTCCGTGGGGGGCGCTCAGGGTGGGGTCGTCTTGGGTCATGGGCCCCACTTTGACACCGTTGGGGTTCGGCGGCAGGTCACCAGATCGAAACCTGCGGGGGCTGTTGCGGGTTGGGGCTTCTGGGCCAGAATCTACGCGCGTTGCCTCTGTTCATTTTCGTACGAACCACGAGTGGTCGTGGGTCAGGAGCTCCTCGATGCCGTTGAACCGCAGATCCTTCCTGGGCAAGTCCGCCGCGACCGGTGCCGGTGTGGCGCTGGCGGGGGCTGTCGCCGCGCCGGCCGCCGAGGCCGAGGAGGGCAAGGCCAAGAAGCAGAAGCGGTATGCGTTCACCGTCATGGGGACGACCGATCTGCATGGTCATGTCTTCAACTGGGACTACTACAAGGACGCCGAGTACAAGGACGCGGCGGGCAACGCGCAGGGTCTGTCGCGGATCTCGACGCTGGTGCAGCAGGTCCGTGCGGAGAAGGGCCGGCGCAACACGCTGCTGATCGACGCCGGTGACACGATCCAGGGCACGCCGTTGACGTACTACTTCGCGCGGGTGGATCCGATCACGGCGGAGAACGGTCCGGTGCATCCGATGGCCGAGGCGATGAACGCGATCGGGTACGACGCGGCGGCGCTCGGCAATCACGAGTTCAACTACGGCATCGATACGCTGCGCAAGTTCGAGTCGCAGCTGCGTTTCCCGTTGCTCGGGGCGAACGCGGTGGACGCGAAGACGGAGAAGCCGGCGTTCAGGCCGTACGTCATCAAGACGATGCGGACGCCGCACGGCAAGGACGTGAAGGTGGCGATCCTGGGGCTGACGAACCCGGGTATCGCGATCTGGGACAAGGCGTATGTGCAGGGTGTGCTGAAGTTCCCGGGGCTTGAGGAGCAGGCTGCGCTGTGGGTGCCGAAGCTGCGGTCGATGGGCGCGGACGTCGTGATCATTTCGGCGCACTCGGGTGCGTCGGGCACGTCGTCGTGGGGTGACCAGTTGCCGTACGTGGAGAACGCGGCGGCGAACGTGGCGAAGACGGTGCCGGGGATCGACGCGATCCTGGTCGGGCACGCGCACGTGGAGATCGAGCAGCAGTTGGTGACGAACGACAAGACGGGGAAGACGGTCGTGCTGTCGGAGCCGCTGTGCTATGCGGAGCGGCTGGCGCTGTTCGACTTCGAGTTGGTGTGGGAGAAGGGCCGCTGGGCGGTCGAGTCGGTGTCGTCGAAGCTGCTGAACTCGAACGCGGTGGCGGACGATCCGAAGATCACGAAGCTGCTGCAGGCGGACCACGACCTGGTCGTGAAGTATGTGAACCAGGTGGTCGGGCGGGCGACGACGACGCTGACGACGGTGGACGCCCGCTACAAGGACGCGCCGATCATCGACTTGATCAACAAGGTGCAGGCGGATGTGGTGACGGAGGCTCTGAAGTCGACGCAGTACGCGTCGCTTCCGGTGCTGTCGCAGGCGTCGCCGTTCTCTCGTACGTCGGAGATCCCTGCGGGCAATGTCACGATCCGGGATCTGTCGAGCCTGTACGTGTACGACAACACGCTGGTCGCGAAGTTGATGACGGGTGCGCAGGTGCGGGCGTACCTGGAGTACTCGGCGGAGTACTTCGTGCAGACGGCGGCGGGCGCGGCGGTCGACGTGGACAAGCTGACGAACGCGAACAACCGCCCGGACTACAACTACGACTACGTGTCGGGGGTCACGTACGACATCGACGTCGCGCAGCCGGCGGGTTCGCGGATCAAGAACCTGAGGTTCGACGGTGCGGATCTGGATGACGCGGCGCAGTTCGTGTTCGCGGTGAACAACTACCGGGCGAACGGTGGTGGCGCGTTCCCGGGTGTGGCGACGGCGCAGGAGCTGTGGTCGGAGTCGACGGAGATCCGGACGCGGATCGCGGAGTGGGTGACGGCGAAGGGTGTCCTCGACCCGGCCGACTTCGCTTCGGTGGACTGGAAGCTGACGCGGGACGGGACGCCGATCGTCTTCTCGTGAGGTGAGTCCGCCGCCGGGGGTCAGCCCTGGAGTTTGACCATGGTGCCGCGCTCCCCCGCCTGTCGCTGGGCGGGCCCGGGGGCGCGGTGCTCGTGTCCGGTGAGGCCGAAGCTGGTGAAGGCGGTGCGTCGGGGCTGCGGGTAGGGGTCTTTGCCGGTGAGGGAGTTGAGGATGGTGGCGGAGCGCCAGGCGGCGAGGCCGAGGTCGGGGGCGCCGACGCCGTGGGTGTGGCGTTCGGCGTTCTGGACGTAGAGGGCGCCGGTGACGGAGTCGTCGAGGACGAGGCGGAACTGCTCGTCGATGCGGGGGCGTTCGGAGCTGTCGCGGCGGATGTAGGGGTCGAGGCCGGCGAGCATGCCGTCGAGGGGGCGTTCCTTGTAGCCGGTGGCGAGGACGACGGCGTCGGTGGTGAGGCGGGAGCGGGCGCTCTGCCGGCGGTGTTCGAGGTGGAGTTCGATCTTGGTGGTGGCGACGCGGCCCGCGGTGCGGACGCTGACGCCGGGGGTGAGGGTGGCGTCGGGCCAGCCGCCGTGGAGGGTGCGCTGGTACAGCTCGTCGTGGATGGCGGCGATGGTGTCGGCGTCGATGCCTTTGTGGAGCTGCCACTGGGCGGGGACGAGGTGGTCGCGCTCGCGCTCGGGCAGGGCGTGGAAGTAGCGGGTGTAGTCGGGGGTGAAGTGTTCGAGGCCGAGCTTGCTGTACTCCATGGGTGCGAAGGCTTCGGTGCGGGCGAGCCAGTGGAGTTTCTCGTGGCCTTCGGGGCGGTGCTTGAGGAGGTCGAGGAAGATTTCGGCGCCGGACTGGCCGCTGCCGATGACGGTGACGTGTTCGGCGGCGAGGAGGCGTGCGCGGTGGGTGAGGTAGTCGGCGGAGTGGATGACGGGCACGGTGGGCGCGTCGGCGAGCGGCTTGAGCGGTTCGGGGACGAAGGGCTCGGTGCCGATGCCGAGGGCGACGTTCTTGGTGTACGTGCGGCCGAGGGCTTCGGCCTCTCCGTCGGCGTCGAGCTGGGTGAAGTCGACCTCGAACAGGGCGCGTTCGGGGTTCCAGCGGACGGCGTCGACCTGGTGGCCGAAGTGCAGTCCGGGCAGGTTCTCGCTGACCCAGCGGCAGTAGGCGTCGTACTCGGCGCGCTGGATGTGGAAGCGCTCGGCGAAGTAGAACGGGAAGAGGCGTTCGCGGGTCTTGAGGTAGTTGAGGAAGCTCCAGTCGCTGGCCGGGTCGGCGAGGGTCACCAGGTCGGCGAGGAAGGGGACTTGGAGGGTGGCGCCGTCGATGAGCAGGCCGGGGTGCCAGTGGAAGGCGGGGCGCTGGTCGTAGAAGGCGGTGTCGAGTTCGGTGAGGGGGTGGGCGAGGGCGGCGAGGGACAGGTTGAAGGGGCCGATGCCGATGCCGACGAGGTCGCGTGGTGCTTCGGTGGGCAAGGTGGCGGGGTGGGGGGTGGGCGCGGCAGTCATCGGGACGTGGGTCCTTCCACCAGTTTCAGCAGTGCGGTGAGGTCGTCGGGGGTGGTGTGGGGGTTGAGCAGGGTGGCTTTGAGGTAGAGCTTTCCGTCCATGCGGGCGCGGCCGAGGACGGCGTGGCCCTCGGTGAGCAGGGTGCGGCGGATGTCGGCGATGTGTGCGTCGGTGGCGTCGGTGGGCCGGAACAGGACGGTGGAGAGGGTGGGGGTGTCGTACAGCTCCAGGTCGGGGTGGGTGTCGACGAGCCGGGCGAGGTGGTGGGCGAGGGCGATGACTTGGTCGACGAGGGTGCCGATGCCGGTGCGGCCGAGGGCTTTGAGGGTGACGGCGAGTTTGAGGACGTCGGGCCGTCGGGTGGTGCGCAGGGAGCGGCCGAGGAGGTCGGGCAGTCCTGCTTCGGTGTCGTCGTCGGCGTTGAGGTAGTCGGCGGTGTGCGTGAGGGCGCGCAGGTCTGCGGGTTCGCGTACGGCGAGGAGTCCGGCGGCGACCGGCTGCCAGCCGAGTTTGTGCAGGTCGAGGGTGACGGTGTGGGCGCGGTCGAGGCCGTGCAGCAGGGTGGCGTGGCGGGGGCTGAACAGGAGGCCTGCCCCGTAGGCGGCGTCGATGTGGAGGCGGGCGCCGTGGTGGTCGCAGAGGTCGGCGATCTCGGGGAGCGGGTCGATGAGCCCGGCGTCGGTGGTGCCGGCGGTGGCGGCGACGAGTTTGGGGCCGGGCAGGTCGGTGAGGGCTTCGTCGAGTGCGGCCGGGTCGAGGGTGCCGGTGGGGGCGGGTACGACGATGGGTTCGGGCAGGCCGAGGAGCCAGGCGGCGCGGGCGAGGCTGTGGTGGGCGTTCTCGCCGACGAGGAGTTGTACGGGTTCGGGGTGGGGGTCGGTCTCGCGGGCGAGTAGTACGGCGAGTTGGTTGGCTTCGGTGCCGCCGGTGGTGACGAGGGCGTCGGGCCGGTCGGCCGCCGGGTAGGTCTCGTGGGCGAGTGCGGCGGTGAGGTCGGCTTCGAGCGCGGAGGCCGCCGGGGCCTGGTCCCAGGAGTCCATGGACGGGTTGAGGGCGCTCGCGGCGAGGTCGGCGGCGGTGGCGACGGCGAGCGGCGGGCAGTGCAGGTGGGCCGCGCACAGGGGTTCGGCGGGGTCGGCGGCGCCGGCGGCGAGGGCGGTGACGAGGGTGCGCAGGGCTTCCTCGGCTCCGGTGCCGTGCTCGGGGAGCAACGGGCCGACCGCTTCGCGGAGTTGGGCGGCGACGGTGTCGGGGCCGCCGGCGGGCAGCGGTCCCGCGCGGTGGACGGCGCCTTCGTGGAGGGCGTCGAGGACGGTGCCGAGCAGCGGCCGCAGGGCGTCGGGGCCCTGGGTGCCTCCGGCCAGGGGCGGAAGAAGGAGGCCCATGGGCGCTGCCCATCCCTTGGAGGGGTGGTGGCGGGCGGCGGGCGGGATCATGCGGGGTCCTTCTGGTGCGCGGCGGGACATGGAACGGTGCGCACCAGTTTTGGCGTTGCGGAAGGCAGGCCACCGGCAAATGCGGGAAGGAAACCCGAAAGGGGTACTGCTGTACGGAGAGAGCGTGTTGGTGGTGTATAGGGCGGGTTGGGGGCCTCGGGCGGAGGGCGAGTGGGGCGCCTCCGGCGGAGGGGCGGGTTGAGGGCCTCCCGTGGAGGGGCGGGTTAGGGCGCCTCCCGTGGATCCGGTGGATCCCGTGGATCCCGGGAGGCGCCCCTTCGGCTCAGCGTCGGCCGGTCATCCTTGGCGTGCCTTCAACGCTCTGCGCAGGTCGTCGAGTTGGTCGTCGAGCTTGCGGCGCAGTGCGGGGCTGGGCTCCCCTTGGCTGAGGCACTGTTCGCCGAGCCGGAGGGTCTCCGGGTCGACGGCGTGCTCGGGGAAGGCGTACCGGCCGACGGCCGTGGCGATGGCGGGGCCGCGCCGTTCGGCGAGGGTGACGGCGTCGGTGAAGTAGCGCGGCAGGTAGGAGCGGAGCAGGTCGGCCTGTTCGGGCTGCCAGAAGCCCTGGGCGGTGGCGGTGAACAGGTAGTTGGACAGTTCGCGGTCGGGTTCGTCGGTGTGGTCGGCGAACATCGCGTCCCAGGCGGCGGCCTTGGCCTGCGGGTCGGGCAGGGAGGCGTGGCAGCGGGCGGCGCCCTCCTGGCCGACGGCGCTGGGGTCGTGGGCGAGTTCGGCCTCGATGACGGCGTCGTCGACGGCGCCGAGGACGCTGAGCCGGCCGAGGATGCGCCAGCGCAGTTCGGGGTCGAGTTCGGGTCCGCCGGGGACGGCGCCGGAGTCGTACCAGTCGCGGATGACGTCGGCGTACTGGGCGGCGTCGATGAGGTGGCGTACGGCGGTGAGGCGCAGTCCGGGGTGGCTGCCGTCCTCGGTGCGGCGGATCAGGTCCTCGCACAGGGTGGTGAGGAGGGTGAGGGCGGCAGGCCGGTCCGCGGGGGCCGTGTACTGGTCGGCGACCTGGGTGTGGGCGAACGTGAGGACGCCCTGGACGATGGCGAGGTCGGTTTCCTCGCTCAGGTGGGCGGCGGCCGTCTCCAGGTAGGTGGCGGGCTCCAGTTGGCCGTCGCGGACCATGTCGCGCAGGGTGTTCCACAGCACCGCGCGGGTGAGGGGGTCGGGGACGCCGGAGATGCCGCGGACGACGGTTTCCTCGCTGACCGGGTCGAGGCGGACCTTGGCGTAGGTGAGGTCGTGGTCGTTGGGCACGATCAGGGCGGGGCGCGGGCCGCGGCCGGTGATGGGTTCGCCGGGGACGTCGACGTCGATGCGTTCGCGCAGGACGAGGGCGCGGCTGTCGGCCGGGTCGCGGTCGTAGAGGCCGACGGCGATGCGGTGGGGGCGGCTGCCGGTGCGGTCGACGGTGAGGGTCCAGCCGTCGTCGGTGTCGGTGACGCGGGTGGTGAGGGTGTCGACGCCGGTGGTGCGCAGCCAGGTGTCGGCCCAGGCGTGGACGTCGCGGTCGGCGCCGGAGGCTTCCGAGGCCAGCGAGTCGATGAAGTCGGCGAGGGTGGCGTTGCCGAACTTGTGGCGCTTGAAGTGGGTGTTGATGCCGGCGAGGAAGTCCTTCTCGCCGAGCCAGGTGACCAGTTGGCGCAGTGCGGAGGCGCCCTTGGCGTAGGAGATCCCGTCGAAGTTGAGGAGTGCGGAGGCCGTGTCGGGGACGGCGTCGGGGGCGACGGGGTGGGTGGTGGGCCGCTGGTCGGCGTCGTAGCCCCAGGCTTTGCGGGAGATGCCGAAGTCGACCCAGGTGTCCTTGTAGCGGGTGGCTTCGGTGAGGGTCTGGTAGCCCATGTACTCGGCGAACGACTCGTTGAGCCAGATGTCGTCCCACCACTTGAGGGTGACGAGGTCGCCGAACCACATGTGGGCCATCTCGTGGGCGATCACCATGGCGCGGAGCTGGCGTTCGGTGTCGGTGACGGCGGAGCGGTAGACGAACTCGTCGCGGAAGGTGACGAGGCCGGGGTTCTCCATCGCGCCGGCGTTGAACTCGGGGACGAACGCCTGGTCGTAGGAGTCGAAGGGGTACGGCTCGTCGAACTTCTCGTGGTAGCGGTCGAAGCACGCGCGCGTGGCGTCGAGGATCTCGTCGGCGTCGGCGTCGAGGTAGGGGGCGAGCGAGCGGCGGCAGTGCAGGCCGAAGGGGAGGCCGCGGTGTTCGGTGCGGATGGAGTGCCAGGGGCCCGCGGCGACGGCGACGAGGTAGGTCGACAGGAGTGGGGTGGGGGCGGCCTGCCATGTGCCGTCGCCCAGGTGCTCGGTGACGCCGTTGGCGATGACGGTCCAGCCTTCGGGGGCGGTGACGGTGAGGTCGAAGACGGCCTTGAGGTCGGGCTGGTCGAAGGCGGGGAAGACGCGCTGGACGTCCACCATGCACAGGTTGGAGTAGACGTACGTCTCGCCGTCGGTGGGGTCGGTGAAGCGGTGCATCCCCTCGCCGGTGTGCGAGTAGCGCATGGCGGCGTCGACGACGAGTTCGTGCGCGCCCTCGGCGAGGCCGGACAGCGGCAGCCGGTTGTCGTCGAGGGCGGCGGGGTCGAGCGGCTGCCCGTCGAGGGTGACGGTGCGCAGTTCGGCGGGCACGAGCTCGACGAACGTGTCTCCTGCGGCTCGCGCGGTGAACCGGATCGCGGTACGGGAGTCGAAGGTGTCGGGGCCACGGGTCAGGTCGAGTTCGACGCGGTAGTGCTCGACGTCGATGAGCCGGGCTCGGGTCTGCGCTTCGTCGCGCGTCAGTACGGGCATGGGGTCATGGTGCCTGATGCCTCTGACAGTGCGGCAGGGTGCCTGGGCGCGGGGCTCTGCCTCGGACCCCGCTCCTCGGTCGCCGGAGGGGTTGTCCGTTGGCGGGACGGTCGAGCGGGGGCGGCGTCCGGTGGCGCCGCGGGTGACGGAGATGCCGTATCGGCGGCGCTCTGCGGGACGGGTGGTCCTGTGGACGTGTGGCACGGTGGTGGCGCTGCTGGTGGTCGCCTTCGTCGCCATGATGGTGGCGTTCGCCTGGGTCATGGGTGAGAACCACCGGAAGATGTTCGGGGGCTGAGCCCCCGCGATCACCTCTTGGTGTCCTCGGCGATCTGCTCGTGGTGGCGGATCACTTCGCTGATGATGAAGTTGAGGAACTTCTCGGCGAAGGCCGGGTCCAGTTTGGCGTTCTCGGCGAGTTGGCGCAGGCGCTCGATCTGGCGGGCCTCGCGGGCCGGGTCGGCCGGGGGCAGGGCGTGGTGGGCCTTGAGGTGGCCGACCTGCTGGGTGGCTTTGAAGCGTTCGGCGAGCATGTGGACGACGGCGGCGTCGATGTTGTCGATGCTGTCGCGCAGGCGGGCGAGCTCGGCGCGCACGGCCGGGTCGACCTCGTTGGGGTTGCTGGTGGTCATGACGGATCAGCCTACGTGGAGCATGGGCGGGTCGTCAGGGTCGGGGATCTTGTCGGACCAGCCGCCGGGCACGGCGCGTCCTTGTTGTTCGCGGAAGCGGACGGGTGCCATGCCGACGCGGCGGGTGAACAGGCGGGAGAAGTAGGCGGGGTCGTCGTAGCCGACGCGGCGGGCGACGGCGGCGACGGGCAGTTCTGTTGCGGCGAGGAGTTCCTTGGCGCGGCCCAGGCGGATGCCGAGGAGGTAGTCCTTGGGGCTGCATCCGGCGCCGCGGCGGACGGCGGTGCGCAGTTCGGCGGGGCTCATGCCGTGCCGGGCGGCGTGTTCGGCGACGGAGAGCGGCTGGAAGGCGTCGCGGGCCAGGGCCTGGAGGACGGGGTCGCCGTCGGGGGCCATGTCGGCGCGGGCGCGGCGCAGGGCGACGAGGAGTTCGTGGACGGCGGCGCCGGTCTCGACCTCGAGGAGCGGGTTGCCGCGGCGGGCGGCGCGGGCGATGCGGCCGACGGCGGCGCGGGCCTGGGCGGCGTCGGACAGGGGGACGACGGGGCGCTCGGGTTCGATGTAGCCGAGTTCGGTGTACGTGGCGGTGGCCGGCCCGGTGAAGTCGACGAAGCACTCGTCCCAGCCGGTGTCGGGGTCGGCGCCGTAGTGGTGGGGGCGGCCGGGGGTGAGCCAGATGAGGGCGGGGGCGGTGACGGGGGTGCGGCGGCCCTCGGCGTCCTGGTACCAGCCGCCGCCCGCGGTGACGACGACGGCGACGTGGTGGTCGAGGGTGCGGGGTCCGACGGTGGGCAGCAGGCCGTGCTGGAGTCCGACGCCGAGGCAGACGAGGCCGAGGCGGTGGTGGACCGGGCTGGGTGTGAAGTAGCGCATCCAGGTGTGGTACGTGGCCATGTGTCCCCTCCTGTGGCGTTTCGCGCGGTCTTCCGGTCCGCCCAGGGCTCTCCCAAGCCGTCCAACAACAGCCGATCTTTGTCCATGGACCCTGTCGTCCGCCAGAGGGGACAGTGACGGCTGCTGTACGAGCGAGAGGGACGCGATGGCCGAGTTCAGGGTGGGCGAGGACGACTTCGAGGTGGACGGCCGGCCGGTGCGTCTGCTGTCGGGCGCGCTGCACTACTTCCGGGTGCACGAGGAGCAGTGGCCGCACCGGTTGCGGATGCTGCGGGCGATGGGTCTGAACTGTGTGGAGACGTACGTCCCGTGGAATCTGCACGAGCCGCGCCCCGGTGAGGTCGACGACGTGGCGGCGGTGGGACGGTTTTTGGACGCGGCGCACGAGGCGGGCCTGTGGGTGATCGCTCGGCCCGGCCCGTACATCTGCGCCGAGTGGGAGAACGGTGGGCTGCCGCACTGGCTGACGGGGCCGCTGGGGTCCCGGATCCGCAGCCGGGACGCGGAGTTCCTGGCGGCGGTGGAGCGCTGGTTCCGGGTGCTGCTGCCGCAGATCGTGGAGCGGCAGGTCGACCGGGGCGGCCCGGTGATCATGGTGCAGGTGGAGAACGAGTACGGCAGCTACGGCTCGGACCAGCTGTACCTGCGGGCGCTGGCCGACCTGCTGCTCGAACTCGGCGTGACGGTCCCGCTGTTCACGTCGGACGGGCCCGAGGACCACATGCTGTCGGGCGGTTCGGTCCCGGGGATCCTGGCGACGGCGAACTTCGGCTCCCGCGCGCGCGAGAGCTTCGAGACGCTGCGCAGGCACCGCCCGAAGGGGCCGCTGATGTGCGCGGAGTTCTGGTGCGGCTGGTTCGACCACTGGGGCGCCGGGCACACGACGCGGGACGCGCGGGACGCGGCGCGCACGCTGGAGGAGATCCTCGCGTGCGGGGCGTCGGTGAACCTGTACATGGCGCACGGCGGGACGAGTTTCGGCGGCTGGGCGGGGGCGAACCGGGGCGGCGGCGCGCTGCACTCGGGCGCCTTGGAGGCGGACGTCACGTCGTACGACTACGACGCCCCGATCGACGAGTTCGGCCGCCCCACCGAGAAGTTCTGGCTGTTCCGCGAGGTCTTCGCCCGGTACGCGGTCGGGCCGCTGCCCGATGTGCCGGTGCAGCCGGCCGCGCTCGGGGCGCCCGTCACGGTGGAGGCGACGGCGTACACGCCGCTGGCGGAGGTCCTTGAGGCGCTGGGCGGGCCGGAATCGGAGCACGCGGTGCCGCCGTCGTTCGAGGACCTGGACGTGGACCGGGGTCTGGTGCGGTACGCGGTGACGGTGCCGGGGCCGCGCAAGGCGTACGAGTTGCGGGCGCGGGAGCTGCGGGACCTGGCCGTGGTGTACGTCGACGGGGAGCGGGCCGGGGTGCTCACGGAGGAGTCGCCGGTGCTCGCGACGCCGGTGAGCGGGCACGCGCGCGTGGAGCTGTGGGTGGAGTCGCTGGGGCGGGTCAATTACGGGCCGCGTCTCGGTGAGGTGAAGGGGATCGTGGGCGGGGTGCTGCACGAGCGGCAGTTTCTGCACGGGGTGCGGGCTCGGGGGCTGCGGCTCGACGCGTTCACGCGGGATGCGGTGGCAGGGTTGGCGGGGTCTGGGTCGACGGGGTCCGGGTTGCCGGGGTCCGGGTTGGCGGGGTCGGTGGGCGGGGCCGGGCTTCCGGGGTTGTACCGGGGGGCGTTCGAGGTGGCGGTGGGCGGGGCCGGGGATGCCTCGCTGGAACTGCCGGGGTGGACGCGGGGGTTCGTGTGGGTGAACGGGTTCTGTCTGGGGCGGTACTGGGGGGTCGGGCCGCAGGAGACGCTGTATGTGCCGGGGCCTGTGGTGCGGGATGGGGTCAATGAGGTGTGGGTGCTGGAGCTGGACGGGGTGACGGAGGGGGCCCGGGTCCGGCTGGGCTGAGGCCCGCTTGGCCCGGGGCCGGGGTCGGGGCCGGGGCCGAGCCGGGGTGGGGGTCGTGGCTCGGGTTCGGCTGGTGTGACGGTTGGGCGGGGCCGGGCGGCGGGGCGAGCGTGCCGGGACCGTGGCTGGGGGCCGGCTGTGCGCTCGCCCCGCGCC
>NZ_JAFVLN010000013.1 GCF_017377775.1 Streptomyces sp. VRA16 Mangrove soil
TGGGGGGGGGGCGTGGAGTCGGCGCACGCGGCGGGGGTGTGGTGCGGCCGGGGGGTGACGGCCGCGGCCCCACCACCCGCAGCGTCCTCACCTTCGGCGACGCGCCGGTCAGCGCCGTCGTGCAGGACGGGGCGACGGGCGCGTACGCCCCCACCAGATCGCCGCCCGCGAGGACGGCGATGTCACCGGCGACGCGCGCCTTCACCACCGTGTCCTTGGACGTGGCGACGCCGTTCCCGTCGACGAGCCGGAGGTGGGTGCCCGTGAAGGTGCCGGTGCAGGTCCCGTTCGCGCGTGTGGCCTGCGCGAGACCCTCCCGGGACACCAGTCAGCCGGTTCTCTCCGTACGGGCCACGTGCACGTCGGCGTGTTCGGCGCCCGGGGCGTGCGTTCGCCAGGTGCACGGGCTTGCGCTCACGGCGCCGCGGCTCTAACGGACTCGACCCGCCCGCTCGCCGAGGTCCGGGCGGCACTGGGGCTCCGCGACGCCTCCGCCGATAAAGCCGCCGAACTCGACTGCTCAGAGACGGAGTTGACGGCCGGGGCGACGGTCCCGTACGCCGCCCCGGCCACCATGACGAGCGCGGCGGCGATCCCTGCCCTGCGCCGCCCGGGCGAGGGGTGTCCGCGGCGGTTCGGGCGGTGGGGATCACGGTGCTGCGCGTGCGTCGTACGAGGCGGTCGTCACCGGCGGGCGAAAGGTTGCCGGTGGCGGCACCGCTGGTTCACGTGTGCCGGTGATACGCCTTGTCGGCGATGTGCCACCGGTCGGCGGCGGGGTCCGTGCGCACGAGCAGGAAGACGTCGGTGAAGGTGTCCGCGCCGTGCCGCAGGGTCATGGTCGCGGTGGCGACGGTGCCGTGGACGGAGACGGTGTCGAGGCGCCGGGTGCGGGCCGCCTCGTCGGGGGCCGGCCGGCCGGGGAAGAGCCCGCAGTACTGGTCGAGGCTCCAGGAGACGAACGCGCCCTCCCGCATCCCTTGGATGTGCGCGCCCGGCAGGAACGCGGCTCGGAAGTGGGCGGGGTCGCCCGTGGCGTGGCCGCGGACGTAGGCACGGAGGGGTGCGAGGACGGCGGCGCGCACGGCGGGGGTGAGTGCGGCGACGGCGATGTCGCTGTCCCGGCCCACGTCGCCGGTGCCGGAGACGTCACGCAGCGGGACGTCCGTGGCGGCGGCCAGCAGGTCCGTGTCCTTGGCGAGCGCGCCCAGCGTGAAGTCGGCCGTCGCGGGCGGGAGTCGGCCTTCGAGCACGGCTCGTTTCCCGGCGACGAGGCCGCCCAGCCGGCCGAGTTCGAGCACGTCGAGGACGAGCCCGCGCGGCAGCCCGAGGGCGTCGGCCTGGCGCAGGGTGTCACGCAGGGCGAGCACGGCTCCGGACAGGCTGTGGTTGGCGACGAGTTTGAGCGCGGCGGCGGTGGCGGCGTCGCCGACGGGCCGTACGGTGCCCAGCGCGTCCAGGGCGGGGCGGGCCAGGTTGAGCGCGGCCGGGTCGCAGGCGGCGGCGAGGATCCGCAGGGTGCCTGCGCGCACGGCGGGCACCGAGCCGAGTACCGGCGCGTGGACGTAGCGGGAGCCCGACTCCTGGGCCAGTTCGGCGGCTTCGGCGGGGGCGACGGTGGCGAGGTTCACCACCACACTGTCCGGGCGCAGTTCGGCGCGGGCCGCGTCGAGCACCTCCCGGCAGGCGGGTCCGTCGAACAGGGCGAGGAGGACGAGACCGGCCTCGGCCACGGCGCCGCCCGGCGGTGAGCCGGTGGCCCGGTTCCAGCCGACGACGTCGAAGCCCTGCGCGGTGAGCCGTTCGGTGACGGCGCGGCCCATGCGGCCGAGCCCGAGGACGGCGATGGTGTGCGGTGCGTTCATGCGGGCCACGGTGGGCCAGGACCCCGTCCTGCGACAAGCGCAGATCCGGCGGACGAGCTCTGCGCACGGCGCATACCTGCTGCTCGCAGCGGTGATACTGGCGCCATGGATCTTCAGGTGTGGCGAACGTTCGTGACCGTGTGCCGGCTGGGATCACTGTCGGCGGCCGCGGCCGAGCTGCACCACACGCAGTCGGCGGTCTCCCGGCAGATCGCGGGGCTCGAACGGCAGCTGGGGGCACGGCTGGTGGAGCGGCACGCCCGTGGTGTGCGCCCGTCGCCCGCGGGTGAGGTGTTCCTGCGGCACGCACGGGCCGCCCTCGACGAGGCCGACCGCGCCGTGCGGGCGGTCCGGGACATGCGGGACGGCGCGACCGAGCGGCCGCTGCTCGTCGGGGCGACACCGTCGCTCGCGGCGGGCGTCGTCCCGGAGGCGATCCGCGCGCTGCTCACGGAGGCGGGACCGCTGCGCTGGAGCCTACGCCCCGGCCTCAGCCCCCGGCTGCACCACGGGGTGATCGGCGGGGACCTCGATGTCGCCGTGGTCACGGACGCGCCGCCCGGACTGCCCGACGACGACCGCGTCGACCGGCGCTTCCTCGCTCTGGACGAGATGGTGGTCGTACTGCCGGCCGGCCACCGGCTGGCCGCGGGCTCCGGCTCGGTGTCCGTCCGGGAGCTGGCCGACGAGGTGTGGGCCGAGGACAACGACGGTTCGGCGGCCCTGCTGCGCGGCCACGCCGCCCGCGCCGGGGTCGTCGCCCGTGTCGATCTCACCGCCGCCGACCTGCTCGGCAAACTGGCGCTGGTCGCGACCGGGCACGCCGTCGCGCTGATCCCCCGGGTCCTGACCCGCGCGCTGCGCACCGACGTGACGACGGTCCGGCTGGTCGACCCACCGACCCGGGGCCTCTACACGATCACTCCGCGCCGTGACCCGCACCCGCGGGCGGCGGCGCTCCTGGAGCGGCTCGCGGCGGTGTGCGCCGCCGACCGGGACGGCTGAGGGGATCGCGCGCCGCGCGGGCGCCGTGCGCCCGCACGGCGGGGCGGACGCGAGGGGCACGATGGACGGCACGGCACCCGGGAACGGCTCACCGATGCGCCGGCCGCGGCGGGTGTCGCCCGCGAGGACGTGCTCGTCCGTGAGGAGCTGGGCGGCAAGACCTTCGACACGGTGTGCCGGGTGCGGAGTTCGGGCGCGGACCAGGGCCCCGTGGTGAAGCTGGCCCCGAGGCGTCGCCACCTGCCCTCACGTACGAGCAGGTCGTCCTCAGGACGGAGGCCCGCTTCTACGAGCCGGCGTGGGAGGCGACCGCGGTCCCGCCGCGCGCCGAGTCGGGGCGGTACGTCGCCGAGCCGCACACCGTCAAGGGGACGCCTGCGGGTACCCGGCGCAGTCCGTCGGCCCGCTGCGGAGCACATGGCGTGAAGCCTTCCTCGCCATGGCCGGCGCCGCGCTGGGCGACGCCGACCGGTTGGGGTCCCGCTCCCCCGGCCGACGGACGAGATCCGTGAACTCTTCGCCGCGCAGGGCGATGCGCTCGACGCGGTGACCGTTCCGCACCTCGTCCCCTTCGATGTGTGGGGCGGCGACATCCTCGTCGACGGCGGGCACGTCAGCGCGCTCATCGACGCCGAACGGGCTGTGTAGGGCGGCCTGTTGGCCGCTCGGCCGCGTTCGTGTCGCTCGCCCTCTTCCACGGCGTCGAGCGGGACGCCGCGTTCCCGGACCCTACCGGGAGGCGGGCGGACCGGCCGTCCTGGACGACCCGGGCCGGTCCCGCCTCACGTTCTGCCGCGCGTATCTGCGCCTGATCATGAGGCCGGAGGCGACACCTCGACGGTTCGGTCCGCAACGGGCCGGTCGGCTTCGGAGGTACGCGCTGGAGCCGTTGGGGGTGCTGTGCGACGCGTGGTCGTCAGCCACAGGCCGGTGAGCACGGCACCGGCCAGGGTGACGACACCCGCCACGACGAAGGCGCTGTCGAGGCCCGCCTCGAAGGTGGCGCCGCCGGACTGCCGGGAGCGGACCACGGCCCCGAGGAGCGCGACGCCGAGCACTGCCCCGATCTGCCGGGTGGTGCTGCTGACGCCGGAGGCGAGGCCGCTCTCGCGGTGGCTGACGGCCAGGACGGCGGCGCCGGTCAGCGGGGACATGGTCAGCGCGAAGCCGGTGCCGACGACGGCGAGCCGCCACCACACGTGCGCGTAGCCGGTGTCGGCGTGCACCAGGCCGAGGGCGAGCAGTCCGGCTCCGGCCAGCGCCAGGCCGCTTGTGACCACGGCCCGGAATCCGTACCGGGCGGCGAGCCGGCCCGCGAACGGGCTGACGACCACCATGGCGAGCGACATCGGCAGGGTCTGCACGCCGGCCCGCAGCAGGGAGCTGCCCTGGACGTATACGAAGAACTGCGAGAAGAAGAACGACGACCCCATGAGCGCGAACCCGACCATGACCATGGCGGTGTTGGAGACGCTGAACAGCCGCCGGCGGAACAGGCGCGGCGGCAGCATCGGCGCGGAGCGGCGCCCCTCGACGGCGACGAAGGCGGCGAGGAGCACGGCCGCGACGGCGAAGCCGCCCAGGATCACCGGTGAGGTCCAGCCGCGCGCTCCGCCCTCGATCAGCGCGTAGGTCAGCGCGCCCACACCGAGGACGGACAGGACCGTGCCCGGGACGTCGAGCGCGGGCGCGTCCGGGTTGCGGGACTCGCCGAGCACGCGCAGACCGGCCGTCAGCAGGGCGATGCCGATGGGCACATTGACCAGGAAGATCGCGGGCCAGCCGTAGACCTGCGTCAGCACACCGCCGGCCACCGGCCCGGCGGCGAGGCCGATGCCGCTGAGCCCGGCCCACAGCCCGATCGCCCTGACCCGTTCGCGCGGCTCCGGATGGGCGGCCACCAGCAGCGCCAGCGAGGCGGGGCTCATCGCCGCGGCGCCGATCCCCTGCAGTACGCGGCCGGTCACCAGCATGCCGACGGAGTCGGCGGCGCTGCACATCAGCGACGCGGCCGTGAACACGGCGACGCCCGTCAGGTACACGCGCTTGCGGCCGAAGCGGTCGGCGAACACTCCGCCCGACAGCAGCAGCATGGCGACGAGCAGCACGTACGCGTCGACGATCCACTGGAGTCCGGTCAGTTCCGTGTGCAGACGGCGCTGCATGTCGGGCAGGGCCGCGCCGACGATCGTGTTGTCCAGCAGCACCATGAACTGCCCCAGGCAGGTCACCGTGAGCAAAGTGGCCCGGTTCGACGCCATGATTCCCCCTCCACATCTAAACGCAGTCGTCGACTGCATTAGGCGAGGGGGACTGTAGAGCACCCCCGCACCCAAACGCAAGTACCGACTGCGTTAAGGTGGCTGCCATGGAGGAAAAAGAACGATCCCGGCGCCCCGGCGGACGCAGCGCACGAGTCGGCGCGGCGGTGCATCAGGCCGTCACCGACCTGGTGGGCGAGCGGGGGTACGGCGGCTTCACCGTCGGCGACGTCGCGGCGCGCGCGGGTGTCGCCGACACCACCGTCTACCGCCGCTGGGGCAGCCTGGAGACGCTGCTCACCGATGTGACGCTGACCCGCCTCAACACGCGGTCGCCGATGCCCGACACCGGCAGCGTGGCCGACGACCTGCGCAGGTACGCGGCGCAGGTGGCCCGGGAGATCACCGGCCCCGACGGCCTGGCGCTGCTCCAGCTGGCCGTCGCCCTGTCCGCCAGGGGCGAGGAGGGCACCCGGGCCCGCGACGGCCTCCTCGCCGAACGCCGCCGCCAGTTCGAGTCCATGCTCGACCGCGCCCGGGCCCGCGGCGAACACCCGCCCGCGGCCGATGAGTTCTTCGACCACGTCATGGCCCCCATGTACATCCGCGTCCTGTTCGGCATGGGCCCGCTCACCGAGGAGTACGTCGACGGGCTGGTCGACCGGATGTTTTAGGACGACGGACGCTTCAGGGCGCGGCGAGTTCGACGGTGCGCACGGGTGTGGCCAGCCAGCGCGGGTCGAAGGCGACGCCCATGGTGCGCTCCATCAGCGCGAAGGACTCGGCGTTCAGGGTTCCCATGTGGAAGTCGACCCCTTGCGCCCAGGCGGGCACCTCGGGCCGCGGGTCCATCCAGTCCGCGTCCTCCAGCTCGAAGGGATCGAAGCTGCCGTCCAAGCGGCCGTCGCGGGCGCGCATGATCCCGTACCGCGCGTTCACGCTCGCGTACACGCTGAAGAAGTCACCGCCGCCCGCGGACACCCGCATGGCGATTTCCGGGACGGTCCCGTGGTATCCCCCGGCCTCCATGGTGACGACGTGCCGGCCGACGCCGAGGACGTGGAGGAGGCCGTAGACCTCGTGGAGCGAGGACGTCTGCTCTTCCTGGGCCCCGGTGAACGCCGCCGGGCGGGACGCCCCGGGATCGCCGCCGAAGGCCCGGATCACCTCGTCCTCCGTCTTCCCCGCGGTCACCGAGACGGTGTACGCGTCGAACTCGTCGGCATCGGCCCACGCGTACCGGGCGACCATGTCGTCCCAGCGCGCCCGGGATGCGGCGGCCGTCACGCGGTCGCCGCGAGCGCCCGTACCGCCCAGTCCAGGAACGGGACCGGGCTCTCCGGCTGGGGCCAGCCGTTGACCACCGCCAGGAGGCTCAGGTAGCGGGCCCTGCGGGGGTCGTTCATGGATTCCAGGCGAGGCAGGGGGTCGACGGTGCGGGCGCGGAGGGCAGTGATGATCGGGCGGGCCTCGGGGGACTCGGGGGTGATGCCGGCCGTCAGGGCCGGGGTCACCAGGCGGTGGACCTCCTCCGCCAGGGAGCGGGCGGCCGGGGACGCCAGGTCGGCGGCCAGGTCCGTCGCCAGGGTGCGCATCGCCGCGCGGAAGGCCTCGTCCTGGAGCAGTTCGGCCAGTTCCGCCCAGGCCTGGAGCTGCTCGGTCGTGGGGTCGGCGGGCAGTTCCGGGGTCAGGGAGCGGGCGATGCCGGGGAAGGCCGGGTGGGGTTCGGGGATGTCGAAGACCGCCGTCAGGAAGTCGTCGGTCAGGCGGCGTCGCTCCGCCTCGGAAAGTACGGTCAGCCGGTGCATGAGGTTCAGTTCCTCCGGTGTCGAGCCGCGCCGGGCCGCCGCCGCGAGCAGCGACTGCCTCAGCCGCAGGGTGCGGATCTGTACGTCGATGGCCTCGGCGTGGGCCGCCGCGACCTGGGCCATGGAAAGCTCCCGGTCCACGACGACCCGTCGGACGGTGGGCAGGTCGATGCCGAGTTCGCGCAGCGTGCGCACGAGGGCGAGCCGGGCCACGGCGTCGGTGTCGTAGAGCCGGTAGCCGGACGGGGTACGGCCGGCCGGGGTGACGATCCCGGTGTCGGAGTAGAACCGGATCGCCTTCACCGTGAGGCCGGTACGGCGGGCCAGCTCACCGATCGGGAAGGGCGTCATGCGGTCATCGTGGCGTCTCCCCCTGCAGGAGACTCAACCGGGTCCTCAGCCGCGTACGGGAACAGCAGCACCCCCGCCGGGGTCAGCCTCACACGCCGCTCCCGGTCAGCCGGTCCGTGCTGTTCCGTGCTGTCCATTCATTGGTCGGTCGAACCCGTCAATGGGAGCTCGCGCAGGGCAGGTTCGGTGAGCGTCCCGGCGAGCGCCCGCGCGTAGCGGCCCGTGTGCAGGACCAGGAAGGGGCGGCTGTGGTACGGCCTGCGGGCGAGGTCGAGGGGGCCGCGAGGCCCGTCTCGTTCTGCACGCCCACGCCACGGCGACGGGCACCTTCGCCCTGTACCGCAGAGCCGCGGGGGCGCTGTCGCCGCCGGACGGCTTCCTGCCTCCGGCGGCGGCCGCGCCGTTCCCACCGGGCCCGCCGCGCAGCCGTCCGGGCCGGTTGACATCATGGGAGGCGTGAACTTCCGGTCGATCTACAGTCAGGGCTTCGCGCGGGTCGCCGCATGCACCGGCCACGCCGCCATCGCCGACCCCCATGCCAACGCCGAGGCGATCCTGCGTCAGGCCCGCCGGTGCGCCGAGGACGGGGTGGCCGTCGCGGTCTTCCCCGAGCTGGGCCTGTGCGGGTACTCCATCGAGGACCTGCTGCTCCAGGACGTCGTGCTCGACGAGGTGGAGCAGGCGCTCGCCACCGTCGTGGCGGGCTCGGCCGAGCTGCTGCCGGTGCTCGTCGTCGGCGCGCCGCTGCGCCACAAGGACCGGGTCTACAACTGCGCGGTCGTCGTGCACCGCGGCCGGATCCTCGGCGTCGCCCCGAAGTCGTACCTGCCGAACTACCGCGAGTTCTACGAGCGCCGCCAGATCGCCGCCGGTGACGCGGAGCGCGGTGGCAGCATCCGGCTCGGCGGGGCCGAGGTGCCCTTCGGCGTGGATCTGCTGTTCGCCGCCGAGGACGTCACCGGGCTCGTCCTGCACGTCGAGATCTGCGAGGACATGTGGGTGCCGGTGCCGCCCGCCGCGGAGGCCGCCCTCGCCGGCGCGACCGTGATCGCGAACCTCTCCGGCAGCCCGATCACGGTCGGCCGCGCCGAGGACCGCAAGCTGCTGTGCCGCTCGGCGTCGTCCCGCTATCTCGCCGCCTACGTGTACGCGGCGGCCGGGCTCGGCGAATCGACCACCGATCTGGCGTGGGACGGCCAGACGATGATCTACGAGAACGGCGCGCTGCTCGACGAGACCGAGCGCTTCCCGCTGGGCGACCGGGCCGCCGTCGCCGACGTCGACCTCGACCTGCTGCGCCAGGAGCGGCAGCGGCAGGGCACCTTCGACGACAACCGCCGTACGCACGCGGCCCGCACCGCCGACTTCCGGCGGGTCTCCTTCCGACTCGACGCGCCCGCGACCGACTTCGGCCTCAAGCGCAAGCTCGAACGGTTCCCGTTCGTGCCGGCCGACGCCGAGCGGCTCGCGCAGGACTGCTACGAGGCGTACAACATCCAGGTCGCGGGTCTGGTGCAGCGGCTCGGCGCGATCGGGAACCCGAAGATCGTCATCGGGGTGTCCGGCGGGCTCGACTCCACGCACGCGCTGATCGTGGCCGCGCACGCGATGGACCGGGCGGGGCGGCCGCGCTCCGACATCCTCGCGTTCACCATGCCGGGCTTCGCAACCGGCGAGCACACCAGGTCCAACGCGCACGCGCTGATGAAGTCGCTCGGCGTCACCGCCGCCGAGCTGGACATCACCGACACGGCGCGGCTGATGCTGAAGGAGATGGACCACCCGTTCGCGGGCGGCGACCCGGTCTACGACGTCACGTTCGAGAACGTGCAGGCGGGGCTGCGCACGGACTACCTCTTCCGGCTCGCGAACCAGCGCGGCGGCATCGTCCTCGGCACCGGCGACCTGTCCGAGCTGGCGCTCGGCTGGTGCACGTACGGCGTCGGCGACCAGATGAGCCACTACAACGTCAACAGCGGTGTGCCGAAGACGCTGATCCAGCATCTGATCCGGTGGGTGGTCAGCAGCGGGCAGTTCGGGGACGAGGCCGGGGAGGTCCTCACCGCGATCCTCGACACCGAGATCAGCCCCGAGCTGGTGCCCGGCGAGGAGCTCCAGTCGACCGAGGACAAGATCGGTCCGTACGCGCTGCACGACTTCACCCTCTTCTACGTGCTGCGGTACGGGTTCCGGCCCACGAAGATCGCGTTCATGGCGTGGCACGCGTGGCGGGACGTCGCGGCGGGCGCGTGGCCGCCCGGCTTCCCGGACGCCGACCACAAGGCGTACGACCTCGCGGAGATCCGGCACTGGCTGGAGTACTTCTGCCGCCGCTTCTTCCAGTTCGCCCAGTTCAAGCGGTCCGCGATGCCGAACGGGCCGAAGGTGTCGGCCGGCGGTTCGCTCTCGCCGCGCGGTGACTGGCGGATGCCGTCGGACAGTTCGGCGCGGGCGTGGCTGCGGGACCTGGAGCGCTGGGACCCGGCCGAGGCCGACGACAGGGCCTAGGCCCTCTTTGCGCGGGCGGCGGCCACTCGGGGGTGACACATCCGTCACCTCCGAGGAGCCGCCATGTCCCGCGCCCGCAGAGCCCGAGCCCGTCTGCCGCGTCCGCTTCCCCTCGCCGTCGCGGCGGCCGTGACGGTCGCGGCCGGGGTCACGGCCCCGCGGCTGAGCTCCGACGCGCAGGCCGCCACCGCGCTGCGCGGCTGCGCCGACGCGCGCGGCACGAAGATCGGTGCCGCGGTCGGCGACTCGGCGCTGACGTCCGACGCGACGTAAGTGACCGCCCTGGACCGGGAGTTCAACTCGGGCACGGCGGAGAACGCGATGAAGTGGGACGCCGTCGAAGCCCGCCTGCACCGGACTCTCCGACGGCATCACCATCAACGCCTGACCGGGCCCGGCGGCCGTCGGCACCGCCTCAGCGCTGCCCCGCACCGTGGAACGTCCTGCGGTAGGCGCGCGGCGACACCCCGATGGCCGCCTGGAGGTGCTGCCGCAGCGAGGTGCCGGTGGCGAAGCCGACCTCCGCCGCGATCCGGTCGACGGACAGCTCGCTGGTCTCCAGGAGCTGGCGGGCCCGGTGCACACGCTGCTGGATGAGCCAGCGGCCGGGACTCGTGCCGGTCTCCTCCTGGAAGCGGCGCGCGAAGGTGCGCTGGCTCATCCGGGCGTGATCGGCCAACTCCCGCAGGGACAGGGGCTGTTCGAGGTGTTCCAGGGCCCAGGCGCGGGTCGCGGCGGTGCCGGCGTCCGGCTCGTCGGGCACCGGCTGCTCGATGTACTGGGCCTGGCCGCCCTCCCGCCACGGCGGCACGACACAGTGCCTGGCGACCCGGTTGGCGACCGCGCTGCCGTGGTCGGAGCGGACCACGTGCAGACAGACGTCGACGCCGGACGCGGCGCCCGCCGACGTGAGGATGTCGCCGTCGTCGACGAACAACACGTCCGGATCCAGGGCCACTTGGGGATGCAGGCGGCGGAAGAGATCCGCGAGCGCCCAGTGCGTCGTGGCGGGCCGGCCGTCGAGCAGGCCCACCGACGCCAGGGTGAACGCGCCCGTGCAGATGGAGACGATCCGGGTGCCCGGCCTGATGCGGCCGAGCGCGGCGCGCACCGGGCCGGGCGTCCCGGCCGTGATGAAGCGCAGGTCGTAGGGCGGCACGATCACCGTGTCCGCCGTCTCCAGGGCCTCGGGCCCGTGCGCCACGGTGATCGTGAAGTCGGCGTTCGTCGCCACCGTGCGGTCGTCCGCCACGGCGCAGGTCACCACCTCGTACGCGTCCGGAACCAGCGAGAAGATCCGATTCGGCATGCCCAGCTCGAAGGGGTACACCCCGTCGAGCGCGAGAACGACGATCCGGTGCGGGCGGGACGGGCGGAGGGCGACGGAGCGAGCGGTCCGGGGGGCGTCGGAGGAGTCAGAGGAGCGGGAGGAGCGGGAGGAGCGGGAGGAGCGGGAGGAGCGGGAGGAGCGGGAGGACTGGACGGCGGCCATGGCACGATCCTATCGGTTAATGACCATCTTGCCATTGCCCCGCCCTCGCCCCCGGCACAGGCTTGACCCATGACCAAGCACAGCAGCAGCACCAGCACCAGCCCCGACCTCATGAGGGCCGTACGCCAGGACGTCCTCGGCGAACCCGATGTGCTCCATCTGACCGAGACCGAGCGGCCCCGGCCCGGTGTCGGCCAGATCCTCGTCGCCGTGCACGCGGCCGGGGTCAACCCCACCGACTGGAAGCACCGTCGGCACGGCATCTTCCTCGGCGAGCCGCCGTTCACGCTCGGCTGGGACGTGTCCGGCGTCGTCGAGGCGGTCGGCTTGGGCGTCTCGCTGCACCAGCCGGGTGACGAGGTCTTCGGCATGCTGCCGTACCCGTACGGCGCCGGTTCGCACGCCGAGTACGTGGCCGGGCCCGCCCGCGCCTTCGTGCCGAAGCCGGCCGCGCTCGGCCACACCGAGGCGGCGGCGCTGCCGCTCGTCTCGCTGACCGCCTGGCAGACCCTCGTCGACACGGCGCGAGTGCGGCCGGGGCAGCGGGTGCTCGTGCACGCCGCGGCCGGGGGCGTGGGCCATGTCGCGGTGCAGATCGCGAAGGCGCGCGGCGCGTACGTGATCGGCACGGCGTCCGCGCCCAAGCACGACTTCGTGCGGAGCCTCGGTGCCGACGAGGTCATCGACTACCGGTCCCAGGACTTCGTGGCCGAGGCACGGGACGTCGACGTCGTCCTCGACACCCTGGGCGACGAGACGCGGCTGCGCTCGCTGGAGGCGCTCAGGCCGGGCGGCCGCCTCGTCTCGATTCTGCCGAGCGGGATCGAGGAAGTGAAGGACCGCGCCGCGGAGTTGGGGGTGCGGGCCGCATTCGTTCTCGTCGAGCACGATCAGGCCGGGATGGCGGCCGTCGCCGAGCTGGTGGAGTCGGGGGCGCTGCGAGCCCATGTCTCCGGGGTGTACGGGCTCGCCGAGGCCGCGAAGGCCCACGCCGAAGGAGAGACCGGGCGGGTCACCGGAAAGCTGGTCCTGGAGGTGCGCGGCTAGGGCGCCACGCCTTCCGTTCGACGGTCGCCGGGTGCGGGCCGATGGGGCTTCTCACGCGTGCCCCGCGCCCCTGGGGGTGCGCACAACGAGCGTGCCGGAAAGGGCCGTTGCCCCGACCGGCACCGGGCTACCGTGGCCCGATGACAGACTCCGGGACCGCAGCGCGCATACGTGACCGCATCGACACCACCCGCCCCCACCCGGCCCGCGTCTACGACGCCCTGCTCGGCGGCAGGAACCACTATCCCGTGGACCGCGCCGTCACCCTCAAGGCCCTGGAACGCAACCCGCGCGGTTACCTCGACGTGCGGCACAACCGCGACTTCATCCGGCGGGCGGTGCTGCACCTGACCCGCGAGCAGGGAGTGCACCAGTTCCTCGACATCGGCACGGGCCTGCCCACCTCGCCGAACGTGCACGAGATCGCCCAGTCCGTCGTCCCCGGGGCCCGGGTCGTGTACGTCGACCACGACCCGGTGGTCCTCGCCCACGCCCGCGCCCTGCTGAACGGCGGGCCCGAGGGCCGTACCGCCTACCTGGACGCGGATCTGCGCGATCCGGCCACGATCCTGGCGGGCGCCCGCGCGACCCTCGACATGGAACGGCCCGTGGCGCTGGGGCTCGCGGCGATCCTGCACTTCGTCGAGGACGCGGCGGCGTACGGGATCGTGGCGGAGCTGGTGGCCGCGCTGGCACCCGGCAGCGCCGTGTTCCTGAGCCATCTCACCGCGGACCTCAACCCGGAGCAGGTGCTGCCCGGCCTGAAGGCGACGGGGCTGGACTTCACGCTCCGCTCGCGCGAGGAGTTCCTGCGGTTCTTCACGGACAACGGCCTCGCACCGGTCGACCCGGGTGTGACCCCCGTCCACCGGTGGCGGCCGGACGGCTCGTGGAGCGGTACCGCGCTGGAGCCGGAGGACGTCGAGGGCCAGGACGCCCTGGAGGTGGCCGCCCGGCGCGGCATCGGCGACGTACGGGACGAGGACATCAACCTCTACGGGGCCGTGGCGCTCAAGGCGTGACGGTCAGCGCACCAGCCCCGGCGGAACCAGGCCCTGGGCCCGCAGGGCGTCCCGCACGAACTGCGCGTACTCGGTGGCGCCCCGGACCGAGGTGTGGGTGTTGTCCTTCTTCTCGTTGTAGAGGTAGAGGGCCTTGGAGCCCTCGGGGCCCAGCTCCTCCACCCGCGCCTTGGTCAGCGCGGTGAGGTCGATCAGCGGCACGTCCTCGGTCGCGGCCAACTCCCTGATGACCGCGGGATGGTTGACGCCGAGGCCGTTGACGAGGAGTGCGATGTCGTTGTTCAGGGTGCCGTCCGCGTTGAACCAGCGCCGGACGATCGGGGTGACCAGGACCGGGCGGCCGCCCTGGGCCCGCACCCCGTCGACGAGGGTCTTGAGGTCGGCCCGATAGGTCGCCTCGTCGGTCGTCTTGTCGTTGTGGGCGAGCTGGATGAGGACGAGGTCACCGCGCCCGATCAGCGGCTGCACGGTGGGGAACAGCGCCGGGTTCTCCAGGTACGTCACCGAACTCTCGCCGGAGTCGGCGTAGTTGGCGACGGAGACGCCCTTCTTGAGGAACTGCGGCAGCTCCTGGCCCCAGCCCGTGTAGGGCTCGGCCGGCTGGTCGCAGACCGTGGAGTCGCCGATGAGGAGGATCCGGCGCGTCCCGGCCGTCGAAGGACGCGCGGGCTTGACCTGAATCGATGCAAGCTCGGGGGCGGATCCGCCGAAGGTGAGGTCGAGCCCGTCGCTCCCCTCGGCGCCGGTCGGCTCGCCTTCCGGAGTGCGGACGTTCACCGTGAACGAGCGGTGCACGGTCCGTCCGGCCTCCGTCGCCGTCTCGGCGAGCAGCGCCCGCCGGGTCTCACCTCTCACCGACGTGCTGCCCGCCGTGGCACCGCCCAGTTCGACCCGGACGTCGTAGTCGCCGGGCGGGACATCGAAGTGACAGGTCAGGGGCGCGGCCGTGGTGCAGTTGGCGAGCCCGTCGAGCGCAGAGGCGGCGGGCGCGGCGGACACCGGGGTCAGCGCTCCCGCACCGGCGACAGCGACGACGGCGAGGGCCACGGCGGCGGCACGTCTCATGACAGGGGTACTCCTCACAGCTGGGGCAGGCGACGGCGCAGGACCCTAGCCGAGACGGCAAGCGCTTACTAGTCTTCTTGCAACGATTCAAAAATTCCGCCGGAAATCTCAAGTCGCTTTCGCCGCAGGGGCTTTCGCGAACGCCGTTCGACTGCCACGCTGCCGAATCATCCGCACCACCCACCCCACCCTCAGGAGGGCACGCCCATGCCCGCACACCCCTTCCGCATGCCCGAAGGCATGGTCGCCCGGCGCTCCGTGCTCGCCGGGACGGCAGCCGCCGCCGTCGCCCTCGCGGGCCCGCTCTCCACGCCGGCGTCCGCCGCGACGTTCGGCTACACCGACGACGGCGCCAACTACGTCGTGGACACCGGCGCCGGCCTCGTCTTCAAGGTCAGCAAGACCAACGGCGACCTCTCCTCGCTGGTCTACAAGGGCACCGAGTACCAGGGCTACGGCGGCAAGAACTCGCACATCGAGTCCGGCCTCGGCACCTCCACCGTGACCATCGCGCAGTCCGGCCCGACGATCCTGATCTCGGTCACGTACGGCACGCTGAAGCTGTACTACGCGGCCCGCAGCGGCGAGAACAACGTCTACATCTGGACCAACAAGGCCGACACCTCGGTCAGCGCCACGCGCTACATCCTGCGCGTCAAGGCGGGCCTGTTCCTCAACGACGAGCCGGACTCCTACACGTACACGACCAGCACCATCGAGGCGTCCGACGTCTTCGCCAAGAGCGACGGGCAGACCCGCTCCAAGCACTACTCGAAGCTGCGCGTCATGGACTACGACTACATCGGCTGGACGACCGGCAGCGTCGGTCTGTGGATGGTCCGCTCGAACCACGAGAAGGCGTCCGGCGGCCCGTTCTACCGGTCGCTGCTGCGCCACCAGAGCACGGACGGCGGCGGCCTGTACGAGATCCTGTACTACGGCGAGAACCAGACGGAGGACCAGCGTTTCGGCCTCCAGGGCCCGTACGTCATCGCCCTCACCGACGGCGGCGCGCCTTCGTCGTCGCTCTACCACGGGAACATCGACACCTCCTGGGCTGACTCGCTCGGCCTCTTGGGGTACGTCGCGGCGAGCGGCCGCGGCCGGGTCGCCGGGGTCGGCATCAGCGGGCGCGACACGTCGTACGCGTACACGGTCGGACTCGCCAACTCAGCCGCCCAGTACTGGGGTTCGGCGCGTGCGTCGGACGGCTACTTCTCGATCACCGGGGTGCTGCCGGGCACGTACACGCTGACCGTCTTCAAGGAGGAGCTGGCCGTCGCGACCCAGTCGGTGACGGTCACGGCGGGCGGTACGACGACCCTGAACACGATCGCGATCGCGTCGACGAACGATCCGTCCAACGCCTCGGCGATCTGGCGGATCAACGACTGGACGGGCTCGCCGAGCGGCTTCAAGAACGCCGATCTGATGACGTACGCGCACCCGTCCGACGTCCGCGCGGCGGCCTGGACCGGCAACGTCGTCATCGGCAGCGGCACCGAGACCTCGGGGTTCCCCTGCTATCTCTGGAAGGACGTCAACAGCGGCATCATCGTCTACTTCCGGCTGACGGCGGCCCAGTCGGCGGCGGCGCACACCCTCCGCATCGGCGTGACGACGGCGTACGCGAACGGCCGGCCGCAGATCAGCGTCAACGACACCTACACCTCGGCCGTGCCGTCCCCGCCGGCCCAGCCGAGCACCCGCTCGCTGACGGTCGGGTCGTACCGAGGCAACAACAACACGTTCACCTACAGCATCCCGGCGTCCGCCTGGGCGACGGACCCGAGCACGTACAACCAGCTGAAGATCTACGTGGCGAGCGGCTCCGGTACGACCTCCTATCTCAGCGCCGGCACGTCGATCGACGCGATCGACCTGCTGGCCTGAGCGTTCGAGGAGCGATCAACTACCCCTGGTCCACTGCTGGTTGGTTGCCCCGCTGCAGGTGTACGTGATGAGCGACGCGGAGTTGGCTGTGGACGCGCCGTTCACATCGAGGCACTCGCCGGTGGTGCGGGCCTTGAGGGTCCAGTAACCGCCGGACGCCGTCGCCGTCCACTGCTGGTCGGCCGCGCCGGTGCAGTTCTCCTGCGTCACGTTCGTGGCGTTCTCCGTCAGGCACAGGGAGCTCTGCCGGCCGACCAGCGCGGAGTAGCCGCCGCCGACGTCCTTGAACCAGAACTTCTGGTTGTTCCCTCCGTTGCAGGTGTACTGGGAGACGGCGACGCCCGCGAGGAGGGACTGGTTCGGGACGTCGGCGCACTTGGCGCTGTGCCGGGCGATCAGGGTGTTGTACGTGGCGCTGGTGCCGGTGACGGTTCCCGTGGCCGTGTCGACGGTGATCTCCGGGGACCAGCTCATGCTCATGGTCGTGGAGTCGCTGAAGGTGAGCGGCAGCCACACGTACCGGGAGCCGTTGACGTTCGTGCCGAAGGAATTGCCCCAGCGGTCGCCCATGTAGAGGTACGAGGTCCCCGAACTGCCCTGCACGGGAAGGACGTACGCGGTCTGCGAGCCGTACGCCGTCGAGTCGCCGACGTTCTTCATCGCGCTCCACGAGCCGGCGAGCGAGGTGGCGGTGGCGTACTGCTGCTGGTTGGGGCTCCAGCCGGTGGCGCCGGAGGTCAGCATGAAGTAGACACCGCCGCGCTTGAAGAGGGCCGGGGCCTCGCGGTGGCCGCCGGGCCACGGGTTGGCGACGAGGCTGTCGATGCCGGTGTAGTCGGCGGTGAGCTTGTAGACGTGCAGGTCGTAGTTCTCGTTGGCGGCCGAGACCATGTAGCCGGTGCCGTCGGTGTCGGTGAAGACGGTGATGTCGCGGGACATGTACTGGCCGAGCGGCTGGAAGCTGCCCCGGTACGTGTAGTTCCCGTCGACGGTGTCGGAGACGGCGACGGCGGCGCGGGCCTCGCTGTAGTCGCTGCCGTTCTCCTTGTGCATCCACATGACGAACGTGCCGGTGGCCGCGTTGTACATGACCTTCGGGCGTTCGATGTTCGCGGAGGCCAGCTCAGTCGCGCTGGAGCGGGTCAGGACGTGGTTCCTGAACTCCCAGTTCTTCAGGTCGGTGGAGCGGTACGCGTCGACGTACTGGAAGGTGTTGTCGTCGGCCCGGTGCTCGCCGAACCAGTAGTAGTACGACCCCACCTTGATGACGCCGCCGCCGTGGGCGTGCAGGGCGTCACCCGAACTCGTGGTGAACTGGGTGCCGTTGGGGATCGTCTGCGCGGCGGCCTGGGCGGTGCCGGCGGTGAGGAGGAGCCCGGCCGACGACAGGGCCAGGGCCAGGGCGATCAGGAAGAAGCGGAAGCTGCGGGGGCGGTTGCGGCTCATGCGGTCTCCGGGGCTCTGTCGGCGCACGCCACCCCTGACGGAGCGTGCGGTAGGTCGAACAACGGGTGAGATCGCGAACGCCAAGACCGTACGAGGGTGCCTCAGGGAGGTCAATGGGACGGGAAGGCACGCGTGCGACCCGCGAAGAGTGCCGCCGCCGCGCTCGGTTCGTGCGGTCACGAGCGCGGCGGCGGCCGACCGGGGGGGGCGGCGGACCCGCTCAGGAGTCCGTCGGTGCGTCGGCGACCGGGATGCCGAAGTCGGGGGTGCCGTCGGGCTTCCAGCCGAGGCGCTGGATGCGGGTGTGCCGGTTCGGGTCGTGCAGCGGGTCGCCCTCGATCTCCTTGTACTGGCGGGCGTGGTAGACGAGGACGTCGGTGCGGCCGTCCTCGGCGACGGTGAAGCAGTTGTGGCCCGGACCGTACTGCCGGGTGGTGTCGTTGCTGGTGAAGACGGGGGTCGGCGACTTGGCCCAGGACGCCGGGTCCATCAGGTCGGCGTGCGCGTCGGCGGTGAGCAGGCCCATGCAGTAGTGGTGGTCGGTGGCGCTGGCCGAGTAGGACAGGAAGACGCGTCCGTTGCGGGCGATGACGGACGGGCCCTCGTTGACCTTGTAGCCGATGCACTCCCAGTCGAACTCCGGCGTGGACAGCCGGACCTGAGGTCCCGTCAGGGTCCATGGGTTCGCCATCCGGGACAGCCACAGACCGGTGTTGTTGTCCAGGCCGGGCTCGTGCTGCGCCCAGGCGAGATAGCGCTCGCCGCGATGGGTGAAGGTGGTGGCGTCGAGGGAGAACGTCTCCCAGGCCGTCTTGATCTGCCCCTTCTCCGTCCAACTCCCCTCGAAGGGGTCGGCGTTGGCGTTCTCCAGGACCCAGATGCGGATGTCCCACACGCTCTCGGCGGGCGCGGACGCGAAGTAGATGTACCACTTGCCGTCGATGGGGTGGATCTCCGGCGCCCAGATGTGCGCGCCCATGTTCCCGGTGGCGTGCTTGGTCCAGATGACCGACTCGTCGGCGGTCGTCAGGCCCTGAAGGGCGCGGGAGCGGCGCAGGACGATCCGGTCGTACTCCGGGGCCGTGGCGGTGAAGTAGTAGAAGCCGTCGGTGTGCCGGTGGATGTGCGGGTCGGCGCGCCGCTCGACGAGCGGGTTGCGCCAGGTCCGGCCGTGGCCGGGCGCGGCGTGCGCGGTCCCGGGCAGCGCGGCGAGCGCGCCGGCCGCGGCCGTGCCCATCAACAGACCTCTGCGGGAGGGGAGTTCGGGGGGCGTCATGCGGACTGCCTTTCCTGGGACGCAGTGGCGGTGGCGACGGAATCGGCGGAGACGGACGGCTCGGCGGTCAGGGCGCGGCGCAGCAGCGGGACGGCGAGCAGGCCGAGGACGGCGACCGCGAGCAGGAACAGCAGGCCGGTGAGGGCGGATCCGGTGGAGTCGACGACGGCGGCGATGCCGAGCGGCCCGAAGCCGCCGCCGAGGTTGCCGACGGCGTTGACCGCGGCGATGCCCGCGGCCGCCGCGGCGCCGGTGAGGAAGCGCGGGATGAGCGCCCAGAACGCGGGCTGGGCGGCGTATCCGCCGACGGCGGCCGCGCACAGGCCGAGCATCTGGACGACGGGCGAGGAGAACAGCGCGGCGACCGTGAACCCGGCGACGGTCAGGGCGAGCATCACGGCGGTCCACAGGTACGGGGTGTCGCGGCGGGCCACGAGCCGCGGTACGACGACAAGCCCGACGGCCACGCACACGTACGGGATCGCGGACACGAAACCGACTTGAGTGGTCGTCAGATCACCGAAGCCGTCGATGATGGTCGGCAGCCAGAAGGAGAGCCCGTACGTGGAGAGCGGGAAGGCGAGGAAGAACACGGCGGCGGTCAGCACACGCCGGTCGCGCAGCACGCCGAGGGTGCGGTGCGGCTGGTCGCCGGCGCCGGCCCGGTCGGCGTCGAGGGCGCGGGCGAGCCACTGCTTCTCCTGCCCCGACAGCCACGTGACGTTCTCGGGTCCGGCCGGGAGCAGGGCGAGGACGAGCGGGGAGACGAGGACGGCGGGGACGCCGGTGGCGAGGAAGACCCACTGCCAGCCGTCGAGCCCCCACGTTCCGTGCAGGTCCATGAGGGCGCCCATGACGGGGTTGCCGATGATGAACGAGACCGGCGCGGCGAGCATGAACGCCCCGATGGCCCGCCCGCGATGACTTCCGGGGAACCAGCGGGAGAGGTAGTAGAGCACCCCGGGGAAGAACCCGGCCTCCGCGGCGCCCAGCGCGAACCGGGCGAGATAGAACTGCCAGGTCGTCTGCACGAGGCAGGTCGCGATCGTCACCAGGCCCCAGGTGAACAGGATCCGGGCGATCCAGCGGTGGGCGCCGACCTTGTGCAGCATCAGGTTGCTGGGCACTTCGAGCAGGGCGTACGCGGTGAAGAAGAAGACCTGTCCGAGGGTGAACGCCGTGGCGCCGACGCCCAGTTCGTCCTGGAGCTCCAGTTTCGCGAAGCCGACGTTGGACCGGTCGATGTAGGCGATCACATACAACAGCCCGAGGAGCGGCAGCAACCGCCCCGCCACCCTGGCCAAGACCCGGCGCTCCATCGCGCTTCTCCCCTCACCGATCCGTTCGATATCCCGAACGTCAATCGTCATTACGAACACGGAGACCGTAAGGGCGTGTTACGAGGAGGTCAACGGGTCCGACGGAACTGCCGGGTCCGCCGGGGCGCGCACCGCACCCGCCATAACCGACCGTCATGAGAGAAGGACTTGGACGGCCGCCCGGTGACTGCGCGAGCCTGGAAGCGGCGCGGGCACCGAAGTCCCGCCGCACATCGACGAGTTGGGGATGGACGATGGACAAGGTCTGGCTGATCACCGGCGCCAACAGCGGCTTCGGCCGCGCCTTCGTCACGGCGGCCGTCGCGGAGGGCGATCTGGTCGTCGCCACCGCCCGCAGGCCCGAGACGCTGACGGATCTGGCCGAGGCGCACCCGGGGCGGGTCGAGGCGCTGCCGCTGGACATGACGGACCCGGCCGCGATCGACGCCACGGTCGCCGAGGTCGTGGCCCGGCACGGCCGGATCGACGTGCTGGTGAACAACGCGGGCCGCGGGCACGTCGGTTCGGCCGAGGCGACCACCGACGCGGAGCTGCGCGACCTGTTCGAGGTGCACTTCTTCGGCCCCGCCGCACTGGTCCGCGCGGCCCTTCCGCACCTGCGTGCGCGGCGCTCCGGCGCGATCGTGCAGATGAGCAGCATGGGCGGGCAGGGATCGTTCCCCGGGGTGTCGGCGTACAGCGCGACGAAGTTCGCCCTGGAGGGCTTCTCCGAGGCACTGGCGCAGGAGGTCGCGCCGCTCGGCATCAAGGTCCTGGTGGTGGAGCCCGGCGCGTTCCGCACGAATCTGATGCACAGCACCACGTGGAGCACGGACCTGCCCGACTACGAGCCGACGGTCGGCGCGAGCCGCGCCGCGATGGCCGAGGCCACCGGCAAGGAGCCGGGCGACCCGGCCAAGGCGGCGCGGGCCGTCATCGCGGCGCTGGCGGCGGACGTGACACCGCTGCACCTGCCGCTCGGCAACGAGGGGGTGGACGCGGTCCTCGCCCACCTCGACGCGGTGCGCGCGGACGTCGCCGCCTGGGAGAAGGTCACCCGGGACACGGCCCTCGACACCTGAGCCGGAACCGTCGGATCCGGGATTCACATGGCGGACGCCCACGGTGGTTCCTGGTGTCTCTCGGTTAGCGTCGACCCATGTCCACCAGCGCCGCCCCGCCCGCCTCCGCCCCGTCACTCCGCGCCGCCCTCGCCGCGGGACCCGTCGTCCTCGACGGCGGCATGTCGAACCAGCTCGAAGCCGCGGGGCACGACCTGAGCGACGAGCTGTGGTCGGCACGGCTGCTCGCCGAGGAGCCCGAGGCGATCGTCGCGGCGCACCGGGCCTACTACACGGCGGGGGCGAGCGTCGCCATCACCGCCAGTTATCAGGCGACCTTCGAGGGGTTCGGCAGGCGCGGCATCGGCCGTGCGGAGGCCGCCCGGCTCATGGCGTCCAGCGTGGAGCTGGCACGCGAGGCGGCCCGCCGCACGGACACCGGCCGGCCGCTGTGGGTGGCCGCGTCCGTCGGCCCGTACGGGGCGATGCTCGCCGACGGGTCCGAGTACCGAGGCCGCTACGGGCTGAGCGTCGACGAACTCGTCGCGTTCCACCGGCCGCGCCTGCAGGTGCTCGCCGCCGCCGAGGCCGATGTGCTCGCCCTGGAGACGGTGCCGGACGCCGAAGAGGCGCGGGCCCTGCTCACGCTCGTCCGGGAACTCGCCGTGCCGGCCTGGCTGTCCTACTCCGTCGAGGGCGGGCGCACCCGCGCCGGGCAGCCGCTCGCCGAGGCGTTCGCGCTCGCCGCCGACGTCGAGGAGATCGTGGCCGTCGGCGTCAACTGCTGCGCACCGCGGGACGCCGACGACGCGGTGCGGATCGCGGCCGAGGTCACCGGGAAGCCCGTCGTCGTCTACCCCAACAGCGGGGAGCGGTGGGACGCGCGGGCGCGGGCCTGGAAGGGCGGGTCGGCGTTCAGCGCGGGGCAGGTCGGCGCGTGGGCCGGGCAGGGGGCGCGGCTGATCGGCGGCTGCTGCCGGGTCGGGCCCGAGGGCATCGCGGCGATCGCCCGGGAGCTCACCGCGGAGCGGGCCCGGTCCGCGCCTCGTACGTCACCGTCCGGCCCTGGTCCACGGCGCTCCCCCGGCAGGTGACCGCCGGGGGCGAGTCGGGCCGGTGCGTCGGATTCCGGTACTGTTCCGGTGCGCGTCAGAGCGCTGTGCGGGCGGGCTCCCGGCCACCCTGGTCGAGCCGGAACGGCGGGTAGACGTCCGTCATCAGAGCGGAGTACGCGGTGACCCGGGCGGCGTACCGGTGCAGCCCGACGTTGAAGTCGTACATGCCGCGCGGGTAGCCGCCGGTGAACAGCAGCGCGACGCCGGCGTAGAAGACCAGCAGTCCGGCGACGCCGCCCGCCCAGCTGGTGCCGCCCACCATCATCGACACCAGCAGCGCCTGCGGCAGCACGAGCAGCCACCACTTGACGAGGACGAGCCCGCGCGAGAGCCGCTGCGGGTAGGCGATGTCGAGCCGGGCCGGATAGTCGGGGGCCGGGCCCAGGGTGAAGGGCGGATAGCGGTCGGTGCCGAGCGAGCCGTACGTGTAGTACGTGACGCGCCAGGCCCAGCGCAGCACCCCGAGGTTGTAGTCGAAGAGGACGCGCGGGAAGCGGGCCGTGAAGAGGATCGCGAACAGGGCGATCACCCACACGACGGCGAACCCGACGAACAGGAGGGCGAGGACGAGGTAGTGAGGTAGGGCGAGGAGCCACTTGACGAGCCACAGCCACCGGGACAGCGCGGGGTCGTAATCCGCTTCCACGGTCACCGGGCCGATCGGCCGATCTGTCGCTGAGGACACCGGTGCAGAGGTCATACGCATCCGTGTACGAGCGTCGGCGGCGGTGCGCAAGGAGACGGTACGCGTCCGTTTCGTACAAGACGGGTCACGAGCCGCGCCCCTACGGTCGGCGTCATGAACGACATCAGCATCCGCATGGACGCCATCGGCGTCGGCACCTCCGATCTGGCCGCCTCGCTCGCCTTCTACCGTCTCCTCGGCCTCGTGTTTCCCGACGGCGCCGAGCAACTGCCGCACGTGGAGACGGCGCCGGCCGACGGGATCCGGTTGATGTTCGACCCGGACGGGGACGCGGCGGACCGCGGCCGCGGCCGGATCGCGCTCGCCTTCCACTGCAGTGACGCCGCCGGCGTCGACGCGGCGTACGAGAAGGTGACCGCGGCCGGGCACCACGGGGAGAGCGAGCCGTTCGACGCGCCCTGGGGGCAGCGGTACGCGGTCGTGCACGATCCGGACGGCAATCAGGTCGACCTGTTCGCCTGACAGCCCGCGCACAGCGATCCATGGGTGGCGCACAGGTGCGGGGCAGGGGGAAAGTGAGGACCGGCCCTAGCGGAGGCGGCGTACCTCGAAGTCGGCGAGGCGGAAGTGGCTCCACGTCGTGCGGAACGCGAAGTGGCCGCCGGTGTACGGCTCCGGGTCGGTGTAGTCGAAGACGAGCCGTCCGTTGTTCCACCACTGCACCGTGGAGCCGTCGGAGACGATCCGGACGCGGTTCGGCTCGTTCGCGGTGAGCAGCGGCTCCGTGTAGTCGTAGATCAGCGGGCGCACCCCGCTCTCGCCGACGTAGCGGCGCAGCCGCGTCGTGGTGTTGTAGTTGGCGCCGAAGCCCGAGTAGTAGGTCTTCAGGCAGTCGTAGTCGGCGAGGGCGCCGGTGCGGGCGGTGGCGAAGAGGTCGTCGGGCGAGCGGACGTCGGTCGCGTTCCAGAAGTTGTTGAGGTCGGAGACGCGGTCGTTGACGCCGCCCTCGTCGACGGCGGTGGCCGTGTACGTGATGACGTACGGGCCCGACAGACGCTGCCGGAACCAGATGCTGGCACCGGCCGGTACGTCGATGTCGAGGACGCCGCCCGAGGCCGTCACGCTGCCGCCCTTCTCCAGCTCGACGGCCCAATTCCGCAGTCCGTGCCGGAAGGTGTCACGGGCGATGAGCCGGCCTGCGCGCGGCTGCGCCGAGGCCAGGCCCGCGGGCAGCAGTGCCCCCGTGGCGGCGCCCGCGAGGAGGGCGCCGAAGGTACGGCGGGAGGGGACGGGGAGGCTGGACATGCGGGCTCCTTGACGGGGGCGGCTGGGCGCGGCACGGCGCGGTGGTCCACGATGGCCGTCGAAGCGCATCGACACCAGATCCTCACGGAACACGCCACACAACCGCAACACTCCGCACACGAACGCACAGCCCTCCGCGGAGTTCGCCCCAGATCTTCCACGGGGGTGGCCCGCCGGGCTTGCTTCAGAGCAGGCGAGTGAGCGTGCTGCCCGTCAAGTCCCGCACGTCGCGGGCGAGATGGGCCTGGTCCGTGTACCCGGCGCGGACGGCGGTCTCGGCCAGGGGGGTGCCCGCGCGGGCCAGGGCGAGGGCGCGCTGGAGGCGGAGGATGCGGGCCAGGGTCTTGGGGCCGTAGCCGAAGGCGGTGAGGGAACGGCGGTGCAGGAGGCGGGGGTTGAGGCCGGAGCGGCGGGCCGTCTCGGCGACGGTGGCGCCCTCGCGCAGGGTGCGTACGACACCGGAGAGCAGGGGGTCGGGCGGGCCGGTCGCCCGGACCAGGCGCAGGGCCACGGCCTCCAGCTCCGCAGCCCGGTCGGGAGACTCGGTGATGCGCTCGGCGAGGCGGCGCACCCGGGCGGCCGGCCACAGGTCGGCCAGGGCGACACCCTGGTCGCGCAGTTCATGGGCGGGGACGCCGAGGTAGGTGGGGGCGGCGCCCGGGGCGAACCGGATGCCCGCGTACTCGGTGACGGCGTCCGGTGCCGGGTGGTGGGCCCGGGTGTCGGGTCCCGCGACCCGCAACTCCCCCGCCACCCACAGCAGATCCATGCAGCCGTCGGGCAGCACGGGCGCGGCGGGCCCGGCGGCCGGGTCGACGGTGCGTGTCCACACGACGGCGCCGGGCAGCCGCGCGGGCCGCTCACGGTAGCCGCCGGGCCCGGTCATGTCCGGTACTCCTGCGGGCTCACCCCGTACACCCGCTTGAACGCGCTGGACAGGGCGAACGCGCTGCCGTACCCGACGCGGCGGGCTATCGCGGCGACCGTCGCCTCGGCTCCTGCGTCGCCGTCGCGCAGGGCGTCGGCGGCGAGCGCGAGGCGCCAGTTCGTCAGGTACGTCATCGGGGGCTCGCCGACGAGTTCGGTGAAGCGGCGGGCGAGCGCGGCCCTCGACACCCCTGATTTCTCGGCGAGTTCGGTGACGCTCCACGGATGGGCGGGATCGTCCTGGATCAGCCGCAGGGCCCGGCCGACGACCGGGTCGCCGAGCGCCCGGTACCAGGCGGGCGCGTCGGCCTCGGGGCGGGCGAACCAGGCCCGCAGCGACGCGATCAGCAGCAGGTCGAGGAGGCGGTCGAGGACGACCTCCTGGCCCGGCTCGTCCTTCACGAGTTCCTCGGCGACGAGCGGGGTCAGCGGGCACTGCCACACCTCGGTCGGCAGCACGAGCAGCGGCGGCAGGGCGTCGAGCAGCCGGGCCGTGATCTCGCCGCGCATCTGGTACGTCCCGATGAGCATCTGCGCCGGCCCGTCCGGCGCCTCGCCCCACTCGCGCACCCCGAGGTCCTTGTAGCGGCCGACGTGCGCGGGGCCGAGCGGCCGGCAGACCTGTCCGGGACCGATCTCGGCGCGCGGCGCGGTCGCCGGGGCGTCGCAGCAGACGTACGGGTCAGGGCCGCGGGCGATGGCGATGTCGCCGGGGCGGATGTGCACGGGGTCGCCGTCGCCGGCCGGGCCCTGCGGCACGATCCACGCGTCGCCGCGGTCCATGACCATGACGGTGAGCGGCGCCTCGTCGGCGATCCGCACCGACCACGGCACCTCGAACGAGGCCCGGATCATGAAGGCACCACGGGCTCGCGGTCCCTCCAGGAGCCCTGCGAATACGTCCATGCGGCCAGCGTAGACGGACGCGTATGGGGGTGAGCGGTTCGGCGATGTTCCGGGGCGGTGCCCGGCGGTTGAGTGAAGGCATGACGAACACGACACAGAACACGACGCAGAACACGAAACAGAACACGACACAGCACATCACCGAGGACACGATGACCGTGGTGGTGACCGGGGCGACGGGGCGGACCGGGAGCCGGGTCGCAAAGGCGGCGCGGGCCGCGGGGCTCACCGTGCGGGCGGCCTCGCGCTCGGGCGAGGTCCGGTTCGACTGGGCGGACCCGGGGACGTGGGACGCCGTGCTGCGCGGCGCCGACGGGGCGTATCTGGCGTATCCGTCGGACGTCGGGGCGCCCGGCGCCGCCGAGGCGGTGGGGGCGGTGGCGCGGCGGGCGGTGGCGCTCGGGGTGCGCCGGCTCGTGCTGCTCTCGGCGCGCGGGGAGGATCAGGCGCTGCCCACGGAGGAGGCGCTGCGGGGTGCGGGCGCGGAGTGGACGGTGCTGCGGTGCGCGTGGTTCGACCAGAACTTCAGCGAGGGGCCGCTGGCGGAGCAGGTGCGGGGGTCCGAGCTGGCGTTCGCGGCGCCGGACGCGCTGCGGGAGCCGTTCATCGACGTGCGGGACATCGCGGAGGTGGCGGTCGCCGCGCTGCGGGAGCCCGCGGGGGTGCTGGAGCTGACCGGGCCCGAGTTGCTGACGTGGGGCGAGGCGCTCGGGGTCGTCGCTCGGGCGGCCGGGGCCGGGGGCGGGAAGCGGTATGTGGCGGTGCCGGTGCGGGAGTACGGGGGCGCGCTGCTGGAGTTCGGGGTGCCGGAGGCCGAGGTCGGATTTCTGGTGGACCTCTTCTCGGTGCTGCTCGACGGGCGCAACGCGTCGCTGACCGGGGACGTGGAACGGGTTCTCGGGCGGGCTCCGCGCTCCTTCGCCCGGTTCGCGCGGGATGCGGCGGCGGAGGGCGCCTGGAAGTAGGCCCCATGCCCGAGCCCCGCCAGGGACGCGGGGCTGCCTCGAAATGCGGCCTTGGTCGTGCCCCGCAGGGGCGCGGGGCTGTATCGATCTGCGGCTCCGCCGCGCGGGCCCGACCGGCAGTGGTCGTGCCCCGCAGGGGCGCGGGGCTATGTCGATCTGCGGCTCCGCCGCGCGGGCGCGACCGACGGTGGTCGTGCCCCGCAGGGGCGCGGGGAACTGCGCGACCAGCCCCCACCGGAGCCGCACCCGGCAAGACCGCGACCGGGACCGAGCTGGACGCCGGTGGGAACGCTCACCCCGCGCCGGGGCGCCGCCTTGCCCACCCTGCCGCCCAAGGCGGCAGATTGCCCAAGGCGGCGCGGCAGCCGACCGGGACGGGAAAGCCCAAGGCGGCCGTGGCGGGCGGCAGATTGCCCAAGGCGGCGCGGCCCGCGGCGGCGAATCGCCCAAGGCGGCGGAGGCACGCGGCAGATGGCCCAAGGCGGCGGAGGCACGCGGCGGATGGCCCGAGGCGGCGGGGGCACGCGACAGGTTGCCCGAGGCGGGGGGACCGAGCAGGGCCGGGGCGGTGGGCTACGGGGTTGCGTCCTCGTCTTCGCTTTGTGGGGGGTCCCGGCGGGTGTGGGACGTGCGGAGGCGGGACGTGACGTCTTCCGGAGGGAGGAACTTGGACCAGCGTTCGGGGAACTCGGACGGCATGTCCGGGTCGTCGGGATCCGGCGGCGCGGTCGACCGCGCCGCCGCCGACCGGGCGACGAGCTCGGCGGCGGCAGCGGTGCGGACCCGATCGTTGGCGGCCCGCGCCGCGGCGGTGGCCACCGACGGCCACACCCGGTCGATCGCGGCGTTCACCGCGGCCCCGACCAGGACCGCGAACGCCGAGACGCCGATCCACAGCAGCACGGCGACGGGTGCGGCCAGGGAGCCGTAGATGGTGGGGCCCTCGATGGTGTTCGTGAGGTAGAGGCGCAGCAGGAAACTGCCGGGGATCCACATGGCGAGAGCGACGAGCGCCCCCGGCACGTCCTCGATCCAGGGCGAACGGACCGGCACGGACACGTGGTACAGCGTCGTCAGGAACGCGATGGAGAGGATGAGCACGACCGGCCAGTACAGGATCTGGACCAGCGTCTCCGACCACGGCACGAGGCCGATCACCGCGTCCGGCCCCGCGATCATCAGCGGCAGCGCCACCGAGCCGACCACCAGGCCGACCAGGAACAGCAGGAACGCGAGCAGCCTCGTCTTCACGATGCCGCGCACCCCGTCCAGGCCGTACATCACCGTGACCGTGTCCACGAACGTGGAGACCGCGCGGGAGCCCGACCAGAGGGAGATGAGGAAACCGATCGAGATGACGTCCGGCCGGCCGCCCTTGATGACGTCGTCCAGGATCGGTTCCGCGATCTCCTTCACGCCCTGGTCGGTGAGGACGGTGCGGGAGGCCTCCAGGATGTTGTCGCGGACGCCCTCGATGGTGTTGGCGCCGGTCCACGCGTCCACGTACGCGAGCAGCCCGACCAGCGACAGCAGCAGCGGCGGCACCGAGAGCAGCGTGAAGAACGCGGCCTCGGCGGCGAGGCCCAGGATGCGGTACTCCATGCAGGAGTTGACGGTGTCCTTGAGCAGCAGCCATGCGGTCCTGCGCTTGGAGACGTTCTGATAGAGCACACGCGCCCGGTGGAGACGGCCCTGCGGCTGGGGGGATTCACTTGCTGGCTGCACGACCTAAAGGTATCCGTCACACGCGGCGGCACCCATCCCCGGTGCCGGGCCCCCGCGCGCCGGTCGCCGTCCGATCCGCGCTGGCCGAATTTCCGGGGCGCGTGCCGGGAACCGTTCCGCGTTCTTACACCGTCTTCCGAGTGAGTTCCCCGGCGGGACGCGCCGCATAAAGACGGAACGGCATGAGCGCGTCAGAGCCGGGGCACCGAAAAGCGCCAAACGTTGAATCCGGGTTGAACCGTTCATGAAATTCCAGAAAGAATCCGGATTGTATTCGTTGCGACCGGCGGGGGGCCGTGCGAGCGCAGCGGACCTGGGGGGACATCGGGGGTTTCGGGCCATGCCCGTTGCAGAGGCGCGCCGTTCGTGGCGCGCATTTCACCGTTTGCTCCTGCTTTTCAGCAACAACAGCTATAACCACGAGGAGCACCAGTGGCGAACGGCACCGAACGTGTTCTCGCTGAAGTTCTGGCAGGCGTCGTGCGGCAGGATCACGTACCGCCCGACAGCCATTTCTTCGACGACTTGTGCGCCAATTCCCTTGTCATGGCGCACTTCTGTGCACGGGTCCGCAAGCGCGCCGACCTGCCGTCGGTGTCCATGAAGGACGTGTACGGCCATCCCACGATCCGCAGCCTGGCCGCCGCGCTCGACGCGGCCCCGGCCTTCCGGCCGGCCACCGCGGTACCGCCCGAACCGCCGGCGCCGCCCGCCTCCACGGCCCGCCATGTGCTCTGTGGCGTGCTGCAGTTCCTGGTCTTCGCCGGGTACTGCGCGGCCGCGGGACTCGTGACCGCGCGCGGCTACGACTGGATCGCGGCGGGCTCCGGCGCCGTCGCCGTGTACGGGCGCTCGGTGGTGTTCGGCGCGTCCCTGTTCACCGGTGCGTGCCTGCTGCCCGTCGCCCTGAAGTGGCTGCTGGTGGGCCGGTGGCGGGAGACCGAGTTCCCGGTGTGGTCGCTCGCGTACGTCCGTTTCTGGATGGTGAAGGCGCTGCTGCACGCGAACCCGATGGTGCTGTTCGTCGGCAACCCGCTCTACAACGGCTATCTGCGGATGCTCGGCGCGCGCATCGGTCCCGGGGTCACGATCCTGTCGCGCGCCGTGCCGGTCTGCACGGACCTGCTGACGATCGGCGCGGGCACGGTGGTCCGCAAGGAGGCGCACTTCCTCGGCTACCGCGCGCACGCGGGACGGATCCGCACCGGCCCGGTGACCATCGGCCGGGGTGCGTACGTCGGTGAGAAGACCGTCCTCGACATCGGTACGTCGATGGGGGACGGCACCCAACTCGGTCATGCCTCCGCCCTGTACGACGGGGCGGCCGTCCCGACGGGCGAGCACTGGCACGGCTCCCCCGCGCGCCGTACGGACGTCGACTACGTGCGCGTACCGCCCGCCCGTACGTCGGCCCGACGCCGCGCCGGATACGCGTGCGGCGCGCTGGCGCAGATGCTCCTGCTGTACGTGCCGTTCGCGGTCGGCGGTACGTATCTGCTGCTGACCGAGGTGCCGGCGCTCGACGCGCTGCTCTCGCCCGGCGAGAGCAACCTGGTGTCACCGGCCTTCTACGCCGAGGCGCTCGGCCTGTCGCTCGCCGGTTTCGCCGCGTTCCTGGTGCTCGGCTTCGCCGCCGTGTCGCTGGTGCCGCGCGCGCTGCGGCCACTGCTGCGCGAGGACCGGACCTATCCGCTGTACGGCTTCCACTACGCGGTGCAGCGCGCGATCGCCCGCATGACGAACATCAAGTTCTTCAAGTGGCTGTGCGGCGACAGCTCGTACATCGTCGGCTATCTGAAGTCCATCGGGTACGACCTGTCGCACGTCGAGCAGACCGGCTCCAACTTCGGTACGGAGGTGCAGCACGAGACGCCGTACCTGGCCACGGTCGGCAGCGGCACGATGGTCGCCGACGGGCTCTCGGTGCTCAACGCGGACTTCTCCGGCACCTCGTTCCGCGTCGCGCGCGCCACCATCGGGGCGCGCAACTTCCTCGGCAACCACATCGCGTACCCGGCGGGCGCACGCACGGGCGAGAACTGTCTGCTCGCGACGAAGGTGCTCGTGCCGCTCGACGGCGAGGTGCGCGAGGGCGTGGGGCTGCTCGGTTCCCCCGCGTTCGAGATCCCGCGCTCGGTGGAGCGCGACAGCCGTTTCGACCATCTGCGGGAGGGCCCCGAGCTGCGGCGCAGGCTCGCCGCGAAGAACCGGTTCAACCTCCGTTCGATGGTGCTGTTCCTCGGGGTGCGCTGGCTGCACTGGTTCGTGCTCTGCCTCCTCGGGCTCGTCGCGTTCGACCTGTACGACACGTACGGCGGGGCGACCGGTCTGCTGGTCGGGGCGGCGATGGTCGCCGGGCTCGCGTTCAGCACCGGCTACTACGTGCTCGTGGAGCGGCTGCTGTGCCGGTTCCGGCCGCTGCAGCCGCGGTTGTGCTCGATCTACGACCCGTACTTCTGGTGGCACGAGCGGCTGTGGAAGGTGCCGGACAACCATCTGGTGGTCTTCAACGGGACGCCCTTCAAGGCTCTGGTGTGGCGGGCGCTCGGGGTGCGGATCGGCCGCCGGGTCTTCGACGACGGCGCGAACATCACCGAGCGGACCCTGGTGACGATCGGCGACGACTGCACGCTCGGCGCGCACACCAAGGTGCAGGCGCACTCGCAGGAGGACGGCACGTTCAAGTCCGACCGCATCGTGCTCGGTGCGGGCTGCACGCTCGGGACGGGCGCGCTCGTGCACTACGGCGTCGTGATGGGCGACGGGGCCGTGCTCGGCCCCGACTCCTTCCTGATGAAGGGCGAACAGATGCCGGCCGGGGCGCGCTGGGGCGGAAATCCGGCGGTGGAGAGGTGAGCGACGTGACGACGATCGAGACGGATGTGTGTGAAGTCCCGCTTCCCGAGGGCCTGTCGGCGACGGCGGCGGCGCTCGACGCGGCCCACGGACGGGTGCTCGCCGCGCTGTCGGCCGAGCGCGACGAGAGCGCCCTGCACGTGGCGGTCACCGCGCGCCGCACGCTGCGGCTGCGCTACCGCCCGGACCGCTACGACCGTGCGGCGGCCGAGCGCATCGCGGGCTATCACATCGCCGCGCTGACCGGCCCGCTGCGCCGCAGCCTGCTCTCCGAGCGTGAACTCCACCACCAGCTGGCGGAGTTGGCGGGCCCGGTCCGCGCGCTCCCCGACCGGCGGGTGCACGAGTTGTTCGAGGAGCAGGCGGCCGCGCGCCCCGGGGACATCGCCGTCGAGTGCGGCGAGCGGCGGTGGACGTACGCCGAACTCGACTCCCGTGCCAACCAGGTGGGCCGGGCGCTGCTGGCCCGCGGGCTGCGGCCCGAAGGGGTCGTCGCCGTGGTGATGGAGCGCGGCCCGGAGTGGGCGGCCGCGGTGCTCGGCGTCCTCAAGGCGGGCGGCGTGTATCTCCCCGTCGAGCCGCACTTCCCCGAGGAACGAATCGCGGGGATGCTGCGGCGGGCGGACTGCTCGCTCGTGGTCGCCGACGAGGGCGGCACGCTGTCGGTCGCGGACGCCTTGGCCGAGGGCCATCCCGGCACCGGTACCGGCGTGTCCGTCGCCGCGGACCAGCTCGCCTACATCTACTTCACGTCCGGCTCCACCGGCGAGCCCAAGGGGGCGATGTGCGAGCACGCCGGGTTCCTCAACCACGTGCTCGCCAAGATCGCGGACCTGGGTGTGGGACCGGGTGACGTGGTGGCGCAGACCGCGCCGCAGTGCTTCGACATCTCGCTGTGGCAGCTGGTGGCCGGTCTCGTCGCCGGCGGGCGCACGTGCGTCGTCGGGCAGGACACGATCCTGGACGTGCCGCGGTTCGTGGAGACGGTGGAGCGGTGCCGGGTGAACGTGCTGCAGGTGGTGCCCTCCTACCTGGAGGCCGTGCTCGCCGAACTCGACGCCCGCCCACGGGAGTTGCCGGATCTGCGGTGCGTGTCGGTGACCGGGGAGGCGGTCAGGGCGGAGCTGGTGCGGCGTTGGTTCGCCGCCCGTCCCGGTGTCCGGCTCGTCAACGCGTACGGGCTGACCGAGACCTCGGACGACACCAACCACGAGGTGATGGACCGGGCGCCGGACGGTGACCGGGTGCCGCTCGGGCGGCCCGTCGCCAATGTGCGGATCTACGTCGTCGACGAGGACCTGCTGCCGGTTCCGCTCGGCGCCCCCGGCGAGATCGTCTTCTCCGGGGTGTGCGTCGGGCGCGGCTACGTCAACGATCCGGAGCGCACGAAGGCGGCGTTCGGCGAGGACCCGTACCGGCCGGGCGAGCGCCTGTACCGCAGCGGCGACCAAGGGCGCTGGCGTCCCGACGGGAAGCTGGAGTTCCTGGGCCGGCGCGACAGTCAGGTGAAGATCCGCGGCTTCCGGGTGGAGCTCGGCGAGATCGAGAACGCGCTGCTGCGGGTGGCGGGCGTGCGGGACGCGGCGGTGGTCGTGGTGCGCGGGACGCACCTGGCCGCGTTCTGCACGGGGCGTCGACGCAGCGACGTACGCGCGGAGTTGGCAGGTTTCCTGCCGCCCTACATGGTGCCGTACACCGTGCACTGGCGGGAGCGGCTGCCGCTGACCGGCAACGGCAAGGTCGACCGCCGCGCCCTGACCGCGCTCGCCGAGCGGCTCGACGAGGCGGCGGCGGACCCGCCGCGCACGGCCGCCGAACGCCAAGTCGCCGGCGCCTGGGCCGAGGTGCTCGGGGTACCCGTGGCCCGCATCGGTCGCCACGACCAGTTCTTCGACCTCGGCGGCAGCTCGCTGGCCGCCGTGAAACTGGTGATCGCCCTCGACCGGGCCATCACCCTCAAGGACGTCGTCCGCCATCCGGTCCTCGCGGACCTGGCCCGCCTTCTCAACGGTTAGGAGCCGCACCCGCATGCCGCTCTCCAGTCCGTCCCCAGACATCCAGCTGTCACCCGACAGCCCTCCGTTGCTGGCCGCCGACGGCGCCGGCGACCCGGAGGGCTGGACGGCCCGGCACCGCGACACGCTGCGGGCCGCCGTCGCCGCGCACGGCGCGCTGCTCGTGCGCGGGCTCGCGCTCGCCGATCCCGGCGCCGCGGCGGCCGTCTTCCGGTGCTGCGCCGACGCCCTGATGCCCGACCGGGAGCCCTTCGCGCCCCGGCGCACGTACGGGAACGGCGTGTACTCGGCGACCAAGTGGCCGCCGAACCAGCAGATGTGCATGCACCACGAGGTCAGCTACGCCCTGGAGTTCCCGGGGCTGATGCTCTTCGCCTGCCTGGAGGCACCGGCGAGCGGCGGCGCCACCGGGCTCGCCGACGCGGGCGCCGTCCTCGACGCGCTCCCCGCGGGGCTGACGAAACGGTTCGAGCAGGAGGGGTGGCTGCTCACCCGGGCGTACCACGAGGAGATCGGGGCGTCGGTCGCCGAGGCGTTCGGCACCGACGACCGGGCCGCCGTCACCGCGTACTGCCGCGCGCACGCCATCGACTGCGCCTGGCGCGGCGACGGTTCGCTGCACACCCGGCAGCACCGGTCCGCCGTGGTCGGCCACCCCGTGGACGGGCGGCGCGTCTGGTTCAACCAGATCGCGTTCCTCAGCGAGTGGACGATGGAGCCGGAGGTGCGCGCGTACCTGACGGAGGAGTACGGGCCCGACGGGCTGCCCTTCAACACCCGGTACGGCAACGGCGATCCGATCGACGAGGACGTCGTACGCCTCCTGAACGAGGTGTACGAGCAGCACACCGTGCGCACCCGCTGGGCCGCCGGCGATCTGCTGCTCGTCGACAACGTCCGTACCGCGCACAGCCGGGACCCGTTCGACGGGCCGCGCGAGGTGCTCGCCGCGCTCGCGGAACCGGTCCGGCTCGCCGACTGCGCGCCGACGATCGAGGTGGGCGCCGTATGACCCCCACCTTCGCGGTGATCCCCGGCGAGCAGGTCCAACAGGTCCTGGAGGGGCGGGAGCAGGAGATCGGGGAGCTGGTCGAGGCGGTGTACCGGCTGCACGACGCGGGCGGGACCGTGAACCCGCCGTCGTACTTCCTGCGCTTTCCGGACCGGCCCCGGGACCGCATCATCGCGCTGCCGGCCTCGCTCGGCGGGGCACTGCGCGTCGACGGACTGAAATGGATCTCCAGTTTCCCGGAGAACACCGCGTCGGGTCTGCCGCGGGCCTCCGCCGTGCTGATCCTCAACGATCCCGACACCGGCTATCCGTATGCCTGTCTGGAGAGTTCGGTGATCAGCGCCACCCGCACGGCGGCCTCCGCGGCGCTCGCGGCGGACCGGCTCAGCCGTACCCGGACGCGTCCGACCCGGGTCGGCTTCATCGGCACCGGCCTGATCGCCCGCTACATCCACTCCCATCTCGCCGCCGCCGGCTGGGAGTTCGAGGAGACGGGTGTGTACGACGTGGCGCCGGACAGCGCGGCGGGGTTCCGCGCCTATCTGGAGCGGGCGGGCACGAAGGGGACGGTGACGGTGCACGCGTCCCCCGAACCGCTCGTCCGCGACTGCGATCTGATCGTGTTCGCCACCGTGGCGGCGCGGCCGCATGTCCATGAACCGGACTGGTTCGGCCACCATCCGCTGGTGCTGCACGTCTCGCTGCGCGATCTCGCGCCGCGGATCCTGTTGGCGTCCGCCAACTACGTCGACGACGTCGAGCACTGTCTGAAGGCGGACACCTCGCCGCATCTGGCCGAACAGCTCACCGGGGGGAGGGAGTTCGTCGACGGCACGCTCGCCGACGTACTGGCGGGGCGTAGCCGTGTCCCGGACGACCGGACGGTGGTGTTCTCGCCGTTCGGACTGGGGGTACTCGATCTGGCCGTCGGCCGGTTCGTCCACGACGAGGTGGCCCGAAGGGGGCGGCTGCACGTGGTGGACGGGTTCTTCCACGAGCTGCGCCGACACGGCTGACCGAGAAGAACGTCACTGAGGAGAGGGGGGCGGGACGAACCATGCCAGTCATCGACGATCCCGCGCAGTTCAACGAGGAGGAGCTCTACGTCGACCTTCGGGCGACGGTCGGTCTGCCGCTCTTCCTCAAGTGCGAGGGGTTCAACTTCGCCGGGTCCATCAAGATGAAGGCGGCCACCGAGATGGTCGACGCAGCCGAGCGCGACGGGCTGCTGCGGCCGGGCTCGGTCCTGGTCGAATCGTCGTCGGGGAACCTGGGGGTGGCCCTGAGCATCATCGCGGCCCACCGCGGCCACCGGTTCCTGTGCATCACCGACGTGCGCTGCAACCAGCCGACGATCCGGATGATGCGGGCGCTCGGCAGTCAGGTCCACGTGGTGCGCGAACCGACCGCGCACGGTGGCCTGTTGGGGGCCAGGCTCGCGTACGTACGGAGGCTGTGCGCGGCCGACGACCGGTACGTCTGGCTCGACCAGCACAGCAACCGCGGCAACTGGCGGGCACACTTCCGCACCACGGCCCCGGCCGTCGCCCGGCGCTTCCCCGACCTGGACGTGCTGTTCGTGGGGGCCGGCACCACGGGGACGCTGATGGGGTGCGCCCGCTGGTTCTGGCAGTGGCGGCGCCGGGTGCGCATCGTCGCCGTCGACAGCGTCGGCTCGGTGACGTTCGGGGGGCCGGCCGGGCCCCGGCTGATCCCCGGGCTCGGGGCCGGGGTCCGGCCGCCGCTGCTCGACACCTCGTACATCGACGACGTCGTCCATGTCCGGGAGAGCGACGCGGTGGAGGTGTGCCGCAGGCTGGCGCGCCGCGGCTTCCTGTTCGGCGGGTCGACGGGCACGGTGGTCAGCGGCGCCGACCAGTGGCTGGCCCGGCACGGGCGGCGCGGTCTCACCGCGGTGGCCATCGCCCCCGACCTCGGGGAGCGGTATCTCGACACGGTGTACCGCGACGGCTGGCCACCGTCGGAACAGACGGCCCACGAGCCCATGGCGGTGATGGCGCGCACCGGTTGAACCGGCCCGGCGCAGGTAGGTTCCAGGCATGGCAGGCAGCACGCACACTGTGGGGAACCAGCCCCCGCCCCTGACGGGGCACGACGTCTTCACCACCGACCGGGCGCTCACCGAGGGTGTGGCCCGGCACCTGGCACCCGGTCTTCTGGACGAGGCGCGCACGGAGCTCGGACTGCTCGGCCGCACGGCCGGTTCGGCCCAGGCCCAGGAGTGGGGCCGGCTGGCGAACGAGCACCCGCCGACCCTGCGCACGCACGACCGCTACGGCCACCGGATCGACGAGGTGGAGTTCCATCCGGCCTGGCACCGGCTGCTCGGCAAGGGCGTCTCCGCCGGGTTCACCTCCGCGTGGCACCGGCCGGGCGGTCATGTCCGGCGCGCGGCCGCGTTCCTGGTCTGGGCGCAGGTCGAGGCGGGCCATCTGTGCCCGCTGTCGATGACGCACGCCGCGGTGCCGGCACTGCGCGCACAGCCGGACCTCGCCGAGGTGTGGGAGCCGCTGCTCACCTCGACGGTCTACGACGCCGGGCTGCGCCCCGCCCGGCAGAAGGCCGGAGTGCTGTTCGGCATGGGGATGACGGAGAAACAGGGCGGCAGTGACGTACGGAGCGCCACGACGCGGGCGCGGGAGACCGGCGACGGCGGGTACGAGCTCACCGGCCACAAGTGGTTCTGCAGCGCGCCGATGTCGGACGGGTTCCTGGTCCTCGCGCAGGCCGACGCGGGTCCGACGTGTTTCCTGGTGCCGCGGGTGCTGGACGACGGCGGCCGCAACCCGTTCGCCCTCCAGCGGCTCAAGGACAAGCTCGGCAACCGCTCGAACGCCTCCGCCGAGGTCGAGTTCGACGGGACGCGGGCGCTCCGGGTCGGCGACGAGGGGCACGGGCTGCGCGTCATCATGGAGATGGTCGCGGTGACCCGCCTCGACTGCGTGCTCGGCTCCGCGGCGCTGATGCGGCAGGCGGTGGCGCAGGCGGTGCACCACTGCACGTACCGCGAGGCGTTCGGCGGCCGGCTGCTCGACAAGCCACTGATGACGAACGTGCTGGCCGATCTGGCGCTCGAATCGGAGGCGGCGACGGCGCTGGCGCTGCGGCTCGCGGCGGCGTACGACGCCGGGGACCCTCAGGAACGCGCCTTCCTGCGGATCGCGGTGCCCGCCGCCAAGTACTGGGTCACCAAGCGCTGTACGCCGCTGGTGGCGGAGGCCCTCGAATGCCTCGGCGGCAACGGGTACGTGGAGGAGTCGGGCATGCCGCGGCTGCTGCGCGAGTCGCCGCTGAACTCGATCTGGGAGGGCTCGGGGAACGTACAGGCCCTGGACGTGCTGCGGACGTTGCAGCGCGAGCCGCAGGCGTTCAACGCGTTCCTCGTGGAGATCGGCAGGGCGCGCGGCGCGGACCATCGTCTCGACGCGGCGGTGAAGAGTCTGCTGACGGAACTCGGCGACCTGGACGGCATCGAGGCGCGGGCGCGGCGGCTCGCGGAGCGGATCGCGCTCGTGCTGCAGGGGTCGCTGCTGGTGCGGTTCGCGCCGGCCAAGGTCGCGGACGTGTTCTGCGCCGCGCGGCTGGGCGGGGACGGCGGCGCGGCGTTCGGCACGCTGCCGCACTCGCTGGACCTGGCCGAACTCGTGGAGCGGGCGCGGCCCGTCTGACGTCCGTGCCCGGATGACTGGTGCGGGGATGGTGCTGCGCCGACACGGCACCATCCCCGCATTCAGAGGCCCCTTGAGAGGCTTGAGCGCCGTCCAGGCGGCGTTGCTCCCAGTTTCAAACGCCGCACGGCTGTTCGCCAGGGTTGCAGGGGGTTGCAACGTTCCTTCATACGTCCGAACCTTGGCGTGGCCGGGAGCCCGCGCCGCGGTGCGGCCCCCGGCACACCTCCCGCAGACCGAGGATTCAGGGATGAACAACGACTCGACGATCGATCTGGCGCGTCTGTCCGCGATGGACACGGCCCTCGCGTCCCGGCTGCTCAAGGGCGTGCGCGAGGCCACGCTCTCGGGCCGGCGGCCACAGGTGCTGCCGCGGACGGTGATCGGTGAGTCCTGGGGGCGGATGCTGCGGGACGGCGTCGATCCGGAACAGGACTTCCGCTCGGGGATTTTGAGTGTGGACGAGGTGGAGGAACGGCGCCAGTCGTCCCCGCTCCTCCCGGTGCTGCCGGTGCTGCGCGAGGCCCTTGTGGAGGGCGCGGCGGGCGCGGCGGTCGCGGAGGCCGCGCAGCACATCATGGTGATCAGCGACGCGGACGGCCGGATCCTGTGGCGCGAGGGGCATCCGGCGGTGCTGCGCAAGGGCGACCGGCACGGCTATCTGGTGGGCGCGCACTGGGCGGAGAGCGTCGTCGGCACGAACGGGGTGGGGACGCCGCTGGTGACCCGCCGCCCGATCCAGGTGTTCTCCGCGGAGCACTTCGTGCGCTCGCACCACCAGTGGACCTGTACGGGCGCACCGCTCACGGACCCGCGCGACGGGCGGCTGATCGGCGCCGTCACCGTCAGCGGGCCGCTGGAGACGATGCACCCGGCGACGCTGTCCTGGGTCACGTCGGTGGCGCGGCTGGCCGAGGCCCGGCTGCGCGAGCAGCACATGGGCGGTCTGGAGCGGCTGCGCGCGGTGGCCGCCCCGCTGCTGGCCCGGATGGGCGGCCGGGCGCTCGCCGTCGACCGGCACGGCTGGCCCGCCGCGGTCACCGGGATGCCGCTGCCGGAGCGGGTGGCGCTGCCCAGGTCCCTTGCGGAGGGCGCCTGTTGGATCCCCTCGCTCGGCACCTGCCGGGCGACGCCGCTGCCCGGCGGCTGGCTGCTGATCCCGGCGGAGGACGTCCCCGAACCGCTGGCCACGACGCGCATCACCCTGGACCTGGGCCGGCCGCGCCGCCCGGTCCTACAGGTGACGGGCGGCGCCGCCTCCTGGTGCCACGAACTCAGCCCGCGCCACGCCGAGTTGCTCTATCTCCTGGCCCGGCATCCGCACGGGCGGACCGCGGCGGACCTGGCCGACGACCTGTTCGGCGACCCGCGGCGCACGGTGACGGTGCGCGCGGAGATGTCCCGGGTTCGCCGCTATCTCGGCACCCTGCTGGCGCACCGCCCGTACCGCTTCGCGGAGGAGGCGGAGGTCGACGTGGTGCTGCCGGGCGACCCGTTGGACCTGCTGCCGCACTCGGCGGCGCCCGCCGTGGTCAGGGCCAGGTCGCCGCTGCCCTGATGTCTCAGGCGGACACGAAGATCAGGGAGAGCCCGAGCGCCACCAGGACGGAGCCGATGGTGCGGTTCAGGCCGCGCTGCCGGTCCAGCATGCGGGTGCGCAGCGCGGGCACGGAGAACAGGCAGGCGGCCAGGGTGAACCAGATCAGGTGCGCCAGGGACATGAACAGGCCGTAGCCGATCTGCTGGGCCAGGGGCGTGTCGTGGTGGACGACCTGGCTGAAGGTGCTGAGGACGAACAGCATGGTCTTCGGGTTGAGCGCGTTGGTCAGGAACCCGGTGCGCAGCGACTGCAGCCGGCTCAGTCCCGCGGCGGTCCCGTCCGGGCCGGATCCGCTCTGGGCGCGGGCCGAGAAGGTCTTGTGGCCGATCCAGATCAGGTAGCAGGCGCCGACCACCTTGACGACGGTGAACAGCACCGGGGTCCTCGTCAGCACGAGCCCCACACCGAGGATGGTGTAGGTGACGTGGACCAGGACGCCCAGGCTGATCCCCAGCGCCGCGAAGACCCCCGCGCCGCGTCCGTAGAGATAGCTGTTGCGCGTGATCATGGCGAAGTCGGCGCCGGGGCTGATGACGGCCAGGACCGTGATGACGGCGACGGCGACGATCTGACCCATCGGGCGGTCTCCTTGTGTGCGTCATGGTGGCCCTCACGGTCGAGGGCGGAGTCGATCGTGCCCGGCGCGGTGAACCGGCCCCGGGCGCCTGCTGATCGTATGACCGGAAACCGTGCGGGATGTGGCCGAAGGACGACTCCGCGGGGGGGGGCGGCGAGCGGCCGGGCGGGCGGCGCCCTCCGGGTACGCTCCGCCCCCATGGCGAACCTCTCACTGTCCACACTCTTCACTCGTGTCACAGGAAAGATCCTCACCGGCAGAACGCGGGCCGAGCGGAAGTACCCCACCCCGCTCACGCTCCACCAGCTCTGGATGGTCTCGCTGAGCGCCCCGGTCAGCCGCGACCGCGACGCGTCGCGCACCACGCTCTACCCCTTCACGCACCTGGCCGACGACAAGGCCCGGCACTGGCTGGCGCAGGAGTGGGAGATACACACCCGCGAGCAGCTGATCGGCCGCCTCGGCGATCTGGCCCGCTCCGGCTACCGCGCCGCGGCCCGCGCCCGCCTCGGCGTCGAGCCGCTGGCCTGGGACATCGCCCTGTACACCGACCTCACGCGGCGCGGTTTCGGCTGCGGTCTGCTGACGGAGGCGGACGCCTGGAACCTGCTCAAGAACGTGGTCCCGCAGGTCGCGCGCACGTACAACTCCTGGCAGGAGTACGCGGATCACTATCTGCTCGGCCGGATGGTGTGGCGCGACGATCTGGGGCGCCGCGCCGACCCGCGCGACGCCTCGTTCCCCGCGCCGCAGGCCACGGCCGACGCCCATCTGCGCCGTCTCCTGGACCCGGCCGAGGCGAAGAGCCCGTGGAATCTGGCCCCCTGGGACACGATCCGCCGGCCGGACGGCGTCCGTACCGGCTGAACCGCTCCCGGGGAGCCGTCCGTCGCGCCCTCGTCAGACCCCGGGAATCCCCCGGTCCGCGAACGCCTTGCGCACCGTCCTCGCGGCGGCGGACCCGTACATGTCCTGGGCCGTCGCGATCGTCTGCGTCGCGGCCGCGGAGAAGCTGGTGTCCGGCGCGAAGCCGAACTGGGCGTTGACGATGATGCGGTCGGCCGCCTTCGGCCCCAGGGCGGTACGGATGTCGAACAGGGCCCGCGACCAGATCTCGCCGTCCGCGTGCACCTCCCCGGCCTTGTCCGCGTACGTCTTGTCGGTGTCGAGCCGGCGCAGACAGTGCGGTGTCGTGTTCGTGTACGAGACCGAGTCCCAGTCGGCGACGCACGCGAGATCCGTCCTCATCGGCCAGCCGTACTTGGCGTCGGCGGCCGCGCCGACCTCGACGGCCAGATAGTCGCCGAACGCCTCACCGATCGAGCCGGCCTCCTCCGACGTGCCGAAGCCGGGGACCTGGGCGTTGTGCACGGCGTGGCCGTACTCGTGGACGATCACCTCGGCGTCCTCGGCGTCGTCGACACCGCCCTTGCCGAAGCGGATCTCGGCCTTCTTGTCGGTGAAGAAGGAGTTGTCGGCGCCCCACTGGTCGATCCGGACGGGCTGGGCGCGGTCGTTGGCGCCGGGCAGTTCGGTGCCGAAGCCGAGGGACTGCAGGTACTCCTGCGCCTCGTTGACCCAGAAGTACGCCATGACCTGCTCGAACTGGTCGTCGTGGCGGGTGTACGAGGCGGCGTCCGCGACCTTCGCCGCGGAGCCCGTGTTCGATCTGACGTCGGCCCATGTGCCGGACAGACCGCCGCCGGCGTCGAGGTTGCGCAGCGTCGCGAGGGCGTACGCGGTGTCGGGGACCGCCGACGCCGCGTCCTTGGCGTCGGTGAGGGTCTGGTCGCCCGAGGACTGGACCGGGTTGACCATGAAGATGCGGGCCTGCGCGTCGGCCGGCGCCGCCAGGGCGGGCGAGGCGAGCGTGGCCAGGGACACGGTGAGAGTGGCCGCGGCGAGCAGCAGGCCGCGGGGTGTGCGGCGGGAGCGGTTCAACTGGCGTGACATCGGGACATCCTCCGGATCGGCGGTGGGATGTGGGGGGTGGCCAGGTGCTGAGGTGCTGAGGTGCCGGGGGCTCGCGCGCCCGGTCGCCCGAGCGCTGCGCGATCTTCCCGCACCCCTGCCCCGTTTGACCAGAGCGCGTCATGTTCGCCCATCCCGAACACCCCTGGTCCGCTCCGGCGCGCCGTGATCCGATGAGGCACATGAGCACCGTCACCGTCACCACCTGGTCCCTCGAACAGACCGCGCCGTCCGATCTGACCCCCGCGACCCCGCCCCCGGGCGACGACGTCCGGATCGTGCGGGCCGAGGTCCCCTCGCCCGAGTTCAGCCGTTTCCTGTACGCGTCCGTGGGCGGCGACATCAAGTGGATCGACCGGCTCGGGTGGACGTACGCCCAGTGGCAGGAGCAGCTCGGCAGGCCGGGCGCCGAGACCTGGGTCGCGTACGAGAAGGGGACGCCGGCCGGGTACGTGGAGCTGGACGCGCAGGACGACGGGGCCGTGGAGATCGTCTACTTCGGCCTGATCCCGGCCTTCCGCGGGCGGCGGATCGGCGGGCATCTGCTCTCGTACGGGATCGCGCGGGCCTGGGACCTCGCCGAGCGGTGGCCCGAGCGGACCCCGACGAAGCGGGTGTGGCTGCACACGTGCAGCCTCGACGGGGAGCACGCGATGGCCAACTACCAGCGGCGCGGGTTCCGGCTGTTCAAGACGGAGACGACGCAGGAGCCGGACGTCGCGGCTCCGGGGCCATGGCCCGGGGCCTGACGCCGCCGCCCCCGCCCGCCCCGGCCGCGGCGCCGGGGTGCGGCCGGTACGCGCTCGCGCCCGCACTCGCCGCGGTCGGTGCGTACGGCGGGACGGCGTGGGTCGTCCGGTCGTGGGCGAGCTGCCCGCTGGGCAATGACGCGGGCGGCAACGTCGGGCTGAAATTCCTGATGCTTGTCATGTGGTGCGGCCTGACCGTGGCGCTGCTCCTGCTGCAACTCGTCCTGCGCCGATGGCCCCTGCCCGGCGGCCGCGCCGTCGCATGGCTCGCCCCGGCCGCCGCCGCCCTGGTGCTGACCCTGCTGTACCGATGGGGGATGGAGTGGCCGCGGCACACGCCGGGGGTGCCGTGCACGGATGGGTATCCCGTGTTTCCGTTCACGGGGAAGACGGGGCCGGGCGCCGGATAGCGGATTCCGGCGGTCGGCGGCCGCCTCCACCCGCGCCCATTTCCCGGCATTCCGGGGCACCTCTCACCACCCCGAAGTGACCCGGACCACACTTGTCCGTCATTCGAGACACTTTCGTCCACATCGCGGACAATGGTGGACCGGGCCCAAAGTCCCATGACACGCTTCCGTCATGTCTACAGCTGGAATCGCCTTGGTGAGTCGGCGGCACGTCGACTTCGGCCGCATGTCCAGCGCCATCTGTCCGGCGCGCTGATCGAACCAGCACTGCCGACTTCTCCGCTTCACCGGATCCCTTTGATCTCCCTGCGCACCGCCGCGCCCTCGCGCGAAGTGTGCTGGTCAGAGCCGCCCCAAGCCGCCCTAAGCCTGCCTTGAAGGACGTACATCCATGGCTGCCACCCCTGAAAAGCCCACCACGGCCGCGCCCCGCCGCAAGGTGAGCCGTCACCGCGGCGAGGGTCAGTGGGCCGTGGGCCACTTCACTCCGCTCAACGGCAACGAGCAGTTCAAGAAGGACGACGACGGTCTCAATGTGCGGACACGCATTGAGACGGTTTACAGCAAGCGTGGCTTCGACTCCATCGACCCCAACGATCTGCGCGGCCGCATGCGCTGGTGGGGCCTGTACACCCAGCGCAAGCCCGGGATCGACGGCGGCAAGACCGCCGTGCTTGAGCCGGAGGAGCTGGACGACGAGTACTTCATGCTCCGCGTGCGCATCGACGGCGGCCGGCTGACCACCGAGCAGCTGCGCGTCATCGGTGAGATCTCGCAGGAGTTCGCGCGCGGCACCGCCGACATCACCGACCGGCAGAACATCCAGTACCACTGGATCCGGATCGAGGACGTGCCCGAGATCTGGGAGCGGCTGGAGGCCGTCGGGCTGTCCACCACCGAGGCCTGCGGTGACACCCCGCGTGTCATCCTCGGCTCGCCGGTCGCCGGTATCGCCGCGGACGAGATCATCGACGGCACCCCCGCCATCGAGGAGATCCAGCGCCGGATCATCGGCAACCCGGACTTCTCCAACCTGCCGCGCAAGTTCAAGTCGGCCATCTCCGGATCGCCGCTGCTCGACGTGGTGCACGAGATCAACGACATCGCGTTCGTCGGCGTCGAGCACCCCGAGCACGGGCCCGGCTTCGACCTGTGGGTCGGCGGCGGTCTGTCCACCAACCCGAAGATCGGGCAGCGGCTCGGTGCCTGGGTGCCGCTGGACGAGGTGCCGGACGTCTACGAGGGCGTCATCTCGATCTTCCGTGACTACGGCTACCGCCGCCTGCGCACCCGCGCCCGCCTGAAGTTCCTGCTCGCCGACTGGGGCACGGAGAAGTTCCGCCAGGTCCTGGAGGACGAGTACCTCAAGCGCAAGCTGGTCGACGGCCCGGCGCCGGCCCAGCCCGTCGAGCGGTGGCGCGACCACGTCGGTGTGCACCGGCAGAAGGACGGCAGGTTCTACGTCGGCTTCGCCCCGCGCGTCGGCCGCGTGGACGGCGCCACGCTCACCAAGATCTCCGAGGTCGCCGCCGCCCACGGCTCGGACCGGCTGCGCACCACCGCCGAGCAGAAGATGATCGTGCTCGACGTCGAGGAGGCGCAGGTCGACTCGCTCGTCACGGCGCTTGAGGCCCTCGACCTGCGGGTCAACCCATCGCCGTTCCGGCGCGGCACGATGGCCTGCACCGGCATCGAGTTCTGCAAGCTCGCCATCGTCGAGACGAAGGCGCGCGGCGCCTCCCTCATCGACGAACTGGAGCGCCGCATCCCGGACTTCGACGAGCCGATCACCATCAACCTCAACGGCTGCCCGAACGCCTGCGCCCGTATCCAGGTCGCGGACATCGGTCTCAAGGGCCAGCTCGTCCTCGACAAGGACGGCAACCAGGTCGAGGGCTACCAGGTGCACCTCGGCGGCGCGCTCGGTCTGGAGGCCGGGTTCGGCCGCAAGGTCCGCGGCCTGAAGGTCACCGCCACCGAACTGCCGGACTACGTCGAGCGGGTCCTCACGCGCTTCCAGGAGCAGCGCGAGGACGGCGAGCGGTTCGCCACCTGGGCGGCCCGTGCTTCCGAGGAGGCCCTGTCGTGAGCGAGCGTGCCGCCCCGTTCTACTGCCCTTACTGCGGCGACGAGGACCTCCGGCCCAGCGAAGAGGGTCACGGCGCCTGGGAGTGCGCCGCCTGCAATCGAGCCTTCCAGTTGAAGTTCCTCGGGCTGCTCGCCCGCGGCCTTCAGCACCACGACGGTGGAGGGGAACAGATATGACGACCGCTCAAGCCACGTCCGACACAGCGAAGTTGAAGGCGCTCGCCGAGCAGGCCGGGCGCGACCTCGAGGACGCCTCCGCCCTGGAGATCCTCCAGTGGGCGGTCACGACCTTCGGCAAGAAGTTCTGCGTGACCTCGTCCATGGAGGACGCGGTCGTCGCCCACCTCGCCTCCCGTGCCATGCCCGGCGTCGACGTCGTGTTCCTCGACACCGGCTACCACTTCGAGGAGACCATCGGCACCCGGGACGCCGTCGAGGCCGTGATGGACGTCAACGTCATCACTTTGACGCCCCGCCAGACGGTCGCCGAGCAGGACGCCGAGTTCGGCCCGAAGCTGCACGACCGCAACCCCGACCTGTGCTGCGCGATGCGGAAGGTCAAGCCCCTGGAAGAGGGGCTCGCCCACTACGCCGCGTGGGCCACGGGGCTGCGCCGCGACGAGTCCCCGACCCGCGCGAACACGCCGGTCGTCGGCTGGGACGAGAAGCGGCAGAAGGTCAAGATCTCGCCGATCGCCCGCTGGACGCAGGACGACGTCGACGCCTATGTCACCGAGCACGGCGTGCTGACCAACCCGCTCCTGATGGACGGCTACGGGTCCGTCGGCTGCGCCCCGTGCACCCGCCGCCTCCTGGCGGGCGAGGACGCACGCGCGGGCCGCTGGGCCGGCCGGGCGAAGACCGAGTGCGGGATCCACGGCTGAACCCATGAGCCCCATACAGACTTTGGAGAAGCAAGTGACCGGAGCCACCATCTGGCTCACGGGTCTGCCGAGCGCCGGCAAGACCACCATCGCGTACGAGCTGGCGGACACGCTGCGCGCCGAGGGCCGGCAGGTCGAGGTGCTGGACGGCGACGAGATCCGCGAGTACCTCTCGGCGGGCCTCGGCTTCAGCCGCGAGGACCGGCACACGAACGTGCAGCGCATCGGCTTCCTGGCCGAACTCCTCGCCCGCAACGGCGTGTTGGCGCTCGTCCCGGTCATCGCCCCGTACGCGGACAGCCGCGAGGCCGTACGCAAGCGCCACCAGACGGGTGGCACCGCCTACCTGGAGGTGCACGTCGCGACGCCCGTCGACGTGTGCTCCGTACGCGACGTGAAGGGCCTGTACGCGAAGCAGGCCGCCGGTGAACTGACCGGCCTCACCGGGGTGGACGACCCCTACGAGGCCCCGGAAACGCCCGACCTGCGCATCGAGTCGCAGAACCAGACCGTGCAGGAGTCCGCGGCCGCCGTGCGCGCGCTGCTCACCGAGAGGGGTCTCGCCGCATGACGACCGTAGCCAGTGTCTCCGAGGAGACCGACAGCCCTTACGCACTCAGCCACCTGGACGCTCTGGAGTCCGAGGCGGTGCACATCTTCCGCGAGGTGGCGGGCGAGTTCGAGAAGCCGGTGATCCTGTTCTCCGGCGGCAAGGACTCCATCGTCATGCTGCACCTGGCGCTGAAGGCGTTCGCCCCGGCGGCGGTCCCCTTCTCGCTGCTGCACGTCGACACGGGGCACAACTTCCCCGAGGTCATCGAGTACCGGGACCGCGCGGTGGCGAAGCACGGCCTGCGCCTGCACGTCGCGTCCGTGCAGGACTACATCGACGCCGGCAAGCTCAAGGAGCGCCCGGACGGCACCCGTAATCCGCTCCAGACCGTCCCGCTGACGGAGAAGATCCAGTCGGAGAAGTTCGACGCGGTCTTCGGTGGTGGCCGCCGCGACGAGGAGAAGGCACGCGCCAAGGAGCGCGTCTTCTCCCTGCGCGACGAGTTCTCCCAGTGGGACCCGCGGCGTCAGCGCCCCGAGCTGTGGCAGCTGTACAACGGCCGCCACGCCCCCGGCGAGCACGTCCGCGTCTTCCCGCTGTCCAACTGGACCGAGCTGGACGTCTGGCAGTACATCGCCCGCGAGAACATCGAGCTCCCCGAGATCTACTACGCCCACGAGCGCCCGGTGTTCAAGCGCAGCGGCATGTGGTTGACCGCGGGCGAGTGGGGCGGCCCGAAGGACGACGAGACGGTCGAGACGCGGCTGATCCGCTACCGCACCGTCGGCGACATGTCCTGCACCGGCGCCGTCGACTCGGACGCCACGACCATCGAGAAGGTCATCGCGGAGATCGCCGCGTCCCGGCTCACCGAGCGGGGCGCCACCCGCGCCGACGACAAGCTGTCCGAGGCCGCGATGGAAGACCGCAAGCGCGAAGGGTACTTCTAGACATGAGCACCACCCCCGCTGTTGAAGAGCTGGCCGGGCTCTCGGCCACCACCCTGCTGCGGTTCGCCACGGCCGGTTCCGTCGACGACGGCAAGTCCACGCTCGTGGGCCGCCTCCTTCACGACTCGAAGTCGGTCCTCGCCGACCAGCTGGAGGCCGTCGAGCACGCCTCCCGCAACCGCGGCCAGGAGGCCCCCGACCTGGCGCTGCTCACCGACGGTCTGCGGGCCGAGCGCGAGCAGGGCATCACCATCGACGTCGCGTACCGCTACTTCGCGACGCCGCGCCGCCGTTTCATCCTCGCGGACACCCCGGGGCACGTGCAGTACACGCGGAACATGGTGACGGGCGCGTCGACCGCCGAGCTGACGGTGATCCTCGTCGACGCCCGCAACGGTGTCGTCGAACAGACCCGCCGGCACGCCGCCATCGCCGCGCTGCTGCGCGTCCCGCACGTCGTGCTCGCCGTCAACAAGATGGACCTCGTCGGCTACGAGGAGCGGGTCTTCGCGCGGATCGCCGAGGAGTTCACCGCGTACGCCAGCGAGTTGGGTGTCCCGGAGATCACCGCGATTCCGATCTCGGCGCTCGCCGGCGACAACGTCGTGGAGCCGTCCGCGAACATGGACTGGTACGGCGGCCCGACGGTCCTCGAACACCTGGAGACGGTGCCGGTCAGCCACGACCTCACCGGCTGCCACGCGCGCCTTCCCGTGCAGTACGTGATCCGGCCGCAGACCGCCGACCACCCCGACTACCGCGGTTACGCGGGACAGATCGCCGCGGGCACCTTCCGCGTCGGCGAGTCCGTGACCGTGCTGCCGTCGGGCCGCACGTCGAAGGTGGCCGGGATCGACCTGCTGGGCACGTCGGTCGACATCGCCTGGACGCCGCAGTCGATCACCCTCCTGCTGGAGGACGACATCGACATCTCGCGCGGCGACCTGATCGTGCCGAGCCACGACGCGCCCGCCACCTCGCAGGACGTCGAGGCCACGGTGTGCCACGTCGCCGACACGCCGCTCACCGTGGGCCAGCGGGTGCTGCTCAAGCACACGACCCGCACGGTGAAGGCGATCGTCAAGGAGATCCCGTCGCGGCTCACGCTCGACGACCTCTCCCAGCACCCGGCCCCCGGGCAGCTCGTCGCCAACGACATCGGCCGGGTGAAGGTCCGCCTCGCCGAGGCGCTCGCCATCGACACGTACGCGGACTCGCGGCGCACCGGCTCGTTCCTGCTGATCGACCCGGCGGACGGCACGACGCTCGCGGCCGGCATGGCGGGCGAGGCGTTCGCGGAGACCTCCGCCACCGCCGAGGCGCAGCCCGACGCCGCCGCCGACGAGGACGGCTGGGACTTCTGACCCCCGCCAGGATCTGACTCCCACCAGGAACCGAGCCACCACCATGTATCCCTGCTCCCCCGGCCCCGCCCACCCGGTCCTTGTGGTCGTCGCCCACGGCAGCCGCGACCCGCGGCACGCCGCGACGGTGCACGCCCTGGTGCGCGAGGTCCGGGCGCAGCGGCCCGACGTCCGGGTGGAGACGGCGTTCCTCGACTTCAACATCCCTGCGGTGCACGGGGTGTTGGAGTCCCTGGCGGCGGAGGGCGTGCGCGATGTCGTGGCGCTCCCGCTGCTGCTCACCCGCGCCTTCCACGCGAAGGCGGACATCCCGGCGGTGCTGCGCGAGGCGCCGCGCGGGATGCGGGTACGGCAGGCGGACGTCCTCGGGCCCGACCCGCTCCTGGTGTCGGCGCTCGAACGCCGCCTGTACGAGGCGGGCCTGACGCCCGCCGACAAGCCCACGACCGGGGTCGTGCTGGCCGCGGCGGGCTCCACCGACCCGGAGGCGGGCGCAGTGATCGCTGAAATCGCGCGGGAGTGGCGGCACACCGGTTGGTGCGCCGTGCGGCCTGCGTTCGCCTCCGCCACTTCTCCCGCGGGGTTCCCCCGTACCGAGGACGCCGTACGGGAACTGCGCGCCCTGGGCTGCGCCCGGGTGGCCGTCGCCCCCTACGTCCTGGCTCCCGGCCGTCTCCCGGACCGGATCGCGCGGGGCGCGGCGGACGCCGACGTCCTCGGCGAGGTGCTCGGCGCGGCTCCCGAGGTGGCCCGGGTGCTCGTGCGGCGCTACGAGGCAGTGGCCGTACGGGAGTTGGTGGCGGTCGGGGCCTGACCGGCACCCTGCCACCCGCCTCCCCCGGGCCGTCGCCGACCTGGTTGGATTCCGCCAAAGGCGACGCCCCTCCTGTGATTGTCTGCTGGGATGGCGCGCGACCGGTGGAGGGGAGAGCCGAAGTGACGTTGGCCCAACTGCACTGCACCGCCGTGCCGCCGGGGTCCGACGGTCCTGCGTTCCGGTTCGCCGCGGTCAGCGAGGAGCTGCCCGACGAGGTGCGCAAGGAGGCCGAGCGGCTCTTCGGCGACACGGCGCCACCATCCGGCTCCTCCCCGCGCGCCGCCCAGCCGGCCGCACCGTCGGGGTCGTTCAGCTGTTCCGCGCTCTTCGACGGCGGTCGTCTCGTCGGCCGCACCGTCCACACCCCCACGCACAGCCGCACCCACGCCGTGCATCTGCCCGCCGGCACGCGCCTTCCGGACGGGGCGCTGCCCATCACCGTGTGGGAGTCGCCCAGTTGGGCCGTGGTCCCGCCGGACGACGGCCGGCCCGCGCCGCTGGAGCGGCTCCAGCCGTCGCGACTGCTGCAGCCGGACGGGCTGGTGGCCTTCGCCGCGGAGCGCGCCGCGCACCTCGGCCCGTTCTTCGCGGACGTACGAGCCGCCGTCGCCGACCCGGACGCGGCCCGGCTGGTCGTCGTGGAGCGGGACAGCGCCGACGTCGCCCGCTGGATCGCGCTGGCCTGCGCGGTGCTGCCGCGCGAGCAGGCGCACCGGCTGACGTTCACCACGTACGCGCGCAGTCCGCACCGGGCCGGGCAGCAGATCGTCGGGGCGCTTCCCGGGACCGAACTGCCCGTCGACGACCCGCGCTACCGGGTGCACGACCGGACCGCCGCCACGGCGCCCGGGGCGACCGCCGACACCTGGGCGGATCTGTGCGCCCGGATCTGGATCGCGGGGGCTCCCCGGCTGTTCGTGGACGCCGCACACGACCTGGGCACGCTCGCGGCGCGGGCCCTCGCCGCCGGGATCGGTCTGCGCACGGATGCCCGGGTAGCGGCGGCCGACTGGCTGTGCGAGGAGGCCGGTTCGCTCTCCGCCGACGCGCTGCACACCATGGTGACGGCGCTGTGCGCGGCTCCTCCGGCCGCCGAGCCGTCGGCCGAGCACGCGCACGCCGCCGCTCTCGCCGCGCTGTTCACCGCGCTGGACGGCCGGGTCCCCGCGCGCACCTCCGGGCCGCTGGCCGCGCGTGTGCTGCGTGCCGCCCTGCGCGACGGCGCGCTTCCGGTGCCGCGGGTGGCGGCGGCCGGGCTGCCCGGCGAGGAGCGGCAGCGGCTCCGGTACGAGCTGGCCCGTCCGCTGCGGGAGGGCATCGGCGACCCCGAACTCGCCTCGCCCGAGCGGGCGTTGACGCTGCTGCGCATCGCCGACCAGCTGGACGTCGACTGTGCCCATCTGCTGCCCGAGCTGGCCGGGCGGCTCGCCGTCGAGCTGACGGGCGGGGCCGCGGGCGCCGCGCTCGACGTGCGGGACGCCGTCGCCGGGCACCCGACGCTGCGGACCGCCCTGTTCGGCGCCCTCGACGCACAGGCCGCCGCCCAGCCGGCCGCCGTGGCCGGGGCGCTCATCGGGCGCGGTCTGCCCGTCGACGACGAGCGCGGGTTCCCGCATCTGCGGATGTGCGCGGCCCCGCTGCCGCCCGGCACCGATCGGCTCGACGTCTTCCACGCACTGATCCGGGGCGCGGGTGTCTCGCCGCACGCCGAGCCCCCGGTGCTGCGCACCGCCTGCGCCCTGGTGTGGCCGGCGCAGTTGCCCGACGGCCGGGACGCCGGGCTGCTGCTGAGCGAGTTCGGCTCCGACACGCACCGCGCGGCCGGCACCCGCGATCTGCTCGTCGACGCGGCACTCGCGGCCCCGGCCGACGACCCGCACGCACCGGCTCTCGCGGAACACCTGCTGCGCTCGTTCGCCGGAGAACTGTCACCGCGGCGGCGCGCCGGGCTGCTGCTCCTCCAGTTCACGGGGCTGCTCGGCACGGACGGCGAGGGTGGCGACTGGGTCGGGCGGATCCTGGCGCTGCGCGCCGACGCCGACCCGGCGCCGCCCGCCGTCGTGGACCGCGCCTTCCGGGCCGTCGCCCGCCGCCTCCTCGACGGGCCCGCGCCGCCCGGCGAGCTGTACGACCTGATCCGCTCCGGCGAACCGGAGCTCCTGGAGGCGTACCGGCGCGCGGCCGGCGACCGGACCGTGGCCGACCGGCTGCGGGCCTCGCCCCCGTACATCGCGTACTGCTTCAGCGAGTGGAGCTCGCACAGCGGCACCGACCCGTCCTGGGACGACACCCGCACCGCCCTCCTCGGCAAGGTGCTGCGCCCGGTCGTGAAGGGACTGCCCGCAGCGGACCTGGCCCAGGTGCGCACCTCCCTCGACGCGGCGGGGCGCGGCAAGCTCGACGCCTTCGACGAGTGGCAGCGCCCGGGAAAGCTGGGCCGCTTCGCGGGCCGGCTGACCGGACGGGGGCGGCGCTGAGCCGGTGCGACCCGCGCCGATGTCACCGGCGCCGGGGTGCGCGGCTCAGGCCGAGGCGGCCCTGACCACCTCCACCGTCCGCACGATCCGCTCCAGCAACTGCTCGTCATAGGGCAGGAACGGCAGGGCCCGCGCCTTCGGTCCGCCGTCCGGCAGGGCGATCTCGACCGGTTCGCCGTCGCGGCTGACGCGGCCCGTGGCCAGGTGGACGGTGTGGTCGCCCACGGTCAGGTGGCGGTCGGCGACGTGCACGCCCTCGGTGCCGGCGAGGATGCGGCGCAGGGCGTCGCGGCGCATCCGGGCCTGGGCGCCCAGGGGTTGGGCGTGCACCTGGCGCAGCCGCTGCCACCGGTCCTGGCCGACGTCGTCGGCGTCCCACCAGGCGAACGTGCCGACGGCGACCAGCAGATCGACCGCGCGCAGCGCCTCGGAGCGGACCACCGGGTCGAGCGCGCCGAGGGGCGGGTCGAGGCGGACGCCGCACACGCCGAGCCAGCCCGTCATCCCGGGGTAGACCTTCGCGCCGAGGTGGACGGAGACCCGGGCCGGGCCGAACTCCCTTACCAGCTGGTCGTATTCGATGGACCAGCCCTCGCGCGCCGCGAGGCCGAGGACGGTGCCCGCGTCGAGCAGCGGGCCTTCGAAGAGCGCCGTCTCGGCGCCGGTCTCCCGGGGCGCGTACTGCTCCCGGAAGACCTGGCGCAGGGGCTGGCGCAGGGCGAGGGTCATGATGCGGTCGCGCCAGGCGGAGCGCTCGGCGGGGTCGGTGGTGCGGGCGGGGTGCCAGAGCCGGACCGCGGCGGAGGGGTCGGCGTCGGGCAGCCCGTCCCCGTCGGCGGGCAGGAAGGCGTGCCAGACGCCCGGGGTCCGCTCGATCTCCCAGACGAGGCGCCGGGTCACGGCGCGGGCCACCGGGTGCTCGGCCAGCTCGGCGCGCCAACGCCCGTACCGGTACGTGGTGTCGAGGACGAAGCCGGACTCCAGGGCGAGGGTCAGCGTGCGCCGCTGGGTGCGGAGCTGTCCGACGAGGGCGCGGGCCGCCGCCAGCTCGTCGGGGTGGTCGCGGCGGGCCACGGCCGGGGTGCCGCGCAGGGCGGTGCCGTCGTCGGCGCGCTCCCAGGTGAGGACGGGGCCCTCGTCGGCGGTGACGTCGACCACGGCCACGTACGGTCCGACGGGCAGGCGCCTGCGGCCCGTCGAAACGTCGATGCCCAGGTCCGGGAGGCGCAGCGCCACCTCGGGGCGCTTGCCGAGGTTCTTCTCGGCGCGGCGCAGGATGCGGTCCAGCTTCTTGGTGACGCCGGCGTGCCGGACGAGGCGGCGGGCCTCGCGCAGGGCGTCCACCGCCTCCGGGGTGGGCAGTTCCTCCACGGTCTGGGCGAGCGCGATGCAGACGCTCTGCGAGGGGAGGGTTTTGGCGGGTGTGGGAGCGACGGTCACCTTGGGGAGGATCTCGGCGAGGAGGCCGCCCGCCCAGGGTTCGTCGCGGCGCAGGGCGAGGCAGGTCGCGCGGCGCAGGGTCTCGGCGTCCGGGCCCGCGAACGTCGTGTCCGCCGCGTACTCCACCTCCCCGCGGTGCAGCGCGGCGAGGTGCGCCGCCGCCTCGGTCATGACGCGGCGGGCGCCCTCCACGTACCACGCCTGGTCGTCCGCGGCCTGCGCGCTGTCCGGCAGCCGGGGCCAGGCCGACAGATGCGTCCAGCGCAGGTCCTCGGCGAGCAGGGCCCGCTCCCGCACCCCCGTGGCGATGAGCGCTTCGCAGGCGATTCGGGTGAGCGGCCGGTCGGCGAGGGCCGCGCGCAGGGTCGCCGCCGCCTCCGCCTCGCTCGCCGGTCCCGCGAGACCGGCGACGGCGAGCAGCTCCGCCTCGCGCCCGAGCGCCGCACCGCCGTCGAGCGCGGCGCGCACGAGCACGGTGGCGGGCCCGGCGAGCGCGGAGACGTCCCACGGCTCGGCGCAGCGCAGCAGCGCGGCGGCGGCGAGGGTCACATCGGTCCGCTTGGGCCGCTCGGCGAGGACGGCGAACAGCTCGGCGCAGGTCGCGGCCGTGAACTCGGGTGCGCCGCCCTCCTGTTGCACGGCGCGCGCGAGCCAGTGCAGCGGGTCCGGGCTCTCCTCGTCCGCGATCACCCGGTGCACCAGCGGCAGCAGCGCCCCGAGCTCCGCCGGGGTGAGCCGGCGGATCTCGTCGAGTCCGGGCAGGAACCGCCGGTCGGACGGCGGCGGTCCGGTCAGCGCGGCCCGCAGCCTGCGGACGTGGGGCGTCGGTTCGGTCATGGTCCCGAAGGTAACGGGAGGGTCTGACAACGCGCCTGACCCGCGATCACGTCTCCCCGCGCGCCCGTCTCAGCCGCACAGCCGCTCCCCCAGTGCACTGCGGGCGTACCGGACGCTGCGCCCGCTGCGGGTGCGGGTCAGCAGTCCGGCGTCGTAGAGGATCGACAGGTGCTGGCTGACGGCGCCCGGCGTGACGTCGAGGCGGTGCGCGAGCTCCGTCGTGGAGGCGGGCTCGGCGAGCAGCCTCAGCAGCCGGGCGCGGGCGGCGCCGAGGAGGCGGGTGAGGGAGGCGTCGGAGGCCGGGGGCGGGGTCTCGGAGATCGTGGCGCGACCGCGGGCCGGATAGCTGAGCAGCGGCGGCAGTCCGGGGTCGATCATGGTGTGGGCGCCGTGGCAGAACACCGTCGGCACGAGGACCAGGCCCCGGCCGCCGATGCGGATGTCGGCCGCGGGCCACGGGTGGCAGTTGTCCGACGCGACGAGGGTGAGCACCTCGCCGTCCCAGCTCAGACGTCCGTCGAGGCTGGTGAACAGGCCGCCCACGCCGTGCTCGGCGAGCACCTTGCCGCGGTGGGTGAGGTCCGCTTCGAGGACCGACTGGACGCGCGGCCACCAGTCGTCGGCCAGGCACTCGTGCCAGTACGCGTCGAGGGCCTCGGCGATGCGGTGCCGGAACGCCGCCGGGTGGGCGAGCCCCGCGCGCACCACCGGCGGCAGCCGGTCCGGTGTCGTGTCGTAGGCGGCCGTGAAGTCGGCTTCCAGGAGGTGCGGCGGGACGTCGCGGATCCGGTCCAGCTGCTGCGCGAAGGTGGGGCGCGGGCGGTCGGGGCGCGGGGTGAGGTAGTCGGGGATCCACAGGTGCGGGCTGATCAGCGCGCGGAGGAGTTCGGTGTCCTGACGACGGAAGGCCGGGCCGAGGCGGCGCAGCCAGGGCCGCTGGTGCGGGTAGCGCGCGGGTTCGCGCCAGGCGCGCAGCGAGTACACGGCCTCCTGGAGCGGCGAGTACGCGAACGACGTACGGGCCAGGTCCCCCATGACGAAGCGGAACTCGATCACGGCGCCCCCTCCGCCTCCACCCGGCTCACATACTGGTCTCCCTTTAGCCGCACGCTAAAGGAATGCCGCGACGACCGGAACCGCGTTTCGCTATGGCCATGACCACATCACCCGCCGTCACCCCGGCGGCGCCCGCGCCCGCCACCACCCGGTTCGCGGGTCTGCTCCCGACGGACGACCTGCTGCGCAGGCTGTCCCTGTTCACGCTGCTCAACGCCTTCGGGCGCGGTCTCTTCTTCCCTGTCAGCGTGCTGTACTTCACTCGGGTCATCGGCCTCAGCGCCACGTCGGTGGGGCTCGGGCTCACCGTGGCCGGGCTCTTCGGCATCGCGGCGGGCGTCCCTGCCGGACGTGCCTCGGACCTGTGGGGGCGACGGCCGGTCCTCGGCGTGCTGTGGGTCGGGTGCGGCGCGGCTCTGGCGGCGTACACGGTGATCGGTTCGTACGCCGCGTTCCTCGTCACGGCGATCGCCTACGCGGCGCTGTGCCAGGGCAGCATGGGGGTGCGCAACGCCTTGTACGCCGATGTGCTTCCCGCCGGGGCCCGCGTCGAGGGCCGCGCGCATCTGCGCATGGTGACGAACGTGGGCATGGGCGTCGGCGGTGTCTTCGGCGCGCTGGCCCTGCAGGTGGACAGCAGGGCCGGGTACACGGTGCTGATCCTGGTGGACGCCGTGATGTTCATGGCCTCCGCCGCGCTGGTGCTGCGGCTGCCCGAAAGCACCGGGCGCAGCAGCACCGTCGCCGCCCCGGCGGGCAGTCGCTGGCGTGCGGTGCGGGATCTGCCGTTCCTCGCCGTGACCTTCCTCAACGCCGTACTCGCCCTGCAGTACAGCCTGTTGGAGGTGGGTCTGCCGCTGTGGATCGCCCAGCACACCGAGGCGCCCCGCTGGTCGGCGGCCCTGATCATGGTCCTCAACTGTGTGCTCGTGGCGCTGTTCCAGGTGCGGGCGACCCGGGGGGTGGAGGATCTGCCGGGTGCGGTGCGGGCGATGCGCCGGGCGGGTCTGCTGCTCGCGCTGTCGTGCGCGGTGTTCGCGGCGACCGCGGGGCTCTCGCCCTGGTGGGCACTGGGTGTCCTGGTGGTCGGTGCCGTGGTGCAGGTGCTCGCCGAGGTGCTGTCGGCCGCGGGCGGCTGGACCGTCGGGTACGGGCTCGCCGACTCCCGTGCGCAGGGCGTGTACCAGGGCGTGTTCAACTCCGGCCAGGCCGCGGCCACCATGGCCGCCCCGGCGCTGGTCACCGCCACCGCCATCCGGCACGGCGCCACCGGCTGGGTGATCCTCGCCGCCCTGTTCGTGGTGGCCGGTCTGGGCGTCGGCCCCGCCGTGCGCTGGGCGCGGCGGGACGGCGAGTGGCGCGGCGAGTGACCGCCCGGGTCAGCTGAAGTCGAGGCCCCCGGTGCGGGTCCGCTTCAGTTCGAAGAAGTCGGGCTCTGCGGCGAGCACCCGGAAACTGTCGAAGAGCCGGACGGCCCGCTCACCGCGCGGGACGGCCCGCAGCACGGGCCCGAACCACACCGTCCCGTCGACGTGGAGGGTGGGCGTGCCGACGTAGCCGTCCGAGTCGGGCTCCTTGCCGGCGTCGTGGCTGCGGCGCACCGCGTCGTCGTACGAGGCGTCGTGCGCGGCGGCGGCGAGTTCGGCGGGCAGTTTGAGTTCGGCGAGGGCTTCGGCGATCACGGCGTCGAAGTCCTCCGTCTTCTTCTCGTGGATGCGGGTGCCGAACGCGGTGTAGAGGTCGCGCAGCACCCCGTCGCCGTGCTGCTCGGCGGCGGCCACGGCGACCCGCACCGGGCCGATCGACTTGTCGACGAGTTCCCGGTACCAGTCCGGGAGTTCGTTGCCGATGTTGTGCAGGTACAGGCTCATGGGCCGGAAGCGGAGGTCGAGCGGGCGTTCGCGCTCGACCTCCAGGATCCAGCGGGAGGTGATCCAGGCGAAGGGACAGGCGGGGTCGAAGTAGAAGTCGACGCGAGGTGTCATGCCTGAGAAGGTAGCCGCCAGGTGGCCCTGGGTCCTGGTCCATTTCCGGGCGGTTCCCCTGGGCCAATCAGCGGGTCGGCCTCGGCCCTCACCGGGGGTCCCGTCCGCTGAGCGCCAGCGCCCGCTCGTACACCGAAGCGCCGTCGTCGAGCGCGACGGGGTCGGCGAAGCCCTCGTACTGCCGGTACAGCTCGGCGTTCTTCCCGACGACGTGCAGGAGCAGTGCGGCGGCGCCGTCCGAGACGCGGAACTCCTCGCCGACGGCGTGGGCCACGTCCCAGCCGTGCAGGACGAGTTCGGCCCACAGCAGCGTGGCGACCTCGGGTGCGGGCTGCCGGGCGAACCCGAGGTCGATCTCGCCGTCCCAGACGGCCGGCCGGGACCAGGCGGCGACGCCCTGCTCCAGCTGGGCGGCGTACCGGTCGGCCCAGTCGGCCTCGGCGGTGAAGTCGCGGGTGGCGAGGTCGTCCGGGTACGCCTCGCGGCGGGCCCGGTGGACCATGCCGTGCGCGGTGTAGGCGACCCAGTGGTTGACGAGGGTGCGCACGTCCCAGTCGCCGCAGCCGGACGCCGCGTCGAGCCGGTCGGGCTTGACGGCCGCCGCGACACGGGCCGCCTCGCCGGCGCATTCGGTCAGGTACGGATACACGGTGTCCATGCGTTCTTCCATGGCCACGACGGTACGAGCCGGCGCACCCGTCCTTCTTGAAGAAACGCGACAGGCCGGCGCTTCGCCCGGCTACCGCCCCGCCACACGCGCGTCGACGGCCGCCACCAGGTCCGCGATCGGGGTCGCGCCCGCCGGACGGCCCTGCGCGGCCGCCGCGTTGGCCCGTTCCTGGAGGACGTCGTTGACCGGGGTCGGCACTCCGTGGAGCCGCCCGAGCAGGCCGATCTCACCGTTGAGGTAGTCGACCTCGACGCTGCCCGCGCCCCGGTCGAGGGACTGCCAGGTGGAGCCGCCGCCGCGCGGTGAGCCGTCGAAGGGCTCGAAGCGGATGCGGTCGGCGCGCTCCTTCTTCTCCTCCTCCTGGCCGGTGTACGCGATCCCGGCGGCGGCGAGCACGGCCTCGCCCTCGGCGCGGGCCCGGCGGAACAGGGCGATGCCCTGCTCGTCGGTGAGCACGCCGGAGATCGCCTCGACGGCGTTGGCGAGGTTCGCGAGGAGTTTGGCGTACTTCCAGCGCAGCACGTCGTCGACGACGGGCGCGGCGAGCGGCCCGCGCTCCAGGTCGGCGCCGATCGCGCGGGCCGTGTCGTCGCTTCCGGCCGGGTAGCGGCCGAGGTGCAGGATGCCGGTGAGCGGGGTGCCGGCGGCGCGCACGACGCCGGGTTCGACGAAGGTGGCGGGCAGCCAGACACACATCGCGTACACACGCTGGAAGGTGCGCAGCGCGATCCGCTCGCTCTCGACGCCGTTCTGCGCGCACACCAGCGGCAGCCGCCGCGCCGCGGTGCCGCCGCCCTCGACGGCGGCGGCGCCCCAGGCGGCCAGGGCCGCAGCGCTGTCCTGGGTCTTCACGCAGAGCACGAGGACGTCGTCGGCGCGCAGGGTGCCGAGCGCGCCGGGCCCGTCGGCCACGGGCAGCCGGTGCACGTACGTGCCGTCCGGCGCCTCGAACCTGAGCCCGTTGTCGCGCAGCGCCGCGTACTGCTTGCCCCGCGCCACGAGGACGACGTCCTGTCCGGACTGCGCGAGCCGGGCCCCGATGGCGCCCCCGACCGCTCCTGCTCCGATGATGAGATAGCGCATGCCGTCGAGCCTTTCACGAAAGCGTGCAGTGGCCATCGACCGTCCCGTTGCGATCCTGCAAACTCTCCCCTCACGCGGCGGTGTCGGTGCCATCGGTTACGGTCACCCCATGAGCCACCCCGCGCCGCAGCCGGCCTTCGCCATCGGATCCGACCTGCCCGTGCGCCGTCTCGGGTACGGCACCGTGCATCTGACGGGGCACGGCGCCTGGGGCCCGCGCGGCACCGACGCGGACGCGAGCAGCGTGCTGCGCCGGGCCGTCGAGCTCGGGGTGACACTGATCGACACGGCCGACAACTACGGTCCGGGGATCGCGGAGGAGCGGGTCGCCGCGGCCCTGCACCCGTACGCCGAGGGTCTGGTGATCGCCACCAAGGGCGGTGTCGTACGCACGTCGGCCGACGCCTGGCACATCGAGGGGCGGCCCGACCGGCTGCGGGCGATGTGCGAGGCGAGCCTGCGCCGGCTGCGGGTCGACCGGATCGACCTGTACCAGCTGCACCGCTTCGATCCGGACGTGCCGGCGGCCGAACAGCTGGGGGCGCTGCGGGAGTTGCGGGACGAGGGGAAGATCCGGCACGTGGGGCTCGACTCGGTGCGGGCCGAGCAGCTCCAGGAGGCCCTGGATCTCGGCATCGTGCCGATCGTCTCGGTCCAGAACCGCTACAACGTCCTGGACCGGGTCTCGGAGCCGCTGTTGAAGCTGTGCGAGGCGCACGGGATCGCGTTCCTGCCCTGGTTCCCGCTGGGCAACGGCACGCTGACCGGCCATCCGGCGCTCACGGAGATCGCGGCGGCGCACGGGGCGACCCCGTCGCAGGTCGCGCTCGCCTGGCTGCTGCACCACTCCCCCGTGCTGTGCCCGACGCCGGGCACGGGGTCGGTGGCGCATCTGGAGGAGAACGTGGCGGCGGCGCGACTCCGGCTGACGGACGAGGACTTGGTCCGGCTCGACGCGCTCACGGCCGCGGACGTGTGAGCTCCACCAGTTTGACGACGGTGTTCCAGTTGCGGCTCGTCGCGATCAGCCCCTTGTTGACGCCGGAGCGGGACAGCTGCTCGGCGAGCTTGGAGCGGCCGAGTCCGTCGGGGACGTAGAGGTAGAGGGCGCGGTCGCCGATGCGGAAGTCCTCGGGGGCGTACGCGGGCAGGTCGATGTGCGCGTACCGCTCCGCGTCGACCTGCCGCGACAGGTACGTGACGTGCAGCTGCTTGCCCTCCAGCTCGGCGGCGGGGAACGGGCAGGCGTCCATGACCGCCTTCAGGTAGGCGTGGTCGCGCACGAGGACGTCGACGGCGAAGCCGAAGGTGTCGGCGATGGCCCGCTCGACGGCGGCGGCGTGCCCGGCCTCGTCGCCTCCGTCGGCGGCGAAGGTGACGTTGCCGCTCTGCAGGTACGTCGTCACGTCGGCGTACCCCAAGTCCTCGACGAGAGAACGCAGTTGCGCCATGGGGACCTTCTTGTTGCCGCCCACGTTGATGCCGCGCAGCAAGGCTGCGAACCTCACGTATCGGGTGATCGTCATGCGGACACGATAAGGCGGCCGTCGTGCCCCGTGGGGGTGGGCACGACGGCCGCCGGTCGAGGCGACCCCGGGGGTCTATTCGACGATCTTGAGGAGCTTGTTCGGGGTGCCGTCGGACGCGTTCTTGATGGCGTCGGCGGTGGCCCCGTCGGTGAGCGCCTTGGCGACGTCGGCCGGGGCCGCGTCCGGGTGCCCGCCCAGGTAGACGGCGGCGGCGCCGACGACGTGCGGGGTCGCCATCGACGTACCGGAGATGGTGTTGGTGGCGTCGTCGCCGGTGTTCCAGTCGGACGTGATGTCCGAGCCGGGGGCGTAGAGGTCCACCAGTGAGCCGTAGTTGGAGAAGTCGGACTGCTCGTCGTCCTTGGTGGAGGAGGCGACGGTGATGGCCTCGGGGACGCGGGCGGGGCTGGACTGGGAGGCGTCCGCCGACTCGTTGCCCGCCGCGACCGCGTAGGTGACGCCGGAGGCTATGGACTTCTTGACCGCCGCATCCAGCGCCTCGTCCACGCCGCCGCCGAGCGACATGTTGGCGACGGAGGGGCCCGAGTGGTGCTCGGTGACCCAGTCGATGCCCGCGACGACCTGCTCGGTGGTGCCGGAGCCCTGGTCGTCGAGGACGCGGACGGCGACGATCTTCGCCTTCTTGGCGACGCCGTGCGCCGTACCGGCGATGGTGCCGGCGACGTGTGTGCCGTGCCCGTTGCCGTCGTCGGCGCTGTCGTCGTTGTCGACGGCGTCGAAGCCGTAGGAGGCACGGCCGCCGAAGTCGCTGTGGCTGATGCGGACGCCGGTGTCGATGACGTACGCGGTCACGCCCTCGCCCGCGCTGTCGGGGTAGGTGTACGTGCCGTCGCCGGCGGTCTCGGTCTGGTCGATGCGGTCCAGGCCCCATGACGGCGGGTCGGCCTGGGTGGCGTCGATGTGGAACTTCTTGTTCTGGACGACCTTCGCGACGGAGGTGTCGGCGGCGAGCCGCTTGGCCTCGGTCTCCGAAAGGCCGTTCACCGAGAAGCCGTTGACGGCCGAGGTGTAGTTCCGCCTGAGGGTGCCGCCGTACTCCTTGGCCAGGTCCTTCTTGGCGGTGGTGTTCGCCTTCTGGTCGAGCAGCACGATGTAGCTGCCGGAGACGGCGCCCTTGGCGTCGAGTCCGTAGACCGTGCCTTCGGTGGGGGCGGCGTCGGCGAAGCCGCCGGTGAGAACGGTGACGCCGACGGCGGTCACCGCCGTGGCTGTCGCGGCGGTCAGTTTCATCGAGCGCGCACGCTTGTGGAGTGCCATGAAGAGTGAACTCCTCGTGGTTCATGTGTGGGGGGATTTACTGCGCCCCCCGTCGATCTCCGGAAGATGTCCGGGGGTTGAGACGAAACCCTGACCGATTGACGCGACCAGATCAAGGTCTACATACAGCTGTGACTTGTTCAACAAGGTTTCGTAATAACAAATCCGGCAGAACACCACACTCGCCCCCGCACGGCTCAACCCCTCATAGATGTAAGGGGCTTCGGTCATCCTCGATGCCGACCTCGCGCCCGCCCACTTCACCGGGCAGCACGACGACCCGTCCTTATCCCGCCCCTACCTTCGAATCCGGAGGTGACCTCATGGCGAGGAACGGGGAACGGCAGGGGGCCCGGGTACGCGGCTTCGCGGCGCGGGCCGGCGGATGGAGCGCCCGGCACCGATGGGCGGCGGTGGGAATCTGGGTGCTGTTCGTCGTGCTGGCGATGGGCATCGGGAACGCGGCGGGACGCGTCGACGTCAAGGACAGCGACCAGCTCAGCGGCGAGACCAGCCAGGCCGCACGGATCATCGACGACGCGGGCATCGACGAACCCGCGGGCGAGACCGTTCTCGTCCAGGCCAGGAACGGTGAACTCCCCGCCACTGCACCGGAGTTCAAGAAGGCGGTCGCGGACGTCATCCAGGCCGTCGAGGGCACCGGCGCGGTGACGAACGTGCGCTCGCCGTACGCCGCGCAGGCCCAGACGGTCTCGAAGGACGGCCGCACCGCGCTCGTCCAGTTCGACATGCGCGGCGACCCCGAAACGGCGGCCGACCGGGTCGCACCGGTCCAGAAGGCCGTCGAGGGTGTCGCCCGTGACCACGGCTCGCTGCGGATCGAGGAGATCGGCGCGGCGAGCATGAACAAGACGTTCGACGACGCGTTCGGCGACGACTTCCAGCGCGCCGAGTACTCGGCCGTCCCGGTGGCGCTCGGCATCCTGCTGATCGCGTTCGGCGCGCTCGTCGCGGCGCTGCTCCCGGTGGCCCTGGCCGTCACCGCGATCATGGCGACGATGGGCCTGATGGGCATCGTCAGCCACCTCCAGCCGATGAGCGACACCGCCAACTCGGTGATGCTGCTGGTGGGGTTGGCGGTCGGCGTCGACTACTGCCTCTTCTATCTGCGCCGTGAGCGCGAGGAGCGGATGAAGGGCCGTGACGCGCGCTCCGCGCTGCAGATCGCGGCGGCCACCAGCGGCCGGGCGATCATCGTCTCCGGTGTCACGGTGTGCGTGGCGATGGCGGGCATGCTCTTCACCGGGCTCGCCGAGTTCCAGGCGATGGGGCTCGCCTCCCTGATGGTGGTGGCGGTCGCGATGGTCGGCTCGGTGACCGTGCTGCCCGCTCTGCTCTCGCTGCTCGGCGAGCGGGTGGAGAAGGGCCGCATCCCGTTCCTGCACCCGGACAAGCGGCGCGGCGCCAAGAACGGCGGCCGGGCGAACGGTGACGTGGATCGGGGCAGCCGGTTCTGGAGCCGGGTGCTGTCCGTCGTGCTGAAGCGGCCCGGCGTCTCGGTGGCCGTCGCGGTCGTCGCGCTGCTCGCGGTCGCCTCGCCCGCGCTCGGCATGAAGACCCAGAACCTCACCCTGGACCAGGAGTTCGGGAACTCGCTGCCGATCGTGGCGACGTACGACCGGGTCAACGAGGCGTTCCCGGGCGGTTCCGAGCCGGCCGAGGTCGTCGTCAAGGCCCACGACATCAACGCGGCCGACGTGCGCTCCGCGATCGCCGACTTCCGTGCGCAGGCGGTGCGTTCGGGTGCCTCGCGCGGCCCGGTCGAGGTGACGGTGCACGCGCAGCAGAACGTCGCGTTCATCGACGTACCGCTCGTCGGCGGCTCCGACCAGGGCAAGGCGGAGAAGAGCCTCGCACTGCTGCGCGACCACGTGCGGCCGGACACGCTCGGCAAGGTCGACGGGGTCGAGGCGCCGGTCACCGGTCAGGTCGCGGGGTCGAAGGACTTCAACGACCAGATCGTCGGCTCCGTCGTCCCGGTCTTCGCCTTCGTCGTCGTCTTCGCGTTCCTGCTGATGCTGCTCTCGTTCCGCTCGCTGACCGTGGCGATCACCTCGATCGTCCTCAACCTGCTCTCGGTGGGCGCCGCCTACGGGATTCTCGTCGCCGTCTTCCAGCACGGCTGGGGCGCGTCGCTGGTCGGCGCTGAGGGGGTCGGCGCGATCATCTCCTGGCTGCCGCTGTTCCTCTTCGTGATCCTGTTCGGGCTCTCGATGGACTACCACGTGTTCGTGGTGTCGCGGATCAAGGAGGCGCGGCTTCAGGGACGTACGAACACGGACGCGATCCGGCACGGTGTCGTCACGACCGCGGGCGTGGTCACCAGCGCCGCCGTGATCATGGTCGCCGTCTTCTCGATCTTCGGGACGCTGTCCATGCAGTCGATGAAGCAGATGGGCGTGGGTCTGGCCGCCGCCGTCCTGATCGACGCCACCGTCATCCGGGGCGTGCTGCTCCCGGCCGTGATGGCGCTGCTCGGCGAGCGCAACTGGTACCTGCCGACGTGGCTGCGCCGGATGCCGGACCTCACGCACGACGAGGCGGTGCTGCCGGAGCCCGCCCCGTCGCAGGAACCCAAGGGGGGCGAGGAGCTGCGCGTCTGACGGCTCCTCACCCCTGGCAGGCCCGGGTCGGCCTGTCCGCCGGTCGCGTCACGCGGCGGTGGACAGGCCTTCCCTCTGCTGCTCGTCCGCCTCGAAGGCGTCGAGCGTGCGGCCGAAGTCACGCGTGGACAGCAGCAGCTTGTAGACGATGGCGAGCTCGAAGACGAGCAGCAGCGCGCCCGCCACGACGGTGGCGCCGATCACCTGGTCGAGCAGGGGCCCGACGATGAAGACGGCCATCTGGAACTCGATGCCGCTCACCAGGTGGGTACGGATCCGGTGGCGCAGCAGGAAGGAGCGCAGCCGCAGATAGACCGGGAAGCGGCTGCGGAACTCCTGGTGCAGGTCGACGACCTGGGGGCGCTTCTCCGTCTCGGAGGCCGTCTCGGGACCCTCCTCGGCGGTGACGTCCTCCTCCGCCGTCGCGGCTGCCGCCGCTCCGCCCAAATCCTGCTCGATGTCGGCGGACGGGTTGGCCCGCAGCAGGTCCTCCATGAACGCGATGCTCTCGGCGTCCTGCGCGCGCCGGGCCGCCCGCACCCTGGCCTTGATCTGCTTGCGCATGGTGTGCCGGGTCTTGAAGATCTCCAGCGAGTTGATGTAGCGCAGCCCGTCGAGGAAGACGACGACCACCGCGAGCCAGATGTAGCGCTCGTCGCCGGTGCGGTGGTACTGCCCGCCCATCAGGGCCACGGCGCACGCCATGACGCGGACGCGGTCGAAGATGTAGTCGAGCCAGGCGCCGAACACGGACCCCTGGCCGGTGAGCCGGGCGACCTTGCCGTCCATGCAGTCGAGGATGAAGCTCAGGTGGTAGACGACGGCTCCGGCGATCAGCCAGCGCCAGTCCCCCATGGCGAAGCAGCCGGCCGCGCCCAGGCCCAGCACGAGGGCGCCCCAGGTGATCTGGTTCGGCGTGATACGCGTCCACCGGGCCGTCAGCCGCACGAGGGGCGTGGCGACCGGGTCGACGAGCAGCACGGTCCACCACGCATCGCGTTTCTTCTGCGTGATCCGGCGTACGTCGGACAACGGCGGTATGTCTCTGGGCATCGGGCGCGCCAACTTTCCGTGGGGCAGAGCATGTTCACCTCACGCTAAGAAAGTGTTCTCACCAAGTTCAAGAAGAGGCCGGCGCAACCTTTGTCCAGGGGTAACGGTCGTACGAGGTAGCCGGGTCAACGGGTATTTCCCGACAACCCGGCGTTACCCGAGCGTTATTCAATTCCCCGCTCGTTATCTCATGCGCACATCTCTTTCACGGTTGCGTGGAACCGATTGCCGCCGCATCACATCAGGGTGGGCAGTTCCGCCTCGATGAGGTCGGCCGCCCTCGGGGTGCCGCCCTCGCCGGCCATCTCCTGCTGGACCGCGGCGAGGCGCCGCGCCACCTCGGGGTCGTCGACGAGCGCGAGCACGGCCTCGCGCAGGACGTCCGCCGTGGCCTCCTCCGTGGGAATGTGCCGGGCGACTCCCAGCGCCTGAAGCATGTCGGCGTTGCCGAACTGGTCGACGGCCTGGGGCACGGCGACCATCGGGGTGGCGGTGGCGAGCCCTTCCTGGCTGCCGCCCGCGCCGGCGTGCGTGATGAAGGCGTCGGCCTGCTTGAGGACCGCGAGCTGCGGGACCCAGTCGCGCACCTCGATGTTGCCGGGGACCGTCCCGAGGTCCTCGGCGGTGACATGCCGGCCGACCTGGAGCACGACGTGCCAGCCCGGCAGGTCGCCGAAAGCCTTGACGCACTCGCGGTAGAACTCCGGCCGGTTGGTGAACGACGAGCCGAGCGAGACGAGCAGCACCCGCTCGGCGCCCTCGGGGCGCTGCCAGTCGCCCTGCGCGGAGCGGTCGCCCTGGCAGGCGCCGACGAAGGTGTACCGCGTCCTGTCCACGCGGTCGGCATTCGGCTGCAGGGCCTCGGGGATGAGCACGAGGGAGCGGGGCGGGCGCCCGACGAAGGGGTCCGGGTGCTCCTCGATCCCGTTGCTCCTGAGCCAGTCGGTGAACTTCGCGTAGTACGCCCGACCGCGCTCGGTCTTCTTCGGCTCCGCCCACAGGGGCTCGGCGACCTCCTCCTCGTAGCCGTCCCAGGCCACGAGGTTCGGCGAGAGGGAGACCGCGGGGACGCCCCAGCGGCGGGCGAGGACGATCGCCGGATACGAGGTGATGTCGTGGATGACCAGGTCGGGCACCCCGACCCCGCCGTCCCCCTCGTACGCGTCGATGAGCTGCGGCAGGGTCTGGATCGCGTCGTCCAGGAAGATCTCGACGTGGTCGAGCAGTTCGCTGCCCCACGCCGACGGGTCGTCGTCGGGGCCCGGCAGCGAGGTGCGGTAGAGGACCGGCTCGGCGCCGGTCTCGGCGACCTTCCCCTCGAAGAGGTGCGGGATCGCGTACGTGACGCGGTGCCCACGGGCGACGAGCTCCCGGATCACTTCCAGACTCGGGTTCACGTGCCCGTGGGCCGCGATGGAGAACATGGCGATGTGGGCACGGCGGCCCTGCTGGGGGGTTTCCGGGTGCGTCATGCCCTCACCGTAAACGAGACGAGACGTCTCGTGCAACTTTTATTCGGGTGCTGTCGGCCCCTTTCCTTCGAGCACGGCGTGGATCGTCAGCCACTGCTGCGGGGTCGGCTCACCCGCGAGCGCGGTGGGTGCCACGCCGGCCGTGCGCAGCGCCGCGTCGACCCGCCGCCGCGGATGGGCGCGGCGCAACGAGGCACGCACGCTGCCGCCGACACCGGAGAAGCCGAGTGCGACGAGGCTCTGGTACGTGGCGTGGTGGGCGGGCGCGAGGAGCGGTACGGGCCTGCGCTCGATCCGCAGCACGCCCGCGTCGACGCGCGGCACCGGCCTGAAGGCGGTGCGCGGCACCCGGCCGAGCAGCCGCCACGAGAAGAGCGGCCAGGTCAGCACGGTCAGCCGGGTCCAACTCCCGTAGTCGCCCGTGCGTTTGCGGGCGTACTCGAGCTGGGTGAGGAACGTGGCGTCGGTGAGCGCCGGAGCGCGCAGACACCACTCGACGACGGCGGAGGTGCGTGAGAAGGGCACGTTCCCGGCCACCGCGAAGGGGGCCCGGGGCGGGGCGGCCGCGAGGAAGTCGCCCTGGTGGACGCGGACTTGGGCGAGCCCGGCGGCGTCGAGGCGGCGGCGCAGCCCGGGGACGAGACGGGCGTCGAGCTCGTACGCCACCAGGGTTGCGGCCCGGCGGGCGAGCGGGACGGTCAGCGCGCCCCGGCCCGCCCCCACTTCGAGGAGCCGCGCGCCGGGGGCGGGCTCGGGGACGGCGAGCCGTGCGAAGCGCCGGGCGACGGCGCGGTCGGCGAGGAAGTTCTGCGAGAGCTGCCGCTGGGTGCGGTGCTGCTGCTGGGTGCGGGCACGCGTGACGTGCGTGCCGGTGGAGCGGGCGGTCATGGCCTGCGGTCCTTGTCATCCGTACGGAAAGAGGGCGGATGAGGGCCCTGACCGGGAACCGGCGTGATGCGTGCGAAAAGGGGCGCCACCGAGGGGGCGCGGAAGGTCCGGTCCGGTCAGAGCGCCGGGCCGACGCGCAGCCGAGCGGCGTGCGCGCAGCCCAGAACCTGGCGGGTCACCGAGACGGCCATCATGGCGGCGCTGCACATGCCGCCCATGGTGGACGGGGCCGCCCGGCCCCGTCCAGCGGGTTTTCGCCCGCTTGGCTACCGCTGGTACCGGGCGAGCACCAGGTTCCCGTCGTCTACCAGGCGTGTGCGCAGCTCGGCGAGGCCGATCGCGCCGCTGTAGTACTCCTGGAACGCGGGGGTGGCCACCTTGTCCTTCCACTCCGGGTAGCCGCGCACGGACTGGGCGGGGGCCGAGCGGAGGTGGGAGGCGAGGGCGGTGCCGGTCGCCCAGTCGTTCTTCGCCGTGTGCAACGCCGGGTCCTTCAGGGCCTGGGTGCCGGTGGGCAGCATCCAGTCGCCGCGGGCGAGGCGCACCATGTTGCGCGGCTGGAGCAGGAAGTCGATGAACTGCGCGGCTTCCTTCTTGTGCGGACTGTCCTCAGCTATGGACAGGGTCTGCGGGCTGACGCCCTGGGTGAGTCCGTCGGCGCCCGCCGGCGCGGGCAGCACCTGCCAGTCGAAGCCCTTGGGCGCCTGCTGCGCGATCTGCTGCCGGTAGGAGAAGCCGAGCGGCACCATCGCGTACTTGCCCGCGAAGAAGCCGGGGAGGGTGTCGGAGCCGCCCATGCCGAGGGTGGCGTCGGAGGCGCTGCCGTCGACGTTCACCTGGTCGTGGACGGTACGGGGCATCACGGCGTCGGCCGCGTCGAAGCGGATGGTCACCTTGTCGTCGCCGCCGCGGTGGAAGAGCAGGCCGCCGGTGGACAACGACAGGTTCAGGGTCGCGGAGACAGGCTCCTTGAGCGGCCAGGCGACCCCGTACTTTCCTTGGCCGCTGAGCTCCTTGGTGATCCGCCGGAACTCGTCCCAGGTCCACGGGGCGTCCGGCGTCGGAATGCGCACCCCTGACTTCTTGAGCCAGGTCGCGTTGGCGATGAGGACGCGCGGCTCCTGGAGGAAGGGCACGCCGTAGACGCCCTCACCGAAGGTCGCCGTCTCCCAACTGCGCTGCGGGATGTCGGACTTGAGCCGGGAGGGCAGATAGTCGCGCAGGTCGGCGAGGTAGCCGCCGTACGCGAAGTCGGCGAGGTCGTCGGAGGCGTCGTGGATGATGTCGGGCGCCTCACCGCCCTCGAAGGAGGTTAGCAGCTGGTCGTGGACGCTGTCCCAGCTGCCCTGCACGTACGTGACCTGGATGTCGGGGTGCTGCGCGTTCCACTCCTTCACCAATTGCCTGTTGGCGTCGACGGACTCCTTCTGCCAGGCGAGGGACTGGAACTCCAGGGTGACGCGCCCGTCGCTCGACGTGTCCGAACCGCCGGAGCACCCGGCGAGCAGCAGGGCGGCCGTCGCGGCGAACGCCGTCATCACCTTCCTTGCCCTGCGCATCACTTCACCGCCCCGGCGAGCATGCCGCCCGTGATCCGCTTCTGGATCAGGGCGAAGATCAGCAGGGACGGCAGCGTGGCGAGGAACGCCCCGGCGGCGAGCGGGCCGAGGTCGGCGACGCCCTCGGCGCCCAGGAAGTGGGTGAGGATCACGGGCAGCGTCTGTCGCTCGGGCGTTTTCATGAGGACCAGCGCGAAGAAGAACTCGTTCCAGGCGGTGATGAACGCGAACAGGCCCGTCGCCACGATCCCGGGTGCGAGCAGCGGCGCCGTGACCGACACCAGGGTGCGCAGCCGCCCCGCGCCGTCGACCGCCGCCGCTTCCTCCAACTCCCTCGGTACGGACCGGACATAGCCGATCAGCATCCACAGGGCGAACGGCAGCGCCCACACCACGTACACCAGGGTCAGCCCCACCAGCGAGTTGATCAGGTGGAGGTTCTTGAGGATCAGGAACAGCGGGATGATCAGCAGGACGAAGGGGAACGCCTGGCTGATCACCACCCACCCGGTCGCTCCCCGCGCCGGCAGCCCGCGGTGGCGTGCCATGACGTACGCCATCGGGGTCGCTAGGACGATCGCGACGACGGCGGCGCAGACGGCGACGAGCAGCGAGTTCCCCGCGGCCCGCAGCAGGGGCTGTTCGTCGAAGGCCTGCCGGAAGTTGTCGAGGGTGGGGTTCTTGGGGATCCAGGTGGGGTGCAGGCTCGCCAGCTCGCGCGGCGGCTTGAACGCCGTGGAGATCAGCCACAGGAACGGGAAGACGAGGAAGACGAGATAGGCGAGGAGTGCGAGGTACTGGCCCGCGCGGGCGGGCTTGCCGGTCTTGGTCACTGCGCGTCGCCTCCCTTCAGTCGGCCCACCAGATAGAGGGCGAGGAGGATCGAGATCACGGCGACCATGGCGCAGCCCATCGCCGCCGCGTAGCCGAACTGGCCGTAGCGGAACGCCTCTTCGTACGCGAACAGCATCGGCAGCCGGGTCTTCCCGCCCGGCCCGCCGTTCGTGAGCACATAGACCAGGGCGAACGAGTTGAAGTTCCAGATGAAGTTGAGCGCGCTGATGGCGAGCGCGACGGGCCGGATCGCCGGCCAGGTCACGGTGCAGAACCGGCGCCAGGCCCCGGCCCCGTCCATCGCCGCCGCCTCGTGCAGCTCGCCCGGGGTGTTCTGCAGCCCGGCGAGCAGCGCGACCGTGGTCTGCGGCATGCCCGCCCAGATGCCCACGACGATCACGGCGGGCAGCGCCGTGGACAGACCGGTGAGCCAGTCCCGACCGTCGCCGAGGCCCAGGTTCCTGATCGTCTCGTTGAGGATGCCCGCGTCCGGGTGGTAGACGAGGCGCCACATGATGCCGACGACGACCTCCGGCATGGCCCACGGGATGATCGCGAGCGCCCGCGCCAGCCACCGGAACCGCAGGTTCTGGTTGAGCAGCAGCGCGAGGCCGAGGGCGAGCAGGAACTGCGGCACGGTCACTCCGACCGCCCACACGAGGCCGATCCTGAACGACTCCCAGAACAGGGTGTCGTGCAGCAGATCCCGGAAGTTGAGCGTGCCGACCCACTGCGTGGACGCGGTGCGCCCCGACTGGGAGTCGGTGAACGCGAGCCCGATGCCGTACAGGAGCGGGCCGACGCTCAGCACCAGGATCGGGATCAGCGCCGGCAGTACCAGGAACCAGGCACCGCGCTGCCGGGCGGCGGCTGCTGTCGCGCCCCCGGTCTGCTGCGGCGTACGTGTCACGGTCGCCGAGGTCACTTCAAACGGCTCCTTCGGGCGGTTCGAATGGCGCGGCTCGACAGTCGGGGTGGTGATGACGCACACGGCTTCCGGCCGCCCGGGCGGCCTCCGCCATGGTCCTGACACGGCCGTACACCGTCAAGACATCAGGTCGGGTCACGCGGTCGGGTACGGGGACGGTCGCGCACGGGTGCGAGACTGGGCCGGTACCAGCTGGAACGCGGGAGGCACGGGATGGACGAGGCACGGGCACGGGACGTCCTTGCACAGGCGGACGTCGGCGGCGCGGCGAGCGGCGCGGAGCTGCTGGCCCTCGGGGAGAACGCGGTGTTCGCCCTCGGCGACCTCGTGGTCAAGGTCGGCCGCAGCGCCGAGCAGGCACCCGAGCTCCTGGACCGGGCCCGCCGTGAGCTGGGCATCGCCTCCTATCTCGCCGAGCACGGCGTCCCCGCGGTCCGCGCGGCCAAGGCCGAACCGCTCCTGGTCGACGGGCACCCGGTGACGCTCTGGCACCGGGTCCCGGCCGCCGTGCGCCCTGCGCAGCCGCGCGACCTCGCCGGGCTCCTGAAGCTGGTGCACGCCCTGCCCGCACCGACCGGGCTCGACCTGCCCCGCCGGGAACTGCTCGGCGGCGTCGAGCGGTGGCTGCGGCTCGCGGGCGACGCGATCGACCCGGCGGACGCGGCGTATCTGCGCGAGCGGCGCGACGGGTTCGCGACGGCCGCCGGCGTGCTCACCCCGCACCTGCCGCTCGGTCCGATCCACGGCGACGCCCTGCCCCGCAATGTGCACATCGGGCCCGAAGGGGCCGTCCTCGTAGACCTGGAGACGTTCTCCTCGGACTTCCGGGAGCACGATCTGGTGGTCATGGCCTTGTCGCGGGACCGCTACGGGCTGCCCGACGCGGCCTATGACGGGTTTGTCGACGCGTACGGCTGGGATGTGCGCGAGTGGGAGGGGTGCGCCGTGCTGCGCGGCGCGCGGGAGACCGCGTCCTGCGCGTGGGTGGCGCAGCACGCCCCGAGCAATCCGAAGGCGCTGGCGGAGTTCGAGCGGCGGGTGGCGTCCTTGCGGGACGGGGACGCCGAGGTGCGCTGGTACCCGTTCTGACCGATGGCTTCCTCCGGTCCGCCTCTCAGACCGCCGACGAGCTGGTGAGGGCCCGCATGGGCCAGGCCGGATCGACCACGGCCTGTGCGTCCCCCTTTCTGCGCAGGAAACTCTGGAAGTCAGCCGCCCACTCCGCGTACCACTCGATCTGGCGGCGGTGCAGTTCGGCGGCGCCCAGGGACGCGACCTTCGCGTGCCGCTCGCCTATCGCGCGGGCGAGCAGCGCCGCGGCCAGGGCGTCCGCCGAGGCGTCGTGCGCGGCGTCGAGCGTGACCCCGTACTCGGTGCAGACCGCTTCGAGGTTGCGCTTGCCGCGGCGGTAACGGTCCACGCTGCGGTCGATGGTGTACGGGTCGACGACCGGGCCCGGCTCGGCGCCGCCCAGGCGCTCGCGCAGCGAGGGCAGTCCGTGGCGGGCCAACTCGGCGGAGAGCAGCGTCAGATCGAACGCCGCGTTGTACGCGACCACCGGAACCCCGGTGCGCCAGTACCCGACGATGGCCTCGGCGATGGCGTCCGCGACCCGGTCGGCGGGCTCGCCCTCGGCCGCCGCTCTCTCGTTGCTGATCCCGTGCACCGCGACCGCCTCGTCCGGGATCGGGACTCCGGGGTCGGCGAGCCACTGCCGGTGGCCGAGGACCGTGCCGTCCCTGACCTCTATGACGGCGCCCGTGACGATGCGCGCCTCACGCGGATCCGTCCCGGTCGTCTCCAGGTCGAAGCCGATCAACAGCTCCCGGTGCCAGCTCATGGCTGCCCCCTTCTCATGGTGCGTTCCCCCAATGACCACCACGATCGCATGCGCCACTGACAATCGGTCCCCGGCCCGGTGCCGCAAGGAATCCGGCGCGCTACGACACCGGCCTGCCGTCCGCCCACGCCTGCTCGAACTCATCGCGGTACGTCACGAAAAGTCCGTTCTCCCCGATGTCGTCGGAGGTTCCGGCCCGCACCACCCGTCCGCCGCCGCGCAGCACGAGGACCGGTGCCTCCATGCCCCGGCTGCGGCGCAGGTACGACTGCACGACGGCGACCCCGTCCGAGCCGTCGCCGTCGACGAGGTAGGCGGTGAAGCGCGGGGTCTCGTCGAAGACCTGGATCTCGAAGGCGCCCGGGTCCTTGAGCCGGGCCCGGACCCGGCGCATGTGCAGGATGTTCATCTCGACGGCGCGGCTCAGTTCGCCGCGCTTGAGTCCGAGTTCCCGCTCGCGGCGCTTGACGGCGCTGGAGGCGGGGTTGAGGAACAGCAGCCGGACGCGGCAGCCGGATTCGGCCAGCCGCACGAGCCGCCGCCCGGAGAAGTTCTGCACCAGCAGATTGAGGCCTATCCCGATCGCGTCGAGCCGCCGGGCGCCGCCGAAGAGGTCCTCGGCGGGGAACTGGCGCAGCAGCCGCACCCGGTCCGGGTGCACGCCGACCACGTCCGCGTACCGGTCGCCGACCATCTCCTCGACGGCGTCGACGGGCAGCCGGCGGGCGGAGGGGACGTCGGATCCGGCGCCGAGCATCTCCAGCAGGCGGGCCGAGGCGCGCTCGGCCTGGGCGAGGACCGTCTCGGACAGGGCGCGGTTGCGGGAGACGACGTTCCGGGTGACCTCCAGCTCGTCCAGGGCGAGTTCGACGTCGCGCCGGTCGTCGAAGTACGGCTCGAAGCACGGCCAGTGCTGGACCATCAGCTCGCGCAGTTGCGGAAGCGTCAGGAACGACAGGACGTTGTCGTCGGCCGGGTCGAGGAGGTAGCCCTTGCGGCGGCTGACCTCCCGTACGGCGACGGCCCGCTGCACCCACTCCTGGCCCGCGGGTCCGGCGGCGGCGACGACCCAGTCGTCGCCGTGCACGGGCTCGTAGATGGGGCGCAGGACGGCGGCGACGACGGCGCGCAGCCGCTGCTCGACCAGGTTCAGCCAGATGTAGGCGCGACCGGCTCGCTGGGCACGCGTACGGACCTCGCGCCAGGCGTCGGCGCCCCAGTCCAGTTCGGGTCCGATCTGCGATCCGACATCCATGGGACGGGCCAGCGACACCGCTCCGGGCGGGATGTCCGACGAGGCTGCCCCTTGCCCTTCTTGTCCCTCGTGACCGTCGTCACCAGGGGGCAGCTCCAGACCACCCGAGCTCACCCGCTCCGCACCGCCTTCCGCTCCCCCGAGCTATGTCGAGCACTCCCCCAGCAACGATCAAGGAAGGGTACTCCGGGAGCGGCGAGCGGTGCAGCCGGATGGAGATGCGAGTTTCTCAACTACCGTTTCGGGGAACGCCGTTCTGCCCGGCCAGGTCGGCGGGAGTGAGCGGATTCATAGCGGTCACGTCCCTGGGGGCCAGTGAGAAGCCCTGCCAGTGCACCGGCATGGGCTGCTGGTCCTCGTCCCGGGCGATGTGGTGGAACCCGATGTTGACCCAGGTGATCGGATGCGTCAGCGTCTGTCCGTCGACCCACTTGTCCACACTTGTGCCGCTGCAGTGCGCCGACGGGTTGTCGCTCGCGTACTGCTCGCACTTCTTGTACTCGGTGAAGTACACGTCGTGCCGGGTGAAGGAGCGGCCGGGGAAGGCGCTGGAGCGGCCGGGCACGAACTCGTAGGACCTGGGGTGCCCGTCCTGGTTCTTGCCCGCCGTCGACACCACGCGCCACCACCGCATGTCCTGCACGTCACCGGCGAGTTCCTTGGTGACGGGGGTGCGGGTGGTCCTGGTCGTGGGCGAGCCGCTGCCGTGCGGCGCGGTCACCTTGGAGTCGTACTGCTCGACCTTGGCCTTCGGAGAGCCGTCGAGGCCGAAATTGAGCCGCCAGAAGACGTTGTGGCTGTGGCTCTCCGCGTAGGCGGTCGCGCCCTTGCCGAGGGGCCAGCCCTTGCCGTCGGTGCCCTTGTAGTCGTACGGGGAGAGGCTGCCGGTGGCGCCCACGTTCGAGGTGATGGTGCCGTCGGAGGTGAAGCGCCACTCGGTGATGTACTCGTACCAGGACGCCTTGTTGACCGTGTAGACGAGCAGGTCCTTGCCCTGGGCGCTGTAGACCTTGCCGCTGCCGCCGGTCGATCCGTCGTCGTTGAGCCGGTACGCGTGCCCGCGTGCGCGCGTGGTCGTGCACAGGCCCTGGATGTCACCCATGTCGGGGACCTTGACGGTCTTGATGGTGCCGCCGGGGCACTCGGCCGGCTTCAGGTTCTGCAGAGCGAGGCCGAAGTCGGTGCCGGTGATGTCGTCGTACTCGTTCTCCCCGTCGTCGTACGGGACATGGACCTGCGCGAGGCGGGCACTGGTGAGGACGGGGATCGGTTTCGGTTCGCTCTTGGGCTGGTAACTGATGTCGTCCAGGACGAGCCCGGACAGCGTGTTGTAGTGCCAGCACATGCGCCAGGTGGTGCCGCCGTCGAGGGTCTGCTCGATGCGGTACGCGGCCGAACAGGCGGGCGCCGCGGCGGCGGGCTCCTTCCGGGGCGCAGCGGTGGCGGCCGGGGCGGTGGCGAGTGCGGTGCCGAGCAGCGCGGTGACCGCGAGGTCCGAGAGCAGCAGGGCGGGCCGTTTGCGGGCGCGCCGGACTCTGTTGAGGTGCGTGACGTGCATACGGAAGGGCTCCCTTGTGCAGGAGAAGCAGGAGAGGCCGAACAGGCGGTCGGCCGGACGGTCAGGAGAGCCGGCCGACGCTGCGGTCGCTGAGGTCGACGACGAGCGCGCGGGTGTCGATCCACGGCCCGTTCGTGACCTTGGCGACGACGCGCAGGCAGCGGTGCTTGCCGCAGGGGGCGAGGTCGGAGGGGACCTCCGCGACGGTCTCCTTGCGGAAGACCATGCCGCTGAGCTGCAGCTGGTCCGCCTTGGTGAGGGGCTTGTCGGTGGCGTCCTCGTAGTCGGCCCTGAGGTCGGAGCCGAGCGGGCTGTCGATCAACAGCTGGGCGGCCTGCGCCAGTTCGTCCTTGCCGGGCGGTGGCTGGACGCCCTGGTCCGTCCGGGTGTCCTCGACCTTGCCCGTGTCGAGGTTCACGGTCTTGGTCACGACCGCGTCGCTCTTGTAGTCGTAGAAGACGACGTCGGCGCGGCGCTGGGCCGCGGCGGCGCCGCTGAGGTCCGGGTCGATCTCCGCCAGGTTCGTCGACAGGTGCTGGGGGCCGCGGTCGCCCTCCACGTCCCTGGCGTTCATCCGCAGGCCGTTGCTCGCTGCCGCGAGGCGCTCGGCGCGGGCCGTCTCGGCCTCGGTGAGGGGATCGCGGCCGACGCCCTTGTCGCCCTCCTGGGGCGCGGCCTCGACCTTGCCCTCGGGCGCCACGGCGTCCTGCTGCGCCTTGGCCGCGTCGGCGGCGTCGACCCGGTCGCCTCCGCCGTCGACCGGCAGGCTCACGCCGACCGCGACGGCGGCCCCGGCGACCGCGAGGGCCACTCCCGCCACCAGTTTCCCGAGATGGCGTCTTGCTAGCGCGCGCACATCTTCCCCCTGTGTCACCGGCAGCCCCACGCGTGGGCATACCGGAATTACGTGGTCTTCCTGTAAGAGGGACGCAACTCCCGGCAGGTTCCGCCACGTTCGGGGGAGACTGTCCGATGTCGCCCGGAACACCGGGCCGGAAGTGGAAGAGTCGTCAGCATGCAGGTCTGGCCTGGACAGGCATATCCGCTGGGTGCCACGTACGACGGCGCCGGAACGAACTTCGCGGTCTTCTCGGAGGCCGCCGATCGCATCGAACTGTGCCTGTTGCACGACGACGGGTCGGAGACCGCGGTCGAACTGCGCGAGTCCGACGCGTTCGTACGGCACGCCTATCTCCCGGGCATCATGCCGGGCCAGCGGTACGGATACCGCGCGCACGGCCCGTACGAGCCCGAGCACGGCCTGCGCTGCAACTCGGCGAAGCTCCTTCTCGACCCGTACGCGCGCGCCATCAGCGGGCGGATCGAGTGGAACGAGTCGGTGTACGGCTATCCGTTCGACTCCCCCGACGAGCGCAACGACCAGGACTCGGCGCCGCACATGATGGCGTCGGTGGTCGTCAACCCGTACTTCGACTGGGGCGACGACCGGCTGCCGCGCACCGAGTACCACGAGACGGTGATCTACGAGGCCCATGTGAAGGGCCTGACGATGCGGCACCCGGCGCTCCCGGACGAGCTGCGCGGCACCTATGCGGCGCTCGCCCATCCGGCGATCATCGACCATCTCACCGAACTGGGCGTCACGGCACTCGAGTTGATGCCGGTCCATCAGTTCGTCAACGACCACCGGCTGGTCGAGATGGGTCTGAACAACTACTGGGGCTACAACACGATCGGTTTCTTCGCGCCGCACAACACGTATGCGTCGTGGGGCGACCGGGGCGAGCAGGTCCTGGAGTTCAAGTCGGCGGTCCGCGCGCTGCACCAGGCGGGCATCGAGGTCATCCTGGACGTGGTCTACAACCACACGGCCGAGGGCAACCACCTGGGTCCGACGCTCTCCTTCAAGGGGCTCGACAATCAGTCGTACTACCGGCTGATGGACGACCGGCGCTACTACATGGACACCACGGGGACGGGCAACTCGCTGCTGATGCGGTCGCCGCACGTCCTCCAGATGATCATGGATTCACTGCGCTACTGGGTCGAGGAGATGCACGTCGACGGGTTCCGTTTCGACCTCGCGGCCACGCTGGCACGGCAGTTCCACGAGGTGGACCGGCTGTCGTCGTTCTTCGACCTGGTGCAGCAGGACCCGGTGATCTCCCGGGTGAAGCTGATCGCGGAGCCGTGGGACGTCGGCGAGGGCGGCTATCAGGTGGGCAACTTCCCGGCGCTGTGGACCGAGTGGAACGGCAAGTACCGGGACACCGTGCGGGACCTGTGGCGGGGTGAGCCGCGCACGCTCGCCGAGTTCGCGGGCCGGATCACCGGGTCGTCGGACCTGTACCAGGGCGACGGGCGCCGACCGCTGGCCTCCATCAACTTCGTCACCTGCCACGACGGTTTCACCCTGCACGACCTGGTGGCGTACAACGAGAAGCACAACGAGGCCAACGGCGAGGGCAACCGCGACGGCGAGTCCCACAACCGGTCGTGGAACTGCGGCGCGGAGGGCGACACGGACGACACCGGGGTGCTCGACCTGCGGGCGCGCCAGATGCGCAACTTCGTCGCCACGCTGATGCTGTCGCAGGGCGTGCCGATGCTCAGTCACGGCGACGAGCTGGGCCGCACCCAGGGCGGCAACAACAACGCCTACTGCCAGGACAACGAGCTGGCGTGGGTGGACTGGGGCGACGGCGAGGACGACGGCGACGACCCGTTCCTGACGTTCACGCGCGCGATGGTGCGGCTGCGCAGGGAGCACCCGGTGTTCCGCAGGCGGCGCTTCTTCCACGGCCGCCCCGTGGAGGGCACGCACGACGAGCTGTCGGACATCGCCTGGTTCACTCCGGAGGGCGAGGAGATGACGCAGCAGGACTGGGGCGAGGCGCAGGCCCGCGCGCTGTCGGTGTTCCTGAACGGAAACGCGATCTCGGAGCCGGGGCAGCGCGGCGAGCGCATCACGGACGACTCGTTCCTGTTGTTGTTCAACGCCGATCCGCAGGCGCAGGAGTTCGTGGTGCCGGTCAATCACGGCCGGCAGTGGCACACGGTGGTCGACACGGCGCTGCCCGACGGGCTCCCGGCCGACGAGGGCCCCAAGGTGCAGGCGGGCGACCGGCTGACGCTGGCGGGCCGCAGCCTCACGGTGCTGCGACGGCCGGCGTGACGGTCTGCGCGGGCGCCTGAAGGCCGCGTACGCGCAGTGCGACGAGGAAGGCGAGGCCCGCTGCCGCGCTGCCCACCGCGAACGCGGCGGCGGGCCCGTGGGCCTGCGCGAGACGCCCCGCCACGGCGAGCGTGACGGCCTGTCCCCCGACGAACGCGCTCACGGCGGCCGTCATGCCCTCGGCGAGGCGTTCGCGCGGCACGGCCTGTTCGGTGAGCCCGAAGCCGGTGATCAGGTTCGGGGCGAACAGGGCGCCGAAGACGATCACGACGGCGTACAGGAGCGGCATGGTGTCCGTGACGATCAGCGGGAGCGAGAGCAGCGCGGCGGCGGCCGTGGCGACGCGCCAGCGGACCGGAAGAGTGAACCGGGCGGGCACGGCCGCCATGGACAGGCCGACGGCGGCGCTCATGACGCCCATCGCGGCGTACACGAGGCCCGCCTGGTCCTCGTGCCCCAGTTCCTGGGTGAGCGCGGTGATCCCGGCACCGCAGCCGCCGAGCAGGATGCCCAGGAGGGCGAGTCCGACGCGGACCAGGTGGACCTGGCGCGGCATGCGCGACCCCTTCGGGGACGCGGTGGTCCGCACGGACCTGGGCACCGCGCCGGCCGTCGGGTGCAGGGCGAATCCGGTGCCGCAGCAGGCGACCAGGAGGGCGGCCGTGCCGAACGCGTACGCGGGGTGGGTGATCACGGAGGCGACGCCGATGAGGGCGGGCCCGAGGACGAAGGAGAGTTCGTCCATCGTGGACTCCAGGGACAGCACGGCGTTCACGACGCGTTCGTCGGCGCCCTCACGGCGCACGAGCGCGACCCCGCGGGCGCGCGCGAGGGGGCCGATCCCGGGCACGGTGGCGCCCGCCAGGATCCCCAGGGCGACCAGGGCGGCGAGGGGCAGCCCGTACAGCGCGCCCAACGTGTAGGCGGCTATGGCCGCGGAGTTGAGGAGGCTGAGGACGAGCAGGACCGGGCGCTGGCCGCGCCGGTCGGCGAGCCGCCCCACGAAGGGGCCCATGGCGACCTGGCCGAGCGCGAGCGCGCAGGCGACCGTGCCGCCGGTGGCCAGCGAGCCGCTGGTGCGGGTCACCAGGAGGACGCTGCCGAACTGGATCACGGCGACGGGCAGCCGTCCCAGGAACGAGACGACGGGCAGCCAGAGACCGGTCACCGCGAGGACCCGGCGGTAGGCGTCGAGCGTGCCGCCGGGGGCGCTGGTGTCCACAGAGGTGCCGGTCATCGTCCGAAACTAGCGACGTGCGCCCCGGCCCGTGCATGCGGCGATGACACGAAAGCCGCCCTTACGGGTACGTAGGTTCACATGACGCCTCAGCATCCGACGACGCCGTCAGCCACCTACCGGCTCCAGCTGCAGCCGGACTTCGGATTCGGCGCGGCCGCGGCGGCCGTCCCTTACCTGGCCTCCCTGGGGGTCTCGCATCTGCATCTGTCGCCCGTTCTGGAGGCCGTGCCGGGATCGACGCACGGCTACGACGTCGTCGACCACGCGCGCGTCCGCGCGGAGCTGGGCGGCGAGGACGGGCTGCGGTCCCTGGCGCGCACGGCCCACGAGCACGGGCTGGGGCTCGTCGTGGACATCGTGCCCAACCACATGGCCGCGTCCGTGCGCCACAACGGCCCGTTCCGCGCGGTGCTGCGGGACGGCCCCTCGTCCCCGTACGCGCGGTGGTTCGACATCGACTGGGACGCGCAGGGCGGCCGTGTCCTGCTGCCGGTCCTGGGCCACCGTCTGGGTGAGGAACTGCCCCACCTGAAGGTGGACGGCGACGTACTGCGCTACTACGACCACGCGTTCCCTCTGCGGCCCGGGACGCGCACCCTGCCGCTGCCCGAGCTCCTGGACGCCCAGTGGTACCGGCTGTCCTGGTGGCGGCTGGCCCGCACGGAGCTCAACTACCGGCGTTTCTTCACCATTTCGGACCTGATCGCGGTGCGGGTGGAGGACCCGGAGGTCTTCGACGCGACCCACGCGACGGTGCTGCGGCTGCTGCGCGAGGGAGTCGTCGACGGGCTGCGCATCGACCATCCGGACGGCCTCGCCGATCCGGGCGCCTATCTGCAGCGTCTCAGTGACGCGACGGGCGGCCGGTGGACCGTGGTCGAGAAGATCCTGGAGGAGGGCGAGCAGCTGCCCGCGGCGTGGCCGGTGTCCGGCACCACGGGCTACGACGCGCTGCGCCAGGTGGACGGTCTGTTCGTCGACCCGGCCGGCGCCGATCAGCTCCTCGGTCTCTTCCGGCGCTTCACCGGCGTCGCGGCGGACGCGGGCGGCCGGTGGGCGGACACGGTACGCCGCTCCGCCCACCGGGTCGTCACGTACGGCCTCGCGACCGAGCTGGACCGTCTGACGCGCGAGGCGGCTGCCCTGTGCGCCCTGGACCCGCAGCTTCGCGACCACGCGCCGTGGGCGCTGCGCACGGCCCTGTGCGAGCTTCTGGTGCGCGTCCCCGTCTACCGGCCGTACGTGACCGGTGGTGTCGCTCCCGAGACGGTCCTGACGGCCTCGGACGCGGCCGCCGCGAAGACGGCGTTCGCGGTGGCCGAGGAGGCGGGCGCGGTCGACGCCGTACGGGAACTGGCGCTCGGCCGGCACGGCGCGGGGCCGCGGCACGCGGCGTTCCGGGCCCGGTTCGCCCAGGTGTCGTCGGCGCTGCGGGCCAAGTCGGTCGAGGACGCGGCGTTCTACCGGTACACGCCGCTGCTGTCGGCCCTGGAGGTCGGCGGCTGCCCGCACGATCCCGCGGTGACCGTCGCGGCGTTCCACGGGTACTGCGCGCGCGTGCAGCGCGACTGGCCCTACACGTCGACGGTGCTGTCCACCCACGACACGAAGCGCAGCGCGGACGTGCGGGCGGCCGTCTCGGTCCTCACCCAGTGCCCGGACCGGTGGGAGGAGCTGCTCGCCGACGTCACCGAGCGCACCGCGCACGGCGGTGGCGCGAGTGCGCCGGATCCGCAGATCGCCTGGGCGGCCTGGCAGATGGTGGCCGGTCTCGGCCCGGCCGAACCGGAGCGGCTGCAGTCGGCCATGCTCAAGCACGCGCGCGAGGCGGGGCTCTACACGACCTGGACGGAACCGAACGCGGCCTACGAGGAGGCGGTACGGGACTTCGTGGCGTCCGGGCCGTGCGGCCCTCCGGGCCATGAGGTGCTGCGCTTCATGGACGCCCTGCTCTCCCATGTGCGGGCGAACGTCCTGGGCGCGGCCCTGGTACAGCTGACGATGCCCGGGGTGCCCGACCTGTACCAGGGCAGCGAGCGCGAGTACCGCGCCCTGGTGGACCCGGACAACCGGGGGCCGGCCCTTTTCGACGAGAAGGCGGGCAGTCCGCTGTCGGCGGAGAAGGAGGCGCTCACCGCGGCGGCGCTGCGGCTGCGGCGCGCGCATCCGGACCGGTTCGGCGGGGCGGCGACCTACGAACCGCTGACCGCGGAGGGGCCCGGCGAGGCGCACTGCGTGTCCTACGTCCGCTCGGGCCACGTGGTCGTGGCGGCGACCCGGCTGTCGCTGCGGCTCGCCGAGGCGGGCGGCTGGCAGGACACCCGGCTCGCGCTGCCCGACGGCGAGTGGACCGAACTCCTGGATCCCGGACGCCGGTTCAGCGGCCGCGCGCGCGTGGCGGAGCTCTTCGGGCGGCTGCCGGTGGCGCTGCTGGTGCGGTCCGACGAGGGCGGGGCCGGCTGAGCCGGGATTGTCAGTGGCGTGGTGCAGGATCGACGCGAGGTGTCCGGGAACGCGGACGGGTGGGGAAAGGGCCGGGGACGCATGGCGACGATCACGAACAGGCAGGTGGCGGAGCACGCCTTCCTGCGACCGCTGTACCAGGACGGGTACTACCCCGATCACGTGGTCGACCGGGGCGGGGCCGCCCTGTTGCGGCTGTGCGGTCGCATCGAGGCGGAGCGCCCGCAGGACCTCGCGTCGCTCTACGCCCTGACGCGGTCGGCGACGGAGGAGTTCAACGTGTTGCAGGACGCGTTCGAGGAGGCCGGGAGCGAGATCGAGACGGTCGCGCGGGAGGCGATAGGCGACGAGTTCTGGTTCGTGGCCGCCGCCTACGGGTTCGCGGACGCCGACGCCGAGGAGCTGATCGCCGCCCGGGACTGGTGACCCGCGGGCGTCGGCGCGGCGGGTCGGCCGAGGCGGACGAGCAGGGTGGCGGGGGCGCGTGCGTCCAGGCCCTCGGGCACGGGGCGGAAGCCGGGTGCCCAGGCCAGTGCGGGCAGTGCCTCCAGCAGGGCGCGCAGTCCCGTCCCCGCGATCATGCGGGCGAGCGGGACGCCCAGGCAGCGGTGTCGGCCGGTGCCGAAGGCCAGTTGGCCGGGGTCCGTGCGGAAGAGGTCGTAGCGGTCGGGGTCGGTGAAGCGTGCGGCGTCCCGGCCCGCCGAGCCGACCAGACAGGCCACGGTGGCGCCGGCGGGTATCGTGCCGCCGCTGGTGGCGACGGGGGCGAGGGCGCGGCGCCGGACGAGATGCACGGCCGGGTCGCGGCGCAGCGACTCCGCCCAGGCCGCGTCGGTCAGGTCGGGTCTCGCCCGGACCAGGGCCAGCTGCGCGGGGTGGTCGAGCAGGTTGGCGAGGAAGCCGGCCAGGGCCCGGCCCGTGGCCTCGCCGCCCGCGCCGAGCAGGGTCGCCACGATCCCGACGACGGCCTCGTCGGGCAGAGGCCGGCCGCCGGGCCGCGCGGTGCACAGGACCGACAGGAGGTCGGTGCCCGGGTGGGCGCGGCGGCGTGTGACATGGGGGTGCAGGGCGGCCTCGACGTCGGCGGGCGCCGCGCCCAGGTGGGTCAGCTCCGTGCGGCTCCACGCGGTGACGCGGACGGTCTCGTCGTGCGGCAGGCCGAGCGCTGCGACGACGGCCGCCGTGGGCAGCCAGCGGCAGAACTCCTCGACGAGGTCGACCTCTTCGCGGCGCGTGAGGCGGCGTGCGAGCACGTAGGCACTGCGTTCCACCCCCGCCTTCAGGGCGGCCAGGGCCCGCCCTTGCAGGGCCGGGGAGACGAGCGCCCGCTGGGCGGCGTGCATGCCTTGTTCGAGGTGGGCGAAGGTTCGGCCCGGGGGCGGGGCGACCAGCCGGGGGTCGGCGAGCGCCGCGCGCACGTCGGCATGGCGGCTCAGCAGCCAGGCGCCGAACGGCTCGTCGTGCAGGAGCGGGTGGCGGTCGCGGAGCATGCGGTAGAGCGGGTACGGGTCCCGGGCGACGTCCGGTTCGGCCAGGCTCGGGGGTGTCCACGATCCGCGCGGCGCCACGCTCTCCGCTCGCACGACAGGACCCAGGGGGCACAGCACCGCGAGGCTCCCTCTCTGCGCCGGTGCGCGGGGCCCGCGCACGCATGCTCCCAGGCCACCATCACGCGGGCGGGCCCGCAGCCCCGTGCGGCCGTACGGGTGACGAGGGCCGGGTGACGGGACCGGGCCGGGACCCGCAGACCGTGTCCGTCGGTCTCAGCGAGTCCGACCCACGCGCGTGTGGGTATGAGACACGGAGCGCCAGGGTCTCGCCGCTCGACATCGTCCGAGGCACGCGCGCGTGGGTATTGAGATCGGCATGAACACCCTGCCGTAGACCGCCGTGACGAAGGGCACGGTGCTTGGGTAGGACGGTGTGTCGTGAAGACGCTCGCCGGGCGGGACGGGGGGCGGATTCTCGGGACCCGCCTCATGGGACCGAACGTTTCCGGGATGATGCCGGAGGGCCAGCTCGTCGTCGGCCGGAATGCGGAGCCGGTCGACGTGGCCCGCCACCGTCACGCGCATTCCACGCTCCGCGAGGCCGTCGGCGAGACGTACCTCACCCTCGCGGGGCGTGGCCTGCATCAGCGATGAGCAAGCGGCGACCAAGCAACGAGCGTCGGCAGAGGCCTTCTTGACAGAGGCCGCAGAGCGTGGGGTACTGCGGATTGCTGACGGCGGGAGCACCAACGGGGGTGAGTCACCTGACGGACCAGCGGTACCCCACGGCGGCCCAACTGGCCCGGTCAGCGCGGGAGCTGACGACTGTACGTCCTGACCTGTGCCGACTACGACAGGTCGGCACGTCACGTGGGGGACGTCCCCTGCATCTGCTGTCCGTGGGCCACGACCGGCGCACGGTCCTGATCGTCGCGGGCGCCCACGCCAACGAGCCCACGGGCGGCGCCACGGTGCTGCACCTGGCTCAGAGAGCGCTGCTCGAACCGCTGCTCAGATCCGACCGCTCGTGGCACTTCCTGCTGTGCGCGGATCCGGACGGCGCGGCCCTGCACCGCACCCCGGCGCCCCGGACGCTGCTCGACTACCACAGACATTTCTTCCGCCCGGCGGGCCCCGAGCAGCCGGAGTGGTCCCCCTCGGTGCTTCCGGCGGACCGGCTGCCCCCGGAGACGACGACGCTCACCGGCGTCATCGACGAACTGCGCCCCTACCTCCAGGTGTCGCTGCACGGCACCGAACTGGGCGGCAGCTGGGTGCAGTTGACCCGGGACATCCCGGGGCTCGCCGAGCCGTTCGCCAAATCGGCGGCGGAACTGCACATACCGGTGGAGACGGGCGCGTCGGACGCGGCGGGCTGGCCCGCGTCGGGCCCCGGTGTCCATGTGATGCCGGATCCGGACGTGCAGGCCGCGTTCCCGAGCCTGCCCGACGACGCCCGGCACTCCACCTGGCACCACGCGCACCGCTACGGCGGCTCCACGGCGATCGTGGAGGTGCCGATGTGGGCCAGCGACCTGGTGGACGACCCGGCGCCGCACCCCGCCCCCGAGCGGGCCCTGCGGCGGCTCTCGTCGCGGCTGAGCCGCGACACCCGGCTCGTGGAGGAGATCCTCGCGGAGGCGCTGCCCCGGCTGCCCGACACGCGCGGTCCGCTGCTGCGGGCGGCGCGCTGGGCGCTGAGTCTGGTGCCCGGCCTCGCGGACGACTGGGTGCAACCGCCGCCGCCGGACGCGACGATGGCGTACGTCGGCAGCATCGACGCGTTCGCCCGGCGGCTGCCGCTGCGGGCCGCCGCGATGCTGCTGCGGGTCCTGGAGGAGGCCGAGGACCGGGCCGCGCCCCGGCTCGACCTGCTCGTCACCCGCTGGTGCGAGGTGTACGCGGACCGGTTCGGGGCGCGGTGGGTGCCGGTGCCGCATCAGGTCGAGCACCAGGCACGGACGACGATCGCGGCGGTCCGGCACGCGCAGGGCTGAGCCGGGCCGGCCGCGGCGGCTCCGGGGTCAGCCGTCGAGGGCGAAGACCGATCCCGTGGTGGTGCGGAGCACGCACGCGTTGGAGAAGTCGCGCGCGTAGGCGAAGCTCCGGCCGTCCCACACGCCGTGGGCGGCCGCCCTGACCGGCTGGTAGATCATGGGGCAGGCGGTGCCCGCGGTGGGGAGGCGGTCGATGTCGCCGCCGGCCTGGGCGAGTTCACGGCAGGCCAGGTCCGCGTGCGGGTGGTCGGCGCCCGGCTCGGCGGGACAGGTCAGCAGCACGTCCCGCACGGGGCCCGGCGCGCCCTCTCCCCGCATGACCGTCACCTGGACCCAGTTGCCGGGCAGCGGCCCGGTGGGGGCCGCCTGCGCGGCGCCCGCGGGCACCGCGGCGAGCAGCACCGCCGCGGCACCCGCCGCGACCAGACTCGTACGACGCTTCGTCCTCACTGCCATGGGTGTCACCGTTCCTCGCGTCCGGAAGGCGCGGGCGCTCGCCCGTGCCGCTGCATGCATCGACACGGAAGGGCCCGCACCGCACCCGGCGCGCGGCGTCATCCACTCGAAGTGGCCACCGGAACGGGCCACCTGGCGGGGTCAGTCGGCGGACAGCCGGAACGACATGCGGCCGAACGCGACCTGGTCGCCGTCCTGGACGACGGCGGCGCCGATCACCCTGCGCCCGTTCACGGACGTGCCATTGGTGGAGCCGAGGTCGCGCAACACCCACAGGCCGCCCTGCCGGCTCAGCTCGGCGTGCACCCGGGAGACGGTCTCGTGGCTGAGCCTGAGCCCGTTGGCCGGGTCTCGGCCGATGCGCAGCGGGTACGGGTGGGCGGCCGAGGGCAGCAGCAGCTTCGGCAGCCGCTCCAGGGTCCAGGCCCTGCGCATCTTGACGGTGAACCCGGAGACTGCGCCCACGGCCCCGGTCAGGGCGCGCACCCAGCGGTTCTCGTGCTGGAGATCGGCGGTGAGCACCGCGAGCTCGTCGGGTCTGCGGGCGGTGAGGGCGAGCTCCATACGGCGGATGAACGTGTCGTGCGAGAGCCGGCCGAGCGCGACGCCGTCCCTGAGCACCTTCAGCGCACGCTCCCGCTCGGCGTCGGAGAGCCGCGCCGGGTACGTGTGGTGTTCAAAAGAGGACGTCACAGACGCGATTGTCCGGCAGTGACGGCCGAGGTGTCCAGAAAACCAGAAGCGCCGGACACGGACCGTTGTTACCTTCGTCCGGCCGCGGCCGCCAACGGGCCGCCCTTCAAGGAGATTTCTTGCCCTCTGCAGCAGACCTCACGACCGGCTCCGCCCACGAGCTCACCTTCCGCGCGCTCACCGAGGAGGACGCGGATCTGTTCCACACGCTGGACGACCCCGGCCTGGTCGGCCGGGCCCTCATCGGGGCCCCGTACCGCACTGTCGCCCAGGGCGGCCAGTACCGGCCCGACTGGACGTGGGTGGCGCTGCGCGGCGACCGCGTCGTGGCGCGGGCCGCGTGGTGGGCGGGGCCCGGCGACGAGAAGCCCATCGCCCTGGACTGGTTCGACCTGGCCGACGGCGAGGAGGAGGCGGCCGCCGAACTGTTGCGGCGGGCCCCCTTCCGGGCCGAGTACGATCTGCCGCTGCCGCCGGACTGGCGGGAGCGGCCGGAGACGAAGGCCGCGGCCGACGTGCGGATGCGCGCGGTCGAGGCGGCGGGCATGCGGCTGCTCGTGGAGCGGTTCCGCTACCGCTGGACCCCGGCCGACGGGCTCCCCGAGCGCCCCGGCCGGCTGGAGTTCCGCCCCGAGCCCGACGACGAGGCGATCCTGGACGTGCTGCGCCGCGTGCACTCGGTGACGCTGGACGCGCACGCGATCAAGGCCGTCGAGGAGGGTGGCCTCGACCAGGCCGCGCAGGAGGAGCTGGACTTCTTCCACTGGTGCCCCTCGCCGCGCGAATGGTGGCAGCTGGCGTACACGAAGGACGGCGACCTGGTCGGCATCCACGTCCCGGCGCACAATCCGTCGGGCCCCTGCATCGGCTTCATCGGGGTGGTGCCCGAGCAGCGCGGTCACGGGTACGCGTACGACCTGCTGGTGGAGTGCACGCATTTCCTGGTGGAGCGGGGCGCCGAGTTCATCGCGGCCGCGACCGACGACGGGAACTTCCCGATGGCGGGGAACTTCGCGCGCGCGGGCTACCCGGTGGAGCAGAAACGCATCAATTACGTGTGACCGTTCGCGTGTGATCTTCGTGTGACGCGGAACCCACCTCGGCGATCCGGCCTCGCGGGCGATCATCTCTGGCGCACCATGGGACACGTCGTCACCGTGAGCAGACAACCTGTCACGCCTGTTGCGTACGAGGGGGAACGTCCGTGCAGTTCGAGGTGTGGGCACCAGAGGCAGAGCGCGTGGAACTCCGGCTGGAGGACACCACGCGCGCGTTGGAACGCGATCCGGAGCGCACGGGATGGTGGGTCGTGACGGCGGACGCCGCGGACGGGGACCGTTACGGGTTCACGGTCGACGGCGGTCCGCTGCTGCCCGACCCGCGCTCGCGCCGGCAGCCCGACGGGCCCGACGGCCGCAGCGCGGTCGTCGACCACCGGCGGTACGCGTGGCGGGGCGACTGGGCCGGGCGGGATCTGTCGGGTGCGGTCCTGTACGAGCTGCACATCGGTACGTACACGAGGGAGGGCACGCTCGACGCGGCCGCCACCCGCCTCGACCACCTGGTCGAACTGGGCGTCACGCACGTCGAGTTGATGCCGCTGTGTCCGGTGCCGGGGCGGCACGGCTGGGGGTACGACGGGGTCAGCCTGTGGGCGGTGCACGAGCCGTACGGCGGCCCCGAGGGGCTGAAACGGTTCGTCGACGCGGCGCACGAGAAGGGGCTCGGCGTCGTCCTCGACGTGGTCCACAACCACCTCGGCCCCTCGGGCAACTATCTGCCCTCCTTCGGCCCGTACTTCACGGACACCCACCACACGCCCTGGGGCAGCGCGGTCAATCTGGACGCACCCGGCTCCGACGAGGTCCGCGCGTATCTGATCGGCAGCGCGCTCGCCTGGCTGCGGGACTACCGGATCGACGGCCTGCGCCTGGACGCGATCCACGAGCTGCACGACCGCCGCGCCCTGCCGTTCCTGGAGGAACTGTCGGCAGCGGTGGACGAGTTGGCAGGGCGGCTGGACCGCCCGCTGTTCCTGATCGGCGAGTCCGATCTCGGCGACCCGCGCGTCATCACGCCCCGCGCCCAGGGCGGCCTCGGGCTGCACGCGCAGTGGAACGACGACGTGCACCACGCCGTGCACGCCGCCGTCACGCGTGAACAGCAGGGCTACTACGCGGACTTCGCGCGTGAGCCGATGGCCGCGCTCGCCAAGACGCTCACGCACGGCTTCTTCCACGACGGCACGTACTCGACGTTCCGCGGCCGCCGGCACGGTCGCCCTCTGGACCGCTCGCGCACCCCCGCGCACCGTCTCCTCGCCTACACCCAGACCCACGACCAGGTCGGCAACCGCGCGCAGGGCGACCGGCTGTCCGCCACCGTCTCCCCCGGCCTCCTGGCCTGCGCGGCGACGCTCGTCCTCACCGGTCCTTTCACGCCGATGCTCTTCATGGGTGAGGAGTGGGCGGCGAGCACGCCCTGGCAGTTCTTCACCGATCACACCGATCCCGCGCTCGCCGAGGCCGTGCGCAAGGGCAGGCGACGGGAGTTCGCCGCCCACGGCTGGTCCGAGGCGGACATCCCCGACCCGCAGGACCCGGCCACCCGCGAACGCTCCTGCCTGGAGTGGCCCGAACGCGAAACGGGCCACCACGCGCGCGTACTCGCCTGGTACCGCACCCTGATCGCCCTGCGGCACACCCGTACGGACCTTCGGGACCCGGATCTGGCCGCGGTGCGGGTCGCCTTCGACGAGGGGGCGCGATGGGTCGCGTACCGGCGCGGGGACGTCCGCGTGGCGGTGAATCTGTCGCAGGCGCCGGTGTCCATCCCGCTGGGCCGCCCGGTGACGCGACTGCTGGCCGCGTGGGAGCCCATCGAACTCCCGGGCTCGGACGGCCTGTTGACGGTTCCGGCGGAGTCGTGCGTGGTGGTGGAGGCCCCGTAGCTCCCCCTGTGCGTCGGGGGGATGCCGCTGGGCAGTTGCGGTATCGCCCGTCGCACCGTTCCCGACGGGGGCCGGTGAGCGGTGCGCGCAGACCGTCCTAGCCGTCCGACACCAGTTCCAGCAGAATCGGCTCCCACGCCCGCTCCAGCTGCACCCGCAGCACCGCCGCGGGCCGCCCCTCGTCACCGTGGAGCCGCGCGGCGAGCCGCAGCAGCGCGTCGCAGCGCGCCAGCCACAGCCCCCGCAGACAGACCCGCGCCCCGTACCCCGCCAGGGTCGCGGAGCGCACCGCCGCGCGTGCCCCCACCGCGACCGCGAGCCCCGCGATGTCCTCCGCGGGGTCGCCCACCACGGCGGCGGCCCAGTCCAGGACGCCGCGCACCCGCCCGTCCGCGGAGACGATCAGGTGCTCCCCCTTCAGGTCGTGGTGGACGAGGACCGCGTCGGGCTGCGGCCCGAGCTGCGCCACGGCCTGGGCCGTGAGCTGCTTGAGCCGTACGGCCTCGAACTCCCCGTCCTCGTCGAGGCGTTGCACGACCCCGCCCGCGTCCCGGCGCAGCTGGTCGAGGGAGCGGGGCGGTGCCTTCGGCACCCCGAGCGGCGCGACGCGTGCGACCGGCACCGCGTGCAGCCCGGTGAGCAGCCCCGCGAGGTCCTCCTCGCCGCCCGCGGTGACGTCCCGGGTCTCGGCGGACGCGCCGGGCAGCCGGGTGTCCAGGGTGTAGGCGAGTCCAGGCGCCCACTCCCCGGCCGTGACACAGGCGGCGACGGCCACGGGAACGTACGGACGGACGAGGTCCCGCAGCCGTACCTCGCGCCGCAGCCCGCGCGCGGCAGGTGCGTCGGGCGCGAGGCGCAGCACGTGCTTGCTCCCCACCCACCAGGTGGCGGCCGTCCCCTCGACGGGGCGCAGCTCGGTGACGCCGTTCGGAAGGATGGTCTTCAGAAGGCGGCGCACACGGTCTTCGTCCGGCGGCTCCTGCATGGCGGTCAGCCGACGATCGCCATGTCCCGCGCGGTGGCGTTGAGACGCCGGCCGCCGTCCTCGGTGACGGTCACGATGTCCTCGATGCGGACACCGAAGCGGCCGGGCAGGTAGATGCCGGGCTCCACGGAGAAGCACATGCCGGGCAGCAGCTCCTGCTCCTCGCCCTCGATCATGTACGGGGGTTCGTGCGTGGTGACGCCGATGCCGTGCCCGGTGCGGTGGATGAAGTACTCGCCGTACCCGGCGTCGGTGATGACCTTGCGGGCGACGCGGTCCACCTCCTGGCAGGCGATGCCGGGGCGCACGGCCTCGCAGGCGGCGGTCTGCGCCTCGCGCACGATGTCGTGGACCTTGCGCTCCTCGTCGGTCGGCTCGCCGACGTGCACGGTGCGGGAGGTGTCGGATCCATAGCCGTACCTGAGGCCGCCGAAGTCGAGGACGATCATGTCGCCGTCCTGGACGACGCGGTCGCCGGGCGAGTGGTGCGGATTGGCCCCGTTGGGCCCCGAGCAGACGAGCGCGAAGTCGACCTGCTCGTGCCCGAACCGGCCGAGCAGGTCAGTGATCTCACGGGAGATGTCGATCTCCGTGCGCCCCGCGAAGGCGACCTTCTTGATCTCCTCGTACGTGGCGTCGGCCGCGGCACCGGCCGCCGCGAGCCGCTGCAGCTCGGCGGCGTCCTTCACGGCGCGCAGCATGGGCAGCGCCTCGGTGAGCGAGACGTACGACGTCTCGGGCAGGGTCTTCTGCAGGCCGAGCAGATGCATCGCCCAGGCGTTGTCACTGACGCCGAAGCGGCCGGAGACGTCCATCAGCGGGGCCGTGACGCCGTACGGGTCGACGCCGTCGGTCCAGTCGCGCAGCGTCATGGCGTCGGCGCCCACGGCCTTCGCCGCGTCGGGCGCCTCCAGCTTCGGCACGACGAGGGTCGGCTCCTGCCCGGCGGCCAGCACCAGGAGGGTGAGCCGCTCGGTGTCGGCCGGTACGTGGTAGCCGGTGAGCCAGACCAGGTCGGGGCCCGGCGCCACCAGCACTCCGGCGAGCCCGGCGTCGGCGGCTGACTGCGCGGCACGGTCCATGCGGGCCTTGTAGTCGGCTGCGGTGAAGGGCGCAGTAGTGCCGGTCGTCATGTCCGGGCCTCCGTGGGTACGTGCGGGTTTCTTACGCTGTCGGTGCTACGGCAGCATCCTGCCCGCCCGCGCGGGTCGGCGCGAGTGGGCCCCCTGGCCGGAGCCGCGCGCCCCGTCAGCCCTCCAGGGCGAGCCGCACGCCGAGCAGCAGCAGGACCCCGCCGGAGACCTGCTCCAGGCGGCGCCGCACCCCGGCCTTCGACAGCACGCGCCGCAGCCGGCCCACGCACCACACGTAGACGCCGTAGTAGCCGACCTCGTAGACGGCCCAGAGGGCGGCGAGGCCCACCATGGCCGGCAGGTGCGGTGCGCCCTCCGGCACGAACTGCGGCAGGAAGGACATCGCGAAGACGGCCGCCTTGGGGTTGGCGAGATTGAGCAGCAGGCCGCCGCGGTAGGAGGCGAAGCCGGTCTTCGCGGGCGTCTGCGCCGGGTCGTCGAGCCCGGCCTCGCCCTTGGTCCTGCGGGCCGCCCGCAGGGTCTGCACCCCGAAGACGACGAGGACGAGGGCGCCGACCACGCGCGTCACGGTGTACGCGGCCTCGGACGCGGCGAGCAGCGCGCTCAGCCCGAACGCGGCGCACACGCCCCAGACGAACACGCCCGTCTCGTTGCCGAGCACGGTCAGGAAGCCGGAGCGGCGGCTGCGCAGCGACTCCTTGATGATGAGGACGGTGCTGGGCCCCGGTGACGCGGCGATGAGCGTGCAGGCGCCGAGGAAGGCCAGGAGGGTGCTGAGCATGGGGCTCATGGTGCGGGCCCCCTGGTCCGTGACGCCACCACTTTTCTCCTTGACGCCGCCCCTTTGCCACGTACCGATTGTCGACAAGTAGTCACGGGCGCCCGGAGCCGGGCGGGATCGGGGTGGATGACGGATCGCGGATCGCGGATCACGGATCACGGATCACGACTGACGGCTGACGGCTGACGACTGACGGATCACGGATCACGGATCACGGATCACGGATCACGGCTGACGGCTCAGGTGACGACCCCCGGCACGACCGTCAGCTTCTGGCGCGCGCCGCTCTCGTGCCGTACCTCCATCGTCAGCTCGTGCCCCGGCCGCGCGTCGGCGACGACCGCCGCGAGGTCGCTCGCCGAGCCGATCCGGTCGTCGCCGAGGCTGACCAGGACGTCGCCGCGGACCAGGCCCGCCGTGTACCCGGGCCCCGGTACGTGCACGGCGACGACGAGCGCGCCGGGCCCGCGCGGCGCGTCGACGGCCTCGACGCCGAGGCTGCCCCGCGCCGCGGCGGGCCTCGGGGACGGCTTCCACGAAGGCTTCGCCGACGGGGTCCCAGGCGCCGCGGGCGGGCGCGGAACGGCGCGCTGCTGCATCTCCGCCATCCTGCTCAGGCCGATCACGGCGGCGCCGACCGTGCCGATGCCCACCCCGGCGAGGACCAGGACGACCGCGCACAGGACGCCGAGGAGCCGGCCCAGCAGGCGCCTGCCGCGGCGGTGCGCGCCGTGCGGGCGGGGCTTTCGCTGCGCGGCCGGGTCCTGGCCCGCGCCCGGGTCGGCCCCCGCGGCGCCCGGCAGGGACTTGGGCCGCAACGCAGTCTGTTCCATGGCCGCAGCTCTACCCTCGGCGACGGCGCGCCACGATCCCCGAACGAGTGAGAGTGCCCGGGCCCGCTCGATTTCGCCGCCCTCTCACCCGGCGAGCGCCGCCACGAACCGCTCGGCGGGGCCCCGCAGCGTGCCCGTGTGCACCAGCTCCGTGCGGTGCACGAGGCGCGGCGCGACGAGCGGCACGGCGACCGTGCCGGGCGCGTCGGCGGCCAGCGACGCGGGCAGCACGGTCAGGCCGTGCCCGGCCGCGGCGAGGGTGAGCAGGGTGCGGACGTCGGTGCCGTCGCAGCGCAGCGCGGCGCCGAAGCCCCCGCCGCCGTGCGCCGCGCGCAGCTGCTCCAGCGGGACACCGGCGCCGGGTGCGTCGAGCCAGCGGGCGTCGACGAGGTCGCCGAGGCGCAGCCCGGACCGGCTCGCCAGCGGGTGCCCGGCCGGGAGGACCACGTCCACCGGCTCCTCGGCGATGCCGCGCGTGGTGAGCGGGGCGACGTCGGGCAGCCGCAGCGGATCGTTGGGCGCCGCGACCCCGTCCACGAGCCCCAGGTCGGCGGCGCCGGTGGCGACCTCGGCGGGAATCTCCGCGCGGGCCAGGACCCGCACCCGCACGCCGGTGTGCGGCAGCAGCGCGGCCGCGCGGCCGCGCAGCGCGGTCGGAGTGACGGCGAGGTGGAGGCCCGCCTCGGGCGCGGCCGCCGTGCGGCGGACGTCGGCGCGGGCCGCGTCCAGGCGCAGCAGCAGCGGCCCGGCGTGCTCCAGGAGTCGCTCGCCGGCGGGGGTCGGCGCGACCGGCCGTCGGGTCAGCAACGGGGCACCGAGGTCCTGCTCCAGGGCCGCGATGTGCTGCGAGACGGCGGACTGGGTGTAGCCCAGCTCCTGCGCGGCGGCCGAGAAGGAGGCGAGCCGGGCGACCGTCACGTACGTGCGCAGCAGATGCGGATCCATGCCGACCAGTGTCCCCGGCCTGCATCAGGATCGCTTATGGAGGGTGCAGTTTTCATCGTTGGACGTGAACCACCGCCACTGCCCACGATGGTGCGCATGACCTCCTCAGCCCCCTCTTCGGCGGACTCGTCGGCGGACTTCTCCGCGCCCCGTCCGCACGCCCCCGCCCGTGTCGCCCTCGTCGGCGACCGCTCCCCGAACGTCGTCGCCCACACCCGTGTACCGCTGCTCCTGGAGGCCCTCGCCACGCGCGAGCACCTCGTCCTCGACGCGTACTGGATCTCCAGCGAGGACGCCGAACTGCCGGACGCCGTGCGGGACTTCGACGCGGTCTGGGTGCTGCCCGGCAGCCCGTACCGCAGCGAGGCGGGCGTGCTCGCCGCGATCCGGACGGCCCGCGAGCAGGGCATCCCGTTCCTCGGCACGTGCGGCGGCTTCCAGCACACGCTCCTGGAGTTCGCCCGTACCGTCTGCGGGCTCGCGCACGTCGCGCACGCCGAGAACGACCCCGAGGCCGCGGCGGACGACCACCTCATCGCCCCGCTCGCCTGTTCGCTCGTCGGCCACGAGGGCACGGTGACGCTGACCGCGGGCTCGCTCGCCGAGTCGGTGCTCGGCGCGGACCGCACGGTCGAGCGCTACCACTGCCAGTACGGCCCGGCCGCGCACCTGGACACGCTGCGCGCCCACGGTCTGCGGTTCACCGGCGCGGACGAGGAGGGCCAGGTACGGATCGCCGAACTGCCCGCCGAGCAGCACCCGTTCTTCCTCGCCACCCTGTTCCAGCCGGAGCTGCACGGGGACGGCAGCCGCCCGCACCCGATCGTGCAGGCGCTGGCCCGCGCGGCGGTCGAGCACGCGCGGACGGCCGCCGTCACCGCATCCGCCTAGGGCGACACACGCCCCAGGACTCAGCCGGCGTGCCCGCCGTGCTCACCTCCATGTCCGTCCCCGCCGTGCCCGTGCTCGAACTTCATGGCCTCCTTCGGCATCACGACGAACGGCCGCATCATGCCCATGTCCTCGTGCTCCAGCAGATGGCAGTGGTACATGAACCGCCCGTACGCCCCGTCGAACCTGCCCATGACCCGCAGCATCTGGCCCGGCAGGGCCCGGAACACGTCCTTGTACCCGTGCTCGTTGGGCGGCAGCGGGACGACGGTGCTCGCGTCGTACGTGACCGGCTTGGCCGTGCCGCCGACCGTCGTGTCGAACCCCGACGCGTCGTAGGCGTCACGGCCGAGGATCTGGAAGTCGGCGAGGTGGATGTGCATGGGATGGGTCACCGGCGGGTTCACCGCGAGGTTCAGGAAGCTCCACTGCTCGAAGCTGCCCTCGGCGACGGTGAAGCCGAGTCCGTCGTTGAAGGTCCGGGAGATCCGCCGGTAGGTCTTCGACTCCCCCTTGTCGTTGACGAGTTGGATGATGCCGTCGGCCGGCAGCCGGAGCCCCGCCGCCTCGTCGGCCGGGACCTCGGTCATCTCCCAGATCTCCGGGTGTCCGCCGCCGCCCTTGGTCGCGGGCGGGGTCAGCACGATCAGCCGGTGCCCGTGCTCGATGTCGTGCGTCAGCTTGCGGAAGGAGCCGGAGAGCACCTCGGGCAGCGTGAACCCGTCGGGCTCGGCACACTCGCGCACCCGGAACTCCATGACGTGCGGATAGCGCACGTCGCCCGGCACGTCGGGCACCCCCGCCGGCTGATTGCGCCCCTTGTTGACCAGGCGCACCCGCTTCCCGGCGAGCGCCGCGAAGTCGATCAGCAGGTCCATCCGCTCGGCCGGGGCGATCGTCAGCGTGGGCAGCGCGCCCTCGAAGTCGACCGGCACCGGCCGCGGCAGCAGCCCGCCGTCGCTGCCGATCTGTCGCAGCACGCCCGGCACCGGGTCGCCGTCCTCGTCGATGAGCACGAGGTCGTAGATCCGGGCGTTCGACGCGTTCACGAGGCGGAAGCGGTACCACGCCGCGTCCACGTCCGCGTACGGCCAGATCTGGCCGTTCACCGTCGTGTACGGGCCGGTGAACGGCAGCGAGACGGGCTTGCCCGTCTCCGGGTTGGACTCCTGGATCTTGACGGTCTTGTGCAGCAGCCGCCCGGTCAGCCTGCCGTCCTCGTCCGTGTCCAGGTTCCGGTCCGCGAGGAGCAGCGGGATCTCCCGCTGCCCGGACGGCAGCCGGAGCGCGTCCTCCTCGTCGTCACGGACGAGGTACGTGCCGTACAGGCCCGTCTGCACGTTCCACCGCGTCACATTCATGGCGTGGTCGTGGTACCACCACTGCACCGCCTGGTGGTCGTTCGGATACTCGGCGAGCTGGGCGTCGCCGAAGCCGACCGCGTTGTCCGCCCAGCCGTCGTTGCCCCCGCCCGTCTGGGCGCCGTGCAGGTGTGTGACGAGCCAGGCGGGCAGCGCCGCCACGTCCGCGTTCGGCGGGACCGGGTCCTTGCCGCGGCCCGGTTCGGTGCCGGGGCTCGGTGTCGCGATCGGCACCTCCACCGCCGTCACCGGGTACTCGCTGCCCCGGGGCACGTGGTTGGTCCAGGCGATGCGGACGCGCTGTCCGCGCCGCACCTCCACGGTCGGGCCCGGGACCGATCCCGCGTACCCCCACATGAGGGTCGGCGGGAGCTGCGGGTGCAGCCGCTGCCACACCGGCCGGACCGCGATCTCGGTCTCCTTCAGGACGTCGTCGGAGGCGGGCCGCAGCACCGGCGGCACCGTCAACGGTGCGACATAGGGCGCCAGTTCACCCACGGCCGCCGCGGCGATCTCGCTCGCCGCCTCCTCCACGCCGCTCGCTCCTTCCGCGCCTGCGTCCGTGAGGTCATGGATGCCGTGCGCGACGCGCTCGAAGATTTCGCTCAAGGTAAGAACACCCCCGTGTGTTCCCGTGAAGTCCCCCGGTTCGTACGGCCGGTCAGTGGCCGTCTCACCCCATAAGACGACCGGCGTCCCGGCAAAGTTCCATGAAGTACTTATTCCGGACGAGAAGGTTCGGAAACCGGAACCGGAACCCGCCATGCGAAGGGCAGTGCGGACAGCGACCGCACGGGCGCCGCCGGGATCCGGTCCGGCACGAAGCCGTGGGTGCGGGACGCCAGGTGCCCGGCGCGGTAACGGTCCACATGCCGGTGCCAGTTGACGATGCCCGCCGTCCAGTTCCGCAACTGCTCGACATGGCCCTCGATCGCGGCACGCGCCTCCCGGTCGAGCCCGAAGTCCTCGTACAGGACCGGCAGTTCGTGCGCGACGACGTGCTCGAACTGTTCCATGCGCTGCGTCAGCAGGTCCTGCACGATGCGCAGCGCGGTCGGGTAGTCGATGCCGAAGAAGTTCTGCACGACGAGGATCGCGTTGTGGATCTCGCCCTCGTACTCGATCTCCTTCTGGTACGAGAAGACGTCGTTGACCAGCATCGCGTAGTCGGTCGCCGCGTTCTCCAGGGAGCGGAAGGGGCCGCTGCGGTACACCTCGGGCGGCACGGCCGGGCCGTGGCCGAGCCGGCACAGGCACATGGTCAGGTCGGAGCCGAAGGTGGCGCGGCGCATCTCCAGGTAGTCGACGGGGTCGGGGATCCGGTGCTGGATCCGGTTGGCCAGCTCCCACAGCCAGCTCTCCGTCATGACCTCGACGGTGCCCCTGAGAGTGCGCCGCAGGTCCGGGGACATGTCCCCCGTCGTGCGCAGCCACAGGTCGGTGAGGCCGCGTTCCATGGCGTTGACGGGCACGGGCGCCGCCTCCCCCTCGACCGGCATGCAGGCCGACAGACGCTCCGTACACAGCCGGGCGGAGGCCATGTCGTGGCGGTGTCCGAAGACGAGCGGGTAGTAGTCGTCGGCGTACGTCCCCCAGGCGAGCCACTGCGCGCCCAGGTCGAGCGCCTCGGGTGGGCCGTCGGGGTCGAGCCCCGCCGCGCACAGTGCGAGATCGGCGGCGGCGAGCCTGTCCTCGTCCCAGACGCCCTCCGAGAGGATGCCCATGCGGTGCGCCCACGCGACGAGGCGGGCGCGGGCGCCTTCCAGGCCGCCGTTGAGCCGCACCTGGAACGGCATCGGGATCTCGGGGATCAGCGAGGGGCCCACCTTCTGGTACGGCACGTGCCGGTACGCGCGCAGCCGCTCGGCCCCCACGGCGTCGAGCAGGGCCTTCACGTCGGCGGCCCCCGTGCCGAGCCCGGTCGGCCCGCCGAACCGCAGCGGGTCGGCCGGTGCGGCCTCCTTGTTCATGTAGCGGCTGGAGCGCAGGTGCCACTCGTGCCCGCCGGACTGCCAGTCCTGAAGCCCCCGGGTGTACGCGGCGACGGCCGCGAGCTGGTCCGGGGTGAGCCCCTTGTCGGCGGCGAGCACGGGCACTTCGGTCGACGCGGTGTGCTCGAACTGGTGCAGCCGGGAGGTGAGCACGTCGTTGACGGCCTCCGCCGCCTCCTGGGTCGTACAGCCGAAGAAGGTCTCCAGGACCAGGACCCCGTTGGAGAGTTCGCCCTCGTCGCGGACCTCCCGCTCGTACGAGAAGAGGTCGTTGCGCAGGTGGACGGCGTCGGAGAACGTCTCCATGAGGACGCGCAGCGGCCTCGACCCCGCGACGCACGCGGGCACTTCGGCGGTGGCGTACTCGACGAGCCCGGCCGACCAGGGGGCGCCGCCCACCTTGCGGCGCATCTCGATGTACTCGACCGGGTTGGAGATCCGTCCCTCGTCGATGTTGGACAGCTCCCACATCGACTCGTTGAGCAGGTGCTCGGTCGACTCGGCGAAGCGGCGGCGCCAGTCCATGGACATGGCGGGCACGGTGCGCCGCCACAGGTCGGCGAGTCCGGCCTCGACCGGGTTCTCCGGCTCCGGCACGGGGGCGGCCGGGTCCGCCGGGTCTTCCACGTGCATCGGCATGAACAGCGGCAACCGGTCGAGGTGGGCCTTGCCGGCCGCGCGGTCGTTGGTGCGCTTGAACATGTCGAGGAAGTGGTCGTCGAAGAAGAAGACCCAGACGTACCAGTCGGTGATCAGGGAGAGCGCGGGACCGTCGCAGTCGGGATGGGTGTACGCGCACAGCAGTCCGTAGTCGTGCGCGTCGAGGTCGCTCTGCTCCCAGACCCCCGATCCCTCCAGCATCCCCATCCGGCGCGCCCAGCCGGTGGAGTGGGCCCGCGCCTCGTCGAGGTGCGGATTGAGCCGCGCCTTGTACGGCATGTAGAAGCGCGGCAGACGGAACGGCTGCGAGGACGATACGGACTGCTCAGTCATGTGCGCGGCCCTACCCGTGGCCGTCAACCGCCATCCACGGGGCGGGACATGATCGCACTATCGCGTGAACCAGGACTGGTTCCGGCCCCCGGAGGGAAGCGGCCACGCGCGCGGGGTACGCTGCTCCACACTTGAACACGTTCAAAACCTGGGGGGTCTCGTGTTCCGTACCGCTGTGCTCGCCTGCGCGCTCACCCTGCTGGCCATGTCCGCGGCCGGTTGCATGGCGCGCTACGGCTACTGCGGCCCCGAGGGCCCGACGCCCTCCGGCCTGACCGCCTCCGACCTCGTCGGACGCTGGCACGGAGACCCGTCCGGCGAGCTGCTGCTGCGCGCCGGGGGCACGTTCACCGCCGACTGGTCCGACCTCGACCGCGTCACCGACGCCCCGAAGGCCGGCGGCTCGCCGACCGTGACCGGCACCTGGTCGCTCGAACACGGCCCGGGCAGCGGCGACGAGGACTCCAGGCAACTCGAACTGGTCTTCCCGAAGGCCCTCTACGACTACGACATCAGCGGCACCCGCGCCGCCCCCGTCGTGTACACGTACACGGACGACCCCGATCTGTGCGCCTTCCACACGCTGCGCCGCTGAGCCGGGAGGGCCGGGTGTTGCTACACAGGAGAGCCAACGCCCGTACCGCACAGCGGACAAGGTCGCGGCCGCCAAGTACGGCACCGACAAGCCCATCGACGATCCCGCGCGGGAGCGGCAGATCCTCGACGACGTGGCGGCGCGTTCGGTGGGGCTCGGGCTCGACCCGGGCTTCGCGCAGGCCGTCTTCCGCGACCAGATCGAGGCCAACAAGGTGGTGCAGCGCGGCCTGTACGCCCGCTGGGACGCGCACCCGGAGGAACGGCCCACCGAGCGGCCCGACCTGGCGACCGAGGTCAGGCCGGCGCTCGACCGCATCACGACCCAGGCCGTGAGCAGCGGCGTGCAGGCCGCCGACGCGCGGCCCGGCTGGAGCGCCGTGAGCGCGTCGAGCAGGGCGGCGCTGCGGGACGCCCACGCGCGCGGGTTCGACGTACTGCACCTGAAGGGACTCGCGCGGGCGCTGCCGTCCGTGTGCGCGCTGCGCTCCTGATCGTTACGCGGACCAGTGCGCGGGGCGCGCCAGGCCCGGCGGGATCCTGGTGGCGGCATTGCCGCGCGCGGCGTTCAGCTGGGCCTGGGTGAGGAAGAGGGCGCCGGTCAGGTCGGCGTCCTCGATACGCGCGTCGCGCAGGTCCGCGCCGATCAGGTCGGCGCTGCGCAGATCGGCGTCGGTCAGGTCGGCGGCGACCAGGAGGGCGCCACGCAGGCACGCGCCCCGCAGGTCGGCCTTGCCGAGCCGGGCACCGACCAGGTCCGCGCCGCGGTGGTTCTTCTTGCGCCCCGGGACGGCGGCGCGCTCCAGTTCGCTCGCCTTCAGGAGCAGCGCGTTGACGTCGGCCCGGATCGCGGGGACGTCGGCGGCGAGCAGTTCCTGCGCACCCGCGCGCGTGAGGCGCTCGATGTCGGTCCTGGCGCGGCGCGCGTCGCGGTGCACGGGTTTCGCGCGCGGCAGCTCCAGGACGTCGCTCAAGTACCAGAGCAGCTCGTGCAGTTGCCGCATGACGGGGAAGACCTCGTACATGGCCCGCGCGCTCTTGGGCCGCTCGCGCCAGCTGACGCCCTCGAAGGTGACCTGGGAGACCTTCTGCCCGGCGCCGAAGCAGTCGAAGACGGTGCAGCCCGGGTAGCCCTCGTCGCGCAGCCGCGCGTGGATGCCGCAGCGGAAGTCCTCCTGGAGGTTGCGGCACGGCGTCCCCGCGTTCTTGTTCGCCGCGAAGTCGTGGGACTTGGCGAACGGCAGCGCGACGCAGCACAGTCCGAAGCAGGAACCGCAGTCGGCCAGCAGTTCGGGGCGGGGCGGGGTCGCGGGGGCGGCGTCGGAGGAGGTCACGCCCCCCATTGTCACCGATCGACGGTGTACGCCCCCTTGTGGGTGGCGGGACCACGCGCCACCGTGGACTCGACCGGCACCCCCATCGGCGCACCCCCGGGAGTCGACGTGCCCCCTGCTCCGCTTTCCTCGCACCTCCCCCACACCCTGCACGGCGAAGGCCCGCACAAGGTGATCGCGGTGCACGGCTGGTTCGCCGACCGTGCCGCGTACGCGCCGATCGTGCCCGATCTCGACCGGGACGCGTTCCAGTACGCGTTCGTGGACCTGCGCGGCTACGGCGAGGCGAAGGAGGTGCCCGGCGCGTACACGACGGCCGAGGGCGCGGCGGACGTCCTCGATCTCGCGGACCGTCTTGGCTGGGACCGGTTCTCGCTGATCGGGCACTCGATGGGCGGGAGCGTGGCGCAGCGCGTGGTGGCGCGGGCGGCCGGCCGGGTGCGGCGCCTCGTGGGGGTGTCGCCGGTCCCGGCGTCCGGGCTGCCGCTCCCGCCCGAGCAGTGGGAGCTGTTCTCGACGGCGGACACGAAGCCGGAGCACCGGCGCGCCATCCTCGACGTGACGACGGGCGGCGTCCGCCCGGCGGCCTGGCTGGACCGGATGGTACGGCGCTCCCTGGAGTGCAGTGACGCCAAGGCGTTCCGGGCCTGGCTCGACTCGTGGTCGGGGGACGACTTCCACGCGGACGTCGAGGGCTCGACGGTCCCTGCGCTCGCCGTGACCGGGCAGCTCGACCCGGCGCTGTCGGCGGACCTGATGCGCGCGACGTGGCTGCGCTGGTTCGTCCGGGGCGAGCTGGTCGACCTGCCGGTGTGCGGGCACTACGCGATGGACGAGGCGCCGCTCGCGCTGATCCGGGTGGCGGAGGACTTCCTGCGTGCGGACGCCGAGTGAGCGACACGGTGCCCGGCGCCCCGCCCGTCCCCGACGTCTTCGACCCCCGTCTGTACGGCCATGAGGTACCGCACGACCGCTACCGCGTCCTGCGCGACCACCACCCGGTGGCGTGGCAGCGCGAACCCGCGGTGCTGGGCTGGCCGGAGGGGCCCGGCTTCTGGGCGGTGACCCGGCACGCGGACGTGGTGCGGGTCCTGAAGGACGCGTCGGCGTACTCCTCGCATGCGGGCGCGACCCAGATCCGCGATCCCGACCCGGCGGACCTGCCGTTCATCCGCGGCATGATGCTCAACCAGGACCCTCCCGCCCACGGCCGTCTGCGCCGCCTGGTGAGCCGGGCGTTCACGCCGCGCCGCGTGGAGCGGTTCGAGCGGGCGGCCCGCGAGCGCGCGACCTCCCTGCTCCACACGGCGCTTCAGGCCGCGGGGCCGACCGTGGACCTGGTGTCGGCGGTCACCGACGACTACGCCCTGCTCAACCTCACCGATCTCCTCGGCGTCCCCGAGTCCGACCGCACCCTGATGCTGCACTGGACGCGCCGCGTCATCGGCTACCAGGACCCGGACGAGGCCGCCGATGCCGCCGATGCGCCCACCGCGGGTTCGCGCGTCGATCCGCGCTCCCCCGCCGCACTGGCCGACATGTTCGCGTACGCCGACGAACTGACCGCCCACAAGCGCGCCCACCCCGCCGACGACGTCATGACGACGCTCGCCCTCGACCCCGAACTCACCCCGCCCGAACGGCAGATGTTCTTCTTCCTGCTGACGATCGCGGGCAACGACACGGTACGCAGCGCGGCCCCGGGCGCACTGGCCCTGCTGGCCGAGCACCCGTCCACGTACGCCCGACTGCGCACCGGACAGCTGGACTTGACGACAACGGTGGACGAACTGCTGCGCCGCCACCCACCCGTCCTGACCTTCCGCCGCACGGCGAACGAGGACACGACGCTGTCCGGCACCCGCATCGCGAAGGGCGACAAAGTGGTGGTCCTCCACGCGTCCGCGAACCACGACGAACGCGTCTTCCCCGACCCGTTCCGCCTCGACCCGGCCCGCTCTCCCAACCCCCACGTCTCGTTCGGCGACGGCCCGCACGTCTGCCTGGGCGCGCACTTCGCGCGGCTCCAACTCCGCGTGCTGTACGAGGAGGTGGGCCGGGCCCTGCCGACGCTGACGCTCGCGGGACCGCCACGGCGTCTCGTGTCGAACTTCATCAACGGGATCAAGGAGCTCCGGGTCGTCGCCCCTCGCTCATGAGCGGCGCTCCCCCGGCGGTCCCGTGCTCTCACGCGGCTCCAGATGCGGGAGTTCCGCCTGAAGGCTGCGGACCGGGCCGCCGTCGAGCCGGTCCAGCAGCTCCTGCGCCGCGAGCCGGCCGAAGCCGGAAGTGTCGCGCACCAGGGCGGTGAGCGAGGGATGGGTGAGCCGGCACAGGGCCGAGTCGTCCCAGGCGACGAGTGACAGCTGCCGCGGCACCTGGATGCCGCGCTCGGCGGCGACGGACGCGCCCGCGACGGCCATCACGTCGTTGTCGAAGACGATCGCCGTCGGCGGCTCCGGCTCGTCCAGGATGCGGCGGGTCGCCTCGGCGCCCTCCGCGTCGGAGTAGTCGGTCGTCACCGACCGGACATCGGTGTCGGTGAGCCCGAGCCGCTCGGCCTCGGTGCGCAGGGAACGGATGCGCCGCTCGGTGTGGGCCAGCCCGGGCAGGCCCGCCACGTGCACGATGCGCCGGTGCCCGAGGCCGTGCAGATGCGCGAGGACCGACGCCATCGCGGCCGAGTCGTCGGCCCACACCGTCGAGACGTGCGGGGCGTCGGCGCCGAGGGCGGGCGCGCCGATGACGACGGTGGGCAGCCCCAGCTCGCCCAGGAGTTCGGGGCGCGGGTCGTCCGTGCGCGGGTCGACGACGAGCAGCCCGTCGACCCGGTTCTCGGCCCACCAGCGGCGGTACACGGCGCATTCGGCGTCGATGTCCTCGACGACCTGGAACAGCAGCGCGACCTTGCGGGCGGCGAGCACTTCCTGGACGCCGGAGACGAGTTGCAGGAAGAACGACTCGACGCCGAGGGTGTGCGCGGGCCGGGCGAGGACCAGGCCGACACTGCCCGAACGTTCCCCGGACAGGGCGCGGGCGGCGCTGTTGGGCTGCCAGCCGAGTTCCTCCGCGACCCGGTGGACACGGTCGCGGGTCCCCGCCGACACGCCGGGCCTGCCGTTCAGGGCGAAGGAGACGGCGCTCTCCGAGACACCCGCGCGGCGGGCGATGTCCTTGATGGTGGGGCGGCGCGCGGGAGTCGTCCTGGCACCGTCACCCTGCGTCGGCGGTGGCGGTGGCGGTGGCGGTGTCATCGGGATGCCCCCTCGTGTGCGGCGTGCGGTGCGTCGGCTCCGTCGACAGTGACGGCGACTGCGGTTCCATAGGCGGAGCGACCCAGGCACACGGCCTTGATCAACACCCAGTACACACCGGGTGGCGTGTCCGGCAGGGGCCTGACACGGAACACGACCTCCGTCTCGCCCCGGTCCGGTACCCGCAGCGGGACGGTGCGTTCGACGATCATCCCCCAACTTCCGTACGGAGAGACAGCGATGGCCTCGCCGTGCACGGGACTGTGCAGGGCGTTGCGCACGACCGCGTGGATCTCGGCCACGCCGCCGGGCGCCACCCGTACGCGCGACCGCGGCATGTGGACGTCGAGTCCTGGCGGCGGCCCGTCGGTGCCGGGAACGGTCACGGTGAGGCAGTCCTGCACGTCGGCCGCCTCGACGAGGACCAGGTGATCGCCCGACGACGCGTCGTGCGGCACGTCGACGACGAGCGGCAGGGCGACGTGACCGCCCGCGGGGAACCGTACGTCGTCGCGGGTCCAGGAGGCACGCCAGCCGTCGGGAAGGCGCACGGTCACCGGATACTCCTGGACACCTTCCCCCGCGGGCGTGTTGGAGGTCAGCACGACCTCGGTGCGCAGCGACCCGCCGTCGGCGGCGGTGAGCGCCGACGGGGACACGGTCAGCGAGTGCGGGGCGTTCCCGAGCGGCGAGGTGCCCGTGTTGTGCAGCCAATAGCGACTGAACCGGGGCCGCACCTCCTCCTGCCGGGGTGCGCACGGCGGCAGCGGGCCGCCGGTGTCGAGCCGCACGGTGGTGTACGCGTGTCCCGGCAGCGCCAGCGGCTGCGCGTCCGCCCGTGGGGCGTCGAGCAGGTCGGCGGCGGCGATGCCGCGCACCGGCACCACCGTGGTCAGCGCGGCCCCGGCGTCCCGGCCGTGGGTCTCGCGCAGCCGCACGGCCAGGGCCTGCCCGTCGGCCCGCTTGACGGTCTCCACGAGCACGCGGTCCGCGGGTTCGACCGTGAGGAGGGAGCGCGCGGCCGGGGCCGTGCCGGGGTGCGGAGCGCCGCTCACCACGGTCAGGGGCTGGTTGAACTCCCGTCCCCTGCGCACGAGATCGGCCCGCCGCCAGTCGCCGGGCGAGGCGACCAGAGCGTGCTCGAAGACGTGGGTCCAGTGCTGGAGCTGGAAGGAACTCCCGTCGGGCGCGGTGCGCCGGGGCGGGTCCATCCACGCACCGGACGGCCGCCCGCTGCAGGACCGCAGCAGAGAACTGTGCAGCCGTCCCCGGGTGTCGACGGCGAACCCCGGTGTGCCGCGCACGAGCAGGGCGACGGTGCGGTCCTCGAACGCCTCCGGCGCGCCGGGCGCCGGGTCCAGCGCGCCCACGCGCCCCTCGCCCGCGACGTCCAGGGCGAGCGCGGCCAGCGCGGCGGGCAGATCGTCCCCGGTCAGAACGGCCACCGGCAGATCCCGTACGCCGGTCAGGTCGCACCCGGGAACCCACGCCTCGCGCAGCCCGGTGCGCGCCGGCACCCACACGAGCGGCGCCCGCGCGGCCCGCACGGCGTCGGCGTACGCGGGCCCGGCGTCGTCGAGCACCGCGGCCGTGAAGGCGTTGACCTCGGGGCCGCCGATCGCGATGCGGAAGTCCGGAAGGCTGCTGTCCACGGCGAGATCACCCCAGCGGGGCCCCCGGGCGCGCGTCGGCGTCGTGGTGACGCCCTGCCGGACGAGGGCGGTGACCAGGTCGCGCAGCGGGTCGGGGGCCGTCTCGGCGGGGCCGTCCAGCGGCGCGCCGTACCCGGGCAGCCCGCCGTCCGGCAGCACGATCTCCCCGGCGCCCAGGGCCCGTTCGCCCGCCGGCGCGCCGTCCGGCCCCGTCAGCGTCGCCCGGAGCGTCGAGGACAGGGCGAACCAGTTCAGGCACGGGCTGTCGAGCGTCCACGGGGCGCGGGTGTGATCGGTGCCGGTGTCGGTCTCCGGGAAGGCGAAGCCCCGGCCCACCGCGGCGGCCGCGGTCTCCGCGACGGGCAGCGCGCCGGGCACGTCGACCGGGACGCGAAGGCGCATCAGCTGGTCGCTGCCGGTGAACTCGTCGACCCGGGTGGTCAGTTCGACGCGGTCGAGACCGTTCCAGAGCGTGGTCGTACGGGTCCAGCGGGCCGGTCCCGTACGGCCCGTCGCGACGATCCGGGCGCCGAGCGGGCTGCGCTCGACGACGCAGGTGTCGGCGGGCGCGGACCCGGATCCGGTGCCGGGCCCCTTGGGCAGCAGGTGCCAGGGCCCCTCCTCGAAGAAGGGGTGGGCGGCGTACTCGTCCTGCACGACCAGTTCGTCGACCTCGCCGGGCGTGAGCAGCTCGTGCCCGCCGCGCAGGTCGGTGACCCGGCTCAGGCCTCCGCCGCGCGCCGGGTCGGCCTCGATCAGGAACGTCTCGTTGGCGGCCGTGGTACCGGCCTCGGGTTCCCAGCCGCCGGACAGCGGCGCGTCGGCCGCCACCAGCCACCACGTACGGTGCCCGAGCGGCGGCAGGTCGGTGGCGAGGAAGGCGAGCGCCACCTCGTCCGCGCCCACGTGCTCGACCAGGACGGGCGCGAGCCCTCCCGCGTCGTCGCGCACACCGATCCGCGAGACGTCCAGGTCCGCCCCGCCCGCCTGGCCCGCCAGATCCGCCCGCTCCGCCACGCCCGCCAGATCCGCCAGGTCCGCCAGATCCGCCAGCGCTACCCGAGTCCGCACGACGTCCGTACGCGTCCACGAGACCGGGTTGAAGACGGTCATCGCCACCGCCCCCGCCCCCGCCCCCGCGGGCCCCGAGGTGTCGGCGACCGAGGTCAGCGCGGCGAGCGCCGACTCCCGTACCTCCGCGGCGAGTTCGGCCGCCTCGCGCCAGGTCGGCAGCAGGTCGAGATACACCTGATCGGAGAAGGTCCCGGTCACCGCGTCGTGGTGCGCCGCGTGCAGCAGGTGCCGCCACGCCTTGTCGAGGGCGTCGTCCGGGTAGGGGGTCAGCCCCAGTCCGTGGGCGAGCGCCGCGAACGTCTCCGCTTCCTGGACCAGGTTCTCCGCCGCGCGGTGCGCCTGCTTCACGTCCGCGTACGTGACGTCCTTGCCGGTGTAGACCGGTCCCATCTCCCGGGTGACGGGCAGCGGGCGCTCGCCGCGCGCCGCCAGCTCGGCCCGCACGGCGGCGAAGTGCTCGCGCGGTCCGGCGTGTTCGAGGCGCGGCCAGGTGTAGCGGCGATTCCAGGCGTGCTGGACGTCGAGCCCCCAGGGGTGCGGCCAGGAGAAGTCGGTGCCCATGGGGATGAGGACGTTGCGGGTCGCGGCGCCGGTGCGCAACAGCTCGTACAGCGCGAGGAGTTGCTCGGCCGCGGCGTCGGCCGACGGCGCCTTGTGGGAGAACCAGCCGGCCGAGTAGTGCGCGGGCAGGTAGTGCAGCAGCAGGCCGGTGCCGTCTGGACCCAACCAGTCGTACTCCGCCGGGAGTTGCATGGCGGTCGGCGGGCGCAGCGCCTCGCCCCAGGTGTCCATCATGGGACCCCACTGGTGGTGCGGGCCGCGCGCGAGCACCGCCGAGTCGAGCCCGGCGTCCCGCATCAGCGCGGGGAACGACGGGTCGTGCCCGAAGACGTCGAGCTGCCAGGCGGTGCGCGGCGCGGCGCCGAGGACCCCGCGGTGGAAGCCGAGCCCGTGCACGGCGCTGCGGGCGGTGGTCTCGGCGGAGGTCAGGTTGGTGGACGGCTCGTTGTAGGTGCCGCCGACGATCTCCAGACGCCCCTCGGCGATCAACTGCCGTATCTCGTCGCGATGTTCGGGATGCGTGTCCCAGAAGGGCTTCAGGTAGTCGATCTCGGACAGGACGAAGCGGTACGCGGGGTCGTCGCGGGCCTGCTGCAGGTGCAGCGGTACGAGCGTGAAGGCCGGGACGCCCGTGTACTCCCAGCCCTTCTCCGCCTCACCGGTGCGCGGCGGGGTGTCCCACAGGGCGGTGTAGGCGGCCTGGGTGTTCCACCACATGGGGTCGTAGTGGAAGTGCGGGACGAGCCGCACGGTCCAGCCCGGTTCGGCGACGGGGAGCGTGAAGGCGTACGCGCACAGCTCGCGGCCGTCCGGCGCGGCGACCAGGGCACGTACGGGCAGCAGCGTGCCGGGCGCCGCGCCGCTCACCCGCACGGCGACCTCGACGACGGACTCGATCGCCGACTCCCCCTCGGCCGCAGCCAGTTCGGCCTTGGCGTCGACGCCCGCGTACGCCTCGGCGGTGTCGGCCCGCACGAACCTGGGGCGCGGGGTGGCGACCGAGGGCCCGGACACGGACACGGCGAACGGGCCGACCGGACGCGTGCGCCGCACCCGCACGCGCACCACCTGCAGCGGCTCACGCTCGGGTCCCGCGAAGAGGGCGGGCGTCATGACGCCGGCGACCTGGATGCCGGAATCCTGCACGTCCACGGGCATATCCATTCTGTGCGACCTGGCTGCGCCCTGGCACTAAAGCGCAATAGTTGCACACAGCTTTACGGCCGCTCGCCGCACCTGTCAAACGTCTGTCACGCGTGTCTACATCGGCTCTGACCTGCCTAGATGTCTCGATCCGCGGCCAACCATTGACACGAACTAAAACGCATTAGTACCGTCAGCGCCGCAACGCGGAGGTCTGTGCCGCGCCACTGTCTTTTACTTCTCTGTATTCGGTCCGAGCAAAGGAGCCCCGGCCATGCGGATATCGCGCCCGTCTCGTCGTGGAGTCACAGCCACCGCGATCGCGGTCACCTCAGCCCTGGTCATGACCGCCTGCGGGGGCTCGGGGGACTCGGGCTCGGGCGGGGGTGACGCGTCCGGGAAGATCGAGGGGACCGTCACGTTCCAGACCTGGAACCTGAAGACGAACTTCAAGGACTACTTCGACGGCGTCATCGCCGGTTTCGAGAAGAAGTACCCGGACGTCCAGGTCAAGTGGGTCGACCAGCCCGCGGAGGGCTACGCGGACAAGCTCAGCTCGCAGGCCACCGGCAACACCCTGCCCGACGTCGTCAACGTCTCCCCCGACCTCGCGACCCCGCTCGCCAAGGCCGGGCTCGCGCTCAACCTCGACGAGGCCGCCGCCAAGTACAAGGACGAGTACCTGCCGGGTGCCTGGACGAGCCACCAGATGCCGGGCAAGGAGGGCACGTACGCCTTCCCGTGGTATCTGAACACCGGCCCGATGTTCTACAACAAGAAGCTCTTCAAGGACGCGGGGCTCGACCCCGAGAAGCCGCCGACGACGTACGACCAGCTGTTCAAGGACTCGCTGCAGATGGCGAAGAACAGCAAGGGCAAGATCGCCATGCTGGCCAACGCCCCGGCCGTCGAGGACTTCGGCCGCTACGGCGTCAAGATGATGAACGACGACATGACCAAGTTCACCTTCAACGACGCCAAGGGTGTCGAACTGGTCAAGAAGTACAAGGAGTTGTACGACGCGAAGGCGCTGGACTCGCAGGCGCTGACCGCGGTCGCGGAGTCCGCGGGCCGCAAGTTCCAGCAGCAGTCGATCGCCATGAACCCGGGTGGCGCGAACGACTTGACGACGTACAAGAAGGAGGCCCCGAGCCTCTACAAGAACATCGGTGTCACGCCCGCGGTGAACAACACGGGCAAGGACAACATGTACGTCCAGGGCCTGATGGTGAACGCGCAGTCGAAGGTGAAGCCGGCCGCCGTCGCGTTCGCGCACTGGGTGACCGACGCGAAGAACCAGGAGGCGTTCGGCCGCGAGGTCGCGATCTTCCCGTCGACCAAGGGCAGCCTCGACAAGCCGTACTACACCAAGGACGACGGCACCGACGAGGGCCGCATCCGGGTCACCGCCGCCAAGGCCCTGAAGACGGCGGTGAACTACACCCCGGCGGTCTTCACCGAGCAGATGAAGACGGTCCTCAAGAACGAGGTCGCCAAGGCGCTGCAGGGCAAGCAGTCCGCCCAGCAGGCCATGGACGACGCCGTCGCCGAGTGCGACAAGCTGCTGCAGCAGGCCGGCTGACCTCATGACCGCCGCACTGTCGAGCACGAAGAGCGGGGGGCCGGCCACCACGGCCGCCCCCGGCTCCCCGGCCGCCGCCAAGAAGGCCAAGAAGAACGCCCGCCGGATCAGGACCCATCTGCCGTCCACGCCCTGGCTGTTCCTGCTGCCGGGACTGCTGGTCAACGGCGCGTTCGTCATCTACCCGTTCGTCTCGACGGTGACGAACTCCTTCACCGACCGGCGCACCCTCATCGGCGGCGACTGGATCGGCGGCGCCAACTACACGGAACTGTTCCACGACGAGCGGTTCTGGACGGCGCTGCGCAACAGCGTCCTCTACATGGTCGGCGTCGTGCCGCTCCTGGTGATCCTGCCGCTGCTGCTCGCGATGCTGGTGCAGCGGTATCTGCCCGGCATCACCTTCTTCCGGTCCGCGTTCTACACGCCGGTCGTCGCCTCCGTCGTCGTGGTCGGCCTGATCTGGGTGTGGATGCTCGACGACCGGGGCCTGGTCAACGCCGTGCTCGGCGCGATCGGGATCGGCCCCGTGCACTTCCTGAGCGACCAGTGGCTGCTGCTGATCAGCGCGATGCTGGTGACGGTCTGGAAGGGCCTCGGCTACTACATGATCGTTTACATGGCCGCGCTGGGGAACGTCCCGCGCGAGCTGCACGAGGCCGCGGCCGTGGACGGAGCGGGAGCGGTGCGCCGGTTCCTCAGCGTGACCGTGCCGGCCGTGCGCCCCACGATGGTCCTGGTCGCCGCCCTGTCCTGCGTGAACGCCTTCAAGGTGTTCTCCGAGGTCTATCTGATGGCGGGCCCGACCGGCGGCCCCGGCGGCGAGGACACCACGCTCGTCATGCTGATCCAGCAGGTCGGCACCGGGCTCTCCGGCCGGGTCGGCTACGCCTCGGCGATCTCGGTCGTGGTCTTCGTGATCACGCTCGGCCTGATGCTGCTCGTGCTGCGCGCCGACCGTAAGGAGGACGCGTGAGCGCCCACACTCCCTCCAGGACCCTGGAGAAGTTCACGGCCGACGGCGGCCGCCGCCCGCCCCTGTGGAAGCTGGCCCTGCGCTACCTTCTGCTCCTCGCCGTCTTCGCGATCCTCGTCGGCCCGTTCCTGTGGCAGCTGTCCACGTCGCTGAAGGGCCCCACCGAGGACATCTACAGCTATCCGCCGAAGCTGCTGCCCTCGCACCCGACGTTCGACAACTTCAAGAAGGTCGCCGACCTCATCCCGGTCTGGGACTTCGCGCTCAACTCGCTGAAGGTCGCGGTCGCCAACGTCCTCACCAACTGCTTGGGCGCGGCGCTCGCCGGATACGCGCTGGCCCGGCTCCGCTTCGGCGGGCGCAAGCTGACCGCGGTCGCGTTCGTCATGGCGATGCTGGTGCCGGTCGAGTCGATCATCATCGCCCAGTTCATGACGATGCGGGACCTCCAGCTCAACAACACCCTGATCGCCGTGGTGCTGCCCGGCTGCGTCGGCGCCCTGAACGTGCTGCTGATGCGCAACGCCTTCGCCAACCTCCCGTACGAGATCGAGGAGGCGGCCTACTGCGACGGTGCCAACGCCTGGCAGCGCTTCACCAGGATCGCGCTGCCCTCGGTGAAGGGCACCCTCGCCGTCGTCGCGATCTTCTCGTTCATGGGGGCCTGGGACGACTTCCTGTGGCCGCTGATCGTGCTGAGCGACCAGGCGAACTTCACGCTCACCATCGGCCTGAACTATCTGCACGGCACGTTCGCCAACAACCAGCGTCTGGTCGCCGCCGGCACCGTCATCGCCGTGGCCCCGCTGATCGCCTTGTTCGCGTGTCTGCAGCGCTACTTCTTCCGCGGGGTCGGCGAGGGCGCGGTCAAGGGCTGAGCCCGGACCCGTCCCCCGCACCCCACGTACGTACTCCGAGGAACTCCGCATGCCCGAAACGGCCGCCCGCCCGCTGCGCTTCGGCGCCAACTACACGCCCACGCAGGGGTGGTTCCACCACTGGCTCGACTTCGACCTCGACGCGGTCCGCGCCGACCTCGACTCGATCGCGGCGCTCGGCCTCGACCACGTCCGGGTCTTCCCGCTGTGGCCGCTGTTCCAGCCGAACCGGACGCTGATCCGGCCGCGGGCGGTCGAGCAGTTGGTGCGGCTCGCGGACGCCGCCGCCGAGCGGGGCCTCGACGTCAACGTCGACGGCCTGCAGGGGCACCTGTCGAGCTTCGACTTCCTGCCCGCCTGGACGCAGACCTGGCACCGCCGCAACATCTTCGCCGACCCCGAGGTGGTCGCGGGCCAGGAGGAGTACCTGCGCACGCTGGCCGCGGCCCTCGCCGACCGGCCGAACTTCCTCGGCATGACCATCGGCAACGAGATCAACCAGTTCTCCGGCGACCCGCACCCCGACCCGGACCGCATCTCCCATGAGCAGGCGGGCCGTTGGCTGGAGCGGATGCTCGCCGCGTGCGAGGCGGGCGCGCCGGGGAAGTTCCATCTGCACGCCGAGTACGACGCCGCCTGGTACCTGGACGGGCACCCGTTCACGCCCGCGCAGGCCGCCCGGCTCGGCGGGGCGACGGCCGTGCACTCGTGGGTGTTCAACGGCACCGCCCAGCGGCACGGGCGTACCGGCGTGGCGACCGAGCACCACGCCGCATACCTGATCGAACTGGCCCGCGCCTGGCACACCGACCCCGAGCGGCCCGTGTGGCTTCAGGAGGTCGGGGCGCCGGCCCCGCACATCCCGGCCGAGCACGCCGCGCACTTCACCGAGGCCACCATCGCGAACGCGCTGGACTGCGAGAACGTGTGGGGCGTCACCTGGTGGTGCTCGCACGACGTCTCCCGCGACCTCGCCGATTTCCCCGAACTCGAGTACAGCCTGGGCCTGTTGACGAACGACCGCACGGTCAAGCCCGCGGGCGCGGCCATCGCGCGGGTCGTCGAGCAGTGGCGCGGCCGCGACCACACGCCCGCGCCCCGCACCACCGCCCTGGTGCTCGACACCGGGGACACCGTCGCCTCCCCGCACCGCGCGCTGTGCGGTCCCGGCGGCGCCTTCTTCGAGGCCTGGCACCGTCTGACGGCTCAGGGCGTCCGCCCCGCCGTGGTCCTGGCCGAGCACGCGCACGACACGCAGCACCTGACCGCCCGCGGCATCACCGCGACGGTCACCCCCGAAGAGGTCGACTGACTCCCCCGTCCAAGGAGCTCATCAGCAATGACCCGCATGTCTCGTACGCCCGGTACACGCCCCGCCCGTCGCACCGTCGTCCTTGGCTCGGCCGCCGCCGCTGCCGCCCTGGCCCTGCCCTCCGTGCCCGCCCGGGCGGCGGCGCGCGGCGCGAGAGCCGCCACCGCGAACCTCCAGCCCTACGCGTCCTACTGGTTCCCGGACTCGCTGCCCAGCGGCACCCCCGGCACCGGCATCACCTGGCGCTCCCTGAAGTCGTGGACGGCCGCGTCCGACGCCGACCTGGCGTTCAACAGGTCGACGGTGCCGCTCGCGCCGCGCTTCACGCCGGTCCCGGTGAACACGACGGCCCGCACCGACCAGGCCAGGATCACCTCGCTGGTCTCCTTCGGCCCGACGGCGTCCAACCCGTCGCAGGGCGGGCCCACCGCCTCGTACTACGCGCTGACGCACTGGGCGTACATCGACGAACTCGTCTTCTGGGGCGGCTCGTCCGCCGAGGGCATCGTGCTCGCGCCCAACGCCCCGGTGGTGGACGCGGCGCACCGCAACGGCGTGACCGTCCTCGGCAACATCTTCCTGCCGCCCGCCGCGTACGGCGGCCAGTTGCAGTGGACCCGCGACCTCGTGCAGAAGGCGGCGGACGGCACCTTCCCCCTCGCGCAGAAGCTGGTGGACGTCGCGGTCGCGTACGGCTTCGACGGCTGGTTCGTGAACGCCGAGACCGGCGGCGGCGACGCGGCGCTCGCCACGCAGATGATCGCGTTCCTCAAGGAGCTCAAGCGGCTCGGCTCCGCGCACGGGCTGCGGATCGACTGGTACGACTCGATGGTCGAGTCGGGTTCGGTGTCCTGGCAGAACGCTCTGAATGGGCAGAACCAGGACTTCTTCGTGCAGTCGGACACCTTCTTCGTCAACTTCAACTGGACGGCTTCCGGGCTGAGTTCGTCGGCGCAGCTCGCCGAGTCGCTCGGCCGTGACCGCTACGAGCTGTGGGCCGGCGTCGACGTCGAGTCGAACGGCTGGAACACGAACGTCGACTGGGACGCGGTGATCCCGGCCGGCGCCGCGCACACCACCTCGTACGGCTTCTACCGTCCGGAGTGGACCTACAAGCACCTGGCCGCGGGCAGCACGCCGGGCCAGTTCCACGCGGCGGACGACCAGTTCTGGACCGGTACGTCGCTGGACCCGTCCCGCGCCTCGACCGGTTCCTGGCGCGCTCCGGCCACCGCCGTCGCGGACCGCTCGACGGTGTCGTCGCTGCCGTTCGGCTGCTCCTTCAACACCGGGCACGGTCTGGCCTGGTACGAGCGCGGAACGGTTCGCTCGACCGCCGCCTGGAACCAGCTCGGCGTGCAGGACCGGCTGCCGGGCCGCCGCTGGGTCACCCGCACCACGGGCAGCCGCCCCTCGGTCACCCTGGACTTCGCGGACGCCTGGCGCGGCGGCTCCAGCCTGCTCGTCGACGGCGACCTGAACGCGCCGGTCGTGGTCGAACTGCACGGCACCCGGCTGCCGTTGAACGCCGCTACGACGGTGACGCTCGCCCAGCGCGCGGCGTCCGGGTCGGTCACGGTCGAGGTCGGCGTGGCGCTCCAGGAGCCGGACAACCCCGGCGACCCGCTGACGTACTCGTTCCTGCCCGCGGGCACGGCCGGCGGCAGCTGGGCGGAGGCGACCGTGCGCCTCTCCTCCCTCGGCGCGGGCACGATCCACGGCCTGGCGCTGCGGCTCACCGGCACCGGCGCCGTGACGTACCGGCTCGGCGCGCTCCTGGTCCGGGACGCCGACGAGCAGGTCCCGGCGCCCAGCGCGCTCAAGGTCGACCAGGCGTCGGGCGACGGCCAGTTCCGCCTGTCGTGGCGGGCCGCGTCCGGCCACGTACGCCACTACGAGCTGTCCCGCGTCCTCAAGGACGGCACCCGCCGCTTCCTCACCGGGACCTGCGCGAACGCCGCGTACGTGACGGGGCTCGCCGCCGAGCGGGGCGAGCGCGCCGCCACCTTCGAGCTGCGCGCCGTCGGCGAGCTTTACACGACGTCCGCACCGATTACCGTCACTCACACCTGGTAACACCCGCACACCGCGCACCACTGAGCTCTACCCGCACCACTGGCAACACCACGAGAAGTTGGAGTCCCTCCATGCATGACGACCGCGCCCTCGTAGAGGCCCGCCTCAAGCGCGTGCTCGACGAGCGCATACGCCCTGCCGTGTACCCGCAGTCGGTGCCGTTGGCGGTCGAGGCGTGGACCGCGCCCGGTGAGCCGGTGCCGATCGCCGAGGGCCTGGCCGCGACGCACGAGCCGGTCGCGGTCGGCGACGCATGGGGGGCTCCGTGGGCCACGACCTGGTTCAAGGTGACCGGCGAGGTCCCGGCCGCGTGGGCGGGGAAGACCGTCGAGGCGGTCCTCGACCTCGGCTTCGACGAGCGGATGCCCGGCTTCCAGTGCGAGGCGCTCGTCTACACGCCTGACGGGGAGCCGATCAAGGCGGTCAACCCGCGCAACCAGTGGGTGCGGGTCGGCGACCCGGCGACGGGCGTCCTGGGCGGCGAGCGGGTCGAGTGGCACCTGGAGGCGGCGTCCAACCCGGTGCTGCTCGGCGACAACCCGTTCCGCCCGACCGACCTCGGCGACAAGGACACCGCGGGCGACGAGCCCCAGTACCGCCTGGAGCGGATGGACCTCGCAGTCTTCGACCGTACGGTGTGGGAGCTCGTCGCCGACCTGGAGGTGGTCGGCGAACTGATGGAGCAGCTGCCCGTCGAGGGCGGCCGGCGCTGGGAGCTGCTGCGCGCGGTCGGCCGCTGCCTCGACGCGATCGACCTCCAGGACGTCAACGGCACGGCGGCAGCCGCCCGTTCGCACCTGACCGGCGTCCTGTCGGCGCCCGCGGACGCCTCCGCGCACCGCATCAGCGCGGTCGGGCACGCGCACATCGACTCGGCGTGGCTGTGGCCGCTGCGCGAGACGGTTCGCAAGGTGGCTCGCACGACGTCGAACATGACGAACCTCCTGGAGTCGGAGGACGAGTTCGTCTACGCCATGTCCCAGGCGCAGCAGTACGCCTGGATCAAGGAGCACCGCCCCGAGGTCTACGCGAAGGTCAAGAAGGCGGTCGCCGAGGGCCGGTTCGTGCCGGCCGGCGGCATGTGGGTCGAGTCCGACACGAACATGCCGGGTTCGGAGGCGATGGCCCGTCAGTTCGTGCACGGCAAGCGGTTCTTTCTCGACGAGTTCGGCGTCGAGAACGAGGAGGCGTGGCTGCCCGACACCTTCGGCTTCGCCGCCGGTCTCCCGCAGATCATCAAGGCGGCGGGCTCCAAGTGGCTGCTGACGCAGAAGATCTCGTGGTCGCAGATCAACAAGTTCCCGCACCACACCTTCAACTGGGAAGGCATCGACGGGACCCGCATCTTCACGCACTTCCCGCCGGTCGACACGTACAACTGCTCCATGCTGGGCCGTGAGATCGCCCACGCCGCAAGCAACTTCAAGGACAAGGGCGTCGCCAAGCACTCGCTCGCGCCGACCGGCTGGGGCGACGGCGGCGGCGGCACGACCCGCGAGATGATCGCCAAGGCGAAGCGCATGAAGTCGCTCGAAGGCTCGGCGCACGTCACGTGGGAGACGCCGAAGGAGTTCTTCGAGAAGGCGGAGGCCGAGTACGCGAACCCGCCGGTCTGGGTCGGCGAGCTGTACCTGGAACTGCACCGCGCCACCCTCACCAGCCAGGCGCGGACGAAGCAGGGCAACCGCCGCTCGGAACACCTGCTGCGCGAGGCGGAACTGTGGGCGGCGACGGCAGCGGTCCGCACCGATTTCGCCTACCCCTACGCCGATCTGGACCGCATCTGGAAGACGGTCCTGCTGCACCAGTTCCACGACATCCTGCCCGGCTCCTCCATCGCCTGGGTGCACCGCGAGGCGGAGAAGACGTACGCGGCGGTGGCGGCCGAGCTCACCGCGATCATCGACGCGGCGCAGCGCGCACTCGCGGGCGAAGGATCGCAGGAGCTCGTCTTCAACGCGGCGGCGCACGAGCGCTCCGGCATCGCGGCGGGCGGCGCGGGCGCCCCGGCGCTGTCCGGCACGGTGGAGCTGACGGCCCGCCCGGACGGCGGCCACATCCTGGACAACGGCCTGCTGCGCGTCGAGATCGACGCCCGCGGCCTGGTCGTCTCGGCCTACGACATCGAGGCGGACCGCGAGACGGTCGCGCCGGGCGCGGCGGCGAACCTCCTCCAGATCCACCCCGACTTCCCCAACATGTGGGACGCGTGGGACGTCGATGAGTTCTACCGCAACGTGGTCACGGACCTGACGGACGTGGACACGGTGCAGGTCCTCGCCTCGACCCCGGCCGGGGTCTCGATCGAGGTGGTCCGCTCCTTCGGGGCCTCCCGCGCCACCCAGGTCCTGACGCTGGCGGCGGGCACCAAGCGCCTCGACATCGACACCGAGGTGGACTGGCACGAGACGGAGAAGTTCCTCAAGGCGGCCTTCCCGGTGGACGTCCACGCGGACCGGTACGCGGCGGAGACCCAGTTCGGGCACCTGTACCGCCCCACCCACACCAACACCAGCTGGGAGGCGGCCAAGTTCGAGGCCTGCAACCACCGCTTCCTGCACCTGGCGGAGCCCGGCTTCGGGGTCGCCCTGGTCACCGACTCGACGTACGGCCACGACGTGACGCGCACGGTACGGGAATCCGACGCGGGCACGACCACGACGGTCCGCCTCTCGCTGCTGCGCGCCCCGCGCTTCCCCGACCCGCACACGGACCAGGGCGTGCACCGCTTCCGGTACGCCCTCGCCCCCGGCGCCGGCGTGGTCGACGCGGTCCGCGAGGGCTTCGCGATCAACCTCCCCGAACGCCGCGTCACCGGCTCGGGCACGGTCGCCCCGCTGTGCTCGGTGGCGTCGGACGCGGTCGCGGTGAGCGCGGTGAAGCTGGCCGACGACGGCTCGGGCGACGTGGTGGTCCGCCTCTACGAAGCCGGCGGCGGCCGGGCCCGTACGTCGTTGCGGCTCGGTTTCCCTGCGGCCTCGGTGGTCGCGACGGACCTGCTGGAGCGCCCGCTCGCGGCCGCCGCGGCGTACACCGTGGAGGACGGTGAAGTGGCGCTGTCGCTGCGGCCGTTCGAGCTGGTGACATTGCGGTTCGGGCGCTAGGTCCGGACCCGGGTACGGCGCGGAGGCAGGGCAGGGTGGCCCCGCCCCCGCGCCGTACCCGTCAGTGCCTCCTGGTCACACGCGATGCCGTCCTCGTCGCGGTCCGGCTCGAGGCTGCAGCCGGGCTCGCCCCTGTGCAGCGGCGCCTTGTCCGCCACCCGCACCTCGATGCGGTTCCGGTGGTGGACGCTGCCACCGCCCACTCCGCTGTCGTGGTCCGAGGCACTACCGGAGCCGGAGTCCTGGTGCCGGTCCGGGTTGGGATCGGGATCCGGGTCACGCCGGGTGTACCGATCGGCCGGGCAGGCGTCCTTCGGCTGTACGAGGGCCAGGTCGACCGACGTCGTTCCAGGGTCGGTGCTCTCCTCGCCGGAGCGCGGGTCCTGGCCAGGTGCCGGCATCGGGCTGACGCATGACGACGGAGGTCGCGTCACCGTCCACGCCCACCACGCAGGCGACGGCCTGGTTGTCGAATCGGTAAGCCCAGGCCTCGATCAGCTGTGGCGGCTGCGGCACGACAGGGGGCACGACCCGCACGAGGTCTCCGAGGTGCGCGCCGGTCCTCTGGACGCGGAATCGCTCCACCGCCACGCTCTCCGCCTCGCGCTGCAGCTCGGCGGCTGTGGGCGGGCGCGACTGCAGGCCGACGGCAGGGCGAACTCCGCGCGCCCGGGTACGACTGCCGCCACCGCCCGAGGCGCGGCGCCTACCGCCGACGGTTCTGGACGCGAGGGGCACACCGGCTCCAACCCGAATCCCACTGAGTCCTTCCCGGCACCCACGACACATACAGCTCATACAGTGCGCATCACCACGCAAAAAGAGTCATGGTCATGCCCGGTCACCGTCGAGGCAGGGACGCTTCTCCGACCGGATCCATCCGGAGAGGCGAGTGGGGTCAGACAGCAACCACATGCACATCCGGCGGCGCCAGCACCTCCAGATAGGCGCGGAGGTCATCCGGATCACTCGTGAAAATCACCGCGCTGCCGTGCCTGGCTGCCGCCAGCGCAACCCAGGCATCCACCGCATCAGGACGCTTCTTGACCGGCAGCGCCGCCCGCCCCAGAGTGGTACCGATGCGCCGCCAGTCAGCAAGGTCCGGACCCGTCGCACAGGCCAGACACTCCGGACGGCCCGCCTTCGTCTCGCGCATCGGCGGCTCGGACGTACGGGCCTGCGGGACAGCACAGTCCTTGAGCACGCCGGACAAGGCGTGCACGAGCGCCGGTCGCGGCCGCCACACCTGAGCCAGGACCGGGCCGAGTACCAGCGCCCGGTGCGGGGCCACCCGCACCCCTTCATGAAGCGCCGTCGCCTTCGCCTTGCGGTCGGCGAGCGCGATGAGCATGCCCGTGTCGTACACCGGCACCCGAGCGTTCACGCGGCATGCCCCGGGCGGTCATGGCCATGGATAAGGCCAAGCGCCTCCTCGACCTCCCGCCGCTCCTGCTCCGTCAGTTCCACGGGCTCCGCGGCCTGCTCGCCGGACAGCTCCCCGGCCTCCCGCTCCGCCCGGGCGATCAGCGCATCCACTCCGGCGAACTGTTCCTCTATGGCGTCACTCTCCGCCATCTGCCGCGTCGCGGCATGCACCAAATACGCCGAGACATCCATGCCGGCGCGCTCGGCGTGCCGTCTGATGCGCTCGGCCTGGGCCTGATCGAGGCTGATGCTGATCCGAGTCTTCGCCATACAGCTAGCGTATGACGCGTATTACGAACCTTCAAGCGGCTATCGGTGCCGGGCCCCGAAGGGGCGATCACGCACGTCGCAACCCAGACAGCCGCCCCCAGCCCGACATCAAGGTGCCCACGCCCTAGGCCGACCACGCGTACTCCCGCTGGTAGTACTCGATGTCGTACCTGGCCTGCCCGAACAGGTCCTTCAGGTCAAACGTGTTCCCCTGCACCGGCACCGCGCCCATGGCCCACCCTCGGTCCGGACACCCTTCGCGGCATCAACTCCCCTGATCCCGCGGCGACTTACTCAGCGTATGGGGCCTCTTGCGGTACGTGAAGAACGCGAACCGCCCGGGGCACCGCGCACCAACGTCGACCTCGGTCGCCCCATCCGGGCCAGTACACGGAGATGCCCGTGCAGGGGCAGCCCCTGCACGGGCATCTCCGGTCCGCCGCCGTCCGGCCGCGCTCAGCTCTCGTCCGGCGCCAGCGTCAACGAGATCGAGTTGATGCAGTACCGCTGGTCGGTCGGCGTGGGATACCCCTCGCCCTCAAACACGTGCCCGAGATGCGAGCCGCAGCGCGCGCACCGCACCTCCGTGCGGACCATTCCGTGCGAGCGGTCCTCGATGAGCTCGACCGCGTCGGAGTCCTTCGGGTCGTAGAAGGACGGCCAGCCGCAGTGCGACTCGAACTTCTCGGTGGACGTGAACAGCTCCGCGCCGCAGGCACGGCAGGAGTAGACGCCCGTGGTCTTCGTGTCCGTGTACTCACCGGTGAAGGCGGGCTCGGTGCCGGCCTGGCGCAGTACCGCGTACTCCGCCGGGTTCAGCTCCGCGCGCCACTGCTCGTCCGGCTTCTCGACGTCGTACGCCATGTCAGGTGCCTCCTCAGCCCTTCAAGTGGTTCAGAATGCGCGGACCGAGGTCCGTGACGTCGCCCGCGCCCATGGTGAGAACGAGATCACCGGGCTTGGCCATTCCCGCGATCGCCGCGACGGCGGCGTCCTTGTCGTGGGCGGCCTGGACGTCGGCGCCCGCGGCGCGGGCCGCGTCGATGATGAGCTCGCTCGTGATGCCCGGGATCGGGTCCTCGCGGGCCGGGTAGATGTCGAGGACCACCGAGGCGTCGGCGAGGGCGAGGGCGTCGCCCATCTCCTTGCCGAGCTCCTGGGTGCGGGAGAAGAGGTGCGGCTGGAAGAGGACGAGCAGGCGCGAGTCGTCGGCCGCCGCGCGCATCGCCTCCAGGTCCGCCGACATCTCGGTGGGGTGGTGGGCGTAGGAGTCGATGACCTGGACGCCGCTCTCCTCGCCCTTGAGCTGGAGGCGGCGCTTGACGCCCGTGTACGACTTGATCGCCGAGGCGAGATTGCGCGCCGGGATGCCCATGGCGACGCCCGCCGCGAGGGCCGCGACCGCGTTGTGCGCGTAGTGGCGGCCGGGGACCGAGACGGTGAAGGTGAGCAGCTTGCCGTCGAGGAGGACGGTGACCTCGCTGGTCAGGCCGCGCGGGGTGATCTTGTGGATCCGGATGTCGGAGGACTCGGACTCGCCGTACGTGACGATGTTGAGGGAGGTCTTCTCGCGGATCCGGCGGGTCAGCTCGGCCGCGCCCGACTGGTCGGCGGCGATGACCAGGGTGCCGCCGGGGACGATCTTCGTCGTGAACGTCTCGAACGACTCGTAGATCTCGTCCATCGACGCGTAGTTCGCGTGGTGGTCGAGCTCGACGTTGAGGATGATCGCGACTTCCGGCTTGTACTTGTGGAAGCTGCGGTCCGATTCGTCGGCCTCGGCGACGAAGATGTCGCCCTCGCCGTGCAGCGCGTTGGAGCCGGGGGCGTCCAGGTCACCGCCGATGGCGTAGGACGGGTTCAGGCCGAGCGAGGAGAGCGAGACCGCGAGCATCGACGTCGTGGTCGTCTTGCCGTGCGTGCCGGCCACCGCGATCGGGCGCAGGCCGTCCATCAGTCCGGCCAGGGCGTCGGAGCGGTGCACGACCGGGATGCCGAGCTCCTTGGCGCGGGCCAGCTCCGGGTTGTCCTCGCGGATCGCGGAGGAGACCACGACGCAGGTGGTGTCCGGGGCGACGTGCGCGGCGGCGTGGCCGATGTGCACCGTGGCGCCGAGCGCGCGCAGGGCCTCGGCAGTGGCGGACTCGCGTGCGTCGCTGCCCGCGACCTGCGCGCCGCGCTGGGCCAGGATCTTGGCGATGCCCGACATTCCGGCGCCGCCGATGCCGATGAAGTGCGGTCGGTCCATGTCGCCCATGGACTGGGGCAGGCCGGATGCCATGCGTGTTTCTCCCCTGGGGTGCCGGTGCGGTGCTGGTGCGTGTGCGGTTCTGAAGCGTGCTGGTCCGGGGCCGGTGCGGCCGCGGGCCGGGCCCAGCCTATTGCCTCGGCCGGGGCCGCCCCGCACCCAGCACCGCGCCTCGCTACGCCTTGCTGTGCGAGAACAGCTTCAGAACCGGCACGCCGACCTTGTGGCGGGCCTGCGAGGCCCAGTCGCGGTGGAAGAACTCCTCGACGTAGTGCGGGTCGGTCAGCACAATCACCTCGTCGGCCTTCACCTCGTCGACCAGGGCCTTGAGAGCGTCCAGGGGGTGGTCCTCGATGAGCCTGCCCTCCGCTGCGCTGCCCGCCTGGCGCAGTGCGGTGAGGGAGACCTGGAGGGCCTGCTCGGCGGGCCCCTTCGCCTCGTCGCCCTCGGGTACCTCGCCCTCGCGTGTCGCCTCGTCCAGTTCGCCCATCGCCACGTCGTCGATGGCGCGCAACAGCCGGTCGGCCTGGTCGCCGCGGGGCTGGAGGAGCACATGGAAGGAGACCTCCTCGTCACCGTGCAGAGTGGTGACGAACTCCACGTCGGCGGACGTCAGGGCCTTCTCGATCATCAATACGCTCGTGAACACGACGGGCGCCCTTCTTCTCCTACCGTGGCCCGTCCTTCGACGGGTCCCTGCGGAACTGCGGAAACCATCCTGCCCCGTGTTTTCACGGGGTCTGCGAGATTTAGTGTGCCCAGCGGAGGCTAAACGGAACGGATCATTCCGGCGAGTGTCGCCTCCGACGGTAACGGGAGAAGAGAAAACCGTCCTCTTCCAGGAGAGAGACCAGCTCGAAACGTTCCGGCACAGCCAGCGTCGAGCCGCCCGCGATGCGCTGGGCGTCCCCGGCGGTGAGCATCGGCGACATCGTCAGACAGAGCTCGTCGAGCACCCGCCCGGCCACGAACTGCCCCAGCATCCGCGGCCCGCCCTCGGTGAGCAGCCTGCGGTGCCCGCGCGCGGCGAGCTCGGCCACGGCGCGGTCCGGCTCGACCGTCGCGCCGTCGCCCGCGAGCAGCACCTCGGCCCCGGCCTTGCGCACGGCCTCGATCCGGTCGGCCGGTGCGCCCGCGCCGGTGATCACGTAGGTGGGCACCAGCGGCGAGGTGAACAGGGGCAGCGAGAGGTCCAGGTCGAGGCTGGCGCTGATCACCGCGATCGACGGGGCCGGGCCCTGGCCCGCCGCCGCACGGCGCGCGGCGAACGCCTCCCGGGCGCGGGCCGGCCGGTACCCCTCCTGGCGGACCGTCTGGGCACCGACCACCACGACGTCGGCGAGGCCGCGCAGGGTGCCGAAGATGCGCATGTCGGTGTCGTTCGAGAGGGGCTGGGAGCGGCCGTCGTGCTGGGCCGCGCCGTCCAGCGTGGAGACCATGTTGGCGCGCAGCCAGGGCTCGTCGCCGGTCCGCGGCGGGTACGCGTAGGCGTCGGCGAGCTCGTCGAGGCTCCACTCCCGCCCCACCGGCCCCACCGGCCGCCCGGGGCTCTCCGCCCCCTCCCGGCCCGCGTGATCTGCTGTTTCGTACGTCACAGGGAACAGGCGTCGCATGACGTGCAGTGTGGCACGGCCACTAAGCTGATGAGCTGTGTCGTCCTCCACCGAAGCCAACGGATCGTCCCCGGTGGGCATCAGCCCCATACCCGGTGCGGCTCCGCTGTCCCTGTGCGCCCGCGAGCCGCACGTCCCCGCCGAACGTCTGGTCGCGGAGATGGTGCCGCCGCCCCGGTTCGCCTCGGCCCGCTTCGACACCTACATTCCGGACCCGAACCAGCCGAGCCAGACCCAGGCCATTCAGGTGCTGAGCGGGTTCGCGGCGGGCCTCGGCGGGGCACACGCCTCCGGGGCCGGCAAGAAGCGCGGGTTCCTCGGCTTCGGCAGGAAGCCCGCCGCCCCGGCGGGCCCCCGCGGCGTCTACCTCGACGGCGGCTACGGCGTCGGCAAGACCCACCTCCTCGCCTCCCTCTGGCACGCCACCCCGGCCGAGCCGCAGCTCAAGGCGTTCGGCACGTTCGTCGAGCTGACGAACCTGGTCGGCGCGCTCGGTTTCCAGCAGACGGTGAAGACGCTCAGCGACCACCGACTGCTCTGCATCGACGAGTTCGAGCTCGACGACCCGGGCGACACCGTCCTCGTCTCCACACTGCTCGGCAAGCTGGTCGAGGCGGGCGTCGCGCTCGCCGCCACGTCGAACACCCTGCCGGGCAAGCTCGGCGAGGGCCGGTTCGCCGCCGCGGACTTCCTCCGTGAGATCCAGGGCCTCTCGGCGCACTTCCGCCCGCTGCGCATCGACGGCGAGGACTACCGCCACCGGGGTCTGCCCGAGGCTCCACCGCCGTTCTCGGAGGAGCAGGTCACCAAGGCCGCGTACGCCACCGAGGGCGCTTCGCTCGACGACTTCCCGCACCTTCTGGAGCACCTCGCGCGCGTGCACCCGAGCCGGTACGGCGCGCTGACGGACGACCTGAAGGCGGTCTGCCTGACGGACGTCGCCCCCGTCCCCGACCAGTCGACGGCCCTGCGGCTCGTCGTGCTCGCCGACCGGCTCTACGACCGCGAGATACCGGTCCTCGCCTCCGGCCGCCCCTTCGACGAGCTCTTCAGCGAGGAGATGCTCAACGGCGGCTACCGGAAGAAGTACTTCCGGGCGATCTCCCGGCTGACGGCGCTGGCCCGGGACGCGAAGGGGCTCGTCCACGCATAGGGGGCTCGTACGGCACCGGAGCGGCAGGGTCACTTCCGGCGGCGGCGCCGCCGCTCGGCCGCACCGGCCACCACGAGGCCCACACCGAGGGCGAGCAGCAGGTAGAAAGCTCCCCACCCGGCGCTGCCCGGCCAGCCCTCGGCCGGGTGCTCGATCCGGTTCAGCACCGTGAAGACCACCCACAGCAGGCCGAGCCTGGTGGCCACCTTCCGCCAGGGCGGCAACGGGAGCGGGTCGACGGGGGCGCCGTGCTCCATCGCCTCGTACGTCATGCGTTCCCATCGGACGACCAGCGCGAGGAGCGTCCCGGGGACCACCGCCACACCGGCGATCGAAGGCGCATCGGAGAACTCGACACGCCACCCTGCGATCAGGCAGATGGACAGCATCAGCACCATGAGCCCCACGCCGAACAGGGCTCCCGAGCGCCCCGGATGCCGCCAGACGCGCCGCTGGAACCGCGTCGGCCGGCGCCGCACGTCAAGGCTCCACTGGCTCCGCCGATAGCGGACCCCGGCCCGGACCACCCATCCGTCGACCACACGTACGGCCTGCAGCAACACCTGGCCCCCCTCCCCGGTAGCGGGAGGCACGGTAGAACAGCGACACGAGTAACCGCACCCCAACTGGCGTTGCTACGCGCGTGGTTCCCGTGACGCGGGACGCGTGATAGACACAGCCGGGTCACAGTTCCTGTCCGCCAGCAGGAGGTTGCACCCATGTCACGCACCGCACGCACCACAGATGCACGACAGTCCGCAACACGACGTCAGATCCTGGCCCGCACCGGCGCGTTGGGGGTGGGGATCGCCTTCGCCGGTGAGCTGTCCGAGCTGTTCGCCGGTTCGGCCGCGGCCCAGGGGAGCTCCGGATACGGCCCGTTGGTCGAGGACCCGGCCGGACTGCTCGACCTGCCGGAGGGGTTCAGCTACAAGGTCCTGTCCCGCGAGGGGGACCAACTCCGTTCCGGGGAAGGCAGAGTACCCAGCAATCACGACGGCATGGCCGCCTTCGGGGGCAGACACGGCCGCGTGCACCTCGTGCGCAATCACGAGAACCGCGTCACGGGACGCATCCCGGTGCCGACCGTGGAGGGCATCACGTACGACCCGATGGGCAAGGGCGGTTGTACGGCGCTCACCGTCGACCGGCGGGGCGACGTCCTGTCCGAGCGGGTCGCCATCGCGGGAACCGCGGTCAACTGCGCCGGTGGGCACACCCCTTGGGGTACATGGCTGACCTGCGAGGAGACCGAGGACAAGGCCGGGACGAACGGCTACACCAAGGACCACGGGTTCATCTTCGAGGTCGACCCGGTCGACCCGCGTCGCTCGGGCGCGGTGCCGCTGACCGCGATGGGCCGTTTCCAGCACGAGGCGGTCGCCGTCGATCCGCGGCGCGGTGTCGTCTACGAGACGGAGGACGCGTTCCAGAAGCCGTTCGGCCTCTTCTACCGGTTCCTGCCCGACAGGCCCGAGGGCGGCCTCGGTTCGCTGCGCGCGGGCGGCCGGCTGCAGGCGATGCGCGTGCCCGGGGTGCCCGATCTGTCGGCGGTCCAGGAGACGGGTGCGACGTTCGGCGGCGTCGAGTGGGTCGACGTGCCCGACCCGCTCGCGGTCCAGACCCCCATCCGCAACCAGGACTTCGGCCCGAAGGGCATCACCCACGCCCAGAAGCTGGAGGGCTGCTACTGGGGCGGCAGCTGCGTCTACTTCGTCTCGTCGTACGCGCGCAGCCGCGAGGGCTCGGCCGCCGACCACTTCGGGCAGATCTGGCGCTACGACCCGTCGTCGCGCCGCCTGACCCTGGTCATCGTGTTCGGCCCGGACACCGATGTGCAGCTGCCGGGCGAGGAGCCCGACAACATCTGCCTCGCGCCCAGCGGCGGCCTGATGGTGTGCGAGGACGGCGAGGGCGCGCAGCACGTCTTCGGCGTGACCAGGAAGGGCGAGGTCTACCCGATGGCGCGCGGGCGGCAGAACATCGGCACGGCGCAGGAGCCCGCGTGGGGCGAGTTCGCCGGGGTCACGTTCGCGCCGGACGGCGACACGATGTACGTCAACTGCTACACGCCCGGGACGACGTTCGCGGTGACGGGTCCCTGGCACCCGTAGCAGTCCCGGCCGCTCCCCCGCACGGCGTGGGGAGCGGCCCCGGCCCGGCGCTGTCCTGATTTGGCCGGTGGGGCGCCGCGTGACACGCGTGGGGCGTGGGCAGGGTGCCAGCATGGACGAACGGTCAACCACAGCTTGGGAGTTCACCGACGACCGCGGGCATCTGGCCGCCGCGCCCGAGCCACCGGCCCGCGTCGCGGCGTACATACAGGCCGGTGCGAGCCTGTGGGATCTCGGGATACGCCCCGTCGGCATCTTCGGCTCGTACCACGACGGGGACCGCCCCGACCGGGCCAAGTCCGGTGCGCTGCCGCTCGACGACATCGCCTACCTGGGCGCGGGGGCGGACCTCGGCCTCGACGCCGTGCTCGGCGTCCGGCCGGATCTCGTGGTCGCGCTGACGTACGGGGGCGGGCAGGTCTACGGGATCGAGCCCGACACGGCGAAGCACCTGGAGGAGCACGTCCCGGTCGTGGTGATCGACGTGGGACAGGGGCGGACGCTGAGCGGCGTACGCGAGCGGTTCGCCGAGCTCGGCCGGTCGCTGGGCGTCACGGAGAGCTCGGCGGCGCTGACCGAACTGACGCGCGTGGAGAACGAGTTGGCGGCGCTGACGGAGGCCGGCGGCGGCGCGAGGCGGGTGCTCGCCCTGTCGCCGGGCGGCCCCGGCAGCGTGCATCTGGCGCGGCCCGCCAAATGGCCGGACCTGAGCGCCCTCACGGGCCTCGGCGTGCACACCGTCGAGCCGCCCGAGGGCCCCGGCGCCAACTGGCACACCGGCTCCTGGGCCGACGCGGCCGAACTCGCCCCGGACATCGTGCTGTTGGACGCCCGCGCCAACGCGGCACCGAGCACGGAGTACGCCGGCGAAGCCCACTGGGCCGCCGTGGCCGAGCGCGCCGTCGTCCTGCCGTGGAACCCGGAGATCCCGGCCAGCGCCACCGCGCACGCGGCGTTCTTCGGACGACTCGCGCGGGCGCTGCGCGGCGACGGCTGAGTCACGCGGGCGAGGCCGGCGTTCAGCCCGACGGCTCGTCCGGGACCGGCTGATCGGGGTGGACACCGCCGGAGCGCGGGGCACCCCTGCGGCCGGTGCCCGACTCGTCGGTCTCCGGCATGGTCTCGTCCGGGGTCGCGGCCTCGTCCTCCCCCCGCTCGCCGGGCACATCGAGCGGATCGCCGTCGTGCGCGCCCGCCTGCTGGTCGGGCAGGTCACGGGGGACCGCCGGCGGACGCCTGCCGGGGGTCTCGGGGCGCACGTCGGGTCCGGGGGCGGGGTCGGGGTCGGGGTTCCTCGTCACAGCCGTCCTTTCTCGCGGTTCGTCTCTCGGGGTTCGTCGGGTCTCCTGCGCCGGTCGGGTTTCCGTGCCCCCGGTTCCTCAAACTCGGCGTTTCCGTCCCGGAAGTTGTGGGCACCCGCGCGGCAGTCCAGGTGCCGTTGAGGGAGACGGAAATGGAGTGGTTGGACGGGGCAGCCTGTGTGCATGAGGACCCCGAGCTGTTCTTCCCGGTCGGCACGACGGGTCCCGCCGTGCAGGACGTCGAGGCCGCGAAACAGGTCTGCCGGCGCTGCCCCGTCGTCGCCGAGTGCCTTGAATGGGCCGTGACGACGGGGCAGACCAGCGGGGTCTGGGGCGGGACCTCCGAGAGAGAACGGACCGGGCTGCTCAGGGCCGAGCGGCGCCGCCGCGCTGTCCGGGCTCATTGACCGGGCCCGTTGAGGGGGCGGCCGGAACGCCTACCCGCGTGGGTGGTTGAGATCGCCCGTCGGCCGCGGGCCGTGCGTGGTTGCTCGCGCAGTCCCCCGCGCCCCTGACCGCCGGCCTCTGGCCGAACCGCCCACCCGCATGGGCAGTTGAGATCGTCCGTCGGTCGCGGGCCGGGCATGGTTGCTCGCACAGTTCCCCCGCCCCTGACCGCCCGCCCCCGGCCGAACCGCCCACCCACGTGGGCAGTTGAGATCGCCCGGCGACCGCAGGCCGCGCATGGTTGCTCCCGCAGTTCCCCGCGCCCCTGACCGCCCGCCCCCGGCCGAACCGCCCACCCGCATGGGCAGTTGAGATCGTCCGTCGGTCGCGGGCCGGGCATGGTTGCTCGCGCAGTTCCCCCGCCCCTGACCGCCCGCCCTCGGCCGAACCGCCCACCCACGTGGGCAGTTGAGATCGCCCGGCGACCGCAGGCCGCGCATGGCTGCTCGCGCCCCCAACAACCGGGCCCACCCCCGAGGCTCACCCCAGGGGACTCAGGCCCCTCCCTTCCCACCCGAGAACCGGCCCCCGGTCCGCACCCCCGTGACCGTCGTCGTACCGAACGCCCACCACACCAGCATCGTCACCCCGGCGCCGGCCAGTGCCCCGGCCGCCGTGTCCGTGAGCCAGTGGGCGTGCAGCCACGTGCGGCTCCACATCATCGTCAGGGTCAGCCCCAGCGCCACCGGCCACCACGCCCGCCGCCGGCCCTCGGGCACGCAGATCGCGCCGATCAGGATCACGGTCGTCGCCATCGTCGCCGCGTGCCCGGACGGGAACGACCCGTGGTCCACCGCCACCAGGGGGTGCGCGGGACGCGGCCGGTCCACCAGGTGTTTGAGGGCCTGCACCGCGATCTGCGTCGCCAGCGTCGCGGCCAGTACCAGCAGGCCCGCCCTGAACCGGCGCAGCACGAAGAGCAGGAGCATCGCCGCCGGCGGGACCAGGCCCCCTTGCGGCCCGCCGAACCAGTTCAGCGCGGAGGCCAGATCCTGCGCAACTCCCTGGTGGGGGCCGCCCATCCAGCCCAGCCAGGTGTCGTCGACCCCCCTGGAACGGCGGGTGCCGGTCCGCCCTGACGGTCGTACCCACCAGCACGGGCACCACGAGCAGGGCGAGCCCTCCGGGAAGCAGGAGCTTCGCGCGGGCAGGCGGGGGCGCGGTGACAACAGACATGTGAGGGCCTTTCCAGGCTTGCCGTACGGCACGACTCGGAGCGCCGAGATAGTTACACGTGTCACTGCTCGCGCGCCAGACCCGGGGACCTGAAGCTCACCGATCGCCGGGCGCCCCCGCGGCGTCAGCCCGTCGACGACTCCCGCACCTCGATGTGCGCCGCGGAGCGGAACCGCTCCCCCGGTGTCACCGAGGGATCCGAGATCAGCCGGTCGACCAGCGCCGCGACCTCCTCCGGTTCGGGCAGCCTCGTGCGGACGCTCGTCAGGCGCGGCCGCAGCAGCCGCGCGAGCAGCAGATCGTCCGCCCCCACCAGCGCGACGTCCCCGGGGATGCCGACCCCGGCGTCCTGCAGCGCCCGCATCAGCAGCATCGCGTACTCGTCGTTGTACGCGAAGACCGCGTCGAGCCCCGACTCCCGTACCCGCGCGGCCACTTGGGCCGCCGACTCCTCCGTGTGGGCGAGCGGCAACGCGGTCACCGACGCTCCGGGAAACACCCGCGCCGCCGCCTCGGCCCCGGCCAGGCGCGGACCGCTGAAGGGTTCGAGGCCGTGTTCGCGCGGCACCACCACACCGAGCCTGCGCCGCCCCCCGGCGAGCAGATGCGCCGCCGCCACGGCCCCGATCTCCTCCTGGTCCATCGTGATCCCGTGCGCCCCGGGCGCGGGCGGCGGGCCGAAGGAGAGCACGGCCCGGGTGCCGGAGCGGCGCAGTATGCCGACGGAGGCCGCGGTGAGCGGGGCGCCGAACGCGGCGAGGACCGCCGCGGGACGCAGCTCGGCCCAGGCGCGGGCGGTGTCCTCGGGCGAGCGGTCCGCCCGGGCGCCGTGCAGCACCCCGGTGTAGCCGTGGCGCTCCAGGGCGGTCTGGAACCGGGCGACGAACGCGGAGAACAGCGGCCCGAAGGCGGGGACCCGGTCGGCCGGCACCGCGATCAGAACCAGCGCGCTGCTGCCGGAGCGCAGCGAGCGGGCGGCGGCGTGCGGCACATAGCCCAGTTCCTGCGCGGCCTTCTTGACCTTGGCCTGGGTGGCGGCGCTGACCTTGCCCGCCGCCTGCCCGTTCAGGACGTAACTGACGGTGGCGCGGGAGACCCCGGCATGGCGGGCGACCGCGGCACTGGTGGGCGCGGGCGCGTTCTGGGCGCGGACGTTGTCGGCACGGTCGTTCATGGCTGATCCGCATCCTTTCACAGCGCCCTGCGCCGCTCGGGCCGGGATTTTCCGCCGGAGGTCTGGCGCGAACCCGACCAGGGGTGCTAAAAACCGTTCACACGCGTCACTTACACGTGTCATCACAGCTCTCGGAGCAGCACGGTGACCCTGCCGCGTCATGTCCCGTACATCCCGTCATGTCCTGTACATCCCGTCATGTCCCGTCTCGTCATGAGGAGGAGGGCAACGTGGCCCTTTCCGCTCAGCGTGGCCCCCGGCCCGACGCCGTCCCCGGCGCCACGACCCCCGCCGGCACCACCGCTCCCGCAGCCACCCCGCGCGGCCTGCTGCCCCTGCTCACGCTCGGCAACACCGCGATGTACACCCTCTACATCGGCGTGGGCGGCGTGCTGCTGCCGCTGCAGATCGAGCACATCGACAAGGCCGACAAGGTCGCGCTGCTCGGTGTGGTGAGCGGTGTCAGCGCGATCTTCGCCACCCTCTTCAACCCGGTGGCCGGAGCCCTCTCCGACCGCTCGGGGCGGCGCAACCCCTGGATCCTGTGGGGCGGCCTCGCCTCGGTCGGCGCCATGGCACTGCTCGGCAGCGTGCAAACGGTGCTGCTCGTGACGATCGCCTGGTGCCTCGGCCAGGCCACCATGAACGTCTTCCAGGCCGCGATCACCTCCGTGGTCCCCGACCGCGTCCCGCTCTCCGGGCGCGGCCGGGCGTCCGCGGCCGTGGGTCTCGGGATGCCCGTCGGGTCGACGCTCGGCGCCGTGCTCGGCGCCGCGTTCACCGACCACCTCGGCACCGGGTATCTGGTGCTGGGCGCGTTCGTCGCCGTCGCCGCCGTGCTGTTCACCGCCTGTACGCGCGAGGAGAAGCGGCCCGCGCCCGAACCGGTGCCGTGGAAGCGGCAGGCGGCGGCGTTCATGAACGCGCTGCGCGACCACGACTTCAAGTGGGCCTTCATCGGGCGGGCGTTGCTCGTCCTGGGGTACTTCTGTGTCTTCGGCTATCAGCTCTACATTCTTGATGATCACATCTCGCTGCCGAAGGGAATGGAGCCCGCCGATGCCGTCGCGATCCTCACGCCGGTCTCCTCGGTGGCGATGGCCGTGGCCACGCTGGTCGGCGGTGTGCTGTCGGACCGGCTCGGGCGGCGCAAGCTCTTCGTCGGAGTGTCGGCCCTCGTCTCCGCCCTCTCGCTGCTGATCCCCGCCCTCTGCCCGACCTGGCCCGCGATGCTCGTCTTCGCGGTGCTCAACGGGCTCGGCTTCGGCTGCTTCATGGCCGTCGACAACGCACTCGTCACGATGATCCTGCCGAGCGACGGCGACGCCGCCCGCGACCTCGGTGTGCTGAACATGGCGAGCGCGGGCCCGCAGATCCTCGCCCCGTTCGTCTCCTCGGTGATCGTGTCGGCGTGCGGCGGCTACACCTCCCTGTTCTTCGTCGGCGCGGCGCTGTCCGTGCTCGGCGCGCTCGCCGTCCGCCCCATCCGGGGCGTGCGCTGAGCACCGTACGTACGTAGCGATACGCGCGCACGCAGATCCACGCAGAGAAAGGCACCCTCGATGAAACTGCACACCCGGGAATGGGGCAGCGGTGACCGCGTCGCCCTGCTGGTCCACGGGATCATGTCGGACCACCGCACCTGGCGCCGGGTGGGGCCCGCGCTCGCCGCGCGCGGGTACCGGGTGATCGGCGTCGATCTGCGCGGGCACGGCGAGAGCGGGCGCGGCGGGTACTCCGCCGAGGGCTTCGCCGACGACCTGGTGGAGACGTTGCCGACGGGCGCGGAGCTCGCCGTCGGGCACTCCCTGGGCGGGATGGCTCTCGCGCTCGCCGTGGAGCGGCTCGCGCCGCGCCGCGCGGTGTACTCGGACCCGGCGTGGGCGCTCGGAAGCACCCCGGTGGACCCGGCGCTGTTCATGGAGTTCCGCGGCGCGAGCCGGCAGATGATCGCGAACCTCAACCCGCGCTGGGAGGAGGCCGACATCGATGTGGAGCTGGCGACGCTCGCGGCCTGGGACCCGCGGACGGCGCTCGCGGTCGCGGGTGAGCACGCGGTCGACCGGACGCCGGAGCGCGCCGTCGTGCCGTCGCTCGTGCAGGCCGCCGACCCGAGCTTCCTGGTCTCCGACGCGCTGAAGGAGGAGCTGGTGCGGCGCGGGTTCGAGGTGCGGACGGTGGCGGGCGCGGGACACACCGTCCACCGGGACGACTTCGACGGTTTCATGAAGTCGCTGGAGGGCTGGCTGTGAGCGGGAGCCGGGTGACCGCGCTGACCACGAGCGGCGAGGTGCGCGGGGAGCGGCTGCGCGGCGGCGTCGAGCGCTACCTCGGGATCCCGTACGCGGCCGATCCCGTCGGCGAGCTGCGGTTCCGCCCGCCGGTGCGGCCGGCGCCGTGGACCGGGGTGCGCGACGCCCGCGCGGCGTCGCCCGCCCCGCCGCAGGGCCCGGACTTCCTCCTGGAGAACGTCGTCGGGGCCGACCGGGTCGCCACCGACGAGGCGGGCTGCCTCACCGTCAACGTCTGGACGCCCGGCGGGAGTACGGTCGCGCGGCCGGTGATGGTGTGGGTGCACGGCGGGGCGTACGTCCAGGGGTACGGGCATCAGGTGTGGACCGACGGCGCCCGGCTCGCCGAGCGGTACGGCGTCGTGGTCGTCTCCCTCAACTACCGTCTGGGCGCGTTGGGTTGGCTGTACGTCGCCGAGCTGCTCGGCGACGCCTACGCCGCGTCCGCCAATCTGGGGCTGCAGGACCAGATCGCCGCGCTGGCCTGGGTGCGGGACAACATCGGGCGGTTCGGGGGCGATCCGCGCCGGGTGACGGTGTTCGGCGAGTCCGCGGGCGGCGGCAGTGTCGCCGCGCTGCTCGGGGCGCCCGCGGCCCGGCCGCTGCTGCACCGGGCGATCCTGCAGAGCCCGCCGCCACGCGAGGTGCACTCCCTCGACACGGCCCGCGAGGCGGCGCGCGCCTATGCCGGGGTGTTGAAGGAGCAGACCGGCAGCGACGACGTACGGGCCGCGACGGCCGGTCAACTCCTTGCGGCACAGGAGGAGTTGATGGCCCGCTCGACCCTCGGGTCGCTGCCGTTCCGGCCCGTGGTGGACGGCTCCGTGCTGCCGCTGCATCCGCTCCAGGCCCTGCGCAACGGCTGCTGCGCGCACATACCCGTGATCGCCGGGACGACCGAGCACGAGGGGCGGCTGTTCGTCGGGCTCGCCGGGCCCGTGGTCGAGGACGAGGTGGCGGCGGCGCTCGCAGCGGACTTCCCGGACGCGGGGCACCGTGAGCGGGCGGACGCCGTCTACCGCGCCCAGGAAGGGGATTCGGCGACCGCGCGGATGGCGGGGATCGTCACGGACCGGCTGTTCAGGGAGCCGACCGACGCGTTCCTGGACGCGGCGGCCGAGGGCGGCGGGCGCGTGTGGTCGTACCTCTTCCGGGAGCGGACACCGGTCCTCGGCGGGCAGCTCGGCTCCCCGCACACGCTGGAGATCCCGTACGTGTTCGACGTACTGGACGCTCCCGGGCTCGACGCCTGGGTGGGGGACGCCCCGGACCAGCGGCTCGCGGACGCGATGAGCGGTGCGTGGGCGCAGTTCGCGCACGAGGGGGCGCCCGCGCATCATCTGCTGCCGTCCTGGCCACGGTTCACGGCGGCCGAACGGGCGACGCTGCTGCTCGGCGGTGCCCTGCCGGGTGATCCGGTGGGCCGGGTGGCGTTTGACCCGTTCGGGGAGCGCAGGGCGCTGTGGGGTGAGACCGCCGTCCAGGAGGACGCCTACTGACCGATTAATCCCATTTGCGGGGTTATCGTCGCGGCGTGATCAGCTACCGCTCCCTCCGCCGTGCCGCTCTGACCTGCGCCGTCGGCGCGCTCGCCCTCGGGGCCACCGCCTGCTCCGGTGGCTCCGAGGCCGCGCCCCCGGGGCGGGCCGGGCGGCCCGCCGCCAGTCCATCGGCCGCGGCGACGCCGACCGGGCCGCCCAGACTCGCCCCGGGCCCGTCCGGACTCACTCCCGTCTTCAAGAACGCCCCGCGCGCGAGAAGCGCGAAGGAGCGCACGGTCGCGCTCACCTTCGACGCAGACATGACCGCGGACCAGGGCCCGCGCGCCGCCGCGGGCGAGCACTTCGACAACCCGCAACTCATCGCCACACTGCGGAAGTTGAAGGTTCCGGCGACGGTGTTCATGACGGGGCGCTGGGCCGACGAGTACCCGGCGCAGGCGAAGGACATCGGCGCCGACCCGCTCTTCGAGGTCGCCAACCACTCGTACAGCCACTACGCCTTCACCGGCGACTGCTACGGCCTGCCGACGGTGCCCGCCCCGAAGATGCGGGCGGACGTGGAGCGGGCGTTCACCGCGTTCCGCAAGGCCGGCGTGCGGCACGTCGTGCCGTACTTCCGCTTCCCCGGCGGCTGTTACGACAGCCGGTCGCTGCGGGCCCTCGCGCCGGCCGGGGTCACGGCGATCCAGTGGGACGTGGTCAGCGGCGACGCGTTCGCGACGGACGCGGGCGCGGTGACCCGGCAGGTGCTCGACGGGGTGCGCCCCGGGTCGGTCGTGGTGATGCACTGCACGCGCAGCGCGGCGCCGACGACGGAGCGGGTGGTGCGGGACGTGGTGCCGGCGCTGCGGGCGAAGGGCTACCGGTTCGTCCGGGTCTCCGAACTGGTCGGGGCGGCGGCCCGCACGTCCTGACGGCCGGGGCGGGGCCCGAGCGTCCTGACGGTCGGGGCGGCGGCCCGAGCGTCCAAACGGTCGGGGCGGCGGCCCGCACATCCTGACGGTCGAGGCGGCGGCCCGAGCGTCCAGACGGTCGAGGCGGGGCCCGAGCGTCCAGACGGTCACGACGACGGCCCGCACATCCTGACGGTCAGGGCGGAGCCCGAGCGCCCTGATGGTCGGGGCCGCGGCCCGCGCGCCGTGACGGCCGAACGCCTACGCTGGACGGTATGGCCGACTACTGCGCTCCCGACGACACCCGCCCCGCCCCTGCCGAGGAGGGGCCGTTCGCCGAGTGCGTGCTGTGCCGGAAGCCGACGGAGTACCCGGAGGCCACGAAGGGCGCGACGCTGTGCCCGGTCTGCGAGTGGCAGGAGGCCCAGCGCACGGCCTGCTCCGGCTAGGGCGACCAGGGCTCAGCGGCGGCCGGAGAGGCGGCAGGCGGCCGCCCCGCAGACCGCCGCCAGCGCCACGGCGCCCACGAGCGGCAGCAGCGGGAGCCTGATCACGCCGTCCTGCGACCCCGTGATCAGGGCGGTCACCGCCGCGCGTGCCGGAGAGCCGGGCGCTACCAGGGCGAGCAGTGCGCACAGCAGCATGGCGGCTACGCCTGGACCGGTGGCCCGCACCACCGGCCGGACGGTCACGGCACCCACCGCGGCGCCGACCAGCGCGCACACCAGCATGGCGAGGAACCCGGCGCCGACCGCGGGCAGCACCGCCAGCTTCACCCGGTGATCGGTACTGGCGGCGTCACTGATCAGGGCGACGACGCCGGTCGTCACGGTGCCGATGACGGCCGTCGCGAGGAACCCGGTGACCAGGCTCGCCAGGTGAGCGCGCCAGGGCCCGGTCGCGGCGGCGGTGCAACTGCGGGCGGCGGGCGGCTCGTTGGAGACGCAGATCCGCACCAGCCAGGACCCGACCGGCAGCAGGAAGGCGGCGGCGTACCCGAGCGAGTCGAGCACCGGCTGCCCGCTCTGCACGCCGACGCCCACGAAGGCCGCGTACAGAACCACGGGCGCGAGCCAGCGCTGCGAGCGCAGCAGCAGCCCGGACTGATAGGCGAGAAGGGCGCCGCTCATCGGCTCTCCACGGGGTTCTCCACGGGGTTCTCCGCCGGGCTCCCGACCGGCTCGCGCACGGCGGTGATGTGCCACGGCGGGCGGGCGTTCAGCAACGTACGCAGGACGAGGTCGGAGTGGGTGACGGGCGCGGCGACCCGGACGGTGCGGGCGTCGACACGGCTGAGGGTGTGCGGGCGGGGCAGCTCGGGCGGCTCACCGGCGCCGCGGGCCTCGATCACGACCTCGTCATACGGTCCTGATGAACCGTCACCATCGCTCACCGTCACCAGACTTGTTCCTTCGACGGCGTGCACGGCGTCGACGCTGCCCGCCAGGCGGCGCGGATCGTGGTCGACGAAGACGACGGCGCCACCGGCGGCGGTGCGTTCGGCGACGGCGCGGTCGAGTTCGGCGCGGGCGGCGCTGTCGAGCCCGGTCCACGCCTCGTCGAGGACCAGCAACTCCGGTGCGGCGAGCAGGGCTTGGGCTACGGCGACCTTCTGGCTGCTGCCCTTGGACAGCTCGGCGAGCGGGGTGTTCGCGTACGCGTCGGCACCGAACCGTTCCATCCACTCACCGGCCCGCCGCGCCGCCTCCGCGCGGGCGAGTCCGTGGACGCGCCCCAGATGTGTGAGGTAGCCGAGCGCGGTGCAGGGCAGGGCGGCCGGGAAGCGTTCGGGGACGTACGCGGTGCGCGGGCGGCCGACGACCCGGCCCCGGCCGGGCGCGTCGATCCCGGCGACGATCCGCAGCAGGGTCGACTTTCCGCTGCCGTTGGCTCCTCGTACGCGGATCAGGGCCCCGGGCGGCACGGTGAGGTCGATGTCGCGCAGCACCCAGGGGCCGCCGAGTCCGTAGCGGCGCCCGACGCGTTCGAGGGCGATGAGGGAGGCGGTGCGCATGGGGACATCGTCCCGCACGCCCGCGACGGCCGGGGACCCCGCACGGGAACTCTGCGGCTACTGGCAGACTGGAGGTCGTGACCAGCGACGACACCTCCGCCGACAGCCCCTTCCGCTCCGAGCCCACCGCGCGCGACGAGGCGCCGCAGTTCGTGCTGCCGCTCGTCGTGCACATCGAGCGGGCCGCGCCGCCGGCCCGTACCGACGCGCTGGAGACGGCGGCCCGCGCGGTGCTGACGATCCTCTCCGACGAGCGGTCCCTCGGCGACGGGGAGTGGGCGCAGGCGATGCGGGACTGGCAGGACGCCCGGATCCGCAAGGTGGTGCGGCGTGCCAGGGGCGCCGAGTGGCGGCGGGCCGAGGCGCTCGACGGCATCACGGTCACGGGCAGCGGCGGCACGGAGGTCCGGGTCTATCCGCCGGTCCCCCTCGACGGCTGGCCCAAGGACCTGGCCCGCCTCCAGGTCTCCGGCACGGACCTCGACGACCCCGAGCCACCGGCCCCCGCGGACCCGGCGGGCGTGACGTTGTGGCTCAACCCGGACCTGGACATGACCGCGGGCAAGGCGATGGCTCAGGCCGGGCACGGCGCCCAACTCGCCTGGTGGGAACTGCCGGAGCCGCGCCGCAAGGAGTGGCGTGAGGCGGGTTTCCCGCTCTCGGTCCGGGTCGCCGACGACCCCGCCCGCTGGACCGCCCTGACCCGCGCGGGCCTCCCGGTGGTCCGCGACGCAGGCTTCACGGAGATCGCGCCCGGCTCGTGCACGGTGGTGGCGGAGGGTCCGCGCGACGGCAACTGGCAGCCGGACCTCGGCCACGTCTGAGCCTCCGGCGTCCGCGCGAGCCTGCCTGAGCCTCCGGCACCCGCGCCGGCCCAACTGAGCCAACGGGCAACCGCGCGCGGCCCGTCAGTGATCGCCCTCCCGGCTCGCTCACAGGGATCGCGAAAGGCCCCGCACCGGCAACTGCCGGCCGGACCTCGATCACGCCTGAACACCCGGCACCCGCACCGGCAACTGGCAGCCGCAACTCGCCCACACCCGGCACCCGGCACCCGGCACCCGCGCGAGCCCACACCACCGGCACCCACCGGACCGCGCCCCACCGGACCGCGCCCCGCGGGCAACGCCCCACGCGCAGCGCACCACGCACCCCACTCACAGCGCACGCACCACGGACCGCACCCCACGCACAGCGCCCTAAATGCCATTGCCCCGCCCTCGACCGCCTGACAAGATCGCCCGCGGCCGGTACGGCAGGTTCCGGTCCGATGCGTGACTGGTCTCGCCCCCGAAGGGCCGACCGTCGCCGTCCCTTCCTTCCGCCGGCCGGTCCGCGACGTGCGTCGTCCGGCGGTTCTCTCGCGCCCGAAAGGTGCCTGCATGACCTTCACCAGCAGTGCCAGCAGTACCGCTCCACGTCTGTCCGCCGTGTCGGGACCGGGCGCGGAGCTCGATCAGATCCTCGATCTCACCTGCGCCGAACCCGTGTGGCGGCTGCCCGCCGACGCGTACCGGGAGGAAGCCGCGCAGCGGCAGTACCGCCCGGAGTGGACCTGGGCGGCCTGGAGCCCGGACGGCCGGGTGCTGGCCCGCGCCCTGTGGTGGGGGCAGAGCGACAGCGCCCACCCCATCGCACTCGACTGTCTCGCCGTCGCCGACGAGGTGCCCGCCGCCGAACGCGCCGCGCTGGGCGCCGCCCTCCTCGACGCGGGCCACCAGGCGTTCCGCGCGACGGGCGCCGAGGCCCCGCCGCTGTACAACCTCATGAAGCTGCCCGGCGCATGGCGGGACGACCCCGCGCACGTCGCCGCCGTGACCTGGCGCCAGGAGGCCGCCCGGCGCGCGGGACTGACCGTCGAGGTGGAGCGGCTGCAGTTCGAGTGGACGCCGCAGGATCCGCTGCCCGCCGAGCCCGAGCACCTGGTGTTCACCCCGGAACCCGACGACGAGGTCTTACTCCGGGCGATGCTGCGGGTCGCCGAGGGCACCCTCGACGCCCACACCCTGGAGAGCGAGGCGGCCACCGGGCCGGAGGCCACCGCCCGCGAGAGCCTGCAGTTCTACCTCGACCGGCCGGGCAAGCGGGAGTGGTGGCGCCTCGCCCACACCCCGGACGGCACCCTGGCCGGCCTGGCGATACCGTCGGCCACGCCGTACAGCCGCAACGTCGGCTACCTCGGCGTCGTCCCCGAACTCCGCGGCCGCGGCCACGTGTCGGAGATCCTCGCGGCGATCACCCGCTTCCAGGCGGCGGAGGGCGCCGAACGCGTCACCGCCACGACCGACCTCGGCAACCGCCCGATGGCGGCGGCGTTCACCCGCGCCGGGTACCGCACGACGGAGACCCGGCTCATCTTCTCGGCGCCGGTGGCGTAGCCGCCCCTACTTGTCGGCTCGGTGGAGCTGGATCTCGCGGTTGACGAAGAGCTGGACGTAGCCGCACCGCCAGCAGATCAGGCCGGTGGCCGTCTCATCGGCCCAGGCCATGTTGAAGAGCTCACCACCGGTGCTGTTCAGCTTCACGCCCCGCTCGCGGAACACGTCGCTCCTGCAGACCTGGCAGGTGATCCACATCTCGCCCAGCGATGCGCGAACCGGCTTGGCCATGGTCGTCCCCCGTGTCTCTCTGTGCCTTCTCCGCCTCCCTGGAGGCGGAGAAGCACGGTAGCAGCGGCCCCGAGAAGCTCTGCCCTATGACTCACGGAAAGCGACCGATTCGTACCCTGGCGGGCCGACACGCAGAGGCATAGCATCATTCGAGCAAGACATACATCAGATGATGCGGCCCGTCGGGTCGCCACACTCCGCCCCCGAGACCCCGGGTCCCTTCCGTACACCGTTCCCTGAGCGGCCGGGGGCGTTCTCGCCGACACGCGACCCTGGCCTCTCGTCCTCCTGGCCCCCGCGGGGCGAACTCCCGCACGCCCCCTGGCCGGTGGGGACGGTGAGCACGCGAGCCGCGCAGGGGGAGACGCCGGCTCGCGTGCTCGCGGGCCGCCGCCGATGCCGGCTCAGCCGCCGGCGGCGGCCGCTCCCCCGAGCACCTCGCGCCACGGCACCTGCAACCTCAAATGTTGCTCTGAACGTCCCCGCTCCTGGGTTCACCCGATCCGGCCGGGGCCATGACACCTGCACGGCGTCGACGCCGTACGGACGCAAGGCACCGCAGAGGAGGGGGACAGACATGCAGCAGCTTCCGCACCTGGGGACGGGGATCGGCTGGCGGCCGGAGATCGCCGGGGTCGTCGAGGCCATGCCCGGGATCGACTGGGTCGAGGCCGTCGCCGAGAACGTGTGTCCGGGGCATCTGCCCGACTCCCTGCTGCGGCTGCGCGAGCGCGGCGTGACCGTCGTGCCGCACGGAGTGTCGCTGGGGCTCGGCGGCGCCGAGCGGCCCGACGAGCACCGGCTCTCCGAACTGGCCGCGCGGGCCGAGGCCCTGGGCGCGCCGCTGGTCACCGAGCACATCGCGTTCGTCAGGGCGGGCGGCGAACGCACCGCGTCCCCGCTCCTCGAAGCCGGACACCTGCTGCCGGTGCCGCGCACCCGGGACGCCCTCGACGTGCTGTGCGAGAACATCCGGATCGCGCAGGACGCCCTGCCGGTGCCGCTCGCCGTGGAGAACATCGCCGCCCTGTTCGGCTGGCCCGGCGAGGAGATGTCCGAGGGACAGTTCCTGTACGAGATGGTGGAGCGCACCGGCGTACGGCTGCTGATCGACGTGGCGAACCTGCACACCAACCACGTCAACCGGGGCGAGGACCCGTCGAAGGCCCTGGACGAGCTGCCGGTCGAGGCCATCGCGTACGTGCATGTGGCGGGCGGGTTCGAGCGGGACGGGGTGTGGCACGACAGCCACGCCCACCCGGTGCCGCGGCCCGTCCTCGACATCCTCGCCGATCTCGCCTCACGGGTGACGCCCCCGGGCGTGCTGCTCGAACGGGACGACAACTTTCCCGAGGAAGCCGGGGAGTTGGGACGCGAGGTGGAGACGGTCCGGGCCACGGTCGCGGCGGGCGCGGCCGCCGTCACCGGCCCGGCGCCGCTCCCCCGGGCGTCCGTGCCGGACGGGCCCGTCGACGAGTCCGTGCGCGGCCGCGTCGCCCTCGCGCAGGCCGCCCTGCTCTCCTCCCTCGTCGCCGGCACCCCGGCCCCCGAGGGCTTCGACCGGGCGCGGCTCGTCGTGCAGAGCCGGGCGCTGGCGGGCAAGCGGGCCGACGTCGTGGCGAAGGTCGCGCCCGAGCTGCCGCAGATCCTGGGCGCGCCGGCGTACCGTACGGCGTTCCTCGCGTACGCGGCGCGGCGCCCGATGACTGGCGGCTACCGGCGCGACGCGCTCGACTTCGCCGAGGACCTGCTCCTCGAACAGCGGGTCCAGGAGCCGGGCGCGCGGCGGGAGTTGACCGACTGGTGGCTGGAGCGTTCCGGCCCCGCTTCGCTGGCGGGGCGCCCGGTGGCACGGGCGCTGCGCGCCGCACGGTTCGCGCTGCGCAGGGGATGACCGGTCGTGGGGCACCTACGGGTGGCTCTACTACGCCGTGTTCGGCGGGGCCTCGGCCCTGCTTTTCCGCGTGCTCGGGGGTGTCCGCGGGAGCCGTGAACCGCGGTCGCCCGCTCCGGCCGTCGCGGACGTCCTGGAGGGGGCGCGGCCGGCGGCCCGGAGCGCCTGGTCGACACGGCGTTCGCGGCGCCGCACCGGGTGGGCGTCATCGGCTTCGACGCGGCGGGGAACCTGGTCGGGCGCGACACCGGCGGAGCCCGCGACCGGGTGGAGCGGGCGCCGGTCGCCGCCCTCGGCGCCCCGCACGACGGCAACCTGTTCAGGATCCGCAGGTCCGTGGCCCGGGGCGCGGCCGTCGCCGGAATCGAGGGGCGGCTCGCGGAACGCGGGCTGCTGATCCCGCGGCGGACCGCAGGCCTGCTGGTGCCGGTCTCCGTCGCCCTGGCCGTCCTCGTGCCCCTCGCCCAACCGGCCACGCTCGGCGTGCTGGTGATCGGCCCCGACGGGGAACGCCTGGGGGGCCATCGCTGGCTGCCCGCCCCGGTGCTGCCCGCCGCCGTCGGGACGGCGCTGATCGCGGCCCGGGTCGGCGGCCGGGCGGGCGCCGGTCCCACGGCGGCCGGGCGGCGCGCCCTGCGGGCCTACCGCGCCGGGCGCTACGGCGCCGGTTCCCGCACCGCCGACGGTCCCGCGCTCGCCGTGTCGCTGCACGGCCCGAGCCGGATCCCGGACCCCGTCCTGCGCACGCCGCGCCCCTCGCCGTCGTCGCCCCGGGCGTCTGTTCGAGGCCTCCGCCCCCGTCACCGCCGCCCGGCTACTGACCGGGTCGGGGCGCAGGGACCGCACAACCCGCGCGTCCGGTACGGCAGTTGGCGTAGACCGTGCTGATGCCCGGCACTGCGTGCCGAGGGCGCACTAGCGTGCGGTGCCGCAACAGGAGGCACCATGCGACAGCACTTCCCCCGCCCGCGCGTCAGCGGCACCACGCTCATCGTCACCGGTCTGCTGGCCACTCTGGCCGCGCTCGCTTTCCCGATCTGGTCGTACGCGGACCGGTCGGGCACCGGTCTGGACACGCTCAACACCCAGTCGGTGCCCACCAGATTCGGCCCGCTCTCGGCGACCGACCGGATCTTCATCACGAAGGTCCGGCTCGCCGGTCTGTGGGAGATGCCCGCGGGACAGCAGGCCGAGGAGCGGGCACCGAGCAAGGCCGTCGAGACGGCGGGCGAGCATCTCGTCCAGGGGCACACGTTCCTGGACGCGCGGGTGCGGGAGGTCGCGGCGCAGCTCCACCTGGAGCTGCCCAACCAGCCCAACGACCAGCAGCAGGGGTGGCTGCGGACCCTGACGGCGGCGCAGGGCCCGGACTACGAGCGCAAGTTCGCCAACATCCTGCGCCGCGCCCACGGCCAGGTCTTCGCCCTCATCGGCCAGGTGCGCGCCTCGACCCGCAACACGCTGGTGCGTGAGCTGGCGGAGGACGCCAATGCCACGGTCCTCGACCACATGCGGGTCCTGGAGGCGACCGGCCTGGTCGACTTCGACGCGCTCGCGCAGGAGGCGGCGACCGCGAGCCCGCCGCCCGCGACCCGCTCCCCCGCCCCGCCGGGACCGACCTCGGCGCCCGGCTCGCCGACGCCGGTCAGTCCGTCGCCCACTCCGTCGTTCTCGCTGCCGCCCGCGGCGTCGAGCCCGAAGAACCCGGGGAGCGCGAAGAGCTCGAAGAGCCCCGAGGACGAGAAGAACGAGAAGGACGCCAAAGAGCCCAAAGAGAGCGAAGAGACCGAAGACGCCAAGGACTCTCGGGCCACGAAGGAGCCCCAGGGCCCCGGGGTGTCCGAGCGGACCGCGGCGCCCCGATGAGCGCCGTGTCCGCATAGTGAATGGCCTGTAGCGGACACCCGAACACCTGTCATAGAAACTGCACATGTTCTGGGTCCTGTTCCTCGTCCTGGCCTGCGCGGTCGCCATCGGCTCCTGCGGGCGGCTGTGTCTCGCGGCGGTGCGCGCCGCCGAGAGCGAGCACGCCGAACACGCCGAGAGCGCCGAGAGCGCCGACGCGCGCATCCTGCGGGACCACGAACTGTCCCTGTACGAGACGGCGTTCCTGTCCGGTGGCCCGGTCCGGGTCGCCGACGTGACCCTGGTGTCGATGGCCCGCGCCCGCCGGCTGCTGCTCGCGCACACCGGCTGGGCGACCGTCGTCGACCCGGACGGCACGGACGACATGGAGCGCTCGGTGATCGGCGCGATCGGCCCCGAAGGGCAGCGGCGGATCACCCCCCTGCGTGCGGCGACGGCCGCGGGCGACGCCGTGCGCGCGCTCGCCGAGCGGCTGGTCGCGGCGGGCCTCGCCGTCCCGGACGCCGCCCGCTCGACGCTCGCGGGAGCCGTCCGGCAGGTGCGCTCCGCCGCGATCGCGGTGGTGGGACTGGGCGCGCTCGCCACGCTCGCGCCGGGCCAGGGCGCGGAGCAGCAGCAGACGCCGGTGGCGCTCTGGTTCGCGCTGCCGCTGCTGCTGACGCTGAGCTGTCTGGCCATCGCCCGGATCGAGATCCACCCGTACACCCGCTGGGCCTCGCCGGTCGGGCAGCGGCTGCTCGCCGCGCGGCCCGCGGGCGCGGACGGGCTGTTCGCGGTCGCCGTGCGCGGGGTGCGCGCGGTGGACGATCCGGGACTGCGGGCCGCTTTCGGTGACGGCAGGGCGCGGCGCGCGGCCATGCCGGAGTGAGCCGCCGTCCCCGGTGGACACATCGGGGTCATTGCTCCGACATCGGCGACCTGGTGCTTTACTTCCCCGAGCGCCGCACGAAGTATCCCTTTCGTCCTGTCACGCGCACACGTCTGCCGCATCCGACGCGTCCGACGCACGCCGACGAAAGGGGTCACCCCAGCGATGAGACACGCGCTGCGAGCCACATCCGCCCTCTGTGCCGCCGCGGGATCGTTGGTCCTGTCCACGCTGGGCACCGCGAACGCCACCCCCTCCCCCCTGGATCCGCAGGAGCTGTCCGGCACCGCGGTCGCCGCAGGGCGCGCCGCCGCCAAGGGCATCACGTGGGGCGTCTGCCCGGACGCGGAGGGACTGCCGGAGCCGGTGCGCTGCGGCACCGTCTCCGTCCCCCTCGACTACGCGGACCCGGACGGCAGGCAGATCGCGCTGACGGTCAGCCGGATCGCGGCGAAGGGCGAGGACGCCGCCGGGAAGGTGGCGCGCCAGGGCGCGTTCGTCTTCAACCCGGGCGGTCCCGGCGGCAACGGGATGTACTTCCCGATGGCAGGTCTGATGCCGGAGTGGAAGCGCATCGCCGCCGCCTACGACATGGTCGGCTACGCGCCGCGCGGGGTGGGCCGCTCCGCGCCGATCTCCTGCCAGGACCCCCAGCGGTTCGCGAAGGCGCCGACGCAGTCGCCGACGCACCCTTCGGCCTCGTACAAGAAGGAGCGGATCGCGCAGGCGAAGTCGTACGCGGCGGGCTGTGCGAAGAACCCGGACATCGCGCACTACACGAGCCTGAACAACGCCCGTGACCTGGACGTGCTGCGGGCCGCGCTGGGCGAGCCGAAGCTGACGTTCATGGGCGCCTCGTACGGGACGTACATCGGCGCCCTGTACGCGCGGCTCTTCCCCGCGCACGTGCGCCGGATGGTCTTCGACTCGGCGGTCGACCCGGCGCCGGACCGGATCTGGTACGCGAACAACCTGGAGCAGTCGGCGGCGTTCGAGCGGCGCTGGGCCGACTTCCGGACGTGGGTCGCCAAGCACGACAAGACGTACGGGCTCGGTACGACACCGGACGAGGTGCTGCGTTCGTACGAGCGGGTGCGCGCGGAGCTGGCGCACAAGCCGGCCGGCGGGAAGGTCGGCCCCGGGCAGCTGCAGTCGGCGTATCTGCAGGCCGGCTACTACGACGACTACTGGCCGATGCGGGCGCTGGCGCTCTCCTCGTATCTGAAGGGCGACCCGAAGCCGCTGATCGGCCAGGCGGCCCCGCAGCCCGCGGCGTTCGCCGAGAACGAGAACGGCAACGCCGTCTACACGGCCGTCGAGTGCAACGACGCGCCCTGGCCGACGGACTTCCGGGTCTGGGACCGCGACAACACACGGCTGGCGCGAAGCGCCCCGTTCGAGACGTGGGACAACGCGTGGATGAACCTGCCGTGCGCCTACTGGTCGACGCCCCGGCAGCGGCCGGTCGACGTGCGGGTGTTCCCCGGTGAGCTGCCGCCGACGCTGATCCTGGCCGCCGAGCGCGACGCGGCGACGCCGTACACGGGCGCCCAGGAACTGAACCGGAGGATCGCCGGGTCGGTGCTCGTGACCGAGCGCGACGCCGGGACGCACGGGATCGGCGGGGGCGCCAACGCGTGCGTGAACGGGTACCTGGACGCGTACGTCCTGGAAGGGCGGCTGCCCGAGGAGCGAGCGGCGGAGTGTGCGGGGCACGCGGAGCCCGCCCCGCTCAAGTGAGGTCCCCGACCAGCTCCTCCGGCGCGGGGAGGCCGGGGGCACGGGGCGCTGCCCCGGACCCCGCTCCCCGATCGCCGGAGGGGCTTGCGGGCGCCTACGCCAGCCCGGCCACCAGCTCGGCCACGCTCTTGCGCCGCCCCGTGTAGAACGGGACCTCTTCACGGACGTGACGCCGCGCCTCGGACGCCCGCAGGTGCCGCATGAGGTCGACGATGCGGTACAGCTCGTCGGCCTCGAACGCGAGGATCCACTCGTAGTCGCCGAGCGAGAACGACGCGACGGTGTTGGCGCGCACGTCGGGGTAGCCGCGGGCCATCTTGCCGTGGTCGGCGAGCATCTTGCGGCGCTCGTCGTCGGGCAGCAGGTACCAGTCGTAGGAGCGCACGAACGGGTAGACGGAGACGTAGTTGCGGGGCGTCTCGTCGGCCAGGAACGCCGGGATGTGCGAGCGGTTGAACTCGGCGGGGCGGTGCAGCGCCATGTTCGACCAGACCGGCTCCAGGGAGCGGCCCAGCTTGGTGCGGCGGAAGAGGTTGTACGCCTCCTGCAACTGGTCGGCGGTCTCGGCGTGCCACCAGATCATGAGGTCGGCGTCGGCGCGCAGGCCCGACACGTCGTAGGTGCCGCGGACCGTGACGTCCTTCGCGGCGAGCTGGTCGAACAGCTCCTGGACCTCGTCGGCGTACCCGGCCCGGTCCTCCGGCAGGACGTCCTTCAGCTTGAAGACCGACCAGAGCGTGTAGCGGATGACCTCGTTGAGGTCCTTCGCCAGCTTGCCCTTGTTCGGGATGCGGTCGGCGGCCGCGTCGGTGGTGGTGTTCTCGTCGCTCATGTCCTTCATTCTCCCGCTCCGCCGTGCAGGCTCTGCACCGGGTTCGCCTTCAGGTACTCGCGCGCGGCGGTGTCGCCGTCCAGCTCGTCCGCGGCCGCGTACGCGCTCGCGATGCAGGCCGGGATGCCCACGCCGTCGTACGCGGCTCCGCACACGGCGACGCCCGGCAGCTGCCCGATGTATCCACGGATCCGGGCGACGCGCTCCGCGTGGCCGACGGGGTACTGGGGCAGGCCGTCCTGCCAGCGCGTGACGTGGGCGTCGAGGGGGGTGGCGGTCAGTCCGGTGGCCTCGCGCAGGTCGCGGCGGGCGATGTCGATCAGCTCCGCGTCGTCGCGGGCCAGGTCCTTGTCGTCGCCGTACCGGCCGACCGAGGTCCGTACGAGGGTGAGGTCCGGGTTCTGCTCCGCGATCCAGCCCCACTTGTGCGAGGCGAAGGTGGCGGCCTTGATGGTGCGGCCGTCGACCGGCGGGACGAGGAAGCCGCTGCCCGGCGGGAGGTCGGCCCGCGCCTTGTCGTAGGCCAGGGTGATCAGGGCCATGCTGGCGTACTCGATGCCGCGCAGTTCCTGGGCCGCGTTGGGCGATGCCGTCCGCAGCAGGCTGGCGGCGGGCTGGGCGGGGAGCGCGATGATCACTTGGGTCGCTTCAAAGGTGCGGCCCGATTCCGTGACCACGCGCCACAGGGGTTCGCGGGGCGTCGTCGGGTTCTCGTCGTCCGTGACCGGTCGCGCGCCGCGGCGCAGCCGCTGATCGGCGCTGCCTCGCGCCCCCAGCTGCACCGCCCGCTCCCCCAGTACGATCTCGCCGCCTCTTTCGCGCACCGCGTCCGCCACCGCGCCCGGCAGCGTGCCGATGCCGCCCTCGACGCCCATGAAGACCGGGGTCGGGTCGGCCGCCGGCTGCGGGGCCCTGGCCTGGATCGCGCGGACCGCCTCCGTCAGGGACGTGTGGCGGCGGGCCTCCTCGAAGAGCTGGGGGACGGCGCTGCGCAGGGAGATGCGGTAGGCGTCGCCCGCGTAGACACCGCCGAGGAGCGGTTCGACGAGACGGTCGACGACCTCGCGGCCGAGGCGGGCCGCGACGTACTCGCCGACCGCGACGTCGTCGCCGATCGGGGTGGGCGGCAGCTCGGCGTCCCGCTCGATGCGGGCGAGGCCCTCGTCGGAGAGGACGCCGGCGAGCGCGTCGGCGGAGCCGGGGACGCCCATGACGTGGCCCTTGGGCATGGGGCGCAGGGCGTCGCGGGTCCAGATCGAGGCGGTCGCGGTCGACGGCGGCTGCAGGCGGTCGCCGAGGCCGACCTCTCTGGCGAGGCCGACGGCCTCGGGGCGGCGTGCCAGCATCGACTCGGCGCCGAGGTCGATGCGCGCGCCGGCGATCTCGCCCGCGCGCAGTTTTCCGCCGAGCCGGTCGGAACTCTCCAGGACCGTGACCCGGACACCGGGGCTGCGGTCGAGCAATCGGTGGGCGGCCGCGAGGCCCGCGATCCCTCCGCCGATGACCAGGACGTCCCTGACGGTTTCCGTTTCCGTACGTGTGTCCGCTTCGCGCATGCTCCCACTCTCTCAGAACCGGGGCGGAGTTCCGGCGAGCCCGGACCGTTACCGGTTCGCCGCCGGGTCGCGACGAACGAAACGGCGCCTGGTGCGTCGAAGGAGGCGTCCGTCGACCGACACGTCCTTCGGGGGGTACATCCATGCATGTTTCCGGTTCGCGCACGGCGGCGCGGCTGCGGCCGCTGCACGCCCTGGCCCTGCTGCTGCTCGCCGCCGCGCTCGCGCTGACGGGGTGCTCGGGGGCGAACAGCTCCTCGGACTCCGGTGACGGGGACAAGGCCGCGGCCGGTGGCAAGGCGGCCTCCCGGGAGAAGGGCGCCGCCGACGGCGCGAGCGACTCCGGCAAGAGCAGCGCCAGGAAACCTCCGAGGCTCACCGGCGTGCACATCATCCGCACCGCCTCGCTCTCGGTCCGCGTCAAGGACGTGCCGGACGCGCTCGACCGGGCGCGCACCGCCACCGAGGACGCGGGCGGCTACGTGGGCAACGAGACGACCGACCGCGACGGCGACGGCCGCGAGCGCACCCGGGTCACCCTACGGGTGCCGCAGGAGTCGTACGAGGAGGTGATCGGGCAACTCGCGGGCACGGGACGTCTATTGTCGCGGAACGTGACCGCCAAGGACGTCACGGACCAGGTGGTCGACGTGGACAGCCGCGTCGCGTCGCAGCGGGCGAGCGTGGCGCGGGTCCGTGAACTCATGGACCGCGCGACCAAGTTGAGTGACGTGGTGACCCTGGAGGGCGAACTCAGCAGCCGGGAGTCCGAGTTGGAGGCGCTGCTCGCCCAGCAGGCGTCGCTGAAGGACCGGACGACGATGGCGACGATCACCCTCAGCCTGTCCCAGGCCCCGGTGAAGGCGGCCGACGGGGACGACGGCACCGGGTTCACGGACGCGCTGTCCGGCGGCTGGAACGCCTTCGTGACATTCCTGAAGTGGATCGGGATCGTGCTCGCGGCCGTGCTGCCGTTCGCGGCGCTGGTGGCCCTGTCGGCGCTGGTGTGGCTGCGGGTGGTGCGGCCCCGGCTGTCGCGGCGCCCCGCGCCGCGGCCCGTGCACACGGCGCTCGGCCCGCTGCCCGCCCACCCGAGGAGCGAGCCGGACGAGCCAAAGGAGCAGGACGAGCACGACGAGCAGGACTGACGGGTCGGGCCCACGTAGCGTGGGCCCATGACTGCTGAGCGACTTGTGGTGATCGGCGGCGACGCGGCGGGCATGTCCGCCGCGTCCCAGGCACGCCGCCTGAAGGGCCCGGACGAGCTGGAGATCGTGGCGTTCGAGCGGGGGCACTTCACCTCGTACTCGGCGTGCGGGATCCCGTACTGGGTGGGCGGCGAGGTCGGCGAGCGGGACGACCTGATCGCGCGGTCGCCCGAGGAGCACCGGGCGCGGGACATCGATCTGCGGATGCGGACCGAGGTCGTGGAGATCGACGCCGAGGGGCGGCGGGTGCGGGCCCGTGACGTCGACAGCGGGGCCGAGTCCTGGACGTCGTACGACAAGCTCGTGATCGCGACGGGCGCCCGCCCGGTCCGGCCCGAGCTGCCGGGGATCGACGCGGCGGGGGTGCACGGGGTGCAGACGCTCGACGACGGGCAGGCGCTGCTCGACACGCTGCACGCGGCTCGCGGCACCAGAGCGGTGGTCGTGGGCGCCGGTTACATCGGGGTCGAGATGGCCGAGGCGCTGGTGCACCGCGGGTACGAGGTGACGGTCGTGCACCGCGGGGCCGAGCCGATGTCGACGCTGGACGCGGACATGGGCCGGCTGGTGCGCGAGGCGATGACCGGTATGGGCATCAGGATGGTCGCCGGCGCCGAGGTCACGAAGATCCTCACCGGGGACGACGGGCGGGTGCGGGCCGTGGCAACTCAGGACGACGAATTCCCGGCGGACGTCGTGGTGCTGGGCATCGGCGTGACACCCGAGACCTCGCTGGCCCGGGCCGCGGGACTGCCGCTCGGCGCGTACGGCGGGCTGCTCACGGACCTGTCGATGCGGGTGCGCGGACCCGTCGCAGGAGGGGTCATCTGGGCGGGCGGCGACTGCGTCGAGGTCCTCGACCTGGTGTCGCGACGCGAGCGGCACATCGCGCTCGGCACGCACGCCAACAAGCACGGGCAGATCATCGGGTCGAACGTGGGCGGGGGGTACGGCACGTTCCCCGGGGTCGTCGGCACGGCGGTCAGCAAGGTGTGCGACCTGGAGATCGCGCGGACCGGTCTGCGCGAGAAGGACGCGCGCCGGGCCGGGCTCCAGTACGTGACGGCCACCATCGAGTCGACGAGCCGGGCGGGGTACTACCCCGGGGCCGCCCTGATGACGGTGAAGATGCTCGCCGAGCGGCGCACCGGACGGCTGCTCGGGGTGCAGATCGTGGGCCGTGAGGGCGCCGCGAAGCGGGTCGACGTGGCGGCGGTCGCGCTGACCGCGGGGATGACGGTGGAGCAGATGACGGCGCTGGACCTGGGCTACGCCCCGCCGTTCTCGCCCGTGTGGGACCCGGTGCTCGTAGCGGCGCGCAAGGCGGTGGCGGCGGTCCGGGCGCAGGGATAGCGCTTGCTCGCGCACAGGGTGGCCACAGGGCGCCCTGTGCCGGTGGCCGATTCGAATCCCCAGGTGGAAGCGGTTACCGGTTCAACTCCGCCATGAAACGTGTAAGGAGCACCCAGCGCGCTGAGCGGCTGCGCCGCCATAGAACCCTTCGCTCCGGCGAAGCCCGGCACCCCCGAGGGCGACCGGCAGCACCACTTACTCGTTGCCATCCCTTTTCCGCCAGGTTTCACAGAATCCGCACACAGCCCCTGATGGCGCCTCACTATGTGACGCGTCAGAGCGGCACGAACACGGACTGCGACCCGTGGGCGTGCCGCTGGGGGGCGGGCGCACGACGGTGGGGAGCCGTCGGGTGCGCACCGGGAGGGGACCACAACCACATGAAACGCTCTGCACGAGCGGCGGCTCTCGGCGCCGGCGCTCTGCTCCTTGCGCTCGCGCCGCCCGTGACCGGGGCGGCGGCGGACGAGCAGCCGCGCATCGATCTGCGGGTTCTGGTGGTGACCGACGGCGGCCCGGCCACCGCCGCGCTCACGGCCGAACTCACCAGCCAGGGAACGCCGTTCACGACGCTGGACCTCAGACGGGCGGACCGTCCGGTGATCGACGCGGCGTTCCTCGCCGACACCGTCGACGGGCGGCCGCGGGCCAGGTTCCAGGCGGTCGTCCTGCCCGACGACAACCCGTTCGGCGCCGGCTCGGCGGAGGCGACGGCGCTCGCCGACTACGAGCGTACGTATGCGATCCCGCAGGTCGACGCGTACACGTACGCGCGGGCCGACGTGGGTCTGCAGCCGCCCGGGTTCAGTGGCCCCCTGGACGGCACCGCGGCCGCGGTCACCGACGCGGGGAGATCCGGGCCCTTCGGGTATCTGGCGGGCTCGGTGCCGTTCGAGGACAACTCGCCCTCGGTGGACGAGAGTTACGGCTTCCTGGCCCGGCCCGCCGAGGGCGCCGACTTCACCCCGTACGTGGACGCGGCGATCCCCGGGACGGGCGAACGGGGCTCCCTGGTCGGCGAGTTGCGGCACGACGGGCGCCGCGAGCTCGTCGTCACGTTCGTCTACAACGAGTACCAGCAGCAGTTCCGGCTGCTCGCGCGCGGCATCGTCGACTGGATGACGCAGGGCGTGCGTCTGGGCGCCTCGCGCAACTACTTCGCGGTGCACGTCGACGACGTGTTCGCGGCGGACGACCGCTGGGACTCCACGCTCAACTGCACGCCGGGCGACGTGGACTGCCCGCCCGGGGAGGGCACCCCGGACGACATCCGGATGACGGCGGCCGACGCCACGTACGCCGCCGGGTGGTCGCGGCAGCGCGGGTTCACCCTCGACCTGGTCTACAACGGCGGCGGCAGCGAGCTGTACCGGGAGGAGAACGGCGGCTCGGACGCGCTCGCCGACCGGCTCGTCGCCGACAAGGCGGACTTCCGCTGGGTCAACCACACCTACAACCACCCCTTCCTCGGCTGTGTGCAGGACGTCACCGTCGTGCCCTGGAAGTGCGCGACGAACGCCGACGGCTCCACGCGGTACGTGTCGACGGCGGAGATCTCCCAGCAGATCTCCGACAACCGGGAGTGGGGCGACCGCAACGGACTCGCCCTGAACGACGCCGAGTTGGTGACCGGTGAGCACTCGGGCCTGCGCGTCCTGCCCCAGCAGCCGGACGACAACCCGAACCTGGTGCCCGCCCTCACGGCGAACGGCATCACGTCGCTCGGTTCGGACGCCTCACGCGACCCGGCCCAGCGGCAGGTCGGCCCGGCCCTGACCGTGCCGCGCCACCCCATGAACGTCTTCTACAACGCGGGCAGGGCGACCGACGAGGTCGACGAGTACAACTGGATCTACACCTCGAAGGCGGACGGCGGCAGCGGCATCTGCGAGGGTTCGACGACCACGACCTGCCTGGACGCCCCGCTGGACACGGCGACCGGCTACGCCTCGTACATCGTGCCGCTGGAGACGAGGACGGCGCTCGGCCACGTGCTGTCCAACGACCCGCGCCCGCACTTCGTCCACCAGTCGAACTTCGCCGAGGACCGTATCGCCTACCCGGTCCTGAACGGCGTACTGGACACCTACGCCTCGCTGTTCACCTCCGCCGTCCCCGTGGTGAACCTGCCGATGGCGGACATCGGCAGGGAGATGAAGCGGCGGGCCGCGTGGCACTCCGCGGTGGACAACGGCACGGTGACCGCCTACCGGATCGGCACCTCGGTGACGGTGCGGGCGCCCGACGGCGTCGCGGTCACGGCGACGGCGCCGACCGGCACGGTCCAGCAACTCACCGCAGGAACACAGGACTTCGGCTCCACCTATGCGGGCAGAACGTCGGGCTGGGTGTCACCGGACGTCTCCCAGAACGCCGTGACGCTGAACCTGCCCGCCTGATCCCGCACTCCGCCCCCACATCCGTAACGAACGCCCGCGGAGCCCCACCATGCCCGAAGTCCCGTATCCGTTACGTTCCGGCCCTCATGTCACCCTGCTGACCGAAGGCACCTATCCGCACAGCCACGGCGGCGTCAGCGTCTGGTGCGACCAGCTCGTCTCCGGCATGCCCGACGTCCGCTTCGACGTGCTCGCGGTCACCGGCACCGGCCGCGAGTCCCTCGCCTGGGAACTGCCCCCGCACGTGTCGGCGCCGACGGTGCTGCCCATGTGGGGCCCGGCACCGCAGGGCAGGCCCCCGCTCGGCCGCCCGCTCCGCCGACTCCTCACCGTCTACGAGCAGTTCGTCACGGCCCTCCTCGAACCGGCGGCGGAGGACGACTTCTCCCCCGCCCTGTACGAACTGGGCCGGCACGCCCGCGCCGGCACGCTCTCGCCGATGCTGCGCGGGGACGCGGCGGTGCAGGTCCTGGCGGCGGTGTGGAACCGGCCCGGCCTCGACGTCGCCGCGGCCCGCCCCACCCTGCACGACGCGGTCACCGCGACGACCCTGCTGGAACACGCCCTGCGCCCTCTGGCCGCACGCCCGCCCGAGCACGGCGTCGCACACGCGGTGAGTGGCGGCATCGCGGCCCTCCCGGGCCTGATGGCCCGTCAACTCCATGGCGTGCCGCTGCTCTTGACCGAGCACGGGGTGTATCTGCGCGAGCGCTATCTGGGCTACCGGACGGGCCCGTACGCCTGGCCGGTGAAGGCGCTGCTGCTGGGCTTCTTCCGGCTGCTCGCCGAGGAGACGTACCGCAGGGCCGCGCTGATCACTCCCGGCAATCGCTACAACCGGCTGTGGGAGGAGCGGGGCGGCGCCGATCCGGCGCTGATCCGCACGGTCTACAACGGCGTGGACCCGGCGGCGTTCCCGCCGGCCGGCCCCGAACCGGAGCGTCCCACGCTCAGCTGGGCCGGCCGGGTCGACCCGATCAAGGACCTGGAGACGCTGATCCGCGCGTTCGCCGTGGTCCAACAGAACGTCACCGACGCGCAGTTGAGGCTGTTCGGCGGCACTCCACGGGGCGGCGAGGGGTACCGGGAACGCTGCGAGGCACTGGCGGCCTCCCTCGGCGTCGGCGACGCGGTGCGTTTCGAGGGCCGCGTGGAACACATCAAGGACGCCTACGCGGCGGGCAACGTCGTGATGCTCTCCAGCATCAGCGAGGGCTTTCCGTTCACGCTCATCGAGGCGATGTCGTGCGGCCGCGCCACCGTCTCCACGGACGTCGGCGGGGTCCGCGAGGCGGTCGGCCCGACCGGCCTGGTCGTCCCGCCCCGCGACCCGCAGGCGATGGCGCGGGCGGCCCTGGAGCTCCTCTCCGACGGCCCGCGCAGGGCGGCGATGGGCGAGGCGGCCCGCCTGCGGGTGATCGAACAGTTCACACTGCGGCAGACCGTGGAAGCGTTCCGCGGCATCTACGAGGAACTGGGCGCGGGCGGCCCGCGGTCGGCCGGGGTGGCGGCATGAGCGGCCCCCTGGACCTGGAGCGCCCCGAAGGGGCACGGGGAACCGCGCGAGGACGGACCACGATCCGCACCCGGCCACGTACCAAGAGGGGTCCGGGGACGCAGTCCCCGGTCTCGGGGCGGGACGGTACGGCGGGGGCGCCCTCCCTCACCCGGACGACGGCGGGGGCGGCCCCCTCCCCCCGCACCGACCAGCCCACCACGACCCTGCGCCTGGCCCGCCCCGACGACCCGGTGAACGACCTGGCCGCATCCCTGGCCGACGTCGTCGCGGCAGCCGTCCACCCGTACGAGGTGGCCGCCCTGCTGGAGGCCCAGGGCATGACGGCCGACCGTATCCGCGACACCTACGGCCACCCCGACCTGTTCACGCTCGCGGAGGCCGTCTACCACCGGGTCCCCCGCGACCCCCCGGCGCCGCCGCTCCCCGTCAATCCCTGGCGCCCGGACCACCTGCGCTGCGCGCTGCGCGGCCTGCTCTTCGCGCTGCCCGGCGCCGCCTATCTCCTGGCCGCCGGCGCCTGGCGGACCACGGCGGGCCTGCACGGGCTGATCGCCGCCGCACTGGTCTCGTGGGCGTGGACCCAGGCGCTGAGCCACCGTGCGTACGTGCGTCTCGTCAGCGGCCGCCGGGCGGCGGCCCGCACCCTGCTGATCGGCGCCCCGCTCGGCGCGGCGACGGCGACGGGCGCCGGGCTCGCGGTGGCGGGTCCCGGCCCCGGCGCGCTGTTCGCCGCGGCGCAGTCTGCGTATCTCGCGGCGGCGGGCGTGCTCCTCGTGTTCGGCAGGGAGCGCCTGCTGGCGGGGGCGCTCGCCCCGGTCGCGGCGGGCGCGGCGGCGTTGGTCCGGTGGCATCCGCCGGGCGCCCTGCGGACCGGCCTCACACTGCTCACCCTGGCCCTGGCGATCGCCGCGGCGGCGCACACGATACGTACCGCGCTGCGGGCGCCCGTACCCGCGGTCGAGGGCCCGCGACCGCCGCTGCGGGCCTCGCTCCCGTACGGCCTGTTCGGCCTGGCCGCCGGCATCCTCACCCTGCTCGCCGGACGTGAACACCCCTATGCCGTCGTGGTGTTGACCCTGAGCATGGGCCCGGCCGAATGGCTCCTGCACCACTACCGCGGCCTCGCCGTGTCCGCCCTGCACGCCTCCACCACCCCCGGAGGCTTCCTGCTGCGCGCCACCCGCGCGCTCCTGCTCTGCGAGGCCGTGTATCTCACCGCCCTGGCCGGGGGCGCGCTCGCCATATCGAGCCCGGTCGCCGAACTCCTCGCCCTGGGCGCCGTGTTGTGGTCGGCGCTGCTGATGCAGGCGTTCGGTGCGGCCTGGACACCGGCGGCGCTCACCGGCGCGGCCGCCGCGTCGGCGCTCGTCCTGCCGGCGCCGCTGAGCACCGCGGCGGCGGCCTGTCTCCTGCTGGCTCTGGCGGTACGCCACCTGGGCGTCCCGACCGCACACGCCTGACAACACCGCGCGCTCCTGGGCCCGGCCCCCGCCCATCCCCTCACCACCGCATCCCTCACCATCCGTTCCAGCACCCTGGAGTACCCATGACCACGGCACCCCTTGTCGCCGTCACCGGAGCCGAGGGCTTCATCGGCTCCCACCTCACCGAAGCCCTCGTCGCCACCGGCCACCGCGTCCGCGCGATGGCCCAGTACAACTCCTTCTCCAGCTACGGCTGGCTGGAGACCCTCCCACCCGAAACCCTCGCGGAAGTCGACATCGTCCTCGGCGACGTCCGCGACCCCGGCTCCGTACGCGACCTCCTCCAAGACGCCGAAACCGCCTACCACCTCGCCGCCCTCATCGCCATCCCCTACTCCTACCGCGCCCCCCACAGCTACGTCGACACCAACATCACCGGCACCCTCAACGTCCTCGAAGCCGTCCGCCAACTCGGCACCCCCCGCCTCGTCCACACCTCCACCAGCGAGACCTACGGCACCGCACAGACCGTCCCCATCACCGAGGACCACCCCATCAACACCCAGTCCCCCTACGCCGCCTCCAAAGCCGGCGGCGACCGCCTCGCCGACAGCTACCACGCCTCCTTCGACACCCCCGTCATCACCCTGCGCCCCTTCAACACCTACGGCCCCCGCCAGTCCATGCGCGCCGTCATCCCCACCGTGATCGGCCAGATCGCCGCAGGATCCCGCCGCATCACCCTCGGCGACCTGCGCCCCACCCGCGACTTCACCTACGTCGAGGACACCGCCCGCGCCTTCCTCGCCGTCGGCACCGCACCCCTGGACCAGGTCGCCGGCCGCACCTTCAACGCCGGCACCGGCACCGAGATCTCCATCGGCGACCTGGTCCGCCTCATCGGCAAAGTCATGAACACCGACCTGGACATCCACGAGGACGACCAACGCGTCCGCCCCACCGGCTCCGAAGTCATGCGCCTGATCGCCGACGCCACCCGCCTGCACCACGCCACCGGCTGGGAACCCGCCCACACCCTCGAAGAAGGCCTCACCCACACCGCCACCTTCTTCAGCGACCCCGCCAACCTCGCCCGCTACAAGACCGACATCTACAACATCTGACCCCCGCTTCGGACGCCGGGTCGCACCCGCCCCACCAGACCGGCACACGACCCGCACCACACCCCGGCCCACCGACCAAGGGAGCCCGAACCCATGCACGCCGTCATCCTCGCCGGAGGCAAAGGCGTCCGCCTGCGCCCCTACACCACCGCCCTGCCCAAACCCCTCGTCCCCATCGGCGACCAGCACGCCATCCTCGAAATCGTGCTCCGCCAACTCGCCGCCGCCGGCTTCACCACCGTCACCATCGCCATCGGCCACCTCGGCCACATCATCCGCGCCTACGTCGGCAACGGCGCCCGCTGGGGCCTGCGCGTCGGCTACGCCACCGAAGACAGCCCCCTGGGCACCATGGGCCCCCTGCTCACCATGATGGACCGCCTCCCCGAACACTTCCTCGTCATGAACGGCGACATCCTCACCGACCTCGACTTCGCCGCCGTCCTCCACGGCCACCAGCAATCCGACGCACCCCTCACCATCGCCACCTACGCCCGCCAAGTCCACATCGACTTCGGAGTCCTCACCACCGACAACTCCCGCGTCGTCGCCTTCACCGAGAAGCCGCGCATGGACTACCGGGTCTCGATGGGCGTGTACGGCGTCTCGCGCGAGACGCTCGCCCCGTACACCCCGGGACTCCCCCTCGGCTTCGACGAACTCGTCATCGACCTGCTCAAGTCCGAAACTCCGCCCCGCGCCCACAACTTCGACGGATACTGGCTCGACATCGGCCGCCCCGACGACTACGACCGGGCCAACGCCGAGTTCACCACGCACCGTTCCCTCCTGCTGAAGGGAGCGTGACGGATCCCGTGCGCATCCTCGTCCTGGGCTCCACCGGATACCTGGGCGGGCACATCGCCGAGCGGCTGCGCGCCCTGCCGGGCGTGCGGCTGCTCACCGGCGGACGCTCTCCCGACGACGACGTCCGAGTCGACCTCGCCCATGTCGCCCCGAGCACGCTCGCGGACCTGCTGGAGTGGGCCGCGCCCGACGCCGTCGTGAACTGCGTCGGCGTGGTCGGCGGCTCCGCGCTCACGCTCGTCGAGGCCAACTCCCGTGGCCCCGCGACCCTTTGTGAGGCCCTGCACAGCGCGGCGCCCGCCGCGCGCCTGGTCCATCTCGGCTCCGCCGCCGAGTACGGCCCGACGATCCTCGGCGAAAGCACACCCGAGGACGCCCCGGCCGGCCCGGTCTCCCTGTACGGCGCCACCAAACTGACAGGCACCCTCGCCGTCACCGGCTCCGGCCTCGACGCAGTAGTCCTCCGCGTGACCAACCCGGTCGGCCCGGGCGCCCCCACCGCCGGACTGCCCGGCCGACTCACCGCCGAACTACGCACCGCCCTGCACCACGACCCACACGGCACCATCCACGTCGGCAACCTCTCCGCACACCGCGACTTCATCGACGTACGCGACGTGGCCACAGCCACCGCCCTCGCCCTGACCGCCCCCGGACCCCTGCCACCCCTGCTCAACATCGGCAGCGGCCACGCCGTCCCCGTCCGCGACCTCGCCCACGGCCTCATCCGCGCCTCCGGATTCCGAGGCCGCATCGAGGAGACCCGGGGGGCCGTCGGCCGCTCCGCCACCGTCCCCTGGCAGTGCGCCCGGATCAGCCTGGCGGCGCGGGAGTTGGGATGGCGTCCGGAGCACACCCTGCACGGGTCGCTCGCCGCGCTGTGGGCGGCGGACGGCACTCTGGCCCGGGAGCCCAGATGACCCAGCTCGTACCGATGTACGTCCATCCGGCCGCGGACCCTGCGGCCTGGCAGGCGCTGGTCGCCGCCGCGCCCCAGCTGTACGGGGTGGTCCTCAACGCGGCGGACGGTCCGGGCATCGCCCCCGACCCCGCCTTCGCCGCGGCCTCGCGCGCGCTGCGCGAGGTCGGGGTACGGGTCCTCGGCTATGTCGACACGGCGTACGGGGACCGGGAGCCCGCGCCGGTCGCCGACGACGTGTCGCGCCACCTCGACTGGTACGCGGTCGACGGCTGCTTCTTCGACCGCGTCGCCCCGGGCCGGTCCGATCTGCGCCGCACCCGGCGCCTGGTCCACTCGGCACGGGCCCGCGGGGCGTCGACGGTCGTGCTCAATCCGGGCGTGCACCCGGCGGCGTCCGGCTACGCCCGCCTCGCCGATCTGCTGGTCACGTTCGAGGGCCACTGGTCGACGTATCTGCGGTCCTTCGACGCGCCGCCCTGGGCGGGCCGGCACTCCCCCGACCGCTTCTGTCATCTGGTCTACGGGGTGCCGCCGTCCCTGACCCGGCTCGCCGCCCGGACGGCCCTGCGCCGCGGCGCCGCCGTGCACTGCGCGGCGCCCGGCGCCGGACCCAATCCGTGGAACCGGCCCCCGGGCTTCTCGAGGGAGGAGGGCCGATGAGACGCGCCCTGCGCCCCGCCGTGCCGCTGGCCGCACTGCTGCTCACGCTCACCGCGTGCACGCCCGGGGGCAGGACAGGGGCGGGTACCGGGAGCGGAGGCGGTGACGTGAGCGCGCAGGGCCCCCGTCACACCACCCGTTGGCAGCCCCGCCCGGGCACGCCGTGGCAGTGGCAGCTCGACGGGCGCGTGGACCCGTCCGTCGATGTGCCCGTCTACGACATCGACGGCTTCGAGAACACGGCCGCCGACGTGGCCCGTCTGCACCGGGCGGGCCGCCGCGTCATCTGTTACGTGAACGCGGGCGCCTGGGAGGACTTCCGCCCGGACAAGGGCGCGTACCCGAAGCGGGTGCTGGGCCGGACGAACGGCTGGGCGGGCGAGCGCTGGCTCGACATCCGCCGGCTCGACGTCCTGGGGCCGATCCTGGCCCGCCGCTTCGACATGTGCCGCGCGAAGGGCTTCGACGCGGTCGAGCCCGATCTGCTGGACGGCTACGCCAACCGCACCGGGTTCCCGCTGACCGCCCGCCACCAGCTGGCCTTCAACCGGATGGTGGCCCGCCTCGCCCACGCGCGCGGCCTGTCCGTCGGGCTGAAGAACGATGTGGACCAGGTCCCCGCGCTCGTACGGGACTTCGACTTCGCCGTGAACGAGGAGTGCGCGCAGTACCACGAGTGCGCCGCGCTCACCCCGTTCGTCAAGGCGCGCAAGGCGGTGTTCCACGTCGAATACGCGCTCCCCAACTCCCGCTTCTGCGCCGAGGCGAAACGCCTCGGGCTCTCCTCCATGCGCAAGAAGCTGAAGCTGGGGGTCTGGCGCAGGCCCTGCTGATACCGGCGGGAGATCAGCGGGCGGTCTGCGTGTGCACGTACTCCACGAGGCGGGTGAGCGCGTCCGGGTCGGTGGACGGCAGCACGCCGTGCCCGAGGTTGAACACGTGGCCTTCGAGGTTCGCCGCCGCGTCGAGCACCTCGCGGGCCTTCTCCTCGACCGCCTCGGGGGTGGTGAAGAGGATCGCCGGGTCGAGGTTGCCCTGCAGCGCCTTGCCGGGGCCGACGCGGCGGGCGGCCTCGTCGAGCGGGACGCGCCAGTCGACGCCGACGACGTCCGCGCCGGCCTCGCCCATGAGGCCGAGCAGCTCACCGGTGCCGGCACCGAAGTGGATGCGCGGGATGCCGTACGACTCCACCGACCGGAAGACCTTCTCCGAGGCGGGCATGACGCAGCGGCGGTAGTCGGCGGGTGACAGGGCGCCGACCCACGAGTCGAAGAGCTGCACGGCGCTGACGCCCGCTTCGATCTGCACCTTCAGGAACGCGGAGGTGATCTCGGCGAGCCGGTCGAGCAGGTCGGCCCAGAGCTGCGGGTCGCCGTACATGAGGGCCTTGGTGTTCTCGTGGTTGCGGGACGGGCCGCCCTCCACGAGATAGCTGGCGAGCGTGAACGGCGCGCCGGCGAAGCCGATGAGCGGCGTCGAACCGAGCTCGGCCGTGAGCAGGCCGATGGCCTCGGTGACGTACGAGACGTCGTCCGGGGTCAGATCGCGCAGCTGCGCCAGGTCGGCGCGCGAGCGGATCGGGTCGGCGACGACCGGGCCGACACCGGGCTTGATGTCGAGGTCGATGCCGATGGCCTTGAGCGGGACGACGATGTCGCTGAAGTAGATGGCGGCGTCGACCTTGTGGCGGCGCACCGGCTGCATCGTGATCTCGGCGACGAGCTCGGGCCGCGTGCACGACTCCAGCATGGGAATGCCCTCGCGCACCTTGTGGTACTCGGGCAGCGACCGGCCCGCCTGTCGCATGAACCACACCGGGGTGTGCGGCACGGGCTCGCGCCTGCACGCCTTGAGGAAGGCGGAATCGTATGTCGCTGACGGCTGCTGGCCCGTGGCCTCGGTGTTGGCACTCACACCGGAGAGTTTCGCACGGCCGGGCGGTACGGCGGCAACGGCCTCGGCGCCGGGTGTCCTTACCCGCGCCGGGCGCCCGTTCCCCTTAACCTTCCCCGCATGGCTGCGGCTCAGGAGCGCCGGCCGGACGGCCGGCGCGACGACTCGAACGGGATGAGTGAATCGGTGCGGGAGGGGCAGAACGCTCGGGACATGAACGCTGCACAGAAGAAGGACGAGACCGCCGGCACGGCGCCCGCCGCCCCCCACGCTTTTCGTGCGGCGGTCGAGGCGCTGCGCACCGCGCGGCTGCGCCCCGAGATCGAGATCGACCCCACGCGCGCGCCGCAGCGCCTGGCCCCCTTCGCGCACGCGCTCGAAGCCACGGTCGTGGATCCCGCGGACGAGGACGAGGCGCTGGCCGACGGCCGCCTGGTCCTGCTGCACGACCCGGCGGGGCACGAGGCGTGGCACGGCACGTTCCGGCTGGTGACGCTGGTGCGCGCGGAACTGGAACCGGAGATGGCGGCCGACCCGCTGCTGCCCGACGTGTGCTGGTCGTGGCTGACCGGCGCACTGCAGACGCGGGGCCTGTCCTACGGGGAGCCGTCGGGCACGGTCACCCGCGCGAGTTCGCACTACTTCGGGGGGATCGGGGACCGCCCGGCCGCCTCGCAGATCGAGATCCGTGCGTCGTGGACGCCGCGGGAGGGTCTGGGCGGGGTGCCGGACACGGCGGCGCACCTCGCCGCGTGGTGCGAGTTGCTGTGCCAGATCGCGGGACTGCCGCCCGCCCCCGCCGGATCTCAGGGCACTGACGGCGCCGTGGTGACGCTTCCGCAGCGCCGGGGCCCACAGACCCACTGAAACCCCGCTGTATCAGGGGGCGGTTTTCGGCCGCGTCGGCCGCACCGCCCCTTTTTCATGTCTCTTCCACCCCCGGGACACCTCCCTCTTACGGGGCTTCTATTCGGTTCGATCTTCGGATCGTCGATCGCCTGTCCGAATTGCGTGAATTGTTACTCACCAAATCGTGATCTTTCTCTAAAGGCGGGCGGGTTTGCTGCCGAAGAAGCCAGTGACCTTGAAAGCACGGTTCGTCCCGGCTTCATCCCCGAGCCGGCTCCGTCCCGCACCCCAGGAGGCCTGGTGTCCGTTCTCCTCGAGCAGCCCTCAAGCCTGGTCGCCTACCGCCCGAACAAGCCGACCGCGATGGTCGTCGTGGCCGACCCGCGCGTCCGTTCCACCGTGACCCGTCATCTCTGGGCCCTCGGTGTGCGTGACGTGATCGAGGCCTCGTCCGTCGCGGAGGCTCGTCCCCGCATCGGCAACCCCCGTGACATCTGCGTCGCCGACGTCCACCTCCCCGACGGGTCAGGACTGACGCTTCTCTCCGAAACCCGAGCCGCGGGCTGGCCCAACGGGCTGGCCCTCTCCGCCGCCGACGACATCGGCGCCGTACGCAACGCCCTGGCGGGCGGTGTGAAGGGCTATGTCGTCACCGGTACCCGCACCAATGTGGGCATGCCGACCCGGCCGGGCGCCGCCCCGATCGGTTCCGCGGCCGCCCGTATGCACCGCCGCCCCCCGGGTGCCCCGAGCCACCCGGGCGGCTACCGCGAGCTCTCCGGCCGTGAGGTCGAGGTGCTCCGGCTCGTCGCCGAGGGCCAGTCGAACAAGGCCATCGGCGTCTCGATGGGCCTGTCCGCACTGACCGTCAAGAGCCATCTCGCCCGGATCGCCCGCAAGCTCGGCACGGGTGACCGCGCCGGGATGGTGGCGGTCGCCCTGCGCACCGGAATCATCCACTGACCCCGAACGATCGCCACCTGGCCGGATCCTTCCGGTTTACGCACCTTCAGCGCCCGTCGACGGAACGTTCCGTCGACGGGCGCCGTCCGTTCACAGATACCCTTGACAGGTGACCGACGCCCAAGAATCCGCAGCAGACAGCTCACTGCGCACCACCGGGGGCCCGCGGCGGCAGCCGCTGATGTCCCAGCCTCCGGCCGACGATGTCACTGCTGACGGGGCGCCGATCCCGCTGCTGGAGCCGCGCGAGGGCATTCCGCCGGTGATCGCCGACGAGGCCGCGCTCGCCGATGTGGTCGCGGCCTTCGCCGCGGGCACCGGACCGGTCGCCGTCGACGCCGAGCGCGCGTCCGGCTACCGCTACGGGCAGCGTGCCTATCTGGTGCAGCTGCGCCGCGAGGGTGCGGGCACCGCGCTCATCGACCCCGTCGCCTGCCCCGACCTGTCCGCGCTCGGCGACGCGCTGGCCGACACCGAGTGGGATCTGCACGCCGCCACCCAGGACCTGCCGTGCCTGCGCGAAATAGGCATGCGCCCCTCGCGGCTCTTCGACACGGAACTCGCCGGACGGCTCGCCGGGTTCCCCCGGGTCGGCCTCGGCGCCATGGTCGAGAACGTGCTGGGCTACGTACTGGAGAAGGGGCACTCGGCGGTCGACTGGTCGACACGGCCGCTGCCCGACCCCTGGCTGCGGTACGCGGCCCTCGACGTCGAGCTGCTCGTCGATCTGCGCGACGCGCTGGAGAAGGAGCTCGACCGGCAGGGCAAGCTGGAGTGGGCCCAGGAGGAGTTCGACGCCATCGCCTCGGCGCCGCCCGCGCCGCCCCGCAAGGACCCGTGGCGGCGGACCTCCGGGATGCACAAGGTGCGGCGCCGTCGGCAGATGGCGGTCGTACGGGAGCTGTGGACGACCCGGGACAAGGTCGCGCAGCGACGCGACGTCTCGCCGGGCAAGGTGCTCGGGGACGCGGCGATCGTCGAGGCCGCGCTCGCGCTGCCGCCCAATGTGCACGCGCTCACCGCGCTTCCCGGGTTCGGGAACCGCATGGGCCGGCGCCAGCTGGAACAGTGGCAGGCCGCCGTCGACCGGGCCAGGGCGCTGCCCGAGGCCGAGCTGCCGCAGCCGGGCCAGCCGGTCGCCGGGCCGCCGCCGCCGCGCGCCTGGGCCGACAAGGACCCGGCCGCCGCGGCACGCCTGTCCGCCGCGCGGGCTGCGGTGACGGCGCTCGCCGAGACGCTGAACATGCCGCAGGAGAACCTGATCACCCCGGACACCGTGCGCCGGGTCTGCTGGGAGCCGCCGGCCTCGGTGGACGCGGCGTCCGTCGCGCAGGCCCTGGCCGGGCACGGGGCGCGGCGGTGGCAGGTGGAGCAGGTCACGCCTGTGCTCGTCGCTGCGCTGGGCTGACCCGGTGTTGTCGCGCCCCCCGATCCATGGTCGGGGGGCGTTTTGCATGTCCGCGGCTTCGGTGGGGGCCGGGCGCGCGGTTCCCCGCGCCCCCTGGCATGCAGGCGCCGCGCGCCGCATTTCCCCGATGTGACCTTCGCCGCTCCCGCCGTGGGGACTGGGCAGCATGGTTACCCGCAAGTAGCATGAGGGGGTGAGCGCACGCTCAGTCGTGTGCCCCGCAGCAGTGCAATCCCGCATCTGGAGGAGAGCCATCGTGCCTCGTACCGTCAGGGACGTCGTCTTCGTCGACGGCGTCCGCACCCCGTTCGGCAAGGCGGGCCCGAAGGGCATCTACCACGAGACCCGCGCCGACGACCTCGTCGTGAAGGCCATCCGGGAGCTGCTGCGCCGCAACCCGAACCTGGATCCGGCCAAGATCGACGAGGTCGCCATCGCCGCGACCACGCAGATCGGCGACCAGGGCCTGACCCTGGGCCGCACGGCGGGCATCCTCGCCGGGCTGCCGCAGTCCGTCCCCGGCTACTCGATCGACCGTATGTGCGCCGGTGCGCTGACGGCCGTGACGACGACCGCCGGCTCCATCGCGTTCGGCGCGTACGACGCCGTCATCGCCGGCGGCGTCGAGCACATGGGCCGTCACCCCATGGGCGAGGGCGTCGACCCGAACCCGCGGTTCGTGAGCGAGAAGCTCGTCGACGAGTCGGCCCTGTTCATGGGCATGACCGCCGAGAACCTGCACGACCGCTACCCGCACATCACCAAGCAGCGCGCCGACGAGTACGCCGTGCGCTCGCAGGAGAAGGCGGCCAAGGCGTACGCGAACGGCAAGATCCAGCAGGACCTGGTCCCGATCTCGGTGCGCAACACCAACGCCGAGGTGGGCGAGACCGGTTGGGGTCTGGTCACCGCCGACGAGCCGATGCGGCCGGGGACCACCCTGGAGAACCTCGCCGGGCTCAAGACGCCGTTCCGTACGCACGGCCGCGTCACCGCCGGCAACGCCGCGGGTCTCAACGACGGCGCCACCGCGTCGATCATCGCGAGCGAGGACTTCGCCCGCGAGCACAACCTGCCGGTCAAGATGCGTCTCGTCTCGTACGCCTTCGCGGGCGTCGAGCCGGAGGTCATGGGCTACGGCCCGATCCCGGCCACGGAGAAGGCGCTCGCCAAGGCCGGTCTGTCCATCGAGGACATCAACCTCTTCGAGGTCAACGAGGCGTTCGCCGTCCAGGTCCTGGCCTTCCTGGACCACTACGGCATCGCGGACGACGACGCGCGCGTCAACCAGTACGGCGGCGCCATCGCGTTCGGCCACCCGCTCGCCTCCTCCGGCGTCCGTCTGATGACGCAGCTGGCCCGCCAGTTCGAGGAGCAGCCTCAGGTCCGCTACGGCCTGACCACCATGTGCGTCGGCTTCGGCATGGGCGCGACCGTCATCTGGGAGAACCCGCACTTCGAGGGGGACAAGTGAGCACCACCACTGCTGAGCTGCTGAAGGGTGCGGCCGAGCTGTTCCCCGGCGAGGTCGTCACGTCCGCGCACGTACGCCACCTCGAACTCCCCTACGGAGCGGGCCGGTTCGCGCTCATCACGCTGGACAACGGCTTCGACCACACGAAGCCGACGACGTTCGGCCCGGGTTCGCTCGCGAACCTGAACGCCGCCATCGACCAGGTGGAGAAGGAAGCGGCCGACGGTGAGATCGTCGGTATCGGCATCACCGGCAAGCCGTTCATCTTCGCGGTCGGCGCCGACCTCAAGGGTGTCGAGCTGCTGAAGAACCACGACGACGCGCTCGCCATCGGCAAGGGCGGCCACGAGGTCTTCAAGCGCCTCGCGGGTCTGGCCGTGCCGACGTTCGCGTACTACAACGGTGCCGCCATGGGCGGTGGCGTCGAGGTCGGTCTGCACTGCACGTACCGCACCGTCTCGAAGGCGCTGCCCGCCTTCTCGCTGCCCGAGGTCTTCCTCGGTCTGGTCCCCGGCTGGGGCGGCTGCACGCTGCTGCCGAACCTGATCGGTGCCGACCGCGCCGTCTCGGTGATCATCGAGAACAGCCTCAACCAGAACAAGCAGCTCAACGGGAAGAAGGTGCACGAGCTCGGGATCGCCGACGCGATCTTCGAGGGGGCCGACTTCCTGGAGCAGTCGCTGATCTGGACGGCCGACGTCCTCAAGGGCGACGTCAAGGTCGAGCGTCCGGACGTCGACCGCGGTGAGGCCTGGGACCAGGCCGTCGCGCGCGGCAGGTCCATCGCCGACTCCAAGGTGCACGGGGCGGCCCCGGCCGCGTACCGCGCGCTGGACATCATCGCCGCCGCCAAGGACGGTGACCTGCAGGCCGGTTACGACGCCGAGGACCAGGCCCTCGCGGACCTGATCATGGGTGGCGAACTGCGGTCCGGCATCTACGCGTTCAACCTGGTGCAGAAGCGCGCCAAGCGCCCGGCCGGCGCCCCGGACAAGTCGCTCGCGCGCCCGGTCACCAAGGTCGGCGTCGTGGGTGCGGGCCTGATGGCCTCGCAGCTGGCGCTGCTCTTCCTGCGCCGCCTCGAGGTGCCGGTGGTCCTCACCGACATCGACCAGGAGCGCGTCGACAAGGGTGTGGGCTACGTCCACGCCGAGATCGACAAGCTGCTCGGCAAGGGCCGCGTCAACCAGGACAAGGCCAACCGCCTGAAGGGCCTCGTCTCCGGCGTGCTCGACAAGGCCGAGGGCTTCGCGGACGCGGACTTCATCATCGAGGCCGTCTTCGAGGAGATCGGCGTCAAGCAGCAGGTGTTCGCCGAGGTCGAGGCCGTCGCCCCGGCGCACGCGATCCTCGCCACCAACACCTCGTCGCTGTCGGTGTCCGAGATGGCGTCGAAGCTGAAGCACCCCGAGCGGGTCGTCGGCTTCCACTTCTTCAACCCGGTCGCGATCCTCCCGCTCCTGGAGATCGTGCGCGGCGAGCAGACCGACGACGCGGCGCTCGCCACGGCGTTCGGTGTCGCCAAGAAGCTGAAGAAGACGGCTGTGCTGGTGAAGGACGCCCCGGCGTTCGTCGTCAACCGCATCCTGACCCGCTTCATGGGCGAGATCCAGAACGTCATCGACGAGGGCACCCCCGTCGAGGTCGCCGAGAAGGCCGTCGAGCCGCTCGGTCTGCCGATGTCGCCGCTGGTCCTCCTGGAGCTGGTCGGCCCGGCGATCGGTCTGCACGTCTCGGAGACCCTGAACCGCGCGTTCCCGGACCGCTTCACGGTGTCCCCGAACCTGGCGGCGGTCGTCAAGGCGGGCAAGCGCGGCTTCTACGTCTACTCCGCCGAGAACGGTTTCAAGCCGGAGCTGGACCCCGAGGTCGCGGCGCTGCTCAAGCAGGGCGATGTCGTCCTCACCGAGGAGCAGGTCCGCGACCGTGTCCTCGACGCCGTGGCCCAGGAGATCGGGCTCATGCTCGACGAGGGTGTCGTCGCCGAGGCGCAGGACATCGACCTGTGCCTGATCACCGGCGCCGGCTGGCCCTTCCACCTGGGCGGGATCACTCCGTACCTGGACCGTGAGGGCGTCTCGGAGCGGGTGAACGGCAAGCCGTTCCTGGCGGCGGGCGTCGCGAGCGTCCCCGCGTAACACCGCACCACCTCTGTCACCGGGGCCCCGCGGACCGTACTGGTCCGCGGGGCCCCGCGTGTCTACGCTGCCCTCATGGTCAAGGACAACGAACTCCCCCACCTGCGCCGCTGTGTCGAACTCGCCGCCGAGGCGCTGTCCGTCGGCGACGAGCCGTTCGGCTCGGTCCTGGTCGGCGCCGACGGCAGCGTGCTCGCCGAGGACCGCAACCGGGTGGCGTCCGGCGACCACACCCGCCACCCCGAGTTCGAGCTCGCCCGCTGGTCGGCGGCGCACATGAGCCCCGCCGAGCGCGCGGCGGCGACGGTCTACACGTCCGGTGAGCACTGCCCGATGTGCGCGGCCGCCCACGCCTGGGTGGGCCTCGGCCGGATCGTGTACGTGGCGTCCTCGGCCCAACTGAGCAACTGGCTCCAGGAGTTGGGGGTCCCGCAGGCCCCGGTGCGGGCCCTGCCGGTCAACGACGTGGCGCCCGGGGTCACGGTCGAGGGCCCGGTGCCGGAGCTGGTCGAGGACGTACGGGCGCTGCACGTGCGCCTCCACGGCGGCACGTCCCGGACCTGAGCGGGCCGAGACGCCCCCCGCTCAGGTCCGGGGGGCGCCGCCGTCCCCCGCGAGCCGGCCGAGCCACTCGCGCAGCAGGTGCTGCTCGGCCTCGCTCAGCACACCGGGATCGTCCGGGAGGGCGGCGCGCAGGGTGCGGGCCGCCGCCGCGGGTCCCGACTCGGCGGCCCGCACCATCGGTTCGGCGCGGGTGACGGCGGCGACCATGGACTCGCGCAGCATGGTCAGCAGCGCCGGGTCGCGGCGCTCGGCCGGGGTGGCGTGCCAGGTGACGACCGCGCCCTGGCCGGTGGCCCGGATGATCTGGGCGGCCAGTTCCTCGTCGACCCGCAGCCACCCGGCGGCCGCGAGCCGGCGCACCCTCCCGTACAGGATCTCCAGTCCCGCGCGGTGCGCCGCGTGCGACTCCCGGCCGGTGGCCCGGCTCATCACGGCGAACAGTTCGGGGTGCGTGACCCCGAACTCCACCACCGTGTCCCACCCGTCGCGCAGCTCCTCCACCGGATCCTCCGGCGCGGGGTCGAGCCGCGCGCGCTTGCTCTCCAGGAACCGCGCGTAGCCGTGCTCGGCGACGGCCTCCAGCAGCCCTTCCTTGTCCCCGAAGAGCCGGTAGATCGCAGGCGGCTGCAGGCCGGCCGCGGCGGCGACCGCGCGGGTGCTGACCGCGTCGGGCCCCCCGCTCTCCAGCAGCTCGACGGCTGCCTCGACGATGCGGCGGCGCGGACCGGCTGCGGTCTCGGTGCTGGTGGAGGTCTCACGGGAAGCCATGAACCAACGATATCGGGATCCTGGTTCCGCCGTTAGTTTCAGTGTTACCGTTGAAACGATTCCATCGGAAACAACCTGGGGAGATCCCTGTGATCATCGTGACCGGAGCCACCGGAAAGCTCGGCCGCCGTACCGTCGAACGCCTCCTGGAACGCGTCCCCGCCGAGCGGGTCGGCGTCAGCGTCCGCGACCCCCGCAGGGCCGCGGACCTCGCCGACCGCGGGGTGCGGGTGCGGCAGGGCAGCTTCGACGACCCGGCCTCCCTCGCGTACGCCTTCGAGGGCGCCGAGCAGGTGCTGCTCGTGTCCCTTGACCGGGTCGGCGCGGAGTGCGTCGCCGGACATCGCGCCGCCGTCGACGCCGCCGTGAAGGCCGGAGCGGGCCGGATCCTCTACACGAGCCAGATGGGCGCCGCCCACGACTCCCGCTTCCAGGCGTGCCGCGACCACGCCGCGACCGAGGACCTGCTGGCCGCCACAGGGCTGCCCTGGACCGCGCTGCGCAACGGCTTCTACGCCGCCAGCGCCCTGCAGTTCCTGGAGAGCGCCCGGCACACCGGCGAGATCGCGCTGCCCGCCGACGGCCCGGTCGCCTGGACCGGCCACGACGACCTCGCGGAGGCCACCGCGGCGATCCTCGCCGGCGCGGCCCGCTTCGAGGGGCCGACCCCGCCGCTCACCGGCCCGGCGGCGCTGGACTTCGACGCCGTCGCCGAGCTGGCGACCGAGATGACCGGACGCCCCTTCACCCGCACCGTGCTCCCCGATGACACCTTCCACGAGCAGGCCCTGGCGCACGGCGCCCCCGGCCCGATCGCCGATCTCCTGCTGAGCATCTTCGCGGCGGCGCGCGACGGCGAGTTCACCACGGTGGACTCGACGCTGGCCGAGCTGATCGGCCGTGAGCCCGCCTCGTTCGGTCACGAGCTGGAGCGGGCCTGGGCAGCCGCGTGACACCTGGGGCCGCGGCCCAGGGCCTGTCCGGGCAAATCCCTGGACGCCCTAGAACACCTGCCGCCACGCTTCCAGCGCGAGACCCGGCTCCGCATTCCTGCGGGTGAGCAGCATCCGGTCCGGGGCGCCGGGCACGAGGGCACCCGCGACGACCCTTCCCTGCCCGTCCTCGGTGAGCGCGATCCGGGTGTCGGCCGGCAGCGGGTCGCCCGACTCCGCCCACCAGGCACCGGCGCTCTCCGTCTGTGTCGGGTACGCGGCGAACGCGAGGCGGCCGGAGGCGGCGCGCTGGGCCAGCAGCGTGCAGTCGACACCGTCGAGGCGGCTGCGGATCGCCGTCAGCTGCCCGGGCCCCGCCGCGTCCAGGACACGCACCGGGTCGGCGTCGCCGCGCCACGCGTACAGGCCGCCGTCCTCATCGACGTAGAAGAGCGTGACCTCCTCGGACGAGGTCGCCAGGGCGTGCGGGGAGTCCGGGCGGACGGCGGCGGGCAGCGGCTTGTCGTCCAGGACCGGCGGCTCCCCGGCCTCCTCCTGACGCCAGCGCAGCAGGCCCTCGGCGGTCGCCGCGTGCAGCACGATCAGCCCCGACTCCCCCGCCACCGCGGCGAGTCGCCCCCGCACGCCCTTCCCCTTGAGGTCACGCCACGGCCCCCAGCCGCCCTTCTCCAACTGGGCCCGCATGCTCACGCCCCCGCCCAGATTGCGGACGAAGACATGAGCACGGCCCTGCGCGTCGACGGCCACGGCGGGGTCGCCCGTGCGGTCACCCTTCTTGTTGGGGTGCCCGATCGGGGTCCAGTCCAGGGCGGAGAGGTGGGGCTGGAAGTGGGTGGAGTGGACGAGGCCGGACTCGCCGGGGGTGGTGGGGCGCCAGGTGACGAGGTGGGTGTAGCGCTCGGCGGATCGGGCGAGGGCGAGGGCGGGATGGACTCGTTGGTCGCCGCCGACGGTGCGGGGGTCGGTCCACGGGCCGCCGGGCGCACGCTCGACGCGGCAGACCACCGCACCGGCGTCGGCGGCGTACGAGTGGACACAGAGCCTGCCGTCACGGGCGCAGGTCAACCAGGTGCCGTTCACACCCTTCAGCTTATGCGGACCGCACGGCAGGCCACCGGCCACCCGCCGTCGGGTCAGGCCGACACGATCCCCTGCTCCCGGACGAACTCACCGAGCCACGTGCGGAACTCCGGGCCGAGGTCGTCGCGTTCGCAGGCCAGCCGGACGACGGCGCGCAGATAGTCGCCGCGGTCCCCGGTGTCGTAGCGGCGGCCGCGGAAGACCACCGCGTGCACCGGTCCGCCGAGACCCGGATTCAGGGCCAACTGCCGCAGGGCGTCGGTCAGTTGAATCTCGCCGCCGCGTCCCGGCGGAGTCCTGCGCAGGATGTCGAAGATCTGCGGGGCGAGGACGTAACGGCCGATGACGGCGAGGTTGCTGGGCGCGGTGCCCGGTTCGGGCTTCTCCACGAGGTCGGAGACGGCCAGCACGTCGCCGGACGCGTCGCCCGACGGGGCCACGGCGGCGCACCCGTACAGATGTGTGCGGTCGTCCTCGACCTCCATGAGCGCGACGACGCTGCCGCCGTACTGCTCCTGGACCTCCAGCATCCGGGCGAGCAGCGGGTCCCGCTCGTCGATGAGGTCGTCACCGAGCAGCACCGCGAACGGGGCGTCACCGACGTGCGGTTCGGCGGCCAGCACGGCGTGACCGAGGCCGAGCGGGTCGCCCTGGCGGACGTAGTGGACGTCGGCCAGCTCGCTCGACTCCCGCACATGCGCCAGCTTGGTGGCGTCGCCCTTCAGCTCCAGCAGGTGTTCGAGCTCGTAGGCACGGTCGAAGTGGTCCTCCAGGGCCCGCTTGTTGCGGCCGGTGACCATGAGCACGTCGTCGAGCCCGCTGCGCACCGCCTCCTCCACCACGTACTGGATCGCCGGCCGGTCCACGACCGGCAGCATCTCCTTGGGTGTCGCCTTGGTGGCGGGGAGGAATCGGGTGCCGAGGCCCGCGGCGGGGATGACGGCTTTGCGGGCGCGGGTCTTCTTGAGTGACACAGTTGTCTCCGGGCGGCGGTGACGCCGCGTCTTCTCATGATCGTTGGACTTCTTCACAGTAACCACGCACCTGAACGTCGCCTCTCCGCCTTTCGGACATCACGGACGCCAGAGGGAAAGGATTCAGAACCGCCCCGCGATCTATGCCGAAGCGCAACGTTCGGGTGTACAACCTTTTGCGGTCCGGATGCCGCTCAGAAAGCTCCACCGAAGTAGCCGTTCGTGGGGGCACCGACCGAGGCCCCCGTCACGGCGAAGGGCACGCGCCCCACGGGTATCTCGCCGCCGAATGCGTCAAGTCCCACCACATCGACCTCGTGCGTACCGGCAGCCCAGGCCCACCCCGCGTCCCAGGACCAGCGCCCGTCCTGCCCGACCGCGACCGCGCCCAACATCTGCCCCTGTTCGCGGAAGAGAACCTGCACCGTCCCGGGAGCAACACCGGTGAACACGACGCCGGGGCCCGCCACCTGTTCATAGGCCGCGGGGGTCAGAACCGCCGGACCGGCCGACGCGCCCCCCGACCCCATGAGCATGCCGGGCACAGCCTGGGCCCCTGGTCCGGAAACCGGGCCTGCGCCGGCCGTCTCGTCACCTCCGACGAAGGCGACCTCGACGCGCGCGGACTGAAAGCCTTCCGCGCTGACCGCGTACACCTTCGCGGCGTGTTTCCCCCTGCTCCACGACCGGCCCAGCTCCCAGGACCACGTGCCGTCCGCCGCCACGTCGGTCTGCCCGAGATACTTGCCGTGCTCCCAGACCACGACGCGCGCGGCACCCGCGGCGGTACCGGAGAACCGGACAGCGTTCCTGGGCACCTCCTGATGGGCCGCGGGAGAAGTGACCACCGGGGCCGGGAAGTCCACGCCACGCACGACCGACGTCGCCTTCAGGTAGGAGTCGATGGCAGACCGATCCCGGTCAGGCTGCTCGTATCCGTTGCGTACGTGGCCGAACCTCGGGGCGATTCCGTCGGCGAGCAGGTTCATGATGCCCAGCAATGCGGGCACGTTGCGCCGCGTGACGAGGGCATGATCCGTGATGAAGGGGGACTCGCTGAAGATGAAGTTGAAGTTCTCGTACCCCTGGAACAAGCCCAGGAAAGGTTCCACCTGCGTCGGGAACTGCTCGTCCTGGGGGGAGGAGAGGAGGTAGATGTTGGCGCGCGGATTGGTCCGGGCGCGGACGAGGTCGGGCAGGAGGGCGTCCACGGCCCGCACGTTCTGTAGCGGCGCTCCCTCTCCCAGCATGAAGTCGGCGACCTTGGGGTGGATGGTCTGAACGTAGGTGCCGATGAGGAATTGGGGAACGATCGAGACGATGTTCCGGAATCCGTAACGCATCCCGTAGTAGAGCGCCGCGCTTCCCCCCTTCGAGCCACCCCACATGGTGACGTCGTCGGGTGTGAGATCGAGGGCCTTCATCACATTGAAGATGAGTCCGGCCACGGAGCTCTCCAGGGAAAAGTCCATGCCCTTGCACAGGTAGTAGCTGTTCATCCCGTCGAACCGGTCACGGATCCACAGAATGTTCGCCCGGATGTTGTCGAAGACACCGTTCGACCAGCCGTAGTCCTGGGGAACCGCGAAGTTGGCGAAGACCACGACGAGATGGCGGTTGCCGCCCTTCGCGTGGGCGAACCGGTACTCGACCGGGAATGCCCCCGAGGTGTCTATCCCCGTCAGCAGTTGCCGTCCGGCTGCGGGCTTCTTCGTGGACATGGTCGGACTCCAGCTTCGATCTCTGTGCGGGTGAGGGGTCAGTACCGGGACGGCGCCGTACGTGCCGGAACGTTCACGGTGACGAAGGGTACGTAGCACGGCTGTGACACCGCGTCGGCCCCGTCCACGGCGACGACCTCGACGACATGCGTTCCCTCGGGCCAGGTGTATCCGGAATCCCAGAACCACGTGCCGTCGGCCGCCACGGCACAGACCCCCAGCGGCGTGTCGTTCACCCGGAAGCCGATCTGCACGGCTCCCTCCGCGGTCCCGGAGAAGGTGACGCTCGTCGCGGGCAACTGCTGCTGCGCCTGGGGACGGTGGATCACCGGAGGGCTCACCCGGGCCGCTGCCACCTGGTGTCCTGCGGTGAACTCGACATCGGCGCGCGGAGACTGGTACCCCTGCGGATCGACGGCGAACAGACGGAGCACGTGATCGCCTACAGCGAAGGGCTCCTCCCGCTGCCAGGCCCAGGATCCGTCCTGACCGACCGGGGCCGATGCCAGATACGCCCCGTTCTCCCAGATGCTCACGCGCACGGCCCCCGGCGCACGGCCGCCGATGCGGACACGGTTCGCGGGTACCAGACTCCCGGCCGGAGGTTCGAGCACGACTGGCGCGGCGAAAGTCTCCTGCACCACGGAGGTGGATGCCAGGAACCCGTCGATTCCAGCCCGATCGGCATCCGGTTCCTCATATCCGTGCCGGGTCGTTCCCAGGCGCGGTGCGATGCCTTCGACCAGGAGGTAGGCGATGCCCAGCAGCGGTGGCGTATTGCGCTGGGTCACCTTGCCGTGGTCGGTGATGAAGGGGGATTCGCTGAAGATGAAGTTGAAGTTCGGATACCGCTGCAAAAGGCCCAGGAAGGGCTCCACCTGAGTCGGGTACTGCTCGTCCTGGGGGGACGACACCAGGTAGAGGTGAGCGTCGGGATTGGTGCCGGAGCGCAGCAGGTCGGGCAGGAGCGCATCGAGGACGGCGACTTCGCCGTCCGCCATGGAGTCCCCCAGCATGTGCCGTCCGACCTCGGGGTAGACGTCGCGGACGAAGGAGCCGATGGCCAGCTGGGGCACGCTGGCGACGATGTTCCGGAAGCCGTACTTGAGCCCGAAGTAGAGGGCCGCGCTGCCGCCCTTGGAGCTGCCCCACAGTGTGACGTCGTCGGGGGTGAGGCCGAGCGAGCGCGTCACGTTGTTGATCAGACCGATCACAGACCGCTCGACGGAGAAGTCCATTCCCCGGCAGAGGTAGTAAGTATTGGCGCCGTCGAACTTGTCACGGATCCAGAGAATGTTGGAGCGCAGGCTGTCCAGGACACCGGTCGCCCAGCCGTAGTCGTCGGGCGCGAAGAGGTTGGCGAAGACCACGGTCAGATGGCGATTTCCGCTCCGCGCGTGGGCAAACCGGTACTCGACCGGGACGCCTTCCGCGGCGTAGATGCCCTGAATCGCCTGACGGCCCTTAGCAGATGGCTTGGCCACGGCGTTCCTCCCCTCTTCTCGGCTGAGCCCCGACATCGGGACAGGACCGGTAAAACGGACATTGGTATTCGATCGGCCGATCGGACATCATGACGCAATGCATCCGATACAACCGCCGTCCCCCGGCCCTGACCGGCGGCGCCGGGCGGCGTGGACGGTCACCGCGGCGACAGTCGCGGTCCTGCTCGCCGTCGCAGTGGTGGTGGGTCTGGTCTCGGCACAGTCGTCCAGGCCCGCCACCGGTCGCACGTTGACCGTGGCGACCTGGAACATGTGCGGCGTCAAGAAGTGGCACTGCACGGGCACCGGCACGCCAGCCGCCAAGCAGCGGTCCGTCAGGCAACTCGCCGACGACGCGGGTGCCCGGGTGATCTTTCTCCAGGAGGCCTGCTCCGCAGATGTGGCTTCGGTGCGCAGGCAATTGGGCACCGACTGGCGCAGCGCCTTCCACCCCTATCGGTGGCGCGGAGCGACGGGTCGGCTGACCCCTGTGCACTGTGCCGAGGCGAGGCAGGGTGCCGCGGGCATAGCGATACTGTCTGCCAGCCGGCTGACCTCGGTGCGCACCGTTGCCTCCAAGCAGCCGGTCGTCGGACTGCAGCGGGGCATCCTGTGCGCGTCGGTGGGGGCGGCCCGACTGACGGTGTGCAACGCGCACCTCAGCACGGCCGGCGCCGACGTCGCCCACCCAGGGTGGGAGTACCGGGACGACCAGTTGCGGGAGCTGACCGGTGCCGCGTCCGGCACCCGAGTCGTGTACGGAGGCGACTTCAACCTGGAACCGCCCGCCCGCAACCGCGCGACGGCCTGGATCTGGCCGTCCTCCCCCTTCTCCGCACAGCGCGAGTGCGACCAGAGTTCGCCCGACGCCCGCTCGGGCCAGGTGACCCATGTGTCCGGTCACAAGATCGACTACTTGTTCACCGGGCTGCCTCGCGTGCGCTGCACGGTGCGCGACACCGGCAACTCGGACCACTACGCCCTGCTGCTGCGGCTGCGCACCGGCTGAGCCGCCGGGCGCGGTGGCCGACTGTTTCACACGACCACGCCCTCGTAGGTCCGCTGGTCGTCGGGGCGCGTCACCTGCCGCGCACCATAGGGCTGTTGGTGACGCGCCGGAGCCAGCTGGCGGGCCTGCAGAGCCGTCTGAGACTGCGGCTGCTGTTGTGGCGCCTGTCGTGTCGCGATGGCGTACTGCGCCTGCTCCTGTCGGCCAGGGGCGGCGTACGGGTGCGGTGCTCGCGGCAGCGGGGTGAGCCGGCGCGCGACGTGCCGGGCGTCGACAGTCCCGACCGCGGGGGCTCGCGCCGCCTCGGGGGCGAGGTCACCGCCCGCGACGAGCATCCGGTCGGCGAGCCGGGCCGCGGCATAACCGTCGTCCAGGTCGCAGAACTGGTTCTGGAACCAGCGGTAGCGCTCTGCGTACGCCTCCTGGATCCGGTCGATGTCCCGGATCATGGAGATCAGTTGCTCCGAGGTGTCGACGAGCGGACCGGGTGCGCTGTTGGCGAAGTCGAAGTAGAAGCCGCGCAGGGTGTCGCGGTAGTGATCGAGGTCGTACGTGAAGAACAGGATCGGCCGCCCCGTGTTGACGTAGTCGAACATCAGGGACGAATAGTCCGTGATCATCACGTCGGTGATCAGGGACAGATCGGCCATGTCCGGGTAGTCGGAGACGTCGAAGACGAAGCCGTCGCCCGCGCCGGGCACCGGGTCGACCACGTTCGGGTGGCGGCGCACCAACAGCACGTGGTCCCCGGACAGACGAGCCCGTGCGTCGTCCAGATCGATCCTGAAGTCGAGCTTGTACTTGCCCGGGGCGTAGAACTGGTCGTCGCGCCAGGTCGGTGCGTACATGACGACGCGCTTGCCCTCGGGCAGGCCTATCCTGCGGCGGATCTCCTGCTCGCGGCGTTCCATTCCGGCGCGGCGCAGGATGTCGTTGCGCGGGTAGCCGCACTCGACCATCTCGCCCGGGAAGCCGAACGCCCGTTGCAGGATGGGGGTGGAGAAACTGTTGGGCGAGACGAGCATGTCCCAGTTCTGCACCTCCTTCTCGACCCGCTCCAGGTAGCGCTTGTCGGCGAAGTGGATGGCCTCGATGTCGTGGCCGATCTTCTTCAACGGAGTGCCGTGCCAGGTCTGGACGACGACCTGTCCGTCCCGCTTCTCGAACCAGTCGGGCATGTGATTGTTGGCCACGATGTACGCGCTGGTGGCCATGGCCTCGTACCACTCGGGCGACCACATGCGGACGGGGATCGCGCTCGGCGGCACCTGGACCTGGTCGTCCTTGACGACCCACAGATGGTCCAGATCGACGCCGCGGCGCACCAGTTCCTCGTGCAGCGCGCGCGGGCTGTCGGAGTACTGGGTGCCCTTGAACGCGTCGAAGAGGATCGCCGGGCGCACCGGCTGACGGCGTGCGGCCTGGTACGTCTTGGTCCGCAGGAGCTTCTGCCGGTAGGGGCCGCGGGCGTGGTCGGGCATGGCGGAGTGGACGAGCAGGGAGAGACGGTCGTAGGCCTCGGCCTGGAGTTCGTAGAGGCGCTCATTCTCCTCGTACTCCTGCGGGAAGTCCTCGATGAGGTCCTGCTCGATCTTGACCATCAGGTCCTCGAGGCGGTCCTCGCGGGCGACGGCCGACAGGTCCTGGCGGCGCAGGAAGAAGTCCCACCGGCCCGCGGCCAGCGGAATGTCACCGGCGAGCGTGCGCATGGCCGCAGGCGTGAGGGCGAATCGGAACTTGTTGCCGTGCCACTCCAGCGGGATCTCTCGCTCGGCGCCGTGGGCCCGGGAGCGGACCACGATGTGGGCCGCGCGGTACTCCTCCGGCGTCAGCCGGTCCGCGGCCTGGTAGCGGCCGATGACTTCGAGTCCGCCGTTCTCACGCCAGGTGAAGCGTTCCGCCAGCGGAAGCGTGGCACGCTCGAAGAGCACCAGGTAGCCGGAACCGTTGCGGTGGACGACGACCTCGCGGTCGCCCTCCCTCGTCTGGAGGCGGCCGGGCATGCGGTAGTGCCCGTCCGGGGTCTCCTCCGCCATGACGGGATAGAGAGGCGCCTTCCGGCCCTCGACGTGCATGGTCGTCTTCCAGCCGTTGCTGCCCATGCTCCAGGACTTCGGGATGTCCACGTCGCCCTGGGCGTCGGCGCGGAAGGCCGGCACGAGCGAGCGCAGCGGCACCAGTGCCGCGAACGTGCACCAGCCCTCGCCGCCGGCCGTGAAGTACACCTTGGCGTCGTGCTGTCCCGCACCGCTCAGGCTGGTGACGCGGAGCTTGCCCCAGTCGGGGACCGTGGGGCCGAGGTAGACGCCGCGCAGTTCGAGCTTGTCGCCGACGATGCGGTGCGCGGTGATGCGGCTGCGCACGATCTCCACGCGTAGCTTGAGCTTGCCCTGGAGGAAGACAGGCAGGATGCGGGTGTTCTTGTCCACGTACTTGTACGGAGGGTTGGCCGCGGAACCAGCACCGCCGCGGTCGATGCCGCGGTAACGGAACAGGCCCCGGCTGAGCACGCCCGCAGCCACGTCCCACGTGCCCTCGACCCACTGCCCCTTGCGCTTGAGTCGGGTCGTGTCGATCCGCGCCTCGAAGCCTGCCCAGTCGTAGCAGTAACGATTCTGGTTGGAGCGCTCGGTGGCCAGCGGGGCGTACGTGGTCCTCGCCGTGGTGACGACCATCCGGCCCTGCTTCTTGTTGCGCAGGGCGATCGCCTTCACCGACATGCGCTTTTTGTGCACGTTGATGAAGCGGATGTACGCCATGCCGCTGAGGTTCAGCAGATCGCCGTTGGCGCTCCAGCGCGCTCCGGTGAGCGATCCGGCGAGCGAGAGTTCCTTGTCGAGCCGGAACGCCTTGCGGTCCAGGCCGACCTCGCGGTCACCGAGGTACGGGTACTTCAGGTAGCGGTGGAAACGCCGCTGGACAGGGATCGGGCCGCCTTTGCGCTCGAACTCGATGACGTCGAGCAGCTCGTCCAGCAGCCCCTCGCGGACGAGCAGCCACTTCACGCGGGCGTCGGCGGGCAGTTCGTCGATGATGCTGGGGTCGGCCTCGTCGAGGAACTCGTTGGCCCACTGCATGAAGGCGTCCCGGTACTCCTCGTCGGCGTCCGGGAGCACCTTCAGATGCAGCATCAGGTCGGACTTGAGGCAGGCGAGGTCGTACTTGCGCTTGCTCTCCTCATAGACCTTGGAGCGGCGCTCGGAGAGGAAACGGCTCACCGACTGGACGGCCGCGACACGGTCACGGAGGTTCGACAGTTCGGTGTGGCGCTGGGTGATGGAGGGGGCGGCGCCACCTTCACGGCGACGCCAGTAGTAGACGATGTCCGTGATGACATCGACCTTCTCGGCCCGGAAGTGGGCGAACATGTTGACCCAGGAGTCCTCGTAGAGGACGCCCTCGGGGAACTCGATGAAGTGGTAGTCCCAGAACGACCGCCTGAACAGCTTGTTCCAGACGGTGCGGTCGTAGATCAGCGCCTCGAAGCGGGTGATGTGGGTACCGCGCCGGTTCTTCTGCATCGGCCCCTTGTGCAGCGGTGACTGCCACTTCTTGGTGGAGTTCATCATCTGCACGTTGCCCGAGACGAAGTCCGAACCGGACTGTTCCAGGGTGCGCACGAGAAGGTCGTAGGCGTATTCGGGGATGACGTCGTCGCCGTCGACGAAGGCCAGGAATTCGCCCTGCGGATGCATCGCCCGCAGGCCCGTGTTGCGGGCGTGCCCCGGCCCCTGGCCCTCCTGCCTGATGAGCTTGAAGCGCGGGTCCGCCGCGCAGTACTCGGCGGCGATGCGCGTGGAACCGTCCGTTGATCCGTCATCCACGAGGATCACCTCGAAGTCGCGGAACGACTGGCGCGCGATCGACTCCAGGCACTCACCGAGATACGTCTCGACATCCTGAAAAGGCACGACAACACTCAGACGCGGATGAACCGCCAACTCGCACTCCTACCAAGACAATTCGCCCACTGGACGCTCAACGCACCAAGCTGTTTGGTGCCCCTCCCTCTGCTCGGCGCCCACCAGGCGTTTCCCCTCGCCTTGGTGTCATCCGCTCCTGCGACCTCGGCAAAGCCCCCCGGCTCCGTCCATCACAGGCGTTCCACATCTTATGTCACTCTTAAGGTTGGTCAACCGCAGTTAATGTGTTGCTCATCTCCTCATGACGATAGAGTTACTTCTTTTTTGTCCGACGAGTCGACTTGCCTATAGTTCTCGCACCAACACCCACTTCATGGGCCGGCCCTCCCCCCACCCGGGCCCAGGCACTCCGTCGTCGCGGAGCCCGCGAGGAGAGGACCCCACACGATGGCGCACAGCACCACCCCGGAACGTCGCCGCTCGCATCGAGCGGCCCCCGAGTCGGGCCGTCGAGGCAACAGGCCTGGCACATCACGCAAAACCGGCAAGCGTCGTTGGATACGCTGGACCCTGCTCTCCCTCGCCGTGGTGGTGCTGGCCGCGGGCGGCACCGGCTACTGGGCCTACCAACACCTCAACGGCAACATCGACGGTGTCGATCTCGACAAGGCGCTCGGCACGGACCGGCCGGAGAAGCTGCCCACCTCGGGACAGAACATCCTGGTACTCGGATCCGACTCGCGGGCCGGTGCCAATGCCTCCCTGAACACCGGCAAGGTCGCCGGCGCCCGCTCGGACACGGCCCTGGTCATCCACGTCCCGGAAGGGCGGAAGAAGGCGGTCGCCGTCAGCATTCCGCGTGACACGCTGGTCACCCGGCCCCAGTGCACGAAGTCGGACGGCTCCTCGGTCGCATCGGCGAAGCGCGTGATGTTCAACTCGGTGTACTCGCTCGCCGGTCCCGCCTGCGTGGTCAAGACGGTGGAGGCGATGTCGGGGGTCCGTATGGACCACTACATGGAGATCGACTTCGCCGGGTTCAAGGGTCTGGTGGACGCGATAGGCGGCGTCACCATCACCGTCGACCAGGACATCCACGACTCGTCCAGCGGCCTGGACCTGACCGCGGGCACGCACAAGCTGGACGGGACGCAGTCGCTGCAGTTCGTCCGGACCCGACACGGCATCGGGGACGGCAGCGACCTCGGCAGGATCGGGCTGCAGCAGAAGTTCATGATCGCCCTGCTCTCCGAGATCAAGAAGCAGGACCTCCTGGGCAGCCCGACCAAGACCTACAAGATCGCCAACACGCTGACCTCCGCGCTCACCACCGACTCCGAGCTCGCGTCGCTGACCAAGCTCGCCTCCTTCGGTCGCAGCATGAACGGCATCGACCCCGCCACCATGGAGACGATCATGCTTCCGGTGGCCTACGACAAGATCGATCCGAACCGGGTGGTGGCTGCCGAACCGCAGGCGTCCACTCTGTGGAAGGCGCTCCGCGCCGACAAAACGATCCCCGAATCGGCCAAGAAGTCGCCTGCGACGGGCGGTTGATCCACTTCCTCCGGGGCTCGCGCCCCGGAGGCCGTCACAGCCGCTGCCACCCGGACAACGACAGCCCCGCCCCCTGCTGCCGGGCCACGAGCGGGGCGCCGTCCGGGCCGATCAGCGCCACCACGACCCGGCCACGGCCGTCGAGCGAGAGCGCGGGGGTACCGAGGCAGGGCTGCTCCAACGGGTACCACCAGAATCCGTTCGCCTCGTTCTCCAGACCACCCAGGCCCACGACGGCATCGCCGGCCCGGTCCCGGCAGGCCAGTACGACACATTCATAGCCGTCGACCGTCGCCCGCAGCGCCGCGTAGCCACCGTCGGCCGCCGCCCCGGTCAGCGGCAGCGGCCAGCCGCCGGCCCGCCAGGCCGCCGGGGCTCCGCCCACGGCATCCGTCCAGAAGAACGTCGGCCGCCCGGGGAAGGTCTCCAGCGCAGTGACGGTGCCCGGCGCGGGTCGCAGCGCAAAGCCGCGCGGCTGCGCGAAGTCGCCCCCGGCCTGGGTCTGGCCCCAAACGAACACTCCGGTCTCGGCGGCGGCGACGACCTCGATCCGGCCGTCGTCGAGCGCGACCGGCGCCGGTCGCGGGTCGAGTCCCATTCCCTGGAGGTCCTGCCAGGGCTGCCACTTGCCGCCCGCGCCTTCGCGGCGCATCATCAGCCCGCCGTGCGCGCCGCGCACGAAGACGTACACAGTGCCGTCCTTGGCCACCGCACCGCTCGGCGGGGCGACATGAGCGCCCTGGTTCCTGTCCTTGTGCGGGTTGCCGAGCGAACGCCAGTCGGTGAAGGCCAGACCGGTCTGGTACTGGATGGCGTGCACGATGTCGACACCCACGACGCCGTTCGCGTCGGTACGCTTCCTGCGGCCCAGGAAGTGGACATAGGAATCGGCGCCCTGCACCACCCTGAGATGCGTGAGGCCGGCCACGGCGACGAAGTGCGGCCCATTCCACGACGGGCCGCCCGCGGCAGTCTCCGTCCAGCGCAGCAGCCCGCCTTCGGTGGGGGCGTACAGGCTGAGTCGGCCGTCTCTGCCACGGGTGAGCCACTGACCGTGGGCAGCACCCGACGTCATGCTCTCCGACGCTGCGCCGATGGCGCTGTCCGGGCCTGGCGACCTTCTCCGCATGGCCGGGTGTACCTTCCTGAAGCCCGCCGTGTCGCGGGCAACACGGGCGAGGGAACTGAGAAAACTCGCACCATCATATGCGCGTCGGACATTCGTTCCCATGACGTCCCTCCCTGGTCACAGCTCGCTCGGCCAGGGCACAGCGGCCCGGCCAAAAGCCGCGTACCGTTCCTGCACAGTCGCGCACGACAGCGGAAGGAGCGCGAAGCCATGTCGATCTTGCTGGTGGTGGACGGTGCGAACGTCGTGGGCTCCGTGCCCGACGGCTGGTGGCGCGACCGTCGCTCCGCTGCTGTCCGCTTGCGCGACCGGCTCGCGGTCCGCGCCGGTCAGCATCCGGAGGAGGATGTGGTCCTGGTCGTGGAGGGCCGTGCACGGGGTGTCGATCCGGTGCCCGGAGTCAGGATCGAAGAGGCACCTGGCGAGGGCGACGACCACATCGTGGCCGTGGCGGCCGCAGCGACCGCGCCCTGCGTGGTAGTCACCGCCGACCGTGCGCTGCGCCGGAGAGTCGAGGAGGTGGGGGCTCGGTGCGTGGGCCCACGCACCGTGTACCCGTAACACCTCAGGTTCGCCGGCCGTACACCACAGCCCCGTCCACGTACGCCACCACCTCGTACGCCCCCAACAACCGCCGCACCCCCCGCACCCGCTCCACCCCGTACGCGGCCCCCCGCGAGTCGTCCACGACCAGCGCGGGCGGCCGCGCCGAGAACTCCGCGCGGAAGGTGCGCCAGGTTCCCGGCACCGCCCGTCTCTCCCCCACCCGCCCCCCGTCCCGCCCGCCGCTGTAATTCGTCAGCAGCCCCGCCGTCAGGAAGCGGCTCGCCGGGGTGCGGTCGGAGAGCCAGTACGTCTCCGGGTGCATGCCCCAGATCAGGACCGGGGTGCCGGGGGGCGTGCGGGACTGTACCGCCGCCGCGACCCGCTGGGCGTGGGTCAGTTCGGGGCGTGGGGCCAGCAGGCCCCAGGTCAGGAACAGGGCGCAGCAGCACACCGACACCAGCAGCGCGTCCACTCTCCGCTCGCGCGGCAGGATCGCCAGCGCCGCCGTACCCAACAGCGCGATGGGCGGCGTGAGTTGGAGGAAGTAGTGGCCGAAGAAGTGGAAGCCGGCCAGCACCGCGAGCGCCGACGAGCCCAGCCACAGCCACAGTTCCGCGCAGCCGGTGCGGGCGAGGCGCAGGACGCGCAGCACCGGCGGGACGATGCCCGCGCAGGCCAGGCCCAAGATCGCCGCGTTCGTCAACCCCCTTACGAGAACGTGGAGTTCGGAGCCGGTGAAGGACGCGTACGCACCTGAGCCGGTCACCGTCCAGAACAGGAAGCCCGACGGGTCGGTGACGCAGGCCGCGGCCAGCACCGGCGCGGCCACCCCGGCCGCGCACCGCAGCACGTCCCCGCGCGGCGCCCCGCACCGCCACAGCGCCCAGGCGCAGGGCACGAGCACCGCCGCCCCGGTCTGCTTGGTGAGGAAGGCGCCGGCGACCGCGATCCCGCACCACCCCCAGCGGCCGCGGTCCGCGCACCGGACGGCCGCCGCGGTCCACGGCAGCATGAACACCTCGAAGGCCGCGGCCTGGGTGTCCTCCGGGTTGAGGCCGATGGAGATCAGGAGGTACAGGACGCCCGCGGTGCGGCCCGCGGCGTCGCCCCAGCGGCGTCGCGCGATCGACGCGAGCAGCGCCGCCGTGCCGAACTGGGCCGCCACGGCACAGACCTTGAGCGGGGTCAGTGACTGCGAGCCGAAGAGCGCGAACACCGCCTCGTACAGCCAGGGCACGAGCGGCGGTTTGCGGTCGACCACCGTCTCGTAGAGCGCTCCGCCGTGCGCCAACATCCGTGCCTGGACGGCGAGATAGCCCTCGTCGGGGTTCCACAGGGGGTGCGTGAAGGACGGGATGCGGGTGACGCAGGCCAGCAGGGCGAGGAGCGGGAGAAGTCCGCGCCAGTAGGCGGTGACGGGGGTCGGGCGCCGGACATCGCCGCGGCCTTCGGATACGTACGGTGATGACTGCGGCGCCTCGATGAGCATGCGTGCCAAACTATCCGGCCCCGTATGTCCGGTTGAAGCGGGACATACGGGGCCGGTGAAGATCGCATCAACCGGTTGACGGCTACCGGGAGTTGCGGGCCAGCTTGCTGTGCGTGCGGCCGTACGCGAAGTAGATGACCAGGCCGAACACCATCCAGGCGAGGAACCGCAGCCAGGTCTCCACGGAGAGGTTGAGCATCAGCCACACCGACGCGGCGACCGAGGCGATGGGCAGCGCGGGGACCCACGGGGCGCGGAAGGCGCGGGGCAGGTCGGGGCGGCTGCGGCGCAGGATGATCACGCCGAGGGCGACCACGACGAAGGCGAAGAGCGTGCCGATGTTGACCAGCTTGGAGAGCTCCTCCAGGGAGACGAATCCGGCCAGCAGCGCGGAGGCGACGCCCAGGATGATCGTCGAGCGGTACGGCGTGCGGAACTTCGGGTGGACGTGGCTGAAGACCGGCGGCAGCAGGCCGTCGCGGCTCATCGCGAAGAAGACGCGGCCCTGGCCGAGCAGCAGGATCATCACGACGGTGATCAGGCCGATGATCGCGCCGAAGTTGATCAGGCCCGCCCAGAACGGCTGGCCGATCGCCTTGAAGGCGTCCGCGAGCGGCGCCGCCGTGCTGAGCTCCGAGTACTTCTGCATGCCGGTGACGACGATCGACACGGCGACGTAGAGGACCGTGCAGATGGCGAGGGAGCCGATGATGCCGCGCGGCACGTCCTTGCTCGGGTTGCGGGTCTCCTCGGCGGCCGTGGCGACGACGTCGAAGCCGATGTACGAGAAGAAGACGATGGCCGCGGCGGTGAAGATGCCCATCACGCCGAACGCGGACGGGGTGTAGCCGAAGATCGCCTCAAGGAGTGTGGCGCTCAGACCCGACTGGCCGGTCAGCTCCTTCTGCGGCGGGATGAAGGGCTTGTAGTTGGCGCCGACGATGTGGAAGCTGCCGACCGCGATGATGATGAGGACGACCATCACCTTGATCGCGACGACGATCGAGGTGACGTGCGCGGACAGCTTGACGCCGACGACCAGGACGCCGGTCATGACGAGGATCAGCAGCGCGGCGGCGATGTTGAAACCGAACTTGCCGTCGGACGGGCCGGTCAGGACGGTGGGCAGCGGGATGCCCCACTGGTCCAGGAGCGACTGCGCGTATCCCGACCAGCCGACGGCGACCGTGGCCGCGCCGAGCGCCAGCTCCAGGACGAGGTCCCAGCCGATGATCCAGGCGACGAACTCACCGAGCGAGGCGTAGGAGAAGGTGTACGCGGACCCGGCCACCGGGACCGTGGAGGCGAACTCCGCGTAGCACAGGGCCGCGAGGGCACAGACGACACCGGCGACGACGAAGGCCAGGGAGACGGCGGGGCCGGCGTACTCCTTGGCGACCTGGCCCGTGGTGACGAAGATGCCGGCCCCGATGACGACGCCGACGCCGAAGACCGTGAGATCGAGCGCGGAGAGGGTTTTGTTGAGCTTGTGCTCGGGTTCCTCGGTGTCCTTGATGGACTGCTCGATGGATTTCGTGCGGAGCAGACCGTTGCGGGTCCGCTTCTCGCTCGTGTCTGGCTGGGTGGTCACCGGCATACCTCCTGGGGCTCGTCGTCCTCGACATGATCGAGACGAGTAGCCTGCGGCGTGCCGGTCAGTCCCCCAGGTTCACACCAATGGGGCTGGTCGGACTCACCCAATGGGTGGGTCCGACCCCCTGCGTGCCCTCCAGTGTCTGTCCGGCGGAGCCGGTCGCGGGCGCGGGCCACACGGATGCGGCCCGATCCGCCGTACCGGCCCTAGTCGCGCGCCGCCTCGACCTCGCGGTCCGCTCGGTCCTCGCGGTCGTAGCGGCCGTCCAGCTTCGAGACCAGGCCGGTGACCTGGCGGGCGATGTCCGGTGCGGTCAGGCCGATCTCCGCCATGACCTCCTTGCGGGAGGCGTGGTCGAGGAAGCGCGGCGGGATGCCGAAGTCGCGCAGCGGGACGTCGACGCCCGCGTCGCGCAGGGCCTGCGCGATCGACGAGCCGACGCCGCCGACCCGGGAGTTGTCCTCGACGGTGACGACGACGCGGTGCCGCTCGGCCAGCGGGGCCATCGCCTCGTCGACCGGCTTGACCCAGCGCGGGTCGACGACGGTCGTGGTGATGCCCTGCTTGTCGAGCAGGTCGGCGATCTCCAGGCACATCGGGGCGAGGGCGCCGACCGACACCAGGAGGACATCGGGCCGGTCGCTGCCCGGCTCGCGCAGTACGTCCATGCCGCCGACCTTGCCGACGGCCTCGACGGCCGGGCCGACCGCGCCCTTCGAGTAGCGGACGACCGTGGGCGCGTCCTCGACCTGGACGGCCTCGCGCAGCTGGGCGCGGACCTGGTCGGCGTCGCGCGGCGCGGCGATCCGGACGCCCGGGACGACCTGGAGGATCGACATGTCCCACATGCCGTTGTGGGAGGCGCCGTCGGTGCCGGTGACGCCGGCCCGGTCCAGGACGAAGGTGACGCCGCACTTGTGCAGGGCCACGTCCATCAGGAGCTGGTCGAAGGCGCGGTTGAGGAACGTCGCGTAGACCGCGAAGACCGGGTGCAGGCCGCCGTGGGCCAGGCCCGCCGCGGACACCGCGCCGTGCTGCTCCGCGATGCCGACGTCGTAGACGCGCTCCGGGAACGCCTTGGCGAACTTGTCGAGGCCGACCGGCTGCAGCATGGCGGCCGTGATGGCGACGATGTCGTCGCGCTCCTGGCCGAGCTTGAGCATCTCCTCGCCGAAGACCGAGGTCCAGTCGGCGCCCGCGGCCTTGATCGGCAGGCCGGTGTCGGGGTGGATGGGGCCGATGCCGTGGAAGCGGTCCGCCTCGTCCTCCAGGGCCGGGCGGTAGCCGCGGCCCTTCTCGGTCAGGCAGTGCACGATCACCGGGCCGCCGAAGCGCTTGGCGCGGGTCAGCGCCGACTCCAGGGCCTCGATGTCGTGGCCGTCGATGGGGCCGAGGTACTTCAGGCCGAGGTCCTCGAACATGCCCTGCGGGGCGATGAAGTCCTTGAGGCCCTTCTTGGCACCGTGCAGCGTCTCGTACAGCGGCTTGCCGACGACCGGGGTGCGCTCCAGGAGGTCCTTGCCGCGGGCCAGGAAGCGCTCGTAGCCGTCGGTGGTGCGCAGGGTCGCCAGGTGGTTGGCGAGGCCGCCGATGGTGGGCGCGTACGAGCGCTCGTTGTCGTTGACGACGATCACCAGCGGGCGGTCCTTGGCGGCCGCGATGTTGTTCAGCGCCTCCCAGGCCATGCCGCCGGTCAGCGCGCCGTCGCCGATGACCGCGACGACGTGGTCGTCACGGCGCTTGAGCTCGTTGGCCTTCGCGATGCCGTCGGCCCAGCCGAGGACCGTGGAGGCGTGGCTGTTCTCGATGACGTCGTGCTCGGACTCGGCCTGCGAGGGGTAGCCGGACAGGCCGCCCTTCATCTTCAGCTTGGAGAAGTCCTGCCGGCCGGTGAGCAGCTTGTGCACGTAGGACTGGTGACCGGTGTCGAAGAGGATCTTGTCCTGCGGCGACTCGAAGACGCGGTGCAGGGCGATCGTCAGTTCGACGACGCCGAGGTTCGGGCCGAGGTGGCCGCCGGTCTTGGAAACCGCGTCGACGAGGAAGGTCCGGATCTCTCCTGCCAGCTGGTCCAGCTGCTCCTGGCTGAGCCGGTCCAGATCGCGCGGTCCCGTGATGCGGGTCAGCAGCGGCACCCGTGCCTCCTTGCAGTAGAGCTGTGAGTAGCTGGTTGAGCTGTTCGAGCTTGCCGGGTCTGTCGAGTCTAATGTTCCGCCGTTCAAGGCGGAGGGCGGGCCGGGGGTTCCCGGTTCACGCGATCGGCCCTTCGGATAGGAACGCGTGTTCCCCGTGAGGTGGTTCCACGCATGACTGTGCCCGGCGTCACCCTTGACGCCGGGCACAGTCAGCTCAGAGAGCCGGGTCAGGCACGGCCTGCCGACTTCTGGGTCTTACGGGTGATCGAGTCGATGACGACCGTGGCGAGCAGCACACCACCGGTGATCATGTACTGGATCGGCGTCTCGATGCCCTCCAGCGCCAGGCCGTACTGGATCGAGGTGATGACCAGCACACCGAGCAGCGCGTTCCAGGTGCGGCCCCGGCCACCGAAGAGGCTGGTGCCGCCGATGACGGCCGCGGCGATGACGTTCATCAGCAGGTCGCCGGTACCGGCGCCCTGGTTGGCCGCCGCGATCTTGGAGGCCCAGAACAGACCGCCGACCGCCGCGAACAGACCGGAGATCGCGAAGACCGAGATCCGGATCGCCGTGACGTTGATACCGGCACGGCGGGACGCCTCGACGCTGCCGCCGAGCGCGAAGACCTTGCGGCCGTACGAGGTGCGGCGCAGCAGGAAGTCGGTGCCGACCAGGACGATCGCGAAGAGGAGCGTCGCCAGCGGCAGGCCCTTGTACTGGTTGAAGATCGCGGCGACGCCGAAGACGCCGATCGCGAGCAGGACCGTGCGCACGAGGATGTCGCTGAGCGGCCGGGAGGGGATGCCCGCGGCGGCGCGGCGGCGGTTGCCGAGGAAGGTCGGCACGAAGTAGGCGGCGACCGCGACGACCGCGAGGCCGTAGGCCGCGGCGACGTCGGAGAAGTAGTAGCCCGTGAGGTGGCCGACGACACCGTCGCCGTCGATGTTGATCGTGCCGTTCGAGCCCAGGATCTGGAGCATGAAGCCGAGCCAGAACAGCAGGCCCGCCAGGGTGACGGCGAACGCGGGGGCGCCGACCTTGGCGAAGAAGAAGCCGTGCAGGGCTCCGATGGCGGCGCCCGCGAGGAGCGAGATGAGCACGGCGAGCCACTCGTTCATGCCGTGCGTGACGCTGAGCACCGCGGTGATCGCCGAGGAGACACCGGAGACGGAGCCGACCGACAGGTCGATCTCACCGAGCAGCAGCACGAAGATGATGCCGACCGACATCATGCCGGTGGCCACCATGGCGACGAAGATGTTGTTGAGGTTCTCCGCGCCCAGGAAGGCCGAGTTCAGGCTCTGGAAGATCGCGCAGATGACGATCAGGCCGATGACGACCGGGATGGCACCGAGGTCGCCACCCTTGATCTTGCGCTTGAACTCGGATATGTAGCCGGCGAAGCCCTGCTCGCGGACGAGCAGCCGGGGGTCGACCTCGGCCACGGAGGCGCCGGCCGCGGGGGCGGGCGTCTCGACGGGGGTGTCGGCCTGAGCGTTGTCTGTCTTGTCGATGCTCACTTCTGAGCCTCCGCGGTGGTGCGCGCCGCACGACGGGTCACGGCGTTGTCCGTGGCACCGGTGATGGCGGAGATGATTTCTTCCTGCGAGGTCGTCTTGACCTCGAACACGCCGTTGTTGCGGCCGAGCCGGAGCACGGCGACCTTGTCGGCGACGGCCTTCACATCGGCCATGTTGTGGCTGATGAGGATGACCGCGAGACCGCGCTCGCGCAGCCGCTCGACGAGGTCGAGGACCTGCGCGGTCTGCTCGACGCCGAGGGCCGCGGTCGGCTCGTCGAGGATGACCAGCTTGGGCTCGCCGAGCATGGACCGGGCGATGGCCACGACCTGGCGCTGGCCGCCGGAGAGCGAGGCGATCGGGATGCGCACGCTGGGGATGCGGATCGACAGGGTCTGGAGCAGTTCGCGCGAGCGGCGCTCCATCTCGACCTCGTCGAGCACGCCCATCCTCTTGAGCTCACGGCCCAGGAAGAGGTTGCCGACCACGTCGATGTTGTCGCACAGGGCGAGGTCCTGGTAGACGGTCGCGATGCCCAGCTCCTGGGCATCGTGCGGCTTGTTGACCGCGACCGGCTTGCCGTCCCACTCGATGACGCCGTCATCGATGGGGTGCACACCCGCGATCGTCTTGACAAGGGTGGACTTTCCGGCGCCGTTGTCGCCGACGAGGGCGACCACCTCTCCGGCGTGGACCTCAAGCTCTACGTCGGTGAGCGCCTGGACGGCACCGAATCGCTTGGAGACCCCGCGCAACGCCAACACGGGCGTAGCGGACACGTGAACCATCTCCTTCGCCGCCAAAGGCCTGACCCGGCGGGAGGTTGAACCAAGAAGAATGAGGGGGGTTGTTCCGTCCGGCGCCCCGCCGTTGAGCTTGCGGGGCTGATGGCGGCAGGGCACCGGACGTGCTCGACACGGGTGCGCTACACCGATGAGAGCGCCAAGTCCCGTGAAGGACAAGGGGAGTTGCCCGGAAGGCGACTCCTGGGAACTGCCGGGGCAGTACCGGGTGTCAGCCGGTGACTACTTGAGACCGGCCTTCTCGCACGCGCTCTTGTACTTGGCGGTGCAGATCTCGTCGAGGGTGTAGTACCCCTCCTTGACGACCGTGTCCTTGACGTTGGCCTTGGTCAGCGAGACGACCGGGACGATGACCGACGGGACGGCCTTCTCGGTGCCGCTGTCGACGGTGCTGGTGGTCAGACCGGCGGAGTCGAGGTTGCCCGTCTTGGCGATCGAGACGGCCATCTTGGCGACGGTCTCGGCCTCCTGCGGGTACGACTTGAAGACCGACATGTACTGCTCACCCGCGAGGATGCGCTGCACGCCCGCGAGCTCGGCGTCCTGGCCGGTGACCGGGGGAAGCTTGGAGACACCCGCGGACTTGAGGGCCTGGATGATACCGCCGGCCATGCCGTCGTTCGCCGAGTAGACGCCGACGATCTTGTCCTTGCCGATCGACGAGATCGCCGCGTCCATGTTGGCGTTGGCGTTCTCCGGCTTCCACTCCTTGGTGTCGTACTCCTTGCCGATGTTCACCTTGCCGTCGAGGACGGAGTGCGCGCCGTCCTTGAACTGCTTGGCGTTCGGGTCGGTGACGGAGCCGTTCATCATGACGATCTTGCCGGACTTGGCCTTGTCGCCCAGCGCCTCCAGGAGCGCCTTGCCCTGCGTCTTGCCGACCTCGGTGTTGTCGAACGAGGTGTAGGCGGCGATCGGGCCCTCGGCCAGGCGGTCGTAGGCGACGACCGGGATGCCGGCTTCCTTGGCCTTCTTGACGCCGGAGGCGACGGCCTTGAAGTCGACCGCGTCCAGGATCAGCACGTCGACCTTCTTGGTGATCATCGTGTCGATCTGCTGCGACTGAAGGGTCGCGTCCTGCTTGGCGTTGAGGTACTCGACCTTGCCCTTGCCGTTGGTGAGGTCGGATATCTGCTTCTCGATGATCGGCTTGTCGAACTTCTCGTAACGAGCCGTCTGGTTCTCCGGGAGCAGCAGGCCGACGGTGATGTCGTCGCCCTTCTTGCCGGCCGACTTCGAGCTGTCGGCCTTGTCACCGGACTCCTTGGCGGAGCCGCAAGCGGCGAGCGAGACCGCCATGGCGGTGGCACAGAACGCAAAGGCCGCACGACGCATACGCGTGTTCACTTCAGAAACCTCCCTGACGAGGCCGCGTCGTTGCGGCCGAGGTAGCTGGGAGTCAACTCGGCCGCAACACAAGCGTCAAGGAGTAAATACTTAACGAGATGGCAACGGTGTCATGCGTTCTCTAAGTGAAGGCAGGTGTGGCCGCGGGAACGGAGCCTCCACCAATCCCTTCCAAAAGGGTCGAATCGCCCATCTCGCTGAGGGCCAGGGCGAGCGCCCCGAGCACCTCCGCGCGGCCGCCCAACGCCCCAGGAAGGACCGAGAGTTGGCGGGCGGCGCTGGGGATCGCGTAGCGGCTCACGGACTCTCTGATGGGCCCCAGGACCAGCTCACCGGCCTCCGCCAGATCGCCGCCGAGGACCACCCGGCTGGGGTTGAGCAGATTGCAGAGGTTCGCGACGCCGGAGCCGATGTGCCGGCCGACGTCGGCGATCACCCGACGGCATCCGGGGTCGCCGTCACGGGCGAGCCGGACGACGCCCTCCATGGTCAGATCCGTCCCATGGCTCGACTGGAGCAGCGGCAGCACGTAGCGGGCCGCCGTGAACGTCTCCAGGCAGCCGCGGTTGCCGCAGCGGCAGACCGGGCCCGACTCGTCCAGCGTGATGTGCCCGATCTCGCCCGCGGTGCCCCCGGGGCCGCGGTAGATCTTGCCCTCGATCACGAGCCCGGAGCCGACGCCGCTCGCGACCTTGATGTAGGCGAGGTCCTTGACGCCGCGCCCGCTCCCCCAGACCAGCTCGCCGAGCGCGCCCAGGTTGGCGTCGTTGTCGACGTGCACGGGGACACCCAGGCGCCTGCTGAGCTCCTCCGCGGGCTTGGTGCCCGTCCAGCCCGGCAGGATCGACGTGGAGCCCAGCGTGCCGCTCTCCACGTCGATGGGGCCCGGGACGCCGAGCCCGACGCCCGCGACCTTCGTACGGTCCACGCCGGTCGCCGCGATCAGCCGCTCGACCAGCTCCTCGGCCCGGTCGAAGCCCTGCGCGGCGGACGCGTCCACGTCCAGCGGCTCGGATTCCTCGGCGAGCACCTGGTGGGCCAGATTGCCGATCGCCACGCGCAGGTGCGTGTGGCCGAAGTCGACCCCGATGACGATGCCGGCGTCCCCGCTGAGCGAGACGCTGCGGGCCCTGCGTCCCCCGGCCGAGGTGGGCGTGACCTCGACCGTTCCCCCGTCCTTGAGCTCCCGGACGATGTTGGAGACCGTCGCTGCGGACAGGCCCGTCGTCCTCGCGATCTCCGCCTGCGTGAGCGACCCGGCGAGGCGCACGGCACGTACGACCCGCTCCAGATTGGCCCGGTGCAGAGACGACTGCGACCCCGGAGTCTCCATTGACTCTCACCCTCATCCCTGGCCCGCGTCACACTGGGTGACCGAACCTTGTACAAGTTATGAACTCCAAGCTCCGCTGAATCGGCCAGTGGCGTCAAGCCCTTGACAGAAATCGGTTCCAGGCTGTGTCCGGCCCCGCTCATCTGTGCGTACCGCAGGTACGCACAGGGACGCACAGGGGTCCGGCCCCGGAGATGATGTCTCTCCGGGGCCGGACCCCTGTGCACAACGGGTGAAGGCAGCGGTTGCGTCAGCGGAAGGTGCCCTGCGACACCGAACCGGCGATGCGGCGCTGGAAGATGATGTAGACGACCAGGACCGGGACCACCGTGACCACGATCGCCGCGAAGAGCGCGCCGTAGTCGATGCCGTAGGCCTGCGAGGACGCGTAGGCGGCCATCCCCTGGGTCAGCACCCACTTGTTCTGGTCGGTGTTGAGCGCCACCGGCAGCAGGAACTGGTTCCACAGACCCAGGAAGTTGAAGATCGCCACCGCCGCCATGCCCGGCCGCGCCATCGGCAGCATCACCTGGAAGAAGGCCCGCCAGTCCCCGGCGCCGTCGATCAGCGCGGCCTCGTACACGTCGTGCGGCAGGGAGCGGAAGAACGCGTAGAGGAAGAACATCGTGAACGGCAGCGCGAACGCGACGTAGGTGAGGATCAGCCCCGGCCGTGTGTTCAGCAGCCCGAAGTTCTGCAGCTGGAAGAAGAGCGGCACGATCGCCAGGAAGACCGGGAAGGTCAGCCCCGCGAGCATGACGTAGTAGATCAGCCGGCGTCCCGGGAACTGGAACCGGGCCAGGACGTACGCGCACATCGCGCCCAGCAGCATCACCAGGACCAGTGCGCAGACGACCACGATCACCGAGTTCAGGAAGTACTTCCCGATGCTCGCGTCGCTCCAGGCGCGCGAGTAGTTGTCGAACTGCCAGTGCTTCGGCAGCGCGAACGGCGACGACAGGATCTCCTTGGTCGTCTTGAACGACGACACCAGCACCCACAGCATGGGCAGGATCACGATCACGGACCAGAGGATCAGCAGGCCGTGCGCGATCACCGCGAACCTGCGGTCGCTGCCCGCGACGGCTTTCGTCAGCTTCTGGTCGCTCGCCCGCTTCTGGTCACGCGCCTGCTTCCGGTCGGCGGCTATGGCGCTCACTGGGCACCTCCCTTGGCTCCGGCACGCCGAGCCTTCGACCCACGCGCTTGCTTACCGCCGTCGCTCTCGCCCCCGCCGGTCAGCCGGTTGATGGCGAACACCAGCGCCGCGAACACCAGGGTGACGACGGCGAGGACGACGCCCATCGCGGTGGCGAGGCCGAACTGCTGCTTGGCGAAAGCGATGTTGAACAGCCGCTGGCTGATCGTGAGGGTCGAGTTGTTCGGCCCACCGCCCGGCAGCATGGCCTGTACGTAGACGAACGCGTCCAGCGCGGCGATGCCCAGGTAGATGTACGCGGTCTGCACACTGTCCCGGATCGCCGGCAGCGTGACCGAGATCGTCATCCGGAACCGGCCGGCTCCGTCGATCCTGGCCGCCTCGTACAGCTCGGCGGGAACGCCCTTGATCGCGGCGATGAAGAGCACCGCGTAGAACCCGACGAGCCCCCAGACGATGACGAACATCAGGGCCGGCATCGCCGTCGCCTGTTCGCCCAGCCAGGCGAACTCCTTGAAGCCGTCCAGGCCGAGCCCGCTGAGGATGCCGTTGACCAGGCCGGCGTTCGGGTCGTACATCTGCGCCCAGATCAGGCCGACGATGATCGCCGGCACGACGTAGGGGAAGAACGAGACGATCCGGTAGAACGATGCGCCCTTGATCCCCCGGACGGGGCCCTTGCTGGGCCCGCCCAGGGTGATGGCCACCGCGACCCCGAGAGCGAGCGTCAGCGTCACCAGCGGCACGAAGGCCGCCAGCAGGGCGACATTGCGCAGCGCCTTCAGGAAGACATCGTCCTGGAACATCTTGACGAAGTTGTCGAGGCCGACGAAGTCGTAATCCGGGCTGAAACCGCGCCAGTTGGTCATCGCCCAGAAGATCGCCTGGGCGAAGGGGTACAGGACGAAGATCACGAAGATGGCGACCGGGAGACCGAGGAACGCGAGAAAGAACGTCACCCGGTCGAACGTGAGCTTGCGGCGCCGGGGCCGCCCGCCGCGAGCGGCCGGCACGGGCCGGCTGCTCGCGGTGTCGGAGATGGTGGTCTTGTCTTTCATCGCAGTGCTAGCTGACCTTGATCTTGTCGACGGAGTCGTCTTCCCTGACCTTGTCGGAGATCTTCTGGAGGGCCGAGGTGAGGCCCTTGCCGTCGATGTCGCCGGAGAGGAACGAGTTGAACGGAACCAGCTGGTCCGTGTTCATCCCGTAGGCCTCGACGAAGTTGTAGGTGAAGATGTTGGTGCCCGCGGCCTCCAGCATCTTCGTCTGCGAGACGAGGGCGGACGAGCCGTAACCGTCGGCGGGCACGGTGCCCTTGACGATCGTCGGGGCCAGCTTCGTCTTGGAGAAGTTGGCGGCCGCGTCCTTGGACAGCATCGCCCGCAGCACTTCCTTGCCGCCGGCCGGGTTCTTGCCCTTCTTGGGGACGATGAACGGCTCGCCGGCGGCCGCGCGAATCGCCTCGTAGGGCAGCTTCGGCTTGTCGGTGAGCGTCATCGACGGGAAACCGGTCATCTGGAAGTCGGCCTTGGTGGCCTTCTTCATCTCGTTCTCGATCCAGCCACCGGACGGGTAGAGCAGCGCCTTCTGGTCGTTGCTCCAGATCGCCTGGGCCTTCTGGAACTGGGTGCCGGAGCCGCCGGGGACGAACATCTTGTCCTTGACCATGGTCTCCATGACCTTGATCACGCCCTGGATGGCCGGGTGCGACCAGCAGCCCTTCTCCAGGTTCTCCAGCGCGAGCCGGACCTCGTCGCCGCCCTCCTTGATCGCCGAGTCGATCAGCAGCGTGCGGTAGTAGGTCGCCGCCTCCTTGCCGTGGACGAAGAGGTACTTGCCCTTCTTCTTCGCCGCCTGGCCGAGGTCGAGCGCCTCGTCCCACGTCTTCGGCGGGGTCCAGCCGTTCGCCTCGAACAGGGTCTTCGAGTACCAGACGCCGTAGACGGTCATCACGTAGTTCAGCCCGACGAACTTGTCCTTGAACGTGCCGGGGCCCTTGACGCCGGGGTAGATCGTGTCGGCGATCTTCTTGCCCTCGTAGTTGTTCGCCTCGAGGACGTCGTCGAGCTCCTCGAGCTGGTCGAGGATGCCGAGGAAGCCGATCTGGTCCTCGCCTGAGTTGTCGATGAGGTCCGGCGGGTTGCCGCCGACGAAGCGGGGCTGGAGCTCCGGGGCGATGTCGACGACCGGCTTGACCTTGACGTCGAGACCGCTGCTCTTCTCCTTGGCGATCTTGCCGGCGAACGTCACGTAGTCGACGCCGTAGCCGCCGTTGAAGATGGCCGCGTCGACCTTGGAGTTCGCGGCGACGCCGAAGGGGTTCTTGGCGCTCGTCTTGCCCTTCGAGCCCTTGTCGCTGTTGCCGCTGTCGGACGGGGAGCTGCAGGCGACGGCGAACGACCCCATGGCCGCGGTCGCGATCGCCCCGCGCAGGAGCGTCCGCCTGTCGAGAGAGCCGGCACGAATGGTCATCTCTGCATCCTCACTGATCGATTGGATCTTTACGGGTGTGCTTGTTCGTTCTCGCCGTCGTCTCGGTACCGCTCAGCGGTACCGAGGGTGATCAGCCGAGTGATGTCGGAAATGGCCCGCGCCGGGTGTGGATCCCATGCTCAAGTCCTCGCCTTCTCCAGGACTCAGGCGGTGAACCGGATCCTCCCCGGCACCGCGGTGACGTGCTGTGTCGTGCCCCTGTGAGGGGGGAAACGCAGGTGGAGCTGGGTAGAGCTGGGTGGAGCTGAAGATTCCGGGATCGCGGAAGAGAACGTGCAGTTCGGGGCGGTGAACGCCCCCGACGGTTCCCCCCGTCCCCAGACGCCGACAGGTATAGTCCACTCCCTGTGAACTGGGCAAGATCGAATGCAGGTTTGGACATCGGTCTTTTCCGAGTTGAGACCTCCCGGAAATAAGCCACACCAGGGGATTCGTGGATCTTCCCAACTTCCTTGCGTACAAAGGGTGTAGACAAGCCGCCTCCGCAACACGCTGTAACAGCCTTCAACACCCTTGACACCAATGACCACTTGACGCCCTACTGGACCTTGCGCATCGAATTGACAACGTTGTCTCAATGCCGGAGGTCATCGGTTCATGCGGGGAAGATCACGACACAGACTCGGCGCCACGGCGGCCCTGGGCGCCGCCGCCCTGGTGCTCGCGGCGGCCGGCCAGGGTGCCGCCGTCGCCGCGGAGCCGCAAGCGCCGCGGGCGGCGACGGAGTTCAGCTCCTCCTTCGAAGCGGGGCAACCCGTCCCCGACTGGCTGAACACGGTCGACACCGCCCCGGACGGCAGCAAACGCTCATCCGGTGTCGACGGTGGATACACCGGTGGCGTCCCGGGCAATGTGAACGGGCATGTCACCGACGTCCGCGCCAGCGGCGAGAACAGCGGCGGCGGCGAGGTGGCGACGAACCTCGTCGACGGTGAGTCGACCACGAAGTGGCTGGCCTTCACGCCGACCGCCTGGGTGGAGTTCGACCTCGACTCCCCGCAGAAGATCGAGAAGTACGCGCTCACGTCGGCCAACGACCACGACGAGCGCGATCCGAAGGACTGGGTCCTCAAGGGTTCGACCGACGGAAAGGACTGGACCACTCTCGACACCCGTACCGGGGAAAGCTTCGGGCAGCGGTTCCAGACCAAGACGTACGACCTTCAGAGCCCGGCCGAGTACGCCCACTTCCGCATCGAGTTCACGAAGAACAACGGTGCGGGCGACGCGACCCAGCTGGCCGATCTGCAGCTGTCGACGGGCGACGACCAGGCTCCGGCCCCCGAGGACATGCTGTCGCTCGTCGACAAGGGCCCGGGCGGCTCACCGACGGCCAAGGCGGGCGCGGGCTTCACCGGGGTGCGCGCCCTGCGGTACGCGGGCACGCACAAGGCGGACGGCCGCGCGTACTCGTACAACAAGGTCTTCGACGTCGACGTGGCGGTGAAGCGGAACACCGAGCTGTCGTACAAGATCTTCCCGCAGATGGCGGACGGCGACCGCGACTACGACGCGACGAACGTCTCGGTCGACCTCGCCTTCACCGACGGCACGTACCTGAGCGACCTGAAGGCGGTCGACTCCAACGGCGGGCTGTTGACGCCGCAGGGCCAGGGCGCCGCCAAGCGGCTGTACGTGAACCAGTGGAACGCGGTGAAGTCGTCGATCGGGTCGGTCGCGGCCGGCCGGACGATCGACCGGATCCTCGTGGCGTACGACTCCCCGAAGGGCCCGGCGAAGTTCCGCGGCTGGCTCGACGACATCAGCGTCGGGCAGGTGCGGAGCGCGCCGCCCAAGGCCCACCTCAGCGACTACGCCTCGACCGTGCGCGGCACGAACTCCAGCGGCGGGTTCTCGCGCGGCAACACGTTCCCGGCGACGGCCGTGCCGCACGGGTTCAACTTCTGGACGCCGGTGACCAACGCGGGCTCGCTGAGCTGGCTGTACGACTACGCGCGCGACAACAACGCGGACAACCTGCCCACGATGGAGGCGCTGGCCGCGAGCCACGAGCCGAGCCCGTGGATGGGCGACCGGCAGACGTTCCAGATGATGCCGAGCGCCACGTCCGGCTCCGCGGTGGACACGTCGCGCTCGGGCCGCGCGCTGCCGTTCAGGCACGAGAACGAGACGGCGCGCCCGTACTACTACGGCGTGAAGTTCGAGAACGGCGTACGGGCCGAGATGACGCCGACCGACCACGCGGCGGCGCTGCGCTTCACCTATCCCGGTGACGACGCGAGCGTGGTCTTCGACAACGTCTCCGAGCAGGGCGGTCTCACGCTCGACAAGGACAGCGGGATCGTCACCGGCTACTCCGACGTGAAGTCGGGCCTGTCGGCGGGCGCGACACGGCTGTTCGTCTACGGCGTCTTCGACAAGCCGGTGAAGGCGGCCGACTCCTCGGGCGTGAAGGGGTACTTCAGCTTCGACGCCGGCAAGGACAGGACCGTCACGCTCCGCCTGGCGACCTCCCTCATCGGCATCGACCAGGCGAAGGACAACCTGGCGCAGGAGCTCCCGGCGTCCCGCTCCTTCACGGACGTGCGCGACGCGGCACGGGCCCAGTGGGACGCGCTGATGAACAAGGTGGAGGTGGAGGGCGCGACGGACGACCAGCGCACCACGCTGTACTCGTCGCTGTACCGCCTGTACCTGTACCCCAACTCCGGCTTCGAGAAGGTGCGTTCGCAGGACGGGAAGTCCGCGTACAAGTACGCCTCGCCGTTCTCGCCGATGCCGGGTCCCGACACCCCGACCCACACCGGCGCGAAGATCGTCGAGGGCAAGCCGTACGTGAACAACGGCTTCTGGGACACGTACCGGACGACCTGGCCCGCGTACTCGCTGCTCACCTCCAAGAAGGCGGGTGAGCTGGTCGACGGGTTCGTGCAGCAGTACAAGGACGGCGGCTGGATCTCCCGCTGGTCCTCGCCCGGTTACGCGGATCTGATGACGGGCACGTCGTCGGACGTGGCGTTCGCCGACGCGTACGTGAAGGGCGTCGACTTCGACGCGGAGGACGCGTACAAGGCGGCCGTGAAGAACGCGACCGTCGTCCCGCCGATGTCCGGTGTGGGCCGCAAGGGCATGGAGACCTCGCCCTTCCTCGGCTACACCTCGACGGACACGCACGAGGGCCTGTCGTGGGCTCTTGAGGGCTACCTCAACGACTACGGCATCGCGCAGATGGGCCAGGCGCTCTACAAGAAGACGGGCGAGAAGCACTACAAGGAGGAGTCGGAGTACTTCCTCAACCGCGCCCGTGACTACGTCAACATGTTCGACGACAAGGCGGCCGGCACCGGCTTCTTCCAGGGCAAGGACGCGAAGGGCGACTGGCGGGTGAAGTCGCAGGACTTCAACCCGGCGATCTGGGGCTACGACTACACCGAGACGAACGCGTGGGGCTACGCGTTCACGGCGGTGCAGGACAGCCGGGGTCTGGCGAACCTGTACGGCGGCCGGGACGGTCTGGCGAAGAAGCTGGACACGTTCTTCTCGACGCCGGAGACGGGCGCGGCGGACGTGGCGGGCTCCTACGGCGGTGTCATCCACGAGATGACCGAGGCGCGGGACGTCCGGATGGGCATGTACGGCCACTCGAACCAGGTCGCCCACCACGTCACCTACATGTACGACGCGGCGGGCCAGCCGTGGAAGACGCAGGAGAAGGTCCGCGAGGTGCTCTCGCGCCTCTACACCGGCTCCGAGATCGGCCAGGGCTACCACGGCGACGAGGACAACGGTGAGCAGTCGGCCTGGTACCTCTTCTCGTCGCTCGGCTTCTACCCGCTGGTCATGGGCAGCGGTGAATACGCCATCGGCTCCCCGCAGTTCACGAAGATGACGCTGCACATGGACGGCGGAAAGGACCTGGTGGTCAAGGCCCCGAAGAACAGCGCGAAGAACATCTACGTGCAGGGGGTCAAGGTCAACGGCCGTACGTGGTCCAAGACTTCGCTGCCGCACTCGGTCGTGGCGAAGGGCGGTGTCATCGAGTTCGAGATGGGCCCGAAGCCGTCGAAGTGGGGTACGGGCGTGGGCGCGGCGCCGACGTCCATCACGCAGGACGACAAGGTGCCCTCGCCGCGCAAGGACGCCATCACCGGCTCGGGTCCGCTGTTCGACAACTCCTCGGCGACGTCGGCGAGTTCGGACTCGGTGGAGCTGCCGGTCGGGGCGGACGGCGCCAAGGCCGTGCAGTACACGCTGACGTCGGACGACAAGGCGAAGGCCCCGACGGGCTGGAAGCTGGAGGCGTCCGACGACGGGCAGACCTGGTCGACGGTCGACGAACGCGCGGGCGAGTCCTTCGCCTGGGACCGGCAGACCCGGGTGTTCTCGGTGCCGAAGCCGGCGTCGCACCGGCACTACCGGCTGGTGTTCAGCGGTGGGGCGGCGACGGTGGCGGAGGTGGAGCTGCTGAGCTAGCCACTGGTTCAACCGGCGCCGAACGGATGCTGCCGGGCCGCGGGGGTCGCCCCCGCGGCCCGGCGGCTTACGTTCGGGCGCCGGGGCGGCCCGCGGTCAACGGGCAGTCCCGGACGCTGCACACCGCGCAGGAGTGGGCGGGCGACGCGTGCCCGTGGTCGCCCTCCTGGACGGGGAGCGGGCGATGCTCCGGGGCGGTCTCCAGCTCCCGGTACTCGTCGGCCTCCGGCTCGCGGTACTCGTCGGTCTCCGGCTCGCGGCACTCGTCGGTCTCCGGCTCGCGGTACTCCAGGAGCAGGAGCGCGGAGTCGTCGTCGACGCCCGCGGCGGTGTGGTCGTGGACGTCCGTGCGCAGCCGCACCAGGCAGTCGTCGAGCGCGGCGCCCCGCAGCAGGTCCGCGCGCTGGACCAGCGGATAGAAGGCGTCCTCGGCGTCTCGCGCCTCGGCCAGGCCGTCGGTGTAGAGCAGCAGCCGGTCGCCTTCCGTCAGGTCGACCCGGGTCGGGCCGGGCGGTTCCGGGTCGAGCCACGCCAGGCCGAAGGGCATCGCCGGGCTCGGCGGGTGCACGAGTTCGAGGCCGCCGCCGGCCCGCACGATCAGGGGCGGCGGATGCCCGAAGTTGAGCACCGTGAGCCGCCCCGCGTCGTCGAGTTCGGCGAGGATCGCGGTGACGAACTGCTCCTCGACGCCCCTGCGGTGCAGCGCGCAGGAGATGCTGAAGGCGACGCCGTCCAGGTCGGCGGCGTCATGGGCGCTCAGCCGGAAGGCGCTGAGCGTGACGGAGGCGGTGCGCACGGCGCCGAGCCCCTTGCCCTGGACATCCCCGATGATGACGCGGACGCCGCCGCGCACCGGGACCACTTCGTAGAAGTCGCCGCCGATCCGGGCGTCCTCGGTCGCCGAAAGGTAGGAGGCGGCGATGGCGGCGGGCCGGGTGTCCCCGGGCACCGGGGCGAGGATCACGCCCTGCACGAATTCGGAGATCCGCCGCTGCTGCGCCGCCCGGCGCTCGTGCTGCACCCGCGCATGGGCGGCGAAGGCGGAGGCGAACGTCACGAGGGCCACGCTGCACAGCGCCACGACACCGCGTCGGGTGAACAGCAGGTCGTCGAGATAGGCGACGGCCGCGCACAGCGTGATGGCGACCCCGCCACAGGCGATCACCCGCCAGGCGGCGGCGCAGCAGGCGGTCAGGGCGGGACAGACCGCGTACAGCGGCAGCAGCCCCGCGTTCTCGCCGAGCAGCGCGTCGCACACGGTGATGGCGACGGCCGCGACGATGCCGGGGCAGAGCGCCGGGAACCGGGTGGGGTACGCGCTGACTCGCATCGGGGCACCGTCCACAGATCGCCGGGGGACAATTCAGAAAGAAACGCAACGATACGTCCACCATTCGGCAAAGGGAACGTAATGTCCAGAGGGTGGGCCCGCTCCGCACCGCGCGTAGGCGATCACTCACGCGAGCACCCGGGTTTTCGCGGGGCGCGGGGGCCGGGCCGCTATCAGATGTCCTCCACTCCCGTCCACGGCCGTACGGTCCGACCTGTCCGCCGACCGGGCCGTGCGATCAGGGCCGGACGGCGGGTGACGTGGCGGATCCCGGCGTTCAAGATCGTTGGTGAAACGGTGAACAACCGGCCCCGGCGCGGGCCGGACCGGGGGCGGCTGGAGGCACAGGTGGGCGAGCGGAACGCGGCGCGAAAGCGGCGGCGCAGGGAGCCGACGCTCTTGCAGTCCGTCCAGCGCGCCCTGACCGTCCTGGAGCATGTCGCGGCGCATCCGGACGGGCTCAACGCCAAGCGCGTCGCGCGCCTGCTCGGTCTTCCGCTCCCGACGACGTACCACCTGCTGCGCACACTCACTCACGCCGGCTGGCTGGAGCGCGCCGAGGGGACCTACCGGATCGGCCCGTCCGCTCTGGACTTCAGTTCGAGCCGACCTCGTGACCAGGACTCTTGCACTATCTGAACTCGGGCCGTTTGGATCCCCGAAGACCGGCCCGCACGATACGTCAGAGACGTTCCGACAAGGGGGATCAGGTGAACGGCACCGAGCACGACTGCCCCGGTGAACTCGCCGGACTGGCCAAGGCGTTGACCCGGCGGGACGACGGCTGGTTCGACCCCGACCTGGTCGAGCTGGTCTTCCGCGCGGACGATCCGCTCGTGGTGACGGTGCGCTCCACGACGGTACCGGTGCCCGGTCCCGCGACCTGGCCGGTCTCCCGCGACCTGCTGCGCGCGGGCCTCGGCGCGATGTCCGGGAACGGGGCGGTGCGGGTGCGCCCGCGACGCGTGCCCGGTGCGGACCATCAGGTCCTGGTGGATCTCAGCGGCACCCCGCTCGGTCTTCAACTGCTGCTGCACCACCGGGCGTTGGACACCTTCCTGGCCCGCTCCGAGCACATCGTGCCGCGCGGCGGGGGTTATCCGGACAGTGTCGTCGAGCGAGGGCTGCGCGAGCTGTTGCCCGGCGGCGGTCGCCCCTTCGGGCCCGGGCCCGGCACTACGTGACCGGGTCCGCTGCCGGGGCTTGCCGCCGACTCCCTTTGGTGCAACGGTGATTACATGCTGACAGCCGAACAGCACGAGAAGTTGCGCGGCTGGTTCGCCGGCCGACTGCCCGAAGGGCTCTTCGATGTCGCGGCGGAGGGCCTCGACATCACCGTGGACCGCGAGGAGATCACCGTCGTCGGCCGGATCACCGAGCCACAGCTCGCGAAGGACGCCTCCGACGCCGAGCGCGCGGCGGCCGTGGCGGGCCGCATCCAGGAGTTCAGGGAGCGCACGCGCGACGAGCGCGTCGGCGTCGCGCGCGAGGCCGAGCACCGGTTCCGCAAGAAGGTGTCGTGGGGGGTGAAGTGCGGTACGGAGCAGGCCCTGTTCACCCATGTGTCGGCGCCCGTGATGACCCGTCTGCGCCAGCCCGAGCGCCAGGTCCTGGACACGCTCGTCGCCGGGGGCGTGGCCCGCAGCCGTAGTGACGCGCTGGCCTGGTGCGTCCGGCTCGTGCGGCGCAACGCCGACGACTGGCTCGGCGAGCTGCGCGATTCCCTGGAGCAGGTGCGGCGGGTGCGGGCGCAGGGCCCGGACACCGCCGGCTGACTATTCGCTCGCTCCTTCGCCGACGGTTTCGTAAGGTGCGCGGGTTGTCGTGACGAAGGGGCGGTGCGGGACATGGCGCGCGCGGGAGTGACACGGGACCAGTTGGCGGGGGCGGCGCGGGCCGCGCTGGGCGGCGGGCGGCGTCTCGACGCGGTGGAGCGGATCACGGGCGGCAGCAAGAAGGGCGTCTACCGGCTGACGATGGACGACGCGACGACCGCGGTCGCCTATGTGTGGTCACCGTCCGAGAACTACTGGCCGTCCGCCGACCGGGCCGAGGACCTCACCGACCCGTTCTCCGCGGGGCTCGGCCTCGACATCTTCGAGGCCGCGCACCGGCGGCTGCGCGCGGTCGGCGTCCGCGTCCCCGAACTGCGGCTCGTGGACCGTGACGGTACGCACGGCCCGGCCGACCTGGCGATCGTCGAGGACCTGCCGGGCGAGAACCTGGAGGAGCTCCTGGCCCGCGACCCGCGCGCCGCCGCGCCCGTCATGGACCGGCTCGCGCAGGCCCTGGAGGGCATGCGCGGGCACCGCGCGGCCACGTACGGGAAGGTGGCGGTCGTCGACGGCGGCGGGACCTCTCGCGGTGTGTCCTGCGCGTCGGTCGTCCTTGAGCGGGCGCTGCGCGATCTCGCCGAGGCGGCCGTCCGCGACCCGCGGATCGCCGCCGCCCGCGACCGGCTCGACGAGCGGCTGCGCACGCTTGCGGCGGCGGTCCGGCCGCGTCGCGCCTACGCCGTCGTGCACGGCGAACTGGGGCCCGACCATGTCCGCGTGGCCGCCGACGGCGCGCCCGTGGTCGTGGACATCGAGGGCACGATGTACTTCGACGTCGAGTGGGAGCACGTCTTCCTGCGGATCCGGCTGCACGACGCGTACCGGCCGCTGGCCGTGGACGGCCTGGACGAGGACCGGCTCGCGCTCTACCTGCTCGCGCAGCGGCTCTCGCTGACCGCCGGTCCGCTGCGGCTGCTCGACGGGGACTTCCCCCACCGGGCGTCCATGGCCGCCATCGCCGAGCACAATCTGACCGAGGCACTGGAGTTGATCCGCGCGTGACCACTATCGGATTCCTCGCCCCGCTCAGCGCGCCCGGTTGGGTCGAGGCGGGCCGACACCTGCTGGCCGGGGCCGAGTCGGCGGTGCGTGACGTGAACGAAGGCGACGGCTGCGGTGCCTTCGGCGGGGGCCCGCTGGAGCTTCTGGTCCGGGACACGGCCGCCGATCCGCAGCGGGCCGCGGCCGCCGTGGACGAACTGGCCGGGCTCGGCGTGGCCGCCCTCGCCGGGGAGTACCACAGCGTCGTCGCCCGCACCGTCGCCCTGCGCGCCGACGCGCTCGGTGTGCCGTACCTCTGCTCGTCGGCGGTGCTCGACACACTCACGGACGGTCCGTCGGCGGGGGTCGCGCGCATCGCCCCGATGCAGTCGCGCGGCTGGCGGATCTACGCGGAGCACCTGCTCGGCGCCGGGCATCACCACGTGGCCGTGGCCGCCCAGCCGAGCCTCTACTGGGAGTCGGGCACCCGGATCCTGCGCGACCACCTCACCGTCACCGCCCTCGACGCGTCCGCGCTCACCCCCGCGGCCCTGTGCGACGCCCTGGCCGACAGCGGCGCGACGGCCCTGCTCCTCCTGGTCGGCCACCCGGAACCGGCGCTGCCGCTCGTCCGGGCCGTCCGCGCCGACCGCCGCCTCACCCATCTGCTGATCGGCGCACCGGCCGGTCAGCCCGAACTTCGCTCCTGGACAGCGGAGTTGAGCGACCAAGGGGCAGGAGTCCCGTTCCTGCGCTACCTCCCGGACCGGCTCACCCCGCTCGGCGCACGCGTCGCGGCGACCCTGCGCGCACGCCTGGGCGAGGAGCCGTCGTTCGTCGCCTTCGAGGGGTACGACACGATCACTGTCCTGGCCGAGGCCCTGCGCCCGCCCGGCGCCGACCGGGCGGCCGTCGCCGCCGCCTGGCCCCACCTCGCCGTCGAAGGCACCCGGGCGAAGATCGCCTTCTCGCGCGTGCCGGGGACCGGCGTGTGGCAGTGGGCCGGGGCGCCGGTCCAGGTGGTCGAGCGCGACCCACGGGACCCGGCCGGGCCGTTCCGGGTGCTGCGCACCGGCTGACCGGCTCCCGCCCGCGCCCGGCCGCGCCTCCCGTGACGCTTCCTACTTGCGCCAGAACAAGTAGTGCGTGACCCCGCTCGCGCTCGGCACGACGTCCACGTGGAACCGGTCGCGCAGCTCGTCCGGCGACTCCCACAGCCGTGAGCCCGAGCCGAGCTTCACCCCCGGCGAGACCGCGACGTGCAGGGTGTCGACGAGGTCGGCGTCGAGGAACTCACGGATGACGTGCGCGCCGCCGCCGAGCCGTACGTCCTTGCCCTGGGCCGCCTCCTTGGCGCGGGCGAGGACCGTGGCCGGGTCGGCGTCCACGAAGTGGAAGGTGGTGTCCGAGAGCGTGATCGAGGGGCGGGTGTGGTGCGTCATGACGAACACCGGCGTACGGAACGGGGGTTCGTCGCCCCACCAGCCCTGCCAGTCGTGGTTCTCCCAGGGCCCCGTCTGCGGGCCGAACTTGCCGCGGCCCATGATCTCGGCGCCGATGTTGCGGGCGTAGTCCCGGGTCAGATAGTCGTCGAGGCCGCGGCTGCCGCCCGGGTCCGTCCGCATCGGCCAGCTCGCCGTGGCGCCGCACCAGGCGAACATCTCCCCCGGGTCGGCGTGTCCGAAGGGCCGCTCCAGGCTCTTCCCCTCACCGGCGCCGAAGCCGTCCCCTGAGACGTTGAAGTTCTGGACCCTCAGCAACTGCGTCACGGATTCCTCCTGAGATACGGGTACGGGTCTCGTGCATCCCAAGGAAGACTCTCGCCCGCGCGAGAACTCATCGGCGGGCAGGCGCGCCGGGTGCCGTACGGTCCCGTCGGCCCAGCAGTCGCAGCAGGTACGGCCCGCCGACGAGCGCGGTGAGCGCGCCGACCGGGATCTCCAGCGGGGGTCAGGACGCGGGAGGCGCGGGGGCCGGCCTGCTTTCGGCCGCGGCCTGCGGCCCGCGCCGCGCACGCGAAAGGGCCGCGCCCCGTGAAACCCGGGACGCGGCCCTCGACTGCCGTACCGGACCGCTTACTTGCGGATCAGGTTGCGCAGCACGTACTGCATGATGCCGCCGTTGCGGTAGTAGTCCGCCTCGCCGGGGGTGTCGATGCGGACGACCGCGTCGAACTCGACGCCGGTGTCCGTGGTGACCTTGACGGTGGCCGGGGTGCGGCCCTCGTTCAGCTCGGTCACGCCGGAGACCGAGAAGGTCTCCTCACCGGTCAGGCCGAGCGAGTCGGCCGACTGGCCCTCCGGGAACTGCAGCGGCAGGACGCCCATGCCGATGAGGTTCGAGCGGTGGATGCGCTCGTACGACTCGGTGATGACGGCCTTGACGCCGAGGAGCGCGGTGCCCTTGGCGGCCCAGTCGCGGGACGAGCCGGAGCCGTACTCCTTGCCGCCGAGGATGACCAGCGGAGTGCCCTGCGCCTGGTAGTTCTGCGAGGCGTCGTAGATGAACGACACCGGGGCGTCGGGCTGGGTGAAGTCGCGGGTGTAGCCGCCCTCGGTGCCCGGCGCGATCTGGTTGCGCAGGCGGATGTTGGCGAACGTGCCGCGGATCATGACCTCGTGGTTACCACGGCGCGAGCCGTAGGAGTTGAAGTCACGACGCTCGACACCGTGCTCCGACAGGTACTTGCCCGCCGGGGTGTCGGCCTTGATCGCACCGGCCGGGGAGATGTGGTCGGTGGTGACCGAGTCGCCGAGCTTGGCGAGGACCCGGGCGCCGGAGATGTCGGAGACCGGCTTCGGCTCCATCTCCATGCCCTCGAAGTACGGGGGCTTGCGGACGTAGGTCGACTCGGTGTCCCACTCGAAGGTGTTGCCGGTGGGGACCGAAAGGGCCTGCCACTGGGCGTCGCCGGCGAACACGTCCTCGTACGACTTCGCGAACATGTCCTCGCCGATGGCGTTGGCGACGACGTCGTTGACCTCGGCCTCCGACGGCCAGATGTCGGCCAGGTAGACGGGCTTGCCGTCCTGGTCGACGCCGAGGGCGTCCTTGGTGATGTCCACCTTCATCGAACCGGCGATGGCGTACGCGACGACCAGCGGCGGGGAGGCGAGGTAGTTCATCTTGACGTCGGGGTTGATGCGGCCCTCGAAGTTCCGGTTACCGGAGAGGACGGACGTCACGGCGAGGTCGTGGTCGTTGACGGCCTTCGAGACCTCCTCGGGCAGCGGGCCCGAGTTGCCGATGCAGGTGGTGCAGCCGTAGCCGACGAGGTTGAAGCCGACCTTGTCGAGGTACGGGGTCAGGCCCGACTTGTCGAAGTAGTCGGTGACGACCTTCGAGCCCGGGGCGAGCGTGGTCTTGACCCACGGCTTGCGGGTCAGGCCCTTCTCGACGGCCTTCTTCGCGACGAGGGCGGCGGCCACCATCACGTACGGGTTCGAGGTGTTGGTGCAGGACGTGATCGCGGCGACGGTGACGGCGCCGTGGTCGATCTCGTACGTCGAGCCGTCGGGGGCGGTCACGGTGACCGGGTTCGACGGGACACCGTTCGGGGAGACGGCCGGGGCGTCGGAGGCCGGGAAGGACTCCTTGCCCGCCTCGTCGTCGTCCGAGACGTAGTTGCGGACGTCGACGGCGAACTGCTGCGCGGCGTTCGCGAGGACGATGCGGTCCTGCGGGCGCTTCGGGCCGGCGATCGACGGGACGACCGTGGAGAGGTCGAGCTCCAGCTTCTCGGAGAAGTCGGGCTCGGCGGACGGGTCGAGCCAGAGGCCCTGCTCCTTGGCGTACGCCTCGACGAGCGCGACCTGCTGGGCGTCACGGCCGGTCAGACGCAGGTAGTTCAGGGTCTCGTCGTCGATCGGGAAGATCGCGGCGGTGGAGCCGAACTCCGGCGACATGTTGCCGATGGTGGCGCGGTTCGCGAGCGAGGTGGCGGCGACGCCCTCACCGTAGAACTCGACGAACTTGCCGACGACGCCGTGCTTGCGCAGCATCTCGGTGATCGTGAGCACCAGGTCGGTGGCGGTGGTGCCGGCCGGCAGCTCGCCGGTCAGCTTGAAGCCGACGACGCGCGGGATCAGCATGGAGACCGGCTGGCCGAGCATGGCGGCCTCGGCCTCGATGCCGCCGACGCCCCAGCCCAGGACGCCCAGGCCGTTGACCATCGTGGTGTGCGAGTCGGTGCCGACGAGGGTGTCGGGGTAGGCCTGGCCGTTACGGACCATGACCGTGCGGGCCAGCTTCTCGATGTTGACCTGGTGCACGATGCCGGTGCCCGGCGGGACGACCTTGAAGTCGTCGAACGCGGTCTGGCCCCAGCGCAGGAACTGGTAGCGCTCCTTGTTGCGGCCGTACTCCAGGTCCACGTTCTGCTTGAACGCGTCCGAGGTGCCGAACTTGTCGGCGATGACGGAGTGGTCGATGACCATCTCGGCCGGGGACAGCGGGTTGATCTTCGCCGGGTCGCCGCCGAGGGCCTTCACGGCCTCACGCATCGTGGCGAGGTCCACGACGCAGGGAACGCCGGTGAAGTCCTGCATGATCACGCGGGCCGGCGTGAACTGGATCTCCTGGGACGGCTGGGCCTGGGAGTCCCAGTTGCCGAGCGCACGGATGTGGTCGGCGGTGATGTTCGCGCCGTCCTCGGTGCGGAGCAGGTTCTCCAGCAGAACCTTCAGGCTGTAAGGGAGGCGGGCGGACCCCTCGACCTTGTCCAGCTTGAAGATCTCGTACGACTCGTCGCCCACGCGCAGCGTGCTGCGGGCGTCGAAGCTGTTCGCCGACACGACAGTCTCCTTCATATATGTGCGCGTACCACCGCATCCTGCCGGTACACCTCACGGCCCGATCCGCTAAGGTAAGGCTAAGTTAGGTAACCCTTACCGTCGGATCCGACGCGGTGCGCGGCTGCAGTGCGCCTCGGCAGATATCTCGATGTCGAGATAACTCTAGTACATCGACCGCCGGTGCCATCAAGCGGTTGCCGTTCCATCGTCGTACGACACCCCGGGGTGCACCAGCGCTACAGGGAGGGCGCCGCCTTCAGGCCGCCGTCGTCGACGCACTTGAGCTGCTTGGCCATGGCCAGGGAGAAGGAGTGGGCGAGGGTCACGTAGGCGCGCTTCAGCTGCTTCGGATCCGTGTCGGGCTCATGGAGCACGTCCGGGTTCTGGACATCGACGGTGATGTGGGCGGCCTCGGAGGAGGGCGCGTTCTTGGTACGGCAGGCGAAGGAGACGAAGGCGGCGTTGATCGCGCCACCGGCCTGCTCGCCCACCGGGAACAGGGTGTACTTCGAGGCGGGGGGCCCGTCCGGGGCGGTGTCCCACGTCCACCAGGTGAGGCGCAGCTCCCCGACGCGGGAATCGTCCGGCGAGTAGATCCGGCAGATGTCGCCCTTCGCTCTGGTCGTGGAGGCGGTCGTGCGGGACAGCTCCGCGGCGGCGGCCGCGACGGTCGCCTTCTTGCCGGAGTCCTCGAACCGGTCGGCTCCCGTGATCAGCTTGAGGGCCTTGCCCCCGTCCTCGGACACCGCGGCGCCGCCGCAGAGCTCCCGGGCCCCGACCGAGGCGTCGGGCTTCTTCTCGCCGTCGCCCGAGCCGCAGCCCGCGACGGCGAGCGCCAGAAGGCCGGCCACGAGCACACCGCGGACCCCGTGCGTCCTGGTGGGGGTGGTGATCATCAGAGTCCTGTGTCCTTCTGCGTTCAGCCCGTTTCCGGGTCGTTGCCCTGCTGGTTCTCGCGGTCGTTGCCGGTGGCGTAGCCGATCCGCATGGCTTCCTTGAGGTCCTGGCCGAGCTCGCTGTCGGAGGTCACGCCGTTGCGCTGCATGAACTCCTCCATCGGCGACTCCGCCAGGCTCTCGCCCGAGGAGTAGACCTTGGTCTTCTCCTCGCGTGTGAGCTCCTCGATCTTCTCCTTGTGCTCGTCGACCGAGTTGTCGGAGATGTCACCGACCATCTGCCCGATGCCCTGTTCCAGCGCGCCGCTGGCGGTGTCCGTGGCCAGCGGGATCAGGACCGCGGCGGTGCCCACCGCGGCCGTCGCGGGCAGGAAGGCCACGCCCGCCGCCACCCCGACGCCCGCCCCGAACTCGATCCAGCCGGCCCGCTTGGCGACCGCCTTCTCGTAGTCCTCGTGGGTCTTGAGGTTGGTGGCCTCGACCTGGTCCGCCCGGGACTGGTCGAGCATGCCCTGCACCTCGGCGCCGACGTGGACGGTCGACCTGGCCGCGCCCGCGTCGATCTTGCCGTCGGCGCCGACCTGTCCCTCCAGGACGCTGCGGCTGTAGACCTGCTCGGCGGCCGAGACGGTGGCGTAGGCGTCGGGGTGCTGGCCGAGGGAGCTGAGGAAGCCGCGGGCGACACTGCGTCCGTTGCCGTCGGTGGTGTCGGAGAAGTCCAGGTGCCCCTTGCCGTCGCCGCCCGGCGCGAAGGGGCTGTTCGGATCGTTCTTGTCGAGCGCCCAGTTGATGTCGTCGATGTACCCGGCGCCCATCGTGCCGAGGCTGTCGGACAGCGCCTCCTGCGTCTTGAGCAGGCCCGCGTCCGAGCCGTACTTCTCCATGACCTTCTGCATGACCGCGGCGTTGGCCTCGTCCTTGACCACATGGGCGTCCGGGTCCCCGGCGGGATAGCCGAGGGTCGCGGCCTCCAGTGCGTGACCCAGAGCGTCCGGCATGTGGTTGAGGGAGCCCTCCAGCTCCTTCTGGTCGAGGGAGTTGACGTCGCCGAAGCTCTCCCACTTGTCCGTGCCGAAGAAGTCGAGGTAGTTGTCGATCGCCGCGCCGTCGGCCTTGCCGAGGTCGGCCGTCGCACCCTTGTTGACCGTGCCGTCCTCGTTGTACGCGGTCGGCGGGTCGTTGAAGAAGTGCTTGGCCGCGTCCGGGCTGTTGCCGAGCGCCTCCAGCATCGCGGTCGTCGGGTCGTAGCCCGCCCCGTTGACCCCGGACGGGTTGAACGGGTTCTTGAACGGGCTGTTCACCACCTTGTTCCCGGCGAACATGTACGGGTCCTTCTGGTGCAGCTGCGCCACATGCTCCGCGATCGGGTTGAGGAACTGCTTGTCGTAGTTCCCGTACCGCATGATGCCGCCGAGCAGCTGGTAGCCGAACGGCCCGTTGGAGTCGTACTTGGCCAGCGGGATGCGCTCGGTGCCGAGCTTGCGCAGCTCCGGGCCCCACTTGTCGCTGAACTCCTTGTCGTGGGAGGCCGTCGCGAGGTTGAGGCCCAGGTTGCGCTGGAGTTCCTGGACGTCCTTGAGGCGCTCCTTGTCGACCTTCCCGTACTCGTACGTGTCGGTGGAGAGCTGGCCGAAGAAGGCGAGGGACTTCTCGGGGCCGAGCTTGTTGTAGAAGTCCTTCGCGAACTCCGGGGACTTGGCGTTGTCCGCGAGGAGTTCGTTGAGGGCCTGGAGCTCGGTGTGGGTGATGTCGCGGCCCTTGGCGGCCAGGGCGGCGGCCCGGTCGGCCTCCTCCTGGTCCATCTTCGTGTACTTCGGGGCGCTGAAGTCCTTGCTGTCGGTGACGTTGGCTTCGAGGGAGTTCTTGAAGGACACGTCGGTGTCGTTGCAGTTGTCGACGATGAGGTCGATCCTCTTCTGCCACGATTCGATGTTCTGCCGCTCCTGGTGCAGCAGGTCCGGGTAGTCCGGATCGTGGCGGGCCGCCGGCTGCTCCGACAGCGGATGGCGCGCGGTGACCTTGCCCCGGGCGTCCACGCTGATGCCGGCCGCGGGACCCTCGTGGTCGCGGATGTCGGTCAGGTCGTCCTTGGCCTTCTTGATGGCCTCGTAGCCCTCCTGAAGGATCAGCTTGACGCCCTTGGCCTCGGCTGCCGCGTCCGTGAACTCCTTGGCCGTCTTGCCGATGAACTCCTTGGTGACCTCCGCGTTCACGCCCGCCCAGTCGGCCGCGTTCGCCCGCGCCAGCATGCCCTTGTCGGCGTCCCCCGCCAGGGTGTCCAGCTTGCCCGCCATCTCGGCCCAGTCGTCGGCCGCGGCCTTCAGCTTGCCCACCGGCGCGTCGATGATGTCCTCGTACTTCAGCATGGTGAAGATCCCCCGCCAGGTGGTTCGGCTACTTCAGATACTCGGACAGCTTGGACACGGCGGCCAGGTCTCCCTGGACCTTCACCTCGTCCTTGGCGTGCTGGGCCTTGGAGTAGTCGAGGTGGTTGGAGATCTGCGCGCAGGCGTCGAGCAGCGTCTTGAGGTGGGTGTTCCACCGGTCGTGCACCTTGAGCAGCGCGGAACCGCAGGCGAACTCGCCGTTGGTCAGCGCGATCGCCGCGTCGAAGGTGGCGGGCCTGGCCAGGTCGCCCTCCTTGGAGAGCCGGGTGCGCAGTTCGTAGGCGTCGTTTCCGATCCGCCCCAGTTCGTCCCGGTTGACCACCAGGTCGGCGCCGCCTCCCCCGCCGCCCTCGGCGGGAACGCTGTTGAGCCGCATGGAGCCGCGGCGTTCCGCAGCCGCGTCCCGCAGCCCGGCCCATTCCTCGTCGAACGACATGAGTCCCACCTCACCGGCCGCCCCCGTCGGATCCTCGCGGCCACGAATGCTGCGTACGGTAACCGCTTCACTCATGACAACGTCAAGAGTTCGAAAAGATCGAACCAACGAACACCCCGCACATCCCCGCGCTGCGGGGTCCGATAGCGTCCGGCAATGACCAGTGACCTCCGTCTCACCGTCCTCGGCAGCGCCACGCCCTACCCCGCCGCGGACAACCCCTGCTCCGGATATCTCGTGACGGCGGGCGGCACCCGGCTGTGGGTGGACGCGGGCAGCGGGACGCTCGGCGCGCTGCAGCGGCACGCGCGACTCGACGAGGTCGACGCGATCTGGATCTCCCATCTGCACGCCGACCACACCGCGGACCTGCTCACCGCCTACTACGCCCTGCTGTACGCGGACATCCGGCTCGACGCGCCGCTCCCGCTGTACGGGCCGCCCGGCGTCGCGGACCGGCTCGCGGACTTCCTCACGCACGGCGAGCGGCGCAGTCCGGTGGAGCGGGCGTTCGAGGTGCGGGAGCTGACGGACGGACAGCGGGCGCGGGTGGGCGCGCTGGAGCTGACGTCGCGGGAGGTGGCGCACGGGATGCCCGCGTTCGCGCTGCGCGTGGAGCACGAGGGACGGTCGCTGACGTACTCGGGGGACAGCGCGCCGTGCGCCGCGCTCACCGAACTGGCCACCGGGTGCGGGACGCTGCTGTGCGAGGCCGACGGCGACGACGGCGAAGGGGTGCACCACTCGCCGGAGGAGGCCGGGGCGACGGCCACGGCCGCGGGTGCGCGGCGGCTGATCGTGACGCACGTGGGGCGGGCGGTCGGGCCCGGGGCCGCCGTGACCCGTGCGGCCACCGCGTTCGCGGGGCCGGTGGCGTACGCGGCGCCGGGCGCGGTGTTTCCCGTCGACTGAGCGGTGCGGCCGGCGCGTCGACTGATCGCGGGGTGCGCGGGTACCCGTACGCCATGCCTCTCACATTCCGCAAGAGCTTCAGGATCCTTCCCGGGGTACGCCTCAACATCAACCGGCGGTCCTGGTCGGTCACGACGGGCGGCGGGCGGCACGGGCCGCGGCACACGCACAGCAGCACCGGGCGCAGGACCACGTCGATGGACCTGCCCGGCCCGTTCGGCTGGCGGCGCACGCGCACCGCTCGCGCGGGGCGGCGCAGCAAGCGCTGACGCCCCGTCACCCGAGTGGACCCCCCAGAATGCGTCATCTCATATCTGAGATAATCTGCCCCTATGGCAGACGACTACCTCGTACGCATCGGCAAGCTCATCCGCGACGCCCGCCAGCACCGGGGCTGGACGCAGACCCAGCTTGCCGAGGCGCTCGGCACCAGCCAGAGCGCCGTCAACCGGATCGAGCGCGGCAACCAGAACATCAGCCTTGAGATGATCGCCCGGATCGGCGAGGCCCTCGACAGTGAGATCGTGTCCCTCGGGTACGCGGGTCCGATGCATCTGCGCGTGGTCGGCGGGCGCCGGCTGTCCGGCTCGATCGACGTCAAGACGAGCAAGAACGCGTGCGTGGCGCTGCTGTGCGCGTCGCTGCTGAACGACGGGCGCACGGTGCTGCGCCGCGTGGCCCGGATCGAAGAGGTCTACCGTCTCCTTGAGGTCCTCAACTCCATCGGTGTGCGCACCCGTTGGATCAATGACGGGGTCGACCTGGAGATCGTGCCGCCGGCCGATCTCGACATGGGCGCGATCGACGCGGAGGCGGCCCGCCGCACCCGCTCGATCATCATGTTCCTCGGTCCGCTGCTGCACCGCATGGACCGCTTCAAGCTGCCGTACGCGGGCGGTTGCGACCTCGGCACGCGCACGATCGAGCCGCACATGATCGCGCTGCGCCGGTTCGGCCTGGACATCGCCGCGACCGAGGGGCTCTACCACGCCGAGGTGGAGCGCATCTCCCCCGACCGCCCGATCGTGCTGACCGAGCGCGGCGACACGGTGACGGAGAACGCGCTGCTGGCCGCGGCCCGTCACGACGGCACGACGGTCATCCGCAACGCGTCCTCCAACTACATGGTCCAGGACCTGTGCTTCTTCCTGGAGGCGCTCGGCGTCAAGGTCGAGGGCATCGGCACCACGACGCTGACCGTGCACGGCCTCCCGCACATCGACGTCGACGTGGACTACTCGCCGTCCGAGGACCCGGTCGAGGCGATGAGCCTGCTCGCCGCCGCGGTGGTCACGGAGTCCGAACTCACCGTGAAGCGGGTGCCGATCGAGTTCCTGGAGATCGAGCTCGCCGTCCTGGAGGAGATGGGCCTCGACCACGACCGCTCGGCGGAGTACGTCGCGGACAACGGCCGCACGCGTCTGGTCGACCTCACGGTCCGCCCCTCCAAACTGGAGGCGCCGATCGACAAGATCCACCCGATGCCGTTCCCGGGCCTGAACATCGACAACGTCCCGTTCTTCGCGGCGATCGCGGCCTCGGCCCAGGGCAAGACCCTGATCCACGACTGGGTCTACGACAACCGCGCGATCTACCTGACGGACCTCAACCGCCTCGGCGGCCGCCTCCAGCTCCTCGACCCGCACCGGGTGCTGGTGGAGGGCCCGACGCGCTGGCGCGCGGCGGAGATGATGTGCCCGCCGGCCCTGCGCCCCGCGGTCGTCGTGCTGCTGGCGATGATGGCGGCCGAGGGCACGTCGGTGCTGCGCAACGTGTACGTCATCAACCGCGGTTACGAGGATCTGGCCGAGCGGCTCAACTCCGTGGGCGCGCAGATCGAGACGTTCCGCGACATCTGATCCGGCGGGACCGGGCGGCGGCCACCCCTGCGGTGGCCGCCGCCGTGCGTCAGTGGGCCACGGGGCAGGTCGCCGTGCCCGAGGCGACCGTGTTGTAGGACGGTGCGGACAGGGTCGTCACCGTGTTACTGCCGAGCTGGTTGAGGATCTCGTCGGAGAGCAGGTCCTGCTGGCCCTTGAGGGCGTCGGCGACCACCGTGTCCTTGGGGAACACCATCTCGGCGGCGACGTTGTCCTGCACGATGCGGGCGAGGTTGTCGAGGGCGGTGAAGACCGGGTCGGCCGGCGGCTCCAGGCCGGGCAGGTCGATCAGGTGGGTGGCGACCTTCGCCGCGTTCATGCAGTCCTTGAGGATGATGGTGTTCTGGTTGAGCACGCTGGTCGTCCACTGCGAGATCACCACGCAGTACAGATCGGCCCACGCCACCTCGCCGACCTTGGCGCGCCAGGTCTTCATGATCTGCTGCACGCCCGCGATCTGGGCCTTCGAGGCATGCTCCATGTTGACGCGGATGTCGGGGTAGACGCTGCCCGAGAAGTCCTCGAAGGACTTCATGTCGAAGTGCTCGGTCGCCACCGCGTTCTTGATGAAGGCGAGGCCCGCGTCGAGGATGTGGCCGCAGGACGTGGTCAGCTCGGCGGGGAGGTTCGCGGAGGCGAGGTTCCCGCGGGCCGTGCCGAGCTTGGCGGCGTAGGCGTTGAGGGGCTCGATCCATGCGGTGGACGTGTCGTCGTTGAACGCGACCATGACGAGGTCGTGCGGGTCGATGCGGTCGGCGTTCGGCAGGTTCGGGATCTTGTCCGCCAGATAGGAGGCGATCACCGAGAAGATGCCGAGCGGGACGTGAGCGATGGACTTGGCCAGCTCGAACGTCTGGGACACGGGGTTGGCCGACTCCTGGCCGTCCTTGGTCACGAGGGTGAAGCGGCCGCCCTTCGCGTCGTTCTGCACGACGACCACGGGCGACAGGTGTTTGATCAACTCGGCTTTCAGGGTGGCGTAGTTGGCGCGCATCCCGGCGTTCACGGCGAAGATCGAGTCGCGCGCCTGTTCCTGGGAGACCGCTTCCGCGGCCACGGTGCCCGCCGTCGAGGTGTCCGCGGCACTCGGAGTCGCCGAGTAGCCGATCAGGGCCGCGGTACCGATGCCGGTGGCGCTGCCGATAAACCCTCTGCGCGTAGCCATCTTCGTCTTCTCCATGAGGTTCTGGTGGGCTGTCTCTTGGGTGCTGGGGGGATCTGGTGCATGGGGGGAAACCTTTGGCTGGGGGGATCAACTGGGGGGATCAACTGGGTTGACCGGCGGGCGCGTTGGGGGCGCGCCCTTCGGCGGGGAGAGGGGCCCGGGCCTCTCTCCCCGCCGGGGGTTCACGGGCGGAGCGCTACTTGATGTCGCTCTGCTCGGGCACCACGACGCCGAAGCGGTCCTGGATGGTGGCCAGCGCGGCCTCGTGGACCTGCTGCGCCGGGATGCCGTTCGGGTTGCCGTTCACCGGGAGCGGGCGGGTCGCGGAGGCGTTGCCGACCACGGTCGGGTTGTAGCCGTGGTAGACCGCGCCCTCGGTGGTGAACAGGGTGCACATGTGCGTCATGAAGCCGGCGATGATGACGTTCTTGCGGCCGGTCTTCTTGAGTTCCTTGTCGAGGTTCGTCTCGTGGAAGCCGTTGGGGACGGCCTTTTCGACGACGGCCTCGCCCTGGGCGGGCTTGAGCGCCGGAATGATCTGTCCGGCCTTCGACGTGAGGTCGTAGCCCTTCTCCACGATGTGGATGACCGGGGTGTGCGCCTTGCGGGCACGCTCCAGGAGGGCCTTGGTCTCCTTCACCGCGGCACGCCAGCCGGTGAGCTCCATGGTGCCGCTGGTGTAGACGTTCTGGTAGTCGACGAGGACCAGGGCGGCGTTCGACAGCTTCGCCGGGGTCTCGTCCGTCTTCATCAGCTGCCGGAGCGTCGTGGTGTCCTTCGCGTGATTCGGTTCCGCTGTGGGCGACGCCTTCTTGTCGTTCCGGTCGGTGCGCGTGGCGGCCTCGGAGCTGCCGCCGCACGCCGTCACGGTGGCGGCGAGCAGGGCGGCGGTGCCCAGGGCGACTGCGGTGCGGACCGGCTTCATCAGGAGATCTCCTTCTGGGACTCGACGACGACCCCGTACAGGTCGGCGATGGTGGCGAGGGCGCTGCGGTGCACCTGCTCGGCGGGCACGTCGGTGCCCGCGACCGGCAGCGAGCGGGTGGCGCAGGCGTCTGCGGCGACGGTCGGACGGTGGCCGCCGAGGAAGGCGCCCTGCGCGGTGAACGCGACGCACATGTGCGTCATCCAGCCCGCGATGACGACGTCCTGACCGCCGGGGATGTGCTCGGCGAGGTCGGTGTCGACGAACGCGTTCGGGACCTGCTTGACGACGACCGGCTCACCGTCGACCGGTGCGACCTTCGGGTGGATGCTGCCGATCTCGGCCCGGATGTCGTACGGCGTCCCCGGGCCGCCGTCGTTGATCACGTGCACGACCTTGGTGCCGGCCGCGCGGGCCCGCGCCAGCAGCTGCGCGGCGGCGTCGAGGGACTCCTGCCAGCCGTCGAGTTCCATGACGCCCTGGGTGTAGGTGTTCTGGAAGTCGATGAGGACCAGGGTCGAGCCGGCCAGCGTGGCGGGCGTCTGGTCGAAGCCGTTGAGCTCGCGCAGCGTGGTTCGGGACATGGGTGTACCGCCTTTGAGTCACGTGTGTCGTTCGCGTCCCGGAATTTCCGTCGGGCCGCGTCCGTAACGCTATGAGCCGGCTGTGATGTCGGCAATGACGTCTAACATGCAGATACCGACATGCCCGGTGGGGCGGACCGAGGGGAGGGCCCGTGCTGGACGCGACCGGTAGACGGCTCATCGTGATCGTGCTCTTCGAGGGCGTCGACCTGCTCGACGTCACCGGCCCTCCGGAGGTCTTCTCGCTCGCCCTGCGCGAGACCGACGAGGCGGCGGGCTATCAGGTGCTGCTCGCGGCGCGGACCATGGATCCGGTGACGACCGGCGCCGGGGTCCGCATCCTGCCCGACGTCACCTTCGAGGCGGCCGCGGCGGGCGGGATCGACACGCTGATCGTGCCGGGGGCGGTGGAGGTCGACGCGGAGCGCCGGGTGCATCCGCTGGTCGATCCCGAGCTGGTCGAGTGGGTGCGGGTGCTCGCCGGGCGGACGCACCGGATCACCTCGGTGTGCGTGGGCGCGCATCTGCTGGCCGCGGCGGGCCTGCTCGACGGCAAGCGCGCCACGACGCACTGGTCGACCGCGCAGCGACTGGCCGCCGACCACCCGGCGGTGCGGGTCGACGCGGACCCGATCTTCATCCGCGAGGACAACGTGTGGACGGGCGCCGGGATCAGCGCCTGCCTCGATCTCTCCCTCGCGCTGATCGCCGACGACCTGGGCGAGGAGGTCGCCCTGCGGGTGGCCCGGCAGCTGGTGATGTACCTCAAACGCCCCAGCGGGCAGAGCCAGTTCAGCGTGCCGCTGGAGCAGGTCTCCTCGACGCGCCGCATCGAGGATCTGCGCCACCACATCCTGCGCCGTGTCGCCGAGCCGCTCACGGTCGCCGATCTCGCCGCGTACGCGCATGTCAGCGACCGGCACCTGACCCGTCTGTTCAAGACCGAACTCGGCACGACCCCGCACGCGTACATCGAGTCGGTCCGGGTGGAGAAGGCCCGGCACGAGCTGGAGTCGTCGGACGCCACGCTCGAACGCGTCGCGTCCGTCTGCGGGTTCGGCACGGTGGACACGCTCGTACGGGCCTTCCGGCGGCGGCTGAACACGACGCCGACGGAGTACCGGCGCCGGTTCCGGGTGCCGGCGCCGTGATCTTCCCGTGGGGGCGGCGGGGTGTGAGGGTGTGCGCATGAAGTCTCGCCGTCGCGGCCCGCTGCTCGCCCTCTCCCTCGGTGCCGTCCTCTCCCTGGTCGCGGGGTGTGGGGGCGCCGCGACGGATACCAAGTCCCCCTCGCCGTCGCGGAGTTCGGCCGCCGACGCGCCCCGGGCGCCGCGCGAGAGCCGGGCGCCCGAGGCCGGGAAGGGCTCCCGGGACCCCGACGACCTCAACGGGGACGGGCATCCGGATCTGCTGCTGACCGTGTCGACGCTGCCGGCCGGCGCCGAGCCCGACCAGTCCGGTTCCGACCAGCGGGTCGCGGTCGTGTACGGCTCGGCGCACGGGCTCGATCCGACGACACGGGCGGTGTACGAGCGCGCGGACTTCGGGCTGCCCGCGCGCGATCCGCAGGCGGCGGGCAGTGCGTGGAGCATCTCCACGGACGACCTGGTCACCGGCGATCTGGACGGGGACGGGTACCCCGACTTCGTCAACCAGGTGGCGGGCGAGCGGGCCACCGACGGGCACGTCATCGGGCAGCGCATCGCCCCGTACGTGAGCTGGGGGTCGCCGACCGGTCCCGTCCGGGGGACGCGGGCGACCCCGGTCCGGCTCCCGGCGGCGGCCCGGCTGGGCGTCTCGACGCCGGTGCGGGGCGACTTCGACGGGGACGGACACCTGGACCTCGCCGGGCTGAACGCGGGTGAGCGGCCCGTGGTGTGGCTGCTCTACGGGCCCTTCGACCGGTCGACCGGCGCACCGGCCCGCACGGCGTCGCTGCCGGCCGTCGCCGGGGGCGGCGGGCTGTCCGCGGACGCCGTCGACCCCGAACACCCGCGCCGCACCGGCCTGTTGGTGCGGCGCACCTCGGACGGCGAGCAGGAGGACGGCATCTGGTACGCCGACGTCCGCACCGGCCGGGGCCGGACGCTCCGCAAGGGCAACGCCCACGCGTTCGGCGACTTCGACGGTGACGGCGTCCGTGATCTGGCGATCGGTGACGACGGCGGCCGCAACGACGAGCCCGGCTACGAGACCGAGGCCCCGGACGTCGACGGCTCGCTCGCCGTGTACCCGGGCGACGGCGGCGCCCCGGTGCCGTACCGGCTGCCGGCCCCCGGCCCGGCGCGCGGCTCCTTCCGGGCGGCCGACCCGGACGGTGACGGCCGCGACGGGCTGCTGGTCACCGGGGGCACCGGCGGCGTCACCCTGATCGACGGGGAGACGCGGACGCGCACCGGGCGGCAGGGCCCCGCGCGGTGGGCGGGCAAGAAGGTGCCCGCGGCGGCCCGCGCCGCCCACGTCGTCACCGTCGCCGACTTCGACGGCGACGGGAAGGACGAGGTGGTGTGGGCCTGGGGGCGGCACGGGTCGGGTGACGCCACGCACTGGTGGGTCGCGCGCGGGACGTCGTCGAAGGACGAGACGTCGTTCCTGACGACCGGGTTCGCCCGGTGACCCGCGGACCCGCGCTCAGGTCTGCGCCACGAACTCCTTGAGGGCCGCCGCGAACGCCTTCGGCCGGTCCAGCGGGATCAGCGTGCCGCAGTCGTCCAGCTCCACCAGGCGTCCCTGCGGCAGGAGTTCGGCGAGCCGGCGGCCGTGCGCGGGCGGGTTCACCCGGTCCTGCCGGCCCCAGACGACCAGGGCGGGACGGTCGTACGCGCGCAGGGCGTCGACCGTCTCCATCAGTTCGGTCCGCCGCGCCGCCTTGAGATAGCCGATGAGCAGGTCGCGGGCGGCCGGGTCCGCGCGCAGCGGCCTGATCCAGCGGTCGATGAGGTCGTGCGGGACGGGGCGCTGCGCCATCGCCGCGTATCCGAGCCCGGGGATCCGCCGCACCGGCCGCACCGCGAGGATCCAGGCGTGGAACGCGATGCCGCCGGGGATGCGGGCGGACAGGTCGAGCATCTTGCCGGGGACGCCGGGCGGGTAGTTGTCGAACGCCTCGCAGCCCGCGAGCACCAGCCGGCCCACCCGGTCGGGCCGCTCGGCGACGAGCTGCTGGAGCCGGCCCGTGTCGTTCTCCACGAACACCGTGTCGTCGCCGAGCTTCAGCACGTCGGCGAACTCCCCGATGAGCGACGCCATGGTGCGCGGGGAGAGCCGGGTCCCGGGGCGCAGGGGCAGGCGGTGGCTGCCGTACGGGAGGGTCGGCACGATGCACCGTACGGACGTGCCGAGTTCGTCGACGACATGCCGCCACACCGCACCGTCCTGGGCGAGGCCGTGGAGCAGGAGCACCGGGGTGCCGTCGCCTCCGGTGTCGTCGTACGCGATCGGACCTGTGGAGAGTTCGGCCTGCTGCGTCGTCGTCATGCCACCGAGCCTATGCCGCCCGCCGCGGCGCGGACGGGGAACTCCGAACGGGGCCCGGGGACCGGCCCTACGGGAGGACGGCGGTGCCGTCCAGTTCCACCAGGGCCTGTTCGTCCCAGAGCCGGGCGACGCCGATCACCGCCATCGCGGGATAGTCGCGGCCCGCCAACTCCCGCCAGATGGCGCCGAGTCGACGGGCGTGCGCGCGGTAGTCGGCCACGTCCGTCGCGTAGACGGTGACCCGGGCGAGGTCCGCGGGGGTGCCGCCCGCGGCCCGCAGGGCGGTGAGCAGGTTGGTGAGGGCCCGGGTGAACTGGGCGGGCAGGTCCGCCCCGACGATCTTGCCGTCGGCGTCCAGGGCGGTCTGCCCGGCGAGCAGCACGAGGCGGCCGCCGGTGGCGACGACGGCGTGCGAGAAGCCGGTGGGCGGGGAGAGTTCGGGCGGGTTGATGCGTCGGGGACCGTCGTTCATTCGGCTGCCTCCTTGTACAACTCGCGGGCGATGATGGCGCGTTGGATCTCGGTGGCGCCTTCGTAGATGCGGGGCGCGCGCACCTCGCGGTAGAGGTGTTCCAGGAGGTGGCCGCGGCACAGGGCCCGCGCGCCGTGCAGCTGGACCGCGGTGTCGATCACGTGCTGGGCGGTCTCGGTGGCGAGCAGTTTCGCCATCGCGGCGCGCCGCGGGACGCCGTCGGCGCCTTCGTCGTACGCGCAGGCCGCCGCGTACACCATCAGGCGGGCGGACTCGACGCGCAGCGCCATGTCGGCGACCTGGTGGGCCACGGTCTGGAGGTCCTTGAGGGGCCCGCCGAACGCCTCGCGGCGCGCGGTGTGGTCGAGGGTCGCGTCGAGCGCGGCCTGGGCCATGCCGACGGCGAACGCGCCGACGCTGGGCCGGAACAGGTTGAGGGTGTTCATGGCGACGCGGAAGCCGCGGCCCACCTCGCCGAGCACGTCGTCGGCGGTGACGGGGACCTCGTCGAAGGCGAGGCTGCCGAGCGGGTGCGGGGAGAGCATGTCCAGCGGGGTGCCGGTGAGGCCGGGCCGGTCGGCGGGCACCAGGAACGCCGTGACGCCCCGGCTCCCCGGCTCTCCGGTGCGGGCGAAGACGGTGTAGAAGTCGGCCTCCGGGGCGTTGGAGATCCAGGTCTTCTCGCCGGAGAGCCGCCAGGTCCCGTCCTGCTCGACCGCCCGCAGCGCCAGCGCCGCCGCGTCCGAGCCCGCCCCCGGCTCGCTCAGCGCGAACGCCGCCACCGCCGTCCCGGCGCCGACCCGCGGGAGCCAGCGCGCGCGCTGCTCCTCGGTGCCGTACGCGTGCACGGGGTGCGCCCCGAGTCCTTGCAGGGCGAGGGCCGTCTCGGCCTCCGTGCTGATCTGTGCCAGGGACTCGCGCATCAGGCACAGATCGAGGGCGCCGGAGGTGAAGAGGCGCTCCAACAGGCCGAGTCGGCCCAGTTCGGCGACGAGGGGGCGGTTGATCCGGCCCGGTTCGCCCTTCTCCGCGAGGGGTGCCAGGTGCCGGCGTGCGAGCCCGCGCAGCCGGGCGCACCACGCGAGGTGATCGGGGTCGAGCGAGAAAGTGCCCATACACGGAACCGTATCGCGCACCGTTGACTGTCGTCACCATCACGATACGCTCGATGCGCGACCACACGCCGAGAAGCAGCCGCGAAGCATGCGACGGCAAGGGGGCATCCGGCCATGACCCACCCACGCAGCCCGCACGGCCCACTCCTGCCCTCCGGGCACGTCGACACGTTCGCGCGCGACCATCTGCCGCCCGCCGAGCTCTGGCCCGACCTGGTCCTCGACGGGCCGGGACCGCCCGGTCCTGCCGTGCTGAACTGCGGCGCCGAGCTCCTCGACGCGACCGTCGAGCGGTTCGGCGCCGATCGGCCCGCCTTCCACTGCCCCGGCCGGCCCCCGTGGACGTACGGGGAGCTGCGGGCCACCGTCGACCGGATCGCGCACGTCCTCACCGACGACCTGGGCGTCGTGCCCGGCAACCGCGTCCTGCTGCGCGGCCCCACCACCCCGCATCTGGCGGCCTGTTGGCTCGCCGTGATGAAGGCGGGCGGGGTCGCGGTGACCGTGCTGGCGCAGGCGCGGGCGACCGAGCTGGCCACGATGTGCGGGATCGCGCAGGTGCGGCACGCGCTGTGCGACGTACGGTCCGTGGACGATCTGGCGAAGGCCGGGGTGCCGGGGCTGCGGATCACCACCTTCGGCGGGGACGGGCCCGACGACCTGCTGCACCGCGCGGCCCCGAAGCCCGCCGGGTACGCGGCGGTGCGCACCGCGGCCGACGACGTCGCGCTGATCGCGTTCACCTCGGGCACCACCGGGCGGCCCAAGGGGTGCATGCACTTCCACCGGGACGTGCTCGCCGTCGCGGACACGTTCGCGCGGCATGTCGTCAAGCCGGTCCCCGACGACGTGTTCGCGGGCAGTCCGCCGCTCGGCTTCACCTTCGGGCTCGGCGGACTCGTGATCTTCCCGCTGCGGGCCGGCGCCTCGGCGCTGCTGCTCGAACAGGCGGGCGCGCCACGGCTGTTGGCGGCGGTGCCCGAGCACCGGGTGTCGGTGCTGTTCACCGCGCCGACCGCCTACCGGGCGATGCTCGCCGACCCGTCCTGGGACGCGTACGACCTGAGCTCGCTGCGCCGCTGTGTCTCCGCCGGGGAGAATCTGCCGGCCGCGACCTGGCACGCCTGGCACGAGGCGACCGGTCTGCGCATCATCAACGGCATCGGCGCCACCGAACTCCTGCACATCTTCATCTCGGCAGCGGACGAAGCGGCCCGGCCGGGGGTGACCGGGCTGCCGGTGCCCGGCTGGGAGGCGCGGGTCGTGGACCGGGACGGCGCCCGGCTGCCGGACGGGGAACCGGGGCTGCTCGCCGTGCGCGGGCCCGTCGGCTGCCGCTATCTCGCCGACGAGCGGCAGCGCGGGTACGTGCGCGACGGCTGGAACTTCACGGGGGACACCTACGTCCGTGAGCCCGACGGGTACTTCCGGTACGTGGCCCGCGCCGACGACATGATCATTTCCGCCGGGTACAACATCGCGGGCCCCGAGGTCGAGGAGGCGCTGCTGCGCCACCCGGACGTGGCGGAGGCGGCCGTCGTGGGGCGGCCCGACGAGGCGCGCGGCCAGATCGCGGTCGCGTACGTGGTGCTGCGGCCCGGCGCCCGCCGGGACCCGGAGGGACTGCGCGCGTTCATGAAGGCGGAGCTGGTGCCGTACAAGTGCCCGCGCGCGATCGAGTTCCTCGACGCCCTGCCCAGGACCGCCACGGGAAAGCTCCAGCGCTTCCGGCTGCGCGAGCCCGGAACCGTAAGGTGATCACGTGTCCGAGCAGACCCCGCATACCCCCCGGTCGTTGATCGTCACCCTGTACGGCGCCTACGGGCGCGGCTTCCCCGGAGCCGTCCCCGTCGCCGAGCTGATCCGGCTGCTCGGCGCGGCCGGGGTCGACGCGCCGTCCGTGCGCTCGGCGGTGTCCCGGCTCAAGCGGCGCGGCCTGCTGCTGCCCGCGCGCACGGCGACCGGCGCCGCCGGGTACGCGCTGTCGGACGACGCCCGCCAGCTCCTCGCCGACGGCGACCGCCGGATCTACGGGGACGCCGCGCGGGGCAGCGGCTGGGTGCTGGCCGTGTTCTCCGTGCCCGAGTCCGAGCGCGCCAAGCGGCACGTGCTGCGCTCCACGCTCGCCGGGCTCGGCTTCGGCACGGCGGCGCCCGGGGTGTGGCTCGCTCCCGCGGCGCTGTACGAGGAGACGCGGCACACGCTGGAGCGGATCGGCTGCGCGGCGTACGTGGATCTGTTCACCGGCGAGCACCTGGGTTTCGCGGCGACGGCCGACGCGGTGGCCCGCTGGTGGGACCTGGCCGCGCTCGCCAAGCTGCACGAGGCGTTCCTCGACGAGCACGAGCCGGTGCTGCGCGCCTGGGAGGCCCGTACGGACACCCCGCCCCGGGACGCCTACCGCGATCATCTGCTCGCGCTCGACTCGTGGCGGCACCTGCCGTACGCGGATCCGGGCCTGCCACCGGAGCTGCTGCCCGCGGGGTGGCCGGGGCTGCGGTCGGCCGCGGTGTTCCGGGCGCTGCACGAGCGGCTGCACCCCGCAGGACAGCGGTTCGTCGACGCAGGCTAGTTCCATGAACCCTGCATGAAGAAGACCGCCTGGTGATCTCCACCACATGAAAGGGTGCTAAGGGAACCCTCAGGTCCCTCCATCCCTCTTCTCAGATTGCGCACTTAGCGTCGGGACGCATGAGTCTGATGCGCAAGATGAACCGGGCGCTCACCGCCACCACCGGCCTCCAGGTGCAGCGAGCACAGAAGGCGCCGGCGAAGAAGGTGCCGGTGCAGCCCGCGACGCCGGCCGCCGCCACGCCGGCCAAGCGGCCCGCGCCCGCCTACTCGACCCCCGGCGACCTCGCCACGGACCGGCTCCTCACCCGGCCGGTCTTCATCCTGTCGCCGGTGCGCTCGGGCTCGACCCTGCTGCGGATGCTGATGAACGCGCACTCGCGGCTGCACTCCCCGCACGAGCTGCACATCCGCCGCCTCGAGGTCGGCTACGGCAGCAAGCTGTCGGAGAAGGCCATGGACGCCCTCGATCTGAGCCGCGGCGACCTGGAGCATCTGCTGTGGGACCGCGTCATGCACCGCGAACTGGTCAAGTCCGGCAAGGACTTCCTCGTCGAGAAGACGCCCAGCAACGCCTTCGTCCACCGGCGGATCCGTGACTGCTGGCCCGACGCCCGGTTCGTCTTCCTGCTGCGCCACCCGGTCTCCATCGCCCGGTCCTGGCACGAGGGCGACCCGGACAAGCGCACGTACGAGGAGGCGTGCGCGGACGCGCTGCGCTACATGAAGGCCGTCGACAACGCCCGTAAGCACCTCACCGGCGGCCACACCGTGCGCTACGAGGAGCTGACCGCCGACCCCGAGGGCAAGCTGCGCGGCATCTGCGCCTTCCTCGGCATCGACTTCGAACCGTCGATGCTCGACTACGGCAAGCGCGACGAGACCCAGATCCACAAGGGCCTCGGCGACTGGCGCGACAAGATCAGGACCGGCACCGTCCAGAAGGGCCGCGAGCTGCCGAAGGACGACGAGATCCCCGAGATCCTCAAGCCCATGTGCAAGGCCTGGGGGTACCTGAAGTGAAGCCCCACGCCGAGGTCGAACAGGTGTGGCCGCGGGACGGGCGGATCAAGGTCGTCGGCCGGCTGCACGGGGTGGACACGGTCGCGGACCGCGGCTGGCGCCTCACCCTGACCCGCCGCACGCGCACCGACCACGTCCTGCGCTACGACGCCGAGCTCGACGGCGAGCAGTTCGCCGGCGAGTGGAAGGTCGCCGACCTGGCCGCGTACGACGGCTTCAAGGACACCGACCAGTGGGACCTGCACCTGACGGACGGGACCCACAAACTGCGCGTCGGCCGCAAGCTCGACGACATCAGCGGCAAGAAGGCGATCATGGTCTACCCGGTGCAGCACGTGCCGGGCGCGGACTTCGGGGTCAAGCCGTACTTCACGGTCGAGGACAACCTGTCCCTGGAGTGCCGCTCATGACCACGAACTCCCCGAAGCCCCCCAGGATCCGCTATCTGCTGATGCACGCCTACGGGCGCGGCGGCACCGTCCGCACCGTCTTCAACCAGGCCAACTCCCTGGTGGCGGCGGGCTGGGACGTCGAGATCGTGTGCGCCCTGCGCAACCGCGACGAGCTCCCGTTCCCGCTGGACGAGCGGGTGCCGGTGCACACCGTCCTGGACCTGCGCGAGGGCCACCGGCAGCCCGATCCGGAGCCCGCGCGCGGCCTCGCCGCCCGGTGGCGCTCGCTGCGCGGCAAGGCCGAGGACCTGGACGCGCCCGGCAAGGAGATCCCCGTGGGCGAGTTCGGCTCCCGGTACTTCACGCGCCGCGTCGAGATCGCCCTGGCCGACTACCTGCGGTCGCTGACCGACGGTGTCCTCGTCACGACGCGCCCCGCCCTGAACTTCCTGTCCGCCACGCACGCCACGAACGGTGTGGTGCGGGTGGCGCAGGAGCACATGAACCACGGCACGCACCGGCCCGACGTGCAGCAGCGCATCGTCGAGACGTACGGCGCCTTCGCCGCGGTCGCCGTGCTGACGGAGCGGGACCGCGACGAGTACGCGCGGCTGCTGCCGGGCACGCGCGTCGTGCGCATCCCGAACGCGGTGCACTCCCTCGACCAGGTGCCCTCGGACCATGAGGCGAAGATCGTGGTCGCGGCCGGCCGGCTCTTCCACCAGAAGGGCTTCGACCTGTTGATCCCCGCGTGGGCGAAGCTCGTCGAGGCCTACCCCGACTGGCAGTTGAGGATCTACGGCACCGGCGAGAAGAAGGCGCAGCTGCGCGCCCTCGTCGAGGAGCACCACCTCTACAACCACGTCTTCCTGATGGGCCACTGCGAACGGCTCGACGACGAGCTCGCCAAGGCCTCGGTCTACGTGCTGAGTTCACGCTTCGAGGGCCTGCCGATGGTGCTGATCGAGGCGATGGCGCACGCCCTGCCGGTCGTCTCGTTCGACTGCCCCACGGGCCCGGCCGACGTCCTCACCCACGGGGTCGACGGGCTGCTCGTGCCGGAGCAGGACCCCGACGCCCTCGCCGACGCCCTGGCCCGCCTGATGGCGGACCGCGAGCTGCGCTCGCAGATGGGCACGGCGGCGCTCCTGACGGCGGCGGCCTACGGCCCGGACGCGGTGCACCCGCGCTGGGAGGCCCTGTTCACCGAATTGACCACCGCGGACAGGACCTGGCTGCCCGCACCGACCACCGCGGGCGGGTCCGCGCGAACTGCCCGCCCCCACCGATGAGTTGCGGCACACCGACGCCGCGAAAGGACTCCACGTATGACTACGGCCAACCGGGCCGGGACGGCACGGCAGCGGCCCCAGGGAGCCACGATCTGGCTCACGGGCCTGCCGAGCTCCGGCAAGACCACCGTGGCGCGCGCCCTCGCCGGGCGGCTGCGCGCGGAGGGCCACCGCGTCGAGGTGCTCGACGGTGACGAGATCCGCCGGTTCCTCTCCGCGGGCCTCGGCTTCTCCCGCGAGGACCGCAACACGAACGTGCAGCGCATCGGCCTGGTCGCGGAGATCCTCGCGCGCAACGGCATCTTCGCCGTCGTGCCCGTCATCGCCCCGTACGCCGACAGCCGCGAGGCCGTCCGCAAGCGGCACGCGGCGAGCGACGCCCCGTACTTCGAGATCCACGTCGCCACGCCGCTGGAGGTGTGCAGCGCGCGTGACGTGAAGGGCCTGTACGCGCGTCAGGCCGCCGGCCGGCTCAAGGGCCTGACCGGCGTCGACGACCCGTACGAGCCGCCGGTCTCGCCGGACCTGTTCCTGGAGACGCAGGACCGGACGCCGGCCGAGTCGGCCGGTTCGGTGCACGCGGTCCTCGCGGCCGAGGGGCTGGTGTGAGCGACGTGACCGGGAAGAACCACACGCTGAGCCACCTGGACGCTCTGGAGTCCGAGGCGGTGCACATCTTCCGCGAGGTGGCGGGCGAGTTCGAGAAGCCGGTGATCCTGTTCTCCGGCGGCAAGGACTCCATCGTCATGCTGCACCTGGCGCTGAAGGCGTTCGCGCCCGCGCCGGTGCCGTTCCCGCTGCTGCACGTGGACACCGGGCACAACTTCCCCGAGGTCATCGCCTACCGGGACCGCGCGGTGGCGGAGCACGGGCTTCGGCTGCACGTCGCGCCGGTGCAGGACTACATCGACGCGGGCCTGCTCAAGGAGCGCCCGGACGGCACCCGCAACCCGCTGCAGACCGTCCCGCTGACCGAGGCGATCCGGCACGAGCGCTTCGACGCCGTGTTCGGCGGTGGCCGCCGCGACGAGGAGAAGGCACGCGCCAAGGAGCGCGTCTTCTCCCTGCGCGACGAGTTCTCCCAGTGGGACCCGCGCCGTCAGCGCCCCGAGCTGTGGCAGCTGTACAACGGCCGCCACGCCCCCGGCGAGCACGTCCGCGTCTTCCCCCTGTCCAACTGGACCGAGCTGGACGTGTGGCAGTACATCGCCCGTGAGCGGATCGAGCTCCCGGAGATCTACTTCGCGCACCGGCGTGAGGTGTTCGACCGCAACGGCATGTGGCTGACGGCGGGCGAGTGGGGCGGCCCGAAGGAGGGCGAGGTCCCGCAGAAGCGCCAGGTGCGCTACCGCACCGTGGGCGACATGTCCTGCACCGGCGCCGTCGACTCGGACGCCGAGACGCTGGAGCAGGTCATCGCCGAGATCGCCGCGTCCCGGCTCACCGAGCGGGGCGCCACCCGCGCCGACGACAAGCTGTCCGAGGCCGCGATGGAAGACCGCAAGCGCGAAGGGTACTTCTAGAGATGTCCGTATCCACGATGGCCGAGGTCGGGACCCTGCGCCTGGCCACGGCCGGTTCCGTCGACGACGGCAAGTCCACGCTCGTCGGGCGGCTGCTGCACGACTCGAAGTCGGTCCTCGCCGACCAGCTGGAGTCGATCTCCCGCACCGGCACGCCCGATCTGGCGCTGCTCACCGACGGTCTGCGGGCCGAGCGCGAGCAGGGCATCACCATCGACGTCGCGTACCGCTACTTCGCGACCCCGCGCCGCCGCTTCATCCTCGCGGACACCCCGGGGCACGTGCAGTACACCCGGAACATGGTCACCGGTGCCTCCACGGCGGAGCTGACGATCATCCTCGTCGACGCCCGCAACGGGGTCGTCGAACAGACCCGCCGGCACGCCGCCATCGCCGCGCTGCTGCGCGTCCCGCACGTCGTCCTCGCCGTCAACAAGATGGACCTCGTCGGCTACGAGGAGTCGGCGTTCACCCGGACAGCCGGTGAATTCGGCTCGCTGGCGCGGGAGTTGCACATTTCTGAGGTCACCGCGATCCCGATCTCGGCGCTCGCCGGTGACAACGTCGTGGAGCCGTCCACGCACATGGACTGGTACGGCGGCCCGACCGTCCTGGAGCACCTGGAGACGGTCGAGGTCACGGCCGAGTCGACGGACGCGCCCGCCCGCTTCCCGGTGCAGTACGTGATCCGGCACGGCGAGGCCCGGCACTACGCGGGCCGGCTGGTCTCCGGCACGCTGCGCGTCGGTGACACGGTGGCCGTGCACCCCTCGGGGCGCACGTCGACGGTCACCGCCCTCGACGTGCTCGGCGAGGCCGTGGACGAGGCACACGCCGGGGCCTCCCTGTCGGTGCGGCTCGCCGACGAACTCGACGTCGCCCGGGGCGACTTGATCGCACCGGCCGACGACCGGGCGCCGTCCGTCACGCAGGACGTGCGCGCGGCCGTGTGCCACCTCGCGGACCAGCCGCTGGTGGTCGGCCGGCGCGTCCTCGTGCGGCACACCACCCGCACGGTGAAGGCGATCGTCAAGTCCCTCGGTGACGCGGGCGAGTTGACGGCGAACGATCTCGGGCACGTGGTGCTGCGCACCGCCGAGCCGCTGTCCCTGGACGCGTACGCGGAGATCCGGCGTACGGGCGCCTTCCTGATCGTGGACCCGGCGGACGGGACGACGCTCACGGCGGGGATGGCCGAGCTGTAGCGGTATCACGCGACAAGGCCCGGGCCTGGTGCAACCAGGGCCGGGCCTTGTCGCGTCGTCCGCCCGTCAGTCGTCGTCCGCCCGTCAGTCGTCGAGCGCCTGGTACAGCGTCGTCCAGAAGTCCAGGATGATGTGGATCGGGTCGGGGACGGACGCGCCGACCTGGGTGAGCAGAATGCCGGTGACGTCGTTGACCGGGTCCGCGTACGCCGAGGCGCCGCTGCCGCCGTCCCAGCCGAACTGGCCGACGGGCGCGTAGTCACCGCGGTAGGTGCGCACCGCCATACCGATGCCCCAGCCGCCGTGCTGCCCCTGGCCGAACGAGATGTGCACGTTCTGCGAGGCGAGCGCGGTGCGGGCGGCGAGCTGCTCGGCATTGAGCCGGTTCGTCGTCATCAGCTCGACGGCGGCCCGGGACAGGATCCGCTCGCCGTTGGTGTGCAGCCCCTTGTCGAGCAGCATCCGGAAGTAGGCGTGGTAGTCGTCGGCGGTCGAGTTCAGGCCGCCGCCACCGCCCTGGAACGCCGGGGGCGCGCTGTGGCGGCCGGTCGCCGCGTCGTCCCAGACGTGGAACTCACCGGTCGCGGGGTCGGGCGCGTACAGCGGTGGCAGCCGGTGGATCTGGTCGGCGGGGACGTGGAAGCCGGTGTCCTTCATGCCGAGCGGCTCGAAGATCCGCTCGCGCAGGAACGACTCGAAGGACTGCCCCGTGACGCGGGAGACGAGCACGCCCGCCAGGTCGCTGGCGATCTGGTACTGCCAGCGCTCACCGGGCTGGTGCATCAGCGGCAGTTCGCCGAGGCGGCGCATCCATTCGTCCTGCTCGGGCATGGGCTCCGGCAGGTTCGGGGTGAGGCCCCGCGCGAACACCTCGTTCATGACCGGCGTACCGATCACCGTCATATCCATGCCGAGCCCGAACGTCGACGTCAGCACGTCCCGTACGGTGATCGGGCGGCGGGCCGGCACGGTGTCGTCGACCGGGCTGTCGATCGACTTGAGCACCTTGCGGTCGGCCAGTTCCGGCAGCCACTGCTCGACCGAGTCGTCCAGGCGCAGCCGGCACTCGTCGAGCAGGACCATCGCCGCCGCGACGGAGACCGGCTTGGACGTCGACGCCATCCGGAAGATCGTGTCGCGGCTCATCGGGGCACCGCCGCCGTGCTCCATGGCCCCCATGGTCTCGACGTGCGTCTCGTCGCCCTTGCTGAACAGGGCGACCACTCCTGGGATCCTCCCCGAGTCGACGTGCCGCGCGAGCACGTCGTGCACCTTCCGCAGCCCCGCTTTGGAGAACCCGCCGGTGCTCTGTCCCATCACGCCACTCCCCCTGTGCATGGTCTCTGCGCACGTCTGTGCGCACGTCTGTGCGCACGTCACTGCGCACGTCTCTGCGCATGGTCAAGAATCTTCGAACGCCCGCACGGTATCGGGTGGGCGATCAACTCGGCAGCACAAGTCGGGGTTTGGGTGCGTCCAGGCGTCCCGTCTGTGGGCGCCTGCTGCCCGCGCGGTAGGGCTCGGGCCACACCACGCCGGGCCCGCTGTATCCCTGTTCGGCCGCCGCGTGCAGGGTCCAGTGCGGGTCGTACAGGTGCGGCCTGGCCAGCGCGCACAGGTCCGTACGGCCCGCCAGGACAAGGGAGTTGACGTCGTCCCAGGACGAGATCGCGCCGACCGAGATCACCGGGATCCCGGTCTCGTGGCGGATCAGGTCGGCGTACGGGACCTGGTACGAGCGTCCGTACGCGGGCTTCTCGTCGGCGACGACCTGCCCGGTGGAGACGTCGATGGCGTCGGCCCCGTGCGCGGCGAAGGCACGGGCGACCGCCACGGCGTCCTCGGGTGTGGTGCCGCCGTCGGCCCAGTCCGTCGCCGAGATCCGTACGGTCATGGGCCGGTCGTCGGGCCACACGCCGCGCACCGCGTCGAAGATCTCCAGGGGGAAGCGCAGACGGGCCTCCAGGGAACCTCCGTACGCGTCCGTGCGCCGGTTCGTCAGCGGGGAGAGGAAGCCGGAGAGCAGGTAGCCGTGCGCGCAGTGCAGTTCGAGGAGGTCGAAGCCGGAGCGGGCGGCACGCCAGGCCGCCGAGGTGAACTCCTCGCGGATCTCGGCCAGTTGGCCGACGGTCAGCTCGGCGGGGGTCTGGCTTCCCGGCTTGTACGGGATCGGTGACGCCGCCACCAGCGGCCAGTTGTCGGCCGGATCGGGCAGGGGTTCGTCGATCCCCTCCCACATCAGGCGGGTGGAGCCCTTGCGGCCGGAGTGGCCGAGCTGGATCCCGATCGCCGCGCCGGGGGCGCGGGTGTGCACGAACTCGGTGATCCGGCGCCAGGCGGCTGCCTGTTCGGGCGTGTAGAGACCGGCGCAGCCCGGGGTGATGCGGCCGGTGGGACTGACGCAGACCATCTCCGTCATGATCAGGCCCGCCCCGCCGAGGGCCCGTGCGCCGAGGTGGACTAGGTGGAAGTCGCCGGGGACGCCGTCGACGGCCGCGTACATGTCCATCGGGGAGACGACGACGCGGTTCCTGAGCCGCAGGCCGCGCAGCTCGAAGGGGGTGAACATCGGCGGCGTACCGTCCGGGCAGCCGAACTCGCGCTCCACCGACCCGGTGAAGCGGGCGTCGCGCAGCCGCAGATTGTCGTGCGTGACGCGGCGGCTGCGGGTGAGCAGGTTGAACGCGAACTGCCGCGGCGGCTGGTCCAGATAGCGCGGCAGATCCTCGAACCACTCCAGGCTGGCCCGCGCGGCACGCTGGGTGCTCTCGACGACGGGCCGCCGCTCGGCCTCGTACGCCTTGAGCGCGGCGCCGGTGGTGGGGTGCTCGTGCAGACAGGCGGCGAGCGCGAGGGCGTCCTCGACGGCGAGCTTGGTGCCGGAGCCGATGGAGAAGTGCGCGGTGTGCGCGGCGTCGCCGATGAGCACGCAATTGCCGTGCGACCAACGGTCGTTGACGACCGTGCGGAACGTCAGCCACGAGGAGTTGTTGGACTTCAGGCCGCGTCCGCCGAGCGCTTCCGTGAACGTCTTGGCGCACCGCTCGACCGATGCGCGTACGTCCCTGTCGTCGAACCCGGCGGCCCGCCACACCTCCTCGCGCATCTCGACGATGACGGTGGACTCGCCGGCCGGAAGGGGCGGCCCGCAGGGCTTCGTTGAGGGGCGGTGGTCGGGTGACGGGCGGGCGTACGGATATCCGTGCAGCTGCATCACACCGTGCTCGGTCTCCGCGATCTCGAAGCGGAACGCGTCGAAGGCGAAGTCGGCGGCGAGCCAGATGTAGCGGTTGCGGTGCTCCTCGATGTGCGGGCGGAACGCGTCGGCGTACGCCGTCCTGGTCGCGCTGTGCACGCCGTCGGCGGCGATCACGAGGTCGTACTCGGTGCGGAGCTGATCCGGCGGTGGCGCCTCGGTGCGGAAGCGGAGGTCGACACCGAGCTGGCGGCAGCGGCCCTGCAGTATTTCGAGGAGGCGGCGCCTGCCGAGCGCGGCGAAGCCGTGGCCGCCGGAGACGTGGCGGGTGCCCCGCTGCACGAGGCGGATGTCGATGTCGTCCCACCGCACGAACTCGTCCCGCAGCGACGCGTACACCACCGGGTCGGCGTGCTCGATGCCGCCGAGCGTCTCGTCGGACAGCACGACACCGAAGCCGAAGGTGTCGTGCGGCGCGTTGCGCTCCCAGACCGTGATCGCGCGGGACGGGTCGAGCCGTTTGAGGAGCGCGGCCGCGTACAGGCCGCCGGGGCCGCCGCCGACGACGGCGATCGTGCGGGCGTTGGTCATGGTCAGCGCCCCTGCCACTTGGGCGGGCGCTTCTCGGTGAAGGCCGCGTGGAACTCGGCGTAGTCCTCCCCGTTCATCAGGAGGGCCTGCGTGGCGGCGTCCAGCTCGACGGCGGCGGCCAGCGGCATGTCCAGCTCGGCGGTGAGCAGGGCCTTGGTCTGGGCGTGGGCGAGGGCGGGGCCCTCGGCGAGCCGGCGGGCGAGGTCCTGGGCGGCCTCGTCGGCCCGGCCCTCGTCGGTCAGTTCGCTGATCAGGCCGATCCGCTCGGCCTCCGGGGCGCGCACCGCGTCGCCGAGCATGAGCAGCCGGGTGGCGTGGCCGAGGCCGACGACGCGGGGCAGCAGGTAGGCGGCGCCCATGTCGCCGCCCGAGAGACCGACCTTGGTGAACAGGAACGCGAAGCGGGCGCTCGGGTCGGCGATCCGGAAGTCGGCGGCGAGCGCGAGCACGGCGCCCGCGCCGGCGGCCACCCCGTGCAGGGCGGCGATCACCGGGAACGGTGCCTCGCGCACGGCCCGCACCACCTGCCCGGTCATCCGGTTGAAGTCGAGCAGCTGGGCGGTGTCCATGGACAGGGTGGCGCCGATGATCTCGTCGACGTCGCCGCCCGAGCAGAAGCCGCGCCCCGCACCGGCCAGGACGAGGGCGCGGACCGTCTTCTCGCGGGACAGCTCGGCGAGCAGATCGCGCAGATCGGCGTAGGCGCCGAAGGTAAGCGCGTTGAGCTTCTCGGGCCGGGCGAGGGTGACGGTCGCGACGCCGTGCGCGTCCACGGCGTACGAGAGGTGGTGCCAGGTCTCCGTGCGGGGGGCGGAGCCGGTGAAGGGACTCATGCGCGTACGGCCTCCTGCGGGCAGGCGTGCTCCGACGGCTACCTCACGAAGGTATCACCGCTTTGTGACTGTCGTCAGCAGGACGCGATACACCGAGCCGGGGTGGCCGAATTGCCCGATATAAAGAATCCATCAGCACAAAGAGCCCAATGTCCTCAGGAAGACCACCGGGAGCCCCTATCGAGGCACCCCGTACCATTCATAAGGTTGAAAGCAGGACGTCCCCCCACGCCCATCGCGTCCCGCCCGATCCGCCCCCGCCGCCCCTCAGGACCCGCCTTGACTCCTCCCTCTGGGCCCTCCACGCCCACGTCGTGGCGCATAGCCCTGCCGCACACGGCCGCCGCCGTGCCGGTCGCGCGCGCCCTTGTCCGTACCGCGCTGACCGAGATCGAATCACCGGCGGCCGACATGGACACGGCGGAGCTGCTGACGGCCGAGCTGGTGGCGAACGCCGTGGAGCACACGGCGGGCGACGCCCCGATCGAACTCGTCGTGGAGCTGCTGGAGACCGGCTGCCAGGTCGAGGTGCACGACGCCGACCCGGCGCCGCCCGCGCATCTCACCCGTCCGGACGACGCCGAGGAGCCCGACCCCTGGCAGGAGCACGGCCGCGGCCTGCTGCTGATCCGCACCCTGTCCGCCTCGTGCGGACACCGCCCCACCGAGTCCGGCAAGGCGGTGTGGTTCACGCTCCCCGCGGTGCCCCGGCAGCGTCCGGCGTCGGAGGAGTGACCGCCCCGAGCCGGGAGTTCTTCCGGCCGTAGAAGGCGTAGACGAGCGCGCCCACGACGAGGAACACGGCGAACTGCAGCCACGTCGTCCAGCCCGTGCCCCAGATCAGGTAGAGGCAGAAGCCGACACCGAGCACCGGGCTGACCGGGTACAGCGGCACGCGGAACGAGCGCTTGAGTCCGGGGTGCGAGCGGCGCAGCGCGACCACCGCGACGTTCACGACGACCATCGTTGCGAGCGTGCCGATCGTCGTCAGGTTCACGACGGCGTCGAGCGAGGAGAACGCGGCCGGGACCGCGAAGACGACCGCCACGATCCAGGTGCCACCGACCGGCGTCGACGTCCTCGGGGAGACCCGCTCGAAGACCCGCGGGATCAGCCCGTCCCGTGACATCGACATCAGGATGCGGGTCTGCCCGTACATCACCGTGAGCACCACGGAGGCGATGGCGACGACCGCGCCGAAGGCGATGATGCCGCCACCCACGGTGGAGTGCGTGACGTCGTCGACGATCAGAGAGAGCGCGGCGGGCTTGTCGCCGACCGCGTCCGCACCGAGGGCGCCGATCGCGGCGACGGCCACCGCGCAGTACAGCAGCGTGACGATGCCGATGCAGATCATGATCGCGATCGGGATGTTCCGCCGCGGGTTCTTGACCTCTTCACCGGCGGTGGTGACCGCGTCGAAGCCGATGTACGAGAAGAAGGCGAGCGAGGCGCCGGAGGTGACGCCGCCGATGCCGTTCGCGAGGAACGGCGTCAGGTTGTCGTCCTGGAACGCGGTGAAGGCGATGGCGCAGAACGCGATCAGGATGCCGATCTTCAGCACCGCCATGGCGGCGGTCGCCCGCGCGCTCTCCCGGACGCCGCGCACGAGCAGCGTCGCGGCCATCAGTATGACGATGACGGCGGGCAGGTTGATCACACCGCCGTCGGCCGGTCCTGCGGACAGGGCGGCGGGCAGCTGCCAGCCGAAGAGGCTGTCGAACAACTCGTTCAGATACTGGCTCCAGCCCACGGCCACCGCGGAGACCGAGACGCCGTACTCCAGGAGCAGACACCAGCCGACGAGGAACGCGATGCGCTCGCCGAGGGTCGCGTAGGCGAACGAGTACGAGGACCCCGAGACCGGGATCGCGCCGCCCAGCTCCGCGAAGGAGAACGCCGTGAAGATGCAGGTGATCGCGGCGAGCACGAACGAGATGATCACCGCGGGACCGGCCTCGGCGACCGTGTCGGACAGGCCGACGAAGATACCGGTGCCCACGATCGCACCGACGCCGAAGCACACGAGCTGGAAGAGCCCCATGGTGCGCTTGAGGCCGTGGCCTTCGAGGTCGGCGCCCGATTCGGCGATGAGGGATTCGGGCGACTTGATGCGCAGGCCGGTGGGGGTCGGCGACATGGGGTGGTGCTCTTTTCTGGTGGTACGGGATCGCGGCGGGGTGTACCGCGTGCCGGTGGGGCCGGAGATGGTGTTCCGGCCCCACCAGTTTGAACGTCTACGTGCTGAATGTGCGGTTTGTTACTTCTGGCCGAGCGTGGCGACCATGACGGCCTTGATGGTGTGCATCCGGTTCTCCGCCTCGTCGAAGACCACCGAGTGCTCCGACTCGAAGACCTCGTCGGTGACCTCCAGGGACTCCAGGCCGTACTTCGCGTGGATCTCGCGGCCGACCTTGGTGCCCAGGTCGTGGAAGGCGGGCAGGCAGTGCAGGAACTTCACGTCCGCGTTGCCCGTCGCGCGCAGGACGTCCATCGTCACCGCGTACGGCGTGAGCGCCTTGATCCGCTCGTCCCAGATCTCCTCGGGCTCGCCCATGGAGACCCAGACGTCGGTGACGACGAAGTCGGACCCGGCCACGCCCTCCTCGACGGACTCGGTGAGCGTGATGCGGGCGCCGCTGACGGCGGCCAGCTCGCGGGCCTTGGCGACGATGTCGTCCGCCGGCCAGTAGCTCTTCGGCGCGACGATCCGCACGTCCATGCCGAGCAGGGCACCGGTGACCAGGTACGAGTTGCCCATGTTGAAGCGGGCGTCACCGAGGTAGGAGAAGACGATCTCGGTGAGCGGCTTGGCGCTGTGCTCGGTCATCGTGAGCACGTCGGCGAGCATCTGGGTGGGGTGCCAGTCGTCCGTCAGGCCGTTGTAGACCGGCACGCCCGAGAACTCGGCGAGCGTCTCGACGATCTCCTGCTCGTCACCACGGAACTCGATGGCGTCGAACATCCGGCCGAGCACCCGGGCAGTGTCCTTGCTGGACTCCTTCTTGCCGATGTGCGAACCGGCCGGGTCGATGTACGTCGTCGAGGCGCCCTGGTCGGCGGCCGCGACCTCGAAGGAGCAGCGGGTGCGCGTCGACGCCTTCTCGAAGATCAGCGCGATGTTCCTGCCCTTGAGGTGCTGCGTCTCGGCGCCCGCCTTCTTGGCGGCCTTCAGCTCAGCGGCGAGCTCGACCAGGCCGCGGAACTCCTCGGCGGTGAAGTCCACCTCCTTGAGGAAGTGACGGCCGGCGAGGTCGGGGCGGGCGGTGGTCGCCATGGGGCGCTCCTGGATGCGGATCGGGGACGGGGCAGGGGAACAACAGGACGATGTAAGTCTATACGACGCTCCACATTTATATTCAGCCCGTTACGGGATCGCGCCGGCTCGGTGCTCCCGCCGCTCTGGGCCTGTCCGGCGGATCAGGTCGCATCCGTGTGCCGCGCCCGCGACAAGATCCGCCGGACAGGCTCTAGCCCACCGGGTCGCGCTCCACCGGGCAGCTCATGCAGCGCGGGCCGCCCCGGCCGCGGCCCAGCTCGCTGCCGGGGATCTCGATGACCTCGATGCCCTGCTTGCGCAGGAAGGTGTTCGTGGTCGCGTTCCGCTCGTACGCCACCACGACCCCGGGCTCGACGGCCAGCACGTTGCACCCGTCGTCCCACTGCTCGCGCTCGGCGGCGTGCACGTCCTGCGTCGCGGTCAGCACCCGGATCTCGCTCAGCCCGAGGGCGGCGGCGACGGCCCGGTGCATGTGCTCCGGCGGATGGTCGGTGACCTTCAGCTCCGGGCCGCCGGTGCCCGGTTCGATGGTGTACGAGCGCAGCATGCCGAGCCCCGCGTACTGCGTGAAGGTGTCGCCGTCGACCATGGTCATCACCGTGTCGAGGTGCATGAAGGCGCGCCGCTTCGGCATGTCGAGCGCCACGATGGTGCGGGCCGAGCCCGCGGCGAACAGCTTGTGCGCGAGCATCTCCACCGCCTGCGGGGTGGTCCGCTCGCTCATACCGATGAGCACGGCGCCCTGCCCGATGACGAGCACGTCACCGCCCTCGATGGTGGACGGGTAGTCGGCCTGTCCCTCGGACCAGACGTGGAAGCGCTCGTCCCTGAACAGCGGGTGGTACCGGTAGATCGCCTCGAAGTGGACGGTCTCGCGCTGCCGGGCCGGCCAGCGCATCGCGTTCACCGAGACCCCGTCGTAGATCCAGGCGGAGGTGTCCCGGGTGAAGAGGTGGTTGGGCAGCGGCGCGAGCAGGAAGTCGTCGAGGTCCATCACGTGGAACCGCACGGACGTCGGCTCGGCGTGCCGCTCCAGGAACTCCCGCTTGGTCATCCCGCCGATCAGCGCCTCGGCGAGCTCCTGCGACGGCAGCGTCTCGAAGGCGGCCCGCAGATGGTCGGTGGCGAGCGGCCCGTACTCCTTCTCGTCGAAGACGCGGTCCAGGACGCGGGCCCGCGCGGCGTCCTCGGCGAGGGCCTCGGCGAGCAGGTCCCCGAAGAGGTGCACGGTGACACCCCGGTCGCGCAGCACGTCGGCGAACCCGTCGTGCTCCTGCCGCGCCCGCCGCACCCAGAGCACGTCGTCGAAGAGCAGCTGGTCCTTGTTGCTGGGTGTGAGCCGCTTCAGCTCCAGATCGGGCCGATGCAGGATGACGCGGCGCAGCCGCCCGGTTTCGGAGTCGACTTGGAATCCCATGGGGCCAGTCTTCCCCGTGGGGTGGGGGTACGCGCGGTCTCGTCCGCCGGGTTCCCCGGTCGGACGGGCGCGGGGACGGGCGCGGGTGCGTGGCGGGCTGTCGCGCGGTTCCCCGCGCCCCTGAAGGCGCGGGGCTGTGTCGATCAGCGGCTCCGCCGCGGGCCGCGGCCGGCCACGACGCAAGCCGTGCCCGCCCGGCCGACGGAACCCCGTGGACGCCTGGGCGTCCGCGGCTCAGAGCCGCGGGTCGACCGGCTCCGACTCAAGAGCCAGCACCGCGAACACCGCCTCGTGCACCCGCCACAACGGCTCCCCCTCGGCCAGCCGGTCCAGGGCCTCCAGGCCCAGGCCGTACTCGCGTACCGCCAGCGACCGCTTGTGCCCGAGGAACCGCTGCCGCAGCTTCGCCAGGTTCTCCGGCCGCGTGTACTCCGGGCCGTAGATGATCCGCAGGTACTCGCGTCCCCGGCACTTGATGCCGGGCTGCACGAGCCGCCCCTTGTCGTCCCTGACCAGCGCCCCGACCGGCTTGACGACCATGCCCTCGCCGCCGCGCCCGGTCATCTCCAGCCACCAGTCGACACCGGCCCGCACCGACTCCGGGTCCCCGGTGTCGACGTAGAGCCGCCGCGTCGTCTGCAGGAGGCCGCTCCCGTCGTGCTCGACCATGCGGTCGAGGAGCGCGAGCTGCTCGTCGTGCGGCAGCGCGGCGAGCGAACGGCCGCGCGCGGCGAGGATCTGGAACGGCGCGAGCCGCACCCCGTCGAGCCCGTCCGTGGACCAGCAGTAGCGCCGGTACGCGTCCGTGAACGCGGCGGCGTCCGCGGCCCGCCCCCGCTGCCGGTCCAGGAGCTGTCCGACCTCGACGCCGCGCCCGGCCGCCGCCTCCAGGGTGCTGAGCACCCCCGGGAAGACCGCCCGGGAGGCCGCGCCCACCGCCGCGTACTGCGAGCGCAGCAGCCCGGACGCCTTCAGCGACCACGGCATCAGCTCGGCGTCGAGCAGCACCCAGTCACCCTCGCCGGACCCGCTGTCGGACGCGGCGAGCTCCTCCCAGAGCCCGGCCTCGGTGACGGCGTCCCGGATCTTCCCGAGCACCGCCTCCGTCGTCTCGGCACGGTCGAAGAACGGGCGTCCGGTACGGGTGTACAGCGCCCCGGTCACCGACCCGTCCTCCACGCCGAAGCGCTCCCGGGCGACCGCCGCATCACGACAGACCAGGGCCACGGCCCGCGAGCCCATGTGCTTCTCCTCGCACACGACCCGGGCCACCCCGTCGGCCGCGTACTGCGCGAACGCCTCCGCCGGGTGCTCCAGATAGCCCTCGACCTCGGACGTCGCCGTCGGTGCCATGGTCGGCGGCAGATACGGCACGAGTCGCGGGTCGACCGCGAACCGGCTCATGACCTCAAGGGCCGCCGCCGCGTTCTCCTCGCGCACCGAGACGCGTCCGCTGTGCCGGGTCTCCACGACCCGACGCCCGTGCACGTCGGCGAGGTCGAGCGGCCGGCCCTCGTGCCCGCCGGGTGCCTCCGTCGCCAGCGGCCGCGCCGGTTCGTACCAGACCCGCTCGGCCGGTACGTCGACCAGCTCCCGCTCCGGCCAGCGCAACGCGGTGAGCTTGCCGCCGAAGACCGCGCCGGTGTCCAGGCAGATGGTGTTGTTGAGCCAGGTCGCGTTCGGCACCGGGGTGTGGCCGTAGACCACCGCCGCCCTGCCGCGGTAGTCCTCGGCCCACGGGTAGCGCACGGGAAGGCCGAACTCGTCGGTCTCGCCCGTCGTGTCGCCGTACAGCGCGTGCGACCGGACCCGGCCCGAGGTCCGCCCGTGGTACTTCTCGGGCAGGCCCGCGTGGCACACGACGAGCTTGCCCTCGTCGAGGACGTAGTGGCTGACGAGTCCGCGCACGAACTCCCGCACCTCGGCGACGAACTCCTCGCTCTCGCCGTCCAACTGCTCGATGGTCTCGGCGAGTCCGTGCGTGTGCTGCACCTTGGCGCCCTTGAGCCAGCGGCCCAGCTTGTTCTCGTGGTTGCCCGGCACGCACAGCGCGGTGCCCGCCTTCACCATCCCCATGACCCGGCGCAGCACGCCGGGACTGTCGGGGCCGCGGTCGACGAGGTCGCCGACGAACACGGCGGTACGGCCCTCGGGGTGTGCCCCGTCGGCGTAGCCCAGCTTGCCGAGCAGCGTCTCCAGTTCGCTCGCGCAGCCGTGGATGTCGCCGATGATGTCGAAGGGACCGGTGAGGTGCGTGAGGTCGTTGAACCTCTTCTCGCGGACGACACTCGCCCCCTGCACCTCGTCCGTACCCCGCAGCACGTGCACCTTGCGGAAGCCCTCGCGCTCCAAGTGGCGCAGGGAGCGGCGCAGTTCACGGGTGTGCCGGGTGATGACACGGCGTGGCATGTCGGCACGGTCGGTCCGCTGCGCGTTCCGCGCGGCGCACACGTCCTCCGGCACGTCGAGCACGATCGCGATGGGCAGCACGTCGTACTTCCGCGCGAGGTCCACGAGCTGGCGGCGCGCGTCCTGCTGCACGTTCGTCGCGTCGACCACCGTCAGCCGGCCGGCTTCGAGGCGCTTGCCCGCGATGTAGTGCAGCACGTCGAAGGCGTCGCGGCTGGCGCTCTGGTCGTTCTCGTCGTCGGCGACGAGGCCGCGGCAGAAGTCGCTGGAGATCACCTCGGTCGGCTTGAAGTGGGCCCGTGCGAACGTGGACTTGCCCGAGCCCGAGGCGCCGACCAGCACGACGAGCGAGAGGTCGGTGACGGGCAGCACCCGCCCTGGATTCTCGGTACCGGTCATACGGCCTTCGCCTCCTTCGTCTCGGTCTTCTCCGCACCGGCCTGCTCGGTACCGGTCTTGTCCGCACCGGTGGTGTCGGTGCCGGTCTTGTCCGTACCGGTCATGTCGGTGCCGGTGATGCTGGTCGTGTCGGTACCGGTCTTGTCCGTACCGGTCGTGTCGGTGCCGCCCAGGGTGAACACGGCCATCTGCGTGGGCGGTCCCACCTCGGGGTCGTCGGGCCCCACCGGTACGTACCGCACCTCGTAGCCGTGCCGCTCGGCCACGCGCCGCGCCCATGCCCGGAACTCCTCGCGCGTCCACTCGAAGCGGTGGTCGCCGTGCCGGACGTGCCCGGCGGGCAGGGTCTCCCAGCGGACGTTGTACTCCACGTTCGGCGTCGTCACGAGCACGGTGCCGGGCCGCGCGGAGCCGAACACCGCGTACTCCAGGGCGGGCAGCCGGGGCAGGTCGAGGTGCTCGATCACCTCGCTGAGCACCGCCGCGTCGTACCCCTTGAGCCGCTTGTCAGTGTACGCGAGCGAGCCCTGGAAGAGCCGCACGCGCGACGCCTGCCGCTCCCCCATCCGCTCGATGCGCAGCCGCCGCGCGGCGATGGTGAGCGCGCGGACGGACACGTCCACCCCCACGATCTCCGTGAACCGCACGTCCTTGAGCAGCTCCTGCACCAACTGGCCCTGCCCGCAGCCCAGGTCGAGCACCCGGGCCGCGCCGGAACCACGCAGCGCCTCGACGATCGCCTCACGACGCCGGACGGCGAGCGGCACCGGTTTCTCCTCGGTGTCGGTCTGCTCGTCCACGGCGTTGTCGATCTCCTCGACGTCCGTGTCGTCGGCGTCGGCCAGCCGCACCAGTTCGAGCCGCTCCAGCGCCTGCCGGGTCAGCGACCAGCGCCGGGACAGATACCGGCTGGTGATCAGCTTCTGCTCGGGGTGCTCGGCGAGCCAGCCCTCTCCGGCGCGCAGCAGCTTGTCGACCTCGTCGGCCGCGACCCAGTAGTGCTTGGCGTCGTCGAGGACCGGCAGCAGCACATACAGGTGGCGCAGTGCCTGGGCGAGCCGCAGCTCCCCCTCCAGGACGAGCCGCACGTACCGCGAGTCGCCCCACTCGGGGAACTGCTCGTCGAGCGCGACCCGCTCCACGTCCACCGTCCACCCGAGCGGCTCGAACAACTTCCGCACCAGGTCGGGGCCGCCGCGCGCGGGCAGCGCGGGCACCTCGACGCGCAGCGGCAGCGGCTCCTCGGCCCGCTCGGGGCGCGCCTTGCACACCCCGCGCAGCGCGCTGGAGAACACCGCGCTGAGCGCGACGGCGAGCAGGGAAGAGGCGGCGTACGGCCGGTCGTTCACGTACTGCGCGAGCGCCGCGTCCGCCGTGTTGTTCTTCTTGCCGCGCCGCACCAGCGCCACCGGATCCACTTCCAGCAGCAGCGCGGCCGTGCACCGCTCCGCGCTCGCCTCGGGGTAGAGGACGTGCGCGGTGCCGTAGGAGGTGGAGAACGCCTGCGCGTTGTCGGGATGCTTGTGGAGCAGGAACCCGAGGTCGGTCGCGGGGCGTTCAGGGGTACCGGTGGTACTGATCGTCAGGAACACGCTGCCCAGTCTCCCCCGAGCGGCGCGACGCCCACCAGCGAGTTTTCCGATGCGTGGCCCTGCCACGGGCATCATGGGGGCATGGATCTTCGCGTATTCACCGAACCGCAGCAGGGTGCCACCTACGAGACGCTGCTCCGCGTCGCGCAGACGGCCGAGGAGCTGAACTACGACGCCTTCTTCCGGTCCGACCACTACCTCCACATGGGTTCCGCCGACGGACTGCCGGGGCCGACGGACGCCTGGACGACGCTGGCCGGTCTGGCCCGCGAGACCAAGCGGATCCGGCTCGGCACCCTGATGACCGCCGGCACCTTCCGGCTGCCGGGTGTCCTCGCCATCCAGGTCGCCCAGGTCGACCAGATGTCGGGCGGCCGCGTCGAGCTGGGGCTCGGCTCCGGCTGGTACGCGGAGGAGCACACCGCGTACGGCATCCCGTTCCCCAAGGAGAAGTTCGGGCGGCTGGAGGAGCAGCTCGCCGTCGTGACGGGGCTGTGGGAGACGCCGGTCGGCCAGCGCTTCAACTTCGACGGCACCTACTACCAGTTGAAGGACTCCCCCGCGCTGCCCAAGCCCGCCCAGTCGCGGGTACCGGTCCTCGTCGGCGGCCACGGCGCCAAGAAGACCCCGGCGCTCGCGGCCCGGTTCGCCACCGAGTTCAACATCCCGTTCGCCTCCGTCGCCGACTCCGAGACCCAGTTCAAGCGGGTCGAGGCCGCCGCCGTCGAGTACGGGCGCGCGGCGGACTCGCTCGTCTACTCCAACGCCCTGGTGATCTGCGTGGGCCGCGACGACGCCGAGGTGAAGCGGCGCGCCGACGCCATCGGGCGCGACGTCGACGAGCTCAAGGCCAACGGGCTCGCCGGCTCGCCCGCCGAGGTGCTGGAGCGCATCGCCGCGTACGAGGCCGTCGGCTCCCAGCGGATGTATCTGCAGATGCTCGACTTGGACGATCTGGAACACCTGGAGCTGATCGCCTCCGAAGTGGCACCGCACCTGTCCTGACCCCGGCCCCGGTCCCGACCTCGGCTCCGGCTCCGGTCCTGATCTCGGCTCCGGCTCCGGCTCCGGTCCCGACCTCGGCTTCGGCTCCGGCTCCGGTCCTGATCTCGGTCCGGCTCCGGTCCTGATCTCGGCTCCGGCTCCGGCTCCGGGCGTCCGCGTACCGGTAACTCAGTCCCTTTCACGTTCCCGTCCCCCGTCGTCGCTGTGGTCGCTGTCCTTGCAGTCGTCGCTGTCGCCGTCGCCGCCGCCTCGTCGGTGTTCTCTCGTTCCCTCGGCCCCGCTCCGCCGGGCGGTCGGCACCTTGATCGAACAAGCGTCAACCCCGCCGCCGCCCGGCCCCGCCGCACGCCCCTCGCGGGTGAAATCCGTCAACCCGGGGTGTGCCGCGACCCCGCCGCAGTGACTCGGCCCGCAGAGAGATCGTTGGGTCGGGCGGAGCCGGACCGCCCGGCACCCGCGCCGGCGGTCGCTGCCGCGCGTCATTTGCGTCAACTGCCCTCCTCCAGCGGGGAGGGCGAGGGCCGAGGAGGCCGTCATGTCCCAGGAAGCCGTGCCAGAGCAGGCCGCGCACGAGACGACCGTGCCGGAACAGCCAGGTGCACCCAAGGGTCTGCTGCAGCAGATGGAGGAGCTGATGGCGGCGCTCAACGCCGATCTGTCACAGCTCGACGCCGACCTCCAACAGTCCCCGGGCGGCACGCGCCCGGCCGCCGACGACATCTGACGGCCGCCGCCCGCCGAGGCTTCACCGCGCTCCCGCACCGGTCCGGGAGCGCCGTACCGGGAGCACCGCCCCTGTCGGCCCGCTCCCGGTCAGGCCGCCGAGTCCGAGTCGGGAGCCGGCTCGGGGCCCGACAACCGGCCGTCCCGCTCCGGCAGCCGCCGCAGGATCTCCAGAACGCGGTCCCGGGACTCGTCCGCCGCGTCGATCGCCTCCATGCACTGCCAATAGGCCCCCTCCTCGAAGGACTCGCTCGCCACGCCGACGAGCGCGATCCCCACGTCGCCGAGCAGCGCGCCGAGCCCAACCAACGCCCTGCGCACATCGCCCAGTTCCGTCAGCTGCGCCGCGCGTATGCCTCCGGCGCCCACGATCGGCACCGCCGAGCCGCCGCTGCCGCGCGCTCCCGCCTCCGCAAGACCCAGCGCGTCCCCTCTCAGCTCCGCCGGCCCCTGCATCGCGAGCCGGCTGCCGATCGCCTGCGCGAGGGCCTGCGCCTGCCACGCCTCCCTCATGATGTCCGGCGCGTCCTGGCTCTCCGCCAGGGCCCGTCGGCCGACCCCGATGAGCCGCACCGCTTCCATCCGCGTCTCCGCCCGTCCCGCCCGAACTCCCTTGTCCACTACCCAGAGTGAGGGCTTGCGAGGTGAAAAGCCAGGGGAAGCCCGAAATCTGTGGACACGGAGTCCGATGTGGATATTTCTATGACTCCGGAGAGTGAGTGATTCCTCTTGCGGGGCCGGTTACTTCTCCGGGACGGGGAACCGGGTCTCGTTGCGGTCGATCTTCGCCGAGAGGGCGGCGAGCACGTCGATGTCGAGCACCTCGCACAGTTGCAGGAGATAGGCGAGGACATCGGCGACCTCGTCCCGGACCCGGTGCGCGGACTCCGGGTCGTCCATCACCCGGGCCGACTGCTCGGGGGTCAACCACTGGAAGATCTCGACCAGTTCGGACGCCTCGACGCTGAGCGCCGCGGCCAGGTTCTTCGGCGTGTGGAAGGGCTGCCAGTTCCGGGCGGCGGCGAAGCGGGCAAGACGGGCCTGGAGGGCCGCCACGTCGAGCGGGCCGCACCCCGTCCCGCCGTGGGGCCGGGGTCCGCCATCGGCGACGGGCTCGGGCCCGCCCTCAAAGATGGGCTTGTCCTCGGGGACGGGCTTGTCGATCGGTGCGTCGGTCACGGCTCCAGGTCTACCACCGTCGCACCGTGCGCCCGCGCCGCCCGGTCCGCGCCCGCCCCCTCGTCCACCGCGGCGACGAGCCGGATGTGGCCGCGGGCGCACATCCGGGCGGCGAGCGCGGTGAGTTCGGCGCTCTGTCTCGGGTCCAGGCCGCGGTCGAAGTCGTCGGCGACGACGGTTAGGGTCTGGTAGGCCTCCGGCACCTCGGCCGCCGCGTCGACCTCCAGGATCCCGGGCCCGGTGAGCAGGACGAGGGCGAGCGCGAGATACCTCAACTCCCCGTCCGCGAGCCGCTCGACGGGGGTGCGCAGTCCGTCGCCGCGGTCGATGAGGGCGCGCACGGAACCGTCCCGCCCGGCCGGTTCGGCGAGCACGTCGAGGACGGGGCCCGCGAGTCCCGCCCGCGCCGTCGCCACCAGCAGGGAGTGCCGGTTGCCGCATTCGGCGCGGGTGCGGCGCAGCACCGCCGCCAGGTTGCCGCAGCCGCCGAGCAGCCGGTCGGCGCGGACCGGGACCGGGGCGCGCATCCGTGCCGGGTCCGGGGTGCAGGCGAACGCCGACCGCAGGCCCACGACCACCTGCTCCGCCGCCGCGAGCACGCGTCGCTGCCCCTCCGTGCGGCCGGCGACGCGCAGCGGGAGCAGCGCCGTGCCGAGCAGGTCGTCGGGGAGCGGGCCGCGGGTCACCGGCACCGAACCCGCCGTGTGCCAGGCCGCCTGGACGTCACGGCGGCCCGGGTCGCGCAGGGCCGTCTCCAGATAGATGACGTCGGGCCCTGTCAACCGCTCGCCCACGACGCGCAGTTCGGGCTCCGCCTGCACGGCGAGGTCGAGCCGGACGGGTCCCGCGGGCCCCTCTACGGTGCAGCCGATCCGGAAGCCGCGGCGGTGCTGCGCGTCGGGCCTGGCACGCTCGGGGACGTAGGCCCGCGGGTCGGGGAACACCTCGGACAGGTGCGCTCCGCCGCCGAGTCTGGCAAGCGCGTCGAGGGCCCGCAGCGCGCTGCTCTTGCCGCTGCCGCTGGGCCCCGACAGGGCGGTGAACGGGCCGAGGGGGACGGTGGTGGCACGGTGGCGGGCGAAGGCCGAGAGCCGCAGCTCGGTCACGCGCGGGCGACTTGAGGACACGCCCGGCGGTAACACGGGGGGACCCGGCTGAAGCACGGTCATGCGCCGAACGTAAGCGGAACCAGCCCTGCAGAACCGTTTGTCCCGGATGACCTTCCTACGATCGGGCGACTATGCCGCCCGTAATTGCCGCGGCACGGATTCCCTGAAGTCGGCCTTGACGCCGAGGTGAGTGTTCACTCACCCTAGAGGAGCAGGAGGTGAGTGAACACTCACCCACCTCTGAACGCACGCCCGATCGCATGCCCGGACTCCGAATCGCACGCCCGAACTCCGAGAGGACGTACCGAAGATGGCCACGTTGCAGAGTCTCGACCCGCACACGCCGCTGTTCGCCCAGATCAAGGAGGAGACCGGGCCCGTCGTCCTGGCCAACACCTTTGTCGTCCCGAAGGAACGGACGGAGTCCTTCCTGGCCCTCTTCCGGCGGCAGGCCGCGTTCATGAGGGCGCAGCCGGGATTCGTCTCCCTGCGGATGCACCGGGGAACGGCGGGGAGCGGGCTCCTGATGAACGTCGCGGTCTGGGAGTCGACGGCGGCGCTCGCCGCGGCCCTCGGCAGCCCGGAGTTCCAGCGTCTGGCGGCCGAGTCCCCCGACGATATCGTGTCCTACCCGCACATCTTCGAGCAGATCGACGTGTGAGGAGTCGCCGTGTCCGAGGAACCGAATCACGCCGCCGTCCCCGCCCGTGACCCGGAGGCGTCGGCGCGGTTCCTGGCCGGCGCGCTCGGTCTACGGGTCGATCCGCCGCCGGCCCACTTCATGCCCGTCACGCTGTCCAACCGGGTCAGCCTGGACCACGACCCGGCGGACGCGTTCGAGCCGCACCACTACGCGTTCATGGTCGGCGAGGAGGAGTTCGACGCCGCGCTCGCCGCATCCGGCACGACGGCATCACCCAGTACGGCGGTCCCGGGTGCCGGGAGGTCGGGCTGATCTGTCACGGCGAGCGCTTCACGGGCCGCGGAGGCACCTGTTTCCGCGACCCCGACGGGCCTCTCACGGAGATCCTCGCCCGGGGCGGCGCCGGGCCCCGAGACGGACGCTAGGACAGCGCGCCCGCGCCCGCCACGAGGCCCTGGACCTCGGTGCCGGGAGGGGCCAGCAGGAAGACGTTGCGGTCGACGCGGTGCATGCCGCAGCCGAGGCCGAGGACGACGCCGCTGCTGAAGTCCAGGACACGCTTGGCGACTTCGGTCTCCGCGCCGCTCAGGTCGAGCAGGACCGGGATGCCCGCCATCACGGTCTCCGCGACCTCGCGGGCGTCTCCGAAGACGTTGACCCGCAGCACGACGAAGCGGCGTCGCGGCTCCGTCTCCGCCGCCGGGATCGCCCGATGGTCGACCGCCGACGGCCACTCGTTGCGGCTGCGCAGCGGCACGACCTGGGCGAGCCCTTCCCACTGTTCGTCGGTGACGTCGTGGCTGTTCACTCGCCCCACCCCGTCCGGGCTCGCACTGTTGTCTGCACCGCCCAATTCTTACGTCATGTCACCCGCTTGGCCCAACACCGACACGGTCCGGGGCCCCCGTCGGTCAGGCCGCCAGGGTCACGGCCTCGACCGCGGGGACGCGCAGACCGCGCCACGCGGTGACCAGGCTGGTGACCATGGTGGCCGCCCCAGCAATGGCCACCACCGTGATCCAGATGCCGAGGCCCTGTCCGGGCAGCAGTCCTTCGGTGCGTACGGCGGTGAACGGGAGGATGCCCGCGAGCGCCGCGAGTGTGCCGAAGAACACTCCCGTGAGCGTCAGGACGACACCTTCCGTCGCGACGGTTCCCAGGATCTGCGCGGGGGTCGCACCGGCGAGCCGCTGCTGCCCGAACTCCCGTACGCGGTCGGCCGTGGCGGCGTACAGAGAGTTGATCAACATGACGCAGGCGAACACGACGATGATGCCGACCACGGTGAGGTTGAGTGTTTCGAGATTCTTGTCCTCTATTGACTTGGTCAACCCCGACGCCTTGATCGCGTCGTTCTCGACGGCCTGCATGTACAGCGTCGCGGTGGCCATGCCGGTGAACAGGATCAACGGGACCAGGACGCCGGAGAGTCGGGCCGCGCGCTGCCGCATGTTCCGCACCGTCAGATAGCCGCTCGCGCCGGCGAGCGCGCACAGGAGGGGTTCGGCGCGGCCGAGGGCCGAGCGCAGCAGGCCCGTCGAGGTGAGTGCGAGGCCGACGGAGAGCAGGATCGCCCCGTAGGCCGGGGCCGCCATCAGGGCGGCGTCCGTGGGTTTCATCGCGTACGTGGAGCAGACCGCCGCGCAGCCCAGGGCGAGCGCCGCCCGGGACATGAACGTCCGTGCGCGTCCGCCTTGTCGGCGCGCCCCCGCGGCCTCCCTGGTGACGCGGCGGACCGCGAGGAACGCGGCGCCGGCCGACGCGAGGAGCGTGATGCCGATGCCCGACATGAGGGCGATCGGGCCGAAGGAGTGGTCGACGGAGTCCGCGACCTGTCCGCTGTCCTTGAAGACGTCGAGCAGGATGTGACCGCCGAGGACCGCGGGTCCCACGGCCGCCAGGGCGGCGACGAGGGCCACGGCGACCGCTTCGCCGACGACCATGCGCTTGATCTGGCCCGGAGTCGCACCGGTGGTGCGCAACAGGTTGATCTCGTCCGTACGTTGACGGACGTTGACCGTCAACGTCGAGGCGACGGCGAAGAAGACCAGCAGGGTGCCGTAGCCGCCGACGACGCTCGCCGCCGTGGTCAGGGTGTCCGCGCTCACCTTGTCGACGCCGTTCGCGGACGCCGTGTCGTGCATCGAGTTGAACGTCATGATGATCGTCGCGCCGAGGAAGGCGGACAGGAGGGTCGCGAGGAAGCGGCCGGGGCGGCCGCGTACGGAGCGGGCCGCGAGGGCGAGGGTCGGGAACATCGGTCACACCCCCGCGTACGTGTCGTCGCCGAGGTGGGCCAGGCGTTCGGCGACGGCGTCGGCCGTCGGCGCCGACAGCTGCCCGGCGAGGCGGCCGTCGGCGAGGAACAGGACGGTGTCCGCGTAGGACGCCGCGACCGGGTCGTGCGTCACCATGACGACGGTCCTGCCGTGCAGCCGCACCGTCTCCCGGAGCAGTTGGAGCACGTCGCGGGCACTGCGGGTGTCGAGGGCGCCGGTCGGTTCGTCCGCGAAGATCACCGACGGGTCGGTGACCAGGGCGCGGGCGATGGCCACCCGCTGGCGCTGGCCGCCGGAGAGCTGGTCGGGGCGGTGGCCGAGCCGGTCGCCGAGGCCGACCGCGGTGAGGGTCCGCTCGACGCGGGCCCGGTCGACGCGCCGCCCGGCGAGCTTGAGCGGCAGCACCGTGTTCTGGGCGACGGTGAGCGTCGGCAGCAGGTTGTACTGCTGGAAGACGAAGCCGATGCGGGTACGGCGGAACTTCGTGAGCGCGGCCTCGCCGCGCGGCGGCTTCGTGGAGTCCGTCATCTCCTCGCCGTCGACCATGACCAGTCCGCTGTCGGGGCGGTCGAGCCCGGCGGCGCAGTGCAGCAGCGTGGACTTCCCGGAGCCCGAGGGGCCCATCACGGCCGTGAAGGTGCCCGCGGGAAGGGAGAGGGTGATGTCGTCGAGGGCCCGGACGGCGGTGGCTCCGGTACCGCTCGCGCCCTGCGGGCCGTAGGTCCTGGTCACCTTCACCAGACGGAGTGCCTCGGTGCGGGCCGGGGTTGCCGATGTGTGGGTGGATCGCATGTCGCTCGTCCCCTCGTCGTCGTTGCCTTCGACGCTAGGGACGACGGGCCGCGCCCACATGGGGCGTACGGACCGGACCCGGGGTGTTGCTACGTACACCCCGGGGCGGGGGCTGCCGGGGTCAGGCCGCCGAACCGGAGCGGGCCAGCCAGCGGCCCGCGTGCCGGGTGACCTCGATGGGGCGGCCGAAGCAGGCGGTCATGCGCTCGTCGGTGAGGACGTCGCCGACGGGCCCGCGGGCGAGCACCCGGCCCTCCTTCAGGAGCAGCGCGTGGCTGATCGCCGGCGACAGCTCCTCCAGGTGGTGGGTGACGGTGACGGTCGCCAGCTCGGGCCGGTTCACGGCCAGTTGGCGCATGGTGTCGATGAGGTCCTCGCGGGAGGGCAGGTCGAGTGCGTTGAACGGCTCGTCGAGCAGCAGCAGCGCGGGGTCCGCCATCAGAGCGCGGGCGATGAGGATGCGGGCGCGCTGGCCGCCGGAGCAGACGCCGTACGCGCGGTCGGCGAGCTCCTTGATCTGGAGCTCGGCGAGGAGTTCGTGGGCGCGGTCGCGCACCTCGGTGCCGTACGCCTTCCAGAGCGGCTGCACGGTGCCGGAGTGGCCGGTCAGGACGACGGTGTGCCCGGTGAGGTCCTGCGGGACGCGCTGGGAGGTGGAGACATGGCCGATGTGGGCCCGCAGCTCGCGCACGTCGACGCGGCCGAGGCGGTGGCCGAGCACCTCGACCGTGCCGGTGGTGGGGAAGGTGGTCGCGCCGACCATCCGCAGGATGCTGGTCTTGCCGGCGCCGTTCGGGCCGAGCAGCGCCCAGTGCTCGCCGCAGCGCACGGTCCAGTCGATGGCGTCGAGGATGACCTGGCCGGTGGTGCAGCGGCGCATGCTCACGCTGTCGAGGGCGGCCACGACGCGGCCCTGGTTGTCGTTCACGGTGCCTCCCGCTTCCTCGCGTACCGGACGGAGAGTAGCTGTACGCGGCACCTACCTGCCGGGGCGTCCGCGTGGTGGACGGCGGGGTCCACCGACCGGTGGACCCCAGGTTCAACCGGCCGCCGCTGCCGCGTGGGCACCCCTGCCGAGCAGCATGAACGTCATGACCAACTACCCCGTACGCATGGCTCGTTGGAGCGCGGGACATCCGTGGCGCGCGATCGCCGGATGGTTCCTCTTCGTCGTTCTCTGTCTCGGCGCCGGTATCGCCGCCGGGTCGAACCCCGCCACGTCCGCCGACTTCGGTGTCGGTGAGGCGGGGCGTGCCGAGGCGATCGCCCGGGAGGGCGGGCTCGCGCAGCGGCCCGTCGAGCGGGTGCTGATCGAGAACCGGCAGGGCGCCGCGGCCCTCGACCGGTCGCTGGGCGCCGCCGTCGCCCGGGACGTCGCGGCGCGGATGCGGGCGCTGCCCGAGGTGCGCTCCGTCGCCGCGCCGGTGTGGTCGAAGGACGGCCGGGCCGTCCGCGTCGACGTCACCATGAAGGGCGCGGAACTCGACGGCAAGAAGCACGTCGACCCGCTGCGCGCGCAGACCGCCGCCGTGCAGAAGGCGCATCCGCAGCTGCGGGTGGAGGAGACCGGCGGGCCGTCCATCAGCCAGGGCGTGGACAAGCTGCGGGGCAGTGATCTGTCCCGTACGGAGCTGATCGCGCTGCCGATCACGCTGCTGACGCTGCTGTTCGTGTTCCGGTCCGTGGCGATGGCGACCGTGCCGCTGCTGCTCGCGCTGTCGTCGATCGTGGCGTCGGTGGGCCTGTCGATGCTGGCCTCGCACGTCTTTCCCGACGCGGGGGTCGGCACCAACATCATTCTGCTGATCGGGCTCGCCGTCGGCGTCGACTACACGCTTTTCTATCTGAAGCGGGAACGGGAGGAACGGGCCCGCGCACAGGGAAAGTTGAGCCCTCAGGCGCCGCTGGTGGAGCTGGCCGCCGCGACGTCCGGGCGCGCCGTGGTCCTGTCGGGTCTCGCCGTCGCCGTCTCCAGTGCCACGCTGTACCTCGCCGACGATGTGATCTTCTCGTCCATCGCCACCGCCGCGATCGTGGTGACGCTGGTCGCCGTGGTCAGTTCGCTGACCGTGCTGCCCGCGCTGCTCGCCAAGCTGGGGGCGCGGGCCGAGCGCCGCGCCGCCCGCCGCAAGAAGCCGCCGGCGGCTCCGAAGCCCGTACGGCACAACGCCCTGCTGCGGCTGACCGCCCGCCGTCCCGCCGCGGTCCTGGCCGTCGCGACGGTCGCGCTGCTGGCGCTCGCCGCGCCGCTGTTCGGCATGAAACTGACCGACATGGGCCGTGAGACGCACGCGCGGCAGGTGCAGTCGATGCACACCTTCGACCGGCTCAACGCCGCGTTCCCCGAGGTCAAGGCGGGCCACCAGGTGCTGGTGCGAACGTCCGCGGACCGGGCCGACGAGGTGGCGGGGGCGCTGCGCGCGCTCGCCGCCGAGGCGAAGGACGACCCGGGCATGAACGGCACGTACACGCTGCGCACCTCCGCCGACCACCGCATCACCTCGCTCGACCTGCCCGTCCCTCACTACGTCAGCACGAAGCCCGCGCAGGAGTCCCTGGAACGGCTGCGGGAGCGCTATCTCCCGGACACCGTCGGCAAGTTGAGCGGCTACCCGGGCACGGTGGACGCCGCCGTCTCCGGTGACGTGGCGCGGTACGCCGACTATCCCGCGCATCAGAAGGAGAAGCTGCCGCTGATCATCGGGGCGCTGCTGCTGGTGACGTTCGTGATGACGGTGTGGGCGTTCCGGTCGGTGGTGCTCGGGCTGATCGGTGTCGTGCTGAACCTGCTGTCGGCGGCCGCGTCGCTCGGTGTCCTCACCCTGGTGTTCCAGGGGAGTTGGGCCGAGGGGCCGCTCGACTTCCACTCCACCGGGACGATCGGTTCCCGTGTGCCGCTCTTCCTCTTCGTGATCCTCTTCGGGCTCTCGATGGACTACCAGGTGTTCGTGATCAGCCGGATCCGGGAGGCCGTGCGGCGCGGGGTGCCGACGCGCCGGGCGGTGCTCGACGGGGTCGGGAGTTCGGCGGGGGTCGTGACCAGTGCGGCGTTCGTGATGGTGACCGTGTTCGCGAGCTTCGTGTCCCTGCACTTCATCGAGATGAAGCAGATCGGGTTCAGCCTCGCGGTGGCGGTGCTGCTCGACGCGTTCGTGATCCGGGTCCTGGTGCTGCCCGCGCTCATGCTGCTGCTGGGCGAGGCCAGTTGGTGGCCGGCGCGGCGCGGCCGCCCGGTCGCGGACGGGCGTTCCACGGATGACCGGGTCCTGACGAACGTAGGGTGAAGCGATGTTGCAACGACCTCGGCGCGGCGACCCGTTCTGGATCTGGCTGCTGCACTCCTGGGACCTGTTCTCGTGGGTCATCGTCGGTCTGCTGGCCGTGATCACGGTCCTGGGGGACGTCCCGGCGGGGCCGCGCCACGGGTCGCTCGCGCTGCTGGTCGTGCTCGGCGTCGCGGGCGCGGCGGTCCGGCGGTGGGGGCGCGAGCAGGCGGTGTACGGGTACGCGTATCTGGGCCTGCTGATCGTCGTCCTCGGGGTGCTGGCGGGGCTGCGGGACGGGTTCGGGGCGCTGTACGTCGTCGCGCTGACGCAGTTCGTCGTCTGCGCCGACAGTCGGCGGGGCGCTCTCGTCTCCAGCGCGCTGGGCGCCGTCGCGATCATGGTGGGCGGGGTGACGCGCGAGGGTTGGGGCGTCGACGCGCTCGTGAAGAACGGCATCTCGACCGTCGCCGTGTACGCGGCCGGGGCGCTGATCGCGACGCTGACCCCGCGGGCCCTGGAAGTGCGTGACGAACGGGCCCGGCTACGGGCACAACTGGCCAGCACGCAGGCCGAGTTGGGCGAGGCGCTGCGGCGGGAGGGGGCGGCCGCCGAGCGGGCCCGGATGGCCCGTGAGATCCATGACACGCTCGCGCAGGGCTTCGCCTCCATCGTCGTCCTCGCGGAAGCCGCGCGCGAGGGCCTGGAGCGCGAACCGGCGCGCACCGCACGGCAGTTGACGTCGATCGAGCAGACGGCGCGGGAGAATCTGGCGGAGGCGCGGGCCCTGGTCGGGGCCACGCCGCCGCCGGGCGGCGCCGTGCAGGGCTCGGTGGCGGCGACGCTGCGGCGCACCCTGGACCGGTTCTGCGAGGACACCGGGATCGGCGTGGACGCGGAGCTCGACGACGTCGCGTGCGACCAGCAGACCCGGATCGCGCTGCTGCGCTGCACGCAGGAGTCCCTCGCCAACGTCCGCAAGCACGCCGGGGCGGGCACGGTGAGTGTGCTGCTCAGCCGCTCCCCCGGCGCCGTCGAGCTGGAGATCACCGACGACGGGAGCGGTTTCGACGTCGCCGCGGCCCGCGGTTTCGGCCTCGACGGCATGCGCAAGCGGCTCGCCGAGCTCGGCGGTGAGCTGACGGTGACCAGTTCGGTCGGGGACGGTACGCGCGTCCTGGCGTCGCTGCCGACCCCGGATCCCGACCCCGACCCCCTCCCCGACGATCACGAGGAGCCGTGATGACGAACGACAAGGACACTCTCCGGATCGTCGTGGTCGACGACCACACGGTGATGCGCGCGGGCGTCGTCGCGCTGCTCGCGCCCGAGCCGGGCATCGACATCGTCGGGGAGGCGGACGACGGCCACGCCGGGGTGGCGCTGATCGAGGAACTCGCCCCGGACGTCGCTCTGTTGGACCTGCGGATGCCGGTGCTCGACGGGGTGGAGGCGACCCGGCGGATCGTGGCGGGCGCAAGCGGTACGCGCGTGCTGATCCTGACGACGTACGACACGGACACCGAGATCGAGCACGCCGTGGAGGCCGGCGCGATCGGCTACCTCCTCAAGGACACCTCGCGCGAGCAGCTCGTCGACGCGATCCGCGCGGCAGCGCGCGGCGAGACGGTGCTCGCGCCACGGGTCGCGCAGAAGCTCGTCGCGAAGATGCGCCGCCCGGCGCAGGCGGCGCTCACCTCGCGCGAGGTGGACGTCCTGCGGGCGGTGGCCGACGGGCTGTCCAATCCGGACATCGCGCGGCGCCTCGTGATCGGCGAGGCGACGGTGAAGACGCATCTGCTGCGGGTGTTCGCGAAGCTCGACGTGAGCGACCGGACGCGGGCGGTGCTCGTGGCGATGGAACGCGGGCTGCTGGAGCCGGTGGGGGACGCCGACCGCAGGTGAGGGCCCTGATCGCCGCTGTGCTAAGCAGGGTGGATGACGATCTCCGCGGGCCCTGTGCGCCCCTTCGACGCGCTGCTGTGCGACGTCGACAACGTGATCCGGTTCTACGACAGCACGCGCGTCGCCGCCCTGGAGCGGGCCGCGGGGCTGCCCGAGGGGACGACCGCGCGGGTCGCGTTCTCGCCGGAGGTCGATCTGCCGTTGCTGCTCGGGGAGATCGACAAGCGGCAGTGGGTGGAGTCCATCGTGGGCGGGTTCGGCGGGCGGGTCGCCGAGGGGGTGGCGCGGGAGCTGGGGACCGCGCTCGCCGAGTCGCCGTTCCGGGCTGACGGCGAGGTCGTGGGGTTGTTGAGGGGGGTGCGGGCGGGTGGGGTGCCGTTGGTGCTCGTGACCAACGCGACGGTGGAGCTGGAGGACGATCTGGCGGTGCTGGGGCTGACCGATCTTGCCGACCATG
>NZ_JAFVLN010000014.1 GCF_017377775.1 Streptomyces sp. VRA16 Mangrove soil
GGGGGGGGGGGGTGGGGGGGGGGGGCGGGTTTGGGGGGGGGGGTCGGAGGGTGTGACGGGGGGGGGGGCCGTGGGCGGGGGCCTGCGGGGGCGCCTGCCCGGCGCTGGGGTGCCGCCTTGCCCACCCTGCCGCCCATGGCGGCAGATTGCCCAAGGCGGGCCGTGGCGGGGCGGCGGATTACCCAAGGCGGGCCGTGGCGGGGCGGCGGATTGCCCAAGGCGCCGTGACGGGCGGCGGCCGTGGCAAGGCGGGTGGGAGCGGGCGGCGGCGGGTTGCCCGAGCCTTTGGGGCTCGGGGCGGGTTGCCTCAGGTGGGGGGCGGGGCGGGTTGCCCGAGCCTTCGGGGGGTGGGGTGGGTTGAGTCAGGTGGGGGTTGTTTGGGGTTGTGCGGGGGTGCGGAGGGTCAGGACCATGGTGAGGCCGCCGCCGGGGGTGTCCTCTGCCGTGAGGGTGCCGCCCATCGCCTCCGCGAAGCCGCGGGCCACCGCGAGGCCGAGGCCGACCCCGGCGCCGCGCGGGGCGTCGCCGTAGCGCTGGAACGGGGCGAAGATGCGGTCCTTCGCCTCGTCGGGGACGCCGGGGCCGCGGTCCACGACGCGCAGTTCGACCCGGTCGCCATGGGCGCTCGCCGCGACCAGGACCGGGACACCGGGCGGGGTGTACTTCACGGCGTTCTCGACGACGTTGGCGACGGAGCGTTCGAGCAGTCCGGCGTCGGCGACGACCATCGGCAGTGTCTCGGGGATGTCGAGGTCGACGCTGAGTTCCGGGTCGGGGACGCCGACGAGCGCCATCGGGACCACCTCGTCGAGGTCGGTCTCCCTGATCAGGGGGGTGACCGTGCCGGTCTGGAGGCGCGACATGTCGAGCAGGTTGCCCACCAGGTGGTCGAGGCGGTCGGCGCCCTCCTCGATGGCCTCCAGGAGTTCGGCCCGGTCCTGAGGCGACCATTCCACGTCGTCCGCGCGCAGCGAGGACACCGATGCCTTGATGCCGGCGAGCGGGGTGCGCAGATCGTGCGAGACGGCGGCCAGCAGGGCGGTGCGCATCCGGTTGCCCTCGGCGAGTGAACGGGCCTGGTCCGCCTCGGACTTGAGGCGTTCGCGGTCGACGACGACCACGGCCTGGGCGGCGAAGGCGGCGAGTACGCGCCGGTCCTCCGCGGGCAGCACGCGGCCGGACAGGGCGAGCGCCATGTGGTCGCCGACCGGCATGTCGACGTCGGCGTCCTCGGGCCGTGCCACGACCGCCCGCGGTCCGACACTGCCCGCACACGTCCACGGCTCGGTGTCGCCCTCCCGCTCCAGGAGGGCGACGGACTCCATGGCGAACGTCTCCCGTACGCGCTCCAGGAGCGCCTCCAGACTGGTCTCGCCGCGCAGCACGCTGCCCGCGAGGAACGAGAGGATCTCCGACTCGGCGCGCAGCCGTGCGGCCTGGTGCGTGCGGCGTGCCGCCAGGTCCACCACGGAGGCGACCGATGCCGCGACGCCCAGGAAGATGGCGAGGGCGAGGATGTTCTCCGGGTCGGCGATGGTGAGTTCGTGAACCGGCGGGGTGAAGTACCAGTTGAGCAGGAGCGAGCCGAACGCGGCCGAGGCGAGCGCCGGGAGGAGGCCGCCGAGCAGGGCCGCGGCGACGGTCACCGACAGGAACAGCAGCATGTCGTTGGCGAGGCCGAGGTGCGGGGCGAGGCCGCTGAGCAGGAACGTGAGCAGGGCGGGCCCCGCGATGCCGGCGGCCCAGCCCCAGACCTTGCGGTCGCGGCCGAGGCCCTTGCCCGACGCGGTCACGAGACCGCGTCCGGTGCCCACCTCGTCGTGCGTGACGAGGTGGACGTCGAGGTCGGGCCCCGACTCGCGGGCCACCGTCGCGCCGACGCCGGGCCCGAACGCGGACTGCCAGGACTTGCGGCGCGAGACGCCGAGGACGATCTGGGTGGCGTTGACCCCGCGCGAGAAGTCGAGCAGCGCCGAGGGGACGTCGTCGCCGACGACGTGGTGGAAGGTGCCGCCCAGGTCCTCCGCGAGGGTGCGCTGGACGGCGAGTTCCTTGGGGGACGCGGCGGTGAGTCCGTCGCTGCGCGCGATGTACACGGCCAGTACTTCACCGCCGGCGCCCTTCTCGGCGAGCCGCGCGGCACGTCTGATCAACGTACGGCCTTCAGGGCCCCCGGTGAGTCCGACGACGATGCGTTCGCGTGAGCCCCAGATCTTCGAGACGCGGTGTTCGCTGCGGTACTCCTGGAGGTGTTCGTCGACCCGGTCGGCCAGCCAGAGCAGGGCCAACTCCCGTAGTGCGGTGAGGTTTCCGGGGCGGAAGTAGTTGGAAAGGGCCGCGTCGACCTTGTCCGGCTTGTAGATGTTGCCGTGCGCCATGCGGCGGCGCAGCGCCTGCGGGGACATGTCGACCAGCTCGATCTGGTCGGCGCGGCGGACGAACTCGTCGGGGACGGTCTCCTGCTGCCGGACGCCGGTGATCGACTCGACGACGTCGCCCAGGGACTCCAGGTGTTGGATGTTGACAGTCGACACGACGTCGATGCCCGCGGCGAGCAACTCCTCGACGTCCTGCCAGCGCTTGTGGTTGCGGGCGCCCGGGACGTTGGTGTGCGGGAGTTCGTCGACCATGGCGACGGCGGGGCGGCGGGCGACGACCGCGGCCACGTCCATCTCGGTGAACCGTGTTCCCCGGTAGTCGAGTTGCTGCCGTACGACCTGTTCGAGGCCGTGCAGCATCACCTCGGTGCGCGGCCTGTCGTGGTGCTCCACGAACGCGACCACGCAGTCGGTGCCGCGCTCGACGCGGCGGTGCGCCTCGGAGAGCATGGCGTAGGTCTTGCCGACGCCGGGTGCGCTGCCGAGATAGATCCTGAGTCTGCCGCGCGCCATCGCCTCTTCAGTTTCCCGGGTTCTCGAATCGGTAGCCCATGCCGGGCTCGGTGATCAGGTGGCGCGGATGGGAGGGGTCCGCTTCGAGCTTGCGCCGCAACTGGGCCATGTAGACCCGCAGATAGTTCGTCTTGCCGCTCTGCGAGGCCCCCCAGACCTCCTGGAGCAACTGCTTCTGGCTGACGAGCCGGCCCGGGTTGCAGACCAGGATCTCCAGCAGATGCCATTCGGTGGGGGTGAGCCGGATGTCGCGCCCGTCGCGCGTCGCCTTCTTCGCGACGAGGTCGAGGGTGAAGTCCCCGGTCTCCACCGTCAGTACGTCCGGGACGAGCGGTGCCGCATCGGTGCGGCGCACCGCCGCCCGCAGCCGGGCGAGCAGTTCGTCCATGCTGAACGGCTTGGTGACGTAGTCGTCGGCGCCCGCGTCGAGGGCGGCGACCTTCTCCTCGGAGGCGCTGCGGGCCGAGAGCACCATGATGGGAACCCGGCTCCAGCCGCGCAGCGCCTTGATGACGTCGACGCCGTCCATGTCGGGCAGGCCCAGATCGAGCACGATCACGTCCGGCCGGCGGGCGACGGCCAGCCGGAGCGCGGTGGCTCCGTCCGGTGCCGCGTCGACGCCGAAGTTGCGGGCCTGCATGGTGATGACCAGGGCACGGACGAGCTGAGGGTCGTCCTCCACCACCAGTACCCGCGTCATCCGCCCGTGCCTTCCCTGTTCCCGATGTCGGTGCGTGTGCCGTGCGCGTGTTGCGGTAACGCCATCAGCTCTTGCTGGTCAACTGCTGGAGCGCGATGTTGAGTTCGAGGACGTTGACCGTCGGCTCCCCCATGAATCCGAGGATCCGGCCCGAGGTGTGCTCGTCGACGAGCTTGCGCACCTGGGCGACGGAGAGGTGGTTCCGCTCAGCGACGCGGTGCACCTGGAGGTCGGCGTACTCCGGGGAGATGGCCGGGTCCAGGCCGGAGCCGGAGGAGGTGACGGCGTCGGCCGGGATCTCGGACGCCTCGACCTTGTACGTCGCCGTGGAGTTGTCCTTGATGACGGCGGCCTTGGCCTGCTTCACCTGCTTCACCAGTTCGGGGTTGTCCCCCGCGAGGTTGGTGGCGCCGGAAAGGATCAGTTTGTACTGCGTGTTGACGCTGTTGGTGCCCAGGCCGTTCTGCGGGCGGCCCTGGAACCACTTCAGGTCCGGCTTGCCGTTCTTGTCGGTGTAGGACTGGCCGATGAGGGACGAGCCGGCGACCTTGCCTGCGGAGTTCTTGATCTCCGAGCCGTTGGCCTTGTCGTGGAAGGCGGCCTGGGCGACGCCGGTCACCGCGAGCGGGTAGAGCACGCCGCAGACGACGGTGAGGAGGATGAGGGCCCGGAAGCCCGCCCAGAGCAACCGGCCGGTGTTTCCTACGGAGTTGTTCATGGCGATCAACCGATTCCGGGGATGAGAGAGATGAGCAGGTCGATGATCTTGATGCCGACGAAGGGGGCGATCAGACCGCCGAGGCCGTAGATCCCGAGGTTGCGGCGGAGCAGCTTGTCGGCGCTCACCGGCCGGTACTGGACGCCCTTCAGGGCGAGTGGGACCAGCGCGATGATGATCAGCGCGTTGAAGATGACCGCGGACAGGATCGCCGAGTTCGGCGACGTCAGGTGCATGACGTTGAGCTTGTTCAGGCCCGGGTAGACGGCCGCGAACAGCGCCGGGATGATCGCGAAGTACTTCGCGACGTCGTTGGCGATCGAGAAGGTGGTCAGCGCGCCACGGGTGATGAGGAGCTGCTTGCCGATCTCGACGATCTCGATGAGCTTGGTCGGGTTCGAGTCGAGGTCGACCATGTTGCCGGCCTCTTTGGCGGCCGACGTGCCCGTGTTCATCGCGACGCCGACGTCCGCCTGGGCCAGGGCCGGGGCGTCGTTGGTGCCGTCACCGGTCATCGCGACGAGCTTGCCTCCGGCCTGCTCCCTCTTGATGAGGGCCATCTTGTCCTCGGGCGTGGCCTCCGCGAGGAAGTCGTCGACGCCCGCCTCCTCGGCGATCGCCTTGGCCGTCAGCGGGTTGTCACCGGTGATCATGACGGTCTTGATGCCCATGCGGCGCAGTTCCTCGAACCGCTCACGCATGCCGTCCTTGACGACGTCCTTGAGGTGGATGACGCCCAGCACGCGGGCACCCTCCGCGTCCTCGACCGCGACGAGCAGCGGCGTGCCGCCCGCCTCGGAGATCCTGTCGGTCAGCTCGCGTGCGTCCTCGGCGACGTGGCCGCCCTGCTGCTCGACCCAGGCGATGACCGATCCGGTCGCGCCCTTGCGGATCTTGCGGCCGTCGACGTCCACGCCGGACATCCGGGTCTGCGCGGTGAACTCGATCCACTCGGCGCCGGTCAGCTCGCCCTGGTGGCGCTCCCGCAGGCCGTACTTCTCCTTGGCGAGGACGACGACCGAACGGCCTTCCGGGGTCTCGTCGGACAGGGACGAGAGCTGGGCGGCGTCGGCGACCTCGGCCTCGGTGGTGCCGCGGACCGGGACGAACTCGGCGGCCTGGCGGTTGCCGAGGGTGATGGTGCCGGTCTTGTCGAGGAGGAGGGTGGACACGTCGCCGGCGGCCTCGACGGCGCGGCCCGACATGGCGAGCACGTTGCGCTGCACCAGGCGGTCCATGCCCGCGATGCCGATGGCGGAGAGCAGGGCGCCGATGGTGGTCGGGATGAGACAGACCAGCAGCGCGACCAGGACGACCATGTTGAGGTGCTTGCCCGCGTAGTCCGCGAACGGCGGCAGCGTGGCGACGGCCAGCAGGAAGACGATGGTGAGGGACGCGAGGAGGATGTTCAGCGCGATCTCGTTGGGCGTCTTCTGCCGGGCGGCGCCCTCGACCAGGTTGATCATGCGGTCGATGAACGTCTCGCCGGGCTTCGTCGTGATCTTGATGACGATGCGGTCGGAGAGCACCTTCGTACCGCCGGTGACGGCCGAGCGGTCACCGCCGGACTCGCGGATGACGGGGGCGGACTCGCCGGTGATCGCGGACTCGTCGACGGAGGCGACGCCCTCGACGACGTCACCGTCGCCGGGGATGATGTCGCCGGCCTCGCAGACCACGAGGTCGCCGACCTTCAGCTCCGTACCGGGGACCTGCTCCTCCGCGGAGCCGGCGAGCCGGCGAGCCACGGTGTCCGTCTTGGCCTTGCGGAGCGTGTCGGCCTGGGCCTTGCCGCGGCCCTCGGCGACGGCCTCCGCCAGGTTCGCGAAGATCACCGTCAGCCAGAGCCAGGCGCTGATGGCCCAGCCGAACCAGTCGGAGGGGTCCTTGAAGGAGAACACCGTCGTCAGGACCGAGCCGACCAGCACCACGAACATCACGGGCGACTTGACCATGATCCGCGGGTCGAGCTTGCGGCAGGCGTCGGGGACCGACTTGATCAGCTGCTTCGGGTCGAAGAGACCCGCGCCGACCTTGCCCTCCTCGGGCCGGTGGCCGGTGGGCACGTCCGCGTGGGGCGCCCGGGTGGGAGTGACTGTGGACATGCTGCCCTCTGGATTCTGCGCCTTCTGCGTCTTCTGGGTTCCGGCGGTCATCACGCGAGCCCTTCGGCGAGCGGGCCGAGCGCGAGCGCCGGGAAGTAGGTGAGGCCGGTGACGATCAGCACCGTGCCGACCAGCAGGCCCGTGAACAGGGGCTTGTTGGTGCGCAGGGTGCCCGCGGTGGCGGGGATCGGCTTCTGCTCGGCCAGCGAACCGGCGAGCGCGAGCACGAACACCATCGGCAGGAAGCGGCCGAGCAGCATCGCGAGTCCGATCGTGGTGTTGAACCACTGGGTGTCGGCACCGAGTCCGGCGAAGGCGGAGCCGTTGTTGTTGGCGCCCGACGTGTACGCGTAGAGGACTTCGGAGAAGCCGTGCGCGCCGGGGTTCAGCATCGAGTGCGGCGGGGTCGGCAGCGCCATCGCGGCGGCCGTGAAGATCAGCACGAGCGCCGGCGTGATGAGGATGTAGCAGGCGGCGAACTTGATCTCGCGGCTGCCGATCTTCTTGCCGAGGTACTCGGGTGTGCGGCCGACCATCAGACCGGCGATGAACACCGCGATGATCGCCATGATCAGCATGCCGTAGAGGCCGGAGCCGACGCCGCCGGGGGCGATCTCGCCGAGCTGCATGCCGAGCATCGTGATGCCGCCGCCGAGCCCGGTGAAGGACGAGTGGAAGGAGTCCACCGCGCCGGTCGAGGTGAGCGTCGTGGAGACCGCGAAGATCGACGAGCCGCCGATGCCGAAGCGGGTCTCCTTGCCCTCCATGGCGCCGCCCGCGGCCTGGAACGCCGGGCCGTGGTGGGCGAACTCGGTCCACATCATCAGGGCGATGAAGCCGACCCAGATCGTCGCCATCGTGGCGAGGATCGCGTACCCCTGCTTGACCGAGCCGACCATCTTGCCGAACGTGCGGGTCAGCGCGAACGGGATGAGCAGGATCAGGAAGATCTCGAAGAGGTTCGTGAACCCGTTGGGGTTCTCGAAGGGGTGGGCCGAGTTGGCGTTGAAGTAGCCGCCGCCGTTGGTGCCCAGCTCCTTGATGGCTTCCTGGGAGGCGACGGCGCCGCCGTTCCACTGCTGCGAGCCGCCCATGAACTGGCCGACGGAGTGGATGCCGGAGAAGTTCTGGATGGCGCCGCAGGCGACCAGGACGATCGCGCCGATCACGGAGATCGGGATCAGGATGCGGACGACACCGCGGACCAGGTCGGCCCAGAAGTTGCCGAGCTCACCGGTGCGCGAGCGGGCGAAGCCGCGGACCAGGGCGACGGCCACGGCGATCCCCACGGCCGCCGAGACGAAGTTCTGCACCGCGAGCCCGGCGGTCTGCACGACGTGGCCCATGGCCTGCTCGCCGTAGTACGACTGCCAGTTGGTGTTGGAGACGAAGGACGCGGCCGTGTTGAACGCCTGGTCCGGGTCGATCGACTTGAAGCCGAGGGAGCCCGGCAGGCTCCCCTGTATGCGCTGCAGCAGGTACAGGAACAGGACGCTGACGGCGGAGAAGGCGAGGACGCCACGCAGGTACGCGGTCCAGCGCATCTCCGCGTTCGGGTTGGCGCCGATGCCCCTGTAGATCCACTTCTCGACCCGCAGGTGCTTCTCGGAGGAGTAGACCCTGGCCATGTGGTCGCCGAGGGGACGGTAGGCGAGGGCCAGCGCCGCGATCAGGGCGAGGAGCTGGAGCACGCCGGCAAGTACGGGGCTCATATCTGTGCTCAGAACCTCTCCGGGTAGATGAGGGCGAGGACGAGATAGCCCAGCAGGGCGACGGCCACGACGAGGCCGACGATGTTCTCGGCGGTCACAGCCTGGTCACCCCCTTGGCGACGAGTGCCACCAGCGCGAAGACCGCGATCGTGGTGACGACGAAGGCCACGTCGGCCATCGTGAGCTCCTGGATGAGTTCGGAAATGGTGCGGACGCTTAGAGGAAACCCCCGGTCATGGCCGGTTTCGGTCCCTGTTGACGGCTCCCTTACGCGGGCGCACGCGCCTTTGACGCGTCCCTTACGCGGGTCTGCGCGGCCGCTGCGGCCGGGCTCTGTCCGGGCTCTGTCCACGCTCTGTCCCGGGGCTGTCACACTCCTCGCCGGGCTCTGGTCGGCGGGGCGCGGCGCGCGCATCGTCGTAGCAGAGGACAGCTCACCCGGAGGTACGCCATGTGTGACCACAGCCCCGTGTGCACGAGCCCCGACCACGTCGTCGCCGCCCACCCCGAGCAGGGCTGGAGCCTGCGCTGCGACGGCACGATCGTCTTCGACGACACCGGCGAGCTGCGGCCCGACGGGCGGGTCGTGGGCCCGCACCCGTCGTACCTGGTGGACCGGCTCGCCGTCGCCGCGTGAACCGTCGTGCGAACAGCGGCCGCGTGATCAGCCGAGCCTGAACCGCAGCCGGCAGATCACCGCGTCGGTGTCCCGGCGCACGGCGTGGGCGACGACGGCGCCCCGCTGGTTCTGCAGGAGCCGTTGCCAGGCACGGCCCGGCTCGGCCTCCGGGATCAGGACCGTGACGCGGGTCCCCGGGTCGGCGGCGGCGGCCGCACGCACGTACGCGGCGACGGGTCTGCCGAGGGTGCGCCGCTCGGACGGGCCCTGAGAGAGGGTGATCAGCTCGACCCCGGGGTTCCACAGGGCCCAGTCGCGGGTCAGGGCCTCGGTCCTGGCCCGGTCCTCCGGGTCGAGGTGGCAGACGGTGACGGCGCGCACCTCGTCGCCCAGCGCGTTGGCGGCGGTCAGCGCCTCGCTGGTGAGGCGGGAGATCCCGGCGACCGGAACGATGACCAACGACCGTGTGCGGCAGGGGACTTCGGGGATGCGGCCGAGTTCCAGGCGGTCGCCGATCCGGGCGTAGGCGCGGTGCACGGCCTCGAAGGCGAGCACGAGCAGCGGCAGCGCGACCACGACGAGCCAGGCGCCGTCGTGGAACTTGGTGGCGGTGACGACGACCGCGCTCACCCCGGTGAGCAGCGCGCCGGAGCCGTTGAGCAGCGCCTTGCCGAAGGAGCGGGGCACGGTGCGCCAGTGCAGCACCATGCCGACCTGGGCGATCGTGAAGCCGACGAAGACACCGACGGCGAAGAGCGGTACGAGCGTGTTGGTGTCGCCGCCGGAGACGATCAGCAGGACCGCGGAGACCGCGGCGAGGGCGAGCACCCCGTGCCGGTGGACCTGGCGGTCGGCCTTCAGGGCGAAGACGTGCGGCAGGTAATTGTCGCGGGCGAGCAGTTCGAGCAGGACGGGCAGGCCGCCGAAGGACGTGTTCGCGGAGAGGGCCAGCAGGACCATCGTGGCGAACTGGACGACGTAGAAGGCCCAGTTGTGGCCGAGCGAGGCGTCCGCGAGCTGGGCGAGGACGGTGACGCCCTCGACCGGCTGCAGGTGGAAGCGGGAGATCAGGACGGAGAGCCCGATCAGCATCACGCCGAGCACGGCGCCGAGGGCGACCTCGGCGTGCTGGGCGCGTCGGGCGCGCGGGGCGCGGAAGGACGGCACCGCGTTGGCGATGGCCTCCACGCCGGTCAGCGCGGAGCAGCCGGAGGCGAAGGCCTTCAGCAGGAGCAGGGCGCCTACGGTGGTCGCGTGGTCGGCGAGTGCGGAGGCGTGACCATGGGCGGCTGCCGTGGAGACGGGCGCCGAGCGGAACAGGCCGACGACGATCAGCACCAGGATCGAGGCGACGAAGACGGCCGTCGGCACGATGAAGGCGCGGGCCGAGTCGACGATGCCGCGCAGGTTCACCGCCGTGATCAGGACGAGCACGGCGAGGCAGATCCACAGCCGGTCGCCGTACAGCTCGGGGAAGGCCGAGGTCAGGGCCGCGACGCCCGCGGTGACGGCGACGGCCACGTTCAGTACGTAGTCCAGGACGAGGGACGCCGCCGCGACCAGGCTCGTCCGGGCGCCGAGGTGCGCCCGCGCCACGGCGTAGGAGCCGCCGCCGTCCGGGAACGCGGCGATGACCTGCCGGTAGGAGGCGACGAGGACGGCGAGCAGGGCCGCGATGGCAAGGGTCACCGGGAGGGTGAGGCCGAGGCCGTGGGCGCCGGCCGCCGCGAGGACCAGGACGATGGCCTCCGGCCCGTAGGCGACGGAGGCCATCGCGTCCAGGGAGAGGGCGGCGAGGCCGGTCACGGCGGTGAGGCGGTGTCTGTCGCTCGCCTCCGCGTGGGGATCCGGGGGTTCCTCGGTGGTGGGGGTGGTCGAGTCGGGGGCCGATAGGTGAGTGGTCATGTGGGGCCTGTTCGCCGTGGGTGGTGTTCTTGTCCGGCGGGTGCCGGTCGGTCGGGTTGGTCGCGTCCGATCAGGTTCTGACCCGATTCCCGGCGCCGGATCGTGTCCTTGCGGGTTCTTCGCACTCGACGGGCGGACCCTGACGCGATGTTGACGGCCGGGTGGATCCCGCCGCGTCAAGAAGACGTAGTGAGTTGCGTTCGGAGGCCGTCAAGGGCGCTGACGGCAGGGTCCGTGGTGCCTACCGTCAACGGCATGTCAGAGACCTTCGGCGCCCGGGACGAGCACTGGTCCGGGGAGGCGCGCAGCGCTGTGGGATACGGGGTCGGTCTGGTCGTGCTGCTGCTCGGCATCGACACGCTCTCCGGTGAACTGGCGCTGTGGCGCTCCGCTTTGTGGCTGCTGCTCGGGGGCGTGTTCGCCCTCGTGCTGCTGCCCGCGCGGGTGAGCGCGACCGCGGACCGGCTCACCACGCAAGGACTGTGGCGCGGGCACACGGTGCGCACGGACCGGCTGGTGTCGGTGCGCTGTCTGGACGGTGTCGCCCACCGTCTCGTGCTCCGTGACGAACTGGGCGGCCGGGTGGAGATCGACCCGCAGGTCCTGGTGGCCAATCCCCCGCTGTGGCGGCTGCTCGACGACGGGGCCCGGGTGTCCGTGGAGCGCGGATTGCTGCTGTGCGGCGGGACCGCGCTACGGCGCCTCGCGCGACAGGTGGACGAGGAGCTGGCGCGGACCGTCTTCCAGGTGTCGGGGCTGCGCTGAGCCTGCCCCCGTCGACGGACTTTTCGCCGCAACTCCCGACAATTTCAAAGACCCTGACGGTTTCTTGACGGCTGTGGCCCGGGCGGCCCGTCGTCGCCGGGGGCTCACCGACCTACGCTCACGCCGTGTTCACCAAGACCGAGTTGCTCAAGCGACTGGTGATCGGCCGGGCGCTGCGCAGCGAGGAGCTGCACGAGACGCTCCTGCCGAAGCGAATCGCCCTGCCGATCTTCGCCTCCGACCCGCTGTCGTCGGTGGCGTACGCGACGCAGGAGATCCTCCTCGTCCTGACCGTGGGCGGCCTCGCCTTCCTGCACTTCACGCCGTGGATCGCGGCCGCCGTGGTGGCCCTGATGACCGTCGTCGTGCTGTCGTACCGGCAGGTCGTGCACGCGTACCCGAGCGGCGGCGGCTCGTACGAGGTGGTGTCGACGAACCTGGGCGCCTCCGCGGGTCTGGTGGTCGCGGCGTCGCTGCTCGTGGACTACGTGATGACCGTGGCGGTCTCCGTGGCCTCGGGTGTCGACAACATCATCTCGGCGCTGCCCGCCCTGAATCCGTACCGGGTGCTGCTCGCGCTCGGCTTCGTGGCGCTGCTCGCCGCGATGAACCTGCGGGGCGTGCGCGAGTCGGGCCGGGCCTTCGCCGCCCCGACCTATCTGTTCGTCGGCGGCGTCCTCATCATGATCGCGACGGGTCTCGTGCGGTACGCGCTCGGGGACGCGCCGGTCGCCGAGAGCGCCAGGTACGGGATCACGCCCGAGCCGGGGCAGTCGCATCTGGCGGGCCTCGCGCTCGTGATGCTGGTCCTGCGCGCCTTCTCACAGGGCTGTACCGCGCTCACCGGGGTGGAGGCGATCTCGAACGGCGTTCCCGCGTTCCGCAAGCCCAAGTCGAAGAACGCGGCGACGACGATGGCCGCGATGGGCATCATCGCGGTCGTCATGTTCGTCGGCGTCACCGCGCTCGCACTGCTGTCGAAGGTCCATGTCACCGACGATTCCTGCCGGTTGACGGGGTTGAGCGGCAGCTGCGCCGACCACACGCAGCGCACCGTGATCGCCCAGGTGGCGGCGGCGGTGTTCGGCGGCGAGCAGAGCTTCGGTTTCTTCTTCATCCAGGCGGCGACGGCGCTCGTGCTGGTCCTGGCGGCCAACACCGCGTTCAACGGGTTCCCGCTCCTGGCGTCGATCCTGTCCCAACACCGGTATCTGCCAAGGCAGTTGCACAACCGCGGGGACCGGCTGGCGTTCTCCAACGGCATCCTGGCGCTGGCGATCGTGGCCGGGTTGCTCCTGTGGGGCTACAAGGCCGATGTCACCAGCCTCATCCACCTCTACATCCTGGGCGTGTTCACCTCGTTCACGCTGTCGCAGCTGGGCATGGTGCGGCACTGGAACCGTGAGCTGCGGGTGGAGCGCGATCCCGCGGTGCGGCGCCGGTACCACTCGGCGCGGACGGTGAACGGGCTCGGCGCCTGCGTCACCGGGCTCGTGCTCGTCATCGTGCTCGCCACCAAGTTCACCCAGGGCGCCTGGCTCGCGGTGCTCGCGGCGACCGTGCTCTGGCTGATGATGCGGGCCATCCGCAGGCACTACGACACCACGGCGGCGGAGCTCGCGGTGTCCGACCCGCGCGAGGAACTCGTCGCCCCTTCACGAGTGTTGGGCATCGTGCTCGTCTCGACGCTGCACAAGCCGACGCTGCGCGCCCTCGCGTACGCGAAGGCCACGCGCCCCGACGAACTGGAGGCGCTGACCGTCTCCGTCGAACGCGGCGAGGCGGTGCGGCTGAGCGAGGAGTGGGAGACGTACGGGATCGAGGTGCCGCTCAAGGTCATCGACTCGCCGTACCGGGAGGTGACCCGGCCGGTCGTGGAGTACGTCCGTTCGGTGCACCGGGACAGTCCGCGCGACATCGTCACCGTGTTCATCCCCGAGTACGTCGTCGGGCACTGGTGGGAGAACCTGCTGCACAACCAGTCGGCGCTGTGGCTGAAGAGCCGGCTGCTGTTCACGCCGGGCGTGATGGTGACGAGCGTGCCCTGGCAGCTGACGTCGGCGGCCCGCGCCGACCGGCCCGCGGTGCGCGCGCCCGGTTCGGTGCGGCGTGGGGAGCCGTCCCAGCCCCGCAGGTAACGGCGGTCAGGCGGGGCCGGCCGTCTGCCGGTGCGCCGGGGCGAAGGGCAGCGACAGCACCATGGTCAGGCCGCCGCCCGGGGTGTCCTCCGGGGTGAGCGTCCCTGCCATCGCCTCGGTCAGGCCGCGGGAGAGGGCGAGGCCCAGGCCGAGCCCGGTGGTGTTGTCGGTGTCGCCGAGGCGCTGGAACGGTTCGAAGAGACGGTCGCGGGCGTCGGGCGCGATGCCGGGGCCGCGGTCGACGACCCGGATCTCGACCCGGCCCGCGAGGGCGCTGGCGGTGACGGCGACCTTGCGCCCCTGCGGGGTGTGCCGGGCGGCGTTGCCCATCAGGTTGGCGAGGACGCGTTCCAGCAGGGGCGGGTCGGCGAGGACGGGCGGCACCTGCTGGAGGTCGCCGGTCTCGACGGCGGGCCCGCCGGGCGGCAGCGAGTCGAGCGCGGCGGGCAGCACCTCCTCCAGCGCGGTGGCCCGCAGGGCGAGGCTGACGGCGCCGGCCTCCAGGCGGGCCATGTCGAGGAGGTTCTCCACGAGCCGGTTCAGCTTGGCCATGGACTCGTCGGCGGTGGCGAGGAGTTCGGCCCGGTCGCCGTCGGAGAACTCCACGTCGGCGCTGCGCAGCGAGGTGACGGCGGCCCAGCCGGCGGCGAGCGGCGTCCGCAGATCGTGGCCGACGGCGCGCAGCAGCGCGGTCCGCATCCGGTCGGCGGCCCTGACCGGCTCCACCTCGGCGGCGGCCTCGGCGAGCCGGGCCCGCTCCACGGCGGCACCGACGTGCGCGGCGAACGCGGCGAGGACGCGCCGCTCGGAGGCGGGCAATTCCCGCCCATGAAGGATCAGCTGGCGCCCGGGACCGGCGTCCACGGCGGTCAGGAAGGAGCCGGTGGCCGCGGGCCCCGTCTCCACCAGCTCCGCCGCCTCCGCCCCGAACGCCTCCCGGGTCCGTTCCAGGAGGGCCGGGATCGTCGCGCCGCCCCGCACGATCGTTCCTGCCAGGGACGACATCGTTTCGGCCTCCGCGGTGGCGCGGGCGGCGCGGCGGGAGAGGCGCAGGGAGCGGTCGACGACGGCCGCGACGGTGGCGGCGACGACCGCGAAGACGGCGACCGCTATCACCGCGTTGGGGTCGGTCAGTGTGAAGTGGCCGATGGGCGGGATGAACCAGTAGTTGAGGAGCAGCGACGCGGTGACCGACGCGACGACCGCGCAGGCGACTCCCCCGATGCAGGCCACGCCCACCACGGCGAGCAGGAAGAGCAGCGCCGTGCTGGTGAGGTCGAGGTGGGCGCGGGCTCCGTCCAGGTCGAGGAGGAGGGTCAGCGCGACGGGCAGCAGCAGCCCGGCGACCGGGCCCGCGACCCGGCGCGGCCTCGACAACGTACGCCTGCGCGACGGCAGCAGCGTGCCGCGGCCCGCCCGTTCGTGGGTCACCGTGTGGACGTCGATGTCTCCGGAGAGTGCGACGACGGTCTCGCCGGTGCCGCGCCCGGTGAGGAACCGCTCCAGCCTGCGGCGGCGGCTGGTGCCGAGGACGAGCTGCGTGGCGTTCTCGGCCCGCGCGAACTCCACCAGGGCGCTCGCCACATGGTCGCCGACGACGGAGTGGTAGCTGCCGCCGAGGTCTTCGACGAGACGGCGCTGCCGGGCGAGCGAGGCGTGCGAGGTGCCGGCGGCGAGTCCGTCGCTGCGGGCGATGTGCACGGCGAGCAGGTCGCCGCCCGCGGCCCGGTCGGCGATGCGGGCCGCACGCCGGATCAGGGTGTCGCCCTCGGGCCCGCCGGTCAGCGCGACGACCACCCGCTCGCGGGTCTCCCAGACCCCGCCGATGCGGTGCTCCGAGCGGTACGCGACCAGCGCCTCGTCGACCCGGTCGGCGACCCAGAGCAGCGCCAACTGCCGCAGGGCGGTGAGGTTTCCGGGACGGAAGTAGTTGGCGAGGGCGGCGTCGACCTTCTCGGGGGCGTAGACATTGCCGTGGGCCATGCGGCGGCGCAGCCCCTCGGGCGGCAGGTCGACGAGCTCGATCTGGTCGGCGCGGCGCACGACCTCGTCGGGGACGGTCTCGGCCTGCGGCACCTCGGTGATCTTCTCGACGACGTCGTTGAGGGAGGCGAGGTGCTGGATGTTGACGGCGGTCACGACGTCGATCCCGGCGGCCAGCAGCTCCTCGACGTCCTGCCAGCGCTTGCGGTGGCGGCCGTCTCCGGGCACGTTCGTGTGCGCGAGTTCGTCGACGACGGCGACGTCGGGGCGCCGGGCGAGCAGCGCGGTGACGTCGAACTCGGTGAAGTGCCCGCCCCGGTACGTGCACGGGGTGCGCGGCAGTTGTTCGAGACCGTCGAGCATGGCTTCGGTGTGCGGCCGCCCGTGGCACTCGGCGACCCCGACGACGACATCGACACCGCGCCGGGCCCTGCGCCGCGCCTCGTCCAGCATCCGGTACGTCTTGCCGACGCCCGGGGCGGCCCCCAGGTAGACCTTCAGGCGGCCTCGCCGCACCTCGCTCATGTCTCCAAAGAAAGCAACGCGGGACCGGATCGGTCCCGTGTCCTGTCGCATCCTTGGCGGCTCCTTGGCGGGCACCGCGGGCCGATTGACACTGCCTTGACGGGCGGTCGCCCGATAGGGTGAAGGCGGTGTGCCGGGAAGTCTGGTCGGCGAGGGGCCGTGGTGGCCCGATTTCGGCTGAAGGCTCGGGGGCAGGCATGCGCGGCGTCGGTACCGTCCTGGCACTGGTGGTCCTCGCCACGGTCGTGGCGACGTTCGCCCGCCGCTGGCGCATTCCCGCGCCGTCCCTGCTGGTGGTGGCGGGTCTGCTGGTCGCGCTGACACCGGGCGCCCCGGACATCGAGATCAGTCCGGAGCTGATCGCCCTGGTCGTCCTGCCGCCGCTGCTCCACGCGTCCGCCGAGGAGCTCTCCTGGCGCGAACTGCGGCTGGTGTGGAAGCCGGTGGGCATCCTCGCGATCGGGCTCGTGCTCGCCTCGGCGGCGGCGGTCGGCGCGGTGGCGTCCCTGATCACCCCGCTGTCGTGGCCGATGGCGCTGGTGCTCGGCGCGGTCCTGGCGTCCACCGACCCGGTGGCGGTCACGGCGCTCGGCCGGCGCCTCGCGCTGCCGCCGAAGGTGCAGGTCCTCGTCCAGGCGGAGAGCCTGTTCAACGACGCGACGTCGCTCGTCCTGTTCCGCGTCGCGGTGGGCGTCGCCGCGGCGTCCGCGGCGGCCGGGGCCGGCTCGGCCGTCGGGGAGTTCGCGGTGCTCGCGGGCGGCGGGACCGTGGCGGGAGCGGCCCTCGCCGGCGTCGTCACGCTCATCAGACGGCGCACCGAGGACCCCGTCCTGGAGACGGTGACGGCGCTGGTGACGCCGTACGCGGCGTACGTCCTCGCGGAGGCGGTGCACACGTCGGGGGTGACCTCGGTGGTCGTGGCGGGGGTGGTCCTCGGCTCCGGGGCCGACCGGCTCACCAACGCACCCATAAGGCTCCAACTGCACGCGGTCTACGGCACGTTGGTCTTCCTGCTGGAGTCCGTGGTCTTCAGTCTGATCGGTCTCGCGCTGCCCTCTCAGGTGCGCGCGCTGCCCGACGGCGACCGCGCCTGGCCGCTGTACGCGCTCGCCCTGGCGGCCACCGTCGTCGGTGTCCGGCTGCTGTGGCTCGCGCCGCTGTCGGCGGTGGTGCAGCGCCGGGTCGGCATCGCCCGGATGAGCTGGCGGGTGCCGGTGGTCCTCACGTGGGCGGGCACCCGTGGCGTGATGCCGCTGGCGGCCGCCCTGTCCGTCCCGGTGACGGCCGCCGACGGCAGCCCGCTCGCGCACCGCCCGCTGGTCCTCGTCCTGACGACGTCGGTGGTCGTGGTGACGCTGGTGGTGCAGGGTTTCACCCTCGCCCCGGTCGTCCGCCGTTCGGGCATCGCCCTGGAGCCCGACCACACGGAGCGCGAGGAGGCCGGTGCCCGCTGCAGCCTGGCCCGCGCGGGCATCCGCAGGCTCGACGAGATGGCCGACGTGGAGGCGGCGCCCGACGTCGTGGTCGACCGGCTGCGCCGGGCACTGGCCGCGCGCCTGGAGTCGGCGCAGGAACGCCTGGGCGACGCCGACAGCGACGGCGGCCCGGCACCCGACTCGTCCGATCTGGTCTACCGCCGGCTGCGCCGCGACCTCATCACCGTGGAGGCGGCCGAACTGCGCCGCCTGTACGACGAGCACCGCATCAGCGACACCACGCGGCGCCGGCTTCAGCGCTCGCTGGACCTGGAGGAGGCGCGGCTCACGGGTGCGTGACCGCGCGCAGCAGGTCGTCGAGGGCGTCCAGGACGGCGTCGGGCCGCTCGGTGTGCAGCCAGCCGTGCCCGGCGTCGTCCAGGACGTGGTGGGTGCCGCGCGGGGACTCCGCGGCGAGTTCGGCGTGCAGGGTGCGCTTGGCCTCGGCGACCTCGCCGAGCAGTGCGGCGGGCCACAGCGCGGCCTGGGTGGGGTCGTCGCCCGCGGCGGTGAGCACGGTGAGCGGGACGTCCGGGGTGGCGGGGGCGGCCCGCAGTTCGCCGGCGACCTGCTCGTAGAGGTTCTCGCTCTCGCGGCCCGCGGTGCGGTAGGTGGCGAGGTGCCGGTCGGCGAGCGGGCCGCGTACGGCATCGGGCCAGGCGGCGAAGTGGACCAGCAACTGCGCGTGGGCGGCGGCCAGTTGGGCCTCGGTGGGCTCGGTCTGCTGCTGTCGGTCCAGTTGCGCCGTCATGGCGTCGAGGTGGTCGCGGGCCGCCTGCGGCACCCGGCGCCACAGGTCCTCGTGGAACGGGTCGAGGAGCAGCAGTCCCGCGACCTCGGCGGGGTGCAGGCGCGCGTAGTGGCGGGCGTAGGCGCCGCCGAGCGAGTGGCCGACGAGCAGGTACGGGCCCGGCACACCGGCCTCCCGCAGCAGTACGCGCAGTTCGCCGACGACCTCGGCCGCGGTGCGCGGCAGCGCGTCGGCGCCCTCGCTCCAGCCCGTGCCCGCGCGGTCGTGGAGCACGCTCGTGGTGCGCTCGGCGATGCGCTCGTGGAGGCCCAGATAGTCGAGGCTCATCATCCCGGCCCCGGCGAGGACCACGACGGGCGGGCCGCCGGAGCCGGAGCGGTACAGCATCAACTGCCGCCCGTCGACGGCGACATGGCGGCCGAGCGGCGGCTGCGGCACGGGCATGGAGTCCCCCTGACTCTGCTCGCATCTCGCGCGAGCACTCTCACGTTCTCAACTTTGAGAAAGGTATCAGCCATGAGATCGTACGCCTATGGACACGGTCGATCTCCTCCTCCACCCGGTGCGGATGCGCCTGGTGCACGCCCTGTCCGGTGACCGGACCCTCACCACGTCGCAGCTGTGCGCGCTGCTGCCCGACGTGTCGAAGGCGACGGTGTACCGGCACGTCGGCGTGCTCGCCGACGCCGGACTGCTCGACGTCGCGGACGAGCAGCGGGTGCGCGGCGCCGTGGAGCGCACCTACCGGCTGCGCAGGGAGCGGGCGGTGGTCGACGGGGAGGCCGCGGCCCGGGTGACGCCCGACGAGCACCGGCGGATCTTCGCGGTGGCGACGGCGACGCTGCTCGCCGAGTTCGGCGCGTACCTGGACCGGGAGGACGCCGATCCGGTGGCCGACCAGGTCGGCTACCGGCAGCACGCGATCTGGCTGAGCCCGGCCGAACGGGCGGAGCTGATCGAGGAGTTGCGGGCCGTGCTGGTCCGCCGCATCGGCAACGCGCCCGCCCCGGACCGGGTACGCCACGTCATCAGCCCGATCCTGTTCCCGACGGCGGAGCCGCCCGCTGGCGGAACTCCTTGAGCCGCGGCCGCGAGCAGCAGACCGCACGCGCCGGGGAGCGCGCCGGTGAGTTCGGCGCGGCCGGCGCTCACGGACGCGGTGAAGTGGGCCCGGTTGATGGCGGTGACCTGGTCCAGGGCCTTCATCCAGGCCAGGAAGTGGGCGTGGGACGTGCCCGGTCGCCAGCCCATGCAGAACTCGGCGGCCTCCCGGCGCCGTCCGCACCTCGAAGCCCGTACAGCTTCTGGGCCTTGGCGAAGAAGCGGTCCTCGTACGAGGTGCGCCGCTCCTTGTCCAGGAGGTAGCGGCTCTCGTCGGCGTTGGCGTCGTACGCGATCGCGCGGGCCCGCGCCAGGGCGACGACCGAGTCGAACGCGTCGCGGCGGGCCCCGCGCAGCTGCGCGGAGTCCGCGGCCAGTGCCTGGGCGCCGACGGTCACGGCGAGCAGGGCGCAGAGGGTCGCGGCGAGCAGCCCGGGGTTGAGGACGCGCCGGAAGCGGCGGGCGACGTACCACTGGAGCCGGACGAGCACGACGCGACCGGCGACGCGACAGCGGGCGCGGGTACGGGGACCCCGGAGCGACGAGCGGCCTGAACCGCGCGCGCTCGCACCATATGTGATGGCACGTCAGGAGGCGGCGGGGCCCGCCGTCTCCTCCGCGAAGCTGCGGGTGTCCAGGCGCAGCCGCCACAGGTTGCGCCGGTGGGCCGCCGCGAGGTCGGCCTCCAGTGGGGAGGGCGGCACGGCGAGTACCGGGCAGCCGGCGTGGGCCAGGCAGTAGCGGCTCACCGAGGGCCGCAGCACCCGGTGCAGCGTGCCCCGGTGTCCGGCGCCCACCACGAGGAGGTCGTCCTCCCGGTCGGCGGTCTCCACCAGGACGCGGCCCGGGTGCCCCTGGGCCAGCAGCGCGCGCAGCACGACCCCGGCGCCGTCGGGGAACACCTCGCCGAGGGTGGTGAGCAGGGTGCCGCGGGCGAGCTCCTGCCAGTCCTGCGCGGGGAGTGCGACGGCCGGGGCGCGGCGGGCGCACAGGACGCTGCCGGGGGCCTGCCAGGCGAGCACGGGCCACAGTTCGGCGCCCCGGTGGCGGGCCTCGGCGGCGGCCCGGCGCAGGGCCGTGCGGCTGCCCGACTCCCCGTTCACGCCGACGACGACACGGGGTGCCCGGGCGGCGGCGGCCGCATCGGAAGGGACACCGGACATCGCTTCTCCCCCTGTCATGTCGACCGCCTTCCCGTGAACGCCCCGCCGACAGCCCGCCGGAGGGCGCGGAGCCCGGGGCCCCGCCGTCCATCCCATCCCCACCGGCCGGGCCCGTACCAGCCCGGGCGGCAGTTCTTGGCGCGGCTCTGACGAGGGACGGGTCCGTGCGGCGCGCGCACCGTCACCATCGCGTCAGCGTCACCACGTTCCACGTCAACATCCCGTCAGGTGCGTTCCCGGCGCCCGGGTGAGCGGGCATAGCGTCCTGGACGGGTCCCGGCCGGCCGTTCCTCGGCCGGGGCCCGGACCACCGCGTACCCCCAACTGCCGTTCCCAGGCCGGGGGGTGCGCCCGAGACGCCGGATCCTCCAGGAGGCATCCCATGACCGAACCCCTGTACTGCGAAGACCCGGAACCCGCTGATCGGTTCCCGGCCGGACCTCTCTACGTGCCCGTCCGGCCGGGCCCGCTCGGGCACGCCGCCCGGCTCTTCCGCACCCCGCTCGGCGACCGTACGGCCGTCGGCTTCACCTCCGAGCGGGCGCTGGCCGGGACGCTCGGCCCCGGCCAGCCGTGGATCCGGCTGGCCGAGCCCGCCCTGCGCGCCCTCGCGGCGCCGCTCGGGGCCGCCCGCGTGACCGTGGACCCGCAGCTCACCGCGCGGGCCCCGGGGCGGCACGCCCCGGTCCCGCGCCCGGCGTCCGGCGCGCTGTCGCACCGGATCGGCTGAGGGGGCACCACGATGACCACCACGCACGCCTCCCCGGCGCCGGCCGTCGGCGCGGAAGACCTGTCGGTGTGGCCCGCCTCCGCCGCCGAGCCGCGCCCCGGCGAGCTGTCCGTCGGCGCGGTGGCCCTCTCCGCGGTCGCGGAACGCTTCGGCACCCCCGTGTACGTGCTCGACGAGGGCGAGGTCCGCCGCCGCTGCCGGAGCTACCGGGCGCTCTTCCCCGAGGCCGAGATCCACTACGCGGCCAAGGCGTTCCTGTGCCGGGCGATAGCCCGCTGGATGGACGAGGAGGGCCTCGGCCTCGACGTCTGCTCCGCCGGTGAGCTGGAACTCGCCGTCGCCGCCGGGTTCCCCGCCCACCGCATCGTCCTGCACGGCAACGCCAAGACGCCGCACGATCTGCACGAGGCGCTGCGGTACGGCGTCGGGCGCATCGTCATCGACAGCCCCTCCGAGATCGCCCGGCTCGCCGCGGCCGTCGGGCCGCAGGGCCGCCAGCGGGTGATGGTCCGTGTCGTGCCCGGGATCAGCGCGGGCGGCCACGACAAGATCCGCACCGGCACCGAGGACCAGAAGTTTGGCCTGTCCGTCTCCGACGGCTACGCGCAGCACGCCATCGCCCGGATCCTCGACCAGCCGCAGCTGGAACTGACCGGACTGCACTGCCACCTGGGTTCGCAGATCACCGACGTCAAGCCGTTCCTGTCGGCGGTGCGCCGGATGGTCGGCCTGATGGCGCGGCTGCACGAGCAGCACGGCCTGCTGCTGCCCGAACTCGATCTCGGCGGCGGGCACGGCGTCGCCTACCGGCCGGGCGAACCGGCCCTCGACCTGCATCGGCTCGCGCGCCGGGTGCGGGCCGAACTGTCCGAGGCGTGCGCGGCGGCCGGACTGCCCGTGCCCCGCCTGATCATCGAGCCGGGCCGCGCCATCGCGGGCCCGTCCGGCGTCGCGCTCTACCGCGTCGTCTCCGTCAAGCGGACCGGCGGCCGGACCTTCGTCGCCGTCGACGGCGGCATGAGCGACAACCCCAGGCCCGCGCTCTACGGGGTGCGGTACGCGCCACGTCTGGTGGGCCGGGCGGGCAGCGCGGCCCGGACGCCGATGACGGTGGTGGGCCGGCACTGCGAGGCCGGCGACGTGGTCGCCGCCGACGCCCCGCTGCCCGACGACCTCCGGGCCGGCGATCTGCTCGCCGTGCCCGTCGCCGGGGCGTACCACCTGTCGATGGCCTCCGACTACAACATGGTCGGCCGGCCGCCGGTGGCCGCCGTCCGCGACGGCCGCGCCCGGCTGCTCGTGCGCCGCGAGTCCCTGGAGGACCTGCGGGGCCGCGACGTGGGCCTGTAGGTACGAAGGCCGCACGAAGAACCGGGTGTACGGCTTCGGCAAAGTTCCATGATCTTCCTGCGAAAGGAGGAGCGTCCCGCCTAGGGTGCGGAGCGTTCGATTTATCGCTCACTCATTCGTATCCGAACGCGCCCGCCCGTAAAGGAACCCCCCATGAAGGAACGCCGGTACCGCATCCTGGTGACCGGTTACGCGATCTCCTCCTACGGCACATATCTGAACCTGGTCGCGCTCAACCTGTACGTGTACGCCGTCACGGACCGGGCGCTCGCGGTCGGTGTGTTCATGGCGGTGCGGCTCGCCGCCGGGTTCCTCGCGGGGCTCGGGGCCGCCGCGCTGCTCGCCAGGTGGGCGGCGAAGCCGGTGATGTTCTGGGCCAACGTGCTCCAGGCGGCCGCGCTGGTGCTGCTGGTCTGCGCGCCGGACGGGATGCGCACGGCGGCCCTGTTCCTGGTCTCGGCGGTGGTCGGCGCGGCAGGCACGTTCTTCATGGTCGCCTTCCGCAGTTCGATCCCGGACATGGTGGACGAGGGGCGGACCACGTGGGCCAACTCCCTGATGGTCAGCGGCCGTTCGATGGCGATGGTCGTCGGGTTCGCGTCGTCGGGCGTCGTGGTGTCGCTGCTCGGGTACACGGCCGCGTTCCTCGTCGACATGGCGACCTTCCTGGTCTGCGCGGGAACGGTGGCGCTGCTGCCGCTCGCCGCGCGGGCCGGGACGGAACGGGGAGGGGCACAGGAAGGGAAGCGGGAGAGCGCTCCCGGCAAGGCGGCCGGGCGGCGCTCGCCGGGCGCGCTGGCCGCGCTCGCGACCGCTCCCGTCATCGCCCTGATGGTCGCGCTGCGCGGCATCGACGCGCTCGGCTCGTCCTCGCACAACGCGGCGCTCCCGGTCTACTCGACCCAGTCGAACGCCGACCGGCCCGCCGTGTTCGTCAGTGTCTTCTGGTGCGTGTGGGCGCTGGGCAACGTCCTGGTGCAGCAGGTGCTCCAGCGCTGGGTGAAGCGCGACGGGCGTTCGGTCGGAGCGCTCGGTTTCGGCCTCGGCACGATCGCCATGTCGGGAACGTTCATCCTGGCGTTCGCCGGGTTCCCGTGGGCGGCGACGGTCGTGATCGCGCTGCTCGCGGGTGCGGCGGACGGGGTCACCGAGGTCTCGTACAGCTCGCACCTGCAGACGCTCCCCGCGGGCCTGCGCACGCACGCCTTCGGCCTGTCGGCGACGGTGGAGAACCTCGGTTTCGGTGTCGGCATGATCGCGGTCTCGGCCGCTCTGGACGCGTTCTCGCCGCTGTCGGTGGTGGGGGTCGCGCACGGGGTGGCGATCGTGGTGGCCGTGGTGTTCGTGGCGCAGGTGCTGCGGCAGCGGCGTACCGCGTCCGTCGAGGTGCCGGGAGGTGACGATGCGGGACCGGCGCGTGGCGGTCGTCGGGATGGCGCTGAGGTTTCCGGGAGCTGACACCCCGGACGCGTACTGGCGGGACATCGCGGCGGGCGTGACCCACGTACGCCGGTTCACGGACGCCGAGTTCGCCGCCGCCGGGGTGCCTCAGGCGGCGTACAAGGATCCGGAGTTCGGCGGGGCGAGCGCGCTGCTGCACGGCATCGACGGGTTCGACGCCGCGTTCTTCGGCATGAGCGGACGCGAGGCGACGGTCACCGATCCGCAGCAGCGGCTGTTCCTGGAGTGCGCGTGGCACGCCCTGGAGGACGCCGGGTACGCGGGCACGGCCGCCCGCGTCGGGGTGTACGCGAGCATCGGCTACCGCCTGTACTCGCTGCACAGCTATCTCGCCCGGAACATCGGCACCTCCGTGCCCGCCGACGACTGGACCGCCGTGAAACAGGTCCAGGTCGGCAACTACCCCGACTTCACCGCGAACCGGGCCGCGTTCCGGCTCGGCCTGAACGGTCCCGCGGTCAATGTGGCGACGGCCTGCTCCAGCGCGCTCGTCTCCGTGCACCTGGCCTGTCAGGCGCTGTACGCGGGCGACGCGGACCTCATGCTGGTCGGCTCGGCGGCGCTGCATCTGCCGCAGATCACCGGGCACCGCCATGTGCGGGGTTCGACGATCTCGCCGACCGGGGCGGTGCGGGCCTTCGACGCGGCGGCGGACGGCACCGTCGGCGGCAACGGCGTGGCCGCCGTGCTGCTCAAGCCCCTGGAGAAGGCGCTCGCCGACGGGGACACCGTGCACGCCGTGATCCTCGGCTCGGCGGTCACCAACGACGGCGCGGACAAGAGCGGCTTCGCGGCGCCCGGGGTGGCCGGGCAGCGGGAAGCGGTGCTCGGCGCGCTGGCCGCGGCGGACGTGCCGGCCGAGTCGGTGCGGTATCTGGAGGCACACGGCACGGGCACGTTCAAGGGCGATCCGATCGAGTTCGCGGCGCTGACCGAGGCGTTCCGGCGGCACACCGACCGGGCCGGGTTCTGCGCCCTCGGCTCGACGAAGCCCGCGATCGGGCATCTGGACAGCGCGGCGGGGCTCGCCGGGCTGATCAAGGCGATCCTGGTACTGCGGCACGGTGTGGTGCCGCCACTCGTCAACTTCACCCGCCCCAATCCCCGACTGGGCGTCGAGGAGAGCCCGTTCACGCTGCCGCGCCGGGCCACGCCCTGGCCACGGGACGCCGACGGGCCGCGGCGCGCGGGCGTCCACTCGATCGGCATGGGCGGCACGAACGCCCACGTGATCCTGGAACAGGCCCCGCCCGCTCCGGCCCGGACGCCGTCCGCGCCGCCGCCTCCCCTGCTGCCGCTGTCGGCGCGGGACCCGAAGGCGCTGGCGGCGACCGCCCGCGCCGTCCGCGACACCCTCGTACGCGCATCAGGAACGGGCCCCGAGCCCGCCGACCTGCTGACGACGACCGCGCTCGGACGCCGCCACCACGCGCACCGCCTCGTCGTGACCGCACCCGGCACCGAGGGCCTGGTCGCGGGGCTCGACGCGTTCCTCGCGGGACGGCCCGACCCGTCCGCGTTCCGTACGGGCGTGGTCGAGGGGTCCGCCGCGCCGGTGTTCCTCTTCAGCGGGCAGGGCGGCGCCGTGCCGGGGATGGCGGGGGCGCTCGCCGAGCGGTTCCCGGTGGTCGCCGAGACGCTGCGGGCCTGCGCCGCGGTCCACCGGCGGGTCACGGGGGACCCAGGGAAGACGGACTTCACGGAGCGCCTGGTCGCGGGCGCGGGCCCCGGCCGGTGGGACACGGCGTTCGCGCAGCCCGCGCTGTTCGCGTTCCAGGTCGCGCAGGTCCGGCTGTGGGAGTCGTTCGGGGTGCGGCCCGGGGCCGTCGGCGGGCACAGCGTCGGGGAGTACGCGGCGCTCTGCGCGGCCGGTGCGCTGTCCCTGGAGGACGGGATGCGGCTGCTGTGCCGCAGGGGCCGGCTCATGCAGGACACCGGGCCGGGGGCGATGCTGGCCGTCTTCGCCCCGTACGAGCGGGTGCGGGCGCTGCTCGACGAGGCCGGGCCCGGGCTCGAACTCGCCGTGCTGAACGGGCCCGCCCACCATGTCGTCGCCGGGCGCCCCGAAGCGGTCGAGGCGGCCCGGGCGCTGCTGGCGGATGTGCCGTGCGAGCCGCTGCCCGTCGACCGGGCGTTCCACACGGCCCTGCTCGACCCGATGCTCGACAAGCTGCGCGAGGCCGCAGCGGACGTCGACCTGCGCCCGGTGGACACCGAGTTCGTGTCGGGCCTCGACGGCACCGTGCACCCGCCGGGCTGGCGCCCCGACCCCGCGTACCTGGTCCGGCAGGCCCGCCGCCCCGCCGACTTCCACGCCATGCTGCGCGCGCTCGCCGGCCGGGACGTGCTGGTGGAGCTGGGGCCCGGCGCCCCGCTCACCGGGATGGCCCGCCGGGCGCTGCCAGATGTGCCGTGTCTGCCGACGCAGGGCCGGGCCCCCGGCGTCGCCGGCGTGTGGCAGGCCGTGGCCGGTCTGCACTGCGCCGGCGTGCCCGTCGACTGGGCGGCGCTCACCGCCGGCAGCGGCGGACGCCGGATCCCGCTGCCCGCCTATCCCTTCCAGCACCGCCCCTACTGGACGGGCCCCGCACCCGCACCCGAACCCCCTGTGGAGGACGCAGTGACCGATCGGCCCGAGGACCTGGCCGTGCTCGACCGCGTACGCGAGCTGACCGCCCACCATCTCGGCTTCTCGACGGACGAGGTGGCGCCCACGCAGACCTATGTGGGCCTCGGCGCCGACTCCCTGCAACTCATCGGCATGCTGCGGCAGTTGGAGGCCGAGTTCGACGTGCGGATCGCCATCCGGGAGATCCTGGAGGAAGCGGGAACCCCGGAGCTGACGGCCCGCCTCATAGCCGAGCGGCGTGAGCGGCCGCTGCCGGTGCCCGAGGCCCAGGTGATCACCCCCGCCAAGGAGCCCGCCCCGCAGCCGCCGCAGACGCCGCAGACGCCGACGGAGTTCGCCACCCGCGCCGAGATCGCCGAACTGACGCGCCAGATCAACCTGTTGGCCGAGACGCAGGCGGCGATGCTCACCCAGCTGTCGGAGGCGGTGGCCCTGCTCGGCGGCGAGCGCGCCGGCCGCGCCGCCCGATGACGACGACCGCGGCGGACCGCGCCGCACAGCTGTCGCAGGCCCTGACGGACCAACTGGCCCGCACCAGGGCGCTGCTGGAAGGGGAGGACGCGGGCACCGAACCCGCGGACCGGCGGACCGCGACGGCCGGGCCTGCCGTGCACGGACCCCGCGTGATCGTCCCCGAGAACTCCGGCATGGCGGGCGACGGGGCCGACGAGCGGCAACGCGCCCACGCCGCCGACCTGGCCCGCAGGCTCACCGAACGCACCGCGAAGTCGAAGGAGTTGACCCAGCGGCAGCGTTCCGTGCTGGCCGACAGCCGGGCCGTCGTCGGGTTCCGGCGGGCGACGAAGGAGACGCTGTATCCGCTGGCGGCGCGTTCGGCGCGGGGCGCGGGCCTGGTCGACATCGACGGCAACGCGTACACCGACATCACGATGGGCTTCGGCGCGCTGCTCCTCGGGCACGAGCCGGAGTGCGTGACCGAGGCGGTGCGGGCGCATCTCGGCGACGGGCTGCGGTTCGGGCCGCGCGCGGTCGAGGCGGGCGAGGTCGCCGAGCTGCTCGCCGGTCTGACCGGCATGGAGCGGGTGGCGTTCGCGAACTCGGGCACCGAGGCGAACTCGGCCGCGATCCGGCTCGCCCGCGCCGCGACCGGCCGCGACCGCGTCGTCATGTTCCGCGGCTCGTACCACGGACACGTCGACTCGGTGCTGGGCCGGCCAGGGCCCGACGGCGGCCGGGCCGTGCCGGTCTCGCGCGGCATCCCAGCGAGCGCCGTCGCCGATCTGCTGGTCCTGGAGTACGGCAGCCAGGAGGCCCTGGACACCATCGACGCGCTCGGCGACACCATCGCCACCGTCGTCGTGGAGCCCGTCCAGTGCCGCAACCCCGGCCTGCGTCCCGTCGCATTCCTGCGCGCGCTGCGGGAGTTGACGCGCAGGCGCGGCATCGTGCTGCTCTTCGACGAGATGCTGACGGGCCTGCGCCCGCATCCGCGCGGCGCCCAGCACCACTTCGGCGTGGTCCCGGACCTGGCCACGTACGGCAAGGCGCTCGGCAGCGGATTCCCCGTCGGGGCGATCGCGGGCCGCGCCGACATCCTGGACGGGGTCGACGGCGGCTTCTGGCGCTACGGCGACGACAGCCGCCCGGAGGCCGAGACCACCTTCTTCGGCGGCACGTACTTGCAGCATCCGCTGTCCATGGCCGCCGCCAAGGCCGTGCTCACGCATCTGACGGCGGAGGGCCCCGGGCTCCAGGAGCGGCTCAACGCCCGGACGGACGCGCTCGCCACCGACCTCAACGCCTTCTTCCGCGACGAGGAGTTCCCGCTGGAGCTGGCCCACTTCGGGTCCATGTTCCGGTTCACGCACCGCGCCGACATGGAGCTGCTCTACCAGCATCTGCTGCTGCGCGGCATCTACGTGTGGGAGTGGCGCAGCTTCTATCTGTCCACGGCGCACACGGACGACGACGTGGAGCGGATCTCGGAGGCGGTGAAGGACTCCCTGCGGGAGCTGCGCGCGGACGGCGGTTTCTTCCCGGAGCGGCGCCACAGGCCGAGCAGTGCGCCCGCGCGGCCCGAACAGCCGCGCCCCGCACCGGACTTCGGCATCTACTTCTTCGGCGACTACCCGGAGGACGAGAGCACGGAAGACGAGAGCACGGAGGGCGAGGGCGCCGAGGGCGCCGCCGACCCGTACGACCGGATCGTGGAGACCGCACGTTTCGCCGACGAGCACGGCTTCAGCTCGCTGTGGGTCCCCGAGCGGCACTTCCACTCCTTCGGCGGGCTCTTCCCTAACCCGGCCGTGCTCGCCTCGGCGCTGGCCCGGGAGACGCAGCGGATCAGGATCAACGCGGGTTCCGTCGTGCTGCCGCTGCACGACCCGGTGCGGATCGCCGAGGAGTGGGCGGTCGTGGACCGGCTCTCCGGCGGCCGGGTCGGGCTGGGCTGCGCCACCGGCTGGCACGCGCAGGACTTCGCGCTGCACCCGGAGCGGTTCGCCCGGCGCAAGGACATCGCCTTCGAACATCTCGACGCGGTACGGGAGTTGTGGCGCGGGGGCAGCGTGCGCCGCGAGTCGGGCGACGGCCGCCCGATCGACGTGACGACGCATCCGCGGCCCGTGCAGGAGGCGCCGCCGATGTTCCTGGCGACGTCGGGGCGGAAGGAGTCGTACGAGGAGGCGGCCCGCCGCGACCTCGGTGTCGTCACCAACCTGATGAACCAGACCGTCGCCGAACTGGCCGCGAACATCGCCCACTACCGGGCCGCCCGCGCCCGGCACGGCCTGGACCCGGACGCGGGCCGCGTCACCGTCCTGCTGCACACGTATCTCACCGACGACCACGCCACCGCGCGGGCGCAGGCCCGCGAGCCGATGACCCGGTATCTGCGCTCCTCGCTGCAGATGCGGTCCGCGGCCGGCGCCGTCGCGACGGGCGAGCGGGACGTGGCGGAGGCGAGCGAGGCGGACCTGGAGTACCTGTTCCTGCGGGCCTACGACCGGTACTGCGACGAGCGGGCGCTGATCGGTACGCCCGAGACGTGCGCCCCGGTCGTGGCGGCGCTGCGCGCGGCGGGCGTCGACGAGATCGCCGCGCTGGTCGACTTCGGGATGCCCGCGGAGCTGATGCGCTCCGGCCTCGACCACCTGGCCGCGCTGCGGGAGGCGACGGCCGCCGCGGACGTGACCGCGCCCGCGACCGCCGCCCAGCGCCGGCTCTGGCTCGCCGCTCAGCTGGTCGGCGACCCGGCCGCGTACAACGAGGTGCAGGCCGTGCGGCTGCGCGGCCCCCTCGACGTACCGGCCCTGACCGCCGCCGTCGACGCCCTCGTGGCCCGGCACCCGGGCCTGCGCACGGTGTTCCGCGCGGGCGGCGCCGACGGACTGCTCCAGCAGGTCGTACGGGCCGGGCTGCGTGCCCCCGTGGAGGTGACGGACGCACGGGACCTCCAGGACCCGGAGGCGGCGATCGCGGCCGCCCTGCGCGAGGCCAGCACCCGCCCCTTCGACCTCGCCGAGGGCCCGCTGTTCGCGCCGCGCCTGCTCGTGCTGGCCGACGACGACCACGTGCTCCTGCTCGGCCTGCACCATCTGATCACCGACGGGCACTCGGCACGGCTGCTCGCCGACGACCTCCAGGAGCTGTACACGGCGCGGGTGGAGGGGCGCGCGCCGCGTTTCGCCGACCCGGCGGGCACGACCGTCGGAGCCCGTGAACTCCCGGCCCAGGTAACCGACTTGGAGTGGTGGCTGAAGCGGCTCGATCCGCTGCCGCCGCTGCTCGCCCCGCCCACCGACCGGCCGCGCGGCCGCCGGGTCTCCGGGCACGGCGCGGCGGCCGAGGTCGCCCTCGACGCGGCGCGCACGGCCGGGGTGCAGGAGTGGAGCGGGCGGCAGGGCGTCACCCTGTTCGCGACACTGCTCACCGCCTGGCAGCTGGTGCTGCGCGAGCGCACGGGCCTGGACGAGTTCGTGATGGGTTCGACGTTCGGGCGGCGCGCGCCCGGGGCCGCGCACACGGTCGGCTTCCACGCGGCGGTGCTGCCGCTGCGCGCGGAGCTGACCGACGCGATGACGGTGACCGAGGCCGTACGGGCCACGCGAGACGCCCTGTTCGATGCCGAGCGGCATCAACAGGTCGATCTGGACGCGCTGTTGACGCGGCTGCATCCCGATCCGGGGCATCCGCGTCCGCTGGTCACCGTCTCCGCCGACCTGGACACCGCGCCGCTCACCCGGATCGCGCTGCCGGGCCTGACCGCGGGTGATGTCGCGGGCGGCACCACGTCCTCGCCCCTCGAACTCGCCCTCATGGCCGTGCGCACCGCGTCCGGCCTGCGACTGCGCGTCCGCTACGACGCCGACCTCTTCGACGGGGCGACGGTGCGCGGCTACCTCGCCGATCTCGAACGGGTGCTGTGCGCCATGGTCGAGGACGGCGTGCGGACCGTTCGGGAGACCCGGCCCGCACCGGCCGCCGCCCACGGGGGCGCGCCCGAGGCGCTGCGGGCCGTCTGGCAGTCGGTGCTGGGGGTCGACGAGCTGCCCGACGACGCCAACTTCTTCGATCTGGGCGGCAATTCGATCACGGCGATCCGGCTCGTGAACCGGGTGCGGGAGGAGCTGCGCGCCGAGATCGCGCTCGCGGACTTCTTCGCCGACGCGACGCTGTCGGCGATGGCCCGCCAACTCGCCCCTCAGGAAACGGAGTCGGAGCCCGACACCGCGTCGGGGCCGGGCGAGGAGGTCGTGGACCGCGCGCCCGTCAGCCCGCAGCAGGACCGGATGATCGCCGCCCACCACGCCTTCCCGCAGGCCCAGGTGTGGAACGTGCCGACGCGCGTACGGCTCAGGGGCGCGCTCGACACGGACGCCCTGCGCACCGCCCTCGCCGGTCTGATCGAACGTCACCACGCGCTGCGCACTCGGTTCGTGCGGGACGCCGAAGGGGCCTGGCGGCAGGAGGTGCTGCCCGCGCCGCCCCCGGCCCTGCGGATCGACGACCTGTCGCGGCTCGGCCCGGAGAAGGCGGGCGAGCGGGCGGAGGCGATCTGCCGGCGGATGGCCGCCCAGCCGTTCGACCTGGCCGAGCCGACGGTGCCGCGCTCACGCCTGATCAAGGTGGCGGACGACAGCTGGGTGCTGATGTTCGTGCTGCACCACGCCAGCGCCGACGGCTGGTCCCACTCGGTGCTCATGTCGGAGCTCGCCGAGCTGTACACGGCCGCGGCGGCGGGCCGGGCACCGCGGCTCGCGCCACCGTCCGCGCAGGCACCCGACTACGCGCGCGAGCAGATATCCGCGCACGACCCGGCCGACGAGGAGCGGCGCGCCGCGTTCTGCGCCGCCTACCTGGACGGCGTGCCGTGCCGCCTGGACACGCCCACGGACCGGCCGCGCCCCGAGACGCTCAGCGGCGACGGCGGCACCGTGCGCGGCACCGTGAGCGCCGAAGTCCGCGCCCGCATGGAGGAGTTGGCGGCGTCGGTGCACCAGACGCCGTTCGCGGTCGCCGCCGCCGCGCTGGGCGTGCACCTGGCGCGGATCTCGGGCGAGCGGGACGTGCTGCTCGCCGTCCCGTACGCCAACCGCGAGGGCACGGCCGCCGAAGCACTGGTGGCGATGGTGTCGACGTCGGTGATGGTGCGGGTCAGGGTCGAGCCGGGCGAGTCGTTCGCCGAGCTCGTCGCCCGGATCGGCGCCGAGGCGCTCGCCGTGATGGCGAACGTGCTGCCGACCTCCCGCATCATGCAGGCGATGCGGGACGCGGGCGCCACCGAGGTGCCCGACCGGGTGCCGAACGTGCTCGCCTTCCAGAACTACCCGGACACCGACATCGAGCTTCCCGGGCTCGACGTCGAGGTCGAGGACCTGGCGCCGCCCGTCGCCCGCGCCGAGCTGGTCTTCGGGCTCTCGCCGCGCCGCGACCCGGCGCTCGGCCTGCGCACCTTCCTGGAGTACTCGGCCGACCTGTGGAACGACACCACGGCCGGGGAACTCCTGTCCTCCTACGTCGCGTTGCTCGGGGAGCTGTGCGCGCACCCCGGGCGTCCCGTCGCGGCGACGCTCGAACACCCTCACCCCTTGCCCCAGGAGGCGGACACCGTATGACCCTGCCCACTCAGGCCGAACACGTCGAGGACCTGCTCGCCTTCCTGCGGGAGAGCCCGTCGCCGTACCACGCGGTGGCGTCGGCGGTGCGGCGCCTGGAGAAGGCCGGCTTCACCGAGCTGACCGGCACCGAGGAGTGGACGGGCCACAGCGGCGGCCGCTACCTCACCAAGGGCGGCGCCCTGCTCGCCTGGTACGTGCCCGAGGGGACGCCCGCGCACGCCCCGTTCCGCATCATGGGCGCGCACACCGACTCCCCCAACCTGCGGGTGAAGCCGACCCCGGACACCGGCAGGGCGGGCTGGCGGCAGGTCGCCGTGGAGATCTACGGCGGCGTCCCGCTCAACACCTGGCTCGACCGGGACCTCGGCATCTCGGGTCGTCTCACGCTGCGCGACGGCACCCGGACGCTCGTGCACATCGACGAACCGCTGCTGCGAGTACCGCAGTTGGCGATCCACCTGGACCGGACGGTGAACGAAGGGCTCAACCTGGACCGGCAGCGGCAGACGCAGCCGATCTGGTCGCTCGGCGACACGCAGCGCGGCGCGCTGCTCGGCCGGGTCGCGCACGAGGCCGGGCTCGACGCGGCCGACGTGCTCGGCTGGGACCTGATGCTGCACGACGTGCAGCCGCCCGGACTCCTGGGCGCGCACCGGGAGTTCGTGGTGTCGTCGCGCCTGGACAACCTGGTGTCGGTGCACGCGGGTGTCACCGCGCTGCTCGCCGCCGCCACGACGGCGGCCCCCGACCGGGTGCCGGTGCTCGCCGCGTTCGACCACGAGGAGATCGGCAGCGGTTCCGAGACCGGCGCCCAGGGACCGCTCCTGGAGCGGGTGCTGCACCGTTCGGTGGCGGCGCGCGGCGGCAGCGGCGAGGACTGGGAGCGGGCGCTCGCGGGCGGCCTGTGCGTCTCCGCCGACATGTCCCACGCGGTCCACCCGAACTTCACTGACCGGCACGACCCCGACAACCACCCGCTGCCGAACGACGGCCCGGTGGTGAAGGTGAACGTGAACCAGCGGTACGCCACCGAGGGCACCGGCTACGCCGCGTGGGCCGCCGCCTGCGAGCGCGCGGACGTGCCGTGGCAGCGGTTCGTGTCGAACAACGCGATGCCGTGCGGCACGTCGATCGGCCCGATCACGGCGGCCAGGCTCGGCGTGACGACGGTCGACGTGGGCGTGCCCGGCCTGTCGATGCACTCCGCGCGCGAGCTGGTCGGCGCCGACGACCCGGGCCATCTGACGCGTGCGCTCGCCGAGTTCGTGTCGGCCGGGTGAGGCGGCGATGCCGGTGAGGACGTACGCGCTCAAGGGCGCGGACCCGCGGGAGGCGGCGTGGCGGGTGCTGCTCGTGCCGCACGCGGGCGCGGGCGCGGCGGCCGGGGCGGCGTTCGCGTCGCACGCCCCGGCCGACTGGGCGGTGGCGACGGCGCGCCTTCCGGGGCGCGAGTCGCGGGTGCGGGAACCCGTGGGCGGGCTGCCGGGGTTGACGGCGGACGTCGTCGCGACGGCCCGCGCGCTGCCGGGCACGGCGCCGCTGCTCGTGGTCGGTGTCTGCTCGGGCGCGGTGCTCGCCCTGGAGGCCGTACGGGCGTTGCAGCGCGACGGCGACGTGCCGGTGGCCGGGTTCGTGGCGGTGTCGCAGTGGGCGGTCACCGAGCGGCCGGACCCGGGTCGCCGGCTGCTGCGCGACACGGACGACCGGGCTCACGTCCTGGACATCCTGCGGGAGTTCGGCGGGGTGCCCGAGGCGCTGGCGGCGAACGAGGAGATGCTCGCGCTGCTGCTGCCGTCGATCGTGGCGGACATGCGGGCGGTCGAGGAGTACAGCTCGTCGCCCGACCCGCGCCTGGAGTGCCCGCTCCTGACGGTGTTCGGCGACGAGGACCCGCTGTGCCCGCAGGAGCGCACCGAGGACTGGGAGCTGTTCGCCACCCGCACCCGGACGGTGTGGCTGCCCGGCGGGCACATGCTGCTCACCGACGAGCCGGCGCTCCTCGCGGACGCCGTCGCGGGGAGCCTGGACCACTTCACGGAAGGCGTGCCCGCGTGATGCGCATCGACGCCCTGCTCCTGGAGCGCTGGGACCGCGACCCGGCGCTTCCCGCCCTGATATCGGGTGAAACCGTCGTCACCATGGGCGAGTTGAAGTCCCGTGTGCTGCGCTGCGCCGCCGCGCTGCGCGCCCGCGGGGTCGGCCCCGGCGACCGGGTCGTGGTCCACCACGAGCGGTCGGTGGAGTTCTTCGTGGCGCTGCTCGGCGCGGCGTTCGCGGGCGCCGCGCACGCCGCGCTCGACCCCGCCGACCCGCAGGACCGGGTCCGGGCGACGACCGAGGACTGCGCCCCGCGCCTCGTCCTCACCAGCGCGTCGCTGCGGGACCGCTTCGCGGGCCTCGCCGACGTGCTCACGCCCGAGGAGTGCGCGGCGCACCCGGCCGACCCGGCCCCGGCCCTCGACGCGTCGCCCGGCGACCCGGTGGTGATCATCTACACCTCGGGCTCGACGGGCCGCCCCAAGGCCGCCCTGATCAGCCACGACGCGCTCGCCTCACGCATCGACGCCCTCCAGTCCACGCACCGCATGGACGAGCACGACCGGATGATCCACCACACGGCGTGCAGTTTCGACATGTACCTCAGCGAGACGTACTGGCCGCTGCTGGCCGGGGCCACGGTCATCGTCGCGGAACCGGGCCGCCAGCGCGACGCCGACTACCTGGCCGCCCTCATTCACGACCACGCCGTCACCACCTTCTACTGCGTCGTCTCGCTGCTCGACCTGTTCCTGCTGGCCCGTCCGCAGAGCGAGCGCTACGACGGCATCCGCCAGGTCCTCACCGGCGGCGAACCGCTCAGCCCCGACCTGGTGGCCCGCTTCCACGCCCGCTCCACGGCGTCGCTGACGAATCTGTACGGGCCCAGCGAGTGCACGATCTACTGCACGTACTGGATCTGCCCGCGCGACCCTGATCCGGCGGCGGTGCTGATCGGCGGCCCGGTCCTCGGCACCGAGCTGCGGATCCTCGACGCGGCGGGCACGCCGGTGGCGGAGGGCGAGCCCGGCGAGCTGTACATCGGCGGCGCGGGGCTCGGCCTCGGGTATCTGCACCGGCCCGAGCTGACCGCGGACCGCTTCGTGACGACGCCGTACGGGCGGCTGTACCGCTCCGGCGATCTGGTGCGGGTGGCCGGTCCCGACGGCGCCCTGGAGTTCCTGGGCCGCGTCGACCGGCAGGTGAAGATCCGCGGCATCCGCATCGAACCGGCCGAGATCGAGGCGACGGCGGTCGGCTGCGCGGGGGTCCGGCAGGCGGCGGTCGTGGCGTACGGGACGGGTGCGGACAAGGCGCTCGCCGCGTTCGTGGTGCCCGAGGACGGCGTGCCCGTGCCGGACGGTCTCGGCGCCACGGTCCGCGAGAGCCTGCGCGCCCGGCTCCCCCACTACATGGTGCCGCGCACGGTCGAGGTGCTTGACGCCCTCCCGCTGACCGCGAACGGCAAGCTGGACCGGGCGCTCCTGGAGAAGCGGGCGGCGTCGGCACCGGCGCCGCGCCCCGCGGCCCCCGCAGGACCCGACCTCGCGTCGCTGGTGCTCGCCGTCTGGCGCGAGGTGCTGGCCGTCGACGAGATCGCCGACGACGACGACTTCTTCGACCTGGGCGGCGACTCGTTCAAGGTCGTCGAGGTCGTGGAGGCGCTGCGCGCCCGGCTCGCCCTCGACATCCCGCTCTCCGCGCTGCTGCACGAGCCGACACCGGAGTCGTTCACGCGGGAGCTGCGCACACTGCGGGAGGCTGGACGTTGAGCGCCGAACCCACGCCCCGGATCCGCTCCTTCGCGGACCTCGCCGGACCCGGCATCGACCGGCACCGCCCGGTGGTCACCCTGTTCAGCGGCGGCCTGGACAGCACGTACCTGCTGCACCGGCTCGCCGAGGCCGGCTTCACCGACGTGCACGCCTTCAGCGCCGACCTCGGCGCGGGCGAGGACGCCGACGAGCTGCGCCACACCACGGAACAACTGGGCGTGCGGCTGCATCTGGTGGACGCCCGGCAGACCTTCGCCGACGCGTTCGTCCGCCCGGCGATCGCCGCGCAGGCCGTCTACCTGGACACGCACCCGGTCAGCTCGTCCCTGAGCCGCCCGCTGATCGCCCGCCTCGCCCTGGATCTCGCCGAGGAGCTCGACGCGGCGGCGGTCGTCCACACGGCGAACCCGTCCCAGAACACCCTGCGCCGCCTCAACGGGGCCCTGCGTCTGCTCGACTGCCGTGTCGCGTACGGCAGTCCGTACGATCTCGAACCCGTCGACCGGGCCCGCAAGACCCGCGAGCTGGAGGCGGTCGGCCTGCCGCACCTGAGCAAGCGGGTGGCGAGCGTCGACGCGAACCTGTGGTGCCGCGAGTTCGAGTCAGGGGTCCTCGACGACCCGGAGGAGCACACGGTCCCCGAGCACCTGTACACATGGACGGCCCGCCGCGCCGAACCCCCCGCCGACGAGACCGTGGAGATCACCTTCACGCGGGGCACCCCCACGGCCCTGGACGGCGCCCCGCTCCCCCTCACCACGCTGATCGACACGCTCAACCGCAGGGCGGGCGCGCACGGCATCGGCCGCTACAGCGGTCTTGAGCATCTGCCCGGCGGCCACAAGGTCCTCGAACTGCGGGAGATGCCCGCGGCGGCCCTCCTCCTGAAGACCTACCGCCATCTGGAGACGGCGACCCTCGCCGCCGAGACGGTCCGCGAGAAGATGCACCTCGAACAGCTCTGGGTGCGCGAGGCCCTTGAGGGCCGCTGGTACGGCGAACTCCGCACCGCCTGCGACGCTTTCATCGCCGGTTGCGCCGCCCGTGTCACCGGCACCGTGCGCTGGCACCTGTCCCGGGGCGGGGCGCAGACGCGGGCGATCAGGGCCGAGGAGCCGTTGTACGTACGCGACCGGGAGGAGTGGGAGCGGACGCGTCAGGCGCGCTGAGGACCGGCCGTCAGCCGGCCTCCCCGGTGGTCTCCTGCTCCCACTTGTCCCGCCGCACGTAGGGCAGGCCCTCCTGGACGACGTCGCCGGTGCGGGCGAAGGCGGCGTCGAGCTCGTCGGGCGTGCCCCGGTCCGCCTCGCCGGCCGGCCAGCACCTCGGGCGCCTCGAACACGGCGGCCTGGTCTGGGAGTTCGCCGCCGCGCAGGACGAGGACCGGGTGTACCGGGCCGGCCCGGTGCTCGAACTCGCCGCGCACTCGCAGTCGTGGGTCTCCCGGCCGCGCGCGGCGGCGCTGCCGCATCCGCACCGCGGGGTGGACCTGCTGGACGAGACGGCGAACGTCACGGTCCGCACCGGCGACACGGCCCGCTTCATCGCGAGCGTCGCGGGCCGCCGCCGGGCGCTGCGGGTCGGCCTGCGCGAGGGCATGGCCTTCCCCGCGCACCGCACCACGTCGGGCCCGCTGCTCCTCGCCGAACTCTCCGACGGGGACCTGGAGAAGGTGTACGCGCCCGAGTGCCACCCGGACCGCCCGGCGGAGCGCCCCGACCTGCCCGCGCCGCGCAGAGAACCGCGCCGCCTGCGCCGCAACGGCTTCGCCGTGCACCGGGAGCGCCCGGAACGCGGCCTGGCGGCCGTCGGCGTCCCGGTCCGCGCCCCCGACGGCACAGCCCTGGCCGGTCTCTCGGTCTCGATGCCCACGGTCCGCTACGGCCCGGACCGCCTCCAGCCCCTGGTGACGGCCCTGAACGCGACGGCGCGGGCCCTGGAGACGGACCTGGCGGAGCAGCTCCGAAGGTGCCTGGTGCCCGTCAGCGCCGCCCCTTCACCCGCTCCACCCCGACGACCCCGAGCGCCGCGAGGCCGATCTGGATGGCCAGTTCGGTCCAGTCGACGCCCGGAGTGTCCGCCACGTCGAAGGCGCCGGCGACGGCCGTGCCGGCGAGCGCGGCGACGATGCCGACCAGGAGCGTCCACCCGATGCCGATGCGCTGGCGCCCGGGGATCACCAGGCGGCCCAGGATGCCGATGACGATGCCGATCACGATCGCGGTGAAGATGCCGGAGATCTCCATGCCGTACGCCTCCCGTCGCTGCCCCGTCCCTCCCGTAACCGTGCGGCCACGGGACCTCGGCACGGTTGCCGGGTGACGGGTGCCCCGCTGTGCAGGACGCAGTCCGCCGGGGGCGGGTTGAGCGGACGAACCCCGGCTATACGCCGACCAGTTGGCGCTCCTCCCGGGCGGTCAGGCGCCCGCCGCGGGCCAGCGCGGCGACCGCCGCCGCGCACCCGAGACCGGTCGCGGCCAGGGCGCCCCAGGCCGGCCACAGCGCCCCGTTCCGTACGGCGAAGTCCCACAGGGCGCCGGTGGCGAGGTTGCCGAGGGTGATGCCGAGCCCGGACACGGTGTTGTAGAGCCCGTAGTGCGTGGCGACCAGCCGGCCCCCGGACAGGGAGACGACGGTGTCCATCTCGAAGGGGTAGACGACGGCGCTCCCCGCGGCCAGCAGCACCACGGCGGCGACGAGCGCGACGACGACGGCCGCCGGGGCGCCGGGCGGGACGAGCGCCAGGGGCACGAAGGCCAGGCCCATCACGGCGAGCCCGCGCACCAGCGCCTGGGCCGGTTCCCAGCGCCGCTTCGCCCAGCCGGTGAGCCGCAGCTGACCGGCCACGGCGACGGCCGCCGACACGACGAAGAGCCCGCTGGTCGCCCAGGTACCGCGCTCCCCCAGCGCCCGGCCCGCGGCGAGCGGCAGCGCCAGATAGACCTGGAACGTCAGCACGTACGAGCCGATCATGGCGACGGCGAAGAGCAGGAAGGGCCGGTTGCCGACGACCGTGCGCCACTGCGCGAGGACACCGGCCTCCCGGCCCTCCGTCGGTTCCCCGTGGCGCGCGGGCAGCGCCCGCCACTGCAGCACGGTGAGCGCCGCGAAGACGGCGGCGGCCACGGCGCACACGAGCCGGAAGTCGGCGGCCAGCAGGGCGAGTCCGACCAGCGGGCCGAGCAGCATGCCCGCCTGGTAGTGGACGTTGAAGGTCGCGAAGGCGTCGACGCGCCGCTCCCCCGACTCCGCGGCGAGATAGGCGCGCACGGCCGGGTTGAACAGGGCCCCCGCGAACCCGGTGGCCGCGGAAGCGGCGATCAGCGCGGGCAGGTTGTCGACCCCGCCGAGCAGCCCGAACCCGACGGTGCGCAGCAGACAGCCCGCCATGATCGGGGCTTTGTAGCCGAACCGGTCGGCGAGGGTGCCGCCGATGAGGAACATGCCCTGCTGGGAGAAGTTCCGTACGCCGAGGACGAGCCCGACCGCCCAGGCGGCGAGGCCGAGCGTCCCGGCGAGATGGGCGGCCAGGTAGGGCATGAGCATGTAGAAGGCCAGATTGATGGCGAACTGATTGACCATCAGGAGCTGGACAGGTCCGGAGAAGGAGCGCGTCCGGCGCCACACGGTCCTCATCGGCCGGCCCCCGTCAGCAGCTCCGCGCCGGGGGCGAGCGGGTCGGTGACCCGGGTGCACCTGGTCCAGCGCGTGACGACGCGCTCGGCGGGGTGGGCGATCTCGTCGGGGTCGTCGGCGGGCGCCCGCCCGAGCAGCCCGTGCTCCGCGCAGTAGGCGTCGTCGAAGACCGTACCGACGTACCGCTGCGGCCCGTCGGGGAAGACGGTGACGATCCGGTCGCCCGCGGGCCGGGTGCGGGCCAGCCAGCGGGCGACGAGCGCGACGGCCCCGACGCTCCAGCCGCCGGTGGCGTAGTGGTGCCGGGCGAGGCGACGGGCCGCCCAGACGGCTTCGGGGGCGGCCACCCAGTGGACCTCGTCGAAGAGGGCGTGCGCGACGTTGCGCGGGTGGATGCTGCTGCCGAGCCCGCGCATCAGACGGGTGGCGGCGGGCTGCCCGAAGATGGTCGACCCGGTGGCGTCGACGCCGACGACCCGCAGCGCGGGGAACCGGCGGCGCAGCACGGAGGCGATGCCCGCCGAGTGCCCGCCGGTGCCGACGGAGACGACGAGGGTGTCGATCCGGCCGAGCTGGGCGAGGAGTTCGCGGGCGAGCGGGGCGTACGCGGCGACGTTGTCGGGGTTGTCGTACTGGTCGGGGCACCAGGCGCCGGGATGCGCGGCGAGCAGTTCGGCGACGCGCCGCCTGCGGGCCTCCTGCCAGCCGCCCGTGGGGTGCGGGGTCCCGACGTGCTCGACGTCCGCACCGTACGCGGCGAGCAGCCCGGCCATCAGGGGTTCCATGCCGGGATCGGTGACGACGGTGACCGGATGCCCGTACGTCGCTCCGGCCAGGGCGAGTCCGAGGCCGAGGGTGCCGGAGGTGGACTCGACGACGCGGGCGCCGGGCGTCAGCCGCCCGCGCTCCCGTGCGGCCCGCACCATGTGCAGGGCGGCGCGGTCCTTGATGCCGCCGGGGTTGTGCCCTTCGAGCTTGGCCCAGAAGCCGCGCCCTTCGGCGGTGAAGGGTGCGCCGATCCACAACAGGGGGGTGTCGCCGACGAGTCCGGCCGGGGTGTGCAGTCGGGGCCGGACGCGGGCGGCGTCGTGCTGGTGGTTCATGTCGTGTGTCTCCTGCGGCCGCGGCGCCGGTCGTGGCGCCCGGCCGGTGCGTGACGGAACGGGGGCGGGCGGGGAGCGGGACCGCTCCGGCCCCCTCAGGTCCGCCACACCCCGAGCCGGGCCCGCTCCCGCTGGGAACACCACGCCGTGTGCGGCCGCTCGTCGTCGGCCCGCTCCCGCACCGGCACGGCGGCCGGGAGGTGGCCGAGGGCGGACGGCGCGATCTGCGTGGCGTCGGCCTGCGTACGGTCCCGGGGTGGCTGTGCGGTCGGCTGGTCCATGCCCCAGCAGTGCGTGTCGCCGCCCTCGGCGGGGCGCGAGACGGGCCCGGACGCGCCGCGCACGGGGGCGGTGGCGGTGGAGGCGGCGATGGGCGCGGAGGCGGCCGCCACGACGGTGTCCGTGCGCCCGGCCCCGTCCGGGACCGGGCCGTGGGCGCAGCCCAGCAGATGCACCAGGACGGCGAGCAGCACGACGACGGCCGCCCCGGGCCATGGCCCGGGGCGGCCGCGCGGTCCTGCCGGCAAGGTCCTCATCAGGACGGACAGTAATCGAGCAGGCACATAAAGTGCACGTGAGGTCGAGTGGGCATCGGCCCGGCAGGGGCCTCACGCCCAGGGGGCGGTCACGACCCAGCTCGTGTCGTCGGACCAGGAGGTGGCGCTGTCCCAGCTGTGGGAGCCGCCGTCCGACGCGGCGTAGGCGGCGTAGTTGTAGTGGCGGACGAAGTCACCGGGGTAGTTGGCCGAACGCAGCGACACGCCTTGCCCGTTGTGCCCGGCCTGCGGACAGAACGTGGCGTCGAGCCGGGACAGGGCGCTGTTGTCGATGGTGTCGACCCGTAGCCGGAAGTCGTAGTGGCGCAGGTACTTCCCGGGCAGGTCGGCGGACTCGAAGGAGACGCACGAGGCGTCGCCGAGGCCCGCGTGCACGATCCAGGTGGCGGCGGACTTGGCGGCCGTCGAGCTGGACGACGAGGTCGCGGCGAGGGCGGCGTCGGCGTCGGCGGTGTTGTGCGTGAGGTAGTCGCTGGTGCAGCAGGAGGTGGTGGCGCGCAGCGAGATCCGGGAGCCGGCGGCGGGGGCGCCCGGCACCGCGGCGGCGGTGTAGCCGACCGAGGCGATGTTGGCCTGGACGGCGTTCTCGGTGGCGTCGGTCGGATAGCCGGACGTCATGACGCCCTCGTAGAAGGTGCCGGCGGAGCTGTTGCTGTTGTCGCCGCCGATGCCGAGGATGATGGCCCCTTCCTTCTTCATCGGGTTGTACCCGGAGACGTTCGGCCGGGCGCCGTCGTAGTACGTGGACAGGCCGCCCGACCGGGCGTTGCCGCCGCGGATCGCCCAGTGGTTGGGCCCGCCCTTCACGATGGCGGTCTGGAAGCGGTTGCTGACGCTGGGGTCGCCCGCGTTGTAGCCGGCGTTGACCCCGGAGAAGAGGCCGTTCTCCAGGTCGGCCATGACCCAGGGGCCGTTGCCCGAGCCGTAGCCCCAGACCTTGATGTTGCCGAAGTAGATGGCCTCCATCGTGCCGTTGCCGTTGTCCCGGCTGTTGGTCTCGGCGTTGCCGTAGTCGAAACAGCAGCCGCCGTTGTAGTGGGTGCCGTCGAGGACCGCGTACATGCCTTCGGGGTTGTCGCCGGTCGCGATGCCGTTGGTGCTGTTGTCGCGGTAGCCGGTACCGGGGGCGACGAAGACGCCGTACGCCTTGTGGCCGCCGACGGTGACGGGTGCGGCGGAGGCTTCCGCGAGGTTGTCGTAGCCGCCCGCCGCGGGCCCCGAGAACCCTCCGGGCGGTGCCTGCGTGAGGTGGTTGCCGCGGCCGGACTGGTCGTAGAGCACGGTGATCAGGCAGCTCGTCCCGGCGCAGAAGGAGTCCTGCGCGGCGGCGTCGGCGTACCCGCCCGCAGCGAGCGTGCCGATGTCCCGCTTCGCCCCGTCCGAGGCGCGTGCGACCTGGTAAAGACGGCCGCTGTACGCGGAGTACAGGGCGCGGGTGGTGCTGTGCGCGGCGACACAGGGGGTGCCGCCCGAGGCGTACAGGTCGCAGGGCAGCGAGCCGGCGGCCGCGGCTCTGTCACCTGCGGACAGCTGCCCACCGAGCAGGGCGGCGACCAGGGCCGACACGAGCGCCAGCAGGGCGAGCAGCCTGGGCCGCCGTAAACGAACCGGTCTCACGGACATGGGGGTCTCCTGAGGGACGGACGATATGACACACACAGGCAGGTCATGCACATGACACATCCGGAATGAGCTATCCGGCATCACACATCCGGAATCGCACATCCGTGATCACACTTCAGGACACGTGACGACCCATCATGTTCGACATCACGAATGGTAGTCGCAATGACGGACGAGGCTTGATGATAGGAAGCCCCACAGGAGTGTCAACGGTTTGCGCACGGGCGGCTCGGGGCGCGGTGCGGCCCCGCACTCAGCGGCGGATCACCAGGGCACCACACCGTGCCGGTCACGGAAGGTCGCACCGACGGCTCCCCGCCCCCGGGTCCGGGTCTGCTGTCCACACCGTGACACGGCCGGGCCGGTCGCCCGAAACCCTCGGCCCCGTACGGAACGCCGCCCGCTCGACCTTCACCGAAGGCGCGCCCGCACCCACGCCGGATCGGGATTCGTGCGCGCACGGCCCGCCAAGACGACCGTCGGCACGGTCTCGTCACCGTGGTTGACCGCCCGCACCGCCGCCGCGGCGGCCGGATCGCGCCAGATGTCGACCCAGTGGGCCCGGCGGGCATGGCGGCCGAGGCGGAACCGCAGGCGCAGGCAGTACGTGCAGCCCGGCCGCCAGTAGACGATCGGCCGCCCGTCGGCCGCGCTGCGGCGCTCGGCGTCCGACGCGCTGATCGAGCGGGGGAAGACCAGGGGCGAGTGCGCGGCAGCGAGCACCGCGAACACCAGCAGCTCGCCCCCGGCAAGGGCTCCGTGCCCCTGCAGGGTCAGCCCCGCCGCGACGATTGCGCCGCAGAGCACGAGCAGCGTCGGAAGGGTCCAGGCACGCGTCATGGTGCGGCAGGCTACCGGTGGCGCCGGTCCCGCTCTCAGCCGGCCCGCGGGTGGGTGAGCCTGGCCAGCAGGTCGTCCAGGGCGACCAGGCCGGTGAGCCGGCCGCTGTCGTCGGCCACGACGGCGAGGGAGGCGCGGCGGGCGCGCAGTTGCTCGATGGCGTGTCCCGCGGTGTCGGTCTCCAGCAGCTCCGGTACGGGGCGGGCCAGTTCACGGGCGGTGACCCGGCGTCCGCGGGCCCGGGCGATCAGGGCGTCGCGGGCGTGCACCGAGCCGACGACCAGGGCTCCGTCCCGTACGAGAAGCCGGCTGCGGTCGGCGGAAGCGGCCGTGGCGAGGACGGTGTCGAGGTCCGCCCCGGCCGGCACGGCGGTGATCCGCGCCGCCGGCACCTGGAGTTCGCCGACGGGCGTGAGCGGTTCGACCAGCGAACTTGTGATCAGCTCGGAGTCGTCCTTACTGATCAGGCCGAGGCGCTCCGACTCGGCGACGAGGTGGGTGAGCCGTTCACGGTCGTGGACCTCGGTGAGCTCGTCGCGCGGGGTGACCCGGCACAGCCGTACCAGCGCGTTGCTCGCCCTGTTCAGCACTCCGATGATCGGGCGGACGGCCCTGACCAGCGCGCGGAACGGCGGCGCGAGCAGCATCGCCGAGCGCTCCGGATGGGCGATCGCCCAGGACTTGGGGGCCATCTCCCCGACGACCATGTGCAGGAAGACGATCACGATCATGGCGACGGCGAACGAGATCCCGTAGCTGAGGCCGCCGGGCAGGCCCCAGCTGTGCAGCAGCGGGTCGAGCGCGTGGGAGACGGCGGGCTTGGAGATCGAGCCGAGACCCAAGGTGCAGATGGTGATGCCCAGTTGGGCGCCCGCGAGCATCAGGGACAGCTCCCGCATGCCGGCCAGGGCGGCCTTGGCCCCGCGCTGCCCGTGCGCGGCCGCCTTCTCCAGCCGGTGCCGTTTGGCGGCGACCAGCGCGAACTCGGCGGCCACGAAGAAGCCGCTGCCGATCAGGAGGAGAACCGTGACGAAGAGGGCCATGGGGAAGCTCATGAGCGGGCCTCCTTCCCGGGCTCGGGCGTGGCGGTCGCGGGCGGTCTGCGGGCCAGGTGGACGCGCTCGGGGACGTGCCGGTCGAGCGAGCGGACCTCGATGACGGCCCGGTCGCCGTCGGCCAGGTCGAGGACGAGACGGTCCCCGATCGCGGGGAAGCGGCCCAGGCGGTCCACGATCAGGCCGGCCACGGTCGCGTAGTCCTCGTCCGCGGGCAGCTCGACACCGGTGGCGTCCGCGATCTCGTCGAGGCGGCGCCCGGCGTCGACCAGCCAGCCCGCACCGTCCGCGTCCGGGGTCGCCGGCGGCATCTCCCGGTCACTCTCGTCGGCGATGTCTCCCACCAGTTCCTCGGCGATGTCCTCGTACGTGACGACCCCGGCCACGCCGCCGTGCTCGTCGAGGACGACCGCGAACTCGTCGCCCGCCTCCCGCATCCGGTCGACGGCGTACGGCAGCCGCAGCGTGTCGGGCAGCAGCAGCGGCCTGCGGGCGAGGCCGGCGGCCGTGGTGGTCCCGTACCCGGCCTGCTCGAGCCGCAGCAGGTCGCGGACGCCGAGGACACCGGTGATGTCGTCGGGGTGGTCGCCCAGCACGGGGTAGCTGGAGTGGCCGTGGACGGCGATCAGCTCGATCGCCTCGGCGGCCGTGGCGTCCTTGCGGACGAAGACGGCGTCGGCGCGCGGCACCATCACCTCGTCCAGCGTGCGCTCGTTGAACTCCAGCGCGTGGTCGAGGAGTTCGGCCGTCTCACGGGACAGCTCGCCCTGCTGACGGGACTCGCCGATGAGGTGGCTCAGCTCCTCCAGGGTGGCGCCGTGGTGGAGCTCCTCGACCGGCTCGATGCCGACCTTGCGCAGCAGCCGGTTCGCGGCGCCGTCGAAGAGGTGCACGACCGGCCCGACCACCTTGAGATACACGACGGTGGAGCCGGCCAGCGCCTTGGCGAGGCGCTCGGGGACGGCGAGGGCGAGGTTCTTGGGCGCCAGTTCACCGAGCACCATCTGCACGACGGTGGCCAGGACGAACGCCAGGATCAGCGCGACGGTGGTGACGGCCGCGTCCGGCAGCCCGATCCCGGACAGGGCCGGGCGCAGCAGCGCCGAGACGGACGGCTCCGCGAGGAAGCCCACGACAAGGCCGGTGACCGTGATGCCGAGCTGGGCGCCCGACAGCATGAAGGACAGCCGCTCCAGCACGGTGAGCGCCTTGGCCGCCTTCTTGTCGCCCGCCTCCGCCTGCCGCGCCAGGGCCAGCCGGTCCACCGCGACGTACGCGAACTCCTGGGCGACGAAGTATCCGGTGCCCGCCGTCAGCACGAGGACCGCCAGCAGGCCGAGCACGGCACCGAGCACCTCACACCACCCCGCCGTGTGCCGTGCTCACGCCGGGCCGGTGCGGGGCCCGGCGGGGTGGTCGGGGACTGTGTCCCGCGGGGTCCGTCGATCTGGCGGACAACCGGTCACTCCTTCGCGCTTTACTTCCTCTTTGCCTTCACGGAGAGAACGGACGCCGCCGTTCCGGTGTTCCCGCCCACTGTCCGACGCCGCTGTGCGACGCGCCACTCGGCCCCGGACCCCCGGAATCGCGGAGGGGGAGGAGGAAGGCGGCCCCGGTCAGACGTTCACGCCGAAGTCCTGCGCGATGCCCCGCAGACCCGAGGCGTACCCCTGGCCGACCGCGCGGAACTTCCACTCGGCGCCGTGCCGGTACAGCTCCCCGAAGACCATCGCCGTCTCGGTGGAGGCGTCCTCGGAGAGGTCGTAGCGGGCGAGCTCGGCACCGCCCGCCTGGTTCACGACGCGGATGAAGGCGTTGCGGACCTGGCCGAAGCTCTGGCCGCGCGACTCGGCGTCGTGGATCGAGACCGGGAAGACGATCTTGTCGATCTCGGCGGGCACGGCCGCCAGGTCCACCTTGACGCTCTCGTCGTCACCCTCGCCCTCACCGGTGAGGTTGTCGCCGGTGTGCTCGACCGAGCCGTCGGGGCTGGTGAGGTTGTTGTAGAAGATGAAGTGGCGGTCCGAGACGACCCTGCCGTCGGCGCCGCACAGCAGGGCCGAGGCGTCCAGGTCGTAGTCCGCGCCGGTGGTGGTGCGCACGTCCCAGCCCAGACCGACCACGACGGCGGTCAGCCCCGGGGCCTCTTTGCTCAGCGAGACGTTGCCGCCCTTGGACAGCGATACACCCATGGCAGATCCCTTCTCCGTCGCGGCCGCCCGGACGGCGGGCCGCTTGGCCGATGCGAGCACGGAACGCTGCCCGCGCAGTGAATCTACAGTCTTGTAGAAGTTACGGTCGACAGTCTTGTAGAAGGTACGGTCGACCCGCGGGTCCGCCGGGGCCCGCCCTGCGACGACAGTGATATGAGTGGACGTCCGTGATGCCTCCGCGCCGGCGCGAGGCTCTGAACCCACCGGGAGGCGCAGCGTGCCGGAGTCCCGTCGTCGAGACCGTCGGCGCGCCCAAGGCGAGCTGGAGGCCCAGGTGCTGTCCGCGCTGTGCTCGGCGGACGGCCCGGTGACCGCCGGGTGGGTCCGCGACCGGGTCGGCGAGGATCTCGCGTACACGACGGTGATGACGATCCTGGCCCGGCTGCACGCCAAGAACGCGGTCGCCCGGCGCCGCGAGGGCCGGTCGTTCGTGTGGACGCCCGTGGCGGACGAGGCCGGGCTCGCCGCCCTGAAGATGCGCAAGGTGCTCGACGCCGGGCCGGACCGCGAGGCGGTCCTGGCCAGCTTCCTCACGGCCCTGCCGGAGGACGACGAGCGGGTGCTGCGCGATCTGCTGCGCCGCGCCGACGAGGAAACGGCCGGCTGACCCCATGGGCGTCTTCGTCTTCCTCCCGCTGGTCCTGCCGCTGACGGCGTGGCCGGTGGCCCGGCTCGCCGCCCAGCGGCTCCATCCGCGTACGGCGACCCGGCTGCTCACAGGGGTCGCGGCCGTCATGGCCGTGTGCAGCACCCTGTGTCTGGGGCTGCTGATGGTCGTCGGCACGGCGCAACTGCCGGGCAATCCGCTGCCGGACGGCTGGTCGGACCCCGAGGTGCGGGCCGCCGTCCCCGAGGACGAGATCGCGGGCAAGGCCGCGATCCCCGCCCTGCTCGCCGTCGTCGTGGTCGGTGCGCGCACGCTGTGGCGGCACTTCGCGCTGCGCCGCCGCGCCCACGCGGCGCTCGCCGGACTGCCGCCCACCCAGGTCGCCGTGCTGCCCGACGCGCAGCCGTACGCCTACGCCCTGCCGGGCGGCGCGCGGGGCCGGGTGGTGGTGAGCACCGCGCTCCTCGACGGGCTGAGCGGCGCGGAGCGGCGGGCCGTGTTCGCGCACGAGCGCGCCCACCTCGCGGCCCGCCACCACCGTCATCTGCTGACCGTCCGGCTGGCCGCCCGGGCCAACCCCTTTCTGCGGCCGCTGAGTTCGGCCGTCGCCTACACCGCAGAGCGCTGGGCCGACGAGGACGCAGCGACACGGGTCGGCGACCGCAAGGTGGTCGCGCGGGCCATCGGCAAGGTGGCCCTGGCCGGTGGCGCGCTGCGCGAGCCGGCCTTCGCCGCCCTCGCGGCGCCGGGCCCGGTGCCCCGCCGGGTCATGGCCCTGCTGGCCCCGCCGCCCGCCGCGCCCGTCCGGCGGGCGGTCTTCACCACGGTGGGGCTCTCCGTCTGGACGGCGGGCGCGGGCGCCGCGCTCTCCGCCCTGGCGTCGGCGAACTCGGCGTTCACCCTGGCCCTCACCCTGCACGCGGCCACGCCCTTGTGAGCGGGGGCCGGGGCCGTCGTCATCCGGCCGCGGCGGCCGGCGCGGCCGGGCCCACGAGTTCGGAGAGCACGTCCTCCATCGTGACGAAGCCGATGACGGTCCCCTTGTCCCCGGTGACCGCCGCCAGATGACCGCCCTGGGCGCGCAGCGCGGTGAGGGTGTCGTCCAGCGGGGTGTCGAGGCGGACCCGGGTCAGCGGGTGCAGCGCGGCGCGCGGGAAGGGCCGGTCGCGGTCGGCCGCGCCGAGGGTGTCCTTGATGTGGAGGTAGCCGAGGAGCGAGGTGCCGTCGGCCGCCGTCACCGGAAAGCGCGAGAATCCGGCACCCGCGGCGGCCCGCTCCAGCTCGGCCGGGGTGGTCGCCTCCGTGACCGTACGCATCCTCCGCGCGGGCACGACGATCTCGCCGACCGGCCGGCTGCCCAGTTCCAGCGCGTCGCGCAGCCGTTCGCCGTCGGCGGGTGAGAGCAGGCCCGCCTCGCTGGAGTCGAGCACCATGCGGGCGAGCTGGTCGTCCGTGAAGACGGACTCGACCTCGTCCTTCGGCTCCACCTTCAGCAGCCGCAGCAGCGTGTTGGCGAAGGCGTTGATGCCGAAGACGACCGGCTTGAGGGCGCGGGTGAGGGCGACCAGCGGCGGGCCGAGCAGCAGGGCGGTGCGCACGGGCGCGGCGAGCGCGATGTTCTTCGGCACCATCTCACCGAAGAGCATGTGCGCGTACGTCGCCACGGCCAGCGCGATCACGAACGAGACCGGGTGGACCAGCGCGTGCGGCATGTGCACGGCCTCGAACGCGGGCTCCAGCAGATGGGCGATGGCGGGCTCCGCGACGGCGCCGAGCACCAACGACGAGACGGTGATGCCGAGTTGGGCGGTCGCGAGCATCGCCGAGAGGTGTTCGAGGGCCCACAGGGTGGCGCGGGCCCGCTTGTCGCCCTCCTGGGCCCGCGGCTCGATCTGGCTGCGGCGCACGGAGATCAGGGAGAACTCCCCGCCGACGAAGAAGGCGTTGGTGAGGAGGGTCAGCGCGCCGATGGCGAGTTGCAGCACGGTCATCGGGCGTCCTCCAGCAGCTCATGGCCCTCGGTCACGGGCGCGGTGATGCGGATCCGGTCCGCACGGTGGTGGTCGACGTCGAGCACCACGAGTTCCCAGCCGCCCAGGTCGAGGGTGTCGCCCCGGACCGGAATGCGGGCGAGCCGGGTGGCGACGAGTCCGGCCACGGTCTCGTACGGCCCCTCGGGCGCGGTCAGTCCTGTCTCCGCGAGCTGGTCGATGCGGACGCCGCCGTCGGCCTCCCAGACGCCGCGGCCGTCCCCGGCCGCGGGAGCGGGCTGCAGATCGGGGGTCTCCACCGGGTCGTGCTCGTCCCGCACCTCGCCGACGACCTCCTCCACGATGTCCTCCACGGTCGCCACACCCGCCGTGCCGCCGTACTCGTCGATGACGACGGCCATGGTGCGGGTCTCCCGCAGCCGCTCCAGGAGCCGGTCGGCGGGCAGGCTGTCGGGCACCAGCAGCGGCGCGGTCGCCAGGCCGGTGACCGGGGTCAGCCGGCGCTTGTCCGGTTCCAGGGCGAGCACGTCACGGATGTGGACGGTGCCGATGACGTCGTCGAGGCTATCGCGGTAGACGGGGAAGCGGGACAGGCCCGTGGCGTGCGTCAGGTTCGCGGCGTCGGCGGCCGTCGCGTGCGCCTCAAGGGCCTGTACGTCGACGCGCGGCGTCATGACGTTCTCGGCGGTCAGCTCGCTCAAGTGCAGCGTGCGGACGAACAGTTCGGCCGAGTCCGCCTCCAGGGCGCCCTCGGCGGCGGAGTGCCGGGCGAGCGCGACGAGCTCCTCCGGACTGCGGGCCGACGCCAGCTCCTCGGCGGGCTCCAGGCCGAAGCGGCGCACGAAGCGATTGGCCGTGTTGTTCAGATGCCGGATGAACGGGCCGAAGGCGGCGGTGAAGCCGCGCTGCGGACCGGCCACGGCCTTCGCGACCGCCACCGGCCGGGAGATCGCCCAGTTCTTCGGCACCAGTTCGCCGACCACCATGAGGATCACCGTGGACAGCGCGACGCCGAGCACGGAGGCCACGGACGAGGCGGCACCGCCCAGGCCGATCGCCGCCAGCGGTCCGCGCAACAGCGCGGCCAGCGACGGCTCGGCGAGCATGCCGATCACCAACGAGGTGACCGTGATGCCGAGTTGAGCCCCGGAGAGCTGGAACGTGAGGCCGCGTACGGCCTTCAGCGCGCCGCCGGCGCCCCGCTCCCCCGCGTCCGCCGCCCGCTCCAGATCCGCGCGCTCGACGGTGGTCAAGGAGAACTCGGCGGCGACGAACAAGGCGCAGGCCAGCGTCAGGAGCAGGGCCGACAGCAGCAACAGCACCTCGGTCACCGGTCCACCCCCTCGAACGCGCTCGGGCCGGCGGTGGTCGGTCGACTACTGGGAGGCTCACCCATCGCGGGCTGTGGCTCCTTCTCGTTCGGAGGATCGGGGGATCCTGAGGGTCAGCCGGGGACGAGGCCCCGTACAGCAAGGGTAAAAGCACAGTAAAATGCGCTCGTCAAGAGGGTGCGAGGCCGCCCCGGACGACACCTTTCGGACTTTCCCGCACCGGCGGCACGGTCCGGCCCACGCGACCCCTACGCCCCGCCTATGCTTCTACACGACTGTAGAACGCAGATGTCCGGCCCCGTGTTCCCGGGCGTCCGCACGCCCCTCCTCACCCTCGTACGCACCCAGCACATAAGGGAGTGAACGCCTCGATGGTGTTCAAACGACTGCTCGGCTCGCTCGGCGTGGGCGGCCCCACCGTCGACACCGTCCTCGCGCCCGGGGCGACCGCACCCGGGTCCGCGCTCTCCGGCCGGGTCCGCCTCCAGGGCGGCAGCGGCGACTACGACATCGACCACATCACCCTCGAACTCGTCGCCCGCGTCGAGACGGAGGCCGATGGGCACGGGGCGGGGGAGAGCCAGGGCGTCGTGGCCTTCGATCGGTTCGTGGTCGGCGGCGGCTTCCGGCTCGCCGCGGGCACGGAGCACAGCGTGCCGTTCTCGGTGACGCTGCCGTGGGAGACCCCGATCACCGAGCTGCACGGGCAGGGCCTCGGCATCGTCCTCGGTGTGCGCACCGAACTCGCCGTCGCCGGCGCCAGGGACAAGGGCGACCTCGATCCCCTCGCGGTGGGCCCGCTCCCGGCGCAGGAGGCGATCCTCGAAGCCTTCGGCCGACTCGGCTTCGGCTTCAAGTCCGCCGACCTCGAACACGGGCGGATCGGCGGCACCGGCCAGCAACTCCCCTTCTACCAGGAGATCGAGCTGACTCCGCCGCCCCGGTACGCCCACGCGCTCGACGAGATCGAACTGACCTTCCTCGCCACACCGGGCGGCATGGAGGTCGTCCTGGAGGCCGACCGGCGCGGCGGCCCCTTCGCCGAGGGCCACGACGCACTCACCCGCTTCACGGTCGCCCACGACGGCATCCACCACCAGGACTGGACCACGCTCGCCGACGGCTGGATCGCCCAACTGGCCGAGCACCGCCCGGCGTTGCACCACTATGCGGACCATGGCGGCGGCGACCACCACCGCTCCGGCCCCGGCCTGGGCACCGCCGTCGCGGTCGGCGCCGCCGGGCTCGCCGTCGGTGTGGTCGGCGGCATGGTCGCCGCCGAGGTCGTCGACGAGGTGGGCGACTTCTTCGAGGGCGACGACGAGGACGGCGAGGACTGACCATGTTCGGACTCAGCGAGATCGCGGTCGTCCTGATCGTCATCGCCGTCGTGGTGGGCATCAAGAAGCTGCCCGAACTGACCCGCAGCGCAGGCAAGTCGGCCCGCATCCTCAAGGCCGAGGCCAAGGCTCTCAAGGAGGACGGGACCGGCACCCCGCCCCGTGTCATCCCGGGCGAGACGACGACACGGGACGAGCACCCGAAGCCGTAAGGACGGGGGTGGCCTCGGGGGTCAGGCACTGTGTGCGTCACGCGCGCTGTGTGCGTCACGCGCGCTGCGTGCGCTGTGTGCGTCACGTGCGCGGCTCTGACGCACGCCGTCGACTATGCGCCGGCCGGACTGCTCCGGCCGGCGCATCGTGTGCGGGCGCGTGCGGCTCGGCGCTGCAAGCGGTGAAGGTCGGGCTGGGCCAGTGCGTTCACCGGCCGCGGCCGGTGAGGTGGTCACGCACCCGGTCGACCAGACCCGTGCCGGGAGCGAGCAGTTTGTTGCCCGGCGGTGTGCTGGGGGCGTGCGGGTGCGGGCGGGTGGGGGCGGTCTTCTTCGCCGAGCGGATCTTGTCGCCCAGGTCGAGGAGCTCCTGGTCGTTGCAGCTCTCCCGCAGGCAGGGGAAGAGGTTGTTCTCCTCGTCCCGTACGTGCTCGCTCACCTCGGCCTGCAAGGTCGCGACCAGTTCGTCGAACGTCTCGGCGTCCGGCGGGAGTTGCTCGATCCGCTTGAGGATCTTCTCCACCTCCGCATGGTCCTTGATCTCGCGGTCCGCCAGTGCGTCACCCCCCGGTACATGGCGGCGTACGGCGGGGTAGAGGTGTTCTTCCTCCGCCACCGAGTGCCGCACCAGCTCGATGGTGAACTCGTCGGCGATCCGCTTGCGCTCCTTGCTGCCCGGGACGGACTTGTCGAACCGAGCGAACATCTCCTCCACCTCGCGGTGGTCGGTGACGAGTTCCGTGATGCCGTTGTCGCGGGCATCTGACATGGTGCACCTCCTCAGAACGGGGACCGGTACGAGCCGGGACGGCGGTGTGTACCGCCCTGCTCGCGCCGGGTGCCCTGTGCCGACCGTGCGACACCCGTGACCGGCGCCGACACTCCGCATCGAAAGTCACATGGTTGAAGGGTGCGGATCGGGTACCCGGACCGCGCCTCTCCGCTGCAACACGTTGCGGCAGTCCGGCGGGCCTCAGGTGCGCGGGGTGTTCACCGGCCCGCCGGGCTCAGACGGCACAACGCACACGCCGCACGACGAATCGCCGTGGCGCCGCACCCAGGACGGAGCACCGCTCATGCCGCATCTCGTAGGAGACCTGATGACGTCGAACGTGACGTCGGTCGACCCGGCAACTCCTCTGACCCAAACCGCGCAGCTGATGCGCGACAAGGACATCGGCACCGTCCTGGTCTGCGAGGGGGACCGGCTGCTCGGCCTGGTCACCGACCGGGACATCGCCCTGCGCGTCGTCGCCGACGGGGCCGACCCGAGCGTCATCGACGCCGGCACGGTGTGCACCCCGGATCCCGTCTGCGTGGGACCCGAAGAGGAAGCGGACCACGCGGTGGCCCTCATGCGGCGGCATGCGGTGCGTCGCCTGCCCGTCGTCAGCGACGGGCGAGCCCTCGGCGTGATCACCATCGGCGACCTCGCCCGCGAGCGCGACCCGGGGTCCGCACTCGCGGACATCAGCAGGGCCGCACCCAGTCCGGGGCAAGGAGCCGTCTGGCCGTGAGCGGCGGCGCACGCCGGGAAGGGAGTCCGGGAGCCCCGGTCCCCCGCGACCTCGCCCCATGGCGGTGTGCTCCACGGCCTTGTCGTGGGTGACGCCGTGCGGTGCTCCTCGCGTGGCAGCCATGAGGAGGCCACACCAAAATGGCTCCAGAAGCGCCGGGAAATCCGGAGCCGGACCGGCGAGTCCGCCCATCGGACCGAAGTGATCGCCCTGGCCGGCCCACCCCGTATCAGCGCAAGGAGGCACACCGTGAGCACGGTCGCCGCCGTCTTCGACGTGGACGGCACCCTCGTGGACACAAATCACCTGCACGCAGTGTGCTGGTGGGAGGCGTTGCGTCAGGCAGGGCACCGCGTGTCCATGACCTCGGTGCACGGCGCCATCGGACTCGGCTCCACGGACCTGCTTGAGCACCTGCTGGGCCGAAACCGAAACCGGGACGAGGACTCCGCCATCAGCGCCGGCCACCAAGCCCTGTACGGCACATGGCACGAGCGCCTCACTCCCTTCGACGGAGCCCGCGCCCTCCTGCAGCGACTGCACGCGGACGGCTGGCCCGTCGTGCTGGCCACCTCGGCGAGCGGCCCCGAACTCAAGGCCCTCAAAGCGGCCATCGACGCGGACGAGGCGATCGCCGCAACAGCGAGCGCCGACGACGTGGACTCGGGCAAACCGGCGCCCGACCCGGTCCAGCACGCCCTGGATCTGGTGGGCGCCCAGGCCGACGGCAGCGTCTTTGTGGGCGACTCGGTCTGGGACATGCGGGCGGGACGGCGCGCGGGCGCCCACCCCATCGCCGTACTGAGTGGCGGCGTGTGCCGCGCCGAGCTCACGGACGCAGGAGCCGCGGAGGTGTACCGGGACACGGCCGACTTGCTGAAGAACCTCGACGCCGGCGCGCTCCGCCGGCGCTGAGCCGCCACGGGCCCGTCCGCGCGCACCGGCGCAGAGGGGGCGCAGTCACGTGCTCGGAACGACAGACGGCGGCCCCAGGTCGAGGAGGTCCTGATCCGTTGCCGAGCCGCACTCTCCGGATCGGCTACGCGGGCCGGGTTCGACAGCGCGCGATGAGGCGCATTCCGGTCGTGCCTGGCCCGCCGGATTCACTCGTCCCGTGCCGGCGGGCACGACGCCGTGCGGCCGGGCCTGTCCTCCTGGACGAGCCGGGAGATCGCTGGCCCGAGCGCTGCGAGGGGCAGAACGAAGTCGACCAGCCCCGTCCTGATCGCGGCCCTCGGCATGCCCTGGAAGTCCGCGGTTTCCGGGTCTTGCACGAGGACTGTGCCACCGTGTGCCTTGACCGCTTCCACCCCCTTGGCGCCGTCGCCGTCCGCGCCGGTGAGCACGCAGCCGATCACCCCGGACTTGTGTGCCTGAGCCGCCGACTCGAAGAGCGGATCCGCGGCCGGACGGGCGGAGTTCACCCGGTCCTCGGTGGTGAGTGACAGCATCCCGTCCTCGCGCACGCACAGGTGCCGGTCAGGTGGTGCGATGTAGACCGTACCGGCCTCTGGGTGCTCGCCGTCTTCCGCGAGCTTGACCCTGAGCGTCGTGGACCGCGACAGGATCGCCACCAGGTACGTCTCGCGCGAGCGGCGGAGATGCTGGGCAACCAGCACCGGCACGGGCAGATCGGGGTCCAGCGCGCCCAACAGCACCCCCAGGCCCTGGACACCTCCCGCAGAGGAAGCGACGAGCACGGCCGCCCACGGGCCGGAGCGGTCGTTCTGATCGTGTGCCTGCACCTGTGCAGGTTAACGCGGATCCCGGGACGGACTGCGAGGTGCGCCTCGCCCGCAGGATGAAGTGGGCGGGCCCGGGGTCCAGGAGTGCGCGGAGTGGTCCGCCGCGGGTGCCGGCCCGCGCGAGCGCCCGTGTCGCGCGGGGCAACACGGTGCCAGGTCGCGGAGGTTTTGGGCCGGAGCTCACTTGTCGGGGGTTCATTGCGCCGAAAGCGGGTTTCGTTCCCCGGGCTGAGGCTAGTCGGCCCTCACGGCCCGGATGGACAGGACGCCGGGGTGGTGGGGCGCCCTGGTCGCTGGATTGCAGCTGCGGGGCGGCACGACAGAGGGGTGAATGAGGCCATGGGAACGTCACCAGGATCAGGCACCACAGCGGGGGACGCGGGGTGAAGCGTTCTGCCACGGGCGTTTCCCCGCTGGAGCGCACCCTGCGGGAGCTGGTCGACGGCGAGGTGCGCTTCGACTCCGGGAGCCGCGGCGCGTATGCCACGGACGGCTCCAACTACCGGCAGGTGCCCATCGGCGTGGTGGTGCCCCGTTCGGTCGAAGCCGGCGCTCAGGCGGTCTCCGTCTGTGCGCGGTTCGCCGCCCCGGTTCTCTCCCGGGGCGGCGGGACGAGTCTGGGTGGCCAGTGCACCAACACCGCCGTCGTCATCGACTGGACGAAGCACTGCAACCAGCTGCTCTCCGTCGACGCCGAGGCGCGGACCTGCGTGGTGGAGCCGGGACTGGTGCTCGACGAGCTGAACCGACAACTCGGCCACCACGGGCTGCAGTTCGGCCCCAAGCCGGCCACGCACAGCCACTGCACGCTCGGCGGGATGATCGGCAACAACTCGTGCGGGGCCTCGGCGCAGGCGTACGGCAAGACGGTCGACCAGGTGCGGCGCCTGGAGGTGCTGACCTACGACGGCGCCCGCAGGTGGGTGGGCCGCACAACGGACGCTGAATACGACGCGATCCTCGCCGAAGGCGGGCGGAGCGCGGAGCTGTACCGCGGCATGCGCGAGCTCATCCACAGCCGCCTGGGCGAGGTACGGCAGGGCTTCCCGCGCATTCCCCGCCGCGTATCGGGCTACAACCTGGACGCGCTGCTCCCGGAGAACGGCTTCGATGTCGCGAGGGCGCTGGTCGGCAGCGAGGGAACCCTCGCCACTGTGCTTCGTGCCGAGTTGGACCTGGTGCCCGTTCCGGCGGCGCAGTCGATGCTGGTCCTGGGCTACAGCGACATCTGTACGGCCGCCGACGACGTACCGCGGCTGCTCGCGCACAGCAAGCCCGCCCAGTTGGAGGCGCTGGACGGGCGGATGGCGCAGCTGATGCGGGAGGAGGGCGCCTACCTCGACTCGCTGGACCGCTTCCCCGCCGGGGAGAGCTGGCTGCTCCTGCAGTTCGACGGCGACAGCCAGGACGACGTCGACGAGCAGGCCAGGGCGCTGCTGGACGCGCTGGGGCGCAGTGAGAAGGACGATGCTGTCGCGTTCTCGGACGATCCCGCCCGGGAGCAGAACCTGCTCAAGGCCCGGGAGGCAGGTCTCGGGGTCACGGCGCGCCCGCCCGACGACCGCGAGACCTGGGAGGGCTGGGAGGACTCGGCGGTGCCACCCGACCGGTTGGGCGACTATCTGCGGGATCTCAAGGCGCTGTTCGAGGAGTTCGGCTACGACTGTCCCTCGCTGTACGGGCACTTCGGCCAGGGGTGCGTCCACACCAGGATCCCCTTCGACCTGACCTCGGTCGGCGGCGTCGCGGACTTCCGGGCGTTCCTGCTGCGTGCCGCCGATCTCGTGTCGTCCTACGGCGGTTCGCTGTCGGGGGAGCACGGCGACGGGCAGGCCCGCGGGGAGCTGTTGCCGCGGATGTTCGGCCCGCGCATCGTGGACGCGTTCGGCCGGTTGAAGGCGCTCTTCGACCCCGAGAACCGGATGAACCCCGGGAAAGTCGTCGCGCCCTACCGGGTGGACGAGAATCTCAGGCTCGGTACGCACTGGCGCCCGGCCGGCCTGGACACGCACTTCACGTATCCCGACGACGGCCGTTCCTTCACCCAGGCGGTCAAACGGTGCGTGGGGATCGGCAACTGCCGCTCCCACGAGGGCGGAGTCATGTGTCCGTCCTACCGGGCGACCGGTGAGGAGGAGCACTCCACGCGCGGCCGGGCGCGGCTGCTGTTCGAGATGCTGGGCGGCCACCGTGACTCGCCGGTCACCGACGGCTGGCGCTCGACCGAGGTCCGGGACGCACTGGATCTGTGCCTGTCCTGCAAGGGCTGCAGGTCGGACTGTCCGACGGGCGTCGACATGGCCACCTACAAGGCGGAGTTCCTCTCCCACCACTATGCGGGGCGGCTGCGCCCCCGAGCGCATTACTCGATGGGCTGGCTGCCGGTGTGGGCGCGCCTCGCGCGTCTGTCTCCGTCGCTGGTGAACGCAGGTCTCGCCGCTCCGGGTGTGGCCCGGATCGGCAAGTGGGCGGCCGGCGTGGCCGGTGAGCGGCCCGCGCCCCTCTTCGCGGAGCAGTCCTTCGTCGCGTGGTGGCGGGACCGTGGCGGCGACGAGCCGGACCCGGCCGACCCCACGACCGTCGTTCTGTGGCCGGACACGTTCACCACGTCCTTCCATCCGTCGATCGGCCGGGCGGCGGTGCGGGTCCTGGAGGATGCCGGGTTCCGGGTGGCGGTGCCCACGCGGGCCGTGTGCTGCGGGCTCACGTGGATCTCCACGGGCCAGTTGTCGGTCGCGAAGAAGGTGCTGCGTCGCACGCTCGACGTCCTGCGTCCCTACCTCGAGGCGGGGACCCCCGTGATCGGCCTGGAACCCTCGTGCACGGCCGTGTTCCGTTCCGACGCACCGGAGTTGCTGCCCGAGGACGAGGACGTGCGGCGCCTGGCGGGCCGGTTCCGTACCTTCGCCGAGCAGCTGGTGCACCATGCCCCGCACTGGCAGCCGCCCGCCCTGAACCGGCCGGCCACCGTGCAGACCCACTGCCACCAGCACGCGATCATGAAGGACGGCGCGGACCGTGAACTGATGCGCCGCGCCCACCTGGTGGCCGAGGTGCTCGACGAAGGATGCTGCGGCCTGGCCGGCAACTTCGGGTTCGAGCGCGGCCATCACGACGTCTCCATGACCGTAGCCGAGCAGGGCGTGCTGCCCGCGGTCCGCGCCGCCGCTCCGGGCGGTGTGCTGCTCGCGGACGGTTTCAGCTGCCGTACACAGATCGAGCAGGGCGACACCGGCCGTGGCGCACTGCATCTGGCGGAGGTGCTTGCCCTCGGCCTCGACGGGAACCTGCCCAGCGAGCATCCCGAGCGCCTGACGGACCGGCCACCCGGCCCCTCCCCCACGCTCCGCCGGACCGTGACGGCTACGGCGACAGCCGCCGCCCTCGGCGCCGCCCTCGCGGGAACGCGGCCCCTGCGCCGGTGACGGTGACGGCCCCGAGCACCCTTCCTGAAAGGACAGTTGCGATGGCACCGAAGGTCTCCGACCACATCCTCGAACGACTGCGGGCCTGGGAGGTCGAGCACGTCTTCGCCTATCCGGGCGACGGCATCAACGGCCTGCTCGCCGCCTGGGGGCGGGCCGACAACAAACCGGAGTTCATCCAGTCCCGGCACGAGGAGATGTCGGCCTTCGAGGCCGTCGGCTACGCGAAGTTCTCCGGCCGCGTCGGCGTGTGCGCCGCCACCTCCGGCCCCGGCGCCATCCACCTCCTCAACGGTCTGTACGACGCCAAGCTGGACCACGTTCCCGTCGTCGCGATCGTCGGGCAGACCAACCGGAGCGCGATGGGCGGCTCCTACCAGCAGGAGGTCGACCTGCTCAGCCTGTACAAGGACGTGGCCTCCGACTTCTGCGAGATGGTCACGGTCCCCGAGCAGTTGCCGAACGTCCTCGACCGGGCGATCCGCACCGCTTACGCGCGACGCTCGGTGACCGCCGTCATCGTCCCCGCCGACGTACAAGAACTCGACTACGCGGCGCCCGAACACGCTTTCAAGATGGTGCCGTCCAGCCTCGGCCTCTCCTCCTACGCCCCGGTGCCCGCCACCGCCGACATCGAACGGGCGGCGCGGTTGCTCAACGAGGGCGAGAAGGTGGCGATCCTCGTCGGCCAGGGCGCGCGCGGCGCCCGCCAGGAGGTCATGCAGGTCGCCGACCGGCTCGGCGCCGGCGTGGCGAAGGCGCTGCTCGGCAAAGACGCGCTCGACGACGACCTGCCCTATGTCACCGGCGCCATCGGCCTGTTGGGCACCCGGCCCTCGTACGAGCTGATGCAGGACTGCGACACCCTGCTGGTCATCGGATCGAGCTTCCCCTACACGCAGTTCCTGCCCGACTTCGGCCAGGCACGGGCCGTGCAGATCGACATCGACCCGCACATGGTCGGCCTGCGCTACCCCTTCGAGATCAACCTGGTCGGCGACGCGCGCGTGACGCTGCAGGCGCTGCTGCCCCTGCTCGAGCAGAACATGAACACGAGCTGGCGCAAGAAGATCGAGAAGAACACGGCCCGTTGGTGGCAGGTGATGGAACGGCGGGCCGCCGTGGGCGCGGACCCGATCAACCCCGAACACGTCGCGCACACCCTGAACGAACTGCTGCCCGACAACGTGGTCCTGGCCGCCGACTCCGGTTCCGCCGCCAACTGGTACGCCCGTCACCTGCGGCTGCGCGCCGGGATGCGCGGCTCCCTGTCCGGCACCCTCGCCACTATGGGGCCCGGTGTCCCGTACGTGATCGGGGCGAAGTTCGCCCACGGCGACCGCCCGGCGATCGCGCTCGTCGGCGACGGCGCGATGCAGATGAACGGCCTGGCCGAGCTGATCACCATCGCCAAGTACTGGCAGCAGTGGGCCGATCCGCGCCTGGTCGTCGCCGTCCTGAACAACCAGGACCTCAATCAGGTCACGTGGGAGATGAGGGCCATGTCCGGCGCCCCGCAGTTCCTGCCCTCGCAGGCGCTGCCCGACGTCGCCTACGGCGATTTCGCACGCTCGCTGGGCCTGGGTGGGCTGCGCGTGGAGAAGCCGCAGGACGTCGCGAGCGCGTGGGAGGCGGCGCTCGCCGCCGACCGGCCCTACGTGCTCGACTTCCGCACCGACCCGGCCGTGCCGCCGATCCCGCCGCACGCGACGCTCGACCAGATCGAGGCGGCCGCCGCCTCCGTCCTCAAGGGCGACAGCGATCGCACCGGCATGATCCGTCAGGGCTTCAAGGCCAAGGTCCAGGAGATGCTGCCCGGCCACCGGCACACCGAGGACGACGCGTGAGCGACGAACCGTCGGTGGGCGCGCTGCACACGTCCGTGTACCGCGTGCCCACCTGCGTCGCGGGCCTGCGCGCCGTCACCGGCGCGGCGCCACGCCCTCCGCTCGCGGCCCGCTGCGCCCGCCTGGCCGACACCCTGGTCACCGCCGCCTCCGCCGCCTCTCTGCACCCCGACGGCCATGGGCAGCGGGCGCCGGGCCTTCCGCCGGTGGACGCCGCGCTGCTGCTGCCCGCGGTACGCGGAGCCCTGCGCCCGGACGATGCCCGCACCCGCGCCGCCTGCCGTCACGACCTGGCCCGCGAGCTCTTCTTCTCCCGCTTCCGGCACGACGGGCGCCCGCTGGAAGCCGCCGAGGGCGCGTTCCTGCTGTGCGGCTTCATCATGGCGCCCGCCGAGGCGCAACAGGGCAACACGACCGCCGCGCTGTCCGCGGCCGGGGCGGCGGGCGTGGCCCTGGCACGCAGGCAGAAGAGTTCCGTGCCGCACGGCCCTCGTACCTGACCGAGACGGAACGAGCCGTCTCCAGAGCGCGATCCGGCGCTTGCTGCCGCACAGATCCAAACGGTTGAACCGGTGCACCAACCGGCGAGCCGCCTCGGGGTTTCACCGCTCGTACGAACTGTGGTGAGGGTGTCAGCTCTCGCCGGGAAAGGCAGGCAGCATGTCACTGGATCATTCGCGGGCCCCTGTGCTGGAAGCCGTGGATGCCTATCGGCGTCAAGAAATGGTGTCGTTCACACCGCCGGGCCACAAGCAGGGCGCAGGGGTGGATCCGCAGGTGCTACGCCTCTTGGGGCAGGAGGTGTTCCAGCACGACCTCCTGGCGTCCGGTGGCCTGGACGACAGGCGGATGCGGGGCGGTTTTCTCCGGGATGCGGAGCAACTGATGGCAGACGCGGTCCACGCGGACCACACGTTCTTCACCACGTGCGGCAGCTCCCTGTCGGTCAAGGCGGCGATGCTGTCCGTGGCCGGCCCCGGCCAGCGACTGCTGATCAGCCGGGACGCCCACAAGTCCGTGGCCGCCGCCCTGGTCCTGTCCGGGATCGAGCCCGTATGGGTCGAACCGCGCTGGGACGACGAACGGCATCTGGCGCACCCGCCGTCGGCCGACGACTACGCCGCCGCCTTCGAGCGCAATCCACAGGCAGAGGGAGCCCTGGTCACCAGCCCCACCCCCTACGGCAGCTGTGCGGACCTGCGCACGATCGCCGAGGTCTGCCACCGGTACGGCAGGCCGTTGATCGTGGACGAGGCGTGGGGCGCCCATCTGCCCTTTCATCCGGACCTGCCGACCTGGGCGATGGACGCGGGCGCGGACGTCTGCGTGACCAGCATCCACAAGATGGGCAGCGGCCTGGAGCAAGGCTCGGTCTTCCACCTTCAAGGGGATCTGGTCGAGCCTTCGGTGCTCAAGAACCGGGCGGACCTGCTGGGTACGACCAGCCCGTCGGTCCTCATCTATGCGGCCCTGGACGGCTGGCGCCGCCAGATGGCGCTGCACGGGCACGCGTTGATGAGCCACGCGCGCACGACCGCGGATGAGCTGCGCCACGCCATCGAAAAGATCGACGGCCTGCATGTGAACGACGCACAGGACTTCTGCGGCCCCGGACGGGCGCACGACCTCGACCCGCTCCCCGTGGTCGTCGACCTGACCGGCACCACCCTCTCCGGCTATCGGGCTGCCGACTGGCTGCGGGAACACCGCCGTATCAACGTCCACCTCGCCGACCATCGCCGCATCAACGTGCAGATCACGCACGCCGACAGCCGCCGCACCACCGAGCCCCTGCTGGACGCCCTGCGTGACCTCACGGACGCCGCGCAGGGCTGGGACGAGGCGCCTCGCGTGGAGGTGCCGGCCGCCGACGCTCTGCGGATGGAGCAGGCGTGTCCGCCCCGCGACGCCTACTTCGCGCCGACCCAGGACCTTCCCCTGGAGAAGGCGGCGGGCCGCGTGGCCGCGGAGATGGTGACGCCCTACCCGCCCGGGATCCCCGCGATCCTGCCCGGCGAGCGCCTGAGCGAACCCGTGCTGACCTATCTGCGCACCGGAGTGCAGGCCGGAATGAACCTCCCCGACGCGGCCGACCCGACCTTCACCACCGTGCGCGTCGTCAAGTGACCCCGACCCGCCGGACACCGTCCTGTACCCCCGAAAACGCGAGGAGGATGCCGTGCCTCACCACCACCCGGTCAGCGGGCGCGAGGAGACCGCCGACCAGCGGGCGGACCGACGATGGGCGGACCTGGTACAGGAGATGCGCGTCGCACTCACCGGCGTCCAGATCCTCTTCGGGTTCCTTCTCACCGTGGTGTTCACGCCCCGCTTTCCTCAGCTTTCCACCACTGACCGGAACATCTACGTCGTGACCGTGCTGCTCGGCTCGGCGTCGACGGGCGCCCTGATCGGGCCGGTCGCCTTCCACCGCCTGGTCAGCGGGCGCCGCATCAAACCCCAGGCGGTGCTCTGGGCATCCCGGCTCACCGTGGTCGGACTGATCCTGCTGCTGTGCACGCTGACCTCGGCGCTGCTGCTGATCCTGCGGGTCGCGATGCACGACGCGCTCGCACCGCTCCTCGTCGCGGCCGTCCTCGTGTGGTACCTGGTGTGCTGGTTCGCCCTGCCCTTGTGGGCACGGACCCGCTACACCGAGTCCGACCCGCCCTCAGCGGACAACGACACCGACTGACACCTCGCGTGCGGAGCCTGGCTGCGTCAATGCAGGACGCTCACCGCGCGGGCGATGACCAGGACCGACGTCACGAGCGCGGCCACGCTCTGCACGCTCATCAGGATTTTGGCGCGCGTCGACAGGGGCATGGTGTCGGTCGGGCTGAAGGCCGTGGAGTTGGTGACGGAGACGTACAGGTAATCCGTCAGGGTGGGCACCCAGTCGGATGTCACGCTGGCGCCGTCGGCGACCTCCTGGACCGCGTCGTCGTTCTCGTCCTGGGAGAAACGGAAGTCGGCCAACGGCAGCTCCTCGCGGGCCACTTGGGTTCTGCTGACGGGGCCGCCACGGTCGAGTTCCCAGTAGGCGAGCCCGAAGACGATGATGTTGGTCAGCCACACCTGGAGGGCAGCCGTCAGCAGCGCGGGGCCGTCCTTCACGCCGGCCTGGACCAGCTGCTGGATCAAGGTGCCGAGCGCGATCAGGTTGCTGACGGCGATGACGGCCACGAGGGCGAGCGACAGGACGCGGAACGTTTTGGTCTGCCGGGTGAGACGGCGTGGGTTGATGGCTACCAGCGGGACCAGCAGGGCGACTTCCAGGGCGGGCAGGACGTAGCGCGGAGCGATGAGGAGCTGCTCCGGCAGCAGGAGGTAGAGCCCGACCGCCGTCAGCGTCACGACGACGGCGGGCAGGCGGGCCTCGCCGCGTCGTTGGTGACGGGGGTGTCGATGCTGGGCATCGGCTCGGGTACGGGGCACGCGTGATCCTCCGGTCCGCCGGCGCTCGTCTCGTCCCCTCCCGGTCAGCTGCCGGTGAGATGTTCGCGGATGGCGGCGACGAAGTCGTCCAGATCCTTCGGGGTGCGCGAGGTGATCAGCGGATAGCCGCCCGCTCGGTCCACCACGACCGGTTCGTCCACCCACGCCGCGGCGCCCGCGTTGGTGATGTCGGTGCGCAGGGACGGGTAGGAGGTGAGGGTCTTGCCGCGCAGCACGTCGGCCTCGACCAGCGCCCAGGGGCCGTGGCAGATGGCGGCGACGGGCCGGCCGTCGGCCGCGAACGCCTTCACGGTGTCCACGGCGGCCGTCTGCAGGCGCAGGTGGTCAGCGTTGAGCGTGCCGCCGGGGATGAGCAGCAGATCGTGGGAGGCCGCGCCCAGAGCCTCGAAGGTGACGTCCGGATCCACGCTCTCGCCCGGGTCCTTGTCGCCCTGCAGCGTCTGCACGGGATCCGTGCTGACCGCGGCGACGGTGACGTCGGCGCCCTCGCCGCGCAACTGCCGTAGGGGCACGAGGAGTTCGTCCTGCTCGACGCCGTAGTTGGTGACCAGGGCCAGAACGGTGCGGCCCTCGAGTCGTCGGTCGGTCATGAGCTCGGCCTTTCTGTACGGGTGGTGCGGGGCTGTGCCTGAGGATTTCGGTCCGATCATTCGGCCGGGTAGGGGTGTTCTTTGAGGAGCTTGGCGAGGTGGACCGTGTTGGCGGCGAGCGTGTGCGTGGTGTCCGCCACGGCTTCAGGTGTCTCGCCGAGGTCTTGGTAGTCGGTGCCGTGCTGGGCCTCGCCCACCCAGTAGGTGACCGCTCCGGGGGCGAGGGAGAAGCCGACGTCGTTCAGGGCCTGGAAGACGTCCGCGCTGACCTTGTGCGCGCCGTCTTCGTTGCCGACCACGGCGACCGCGGCGGCCTTTCCGTACATCAGGGGGCGGCCCTGGTCGTCCGTCTGCGAGGAGTCGGCATTGAGCCGTTCCAGGACGCGCTGGCAGATGCTGGAGGGGTGACCCAACCAGATCGGCGTGGCGATCACGAGGATGTCGGAGTGCAGCACCTTGTCGCGCAGCAGCGGCCAGGCGTCCCCCTCCCCCATGTCCGTCTCGATGCCGGGCCGGACATCGTGGTCGACGACGCGGACCGTCTCGGTCGCCACGCCGAGCTTGTCCAGTTCGGCGCAGACCTGGTCCGACAGCAGCCGGCTGCTGGACGGGGCCGGGGAAGCGTTGAGGGTACAGACCAGGGACAGGGCGCGCATGGTCATTTCCTTCCTGTACGGGATGGGGCGTCCGGCGGGGGGCCGCCCGATCAGGTGGCTGCCGGATCAGGCAGCGGGCAGCGCAGGGCGCTGCGGTCCGCGCGCCACGCACTCAAGAGCGTGGCGGAGAGGCGGCCTTCGAGGAGGCCGGTGGCCCGCACGCCGAAGGCGACGTCGGCGTCGAGTCCGGGTTCGCACTTCAGGAGCCCTCCTACGACCTCGCGGCGCACGACCTGTTCGTGTACGGCGTCGGCCTCGACGTGTTCGTCGTAGAAGCGTTGGGCCGCCGGCCCTGCCTTCATGCGGCGCAGGGCCTCGGCCAGGCGCCGGGAGCCGGGTGAGGAGGTGGTCTCGACGGCGGCGAAATGGCCCACGAGAGCACCGCGCAGGGACCGGTGCAGCCCGAACAGCGACATCAGGTTGACCGTGGCGAGCGCCTCGGCGGGCGCGTTGTCGAGATAGGAGCCGTACGTGGTGTCCAGGGACAGGTCGTGCATCAGGTCGGCGAAGAGGCGGGCGTGGATGTCCTCGGCCCGGCCGGCACCGAACTCGTCGTACTCGACCGCGACCATCGCGGCCTTCGCCGTCCCGTGCAGGCGAGGGATGACCCAGGCGTGCGGGTCGGCTTCCTTGAGGTGGTACAGCGAGCGCAGGGCCGCGTACTCGCGGAACTGCCACAGTCGGCCGTCGCGGTGCAGATGGTGGCTGACACTCTCGGGATCGTGGCCGGCCGGTTCGATCAGGAGCGCGTCCAGAGCGCTCTCGGCATCGCTGTCCGGGGCCGTCGCATCGGCCCGCAGCGCGGTGAGGAAGTGCTCTTCGAGACTCCGGCGCAGGGCGAGAAGGTCTGGGTCCCATTCCCGGTCGTCGTCCACACCGTCGAAGCCCTGGTAGTGCAGTTCGTAGAGCACGTACAGCGCGAGGTGCAGATCGTCGCCGTACGGGTCCGGCGCCGGGTTCATGGCCGAGGCGGGAGCGGGGGCGGCCGCGTGCCGCAATGCTGCTGTCAGGCCCTGCGACACCGGGCCGCGAGCGTCGGGCAGCGGCGGCCTGTGGCAGCGGGACTCGGACGTGGCCGTCATGGTGATCCCTCCGGCGCGGCGGGGCGGTTCTTCGGCGACGATTCCGCGTCCTTGGAACGTGCGCGGTGGCTGGTGTCGCACCAGGGGAAGGTCCGGCTGCGGCGGCAGGTGCACAGCGCGACGCGGAACCGGTGCGACGTGTGCACGGTCCCCGCCTCATCGACAACGTCCACGGGCCCCTCGACCAGGAACGGGCCCATTTCGCGGCTCACCGTCATGCGGGGCGTACGGTCATGAGCGCTCGGCACGGACGACCACCAGTCCTTCCTTCTCAGCGTCGTCGTCCAGGTACCCCTGGGCACACAGCCAGTCCCGCCGGCCTCGCGTCACCGGGCCGAACGGCACCTGGGCCCGGTCCACGACCCGCGCCGCCATCCCCAGCGTGCCCAGCGTCTCGATCGTCTGGGTGACGCCACACAGTTGGGAGTGCACCAGCAAGAGGGTGCCGCCCGGCCGCAGGACACGAGCGGCGGTGGCACAGACCCGGTCCAGCACACCGCGGCCGCCCGCTCCGCCTTCCCAGGCCCGCGCCGCGCCGCGCGGTGCCCGTCGCCCGGGCGCACTCGGAACGTAGGGCGGATTGCTGACCACCAGATCGAACGAGGCGTCCTCGAGGCGCGTGCCGACCGCCGCCAGATCGCCCCGGCGCACTGTCAGCGAGACGCCGTTGAGCCAGGCGTTCAGGCGAGCCGTCCACACGGCCCGCCAGGCGACGTCGAGGGCGGTCACCCGGGCCCCGCGCAGTGCGGCGGCCACGGCCACCGCTCCCGAGCCCGTGCCCAGGTCCACAGCCGTGGTCCGTTCGCCGATGTCTTCGCCATCCAGGGCGCGCAGCAGGAGCCACGTGTCGGCCTGCGGCGCATATACGCCGTGCGGGGACAGGACACGGGGACCGGACCGGGCTGCCGCCCGGTCGCGAGGGCGCGCGGTCGTCGTCATCTCTGCCGCCTCACCTGGCACCTCGTACCCGCCGGGGCACGAGGGACCCAGGGGCTCATCGGCCGTCCAGCCGCGGGAGGATCTCGCTCCGGTAGAAGTCGAAGAAGCCCTGCTGGTCAGGGCCGATCTGTCCGACGTACACCTCGTCGAAGCCCGCGTCGACATATGCGGTCGCGGCCTGGACGTGTTCGGCCACGGAGTTGCCGCAGACCATGCCGTCGGCGACGGTCTGCTCGGTCACGAGCGTGGCGGCCTGCTCGAAGTGTGCGGGATCGGGCAGCACCTGACCGAGTTCACCGGGCAGGAACTGGGTCGGCCACAACCGGTGGGCTGTCTTGACCGCTTGGTCGCGGTCGGTGCCCCAACACACCTTCACCCCGCCGAGCACCGGTTTCTGCCCGCCACCGGCCCGACGGAACTGGCCCACCAGATCGGCGTCCGGGGTCATCGTGACGAACCCGTCCCCGATCCGCCCGGCCACCGCGGCGGCCTTGGGCCCGAACCCGGAAACGTAGATCGGCACCGGTTCGTCGGGCACCGTGTACAGGCGGGCGTTCTCGACGGTGTAGTGCCTGCCACGGTGCGTGATCTCCTCCCCGCTCTGCAGGCTCCTGATGACCTGCACGGCTTCCTCCAGCATCTCCAGGCGTACGTCCACGGCCGGCCAGTGGTCACCCAGGACGTGCTCGTTGAGGGCCTCCCCGCTGCCCACCCCGAACCGGAAACGGCCACCGGTCAGGACTCCCGAGGTGGCAACGGCCTGAGCGGAGACGGCCGGGTGCATACGCACGGTGGGGCAGGTGACGAACGTCGTCACGGGCAGTGACGTCACCTGGGCGAGCGCCCCGATCATCGACCAGACGAACGGACTCTGCCCCTGCTCCCCCGTCCATGGGTGGTAGTGGTCCGAGATGGCCAAAGCGGTGAACCCTGCCTGTTCCGCCGCTCGGGCCTGCTCCAGCAGCTGGGCCGGTGTGAACTCCTCACTCGCCAGGAAATATCCGAAACGCGTCATGACCTGCTCCTCACCCTCGCGCACGACACCGAAGTCCGCTCGTCACATGAGCCTCGTGGGAATGCGGCTCGGCCCGCGCACGGATTGCGCTGAGCTCCCGGCCGCCACTGTGGGGCGCCACCCTCGTCAGCTTGCGCGCCCCTGGCCGGGAACACCACAAGAGTCACTTCGAGGGCCCCGAGTACCCGAAGGAGGCACTCCGATGCCCGGCCGCTTTGATGCACGCAGCGTGACACGCACCGAGCCATCCCGCCGCCGGGGCGCGGCACCTGCATGCATCCGACAAGCAGTGTGCTCGGGTTCGTCGCGTCCCCGCGTTTCTTGTGGTGATCGACGGGCACCCGCCGATGCGAACGCCCCGTACGCAATGACGAGGAAGGTGACGTACATGTTCAAGGCCGTCGCGGACGTGATCCGGTCGATCGGCGGCGCCGTCGCCACGGTCGTGACCCTGCCGTTCCGTGCGGTGGCCCGTCTGTTCGGCGGAGCGTCCGACACCGCCCGCGGCCACCACTGACTCCTCCCGCTCGGCTCATGCCGCCGCCCCCGCCCCGGCCGGACCCTGGACTTGATGCGGGCCCACCCCGGCGTGGCGCGTCGGCGGACTGTACGAGCAACCTGACAGGGACCGCACGCCTACGGAAGGGGCACGCCATGCCCGCAGGATCGAACCAGAAGCGAGAACGCCAGTACGAGCATGTCAAGGAGAGCGCGAAGCAGCGCGGGGAGCCCACGAAGCGGGCCGAGGAGATCGCCGCTCGCACGGTGAACAAGCAGCGCGCCCGCTCCGGCGAGTCCCGCACCGCGAGCAGGAGTTCCGTGCGGGACCCCAAGTCGGCCTCGCAGCGCGGTGGTTCGCGCTCGCACGAAGGCGCCCAGGGCCCCACCAAGGACCAGCTGTACAACGAAGCCCGGCAGAAGAACATCAAGGGCCGCTCGACGATGACCAAGGCCCAGCTGGCCCGTGCCGTGGGCCGCTGACGGGCTCAAGGATCGCGACGCACTCGACATGATGGATGCGCCTGCCCGCATCCCGCTCCGAGCGTCAAACGAACGTCGACTCCACAGACCGTCACGAGGGGCACCTTCAAACCTCTCGAGCGACAAGTCACTCGGCCGGAGCAGGGTTCGCATGCCTTGACTGGCGAGCTGTCGCAGTTGGCGGTTGCCTCGTACGCGACGGCACATGTCCGCGCCTTCCCACTGCCGGTGGGCGCCGACCCGCCTCCCGGCCACGGGCCGCGCCCTGTTCCGCCCGGCGCGCGCTCTCGTGACCTGCCCCCCCCCCGCGACGAACGGAGACGTCGATGCCCATATGCGAGACCCGCGACGGAGTGGAGATCTTCTACAAGGACTGGGGAAGCGGCCGACCGGTCGTCTTCATCCATGGCTGGCCGCTGAACGGCGACGCGTGGCAGGACCAGCTCAAGGCGGTCGCGGATGCCGGGTTCCGGGGCATCGCGCACGACCGCCGCGGTCATGGACGCTCGACCCCGGTCTTCGACGGCTACGACTTCGACACCTTCGCCGACGACCTGAACGACCTGCTCACCGGTCTGGATCTGCGGGATGTCACCCTCGTCGCGCACTCCATGGGCGGGGGCGAGCTCGCCCGGTACATCGGCAGGCACGGCACCTCGCGCATCAAGTCCGCCGTGCTGCTCTCCGCGATCCCGCCCCTGATGATCCAGGGACCGGACAACCCCGAAGGCGTCCCCGGATCGGTGTTCGACTCGATCAAGGAGGGGATCCTCAAGGAGCGCTCGCAGTTCTGGAAGGACACCGCGGAAGGGTTCTTCTCCGCGAACCGGTCGGGCAACAAGGTCACCCAGGGCAACAAGGACGCCTTCTGGTACATGGCGATGGCGCAGACCATCGAGGGCGGTGTGGACTGCGTCGACGCGTTCGCCTACACCGACTTCCACGAGGACCTCAAGAAGTTCGACATCCCGCTGCTGGTCGTGCACGGCGACGACGACCAGGTCGTGCCGATCGACGCGACCGGCCGCAAGACCGCGAAGCTCGTCCCCGGCGCCGAACTCAAGGTGTACGAGGGCGGTTCGCACGGCATCGCGATGGTGCCCGGCGACAAGGAACGCTTCAATCAGGACCTGATCGAGTTCCTCAAGTCCTGACACATCCCTCTTTGGGGCCGCTCCCGCGCCGTAAGCGGGCGAGCGGCCCCGCGAGCGGACCCGCGGGGCGTACGCCGTGCCACAAGGATCGGCGCGCGGCGGCTCGGCAGAGGTCCCCTTCCGCGACCGGCGGTCCCGTACGGCTGGATCCTCCGGCACCCTCATCCCTCCTGTGGAGACGCCGTGTCCCCCGCCGCCCGTCGCCCGGACGTGATCGCGTCGCTGTTCCGGCACCTGTTCCCGCATCCGCCCCGGGACCCGTCCCATCGGGCCCGGCTGACGGTTCTGGTCGCTGTGGGCGGGGCGGCGGGGGCCGCGGCCCGGGCGGGCGCGGATCTGGCGTGGCACGCCTCGCCCGCTGGTTTCCCCTGGCCGACCTTCACCATCAACGTCGTGGGATGCGCGGCGATGGGGGTGCTGATGACACTCCTGCACGATCGCCCCTCGGCACCGACGTGGGCCGGTCCGGTGCTGGGCAGCGGTTTCCTCGGCGGGTTCACCACCTTCTCGGCCTTCGCCACCGACGTCAGACGCCTGCTGGCGGACGGTCACACGCTCACCGGGATGCTGTACGCGGTGGCAGGCGTCGCGTGCTGCCTGGCCGCTGCCGCGTGCGCGGCCTGGCTGACCGCAGGTTCCCTGCCCTCGCCCGATGTCCGGGAGACGGCGTGAGGGGCGCCGAGTGGGCGTGGCTCGCCCTGGGCGCGGCCATCGCCTCACCGGTGCGCTACTGGGTGGGCGTGTGGGGCAGGCCCACCGACCGGCGCCCCTTCCCCCTCGGGACGTTCACCGTCAACGCGGCGGCCTGCCTGCTGCTGGGCGTCGCCCTGGAGATGCGCACGCCGCAGCCCTGGATCCAGGCCCTGGTCTCCGTCGGGGTGTGCGGCGCCCTGTCCACGTGGTCCACGCTCGCCTGGGAGACCACGGGGCTGGTCCGCGCCCGCCGGATCCGCCTCGCGGCGGCCTATCTGGGGAGCACCGTCACGGCCGGGGTGCTGCTCGCCTGGGCCGGCAACGCGGTGGGGCGGCTCCTGTGGTGAACGACGGGCAGCCCCGCTCGGCCCAGCCGGAAGCCTCTCGCCCGTTCCGCACCGGCCCCCTGGCCGGCGAATCCGACCCCGCACCGCGCCCCCGGACCTGCCCGGACGCGGGTGCCCCGCATCTTTTCCCTGACACCGAAAGGCTCGGCCATGCCGGAAGACCACGCGAACCTCGACACCAACGCCCTGCCCGCGAACACGGACCCCGCCGCTGACGGCTGCCCCATGCGGGAAGCCGCGGCCGACCCGATGAAGGGCGACGGCATCCGCCAGTGGTGGCCGAACCGCCTCAACCTCGACGTGCTGCGGCGGCACGCCGCGAACGGCACCCCCGACGGCGACGGCTTCGACTACGCGGCCGCCTTCAGCGGGCTCGACCTGCCGGCCGTCAAGCGGGACATCACCGAGGTGCTGACCACGTCCCAGGACTGGTGGCCCGCCGACTACGGCCACTACGGCCCGTTCATCATCCGCATGGCCTGGCACCTGTCCGGCACCTACCGCGTGTGCGACGGCCGAGGGGGCAACGGCGCGGGCCTCCAGCGCTTCGCCCCGGTCAACAGCTGGCCGGACAACGTGAACCTCGACAAGGCCCGCCGGCTGCTGTGGCCGGTGAAGCAGAAGTACGGGCGGGCGCTGTCCTGGGCCGACCTGATGGTCCTCGCGGGAAACGTGGCCCTGGAGTCCATGGGCTTCAAGACCTTCGGATTCGGCGGCGGCCGTGAGGAGGTCTGGGGGCCCGACGAGGCGGTCTACTGGGGCCCGGAGACCGTCTGGCTGACCGACGAACGGCACAAGGACGACGGCGAACTCCAGGTCCCGCTCGCCGCCGACACCATGGGCCTCATCTACGTCAACCCCGAGGGCCCCAAGGGCAATCCGGACCCGATGGCGTCCGCCACCGACATCCGCGAGACCTTCGCCCGCATGGCGATGAACGACGAGGAGACCGTCGCGCTGTGCGCCGGCGGGCACACCTTCGGCAAGACCCACGGCGCCGCCGGTTCGGACCGTCTCGGCCCCGAGCCCGAGGCCGCGCCGCTCGAACAGCAGGGTCTGGGCTGGAAGAACTCGTTCGGGACGGGCAAGGGCAACGACACCGTCACCAGCGGCCTGGAGGTGATCTGGACCGACACCCCCACCACCTGGGACAGCCGGTACTTCGAGATCCTCCTCGGCTACGAGTGGGAGCTGACGCGCAGCCCCGGCGGGGCGCACCAATGGCGGCCCAAGGACGGCGCCGGTGAAGGCACCGCGCCCGATCCGCACGACCCGGACAGGCGCCGGACCCCGGCCATGCTGACCACCGACGTCGCTCTGCGGGTCGACCCCGACTACGCCCGGATCTGCCGTCGCTTCCTGAAGAACCCCGACGAGTTCGCCGACGCCTTCGCAAGGGCGTGGTACAAGCTCACGCACCGCGACATGGGTCCGATCGCCCGCTACCTCGGTCCGGAGGTGCCGGACGAGCAGCTGATCTGGCAGGACCCGCTGCCGGAGCCGGAGCACGCCCCGCTCGACCCGGGCTCCGTGGACCAGTTGAAGTCGCGTGTCCTCGACTCCGGTCTCACCGTCGCCGACCTGGTGTGGGTCGCCTGGGCGTCGGCCTCCACCTTCCGCGGGAGCGACAAGCGCGGCGGTGCCAACGGCGCCCGCATCCGTCTGGAGCCCCAGAACGGCTGGAGCGTCAACGAGCCCTTCCGGCTGAGCACCGTCCTCACCCGGCTGGAGGACGTACGTACGGCGTTCAACGCCGCGCGGCCCGAAGGGCAGGGCGTCTCGATGGCCGACCTCATCGTGCTGGCCGGCACCGCGGCCGTCGAGAAGGCCGCCACCGACGCCGGCCACCAGGTCGAGGTCGCCTTCACGCCGGGCCGTGTCGACGCGACGCAGGAACACACCGACGTGGACGGCTTCGCTCCGTTGGAGCCCGTCGCCGAGGGGTTCCGCAACTACGTCGGCAAGGACGACAGCCTTCCCGCCGAGTACCGTCTCGTCGACCAGGCCGACCTGCTGGGCCTGAGCCCGCAGGAGGTGACCGTCCTCCTCGGCGGGCTGCGCGTTCTCGGCGTCACGTACCAGAACACCGCGCTCGGCGTCCTCACCCGGACACCCGGCCGGCTGACCAACGACTACTTCGTCAACCTCCTTGATCAGAGGACGAGTTGGACGCCTACCGCCCACGACGAGGACGTCTTCGAAGGGCGCGACAGCGCCACCGGCGCACCGCGCTGGACCGCCGGCCGTACCGACCTCGTCTTCGGCTCCCAGGCCGAACTGCGCGCGCTCGCCGAGCTCTACGCCAGTGAGGACGGACAGGACAAGTTCGTCCAGGACTTCGCCGCCGCCTGGACGAAGGTGATGGATCTGGACCGCTTCGACCTGGACCGGGCGCGGAGCTGACGGCAACGCGAAGCCGACGGCCGAGGAGCCCGTTTGCGCGGTCGCCCGCAGCATGGAACATGGAGAGGGGCCCAGGGGGGCGTGCCTCGTCCGGAGGCACCTACGCACCTACACGCTGGAGTGCACATGACACAGCTTCCCCCGCCCGTCACGCCCTACCTCGAACCCGCCGCGAAGGAACTCGCCGAGGCGACCGACCCCCACCCGCGGATCTACGAGGTCCCGCCGGAGCAGGGACGGGACATCCTCGCCGGGCTGCAGAGCGGCGAAGGCGTGCCCCGGCCGGAGGTCGACGAGGAGTGGGTGGACGTCGACGCGGGCGAGTGGGGCACGGTCCGCACCCGCGTCATCCGTCCGAAGGGCTCCACCGGACCGCTGCCCGTGGTCGTCTACATCCATGGCGCGGGGTGGGTCTTCGGCGACGACAAGACCCACGACCGCCTCTTCCGCGAGCTCGTCGTCGGAGCCGGCGCGGTGGGCGTCTTCCCCGTCTACGACCGCGCGCCGGAGGCGAAGTACCCCACGCAGGTCGAGCAGAACTACGCGGTGGGCCAGTGGGTGCGCAAGAACGGCGCCGACCACGGCATGGATACCTCCCGCGTCGCGGTCACCGGCGAGTCCGTCGGCGGCTGCATGTCCGCCGTCTTCGCCCTGATGAACAAGGAACGCGAGGACGGACTCGACCTGAAGGCCCAGGTCCTGCTCTACCCGGTGACCGACGCGGACTTCGACACACCGTCGTACCTGCAGTTCGCCGAGGGGTACTACCTCACCCGCGACGGGATGAAGTGGTTCTGGGACGCCTACACCGCCGACCCCGACGAGCGGAAACAGCACTACGCCTCCCCGCTCCGGTCGACCCTCGACCAGCTCAAGGGACTGCCCACCACCCTGGTCATCACCGACGAGGCCGACGTGCTGCGCGACGAGGGCGAGAAGTACGCCAACAAGCTGCGCGAGGCCGGGGTCGACGTGACCTCCGTCCGGGTCGCCGGCATGGTCCACGACTTCCTGCTCCTGGACAGCCTCCGCGACACCCGCGCGGCCAACGTCGCCCGCAAGCTCGCCGTCGACGCCCTACGGACGGCCCTGCACGACAGCTGACCACGTCACACCCCAGCCGGCCGGGGCCGCGGACCGTACGGCCCCGGCCGGGAAGTCCGTACGGCCCGGCCGCCCAGGAGACGCCATGACCGACGACCCCTACGACGCGTGGACCCGACGGCTGCTGTCGCTCAGCCCCGATCTCTCCCGGGACAGCGCCCGCCAGTTCGTCCACGATCTCTATGCCCACGCCCAGTCCGACCTCGACGACCAGCGGGCAGAGGCCGACTTCGAACGGGAGGAGTAGTTCCCATGGCCAGTCTGTCGCCCGGCTTCCACGGACGCAGCAGCCGCAGCCTCGTGGACCGCCTGCCTCCGGGCCAGTACCCCACGGAGTCCTTTCCGGTGCTCTCCGCCGGTCCGACGCCGCACGTGCCCACGGAACGCTGGTCCTTCACCGTGACCAGTGAGACCGGCGCGAGCCGGAGCTGGACGTGGGAGGAGATGACGGCGCTGCCGCAGGAGCAGCCGGTGGTCGACATCCACTGCGTGACGCGCTGGTCCAAGTTCGACACCCGGTGGCAGGGTGTCTCCCTCGACGTCCTGACCGACGCGGTGCGGACCTCCGCCGACTTCGTCGTCGCGGAGTCCTTCGACGGCTACACCACCAATCTGCCCCGGGCGGACATCACCGGGGGCCGGGCCTGGCTCGTCCACTCCTTCGACGGCTATCCGCTGTCGCCTGACCACGGTGGCCCGGCCCGGCTGCTGATCCCGCACCTGTACTTCTGGAAGTCGGCCAAGTGGGTCAGGGGCCTGCGCTTCACGACCGACAACGAGCCGGGGTTCTGGGAGCGGGCCGGCTACCACGACTACGGCGACCCCTGGCGTGAGCAGCGCTACCGGGGTGACCTGTGACCACGCCCGCGGACCGACCGGACGCGGCCGGGGGCTGGCGCCGGGCCCGGCTGACCGCGCGGGAGGACCAGACGGCGACCGGCCGCACACTCCGCTTCGAGGTGCCCGGCTGGCCCGGTCACCGGCCGGGCCAGCACCTCGATGTGCGCCTCACCGCCGACGACGGCTACCAGGCCGTCCGCAGCTACTCTCTGGCGGCGCCCGCCGCCGGGGACAGCGTCGAACTCGGCGTGCAGACCGCGCCCGACGGAGAGGTGTCCCCGTACCTGAACGAGGTTCTGCCCGTCGGAGCCGAGGTCGAGGTCAAGGGGCCGCTGGGCGGATGGTTCGTCTGGACGCCGCAGGACCGCGGGCCGCTGCTCCTCATCGCCGGCGGTTGCGGCGTCGTCCCCCTCATGGCCATGCTCCGCGCCCGGCGCGCCGCCGGGACGCCGGACGCCCCGTGCGCACTGCTGTGTTCCGTACGCGCCGCGGACGAACTCTGGTACGCGAAGGAGCTCGCCGACCCGAACGGTGCCGAGGACATCCGCGTCCTCTACACCCGCCAGGCGCCCCCGGGCGAGAGCCGCCCGGCGCACCGGATCACGCCGGACGATCTCGTGGGGCTGCCCACGACGCCGGACACCCGCTGCTACGTCTGCGGGCCGACCGGTTTCGTCGAACACGCCGCTGACCTGCTCCAGCGCCTCGGACTCCGGCCGGACGCGATCCGGACCGAGCGGTTCGGCTGACCCGAGGCCGCCCCGCGCCCGTCTCCTCCCCATCCGCGACACGAGGGAACGCACCGTGAACCAGCCACCTCCGCTCCACCTCGACGGCAACTGTCTGGCGGGGCCGCTCTCCCAGGTCTTCGCGCTCGACCCGACCACGGCCCGGTGGATGTGCCCGACGTGCCGCACCCCGTCCTCGGTCGGCGAACTGCACGTCTACGGGCCCGAACCGGGCCTCACCGGCCGCTGTCCGGGCTGTGCCCAGCTGGCCCTCCGCGTCGTCACCCAGCCCGGCCGTCTCTGGCTCCAGCTCGGCACCGACCAGGGCGCCTTCCGGTTCGCGCTGCCCCCGTCCGCGTCGTAGCACGAGGACGGCACACCCCCGCCGAAGGAGAGCCGTGGCCCCGCCACTCGTCGTCCTCGAGCACATCCGGCTGATCGACGGCACCGGCGCCGCACCGGTCCCGGACGCCGCCCTCGTCATCGAGGGCACCCGGATCCGCTGGTGCGGTCCTGCCGCGCAGCTCCCCGACGCCCCGGACCTGCGGTCCGCTCCCCGGGTCGACCTGCGCGGTCGCACGGTGTGCCCTGGATTCATCGACGCGCATGTGCACTTCGCACTGCCCGGCCCCGCGGGTCACCCCGTCCTCGGTGCCGCCGAACCGGTGACGTACCGCGCTCTGAAGGTCATCGAACGCCTCCGGACCACCTTGCACAACGGGGTCACCACAGCACGCGACCTCATGGGACTCGACGCCGGTTTCCGTCGTGCCGTCGCCGAACGCCGTATCGCGGGACCGCGGCTCCTGGTGGCCATCGCGATGCTGAGCCAGACCGCCGGCCACGCGGATTTCCGCCTGCCCAGCGGCATCGACGGGCTGGCGACCGCCGTCGCCTTCCCGGGCAGCCCGTCCGGGATCGTCGACACCGTCGACGACATGCGCACCCGCGTCCGGGCCCTGGTGGCCGCGGGCGCCGACTGCATCAAGCTCGCGACCAGCGGAGGCGTCACGTCTCCGCACGACCGTCCCGAATGGCTGGGCCTGCGCCCCGAGATGGTGCGCGCCGCCGTCGAGGAGGCCCAGGCGTACGGGGGGCTGCGGGTGGCCGTGCACGCCATCGGAGAGCCCGGCATCGCCGCCGCGGTCCGGGCGGGCGTCCACAGCATCGAGCACGGCTACGCCCTGACCGACGACCTGCGCGCGGAGATGGCCGAACGCGGCCAGTTCCTCGTGCCCACCCTGCTGGAGACCCTGGCGGAGCCCGACCCGGCCCAGGTCGGACCGCACATCCACGCCAAGGCAGTGCGCTGGCACCGCGTCGCCCAGGAATCCTTCGCTCGCTCGGTGGACGCGGGCGTGTCCGTCGTCATGGGCACCGACGCCGGACTGACCGCGCCCCACGGCCAGAACCTCAAAGAGCTCGGCCTGATGGTCCGCTTCGGCGGCATGACACCGCTCGATGCCATCCGCGCGGCGACCGCGGACGCGGCCCGCCTGTGCGGGGTGGACGACTTCACCGGCACGCTGGCGGCGGGCAAGACGGCGGATCTCGTCGTCTGCGGTACCGACCCGCTCGCCGACATCGACGCACTCGGCGACCCGGCGCACGTCCACGCCGTCGTCAAGGACGGACACATCGCCATCGACCGTGCGGGGGCACTGTCCTCGTCAGGCCTTCCCGACCTCCCCTGAACGAGCGCGGAGGACCGGCCCACCCGGAATAGGAAGCGGCAGGCCAGGCCGCATTCTCAGGCACAGCGCCTGCCCGTGAACTCCGGTGAGCGTCAGACGAACACCGGACGATTCCGCAGGTCAGGCCCCCTTGCTCGCCGGCTCCAGAATCGCCACGCACTCCACGTGATGCGTCATCGGAAACAGATCGAACACCCGAAGCGTCCGCACCCGGTACCCGCCCTCACGGAAGTACCCGAGGTCCCGGGCGAGCGCGGCCGGGTCGCACGCCACGTACGCGATGCGGCGCGCGCCGAGAGTGGCCAGCTGGGCGACCGTCTTCTTGCCCGCGCCGGCCCGCGGCGGGTCGAGGACGATCAGGTCGACCTCGGTGATGCCGGTGCGCGGCAGGACCGCCTCGACCTTGCCCTGCTCGATGCGGACGCGGTCGAAGGAGGCCAGGTTGTGGCGGGCGTCCTCGACGGCGCGCTTGCCGGACTCGATGCCGAGCACGGCGCCCTTCTCGCCGACACGGTCCGCGAGCGCGCCCGCGAAGAGGCCGACGCCGCAGTACAGGTCCAGGGCCATGTCGCCCTTACGGGGCAGCAGGCCCTGCATGACGGTGCGCATGAGCGTGTTGGCCGCCTGCTGGTGGACCTGCCAGAAGCCGCCGTTGCCGACACGGTAGGTGCGGTCGTCGGCGCGCTCGCGCACGAAGGCGCGGCCGTGGACGCGGTGGACGCCGCCGTCGTGCTCATCGACGCGCAGCACGGAGACGGGCTTGTCCAGCTCCACCAGCGGAAGGCGGGCGCCGGGGCGGGGGGCGAGGATCACCTGGCGGTCGTTCGAGCCGGTGGCCGCGATCGCCTCGACCGACTCCATGCCGGACCAGTCGCGCTTCTCGATGCCCAGCTCGGAGACGCCCTCCGCGGCGATCATGCAGTGCTCGACCGGCTCGACCTCGTGGGAGCGGTGGCGGCGCAGGCCGGCGCGGCCGTCCTCGGTGACCGCGTACTGGACGCGCGTACGCCACTGCGGGACCTCGCCCGCGGGAAGCTTGTCGCCCTCGGCCGGCATGACGGTGCCGTCCCAGCCGGCCTCCTGCGGGGTCAGGCCCGCGAGCCGCTGGAGCTGCTCGGCGACGACCTCGCCCTTCAGGCGGCGCTGGGCGCCCGGCTTGGCGTGCTGCCAGTCGCAGCCGCCGCAGCGGCCGGGTCCTGCGTACGGGCAGGGCGCCTCGACGCGGTCCTTGGACGCGTCCAGGATCTGCACGGCGTCGGCGCGCAGGAAGCGTGCGCCCTCCTCGCCCTCGGTCACCCGGGCCACGACCCGCTCGCCGGGCAGCGTGTGCCGTACGAAGAGGACCTGGCCCTCGGCGGTGCGGGCGATGCAGTGGCCGCCGTGCGCGACGGGCCCGACCTCGACCTCGTACTCCTCGCCCACCAGCGACTTCTTCGGTTCTGCCTGCATGGCGGGAGCTCCAGTACTCAAGACGACGGGCCGTAAACGGAAGCGGCCGGACAACAGCCCACCAGTCTACGTGGCTGTCACCCGGCCGCTCGCCACAGGCGAACCGTGCCGCTACTTGCTGCTCGGCTCCTTTGCGCGCTTCTCCACCGGGCCGCGGCGCACCGCACCCGGCGCGCTCCACTCGGAGCGCCGGCGGGCCCGCTTCTTGGCGGCCTCGGAGGACTCCAGCTGGTAGGGCACGGAGGTGACCATGATGCCGGGGGTGAACAGGAGCCGCCCCTTCAGCCTGAGCGCACTCTGGTTGTGCAGCAGGTGCTCGTACCAGTGGCCGACCACGTACTCGGGGATGATCACGCTGACCGCGTCGCGCGGCGACTCCCGGCGCAGGCTCTTCACGTACTCGATGATCGGCCGGGTGATCTCGCGGTAGGGCGAGTCGAGGACCTTGAGCGGTACGTCGATGCCGCGCCGCTCCCACTCCTCGCGCAGCGCCTTCGTCTCGGCCGGGTCGACGTTGACGCTGAGCGCTTCGAGGGTGTCCGTGCGCATCAGCTTGGCGTAGGCGAGCGCGCGCAGCGTCGGGCGGTGGATCTTGGAGACGAGGACGATCGAGTGGACCCGGGACGGGCGCACGCTGTCGTCGCTCGGGGTCTCCGGCGCGGCGATCTCCTCGGCGACGCGGTCGTAGTGCTTACGGATCGCGGTCATCGTCGCGTAGAAGATGCACATGCCGAGCAGCGCGACCCAGGCGCCGTGCGTGAACTTCGTGCACAGCACGACCACCAGGACCAGGCCGGTGAAGAACGCGCCGAACGTGTTGATCGCGCGGGAGCGGATCATGTGGCGGCGCTTCTCGGCGTCCTTCTCGGTGCGCAGGTGGCGGTTCCAGTGCCGCACCATGCCGGTCTGGCTCAGCGTGAACGAGACGAACACGCCCACGATGTAGAGCTGGATCAGACGGGTCGAGTCGGCGCCGTAGATGAAGACGAGCAGCATCGCGGCGCCGGCCAGCAGCACGATGCCGTTGGAGAACGCGAGACGGTCGCCGCGGGTGTGCAGCTGGCGCGGCAGGTAGCGGTCCTGCGCGAGGATCGAGCCGAGCAGCGGGAAGCCGTTGTACGCGGTGTTGGCCGCGAGGAACAGGACGAGCGCCGTGGCCGCGGCGAGCACGATGAACAGGAAGCTGCCGCTGCCGAAGACGGCCTCGGCGACCTGCGAGATCACCGGGTTCTGGACATAGCCGGAGCCGACCGCCGCCCCGTTGTGGATCAGGTCCGTCGCCGGGTTCTCGGCCATCCGTACGTCGGTCACGAGGGCGAGGACGATGATGCCGCAGAACATCGTGACGGCGAGGCCGCCCATGAGCGCGAGCGTGGTCGCCGCGTTCTTCGACTTGGGCTTGCGGAACGCGGGGACGCCGTTGGAGATCGCCTCGACACCGGTGAGCGCCGCACAGCCGGAGGAGAAGGCACGCAGCAGCAGGAAGACGAGGGCGAAGCCCGCCAGGCCCTGGTGCTCGGCCTTGATGTGGAAGTCGGCCGTGGGGGCCTTCATGGTGTCGCCGAGGACGACCCCGCGGAAGGCGCCCCAGACGATCATGATGAAGACGCCCGCCACGAAGACGTACGTCGGAATGGCGAAGAGCTTGCCGGACTCCTTCACGCCGCGCAGGTTCATCAGCGTCAGCAGGATGATCACCGCGACCGCGCAGAGCACCTTGTGCTCGACGACGAACGGGATGGCGGAGCCGAGGTTCTCGATACCGGAGGAGATGGAGACGGCGACGGTCAGGACGTAGTCGACGAGCAGGGCGCTGGCGACGGTGAGCCCGGCCTTCGGGCCGAGGTTGACGTTGGCCACCTCGTAGTCGCCGCCACCGCTCGGGTAGGCGTGCACGTTCTGCCGGTACGAGGCGACGACCGTGAACATCAGCACGACGACCGCGACCGCGATCCAGGGGCTGAAGTGGTACGCCGACACGCCCGCGATGGACAGGACCAGCAACACCTCACCGGGCGCGTACGCGACGGAGGACAGCGGGTCGGAGGCGAAAACGGGGAGTGCGATGCGCTTCGGCAGGAGCGTTTCTCCGAGCCGATCACTGCGCAGTGCGCGCCCGATCAAGATCCGTTTGGGCACGTCGGTCAGTTTGGACACGCAGAGGATCGTAAGCGTTCGAACGGGGGGCCGCCCACCCGCCACCCCCATTCGTCCTCAGGCCTCCCCCGACCCCTCCTTCGGACCTCCCTGAACCCCGTCCGTTCCCCCGTCCTTCTTCATGGCCGTGGCCTCGCTCTTGAGGATCCGCAGCGACTTGCCGACGGAGCGCGCCGTGTCGGGCAGTCGCTTCGCCCCGAACAGCATGATGAAGATGACGGCCACCACGAGCAGGTGCCAGGGCTCAAGGCCATTGCGGAGCATTCCGCCTCCTAGCGGGACCCGGTCTTCTTACGGAAAACCGATCGATGGTTGCTACATTGCGCAACTGTACAACCAAGCCACTACCCGGGAGGCACCCATGCCCGGCCGACGGCGCAGGCATCGCCCGCTCCGGCTCGCACTCGCCCTGACCGCCTCCCTGGCGGTCCTCGTCGCGGCGGGGGCGGGCTGGCTCTACCTGCATCTCAGCGGCAGCATCCACACGTTCAGCGCCGACGGCATCTCCGGCGACCGCCCCGCCGCGGGCTCGTCCGGCGGACAGAACGTCCTGGTCATCGGCTCCGACGCGCGCACCGGCGGCAACAGCTCGCTCGGCGGCGGCAACAAGAACGACATCGGCCGCTCCGACACCACGCTCCTGCTGCACATATACGCCGACCAGAAGCACGCGGTCGCGGTCTCGATCCCGCGCGACAGCCTCGTCACCGTCCCGCCGTGCAAGCTCCCGGACGGCACCTGGACGACGACGCGGCAGAACACCATGTTCAACGCCGCGTACTCGGTGGGCTCCACCGCCAAGGGCAACCCGGCCTGCACCCAGAACACCGTCGAGACGCTGACCGGCCTGCGCGTCGACCACACCGTCGTCGTCGACTTCAAGGGCTTCTCGTCCCTGACGGACGTGGTGGGCGGGGTGCGGGTCTGCCTGCCGCAGGACGTCTACGAGGGCGACCTGAACCCGCACCGGACCACGCGCGGCAAAATTCTGTTCAAGAAAGGGGAGCAGACGGTCTCGGGGGAACGCGCGCTCGATTACGTCCGCATCCGGCACGGTATCGGCGACGGCTCCGACATCGGCCGGATCAAGCGCCAGCAGGCGTTCATGGCGAGCCTGCTGAAGAAGATCCGCGAGGACGGCCTGACCCCGACGAAGCTGCTGCCGCTGGCCGATGCGGCGACCAAGTCGATGACGGTCGACCCCGGTCTCGGCTCCGCCGACAAACTGATCTCGTTCGCGATGTCCCTCAAGGGCATCGACCTGCACAACCTCCAGTTCGTGACGGTGCCCTGGCGGTACGAGGGTGCGCGCGTCGCCCTCGTCCAGCCGGACGCCGACCAGCTCTGGGCGGCCCTCAAGGCCGACCGCACCCTGGACGGCAAGGACGCGAGCGGCGGCAGAACCTCCGCCGCCGCGTCCCCCTCCCCCGCCGCCTCGTCGTCGCCGTCGTCCGGGAGCGGCATCGCGGTCGCCGTCTACAACGGCACCACCACGACCGGCCTCGCCGACACCGCCGCCACCGCCCTGAAGGAGGACGGCTTCACGGTCACCGGCACGGCGAACGCCGCCTCCCAGGACCGCACCGCGACGGTCGTCGAGTACGGCCCCGGCGAACGCGCGCAGGCCGAGACCGTGGCCGCCCGCTTCCCCGGCGCCGCGCTCACGTCCACGACCACCGCGGGCATCGACGTGGTCCTCGGCACGGACTACGCGCCCTCGGCCGGCCAGGGCTCCACGGCGAGCCCCTCGCCGACGGCCCCCGCGGACCTCGCCAAGGACGCCCGCTCGGGCGCCGCGAGCCCCTGCGAGGACCTCTCGTACGGCTCAGGCGCCTAGGGCGCGCCCGGCCTTGTCCCAGTTGGCGTGCAGCCGGTCGAGGTACGAGCGGGCCTGGCTGCCGGGGCTCGCGCCGCGGGCGAAGGCGAGCATGTTGCCCGCCCCGGTGTTGTAGCCGAGGGCGAGCAGCTCGTCGCGGGTGTACGGGCCGCTCCAGTGCGCGGGCAACTGGGCGGCCAGGTCGTGCAGGTGCCAGGCCTCGGCCTCGATCGCCAGGTCCGGGTCGTCGGGCAGCTCGTCCCAGCTCCGGCCGGCGAAGTCGCGGCCGCGCCTGGTCTCGTCGTACGTGGCCCGGTGCATGTTCGCGACACCGAAGGCGGCGTCGGGCTTGTAGCGTTGCCAGGCCCGTTCGAGCGACGGGTCGTGCGGTTTGTACGCCTCGTTGTAGAGGATCGCCATCACCAGCCGGGCGCTGACACCGGCCTGCCCGGCCCGGGTGCGGACCCAGGGGGCGTAGTCGGCGGGGTCGTAGCTGCCCGACGGCGGGGACGGTTTCGACGTCGGGCGCTGTGACGTTGACGACGTCGCGGGCGCGGAAGAAGCGGAAGAAGGGGAGGCCGGGGCGGACGACGCCGGTGACGGCGCGCCCCCGGACGGCGAACCGGACGCCGAGCCCGGCGGCGTCGCCCCCGCTCCCGACGACGCGTGCCCGCCCCGCACCACCACACCCCACACCACAACGGCGGCCACGACGAGCGCGAGCCACCCCCACCGCGTACGACGCCCGGCCATGCCCGCCTCCTGCCTCCGGTGCCCGCCAGTCTAGGAACCGGCCCGGCGCACGCGGACGATCTAGCCCCCGACGCGAAGGTCGAGTTCGAGCACATTGCCGATACGGTGGTCTAGAGCGCGAGCCGCATTTCAAGCCCGCACCGTGCCCGAGATCGAGCCGCACCGGCTGGACCGAGCCGCGAGAGAGAGACATGAGCAGGACGTTTACGCAGGTCAGAAGGCCTATGAGGAGTGCGGGGTAGGTCCGTGCATATCGTGATCATGGGCTGTGGCCGAGTAGGGTCCCAACTTGCCCAGACCCTGGAACAGCAGGGCCACACGGTCGCCGTGGTGGACCAGGACCCCACGGCCTTCCGCCGCCTGGGTTCCGGCTTCGGCGGGCGCCGTGTCACCGGTGTCGGTTTCGACCAGGACACCCTGCGCGAGGCCGGCATCGAGGAGGCGGGCGCCTTCGCCGCCGTCTCCAGCGGCGACAACTCCAACATCATCGCGGCCCGGGTGGCCCGCGAGATGTTCGGGATCGAGAACGTCGCGGCGCGCATCTACGACCCGCGCCGCGCCGAGGTCTACCAGCGCCTGGGCATCCCGACGGTCGCCACGGTCCGCTGGACCGCCGACCAGATGCTGCGCCGCCTGCTGCCGTCCGGCGCGGAGCCGCTGTGGCGCGACCCCACCGGCGGCGTCCAGCTCGCCGAGGTGCACGCCTCGCCGGCCTGGGTCGGCCACAAGATCAGCCGTCTCCAGGAGGAGACGGGCGTGCGCGTCGCGTTCCTGACCCGGCTCGGCGAGGCGATCCTGCCCACGTCGCAGACGGTGCTGCAGGAGGGCGACCTCGTCCACGTGATGATGCGCACGGACGACGTCGAGAAGGTCGAGGCGTCGTTCGCCGAGGGCCCTGAAGAGGAGGGCGGTCACTGATGAGGGTCGCCATTGCCGGAGCCGGAGCCGTCGGCCGCTCGATCGCGGGCGAACTGCTGGAGAACGGCCACGAGGTCCTCCTCGTCGACAAGGCGCCGACCGCCATCTCGGTCGAGCGCGTCCCGCAGGCGGAGTGGCTGCTCGCCGACGCCTGCGAGATCACGTCCCTGGACGAGGCGGCGCTGCAGCGCTGCAACGTGGTCATCGCGGCCACGGGTGACGACAAGGTGAACCTGGTCGTCTCCCTGCTCGCGAAGACCGAGTACGGGGTCCCGCGGGTCGTCGCCCGCGTCAACAACCCGAAGAACGAGTGGCTGTTCAACGAGTCGTGGGGCGTCGACGTCGCCGTCTCCACCCCGCGCCTCATGTCGGCCCTCGTCGAGGAGGCGGTCAGCGTCGGCGACCTGGTCCGTCTGCTCCGCTTCAGCCACGGCGACGCCAACCTGGTCGAGCTGACGCTCCCGCCGGAGTCGGCCCTGGCCGGCACGCGCGTGGGCGACGTCCAGTGGCCGGAGGACACGTCCCTGGTGACGATCATCCGCGGCACGCGCGTCCTGGCCCCCAGCCAGGAGGACTCCCTGGAGGCGGGCGACGAGCTCCTGTTCGTCGCGGCGCAGGCACGGGAGGAACAGCTGGAGGACCTGCTGTCGGTGCGGCGCGAGGACGCGTAGGCAGGCAGAAGACGGAAAGGGTGGCGCCCCGAGCACAGGCTCGGGGCGCCACCCTTTCGTCCGTCCGGGCCGGAGGTCAGGCCTCGCGGCGGTGCCGCGCGCCCCCACCGCTCTCGGCTCGGGCCGCCTTGGCCTCCTGCTCGGCCTTCTCGGCGGCTTCCATCTCCGCGAACACATCGATGGGCGCGGGCGCCTTCGCCAGGAACACCCACGTCAGCCACACGGCGAGCAGGAACGGCGGAATCTTCAGCGCGACGAGCACCCAGCCGAACTTCGCCGTGTCCGCCCACCAGTACATCGGGAACAGCACCGCGCACTTGGCGAGCAGAATGAGCCCCCAGGCCCAACTCGCCTTCGCGTAGGCCTTCTTGCGGCCGGGGTTACGCGTGCGCCACGACAGGTTCTCCTTGAACACCGGCCCGAGGATCAGACCGATCAGGGGAACACCGCAGAGCGTCGTCACGATGTACGCGAGCGCCAGCCCCAGTGTGTAGAGCATGCCCGGCAGGTAGAAGTCCTTGGCGTTGCCGGTCATCATCGCGAAGACGACGCCGAAGGCGACGCCGAAGACACCGCTGAAGGCGTGCTTGACGGTGTCCTTCATGACCAGGCGTACGACGACCAGGACCAGGGACACCGCGAGGGCCGCGATGGCCGACATGTGCAGGTCCTTGTTGATCGTGAAGATGGTCACGAAGAGGAGACCGGGCACGACGGTCTCCACCATGCCCCGCACGCCACCGAAGGCCTCGAAGAGCGCGGCCTCGGTCACCGCCCTGTCCGCGGCGGTGTCCTGGTCTGCTGATTCGCGGTCGGTCGGCTTGTCGAGGGACGTCACCGGCTACTCCCGTCCGAGCGGTCTGAGTTCGTACTTCGGGTTGAAGAGCACCCTACGGCCCCTGCTCATCGAGATCCGCCCCGATGCGATGAGCTTGCGGCCCGGCTCGATGCCCACGATCGAGCGCCGGCCGAGCCAGACCACGTCGAGGGCGGCCGAGCCGTCGAACAACTCCGCTTCCAGGGCGGGGACTCCGGCGCGTGGCCGTAGGGTCACCGTGCGCAACGTACCAGTAACCGTGACGACCTGTCGGTCGTGGCAGTCACCGATGCGCGTACAGCCCGTGGTCTCCGCGTCCTCGCGCAGCTCCTCCGACTCCAGGTCCTCCTGCGAGGTGGACAGTCGGTCGAGCATGCGCCGGAAACGGCCCGCAACAGCACTCATGCAAGAAGCGTACCCGGGCCCACGGACACGGACTCAGGGGCTGTGACGGGGGCTACTTCTCGAACCTGTATCCCATCCCGGGCTCGGTGATGAAGTGCCGCGGGTGCGAGGGATCCGTCTCCAGCTTGCGGCGCAACTGCGCCATGTACACACGGAGATAGTTCGTCTCCGTACCGTAAGAAGGCCCCCACACCTCTTGCAGCAGCTGCTTTTGGCTCACCAGGCGTCCCGTGTTGCGCACCAGCACCTCCAGGAGGTGCCACTCGGTGGGTGTGAGCCGGACGTCGCGCCCGTTCCGGTTGACCTTCTTGGCGGCCATGTCGACGGTGAAGTCGGAGGTCTCGACGATGCCCTCGTCCTCGCCGCCGCCGGTCGGCTCGGCCCGCCGCACGGCCGCGCGCAGGCGCGCGAGCAGCTCGTCCATGCCGAAGGGCTTGGTGACGTAGTCGTCGGCGCCCGCGTCGAGCGCCTCGACCTTCTCGTCCGAGGAGTGCCGGGCGGAGAGCACCAGGATCGGTACCCGGGTCCAGCCGCGCAGCCCCCTGATCACCTCGACGCCGTCCATGTCGGGCAGGCCCAGGTCGAGAACGACCACGTCGGGGTGGCGGGCGGCGGCCAGCTGGAGCGCCTGCGCGCCGTCGGCGGCGGCGTCCACCTCGTACTTGCGCGCCTTCAGGTTGATGACGAGGGCGCGGACGATCTGCGGTTCGTCGTCGACCACGAGCACCCGGGTCATGCGGGCCTGCCTCTCTGAGATGTCGTACGGATCAATGGTTGATCAAGTGCTGCCGACGGCTCCGGGGCCATGCCGGCCACCCGAAGCGTCAGCACCATGGTGAGGCCGCCGCCGGGGGTGTCCTCTGCCGTGAGGGTGCCGCCCATCGCCTCGACGAAGCCCCGCGCGACCGCGAGCCCGAGACCGACGCCCGCGCCCCGGGGAGCGTCACCGTAGCGCTGGAAGGGCGCGAAGATACGGTGCTTCGCCTCGTCGGGGACGCCGGGGCCGCGGTCCACGACGCGTAGCTCGACGCGGTCGCCGAGCGCGCTGGCGGCCACCAGGACGGGCTCGTCGGAAGGGCTGTACTTCACGGCGTTCTCGACGATGTTGGCGACGGCCCGCTCCAGAAGCCCCTTGTCGACGCTGACCATCGGCAGTGTCTCGGGGATGTCGAGGTCGACGCTGAGGTCCGGGTCGGGGACGCCGACGAGCGCCATCGGCACCACCTCGTCGAGGTCGATCTCCCTGATGAGCGGTGTGACCGTACCGGTCTGGAGGCGCGACATGTCGAGCAGGTTGCCCACCAGGTGATCGAGACGGTCGGCGCCCTCCTCGATCCCGGCGAGCAGCTCCGCCTGGTCCTCCGCCGACCACTCGATGTCCTCGGAGCGCAGCGAGGACACGGACGCCTTGATGCCGGCGAGCGGGGTGCGCAGATCGTGCGAGACGGCGGCCAGCAGGGCCGTGCGGATGCGGTTGCCTTCGGCGAGGGTGCGGGCCTGGTCGGCTTCGGACTGCAGCCGCTGCCGGTCGAGCACGACGGCGGCCTGGGCGGCGAAGGCGGCGAGTACGCGCCGGTCCTCCGCGGGCAGCACGCGGCCGGACAGGGCGAGCGCCATGTGGTCCCCGACCGGCATGTCGACGTCGGCGTCCTCGGGCCGCCCCAGCGGCCGGGGCCCGACACTGCCCGCACACGTCCACGGCTCGGTGTCGCCCTCCCGCTCCAGGAGGGCGACGGACTCCATGGCGAACGTCTCCCGTACGCGCTCCAGGAGCGCCTCCAGACTGGTCTCGCCGCGCAGCACGCTGCCCGCGAGGAACGAGAGGATCTCCGACTCGGCGCGCAGCCGTGCGGCCTGGTGCGTGCGGCGTGCCGCCAGGTCCACCACGGAGGCGACCGACACCGCGACCCCCACGAAGATCACGATGGCCACGATGTTCTTGGGGTCGGCGATGGTCCACAGGTGCAGCGGCGGGGTGAAGAAGTAGTTCAGCAGGAGCGAGCCGAACGCGGCCGAGGCGAGCGCCGGCAGGAGGCCGCCGACCAGCGCCGCCGCGACGGTCACCGACAGGAACATCAGCATGTCGTTGGCGAGGCCGAGGTCGCTGTCGGCGTTGGTGAGGACCGTCGCGAGCAGCGCGGGCCCGCCGACGCCGACGAGCCAGCCCCACAGCACCCGGGACCGGCCGAGTCTGGCCCCGCGGGCGACGGGCAGGCCGCGCCCCTTGGCGACCTCCTCGTGCGTGACGATGTGCACGTCGAGGTCGGGCCCCGACTCGCGTGCGACGGTCGCGCCGACGCCGGGCCCGAACATGTACTGCCAGGTCTTGCGGCGTGAGGAGCCGAGCACGATCTGGGTGGCGTTGACCCCGCGCGCGAACTCCAGGAGGGCCGCCGGGATGTCGTCGCCGATGACGTGGTGGAACGTTCCGCCAAGATCCTCGACCAGGGTGCGCTGGACGGCCAGCTCCTTGGGCGAGGCGGCGGTGAGTCCGTCGCTGCGCGCGATGTAGACGGCGAGCACCTCGCCGCCGGCGCCCTTCTCGGCGAGCCGCGCGGCACGTCTGATCAACGTACGGCCTTCAGGACCGCCGGTGAGTCCGACGACGATGCGCTCACGGGCCTGCCAGGTGGAGCGGATGTTGTGCTGGCCCCGGTACTCCTGGAGGTACTCGTCGGCCCGGTCGGCGACCCAGAGGAGGGCCAGCTCGCGCAGGGCCGTGAGGTTTCCGGGGCGGAAGTAGTTGGAGAGCGCCGCGTCGACCTTGTCCGGCTTGTAGATGTTGCCGTGCGCCATGCGGCGGCGCAGCGCCTGGGGCGACATGTCGACCAGCTCGATCTGATCGGCACGCCGGACGATCTCGTCCGGGACCGTCTCCCGCTGCCGGACGCCGGTGATCGACTCGACGACGTCGCCCAGGGACTCCAGGTGCTGAATGTTGACAGTCGACACGACGTCGATGCCCGCGGCCAGCAGTTCCTCGACGTCCTGCCAGCGCTTGGCGTTGCGCGAGCCGGGGACGTTGGTGTGGGCGAGCTCGTCGACGAGGGCGACGGCGGGGTCGCGCCGCAGGACGGCGTCGACGTCCATCTCGTGGAAGACGGACCCGCGGTACTCGATCTCGACGCGTGCGACCTGCTCCAGGCCGTGCAGCATCACCTCGGTCCGCGTCCGCCCGTGGTGCTCGACGAACGCGACCACACAGTCGGTGCCGCGCTCGACGCGCCGGTGCGCCTCGGAGAGCATCGCGTACGTCTTGCCGACGCCCGGTGCCGATCCGAGGTAGATCCGTAGCTTGCCGCGTCCCATGGCCCCATTGTCTTTCAGTCACTGCTGCACGCAGTGTCGACCTTACGGTCAGCAATTTGGACAAATGGGACGGACGCCTGATGGGCGGGCGGCTTTGACGCAACCCTGATGCGTCGAAGCCGCCCGCCCGCGCCGGTCTAGCTGGGGTTCTCGGCGTGCGTGAGGGTCTCCCAGGCCACGAACAGGTTGTTGGACCCGGCGGGCCGCTGCTGCTCGGTGAGCTTCTGGGTGTTGGTCATGGCGACGCCCAGGCGGGTGTGCAGGGCGTTGTAGCCGACCTCGGTGACCGGCCCGAGCCCGCGGTTGACCGTGCCGCCGCACAGCCAGCTCGGCGGCGTCTCACCGAGCTCGTACTTGGACTGGAAGCCGAGCGCCTGCCGCAGCCGCTCGCCGACGTCGGTGCCGTACAGGTCCTGCCCCTGGATCCGGCTGGTCTCGGCGATGTGCGAGATGGCGGAGATGCCGTACCCGGTGTGCGTGAAGTCGCGGCAGCTCTCCTGGGTCAGCCCGGTCACGAAGGTCGACTGGCCCTGCCAGTAGCTGACGATCTTGGCCTTGGTGTCGAGGTTCTGACTCGGCACCGTCTTGGGCAGGTCCCCGTCCGAGGCCAGATAGACGTACGCGGCCGTACGCGTCCTGAACTTCGCCATCGCCTTGTCGTACGAGGTCTTGTCCTCCAGGAAGACGGAGATGCCGACGGCGGCCTCCATCATCGACAGCTCCCAATTGCCGTTGGAGTTCGAGCCGTTGATGACCTCGGGCAGATAGACGTCCCGCAGCATCGTCTTGAACCGGCCCTCGTTGGCCCAGCCGCCGCTGTACGTGTACGCGATGATCTCGGCGGCCTTGGGCCAGGAGGAGCCGGCCCAGCCGGTCTGCAGCGGCGCGTTGCTGTTGGTGTGCTCCTGGATGGTGCCGGACCAGGCATCCATGAGCGCGATGGACTTCTTCGCGTAGCGTTCGTCGCGGGTGAAGTACCAGGCGAGCGCGTCGGTGTACGCGGCTATCGCGTCCTCGCGCTCGTCCGTGCAGCCGTAGTTGGGGTTGGAGTACGAGCCGCACTCGACGGTCGCCCGGGGCTTGGGCGTGCGGTTCAGGTCGGCGTACTTGCTCGCCATCATCTGGTCGAAGGCACCCTTCCAGGGCTGCGCCCCGGCGTCGACCTTGGCCTTGGCGAAGTCCAACTGCCCCCGGGAGACGGTGACTCCGGGGTGGCTGAAGGTGACGGGCGCGGCCTCGGCGCGGTCGGCGCCGGGCCAGGCGACGACGCCGGCGGCCACGGCCGCGAGGGCGGTGGTGAGGGTGGCAAGCAGGGTGGTGCGCGATCTTCTGTGACGAGCCTGCATGGTGGGGGCCATCCGTTCTCGTATATGAACGCGAGGCGTCGATGTGAACACGACGCTGGGCGGTGACCCTAGGTACGGACCAGGCTTCCGTCAATACCTGAAGAAAGAAAGGCAGTTGAGCGGCCCGGGACACAGAAGGAGGGACACAGCAGGAGAGACACAGGAGGACCGGGACACGGAAAGACGGGTACACGGAAAGACGGGCACGCGGAAAGGCCGGGGGCCACGCATCCCGAAGGACGCGTGGCCCCCGGCCACGTACAACAGCTGTAGTGCGTCAGCGCACTTCGGTGATCTCCGGGCCACGGGCCAGCTGGCCCATGCCGCCGCCGAAGCGCGAGCCCTCCTGGGCGTCCTGACCGGCGCCCTCGGCGACCATCTGCGCGTCGTCCGGGAGCTTGAGGACGATCGGGTCGCGCGGGGCCATCGGGCCCTCGCCGCGCACCACGACCGTGTCACGGAAGATCTGCTCCAGCAGGCCCGCGGCCTGCGGCTGCACCGCGCCCTGGCCGGAGATCACGCCGCGCAGGAACCAGCGCGGGCCGTCCACACCGATGAACCGGACGACCTGGAAGCCGCCCGTCCCGTCGGGCAGCTGCACCGGCACCTGGGCGCGCAGCTCCCAGCCGAGCGAACCCTCGACCTCGTCGATGACACCACCCTGCTGAGTGATGCCCGTGGCGATCTCCTCGCGGACCTCGCCCCAGATGCCCTCCTTCTTGGGGGCGGCGAAGGCCTGCAGCTGGATCGCGCTGTCCTGGAGGACGACGGTCGCCGCGACGATCGCGTCACCCGCGACCTCGACGCGCAGCTCCATGCCCTCGACACCGGGGACGAAGAGTCCACCGAGGTCGACCCGGCCCTCGCCGGGCTCACGGACCTCGGAGTCGTCCCAGGGGCCGTCGGGACGCGGCTCGGGCTCGAGCCGGACACGCTCCGACTCGGCCTCGTCGGCACTGTCGACGCTGTCGACGACCTGCTCGGCCTCGCCCGCCGCGTCCACTGCGTCGTCAGCGGAGCTGTTCTTCTTGCGACGTCCGAACACGTCACTGTCCTTCCCGGTCGGATACGACCGAAGCGTATCGATTCCCACCCTTTTGACCGTCCGAGCCCTCGGCGGAGCCCACAGATGCATGCCCGCCGGTGGACCCGAAGCCCCCCTCGGCCCGCACCGATTCGGGAAGCTCCGCGACCTCCTGGAAGCGGACCCTCTCGACCTGCTGGACGACCAGTTGGGCAATCCGGTCGAAGCGCTCGAACCGCACGCTCTCGCGCGGGTCGAGATTCACCACGATCACCTTGATCTCCCCACGGTACCCGGCATCCACCGTCCCCGGGGCATTCACCAGGGCGACACCGCAGCGGGCGGCGAGACCGGATCGCGGGTGCACGAAGGCCGCGTACCCCTCGGGCAGCGCGACAGACACTCCGGTCGGCAGGACGACCCGCTCGCCGGGTGCGATCTCGCACGCCTCAGTGGTCCGCAGATCGGCGCCGGCGTCGCCCGGGTGCGCGTACGCGGGCAGGGGCACGTCGGGATCGACGCGCCGGATGAGTACGTCAAGCGTCACGGGTTCACCTCGAAGGCACGGGCACGCCGGAGCTGGTCCGGGTCGCTCATGGCCGCCTGGATCTCTTCCTGGCGGCCGTTGTCGATGAAGTGGTCGACCTTCACCTCGATGAAGAGGGCGTCGGCACGGACGGCGACCGGCCCGTCGGGGCCGCCGATCCTGCCGGTCGCGGTCGAGTAGATCTTGCGTCCGGCGACGGCGGTGATCTCGGCGGACAGATGCAGCACGGTGCCCACGGGCACGGGCAGCACATAGTCCGTCTCCAGGCGGCCGGTGACGGCGATGGTCTGCGTCAGCCAGTTCAGCGAGCCGAGCGTCTCGTCGAGCGCGGTGGCCAGCAGCCCGCCGTGGGCGAGACCGGGCGCGCCCTGGTGCGCCGGGCGCACGGTGAACTCGGCGGTCACGGTCACACCCTCGCCGGCCCGCGCCTCCAGGTGCAGCCCGTGCGGCTGTTCGTCACCGCAGCCGAAGCAGTGTCCGTAGTGGGCGCCGAGGAGCTCGCCGGGGGCGGGCGCGTCGGGGTGCCGCACCGGGGCTATGGCGTCGGCCGGGGGCGTCAGAGCTGCTGAAGTACCACTCACAGGCGCAGACCTTACCCGCGAGTCCTGAGGGTTCACGCATCGTGCCAAGCTTGTCCGCATGGAGCTCTCGACGACGCCTTACGAAGAACGACTCACCGCGCCCCGTTCGTGGTGGCTCGTCACATTCCTCGTGGGTCTCGCCTGCGGCATCGTCGCGCTGCCCTTCGGCACGCTGCCGCTGCTCGGCGGCTTCGTCGCGGGCCTGCTGGTGGCGGCCGTGATCACCAGCTCGTACGGCTCGATCCGGATCCGCGTCGTGGGCGACTCGCTGGTCGCGGGCGACGCCAAGATTCCGCTCTCCGCCCTCGGTGACGTGCACATTCTCGATGCGGAAGAGGCCCGCGCCTGGCGAACGCACAAGGCGGACCCGCGCGCGTTCATGCTGCTGCGCAGCTACGTCCCGACGGCGGTGCGCGCCGAGATCACGGACCCGCAGGACCCGACCCCGTACGTGTACCTCTCGACCCGTGAACCTGAAGCTTTGGCAAAGGCTCTCGGCGCGGGCGCCTGAGGGCCCTCTCCGAGCTCTTCCCCGGGCTGCGCCAGGGGGCTCAGGCCTCCAGCTCCAGGGGGTTCTCCGGGGCCTCCAGGGGCGGCAGGTCGGCGAGTGCGTCCCACGGCACCTGGACGGCCCGCAGGTCCTTGCGGATGCGCTCGGCGAGCTTCCTGGTGTCGCGCCGGTTCATGGCCGCTCCGACGGCGGCGCCGATCAGGAACGGAGTGAGCATCGGCAGATTGCGCACCATGCGTTTCATGATCTGCTGGCGCAGCTCGCGCTTCATCTGGCCGCCCAGCGCCACGTTGATCGTCGCGGGTTTGCGCACGTCGATGCCGCGCTCGTCGGACCACGAGCTCAGATAGGTCGTGGTGCGGTCCTTGAGGCCGCCCGGCGGGCGCACCCCGTAGACCTCGTACAGCTCGGCGATGAGCTTCAGCTCGATGGCGGCCACGCCGGTGATCTCCGTGGCCAGTTCGGTCGGCATCGCGGGCGGTACCGGCAGCATGGCCGCGGCGCCCACTCCGGCGCCCACGGTCGAGGTCGCGTTCGCCGCGCCGGTGACGAGTTTGTCCGCGAGCTGCTCGGGCGTGAGGCCCGGGAACTGCCTGCGGAGGGTCGCCAGGTCCCGTACGGGTACCCGTGGCGCGTTCTTGATGATCTGGTCGGCGAGATAGCCGATGCCGGCCTTGGCCGCGGCGGCGCTCCTGGTCACCCCCAGGCGCGCGACACTGCCGCTCCTGGCCATGCTCGCCCGGGCGACGTCGCCACTGCGGCGCACGCCGTCCTTGACGGCACTCGCCCGGCGCCGGGCGAGCTGTGCTCTGGTCTCGGTGCCCGAGGCCGCCTCGGCCTCGCTCACCTCGACGGCGTCGACGGCGTCCGCTGCCGCGGCCGCCGCCAGATCGCCCGTCGCCTCGTGTCCGTCCGCCGATTCGAGCGAGGCCGCTTCACCGGGGCCACCGGGGGCCTCGGGGAAAGAGCCTCGCTCGTCGTCACGCACGGCCTCTGACGGGCCTTGTACCGCGTCCCGGCGCTTGGTCCAGGTGCGGCGCTTCCAGGGCGGGGTCGAGCCGGTCATGCCCGACCCTGCCTCAGTCGCAGTCGCGGCAGATCGGCTGCCCGTTCTTCTCCCGCGCGAGCTGGCTCCGGTGGTGCACAAGGAAGCAGCTCATGCAGGTGAACTCGTCCTGCTGCTTGGGCAGGACGCGGACGGCCAACTCCTCGTTCGAGAGGTCGGCGCCCGGGAGCTCCAGGCCCTCGGCCGCCTCGAACTCGTCCACGTCGACGTTCGACGCGGACTTGTCGTTCCGCCGGGACTTCAGCTCTTCGATGCTGTCCTCGTTGAGGTCGTCATCGGTCTTGCGTGGGGTGTCGTAATCCGTTGCCATGTCGCTCTCCCCCTCTGGGTGTCTGCGGTGTCTCAGCGCACGTAACGCATGAGAGGCCGGACTTGTGCCCGACCTGAGGCGGAGATTTTGCCTCACATCAAGGTCTGTTACTCAATCGACACCCAACCGGATCCCTCGAGAGTGATCAGCTTGGGTGGCGAACGGGACCGTACACGGTCCACATGTCGCACTGCACGAGCGCCATCCCGTGTACTTCCCGTGATCAAGGCGCCCGAAAACCCGGATTTTCCAGGCTTTCCGACGCCTTGTGCGATCACGGAGAGTAGATGGCCGGAAATTCGCCCATGTGATCGATCACACACGGATTCTCCGGGCGCAGGTCCCGAAAATTCCGCTAAAAGCGAACTCCGTCAGCGCGTCGGCGGAAGCATGTCAGATCCGCACGCGCCGCGCACGTCGAACCCTCCTAGAGCGGCAGGGTGACGCGCATCACGAGGCCACCCCCTTCGCGGGGCTCGGCGGCGATACGCCCGCCGTGGGCGCGCGCCACGGACCGCGCGATGGACAGACCGAGGCCCACGCCCTTGTCGCTGCCGGTCCGCTCGGTGCGCAGCCGCCGGAACGGCTCGAAGAGGTTGTCGATCTCGTAGGCGGGGACCACGGGCCCGGTGTTGGCGACGACGAGCACCGCCTGGCCGTGCTGCGCCTCGGTGTCGACCTCGACCCAGCCGCCTTCGGGGACGTTGTAGCGGATCGCGTTCTGTACGAGGTTCAGCGCGATCCGCTCCAGCAGTACGCCGTTGCCCTGGACGACCGCTTCCTTGCGCTCGCCGCGGATCTCCACGCCCTTGTCGTCGGCCTCGGACCTGGCCTGGTCGATCGCCTGGGAGGCGACCTCCGCCAGGTTCACGGGCTTGCGCTCCACGATCTGGTTGTCGCTGCGGGCGAGCAGCAGCAGGCCCTCCACGAGCTGCTCACTGCGCTCGTTGGTGGCCAGCAGCGTCTTGCCGAGCTGCTGGAGTTCGACAGGGGCGCCCGGATCGGAGAGATGGACCTCCAGGAGGGTCCGGTTGATCGCGAGCGGTGTGCGCAGCTCGTGCGAGGCGTTGCCGACGAAGCGCTGCTGCGCCGTGAAGGCCCGCTCCAGGCGGTCGAGCATGTCGTCGAAGGTGTCCGACAGCTCCTTGAGCTCGTCGTCCGGCCCGTCCAGCTCGATGCGGCGCGTCAGGTCGGTGCCGGCCACGCGGCGCGCGGTGCGCGTGATGCGGCCGAGCGGGGACAGGACGCGGCCCGCCATCGCGTAGCCGAAGGCGAAGGCGATGATCGCGAGGCCGAGCAGCGCCATCAGGGAGCGGCTCAGCAGGACGTCGAGGGCGTGCTGGCGCTGCTGGTTGACGCAGGTGCTCAGCGCGTCGTTCAGCTGCGAGTCCGACGGGTTCGACGGGAACGTGCAGACACTGCTGATGATGCTGACGCCGTTGTCGTTCTTGACGATCTTGAACGGCAGCTCGCTGCCCACATTCAGTGCCTGTGCCGCGAGCAGATAGATGATCGACAGCAGCAGGATGCCCGCGATCAGGAACATGCCTCCGTAGAGGAGCGTGAGCCTTATGCGGATGGTGGGGCGCAGCCAGGGGAAGGGCGCGTCGTCCTTCGGTCCCGGCATCCAGGTCGGCTTGGGTGGCGCCGAGGGCTTCGGCGGCGCGGGTGAAGAGGCCATCGAGAGATCAGATCCGGTATCCGGAGCCCGGCACGGTGACGATGACGGCGGGCTCGCCGAGCTTGCGGCGCAGGGTCATCACGGTGACGCGGACGACGTTCGTGAACGGGTCCGTGTTCTCGTCCCAGGCCTTCTCCAGGAGCTGCTCCGCCGAGACGACGGCGCCCTCGCTGCGCAGCAGCACCTCCAGGACGGCGAACTCCTTGGGGGCGAGCTGGATCTCCTTGCCGTCGCGGAACACCTCGCGGCGGTTCGGGTCGAGCTTGATGCCCGCCCGCTCCAGGACGGGCGGCAGCGGCACGCTCGTACGGCGTCCGAGCGCCCGGACACGGGCGGTCAGCTCGCTGAACGCGAAGGGCTTGGGGAGATAGTCGTCCGCGCCGAGCTCCAGGCCCTCCACCCGGTCGCTGACGTCGCCGGAGGCGGTCAGCATCAGGATGCGGGTGGCCATGCCCAGCTCCACGATCTTGCGGGCGACGTCGTCGCCGTGCACGAGCGGGAGGTCACGATCGAGGACGACCACGTCGTAGTCGTTGACGCCGATGCGCTCCAGGGCGGCCGCACCGTCGTACACGACGTCGACGGCCATGGCCTCCCGGCGCAGTCCGGTGGCCACCGCATCGGCGAGCAGCTGCTCGTCCTCGACGACGAGTACGCGCACGTCGCTTGTCCTTTCCACTCAGGCAGCTAAGCCTTTGGACCGGCCACGGACAGCACTCGGGCGCACGTGGACAGGTCCGGTCACAGGGTTGTGGCCCCCATCCTGCCCCTTTCGGCCATAAACCGGCTGTAAGGCGGCCTGGCGTCCGGGGAGTACGGGATTTTCTCCGAGTTTCCGACCGGGCGAGGTTTCTCCGGAAGGGAGCGTGGGGAGGACGGCACTACACCCGCGATCACGCTTTGTATGTGGCATGCCACGAGCCGCTGTCGAGTCCGCTTCCGCAGAGCGGCTCGGGACGTGATCGCCCCTTCCACAGGGCACACCCCCGTGCCACCGACCCACGACCCAGGACGAGGGGGCGCAACCATGGACGCATTCACCGCAGGACTGCTGCAGCGCATCAAGGCGGCCGAAACCGACCTGACGCGGGCGCGCGAGACCGGCGACGACTTCCTTGCCGAGGTCGAGCAGGGCGAGCTGGACGACCTCCACCGCCTCGCCGCCGAGCACGGCGTGGAGATCCACGCCTCGAGCGTCTGACCCGTACGGCACACAGCGCACCAAGAGGCCCCGGCGCCCGGTTCGATCCAGGCGGGCGCCGGGGCCTTCTCCTGTGCGCGCTCAGTCGTGCCAGGCGCCGAGCTCCTCCAGGCGGCCCTGGAGCGCCTCGAAGAGGCCGGGCGGGGCCGCGACGGTCAGTTCGGGCGAGGCGACGACGCCGGGGCGGCCACCGGTCAGGGCGCCCGCCTCGCGCGCGATGAGGTCACCGGCCGCGAAGTCCCAGGGATTCAGGCCGCGTTCGTAGTACGCGTCCAGGCGGCCCGTCGCCACGTCGCACAGGTCGATGGCGGCCGATCCGCCGCGCCGGATGTCGCGCACGCGCGGGATCAACTCCCGTACGACATCCGCCTGATGGACCCGTCGGTTCTCCAGGTAGCCGAATCCGGTGCCGACCAGGGCCTGTTCGAAAGGGGGTGCCACGCGCACGCGGGCGGGCTTGTCGTTCACGAACGCGCCGCCGCCGAGGACGGCGCGGTAGGTCTCGCCGCGCATCGGCGCCGCGACCACCCCGACGATCGTCTCGCCGTCCTTGCGAGCCGCGATGGAGACGGACCAATCGGGGCGCCCGTAAAGGTAGTTGACCGTCCCGTCGATGGGGTCGATCACCCACTCGACGCCGCTGGTGCCCTCGGTGGCGGCGCCCTCCTCGCCGAGCACGCCGTCGTCGGGACGGCGCTCGGCGAGGAAGTCCGTGATCAGCTTCTCGGAGGCGATGTCCATCTCGGTGACGACGTCGACGGCGCTCGTCTTGGTGGCGGCGACGCCCAGGTCGTCCGGGCGGCCGTCACGCAGGAAGGCGCCCGCGCGGGCCGCCGCCTCCAGGGCGACGTCGAGAAGCTCTGCCTTCAGTTCGGTCACAGCGGTGTCCCTTGTCCTCTCGGTGCTTCGCTACGCGTACGGGCTGTCGGCGCCCGCGGCCGCGGGCCTGAGGGCGCGGGCCGGGCAGCAGCCCACCGGGCACAGGTCGTGACTCGCGCCGAGCGCGCCCAGTGCGCACGGCGTGACGGCCGCGCCGCTCTCGCTCGCGGCGCGCTCCACGATCAACTCCCGTACGGCGGCGGCGAAACGCGGGTCGGCGCCGACGGTCGCGGAACGGCGCACGGGCAGGCCGATCTCCTCGGCCTTCGCCTTGGCCTCGGTGTCGAGGTCGTAGAGGACCTCCATGTGGTCCGAGACGAACCCGATGGGGGCCATGACGACCGCGGGCACGCCGGCGCCCTTCCGCTCGTCCAGGTGGTCGCAGATGTCGGGCTCCAGCCACGGGATGTGCGGGGCGCCGGAGCGCGACTGGTAGACGAGCTGCCAGGGGTGGTCGACGCCGGTCTCCTCGCGGACGGCGTCGGCGATCAGCCGCGCGACGTCCAGGTGCTGCTTCACGTACGCGCCGCCGTCGCCGTGGGCTTCGACGGGGCCCGAGCCGTCGGCCGCGGCCGTGGGGATGGAGTGCGTGGTGAAGGCGATGTGGGCGCCGTCGCGCACGCCCTCGGGGAGCTCGGCGAGGGACTTCAGGACGCCGTCGATCATGGGGCGTACGAAGCCGGGGTGGTTGAAGTAGTGCCGCAGCTTGTCGATCTTCGGCAGCTCCAGGCCCTCGGCCTCAAGGGCGGCGAGCGAGTCCGCCAGGTTCTCGCGGTACTGGCGGCAGCCCGAGTACGAGGCGTACGCGCTGGTGGCGAGGACCAGGATGCGGCGGTGGCCGTCGGTGACCATCTCGCGCAGGGTGTCGGTCAGGTAGGGCGCCCAGTTGCGGTTGCCCCAGTACACGGGCAGGTCCAGGCCGTGGTCGGCGAAGTCCTTGCGCAGGGCGTCGAGCAGCGCCCTGTTCTGCTCGTTGATCGGGCTGACCCCGCCGAACAGGAAGTAGTGCTGCCCGACCTCCTTGAGCCGCTCCTTGGGGATGCCGCGACCCTTCGTCACGTTCTCCAGGAACGGGACGACGTCGTCGGGTCCCTCGGGCCCTCCGAAGGAGAGCAGGAGCAGGGCGTCGTAGGGGCGGGCGTCGAGGCCGGCAGCGTGCTCTTCTGGCATGTGTTCGATCCTGCCACCCGCCACTGACAGGCGGAAAACCGGCATGCCGCACGAACCATGACACGCGTAAGCTGTGTCAACCAGTTTTATGCCTTACCGGCCTCATCGGAGTCGTGTTGCCCAGCCCGTACCGCGCCATATTCGCCCTGCCCGGCACCAAGAGCTTCTCCCTCGCCGGGTTCCTGGGCCGGATGCCCCTGTCGATGATGGGCATCGGGATCGTCACGATGGTCTCGCAGCTGACCGGGCGCTACGGCCTCGCGGGGGCGCTGTCGGCGACGGTGGCGCTGTCCGCGGCCGCGATCGGCCCGCAGATCTCTCGGCTCGTCGACCAGTACGGACAGCGGCGCGTACTGCGCCCGGCCACGCTCGTCTCGCTGGTGGCGGTCACGGCGATGCTGCTGTGCGCCAAGTACGAGGCACCGGACTGGACACTCTTCCTGTCCGCCGCGTTCATCGGCTGCGTGCCGAGCGTCGGTTCGATGATCCGCGCGCGGTGGGCGGTGCTCTACGGGGACACCCCGCGCCAGCTGCACACCGCGTACTCGTTCGAATCGGTCGTCGACGAGGTGTGCTTCATCTTCGGGCCGATCATCTCGATCGGCCTGTCCACCGCGTGGTTCCCGGAGGCGGGGCCGCTGCTCGCGGGTTGTTTCCTCGCGGCCGGCGTCTTCTGGCTGACCGGCCAGCGCGCCACCGAACCGGCGCCGCACCCCCGCACCCAGCACAGCGGCGGATCGGCGCTCCGCGCGCGCGGGCTGCAGGTTCTGGTGGGCACCTTCGTGGCGACGGGCGCGATCTTCGGCTCCGTCGACGTGGTGACGGTCGCCTTCGCGGAGGACCAGGGGCACAAGTCGCTGGCGAGCGTCGTCCTCGCGGTGTACGCGGCCGGGTCCTGTGTGGCGGGTGCGGTGTTCGGACTGCTGCACTTCAAGGGGGCGCCCGCGCGCAGGTGGCTGGTGGGTGTCGTCGCGATGGCCGTGAGTATGATCCCCCTCCAACTGGTCGGGAACCTGTCGCTCCTGGCCGTGGCGCTCTTCGTAGCGGGCCTGTCCATCGCTCCGACGATGATCACGACGATGGCCCTCGTCGAGCAGCACGTACCACGCGCGAAACTGACCGAGGGCATGACCTGGGTGAGCACCGGACTCGCGGTCGGTGTCGCGCTCGGCTCCTCCGTGGCCGGCTGGGTGATCGACGCCGCCGGTGCGAAGGCCGGGTACGGGGTGCCGGGAGTCTCCGGCGCCGTCGCGGTCGTGATCGCGTTCCTGGGCTACCGCCGGCTGAAGCAGCCGGTTCCGCAGCGGGGAGGAACTACCGATGAGCACGGCGCAGACGGGCAGCAAGAAGAGCAGCGAAGCGTGGCGTAACTGGGCGGGGAACGTCGTCTCCCGTCCCGCGCGCGAGGTGACGCCCGCGTCGGTCGAGGAACTGACCGCCGCCGTGCGCGCGGCGGCGGCGGACGGCCTCAAGGTCAAGGCCGTCGGCACCGGCCACTCCTTCACCGCGGCGGCCGCGACCGACGGTGTGTTGATCCGTCCTCAACTGTTGACCGGTATACGCACCATCGACCGGGAGAACGGCACGGTCACGGTCGAGGCCGGTACCCCGCTCAAGCGTCTCAACATGGCTCTGGCCCGTGAGGGCCTGTCGCTCACGAACATGGGCGACATCATGGAGCAGACCGTCTCCGGCGCCACCAGCACCGGCACCCACGGCACGGGCCGCGATTCGGCCTCCATCGCCGCGCAGATCAAGGGACTTGAGCTGGTCACGGCGAGCGGTGAGCTGCTCACCTGCTCCGCTGACGGGACCGACGAAGAACGCGCGGTCTTCGCCGCCGCCCGGATCGGCCTGGGCGCCCTCGGCATCGTCACGGCGATCACGTTCGCCGTCGAGCCGCTCTTCCTGCTCACCGCGCGCGAGGAGCCGATGGGCTTCGACCAGGTGCTCGCGGACTTCGACGAGCTGCACGCGGAGAACGAGCACTTCGAGTTCTACTGGTTCCCGCACACCGGCAACTGCAACACCAAGCGCAACAACCGCAGCGCGGGCCCCGAGGCGCCCGTGTCGGCGATCAGCAGCCTGTGGGAGGACGAGATCCTCTCCAACGGTCTGTTCCAGGTGGTGAATTCGATCGGCAGGGCCGTGCCGGCCACGATTCCGGCCATCGCCAAGATCTCCAGCAAGGCGCTGTCGGCCCGGACGTACACCGACATCCCCTACAAGGTCTTCACATCTCCGCGCCGGGTGCGCTTCGTGGAGATGGAGTACGCGGTTCCGCGTGAGGCCCTCGTGGAGACGCTGCGCGAGCTGAAGTCCATGGTGGAACGCTCGAACCTGCGCGTCAGCTTCCCCGTGGAGGTCCGCACCGCCCCGGCCGACGACATCGCGCTCTCCACCGCGTCCGGCCGGGACAGCGCGTACATCGCCGTCCACATGTACAAGGGCACCCCGTACCAGCGGTACTTCACCGCCGCCGAGCGGATCTTCACCGCGCACGAGGGGCGCCCGCACTGGGGCAAGGTGCACACCCGCGACGCCGAGTACTTCGCGCAGGCGTACCCGCGCTTCGGCGAGTTCACGAAGCTGCGCGACCGCCTGGACCCGGACCGCCTGTTCGGCAACGCCTACCTGCGCCGGGTCCTCGGCGACTGACCGCGCCCCGGGGGCTACTCCCCCGACGTCTGCGCGCCGGTGTCACCGGTCGCGCCGGTCTCCGCGCCCGCGCTCTGCGACGGGGTCGGCGTGGGCGTCGGGGTCGACGACGAACCGTCGTCGCCTGAGCCGGCGCCGGTGTCGGACCCGGAGCCCGTGTCGGAGCCGGTGTCCGAGCCGCTCCCGGTACCGGAGTCGCTGCTGCCGCTCGGCGTCGGCGTGGGCGACGAGTTGCCGTCCGTGGCCGGGTCGTCGCCGTTCTGCGTGCCGTTGCCCGAGCCGGTGCCGCTGTCGTCGGAGGGCGTCGGGGAGGTGCCGGTCGACGGGTCGGTATCGCTGCCGGACGACGCGTTGTGCCCCTTGAAGGCGTCGCCGATCGTGGTGCTCCTGCCGTCGCCGCTGAAGCTCTGGCCGCTCACCAGCTCGTACGTGGTGATGCCGCCCATGGTGACGCCGAAGACGAGGGCCGCGGCGATCAACGGCCGCTTCCAGCTCTTGACGCGCGCGCGGTGAACGGTGCCGTCGGTGAACTCCTCGTCGGCGAACTCCGGGTCGGCGGGCGCCCGTCCGGAGCCTTCGCCCACGGGGCGCAGCAGGCGCGTGGCCTCGTCCACGGGCCCGGCGTCGAGGAGTCGGGTCCTGTCCGGGTCCGCCGGGCCCACCGTGCCGAGCATCCGGGTCGCGTCGTCACCGACGCCCATGGCGGTGCCGGCTCCGGTGTCGACGCCGGGTTCGGTGTCGGTTCCGGCCAGCAGATCGGCGACCGCGCCGGTGTCGAGCAGCTGTGTCCTGTCGGACTCGGCCGCCGAACCCGCGGCGGTCCCACCGGCGCCGGTGACCGCCTGCGGCAGCACGGTCGTCGCGTCGGCGTCCGCGGTCACCGGCCTGCCCCAGGTGGTGGTGGCGGGCACCGCGCCCGGCGCGGTGCGCGGCGCGGGCGGCCTGTCGCCCGTGACCATGGCCCGCGTGGCGTCCATGGAGGCGTCGGAGCGGAACGTGCGCGGGACGGGGCGTCCCTCTGCCGTCACCGGGACCTGCCGCCCCTTGGGCTTGGCGGTCACGGCGACGTCGCGTATCTGCTCTCCCGTACGGCGGAAGAAGTGCTGGAAGACCGTGCCGCCACAGGTGGCGAGGGCGCTGACCACGCCGGCGCCCAGGATCGTCCCGTAGACGCCGAGACCGGAGGCGAGCTTGGCGGCCACGACCGCCGCCACCGCACTGCCCGCCACCTGAGGCACGCTCAGATCCAGCCGCTTCTTCTCCTTGGGCTCTCCCTGATCGTCCTTGGAGTTTTCCGGCTTTTCGCCCATCTCCCGACCTGTCCTGCCTTTCTCAACATCCCACTTGTTTCATGTGGAAGCTCCCGAGGCTACGTGAACTTCCTGTGTCACATGAGATAGGGACGTATGACAGGAGTCACCAGTTCCAGTTCTGCAGATTTCGTGAAGCACGCCACGCACTTCCGCCATGAATCGGGCACGGCCGATCGACGCCCCATGCCCAACTCCCACCCCCTGTGAGAAGTTGAGCGGCGTGCCGATCCACGCAAGTGGCCCGAATGGAGTACTGTTGCGAGCCCTGGGTCCGGTCTCCCGCCAGGGTGTACCGGGGCCTTCCAGGACCGCCGGGAGGGGGCTCGTTGCACAGGGTGACGAACTCGGTCACTTAGCGTTGCGAATAGGTAACCGTGCCATAACGGCGATCTTGGGTCCATGCCCGACACGCCGGGCAACTCGGCAAGGTTGTGGCAGGCTGCACCCGGGCAGGCCACACTCGACTAGCGGAAGCAGCGACGCACGTGACGTCGGCAGGCACCACCCGGGAGGTCCCCATGCCCGAACTGCGTGTCGTGGCCGTCTCTAACGACGGCACACGGCTGGTGCTGAAGGCTGCGGACAGCACGGAGTACACGCTTCCGATCGACGAGCGCCTCCGGGCCGCCGTGCGCGGCGACCGTCCGCGTCTCGGCCAGATCGAGATCGAGGTGGAGTCCCACCTCCGCCCGCGTGACATCCAGGCCCGGATACGAGCAGGCGCGTCCGCGGAGGAAGTCGCCCAGCTCGCCGGTATTCCGGTCGACCGCGTACGCCGTTTCGAGGGCCCCGTGCTCGCGGAGCGTGCGTTCATGGCCGAGCGGGCCAGGAAGACTCCCGTGCGCCGTCCGGGCGAGACCACCGGCCCTCAGCTCGGCGAGGCGGTGCAGGAGCGACTCCTGCTGCGCGGCGCCGACAAGGAAACCGTCCAGTGGGACTCCTGGCGCCGTGACGACGGCACCTGGGAAGTCCTGCTCGTCTACCGGGTCGCGGGCGAACCGCACTCGGCGAGCTGGACGTACGACCCGCCCCGCAGGCTCGTCCAGGCCGTGGACGACGAGGCGCGCTCGCTGATCGGCGAGAGCGACGACATCGGCGCGCCCGAGCCCACGTTCCCGTTCGTGCCGCGCATCGCACGGCTGCCCAGGGACAGGCCGCTCGACCGCGCCCTGGACCGGCAGTTGGAGCGCCCGGCACCCCCGGAGCCGCCCGCGGAGGACAACCTCCCGGCGATCGCCTCCTCCTCGGAGCGCGACTCGCTGACCAGCCTCCTGGAGGCGGTGCCCAGTTACCGCGGCGACATCGTGGTGCCCGACCGCCCGACGGCGGCGCCCGAACCGCCGCAGGAGGAGCCGGAGCCGCCCGCGGCCGCCGAGGTCGAGGAGCCGCCGGCGCCCGCCGCGTCGGCCGGCGCGGGAGCCGCGTACGCGGACGTGCTGATGCCGCGTTCCGTGGCGGGCCACCGGGACCGCCTGACCGGCACCACCGACCGCCAGGCGGAGGCCGACGGCGTCCGACCCGGGCGCCGGGCCGCGGTGCCGAGCTGGGACGAGATCGTGTTCGGCACGCGCCGCAAGAAGCAGGACTAGGCAGGACCGGCCCGCACCCGTAGGTACGTGGAGAGGGCCCGGGGCGTTCAGCGCCGTGGGCCCTCAACCGCGTACCGGGGAACGGCTACTGAGGGTCCGGGCCCTTCGCCACCGGGCGGGACTCGTCCGCCGACCACTGCGACCACGAGCCGACGTACAGCTGCGCGTCGATCCCGGCGACCGCGAGCGCCAGGACCTCGTGGGCGCCCGAGACGCCGGAACCGCAGTAGACGCCGACCTGGCCGGGGTCCCCGGTCGCGCCGAGGGCCTTGAAGCGCTCGGTGAGGACGTCCGCGCCCAGGAAGCGGCCGTCGGGGGCGACGTTCTCGGTGGTCGGGGCCGACACCGCGCCCGGGATGTGGCCGCCGACGCGGTCGATGGGCTCCACGTCGCCCCGGTAGCGCTCGGCGGCTCGGGCGTCCAGGAGGAGGCCGGAGCGGGCCAGCGCGGCCGCCGCGTCCGCGTCGAGGAGGCCGGTGGCACCGGGTGCAGGGACGAAGTCGCCCGGTTCCGGCGCCGGAGTCGCCGTCTCCAGAGGTCCTTCCCAGGTGGGCAGGCCGCCGTCGAGGACCCGCACGGACGGGTGACCCGTCCAGCGCAGCAGCCACCAGGCGCGGGCCGCGGCCCAGCCCTGGCCGCCGTCGTAGACAACGACGTCGCGGTCCGCCGACACGCCCGCTGCGCGTACGGCGGCACCGAACACGGCGAGGTCGGGAAGGGGGTGGCGGCCGGTTCCGGGACCCGCCGCGCCGGCCAGCTCCCTGTCGAGGTCGATGAAGACCGCGCCAGGGACGTGACCTGCCGCGTACTCGGCCCTGCCGTCGAATTCCGGGGCGCCCGAGGCCTTCGCGAGGCTGAGCTGCCAACGGATGTCGAGCACGACGGGAGGCCGCTCCCCCGCCAACTCGCTGTCAAGTTCGGATGCGGTGATGATGGCATTCATGAGGGCCATCCTTGCTCATGGTCTGGCCGGAGCGGCCCGGTTCGGATAGCGTGCTCGATCGACTACGCAGCGTCGATCGGTCGGACACGGACGGGTCACGGCGCGGCAACGTCCGCGAAACACCGTTTCGGGCATCCTCTGCGGGAGTCCGGCGGTCTCGGCGCGGTCAGGAAGCGCCGCGCGGCACGGGGTGCCACCATCAGCACGGGCGCGATGCGACACATGGGAGCCCTGGTGAGGGCCCGAGGGTTCTGGCCCGAGAAGTCCGAGGAGAGAGTGACGATGACCGAGGCAGCAGCCCGGCGCGTACCCGGCACGCCCTGCTGGGTGAGCCTGATGGTGCACGACATGGCGGCGACGCAGGACTTCTACGGGGCACTGTTCGGCTGGGAGTTCAGGCCAGGACCACAGCAGCTCGGCCCCTACGTCCGGGCCCTCCTCGACGGCGCGGAGGTGGCCGGCATCGGCCAGCTGCCACCGGACCGTCATCTGCCGGTCGCCTGGACGCCGTATCTGGCGGCGGACGACGTGGACACGGCGGCCGAGTCGGTGCGGCACTGCGGCGGCACGGTGGGCGTCGGCCCGCTGGACGCCGGTGAGGCGGGCCGGCTGGCGATCGCCTCCGACCCGGTGGGCTCGGTGTTCGGCCTGTGGCAGGCGGCCGCGCACCTGGGCATGGCGGTGACCGGGGTGCCCGGCTCGGTGGCGTGGAACGAGCTGGTGACGTCGGAGACCGCGAGCGTCGCCAAGTTCTACCAGGCGGTCTTCGGATACGCCGAAGAGGCCGTCGTCTCCGCCGACTTCGACCATCTGACGCTGCGCCTGGAGGGGCACCCGGTGGCGTCCGTGCACGGGGTCGGACACGCTCTGCCCCGCGACCGCGGCTCGCACTGGATGACGTACTTCGAGGTCTCCGACGTCGACGAGGCCGTGGAGCGGGTCGCCGACCTGGGCGGCCATGTGGTCAGCCCGGCCCGGGACGGCTCGCACGGGCGGGTGGCGACGGTGGCGGATCCGGAGGGGGCGCGGTTCGCCCTGGTGGCGTCGCAGGGCGAGTGAACGGTCGGCCGGCCCGGCCCGCGGCCCCGCAGGTTCGGTGGTCCGGGGTGAATCCCCGGCCCGTGAACGCAGTTGGCAGGGCGGGCCCGGCTCAGGCCGGAGCGACGGGGAGCATCTCCGGTGACAGGGCGGCCGCGTGGGCCGCCGCGCTGGTCATGCGCTTGCGGTGGTGGCGTCGGCACAGCACTTCGTAGCCGACCTCGCGGTCGGACTCGGCGACGTCGCCCACCACGACCTGGGCGCCTTCCACCACCATCTCGCCGCCCACCGTACGGGCGTTGTGGGTGGCACGGGCGCCGCACCAGCACAGGTTCTCGACCTGGAGGGTCTCCACCCGGTCGGCCAGTTCCAGCAGGCGCTGCGAACCGGGGAAGAGCTTCGCGCGGAAGTCGGTGGTGATACCGAAGGCGAAGACGTCCAGGTCCAGGTCGTCGACGATCCGGGCGAGCTGGTCGATCTGGTCGGCGCCGAGGAACTGGGCCTCGTCCACGATCGCGTAGTCGATCCGCTCGCCGCCGGAGAGCTGGGTGACCGCGTAGGCATACAGGTCCAGGTCCGCCGCGGCCTCGACCGCGTCGGTGACCAGCCCGAGCCGCGACGACAGCTTGCCCTCTCCGGCCCGGTCGTCGCGGGTGAAGATGAGCCCCTGCAACCCGCGCGCGGCGCGGTTGTGCTCGATCTGCAGCGCCAGGGTCGACTTCCCGCAGTTCATCGTTCCGGAGAAGAACACCAGCTCGGACATGGGGAGTTGAGGACCTTTCGGATCAGCGCGGGGGGGTGGGGCGAGGCGGGCAGGCGGTCAGGAACGGACTTCGAGCAGCGGGACGAGCTGCTCCGCCGGGGTCATCGAGCCGTGGTTGCCGACCATCGCGGACTCCTTCGGCTCGTTCTCGGAGGCGATGATGACCACGTCGTCGCGGGCCGCGGCGATCACGTCGCCGAGCCTGTCGTACACCCGCCGGTCGACCTGCGGCCCGAACCAGCCGGCGGCGATCGCCTCGTCGCGCGACGCGATCCAGAACTGCTCGCCGAGCACCTCGCGCCACACGGCCAGCACATCGCCCTGGGCGCCGGGAACCGCGTACACATGGCGGGCCCGGCCCTCGCCGCCGAGCAGCGCGACGCCCGCGCGCAGCTCCCAGTCCTCGTCGAAGTCGATCCGGGACTGCTCGTCGAAGGGGATGTCGACCATGCCGTGGTCGGCGGTGATGTACAGGGCGGCGCGCGGCGGCAGCTGCTCGGCGAGGCGCTGGGCGAGCCGGTCGACGTACATGAGCTGGCCGCGCCACGGGTCGGAGTCGACGCCGAAGCGGTGCCCCTTGCCGTCGACCTCGCTGTAGTACGTGTAGACCAACGACCGGTCCCCCGCGGCCAGTTGCTCGGCGGCCAGGTCCATGCGGTCCTCGCCGGACAGGCGTCCGTAGAAGGTGCCGCCGCTGAGGGCGATCTTCGTGAGGGGCGTCGACTCGAAGGCGGGGGCGGAGACCTGCGCGGTGTGCACGCCCGCGGCGTGTGCGCGCTGGAAGATCGTGGGGTACGGCTGCCAGGTCTGCGGCTTCGTCCACGGGTTCCAGCGGAGCTGGTTCATCAGCTCGCCGGTGTCCGGATTGCGCACCGTGTAGCCGGGCAGGCCGTGGGCGCCGGGCGGCAGGCCCGTGCCGACCGAGGCGAGGGAGGTGGCGGTGGTCGCCGGATATCCCGCGGTGATGGGGCGGCCCGTGCCACCGCGTGAGGAGCCTATGAGCGAGTGCAGGAACGGGGCCTCGTCCGGGTGCGCCTTGATCTGCTCCCAGCCGAGCCCGTCGATGAGGAAGACACAGGCCCGGTCGACCGGGGAGAGCTCGCCGATCGCGGGGGTGCAGTCGGGGACGCCGAGGTGGGCGCCGAGGGTGGGCAGCAGGTCCGCGAGGGATCCGGTGCCGTACGCCGGGACGGGAGCGGAGTGGACGGGCAGCGGCTCTACGTCGTCCCAGGCGGCCTGCGTCATCAGCGTCCCGCGTCCGCGGTGGCCTCGGACAGGGACTGGGCGAAGGCGAGGGCCTGGCGCACGGTCTCAGGACCGTCGCCCGCCTCGCTGACGCGCAGGCTCAGGTCGTCGGCCGTCGAGCTGCCGGTGTAGCCGTGGTCCGCCTCGCAGTTGGGGTCGCCGCAGGCGGCGGGCTCCAGGTCGAGACGGGAGACGGCGCCCCAGCCGATGGTGAGGACGACCTCGCGGGGGAGCGTGCCGGGGACGTACTTCTCCGGGTTCGCCACCACGCGGCTGAGCACGACCGAGGAGATCCGGCCGAGCTTCACGGACTCCGTGGACGTCGTCGCGTACGGGGTCGGGGACGTGCTGTCGGCCGCCTGCTCGTCGGTGTGGCTGACGATGAAGCGGGTGTCGGTCAGGACCAGGACGGTGACATGACGGCGGACCTCGTTCGCGTCGAACGTGGTCTCCTGGTGCACGAGGTACGACGAGATGGGCTCGCCGCCGACCGCGGCCTCCACCGCCTCGGCCACGAGGGCCGGGTAGTAGCCGCTGCGCTCGATCGCTGCGCGCAGCCCTTGGGTCGTCGTACTGGTCTTGGCCATGGTGTCCATCCTAAGGCCCGGGAAGAGGCCGCCGGTGCGCCTGTGGATAACTCTGTGTAAGGGCATTTCCCGGCAGATCCACCGCTGAACCGGGGCCGGGGGTCAGTACGCGACGGGCAGGGTGCGCGGGCCCAGGTCGTCGCGGGCGGGCGGGGGCGCGAGCCGGACGGAGGCGCCGAGCACGGTCAGTCCCGTCTGCGCGACCACCACCGGTTCCAGGGCGACCGCGACGACCTCGGGGTGGTCGTCGACGAGCCGCGACACCCGCTGGAGCAGCTCCTCCAGGGCGGGCGTGTCCACCGGCGCCGCGCCGCGCCAGCCGAACAGGATCGGGGCCGTCTTGATGGAGCGGACGACCGCCTGGGCGTCGCGGTCGGTGACGGGGATCAGGCGGTGCGCGGTGTCGCCGAGCAGTTCGGAGGCGGCTCCGGCCAGGCCGAAGGAGAGCACGGCTCCTGCGGCCGGGTCGATGACGGCCCGTACGACGGTGTCGACGCCGCGCGGGGCCATGGCCTGGACGACGGGCCGCAGCTCGGCGGGCTTGCCGAGCCGCTCGGTGAGGTCGGCGTAGGCGCGCCGCAGATCTCCTTCGTCGGCGAGGTCGAGGCTGACGCCGCCCAGGTCGGGGCGGTGGCGCAGGTGCGGGGCCGTGGTCTTCAGGGCCACCGGGTAGCCGAGCGCGCGGGCCGCTTCGGCGGCCTGGTCAGGGTCGGGCGCGGGCCGCGTCCGCCGTACGTCGATGCCGTACTGGGCGAGGAGCGCGGCGGCGTCCTCGGGGTCCAGGTCGGCGCCGCGCGGGTCGTCGTCCTTGGCGAGCAGCTCGGTGATGAGGGCGGCGGCGCCGGCCTCGTCGATGCGGTCGTACTCGGGCACCTTGCCGGGCTCGGCGGCGTCGTGGCGCCACTGGGCGTACTTGGTGGCTTCGGACAGGGCGCGCACGGCGCGCTCGGCCGCGGGGTAGGCGGGGATGAGGCGCGGGGCTCCCTCGGGTGCACCGGCTGTCGCGGGGGTCGGCCGGGACGGCGCGTTCGGGCCGGTGCTGGCCGCGGCGGAGAGGGCTTCGGCGAGGCCGCCGAGCTCCACGTGGACGACGAGGACGGGCTTGGTGGGTGCGGTGGCGGCGGCCGCGCTCAGGGCGGCGGCCAGCTCCGCGTCCTCGGTGGAGTCCTCCCCCACCACCGGCATCGCGGTGACCACGACGGCGTCGGTCTTGTCGTCGGCCAGCGCCTCTTCGAGGGCGGCGCGGAAGTCCGCTGCGGACGCCTCCGTGGTGAGGTCGCGCGGGGTCTTGGGGCGCAGCCCCTCGGAGAGGCAGACGTCGTAGGTGAGCAGGCCGAGCGACTCCGAGTTGCCGAGGATGGCCACGCGCGGGCCCGCGGGCAGCGGCTGGCGCGCCAGCAGGAGGCCGGTGTCGACGAGTTCGGTGATCGTGTCGACCCGGATGACGCCCGCCTGGCGCAGCAGCGCGGAGACGGTGGCGTACGGGAGCCGGGTGGCCCGCACCGTGTGCCCGGTGGGTGCGACGCCGCTGTGCCGGGCGCCCTGCACGACGACCAGCGGCTTGGCGGCGGCGGTGCGGCGGGCGAGGCGCGTGAACTTGCGCGGGTTGCCGATCGATTCGAGGTACATGAGGGCGACGTCCGTGTCCGCGTCGTCGTACCAGTACTGCAGGACGTCGTTGCCCGACACGTCGGCGCGGTTGCCCGCCGAGACGAACGTGGAGACGCCGGTGACGCCCGTGACGCCGCCGCCTCTGCGGTGCAGGCGGGAGAGCAGGGCGATGCCGATGGCGCCGGACTGGGCGAACAGGCCGATGCGGCCGGCGCGCGGCATCTCGGGCGCGAGCGAGGCGTTGAGCCGCACCTGCGGTGAGGTGTTCACGACGCCGAAGGCGTTCGGGCCGATGATCCGCATCCCGTAGGTGCGCGCCTGGCGGACGAGTTCACGCTGGCGCTCACGGCCCTCGGCGCCGCTCTCGGCGTATCCGGCGGAGACCACGACCAGGCCCTGCACGCCGCGCTCGCCGCACTCGGCGACGACCTCGGGGACGTACGGCGCGGGCACGGCGACGACCGCCAGGTCCACGTGGTCGGCCGGGTCGATGTCGAGGACGCTGCGGTGCGCGGGCACGCCGTCGACCTCGGTCAGGTCCTCGGGGAACGCCTTGTTCACCGCGTACAGGCGGCCGGTGAAGCCCGCGTCCTTCAGGTTGTCGAGAACGCTGCGGCCCACTCCTCCGGGCGCACGCCCCACACCGATCACGGCGACGGAGCCGGGCGCGAGGAGCCGCTGCACGGAGCGGGCCTCGGCGCGCTGCTCGCGCGCGTGCTGCACCGCGAGGGAGGCCTCGGTGGGCTCGATGTCGAACTCCAGGCGGACCACGCCGTCCTCGAAGCTGCGCTTCTGGGTGTATCCGGCGTCCCGGAACACCTTGATCATCTTGGTGTTGGCGGGCAGCACCTCGGCGGCGAACCGCCGGATGCCGCGCTCGCGCGCGACAGCGGCGATGTGCTCCAGGAGGGCGGACGCGACGCCGCGTCCCTGGTGGGCGTCCTGCACCAGGAAGGCGACCTCCGCCTCGTCGGCCGGTGCCGAGGCGGGCATACCCTGGGGGTTGATCCGGTCGTAGCGCACCGTCGCGATGAACTCGCCGCCCACCGTGGCGGCGAGGCCCACCCGGTCCACGTAGTCGTGATGGGTGAAGCGGTGGACGTCCTTGGCGGACAGGCGCGGGTACGGCGCGAAGAAGCGGTAGTACTTCGACTCGTCCGAAACCTGCTCGTAGAAGCTGGTCAGGCGGTCGGCGTCCGCGGTCGTGATGGGCCTGATCCGGGCGGTGCCGCCGTCGCGCAGCACCACGTCGGCCTCCCAATGGGCGGGGTAGGCGTGCCGGTCCGACGGGGTCTCCATGCCGCAAGGGTAGGGCCGCCCGGCGACAATGGGACGGGGCCGCACGGGTCGCGGCCCGCGCGCGCGGGAGGCACGCTGAAAAGACCGGAGGGCGGCGCGGGGACGGGACCCGGGTCCGTGGCAAGCACCGTCCACGGTGTGTGAGAATGGTCTAGACAACTGTGAGACACCTGAAGGGCAGCATCACATGGCTGAGCGCCGCGTCAACGTCGGCTGGGCCGAGGGCCTCCACGCCCGTCCCGCCTCCATCTTCGTCCGCGCGGCCACGGCGGCCGGCGTCCCCGTGACGATCGCCAAGGCCGACGGCAACCCCGTCAACGCCGCCTCCATGCTGGCGGTCCTGGGCCTGGGCGCCCAGGGCGGCGAGGAGATCGTCCTGGCCTCCGAGGCCGAGGGTGCGGACGCCGCCCTCGACCGTCTGGCCAAGCTGGTCACCGAGGGTCTCGACGAGCTCCCCGAGACCGTCTGAGCCACGGCTGCACACACGACGGAGTCGCGCGCTTCCCCCCGGAACGCGCGGCTCCGTCGTTTTGTTTCATCGCGCAGACCCCGCAATCGTCACGCGCACCGAAATTGGCGCACGATAACGGGTGCGGCCAAAATCAATCGCACCCTTCGCATATGGAAAAGGGCAGCAGAAAATACCCCGCAGCCGCATTCCGCGAATAGTGCACTTCTTTGTATACGGCTCCCCTGTTAATGCTGGAGCCCCGCCGTGTTTACGGGATGTTGCGAAGCCCTCACACGGTCACCCGGACGGGGGACGCGCAGCCGGTGCGCCACCGACGCGCGCTCGGCGTGCTGGGCCGTCAGGGACCGGGCCCGCTCGGCGTCACCGCGGGCCACGGCGTCGACGATGGCGCCGTGCTCGGCCCAGGACTCGGCCGGCTGAACCGGGGTCTCGACGGTGTACATCCACGCGATCTTGTGCCGCAGCTGGGCGAGCAGGGCGATCAGCCCCGGGCTTCCGGAGGCCTGCGCGAGCGTCTCGTGGAACCAGCCGCCCAGGGAGCGCAGATCCTCGTTCTGCCCCCGCCTGGAGCGCTCCTGCCCCAGCCTGACCAGGCCGCGCAGCACCTTGAGGTGGGCCTCGGTGCGGCGCTGGGCCGCGCGGGCGGCGCCCAGCGGCTCCAGGAGCATGCGGATCTCCAGCAGGTCGGCGGCCTCCTGCTCGGTGGGCTCGGCGACGCAGGCCCCGGCGTGCCGGCGGGTGACGACGAACCCCTCCGCCTCCAAGGTGCGCAGCGCCTCCCGGACCGGCACGCGCGAGACGCCGTAACGGCGCGCGAGCAACTCCTCGGTGAGCCTGCTGCCGCGCTCGTAGACACCCGCGACGATGTCATCGCGGATCGCCGTGCATACCGAGTGCGCGGGAATGCGCATGATCTGACCTCCGCCTTAATCCCCGCGAAACGCGGTCGGTCGACGCCCGTACAAGCACGACGGACGCCCGGTCGGCCTGCTTGTGCAATGACTCTATTCCACCGCGCTTGAATTTCCGACGGCAGCCCGGAATCCATGGATATCTTTTGGACAGTGGCGGTTGCTGCACGCGAAAGCCCCGGCTCGGCGAGCCGGGGCTTTCGGATGGTGCCGCTGAGGTGCGTCAGACGTTCACGCCGTGCGAGCGCAGGTACGCGACGGGGTCGATGTCCGAGCCGTAGTCGGGCGAGGTGCGGGCCTCGAAGTGGAGGTGCGGGCCCGTGACGTTGCCCGTGGCGCCGGAGAGGCCTATCTGCTGGCCGGGGGTGACGCTCTGGCCGACGGAGACACCGATGGACGAGAGGTGACCGTACTGGGTGTACGTGCCGTCGTTCATCTTGATGACGATGTTGTTGCCGTACGCGCCGCCCCAGCCGGCCTCGACGACGGTGCCGGAGCCCACGGCGTGCACCGAGGTGCCGGTGGCGGCGTGGAAGTCGATGCCGGTGTGGCTGCCGGAGGACCACAGGCTGCTGCTCGCCTGGTAGCCGGTGGAGACGTAGGAGCCCGAGATGGGCGCCACGAAGGTGTTGAGGCGCTTGCGTTCGGCCTCGCGGGCGGCGCGCTCCTTGGCCTCGCGCTCCTTCTTGGCCTTCTCCTCGGCCTTGCGCTTCTCCTCGGCCGCCTTCTTCTTGGCGGCCTCTTCGGCCTTCTTCTTGGCGGCGGCCTCGTCGGCGGCCTTCTTCTGCGCGGCGGCCTGCGCGTCGATCTGGTCGGCCAGGGAGTCGCCGATCGAGATGGCCTGCGTCAGGTTGTTCTGTTCTGCGGCCGCGGTGTCGGCGGCGAGGGCCGGGGCGGCGAGGCCTCCGACCACACCGGTCGTGGTGAGCGCGGCGACACTTGCGACCTTCGCGGTGGTGCGCGTGACGCGGCTCGGACGACGGTGCTTCCCGGTGGCACGGGTGAACGCCATGAAGAGGCTGATCCTTTCCTTCCCTCTCGCCTACCGGGTTAGCTGACGGGTTCGGAGCAGGAAGGTCTCCTACGGGCCACCCCTTGCGGGAGCGGTCCGATTCACCCCAGGGACTGCGGTGGGTCCCCGGCTCCCCTGGCTCGCGCCATGGGGGACTCGGCGATGACTGTCCGGTGACGCGGGCGCGGCACATAGGTGGCGGACAGCCGGACCGACGCTAAGCGGGGCATCTTTCAATCAACAAACAGATCCCGGCTTTTGTAGTGCATCCCACAGGGCAGACAGGCAACCTCCGCATCATTTCGGACATATGCGATCCGCGGTGATCGCGTCCGTGCACGTGGGGGCCCGTGAGGGATGCCACCGAGCCCCGGCGGTCACGGTGACCGCCGGGGCTCGGCCCATGCTCGCGTACGGGCTTCGGTCAGCCGGTGACCACGGTCACCTCGCCGATACCGAGCGCCTTGACCGGCTCCTCGATCTGCGCGGCGTCACCCACGAGGATCGTCACCAGGCGGTCCGCCGGGAAGGCGCTGACGACCGCCGCGGTGGCCTCCACGGTGCCCGTGGCGGCGAGTTGGCGGTACAGCTCGGCCTGGTAGTCGTCGGGCAGGTTCTGCTCGACCTGGTCGGCGAGGGTGCTCGCGACGTTCGCCGCGGTCTCGAACTTCAGCGGGGCGACGCCCACCAGGTTCTGCACCGCCGTGTCCCGTTCGGCGTCCGTGAGGCCCTCGGCGGCCAGCGTGCGCAGCACCTTCCAGAGGTCGTCGAGCGCCGGGCCGGTGTTCGGGGTGTCCACGGAGCCGCTGATGGCGAGCATCGCCGCGCCCGTGCCGTCGGGCGCCGAGCGCAGCACCTGGGCGAAGGAGCGCACACCGTAGGTGTAGCCCTTCTCCTCGCGCAGGACGCGGTCCAGACGCGAGGTGAGGGTGCCGCCCAGGCAGTACGTGCCGAGGATCTGCGCGGCCCACACGCGGTCGTGCTTGTCGGGCCCGATGCGGCCGATCAGCAGCTGCGTCTGCACGGCGCCGGGGCGGTCCACGATGACGACGCGGCCCGTGTCGTCGGCGGTGACCGGCGGCACCGGGCGGGCCTCGGCGGTGTCACCGGTCCAGGCGCCGAGCGTGTCGGCGAGCAGCGCGTCGAGGTCGACGCCCGTGAGGTCGCCCACCACGACGGCCGTGCCGGTGGCAGGACGTACGTGCTTCTCGTAGAAGGCGCGCACGGCCGCCGCGTCGATGGCGGCGACGGTCTCCTCGGTGCCCTGACGCGGGCGCGACATGCGCGAGCCGGCCGGGAACAGCTGCCTGGAGAGCTCCTTGGCGGCACGGCGGGCCGGATTGGCGCTCTCGTGCGGGATCTCGTCCAGGCGGTTGGCCACCAGGCGCTCGATCTCGCTGTCGGCGAAGGCGGGCGCCCGCAGCGCGTCGGCCAGCAGCGCGAGCCCCTTGGCGAGCCGGGAGACGGGCACTTCGAGGGAGACCCGGACGCCAGGATGGTCGGCGTGCGCGTCCAACGTGGCGCCGCACCGCTCCAGTTCGGCCGCGAACTCCTCGGCGGAGTGCTTGTCGGTGCCCTCGTTGAAGGCGCGCGCCATGATCGTGGCGACGCCGTCGAGGCCCTTCGGCTCGGCCTCCAGGGGCGCGTCCAGATTGATCTCCACGGCCACGACCTGCTGGCCGGGGCGGTGGCAGCGCAGCACCGTCAGCCCGTTGTCGAGCGCGCCGCGCTGCGGGGCGGGGAACGCCCACGGCTTGGCCTCGCCCGGCTGCGGCTGCGGGTGGAACTCCATGGTCGCGAGCTGCTCGGTCACTGGCCCGCCTCCTCGTTCTCGGCGGTCTCGGCGGTCTCGGCGGTATCAGCCGTCTGGTCTTCGGACTCAGCGGGGGCCATGGGCTCGTACACGAGAACCGCACGGTTGTCGGGGCGCAGGCGCGCCTTGGCGACCTCCTGGACCTCCTCGGCGGTCACGTCGAGGACGCGCTGCACGGCGGTCAGAGCGAGCTGCGGGTCACCGAACAGGACGGCATACCGGCACAGTTCGTCGGCGCGGCCCGCGACGGTGCCGAGCCGGTCCAGCCATTCGCGCTCCAACTGGGCCTGGGCGCGCTCCATTTCCTCCGGGCTCGGGCCCTCCTCGGCGAACCGGGCGAGCTCCTCGTCGACGGCCGCCTCGATGACCGGCACCTCGACGTCGCCGGAGGTCTTCACGTCCAGCCAGCCCAGCGACGGTGCACCGGCGAGCCGCAGCAGGCCGAACCCGGCCGCGACGGCCGTGCGGTCCCGGCGCACCAGGCGGTTGTAGAGCCGCGACGACTCGCCGCCGCCGAGAACGGTCAGGGCGAGGTCGGCGGCGTCGCACGCGCGCGTGCCGTCCTGCGGGAGCCGGTACGCGGCCATCAGGGCGCGCGCCGGGACCTCCTCCTCGACGACCTCGCGCAGCTGCTCGCCGATGACGTCGGGCAGGGAGCCGTCGCGCGGAGGCTGCTTGCCGTCGTGACCGGCGATGGACCCGAAGTACTTCTCGATCCAGGCGAGCGTCTGCTCCGGGTCGATGTCGCCGACCACGGAGAGCACCGCGTTGTTGGGCGCGTAATACGTGCGGAAGAAGTTCCGCGCGTCCTCCAGGGTGGCCGCGTCCAGGTCGGCCATGGAGCCGATGGGCGTGTGGTGGTACGGGTGGCCCTCGGGGTACATGAGGGCGGTCAGCTTCTCGAACGCCGTGCCGTAGGGCACGTTGTCGTAGCGCTGACGGCGCTCGTTCTTCACGACGTCGCGCTGGTTCTCCATCGACTCGTCGTCCAGAGCCGTCAGGAGCGAGCCCATGCGGTCGGCCTCCAGCCAGAGCGCGAGCTCCAGCTGGTGGGCGGGCATGGTCTCGAAATAGTTCGTGCGCTCGAAGCTCGTCGTACCGTTGAGCGAGCCGCCCGCGCCCTGGACCAGTTCGAAGTGGCCGTTGCCCGACACCTGCTTCGAGCCCTGGAACATCAGGTGCTCGAAAAGGTGAGCAAGGCCGGTACGGCCCTTGACCTCGTGGCGCGAGCCAACGTCGTACCAGAGGCAGACCGCCGCGACCGGGGTCAGGTGATCCTCGGAGAGCACCACACGCAGGCCGTTGGCCAGCCGGTGCTCGGTCGCTGTCAGGCCGCCGGAGCCGGCCTCGGCGGTGGCCGTGTGACCCATGGGCATGTACGTCCCTTCGATCGCGGAAAGTGCAGAAGTGCTGCCAGTCCTGCCACTGTATGCAAGCGTGCTGACCGCTGGCCAAGTTCCCGTCGCGGCTACGCCCACAGCGATGCGGGGCACCCGCCCACGGACCGCGAACCGCCGGTACGGACGGGTCGCGAGCAGCGTTGTCAGTGGGTCGGTCCACAATGGTCGGCGACAGTTCCCGTCAGTTCCCTGTTCATGTACCCGTTCATGTTGGTGAAGGAGCCGCAGCAGCGATGGCCCGCCGCAGCACGAAGACCCCGCGACCCGATGACGACGCGGCCTTCGAGGAGAAGATCCTCGACATCGACGTCGTCGACGAAATGCAGGGCTCCTACCTGGAGTACGCGTACTCGGTCATCTACTCCCGCGCCCTGCCCGACGCCCGGGACGGGATGAAGCCCGTCCACCGCCGGATCGTCTACCAGATGAACGAGATGGGGCTGCGCCCCGACCGCGGGTACGTGAAGTGCGCCCGTGTCGTCGGCGAGGTCATGGGTAAGCTCCACCCCCATGGCGACGCGTCGATCTACGACGCCCTGGTGCGCCTGGCCCAGCCGTTCTCCATGCGCGTACCGCTCGTGGACGGCCACGGAAACTTCGGCTCGCTGGGCAACGACGACCGCCCGGCCGCCATGCGTTACACGGAGTGCCGCCCGGACGCCGCCGCGGCCCTGATGACGGACTCGATCGACGAGAACACGGTCGACTTCGCGCCCAACTACGACGGCCAGGAGCAGGAGCCCCTGGTCCTCCCGGCGGCCTACCCGAACCTGTTGGTGAACGGGACGTCGGGCATCGCGGTCGGCATGGCCACGAACATGCCCCCGCACAACCTGGGCGAAGTGATCGCCGCCGCGCGGCATTTGATCAAGCACCCGGGCGCCGACCTCGAGACGCTGATGAAGTTCGTCCCGGGCCCCGACCTGCCCACGGGCGGCCGGATCGTCGGCCTGTCCGGGATCAAGGACGCGTACGAGACGGGCCGCGGCACCTTCAAGATCCGTGCGACGGTCGCGGTGGAGAGCGTGACGGCGCGCCGCAAGGGCCTCGTCGTCACCGAGCTGCCCTTCGCGGTGGGCCCCGAGAAGGTCATCACCAAGATCAAGGAACTGGTCGGTTCCAAGAAGCTCCAGGGCATCGCCGACGTCAAGGACCTCACCGACCGTGAGCACGGCCTGCGCCTGGTCATCGAGATCAAGAACGGCTTCGTGCCGGAGGCCGTCCTGGAGCAGCTCTACAAGCTGACGCCGATGGAGGAGTCCTTCGGTATCAACAATGTGGCGCTGGTCGACGGTCAGCCGCTCACGCTCGGCCTCAAGGAGCTCCTTGAGGTCTACCTGGACCATCGCTTCACCGTGGTGCGCCGCCGCAGCGAGTTCCGCCGCAGCAAGAAGCAGGACCGGCTCCACCTGGTGGAGGGCCTCCTCGTCGCCCTGGTCGACATCGACGAGGTCATCCGGATCATCCGCTCCAGCGAGAACAGCGCGCAGGCCAAGGAGCGCCTGATGGAGCGCTTCTCGCTGAGCGAGGTCCAGACGCAGTACATCCTGGACACGCCGCTGCGCCGCCTCACCAAGTTCGACCGCATCGAGCTGGAGTCGGAGCGCGACCGCCTCAACGGCGAGATCGACGAGCTGACCGGCATCCTGGACTCGGACACGGAGCTGCGCAAGCTGGTCTCCACCGAACTGGCCGCGGTGGCGAAGAAGTTCGGTTCCGACCGGCGCACGGTGCTCCTGGAGTCGGCGGGTGCCCCGGTGACCGCGGTGCCGCTGCAGGTCGCCGACGACCCGTGCCGCGTGCTGCTCTCCTCGACGGGCCTGCTCGCGCGCACGGCCAACGGCGAGCCGTTCCCGGCGGACGAGGACGGTGCCGGCAAGCGCGTCAAGCACGACCTGATCGTCTCCGCGGTGCCCGCGACGGCCCGCGGCGAGATCGGCGCGGTCACCTCGGAGGGCCGCCTGCTGCGGCTGAACGTGATCGACCTGCCGCAGCTCCCGGACACGGCATCCGCGCCGAATCTGTCCGGTGGCGCGCCGATCTCGGAGTTCCTGTCCTCCTTGGAGGCGGACGAGCAGGTCATCTGCCTCACCACCCTGGACGAGTCGTCGCCCGGCCTGGCGATCGGCACCGAGCAGGGCGTGGTGAAGCGCGTGGTGCCCGACTACCCCTCCAACAAGGAGGAGCTGGAGGTCATCACCCTCAAGGACGGTGACCGGATCGTGGGAGCGGTCGAGCTGCGGACCGGCGAGGAGGACCTGGTCTTCATCACCGACGACGCCCAACTGCTGCGTTACCAGGCCTCCATGGTGCGTCCGCAGGGCCGCCCGGCGGGCGGCATGGCCGGTGTGAAGCTGGCGACGGGCGCGAAGGTGATCTCGTTCACCGCGGTCGACCCGGCGGTCGACGCGGTGGTCTTCACAGTGGCCGGTTCGCGCGGCACGCTCGACGACTCGGTGCAGACGACGGCCAAGCTGACGCCGTTCGACCAGTACCCGAGGAAGGGCCGCGCCACAGGCGGTGTGCGCTGCCAGCGGTTCCTGAAGGGCGAGGACTGCCTGAGCCTGGCCTGGGCCGGCCCGGCGCCCGCGCGCGCGGCGCAGAAGAACGGCACACCGGCCGAGCTCCCGGAAATGGACCCGCGCCGCGACGGTTCGGGTGTGTCGCTGCCCAAGACGGTGGCCGCGGTGACGGGCCCCGCCTAAACCGCTGGACCGGCGGGGAAGGCTAGACCACCGGGAAGTCGGCGGTCTCGGCGCCCTCTTCGCCCTTCTCCTGCACATAGCGGAGAACGCCCCACATGCTGTGCTCGTCCGCGGCGTGTGGGGGGTCGCTGTGGGGGTCGTCCTTACGGTCGCTCTTGCAGGCGGTGAGTTCCTCGCCGAGCGCCTCCGTGTCGACGCCCGCGCCGATGAGGACGAGCTGCGTCAGCGGCGCCTCGCCGGCCGGCCACGGCTCCGGGTAGAAGCGCAGGAACCGTCCGACGGCGTGCACGGCGTACCGGTTGCGCGGGTCGGCGGCGCCGAAATCGACGTACCCCTTGATGCGGTAGAGCCCCTCGGGCCGGCTGTCGAGGAACGTGAGGAGCCGACGCGGGTCCATGGGGGTGTCCGAAGTGAAGGCAACGCTCTCGTAGGCATCGTGCAGGTGCCCTGCGTGCCCTGCGTGTCCCGCGTGGGTGGTGCCGTCGTCGGCGGCCGAGGCGTCGGTGCCGGTGCCGGTGCCGGTGCCGGTGTCGGTGTCGGTGTCTTCATGTCGGTGCAGATCGTCGAACGACAGCTGCCCGATGCGCTCCTCGCCCGGACGGCAGTCGAAGAGCATCTCCGGGTCGACCCGCCCGTACGACGCGGTGACGACCGCGGCCCGCTCCGCCGCGGCCCGCACGGCGGCGACGACCCGCTCCCGCTCCCTCGCGTCCACCCGGTCGGCCTTGTTCACGACCACGAGGTCCGCGAGGCCGAGGTGCCGCGTCACCTCCGGATGCTTCTCGCGGGTGGCGTCGAACTCGGCGGCGTCGACGACCTCGACGAGTCCGCCGTACACGATCCGCGGATTCTCGCTGGCGAGCACCATGCGTACCAGCTCCTGCGGCTCCGCGATCCCGCTCGCCTCGATCACGATGACGTCAATGGCATGTACGTCATTGACGGGGCGAGTCAACTTGTCCAGATAGACGTCAAGTTCACTGGCGTCCACGGCACAGCACAGACATCCGTTGCCGAGCGAGACCGTCGAGTCACCGAGTTGTCCCGCGACGGCCATCGCGTCGATCTCGATCGCCCCGAAGTCGTTGACGATCGCGCCGATCCGGGTACCACCACTGCGGTGCAGCAGATGGTTCAGCAATGTGGTCTTCCCCGATCCGAGGAAGCCCGCCAGGACGACGACCGGGATCTGCGGCGGGTTCGCCTTGCTCAACGCGCGACCTCTCGTACGAAGGATGAATGTCGCCCCAGGATACGAGCGCGCAGAAAGGCCGCGGAGTGAACGATTGCTAACGGCGATCCCTGGGCAGATGTCTGGACATGGCGCCGGGGTGTGCGACCCGAGCTTCCCTCCGTGCGCCTCCTCTCCGCCTCCCAGCCGACCAGAGCCGCTCGGCATCCTGGGAGGGGCAAGCGCACCGCCTACTGCTCGCCGGTTCCCTGCTCCGTCGACCCGCACCCGACGACGACCGGCGGACGGTCGCCTGAATCGGGGGTTGACATGGCCACAAAGAGTAATGGGGTGTGGCAAGGAGTAGTCACCGCGGTCGCGGGCGGGCTCGTGGGAGCCGTCGCGACCCATTGGTGGGGGCAGCACGGGCCGGGCCAGGAGCCGGCTGCGACCGAGCGGCACAGACTGGCCCGCGCCCACCAGCAGCGCATGCACTGGGAACTGCTGAGCATGGCCATCGACGACCCCGATCTGGCGGCGGTGATCGACACCTTCGAGGTCGACATGCCACCGGAGAAGCGGCGCCAGATGATCTACGCCAACCTCTGGTACATCAACGCCTACCATCTGTACGAATCCGGGCTGCTGAACCGCCACGAACTCCTGGGCCATCTGCGGGAACTCTTCCAGAGCCCCTATATCCGCGAGTACTGGGAGATCACCCGGCACCATCGCGCCGCGCTGGACCCGTCCTCCTCGGAGGCGGAGATCGGCCGCATCGCGGAAGCGCTGTTCCAGGAACTGGACGACGCCGACACCGACGAGTGGTGGGTGGTGGGAGGCGGATGAACAGGGGTCGGACCGAAGGGCCCCGAGGCGCCCGCGTTCGTGGCGGTCGCCCATCCCGGTGACTTCTTAGTCAACTCCCCCTGGAATAGCGGATTTCGGTATCCAGTGAAGCTCTCCGTCGGACTACTGTGACGCCGAAACTCAACCCACTCCAGAAGGAACCGGAACCCTTGAAGATCGTACGCCGCATCGGGGTGCCCCCGAGCGCCCGCGGCAGTGCCTCCGGCACCACCTGCCCCGATGTCTTCGAACTCAGTGACGGCAACTTCGCCGTGATTGGCACCGAAGCCACCGCTGAACTCATGAGCGAACTTCCGGCGGACGCGGGGGTCGCCGACTACGAGCGCATCGTCGTCGTCTCCCGTGCCACGCTCGTCCACGCGAAGGCCGACATCCCGGACGCGTGATGGTTACCGCCCTGAACGCGACAGGCATGGCGCTCTCCGACGTCAACGAGACGCTGACGGCCGTGGGCGGCCTCGCGGCCGGAGTCGGCGCCTTGATCGTCGCCCTGAGCGCGCTGCGCGACAGGCGGCGCAGGGGCGGCGGCACCACGCCGCCCCCGCCCGAGGACAACGCACCTTCAGGCCGGCCGGACAGCGGCTCAGGTTTCGGCCCCTCAGGACCCACCCCGTCCTGATCAGGGCCCCGCGGCTCCACCGCGGTCGAGGTTCAGCAGCACCCCGTGCGGGCCTCGACCGCCCCGGTCACACGATGACCGGCACCGCCACCGGCGGCTCCACCCCCACATACCGCGCCGCAGGCCGGATGATCTTCGAGTCCTGGGCCTGTTCGAGGATGTTGGCGCTCCAGCCGACGACGCGGGCCGCGGCGAACGTGGGGGTGAACATCGTGCGGGGCAGGCCGCAGAGTTCCATGACCACGCCCGCGTAGAACTCCACGTTCGTGTGCAGTTCGCGGCCGGGCTTCAACTCGGCCAGGATCGCCTCGACATGGCGTTCGACCTCGACCGCGAACTCCACCAGCGGTCCGCCGAACCCCTCCGCTATGCCGCGCAGCATGCGCGAACGCGGGTCCTCCGTGCGGTAGACGGGGTGCCCGAAGCCCATGATGCGGTCGCCGGCCAGGACGCGTTCGCGGATCCAGGGGTCGGTGCGCTCCGGAGTGCCGATCGCGTCCAAGGTGTCCAGGGCCCGGCTGGGTGCCCCGCCGTGCAGTGGCCCGGACAGCGCTCCGACCGCACCGACCAGACAGGCCGCCACATCCGCGCCGGTCGACGTGATGACACGCGACGTGAACGTTGACGCGTTGAATCCGTGATCAATGGTTGAGATGAGGTACTGCTCGATGGCGCGCGCGTGCGCGGGGTCGGGCTCCGAACCGGTCAGCATGTACAGGTAGTTGGCCGCGTACGAGAGGTCCTCGCGCGGCTCCACCGGTTCGAGCCCCTCGCCGAGGCGGTGCAGCGCGGTGAGCATCGTGGGGACCACCGCGGCCGCGGCGAGCGTGTCCTCGCGACGCCGGTCCGCGTCGATGTCGTAGACCGGTCGGAAGCCGCGGGAAGCACCGAAGAGCGACAGGGCCGTACGGAGTCCGGCGAGCGGCCCGGACAGCGAGCCCGCTCGGGCGATGGCGGGCAGCGCCGCCCGCACCTCCTCGGGCAGCGTGCGCAGTGCGGCGGTCTCGCGGGCGAAGGAGGCGGACCGGGCGGCGTCGGGCAGTTCGCCGTGGATCATCAGGTGCCAGACGTCCTCGAAGCTGCGCTTCTGCGCGAGCTCGACGGCGGAGTACTGGCGGTAGTGGTAGAAGCCCTCCCGCCCTCGGACGTCCCCGAGGACGGTCTCGGTGACGACGACACCGGCGAGCCCGCGCGGTACGTCGACGACAGGGGCGCCCTTGGCCGGAGCCGGAGCCGTAGCCGTAGCCGTAGCCGTAGCCGTAGCCGTAGTCCCGTTGATCTGCATGATTCCTCCCTTAGCTTGATTCGACTGTCCACTCTTGACTCAATCTCTGTCAATATTGATTGAATCAATACATCGTCGTCCGGATACGGTGACGCACATGAGGGATCAAGAACCGGCACCCGCCGCCCGGCAGGACCGCCGACTGACCACCAGGGAGACCGCCGAACTGCTCGGCGTGAAGCCCGAGACCGTCTACGCGTACGTGAGCCGGGGGCAGCTGACCAGCAGGCGGGGCGAGAGCCGGCGCGGCAGCACCTTCGACGCGGCCGAGGTCGAGGCCCTCGCCCGCCGCAACAGGCGCGAGAGCAAGCCGAGTTCGGCACCCGACGAGCTGGCGGTGCACACCCGTCTGACCCTCATCGACGGGGACAGGTACTTCTTCCGGGGGGTCGACGCGGTGGAGCTGGCGACGCGTCACTCCTACGAGGAGGTGGCGGAGTGGCTGTGGACCGGGACGCTGCGCCCCGGCGCCCGGTTCGTCGCACCGAAGGAGTCGCGCGAGGCGGCCCGCCGCGCCGTGGCCGCCCTGCCCGAACTCGCCGGTCCCGTGGACCGGTTGAGGGTGGCGGCCGTCGCCGCCGCCACCTCGGACCCGCTGCGCTACGACCTCTCCGAGGATTCCGTCCTCGGTGCCGCGCGGGCCCTGATCCCGACGCTGGCCACCGCGCTGCCCCTGGTGAGGGGGACGTACGCGGACGGGGAACCGATCGCACAGCGACTGTGGGGGCGGCTGTCCCACAAAGCCCCCGACGAGGCCTCACTGCGCGTCCTGGACCTGGCGCTCGCGCTGCTCACCGACCACGACCTGGCCGCGTCGACGCTCGCGGTCCGGGTGGCGGCGTCGGCCCGCGCGCACGCGTACGCGGCCGTCTCCGCGGGCCTGGGCGTCCTGGAAGGGCCCCTTCACGGCGCGGCGAGCGGCCTGGCCCACCGGATGCTCCTGGAGGTCCTGGAGCGGGGCAGCGCGGGCTCCGTCGTCTCCGACGAACTGCGCGCGGGACGCCGCGTCCCCGGCCTCGGTCACCGCCTCTACAAGGGCGAGGACCCACGCGCGCGGGCGCTGTTCGCCGCGCTGGAGGAGCTGCCCGAGGCGCAGCCCGCGCTCGCCGCGGCCCGCGACGTCGTGGCGACGACGGCCCGCCACACGGATCTGCACGCCAACGTGGACCTCGCGCTCGCCGTCTTCACCACGACCTTCGGGATGCCGGCCGAGGCGGGCGAGACGGTCTTCGCCGTCGCACGCACGGCGGGCTGGATCGCCCACGCCCTGGAGGAGTACGGCGAACGGCCGCTGCGCATGAGGCCGACGGGTCACTACGTAGGCGTGCGTCCACCGCAGCCCTTGCCCGCGCCCTCCCCGAAGGGGTGAACCGAAGAGCGGATACGGAGGGCAGGTTAGGCTCACCTGCGTGAGTACGTGCACGACCGCCTCGCGGGATCTCGACGAACCCCTCACGGGAACCGCGGCCACCGCCCGGACCTGGCTGCTGATCGAGCAGTCGGGCCCCTGGGGTGCGAAGGCGCTGACCTCCAGCCATCTGGACCCCGAGGTGGGCCGGGCCCTGGAGGCGGCGGCCGACGGCACCGGAGTGCGGGTCGCCCTGATCCGGCGTCCCGGCCGGCACGCCGACCGACACACGCCGGCCCGCCGGCAGGTGTACGTCGCCCACACGGCTCCAGGGAACGCCTGGCTGCGCTCCGCCACGACCGAGGCTCCCGAGGAGCTGCTCGCCCTCGACTTCGCCGCCCTGGGAGCGGGCGATCACGGCGGCTTCGGCGCGCCGCACGCAGGCGCCCCGCTCGCGCTCGTCTGCACCAACGGGAAGCGTGACCGCTGCTGCGCCCTGCTGGGACGCCCGCTCGCCTCCGAACTCGCACTCGGCGGCGAGGAGGGCGTCTGGGAAGTCACCCATCTCGGCGGCCACCGCTTCTCCCCCACCCTCCTCGTGCTCCCGTACGGCTACGCCTACGGGAGGGCCACGGCGGCGGACGTGAAGGAGATCCTGGAGGCGACCCGTGCCGGCCGCGTCGTCCTGGACGGTTGCCGCGGCAGCTCCGCCTGGGAGCGTCCGGGCCAGGCCGCGGAGCTGGCGGTGCGCAGGGCCGCCCAGGAGTACCGCGCGGACTCCCTCACCGTCGTCCGCACGGAAGCCTTCGAGGGCGACACCCCGCACTGGAAGGTGACCGTCGCCCACGCCGACGGCAGGCGCTGGCAGGTGACCGTGGACCGGGGGACGTCCGCGCCGCCGCGCCCCGAGAGCTGCGGGGCCGCCCTCGGCTCACCGGCCCGCATGGATGTCGCCGCGGTGCGCGAGGTTCCCGTTCCGGTCGGCTGACGCGGACCACGTCCTCGTACGGGACCGGCCGCACGCTCGTACGGGACCGGCCCCGCGCTCGCGCAGGACCGGATCGACCGCGTCGCAGGAGATCCGCGCCACAAGGGGTTCGACCGGGGCGCGCGGGCCCGTACCGTTCGTCTTCATGAGCACGTCTCCCCCCACCCGCCGTCTGCGGTTCGGGCTGCCCCGGCGCATGTTCGCGCAGGTTCTGCTGATGCAGCTGGCGATCGCCGCCGGTGTGGTCGTGCTCGCCACCGGACTGTTCCTGGCACCTTTGAGCAACCAGTTGGACGACCAGGCGATGCGGCGGGCGCTCGCCATCGCACAGACCACCGCGGCGCAGCCGACGATCGCCGAGGAGCTGGAGTCCTCCCGGCCGACGGTCGGCGGGCCGGTGCAGGCCGAGGCGGAGCGGATCCGGCGAGCCAGCGGCGCCGAGTACGTCGTGATCATGAACAAGAAGGGCGTGCGCTGGTCGCACACCGACCTCGACGAGATCGGCAAGGTCGTCTCGACGGACCCCAGCGAGGCGCTGGCGGGCCACGAGGTGATGCAGATCGACAGCGGTACCCTCGGCCGCTCCGCGCGCGGCAAGGTGCCCCTCAGGGACGCCCACGGCCGGATCGTGGGCGCGGTGTCGGTCGGCATCGAGTACGACAGCGTCCGAGCCCGCCTCATCCACGCGATCCCCGGCCTGTTCGCCTACGCGGGCGGGGCCCTGGCCGTCGGGGCGCTCGCCGCCTATCTGATCTCGCGGCGGGTGCAGCGGCAGACCCGCGACCTGGCGTTCTCCGACATCGCGGCGCTGCTGGCCGAGCGCGAGGCGATGCTGCACGGCATCCGTGAGGGCGTCGTCGCGCTGGACCGCGGCGGCCGCATACGGCTGCTCAACGACGAGGCGCAGCGGCTGCTCGGCCTCGACGCGACGGCGCTCGGGCAGCCGCTGGACGTGGCGCTCGGCCCCGGGCGGACGACCGACGTGCTCGCCGGCCGCGTCACCGGCACCGATCTGCTGACCGTGCGCGGGCAGCGCGTCCTGGTCGCCAACCGGATGCCCACGCACGACGAGGGCGCCGTCGCGACGCTGCGCGACCGCACCGAGCTGGAGCAGCTCGGCCGCGAACTCGACTCCACGCGCGGGCTGATCGACGCCCTGCGCGCCCAGGACCACGAGCACGCCAACCGGATGCACACCCTTCTGGGGCTCCTGGAGCTGGAGATGTACGAGGACGCCGTGGAGTTCGTCGGGGAGGTGGTCGGCGATCACCGGGCGACGTCGGAGCAGGTCACCGAGAAGATCCACGATCCGCTGCTGGCCGCGCTGCTCGTCGGCAAGGCGACCGTGGCTGCCGAGCGCGGCGTCGCCCTGTGGATGTCGGATCGCACCCTGCTGCCCGACCGGCTGATCGACCCGCGCGGGCTGGTCACCGCGGTCGGCAATCTGGTCGACAACGCGCTGGACGCCGTCGCGGGAACCCCGCACGCGCGCGTGGAGGTCGAATTGCGCGCGGAGGGCACTACGGCTGTCGTGCGCGTCCGTGACACCGGGCCCGGCATCCCCGAGGACCGGCGGGACCTCGTCTTCGCCGACGGATGGTCCACCAAGAAGCCGCCCACGCACGGCAAGCGCGGCATCGGCCTCGCCCTGGTGCGGCGCCTCGCCGAGCGGCAGGGCGGCCGCGCCACGGTCGCGGAGGCGGAGGGTGGGGGCGCCGAGTTCACCGTCGTCCTGCCCGATGCCCTGACCGAGCCGTCCCCCGAGGCCGGGGACGGCCGCGGGGACGCCCTGTTCCCCCTCTCTGTACCGTCCACCGTGTCTTCCGTGGATACGCGCACGGAGGAGTCGCGATGATCGACGTACTGGTCGTGGACGACGACACCCGGGTCGCGCGGGTCAACGCGGCTTACGTCGCGAAGGTCGCCGGGTTCCGGGTCGCCGGTGAGGCGCACAACGCGGCGGACGCGCTGCGCATGATGGAGGAGCGGCCCGGGCTCGACCTGGTGCTCCTGGACCACTATCTGCCCGACGAGACGGGGCTCGACGTGGTGCGCGAGATGCGCAGGCGCGGCCACCAGACCGACGTGATCATGGTGACCGCGGCCCGTGACGTCGCCACCGTGCAGGCCGCGATGCGTCATGGTGCGCTGCAGTACCTGGTCAAGCCGTTCGCGTTCGCGGGCCTGCGCGCCAAGCTGGAGGCGTACGCGGCGCTGCGGCACACGTTCGCGGGCGGCGGCGAGGCCGAACAGGCCCAGGTGGACCGGATGTTCGGGGCGCTGTCGGCGACCGGGGCGCAGCCCGAGCTGCCCAAGGGGCACTCGCCGGGCACGGCGGAGCTGGTGCGCAGGACGCTGGTCGGCGCCGAACGGCCGCTGTCCGCCCAGGAGATCGCCGAGGAGACTGGGCTGAGCCGGCAGACGGCACAGCGCTATCTGAAGCTCCTGGAGCGCACCGGCGGGGCGGAACTGACCCTGAGATACGGAGACGCGGGCCGCCCAGAGCATCTCTACGTCTGGGCGGGCCCGCGTCCTGGTGGTGGGGGCAGGGTGTGAACCCGGGGGGAGGTGACCCCGCCCCCGTCGTACGTGGGGCCGTCGGGGGATGACGGCCCCACGCAGGTCGAGGGTTGTGCGGTCGCGGCTACTTGGCGGCCTTCTCGACGAACTCGGTGGTGTACGTCTTCTCCAGGTCCACGTTGGCGTTCTTGATGTTGGGGTTGAACGCCTTGAGCACGCTCTCAACTGTTGACGGGCCGTCCTTGGGCATGACGCCGTCCTTGGTGAACATCGGCAGGGTGTCCTTGATCGACTCGGCGTAGAGGGCCTTGTCACCCTGCGAATAGTCGGCCGGCATCTTGGCGGCGATCTCCGTGGCACTGTGCGTGGACATCCACTGGAGCGTCTTGACGAAGGCGTTGGCGAGCTTCTGCACGGTGGCCTTGTGGCTGTTGACCCAGTCCGTCTGCATGTACAGGCTCGACGACGGGTACGGGCCGCCGAGCGCCTTCTGCGAGCCCTCCGGCGTCCGCATGTCGACGAGGACCTTGCCGAGGTCCTTCTTCAGGATGGTGGCGACGGTGGGGTCCGTCGTCATACCGCCGTCGATGGAGCCCTTCTGCAGCGCGGAGATGAAGGTCGGACCGGCGCCGACGGCGACCGGCGTGAACTCGCTGACCTTCACCCCGTTCTTCACGGCCAGGTACTTGGTGAGGAAGTCCGTGGACGAGCCGAGTCCGGTGATGCCGAGCTTCTTGCCCTTGAAGTCCTTGGGCGAGGTGATGTCGCCGTCGGCCTTCTTGGAGACGACCTCGACCTCGCCGGGCGCGTGCGAGAACTGCACGACGGACTCGACGTGCTTGCCCTTGGTCTGGAGGTCGAGCGTGTGGTCGTAGAAGCCGACCGCGCCCTGGACCTGCCCGGAGACGAGTGCCGTCTCGGCCTGCACACCGGCGGGCTCGGTGAGGAGCTCGACGTTCAGGCCCTCGTCGGAGAAGTAGCCGAGCCGCTGGGTGAGCATCGCGGGCATGTAGATGACCTTGTCCAGGCCACCGACCATGATCTTGACCTTCTCGCCCTTGCCGCCCCCTCCCGAGCCGCTGCCGGAGTTCGACGAGGTGCTGGAGGCATCGTCGGCGCAGGCGGTGAGGGAGGTCAGGGCCAGCAGGCCGGCGGCGGCCAGCGATGCGTAACGGGCGGTCTTGCGCATGGGTGTTCACGTCCTTGTGAAGTGGCGGTGCGGGAGCGGGGAGCGAACGGGCCCCGCGGGAGCGGAAGTTGAGAGGTGGGCCCGGGGAGCGGAGGGTCAGCGGTCGGAGTCCGACGGCTTCCAGCGGAAGATGCGCCGCTCGGCGAAGGTGAGCAGTCCCTCGGCCGCCAGTGCGACCACGGCGAGGATCACCATGGCGGCGTAGACACCGGCCGCGTTGAAGGTGCCCTGGGACTGGGCGACGAGCAGGCCGATGCCCTTGGTGGCGCCGATGTACTCGCCGACGATGGCGCCGATGAGGGCGAAGCCGAAGCTGACGTGGAGGCTGGTGAAGATCCACGAGGTGGCCGACGGGATGACGACCTGAAGGGTCACGCGCCGGTCGCTCGCGCCGAGGATGCGGGCGTTGGCGACCAGGTTGCGATCGACCTCGCGGGCGCCCTGGAAGGCGTTGAAGAAGACGGGGAAAAAGACGAGGACGACGGCCGAGGCGACCTTGGAGGCCGGGCCGAGACCGAACCAGATGACGAAGATCGGCGCGAGCACGATGCGCGGGATCGAGTTGAGCACCTTGATGTACGGGCCGAGGACATCGGCGAGGAACACGATCCGGCCGAGTGCGATGCCCAGGATCACACCGGCGATCACGCCGATGATCCAGCCGAGCAGCGCCTCGTGCAGGGTGAACCAGACCTGTTCGCCGAGCGACCCGAGCGCGGTGCCGTGCAGCACCCACTGCTGGATCTGGTCCCAGATCTTCGACGGCATGGAGAAGTTGAACGGGTCGATGACCGCGGCCCGCGCGAGCACCTCCCACAGCCCGAGGACGGCGACCAGGAGCACCGCGCGTACGAGCATGATCACCGCCTTGCGACGGCGGGCGGCGCGGGCGCGGGACTGCGCGCGGTCGAGGGTCTTGACCGGCTGCTGCGCGTCGGCCGGGGTGGTGGCGACGTCAGGCGACATCAGCGGCACCTCGCTCCCGGGTGATGCGGACCTCTTCGCCGAGCGACTCCCAGATCTCGCGGTAGATCTCGATGAACCGCGGTTCCAGGCGGATCGATTCGACCTTGCGGGGGCGCGGCAGGTCGATGTCGAAGACCTGCTTGACGGTGGCGGGTCCTGCCGTCATCACGACGACCTTGTCGGCGAGGGCGATGGACTCCTCCAGGTCGTGGGTGACGAACACGACGGAGGCGCCCGTGCCCTCCCACAGTTCGAGGAGCTCGTCCGACATCAGCGCCCTGGTCTGCACGTCGAGCGCCGAGAAGGGCTCGTCCATCAGCAGGATCTCGGGGTCGTTGACGAAGGTGGCGGCGAGGGCTACGCGCTTGCGCTGGCCGCCCGAGAGCTGGTGCGGGTAGCGGTCCTCGAAGGCCGAGAGGCCGACGCGGGCGAGCCAGGCTCGGGCCTTCTCCTTGGCCTCCGCCTTGGGGACGCCGCGGAAGCGCGGGCCGGCCATGACGTTCGACAGCACGGTGCGCCAGGGGAAGGTGGCGTCCTGCTGGAAGACGAAGCCGACCTTGTCGCCGACGCCGCGGACCGGCTCACCGACGACCAGCACCTCGCCGTCGGAGGGCTCCTCGAGTCCGCTGACCAGCGTCAGCGTCGTCGACTTGCCGCAGCCGGTGGGGCCGACGACGGCCACGAACTCGCCGCGCTGCACGGTCAGATCGAGGTCCCTGACCGCGGTGTGCAGCCCGCCGGACGGGGTTTTGAACGTTTTGCCCGCGCCCCTCAACTCGATGGCGGGATGTGTGTCTGTGCTCATGGCCCCGGACCGTAGGCGGGAGGGGCATGCGGGCATCAGTCTTGTGTGCGCAAGCGGGACTTCTGCTTGCAAGAGGGTGTTGTGCTCGTTTTGCTCGGGCTAAAACTGCTGAGCCACCGCACGGGCTCGACAGCTCGCTCGCCTGGCCTTGAGGGAGAGAGGCCCGATGATTGCCGTCCTGGTAGTCGATGATGACTTCCGTGTCGCAGAGATCAACGCACGGTACGTGGGAAAGGTTCCCGGGTTCCGCGTCACCGCCCGTGCGCACAACGCGGCGCAGGCGCTGGCGATCGTGGAACGCGAGGAGATCGATCTGATCCTGCTCGACCACTATCTGCCGGACATGACGGGTCTCGAACTCGTCCCTCTCATGCGGGAACGCGGGCACGGCACCGACGTCATCATGATCACGGCGGCCGGTGACGTGGACACCGTGCAGTCCGCGATGCGCCTCGGCGCCCTGCACTATCTGGTCAAGCCGTTCACGTTCGCGGCGCTGCGGGCCCGGCTCGAGTCGTACGCGGCACTGCGTCGCACCGTCGCCCGGATCGGCGGCCGGGGTGTGGCGGGCCAGGAGCAGGTCGACCGGATCTTCGGCGCGCTGCGCACGGTGCCCGCGCCGTCCTCGCCGGGGCTGCCCAGCGGGCACTCGGAGCCGACCAGCGATCTCATCTGCGGGGTGCTGCACCACGCCGACGAGCCGCTGTCGGCCCACGAGGTGGCCGCCCGCACGGGCCTGAGCCGGTCCACGGCGCAGCGCTATCTGCGCACGCTGGAGCAGTCCGGGCGGCTGCGGCTCTCCCTCAAGTACGGCGACACGGGGCGCCCCGAGCACCGGTACGCCTGGGTGACGCCCTGAACCAAGGTGGCGCCCCGAGCGCGGTGCGGCCACCGGGGGGGGTACGGCCCCGACGGCCCGCCTGCGGCTGGTGCGGACCGTCGGGGCCGTGGATCACACGGCCCCGGCACCCGTGAGGGCGCGCACCTCGGTCTCCGCGTGCTTGGCCTCGTCCGGCGGTTCGGCCGACGTCACCGTGCCCAGCCAGCCCGCCAGGAAGCCGAGCGGGATGGAGACGAGCCCGGGGTTCTCCAGCGGGAAGTACTGGAAGTCCACGCCGGGGAACAGGGAGGTCGGGCTCCCGGAGACCACCGGCGACAGCAGGACGAGCACGACCGAGGGAACGAGCCCGCCGTACACCGACCACACCGCCCCGCGCGTCGTGAAGTTCCGCCAGAACAGCGAGTAGAGCAGCACCGGCAGATTGGCCGACGCGGCGACGGCGAAGGCCAGGCCGACCAGGAACGCGACGTTGAGATCGCGCGCGAGCAGCCCGAGCCCGATCGCGAGCACGCCGATCCCGGCCGCGGCGATCCGCGCCACCGACACCTCGCTGCGCTCCTTGCCCACGGGCCTGCCCGAGCTGTCGCGGCGGCGGAGCGACGCGTACAGATCGTGCGCCACGGACGCCGAGGAGGCCAGCGTGATCCCGGCGACGACGGCGAGGATGGTGGCGAAGGCGACCGCGGCGACACACGCGAACAGCACGGTGCCTCCCGTGGAGTCCGCACCGCCGCCCAGGTCGAGGGCGAGCAGCGGAACCGCCGTGTTCCCCGCGGCATTTGAGCCCCGTACGGCGTCGGAGCCGACGATGGCGGCCGCGCCGAAGCCCAGCACGATCGTCATCAGGTAGAAGCTGCCGATGAGGCCGATGGACCAGATGACCGAGCGGCGTGCGGCCCGCGCGGTCGGCACCGTGTAGAAGCGCGACAGGATGTGCGGGAGTCCCGCCGTGCCGAGCACGAGCGCCAGGCCCAGGCTGATGAAGTCGAAGCGCGCGGTCCAGCTTCCGCCGTACTTCAACCCGGGCACCAGGAAGTCGGAGCCGTGCCCGCTGCGCGCCGCGGCCGAACGCAGCAGCTGGTCGAAGTCGCCGTGGAAGCGTGCCAGGACGAGCACCGTCAGGGTGATCGCCCCGCCCATGAGCAGGACGGCCTTCACGATCTGGATCCAGGTGGTGGCCCGCATCCCTCCCATCGACACATAGATCACCATGAGCGCGCCCACGCCGACGACGGTCCATGACTGCGCGGCTCCGCTCTTCCCACCGAGCAGCAGCGCGACCAGGCTTCCCGCGCCCACCATCTGCGCCACCAGATAGAGAACGGACACGGTGACCGAGGAAGTTCCCGCGGCGATGCGCACGGGACGCTCCCGCATCCGTGCCGCCACGACGTCGGCGAGCGTGAACCGGCCGCAGTTGCGCACCAGTTCGGCGACCAGGAAGAGGACGACGAGCCAGGCCACGAGGAAGCCCACGGAGTAGAGCAGCCCGTCGTACCCGAAGAGCGCGATGACGCCCGAGATGCCGAGGAAGGAGGCGGCGGACATGTAGTCGCCCGCGATGGCAAAACCGTTCTCCATGGGCGAGAACAGCCGGCCGCCCGCGTAGAACTCCTCCGCCGATCCGTGCCGGTTGCGGCTCACCCACGTCGTGATCGCGAGCGTCACCGCCACGAACGCGCTGAACAGCACCAGCGCCAGGGTCTGATGCATGCCGGTCACCACTGGCCGCCCTCGCTCCGAGCCGAACCGTTCATGCGCGCGGGCGTGGTGATGCCGCGTGTCATCTCCTGGGTGTCCCACCGAAGTTCGAGCGCGGCACGGTCGCGGCGCAGCCGCGCATGACGCGCGTACAGCCACGTCAGCAAGAAGGTGCTGGCGAACTGGCCGAGCCCGGCCACCATCGCCACGTTCACCGCGCCCGAGACCGGGCGGGCCATCAGTTCCGGCGCGGTCGTGGCAGCCACCACGTACGCGACGTACCAGGTGAAGAAGACCGCGACCGCGGGAACGACGAACCTCCGGTAGCGTCCGCGCACTTCCTGGAAGGCGTCGCTGCGCTGCACCTCCAAATAGATGCCCGCCGCGCTCCGCTGCCTCGGTACGGGCCGGGCGGGCGCGGCGGGCGCCGGTGCGCCCGTGCCGTCCAACTCGCCCCATCCCGAGGCCAGCGCGTCGTGCCAGGGATCGCTGATGCCACCACGATCTCCGGCCCGGGGCTGCGCCGTCTCGCGCCCGTCTTGCTTCTCCACCGAACTCTCCTTGTCCGCGGCCCACGTCGGCCGCGTGCCAAGGATGGACAGAACGGGAAGATCCCGGACTCAGCTCACAAGTCCTTCACCCCATTAGGTGATGGCGCGGGGGTGAGGTCCTGCGCTCAGGCCCCCGGTCGTCCACTCGAAGGGTGACCTCCGGGGGCTCCGGGGCCTTCTGGGGCGGGCGGAGCGGAACGACGGGCCCGGGTCGTGGCTCAGGACAGCGTCGACCCCGGCGGCTTCGCGAGCCCGTGCCGGTAGGCGTAACGCACCGCCTGCGCGCGGTCCTTGAGCCCGGTCTTCGCGAACAGGTTGTTGATGTGGGTCTTCACCGTCGCCGTAGAGACGTGGAGCTCCCGGGCGATCTCCTGGTTCGTCAGACCGTCGGCGATCAGCCCGAGGACCTCGGCCTCCCGCGCCGTCAGTCCGTCCGGCGGCTCCTTCGGCTCGGGCGTCACGGCGGGAGCGGGCTGCGAGAGTCTCTCCAGCAGTCTCCGCTGGATCTTCGGGGAGAGCCCGGCGTCGCCGGACAGCACGTCCTCGACGGCCCGCACGATCTCTTCCCCACCGGCGTCCTTCGTGAGATAGCCCCGCGCGCCCGCCGTGAGGGCCGGGAACAACGACTCGTCGTCCGCGTAGGTGGTCAGCACGACCACCTGGGTGCCCGGGTACTCGGCCCTGATCCGCCTGGTCGCCTCGACCCCGTCGCAGCGCGGCATGCGCAGGTCCATCAGGACGACGTCCGGCGCCAGTTCGGCCACGAGCGCCACCGCTTCCTCGCCATCTCCCCCGGAGCCGACCACCTCGATCCCGGGCAGCAGCCCGAGCAGCATCACGATGCCTTCCCGCACCACCGTCTGGTCGTCCACCACCACGACCCGGGCCGCCGGCCTGCTCCCGCTCCCCGCCCCTTCCGTCCCGCTCATACGGGAACCTTCAACGTGACCACAAACCCCTCCTCGTACGGCCCGGCATCGAGCGTGCCACCCAACAACTCGGCGCGCTCCCTCATCCCCAACAGACCGTAACCGGAACCACTGACAGTGAGCTCCTCGTGAGGCCGGGACGCCCCCGAATCCCGTATTTCCAGGGTCACTTCGGTCGGCCGGTACTCCAGCCGCATCGCCGTCTTCGCGCCGGGCGCGTGCTTGCGTACGTTCGTCAGGGCTTCCTGCGCGACTCTGCGCACCGCCTGGGACGCCTCCACCGTGAGCGGTCTGCGCTCGCCCTCTACCGTGAGCGTGGCCCCGTCCGCGGACCCGGTCAGCTCCTTCAGGAAGTCCTCCAGCGGCGTCATCTCGCCACGCAGCGCCGACAGGGCCTGCCGGGTCTCCGAGAGCCCGTCACGGGCCATGCCGCGGGCCGCGACGACCCGGTCCAGGATCTGCTCCCGGTCGGCGCCGCGCTCGATCAGCAGCCGGGCCGCCTCGAGGTGCACGAGCTGCGCGGAGAGGCTGTGGGCGAGCACGTCGTGGATCTCGCGGGCGATCCTGGAGCGCTCGGCGAGCGCCGCCGACTCGGCCTCCGCGACCCGTGCGGCACGCTCCTGGACGAGCAGTCGCTGGGCGTTGCCCCGGGCTTCCGCGTCGAGGCGCAGGACGTACCCGGACAGGCACAGTCCGATGGCGATGGCCGCGGTGGTCAGCCACGGGTCGTCGTTGTCGATCGCGAACCCGGTCAGGGCGACCGCGAGCAGGGGCACTCCCGCCACGAGCGGCATGCGCTCGATGGCCGTGACGGCACAGCCGCACCACAGCACGGAGGCCGGCCCGAAGAATCCCGCGTGCTGGGCCAGCACCGCCACACAGAGCAGGAAGCCGAGCAGCCCCACCGAGGGCCACAGCCGGTGACGGAGGGTGGTGTGGAAGAACGCCCAGGCGGCGGCTCCACAGGCGAGCAGGACAACCGGGGCGACCACCAGCGTCCAGTCCTGGACGTCCCGCTGGGTGACCACGGTCCACACCAGGATCCCGAGCAGGGTCACCCGTACGGCCCTGGTGAGCAGGCGCCGGGCGCGGGTCAGGCCCTCACGGGAGAGGGCCTCCCGTGAAGGCCATTCCGTCCAGTTCCTGCGGATCACCTGTGGTCCTCCCACACGGGCTGCGCGACAGGACCAACGTACGCCGAACGCTCACGGTCGGCCCTGAGCATCAGCAGTCCCGAGCGGACCAGGAGGGAGACGGCGAAGCCCAGCATCAGGCTGGAGCTTCCGAGGTGGATGCCCACGGCCAGGCCGATCCCGAGGATGCCCGCACGGGTCGCGATCCCGGCCAGCCAGGTGCCGACCGTCGCGGCCGTGCCCTTGGTCCAGGCATCGCCCTGCTCGTCGACCCACAACCGTGTGGTGTACGCCCAGCCGACTCCGATGCCGGCGCTGACGAGCAGGCCGACGGCGAGCAGGACGACGGATCCGGTCGTGTGGTGCGGGTCGGTCAGGGAGCCGTTCCGGACCGCGACGACGCCGAGGATCACGGGCAGCACCCACCATTTGCGGTCGGCCGCGAGCCGCTCGGTCCTGAACTGGCGGACGAGGACGAGGGCCACGACAACGACGATCGTCAGCGCGGTGGCGGCTGCGGACATGACGGCCTCCGTAAAGCATGGTGAGCGGATGGGTTCAACGCTCTGGACGCTACGGAAATCGGCAGGTCAGGAGATCGGAGCGGGGGTGGATCGAGGGTGGAAAAGGGCTCTCCACCCGGGGGTGGAGAGCCCTTCTGGGAGCGCTTGTCGCACGGCCCGGCGGCCCTGCGCTACGCGTCGATGCGCGACCGGTCGAGGGTCGCCGCGGAGCTGGAGATGAACTCCTTGCGCGGTGCCACGTCGTTGCCCATCAGCAGATCGAAGACCTGCTCCGCGGCCTCCAGCTCGCCGATGTTGATGCGGCGCAGGGTGCGGAACCGCGGGTCCATCGTGGTCTCGGCCAGCTGGTCGGCATCCATCTCGCCCAGACCCTTGTAGCGCTGGATGGAGTCCTTGTAGCGGACGCCCTTGCGCTGGAACTCGAGCAGCGTCTCGCGCAGCTCACGGTCCGAGTAGGTGTAGACGTACTTGTCCTGGCCCTTCTTCGGCTGGACCAGCTCGATGCGGTGCAGCGGCGGCACGGCGGCGAAGACGCGGCCGGCCTCGATCATCGGCCGCATGTAGCGCTGGAACAGCGTCAGCAGCAGGGTACGGATGTGTGCGCCGTCGACGTCGGCGTCGACGAGCAGGATGATCTTGCCGTAGCGCGCCGCGTCGATGTCGAAGGTCCGGCCGGACCCGGCTCCTATGACCTGGATGATCGCGCCGCACTCGACGTTCTTCAGCATGTCCGACACGGACGACTTCTGAACGTTGAGGATCTTGCCGCGGATCGGCAGGAGCGCCTGGAACTCGGAGTTCCGGGCGAGCTTTGCGGTGCCGAGCGCCGAGTCGCCCTCGACGATGAACAGCTCGCTGCGCTCGACGTCGTCGCTGCGGCAGTCCGCGAGCTTCGCGGGCAGCGACGACGATTCCAGGGCCGTCTTGCGGCGCTGCGCGTCCTTGTGCTGGCGGGCGGCGATGCGCGTACGGGCCGCGGCGACGGCCTTCTCCATGACGGCACGGGCCTGCGCCTTGGCGTCGCGCTTGGTGGACGTCAGGAACGCCTTGAGTTCTTTGGCGATCACGTTGGCGACGATGCGGTTGGCCGCGGAGGTACCGAGGACCTCCTTGGTCTGGCCCTCGAACTGCGGCTCCGCGAGGCGGACCGTGACGACGGCCGTGAGGCCCTCAAGGGCGTCGTCCTTGACGATGTCGTCCTCGGCGACGCGCAGCAGCTTCTGGGAGCGCAGCACCTCGTTCATCGTCTTCGTGAGCGAGCGTTCGAAGCCGGTGACGTGGGTGCCACCCTTGGGGGTGGCGATGATGTTCACGAACGACCTGACGGTCGTGTCGTAGCCGGTGCCCCAGCGCAGCGCGACGTCGACGCCGAGCTCGCGCTGGACCTCGGTCGGCGTCATCTGGCCGTGCTCGTCGAGCACCGGGACGGTCTCCTTGAAGGTGCCCGACCCGGTCAAGCGGAGGACGTCGCAGACCGCCTTGTCCTGCGCCAGGTACTCGCAGAACTCGCTGATGCCGCCGTCGAAGCGGAAGGATTCCTCGCCCTTGCTGCCGCCCTCGCCCAGGCCGAACTCGTCCCGTACGACGATGGTCAGGCCCGGCACCAGGAACGCGGTCTGGCGGGCGCGCTGGTGCAACGTCTCCAGGGAGAGCTTGGCGTCCTTGAGGAAGATCTGGCGGTCCGCCCAGTAGCGCACGCGCGTGCCCTGGCGGGCCTTCGGGACCTTCTTGGTCTTGCTCAGTCGTGCCGCGGGGTCGAACGGCGCGTCGGGACCGGGCTTGGAGAAGGCGCCCGGGACGCCGCGCCGGAAGCTGATCGCGTGCGTGTGCCCGCCGCGGTCCACCTCGACGTCGAGACGCGCCGACAGCGCGTTCACCACGGAGGCGCCCACGCCGTGCAGACCGCCGGAGGCCGCGTACGAGCCGCCGCCGAACTTGCCGCCCGCGTGGAGCTTGGTCATGACGACCTCGACTCCGGACAGGCCGGTCTTGGGCTCCACGTCCACGGGGATGCCGCGGCCGTTGTCCCGCACCTCGACGGAGGCGTCGTCGTGCAGGATCACCTCGATGTTGTCGCAGTAACCACCGAGGGCCTCGTCGACGGAGTTGTCGATGATCTCCCAGAGGCAGTGCATGAGACCGCGGCTGTCGGTCGAGCCGATGTACATGCCCGGACGCTTGCGTACGGCCTCGAGCCCCTCGAGAACGAGAAGGTGCCGCGCGGTGTAGTTGGAACCGTCCCGGTCTGCTCCGGTCAGCAGCGCTGTGGACGGCACGGACGTTTCGGCGGTCACGCGGTTCGCTCCTCGCTGAATTTCAAATGAGGCCCTTGTGGGTAAAGGGCCGGCGTCGGTCGCCGCTCAGAGGGTACCGAGGCCTGGTAGAGCCGTTGTCACGCCACCCTCACCTCAGCCCAGACTAGTCCAAGGTCGCATGCGTGTTCGATCCCTCGATGGAGTGAAGCACACATCACGTTCCCTTCCAGGCATGAACCATTTAGGCTCCGGGCACGTCCTCATGAACAACCGGCAGCCCGCCGGGGAGGACCGACCTGACAGAACGCGCGAACCCGTAAGACACGTAAGAGACGCAATACGGCACATTCGCCGCCACCCGGCAGCACCTGGCCGGCCTCGAAGAAAATTTTCGAGGAAAAGCCGCGAGCGGGAACGTTTTCGGCCTGGTTGGATGTTGACCCTGGTACGACAGCTCGTCGAGCTAGAGAAGAGGCGACGTGACTACTGTTCTGACCCCCGCGAGCCCGCTGACGGCCGCTGACCGCTGTGACCGTTGCGGCGCCCAGGCATATCTGCGCGTCGTTCTCATCAGCGGTGGTGAACTGCTCTTCTGCGCCCACCACGGTCGCAAGTTCGAGCCGGAACTCAAGAAGATCGCCGCTGAGATACAGGACGAGACGGAGCGGCTCACCGCCGTTCCGGCAAGCGCCGAGACCGAGGAACGCTGACGCCTCGCACCCACGACGAGCCAGCTCCGGCATCAGGCCGGTGATCGGGCGGTCACTCCCCACCCAGGAGTGACCGCCCGTCCTCGTATCCGCACGCGGTGTCAGCCGTGCCGCGTCAGCACACGCAGCACGTCAGAGACCCGCGTGTAGACACCCGGACTCCCCGCGCGCCCACAACCGCTCCCCCAGGACACCAGGCCGATCAGCTTGCCCCGGGCCACCAGCGGGCCGCCGCTGTCCCCCTGGCAGGCGTCCTTACCGCCGCCCAGCTCTCCCGCGCAGAGCATCGAGGACGACAGGTACATCCCGTCCGAGCTGCCCGGGTAGGCCTCCTGGCACACGGCGTCGGGAAGCACCCGGACGCGCGCCGCGCGCAGCACGCGCGCGTAGTCACCGGCGCCCGTCGTGTCGCCCCACCCGTAGACGGCGGCCCCCGTGCCGGGCGCATAGGCGACGTCGCCCCCGTCCGCCATCGGGAGCACGTATCCCCCTGGCAGCGGTGTCGCCAGTGTGAGGACCGCCACATCGCCGGAGTTCGTGTAGCTGTCGTACTCGGGGTTGACCCACGTCCTCCTGACCGGAATCTCCGCGCCGTCGTCCGCCTGCAGGTCGCTGCGCCCGGCGATCACCTTGAGGTCGCCCACCTCGCCGCCCGCCACCCCGAGCACGTCCTCGCTCAGACAGTGCGCCGCCGTGAGGACCGTGGACCGTCCGACGACCACTCCCCCGCAGAACTGTCCGGCGCGGGTACCCCCGAACCGGTCACGGCTGGAGAGGGCCACCGCCCACGGGCTGTCGGCGGCCCGGACCTGGTGGCCGCCGATGACCCCGCTGTCGGCGGCCACCGATCCCGCCGCGGACAGGGGCAGCACCGCCGCGGCGGTCAGTACGGCCAGCGGAGCGGTCAGCGCTCTCGCGAAAGGACGACGCATGCGGTCTCCTCACTCTGGGTTGCTGTGGCACACCCAGAGTGATCCAGTCGGGCGCCGCACGCACCGCGAGGATCTGCTCACAGCCGCGCACACGGAAGGCCCGGCACTTCCCCTTAGGCGGGGTGGTGCCGGGCCTTCTGCGGGCCGTACAGGAGCCTGTGACTAGTCGAGGTAGTCGCGCAGGACCTGGGAGCGCGACGGGTGGCGCAGCTTCGACATCGTCTTGGACTCGATCTGGCGGATGCGCTCACGCGTGACGCCGTAGACCTTGCCGATCTCGTCGAGGGTCTTCGGCTGACCGTCGGTGAGACCGAACCGCATGGAGACGACGCCAGCCTCGCGCTCGGACAGGGTGTCGAGCACGGAGTGCAGCTGCTCCTGGAGAAGCGTGAAGCTGACGGCGTCGGCCGGGACGACAGCCTCGGAGTCCTCGATGAGGTCACCGAACTCGCTGTCACCGTCCTCGCCCAGCGGGGTGTGCAGGGAGATGGGCTCGCGACCGTACTTCTGGACCTCGATGACCTTCTCGGGGGTCATGTCGAGTTCCTTGGCCAGCTCCTCCGGGGTGGGCTCGCGGCCCAGGTCCTGAAGCATCTGGCGCTGCACGCGCGCGAGCTTGTTGATGACCTCGACCATGTGCACCGGGATACGGATGGTGCGGGCCTGGTCGGCCATGGCGCGGGTGATCGCCTGACGGATCCACCAGGTGGCGTACGTGGAGAACTTGTAGCCCTTGGTGTAGTCGAACTTCTCGACCGCGCGGATCAGACCGAGGTTGCCCTCCTGGATGAGGTCCAGGAAGAGCATGCCGCGGCCGGTGTAGCGCTTGGCCAGGGAGACCACCAGGCGGAGGTTGGCCTCCAGGAGGTGGTTCTTGGCGCGGCGGCCGTCCTCGGCGATGATCTCCAGCTCACGCTTGAGCTTGGGGGCGAGCTTGTCGGCGTTGGCCAGCTTGTCCTCGGCGAACAGACCAGCCTCGATGCGCTTGGCGAGCTCGACCTCCTGCTCGGCGTTGAGCAGCGGGACCTTACCGATCTGCTTCAGGTAGTCCTTGACCGGGTCGGCGGTGGCGCCGGCGGCGGCGACCTGCTGCGCAGGCGCGTCGTCCTCGTCCTCGTCGGACAGCACGAAGCCCTGGCCCTCGGGGGTCTCCTCGTCGCCACCCTTGGCCGTGGCGGGAGTCTCCTCGGTCGCCTCGTCGTCAAGAAGGTCGTCGTCCTTCTTGCCGGCCGTCTTCTTCGCGGCGGTCTTCTTGGCGACCGTCTTCTTGGCGGTGGCCTTCTTGGCGGTGGTCTTCTTGGCCGCGGCCTTCTTGGCGGGCGCGGCTTCGTCTGCGGCGGCCTCGGTGGTCGTCGACTCGGGCGCGGTGGTCGCGGCGACCCGCTTGGCGGTGACCGTCTTGGCCGCGACCGTCTTGGTTGCGGTGCGCTTGACCGGACTCTTGGCTGCGACGCTCTTTCGGGGACGCTTGGGCTCAGCGGCACTGACCATCAGCGTCACACCCTCTTCCTCGAGGATCTGGTTGAGGCTGCGCAGAACGTTCTTCCACTGAGTGGCCGGAATCTGGTCGGCTTCGAACGCACGGCGTACGTCATCGCCGGCGATCTGGCCATCAGCCTTTCCCCGCTCAATGAGCGCCATGACAGAGACGGACTCGGCGATCTCCGGCGGGAGCGTACGGGATGTGCTGGCCGACACGAACAACCTCTCGGAACGTTGGAAAACGGCTTCCGGCCCCGTCCTGTGTGGACCGGAGCCGACGACCGCCGACTTGGGGATGGGCCGACGGCGCGGGCGGGGGCCGGGGAGATGCACAGCACCGCGAGCGGTCGCTGTATTCCCTCCTCGGCCGTCACCTCTTAGGTCATCGCGTTGCCCCGGGGAGCGTTACGCCCAATCTGCGTGGCCCGAGTCACACCCCGTAAGTGGTCAAAAACTAACCGATACGGACAGACGCGGTCACCTCGCGAGCTCCTGCAGACACTCGACGAACCCGGGCAACGGTCTCCGACGGACCCCTGACGACCGAGTCGCCGGATGGTTCCCACCTACACATGCGCGTGCACGCGTGGTGGGACCTTCCGGCGACGTCCGGTTCGCACTCCCTCGCCCTGCGGTGTCCCCGGCGGTCAGTGCTCGCGCGGGGCCGGCACCACGCGCTCCACCTCGGGGTGGACCGTGAGCAGGTGGCGCATCGCGGTCTCGGCCCCGGAGGCGTCGCCCGCGGCGAGCGCGTCGACGATGCGGCCGTGATGGCCGATCGCCGTCTCGTTCGGCCGGTCACAGCCGGTGACGGGCCCGCCGGAAACCTGGAGAGCGGCGGAGACGATGCCGGAGAGGTGCTCCAGCATCCGGTTACCCGCGAGCTGGATGAGCAGCGCGTGAAACTCGGCATCGGCTCGGGAGAACGTGATCGAGTCCCCCTGCCCCAGGGCGTGCCCCATGATCTCCACCATGTCGGCAAGGCGCTGCTGCAGGTCCTCACGGCCGTGCCCCGCGGCGAGGCGGGCGGCGAGCGGCTCGATCGTCCAGCGCAGCTCGCTCAGCTCGCGCCGCTGGTCGTCGCGCTGCGGCCCGAAGGCGCGCCACTCGATGATGTCCGGGTCCAAGAGGTTCCAGTCGCTGACCGGGCGTACGCGCGTGCCGACGTTCGGCCGGGCGCTGACCAGGCCCTTCGCCTCCAGGACACGGAGGGACTCGCGGACGACGGTGCGGGACACCTCGAAACGCTGCCCGATCTCCTCGGGCACCAGCGGGCGGTCGGCGCCCAGGTCACCGGAGACGATCATCTGCCCCAGCTGCTGGACGAGTTGACCGTGCAGACCGCGACCGCGGTTGCCCGCGGTGCGCCGGCCGACGCGGCCCAGTTCCTGGTCCGTGCTGTCCCAGGCAGAGGGGCCGACGCGGTCGGCGGCCGGCTCCGCGTAGGAGTAGCGGTCGAGTTCGCCCGAAGCTGCGAGGCCGGAGTCGGCGGAGCGGGCGGCGGTCATCATGGTGTGCGCAAGGGTACTCACGGAATCTGTTGTCGGCGCCCCTCCCAACTCCCTTGAGGTCTTTGGTGAAAAGCACACGAAAGGGTGATCGCCGCCCTCGCTGCAATTGACGCCTTATCGGAAAGAAATGGGCGTTCCAAGGGGAGTTGTGAGCACCTGGGTACCGGAAGGCTCCGAGTGACCGTCATCGCGCCCTGGGGCGCAGCACCGTGAGCACATATGCGCAGAGCAGCGCGGTGAGCGACAACATCAGGGCGCCTCCCACGGGTTGGGCGACCATGCGCACTCCGGCGGCGACGATGCGCTCCGCACCGAAGGGCCAGTGCAGTAGAGCGAGTTCCCGCAGCCGCGCCGGAAGTCCCGCGGCCGTTCGCACAGACGGTCCCTCCAAGGCCTTTTGTACGAGCGGCACGATGACAATCGGAACGGCCAGTACGGCGGCGAGCCCTGCCGCGGTGGAACGGAAAACTCCGGACGCGAGCACCCCCGCCCAAGCGCATGCGACGACAAGGACGAACCAACTCGCGCTCAGGGAGAGCGAGTCGGCGGGAACTTGAGTGAGCTCCGGTCCGTATACGAGGTGGAGCAGCGCGGCGTCGCAGCCGATGACGAGGGCGGCCATGATCACGGCGGTGGCCGCGCCGACGATCAGTTTGGCCGCGAGCAGCCCCAGGCGGCGGGGGACGGTTCCGCGATCGGCGGCGAGTGCGGGGTGGCGGAACTCGTCACCGAAGGCGAAGGCCCCGAGCAGCCCTGCCCCCAGCGCGGCGGGCGGCAGGGGCAGCTCCCGCGGCCATGCGGCGAGCAGCCGCGGCTGGGGGGTGTGTCCCGCGCGGGCGAGCACCACGGAGAGGAGCGCGGAGACGGCGAGGACGAGCGCCATGGTGATGTACCCGGTGGCGATACCGGTCGCCCGGCGCAGCTCGTAGCGCAGGGGCCGCAGCGGGCTGTGCGCGGGCCGGACGGTGATGGGAGGCGGCAGTCCGGGCAGCGCCGAGGCGGTCCGGGGGCTGTCGGCGGTGCCGCCCGCGCGTTCGTCGACGGAGGCGGTCTCCGCGCCGCGGCTCGGCGGCGCCGTGTCGACAAGCGGCACGAAGGTGCTGGTGGGGCGAACGGGGTCGAGCATGGGCCGCGCCTCGGTGTCCGCGCCCTCCAGAGGCGGGGCCGGTGGAGCCTGGACCGTCGGATCGGGCTCGCCCGGCGGCGGCCCGGCGTCGGCGAGGGGGGTCAGCGCCACCACGAGTCCGGCGTCCCCGGTCTCGTCGGCGAGCTGGTGGACGAGGATCCCATGCCGGTACGCCGTCTCGCCGACGTCCGCGCAACTGCTGCCATAGACCGACAGACGGCTGCCGTCCTCCGTGACCACCTCGACGGAGCGCTTCGCCGTCCGGGCCTCCTTGCTCAGCAGGACCCCGAGCCGCGCGGCGTGCGGGCTGCGGACGGCGACCCGGGGCCGCAGTCTGGTGCGCGCGAAGTCGGCGACCTCCTGGTCCGCGACCACGCGCCCTTCGTCGAGCGTGACGACGCGGTCGGCGGTACGGGCCGCCTCCTTCGGGTCGCCGGTGGTGAACAGCACGGTGCCGCCGACGGCGGCGTGCGCCCGCAGGATCCCGTGCATCCACTTGCTCTCCCGACCCGACAGACCGTCCGCCGGTCCGTCGAGCACGAGCGTGTGCGGGTCCGCGAGCAGCGCGCAGGCCAGGCCGAGCCGGCGGTCCATGCCGCGCGACAGGGTGCCCAGGCGCAGATCGCGCAGGCTCACGAGACCGACGACCTCCAGCACCTCGTCCGCGCGCCGGACGGGGACACCGGCCGCGGAGCAGAGCATGCGCAGCTGGCCGCGGACCGTACGGGCCGGGTGTCCTGGCACATCCCCGAGCAGCACGCCGACTTCGCGCGCCGGATGAGTGATGCGGTGCAGGGGGCGCCCTCTGAAGTACGTGATACCGCGGCCCTGTTGGAGTTCGAGCATCAGCCGCACCACGGTCGTCTTGCCCGCGCCGCGGGCACCGAGCAGGGCTGTCACCCGGCCCGCGGCGGCCTCGAAGGACACGTCGTCGACCGTGGGCGGACGCTCCTTGCGGGCGTTGCTGGTCAGTCCGATGGCCTGGATCATCGCTTCTCTCGCAGGATGGGCGACCGCTCGGCGGCCGGGGCCCGTCCGCCGGTTCCCTGGCCGACGAACCTCGTGGGTACACCAGCAAGATAACGCGACATTTCGCCCATTCCGGGCAAGATGGCGGCCCGGGTGTCCCGAGCCCCGAGCCCGGAACTCAAGCCGCCACAAGGCTCCGCGTCCGCGCGGCGGTCAGACCTCGGGGCGCAGCATCGGCGGGTTGAGCAGCGTGGCGCCGCCGGCGCGGAAAAGCTGGGCGGGACGGCCACCCTGCCGTGTGGTGGTACCACCGGTGGGCACCAGGAAGCCGGGCGTCCCGGTCACCTTGCGATGGAAATTGCGCGGGTCGAGGGCGACACCCCACACCGCCTCGTACACACGACGCAGCTCGCCGACAGTGAACTCCGGCGGGCAGAAGGCCGTGGCCAGCGAGGAGTACTCGATCTTCGAGCGGGCCCGCTCCACCCCGTCCGCCAGGATCTGAGCATGGTCGAAGGCGAGGGGCGCGGCCTGCTCGCCCTCCCGCCCGTACCCGCTCTGGTGCAGCAGCGCTTCCACGGGGGCCCAGCGGGCGCTGTGCGCGTCTCCCCCGGCCCGCGGCGCCGGCAGGTCGGGCGCGAGCGCCAGGTGCGCAACGCTGACCACGCGCATCCGCGGATCCCGCTTCGGGTCGCCGTACGTGGCCAACTGCTCCAGGTGCGCACCATTGTCCTGCGCGGGCACCCCCGGGGCGTGGGCGCACAGGCCCGTCTCCTCGGACAGTTCACGCGCCGCCGCCGCGGTCAGATCCTCGTCGTCCCGCACGAAGCCACCGGGCAAGGCCCAACGCCCTTGAAACGGCGGTTCCCCGCGCCGCACCGCCAGCGCGCACAGGGCGTGCCGCCGCACGGTCAGCACGACCAGGTCGACGGTGACAGCGAAAGGCGGGAAGGCCGACGGGTCGTAGGGCGACATGGAACGATCATAGTCGTCTGGATGACGATAAACACTCCCTTCGTTCACGCTTCCGCGCCGGGTCAGCGGCCCGAAGCGGCCGTGCCCGGGGCCGTCACACGCCCAACTGCAGGGTCTCCGCAGCCTCCTCGACCATCGCGAGCCCCAGTCGGCTGACCCGTACGGAGAAGGCCTGCCCGCCGACGCTCAGCCCCGTCAGCCCCAGTTCCCCGAGCGGGGCACCGCGGACGGGTGACAGCGCCACCGTCCCCGCCGGTACGTCCGGGCGGATACCGGCAAGCGTGGCCAGCAGATGCACCCCGGCGGCCGAGGCGACGGCGGACGGTCTGCAGGCGGCGGGGTGCGGCAGTGGGGCGCCGCCCTCGACGCGCTGCTCCCCCGCGTACATCTCGGGCAGCCGGAAACCGAAGGCTTCCGCCGCCGCCAGGATGCCGCGCAACAAGGACGCCGCCTCCTTCTCGTACCCGGCTGCCGACAGACCCGCGACGGCCACCGCCGTCTCGTGCACCCGCACCGCTCCGGCACGGTGTCCGAACGGGTTGTACAGCGGGCCCTTGGCCTCCAGGGTGCGCAGCCCCCACCCGGAGTCGAGCCCGGGACCGCCGAACAGCCGCGCGAGCTGCTCCGTCTGCACCTTGTCCAGGATCCCCGGTGCGGAGCCCCCGGCGCCGAGCAGCCCGCTGTCGAGCAGGTGCGCGGCGCCGCTGCCGAGGTACGGGACGGGGTGACCGGACGGGGTGCGGGCTGCCGCAGGCCTGCCGCCCCCGCGGTCGTCGACCCAGAAGTCCTCCCGGAAACGGTGTCTCAGTTCCTGCGCCCACTGCCGCAGCTCCATGGCGCCGGGTCTGCCGTACGCGTCGAGGAGGTCCGCGCCGAGCAGCGCCGCACGGTGCGCGTGCGCCTGGGTCTCACAGCGCAGCGGGCCGCCCGGCCCCGGGTCCGGCAAGTAGGGGCCGTCTCCCGCGGCGGTGCGCAGCCACTGCAGACAGCGCTCCGCAGCGGGCAGCAGCTCCGCGATCTCCGGCTCGGCGAGGCCCCAGCGTCTGGCCTCCGCGAGGAGAACCGGGAACAGCAAGGTGGCCTCGATGCCCGTGCAGCTCGGGGGGACCTGGATGCCCGCGTGCCGCAGTGGCCCGGGCAGGCGGCCGAACTCCGGCCCTGGTCCTGTCAGTTGAGTACGGGCGAGCGTGCGCAGCGTGCCGGCGGCCAGTCGAGTGCCGAGGGGAAGGGCCATCCTGGCGGCGGCCAGCGCCTCGGCCGGCGCGAGGCCGCAGCGCCAGGGCGCTCCCGCCGCCAGATGGATGTCCGACGGGTGCTCGGGGTCGCGCACCAGCAGCGCCTGAAGGTCGTCGACGCACGTCCGCAGCAACGGCCCCACCCGCGGGTCGTCGCCGTGCGCCTGGGCCGGGGCGAACGGCCTGACCGCGCTGTGCCCGGCGCCTCTGCCGCCGCTCGCACCGTCCGCACGGATCCTCAGCTCCACGGTGCACACGCCGCCCGGGGCCAGCTCGAACTCCCAGCGCAGGAGTCCGGCGGAGGCGAGCGCGTCCGTGGGCGGCGGGGTCGCCGTGACCACGGCATGGCCGGTGGGCGAAGACCAGCGCAACCCGGCGTCGTGGACCGTCGCGGGAAGTTCCCGCCCGGGGTGCCCGGCGGCCACCGCCCCGAGCTCGGCCAGGTCCGTGCCGAGCGCCACCTCGAGGGGGATGCGCAGCGGTCGCGGCGCGGAGCTGTACAGCGTGATGCGCTCGGTGCCGTCGGCGGTCCGGATCCGCTGGACGACGAGGTCCGGATCGGGGCCTGCGTCGGAGGCCGCCCGTACGGTGGCCACGAAGCGGGCACGGTCGGCGGAGAGCATCCGCGCCTGCACGGCCACCGGCTCCCGGCCGGACACCCGGATCTGGCAGCGGGACAGCACACGGCGCCCCGCGCGGTAGAACCCCTCCAGTCCCTGCGCCGACAGTTGCCCATGGTCCGAGGAGATCGCGAGGCCGGGCAGCGCGACACAGATCAACGACTCGTGTGCGGGCGGAAGTTCACCACTGCGCCGCGGCGGGAGTCCGGACGCCGACACCGGTGCCGGGGTCTGTGCTCCGGCAGTTCTGCCCGAAGTCGCGTCCGGGCGGGCGTGCGGCGCCGGCGGAACAGGCGTCGGACGCACCTCGGTCAGGTCGCGCGCCCTGTCGCCGTGCCGTGTCGGCGGTGGCGCCAACGGCCGTGTCACCTCGGACGTCATGGCCAGACTCCTCCTGCTCCCAATTCCCCTCGGCCGCACCGCCGGTGTCCCGAAGGGCGTACGGCATCCCCCACCGCGCGGACGGCGCCCCGGAGCGTGGAGCCGCCAACCGTGACGATGCTCCGCAGCATCGGCTCCCGCATGGGGCGCCTCCTTTCGCGCGCGGCCGCGCCAGGCACCGGCAAGCCGCCGGACCACTGAAACGGGAGGCGGCGCGGCCCGGCCTGCGCCACCGCTACTCAGGTGAACGGAGCGCCCCCTGCCCAAGTAACGCCACAGCGTCACGAAGGATCGGCATCGGGCCCCGACGGCGGAGCCGGTCACCCCTCGCCCCTGGCGCGCCGCCGCCCGATCCGACGCCGCCCCACGGGCCGACGCACCTCCCGGCCGCCCGTCCTGCCGGGCCTGGTGCCCGCTCCGGAGGACCGCCGCTCGCGCTCGCCCCTGCGACGCAGGGCCGCCTCCAGGCCGCGGGCCGCGCGGGAGACACCGGGGTCGGCCGCGCCACCGGGCACCGCGAGGGCCTGGCCGCGGCGGGCGTCTCCCGAACCCGCGCGGGAAGTGCCCTCGCCGGTCGTCGCGCTCTCGGCGGGCTCACCGGGATCGGTCTCTCGGCTCTCCCGCATCTCGCGCAGTGAACGCCGCACCGGCTCGGGGTCGACACCCTCGGCACGGGCCTGGTTGAGCAATCGGGCGAACTTGTAGTGCGGATCGACGCCGAGCGCCATCTCCAGTGCCTGGTCCGCCTCGACCGTGTCGCCGAGGGACCAGGCCACCCACCCCGCCAGGGTCAACGGGGCCGCGGCGTGCTCGCCGTACCCTCCGACGCAGCGCCTCGCCAGCGCCCGCCACAGGCGCAGGGCCACGACTGCCTCCTCGCCCTCCATCCACTCGGCGGCGCGGTCCCTGGTCATCCTGTCCTGGAGGCCGAGGATCAGTGCGGCGGCCTCGTCGTGCGCCAGGAGTTCGTCGTCCCGCAGGTCCGCGTCCAGCGCGTCGTCGGCGCCCGGGGCGTCCGCGAGACGACGCAGCACGAGGCGCGCAAGATCAAGGGTCTCGGCCTCCACCTCCTCACGCGGCACCCCGGAGAAGATCCGGGGCACGAGCTCCATCGCCGCCGCGTCCAGTGCACGGGTCTGGTCGGCGACGAGAGCCGTCTGCAGCGGGGCCAGTCGCGCCTTCAACTCGGCGACGGACGCCCGCACGTGAATGCCCGCGAACGCGGCCGTCGCCGCCATCACCGAGGTGCCGTCGGCGGCGATGACGCTGCCCTCGGGTGGGCAGCAGTCGGGCCGGGGACAGCAGTAGGACCAGTACCGCCCGCCCGAAAGACACAGCGCCTCGGTCACCGGTACGTCCAGTGCTCCGCATTCCGTCCGCAGCAGTTGGGCAAGCGGCCGCAGGTGCTCGACGACCGTCTGTCCGGGGGCCCAGGCCTGGGCCGGGGCGTCCTGGCAGAGGAAGGCGACCACGCTGTCGGGCCGTCCGTCCCTGCGCTCGCACCCGCCGATCAGACAGTGGGCCAGCTCCTGCGCGACGGCCGGCCAGTCCTCGGGGCGCTCGGGGATGCCGAGCCGCACTCGACCGCCGAACCGTCCCTTGTACAGGGCGACGAGGACGATGCTGTCGTCGGGCCTGAACCCGAGCAAGTACGGGAGCGCCTCCGCGAGTTCACCGGCCGTGCGCAGGGTGATCTTGGCCGCGCCGGTTGCTCCGACGGGCTCGATGTGATTCGTCATGCGACGACCATGCACCGGATGACCAGATTCCGTTTTGGCCTGTGGATAACCTCGATCAGGGACACGACACGAGTTGTCCACAGGTCGGCGGCCTCGTTCGCGCGATGTCAGTGCCATCGGGTTGCATGGGGGCATGAGCAACGAAGATCTGCGGACGGCGGCCGACACCGTGCTCGCCCGCCTCGTCGGAGACCCGAGCGGCACGGCACGGCTGCGCGAGGACCAGTGGCGGGCGATCGAGGCGCTGGTCGCCGAGCACAGACGCGCCCTCGTCGTGCAGCGCACGGGGTGGGGCAAGTCCGCGGTGTACTTCGTCGCGACGGCTCTGCTGCGCGAGCGCGGCAGCGGCCCCACGGTGATCGTCTCCCCTCTGCTCGCGCTGATGCGCAACCAGGTGGAGGCGGCGGAGCGGGCCGGCATCCGGGCCCGGACGATCAACTCGTCGAACACGGAGGAGTGGGACTCCGTCCGCTCCGAGGTGGCCGCAGGCGAGGTGGACGTGCTCCTGGTCAGTCCCGAGCGGCTGAACAACCCCGACTTCCGGGACAACGTACTGCCTCAACTGGCCGCTGCCACCGGGCTGCTGGTGGTCGACGAGGCACACTGCATCTCGGACTGGGGGCACGATTTCCGCCCCGACTACCGACGGCTGCGCACAATGCTGGCCGAGCTGCCGCAGGGCGTCCCCGTCCTGGCCACGACCGCGACGGCCAACGCGCGCGTGACCGCCGACGTCGCCGACCAGCTCGGCACCGGCGGCGGCTCGGACGCGCTCGTGCTGCGCGGCCCGCTCGACCGCGAGAGCCTCAGCCTCGGCGTGCTCCAGCTGCCGGACGCCGCGCACCGGCTGGCCTGGCTGGCCGACCATCTGAACGAGCTGCCGGGGTCCGGGATCATCTACACCCTCACAGTCGCCGCGGCCGAGGAGGTCACAGCGTATCTGCGCCAGTGCGGCCACGTCGTGACCTCGTACACCGGCAAGACAGAGAACGCGGACCGGCAGCAGGCGGAGGAGGACCTACTGGCGAACCGGGTGAAGGCCCTGGTCGCGACCTCCGCGCTCGGCATGGGGTTCGACAAGCCCGACCTCGGCTTCGTCGTCCACCTCGGTTCCCCTTCGTCACCGATCGCGTACTACCAGCAGGTGGGACGTGCGGGCCGCGGTGTCGAGCACGCGGAGGTGTTGTTGCTGCCCGGCAAGGAGGACGAGGCGATCTGGCGCTACTTCGCCTCGCTCGCCTTCCCGCCGGAGGACCAGGTGCGCCGCACCCTGGACGTGCTGGCGCAGTCCGACCGGCCGCTGTCGCTTCCCGCGCTCGAGCCTCTGGTGGAGCTGCGCCGCTCGCGCCTCGAGACGATGCTCAAGGTCCTGGACGTGGACGGCGCCGTGCACCGTGTGAAGGGCGGCTGGATCGCCACCGGTCAGCCCTGGGTGTACGACACCGAGCGCTATGCCTGGGTCGCCAAGCAGCGGGAGGCCGAGCAGCAGGCGATGCGCGAGTACGCGACGGCGACCGGCTGCCGGATGGAGTTCCTGCGCCGCCAGCTGGACGACGAGGAGGCCGCGCCGTGCGGGCGGTGCGACAACTGCACGGAGCCGCGATTCGACATCTCCGTCTCGCCGCAGGCGCTGAACTCCGCGCGCGGAGAGCTAGGGCGTCCCGGTGTGGAGGTCGAGCCCCGCAAGATGTGGCCCACGGGGCTCGGCGCGGTGGGCATCGACCTCAAGGGACGTATCCCCGCCGGCGAACAGGCGGGGACGGGGCGGGCGCTGGGCCGTCTTTCGGACATCGGCTGGGGCAACCGGCTGCGTCCCATGCTTGCTCCGCAGGCCCCGGACGGACCGGTGCCCGACGATGTGGCGCGGGCCGTCGTGGAGGTCCTGGCGGACTGGGCCAAGGGCCCCGGCGGCTGGGCGTCAGGAGGCGCCGACGCGCAGCCACGCCCGGCGGGTGTCGTCACGATGGCCTCGCACACCCGCCCGCAGCTCATCGAGTCGCTGGGCGCCGGCATCGCCCAGGTCGGCCGGATGCCGCTGCTGGGGCGCGTCGAATACGCCCCGGGGAGCGACACCGCGCACATCTCGCGGAGCAACAGCGCACAGCGGCTGCGCGCGCTCGACGGCACGCTGACGCTGCCGCCCGAGCTGGCCGAGGCGCTGTCCCGCGCGGGTGGCCCGGTCCTGCTCGTGGACGATTTCACGGAGACGGGCTGGACCCTGGCAATGGCCACCCGGCTGCTGCGCCGTGCGGGAGCCGAGGGGGTGTTGCCGCTGGTCCTCGCGGTACAGGGCTGACCGGGGCATCGATCGTCCGACCATTGGGCAGGGATATTGGTGACGCATCGCCAGATACCGGTCCCCGGCCTCAATTGCTCGTTGCCGTGCGCCAGTACGACGGGAAGAATTGGAGCCGCTCCCCGCGCGGCTCCCCCGTGGTCCGGATAGAGCTGTGCCGCGGTGCGCTCCCCCAGTCCGACCCCGCCTGCCCTGCGTGGTGGCGTGTAGCCGAAGGGAGGATCGTGACCTTCGGATTCGCTCCGTCCTCGGCGGCATCGACGTCCATGTCCTCGATGCGCTCCGAGAGGTCCGCAGACTCCGTCAACCGACCGACCAGGCTGCTGGAACCCGCGGAGTGGGCGGCAGCCGGAATCCCGCTGCTGCGCAATCCTCGCGAGGTGGTCAGCGGCCTGCACACCCGTCACCGACCGATTCCGCGCACCGCCGTCGTGGCGGTGCTCGATCCGGAGGAACGGCTGCGGGCGAGCGCCTCGTTCACGCGCCGCGAGAGCGCCATGGACGGCTGGACGTTCCGTAACGCCCTGCTCTCCCAGCTGCGCCGGGTCATCCCGCACGACCTGCGTCGGCGTACCCCGGTCCGCACGGCTGTCCTGCTCTACTGCCGCGAGGGGGACACCCGGTGGACCGAGGAGGACGGTGCGTGGATGTGGGGGCTGCGCGACGCCTGCACCTTGCACGGGCTGCGCTGCGGGGCGTACATCACGATGACGCGCGACGGCTGGCAGGTGCTCGGCGAGGACCGTGGCGGTCGCCGCCCCAGCGTCGGGTCCGTGGCCGAGGTGCTCGGCGGCGGCGAGCAGTCCGCGCCCCGTACCGGCGGCGCCGCGACGGAGATGCTCCGCCGCGCGGCGGCTCGCTGAACCGCGCGACCACGGCCGCGCACCGGCCTGCCGGGCTCCCCGGCCACCGTCGGACGACGGTGCGGGCAGCCGGCAAGCTGTGCGTCAGACCCCGGCGCCCAGCAGTGAGTTGATGCGCTGCGGGTCGCCGCAGACGATCAGCAGGGCACCGGCCCGGCCGAGCGCGATCGGCAGCGCCGTGGCGGCCGTCTCATCGGCGCCGCCGTTCAGGGCGACGACGACCACAGGACGTGCCGCGGCACGGTCCAGGGCGGAGGCATCGGCGTAGAAGACGTCGTCGCCCGCGTCGTGCTGCGCCCAGTAGGCGGTGTCACCGAAGGACAGCTCGTGCGCAGCCCACGGGTGGGGGTCGCCCGTGGTGATCACCAGCACCTCGCCCGGCGCGCGGCCGGTGTCGAGCAGCAGGTCGACGGCTTCCTCCGCGGCGTCCAGCGCACCGTCGGCCGAGGCCGGGATGAGCTGGATCTGCGGCTGGGCGGCCGAAGTCGAAGGCGTGGCGGGGCCGTTCGGCCCCGGCGTGGGGGCCCCTACCGACTCGCGCGGGGTGCGCTGCGCGGGCGGCGTGGGCCTTGCGGGACCCGGACGACCGGGTCGCGACGGCGCCGCGGGACGCGGGCCGGGAACAGGACGGGGGGTCGGCGCGGTGCGGCTGCTGGCCGGCGTGACGCGGGGACCCTGGGCGCTCTCGTGAATCTGAGGCTCCTCGGGAATGAGAGGCATGGGTTGATATCTATCAAACGCAGGTGTGGTTCGCGCCAGCGGGTGGCACATCAGTACGAACGCAAGTGTCAGAAGTCGAAGCCGAGCTGGCCTTCGATCTGCGGAACGCTTGCCTCCGCCCAGCTGCGGGCCTTCTTGAGGTGCCGCCACTGGGGCAGCGCATCAAGATACGCCCACGAAAGCCGGTGGTACGGGGTGGGGCCCCGCTCCTCCAGCGCGGCGCGATGCACCGGCGACGGGTATCCGGCGTTGGCCGCAAACCCGAAGTCTGCATGGTCGATGCCCAATTCGGCCATCATTTTGTCGCGGCGGACCTTGGCGATCACCGACGCGGCCGCGACGGCGATGCAGGAACGGTCACCCTTGATCACCGTCCGGACGTGCCAGGGGTCGCCCAGGTAGTCGTGCTTGCCGTCGAGGATCACCGCGTCCGGACGGACCGGAAGCCCTTCGAGGGCGCGCACGGCGGCGAGCCGGAGCGCCGCCGTCATGCCCAGCTCGTCGATCTCCTCGTGGGAGGCGTGGCCGAGCGCGTGCGCGGTCACCCAGCCCTCCAACTCGTCCGCGAGCGCCTCGCGGCGCTTCGGCGTGATCAGCTTGGAATCGGTGAGGCCCTCGGGCGGACGGCGCAGCCCCGTGACTGCGGCGCAGACGGTGACCGGTCCGGCCCAGGCGCCGCGGCCGACTTCGTCGACACCGGCGACGATCTTGGCACCGGTGGTGGCGCGCAACGAGCGCTCGACGGTGTGGGTGGGTGCTTCGTACGGCATGGCGCCTGACAGCGTACGCCGACGGAGGGGCGCGGCGACACCCGGCTCGCCTCAGTCGGTGTGCCGCAGCAGCAGGGGGACCATGACCCGGTCGATCAGCTCCACCAGGTCCACCTCCTCCCATTCGCTGCCGCACACCTTCGAGCGGTACATCATCATCGCCGGGATCACGTCGCAGACGGAAGGCTCGGTCGCGTCGGGGCGCACTTCTCCGCGCGCGATTCCACGTCGCACGACTTCCTTGATCAGCTCCACGCTGGGTTCGATGACACCTTCGATGATCACACTGTGGAAGCGCTCCGCGGTGAGGGTGTCGCATTCGTGAATCACCGAGCGCAGCGCGTAGCCAGGTCTCGAGAACATCGCGTCACGCATCTGCCGGCACAGCTCCAGCAGGTCCTCGCGCACGCTTCCCCGGTCCGGCACGGAGTCGATCTGCGGGAGGCCCGCCTGGAGGGCGTCCACGACGAGGTCCTCCTTGCAGGGCCAGCGTCGGTAGACCGCGGCCTTCCCGGTCTGGGCGCTCGCGGCGACGCCCTCCATCGTGAGGCCGTTCCAGCCGACCGTGCTGAGCTGATCGAGCGCGGCTTCGAGGATGGCCCGCTCCAGTACAGGGCCACGCCGGCGCAGCGAGGCGGCCGACCGAGCGGGGGCGGCCGTCCAGCGCGAAGTAACCATCGTCTTCTCTCCATCGGGCGGTTCGAGAGCGGTCCGGGCGCACGGCGGCGAATTCGGCGAACGATCACGTCCGCCGAAGGGGATGCACCACCGTCACCACGAAGTGGAGGGGAGTGTTCAGCGGCGCCCTCACGGGGGATCCATGGTGACAACCTCTCGGTCGACGCACGACACAACGGGCCCGGCAGGGCCCCGCCCCCGACCAGAATGTCAGGCGAGGCGGCTTCTATCGACGGCGTGGACGCGCAAATCACACCGGCCGTCGCCCCCGGGAGCCCGCTCGCGCCTCAACCCCACACCACTCCAAGGAGTCAACTCCCTTAGGGAACGCTTGTGTTCACGAAGCCCGACTCGCTATGGTCTCGATTAGTGAACGCTTACGTTCACTACTTGGCTTCTGGGGGACATCCTGTGACGCACGATCAAATCCAGACGCAATCACCCGCGCCCGCTCCACCGGGCTCGGCCAAGCCTTCGGCCCACCCCGGCATCGCCCTTGCGGTGATCGCCGCATGCCAACTGATGGTGGTGCTGGACGCCACCATCGTGAACATCGCGTTGCCTCACATCCAGACGGCGCTGAACTTCTCGACCACGAACCTGACTTGGGTGGTCAGCGCCTACACCCTCACCTTCGGCGGGCTGCTGCTGCTCGGCGGCCGGGCCGGGGACATCCTCGGCCGACGCCGGGTCTTCATCACCGGCATCCTGCTCTTCACCCTCGCGTCGCTGCTCGGCGGACTCGCCCAGGAACCCTGGCAGTTGCTGGCCGCGCGCGTCCTTCAGGGTGTGGGCGGGGCCATCGCCTCTCCCACCTCCCTAGCGCTCATCACCACGACGTTCCCCGAAGGGCCCGAGCGCAACAGGGCGTTCGGCATCTTCGCCGCGGTGTCCGCGGGCGGCGGCGCCGTGGGCCTGCTGGCCGGCGGTCTGCTCACCGACTGGCTCGACTGGCGCTGGGTGCTGTTCGTGAACGTACCGATCGGCCTCCTCATCGCCGCGCTCGCCCCGCGTTACATCAAGGAGTCCGAGCGCCACCCGGGCCGCTTCGACCTCACCGGCGCGCTCACCTCGACGCTCGGCATGGTCGCCCTCGTGTACGGCTTCATCAGGGCCGCGTCCGACGGCTGGCGGGACGGGCTCACCATGGGCGCGTTCGCCGCGGCGGTGGTACTGCTCGCCGCGTTCATCCTGGTGGAGTCGCGAGCCAAGGAGCCGATCACCCCGCTGCGGATGTTCGCCGACCGCAATCGTTCAGGCACGTACGTGATCATGATCAGCCTCGCCGCGGCGATGTTCGGCATGTTCTTCTACATCGTGCTCTTCGTGCAGAACGTGCTGGGGTACTCCCCCATCAAGGCCGGTCTGGCCTTCCTGCCGGTCACGGTGGTGATCGCTCTGGGTGCGGGGATATCCCAGCGGCTGCTGCCGACCCTCGGCCCGAAGCCGTTCCTGATCACCGGCGCGACCCTGGTCGCCATCGGGCTGACCTGGCAGTCCCTGATCGACTCGGGCAGCTCGTACGTGGGCGGTGTGCTTGGCCCGATGCTGATCTTCGGTTTCGGCATGGGGCTGAACTTCGTCACGGTCACGGTCACGGCCGTCTCCGGCGTCGCACCGCACGAAGCGGGCGCGGCCTCGGCCCTGCTGAACACCACGCAGCAGGTCGGCGGGTCCATCGGCCTGGCCATCCTGACCACGGTCTTCGGCAGTGCCAGCCGTGACGAGGCGGCCAAGCAGGTCACGTCGTTCATGAGCCAGGCCAGCCCCGAGCAGAAGGCCGCCTTCGCCAAGACGCACCAACTGCCGGCCCCGTGGGGGCACGAAGTGCTCTCCCATGGGATATCGACGGCCTTCATACCGGCCGCCGCCATGGCGGTGCTCGCCCTGGCCGTCGCCTCTCTTGTGATCCGAGTGCGCAAGAGCGACATGGAGGCACTCGCCGGCGCGAGTGCCACACCGGTCGCGTAGCCGCGGCGCTCGCACGTCCCCCGAGCATGGCGCCCGTGCCCGTCCCGCCCTCGCCCCAGGGCAGGGCGGGCACGTGGTCACTTCCACCCGTATCCGGTGGGCACGGCTGAAGGAGCCCACCCCCGGCCTGCCTCTACATCGCCGAAAGACCCGGCTCCGTACCCGAAGAATCCGGCGCGGTCAGAGCGCCGGCTCGGCCGGGGCCCACTCCGGGAGCGGCTCCGTACGCCGCAACCACTCGGCCGAGGGCGCCCCGCCCTTGCCGGACGCGACGACGCCGCCCACGATGGCGCAGGTGGTGTCCAGGTCACCGCCCACCTGGGCGGTGCTCCAGAAAGCGTCCTCGAAGTCTCCGAGCCCGCGCGCCGCGGACCACAGGGCGAACGGCACGGTGTCGTGCGCGGTCGTACGCCGCCCGCTGCCGAGCACCGCGGCCACGGTGGCCGCGTCGCCGTAGTCGAGCATGTCCTTGGCCCGGCGCAGTCCGGCCTGCACCGCACTGCGCGGCACCAGCGCGATCACGCCGTCCAGCAGCGCGTGCGGGGTCGGCGGCCCCTGCGGGTCGGCCACGAGCGCCGCGGCGGCGGCCACGGCCATCGCGCCGACGACGGCCTCACGGTGCTGATGTGTCGGGTAGGCCGAGATCTCGGCCTGGTGCGTAGCCTGCTCCGGGTCGTCGGCGTAGTAGGCGCCGAGGGGGGCGATCCGCATCGAGGCGCCGTTCCCCCACGAGCCCTGTCCCTTGAACAGGGCGGACGACAGGGCGCGCCAGTCGCCGCCCTCGCGGATCTGGCGCAGCAGCCGGTTCACGGCCGGGCCGTACCCGCGGTCGAAGTCGTGGTGTTCGGCGAACGAGCGGGCCAGGTCGTCCTGGTCGATCCGGCCGTGCCCGGCCAGGACGGCGACCACGGAGCACGCCATCTCGGTGTCGTCGGTCCACTGCCACATGCCGTCGGGCAGCGCACGACGCTTGAGCAGTGGGTAGTTCGCGGGAACGAAGAACTGCGACCCCAGCGCGTCTCCCACGGAAAGTCCCCGCAGGCTGGCCAGGGCGCGGTCCATGCGCCGTTCGGGAGAGGAGTCAGCGGTCATCGCTCTGCCACTCTATCCGGTGGCGCCCCACGGCCGCGGTTCGCACCATCGTTCGAATTCTCGATCCAGTACGTATTTTCCGTTCGACCCGAGAACGAGCGACCGGGTCTCGGCGTTCCCGGGATTCGACAGTGACTCGAAGTCCTGGACGGTCCAGTGGAACCAGCGCATGCAGAACAGCCGCATGGTGAGTCCGTGGGTCACGAGGAGCACGTTCGGCGGGTGGTCGGGGTCCTCGAAGCTGCGGTAGAGGCTCTCCAGGAAGGCGCCGACCCGGTCGTACACGTCCGCCCCGGACTCCCCCTGGGCGAAGCGGTAGAAGAAGTGCCCGTACGCGTCCCGGTACGCCTTCTGGAGCCGCACGTCGTCGCGGTCCTGCCAGTTTCCCCAGTCCTGCTCCCGCAGGCGTGGCTCCTCACGCACCCGGACCAGCTCGGGATCGAGACGGAACGCCTGGAAGGTCTCGTGCGTGCGCCGGTACGGCGAGACGTAGACGCTCACCCGCTCCCGTCCGAACAGCTCGCGCAGTTCCTTTCCGGTCTCGTCGGCCTGCCGCCAGCCGGTCTCGGTGAGCGCCAGAGCGTGGTCCGGCTCGCGCTCGTAGACGGTGTCGTCGGCGTTGCCTTCGGATTCGCCGTGCCGGACAAGAACGATGCGCCGCGGTCGTGCCATGACTCGACCCTAGATCGCTTCTGCCGGGCGCGAGCACTCGTACGGCCCATCCGGCGTAGGTCACACGAGCGACCCGGAGCTCCGGGCACGCGCGCGTGGCCGTGCGATCACACAGTCCAGGTCGGTTCCAGCTGCACGATGTCGCCGGAGATGGCGGCAATGTCGGCCTCCGTCTGTGCGCGCAGAGACAGCCGCTCCACCCGGTCCACCTGGTACTTGCCGTGCTCGGCCGCCGACCGCCACATGGACAGGACGAGGAACTCCTCTCCCTGGGCCTCGCCGAAGAGGCCGCGGACCATGCCGGGGGAGCCGGCCATCGCCGGATTCCACACCTTCTGCTGCATCAAGGTGAAGTGCTCGGCCCGTTCGCTGTGCACCTTGCAGTGCGCGACCCGCACCACGTCCGCGTCCGTGAACCTCGGCTCGAACCCGGTCTTCACGTCGAAGCGGTGGTCGAAGAGCTTCACCTGGATGTCCTTGTACGTGCCGACCTGCGCGGCGGCGAGCCGGTCGTGGGAGCGCGCCATGAAGGAGTCGTAGAAGGCACGGCTCTCCCAGAAGCCGAACACATGGGCCACGCCGGGCCGCTGCTTGCTCCAGCCCCCGCCCTGCCCCCGGAAACCCGGCTCCCCCAGGAGCCCCGCCCATTTCCGCTGTCCCCGCTCGAACCCCCGAGGGTCCACCACCGTGCAGCGAATCCACTTGACCAGCACCGCGCCATCGTACGGCGCGGTGCGTGACGCGGGGTCACTCTCCGGCGTAGTGCCTTCGCACCAGCTCGGCGTGGTCGTCGTCGCTCAGCTCGATCTCGAACTCGTGGGCGAGAAGGTCCCTCAACTCGCCCGTCCGAACGGTCCGTTCGGACCGACTGCCGTCGGGTCGCTCGATCACCAGGTCACGGCCGGTCAACAGGCGCCGCTCGGCGGCGGTCGCGTACTGCACCACAGGCCTGCGGATGAACGACGACCGCGGGTGCGTGGTGGTGTAGTGGTTCATCACCATGTAGTCGACGGGATGACGCCCTTCGAGCGTGAAGGCGTACAGGTCGCGCCATCCGTCGGTGTGCAGGCCGCGCAGCACCCACTCCGCCTCGCTCTCCTTCGAGAGCGCGAACTGCCAGTCGGCGTGCCTCGCCTGCTCGCCGTCACGCAGTGGCATCGGCGCGCGCAGCCCGTACGCCCCGAAGCCGACGTCGCACACCCACGCTCCGCCGTCGCTCGCGACGACGCGGGTCAGCATGTGCGTGACGGGCCGCATCGAGGACGCCCCCACACGCACGCGTGCCCCGAGTCCCGTGACGGAGAAGCCGACGAACTCCAGGACGGAGGCGAACAACAGGTTGTGCTCGTAGCAGTAGCCGCCCCGCCGCCGACGGACCAGCTTGTCCTCGAGCGCCGACAGTTCGAGAGGGACGGGCCTGCCCAGCATCATCTCCAGGTTCTCGAACGGGATCGCCGCCACATGAGCGCGGTGCAGTGCCCGCAGCGTCTCCCCGTCCGGCTTCAACTCCCCCTCGAAGCCGATCCTCGCCACGTAGGCCTCGATGTCCACGTCTTCCCCGTTCCACGCCATTCCCCCATGATCAGCTGGACGGCGACATTCACCAACCCCGTTTCGCCCGCCGCGACACCGACACGGCGATCCCTTCACGGCCTGGGCCCACCGTGGTCGGTGGGACGGTTGTCAGTGGGACCACGTAGCGTGTCGGTAGCACTCAACATCGCGCCGAGAAGGGGGAGTTCGGTGAGCAGTCTCCGCAAGGGACTCGAGAAGGTCGAGGTCGGGCTGAAGTGGGACCCGAGCCCGATCGGTTCGCCTCCCCACGACCTGGACCTGGTCGCGGCGACGTACACCCGCGAGGACCCGCAGGGCGCCCCGGCGTACGTCGTCCATTTCGACAGCCGTTCCCCGGACGGGACGATCGTCCTCAACCGGGACAGCAGGAACGGGCAGGGGTTCGGCTTCGACGAGGTCATGACGCTCGAACTGGAGCGGCTCGGACCGCAGTACGCGCGCGTGGTCGTCGGCGTCGTCCTCCAGCAGAACGAGCAGGGGGCGGAGCGCCCGAAGGCGTTCTGGAACGTCGAGAGCACGGCGGTGCGGATACGCGCCGGGTACACCGATCTGTCGCAGCACGACCTGTCGGCCGTGGCGGCCCATTCGGCCACCACCGTCGCCGAGTTCACCCGGGACGTCGACGGGGAGTGGTCCTTCCACGAGGTCGTCCGCGGCTTCGACGGCGACCTCACCGCCTTCACCGCGGCGATGGGCTCCCTGTAGCGCTTCCCCGCGCCTTGCGCCGAAGGGCCGCGGGACCGGCGGAGTCCCGCAGCCCTTGCCTCAGGCTTCCGGTCCGCCGCTGGGGCGGCGCACTCCTCCCGAAGCTGTCGTGGGGCGTGCGGATAAGCAGTGGAGCTCCGGACGTGGCGATGACAGGGTGAGATCCATGCCGTCGCCCACAGTCGAACAGCTCCTCCGTGAACTGCACGCCTCGCTCGCACTGCGCAAGCGTCCGGAAGACGTGGCCCGACTCATCCAGGATCTGTACGCGGCCCAGGGCACCGACCTCGACGCGGCGACCGAGACGGCGCTCGCCAAGGCCGCCGAACACTCGCTGCGCAACCTCTGGCACGGCTACACATCCATGCGGGAGGAGTTCGCCCGGCCGGTCGGCGCACAGCGCCAACTCGCCCGAGCGGCAGCACTGTTCAACAGCGTGCCGGACCTGCCGGACGGCGCCGGGGACGATCCGGCCCGGATCGAGGCGGTGATCCGGCGAGCGGGCGAGGAGATCGGCCGCGCCTACGGGCAGAACGACTTCGGCACGGATCGCCTCGACCGGTCCGAGCGCGCGGCGGCGGGCCTCGGGGAGATCTCCAAGCGTCAGTACAACAAGCGTTTCCGGCTGCTGCGGCGGATGGAGGCCAAGCTGGCCCGGCTCGTCCACGAGCAGCGCCGCCGCGAAGTGACCGTCACCGGAAAAGGCGCCTTCGCCCACGCCCTGCCGTACGAGCTGTTCGCCACGGATCCGGACACGGCGGCCTTCATCGCCTACATCACGGCGCGCGGATACATGCGCAGCGTCTTCACCAACGGTCGGCAGCGTCAGGTCTACGACGAGGTCGGCGAGGCCCTGTTCCGGCGCCTGACGGCGCTCCCCGACCAGACCTGCTGGTACGCGGTCGCGCATGTGCACCCCACGGCTGAGGTGCTGGCCCAGGTGTCCGACCAGGACCTCGTCCGACTGCTGGTCCGGTGGAACGGGTTTCTGCGCCAGGTCGCCGGCCTGCTGGAGGACGCCTGGAACCGGCATCCCCTGGAGCGCGACACGATGATCGTGCGCCGTGGCGACGACTCGTCGACGTGGAACCAGGCGGCACAGGCGTGGAACACGGCCAGGACGCACTGGTTCGCGCTCCTGGCCGAGCTGGGGCAGGAGGAGATCCTGGATCGGTTCTGCCCCGGCAAGGTGCCCCGGCTGATGGCGGCCGACGTGGCGTACTGGCACCGGATGAGCGGCGGCGGGCTGCACCCGGACACCTACGTCTGGGCGGAGCTTCCTCTGCCCTGGGAAGTGCTCCGGGGTGAGAAGGAATGCCCGCGCTCGCTCGTCGAGGCGGTCTGCGCCCGTCATCGGGTGGACCCGGCCACCGGTGCCTGGACGGCTCCGCGTCCGGCGGCTGAGGCCGTCGCCTTCCGGCGGACGCCCGAACTGGTGCACGGAGTCGCCGTCGCCGACCCGCTCATGGCCAGCGCGCTCCGTTCGGCGGGGGTCTTCTCCGGCAAGGGGAAGCGTGCTGCCGCCCAGGAGTGGACATGACCGGCGGCAGCCCGGGCAATTCAGTTGTCCCGCCCGGCGGCCCGGGCCATCATGGCGGCGGCGACGAGGAAGCTCTGCGGAGGAGCGCCCGGCTCTGATCCCGGGTGGACGCAGGTTCGAATCCTGCCCTCGTCGCCTTTCGCATGCTTCCCGACCCCAGGTACAGCAGAAGGGGACCGGCCGTGGCCGGACCCCTTCTTGAGCTGTCGGTCAGCTACCTGTGCGGGCTACGCCGGGCGTCGCGTCCGGCGTAGCTCCACGTCTGGTCAGCTGCAGCCGCTGGTCGAGCCGCAGCCCTCGCAGATGTAGCAGGAGCCGGCGCGCTGCATCTTCGTACCGCAGGAGAAGCAGAGCGGGGCGTCGGCCTGGATGCCCAGCTGCATCTCGACGAGCTCGGCGCTGGTGTGGGCCTGCTTCGGGGCGGGCACCACCGCGGCGGCCTCGGCCTTCGGGGTCTCGACGACCTTCACCTGGGCGAGCGGCGCCGACTGGGCCAGGCCCTCGACGTCCACGTCGACGTCCTCGACGGACTGCTCGTAGGAGCCGGTCTCCAGGTGACGCTGGCGCTCCTCGGCGGAGTGGATGCCGAGCGCGGAGCGCGTCTCGAAGGGCAGGAAGTCGAGCGCCAGGCGGCGGAAGATGTAGTCGACGATCGACTGCGCCATCCGCACGTCCGGGTCGTCCGTCATGCCGGCCGGCTCGAAGCGCATGTTGGTGAACTTCGAGACGTAGGTCTCCAGCGGCACGCCGTACTGGAGGCCGACCGAGACGGCGATGGAGAAAGCGTCCATCATGCCCGCCAGGGTGGAGCCCTGCTTGGACATCTTCAGGAAGACCTCGCCGAGACCGTCGTCCGGGTAGGAGTTGGCGGTCATGTAGCCCTCGGCGCCACCCACCGTGAAGGAGGTGGTGATGCCGGGACGGCCCTTGGGGAGGCGCTTGCGGACCGGGCGGTACTCGACGACCTTCTCGACGGCCTCACGGATCGTCGCCTCGGTCTTCGCGGTCACCTCGGCCTTCTCGCTCTCCTTCTTCTTGGCGGAGAGCGGCTGGCCGACCTTGCAGTTGTCGCGGTAGATGGCGAGCGCCTTGACGCCCATCTTCCACGCCTCGAAGTAGACCTCCTCGACGTCCTCGACGGTCGCCGTCTCCGGCAGGTTGACCGTCTTGGAGAGGGCGCCCGAGATCCACGGCTGGATCGCGGCCATCATGCGGACGTGGCCCATCGCGGAGATGGAACGCTCGCCCATGGCGCAGTCGAAGACCTCGTAGTGCTCGGTCTTGAGGCCGGGGGCGTCGATAACGTTCCCGTTCTCGGCGATGTGCGCGACGATCGCCTCGATCTGCTCCTCCTGGTAACCCAGGCGGCGCAGGGCCTGCGGCACGGTGCCGTTCACGATCTGCATCGAGCCGCCGCCGACCAGCTTCTTGAACTTGACCAGGGCGAGGTCGGGCTCGAGACCGGTGGTGTCGCAGGACATCGCGAGACCGATGGTGCCGGTCGGGGCGATGACGGACGCCTGGGCGTTGCGGAAACCGTTCTTCTCGCCGAGGCGGACCACGTCCTGCCAGGCCTCCGTGGCGGCGGCCCAGATCGGCGTGTCCAGGTCGTCCATGCGGACGGCCGTGGTGTTGGCGTCGGCGTGCTGCTTCATGACGCGCTGGTGCGGCGTGGCGTTCTTCGCGTAGCCGTCGTAGGCGCCGACGACCGCGGCCAGCTCGGCGGAGCGCTTGTACGACGTACCCGTCATCAGCGAGGTGATCGCGCCGGCGAGGGCGCGGCCGCCGTCCGAGTCGTAGGCGTGGCCGGTCGCCATGAGCAGGGCGCCCAGGTTCGCGTAACCGATGCCGAGCTGACGGAAGGCGCGGGTGTTCTCACCGATCTTCTCGGTGGGGAAGTCCGCGAAGCAGATGGAGATGTCCATCGCGGTGATGACGAGCTCGACGACCTTGGCGAAGCGCTCGACGTCGAAGGACTGGTGGCCCTTGCCGTCGTCCTTCAGGAACTTCATCAGGTTCAGCGAGGCGAGGTTGCAGGACGTGTTGTCCAGGTGCATGTACTCGCTGCACGGGTTCGAGCCGTTGATGCGGCCGGACTCCGGGCACGTGTGCCAGTGGTTGATGGTGTCGTCGTACTGGATGCCGGGGTCGGCACAGGCCCAGGCGGCCTCGGCCATCTTGCGGAAGAGCGACTTGGCGTCGACCTCCTCGATGACCTCGCCGTCCATGCGGCCGCGCAGGCCGAACTTGCCACCGGTCTCGACGGCCTTCATGAACTCGTCGTTCACACGGACCGAGTTGTTGGCGTTCTGGTACTGGACGGACGTGATGTCGTCGCCGCCCAGGTCCATGTCGAAGCCCGCGTCACGCAGGGCGCGGATCTTCTCCTCTTCCTTCACCTTGGTCTCGATGAAGTCCTCGATGTCGGGGTGGTCGACGTCGAGGATGACCATCTTGGCGGCGCGGCGCGTGGCGCCACCCGACTTGATCGTTCCTGCAGAGGCGTCGGCACCGCGCATGAAGGAGACCGGACCCGAGGCGTTGCCGCCCGAGGACAGGAGCTCCTTGGAGGAGCGGATACGGGAGAGGTTCAGGCCGGCGCCGGAGCCGCCCTTGAAGATCATGCCCTCTTCCTTGTACCAGTCGAGGATCGACTCCATGGAGTCGTCGACGGACAGGATGAAGCAGGCGGAGACCTGCTGGGGCTGGGGCGTGCCGACGTTGAACCACACCGGCGAGTTGAAGCTGAAGATCTGGTGCAGGAGGGCGTACGCCAGCTCGTGCTCGAAGATCTCGGCGTCGGCGGGCGAGGAGAAGTACTTGTAGTCCTCACCGGCCTTCCGGTACGTCTTCACGATGCGGTCGATGAGCTGCTTGAGGCTCACCTCTCGCTGCGGGGTACCCACAGCGCCGCGGAAGTACTTGCTGGTGACGATGTTGACCGCGTTCACCGACCAGAAGTCGGGGAACTCGACGCCACGCTGCTCGAAATTGACCGAGCCGTCGCGCCAGTTGGTCATGACGACGTCACGATGCGCCCACTCCACCTCGTCGTACGGGTGCACGCCGGGGGTGGTGTGGATGCGCTCGATACGCAGACCCTTGCTGCCCTTGGGACCCTTGGTGCGGGAACCTCGTGCTGCCGGGCCGCTCGCCGTCTCTGTCATGCCGCCTCCCATATATCGGGCTAAAACGCCCTAAAGTGCCCGGAACTTCCCGTGCACGGTGTGTGTCTTGTGTTGCGGCCGCCGCTCTTGCCGCCCGCAACAGGTCTGTGGATCGCCGCCGTCCGGCCCCTGCCGGTCAGTCGGCGGCGTGGGCGGGCACGGGGACTTCGACCGTCCCGCCGGGCCCGCTGTCGCTCTCTGCGCGTCCTCCGCCCGGACCGTCCGCTCCCGCGCCGGGCGTCTGTTCCCTCAGTTCCGCGATCGCCGACTCGAAGTCCTCCAGCGAGTCGAACGCCCGGTAGACGGACGCGAACCGCAGGTAGGCCACGAGGTCCAGCTCCTGAAGGGGGCCCAGTATGGCCAGACCCACGTCATGAGTGGTCAGTTCGGCACTGCCGGTGGCCCGCACCGCCTCCTCGACCCGCTGGCCGAGCTGGGCGAGGGCGTCCTCCGTGACGGGGCGCCCCTGGCACGCCTTGCGCACTCCGTTGATGACCTTGGTGCGACTGAAGGGTTCGGTCACCCCGCTCCGCTTGACCACCATCAGTGAGCAGGTCTCCACCGTCGTGAAGCGACGGGAGCAGTCCGGGCACTGGCGGCGCCGGCGGATCGACGTGCCGTCGTCAGTGGTGCGACTGTCGACGACACGACTGTCGGGATGCCTGCAGAAGGGGCAGTGCATGAACTCCCAACCCTCCTTCACGGCACGACTCGATAGCCCCGAGAAGCTGGTCACGCCTCTCGCGGCAGCCCCAAGCATAGGCGATGACCACGGACCCGAAGGACCAGGGACCACAACTTCTGGGCTGCTGATGCAATCCAACCACTACATCTGGGGTTTGGCTGCTTTTCCTGCCCCATCGCGTGTCGCGGAGCCCGACGCTTCGGCGCGCAGCCGGGAAACCCCACAGGCCACAGGGGTCGACCCGGGCTCGACCGGCGCGACGCACGCGAAAAGGGGGCGGTGTCCGGTTGACGAGGGGTCGGGTGGCAGACTGGAGGGGCCCGCTCGGCGGGTCTCGGTCCCGGCGGTGAAGCGTACCGGATTGAACCGAATTGCCTCTCCGCCCCAGCGCGAGCCATACACCCAGGCACATGATCACGACAAGCAATCTGCGGTTTTTCACTCGAACGTGTGTTTGGCGCAACCTTTCGAAAGGAACTACCGTTGGCTAGCTAGGGAGACATTCTCGAGAGGGGCCGACCGACGTGACCACGACCGCAGACAGTGCCACCATCACTGCCCAGGGCCGCCCCCAGGGCCGACTCGAGCCGGTGCATGCCATGAATGACGCATCCATGAGCCAGGAGGGGCCCAAGCCCGGTCGCTCCCTGCCGGGCCGACCTCCAGGGATCCGCGCGGACAGCTCGGGACTCACCGACCGCCAGCGCCGTGTGATCGAGGTCATCCGCGACTCGGTGCAGCGCCGGGGGTACCCGCCGTCGATGCGGGAGATCGGCCAGGCGGTCGGCCTGTCCAGCACCTCGTCGGTCGCCCACCAGCTGATGGCGCTGGAGCGCAAGGGCTTCCTCCGTCGTGACCCGCACCGCCCGCGTGCGTACGAGGTCCGCGGCTCGGACCAGCCCAGCGCGCAGCCCACGGACACCACCGGCAAGCCCGCCGCCTCGTACGTGCCCCTGGTCGGCCGGATCGCCGCCGGTGGACCGATCCTCGCCGAGGAGTCGGTCGAGGATGTCTTCCCGCTCCCCCGGCAGCTGGTCGGCGACGGTGAGCTGTTCGTGCTCAAGGTCGTCGGCGATTCGATGATCGAGGCGGCCATCTGCGACGGGGACTGGGTCACGGTCCGCCGCCAGCCGGTCGCGGAGAACGGCGACATCGTGGCGGCCATGCTGGACGGCGAGGCCACGGTCAAGCGCTTCAAGCGGGAGGACGGCCATGTCTGGCTGCTCCCGCACAACTCGGCGTACCAGCCGATCCCCGGTGACGAGGCGACCATCCTGGGCAAGGTGGTGGCCGTACTGCGGCGCGTCTGACGCTCCTCCCTGACCGGGCCCCGGGACCAACTGCGCCGGTTCCGGGGCCCAGCGCTGTCCGCGCCCGGCCCCGGATGACGCATCGGGCCGGCTACTTGCCTTCCGCCGTCGCCGCCGCGTCGATCGCCGCGAGAGAACGGCGCACCTGATTGCGGTCCGTCGTGTACCAGAAGTTCGGCATCGAGGCCCGCAGATAGCTGCCGTAGCGGGCGGTCTCCAGGCGGGGGTCGAGGACGGCGACCACACCGCGGTCCCCCGTCGCCCGGACGAGACGGCCGGCGCCCTGGGCCATCAGCAGCGCCGAGTGGGTCGCGGCCACCGCCATGAAGCCATTGCCTCCGGCGTCCTCCACGGCCTTCTGCCGGGCGCTCATCAGCGGGTCGTCGGGGCGCGGGAACGGGATCTTGTCCATGACCACCAGCTGACAGCTGGGGCCCGGGACGTCCACGCCCTGCCAGAGCGAGAGCGTGCCGAACAGACAGGTCTTCGGGTCCGCCGCGAAGTTCTTGATCAGCTCACCGAGGGTGTCCTCGCCCTGGAGCAGGATCGGGAACTCCGGGATGCGGGTGCGCAGCTCCTCCGCGGCGGCCTGGGCGGCGCGCATCGAGGAGAAGAGGCCCAGCGTCCGGCCGCCCGCCGCCTGCATCAGCTCGGTCAGCTCGTCGAGCATGTCGACTCGCGTGCCCTCGCGCGCGGGACGGGCCAAGTGCTTGGCGACGTAGAGGATGCCCTGCTTCGGATAATCGAACGGCGAGCCGACGTCGACGCCCTTCCAGACGGGCACGTCGTCGCCGGTGGTGCCCTCGGGGGCGAGGCCGAGCGAAGCCCCCACCCCGTTGAAGTCCCCACCGAGCTTCAGGGTCGCCGAGGTCAGGATCACGGAGCGGTCGCTGAAGAGCTTCTCCCGCAGCAGTCCGGAGACGGACATGGGGGCGACACGCAGCGAGGCGCCGAAGCGGTCGTGGCGCTCGTACCAGACGACGTCCCACTCCGAGCCGTTCGTCACGCGCTCCGCCACGTCGTGGATCGACTCCACGGAGGCGAGGGCCTGCTTGCGCACCGCGTCCTCGTCCTGCACGGACTTGTCGCGCGTGGAGCCCAGGGCGGTGATCACCGTGCGGGCCGCGTCGCGCAGCGCCATCAGGGCGTAGCCGAGGTCCTCGGGGATCTCTTCGAGGCGGCCCGGCAGCGCCAGCTCCATGAGCCGCTCGAAGCCCTCGGCGGCGGTCTGCAGCTGGTCGGCGGCCTTCTCGTTGACGAGCTTCGCGGCGCGGCGCACCGCCCGGTTGACCTGCCCGGGCGTCAGCTCGCCCGTCGCGACGCCGGTGACCCGCGAGACCAGCTCGTGGGCCTCGTCGACGATCAGCACCTCATGCTGGGGCAGCACCGGAGCGCCCTCGATGGCGTCGATGGCGAGGAGTGCGTGGTTGGTGACGATGACATCGGCGAGCTTGGCGCGCTCGCGGGCCATCTCGGCGAAGCACTCCTGTCCGTACGCGCATTTCGAGGCGCCGAGGCACTCGCGCGAGGAGACGGACACCTGGGACCAGGCCTTGTCGGAGACGCCAGGGGTGAGGTCGTCCCGGTCGCCCGTCTCCGTCTCATCCGCCCAGTCGCGCATGCGCAGCAGGTCCTGGCCCAGCTTGCTGGTCGGCGCGGCCGCCTCGAACTGGTCGAAGAGGCCCTCCTCCTCGTCCTGCGGGGCGCCCTCGTGGAGGCGATGCAGGCACAAGTAGTTCGACCGGCCCTTGAGCATGGCGAAATCGGGGCGGCGGCGCAGCAGCGGGTGCAGCGACTCGACCGTGCGCGGCAGGTCCCGCTCCACGAGCTGGCGCTGCAGCGCCAGGGTGGCCGTCGCCACCACGACGTGCTCCCCGTGGGCCAGGGCCGGCACCAGGTAGCCGAGCGACTTTCCGGTGCCGGTGCCTGCCTGGACGAGCAGATGGGAACCGTCGTCGATCGCCTCGGCGACGGTCTCGGCCATGGTCACCTGGCCAGGGCGCTCCGTGCCGCCGACTGCGGCGACGGCGGCGTGCAGGAGCTCGGGGAGTGAGGGCTTCGTCATAGCTCGACCACCCTAAAGGGCCCCACTGACAATCCCCCGATCACGGCTGATGCAGGGGGTTGTCCACGGTGCCGGCCACGGCGGCGTGCGGGCGGTGGGCCCGGTCGCGGTAACCGTCGAGGTGCAGCCGGTTGCGGTTGAGGCACAGGCGCTCGATCCGCGGGGTGAGCAGGTCGAACATCTCGTACCGCTCCTTGAGCTCCGGGAAGCGGGCGTGGTGGCGGAGGATCTCGGCCCGCACCAGGGACCAGAACTCGCGCTCGGGCACGCCGAGTTGCCCCTCGCACAGCGGAGCGAGGTAGCGGAAGACGCCCACGAACAGACCGGAATGGATGAACTGGGTCAGGAACTCGGGACGCTCCGTGAGCAGGACGTCACGGACCTGCGGCGGCATCGAGTCATGTTCGGGCAGCGGCACCGCGCTGATGTTGACGTCGTCCACGAAGTCCTTGACCGCCAGCCGTACGGGCACGTCCTGGTCGTCGAAGACGACGATGGCGTTCTCCCCATGGGGCGAGAACACCGTTCCGTAGCGGTACAGGAAATGCAGCAAAGGCGGCAGCAGGGACGCGAACAGTCTGCGCAGCCAGGTGGTGGCGTCGAGTCCGGAACGAGCGACCAGTTCCGCGGTGAAGGAGCGTCCTTCCTTGTCGACGTGCAACAAGGAGGCGAGCGTTCGGGCGCGCTCCCCGGGTGCCAGCTGCCGGGAGACGGGCTCGCGCCAGATCGCGCCGAGCAATTCCTTGTACTGGTACGGCACTTCGTCGAGGCCGTCGTACAGCGGGTGCTTGACCGTCACCGACGCCACCTCGCCGAGCAGGATGACCCCGCATACGTCGCGCAGGAAGGGGTCGGCGTCGCGCAGTCCGTGCATCCACGCGGTGACGGCGGGGGCGGCAAGGGTGCGTTCGGTGGGGAGTCCGCGCCACACCAGGGTGTTGAGGACGGACAGCGGCAGTTTGACGCTGAGCCGCCCGGGGTGCGAGGTGTTGAGGAACGTACGGATCGACTGCTGCGGCATCCGCAGGTCGCCGTCGGCGGGCAACGGGACGATGGCGCCCGTGGCGACGGCCGGTGCGAACAGCGGAAGTACGACGTCGTCCCACTGCCAGGGGTGCACGGGAAGATAGAGATACGCCGCCGGGTCCAGGCCGCGGGCCCGGAGGGTCTCGGCGAACAGTTGCCGGGTGTCGGCGTCGAGTTCCCGGGAGTAGAGGAGGTCGGCGGAGTCGAGGTCCGGCACGCCCCGGTACGTGGCGAGGTCGGTGCGCACCGCGATCCAGGGCAGGCGCGTGAGGCGGCGGGCCTCGGGGGCCCAGAGCGCGGTGTCGGTCGCGGAGAAGCCGAGGCGTCCCTTGTTCAGGACGAGCCAGGGGTGGCCGGTCTGGTGACCTTCCAGTTCCGCGTAGCCGAGGTCGGCGAGTTGCGCGGCGGGCAGAGCGGTGTGGTCGAGGCGGGCGTCGGCGGCGAGGGTGACGGTGAGTTCGCGGATGATGTGGCCGAGCGTGGTGCCGTCGAGACCGAGGAGCCGCTTGGCGCGAACGAGGAAGGCGAGCGGGTCGGTCAGGGGCGTCGGGACCGCCCCGGTGCAGGTGCCGATGCCGGGGTCGGAATGGGCGTCGACGGCTTCCGTCCAGGTGAGGCTCACCGGGTCGACCTGCCAGCTGCCGTACGCGCCGCGGCGGGCGCGGAAGCGGAGCACGCCGCCGCTGCCCGGATCGTCTTCGCCGGCGGGCACGTTCAGAGTGTGGACTCCGGGTTCCGCTCCGCCGACCGGGACGGGCCGGAGGATGCCCTCGTAGGCGAACTCGCCGATCAGTTTGGCCAGCAGCCGTGCACCCGCACGGTCCCAGTTCTCACGGGTGAGCTCGGGCGGGTCGTAGAGGGCGGGCGGCTCACCGGAACTCGGGACGACGGGCGGATTCGGCACGGGGACTCCTCGCGAGGGAACCGGATCAGGTCGAGCATCGTTACTGAGAGTGACCGGGTCAGAGCACGGCGCGCAGGGCTCGGTCACGGACCATGAGCGCGGCCCGTTTGTCGGGGAGGTCCACCTCGGCGGAGAAGCGGAAGCCGGCGCTCAGGAAGGCGGAGACGGAAGGGGTGTTGCGAAGGTCGGGTTCTGCGACGACGCGCGCGCATTGCGGGCGGTGGTCGAGTACGAGGTCGGCGACGGCCCGGAGCAGTGTGGTGCCGAGCCCTCGGCCGCGATGGGCGACGCCACCGATGAGGAGGTGGATCCCGGTGTCGTGCGGGCGGGCGGGGTAGTGGCGGGCCAGCGGGTCGAGGTCGGCGCGGTAGACCTCCCAGTAGCTCATCGGGGTGCCGTCGAGCACGCCCAGGCAGGGGACGCTGCGTCCGTCGCCCTCGACCTGGGGGCGCAGATGGTGCTCGGTGACGTCGTCCGGTCCCGCGAGTTCCCAGAAGGCGGCCACGGCCGGGTCGTTCATCCAGCGGCTGATGAGCGCCAGGTCGCGTTCGATCCGGGCGGGGACGAGCTGGAAGACGCCGGAGGCGGTGGTGACGGGGCCCCACTCCCCCACGTCGTCGAGCAGATCGGCGATGTCCGGTCCGGGGCGGGTGGTTCCGGACTCGTCCTGCTCGGCGATAAGCGCGAGGAGTTCGTCGGGCAGGCGCAGGTCCAGGGTGTCCTGGCAGTCGCTGTTCTCCGACTGCTCCGGGTCCCGCGCGGGTTCGGCGGGCGCGGAGGGGTCGCCGGGTTCGGCGACGGGTGTGGTGCCGGCGTCGGTGCTCGCATCGGTCGGGGGCACGGCGACGCTCCTCTCAGGATGTGGTGCGGGGTGTGGTCCTCAGGTATGTGGGGGCTCAGGAATGAAGGGGGTTGGCGATGGTGACGTAGACGGACTGGGTGTCGACCGGGCCGACGAGTTCGTCGAGGCCGTGCAGCCGGGTGAGCAGGTTCGCCTTGCAGCGCAGCGTCGGCGATTCGAGGAGCCGGCTCGGCAGGGGGCTGCGCAGCCGGGTGGGGCCGGTGGCGGCTTCGGTGAGGAAGCGCCGGAACGCGGCGAGCAGCAGACGCTCGTCGACCAGGCGTTGGGAGCCGAAGGCGCCGATGAGGCCGAGGACGTTGTTGATGGCGAGGTAGTAGGCGAACCGCTCGTCGGTGACCTCGTCGGAGACGAACGTGTCGCTGTGCGCGCCGATGCCGGGCAGGCGTCCGTCCAGGCGGTCGCGGTGGGACTCGCGGAAGTAGTAGCCCTGGTTGTCGCGGTAGCGTCCGCCGGTGGGCCAGCCTTCGGGGCCGAGCAGCAGCAGGGTGTTCTGCTGGTGGGCCTCCAGGGCGATGCCGGCCTCGCTGTCGAGCCAGAGCACGGGGCGTACGACGTGCTCCAGGTAGCGCAGGAACCACTCGGCGGAGACGGCGCCGCGGGGGCGTCCGGTGCGGGCCGAAAGGCTGTTGATCACGGCTTCGAGGCGGGACGTGACGGGCGTGCGGCCGACGGGTCCTGTGGTGTCCGCGGGCGGCCTCGGCGAGACGAATCCGGCGATGCAGGAGACGTCGTCGGCCGGGGCGAAGGGGTTGTTGCGGATCATCACGTCGAGGCCGGGGGCCGGGCTGCCGTCCGGGAGGTCCACGGCGAGCCAGGCCGGGTCGCGGACGATGTCGAAGCCCGGGTGGGCCGCGCGCCACTGCTCGGCGAGGCCGCTGCGCAGCAGCCGGTGGACCTCGACGCCGCGGTGGAGTTCCTTGCGGAGGTTCTCGCGGCGGGAGTTGGTGATGCGCAGGCCGAGCGAGAGCTTCAGCATGGCGGGCGCGTCGGGTCGGTACAGAGTGCGGACGGAGGAGGTGGGGTACCAGGGGTCGCCGTGCGGGCCGAGTTCGGTCAGCAGGCCGGCGTCGAAGAGCGCGGCGGTGGCGGGGCGGTGCTGGAGTTCGCGGATCTGCCAGGGGTGCAGGGGCAGGGCGGCGTTCCCCTTGGGCAGGGCGAGACCGGGGCCGGCCAGCCGGGCGGTCAGGTCGGCGGCGGAGACGGTGCGGCCCTGCTCGGTCCAGGCCGAGTCGTGGGCGAGGGCCTCGGGGGCGACCGCGAGCCAGTACAGAGGGAAGGAGCCGCGCAACTCCGGTGAGTAGAGCCGGGCTTCGGCCTCGGAGAGTCCCTCGCGGCTCTTCGGGGTCGGGTGCAGCGGGTGGCCGAGGAGCAGGGCCTGTTCGGCGGAGAGGAAGCGGTCGCCGGCGTCGGCCGGCCGGTTCCGGCGGTCGGTGATGAACTCCGCGGTGCGGCGCACCGAGTCGGCGACCCGGCCGACGAGGTCGCCGCCGTCGCCGGAGACACCGCCGCCCGACGCGGTGGTGCCGGTGGCCGAGGACGGCTGTCCTGCCGTGGTCGCGGACTCCTGCACGGCGGTGCCGTCCCCGGCCGCGCCGCCGCGCGCCGACTCACGGCCGAGGAGCGCCGCCAGGGTCACCGCGTCGACGCAGGGGGCGCCGTGCGGACCGTCCTCCAGATAGGGGAGGCCGAAGCGGTGCCAGCCGGTGGGCGACCAGTACTGGACGGGTACGAGAAGGCCCGCGCCGCTGGCGGGCAGCGGGATCCGCAGGACGGAGAGGGAAGGAGGGGCGATGTCGTTCTCACGCACCCAGCAGCGCAGCAGGTTCTCGACTGCCGCCGCCTGTGCGGCGGTTGTGGCGTCCGGATGGTCGAGCAGGTCGACGGTGGACGTGCGCAGACGCTCGGCTTCTTGGCCGCCGCCCTTCTGCCGGGGGACCGTTTCGCGTTCCTGCGCGTACGGATTCTGCGTGTCGCAGCCTCCGCCGGCGGCGGGACGGGGAAGGCCGTCGGGTGCGGGAGTGGCGTTCAAGAGGGCTTCCTTGCGTGGGGTGGTGGACTCCGAGAGGCGTGGCGCCCGTGAGACATGGGGGGACCCGGCATCTGCATCCGGCCGCGCGCACAGGGACGACGGCGGTCCGTCCGGACACCTCGTTAACGACGCGGGTCGCGGAGGAACACGGATCGAACGCAGAGACACGACGAGACCTTCACCACACCGCAAAGCAGTACAAAAGCGCCTCAACATGCCCACATCGCGGGCCCGTTGGGGAGAAGTGCGCCCTGGCCGGCTACGCCTGGGCGGTGCGGGCCACGGCCGCGATGGCGTCCGCGAGCCGGTCGACGACGGCCGCGGCCTGTTCGTCGGTGATGGTGAGCGGCGGCAGCAGGCGTACGACGCTGGAATGACGGCCGCCGAGTTCGACGATGAGGCCGCGGTCGAGGCAGGCGTCCCGGACGGCCGCGGCGAGGTGCGGGGCCGCGGGGAGCGGGGCGGCGGAGGCACCCAGGAGCGGATCGTCCGCACGGTCGGTCGGGGTCGCTCCGGCGGTCGCAGCCGAGCCGGAGGGCGGGATCGTCTCGGTGGCGCCGGGGTCGACCAGTTCGACGCCGATCATCAGGCCGCGGCCCCGGACCTCGCCGACGCAGGGGAACTCCTTGGCCAGGGAGTGGAGTTGGCCGAGCATCCGGGCGCCGAGCTCCGCCGCGCGCGCGGCGAGACCGTGTTCCCTGACGTACGCCAGCGTGGCGGCGCCCGCGGCCATGGCCAGCTGGTTGCCGCGGAAGGTCCCGGCGTGGGCGCCGGGGCGCCAGACGTCGAGGTCGTCACGGTAGACGATCACGGCGAGCGGGAGGCTGCCGCCGATCGCCTTGGACAGCACCATCACGTCCGGGACGACGCCGCTGTGCTCCACGGCCCAGAAGGTGCCGGTCCTGCCGACTCCGGTCTGCACCTCGTCGGCGATCAGCGGGATCGACCGCTCCTCGGTGATCGACCGCATCCGGCGCAGCCAGGCGTCGGGGGCGGGGAGTACGCCGCCCTCGCCCTGCACCGGCTCCAGGATCATCCCGGCGGGCCGCGGCACCCCGGACTTGGTGTCGTCGAGCAGGGACGCGGTCCAGCGGGCGGCGAGTTCGGCGCCGCGGGGTCCGCCGATGCCGAACGGGCAGCGGTAGTCCTGGGGATAGGGCAGGCGCGTGACGCGGACGTCCTGTGCGCCGCCGGACGCTTCGAGCGCCCCCGCGGTCATGCCGTGGTACGCGCCGGTGAAGGCGAGGAGACCGGAGCGGCCGGTCGCGGTGCGGACCAGTTTCAGGGCGGCCTCGACCGCGTCCGTCCCGGCCGGGCCGCAGAACTGGATGCGGGCCCGGTCGGCGAAGGCGGGCGGCAGGGTGCCGAAGAGTTCGGTGGTGAAGGCGTCCTTCACCGGCGTGGCCAGGTCGAGGACGTGCAGGGGCGCGCCCGAGTCGAGGACCTTGCGGATGGCTTCCAGGACCACGGGGTGGTTGTGGCCGAGCGCGAGCGTCCCCGCTCCGGAGAGGCAGTCCAGATAGCGGCGGCCGTCGGCGCCCTCGATGGTGAGCCCGCGGGCGCGCACCGGCACGATCGGCAGCGACCGCGCATAGGTGCGCGCCGCCGACTCCCGCGCGGACTGGCGGCGCAGGATCCCCTCGTGCGCGCCGCTGTCGCCCGCGGCGCTCGCGCGCGCCTCCCCCTCGTACGGGGCGGGTACCGTCACGGACGCAGAATCGGTCACGGCCACGGCTGTTGGTCCTCCCGCTGGATACACGTCGATGCACGGCCGACCTGGTGCGTCGGCACGTCGGTGGGCGGGGCGAGTCGCCGTACGACGTCGCGTACAGAACGCGTCGTACATCCGGGTGGTTCGTGGACTGAACACCGGATGCGGTTCCCCCGTACGTATCAACGACGGCTCGTCCGCGGAAACACGGGTCGGGCACGGACTCATGACGAGACCTTTGCCGATCGGGTGCCGATCGGATGCCGGCCGTGTGCCGACCGCGGCCCGACAACGCCGGACCCCGAGCCGTCTCCCCGGTCCGCCTCCCCAGCCCGCGTCCGGGGAACGAGGTGTCATAACGATCCGTGGGACCAGCAAGATCCCTCCGTGACGTAACCGTTGCGGTTCCGTCGGTCGTCCCGGACGGCATCGGCATAGTGTGGGGTGCCGTTCGGCGGCGGAGGGGACGGCGGAGCACGTCGTCCGTCCACCGCACGCGTACGGCAGCACAACCATCTCGAAGCCCAGGGGGATTCACGACATGCGACCCATACGCCCACTGTTCGCCGCTCGTCGCGCACGGAGTGCGCGCGGCAGAACGGCCCCTGTGGCGGCGGCAGTTGCACTCGGCGCGGCGCTCGCCCTGACCGCGACGGCCTGCGGGCCGGGGGACGACAACGCGGACGCCAAGGCGTCGGCCTCCGCGTCCGCGGGCAGTGACACGCTCAAGATCCCGGACGACCTCAAGCAGCGCCTCAAGGACCACGGGATCGACCTGGACAAGTGGAAGAACGGCGAGTGGAAGAACTGGAGCAAGGACAAGTGGCTGCGTGAGGCGCAGGACTTCGTCAACCCGATCATCGACGGCCTGTGGGACGCGGGCCGTATGCGGGACGCCGACAAGAACCCGGGCGGCCAGGTCGACGACAACGACCTCTCGGGCGACCAGGGTGTGACGGACCCGGAGCCGAAGCCCGTGCCGGCGGCGGCCGTTCAGCCCTCGTACCACCAGAACGCCCCGTACGCGGGCAAGTTGGTCTTCGACACTCCTGAGGGCCAGGCGCAGTGCTCGGCGACCGTGGTCACCGACCCGGCGCACCCCGGCAAGTCGAACCTGGTGTGGACCGCGGGCCACTGTGTGCACGCGGGCAAGAACGGCGGCTGGTACCGCAACATCGCGTTCGTGCCGTCCTACAACGACGCGGGCAAGTCCGCCGACCAGCTGCAGAACGCCACCCGCGAGGAACTCGCTCCGTACGGCGTGTGGTGGGGCGACTGGGCGCAGACCTCCGACCAGTGGATCGAGCAGGGCGGTCCGACCGGCGGCGCCGGCGCGTCGTACGACTTCGCCGTGCTGCACGTGAAGCCGGAGAAGGGCGCGACCACCAAGTCCCTGGAGGAGATCGCCGGAGCCGCGCTCCCGGTGAACTTCAACGCCCCGGCCGTGCCGAAGATCTCGCAGCTGACGGCGAAGGGGTACCCGGCGGCGCCGCCGTTCGACGGCCAGAAGCTGTTCCAGTGCGCGGACAAGCCGGGCCGGCTCTCGCTGAGCGACACGGACCCGACGATGTACCGCATCGGCTGCACCATGACCGGCGGTTCGTCCGGTGGCGGCTGGATCGGGCAGGGCTCCGACGGCAAGCCCGCGCTGGTCTCCAACACCTCGATCGGTCCGGTGACCTCGGGGTGGCTGGCCGGTCCGCGGCTCGGCAAGGAGGCCAAGGCGGTCTACGACTCGGTGAGTCAGAAGTTCGCCAAGTAGCCGCGGGGTCCGGGCGGTTGTGACCCGGTCGGTGGCGGGGTGCGGAAATCTTCACCACCCCGCCGCCGTTCGTCCTCAACCCCACAGGCATAGTGGGGTGCCGTGTCCTCATGGCCGGCGCACAGGTTCCGGCCCCGGAGTGACACGCTCATGACAGCGGTACGCGCACCTGCGCCGCGCCGCACGCTTTCCATCAGGCCGTCGAGGCCTTCAGGTTTCCATCGGGGGTACACGCAGCATGCGTTCCACACGTCCGTCCGCCGCGCGCGGCCGCAACCGGCGTTCGCTGATCGCCGCGACCGGTCTCGCCGCGGCCCTGGCGCTGACCGCCACCGCCTGCAACGGCGACAAGGGCGACGCGGCCGGGGACAAGCCGGCCGCCACCACCTCGCAGGGCGCCGACACCGGCGCGAAGCTGCCGGGGGACATCGCCGACAAGCTCAAGGAGCACGGCATCGACCCCGACAAGTGGAAGGGCGGGGCCTGGAAGAACTGGAACAAGGACGACTGGCTGCGTGAGGCGAAGGACTTCGTCAACCCGGTCATCGACGGTCTGTGGAAGCCGGAGCGGATGAAGTCCGCGAAGGACCCGAACAAGACGGTCCAGTCGAAGGACTACGCGAGCGACCAGGGCGTCACCGATCCGGAGCCCGAGCCGGTGAAGGCGGAGCCCGAGAAGACGCCGTACCACGAGAACGCGGCCCCGGTGGGCAAGGTCTTCTTCGACTCCCCCGAGGGTTCGATGGTCTGCTCCGGCACCGTCGTGAAGGACCCGGCGCACCCCGGCAAGTCCAACCTGGTGTGGACCGCGGGCCACTGCGTGCACGCGGGCAAGAACGGCGGCTGGTACCGCAACATCACCTTCGTGCCGTCCTACAACGACCTCGGCAAGTCCGCCTCCCAGCTGCAGAACGCGACGCAGCAGGAGGTCGCGCCGTACGGCACGTACTGGGCGGACTGGGTGTCCACCTCGAACGAGTGGATCAATGACGGCGGTCCGACGGGCGGCGCGGGCGCCCCGTACGACTTCGCGGTCCTGCACGTGAAGCCGGAGCAGGGCACCAAGTCCCTGGAGGAGACCGTCGGCAACGCGCTGACCGTGGACTTCTCGGCGCCGTCCGTGCCGTCGGTCGGCTCGATGGGCGCCTGGGGCTACCCGGCCGCGCCGCCCTACGACGGTCTGCTCATGCACAAGTGCATCGACCGGCCCGGCCGGCTCTCGCTCGGCTCCGGCCTGCCGACGATGTACCGCATCGGCTGCACGATGACGGGTGGTTCGTCGGGCGGCGGCTGGTTCCGCGTCCGTGACGGCAAGACCGTCCTCATCTCGAACACGTCGATCGGCCCGGCCGAGAACACCTGGCTCGCCGGACCGCAGCTGGGCTCCGAGGCCCAGCAGGTCTTCGACACGATGAGTGAGAAGTACGGCAGCCAGTAAGGCCGGTTGCACAAGAAGGGGCCCGCCCCGGTCGATGACCGGGGCGGGCCCCTTCTCATGTACTGCCGGTGGAGGCCGGCGTCAGTGCGCGGCCGCCGCGGGAACGAACGACGAGAACTCCGCCGCCAGTTCCTCGTGGACGCGCGCCTTGAGCAGGGTGCCCTCCGCGGTGTGCTCCTCGGAGATCACCTCGCCCTCGCTGTGCGCCCGCGCGACGAGCTTGCCCTGCGTGTACGGCACGAGGACCTCGATCTCGACCTCGGGCCGCGGCAGTTCGGCGTCGATGAGCGCGAGGAGCTCCTCGATGCCGGCGCCGGTGCGGGCCGAGACGGCGATCGCGTGCTTCTCGTTGCGCAGCAGGCGCTGCAGGACCAGCGGGTCCGCCGCGTCCGCCTTGTTGATCACCACGATCTCCGGTACGTCGGTGGCGCCGACGTCCCGGATCACCTCGCGCACGGCGGCGAGCTGCTCCTCGGGCACCGGGTGCGAACCGTCGACCACGTGCAGGATCAGGTCGGAGTCGCCGACCTCCTCCATCGTGGAGCGGAACGCCTCGACGAGGTGGTGCGGCAGGTGCCGGACGAAGCCGACCGTGTCGGCCAGCGTGTACAGGCGACCGCTCGGCGTCTCGGCCCGGCGCACGGTCGGGTCGAGGGTGGCGAACAGTGCGTTCTCCACCAGGACGCCCGCGCCCGTGAGGCGGTTGAGCAGCGAGGACTTGCCCGCGTTCGTGTACCCGGCGATGGCGACCGAGGGCACCTTGTTGCGCTTGCGCTCCTGGCGCTTGATGTCGCGGCCCGTCTTCATCTCCGCGATCTCACGGCGCATCTTCGCCATCTTCTCGCGGATCCGTCGCCGGTCCGTCTCGATCTTGGTCTCACCGGGACCACGGGTGGCCATGCCGCCACCGCCGCCGCCACCCATCTGCCGGGAGAGCGACTGACCCCAGCCGCGCAGGCGCGGCAGCATGTACTGCATCTGCGCGAGCGCGACCTGCGCCTTGCCCTCTCGGGACTTGGCGTGCTGGGCGAAGATGTCGAGGATCAGGGCGGTCCGGTCGACCACCTTGACCTTGACGACGTCTTCGAGGTGGATGAGCTGGCCGGGGCTGAGCTCACCGTCGCACACGACGGTGTCGGCTCCGGTTTCGAGGACGATGTCGCGCAGTTCCAGGGCCTTGCCGGAGCCGATGTACGTCGCCGCGTCGGGCTTGTCCCGGCGCTGGATGACGCCGTCGAGCACCAGCGCGCCCGCCGTCTCGGCGAGGGCGGCCAGCTCCGCGAGGGAGTTCTCCGCGTCGTGCACCGTGCCGGACGTCCACACGCCGACGAGGACGACGCGCTCCAGGCGGAGCTGTCGGTACTCGACCTCGGTGACGTCCTCGAGCTCCGTGGACAGACCGGCGACACGGCGCAGTGCCGCGCGCTCGGAACGGTCGTACTGATCACCGTCCCGGTCCGCGTCGATCTCTTGGCTCCAGGCGACGTCCTCTTCCATCAGGGCATCGGCCCGAAGACCTTCGGTGTAGTTCTGCGCGAAGCTCTGCGCGTCCTGGGAAGGGGAAGAAGAGGAGGTCATTGGATCCTTTACGTCGCTGGGGTTCGGGATGGTCTCGTACGTCACAACGCTCGGGCCGTCCCCGGGATTCCCGGCCGGCCCGCGCCGTCAGCCTGAAGATGGTCGCACGGGACGGGCCGTCTCGTCATCCGGGTTATTTCCCGCGCCGGGCGGGCCGAAGCCCCCGGGAGGGCGCTATTTCCGTGCCCTCTGTGCCGCCTGCGTCTTCCAGTCCGGGTGACCGGGCATCGGCGGGGTCTTCTTCCCGTACAGCCAGGCGTGGAAGAAGCCGCTCAGATCGCGCCCGGCCACGCGCGAGGCGAGGGCGGTGAAGTCCGCGGTGGTGGCCGTCGCGTCACGGTGCGTGCTGACCCACTCCCGCTCGACGCGCTCGAACTTCTCCTTGCCGATCTCCTGGCGCAGCGCGTACAGGACGAGCGCGCTGCCGTCGTAGACGACCGGGCGGAAGATGCTGATCTTCTGGCCGGGCTCGGGGGCCTTGGGAGCAGCCGGCGGCCCCCCTGAGGCGCGCCAGGCGTCGGAGTCGCGGTAGGCGTTGCGCATCCGCGTCTCCATCGGCCGGTCCGCCTTCTCCTGCGCGTACAGGGCCTCGTACCAGGTGGCGTGCCCTTCGTTGAGCCACAGGTCGGACCAGGTGTGCGGGCTGACGCTGTCGCCGAACCACTGGTGGGCGAGCTCGTGCACCATGATCGATTCGACGTACCACTTGGGGTACTCCTTGCGCGTGAACACCTCTCTCTCGAAGAGAGAGAGGGTCTGCGTCTCCAGTTCGAAGCCGGTGGTGGCTCCGGCGATCAGCACCCCGTAGTTCTCGAAGGGGTAGGGGCCGATCTTGTTCTCCATCCAGGCGAGCTGCGCGGGCGTCTTGTCGACCCACGGCTTGAGCGCCTCGATGTCCTTGGTGGGCACGACGTGGCGGACGGGGAGGCCGTGCGGCCCCTGCTGGTGGAGCACGGTGGAGCGGCCGATGGAGACCTGCGCCAGCTCGGTGGCCATGGGGTGGGCGGTGCGGTAGATCCAGCCGGTGGCCGTGTCGGTCCTGGCCTGCGCGACGGGCCGCCCGTTGGCGACCGCCGTGTACGCCTTCGGCGCCTTGATGCGGAAGGTGAACATGGCCTTGTCGGCGGGGTGGTCGTTGCACGGGAACACCCGGTGCGCGGCGTCCGCCTGGTTGGCCATGACGAGACCGTCGTCGGTGCGCACCCAGCCCACTTCGGTGTCCTTGTCGGGCATCGGGTCGCTGGTGTGCCGCACGGTGATCCGCAGCGGCGTCCCGGCCAGGACGGGCTGCGCGGGCGTCACGACCAGGTCCTCGCCGCCGGTCGCGAAGTCCGCGGGGGCGCCGTTGACCTCCACCGAGCGCACGGTGCCGTGCGAGAAGTCGAGGTTGACCCGGTCGAGCCGGGAGGTGGCGGTGGCGTCGATCCGGGTGACCGCGTCCAGGGGTTTGCTGTTGTCGCCCTTGTACGTGAAGGAGATGTCGTACGCGCGCACGTCGTACCCGGGGTTCCCCAGGTACGGGAAGAGCCGGTCGCCGATGCCGAGCGGCGTGGCGGGCCGGGGCGCGGCCGCGGCGAGCAGCGCGACGGAGGCACCGGCGGCGAGCAGCGCGCCGGTGCGGGAGGTTCGGGAGCTGAGCAGCATGAACTACGGCTATCAGCGCACCCCCGCCGGGTGGTGCGGCACACGCCGCACCCACTCGAACGAGACCCCCCGGCGTCCTACAGGGCGCCCGCCGCGGCGTGCTGGGCGCGCCCGACGTCGTACACCCCCGGCACGTTGCGCATCGCCCGCATGACGCCCTGGAGGTGCGAGGAACCCGGGAGCTGGAGCGTGTACGTGTGCCGGACGCGGCCCTGCGCGGGCGGTTCGACGGTCGCCGAGATGATGGCGACGCCCTCCAGCGCTATGGCTTCGGTCAGGTCGGCGAGCAGGTGCGGGCGGCTGAAGGACTCGGCGATCAGCGTCACCCGGTACTCGGCGGTCTCCGCGTCGGCCCAGCGCACGCCGATCTCCGGGCGCCCCGCGTCCTTCATGCGGGCCACCGCTGAGCACTCCACGCGGTGCACGGTGACGGCGCCGCCGCGCACGGCGAAGGCGGTCACCGCGTCGGGCGGTACGGGCGTGCAGCAGCCCGCGAGGCGGACGGTGGCCCCCGGCTGGTCCACCACGGCGTTCGCCGCGGAGGGGCGGGCCGAGGGGCCGCTGTAGGGGGCGCGGGGCGCGGACTCGGGCGCGCGCGGGCCCTCCGGGTGGGCGGTCAGCCAGCGGCGGATGGCGATACGGGCGGCGGGCGTACGGGCGTGGTCGAGCCAGTCGCGGGACGGCTCGGACGAGCCGTCCTGGTCCATGAGCAGCTGGACGGTGTCACCGTCCTTCAGGACCGTGCTGAGCGTCGCCAGGCGGCCGTTGACGCGGGCGCCGATGCAGGCGTGGGCGTCCTCGCCGTACTGCGCGTACGCGGCGTCCACGCAGCTGGCGCCCGCGGGCAGGCCGATCGTGCCGCCGTCGGGCCGGAAGACGGTGATCTCCCGGTCCTGCGCGAGGTCCTCCCTGAGGGTGGACCAGAACGTGTCGGCGTCGGGGGCCGACTCCTGCCAGTCCAGGAGGCGGGAGAGCCAGCCGGGCCGCGTCGGGTCGGAACGCTCGCCCAGGGTGTCCAGGTGCTCCTCGCCGGACGGCGCATAGGGATTGCCCAGTGCGACGACACCGGCCTCCGCCACCTTGTGCATCTGGTGCGTACGGATGAGGACTTCGGCGACCTCGCCGTCGCCGCGGGCCACGGCCGTGTGCAGCGACTGGTACAGGTTGAACTTCGGTACGGCGATGAAGTCCTTGAACTCCGAGACCACCGGCGTGAAACAGGTGTGCAGTTCGCCGAGGACGCCGTAACAGTCCGCGTCCTCGGAGACGAGGACGAGGAGCCGGCCGAAGTCGGCGCCGCGCAGCTCGCCGCGTTTCCGGAAGACGCGGTGGACGGAGACGGAGTGCCGCGGCCTGATGAGGACCTCGGCGTTCAGCCCCGCCTCGCGCAGCACGCCGCGCACCTCGTCGGCGATCTCGGCGAGGGGGTTCTCCTCGCGGGCCGCGTTCCGCGCGATGAGGGTCTGGGTGTGCGCGTGCTCCTCGGGGCGCAGGATCGCGAAGACCAGGTCCTCCAGTTCGGTCTTCAGGGCCTGCACGCCGAGGCGCTCGGCGAGCGGGATGAGGACGTCGCGGGTGACCTTGGCGATCCGTTCCTGCTTCTCCTGGCGCATGACGCCGAGCGTGCGCATGTTGTGCAGCCGGTCGGCGAGTTTGATCGACATCACACGGACGTCGTTGCCGGTCGCGACCAGCATCTTGCGGAAGGTCTCGGGCTCGGCCGCGGCGCCGTAGTCGACCTTCTCCAGCTTGGTCACGCCGTCGACCAGATAGGCGACCTCGGCCCCGAACTCCGTGCGCACCTGATCCAGCGTCACCTCGGTGTCCTCGACGGTGTCGTGGAGCAGGGAGGCGGTCAACGTCGTGGTCTCCGCGCCCAGTTCGGCGAGGATCAGCGTCACGGCCAGGGGGTGCGTGATGTACGGCTCGCCGCTCTTGCGCATCTGGCCGCGGTGCGAGGACTCGGCCAGTACATAGGCGCGGCGCAGCGGCTCCAGATCGGCGTCCGCGTAGTGCGCCCGGTGCGCCTCGGCCACATGGCCGATCGCATCGGGCAGGCGGTCCCGGGCGGCCGGGCCGAGCAGCGCGGCGCGGCCCAGACGCCGTAGATCGATCCTGGGGCGGCCACGCCTGCGCTGTGCTCCTGGCGTGATCGGCCCCGGGGTCGCGGGGTTGGTCGCCTCCGCACTCATGAGCACCTCCGGCTGGATCGACCGGCGGCGGGCTGGCGGGGGCACCCGTCCGGACCGGTGCTTGATGCTACCGAGCCCATCACGTGGCGCAGTCCCGCTCTCGCCCAGCGTGAAACGGATCACCCATTCGAGCGACACTTCACTGGTTTAGGGTTTCGGCGCTCGGACCGGCCTGACCGGCCGGGGGTCCGGGGGTTGTCCCCCGGGAAGGCACGGCGATCGACGCGAACCAGTCCGCGTCGATCTCGCCCTGGGCCACGATCACGGCCGGTCCGGTCATCTCGATCTCGCCGTCGGGCCGCTCGGTGATGGTCAGGCGCCCGCCGAGCACGTCGATCTCGTACGTCACCGGGGCGCCGGTGACGGCCGGGTCGAGGCCGTCGCGGCGGGCCGTGGCGACGGCCACCGCGCAGGCGCCGGTGCCGCAGGAGCGGGTCTCGCCGGAGCCGCGCTCGTGCACGCGCATGGCGACGTGGCGCGGGCCGCGGTCGACCACGAACTCGACGTTCACCCCGTCCGGGTAGGTGCTCGCCGGGGCGAACGGCGGCGGGTCGAGCAGGCGGCCCGCGTGCGCGAGGTCGGCGACGAAGGCCACCGCGTGCGGGTTGCCCATGTTCACGTTCCGCGCGGGCCAGGAGTGGTCGGCGGAGTCGGCCACGGTGACGGTGACCTCGCCCTCGGGGAGCGTCGCCCGGCCCATGCCGACCGTGACCAGGCCTTCCTTGTCGATGTGGACCTTCTTCACGCCGCCGCGGGTGGCCACGGCCAGATCGCCGCCGGTGACGTGTCCCGCGTGCTGGAGGTACCGGGCGAAGACCCGGACGCCGTTCCCGCACATCTCGGCGATCGAGCCGTCCCCGTTGCGGTAGTCCATGAACCATTCGGCCTCGGCGGCCAGGTGCCGTGCCTCGGGGTGGGCCGCGGAGCGCACGACGTGGAGGACACCGTCGGCGCCGATGCCGGCGCGGCGGTCGCACAGGGCGGCCACGACTGCCGGGGGCAGCTCGATCGCGTTCTCCGGGTCGGGGATGATCACGAAGTCGTTCTCGGTCCCGTGACCCTTGAGGAAGGTCGTCATTCGTCGATCGTACGAGATCGGTCGGACAAGCTGTCGGCGAGGGCGCTCAGCGCAGCCGGGCGACGCGCCAGACGGCCAGCACCGTGACGGCGGCGACCACGACCACGTACGCGCCCACGACCCGCCAGTCGGGCCAGCGGCCCGAGCCGCGGGGCGGGAGCCCGGGCAGCGTGTAGCCCACCCGGCGGGCCGCCATCAGGCCCCAGCCGGCCGCGCAGGAGCTGATCAGCAGGCCGAGCATGGCCACGACCGCGCCGCCGTCGCCGAACTCGAAGAACAGCGGGAAGGCGAACATCAGGGAGCCGATGGTGGCGAGCATCACGATGGGGGCGAGCTGCCAGATGCGGAGCCTGCGCTGCGGGCGCAGCTCGACCTGGACCTCGGCCGCCTCGTCCTGCGCGGCGAGCTCGTCGACGGACGGGCCGTCGGCGATCACGCCGTCCGGGGTCGTCTCAGGACCGTCGGCGCTCAACTGGTCGCCGCCTGGTGCGGTGTCTCGAGGGCCGGCCTCCATCGCCACGCGCCCTCCCACTCCGGACTGTCTGGTCGATCGATGGTCGATGATGGCACGGCCGCGGGGGCGGCGATGACCGCCCGGGCGTCCCGATGCCATCACGTGATCAGGCTGTAACCGGTCGTTCGACCAACGCCATTGCGCGCGCCGGGAGTTCCGCGCGGTCGGTGACAGCCCCACTGAGCCAATGCACCCGCGGGTCGCGGCGGAACCACGAGTCCTGGCGGCGCGCGAAGCGCTTGGTGGCGCGGACGGTCTCGGCGCGCGCCTCGTCCTCGGTGCACTCCCCCGCGAGCGCCGCGAGCACCTGCTGATAGCCCAGCGCACGCGAGGCCGTCCGCCCTTCGCGCAGTCCCTGGGCCTCCAGGGCGCGCACCTCGTCGACCAGTCCGGCCTCCCACATGCGGTCCACGCGCGTGGTGATGCGTTCGTCGAGTTCGGGCCGCTCGACGTCGACGCCGATCTGGACGGTGTCGTAGACGGAGTCGTGTCCCGGCAGGTTGGCCGTGAAGGGCTTGCCCGTGATCTCGATGACTTCGAGGGCGCGCACGATGCGGCGGCCGTTGCTGGGCAGGATCGCGGTGGCGGCCTCCGGGTCGGCGGCGGCGAGGCGGGCGTGCAGGACGCCGCTGCCGTGCCGCTCCAGCTCCTCCTCCAGGCGGGCGCGGACGGCGGGGTCGGTGCCGGGGAACTCCATCTTGTCGACGGCTCCCCTGACGTAGAGTCCCGAGCCGCCGACGAGGACGGGCCAGCGCCCCTCCGAGAGGAGGCGATCGATCTCGGCGCGGGCGAGCTTCTGGTACTCGGCGACGCTGGCCGCCTCGGTGACGTCCCAGATGTCCAGGAGGTGGTGCGGCACGCCCGCGCGCTCCTCGGGTGTCAGCTTGGCGGTGCCGATGTCCATCCCCCGGTACAACTGCATGGAGTCGGCGTTGACGACTTCTCCTCCCAGTTCCTTGGCGAGGAAGACTCCGAGATCCGACTTTCCGGCCGCGGTGGGACCGACGACGGCGATGACCCGCGGCGCGGGAGCTGCACTACTCACCGCCCCAGTCTCGCAAACCCCGCCACCACTTCTCGAACGAGCTACGTGACGGCGCGGGTCCGGGGTCGTTGCCTGTTGCGAGGTTCCAGCCGCCGGTTTTGCGGACCGGTGACCCGGGCGACGCAATGGGACGCACCGGGCAGGGCGGGATTTCGCCCACACGAGTAACGTATGGAGTTGAAATGGGCGTTTTTGCCATGTTTCGCCGGAAGGCCAAGGACACCGAGGAGGCGTCAACCCCCGAGGCGGCGGCCGCCACTCTGACGGCCGATCCCGAGGCGGAGGAGACTCCGGACGCCGAGGCGGCGCCCGAGGCCGCAGAGGCCGCCACGGCCGACGAGAAGGCCGAGTCCGCCGAGGAGGCGGAGGCCGCCGAGACCGTCGAGGCCGCTGCGAAGGAGAGCGTGGAGATCCCGAAGCAGCAGTCCGCCGAGCAGGCCGCCGACAACGAGGCCGGCGAGAGCGCCCGCAAGTAGCTCGAGCCGAATTCCTCGAGCCCCCACGAGGGAAGGTGGATCCATGGGCTTCCTGGACTCGATCAGAGCCAAGCTGAACAAGGACAAGGTCTCGGACCTCGCGCGCGAGCACGGGGACAAGATCGACCAGGGTCTGGACAAGGCCGCCAAGATGGCCGACGACAAGACCAAGGGCAAGTACAGCGACAAGATTCAGCAGGGCGCGGACAAGGCGAAGGACACCCTGGGCAAGCTCTCGGGCTCGAACGGCAAGGACGGCGGCACCCCGCCGTCGCCCCCCGCGGCGTCCTGACACCGCGCCCGGCACACATGGCGGACGGCCGCGAAGCCCGAGGGCTTCGCGGCCGTCGCCGTGTGCGGCACGTCGGGGTTACGTCCAGGAGGCGACGAAGTAGCCGACTCCGTAGGGGGCGTCCTCGTACAGGAGGCGCGCGCCGAGGCCGTCGTCGCAGTCGGCCCCCAGGAGGATCTGCCACGGTGAGCGGCCCGAGACCTTGAGCTCGCGGGCGAGGTCCGCGCTCAGGTTCGGGAGGAAGCCCTCGTGGTCGAGGGTGCGCAGTGCCTCGGCGATGCCCGCGTCGACGCCCTCGGCCCGCTCGTCCAGATAGCCGGGGGCCTTGACCGTGCGGCAGGCGGTGCCGTCGCCCATCACCAGCATGCCGACCCGGTCGGCCATGGTCGACAGGTGGACGCCGTCCTCGCCGTTGGTGGGCCAGGAGCGCTCGCCCGCCACTTCGTAGCCGCGCACCGCGCCGTCCCAGCCCGCGCGCGCGAGCAGCCAGGCGCCGACCGCGAGGGACGGCGGCAGCGTCACGTCCACGGCGCCGGCCGGGGCGCCGAGGACCACGTCGACATCGACGCCGAAGGGGCGGAAGGAGCCGCGGGCCCCCGCCTCGTGGAACGTCGTGCGCCCGCCCTCGCCGACGACCACGATCAGGTCGGGCCGTGCGGCGACCACCGCGCCGATCGCCTCGTCGCAGGCCGCGCGCGCGGCGTCCAGTTCCGGGGCCGCACCGGCGGCGACCTCGGGCACGAGCAGGGGCGGGCAGGGGCAGACGGCGGCGGCGACAAGCATGATCGGCAGCCTACTCGCCGGGCGGCCGCCAGTAGTCGGGGACGGTCCCGTCGGGGTCCGGCCGGCCGGCCGAGGTGTGCCGGGCCGCGGTTCCGCTCCGGCCCGCGCCGCCGGCCCGCTCCCCCGCGCTCCATACCAACTCCGCGAGGCAGTAGCGCAGCCGGTACTCGGTCAGCGCGCCCTGGATCTCCACGTAGTACGTGCCGTCGTCCCGGCGGAACACGTCGCGGCCCTGCTCGCGCAGCGTGCTGCTGAAGCGATGCGTGCACGCCGTCTCGTACAGCCTGCGGTGCGCCTGCTCCCGCGTGCCGTCGAAGCGCGCCACGGGGACGACGTCGTACACGTCGCCCCTGGCGTGCTCCACCGTGATCACCCAGCGCGCCATGGCCCGCTCCCCCGTGTCGGTGTGTCCGGTCAGTCGACGGCGCAGCCTCCGGTGACCGCGGGCAGCGGCTCCGGGACGCCGACCTTGGGCAGGCCCAGCAGGACGCCGGCCTTCTTGTCCTGCGTCTCCTGGGTGCGCTTCTCCCACGCGTCGCCCGCGCGCGTGCGGCGCACGTTCAGGACCTCGCCCTCGGCGAGCAGGTGGTGCGGGGCCGCGTACGTGATCTCGACCGTGACCACGTCGCCGGGGCGGACCTCCTGGTCGGGCGCGGTGAAGTGGACCAGGCGATTGTCGGGGGCGCGGCCGGAGAGGCGGTGCGTGGCGCCGTCCTTGCGGCCCTCGCCCTCGGCGACCATCAGGTCCAGGGTGCGGCCGACCTGCTTCTTGTTCTCCTCCCAGGAGATCTCCTCCTGAAGGGCGACCAGACGCTCGTAGCGCTCCTGCACGACCTCCTTGGGGACCTGGTTCTCCATGGTCGCGGCCGGCGTTCCGGGGCGCTTGGAGTACTGGAAGGTGAAGGCGTTGGTGAAGCGGGCCTCGCGGACCACGTGCAGGGTCTGCTCGAAGTCCTCCTCGGTCTCGCCGGGGAAGCCCACGATGATGTCGGTCGAGATCGCGGCGTCCGGCATGGCGGCACGGACCTTCTCGATGATGCCGAGGAACCGGTCCTGCCGGTACGAGCGGCGCATCGCCTTCAGGACCGTGTCGGAACCGGACTGCAGCGGCATGTGGAGCTGCGGCATCACGTTCGGGGTCTCGGCCATGGCGGCGATCACGTCGTCGGTGAAGTCGCGCGGGTGCGGGGAGGTGAAGCGGACGCGCTCCAGGCCCTCGATGCCGCCGCAGGCACGCAGCAGCTTGCTGAAAGCCTCGCGGTCGCCGATGTCCGAGCCGTACGCGTTCACGTTCTGGCCGAGCAGCGTGATCTCGGAGACGCCCTCGCCGACCAGGGCCTCGATCTCGGCGAGGATGTCGCCGGTGCGGCGGTCCTTCTCCTTGCCGCGCAGCGCCGGGACGATACAGAAGGTGCACGTGTTGTTGCAGCCGACGGAGATGGAGACCCAGGCGGCGTAGGCGCTCTCGCGGCGCGTGGGCAGCGTGGAGGGGAACGCCTCCAGGGACTCGGCGATCTCGACCTGCGCCTCCTCCTGGACGCGGGCGCGCTCCAGCAGGACCGGCAGCTTGCCGATGTTGTGCGTGCCGAAGACGACGTCCACCCAGGGCGCCTTCTTCACGATGGTGTCGCGGTCCTTCTGGGCGAGACAGCCGCCGACGGCGATCTGCATGCCGGGGCGCGCGGTCTTCCGCGGGGCGAGCCGGCCGAGGTTGCCGTAGAGCTTGTTGTCGGCGTTCTCGCGCACGGCGCACGTGTTGAAGACGACCACGTCGGCGTCGCCGTCGGAGCCCTCGGGGGCGCGGACGTAACCGGCGCCCTCCAGGAGGCCCGACAGACGCTCGGAGTCGTGGACGTTCATCTGGCACCCGTAAGTGCGTACTTCATAGGTCTTGGGGGCGTGAACGTCCACTGCCTGGCTCCGGTCGCTGCTGATGGTCATGCAACAAGGGTAGGCGGTCCCCGCAGCCCCTCCGCCCCCGCTGTCAGTAGGCGGTGCTCCGTCCTTCCAGGCGGCTCCGGAGGAACGTGAACTTCGCGTCACTGTCTGCGGCCGCAGCGGGTTCAAACCTCTCTCCCGTCTCCATCACGAGCGGCCGTTCCGTGCGCACGGCGGGCCAGGCAGGCAGTGGCCGGGCACGCCGGTGGGCGGGCACGCCGGTGGGCGGGGCTGTTGGGGTCGCCGGTCGCCGCGAGGTTCACGACGTACGAGGAGAAGGTCTCGGCGGCCTCCCGGCCGCGGGCGGTCCACTGCCTTGCGGTGCCGTCGCGGCAGGCCGCCGAAGAGGTGGTAGAGGTCGCGTCCGTGGTAGGCGCCCGCCGTCGCGGCGTCCTGCGTGGACGTGATCGGGTTCGTGGGGTCCGTGCCCTCGGACGGGGCGTCCGGCGCGTTGATCTTCGTGACGATCTCGTCGGTCGGCAGGGCGCGCAGCCCTGCGAGGGACGAGGCGCCCGCATACGCGGCGAACGCGGTGCCGTTCGCCACGTGACCGAGGGCAGGGTCCTTCGTGTACCGGAGGCCGCAGGAGGCAGCGCGCGGGCAAGGACCGACCCCCGCTCGCCGCATGAGCGCCCCGCACGGTATTTTGAACACGTTCAACCCGCCGTGGTTGGCATGCAGGTGACATGGAGGGGGCGCCATGAAGGTCGTACTGGCAGGGGGCACGGGTCAGGTGGGCGGCGTGCTGAGGCGCGCGCTCGCCGCCGCAGGACACGAGGTCGTGGTCCTGAGCAGGCGACCCACGCGCGCGGGTGAGGTGGCGTGGGACGGCCGTACGCAGGGCGCCTGGGTCAAGGAGATCGACGGCAGCGACGTCGTCGTCAACCTGGCCGGGCGCAGCGTCAGTTGCCGCTACACGCCCGAGAACCTGCGCGCGATGATGGATTCCCGGGTCGACTCGGCCCGCGCGGTCGGCGAGGCCGTCGCCGGGGCGGGCCGGCCGCCCGCGCTGTGGCTCCAGATGAGTACGGCCACGATCTACGCGCACACCTTCGGCGCCCCGCACGACGAGGCGTCCGGCGTCATCGGCGGCACCGAGCCCGGCGTCCCGCGCTACTGGGCGTACAGCGTCGACATCGCCCGCGCCTGGGAGCGCGCGCAGCGGGAGGCGGCGACCCCGGACACCCGCAAGGTCGCCCTGCGCGCGGCCATGGTGATGAGCCCGGACCGGGGCGGTGTCTTCGACGTCCTGTCGTGGCTCGCGCGGCTGGGACTGGGCGGTCCGGTGGCGGGCGGGCGGCAGTACGTCTCGTGGATCCACGACGGGGACTTCGTGCGCGCGGTGGAGTTCCTGATCGCCCGCGACGACCTGTCGGGGCCGGTGAATCTGGCCGCCCCGCACCCGCTTCCGCAGCGCGACCTCATGCGGGTGCTGCGCCGGGCCCACCGCGTCCCGGTCGGACTGCCCGCCACGCGCGCGATGGCGGAGCTGGGCGCGTTCGCGCTGCGCTCCGACACCGAGCTCCTGCTCAAGAGCCGCAGGGTGGTGCCCGGCCGGTTGCTGGACGCGGGGTTCTCCTTCACCCACGAACGCTGGGAGACGGCGTCGCGCGACCTCGCGCGGCGCCGGCGGGCGCCGGGTCGCCCTCACCGAGTGTGACCGTCCGCGGACACTGCGACCCTGGTCAGCCCGGTCCTTGTTTGGCAGGATCGCGCCCATGCCGCAGGCCCCCTTCCGGACGTTCCGCATCACCCGCCGCCGCGCCCTCACCGGCTCCGTGGTGGGGCTCGTGGTGTTCGGGCTGCTCCTGTGGTGGCTGCTGCCGCTGGGCGACCGGTCGCCGGGCGGCAAGGTCACGTTCAGCACGGGCACGCGCAACGGCGTGTACGTGCGCTACGGCAACCTCCTCGACAAGGCCCTGGCCCACGACCTGCCGCGGCTCGACGTGACGCTCGACGAGAGCCAGGGCTCGTGGGACAACGTCGCGCGGGTCGCCACCGGCAAGGCCGACTTCACCATCGCCGCGGCCGACGCCGTCGCCAAGTACCAGGACGAGGGCCTGCCCGGCGCGGACCGGCTGCGCGGCTGCGCCCGCCTCTACGACGACTACATGCAGCTGATCGTGCCCGCGACGTCCGGGGTGGAGAAGGTCGCCGACCTGCGCGGCAAGAAGGTCGCCGTGGGCGGGGTGCGGTCCGGGGTGCGGCTGATCGCCGAAAAGGTGCTGGCCGCCGCGGGCCTGGACATCGACAAGGACGTCACACCGGTCGGCATGGGCATCAACGACATGGCCGACGCGCTGAGGTCGAAGGAGATCGACGCGTTCTTCTGGTCGGGCGGCCTGCCCACCAACAACGTCAAGGAACTCTCCGAGCAGTACCCGATACGGCTCGTCGAGATGGGCAGCCTGCTGGACAGGCTGCGCAAGCAGAGCGACGCCTCGGCGCGCTACTACCGCGCCGCCGTGATGCCCGCCGACGCCTACCCGGCCGCCCAGCACGGCAAGACCGTCAGCACGCTGGCGGTGGCGAACCTCCTGGTGACGACGGACCGTACGTCCACGGAGCTGACCGAGGCCGTGACCCGGACCGTCATCGACAGCCGCGACAAGATCGGTGCCCAGGTACACGCGGCCCAGCTCGTCGACCTCCGCACTGCGGTCTACACGGATCCCCTCCCCCTCCACGAGGGCGCCCGCCGCTACTACCGCTCGGTGAAACCCTGACCGCAGCATCTCGGCCACACCCGGGCTGCCTCGGGCGATCCGCCGGGCCCCTCGCCTTGGTCAATCCGCCGATCCCCTCGCCTTGGTCAATCCGCCGAGCCCCCTCGCCTTGGTCAATCCGCCGATCCCCGAAGCCTTGGGCAATCTGCCGCCATGGGCGGCAGGGTGGGCAAGGCGGCACCCCGGCGCGGGGTGAGCGCTCAAACCGGCCTCCAGCTCGGTCCCGGGCGCTTTGTTGCCGGTTGCGCGCTCGGGGGGGGCCGGTCGCGCCCGCGCGGCGGAGCCGCAGATCGACACAGCCCCGCGCCCCTGACGGGGCCGAGGCCCCGCTACCCCTCCCGCGCCGCAGGCACCGGCGCCGTCCGCGGCACCCGCACCGTCACCTTCAACCCGTGCGGCTCGTGATGCGCGTACGAGATGGAGCCGCCCCCCGCGGTGAGCAGCGCCCGCGAGATGGACAACCCCAGCCCCGACCCCTTGATGTTCTGGTGCCGCCCACTGCGCCAGAACCGGTCCCCGATCCGCGCGAGCTCCTCCTCGCGCAGCCCCGGCCCGCCGTCGGCGACCTCGATGGCCGTACTCCCCCCGTTGGCTCGCACCGTGACCCGGACCTCCTCACCGCGCGGCGTGAACTTCAGCGCGTTGTCCACCACCGCGTCCAGCGCACTGGACAGTGCGACAGGGTCGGCCCACCCGGTGGCGGCCGGGCAGTCCGCGACCAGCCGCACGCCCTTGCCCTCGGCGGTCAGCCGCCACGCCTCGACGCGCTCGGCGGCCAGCTCCCCGATGTCCGTCAACTGCAGGTCGGCGGCGGCGTGTTCGGCGAGCGCCAGGTCCAGCAGGTCGTCCAGGACCCGGGCCAGCCGCTTGCCCTCGGCCTGGACCGACGCGATCTCCTCGTTCCCCTCCGGCAGTTCGTAGGACAGCACCTCGATCCGCAGCAGCAGCGCCGCGAGCGGGTTGCGCAACTGGTGCGAGGCGTCGGCGACGAAGGCGCGCTGCTGCTCCAGGACGTCCTCGACGTTGTCCGCCATCTCGTTGAACGACCGGGCCAGGCGCCGGAGTTCCGGCGGCCCGCCCGCCGCCGCGACCCGCGACTTCAGCCGCCCGGTGGCGATGTCGTGCGTGGTCGCGTCGAGCACCCGCACCGGCCGCAGGATCCAGCCCGTCAATCGCAGCGCCGCACCCACGGCGAGCAGCATCGCGGCGGCCTCGCCGACCGCGATCACCAGCCAGCCGCGCAGCGTCTTGGCCCGCATCGTGCCCGTCGGCGAATCGGTGACGACGACGGCGACGACGTCCCCGTCCCGGACGACGGGCGAGGCCACCACGATCCGCCCGTGCCGCTGCCACGGCCACACCTGCGGCGGATCGTGACTCCCGCGCGAGTACAGCGCCTCGTCGAAGGCCGAGCGCAACTGCCCGCTGCCGGGCACCTGGAACGTGACCGGCGCCCGCCCCATCGGCGGCACGTCGAGGTCGCGGTAGAAGACCCCGGCGCGGATCCCGTACACCTCGTAGTAGCGGGCGAGTTCCTTCTGCAGCGTCTGGCGCCGCTCGTCGGTCACCGTCTCGCCGGTGTCCTCGGCGGCGGAACCGGCGGGCCCGGCCCCCGTCCCCGTACTGACGAACTGCGCGAGCGAGGCGAACCGGGCGGTGTCGTCGATCCGGTCCACCACGACCTTCTGCTGCTGTGCCGACGCCACGCTCACCGCGAGCGGAAAGCCGAGCGCGAGCAGTACGCCCGCCATGAGGACGATGAGCAGCGGAAGAAGCCGTGTGCGCACCCGTGATCCCGCCTGTTGCTACGCGGCCGGGGCGACGAGCCGGTACCCGACGCCGCGCACGGTCTCGATGAGGGCCGGCATGCGCAACTTGGAGCGGAGCGAGGCGACGTGCACCTCCAGGGTGCGTCCGGTCCCCTCCCAACTGGTGCGCCACACCTCGGAGATGATCTGTTCCCGCCGGAAGACGACACCGGGCCGCTGCGCGAGCAGGGCCAGCAGGTCGAACTCCTTGCGGGTGAGCTGGACGGCGGCCCCCTGCACCGTCACCCGCCGCGTGGGCAGATCGATGACCACATCACCGAACCGCACCTCCTGGGAGGGCGTCACGGCGGTGTCACCGGGCACGCTGCGCCGGCTGACCGCGTGGATACGGGCGAGCAGCTCCCCGGTGTCGTACGGCTTCACGACGTAGTCGTCGGCGCCGAGATTGAGCCCGTGGATCCGGGACCGTACGTCCGCGCGCGCGGTCACCATGATCACGGGCGTCGAGGTCCGCTTGCGGATCTTGCCGCACACCTCGTACCCGTCCTGGTCGGGCAGGCCCAGATCGAGCAGGACGACCCCGAAGGCGGCGGCTTCCGGGACGAGCGCCTGCAACGCCTCCTCGCCGTTGCGGGCGTGGTGCACCTCGAAGCCGTGCCGGGACAGGACCGCCGACAGGGCCGCGGCCACGTGATCGTCGTCCTCGACGAGCAGCAGTCTCATTCCGGCCCCCTTAGGTTCGTCGTCCGTACATCGAAAAGTGCGAGCACAAGGCATCCACTCCGATGGATAAGGACGGCGTCAAGAGGCTTCTGGTTACGTCCGTGTTCCGTTATGCAGCCGGTACGCGGAACCCTGTCCCCTTCACGCATAGTGCCCGGTTGCGACCGGATCGTTATGCTCAATTTCCCCTCAGATGTAATGACGCTGGTCGTACGGCGTTACTACTGTCCTCCCAACCGAGGAGGATGGAGCAAGACCCCGATGACCGAAGTTTCGGTGACCAAGGACGCCACTCCCCCCGCGGGCGACGCGCTGGTCGCACTGAGCCGAGTCAACAAGCACTTCGGCGCGCTGCACGTGCTCCAGGACATCGACCTGACCATCGCGCGCGGCGAGGTGGTGGTCGTCATCGGCCCGTCGGGCTCCGGCAAGTCGACCCTGTGCCGCACGATCAACCGCCTGGAGACCACCGACTCCGGCGACATCACGATCGACGGCAAGCCGCTGCCCCAGGAGGGCAAGGAGCTGGCCAGACTGCGTGCGGACGTGGGAATGGTCTTCCAGTCCTTCAACCTCTTCGCGCACAAGACGGTGCTCGAGAACGTGACGCTGGGGCAGATCAAGGTCCGCAAGGTGTCCAAGGCGCAGGCCGAGGAGAAGGCCCGTGCCCTGCTCGACCGGGTCGGCGTGGGCGCCCAGGCCGACAAGTACCCGGCGCAGCTCTCCGGCGGCCAGCAGCAACGTGTCGCCATCGCGCGCGCGTTGGCGATGGACCCGAAGGTCATGCTCTTCGACGAGCCGACGTCCGCGCTCGACCCGGAGATGATCAACGAGGTCCTCGAGGTGATGCAGCAGCTCGCCCGGGACGGCATGACGATGGTCGTGGTCACGCACGAGATGGGCTTCGCCCGCTCCGCCGCGAACCGGGTCGTCTTCATGGCGGACGGCCGCATCGTCGAAGAGTCCACTCCGGACCAGTTCTTCAGCAACCCGCGCAGCGATCGGGCCAAGGACTTCCTGTCGAAGATCCTGCACCACTAGACGCGCGCCCGCACGTGCGCCCTCACGCCCTTGAGTGAGGCCCCGCGCGCGCGTGTTGAGTTTTCCGACTGCCGAATCTGCCGACACGAAGGATGTTCACCATGAAGCTCCGCAAGGTCACCGCCGCGGCCTCCGTCGCCCTGGCTCTCGCCGTCACCGCCACCGCCTGCGGCGGCGACAACAAGGACGACAAGGGCTCCGGCGGTGGCGGCAAGAAGATCACCATCGGCATCAAGTTCGACCAGCCGGGTGTGGGCCAGAAGACCCCGGACGGCAAGTACAAGGGCTTCGACGTCGACGTCGCCACCTACGTGGCCAAGCAGCTCGGCTACTCCGCGGACAACATCGAGTGGAAGGAAGCCAAGAGCGCCGACCGCGAGACGATGCTGCAGCGCGGTGACGTGGACTTCATCGCCGCCTCGTACTCGATCAACGACGAGCGCGCCGCCAAGGTCGACTTCGCGGGTCCTTACCTCCTCGCCCACCAGGACATCCTGGTCCGTGCGGACGACAACTCCATCAAGAGCCCCAAGGACCTGAACAACAAGAAGCTCTGCTCGGTGACGGGTTCGACGTCCGCGCAGAACGTCAAGGACAAGCTGGCCCCCAAGGCCCAGCTCCAGGAGTACGGCGGCTACTCGGAGTGCATCACCGGCCTGGAGAACAAGGCCGTCGACGCGCTGACCACCGATGACGACATCCTCGCCGGTTACGCCGCGCAGGCCGAGTTCAAGGGCAAGTTCAAGCTCGGCGGCTTCAAGATGACCAACGAGAACTACGGCATCGGCGTCAAGAAGGGCAGCGACCTCAAGGCCAAGATCAACACGGCCCTGGAGAAGATGGTCTCGGACGGTTCCTGGGAGAAGGCCGTGGAGGCCAACTTCGGCCCGGCGAACTACAAGAACGAGCCCGCGCCGAAGATCGGCAACATCGTCAAGTGACGCGGTGACACCGGTCGCGGCGGCCCGCACCCCTGACGGGCGGACCGCCGCGCCCCGTCCTCACCAGGCAGCCCTCCACACACGCGGAAGCGCGGGAGATCGTGTTCGACTTTCTTGAAGGTTACGACCTGCTGGGAGCGTTCTGGGTGACGGTGAAACTCACCGCTCTCTCAGCCGTCGGCTCCCTCATATGGGGAACCCTGCTGGCCGGCATGCGAGTCGGCCCGGTGCCCGTGATGCGCGCCTTCGGCACGGCGTACGTCAACATCGTGCGGAACATCCCTCTGACGATCATCATCGTGTTCACGTCGCTGGGCCTGTTCCAGACCCTGGGGATCAACCTCGGGGCCACTGACTTCGACACGATCAACTTCCGCCTCGCGGTGCTCGGCTTCATCGCCTACACCTCCGCGTTCGTCTGCGAGGCACTGCGCTCGGGCATCAACACGGTGCCGGTCGGCCAGGCCGAGGCGGCCCGCGCGATCGGTCTGAGCTTCAACCAGGTGCTGCGGCTCGTGATCCTGCCCCAGGCCTTCCGCTCCGTCGTGGGCCCCCTGACGAACGTACTGATCGCCCTCACCAAGAACACCACGGTGGCCTCGGCGATCGGTGTGGCCGAGGCCGCGGCCCTGATGAAGAAGATGATCGAGAACGAGGCCCAACTCCTGCTGATCGCGGCCGTCTTCGCGCTGGGCTTCATCATCCTGACGCTGCCGACCGGCCTCATCCTCAACTGGGTCGGCAAGAAGGTGGCGGTGAAGCGATGACCTCGGTCCTCTACGACGCCCCCGGCCCCCGGGCCAAGCGGCGCAACATCCTCTACACGCTTCTCTTCCTCATTGCCTTCGCTGCCGCCGCCTGGTGGGTGTACAAGGAGCTGGACAGCAAGAACCAGCTCGACTGGGTGAAGTGGAAGCCGTTCTTCACCGACAGCCGCGCCTGGTCGACGTACATCTGGCCGGGTCTGGAGAACACCCTCAAGGCCGCCGCGTTCGCCATGGTCATCGCGCTGCCGCTCGGCGCGTTCTTCGGCATCGCGCGCCTCTCCGACCACCTGGCGGTGCGCCTCCCGTCCAGCGTCGTCATCGAGTTCTTCCGCGCCATCCCTGTCCTCCTCCTCATGTTCTTCGCGAACCAGGCATACAGCCAGTTCACGAACGTGTCGTCGGACGACCGCCCCCTCTACGCCGTCATCACCGGCCTGGTGCTCTACAACGCCTCGGTGCTGGCCGAGGTCGTCCGCGCCGGCATCCTCGCCCTGCCCAAGGGACAGGCTGAGGCCGCGTACGCCATCGGTATGCGCAAGGGCCAGGTCATGCGGTCGATCCTGCTGCCGCAGTCGGTGACCGCGATGCTGCCGGCCATCGTCAGCCAGCTGGTCGTCATCGTGAAGGACACCGCGCTGGGCGGCGCACTGCTCAACTACGACGAACTCCTCGCGGCCGTTCGTCCGCTGAGCGCCGCCTACGGGGCGAACACCATCGCCTGCTTCACGGTCGTGGCCGTCATCTTCGTCGCGATCAACTTCACCCTCACCACGTTCGCCTCCTGGCTCGAAGGCCGGCTGCGGCGGGGGAAGAAGTCCACGGGCGCGGTCCTTCCCGCGGCGGCCGTCGCGGGCACCCAGTCGGCGGGAGCCGAATTCTGACGCTTCGTCGGACGGTCGCTGGACCGTTGAGGTATCACGGAGGCAGTGGCGTCGTCGCCACTGCCTCCGTCACTTGACGCAAGCACCGGCAATGGGTTGCATACGCTCTGTGAACGCGCACCCCGCTCCAACTGCCCCTTCTTGTACGTCCAGTACGCCGCCCCAGCGGCCGCTCCGGGCAGGAGGAGCCGCGCCGTGGATCCGGTGATCGTCGTCGGCGCGGGTCCCGTCGGGCTCACGCTGTCCCTCGCGCTCGCCCGGCACGGCGTACCCTCCGTCGTCCTCGACGAAGGCCCCGGCAAGGACGAACCGCGGCCGGCCCGTACGGTCGTGCTGCGCGAGGACACCGCCGCGCTCGCCGAGCGGCTCTCCGGTACGTCGTTCGAGGCGGTCGGCGCCCGGTGGACGGGCTGGCGCTCGATGCGCCGCAAGCAGGAGATGCGCGCCCTGGTGTTCGGCGACGATCTGCCCGCCCCGCTGCACATCGCCCAGCACGAGCTGACCGGCGCACTGCGCGCGGCGGCCGCCGAGGAACGGCTGATCAAGGTCTCCGTCGACAGCCGCCTCGACTCGATCGACGAGGACAAGACCGGTCTGACGGCGCACACCCGCGGACCCAAGGGCACCTGGTGGCGCGGCAGTTACCTGGTCGGCTGCGACGGTCCGCGCTCCACGGTGCGCAAGCTCCTCGACATCCGCTTCCCCGGGCGGACGGCCGTCGAGCGGCACGCCGTCGCCGCGCTGCGCACGGAACTTCCGTGGCCCGGCGAGGCGTTGCTTCATCGGAGCCCGCCGTGGCGGACGTCCGGGCCGTCCGGTGCGGAGGTCGTCGGCCGCCCCCTGGCCGACGGCGTCTGGCGCCTGGACTGGCTGCTGCCGCCGCGCAGCGACCTGGTCACGCCCGATGTCCTGGTGGCCCGCATCCGGGAGACGCTGGCGGGCTGGTGCGGCGGGTCCACGCCCCCGTACGAACTGCTCGACACGGGCGTGCACACCGTCCACCACCGGCTCGCCCGGCGCTGGCGCGTGGGCCGCGCCTTCCTCGCCGGGGACGCCGCGCACCTGCTCGGCGCGCTCGGCACCCAGGGCCTGGACGAGGGGCTGCGCGACGCCGACAACCTCGCCTGGAAACTGGCCCTGGCCTGGCACGACGGGCGGGGGCCCGCCCCCGACACGCTGCTCGACAGCTACCAGGCGGAGCGCCGCGCCGTCGTCGCGAGCCGGCTGCGCGCCGCCGACCAGGCCCTGCCGATACTGCGCGGCAGCGGAGGCCTGCGCTCGTACGTACCCGGGGCCGCCCGGGGTCACGACGCCCTGCTCACGGACGGCCACCTGGGGCACGGGCCGCTGGGCGCGCCGGGGGCGTACGCCGACTCCCCGCTGGCGCCTCCACGCACCGAGTCGCAGGTGGATGTGGGCACGGCACCCGGTGCCCCGGTCACCGACGTGCGGGTGACGGCGCCCGACGGCTCCTTCGTCCGGCTGCGCGACCGGCTCGGTCTCGGGCAGCTGCTCGTCGTGCTCGTGGCGCCCGGCACCGGCGTGTGGGACCGCAAGCACTGGATGTCCGCCGGCCTCATGCCCCGGCTCGCGGCCGCCGTCTCCGCGCTGCCGCACGAGGCCGAACTGCTCGTCACGGAGAGCTACCCGGACGCCCCCGCCCACACGGTACTGCTGATCCGGCCCGACGGGCATCTGGTCACGGCACTCAGCGGCGTACGCCCCGCGGAGCTGTACGACGCGGCGCGCACGGTGCTAGGCGGACCGGACGCAGGATCGCAGGAACCCGCCGCGACGGCGTCGGAGGTGAGCGGCGCGTCCTGAGAGCCGGTTGACCGGCTCCGACCGTCATGGTCTACTCCGGATCGTGACGACTGTTGACACCTGCGTGCGCCTGTGGCGGCGAGTCCATATGGACCTCGTCCGCTATGCGGGCTGCGTGTGTCGCCCGTCCTGCTGAATTCGCCTTCTCCACCTTCTTCACGCGCGTCTCCGACCCTCCGACCGCCTTCTGTGTCGGGTGCCGAGCCGGTGGCGCGCGTCCTTCGCGAACCTTCAGGACCCAGGACGGTATCCGTGTCTCTTCCCACGACGCCCCTGCCCACGCCCACGTCCAGGCCGGCCTCCGCGTCGGCGTCCACCGGGGCGCCCACGCAGGCCGATCTCCTCGACTTCGTCCGCCGCACCGCCGCGGACCGCGACCTCGTCGCCTCACTACCGCTCGATCCCGAAGGCCGTACCTGGGTGCGGCTCGAAGGGCCGGGCGGCAGTGAGGCCTGGCTCATCGGCTGGCCGCCGGGCACCGGCACCGGCTGGCACGACCACGCCGACTCGGTCGGCGCCTTCCTCACCGCGTCCGGCGCGCTGAAGGAGAACTCGCTCGCCGCCCGGCTGCCCACCGACGGCTGGAAGACCCTGGAACTCTCCGAAGGAGTCGACAGGGAACGCCGATTGACGGAAAGTCAGGGGCGCGCCTTCGGCCGTCACCACGTCCACGAGGTCCTGAACGAGTCCACCACCGAGCACGCCGTCTCGGTGCACGCCTACTATCCGCCGCTCCCGCAGATCCGCCGCTACAGCCGTAGTGGCCAGGTGCTGCGTCTTGAGTCGGTGGAGCGTCCGGAGGACTGGCAGTGAGCACTCCTTCCATCCCGCCCGTCGGCATCGACGAACTCCTGGAACGGGTGCGGTCCGGGCTCGACCGGGTCGGGGCGCAAGACGCCTTCGCCGCGGCGTCGGCGGGCGAGGCCCTCCTCGTCGACATCCGATACGCGGCCCTGCGCGAGCGCGACGGGCTGATCCCCGGCGCCCTGGTGGTCGAGCGCAACGAACTGGAGTGGCGCCTCGACCCCCGGGGCAGCCATCGCGCCCCGGAGGCGACCGGCCACGATCTGCGGATCGTGGTGATCTGCAACGAGGGCTACGCGTCGAGTCTCGCGGCCGCCTCCCTGCACCAGTTGGGGCTGCACCGGGCGACGGACCTGGTGGGCGGGTTCCAGGCGTGGCGGGCGGCCGGGCTGCCGGTGGACCGCACGCGTACGGACTAGGTGTATTGGCCCGGAGCGTTGTTCACACGGTTGATGGGTGGCTGGCCGTCGAGTGCGGTGTGGCAGCGGTGGTGGTTGTAGGTGTGCAGGAAGTCTGTCAGGGCTGCGGTGCGTTCGGTGTTGCTGGTGTAGGGCCGCAGGTAGGCCCATTCGTCGAGGAGGGTGCGGTTGAAGCGTTCGACCTTGCCGTTGGTCTGGGGCCGGTAGGCGCGGGTGAGTTTGCCGGCCGCGCCGAGGTCGGCCAGGGCCTGCTGCCAGGCGAAGCTTTTGCGGTAGGGCCAGGCGTTGTCGGTCAGGACTCGCTCGACGCGGTCGATGCCGCAGGCGGCGAAGAAGGCTGCTGCGCGACGCAGGAAAGCAGCGCAGGTGACGGCCTTCTCGTCCGCGTGGACTTCGCTGTAGGCGAGGCGGGTGTGGTCGTCGACGGCGGAGTGGATGTAGTCGAAGCCCATGTTGCTGCGGGTGGCCCGGCCGGCCTGGCGGCCCAGGGCCTTGTGGCCGCCGCCGTCGGGGATCCGGCCGAGCTTTTTGACGTCGACGTGGATCAGTTCGCCGGGCCGTTCGCGTTCGTAGCGGCGGATGACCTGGCCGGTGGGCCGGTCCAGGTGGGTGAGGCGGTTCAGGCCGTGCCGGACCAGGATCCGGTGCACGGTCGAGGCGGGCAGGCCCAGGACCGGGCCGAGTCGTGCCGGGCCCAGCTTGCGGTCCTGGCGCAGGCGGCAGACGCGGGCCTCCACGTCCGCCGGGGTGCGGTGCGGTGTTGTGCGCGGTCGGCTGGAGCGGTCCTGCAGTCCTTGTTCGCCTTCGGACCGCCAGCGGCGGATCCACTTGTGGGCCGTTGCGCGGGAGATGCCCATCTCGGCTGCGACATGGGCGACGGGACGGCCAGACCGGACACGCTCGACCAGCAGTCGCCTGCCATGAACGGTCAGGCGGGCATTACGATGGGACACGAAGGCCTCCGTGCGGTGAAGATTCGACACCTCCACCACACACGGGGGCCTTCGCCACGAACAAGACCAGGAAGCGTCAACAACGCTCGTGATCAATACAACTAGGGCCCGACACGCGGGTGCCCCTTACGGAGACCGGGAAAGGTCTGCGTAAGGGGCACCCGCCATGGTCAACCGACCCTTACTCCTTGGCCGTTGCGACGGTGACGGGCCGGACCCGCAGAGCCACCCGGCCGGGCAGCGACGTCGCGGTGAGCGCGAGCAGTCCCGCAGCCGCGATCACGGTGAGGTACGTCAGCGGCAGGACGGCCGGGGCGGCCGTGCCCGTCATCCCGAGGCTGAAGGCGCTGAGCACGGCGGCGGCGATCCCGCTGCCGAGGGCCACGCCCATGAGGACGACGGTCAGCGCCTCGACGCGCAACATGCGCAGCACCTGCCGCCGCGTCGCGCCGGCGAGCCGGAGCAGGGCGAACTCGCGGATCCGCTCGGACACCGACATCGCGAGGGTGTTGACGACGGCGATGGCGGTGAAGGCGAGCACGAGCGCCATCGCGATGATGTTGACCTCCGCGTTGGCCTGCTGGCGCGCCTCCTGGAGCCCGTCGGCGTCGCCCGGCGAGATCACCCGCACGCCCGGGAACTCCCGCAGGGTGTGCGCGAGTTGTTCCTGTGTACGGCCGGTGGAGACGAGCACGGAGGAGGCGAGCGGGTTGTCGATGTGGCGCGAGAGCAGATCGTGGGCGACGGTCAGATCGCCGAAGCCGAGACCCCGGGCGTAGACGGCGGCGACGGTGAGGGTGACGGGCGTGCCGTCGCCCAGCGTCAGCTTCAGCGTGCTGCCGGGCTTCACGTTCCGCTGATCGGCGGCGAGTTCACTGACGGCGACGGAGCGCGCCCCGAAGTGCTTCAGCGATCCCGCGGTGACGTCCGGGTCCCAGGTCCGGGTGAGCCCGGCCGGCGTGACGCCCTGCACCGGGTACTTGTCGAGGCCGACGCGGACGGTGGAGCGGACGACCTCGGTGGCCGTGGTCCCCTTGTCCGCGGTCCGCAGCTCGCGCACGGCCGCCTCCGGGATTCCGGGGCCCTGCGCGGCGAGCACCCAGTCGGCGCGGACACCTTCGTGGGCCTGGGCGCGGGTGGCGTCGCCCAGGGTGGGCTGGACGAACAGTACGGTGCAGGTCATCCCGACGAGGAGGGTGATCGGGGTGACGACGGCGGCCATGCGCGCGGCGTGTCCCTTGAGGTTGGCGGTGGCGATCCGGGCGCCGGGCCCGACCATCCGCAGCGGCCGTCCCAGGACGGCGACGGTCGCGCGGACCAGGAGCGGGCCGAGCAGGGAGACGGCGACGGCGAGGACGACCACGGTCAGGAAGGTCACCGGAGTCGACGCGGCCTCGGTGCGCAGCCCGCCCAGGACGACGACGAGCACGGCCCCGCCGGCCAGGGCGATCAGTCCCGCGACGGTCCGTGCCACGGCGGGCCGTGCGGACTCGACGCTCGCCTCGGACAGCGCGGCGGCGGGGCGGATGCGGCCGATGCGGCGCGCGGCGACCCGGGTGGCGGCCCAGGCGCCGAACAGCGTGGCGAGCAGCCCGGCGGCGACCGGGAAGAAGCTCACGGTGCGCTCCAGGGTGGGCGGGACGGCGCCGAGGTCGACGAAGCGCCCGTACAGCCAGCCGCCGAGCGGCAGTCCGGCCAGGGAGCCGACGGCACCGGCGGCCGCGCCGACAAGCAGCGCCTCGCAGCTGAGCATCTTGCGGATCTGCCGGGGCGTGGCGGCGATGGCGCGCAGCAGGGCCAGCTCGCGGTGGCGCTGCTGCACGGACAGGGTGAAGGTGCCGACGACGACGAGGACGGCGACGAGCAGGGAGGTGCCGCCCATGGCCCCGCCCATGCTGACGAGCTTCACCCGCGCGGCGGCGCCGTCCAGGAACTCGACCTGGCCGCGGTCGTCCCCCGTGGTGACGCGCGCCTTCGTCCCGTCCAGCGCCCGGGCGACGGCCCGCTTCAACTCGGCCACGTCCTGGCCCCGTTCGGGCACGACGCCGATCGCCGTCACCCGGCCGGGGTGGGCGGCGAGCCGCTGTGCCTCTCCGGCGGAGAAGAACAGCGAGGTCTGCCGGGTGACGCCGGCGCCCGCGGCGGGCGCGGCGATCCCCGTCACGCGGTACGTGCGCGGGTCCTGGGTGGACTGCACGGGGAGCCGGTCGCCGACGGTGAGGTGGGCGCGGTCCGCGAGGTCCCGGTCCACCACGACGTCGCCCGCGGCGCGGGGCGCGGAGCCCTCGGTCAGCCGGTACGGAGTGAGGGCGGCGGAGTTCCAGGCGTGCCCGTAGGCGGGCCGGTCGGGGTCGGCAGCGCCGGGGGCCGACGGCTCGGCGAGAAAGGTGAGTTCGGGCACCGCTCGCCGCACTCCGGGCACCGCCCGCACCGTGCGCACGACGTCCTGCGACAGCCACGCCCGCTCGGCGATCGGCTTCGCCTTGTGCTTGACCTTCGTCTTGCCCTTCTTGTGCTTGACGATGGTCCGGTGCACGTTCTGATCCGCGGAGACGAGCATCGGCGCGGCCGCGTAGCGCTCGGTGTGCACGGTCCCGCGCAGTCCGGTCTCCAGCAGCGTGCCGCAGGCGGTGACCAGGGCGGACGCGCACATCAACGCGAGAAAAGCCCCGAGGAACCCCCCTTTGCGGTCCCTTACGGTCTGCAGTGCGTAGCGCAGCATCATGACGTCCCCCACCGGGCCGAGCCCCTCTTCAAGGTCATGGCTCTAAGATCGCCCGTCCCCCCGGCCCGGCACACTGCGGCGCCCAGGCGTCTTGGGGTGGGGTAAACCCCACCCACCCCGCCCGGTCCCGCTCGGGAGCCGGCCTCGCGGCGCAGCCCTCGCGGGCCTCGTGCTCACGAGCCGCGCCTTCGCGCTCACCAGCCGCGCCCCACGAGTCTCCTTCGCGAGCCTCGGCCTCCGGGCTCAAGGGCGCCCCGGCCCAAGGGCTCTGCCACGCCGGGCGGTTCACGCTCCCCCTGCCGGACCGGCCACACCCCCATGGCGACCGGCCGACGATCTTCCTCTAGGGCCTGCCCGGCGGCTCAGGTCGCACCCGTGTGGCCCGTGTCTTTCCTTGCTGGTGAGCGGGATCTGGAGCGTCGAGACGCAAGGCCAAGGCGGAGGAGGGCGTCAACGCGGAGCGCTGGCAACCGACGACAACGCCGCAGGTCGGCGTGCCGGACCCCACGCCCGCGACAAGTTCCGCCGTACCGGCCCTAGTCCAGGAACCCCAGGTCCTCGGTCTCCTCCCCCTCCTCCTCCAGCGCCTGCCTGACCACGCGCAGCGCCATCCCCTCGGGGTAGCCCTTGCGCGCGAGCATCCCCGCGAGGCGCCGCAGCCGCTTGTCCCGGTCCAGGCCGCGGGTGGAGCGGAGCTTACGGGCGACCAGATCGCGCGCCGTGTCCTCCTCCTGCTCGGAATCGAGCTGCCCCACCGCCTCGTCGATCACCGTCGAGTCCACGCCCTTGGTGCGCAGTTCACGCGCGAGCGCCCGCCGGGCGAGACCCCGCCCGTGGTGCCGGGACTCGACCCAGGCGTCGGCGAAGGCACTGTCGTTGATCAGCCCGACCTCCTCGAACCGGGACAGCACCTCCTTCGCGACGTCGTCCGGGATCTCGCGCTTGCGCAACGCGTCTGCGAGCTGCTTGCGCGTGCGCGGGGTCCCGGTGAGCAGGCGCAGACAGATGTTCCGCGCCCGCTCCGCCGGGTCCCCTGACGGCTCCCCTCGCTCGGCCCTCGACGAGGGAGGGGGGCCGTCGTTCTGTCCGGTGCCGGGCGGATCCCCGAATCCGCTCCGGCGCCGGCGTCCGCGCGGTCCGGCCCCACCGCGTGTCCGTCCACCACGGCGCGGCCCGTCCGCCGCGCCGTCCCCCGGTTCGCCGTCGTGACCTGCCTCCCCGTACGCGGCATCGTCGTACGCCCCGGATCCCTCGCGGCCCTGCGGGGCGGTGGGGAAGGCGTCGTACTCGGCCCAGTCGGTTCGTCGTGTCACGGACTAGCTCTTGGCCGCCGCGGCCTTGGACTTGGCGGCCTTGGGAGCGGGGACGGTCTTCGCATCGTCGGCGGGGGCGGCCGCCGCGTCCGCGCTCGGCTCCTCGGCCGGCTCCTCGGTCTTCTTCACACCGACGCCCAGCTTCTCCTTGATCTTCCTCTCGATCTCGTTGGCCAGGTCAGGGTTGTCCTTCAGGAAGTTGCGCGCGTTCTCCTTGCCCTGGCCGAGCTGGTCGCCCTCGTACGTGTACCAGGCGCCGGCCTTGCGGACGAAGCCGTGCTCCACGCCCATGTCGATCAGGCCACCCTCACGGGAGATGCCCTGGCCGTAGAGGATGTCGAACTCGGCCTGCTTGAAGGGCGGCGCGACCTTGTTCTTGACGACCTTGACGCGGGTGCGGTTGCCGACCGCGTCCGTGCCGTCCTTCAGGGTCTCGATGCGGCGGATGTCCATGCGCACCGAGGCGTAGAACTTCAGCGCGCGGCCACCGGTCGTGGTCTCCGGCGAGCCGAACATCACGCCGATCTTCTCGCGCAGCTGGTTGATGAAGATCGCGGTGGTCTTCGACTGGTTGAGCGCGCTGGTGATCTTCCGCAGGGCCTGGCTCATCAGGCGGGCCTGGAGACCCACGTGCGAGTCACCCATCTCGCCCTCGATCTCCGCGCGCGGCACGAGCGCGGCGACGGAGTCGATGACGATGAGGTCGAGGGCGCCGGAGCGGACCAGCATGTCGACGATCTCGAGCGCCTGCTCGCCGTTGTCCGGCTGCGACAGGATCAGGTTGTCGATGTCGACGCCGAGCTTCTTGGCGTACTCAGGGTCGAGGGCGTGCTCGGCGTCCACGAAGGCCACCGCGCCGCCGGCCTTCTGGGCGTTGGCGACAGCGTGCAGGGTCAGGGTCGTCTTACCGGAGGACTCCGGGCCGTAGATCTCCACCACACGGCCGCGCGGGATGCCGCCGACGCCGAGCGCGACGTCGAGCGCGGTCGAGCCGGTCGAGATGACCTCGATGGGCTCGTTGCTCCGCTCGCCCATGCGCATGACGGCGCCCTTGCCGAATTGCCGTTCAATCTGTGCGAGCGCGGCGTCGAGCGCCTTCTCGCGGTCGGTTCCTGCCATGGGTTCCACCCGGTTTGCTTGTGTCGATCGCTTCACGTCAAAGACGCTAACGCCTGCCACTGACAATCGGCCTCGACGCCCGTTCCGCCTGTGGATAACTCGAGGCTCGTAGCCCGGCCACCCTCTCCGAATCCCTTGGGATTCCTGGGGAAGAGAGCCTCCGGACACTCCATGAGAATGGATGTTCGATTTTGGTGTCAAGCGCACCACGCGGGAGCTGCGGCACAACGCGCCCCGACTCCGAAGCCCACTGAGAGGATCAGCCCATGGCGGACACATACCCGCAAATCAACGCTCTGATCATCGATGCCACGGACCCCGACCGGCTCGCCGCCTTCTGGTCCGCGCTGCTCGACAGGCCGGTCGTGGGCCGCACGGGCCCCTACGTCTGGCTGCGGCGGGAGAACGGCCTCGCCCTTGGCTTCCAGGGCGCCACCGAGCCCACGGCGGGCAAGAACCGGATGCACTTCGACGTCTCCTCCCCCGATCCCGCCGCCGAGCAGGAGCGGATCGAGGCACTGGGCGGGCGCAGGCTCACCCAGTACGACGAGGGTGGCTTCCTGGTCATGGCGGACCCCGAGGGCAACGAGTTCTGTGTCATCCCGACGGGCCCGCTCGACATGGACGACGAGGGGCGCGTGCACTACCTCCTCTGAGGCGTCTCCCGTAAGGCGCCCGGCCCGAGCCGTCTCCCGGGACCGGGCCCGAGCGCTGTGCCCAGAGCGCGGCCTGCAAAGCTGGCCCGATGTTCCTGGACCCTGAGAACACCCTGTTCGTGCGCGGCACCACACCGGCTCTGCTGGTGGCCGGGGCTCCCGTGCACGACGCCCTGCCGGTGCTGACCACCCCCGACGGGCAGGTGCCGCTCTGCCCGGGGTGGAGCCTGCTGCCCCGGCTCACCGTGTGCGTCGTGGACGGGCCCGGCGACGCCGGGCTCCTCGTGCGCGCTCTCGCCGCCCCGGTGGCCGGCGGCGCGGGCAGCGAGAACGCCGAGTCCGCCATGGCCGCCTGGTGCGACGACGCGGCGCGGGCCGGCGGCGCGGTCGTCCTCTCCCTCGACGCGCTGCCCGAGACCCTCGACTGGAGCCACCTCCTGGGATCCGGCACGGCTCACGGCGGATTCGTCGCCCTGGCGACCTGAGACCGCCCCTACTCCCGGCGCCGTACGCCGAGTGTCTCCGGCCGGACGACGCCCGCACGGCCCCGCACGACGAGGCTTGTCCGCATGGAACCCCGTTCGGAGACCGTCGCGAAGACCGCCCTCACACCCCGCCGCACGACCACCGGGTGGTCGTCGGTGCGCCCCGTCGAGCGCCTCTGCTACGCGACCGGCGCGGTCCTGGTCGCGTCGGGCCTCGTCCACCTCGTGGTGTTCGCGGTCGACGGCGGCCCGTGGGACGGCCCCGTCTCCTGGCGCAAGCCCTTCACCTTCGGGCTCTCCTTCGGGCTGACGCTGGTGGCCCTCACCTGGGTGACGTCGTACCTCCGGGTGGGCGCGCGGCTGCGCGGCGTCCTGCTCGCGGTGTTCGCCGCGGACTGCGTCCTTGAGGTGGGCGGGATCACCCTTCAGGCGTGGCGCAAGGTCCCGTCGCACCTCGACATGGAGACGCCCTTCGACACCGCCGTCTCCATGTCGCTCGCCGTGGGCGGCGGCGTCCTGGTGGTGCTCCTGACGGTCTTCGCCGTCGCGTCCTTCCGCGGGCGCCCGAGCGGACCCACGGCGATGCCGCTCGCCGTGCGTGCCGGTTTCGCCGTCCTCCTGGTGGGCCTCGCGTCCGGCGCGGCCATGATCGCGCGCGGTGTCACGCTGACCAGGACCGGCCACCAGGAGGCGGCGTACCACTCGACGGCCCCCCTCAAGCCGCTGCACGGGGTCAGCCTGCACGCCGTACTGGTGCTGCCCGCGCTGTCCTGGCTGATGTCCCGTACGCCGTGGCAGGACCGCACCAAGGAGCGCGTCATGTACGCCGCGGTGGCCGCCTACGGAGCGGCGGTCGTCGCGGCCGGCGTCCGGGCCGCGCTCACGTACTGAACCGGGCCCGGCGCGCGGCTACGACGCCTCGGTGTCGGTCGGCGGCGCGGCCCCCGGCTCGTTCGGCCCCCGCAGGGCGCGCCGCACGCGCGCGAGGAGGGACACTCCGCCCCGTCTGCGGTGGCCGTGCACGCGCGGGTCGTCCGTCACGTCGTACCGCTTCACGTACGCCCCGAGGAACGCCTGGAGCGTGGCGACGGCGGGGATCGCGATGAGCGCGCCCACCGCACCTAGCAGCGCGGTGCCCGCGATGACCGATCCGAAGGCGACCGCCGGGTGGATGTCCACCGTCTTCGCGGTCAGCTTCGGCTGCAGCATGTAGTTCTCGAACTGCTGGTAGATCACCACGAAGACGAGCACCCACAGTGCGTACCAGGGGTCCACCGTGAACGCGATCAGCATCGGCAGCGCGCCCGCGAGATACGTGCCGATGGTCGGGATGAACTGCGAGACGAGGCCCACCCACAGGCCGAGCACGGGCGCGTACGGCACGCCGAGCGCCTGAAGCAGGATGTAGTGCGCGATCCCGGAGATCAGCGCCATCAGACCGCGCGAGTACAGGTAGCCGCCGGTCTTGTCGACGGCGATCTCCCAGGCGCGCAGCACCTCGGCCTGCTTGGCGGGCGGCAGCACCGAGCACAGCGCACGCCGCAGCCGCGGGCCGTCGGCGGCGAAGTAGAACGAGAACAGCGTGATCGTGAGCAGCTGGAAGAGGGCGCCGAGCACCTGCCCTGAGACGTCCAGGACGCCGGTCGCACTGTTCTGCACGTACTTCTGCAGCCAGTCCGAGTGCAGCAGGCTGTCCTGGACCTCGACCCGGTTCAGGTCCGTGTGGAATGTCTCGTTGACCCAGCTGATCAGTTGGTCGAGGTACTTCGGGAAGTCCTCGACCATGTTCACGACCTGGCCGGCGAGCATCGAGCTGAGCAGCACGATGAAGCCGGCGCCCGCGATCATCACACCGACGAAGACGAGGCCGGTGGCCAGCCCGCGGCGCAGACCGCGCGCCGCCATCCAACTCACCGCGGGCTCCACGGCGAGCGCCAGGAAGAACGCGATCAGTACGTTGATCAGCAGTCCCGTGACCTGGTGGAACGCCCAACTGCCGAGCTGGAAGCAGGCGATGAGGGCCAGGGCGAGCACCATGGCGCGCGGCAGCCATCGGGGCATGCCCGCGCGCGCGGCCGTCACCGGCCCCGGCGGCTGCGCGGGCGGCGTCGTGCCGGGCGGTGCGACGTCGGTCGCCACCTGGAGGTTCTCGTCTGTCGCTGCCACGGTGCCAGTCTCGCCCACGCCGCCGACAATCGGCGCCACGCCCCCGGAATCCGTCCCGCCGTCCCTCCCGGTCGGCGCTGCTCAGCGGTCCTGGTGGGGTACGTCCATCGTGGTGCACACCACGCGCCAGACGTCCTTCGCCTCCCAGCCGGCGTCGAGCGCCTCGTGGACCGTGCGCCCGCCGAGCCCCGTCATCACGTGGTCGCGCGCGAAGGTGTCGGCGTACCCGGATCCGAAGTGATCCGCCATCCGCTGCCAGAAGACCGTCAACCGCATGCCTCCAGTATCCCGCTCCTGAGAGTGCAGCCGTGCCGGGGAGGCTTGCCGAGAACGCTTTCCGCCCTACGGTCGGTGCATGGCCGAAACCGGAGCTTCCCCACTCCCCTCATCGCCCTCGGCACGCACCCCGCTCTCCCGTGCCGAATCCTTCGTCTGGCTGACCGCGCGCGTGCTGGAACAGCGTCGCTTCGCCTATCACTTCCTGGAGACCTCATCCGCCGCGGCCGACGCCGTGGAGACCGCCCTGGCCGCTTACCGCAACGAGGACGAGGGGTACGGACACGCCCTCGAACCGGATCTGCGGGGGCCGGTCAGCCAGCCCCTGCACACCGGTCACGCCCTGCGCGTCCTGGACTCCGTCGGACGGTGCTCGGGGCAGCGCGTGGAACGCGTGTGCCGCTATCTGACCGCCGTCTCCACCCCGGAAGGAGCCCTTCCGGCGGTGCATCCCAGCCAGCGCGGCTACCCCTGCGCCCCGTTCGTGCCGATCGTGGACGACCCGCCCAGCGAGCTGCTGGCCACCGGGCCCGTCGTCGGCCTGCTGCACCGCAACGAGGTGTGGCACGCCTGGCTCTTCCGCGCCACGGACTTCTGCTGGTCCGCCGTCGAGTCCCTGAAGACGTCACATCCGTACGAGATCCAGGCGTCGGTCGCGTTCCTGGACAACGTGCCGGACCGCTCGCGCGCGCGGGCGGCCGCCGACCGGCTGGGCCGACTCGTGCGCGAGCAGGGTCTCGCGGTGCTCGATCCGGAGCACGAGGAGGACTACCCGGTGGCGCCCGGCTACGCCCCGGGCGAGCGCCACTATCCGTACGACTACGCGAAGGCGCCCGAGTCGCTGGCGCGCTCCTGGTTCACCGAGGAGGAGATCGCCCGCTCCCTGGATCACCTGGAGAGCGAGCAGCAGGAGGACGGCGGCTGGCCGGTCAACTGGCGGCAGTGGGCCCCGGGTACCGCCTTGGAGGCGCGTCCCATGGTGACCATCGAGGCACTGCGCACACTGCGCGCGTACGGGCGTCCCTTGTAGGCGGGCGCCGCTCCGTCGGCGGGCGCCCCGCGCGGTCAGCCCTCGGAGTCGCGCAGCAACAGAGCGGCGAGCGCGAGGGCCGTGCCGCGCGGCGACGACAGGTCGATGCCGGTCCGCTCGGCGATCTTCGCCAGCCGGTTGTCGACGGTGTTCGGGTGCAGCGCGAGCGCGGCTGCGGTGGCCCGGCGGTCCTGCCGGTGGGCCAGGTGCGTGCGCAGCGTCTCCAGGAGTTCGGGCCGCTCGGCCACCGGGTCCAGGAGTGCGGCGATATGTGCGCTGCTCTCGTTGCGCCGTGACAGGTGGTACTCGAGCAGGACGTCGTCGAGGCGGTGCAGTCCCGGCGGCATCCCGCACGCGCGCGTGATGCGCAGGATCTCGGTCGCGGTGCGCGCCGCGTCGGTGAGGTGCTCGGGCCCGGCCGCCGGCACCGCGGCGACCCGCACCTCCAGTCCGCTCGCCCTGCTGAGGTGCTGGGGCAGGTCGTCGGGCGGGACGCGGTCCGCGGGGACGATGACGCGGCCGCCGTCGCCGTCCAGGAGCGCCAGCACCTCCACACCGAAGGTGTGGTCCAGGACGGTCTGCAGGCGCCGCACCCTGCGCCGTACCGCCACGGGGCCGTCCGCGGGCGGCGAGTCCAGGCCGAGGGCCAGCAGGAGGGACGGTCCTTCGAGCCTGAGCTGGTCGAGCAGCACGTGTCCGGGCGGCACCATCCCGTCGAGCAGGCCGCGCACCAACGACCGCTGCTGCGCACGCTGTTCGGCCTCCAGTGCGGAACGCTCGTCCAGGTACGTCTCGGCGACCGCGCCGACGATGCCGGGGTGGCTCCGCAACAGGATGTCGACCAGTTCGACGAGGGCCGCCTCCTCGCCCGGCCGCGCCACGTCGCGCAGCGCCTGCCACAGGACGTAGGCGCCGAGCGCATGGGTGCGCAGCAGGAGGTGCAGCGGCATGCCCTCCTCGGCGCGCTGGGCGGCTCTCTCGCGGAACAGCCGGTAGCTGCCCGGCCGGTCCAGGTCCGGGTCGTTCACGCGGCGCAGGAACAGCCGTACGCCGTGCCGCGCGGTCGCCGCGATCTCCAGGTCCTTCACGTCGTCCGGCAGGTCCGCGTAGCCGGGGAGTTCCTCGAAGGACTCGCGGGCCATGCGGCGGGCCAGCTCGTTGACGCGCGGCTCGCAACGCGCGGCGAGGGAGCGCGCCTCGGGCGACAGCGACACGGTTCCTCCCTGGGGCCGTCGCGGGGCACTGCGTTGTGACGCGTCACAGTACCCAGCCGATCCGTGTGTGACGCGGGGTGGTGTTCCGCGTCACCCATGACGTCTTGACTCGGGTACGGCCGATGGGCGCGGGGCCCGCACGCCAATTACGCACCACCCCTACAGCAAGCAGGGCCCGCACGCCGACGCACCACCCTTACAGGAGGAGCCACGCACATGACGGAGCACAACGAGGCGGCGACGAAGGCCGCGGACTACATCGCCTACACGGACCGGGTCTGGCACGGCTCAGAGTCGCTGCTGCCCCACCTGTCGGGCGCCTACTCGGGGGACGAGCTGGTGCGGCTGCGCGCGCGGGTGGGCTTCTTCCCCGCCTTCGCCAACGTGACCGCGTTCGACACCGGTGACGGTGTGGTCCTCGTCGACTCGGGCGACTTCCGGACGGCCGACCGACTGCACGCCGCCGTCCGTGGGTTCGGGGCCGGCCCGGTGCGCTCCGTCGTGTACACGCACGGCCACGTGGACCATGTCTTCGGAGTCTTCCCCTTCGACAAGGAAGCGCGGGAGAACGGGACCGAGCTCCCTGAGGTCGTCGCGCACGAGGCGGTTCCCGCACGCTTCGACCGCTACATACGGACCGCCGGCTACAACTCCTGGATCAACCGCAGGCAGTTCGGCGTGCCCTCCCTGGAGTGGCCGACCACGTACCGCTACCCGGACACCGTCTACCGGGACCGGCTGACATTCCGCCGCGGCGAGCTGACCTTCGAGCTCGTCCACGCGCGCGGGGAGACCGACGACCACACCTATGTGTGGATCCCGGAGCTGAAGACCCTGTGCACGGGCGACCTGTTCATCTGGAACACGCCGAACGCGGGCAACCCGCAGAAGGTGCAGCGCTACCCGGAGGAGTGGGCCCGCGCGCTGCGCGCCATGCAGGAGCTGGGCGCCGAACTTCTGCTGCCCGGCCACGGGGTGCCCGTGATGGGCACCGAGCGCGTGCACCGGGCGCTGGACGACACCGCACGGCTCCTGGAGTCGCTGTGCGAGCAGACCAGGGAGCTGATGAACGCGGGCCACCGGCTCGACGCCGTGATCCACGGCGTGAAGGTCCCCGAGGAGCTGCTGTCGCGCCCATACCTCCACCCGGCCTACGACGAGCCGGAGTTCGTCGTGCGCAATCTGTGGCGGCTCTGGGGAGGCTGGTACGACCAGAACCCGGCCCATCTCAAGCCGGCCCCGGAGGCGGCGGTCGCCGCCGAGTACGCGCGGGCCGCGGGCGGCGCGACGCACCTGGCCGAGCGGGCCCGCGAACTGCTCGCCCAGGGCGACGTACGGCTCGCCTCGCACCTGGCCGAGACCGCCGCACTCGCCGCGCCCACGGACATCGAGGTGGCACGCGTGCGTGCCGAGGTGTACGCGCAGCGCGCCAGGAAGGAGACGTCCACGATGGCTCGGGGCGTCTTCAACTGGGCGGCCGCCGAATCGGCCGCGGTGGCCGAAGGCACCGACGTGACCACGGAGTTGACGCGTTCCCCCGAAGGCCGCAGGACGGCCGAGGGTGTGATCAGCGTCGGGGTGGTCGACGACGAGGATGCGTGCTGCTGATGCGCGGCGCCTGGCGCACGACCTGGCTGCTGCTCGCCTTCATGGTCGTGAACTTCGCCGACAAGGCCGTCCTCGGACTCGCGGGCCCGGAGATCCGGGCGGACTTCGGCATCACCCGGGCGGAGTTCGGCACGGCACAGTCGGCGTTCTTCGCGCTGTTCTCGGTCGCGGCCCTGGGGGTCGCGGCCCTCACGAAGCGGATCCGGACGACGCCGCTGCTCCTGGTGCTCGCCCTTCTGTGGTCGGCGGCGCAGCTGCCGATGGTGTGGGATGCGGCCGGGTTCGGCGCCTTGGTGGCCACCCGCGTCCTGCTGGGCGCCGCCGAGGGGCCCGCCTCACCGGTGGCCATGCATCACGTGCACGGCTGGTTCCCGCAGCGTGAGCGGACGCTGCCGACCGCGGTCCTGCTGGTCGGCGCGGCCATCGGGGTCGCCGTGGCCTCGCCGGTGCTGAGCTGGGTGATCTCGCACCAGGGATGGCGCTGGTCGTTCGGCGTGGTCGGTCTCGTGGGGCTCGTCTGGGCCGTGGCGTGGCGCCTGTGGGGCTCTGAGGGGCCGCTGGCGCCCTCGGTCGGCAAGGAGGCTGCCGGGACGGCTCAGGACCCGCTCACGGTGCCGCTGCGCCGGATCCTGCTCTCGCCCACCTTCCTGACCGCCGCCTTCGGTTCGTTCGCCGCCTACTGGTCGATGTCGACGCTGCTCACGTGGGCGCCCGACTACCTGGAGAGCGTCGTCGGCTGGGATCTCCACCGGGCGAGCACGATGGTCGGCGCGGGCGCCCTCGCGAACGGGGCCGTCCTTCTGGTGCACGGCCTTCTGTCCCGCCGTGCGGCCCGGCGCGACGCACCGCCGCGCCTGCCCGTGGGCGCGGGCGCGGGCATCCTCGTCACCCTGGCGGGGTGCGCCACGGCCGTCTACGGGACGACCGACTCCCTGGCCGTCAAGGTCCCCATGATGATGGGTCCGATGGCGCTCGCCATGGTGATGCTCACGGTGGCCGCCACCGCGTGCTCCCGTATCGCTCCGCCTTCCCAAAGGGGCGTCGTCCTGGGCGTGCTCACCTTCGTGTACGCCCTCGGCGGCATTCTGTCGCCGCTCGTCCTGGGCGCCATGGTGGACAGCGCGGCCACCGTGTCCGCCGGGTACGAGCACGGCTGGCTGCTGACCTCCGGTCTCCTGGTGACGGGCGGCGTCCTCGCGGCGCTCTTCTGCCGCCCGGAGCGCACGGCCCGGAAACTCGGCGTACCCGAGACATCGGAAACCGCGACAGCGGTCCCGGTGGCGCACTAGCCGTTATGGATGCCTACAGCTCGGCGGGTCCGACCTGTAGGCATCCGGTCCGACCTGTAGGCATCTGGCCCGCCCCGGAGACATCCGGACCGACCTGTAGGCATCCGGTCCGACCTGTAGACATCCGGCCCGACCCGGAGACACCCGGACCGACCTGTAGGCATCCGGCCCGCCCCGGAGACACCCGGACCCCTCACCCCGTGAGCGCGCGCACCCCCGCCGTGACGACCACGGCGGCCGCGACGATCACCAGAAAGGGCGCGCGCAGCAGCAGCGCGACAGCGGCCGCGGCGAGTCCGGCGGCCTTGGCGTCGAGCACCAGCACGCGGCCGTCCGCGAACGTCTGCTGAGCGGTGAGCGCGGCCAGCAGCGCGACCGGCAACAAGGCCGACAGACGCTTCACGAGAGGCCGTTCCAGGGCCCCCGCGGGCACGAGCAGGCCGATGAGTTTGACGGCGTAGCAGCCCACGGCGGTGACGCCGATGGCGATCCAGAAGTTCAACGGTCCTCCCCATGCACCGTGTCGGAGGTGGCCGCACGGCGCCGCCCCTCCACGTAGAGCACCGTGGGCGCGGCGAGCGCGGCCACGAGTACGGGCACGCCTGCGGGCAGTACGGGCAGCAGGCCGAGCATCAGTACGACGGCGAGAGCGGCCACGGCGCGCTCCGTGGTGGTCCTCAGCATCGGCGCCAGGAGCGCGAGGAAGACGGCGGGCCCGGCCGCGTCGATCCCCCAGGCGTCCGTGTCGCCGATGGCCTCGGCGCCGAGGGCGCCGAGCAGTGTGGTCAGGTTCCACAGCGTGTACAGGGTCAGCCCGGTGACGGTGAACCCGATGCGGACGCTGCGCCGGTCGGGCTGGGCGAGCGAGACGGCCGACGTCTCGTCGATGACCCAGTGCGCGGCGAACGGCCGCACCGCGCGCGGCAGCGCGAGCAGCTGCGACAGCCGCAGCCCGTAGAAGGCGTTGCGCACACCGAGGAAGAATGCCCCCGCCGCGGCCGTGAAGGGGTTGCCGCCGGCCGCGAGCGCGCCGACGAGCGCGAACTGCGAGGCCCCGGTGAACACGAAGAGGCTGAGCACGCAGGTCTGCAGCACGCTGAGGCCGCTGCCGGCCGACGTCACTCCGAAGGCGAATCCGGAGAGTCCGACGGCGACGCCGACGCCGAGCGCGTCCCGGACGACGGCCGCGTCGGACTTTCCTGCCCCTTGGGCGTGCTCAGGGACCGCGCCGTCGGCGGCTGGTCGTATGGGTGCGGGTGTTGTCTGTTCTGCCACGTCCCGGACGGTACGAGCCGGCGCGCCCCCGGGTCTTGTACGTTCTTGCGCTCCCTTGTCACCCCGTCCTCTGTCACCCTGTCCTCCCCGGTTCTGCGTTCCTTCTGGTACGCGCCCGGGGGCACCCCGACGATCCGGGTGAAGTGCCGGTTCAGGTGCGGCTGGTCGGTGAACCCGACGGCGACCGCGGCGTCGGCCGGTGCCGTGCCCGCCTCCAGAAGGCGCCGGGCGGCCCGCACGCGCGCGTTGGTGAGCCAGGTGTGCGGCGGCATCCCGTAGGCGTCACGGAAGGCCCGCAACAACGCGAAGGGGCTGGTGCCGAGTTCGGCGGCGAGATTCTCCAGGGACGGCGGCTCGGCCATCCGCGCTTCGAGCACCTCGCGCGCGCTGGCCGCGGCCCTGGCCCCCGCGGTCCTGCGGGGACGCTGCTCCAGCGCCGTGCCGTGGTCGCGCAGCAGCCGGGCGAGCACGACCCGCAGGAGGCTGTCGGCCGCCAGCGCGTTGCCCTGCTCGGCCGCGCGGTGCACCTCACTGATCAGCCGCCCGGCCTGCGGGTCGGTGACGATGGGCTCGCCGAAGCCCGGGGTGCCGCGGACCGTGGTGGTCTCCGCGGCTATCTCGGCGACGACGTGCGCCGACGGGTACAGCGTGGAGTACGACCAGCCGTCGGGCCCGCCCGCCTGCGCGGTGTGCGCCACCTCCGGGTTGATCATGACGACGCTCCCGGGGCCCGCGAGCAGGGTTTCGCCGGGCATGCCGACGGCCTCGACGCCGCCGGTGACCGCGCCGAACACATAGCCGTCGTGGCTGTGGCGCGGGAAGGTGTGGCGCAGATAGCGGGCGCGCAGCAGATCGAGGCCCGGCAACTGCTCGTACCGCCAGTGCCGTGCCCACTCACCCTTGCCCGACCGACCCGCCATGCCCTCCATTCTGCGCTACGGATCCCGCCACGGGCCCACCGTTTCCGCTGGTCACGGCCATTGTCAGTGGTGGGGTGCAGGATGGAGGCATGGTCAGGCCCAAGCAGGGGGCCCACAGTGCCCTGGACGGTTTCTCCCCCGCGACCCGCGGCTGGTTCACGGGCGCCTTCTCCGCGCCCACGTCCGCGCAGGCCGGCGCGTGGCAGGCGATCGGCGAGGGTTCGGACGTGCTGGTGGTCGCGCCGACCGGCTCGGGCAAGACGCTGGCGGCGTTCCTCGCGGCCCTCGACCAGCTGGCGTCGACGCCGCCGCCCGCCGACCCCAAGAAGCGCTGCCGGGTGCTGTACGTGTCCCCGCTCAAGGCCCTCGCGGTGGACGTGGAGCGCAATCTGCGCAGCCCGCTCACCGGTATCCGTCAGGAGGCGGTGCGCCTGGGTCTGCCGGAGCCCGAGGTGAAGGTCGGCATCCGCTCCGGCGACACCCCGCCCGCCGAGCGCCGCGCCCTGGCCACCCGCCCGCCGGACATCCTGATCACGACCCCGGAGTCGCTGTTCCTGATGCTGACGTCGGCCACGCGGGACGCGCTGACCGGTATCGAGACGGTGATCCTCGACGAGGTGCACGCGGTGGCGGGCACCAAGCGCGGCGCCCATCTGGCGCTCTCCCTGGAGCGCCTCGACCAGTTGCTGCCCCGTCCTGCCCGCCGCATCGGCCTGTCGGCGACGGTCCGCCCGGTCGACGAGGTCGCGCGGTACCTCTCGCCGCAGCGCAAGGTGGAGATCGTCCAGCCGCCCTCCGGCAAGGAGTTCGACCTGTCGGTGGTCGTCCCCGTCGAGGACCTGGGCGAGCTGGGCGGTTCCCCCGTGGCGGACGGGGACGACAAGGCCGAGCGCCCGTCCATCTGGCCGCACGTCGAGGAGCGCATCACCGACCTCATCGAGTCGCACCGCTCCACCATCGTCTTCGCCAACTCGCGCCGCCTCGCGGAGCGCTTGTGCAACAGGCTGAACGAGATCGCGTACGAGCGCGCCACCGGTGAAGCGCTGCCCGAGGACCACTCCCCGGCAGAGCTGATGGCCGAGTCCGGCGCCGCCAAGGGCGCTCCGCCGGTGATCGCGCGGGCCCACCACGGTTCGGTCTCCAAGGAGCAGCGCGCCCTGGTCGAGGAGGACCTGAAGGCGGGCCGGCTGCCCGCGGTCGTGGCCACCTCCAGCCTGGAACTGGGCATCGACATGGGAGCGGTCGATCTGGTCGTCCAGGTGGAGTCGCCGCCGTCGGTCGCCTCCGGGCTGCAGCGCGTGGGCCGTGCGGGCCACCAAGTGGGGGCGGTGTCCACCGGAGTCGTGTTCCCCAAGTACCGGGGCGACCTGGTGCAGTCCGCGGTCGTCACCGAGCGGATGCGCGCGGGCTCCATCGAGTCGCTGCGCGTCCCGGCCAACCCGCTGGACGTGCTCGCGCAGCAGTTGGTCGCGATCACGGCCCTGGACACCTGGCAGGTCGACGACCTGCTCGCCCTGGTCCGCCGGGCCGCGCCGTTCGCGTCGCTCCCTGAGTCGGCGTTCACCGGCGTCCTCGACATGCTGGCGGGCCGCTACCCGTCCGACGCCTTCGCCGAGCTGCGCCCGCGCGTGGTCTGGGACCGTGTCACGGGCACCGTCACGGGCCGCCCGGGAGCGCAGCGCCTGGCGGTCACCTCCGGTGGCACGATCCCCGACCGCGGCCTCTTCGGCGTCTTCCTCGCGGGAGCCGACCCGAAGAAGGGCGGCGGCCGCGTCGGTGAGCTCGACGAGGAGATGGTCTACGAGTCCCGCGTGGGCGACGTCTTCACGCTGGGCACCAGTTCCTGGCGCATCGAGGACATCACGCGCGACCGCGTCCTGGTCTCCCCCGCCCCCGGTGTCCCCGGCCGGCTGCCCTTCTGGAAGGGCGACCAGCTGGGCCGCCCGCTCGAACTGGGGCGTGCGGTGGGTGCGTTCCTCCGCGAGGTCGGCTCGCTGAAGCCGGAGGCCGCGCGCGAGCGCCTCGCCGCGGCGGGCCTCGACACCTGGGCCGCGGACAACGTTCTGTCCTACCTGGCCGAGCAGCGCGAGGCGTGCGGCCACATCCCGGACGACCGGACCATCGTGGTCGAGCGGTTCCGTGACGAGCTGGGTGACTGGCGCGTCGTCGTCCACTCGCCCTTCGGCGCCCAGGTGCACGCCCCGTGGGCGCTCGCCCTGGGCGCGCGGCTCAGCGAGAAGTACGGCATGGACGCCCAGGTGATGCACGCCGACGACGGCATCGTGCTGCGCCTGCCCGACGCCGATCTGATGGGCCTGGACCTGCTCGACCAGGAGCCCGCCAAGCTGGGCATGGAGTACGACTCCGAGCAGGCGCCCATCGGGGCGGCGGACGTCGCCTTCGACCGGGGCGACGTGGACCAGATCGTCACGGACCAGGTCGGCGGCTCGGCCCTGTTCGCCTCCCGTTTCCGCGAGTGCGCGGCCCGCGCGCTGCTGCTCCCCAAGCGCAACCCGGGCAAGCGCACCCCGCTGTGGCAGCAGCGGCAGCGCGCCTCCCAGCTCCTGGAGGTGGCGAGCGAGTTCGGGTCGTTCCCGATCGTCCTGGAGGCGGTGCGCGAGTGCCTCCAGGACGTCTTCGACGTTCCCGGGCTGGCCGAGCTGATGGGCGACATCGAGTCCCGCAAGGTGCGCCTCGTGGAGGTCACCACCCCGGAGGCGTCCCCGTTCGCCCGCTCGCTGCTGTTCGGCTATGTGGCGCAGTTCCTCTACGAGGGCGACTCACCGCTCGCCGAGCGCCGCGCGGCCGCGCTCTCCCTGGACTCGCACCTGCTGGCCGAGCTGCTCGGCCAGGCCGAGCTGCGCGAGCTGCTCGACGCAGACGTCCTGGCCGAGCTGGAGCAGGAGCTGCAGTGGCGCACCGAGGACCGCCGCGTCCGGGACCCCGAGGGTGTCGCGGACCTGCTGCGTCTCCTCGGCCCGCTCACCGGCGCCGAGTTGGCCGAGCGCGGCGCCGAGCCGGGCTGGGCCGAGGATCTCGCCGCCGCCCGCCGCGCCATCCGCGTCCGCATCGCCGGCACCGACCACTGGGCGGCGATCGAGGACGCGGGCCGGTTGCGCGACGCGCTGGGCACAGCCCTCCCGGTCGGCGTCCCGGAGGCCTTCACCGAACCGGTCAAGGACCCCTTGGGCGACCTGCTGGCCCGCTACGCCCGAACCCACGGCCCGTTCACGTCGAAACAGGCCGCGGCCCGCTTCGGCCTCGGCACGGCGGTCACCGAGGGCGCCCTCCAGCGCCTGGGGGCCAACGGCCGGGTCGTGCAGGGCGAGTTCCACCCCGCCGGTATCGGCCAGGAGTGGTGCGACGCCGCCGTCCTGCGCCGCCTGCGCCGCCGCTCCCTGGCCGCGCTCCGTCACGAACTCGAACCGGTGCCCCCGGCGGCGCTGGCCCAGTTCCTGCCCCAGTGGCAGCACTTGGGCGGCCACGGCCTGCACGGCATCGACGGCCTGGTCCGGGCCGTCGAGCAGCTCCAGGGCGCCTCGGTCCCGGCGTCCGCCCTGGAGAAGCTGGTCCTGCCCTCCCGCGTCTCCGGCTACGTACCGGCGATGCTCGACGAACTCACCGCGTCCGGCGAGGTCGTATGGGCCGGCGCGGGCTCGCTGCCCGGTAAGGACGGCTGGGTGAGCCTGTACCTCGCCGACACCGCGCCCCTCCTCCTGCCGCCCCCGCACCCCCTGGAGCCGACGGCGCTCCACGAGTCGATCCTGTCGTCCCTCTCCGGCGGCTACGGCCTGTTCTTCCGCCAGATCGCCGACCAGGTCCGCGCCACCACGCACCCGGAGGCCACCGATCCCCAACTGGCCGACGCCCTCTGGGAGCTGGCCTGGTCGGGCCGGCTGACCAACGACACGCTGGCGCCGATGCGCGCCCTGCTCGGCTCAGGACGCACCGCGGGGTCCACCGCCCATCGAGCCCGCCGGTCCGTCCCGCGCGGGCGCTACGGAAGCCTCGCGGCGACAGCCCGCCCCACCTCGCGCACCGGCCCGCCCACCGTCGCGGGCCGCTGGTCCCTGCTGCCCGGGCAGGAGTCCGACCCGACGCTTCGCGCCCACGCCCTGGCCCGCACCCTCCTCGACCGGCACGGCGTGGTGACCCGCGGCGCCGTGGCCGCCGAAGGCGTCGAGGGCGGTTTCTCGGCGACGTACCGGATCCTTTCCGCCTTCGAGGAGAGCGGTCAGGCCCGGCGCGGCTATGTCGTGGAAGGCCTCGGCGCGGCGCAGTTCGCGATGGACGGCGCAGTGGACCGCCTGCGCGCGGCGGCCAATGCGCGAGAGCGCGGCGCGCCCCCGCCCGACCCCTACGCCTCCGTCGACGCCCCCACCTCGAAGGGCGCCGCGCCCCGCGCCCTCCTCCTGGCCGCGGCCGATCCGGCCAACGCGTACGGGGCGGCCCTGTCCTGGCCCGACCCGCCGACCGGCGCGGGACACAAGCCGGGCCGCAAGGCGGGCTCCCTCGTGGTCCTGGTCGACGGCGAGCTGACGCTCTACATGGAGCGCGGCGGCAAGACCCTGCTGTGCTGGCCCGCCGCCGAAGCGGCAGGAGGCTCGTCCACCGCGGGCGCCGAGGACCTCACCCCGGCCCAGGTCGCCGCCGATCCCCGGCTGCCCGCGGCGGCGCAGTCCCTCGCGGACGCCGCCCGCTCCGGCTCCCTCGGCACGATCACGGTCGAGCGGATCAACGGCACGGCAGCGCTCACCTCCCCGTACGCCCCACTCCTGGAAGGAGCCGGTTTCCACGCGACCCCGCGCGGCCTGCGCCTGCGCGCGTGAGGCCCCCGGGGAGCCCCGCGCGACCGCTCACCGGAACGCGCCCGCGCCTACCCTGAACCCATGCCCGAAGGAGACACCGTCCTACAGGCCGCGAAGCGGCTGCACACCGCCCTCGCGGGCGAGGTCCTCACCCGCTCCGACCTGCGCGTCCCGCGCTTCGCGACGGCCGACCTGACCGGCCGCGAAGTCCTGGACGTCACCGCGCGTGGCAAGCACCTCCTGACCCGCGTCGAGGGCGGCCTGACACTCCACTCGCACCTGCGGATGGACGGCTCCTGGAAGATCTACGCCCCGGGCGAGCGCTGGCGCGGCGGCCCCACCCACCAGATCCGCGCGATCCTCGCCAACGAGCACCGCACCGCGGTCGGCTACCGGCTGCCCGTCCTCGAACTGATCCGTACGACAGAGGAGTTCAAGGCGGTCAGTCACCTCGGTCCCGATCTGCTCGGCCCGGACTGGGACCCCGACGCGGCCCTGCGCAACCTGCTCAAGGACCCCGCCCGCCCCCTCGGCGAGGCCCTCCTGGACCAGCGCAACCTCGCGGGCATCGGCAACATCTACAAGTCCGAGCTCTGCTTCGTGCTCCGCGTCACCCCCTGGCTCCCGGTGGGCGACCTGCCCGCCGACGCCGCCGCCCGGCTCCCCCTCCTCGCCCACAAGCTCCTCGACGCCAACCGCGACCGCCCGGCGCGCAGCACCACCGGCCGCGCCCGCCCCAGTGAGCGCCTCTTCGTCTACGGCCGCGCGGGACGCCCGTGCCTGCGCTGCCGCACCACGATTCGCGAGGCGAACCAGGGCGACGGCTCCCGCGAACGCCCCACCTACTGGTGCCCGGGATGCCAGCAGGGCCCGATCGCTTAGCCGCCCCGCCGCCTCCAACACCCCCACAAGCCCACCCCCGCACACCAATTGACGGACCGTCAGAAATCCTCGTACGGTCCCTTCATGCCTGTAACGGCGTACGACCTCACCGGACGCACCGCATTCGTCACCGGCGCGGCGAGCGGCATCGGCCGCGCGTCGGCCGCGCTCCTCGCCGAGGCGGGAGCCACCGTGCACTGCGCGGACCGCGACGAACAGGGCCTGCACGAGACGACGGACCTCATCAAGGAGGCCGGCGGTACCGCGCACGCGCACTCCCTCGACGTCAGCGACCGCACCCAGCTGTCCGAAGCGATCGCCACGGCGGCCCGCACCTCCCCCGGCGGCAGCCTCGACATCATGGCCGCCATCGCCGGGATCATGCACAGCAGCCCCGTCCTGGAGACCTGCGACGAGGACCTCGACCGCGTACTCGCCATCAACTTCAAGGGCGTCCTGTACGCCTGTCAGGAAGCGGCCCGCACCATGATCGCGGCGGGCACCCGCGGCAGCATCGTCACGATGGCCTCGGGGGCGATCGACACGGGCGGCCCCGGCCTGCTCTGCTACGGCGTCGCCAAGGCGGCCGTCGTCCAGCTGACCAAGACGCTCGCCACGGAGGTCGGCCCGCACGGCATCCGCGTGAACGCGGTCGCACCGGGCTGGATCCGCACCCCGATGACCACCCGCCACGACGAGCGCGTCCAGGCCCACACGGAGTCCCTGATGGTCCGGATGTCCCCGCTCGGCCGGGTCGGCGAGCCCGAGGACATCGCGCACGCGGTGCTGCACCTCGCCTCGGACGCCGCGGCGTTCACGACGGGCCAGATCCTCCGCCCGAACGGAGGCGTCGCCATGCCCTGGTGACCTCTCCCCACACCGCACCCCCGGCTTGCCGGCCCGCCCGCACCGCCCTGGCGCGCACCCGCCGCGCGCCATGGTGCCCCGGCGCTCCCGCGACACCTGCGGCCTTCGATTTGGGCAGCGCGTGCACGGGCAGCAGACTCAGCCCCCATCCCCCGACGGCGACCGCCCCCTCGAACGCCCCGGCGTCGGGAGCGAAGGCCAGCCGCAGCACCCCCCACCACCACACCGCCCCGAGGACCAGGGCCGGTATCCAGCGCAGCAACCGCCACCGAGCCACTGCCACCGACCGTTCACCTCCGCCGTCCCGCACGGCACCGCGCCGCACTCACCACGCCCCGCCACACCGGCCGCACGACGCCACCTTCCGACGCTAACGGCGCGCGCACCCCGTGAACAGGGCGCACCGGTGGCGCGCCACCGAGGAGGTGACGCGCCCCGGCCCTTGTTCAGCCGCCGTTCTCGGCCTGGAACATCCAGTGATGCTTCTCCAGGTCCGCCGTGATGCCGATGAAGATGTCCTGGCTCACCGGATCCGCCTCACCGGTCGCCTCGATCCGTTCCCGCATCCGGGTGATCACGGCGCCGAGGGCGTGCACCAGCGTCCCCACCGCGTCCGTGTCCTTGACCCAGCCCTCGGCGACCGCGCCGATGCCGCTGGTGTCGGCCACGGTCCTGGCCCGGCCGTCGGGCGGGACACCCAGCGTCGAGGCGCGCTCGGCCACCGTGTCGGAGTGCAGCCGCGCGGTGTCCACCACCTCGTCGAGTTGCAGGTGCACCGACCGGAAGCGGGGGCCGACCACGTTCCAGTGCACCTGCTTCGCCACCAGCGAGAGGTCCACGAGATCGACCAGGGCGCCCTGCAGCGCCTCGGACACGGTCTTCAGATCAGCATCGGACAGCGGGCTCTTCACGACGTACATCCGTCACCTCCGTATCGAAACCATTACCAACAATGGCATATACGTACTACAACGGACACACAGGGGCATCAAACTCCCCGGCTCCGCCAGGCTCCATCGGCCGTCACCCCACGTGCCGGAACGCAGAAAGCCCCGGCCGAAATGATTCGGCCGGGGCTTTCCCCGAACTCACGCTGAGCGCAGACGCTACGCCGCTACGACGTCGACCGCCTCCGCAGGCGCCTTGATCGTCACCCGTTCCGGCGGGACGCCGGTCACGGAGACGGAATTGAGCATCGGGCGAACCGGCGATGGCACCGGCTCGGACGGGACCGCTGCCGCCGACGCGGCCAGCTCCGCGAGGGCGAGCTCGTCGCTCACCTCGCGCATCAACTCGGACATCCGTACGTCAAGCGCGTCGCAGATCGCGGAGAGCAGCTCGGAGGAAGCCTCCTTCTGCCCCCGCTCCACCTCGGAGAGATAGCCGAGCGAGACTCGGGCGGACGAGGAGACTTCGCGCAGAGTACGGCCCTGGCGCTGGCGCTGCCGACGCAGCACGTCACCCAGCAGGCGACGGAGCAGAATCATCGGTGGCTCCCTCCTCGGACCGCGTAGCCGCATCCTTCACGCCCCACCGTACCGCCTTGCGCGGCGGCCGTGCGGGGAGCGATGTCGTGTTCACTCAGGGCTGCAAACATCAAAACCCCCCGTTCTGTTCCGTATCCTGTGCCCGCGCATTCCCAGTAGGTTCGCCGGAATGCCCTCCGACCAGCTCTTCCGTGAGCAGTCCGAGCACGCTCCGTACACTCTCCCTACGGATTTCCGCACGGTCACCGTTCAACCGCAGCGCGAGCACTTTGCGGCTACCAGCGAAATTCCGTGCGAAACGGGAACTGTCCGTTCCAGCCGCCTGTGGGCCGGCCACCGCCACGAACACGGTGCCCACCGGCTGCCCGTCCTGCGGGTCGGGACCTGCGACGCCCGTCGTGGCGATCCCCCAGTCCGCGCCGAGCGCGTCCCGCACCCCGGCGGCCATCTGCAGCGCGACCTCGGGGTGCACGGGCCCGTGCGCAGCGAGCAGCTTGTCGTCCACGCCGAGCAGCTCGTGCTTGAGCTCCGTGGCGTACGCGGTGACGGAGCCGCGGAAGGCTTTCGAGGCACCCGGCACGGACACCAGCTCCGCGGCCACGAGGCCGCCGGTCAGCGACTCGGCGACGGCAAGGGTCTCCCCTCGCTCCGTCAACAGCCGCAGCGCCTCGGCAGCCCCGTACGTCACTTCTCGGCCGCCTCCGGAGCAGTACCCGAAGCGGCCTGCGAGACCTCGGCGGCGGCCCGCGCCTCGGCGAGGCCCTCGCGCCGCAGCACGATCGCCTGGCGTACGTAGTCGAGCCCGGTGACCACCGTGAGGACGACGGCCACGGCCATCACCCAGAACCGGAAGGTCGCCAGCGGCCCGGTCAGCGCGAGCACGTACATGCCCACCGCCGTGCCCTGCGCCAGGGTCTTCATCTTGCCGCCGCGACTGGCCGGAATGACCCCGTACCGGATCACCACGAAACGCAGCAGCGTGATCCCCAGCTCACGGCCGAGGATGACGCCGGTCACCCACCAGGGCAGATCGTCGAGCGACGACAGACAGATCAGCGCCGCCCCCATGATCGCCTTGTCGGCGATGGGGTCGGCGATCTTCCCGAAGTCGGTGACCAGGTTGTACGTCCGCGCGAGATGACCGTCGAAGACGTCCGTGATCATGGCGACGGCGAACGCCGCCCAGGCCCAGGCCCGCATCACCGGGTCGTACCCGCCGTCGGCGAGCATCAGCACCACGAAGCCCGGCACGAGCAGCAGCCGGATCATGGTCAGGATGTTGGCGATGTTCCACAGGCTGGCCTGATTCACGGCCGCAGCGCCCAGCTTGCCGCCGGGCGCCGGCCTTCCGGTGCCGCCCGCGGCGGATGCCGGCACTCCGGTCATCTGCCCGCCTCCTCAGCCCTGTCGACCGCGCCGTCCAACGGTTCGGCAACGAGGTCCACGCCCTCGGTACCGACCACCTTTGCCACGACCATACGGCCGACGCTCAGGCCTTCGCCGCCCATGAGCCGCACTTGGCCGTCCGTCTCCGGGGCCTGGTGCGCACCGCGCCCGAGCACGCCGTCCTCGGCGTCCACCGACTCGACGAGCACCTCGACGGTCTCGCCCAGACGCTCCTCGGCCCGCTGGGACACGAGCTGCTCGGCCAGCCGCGACAGCCGCGCGAGGCGCTCGGCGACGACGTCCTCGTCGAGCTTGTTCTCGTACGTGGCCGCTTCCGTGCCCTCCTCGTCGGAGTAGCCGAAGACGCCGATGGCGTCCAGCCGCGCGCCGTTCAGGAATCGCTCCAGCTCGGCGTAGTCGGCCTCGGACTCTCCGGGGAAGCCCACGATGAAGTTCGACCGGACACCCGCCTGCGGCGCCTTGCTCCGAATGGTGTCGAGCAGCTCCAGGAAGCGGTCGGTGTCGCCGAAGCGGCGCATCGCGCGCAGCACGCCGGGCGCCGAGTGCTGGAAGGAGAGATCGAAGTACGGGGCGACCTTCTCGGTCCCCGTCAGGACGTCGATGAGCCCGGGCCGCATCTCGGCGGGCTGCAGGTAGCTGACGCGGATCCGCTCGATCCCGTCGACGGCGGCCAGCTCGGGCAGCAGTGTCTCCAGGAGACGGATGTCACCTAGGTCCTTGCCGTACGAGGTGTTGTTCTCGGAGACCAGCATGACCTCCTTGACGCCCTGCTCGGCGAGCCAGCGCGTCTCCCCCAGCACGTCCGACGGACGGCGCGAGATGAACGACCCGCGGAACGACGGAATGGCGCAGAAGGAGCACCGCCGGTCGCAGCCGGAGGCCAGCTTCACGGAGGCCACGGGCGCCCCGTCGAGCCGGCGGCGCAGCGGCGCGCGCGGCCCGGACGCGGGCGCGACACCCTCAGGAAGCTCCGACAGGTCCACCGGCGCGTGCCCCGGCAGCGCGACCCCGGAGCCCGCCTCCTGGCGCTCGGCAGGGCTGATCGGCAGCAGCTGGCGGCGGTCGCGCGGGGCGTGCGCCTCCACGCTCCCACCCGACAGGATCGTCTGCAGGCGGCTGGAGATGTCCTCGTAGTCGTCGAAGCCGAGCACGCCGTCGGCCTCGGGGAGGGCTTCGGCGAGCTCCTTGCCGTACCGCTCGGCCATGCAGCCGACCGCCACGACGGCCTGGGTTCTGCCATGGCCCTTGAGGTCATTGGCTTCGAGGAGGGCGTCGACGGAGTCCTTCTTCGCGGCTTCGACGAAGCCACAGGTGTTCACGACGGCGACGTCTGCGGCCTCGGCGTCCTCGACGAGCTCCCAGCCGTCCGCCTCCAAGCGGCCTGCGAGCTCCTCCGAGTCCACCTCGTTACGGGCGCAGCCAAGGGTGACGAGTGCGACGGTACGGCGTTCGGGCATGGACTCAAGACTACTTCGTTCCACTGACAGCCCTCGCCCCGAGGGTTACCGCAAGATCACCGAGGTCAGCGGTCAGCCGACCTCGGGGTCGCCCTTGGTGTACGAGAGCCGCTCCACCTGGCCCGGCTGGAACTCGTCCTGGATCTTCTTGCCGTTGACGAACAGCTGGACGGCACCGGCGTCACCGAGCACCACGTCGATCTTCTGGTTGTCCTGGAAGGTCTTCGACTGACCCTGTTCGAGCACGCCGTCGAACAGGAGCCGTCCGTTGTGGTCCTTCGCTGAGATCCAGCTGCGCCCGTCCGCCGCGTTGATCTTGACGGTGACCTTGTCGCGCGGCGCGGCCGCGATCGCGCTGTCCGAGGGGTTCGGCTTGGGGTCGGCGGGCTTCTTGGTGCTGGGCTTGGGCTTGGGGCTGGTGGGCTTGACGGTGCTGGGCGTCGAACCCTCGGCGGCCTGCTGCTTGTCGCCGCTGTCCCCACCGTTGACCACGGTGTAGCCCACGAAGGCGATGACCGCGACGATCGCCGCGACCATGGCGGCCGTCCAATTGGGCCGGCGCGGCTCGGAGCGGATGCGCTCGGCCTCGAAGAGCGGGGTCGCCGGCGTCGGCGCGGGCCGCCCGCCGTGCTCGGCGCCGTACTGCGCGAGCAGCGGCTCCGGGTCGATCCCCACGGCACGCGCGAGCGTGCGGATGTGGCCACGCGCGTACACGTCGCCGCCACAGCGCGAGAAGTCGTCCTGTTCGATCGCGTGCACGATCGGGATGCGCACCCGGGTCGACTGGCTGATCTCGTCGACGGTGAGACCCGCGTCGATACGTGCCTGCTGAAGGACACGTCCGATCGACGGCCGGTTGTCGTCCGCGTGCGGGATGCGGTCTTCCGAAGGGCGGTCGTCTTCAGGGGAGTTGCCGATGGACACGGGGGCGCCTTTCGAGCGTGTAGCCACCTGCTGGAGGTTCAGTCTAGGGGGGGTACGAAAGGGTGGGGCAACCGGGCGGTCGGACTTTGTACGCCATCAGAGCCACCGGCATGACCCGAGGTCCCGATGGTGCACAGGGTGTCGTCCCTCCCCCATCAACTTGACGTACTCGAAAGGGAAACGGTTGCCCCGCAGGCCCTTCCGAGTGACATCGAAATCGAATCGTTCTACGGCTGAGCCTCCCCGCGGATCACCGCGAGCACTCCATCGAGTTCGTCCGGCTTCACCAGCACGTCCCGCGCCTTCGACCCCTCGCTCGGCCCGACGATGTTCCGCGACTCCATGAGATCCATCAGGCGCCCCGCCTTGGCGAAGCCCACGCGCAGCTTGCGCTGGAGCATGGACGTGGACCCGAACTGGGTCGAGACGACCAGCTCGGCCGCCGCGCACAGCAGCTCCAGGTCGTCGCCGATGTCCTCGTCGATCTCCTTCTTCTGCTTGGTCCCGACGGTGACGTCCTCCCGGAAGACGGGCGCCATCTGGTCCTTGCAGTGCTGCACGACGGCGTGGATCTCGTCCTCGGTGACGAAGGCGCCCTGCATTCGGGTGGGCTTGTTCGCGCCCATGGGCAGGAACAGGCCGTCGCCCTTGCCGATGAGCTTCTCGGCGCCCGGCTGGTCGAGGATGACGCGGCTGTCGGCGAGCGAGGAGGTGGCGAAGGCGAGTCGCGAGGGCACGTTGGCCTTGATGAGACCGGTGACGACGTCGACCGAGGGTCGCTGGGTGGCGAGCACCAGGTGGATACCGGCCGCACGCGCGAGCTGCGTGATGCGGACGATGGAGTCCTCCACGTCCCGCGGGGCGACCATCATCAGGTCGGCGAGCTCGTCGACGATGACCAGCAGGTACGGGTACGGCTTCAGCTCCCGCTCGCTGCCCTCGGGCGTTTTGAGCTTGCCGTCCTTGATCGCCTGGTTGAAGTCGTCGATGTGCCGGTAGCCGAAGGCCGCGAGGTCGTCGTAGCGCAGGTCCATCTCGCGCACGACCCACTGGAGCGCCTCGGCGGCCCGCTTCGGGTTGGTGATGATCGGCGTGATGAGGTGCGGGATCCCCTCGTACGCCGTCAGCTCCACGCGCTTGGGGTCGACGAGGACCATCCGCACGTCCTCGGGGGTCGCTCGCACCATGATCGACGTGATCAGGCAGTTGATGCAGGACGACTTGCCGGATCCGGTGGCACCGGCGACCAGGATGTGCGGCATCTTCGCCATGTTCGCCATGACGTAGCCGCCCTCGACGTCCTTGCCGAGCGCGACCAGCATCGGATGGTCGTCCTCGGCCGCGTCCGCCAGGCGCAGCACGTCGCCGACGTTGACCATCTCGCGGTCGGTGTTCGGGATCTCGATGCCGACGGCGGACTTGCCGGGGATCGGGCTGATGATCCGCACGTCCGGCGAGGCGACGGCGTACGCGATGTTCTTGGCCAGGGCGGTGATCTTCTCGACCTTCACGGCGGGCCCGAGCTCGACCTCGTACCGCGTGACCGTCGGACCGCGCGTGAAGCCGGTGACGGCCGCGTCGACCTTGAACTCGGTGAAGACGTTCGAGAGCGAGTCGACGACCAGGTCGTTCGCGGCGCTGCGCGACTTTCCGGGCCCGCCCCGGGTGAGCAGGTCCAGCGACGGCAGGGCGTACGTGATGTCGCCGGCGAGCTGCAGCTGCTCGGCCCGCGGCGGCAGGTCCCGGGTGTCGTCGGGCGCGGACTTGGTCAGGTCGGGCACGGCGAGCCGGGAAGGCGTCGCCTCCGGCTCCGCGGGGGCCTGCCCGGGCTTCTTGGCGCGCGCGGTCGGCACGGGCGCCGTGCGCTCCGGCGCGGAGACCTCCCCGGAGCGCTCCCCCGTGCGTTCCCCGCCGACGCCCTGCGTGAGGTCGGCGACGAGCGGCGACGGCGGCATGCCGTGCAGCACGGCACCGTCGAGCGCCGCAGCAGCGGCGGCGGCCACGTCGACGGCGTCCATGGGCCGGTCCATGGCGGGCTGCACCGGCGTGCGCCGGGGCCTGCGCCGCTTGGAGAGGGCGTCCTCCTCTATGCGATCCGGGTCGTACGCCTCCGCGGCCTCCTGGGACGTCGCACGCCGCCTCGCGCGCGCGGGCGCGGCCTCCCGCCACTCGTCGTCGTACTCCCCGTCCACGGCCTCCTCGGCGACCGTGTCGTCGTGCACGATGCCGAGGCGCACGCCGAGCAGCCGCAGCCGCTGCGGGATCGCGTTGACGGGCGTCGCGGTGACCACGAGCAGGCCGAAGACGGTGAGCAGGACGAGCATCGGCACCGCGAGCACCTGGGTCATGGTGAAGCTCAGCGGTGTCGCGGCGGCCCAGCCGATCAGGCCGCCCGCGTCTCTTATGGCCTGCATGCCGTCGCCGCGCGCGGGCGAGCCGCACGCGATGTGGACCTGGCCGAGCACGCCGACGACGAGCGCGGACAGACCGATGACGATCCGGCCGTTCGCCTCGGGCTTCTCCGGGTGCAGGATCAGGCGCACGGCGATGAAGCCGAGCAGCAGCGGCACCAGCAGATCGAGCCGGCCGAACGCGCCGGTCACCAGCATCTCGACGAGATCACCGACCGGGCCGCGCAGATTGGACCAGGTGCCGGCGGCGCAGATCAGCGCGACGCCGAGCAGCAGCAGCGCGAGGCCGTCCTTGCGATGCGCCGGGTCGAGCCCCTTCGCGCCCCGCCCTATGCCGCGGAACATCGCTCCGACGCTGTGCGCGACCCCAAGCCACAGGGCGCGTACGAGCCGGTACAGACCGCCGGTGGGATTGGGTGCCGGCTTGGGCGGAGCCTTCTTGGCCACCGCCCTCTTGGCGGGTGCCTTCTTCGCCGCGGTCTTCTTGGCGGGCGCTTTTTTCGCAGGGGCCTTCTTCGCCGGAGCCTTGGTCGGCGCGGCCGCCTTCTTCGCGGGCGTCTTCTTGGCTGCGGGACGTGAGGCCATAGGTGTGAGGTTACCGGGGGAGGCCACCAGGGACACGTGTGCCCACGGCTTCACCCGTTTGTGTCGCGAACTGACACGCTGTGAAGTGACGCGCCCTCAAAGCCCGGTCTGCGGCCGGTGCGTGCCCGGTCCGCGCCCGGTCTGCGGCTCAGTTCTGCGACGGGAGGGACGGCGCGCCGCTGCCCGTGCCGGGCTCCAGGGCGTCAAGCGCCCTGCGCAGCCCGGTGAGTTTGCGCTCCAGGTGGGCGGCCGTGGCCACCGCCGCCGCGTCCGCCGACTCGTCGTCGAGCTGCTTGGACAGCGCCTCGGCCTGCTCCTCGACCGCCGCGAGCCGTGCCGACAGCTCGGCGAGCAGCCCCGCGGGCTCCTTCGTGTCACCGGCGCTCTTGCCGCCGCCCTCCAGCTGGAGCCGCAGCAGAGCCGCCTGCTCCCGGAGTTGGCAGTTCTTCATGTACAGCTCGACGAAGACCGAGACCTTCGCGCGCAGCACCCACGGGTCGAACGGCTTGGAGATGTAGTCCACCGCGCCCGCCGCATACCCGCGGAAGGTGTGGTGCGGCCCGTGGTTGATCGCCGTGAGGAAGATGATCGGGATGTCCCGTGTCCGCTCCCGGCGCTTGATGTGCGCCGCGGTTTCGAAACCGTCCATTCCCGGCATCTGGACGTCCAGCAGAATGACCGCGAAGTCGTCCGTGAGCAACGCCTTGAGCGCTTCCTCCCCGGACGATGCCCGCACCAGCGTCTGATCGAGCGCGGAGAGGATGGCCTCCAGCGCCAGCAGATTCTCCGGCCGGTCATCGACCAGGAGGATCTTGGCCTTCTGCACCATGGCCCGCCCTCCTCGCCCCGGCATGGGGCCGCCCCTGTCCGCAGGACTCGGGGAGGCTCCTGTCGCCGCCCCGGGGAACGACTCCCTTGCGCCGCCCGTCCTTGTGCCGGTCATGGTAGCCGCACCCCGCCTGTCGCCACACCCTGTCACCGCGATGTCACTGTGCACGTAGCAGAAACGTAGCGGGAGACCAGAAGGTTCCCCGAATACCGCACTTCTACACGGCCTCGGCCACACTCAGTCAGCAACTCCGCGTGAATATTCCGGTTTCCGGTCACTCACCGCGCATCCACTGCTCCATCACAGAGAGCAAATGATCCGGATCGACCGGCTTCGTGACGTAGTCGGACGCACCGGACTCGATGGCCTTCTCCCGGTCGCCCTTCATCGCCTTCGCGGTGAGCGCGATGATCGGCAGCCCGGCGAACTGCGGCATCCTGCGGATCGCCGTCGTCGTCGCGTAGCCGTCCATCTCCGGCATCATGATGTCCATCAGCACCACGGTCACGTCGTCGTGCTGTTCGAGGACCTCGATGCCCTCACGCCCGTTCTCGGCGTACAGGACCGACAGGCCGTGCTGCTCCAGGACGCTGGTCAGCGCGAAGACGTTGCGGATGTCGTCGTCGACGATGAGGACCTTCTCGCCGCCGAACTGGAACGCGCGCCGCACCTTCGGTGCGGCCGTCTCCTCCGCCGGGCGCTCCCAGGGCTCCTGGGCGCGCCCGGGCTGCCCCGGCAGGGCCGCTCGCGACTCGGGGGCCGCGGCCGCCTTGCGACGCCGCCTGAAGAGGGCGGCGGCACCGTTCTGCGTCTCCTGGTACGACTTCACCTCCGCCGGGGTCTCCACCTCGGCGGCCGGCTCCGGAGCGGCGTCGAGCGCGAGCCGCTCCCCCGGTTCGATGGTCGGCGCGAGCTGCGCGTACCCCTGGGGCGGCAGCTCGCTCGGGTGCAGCGGCAGGTACAGCGTGAACGTGGAGCCGCGTCCGGGCTCGCTCGCCGCGTGGATCTCGCCGCCCAGCAGACGCGCGATCTCCCGGCTGATGGAGAGCCCGAGGCCGGTACCGCCGTACTTGCGGCTGGTCGTGCCGTCGGCCTGCTTGAACGCCTCGAAGATGACGCGCATCTTGCTGGCCGCGATCCCGATGCCGGTGTCGGTCACCGAGAAGGCGATCAGATCGGCGTCCGCCTCCCGCAACGACCCGGCCTCCAGGAGCTGTTCGCGGATCGCGTTCGGTACGTCGTTGCCGGCCGGCCTGATGACGAGCTCGACGGCGCCGGAGTCGGTGAACTTCACCGCGTTGGAGAGCAGGTTGCGCAGCACCTGGAGGAGGCGCTGCTCGTCGGTGTGCAGCGTGGTGGGCAGTTCCGGTGAAACCCTTACGGAGAAGTCGAGTTGCTTCTCCGCGGTCAGCGGCCGGAACGTCGCCTCTACGTAGTCGACGAGCTGCACCAGGGCGATGCGCGTCGGAGAGACGTCCATCTTGCCCGCCTCGACCTTCGACAGATCCAGGATGTCGTTGATCAGCTGGAGCAGGTCGGAACCGGCTCCGTGGATCGTCTCGGCGAACTCGACCTGCTTGGGCGTGAGGTTCGCGTCCGCGTTGTCGGCGAGCAACTTGGCAAGAATGAGCAGCGAGTTGAGCGGCGTCCGCAGTTCGTGCGACATGTTGGCGAGGAACTCGCTCTTGTAGCGCATCGAGACGGCGAGCTGCTCGGCGCGCTCCTCCAGGACCTGCCGCGCCTCTTCGATCTCGGTGTTCTTCACCTCGATGTCACGGTTCTGCTGGGCGAGCAGTTCGGCCTTCTCCTCCAGCTCGGCGTTGGACGCCTGGAGGGCCTTCTGCCGGTTCTCCAACTCGGCGGAGCGCTCACGCAGTTGCTCGGTCAGCTCCTGCGACTGCTTGAGGAGCACTTCGGTCTTCGAGTTCACCGAGATGGTGTTGACGCTCGTGGCGATCATCTCGGCGATCTGGTTGAGGAAGTCCTTCTGGATCTGCGCGAACGGCGTGAAGGACGCCAGCTCGATCACGCCGAGCACCGTGCCCTCGAAGAGCACCGGGATCACGATGACCTGCGCCGGCGGCGCCTCCCCGAGCCCGGAGGCGATCTTCAGGTAGCCGCTGGGCGCGTTGTCCACGATGATCGTGCGCTTCTCCTGGGCGGCCGTCCCGATGAGCGTCTCGCCGGGCCTGAACGACGTCGGCATGGACCCCATCGAGTAGCCGTAGCTGCCGAGCATGCGCAGTTCGTACGCGTCCTCGTCCGCGCTCGCCGTGTCGGCGCCGTCCTCCAGGGGCATCGCCAGGAAGAACGCGCCGTGCTGCGCGGAGACCACCGGCGTCAGTTCGCTCATGATGAGCGAGGCGACGTCGTCGAGGTCGCGCCGGCCCTGCAGCAGACCGGAGATGCGCGCCAGGTTGCCCTTGAGCCAGTCCTGCTCCTCGTTGGCGATCGTGGTGTCGCGCAGGTTCGAGATCATCTTGTTGATGTTGTCCTGGAGGACCTGGATCTCGCCCGCCGCGTCGACGTCGATCTTGAGGTTGAGGTCGCCGCGGGTCACCGCGGTGGCGACGGCCGCGATGGCTCGCACCTGACGGGTCAGGTTCCCGGCCATCTCGTTCACGGACTCGGTGAGGTCGCGCCAGGTGCCGTCGACGTCACGCACGCGTGCCTGGCCGCCCAGCTGGCCCTCCGTGCCCACCTCGCGGGCGACCCGGGTGACCTGCTCGGCGAACGACGAGAGCTGGTCGACCATCGTGTTGATGGTGGTCTTGAGCTCCAGGATCTCGCCGCGCGCGTCGATGTCGATCTTCTTGGTCAGGTCGCCCTTGGCGATGGCCGTCGTGACCATCGCGATGTTGCGCACCTGGCCGGTGAGGTTCGAGGCCATGCCGTTCACGGACTCGGTGAGGTCCTTCCACGTACCGGAGACGCCCGGTACGCGGGCCTGCCCGCCGAGGATGCCGTCGGTGCCCACCTCGCGGGCCACCTTGGTGACCTGGTCGGCGAACGAACTCAGCGTCTTCACCATCGTGTTGAACGTGTCGGCGAGCTGTGCGACCTCGCCGCGCGCCTCGATGGTGACCGTACGGGTCAGGTCTCCGTTGGCCACCGCGTTGGCGACCTGGGAGATGTTGCGCACCTGCATGGTCAGGTTGTTGGCCATCAGGTTCACGTTGTCGCTCAGGTCCTTCCAGATGCCCGTGACACCCGGAACCCTTGCCTGGCCGCCCAGTTGACCTTCGGTGCCCACCTCGCGGGCGACCCGGGTGACCTGCTCGGCGAACGACGACAGCTGGTCGACCATCGTGTTGACGGTGGTGACGAGTTCGAGGATCTCGCCCTTCGCGTCGACGGTGATCTTCTTCGAGAGGTCGCCCTTCGCCACGGCCGTGGTGACCTCGGCGATGTTGCGCACCTGAAGGGTGAGGTTGTTGGCCATGCCGTTCACGGACTGCGTCAGGTCCTTCCAGGTACCCGACACACCCTGCACCTCGGCCTGCCCGCCGAGGATGCCGTCCGTACCCACCTCACGGGCCACCCGCGTGACCTGCTCGGCGAAGGCCGAGAGCTGGTCCACCATCGTGTTGAGGGTGTTCTTCAGCTCCAGGATCTCGCCGCGCGCATCGACGTCGATCTTCTGCGAGAGGTCACCGCGGGCCACCGCGGTCGCGACCTGCGCGATGTTGCGCACCTGGGCCGTGAGGTTCCCGGCCATGCCGTTCACGGAGTCCGTCAGGTCGCGCCACACACCGGCGACGCCGGGCACCTGCGCCTGCCCGCCCAGGCGCCCCTCGGTGCCCACTTCGCGGGCCACCCTGGTCACCTGGTCGGCGAAGGCGGAGAGCTGGTCGACCATCGTATTGATGGTGTTCTTCAGCTCCAGGATCTCGCCGCGCGCATCGACGTCGATCTTCTGCGAGAGGTCACCGCGCGCCACAGCTGTAGTGACCTGGGCGATCTGCCGCACCTGTGAAGTCAGGTTTCCGGCCATGAAGTTGACGGAGTCGGTGAGCTCCTTCCACGTACCGCTCACACCGTCCACACGGGCCTGACCGCCGAGACGGCCCTCCGTGCCCACGTCGCGCGCCATACGGGTCACCTGGTCGGCGAAGCTCGACAGCTGGTCCACCATCGTGTTCACGGTGTTCTTCAGCTGGAGCATCTCGCCGGACACGTCGACGGTGACCTTCTGCGACAGGTCGCCGTTCGCCACCGCCGTCGTCACCTGGGCGATGTTGCGCACCTGTCCGGTGAGGTTGCGGAAAGCCGTGTTCACAGAGTCGGTGAGGTCCTTCCAGGTACCGGCGGCCCCCACCACCAGCGCCTGACCACCCAGCTCACCCTCGACACCGATCTCCCGCGCCACACGCGTGACCTCGGAACCGAAGGCGGAGAGCTGGTCGACCATCGTGTTGACGGTGTTCTTCAGCTCCAACATCTCACCGGCGACATCGACGGTGACCTTCTGGGAGAGGTCGCCGTTCGCCACGGCCGTGGTGACGGTCGCGATGTCGCGCACCTGGGTCGTCAGGTTCCTGAAGACCGTGTTGACGGAGTCGGTGAGGTCCTTCCAGGTGCCCGCGGCGCCCGGCACGTTCGCCTGGCCGCCGAGCTGTCCCTCGGCCCCGACCTCGTTGGCCACACGCGTGACCTCGTCCGCGAACGTGCGCAGCGTCTCGGTCATCTGGTTGATGGTCTCGGCGAGCTGGGCGACCTCGCCGCGCGCGGACACCGTCACCTTCTGGGACAGGTCACCGTTGGCCACCGCCGTGGTGACCTGGGCGATCCCGCGCACCTGGGCCGTCAGGTTGCCGGCCATCAGGTTCACCGAATCGGTGAGGTCCTTCCACACTCCGGCCACACCGGGCACCTGCGCCTGCCCGCCGAGCTCGCCCTCGGTGCCGACCTCCCGGGCCACCCGCGTGACCTCGGAGGAGAACGACGACAGCTGGTCCACCATCGTGTTCACGGTGTTCTTCAACTCGAGCATCTCGCCCGCGACGTGAACCGTGACCTTCCGGGACAAGTCCCCCTTGGCCACCGCGGTGGTGACGAGAGCAATGTCACGCACTTGCGCGGTGAGCCGGTACGCCATCGTGTTGACGGAATCCGTCAGGTCTTTCCAGGAACCGGACATTCCGCGTACGCGCGCCTGCCCGCCGAGCTTGCCCTCGGTGCCGACCTCGCTGGCCACGCGCGTGACCTCGTCGGTGAACGTGGAGAGCTGGTCGACCAGGTTGTTGACCGTCCGTCCGACCTTCAGGAACTCCCCGCGCAGCGGATGCCCGGCCCCGTCCGGCACCTGCGAGCGCAGCTCCATGCGCGGCGACAGATCGCCCTCGGCGACCGCGGTGAGCACCCGGCCGACCTCGGACACCGGGCGTACGAGGTCGTCGACCAGCGCGTTCGACGCGTTGATCGCGGCGGCCCACGAGCCTTCACAGGCGCCCGTCTCCAGCCGCTCGGTGAGCTTTCCCTCACGTCCGACCATGCGCCGTACGCGCGAGATCTCCCCGGTCAGATGCAGGTTCCGGTCCGCGACTTCGTTGAAGACGGCCGCGATCTCCGACATCACGCCGTCGCCGTTGACCGTGAGCCGCTTGCGGAAGTTGCCGTCCCGCATGGCGACCAGACCGGCCAACAGCCTGTTCAAGGCCGCGGTGTCAACCGTCGTCGCCCCACTGCCGTTGCGCGATTTGCGCTGTTTCGTCAGGGACTGTCCGCCTTCTGCGCGCGCCTTCTTGCCCCGCGTCGCTGCGCCAGACTCCACTGTGTCCCTCCCGCAGGGATCGACCTGTACTGCTCGGGTAGCTCGGGTTGCCCAGATGCGCTTCTACCGCCGCATCCATACTTCGATGCGTTGCTTCTTGAAGCTTGCCCAGTGTTTCACCATGGCTGAACCAGGCCATAACAGTTCGGCAGCTTCGCACACCGTCCGCACACCCTCCGGGCGGAAACACTGGCGACCGGCATCCGCACGGACGGCGAAGGTAAGTAACCTTGCATGCGGCTGTCCACCCACCCGGTCCGCCCGACCTGGGCGGTGGCGGAAAACCAGCGGGCGATCGAGCAGCAGCGGAGGGGCGGCCGAGACATGGGTACGGGAGACCTGGGCCTCGACATTCGTACAGCGAGCACAACGAGTACAGCGAGTTCAACTCGTACAGGGAGTGCTGTGATCACCGCGCGCGCGGCTGCCACCTTCGAACCTGTCGGGCGATCCGTCGCGACCGCCCGGTCCTTCGTGCGCGACACCCTCCAGGGGTGGGGCCACTCCGACATCATCGACGATGCGGTGGTCCTGACCAGCGAACTCGTGACAAATGCCGTGGTGCACGCGGGCACATCTGCGGAAGTTCTGTGCCTACGTGGTGAGGACCACGTCCGCATCGAGGTCTCCGACCGCTATCCGGAGCGGGAGATCCCGCTCCAGTCCACGGCGATCAACATGGGCAGCCCCGACCGCGAGGGCGGCCGCGGCCTCCAGCTCTGTGCGGCGCTCGCGGGCCGCTGGGGCGTGGACTATTCAGCCACGCACAAGCAAGTCTGGTTCCAGCTCGATCTGCCCGAGCGCTCCGTGGGCACCCGTGCCGCGGGCCCCACGCTCCCCACCGACCTCCTCCCTCTCGCCGACGAGCGGGTCCGGGTCGCCGTCGTCCAGATCGACAAGTCCGGCGCGGTCACGTCGTGGAACGAGGACGCGGAGCACCTTTTCGGGTACGCCGCCGAGCAGGTCGACGGCAAGCCCCTCACCGACTTCGCGGCCTGGCCGCACACGCCGGGCACCAGCACCGGCATCGCGGACGCGCTGCAGCTCTCACGCTGGGAGGGGAGCTACGGCATCCGCGCCGCCAGCGGCCGGGTGACCCCGGTGTACGCCTCGCACCTGCGGGTCCGCGACACCGACGGCGAGCCGTCCACGGTCTGCCTCCTGGTGCGCGAGCACGAGCGGGCCGTGCTCCAGACCCCGCTGCGCGTCCCCCCGTCCGACGCCGCGTCGTCGGACAGTCAGGGCACGGACCCCTTCGAGGTCTTCATCGGCTCCCCGGCCCCCGACGACCTGGACGGCCTTCTGCAGCGCACGGTGGAGCGCGCCCGCGACATGCTCGACGGCGACTCCGCCTTCCTGCTCCTCGCCACGGACGACGAGACGGAACTGGAGGTCCGCGCCTCGACGGGCCTGCCCTCCGCCCGCCAGCGCTTCGCCCGCGTCCCCGTCGAGGTCGGCCCCGGCCGCTACGGCTCGGCGAGGATGCCGGCCGTCCACGAGGACCTGACCCAGGTCCCGGGCGCCGTACCGCTGTTGAGCGGCACCGGAATGCGCTCGGTCGTCACCGTGCCGCTGAAGGTCGAGGGCCGCCTGACGGGCTCCCTCGGTGTCGCGGCGGAGTCCCCCGACCGCTACTCCAACGAGGAAGCGCTGCGCCTCCAGTTCGCGGCGGACCGCATCGCGCTGGCCGTCGAGTCGGCCCGCCTCGGCGAGTTGGAGAAGCTCCGCCGCGGCTCGCTCAGCTTCCTGGTCGAGGCGTCCGACCTGCTCGCGGGCACCCTCGACCGCGACCAGACGCTGGCCCTGATGGCCCAGATGACGGTCCCGACGCTCGCCACGTGGTGCGCGGTCTACACGATCGCCGACCAGGCCTCGGAGCCGTACCTCTCATACGTCCTGCACGAGGACGAGGAGCGCATCGACGGCCTCAAGGCCCTCCTCGCCAAGATCGCCCCGCCGGAGCCCGTCCCGACGCCGGGCGCCCGCGTCTGGGCGGCCCCTGCCGAGGCCGCCCACCAAGCAGCCCTTCGTACGTCGATGAGGAGCCTGGGGCTCAACGAGCCGACGAGCGTCAGCTCGGGCATCGGTACGACCCTGGCCACGGCGTCCGCGGTGGGCGGCGAGACGGTCGTCCTCCCTCTGGTGGCCCGCAACCGCGTCATCGGCATGCTGACCCTCGGCAAGCCCACGGACGAGCACTTCCGCCAGGAAATCCTGGAGCTGGCCGAGGACCTGAGCCGCAGGGCGGCACTCGCTCTCGACAACGCCCGCCTGTACTCGGAGCGCATGGCGATCAGCCAGTCCCTCCAGCGCAGCCTCCTCCCGCCGGAGCTCCCGCACGTCCCCGGCGTCGAGGTCGAGGTGATCTACCGCGCGGCGGGCGAGGGCAACGAAGTCGGCGGTGACTTCTACGACTTGTTCCCCATCCGCGACGGCGCGTACGGCTTCGCGATCGGCGATGTGTGCGGCACGGGCCCGGAGGCGGCCGCGGTGACGGGTCTGGCCCGGCACGCCCTGCGTCTCCTGGCCCGCGAGGGCTTCGGCGGCCCCGCGGTCCTGGAGCGTCTCAACGCGGCGATCCTCGACGAGGGCGCTCGCAGCCGCTTCCTCACGCTTCTCTACGGGGAGTTGTGGCCGCAGGAGGACGGTTCGGCCGTCCTGAAGATGGTCTGCGCCGGCCACCCGCTTCCGCTGCGCCTGCGCCAGGACGGCACGGTCGTCCCGTTCGCGGAGCCGCAGCCGCTCCTCGGCGTCATGGACGACCTGGAGCTGTACGAGCAGACGATGACACTCGACCCGGGCGACGTCCTGTTGTGCGTCACGGACGGCATCACGGAGCGCCGTGAGGGCACGCGCATGCTGGGCGACGACGGCCTGGCCGAGGTCCTCTCGACGTGCACGGGCCTGACGGCCGGAGCGGTGGCCGCGCGCATCATGCGCGCGGTGGAGCGCTTCGCTGCTGACGCTCCGTCCGACGACATGGCCATCCTGACGATGCGCGTCTCTGGCCTGCACCACGACTGACGCCGAAGGGGGCCGGGGAAACCCGGCCCCTTTCGCATACATGAGAAAGGCCCCGCCCTGTGTTTCACAGGACGGGGCCTCAATTACCGAGCCCCCAAGCGGAATCGAACCGCTGACCTTCTCCTTACCATGGAGACGCTCTACCGACTGAGCTATAGGGGCCTGTTGCTTCGGCGGTTTCCCGCCCCGCAACGAGTTAAAGCATACCTGAAGTTCAGGGTGGGTCGAACCACCGATCGCATCGGCGACGAAAGCCTTCTAGAAGGCCGGCTGCAGCAATCCGCCCAGCGCATTGCAGGCGGAGACGACGCGCTGCAACTGCCGCTTGGACAGGGCCGCGTCGACGGGCAGGGCGAGCGTTTCGTCGGCCGCTCGTTCCGTTTCGGGCAGCGCCACGTCGCGTCGGAAGGCAGGCATTCGGTGCACCGGTGTCTTCACCGGCACGCTGCATTCAACTCCCTTGCCGCGCAAGGCCCTGGCGAAAGCGTCCCGGTCCGGTCGCCCGTTCCCGGGAACCCGCACGACGTACTGCTGATATGTGTGCCCGTCGCTCCCCGTCGGCGTACGCAGCCCGCTGAGGCGGCCACTCAGGTACGTGGCGTGCGCGCGCCGCTGGGCCGCTTCCTCGTACGGCTTCTGGGACTCGCCCTGCTCCAGCACGAACAGCCCGTGCCTCTGCGCGAGGCCCCTGAGCCCCGCGACATCGGCCTGGTGTCCGAAGCGGTGAACGGCGACGACGGCCGCGGTCCGTTCGCTCACACAGGCCCTTACGTACGTGGGGTCGAGGCAGTACGTGTCCGGGTCGATGTCCGCGAAGACGGGGGCCGCACCAGCGAGGATGACGGCTTCGGCGACCTCGGGGTTGCCGTAGGCCGGCACGATCACTTCGTCTCCGGCCCCGATGCCCGCGGCCTGCAGCATTCCAACTGTGCCCATGGCACGAATGCTGATCGTGGAACGTGAACGACAAGTGACGCAAAACAAAAAAGAGCTGGTCCCCGAACCAAAGGTTCGGGGACCAGCTCTTTAAAAGGAGTTCGGCGGCGTCCTACTCTCCCACAGGGTCCCCCCTGCAGTACCATCGGCGCTGTGAGGCTTAGCTTCCGGGTTCGGAATGTAACCGGGCGTTTCCCTCACGCTATGACCACCGAAACACTATGA
>NZ_JAFVLN010000015.1 GCF_017377775.1 Streptomyces sp. VRA16 Mangrove soil
CCCCGACCACCAGCGCCCCCCCCCGCCTCACCTCCCCCCCCGCCGTCGGCCCATACGGCCCGCCCGCCCGCCCCCGCGTAATCCGCCCGGAGGCCGGATCTTCCACCCCGGCCTCCCTCCCACGACTACACCCCAGGGATGACCCCGCCGGCCTCATCCCAACGCGGTACCGCCGATGCCCCGGCCGACCGACGCGCCCCCCCCCGCCCCCTCCCTACGGTTCCCGAGGCACACGCCGCAGAGCCCGAGGAGGCCCCCATGACCAGCCCGGCACACACCAGCCCGGCACAGACCAGCCCTGTCATCGAACTCCACGAAGTGAGCCGCACCTACGACGGCGGCCCGCCCGCCCTCGACAACGTCTCCCTCACCGTCCACGCGGGCGAGTCCGTCGCCGTCCTCGGCCCCTCCGGCAGCGGCAAGTCGACCCTCCTGAACCTGATCGCCGGCCTCGACCGCCCCGACACCGGGACGGTCACCGTGGACGGCGTCCGCGTCGACCGCCTCGGCGAGGCCGGCGCCGCCCGCTACCGCAGGGCGAAGGTCGGCATGGTGTTCCAGTTCTTCCACCTGCTCGACGACCTGAGCGTCGCCGACAACATCGCCCTGCCCGCCCAACTCTCCGGCACCGCCCGCACGGAGGCCCACCACCGCGCGGCCCGGCTGATGGCGAGTCTCGGCATCGACCGGCACGCCCGCGCCCACCCCACCCGCCTCTCCGGCGGCGAACGCCAGCGCGTCGCCGTGGCCCGCGCCCTGATGAACCGGCCCGCCCTGCTGCTCGCCGACGAGCCGACCGGCGCCCTCGACTCGGCCTCCGGCGAGGACGTCCAGGCACTGCTGCGCGCCCTGAACGCCGACGGCCAGACCCTCCTCGTCGTCACCCACGACGTGGCCCTGGCCCGCGCCTGCACCCGGCGCACCCTCCGGCTCGTCGACGGCCGCATCGCCGCCGACACCACCCACCCCGCCGTGCCGGAGGCCGTCCGATGAGCGCCCTCGGCAAGATCGTCCGCTCGGGCGTCGCCCGGCGCCGCGTACCGGCCGTCGTCATCTGTCTGACCGCGCTGATGGCGGTCGCCGCGTCCGTGCTTGCCGGCACCCTGCTCGTGGCGTCGCACGCCCCCTTCACCACCGCCTTCGGCAAGCAGCACGGCGCCCACCTCTCCGTGCGGTACGACGCACGCAGGGCCGACGCGGCGCAGATCAGGGAGGGCGCGCGGGCCACCGGCGTCACGGCCGCCTCCGGCCCGTTCCGCACGGTGAACGCCAGCCCCACCTTCACCGACCCGGCCGGCAACCGCCGCCCGGCGCCCCGCCCGCTCTTCGTCGTCGGCCGTGCCCGCTCGGGCGGCACCGTCGACCGGCTCAGTCTCACCGAGGGCCACTGGCCCACCCGCGCCGGACAGATCGTGCTCTCCGCCGACCTCGGCCTGCCCCTCGCCCTCGGCGACAAGCTGACCTTCGAAGCGCTGCCCGGCGCACCGACCCTGACTGTCGTCGGCCTGGCCCGCTCGGTCAGCCGCACCGGCGACGCCTGGGTGCTGCCCGGACAGATCGGCGCGCTCACCCCGGCGCGCGGCGACAGCGGCTACGAGATGCTGTACCGCCTCGCCTCCCACGACACCCAGGACCAAGTGGCCGCCACCCGGAAGGAGTTGACGGCCGCGGCGCCCACCGGTTCGGTGACCGGATCGCTGTCCTGGCTCACGCTCAAGGCGGCGAGCGAGCGGGAGACGGCGGTGTACATCCCGTTCCTGCTGGCGTTCGGCGGACTCGGCCTCGCCATGTCCGTACTGATCGTCGGCAACGTGGTCGCGGGTACCGTCGGCGCGGGCCTGCGCCGCATCGGCATCCTCAAGGCCGTCGGCTTCACCCCGCACCAGGTCGTCCGCGCCCACCTCGCCCAGGCCCTGATCCCGGCCGCCGTCGGCGCCGCGCTCGGGCTCGGCGTCGGCCACCTGGCCTCCGTACCGCTGCTGGCCGAGGCCGAGAACGCCTACCGTTCGACGCCGCTGACCATCGCGCCCTGGGTGGACGCGGCCGTCGTCGCCGTCGTCCTCGGCACCGTCGCCCTCACCGCCTGGCTGAGCGCCTGGCGGGCCGGGCGGCTGCGGGCCGTCGACGCGATCGCCGTGGGGCGCGCGGCCCGGCCGGGGCGCGGCCGGTGGGCGGCCAAACTCGCCGCGCGGCTGCCGCTGCCGCGGCCCGTGTGCCTGGGCCTGGCCCGCCCGTTCGGCCGCCCGGCGCGGGCGCTCGCGACGGTCGCGCCGTCGGCTTCGGAGCGGTCGCCGTCACCTTCACCCTCGGCCTCAGCACGTCACTGAACACGATCATGGACGCCCGCGACCACGACAACTCCGATGTCAGCGTCGTCTCCGTGCCCACCGCGCCCGCGGGCGGCGCCCTGCCCCAGGGCGCGGAGGGCGGCCGGGCGACCGAGATCAGCGACCCGTCCGCCGTCGCCGCGGCGATCGCGGCGCAGCCGGGAACCCGCGCGTACTACGGCAGGGCCGACACACAGGCGAGCGCCGTCGGACTCGGTGAGGACGTCGAGGTCACCGCGTTCACGGGCGACGCAGGGTGGGCCAACTACCGTATGACGTCGGGGCGTTGGTTCAAGGGGGCGGGCGAGGCGGTCGCCCCCTCCGGGCTGCTCAAGGAGCTCGGGGCGAAGGTCGGCGACACCGTCACGTTCACCGCGGCCGTCGAGAACGGCAAGCCGTTCACCGTACGGATCGTCGGAGAGGTCTTCGACACCTCGAACTTCGGCATGCTGCTCTACACCGACCTGGCCACCCTCAGGACGGCGGCGCCGAAGCTGAAGCCGGGGTCGTACCAGGTCGAGCTCAAGTCCGGTACGAACGCGAAGAGTTACGCCACCACGCTCGGCACGGCGCTGGGAAAGATCAAGAGCGGCGTCGACCCCGCCGGGGTCGGCCAGAAGGTGGAGGCGCGCGTCGGCCCGCTGGACGACGGGGGCGGCAGCGACATCGTCGACTCGCTCAACGCGCTCGCCGCGATGCTCACCCTGGTGATCGTCGCCGTCGCCGCGCTCGGCGTGCTCAACGGCGTCGTCCTCGACACCCGCGAACGCGTCCAGGAACTCGGCGTCCACAAGGCCCTCGGCATGACCCCGCGGCAGACCGCCGTCATGGTCGTCACGTCGGTCGTGCTGACCGGTCTCGCGGGCGGCGCGGTGGGCGTGCTGCTCGGCCGGGCCCTGCACGGCTGGATCGTGCCCGCCATGGGGGAGGGCGCGGGCGTGGCGATGCCGGGCTTCGTCCTGGCCGTCTACTCCGCGCCGGAACTGGCCCTGCTGGTCCTCGGCGGTGTCCTCATCGCGGTCCTCGGGGCGCTGCTGCCCGCGAGCTGGGCGGCCCGGATCAGGACGGCGACGGCGCTGCGCACCGAGTGAGGGACCCGGCGGGCGGTGCGGACATGCGAGTTGGCGGCCACGTGGTGGTGCGTGGCCGCCTCAACTCGATGTGCTCACAGGCGACTTCAGGCGTTCTTGATCGCCGAGATGTCGAAGTTCAGCTTGATCTTGTCGGAGACGAGGACGCCGCCGGTCTCCAGCGCCGCGTTCCAGGTCAGGCCCCACTCGGAGCGCAGGATGGTGGCCTTGCCCTCGAAGCCCACGCGCTCGTTGCCGAACGGGTCCTTCGCGGAGCCGTTGAACTCCAGGTCGATGGTGAGCGGCTTGGTGGTGCCGAGGATCGTCAGGTCACCGGTGATGCGGTAGTCGTCGCCGCCCAGCGACTCGGCGGACGTCGAGCGGAACGTCATCGTCGGGAACTCGTCGATCTTGAAGAAGTCGGCGCTCTTCAGGTGACCGTCACGGTCCGCGTTGCCGGTCTCGATGCTGGTCATCTGCACGTCGAACGACGCGGTGGACTTGGCCGGGTCCGAACCGTCCAGGTGCAGCTCGCCGGTGAAGTCCGTGAAGCTGCCCTTCACGTTCGTCACCATCGCGTGCCGGGCGACGAAGCCGAGCGTGGTGTGCGCCGGGTCGACCGTGTAGTCGCCGGTGAGGGCGCCGAGGTCCGGGCCGGCCGAGGTGGCGGCGGCAGCGGCGGGGGTGGCGGTCTCGTCGTTCTTACGGCCGAAGATGCCCATGACGTACTCCTTGGGGACGTGATGTTGAAGGTTTAACTACCAACGTGGACGACTGTAGCGCGATGATGTTCAACTTTCAACATCAAGCGCTGCGTGTTGCTCCAGTTACACACGGGTGGGGTAGCGATAAGAAGGTCCCGTTACGGCCATTTTGCGATGAAAGGCGGGGGCGCGCGTGCTGCGGACGGCCGAGGCGGAACTCCAGGGCAGGCCGGCGGTGTCCGCTCGGTGGCGGGGCGGCGGTCCGCCGGGCGTGCTGCGGGCCCTCACCGCCTTCGCCGCGGCCCGTGCCGCCGGGGTCGTCCTGGTGGTCCTCGCCGACCTGCACCAGGGGCGCCCCGCGACCCGGACACTGGCCCATGCGTGGGACGCGGTCTGGTACCTGCACATCGCCGAGCACGGATACGGCACCCGGGAGTACGTCTCGACGTTTGGGACCGTACAGACCGACTGGGCGTTCTTCCCGCTCTATCCGCTGCTCACCCGGGGTGTCGGCGCCGTCCTGCCGGGCGGCGCCGGAGCGGCCGCGCTGCTCGTCGCCTGGGCGGCCGCCCTCGCCGCCGCCTGGGGGGTCTACGCCGTCGGCCACCGCCTGTACGGCACCCTGACCGCCACCCTGCTCGTCATCCTGTGGGCGCTGCTCCCGCAGGCCGCCGTCCTCGCCATCGCCTACAGCGAGTCCCTGTTCGCCGCGCTCGCCGCCTGGGCGCTGTACGCCCTGCTGCGCCGGAACTGGCTGCTCGCCGGGGCGCTCGCCGCCCTCGCGGGGCTGACCCGGCCCACGGGAGTCGCCGTCGCGGCCGCCGTCATGATCACCGCCGGGTACGCGCTCGTACGCGGCCGTGGGCGTGCCCGCGCGCCCTGGCTCGCGGTGCTGCTGGCGCCCGCGGGGTGGGCCGGATATGTGCTCTGGGTCGGGAACCGCACCGGCGACCTGCTGCACGGCTACTTCACGGTGCAGGACGCCTGGGGGTCGGGCCTGGACTTCGGCGTGGACTCCGTGCGCTTCCTGCGGGTGCTGTTCCTGTACGGCGGCAAGGTCGTCTACCCGATGTCCCTGTTGCTCGTGCTCGCCGCCGTGGTGCTGTTCGTCCTGCTCTGTCTGGAGCGCCGGCCCCGCACGCCGCTGCCGCTGCTCGTCTTCAGCGGGGTGCTGGTGGTGATGGTGCTGCTGCTCGGCGGGCCCTTCGCGTCCAAGCCGCGCTTCCTGCTGCCCGCCTTCCCGCTGCTGATCCCGGTCGCCCGGACGATGGCGCGCGGCTGGGGTCAGGGGCGGGCCGGGCGGGCGCGGGTGCTGGTGGTCGCGGGCGCGCTGGCCTGCGTGACGCTGCCGTACGGGGCGTACGTCCTGGCGATGGTGAAGACGCCGCTGTGAGGGCCCGTGGACGGGTCAGCGACCGGCGAGCCGCTCCATCAGCGTGGCGCTGCCGGCCAGCAACTCCCGCTCCTCGTCGGTGAGTTCGGCCGCGATCGCCCGGGCCAGCCAGCTTTCCCTGCGCCCGCGCTCGGCGTCCAGGGCGGCGTGTCCCGCCTCGGTCAGCTCCACCAGTGACTTGCGGCCGTCGGTGGGGTGCGCCCGGCGCGTCACCAGGCCCTGCTCCGTCAGCAGCCCGACGGCGCGGGCCATCGACTGCGGGCGGACGCGCTGATCGGCGGCGAGATCGCTGGTGGTCATGGCGCCGTCGCGGTCCAGCACGCCGAGCACGGCGACCTGGCCGTGCGGAATCGAGTCCTCGTGCTTCACGCGGCGCATGAGACGTCCCATCGCGGTACGCAGATCGGCGGCGACGGCGGCGGATTCCGGGGCAGGCATACGGCACTTTAACCCGCGGTGTCCGGCGGCCCGGCATGCCTGACCTGCGCAGCGCCCGCGCGCGACAACGCCGCACGACAGCACCGCACCGCCCGCACACTGCACAGCAAGGCTGAACAGCAGAGCTGTACAGCCAAACTGAACAGCAAGGCTGTATAGTTTCGTCTGTCGCGGCACGCGCCAGCGTTGTCGCAGCAGGGTCGCGACAGGCAGCAACGTGAAGGAACACCCATGCCCGCACCGGCAGTTGGATCCACCGTCATCACGTCCGTCACCGCCCGCTCCGTGCTGGACAGCCGCGGCAACCCCACCGTCGAGGCCGACGTCACGCTCGCCGACGGCTCCTTCGGCACCGCCGCCGTGCCCTCCGGCGCCTCCACCGGCGCCCGCGAGGCCGTCGAACTGCGCGACGGCGACCCGCGCCGCTGGCACGGCAAGGGCGTCGACCAGGCCGTCGCCCACGTCAAGGGGGAGATCGCGGCCGAGGTCGTGGGCCGCGACGCCGACGACCAGGCCGGGCTCGACGCCGCCCTGGTCGCCCTCGACGGCACCCCCACCAAGTCCCGGCTCGGCGCGAACGCCCTGCTCGGCGTCTCGCTCGCGGCGGCCAAGGCGGCGGCGGCCGCGCACCGCCTGCCTCTCTACCGGCACATCGGCGGGGCGGACGCCCGCCGCCTCCCGCTGCCGATGATGAACATCGTCAACGGCGGCGCGCACGCCGACAATCCGCTGGACTTCCAGGAGTTCATGATCGCGCCGGTCGGCGCGGCCACCTTCGCGGAGGCCGTCCGGATGGGCTCGGAGGTCTTCCACACCCTGCGCCGCGACCTGCTGGCCGCGGGCCACTCCACCGGGGTCGGCGACGAGGGCGGGTTCGCGCCCGCGCTGCGCACCGCCGAGGAGGCGCTCGACTTCGTCACGGCGGCGATCGAGCGGACCGGGTACAAGCCCGGCGCGGACATCGCCCTGATCATGGACCCGGCGTCGTCGGAGTTCTTCCGGGACGGTGTGTACGCGTACCAGGGCGAGGGCGTCGACCGCACCCCGTCCCAGCAGGTCGACTATCTGACGGCCCTGATCGACGCGTACCCGATCACCTCCATCGAGGACCCGATGGCCGAGGACGACCTCGACGGCTGGCGCGAGCTGACCGCGCGCGTGGGTGACCGTTGCCAGCTCACCGGTGACGACGTGTTCTGCACGAACCCGGCGCTGTTGCGGGAGGGGATCCGGACGGGGGTCGGTAACGCGGTGCTGGTCAAGGTCAATCAGATCGGTACGTTGACGGAGGCGCTGGAGACGGTGAGCACGGCGCACCGGGCGGGCTGGAAGGCCGTGATGTCGCACCGTTCCGGCGAGACCGAGGACACGACGATCGCCGACCTGGCGGTGGCCACGGGGTGCGGTCAGATCAAAACGGGTTCCCTCTCCCGCTCGGACCGCACGGCCAAGTACAACCGCCTGATCCGCATCGAAGAACAACTGGGATCGTCGGCCCTCTTCCAGTAGCCGGTGGTGCCCCGCCAGGGGCGCGGGGCTGTATCGATCTGCGGCTCCGCCGCGCGGGCGCGCCCCGCCCCCGCCGGGCCCGCGCCCGGCGATGGCGGGGCGGGAGCGGGCCGGAGGCCGCCGGGAGCGCTCGCCCCGCGTCGGGGTGCCGCCTTGCCCACCCTGCCGCCCATGGCGGCAGATTGCCCAAGGCGGCGGGGGCCGGCGGGGCCGGGGTCCACCCGGGCTTGGACTTCTGGGGGCGGGGTGTTGGACTCACAAGTCGCCAACAGCCCAACCCCGTTGACCCCACGCGCCGCTCGCGGATACCCAAAGGGCCATGCCCCACAGACCCCGAGCCCCCTATGCCCTGCTCGCCGCGGCAGCACTCGGCGCCGCGCTCCTCCCGGCGGGCCACGCGGCGGCAGCCGATGCCGCCCCACTGGTCCTCACCTCGGGACCGCTCTCGGTGACCGTCGCCGACGACTTCCCCCGCGTGCTCGCCTACGAGAACCGGGCGGACGGCGCCCGGATCCTCGGCAGCACCCGCCCCGTCACCGAGATCACCCTCAACGGCAAGCCCTACGCCACCCGCCTCAAGGCCGCGCCTGAGCTCACCGGGTCCACGGCCGCGTACACGCTCACCTTCCCCGACCTGCCCGGCGTGGAGATCGACGCGACGCTCGGTGTCGCCGGGCGGACCACGACCTTCAAGGTCACCGCCGTCCGCGACACGGAGGCCTTCCGGGTCGGGACCCTCGACATCCCCGGCCACGACCTCGTCTCGGTCGGCAGCGAGGACGGCGGCGCCGAGACCGCCTTCACCAAACTCGACCCGGACTCCACCCGCACCGCCGACGTCTTCGGCAAGGTCACCACCGACACCCCGGCGGAGACGTCCGCGACCGGCGCCTCCTACGCCATCGTCAACACGGGCCGGCTGGCCGCGGCCGTCGAGTCCAACTCCATGTACGACAAGCCGAGCGGGGCGACCAACGGCGACGACGCCCGGTTCTGGCACCAGGCCCGCAAGGACGCCGACGGCGGCACCCGCGTCGGGGTCTGGTCCGGGCAGTGGACCTACCGCGGCGCCGGATCGCCGACGCACGCGACCGGAAACGACCTGCCCTGGGCCAAGGTCGTCGTCACGCCCGACGCCAACGCCGACGGCACCGTCGACTGGCAGGACGGCGCCGTCGCCTTCCGGTCCATCGCCGTCAAGGCGAAGGGCAGCGACGCGACCCCCGACCGGGTCATCACCCACATCCCGTTCAACTTCGCGAGCCAGGCCACCCACCCGTTCCTGCGCACCCTCGACGACGTCAAACGGATCGGCCTCGCCACCGACGACCTGGGCCAGTTCGCGCTGCTCAAGGGCTACCAGTCCGAGGGCCACGACTCGGCCCACCCCGACTACGGCGGCAACTACAACACCCGCGCCGGCGGCCTCAAGGACCTCAACAAGCTGCTCGCGGCCGGCAAGAAGTACGGTGCCGAGTTCGGCGTCCACGTCAACGCCACCGAGGCGTACCCCGTCGCCCGGCACTTCAGCGACGACCTGATCGACCCCACGTCACCCGGCTGGAACTGGCTCGACCAGAGCTACTACATCGACCAGCGCCGCGACATCGCCAGCGGCGACCTCGCCGCCCGCTTCAAGCAGCTGCGCGACGAGACGGGCAAGAACCTCACCACGGTCTACGTCGACGTCTACTACACGCACGGCTGGATCGCCGAGCAGACCGCCAAGGCCATCAACGGCCAGGGCTGGAACCTGGCCACCGAGTGGGCCGACAAGTTCGAGCGGCAGTCCCTGTGGTCCCACTGGGCCAACGACCTCGACTACGGCGGCGCCACGAACAAGGGCCTCAACTCGAAGATCATCCGGTTCATCCGCAACAGCGAGAAGGACGTCTGGAACGCCGACCCCGTCCTCGGCCAGTCGGCCCTCGTCGACTTCGAGGGCTGGACCGGCGAGAACGACTGGAACGCCTTCTACACCAACATCTGGCAGCGCGACCTGCCCGCCAAGTACCTCCAGCACCAGAAGATCACCCGCTGGAACGGCAACGACATCACCTTCACCGGCGGCCTGCGCGTCACCGTCGAGGACGGCAGGCGCACCTTCTACGACCACGGCCGCAAGGTCCTCGACGGGGACAGCTATCTGCTGCCCTGGGACCAGGGCAAGAAGCTCTACCACTACAACAAGGCCGGTGGGACGACGAGTTGGGCCGTGCCCGCGGGCGCGTACACGGTCTACAGGCTCACCGACAACGGCCGCGTGAAGACCGGCACCGCCCGCACCGACGCCGCCGGCAAGCTGACCCTGAAGGCCGAGGCCGGACAGCCGTACGTCCTCTACCCGGCCGGCGACACCCCGCGCGCCACCGACCCGCAGTGGGGCGAGGGCACCGGCGTGCACGACCCCGGCTTCAACGACGCCCGCCTGACCGCCTGGGACAAGACCGGCACCGTCGCTCGCGACACCGACGGCAACGGCCGCAACGCCGCCCGCCTCACGGGGAGCAGCGAGGCGTCGATCGCGCAGCGCCTCACGGGGCTCGACCCCGGCAAGCGGTACACCGCGTCCGCCTGGGTGGAGGTCGAGCCGGGGAAGTCCCGTCGTACGCGTCTCAGCGCGGCGGGCGCCACCACCACCCTCGACCGGTCCACGCTCCCCGACACCGTCGCGGCCAGCGACTGGCACGACACCCACATGCAGCGCGTCAAGGTGAACTTCACCGCGCCGGCCGACGGCGCCACGACCCTGCGCGTCGCCACCGCCGCCGACCCCGACGGCGCGAAGGTCCGCGTCGACGACGTACGTGTCGTGCGCAACGCGCCGACCACCAAGCCCGGCACGGTCGTCCACGAGGACTTCGAGGACGTCGACCAGGGCTGGGGCCCGTTCGACAAGGGCGACGCGGGCGGCGTCACCGACCCGCGCACCCACATCGCGCAGAAGAACGCCCCGTACACCCAGGCGGGCTGGAACGGAAAGCTGATCGACGACGCCATCGGCGACGGCGCGCAGTCCCTGAAGTCGCACGAGGAGAACGACGGCGTCGTCTACCGCACCTCCACCGCGAACGTCCCGCTGACGAACGGCCACACCTACAAGGTCGACTTCGCCTACCAGTCCAGCCACGCGGGCGCCTACCAGTGGATCAGCGGCTACGACAGCGGTGACGACGCCGTGGAGACCGCCGCCGTACCCATCGGACAGCAGCGGACCACCGGCCGCTTCACCACCACCGTCACGGCGGGCTGCGGCGACACCTGGACCGGCCTGCGCAAGCTGCCCGGCGCCCCGGACGGCGCCGACTTCGTCCTCGACGACTTCACGGTGACCGACCTCGGCCCCGCGAAGGAACAGGCCGCCTGCGGCACGCTCGCCCTGAAGGCGGCAGAGACCCTGGAGCCCGGCAAGCCCAACAAGGTCGAGGCCACCTTCACCAACCACGAGCAGGACCCGGTGCAGGACGCCGCCGTCACCCTCGGTCTCCCGGACGGCTGGAAGGCGGACCCGGCGGGCCCCGTCACCCTCGACACCGTCGCCCCCGGCGCGAAGGCCACCGCCACCTTCCGGGTGACCCCGCCCGTGGACGCCAAGTACCAGCCCTACCAGCTGACTTCGAAGGCGACGTACACCGTCGGCGGCACGTCCCGCAGCCTCACCGCGGGCACCACCGTCCGCACCCTCCCGCCGCCGCCCACCACGGACACGTACGCCAGCGACATGGACTGGGTCTTTGCCGAGAACGGCTGGGGCCCCGTCGAGAAGGACATGTCCAACGGCGACCAGGCCCAGGGCGACGGCGCCACCCTCACCCTCGGCGGCGTCACCTACGCCAAGGGCCTGGGCAGCCACGCGCCCGCCACCATCCGCTACTACCTCGGCGGGCAGTGCACGTCCTTCACGGCCGAGGTCGGCGTGGACGACGAACAGCCCACCCGCGGAAGTGTGCAATTCTCGGTGGCGGCCGACGGCACCGAGAAGGTGAAGTCCCCGGTCCTCAAGGCCACCGATCCGGCCTGGTCGCTGACGGCCGACGTGAGCGGCGCCACGTACGTCGACCTGATCGTCGGGGACGGCGGCGACGGCAACGGGAACGACCACGCCGACTGGGGAGGTGCCCGCTTCCACTGCGGCGCATGACCCGGTGTGACGGGTCCCTCACCCGCCGCCTTTGTGTGACCCCCACAATCCGATGGGGCCCTGAGCAGTGACTTCAGCTGCATGCCGGTGAGGTTCTGTTCAGGGCTACCAGGAAAACGGGCCGGAGACTGTACGGAGTCGACGGCCCGTTTTCCTTGGTCGGCTTCGTAAGGTCACTACATGACCGTTTTGGACGACACCGCCTCGAACCCCGGGGACGAGCCCACCGACGCCCGTGGACGCACGGCCGAGCTGCACGCGATCCGTGCGCAGGCGCTGGCCGGCCCCAGCGACAAGGCGACCGAGGCCCAGCACAAGAAGGGCAAGCTGACGGCGCGCGAGCGCATCGAGCTGCTCCTCGACGAGGGGTCGTTCAACGAGGTCGAGCAGTTGCGCCGGCACCGCGCGGTCGGCTTCGGCCTGGAGGCCAAGAAGCCGTACACCGACGGTGTCATCACCGGCTGGGGCACGGTCGAGGGCCGCACGGTCTTCGTCTACGCGCACGACTTCCGGATCTTCGGCGGCGCGCTGGGCGAGGCCCACGCCACGAAGATCCACAAGATCATGGACATGGCCATCGCGGCCGGTGCCCCGCTGGTCTCCCTGAACGACGGCGCGGGCGCCCGTATCCAGGAGGGCGTCTCGGCGCTCGCCGGGTACGGCGGCATCTTCCAGCGGAACACGAAGGCCTCGGGTGTCATCCCGCAGATCTCCGTGATGCTCGGCCCGTGCGCGGGCGGCGCGGCCTACTCGCCGGCCCTGACGGACTTCGTCTTCATGGTCCGCGAGACGTCGCAGATGTTCATCACGGGCCCGGACGTGGTCAAGGCGGTCACCGGCGAGGAGATCACCCAGAACGGTCTGGGCGGCGCCGACGTCCACGCCGAGACGAGCGGTGTCTGCCACTTCGCCTACGACGACGAAGAGACCTGCATCGCCGAGGTCCGCTACCTGATCTCGCTGCTCCCGCAGAACAACCGGGAGAACCCGCCCACGGTCGAGTCGGACGACCCGGCGGACCGCCGCAGCGACGTCCTCCTGGACCTGGTCCCGGCCGACGGCAACCGCCCCTACGACATGACGAAGGTCATCGAGGAGCTCGTCGACGACGGCGACTACCTGGAGGTCCACGAGCGCTGGGCGCGCAACATCATCTGCGCCCTGGCCCGTCTCGACGGCCAGGTCGTCGGCATCGTGGCCAACCAGCCGCAGTCCCTCGCGGGTGTCCTGGACATCGAGGCATCCGAAAAAGCTGCCCGCTTCGTCCAGATGTGCGACGCTTTCAATATCCCCATCGTGACCCTTCTCGACGTCCCGGGCTTCCTCCCCGGCGTCGACCAGGAGCACGGCGGGATCATCCGACACGGCGCCAAGCTGCTGTACGCGTACTGCAACGCCACCGTGCCGCGGATCTCGCTCATCCTGCGCAAGGCGTACGGAGGTGCCTACATCGTCATGGACTCCCAGTCCATCGGTGCGGACCTCACCTACGCCTGGCCGACCAACGAGATCGCGGTCATGGGCGCGGAGGGCGCGGCCAACGTGATCTTCCGCCGGCAGATCGCCGAGGCCGAGGACCCGGAGGCCACGCGCCAGAAGATGGTCAAGGAGTACAAGGCCGAGCTGATGCACCCCTACTACGCGGCCGAGCGCGGCCTCGTCGACGACGTGATCGACCCGTCCGGGACCCGCGAGGTGCTCATCCGTTCCCTGGCGATGCTGCGCACCAAGCACGCCGACCTGCCGTCCCGCAAGCACGGCAACCCGCCGCAGTAGCGGCACCTACTCGTAGGAGACCTGCCCATGCCTTCCCTGCCTGACATCCGAGTCGAGAAGGGCAACGCCGAGCCGGAAGAGGTCGCGGCGATCACCGCCCTCCTGATGGCCCGCGCCGCGGCCCAGCCCGCCGTGGCCCCGTCCGCCCCGCAGTCCCGCGCGGGCTGGCGCCGCCTGGAGCGCCAGTACGGGTTCCGCGCCCCGCACTCCTGGCAGGGCTAGGCCCCGCCGCACACATCACGGATATGGGTGAGCCCCGACCGGACCGGTCGGGGCTCACCCCTGTATGCGATGACCCGGGTGCGTGCCGGGGCACGGCTCAGTCGAACTCGCCGTGCCGCGCCCCGAGCTTGAACGACTCCCATTCATGGGCGGTGAAGCGCAGGACGAGCCCTCGCGGGTCCTGCGGGTTGCGGATGGCCACGGCCCCGTCGCCCAGCGCGGCGACCTCCACGCGGCCGTGTGCGGGGCCGCCCGGGGCGCTCAGCCATTGGACCTCGGAGAGGTCGAGTGCGTAGAGCCGCTGTTTCTCGCGCTTGAATCCGGCTGACATGCTGTCGATGGACGGCGCGTTCATAGCGGCAGAACTCCAGAGTTGACGCCTGAAACAAATGCCAGCCAAGCCGGGGATTCGAAGACGAGTGCCCCGTTCTCTCTGTATTCCGTGTCACGGATCGCTCGTCGGCTCGCGGAAAGCTCGGCGTGTTCGATACATCCGTTGGACGCACCGCTGAAGGAACTCTTGTGCCAGGCCGCAGACCTGATTTCCAGGGGTGTGGCGGTGGTCGCGGTAGTGGGGGGCATTACGACCCGCTTTCTTGCTTGATTCGTTCACTGATGTACCGGCGGGACTGGGCCGGCGAGAGCGCCGCGGCCGTCAGTTCGTCCCAGGCCTGTGCGTAGATCTCCACGTCGGGACGCTGCTCAAGGATCGTTCCGCCGGTCATGTGCTCCAGCCAGGCCACCTGTGCCGTGGGTTCGCCGCGCAAGGTGAACAGCGTGTAGGGAGCGTACTGCGCGAGCGGCAGGGTGATGTCCAGGGGCAGGACCTGAATGGTGACATTGGGCAACTCACCTGTTTCCATCAGATGTTCAAACTGCTGACGGATCAAGGCCCGCGGTCCGGGTATCCGGTGCAACGCGGGGGCGTCTATGACCACTCTCAGACGGAATTCAGCCGTTCCGCTGAGCAGATCCTTGCGCCTCATTCGAGTGTTCACAAGAGGCTCGACGCGATCCGCTTCAGCCCCTGTCATGAATATCTCGCGCATGTATGCCTCGGTCTGTAGCAGCCCCGGCAGTACCGACGGTTCGAATGCCCGGACCAGCGAGGAATCGGCCTCCAGCGTGAGGTAGTCGCGCAAGTCGCCGCTGAGCAGGGGGCCTTGGCCCGACCACCAGTCCACCTTGTGGATGTCCCGCGCCAACCGCTTGAGGTTCGTGCGCTGTTGGTCGTCCGTGACCCCGTACAGGTTCAGCAGCGTCGTCAGATCGAGCTGACGGATGCCCCTCTTTCCCGTCTCGATCTGACTGATCTTGGGTTGCCCGCATTCGAGCGCCAACGCCGCGTCGTTCACCTTGAGTCCGGCATCGGTACGCAGTCGCCGCAGCTCCGCACCGAGGCGTCGGCTACGTATCGTCGGCATCTCGCTCTGAGGCATGGCCACATGATGTCCCGCCCCTTCAGGCCACACAACTGTCATCGGACATCCCTCCCCGGGTGGCCGGTATCCGAACGTAATACTTGCCTATGGAATAGTTTCGCCGCCATGATGCTTGAGCAACGCCTCTTGTCCATAAGCGAGTTGACCGCAATAGGACCCCCGGAGGGGTAATGCCGGACCAGCCGACGGACGAGGCCGAGGGGATCGATGTTCTCGATCGGCCGTGTGAGATCCGTATGGAGTACAGCCCGCACCGCCTGGAGCAGATCCGCAGGATCGTGGGCGCCCGCCTGCGGTGTTGGGGACTGCACAAGCTGGTGTACGACACCTCGTTCGTGGCGACCGAGCTGTGCAGCAATGTGCGGCACTGCGCGGACAGCACCTTCGAGTTCGTCATCCGCCGCACGCTCGACGGTGTCCGTCTGGAGGTCGCGGACACCTCCCATGAGCTCGTGCCCATTCCCACCGAGCCGCCGGACCTGTTCCAGCCCGGTGGGCGCGGCCTCTTCCTGGTCGCGGCCCAGGCCAGTGCGGTCGGCATGACGCCGACCGCCACCGGCAAGGTGGTGTGGGCCGAAATCGCGCTCGGCGACGTCGACGCGGAGTCCGCGGGCTGAAGAGCCCGCTGAACCGCGGAGCCCGCGAGGACAGGGCGTCGTTGTGGTCATCGCTCCTGGGGGCGGTGACCACAACGGCGTCCTTGTTCTGTTTCCGACCGTGTTCATCTGCATCCTCTGCGTGGTCGTACCGGGGCGTGCCGGAGCCGCACCGGCCGGCGGGGACGGGGCTCGCCCGTGGGGCCGGTCCGGTGTCGTCCGGGAACGCGTAGGTGGACGCGGCCCGCCCATGCCACCTGCGGTCGTCCGTGGTGCGGGACCGGGTGTGCGAGGGGCGCGTCCGCGCCGGGGACCTGGGCGCAGTTTCCGCGCGTGGCGCGGAAAGGAGGAGGGGTCCCGTGCGCCGGATGGGCTGCCGGGGGCTCCTGGGGAACGCCGCGACGTCGCGGGATGAGGGCGGCGTCGGGCAGGCGGGTGCGCGGGCGGGATCCTGGCCCGTCCGCGCGCGGTGCCGCCTAGCTGTGGGCGGGTTCGGTCACGGGGCGGAGGGGGCGGCCCATGCGCCGAGCCTCGGCCCTGTGGGGCTCCTGGAGGGCCGTGGGGATGCGTGCGTCCGGTCCGGATCTCAGGGCGTCGGTGCCCGAGTGGGACAAGCTCATCGGGATGGCTCCGCTTCCTGCTCGTCCCGTCCGGGGTTGGGCGGGACAGCATATGGTCCCGCTCCGTGACAGGTGAGCGCGAGGGGCAGCGAAAACATCACAGCGGCAGGTATGGGGATTCGGTCAGCGGATATCTGGGGCATCTCGCCCGAACCGAATCGATAGCCAAGGATGTTACTGCGCGTATTCGCTGCTGTGGCGGGGTGGCGGACCGGTGCGGGCAGATGTCATATGCCGACCGGTAGCGCGCAGCTTGGCCGAGAGATGTGCCCGACTTGTGAAGACGCTTGACGTCCACGAAACGGAAACGCCCCGCTGGTACACACCAGCGGGGCGAAAATACCGGGAGAACGGCGATCCGGCCAGGGTCCGGGACGGAGGAGATTGCCTAGCGCAGCCGCGCCATCAACGCATGCTCCACCAGGGTGATCAGCGTCGACTTCGCGTCCGCGCGGTGTCGGGCGTCCGTGGTGATGATCGGGGTGTCGGGGCCGATCTGCAGCGCCTCGCGGACCTCGTCCGGGTTGTACGGCTGGTTGCCGTCGAAGCCGTTGAGGGCGATGACGAACGGCAGGCCGGAGTTCTCGAAGTAGTCGACCGCGGGGAAGCAGTCGGCCAGCCGGCGGGTGTCGACGAGGACGACGGCGCCGATGGCGCCGCGGACCAGGTCGTCCCACATGAACCAGAAGCGGTCCTGGCCCGGGGTGCCGAACAGGTACAGGATCAGGTCCTGGTCGAGCGTGATGCGGCCGAAGTCCATGGCGACCGTGGTGGTCGTCTTGTCCCCGGTGTGGGTCAGGTCGTCGATGCCCGCGCTCGCCGACGTCATGACGGCCTCGGTGCGCAGCGGATTGATCTCCGACACGGCGCCCACGAAGGTCGTCTTGCCGACACCGAAACCGCCCGCCACCACGATCTTCGCGGACGTGGTGGAACGACTTGGAGTTGCCGGCCCTCCGCTAGAGCTTGCGAAGTCCACTGAGCACCCTTTCGAGCAAAGTCACGTCTGGCTGGCCGCCGGCGCTCTCGTCGCCGCCGGGCTGATGGATGGCGACCAGGCCCGCCTCCGCGAGGTCGGCGACGAGAATCCTGGCCACACCGAGAGGGATCGAGAGGAGAGCCGAGATCTCGGCCACCGACTTGATCTCCCGGCACAGGTTGCAGATCCGCTGGTGCTCGGGCAGTTGGCCCTGCAACTGGTGCGGCTGCGCGGTGGTGTGCACCAGCGCCTCGATGGCGAGCTGGTAGCGGGGCCTGGTACGGCCGCCCGTCATGGCGTACGGACGCACCAGGGGGTTGTTCTTCGCAGCAGGCGCGGGATTCGCGTCGGGGCGCGGCTGGGGCTGCACAGGCTGGATGCGCGGCGCGGGCGGCTGGTCGTAAGGACCGGGCTGCCGCGCGTGGCTCGCCGACGAAGGGGCAGAGGGGAAGTTGTACCGGTTCTGCGAACCGTCTGCGCCCGTGCCGGCCTGGCCCTGGGCAGGGCCGTAGGGCGGCCAGTGGGCTGACGAACCGCTCGGGGGTGTTGCTGAACCAGACACGTACTTCCTCCTCCGACTGCGCTGGGCACCATCACTGTGGAGCCGCGTCCCGAAACCTTACGGCCACGAGGCGCGAAAACGCACCGCCTGTCTGCTAGTTGAGAAGGCTCCCCTGGAGCTCCGCGCGCAGGTCGGGCGTGAGAACCGTGCCCGCGCGGTCGACAAGAAGGGCCATTTCGTACCCGACGAGGCCGATGTCCGCCTCCGGGTGTGCAAGGACGGCGAGCGAAGAACCATCGGAAATGGACATGATGAAGAGGAATCCCCGCTCCATCTCCACAACTGTCTGGTTCACCGCGCCACCCTCGAAGATGCGGGACGCGCCCGCCGTCAACGAGGTCAGACCCGAAGCGACGGCCGCCAACTGATCGGCGCGGTCGCGGGGGAACCCTTCGGACATCGCCAGAAGGAGTCCGTCGGCGGAGACCACCACCGTGTGGGACACCCCGGGGGTGTTGTCCACGAAGTTGGTGATCAACCAGTTCAGGTTCTGTGCCGCCTGGCTCATCGGGCTCACACTAACGCTCCTGGTTGTAGGTGCTGTCAGGACCACTCTGCTGATTCCAAGTGGCCTGGCCGTTCGTATCACTGTTGCCTTCACTGCGACCCCGCTGCACACCGCGGCGCAGGTTGCTCAGCCTGCCCCGCACGTCCTCGGGGGCGCGGGAGACCTGGGGACCGCCCTGCGGCGTCGCCTCCGCCGTGCCCTCGACCAGGTTGGCCCTGGGCACCCGGCGCGGAAGACCGGAGGAGGTGACCCCGCCCGCCTTGGGACGCTTCAGCGCCTCGGCGCGCTCCCAGCGCTCGTCGTTCGACGAACGCCAGGTGTCACTGTCGTCGCCACCGGTGGCCGGTGCCGGGGTTTCCTCGCGCTGGGAGGCGCTGGATCCGCGGCGCGGAAGACCGGCGTCGGTCATTTCGTGTGCGACAGAGGGGGAGGGGCCGGCCGAGGGCGCCGGAGTGTGCGGGTCGAAGCCTACGCTCTCCGGCTCCGCCGCGGCAGGGTTCTCCGTGGACTGCGCGGATTCCGCTTCAGGGGCGTACGAGACCTGGAAATCGTCCCGATAGGACTCCTGGGCCTGCCAGTCCGCCTGTCGCTGCGGCTCCTGGAAGGCGTTGAACGTCTCCGCGGGCGCCTCCGCATAGCCGTTCTGCGGCGCGTACCCCGCCTCGTAGCCACCCGGCCCGCCGTCGCCGTACGCGGGCTGCGCGGGGGCGTAGCCGTCGTAGCCGGACTGCTGCTGATCGTCGTACGCGACCTGCTGCGGGTCGTCGTAACCGGCCTGCTGCTGATCGTCGTACGCGACCTGCTGCTGCTGGTCGTAGCCGAACTGCTGTCCCTCGTAGGTGGGCTGCTCCGGGTAGACGGGCCGCTGCTGGTCCTGCTGCTGGGGCGGGACCGGCGCCTGGGGCGCGCCCTGCTGCTGCGGCGCCACCTCGTCGCGGAAGAGCGGGCGGTCGTCCTGCGCCTGGGCCTGGGCCTCCAGGGCCGCACGGCGCTCCTCACGCATGAGGGAGCGGCCGACCGGGTCCAACTCGCGGGCGTCGTCCGGGACTTCGTAACGGCTGTCGTCGAAGCCGAGCTCGGCGGCCGTGCGCAGCGGGGCCTTCTCGAAGGCCTGCTGCGTCGGGATCATCGTCGAGACGGTGAACTCGGAGAGTTCGGCGTCGGCGGTCTGCTGGTGCTCGCCACCGCCACCGTGCGTGATCACGTCCGGGAGCATGACCAGCGAGGTCGTGCCCGCCTGCTCGCCCGAGGGGCGCAGCTGGACGCGGATGCCGTGCCGGTCGGAGAGGCGGCCGACCACGAACAGGCCCATGCGCTGGGAGATCGCGGCGTCCACGGTCGGCGGGTTGGCCAGCTTGTGGTTGATGTCCGCGAAGTCCTCGGCGGTGAGGCCGATGCCCTTGTCGTGGATCTCGATCATGACGCGGCCGTCGGGGAGACGGGTCGCGGTGACGCGGACCTTGGTCTGCGGCGAGGAGAACGTGGTCGCGTTCTCCAGGAGCTCGGCGAGCAGGTGCACGAGGTCGGTGACCGCGCGGCCGTGGATCTCGGCCTCGGGGACGCCGGCCAGCTCGATGCGCTCGTACTGCTCCACCTCGGAGGTGGCGGCCCGCAACACGTCGACCAGCGGGACCGGCTGGTCCCAGCGGCGGCCCGGCTCCTCGCCGGCGAGGACCAGGAGGTTCTCGCCGTTGCGGCGCATACGGGTCGCGAGGTGGTCCAGGCGGAAGAGGTTCTCCAGCTGGTCCGGGTCGGCCTCGTTGTTCTCCAGGTCGGTGATGAGGGTCAGCTGGCCCTCGATCAGCGACTGGTTACGGCGCGACAGGTTGGTGAAGATCGCGTTGATGTTGCCCCGCAGGAGCGCCTGCTCGGCGGCGAGCCGTACCGCTTCCCGGTGCACCTGGTCGAACGCGCGGGCGACCTCGCCGATCTCGTCGGTCGTGGTGATCGGGATCGGCTGGACGCGGGTGTCCACCCGGCCCGGCTCGGTGCGCGAGAGCTGGTCGACCAGCATCGGCAGCCGCTGCTCGGCCACGTCGAAGGCGGCGGAGCGCAGCCGGCGCATCGAGCGGGACATCTGGCGGGCCATCATCCCCGCGATGATGAACGCGGCGAGGACGGCGATGACCGTGGCGGCACCGGTGACGTAGGCGTCGCGCTGGGCGTTGTCGGCGGTGTCGGAGGCCTCGTTCACGGCCCGGTCGATCAGACCGTTCTCGACCTCGGTGTAGCCCTCGAACTTGCTCGTGGTGACCGCGCTCCAGGTGAGCGGGGTGACACCGCTCTTGGCGAGCTCCTGCGGGCTCTGCCCGGCGGAGATCTGCTCGACCATGCCCTGGTAGACGTCGCCGTCCTTGGACGGCAGCTTCAGCGGCAGCCTGACGCCCTTCGCGGCCTGCTTCTTGACCAGCGCGGCGTAGTCCTTGGTGCCCTGGTCGGCCCGGCCCTTGAGGACCTTCTTCAGGTTGGCCACGTCCGCGGGATCGGCGCCGGAGACGAACTCCTGGTTGGCGATGCCCTCCAGGTACGCGTACGAGTTGAAGGAGACGATCTGGCTCTGGAGCGTCTCACCGGCGCTCGGGCGCACCAGCAGGTGCATGCCGATGGAACGGTTGAGCGACTCGGCGGCCTTGGAGAGCTGGAGCGCGTAGACGGTGCGGCCGTACGCGGTGACGTCGCTGTTGCCCAGGTTCAGCTCGTTGGAGATCTCCATGAGGTAGTGCTGGACGCCGACGTAACCCTCTTCGGTCTGCACCGGGTCCATGTCGCGGCTGTACGCCTTCTTGCGCAGCGCGGTCAGCTTGGGCTCGGCGGCCTCGATGAGCTTGAGGCGGCGCTGGAGCCCGGCGGTGTCGGGCGCGCCCTTGACCGTCTCGTGGAAATCGGCCTTGGCCCGGTCGGTCGCGGCGTACAGCTTCTGTACGGTCGCGGAGCTCCGGTCGCCCTCCAGGATCGGCTGCGCGGACAGGTCGCGCTCGTTGAGCAGCGCGAGGCTGTACGCGGCCGCGGACCGCACGATGAGTGCCGTCTTCTCCGCGTCCTTGGCCTCGTTCAGGGTGTCGATCGAGCTCTTCACCTGGAAGCCGCCCATGACGAGGGCGACGAGCACGGGTATGAGCAGGATCGCGTTCAGCTTGGTGGGCACGCGCCAGTTGCGCGGCGACATCCGTCCACCGGACGGGGCCGGCGCCACGGTCTCGGCCACGGGTGCGGCCTGCGCCGCTGTGCGCGGCGGCGGGGTGAAGTTGCCCCGTGCCGCCGACGCGGGCTCGGGACCGTTCTTGCTTCGCCTCACTCGACCAACAACCTCTCGGCGTCGGCACCTACGTTGTGCCGCTGATGTCTCCAGGCCCGTTCTTACTGGGCAGTTCAGCGCATTCCAGCACGTCAGGAGGCGCACTTCCAAACAGTCGGAAGCGGAAGCTCCACGTGATCCATGCCCTAGATAAAACGGTCATAAAGAGCGAGCCCCGCCAAAAGGCGGGGCTCTTGTGAGCACAGTGGAACCGGGTGTGCGCGACCTGTGTCGGGCTCCCCGGAATTCTCTGTCGAAACGTTATGAACACAGTGGCCCCGCGTGTCAAAGGCCACAGGGACCGCTGAGGGACCTACGACAACTGCCGTATGGTTCCAGCCACTTGATGAGCGGCTTCCGGCCGCTTCTGTCTACTTCAGACGGGCCATCAACGCGTGTTCGACCAGCGTGATCAGGGCACTCTTTGCATCCGCACGGTGTCGGGCGTCCGTGGTGATGATCGGGGTGTCGGGGCCGATCTGCAGCGCCTCGCGGACCTCGTCGGGCGTGTAGGGCTGGTGCCCGTCGAAGCCGTTGAGGGCGATGACGAACGGCAGGCCCGAGTTCTCGAAGTAGTCCACGGCCGGGAAGCAGTCGGCCAGCCGGCGGGTGTCGACGAGGACGACCGCGCCGATGGCGCCGCGGACCAGGTCGTCCCACATGAACCAGAAGCGGTCCTGGCCCGGGGTGCCGAACAGGTACAGGATCAGGTCCTGGTCGAGCGTGATGCGGCCGAAGTCCATGGCGACCGTGGTGGTCGTCTTGCCGCCGGTGTGCGTCAGGTCGTCGATCCCGGCGCTCGCCGACGTCATGACGGCCTCGGTGCGCAGCGGGTTGATCTCGGAGACCGACCCCACGAACGTCGTCTTGCCGACGCCGAAGCCGCCCGCCACCACGATCTTCGCCGAGGTGGTGGGGCGGGGGTCGGCGCCGAGCGCGCCGTCAGAGCTTGCGAAGTCCACTGAGCACCCTTTCGAGCAGAGTCACGTCCGGCGCGCCGCCGTTGGCCTCGTCGCCGCCCGGCTGGTGGATGGCGACGAGCCCGGCCTCCGCGAGGTCCGCGACGAGGATCCGGGCGACACCGAGCGGCATCGAAAGGAGAGCCGACACCTCGGCCACCGACTTGACCTCACGGCACAGGTGGCAGATGCGCTGGTGCTCGGGGAGCAGGGTCATCAGCTGCGACGGGTCGGCGGTCGTGGAGACGAGCGCCTCGATGGCGAGCTGGTAGCGCGGCCTGGTCCGGCCGCCGGTCATCGCGTAGGGGCGGACCAGCGGCTGGTCGCCCTCATGACCGTAGTCGGCATGTGCGGCACTGCCGTACGGATCGTGAGGAGCGGTGGGCGGGGTCATGGATCCTCCGGGCGGGACGGCGGGGTCGGGGCCTGCCGTCTGAGGGTGGGCCGGTGGGGGAGTTGTGACGGCCGGACGGTGATGGGAAGCAGATGGGGCGGGGATTGTGTGACTGCTGTGGTTCCAGGGGCTGTTGGTGCGTAAGACTGTGGGGGTGGCCGGGGTTACCGGCCGTCACATGGTCCGCGCTCCGCGAACTCCCGTCAGTGGAGCAGGCTGCCCTGCAGCTCTGCGCGGAGGTCCGGGGTGAGCACGGCGCCGGCACGGTCGACGAGCAGCGCCATCTCGTACCCGACGAGGCCGATGTCGCACTCGGGGTGCGCGAGCACGGCGAGCGAAGAGCCGTCCGAGACGGACATCAGGAAGAGAAAGCCGCGCTCCATCTCCACGACCGTCTGATTCACCGGCCCGCCCTCGAAGATTCTCGACGCGCCGGCCGTCAGCGACGTCAGCCCCGAGGCCACCGCCGCCAGTTGGTCCGCGCGGTCGCGCGGGAACCCTTCCGACATCGCGAGCAGCAGGCCGTCCGCGGACACCACGACCGTGTGGGAGACCCCCGGTGTGTTGTCCACGAAGTTGGTGATCAACCAGTTCAGGTTCTGTGCCGCCTGGCTCATCTGGCTCAACTAACGCTCCTGCTGGTGAGTGGGGCGGGGGTAGCTGCCGGTGTTTCCGGTACCACCGGCCTGCCGACCCTGCTGAATGCCCCGACGGAGATTGGTCAGCCGCCCGCGCACGTCGTCCGGCGCGCGCGAGACCTGGGGACCGGCCTGGTGCTGCTGTTCCTGGGCCGTGCCGGCCACGAGGTTCGCCCGCGGCACCCGGCGCGGCAGACCCGAGACGGTGACGCCGCCCGCGGCGGGCTTGCGCACCCGCTCGGCCTGACGCATCAGCTCGTCGTTGGGGGACTGACGCCAGTTCGCCGGGTCCTGGCTCGCGGTGGGCGCGGCCGGGGCGGCTTCCTGGGCCCGCGCCCGGGGGCGCTGCGGCATGGCGGGGGCCTGCGGCTGGGCCGGCGCGGCGGGCTGCTGGGCGCCGCGCTGCGGGAGCTGCTGCCCCTGCGACTGCGGCGCCTGCGGCTGCTGCGGCTCCTGGCTCTGCTGCTGCCGGTCCTGCTGCTGACCGTGGAACCAGTTCGTCTCCAGGGTGTCGTACAGCGGCGTACGACCGTCGCCCGGCTGGTCGGCCGGCGGCAGGTAACCCTGCTGTGCGGGCTGCGCCGGAATGCCCTGATCGAACTGGTTGCCCTGACCGAACTGGTTGGGCCGGCCGTTCTGGCCCTGACCGCCCGGAAGCGGCGCACCGAAGTCCTGGGTGCCGAAGTCGCCGCGCTGACGCGGGGCGGCCGGACGCTCGAACTGGCCGGTGGTCGCCGGGTCCTGCGGGCGCTCGAACTGACCCGTGGACGTGACCGGGTTCTGCGGGCGCTCGAACTGGCCGGTCGACGAGGACTGGTCCTGGCGGGCCGGAAGACCCGGCAGACCGTTGTCACGGAAGCCGCCGAAGTCCTGGCCGCCCGCGCTGAAGTCCTGGCCCTGGCCGCCGCCGAACGAGGCGCCGTTGGCCCCCGGCGCTCCGCCGTTCTGCGGTACACCGTGCGGTACGCCACCGTTCGGTACGCCGGCGTTCGGCAGGCCACCGTTGGGCGCACCACCGTTGGGCCCGCCACTGCTGGGCGCGCCGCCGAACACGTCCGAGCGGACGAACTGACCGGTGCCCTGGTCCTGATCCTGCGGCCGGCCCTGACCGAAGCCCTGGGCCTGGCCCTGACCGAAGCCCTGGGCCTGGCCCTGACCGAAGCCCTGGCCGGGCCGCTGCTGCTCGTCCCGGATCTGCGGGAACTGCGCCGTCGACTCGACGGAGTCCGTCTCCTCGTGACCGCGCGGGGCGTCGAGGTTCGGCTGCGCGTTCTCGTCGCTCCAGCTCGGCACGCGGGGCTGCGGGTTGCCACCCGGCAGCTCGGCGCGCGGGCCGCCGCGCGGCGGCAGCACCGGGCGTCCGCCCTGGCCCTGGATCTGGCGCTGGTCGCCGGGGGCGCTGTGGGTGCGCTGCTGCGGCGGGACCGGGCCCGGGGCGTTGAAGAGGCCGGTGGACTGCTGCGGGTCGTTCTGCTGGGCGCGCGCGGGCTGCGGGGCCTGCGGACGCTGCGGAGCGCCCATCGGGGGCTGGGCCTGGGGGCCGCCGTCCCGCGCGGGCAGCGCCGCACGCGGGCCGCTCTGACCGGCGCCGACCTGCGGCCGCGTCGCACCGGGCCCGGCACCGAGCCGGCCCGCGCCGCCACCGCCGCCGCCCGGACCACCCGGGCCGCCCTGGCCGCCCTGGCCGCCCGCGCCGACACCGCGACGCGCGGCGGCGACACCGGCCGCGGCCTGCGCGGCGGCGGGACCGCCGGAGCCGCCCGGAGCACCGGGCTTGCCGGGAAGCTTCTTCCCCTGGGCGACGTCCACGGGCAGCATGACGAGCGCCGTCGTACCGCCGGAGTCGGACGGACGCAGCTGGATGCGGATGCCGTGTCGCTGCGACAGGCGGCCGACCACGAACAGACCCATGCGCCGGGACACCGAGACGTCCACGGTGGGCGGCGAGGCGAGCCGCTCGTTGATCGCCGCGAGGTCCTCGGGGGAGAGGCCGATGCCGGTGTCGTGGATCTCGATCAGCACCCGCCCGTCGGGCAGCGCGTGACCGGTGACCTTGACCTTGGTCTGCGGGGAGGAGAACGACGTCGCGTTCTCCAGCAGCTCGGCGAGCAGGTGCACGAGGTCGTTGACGACACGACCGGCGACGTCCGTGGCGGGCACGGCCGCCAGCTCGATGCGCTCGTACTGCTCCACCTCGGACGCGGCGGCACGCAGCACGTCGACGAGCGGCACGGGCCGCGTCCAGCGACGGCCGGGCTCTTCACCGGCGAGGACGAGCAGGTTCTCACCGTTACGGCGCATGCGCGTCGCGAGGTGGTCGAGCTTGAACAGCGACGACAGCTGGTCCGGGTCGGCCTCGCGCGACTCCAGCTCGGAGATGAGCGACAGCTGACGCTGGATCAGACCCTGGGAGCGGCGCGAGAGGTTGGTGAACATCGCGTTGACGTTGCCCCGCAGCAGGGCCTGCTCGGCGGCGAGGCGGACCGCCTCGCGGTGCACGTCGTCGAAGGCCGCGGCCACCTGGCCGATCTCGTCGCGCGAGTGCACACCGACGGACTCCACGGACGTGTCGACGTCCTGCGGGTCCGACTCGGAGAGCTCCTTGACCAGCTCGGGCAGCCGTTCCTGGGCGACCTTGGTCGCGGTGTCCTGCAGCCGGCGCAGCGAGCGGATCATGGACCGGGCCACGACGAAGGCGCCGACGAGCGAGACGCCGAGCACGAGCAGGATCAGCGCACCGTTGATGATGGCCTGCCGCTCGGAGGCGCTGCGCAGCTCACGGGCCTGCTGCTCCATCTCGTTGAGCAGCGTGGTCTCGATCGTGGTCATCTGCGTGATGCGCTGGGTGTCCGCGTCGTACCAGTCCTTGTACGAGCGCTTGTCCTGCGTGCGGATGCCGTCGGTGCGCTTGAAGACGCGGTCCGCGTAGTTGTCCGCCGCCTTGATGGTGGCGTTGTTGTCCGTGAGCGGCTTGAGCAGCTCCTCCGCGGGCACGGTGCCGTACACGTTGCGGAAGGAGTCGAGGGCGTTGTCCTGGTCCTCGAAGGCGGCCTCGCCGTACAGCCGGTCGGTGTCCGTGAGGGAGCCGAACGTCTTGCTGTTCTCCGGCAGCGCGGCCGCGATGATGGCGCGCTGCTGCGAGGCGTACTCCTTGGCCGAGGAGAACGCGGCCAGCGAACGCGTGCGGTCGATCATCTCGGGGCTGCTGGTCGCCTGCGCCATGTCGGTGGAGAGCGAGAGCAGGTTCTCGATGATGCGGCTGTAGGCCTCGACGGTCTGCGACGTCGGCGCGCCCTTGGCGTACGCGTCGGAGCGGATGTCCTTGAGGTCGATGAGCTGCCGGGCGATCTGCACGACGTGCTCGCGTACGCCCTTGAGGCTGGACTCGTCGTCGCCCTCGACGCTGTACGTCGCGTCCAGGAACGCGGTGCGGGCGCGGTCGGTCTCCTTGCGCGCCGTCTTCACGTCGTAGTTGGTCGACGCGGCCTTCGGGTCGTTGGCCAGCGGACCGGCCGACTGGTCGCGCTCGGTCTGCAGCGCCGAGGCCAGTTCGGTCGCCTGCTTGGTCATCTCGGTCAGCAGCTTCATGTTGTCGAGCTGCTGGATGTCGTCGAGCGACTCGGCGATACGCAGCGCACCCAGCGAGGTGGCCGCGACCACCGGCAGCGCGAGCAGCGACACCAGACGGGTCGAGATGCGCCAGTTGCGCAGGGCTATTCGGGAGCCGGGTCCCGACGGGCTCTTCGCCTTGGTCTGCGGCTGCGCAGGCGTCGGCGCCCCGCCCTGAGTGGCGGAACGCGTCTCACGCTCACCGAGATCGACGGACGCCGTGCGTCCGGGGTTCTGGGCGTGCGAGGGCTGGGAACCGCCGGCTATCGGGCCGGTCCCGCCGCGCGGCTCCGGCTCCGCCGCAGCGCTGCCATCCCTGTTCTTACGTCCCTGCACTAGCGTCGCAACCTCTGGACCAGGCGCCCCACCCGCGCAAGCGGACAAGACGGTGTCGGCGTAGTTCGAGGGGCGACCTGAACGCCCCCCTGTGGTCGTCGGTGACCGGCGCTGGCTCCCCCTCACCGCCGCTGCTCGGCGCTCTCTCGCGCCCCTGTGCGCCGGTTCGATCCTGCGACGGTCCCGGGAATTCCAGCACAGTGCCGGATCTCCAACAAGGCCCGAGATGCAGGGGACACCGGCCGTGACCCCACGTGCAGGAAGGGTCACAAGACGTAGAAGATGATCTAGTTAAAACCGGGCATTCATGAACTTTTCACCTACGGCCGGGGGGTGTCCCAGTCGACATGATCGGGAGCGGAATGGTGGCTTCAGGTACGCAATGTCCGTTTCCTGTACGGGACTTGGCGGCCCGAAGTGCCCCTTTTGCACTTGCTCTCGTGAGCAAACTCACATGCGGTGGATCACAACTTCCCGGCTTTCGGCGGGAATCAGATGTTTAGCCTGGCGCTTTACAGGGATGGCCCAGCAGACAACCGAGAAGGTTCCAGAGCACAGTCATGAAGACGACGATGATCTCCCTCAACCTTGCCAACCCGCGCCGCACCACGCTGGCGCACCTCAAGGACGCCGACGAGATCCAGGCCGCACCGGCCCTCCCGGAGCACTCGGCCACACTGCCCGCGAACACGGCCAACCCGAAGCGCACGATCCTGATGGTCGCCCCGGAGATCACCCCGGCCGCCTGAGCGCCTGTGTCTGAGCAGCGCCCCGCAAGAGGCGTGGCACCGCACAACGGAACACGCCCCCACGCCCCGCGTTAGCCTGGTCGGGACCGACCCCTGACCCGGGCCCACCGCAAGACAGAAAAAGGGGCGCAGCCACCCGTGCGCATCGCCAGATTCTCCATCGACGGGAACGTCGCCTTCGGCGCGGTCGAAGGCGACGGTCCTCCCGGTGAGCACTCCGAGCTCGTGCTCGACATCATCAAGGGCATCCCGTTCGCCGACTTCGAACTGAGCGGCACCAAGGTCCCGCTCAGCAAGGTGCGGCTGCTGCCCCCCGTGCTCCCGAACAAGGTCATCGCCTTCGGCCGCAACTACGCGGAGCACGCCAAGGAGCTGGGCAACGAGGTCCCCGAGGCCCCCTTCGCCTTCTTCAAGCCGTCCACGTCCGTGATCGGCCCCGGCGACGAGATCCAGTACCCGTCCTTCTCGCAGGAGCTGCACCACGAGGCCGAGCTGGCCGTGGTCATCGGCCGCATGTGCCGCGAGGTCCCGCGCGAGCGCGTCCAGGACGTCATCCTCGGCTACACGGCGGCGAACGACGTGACGGCCCGCGACGTCCAGAAGCGCGAGAAGCAGTGGGCCCGCGCCAAGGGCTTCGACACGTCCTGTCCGCTGGGCCCCTGGATCGAGACCGACCTCTCCCTCGACCGGGCCTCCGACCTCACGGTCCAGTGCACGGTCAACGGCGCGCAGCGCCAGCTCGGCCGGACGTCGGACATGATCACGTCCATCGCGGACCTGATCGTCAACATCTCCGAGGCCATGACGCTCCTCCCGGGTGACGTCATCCTCACGGGCACCCCGGAAGGGGTCGGTCCCCTGAACGTCGGCGACGAGGTCGCCGTCACCATCGAAGGCATCGGCACTCTCACCAACAAGGTTGTCAAGCGTGGCTAGCGCATCCGCCCCAGCAGTCCGTGTCCGTTTCTGTCCCTCGCCTACCGGTAACCCCCACGTGGGCCTGGTCCGCACCGCCCTGTTCAACTGGGCCTTCGCGCGCCACAACCAGGGCACCCTCGTCTTCCGCATCGAGGACACCGACGCGGCCCGCGACAGCGAGGAGTCGTACCACCAGCTCCTCGACGCGATGCGCTGGCTCGGCTTCGACTGGGACGAGGGCCCCGAGGTCGGCGGTCCGCACGCCCCGTACCGCCAGTCCCAGCGGATGGACCTCTACAAGGACGTCGCGGACAAGCTGATCGCGGCCGGCAAGGCGTACCCCTGCTACTGCTCCACGGAGGAGCTCGACGAGCGCCGCGACGCCGCTCGCGCGGCGGGCAAGCCGTCCGGCTACGACGGCCACTGCCGCGACCTCACGGCCGAGCAGAAGGCGGCGTACGAGGCCGAGGGCCGCAAGCCGATCATCCGCTTCCGGATGCCCGACCGGACGATCACGTTCACGGACCTGGTCCGCGGCGAGATCACCTACGAGCCGGAGAACGTGCCGGACTACGGCATTGTCCGGGCCAACGGCGCCCCGCTGTACACCCTGGTCAACCCGGTCGACGACGCGCTGATGGAGATCACCCACGTCCTGCGCGGCGAGGACCTGCTCTCCTCGACCCCCCGCCAGATCGCCCTGTACGAGGCACTCACCGAGCTGGGCCTGGCGAAGTCCACCCCGCTCTTCGGCCACCTGCCGTACGTGATGGGCGAGGGCAACAAGAAGCTCTCCAAGCGTGACCCGCAGTCGTCGCTGAACCTCTACCGCGAGCGCGGCTTCCTGCCCGAGGGCCTGCTGAACTACCTGTCCCTCCTCGGCTGGTCCCTCTCGGCGGACCGCGACATCTTCTCGATCGAGGAGATGGTGGCGGCCTTCGACGTCAAGGACGTCCAGCCGAACCCGGCCCGCTTCGACCTCAAGAAGTGCGAGTCGATCAACGGCGACCACATCCGCCTGCTCGACCCCAAGGACTTCGCGTCCCGCTGCGAGCCGTGGCTGCGGGCCCCGTTCGCGCCGTGGGCCCCGGAGGACTTCGACGAGGCGAAGTGGGCGGCGATCGCGCCGCACGCCCAGACCCGTCTCAAGGTCCTCTCGGAGATCACGGACAACGTCGACTTCCTCTTCCTGGCCGAGCCGGTCGAGGACGAGGCGAGCTGGACGAAGGCCATGAAGGAGGGCTCCGACGCCCTGCTGACGACGGCCCGCGAGAAGCTGGACGCGGCCGACTGGAACTCGGCGGAGTCCCTCAAGGAGGCCGTCCTGGCCGCCGGCGAGGCCCACGGCCTCAAGCTCGGCAAGGCCCAGGCCCCGGTCCGCGTCGCCGTCACCGGCCGCACGATCGGCCTGCCCCTCTTCGAGTCGCTCGAGATCCTGGGCAAGGAGAAGACGCTGGCCCGCATCGACGCGGCGCTGGCGAAGCTCTCCGCGTAAGCGGTCACCCGCCCGAGGGGCGGCACCCGGTGGATCCGGGTGCCGCCCCTCGGGCGTTGTCGGTGCCGGGCACTACGGTGCTGACATCACCTTCCCTGAGAGGCGCCACCATGCCGATGCCCGCCCGCGACTACGCGCGCTACTTCACCCCGGGACACACCTTCACGCTCGAAACGGGCCAGGTGGGCACGGTCGACGTCCGGGTGGCCGGCGAGCTGTGGCTGCCGTCGGGGCACGTCGTCGCCGGTGACCCCTTCATCGCGCTCGGCTCCGGCGAGTGCGAGCCGTTCTCGGTCGCGGTGGAGCCCGGCCGCTACCGGGTCGACGCGGCCGTCGCGACGCTGGTCACCCCCGGCGAACCCCCGGCCGACCGGCCGCACGAGCGCGTGGCCGCGGCCCGCCTCGTCATACGCGACGAACCCGTCGCCACCTGGGAGCACGCCCTCCAGACCGGACAGGAGGCGACCGACCTCGCCGACGACGAGTACTTCGGCTACGGCGTCGACGCGGGCACCGGCTGCTTCTACGACGCCGAGTCCGACGCCGCCTTCCCCGAGTGCGAGGGCGACGAGGGCCCCCTGTGGGACGTCTTCGAGAAGCACGACCACGCCCCCGGGCCCTACCTGGTCACGTCCCCGTCCACGGGCCACACGGTGGCCGCGTTCGGCTCCGGCTGGGGGGACGGGGCGTACCCCACCTGGATCGGCCGCACCGCGGCCGGCGAGGTGGCCTGCTTCGTCACGGACTTCTTCGTGATCGAGGACCCGGCCACGGTCTGACCGCCGTACGGTCACCCACGCCGATCCGCGCTCGCCATCGTCTGGGACATCGACACTGCGTTTTTCGGGGGACGACCCCCGAACCCCCCAGCCGGGAGCGGCGCTGCGGTTACGGTCGCCTCATGCCGATCCGCGCCATCGTCTGGGACATCGACGACACCATTTTCGACTACGCCGGGGCCGACACCGCCGGTATGCGGGCCCATCTCGCCGCGGAGGGCCTGCTCGGCGGTTACGGGAGCGCCGCCGAGGCCCTCGCGCTCTGGAAGGCCAGGACCCGCGAGCACTGGGCGCGCTTCGAGTCGGGCGAGCTGGGCTGGGAGGAGCAGCGCAGGGAGCGGGTGCGCAGCTTCGTGGGGCGGGGGCTGGAGGACGACGAGGCGGACGCCTGGTTCTTCCGCTACCTGGCGCACTACGAGGCGGCCTGGGCCCTCTTCCCCGACACCCTGCCCGTCTTGGACGCCCTCGCGGCCAGCCACCGGCACGCGGTGCTCTCCAACTCCTCGCTGCACAACCAGGACCGCAAGCTGCGCGTTCTCGGCGTGCGGGACCGCTTCGAGGCCGTCCTGTGCGCCGCGGAACTGGGCGTGGCCAAGCCGGAGGCCGCCGCCTTCCACGCGGTCTGCGAGGAGCTGGCCCTGGAACCGCATGAGGTCGCCTACGTCGGTGACCAGCCGGACACGGACGCGCGCGGGGCCGTCGAGGCGGGTCTCGCCGGTATCTGGCTCGACCGCGCCGAGCTGGGCGGACGCCCCGAGCTGACCCGCATCACGCGGCTTGATCAGCTGCCCTCGCTGCTGGCCGGGGATACCCGTTTTGGAGCGCCGGACACCTTCAGGTAATGTTCTTCCTGTCGCCGCGGGGGACGGGCCGAAAGGCCAGAACCCCCAAAGCGCAAACCGAACAAAGTCCCTCAGGGGATTGCGTCACGGTGGCCTATGGTGTAATTGGCAGCACGACGGTTTCTGGTTCCGTTAGTCTAGGTTCGAGTCCTGGTAGGCCAGCTCGCAGAGCTTATCTGCAACCGTGGATCCCAGGTCCACAAAGCCCCCGTTGTGTAGCGGCCTAGCACGCTGCCCTCTCAAGGCAGTAGCGCCGGTTCGAATCCGGTCGGGGGTACAGATCCTTCCCGCGAGGACGGTACGGGTAGCTCCCGCCGACCACGATGCAGGATCGCTAAGGCCCCCGTTGTGTAGCGGCCTAGCACGCCGCCCTCTCAAGGCGGTAGCGCCGGTTCGAATCCGGTCGGGGGTACGACTGAGTTCGCAGGTCGCAAGGTCTTGAACTTCAGTGGTCTATGGTGTAATTGGCAACACTACGGTTTCTGGTACCGTCATTCTAGGTTCGAGTCCTGGTAGACCAGCTTGATCACGCAAGTGATCAGCGCCCCCGTTGTGTAGCGGCCTAGCACGCCGCCCTCTCAAGGCGGTAGCGCCGGTTCGAATCCGGTCGGGGGTACGCGAACGATCTGTGGCCCCTCCCGATGCGTCGGGAGGGGCCCTTTTCGTGTGCGCGGTGCAGGAGTTGAGCGGTGTCCGGCACAAGTCCGGCCGGTCGCTGCGGCGTTGGAGCGACCGGCCGGGAAGTGGTGGAGGGGCAGGGCGAGTTGGGGATCAGCCCGTGCGGCGCAGTGCCTCGGAGAGGCGGCCCGCGGCGTCGATGACGGCCTGGGCGTGCATGCGGCCCGGGTGGCGGGTCAGGCGCTCGATCGGACCGGAGACCGAGACGGCGGCCACGACCCGGTTGGAGGGCCCGCGTACGGGCGCCGAGACGGACGCGACACCCGGCTCGCGCTCACCGATCGACTGGGCCCAGCCGCGACGTCGTACGCCCGACAGGGCCGTCGCCGTGAAGCGGGCGCCCTGGAGGCCGCGGTGCAGGCGCTCCGGCTCCTCCCAGGCCATCAGGATCTGCGCGGAGGAGCCCGCCTTCATCGTGAGCGTCGAGCCGACCGGAACCGTGTCCCGCAGTCCGGACAGCCGCTCCGCCGCGGCGACGCAGATGCGCATGTCGCCCTGGCGGCGGTAGAGCTGGGCGCTCTCGCCCGTGACGTCCCGCAGGTGCGTGAGCACCGGTCCCGCCGTCGCGAGCAGCCGGTCCTCGCCGGCCGCCGCCGCGAGCTCCGCGAGGCGCGGGCCGAGAATGAAACGGCCTTGCATGTCACGGGCCACCATGCGGTGGTGCTCCAGGGCCACCGCGAGGCGGTGAGCTGTGGGTCTTGCCAATCCGGTGGCCGCGACAAGGCCAGCTAGGGTCGCGGGTCCGGACTCCAGGGCGCTCAGAACAAGGGCTGCCTTGTCCAGAACGCCGACGCCGCTACTGTTGTCCATGCGTCGATACTCCCGTCTCACTCTGTGAAACGCAAGTTCAATTTCCTGAGGAACTTGCCACTCTGGATGTCACACCGGCCCGTGAAACAGAACGGGCCCGGCCGCTGACGTCCGGTACGAGGGGTACGGATGTCGGCGATCCCGAAATCTCTAGTTGGGCCGGCGCACCTCAAGCCGGCCGGAGGGAAAGCGATGGGTAGGACACTCGCGGAGAAGGTCTGGGACGACCACGTCGTCCGGCGCGCCGAGGGCGAGCCCGACCTCCTCTTCATCGATCTGCACCTGCTGCACGAGGTGACCAGCCCGCAGGCCTTCGACGGTCTCCGGAAGAGCGGTCGCCAGGTGCGGCGTCTCGACCTCACCATCGCCACCGAGGATCACAACACCCCGACCCTCGACATCGACAAGCCGATCGCCGACCCGGTCTCGCGCGTGCAGCTGGAGACGCTGCGCAAGAACGCCGCCGAGTTCGGTGTCCGCCTGCACTCGCTGGGCGACGTCGAGCAGGGCGTCGTGCACGTCGTGGGCCCGCAGCTGGGCCTGACGCAGCCGGGCATGACGGTCGTCTGCGGCGACTCGCACACCTCGACGCACGGCGCCTTCGGCGGTCTGGCGTTCGGCATCGGCACCTCGCAGGTCGAGCACGTGCTGGCCACGCAGACGCTGCCGCTGGCCCGCCCGAAGACGATGGCCATCACCGTCGACGGCGACCTGCCCGAGGGCGTCACCGCCAAGGACCTGATCCTCGCCATCATCGCGAAGATCGGCACGGGCGGCGGCCAGGGCTACGTCCTGGAGTACCGCGGCTCCGCCATCGAGAAGCTGTCGATGGAAGCCCGCATGACCATCTGCAACATGTCGATCGAGGCCGGTGCCCGCGCGGGCATGATCGCCCCGGACGAGACCACGTTCGCGTACCTGGAGGGCCGTGAGCACGCCCCGAAGGGCGAGGACTGGGACGCCGCCGTCGCGTACTGGAAGACGCTGAAGTCGGACGACGACGCGGTCTTCGACGCCGAGGTCTTCATCAAGGCCGAGGAGCTGTCCCCGTTCGTCACCTGGGGCACCAACCCCGGTCAGGGCGCGCCGCTTTCGGCGAGCGTCCCCGACCCGGCTTCGTACGAAGACGCTTCGGAGCGGCTCGCCGCCGAAAAGGCCCTGGAGTACATGGGGTTGGAGGCCGGTCAGGCGCTGCGCGACATCAAGGTCGACACCGTCTTCGTAGGCTCCTGCACCAATGGCCGTATGGAGGACCTGCGCGCCGTCGCCGAGATCCTCAAGGGCCGTAAAGTCGCCGACGGCGTACGGGCGCTGATCGTGCCGGGCTCCGCGCGGGTGGGCCTGCAGGCCGCCGCCGAGGGCCTGGACAAGGTCTTCAAGGAGGCCGGCGCCGAGTGGCGCTACGCGGGCTGCTCCATGTGCCTGGGCATGAACCCGGACCAACTCGCCCCCGGCGAGCGCTCCGCGTCCACGTCCAACCGCAACTTCGAGGGCCGGCAGGGCAAGGGCGGCCGCACGCACCTGGTCTCGCCCCAGGTCGCCGCCGCCACCGCCGTGCTGGGCCATCTGGCCTCGCCCGCCGACCTGTCGGAATCGACGCACGCCGCCTCTAAGCCTGCTGGAGTCTGATCAGTCATGGAAGCATTCACCAAGCACACCGGCCGGGCCGTCCCGCTGCGCCGCTCCAACGTCGACACCGACCAGATCATCCCTGCTCACTGGCTCAAGAAGGTGACGCGGGACGGGTTCGAGGACGGTCTGTTCGAGGCCTGGCGCAAGGACCCCGAGTTCGTCCTCAACAAGCCGGAGCGCGAGGGCGCCACGGTGCTGGTCGCCGGTCCCGACTTCGGTACGGGCTCTTCGCGCGAGCACGCCGTGTGGGCGCTGCAGAACTACGGCTTCAAGACCGTCATCTCCTCGCGCTTCGCGGACATCTTCCGCGGCAACTCCCTCAAGAACGGCCTGCTCACGGTGGTTCTGGAGCAGAAGGTCGTGGACGCGCTGTGGGAGCTCGTGGAGGGCGACCCGCAGGCCGAGATCACGGTCGACCTGGAGGCGCGCGAAGTGCGGGCCGAGGGCATCACGGCTTCCTTCGAACTGGATGAGAATTCCCGCTGGCGGCTGCTGAACGGGCTCGACGACATCAGCATCACGCTGCAGAACGAGTCGGACATCGCCGCTTACGAGGCGAAGCGCCCCTCTTTCAAGCCGCGGACCCTGCAGGTCTGAGCCCCGAGAGGCGTGAAGGCGACCTGATCGCGGCCCGAAAACGGTTTGGCCGCGCCCGAGCCGATTGAACCCGGTCCGAACGGTCGCCGGGCAAGGCTTATTCAGGCCACTTCCACAGGCCAGGTACCCCCAATCGTGCACCGGTTGGGGGTACTTCCGTGTCCGGCTCCGGACGCCTCCGGCTGACCTGAACGGGTGGTCTTCGGAGTGTCTCAACTCCCTTGAATACCAAGGGTGTTCCTGGGGTACGCGAGCCCCGGCGGCGCTCCGGGCGGGGGTGTCGCCGAAGGGCCCAGGAGCCCCTTGTGGGGCGGGAGTTACCCCCTGCGGAGGCGACAACTCGCCCCAGATGGCACAATCTGTGCATGGACCACGACGGCCAACTCCAGCTGTACGCGGAAGTCGCGGACCAACTCAAGGAAGCGCACTCCCGAGTGCGTGCACTGCAAGTCCCGGAGGGCGTACGGATGGCGCTGACCCGGAAGCTGCTGGCCATTACGGCCGCGGCCAAACACGATCTCGCCGCTGCGGCAAGGCGTCTGGAGCGATTCAGCGCGGACCTCGACGACTTCGACGAGGGCTCCCGTTCTGAAGAGGAACTCTGAGACTGCCCAGTTCGTTGCGGCACAAGGGTGATTAGCCCGTTTCGTGTTTGATTTGCGGTATATATCTGCCTAACGTGCGAAAAAGCCGGGCCGAAAGAGATTCGCCCCGGCAATGTCTCCGAAGGGGAAGACGTGAACAAGGCGCAGCTCGTAGAAGCGATTGCCGACAAGGTGGGTGGCCGTCAGCAGGCCGCTGACGCCGTCGATGCCGTACTCGACGCCATCGTCCGTTCCGTGGTCGCCGGCGACCGCGTCTCGGTCACCGGCTTCGGTTCGTTCGAGAAGGTCGACCGTCCGGCCCGTTACGCCCGTAACCCGCAGACGGGTGAGCGCGTCCGGGTCAAGAAGACGTCGGTCCCGCGCTTCCGTGCGGGTCAGGGCTTCAAGGACCTCGTCGCGGGCTCGAAGAAGCTCCCGAAGAACGACGTCGCGGTCAAGAAGGCGCCCAAGGGCAGCCTGACCGGCGGTGCTTCGGCGACGGTCAAGAAGGCCGCGGCCAAGAAGACGACGGCGAAGAAGGCCGCCGCCAAGAAGGCCACGCCGGCGAAGAAGACCACCGCCGCTGCGAAGAAGACCACGGCCGCCGCCGCCAAGAAGGCGACCGCGAAGAAGACCACCGCCAAGAAGGCCACCGCCACGGCGAAGAAGACCACGGCGGCCGCGAAGAAGGCGGCTCCGGCCAAGAAGGCGGCCACCGCCAAGAAGGCCACCGCGAAGAAGACGGCGCCCGCCAAGAAGGCCACGGCCAAGAAGGCTCCCGCCAAGAAGTCGACCGCGCGCAAGACCACCGCCAAGAAGACCACCGCGCGCAAGAAGTAAGACCTTCTCGAAGGTCGCTCGCGCCGGCTTCTGCTGGTCTCTGTCGCCGTTTCGGGCGTATGCCCCGAGACTGCTCACGCGCCGGGCCGGGCTCCCCTCGGGGAGCCCGGCCCGCGGTGTGTTCGCGGCGGTGTCGCGGCGGTGCTGTGACAGGGAAGTCGACGGGGGAGGCGACGGGGGAGTTCAGAAGGTCTGCAGGGTCACGAGTGTGATCTCGCGCGCATCGCCCTCGCCCGTGACCTCGATACGCACCCGCTGACCGGGGCGGAGCAGGCGCAGGCCGCCCGCGTCGAAGGCGGGGGCGCTGAACGGCACCGGGGTGCCGTCGTCCAGAAGGACGCTGCCGGAGCGGGAATCGGGGTCGTACGTGTACGCGGTGGCCTGCATGCAGGCAGCGTACTCAGTCCGTGCCGGGTCCCGGGTCGTGCCGGGTTCCAGTCCGTGCCGGGTCCCGGGTCGTGCCGGGTTCCAGCGCGTGCCGGGTCTCAGTCCGTGCTGTGGTCCAGGAGGAGGAGTCCGGCCGTGGCCCGTGCCGTGTGCGGGCCGACGCCCAGGGCGAGCGCGGCGCGCAGGTCGCCGCCGGTGTCCACGTCCTGGCGGACCGAGTCGACGCCCGCGAGGGGGAGTTCCGCGGCGCCCGAGGCCCGGTGGCGGGCGCGGGAGGCCGTACCGAATGCGGGGAGCAATTCCGCGCCGGGGGCCGCGGACAAGAGAGTGGTGCCGATTCCGGCCGCATCGGGGAGAAATGCCCGGGGAAATGCGGCGGCCGACGCGAGAACGAGGGCCAATTCCGCGGGGCGCAGGGCGGGCAGATCGGCGTTCAGGGCCGCCACGGGGGCCTGCGGACGCGTGGCCCGTACAGCGGCCTCTCCGTGCGCGAGAGCGGCGTTGAGGCCCGCCTGAGGGGCGTCGGGGACGATCCGGGCGCCGAGCGCCGCCAGTTCGCGGCCGGCGCGGCCGTCGTCCGTGACGACCACCACATCTCGTACCGCCGTACAGGCCATGGCCGCGGCCACGGTGTCCTGGGCGAAAGCCAGGGCCAGATCGGGGCGCAGGGCGTCACCGGCCGCGGGGGCGAGCCTGCTTTTTGCCCGCACCAAGGGTTTCAGCGGTATCACCAGGGTCCACTGCACGCGCCTATTGTGACCTGTGCATGAGGTGACCTCGGACGGGCGGGCGTACGGTGTTCTCGACAGACCGGTGGCCCGGGGCGACACTTGTGCGGCCCGCCAGGCCCTGCCTGCAAGGTCCTAGAGGAAGGTGTCCGAGTGTCCCGCCGCAGAATCGGCTTCTGGTACCGCTTCGCTGCGGTCCTGTGCAAACCGCCACTGGTGGTTCTGTTCAAGCGGGACTGGCGCGGAATGGAGAACATTCCTGCCGACGGCGGCTTTATCACCGCGGTCAACCACAATTCGCATCTGGACCCGTTCCTGTACGCGCACTTTCAGTACAACACCGGACGAGTCCCGCGTTTCCTCGCCAAGCACGGCCTCTTCAAGAAGGGGTTCGTGGGCGCCGCGATGCGTGGCACCGGGCAGATTCCCGTCTATCGCGAGTCCACGAACGCGCTGAGCGCCTTCCGTGCCGCCATCGACGCCGTGGAGCGCGGTGAGTGCGTCGCCTTCTATCCCGAAGGAACGCTGACCCGCGATCCCCAACTGTGGCCGATGACCGGAAAGACGGGCGTCGCCCGCGTCGCCCTGCAGACGAAGTGCCCGGTGATTCCCGTCGGGCAGTGGGGCGCCACCGACGCACTGCCGCCGTATGCGAAGAAGCCGGACTTCTTCCCGCGCAAGACGCACCATGTGCTCGCCGGTGAACCTGTCGACTTGTCGGCGTACTACGACAAGGAGATCACTCCGGAACTCCTCAAGGAGGTGACCGAGGTCATCATGACCGCGATCACGGCCGAGGTGGAGGAACTGCGCGGTGAGACGGCCCCGCGGAAGCGTTACGACCCGCGCGAGGCCCGTATCGAGCAGCGCCGCAAGCTGCGGGGCGGCAACTCCGGGACCGATTCCGGGTCCGGGTCCGACTCCGGGGCTGGGTCCGGGGCCGATTCCGCTTCCGTGCAGAGCGAGGTCAGGTCGCAGGCGGACGGCGGGAGTTCGGCGTCCGGAGGCACCACCGAGGAGAGCGCCAAGTGACGACCCGACCCGTCAAGGCCGCCGTTTTCGGAACCGGCTCCTGGGGCACGGCGTTCGGCATGGTCCTCGCGGACGCGGGGTGCGACGTCACGCTGTGGGGCCGCCGTCCGGAACTCGCCGAAGCGGTCAACTCCACGCGTACGAACCCGGATTACCTGCCCGGCGTGGAACTCCCCGCGAACGTGCGGGCCACGTCCGACGCCGCCGAGGCCGCGGCCGACGCCGACTTCACGGTGCTCGCCGTGCCGTCGCAGACGCTGCGCGCCAACCTCGCCGACTGGACGCCGCTGCTCGCCCCCGACACCGTCCTCGTCTCGCTGATGAAGGGCGTCGAGCTCGGCTCGGCGATGCGCATGAGCGAGGTGATCCAGGACGTCACGAAGGTCGGCGAGGACCGGATCGCGGTCGTCACAGGACCCAACCTCGCGCGGGAGATCGCGGCACGCCAGCCGGCCGCCGCGGTCGTCGCCTGCCGCGACGAGGATGTGGCGCGGCGCCTCCAAGTCGCCTGCCACACCCCGTACTTCAGGCCGTACACCGAGAGCGACGTGGTCGGCTGCGAGCTCGGCGGCGCCGTCAAGAACGTCATCGGGCTCGCCGTCGGCATCGCGGACGGCATGGGCCTCGGCGACAACACGAAGGGCTCGCTCATCACGCGCGGGCTCGCGGAGACGATGCGGCTCGGCCTCGCGATGGGCGCGGACCCGCTCACCTTCTCCGGCCTCGCCGGGCTCGGAGACCTGGTGGCGACCTGCTCCTCGCCGCTGTCGCGCAACCACACCTTCGGCACCAACCTCGGCAAGGGCATGACGCTGGAGGAGACCATCGCGGTCACCAAGCAGACCGCCGAGGGCGTCAAGTCCTGCGAGTCGGTGCTGGCCCTCGCGCGCCGGCACGGGGTCGACATGCCGATCACGGAGACCGTCGTCGCGATCGTGCACGAGGGCAAGCCGCCGGTCGTCGCCGTGAAGGAGCTCATGTCGCGCTCCGCCAAGCCCGAGCGACGCTGAGCGACGGCCGGACGGCGGCTGAGTGACAGTGGCGCGGATCGGGCTCCGCGGGCGCTGACTCTCGTACTACCAGCAGGTACGCTCAACGCGATATGAGCAGCGAGAACCTCCCCCAGAGCCCCGTATCCGCCTCTGCGCGCGGGCAGAAGCCGCGTGTGGCCGTCGTCTTCGGTGGTCGCAGCTCCGAGCACGGCGTCTCCGTCGTCACGGCGGGTGCCGTGCTGCGTGCCATCGACCGCTCCAAGTACGACGTGCTGCCGATCGGCATCACGCGCGAGGGGCGTTGGGCGCTGACGGCGGACGACCCCGAGCGGATGGCGATCGCCGACCGCAAGGTGCCGGACGTCGACGATCTCGCCGAGTCGCCCGAGGGCGGCGTGGTGCTCCCGGTCGACCCGTCCACCCGCGAGGTCGTCTACAACGAGCCCGGCTCCGTGCCCAAGGCCCTCGGCGACGTCGACGTCGTCTTCCCGGTCCTGCACGGCCCGTACGGCGAGGACGGCACGATCCAGGGGCTCCTGGACCTGTCCGGGACGCCGTACGTGGGCTGTGGTGTGCTCTCCTCGGCCGTCGGCCAGGACAAGGAGTACATGAAGCGGATCTTCACCTCCTTCGGCCTGAAGGTCGGTCCGTACGTGGTGGTCCGCCCGCGCGAGTGGGAGCGGGACCAGGAAGGCGCCCGGCGGCGCATCGCCGACTTCGTGGGCGAGCACGGCTGGCCGCTGTTCGTGAAGCCCGCGCGGGCCGGTTCGTCGATCGGCATCACCAAGGTCGACTCCTTCGACGGGCTCGACGAGGCGATGGAGACGGCGCGCGTCCACGACCCGAAGGTCATCGTCGAGGCGGGCATCGTCGGGCGCGAGATCGAGTGCGGCGTCCTGGAGTTCGAGGACGGGCCGCGCGCCTCGGTGCCGGCCGAGATCCCGCCGGTGCAGGCCCACGACTTCTACGACTTCGAGGCCAAGTACATCGACTCGGCGGACGGTATCGTGCCCGCCCCGCTGACCGACGAGCAGACGGCCGAGGTGCAGCGGCTCGCCGTCGCGGCCTTCGAGGCCGTGTCCTGCGAGGGCATCGTGCGCGCGGACTTCTTCCTCACCGAGGACGGCGAGTTCGTGATCAACGAGATCAACACCCTGCCCGGCTTCACGCCCATCTCGATGTACCCGCGGATGTGGCAGGAGAGCGGCGTCAGCTACCCGGAGCTGATCGACCAGCTGCTGCAGGCGGCACTGCGCCGCTCCACGGGTCTGCGGTAGGACTCCTCCCTGCCCTTCGCTTCCCCGGAGGGCAGGCCGGGCCCCCACAGGGGCCATCCCCACAGGGGGCACGCCCACAGGGGGCACGCCCACCGGGGGCACGCCCTGACAGGTTCTAGTCGGCGATCCCCTTGGGGATCGCCTTCTTGATGGGCTTGGCCAGATCGACCAGGGGGCCGGCGCCGACCTTGGCCACCAGATCCTTGGGAATCGTCACCTCGACGTAGGCGAGGCGGCTGCCCGTCGTCATCTGCTGCGCACCGCTGTCGAGTTCCTCGACGATCCACTCCACACCGTCGACGGTCGCCGGGTTGCTGTCGGCCTTGGCCGCCGCGTCGGGCCACGGCACGCCGCAGCGCAGTATGATCGCGGGGCTTCCCCATGCCGCGGTGAGCTCGGAACTCGGTTCGGGATCGTTGCGCTCAAGTCCGTCGACCTTCTGCGGCAGCACCTTGTCCAGGTTCCGGCACAGCTTCGTGACGGACGCCTTCGGTGTGGGAACCGCAGCCTTGGGAGCGTCGTCCGTTGCAGAACAACCCGCTGCCGAGGCGATCAGCACGGACAGCGCGGGCAACCCGATGACGAAACGGCGCCGGTGACGGAAAGAGTTCACCGGCACAGGGTAGACGGGGGCTACAAGTGGACGACCGGGCAGGTCAGGGTGCGCGTGATGCCGTCCACCTGCTGGACCTTGGCGACCACCATGCGACCGAGTTCGTCGACGGTGTCCGCTTGCGCGCGCACGATCACGTCGTAGGGGCCGGTGACGTCCTCGGCCTGGATGACTCCTTGAATCTTTCCGATCAGCTCGGCGACGGTCGACGCCTTGCCTACTTCGGTCTGGATCAGGATGTACGCCTGTACCACGGAACCTCCAGGGCGGCCACGAGGATCATGTGGGGAGAAGGGACGCCACGGTATCGCGTCGCCGCTCGTCGCGGGGAGACCCGGGGTGGCTGTGGCGCACTCGGCGACCACCGGCCGAGCACGCGTGCGAGCGCATGTGGGTCCACAGCGGGGCCCATGCGCAGGTCCGTCGATGGGTTCACGGGCGCACCCGTGACAAAAACCGTACCCATGACCCGGACGGCCCGCGACCGCGCGCGATCGGGGGATGCGGGCGAGGGCGACGTCGTCGCTTGTGCGGGTGCGGGTGCGGGTGCGGGTGCGGGTGCGGGTGCGGGTGTGGACGTGGGTGTGAGTGTGGGCGTGGGTGTGGATGCGGTCGACGGTGTTCCCGGGGACGACGTCGCCGGGGAGCGGGACCGGTTGTCGCAGGGGTGCCCGGAGCAGGTGCGGGCGGGTGCGGGCGGTGTGCGGACCCCTGTCGCGGGAGCGGTCGCCGCGGGGGTGGTCGGTGCGAGGACGGGTGGTGCGAAGACAGTCGGTGCGAGGACGGTCGGTGCAGGGGTGGCCGTCGCAAGGATGGGCGTTGTAGGGATACTCCGGGACGGTGAGCGGGCCGGGGCACAGCCGGACCGGGACCGGAAACCGGTCGGCCGGGAACCGGTCGGAACAGAAAGGGCAGCACGCGCATGAAGGGCACTGTCGGCGAGCTGGGGGAGTTCGGCCTCATCAGAGAGCTGACCTCCCGGCTCACCACCACTCCGGCCGTACGGATCGGCCCGGGGGACGACGCCGCCGTGGTCGCGGCGCCGGACCGCAGGGTCGTGGCCAGTACGGACGTCCTGCTGGAGAACCGGCACTTCAGGCGCGACTGGTCCACGGCGTACGACGTCGGCCGCAAGGCCGCCGCGCAGAACCTCGCCGACATCGCCGCCATGGGCGCCGTGCCCACCGCGCTGCTGCTCGGCCTCGTGGTGCCCGCGGAACTCCCCGCCTCCTGGCCCTCGGAACTGATGGACGGGCTGCGCGACGAGTGCCAGGTCGCCGGCGCCGCCGTGGTCGGCGGCGATGTGGTGCGCGGTGACACGATCACCATCGCCATCACCGCCCTCGGAGACCTACGCAACCACGAGCCGGTGACCCGCGCCGGCGCCCAGCCCGGTGACGTCGTCGCCGTCACCGGCTGGCTCGGCTGGTCCGCGGCCGGGTACGCCGTGCTCTCCCGGGGCTTCCGCTCGCCGCGCGCCTTCGTGGAGGCGCACCGCAGGCCCGAGCCGCCGTACCACGCGGGCCCCGCCGCGGCCGGGCTCGGCGCCACCGCCATGTGCGACGTGAGCGACGGGCTCATCGCCGACCTGGGCCACATCGCCGAGGCCAGCAAGGTCCGGATCGACATCAAGTCCGGCAAGGTCGACGTGCCCTCCCAGATGAACGACATCGGGCAGGCCGTCGGCGTCGACCCGCTCCAGTGGGTGCTGACCGGGGGAGAGGACCACGCGATCGTGGCCACCTTCCCGCCCGACGTGAAGCTGCCGGCCCGCTGGAAGGTGATCGGCGAGGTGCTCAATCCCTCGGCCCTGCCCCAGGTCACCGTCGACGGCGCCCCCTGGACCAGCAAGGGAGGCTGGGACCACTTCGGGGACGGCCTTTCCGACGGGGAGATCGAGGCGTGAGCGGCGCCGCCCCGGTCAGGGTGCTGACCGTCGCCGGGTCCGACTCCGGGGGCGGCGCGGGGATCCAGGCTGACCTCAAGACCATGCTGGCGCTCGGCACGCACGGCATGAGCGTCGTCACCGCCGTCACCGCGCAGAACTCCCTCGGTGTGCAAGGGGCTTGGGAGCTGCCGGTGGAAGCGGTGCGCGCCCAGTACCGCAGTGTCGTCGACGACATCGGCGTGCAGGCCGTCAAGACGGGGATGCTCTCCTCGCCCGAACTCGTGGAGTGCGTGGCCGAGTTGCTCGCCGGGACCGAGGCCCCTGTCGTGATCGACCCGGTCGGCGTGTCCAAGCACGGGGACACGCTGCTTGCCGCCTCGGCCCTGGACGCCGTCCGCACCAAGCTGCTGCCCACCGCCACGGTCGCGACCCCGAACCTCGACGAGGTGGCCCAACTCACCGGCGTCCAGGTCGAGTCGGAGGCCGACATGCGCAGGGCCGCGACGGCCGTGCTCGCCTTCGGTCCGCGATGGGTGGTCATCAAGGGCGGTCATCTGAACTCCAGCTCTGGTCGAGATGGGCAGGGCGGTCTGGGTGGGCATGACGGTTCGGGTGGTCTGGGCGGTCCGGATGGGAATGACGGCCCGGGTAGTCCTGGTGGTCCGGGTGGGCATGACGGCCCGGGTGGTCCTGGCGGTCCGGGTGGTCACGAGGGGCAGGGCGGGTATGGCTTCTCCTCCGGTTCGGCGGGCGGTTCCGTGGAGGCCGTGGATCTGCTCACGGACGGGTCCGAGGAGCACTGGCTGCGCGCCCCGCGCCACGACAACCGGCACACGCACGGCACGGGCTGCACTCTCGCCTCCGCGATCGCGGCGCAGTTGGCAAAGGGGCAGTCGGTGCCCGAGGCCGTACGGGCGGCGAAGGAGTACGTGACCGGGGCGATCGCCGCCGGGTTCGCGCTGGGTGGCGGCATCGGGCCCGTGGATCACGGCTGGCGGTTCGTGTCGGCGGAGGATGCCGCTTCCCCGGCCAGGTCGTAGTCCTTCAGCGTCAGATTGCTCGCGGCCTTCTCGGTGAGGCGCTTGAAGAAGCCCGCCAGGAAGCGTGAGCTGAGCATCCGGTACGCGCGGTCGCGGCTGCGGATCTTCTTCTCCGTCGGTGGGGCGAAGAACGGGCCCGCGTTCCCGGATATCTTCTGGCAGCCCTTCGCGTACTTCGTGATCTCCGCCTCGAAGCCCGCGAACGCGGTGCGGTGGTCACCCCGCGCCGCCACCAGCTCACCCGCCAGGACGTACGCCGACACCAGTGCCGTACCGGTGCCTATGCCGCCCATGGTGGCGCCGTATCCCGCGTCGCCGAGCAGCACCACACGGCCCTTGGAGAGCCGGTCGACGTGGATCTGGGCGATCGCGTCGAAGTACAGGTCCTCCGCGGCGTCGAGGGCGGCGGTCATCTCCTCGACGTGCGGCCAGGCCATGCCCCGCAGTTTGTCGGCCACGATCTTCTTCTGCTGGGCCAGGTCCTTGCGGTCGTACGTGAGCTGCTCCGACTCGAAGACGACGCCCGCGCCGGCCCGCTCGGGGTCGCCGTCGTAGTTGCTGATCATCGCGGTGCGGCCGGGCTCGGTGTACAGCCGGGCCGTGCGGTCCAGGCCCAGGTGGTTGGGCATGTCGAACCCGGCGACGTAGTAGCCGAAGAAGCGCAGGTACTGCGCCTCGTCGCCAAAGGCGAGCCGGCGGGTGTTCGAGTGCAGTCCGTCCGCGCCGACGACGAGGTCGAAGGTGCGGGAGGGGCCGCGGTCGAAAGTGACGTCGACGCCCGTGCCGGTCTCGGTGAGCGAGGCGATCGAGTCGCCGAAGACGTACTCGACGGTGTCCTTCGTGCGCTCGTACAGGAGCTTGGAGAGGTCGCCGCGGAACACCTCGATGTCGCCGCTCATCAGATACGCGGGCAGGTCCACGCGGTCGGTGTCGTCCACGTTCACGATCGTCTGGCGACCCATGTCGGTCTGGATCCGGTGCAGGTCCTCCCAGATGCCCATGCGGCCCAGCACCGTGCGGTGGACGTGGCCGCGGAAGTCGACGGCGAAACCGCCCTCGCGCAGGGCCGGTGCCTTCTCGACGACGGTGACGCGGGCGCCCTGGCGGGAGAGCCAGAAGGCGATCGCGGGTCCGGCGATGCTGGCGCCGGAGACCAGGACGTCGAGGTGGGCGAGCGAGTCGGCGCCAGTGGTCTCGGTGGCGGTGGCGGTGGCGGTGGCGGTGTCGGTCGCGGTGGTGTCGGTGTGCGTCTGCTTCGTCATGGCAGTGAGCTTGCGGCCGGGCGCTTACCGTTCGCTGACCACTCCCTGACCGTGGCTTACCGCCCGCTGACCGCGCCACGTTCGTGCAGGTGAGAGCAGGTGAGAGCAGGTGAGAGCAGGTGAGAGCAGGCGAGAGCGGGCGAGAACCGGGGCGGGCCGCAGAGAGCCGGGGGCCGTCGGCCGGCTCACGGACCCGTGATAGCCGCCTCGCGGAGGGTCCCGCCCAGCTCGAAGGCCTTCTTGAACACCTCGGGCGCCAGCATCCGCCGGAGCCGTTGTTCGAGCGGAGTGACGTCCGGGTCGTCCTCGATCAGCCGGCCGCGCAGTGCCGATGCCGCGCCGAGCAGGAGCGCCGCCTGCTCGAGCTCCTCGGCCCGGGACGCCAACGCCTCGGCCACCACCGCGAGTTCGAGCCCCAGCGGTGCGTCGCCCGTGGAGAGGATGCGGGCCTGCCGGAACCAGTCGTCGGCTTCCTCCGTACGCCCCTCGGCGAGCGCCGTGCGTCCCAGGCCGAGGAAGACGTGCACCGTCTGACCCACGCTGTACCAGGACCGGGCGCTCGTCTCCAGCGCCGTCTCGTAGTGCTCCCGCGCACGGGCCCGGTCGCCGGCGAGCCGGGCCGCGTCGCCCATGCCCCAGTAGGCGCCCGCCATCTTCTCGGGGGCGCCCGCGGCGCGGGCGAGTTCGCAGGCCCGGGTGAAATCGGCGGTCGCCTCCTCGTAGCGCCGGCTGCGCAGCAGCACGGTGCCGCGCCTGCACAGCAGGTCGGCGGTCTCCTCCGGCGCCGCCAGCTCCCGCACATGGCCGAGCGCCTCGTCGAGAAGTTCCAGCGCGCGCGTCCGCTCCCCGCGCCAGTCAGCGAACATGCCCAGCTGATCCAGGGAGTTGGCCATGCCCCAGCGGTCCCCGGCCTCCCGGAAACCCGCCAGAGCCTCGGTGAACAGCGCCTCCGACGCGGCGGGACGACCCGCGAACTGCTCCTGGAACCCGAGTCCGACGCTGAGCAGCGCCCGGCCCCACGGGTCGTCGCCGACCTGGGCGCGCACCCGCTCGTCCCGCGACCGCTCGGGGCCGACCGCCAACGTCCACAGCACCACGGTGAAGGGAAGGCGCAACTGTCGGTCGATCGTGGCCAGGACGAGGTCCGCGCGCGCGAGCCGGGCCTCGTCCTCGTCCGCCGCCTGGGACATCACGGAGTTCAGGCCGCACAGCGCGTACTCCTCCTCCAGGCCGGGCGGCGGCGTCGGACCCACGGCGTCGAGCAGCTCGCGGGCCAGGGGCACCCGCTCGCCCGCGAGGCCGTGCAGCCGCCAGAACCACGACAGAGCGGCCATCAGGCGCAGCCCGTCCCGGGGCGCGGCCTCGATGAGGTGGCGCAGGGCCGCATCCAGATTGCCCTGCTCGGCGGAGAGCCGTGCCAGCCAGGGGAGCTGGCCATGGCTGCGCAGCTGCGGCTCGGCCTCTTCCGCGAGGCGCAGGAAGTAGGCGGCGTGCCTGTCCCGCAGCTCCGTGAGGACGTCGTCCGGCAACTGCTCCGCGCAGAAGGCGCGAATCGTCTCCAGCATCCGATAGCGACCGTCGGCCGCCTCCAGGAACGACTTCTCGGTGAGCGAGGCGAGCAGGTCCTCCGGGTACGGGATGCCGCACACCCGCTCCACCGCCTCCAGCGTCGCGGCGCCGGACACACCGCTGCCGGCGAACACCGTCATCCGGCACGCCAGGTCGCGCTCCTCGTCGTCGAGCAGCTCCCAGCTCCACTCGACGACGGCCCGCAGCGTGCGGTGCCGCGGCGCCTTCGTGCGGTCCCCGCGTGACAGGACACGGAACCGGTCGCCGAGCCGTTCCGCCAGCTCCTCGACCGTGAGCGTGCGCAGCCGTGCCGCGGCCAGCTCGATCGCGAGGGGCAGCCCGTCGAGGGCGGCGCAGATGCCGTCGATCGCCGCCACGGGCGCGTGGTCGTGCGTCTCGAAGTCCGGCCGCACGGCCGCCGCCCGGTCCCGGAACAGCTGGGCCGCCGGGCCTGCGGCGAGCGGGGGCACCGGGCACAGCACCTCGCCGGTGATGCCGAGCCCCTCCCGGCTCGTCGCCAGGATCCGCAGGCCGGGGCAGGTGGCCAGCAGGAGGCCCGCCACCTTGGCCGCGTCGTTGATCACATGCTCACAGTTGTCGAGCACCAGCAGCAGCTCACGGCTCTCCAGCGCGGCTACGAGACGCTCCGTGGCGTCCGAACCCTGGGATCCGCGCAGCCCTTCGCGCGCACCGAGCGCGGTGAGGATCGCGTACGGGATCCTGGCCCCCTCGGTGAGGGGAGCCAGCTCCACATAACAGACGTCCGAGCGGGAGCGGGCCGCCTCGACGCCGAGCCGGGTCTTGCCCGCGCCACCGGGGCCGGTCAGGGTCACCAGTCGCGCCTCGGTGAGAAGCCCGTCGATCCTGGTCAGCTCGTCGGCCCGGCCCACGAAACGGGTCAGCTGGGCGGGCACCCCGTGCTGCCGCCTGGGCTCCTGGCCCTGCAACAGCTCCAGGTGAAGCGCCGAGAGCTCCGCTGACGGATCGACTCCCAGCTCGTCGGCCAGCGTGTGCCGCGCCTCTTCGTAGACCTGCAGCGCCTCGGCGGACCGGCCGGCCGTATGCAGCGCGCGCATCAGCAGGCCGTACAGGCGCTCACTGAGGGGATGCAGCGCGAGCAGCTGCCGCACCTCCGCGATCAGGTCCGCGCCGCCGCCCAGGGCCAGGTCCGCCTCGATCCGGTCCTGCGCGGCACCGAGCCGCAGCTCGTCCAGGCGCGGCAGGTCGGCGGGGGCCGGGCCGCGCCACAGGCCGAGGCCCTCGCGCAGCAGGGCGCGGGCGCGCGCAGGGTCTCCGTCGGTCAGCGCCTGCCTGCCCTCGCGGGCCAGCCGCTCGAAGCGGTGCAGATCCACGCCGTCCGGATCCACCGCGAGGCGATATCCCGCGGGACCTGCCTCGATCTCCAGGTCCAGGCGCTTGCGCAGCCGTGAGATCTGCGACTGCAGTGCGTTCGCCGCACCGGCCGGTGGATTCTCGCCGTACAGGCCGTCGATCAGGCGCTCCGCCGAGACGGTCCGGCCCGCGTCCAGGAGCAGCAGGGTCAGCAGGGCGCGCGGCCGCGGCCCTCCGGGATCCAGAGGGCTGCCGTCATGGGCCCGTACGTCGAGAGGGCCGAGGATGCCGAACCGCATGCGCAGAGTCTGGCAGCCGCCACTGACAGTCGTGGACGGGATGGCGGATACGACGGTTACGGGTGATGTGGGGGATGAGGGCGAGACGGACGCGGTGGACGCGGCGGATCTTTCCTGGTCCGTGGGCCCGTCCCGGAAAACGAAGAAGCCGGTCCCCGAGGGGACCGGCTTCTTCAAGCAACCAGCGAGGTGGCCGCGCTACGCGTAACGTCAGCGCGAGACCTTGCCGGCCTTGATGCACGAGGTGCAGACGTTGAGCCGCTTCGGCGTCCGCCCGACCACGGCACGCACACGCTGGATGTTCGGGTTCCAGCGTCGAGACGTACGGCGGTGCGAGTGCGAAATGTTGTTGCCGAAGCCCGGCCCCTTGCCGCAGACGTCGCAGTTGGCAGCCACGGGTCACTCCAAAGACTTCAGATGCACTTACGGTTAATCCCGGCATGCCGGGATCGAGATCGAAAGGGATCTGAGTGGCGGTGCCAGGGGACGGCCCGATGGATATCGGGCAACCGGAGCAGCATACAACGGCTGCTTCGGTACAACGAAACTACCATGGTTGACCGGTCCGCTGCCCCGGGCCCCCGACCGGGCCCTCTTCCCGGGCGGCGCCGCGGCGGGGTCTACTCTGCGTGCCAGTCCCGCTGCTCAAAGGAGGCGCAGTGCCGCAGGTGCCGCAGGTGCGACACGTACTCGACGTAGCCGCGATGCGCGCCTGGTGCTCACTGGCCCTGGAAGCACTGGGCAGAGAGCGGGCGGAGATCGACGCGATCAACGTCTATCCCGTGGCCGACGGGGACACCGGCACCAACCTGTACCTGACCGTGGAGTCCGCGCACCAGGCGGTCGAGGCAGTCTTCGCCGGGCTGGAACCCGCGACGCCCGCGCTCCCAGAAGTGATGCGTGCCATGGCGCACGGCGCCCTCATCGGGGCCCGGGGGAACTCCGGAACGATCCTCGCCCAGCTGCTGCGCGGGATGTCTCAGGTGCTCGCCGACGACCGGATCCGTGACGCGGATCACGACGGTCCGGCCGACGGGGAGGCCCTGCGTCTCGCCCTGCGACGGGCCGCGGAATCCGCGCGTGAGGCCGTCGCCCACCCCGTGGAGGGCACCGTCCTCACGGTCGCGACGGCGGCCGCGGACGCCGCGACCGGCGTCGACGGCGACTGCGGGGACGTGGCACGGGCCGCCTACGAAGGCGCTTGTACGGCGCTCGCCGCGACACCGGGCCAGCTCGCGGTCCTAGGCAGCGCCGGGGTCGTGGACGCCGGCGGACGGGGGCTCGTGGCCGTGCTGGGGGCACTGAGCCAGGCCGTCTCCGGTGACGCCGTGCCCGTACGACAGCAGCAGCCGCGGCAGATGGACGGGTACGCGCGCGTGGACGCCGTCCCCGCCAACGCCCTCCTTGAATGCTCCGAGGAGCACGGCGTCGCGGGACCCGCCTTCGAAGTCATCTATCTGCTGGAAGCCGACGACCGGGCCGTGGCCCGGCTGCGGACCCGGCTCGACGCCCTGGGGGACTCCCTGGTCGTCGTCGGCGGGGACGGGCTGTGGAACGTGCACGTCCATGTGGACGACGCGGGCGCGGCCGTCGAAGCGGGCGTGGAGGCCGGGCGGCCCTATCGCATCCGCATCACCCACTTCGGGCTCGGCGACGTGCACGCCTCCCGCGGCTCCGCGCCGCCCCGTGAGCGTGCGCAGCGGGCCGTCGTCGCGGTCGTGCCCGGCGACGGGCTCGCGGGCCTGTATGCGGAGGCGGGCGCGACGACCGTTCCCGACCGTCCGGGGGAGCCGCCCGCCAGTGGCGAGCTGGTCGACGCGATCCGGCGCGCGCACGCGCGTGAGGTGGTGCTACTGCCGAACGACGCCGAGCTGCGGCACACTGCCGCCGCGGCCGCCGAGCAGGCCCGGTCCGAGGGCGTACGCGTCGCGCTCATTCCCACCCGGTCCGCCGTCCAGGGCATCGCCGCGCTCGCCGTGCACGAGCCCGATCGGCGCTTCGACGAGGACGTCGTCGCCATGACCTCGGCCGCGGGTGCGACACGCTATGCCGAGCTGGCCGTCGCCGAGCGGCAGTCGTGGACCATGGCCGGCATCTGCCAGGCCGGGGACGTTCTCGGGCTCATCGACGGGGACGTGGCCGTGATCGGGAGCGCGGTGCCGGAGACCGCCCGGACCGTGCTCGACCGGATGCTCGCCGCGGGGGGTGAGCTGGTCACGCTCGTCCTGGGGGACGAGGTGCCCGACGAGGTCGCGGACGGGCTCGAGCGGCACGTCCGCGAGGCTCATCTCGCGGTGGACACCGTGGTGTACCGGGGTGGCCGGCAGTCGGCGTTGCTGCTGATCGGGGTCGAGTAGAGCCGGAGCCGCGCCGTGGGCGGGGGCCTGCGGGAGCGCCTGCCCGGCGCCGTGGTGCCGCCTTGCCCACCCTGCCGCCCCAGGCGGCAGATTGCCCAAGGCGGCGCGGCAGCCGACCGGCGGCAGATTGCCCAAGGCGGGCCGGGCCGTGGATGGTCCGAGGCGGCGGGGTGGGGGCAGAGGTGGCTATTGGAGTGTTGCTCGGGTTTCCGTTGCCTCCCGGGCGCGGTCCTCGTCGCCGGCCTCGGTGAACGCCGCCGCGGCCCGTTCCAGTTGGGTCGAGGCGTCCGCAGTCTCGCCGCGCCGGTCCAGGAGTTCCGCGAGCTGGCGGTGTGTGTGGCCCAGTTCGGACAGAAGGGCCGGTCGGTCGGCTTCCTCCGCAGCGAGCGCCTCCTGGCAGGTGCGGATCGCCGCGCCCATCAGTTCGCGCTCGTCGTCCTCGGACGCGGAGTCCAGCCAGGCACGCGCGCGCAGGCATCGCACCACGGAGTGCACCTGTCCCATGGAGGCCCACAGCTCGCCCGCGCGCACGTAGGCGCGGTCCGCCTCCTCCGGGCGCCCCGCGCGGTCGAGAGCGTCCGCCGCCAGATGCGCGAGCACCGCGTGGTCGCGCTGCTCGGGCCAGTGCTGGGCGATCTCGGCCGCCTTCAGCCACGCCTCCGCGGACTGCAGGTGCTCGCCCAGCGTCCGGGCGCAGTCGCCGAGCCACCACCGGGCCTGCACGAGCGCGCCCTCGCCGTGGTCGTCGGCGGTCAGGTCGAGCAGCGCCGACTCCAGGACCTCCGCGGCCTCCGCCGTGCGTTCCACGCGCAGCAGATGACCGCCCAACTGGAAGCGCGCCCAGGCGCCGAACTCCCGCTCACCGGCCTCGTCGGCCCAGTGCGCGGCCTCCAGGGCGTGCTCGGACGCCTGCCCGAACCGGCCGTCCGAGGCGAGGACCTCGGCGAGCTGGAGGTGCAGCTGAGCGGCATCGACCGGCTCCCGGTAGCCGGCGCTGTGCTCCAGGGCGGCCCGCAGCGCCCGCTCGGCGCCCTCCACGTCCTCACGGTCCCGGGCGATCTCCGCAAGACGGAGATCGCAGTCCACGGCCACCCAGGGACGCTCCGCGGCGACATGCGCCGCTGACGCCTGCGCGTACAGGGCGGCGGCCTCCTCAGGGGCAGCGCGGTGCAGCGCGATGTCACCGAGCATCGCGCGCGCCGACGCCCCCATGGAGACCAGCCGCGGCAGGTCGGCGAACGGCTCGGTCAGAGCCAGCAGCTGACGTGCGCAGGTCTCCGCCTCGGCGATCTGCTCGTCCCCGGAGTGGGCCTGCAGCAGGATCTGCGCGCGGCACGCCAGCACGGCTGCGGCGGGCCTGACCGTCGCGGCGTCGAGGCCGGAGAGGATCGCGAGCACCTGCTCGTAGGGCTCCCGCACCGCGGCCAGCGCCTCGTCCGTGCGCCCCTCGCGGGCGAGCGCGTACGCACTGCGCGCGCGGGCCGCCCTGGCCTCCGCGACGTCACCGGAAGCCTCGTACAACTCGGCCGCACGAACGAAGAGTTCGGCATCGCCTTTCAAGATCATCGCCCTGTAGTCGGCGACCTCGGCGCGGTCGTGGACGGTGAGCTCCAGCCCCTCCTCCTCCGCGGCCCGCGCGGCCCTCTCCCAGGCGCGGCCCGCCTCCGGGCCGCCCACCTCGGCGGAGAGCCTGCGGGCCTCGTCGACCAGCGTCGCGGCGTCCGAGGGCTGCTCGGCGGGCGCGGGGCTCGCCGCGACGGACTTCACGGAGGCGGGCCGCACGACCCGCACGCCCAGGGGGAGACGTTCGAGCAGGGGCCGCTGGTCCATGCGCTCCCTGACCCGTCGGCCCACATGGCCGGTGCCGTTGCGCTCGTCGAAGCGGGACGCCAGGGACAGCGCCTCCGCGCGCGCGTGCATGGCGAGTTCGGCCGCCGTCCAGGTCCGGCCCGCGGGCCCGGGAACCTGCTGCTCGCCCAGGCCCAGCTCCACCAGCCGGTCCGCCGTCAGGGCCGTCACGGCCAGGAACTCCATCAGGCCGTGCGGATTGCCGCTGTCCGTGAAGTACGCCGGCCGTTCCGCGAGGAGCTCCACGGCCCTGGCCTCGTTACCGGTCAGGGCGCAGAACTCCACGTGCGAGGCGAACGCGCCGCGCATGGACTCCATCTGCCGCACCAGGCGGTAGCCACGCAGATGGTGCGCGCGGGCCTCCTCGGGACGGCCCAGGCGCAGCAGCGGGAGCAGCGAGGCGGCGAGCGTGGCGTGCGGCTCGTGGGCGCACTTGTGCTCGCCCTCCAGGACGGGCCGCCACAGGTCCAGGGCCCGCTCGTCGTCCCTCAGGTCCGACTGGCGGGCGCCCTGCCCGTTCAGTTCACAGGCGTGACAGTCCGCCATCTCGTCACGGTCGGCGGCCAGCCAGGCGTCGTACGCGCGCGTGGCCCGCTCTTCGTCACCCATGTGGTCGGCGACGTAGAACTCGCTCATACGCACGGCCCGCTCGGAGTGCCCGGCCACCCGGTAGCGGTGCTCCATCTCGCCGAGCCACTTCTCCATGGAGGCGAGCGGGATGTGCGGCTGGTTGAGCATGCCGCCCGACATCCACTTGAAGACCCAGTGCAGCGCGTGCGTCTCGTGGGCGTCGAAGTCCTCGGGGCGCTCGTCCCACATGCGCAGCAGACGCGCGAAGGGGACGAACATCTTGTCCTTCTCGGAGCTGTAGTTGTACATCTGCAGCTGGTGGCCGAGCGCCTCGATCACGGCGAGGGGCTCGCCGAGCTTCTCGGCCTCGGCGAGCAGCAGCTCCGCGCGGGCGCCGCGGGCCGGACCCTCGGGCTGCGCCGCGTTCTCCGCCATCGCGCGCCGCAGCGCGTCCAGGTCCATGATCCCGTCGGTTCCGCTCATCGGGCGTCGTCCTTTCCGGTGCCGGGGTGTGTGGCCCACTCCAGGAGGCCGATGAACGAGCGGTTGAGCAGCGCGGAGTCGGCGGGGCGCAGCGGACGCTGCGCCATCAGCAGCGCCTGCCCGTAGAGGGCCTCCGCGGCGGTGCCGATCAGCTCCGGGTCGCCCAGTGAACTCACCCTGCGGATCAGCGGGTTGAGGTGGTTGAGGACGAGACGCGCGCGGGGCGCGCTGCCGCGCAGGGAGCCCAGGATGCCCGCCCACAGGTCGTCGGCCTGGGCCTCGGCCTCCGCGCGCGCCTGCTCGTGGCGGGCCGCCCGGTCGTCCAGGTGCAGCGCGGGCACGGTCAGCGGGTGGAACGCGCGCAGGACGACGTCGCAGCCCAGCGGGTCGAGCCGGGTCCTGGCCGCAGTGAGGAACGCCGACAGGGCCAGCTCCTCGGCCGGGTCGACCGAGTCCAGGTGCGCGGTCACGGTGTCCGCGTCCAGCTCCGCCACGGGCGTGCCGGGGCGGACCGAGGGCAGCGCCTCGACCAGATCGGCGTCATACGTGTAACCGCCGTTGACCACCCCGATGCCCTGCGCCGAGGCGATCGGCGCGACCTGCCGGAACTCCTCCACGGTCCGCGTGAAGTGCACAACGGCGTGACGCTGCGCGAACTCCTCCAGGGAGAGCTGCCCGTCCGTCGTCTCGAACGGCAGCCACGGCAGCATCGTGCGCAGCATCTCCCCGTCGTGCCGCGCCAGGGACTTCACTCCCAGGTGGTGCACCGACAAGAAGGCGGCGAGCCGCTCGGGATCCCCGGCGGCGAGCGCCGTCAGCCACTCCCGGATGCGCTCGCCCAGGGCCTCCCGCACGGCGGCCAGGGTCTCGTCCTCGTACAGGGACTCGCGCGACGCCGTGGGACGCAGGCTGTCCGTGTCGAGGACACAGCGCACGAAGAAGGCCCAGTCGGGCAGCAACTGCTCGGCCCGCTCGGTCAGGAGCATGCCCTTCAGGTGCACGCGGTGGCCCGCGCGCTGCGCCGGGCTGACCGCCTGCGGCAGCACGTGCGCGACGCCCCGGATCCCCGCGAGCGGCACGTCGAGCTCGATCGAGTCCAGTGGCGTGAACCCGAACAGGTCGTGGCAGTGGCGGGCCAGCGCCACCCGGCGGGCGGCCGGGCTCGGATACGTACGGTTCCAGACGGCCGGAAGGTCGGTCACCGGCGTCTCGCCCACGCGCACGTCGTACGGCAGCAGCGAGCCGAAGTCCCGCGCCAGCGTCAGCACGCGCTCCTCGGTGAGCCACTCGGCGGCGCCCGCGCGGGCCTCCAGATGAACCGTCGTGCCCGGTTCGGCGCGGGCCGCGTCCGGGAGCGTACGGACCGTGTACGAACCGTCGTCCCGGGCCGTCCACTCGACCGGCGGCGCGTCAGGCGTCCGCGCGCTGCGGCTGACCACGCGGATCCGCTCGGCCACCACGAAGCACGCGAGCAGGCCGATGCCGAACTGGCCCAGGAAGTCGGCGCGGGCCGACTCCAGGCCGTCACCGCGCTTGGAGCTGCGGCCGATCGTGGCGAGCAGACTGTGCACGTCCGCCTCGGTCAGACCGATCCCGGAGTCCTCGACCCGCAGCGAGCCGTTCTCGGCGAACAGTCGCACGGTGGCGGGGGAGTCGGGCTGCTCGGCGCGGCGCGCGGTGATGGCGTCCACCGCGTTCTGCAGCAACTCGCGCAGGTAGACCTTCGGGCTGGAGTACAGGTGGTGGGAGAGCAGGTCGACGAGACCGCGCAGGTCGACCTGGAACGTGTGGGGCGCCGCAGCGCGCCGGGCATCGTGAGAAGTCTGGGAATCCATCGTCGCTGCGCCGGTGGGGGGACGGGCGACGGCGCGGGTCGGGCGGCCCTGCGATGAGGTGACCGCGAGAAGGGTCGGAAGGCGGTCATCCTAGGGCCCGCAAGCCGCTGCTGACCAGGAGTTTTCGGGGACCTGCGAAGGATTGTCAGTGGAGTGGTGTGCAATGGATCTCGTGCCTGCGCTCGAAGAACCGTTGAAGAAAGTGCTCGGCCCTCCCACCGCGAAGGTGATGGCCGAGCACCTGGACCTGCACACCGTCGGTGACCTGCTCCACCACTACCCGCGCAGATACGCCGAGCGCGGTGAGCTCACGCGCCTGGCGGAGCTGCCCCTGGACGAGCACGTCACGGTGGTCGCCCAGGTCGCGACCGCGCGCGTGCTGAAGTTCAACAACGGCAGGGGCCAGCGCCTGGAGGTCACCATCACCGACGGCAGCGGGCAGGTCCAGCTCGTCTTCTTCGGCAAGGGCATCCACAAGCCCCACAAGGATCTGCTGCCGGGCACGCGCGCGATGTTCGCCGGCAAGGTCTCCCTGTTCAACCGGAAGATGCAACTGGCGCATCCGGCCTATCAGTTGCTGCACGTCGACTCCACGGAGGACGCTGCCGAGGCCGTCGGCGCCTGGGCCGGGGCGTTGCTGCCGATCTACCCGGCCACGGCCAAGCTGGAGTCCTGGAAGATCTCCACCTCCGTCGACGTGGTGCTGCCCAGCGCCCAGGAGGCCATCGACCCGCTGCCGGAGTCGCTGCGCGAGGGGCGCGGACTCGTCCCGCTGCCGGAGGCCCTGCTCAAGATCCACCGGCCGCACACCAAGAACGACATCGAAGAGGCCCGTGCCCGTCTCAAGTGGGACGAGGCGTTCGTCCTCCAAGTCGCCCTCGCCCGGCGCCGGTTCGCGGACACCCAGCTGACCGCCGTCGCGCGCGTGCCGCAGCCCGACGGCCTCCTCACAGCCTTCGACGCGAAGCTCCCGTTCACGCTCACCGACGGCCAGCGGAAGGTCTCCAAGGAGATCTTCGACGACCTGGCCACCGAGCATCCGATGCACCGGCTGCTCCAGGGAGAGGTCGGCTCGGGCAAGACGATGGTCGCCCTGCGCGCCATGCTCGCCGTCGTCGACGCGGGCGGGCAGGCCGCGATGCTGGCGCCCACGGAGGTCCTCGCCCAGCAGCACCACCGCTCGATCACCGAGATGATGGGCGAGCTGGCCGAGGGCGGCATGCTCGGCGGCGCCGAGCACTCCACCAAGGTGGTGCTGCTCACCGGCTCCATGGGCACCGCCGCGCGCAAGCAGGCGCTGCTCGACCTCGTCACCGGTGAGGCCGGCATCGTCATCGGCACCCACGCGCTGATCGAGGACAAGGTGCAGTTCCACGACCTGGGCCTGGTCGTCGTGGACGAACAGCACCGGTTCGGTGTCGAGCAGCGCGACGCCCTGCGCTCCAAGGGCAAGCAGCCGCCGCACCTGCTCGTCATGACCGCGACGCCGATCCCGCGCACGGTCGCGATGACCGTCTTCGGCGACCTGGAGACGTCGGTCCTCGACCAGCTGCCGGCCGGACGTTCGCCCATCGCCAGCCACGTCGTGCCCGCCGCCGACAAGCCGCACTTCCTGGCGCGCGCGTGGGAGCGCGTACGCGAGGAGGTGGGCAACGGGCATCAGGCGTACGTCGTCTGTCCGCGCATCGGGGACGACGAGGACGAGAAGAAGAGCAAGACCAAGAAGAAGACCGCGGAGGACGAGGCCGAGAAGCGGCCTCCGCTCGCCGTGCTGGAGGTCGCGGAGGAGCTGGCGCGCGGGCCGCTCCAGGGGCTCAAGGTCGAGGTGCTGCACGGGCGGATGCACCCCGACGACAAGGATGCGGTGATGCGGCGGTTCGCCGCGGGCGAGACGGATGTGCTCGTCGCCACGACCGTCATCGAGGTCGGGGTGAACGTGCCCAACGCGACGGCGATGGTGATCATGGACGCCGACCGGTTCGGGGTCTCGCAGCTGCACCAGCTGCGCGGGCGCGTGGGGCGTGGTTCCGCGGCGGGGCTGTGTCTGCTGGTCACCGAGATGCCCGAGGCGAGTCCTGCGCGGGCGCGGCTCGGGGCCGTCGCCTCCACGCTCGACGGGTTCGAGCTGTCGCGGATCGACCTGGAGCAGCGGCGGGAGGGAGATGTGCTGGGGCAGGCGCAGTCCGGTGTGCGGTCCTCCTTGCGGATGCTGGCCGTGATCGAGGACGAGGAGATCATCGGGGAGGCGCGGGAGGAGGCGACCCGGGTGGTGGCCGCTGATCCGGACCTGGAGCGGTTGCCGGGGTTGCGTACGGCGTTGGACGCGTTGCTGGATGCGGAGCGGGAGCAGTACCTGGACAAGGGGTGAGCCCGGGCCGGCTCAGGGCGGGAACGGCTTTGGCCGGGGCCGGGGCCGGGGCCGGGGGCCGAGGCCGGGGCGGGGGCCGAGGTCGGGGCCGAGGTCGGGGCCGACTGGAGCGCTCGCCCCGCGCCGGGGGCCGCCTTGCCCACCCTGCCGCCCTTGGCGGCAGATTGCCCAAGGCGGGACGTGGCGGGGCGGCGGCTTGCCAAAGCGGTGGGGTCGGACAGTTGCCCGCGGCGCTGGCCCCGTGGTCGCCTGAGGCAGGCGGTGGGGCGGGCCGTTGCCCGCGGCGGTGGGCCCGGTGGTTGCCTGAGGCGGGTGGGGGGCGGGTGGTGGGTTGCTCAGTTTGCTTCGTTGCCCAGGGCGGCGGTCGTGCGCGCCCCCTGAGAGACTGGACCCCTACGAGTCAGTTCAGCCCCTCTGTGACAAGGACCGAGAACCGAGATGACCCGCGTGATCGCCGGGAAGGCCGGCGGACGCCGTCTGGCCGTGCCGCCGGGGAACGGCACCCGCCCCACCTCCGACCGGGCGCGCGAGGGCCTCTTCTCCACCTGGCAGGCGCTGCTCGGCACCCTCGACGGCACTCGCGTCGCCGACCTCTACGCGGGCTCCGGAGCCGTCGGCCTGGAGGCGCTCTCGCGCGGCTCCGCGCACGCGCTGCTCGTCGAGGCCGACGCCCGCGCGGCCCGCACGATCCGCGAGAACATCAAGGCCCTCGGCCTGCCCGGAGCGGAGGCACGTACCGGAAAAGCGGAACAAGTCGTCACCGGAGAGCCGCCGGCCACCCCCTACGACCTGGTCTTTCTCGACCCTCCGTACGCGGTCTCGGACGACGATCTTCGGGAGATCCTGCTCACACTCCGCACTCAGGGCTGGCTCGCGGACGAAGCGCTCGTCACCGTGGAGCGCAGCACCAGAGGCGGCGAATTCCGGTGGCCTGACGGTTTCGAGGGACTGAGGTCCCGTCGTTACGGCGAGGGCACGTTTTGGTACGGTCGCGCCGCCTTGAACACCACCCTCACGTGCGACGACGCACGATGACCGGACCGGAGAGCGAGGGACTTCCCGTGCGCCGCGCAGTCTGTCCGGGGTCGTTCGACCCCATCACCAACGGACACCTCGACATCATCGCCCGAGCCTCCAAGCTGTACGACGTGGTGCACGTCGCGGTGATGATCAACAAGTCCAAGCAGGGACTGTTCACCGTCGACGAGCGCATCGAGCTGATCCGCGAGGTCACCGCGGACTTCGGCAACGTGGAGGTGGAGTCCTTCCACGGCCTCCTCGTCGACTTCTGCAAGCAGCGCGACATCCCGGCCATCGTGAAGGGCCTGCGTGCCGTCAGCGACTTCGACTACGAGCTGCAGATGGCCCAGATGAACAACGGCCTCTCGGGGGTGGAGACCCTCTTCGTCCCCACCAACCCCACCTACAGCTTCCTGTCCTCCTCGCTCGTCAAGGAGGTCGCGGCCTGGGGCGGCGACGTGTCGCACCTGGTCCCGCCGCAGGTGCACGCGGCGCTGACCGAGCGCCTCCCCAAGAAGTGAAGCGCCCCCGGCCGCCCCTCAAGAAGTGACACGCACACACCAGTTGGGCATACAGTCGTCCCGTCCGTCTCCAACCCCCCTCACATCACTGTGAGCAGACGAGAGAGTGGCGAGCACACGGTGGACGTGCAGAAGAAGCTCGACGAGATCGTCGCCGCGGTCGGTAACGCCCGATCCATGCCCATGTCGGCCTCGTGCGTGGTCAACCGCGCCGACCTTCTCTCGATGCTCGAAGAGGTGCGCCAGGCGCTGCCCGGCTCCCTGGCCCAGGCTCAGGAGCTGATCGGCGGCCGGGAGCAGATGGTCGAGCAGGCCCGCGCCGAGGCCGAGCGGATCATCGAGACCGCGCACGCCGAGCGCGGCACCCTGATCTCCGACACGGAGATCGCCCGCCGCTCGCAGAACGAGGCTGACCGGATCCTCGCCGAGGCCCGTCAGGAGGCCGAGGAGGTGCGCGCGGAGGCCGACGACTACGTCGACTCCAAGCTCGCCAACTTCGAGGTCGTCCTCACCAAGACCCTCGGCTCCGTCGGCCGCGGCCGCGAGAAGCTGCTCGGCACCGGGCCCGGCGTCGACGAGCAGGGCTACGTGGACCCCGAACTGGACGACGCCCCCGAGCGCAGCCACGACCCCGAGACGCTGCGCCGCGACGCCGACGCGTACGTGGACACCAAGCTGGGCGCCTTCGAAGCGGTCCTCGCCAAGACGCTGGAGGCCGTCGGCAAGGGCCGCCAGAAGCTGCACGGCCGCATCGCCAGCGACGACCTGGGCCTGCTGCCCGGCGCGGACGGCGAGCCCCAGGCGCACACCAGCGACGCCGACTACCTGGCCGGACTCGCAGAGATCGGCAGCCAGGACGCCCAGGCCCACCAGGCGGCGTCCCAGGAGCCGGAGGCCCCGCAGATCCCGCAGATCCCGGCCCAGCAGCCCGTGTACGCGCAGGAAGCGCCGCAGCACGATCCCTACGCGGCGTACCAGCAGCCCTACGGCCAGCAGGACCCGTACGCGGCGCAGCAGCAGGATCCGTACGCGGCGTACCAGCAGCAGGACCCGTACGCGGCCCAGCAGCAGGATCCGTACGCGGCGCAGCAGCAGGCCGCCTACGGGTACGGCTATCCGCAGGACCCGCAGCAGCCCCAGGCCGCCGCACCCGCCGGTGCGCTCGACGAGACCAGCCTCTTCGACACCAGCATGATCAGCATGGATCAGGTGCGCGACTACGAACGGCAGTACGACCAGGGCCGCTGACCCGGTGCCGCAAGGGCTCCCGGGGGAGCGGGCCCAAGGTGGCCGGGACCGGATTGGGCCGAGAGTGAAACGTCCAGTATCCTGGCTCTTCGGTCGCGCGTACACGTGCGTTCCGAGCTGCCCGGAATAGCCGGAGCGGCTGCTCCCCACCGGAGCTTCTTCGCAAGCTTCGTAGATCGAAAGCAGGACCAGCCCTGAACACCCACCTCGACCACCGCAACCCCCTCGTGTTCGACACACACGAGTTGGGTCGGCGTCCTGGTGCCATGCAGCGGCTGTCCCGCACGATCGACGCTCCCAAGGACCTCGGTATCCAGGGAGTCATCGAGGTGCCGGAAGGCGCCCCGGTGGAGCTCGAGCTCCGTCTGGAGTCGGTCATGGAAGGGGTGCTTGTCACAGGCACCGCCCGTGCATCGGCCAAGGGGGAGTGCGTAAGGTGTCTGGAGCCGCTCGACCTCGAGGTCGACGCGGACTTCCAGGAGATGTTCTCGTACCCTGACGCCGACGACCGGGGCCGTCCCAAGGACGACGCCGGCGACGACGCCGAGGACGACGAGGACAGGCTCTTTCTCGAGGACGGCCTGTTCGACCTCGAGCCGGTGCTGCGTGATGCGGTGGTGCTCGCACTGCCGATGCAGCCGGTGTGCCAGGAGGACTGCGAGGGTCTGTGCTCCGAATGCGGAGTGCGGCTCTCGGACGAGCCCGGCCACCACCATGACGCCGTCGACATCCGTTGGGCGGCTTTGCAGGGACTCGCTGGCACCATCCAGGACGGCGAGAAGGACGAGATGAGCGGCGCCGAAGCGGAAGCGGGCGTCGACGAGAAGCAGGAGAAGTAGCCGTGGCTGTTCCGAAGCGGAAGATGTCGCGCAGCAACACGCGCCACCGCCGGTCGCAGTGGAAGGCTGCGGTCACCCCCCTGGTTGCGTGCGAGCGCTGCCACGAGCCCAAGCAGCAGCACATTGCGTGCCCGTCTTGCGGCACCTACAACAAGCGCCAGGTCCTCGAGGTCTGAGCGGCTGGTGAGAGGCACAGTGGCTAGCCATAAATCGGCGGATGACGCCAAGAAAAAGGCGGACACCACAGCCTCGTCCCACACGCTTCTGGAAGGGCGGCTCGGGTACAAGCTCGAGTCCGCCCTTCTGGTGCGTGCGCTGACGCATCGCTCGTACGCGTACGAGAACGGCGGACTGCCGACCAACGAGCGGCTGGAGTTCCTCGGGGACTCCGTGCTCGGTCTGGTCGTCACCGACACCCTCTATCGCACCCACCCCGACCTGCCCGAGGGCCAGCTGGCCAAGCTGCGGGCCGCGGTGGTCAATTCGCGTGCGCTTGCGGAGGTCAGTCGCGGGCTCGACCTGGGTTCCTTCATCCGGCTCGGCCGGGGTGAAGAGGGCACGGGCGGCCGGGACAAGGCGTCCATCCTCGCCGACACCCTTGAAGCGGTGATCGGCGCTGTGTATCTGGATCAGGGTCTGGACGCGGCGGGCGAACTCGTCCACCGTCTCTTCGACCCGTTGATCGAGAAGTCCTCGAATCTGGGTGCCGGCCTGGACTGGAAGACCAGTCTCCAGGAGCTCACGGCGACCGAGGGGCTCGGTGTTCCCGAGTACCTGGTCTCCGAGACCGGTCCCGACCACGAGAAGACCTTCACTGCTGCCGCCCGCGTCGGAGGCGTCTCGTACGGCACCGGCACCGGCCGCAGCAAGAAGGAAGCGGAGCAGCAGGCCGCGGAGTCCGCATGGCGCTCGATTCGCGCCGCCGCGGACGAGCGGGCCAAGGCTGCCGCGTCCGAGGGGGCCGGCGCCGACGGCGCCCCCGGGGCGTAGCCCTTCGTTTCCTGGCGCCCGCCCCCATCGATTCCGGTGGGGGCGGGCGTTTTTTCGCACGTCGGCCGCGCCCTGTCGTGGCGCGGTACTCTCGCCGCAGCCAAGAGATCCGGAGGACCCCGTGCCCGAGCTGCCCGAAGTCGAAGTCGTGCGACGTGGGCTCGCGCGGTGGGTGGCGCAGCGGACCGTCGCCGACGTCGAGGTGCTGCACCCGCGCGCGGTGCGCCGGCATCTCGCGGGCGGCGAGGATTTCGCGCACCGGCTCAAGGGAGAGCGGATCGGAGAGCCGAGCCGCCGCGGCAAGTACCTCTGGCTGCCGCTGGAGACGGCGCACACCGCCGTGCTCGCGCACCTCGGGATGAGCGGGCAGCTCCTGGTGCAGCCGCACGACGCCCCGGACGAGAAACATCTGCGCATCCGGGTCGGGTTCGCCGACGACCTCGGTACGGAACTGCGCTTCGTCGACCAGCGCACCTTCGGCGGTCTGTCGCTGCACGACACCGACAGCGCGGGGCTGCCGGACGTCATCGCGCACATCGCCCGTGACCCGCTCGACCCGCTCTTCGACGATGCCGCGTTCCACGACGCGCTGCGCCGCAAGCGCACCACCATCAAGCGCGCCCTGCTCGACCAGTCGCTCATCAGCGGGGTCGGCAACATCTATGCGGACGAGGCGCTGTGGCGCGCGCGGCTGCACTACGAGCGTCCCACGGCCACGTTCACGCGCCCGCGCACGGCCGAACTCCTCGGCCACGTCAGGGACGTGATGAACGCGGCGCTGGCGGTCGGCGGGACGAGTTTCGACTCCCTGTACGTGAACGTGAACGGGGAGTCCGGCTACTTCGACCGGTCCCTCGACGCGTACGGGCGTGAGGGCGAGCCCTGCCGACGGTGCGCCACACCGATGCGGCGCCGCGCCTGGATGAACCGGTCCAGCTACTTCTGCCCGCGCTGTCAGCGGGTCCCGCGCGTCTCGTCGTAACGCTCGCGCGCCACCAGGACGTCGTCCATGCTGCCCTCCACGAAGTGGATGAGCGTCAGCAGGCGTTCGGCCACCTCACGCCCCAGCGGCGTCAGTTCGTAGTCCACGCGCGGCGGGTTCGTCGGCTGCGCCTCGCGGTGCACCAGACCGTCGCGCTCCAGCGCGTGCAGCGTCTGCGACAGCATCTTCTCGCTCACGCCGTCCACGCGACGGCGCAGCTCGTTGAAGCGGAACGTGCCCTCGTGCAGCGCTCCGAGCGTGAGCGCGCCCCAGCGTCCCGTCACGTGCTCCAGCGTGCCGCGCGAGGGACATGCCTTGGCGAACACGTTGTAGGGGAGGTCGGCGGCTACGGCGCTGTCGGTGTCGGTCGTGGTCATGCCCCCAGAGTACTCCCGTGCAGCGCGCACCCATGGATTGCGCTAACTAGAAGTTAGTGCTTTCCTTAAGTCACTGTTTCCGACCTGGGGTGTCGCCCCGAGGAGTGCATTTCCATGGCCACGCATGCCGTCACGCCTGTTGTCTCCATCGCCTACCACTCGGGTTACGGCCACACCGCCGTGATCGCTGAGGCCGTCCGTGCCGGTGCCGTGCAGGCCGGGGCCGAGGCGCGCCTGATCGACGTCGACGGGATATCGGAGGAGGAGTGGGCGCAGCTCGACGCCTCGGACGCCATCGTCTTCGGATCGCCGACCTACATGGGTACGGCGTCGGGCGCCTTCCACGTGTTCGCGGAGGCTTCGTCGAAGCGCTGGTTCGGGCATGCCTGGCGCGACAAGCTCGCCGCCGGATTCACCAACTCGGCGTCCAAGAGCGGCGACAAGCTGCACACCCTGCAGTTCTTCCAGACGCTCGCCGCGCAGCACGGCATGACCTGGGTCAACCTCGGTCTGCACCCGGGCTGGAACGCCAGCACGGCGTCCGAGAACGACCTCAACCGCCTCGGCTTCTTCTCCGGCGCCGCCGCGCAGAGCAACAACGACCAGGGCCCCGAGGGTGTCCACAAGGCCGACATCGCCACGGCCGAGCACCTGGGGCGCCGGGTCGCCGAGACGGCGCGGGTGTTCGTCGCGGGGCGCGCCGCGGCCTGACCCGGCCCGCCCCCCGTACCGCTCCCGCTAGTAGCCGAAGTCCTGCGTCCACCACGGGCCGCCGGAACCGAAGTGCACACCGACGCCGAGGGTCTTGAAGTCGCAGTTGAGGATGTTCGCCTTGTGGCCCGCGCTGTTCATCCACGCGTCCATGACGGACTGGGCGTTGGCCTGGCCGCGGGCGATGTTCTCGCCGCCGAGGTCCGAGATGCCGGCCTTCTTGGCGCGGTCCCAGGGCGTCGCGCCGTCCGGGTCCGTGTGGTCGAAGAAGTCCCGCGCGGCCATGTCCTGGCTGAAGTCGCCCGCCAGCGCGGCCAGTCCGCTGTCCGCGGTCACGGGGGAGCAGCCGACCTTGGCGCGCTCCTGATTGACGAGGGCGAGGATCTGGGAGGCGGCGGCGCTCTCGTCCGAGGTGGTCGTGGCAGAACCGGCCGCGGGGGCCTTGGTCCTGGCGGGGGCGGACGCCGACGGGGTCGCGCTCCTCGTCTTCGTACCGTTGCCGGCGCTCTGCGTCTTCGCCGGGGCCGGGGTCTTGGAGGGCTCCGCGGACGGCGCGGCCGACGCGGACTTCGAGGGTGAGGCGGACGGCGAGGCCGAGCGCTGCTCGTCGCGGCTCGCGGCGGACTCCGAGGCACGGTCCTCGACCGCGCCGTCCGTGCCGCCCTGTGCCTCGATGCTGGGGGAGTCGGCGGCCTGCACCTTGTTGCCGCTGTCGCCGCCGAGCTTGAAGGAGTCGCCGCCCGGGATCAGCCCCGAGGCCACCGCGACCGCGCCGATCGCCACGGCGGCGGAGGCGCCGAGCAGCCCGGTGCGCAGCGGGACACCGTCGCGCTTCTTGCGGCGGTGGGGGCGCCCGCGCTGCGGGTCACCGGCCCCGCCGGCCGGCGAGATCGAGCCGTACAGGGCGGTGACGGTCTCGTCCTGCGAAGCGTCGTACGACGACAGGGGCGTGCGCGGGTACGAAGACGTCGGCGCGTCCATGGGCGTCGAGACGTACGCGGCGTGGGCGGAATGTGAGGGGTACGGGGAGGTCTGCTCCTCGTGCGCCCACGAATGATCAACGCCGTACTGTGCGCCGTATCCTTCGGTGTACCCGTCCTCGGAGTGATGTTCCGGGGTGCCCGCGGCGCGGCCTGTGGCGGCGCGGCCGGCGGCGGAGCGTCGGTGGCGTCCCATGTCCTGGCCTTCCTGATCTTCGCGGTCGTCAATGTGACTCACCCATACGGGTGAGGCTCATCGGTCCGCGACGGTACCCCAGAACGCAAGAGGACGAAGTGCTCCGAGTGCAATTGGCCGGTTAGCGTGCAGCCATGAATGAAGATGTGCGGCTGGTCGCGTGGGTGCGCGGACGCGTCCAACGTGTGGGTTTTCGCTGGTTCACGCGGGCCCGGGCCCTGGAGATCGGGTCCCTGAGTGGTTTTGCTCTCAATTTGGAGGACGGCCGCGTTCAAGTGGTCGCGGAGGGCCCCCGCGCGGCATGCCAGCAATTGCTCGACTGGCTGCACGGCGACGACACACCCGGACGCGTCGACGGAGTCACCGAGATCTGGGACACACCCCGCGGCGGCTACGACGGATTTGCCATTCGCTGAAACGTCTCCGCAGGCCGGGTCCCGCACCCGGCGCGCAGAGATGCCGCGGGCAACTGCTCCGGGCAGAAATGCCCTGGTGGTTGCCAACGCGGGGGAGTCGTGGGAGGCTCCCAGGGTACGGATGATCTCTACGCCCCCGGGGCCCCGAAGGTTAGGCCACGCCGCAAGATCCGCGGCGCAGAGCCCCCGGGTTGCCCGCCAATACGGGGCGTGATCGTGTTGACCGTCAAACTTTTTGGTGAGACTCTGGAAGCCCCGCGCACCTTAGCTGTTTGGCATGTGAGAACGGCCAGCAAGACAAGAAGTGCCAAGCACCGCGGGTGCGTTTTCCCTCACGACCCTCACGACCCACCATCGCTTCGGTCGGTCACTCAGTGTGGAGGACCATCCATCATGGCAAAGGCGCTTCTCGGTTACGTCGGCGGCAGCGACCCGCGACTCCTCGCCGAGATGCGACGGCTCCAGCAGCGTGTCCAGGACCTGGAATCCGAGCTTGTCCGGATCCAGGCGGAGAACGACGCGCTCGCGGCTGCCGCTTCTCACGACGCTCTCATCGAGGTCGACGTACCCCAGGCGGAGCCTGCGCTCACCTGATCACGCGGCAACGACGCACGTGATCGGCTGCTCGTAACCACCGCTTGAAGAGCAACGCTCCAGATAGGCACCAGATATGCAAGGGACGCTTCGGCGTCCCTTCTTTCTGCCCGTTCCGTTCCGCTTTCCGGGGCTCCCACTCCCGGGCTGCTCCGGCCTCTACGCCCCCGCGCACCGAAGCCCGTTCTTAACGTCTGATGTGCCCTGCACATTCATGGGTGAAACCGTGGGTTCATGGAGTGAGACAGGGGCGCCCGGTAGAGTCCGACGGCGTGCACCTCAAGGCTCTGACCCTGCGCGGGTTCAAATCGTTCGCCTCGGCCACCACGCTGCGGTTCGAGCCGGGCATCACCTGTGTCGTGGGTCCCAACGGCTCGGGGAAGTCCAACGTTGTCGACGCCCTGACCTGGGTGATGGGCGAGCACAGCGCCAAGTCGCTGCGCGGCGGCAAGATGGAGGACGTGATCTTCGCGGGCACCACCGGGCGCCCGCCGCTCGGCCGCGCCGAGGTCTCCCTCACGATCGACAACTCCGACGGCGCGCTGCCCATCGCGTACGCCGAGGTCACCATCACGCGGATCATGTTCCGCAACGGCGGCAGCGAATACCAGATCAACGGCGACACGTGCCGGCTCCTCGACATCCAGGAGCTGCTCTCCGACTCCGGCATCGGCCGCGAGATGCACGTCATCGTCGGGCAGGGCCAGCTCGACTCCGTCCTGCACGCCGACCCCATGGGCCGCCGCGCCTTCATCGAGGAGGCCGCGGGCGTCCTCAAGCACCGCAAGCGCAAGGAGAAGGCGCTGCGGAAGCTGGACGCGATGCAGGTCAACCTCTCCCGCGTACAGGACCTGACCGACGAGCTGCGGCGGCAGTTGAAGCCGCTGGGCCGACAGGCCGCCGTCGCCCGCCGGGCCGCCGTCATCCAGGCCGATCTGCGCGACGCGCGGCTGCGGCTGCTTGCCGACGATCTCGTACGGCTGCGGGAGGCGCTCAGCGCCGAGGTCGCCGACGAGGCCGAACTGAAGCGGCGCAAGGAGACCGCGGAGGAGGAGCTGAAGAAGGCGCTGCTGCGCGAGGGGCACCTGGAGGACGAAGTACGGCAGCTGACGCCCCGGCTGCAGCGGGCGCAGCAGACCTGGGTGGAGCTGTCGCAGCTCGCCGAGCGGGTGCGCGGCACGATCTCGCTCGCCGACGCGCGCGTGAAGAGCGCCACCTCCGCCCCGGCCGAGGAGCGGCGCGGCCGCGACCCCGAGGACCTGGAGCGCGAGGCGGCCCGGGTGCGTGAGCAGGAGGCCGAGCTGGAGGCCGCCCTCGAAGCGGCACAGATCGCCCTGGAGGAGACGGTCGCCCACCGCGCCGAGCTGGAACGCGAGCTGGCCGTCGAGGAGCGGCGCCTGAAGGACGTCGCGCGGGCCATCGCCGACCGCAGGGAAGGGCTCGCCCGGCTGCAGGGGCAGGTCAACGCCGCCCGGTCCCGGGCCGCCTCCGCGCAGGCCGAGATCGACCGGCTCGCCTCCGCGCGGGACGAGGCACAGCAGCGGGCCGTCGCCGCGCAGGAGGAGTACGAGCAGCTCAAGGCCGAGGTCGACGGGCTCGACGCCGGTGACGAGGAGCTCGTGGAGCAGCTGGAGGGCGCCAAGGAGGCGCTGCGCGAGGCCGAGTCCGCGCTGTCGGCCGCCCGGGAGGCCGCCACCTCCGCCGAGCGCAAGCGGGCCGCGGTCGCCGCCCGGCACGAGGCGCTCGCCCTCGGGCTGCGCCGCAAGGACGGCACGGGCGCGCTGCTCGGAGCGAAGGAGCGGCTGAACGGGCTGCTCGGTCCCGCCGCCGAGCTGCTGTCGGTGGCGCCGGGGTTCGAGGTGCCGGTCGCGGCCGCGTTCGGGGCCGCGGCCGACGCCATCGCCGTCACCTCGCCGAGCGCCGCTGCCGAAGCGATTCGCCTGCTGCGCAAGCAGGACGCGGGGCGCGCGGCCCTGCTCCTGGCGACGGAGACCGACCCGGCGCAGGAGGCGGCACGGCCGGGCAGCCCGCCGTACGCCGCCGAACTGGTGCGCGGACCGGCCGAGCTGATGCCGGCCGTCCGCAGGCTGCTGCGCGACATCGTGGTCGTGGGGACGCTGGAGGACGCCGAGGACCTCGTCTACGCGCGGCCCGAGCTGACCGCCGTGACCGCCGAGGGCGATCTGCTCGGCGCGCACTTCGCGCACGGCGGGTCCGCCGGGGCGCCCAGCCTCCTCGAAGTACAGGCATCCGTCGACGAGGCGGCGGCCGAGCTGGAGCAACTGGCCGCCCAGTGCGAGGAGTTGGCCGAGATCCAGTACACGGCCGGCGAGCGGCGCAAGGAATGCGCCGCGCTCGTCGAGGAGCTGGGGCAGCGCCAGCGCGCCATAGAGCGCGAGCGCTCGGGGCGGGCCCAGCAGCTCGGGCGGCTCGCCGGGCAGGCGCGCGGCGCCGTGGGCGAGGCCGAGCGCAGCGCGGCGGCCGCGGCCAAGGCGCAGGACGCGCTGGAGAAGGCCGCCATGGACGCCGAGGAGCTGGCCGAGCGGCTCGCCGTCGCCGAGGAGCAAGCCCCCTTCGGGGACGGAGGGGACGAGGAGCCGGACACCTCGGTACGCGACCGGCTGGGCGCCGACGGGGCCAACGCGCGCCAGACCGAGATGGAGGCGCGCCTCCAGGTGCGTACGCACGAGGAGCGGGTGAAGGGGCTCGCGGGACGGGCCGACTCGCTCGACCGGGCGGCCCGCGCCGAACGCGAGGCACGCGCGCGTGCCGAGCGGCAGCGGGCCCGTCTCCAGTACGAGGCCGCGGTCGCCGAGGCCGTGGCGTCCGGCGCCCGGCAGCTGCTCGCGCACGTCGAGGTGTCCATCGCGCGCGCCGACGAGGAGCGGGCCCTCGCCGAGCAGGCCAAGGCCGTACGGGAGCAGGAACTGGTCGCCGAGCGGACCCGTGGCCGCGATCTCAAGGCGGAACTCGACAAGCTGACTGATTCGGTTCACCGAGGCGAGGTACTAGGAGCGGAGAAGCGGCTGCGGATCGAGCAGCTGGAGACCAAGGCGCTGGAGGAACTCGGTGTCGAACCGGCGGGGCTCGTCGCGGACTACGGTCCCGACCGGCCCGTGCCGCCCTCGCTCCCCGCCGAGGGCGAGGAGCTGCCGGAGGACCCGGAGCACCCGCGCAACCAGCCGCGGCCGTTCGTCCGTTCGGAGCAGGAGAAGCGCCTGAAGTCCGCCGAGCGCGCCTACCAGCAGCTCGGCAAGGTCAATCCCCTTGCGCTGGAGGAGTTCGCGGCACTGGAGGAGCGCCACAAGTTCCTCAGTGAGCAGCTGGAGGACCTGAAGAAGACCCGCACCGACCTGCTTCAAGTGGTGAAGGAGGTCGACGAGCGCGTCGAGCAGGTCTTCACCGAGGCGTACCGGGACACCGCGAGGGAGTTCGAGGGCGTCTTCGGCCGGCTGTTCCCGGGGGGTGAGGGACGGCTGATCCTGACCGATCCCGACAACATGCTCACCACGGGCGTGGACGTCGAGGCACGGCCGCCGGGCAAGAAGGTCAAGCGGCTCAGCCTGCTCTCCGGCGGTGAGCGGTCGCTGACCGCCGTGGCGCTGCTCGTCTCCATCTTCAAGGCGCGGCCCAGCCCGTTCTACGTGATGGACGAGGTCGAGGCAGCCCTCGACGACACCAACCTGCAGCGGCTCATCCGCATCATGCAGGAGCTGCAGGAGGCCTCGCAGCTCATCGTGATCACGCACCAGAAGCGCACGATGGAGGTCGCCGACGCGCTGTACGGCGTCTCCATGCAGGGCGACGGGGTGTCGAAGGTGATCAGCCAGCGCCTCAGGTAGCTCCCGAGCGGGCTCCGGCGCGGTGGTCGACGTGCGTCAGCCGCATCTATCAATCTTCAAGAGTTGAACTCAAGGCGACACTCTCATGCGCAAAAACTAGAGGAGCCCCGCCTATTGACTTCGAAACTTGAACACATAGTCTCTGCAGCGTTGCTTTTACCTTCAGGTGGTGGGCGTCGTGAAGTTGTGCGCCACTGGAAGGGCTCGCCCCCACCCCCGGCAGCGAAGCCGGTGGCCCGAGGAGTACACGTGACCGACACAGCGCCACCTCAGTCCGGAGCCCGGCAAGCTCAGCCCGAGCACCTGGGGCATGTCATCTTCATCGCGGCGGCCGCGGCGATGGGCGGTTTCCTGTTCGGCTACGACAGTTCCGTGATCAACGGCGCTGTCGAGGCCATCCGCGACCGGTACGACATCGGTTCCGCCGCGCTCGCGCAGGTCATCGCCATCGCGCTGATCGGCTGTGCCATCGGTGCCGCGACCGCGGGACGGATCGCGGACCGTATCGGCCGTATCCGCTGCATGCAGATCGCGGCGGTCCTGTTCACCGTCAGCGCCGTGGGTTCGGCGCTGCCGTTCGCGCTGTGGGACCTGGCGTTCTGGCGGATCGTGGGTGGTTTCGCGATCGGTATGGCGTCGGTGATCGGCCCGGCCTACATCGCCGAGGTCGCCCCGCCCGCCTACCGCGGCCGGCTCGGCTCCTTCCAGCAGGCCGCGATCGTCGTCGGCATCGCCATCTCCCAGCTCGTCAACTGGGGTCTGCTGAACGCCGCGGGCGGTGACCAGCGCGGCCAGCTGATGGGCCTGGAGGCCTGGCAGGTCATGCTCGGCGTGATGGTCATCCCGGCCGCCCTGTACGGGCTGCTGTCCTTCGCGATCCCCGAGTCGCCGCGCTACCTGATCTCCGCCGGCAAGGTCGACAGGGCCAAGGAGGTCCTCGAAGAGGTCGAGGGCAAGGAGATCAACCTCGACGCGCGCGTGGCCGAGATCGAGCACGCCATGCGCAGCGAGCACAAGTCCACGTTCAAGGACCTGCTGGGCGGCAGCTTCTTCTTCAAGCCGATCGTCTGGATCGGTATCGGCCTCTCCGTCTTCCAGCAGTTCGTCGGCATCAACGTCGCGTTCTACTACTCCTCGACGCTGTGGCAGTCGGTCGGTGTCGACCCGACGGACTCGTTCTTCTACTCGTTCACGACGTCGATCATCAACATCATCGGTACCGTCGTCGCGATGATCTTCGTGGACCGGATCGGCCGCAAGCCGCTGGCCCTGATCGGTTCGGTCGGCATGGTGATCGGTCTGGCCCTGGAGGCCTGGGCGTTCAGCTACGACCTGGTGGACGGCAAGCTGCCGAGCACCCAGGGCTGGGTCGCCCTGGTCGCGGCGCACTTCTTCGTCTTCTTCTTCGCCATGTCGTGGGGTGTCGTCGTCTGGGTCTTCCTCGGCGAGATGTTCCCGAACAACATCCGCGCCGCGGCGCTCGGCGTGGCCGCCTCGGCCCAGTGGCTGGCCAACTGGGCGATCACCGCGAGCTTCCCGTCGCTGTCCGACTGGAACCTCTCCGCGACGTACATCATCTACACCGTCTTCGCCGCGCTCTCCATCCCCTTCGTGCTCAAGTTCGTCAAGGAGACCAAGGGCAAGGCACTGGAGGAGATGGGCTGACCCGCCCGAACTCCCCGCAGGACCCGGGGAGACGGCCTTCAGACCCCGCTGTCGTCTCCCCGATGACCCCGCCGCCCCCTCCCGCGAGGGGGCGGCGTCGTCGTTCCCCGGGACGCACCGGATCACGACGCCGCCACCGTTCCCGAGGCCGCCCGAGAAGATCACGTGGTCAGCCGGGGGACAGCGCGGGCAGTACCTGCTCCGCGAAGAGCCTGAGGCTGCGCCAGCCCTCCTCCACCGGCATCCCGCCCGACAAGGGGTGCAGTACGTAGTTGTCGAGGCCCTGCGCCACGCACTGCTCGGGCGTGAGGATCCGGTAGACGCCCTCGGCACGCAGCTCCTCGACCGTCGAGGCCCCGGACTTCACCGCCGACTTGATGTCCCCGGACTGCCAGGACGCGTACGTCCGCGCCTCGTGCAGGAAGTGCTCGCCGTACGCGGCCCAGGTGCGGTCCGGGTCCTCGGAGAGGTGGAGGAGCGGGGTGGTCTCGGCGGGCATCATGGTCCAGCCCTCGGTCCCGTACTCGATGAGCTTCTCCTTGTAGTACGCCTCCAGTTCGGGCAGGTGCGCGCTCGGGAAGAGGGGCAGACCGAGGCGGGCCGCACGGCGTGCGGCCGCCTGCGAGGAGCCGCCGACCAGGAGGAGGGGGTGGGGGCGGGTGAGCGGGCGCGGGGTGACCCGGACCGTGCGGCCCCGGTAGCTGAACTCCTCGCCGGTCCACGCCTGCAGAAGCGTTTCGAGCAGCTCGTCCTGGAGCCTGCCGCGCCGCTTCCACTCCACGTCGAACTGCGCGTACTCCTCGGGGCGGTAGCCGATCCCCGCCACCGTCACGAGCCGGCCGCCGCTGACGAGGTCGAGCACGGCGATGTCCTCGGCCAGGCGCAGCGGGTCGTGCAGCGGGCCGATGATGGCGGAGACGGTGACCGCGATGCGGCGGGTGGCGCCGAAGACCGCGCCCGCGAAGGTGAACGGGGACGGCAGCCAGTTGTTGGCGACGCCGTGGTGCTCCTCGGTCTGCACGGTGTCGATGCCGCGCTCGTCGGCGTACGCCGCCATCTCCACGGCCGCCCGGTAGCGGACGCTGAGCGACTCGGGCGAGCCGACGGGATCGACCAGGTTGAACCGTACGACGGAGACGGGCATGGAAAAGTCCCCCTTCACGCTGGCTCGGGATCGGGCTCGGGTGAAGGGGGACGGTAGCTGACGGAGCGTCAGACCGCTATGGCCTCGGGCTCCTGGGGCTCCGCGGCCGGAGCCTTCGTGGTGTCCGCCGGCTTCGGCAGCGCCAGGTACAGCAGGCCGGAGACGACGATCGTGACGACCCAGCCGAGGCCGTACTCACCGATGAAGTTGTTCGTGGCGAGCGGTCCGGTGAACCAGTCCGACGACGTGAACAGCAGGCCCGCGCCGAGGCCGACCGCCCAGGCGATCACGGCCGCGGGGGAGAAGCCGCCCTTGTACCAGTAGGCGCTGGTGCGGGTGGTGTCGAGCATGGCCGCGCCGTCGTAGTGCCTGCGCGTGAACATGTCCGCGCCGAAGACGCCGACCCAGGCGGAGAAGGCGACCGCGAGCAGCGACAGGAAGGCGATGAACGAGCCCATGAAGCTGGTCGCGACCAGCATCAGAATCGCGCCGAAGACCAGCGAGATGAGGGCGTTGATCGAGACGGCCCAGTGGCGCGGGATCTTGAAGCCGAGCGTCTGCGCGGTGAAGCCGGCCGAGTACATCGACATCGCGTTGATCAGCAGCATGCCGACCAGCGAGATCAGCAGGTACGGCACCGCGATCCAGGTCGGCAGCAGCTCGCCCAGGAAGGAGACCGGGTCGGAGGCCGAGGCCAGGTCCGGCGTGGAGACCGCCATGACGGCGCCCATCAGGACCATCGGGAGCACGACGATGCCCGCGCCGCCGATCGAGGTGCCGACGATCGCCTTGGAGGAGGCGGTGCGCGGCAGGTAGCGGGTGAAGTCGGGGGAGGACGGGATCCAGCTGACGCCGCCGGCGGCGATCATGCCGATGCCCGCGACCATCAGGGACGTCGAGCCGGCGGGCTGGTCGAAGACCTTCGACCAGTCGGTGTTGATGATCAGGTAGACCAGGACGAGCACCGAGAAGAGGCCGAAGAGGTACGTCGCGTACTTGTTGCACTTCTGCACGGCGTTGATGCCGAGGCCCGAGATCGCGAACGTGGCGACCACGAACGCGAACAGGGTGACGATCACCAGGGCGTTGTTCTTGCTGATGCCGAACAGGATGTCCAGGATGGTCAGGACCGCGTACGCACCCGTGACCGCGTTGATCGTCTCCCAGCCCCAGCGGGCGACCCAGATCAGCGAACCGGGCAGCAGGTTGCCGCGCTGGCCGAAGACCGCGCGGGACAGGGCCATGCCGGGAGCGCCGCCGCGCTTGCCCGCGATGCCGATCAGGCCGACCAGGCCGTACGACACGATGGGCGCCGCGATCGCGACGACGATCGCCTGCCAGAAGTTGAGCTTGTAGGCCACGACGAGGCTCGCGCCCATCGTGAGCAGCAGCACGCTGATGTTCGCGCCGACCCACGTCGGGAAGAGATCGCGGGTCTTGGCGGTGCGCTCGGAATCGGGAACGGGCTCGAGGCCGCGCGTTTCCAGTGCGCCTTCGGATTCGGCGGTCTTGGTCATAGCGGTGGGGTTCCGTGCCTCTCGCTCGGCTCAGACGTGGGGGACGGGAGAGCCGGTGGGGGTGGGGGCCTGTCGGACCTGCGGGGGTCCTGGTGGTGCCGGTCGTGTCGATCGCGTTGGACTCTACGCGCGTTGATGCAACCTCTTCCATCGTACTTTAGTCCGAGTCATACCCTCCAGTGACCTTTGTCCTTTGGAGGAAGCAACGAGAACGGCCCCGGCCGGGTCCCATGGCTGATACTGGACGAGTTATGGAAATCGTCATCCTTGCTGTAGTCATCGCCGTGGTCGTGATCGGCGCGGTCAGCGGGCTGGTGGTCAGCGGACGCAAGAAGAAGCAGCTTCCGCCGGCCCCTCCGTCGACGCCCGACATCACCGCCGCCCCGCCCGCCGAGCCGCATGTCGGCGACGAGGCCGAGACGCCGCGCGACGAAGCGCGGCGCACGATCGAGGAGGTGGATCTCCCGCTCGTCGAACCGTCGGCCTCGGCCCCGGTCGTCGTCGAGGAACCGCCGGCCCCGGCCGCTCCCGAGATCGAGGTCCCGGAGCCGACCGCGGGCCGCCTGGTGCGGCTGCGCGCCCGCCTCTCCCGCTCGCAGAACGCGCTCGGCAAGGGGCTGCTCACGCTCCTGTCGCGCGAGCACCTGGACGAGGACACCTGGGAGGAGATCGAGGACACCCTCCTCACCGCCGACGTCGGCGTCCAGCCCACCCAGGAGCTGGTCGAGAACCTGCGCGAGCGCGTGAAGGTGCTCGGCACCCGCACCCCCGAGGAACTGCGCGGCCTGCTCCGCGAGGAGCTGCTCAAGCTGCTCGTCCCCGAGTTCGACCGGTCCGTGAAGACGGACGGGAACATCGACGGGGCCACTCCGGGCATCGTCATGGTCGTCGGGGTCAACGGCACCGGCAAGACCACCACCACCGGCAAGCTCGCGCGCGTGCTCGTCGCCGACGGCAAGAACGTGGTGCTCGGCGCAGCAGATACGTTCCGCGCGGCCGCCGCCGACCAGCTGCAGACGTGGGGCGAGCGCGTCGGCGCCCGCACCGTGCGCGGCCCCGAGGGCGGCGACCCGGCGTCCATCGCCTTCGACGCCGTCAAGGAGGGCATCGAGGAGGGCGCGGACGTCGTCCTCATCGACACCGCGGGCCGGCTGCACACCAAGACCGGCCTGATGGACGAGCTCGGCAAGGTCAAGCGCGTCGTCGAGAAGCACGCCCCGCTCGACGAGGTGCTGCTCGTCCTCGACGCGACGACCGGGCAGAACGGCCTGGTTCAGGCCCGCGTCTTCGCCGAGGTCGTCGACATCAGCGGCATCGTGCTGACCAAGCTCGACGGCACGGCCAAGGGCGGCATCGTCATCGCCGTCCAGCGTGAGCTGGGCGTCCCGGTGAAGCTCGTGGGCCTGGGCGAGGGTCCCGACGACCTCGCGCCGTTCGAGCCCGAGGCATTCGTGGACGCGCTGATCGGGGACTGACACCGACGGCGACGCCGACAACGAAGAGTGCGGGGAACCTCCGGGTTCCCCGCACTTCGCTGTTTCGGTGGGCCTGCTCCGGGTGCGGCTATGCGCAGGGCGACCGGTGCGCCACGTACGCCAGGGCGCCGAGCAGCAGGCGTGCCTGCGGCGGCTGGGTCGCCGTGTCCAGGGACGGGGCGCGCAGCCACGTCGCGGGGCCGAGGCCCGCGCGGTCCGACGGTGGGGCCGTGATGTGGTCGCCGGGCCCGAGCGCGTGCAGGTCGAGCGAGGCGTCGTCCCAGCCCATGCGGTAGAGCAGCGTCGGGAGTTCGGCCGCGGCGCTGGGCGCCACGAAGAAGTGGGCGCGGCCCTCGGGGGTGGCGATCACCGGGCCGAGCGGGAGGCCCATGCGCTCCAGGCGGATCAGGGCGCGGCGGCCCGCCGCCTCCGGGACGTCCAGGATGTCGAAGGCGCGGCCCACGGGGAGCAGCACCGCGGCGCCGGGGAAGTGGCCCCAGGCCTCGGTCACCTCGTTCAGCGTCGCGCCGGCCGGGACCAGGGCCGTCGGGTCGAGCGGGTGGGCGCCCGGCGCCGGGCACTCCGCCTTGCCGCAGGAGCACACGCCGCCCGTGGCGCGGGCTCCCGGAATCACGTCCCAGCCCCACAGGCCCGTGAACTCCGCCACCGTGGTGCAGTCCGACGTACGGCCGGACGCGCGGCCGCGGCGCCGTGTGCCGGAGCGCATCTCGCGAATGCCGCCGATCGTGAAGCCCATGCCCCCTCCAACAGGTCCCGCGCGCCGGTGGTTACGCGGCGGCATCGGATCGTTACCCGATGTGCGCGCCGCCCGGTCGTGACGGCGCCGGGCCGCTCCGAGGGTGGTGCGCTCCGGTGTCGCGCGCCCCGGCGTGCTCCGCTCCGCCTACTTCCGGCTGTCCTATGTCAAGTGAATCGTGTGTGGCCCTCCCTGAGTTCATTCGAAGGGGTGGCGAATGGTGGCGTTTCAGGGTTCGCCCTCGCGGGAGGGGTGATCGTAGGATTACTTTCAGTGCACGGACCCTGTGGGTGCATGCACTCGTGGGTATGCCGGAGGCAACTCGGATTCCCGTTCGAGGAGTGACAACTGGCGGACGGGAAGCAGTAGTTGACGGCATTCTGGTAGGGCTTGCGGACACAGTGACCCGCACGGGGCTCGCTGACGAAGAGTGAGAGCGGCCGACAGGACTTGGGCGTTGAGCGTCTTGGGCAGCACGGATCGCGTAGATGGCTTCAGGGATGGGGGCGTTCCAGTGGGCGGCAGCGGTGGCAGCGTGACGAACGCTGAGAAGCGCCCGAATGAACTGCTCAACTCGTGGTTCATGCGCAGCGGCTGGTCGAAGGGCGAGCTGGCGCGTCAAGTGAACCGTCGGGCACGGCAGTTGGGTGCGAACCACATCTCGACCGACACCTCGCGGGTGCGGCGCTGGCTCGACGGGGAGAACCCGCGCGAGCCGATCCCCAGAATCCTCAGCGAGCTCTTCTCCGAGCGCTTCGGCTGCGTCGTCGCCGTCGAGGACCTGGGCCTGCGCGCCGCGCACCAGGCGCCCTCGGTCTCCGGCGTGGACCTCCCGTGGACCGGGCCGCAGACCGTCGCGCTCATCGGCGAGTTCTCGCGCAGCGACCTGATGCTGGCCCGCCGCGGCTTCCTCGGCAGCTCCCTCGCCCTCGCCGCGGGCCCGTCCCTCATCGAGCCGATGCAGCGCTGGCTGGTGCCGACGCCGGGCGCGGCCGCCCCGCCCGACCAGGACGCCGCGGCCCAGCGCCGGGGGAACAGGCTCTCGAAGCCGGAGCTGGACCTCCTGGAGTCCACCACCGTCATGTTCCGCCAGTGGGACGCCCAGTGCGGCGGCGGCCTGCGCCGCAAGGCGGTCGTGGGCCAGCTGCACGAGGTCACCGACCTCCTCCAGGAGCCGCAGCCCGAGTCCACCACCAGGCGCCTGTTCAAGGTCGCCGCCGAACTGGCGGAGCTGGCCGGGTGGATGAGCTACGACGTGGGCCTGCAGCCCACCGCCCAGAAGTACTTCGTGCTCGCCCTGCACGCCGCCAAGGAAGCGGGCGACAAGCCGCTGGGCTCGTACGTTCTCAGCAGCATGAGCCGGCAGATGATCCACCTCGGCCGCCCCGAGGACGCGCTCGAACTCATCCATCTCGCCCAGTACGGCAGCCGTGACTGCGCCAGCCCGCGCACCCAGGCCATGCTGTATGCGATGGAGGCCCGCGCGTACGCGAACATGGGGCAGCCCGGCAAGTGCAAGCGCGCCGTGCGGATGGCCGAGGACACCTTCACCGACGCCGACGACTGGGACGAGCCGGACCCCGACTGGATCCGCTTCTTCTCCGAGGCCGAACTGCACGGCGAGAACAGCCACTCGTTCCGCGATCTCGCCTATGTGGCCGGGCGCAGCCCCGCCTACGCGTCGATGGCCGAGCCCCTGATGCAGCGGGCCGTCGAGCTCTTCGGCAAGGACGCCGAGCACCAGCGTTCCTACGCGCTGAACCTGATCGGGATGGCCACCGTGCACCTCCTGCAGAAGGAGCCGGAGCAGGCGACCGTGATGGCCAAGGAGGCCCTCTCCATCGCCCGGAAGGTGCGCTCCGAGCGGGTCAACACCCGCATCCGCAAGACCGCGGACACCGCTGTCCGTGACTTCGGGGACCTCGCCGAGGTCATCGATCTGACCGACCAGCTCGCCGTCCATCTGCCCGAGACCGCCGAAGCGGCGGTCTGAAGCACGCTCGGACCCCGGCCGCGGCCGCCCCGTCCCGACACAGTCAGACTCGGCTCCCCCACGCCAGGTCATCGCGGACGGACGGTCGCGGTCGGCTGCTGTCCGGACGATCACCGTCGTCCGGTTGCGCCACGATAACGATCGGGCAACCCGCCATCCGGCAGTTCATGGACGCGTAACACCCACGACCTCTTCGTCACTGCGGCGAAACATCGAGGGGCACCCACGGAAACCGCGCTGCGCCAATGTCTTGGCGCATAACCGGCCCACCCCTCATGACGACCGCTTCAGGCTTCGCCCGCACGGGGCCGTACCAACGACGAGGAGACGCCGATGGCACCAGCCGCCATCACGCTCGCCGCGGAAGCTCCCAAGCTCTCCGCCGCGAACACAGGCTTCATGCTGATCTGTTCCGCCCTGGTGATGCTCATGACGCCGGGCCTGGCCTTCTTCTACGGAGGCATGGTCCGGGTGAAGTCCACCCTGAACATGCTGATGATGAGCTTCATCAGCCTCGGGATCATCACGATCCTGTGGGTGCTGTTCGGCTTCTCCGTCGCGTTCGGCACCGATCACGGCTCGCTCTTCGGCTGGGAGAACGACTTCCTCGGCCTCAGCGGCATCGGCAAGACCGAACTGTGGCCCGGGTACACCATCCCGATCTACGTCTTCGCCGTCTTCCAGCTGATGTTCGCGATCATCACGCCCGCCCTGATAAGCGGTGCCCTCGCGGACCGGGTGAAGTTCACGGCCTGGTCGCTGTTCATCGCGCTGTGGGCCACGATTGTCTACTTCCCGGTCGCGCACTGGGTGTGGGGGACCGGCGGCTGGGCCTTCGACCTCGGCGTGATCGACTTCGCCGGCGGTACGGCCGTGCACATCAACGCCGGCGCCGCGGCCCTCGGCGTGATCCTCGTCATCGGTAAGCGCGTCGGCTTCAAGAAGGACCCGATGCGGCCGCACTCGCTGCCGTGGACGATGCTCGGCGCCGGTCTGCTGTGGTTCGGCTGGTTCGGGTTCAACGCCGGCTCCTGGCTCGGCAACGACGACGGCGTCGGCGCGCTGATGTTCGTCAACACGCAGGTCGCCACCGCCGCCGCCATGATCGCCTGGCTCATCTACGAGAAGCTGCGCCACGGCGCGTTCACCTCGCTCGGCGCCGCCTCCGGTGCCGTCGCCGGTCTCGTCGCGATCACCCCGTCCGGCGGCTCCTGCTCGCCGCTCGGCGCGATCGCCATCGGCGCCATCGCCGGTGTGCTGTGCGCCATGGCCGTGGGCCTGAAGTACAAGTTCGGCTACGACGACTCGCTCGACGTCGTCGGTGTCCACCTGGTCGGCGGCGTCGTCGGCTCCCTGCTCATCGGCTTCTTCGCCACGGGCGGCGGTCAGTCCGACGCGGCCGGCCTGTTCTACGGCGACCACACGCTCGACCAGTTCTGGAAGCAGTGCGCCGGTGTCGGCGGTGTCCTCGCCTACTCGCTGATCGCCTCCGCGATCCTCGCCTTCCTCATCGACAAGACGATGGGCATGCGGGTCAGCGAGGACGACGAGGTCACCGGGATCGACCAGACCGAGCACGCCGAGACCGCATACGACTTCAGCGGGGCCGGCGGCGGAGCGGCGGCCCGCACGGCGGTTCCCGCCCCGGTCGCCACTGCTGCCACGGACACGAAGAAGGTCGACGCATGAAGCTCATCACCGCGGTCGTCAAGCCGCACCGGCTCGACGAGATCAAGGAAGCCCTCCAGGCCTTCGGCGTCCAGGGCCTGACCGTGACCGAGGCCAGCGGCTACGGCCGCCAGCGCGGACACACCGAGGTCTACCGTGGGGCCGAGTACACCGTCGACCTGGTGCCCAAGATCCGGATCGAGGTCCTGGTCGAGGACGACGACGCCGAGCAGCTGATCGACGTCGTCGTGAAGGCGGCGCGGACCGGCAAGATCGGTGACGGCAAGGTCTGGGCGGTCCCCGTCGAGACGGCCGTACGGGTCAGGACCGGCGAGCGCGGACCCGACGCGCTGTAACCGAACTGACCGGCAGAGGACGGGAGTCGCTGGGTGACGAGTGTGAACGACGTACGGACCGAGGCATCGGACGACCAGCCCAGCGGCTACGCGGCGGCCCGGCTGCGCCTTCTCCAAGGAGAGGCGCAGTCCGGGCCGCCGCGCCGTTCGGCCCTGGCGGAGCTCACCGACGACTGGCTCACCGACCTGTTCGGCACGGGGACGGCCGGGGTCTCCCTCATCGCCGTCGGCGGATACGGACGCGGTGAGCTGTCCCCGCGCAGCGACCTCGATCTGCTCCTGCTGCACGACGGCACCGCGGACCCCGGCGAGATCGCCTCCCTCGCCGACCGCATCTGGTACCCCGTCTGGGACCTGGGGCTCGCCCTCGACCACTCGGTGCGCACCCCGGCCGAGGCCCGCAAGACCGCGGGCGACGACCTCAAGGTGCACCTGGGCCTGCTCGACGCCCGGCACATCGCGGGCGACCTCGGCCTGACGGCGGGCCTGCGCACCGCGGTCCTCGCCGACTGGCGCAACCAGGCGCCCAAGCGGCTCCCCGAGCTGCGCGAGATGTGCGAGGAACGGGCCGAGCGGCAGGGCGAGTTGCAGTACCTGCTCGAACCCGATCTGAAGGAGGCGCGCGGCGGCCTGCGGGACGCGACCGCGCTGCGGGCCGTCGCCGCGTCCTGGCTGGCGGACGCGCCCCGCGAGGGCCTCGCCGACGCGCGGCGCCGGCTCCTCGACGTACGCGACGCCCTGCACCTGACGACCGGCCGGGCCACCGACCGGCTCGCCCTCCAGGAGCAGGACCAGGTCGCCGCGGAACTCGGTCTGCTGGACGCCGACACCCTGCTGCGCCAGGTCTACGAGGCCGCGCGCACCATCTCGTACGCCAGCGATGTCACCTGGCGCGAGGTGAGCCGGGTGCTCAAGTCCCGTGCGGTGCGGCCCCGGCTGCGCGCGATGCTGGGCGGCGGGAAGTCCGCGCCCGTGGAGCGCTCGCCGCTCGCCGAGGGCGTCGTCGAGATGGACGGCGAGGCCGTGCTGGCGCTCGCCGCGAAGCCCGAGCGCGACCCGGTGCTCCCGCTGCGCGCCGCCGCCGCTGCCGCCCAGGCCGGACTGCCGCTGTCGCTGCACGCGGTGCGCCGGATGGCCGCCGCGGCCCGCCCGCTGCCCACGCCCTGGCCCGCCGAGGCCCGCGAACAGCTGGTGACGCTGCTCGGCGCAGGGCGCCCGACCGTGGAGGTCTGGGAGGCGCTGGAGGCCGAGGGGCTCATCACGCGGCTGCTGCCGGACTGGGAGCGGGTGCGGTGCCGGCCGCAGCGCAACGCCGTACACACCTGGACCGTCGACCGGCACCTGGTCGAAACCGCCGTCCAGGCAAGCGAGTTGACGCGCCGCGTGGGCCGGCCCGACCTGCTCCTCGTGGCGGCGCTGCTGCACGACATCGGCAAGGGATGGCCCGGCGACCACTCGGTCGCGGGCGAGATCATCACGCGGGACGTGGCCGCGCGGATCGGCTTCGACCGCGGCGATGTGGCCGTGCTCTCCACCGTCGTACGCCATCACCTGCTGCTCATCGAGACCGCGACGCGCCGCGACCTGGAGGACCCGGCGACCGTGCGGGCCGTCGCGGACGCGGTCGGTTCGGTGGGCACCCTGGAACTGCTGCACGCGCTCACCGAGGCGGACGCGCTGGCCACCGGGCCCGCCGCCTGGTCGTCCTGGCGCGGCTCGCTCGTCGCCGACCTGGTCAAACGGGTCTCGGCGGTGCTCGCCGGGGACGAACCCGCCGCCGAGGAGGCGGCTGCCGCGGCCGAGCCCACGGCGGAGCAGGAACGGCTGGCCGTGGAGGCGTTCCGCACCGGCGGGCCCGTGCTCGCGCTGCGGGCGCAGACCGAGGCCGCCGCCGACCCGTCCGACGAGCCCGAGCCGCTCGGCGTGGAACTCCTGATCGCCGTACCGGACCAGCCGGGCGTGCTGCCCGCCGTGGCCGGGGTCCTGGCGATGCACCGGCTGACCGTGCGCACCGCCGAGCTGCGGTCGCTGTCGCTGCCGGAGGGCGTGGCGGGCGCCGTCCTGCTGCTGAACTGGCGGGTCGCCGCCGAGTACGGCTCCCTGCCGCAGGCCGCCCGGCTGCGCGCCGATCTCGTCCGCGCCCTCGACGGGTCGCTCGACATCGCGGCCCGGCTCGCCGAGCGGGACGCCGCCTATCCGCGGCGGCGCGGCGTGGTGGCGCCGCCGGCCCGGGTCGCCGTGGCCTCGGCCGGATCCCGGCGCGCGACTGTGATCGAGGTGCGGGCCCAGGACGCGCCGGGGCTGCTGTTCCGGATCGGGCGGGCGCTGGAGGCGTCCGGCGTGCGGGTGCGCTCCGCGCACGTGTCGACGCTGGGGGCCAACGCGGTGGACGCGTTCTATGTCACCGGGCCCGAAGGGGCGCCGCTGCCTTCCGAGGAGGCGGTGTCCGTGGCCAAGGGGTTGGAGGGGGCGCTGCGCTCTTAGCGCCTTTGGGAACGGGGGCGCGCGAAGGGTGGCGTGCGCCGCCGGAGGCGAGTTGCCCGCGCTCCGCGGCGGTGCCGTGAATCGATACGGTCCCGCGCCCCTGGCGGGGCCCTTCCGACCAGGCCGCTGACCATGTCCCCGGGGCCCGATACCCTGGAGGGCGACCTGTCCCTAAGCCCACCGACCCGAGGATTCGCGACCGCCGTGTTCGACACTCTTTCCGATCGCCTCGCAGCGACATTCAAGAACCTCCGCGGCAAAGGCCGGCTGAGCGAAGCGGACATCGACGCCACGGCCCGCGAGATCCGTATCGCGCTGCTCGAGGCCGACGTCGCCCTGCCCGTCGTCCGCGCCTTCATCAAGCAGGTCAAGGAGCGCGCCACCGGCGTCGAGGTCTCCCAGGCGCTGAACCCCGCCCAGCAGGTCATCAAGATCGTCAACGAGGAGCTCATCGGCATCCTCGGCGGCGAGACCCGCAGGCTGCGGTTCGCCAAGACCGGCCCGACCGTGATCATGCTCGCCGGTCTGCAGGGTGCCGGTAAGACCACCCTCGCCGGAAAGCTCGGTCTGTGGCTCAAGAGCCAGGGGCACTCGCCGCTGCTCGTCGCCTGTGACCTCCAGCGCCCGAACGCCGTGAACCAGCTGAGCGTCGTCGCCGAGCGCGCCGGCGTCGGCGTCTACGCGCCCCAGCCGGGCAACGGCGTGGGCGACCCGGTCCAGGTCGCCAAGGACTCCATCGAGTACGCCAAGTCCAAGGTGTACGACGTGGTCATCGTCGACACCGCCGGCCGTCTCGGCATCGACCAGGAGCTGATGCAGCAGGCCGCGGACATCCGCGACGCCGTCAGCCCCGACGAGGTCCTCTTCGTCGTCGACGCCATGATCGGTCAGGACGCGGTCAACACGGCCGAGGCGTTCCGCGACGGCGTCGGCTTCGACGGCGTGGTGCTCTCCAAGCTCGACGGTGACGCCCGTGGTGGTGCCGCCCTGTCGATCGCGCACGTCACCGGCCGCCAGATCATGTTCGCCTCGAACGGCGAGAAGCTGGACGACTTCGACGCGTTCCACCCGGACCGCATGGCGTCCCGCATCCTCGGCATGGGCGACATGCTCACGCTGATCGAGAAGGCCGAGCAGACCTTCTCGCAGCAGGAGGCCGAGAAGATGGCCTCCAAGCTGGCCTCCAAGAAGGGCCAGGACTTCACGCTCGACGACTTCCTGGCCCAGATGGAGCAGGTCAGGAAGATGGGCTCGATCTCGAAGCTGCTCGGGATGCTCCCGGGCATGAACCAGATCAAGGACCAGATCAACAACCTCGACGAGCGCGACGTCGACCGCACTGCCGCCATCATCAAGTCGATGACCCCGGCCGAGCGCCAGGAGCCGACGATCATCAACGGCTCGCGCCGGGCCCGTATCGCCAAGGGTTCCGGTGTCGAGGTCAGCGCGGTCAAGAACCTGGTCGAGCGGTTCTTCGAGGCCCGCAAGATGATGTCCCGCATGGCCCAGGGCGGCGGGATGCCGGGGATGCCCGGGATGCCGGGCATGGGCGGCGGTGCGGGGCGCACGAAGAAGCAGCCCAAGAAGGCCAAGGGCAAGCAGCGCTCCGGCAACCCGATGAAGCGCAAGCAGCAGGAGCAGGAGGAGGCCGCCCGCCGCGCGGCCGCCGCCGAGTCCGGTGGCGCGCTCGGCCTGCCCGGTGCGGGCCAGCAGCAGGCCAAGGACTTCGAGCTCCCCGACGAGTTCAAGAAGTTCATGGGCTGACCTGCGAGGACACGCCTGTCGTAGGCGGCTGAAGGGCCCGGAACCGGTTCGGTTCCGGGCCCTTCGCACTGCTCTTCCCGGGTGGCGAGGATGTCCGATCTGTGCGCTGATGGGCCCAAGGATCAAGGGACATCGGCAGTCTGCGGCAGGAGGACAGAGGCGTGGCGAACCCGGTACCCCCGCGCGATCGGACCGATCAGCCCTGGCGCTCGGAAGGGGCACCGCCCCCGCCGCCCTCGCAGCCGCCCAAGCGCCGGATGCCCGGCGGCTGGGGGAGCCTGATCCTGACGGCCCTGGTCGTCTACCTCATCGCCAACCTGGTCCTGTCCTTCTTCAACCGGGGCGACGAGCCGACGATCTCGTACACCGAGTTCAGCAAGCAGGTCGCCAACGACAACGTCACCAAGATCTACGCCAAGGGCGACGCGATCCAGGGCCAGCTCAAGAAGGAGCAGCCCACCCCGGACGACAGCGACAGCAGCAGCAAGAACTACACGAAGTTCACGACGCAGCGCCCGTCCTTCGCGGACGACGACCTCTGGGCGAACCTGGAGAAGCACGACGTCGTCGTCACGGCCGAACCGGTCGTCCAGGAGCGCAGCTTCCTCGCCAATCTGCTCATCTCGCTCGCCCCGATGCTGCTCCTCGTAGTGCTGTGGATCTTCATCGCGCGGCGGATGAGCCAGGGCATGGGCGGCGGCGCGGGCGGCATGCTCGGCCGCAAACAGCCGCCGAAACCGGTCGAGCTGGAACCCGGCAAGAAGCGCACGACGTTCGAGGACGTCGCCGGTATCGACGAGGTCGCGGGCGAGCTGGGCGACGTCGTGGACTTCCTGAAGAACCCCGACGAGTACCGCAAGATGGGCGCCAAGATGCCGCGCGGCGTGCTGCTCGCGGGCCCGCCCGGAACCGGTAAGACGCTGCTCGCGCGGGCGGTCGCGGGGGAGGCGGGCGTCCCGTTCTTCTCGGCCTCGGCCTCCGAGTTCATCGAGATGATCGTCGGCGTCGGCGCCTCGCGTGTGCGCGAACTGTTCGCCGAGGCCCGCAAGGTCGCGCCCTCGATCATCTTCATCGACGAGATCGACACCATCGGCCGGGCCCGCGGCGGCGGCTCCGGCATGGGCGGCCACGACGAGCGCGAGCAGACCCTGAACCAGATCCTCACCGAGATGGACGGCTTCTCCGGTTCCGAGGGCGTCATCGTCATCGCCGCCACCAACCGCGCCGACGTCCTCGACCCGGCGCTGACCCGGCCCGGCCGCTTCGACCGGATCGTCAATGTCTCGCCGCCCGACCGCGGCGGCCGCGAGGCGATCCTCAAGATCCACACGCGGGCGATCCCGCTCGCCGACGACGTGGACCTCGCGCAGGTGGCCCGTACGACACCGGGCATGACCGGCGCCGAACTCTCCAACCTCGCCAACGAGGCCGCCCTGCTCGCCGTCAAGCGCAAGCAGCAGGAGGTCACGCAGACCGATCTCTCCGAGGCGCTGGAGAAGGTCCAGCTGGGCGCCGAACGGCCGCTCGTCATGCCCGACGAGGAGCGCCGGCGCACCGCGTACCACGAGAGCGGGCACGCCCTGCTCGGCATGCTGCAGCCCGGCGCCGACCCGGTCCGCAAGATCACCATCGTGCCGCGCGGCCGCGCCCTCGGCGTCACGCTGTCCACGCCGGACTCCGACAAGTACGCGTACACGGAGGAGTACCTGCGCGGCCGCATCATCGGCGCCCTCGGCGGTATGGCGGCCGAGCAGGTCGTCTACGGGGTCATCACGACCGGAGCCGAGAACGACCTGGAGCAGGTGACGAACATCGCCCGCGGCATGGTCGGCCGCTGGGGCATGAGCGAGAAGGTCGGCCGTCTGTCGGCGCTGCCGAACGACGCCCAGCAGGCGTACGGACTCTCCGCCGCCCCCGACACCCTGGACACGATCGACGGCGAGATGCGCCGCATCGTGGACGAGTGCTACGACGAGGCGTGCCGCAAACTGCGCGACCACCGCGACCAGTTGGACGCACTGGCGGCCGCGCTCCTGGAGAACGAGACCCTGGAGGAGGCGGACGCCTACCGGGTCGCCGGCGTCACCCGGCTCACCAAGGACTGACCCGGCCGGCCCCGCCGCCGGTCAGACGGTGCGGGCGATCAGGTACCGGAACACATTGGGCATCCACACCGTGCCGTCCTGGCGCAGATACGGCTGCAGTGCCTCCGTCACCTCCTTGTCGACCTGCGTCGGATCCGTGGCGCCCACCGCCGCGTCGAACAGCCCGGTGGACAGCAGTCCCTTGACCGCGCTCTCCGTGTCCGCGTAGCCGAAGGGGCATGCCACCCGGCCCGAGCCGTCGGGGCGCAGCCCGGCCCGGTGGGCGACCTCCTCCAGGTCGTCGCGCAGCGCGGGCCGCCAGCTGCCCGCACTGCGCAGCGGGTCGGCCAGCTTGGTGGCCACGCGCAGGACGGACGACGTGGTGCAGCGCTCAGGCGGACCCCATCCGACGAGCACCACGGCGGCGCCCCGCTCGGCGAGCGGCGCGGCGCTCTCCAGGAGTGAGGAGAGCCCCTCCGCGTCACCGGCCGTGCAACCGATCGGCTGGAAGGCGGTGATGATGTCGTACGGGGTGGCGTCGGGCCCGGCCACGACGGCGTCGTCGCTGCCGTCGGTGAGCCGGACGGATGCGGTACGCGCCCGGGGGCGCTGCCCCTCCAAGGCGTCGGGCAGCAGACGCTCACGGGCGAGGGCGAGCCGCTCCGGTTCGACGGCCTCGACCCCGGTCACGGCCGCCCCGCGGGACGCGGCCATGAGCAGGGCGAGACCGGAACCGCAGCCGAGGCCCAGCAGACGGGTGCCGGGACCGACCTCGAGCCGCTCGTACACCGCTTCGTAGAGCGGGACCAGCATCCGTTCCTGGATCTCCGCCCAGTCACGCGCGCGTGCGCACAGGTCCGCGCGCGGCACGGACGCCGCGTGAGGAAGGTGTCGCTGCACGAGCGTAGGTGTCATCGAAAGTTCCCCAATTCACCGAGAGATGCCGAGAGTTGTCGCCGATGCGTATGGACCGTGTTCGCGCGCTCCTCGCACTCCCCCCGTATGCCAGAAAACTCCGCATCGTCCGCCGCGTCTAGGGGGTGTCGGGCAGGCGTACGCACAATGCGCGCGTGCCCCGTCGTGCGCCCCCCTGGGGTCATATGACGCGTGCACGCGGGGGCATACGGGCGAAAAGGATTCGAGTACTCCGCAGCCCGCGCCCTAGCATGCGCGCCATGGCCAAAGCCCCTGTACTCACGCCCCAGGCGGAAGATTTCCCGCGCTGGTACCAGGACCTGATCTCCAAGGCCGAACTGGCCGACAACGGGCCGGTGCGCGGCACGATGGTGATCCGACCGTACGGCTACGGCCTGTGGGAGCGGATGCAGCAGGACATGGACGCGCGTATCAAGGAGACGGGCACGCAGAACGCGTACTTCCCGCTCCTGATCCCGCAGTCGTACCTGGTGAAGGAGGCCGACCACGTCGAGGGCTTCGCGCCCGAGCTGGCCGTGGTCACCCACGGCGGCGGCAAGGAGCTGGAGGAGCCGGCCGTCGTCCGCCCCACCTCCGAGATGATCATCAACGCCTCCTTCGCGAAGTGGGTGCAGAGCTACCGAGATCTGCCGCTGCTCATCAACCAGTGGGCCAACGTGGTCCGCTGGGAACTGCGGCCGCGGCTCTTCCTGCGCACGACGGAATTCCTCTGGCAGGAGGGGCACACGGCGCACGCGACCTACGAGGAGGCGCGCGACTTCGCGGCGCGCATCCACCGGCACGTGTACGCGGACTTCATGGAGAACGTTCTCGCCATGGACGTCCTCCTGGGACGCAAGACGCCCAAGGAGCGCTTCGCGGGCGCCATCAACACCCTCACGCTGGAAGGGATGATGGGCGACGGCAAGGCCCTCCAGATGGGGACCAGCCATGAACTCGGCCAGAATTTCGCCAAGGCGTTCGGCACGCAGTACTTGTCGAAGGAGGGCAAGCAGGAGCTCGTCTGGCAGACCTCCTGGGGCTCGACGACCCGCATGATCGGCGCCCTGGTGATGATGCACGGCGACGACAACGGCCTCAGGGTCCCGCCGCGCCTCGCCCCCACCCAGGTCGTCGTGCTCGCCATCAAGGACGACGAGGCGGTGCTCGCCAAGGTGCGTGAGATCGGTGCCGCGCTCAAGGCGGCCGGGATCCGGGTCCAGGTCGACGACCGCACGGACACCCCCTTCGGGAGGCGGGCCGTCGACTGGGAGCTCAAGGGCGTCCCCGTCCGCGTGGAGATCGGCCCGCGCGACCTGGAGAGCGGCACCGCGATGCTGGCCCGGCGCATCCCCGGCGGCAAGGAGCCGGTCGCGATCGACGCGCTCGCCGGACTGCTGCCGGGCCTCCTCGAAGAGGACCAGGCCCTCCTCCTGAAGCAGTCGCGCGACCGCCGCACGTCCCGGACCAGCGACGTCGCCACCGTCGACGAGGCCGTCGAGGCGACCGCGGCCGGCGGCTGGGCGCGCATCCCGTGGGCCACGCTCGGCGAGGCGGGGGAGGCGCGGCTCGCCGAGCACGCGGTGTCCGTACGGTGTCTGCTCGCCGCGGACGGGTCGGTGCCGGAGGCCGACGACGCACCCGGTAACGTCGCCGTCGTGGCGCGCGCCTACTGAGGCCGAATGTGACCCTTGTACATCTGACGCCCCGGCGCGCGGTCCCGTCTACGCGCCGGGGCGTACGTGTTACTACGCACCACCTTGGTGTGAGCTGTGAGGCTTCTCCGCAGATCAGCGCACCCGCCCTCGTCAGGACGCATCAGCGGCAACTGACTGGTACGTGCAAATTATTTGGGATGCCCCGGAATAGGAACACGGAGGCACCCCGGCTCGTTGTCACGACGTGAGCACGACACCACCTGTTCTCGCCGCAGAGCTGGCAGGGGCGTGGGCCGACATTCAGCGGCACCACCCCGAACTGCCGGATCTTGCCGCGCCCGAATCCCTGATCGGGGAGTCGTCGTCCGCCTGCGGACACGAGCTCTCCTTCGAGCGACTCCTCCATGAGGCAGTCCACGGCATCGCAGCCGCGCGCGGAATCCGCGACACCTCGCGCGCCGGCCGGTACCACAACCGCAGATTCCTCGCCATCGCCGAGGAGCTCGGCCTCGACCATCCCGACGAGCCGCACCCCAGCAGCGGCTTCTCGCTGGTCACGCTGAACTCCGAGGCGAAGCAGCGCTACCGGCAGACGATCGAGCGGCTCCAGCGCGCGCTGAAGGCGCACACGGTGGCGACGGCCGCGGACACCAAGCGCAGCTTCCGCGGCCCGGCCGCGCGGCACGGCTCCTCCGGGGGCGGCGTCCGCGTCAAGGCCGTCTGCGACTGCGGCCGCAATGTCCGCGTCGTGCCCTCGGTGCTCGCCCAGGCGCCGATCGTGTGCGGTGGGTGCGGCAAGCCGTTCCGCATCCCGGAGGTCGTCGGCGCCGCCGCGAGCTGACCTCCTGGTAGGGCGGTCGGACGCGGGTTCGGCCGCCCCGTCGGGGTGTGGCACAATGGCTAGCTGTACTCGACAGTCGCACAGGACCCCTCTCTCCTCCGGCTGACGCGTCCATCGGGCACTCGGGTACCGCAACCCCACGCGGCAATCTCGCCGTGCCCACCCACGTCAAGACCAGGAGACACCACTCCCGTGGCAGTCAAGATCAAGCTGAAGCGTCTGGGCAAGATCCGTTCGCCTCACTACCGCATCGTCGTCGCCGACTCCCGTACCCGCCGTGACGGCCGGGCCATCGAGGAGATCGGTCTGTACCACCCGGTGCAGAACCCCTCGCGCATCGAGGTCGACTCGGAGCGCGCGCAGTACTGGCTGGGTGTCGGCGCGCAGCCGACCGAGCCGGTTCTCGCCATCCTGAAGCTCACCGGTGACTGGCAGAAGCACAAGGGTCTGCCGGCCCCGGAGCCGCTGAAGGTCGCCGAGCCGAAGGCCGCCCGCCCCTCCTTCGAGGCGCTGGCCACGGCCGACGAGCCCAAGGGTGAGGCCATCACCCAGAAGAAGAAGGCTGAGAAGAAGGACGAGGCCGCTGAGGCTGCGTCCGAGTCGACCGAGGCCTGAGCATGCTCGAGGAGGCTCTTGAGCACCTCGTGAAGGGCATTGTCGACAACCCCGACGATGTGCAGGTCGCCTCGCGCAACCTGCGCCGTGGGCGCGTGCTGGAGGTCCGGGTCCACCCCGACGACCTCGGCAAGGTGATCGGCCGCAACGGCCGCACCGCGCGTGCTCTGCGTACCGTCGTGGGCGCCATCGGCGGCCGCGGTGTCCGCGTCGACCTCGTCGACGTGGACCAGGTCCGCTGACAAAGTTGAACACCGGCTCGGGCCGGGGAGGGCCTCAGGGCCGTCCCCGGCCTTAGTCGTATGACAGGAGACACTGCACGTGCAGCTGGTAGTAGGGCGCATCGGCCGCGCCCACGGCATCAAGGGTGAAGTGACCATCGAGGTGCGCACCGACGAGCCGGAGCTGCGGCTCGGCCCCGGCGCCGTCCTCGCGACCGACCCCGCCGCCACGGGACCGCTCACCATCGAGACCGGCCGGGTGCACTCCGGCCGGCTGCTGCTGCGCTTCGAGGGCGTACGCGACCGGACCGCGGCCGAGGCGCTGCGCAACACCCTGCTGATCGCCGAGGTCGACCCGAACGAACTCCCCGAGGAAGAGGACGAGTTCTACGACCACCAGCTCATGGACCTCGACATCGTCACCACCGACGGCACCGAGGTCGGGCGCATCACGGAGATCTCGCACCTGCCCTCGCAGGACCTGTTCATCGTGGAGCGGCCCGACGGCAGCGAGGTCATGATCCCGTTCGTCGAGGAGATCGTCGTCGAGATCGACCTCGAGGAGCAGAAGGCCGTCATCGACCCGCCGCCCGGCCTCATCGACGACCGCGCCGAGACCGTCTCCTCCCGCGAGGACTCCGGGAAGGCCGACGACTGATGCGCCTCGATGTCGTCACGATCTTCCCCGAGTACCTGGAACCGCTGAACGTCTCGCTCGTCGGCAAGGCACGCGCGCGTGGTCAACTCGACGTCCACGTGCACGACTTGCGGCAGTGGACGCACGACCGGCACAACACGGTCGACGACACCCCCTACGGCGGCGGCCCCGGCATGGTCATGAAGACCGACCCGTGGGGCGACTGCCTCGACGACGTCCTCGCCGACGGGTACGAGGACGGGGCGCACGGCCCCGTCCTGGTCGTTCCCACGCCCTCCGGGCGCCCCTTCACCCAGGAACTCGCCGTCGAGCTCTCCGAGCGCCCCTGGCTGGTCTTCACGCCCGCGCGCTACGAGGGCATCGACCGGCGCGTCATCGACGAGTACGCGACCCGTATGCCGGTCTACGAGGTCTCCATCGGGGACTACGTGCTCGCGGGCGGGGAGGCCGCCGTTCTGGTCGTCACGGAGGCCGTGGCCCGCCTGCTGCCGGGTGTCCTCGGCAACGCGGCCTCGCACCAGGACGACTCCTTCGCGCCCGGCGCCATGGCGAACCTCCTCGAAGGGCCCGTCTACACCAAGCCGCCCGAGTGGCGCGGCCGGGACATCCCCGAGGTGCTGCTCAGCGGCCACCACGGCAAGATCGCCCGCTGGCGCAGGGACGAGGCGCTGCGCCGCACCACCCGCAACCGGCCCGACCTGATCGAGCGCACCGACCCCAAGGCCTTCGACAAGAAGGACCGCGAAATGCTCTCGATCCTGGGCTGGGGTCCGGGCCCCGACGGCCGATTTGGGCCCATGGCCCCGGCCATGGAAGAATAGGCCGCTGCTGTACGTCCAACCTGCGCCCCTGCCACAGGGGGACATGACGCAGGCCCGACGCGATCAGCTACCGAAACTCATCACTTATCTCCCGCCGATGACCTGTGGCATGGGCGAAGAAAGCAGACGATCATGTCTCACCTGCTCGACTCCGTCGACTCCGCGTCGCTGCGCAGCGACATCCCGGCCTTCCGCCCGGGTGACACCGTCAACGTCCACGTCCGCGTCATCGAGGGCAACCGCTCCCGTGTGCAGCAGTTCAAGGGCGTAGTCATCCGCCGCCAGGGCGCCGGTGTCCGCGAGACCTTCACGGTCCGCAAGGTCTCCTTCTCCGTCGGCGTCGAGCGCACCTTCCCGGTGCACACCCCGATCGTCGAGAAGATCGAGCTCGTCACCAAGGGTGACGTCCGTCGCGCCAAGCTGTACTACCTGCGCGAGCTGCGCGGCAAGGCTGCGAAGATCAAGGAGAAGCGCGAGAACTGATCTCGCGTTCGGAGTCACAGCGCCGCCGGATAGCATCTGGCCTCGATGGACACCGAAGCACAGCATGTGGAGCGCGACCGCTCCTCCCAGCCCGACGAGCACGCCTCGGAGGGCGAGGAGGACCGGTCGCGCTCCTCTTTGCTTTCCCGGGCCGTGGCCGCCGCGGCGGACTGGCTGCCCGGCGGCCGCATCACGCTCGCGCTGCTGACCGGCCTCGTGCTGCTGCTGGCCTTCAGCGTCTTCGTGATGCAGCCGTTCCAGATTCCCAGCGGCTCGATGGAGTCCACATTGAGGGTCGGGGACCGCGTTCTCGTAAATAAGTTGGCGTACCGTTTCGGTGCCGAGCCGAAGCGTGGGGACGTGGTCGTCTTCGACGGCGACGGGTACTTCGGTGACGCCGACTACATCAAGCGTGTCGTGGGCGTGGGGGGAGACCATGTGGTCTGCTGCGACAGCAAGGGGAGGATCGAGGTGAACGGGCAGTCCGTGGACGAGCGCTCCCTCCTGTACGCCGGGGACGCGCCTTCGGAGGCGGCGTTCGACATCAAGGTTCCCGACGGCACCCTCTTCCTCCTCGGTGACCACCGCAGCGACTCCCGTGACTCCCGGGACCTCATGGGCGCGCCCGGCGGCGGCTTCCTCCCGCTCGACCACGTGATCGGCAAGGCCGAGTGGGTCGCCTGGCCGTCGGGACACTGGCGCTCCCTGTCGCGTGCGGACGTCTACGCGCGCGTGCCCGCTCCCGGCGGCTTGCATGGGTAGGCGGGGCAAGGCCCGCACGGGCCACCGCACCGACGATCAGCTGCCCACGGGGAGCCGGCGCGCCGCGGGGCGCGCGCCCGCCAGCCGGGTCGAGCGGCGCAAGCTCGCCCGCAAGGTGAAGCGCAAGCGCAGGCGTTCCGCGCTCAAGGAGATCCCCCTCCTCATAGGCGTGGCCCTGCTCATAGCCCTGGTCCTCAAGACCTTCCTCGTCCAGGCCTTCGTGATCCCGTCCGGCTCCATGGAGCAGACGATCAAGATCGGCGACCGGGTTGTGGTCGACAAGCTCACCCCCTGGTTCGGTGCCGAGGTGCACCGCGGCGACGTCGTCGTCTTCAAGGACCCCGGTCAGTGGCTCTCGGCCGAGACGGGCGAGAAGAAGGACCCGCCGGTCGGCGTGAAGCAGATCAAGGAGGGGCTGACCTGGATCGGTCTGCTGCCCTCCGACAACGACCGCGACCTGATCAAGCGGGTCGTGGGCGTCGGCGGCGACACCGTGAAGTGCTGCGACAAGCAGGGCCGCGTCACCGTGAACGGGACGCCGCTGAACGAGACGTCGTACATCCACCCCGGCAACACCCCTTCCAAGTTCGATTTTTCGGTGAAGGTTCCCGAGGGCCGGCTGTTCGTGATGGGCGACCACCGCGCCAACTCGGCGGACTCCCGCTACCACCTCAGCGAGGCGTACCACGGCACCGTCTCCGAGGACTCGGTCGTCGGACGGGCCCGCGCCATCGTCTGGCCGATCGGCAACTGGACCACGCTCAAGGAGCCCGAGACGTTCTCGGCCGTGGCCGACGCGCAAGGCGACGGGTCGGCCTCCGCGTCCGGCGCGTCGCATAAGGTGGCCACCACGAACAGCGTCGTCACGGGTTCGAACACATCGGATTCGGACGGAATGATCCCCCTCCCGACCCCTGCGGAACTCCCGCTCGTTATGGGAGTGGTGGGCCTGTATCGCGCAGGGATCAGGCAGCGGCACGGAGTGAGGAGTGGATGTGGGGGACTTGGCGGTCGGCGCACGGTCAGGGCAGGGGCCCGAAGAGCAGCCCGAGCGATCCGACGACGCGGCGAGTCCGGCCGTGACGGACCAGGGGCCGGCCGACGGTGACGGCGCGGAGGCGGCCGCCGGGGACGGCGGCGAGAGCAAGCAGCAGAAGAAGCCCCGCTCCTTCTGGAAGGAGCTGCCGCTCCTCATCGGTATCGCGCTGGTTCTGGCCCTGCTGATCAAGACGTTCCTGGTCCAGGCGTTCTCCATCCCGTCCGCGTCGATGGAGAACACGCTGAAGATCGGCGACCGGGTGCTCGTCGACAAGCTCACGCCGTGGTTCGGGTCGAAGCCCGAGCGCGGCGAGGTGATCGTCTTCCACGACCCGGACGGCTGGCTCGAGGGCGAGCCGACCTCGGATCCGAACGCGGTGCAGCAGGTCCTGAGCTGGATCGGCCTGATGCCGTCCGCCGACGAGAAGGACCTCATCAAGCGCGTCATCGGCGTCGGGGGCGACACCGTCGAGTGCAACGGCACCGGCCCGCTCAAGGTCAACGGCAAGGCGCTGAACGAGCCGTACGTGTACCCGGGCAACACCCCGTGCACCGCTGACAACGGGGGCGGGACGTTCAAGGTGAAGGTACCCGCGGGCAAAGTTTGGGTCATGGGTGACCACCGTCAGGACTCGATGGACTCCCGTTACCACCAGAGCGACAAGAACAGCGGCTTCGTCCCGGTCGACAACGTAGTGGGCCGTGCCATCGTCGTCGCCTGGCCGCCCACGCACTGGTCCACGCTGCCGGTCCCGGACACCTTCGACCAGTCCGGTATCAACGCGGCGGCGAGCGCGGCTCCGGGTGCGCTCGGCCTGGCGGGCGCGGTGCCGCTGGTGCTGTGGCGCAGGCGCAAGATCAACAAGAGCCTTACCGAGGGAAACACCGGGGTTTCTGCGACCGGTACCGCCGGGTAGGGTGCCGTCCCAGATCGCCGATCTTCCGTGGTCCGAGCCATATCGGGGCCGGACCGCGAGATCGATTTCTCCGACGCGGGGAGCAACTGGGATGAGCAGGACGGGTCGTACGGACGAGGGCCGCGGCAAGGCCGGCAGTGTGCTGTCGGGCATAGCCGTGGCCCTCGGCTGTGTGCTGTTCCTCGGCGGATTCGTCTGGGGCGCGGTCGTGTACCAGCCGTACACGGTGCCCACCGACTCGATGACGCCGACGATCGGCGCGGGCGACCGGGTCCTCGCGCAGCGCATCGACGGCAGTGAGGTCAAGCGCGGCGATGTCGTCGTCTTCCAGGAGAAGACCTGGGGCGACATGCCGATGGTGAAGCGGGTCGTCGGTATCGGCGGAGACAAGATCGCCTGCTGCACCGACGGCAAGCTGACCGTCAACGGCAAGAAGATCGACGAACCGTATCTGCCGGCCGGCAAGAACGCCTCGCTCACCGGCATCAAGAACACGACCGTCCCCGAGGGCCGGCTCTTCCTGCTCGGTGACGAGCGCAGCGGCTCCCTGGACTCCAGCGTCCATCTCGGGGACTCGGAGAACGGCTCGGTGGAGCGCGGCGCCGTGCAGGCCCGGGTGGACGCGGTGGCCTGGCCGCTGGACGGCATGCTGGCCAAGCCCACCGGCTTCGAGGAGCTGCCCGGCGGGATCTCGCAGCCCGGACCGCTGAAGTGGATGGTGTACGCGGTCGTGGCCGGCGCCGTCCTGGTGCTCGGCGGCGCGGCGTACGGCCCCATCGCGAAGCGCTCGCGGCGCTCGCGGACCCGCGCGGCGGAGCCGGTCCGTGCCTGAACTCGGCGGCGAACTGCGCAAGGTGGCCCGGGTCGTCCTGCTCGACCCTGAGGGTCGCGTGCTGCTGCTGCACGGGCACGAGCCGGGAGACACGGCGGACGACTGGTGGTTCACCCCGGGCGGCGGCCTGGAGGGCGACGAGACGCGTGAGCAGGCGGCGCTGAGGGAACTCGCCGAGGAGACCGGCATCACGGACGTGGAGCTGGGCCCCGTGCTGTGGCAGCGTGTCTGCTCGTTCCCGTTCGACGGGCGCCGCTGGGACCAGGACGAGTGGTACTTCCTCGCCCGTACGACATCCACGGTGCCCGGAGCGGGCATCAACGAGTCGGGCCTGACCGACCTGGAACGACGCAGCGTCGCCGGAGCACGCTGGTGGACGTACCGGGAACTGGCCGAGGCGCATGAGACGGTGTATCCGACCAGACTCGCCGAGCTGCTGAACCGGCTGCTCGACGAAGGTCCCCCGAGCCGGCCGCTGGTCCTCGACACGGAAATCGTCTAGAGGCCCCAGGGACTGGCGCACAATAGGGGGACGCACGGCTGAAGGGGAACATGCCATGAGCGCCGAGGACCTCGAGAAGTACGAGACCGAGATGGAGCTGAAGCTCTACCGGGAGTACCGCGACGTCGTCGGTCTGTTCAAATACGTGATCGAGACCGAGCGTCGCTTCTACCTCACCAACGACTACGAGATGCAGGTGCACTCGGTCCAGGGCGAGGTGTTCTTCGAGGTGTCGATGGCGGACGCCTGGGTCTGGGACATGTACCGGCCCGCGCGGTTCGTGAAGCAGGTCCGCGTTCTCACGTTCAAGGACGTGAACATCGAGGAGCTGAACAAGAGCGACCTGGAGCTTCCGGGGAGCTGAGCCCGCCGGGCGGTCTCCTGCCTTGCGCTGGTGCGGGCGGTCCCCTGGGCGGGTGGGGTCCCTGGGTGGGTGCGGGCGGTCCCCTGGGTGGGTGACGGAGTTATCCACAACCCGTAGGTAGTTCACCAAGATCCACTTCTGGTGCGTCCCTGCGTCAGCGTGGGCGTCGGAGGTGGTGCCGACGTGAACGCAAAGAGCGCACTGGGCAAGTACGGCGAGACGCTGGCCGCGAGGCGGCTGACCGAGGCCGGGATGACGGTGATCGCGCGCAATTGGCGCGCGGGCCGCACGGGCGAGATCGACATCGTGGCGCGGGACGGCGACGCGATCGTCGTGTGCGAGGTCAAGACCCGCAGAGGAGCAGGAGGTCCGGGCGCCGCAGGAGCCTTCGAGGACCCGATGGCCGCGATCACCCCGGTCAAGGCCCGACGGCTGCGGGAGCTCGCCGAGCGGTGGGTGCACGAGCACGGCGGAGCGCCGCCCGGAGGCGTGCGCATCGATCTCGTCGGCGTCGTGCTTCCGGAGCGCGGAGCGCCCCGCGTCGAGCACGTGCGGGGGGTGTCCTGATGGGGTTCGCGCGTACGTGTTCGGTGGCGCTGGTGGGCGTCGAGGGCGTCGTCGTCGAGGTGCAGGCCGATCTGGAGCCGGGCATCGCGGCGTTCACGCTGGTGGGGCTGCCCGACAAGAGCCTGGTCGAGAGCCGGGACCGGGTCAGGGCCGCCGTGGTCAACTCCGGGGCGGACTGGCCGCAGAAGAAGCTCACCGTAGGGCTCAGCCCGGCCTCCGTGCCCAAGGGCGGCAGCGGCTTCGACCTGGCTGTGGCCTGCGCCGTGCTCGGCGCGGCCGAGCGGATCGATCCGCGGATCCTCGCCGACATCGTGATGATCGGGGAGCTGGGGCTCGACGGCCGGGTGCGGCCGGTGCGCGGGGTGCTGCCGGCCGTGCTCGCCGCCGCCGACGCGGGCTACGAGCAGGTCGTGGTCCCCGAGTCCACGGCGGGCGAGGCGGCGCTCGTGCCGGGCATCTCGGTGCTCGGGGTGCGCAGCCTGCGCCAGCTCATCGCGGTGCTCGCCGACGAGCCCGTGCCGGAGGAGCCGGCCGAGGAGCACGGCCGCCCCGACCCGATGCTCGCCGGGCTGAGCATGCCGGGCAGCGGGGCCGGCACCGGCCTCGGCGGCCCCCTGTACGACGGGCACGGACTCGATCTCGCCGACGTCGTGGGCCAGATGTCGGCCCGCACCGCGATCGAGGTCGCCGCGGCGGGCGGCCACCACGTGCTGCTCTCCGGGCCGCCGGGCGCGGGCAAGACCATGCTCGCCGAGCGGCTGCCGTCGGTCATGCCGCCCCTCACCCGCGAGGAGTCCCTGGAGGTCACGGCGATCCACTCGGTGGCGGGGATGCTGCCCCCGGGCCGGTCGATGATCGACACCGCGCCGTACTGCGCCCCGCACCACTCGGCGACCATGCAGTCCCTGGTCGGGGGCGGGCCCGGGGTGGCCAGGCCGGGAGCGGTCTCGCTGTCCCATCGCGGGGTGCTCTTCCTCGACGAGGCGCCGGAGTTCGGCGGGCAGGCGCTCGACGCCCTGCGCCAGCCCCTGGAGTCGGGGCACGTGGTCATCGCCCGCAGCGCGGGAGTGGTGCGGCTGCCCGCGCGGTTCCTGATGGCGCTCGCCGCGAACCCCTGCCCCTGCGGACAGTTCCGGGTGCACGGGGGCGAGTGCGACTGCCCGCCCGCCTCGGTCCGGCGCTACCAGGCCCGGCTCTCCGGGCCGCTGCTCGACCGGGTCGACCTGCGGGTCGAGGTGGACCCCGTCACCCGCGACCAGCTCGCCGGGTACGGGCCGCGCGGCGAGAGCACCGAGGTCGTCGCGGGGCGGGTGCGGGAGGCCAGGGAGCGGGCCACGGCCCGGTACGCGGACACCCCGTGGCGGACCAACAGCGAGGTGCCGGGGCACACGCTGCGGACCCGGTGGCCCGCGGCGCCGGGCGCGCTGGACGAGGCGGAGCTGGATCTGGAGCGCGGCTTCCTGACCGCGCGCGGGCTCGACCGGGTGCTCCGCGTGGCCTGGACCGTGGCGGACCTCGCCGGGCACGACCGGCCCTTCGCCCAGGACGTGGCGCTCGCGCTGCAACTGCGGACCGGGATCTCGCGCGGGGCGCCGATGACGATCGGGGCCGTCACATGACGGGGCCGGGCGCCCCGAACGCGGTGCGTCTCGCGCGGGCCCGGCTGACCCGGATCCTGGAGCCGGGGTGGGAGCCGGGCGGCCGGTGGCTGCGGGAGTTCGGGCCGGTGGAGACGGTCCGCAGGATCGACGAGGGGGCACAGGAGCCGGGGCTGCCCGGGGTGCGGGCCGAGCGCTGGGCGGGCATCGTCGAGCGGGCCCGTCAAGCGCCACCGACGGAGCGGGACCTGGAGCGGGCCGGGCGGTGCGGGGCGCGGTTCGTGTGCCCGGGGGACACCGAGTGGCCCGGCCAGCTCGACGACCTGGGGGACGCGCGGCCGCTCGGCCTGTGGGTGCGGGGCGGCCCCTCCCTGCGGATGTGGGCGCTGCGCTCGGTCGCCGTGGTGGGGGCGCGGGCCTGTACGGACTACGGGGTGCGGATGGGCGCGAGCCTCGGCGCCGGGCTCGCCGAGCGCGGCTGGGTCGTCGTCTCGGGGGGTGCCTACGGGATCGATGCCGCGGCCCATCGCGGGGCGCTCGGGGCCACCGGCGCCACCGTGGCCGTGCTCGCCTGCGGTATCGACCGCACCTATCCGCGCGGGCACGAGCAGTTGATCGACCGGGTCGCGGAACAGGGGCTGGTGGTGGGGGAGTTGCCACCGGGCGACCATCCCACGCCGAGCCGCTTCATCCAGCGGAACCGGGTGATCGCCGCACTCACCAGAGGAACTGTGGTCGTGGAGGCGGCCTACCGCAGCGGCGCGCTCGGCACGGCCCGCTGGGCGGTGCGCCTGGGGCGCCATGCGATGGGGGTGCCGGGGCCGGCGACCAGCAGTGTCTCCGCCGGTGTCCACGAACTGCTGCGCAAGGAGGGAGTGCTGGTCACGGACGCGGAGGAAGTCGTCGAGCTGGTCGGCGAGATGGGCGAGCTGGCGCCGGAGCGGCGCGGGCCCGTGCTGCCGAGGGATCTGCTGCCGCCCGCCGCGGCCCGCGTGCTCGCCGCGCTGCCCGCGCGCGGGAGGAGGACGGCCGCCGAGATCGGGAGGGACGCGGGCGCGAGCGACGACGAGACGACCGGGCGGTTGTACGAACTGCGCTCGTTGGGGTTCGTCGAACGACACGGCGACGGCTGGCAGTTGACACGCCAGGCGATCCAGTCGGTCTTTCCGGAGGGCGGGGTTCCCTGACGCACCGTGTTGCGCCGTCCGGATGACCCCCCGATGGCCTTGGCAATTCCGGCAGTTGGCGTTCCGCCCCGATCGCGTTCGGAGCCGGAAGCGTCTGCGCAAGTCCCCCAACGGAACGTATCTGCGCACGTACGATCCCCTACCCTTCGCACACCGCGACACTCCAGTCACGCTACGCTCACCAGGATTCGGGTTCGTCACCTCAATCCAGAATCAGGCAGGCAGCTCGGTACCAGTCATCACCAGACGGGCAACACGGCATCTACACCACCAAAAAGATCTCAGCGACCCCCGCGACCAGAACCACGATCGGTACGCAGCAGAACGGCACAAGGCGGCGCATGCCACAGCACACCTCCGGGTCCGACCGGGCGGCGGTACCACCCGCCGCCCGCGGCTCCAGCGTGCGGCCTCCGGCTCCCTCCTCCCTCGAGGAGCTGTGGAGGTCGTACAAGGCGACGGGCGACGAGCGGCTGCGCGAGCAGCTGATCCTGCACTACTCACCGCTCGTGAAATACGTCGCCGGCCGGGTGAGCGTCGGGCTGCCGCCCAATGTGGAGCAGGCGGACTTCGTCTCGTCGGGCGTGTTCGGGCTGATCGACGCGATCGAGAAGTTCGACATCGGCCGGGAGATCAAGTTCGAGACGTACGCGATCACCCGGATCCGCGGCGCGATGATCGACGAACTGCGGGCCCTGGACTGGATTCCCCGTTCCGTGCGACAGAAGGCGCGCAACGTGGAGCGGGCCTACGCCACGCTGGAGGCCAAGCTGCGGCGCACTCCCACGGAGAGCGAGGTCGCCGAGGAGATGGGTGTGGGCCTGGAGGAACTGCACGCCGTTTTCAGCCAGTTGTCGCTCGCGAACGTGGTGGCGCTGGAGGAGTTGCTGCACGTCGGGGGCGAGGGCGGCGACCGGCTCAGCCTCATGGACACCCTTGAGGACCACGCCGCGGACAATCCTGTGGAGGTCGCAGAGGACCGGGAGCTGCGGCGGTTCCTGGCGCGGGCGATCAACACGCTGCCCGAGCGGGAGAAGACCGTCGTCACGCTCTACTACTACGAGGGGCTGACACTCGCCGAGATCGGCAACGTGCTCGGTGTGACGGAGAGCCGGGTCAGCCAGATCCACACGAAATCGGTATTGCAGCTGCGCGCGAAGCTGGCGAGTTTCGGGCGCTGAGGGCGCGGGTTCCACCGGTGATGGTGAATCGTCCCTGCCGTCTGTGACGCTCCCGTGGCGGGCGGCGCGTCCGTACAGTGGACGTGTGCCAAGGATTCGAGCGGCCTCTGTGGCCGAGCACCGGTCGATGCAGCGCGCTGCCCTTCTGGACGCGGCGCGCTCCCTGCTGTCCGAGGGCGGGACGGAGGCACTGACGTTCCCCGCGCTCGCGCAGCGGACGGGGCTCGCGCGGTCTTCCGTGTACGAGTACTTCAAGTCCAGGGCGGCCGTGGTCGAGGAGCTGTGCGCCGTCGACTTCCCGGTGTGGGCCGCCGAGGTCGAGGCCGGGATGGCGCGGGCCGCGACGCCCGAGGGCAAGGTCGAGGCGTACGTGCGCGAGCAGCTGGCGCTGGTGGGGGACCGGCGGCACCGGGCCGTCGTCGCCATCTCCGCGAGTGAGCTGGACGCCGGGGCGCGGGAGAAGATCCGGGCCGCGCACGGCGGGCTCGTCGCGATGATCGTCGAGGCGCTCGGGGAGATGGGGCACGAGCAGCCCCGGCTCGCGGCGATGCTGGTGCAGGGGGTTGTGGATGCGGCGGTGCGGCGTATCGAGCTCGGGGTGGCCGAAGTGCCGGACTCGATCGTGGATGCCGCGGTGAGCATGGTGCTGCGGGGTGTTCAGGGCTGAGCTCTGCTCGCCCGGCCCGCGCCGCAGCCGCCCCCCCGTCGGAGCGCTCACCCCATCGGACCGCTCACCCCGCGCCGGAGTGCCGCCTTGCCCACCCTGCCGCCCATGGCGGCAGATCGCCCAAGGCGGAGGCGAAGGCTGCGGAGGCGAAGGCTGCCGGGACGAGGGCTGCGGGGGCGGGGATGTTCCATACCGGTAGCAGGCGTGCCGGGGGCCGGTGCAAGGCCGATGGGTCCAGCAGGGACAGCGGGTCCAGGTAGGTTGCGCCTCTGCGCAGGCCCCAGTGGAGGCACGACGGGGCGGTGGGCGGGCAGTGGCCCGTCGGGAGTTCCAGAGTGCCGATCACCTCGCCCGCCGTGACCTCGGCGCCGGCCTTCACCGTCGTCGTGACCGGCTCGTACGTCGTGCGCAGGGGCGGGTCCCCGGTGCCGGTCAGATCCACCGAGACGACCCCACGGCCGGCCACCTGGCCCGCGAAGACGATCCGGCCCGCGGCCACCGCACGCACCGGGGCGCCGATCGGGGCCGCGAGGTCCACGCCGCGGTGGCCGGGACCGTAGGGCGTCGCGGGCGGGGACCAGGCACGTACGACCGCGGGGCGGTCACCCACGGGCCAGAGATCGGCAGCGGCGGCAGCGGTGGCAGCGGCGGCCGGGGTGCCTGTGAACACCGCCAGTAACAGCATCACGCAGAGTAGTTGTCGCATGGCGGAAATGATCCGCGAACCGACCGTTCCCGGGGGATCTTGGCCGGGAAACGTGGACTACCGGGCGGTTGTGGACAGCGGCGTCACCCGGTACCTCCAGGGTCCCGTACACTTCATGTGGCGATCCGGGCCACCGGATCGACTTCGCACGCCCCGACACCGGACCCTCAGGTTCGTGTCAGCGCCTTTCGGTCCCGTGCTCACGCACGAGGCAGGCGCGCATCGGGGCGTCAGGAAACAACCGAGAACACTCAGAGGAGTACGGCCATGGCCGTCGTCACGATGCGGGAGCTGCTGGAGAGCGGCGTCCACTTCGGTCACCAGACCCGTCGTTGGAACCCGAAGATGAAGCGCTTCATCTTCACGGAGCGCAACGGCATCTACATCATCGACCTGCTCCAGTCGCTGTCGTACATCGACCGCGCCTACGAGTTCGTCAAGGAGACCGTCGCCCACGGCGGCACGGTCATGTTCGTCGGCACGAAGAAGCAGGCGCAGGAGGCCATCGCCGAGCAGGCGACCCGCGTCGGCATGCCCTACGTGAACCAGCGCTGGCTGGGCGGCATGCTCACCAACTTCTCGACCGTCTACAAGCGTCTGCAGCGCCTCAAGGAGCTTGAGCAGATCGACTTCGAGGACGTCGCCGCGTCCGGTCTCACCAAGAAGGAGCTTCTCGTGCTCTCGCGCGAGAAGGCCAAGCTGGAGAAGACCCTCGGCGGTATCCGCGAGATGTCCAAGGTTCCCAGCGCCGTCTGGATCGTGGACACCAAGAAGGAGCACATCGCTGTCGGCGAGGCCCGGAAGCTCAACATCCCGGTCGTCGCGATCCTCGACACGAACTGTGACCCCGACGAGGTCGACTACAAGATCCCGGGCAACGACGACGCGATCCGCTCCGTCACCCTGCTCACCCGCGTGATCGCCGACGCCGTCGCCGAGGGCCTCATCGCCCGCTCCGGCGTTGCCGCGGGCGACCAGAAGCCGGGCGAGAAGGCCCAGGGCGAGCCGCTCGCCGAGTGGGAGCGCGACCTGCTCGAGGGCGAGAAGAAGGCCGACGAGAAGGCTGAGGAGGCCCCGGCCGCTGCCGAGGCTCCCGCCGCCGAGGCTCCGGCCGCGGACGAGGCTCCCGCCGCCGAGGCGCCGGCCGCGGACGCCGAGCAGGCCTGACCCGTACGGGATTCGGTTGCGTGAGTGAGACGGCGGGGGCCCGGTCGGCCCCCGCCGTTCACCCGTGACCGTGCGTCGTCTCCGTACGACCGCGGCCCACGGTCGCGAGCATCGGCGGAGTCGTCAGTCACTTCAGACTTCGTAGAGAGAAAAACAGGATCATGGCGAACTACACCGCCGCTGACGTCAAGAAGCTCCGTGAGCTCACGGGCGCCGGCATGATGGACTGCAAGAAGGCGCTCGACGAGGCCGAGGGCAACGTCGACAAGGCCGTCGAGGCGCTGCGCATCAAGGGCCAGAAGGGCGTCGCCAAGCGCGAGGGCCGCTCCGCCGAGAACGGTGCCGTCGTCTCCCTGATCGCCGACGACAACACCTCCGGTGTCATCGTCGAGCTGAAGTGCGAGACGGACTTCGTCGCCAAGGGCGAGAAGTTCCAGGCCGTCGCGAACGAGATCGCCGCGCACATCGCCAAGACGTCGCCCGCCGACATCGAGGCCCTGCTCGCCTCCGAGATCGAGGCCGGCAAGACCGTCCAGGCGTACGTCGACGAGGCCAACGCCACCCTCGGCGAGAAGATCGTCCTGGACCGCTTCGCGCAGTTCGCCGACGGCTTCGTCTTCGCGTACATGCACCGCACCATGCCCGACCTGCCCCCGCAGATCGGTGTTCTGGTCGAGCTGGACAAGGCTGACGCCGACCTCGCCAAGGGTGTCGCGCAGCACATCGCCGCCTTCGCGCCGAAGTACCTCTCCCGTGAGGACGTCCCGGCCGAGGTCGTCGAGTCCGAGCGCCGCGTCGCCGAGGAGACCACCCGCGCCGAGGGCAAGCCGGAGGCCGCGCTCCCGAAGATCGTCGAGGGTCGCGTCAACGGCTTCTTCAAGGAGGCCACCCTCCTCGGCCAGCCGTACGCGCTGGACAACAAGAAGTCGGTCGAGAAGGTCCTCCAAGAGGCCGGTGTCACCCTGAAGCGCTTCTCGCGCATCAAGGTCGGCATCTGAGTCCGTACCGCGACCGACGCGAGACCCGGATAGGGTCGACAGCAGTCGTCCGGGTACGCGCGCGCGTACGCGCCGGACGGCCGCAGATGTGACGAGGAGGCCATTGCCGCGCAGGGATGCGAAACACCCCACCGGCAATGGCCTTCTTCGTATGTGTGCCGAGCAAGAAGAGGCGAGATTTCCATGACCAGCACCCAGGCAGCCGACAAGGGCGACAAGAGCGACGACGGCAAAGGCGCGGGGCGCTTTCTGCTGAAGCTTTCCGGCGAGGCGTTCGCCGGTGGCGGGGGGCTGGGTGTCGACCCCGACGTGGTGCACGCCATCGCCCGTGAGATCGCGGCCGTCGTGCGCGACGGGGCGCAGATCGCCGTCGTCATCGGCGGCGGCAACTTCTTCCGCGGGGCCGAGCTCCAGCAGCGCGGCATGGACCGGGCCCGCTCCGACTACATGGGCATGCTCGGCACCGTCATGAACTGCCTGGCCCTCCAGGACTTCCTGGAGAAGGAAGGCATCGACAGCCGCGTCCAGACCGCCATCACCATGGGCCAGGTCGCCGAGCCGTACATCCCGCTGCGCGCCGTGCGCCACCTGGAGAAAGGCCGCGTCGTCATTTTCGGCGCCGGTATGGGCATGCCGTACTTCTCCACCGACACCACCGCCGCGCAGCGCGCCCTGGAGATCGACGCCGAGGCGCTGCTCATGGGCAAGAACGGCGTGGACGGTGTCTACGACTCGGACCCGAAGACCAACTCCGAGGCCGTGAAGTTCGACGCGCTCAGCTACGGCGAGGTCATCACCCGCGACCTGAAGGTCGCCGACATGACCGCGATCACGCTGTGCCGCGACAACAAGCTCCCGATCCTCGTCTTCGAGCTTCTTGCGACGGGCAATATCGCGCGCGCCGTCAAGGGTGAGAAGATCGGGACGCTCGTCGGCGAGCAGGGCACCCGGGCCTGACCCGCAGCCTCGTACCGTCCGTCCAGGGATGACCCCGGAGGGATGGACAATGTCCTGCCGGTCGGACACCGTGCAGGAAGACACGCGACCTAGCCGACCGCGCCCCGTGCCCGGCCGGGCCTCACTCAAGACACGCAGGAGCAAGTGGTGATCGAAGAGACCCTCCTCGAGGCCGAGGAGAAGATGGAGAAGGCCGTCGTGGTCGCCAAGGAGGACTTCGCGGCGATCCGTACCGGTCGTGCGCACCCGGCCATGTTCAACAAGATCGTGGCCGACTACTACGGCGCGCTGACGCCGATCAACCAGCTGGCCTCGTTCTCGGTGCCCGAGCCGCGGATGGCCGTGGTGACCCCGTTCGACAAGAGCGCGCTGCGCAACATCGAGCAGGCGATCCGCGACTCCGACCTCGGCGTCAACCCGAGCAACGACGGCAGCATCATCCGAGTGGTCTTCCCGGAGCTGACCGAGGAGCGCCGCCGCGACTACATCAAGGTCGCCAAGACCAAGGCGGAGGACAGCAAGGTCTCGATCCGCTCGGTCCGCCGCAAGGCCAAGGACGCCATCGACAAGGCGATCAAGGACGGCGAGATCGGCGAGGACGAGGGTCGTCGTGGCGAGAAGGAGCTCGACGACACCACCGCCAAGTACGTGGCCCAGGTCGACGAGCTGCTCAAGCACAAGGAAGCCGAGCTGCTCGAAGTCTGAGCGAGCGCGGAAGATCGAGGTTCGAGGAATCCGTGAACGACTCTTCCTGGGGGGCGCCGCAGACCGGGCCCGGGTACTGGGGCCCCGCCGATCAGGGCCAGGCGCCCGCGTACGGTCAGGGCCCCTCGTACGACCAGGGGCGCGCTCCGGCGGGTCCCGCGTACGAACGGCACGCGGTTGAGGAGACTCGGCCCATGCCCATCGTGCCCGATATGCCCGACGTGCCCGCCGGTGGCGGTGACCACCAGGACGACCGGGGGGCTGCTCGGCTGAGCGGTCCCCTGTTCCGCGACGAGGCGACCCCGCAGCCGCCGGAGGTTCAGCAGCCGGCGGCGCAGACCCCGCAGGAGCCCATGACCGGCGCAGCGCCGCACCCCGAGCCCAAGCCCCAGAAGAAGAGCGCGGGCCGGGATCTCGGGGCGGCCATAGGAGTCGGTGTCGGGCTCGGCGCGGTCATCATCGCGTCCCTGTTCATCGTCAAGGCCGTGTTCGTCGGCGTGATAGCGGTCGCCGTCGTGGTGGGCCTGTGGGAGCTGACCTCGCGACTCGACGAGCGCAAGGGCATCAAGGCGCCGCTCGTGCCGCTCGCCGTCGGCGGCGCGGCGATGGTCGTCGCCGGGTACGTCCGCGGGCCCGAGGGCGCCTGGGTTGCGATGGCGCTCACCGCGCTCGCGGTCCTGGTGTGGCGGATGACCGAGCCGCCCGAGGGCTATCTGAAGGACGTCACGGCAGGCGTCTTCGCGGCCTTCTACGTGCCCTTCCTCGCCACGTTCGTCGCCATGATGCTCACCGCGGACGACGGGGCCTGGCGGGTCCTGACGTTCCTGATCCTGACCGTGGTCAGCGACACGGGCGCGTACGCGATCGGCTGGCGGTTCGGCAAGCACAAGCTCGCGCCGCGCATCAGCCCCGGCAAGACCCGCGAGGGTCTGCTCGGCGCGGTGCTGTTCGCGATGGTGGCGGGCGTGCTGTGCATGCAGTTCCTGATCGACGACGGGACCTGGTGGCAGGGCCTGGTGATGGGTGCCTGTGTCGCCGCGTCCGCGACGCTCGGCGACCTCGGCGAGTCGATGATCAAGCGGGACCTGGGCATCAAGGACATGGGCACGCTGCTGCCCGGTCACGGCGGCATCATGGACCGGCTCGACTCGCTGCTGCCGACGGCGCCGGTCGTGTGGCTGCTGCTGGTGCTGTTCGTCGGCTCCGGCTGATCTTTCTGTTCCGGGCAGATTTTGCCGGTCACGTACGGGCCTTCGCCTCCTGGGCGGGGGCCCGTCGCCGTATCGTCTGGCCCATGGGGCGGGCGAGGCTGGAGAAGGACGGCACCTACAGCGGTGATCTGCCGTGCAAGTGGTGCGATGTGCTCATCGACCAGGGCGGGCGGCGCAGACCGCGGCTGTACTGCCGGTGGACGCACCGCTGGAAGAAGTACGGGTCCAATGTCGTCGTGATGATTGCGGCGATCCTCGACTGAGCGGGGACGTGGAGGGGGAGTCGTGACCGCGATCCTCAGTACGGAATGGGACAGCGTCCGGCAGCGGGACCGGCTCGGCGCCGGGGCGCACGGAACCGTGGGCCCGCGGGAGCGGCTGCCGGAGACCGAGCGCGCGGAGCTGCTCGGGCGGCTGCGCTGGGAGGTCGTCCAGGGCCGGTCCCTGTTCCTCACCTACCCACAGCTCCTCGACGGCGCGGCCTTCGCCGCACTGCGGCCCGCCGAACTCCTGGACGAGCTGGCGGTCCGTGCGATCGGCGGGGGCGGCGTGCTGCCGTTACGCGTGAACGCCCGTGACGCCGATCTGTCCGGACAACTCATCGCGATGCTGTCGACCGGCTTCCTCTTCTCCTCGCTGCCCCTGCCCGAGCAGTACGGCCTGCGCCTCCAACGCGAGCTGGCCGCACGCGCCGACCGCGCGGCCGCGACGGAACTGCTCGCCGCGGAGGGCCCCGCCGGGGCGGCTGACCGGCTGCTGGCCGCGACGGGGGTGCTGGCCGCCCCGCTGCGCCGGCGCATCGTCGCCCGCTGGCGCGACTGGCTCGAGGCCGCCGACCGGGGCCTCCTCGACGTCAGCCTGCTGGTGCCCGCCGACTTCACCACCGCGTACGCCCTGCGCCCGCCACCGGCACCGCAGGTGCTGGCCAGCGCGGCAGGCCGTACGGTCCTGACCTCCTGGACCTCCGGAGTGTTCGACCGGGCCGGGCTGCCCAACCGCAGCAGCCTGTACGACGCCCTCGACCCGCTGGCGCGATCCGATGCGCCCGAGGTGCGCGCGGACGCGCGGCTGTTGCGGGACGCGTTCGACGAGACGTACTACCGGGCCATAGCGGTGAGCGAGGGCTGCGCGCTCGGGATTTCCGCGCCCCGGCGCGGGCTGCGCCGCAGGGAGGTCGCGGCGCTCCCCGCGTCGACGCCGGTGGTGCGCTTCCCGACCCGGTTCGAGCTGCGGCTCGGGCTGCTCACCGCGGCTCAGTGGCAGCGGTACACGGACGACGCCGCGGACGCCCTCGCCGGGTGGTGGCAGAGCCGCGACCTGGCCGCGCTGCAGGAGGTCGGGGACCTGCTCGCGGGCCGGACGAAGGAGCCGCCGGCCGACACCGCCGACGAGCTCCAGGTGACGCGCCTGCAGCAGTTCGTCCAGCAGGCCCGCGGGGTCACGGCCCAGATGGTGGCGGGCGGCGGCATGAGCCTGGCGGCCGGGCTCCTGGGAGCCGGCGCACCGGGCGCGTTCGCCGGCGGCGCGGGCGGGGCGCTAGCACCGGTGGTCGTGGCGGCGGTGGCGGCCGGGGCCCAGCGGCTGACGGACTTCCGGGGGCGTTACGACGTGATCGAACTGGCCCGGGAGAGCGCGGCCCCGCAGCCCGTAAGTGCAGGTCAGGGGCGCTGAAGGGGCGGTCGGCGCCGGGAGGACCGGAAAGGTCGGCGCGCGGGGCCGACGGAACCGGGTAACGTCCTTGTCATGTTCTTCCAGACGCCGATGTACGAGTGAGAGCGTGACGGGCCCCTGTCGGCATCCTTCGGCATCACCGCCCGTCCCCCACCGATGAATCCGTAGTTCACTTCACATCACCCCGGGAGAACCCGTGACCGACAGCAAGAACATCAACAACCCCGTGGGCCAGGGCGGCGGACAGCGCAAGAAGCAGTCCCGCGCCGAACGGCAGAACAACGGTCCGCACCGCAACCTCGACCGCAAGCGCGCAGCCGACCAGAAGGCGGAGCTGCTGCGCAAGATGCGCGAGAAGACCGCCGCGGCCGACGGCACGGGCCAGACGGGCGACGACACCGCGCAGAGCTGACGCACCCCTGCCGCAGCGCTCCTCCGCGGCGGACGTCAGGGCGCGCTGCCCCGCAGGCCCGCCGCCACGCCCCCGGGTCACCCGCCAGCCATCGGGGACACCGGTGCCGCAGTGGCGGTCCGCGACGACGGCCGACTCCTGGCGATCCGCCGCGCGGACGAGGGCCATGGGGAGCTCCCCGGCGGCGTCTCGAACTCGTCGCCGTCGTCCCCGCAACGACGCCAGCGGCCTCCTGGACGCAGGCCCTGGTTCCAGTAGCTAGGCCCTCTCTGAGCCCTTTCCGGGCCGTCCCTGGGCCGTCCGAGGCCGCTCAACAGTGACCAGCGTCGACCGGCAGTGACAGGGCCCCAACCCGACGACCCCGGGTCACCGTGTTCCATCTGCGACACTGGTACAGCCATGCCTAAGCCCGGAGAACTCACTTTTGTCGCGCCGCGCGGAGCCAAGAAGCCGCCGCGGCACCTTGCCGACCTGACGCCCGCCGAGCGGAAGGAAGCTGTTGCCGCGATCGGTGAGAAGCCGTTTCGCGCCAAGCAGCTGTCCACGCACTACTTCGCGCGGTACGCGCACGACCCGGCGGAGTGGACCGACATCCCCGCGGGTTCGCGCGAGAAGCTGCGGGAGGCGTTGCTGCCCGAGCTGATGAGTGTCGTGCGGCATCTGTCGACCGACAACGACACGACCCGCAAGACGCTGTGGCGGCTGTTCGACGGGACGCTCGTCGAGTCCGTGCTCATGCGGTACCCGGACCGGGTGACGATGTGCATCTCGTCGCAGGCCGGATGCGGGATGAACTGCCCGTTCTGCGCCACCGGACAGGCCGGGCTCGACCGGAACCTGTCGACCGGCGAGATCGTGCACCAGATCGTCGACGGGATGCGGGCCCTGCGGGACGGGGAGATCCCCGGCGGCCCCGCCCGGCTCAGCAACATCGTCTTCATGGGGATGGGCGAGCCGCTCGCCAACTACAAGCGGGTCGTGCAGGCGATCCGTGCGCTCACCGATCCCGAGCCGGACGGGCTCGGGCTCAGCCAGCGCGGGATCACCGTGTCGACCGTCGGGCTCGTGCCCGCCATCCACCGGTTCGCCGACGAGGGCTTCAAGTGCCGGCTCGCCATCTCGCTGCACGCCCCTGACGACGAGCTCCGCGACACCCTCGTACCGGTCAATACGCGGTGGAAGGTGCGGGAGGTGCTGGATGCGGGGTGGGAGTACGCCGCCAAGTCCGGGCGTCGCCTGTCCATCGAGTACGCGCTGATCCGGGACATCAACGACCAGGCGTGGCGTGGGGACCGGCTCGGGCGGCTGCTCAGGGGCAAGCCCGTGCATGTCAATCTCATTCCGCTGAACCCGACTCCCGGGTCGAAGTGGACCGCGTCGCGGCCCGAGGACGAGAAGGCGTTCGTCGAGGCCATCGCCGCGCACGGCGTGCCGGTGACCGTCCGGGACACCCGTGGCCAGGAGATCGACGGGGCGTGTGGTCAGCTCGCCGCCACCGAGCGGTAGCCTGGGGCCCGTCCCATCAACTTCATATTCCGACAGGGGAGCGCCACAGCGCTGAGAGTGCGGCAGCCGGAGACCGGTGGGCCGCAGACCCTCTGAACCTTGCCCAGGTCATTCTGGGTAGGAAGTTCGGTCATCACTCAAGCTGTTGCGCCCTGCCCGCAGACCGTCCGAGGTCCGCGGGCAGGGCCGCGTCTCTTCCTGGACCCCCCAGGAGGAAAATCAGTGAACACCACCGTGAGCAACAGGACGGCCTGCGTGGCCCTGGCCGTCGGGCTCGGGCTCGTCACGCTGTCCGCGTGCGGGTCGTCGTCCGACACGTCGTCCGGGTCCGGTTCCAAGACCGTCACCCTCGTCAGCCATGACTCATGGGCCGTCTCGAAGAGCGTGCTCGCCGACTTCGAGAAGAAGTCCGGCTACAAGGTGAAGGTCCTCAAGGACGGCGACGCGGGAGAGGCCGTCAACAAGGCCATCCTCTCCAAGGGCAACCCGCAGGGCGACGTCTTCTTCGGCGTCGACAACACCCTGCTGTCCCGCGCGCTCGACAACGGCATCTTCACCTCGTACAAGGCCAAGGGGCTGAGCGAGGTGAAGAGTCAGTATCAGCTCGATGCCGCGAAGAACCGCGTCACGCCCATCGACACCGGCTCCATCTGCGTCAACTACGACAAGAAGTACTTCACGGAGCACCACCTCACCCCGCCGTCGTCCTTCGCCGATCTGACCAAGAGCGCGTACAAGAACCTGCTCGTCACCGAGAACGCCTCGACGTCCTCGCCGGGGCTCGGGTTCCTGCTCGGGACCGCCGCGCAGTACGGCGACGACGGCTGGCAGGCGTACTGGAAGCAGCTCAAGGCCAACGGCGTGAAGGTCGTCGACGGCTGGGACCAGGCGTACAACGAGGAGTTCAGCGGCAGCTCCGGCGGCAAGAAGGCCGGCGGTGAGCGGCCCCTCGTCGTGTCGTACGCGTCGTCGCCGCCCGCCGAGGCCATCTACTCCGACCCGCAGCCCAAGACCTCGCCGGTCGGGGTCGCGACCGGAACCTGCTTCCAGCAGATCGAGTTCGCCGGGCTGCTCGACGGAGCGAAGAACGAGAAGGGCGGACAGGAGCTCATCGACTTCCTGGTCTCCCAGGAGTTCCAGCAGGACATGCCGCTCAACATGTTCGTCGACCCGGTGACCAAGAACGCCACCGCGCCCGCCGACTACACCAAGTACGCGGTCCAGGTCGCGGATCCCGAGACGATGGCGCCGCGCAAGATCGCGGACAACCGTGACGAGTGGGTCAAGTCGTGGACGTCGCTCGTACTGAAGTAGTCCGCAAGCAGCGGGTGCGCCGGGGGAGCGCGGCGCGGCTCGGTCTGATGGCCGTGCCCGTCGCGTTCTTCGCGGTGTTCTTCGCCTACCCGGTCGTCTCGATCGTCGAGCGCGGGCTGCACGTCGACGGGGCGTGGCAGTTCGGGCGGATCCTCGACGTGCTCGGGCAGTCCGACATCCGGCACGTGCTGTGGTTCACGGTGTGGCAGGCGCTCGCGTCGACCGCGCTGACCCTGCTGATCGCGCTGCCGGGCGCCTATGTCTTCGCGCGGCTCGACTTTCCCGGCAAGCAGGTGCTGCGGGCGGTCGTGACCGTGCCGTTCGTGCTGCCGACCGTGGTGGTGGGCACCGCGTTTCTCGCGCTGCTCGGGCAGGGCGGGCTGCTGGACCACCTGTGGGGCGTGCGGCTCGACACGACGGTGTGGGCGATTCTGCTCGCGCACGTCTTCTTCAACTACGCCGTCGTGGTGCGGACCGTCGGCGGCCTGTGGGCGCAGCTCGACCCCCGGCAGGAGGAGGCCGCGCGGATGCTCGGCGCCTCGCGCCTCGCGGCGTGGCGCACGGTGACGCTGCCGGCGCTCGGGCCCGCCGTCGCGGCGGCCGCGCTGATGGTCTTCCTGTTCACCTTCACGTCGTTCGGCGTCGTGCAGATCCTCGGCGGACCGGGCTTCTCGACGCTTGAGGTCGAGATCTACCGGCAGACCGCGCAGATCTTCGACCTGTCGACCGCCGCCGTGCTGACCATCGTGCAGTTCGTCGCCGTCGGGCTGATCCTGTGCGTCCACGCGTGGACCGTGCGACGCCGGGAGAGCGCGCTGCGGCTGGTCGACGCGGCGGGGACGGCGCGACGGCCCCGCGGAGCCGGCCAGTGGGCGCTCCTTGCCGGCGTGCTGGCGAGCGTCGCGGTGCTGATCCTGTTGCCGCTCGGCGTGCTCGTGCAGCGGTCGCTCGACACACCGGGCGGCATCGGGTTCGCCTACTACCGCGAGCTGACCTCGGCCGACGGCGGCACCTTCCTCGTACCGCCGATCGACGCCGTCCGGAACTCCCTGGAGTACGCGCTCGCCGCCACGGCCGTCGCGCTGCTGATCGGCGGGCTCGCCGCGGCCGCGCTGACCCGGCGGGCCGGGCGGCTCGTACGCGGCTTCGACGCGCTGCTGATGCTGCCGCTCGGGGTGTCGGCGGTGACCGTCGGGTTCGGGTTCCTGATCACCCTCGACAAGCCGCCGCTCGATCTGCGCCAGTCGTGGTGGCTGGTGCCGCTCGCCCAGGCGCTGGTCGGTGTCCCCTTCGTCGTACGGACCATGCTGCCCGTCCTGCGCGCCGTCGACGGACGCCTCCGGGAGGCCGCCGCCGTGCTCGGCGCCTCGCCGCTGCGGGCGTGGCGCGAGGTCGATCTGCCGATGGTGCGGCGGGCGCTGCTGATCGCCGCAGGGTTCGCGTTCGCCGTGTCGCTCGGCGAGTTCGGGGCGACCGTGTTCATCGCGCGGCCAGACAACCCGACCCTGCCGGTCGCCGTGGCGCGTCTGCTCGGCCGGGCGGGCGACCTCAACTACGGGCAGGCGATGGCCCTTTCGACGATCCTCATGGTCGTCTGCGCCGTCTCGCTGCTCCTGCTGGAACGACTGCGGCCCGCGAAGGCCGCGACCGGGGAGTTCTGATGGTGCCGATGCTGGAGCTGGCCGACGCGACCGTACGGTTCGGTGGGCGCGCCGCGCTCGACGCGGTGGACCTGGACGTCGCCGAGCACGAGATCGTGTGCGTGCTCGGGCCGAGCGGCAGCGGCAAGTCGACGCTGCTGCGGGTCGTCGCCGGGCTGCAGGACCTCGACGGCGGGCGAGTGCTGCTCGGCGGCCGTGACCAGCGCGGGGTGCCCGCGCACAAGCGGGGCGTGGGCCTGATGTTCCAGGACCACCAGCTGTTCCCGCAGCGGGACGTGGGCGCCAACGTCGCCTTCGGGCTGCGCATGCACGGCGCGTCGAAGGGCGAACAGGCCGACAGAGTGGGGGAGTTGCTGTCCCTCGTCGGGCTGCCCGGCGCCGAGCGGCGGGCCGTCGCGGCGCTCTCCGGCGGCGAGCAGCAGCGCGTCGCCCTCGCCCGCGCGCTGGCACCGCGGCCCCGGCTGCTGATGCTGGACGAACCGCTCGGCCAGCTCGACCGCTCCCTGCGCGAACGCCTGGTCGTCGAACTGAGGGAACTCTTCGGCGAGTTGGGGACCACCGTGCTCGCCGTCACGCACGACCAGGGCGAGGCCTTCGCGCTCGCCGACCGGGTCGTGGTGATGCGCGACGGACGCATCGCCCAGTCCGGCACGCCCCTTGAGGTGTGGCAGCACCCCGCGGACGAGTTCGTGGCCCGTTTCCTCGGCTTCGACAACGTCGTGGAGGCGACCGTCTCCGGCGAGGCCGCCGACACCCCGTGGGGCAAGGTCCCGGTGCCCGCCGGCGCCGTGCACGGCCCCGGCCGGATCCTCGTACGACCGGCCGGTGTACGTCTCGTCGACGCCGCCGAAGCCCAGCTGACCTGCACCGTCGCCGCCCGCACCTTCCGCGGCACCCACGTCGCCCTGCAGCTCGCGCCCGAGGGCGCGCCCCGCCTCGAAGCGGCGTGCGCGCTGCGCGAGGCGCCGGAGGTGGGGGACGCGGTGGGCGTCGTGTTCGACGCTGCGGAGATCGTGGTGCTCGGCCGGGGCGCGGCCCCGGACGGGGCAGGGCGGCCCGCCGACGGGTGACCACGGCCACCACCCGCACCACGTACGGCAGTTCGCCGCGCCCGCCCGCAGCCGTGCCCGTCCGAACAAAGCCGTACGGGACGGCCCCCGGCCTGCTCGGCCGGTGACCGCCCCGTACGACCGCGAGAGGAGCGTCAGCTCTTGGCGCCGCCGCGCTTGCGCAGCGCGAAGACCACGCCGCCGCCCGCGACGACGAGGGCCGCCGCGATGCCCGCGATCAGGCCGGTGTTCGAGCTGGCGCCGGTCTCGGCCAGGTTCGAGTCACCCGCGGGCGAGGCCGAGTTGGCCGGGGCCGGGGCCGCGGCCGAGGACGTCGGGGCCGACGGGGTCGGGGTCGCCGACTTCGTGGGCGCCGAGGCGCTGGGCGTGGGCTTCGGCGTCGTGGACTGCGACGGGGTCGACGTCGACGTCGCGGCGCACGCCTTGTCCGGCGTCGTCAGGTCCGGCTTGATGTCTTCGTCGACCTTGTCGGACGCCTTGACGCGGACCCGGAACTGCGTGCCGGGCGCCCAGTCGTAGGCGAAGTCGACGCTCACACCCTCACCCGTCGGGTGGTCGATGTGCTTCGTGCCGATGGTGCGGTCTTCCTCGCCGCTCCCGGCGCTCATCTTGATGTACAGCGTGATGTCGGCGGGCGTGCCCGAGGCGTCCTTGTCCGTGACACGGATGATGCCGTGGCCGTCGGAGGTGCAGGTCGCCTCGGCGCTGAAGTCACGGATGCTGCAGGCCGAAGCCGTACCGGCGACACCCAGGGTGAGAGCCGTCGCGGCGCACGCGGCGCCGGCGAGACGCACGGCGCGTGCGGATATGCGGGGGGTTGGGGACACGGTTGTCCTTCACGTGATCATGTACGGGGAGAGGGGTGGCGCGCGAAGCTGACCGCTTCCTTCTCGGCACCCCCACGGTCCCCTCACGTTTACAAGCGCCCGTGACGCAGCGTCAATACACTGCGGAACCCCAGGATCAGTCTTGACCGGTCCTTGACCCCTCGATCCGTTTCAGTGCCTCCCCGGCCTCCTCCACGGTGTCGACGAGCGCGATCCTCGACTCCATCGAACGGCCCCGGGCGAGGGACTGCAGGAGCGGCCACGTCGGCAGCCGCTCGGTCCAGTGGGCGCGGTCGACGAGGACCATCGGCGTCGGCTCGCCGCGCGACTCGTAGTAGTTGGGCGTGGCGTTGTCGAAGATCTCCTGCACCGTGCCCGCCGCGCCCGGCAGGAAGATCACGCCCGCGGTGGAGCGGGCCAGCAGGCCGTCCTCGCGGGTGGCGTTCGCGAAGTACTTGGCGAGGTGGGACGCGAACGCGTTCGGCGGCTCGTGGCCGTAGAACCAGGTGGGGATGCCGACCGAGGCCCCGCCGCCGGGCCAGCGCCCGCGCACGTCGAACGCGGCCGCCGCCCAGTCCGTGACCGACGGCGTGAACGACGGTGCCTTCGCGAGGAGTTGGAGCGCCTCGTCCAGCATCGAGTCGTCGTGCGGCGCGGCGTACGCGCCCAGGTTCGCCGCCTCCATCGCGCCGGGGCCGCCGCCCGTCGCCACCGTGAACCCGGCGCGCGCCAGCGTCCGTCCCAGGGCCGCCGCGCCCGCGTACGCCTCCGTGCCGCGGGCCATCGCATGGCCGCCCATCACGCCCACCACCCGCGCCCCGGCGAGGAGTTCGTCCAGCGCGTCGGAGATCGAGTCGTCGTGCACGGCCCGCAGCATCGAGGCGAAGACGTCGCCGTCGGCCTTGGTCTGCTGGAACCAGGTGTACGCGCCGGCGTCCGGCGTCGCCTCGTACCCCTCGGCCAGCCCCTCGAACAGCTCGTCGGGCGTGTAGAGGTGGCCGCGGTACGGGTCGAAGGGCAGGCCCGGCACGGGCGGGAAGACGAGCGCGCCGCGGGCCCTGACCGAGGCCGCCGTCTCCGGCTCCATGGGGCAGCCGAGGAATATGGCGCCCTCGACCTCGGTGGCGAGCAGAAGCTCGGTGCGGTCCGTCAGGTCGACGGACTGCACCCGGTGCCCGGCGAGGCTGCCGCGGGCGGCAGCCTCGTCGAACTCGGTGAGCGTCTCGATCTCGCGATCGGACGTGGTGCTGGGCAGGGCGGGATCATGGGGTGTCGGCTGCACACGCCCATGCTAAACACCCGGGCCCGCACCGGGAGTTGGTCAGCCCTCGATGACCGACGGATCCATCCAGGCGACCTCGATGGAGTGCCCGTCCAGGTCGTCGAAGGCGCGGCCGTACATGAAGCCGTGGTCCTGCTTCTCGCCGTGCTCGGTGCCGCCCGCCGCGATGGCCCGCTCGACCAGCTCGTCGACCTTCTCCCGGCTCTCGGCGCTGAGGCAGACCAGGACCTCGCTGCTGATGCGCGAGTCGACGATGGTCTTGTGGGTGAAGCCCGCGTACTTCTCCTTGGTCATCAGCATCAGGATGATGGTGTCGCTGATCACGACGGAGGACGCGGTCTCGTCCGTGAACTGCTGGTTGATGGAGAAGCCGAGCTCCGTGAAGAACTTCTTGGAGGCGTCCAGGTCGCTCACGGCCAGGTTCACGAAGATCATCTGCTGGTACTGAGTGGTCATGACGGGACCGTCGCCTTCTGTATCGGATGCTGTCGTGTCGTTCGTACGCTGGGTTAGACGCACGGGAGCACCGAAAGTCATCGCGGAATCAGCGGAATTGCCGAAAGTTCCGCGACGGCCCAGGTCAGCGGCGCGAAGACGGCGAACAGAGCGCCCACGCGCAGCGCCGCCGCACCGCGCAGCATCGTCGCGGGGGCGCCGAGCCGCAGCAGCGCCGCCGTGGTGTGCCTGCGCGTCTGGCGGGCCTCGACGGCCGCCGTCAGCAGGGTGGCGACGGTGCAGCCGACGACCAGGGCCGCGCCGAGCGCGGTCAGCGGGCCGAGGCCGGGGTCGGCGCCCGCGTACAGGACGACCGCCGCGTACGTCCCCGAGGCGACCGCGCACACCACGCCGAGCGGGTGGCCGATGCGCCGCGCCTCCTCCTGGAGCACGCGCCCGGCGAGCAGCCGCACCGCCCCGGGCCGCACCGCCTGCAGGGCGCGCCCGCACTGGTAGGTCAGACCGGGACCGGCGAGGGCGAGGCCGATCGCGGTGAGCGCCCAGCCGGCCAGCACCCCGGCGGAGGAGCCCGCGAGCCCGCCCGGCATGCGGAAGCCGCCGGCGCCGCGGGCGTGCGAGGCGTAGGTCTCCACGGCGAGCCCGGCGGCGAGCAGCGCGATGCCCCACGGCAGCCCGGTCGGTGCGGGGGTCGGCAGCGGTGTGTCCTCGGCGCTGGAGCCGCTCGCCGCAGCGGACCGGCCGGAACCGCTCGACGCGCCGGCCTTCGCGGTCTTCTGCGGGCGCAGCACGACGGCGGACGACACCGACGCCACCAGCGGCACGAACGTCAGCAGGGTCAGCGCGGCGGCCAGCGGCAACGGCCGGTCGGCGGCGAGGAGTCCACGGGCCGCGCCGTCGAACGGCAGCCCCGACAGATCGCCCCGCAGGTGCAGGAAGAACAGCAGCGCCAGCATGGAGCCCAGCGTGCAGGCGATGGCGGTGGAGATCGCCGAGAGCAGGGTCAGCCGGGCCGGGCCGAGGCCCACCGCCGACAGGCCCGCGCGCGGCTTCGTACCGGGATCGGAGCGGGCCACGGCGACCGCGAAGTAGACGGTGGCCGCCAGCGGGACGGCGCACCAGGCGAGCCGGAGACGGGAGTCGGCCGGGGCGGCGGGGTGGCCCATCGCATGGCCGAGCGTGCACAGCAGCAGGAACCCGGTGCCGGCCGACGCGGCGGCCACCAGGAGTCTGCGGACCTGGACGAGGGGATGGGCGCCGCGGGCTAGACGGAGACTGAGCACGCGGCCCGGCCCTCCGCGTCGGTGAGCCCGGCCGTCGGCAGATGCACCGTGGTGACCCGGCGGCCGTCGAGCAGCGCCACCGTGCGGTCGGCGAGCGCGCTGACCTCGCTGTCGTGCGTGGCGAGCACGACCGTGATGGCGTGCGAGCGGGCCGCCGCCGTCAGCGTGCGCAGCACGTGCGCGCGGTCGGCACGGTGCAGGACGGCCGTGGGCTCGTCGGCGAAGACCACGTTCGGGCCGTGCACCAGGGCGCGGGCGATGGCGACGCGCTGCCGCTCCGCCATCACCAGGGAGTGCGGGCGCTTGCGGGCGAGGTGGCCGACGTCGAGCCGGTCGAGCCACTCGTGCGCGGCGGTCTTCGCGGCGCGCCGGCCGGTGCCGCGCAGCATCAGGGGGAGCGCGGTGTTCTCCCAGACGTTCAGCTCGGGGACGAGGGCCGGCTCGGGGTCGATCCAGCCGAAACGGTCCCTCCGCAGCCGCTCGCGGGTCAGCTGGCCCATGGTGTGGACGGGGGCGCTGTTGAACCAGACCTCCCCGCCCTTCTCGGGCAGCAGCTGGCCCGAGAGGCACCGCAGGAGCGTCGTCTTGCCGGCGCCGCGCGGACCGGTGACGGCGAGGATCTCGCCCTCGCGGACGCCGAGGGAGACTCCGGAGAGCGCGGGCGAGCCGCTGTGGGAGAAGTGCAGGGCGCGTGCCCAGAGCACGTCGTTGTCCGGCGGGGCCACCATGGCGTACACCTCGGTTCAGATCAGATATGCCGGGAGATTCCCGTCACCCGTAGGAGGGAACGAAGTTGGAGGCCGATCGGTCACGAGGGCTCGGCTGGTACGTTCGCGCTGTGCGTGGCGAGAACCAAGCGCGCACGGGCAGTCACCTCGCTTGCGGGGCAACCGGGCTGGTTTGGACCCGGCTGGTGTTGATCGCGGTAAGACCTGATGGGCCGCTGGCTCGTCGGGCGGCGTGAGCCAGGAAGCCCCTTCTCCGGAAGGGGCGGATTCAATGGCACGCTAGGGATCCGACACGCGAGCCGGAGAAAAAGACACGGCCCGGCCGCCCCATCTCACTCGGATGGGGCAACCGGGCCGTCGTGCACCGCAGTCGGGGCGGGTGGGCTCAGATCTTCGTCCAGGCCTCGGTGAGCACCTGGCGGATGATGCCCTCGATCTCGTCGAACGTGGACTGGTCCGAGATCAGCGGCGGGGAGAGCTGGATGACCGGGTCGCCACGGTCGTCGGCGCGGCAGTACAGGCCGTACTCGAAGAGCTTCTTCGAGACGTAGCCGTACAGGATCCGCTCGGACTCCTCGTCGGTGAAGGACTCCTTGGTGGCCTTGTCCTTCACGAGCTCGATGCCGTAGAAGAAGCCGTTGCCGCGGACGTCGCCGACGATCGGCAGGTCGTTGAGCTTCTGCAGCGTGTTGAGGAAGTTCGCCTCGTTGTCGAGCACGTGCTGGTTGAGGCCCTCGCGCTCGAAGATGTCGAGGTTGGCGAGACCGACCGCGGCGGACACCGGGTGACCACCGAAGGTGTAGCCGTGCAGGAAGGTGTTGTCGCCCTTGTAGAACGGCTCGGCGATGCGGTCCGAGACGATCGCGGCGCCGATCGGGGAGTAGCCCGAGGTCATGCCCTTGGCGCAGGTGATGATGTCCGGGACGTAGCCGAACTTGTCACAGGCGAACATCGTGCCGAGACGGCCGAAGGCGCAGATGACCTCGTCCGAGACGAGCAGCACGTCGTACTGGTCGCAGATCTCGCGGACGCGCTGGAAGTAGCCGGGCGGCGGCGGGAAGCAGCCACCGGCGTTCTGCACCGGCTCCAGGAAGACGGCGGCGACCGTCTCCGGGCCCTCGAACAGGATCTCCTGCTCGATCTGGTCGGCGCACCAGCGGCCGAAGGCCTCCGGGTCGTCGCCGTGGATCGGGGCGCGGTAGATGTTCGTGTTCGGAACCTTGTGGGCACCGGGGACCAGCGGCTCGAAGGGGGCCTTCAGGGCCGGCAGGCCGGTGATCGACAGGGCGCCCTGCGGGGTGCCGTGGTAGGCGACCGCACGCGAGATGACCTTGTACTTCGTGTGGTTGCCGTTGAGCTTGTGGTACTGCTTCGCCAGCTTCCACGCGGTCTCGACGGCCTCGCCGCCACCGGTGGTGAAGAAGACCTTGTTGAGGTCGCCCGGCGCGTAGTGGGCCAGGCGCTCGGCCAGCTCCACGGCCTTGGGGTGGGCGTACGACCAGATCGGGAAGAAGGCCAGCTCGGCCGCCTGCTTGGCGGCGACCTCGGCGAGCTCCTGGCGGCCGTGGCCGGCCTGGACCACGAACAGGCCCGCGAGGCCGTCGAGGTACTTCTTGCCCTTGTCGTCGTAGATGTAGGTGCCCTCGCCACGCACGATGGTGGGAACGGGCGCGTTCTCGTACGACGACATGCGGGTGAAGTGCATCCACAGGTGGTCGTACGCGCTCTGGCTGAGGTCCTTGGTGCTCACGGCTATCGGGTTCCCCACATATAGGTCTGCTTCTTGAGCTTGAGGTAGACGAAGCTCTCGGTGGAGCGCACGCCGGGCAGGGCCCGGATGCGTTTGTTGATGACGTTCAGAAGGTGGTCGTCGTCCTCGCAGACGACCTCCACCATCAGGTCGAACGAGCCTGCCGTCATCACGACGTACTCGCACTCGCTCATGGCCGTCAGCGCATCCGCCACGGGATCCAGGTCGCCCTCGACGTTGATGCCGACCATCGCCTGCCGCCGGAAACCCACGGTGAGCGGGTCGGTGACGGCGACGATCTGCATCACACCCTGGTCGAGCAGCTTCTGGACGCGCTGGCGCACGGCCGCCTCGGACAGGCCCACGGCCTTGCCGATGGCGGCGTACGGACGCCTGCCGTCCTCCTGAAGTTGTTCGATGATGGCGAGGGAGACGGCGTCCAGCGACGGTGTGCTCCCGCCGTTCTTCGAACTGGGTCCCTTGGGGTCTGCGCTGCGACTGGCCACGAACCTCACTGTGCACGAGGGGTCGTCTGTTTCGCAACCCCGGATCGATGAAATTCGTTGTTTGCGTCTCCGCTGCGCACGGATTTCGTAGGTCGAGGGCAGTGGGGGGTGTCGAAAACGTCGGTATGGGGATTAGTGTGGGTGTCTCAAGCCTTGGACAGCCACACCCACAGCTACTTCAGGAGGCCCGGCAGTGAGCACCAGTGAACTGCGTCGTCTGCGGAACTACATCGACGGTGAGTTCCGGGACGCCGCCGACGGACGGACCACCGAGGTGGTCAACCCGGCCACGGGCGACGCGTACGCGACCGCGCCGCTGTCCGGGCAGGCCGACGTGGACGCCGCCATGGCCGCCGCCGACGCCGCGTTCCCGGCCTGGCGGGACCTGACGCCCGCCGAGCGCCAGAAGTACCTGCTCAAGATCGCGGACGCGTTCGAGGAGCGGGCCGAGGAGCTCATCGCGGCCGAGGTGGAGAACACGGGCAAGCCGATCGGGCTCACCCGCTCCGAAGAGATCCCGCCGATGGTCGACCAGATCCGGTTCTTCGCGGGCGCCGCGCGCATGCTGGAGGGCCGCTCCGCCGGTGAGTACATGGAGGGCCTGACCTCCATCATCCGCCGCGAGCCGATCGGCGTCTGCGCGCAGGTCGCGCCGTGGAACTACCCGATGATGATGGGCGTGTGGAAGTTCGCCCCGGCGCTCGCCGCGGGCAACACCGTCGTCCTGAAGCCGTCGGACACGACCCCGGCGTCGACCGTCCTGATGGCCGAGATCATCGGCTCCATCGTCCCCAAGGGCGTCTTCAACGTGGTCTGCGGCGACCGGGACACCGGCCGCGCCATGGTCGAGCACCCGACCCCGGCGATGGCGTCCATCACGGGCTCCGTGCGCGCCGGCATGCAGGTCGCCGAGTCCGCCTCCAAGGACCTCAAGCGCGTCCACCTGGAGCTGGGCGGCAAGGCTCCGGTCGTCGTCTTCGAGGACACCGACATCGCCAAGGCCGTCGAGGACATCTCGGTCGCGGGCTTCTTCAACGCCGGCCAGGACTGCACCGCCGCCACCCGCGTCCTCGTCCAGGAGTCCATCCACGACGAGTTCGTCGCCGCGCTCGCCAAGGCCGCCGCCGACACCAAGACCGGCATGCCCGACGACGAGGACGTGCTGTACGGCCCGCTCAACAACCCGAACCAGCTCAAGCAGGTCTCCGGGTTCATCGAGCGCCTCCCGGCCCACGCCAAGGTCGAGGCCGGCGGCCACCGCGTCGGCGAGAAGGGCTTCTTCTACGCCCCGACCGTCGTCTCCGGCCTCAAGCAGGACGACGAGATCATCCAGAACGAGGTCTTCGGCCCGGTCATCACCGTCCAGTCCTTCACGGACGAGGCGCAGGCCGTCTCGTACGCGAACGGCGTCGACTACGCCCTCGCCTCCTCGGTGTGGACCAAGGACCACGCGCGCGCGATGCGCATGTCCAAGGTCCTCGACTTCGGCTGCGTGTGGATCAACACCCACATCCCGCTCGTCGCCGAGATGCCGCACGGCGGCTTCAAGAAGTCCGGCTACGGCAAGGACCTGTCGGCGTACGGCTTCGACGACTACACGCGCATCAAGCACGTGATGACGTCGCTGGACGCGTGAGCCTCACCTACGCAGAGGTCGGTGCGACCCTGACGGCCGGTCGACTGCCGTCGGGGTACGCCCACGTGGACCGCCGCGTCCGCCTCGGCTCGGGCACCTCGTGCTTCGAGCGGGCGGGCGCGGCGGTCCTCTCGTGGGGCGCGCAGCGCGGCGCCGGGCTGACCGTGTCGCCGCCCGGTCCCGTCGAGGAGGGCGCGGACGTTGTGCTGCGGGCGCTCGGCGTACGGATCCCCTGCCGGGTGATCCGGGTGGTCGAGGCCGCGGACCGGACGGGGTTCGTGTACGGGACGCTGGCCGGGCACCCCGAGTGCGGCGAGGAGGCGTTCCTCGTCGAGCGGGACGCGGACGGCTCCGTGTGGTTCCGGGTACGGGCGTTCTCGCGGCCCGCGTGGTGGGTCGCCCGGCTGGGCGGGCCGGTGTCGCGGGCCGTGCAGTTGTGGGTGACCCGCAGGTATCTGCGGGCGGTCGTACGGGCGTCCGCGACCCCGGCTTGATGGCCAAATTGCCGTGCGCCGGGTCCGTGGTCCTGCCTACAGTGGGCTCGCGGGGGCGGCTCCGCGGCGTGCTTCCTTCTCAGTCTCTTTTGCAAAAAGATCCGTAGTGCGCCCACTTCCCGCCCCCGCTTCGCCATGACCGCACGGGGGTGAGCATGGAGCGGGAGCTCGCCGCGCTGATGGTGCGACGGCGGCAGCTGGTGCACGTGGACGCCGGGGCGGGACCAAGTGCCCCCGTCGAGGCGGGCGTCGCCGTGCTCGAAGCCGAACTCGGCTCCCTGGGGCACCTGTTGAGCGGTCCGCTGCGCCGCGCCCTGGTCGCTCTCGACGTGGACGGGCTGGCCCGTGCCGGGACCGCGCTGCTCGCCGACGTCGCCGCCCTGACCGGCGCCGACCGGCACCACGCCCCGCTGTTCAAGGGCTTCCCCGGCGACGTCCCGTACCAGCGGGCGCACGCCTTCTTCACCACGACCGTCCTGGCCGCGCTCGCCGCGCAGCCCCACCAGCCGTGCATGGAGTGCGGGCGCACCGGCGGCGAGGTGCTGCCCGTCGCGCCCTGCGCGCACCTGCTGTGCCGGGAGTGCGCGGGCGCCGACGCCTACGGCTGCTGCGTGGACTGCTGCACCTGGTACGCCTGCCCTGTCTGCGAGACCCGCTACGACACCGACGGGCGCCCCGGGCGGCGTTGGCTCGACGTGCCCGCCGCCGAGGGTGACCGGGACGTGCTGCGCACGCTCGGCCTGGGCACGGCCTTCGCCGACGACGCCGCCGCCGAACTGCGCGCGCTGCTCGGACGGCGCACGCCGCTCGGCCCGCAGGACCACGACGACCTGGTCCTGCTGCTCAACTCCCTGGCCCCGCAGGTACTTTCGGCGCTGCCCGCCGACATTCCCGTACGCGAGTCCAAGGCGCTCGTGCTCGCGCTGCTGGCCGAGCACGACCCTGACGCGCTCGGCCGGTACGTGGACCGTGCGACCGATGTGCTGCGGCTGCTCGTGGTGCGCTCCGGCGGGGATCCCGACCTGCTCGCGCCGGTGCGGCTGCGGAGCGTGCCCCGGGCGCTGCGGCGTCGACTCCTCGCGGCGATCGACCGGTTGGACGTCGTGCGCGTCGCCGAGGAGATGGAGCGCCGCCCCGGGGCGTTCAAGCGCCTCGGCGAGCTGCTGCACCCCTTCGAGCACGCCCGCCGGTATCCGCGGGCCGCGCTCGCCTTCGCGATCCTGCGGGGCACACGGATCACCGACGAGGACGAGGAGGGCCTCGGCCGGACGCTCCTGCACGCGGCCCTTGGGCAGGGCGACGCCGTCCGGCTCGCCGGGGACGACCGGCCGCGCGCGGTGACCTGGGCGCACCGGGTGGAGAGCGCCCTGGCGTACTGGGACATCGAGCGGGCCTGCGAGCTGCTCACCGCCCGCCCCGGTGAACTGCTGCGCCGCCTCGACGTGTTGCTGTCGCGCTCGGTGGTCGAGGGCACGCCCGACCTGGTCGCCGTCGCCCTCGCCGAGGCGCTGCCGGACGCCGGCGCGGGACCGCTGCTCGGCGCCTGGGGGAAGCTCGCCGTGCGCACCGTGCCCGGGCACCGCCGGGTGTTCTTCCCGCGCGGGCGCGTCACCACGGCGTACGCGGTCGACGACCACCGGCCGCCGCTGCCGCGCCGCGGCGCCGAACAGGCCGCCGAGCTCATCGAGGCCGAGGCCGTACGGCGGATCGGCGCGACCGGTGCCGAGCGGTACGACATCGCCGTACTGGACGCACGCCTCGCCGACCTCCCGGTGCCCTACGCCGAGCGGGCGTCCGCCGCCTCGCTGGTCGCCGTGCCGCGCGGCGGCGCGCTGCGGGTGCCCGCGCCGCAGGACGGGCGGGTGCTGCGGCTCTTCCTGCACTGGATGCAGAACAAGGGGCAGCGGGTCGACCTCGACCTGTCCGTCGCGTTCTACGACGACCAGTGGCGGTTCGTCGGGCTGTGCGACTACACCCGCCTGGAGTGGGGCGGCGAGGCCGCGCTGCACTCCGGTGATCTGACCTCCGCGCCGCCGCCGCACGGCGCCACCGAGTACGTCGACCTGGACCTCGGGCGGCTGCGCGAGGGCGGCGTGCGGTTCGCGGTGCCCGTCGTGTTCTCGTACAACGACGTGCCGTTCGACCGACTCCCGGACGCCTTCGCCGGGTTCATGGGGGTCCAGCGGGGAGCGCGTGCCGCGTTCGACGCGCGGGCCGTGCGGCAGCGCTTCGATCTCGCCGGGGACGCCAAGGCGATGATGCCGATGATCGTCGATCTGCGGACGCTGCGCGCCTGGTGGGCCGATGTGACGCTGGCGACCGGGGACGGCACCCGGCACACCGTGTGGGGGCACCGGGAGCGGGTGCGCCGGGCCGCGCGCGATCTGCTCGACGCCTTTCGGGCCGGGGGCCGGGCGACGCTCTGGGATCTGGCGTGCTGGGTCGCGGCCGCGCGCACCGACGGAGACGTCCTCGTACGGGAATCGGGGCGGGCCCATCGGGTGTACCGCCGGGGCCCGGGGGAGCCTCGTGCCGAGTTCGCGTTGCGGATGCGGGAGGGGTGGGAGGCGGACGGGGTGTCCGCGGGGGTGGAGGTGGTGGGGCGGCGGGTTTTTGCCGCGCTGGAGTATGCGGAGTGTGTGGAGCTGGCGGAGGCCGGGGCCGGGGCTGGGGGCGGGTCCGTTTCCGGCACGCTGTACCGGTTGTTCCCGGGGGCGGTCGACGGTGTCGGGCTTGAGCGGGTGACGGCCGGGGATCTGGTGGCGTGGCTGGAGCCGGGGGTGGGGTGACGGTGCCGGGTGGCCGGGTGGCCGGGGCGCCGGGTGGCTGCTCGGGGCTGTGGCTCGGGGCCCGGGTCGTGGGCGGGCGCCTGCCTGAGCGCCTGCCCGGCGCTGGGGTGCCGCCTTGCCCACCCTGCCGCCCTTGGCGGCAGATTGCCCAAGGCGGCCGGGCGGGGCGGCAGATTGCCCAAGGCGGGTGGGGGTGGGCGGCGGATTGCCCAAGGCGGTCGTGGTGGGCGGTGGTTTGGCCGAGGTGGGCGGGGTGGGCGGTGGTTTGGCCGAGGCAGTCATGGTGGGCGGCGGATTGCCCAAGGCGGGTGGGGTGGGCGGTGGTTTGGCCGAGGTGGTGGCGGTGCGTGCGTGTTACTCCAGGTGGGTCAGGTCCTCCGCGGTCAGTTCCAGGCTCGCGGCGCGCGCCCAGTCCGCCACCTGCTCCGGGCCGCGCGCGCCGGCGATCGCCCCGGTCACCCCGCGCTGGGCGAGCGCCCAGGCGATGGCGGTGGCGCCCACGGACGCTCCGTGGCGCTCGGCCACCGTGCGAAGCCGCTCCACCACCGCCAGATTCCGGTCCAGGTCCCGGGTGAAGTCCGGGTGGGTGCGGCGCCAATCGCCGGGGGCGAGTGAGTCCACCCGCTCCTTGGAGAACGTGCCGGACAGCAGCCCTGAATGCAGCGGCTGATACACGATCACGCCGGTGCCGTGGTCCGCCGCCCAGTCGATCTCGGGCCGCGCGGCACGGTTGAGCAGCGACAGCGGCGGCTGGATCGCGTCGACCGGGGCCACCGCGGCGGCCGCCGCGAGCTGCGCCGGGTCGTGGTTCGACAGGCCGATGGCGCGGATCTTTCCTTCCCTGCGCAGGTCGGCCATGGTCTGCCAGTACTCCTCAAGGGGCTTGGCCCGGACGGCCGTTCCCGCCTCCTTGCCGTCACCGTCCCAGTCGAGTGGCGCACCGGTGTCGGGCCAGTGCACCTGGTACAGGTCGATCGCCTCGACACCGAGCCGGCGCAGCGAGTCCTCCAGTTCGCGGCGCACGCTGTCGGGCCGCATGATCCGGCGCGGGGCGGCGGACGGGTTCGCCGGGTCCCACACCAGGCCGACCTTGGTGAAGACGAACGGACGCTCCGCCTGGGGGAGTTGGGCGATGGCCTTGCCGATGACCTCCTCCGAGTGCCCGAGCCCGTACACGGCCGCCGTGTCGATCCAGTTGACGCCCTGCGCCACGGCGGCGTGCACGGTCGCGATGGAGCGGGCGTCGTCCTGACCGCCCCACGAGAAGCGCCAGCCTTCCCCGCCGAACGCCCAGCTGCCCAGGCCGATGGCGGACAACTCCATCCCGGTGCTGCCGAGTTCGCGGTGCGGGAGCGAGGGGGTGCTGCTGAAAGTCATCGTCGTACGTCCTTCATCGGAAAGGGGTGGTGGTGCTGACGGAGATGACTTTGCGCCCCGCACCACACCCCCTGACAGGCACAGCTGAAAGGGGGGAAAGACGTGCCCACCCACGCAGGGCGCGTTGTGGGGATACTCGGACCATGGACTCAGCCGTCGAACGCCGCTCCGAGCTGCGCCAGTTCCTGCGCTCGCGCAGGGCCCGTCTGCAACCCGCCGATGTGGGTCTCGTCTCCTACGGGCCGCGCCGGGTGCCGGGCCTGCGCCGCGAGGAGCTGGCGCAGCTCGCAGGCGTCAGCGTCGAGTACTACGTACGCCTGGAACAGGGCCGCAACCCGCACGTCTCGGACGGCGTCCTCGACGCCGTCGGCCGCGCCCTGCGCCTGGACGCCGCCGAACAGGACCATCTGCGCAGCCTCGCCCGCCCCGACCGGGCCCGGCCCACCGCCGCCGCCCGCGAGGTGCCGCGCCCCGGGCCCGTGCGCCCCGCCTTGCAGCGGCTCCTCGACGGGCAGCCGGGGCCCGCCTATGTGACCGGGCCGCGCACCGATGTCGTCGCCTGGAACGCGCAGGCCGCCGCGGTCTTCGGCGACTTCGGTGAACTCCCGCCCCAGCAGCGGAACTTCGCGTACCTGACCTTCCTCGACGAGACGTACCGGGCGCTGTTCGCCGACAGCTGGCAGGCGAAGGCCGAGTCGACCGTGGCATTTCTTCGGGTCGGCGTGGGCCGTCACCCCGACGACGCGGACCTGGCCTCCCTTCTCGGTCTGCTCACCATGAAGAGTCCGGAGTTCGCCGCGCTCTGGGCCCGCCAGGACGTCCGCGACAAGAGCGCGGGACGGTATCTGCTGCGGCACGCGGTGGTCGGCCCCCTCGACCTCGACTTCGAGATCCTGCACCTGCCCGAGGCCGGGCAGGTCCTGGTCAGCTATGTGCCCGTACCCGACACAGAGGCCGGACAGAACCTGGCGCTGCTGGCCAGCTGGACGGGCTGACGCCGGGAGACCGGGATCGACAGGGTGTCGGCTGCGGCCCGCCCCGCTCGACGCAGCGTCCATTGCCGCGGCCCGTGCCCCGGCGACATCCTGCGCTGGTGCGAGCGAACATCCCCACCCCCCAAGTCACCCGTCGATCCCTGCTGCGCGCCCTCGGCGGCGGTGCCACGGCCGCGGCGGTCGGCGCGCTGGCCACCGGCTGCGGGGTGCCCGCCGCGTACGTGGAGCCCGGTGACCGCGGCGCGCAGGATCTGTCCTCCTCCGACCACCGGCTCACCTGGGCGAACTGGCCGCTCTACATCGACGTGGACGACGACGACCCGTCCAAGCGGCCGACGCTCGACGCGTTCGAGAAGCAGACCGGCATCCAGGTCAAGTACACCGAAGAGATCAACGACAACGACGAGTTCTTCGGCAAGATCAGCCCGTCGCTGATGAACCACCAGAGCACCGGCCGCGACCTCGTCGTCATCTCGGACTGGATGTGCTCGCGGTTCGTGCGGCTCGGCTGGGTCCAGGAGATGGACCGCGCCACGCAGCCGCACGTCACCAAGTACCTCGACCCGCTGCTGCGCTCTCCGCACTTCGACCCGGGCCGCAAGTACACCGTGCCGTGGCAGTCCGGGATCACCGGCATCGCGTACAACAAGCGGCGGCTCGGCCGCGAGATCAGGCACGTGTCGGACCTGTGGGCCGACGACCTGAAGGGCCGGGTCACCCTCCTGTCCGGCCTCGACGAGTCCTTCGCCCTCCTGATGCAGGGCAACGGCGTCGACATCACCCGGTGGACCGCCGCCGACTTCGACCAGATCTGCGACCAGGTCGACAAGCTCGTCCGCAGCCAGCACATCCGCCGCTTCACCGGCAACGACTACATCAAGGACCTCTCCAGCGGCGACGTCCTCGCCTGCCAGGCCTACAGCGGCGACATCATCCAGCTCCAGGCCGACGACCCGGACATCGAGTTCGTCGTCCCGGAGGAGGGCGCGGAGCTGTGGGCCGAGTCGCTGATGATCCCCAACCTCGCCGACCACAAGGCCCACGCCGAGCAGCTGATCGACTACTACTACCGGCCCGAGGTCGCCGCCGAGCTGGCCGCGTGGGTCAACTACGTCTGCCCGGTCCCCGCGGCCCAGGAGATCCTCGCCTCCTCCAAGGACAAGGAGACCGCCGCGCTCGCCGAGGACCCGCTGATCTTCCCGGACGACAAGATGCGCTCGCGACTCGCGATCGCCCGGGACATCACGTCGTCGGAACGGACGGAGTTCGCGAAGCGCTGGAACGCGATCGCGGGGCTGTAGGGCCTGCCGTCAGTGCTGGAAGGCCAGGATCGCAGAACTCGGCCGCCATGTCGGCGACCTCGTGCTGGACGGCCTGGAGCGCCGGCAGCGGCTGTCCGCCCGCGACCTTGCGGGTCCGGGTGCGTTCCAGCGGCAGGGCGAGCGGGCGGCGGGTGGAGGCGGTGAACCGGGGCTTGTCCCTCTCCTGTTCGCCGCTGCCCGCCATGCGCGCGACGACGATCGTGAAGTCGGCGAACGGTCCCGCGGGGGAGAACACCTTGTGCCCGGTCGGCCGGAAGCCGTCGCCGTCGGGCAGGGCGACCGTCCGCATGGAGCGCACGTCGGAGCCCGCGTCGGTCTCGGTCGGGGTGAAGCAGCAGGCCCGCCCGCCGCGGATCAGCGGCAGCAGGTGCTTCTCCCACTGCGCCTCGCCGGGACGGCCTTCGGTGACGCCCGCGTGCAGGACCTGCCGCGCATGGGTACACAGGTCAGCTGTGCCGGCCGCCCCCCACGACAAGTCCATCGAGGCGCAGGGCCACTTCGCGGCGTCGCACCCAAGTCCTGCGCCGGGTCACCGGATCGACCACGGCGGACTTCTCGGCGAACTGCTCCGGAGCGGTTCGGCGGGATCCCTGGGCAGCGGCTTCGTCTCCCTCTCGTGCCGGCGTTCCACAGGCTGGGCGTCCACCTCGCCCGGGGCGCGGTCGGCTGAGCGGGCCGGATGCCCGGACGTCCCCGCTCAGGCCAGTTCGGGCTGCGGCTTGGCCGGGGGCGTCTGCCGGGGCGCCGGCGCCTCCGGCTCCGGGTCCCACGAGCGGGTCGTGCGGACGTACAGGAGGACCACCGAGCCCATCGCGAGCAGGAGCAGCGGACCGAACAGCCACGGCAGGTCCGCGAGATGCCGCGGCAGATAGCGGTACGCGGTCAGGAGCGCGGCGAAGACGACCGCGCCGTACCCGATCAGGACCGTCGCCGGGCGGTCCCAGCCGCGGGCGAACGCGCGCATCGCCGTCTCGACGGTGAGGGCGAAGACGACACCGGCGACGAGGTCCACGCCGTAGTGGTACCCGAAGCCCAGCGTCGCGGTGAGCGTCGCCACCAGCCAGAAGGTGCCCGCCCAGCGCATCCACCGCGCCCCCTTGCGGGAGTGCACGAACAGCGTGACGGCCCAGGCCGTGTGCAGGCTCGGCATGCAGTTGCGCGGGGTGATCTCGTCGAACGGGATCGGGTGCGCCGTGCCGATCAGCGGCAGCGTGTCCGGCCACACGTTGGCCGCCGCCCACGCGCCGCCCTCGGTGCCGTACGCGTAGACCGGGCCGACCACCGGGAAGATCATGTAGATCGCCGGGCCGAGCAGTCCTATGACCAGGAACGTACGGACCAGGTGGTGGGCGGGGAAGCGCCGTTCCACGCCCACGTTGCGCAGCTGGTAGAGGCCGACGAGGGCCGCCGCGAGCGGGAGTTGGCCGTAGACCACGTGCAGCAGGTTGTCGCCGACGGGGCTCGACGCCTCGACGATCCGGCCGACCACCCACGAGGGGTTGCCGAGGGCGTGGTCGGCGAGGGCGACGTACGGGTCGAGTACCAGAGGGTGCGACTTCGCCGTGATGAGCAGCCAGGTGTCACCGGTGCGGTGGCCGAGGACCAGCAGCAGACCGAGGGCGACGCCCTTGAGCAGCAGGGCGCGCTCGGCGCCCGTGCGGCGGGTGACGGCGACGACCGCGCAGCCCAGGGTCACCCACAGCGCGCCGTTGCCGAAGCTCAGCCCGCCGCCCGCGATCAGGCGCCCGAGGAAGAAGACGACGTCGATGCCGATCGCGGCCGCCGCCGCGATCGCCCGCTCCCGCCAGGTGAGGACCACCATCGTCAGCGCCAGGCCCGCGTACAGCAGCGGCCCCGAGTCGGGGGCGAGGACCAGATCGCTCGCCACGGCGGTGATCGGTCCGGGCTCGCCGTAACCGCGCGCCGCGAACTCCAGGGCGATCAGGAAACCGAGGGTCGCGACGCCGGCCGCGGTCCACAGCATCGTGCGAGGCTGGCGCGGGGCTATTCGAGGTGGTGTGGTCTTCAACTGTCCGGCTCTTGAGTGGGTTCAGTGCACGCGGGTGCGGGGGACGCTCGATGCCATGAGTTTCTGGTGAACAAAGGGTGGCGAGGGTGGTCCTGACAAGCTCGAACATGCTAACGGCAGGCACGCTCGGCAGATAGGGGGCCCTCAGATGACGAACAGCGGCACACCAGGAAGAGGACAGCGGCGACCCGGCGGTTCCACGGCGTACGAGACCGATGGCGGCGTCGGCCCCGCCGTCACCCTGGGCCTGTTCCTCGCCTGGGCGCTGCAGGACACCGAGGAGGTGCTCGCCGGGCCGCGCTGGCTGCGCGCGCACCTGCCCGAGCTGCGGGAGCGCTGGCCCCAGGTGCCCGAGCGGGTGTGGCGGGCCGTCGAAGGCGTCGACGAGCGGGAGTTCACGGTGGCCGTCGGGGTGATGGCCGCGATCGTGGGGACCGCCGCGGTCGCGGGGCGGGTCAGCGGTGGCCGCTCGGCGACGTACCAGACCGTCCTCAACGGGTTCGGGTTGCACGGTCTGCTGCACGTGGGACAGGCGCTCGCCGTCCGCGGCTACACGCCCGGAGTCGCCACGTCGCCCGCGCTCGTCGTGCCGTTCACGCTGTGGGCCCGGCGGCGGCTGAAGCGGGCCGGGGTGCTGCGGCCCGCCGGGGGCCGGGACGCCGTCGCCGGGATCGCGGGGGCGGTCGCGGCGACGGCGGTGGCGCACGTGGTCGCCCGGCGAGTCATCCGTCGCTGACGGCGGCCCCGACGATGCGCGCGGCGACCGGGTTCATCTCCTCGCCCTTGGCGTCGGTCGCGTTGACCGAGTAGACGAGGGTGCGGGACAGATCGCGGGTGGCGGCGAGCGCGGCGCTGTAGCCGTAGCGAGCGCCCGACTTGCCCCAGAACGTACGGTCGCCGAGGTCGATCCGCTGCAGGCCCGCGCTCATCGTCGCGCCGTCGATCCCGGCCGGGACCGTGAACATCTCCCGCAGCTGCGGCGCGGGCACGAGCCGGCCGCGGAAGAGGGAGAAGAGCAGCCGCTCCAGGTCGGCGGTCGTGGAGATCATGTCGCCGGCCGCGAACCGGTCGGTCTGCACCCACCGCGTCACGTCCACGAACGCGCCGTCCACCAGCTGGTACCCGTGGTTGTGCGGCCCGCGGACGTCGGGGTCGCTGCCGGGGAAGTACGTGGCGCGCATCCCGGCCGGACGCAGCACGAGCCGCGTCGCCACGTCCGCGAACGGCTCGCCCGTGACCCGCTCGGCCAGAAGACCGAGGAGCGTGTAGTTGATGTTGAGGTAGTCCTGCTGCTCGCCCGGGGCGAACGCGGGCCCCTTGGCGAGCGCCGACGCCACGACACGGCTGACGGGGAGGACGTCGAAGCGGTGCGCGTACTGGTCGGCGAACGCGTCGCCCCAGCCGTCGCCCGACCGGATGCCGCTGGTGTGGTTGAGCAAGTGCCGTACGGAGATCGGGCGGTGGAACGCCGTGCTGCGGAAGAGCCGGGGAAGGTAGTGCTGGACGGGGGCGTCCAGGTCGATGCGGCGGGCCGCGGCGAGCCGCAGCACCGTCGCCGCCGTGACCACCTTCGTCGTCGAGCCCGCCCGGAACCGGGCGCCGGGCAGGGCCGCGCGGCCGGACGCCAGATCGTGCACACCGCCCGCGCCGTGCCAGGTGCCGTCCGTGCCGCCGACTCTGACCAGGGCGGCGGTCGCGTCGTCGTCCGGCAGCCCGGCGAGGGCCGCGCGCAGCGCGGCGGTGTCGAGGCCGCCGGTGGTGCGTGGCGCGGCGGCCACCGCAGTGCCCGAGAGGACCGGGGCGGCGGCGAGGGCGGTGGACAGGGCGAGGAAGGCGCGTCGCTTCAACTCGGGCTCCAGGGAAGGGGGTCGGCTCGGCCGGATGCAGTTGATCCTTCCGTCCGGCGCCGCGTCCGCCATCCTGTCCGGGGACGAGGCCCACCCGGGTTCGCGCCCCGGGGGAGCCCCTAAGGGGCGCTGTCGCCGCCGTCGCCGTTGCCGCCGCGCAGGGCGACCAGGGCATCGATGCGGTTGGTGGTGATCGAGTCGACGCCGATGTCGAGCAGCTTGCGCATCGACGCCTTCGTGTCCGGGGTCCACACCGAGACCAGGTGGCCGTCGCGGTGGACGCGGGCCGCGAGGTCCCGGTTCACCAGCGAGAAGCGGTAGTTGAGCCAGCGCGGCCGGACCGCGGCGAGCAGCGCGGGGCGCGGCGGGGCCAGCGTCGTCCAGGTCAGGGCGATCTCGGCGGCCGGGTCCGCGGCGCGGACCATGAGCATCGCCTCGGCGCCCGCGCAGTAGTAGACGCGGTCCGCGGCGCCCGCGTCCCGGATCGCGCCGACCACCGTGCGGACCGCCCGCGGTGTCGCGCCCGGCAGATCGACCATGACCCGGGCGTCGGCGAGCGCGTCGAGCGCCTCGGCGAGCGTGGGCACTGCGCCCGAGGTCACCTCGCGCACCTCCGCCGCGGGCAGCGCGGACAGCGGACGGTCGTGCCGCCACAGCCGCTTGAGCGTCGAGTCGTGCAGGAGGACCGGTACGCCGTCACGGGTCAGGCGTACGTCGATCTCCACCGCGTCCGCGCCCCGTTCCAGCGCGGAGCGCAGGGACGGGAGGGTGTTCTCGCGGACGCGGTAGGGGTCGCCTCGATGGGCCACGGCAGTCACGGTGCGCATGGCCCCATTGTGGTGGGAGCCGTCAGACCGCCGGGCCCGACAGCCAGTTCCGCGTGTACGTGTCGATCTCGTCGGCGATCCGGTCCTGGCCCGCCGCGTCCAGGAACGAGGCCCGCACCGCGTTCTTGGCGAGCTCGGCGACGCCCCGCTCGTCGAGGTCGAGGAGGCGGGCGGCGACCGCGTACTCGTGGTTGAGGTCGGTGGCGAACATCGGCGGGTCGTCCGAGTTGATGGTGACGGTCACGCCCGCGTCCACGAACTGCTTCAGCGGGTGCTCGTCGAGGGTGCGCACGGCCCGCGTCGCGATGTTCGACGTCGGGCAGACCTCCAGCGGGATGCCGTGCTCGGCCAGGTGCGCGAGGAGCTTCGGGTCCCGCGCGGACGACGTGCCGTGACCGATGCGCTCGGCGCGCAGCTCGGTCAGCGCGTCCCAGACCGTCTCCGGGCCCGTCGTCTCACCGGCGTGCGGCACCGACCGCAGGCCGGCCGCGATGGCGCGGTCGAAGTACGGCTTGAACTGCGGGCGCGGGACGCCGATCTCGGGCCCGCCGAGCCCGAACGAGACCAGGCCCTCCGGGCGCAGCGCGTCGTCCGTCGCGAGCCGCGTCGTCACCTCGGCCGACTCCAGGCCCGCCTCGCCGGGGATGTCGAAGCACCAGCGCAGCACGGTGCCGAACTCCGCCTCGGCCGCCTTGCGGGCGTCCTCGATCGCCTCCATGAAGCCGCGCTCGTCGATGCCGACGGACGGCTTCACCGAGGAGTACGGGGTGAGGGTCAGCTCCGCGTACCGCACGTTCTGCCGGGCCATGTCGCGGGCCACCTCGAACGTGAGCAGCCGGACGTCCTCCGGCGTGCGGATCAGGTCGACGACGGCCAGGTAGACCTGGATGAAGTGCGCGAAGTCCTTGAAGGTGAAGAACTCCGTGAGCTTCTCGATGTCGGCCGGGACCTTCGAGTCGGGGTGCCGTGCGGCCAGCTCCGCCACGATCCTGGGTGAGGCCGACCCCACGTGGTGGACGTGGAGTTCTGCCTTCGGCAGTCCGGCGATGAAGGTCTCAAGGCTCTGGCTCACGGATTCCTCCCCAGGAACTTGGGCGATCGGCTGATCAGGGTCCCGGTCATCGTATGTGCGGCTTAGCATCGGCTGATGACCGAGTACGACCCGTACGCGTCGTACGGCTACACCAACCCGTACGCGCCGCCCGGCGAGCCCGTGCCGCCGCCGCCCGTCGGGCCCGAGGGCCCCGGTGTCCTCCCGTACCCGGCGTACGCCTGGGCCGGACACGCGCCGGGCGCCCCCGGCAACGGCTTCGGCGTCGCGTCCCTGGTGCTCGGCATCCTCACCGCCGTCGGCTTCCTGCTCTGGCCTCCGGCGATCGTGACCGGTGTGCTCGCCGTCGTCCTCGGCGTCCTGGGCCGCCGCCGCGCCAACCGCTCCGAGGCGACCAACGGGGGCCAGGCCCTCGCCGGTTTCATCTGCGGCCTGGGCGGGCTGATCCTCGCGGTGCTGATGGGTGTGGTGTTCGTGGCGGCGTAGGGCGCGGCGTCGGTGGGGCGGGGCGCGCAGTTCCCCGCACCTCTGAGATGCGCACCTGCGGAGCGGCATCTCATCGGGGAAGGCGCGGCGGGGCCGCCTGCCTTCAGGGGCGCGGAGCCGCATGTCCTCAGGCGCGGCGCGGCCACACGTCTTCAGGGGCGCGGACCGCCTGCCTTCAGGGGCGCGGAGCCGCATGTCCTCAGGCGCGGCGCGGCCGCACGTCTTCAGGGGCGCGGACCGCCTGCCCTCAGGGGCGAGGGCCCGCATCGATAGGCGGCTCCGCCGCGGGGCGTGACCAGCCACACGCGACCCGCGGCGCCCGCACCCGCCTACGCATCAGCAACTCCGCAGACGGTCCCGCGCCTCCATCAGGGCAAAACCCAGCAAATTGGGCCCCCGCCACCGATCCGGGTCCAGCGCCCCCGGAGCATCCGCCGCGAGGCCGGTCCCCCACACCCGGTCCAGCGGGCTGGCCTCCACCAGCACTCGCTCCCCGGTCCTGAGGAGAAACTCCCGCAGCGCCGGGTCCGACGCGAACTTGTGCACGCTGCCCTCGACGACGATGCCGAACCGCTCGCGCGCCCATGCCGAGTCGTCGAAGCCGCGCACCAGGCGCCCCGCCTTCTTGGCCTCGGCCGGGTGCCCGGCGGCCAGCGCAAGCCGCTCGGCCTCCGCGTCACCGAAGAGGCGGGCCTTCGCCGCCATCATCCAGTGCTCCGCCGTCGCGTACCGGACCCCGTCCACCACGAACGGTGACGGCCACCACTGACTCAGGCAGCTCGCCCCCAACTCCCCGTCGGCCCGCGGGGTGTGCCCCCAGAACGGGAGATACTTCACGCGTGCCCCCGCCGCCAGGGCCGCGACCAGCGATTCTCTGCTCGTGATCCTGCTGTCGATCTCCATGCACGCGAGTCTGGCACGCACCACTGACACTCCGTCCTGGGTTTTCCAGGCTGACTCGACACCTGGTCGACAGATTCCGTCGCGTAACCAAAAGGCAACAACGGAATCACTTGTTGGAGTACAGGTGCTCTGTCAGGATCGGCACTCAAATCGAGCTGGAGCCACGCCGACGCCCCGCGGGACGGGATCTCGGCGGAGGAGAGCGAGAGCGAGCACTCATGCACAACCCCACCTCGGCCAACCCCCTCTCGGCCACGTCCGTCACAGCCTCCGTACAGGAACGGTTCGCCGACGGCGCGAACTTCATCGCGGGCCGCCTGACGAAGGGCACATCGGGCCGCACCCACGCGGTCGTCGACCCGGCGACCGGCGCGGACGTCTACACGTACGAGCTGGCGGGCACCGCCGACGTGGACGCCGCCGTCGCCGCCGCCCGCGCCGCCTTCCCCGGCTGGGCGGGCCGCACCCCGGGCGAGCGCTCCGACGCGATGCACAAGTTCGCCGGCGTGCTCGACGCGTGGGCCGAGGACTTCGCGCGCCTGGAGTCCCTGCAGTGCGGCAAGCCGATCAAGCTGAGCCGCGAGTTCGACGTGCCCGGCACCGTCGACAACACCGCCTTCTTCGCGGGCGCCGCCCGCCACCTCCAGGGGCAGTCCGCGGGCGAGTACAGCGGCGACCACACCTCGTACGTACGCCGTGAACCGATCGGCGTCGTCGGCTCCATCGCACCCTGGAACTACCCGCTCCAGATGGCCGCCTGGAAGGTCCTGCCGGCGATCGCCGCGGGCAACACCATCGTGCTCAAGCCCGCCGAGCTCACCCCGCTCACCTCGCTGCTGTTCGCGCAGGCCGCGACCGAGGCCGGCCTCCCCGACGGTGTCGTCAACGTCGTCACGGGCGCGGGCCGGGACGCCGGCGAGCACCTCGTGGGGCACCCGGACGTCGCCATGACCTCCTTCACCGGCTCCACCGGCGTCGGCAAGCGCGTCGCCGAGATCGCCACCGCCACCGTCAAGCGGCTCCACCTGGAGCTCGGCGGCAAGGCACCCTTCGTCGTCTTCGACGACGCCGACCTGGACGCCGCCGTGCACGGCGCGGTCGCCGGAGCGCTCATCAACACCGGGCAGGACTGCACCGCCGCCACGCGCGCGTACGTGCAGCGTCCCCTCTACGACGCGTTCGTCGAGAAGACGGCCGCGCTCATGGAGACCGTCCGGCTCGGCGACCCGTTCGCCGACGACACCGACCTCGGCCCGCTCATCTCGCACGCCCAGCGCGACCGCGTCGCCGGTTTCGTCGACCGGGCGCGCGGCTACGCGCGCGTGGTGACCGGCGGCGAGGCCCTGGACCACCCGGGCGCCTACTACAGGCCGACCCTGATCGCCGACGCCGCGCAGGACAGCGAGATCGTGCAGTCGGAGATCTTCGGCCCGGTGCTCGTCGTGCTCCCCTTCGACAGCGACGACGAGGGCATCGAGCTGGCCAACGACACCCCGTACGGGCTCGCCGCCTCCGCCTGGTCCACCAACGTCTTCCGCGCCAACCGTGCCACCCGCGAGATCAAGGCCGGCTGCGTCTGGGTCAACGACCACATCCCGATCCTCAGCGAGATGCCGCACGGCGGCTACAAGGCGTCCGGCTTCGGCAAGGACATGTCTGCCTACTCCTTCGAGGAGTACACGCAGATCAAGCACGTCATGTTCGACAACACCGCGGTGGTCCGCAAGGACTGGCACCGCACGATCTTCGGGGACCGATAACCACCGGGCCGCCTGACCCGCGGCCTCCTCCACCTCCCGTAAGGGACTCCCGAAAGGGCAACCACGCGCATGGAGCAGTACGAGCCCGACCGCCTGACGCCGCTCAGCAAGGCCCAGCTGGCCGCGATGCGGCGCAGTTTCCGCAGCGGCAGGGCCGCAGCATCAATGTCTCGCCGGTCGCTGCTGCGCGCCTCGGCGGGCGGTGCGCTCGCCGTTGGCGGGCTCTCCACGCTGTCCGCCTGCGGCATCCCCGCGGCGAGCAAGTCCCAGGGCGGCATCTCGTCCGAGGACCACTCGGCCAAGGAGAAGACGATCAACTTCTCCAACTGGACCGAGTACATCGACATGAGCGACGACGAGAAGCACCGCCCATCCCTGGAGGCGTTCACCAAACGCACCGGGATCCAGGTCAAGTACACGGAGGACATCAACGACAACGTCGAGTTCTTCGGCAAGATCAAGCCGCAGCTCGCCGCGGGCCAGGACACCGGGCGCGACATCATCGTGCTCACCGACTGGCTCGCCGCCCGCCTGATTCGCTACGGCTGGGTGCAGAAGCTCGACGCCGCCAACCTGCCGCACGCGTACACCAACCTGGCCACCCAGTTCCGCAACCCCGACTGGGACCCGGGCCGCGCCTACTCCTACCCCTGGCAGGGCATCGCCACGGTCATCGCGTACAACACCGAGGCCACCGGCGGCAAGGAGGTCACCTCCGTCTCGCAGCTGCTCGACGACCCCAAGCTCAAGGGCAAGGTCGGCCTGCTCTCCGAGATGCGCGACACCGTCGGCATGACCCTGCTCGACATGGGCAAGGACCCGCGCGACTTCAAGGCGGACGACTTCGACGCGGCCATCGCGCGCGTGCAGAAGGCCGTCGACAGGAAGCAGGTCCGCCGCTTCACCGGCAACGACTACATATCCGACCTCAGCAAGGGCGACCTCGCGGCCTGCCTCGCCTGGGCCGGTGACGTCGTCCAGCTCCAGGCGGACAACCCGCACGTCAAGTTCGCGATCCCGGACGCCGGTTACCTCTCGTCGACCGACAACATGCTGATCCCGAACAAGGCACGTCACAAGACGAACGCCGAGAAGCTCATGGACTACTACTACGAGCCGGCGGTCGGCGCCGAGCTCGCGGCCTGGATCAACTACGTCACCCCGTTGGAGAGCTCGGTCATCAAGCCGGAGCTTGCCAAGATCGACAAGGACGTCGCGAACGACCCGCTGATCGTCCCCGACAAGGCCCAGGCGGCCAAGGCGCACGGCTTCCGGTCCCTGACCGCCAAGGAAGAGACGTCGTTCGAGGAGAAGTTCGCCCAGCTCACCGGCGGCTGACCCGGACCTTCTCGCCACGCACCCCTTCCTCCGGCTTCCTCCTGACTCCCTGGACTCACGATGACGACTTCCGACACGACCGACAACAGCGGCGACGTCCGTCTCACCGGCATCAGCAAGACGTACGACAACGGCTTCACGGCCGTCCAGCCGCTCGACCTCACCGTCCCGCAGGGCTCCTTCTTCGCCCTGCTCGGCGCCTCCGGCTGCGGCAAGACCACCACGCTCCGCATGATCGCGGGCCTGGAGGAGCCGACCACCGGCACCGTGATGCTCGGCGACCAGGACGTCACGAACCTGCCGCCGTACAAGCGCCCGGTGAACACCGTCTTCCAGTCGTACGCGCTCTTCCCGCACCTGGACATCTTCGAGAACGTCGCCTTCGGCCTGCGCCGGCGCGGCATCAAGTCGGTGAAGAAGCAGGTCGAGGAGATGCTCGACCTCGTCCAGCTCGGCGAGCACGCGCGCAAGAAGCCGCACCAGCTCTCCGGTGGCCAGCAGCAGCGGGTCGCCGTCGCCCGCGCGCTCATCAACCACCCCAAGGTGCTGCTGCTCGACGAGCCGCTCGGCGCCCTCGACCTCAAGCTGCGCCGCCAGATGCAGCTGGAGCTCAAGCGCATCCAGACCGAGGTCGGCATCACCTTCGTCCACGTCACGCACGACCAGGAGGAGGCCATGACCATGGCCGACACCGTCGCCGTGATGAACGCGGGCCGCGTCGAACAGCTCGGCGCCCCCACCGACCTGTACGAGAACCCGGGCTCGACGTTCGTCGCCAACTTCCTCGGCACCTCGAACTTCGTCCAGGCCGAGATCTCGGGCACCGCCGGCGACGACATCGCCCTGCGTCTGCCGTCCTCCGACGGCAAGCTGCTGCTGCCCGCCGCCCGCTGTTCCGCCCCCACCACCACCGGCGGCAAGGTCCTGCTCGGCGTCCGCCCCGAGAAGGTCTCGCTCACCCACGCCGACGACGCGGCCGAGATAGCCGACGGCCGCAACCGCGTCACCGGCCGCATCAAGGAGTCCAGCTTCATCGGCGTCTCCACGCAGTACGTGGTCGACAGCCCGGTCGGCGACGCCTTCGAGGTCTATGTGCAGAACGTCGAGCGCGACAGCCGCCTGGCCCCCGGCGCCGAGGTCGTCCTGCACTGGAACCCGGCGCACACCTTCGGCCTCGACGCGGCGCAGGATGCCGACGCGGGCGTGGAGAAGGTCGCGGAGGACGTAAAGGGCGCGGTCGCATGAGCACGACACTCACCGAAGCGCCCGCACCCGCGCCCGCGGCCCAGAAGCCGCCGCGCAAGGTGCGCAGGCGCGGCCGCCTCGTCCCGTACTGGCTGCTGCTGCCCGGCATCCTCTGGCTGGTCGTCTTCTTCGCCCTGCCGATGATCTACCAGGCCTCGACCTCCGTACAGCAGGGGTCCCTGGAGAACGGGTACACCGTCACCTGGCACTTCGCCACGTACTGGGACGCGCTGTCCGAGTACTGGCCGCAGTTCCTGCGGTCGGTCCTCTACGCCGGCCTGGCGACGATCCTGTGCCTGCTGCTCGGCTATCCGCTGGCGTATCTCATCGCCTTCCGCGCGGGCCGCTGGCGCAACTTCATCATGATCCTGGTGATCGCCCCGTTCTTCACCAGCTTCCTGATCCGCACGCTCGCCTGGAAGACGATCCTCGCGGACAACGGCGTCGTGGTCAGCACACTGAACTCGCTGCACGTCCTCGACGTCACCAGCTGGCTCGGCATGACCGACGGCGACCGGGTGCTCGCCACCCCGCTCGCGGTGGTCTGCGGTCTGACGTACAACTTCCTGCCGTTCATGATCCTGCCGCTCTACACCTCCCTGGAGCGGATCGACGGCCGGCTGCACGAGGCGGCGGGCGACCTGTACGCGTCCCCGGCCACCACCTTCCGCAAGGTGACGTTCCCGCTCTCGATGCCCGGCGTGGTCTCGGGCACCCTGCTCACCTTCATCCCCGCGGCCGGTGACTACGTCAACGCGGACCTGCTCGGCTCCACCGACACCCGCATGGTCGGCAACGTCATCCAGACGCAGTTCCTGCGCATCCTCGACTACCCGACGGCGGCCGCGCTCTCCTTCATCCTCATGGCGGCCATTCTCGTCATGGTCACCGTCTACATTCGCCGTTCCGGAACGGAGGACCTGGTCTGATGGCCTTCGTACGCTGGATACGCCGCAATCTGGTGGTGATGGCGGGCCTGCTCACGCTCGCCTATCTCCTCCTGCCGAACGTCATCGTGACGGCCTTCTCCTTCAACAAGCCGAAGGGCCGCTTCAATTACGAGTGGCAGGACTTCTCGCTCGACGCCTGGAAGAACCCGTGCGGGGTCGCCGACATGTGCGGCTCGCTCGGCCTGAGCCTGCAGATCGCCCTGTGGGCGACGATCGGGGCCACGGTCCTCGGCACGATGATCGCGTTCGCCCTCGTCCGCTACCGGTTCCGGGCGCGCGGCGCGGTGAACTCGCTCATCTTCCTGCCCATGGCGATGCCGGAGGTCGTGATGGCGGCCTCGCTGCTCACGCTCTTCCTCAACATGGGCGCCCAGCTGGGCTTCTGGACGATCCTCATCGCCCACATCATGTTCTGCCTCAGCTTCGTCGTCACGGCGGTGAAGGCGCGTGTGATGTCGATGGACCCGCGCCTGGAGCAGGCTGCGCAGGACCTCTACGCCGGCCCGGTGCAGACGTTCCTGCGCGTCACCCTGCCGATCGCGGCCCCCGGTATCGCGGCGGGCGCGCTGCTCGCCTTCGCGCTCTCCTTCGACGATTTCATCATCACCAATTTCAACGCGGGCTCGACCGTCACCTTCCCCATGTTCGTGTGGGGTTCGGCGCAGCGCGGTACGCCCGTTCAGATCAATGTCATCGGCACGGCGATGTTCCTGGTCGCCGTGGTGTGCGTGCTGGTCGGAATGATGGCCGGCAAGCGCAAGAACAAGGCTGCCTGAATCACAGGCACCTGCTGAATTCCTGAGGGAGTTGGAATCATGGCCGCACGCGCCATGAATCGCTGGACCCGTTCACTGGCCGACGCTCGGCCCCTCGCGTACTGGCTCGACGACCCCGGACGCCCCGAGGCCAGCCCCGCCCTGACCGGCGACGAGCGCTGCGACCTGCTGGTCGTGGGCGGCGGGTACAGCGGCCTGTGGACGGCCCTGCTCGCCAAGGAGCGGGACCCCGGCCGGGACGTCGTCCTCGTCGAGGGCAAGGAGATCGGCTGGGCCGCCTCCGGGCGCAACGGCGGGTTCTGCGCCGCCTCCCTCACGCACGGCACGGCCAACGGGCTCGCCCGCTGGCCGAAGGAGATCAAGAAGCTGGAGGAGTTGGGCGCCGCCAACCTCGACGCGATCGAGGCGGCGGTCGCCCGCTACTCCATCGACTGCGACTTCGAGCGCACCGGCGAGCTGGACGTGGCCACGCAGCCGCATCAGGTCACCGAACTGCGCGAGTTCTACGAGGAGTTGGGCGAGGCCGGGCTCGCGGACGGCCTGGAACTCCTGGACGCGGACCAGACCCGCGAGCAGGTCGCGTCGCCGACCTTCCTCGGCGCCCTGTACGACCGCCACGGCGTCGCCATGCTGCACCCGGCGAAGCTCGCCTGGGGCCTCAAGCGGGCCTGCCTCGACCTCGGCGTACGCATCTACGAGCACACCCCGGCGACGGAGCTGGTCTCCCACGCCGGCGGGGTCGCGGTCCGCACCCCCTACGGCCGCGTCTTCGCCGACCACGCCGCGCTCGGCACCAACGTCTTCCCGTCCCTGGTCAAGCGCGTCCGCTCATACACCGTCCCGGTCTACGACTACGCGCTGATGACGGAACCGCTGTCGGCGGACCAGCTGTCGTCGATCGGTTGGAAGAACCGTCAGGGCCTCGGCGACTGCGCCAACCAGTTCCACTACTTCCGGCTGTCCGCCGACCACCGCATCCTGTGGGGCGGCTACGACGCGATCTATCCGTACGGGGGCCGGGTCCGCGCCGAGTACGACCACCGCCCCGAGACGTACGCGCGACTCGCCGCCCACTTCTTCACCTGCTTCCCGCAGCTGGAGGGCCTCAACTTCACGCACGCGTGGGGCGGCGCGATCGACACCTGCTCGCGCTTCTCGGCGTTCTTCGGCACGGCGCACAAGGGCCGGGTGGCGTACGCGGCCGGGTACACGGGTCTGGGCGTCGGGGCGACCCGGTTCGGCGCGGACGTCATGCTCGATCTGCTCTCGGGCGAGCGCACGGAGCGTACAGACCTGGAGATGGTCCGCTCCAAGCCCCTTCCGTTCCCGCCCGAGCCGTTCGCGTCGGTCGGCATCGGCCTGACGAAGTGGTCCCTGGCCCGCGCCGACGACAACGGCGGCCGCCGCAACCTGTGGCTCCGCGCCATGGACACCGCGGGCCTGGGCTTCGACAGCTGACAGCCCCGGCGGGCTACCGCGCCCTCGCCTCCGGCTGCCGCACCGCCTGGCGCTTTCCCGCCCCGGTCGGTTGCCGCGCCGCCTGGGGCTTTCCCGCCCCGGTCGGTTGCCGCGCCGCCTGGGGCTTTCCCGCCCAGGGCGCCCGCCGCGCCGCCTCGGGCTTTCCTGCCCCGGGCGCCCGCCGCGCCGCCTTGGGCAATCTGCCGCCATGGGCGGCAGGGTGGGCAAGGCGGCACCCCGGCGCGGGGTGAGCGCTCCAACCGGCCTCCAGCTCGGTCCCGGCCGCGCCATCGCCGGGTGCAGCGCCGTCTCGGCTGGTCGCGCAGTTCCCCGCGCCCCTGCGGGGCACGACCACTGCCGGTCGCGCCCGCGCGGCGGAGCCGCAGATCGATACAGTCCCGCGCCCCTACGGGGCACGACCACCATCGGCGGAGCCGCAGATCGATACAGCCCCGCGCCCCGGACGGGGCACGACCACCGCCGGTCGGGCCCGCGCGGCGGAACCGCAGCGCGCCCCTACGCCCCCGTCGGCGTCCCCTGATGGAAGTACATCCGCCACACGCCGTCGACCCCCCGCCGCCACAACGAACTACGCCACACCCGACGCCCATGATCCGCAGAGCGATACGTCAGGTGCACGACCCCGGGGGCGAGCAGCGTGCCCGCCATCTCCGTGACGACCGCCGGGTCCTCGGCGGAGATGCCGCCCGAGCCCGTCACCTCCAGGATCGTCTCGCGGTCCCAGCGCCGCCCCGAAGCCCCGAACTCGAAGTACTCCGGGTCGAGCAGCGCCGTGACGGCCTCGTCGGACGCCCGCACCGCGGGGTCGAGCATGCGCAGCTCCCCGTCGATCGCCGCCTGGATCTGAGCCTGCTCGTCCTCGTTCATGCGCCGAAAGTAGGCGATCACGCCACCCTTGACCAACCGGCGTACGCCCAGGTCGCACGGTGTGACCCGGTTCACTACCAACAAGTAGCCCGAACCCGCGTAATGCTCGGGCCGCAACCCCCTCTCGCTTGTGACGAACACAGTCCGAGCGAAAAGGGAGGTCCCGCCATGACTGGCTCAGGGGCGGCTAAGTCGGCGGTCGAATGGCTGGTGTCGGTGGCGCCGGATCCGGAGGCCTGCCGCTGGGAGTGGGAACGCAATCCGCTCGGGGTGGCCCTGCTGCCCGCGGGCAAACAGTGGGACGTGCTGATCCTGCCGGGTGAGCTCGGTTACCCCACGCTCGACGTCCTCACCCGCGTCATCGACCGCCCGGGCCCGGTCCTCGCGGACTTCGGCGACGCCCGGATGGGCTTCTTCGTCCCGGCGGGCACGGTCGCACGCTGGCTCGGCACGGGCGTACGCGGGGCGGGCCGAGGCACCTGGATCGTGGTCCCGTACCCCGGCCGCTCCACCGGGGGAGTCCGCTGGCTGGTGCCGCCGGACGGCCAGGGCACGCTCACCGACCCGGCGCTCCTGGAACTCGCGATGCACGAGGCGGCGGCCCAACTGGCCAGGGACGCGGGGGAGTAGCCGGCACCGGAACCCTTGACAACTCAATTGGTCTGGACCAAGTTGGGCGCGCTCCACCGCACCGTGCCCCCTTCCCCCGCCACGCCCGGAGGCAGCCATGTCCCGCACCGGACCACCCCGCAGACTTCTGACCGCCGTGACGGCGGCGGCCCTCGCCGCCGCCGGGCTCGCCGCGGTGTCGCCCACCCCTGCCCACGCGGCCGACACGGACCTGGCCCGCAACGGCGGCTTCGAGTCGGGCCTGGACGGCTGGACGTGCTCGGCCGGAACCGGCGCGACGGTGAACTCGCCCGTCCACAGCGGTACTTCGGCCCTCCAGGCGACCCCGACCGCAGGCGACAACGCCCAGTGCGCGCAGACGGTGACGGTCAAGCCGGACTCGACGTACACGCTCTCGGGCTATGTCCGCGGCTCCTACGTCTACCTGGGCGCGAGCGGCACCGGCACCACCGACGTCTCGACGTGGACCCAGTCCGCCCCGGACTGGCAGCAGTTGACGACGACGTTCCGCACCGGCCCGTCGACGACGAAGGTCACGATCTACACCCACGGCTGGTACGGCACCCCCGCCTACCAGGCCGACGACCTCTCCCTGCTCGGCCCCGGCGCCACCGCCCCCGTACCCCCGGCCGCCCCCACCGGCGTGCGAACAGGCGCGATCACCACCACCAGCATCGCCCTGTCCTGGCCCGCGGTCGCCGACGCGACGTCGTACGCGCTCTACGTCAACGGCACCAAGTCCCGCACGGTGACCGGCACTTCGGCCACCCTCACCGGCCTCACGCCCGCGACGGCGTACAGCCTCCAGGTCACGGCGGTCAACGACGAGGGCGAGTCGGCGAAGTCGACCCCGGTGACGGCGACGACGGCAACGGGCACCGGCGGCGGCTCCACCGGCCTGCCCGCCCACGCCCTGGTCGGCTACCTCCACGCGAGCTTCGCCAACGGCTCCGGCTACACCCGCCTCGCCGACGTCCCCGACAGCTGGGACGTCATCGACCTGGCCTTCGGTGAACCCACCTCCGCGACCTCCGGCGACATCCGCTTCAACCGCTGCCCGGTGACGGAGTGCCCGAACGTCGAGTCGGACGCCGACTTCAAGGCGGCCATCAAGGCCAAGCAGGCCGCGGGCAAGAAGGTGCTGATCTCGATAGGCGGCCAGAACGGCCAGGTCCAGCTCACCACGACAGCGGCCCGCGACGCCTTCGTCACCTCGGTCTCGAAGATCATCGACGAGTACGGCCTGGACGGCCTCGACATCGACTTCGAGGGCCACTCCCTCTCCCTCGACACCGGCGACACCGACTTCAAGAACCCGACCACCCCGGTGATCGTGAACCTGATCTCGGCGCTGAAGACCCTGAAGGCCAGGTACGGCCAGGACTTCGTCCTCTCCATGGCCCCGGAGACCTTCTTCGTCCAGAACGGCTACCAGTTCTACGGCTCCGGCAAGTGGGGCGGCCAGGACCCGCGCTGCGGCGCGTACCTCCCGGTCATCCACGCGATGCGCGACGACCTGACCCTGCTGCACGTCCAGGACTACAACTCGGGCCCGATCATGGGCCTCGACGGCCAGTACCACTCCATGGGCGGCGCCGACTTCCACATCGCGATGACCGACATGCTCCTCACCGGCTTCCCGGTCGCGGGCGACGCCACCAACGTCTTCCCGCCACTGCGCCCCGACCAGATCGCCATCGGCATGCCCGCCTCCACGAACGCGGGCAACGGCTACGTCGCCCCGGCCGAGGTCACCAAGACCCTGAACTGCCTGACGAAGGGCACCGACTGCGGCACGTACCCGACCCACGGCACCTGGCCGGCACTGCGCGGCCTGATGACGTGGTCGGTGAACTGGGACCGGTTCACCGGCTGGGAGTTCCAGAAGAACTTCGACGCGTACTTCGGCTGATCGCGTACGCGGCCGCGTACAGCAGCACCACCGAAAGACACCAGCTCCCCACCACGTCGACCGGCCAGTGATACCCCTGCCGGACGAGCCCCAGGCCTACGGCCGCGTTCAGTGCGACGCAGCCGTAGGCCGCTGAGCGTCGGTGCGCGAGGAGGGCGCACAGGCCGTACGCGACCGCTGCCGTGGCCGCGTGGCCCGAGGGGTAGAAGCCGGTCTCGGGGGACATCGGGGGTGGGCCGGGGCGGGCCAGGAGGGACTGGAGGGGGCCGACCAGGGCCGGGACCAGGGCCATGGTGACGACGGCGACGAGCGTCGGGAACCAGGTGCGGGTGCGCCAGGTGAGGTAGGCGAGGGTGGCCGCCAGGACCGGGAGGGCCACCTGGAGGTTGCCGAGGTCCGCGAGGAATTCGGCCGGGCCCGCGGGGATCGCGCTCGTGCGGAGCGCGTCGCCGAGGCGTTCGTCGGGGGTGAGGAGGGGGCCGTCCGCCGCCACCTGCCACGTGAGGAGCGCGAAGAGGAGGGCCGCGCAGAGAGTGAGAAAAGTGGCCGGGCGCCCCGGAGCAGGGGGGGTAGCTCCGAGGCGCCCGATCTGATCGGCGTGCCGCGCGCCCCGGGGGGTTTGGGGCGGGCGACCGTCCGATCGGTGAGGAGTTCCGGAGCCGGAAGCTCCGGGTGTGTGCGCGAGGGCACGACCAGGGCGGGGCTGGGGAGGCTCCGTCCCGGATTCGCCCGCAGTCCCCTGCGGGCGGGGTGTTTCTCTCATCTGCAGAAACCGTACGTCAGGGGTCGGGGGCGCGACAGCCGGTTCGGCAAGCTGCCATGGGGCCCCCACACCTTCTTCACACGGCCCGACCGTCGTGCCAGGTCAGCGGAATGGTTCCCTCTTCAACCGGCATCGTCGGACCGTGTGACTCCAGTGTCCCGCTGTGCTCAGAGAGCCGCGAAGGCACTCTCGATGATGTCGAGGCCCTCGTTGAGCAGGTCCTGGCCGATGACCAGCGGGGGCAGGAAGCGCAGCACGTTGCCGTAGGTGCCACAGGTGAGGACGAGCAGGCCCTCGGCGTGGCAGGCCTTCGCGAGCGCGGCGGCGGCCTCCGGGTGCGGCTCCTTGGTCGCCGGGTCCTTGACGAGCTCGATGGCGATCATCGCGCCGCGGCCACGGATGTCACCGATGGCCGGGAACTTCTCCTGCATGGCGGAGAGCCGGGTCTTCATCGTCGACTCGATCTCCTTCGCCTTGGCGTTGAGGTCGAGCTCCTTCATCGTCTCGATGGCGCCGAGCGCACCGGCGCAGGCCACCGGGTTGCCGCCGTAGGTGCCGCCGAGGCCGCCCGCGTGCGCGGCGTCCATGATCTCGGCCTTGCCGGTCACCGCGGCGAGCGGGAGACCGCCCGCGATGCCCTTGGCGGTCGTGATCAGGTCCGGGACGATGCCCTCGTCCTCGCACGCGAACCACTGGCCGGTGCGGCAGAAGCCGGACTGGATCTCGTCCGCGACGAAGACGATGCCGTTGTCGGACGCGAACTGGCGGATGGCGGGCAGGAAGCCCTTCGCCGGCTCGATGAAGCCGCCCTCGCCGAGGACCGGCTCGATGATGATCGCGGCCACGTTGTCGGCGCCGACCTGCTTGGTGATCTGGTCGATCGCGGCGGCGGCGGCCTCGGGGCCGGCGTTCTCCGGGCCGGTCGGCCAGCGGTAGCCGTAGGCGACCGGGACGCGGTAGACCTCGGGGGCGAACGGGCCGAAGCCGTGCTTGTACGGCATGTTCTTCGACGTGAGGGCCATCGTCAGGTTCGTACGGCCGTGGTAGCCGTGGTCGAAGACGACGACCGCCTGGCGCTTGGTGTACGCGCGGGCGATCTTGACGGCGTTCTCGACGGCCTCGGCGCCCGAGTTGAACAGGGCCGACTTCTTGGCGTGGTCGCCCGGGGTCAGCTCGGCGAGCGCCTCGGCGACCTCCACGTAACCCTCGTACGGCGTGACCATGAAGCAGGTGTGGGTGAACTCCTGCAGCTGGGCGGAGGCGCGGCGGACCACGGCCTCGGCGGACGCGCCGACGCTGGTCACGGCGATACCGGAGCCGAAGTCGATCAGACGGTTGCCGTCGACGTCCTCGATGATGCCGCGGTCCACGCGCGCGGTGAACACGGGCAGCGTGGAGCCCACACCGGCGGCGACGGCGGCGAGACGGCGCTGCTGCAGCTCCTGCGACTTCGGGCCGGGGATGGCGGTGACGACGCGGCGCTCCTGCGGGATGTCGCTCATGCGGGGCTCCTGGTTCTGGCTCAGGGGGCGGCACCGGGTTCCGGTCCGGGTTCGCCGGGGGGTTTCGGGGGTTTCTCGCAGGTTAGGGCGGGGAGAGGGGGCCGGTCATGCTCCATTGGGGCGGGGTTGTGGGGCAGGGTTGTCCGAGGTGGACAGGTCGGAGTGCGAGCGAAGGAGGGGCGGCGTGCGGGAGCGCGAGCTGGAGGAGATCGAGGAGATGTGTGCCGCGGCCACGCCGGGGCCCTGGTTCGTCAGACAGCTGGACGACGAGTGGGCCATGGGGCTGGTGGCGGTGAGCACCGTGCCTGACACCGGCCGGGGCGAGCGGTGGCCCGGCTTCGACCACGGGGACCTGGTGGCCGCGACGCTCGTGCAGCAGCCGCGGTACGTCGACTCGGCGGACGCGCGCTGGGAGGAGAACGCCGCCTTCATCGCCATGGCCCGCGACGTCGTACCGCGGCTCGTCGGGGAAGTGCGCCGGCTGCGCGAGCGACTGGCCGCCGACGGCGGGTGAGCCCGTGGGGCCGGTGGGCCCGCGCGGGACGACCGCCGCGCCCGGAGCAATGGGTCAACTCCCCATGTGCGGCGGTTAGATTGAACAGGTTCGGCGCCCGTGCGCCGGCCCGACCGACCGGAGCTGACAAGGCGCAGGGAGCACGTGCATGGAGACCGAGGGCACGCAGGGCACGCACGAACCGGGCAGTGGGCGGCGCTCCGCCCCCGTGCCGCGGCCCGCGCGGCCGGCACGTCCCGCCGTGCCGCCGATGCCCCGGCAGGCGCCGGCGGGACCGGGGGCCGCGGTCGCCCAGTGGCTGTCGACGCGCAGGCCGCGCACCGAGCCGGGGGTGTGGCGGTACGGGTTCGTGCCGCGGGCGCCCCGGCGCGACGAGACGGTGATCGGCCGCAAGCTGCTGGTGTGGATGGTCGCCTCGTTCCTCGCCGGGATCCTGCTGTGGAGCCTGTGGCGGCACGGCACGCTCCCGTACCAGTGGGTGCCGCTCAAGATCGTGACCCCGGACGCCTGGTGGTGGCCCGGCACGACGTCCCCGCGCGACGCGAAGGCGAACGAGGCCCTCGTCGTCTATCAGGGGGTGGCCTTCGGCGTGCTCGTCTTCCTCGTCGGGCGGTTCGGGGCGTGGGGCGAGGGCATCCGGCACTTCGTGGTGCGCCGGCCCCAGCCGGCCCGCGCGCTGATCGCCTCCGTCGCCGCCGTCGGCGTCCTCGTCTTCGTCTGGCCCGCCGCGCTCGGCCTCGACTGGCGGCCGCTGCCGATCGCCGAACCCGTGCTGTCCCTCGTCGTGCTGATCACCGGCGGCTACGGCTTCTTCACGATCCCCGCGCTCGCGTACACCCTCTACGGCCTCATCACCCTGGCCGTGCTCTACCCCTTCGCCCGCCTCGGCGGCTGGCTGGAGGCGTGGTCGGGGCTGCGCGCCCGCAAGACCCCGCCGAAGCCCGCCGCCCCGCCGCGCGCCCGCGCCGAATGGGCCGAGCTGCGGGCCGCGGGACAGGACAAGGCCGCCGACGTCCTCGCCCTCGAAGTGGCCGGCGGCCGGATGAACGACGTCGACTGCGTCCGCGTCGCCCGCGCCTGGAAGGCCGCCGCCCGCCGCGCCGACGGGCCCGCCGAGTTCACCGACACCGTGGTCCGCCAGGGCGGCGCCGCCTGGACGCACCCCTCCAAGCAGCGCGACCTGCCCGTCCGCACCGCCACCCACGACCTGCTCGTCGGCCAGGTCCGCATCGGCCGCTTCGCGCGCGACGAGCGCAACCCGTACCCGCTGCAGGGCGCCGGCGCCGCCCTCGACCCGAGCGCGCTCGGCACCTCGCTGCTCGCCGTCGGCCCCTCCGGCGCGGGCAAGACCGCCGGGGTGATCCGGCCCGTCGTGGAGTCGCTGGCGCTCCAGGCGCTCACCGGACGGGCCGCGGTCATCGCCGTCTGCGCCGCCGGCACCCCGCTGGGCCCCGACGACGCGTACGACGTCGTGGTCCGCCCCGGCGACCCCGCCTCCGTGTACGACCTCGACCTGTACGCGGACGCCACCGACCCCGACGAGGCCGCCTCGTTCCTCGCCGAAGGGCTGGTCGGCGACCTCGAAGGGGTCGACACGCGCCGCGCGGCCACCGCGCTCGCGCAGCTCCTCGGCCCCTACCGCACCGCGCACGGCCACTTCCCTTCGGTGCCCGTGCTGCGCGAACTCCTGGAGGGCGACGCGGCCGCCCTCGCCGATCTGCGGTCCCGGCTCTCTCCGGACGCCGACGCGGCGATGCGTCGCGAACTCGACGCCCGCCAGCGGCAGTCCGGCACCGCGGGCGACCCGGGGCCGGTGCTCGCCGACCGGCTCGCGGTGCTCGACCGGCCCGTGTTCGCCGGGTTCTTCGACACGAGCGGCGCCGGCCGCCCGTTCTCCGTACGGTCCGTCACCGGGCATCCGCTGCGGGTCCGTGTCGACCTTCCCGAGCAGGGCCACGAGGAGGCGTCGCGGCTGCTGGCCCGGCTGCTGCTCGCCCAGTTCGCGTCGGTGGTGCGCGGCCGCGGCGAGGACGCGCCGTTCGCCTGCCTGGTCCTGGACGACGCGGCGCGCACGGTGACCGCCGAGACGGTCCGCGCCATCCAGCGGCTGCGTTCCGCGCGCGCCGGGGTCGTCCTCGGGCTGCGTACCGTCGGCGAGGTCGCCGAACCTCTGCAGGGCCCGCTGTACGCGGCCGTCGGCTGCCGTATGGCCTTCTCCGGGGTCTCCACCTGGGACGGCCGCCGGTTCGCCGAGGCCTGGGGCACCGAGTGGGTGGAGCGCGAGGAGGTCGCCCAGCACACGGTGTACGCCAACCAGCCGCTGACCCGCGCCCTGCACAGCCTGCGCAAGATGGTCACCGGCAAGGCCGTCACCACCGACGCGGTCACCGTCCGCCAGGTCGAGCGCGAACGCTGGTCGGCGTCCGACCTCGCGCACGCCGTCCCGCCCGGTCACGCCGTGCTCTCCCTGACCACCGTGCGCGGCGAGCACGCTCCGCCGCTGCTCGTGGACCTGCGCGCCTGAAGAGTGGCTGAGGATCCCGGGGCGGGGCGCCAGCGGTACGTACGGTGAGGCAGAATCGGCACGGGGCGTTCATACGGAGCGTCCAAAAGCTTCACAAGCCACGTCCGTACGCCCAGCACAGCCGGTCCTCCGCCCGGTACACCCAGCACACCTGAAGGCCGTCATGCCGCCCACGCTCGCCTCGCTCGTCCACCACTCGGCTCTCAAGCTCACCGTGCGTGCGGGCGAGGCGCACCTGGACACCCCGGTCAGGTGGGCGCACGTGAGCGAGCTCGCCGACCCCGTGCCGTACATGGAGGGCGGGGAGCTGCTCCTGATCACGGCGCTGAAGCTGGACGCCGAGGACCCGGAGGCCATGCGCCGCTACGTGAAGCGGCTCGTCGGCGCGGGCGTCGTCGGGCTCGGCTTCGCGGTCGGCGTCAACTACGACGCCGTGCCGGACGCACTCGTGCAGGCGGCGCAGGGCGAGGGTCTTCCGCTCCTCGAAGTCCCGCCGCGCACGCCGTTCATCGCCATCAGCAAGGCGGTCTCCGCGGCCATCGCCGCAGACCAGTACCGGGCCGTGACCTCCGGGTTCGCCGCCCAGCGCGAGCTGACCAAGCAGGCCCTGAACGACGGCCCCGAAGGGCTGCTCGCCGTCCTCGCCGCGCAGGTCGACGGGTGGGCCGCGCTCTACGACGCCTCGGGCGCCGTCGTCGCCACCGCCCCGGAGTGGGCCGGACGTCGGGCGGCCCGGCTCACCCCCGACGTGGAGCGGCTGCGGGAGCGGCCCGCGCCCGCCAGCGCCGTGGTCGCGGGCGGCGCCGACGACCGGGTCGAGCTGCATTCGATCGGTACGGGACGCAGGCCGCGGGCCGCTCTCGCCGTCGGCACGGCCGCGGCCCTCGGCACCGCCGAGCGGTACGCGCTGCACTCCGCCATCGCCCTGCTCACCCTGACCACCGAGCGCTCCCGGGCCCTGTACGCGGCCGAACAGCGGATCGGCTCCGCGGTGCTGCGGATGCTGCTCGCCGCCGAGCCGGACCATGCACGGGCCGTCGCCGGTGATCTCTACGGGGCGCTGCTCGACGCGCCGTTCCGGATGGTGCTCGCCGAGGCCGTGGCGCCGCCGCCCAGCGGGGTCGCGCCGAGCGGCGGCCGGGCCACGGGCACCGCGCTGCTGCTCGCCGAGGCGATCACCGGCGCGGGCGGCCCGGCCGGTGACCCGGTCTCGGTCCTCGTCGACGTCGTCGAGTCCGCCGCCGCGCGGGCCGGCGAGGCCGTGCTCGTCGTCCCGGACGGGGAGCGCGTCGTGCTGCTCGTGGTCGACGGGGGCGCGGCCGGGGAGGCCTGCGTGCAGTACGCGGAGGCGCTGGAGGCGACGCGGGCCGCGTCCTCGGGCGGCGCCGGCGGTGACGAGCTCGTCGTCGGGTTCTCGGCTCCGGCCGGGCCGATCGCGGCGGCGACCGCCTTCAAGCAGGCCGAGCAGGCGCTGTCCGTCGCGCGGCGGCGCGGGCGGGTCCTGGTCGAGCACGAGGACGTCGTCGCCGGGTCCGTGCTGCCACTGCTCGGTGACGACGCGGTGCGGGCGTTCGCGGACGGGCTGCTGCGGGCGCTGCGCGATCATGACGCGACGGGCCGGGGCGACCTGGTCGCCTCGCTGCAGGCGTGGCTGTCGCGGCACGGGCAGTGGGATGCCGCTGCCGCGGATCTCGGGGTTCATCGGCACACGCTGCGGTACCGGATGCGCAGGGTCGAGGAGATCCTGGGGCGCTCGCTGGACGATCCCGATGTGCGGATGGAGCTGTGGCTGGCGTTGAAGGCGACCGGGGCCTGAGGGGATGGTCTCGTGGTCGGCTGACGGCCGGTGGGGGCTGGGCGCGCAGTTCCCCGCGCCCCTAGAAGCATGCGCTGCGCGCAGCTTCCCCTGAAGGCCGCAGGCCTTTCAGGGGCGCGGGGAACTGCGCGCCCAGCCCCCACCGGGCCGCACCTGACGAACCGGCCAACAAAGCCCCCCGAACACTCCAGCCCGGCCAAACCCAATCGCCCGGCACCCACCTAACGTGGAGCTCGCAAAGCCCACGTACACGGAGAGGCCGGTAGAAGACACATGACCGCCACCCACGCCTTCTGGCTCGCCGGCCGCCAGGCCACCGGAGACGAGACCTTCGAGGTCCACAACTCCTACGACGGGCGTCTCGTCGGCACCGTCGCCGTCCCGACTGAGGCCCAGGTCGAGGAGGCCGTCGCCGCCGCCCACGCCGTGGTGGACGAGTTCGCCGCGACCCCGGCGCACGTACGGGCGAAGGCGCTGAACCACGTCGCCGACCGCCTCACCGAGCGCACCGAGGAGATCGCCCGGCTGATCTCCGCCGAGAACGGCAAGCCGATCAAGTGGGCCCGCGGCGAGGTCGGCCGCGCCGTCTCCGTGTTCCGGTTCGCCGCCGAGGAGGCCCGCCGCTGGAACAGCGGTGAGGCGCAGCGCCTCGACACCGACCAGGGCGGCACGGGCCGTCTCGCGCTGACCCGCCGCATCCCCAAGGGCGTCGTCCTCGGCATCGCGCCGTTCAACTTCCCGCTGAACCTGAGCGCTCACAAGGTCGCCCCGGCCATCGCGGTGGGCGCGCCCATCATCCTGAAGCCGGCGCCCGCGACCCCGATCTCCTCCCTGATCCTGGGCGAGCTGCTCGCCGAGACGGACCTCCCGGCCGGTTCCTGGTCGGTCCTCACCGTGCCGAACGACCGGATGCCCGCCCTCGTCCAGGACGAGCGCCTCCCCGTCATCTCCTTCACCGGCTCCGGCCCGGTCGGCTACGCGATCATGGACAGCGTGCCGCGCAAGCACTGCACCCTGGAGCTCGGCGGCAACGGCGCGGCGGTCGTCCTCGCCGACTGGGCCTCCGAGCAGGACCTCGACTGGGCCGCGACCCGCATCGCGACCTTCTCGAACTACCAGGGCGGCCAGTCCTGCATCTCGGTGCAGCGTGTCATCGCCGACGCCGCCGTCTACGACCGGCTGCTCCCGAAGATCGTCGCCGCCGTCGAGGCGCAGGTCACCGGCGACCCGGCCGACGACGCGACCGACGTGGGCCCGCTGGTCAGCGAGGACGCCGCCCAGCGTGTGGAGGCGTGGGTGAACGAGGCCGTCACCGCCGGTGCGTCCCTCCTCGCCGGCGGCAAGCGCGACGGCGCCACCTACGCGCCGACCGTCCTCGCCGACGTGCCCGCCGACGTGACGATCTCCTGCGAGGAGGTCTTCGGCCCGGTCCTCACCGTCAAGAAGGTCGACGGCGAGACCGAGGCGTTCGCCGCGGTCAACGACTCCAAGTACGGCCTCCAGGCGGGTGTGTTCACGCACGACCTGCAGACGGCCTTCCGCGCCCACCGCGAGCTGGAGGTCGGCGGTGTCGTCGTCGGCGACGTGCCCTCCTACCGCGCCGACCAGATGCCGTACGGCGGCGCCAAGCAGTCCGGCGTCGGCCGCGAGGGCGTGCGCTACGCGATGGACGACTACACGTACGAGCGCGTCCTGGTCCTGACCGGTCTCGCGCTGTAACGTCCTTCGACCCGACGGCCGGAGCCCACTGTGCGGGGGCTCCGGCCGTCGTTCGTTCTGCATGCTCCGGCCTGCACAGGTGCGGTGCATCTGGCTGAATCGCACGCGGACCGGTCCCATCTGTCCACGCCGATGGACTCGCTCGTCCACGTCATGCGCGGAGTCTCCGAGGATCCCGACGCCTACGCGACGATGGACAAGGCCGAGACCCGCTACATCAACGCCGAGCTGGACAAGCTGCCGCAGGGCGCTTCCGGGTACTCCGAGAGCAACCCCCTCGCGAAGTCCGGTGCGGCACTCGGCGCCTTCGACGCGATCAGCCCCCGACCCCGCTCCTCGCTATGACTCCGACCCCGCCGGACACATCCGCGGCACCTGGGCGGCCCAACTGAGCACCGTCGCAACGAAAACCGTCCCGAAGGACCTCACCGAACAAGGGGCTCAGCTGCTCGACATCTGGGCCGAGGGACGCGCCGACGGCTTCAAGCCCGCGGAGGACCTCCGCAAGAACTGCCTCAACAGCCAGTCCGAGAGGTACGGGGCCGTCCTGGACGATCTGAAGAGGCAAGCGCAAGGGGACTGACTCCGGCAACGGGGAGCTCCCTGACTCCCTCGGCGTCCTCCCGCTCGGCGCCTGACGGCAGGGAGGCCCATCCCGGACAACTCCACGGTGACCGTCGGTTATCGGCCCGCGAGGGGTGGTCGACATGCCCGTTATCAGGTACATACGATCGAGTAGCACCGGTCGGTAACGGGCCGGCCCTGTGCACCCGACGCGCGGCGAGGTGAACCTCATGTCCGCAACACCCCAGCAGCAGGCGAAGGTCTCCGAACGGGAGGCCCGGCAGGTCGCCGAGGCCGCACGTGAGCAGGACTGGCGCAAGCCCAGTTTCGCCAAGGAGCTGTTCCTCGGCCGGTTCAGGATCGATCTGATCCACCCCCATCCGCTGCCCGCGGACGAGGACGCGCAGCGTGGCGAGGAGTTCCTCGCCACACTGCGCGACTTCTGCGAGACGAAGATCGACTCGGCGCGGATCGAGCGCGAGTCGAAGATCCCCGACGAGACGATCGACGGACTCAAGGAGCTCGGCGCGCTCGGCATGAAGATCGACACGAAGTACGGCGGCCTCGGCCTCACGCAGGTCTACTACAACAAGGCGCTGGCGCTGGTCGGCTCGGCCTCCCCGGCGATCGGCGCGCTGCTCTCCGCGCACCAGTCCATCGGCGTACCCCAGCCGCTCAAGCTCTTCGGCACCCAGGAGCAGAAGGACACATTCCTGCCGCGCTGCGCCCGCACCGACATCAGCGCGTTCCTGCTGACCGAGCCCGACGTCGGCTCCGACCCGGCGCGCCTGGCCACCATGGCGGTGCCGGACGGCGACTCCTACGTCCTGGACGGCGTGAAGCTGTGGACGACGAACGGAGTCGTCGCCGACCTGCTGGTGGTCATGGCGCGGGTGCCGAAGTCGGAGGGGCACAAGGGCGGCATCACCGCGTTCGTGGTGGAGGCGGACTCGCCGGGCATCACCGTCGAGAACCGCAACGCGTTCATGGGACTGCGCGGTCTGGAGAACGGCGTCACCCGCTTCCACCAGGTCAGGGTCCCGGCCGCGCACCGCATCGGCCCCGAGGGGGCGGGCCTGAAGATCGCCCTCACCACCCTCAACACCGGCCGGCTCTCGCTGCCCGCGATGTGCGTGGGCGCGGGCAAGTGGGCCCTGAAGATCGCCCGCGAGTGGTCGGCGGCGCGCGAGCAGTGGGGCAAGCCGGTCGCGTTCCACGAGGCCGTCGGCTCGAAGATCAGCTTCATCGCGGCGACCACGTTCGCCCTCGAAGCCGTCGTCGACCTCTCCTCCCAGATGGCCGACGAGGACCGCAACGACATCCGCATCGAGGCCGCCCTCGCCAAGCTCTACGGCTCCGAGATGGGCTGTCTGATCGCCGACGAACTCGTCCAGATCCGCGGCGGCCGCGGCTTCGAGACCGCCGAGTCCCTCGCGGCGCGCGGCGAGCGGGCCGTCCCCGCCGAGCAGATCCTGCGCGACCTGCGCATCAACCGTATCTTCGAGGGCTCGACGGAGATCATGCATCTGCTGATCGCCCGCGAGGCGGTCGACGCCCACCTGTCGGTCGCGGGCGACCTCATCGACCCCGACAAGTCCCTCGCCGACAAGGCGAAGGCAGGCGCCAGGGCGGGCGGCTTCTACGCCCGCTGGCTGCCGAAACTCGTCGCGGGCCCGGGCCAACTCCCGCGCTCGTACGCCGAGTTCCATCCCGCGGGCCACCGCGACCTCTCCGGCCACCTGCGCTACGTGGAACGCTCGGCCCGCAAGCTCGCCCGCTCCACCTTCTACGCCATGTCCCGCTGGCAGGGCCGCATGGAGACCAAGCAGGGCTTCCTCGGCCGGATCGTCGACATCGGCGCCGAACTGTTCGCGATGAGCGCGGCGTGCGTGCGCGCCGAACTCCTGCGCACCACCGAGGAGTACGGCCGCGAGGCGTACCAGCTCGCCGACGCGTTCTGCGAGCAGTCGCGGATCCGCGTCGACGAACTCTTCGACCGCCTGTGGACCAACACCGACGACCTGGACCGCAAGGTCGTCAAGGGCGTCCTCGGCGGCACGTACACCTGGCTGGAGCAGGGCGTCGTCGACCCGAGCGGCGAGGGCCCGTGGATCGCCGACGCGACACCGGGCCCGAGTAAACGGGAGAACGTGCACCGGCCGATCCGCTAGGGCCCGTGCGGCGGGTCGGGCCGCATCCCGGTGGCCCGTGCAGTCCGTTGCCGGTGAGCCGGAGACCGCGCCCGTGACAGGGCCCGCCGGACAGGCCCTGGCTCACTGCGGCGCGGGCCCGGTCAGGCGGGCCCGCGCCACGGAGCGGAACTCCGCCACGAGCCGGCCGGTGTCGTCCGCTCGGGACGCAAGGACGACATGGCTGGGCTCGACGCCCTCCAGGGGCACCTCGACGATGTCCGGACGCAGGCTCGCCGCGCGGATCCCCAGCGCGGCGACCGCCAACGACCGTCCCTCGGCGACCAGTTCGAGCTTGTCCTCCATCGCCCGGATCAGCGGCCCGTCCGGCACCCGGCTGCCGTCGGGCCGCGGGTCGATCCGCCAGAACGCGTTCCACGCCGGGTCGTCCGGCACCCGCGGCAGCGGTTCGCCCGCGATGTCGTCGAGGGTGACGGACGCCCGGTCGGCGAGCCGGTGCCCGCGCGGCACGAGCAGGGAGCGCGGCTCGTCGTACAGGAGCGTCACGTCCAACTCGTCGGTGGCGAACGGCATGCGGGCCACCACGACGTCCACCCGGTGGGCGAGCAGCGCGGGCCGCGGCTCGTTCCAGGACAACTGCACCACCCGCACCTCGGCGTCCGGTCTGCGGCGGCGCAGCTCGCGCACCTCCGGCGTGACGAACAGCCCCGCGAGATGTCCCACGACCAGCCGGCCGGGCTCGGCCGCGGCCCGGGTCTCGGCCGCCGCCCGCTCGGCCGACCGCAGCAGTGCCCTGGCCCGCGGCAGGAACACCTCACCGGCCTCGGTGAGCGTGGAGCCCCGCGGCGTCCGGTCGAGCAGCCGCGCCCCCAACTGCCGCTCCAGACGGCGGATCTGCCGGCTCAGCGAGGGCTGCGTGGTGAGCAGCGCCTCGGCGGCCCGGCCGAAGTGGCGGTGCTCGGCCACGGCCGTGAAGTAGCGCACGAGGCGCAGATCCAGATCGGGCGCGAGCTCAGCCATGCCCTCAGCGTAGGCGCCGGCCTGCGGTGATGCCCATTCCGTATCGCGCCATGCGCAACAGGCTTTGGACGGGCCCGGGGCCGCGGCCGGAGGGTGGAAGCCACTTCCCGCACCGGAACCAGAGGGGGCGCACCATGCGCGTATTCGTCACCGGAGCCACCGGCTGGGTCGGCTCCGCCGTCACCCGCGAGCTCCTCGCTCACGGCCACGAGGTCGTCGGCCTGGCCCGCTCGGACCGGGCCGTCACCGCACTGACCGAGGCCGGCGCCACCCCGTACCGCGGTTCGCTCGCCGACCCCGACGGCCTCGCCGCCGCGGCCAAGGACGCCGACGGCGTCCTGCACCTCGCCTTCGACCACTCGTTCGCCGACTACCAGGGCGCGGGCGCCGCCGACCTGCGCGCCGTCGAGGCGATGGGCGCGGCCCTGGAGGGCACCGGCACACCCCTCGTCGTCACCTCGGGCCTGGTCTTCGAGCCCGGCATCCGCGGCACCGAGGACGACCCGGGCTGCACGGCGTCGGCCGGCTCGGTCCGCGTCGCCTCCGAGAACGCCACGCTCGCCCTCGCCGACCGCGGCGTCCGCGCGATCGTCCTGCGCCTCGCGGCGTCCGTGCACGGCGCGGGTGACCCCGGGTTCGTGGCCCGGCTCGTCGCGGTCGCCCGCGAGAAGGGCGCTGCCGCGGTCGTCGGCGAGGGCGCCAACACCTGGCCCGCCGTGCACCGTTCGGACGCGGCCCGCCTCTACCGGCTCGCCCTGGAGTCGGCGCCGGCCGGGATCCGCCTGCACGCCGTCGCCGAGGAGGGCATCGCCCAGCGCGACATCGCCGCCGTCATCGGCCGCCACCTGGACGTACCCGTCGTGCACCTGACGCCCGAACAGGCCCGCGACCACTTCGGCTGGTTCGCCTCGTTCGCCGGCGACTTCGACGCGCGGGCGGACAGCGCCCGCACCCGCGCACTCCTCGGCTGGCACCCCACCGGACAGCCGCTCCTCACCGACCTGGAGGAGGGCCACTACTTCGCCTGACCGCCCCCACCGGTAGGGTCCGGGCGTTCGCCATGACCACGACGACCGGGGGCCTCGGATGAGAGACGAGACGCAGTACCGCGACGACCTGGAACGCCGCTTCCTCGACGAGACGGCACGGCAGCGCGGCCGCGGCCTGGTCTGCCTCTGGATCGCCGGACTGCTGTGGGCCTACGTCGCCCTGCGCCTCGTCGTGTCGTGGAAGATCCTCGGCGCCGACCCGGACTGCGACGCCCCGCTCTTCTCACAGGTCGACCCCGACTACGCGTACGAGTCGGCGACCGCCTGCGCGGTCAATCCCTGGCCCACCCTGCTCGGCGTCCTGGCGCTCTCCGTCCCGTTCTCGGCCGTCGGAGCCGCCCTGTACGTACGCGGCATGGTCGGTGCCAACCTCATCCACTACGTCCGCTCGATGACGCGATGACACCGCGATGAACCAGGGCCTGTCCGGCTCACGGCATCGACACGCAAGAATGGGGGGATGACCGACAGCTCCGTCAGCCCATCCCCCCTCGCGGACCCGCACCTCGTCTTCGACCCGGCCCCTGCCGAAGCCCCCCGGGACATCGTCGTCCTGGGCTCGACGGGCTCGATCGGCACCCAGGCGATCGACCTGGTCCTGCGCAACCCCGACCGCTTCCGCGTCACCGCGCTGAGCGCCGCGGGCGGCCGCGTGGAACTCCTCGCCGAGCAGGCCCGCCGCCTGGGCGTGCGCACGGTCGCCGTGGCCCGCGAGGACGCCGTCCCCGCGCTGCGCGAGGCGCTCGCCGCGCAGTACGGCGCGGGGGAGAAGCTCCCCGAGATCCTCGCCGGACCGGACGCGGCCACCGAACTGGCCCGGTCGGCCTGCCACACCGTCCTCAACGGCATCACCGGTTCCATCGGTCTGGCCCCCACGCTCGCCGCCCTCGAAGCGGGCCGCACCCTGGCCCTCGCCAACAAGGAGTCGCTGATCGTCGGCGGCCCCCTGGTGAAGGCCGTCGCCAAGCCCGGCCAGATCATCCCGGTCGACTCCGAGCACGCCGCGCTCTTCCAGGCGCTCGCCTCCGGCACCCGCGCGGACGTGCGCAAGCTGGTCGTCACCGCGTCCGGCGGCCCGTTCCGTGGACGCACCAGGGCCGACCTCGCGAACGTGACGGTCGAGGACGCCCTCGCGCATCCCACCTGGGCGATGGGCCCGGTCATCACGATCAACAGCGCGACGCTCGTGAACAAGGGCCTGGAGGTCATCGAGGCGCACCTCCTCTACGACATCCCCTTCGACCGCATCGAGGTCGTCGTCCACCCGCAGTCGTACGTGCACTCCATGGTCGAGTTCACCGACGGCTCCACGCTCGCCCAGGCCACCCCGCCCGACATGCGGGGCCCGATCGCCATCGGTATCGGCTGGCCCGAGCGGGTGCCCGACGCGGCGCCCGCCTTCGACTGGTCGAAGGCCTCCAGCTGGGAGTTCTTCCCCCTCGACAACGACGCGTTTCCGTCGGTGGGGCTCGCCCGGCACGTGGGGGAGCTCGCGGGGACGGCTCCGGCGGTGTTCAATGCCGCCAACGAGGAGTGCGTGGACGCGTTCCTGAAGGGCGCCCTGCCCTTCAACGGGATCATGGACACGGTGACGAAGGTCGTCGAGGACTGCATCGCTGAGAAGCGCGGCACATCCGGAACGGGAACTTCGCTCACCGTCACGGACGTCCTCGAAGCGGAGACCTGGGCACGCGCCCGGGCCCGTGAACTGACGAAGACGATGGACCGGACAGCCGCGGAGGCTCGTGCATGACGACCTTGATGATGATCCTCGGCATAGTCGTCTTCGTGGTGGGCCTGCTCGTCTCCATCGCCTGGCACGAGCTGGGCCACCTGTCGACGGCGAAGCTCTTCGGCATCCGCGTGCCCCAGTACATGGTCGGCTTCGGCCCGACGATCTGGTCGCGGAAGAAGGGCGAGACCGAGTACGGCATCAAGGCGGTCCCGCTCGGCGGCTACATCCGCATGATCGGCATGTTCCCGCCCGGCAAGGACGGCAGGATCGAGGCCCGCTCGACCTCGCCGTTCCGCTCGATGGTGGAGGACGCGCGCGCCGCGGCCTTCGAGGAGCTCAAGCCCGGCGACGAGACCCGGCTCTTCTACACGCGCAAGCCGTGGAAGAGGGTCATCGTCATGTTCGCCGGCCCCTTCATGAACCTGATCCTGGCGGTCGGGCTGTTCCTCACGGTCCTCATGGGCTTCGGCGTCACGCAGCAGACGAACGTCGTCTCGTCCGTCTCTCCCTGTGTCATCCAGGCCAGTGAGAATCGCGACACCTGCAAGAAGACCGACCAGGAGTCCCCGGCGAAGGCGGCCGGCCTGCAGCCCAAGGACAAGATCGTCTCGTTCGACGGGGTGACGACGGACAAGTGGAACACCCTGTCCGACGAGATCCGCGAGAGCGCGGGCAAGACCGTCCCGATCGTCGTCGAGCGCGACGGCAAGCAGCAGACCCTGACCGCGAAGATCGCCACGAACCAGGTCGCGAAGAAGGACTCCAGCGGCCAGATCGTCGACGGGTACGTCAACGCGGGCTTCCTCGGCTTCACCGCGGCCACCGGCGTCGTGAAGCAGGACTTCGGCGACTCGGTGTCCTGGATGACCGACCGCGTCGGTGACGCCGTCGACTCCATCGTGGCGCTCCCGTCGAAGATCCCGGCCCTGTGGGACGCCGCGTTCGGCGACGGCCCGCGCGAGCAGGACTCCCCGATGGGCGTGGTCGGCGCGGCCCGCGTCGGCGGCGAGATCTTCACCATGGACATCCCGGCGACCCAGCAGCTGGCGATGGCCCTGATGCTGGTCGCGGGCTTCAACCTGTCGCTGTTCCTCTTCAACATGCTGCCGCTGCTGCCGCTGGACGGCGGGCACATCGCGGGCGCCCTGTGGGAGTCCCTGCGGCGGAACCTGGCGCGGGTGCTGCGCCGCCCGGACCCGGGCCCGTTCGACGTGGCGAAGCTGATGCCCGTGGCGTACGTCGTGGCCGGGATCTTCGTCTGCTTCACCCTGCTCGTGCTGGTGGCGGACGTGGTCAATCCGGTCAAGCTCACCTAGCCGGGGCAGCCTCGGCGGGGCGGTGCCCGGGACGGTGGTCCGTCCCGGGCACCGCCCGTTTCCGGCCGTGGGTCCGCCATGAACCCCGGATGACCCCCAAGGAGTGGTTTCGCCCGATACGGGATCCTGGGTGTGCTCGGGTCGCACCCGGTGACGTAACCTCGGTGGCCGAGCCCGTCACCTGGCCGGCGGGACCTGTATCAGACCTTGGGGTTGCAGCACTGATGACCGGTATCTCTCTCGGAATGCCCGATGTTCCCGCGAGGCTCGCGGTGCGGCGCAAGAGCCGTCAGATCCAGGTCGGCACCGTGGCGGTCGGCGGTGACGCACCGGTCTCCGTGCAGTCCATGACGACGACGCGTACGTCCGACATCGGTGCCACCCTGCAGCAGATCGCCGAGCTGACCGCGTCCGGCTGCCAGATCGTGCGCGTCGCCTGTCCGACGCAGGACGACGCCGACGCGCTGCCGGTCATCGCCAAGAAGTCGCAGATCCCGGTGATCGCCGACATCCACTTCCAGCCGAAGTACGTCTTCGCCGCCATCGAGGCGGGCTGCGCCGCCGTCCGCGTGAACCCGGGCAACATCAAGCAGTTCGACGACAAGGTCAAGGAGATCGCCCAGGCGGCGAAGGACCACGGCACCCCGATCCGCATCGGTGTGAACGCGGGCTCCCTGGACCGTCGCCTGCTCCAGAAGTACGGCAAGGCCACCCCCGAGGCCCTCGTCGAGTCGGCCCTGTGGGAGGCGTCCCTCTTCGAGGAGCACGGCTTCCAGGACATCAAGATCTCGGTGAAGCACAACGACCCGGTCGTGATGGTCAACGCCTACCGGCTGCTCGCCGAGAAGTGCGACTACCCCCTCCACCTCGGCGTCACCGAGGCAGGCCCCGCCTTCCAGGGCACGATCAAGTCGGCGGTCGCCTTCGGCGCGCTGCTCTCCGAGGGCATCGGCGACACGATCCGCGTCTCCCTGTCGGCCCCGCCGGTCGAGGAGATCAAGGTCGGCAACCAGATCCTGGAGTCGCTGAACCTCAAGCCGCGCCGCCTGGAGATCGTCTCCTGCCCGTCCTGCGGCCGCGCCCAGGTCGACGTCTACAAGCTCGCCGAGGAGGTCACGGCCGGCCTCGACGGCATGGAGGTCCCGCTCCGCGTCGCCGTCATGGGCTGCGTCGTCAACGGCCCGGGCGAGGCCCGCGAGGCCGACCTCGGCGTCGCCTCCGGCAACGGCAAGGGCCAGATCTTCGTCAAGGGCGAGGTCATCAAGACCGTCCCCGAGTCGAAGATCGTGGAGACCCTCATCGAGGAGGCGCTGAAGATCGCCGAGCAGATGGAGAAGGACGGGGTGCCCTCCGGGGAGCCGTCGGTCGCCGTCGCCGGCTGATCAGGACGCGGGCCGCTGTCCTTCGCGCGCGCTCGTCCGCCGGGTCTCGCCCGGCGGGCGGGCGCGCGTCTCGTTGTGGCCGGCCGCGCCCCGCGGCGCAGCCGCTGATGGATACAGCCCCGCGCCCCCGGAGATGCGGACGCCAAGGCACCCCAAAGCACCGCCAGGTACAGTGCGGAGATCAGCAGCCCAGCCAAAAAGGCCCGTACGTGTTGACTCAGACCACCACCCGGGTCCTCGAACCGAGCGACCTGGACGCCGCGCTCGCGGTACTCGACCGCGAGCCGGTCGCCAATGCCTTCGTGACGGCCCGCGTCCGCATCGCGGGCCTCGACCCGTGGCGGCTCGGCGGCGAGATGTGGGGCTGGTACCAGGACGGGATGCTGGAGTCGCTCTGCTACGCGGGCGCCAACCTCGTCCCGATCTGCGCCACCGACCGCGCCGTACGCGGCTTCGCCGACCGCGCCCGGCGGGCCGGCCGCCGGTGCTCGTCCATCGTCGGCCCCGCGCAGGCCACGGCCCTGCTGTGGCGCCTCCTGGAGCCCTCCTGGGGCCCGGCCCGCGAGGTCCGCGCCCATCAGCCGCTGATGGTCACGGACCGGATGCCGGTGGACGTCGTCCCGGACCCGTACGTCCGTCGCATCCGCAAGGACGAGATGGACACGATCATGCCGGCGTGCGTGGCCATGTTCACCGAGGAGGTCGGCGTCTCCCCGCTGGCCGGTGACGGCGGCCTGCTCTACCAGGCGCGGGTGGCCGAACTGGTCGGCTCGGGCCGCTCGTTCGCCCGCCTCGACGAGCACGGCAACGTGATCTTCAAGGCGGAGATCGGCGCCGCGACCCCCGACGCCTGCCAGATCCAGGGCGTGTGGGTGGCCCCCGAGTACCGCGGCAGGGGCCTCGCGGCCCCGGGCATGGCGGCGGTGGTCCGCTACGCGCTGGCGGACGTGGCCCCGGTCGTCAGCCTCTACGTCAACGACTTCAACACCCCGGCGCGCGCGGCGTACCGCAGGGTCGGCTTCGAAGAGGTCGGCGCTTTCATGAGCGTCCTGTTCTGACCCCCACCCCACCCCCTCGCACAATCCCCCGCCCGCCCCCGCCCCGCCTTGGGTGTTCGGCGGCCCGCCCCGCCCGCCTCGGGTGTTCGGCGGCCCGCCCCTGCCCGCCTCGGACAATCCGCCGCCCACCCGCACCCGCCTTGGGCAATCTGCCGCCAAGGGCGGCAGGGTGGGCAAGGCGGCACCCCAGCGCCGGGCAGGCGCTGCCGCAGGCCCCCGCCCACGGCCCCGCTGCGGCACCCCGATCACCGGGCGAGCGTCCGGCAAGGCGCGGCCCCGCTGCGGCACCCCGATCACCGGGCGAGCGCCCGACAAGCCACCGCCCCGGCACCGACCCGCCCACCCCGTACAGCCCGGCCCCGCCCCGGGGTACCCTCCGGGACATGCCGCACCGCAGCCGCACGGACGACACCCCCGTCACCATCGGCCCCCTCGACCTGCGCGCCCACGTGGACGAAGCCCTCGCGGTCCAGGCCCACGCCTTCGGCCTCAGCGACGACGAGATCGCCGTCCGCCGCCAGATCGTGCTGCGGCACATGACGTACCCGGGAGCCCGCGCGCTCGGCGCCACCACCGACACCGGCCGCCTCGTCGGCTTCGTCTACGGGATGCCCAACGACCGCACCCACTGGTGGTCCACCGTCGTCGAGCCCTACCTGCGCGCCCGCGGCACCGACCACTGGCTCGACGACTCGTTCGTCATCACGGAGCTGCACGTCCACCCCGGCTACCAGAACCGCGGCATCGGCCGCACCCTCATCACCACGATCACCGACTCCGCGGTTCAGCCCCGCTCGATCCTCTCCGCGATCGACTTCGAGAGCCCGGCCCGCGGCCTGTACCGCTCCCTCGGCTACGACGACCTGGCCCGCCAGGTGCTCTTCCCCAGCGCCCCGAAGCCGTACGCCGTGATGGGCGCCCCGCTGCCGCTGCTCAGGCGCATCGCGTAACCGATTTCCGGCCGCGCCCGCCCCCCGGCTAACCTCCTGGGACCACCCTTTCGCAGCAGGAGTCAAGAATCATGGCCAAGGCCCAGGTCCAGCGCATGTCCCGGTTGATGGTGAAGACCTTGCGCGACGACCCGGCGGACGCCGAGGTGCTCAGCCACAAGCTCCTCGTGCGCGCCGGTTACGTGCGCCGCACCGCCGCGGGCGTCTGGTCCTGGCTGCCGCTCGGCAAGAAGGTCCTGGCCAACGTCGAGCGCGTCGTGCGCGAGGAGATGGACGCCATGGGCGGCCAGGAGGTCACCCTCCCCGCCCTGCTGCCCAAGGAGCCCTACGAGGCGACGAACCGCTGGACCGAGTACGGCGCCGAGCTGTTCCGCCTCAACGACCGCAAGGGCGGCGACTACCTCCTCGGCCCCACCCACGAGGAGATCTTCACCCTCCTGGTCAAGGACCAGTGCACGTCCTACAAGGACCTGCCGGTCATCCTGTACCAGATCCAGACGAAGTACCGCGACGAGGCCCGCCCCCGCGCCGGCATCCTGCGCGGCCGCGAGTTCCTGATGAAGGACTCGTACTCCTTCGACCTGGAGGACGAGGGCCTCGCCCGGTCCTACGCGCTGCACCGCGCCGCGTACCAGAAGATCTTCGAGCGCCTCGGCCTCGACTACCGCATCTGCGCCGCCACCGCCGGCGCCATGGGCGGCTCGAAGTCGGAGGAGTTCCTCGCCCCGGCCGCCGCCGGTGAGGACACCTTCGCCGACTGCCCCAACTGCGACTACGCGGCGAACACCGAGGCCGTCTCCTTCGCCCTCAAGCCGGTCGACGCCGAGGGCGTCGCCGCGCTGGAGGAGATCCCCACCCCCGACACCCCGACCATCGAGACGCTCGCCGCGCACCTCGGTGTCCAGGCCTCGGAGACCCTCAAGAACCTCCTGGTGAAGGTCGACGGCGAGATCGTCGCCATCGGCGTCCCCGGTGACCGCGAGGTCGACATGGACAAGGTCGAGGCGCACTTCGCCCCGGCCGCCGTCGAGCTGGTCACGGCCGAGGACTTCGAGGGCCGCGACGACCTGGTCCGCGGCTACGTCGGCCCGCAGGGCCTGGAGAAGGTCCAGTACATCGCCGACCCGCGCGTCGCCCCCGGCACCGCCTGGATCACCGGCGCCAACAAGGACGGCGTGCACGCCAAGAACGTCGTCGCGGGCCGTGACTTCGAGGTCGACGCGTACGTCGACGTCGTCGTGGTCCAGGAGGGGGACCCCTGCCCCTCCTGCGGTACGGGCCTGAAGCTGGACCGCGCCATCGAGATCGGCCACATCTTCCAGCTGGGCCGCAAGTACGCCGACGCCTTCCAGCTCGACGTCCTCGGCCAGAACGGCAAGCCGGTCCGCGTCACCATGGGCTCCTACGGCATCGGCGTCTCGCGCGCCGTGGCCGCCCTCGCCGAGCAGCACGCCGACGACAAGGGTCTGGTCTGGCCCGCGGAGATCGCCCCCGCCGACGTCCACGTGGTGGCCGCGGGCAAGGCCCTCCAGACCGAGCTGGCCCTGGAGGTCTCGGACCTGCTCGCCGAGGCCGGCGTCCGCGTCCTGGTCGACGACCGCCCCGGCATCTCGCCCGGCGTGAAGTTCACCGACTCCGAGCTCATCGGCGTCCCGAAGATCCTGGTCGCGGGGCGCCGCAGCGGCGACCGTGTCCTGGAGCTGAAGGACCGTCGCACGGGCGAGCGCGAGGAGCTCACGGTCGAGGAGGCCGTGGCCCGCCTCACCGCCTGACCCACCGGGAGGGGAGCCGGGGCCGCGGCCCCGGCTCCGCCCGATAACCCCGGGCCCAGGCGCCCGGTCGCCTTCTAAGGTGACGTCATGCCCGAACTGCAGCTTCTGAGCCCCGAGCACGCCCCGGCGGTCCTTGCCTTCGAGCGGGAGAACCGGGAGTTCTTCGCCAAGACCGTGCCGGACCGCGGCGACGCGTACTTCGACCACTTCGCCGAACGCCACGCGGCCCTGCTCGCCGAACAGGTCGCGGGTACCGCCCTGTTCCACGTCCTGGTCGGTGAGGACGGCGAGGTCCTCGGCCGCTTCAACCTCTACGATCCGGCCGACGGCAGTGCCGAACTCGGCTTCCGCGTCGCGCAGCAGGCCACCGGGCGCGGCCTCGCCACGGCCACCGTCCGCCGCCTGTTCACGCTGGCCGCCGACGCGTACGGCCTGAAGCGGCTCACCGCGGCGGCCGCCCGCACCAACCACGCCTCGCGCACCGTCCTGACCCGCACCGGGTTCCGCGAGACCGGTGAACGCCTTCTGAAGAAGGGCGGCCCGGGCATCACGTACGTACGCGAGCTGACGGGCCCCTGAGGGCCCGAACGCTCAGAGCCAGCCCGCGAATTCGAGCAGGTTCTCGCCGTCGCGCTCGCGCCCCACGCGCAGCGCCCGCACCCCGGACTCCACCGCCCGGAACAGCGTCCAGCCGCGCAGCCGCTCCTGGTCCACGTCGAGCGACTCGGCGAGCTTCTTCACCCGGCGCCGGGTGATCGCGGGCCCGGACGGCGAGCCGATCAGGTCCTCCACCCGGTCGCGCACCAGCCGCGCCAGGTCGAAGGCGCACTCGCCCACCACCGGGTCGGGGCCGACGACCAGCCACGGCATCCGCTCGCCCGACAGCACCTTCGACTGCCGGAACGTGCCGTGCAGCAAACGGAGTTCGGGCGGCGCGGCCACCAGCGACTCACGTGCCTCAAGCGCCGCGTCGACCAGCGGGGCCACCTCGGGGAAGGCGTCCACCGTCGCGCGCATCGCCGTCGCCTGACGGCCCGTCCGCTCGGGGACCGTCTCGCAGTTGCGGCCCTCCGGCGGGCCCACCCACAGTCGGCGCAGCGTGCCCGCCGCCTCCAGGAGAGCCTTCGCCTCCGGCAGCGTACGGACGGAGATCTCGGGGTGCAGGCGCTCCAGGAGCAGGGCGCCGTCGTTGATCCCCTCGTCGAGCAGGCGCACCGCGCCGAAGCCGTCCCAGTGGGTCAGCGCCGCCCGCTCCGCCTCGGGGCGGAACCGCTCCGGCGCCAGCTTCAGGATCGCGGGCGAACCGTCGGCCCTGCGTACGTGCGCGACGAGACTGCTGCGCCCGCCGGGCACGTGCACCCGCTCGACCGACACCTCGCGCCGGGCCGCGGCCTCGTCGAGCAGCGTGCCCACCCCGGCGAGCCACTCGGACGCCCCGTCGTCGCGCACCTCGCCGAGCGCGTTCACCAGGCGCGAAGGCGGTTCGAAAGCCATGCGCGAGTAATTCCCTTCCAAAGATTGCTATGTGCGGGGCGTCACCGTGGAACCGGAGGCGGACGCCGAGGGCGCCGCGGCCCGTTCGGTGAGCCCAGGGAAGGCTACGCTGCTGCCGCGCCAGCGCACCGCACGGACCGCCGCCTCCCGCAGCGCGTCCGCCGCTTCCCGGCGCCGCGCACCCTCCGACGCCCGGACGAGATCCGAGTAGACCCCGGCGACCTTGTCCTCGATGTCGGCCGCGAGCCGCGCCGCTGCCGCCGAGTCCGGCACCGGGAAGGGGAGCGCGTACGCACCCGCCGACTCCTCCGGGTCGCCGCCCAGGTCGCGCACCGTGCGGCGCAGCGCGTCACGGCGGGCGCGGTGCGCGTCGTACGCCGCCTTCGCCTCGTCGCGGCGCCCTTCACGGATGCGGCCGCCGACCACCCCGTACCCGTACACGGCCGCGTGCTCGGCGCGCAGCGCCGCCTGCACGGCGGCCAGCAGGCTCTGATCCGTCGTCGTGGTCACGGAGACCCTCACCCCTCACTCAGCAAAAACGCGTGCCCGGCCCCGGCCGCCGCCACCGACGCGAGCAGCCGCGCCAGTTCCGCGGGAGCGTCGGGGGCGGCCAGTGCCGTCATCCGGCGGTCCGACAGCTCCCGCTCGGCCGCCGCCAGCGCCTTCAGCACGTCCTTCTCGGCCACCGGCGGGGTCGAGGGAGCGGTCGAGGCGGAGGGGCGCGGGGCGCCGCCGAACGCCTTCACGTGCCGCTCCACCTCGTCGCGCAGCGGCGTGAGCCGGGCGGCCAGCGACGGCAGCGCGCCGAGCGCCTGGTCGTACTGGCCGAGCAGGTCCGCGCTCTCCCGCGCCGCCTTCGCCTTCAGCCGCTTCTCCCGCGAGACGGCGGGCGCGCCCTCGGCACCCCCGCCGTCGTCGCCACCGTTCGAACAGCCCGTCAACAGCGCGGCGCCGGCCAGCGAGACGAGCAGACTCCTACGAGTGGTGAGCGGCACGGCGGACGTCCTAGGGCAGAGGTTCGGCGGGGAACGGCGGGTGACCGAAGATCACCGTACAGTCGCCCCCTTTCCGGTGGACGGCAACACCCCCCTGGACCGGATACCCTTTGACCTGACGCGCAAGGAATGTCAGTAACCACAACAGCACACGCGGCCGAGGAGTCACCCGGATGAGCACCACCCAGAACGAGAGGCTGCGGGAACTACTGGAACCGCTCGTGAGCTCACAGGGGCTCGACCTCGAGGAGATCGAGGTGGCCTCGGTAGGACGCAAGCGTGTGCTGCGTGTCGTCGTCGACTCGGACGAGGGCGCTGACCTTGACGCGATCGCCGATGTGAGCCGCGCGCTCTCGGCGAAGCTCGACGAGACGGACGCCATGGGCGACGGGGAGTACGAGCTCGAAGTCGGTACGCCGGGAGCCGAGCGTCCGCTCACCGAGCACCGCCACTACGTCCGCGCGACGGACCGCCTGGTCAAGTTCCAGCTGAACGACGACACGGAGCTGGTCGCGCGCATTCTCAAGGTCGACGACGAGGGTCTCGACCTGGAGGTTCCGGGAGTGAAGGGCCGCAAGGCCACCTCCCGCAGGCTGGACTTCACGGACATCGCCAAGGCGCGTGTCCAGGTCGAGTTCAACCGCAAGAACAAGAACGACAGCAACGACAGCGACAACAACGACAACGAAGAGGAGGCGTAGCCGTGGACATCGACATGAGTGCCCTGCGGGGTCTGGTCCGGGAGAAGGAGATCTCCTTCGATCTGCTGGTCGAGGCGATCGAGTCGGCCCTCCTCATCGCCTACCACCGCACCGAGGGGAGCTTCCGCCAGGCGCGCGTGAAGCTGGACCGCGAGAGCGGCCATGTGACGGTGTGGGCGACGGAGGACCCGCGGGACCTCGAAGAGGGCCAGGAGCCCAAGGAGTTCGACGACACCCCCTCCGACTTCGGCCGTATCGCCGCGACCACCGCGAAGCAGGTCATCCTGCAGCGGCTGCGCGACGCCGAGGACGACGCGACGCTCGGCGAGTACGCGGGCCGCGAGGGCGACATCGTCATGGGCCAGGTCCAGCAGGGCCGCGACCCGAAGAACGTGCTGGTGGACATCGGCAAGCTGGAGGCCATCCTGCCGGTGCAGGAGCAGGTCCCGGGCGAGGAGTACCCGCACGGTCTGCGCCTTCGCTCGTACGTGGTCCGGGTGGCCAAGGGCGTGCGCGGCCCGTCCGTGACGCTCTCGCGCACCCACCCCAACCTCGTGAAGAAGCTCTTCGCGCTGGAGGTCCCGGAGATCGCCGACGGCTCGGTCGAGATCGCGGCCATCGCGCGTGAGGCCGGTCACCGTACGAAGATCGCCGTCCGGTCCACCCGCAGCGGGCTCAACGCCAAGGGCGCGTGCATCGGCCCCATGGGCGGGCGCGTGCGCAATGTGATGAGCGAGCTCAACGGCGAGAAGATCGACATCGTCGACTGGTCCGACGACCCGGCGGAGATGGTGGCCAACGCGCTGTCCCCGGCCCGTGTCTCGAAGGTCGAGATCGTCGACATGGGGGCCCGGTCCGCCCGGGTCACCGTGCCCGACTACCAGCTCTCGCTGGCCATCGGCAAGGAGGGGCAGAACGCCCGCCTCGCCGCGCGGCTGACCGGCTGGCGGATCGACATCCGTCCGGACACCGAGCAGGCGGCTTCCGACGCCGGGTCGGGTTCCGGGGAATAATTCCGGGCGCTGAGCGCTTGGATCACGACAGTATGTGACGTAGACGGCCGTTCGATTTTTGCCCCAAAGGGGTGAGGTCGGTACGGGGAGGTAGACTTAAGCGTGTCTGGCCGGACGCAAGCCCGCGCCTGCCCTGAGCGAACCTGCGTGGGTTGCCGGGAGCGAGCGGCCAAGAGCGATCTGCTGCGGATCGTGGTGATCGAGGGCGCCTGCGCCCCCGATGATCGCGGTACGCTGCCGGGCCGGGGTGCCTACGTGCACCCCGCCGTGGTCTGTCTCGACCTGGCGGTCCGCCGCCGGGCGTTCCAGCGGGCGTTCAAAGCCCCTGGACCGTTCGACACGGAGGCGCTTCGCCACCGAGTCGAGCAGGCAACACCGTAAGAAGCGCCGCGCGGAACCCCCGTGCGGCCCTGGTACCCCGCGAGTTGGAAGTAGGTCGAGATTGCGATGAGCACTCGATGAGCACGCGATGAGTACGCCCATGAAGTAGCGACGGTCCGGCGTAACCCGGACCTAAAAGGAGCGAAGTGGCTAAGGTCCGGGTATACGAACTCGCCAAGGAGTTCGGTGTGGAGAGCAAGGTCGTCATGGCCAAGCTCCAAGAACTCGGTGAATTCGTACGTTCGGCGTCCTCGACGATCGAGGCGCCGGTTGTACGCAAGTTGACTGATGCCCTGAATCAGGGCAACGGCGGCGGCAAGCCCGCCGCCAAGAAGGCCGCGCCCGCCAAGCCGGCGGCGCCGCGTCCCACCCCTTCCCCCGCGCAGGCCGCTCGGCCTGCCGCCCCGCGTCCGGGCCCGGCTGCGCCGAAGCCCGCCGCCGCGGAGAAGCCCGCCGCCCCGGCCGCCCCCGTGGCGCCCGGCTCGCGGCCGACCCCTGGTCCGAAGCCGGCGCCCAAGCCCGCGTCCCCGGCTCCGACCACGCCCGAGTTCACGGCTCCCGCCGCTTCGCAGGCCCCCGCGGCCCCGAAGCCGGCCGGTGCGCGTCCGGGTGCCCCGAAGCCCGGTGGCCGTCCGGCCCCCGGTCAGGACCGTGGCGACCGCGGCCAGGGCCAGCGCGGCGACCGTCAGGGCGCGCCCCGACCGGCCGGCGGCCAGGGTGCTCCCCGTCCCGGTGGCGCGCGTCCCGCGGGTCCGCGTCCGGGCAACAACCCCTTCACCTCTGGTGGCTCCACCGGCATGGCGCGCCCGCAGGCGCCCCGTCCGGGCGGCGCCCCGCGTCCCGGCGGCCAGGGTGCCCCGGGCGGCCCGCGCCCGCAGGGTGCAGGCCAGGGTGGTCCCCGTCCCCAGGGCCAGGGCGGTCAGCCCGGGCGGCCCACTCCGGGTGGCATGCCTCGTCCGCAGGGCGGCGCCGGCGCGGCCGGTCCGCGTCCCGGCGGCGGTAACCGTCCGAACCCGGGCATGATGCCGCAGCGTCCCGCTGCGGGCCCGCGTCCCGGCGGCGGCCCCGGTGGCCGTGGTCCGGGTGGCGGCGGTCGTCCCGGCGGTGGCGGCGGCGGTCGTCCCGGCTTCGCGGGTCGTCCCGGTGGTCCGGGTGGCGGCGGCGGCTTCGCCGGTCGTCCCGGTGGTCCGGGTGGCGGCGGCGGTGCCGGTGCCGGTCGTCCCGGTGGTGGCGGCGGCTTCGGCGGTCGTCCCGGTTTCGGTGGCCGTCCCGGTGGTCCGGGTGGTCGCGGTGGCACGCAGGGCGCCTTCGGCCGTCCCGGCGGTCCGGCGCGTCGCGGTCGCAAGTCGAAGCGGCAGAGGCGCCAGGAGTACGAGGCCATGCAGGCCCCGTCCGTGGGCGGCGTGATGCTGCCTCGCGGCGGCGGCGAGACCGTTCGCCTGTCGCGCGGTGCGTCCCTCACCGACTTCGCGGAGAAGATCAACGCCAACCCGGCGTCGCTCGTCGCGGTCATGATGAACCTCGGCGAGATGGTCACGGCCACGCAGTCCGTCTCCGACGACATCCTCACGATGCTCGGCACGGAGATGAACTACGAGGTCCAGATCGTCTCCCCCGAGGAGGAGGACCGCGAGCTGCTCGAGTCCTTCGACCTCGAGTGGGGCGAGGACGAGGGCGACGAGGAGATGCTCGTCTCCCGTCCGCCGGTCGTCACCGTCATGGGTCACGTCGACCACGGTAAGACCCGACTCCTCGACGCCATTCGCAAGACGAACGTCGTCGCGGGCGAGGCCGGTGGCATCACCCAGCACATCGGTGCCTACCAGGTCTCGACCGAGGTCAACGGCGAGAACCGCGCCATCACCTTCATCGACACCCCGGGTCACGAGGCGTTCACCGCCATGCGTGCCCGTGGTGCGAAGTCGACCGACATCGCGATCCTCGTGGTCGCGGCCAACGACGGCGTCATGCCGCAGACGGTCGAGGCGCTCAACCACGCCAAGGCGGCCGAGGTCCCGATCGTCGTCGCGGTCAACAAGATCGACGTCGAGGGTGCCGACCCGGTCAAGGTGCGCGGTCAGCTGACCGAGTACGGCCTGGTGGCCGAGGAGTACGGCGGCGACACGATGTTCGTCGACATCTCCGCCAAGCAGGGTCTGCACATCGACTCGCTGCTCGAGGCCGTGGTCCTGACCGCGGACGCCTCGCTCGACCTGCGCGCCAACCCGGAGCAGGACGCTCAGGGTGTCGCCATCGAGTCGCACCTCGACAAGGGCCGCGGTGCCGTCGCGACCGTCCTCGTCCAGCGCGGTACCCTCCGCGTCGGCGACACGATGGTCGCGGGCGACGCCTACGGTCGCGTCCGTGCCCTCCTCGACGACAAGGGCGAGAATGTGCAGGAGGCGGGTCCCTCGACCCCGGTCCTCGTGCTCGGTCTCACCAACGTCCCGGGCGCCGGCGACAACTTCCTGGTGGTCGACGAGGACCGTACGGCCCGTCAGATCGCCGAGAAGCGCGCCGCTCGTGAGCGCAACGCCGCGTTCGCCAAGCGAACGCGCCGCGTCTCGCTCGAGGACCTGGACAAGGTGCTCAAGGCCGGCGAGGTCCAGCAGCTCAACCTCATCATCAAGGGTGACGCTTCTGGTTCCGTCGAGGCTCTCGAGTCCTCCCTGCTCCAGCTGGACGTCGGCGAAGAGGTCGACATCCGCGTCCTGCACCGCGGCGTCGGTGCGGTCACGGAGTCGGACATCGACCTGGCCATGGGCTCGGACGCCATCGTCATCGGCTTCAACGTCCGTGCGGCCGGCCGTGCCGCACAGGCCGCGGAGCGCGAGGGCGTCGACGTCCGGTACTACTCGGTGATCTACCAGGCCATCGAGGAGATCGAGGCGGCCCTCAAGGGCATGCTCAAGCCGGAGTACGAAGAGGTCGAGCTCGGTACGGCGGAGATCCGCGAGGTCTTCAAGTCGTCCAAGCTGGGCAACATCGCGGGTGTTCTCATCCGCTCCGGCGAGGTCAAGCGCAACACGAAGGCGCGCCTCGTCCGCGACGGCAAGGTCATCGCGGAGGACCTCAACATCCAGGGGCTGCGTCGCTTCAAGGACGACGTCACCGAGATCCGCGAAGGGTTCGAGGGCGGTATCAACCTCGGCAACTTCAACGACATCAAGGTCGACGACGTCATCGCGACGTACGAGATGCGCGAGAAGCCGCGCGTCTGACCGACACAGCACGCGACTGGGGCCGGTTGACGGGCGTATTTCCCTCCGGGGGAAATTCCCGTCGATCGGCCCCGGCCGTTGCGTGTACGGTTCCCGTATTGGCGTACAAGAGTTGCGCCGTTATACGAACCCGGACCGGCGGGACATCCGGAACACATATGTATGTGGGGACTCTGTCCTTCGATCTGCTCCTCGGCGATGTGCATTCGCTGAAGGAAAAACGCTCCGTCGTCCGCCCCATCGTGGCCGAGCTCCAGCGCAAGTACGCGGTGAGTGCGGCGGAGACGGGCAACCAGGACCTCCACCGCAGGGCCGAGATCGGTCTCGCGGTGGTCTCCGGGGACACGGAACACCTCACCGACGTACTGGACCGCTGCGAACGGCTCGTCGCCGGGCGGCCAGAGGTGGAACTGCTCTCGGTTCGACGCAGGCTCCACAGCGACGAAGACTGAAGCCTGAAGCAACAAGAAGTAAGCACTTAAGGAGACGGACCAGTGGCCGACAACGCGCGCGCCAAGAGGCTGGCGGACCTCATCCGAGAGGTGGTGGCCCAGAAGCTGCAGCGCGGGATCAAGGACCCGCGGCTCGGCACCCACGTCACCATCACGGACACCCGCGTCACGGGTGACCTGCGGGAGGCCACCGTCTTCTACACGGTGTACGGGGACGACGAGGAGCGGGCCGAGGTGGCCGCGGGCCTGGAGAGCGCCAAGGGCATTCTGCGCTCCGCGGTCGGCGCCGCGGCCGGCGTGAAGTTCACGCCGACCCTGACCTTCGTCGCGGACGCCCTGCCGGACAACGCCAAGACGATCGAGGACCTCCTCGACAAGGCGCGGTCCTCCGACGCGCAGGTGCGCGAGGCGTCCGCGGGCGCCGCGTTCGCCGGTGACGCCGACCCGTACAAGAAGCCGGAGACGGACGACGCCGACGAGACGGACGGCGACGCCTGAGCATGTCCGACCGCACCCCACCGCCCGACGGCCTGGTCATCGTCGACAAGCCGTCGGGCTTCACCTCGCACGACGTCGTGGCCAAGATGCGCGGGATCGCCAAGACCCGCCGCGTCGGCCACGCGGGCACCCTCGACCCGATGGCGACGGGCGTCCTCGTGCTCGGCGTCGAGCGCGCCACCAAGCTCCTCGGTCACCTCGCGCTGACCGAGAAGGAGTACCTGGGCACCATCAGGCTCGGGCAGAACACCCTCACCGACGACGCCGAGGGCGAGATCACCTCGTCCGCCGACGCCTCCGGTGTCAAGCGCGACGCCGTCGACGCGGGCATCGCCAAGCTGACCGGCGACATCATGCAGGTGCCGTCCAAGGTCAGCGCCATCAAGATCAACGGCGTGCGCTCGTACAAGCGGGCCCGGGACGGCGAGGAATTCGACATCCCGGCGCGGCCGGTGAAGATCTCCTCGTTCACCGTGTACGACATCCGCGACGCGGTCGCCGAGGACGGCACGCCCGTGCTCGACCTGGTCGTGTCCGTGGTCTGCTCGTCCGGTACGTACATCAGGGCCCTCGCCCGTGACCTGGGCGCCGACCTCGGGGTCGGCGGGCATCTGACCGCGCTGCGCCGCACGCGCGTGGGCCCGTACAAGCTGGACTCGGCCAGGACGCTCGACCAGCTGCAGGAGACGCTCACCGTGATGCCGGTGGCCGAGGCCGCCGCTGCGGCGTTCCCGCGCTGGGACGTCGACGTGCGCCGCGGGAAGCTGCTCCTGAACGGCGTACGGATCGAGATGCCCGACGCGTACGCGGGCAAGGGCTCCGTCGCCGTGTTCGGCCCCGACGGGCAGTTCCTCGCGCTCGTCGAGGAGTCGAAGGGGAAGGCGAAGTCGCTCGCGGTCTTCGCCTGAGCCGAGCCGACGGTCCTGAACGGGCCGGGCGGGCCGAGCGGCCCGAGTGATGCGGTGGAGCGGCGGTCGCCAGGTGGTCCTGGTGGCCGCCGCTCCACGTTCCCCCTCTCCAAGGTGTATCCGCCTCGCCCGTTCACTTCACCCCATCGAGCAGGCGCTCGGAGTGAACCGGGGGAGCGGAAGGGGGCGCGTTCGGGCCGTGTCCTGGTCGGCTGATCACCGCCCGCCTACCGTCGAAGGCACCGGTGTGTGGCGGGAGGTTGCGGGACATGGTGGATCCGCCGCTGGTACGGATCTGTGATCTGGCCGGGCGGCCGCGCGGCGCGGGGTTCGCCGCGGACGACCGGGGCACCGTCGTCACCAGCCATGAGGCGGTGGACGGGCTCGGGCGGGTGGTGCTGCACGCCCCCGACGGCGCGACGACGTGCGTGGTGGGGCCCGAGTCGGTGGTGCCGCTGCCGGAGGTGGATCTCGCGCTCGTCCGGGCCGAGGGGCTCGGGGCGGCGCCGCTCGCGGTGGCGGCCGGCGGGGCGCTGGAGGTCGGGGCCTATGTACGGATCCCGGCGGGCGGCTGGCGCGAGGCGCGGGTTCTCGGTCACTGCGACGTGACGTACACCGCGACCGACCGCTTCCATCTGGTGGGCGGCGTCATGGAGTTGGCCGTGGGGACCGCAGGCGCCGACGCCCTGCGGCTCGGCGGCGGGGCGGCCGGCGGGCCGGTGCTCGACGCGCGTACGGGGGCGGTGGTCGCGGTGCTCGGCACGGCGCTGGAGGCCGGGCGCCGAGCCGCCGGGTTCGCGGTGCCGCTGCGGGCGGCGGCCGCCGGGGATCCGCGGGGGCCGCTCGCCGAACTGCTCGCCCGGAACGCGGCGACGGTGCCGGCGTACGGGTCCGATCTGAACCTGGCCGCGGTGCTTCAGGTCGCCGCCGTGTCCGTGGGCAGCGACGGGCCGGGGGCGGGGAACGGGGTACGGGCCGTCGAACGGCCGGATGTGGTAAGGGAGTTGGCGCAGTTCGCGGCCGGGGACGCCGGGGTGCTCGCGCTGGTCGGGGATCCGGGGTGCGGGCGTACGACGGAGCTGGCGGCGTTCGCGGCGCGGCGCCCCGAACCCTGTCTGTGGCTGCGCGGGGCCGATCTGCGCGGGCCCGACGCGTCGGTCGCCGACGCGGTGGGGCGGGCCGTCGAGCGGGCCGGGCGGATCGTCGCGGCGTCCAGGGAGGGCGCCCACGGGGGTCTGGGGGACCTGTCGCCGGAGCGGGTGGCCAAGGTGGCCTGCGACGCCGGGCAGCCGCTCGTGCTGCTGCTCGACGGGCCCGAGGAGATGCCGCCGGTCCTGGCCCATCGGCTGGCCGCGTGGTCGCGGGGGACCGAGCGGTGGCTCGCGGAGTGCGGGGTGCGGCTCGTCGTGGCCTGCCGCGGGGAGTACTGGGAGCAGGCGGGGCTGCTGTTCGGCCCGGACGTGCTGCACGGGGCCGCGGCCGGGCGGTTGCCCGCGTGCGTGCGGGTCGGCGATCTGGCGGGGGAACCGGCGCGGGTGGCGCGCGAGCGGTTCGGGGTGCCCGAGGGGGCCCTCGCCGAGCGGGACGCCGGGCATCCGCTGGCCCTGCGGCTGCTCGCCGAGGTGCGGGCGGCGGTACCGGGGGGCGGGCTCGACGGGTGCCCCGACCGGGACGAGATCTTCTCCGCGTATCTGGATCTGATGTGCCTGCGGGTCGCGGTGCGGCTCGCCGCGCCGGCCGGGGTGCGGGGGAGCGGGGTGCGGCGGCTCGCGGCGCGGGTGTCGGGACGGGTGCACGAGGCGGCGCGGCGGTGCTTGGGGCCCGGACAGGGGGAGTTGGACCGGGAGACGTTCGAGGAGCTGTTTCCGTGGGGGGTGCTGGGCGGGGTCGCCGGGTGGGCCTCCGCGGTGCTGGCGGAGGGGGTGCTGGTGCCGGCGGGGAGCGGGTACCGGTTCGCGCACGAGGAGGTGGCCGACTGGATCCAGGGGATGCATCTGGATCTGGAGGGGGCGTTGGAGGCGCTGGTGTTCCGGCGGCGGAGTGGGGGCGGTGCGGCGTCCGTCCCGGTGCCTCGGCATCGGGCGGGGCCCGTGGTGCGGGCCTTGTTGTTGGTGGGGCGGGAGCGGGGGCTGGGCGAACTCGTCTCGAAGGTAGGGGAGTTGGCGCAGTGGGTGCCGGGGCCGCGGTCGGCGCGCGGCGAGCGCCTGCCCGGCGTCGAGGTGCCGCCTCGCCCGCCCGGCGGCCCCGGGCGGCAGGCCGCCCAAGGCTCTGCCGGCGTCGAAGCTTCCTGGTGGGCCGCGCATCTCGTCAGTGAGGTGCTGGTGCGTGTGGCGGATGCCGAGAGGTTTCTGTCCGTGCTGGAGGAGCTCGCCGACCGGGGGGTGTTCGGGCCCTGGTTCTGGATGGAGCTGCCGGTCTCGGACGATGTGCGGTTCGCGTTGTTGCGGCGGCTCGTCGTGCACGATCCCGAGCCGGGGGAGGGGGAGCGGCACCTGGACGTCGTCGCGGAGCTGCTCGACCGGGAACCGGCGCGGGTGCAGCGGCAGTTGACGCGGTGGTTCGACGACGAGCGGGTGCTGCCCGCGCTGCCCGACGCCACCGTGGCGACGGCCGCGCAGGCCCTGCTGCACACCCACCGGCACCGGGCCGTCGACGACCTCGTGGAGGCGCTGGTGGACTGTGCCCACCCGCGCGCCGACGAACTGCTCGCCGCGCTCGCCGAGGAGGAGCCGTCCGCGGTGTGCCGGGCCGTCGACCGGTGGGCGCACGACGAGCGCCCCGCCCGGCACGTGGCGGCGGTCGCCTACGGGCTGCGGGCCGCGCCACGGGTCACGAGCGAGGCCGACCGGGAACTGCTGCGGTACGCCGCGCTCGCCCTGCTGGCCCGCCCCGCCGACTGCAGCCTGCACGGCGCCGCGCTCGCCCTCCTCGTACGGGATCCGTGCTCGCGGGCCGCGTATCTGGAGCGGGCCCTCGCCCGGTTCGCGGCGGGGGACGGGCAGCTGCCCGCCGCCGCGCTCGCGACCGCGCTCGCCACCCACCCCGAGTCCGTCCTGGAGGCCTTCCAGGGGCGGTTGCGCGCGCCCGGGCCCGGCCTCGCCGACGTGCTGCGGACGCTCGCCGACGTGACGGAGCCCGCGCTCGCCCGGCGCGCCGCCACGCTCGTACAGGAGGTGGCGGACGAGCGGCCCGAGGCGGCGGCCGCGCAGGTCGCGGCCTTCGTCGAGCGGCGTCTCGAACACGGGCCGGTGGCCAGGTCGGTGCTCTTCCCGCTGGTGGTGACGTTGCTGCTGCCCTCGAAACCCGTCGTCGTGCGGGCCGCCGTCGCGCCCGTGCTCGCCGCCCCCGGCACCGCCGTATCGCGGGCGCTGCGGACCAAGCTGCTCGACATACTGCTGGCGCAGGAGCGCGACCCCGAGGTGCTCGACGCCGTGCTCGGCGCCGCGGCCCGGGGCGCCGCGCGGCAGGGGCAGTCGCGGTCGCGGGCGCTGGTGCACCGGACGGGCACGCTGCTCGTGCGGACACCGGAGGGCGCGGCCCGCTTCGACCGGCGGCTCGTGGAGCTGGCGCGGGAGGTCCCCGGGTTCGCGGGGCTGCTCGCCCGGTGGCTGGGGGCCGCGCCGCAGGAGTGGGCGGCGCTGGTCGGGCCCAGCGCGCGCCGGATGATCGAGAACCTGGCGGGGGTGCGGGTCCCGGCCTAGGGCCTGTGGCGAACGTCCCGTCGTCCGCCCGGAGGGCGGGCCCCGCGGCGTCCGGGGCGTGCTCTCCGGGGGGTCCCCCGGCCGGAGGCTCTCGGCGTGCAGGGCGCAAGGCCTCGTACGGGGTGTACTCGGCCTTACGCCCGGCGCGGCGAAAGGGGAGCGAGCATGCCGGGCGTTGCGGGGCCGGGGGCACCTACCCGCGGTAGCCGGGGGAGGGGCTTTCGACGCACGCCCCAGGGCCTGTGCCGCCCCGGGGCCTGTCCCGTGGGTCGGTTCGCAGCCGGGTGGCCCGCGACGAGATCCTCCCCCGGTTTCCGGCCGGGGGACCCCTGGGCAGGCCCTAGAGGATCCGCAGGTCCCTGGCGCGGCCCACCGGGGTCGCGAGCAGGTAGAGCCCGGGGAGCAGAGCCGCCGCGCACACCGTCCACAGGGCCGCGTGCGTCCCCGCGTACGTGGCGAGCAGACCGGCGGTCAGCGCCCCGAGCGGCAGGGCGCCCCAGGAGACGAAGCGGACCGTCGCCATCACGCGCGAGAGCAGCTCCGGCGGCGACTGGGTCTGGCGGTAGGTGCGGGTGGTGATGGAGCCGATGACGCTGCCGAACGCGAAGCCGGCGTTGCCGAGGGCGAACCAGAACGCGTCGCCCGCCGACGTGGTCAGCGGCGCGAGCAGCAGCAGCGCGCCGCCCGCGAGATCGGCCACGATGATGCCGCGCGCGGTGCCCAGGCGCCGGGTCACCCGGACCGCGACGAACGACCCGGCCAGCGCTCCGACGCCGTCCATGGCGAGGACGAGACCGAGCTGTACGGAGTTCAGACCGGCCTCGCGGACCAGGTAGAGCGGGGTGAGGGCGACCAGGGCCGCGTTCAGGAAGTTGGCGGCGGTCGCCCAGATCATGCAGGGGCCGATGACCGGGTGCCGGGTCACGTACCGCCAGCCCTCGCGGATCAGCCGCAGCGCGCTCTCACCGGTGCGCGGCGCCGGACGGCTCTCGGGCAGGGTGCGCAGCAGCACGGCGGAGACGAGGTAGCTCGCGGTGTCCACGACGAGCGCGCCGACCGGGCCGGTCGCGCCGATCAGGACACCGCCGAGCGACGGGCCGCCGGTGTCGGTGACGGCGTGCGTGCCGGACATCACGCTGTTGCGGGCGGCGAGCTGCCGGGCCGGGACGACGGCGGGCAGGAACGTCGAGTTGCCGATGTCGAACAGCACCGTCGCCGCGCCCGTGACCAGCGCCGCGAACAGCAGATGCCCGTAGGTCAGCGCGTCGAACCACCAGGCCACCGGCAGCGAGCCGAGCGCGAGAAACCGTACGAGGTCGAGCACGACCTGGAGCCTGCGCAGCGGGACGCGTTGCGCGACGACACCCGCCGGCAGGCTCAGCAGCAGCCAGCAGAGCTGGCCCGCGGCGGCGAGCAGGGCGGTCTGGAAGGCCGTGGCGTCCAGGACGGTCAGCGCGACCAGCGGCAGCGCGAGCGCGGTGACGGCGGTGCCCGCGTTGCTGACCGTGGCGGCGGTCCAGTACCGCCAGAAGACGCCCGGCGGCGACGGGTCCTCGTCCTGGCGTCGTTCTTCGAGGCCGGAGGCTGCTTGCTGGACGGTCACCGATGATCTCCCCCACTGGGTCTCTTTTGGGAACTCACTCGTTCCAGGTAAGTTCCTATCGGGAACTGACCTGATGGCGCAAGATGGACGACGACAACGCACACCGCGGCGAGAGGGCGGGGAGTCATGGTCAGGTCCGTGCCGGAGCGCGACGCGGCCTGTGCGATCGCGCAGGCCGCCGCCGTGGTCGGTGACTGGTGGAGCCTGCTCCTGGTCCGGGAGACCGCGCGCGGCCACCACCGCTTCGACGAGCTCCAGGAGGAGCTGGGCATCTCCCGCAAGGTGCTCACCGAGCGCCTCGCCCACCTCGTGGCCGCCGAGGTCCTGGAGAAGGTGCCCTACCAGAGCGCCCCGGTCCGCCACGAGTACCGGCTCACGCCGAGCGGCCGCGGACTGCTGCCCGTCCTGCTGTCGATGCAGGACTGGGCCGACCGCTGGGTCTTCGGCGACGGCTCGCTCAGCGGCACCGCCGACGAGGAGAGCGAGCAGGCGCGGCGCGCGGCGGCCCTGCTGGGGGAGCGGCTGCCGGCTCTGGAGCTGCCCGGGCACGTGGACGGCGCCCCCGTGGACCCGGTCGCACCCGCCGCGCAGGCCGCCGCCACCGTCCTGTTCTGCTACCCGGCGACGGGCCGCCCGAGCCCGTTGCCCGAAGGGTGGGGCGACATCCCCGGCACCGTCGGCTGCACCCTGGAGAACCGGCTGTTCCGGGACGCCTACGAGGACTTCCGCGCGGCCGGCGCCGAGGTGCGCGGCGTCAGCACCCAACGCCCGGACGAGCAAAGGGTGTTCGCCGTCGAGGAGGGCATCCCCTTCACCCTGCTCTCGGACGTCGACCTGCGCCTGGCCGCCGCCCTGCGACTGCCCGTGTTCCGCGCCGGGCAGGCACTGCGGCTCAAGCGCGCGGTGCTCGTCGTCGGCCGGGACCGGGTGGTGCGGCACGTGCGGTTCCCCGTGACGGACATTCCGGAAGCGGTGCGGGAGGCGCTGGCCGTGGCGCGCGGCCTCGCCGGATGACCTGCGGTGGGTGGGCCGGGGCGAGGCGCCGGGCCCCGGCATGGCACTCTTAGACCTGCGTAATCGGTAAGAGCCTGTCTTTGAACCCCCGTCGTCCGCGCGGAGCGCGGGCGCAGCGACGGTCGGTGCGGCGAGCGTGCGTGCCGGGCGTCGGGGCGCGGACGGAGGTTCAAAGACAGGCTCTGAGTGCCGTAGTAAGAGCAGTAACGGTCGTACACAGGTTTGCGAGGAGCAATCACCGTGCAGCGCTGGCGTGGCTTGGAGGACATCCCCCAGGACTGGGGGCGCAGCGTCGTCACCATCGGCTCCTACGACGGGGTGCACCGCGGGCACCAGCTGATCATCGGCCGCGCCGTGGAGCGCGCCCGCGAGCTGGGCGTCCCCGCGGTCGTGGTCACCTTCGACCCGCACCCGAGCGAGGTCGTGCGGCCCGGTTCGCACCCGCCGCTGCTCGCGCCGCACCACCGGCGCGCCGAGCTGATGGCCGAGCTGGGCGTCGACGCCGTACTGATCCTGCCGTTCACCACCGAGTTCTCGAAGCTGTCGCCGGCCGAGTTCGTGGCCAAGGTGCTCGTCGACAAGCTGCACGCGCGCCTGGTCGTCGAGGGCCCCAACTTCCGCTTCGGGCACAAGGCCGCGGGCGATGTGGAGTTCCTCGCCGAGCAGGGCGCGACCTACGACTTCGAGGTCGAGGTCATCGACCTGAAGGTGAGCGGGAACGCGGGCGGCGGCGCCCCCTTCTCCTCCACCCTCACCCGCAACCTGGTCGCCGAGGGCGACGTCGAGGGCGCCGCCGAGATCCTCGGCCGGCCGCACCGGGTCGAGGGCGTCGTCGTGCGCGGCGCGCAGCGCGGCCGTGAGCTGGGCTTCCCCACCGCCAACGTGGAGACGCTCCCGCACACCGCGATCCCGGCCGACGGCGTCTACGCGGGATGGCTGCACGTGAACGGCGAGGCGATGCCCGCCGCGATCTCGGTCGGCACGAACCCGCAGTTCGACGGCACCGAGCGGACCGTCGAGGCGTACGCGATCGACCGCGTCGGCCTCGATCTGTACGGGCTGCACGTCGCCGTCGACTTCCTGGCCTTCGTGCGCGGGATGTCGAAGTTCGACTCGCTGGAGCAGCTCGTCGAGGCGATCGCCGACGACGTGAAGCGGGCACGCGGCATCGTCGAGGCGTACCGGTCCTGAGCGGGTCGGCACCTGTGACGCAGGTCACGGGTGCGGGTGTCACATACCCGCGGGCCGTCCCGTCGTAGAGGTGTCCTCACTTTTACGGCGCACGAAGGAGCCCGTCATGGAACCCCGTCTGAACCTCTTCACCAACCCGGCCCTCGGCAAGGTCATCAAGCACGTCGTCGCGGCCGGCCGGGCCGCCGAGGACACCGGTGTGCCGGCGGCGACGCTGGAGCTGGTCAAGATCCGCGCCAGCCAGATCAACGGCTGCGCGGGCTGCCTCGACATGCACGTCAAGGACGCCGAGGCCGCCGGGGAGACCTCGGTACGGCTCGCCCTGGTCGCCGCCTGGCGCGAGGCCAAGGTCTTCACCGACGCCGAGAAGGCCGCCCTGGAGCTGGCCGAGGCCGGCACCCGGATCGCCGACAGCGCCGGTGTCTCCGACGAGGTGTGGGCGCGGGCCGCCAAGCACTACGACGAGGAGCAGCTCGGCGCGCTCGTCGCGTGCATCGCCATGATCAACACCTTCAACCGGTTCAACGTGATGACCCAGCAGCCCGCGGGTGACTACGTCCCCGGTATGTACAGCTGAAGCAGGGGGACGGGCTCGGCTCCGCGGAGCCGAGCCCCCCGGTCACTGCCCGGCCGCGACCTTCGCCGCCGCCCAGTGGCACGCCACCTGCGCCGCGTCGCCGCCCGTGAGAACCGGCAGGTCCTCGGTGCGGCACTTGCCGGCGACTCCGGCCCGCTCCGCCTCGCCGCTCGCCAGGACCTGGCAGCGCGCGTGGAAGCGGCAGCCGCCCGGGATCCGCGACGGGTCGGGCGCCTCGCCCTTCAGCACCACCGGATCGCCGGGAGCCTCCGGAAGGACCGACAACAGGGCCTGCGTGTACGGGTGCTGAGGTGCCGTCAGGACGTCCTCCACCTTGCCCGTCTCCACGATCCGGCCCAGATACATCACCGCCACGCGGTCCGCGATGTTCCAGGCGAGACCCAGGTCGTGGGTGACCACCAGCGCCGACAGGCCCAGTTCCGTGCGCAGCTTCAGGATCAGGGCGAGGATCTCGCCGCGCACGGACGCGTCCAGCGACGCCACCGGCTCGTCCGCCACGATCAGTTCGGGCTCCAGGACCAGCGCGCCCGCGATGACGACACGCTGGCGCTGGCCGCCCGACAGCTCGTGCGGATAGCGCAGGAAGAACCGCTCCGGCGGGCGGAGTCCCGCGCGGGACAGGGCACTTGCGACCGCCTCCCGCTCGTCCCCCGTGTGCCCGTGGATACGCAGCCCCTCCGCCACGGCGTCGTACACCGTGTGCCGCGGGTTGAGCGAGCCGCTCGGGTCCTGGAGGACCAGCTGGACGCGCTTGCGGTACGCCTTGAGCGCGCGCGAGGCGTAGTTCAGCGGCTCGCCCGCGAACGTGACCCGGCCCGACGTCGGTTTCTCCAGGCCGAGCAGGGTGCGCGCGAGACTCGTCTTGCCGCACCCCGACTCGCCGACCAGGGCCACGATCTCGCCCGGCGCGATGTCGAGGTCGACCCCGTCCACGGCCCGTGCCGGGGCGGCGCCGCGCCGGCCGGGGAACGTCACCTGAAGGCGGTCGGCGCTCAGCAGGGGCGGGGTCTCGGGCTTCTCGCGCGCCCCACTCTTCTCGAGCGTTTCACTCATCGGGTCTTGCTCCCTGCCTCGACGCCCTGTGCCGGGACGCCAGTTGGACTCACGTGCACACAGGCCGCCCGCCGGCCCTCGCCCCCGGCGCGCAGCACCTGGTCCTCGCTCGCGCAGACGTCGAGCGCGGCCGGGCAGCGCGGATGGAACGTACAGCCGGACGGCAGCGCCGACGGGTCCGGCGGGTCGCCGGGCAGCCCGCGCGGCGCGAACCGGGACGCCGGGTCGCCGATGGTCGGGAACGCGGCCGAGAGCGCCTTGGCGTACGGGTGCAGCGCGTTCTCGTACACCTGCTGCGACGGGCCCTCCTCCACCACGCGGCCCGCGTACATCACCGCGAGCCGGTCACAGGTGTCGGAGAGCACCGCCAGGTCGTGGCTGATCATGACGAGGCCGAGGCCCTGCTCCGCCACCAACTGCTCGATCAGGCGCAGGATCTGGGCCTGGATCATCACGTCGAGCGCGGTGGTCGGCTCGTCCGCGATGATCAGTTCCGGGTCGCAGGCGAGCGCCATCGCGATCATCACGCGCTGACGCTGGCCACCGGAGAGCTCGTGCGGATACGCGGCCGCGCGCGCCGCGGGAAGACCCACGTGCTCCAGGAGTTCGGCGACCTTCTTCTTCGCGCCCTCCTGCGTCGCCTTCTTGTGCAGCAGGATCGGCTCGGCGATCTGGTCGCCGATGCGGTGCACCGCGTTCAGCGAGTGCATGGCGCCCTGGAAGACGATGGAGGCGCCGGCCCAGCGCACCGCGCGGACCTGGCCCCACTTCATCTTCAGGACGTCCTCGCCGTTCAGCAGGATCTCGCCGGTGACCTTCGTGCCCACGGGCAGCAGCCGCAGCAGCGCGAGCGCGAGCGTCGACTTGCCGCAGCCGGACTCGCCCGCGACACCGAGCTTCTGGCCCGCCTCCAGAGTGAGGTTCACCCCGCGCACGGCCTGCGCCCCGCCCGCGTACGTCACTTCGAGATCGCGTACTTCGAGAAGCGTCACGACCGCACCCCCAGCTTCGGGTTGAGGACGGATTCGACCGCGCGGCCGCACAGCGTGAAGGACAGGGCCACGACGGCGATCGCGATACCGGGCGGTGCCAGGTACCACCAGTCGCCCGCGCTGACCGCGCCCGCCTCGCGCGCGTCCTGCAGCATGCCGCCCCACGAGGTGACCGTCGGGTCGGACAGGCCAAGGAAGGCGAGGGTCGCCTCGGTGAGGATCGCCGAGGAGATGATCATCGTGGTCTGGGCGAGGACCAGCGGCATCACGTTCGGCAGCACGTGCCGCACCATGATGTGGCCGTGGCCGCCGCCCAGCGCCCTGGCCCGCTCGATGTACGGGCGGGACTCGACCGCGAGGGTCTGCGCGCGCACCAGACGGGCCGTGGTCGGCCACGTCGTCACACCGATCGCGATGATGACGGTCCACATGGAGCGGTCCATCACGGTCGCGAGGGCGATCGCGAGGACCAGCGTCGGCATCACCAGGAACCAGTCGGTGATCCGCATCAGGACCGTCGAGTACCAGCCGTGGAAGTGCCCGGCCACGATCCCGACGACGGTGCCGATCGCCACGCACAGGAACGCGGCGAGCAGCCCCACGGTGAGCGAGATGCGCGCCCCGTACACCAGCAGCGCCAGCACACTGCGCCCGAACTGGTCGGTGCCCAGCGGGAAGTCACCGCTCGGCCCCTCCAGCGGGCTGCCCTTGGCGTCGGTCACGGACTGCGCGTCCGAACCGACCAGGACCGGCGCGAGGACGGCGATCAGCGCGATCAGGACGAGCAGGCCCAGACCCCACAGCCCGCTCTTGTGGGAGCGGTACGAGGTCCAGAAGCGGGCCAGCGACTGGCGCTTGCGGGCGCGGGACAGAGCCCGGGGGCTCGCGGCGGTCGGCGTGGTCGGCGTGGTCGTCGTCATCGGCCCACCCTCGGGTCGAGCAGCGGATACAGGATGTCGGCGAGGGTGTTCGCCAGGATCACGGCGGTCGCGAAGACGAAGAACAGGCCCTGGACGAGCGGCAGGTCGGGCACCGAGAGCGCCTGGTAGAACAGGCCGCCCAGGCCCGGCCAGGAGAAGACCGTCTCGACGAGGATCTGCCCGGCCACCACGTGCCCCAGGTTCACGAACATCAGCGTGAACGTCGGCAACATCGCGTTCGGCACCGCGTGCCTGCGGCGCACCATGTCGTCGCGCAGGCCCTTGGCGCGGGCCGTCGTCAGATAGTCGCTGCCCATCTCGTCGAGGAGCGAGGAGCGCATGACGAGCAGCGTCTGCGCGTAGCCGACCGCGACGAGCGTGATCACCGGAAGGACCAGATGGTGCGCGACATCGAGGATGTACGCGAATCCGGTCTCGCCGCCCGATTCCAGGCCGCCGGTCGGGAAGATGCCCGGGATCGGGCCGATGCCGACGGAGAAGACGATGATGAGGAGCAGGCCCAGCCAGAACGACGGGACCGAGTAGAGGGTCAGCGCGAACGCGGTGTTGAAGCGGTCGCTGCGCGACCCGTTGCGCCACGCCGTGCGGGTGCCCAGCCAGATGCCGAGCGCCGAGTAGAGCACGTACGCCGTACCCGTGAGCAGCAGCGTCGCGGGCAGCGCGGCCGTGATCTTGTCGATGACGGGCGCGTGGTACTGGAACGAGATCCCGAAGTCGCCGGTCAGCGCGTCCCCGACGTAACTCGTGAACTGCTTCCACATCGGCTGGTCGAGGCCGTACTGGTGGCGCAGATTGGCGAGTTGCTCGGTGGACACCTTGCGGCCGCCGGTCATCTGCTTGACCGGGTCGCTCGGGATGAGGCGGAAGAGGAAGAAGCTGGTGACGAGGACGGCGAAGAGGGAGACGGCAGCCCCCACGATCTTCGCCGCCGCGTACTTGAGGTATTCGGTCGTGTTGCGGGCCCGGGGGCCGCGGGCGGCCGACAGCGTCCCGGCCGGGGTGGCCGGGTCGCTGTCGGGACCGTCCGCGGGCTGCACGAGCGCGGGACTGCTGTCAGCTGTCATGGTTCGTTCGTTCGTCCCTCGCGGGTCACTCGCGCTCGTCGGCGGTCGAGCGGCGGCGCCTGGTGATGAGGACACCGCCACCGATGACCACCAGAGCGGCGATCACAATGCCGATCACTACGCCGGTGGAGCTGGACGAACCCGAGTCGCCGCTGTCGGAGGAGGAGACCGGCTCGGCCGACCACCAGCTCCAGTAGCCGTCCTGGCCGTAGATGTTGCCCGCGGCGGTCGGCATCGTCTCGATGGACTTGATCTGGTCGGTGCGGTAGGCCTCGACGGCGTTCGGGTACGCCATGACGTTCATGTACCCGGAGTCGTACAGCCACGACTCCATCTGCTTGACGTAGTCCGCCCGCTTGGCCGGGTCGTACTCGGCGAGCTGCTTCGCGTACAGGTCGTCGAACTTCTTGTCGCAGATGAAGTTGTCCGTCGCGGCGCTCTCCTTGGCCTTCGTGGGCAGGGCGGCGCAGGTGTGGATGCCGAGCACGAAGTCCGGGTCCGGGTTGACCGACCAGCCGTCGAAGGCGAGGTCGTACTCACCCGCGTACCAGGGCACCGAGACGTCGTCGAGGCAGTCGACCTTCAGGCCGATGCCGATCTTGCCCCACCACTCCTTGAGGTACTTGCCGACCGCCTTGTCGTTCGGGTCGGTGGCGTGGCACAGGATGCGCAGGTTGATCGGCTTGCCGTCCTTGCCGACGCGCTTGCCGTCCTTGAGCTTGTAGCCGGCGTCGTCGAGCAGCTTGCCCGCGGCGTCCGGGTCGTAGGCCAGCTTCTGGCTGTCCGACGGCGTCCAGAAGTAGTCCTTGAAGCGCGGCGGGATGTACCCCTCGCCCTGCACGGCGTGGCCCTGGAAGACCTTGTCGACGATGGTCTTGGTGTCGACCGAGCGGAACAGCGCCTGGCGGAACTTCTGGTCGAGCAGCGCCGGGTTGCCGTCGCCGAACTTCTTGCCGTCCTTGGTGCGGGCGCCCGGGTTGGTGGCGATCGCGTAGAAGCGGCGGCCCGGGCCCTCGTTCACCTTGATGTTCTTCTCGCCCTTGAGGGACGCCGCCTGGGCGGGGGTGAGGGCGGGGGAACCGGCGACGAAGGAGACCTCACCCTTGCGCAGGGCGGCGACCGCGGCGTCCTGGTCCTTGTACGTCTTGAAGACGATCTCGTCGAACTGCGGCTTGTCCGACTTCCGCCAGAAGTCCGGGTTCCGCTTCAGCTTCACGTACTGGTCGGTCTTGTAGTCCGTGAGAACGAACGGGCCGTTGCCGACGATCGGGAAGGTCTTGTCGTTGTTGAACTTCGAGTAGTCCTTGACGTCCTTCCACACGTGCTCGGGCACGATCGGGACGTCGAGCGAGGTCATCGTCGCCTGCGGCTTCTTCAGCTTGATGACCAGCTTGGTGTCGCTGGGCGCGGTGACCTTGTCGAAGTTGGTGACGAACGAACCATTGGCGGTGGCCGCCGCGTCGTCCGTCATCATCTTGTTGAACGTGAAGGCCGCGTCGTGCGCCGTCGCCTTCTGCCCGTCCGACCACTTCGAGTCGCCCCGGATGGTGTACGTCCACGTCAACTTGTCCGACGACGGCTCCCACTTGGTGGCGAAGCCCGGGACGACGTGGTTGTCCTTCGGGTCGTAGTTGGTCAGGTACTCGTACATCAGCCGGTGGATGCTGGTGCTGACCAGGCGCGTCGCCAGGAACGGGCTCAGCGAGTCGACGCTCTGCGCGAGGGCGACGGTGAGGACCTTCTTGCCGCCGTCGTCGGCGGCCTTCGCCTCGTGGGGAGCCGGGTTCAGAGGCGTGGCGAGCGCAGCCGTGAGGCCGAACGCCGCGGCGCCGGATGCCAGGAGGATCCGCATCCCGTGGCGGTGGGTTCTGTGTTGCTGATCTTGCTGAGCTTTCGTGGCCATGGAACGGACACCTCGCGTCGGGCTGTCGCAGCAGGGGAATGAAGTGAGTGTTTATCAGCGCCTGTTGACGCACGTCAACGGCAGGTGAACCCCATGTGGCCTGCGGAAATAACGAGTTGACCCGCATTTCACGCACATTGGTTGAGACCTCTGATGCTTTGCAGGCCAGCGCATGGCGCCGTAACGGACTTATCCGCGTGATGTACGTGAAAGGCCCGCACCGATGAACGGTGCAGGCCTCTCGGGAAGTTGAGCAAATCGTTGCCCGGACTCCCTTTCGTACTCGGGTTGTTACTGCTGCGGGGGCTGCGGCTGCTGCCAGGCCGCCGGCGGACCCTGCTGCTGCGGAGGCATCGGGGCCGGCTGCTGGGGCTGGCCGGGTTGCTGCCCCGGCTGGCCCTGCTGGGCCTGCGGCGGGGGTGGCGGGACCTGCCAGCCCGGCTGCGGGCCGGGCTGTCCCGGCTGCCCGGGCTGCCCCTGCTGGCCGGGGTACGGGGGCTGCGGGGCCTGCGGGGGCACGCCCTGCTGCGGGTAGGGCGCGGGCGCGCCCGGCTGGCCCGGGTACGGCTGCTGCTGCGGGTAGCCCTGCTGGCCGGGCATCGGAGGGGCCGCGACCGGCGGGTGCGAGCCGTCCATCTGCGTCCACAGGCCCTGCTGCTGCTGGGCCCGCGCGAAGTCCTCGGCGACCATCGCGGAGAGGTTGAAGTACGCCTCGCGCACCTTGGGCCGCATCATGTCGAGGTCGACCTCGGCGCCGGCCGCCAGGTGCTCGTCGAACGGCACGACGACGACACCGCGGCAACGCGTCTCGAAGTGGCTGACGATGTCGTCCACCTTGATCATCTTGCCGGTCTCGCGGACTCCGGAGATGACCGTGATGGAACGCGAGACCAGGTCCGCGTACCCGTGCGCCGACAGCCAGTCGAGCGTGGTGCTGGCGCTGGACGCACCGTCGACCGACGGGGTCGAGATGATGATCAACTGGTCGGCGAGGTCGAGCACTCCGCGCATCGCGGAGTACAGCAGACCCGTACCGGAGTCGGTCAGGATGATCGGGTACTGACGGCCGAGCACGTCGATCGCACGGCGGTAGTCCTCGTCGTTGAACGTCGTCGAGACGGCCGGGTCCACGTCGTTGGCGATGATCTCCAGGCCGGACGGGGCCTGCGAGGTGAACCGCCTGATGTCCATGTACGAGTTCAGGTGCGGGATCGACTGCACCAGGTCACGGATGGTCGCGCCGGTCTCGCGGCGCACCCGGCGGCCGAGCGTGCCCGCGTCCGGGTTGGCGTCGATCGCGAGGATCTTGTCCTGCCGCTCGCTGGCGAGGGTGGAGCCGAGCGCCGTGGTGGTCGTCGTCTTGCCGACGCCGCCCTTGAGGCTGATCACGGCGATCCGGTAGCAGGAGAGCACCGGGGTGCGGATCAGGTCCAGCTTGCGCTGGCGCTCCTGCTCCTCCTTCTTGCCGCCGAGCTTGAAGCGGCTGCCCTGGGCGCCGGGGCCCTTGCTCTTCGCCTTCTGCCGCTTGTTGTTCAGCAGCCGGTCGGCGGAGAGCTCGACGGCCGCCGTGTAGCCGAGCGGAGCGCCGCCGACGTTCGTGGGCTGGCGCTGGTCGTGCTGCATCGGCTGGGGCCAGGCGGCACCGGTGCGCGGATCCGCCGGGTTCGCCGGATAGCCCTGCGGGGGCTGGGCGTTGGGGTCGCCGGGCGCGGCCGGGGCCGGGGGCTGCGGCTGGACCGGGGGCTGCGGCTGGGGCTGCCCGGCCTGCGGCGGGAGCGGCTGACCGGGGACGGCGGCCTGCTGAGGGTGCGGGAAGCCGTAGCCGGGCTGCGGCTGCGGCTGCGCCGGAGGCTGGGGCTGGCCCTGCTGCATCGGCTGACCGGGCTGACCCGGCTGGCCGGGCTGGCCGGGCTGCGGGAAGCCGTAACCGGCCTGCGGGGTCGGCGGCTGCGGGAAGCCGTAACCACCCTGCGGGGCAGGCGAGTTGGGCATCGGCTGGGCCGGGGGCTGCGGCATCGGCTGCGCGGGCGCGGGCGGGCCGGGCTGCGGGAAGCCGTAACCACCCTGCGGCTGTGGGGCCGGGGCGGGCGCCGGAACCGGGGCCGGAGGCTGTGCGGGCCAGGCGTTCGGGTCGGCCGGGGCGGGCTGCGCCGCGGCCGGCTGGACCGGCTGGGGCATCGGCTGGGCCGGGGGCTGCGGTGCGGGCGGCTGCTGGCCGGCCGCGGCGGGGTCGGTCCACTGCGGGGCGGTCGGCGGCGCGGCCGGCTGGAACGCGGGCGGCAGCGGCGGAACGCCACCTTCCGGCGCGGGCGGGGGAGTCCAGCCCGCGGGAGCGCTCTGTACGCCGTCGGGGGCGGGGGGAGCCGGGACCGCGGGGGCGGCCGGGGCGTCGGCGACCGGGGCCTCGGGGGCCGGGGTACCGGCGTCGCCCGCGTCGGCCGGGCCCTCGGCGGCGGCAGCGGTAACAGCGGCGGCAGCGGTGACGGCGGCTGCGGCGTTCGCGGCCTCCGCGGCGTCGTCCGCCGCGTCGGTGGCGCTCGCGGCCGCGGCGAGCGGGAAGTCGCTGCCGGAGTCGGCGTCACCGTCGGTGCCGGTGTCGGCGGCCGGGGCTTCGGTGTCCCCGGCGTCGGCGGAGCCGTCCGCGGCCGTGCCGGACGCGGACGGCTCCACCGACGTACCGGACGTGTCGATGTCCACGCTCACCCGGTGCGTGTCGACCCAGGACTGCGGCGTCTGCTCCGGGGCGGAGGGCTCCTCGTCGGCGCTCTGCTCCGGGCCCTTCTCGGGCTCCGCGGGCTGCGGCTCGGCGGGCTGCGGCTCCGCGGGCTTGGGCTCGCCGAGCGCGGCCAGCTCCTCGAACTCCCGCTTGAGAGAGGACGCGGAGAAGCGCATGGTGGCACCGCTCTCCAGGTCCCCGTTGGCGGCGCTCGGCGCGGGCGCGGGCGCCGGCGCGGGGGTGGGCGCGGGCGCCGGCGGCGGAGGCGGCGTGGGCGCACTCGTCGGGCTGCCGTTCTCCGTCGCGTTCTGCGTGTACCAGGCCGGAGGGGCGTAGTCGATGGTGAACTCGCCTGTCAGCTCGACACTGGACTCCGCGTCGGACTGATCATCGACGGGTGAATCCCAGCCCCCGTGGATACCGTCCCGATCGCTGTTCACAATGCCTCCTGGTTGGTCGAGCACCCGCGTGCCGTGCTTGGGGGCGACCGAATGCGTGGTCTGTGTCGTCGCTCTGCGGGCCGTCCCCCTGGCCCCCTGGCGTACGCGCCACCCGCACACGGGTACACGCGGCACGTACTGTCCCAGCCTAATCACGAAAACCAGATGCACGGCAGGCCCGCCCGCTCCTCAGCCCTGTCCGACGCGTCACGTCCTGGGAGACGTACACCAAAACGTGACGAAGGACAGCGCTGAAAGGGCAGCGCCCGCCGGTGAAATGCCCGACTTGTGGGCGGATTCGCGGAAGGTCACCCGAACTTGGCGGCACGGCCCCGGCGGGACGGCTCAGTCCATGCGCCGGGCCGTGCCCAGCAACCCGTTCTCCGCGTCGGTCGCCTGCGTCATCACGTACTGCCGATCCCGGTCGGTGCACCACAGGGTCACGCCGTCGGCGAGCGTCGGCAGCGACTCGTACTCGCCGCGCGGCAGCCCTATCACGCGGCCGATCTCGGTGGCCTCGTCCGGCGACACCCGCTGCACGCCGACCAGCCGGGCCTGTCGCATGAGGCGCGGCGCGACCGGGCTCAGGTAGGGGAGCAGGGTGAGCACCGACTGCCAGGGCGCGGAAGCGACCCGGCCGCGCGGCGGACGCATGCCGCAGTCGCGGATGACGAGCACGGGCCCGCCCGCGGACGCGCCCTGCGGCGGCACCCGCCCCACGTCGTGCACGGTCATGCCGGACTGTCCGCCGCCGACCGCCTGCACCAACTGCGCCCAGTGCTGCGCGCGTCCGGTCTCCACGGCGACCCGCGCGCCGGTCGCGGCGGCGCGCAGCGCGAGCACCTGCGCCGTCCACAGACCGCCGATGAGCACGATGTCGTACGGGGTCGGGCGGTTGATGCCCATGACCGCGGGCTGCCCCTCGGCGTCCACGCCGACGACCACGCCGTCGTCCCCGATCGGCAGCGTCAGCGCGTCGAGCTGCTCCGGGGGCAGCGAGTGGCGCTGGTGGCGCGGGCCGAGCAGGCCGAAGCCGGTGCGCAGCCGCTCGCCCAGCTCGGGAAGCTGATTCATGACGGCCATCAGCGGGCACCTCCGAGCGGCAGGGTGGCGAGAACGCCGGGCAGTTGTTCGCGGTCGAGCCGGACCAGGTTGGTGCGCACCTGCCGGGCGGCGCGCTCCAAGTCGCGCCGCGCCGTGGTCAGTTCGGTGTCGCTGCGGCCGGTGATGCGCATGTGGCCGGTCATCGTCACGTCCTGCTGGTCGCCGGGGGCCAGGGTCAGGCTGAACGTCGTCGCGAGCGCGGGTACCGACGTCAGCTGGGCGATCAGCTGGGGCAACTGGATGGTGGCGGCGCCCAGTTGGGGCCAGCGGCGCACCCAGTACGTGGTGTGTCTGCGGTTGTCGCAGCGCCAGCTGCGGCTGGACTCCTCGGTGCGGCGCTGCGGCGCCTCGCTCCGGCCGGCCTGCGCGGTCACCATCGGGTTGGCGCACGCGGACGTGGCGACGGCGGAGACCAGCTCCTCCTCGGAGAGCACGCTGGCCCGGAACCCGGCGCCGGTCAGCCGGCTGGAGAGGTGCTCGGCGACGCGCGCCAGGCACTTCTGCGCGCCGACCACGCCGCCGCCGCGGGCCGCGACGGCCTCCGGGCACAGCTCGGGGTCGAGCTTCAGGGCGATCCAGGTGATGCGGACGGCGGGCGAGCCCGTCTGCGCCTGCAACGGCGCGTAGTTGCTCACCGCCACCGACTGCTGCGGCAGGTGCAGCGCGGGCGCGGGCTGCGTGTGCAGCACGACCTGCGCCGACTCCAGGCGGATGTCGTCCACCGCGAGCGCGTCGCGCACCAGGGCGATCGGCAGCGGCCTGCGGCTGCGCTCGGCGCGCAGCGCGGTGGCGTCCGACTCGACCTGGAGCACCGCGGTCATGAAGCCGCCGTCGCCGACCATGCCGATGGGGCGCTGGTCGCGGTCGTCCCCGCGGTTGTGGCTGTAGGTGCGCAGGCTCGGGTCGCACTCCACGGCGGGCGCGAGCCCCGGCTCGGTGCCCGGCGGCACCGGCGTGCTCGCCGCCTGGCGTCTGCGGGTGCGCAGCGCGAGCACGCTGCCCAGCCACTGCGGCAGGGAGCGCCCCCGGCGACGTACCAGGGCGAGCACCAGCAGGATCGCGGCGACCGCGCCCGTGGCCATCAGCGCGACCGTGCCGATCACCCAGCCGACGACCACCAGGGCCGCCGCCAGCTCGATCATCACCAGGCGCTGGACGGCGAAGGAACCACCGCGGCCGGAACGCGACTTCAAATGCGGAGTGACCGGACCACTGAAAGGCGCTGCCCCATTCCCGCTGCCCGGCGTACGGGAATTCCGTGCAGGATTGTGTGGCATGTGTGAAGGGGGCGGGGATACCGGCTGAGAACGGTCACCCGATCGTGACCTCGATTGCGTCCGCGATCGAGTCCGCGCTGCGGAAGCCATCACTCCAAACCCCCCGAACTCTCCCGAAATCCCATGCGCAAAGGCTCCTTGAAAGGGCCCGAGCGGCCCCTTGGAAGGCCTCAGCACCCTACCCGTGCCACACGCACAACGTCGTAACAGGCATAGTAGGGGCCGGGTCTGACAGCCACGGCAGCCGAGGCGACGCAGCCGGAAGCCGCGAGCGGATGGTCGGCCCACTGAAGACGGGGGAATTCGCCCCCACGGCTCCGCACGGGGAGAGAGCGGACACAGATGGCATCACGGCGGGACGAACTCAACGCCTACACCTTCGCGAAGCGGCGCACGCTGGCGTCCTTTCTGCAGCCCTCTCCTTCGGGCTCCGAGGAAGGCGCTCCCAAGCCGCTGCGCGCGGTCCTTCCGGGCACGATCCTCGGCGTGGTGATCCTCGCCGTCTTCGGCGCGATCGGCATGTTCTCCCCCGCGGCGGCACCGGGCTGGAAGGAGCCGTACCAGAACGTCATCGTGGCGAGCAAGTCCACCACCCGCTACGTGATCATGGAGACGGGCAAGAAGAAGCAGGCCCAGCTCCACCCGGTCCTCAACATGGCGTCCGCGAAGCTCCTGCTCGCCGACAACCGCCAGGACAGCGTGATGACCGTCGAGGAGTCGGTGCTCGACAGCGGCAAGATCCCGCACGGCGTCACGGTCGGCATCCCCTACGCCCCCGACCGCCTGCCCTCCGCGGAGGAGGCCGGGGCGGAGAAGCGCTGGATGGTCTGCCAGCGCCCCACCAGCGGCGGCGAGGTCCAGCAGGCGACGTTCGTGCTCGGCAAGAACGACCGCGCGAAGGCCGACAACACGAACCGGCTCGGTGGCGGCGAGCTGATGTACGTCGTCTCCGACGACAAGCAGAAGACCGAGTACATCGTCGACGCGAGCGGCAGCAAGTACGAGCTGTCCGCCAAGAGCCCCGCCGAGAAGCAGCAGTTGCTGCGCGCGCTCAACGCCTACGGCAAGACCCCGGAGAAGGTCTCCGACGCCTGGCTGGCGACCCTGCACGGCGGCAGCAGCCCGATCGCCTTCCCGGCCTTCACCGACACCCCCGGCGCCGCGTCCCGCAACAACGGTTCGCTGAGCGCGGCGGACAACAAGGTGGGCAAGGTCCTCGTCACGGAGAGCGCCACGCGCGAGGTGCAGTACTACGTGGTCCTGGCGGACCGCATCGCGTCGGTCACCCCGTTCACGGCGCAGCTGCTGCTGGCGAGCCCGACCCTGTCGGCGGTCAACTCGACCAGTGAGGCCCAGAAGGTGGCCCTCGGCCAGATCGTCACCGACGGCACGCCGTTCGCGGGTGACAAGAAGTGGCCCGAGCACCAGGCGAAGACGGTCAACAACGCGTCGCCGACGGTGACCGACGGCCGCAACGTCATCTGCAACACCCTGCGCGGCGTCGGCGACGGGAACGCCACGACGCTCAGCACCTGGGCGGGCAACGACTTCCCGGTCGCCCTCGCCACCGGCTCCTCCAGCACCTACGTCACCCCCGGCTCCGGCCAGCTCTTCCGTCAGGTCCAGGGCACCGACACCTCCGGCGGCGTCTTCCTCGTCACCGACACCGGTCTGCGGTACGCGCTGCAGTCCAACAGCGACGGCGACGCCAAGGGCACGGGGGTCGACGCCTCGCAGAAGGACATCCAGAAGGACCTCCTGCAGCAGTCGAGGATCGCCCAGACCCGGCTCGGGTACGCGAAGACGAAGGCGACCGACATCCCGATCGAGTGGTCCAAGCTCCTGCCCACCGGCCCGGTCCTGTCCACCGGCGCGGCCCGCCAGCCGCAGGGTTCCTAGGCGTACGGGCACGGGAGACGGGATCAACTCATGCGACAGGCACAGCACTTGACGCACACACGACGTCGTCCCTGGCGCCTTCCGGGGCGGCTCGGGGCGCTGTCCCGGGCGGCGTCGCTCGTGACCGCGGCGACGGCCCTGACGGCGGCGGCGACGGTGACCACCACGTTCCTGCTGCCCGCGCCCGAGGCGGCCGCGGCGGACCAGTGCGAGTTCGGCAAGACCACGTACAAGGGGAACCCCTGGTCGCTCCAGCGGGTGAACCTGGATGAGCTGTGGCAGGAGGCGACCGGCAAGAACGTCAAGGTCGCCGTCATCGACACCGGTGTGGCCGTCAACAACCCGCAGCTCAAGTCGGCCGTGGACGCGAAGGACGGCAAGAACCTCCTGCCCAGGAAGATCAAGGGCGAGGCGAACCAGGAGTGGGGCAACGCGTCCGGCACCACGGACACCGTCGGCCACGGCACCCGGGTCGCCGGCATCATCGCCGCGCGCAAGGGCAAGGACACCGGGTTCCGCGGTCTCGCCCCCGACGCCAAGATCATCCCGATCAAGCAGAACGACGCGGAGGGCACCGGCACCGCCGCCACCCTGGCCCTGGCGATCCGGCACGCCATCGCGGTGCGCGCCGACGTCATCAACATCTCGCAGGACACGTCCAACGCGGCGAAGCCCGACCCCGATCTGCAGCGCGCGGTCGACGAGGCCCTGGCGAAGGGCATCGTGGTCGTGGCCTCCGCGGGCAACGACGGCATGGGCGGCAAGGCGGGCCGCACCTACCCGGCGTCGTACGAGGGCGTCCTCGCCGTGGCCGCCTCCGACCGCAACAACGAACGCGCCGCCTTCTCCCAGGCCGGCGACTGGGTCGGGGTCGCGGCGCCCGGCGTCGACATGGTCTCCACCGTCCCGCAGGGCGGCCAGTGCTCCGACAACGGCACCAGCTTCTCCGCCCCGTACGTGGCCGCGGTGGCGGCCCTGCTGAAGGAGAAGCACGGCGACTGGTCCGCCGCCCAGATCGTCGCCCAGATCGAGCAGACCGCGGAGCGCTCGGCGCCCGGCAAGGACGACTTCGTCGGCTGGGGCGTCGTCGACCCGGTGGCGGCCCTCACCAAGGACGACCACCCGATCGAGTCGCCCAGCCCCGAGGCCGCGGGCCCGCAGGCCGAGGCCCCCGCGGTCCCCGGGCTCCACTTCGGCGAGACCGCCGACGAGCGCAACTCCCGGATGGCCACGTACGCGGCCGTGGGCGCGGTCGTGCTGGTGGTCGGCCTGGCGGGCACGGCCGTGGCGGTCCGGGACGCCCGGCGGCGCAGCGGGCGGGTCCGGGGCGAGGCGTGACCCCGTTGCGCAACCTTTCGATCACCTTTCTACAAAGGCGGGGCCGGGATTGCCCGAACTCTCGGCGATGAAGTGAAGATTTTCGGGGGGTCGCTCAAAGGTTCCGGGGAGTAATGGGCGGGGTCGATCACGGCCGTGCGACGGGCGGGATACGCGCCGTTTGCGGCCAGTAAGCTTTTGCACCCCCACTGCATGTGAACCACTGCATGTGAACCACTGCATGTGAACCACTGCATGTGAACCACTGCATGTGAACCAATTCCCCGGAAGGGACCCCCCATGCGCAATACCCGTATGTCCGCAGTCACTTGGAGCCTCGCGGCCGTCACCGCCGGAGCGTTCCTCGCGGGTTGCTCGGGCTCGGTGAGCGTGGGCAGCACCGACCCCAAGATCTCCAAGGGCAAGCTCGGCGACACGGTCGCCGAGAAGCTCGCAGCCACGACCGGCCGGGCGAAGCCCGACGTCACGTGCCCCGAGGACCTCACCGGCAAGGTCGGCACGACCACCCGCTGCACGCTCACGGCGGACGACGGCAGCACGCTGGGCATCACGGTCAAGGTGACGTCGGTCAGCGGAAAGAACATCAACTTCGACATCAAGGCCGACGAAACGGCCTCTCCGGCGAAGTGACTCACCCTCAATCGGCACGCCCCCGTACAGGGTTGACGGCCGATTCGTGAAAGGCGAGTGAGAGAAGGATTCCGGGTGCGCACGCGGTGATAGCGTTCCCGGGCTCGGCGCCGTTCTGATGGTGCGGCGCCGGTGAAGTCGAGTTGAAGAGAGTGGGAGCGGGGGATTCGCCGTGGGAGTCGATCTCGGAGTGGGGCCGCAGACCTTGAAAAAGGGTGCGGGTGACCTTCTTGAAGTCCTTGAGCCGGTGAAAAAGGTCGACCTGGAAGAGCCGGGCAAGGCAGGCGACGATCTCGGTGACGAGGACGCGGCCAAGGCGCTGTCCACGTTCTGCGCCACCTGGGAGATGGGCGCCGGGTTCCTGAACGACTGTGCGGCGGAACTGGCGAGCGGCCTGAACTCGGCCGACAAGGATCTCGACGCGACGGACCAGGCGATCCGTGACGCGGTCAATTCGGTGAAGACGGACCTGGGTTAGAGGCGGGGGACGCGTAACCATGGGCGGCAACAGGCTGGGGTGGACGCACGACCCCAAGGATCTCGTTCCGGGCGATGTCGAGAAGCTGGGACAGGTCTCCACCACGCTCAACGGCTGGTCCACCAAGTTCGACGGTGTCGGGAACGGTCTGCGCGACCTGAAGATCCCCGGCTGGAAGGGCCAGGCCAGCGACGCGTTCTGGCCCACGCTCGCCAAGGAGAAGAGCAACTGGTACCTCGCCGCGGACGCCATGTCGGACGCGGCGAAGGCGATCACCTCGTACTCCACCACTCTGCACTGGGCCCAGCAGCAGGCCCAGACCGCCATCACCAAGTGGGACGGCGGGGACCATGAGGGCGCGGAGCAGGTCCTGGAAGCCGCGAAGAAGCAGCTGAAGACCGAGGCCGGCACGCTGGCGAAGAAGCTCGGGGAGCTCGCCGGCGACGGGAAGGGCAGCCCCAAGTGGCTTGCGCAGGCCAAGGACTGGGTCGAGAGCAAGCAGTGGGCCGCTGACCACTCCGTGGGCAAGACCAGCCAGAACTACTGGCAGTGGGAGAAGCAGAGGTCCCTGGTCACGGACGAGAGCCCCTGGAACCAGAACAAGGAGTGGGGCAAGGACGCCGACGGCAACTGGTTCATCAGGGACAAGTCGGCCGAGCCGGACGGCGGCGACCCGGCGGACCCGACCACGGCGGGCTCCAAGACCGACAAGACCATCAAGATCGCCGAGTGGCAGGGAAACGCCGACGTCTGGTCGGTCGGCACCTCGAAGTCGGGCACGGTGGGGGGCGTCGACCTGAAGGGCGGCATGGGTCTGTCGACGCTCGGTGTCGACGGCAGTGCCAACCTCGGCGTCGTCAACGGTCAGTTCCAGGCCGGCGCTTCGGGAACCGCATACTTGGCACAGGCCTCCGCGAAGGGCAGTGCCGAGTACGGCATCGTCGCCGCGCAGGCCGAAGGCAAGGCGTTCGTCGGTGCCGACGCCAACGCGAACGTCTCGGTCGGCAAGGACGGCGTCCATGCCGGAGCGGAGGCGTTCGCCGGGGCCAAGGCCACCGGTACCGTCTCCGGCGACGTCGGCGGTGTCGGCGCCGGTGTGACCGGCGAGGCCTGGGCCGGTGTGGGCGCGTCCGCCCATGCCGACCTGGGCATGAAGGACGGCAAGTTCACCATCGGCGGTGATGTGGGTGTGGGCCTGGGACTCGGGGGCAAGGTGTCCTTCGACGTCACGGTCGACCCCGGCAAGGTGGTCGACTCGGTCGAGGATGCCGCCGACTGGGTGGGGGACACCTGGGACTCCGTCTTCTAGCCCACGACAACGTTCATCGAAGGATTGTGATCCACCATGGCGACGACGTTGCCGATCAAGATCTCCTTTTCGCTGCCCGACGGCTGGCAGGCCGCACCGCCGGACGAGGTGGGAGCGCCGGGCGTCGCGTTCGTCGCGCTCCACCCCGCCTCGGTGGACGGCGGATTCACGGCGAACATCACCATCGCCGGAGAGATGCGCAACGACGGCGCCACGCTGTCGCAGATCGCCGACGAGTCGGTGCCGCGGCTGTCCCAGGCCGGGACCGTGCGCGTGCTGAAGAAGGCCGAAGTGGGGACGCCGGACATCCCCGGCCTGACGGACGCCCCCGGAATCGTGCAGAACCTGGTCCTGTCCACCACTTTGCACGGTGAGCCCGTGGAGCTGTGCCAGAGCCAGGTCTACCTCGGCATGGAGGACGTGAAGAATCCGTCGAAGCGCGCGCTCATCGAACTCATCCTCACCGCGAAGCGCGGCCAGCTGGACGAAGTGATCGAAGATTTCAAGGCTTTCCTGAGGACGGTCCGGCCGGCCGAGGCCGAGGAGCCCGGCGCCTGACGTCCACCGTCAGGCAGAGGTCCAGACGTGGGCCGGAATCCGGTCCAGTACGTCACAGAGGTAGCCGAGCTTCTCTTCGGCCGCCGCGGGCGACAGGGTGCCGGAGTACCAGGTGAACACCTTGTCGCCGCGCAGTGCGATCCGTGACGTCTCGGCACGGGGGTCCGACAGCAGGAAAGGCACGAGATCGCCGCTGAGGACACTTCTGGCAAACCCCTCGTCCTGGGACGCGATCCGGAATCGCTCGTCGAATTCGGATACACCGAGCTGAACCCTTGTGCGGCGATCCATCACCGAGTCCAGCATGTCCGGCCGGAAGATTTCCACGGCCGGCGCCGTGCCGGGTGTCGCCATGATGAAGACCGACTCGATGATGAGGTTCCTGCGGGCTGCGGCCTCACCGCCGGACATGGGGTTGTTGTACCGGTACTCGAAGTACTTGAAGGCGCGGCCGCGGAATTCACCGGTGGTGTAGTGCCAGGCGCTCAGATTGCTGCCGGAACCGGGGAACGGGGGCGCTCCGCAGTACTGATCGATCTCGCCGCGCACCCTCGGGGCGTAAGACCAGCCGCGCTCCGGGGCGATCCGGGCGAGATCGGCGTAATCGGCCGTGATGCGCTCACGTTCTTTACGGCCGCGCCTGGAGACGACGAAGACGACGGCGAAGATGCCCGCGACGAACGCGAAAAGGAGCACCTTCACCAGAATGCCCACCAGTTGATCCATGCCTCCACCCTAAGGCCCGCGCAGGCCAGGTGGGGACGGGCCCCAGCTTCCCGTCATCGGTCTGTGTGGGCACGGTGCCCCGGTACCAGGTGAACAGCGTGGCGGCGCCGCTGACATGGCGGTGTTCGAAGAACACAAAGGAACACCTGCGGAATTCACCCGTGGTGTGATGGCGGGCGACAAGACCCGCCCCCGGTCATTCTTCTTTCGCCCGTGGCGGGTCAGCAGGAAGACGGTGACGAAGACTCCGGCCACGAACGCGAAGAGGAGTACATTCACCACAATCTCGACGAATTGAGGCACGGCCCCACCCTGAGGGCGCGCCTGGCCCCGGCGCGAATTCCCCTTGCTGACACACATGTGCACGCACCACTGCGGCCTCGGCCGGACTTGAAGCGTGCCCAGCGTGACCGGCAGCGTGCTCTCCTTGAAGCACCCCAATTGCCCCGGAAGGCACCGTCGCACACGGTGGAGACAGAGGCGGCGGACGACCTTGCGTCTCCGGCGGGCTCGTCGTTCGAGCAGCCGGAAAGAAGCAGGAGCCCGGCCGCCGCCCCGACTGCCGACCGCAACAGGGGAATGCCCTGGCTCATGAGCGCGGCACGGCACCGCTGAGGTCCGGAGCCACCGGCAGCCTGCTCTCCTCGGTGCACCCCATGCTCTTCGCCAACTGCCCTGCCGCCGCCGCGCCGATCCGGGTGAGTTGTTCGCGGCGGGCCTTGGTGTCGGCCGGGGGAGTGCTGCCGGTCTCGGCGGTCACGCGCGCCACGACGTCATGCTTCTTCCCGAGACCGACCGGGCACCGGAAGTACACGATCGACGACGTGTCCGTCGCGTTGGCGTAGGGAGTGGCGTACGTCTGACGCCCACTGTCGGCCAGGTCGTACACCGTGGAGTCGTCGTCGCTCCGCCACTGGAGATCAGCGGACTTGAGGCGATACCAGCCCGCTGAGACCAGCAGGGTCCGGGACGGATTCCTGTCCGCGCGCTGAGTCGAGCAGAGGCGATGGGCCGTCAAGTGATGTGCGGACGTGTCGTCGGCCGTCTCGGCGGACATCGCGTCAGCCGCCTGCTCGACGGACTCGACCTTCACACCCCCCACATCAGTACTGAACTCCTTGCCCTGAAGGAGCTCTTGCAGGCTGGAGCTTCCGGCCTTCTCGAACAGCCCGTTGCAGACTCGGGCGGCCGAGGCGAGTGATGAGGGGAGCGCGGACGAAGGAGACGACGAGGCCGGCCCGTCACCGTCACCGCCGCCGGACCCACTGCACCCCGACAACACCCAGGCCATGGATGCCACGGACAGCAGGATTCCCGTTCCGCGCGTCTTGTACGTCATCGAATGCGTGACTTCCTCTTTACGGGGTCGGCAGCAGACTGCGACTCGGCGTACTGATCGAGCGCGTCGCCGAACTCGCCGGCCGTGTTCCCGATGAACTCCCGGGTCACCTGGGCGGTCACGCCCTGCCGGTCGGCCTTGTCCGCGGCACCCTTGAGCCCCTTGCGGGCCTCCTGGTCCAGCTCCTTGAGGTGCGTCAACAGCGTCGACCAGTCGCTGACGGCAGTGTCGAGTCTGCTGAAATTGGCGTGGTAGGCCGCGTCGAAGTCCATCGATGAATCCCCGTCGTAGCTGAGTTCCGGCCTGACTGCCTGACTGCCTACTTGCTGAAGCCCTCGTCGAGAGTGGAGATGCTGCTCATCTACCGCTGGATGTACGAGTCGTCGCCGGCGTGCACCTTCTTGGTGACCTGCAAATGGTTCGAGATCTGCGCGCACGCGTCCATCAGGGAGGAGAGCTGCTCGTCCCAGCGGCTCGGCACCGTCGGCAGCGCGGCTCCCAGCGCGAACCCCTGCGAGGTGAGGTCCGTCGCGGCCGAGTCGCTGGTCGTTACGGGCGTATGCGCCTTGTCCCACAGGTTGTCGTAGAGCGTATGGGCCTTGTGCGCGGTGTTCGTCAGGTCCGCGTTCTTGACGCGGAGATCCCCCGTCGAACTCGGCGTCCGCGGAGGCGTATCCCCGTCCGTCCCCATGGGCACACTGTTCAGCGCCATGCCGACCGGCTGATGTTCGGTCTTCAGCTGTTCCCACTCGTCCCAGGACACCGCAGTTCCTCCTGTGTGCGCGCATACCGCCCCGCCAAGTCGGATGCGCTTTCTGCGCAACGTAGCAATCTTGGCCAGTGATCACTTCGGTGCTGTCCGATGCGCAGGGAAAGGGAAGGCCAATATTCGGAGGGATGAGGAGTGCGTAACGTCCGCGAAAACTTGCTACGTGTGCGTCGAACGAGTCTTCCCCCTTCTTTGCTCGAAAGGGGTGGTGGACTTGGCGCGCGCCAGGTCCGGGGCGGTGGGTGGCTCGGGTGGGTGGTGACGCGGCGCGGCCGGCCCGCGCGTGAACGTTTGGTGGAGGACAGAACGGGACGCTCGACGCGAGACGGGCGGTGTACCCGCGGTCACCGGTCAGGCATGCCTGCAAAACCGAGCAGATTCGGACATAAGGGGGCCTGGCGGTTGCGGTTTCGTAACTGCCTTAACACATAGCTCGGTTGGAGCCGATGCACAGGATGACTACAGTGGTGAAGGCTCGGTCTGTGGTGGCCGGGCCGCGGCTCATGGACTGGGGCCGTGGGTAGGTACGGGGAAACGGGGAGGCGACGTCGTGATTCCGGCGGACATGGGCGGGGGCGTGTCGACAGCCGCAGCGGCGGATCTCAGGGTCGGCGCGGGGGTCCTCAAGACTTTCAAGCAGCGCGTGGACAAGATCCTTCAGGACTTCGAGGGATCGGCGGCCAGTTCGGGAAAGGTCAGCCATCAGCGCTTCGGCCGGGATGCTGTAGCGGGAAACGACACGTTCAACGAGGCTGTGGAGTTCCACACGCAGTACGACGCGATCCACGGCCGGATCACCGAACTCTCGAAGATGCTGTCGCTCCAGATAGAGGCCATGGGAATCGCGGCCCACGGGGCGGAGATCGGGTTCGGCAATCTGGAAGAGGACCAGCGGCGCCGCTTCTGGGAGATCCAGACGAAGATCGACCGTGAGGCGACCGCGGCGGACGAGCGGCGCGAGAAGCAGCAGGGCGGCGGCGAGCAGGCCCACAGCGGCGACAAGAACTACGGCGGGGGGCTGTCCTAATGAGTGGTCAGGACGACAAGCAGAAGCAACTCCCTGCGCCCGAGGAACTCGGTAACGCGGAGGACCTGACCGCGGGCCAGGTCGGCGCGGTGAACGCGACCTCGGCCGTCAGCGAGATGCTGCACAACGCGTTCGGGTTCGGTCGTTTCCGTATCCCCGGAGTCGGTAAGTCCACCGACTTCGAGGACCACGACCTCAACGTCATGCGCGCCCTGGTGGAGAACACCAAGCCCAGCCACCTGGAGGAGGCGGGCACGGCGCTGCTGAACGCCAGCAAAGCGATCAACGACGCGGCCGACGAACTTCGCCAGAACATCAAGAACGCGGGCGAGGACTGGCAGGGCGAGGCCGGTACGTCGTTCGAGCAGTGGGGCAACAACCTGGCGACCACGACGGAGTCGTTCTCCAGCTACGTGGAACTGGCGAGCGTCCAGGTCAGCGCCGCCGCCACCGGCCTCTCGTCGGTCAAGAGCTCGATGCCGCCGGCCGACACGCGCCCCGCTAGTAAGGCGATCCGGCCCGAGAAGTTCACCGAGACGCAGAAGACAGCGAACAGTGACGAGTACGCCGAGGCCGTCAAGGTCGAGGCGAACCGCCAAGAGGCCATCAACCAGATGAACCGCCTGGCGTCGTTCTACTCGGTGTCGGCGACGGGGCTCAACGCGCTGCAGTCGCAGGAGCCCACGTTTGAGGCGATGCCTAATGTGGGGGTGCCGAAGCCGGCTCCCTCCTACGGCGAGAAGCGGGTCGGCGACGGTGACGGCGGTGGCGGCAGTGGCTCCTCGGGCGGCACCTCGTCCGGGCACCACTCCAGCACGGTGGCACCGGCGCACGTCCCTGATGCGGGCAGCGCTTCTCATGTGTCTCCAGACGGCACCAAGGAGATCCACGGTTCGATCACGACCCCCGATCGCCCGGTGGGAACGAACATCGACAGTGTCGGGACGCTCCCGTCGCCGTCGGTCGACAAGCCCGTCATCACACCGCCCACGGTGACCGGTCCCGCGGGCGGCGGAAACACGAACCCGATCGCGCCGTTCCCTTCCGGGTACTCCAACTCCATGTCGCCCCGGCCCACTTCGGCGGGTGGCGGCAATCTCGGGAACCGGTCGCCCTACAGCGCGCAGGGTCGCGCGGGCGGTACCACCTCGCAGGGCCGCGGCGCGACCAACAGCCCGATGGGACGCTCGACGTCGACCGGCCAGGCGGGTGGCGGCCGCGGAGGTACCACCGGCGGGCGCTCGTCCGCCACCGGCCGGGGCATCTCCGGCGGGACTCCTCGCGCCAATGGTTCCGCGACGGGACGCAGCGGCCTGGGGAACGCGGGAGCGAACCGCGACGGCGTGTCCGGAGGGCGCCCGACCTCCAGCACGGGTGCCGCCGGAAAGAACGGCCAGCGGGTCCCGCGGGGGACGGTCGTGGGCGGCGAATCGTCCGGCGGCTCGCGTTCCGGGGCCGGCCGGGTCGGCCAGCGTGGTGTGTTCGGCGCTCCCAACTCCGAGTCCGCGAGCGCGAAGTCCGCGAATGGCGGCCGGCGCGTTCAGGGGGCTTCGGAAGCGGTGACCGGCAAGCCCACGGGGAAGGGCGCGGGGGCGCGTTCCGGACGTGGTGGATTCTCCTCGGGGGGCTCGGGGCTGGTTCGCGGCAGCAAGAACCAGAAGCCCGGTGAGCCCGAAGAGGTGGAAGGTTCGGAGAGGCCCGACTACGTGGTCGAGGACCAGGAGACCCACCTGCCAGACGACCCCCGGCGCAACCAGCCGCCGGTGATCAACTAAGCCCGAGCGAGGACGTACACCAGCATGAAGTCAGGGATCGGCCACCGAGGAACGACGCCTGCACGCGCCGCGGCGCGTGGTGCAAGACGCCTCGCTGTCGTCGGCGCAGCACTCGGGATCGTGGTCGGCCTGTCCGCCGGCCTCGCGCCGGTCGCCATGGCCGACAGCGCTCAGGCGAAGCAGTGGTATCTCGACGACATGAGCGCCGAGCAGATCTGGAAGGTGAGTACGGGCAAGGGCATCAAGGTGGCGGTGATCGACACCGGGGTCAACGCCGGTACGCCGTCACTGAAGGGTCAGGTCCTCACCGGCGAGGTGACTGGTGATGTCGCGTACCACGCCACCAAGGACTTCACGGGCCACGGCACCACGATCGCCGAGATGATCGCGGGAACCGGCGCCGGTGGCGGCATCCAGGGAATCGCTCCGGGAGCGAAGATCCTTCCCTATCGGGTACTGCTGACGAGCCTGAAGGACAAGTCCGAGCGTGAGCGAACCCCGGAGCCTGCCGAGGCGGTCAGGGCGGCAGCGGACAGCGATGCGCAGATCATCAACATGTCCATTGGGCAGGACACGCTCGACCCCGATATGAAGGCTGCGGTCAAGTACGCCTATTCCAAGGGCAAGTTGATGTTCGCCAGCGTCGGCAACGACGCGGAGAAGAAGAACCTCGTCGACTATCCGGCGGCGTATGCCGGTGTGGTGGGCGTGGCAGCGCTCGACGAATCCGGGCAGGTCGGCAAGTTCTCCGAGCACGGCGACTTCGTCGACCTTTCCGCACCTGGGCTGAAGCTCCCGTACTGGTGCGACGCGTCGTTCAAGTCCTACTGCAGTAATGGCGACGGGACGAGTTTCGCCTCGGCCTACGCTTCGGCGTCCGCGGCCCTGATCTGGGCGGACCACCCCGACTGGACCGCCAACCAGGTTCTCCGCGTGCTGATCGACACGGCGGGCCGCGACTGGCCGAAGAACAAGCCGAGCACTTACCTGGGCTACGGCGTGGTCCGGCCGGCGCGGAATCTGCTCAAGGGTGAGGGCAATCCGGGGTCCGCGAATGTGGATCCCATCACCAACCAGACGACAGAGGCGGTCGGTGCCAAGTCGGGCACGACTCCTTCCGCTTCTGCATCAGGCTCGTCACAAGCCCCGAAAACCACTTCAGGTGGCGAGACTTCAGCGGCAGGATCTTCCACGGAGTCCTCAAGCAGCAACAACACCTTGTGGATTGCTCTCGGCGCGGTCGCCGCAGTGATCGTCATCGGGGGCGGGGGAATGGCCGTGATGCGAGCTCGACGCAGCCGGTGACGTGATCCGGTACGTGACTTCTGTGCCTTACCGGATGAGGCACGGGGCAAGGCCCGTCGCTCGATGAGTGAATGGGCCGAGGCAAAGCACGAAGAAGAACAAGAGACCGAGAGAAGGGCAGGCTGATCGTGGCCGGGACGGATCAGAGGCTTGAAGATGCAGCAGTAGTCAAGCTGCAAAAGGACATGTCCGAGAAGTACGAGAACATCAAGAAGCGTGTGCACTCGCTTCAGGGTGTTATCGACGGCCTTGAGGGCCAGTGGCAGGGTATCGGTCGCGCCGAGTTCGACAAGAAGCAGTACGAGATCAATGAATCTCTCAAGAAGATCGGCGATGTTCTTGCCGAGGTCATCGACAACATGACCAAGGCGCGGAACATCAAGGACGACAGCGAAGACCAGGTCAGGGCTGCCGCGCAGAAGATCAACGTCTTCGACGGCGCTTCGTCGCTCTCCAGCTTCTAACGGCGTCGGCGCCCTCGGTGCCGACGTCAAGGATTACCTCCCCACGAAACGACGAGGAGAAGAACATGGCGAACAACGCCGATGGACTGACAGTCAGTTATGCGTCGCTGGACGCTGCGGCAGCGCAGATCAAGTCGGAGGCGAGCGCGCTCGACTCCGACCTCCAGGAGCTGCGCCAGATGGTGGTCGCGAGCCACCAGTACTGGCAGGGCGAAGCGGCCGGCGAGTTCGGCAGCAAGCTGAAGCGCTGGGACAAGGAAGCCGGGGACATCCACACGGCGCTCTCGCAGATCAGCCAGGTTGTCGCGGAGTCCCAGTCGACGTACCACAGCGGTGACAAGAGGGCGGCCGGCTTCTTCGGTAGCTGACTGGTAGGCAGCGGTATCGCAGGGTGGGCGCGCGCGGGAGGCGCCCACCTTTGCTTTGTTCTGGTTCGATGACGATGGGCCGGTCAGCGGCTGAGGAAGGGCAGAACTGCCATGACGTTTGGGCCACCGCCCTCGCCATTCACACAGTCGCGACAGGAAGCCAAGCAACGAGTTCGGCGTAAGAACGTTGTGTGGGTGGTCGGCGCTGCCCTGTTGGCCGGTGTGCTCGCGGTGACGGGGTGGGCGCTTTGGCCTGGGTCATCTGATCAGGGCAAGAACCTGGTGGGCAAGGGGGCGGCGAATCTTCCGCCAGACGCCATCAGAGAGACGGTTGAAAAGGCGCCTCAAGGAGGTGCCGGATACTTGGACACCTCGATGTTGGCGAATGGAGTGGTGCCAGGGAAGGTTGTTTCCACTCCGGGAATGTGGGCCACTTCGAAGACTCTCGTGAAGAGCAGAGGGACTTCGCTTGTAGGTATCAAAGTTGGCTCGGATCGCGAAGCGTGGAAAGCCGTGCTGCCGGGAGAGATCTGTGCCACTACCCCGTACGTCACTGTCGATGGCCGTACGGCGATTGTCTATAAGGGGTCGAAAGGGGAAAGCTGTAATCGCCTCTCGATGTTCAACGTCGACAGCGGAAAGCAGCTCTGGTGGACCACTATTCCTTGGCGAGAGCCGCCGAGCGGAGTGTCGACGACTGTCACCATGACCCGAGGAGTGGTTGTCTCCTCATGGTGGTTCGGATCGGTGGCTGTGGACATGAAGTCAGGGAAACGGCTGTGGCGCCACACAGAGGAGGGCAAGTGTCGCGATACGCAGATGGCAGGTGGAAAGGCTCTTGCTGTCGTCGTCAACTGCCCGGGGGCCAGGGCGGTTGACAAGAGGAAGTTTCAACTCCGTGAGCTGAATCCTCGTAACGGTGAGGTGCAGTGGACGTATGCAGTGGCTGCGGGGGTCAACTATCCATACGTAGTATCAAGCAAGCCAGCCGTATTGGCGGTGGCGGCAGGGTCTACGCAAGTAAGCGACTTGATTTCCCTGGATGAGAACGGAAAGTACCGCGCGACCGTGCGACTGGAGGGGGATCACTACAAGGTCGACTGTTCCGCGGAGCGTGGTGATGGTTGTGCGGGGGCGCTTGTCTCCGACGACCAAGTCTTCGTATCGAGCGGCGAGAACACCGGAAAGTTCTCCTATGAAACGAACTGGATCGTGGGGTTCAGTCTGGCTACGGGGAAGAGCGGCGTGAAGTTCGACGCAGGGCCAGGGCAACTGCTGCACCTCGTTCGCATGAGTGGCCATCACGTTCTTGCGATCAAGGAAGGGTTGGACGGGGTGGCGCCGATGTCTCTGGTGAGCCTCGACCCTGCGACGGGCAAGGAGCGCGCGTACTTCTACTTCAACATTCCCAGTGACAGTGGTGCGGCCACCCGTCCGGGAAGCGTGGTGGTGGAAGACGGTCGCCTCTACATGGGCAACGACGACATCAAAGGCAGCGGCAAGAAGGAGCTCCCCGACGCTCGTTGGATGGCTTATGAGGTCGCGCCCGCCGCATGACGCCCAACCTCCGTCCCCGGCGAAGCCGAGGGACATAGGAGGGTCAACTCCTTGTGTGTGAGGGCACGCTCTGGCCTGGCCGGGGCTTGCTTGAAACACGACTCGGAGAAGGCTTCACTGCCCGACAAGCCGATGCGGATGCCGCGGGTCCCGTGGGCAGATCGTGATCGTGAGGCGGCCCCGGCCGGGGGAGACGTGGGTGGGGGTGGAGGCTGCCCTCGTGTGGTGGTCGGGCTCGTCCTCGTACGGGATCCAGCTTGTCGTGCTGGAGTCCCACTCGGTGGCGGCCGCCGTGAGCAGCGGCGTGAGTTCGGTGCCGCAGGTGGAGCAGGTCAGCCGGGCGGGGCCCGTGAGGTTCCAGGCGATGTAACCGCCGACCTTCCAGCCCGGTGCCGTGGACAGGTCGGACACGTAGGTGTCGCCCTCGTCGTCGGGGCCGTCCCAGGCTGCGATCCGGTCCTGGAGAGCGGGGTCGAGTTCCTCGAACCAGGGGTATTCGACGACCTCCTCGGGGTGCAGGACGCACGGGCTCGGGACGAGTTCCTTGCGGCCGACGACTTCGGGGGACGGCTGCTCGGACAGGGGTGCGGTGACGTCCCCGGACCGGCGCCACCGCAGGTGCACCAGCGGCTCGTGGCGGGTCTCGCCGTGCCGTTCGAAACCGCACCAGAACACCTGGAGCAGATCGCCTTCGCCGGTGTCGGGCAGGCCGGGGACGTCGCGGCGGTAGAGCTGGGCGACCGCCAGCAGCGGGATGGGGTCGGTGTCGGTCAGGTGCGGGGCGTGCCGGCCGCGCTTGAAGCCGATCAGTTCCTCGCGGTCCTCCGCGGTCGGACCCGAACGCGGATCACGCTGCCACGCCTCCCGCAGGATCTCCCGCTCGCGCAGCACCTCGGCGTACCGGAAGCCGCTGGAACGCTTGTGCGCGACGGTACAGACCGGCCACGGCTCGTCCGCGGGCCACAGCAGCGGGCCGCCGACCGAGCTGTCCCGGGCCGTGGGCGCGCCGGGTCGCGGGTGCAGCCGGGTCGTCGTGCGGCGCAGCGCGCCCAGTTCCGGGAAGAGCGTCGTGACGTCGACGGGGCGGGGCGGCGTGGTCCGGGTCATCGGGTGGGGCTCCAGAGGGAGGCGGCGGATGGGCGCGGAGGGACTCTACCTAGTGCGTTTCCCGCGCAACGCGGGATGACCGGGGTCAGGGGCGCCAACCAGGGATGGCGGTGCGCACGCCAGCGGCCGGGTTGTCGAGCCAGCCGGTCAGCTCGAACCCCTGGTTTCCGTACGCGGTGTACTCGAGCCGGATGGGGATCGGGTTCGTGCCCTCATAGATCGGCTTGATGTCGTACTGGACCACCTCGCCCCGGTCCACCGCGTCGAAGATCTGGCCCTCCACCAGGTCGCGCTGGTACGGGCTGTTGTACGGGTCCTGGGTCTGGGTCACCAGGTTGTGCCGGGCGTTGTGGTGCTTGCCCGCTCCGCCGAGGCGGTCGGCGAGGAGGTGGCCGCGGGCCTCGTTGAACGCCGTGCCGTGTCCGCGCCAGCCGGGCGGGGTGAGCGAGCCGGCGGGGCTGCCCGAACGCAGCATCTCCGGCCGGATGCACGCCGACACCCCGGTCGGCCGGCCGAGGTGGTCCAGGGGGCGGTAACGGATGCTGCCGCCCCGGCCGTTGCTGCCCTGGGTCCACTCGTAGTGGTCCTTGCGGCAGGGGGCGAGGCCGACGGGGTCCGACAGGACGAAGGGGTTGCTGACGTAGGCGACCGGGTTGGGGGCCGGGAGCAGGCCCAGCGGGTCGGGGCTGACGTACCGCGCGGTCTCGGGGTCGTAGTGCCGGAAGTAGTTGGAGAACAGGCCGGTCTCGGGGTCGGCGTACTGGCCGGGCCGGCGCAGCGGCGTGTGGGCCGTGGCGTCCGGGTTGACCGCGGTGGTGCCCCAGACCGTGGTGCGGGAGCGCCAGGTGATGGTGCCGTCCTGGTCCACCAGCTCCGTGGGTGTGCCGACGAGGTCCGAGACGATGGCGAAGAAGCGGGAGTCGACCTCCGTGTCGGACAGCCGCTTGCGCTCGTACTGGACGAGCGGCCGGAACCCGTCGTGGTCCCAGGTGAGCGTGGTGTCGGTGGCGGTGTCCCGCTGCTCGGCGAGGCGGCTGCCGTCCCAGGTGAAACGCACCTCGTCGACGGCCGAACCGGCCTCGTCCAGGCGGTACTTGGCGGTGCGGCGGCCCAGCGGGTCGTACCGGCAGTGCCAGGTGGCGCCGTCGGGCGTCGTGCAGGAGGTGAGCCGGTTCTCGGCGTCCCAGGCGTAGTGCCACACGTCCGGCTTCCGGGACAGCCGCTTCTTGACGCGCTCCACCAGGCGGCCCGCGTCGTCGTAGCGGTAGTGGGTGTCTCCCGCGCGGATGAGGCGGGTGCCGGTGTACTCCCGTGCGCCGCGCGCGGCGGGATCCGCGGCGCGCTCCGGCCAGGCGGCGTCCGTCTGGTTGCCGGACGCGTCGTAACCGTAGGACTCCTGCCGTCCGGCCGAGCCCAGAGCGGCCAGCGGGCGGCCGACCGGGTCGAGGGTGTAGCCGGTGCGGCGGCCGGTGACGGTCTCGTCGACGGCCGTCGGGCAGCCGTCCGCCCGGTACGTGTACGCGCGCGAGCGGACACGCCGGCCGGAACCCGTCGTGACGCTCTGCCCGGTGAGCAGGTCCTCCGCGTCCCACTCGGAGGAGAAGCGCAGCTGTTCGTTCAGGGTGCGCCCGGTCTCACGGCCCAGCAGATCGTGGGCGAAGGCCAGAGTGTGCCGGCCGTCGACGGTGAGGGCGGTCCGGTTGCCGACCTCGTCCCAGGCGGAGTCGGTCCGCGCCCCGGTGGGGGTCGTGCGCGAGATCCGGCGGCCCGCCCGGTCGTAGTCGAGCCGGAGGGTGGCGCCGTCCACGGTCTCGGTGAGCAGCCGGCCGGCCACGTCGTAGGTGAACTCGACGGCGGCGTCCGGGTTTTCGGCCCCGACCAGGCGGGATGCCGCGTCGTACGTGAACAGGGTGCGCGCGGTCGCGGCGGTCTTCGCGGTGAGCCTGCCGTTGGCGTCGAACTCGTAGCCGACCTCCTGACCGGCCGCGTTGGTACGCGTGACCAGCCGCCCCGACGCGTCGTAGGCGCATCGGGCGGTGCGCCCGTCGAAGTCCGTCTCGGCGAGCACGCGGCCCACGGGGTCGTACGTGTACGACCACGTCAGCCCGGTCGGGCCGACGACGCGCAGCAGGCGCTGCTCCGTGTCGTGGACGAAGGTGTGCGTGGCGCCGTCCGGTGTCGTCCGCTCGGCGAGCAGGCCGAACGGCCCGAAGACGGACCGGGTGACGCCGCCGAGCGGGTCCGTGTGGCGTACGCAGTTGTCCTCCCCGTCCCACTCCCAGCTCTCGCGGTGCCCGCCGGGCGCGGTGCGGCTCAGCAGCCGGCCCTCGGCGTCCCAGACCATCCGCGTCGTGCGGCCGAGTGCGTCCGTCAGCTCGACGGGCTGCCCGAAGGCGTCGCGGCGGCACACCGTGCGGGCGCCCCGGGCGTCCCGGACGGCTACCGGCAGTCCGGCCGCGTCGTGTTCGAGGTGCAGGGTCGCGCCGAGCGGGTCGGTGATGCCCGCGACGGCGCCCGTGGCGTGGTGCGTGAAGGTGTGCGCGGTGCCGTCCGGGCCGATCACCGCGGTCCGGTTGCCCCGCTCGTCGTACTCCTGGCGGGTCGTGGCGCCGTCGGGACCGGTGAGCGAGACCGGCAGATGCAGGGTGTTGTAGCCGAGCCGGGTGGCGGCGCCGTCCGGGGCGGTGACCGAGGTCAGGTCACCGGCCTCGTCCCACTCCCACCGGGTGGTGCGCCCCAGGGGGTCGGTGTGGGAGACGAGCCGGTCGTGCCGGTCCCACTGCTGGGTGCTGGTGTGTCCGAGCGGGTCCGTGATGGCGACGATCTGGCCGTGGTGGTTGGCCCGGTAGACGGTGGCGTGCCCGAGCGAGTCGGTGTACGTGACCGTGCTGGTGCCGTCGGACTCCTGACCGCCGTACGTGAGCGAGGAGTTGAGGATGCCGTCGGTGCCGCGGGTCTCCACGACCCGGCCTGCGGCGTCGTACGTATAGGTGAACGTGGTGTCGGCGGAGTCCTGCCAGCCGGTGACGCGGTGCGCGTCGTCATAGGTGAAGCGGGTCACGGCGTCGACCGCGGTGACCACGTCGGCCAGGTTCCCGGCGTCGTCGTAGCGGAAGGAACGTATCCGGACCGGACCGTCCCCGGTGAGCACCGAGAGGGCGGTGACGCGCGCGGTGTCCGGCTCGGTGTCGACGCGGACGTGGTAGCCGCCGCCGTGGGTGACGGTGAGCGGGATGCCGTGCTCGTCGCGCTCCACGGTGAGGGTGTTGCCGTTGCGGTCCTCGACACAGACCAGCCACCACAGTCCGTCCTCGCCGGAGTTCCGCTCGAACTGCCGGGCGACACCGGTGCGTTGGTCCTGCACGGTCAGGACGTAGCTGCTGTCGCGGGTGACGTAGGTGAGGGAGAGCGGCTCGCCCTCGGCGGGTCCGACCCGGTCGCCGGGCAGATCGGGCAGGCGCGGGTAGGCGAGCGCGGAGCCGTCCTCCCGATGCCACCAGAATCCGCCGAGCGCCTCGTCCTGCTCCAGGCGTTCGTCGAGGGTGCAGGCCCACGAGGGGCCGAAGGAGCGGCCTTCGCCGTAGCCGGAGAGGTGGGTGCGGTTCAGGACCAGGGGCAGGGTGCCGGGCAGCGCGAGGTCGGTCTGGGCGAGGATCATCTGGCCGTTGGCCATGTCGATCGGGTCGCCGCAGGTCTCCTTGTTCTTCAACGCGCGCGCCCGCTGCGCCAGTTGGGCCGAGTCGATCTTCAGCTTGTCGCGGAGCCGCCGCCCGCGGCCGTTGTCGTCGGCCGCCGCGCCGCTGCCGCCCTTGCCGCCGTCCTTGCCCTTGCCGCCGTTGATGGCGTCGAGCTTGCTGCGGACGTCGTGGTCGCGGTTCCTGTGTTCGCGGGAGGCGGCCTTGGTGCGCTCGGGGACGGTGTCGGTGATGTGCTTGCTGATCTTCTTCAGGGCCTTCTCCGAGCCCTTGATCGCACCGTGCAGCACATTGTCGAAGACCTGCGTGAACGGATCGCGGCCCTTGCTGCGGCCGAAGGCGCCCTTGACGCGGCCCAGCGGGTTCGAGGCGGCGGTGTGCATCTCGCCGCCGCGGCGGGAGACCTTGCCCGCGCCCTCCTCGAACTCGGTGTGGTCGATGCGGGTGACCTTGCCGCCCCCGCCACCGGATCCTCCGGCGGAGGCGAGCTGCATACTGCCGTGCTTGCCGCCGTGACCGTCGTGGGCGGACCCCTCGCCCGAGGGCATGGAGAAGGCGCCCTCGGCGAGGTCGAGGACCATGTCCTCGACCATCGACTCCAGTTTGGCGTTGACCGGCTCGGTGACCTTGGCGATGACCTCGTCGACGATGCGGTCGACGGCCTCGTCGATGATGCGCTTGACGACCTGGCGCATCGCGGCGATCTCGGCGGCGCCGAGCACGGCGGACAGTCCGCCGGTCACCCACGCGAGACCGATGGACAGGCCCACCGACCCTGCCATGACGGCGAGTTCGGCCTCGGCCTTGGTCTTCATCCAGAAGATGATCTCGGCGAGGGCGTCGCAGGCGTCCGCGAACAGACGGGCCAGCTCCGGGAGTTTCTCCAGATGACTGGCCTTGACCTGGTTCCAGTGCTGCTCCATGGCGTCCACGGCCCAGCCCTCGGAGGAAGACAGGATCCGGGAGAAGGCCAGATGGGCCTCGGCGCCGTGGCCCTCGAACTGGTCGGCGAACTCCCGCATGGCGTCGGCCATTTCGCGGTAGTCGTCCTCGTCCACGTTCGGGAAGTTGATCCCGATGAAGTCGAGCACCTCGTCCAGCCAGCCCGGAATCGTGTAGCCCATCCCCCGTGTGCCCTCCGTCGTTCGACATTCCGTCAGTCGCGTGGACGTTCGATGTTAGTGGGGTGGTTGCAGGTGGATGGAGGGCGCAAGCGTCTGGAGTGCCTCTAGTAGGCTCGCGGCGCTTGTGTCGTATCGGGGGAGTGGTTGCACGTGCAGAGGGCCGAGGGAGTCGGCGGCGCTGTCGAGGTGGGTGCCGGGTGCGGGCGTGGGGCGCGGCAGGTCGGGCCGTACCAGGTCCTCACCACGATCGACCCGGGACGCCGGGGCGGCGGTGACCGCACCGTGCCCGCCGCCCGCTTCATCGCCCGCACCCCCGGCGGCGACCGCACCGTCCTCCTCAGCACGCCCGCGCCCGGCGTCGACCCGCACCGCTTCATGGCCGAGGCCGACGCCGCCCGCTATCTGCTGGGGACCTGGACCCTGCCCACCGTCGAACTCGCGCCGCCCGGTGAGCCGGCCTGGCACGCCCGCCCGTATCTGCCCGTGCTGCCGCTGCCCGCCGCGCTCGCCGTGCACGGCGGACCGTTGCCGGAGCGAACGGTGTGCGCGCTCGGGGCCGCGCTCGCCGAGACGCTGGCCGTCGTCCACGGGCAGAACCTCGTGCACGCGGGCGTCTGCCCGGCCGCCGTACTGATCACCTTCGACGGGCCCCGGCTCGACTGCTTCGGTGGGGTCCGCGCCGCCGCGGCCGACGGCGACGTACGGCGCGGCCTGCCTGGCGTCGACGACACGGCGCTGGCGCCCGAACAGGCGGCGGGCGGGCTGCCCCGGCCGCTCGGCGACGTCTACGCCCTGGGCGCCACGCTCGCCTACGCTGCCACCGGCCATCCCGTGCCCGAACGCGACGAACTCCCGCCCGGCCTGCGGTCGCTGGTCGCCAGGTGCCTGTCCCGGGACCCGGCCCAGCGCCCTCAACTGGTCGACGTGGTGGCCGAGTTGAGCGATGCGGGGCAGGAGGGTCCGGCCGCGGCACGGCAGCCCGCCGGATTCGGCGCCGCGGACCGTGCCTCCGCGCTGCTCGCGCCCGGCTGGCTGCCGGCCCGGCTCGTCGCGGCGCTGGCGCATCAGGCGGCGTCGGTGCTCGACGCCGACGTGCCGCAGCCCGCGCCCCAGCCCCAGCCCTCCCAGGCCCCACTCACCCCACCGGCTCCACTTACCCCACCCGCCGCGCACACCCCACCCGCCGTACACGCCCCACCCGCCGCGCACACCCCGCACACCCCTCACCCCCCTCACGCCTTCTGATATCGAGAGCCCGCCCCGACTCATGCCTGCAGCCCTCGCCCACGACGATCCCGTCGCCCTCGGCCCGTACCGTCTCGTCGCCCGCCTCGGCAGTGGCGGCATGGGCACCGTGTACGTCGCGCGCGGCGCGGGCGGGCGGACGGTCGCGCTCAAGACCATGCACGCCTCCGTCGCCGCCGATCCCGCGGGGCGGACCCGGTTCCGCCTGGAGATCGACGCCGCGCGGGTCATCGGCGGGCGGTTCGGCGCGAAGGTCGTCGACGCGGATCCGTACGCCGAGACGCCGTGGCTCGCCACCGAGTACGTGCTCGGGCCGCCCCTCGACGAAGCGGTGGAGGCCGCCGGGCCCCTGCCCGAACGGGCCGTCCGGGCGCTCGGGGCCGCCCTGTGCTCGGCGCTCGGACAACTCCACCGCAGCGACGTCGTGCACCGCGACCTCAAGCCGTCCAACATCCTCGTCACCGCGTACGGCCCCAAGGTCATCGACTTCGGCATCGCGCGGGCCATCGGCGACGACCACCTCACCCGCACCGGTTCCGCCGTCGGCACGCCCGCCTTCATGTCCCCGGAACAGGCGACAGGCCAGGAACACACGGCCGCCGGCGACGTGTTCGCACTGGCCGGGGTGCTGGTGTACGCGGCGCGGGGGAGCGGGGCGTTCGGGAGTGGGCAGGCGGCCGATCTGCTGTATCGGGTGCGGTACGGGGAGGCGGATCTCGCCGGGGTGCCGGACGCGCTGGTTCCCGTACTGGCGCGGTGCCTGAGCAAGGACCCGGTGCTGCGCCCGACCACGGAGCAGCTTGCCGCCCAACTGCACGACGGTGGTGGGGAGTTCGCGGATCATCTGCCCGACGCGCTGCTCGGCGACATCGGGCGGCGGGCTGTCGACGTGTGGGGGATCGTGCCGCAGCGGGCGCCCGCGCCCGCTCCGCCGCCGGACCCCGGGGCGCGGCCGGCGAGCGCGGCCGGCCCGTCGCGACGGCGGTTCCTCTCCCTCGGCGGCGGTGTGCTCGCGCTCGGTGCCGCGGCCGGCACCGCGGTCTGGTGGAAGAACCGGGACCCGGCGCGGGGCGAGCCCACGGGCGGCTCGGCCGTCGGCACCCGCAACCTGGAACAGCTGTGGATGGACAGCGGCTGGCGGGAGACCAGCGACAGCGCCCCCGTCGCCGCGTACCCCCTCGGTGACAAGGTCGTCGTCGCCCGCGGCATCCCCGGGGCCGCCGCGCTCGACGCGGCGAGCGGGAAGCGGGTGTGGGAGTCCGATCCCACCCTGCACAGCTGGCAGTTGACCGTCGCGGACGGCACGCTCTACGGGCTGCGGGTGACCGATCCGACCACGTCCAAGGCCGCGGCGAACGGCACGGACTGCGTCGTGCAGCGCATCGACCCGAAGACAGGCAGGGCCAGGAACACGGCCGCCCGGCTCACCGCGACGAACGATCAGATCGTCGGGAACCAGCTGCTGTGCGTCGCCGACGGCGTCGCCTACGTGGCCGCGGGGCACGGTCTCACCTCGTCCACGGACCTCGACGCGAGAACGACATGGACGCTGCGCGCCGTCGACTGCGCCGACGGGAGACAAAGATGGTCGCGGCCCCTCCCGAAGCGGATCGTCGACAGCGAACTGCTCCAGTTCCTCTCCGCGAAGGTCGTCGGCGACTGTCTGGTCACCATCGAGGAGCCCGAGTCGGGAGAGCTGTATCTCGCGGCCCGCGAACTGCGCGACGGCTCCACCCGGTGGCGCGTCTCGTACTCCCCGGGCCTCATCGCACCGATGCGCAGTTCCCTTGCGACCGACGCCACGCATGTGTACATCGGCGGACGGCGGCTGCGGGCGGTGTGCCTGAGGGACGGGAAAGAGGACTGGAACACCCCGTCCGGCACCCGCTACGGCCCGCCCACCCTCGTCTCGGGCGTCCTCTACGCCGTCGGGGAGAACATCGGGCTCGCCGCGTACGACGCGGCCACGGGCCGCAAGCTGTGGACCGAGAAGGGCGGCACCGCGGACGAACAGGCGCGGTCCTGGCAGCCGGTGATCGGCAAGAGCCGGGGCTACTACCGCAACCGCGCGCTGCTGCGGGCCGTCGACCTCTCCACGCACACCGTCGCCGCCACGTACCAGACGGACGCCGACCGCTTCTACGCGGTTCCGCAGGCCCGGCGCATCATCGCCGCGGGGGAGAACACGCTCAGCCTCTATCCCCTGAAGTGAGCGGGGCGCCTTCGGCCCGTGTCCGCCCCTCGGCGCAGAGCAAGAACCCCGACGTCCCAGAGCAGAGAGCCCCGACCATGAAACCCCTCGGCACCGGCGACCCCCTCCGCCTCGGCCCGTACCGCGTTCTCGGCGTGCTCGGGGAGGGCGGCATGGGCAAGGTGTACGTCGGCCAGGACGGCGCGGGAACGCTCGCCGCCGTCAAGGTGCTCAAGCCCGAACTGGCCCACGACACGCACCTCGCCCAGCGGTTCGTGCGCGAGGCGCAGGCCGCGCAAGCCGTACGCAGCAAGGGAGTTGCGAACGTGCTCGGCGCGTGGACCGAGGGCGGCAGGCCGTGGATCGCGACCGAGTTCCTCGCCGGACTCACCCTGGACCAGGCCGTCGAGGCGCACGGCCCGCTCGACGGGACGGCGGTCCGCGCGCTGGCTGCCTCGCTCGCCGCCACCCTCGCCGACATCCACGCCGCCGGTTTCGTCCACCGCGACCTCAAGCCGCCGAACATCGTGCTGACGTCGACGGGCCCCCGGGTCATCGACTTCGGCATCGCCCGTCCCGAACACGGCCTCACCCTCACCACCACCGGCCAGGTGCCGGTCACCCCCGGCTACGGGGCGCCCGAACAGGTCCTCGGGCAGCGGGTGGCACCGTCCGCCGACGTGTTCTCGCTGGGTGCCGTCCTGGTCTACGCGGCCACGGGGCAGCGGGCCTTCGACGGCGGGCACGTCGCGGCGGTCCAGTACGAAGTCGTGCACGGTGAGCCCCGGCTCGACGCCGTACCGGAGCCGTTGCGGCAGCTCATCGGCCCGTGTCTGGCGAAGGACCCGGCGCGGCGCCCCGTGCCCGCGCAGATCGCCCAGGCGTTCGCACCGCCCAGGAACGCCGATCGTGCCTGGACGCGCGGCGGTCTCGCCGGCGCCATCAAGGAGCGGGAGACCGGCGCCCAGCGGCTCGTCACCACGCGGGTCTCCGGTGAGCGGCAGATGACGTCCGTGCCCCGTCGACGGCTGCTCACCACGCTCGCCGTCGGCGGCACGGTCCTCGCGGCGGGCGGCGGCACGACCGCCTGGTGGTTCGGGCGCGGCGGGCCGCCGCGGCGCAGCGACCCCTTCGACATCCCGGCGGCGGTCGGCACCCCGGTGGCGAAGACGGACGCGGCTCCCAGCCGGAAGGAGGGGCTCACCGCCGAGCAGCGCGGCGGCCCCCGGACGCTGTGGACCACCCCGGGAGCGGACGCCGCCTCGCGTGAACTGCTGCCCGTGCGCGACGTCCTCGTCTTCGGCATGGCCGCCGGGGGCATCGCGGCGTACGGGGTGCAGCGGGGTACGCACCGGTGGAGCGCGCCCGACGTCCGTACCGAGAGCGGTTACGTCTCGCTGTCCGACCGGCTGGTCGCGGCCGCCGACGCGCACGGCACCGTGCACACCTTCGTCCCCGCCACCGGCGAGGCCAAGTGGACCTGCGCGGCCGCCGACGCGCAGACATTGCTCGCCGCCGACCACACCGCCCTGTACCTCGTCACCTGGGGCGGCAGGCTGCGGGCGGTCCGACGGGCGGACGCGAAGGTGGCATGGACGGCGGACGTCGCCGCGTCGTACCGCGGCACACTGCGCGGGCCCGCCACCGTCGCCGGAGGGATGCTGCTCGTCCCGACCTCGCAGGGCGACCTTCTCGCGGTGAGCACCGCTGACGGCCGTACGCGGTGGACGCACGCGGGCACCGACGAGACGGTGCTGCGGCCCGCGGTCTCGGGCGGCACGGTCTACATCAACGGCGGCTCGCTGACCGCGCGGCGCCTGAGCGACGGCAAGCAGCTCTGGGCCCACAAGCTCGACAGCTACTCGGCCCAGGACGGCGGTTACGGTCCGCCGTCCGTGATGGCCGACGTCCTGTACGCCAACGCCGGTTCCTTCACCCACTGCTGGGAACTGGCGAAGGGGGAGGAGCTGTTCATGGCGGGCGAGGAAGTCGACTGGGACAGCCCCGTTCTCACCCAGGGACACGGCCTTTGGTCCTGCTACGAGGACGACGACTCCGACACCGGTCTGAAGGTGACGGCGATGTGGGCCCGCGACGGCGTGGCGGGCTGGGAGCGGACCATGCTCCGGCCGCACTACTACCGGCTGGCCGCCGCGGGGAACCGGGTCTTCCTCCAGCTCGACGATTCGGTCCTGGCGCTGAGCGTGTTCTGAGGGTCTCCTGAGCGGTGGCGGCTGGGAGAGCGATGCCGGTCGCGACCGCGGCCCCTGCCGACGCCTCCCGCATCACTACGGAAGCCCCCGCCCAGGAGCCGCGATGCCATCGAAGCCGAAGCCGAAGCCGAAGCCGTCAGCCGTTGACGCAGGTGTTGCCCACGGCCGGGTTCAACAGCCCGATCACGTTGATGCTGTTGCCGCAGGCGTTGAGGCCCAGGTCGACGGGGACCTGGATGACGTTGCCCGACAGGACGCCGGGGGAGCCGACCGCGGCGCCCTGGGCTCCCGCGCCGCCGTGGTCGTGGGCGACGGCCGCGCCCGCGCTGCCCAGCACACCGCCGGCCACCAGGAACGCCGCCACGACCGCGGTACGGATCTTCATGCTGTACTCCCCTCGACTGCGGGCGGCGTCCACGTGGCCGCCCGTCCGCCGACACACCTGCCACCGGGCGCGGGCGTTCAGTCGCCGGGACGCCGGGTCCGCCGGCAAACCATCCCAGGGGGTTCGGGCGCGGCGCCCGCGGTTGACGGACGGGGTCAGACCCGGCCCGCCAGTTCGTCGTACGCCGGATCGATGACCTCGTCGAGGAGCCGGACGCGCTCCGGGAGCGGCAGGAAGGCGGCCTCGACCGCGGCCCGGGTGAAGTCGTACAGGACCTCGGGGCCGTAGCCGAACGCCTCGTGCAGATGTTGGAACTCAGCCGAGAGCGTCGTGCCGGACACCGTACGGTTGTCCGTGTTGAGCGTGATCGTGAAGCCCAGACGGCGCAGCTCGTCGATCGGGTGCGTCTTGTAGTGCTCCGCGATGCCGGTCTGCAGGTTGGAGGTCGGGCAGACCTCCAGCGGGACCCGGTTGTCGCGGACGTACGCGGCGAGGTCGCCGAGCGTCGCGGTGCCGTCGGCGGCGAAGGTGATGTCCTCGATGATCCGCACGCCGTGGCCGAGCCGCTCCGTGCCGCACACCTGCAGCGCCTCGTGCACCGACTCGGGGCCGACGGCCTCGCCCGCGTGGATCGTGTAGTGGCAGTTGGCCTGCTTGAGGAGCTGGAAGGCGGCCAGGTGACGGGCGGGCGGGTTGCCTATCTCGCCGCCCGCGATGTCGAACCCGGCGACGCCCTTGTCCCGGTGGCGCACCGTGAGCTCGGCGATCTCCGTCGAGCGGTCGGTGTGCCGCATGCCGGTGAGCAGAACGCGCACCGTGATCGCGCCGCCGGCGCGGCGCTCGCCCTCGCGCAGGCCCGCGTTGACGGCGTCCACGACCTGGTCGAGGGTGAGGCCGCGCTCCTGGTGCTGCTCGGGGGCGTAGCGCACCTCGGCGTACACGACGCCGTCGGCGGCCAGGTCCTCGGCGCACTCGGCGGCGACGCGGAACAGCTGCTCCTCGGTCTGCATCACCGCGCAGGTGTGGGCGAAGGTGGTGAGGTAGCGCTCCAGCGAACCGGAGTCGGCGGCCTCCCGGAACCACGCGGCCAGCTCGGCGGGGTCCTCCGTGGGCAGCCCCTGGTAACCGGACTCACGGGCCAGCTCGATGATCGTCGAGGGGCGCAGACCGCCGTCGAGGTGGTCGTGGAGAGCGACCTTGGGGGCGCGGCGGATCCAGTCGGCCACGGCGATGTTGTCAGACAAGTGCATGCGGCGAGAGTGTACGGGTGCGGGCGCGCGTGTGGTGCCGGAGGTCGCGAACGTCACAGTCGGCGCAGCGGAACCGTCACAGCGTCTGCAGCACGGGCAGGGCCGAGGAGCCCGTCGGCAGCGTGTACTTCGCCGCCATGACCGGCACGTCGCCGATCCGCACCGACTGGATGACCAGCAGCGCCGCGGTGTCCGCGGGCCGCCCCAGCTGTTCGCCGCGGCGCCGCCCGAGCAGCGTCGCCGACAGGGCGCTGTGCCCGGTCAGGGGGAGCCCCCGCGAGACTCCGGTCAGACAGGACAGCATGGTGCCCGGAGCCGGTTCGGCGAGGGCCTGCGCGAACGCGGGGTGTGCGCCGGCCAGCACCTCGGCGGGCGCCGCCCACTCCTGGGTGTGCACCGCCGACGGCCCCTCACCGGTCAACATCGACTCCCAGAAGGCGAGTTGGGCGCCCGCCGAGGTGAGCAGCTGCTGTGTGGTGAAGTCGGTCGGCTCCTCGACGGTCCGCACCAGCGGGGTCACCCGCACCGGCCCGAGCAGATCCTCCAGGGGCCGCAGCCGCTCGAAGCCGCGGCGCGGCGGGCGCGTGGCCACCGTGCGGCCCACTCCCCGCCGTACGTTCAGCAAACCGTCCTCCTGGAGCAGCAGCAGGGCCTCGCGCAGCGCGGGCCGGCTGACACCCAGCTCGGCCGCGAGCCGGGGCTCGGACGGGAGGACGGAGCCCGGCGGATACGTGCCCGCCTGCACGGCGTCGACGATCCGCTCGTAGAGCACGACCACCGGACGGCGCTGCTCGCTGGATCCCACGGCTCCTCCTCGGCTCACGTGCCAGCACCGTAAGGAGATCGGAGACCAGGAGGCAAATCACCTGTCTGACAACCTCGGCCGTCCGGGCCACGGGCTGCCATTACGAACGACGGACGACGGACGACGAACGACGGACGACGGACGACGAACGACGGACGACGGACGACGGACGGCGAACGACGGATGGCGGACGGCGAACGACGAACGGCGAACGGCGAACGGCGAACGGCGAACGACGAAGGGCGACGGGTGACAGGCGACAGCCGACGGCCGACGGGCTAAGCCTCCGCGCCGCCGTTGTGCGGCGCCGGCTCCAGGTCGAACTCGCCGTCGCGCGCGCCCAGCACGAACGCCGTCCACTCCGCCTCGGTGTACCGCAGCACCGTCTCCGGCTCCAGCGACGAACGCATCGCCACCGCGCCCGCCGGCAGATAGGCGATCTCCACCCGCTCCTCGTGCTGCTCGGTGCCCGGGGCGCTGTGCCATTCGACGCCGGAGATGTCGAGCGCGTACAACTCGTCCTTCTCGCGCTCCTTGCGGGCCTTCATCTCCTCCGGGCTCTCCTGCGGCTGCTGAGCTTCGGTCATGGCGGGCGGCCCCTCTTCCGGCGTACCAACGAACTGTCGGGTCAGCCTACTTGGCACGGCCCGCTCCCCGGGCGGCCGCCGGAAGATACGCCCGCAGGAGGGAGCGCGGGGGCTCGCAGGCACGCGAGGGGGGGCTCGCAGGCACGCGAGAGGGGGCCGCACCCGACGGGTGCGGCCCCCTCCCGACCACCCGTACGGGCAGGCGGGCTCAGTCCTCCAGGCCGACCTGGATCAGCGGCTTGCCCCGCTTGCGCGAGACGAACACGCCACGGCCCGGCGGCATCGGCCGCGGGCGGACCCCGCCGAGCAGATCGCCCTCGGTCGGATCACCGGCGAGCACGACACCCTGCGCGCCGAGCTCCTTCATGCGCTGCATGAAGGCCTCGTAGCCGGAGCGCCCGGCACCGGCGGTGGAGCGCGCGATGATGAAGCGCACGCCCACGTCCCGCGCGAACGGCAGCAGTTCGGTGATCCCGGCCAGCGGGTTGCCGGACGACGTCGACACCAGGTCGTAGTCGTCGATGATCACGTACACCGTCGGACCCCGCCACCAGCTGCGGTCGCGCAGCTGCTGAGCCGTGACGTCCGCCGTCGGCGTGCGGCGCTGCATCAGGTCGGCCAGCGCGGCCATGTGGTGGTCCATCTGGTTCGACATCGGGATGTACTCGGCGAGATGGGTCGCCGGGGTGACATCGAGCAGCGAACGCCGGTTGTCGACGACGAACATCTTGCAGGAGTCGCCGTCGTAGCGCCGGGTGAGCTGCCGGATGAGCAGCTTCAGCATGTTCGACTTGCCGGACTCGCTCTCGCCGAAGATCAGGAAGAACGGGTCCTGGTCGAAGTCCACGAACACCGGCTCGAGGTTGTCCTCGTCCAGGCCGAACGCGATACCGCGGTCCGGGAACCGGTCGCCCGGCGGCAGCTGACGCGCCGCGAACTCGCGCGGCAGCAGCCGCACCTCGGGCGCGCCGGGCGCCGTCCAGTGCCGGGTGACCTCCGCCGACAGCGCGGCGGTGGCCTCCGCCAGATCGGTGTCGGACGACAGACCGTCGATGCGCGGGACGGCCGCCATGAAGTGCTGCTTCTGCGGGGTCTGACCGCGACCGGGCACGCCCGTCGGCACGTTGGCCGCGACCTTGCGGTCGAACTCGGAGTCCATCGTGTCGCCGAGCCGCAGCTCCAGGCGGTTCATGAGGTGGTCCTTCATGTTGGCCCGGACCTCCATGGACCGCGACGCCGTCACGATCACGTGGATGCCGTAACCGAGACCACGGGCCGCGATGTCGAGGACCAGCGGCTCCAACCCCTCGTAGTCGCTGCGGAAGTTGCCCCAGCCGTCGATGACCAGGAACACGTCGCCCCACGGCTGGTCGGTCATCGAGATGTCGCCCCGCGCGCGGCGGTTGCGGAAGTCGGCGATCGACGCGATGCCCGCGGTGCGGAAGTACTCCTCGCGGCGGGTCAGCACGCCGTAGACCTCGGCGGTCGTCCGGCGCACCTTCTCCGGGTCGAGACGCGAGGCCACGCCACCCACGTGCGGCAGACCGGCCACGGCGGCCATACCGCCACCACCGAAGTCGAGCCCGTAGAACTGCACTTCCTGCGGTGTGTGCGTGAGCGCGAACGACGCGATGATCGAGCGCAGCAGCGTCGACTTGCCGGACTGCGGACCACCCAGGATCTGCATGTGGCCGGCCGCGCCGCCGAAGTCGATCCACAGCGGGTCGCGCCGCTGCTCGTACGGCTTGTCGACGAGACCGACCGGGATGACGAGACGCCCCGCGCCCTCGTACCCGGGCTGGGTGAGCCCGCGCCCCTGCACGGGAGTGAGCCCCGGCAGCAGCGAGTCCAGCGACGGCGGGCTGTCCAGCGGCGGCAGCCACACCTGGTGGGCCGCCGGACCCTGCGCCTCCAAGCGCCGCACGATGACGTCGAGCACGGTGTCCGCGAGCGCGTCGTCCTTCTCGTCGGGCTGCGGCTGCTCCTCGCGCTGCTGCGGTACGGGCACGTACTGCACCGGCACCTCGGCCGCGGTGAACAGCACCGGCCGCCGGTCCACCGGAAGCGGCCCGCCCGGGGTCGCGACCCGCGTCGAGCCGCCCGAGCGGTAGACACCGGAGACGTACGCGGCCTTGAAGCGGACCATCTCGTCGGTGCCGAACTTCAGGAAGCCGGAACCCGGCACGTTCGGCAGCTCGTACGCGTCCGGGACACCGAGCGCGGCCCGCGACTCGGCGGCCGAGAAGGTCCGCAGACCGATCCGGTAGGACAGATACGTCTCAAGACCCCTGAGCCGGCCCTCTTCGAGGCGCTGCGAGGCGAGCAGCAGATGCACACCGAGCGAACGGCCGATACGGCCGATCTGCACGAACATCTCGATGAAGTCCGGCTTCGCCGTCAACAGTTCGGAGAACTCGTCGATCACGAGGACGAGTGACGGGATCGGCTGCAGCGGGGCACCGGCCGCGCGCGCCTTCTCGTAGTCGTGGATGTTCGCGTAGTTGCCCGCGTCGCGGAGCATCTCCTGGCGGCGGTTGAGCTCGCCGCGGATCGAGTCACCCATGCGGTCGACGAGGGTGAGGTCGTCCGCGAGGTTGGTGATCACGGCCGCGACGTGCGGCATCTGGGCCATGCCCGCGAAGGTGGCACCACCCTTGAAGTCCGCGAGGACGAAGTTCAGCGTCTCCGACGAGTGCGTCACCGCGAGGCCGAGCACCAGGGTGCGCAGCAGCTCCGACTTGCCGGAACCGGTGGCGCCGACGCACAGACCGTGCGGGCCCATGCCCTCCTGGGCGGCTTCCTTCAGGTCGAGCATCACGGGCCGGCCGTCGTCACCGACACCGATCGGCACGCGCAGCCGTTCGGCCTGCGAGCGCGGGCGCCAGGTCCGCTTGGTGTCGACGGTGGCCGCGTCGCCCAGGTTCATCAGATCGGTGAACTCCAGGTTCGCGAGCAGCGGCTCGTCGTCGCTGTCGCCGCCCGAGGCCATGCGCAGCGGGGCGAGCTGCCGGGCCAGCGCGTCGGCGCCCGCATAGGAGAGGACGTCCGGCGTGCCCTCGTAGACCATGCCGTGCGCCGACTCCAGGCGCAGCGTCTTCGGTCCGACGACGATCGAGAGGTCACCGCGGCCGACCGACAGGTCACCGGGGACGACCTCCAGGACGGTCACCCCCTGCAGGCCCTCGGGGCTGGCGAAGATCGAGGTCGGGGGCAGGGAGACCCCGTCGAGCACGATCACCAGGTGCGGCTGCTCGGGGACCGGCGCACCCCCGGGGTGGAAGCGCGGGCGCCCCTCCAGACGGGGCGCGAGCAGGTCCTCCAGCTCCACCGGGTTCGTCGTGATCAGGCGGCGGCTGCCCGCGCCGTCGGTCTGTCCGGGCACCTGGTTGTGCGGCAGCCACTTCGCCCACTCCCACTCGGCCACGCTCTGGCGGCCCGCGGCGACGGCGATGACCAGGTCCTCGGGGGAGTGCAGGGAGGCGAGCGAGGCGGCGACGGCCCGCGCGGTGCCGCGCACGGTCGTCGGCTCACCGCTCACGGACACGTGGTAGAAGGCGCGCAGCGAGACCGCCATCGGCAGGTCCTCAAGGGCGCTGTGCGTCGCCAGGAAACGCTGCATGGCGCCCGCGGTCAGCGGCTCCAGCTCGTCGACGGGCGCGGTCTGCGGCGGGATCAGGGGAGTGGCCAGGCCCTGCGGACCGAGCCCCACCCGCACCTGCCCGAAGTCCTCGTCACCGGTGCGCCGCTCCCACACCCGGCTGCCCTCGGCGACCAGCGCCCACAGTTGCTCCGGCGAAGGGTGCAGGTAGTACTGCGCGTCGCGCTGCTTCCTCGCCGTGCCCAGGGCGTCGCGCCGGGTCTGCGACAGATAGCGCAGATAGTCGCGGCGCATGTCCGCCATCTGCCCCTGGTTGCCACGGCGGTAGCGGACCAGCATCGCGATGCCCATCGCGACCGTCGACGCCACCATCACCATGCCCATGATCTTCATGAAGGGCTGGGCCGAGGGGTTGAAGAAGAACACCACCGATCCACCCATGCCGAGCATGGGCAGGATCTGCATCAGGGCGCCCTCCTGCTGCCCCCGCGGCAGCTCCGGCGGAGGCTGCAGCACCACCTCTTCGGTGGGCACCTCGGACGGCAGTGCCCGAGGTGGGCGCTTGACGACGATGTGGCTCACTTGGCACCAATTCCCTTGCCGGACCGGCTTTTCCGTCCGCCGCCCCGTGTCAGGCGGACGTCGATCGCGGTTCGCGATCCTACTGACAACCGCCGACAACGGCGGGCGGTAGGGTGCCGGAGGTACGCGTGAGCAGTTGCGAATCGGCCCGGTAAAAACGGGCAATCCCGCACGGTTCGGAATCCGCGCCTCCCCCGGAAACCGGGTGGATCGGCGCTTGTGAACGGCCTTCAGGAGCGCGCGACTCAACGTGCACAGGATCTTTACAGCGAGATCCAGGGATCCTTTCGAGAGAACAGACCGAGTCTTCGGGTCTTCGGGAAAAAAGGGGGAACAGCAGGTGAGCATGACGGCCTCCGCGCCGGCCGGCCGCACCGGCGGATCGGGTACCGGAGCCCCTGCCGGGGCGGGCACGGGGCTCGGCTTCTGCCGCGTCACCATCGTCGCGCCCGACAGCCGCATCGACGTGGCCCTGCCCGACGACGTACCGGTCGCCGACCTGTACCCCGAGATCCTGCGGCTCTCCCAGCAGAGCCCGGCCGAGGGCGCCCCGGTCGGCTACCACCTTGTACGCCGTGACGGCACGGTCCTCGACAGCGCCCGCTCGTTCGCCGCGCAGCGCATCCTGGACGGCGAGCTGCTCACGCTGCGCCCGTTCTCCGAGTCGCTGCCGCCGGCCGTCTACGACGACGTGTCCGAGGCCGTGGCCTCCGCCGTCACCAAGGACCGCACCCTGTGGAGCGGCGACCTCACGCGCGCGGCCGGTCTTGTGGCCGGTGGCATCCTGCCCGCGCTGATCGCGTTCGTGGCGTGGAACTCCCAGTTCACGACCCTGCAACTGCGCCACGACATGAACAGCCTCCAGGGCATCATCGCGGGCGTCGCGGGTGTCCTGCTGGTCGCCATCGCGTGCATCCGCGCGCGGGTCTACGACGACCGCGGCTCGGCCGTCGCGCTCGGCCTCGGTGCCCTGCCGAACGTCGCGGTGGCCGGCTCCGGCCTGCTGCCCCTCTCCGAGGGGCAGGGCATCGGCCGGCTCCAGTTCCTGCTGGCCTGCGCGGCCGTCCTGGTCGCCTCCGTGGTGCTCACCCTGGTCTCGCCGGGCGGAGACGGCCCGTTCGTGGCGTTCGTCTTCGCCTCGTTCATCGGCCTCGTCGTCACCTTCATCGCGATCCTCACGCACCTGGAACCCATCGAGACGGCCGCCGTCTGCGCCCCGCTCGCGGTCAGCGCCCTCGCCTTCCTGCCGGGCCTGTCCATGCGCTTCGCGCGGCTGCCCATCGGCTTCGAGCCGCCGAACCAGGGGCGCGCGGGCTACGACACCTCGCTCGACCCGGCCGGCCCGCACGAGCCCGTCGACGCGGAGCGCGTCGCCGCCCAGGCCCGCCGCGGCCACGAGCTGCTCGTCGGTCTCGTCGGCGGCTGCGCCCTGGTCGCCGTGGGCGCGTCGATCGTGCTCGGGTTCTCCACGGACGTCTGGGCGCAGCTGCTCGCCCTGGCCACCGGCATCGCGATGCTGATGCGCGCGCACCTGTTCCGCTACACGGCGCAGGTGGGCGCCACCCTCGCCGCCGGCCTGGCCGCGCTCGTCTTCCTGGGCCTCGGCCTCGCGCTGCACCCGCCGCTCACCTACGTCATCGAAGCGGTGCGCAACCAGGACTCCACGTCGCTCGACATCCGTACCGTCTGGATCGTCGCCGCCATCGGCGCGGCCGCCGCCCTGGTCACCTCGATCGGCCTGATCACTCCGCGTCGCGGCGTCACCCCGTTCTGGGGCCGCTTCCTGGAGATCGCCGAGACGTTCGTCCTGCTCACGCTGATCCCGCTGGCCCTCGCGGTCTTCGACGTGTACGCGTCGGCGCGGGCGATGACCAGCTGACGACCGCCCGACGAAGGCCCTTGTCGGGGGCGCCCCCGACGGCTGGTAGGCTGTGTAACGGCCGTTTGTGTACGCGCCCCCGGCATCTGCTGGGGACAGCGCCCAGCGAGCCCCGCCTCCCGAGTTACGGAAGCTCCCCTGAGAAGTGGACCAGGGGCACTCGGTGGCCACGAAGAACACTACGAGGAGTACGCGTGCCGCTCGACGCCGCTACGAAGAAGCAGATCATCAGCGAGTTCGGCCAGAAGGAGGGCGACACCGGCTCCCCCGAGGTCCAGGTCGCCATGCTGTCCCGCCGCATCTCGGACCTGACCGAGCACCTCAAGACCCACAAGCACGACCACCACTCCCGTCGTGGTCTGCTGATCCTGGTCGGTCAGCGTCGCCGTCTGCTGCAGTACCTGGCCAAGAAGGACATCCAGCGCTTCCGCGCGCTGGTCGAGCGCCTCGGCATCCGCCGTGGTGCGGCCGGCGCCCGCTAAGACGCTGCGAAGGGAGCGGTTCCCGTATCCGGGGGCCGCTCCTTTGCTGTACGTGCGCACTGTCACCCTCGCTTTGTAGTCTGGTGACGTACGACCACGCTCGACCCACGTACGACGAGGAGAAGCGCACCCCCGCCGCCGCCGGTCCTCGGTAGTGGCCCCCGGAGACGCAAGAGGATCCCCGGGTGCTTCGATCGAAGACCGGCCCGCACACAAGGCGCGCTCCTCCGTTCCGTCCGACTGCCACACGGGCAGATACGGACAAAAGACGAAACAGACGAAAGTAACGGAGAAAACGCTAGTGGAGAACGAGACCCACTACGCCGAGGCCGTCATCGACAACGGCTCCTTCGGCACCCGCACCATCCGCTTTGAGACGGGCCGCCTCGCCCGCCAGGCCGCCGGCTCCGCCGTCGCCTACCTCGACGACGACACCATGGTGCTCTCGGCCACCTCGGCCTCGAAGAACCCCAAGGACAACCTCGACTTCTTCCCCCTCACGGTGGACGTCGAGGAGCGGCAGTACGCCGCCGGCAAGATCCCCGGCAGCTTCTTCCGCCGTGAGGGCCGCCCCTCCGAGGACGCGATCCTCACCTGCCGCCTGATCGACCGCCCGCTGCGCCCGTCCTTCAAGAAGGGCCTGCGCAACGAGATCCAGGTCGTCGCCACGGTCATGGCCCTCAACCCCGACCACCTGTACGACGTCGTGGCGATCAACGCCGCGTCCGCGTCCACGCAGCTGGCCGGTCTGCCCTTCTCCGGCCCGGTCGGCGGCGTCCGCGTCGCGCTGATCAACGGCCAGTGGGTCGCGTTCCCGACGCACACCGAGCTCGAGGACGCCGTCTTCGACATGGTCGTCGCCGGTCGCGTCCTGGAGGACGGCGACGTCGCGATCATGATGGTCGAGGCCGAGGCCACCGAGAAGACCGTGCAGCTCGTCAAGGACGGCGCCGAGGCCCCGACCGAGGAGGTCGTCGCCGCCGGTCTCGAGGCCGCGAAGCCCTTCATCAAGGTCCTGTGCAAGGCCCAGGCCGACCTCGCCGCGAAGGCCGCGAAGCCGACCGCCGAGTTCCCGATCTTCCTGGACTACCAGGACGACGTGCTCGAGGCCCTGACGGCCGCCGTCAAGACCGAGCTCTCCGCCGCCCTCACCATCCCGGGCAAGCAGGACCGCGAGGCCGAGCTGGACCGCGTCAAGGGTCTGGCCGCCGAGAAGCTCCTCCCGGAGTTCGAGGGCCGCGAGAAGGAGATCTCCGCCGCGTACCGTTCGCTGACCAAGTCCCTGGTCCGCGAGCGCGTCATCAAGGAGAAGAAGCGCATCGACGGCCGCGGTGTCACCGACATCCGCACCCTGGCCGCCGAGGTCGAGGCCATCCCGCGCGTGCACGGCTCCGCCCTGTTCGAGCGTGGCGAGACCCAGATCCTGGGCGTCACCACGCTGAACATGCTGCGCATGGAGCAGCAGCTGGACACCCTCTCCCCGGTGACCCGCAAGCGCTACATGCACAACTACAACTTCCCGCCGTACTCCGTCGGTGAGACGGGCCGCGTGGGCTCCCCGAAGCGCCGCGAGATCGGCCACGGCGCGCTCGCCGAGCGCGCGATCGTGCCGGTCCTGCCGTCGCGCGAAGAGTTCCCCTACGCGATCCGCCAGGTCTCCGAGGCCCTCGGTTCCAACGGCTCCACGTCGATGGGCTCCGTCTGCGCCTCCACCATGTCGCTGCTGAACGCCGGTGTGCCGCTGAAGGCCCCCGTCGCCGGTATCGCCATGGGTCTGATCTCCCAGGAGATCAAGGGCGAGACGCACTACGTCGCCCTCACCGACATCCTCGGTGCCGAGGACGCGTTCGGTGACATGGACTTCAAGGTCGCCGGTACCAAGGAGTTCGTGACCGCCCTCCAGCTGGACACGAAGCTCGACGGCATCCCGGCCTCCGTCCTGGCCGCCGCCCTCAAGCAGGCCCGCGACGCCCGCCTCCACATCCTCGACGTGATGATGGAAGCGATCGACGTCCCGGACGAGATGTCCCCGAACGCGCCGCGGATCATCACGGTCAAGATCCCGGTCGACAAGATCGGTGAGGTCATCGGCCCGAAGGGCAAGATGATCAACCAGATCCAGGAGGACACCGGCGCCGACATCACGATCGAGGACGACGGCACCATCTACATCGGTGCCGCCCAGGGCTCGCAGGCCGAGGCCGCCCGCGCCACGATCAACGGCATCGCCAACCCGACCATGCCGGAGGTCGGCGAGCGCTACCTGGGCACCGTCGTGAAGACGACGACCTTCGGTGCGTTCGTCTCCCTCATGCCGGGCAAGGACGGTCTGCTGCACATCTCGCAGATCCGCAAGCTCGCCGGCGGCAAGCGCGTGGAGAACGTCGAGGACGTCCTCGGTGTGGGCCAGAAGGTCCAGGTCGAGATCGCCGAGATCGACTCCCGCGGCAAGCTCTCCCTCGTCCCCGTGATCGAGGGCGAGGACGACGACAAGAAGGACGACGCCGACAAGTGACGTCCCGTAGCACCACGACGACGGCCCGCACCTCTTCGGAGGGGCGGGCCGTCGCCCGTACCCAAACCCTGATCAAGGGCGAGAACGGCATCGGCACGGTCCGCAGGACCACCCTCCCCGGCGGCCTGCGCATCGTCACCGAGACCCTGCCCTCCGTCCGCTCGGCGACCTTCGGCATCTGGGCCCACGTGGGCTCGCGCGACGAGACTCCGACGCTGAACGGCGCGACGCACTACCTGGAGCACCTGCTCTTCAAGGGCACGAAGAAGCGCAGCGCACTGGACATCTCCGCCGCCATCGACGCGGTCGGCGGCGAGATGAACGCGTTCACGGCCAAGGAGTACACGTGCTACTACGCGCGCGTGCTCGACACCGATCTGCCGCTTGCGATAGACGTCGTCTGCGACATGCTGACCGGCTCGCTCATCGAGGAGGAGGACGTCGACGCGGAGCGCGGCGTGATCCTCGAAGAGATCGCGATGACCGAGGACGACCCGGGCGACTGCGTGCACGACCTGTTCGCGCACACGATGCTCGGCGACACCCCGCTGGGCCGCCCGGTCCTCGGCACGGTCGACACGATCAACGCCCTGAGCCGCAACCAGATCGCGCGCTTCTACAAGAAGCACTACGACCCCACCCACCTGGTCGTGGCCGCGGCGGGCAACGTGGACCACAACAAGGTCGTACGCCAGGTCCGCGCCGCCTTCGAGCGTGCGGGCGCCCTCACCGGTGCCGCCACCCCGATGGGCCCGCGCACCGGCCACAGGACCCTGCGCGCCGCCGGCCGCATGGAACTGCTCGGGCGCAAGACCGAGCAGGCCCACGTCATCCTCGGCATGCCGGGCCTGGCCCGCACCGACGACCGCCGCTGGGCCATGGGCGTCCTCAACACGGCGCTCGGCGGCGGCATGTCCTCGCGCCTCTTCCAGGAGGTCCGCGAGAAGCGCGGTCTGGCCTACAGCGTGTACTCGTACACCTCGTCGTTCGCCGACTGCGGCCTGTTCGGCGTGTACGCGGGCTGCCGCCCGAACCAGGTGCACGACGTCCTGAAGATCTGCCGCGACGAGCTCGACCAGGTCGCGCAGCACGGTCTGACGGACGACGAGATCGCCCGCGCCGTCGGCCAGCTGAAGGGCTCCACGGTCCTCGGCCTGGAGGACACCGGAGCGCTCATGAACCGCATCGGCAAGAGCGAGCTGTGCTGGGGCGAGCAGATGTCGGTCGACGACATGCTGGCCCGCATCTCCGAGGTGACCCCGGACGAGGTGCGCCAGGTGGCCCGCGAGATCCTGGGACAGCGTCCCTCCCTGTCGGTGATGGGCCCGCTCAAGGACAAGCAGGCGGCACGCCTCCACGAAGCGGTCGCGTAACAACCTTTCGGCGCAAGGAAACGGAAGAACATGAGCAAGCTGCGCGTGGCGGTCCTCGGGGCCAAGGGCCGGATCGGCTCCGAGGCGGTCCGTGCCGTCGAGGCCGCCGAGGACCTGGAGCTGGTCGCGGCCCTCGGCCGCGGCGACAAGCTGGACACGCTGGTCGAGTCCGGCGCCCAGGTGGTCGTCGAGCTGACGACCCCCGACTCCGTGATGGAGAACCTGGAGTTCGCCGTCGGCCACGGCATGCACGCGGTCGTCGGCACCACGGGCTGGACCGAGGACCGTCTCACGCAGCTTGAGCAGTGGCTCGCCGCCTCCCCCGGGACCGGCGTGCTCATCGCGCCCAACTTCTCCATCGGCGCCGTCCTGACCATGAAGTTCGCCGAGGTGGCGGCCCCGTACTTCGAGTCCGTCGAGGTCATCGAGCTGCACCACCCGAAGAAGGTCGACGCCCCTTCGGGGACGGCTTCGCGCACGGCCCAGCTGATCGCGGCGGCCCGCGCGAAGGCGGGCAGCGCCCCGGCGCCGGACGCCACGCAGACCGCGCTCGACGGCGCCCGCGGCGCGGACGTCGACGGCGTCCCGGTCCACTCGGTCCGGCTGCGCGGCCTCCTGGCCCACCAGGAGGTCCTCCTCGGCGCCGAGGGCGAGACCCTCACCATCCGCCACGACTCGCTGCACCACAGCAGCTTCATGCCGGGCATCCTCCTGGGCGCCCGCAAGGTCGTGACGGCCCCGGGCCTGACCTTCGGTCTGGAACACTTCCTCGACCTGAACGGCTGACCCGCACCGATGCGCGCGAAAATCACGTACGCGATCACCGCGGCGGTCCTGGTCGTCTACTTCGTCCTGGCCGGCGACCGCGGCATCATGCTCATCCAGCAGGGCACGCTGCTCACGATCACCTTCGGGGTCGCGGTGCTGATCCTGCCGGTGATCGGCATCTGGTTCCTGTGGGCGAACACCCAGTTCGTCCGCAAGGCCAACCGGCTGGCCGAACTCCTGGAGGCGGAGGGCGGCCTGCCCGTCGACGAACTCCGCCGCGACGGCTACGGCCGCATCGACCGCGACTCCGCCGACGAGGTCTTCGCCAAGCGCAAGGCCGAGACGGAGGACGCACCGGGGGACTGGCGCTGCTGGTTCCGCCTCGCGGTCGCCTACCGCGACGCCCGCGACACCCCGCGCGCCCGCAAGGCGATGCAGCGCGCGATCGCCCTGCACGAGGGCCGTTCCGTACAGGTCTGAACCGCGTACGACGATGGGCCCGCCCGGATCACCCGGGCGGGCCCATCGTCGTACTCAAGCCCGTACGGGCGTCGTGCTCAGGCGTGCGGACGGTACTCCTCGGCCCACACCTCGACACTGTCCGAGGCCCGGTCGAACGCCGTCGACCGCCCGAGGAAGTCCGCACTGTGACTGGTGAGCAGAGTCGTCTGCTCACCCTGCCGGTCCCGTCGTACGAGGACCAGGGCCTGCCCCTGCACCGTGCGGGGCAGCCCCAGCCAGCGCACGGGCTGCTGCACCGTACGCGCGGTCACGACCTGGTTCCAGGCCGTCGTCCGGGTCTGGAAGAAGCCGACGTACCGCAGCCCGCGGGCGCTCACCCAGGTGCCCATCCGCAGCAGCCGCAGCGCCGCCGCGATGATCAGCACCGCGAGCGCGCCGCACACACCGGCGGCCGAGACATCCCCGGCCGCCGCGATGATGACCGCCGCGAACAGGACGTACGACGACAGCAGCAACAGCAGGGCGGCCGTGCCCACCCGGTACGGTCCCGGGCGGTACGGACGGCGCCACTGGTCCCGGTCGTCGAAGGGCAGCGCGGTGTCCGCGGCCTCGTCGAATGCACGGTCGGCCGTCAGGAAGGGCAGGGGCACGACGGGTCCTCACTCGATCCACGCTGGTCTTGGGCTGTGCCCGGTGAGGCTACCGACGCAGGTCCCGGCCTTCCACCCCAGGGGGTCCGGAAGGGTCAGAGCGCGCCAAGAGCACGTGACGGCCCGTCAGTGCCCGTCAGCATCCTTCAGCGTCCGTCGGATGCTTCCGACTGCTGCACATGCTGCGTGGACTGATCGGCGGACAGCGCCGGCATCCCGAACAACAGGGACCCGACGATGCCGGCCACGACGGTCAGCCCGATCAACGTACGACCGGCCATCTGACCGACAGAGGGACGCTCGCGCTGCGGCGGCGTGACGTTACTGCGGAACTTGTCGGCTTCGGCGATGAAGGCGAAGGGAACGGGCTCGCGCCGACGGAACATGGGTGCTGCTTCTCCTCAAGAGGTTCGAACGAAGTGTGTTCATCTACACAGACGCACGAGTGCCCCAAAGGGTGCCCTGTTTCGCCAAATTCACTGAAGTTTTTTCCTGTTCGGTGCGGAACAGGGTGAAGCCGGGTGAAAGCCGCACTGCTCGCGGTCCGCGTCCCGTGGCGGCCCTGGCCCACCGCCGACGTCCCTGCCCCGACCTGCGGCTCGGGGCACAGATGTACGGGCAGTCAGCCGAAGTGTCCGTATTGCGGCATTTCGTAAAGTTCATCTAGCCTGATCAAACGGACCCGGCACTGCTTGAACCCCCGAGCAGGCAGTGCCGGGCTCCATCTTTGTTGTGACTTGTCGCATCCCCCGAGGGGGGACCCGGTGCTGAGCAGCGAGTAGCGTGTTACCCATGGCTCCGACCTCGACTCCGCAGACCCCCTTCGGGAGGGTCCTCACCGCCATGGTCACGCCCTTCGCGGCGGACGGCGCACTCGACCTCGACGGCGCGCAGCGACTCGCCGCCCACCTGGTGGACGCAGGCAACGACGGCCTGATCGTCAACGGCACCACCGGCGAGTCCCCGACCACCGGCGACGCGGAGAAATCGGATCTCGTACGAGCCATCGTCGAAGCGGTCGGAGACCGTGCCCATGTCGTCGCGGGTGTCGGTACGAACGACACCCGCCACAGCATCGAGCTCGCCCGCGAGGCCCAGAAGGCCGGCGCCCACGGCCTGCTCACGGTCACGCCGTACTACAACAAGCCCCCGCAGGAGGGTCTCCTGCGGCACTTCACGGCGATCGCCGACGCAACCGAACTCCCCGTGATGCTCTACGACATCCCGGGCCGCAGCGGCGTACCGATCAACACGGAGACGATCGTCCGGCTCGCCGAGCACCCGCGCATCGTCGCCAACAAGGACGCCAAGGGCGACCTCGGCCGCGCCTCCTGGGCCATCGCCCGCTCCGGCCTGGCCTGGTACTCCGGCGACGACATGCTGAACCTGCCGCTCCTCTCGGTCGGCGCGTGCGGCTTCGTCTCGGTGGTCGGCCACGTGGTCGCCCCCGAACTGCGCGCCATGCTCGACGCGTACGTCTCGGGTGACGTGCACAAGGCGACGGAGATCCACCAGAAGCTGCTCCCGGTGTTCACGGGCATGTTCCGTACCCAGGGCGTCATCACGACGAAGGCGGCGCTGGCCCTTCAGGGCCTGCCCGCCGGACCCCTTCGCCTGCCCCTGGTCGAGCTCACCGCCGAGGAAACCGCTCAGCTCAAGATCGATCTTGCCGCCGGCGGGGTACAGCTCTAACCACAGACTTGGCAAAGCTCCACAACTGAATCAACAGAAAAAGCAGAACCAACAGCAAGACCCCGAGCATCACCACAACTGCTACTGCACGAACGTCACGCGCGCCACGTGCCCACAGGTACGTGGCGCGTGTGGTGAGGAGAGTCTTTTGAGTCATCCGCATCCTGAACTCGGCGCCCCGCCGAAGCTCCCGAAGGGCGGCCTGCGCGTCACCCCGCTGGGCGGCCTCGGTGAGATCGGGCGCAACATGACCGTCTTCGAATTCGACGGCCGTCTGCTGATCGTCGACTGCGGAGTGCTCTTCCCCGAGGAGGAGCAGCCCGGAATCGACCTGATCCTGCCGGACTTCTCGTCCATCAGGGACCGCCTCGACGACATCGAGGGCATCGTCCTGACGCATGGCCACGAGGACCACATCGGCGGCGTCCCGTATCTCCTCCGCGAGAAGCCGGACATTCCCCTGATCGGCTCCAAGCTGACCCTCGCGCTGATCGAGGCGAAGCTCCAGGAGCACCGCATCCGCCCGTACACGCTCGAGGTGGCCGAGGGCGACCGCGAGCGCCTGGGCCCCTTCGACTGCGAGTTCGTAGCGGTCAACCACTCCATCCCGGACGCGTTGGCCGTCGCCATCCGCACCCCGGCCGGCATGGTGGTCCACACCGGCGACTTCAAGATGGACCAGCTCCCGCTGGACCGCCGGCTCACGGACCTGCCGACGTTCGCGCGGCTGGGTGAAGAGGGTATGGACCTTCTTCTCTCCGACTCGACGAACGCCGAGGTCCCTGGCTTCGTCCCGCCCGAGCGCGACATCTCGAACGTGATCCGTGGGGTCTTCGCGAGCGCCCAGAAGCGCATCATCGTCGCGTCCTTCGCCAGCCACGTGCACCGCATCCAGCAGATCCTGGACGCCGCGCACGAGTACGGCCGCCGGGTCGCCTTCGTCGGCCGCTCGATGGTCCGCAACATGGGCATCGCCCGTGACCTCGGCTACCTGAAGGTTCCCGCCGGTCTGGTCGTCGACGTCAAGACCCTCGACGACCTGCCCGACAGCGAGGTCGTCCTGGTCTGTACGGGCTCCCAGGGCGAGCCGATGGCGGCCCTGTCCCGCATGGCCAACCGCGACCACCAGATCCGGATCGTCTCCGGCGACACGGTGATCCTGGCGTCGTCGCTCATCCCCGGCAACGAGAACGCGGTCTACCGCGTGATCAACGGCCTGACCCGCTGGGGTGCCAACGTCGTCCACAAGGGCAACGCCAAGGTGCACGTCTCGGGCCACGCGTCCGCGGGCGAGCTTTTGTACTTCTACAACATCTGCAAGCCCAAGAACCTGATGCCGGTCCACGGCGAATGGCGCCACCTGCGCGCCAACGCCGAGCTGGGCGCCCTCACCGGCGTCCCGCACGACCGCATCGTGATCGCCGAGGACGGCGTCGTCGTCGACCTGGTCGACGGCAAGGCCAAGATCGTGGGCAAGGTTCAGGCGGGTTACGTCTATGTGGACGGCCTCTCCGTCGGCGACGTCGGCGAGCCGGCCCTGAAGGACCGCAAGATCCTCGGCGACGAAGGCATCATCTCGGTCTTCGTGGTCGTCGACTCCAGCACCGGCAAGATCACGGCCGGCCCGCACGTCCAGGCCCGAGGCTCCGGCATCGAGGACTCGGCGTTCAGCGCGGTCATGCCGAAGATCACCGATGTTCTGGAGAAGTCGGCCCAGGACGGCGTCGTCGAGCCCCACCAGCTGCAGCAGCTCATCCGCCGCACGCTGGGCAAGTGGGTCTCGGACACCTACCGCCGCCGCCCGATGATCCTCCCGGTCGTCGTCGAGGTCTGACGCACGTCGGCAGTACGTAGGGAGCGGGGCGCCTCGATTTGCATCGGGGCGCCCCGCTCCAGTACGTTTACGTCTCCGCCTGAGGGGAACCCGGCGCACTTACGTGCCCGGTTCAAGTCCCCGAGAGGGGCGGGAAATCCGACTCAGAATCTCTGATAAAGTCGGAACCGCCGAAAGGCAAAGGCCCTCCAACGGCCACCAGAAATGAAATCCGAACCGGGAACGGAACGGAAAAAGGATCTGGTAAGGTTGGAAACACGAAAGACCGAAGGGAAGCGCCCGGAGGAAAGCCCGAGAGGGTGAGTACAAAGGAAGCGTCCGTTCCTTGAGAACTCAACAGCGTGCCAAAAATCAACGCCAGATATGTTGATACCCCGTCCCCGGCCATCAGGTCGAGGATGAGGTTCCTTTGAAAAAGTCCTTCTCCTTCACCAGGGGAAGGC
>NZ_JAFVLN010000016.1 GCF_017377775.1 Streptomyces sp. VRA16 Mangrove soil
GGTACCCCGGCCCCGCCCCTCTCCGTAGGACAGGACACGGACGTCACTCGGCGAACGTCGCGCCGAGCGCGTCGGCGAGACCCGGCACCAGGTCGGGACCGGTGAGGACCTCGGTCGGCGAGTCCTTCTCGCGCAGCCGGATCGCCGAGTCGCGGGTGCCGTCGCGCAGCACCGCGACGGTCATCCGGACCTCCTGGCGGTCCGGGTGCTCGGCGACCCACTTCGTGAGCTTCTTGCCGGTCAGGCCCTCGGGGACCGACGCCTCGGCGGACGGCGGCAGCATCAGGCGCTCCACCGTCAGGGCGCAGCCCGCGACGGCGTCGGGCCAGGCGATGGTGCCGAGGAACTCGTCCAGCGGCTTCGAGGCCGGGATCTCGTCCTGGAGGATCGGGGTGAAGCCGGACACCTCGCCCTCGGTGTCGAGGCCGAGCTGGGTGGCGAGAGCGGGTTCCTGCGCGCGCAGGGCGCCGGTGTCGACGAGGGCGAAGAGGCGGGCGGGCTGGTCCCAGCCCATGCCCGAGGCGTACTCGTCGATCTCGAGAACGGCGCGGGTCAGCGGGCTGGCAGCCATGGGGGTGTTGGACATGGTCACAATCCTGCCTCGTTCCTCCCCCGAACCGGGAACTGAGTAAAGCCTGAGTAAGTTGCATAGGTGAGAGGTCCGCGATCTCGGGGGCCTGACAGATCGATTACTGAACTTTCGAGGTGCGCACCTTGGCTTTCCAGATGCCGGACCGGGGCGGGGGCCCGACGGGGCCGCGGATCAGAGTGGGACGCCCCTCCCGGCGTGCCCGGACGCTGCTGTTGACGCTGGGCGTCCTGGCCGTGCTGGGCATGGCCTTCGTCATGTTCTCCGGGTTCTGGACGGACTGGCTCTGGTACCGGTCGGTCGACTACTCGTCCGTGTTCACGACGACCCTCTGGACGAAGATCGGGCTCTTCTTCGTCTTCGGCCTGCTCATGGCGCTCGCCGTGGGTGTGAACGTGTGGCTGGCGCACCGGCTGCGCCCGCCGCTGAGCGCCATGTCCCAGGAGCAGCAGAGCCTCGACCGCTACCGGATGGGCATCGCGCCCTTCAAGAAGTGGCTCCTGATCGGCATCACCGCGCTCGTCGGCCTGATCGCGGGCGCCTCGGCGGCGAGCCAGTGGCGCACGTGGCTGCTGTACGTGAACGGGGTGCCGTTCCACCAGAAGGACCCCCAGTTCCACCTGGACGTGTCCTTCTACGCCTTCGACCTGCCGTGGTACCGGTTCCTGCTCGGCTTCGGGTTCGCGGCCGCCGTCATCGGCCTGGTCGCCGCCGCACTGACGCACTACCTGTACGGCGGACTGCGCATCACCAGCCCGGGCGCGCGTGCCACGGCGGCCGCGACGGGGCATCTGTCCGTCCTCCTGGGTGTGTTCGTCGCGCTGAAGGCGGTCGCGTACTGGCTCGACCGGTACGGGCTCGCGGTGAAGTCGAGCGACTTCAAGGCGACGAACAACTGGACGGGCCTGAGGTACGTCGACGCGAACGCGTATCTGCCGGCGAAGACGATCCTGTTCTGCATCGCCGTCATCTGCGCCCTGCTGTTCTTCGCGACCCTGTGGCGGCGCACCTGGCAGCTGCCTGTCATCGGCTTCGGCCTGATGGTGCTCTCGGCGATCCTGATCGGCGGCCTGTACCCGGCCATCGTCCAGAAGTTCCAGGTGCAGCCGAACGAGCAGTCCAAGGAAGCGCCGTACATCCAGAAGAACATCGAGGCCACGCGCAAGGCGTACGGCATCGACAGGGCGACGGTCGACGACTACAGCGGCGAGGGCTCCGACAAGGAGACCAAGAAGCAGCGCTCGGAGGCCGACTCGGCGGCCAGCTACCGGCTGAACGACCCGAACATCGTCTCGCCGACCTTCCAGCAGCTCGAACAGCAGCGGAAGTACTACCAGTTCCCGACGACCCTGGACGTGGACCGCTACGACGGCCAGGACACCGTCGTGGGCCTGCGCGAGCTGAACCTGGGCAAGCTGGACAAGCGGAACTGGATCAACGACCACTTCGTCTACACGCACGGCTACGGAGCCGTGACGGCGAAGGGCACCTCCACCTCGCAGGGCGCCCCGCAGTTCACCGAGTCGGGCCTGCCGACCAGCGGTGACCTCGGGAACTACAACCAGCGCATCTACTACGGCGAGAAGACGACGCAGTACTCGATCGTCGGCGGGCCGCAGAAGGAGCTGGACTACGAGCAGGAAGACGGCACGCAGAAGACCACCAGCTACACGGGCAAGAGCGGCGTCAACCTCTCGAACCCGATCAACCGGGCCGCTTACGCGGTGGCGTTCAGCGAGCCGCAGATCCTCTACTCCGGCGCCATCGGCGAGGGGTCGCGGATCCTGTACAACCGCACGCCGAAGGAGCGCGTCGAGGCCGTCGCGCCGTGGCTGACCATCGACGGCGACGCCTACCCGACGGTCGTCGGCGGCAAGATCAAGTGGGTGGTCGACGCCTACACGACGTCGAACGGGTACCCGTACGCGTCGCGTACGACGCTCGGCGACACCACGGCCGACTCGCTCAACGAGGCGGACAGCCAGCGCTCCGTGGTGGCTCAGCAGAACCAGGTCAACTACATCCGCAACTCGGTGAAGGCGACCGTCGACGCGTACACGGGCGAGGTCAAGCTCTACGCGTGGGACGAGAGCGACCCGGTCCTGAAGACGTGGGAGAACGCGTTCCCCGGAACCGTCCAGCCCAAGAGCGCCATCCCGGCCGACCTGAAGGAGCACCTGCGCTACCCGCAGGACATGTTCAAGGTCCAGCGCGAGCTGCTGAGCCTGTACCACGTCCAGGACTCGGACCAGTTCTACAACGCGTCCGACGCCTGGCAGGTGCCGAACGACCCGACCAAGAAGGACAACAGCGCGGTCCCGCCGTACTACCTGTCCATGAAGATGCCGGGTCAGACCAGCCAGCAGTTCTCGCTGACGACGACGTTCACGCCGAGCGGCAGGCCCAACCTGCGCGCCTTCATGGCGGTGGACGCCGACGCGACCAGTAAGGACTACGGCGCCATAAAGCTCCTCAGAGTCACCGAGGACAAGGTCCAGGGACCCGAGCAGGTGCAGAACAAGCTCAACTCCTGGGATCCGGTGGCGAACTGGGTGCGCGACATGAAGGGCGCCGACTCGACGGTCCTGTACGGCAATCTGCTGACGGTCCCGCTCGACAAGGGGTTCCTCTACGTCGAGCCGATCTACGCACAGGGGCGCAATTCCGAGTACCCGCTGATGCGCAAGGTCGCGGTCTCGTACGGCGACAGAATGGGCTTCGCCGGCTCGCTCTCGGAGGCGTTGAACGATGCCTTCGAGGTGGACGGCGGTTCCACGACCGAGCCGACGCAGCCGGGAGGGGACACGACCACGCCGGCGAACTCCACGGTCAAGGAAGCCCTCGCGGACGCCGAGAAGGCGTTCGAGGCGGGCGAGAAGGCCATGAAGGACGGCGACTGGGCGGCCTACGGGAAGGCCCAGGACGACCTCCAGGAGGCTCTGCAGCGCGCCGAGAAGGCCCAGACGGCGGCCGACAAGGAGGCCAAGCAGAACGCCGACAAGAACGCCGACAAGAGCGGCGGATCGAGCGGCGACGGCAAGAGCGCGGACAAGAGCACCGACCAGAGCACCGACCAGAGCAGCGACAAGGAGGCGTCCGGCGGCTGACCGGGAGCAGCCCCGCGCCGTGATACGGTTTGAACACAACGGCGCGGGGTGGAGCAGCTCGGTAGCTCGCTGGGCTCATAACCCAGAGGTCGCAGGTTCAAATCCTGTCCCCGCTACTGATGATCGAAGGCTCGGAAGCTATGGCTTCCGGGCCTTCGGTGCGTCGGTGCCCCGGGTGTCATGAGCCGCTGGCATGTGCGAGTCACGTACCTGCCGCGTACCAGAGACGTATCAGCTGCGTCCTATGTGCGTGCGAAGAGTGCTCCGCCCGGGGAGAGTTGGGGAATCTGTGTTTCACTTATCTCTCTGTGGGCATGTCGACAAAACGCTGAAGTGACCTCACTGGCTGCGGTATACGAGGTGTACCCAGGTGGCAGGTGGTGCGACGATGGACGTTATGGGGGACAAGGCAACTCTGTTGGAGACAGGGCGGTTTGTGCAGCCGACAGATCGGGACGAACCGGGTGAGGCTGCCGAGGAAGCACGCCAGCGGCTGGCCGCGGAGGCCGGCGACGTCGAGGCGATGAGCGTCCTCGGCGCCATGCTGCTGCGCCGCGGTGATCTCGACGGGGCCGAGCCTCTGCTGCGTAACGCCACGAGCGCGGGCGACCGCGCCGCCGCCAACAATCTGGGTGTGCTGCTGCATCAGCGGGGCTACGCCGACGAAGCCGCGGGATGGTGGCGGGTCGCCGCCGTCGCCGGCTCCGCCGCCGCTGCCCACGCTCTGGGGCGCCACCACCGTGAGCGTGGTGACGAGCCCGCCGCCGAGTACTGGCTGCGGCAGTCCGCCGAGCAGGGCCACACCCTCGGGGCCTACGCCCTCGCCGACCTCCTGGAGCACCGCAGCGACGTCGGGGCCGAGCGCTGGATGCTGGTCGCCGCCGAGCGCGGGCACCGCGAGGCCGCGTACCGGCTCGCCCGCGCGCTCGACCGCAAGGGCGGCACCGACGTCCTCGTCACCAAGGACGTCAAGAACCCCGCCGAGGAGGCCGAGTCCTGGTACCGGCAGGCCGCCGCCCGCGGGCACCGCAGGGCCGCGCTGCACCTCGGCGCGATCCTGGAGAAGCGCGGCGACCTCAAGGAGGCCGGGCGCTGGTACCTGACGTCCGCCAAGGACGGCGAGCCGCGCGCCGCGTGCGCCCTCGCGTTCCTGCTGCGCGACGCCGGGGACGAGGAGAGCGCCGCCGTGTGGTGGCTGCGCGCCGCCCAGGACGGCGACGGGAACGCGGCGAACGCGCTGGGCGCGCTGCACGCCGGGCGCGGTGAGACCCAGACCGCGGAGCGCTGGTACCGGGCCGCGATGGACGCGGGCGACAACAACGGCGCGTACAACCTCGGTCTGCTGTGCGCCGAGCAGAAGCGCACCGCTCAGGCCGAGGGCTGGTACCGGCGTGCCGCGTACGCGGGGCACCGGGAAGCGGCCAACGCGCTCGCGGTGCTGCTGCTGCAGAACGGGGACGCGGTCGGGGCCGAGCCCTGGTTCTCCAAGGCGGCCGAGGCGGGCAGTGTCGACGCCGCCTTCAATCTCGGCATCCTCTACGCGGGTCGCGAGGAGGAGGACGCCGCGCTCCAGTGGTACGAGCGGGCCGCCGCAGGCGGGCACACCGAGGCCGCGCTGCAGGCCGGGATCGCGCGGCTGCGCGAGGGCGACGAGCCGACCGCCGAGCGGCATCTGCGGTGCGCCGCGGGTGGTGGCAGCGCGGAGGCCGCGTACCGGCTCGCCTCGCTGCTCGACGTACGGACGCCGCCTCCGCCCCGGCACGAGCTGGGGGAGCCGGTGACGGTGAAGTCCGAGTGCGAGGAGTGGTACGAGCGGGCTGCTGAGCACGGGCATCGGCGGGCGCAGGTGCGGGTGGGCATGCTCGCGTCGGCGCGGGGTGATGTGGTCGAGGCCGCTCGGTGGTACCGGGAGGCGGCCGAGGCCGGGTCGCGGAACGGGGCGTTCAATCTCGGGCTGCTGCTCGCCCGGGAGGGGAGCGAGCCGGAGGCGGCGCTGTGGTGGACGCGGGCGGCTGATGCGGGGCATGGGCGGGCCGCGCTTCGGCTCGCGCTGCTGTGTGCGCGGCGGGGGGATCTTGCCGAGGGGCAGAAGTGGGCGTCTCGGGCTGTGGAGCTCGGGCCGGCTGAGGTGGCTGAGCGGGCTGGGCGGTTGCGGGATGCGCTTCGGCAGGAGTTGTCGGCGTAGGGAGCGTAGGGGTGCTCTTTGTGGGGCCGTGCTGGGTTGTGGCTCTGGGTTGTGGCTCGGGGGCCGGGGCCGTGGGCGGGGGCCGGTTGCAGCGCCTGCCCGGCGCTGGGGTGCCGCCTTGCCCACCCTGCCGCCCTTGGCGGCAGATTGCCCAAGGCGGCCGGGCTGGGCGGCGGATTGTTCAAGGCGGGTGGGCGGGGGGGGGGAAGTGATTTGCGCTGGTGGGGGGCGTCGCGTAGTGTTGGGTTCACCGACGCGGGGTGGAGCAGCTCGGTAGCTCGCTGGGCTCATAACCCAGAGGTCGCAGGTTCAAATCCTGTCCCCGCTACTGAAGGCCAAGGGCCGGAATCGTGAGATTCCGGCCCTTGGTTTGTTTACGGTTTGTGGCCCACCGCTTCTTCGTAGAACTGTCGGTCCACCGTCCTGGACTCGGGGAGCGGGTCCCCCTTCGAGACGCCCGCCGCCTTGTACGCCTCCTGCAACCGGTCCGTCGTGCCGCCGCGGATCTCCCAGTCCATGCGGAGGGACGGCGTGGATTCGAGGATGGTCTTGTCCGTCTTCAGGACGGTCGCCAGTTCCGAGACGAAGCTCGGGTCCTTCTTGTAGTCGCCCGCGAAGTACGTGTTCACGGTGCGGATGTACGCGCGCAGCAGCGCCACGCCCGCGTCCTGGTCCTTGGAGAGCAGGTTCGGGCCGAAGAGCAGGCCGCCGAGGGGTTCGCCCTGGGGCTGACCGCCGAGGAACGCGTAGTGCTTGTCGCCGTCGACCTTGCGCCAGACCGGGTCGAGCAGCCAGGCCGAGTCGACGCCGCCGTTCTGCAGCGCGGTCAGCACGTCCGCCGAGCCGAGCTGTTGGAACTGGATCTTGTCGAGGCCGCCGCCGTGCTTCCTCAGGGCGGTGTTCATGGGGTACGAGATCACGGACCCCTTGCCGATCATCGTGCCCATCTTGCGGCCGGCCATCGAGACCTGGGCCGCGCTCTGGCCGTCCTTGAGGCGTACCCACAGGCCGGACTTGGACTTCGGGTCGGGGGAGAAGTTGCCGGCGACCCACTTGATGTCGAAGCCGCCGAGGATGCCGTTCATGACGGCCGCTTCGGGGGCGGCCCATTGCGCGTCGATGTCGCCCTTCGCGAGGAGGGGGAGCGCGTCGGGGGTCGGGAGGACCTTCAGCGTCACGTCCAGGCCCTCCTTCTTGAACTCGCCCTTCTTGACCGCCATTTCGAGCGGGGCCACGTACTCGGCGCTGAGGGTGCCCGTCGCAATCGTGATCTTGCGGGTCTTGGCGAGCTTGACGGGGGCCGGGGTGCCGGACGAGCAGCGGGCCGGGGTGCGGTCGGGGGACAGGTCGGACGGATCGGTCCAGCTGCCCTTGCCACAGCCGTCGACCGCCTTGATCGTGCGGGGTTCGGACGCCGTGTCCGAGGAACCGGTGTCGTTCTTGGCGCAGGCCGCGCCGGAGAGGAGGAGAGCGCCGGCCACGAGCAGGGTCGTACCCATGTGTCGTGTGCTGTGGCGTGTGCTGTGTCTGGTGGTGCGGTCCGTGGTGCGGTCCGTGGTGTGGTGGGTGCGCATGGGGCCTCCGTGCACGTACGTACGTAGGGAGCGGGGGAGGGGGTGCGTCAGGACTGGCCGCGGCCGCGGTCGCGCGGGGCCCACGGGGTGAGGAACCGGCCCGCCAGGCGCACTAGTTCGGAGAAGACGACGCCGAGGACGGCGACGCAGACGATGCCGACGAACATCACGTCGTTCTGGAAGAGGGCGCGGGCGTCGAAGATCAGGTGGCCGAGGCCGTCCGTCGCGGCGATCTGTTCCGAGGCGACGATGACGAGGACGGCCACGCCCGCCGCGATGCGGGCGCCGACCAGGACCGCGGGGAGCGAGGCCGGCAGCAGGACGTGGCGGAACATCTGCCAGGGGGACGCCCCGAAGACCTGGCCCGCGTCGCGGTGGCCCGAGGGGACCGAGACGACGGCCGCCATCGTCGAGATCCACACGAAGAAGAAGACGGTCGCGGCGACGAGCGCGATCTGGGGGCCCTCGCCCAGGCCGAACATGTTCAGGAAGACGGGGAGCAGGGCGAGTTTCGGTACGACGTAGAGGGCGTCGAGGAGCGGTTCCAGGGCGGCCCGGATCAGCCGGACCGAGCCCATGAGGAGACCCAGGGCGTAGCCGGTCACGGTACCGATCGCGTACCCGGCGAGGACGCGTTTGAGGGTGGCCCGCACGTCCGGCCACAGGTCGCCCGCCGTCGCCCGGTCCCAGCCGTCGGCGAGGATCGCGGAGGGGGCCGGGTAGACGCGGTCGTCGATCCAGGACCGGGACGCCGCCAGTTGCCACAGGAGGACCAGGAGCAGCGGGACCGCGATCGCGAGGGAGAGTTCCAGGGCGTGCCGCCTGCGGCGGGTGCGGGCGGGGTGGAGTTCCTGGGGGCCGGGGGAGCGGACGAGTACGGACTCGTCCTTCTCGGGCTCATCGGGTTTCCCGGGCTTCTCGGGAGCGGTCGTCGTCATGCCGGGATCGCCTCCTGGTGCACCTCGCCGCGCAGCAGGTCCCACAACTCGCCCTTGAGTTCCGTGAATTCGGGGGTGGAGCGGATGTCGCCGGTGCGGGGGCGGGAGAAGGGCGGGCGGCGTTCGGCGATGATCCGGCCCGGGCGGGCCGACATCACCAGGACGCGGTCGCCGAGCACGATCGCCTCTTCCAGGCTGTGGGTGATGAAGAGGGTGGTCGTACGGGTGGACTGGGTGAGGGCGAGGAGTTCGTCCTGGAGGATCGTGCGGAGCTGGGCGTCGAGGGCGGCGAACGGCTCGTCCATCAGGAGGATCTCGGGTTCCACGGCCAGTGCCCGGGCGATCGCGACGCGCTGGCGCATGCCGCCGGAGAGGGTGGCCGGGTAGGCGTCGGCGAAGTCGGCCAGGCCCATGCGGGTCAGCCACTCCTTGGCGCGGGCGTTCGCCTCGCGGCGCGGGGTCTTCTGGATGTCGAGGCCGAAGCGGACGTTGGCCAGGACCGTTTTCCAGTCGTAGATGCCGTAGTCCTGGAAGATCATCGCGGCGGGGCGGGGGCTGTTGGTGCGGATCTCCAGGGTGCCGGTGGAGGGGCGGGTCAGGCCTGCGGCTATGCGGAGCAGGGTGGATTTGCCGCAGCCCGACGGGCCTACTGCGCAGACGAATTCGCCGGGGGCGACGGTGAGGTTCACGGGGCCCAGGGCGTGGGTGGTGTTGAAGGTGCGGGTGAGGTTTGTGGCGCGGAGTTTGGGTTGCACGGGGCCCTCCGGGGTGCGGCTGGGATGTGGTGGGCGCCCGCGAGAATATGACGGGTCGTCAGATTGTGGAAGGGGTGGGGGTGGTGTGCCGGGCTGGGGTTGGGCTGGGTTGTGACCTCTGGGCTCTGGGCTCTGGGTCGTGGCTCTGGGCTGTGGCTCGGGGGTCGGGCTGTGGCTCTGGGTTGTGCTTGCCGGGTGGGGCCGTGGGCGGGGGCCTGCGGGGGCGCCTGCCCGGCGCTGGGGTGCCGCCTTGCCCACCCTGCCGCCCTTGGCGGCAGATTGCCCAAGGCGGGGTGGGCCGACCGGTGGCGGATCGCCCAGGGCGGGTGGGGGCGGGTGGTGACGGATTGCCCAAGGTGGGTGGGGGTGGGCGGTGACGGATTGTCCGGGGAGGCGGCCGGGGCGGGTCGGGCCGCGGGGTGGAGGCACGGGGGTGCGGTTTGGGTGCGGGGGAAATGGCGCAGGGCCCGCGCCTTTCGGGGCGGGCCCTGTGGGGGTAGTACGGGGTTATGCCGTGGTGGCGCAGCTGGGGCAGAGGCCGCGGTAGGTGACCTCCACGTCGGAGATCGTGAAGCCGAAGCGCTCCGAGTCGGGGAGGGCGGACAGTGGATTGTCCGTCGGGTGCACGTCGCGGATCTGGCCGCACCGGGCGCAGACCAGGTGCTGGTGCGGGCGGTGCGCGTTCGGGTCGTAGCGCTTGGCGCGCTTGTCCGTGGCGACCTCGATGACCTCGCCGAGGGACACCATCTCGCCGAGCGTGTTGTAGACGGTGGCCCGGGAGATCTCGGGGAGCTTCGCCACTGCGCGCGCGTGCACCTCGTCGGCGGTCAAATGAACGTGGTCCCCGTCGAGGACCTCGGCCACGACACGGCGCTGCGCGGTCATCCGCCAGCCGCGTCCGCGCAGTCGTTCCAACAGGTCACTCATAAAGACCAGCCTAACAGCCAGGGGACCAGGTCCCGATCGGGTGTGACTTTGGAGCCTTACTTGACTTAGACATTGTCCATTGTAGGATCACAATCGGCTCAGGCCAAGCGACAGGACGACTCCGGAAGGGCCCCCAATGTCCGAGAATCACGAAGCAATCGTCACTGACCCGAAGACGGAGGGGGAGGGTGGTTGCCCGGTCGCGCACGGACGTGCGGCGCACCCGACCCAGGGCGGGGGCAACCGCCAGTGGTGGCCCGAGCGGCTGAACCTGAAGATCCTCGCGAAGAACCCCGCGGTGGCGAACCCGATGGGTGAGGACTTCGACTACCGCGAGGCGTTCAACTCGCTGGACCTCGCCGCCGTCAAGCAGGACATCGCCGAGGTGCTCACCACCTCGCAGGACTGGTGGCCGGCCGACTTCGGCAACTATGGCCCGCTGATGATCCGTATGGCCTGGCACTCCGCCGGCACGTACCGGATCTCCGACGGCCGCGGTGGCGCCGGTGCCGGTCAGCAGCGCTTCGCGCCACTCAACAGCTGGCCGGACAACGCCTCGCTCGACAAGGCCCGCCGTCTGCTGTGGCCGGTCAAGAAGAAGTACGGCAAGAACATCTCGTGGGCCGACCTCATGATCCTCACGGGCAACGTCGCGCTGGAGACCATGGGCTTCGAGACCTTCGGCTTCGCCGGCGGCCGCGAGGACGTCTGGGAGGCCGAGGAGGACGTCTACTGGGGCCCCGAGACCGAGTGGCTCGGCGACGGCCGCTACACGGGCGACCGCGAGCTGGAGAACCCGCTCGGTGCCGTCCAGATGGGCCTCATCTACGTCAACCCGGAGGGCCCCAACGGCAACCCGGACCCGATCGCCGCGGCCCGCGACATCCGTGAGACGTTCCGCCGCATGGCGATGAACGACGAGGAGACCGTCGCCCTCATCGCCGGTGGCCACACCTTCGGCAAGACGCACGGCGCGGGCCCGGCGGACAACGTCGCGGCCGACCCCGAGGCCGCCCCCATGGAGCAGCTGGGCCTCGGCTGGAAGTCCAGCCACGGCACCGGCGTCGGCAAGGACGCGATCACGTCCGGCCTCGAGGTCACCTGGACCTCCACCCCGACCCGGTGGAGCAACGGCTTCTTCAAGAACCTCTTCGAGTACGAGTACGAGCTCACGAAGTCCCCGGCGGGCGCCCACCAGTGGATCGCCAAGGATGCCGAGGAGACCATCCCGGACGCCTTCGACTCCTCGAAGAAGCACAAGCCGACGATGCTCACCACCGACCTGTCGCTCCGCTTCGACCCGGTCTACGAGCAGATCTCGCGCCGCTTCTACGAGAACCCGCAGGAGTTCGCGGAGGCCTTCTCCCGCGCCTGGTTCAAGCTGACGCACCGCGACATGGGCCCGGCCGTGCGCTACCTCGGCCCGGAGGTCCCCAGCGAGCAGCTGCTGTGGCAGGACCCGCTGCCCGCCGCCACCGGTGAGACCGTCGACGCCGCGGACATCGCCTCCCTCAAGGAGCAGATCCTCGGCACCGACCTGACCATCGCGCAGCTGGTCTCCGCCGCCTGGGCCGCCGCCTCCTCCTTCCGGGGCAGCGACAAGCGCGGTGGCGCCAACGGCGGCCGCATCCGCCTGGAGCCGCAGCGCGGCTGGGAGGTCAACAACCCGGACGAGCTCGCCCAGGTGCTGCGCACCCTGGAGGGCATCCAGGAGTCCTTCAACGCCCAGGGCGCCAAGAAGGTCTCCCTCGCCGACCTGGTCGTCCTCGCGGGCACCGCGGCCGTCGAGCAGGCGGCCAAGGACGGCGGCGTAGCGGTCGAGGTCCCGTTCTCCGCGGGCCGCGTCGACGCCTCGCAGGAGCAGACGGACGTCGAGTCGTTCGCCGCGCTGGAGCCGGCCGCCGACGGCTTCCGCAACTACGTGGGCAAGGGCAACCGCCTGCCGGCCGAGTACCTGCTGCTCGACAAGGCCAACCTGCTGACCCTGAGCGCGCCCGAGCTGACCGTCCTCGTCGGCGGCCTGCGCGTCCTCGGTGCCAATGCGGGCGGCTCGAAGCACGGTGTCCTCACCGACCGTCCGGGCACGCTGACGAACGACTTCTTCGTCAACCTGCTCGACATGGACACCACGTGGAAGTCCACGTCGTCCGCCCAGGACGAGTTCGAGGGCCGCGACGCCTCCGGCGCCGTGAAGTGGACCGGCACCCGTGCCGACCTGGTCTTCGGCTCGAACTCCGAGCTCCGCGCGCTCGCCGAGGTGTACGCGAGCGACGACGCCAAGGAGAAGTTCGTCAAGGACTTCGCCGCGGCGTGGAGCAAGGTCATGGACCTCGACCGGTTCGACCTGCGCTGAACCCGTCCCGTACCGGTGACTTCGGTTCGCGCCCGGAGGCCGTGATCATGGCCCTTCGCGGCTAGTTGACCCTGGCGCCTGCCGAGAGCAGGAGGGCCGGTTCCCCTCGGGGAGCCGGCCCTCTTTGTCGCACGTGTTGTACCCGTTGTACCCGTTGTGCTTGTTGCACTTGTCGTACTCAGGCCGTCGTACCTAGACCGTGAGGGCCGCGGCCTGCCGCCGGGCCGGGGCCCAGCAGCGGATGATGTCGCGCACGGAGACGATGCCGATGGCCTCGATGCCGTCGAGCACGATCAGATGGCGGAAGCCGCCGTGCGTCATCGCGTCGGCCGCGTCCTCCAGCGTCCAGGACGGCGCGGCGAAGACGACGTCCGTGGTGGTGTGGGAGGCCGCGGCCTCCAGGTCGGGGTTCTGGCCGAGGCCGAGCGAGTTGAGGATGTCGCGCTCGGTGAGAATGCCGATGCCGCAGCCGTCGGGATCGAGGACCACGGCGGCGCCGACCCGCCGGCTGGACATCAGCCGGGCCGCCTGGCGCAGGGTGTGGGAGGGGCCGATGGTGAGGACCATCGTGCTCATGGCGTCACGGACGAGCATGGATGGAGCCACCTTCCTGTGTGGGCACCTGTTGAACCGCTCAACAAGAAGCGATTCACAAGTTCACAAGTGGGGGGACTCTCAGGGTTACAGGTAAAGGGAGTGTCAACAAGGGGGCGCGTGAAGCGAGTTCAGGGGCGCTTGCCGATCGCATGAACTCCGGCGAGCGCCCCGGCCGGCCCGCTCAGCGCGCGGTGAGGTGGCTCAGCATCTCGTCGTGGAGCAGACCGTTCGACGCCGCCGCGTTGCCGCTGTGCGGGCCCGGACGGCCGTCGAGGCCGGTGAAGGTACCGCCCGCCTCGGTCACCACGATCGCGTTCGCCGCCATGTCCCACAGGGAGAGCTCGGGCTCCGCGCAGATGTCGATCGAACCCTCGGCCACCATCATGTACGGCCAGAAATCGCCGTAGCCGCGCGTGCGCCAGACGGAACGGGTCAGGTCCAGGAACCCGCTCAGCCGGCCCTGCTCCTCCCAGCCGCTCAGCGACGAGTACGCGAAGGAGGCGTCGGACATCCGGCCCACCTTCGAGACGTGCAGCCGGGTCGCGGAGGTCAGGCTGCGGCCCGTGTACGCGCCCGCGCCCTTCGCCGCCCACCAGCGGCGGCCGAGCGCGGGGGCGGAGACGACACCGACGACCGGCTGGTAGCCGCCCTCGCCCGCTTCCATCAGGGAGATCAGCGTCGCCCAGACGGGGACGCCACGTACGTAGTTCTTCGTGCCGTCGATCGGGTCGATCACCCAGCGGCGCGGGCCCGTGCCCTCGAGGCCGTACTCCTCGCCGAGGATCGCGTCGCGCGGCCGCGCCCGGTGGAGGTTGCCACGGATCAGTTCCTCGGCGGCCTTGTCGGCCTCGCTCACCGGCGTCATGTCCGGCTTCGTCTCGACCTTCAGGTCGAGGGCCTTGAAGCGGTCCATGGTCGCGGCGTCGGCAGCGTCGGCGAGGACGTGGGCGAGGCGCAGATCATCGTGGTAATCGGGCATGCCTGCACAGTATCGATCGTGATCGGTCCACGGCCACAGGGCCCGTGGCCGTAACCCCCACGGTGGGGGCGTGCGGGCTATTGACAGTGCGGACAAGCCCGTCAACTCTGGCGAAACAAGCCGTACGGACATACGGCGGCCCGGGGAGGCGACGATGCCTGCAGCGCGGGAATCCCTTTTGGACGCGGCGTACACGGCGCTGGCGCGACGGCCGTGGGGCGGGGTCCGGATGGTCGACGTGGCGGCCGTGGCCGGGGTGTCACGGCAGACGCTCTACAACGAGTTCGGGAGCAAGGAAGGGCTGGCGCGGGCGCTGGTGCGGCGGGAGGCGGACGCGTATCTCGCCGGGGTCGACCGGGCGCTCAAGGAGGGCGGGCTCGATGTGGTCGCCGAATGGACGGTGAGCTGCGCCCGGCGCAATCCGCTGGTGCGGGCGGCGCTGACCGGGTGCTGGAACGAGCGGCTGCCGTCGCCGACGTTGTCCGCGGTGCCGTCGTCCTCCGCCGTGCCGGCACAGCGGCGGGCCGACGGGCCGTTGCCGGGGCCGGGGGATTTCGTCTCGGCGGTACGGGACCGGGCGCTCGGGGCGCTGGGGGTGGCGGGGGCGGCCAAGGTGGAGGCCGAGGCGTTGGCGCGGGACTGTGAGGTGGCGGTGCGGCTCGCTTTGTCGTGTGTGATGGCGCCGGCCGGGGATGGAGGGGTCGGGCGGCTGGTGCGGGAGGCGCTGGGGCGGTCGCGCGCGTAGTTGTTACGGGCCGGGCTGTGGCTCTGGGCTGTGCTTGCCGGGTGGGGCCGTGGGCGGGGGCCGGTTGCAGCGCCTGCCCGGCGCCGGGGTGCCGCCTTGCCCACCCTGCCGCCCCAGGCGGCAGACTGCCCAAGGCGGGTGGGGGTGACCGGCGGCAGATTGCCCAAGGCGGGTGGGGGTGGCCGGTGGCGGATCGCCCGAGGCGGGTGGGGCGGGGGTGGGGTGGTTAGTGGCTGGAGCCCGATAGTTGGAGGCCGATCACGCCTGCGATGACCAGGCTGATCGAGACGATCTTCAGGGTCGAGACGACGTCGCCGAGGAAGATCATGCCGTAGATCGCCGTGCCCGCCGCGCCGATGCCCGTCCAGACCGCGTACGCCGGGCCCACGTCGAGCTTCTTCAGGGACAGGGTCAGCAGCCCGAAACTGCCGAGCGCGAAACAGGCGAACGCGATCGTCGGCCACAGACGCGTGAAGCCGTGCGAGAGCTTCAGGCAGACCGCGAATCCGGTCTCCAGCAGCCCCGCGACGACGACCAGCAACCACGCCATCTGTAGCGCCTCCCGATCCCGACCGATCCCGATCTTGCGTCCGGCTTGGTGCGATTATGCCTTTACCTGGGCGCAGCGGCAGCAAACAACTGGGAGGTCAGTCGCCCTCGCGGCGCTCGCGTGTCGCCAGGAGACGGCGCAGCGAGTACAGCCGGGCCGGGTCCGCGTGGCCCTCCTCCACCCAGGCGTCCAGGGCGCAGTCCGGCTCGTCGTGGCTGCACGCGCGCGGGCAGTTCTCCGTACCGGGCTCCAGGTCGGGGAAGGCGTGGATGACGCGCGACGGGTCGACGTGGTGCAGGCCGAACGAGCGAACGCCCGGGGTGTCGATCACCCAGCCCGCGTCGCCCGACAAGGGCAGGGCCAGGGCCGACGTCGTGGTGTGGCGGCCGCGGCCCGTGACCGCGTTGACATGGCCCGTCGAGCGGCGCCTGTCGTCCGGGACCAGGGCGTTCACCAGCGTCGTCTTGCCGACGCCGGAATGGCCGACGAACGCCGTGATCTTGCCGTCCAGCTGCTCGCGGACGCGGGCGACGGCCGTGCCGTCCTCCAGCTCCTCTCGGCTGGTGACGACGTACGGGATGTCCAGGTCGCCGTAGAGATCGAGGAGCTTGGAGGGCTTCGCCAGGTCCGACTTGGTGAGGACGAGGAGGGGGGAGAGGCCACCGTCGTACGCCGCCACCAGGCAGCGGTCGATCATGCGCGGGCGCGGCTCGGGGTCGGCGAGCGCGGTGACGATGGCCAGCTGGTCCGCGTTGGCGACGACCACACGCTCGAACGGGTCGTCGTCGTCCGCGGTGCGGCGCAGCACCGAGGAACGCTCCTGGATCCGGACGATACGGGCGAGGGTGTCCTTCTTGCCGGACAGGTCGCCGACGACCGAGACCTGGTCGCCGACGACAGCCGCCTTGCGGCCCAGCTCGCGGGCCTTCATCGCCGTCACGGGGATGTCGTCGATGAGAACGGTGAGCCGCCCCCGGTCGACGGTGAGGACCATCCCGTCCGCCGCGTCCTCGTGCTTGGGGCGGATGTTCGTCCGCGGCCGGTTCCCCTTGCGGTTGGGGCGCTGGCGGATGTCGTCCTCGTCGGTGTTCTTGCCGTAGCGGCGCATCGCGGTACCTGTTCCCTACGGCCTGTCCGCCCCGAGCATCCCTGTCCACATGTCGGGGAAGTCCGGCAGGGTCTTGGCCGTCGTCGCGACGTTCTCGATCTGGACGCCGTCGACCGCGAGGCCGATGATCGCGCCCGCCGTCGCCATGCGGTGGTCGTCGTACGTGTGGAAGATCCCGCCGTGCATCCGGCGCGGGCGGATGTGCAGACCGTCGGCGGTCTCCGTCACGTCACCGCCCAGCTCGTTGATCTCCTTGGTGAGCGCGGCGAGGCGGTCCGTCTCGTGCAGGCGCAGGTGGGCGACGCCGCGGAGGGTGGACGGGCCGTCCGCGAGGGCGGCCACGGCGGCGATGCCGGGGGTCAGCTCGCCGACCTCGCTCAGATCCACGTCGATGCCGTGGATCGAGCCGGAACCGGTGAACTCGAGCCCCTTGGCGGTGAGCTCGCAGCCGCCGCCCATCTGCGTGAAGATGTCGCGCAGCGCGTCGCCGGGCTGCGTGGTGTGGGCCGGCCAGTCGGGGATGACGACCTTGCCGCCGGTGATCAGCGCCGCGGCCAGGAACGGCTGGGCGTTGGAGAGGTCCGGCTCGATGGTGATGTCCCGGCCGAGCAGGGCGCCCGGGGTCACCCGCCAGACGTTCGGCTCGCCGCCCGACTCCGGGGTGTCGACCTGGGCGCCGACCGCGCGCAGCATGTCGACCGTCATCCGGATGTGCGGCATGGAGGGGAGGGAGGAACCGGTGTGGCGGACCTCGACGCCCTGGTTGAAGCGCGGGCCCGACAGCAGCAGGGCGCTCACGAACTGGGAGGACGACGAGGCGTCGATCTCGACCCGGCCGCCGTCCAGCGCGCCGCCGCCGTGCACGGTCAGCGGGAGGGCGCCGCGGCCCTCGTCGTCGATGCGGGCCCCGAGCACGCGCAGCGCGTCGATCACGCCGTGCAGCGGACGCTCGTACGAACGGGGGTCGCCGTCGAACCGGATCGGGCCGTCGGCGAGCGCCGCGACCGGCGGCAGGAAGCGCATGACCGTGCCCGCGTTGCCGACATCGACCGTGGCCGGGCCCTGAAGCCCGGACGGGATGACGCGCCAGGCCTCACCGGAACCGTCGGGGCCAACGCCCTCCTCGATGCCGACGCCCATGGCGCGCAGCGCGCCCGCCATCAGCAGGGAGTCACGGGAGCGCAGCGGGCGGCGCAGCCAGCCGGGCTCGGCGGCCAGCGCGGCCAGCACCAGTGCCCGGTTGGTGACGGATTTGGACCCCGGCACCTGGACGGTCGCGTCGACGGCTCCGCTCGCGAGAGGGGCGGGCCACAGGGCGGTGTGCGCGGGGTTCGAGGTCATGCCCTTACTTTAGTGGGCCCATGCGGAGCCACCTGTTCACAGGCCCAGCAGCCAGCGGCCGCCGCCGAGCAGTGAGCACAGTGAGACGGCGTGGAAGAAGAACAGCCACATGCCGGCCGGGACGTGCGTGAGACGGGAGAGCTGGTCCGCGTCCGAGTCCCCGGCCCCTCCCCGGCGCCGCTTGCTCTGCAGCTCGAAGGCGGGACGGACCCCGCCCAGCAGCAGGAACCAGACCACCGCGTACGCGAACGCCGCCTGCACCTGCGGGCCCGCCAGCCAGGAGACCAGCACGAACGCGCCACCGGCCACGACGACCGTCAGCACCCCGTACGCGTTCCTGATCATCACCAGCATCGCCACCAGCAGCGCCGTGGCCAGCCAGAGCAGCAGCGTGATGTGGCCCTCCGCGAGGAGCGCGGCGCCGCCGAGGCCGAGCAGCGGCGGGGCCGTGTACCCGGCGGCCGCCGTCAGGATCATGCCGAGGCCGTGCGGCTTGCCGCGGCTGACGGTCAGGCCGCTGGTGTCCGAGTGCAGCCGGATCCCGTCGAGCCGGCGGCCCATCAGCAGCGCGATCAGGCCGTGGCCGCCCTCGTGGGCGATGGTGATGGCGTTGCGCGAGAGCCGCCAGACGTTGTGCGGGACGATCGCGGCGAGCGCGACCACGCCGGTGGCGATCACGACCCACTGGTCGGGGTCGGACTGGGTCCCGAAGATCCGGTCCCAGAGGCTGGCGTCCATGTCTTTCCGGGCTCCCGTTCGGTGGGGTGCTTGTTTCTGGCACTGTGGCACGTATGTGCGGACGGTATGCATCGAGTCGTAGGCCCGAGGATCTCGCAGGAATCTTTGAGGTCGAGAAGTGGGAGCCGGAAGAGGCGTATGAGCCCGACTACAACGTGGCTCCCACGAAAGAGGTCTACGCGGTCCTCGATCGTCCCCTGAAAGACGCTGAGGACCCCCGTCCGGTTCGCCAGTTGCGCAAGCTGAAGTGGGGGCTGGTGCCGTCCTGGGCGAAGTCGCCCGAGGGGGCCGCCCGCATGATCAACGCGCGGGGCGAGACCGTGCACGAGAAGCCCTCGTACCGGCGGGCCTTCGCCGCCCGCCGCTGCATCATCCCCGCCGACGGCTATTACGAGTGGGTGACCGCGGCCGCCGAGCGCGATCTGGAGGTCGAGGGGAAGAAGAAGCGGCCGCGCAAGCAGCCGTACTTCGTGACGCCCGCGGACGGGTCGGTGTTCGCGATGGCGGGGCTCTACGAGTTCTGGCGGGACCGGACGCTGCCGGACGAGCATCCGCTGGCCTGGTGGGTGACGTGCTCCGTGATCACCCTTGAGGCGGAGACCTCGCCGCTCGGGGTGGCGCCGAAGGAGGGGCCGCGGTCGCTCGCCGACATTCATCCCCGGATGCCGTTGATGCTGACGCCGGAGCGGTGGGACGCGTGGCTGGATCCTGCGCGGACGGACGTGGAGGACGTGCGGGGGCTGCTCGCGCCGCCGCCCGAGGGGCTGATGCGGGCCTATCCGGTGTCGACGGCCGTCAGCAACGTGCGCAACAACGGGCCCGAGCTGGTGAAGGAGCTGGAGGGGCCCGAGGTGGGGACGTTGTTCTGAGGCCGGCCCCCGGGGCCGCGCCCCGGACCCTCTTGGGACGTTTCGTCGCCGGTCGCCGGTCGCCGGTCGCCGGTCGCCGGTCGCCGGTCGGCGGCGTGTGACGGGTGGCTCGCGCTCCGCGGCGGAGCCGCTGATCGACACAGCCCCGCGCCCCCCACGGGGCACCATGGGGCCGTGACACGAACCGAGATCGTTTCCACCGAGACCGGGGACGCCCGCATCACCTGGCATCCCGCCGCCGATCCCCGCCTCGTCCTCGCCGTCAGCCATGGGGCGGGCGGGGGCGTCGAGGCGCGGGATCTGCAGGCCCTCGCCGGGGTGCTGCCGGAGCACGGGGTGAGCGTCGCGCTCGTCGAGCAGCCGTGGCGGGTCGCCGGGAAGAAGGTGGCGCCCGCGCCGAAGACGCTCGACGCCGGATGGCGCGGGGTGTGGGCCGCCGTGGCCGGACCCGGGCTTCCCGTGATCGCCGGCGGGCGCAGCGCCGGGGCCCGCGTCGCCTGCAGGACCGCGCAGGAGCTGGGTGCCGCCGCCGTGCTCGCGCTGAGCTTTCCGCTGCACCCGCCGGGCAGGCCGGAGAAGTCCCGGGCGGACGAGCTGCTCGGCACCGGGGTGCCGACGCTCGTCGTGCAGGGCGGCAACGACCCCTTCGGGAAGCCCGCGGAGTTCCCGGACGTGACCCTGTCCTCGCCCGCGTACGAGATCGTCGAAGTGCCGTACGGGGATCACGGGTTCGCGGTGCCGAAGCGGGCCGTCATCACCCAGGACGAGGCTCTGGCGCGCATCACGGGAGCCGTCTCCGAGTGGGCCGGGTCACTCCGATAGCCGCGGGGAATGTTGAGGGCGGGACGACTGTTGTGCGGACTGTCGGTGCACACAGTTCGTACGAGAGGAAGTCCGCCGCATGGGCTCGACCATCTGCCCGCAGCGCAGCACCGCTCCTGACCTGGAGTGGAGCGTGCTGCACGCACCCAAGACCGCTCCTATTCGGGCGGCGGGCGGACCGGATCGTCGTCTATCCTCCGATTCGAGTGGGGTCTCTCTTGGCTCCGCGACGTCGTTTGAGGAGGTGGGTCCGGTCACAGGGACCGACGCAGGGACCGAACACGGCCAGCCCGACGGACGGCCCGAGCCGGCGGAGACCGCTGCCGAGCGCAGTGCGCGCTTCGAGCGGGACGCGCTGGAGTTCCTCGACCAGATGTACTCGGCCGCGCTGCGTATGACGCGCAATCCGGCCGATGCGGAGGACCTGGTGCAGGAGACGTACGCGAAGGCGTACGCGTCCTTCCACCAGTTCCGCGAGGGCACCAACCTCAAGGCGTGGCTGTACCGGATCCTCACGAACACCTTCATCAACTCGTACCGCAAGAAGCAGCGCGAGCCTCAGCGCAGTGCGGCCGAGGAGATCGAGGACTGGCAGCTGGCGCGCGCCGAGTCGCACATGTCGACCGGGCTGCGCTCCGCCGAGTCGCAGGCGCTCGACCATCTGCCGGACTCGGACGTGAAGTCCGCGCTGCAGGCGATCCCCGAGGAATTCCGCATCGCGGTCTATCTGGCCGACGTAGAGGGCTTTGCGTACAAGGAGATCGCGGACATCATGGGGACACCCATCGGGACAGTGATGTCCCGGCTCCACCGGGGCCGCCGCCAGCTGCGCGGCATGCTGGAGGACTACGCCCGAGACCGTGGGCTCGTCCCGGCCGGCGCCGGAGAGTCGAACGAAGCGAAAGGCTCGGGCTCATGAGCTGCGGAGAGCCGCACGAGACGGACTGCGCGGAAGTCCTCGACCATCTCTATGAGTTTCTCGACCACGAGATGCCGGACTCCGACTGCACCAAGTTCGAGGTGCACTTCGAGGAGTGCTCCCCGTGCCTGGAGAAGTACGGCCTGGAGCAGGCCGTGAAGAAGCTGGTCAAGCGGTGCTGCGGCTCGGACGACGTGCCCAGTGACCTGCGGGCCAAGGTCATGGGGCGGATCGAAGTGATCCGCTCCGGCCAGGGCGTGCCCGAAGAGGGCACCCCGCTCGCTTGACGTGTCACAGCTGTGACAGCCATGACGGCTGTGCCGGCTGTGACTGATAAAGCTGTGACCAACTCCCGCATCTGAGGTGGGAGTTGAGCGTGCGTTCGCCGCTCGGTTCACTCGATCGTGCTAATCCGGGGCCTTCTGTCCCGGTATTCGATGTGATGCCGCCCGAGCGGCACGCCGCGCGGCCTACTCTCTGGTCTCCGTGAACGGAACGCCACGGGGAGGGAGTTGGGCATGCGGTCGGTTCCGCCGATGGCCGGTTCGTATGTGCTCCTGACGGCGGGTGCCGGTGCCTTCTGCGCCGCGCCCGCGTTCTTCTCCGCCACCTCCTGGCCGGCCGTCGTGCTGCTCGCCTGCGCGTACGTGGGATGCGGCCAGGCGGGCCGGGCGTCCCGGAGCATGGGTACGTTCTTCCCCGTACTCCTCGCAGGAGCGTTTCTGCTGCCGCCCGCGGCCGCCGCGCTCGTCGCCGTCCCCGGCGCCGTGCTCGGCCGTGTCGAGCAGCGGCCCCAGTGGCTGCGCCGGGTCTGGCGGCCCGCCCAACTCGCCCTCGCGGTCTGGGCGTCCGCCGAGGTGTTCGCCGCGCTCGGCGGTCCCGGCGCGGTCTCCGGGCCCCGCTTCCCGTACGCGCTGCTGCCCTGCGGCGGCGCCGTGCTCGCCTTCTGCGCGGCGCTCACGGTGCTCGACGGGGGCATCCTCGCCGCCGCCGAGCGCGTCCCGCTGCGCACCGCCTGGCGCGGGCTCTTCCTGCGCTCGCTGGCGCCGGTGGCCGTGCACGGGCTCGCCGGGCTCATGATGGCGGTCCTGTGGGCGAGCTCGTACGGGCCGGTGGCCGCGCTGCTCGTGCTGCTGCCGATGTACGTCTCCTGCTGGGTGTTCGCCCAGTACCAGCGCGAGCGCGCCGCGCACCAGGCGACCATCCGGGCCCTCGTCCAGGCCGTCGACATCAAGGACGGCTACACGCGCGGGCACAGCGAGCGCGTCGGGCAGGCCTCGATGATGATCGCCCGGGAGCTGGGCATGCCGGACGAGCGGGCCGAGGTCCTCCGGTTCGCCGGGATCCTGCACGACGTGGGCAAACTCGGCGTCCCGACACGGCTGTTGCGGAAGGACGGGCCGCTCACGCCCGAGGAGCGCGAGGTCATTCAGCTGCATCCCGAGTACGGGCACGAGATGGTGCGCGGCATCGGGTTCCTCGGCGAGGCGCGGGCCGCGATCCTGCACCACCACGAGCGGCTCGACGGGAGCGGCTATCCGTACGGGCTCGTGGGGACGCAGATCCCGGAGTTCGCGCGGGTGGTCGCCGTGGCGGACGCCTTCGACGCCATGACGTCCACGCGTACGTACTCGCGGGCGCGCCCCGTCGAGGTGGCCGTCGCGGAGCTGGAGCGGTGTGCGGGGACGCAGTTCGATCCGGTGATGGTCGGCGCGCTGGTGCGGGCGCTGGCCCGGGAGGGGTGGCGGCCGGTGGTGACCGCGGACGAGGCGGGTGCGCCAGGCGCGGGCGGCACGGGAGGTACGGGGGTGCCCGTGCCCAGGGCCGCGGCGGTGCCGGTGCCGGGGTCGGCCCCCCGGTGACGGGGCGCGGGTCCGGCCGGAAGGCGCGCCGCGCTCGGGGCCGCCTCGCCCACCCCGGCGGCCGGGGCGGCGGATCGCCCAAGGCTCCGGCCGCCTTCGTCGTGGGGGTCTATTGCGTCGCCGCCGTCGTCACGGGCGTCGCGCTGCTGTACACCGTGGCGCGCGGGCTCGACGACGCCGCCGTCGCCGTCGCCTTCGGGCTGCTGGTCGCCGTGGGGGAGCTGGCCCGGTGGAGCGGGGGCGAGGACCGGGAGCCGGCGCCGCTCGGGGCCGCGGGGGCGCTGGCGTACGCGCTGCTCGGCGCGAAGGCCGGCGACAGCACGCACCACGGGGTGCTCCAGGTCGTCGCGGTCGCCGTCGCGGGTGCGCTCGTCGGCTGCGTACCGCACGTGGCGCGCGGCAGAGGGCCTTCGCCGGATCACATGGCGCGGCGCGTGCTGACCGTCTGGTTCGCCGCCGCCTGCTTCCAGCCGCTGTACAACCAGGGCAAGTTGGCGGAGTGGTTCGGTGACGGGGCGTACTACGCGCTGCTCATCGCCGGACTGCTCGCGCTGACCGGCCTGTGCGACGCCGTGCTCGCCGCCGCCATGGCGCACGCCCGCACCGGCTGGCCTTTCGGACCGCTGCTGCGCGACGAGATGCGGTCCATGCTCGGCATCGGCTCCGCCGTGTGCGCGACCGGCGCCGTGATGGCCCTCGCCGTCGCCGTCGCCGGGCTGTGGGCGCTGCCGGTCATCAGCCTGCCGCTGCTCCTGACCCAGCTGGCGTTCCGCCGGTACTCCGCGGTCAAGGCCACGTACCGGCAGACCATCGCCTCGCTGGCCCGCGCCACCGAGATCGCCGGGTACACCCCGCACGGGCACGCCCACCGGGTCGCGGCGCTGAGCCGTGCCATAGGGCGTGACCTGGGGCTGTCCGGGCCCGATCTGACCGTCCTGGAATACGCGGCGCTGATGCACGACATCGGGCAGCTCTCGCTCGTCGACCCGGTCAGGGACGGGGCCACCGCGGGCCTGCCGCTCGCCCAGCAGCGGCGGATAGCGCTGCTGGGCGGCGCCGTCGTCCGGCAGACCGGGGTGGACTCACAGGTCGCCGTCGTCGTCGAGCGGCTGGCCGATCCATACCGTGAACAGCCGCTCACCGCGCGGATTGTGCGGACAGCGAACGCATACGACGAGATGGCCAGGGGAGCAGGCCCCCAGGGGCCCCTCGCGGCCCTGGAGGGACTGCGTCTGGCCACAGGGAAGGAGTACCAGCCGGAGGTCGTGGAGGCGCTCGCGCGAGTGGTGGAATGCAGGGGCGGCCCGAAGGGCCTCAGGTAGGGCGGTGGGGGAGACGGTCGGGCCCTGGTCTGCGCCTGGGGTCGGCTGGGTAACCCATGGGTAATGAGCGGGTCTCCGACCGTCCGTGGTTGGATGCGAAGGAGCGACGGAAATGGGTGTCCGGGGGTACAGGCCCCGAGTATCGGCAGGCGGGAATCGTGAGGATCTTCGGCAAGGGACGGCACCGGCCCTCCGCCTCGTGGCGGCAGGCCACGGACCGCGCGTTCACGCTCATCGGCGACGGTCGGTACGAGGACGCGGGAGCGCTGCTGACCCGCGCCGCCGACCTGGAGCCCTGGCTCTCCGAGTCCTGGTTCAACCTCGCGCTGCTGCACAAGTTCCGGCACGACTGGGAGCAGGCGCGCACCGCCGGACTGCGGGCCGTCGCGCTGCTCGACCGGGAGACCGGCGCCCCGGACTGGTGGAACGTCGGGATCGCCGCGACCGCGCTGCAGGACTGGCCGCTGGCGCGGCGGGCCTGGCAGGCGTACGGGCTCCGGGTGCCGGGCGGGGCCACCGCGGCCGGCGAGCCCACGGGCATGGAGCTCGGCAGCGCGGCCGTGCGGCTCTCGCCGGAGGGCGAGGCCGAGGTCGTGTGGGGGCGCAGGCTGGACCCCGCGCGCATCGAGGTGCTCTCCATTCCGCTGCCGTCGTCCGGGCGGCGCTGGGGCGAGGTCGTGCTGCACGACGGGGTGCCCCACGGGGAGCGGACGATCGCCGCCGGGCACGCGTACCCGGTCTTCGACGAGATCGAGCTGTGGGCGCCGTCGCCGGTGCCGACGTGGGTGGTGCTCCTTGAGGCCGCCACCGAGGCCGACCGGGACGCGCTGGAGCGGCTCGCCGCCGATGCCGGGTTCGCGGCGGAGGACTGGTCGTCGTCGGTGCGGCTGCTGTGCCGGACGTGCTCGGAGTCGCGGATGCCGTCCGACGAGGGCGACGGCGAGCACCTCGACCCGCACGATCACAGCGAGCCGGGGCATCCCGGGCCGCTCGGCCACCGGACCGACGGGCAGCTGTGGGTGCCGGAGCGGGAGTGCGGCGTGGCCGCGCCGGCGTCTCTGGTGCGGGGGCTGCTCGACGGATGGGTCGCCGACAGCCCCGATTCCCGGGACTGGCGGGATCTCGAAGAGGTCTGTTAGGCGCCGGGCGGCGTGCGCGTGCGTCGCCGGGTGACGGTGAGGGCGGGTTGCCCGCGCCGTTCCCCGCGCCGCTGGCAGGGCCGTGGCCCCCGTACCCTGTAGAAGTACCCCCCCCGTTTTCCCAGGAAGGCTTACGTCCGTCATGGCGCAGCAGGAGACCGAGAAGCAGCACGACGGCGTGCTCCCCGTCGATGACGAGGGGTTCGTCGTCGACACCGAGGACTGCGAGGCGCGTGAGGCGGCCTACCGGGAGCGGGGGACGTCGCGGCCGATCACCGTCGTGGGGAACCCGGTGCTGCACAAGGAGTGCAAGGACGTCACCGAGTTCGACGACGAACTGGCCAGGCTCGTCGACGACATGTTCGCCAGCCAGCGGACCGCCGAGGGCGTCGGCCTCGCCGCCAACCAGATCGGTGTCGACCGGAAGGTCTTCGTCTACGACTGCCCGGACGACGAGGGCGTGCGCCACACCGGTGTCGTCGTCAACCCGGTGCTCCAGGAGCTGCCCGCCGAGCGCCGCCGCCTCGACGACTCCAACGAGGGCTGCCTGTCCGTCCCGACCGCGTACGCCGAGCTCGCCCGGCCCGACTACGCCGAGGTCACCGGGCAGGACGAGAAGGGCAACCCGATCAAGGTGCGCGGCACCGGCTACTTCGCCCGCTGCCTCCAGCACGAGACGGACCACCTGTACGGGTACCTGTACATCGACCGGCTCTCGAAGCGCGAGCGCAAGAACGCCCTGAAGCAGATGGCGGAGGGCACGCCGCGCTACCCGGTGGTCCCCAACGACTGAGCACCGTCTGACAGTTGAGCGCTGAGAGCGGCGCCTGGTACGGAAGTTTCCGGCCAGGCGCCGTTCGCGTTCCCACCCCGCACACCCCGCGTGCGCCCGCGTGTGCGAACAGGATCGGCCTGACGTGATTCAGATCCGGTCATGTAAGGGGACGAATCTGGTGACTCGGGGTAGTGAGGGGAGCAAATCCGTTCCCAGAACGGTCAGTTGTAGTGCTGAATAGAAAGCGCGGGGATACGCAACGGCGCGCGCCCGGCACTTGCGGGAGGGGTGTACGCCTTCGGCCGACAGAGAGGGGCTTGTTCGTGCCTGCCTATCCACATGCTCCACATGCGGCAGTTCCACCGGCGTTGGCGCTGCCGGTGATCGAGGACGCGTTTCCTCGCACACTGCATCCGTATTGGCCAAAGCTTCAGGGGAAGACGCGGACCTGGCTGCTCGAAAAGCGGCTCATGCCCGCCGACAAGGTGGAGAAGTACGCCGACGGTCTGTGCTACACGGACCTGGTGGCGGGCTACTACATGGGCGCGCCCGATGAGCTGCTGGCGGCGATCGCCGACTTCAGCGCGTGGTTCTTCGCCTGGGACGACCGGCACGACCGGGACGTGATCCACGGGAGGTCGGCGAGCTGGCGGCGGCTCGCCGTCCAGCTGCACGCGGCGACCGAGGCCCCAGAGCTTCACCTGAACCACACGGATCCCCTGGTCGCGGCCTTCGCGGACTGCTTCCGGCGGTTCTACGGCCGGCTCAGCCGGTCCTGGGACGCACGCTTCGCCCGTCACTTCCACGTGGTGATCGACGCGTACGACGAGGAGTTCCACAACCGCATGGCCGGGACCGTGCCGACGGTCGACGACTACATCGCCCTGCGGCGGCGCACTTTTGCCCACTGGATCTGGATAGACCTGCTGGAGCCGGTCGCCCAGTACGAACTCCCCACGTGGGTGCGGAAAAACGAGGCATTCATGCGGGCCGCGCTCGCCACCCAGGATTTCTCAGCCTGGTACAACGACCTGTGCTCGCTCCCCAAGGAACTCGCGGGAAAAGAATTGCACAATCTCGGGATAAGCCTCATCAAGCATGAGGGAATTTCCGTGCGGGAAGCCGTCAAAGAAGTCCATCGACGGGTTGAGGGAACCATAGAGGAATTCCTCTCGGCGGAGCGCGAGATCGAGCAGACCGCGGCCGCGGCGGAACACATCGGACCGCACGGAAAAGAACTCGCGGCGGCCATCAGGTCGTGCGTCGAGAACATGCGGAACTGGTTCAGTTCCGTGTACTGGTTCCACCATGAATCGGGGCGCTATCAGGTCGACACCTGGGACGACCGGGCCACCCCGCCGTACATCACGGACACACCCCGGACAGATCAGGTGGGTGAACGAGCATGACCATCGAATCCATCCTCTCGCATCCGGCGCGCGCGCCGGAGCCGGAGCTGCCGCCGCCCGCCCCCGGCGGCGCGCCGCTCCTCGGCCACGCCTGGAGCCTGCTGCGCGACCCGCTCGCCTTCCTCTCGTCGCTGCGCGACGGCGGCGAGGTGGTGCGCATCGGGCTCGGCCCCAAGGAAGCCTTCGCGGTGAACTCCCCGGAGCTCGTCGAGAAGCTCCTGCGGAGCCCGGACTTCCTGGTCGGCGGGGCTCTGTGGGACACCCTGGGCGTACTGCTCGGCCAGGGCGTGGCGACCAGCAACGGGCCGCGGCACCGACGTCAGCGCCGGGCCGTGCAGCCCGCGTTCCGGGCCGACCGGATCGCCGCGTACGGCGCGGTGATGACCGAGGAGGCACAGCTCGCCGCCGACCGGCTGCGGCCGGGGCGGACCTTCGACCCGGCGGGCGAGATGTTCCGTGTGGCGACCCGGATCACGGCCCGGACGCTGCTGCACATGGAGGCGCTCGACGAGCGCTCCGAGCGGCTGTGCACGGCCCTCGGGACCGTCTTCAGCGGCCTGTACCGGCGCATGATCCTCTCCGTAGGACCGCTCTACCGGCTGCCCCTTCCGGCCAATCGGCGTTTCGAGCGGGCATTGGCCGATTTGCATCGTCTGGTCGACGAGATCATCGACGACCGAAGGGCGCAGCGGGCCGCGGGAGGAACGGCGGAGGACAATGCGGACGACCTCTTGACTGCATTGCTTCAGGCCCGCGACGAGAACGGCGAACCGGTCGACGAACAAGAGGTCCACGACCAAGTCATCGGCCTCCTCGTCGCCGGTGGCGAGAATGTGGCGAAGACGCTGACATGGACCCTGCAGCTCCTCGCCGAACACCCCGAGCATGAAAGGAGGCTGCACGAAGAAGTTGAATCCGTTACGGGTGGCGCGCCGGTCGCTTTCGACGACCTGAAAGAGCTCGCATATATGCGGAATCTCATCACCGAGTCGATGCGGATTCGGCCTGCCGTCTGGATATTCACCCGGGTCGCAGCGGTCGACACGACGCTCGGCGGGTACCGGATACCGGCCGGGACGGACATCGTCTACAGCCCGTACGCGATGCAGCGCGACCCCCGCTCGTTCCAGGAGGCGCTCGTCTTCGACCCGGACCGCTGGCTGCCGGAGCGGGCCACGGACGCCGCGCACAAGGCGCACCAGCCGTTCAGCACCGGCAACCGCAAGTGCCCCGGGGACCACTTCAGCATGGCCGAACTCGCGCTGATCCTGGGCACCTTGGTGGCCCGGTGGCGGTTCGTGCAGGTGCCGGAGTCGGATCACACCCCGCAGCTGGGCATCACGCTCCAGCCGCGGCTGCCGCTGCTGCGGGTGGAGGCCAGGACGTAGTCATCCGGCCAGGCGGACCCGGAAGGTCCTGCGGAAGGCGTTCGGGGTCGTCCCGAGCACCTTCATGAACTGGTGGCGCATCGCCGCGGCGTTGCCGAACCCGGCGCGCCCGGCGATCGCCTCCACCGTCTCGTCCGTGCCCTCCAGCAACTCCTGGGCGAACAGCACCCGTTGCCGCAGCAGCCAGCGGTAGGGGGTGGTGCCCGTCTCCTGGAGGAAGCGCCGGGCGAAGGTGCGCGGCGACATGTGCGCGCGTGCCGCCAGCTCCTCCACGGTCACCGGCGCGTCCAGGTGCCGCTCCATCCAGCTCAGGACGTCGCCGACGGTGTCGCAGCGCGCCGGCGGCAGCGGCCGCTCCACGTACTGGGCCTGGCCGCCGTCGCGGTGCGGCGGCACGACCATGCGCCGTGCGATCGCGTTGGCGACCTCGGCGCCGTGCTCGGTGCGCACGATGTGCAGACAGGCGTCGATGCCCGCGGCGGTGCCCGCGGAGGTGATGACCGGCCCCTCGTCGACGTAGAGCACGTCGGGGTCGACCCGGGTGCGCGGGAAGCGGACGGCGAGTTCTCGCGCGTACCGCCAGTGCACCGCGCAGCGCCGCCCGTCGAGCAGCCCGGCCTCGCCGAGCACGAACACCCCCGAGCAGACGCTGAGCACCCGCGCGCCCCGGTCGACCGCGCGGCGCAGCGCGTCGAGCAGCTCCGGCGGATAGCCGTCGCTGGGTCCGCCGGCCGCGGGGATCGCGATGAGGTCGGCCTCCTCCAGGCGCTCGGGCCCGTACGAGGTGGAGATCGTCATGCCCGGTACGTGCGTGGACAGGCTCGGTCCCTCGAAGGAGACCGCCGCGAAGTCGTACACGGGCAGTCCCGCGTCGCTGCGGTCGAGGCCGAACACCTCGCAGACGACGCCGAGTTCGAAGGGATGGACTCCGTCGAGCAGCACCGCGGCCACGTTCTTCAGCATGTCTGCCAGTGTGCCGCAGGGATGGCAGTAATTCGAGGGGTGCTGACAGTCCTGCCACTGTCGGGTGCGGGCGGGCGGCGGCAGAGTGGAGGACATGAACACAGCGATGAACTACCTCACCGTCCTCTTCGTCCTCCTCCTCCTCGCCGCCCCCTCCCTGTACGGGATGGTCCACGACCGCCGTGTCGACCGGCAGATCCGCGCGGCCCGCGCCGCCGAGGAGCAGCGCGCCCGCTACTCGGCCGTGGCCTGACCCGGCCGCCGCCCGAAGGCCAGCAGATGCGAGCTCGCGACCATGAGCTCCGGATACGGCTCGGCGAGCCGGGCCGCCAGCAAGGCGGACCTGAACAGGTCCGATTCCACCGCGAGTTGCTCACCCGCCACGGTCTCGGCGGCCTTCACCAGCGCGTCGCCGGGACCCTCCACCCCGTAGACCCGGGCACCTTCGAACCCGGCCTGCGCCACCTCTTCCGCCAGGGCCGCGGAGTGGTGGAAGTAGGCGAAAGTGAACTCCCTGCCCTCGTTGCGCCCCGTCGCCAGGACCCGCCCGGTGCGCTCCGCGCGCCCGTCGAGGTGCAGCCGCCCCTGACTCACGTGGTCGAAGAGCGCCGCGTGCCGCTGGATCCCGGCCACGGCGACCGTCCCGCCGGGCCGCACCACCCGTAGCGCCTCCGCCAACGCCCGCCGCCGGTCGGCGAGTTCGGGCAGATGGTAGAGCGGCCCGAGCAGCAGCACGACGTCGTACGAGGCGTCGGCGGCGCTCAGCGCCCGCGCGTCCCCGACCTCGACCGTGCAACCGGCGCCCGCCGCTTCCCGTACGTGCCGCTCCACCGGGTCGACGAGATGGACCCGGTACCCGTCCTCGACCAGCCAGCGCGCATGGGCGCCGGGACCGCCGCCGACGTCGAGCACCGAGGCGGGCGCCGCGGGCAGATGGCGCCGCAACAGCTCCTGCGTACGGACGAGTTCGAGCACGCCCGCCGCTGAGGTGTGCAGCCGGGCGTGCTCGTCGAACCGGTCGGTGTAGTAGGCGAGGACTTCTTCCGCTACCTGGGGTGCCGTCATGCCGGTCCAGTGTGGGCGACAGGTGGTGACGGAGGCATCCCGATTTCCGGCAGCCCTAGAACTCCTCGTCGAAGCCGACCGAGCCCTCGACCGCCACCTGGTACGCGGACGGGCGGCGCTCGAAGAAGTTCGTCAGCTCCTGGACGCCCTGGAGCTCCATGAACGAGAACGGGTTCTCCGAGCCGTACACCGGAGCGAAGCCCAGACGCTGCAGACGCTGGTCGGCGACGCACTCCAGGTACTGCCGCATGGACTCGGTGTTCATGCCCGGCAGGCCCTCACCGCACAGGTCGCGGCCGAACTGCAGCTCTGCCTCGACCGCCTCCCGCAGCATGTCGGTGACCTGCTGCTCCAGCGCGTCGTCGAAGAGGTCAGGCTCCTCCTTGCGGACCGTGTCGACCACGTCGAAGGCGAACGACATGTGCATCGTCTCGTCGCGGAACACCCAGTTGGTGCCCGTGGCGAGGCCGTGCAGCAGGCCGCGCGAGCGGAACCAGTAGACGTACGCGAAGGCACCGTAGAAGAACAGGCCCTCGATGCACGCGGCGAAGCAGATCAGGTTGAGGAGGAAGCGGCGGCGGTCCGCCTTGGACTCCAGGCGGTCCATCTGCTCGACCGAGTCCATCCACTTGAAGCAGAACTCCGCCTTCTCGCGGATGGACGGGATGTTCTCGACGGCCGCGAACGCCGCCGCGCGGTCCTCCGGGTCGGGGAGGTAGGTGTCGAGCAGCGTCAAGTAGAACTGGACGTGCACGGCCTCCTCGAACAGCTGGCGCGAGAGGTACAGGCGCGCCTCGGGGGAGTTGATGTGCTTGTACAGCGTGAGGACCAGGTTGTTCGCGACGATCGAGTCGCCCGTCGCGAAGAACGCGACCAGACGGCCGATCATGTGCTGCTCGCCCGGCGACAGCTTCGCGAGGTCGGCGACGTCCGAGTGGAGGTCGACCTCCTCGACGGTCCAGGTGTTCTTGATGGCGTCGCGGTAGCGCTCGTAGAAGTCCGGGTACCGCATGGGGCGCAGGGTCAGTTCGAAGCCCGGGTCGAGCAGGTTCTTCTCGGAGGACTCGGAAGAAGGGGTCATTACTGGCAGGCCTCGCAGGACTCGGGGTTTTCCAGGGAGCAGGCGACCGCGTCGGGGTCGGCCACGGTCTGTACGGGGACGGTGGCGCGGGCCGCCGCGCGGGCGATCCGCGTCGCGGGGCGCGAGCGCAGGTAGTACGTCGTCTTCAGGCCCGACTTCCAGGCGTACGCGTACATCGAGGAGAGCTTGCCGATGGTCGGCGTCTCCAGGAACAGGTTCAGCGACTGGGCCTGGTCGAGGTACGGGGTGCGGGCCGCCGCCATGTCGATGAGGCCGCGCTGCGGGATCTCCCACGCCGTGCGGTACAGGTCGCGCACCTCCTCGGGCACCCAGGTGAAGCCCTGCACCGAGCCGTTGGACTCGCGCAGCGCCTCACGGGTCTGCGCGTCCCAGACGCCGAGCGCCTTCAGCTCCTGCACCAGGTACGAGTTGACCTGAAGGAACTCGCCGGACAGCGTCTCGCGCTTGAACAGGTTGGAGACCTGCGGCTCGATGCACTCGTACACGCCCGCGATGGAGGCGATCGTCGCGGTCGGTGCGATGGCGAGCAGCAGCGAGTTGCGCATGCCGACCGACGCGATGCGCTCGCGCAGCGCCGCCCAGCGCTCCGGCCAGGCCGGCTCCACGCCGTAGTGGTCGGGGTGCAGGACACCGCGCGCGGTGCGGGTCTTCTCCCAGGCGGGCAGCGGGCCGCCCCGCTCGGCGAGGTCCGCCGACGCCTCGTACGCGGCGAGCATGATCCGCTCGGCGATCCGCGTGGACAGGTCCTTGGCCTCGGGGGAGTCGAAGGGCAGCCGCAGCTTGAAGAAGACGTCCTGGAGGCCCATCGCGCCGAGGCCCACCGGGCGCCACTTCGCGTTGGAACGGCCCGCCTGCTCGGTCGGGTAGAAGTTGATGTCGACGACGCGGTCGAGGAAGGTGACGGCCGTGCGGACGGTCGCGTCGAGCCGTTCCCAGTCGATCTCACCATCGGCCACGAAGGCGCCCAGATTGACCGAGCCCAGGTTGCAGACCGCCGTCTCCCCGTCGTCCGTGACCTCCAGGATCTCGGTGCACAGGTTCGAGGAGTGGACGGTGTGGCCCGGCTCCGCGGTCTGGTTGGCGGTGCGGTTGGCGGCGTCCTTGAACGTCATCCAGCCGTTGCCGGTCTGCGCCAGCGTGCGCATCATGCGGCCGTACAGGTCGCGGGCGGGGATCTGCTTCTGCGCCTTCCCCTCCGCCTCGGCCCTGCGGTACGCGGCGTCGAACTCCTCGCCCCACAGGTCGACGAGCTCCGGCACGTCGGCGGGGGAGAACAGCGACCACGGCTGGTCGGCGGCGACCCGGCGCATGAACTCGTCCGGGATCCAGTGGGCCAGGTTCAGGTTGTGGGTGCGGCGCGCGTCCTCACCCGTGTTGTCGCGCAGCTCCAGGAACTCCTCGATGTCCGCGTGCCACGTCTCCAGGTAGACGGCGGCGGCGCCCTTGCGGCGGCCGCCCTGGTTCACGGCGGCGACTGAGGCGTCGAGGGTCTTGAGGAACGGGACGATGCCGTTGGAGTGCCCGTTCGTGCCGCGGATCAGCGAACCCCGGCTGCGGATGCGGGAGTACGAGAGCCCGATGCCGCCGGCGTGCTTCGACAGCCGGGCCACCTGGTGGTAGCGGTCGTAGATCGAGTCCAGCTCGTCGAGCGGCGAGTCGAGCAGGTAGCAGCTCGACATCTGCGGGTGGCGGGTGCCGGAGTTGAAGAGCGTCGGGGAGGAGGGGAGATAGTCGAGACGGCTCATCAGGCCGTACAGGGCGGCCACCTCGTCCAGCGCGCGGACGCTGTCGTCCTCGGCGAGACCGGCGGCGACCCGCAGCATGAAGTGCTGAGGCGTCTCGATCACCTTGCGGGTGATCGGGTGGCGCAGCAGATAACGGCTGTGCAGGGTACGCAGGCCGAAGTAGCCGAAGCGGTCGTCGGCCCGTACGTCGACGAGCGCGTCGAGCCGGTCGGCGTGGACGCGCACGAACTCGGCGGTGCGGTCCGCGATCAGGCCCTCGCGGTGGCCGACCGCGACCGACTCGGTGAAGGAGGTGACGCCCTGCGAGGCGGCCTCCGCGGCGATGGAGATCGTGAGCAGACGCGCGGCGAGCCGGGAGTACGCGGGGTCCTCCGAGATCAGCCCGGCCGCGGCCTCGGTGGCGAGTTCGCGCAGCTCGGCCTCGTCGGCGCGGGCGCTGCGGCCGCGCAGGGCGCCGGCGGCGACCCGGCCGGGGTCCGCGTCGGGGAGGTCGGCGGTCAGCTCGGTCAGGGTGCGCAGCAGCGCAGTGCCGGGCGCGTCAACAGCGGCCTCGGTCTCGGCCACCACTGAGGCAGGATCAGTGGGCGCGATGGTCACGGTGGGGCTCTCCCTCGCTCGGCTCGGGGCCACGGGGAGGGAAGGGCAGCGGGGGCGCACAGGAGTGGGCCCGCGTCACCGGCCCACTCCACGAGGCCCGGACGTCGTCGACACCCGGGCCGGACGGCTCGGGCGCGTACCGTCGGCAGGTCCTCGGACTCACGTACGCGCATTTCATGGGCTTACGTTCACCGTTGCGGGACAGTTCCGGATTTCCACCGGATTCCCCTGCGACGACAGCGAGAGCGAGCATACATGTTGTGCTGGTGCTTCGCCGCACCCCCATATCTTGTGTCGGCTAGGGTGACGCTGATCATGGGGCGGGCCATCTCGGGGAGGGATGTGCGGTGCGGATGAGACGAACGGCGGCGTGCGTGGCGCTGGGGCTGCTGGCGGGTCTTGCGGCCGGGTGCGGCGGGCGGGACGGGGAGGCGGCGGCGCCGGTGTCCCCGTCGGCGTCGAGGAGCACGGCCGCGGCGTCGCCGAGTCCGACCGAGGTGCCGCCCGTGGTGAAGGTTCCGGGGCGCGACGGTCAGGCGCCGCCGCAACAGGTCTTCACCGAACGCCAGTTGAAGCGGGCCCTGCTGTCCCCCGCGGCGTTCGGCAAGGGCACGGAGCGCATCGAGGCGCACGAGGGGCCGTTCGAGGACACTCCGGCCCAGCGCGACGGCACCTGGACGGACTGCCGGTCCGCCGACAAGGACGCCTCCTGGCTGGGGACGGCGACCTACCGGGGGACCGCCGTGTCAGGGGTGATGATGCGGGTCGACCGCACGAAGCGCCCGCCGCGGGGGCACCGGGTGGCGGGCCAGATGCTGAAGTCCCTGACCGTCGCCGCGGCCCGCGACTCCCACCGCCTCGACCTGGCCATCCTCGGGCACTGTCGGTCGTACGCGGGGGACGCGGACGCCGGCACGGCGCACTGGACGCGCCGGACGCGGCCGCTGGCGGACCTCGGCGACGAGGCGTACCTGGAGACGTCCCGGCTGCGCAATGGCAACGAGGAGTTCACCACCTTCATCGTGCACGCCCGGGTCGGCGGCGTCCTCATCACGTTCACCGGCGGCGAGGACGCCACCGAGGAGCAGACGGTGAGCGCTGCGTCCCGGCTCGCCGAACACGCGGGCCGCACGCTCTACGACGTCAGTCCGTGAGCCCTGTGGCGTCCGCGGCCTCCGTGAGCCTCAACTCGTAGCCGATGAGCGTCACTTCGGGCACCGGCGCCCAGTCCCGCTCCGGTGCCCTGCGGAACCCCACACGCTCGTACAGCCGGTGCGAGGCGGTCGCGACGGGCTGGGTGGACAGCACGACGGCGGTACGGGCGGCGGCCCGCGCCCGCTCGATCACCGCCCGCACCAGCGCCTCGCCCGCGCCCTTCCCGCGCGCCTCGGCGGCCACCGCGAGCATCCGGAACTCGGCCTCGCCCGCCCGCGCCACCTCGGCGTACGGGTGGTCGTGCGAGGGGACGTACGTGACGCCGCCGAGGATCTCTCCGCCCGGTCCGACCGCGACGAGCACCTCGGCCTCGCGGGCCCGCCGGGCGACGTCGCGCAGTTCGCCCGCGTACCAGTCGCTCTCGCCGAACGCGAGCAGCCCGCTGTCCAGGTAGGCGGCGGCGCTGAGTTCGCCGAGACGGCCGAAGTCGGCGGGGCGCGCGACGCGCACGGTGACCGTCATGCGACCGTCGGCTGCTTGAGCAGGGTGTTCACGAAGTCCTCCGTGAAGTTGCGCGGACCCGTGCCGAGGGCGACCCGGCCGCGGCGCGCGGTGCGGGCGTTCACCAGCGGCGACTCGACGTAGTACTCGCGCGGGTAGTCGGCGTCGTAGGGGATGAACACGGTCTTGCCGCGGGTGAGTTCGCTGGCGCACTCCACGACGACGGTGCCCTCGGCGGCGGTCACGAACGACTCGTCGGCGCAGACGCCCACGGCGAGCGGGTCGTGCAGCGGGGAGCCGCCGGCCTCGCGGTACGCGCCGAGGTAGAAGTCCATGAGCCGGGCGCTCAGGGCCTGACCCTCGCCGGCCGCCTGCAGCGTGGCCAGGTCGTCGGTGGTGAACCGCCAGCCGTGCGTCGCGTCGAGGCCGACCATCGTGTACGCGATGCCGGACGAGACCACGAGGTCGACGGCGTCGGGGTCGGCCCACGCGTTGAACTCGGCGACGGGGGTGATGTTGCCGGGCACGTCGGCGGCGCCGCCCATGAAGACCAGCTTCCTCACGCGGCGCGCGAAGCCCGGGTCCTCGGCGATCGCGAGCGCCACGTTGGTGAGCGGCCCCGTCGCGCAGACGGTGAGCTCGCCCTCGTACGCGCGCGAGAGCCGCAGCAGGGCCTGCGCGGACGACTCGGTCTGCTCGGGCGCGGCCGAGTCGGGCAGTGTCTCGGCGCCGAGCCCGCAGGCGCCGTGGAACTCGCCCGCCGCCGAGTACGGCAGCCGGGTGAGCGGGCGGCCCGCGCCCCGGTGCACGGACACGTCCCCGTCGATGCCGAAGACCCGGGCGAGCGCCCGGCCGTTGCGGAAGGTCTGCTCGGCCGGCACGTTGCCGCCGACCGTCGTGTACGCCTTCAGGTCCCACAGCCCGGTGCCGAGCAGGTACTGGAGCGCGACGGCATCGTCGATACCGGGGTCGCTGTCGAGAACGATCGGGGCGGGCATGGGGCTTCCTCCAAGGCGGGCGGTGCGGGTGGTACCGGGGCAGAGCCTGGGTCTCACCGTAACGGGACGAGCCCCTCCGGACCGGAGGGGCTCGTCAGACGGACACATCGCGGGCGGTCCTAGTGACCGGCCCCCACGGTGGGCAGCTCCACCTGGACGCCCTTGTCGCCCGCGTCGGCCGTGTAGTCCTGCGGCGAGGTCTCGTCGACGCCCTCCGGGGCCTTCATGGCCTTCAGGACGAAGGTGAGGACGACCGTCACGATGACGTTCAGGACGAACGCCGTCATGCCGATGTAGCCGATCTGGCCGATGCCCGGGATCTCCGCCGCCGAGCCGCCGAAGTGCTTCTGCGTCGGCGACTCCACGCCGAACGCGGCGAGCGTGCCGTACACCATGCCGACCGCCCAGCCGGCGAGCAGCGCCCAGCGGTGGAACCAGCGGGTGAACAGGCCGCCGACCAGCGCCGGGAAGGTCTGCAGGATCCAGATGCCGCCGAGCAGCTGGAAGTTGATCGCGACCGTCTTGTCCATGGTGAGGACGAAGGCGAGCGCGCCGACCTTCACGAGCAGCGACACCAGCTTGGAGACCTTGGTCTCCTGCTCGGCCGTCGCGTCGGGCTTGATGAAGTCCTTGTAGATGTTGCGCGTGAAGAGGTTCGCCGCGGCGATGGACATGATCGCGGCGGGCACCAGCGCGCCGATGCCGATCGCGGCGAACGCGATGCCGGTGAACCAGTCGGGGAACATGTCCTCGAACAGCTGCGGGATCGCCAGCTGCCCGTTCTGCACCTTGACCCCGGCCGCGATCGCCATGAATCCGAGCAGTGCGAGCAGGCCCAGCATCAGCGAGTACAGCGGCAGGATGGTGGTGTTGCGGCGGATCACGTTGCGGCTCTTGGAGGAGAGGGTCGCGGTGATCGAGTGCGGGTACATGAACAGCGCGAGGGCCGAGCCGAGCGCGAGCGTCGCGTACGTCCAGGTCCCGGCGGAGCCGGGGGCGAGGGCGCCCACGGGTTTGCCGGTCGCCGGGTTGAGCTGCGAGAACTTCTTGCCGGCCGCGGCGAAGATGTCGTCGAAGCCGCCCAGCTTGATCGGGATGTAGATGATGGCCACCGCGATCACGATGTAGATCAGGGTGTCCTTCACGAAGGCGATCAGGGCCGGCGCCCGCAGACCGGACGAGTACGTGTACGCGGCCAGCACGCCGAACGCGATCAGCAGCGGCAGGTCCTTGACGAACCAGTTGGTGTCCTCGCCGCCGCCGACGCCCATGACGTCGAGGACGGCCTGGATGCCGACGAGCTGGAGCGCGATGTACGGCATCGTCGCGAGGATGCCGGTGATCGCGACCGCGAGCGACAGGCCCTTCGAGCCGAACCGGCCGCGCACGAAGTCGGACGTCGTCACGTACCCGTGCTTGTGCGAGACCGACCACAGCCGCGGCAGGAACGTGAAGATCAGCGGGTACACGAGGATGGTGTACGGCACCGCGAAGAAGCCGGAGGCGCCGGCCGCGTAGATGGCCGCGGGGACGGCCACGAAGGTGTACGCGGTGTAGAGGTCGCCGCCGAGCAGGAACCAGGTGATCCAGGTGCCGAACGAGCGGCCGCCCAGGCCCCATTCGTCCAGCGACGCCTCGTTCTCGGCCCGCCGCCAGCGCGAGGCGAGGAAGCCCATGACCGTGACGGCCAGGAAGAAGATGATGAAGACGGTGAGCGCGACACCGTTGACGCCGCCGTTCACGCGCCCGCCCCTTCCCGGGAGTTCTTGCGGCCGCGCTGGTCGCGCTGCCACAGTTTGTACGCGGTCATCGTGAGCGCGGTGGAGATCAGCACCCAGAGCATCTGGTACCAGTAGAAGAACGGGATCCCGATGAAGGTCGGGTCGATCTTCGCGTAGGAGCTGACCCAGAGCATCGCCACGAAGGGCGCGGCCAAACAGATGGCGATGATCACGCGCACCGGCGTGATCACCGGCTGTCTCACTTCAGGCGCTTTCGGCGCATCGGACATGACGCGGCTCCGTCCCCTCGCTGATCCCACTTATCTCATCTTTAACGTGCGGGAAATCTAAGCGAGAGTCTTGATCTATGGAACCCCCGTCCGCATAACGGACGCGCCCCGTAAGGGAGTCAGCAGCAGCGGAACCCCTGGCGCGGATCTGATTCCTGCCGGTCCGTCCGCATCCGCTCGAACTCCCTGCGCGAGGGCACGCACGCCTCCGGATGCGCGGACCGCAGATGCGTCACGTACCGGTCGTACGCGGCCTCGTCCGTCAACTCCCGCACGTACCAGCGCACTTGTCTACCCACGCGCAGAACTGCCGACACCAGTGTCACGGAGTTCCTCCTTCTCCTGCCGGCTGGGGAAGAGGCCGGCCGGTGCCACCAGAGTGGACTCCACGTACGGGGCCTCGCTGAGTTTCGACGACCGCGGATCGCGTACGTGCCGGACGCAGACCCGGGCCGCGTCCGCGATCACCACGACGACGAGCACCGCGAGCACCGCCGAAAGCACCCCGTCCACCGTGGAGTTGGTGACGACGGTGTGCATGTCGTCCATGGACTTGGCGGGCGGCAGCACCTTGCCCGCGTCGATCGCGTCCTGGTAGTTCGCGCGCTGCTGGAAGAAGCCGACCTTCGGGTCCGAGGAGAACACCTTCTGCCAGCTCGCGGTGAGCGTCACCGTGGCGTCCCAGGCGAGCGGGATCCCGGTGATCCAGGCCCACTTGAGCCGACCGGACTTCACGAGCAGCGTCGTGCAGACCGCGAGTGCGACGGCGGCGAGCAGCTGGTTGGAGATGCCGAAGATCGGGAAGAGCTGGTTGATCCCGCCGAGCGGCTCGTGCACGCCGACCCAGAGGAAGTAGCCCCACAGGCCCACGACGACGGCGCTGGTGATCAGCAGCCCCGGCTTCCAGCTGACGTTCTTGAACGGCTTGATGACGTTGCCCAGCATGTCCTGGAGCATGAAGCGGCCCACGCGCGTCCCGGCGTCGAGCGCGGTCAGGATGAACAGCGCCTCGAACATGATCGCGAAGTGGTACCAGAAGGCCCGCATCCCGCCCCCGGTGACCTTCGAGAAGATCTCCGAGACACCGACGGCGAGGGTGGGCGCACCGCCGGTGCGGGACAGCAGGGTCGACTCCTCGACGTTCTTCGCGGCCCGGGCGAGGTCGCCCGGCGAGATCGTGTACCCGAGGTGCGCGACGGCCTGCGACGCGGACTGGACGCTGTCGCCGATGACGCCCGCGGGCGCGTTCATCGCGAAGTAGAGCCCCGGATCGATGATCGAGGCGGCGACCAGGGCCATGATCGCGACCGACGACTCCATCAGCATGGAGCCGTAGCCGATCATCCGGACCTGCGTCTCCTTCTGGATCATCTTCGGCGTCGTACCGGACGAGATGAGCGCGTGGAACCCGGACAGGGCGCCGCACGCGATGGTGATGAAGACGAAGGGGAACAGGGACCCCGCGAACACCGGGCCGTCACCGCGCGAGGCGAAGGGGGTGACCGCGTCCATCTTCAGCGTGGGCAGCGCGACGACGACGCCGACGGCGAGCAGCGCGATGGTGCCCAGCTTCATGAATGTCGACAGATAGTCGCGCGGCGCGAGCAGCATCCACACCGGCAGCACGGACGCGACGAACCCGTACGCCACCATCCAGACGACCAGCGTGGAGGGCTTCAGGGTGAAGGTGTCGGCCCAGGACGACTCGGCGACCCAGCGCCCGGCGACGAGCGCGAGCAGCAGCAGCGCGACCCCGATGAGCGAGACCTCGGACACCCGCCCCGGGCGCAGGACGCGCAGGTAGAAGCCCATGAACAGGGCGATCGGGATGGTCATCGCGATGGAGAAGGTGCCCCACGGGGAGGCGGCGAGCGCGTTCACGATGACGAGCGCGAGCACCCCGAGCAGGATGATCATGATGGCGAAGGCGGCGAGCAGGGCCGCGGCCCCGCCGAACGGGCCGATCTCCTCGCGTGCCATCTGGCCGAGCGACCTGCCGTCGCGCCGGGTCGAGAAGAACAGCACCACCATGTCCTGCACGGCGCCCGCGAAGACGACGCCCGCGATGATCCAGATGGTGCCCGGCAGATACCCCATCTGTGCGGCGAGCACCGGACCGACCAGCGGCCCGGCCCCGGCGATCGCCGCGAAGTGGTGCCCGAGCAGCACGCGCCGGTCGGTCGGATGGAAGTCCATGCCGTTGTTGAGGCGCTCGGCGGGGGTGGCCCGCCCGGCGTCGACCTTGAGCACCCGGTACGCGATGAACTTCGCGTAGAAGCGGTAGGCGATGGCGTACGTGCCCAGGGCGGCGGCCACCATCCACGCGGCGGAGACGTCCTCCCCGCGCGCGAGGGCGAGCACGGTCCAGCCGGCGGCTCCGACCAGGGCGACGAGCGTCCAGGTGGCCCAGCGGGCGACAGGGGTTCGAGGAGATGCGGTACGCACGGGGTGGTCCCTCCCGTCCATGCGGCGACGGGAGGACCGTAGGGCAGAAATGTGATGCGCGCTACAGGGCGAACACGGCTCGCTGCAGGGCGAGTTGGGCCGGTGTCAGTCCGTGGGGCGCTTGAGTCGCGCCACGAACTTGTACCGGTCGCCGCGGTAGACGGAGCGCACCCACTCCACCGGCTGCCCCGAGCCGTCGATCGAGTGCCGCGACAGCATCAGCATCGGCAGACCTACGTCCGTGCCGAGCAGGCCCGCCTCGCGCGGCGTGGCCAGGGACGTCTCGATGGTCTCCTCGGCCTCGGCGAGATGAACGTCGTAGACCTCGGCCAACGCCGTGTACAGGGACGTGTACTTGACCAGGCTCCTCCTGAGGGCCGGGAAGCGCTTGGCCGACAGGTGCGTGGTCTCGATGGCCATCGGCTCGCCGCTCGCCAGGCGCAGCCGCTCGATGCGCAGCACGCGGCCGCCGGCCGTGATGTCGAGGAGCCCGGCGAGGGTGTCGTCGGCGGTGACGTAGCCGATGTCGAGCAGCTGCGACGTCGGTTCGAGCCCCTGGGCCCGCATGTCCTCGGTGTACGAGGTGAGTTGGAGGGCCTGCGAGACCTTCGGCTTGGCGACGAAGGTGCCCTTGCCCTGGATCCGCTCCAGGCGGCCCTCGACGACCAGCTCCTGGAGGGCCTGGCGGACCGTGGTGCGGGAGGTGTCGAACTCCGCGGCGAGCGTGCGCTCCGGCGGGACCGGGGTGCCGGGCGGGAGCGTCTCCGTCATGTCGAGCAGGTGCTTCTTCAGGCGGTAGTACTTGGGCACGCGCGCGGTACGGACAGGCGCCCCGCTCTCGTTCTCCGCACTGCTGACGTCGGTGCTCATGCTCCGCCTTCCCGGCTCCTGTGCCGATGCGACCGACGCCCAGGCCGGCGGTCACGGCTCCACGGTTCACATCGTGGCACGGCTCGCTCCACCGGACCCCTCTTCAGGCCCGCACGCTCCGTGATCCCTCCTTATACCGCCCGCTGACCGTCTGGTCTAGTCCACATCACCGAATGGTGGGAGCGTTCCCGGGCAAGTGGTGCGCCGCGGGTCCAACCCCCTTGCCCCGCCGGGCGGGTGTCGTTCCGGTAACGGACGCACAGACCTTTCTCGGCCACCCTTGACACGCCTATTGGTCTGGGCCAAGCTCCCCGTACTGGTCTACACCATTAACGAAGACCGGGTCCCAGTCCCACGTGCACTACTCGTCTGATGCGTCGCTGTGGGTGGGGGGTTGCTGGCATCCCTGAGGAGGGTGACGTGAAGCGCAAGCTCATTGCGGCCATCGGCGTCGCGGGCATGTTGGTCTCGATCGCGGCCTGTGGCAGCGACGACGACAACAACGGCAAGAAGGCGGGACCCGAGAGCTTCAAGGGGGAGACCCTGACGGTCTGGGCGATGGACGGCTCCACGCCGCCGAACTGGACCAAGGACCTGCAGGCCGCCTTCAAGAAGAAGACCGGCGCCACGCTGAAGTTCGAGACCCAGAAGTGGGACGGCATTCAGCAGAAGATCACCACCGCGCTCTCCGAGTCCACCCCGCCGGACGTCATCGAGGTCGGCAACACCCAGACCCCGGCGTACGCGGCCACCGGCGGCCTCGCCGACCTGAGCGACCTCAAGAAGGAGATAGGCGCCGACTGGACGCCGTCCGTCTCCAAGTCCTCCGTCTACGAGGGCAAGCAGTACGCGGCGCCGTGGTACTTCGCCAACCGCGTCGTCATCTACAACAAGAAGGTCTGGGCCGACGCGGGCATCAAGGACACCCCGAAGACCCGCGACGAGTTCTACAAGGACCTGGAGACCATCGGCAAGAAGACCAAGGCCGAGCCGCTCTACCTGCCCGGCCAGAACTGGTACTTCTTCGACGGCCTGACCATCGGGCAGGGCGCCGACCTGGTGAAGAAGGAAGGCGGCAAGTACGTCTCCAACCTCGATGACCCGAAGGTCACCGCGGCCATGGAGATCTACAAGAAGTACGCCTCCTACTCCAAGGCCCCCAAGGACAAGGACGAGGCCACCCCGCAGCAGGCCGAGGTCTTCGCCAAGGGCGACGTCGGCGCCTTCATCGGCATGGGCTGGGAGGCCGGCACGGCCATCGCCGCCAACAAGAAGATCGAGAAGGACATCGGCTACTTCACCATCCCGGGTGAGACGGCCGACAAGCCCGAGGGCGTCTTCCTCGGTGGCTCGAACTTCGCCGTCGCCGCGGGCAGCAAGAAGCAGGAGCTCGCCAAGGAGTTCCTGAAGATGGCCCTGTCCGACAAGTTCGAGGGCGCCCTCGCCAAGGAGAACGGCGTCATCCCGAACAAGACGTCGCTGGAGACCAACCTCAAGGGCAACGCCGTCGCCGAGGCCGCCGCGCCGGGCGCCGCCGTGGGTGGCACCACCCCGCTGATCCCCGAGTGGGCCGCGGTGGAGAACACCCCGAACCCGATCAAGAACTACATGACCTCCGTGCTCAACGGTAAGTCGCCGGAGGCCGCCGCCAAGGCGGTCGAGGGCGAGATCAACAAGCGCCTCGCGCAGAAGAACTGATCACCCTCGGCCGGGGGCGCCCCCTGAGGGGGTGCCCCCGGCACAGGCGTGTCGACCGTACGCGTCGACTGTTCGGTACGGCCACGGAAGAGATGGCGAGTCATGTCAGTGCAGACCGAAGGCACGGGCACGGCCGGGGTGACCGGTGTCCGCAAGACCGAGGCGCCGCCCCCGCGCCGGCCGACGGGGTCCGGCTCCGGTGAGAAACGAGGCAAGGGCGCGGCCCCGTACCTCCTCCTGCTGCCCGCTCTGGTGGTCACGGCCGTCCTGCTCGGCTGGCCGCTGGTCAAGAACGGCATGCTGTCGTTCCAGAACCTCAACCCGCGGCAGCTGATCCTCCACCTGACCGAGTGGAACGGGATCGACAACTACAAGGAAGTCCTGACCGGTTCGGACTTCTGGAAGGTCGTCGAGCGCACGGTGATCTTCACCGCGGTCAACGTGGTGCTGACCATGGTGCTCGGCACCCTGGTGGGCCTGCTGCTCGCCCGCCTCGGCAAGCGGATGCGGCTGTTCCTGCTGCTCGGCCTGGTGCTCGCCTGGGCGATGCCGGTGCTCGCCGCCACCACGGTCTTCCAGTGGCTGTTCGCCCAGCGGTTCGGCGTGATCAACTCCGTGCTCGACTCGCTCGGCTGGCACTCGATGGCCGACCACAACTGGCTCGCCACCCAGATGTCCACGTTCTCCGTGGTCACGATCCTGATCGTGTGGCAGTCCATCCCCTTCGTGGCGATCAACCTCTACGCCGCCACGACCACCATCCCCAAGGAGCTGTACGAGGCCGCGTCGCTGGACGGCGCCGGCACCTGGAAGTCGTTCACCTCGGTGACCTTCCCGTTCCTCAAGCCGTTCCTGCTGGCCACGACCTTCCTCGAAGTCATCTGGATCTTCAAGGCGTTCCCGCAGATCTTCGCGATGAACGAGGGCGGCCCCGACCGGCTCACCGAGACCCTGCCGATCTACGCCTACATCGAGGGCTTCGGCAACCAGCACTTCGGCATGGGCTCCGCCATCGCCTTCCTGACCATCCTGGTGCTGCTCGTCCTGACGTCGTACTACCTGCGCCTTGTGATGAAGCAGGAAGAGGAAGAGGAGTCCGAGCTGTGAAGCGCTCGATCTTCGGCCGCCTGTGGCCCAACGTGACCGCGGTCGTCCTCTTCGTGGTGTTCGCGTTCCCCGTCTACTGGATGTTCGCCACGGCCTTCAAGCCGACCAACGACATCGTCACGGACGACCCGGTCTGGTTCCCCACGAACATCACGTTCGCCCACTTCGACAAGGCCGTCCACGCCGACCACTTCTGGACGATGGTGCGCAACTCGCTCACCGTGACCGTCCTGGCGGTCGTCTTCTCCCTGGTCATCGCGTTGTTCGCGTCCTTCGCCCTGGCCCGGATGCGGTTCCGGGGCCGGCGCGGCTTCCTGATCGTCTTCATGATCGCGCAGATGGCCCCGTGGGAGGTCATGGTCATCGCGATCTACATGCTGGTCCGCGACAACGACATGCTGGACAGCCTGGTCCCGCTCACCGTCTTCTACATGATGATGGTGCTGCCCTTCACGATCCTGACGCTGCGCGGCTACGTCGCCGCGGTGCCCAAGGAGCTGGAGGAGTCCGCGATGGTCGACGGCTGCACCCGGCCGCAGGCCTTCGTCAAGGTGATCTTCCCGCTGCTCGCGCCGGGCCTGATGGCCACCTCGCTGTTCGGGTTCATCACCGCCTGGAACGAGTTCCCGCTCGTCCTGATCCTCAACAAGGCCGTAGAGAAGCAGACGCTGCCGCTGTGGATCTCCCAGTTCCGCACCGCCTTCGGTGACGACTGGGGTGCGACGATGGCGGCGTCCTCGCTTTTCGCCGTCCCGATCCTGATCCTCTTCATCTTCCTGCAGCGCAAGGCCGTCAGCGGCCTCACCTCCGGCGCCGTGAAGGGATAACGCCACCTGATGACGACACTTGCACCCGGCACGGACACGCTCACGCGGGACGCTCTGACGGTCCTGCAGCCCGGCTTCACGGGCACCACCGCCCCCAACTGGCTGCTGCGGCGCCTGGGGGAGGGCCTCGCCTCGGTCGGACTCTTCGGGCGCAACATCGCCACGCCCGCGCAACTGGCCGCACTCACCGCCCAGTTGCGCGCCGAACGCGATGACATCCTGGTCGCCATCGACGAGGAGGGCGGCGACGTCACCCGCCTCGAAGTCCGTACGGGCTCCTCGTTCCCCGGCAACCACGCCCTCGGCGCCGTCGACGACGTCGAGCTGACCCGGCAGGTCGCTTCGGAGCTGGGCCGCCGCCTCGCAGAGTGCGGCGTGAACCTGAACTGGGCGCCGTCCGCCGACGTCAACGCCAACCCGGACAACCCGGTGATCGGCGTGCGCTCCTTCGGCGCGGACACCGACCTGGTCGCCCGGCACACGGCGGCGTACGTCACCGGGCTCCAGTCCGTGGGCGTCGCCGCCTGCACCAAGCACTTCCCGGGCCACGGCGACACCGGCGTCGACTCGCACCACGACATGCCCCGCATCGACGTCGGCCTCGACGTCCTGCACGCCCGTGACCTCGCCCCGTTCCGCGCGGCGATCGAGGCGGGCTCGCGGGCGGTCATGAGCGCGCACATCCTGGTCCCGGCGCTCGACCCGGACCGCCCGGCGACGCTCTCCCACCGCATCCTGACCGGCCTGCTCCGCGAGGAGATGGGCTACGACGGGCTGATCGTCACCGACGGCATGGAGATGCAGGCCATCTCCGCGACGTACGGCATCGAGCGCGGCAGCGTCCTCGCCATCGCGGCCGGCGCCGACGCCATCTGCGTGGGCGGCGGGCTCGCCGACGACGGGACGGTGACCCGGCTGCGCGACGCCCTCGTCTCCGCGGTCCGCTCCGGCGAACTGTCCGAGGAACGGCTCGCCGACGCCGCCGCCCGGGTGCGGGCGCTCGCCGCGTGGACGTCGGTGCGCGGCGCGTCGGGGGGCGCGTCGGGCCCGGCGGCCTCGGACATCGGCCTGATCGCGGCCCGCCGCGCGCTCACGGTCACCCGCGCCGAGCCCGTCGCGCCGGCCGGGAACTCCGCCCCGCTGCACGTGGCCGCCTTCTCCCCGGTCGCCAACATCGCCGTCGGCGACGAGACCCCCTGGGGCGTCGCCGCCGAACTGGAACGCCTGCTGCCCGGCACGACCACCGGCTCCTACACGGGCCCGGACGCGGGCACCGCGGCCCTCGCCGCGGCGGGGGAGCGGCGCATCGTCGCCGTGGTCCGTGACGAACACCGCCACGCGTGGATGGCGGCCGCGCTCGACACCCTGCTCGCGGCCCGCCCCGACACGGTCGTCGTCGAGATGGGCGTCCCGCAGTCCACCCCCCGAGGCGCCCTCCACATCGCGACACACGGCGCGGCGAGGGTCTGCGGGGTGGCCGCGGCAGAGGTGATCACGGGGAACTGACCACGGCGGCCGGCCCCCGTCGTACCCCCACAGACAACAGTGCCGGTCACCCGGAGAACGGGTGACCGGCACTGTTCATGCCTGAGGCCTGAGGCCTGGCGAGCGACGGGCGATCTACAGCCCCTGCCACTCCGGCTTGTTGGCGTACGTGTGCCGGAAGTAGTCCGCGAGCTTCAGCTTCGACGCGGCCGCCTCGTCCACCACCACCGTCGCGTGCGGGTGCAACTGCAGCGCGGACGCGGGCACCACGGAGGCCACCGGCCCCTCGACGGTGGCGGCGACCGCGTCGGCCTTGCCCTCACCGGTGGCGAGCAGCACCAGGTGCCGCGCCTCCAGGATCGTGCCGATGCCCTGAGTGATCACATGCCGCGGCACCTGGCTCAGGTCACCGTCGAAGAACCGCGCGTTGTCCGTGATCGTCTGCTCGGTCAGCGTCTTGATCCGGGTCCGCGACGCGATCGACGAACACGGCTCGTTGAACCCGATGTGCCCGTCGGTCCCGATCCCGAGCAGCTGCAGATCGACGCCCCCGGCCCCGGCCAGCGCCTTGTCGTACGCCTCGCAGGCCGCCTGCACGTCGTCGGCGCTGCCGTCGGGCCCCATGAACGAGCCCTCGCCGAGCCCGAGCGGCTCCACGACCTCGCGCAGCACGGTCGCCCGGTACGACTCCGGGTGCCCGGTCGGCAGCCCGACGTACTCGTCGAGCTGGGCGATCCGCGCCCGCGACGCGTCCACCTCGCCGGCCCGCACCTTGGCCGTCAGCGCCTGGTAGATGGGCAGCGGGGTCGAGCCGGTGGCCACACCGAGCAATGCGTCGGGCTTGCGCCGCAGCAGCTGGGCCATGGCCTCGGCGATCAGCTCGCCACCTGCCTTGGCGTCCGGAACGATCACAACTTCCACGCTGGGCCTGCCGTTCTGGTCAGAGGGGACGGGGTGAACCGGGGTCACACCGAAAACGCATGTGGTATAGACCAATCTATCAGAGCAGGGCCCTGCCGGTCAGGCCCTCGGGGCCTCATGTCCATGCTCGGCGCAGAGCGGGGGGACGGCACGTCGAGGCGCCCCGGAGGAGGGGCGGGGAACGACGCGGCCGACCCCGGCCGGCGGCCACCGGCGCGCGAAAGGAGCCGCCTCCCGGTGGGCGAGCCCCACCCCGGGCGGCCACAGTGGAAGCACCGGCCCATGCCGCGCCCACCCCTCACCGGAGGTACCCCCGTGACCCTCACCCCCGCACAGGAACAGGAGCGCCCCGGGCGGATCATGTCCCGCGAGATCCGCGAACAGCCCGACGTCCTGCGCCGCCTGCTGGACACCGGTGCCGGGCGCATCCAGGACGTGGCCCGCCAGGTCGCCGCCCGCGGCCCCCGCTTCGTCCTGCTCACCGCCCGCGGCACCTCGGACAACGCCGCGCTCTACGCCAAGTACCTCCTGGAGATCCGCCTCGGCATGCCGTGCGGCCTCGCCTCGATGTCCACCACGACGGCCTACGGTGCCCGGCCCGATCTGCGCGACGTCCTCGTGGTCACGGTCAGCCAGTCCGGCGGCTCACCCGACCTGGTCGCCTCGACGAAGGCCGCCCGCGAGGCCGGCGCGATCACCCTCGCGGTGACCAACAACCCGGACTCCCCGCTGGCCGCGGTCTCCGAGCACCACATCGACATCATGGCCGGACCGGAGAAGGCGCTGCCCGCGACGAAGACGTACACCGCCTCGCTGCTCGCCCTCTATCTCTTCGTCGAGGGACTGCGCGGCGCGGACGGCACGGGCGCCGCGGCCGTCCTGCCCGGTCTCGCCGCCGGGCTGCTCACCCGCCAGGACGAGATCCGCACCCTCGCCTCCCGCTACCGCTTCGCCGGGCGCATGGTGATCACCTCCCGCGGCTATGGCTACCCGACCGCCAAGGAAGCGGCCCTGAAACTGATGGAGACCAGTTACATCCCCGCCCTCTCCTACTCGGGCGCCGACCTGCTGCACGGCCCCCTGGCCATGGTCGACAACGTCTCCCCGGTCATCGCCGTCGTCACCGACGGCCGCGGCGGGCTCGCCCTGCAGCCCGTCCTCGACCGGCTGCGCGGCCGCGGCGCCGACCTGATGGTCGTCGGCCCCGAGGCCCAGGTCGCCGAGGCCTCCGCCGGCTTCGTGCTGCCCACCGCCGGAGTCGCGGAAGAGGTCCAGCCGATCCTGGAGATCCTGCCGCTCCAGCTCCTCGCCTACGAGGTGACGATCGCCCGGGGCCAGGACCCGGACGCCCCCCGCGCCCTCGCCAAGGTCACCCAGACCCGATAGTCGGGCCGACACCCTCCCGAGCCCGCCCTCAGAGCAGTGACCCTCCCGTCGCGTCCAGCCACTGACCGGTCACCCAGCGGCCGTCCGGCGACGCGAGGAACGCCACCACGTCGGCTATGTCCGCCGGCATGCCCACCTTGCCGAGGACCGAGAGGGCCGCCGCGCCGGCCCAGGCCTCGTCGTCGCCGCGCAGCCACTGCGCGTTCACGTCCGTGTCGACGATGCCCGGGGCCACCGTGTTCGCCGTGATGCCGCGCGGTCCGAGCAGCCGGGCCAGATAGCGGGTGAAGACATCGAGCGCCGCCTTCGTCATCGCGTACGGCATGAGCTCCGGCATCATCGTCGTCCGCGCGGCGCCGGACGACACGGTGATGATGCGGCCGCCGTCGCGCAGCCGTGACGCCGCGAGCTGCGTGACGAAGAACGGGGTCCTGGTGTTCACGGCGAAGAGGCGGTCGTACTCGGCCTCGCCGATGCCCTCGAACCCGGCCGACGCGCCGATCCCCGCGTTGTGCACGAGGATGTCCAGGCCGTCCGCGCGGGCGTCGAACCGCTCCCACAGGGTCCGGGGCGCCTCCGGTGCCGAGAGCTCCGCCTGGAGTGCGAACGCCGATCCGCCCGCCGCCTCGATCGCGGCCACGGTCTCCTTCGCCGCCTCCTCGTTCGTCCCGTAATGCACGGCGACCCGGGCCCCGTCCCTCCCGAGCCGCTCGGCGATGGCGCGCCCGATGCCCCGGCTCGCACCGGTGACCAGCGCCGTCCGCCCCGCGAGAACTCCCTGTTCAGCCATGGCCGACCCCTTTCATCAATCTGTAGCGATCGTTAGTGAAATGACCGTAGCGCAGATCCGGCCCCGTTTTCTAGTGGGCGCTATAGAATTCACTCCATGACGACCAAGCAGCGCGGACGCCCCCGCTCCTTCGACCGGGACACCGCCCTGGAGAAGGCCATGCGGGCCTTCTGGGAGGACGGGTACGAGGCGACCTCCGTCTCCGACCTCACCCGCGAGATGGGCATCGGCGCCCCGAGCCTGTACGCCGCCTTCGGGGACAAGCGGTCCCTGTTCGAGGAGGTCGTGCGGGTCTACGGGGTCACGCACGGCGCCGGGCCCGGCCGGGCCCTCGCCGAGGAGCCCACGGCGCGCGGCGCCGTCGAGCGGCTGCTGCGCGAGGCGGCCGACACCTTCACCGACCCCGCGCATCCCCGCGGCTGCCTGGTCATCCACGCCGCGACGAACTGCACGACGCCCGAGGTCGAGCAGGCCCTGCGGGACCAGCGCAACACCGCGCTCGCCGCGATCGAGGACAAGATGCGCCAGGGCGTGGCGACGGGGGAGCTGCCCGAGCGGACCGATCCGCGCGCCCTCGCCCGCCTCGTCGGAGCCGTCTTCCAGGGCATGTCCCAGCAGGCCCGCGACGGTGCGAGCCGCGCCGACCTGGAGGCCGTCGTCGAGCTGGCGCTCACGGTCTGGCCTCGAAATGAACCAGTGGGTTCCGATGCCCGTGGTGAAGGACGTACGTTGGAGTAACAACGGCGGGGTGTCGGAGGAAGAGACGACAACAAACCCCCGCCGACGCATGGACATCGGAGAATGGTCTAGTCCACAATGCGTAACGGAGACCTCCGCCCTCCCCGCACAGGAGGACGGACAGAGGAACCGCCGCTCTCTGCCCTGACTGCGACGGATCCTCGATCGGCGCCTGGGACCGCACACCTGGAAGCCGATGCACCTGAAGGGCTGCGGTGCCAGGGAAAGGGTTGAGGGTCCCGACCCCCGGCGCCGCGGCCCGTCGGTCTGTTCGGGCCCTCTTCGGGTGACGGGTACGCTCGCACTCGTGCCCTCCATGAACGATCTCGTACGCCAGCACACCGCCCTCGGTGACTCCGACCTCGAGTGGCTCCATCTGCTGGTCTCGGAGTGGCAGCTGCTCTCCGACCTCTCCTTCGCCGACCTCGTCCTGTGGGTCCCCACGCACGACGGCACGCGGTACGTCTCCGTCGCGCAGATGCGTCCCAACACGGGGCCCACCTCCTACCAGGACGACATGGTCGGCCACCTGGTCCCGCGCGGCCGCCGCCCCATGCTCGACGCCGCCCTCGACGAGGGCCGGATCGTGCGCGAGGGCGACCCGGAGTGGCGCGAGGAGGTACCGGTCCGCGTCGAGTCCATCCCCGTCCGCAGGGAGGGGCGCGTCCTCGGCGTCATCGCGCGCAACACCAACCTGCTGACCGTGCGCACGCCCTCGCGACTGGAGCTGACCTACCTCCAGTCGGCCTCGGACCTCGCGCAGATGATCGCCGCCGGATCGTTCCCGTTCCCGGACCAGCAGGTCGACATGGACGCCTCCCCGCGCGTGGGCGACGGCCTGATCCGGCTCGACGCCGACGGCATCGTCCAGTACGCGTCGCCCAACGCCCTTTCCGCGTACCACCGGTTGGGCTTCCAGGCCGATCTCGTCGGCCACCACCTGGGACGGACCACCGCCGAACTCGCCCCCTCCCGCGGCCCGGTGGACGAGGCCCTCGCCAAGGTCGCCAGCGGCTGGGCCCCGCGCGAGTTCGACGTCGAGGGCGAGGAGGGCTCGATCCAGCTGCGCGCGATCCCGCTCAAACCCAAGGGCACCCGCATCGGCTCCCTGGTCCTGCTCCGGGACGTCACCGAACTGCGCCGTCGCGAGCGGGAGTTGATCACCAAGGACGCCACCATCCGGGAGATCCACCACCGGGTGAAGAACAACCTCCAGACCGTCGCCGCCCTGCTGCGGCTCCAGGCCCGGCGCATCGAGTCGGACCGCGGGCGCGAGGCGCTGGAGGAAGCGGTCCGGCGCGTGGGCTCGATCGCGATCGTGCACGAGACGCTCTCCCAGAACCTGGACGAGCGCGTGGAGTTCGACGAGATCGCCGACCGGGTCCTCGCCATGGTCGCGGAGATCTCCCCGGGCCAGGTGACGGGCCGCCGCACCGGCCGCTTCGGCATCCTCGACGCCGAGGTGGCGACCCCGCTCTCCATGGTCCTCACCGAGGTGCTGCAGAACGCCCTGGAGCACGGCTTCCGGCAGGGCGACACCGGCACGGTCGAGGTCTCGGCGGTGCGCGGCGGCACCAGCAAGGAGGCCCGCCTCCTGATCACGGTCCAGGACGACGGCGTCGGACTGCCCGAGGGCTTCGACCCGAAGCGGGCCGGCAACCTGGGCCTGCAGATCGTACGCACGTTGGTGGAGGGCGAGCTGGGCGGAACGTTCGACATGGTGCCCGCACCCGAGCACGGCACCCAGGTCATCCTCGACATCCCGGTGCGCTCACAGAAGTAGCCGGGCCCGGCCCCGTACGCGTACGCAAACACGTACGGGCGCGGACAGCAGAGAGCCCCGGACCGTGGAACGGTCCGGGGCTCCATACTCGCGTGCTCGGGTCATGTCCCGGGCTGAGCCTGGGGGGAGCATCGGGGGTACTGCGCGCTGCGGCTCGGGGGCGGGAGATGCGTACTCGCTGTACGCGCCGCCGGGCTCAGGCTCGTGAAGGGGTGGGGAATCAGGCGGAGGCCTGACGGGCCCGGTTGCGAGCGGCGCGGCGCTTCATCGCGCGGCGCTCGTCCTCGCTGAGGCCACCCCAGACGCCGGAGTCCTGGCCGGACTCGAGCGCCCACTGCAGGCACTGCTCCATGACGGGGCAGCGGCGGCAGACGGCCTTGGCTTCCTCGATCTGCAGCAGCGCAGGACCGGTGTTGCCGATGGGGAAGAAGAGCTCGGGGTCTTCCTCGCGGCAAACGGCGTTGTGACGCCAGTCCATGGCTGCTACCTCTCCTTGGTATTACGTGCAGGTTGCTTGTGAATGTGAACGCTTTCACGAATCCCTCAACAAGTGAAGGGCCGAACGTCACGTACGCGACGGTGGTCCGTTGCTTTGAGGAGGGGATTCGGGCTCTCTGTGGGGCCGATGTTGCGGGCCGTCCCGAGCGCCATGTAGAGATTCGCAAACCTCGGCGGCGGATACAACCCCTTCAGGAAAGTTTTTTTTGATTCCTCGGTGTCGGCTAGGTCACAGCCGTACTTCCATGGGGTGGAGCCCAGCCCAAACGTTCGAGATAAAGGACTTTGGGCCCTTCCACTCACACAATCACACGCAGTGCACGGCGTACGCCTGTGAACGTCACGCTGGTGCGCAGCCCCAGGTGGTCACCGTCCATCTGAAGGGGCAGAGGCGCCTTCGAATGCAAGGTGAAGTCGGTGAGGTCGTGGAGCGTGACCGCGTTCTTTCCGCGGGGGCCGCGCTCGGGCGTCGACATGAGCAGCTGGGTGCCGTAGCGGGTCACCGCCGGAGTCGACAGTTTCTTGAGTCCGAGCACGTCAAGGCCGGTGTCGAAGGACGCCTGGGGGGTCGGATACAGCGGCCGGTTGCCCAGGAACGACCACGGGGAGGTGTTGCTGACTATGGAGACGACCAGATCCGTGACCGGGTCCTCGCCCGGCCGTTCGAGCGTGATCGTGCCGTGCCGGCGGTCCGGCTCCCCGAGGAACTGGCGTACGACCTGTCGCACATACAAAGCGTGAGTCGAACGCTTGCCCCGCTCCCGCTGCTGCTCGACCCGGCCGACCACTCCGGCGTCGAAGCCGAGCCCCGCGCTGAAGGTGAACCAGCGCGGCGGCACCGCCTCGTCCTCCGTGCCCGCAGTGCCCGCGGCGAGGCCGAGGCCCACCGTGCGCTCCCGGCCCTCCCGCAGGGCGTCCAGGAGCTGTCCTGTGGCCTCCACGGGCTCGTTCGGCAGGCCGAGGGCGCGGGCGAAGACGTTGGTGGAGCCGCCGGGGACGACGGCCAGGCCCGGCAGGCGGTCGAGGTCGGGGCCGTGGTGCAGCAGCCCGTTCACCACCTCGTTGACCGTGCCGTCGCCGCCGAGGGCGACGACCAGCTCGATGTCCTTGCTCTCCGCGGCCTGCCGGCCGAGGTCGCGGGCGTGGCCGCGGTACTCGGTGGTGACGGCCTCCAGCTTCATCTCACTGGCCAAGGCGTGGATCAACACGTCACGCGTGCGCTCGCTGGTGGTGGTTGCCGCCGGATTGACCACGAGAAGTGCACGCATGCAAGGCAGAGTACCCAGCCGCCTTGATCGCGCCCAGACCGAGGTAGGAGTCGGGTAAGGACGCGGCGGCCCCGAGCGGGGGGTGCGGTGGGGTGCGGTGGGGTGCGCCCTGCGTCCCGCCCGCGCGCGGGGGCTACTCTGCAAAGGTGACCTCAGAGCAGAATCCCGCCCCCGGGACCCCCGCAGAAGACGGCCCGCGCCCGGGCCGGCTGACCGCCGCCGCGGCCCTGGCCGGGCTTGAGGGAGCCGCACTCGTCGCGGGCGGCGGCTACATGCTGGTCGCCGGGCTCGGCGGACACCCCGACAATCCCGAGCAGGCGATCACCGGCGGCGTCACGCTGATCGTGCTCGCACTGCTGCCGCTGCTCGCCGCCCGCGGCCTGCTGGCCCGCAAGAGCTGGAGCCGCGGCCCCGCGATCATCACGCAGATCATGGCGCTGCCCGTCGCCTACACGCTGATGCAGGCCGACAGTGCGGCCATCGGCGCCGGGATCGTGCTGGGCGCGGTGGCGGTCGTCTCCCTCGTGCTGCTCGTCAATCGGGAGACCACGCGCGCGCTCGGCATCCGCACGCCGGGAAGCGCACAGGAATCCAAATAGGTCGCTACGTAGATGAAGGCGCCCGGTGCGATCTCCGCACCGGGCGCCTTCATCTACGTAGACCTGTACGAGGAGCCGCTCACTCCTCCACGAGGAGCTTCTCCCGCAGCTGCGCCAGGGTGCGCGCGAGGAGGCGGGAGACGTGCATCTGGGAGATGCCGACCTCCTGGGCGATCTGCGACTGCGTCATGTTCCCGAAGAACCTAAGCAGCAGGATGCGCTTCTCGCGCGGCGGCAGATCCTCCAGGAGCGGCTTGAGCGACTCGCGGTACTCGACGCCCTCAAGCGCCTCGTCCTCGGCGCCCAGGGTGTCGGCGACCGCCGGGGACTCGTCGTCCGTGTCCGGGACGTCCAGGGACAGCGTGGAGTACGCGTTGGCCGACTCCAGGCCCTCCAGGACCTCCTCCTCGGAGATGGCGAGCTTCTCCGCCAGCTCGTGGACCGTGGGGGAGCGGCCGTGCATCTGGGACAGCTCGGCCGTCGCCGTCGTCAGGGCGAGGCGCAGCTCCTGGAGGCGGCGCGGGACGCGCACCGCCCAGCCCTTGTCACGGAAGTGCCGCTTGATCTCGCCGACCACCGTCGGGGTCGCGTACGTGGAGAACTCCACGCCGCGCTCCGGGTCGAACCGGTCGACCGACTTGATCAGGCCGATCGTCGCCACCTGCGTGAGGTCGTCGAGCGGCTCGCCGCGATTGCGGAAGCGGCGTGCCAGGTGCTCGACCAGCGGCAGGTGCATGCGCACGAGCTGATTGCGCAGCTCCGCGTACTCCGGGCTGCCGTCCTTCATGGTGCGCAGCTCGACGAACATCGCCTTCGCACCGCTGCGATCCCGTGGATCGTGCCGGTCGTGCTGCTCACCGCGTCGCTCGTGGTCGCTCATCAATCCCGCCCGTCGCGCGTCCGATCCCCCTGAGCCCCCGCGAACGTCGGCCCCGGTGGTCGGCGCTGCCTGCTGTGGAGCCGTGGCCGCCGCGTCCACCCGGTCCTCCGGGTGCGGCCGGGCCTGCTGCTCGGGAATGCCGGTGGTCAGCCGCATTCCCCCCGTGCCGTCGGCCGGGAGATCCCGTGTGCCGCGCTTGTCGTCCCGCACCGGACCGTCCCCTGTCATCACGCCGGGCCGGGGCCCGCGCCACGCTTCTTGTAGAGGCTGATCGAGACGGTGTTGTCCTCGGCCACGGAGGAGTCGACCTGGCCCGCGAGGGCCGACAGCACCGTCCAGGCGAAGGTGTCGCGCTCCGGGGCCCGGCCGTCGGTGGTCGGCGCGGACACCGTCACCTCCAAGGAGTCGTCGACGAGACGGAACACGCAGCTGAGCACGGAGCCGGCGACGGCCTGCTGGAGCAGGATCGCGCAGGCCTCGTCGACCGCGATGCGCAGGTCCTCGATCTCGTCGAGGGTGAAGTCCAAACGTGCCGCGAGGCCGGCCGTGGCCGTCCGCAGCACCGACAGGTAGGCACCCGCAGCCGGCAGTCGGACTTCCACGAAGTCCTGATTCCCGGGCTCGCCTGCAAACTGGGACACCCTCACCTCCAAGGTGGTACAAGCACTTTCGGGCTCCGGAGGTGTCGTCCCCCGGGTGACGCGCCACATATATCTGCGGTGACGCTACCGCGCGCCCGACTTTCCTGTCCCGGGGACCCCCGGCCCTTGCTGTCACTCATAGTAAGCCCACGGGCACGGACAGTGGCTAGGGGGTGTGCGGGCTCAATTGGAAAGAGCGGGCGCCGGGTTGACGTACCCAGGTGCCCACCGATCGAACCCCGATGGCGCTCCGGATCGACCGGATCAGACGAGGGCGGCGTCCACGAAGCACCAGCGCCAGCTCTCACCAGGCTCGAAGGTGCGCATGACCGGGTGACCGGTCTCCTTGTAGTGCTCCGTTCCGTGCTTGTACGGGGAGGAGTCGCAGCAGCCGACGTGGCCGCAGACCAGACACAGGCGCAGTTGCACAGGGTGACTGCCGACGGCCAGACATTCCAGACAGGTCTCGCTCAGCGGCGCGGGCTCGGGGTGCGGCAGCGCGTCGACGTGCAGGCACTCGTTCATGATGGCCAGGTTACGACGGGTGGCGTGATCACGTAGGGCGGAAGGCAGGTCATGGACGTATTGCCCCTGGTGGGACTGGTCGCGGCGAGTGCCGCGGTGGCGGGGGCGGCGCGCAGGACGCCGGTTCCGGCGCCGCTGCTGCTGGTCGCCGCGGGGCTCATGGCTTCTTATGTGCCGTGGATCCCCGAGTACACGCTCGATCCGCACATCGTGCTGCCGCTGATCCTGCCGCCGCTGCTGCACACGGCGGCCCTGGAGAGCTCGTACCTGGATCTGCGGGCCAACCTCAGGCCCGTGGCGCTGCTGTCCGTGGGCTACGTCCTGTTCGCCACGGTGGCGGTGGGCTGGCTCGCGTACGAGCTGATCCCGGACCTGCCGCTGACCGCCGCGCTCGTGCTCGGCGCGGTGATCGCGCCGCCCGACGCGGTGGCGGCGACGGCGATCGCCCGGCGCGTGGGGCTGCCCTCGCGGATCACCACGATCCTGCAGGGCGAGTCGCTGGTGAACGACGCGACCGCGATCACCGCCTACAAGGTGGCGCTCGCCGCCGCCGTGGGCGAGGGGGCCAGCTGGGCGGGCGGCATCCGGGAGTTCCTGGTGGCGGCCGTCGGCGGGGTCGGTGTCGGGCTGCTCCTGATGGTGCCGCTGCACTGGCTGCGCACGCATCTGAAGGAGGCGGTGCTGCAGAACACGCTGTCGCTGCTCATCCCGTTCGTCGCGTACGCCGCCGCGGAGCAGGTGGGCGCCTCCGGGGTGCTCGCCGTCGTCACCGTGGCGCTGTACCTCGGGCACCGGTCCTGGCAGGTCGACTTCGAGACGCGGCTCCAGGAGGCCGCGGTGTGGAAGGTCGTCGCGTTCATCCTGGAGTCGTCGGTCTTCGCGCTCATCGGGCTCCAGCTGCGATTCGTCCTCGAGGGGCTCGGCGAGTACAGCGTCGCGCAGGCCGTCTGGTACGCGGTCGGGGTCTTCTTCTTCGTGGTCGCGATGCGCTTCGTGTGGTCGTACCCGGCCACGTATCTGCCCTGGTGGCTGCTGCCGCGCGTCAGGGAGCGCGAGGACGACGTGGACTGGCGCAAGCCGCTCATCGTGAGCTGGGCCGGGATGCGCGGGGTGGTGTCGCTGGCCATCGCGTTCTCGATCCCGCTGGTGACGGAGAGCGGGGAGGACTTCCCCGCGCGGAACCTGGTGCTGTTCCTGACCTTCACGACGGTGATCGGGACGCTCGTCGTACAGGGGCTCTCGCTGCCGCCGCTGATCAAGGCGCTGAAGCTGCCGGGGCGCGATGTGCAGGCCGAGACGCTGGCCGAGGCGCAGGCGCAGAACGCGGCGTCGACGGCCGCGGAGGAGCGGGTGGACGCGTTGATGGAGGACGAGCGGAACTGTCTGCCGCAGGCGCTCCAGGACCGGCTGCACACCGTGCTCGAACGGCGGCGCAACTCCGTGTGGGAGCGGCTCGGGCATCCCAATCCGGTGACGGGGGAGTCCGCGGACGACACGTACCGGAGGCTTGCGCGGGAGGCGATCGCGGCGGAGCGGGAGGTGTTCGTGCGGATGCGTGATGAGCGGCGGATCGATGACGAGATGATGCGGACGCTGCTGCGCAAGCTGGATCTGGAGGAGGCCGCGGCTTATCGGGAGGTCGATGAGTGAGGGGCCGGGCTGGGGTGTGGCTCCGGGCTGGGGCTCGGGGGCCGGGCTGTGGCTCTGGGCTGTGCTTGCCGGGTGGGGTCGTGGGCGGGGGCCGGTTGTAGCGCCTGCCCGGCGCTGGGGTGCCGCCTTGCCCACCCTGCCGCCCTTGGCGGCAGATTGCCCAAGGCGGGTGGGGGTGACCGGTGGCGGATCGCCCATGGCGGGTGGGGTGGGCGGTGGATGGCCCATGGCGGGTGGGGTGGGCGGCAGATTGCCCGAGGCGGGTGGGGTGGGCTGTGACGGATTGCTCGGGGCGGCCGGGGTGGGTGGTGGGTTGTTCGAGGTGGGTGGGGCGGGTGGTCAAGGGGTGCCTGTGATGATGGCTGTCAGGGTGGTGGCTCGGGGGAACTCGCCGCGTTCCGTCAGTGTCAGCAGGGCGTACAGCATTTTGGCCACATAGAGGTGTTCCACCGGGACCGCGTGGCGCTGGGTGAAGTCGTCGGCGAACGACGTCAGTTCGGCGGGCACGCGCGCGTAGCCGCCGAAGTGGAAGCCGTCCAGGACCTGCCAGGTGCCGCGGACGCCGCCGAACGCCGCCTCCTGGAGCGCGCGGACCTCGGCCGTCAGGAAGCCGCCCTTGAGGACCGCGACGCCGAGCGCCCGCTGGCCGGGATCGAGGCCGACCGCGAGACCCGCGAGGGTGCCGCCCGTGCCGCAGGCGAGCGCCACGACGTCGCCCCGGCCCCGCAGCTCCTCGCCCAGGGCCGTACAGCCGCGTACGGCGAGGGAGTTGCTGCCCCCTTCGGGGATCACGTAGGCGTCGCGGGCGTCGGCCGCTTCGAGGAGCGCGGCCTGAGTGGCGGGCTCGTGCTTGTGCCGGTACGTCGATCTGTCGACGAAGTGCAGGCGCATACCGTCGGCCGCGCAGCGCGCCAGGGACGGGTTGAGCGGGCGGCCGGCCAGTTCGTTGCCGCGGACGATGCCGATCGTCGGGACGTTCAGGAGGCGGCCCGCCGCGGCCGTGGCCCGCAGATGGTTCGAGTAGGCGCCGCCGAACGTGACGAGGGGGCGGCCCGGCACCGCCGTCGCCGCCTCGATGTTCGGGGCGAGCTTGCGCCACTTGTTGCCGATGAGATCCGGGTGGATCAGATCGTCGCGTTTGAGGAGGAGGCGCACCCCGTGGCGGGCGAAGCGCTCGTCGTCGACCTCCGTCAGCGGGGAGGGGAGACGCGGGCGCAGGTCGGCGGTGAGCGGGCGGGTCACCCGGCCATTGTCGGACATGTGTCCGGGTGCCCGCGTGTCGCGCCTACTTGAGGCGTTCCCCGATCCGCTCGCGCAGCCACGCCATCGTGAAGCCCATCGGGTCGATCTTGCCCGGCTGCCACTCCAGGTGGCCGATCACCGAGCGCTCCGTCCACCCGTGGACCCGGCAGAGCGCCGCCGCCGCCTTCTCGATGGCCTCCAGCTGGGCCTCGGGCCACGGGTCCTTGCCGTCGCCGAGGTTCTCGCACTCGAAACCGTAGAAGCAGCGATTGCCGTCCGTGTTCGCCTCGTTGTCGTGCGGCAGCGCCTTCTCCGCGATCACCGCGCGCAGCACGTCGTCGTCACCGAGACCGGCGTGGTTCGCCCGGCCGTAGCCGACCAGGTGGACGCGGCCGTCCTTGGTGATCACTCCGTGGCAGAGCGGCCCCGGCAGGTCCGCGTGCCCGTCGCGGCAGATGCGGACGGTCGCTTCGCTGCCCTGTGTCACGGTGTGGTGGATCATCACGCCGTGCACCGGGCCCCAGGCGCCCTTGTGATTACGGTTGTGATGCCGCCAGTCGCCGACCTCGACCACCGTCAGGCCTTCCGCACGCAGAGCGTCGAGAAATCTGTCCGCGGACATGGGTGGGGCCATGGCCGTCTCCTTCACGGAGGGCGACGGCCGCCTGGCGCGCGCCGTCTCGTACCGCAGCTTGTACCCGGAACTGGCGCACAGGGACTACTCGTTCGTATTCCGTGCGAGCCGTTCCGGACAGCGGCGTACGGTGCGGCGCGGCGGCCGGCGCGCTCGCTCAGGCCCGCAGGAACGCGTCCCCGTTCGTGGCGATGTGAGCCTCCAGCGCGTGCAGTGCCTGCTGGGTGGCCTCCGGGCTGCCGCTGCCCGAGCGCTCCGCGTAGTACGCGGCGCCCAGCTTCTTCAGCAGGTCGCCGCCCGCGCGCTGCGCCTGCACCTCGTCCAGCTTCTGCTTGCCCTGCGTCAGCCCTCGCTGCGCCTGCTCCTTGGCCTTGTCCAGGAAGCCCGCCATGGTGGTCACCTTTTCTGTCGGAAGTCTCGGAAGTCTCGGAAGTCTCGGAAGTCTCGGAGGCCTCGGAGGTCTCGGGAGTACCGAAAGTCTCGGAAGCTGTTTCCCGATCAACGCGCGCCGGGATCTTCGAGTTCCGGAAATCGGTGCCGGAGGGCGACGAGGCGTACGAAAAGTGTGACCAATGCCCCGCGTCCGGGAGATCCATTCCCCCTCTTTTGTGTAATGGCGCCGCCACGAATCGTGCTGAAAGGCTTGCTCGCGCAGGTCAGTTCATGATCGGGAGGCATTGTCATGTCGGTAGGCGAAGAGGTCCGCGCGGAGCAGTCGGGCCCGGGGTCGCAGAAGAGCCTCGGTACATCCGCCGCGCGGAATCTGGCCACCACCACCAAGTCCGTCCCACAGATGCAGGAGATCAGCTCCCGCTGGCTGCTGCGGACGCTGCCATGGGTGGACATCCAGGGCGGCACGTACCGGGTGAACCGGAGGCTGAGCTACACGGTCGGAGACGGCCGCATCACGTTTGTGAAGACGGGGGACGACGTCCGGGTCATCCCGGCCGAGCTGGGGGAGCTGCCCGCGCTGCGGGACTTCGCGGACCAGGACGTCCTCGGCGAGCTGGCCGCACGCTGTACGCAGCGCGAGTACGCGCCGGGTGACGTGCTCACCTCGTTCGGCAGCCCCGCCGACGCGGTGTTCCTGCTCGCGCACGGCCGCGTCGAGAAGGTGGGCACGGGCCCGTACGGGGACGACGCGGTGCTCGGTGTGCTCGCCGACGGCGCGTACTTCGGCGACCAGGCGCTGCTCGACGCGGAGTCCATCTGGGAGTACACCACCCGCGCGGTCACCGCGTGCACCGTGCTCGCGCTGCCCCGCCAGGACCTGGAGCAGGTCGCCGAGCGCTCGGAGGCGCTCCGCACCCATCTGCAGCAGCTGCGCACCATGCCGGCGCAGCGGTCCAACAAGTACGGCGAGAAGGAGATCGACCTCTCCGCGGGACACGTCGGCGAGGCGGTCCTGCCGGGGACGTTCGTCGACTACGAGGCGGCGCCGCGCGAGTACGAGCTGAGCGTCGCGCAGACCGTGCTGCGCATCCACACGCGCGTGGCCGACCTCTACAACCAGCCGATGAACCAGACGGAGCATCAGCTGCGGCTCACCGTCGAGGCGTTGAAGGAGCGCCAGGAGTACGAGCTCGTCAACAACCGGGAGTTCGGCCTGCTCAACAACTGCGAGTACGACCAGCGGCTGCAGCCGCACGACGGCGTGCCCAGCCCCGACGACATGGACGAGCTGCTCAGCAGGCGGCGCGGCTCCAAGCTGTTCCTGGCGCACCCCAAGGCGATCGCGGCGTTCGGCCGTGAGTGCAACAAGCGGGGGCTGGTCCCCGAGAGCATCGACGTCGGCGGGCACCGCATCCCGGCCTGGCGCGGGGTGCCGATCTACCCGTGCGCCAAGATCCCGATCTCCGACGCGCGCACCACGTCCATCATCTGCATGCGTACCGGCGAGCAGGAGCAGGGCGTCATCGGTCTGCGGCAGTCCGGTATTCCGGACGAGATCGAGCCGAGCCTGTCGGTGCGGTTCATGGGCATCAGCGAGCAGGCGATCATCTCGTACCTGGTGACCACGTACTACTCGGCGGCGGTCCTGGTGCCCGACGCGCTGGGCGTCCTGGAGAACGTCGAGATCGGCCGGTGGCGGTGACGAACCGCCTTGGCATGTCGTGTCCCCGCCCACCCGGGCGGGTACACCGGAGGGGTACGCGCCCAGCTCCAGCGGATCCGCCACCGGCCGCACCCTCTCCCGTTCCGGGGTGAGCCCATGACACAGACGACGGAGACCGCGAGCACGGTGCAACCCTCTGAGGCCCACGAGGCGGAGGCGATCCTGGCGCAGGCCAGGACGTCGGTCGACCCCGCGCTGCGCGGGGCCGTCGAGGCCCTGCCCGGATCCATACGCCGCGTCGCCCTGTACCACTTCGGATGGGAGCACGCGGACGGCACACCGGCCGCGGGCCACGCGGGCAAGGCGGTCAGGCCCGCCCTGGTGCTCGCCGCGGCGCGGGCCCTGGGCGGGCGGACCGAGCGGGCGGTGCCGGCCGCGGCCGCCGTGGAGCTGACGCACAACTTCACCCTGCTGCACGACGACGTGATGGACCGGGACACCACCCGCAGGCACCGGCCCACCGCGTGGACCGTGTTCGGCGACGCGGACGCGATCCTCGCCGGTGACGCGCTGCAGGCCCAGGCGCAGCGGCTGCTCGCCGAGGACCGGCACCCGGCGGCGTCCGCCGCGGCGGCCCGGCTCGCCGCCTGCGTCGTGGAGCTGTGCGCGGGGCAGTCCATCGACGTGGCGCTGGAGCGGCGCGAGCCGACGCGGACCTCGCTGGAGGAGACCCTGGCGATGGCGGAGGCCAAGACCGGGGCGCTGCTCGGCTGCGCGTGCGCGATCGGGGGTCTCTACGCGGGCGCGGGGGAGGAGGAGGTCGCGGCGCTGGACGCGTTCGGGCGGGCGGCCGGCCTCGCCTTCCAGCTGATCGACGACGTGATCGGGATCTGGGGCGACCCGGTCCGCACCGGCAAACCGGCAGGCGCCGATCTCGCGGTGCGCAAGAAGTCCCTGCCGATCGTCGCGGCGCTGTCCTCGGGCGGGCCCGAGGCGCGGGACCTGGCCGCGCGGTACGGACCGCCGGGGCCGGGCAGGGAGGACCCGGCCGACCTGGAGGCGATCGCGCTCGCGGTCGAGCGGGCCGGGGGCCGCGACTGGGCGCAGGCCCAGGCGGCGGACCACATGGCCCGCGCGGTGGACGAACTGCAGCGGGCGGTACCGGAACCGGAGGCGGCCGACGGACTGCTGTCCCTGGCCGAGTTCGTGACCCGGCGCGGCTACTAGGGCGTGTGTCGAAAGACCCTCCCCCCCAGCTGCCACTGGGAGGTGCCCCCGGCCCCGCGACGGTTCACCGTGCCGGGCGCGCCCGGCACTCCTCCAGCCTCCGGCCGGGGGACCCCTGAGAGCACGCAGCACTCACCAGACGCCGCGAGGCCCGCGCTCCGGGCGGACGACGGGACTTTCGACACGCGCCCTGGACCGCTTCCTGGGGCTCCCGTCCGCCCCCGCCTGCCGTGCGATCCGTGCGCGGCGCCTGGCCCGTGCTCGTCCCGCATCGCTCCGCCTGATCGTTTAGGCTGCCAACGGCCAGGCGCAGTAAGCGAGTTGAGCAGAGGGTGGTCGGTCGTGGGTGTACGGATCCGGCGGGCGGAGCAGGGCGACAGAGAGCGCATAGTGCGGCTGCTCGACACCGCGTTCATGGACGACCCGGTCAGCGGCTGGGTCTTCCCCGGTGAGGAGTACCGGCGGGCCCGGCACGCGGGCCTGATGGGTGTGTTCACGGACGCGACGCTCGCCGAGGGGTACGCCGATCTGCTGGAGGACGGTTCGGCCGTCGCACTGTGGATGGACGTCCCGGACCACCCGCACGCCGACGCCGACCCGGACGCGGAGGAGAACGGCCCGGCCCAGGTGCGGGAGGCCGTCGACCCGGACAACGCGCGCATCGAGGAGATCGCCCGCACCCTGGACCGCACGCACCCGCAGGGCCGGGCCCACACCTACCTCTGGATGATCGGCGTCGCACCCGGACGCCAGGGCGAGGGGCTCGGTACGTCCCTGATGGCGCCGGTGCTCGAACGCTGCGACCGCGAGGGCCGCCCCGCCTACCTGGAGGCCAGCAGCGCCCGCAGCCGCGCCCTGTACGAACGCCTCGGCTTCGCCTTCACCGGCACGGCGATCGAGCTGCCGGACGGCCCCACCATGTGGCCCATGTGGCGGGAGCCGCAGGCGGGTTGACTCCGCCCGTCACGCCACCGGCCGGCCGGTGGCGCGTCACTCCCCGGGCAGGATCCGCTCCACCAGCCGGGCCACCACCCCGTCGGGCACGCTCGCCCCGGGGATCGCGCCGTCCAGCATCCCCGGCATCGTCAGGTGTTCCAGGATGAGCCCGAGCATGCCCAGATAGATCAGGGTGACCTCCTCGGCGCCGCCCGGCAGCCCGGCCCGGGTGTGGAAGGCGATGCCCTCGTCGAGATCGCCGCGCAGCGACGTCGTCAGGGACGCGCGCAGCTCCGGGCGGCGGCCGGCCTCAAGGCGCATCTCCAGCAGGGCGAGGAACCCGGTGCGGTCCCGCTGGGCGCGGCCCATGAGGTCGTGCATGAACGCGGTGACCAGGGCCCGGTCGCGCGGCCTGGCCAGCAGCTTCTCCACGGCGGCCGGGTCCGGCGCGAGCCGCTGGTGCAGCCGGGCGTCGATCTGGTGGAGCAGATCGTCGCGGTTGGCGAAGTAGTTCGACGACGTGCCCGTCGGCACGCCCGCCGCCGTGTCCACCGCGCGGAAGGTCAGCCCGCGGGCGCCCTCGGCCGCCAGCACCTCGACGCCCGCGTCCACGAGGGCCGCCCTGCGCTCCGGGTTCCGCACCATCCTCCGTACCTCCAGGAGCACTCGAAAACCTCTTGTAACCACTACGGGTGAAGCACTATAACTGAAGTGGTTGGGGGCGGGACGCCCCCACCTCCCCTGTCCCCTGCGGAATGAGACCAGCTTGCGCAAGCTCACGTACTTCGTGGCCGTGTCCATCTACGGCTTCATCGGAGACGAGACCGGCGACGGCACCATGTTCATGCCGTTCGTCGACGAAGAGTTCCTCGCGTACCTCACGAGCGAGTACCCCGACACCATCTCCGTCGAGGGCCGCAAGGCGCTCGGCCTCGAAGGCGTCCCGAACAAGAACTTCGACACCGTCCTCCAGGGCCGCCGCAGCTATCAGGTCGGCCTCGACCTCGGCATCACCAGCCCGTACGGGCACCTGCGCGAGTACGTCGCCACGCGCACCCTCGCCGAGTCGCCGGACCCGAACGTCGAGCTGATCCATGACGACGTCATCGGCAAGGTGCGCGAACTCAAGGCGGAGGAGGGCGAGTCGGGCATCTGGCTGTGCGGTGGCGCGCAGCTCGCCGGGCTGCTCGCCGACGAGATCGACGAGCTCGTGCTCAAGACGTACCCGGTCGTGTTCGGCGGCGGCATGCCGATGTTCGCCGGCCGCTCCTACGCCCTGGACCGGTTCGACCTGGCCGAACACCGGGTCTTCGGCAACGGCGTCACGGTCCGCCGCTTCACCAGGACGCGGTGACCCGGAAGCCCCGTAACGTGGGGGAATGATCGAACTGCTGCACATCACCGAGCGACGCCTGTGGGAGAGCGCCGAGGCCGCGGGGGAGTACGCGATGTCGACCCGCGGCAAGACGCTGGGCGACGTCGGCTTCATCCACCTCTCGTTCCCGCACCAGGTGCGCACGGTCGCGGAACTCCTGTACGGGACCGAGCCCGCCCCCGGCGAGCTCGTGGTCCTCGTCGTCGACCCGCGCCGCCTCGGTGGCGTCGAGGTGCGGGTCGAGGGGATGAAGCCCGGCGGCGAGCAGTTCCCGCACCTGTACGGCCCGCTCCCGGTGTCCGCGGTGACCGAGGTCCGCGACTGGCCGCGCCCCGAGGACCGTGGCCAGAAGGAGCGGATGCTCGCCGGTGACCTCTACCTGGCCGACGACCCCGAGTTGGAGGCGGACGCCCTGCGCGCCGCCGAACTGGGCGAGCGGTACAACGCGAGCAGCGTCACCGACCTGCCCGCCCGCCGGGCCCTGCTGCGTGAACTGCTCGGCGAGGTCGGCGAGGACGTCGTCGTGCGCCCGCCGCTGAGCGTCGACTACGGGCAGTACATCAGCATCGGGGCGCGCACCTTCGTCAACTGCGGTGCGGTGATGCTGGACGTCGCGCCGATCCGGATCGGGCAGGACGTGCAGATCGGGCCGAACGTCCAACTCCTCACGCCCACCCACCCGTTGGACCCCGAACCGCGCCGCGCCAAGTGGGAGGCGGCGCGGCCCGTCACCATCGGTGACAACGTCTGGCTGGGCGGCGGCGTCATCGTCTGCCCCGGCGTCACGATCGGGGCGAACACCGTCGTCGGCGCGGGCGCCGTCGTCACCCGCGACCTGCCGCCGGACGTGGTGGCGGTGGGCAGCCCCGCGCGGGTCGTCCGCCGGCTCGACACGGCGGACGTTCCCTGACGGCCGGGAGTCCGCTACGTTGCGGCATGTCACGGTCTGCCGCACCGGGGAGGTGCCGTACATGCCGGAACGCGAGAGCCTCTACGACCATGCGGGCGGTGCGCAGGCCCTGCACCGCCTGGAGGACGTCTTCTACGGGAAGGTGCTGGCCGACCCGCTGCTCAAGTCCCTCTTCCCGCACCGCCGTCCGCACCACGTCGAGCATCTGACCTGGTTCACGGCGGAGTCGCTCGGCGGGCCCGACCGGTTCACCCGGGAACTCGGCTTCCGGCACCTCATCGACGTGCACCGCGATCTCGCCATCACCGACGAACAGCGCGCGCGGTTCGCCGAGTTGTACGAGGCGGCGCTCGACGAGGCGGGACTCCCGGACGACGCGGCGTTCCGCGCGGCCGTCCGCTCCCACATCGACTTCGGCAGCCGCGTCGCCCAGCAGAACTCGCACGCCAGGAGCGAGGAGGAGCTGCACCCCTTGCGGGAGGTGCCCAAGTGGCAGTGGTGAGCGGCTAGGGCGGGTGCCGAAAGTCCCGCCTGCCCCGCGACGCCTGGCACGCACTCCCTAGTCCGCGGTGGCGGCCGCCCGTACGGAGTCCGCCATGGCCGTCACGAACGCCTCCCGCGTCGCCTCGTCGAGCAGATCGAGCGAGAGGTACGGGTTCAGGTCCTCCAGCTCCACGAGGAGCAGTTCGCCGTCCCGGGTGCGGCAGGCGTCGACGCGCTGGATGCCGTACGGGAGCGTGTTCCAGTCGATGAAGGAGCGGGCGAACTCCCGGTCCGCGTCGGTGACTTCGTACGGCCGCAGTTCCCAGCGGCGGGCCGGGTCCGGGGCGTACAGGGCGTACTGGAGATCGCCGTCGACGAAGTAGAAGGAGACCTCGTAGCGGAAGTCGATGTGCGGCTGGACCAACAGGCCGTCGGAGTACGGCAGTTCGGGGAGATCCGCCGGGGCGACGCGGCGCAGCCCTATCGAGTCCGCGCCCAGCTTCGGCTTCGCCACGTACCCGGGCGCCGCCGGCAGCCGGTCCAGGTCCTCGGGCCGGTCGACGGTCGGGATGACCGGGTACCCGGCCTCCGTCAGCTCCAGGAGGTACTGCTTGCCCGCCATGTCGGCCCGGCCGCACAGCGGGTTGTAGACGCGGGTGCCCGCTTCGAGCGCGCGGGCCCGGAACGCCTCGTACGCCTCCTGGTAGCCGAGCACCGGACCGCTGTTGCGCACCACGACCAGGTCGAAGGCGGCCATCAGCCCGGCCGCGTCCAGCGGGTGGCACAGGGCCAGGTCGAAGGAGGCGCGCAGCCGGGAGGTCAGGAAGATGTCCTCGTCGCAGTAGCGGCGGCCACGGGCCTCGTACGCGAGATCGGTGACGTACAGGACGCGGGGACGGTGGCTGCTGCGTGACACGGGTGGTGCTCCTGGGACGGGTGCGGACGTCCTTCCAGTCTCTCCCGTTCGGCCGGCGGCTGGTGCAATGGGACCCATGAGCTTCCTGGCCGTGACCGCGCACCCCACCCCGACCCGTGACCTGCTCGCCGCGGCCGCGGTCCGGCGCGGCATGGAGGTGGCGGAGCTCGCCGGGCGCGACGGGGCCGCCGCGCTGCGCGGGCGCACGGGCGGGCACTACTACGGCGGCCCGGCCCTCGCCTCGTACGTCGCCGCGGACCTGGGCGTCGCCCTGCTGGAGCCGACCGACACCTGGCTCACGGAGCTGCCGCAGGAGTTCACCGGCCGTGCCGTGCGGCAGTCCACTGTGGCCGGGGCCCGGCGACTGAGCGGGCCCGCCTTCGTGAAGCCCCCGACGGACAAGTCCTTCCCGGCCGCCGTCTACGCCGACGGTGGCGCGCTGCCGGCCGCAATCGCGCCGGACACCCCCGTGCAGATCGCCGAAGTCGTCGACTGGGCCGCCGAGTTCAGGCTCTTCGTGCTCGACGGCGCGGTGCGCACGGGATCGCAGTACGCCACGTACGGACGCCTCGACACCGCCCCGCTCGCCGGGCACCACCGCCGCGACGAGGCCCTCGACTTCGCCGGCCGGCTGCTCGCGGCGCACGCGCACACCCTGCCCGGCGCGGTCGTCCTCGACATCGGACTGCTGGGCGGCGACCGCGCGGGACGGTGGGGCGTCGTCGAGGCCAACATGGCCTGGTTCAGCACGGTGTACGCCGCCGACCCCGCGGCCGCGCTCGACGTGGTGCTGCGCGCCGCGGGCCCCGCGGACCGGCTGGCGGACCGGGACCGGCCGTTCCGCCGGGCGCGTCGAGACAGGCCGAAGGGGCCCGGCGGAGATTCCACCGGGCCCCTTCGGGATGCTCACCGACCTGCGGGGGTGCACCGCCCGCCGGTCGGGTACGAGCGAGCCTGACTCAGACGGTTCAGGCCTTCTTGGTCTCCCAGAAGATCTTGTCGATCTGGGCGATGTAGTCCAGCGCCTTCTGGCCCGTGGCCGGGTCCTTCGACGCCTTGGCGGCCGAGAGGGCCTTCAGGGTGTCGTTGACCAGCTGGTGCAGCTCCGGGTACTTCTCGAAGTGCGGGGGCTTGAAGTAGTCGCTCCACAGCACCGAGACGTGGTGCTTGGCGAGCTCGGCTCGCTGCTCCTTGATGACCGTGGCGCGCGCCTGGAAGTGGGCGTCGTCGTTGGCCGCCATCTTCTCCTGGACGGCCTTGACCGACTCGGCCTCGATGCGGGCCTGGGCCGGGTCGTACACGCCGCAGGGGAGGTCGCAGTGAGCGCTGGCCTTCACCTTGGGGGCGAACAGGCGGGAAAGCATGTAGCTGTTCCTTCCTCGTGATCGTCTTCTCAGGTGGGACATTACTCCGTGCAGGACGGGTTTTCTCGGGTGCCCCCGGGGGCTTAGGACAAAAGTCCGGGGTCACACTCGGACTGGTGGAGGATGGGACCGCGAGGGACCGGGGAGGTTGTCTTGATGCCCGAGACGGCGGCGGAAGAAGTGCGGGAGAGCAGGGTGCCGTTCCAGCTCATCGAGGTGGAGGGGCCCTCCATGGTGCCCACCCTCTATCCGGGTGACTGGATGCTGGTGCAGCACGGCGCCCGGGTGCGGCCCGGCGACGTGATCATCCTGCGCCATCCGTTCCAGCAGGATCTGCTCGTCGTGAAGCGGATCGCGGAGCGGCGCGAGGGCGGCTGGTGGGTCCTCGGGGACAACGCCGCGGCCGGCGGCGACAGCACCGTCTACGGCGTCGTACCGGACGACCTCGTGCTCGCCAAGGTGCGCGGGCGGCTGCGGCGCCGCAAGCCCTGGGCGGAGGGCGAGGGTCAGCGCTCCGCGGGCGCCGTGCTGTCCTGGCTGCTGTCCGCCGTGCGTCCCGTGCGCGCCGTGCGCTCTTCGGCCTCCAGGCGCTTGCGGGCGCGGTAGGCGGCCACGTTGGCGCGGGTCGCGCAGCGGTCGGAGCAGTAGCGGCGCGAGCGGTTGGTGGAGGTGTCCAGGTACGCGTTGCGGCACGGGGCCGCCTCGCACAGGCCGAGCCGGTCCACGCCGTACTCCGTGAGGTGGAAGGCCAGGCCCATCGCGGCGATCGCCGCGTAACCGGCCGTCGCGTTCGACGGGTGGTCCGCCAGGTGCATGTGCCACAGCGGGCGGCCGTCGTCGTCGCGGTGGTTGTGTCCGGAGATCTGCGGGCTCACCGGGAACTCCAGGAGCAGCGAGTTCAGCAGGTTCACGGCGAGCTCCTCGTCGCCGCCGTCCGCCGCCTCGAACACCGCCCGCAGCCGTCCTCGTACGCTCCTGAACCGCGTCAGGTCCGCGTCGGTGGCCCGGCGTGCCGCGTCCTGGCTGGGGCCGAAGAGCTCGCGCACCGCGTCGACCGTGGTCAGGGAGTCCTTGCCACGGCCCGGCTCCTCGGTGTTGACCAGGCGCACTGCATAGTCCGAGTAATAGGCCAGTTCCACTTGTAGTCCTTACCGGGGCGGGCTATCGTCGTCCGAAGTGAGCGTAATGCTCACTTCTGCTTTCAGGGTATTACGCACCGCGGGGAGCGGTGCCTGTGCGGGAGGCCTTCCATGACGTACGAGACCGAGACCACCGCCACCGACTGGCGCTCCTGGCAGGAGAGCTGGGACCGGCAGCAGGAGTGGTACATGCCCGACCGCGAGGAGCGGTTCCGCGTCATGCTCGACATGGTCGAGGCGTGCGTCGGGACCGCGCCCCGGGTGCTCGACCTCGCGTGCGGTACGGGAAGTATCACGGACCGGCTGCTGAAGCGGTTCCCGGAGGCGACGAGTGTGGGCGTCGATCTCGACCCGGCGCTGCTCGCCATCGCACGCGGCACGTTCGAGGGGGACGAGCGGGTCGCCTTCGTCGGCGCCGACCTCAAGGACCCGCAGTGGACGCGGGCGCTGCCGCACGACTCGTACGACGCCGTGCTCACCGCCACCGCCCTGCACTGGCTGCACGCCGAGCCTCTCGCCGTCCTCTACGGTCAACTCGCCCCGCTGGTGCGGGACGGGGGTGTGTTCATGAACGCGGACCACATGATCGACCAGTCGACGCCGCGGATCAATGCCGCGGAGCGGGCGCTGCGGCACACGCGGATGGACGCGGCGAAGGCCGGCGGCGCCGTGGACTGGGCCGAATGGTGGGCGCTCGCCGCGGCGGACCCGGTGCTCGCGGAGCCCACGGCGCGGCGGTTCGAGATCTACGGGGAGCACGCGGACGGGGAGACCCCGTCGGCGGCCTGGCATGCGGGGGCGCTCCGCGATGCCGGGTTCGGGGAGGCCCGGGCGGTGTGGGGGTCGCCGTCGGACGCGATGGTGCTGGCTTTGAAGTGACGGTGCGCCGTCTGCCGGGCGCGGTGGTTCGCCGGGTGCCCCCCCGGTGGTCCTGCTTCGCGCAGTTCCCCGCGCCCCTGAGGCATGCACTTCGCACAGCCTCCCCCGGGAACGGTGAAAGGGGGCGGCGGGGTGATGCACCCCGCCGCCCCCTTCGCGCGCTCCCCTGAGGGCTACAACACCTTCGACAGGAACGACTGCGTGCGCTCCTGCTGCGGGTTGGTCAGGACGTCGCGCGGGTGGCCGGATTCGACCACCACGCCGCCGTCCATGAAGACCAGGCTGTCGCCCACCTCGCGGGCGAAGCCCATCTCGTGCGTGACGACGACCATCGTCATGCCGGACTCGGCGAGGTCGCGCATGACGTCGAGAACGTCACCGACCAGCTCGGGGTCGAGCGCCGACGTCGGCTCGTCGAACAGCATCAGCTTCGGGTCCATGGCGAGCGCCCGCGCGATCGCGACGCGCTGCTGCTGGCCGCCCGAGAGCTGCGAGGGGTAGTTGCCCGCCTTGTCGGCGAGGCCGACCCGCTCCAGGAGTTCCTCGGCGCGGGTGCGGGCCTGCGCCCTGGACTGGCGCTTGACCTGGACCGGCGCCTCCATGACGTTCTCCAGAGCCGTCATGTGCGGGAACAGGTTGAAGCGCTGGAAGACCATGCCGATGTCCCGGCGCTTCAACGCGACTTCCCGGTCCCGGAGTTCGTAGAGCTTGTCGCCCTGCTGCCGGTAGCCGACCAGCTCGCCGTCGACGTAGAGCCGGCCGGCGTTGATCTTCTCCAGGTGGTTGATGCACCGCAGGAACGTCGACTTGCCGGAGCCCGACGGGCCGATCAGGCAGAAGACCTCGCCCTGCCTGACCTCCAGGTCGATGCCCTTGAGGACCTCGACGTTGCCGAAGGACTTGTGGACGCCCTCGGCCTTGACCATGAACTGCGGGTCGCTCATCGCAGGGCTCCCTTCGGGCGGCCCACGGAGAAGACGCTCGCACGCAGCTTCTGCCAGGGGGTGGGCGGCAGCTGACGGCTGGAACCACGGGCGTAGTAGCGCTCGATGTAGTACTGGCCGACGCTGAGCACCGAGGTCATGATCAGGTACCAGGCCGCGGCCAGGAAGTACATCTCGACCGGGGAACCGGACTGCTGGCCGATGTCCTGGGCGACCCGGAAGAGCTCCGTGTACTGGACCATCGAGACGAGCGAGGTCGTCTTCAGCATGTTGATGACCTCGTTGCCCGTGGGCGGCACGATCACGCGCATCGCCTGCGGGATGATCACCCGGCGCAGCGTCTTGGCGTGGCTCATACCGAGGGCGTGCGAGGCCTCCGACTGGCCCTCGTCGACCGAGAGCAGGCCCGCGCGGCAGATCTCCGCCATGTACGCGGCCTCGTTCAGGCCGAGTCCGAGCAGCGCCGTCAGGAACGGCGTCATGAAGGACGACCAGTAGTCCTTGTAGAGCGGACCGAGGTTGATGTACTCGAAGACCAGGCCCAGGTTGAACCAGACGAAGAGCTGGACCAGGACCGGGGTGCCGCGGAAGAACCAGATGTAGAACCAGGCGATGGAGCTGGTCACCGGGTTCTTCGACAGCCGCATCACGGCGAGCATGATGCCGCCGACGATGCCGATCACCATCGACAGGACGGTGAGGAGCAGGGTCTTCCCGACGCCGGAGATCACCCGGTCGTCGAAGAAGTAGTCGGGGATCGCACCCCAGTTGATCTTGCCTTGCGCGAAGGCGTAGACGATCGAACCCAGGACGGCCAGGGCGACGACCGCCGCGACGTACCGTCCGTAGTGCCGGACGGGGATCGCCCTGATGGTCTCCGGCGGGGCCGCGGGCGGCGGCGTGTCCTCGGGGCCGCCGCCCGTCTTCTCTATGTCAACCGACACGGATACTGCCTTCTTTCAACGACTTCAACTGCGCGTGCTACGCGGTCACTTGCCGCCGTTGACGGTGGCTTCCTTGACGGAACCGGCCTCGACGCCCCACTTGGCGATGACCTTGTCGTACTCGCCGTTCTTGATGATGGCGTCCATCGCGGCCTTGATCGCGTCACGCAGCTGCGACTGGTCCTTGGCGACCGCGATGCCGTACGGGGCGGCCTCGACCTGGTCGCCGACGATCTCGAAGTCCTTGCCGCCGCCCGAGGTCTTCACCGCGTACGCGGCGACCGGGAAGTCGGAGGAGCCGGCGTCCGCGCCGCCCGAACGCAGTCGGGTCTGGGCCTGCTGGTCGTCGTCGAAGGCCTGGATGCCGAGCTTCTTGCCGGACGGGCACTTCTTGGCCTGCGCCTTGGCGAGGTCGTGCGAGACGGTGCCGCGCTGGACGACGATCTTCTTGCCGCACAGGTCGTCCCAGGACTTGATGCCCTGGGTCTTGCCCTTCGGGGTGTAGATCGAGACACCGGCGTTGAAGTAGTCGACGAAGTCGACGCCCTCGCCGACCTTCTTGCCGGTGTCGGAGTCGACACCGTCCTGACGGTCCTTGGTGTCCGTCATGGCCGACATGGCGATGTCGTAGCGGTTCGAGCGCAGACCCGTGATCAAGGTGTCGAACGTGCCGTTCTGGAACTCGAACTTCACGCCGAGCTGCTTGCCGAGCGCGTCCGCCAGGTCGGGGTCGATGCCGATGGCCTTGCCCGACTTGTCCTTGAACTCGACCGGCGCGTACGCGATGTCCGAGCCGACCCGGACGACGCCCTTGTCGCGGATCTCCTTGGGGAGCTTGTCGGCGAGCGGGGCGGCCTTGGTGGAGCTCTTCGAGGCGGAGGACGAGTTGTCCTTGGTCTGGTCGCCGCAGCCGGTCAGCAGCAGCGTGCCCGCGACCGCGATCGCGCCGGCCGCGGCTATCCGGGACTTCGTGACCTGCCCGGCCTTCGCGGTCGAGCGACGGGTGGTGCTTGCGGTCATGGTGGGGTCCTCCGGCATGGGTGTGGGAGTTGCCGTACAGGTCGCCTTGGCACACACCTTCGGGTGTCGCGACCTCGCGTGGTTACGGCATCTTGCCATTCGGACTGGGTCGTTCAGGGGCCCGCCGATGTCAAAATCGGATAACGGGTGACGCAAGATGCCCAACATGCCCGTACATCAAGGTGCATGGGTCCCACATCATCTGCGGACGTATCGCCCATCGGCCGGAGGATCTCCGGCGAACCGGCCGCGGTCTCACTATTCGGGCGGTCGCTTCAGTGCCGTTCGAGCCCGGCCGGACCACGTGTCCACATATTTGGTTATGAGTCATGTCACCGCGGCGTGATCGATCACGAATGGGCTCGTCCGTGAACCGCTCCGTCAGGTAAGAAGGTTCTTTACACCCCTCATCCGGGGCAGAGCTCAGGCTCTCAGGGCGCGCGTGCGGCGCGCCCGTCGTGTACGCACCCGCACAGCCGGTCACAAACGGACCCGGCTGGGTCGTACGCGTCCCCGCCCGCTCCTCACCAGGAGCGGACCCACCCTCAACTGATGCAACAAGACTTAAGGGGTCAGACAAGTGGCAGCGGAGATCGTCAATCCTCGCAGCGACGCGAATCTCGGCAACGAAGGCGCTGACGAGCCCTTCGATCCGGCCTTCGCACTGCACCGTGGCGGCAAGATGGCCGTGCAGGCCACCGTGCCGGTCCGCGACAAGGACGACCTGTCCCTGGCGTACACGCCGGGCGTCGCGAAGGTGTGCAGCGCGATCGCCGAGCAGCCGGAGCTCGTCCACGACTACACGTGGAAGTCGAGCGTCGTGGCCGTCGTGACGGACGGCACGGCCGTGCTCGGACTCGGGGACATCGGTCCCGAGGCCTCCCTCCCGGTGATGGAGGGCAAGGCCATTCTCTTCAAGCAGTTCGGCGGCGTGGACGCCGTGCCGCTCGCGCTCGCGACGACCGACGTCGACGAGATCGTGGACACCGTGGTGCGCCTCGCGCCCTCCTTCGGCGGTGTGAACCTCGAGGACATCGCCGCCCCGCGGTGCTTCGAGATCGAGCGGAAGCTCCAGGAGCGGCTCGACATCCCGGTCTTCCACGACGACCAGCACGGCACGGCCGTCGTGACGCTGGCCGCGCTGAAGAACGCGGCGAAGCTGTCGGGCCGCGGGCTCGGCGAACTGCGGGCGGTGATCTCCGGTGCCGGTGCGGCGGGCATCGCGATCGCCAAGTTCCTCCTTGAGGCCGGCCTCGGCGACGTCGCGGTCGCCGACCGCAAGGGCATCGTCAGCCGGGACCGCGAGGACCTCACCGAGGTCAAGCGCGAGATCGCCGAGATCACCAACAAGGCCGGGCTGAGCGGCTCCCTGGAAGAGGCCCTCGCGGGCGCCGACGTCTACATCGGCGTCTCGGGCGGTACGGTCCCCGAGCCCGCCGTGGCCTCTATGGCGCCGGGCGCCTTCGTCTTCGCGATGGCGAACCCGAACCCCGAGGTGCACCCCGACATCGCGCACAAGTACGCGGCCGTCGTGGCGACCGGGCGTTCGGACTACCCGAACCAGATCAACAACGTGCTCGCGTTCCCGGGCATCTTCGCGGGCGCCCTCCAGGTGCGCGCCTCCCGGATCACCGAGGGCATGAAGATCGCCGCCGCGGACGCGCTGGCCGCCGTGGTGGGCGACGAGCTCTCCGCGGGCTACGTGATCCCGTCGCCGTTCGACGAGCGGGTGGCGCCGGCCGTCACCGCCGCCGTCGCGGCCGCGGCGCGCGCCGAGGGCGTCGCCCGACGCTGACCGATCGCGTTCGTTCCGGTCAGGGCCCCGCTTCGGCGGGGCCTTTTCCGTGGGGCGGGCCCGTCACGGGCCTCGGGCGGGGCTCAGGGGTGGACGATCGCCTGCTCCAACAGCTCCTGGAGGGCGCGTTGCTGCTTCTGGCTCAGCCGGCCCAGGGGGGAGTCCTGGGCGAGGAGTCGGAGCAGCCGCTCGCGCAGCTCGGTCCCGCTCCCGGTGAGGACGAGGTGCCGGGCGCGCCGGTCCGTGGGGTGCGCGTGGCGCTCGACGAGACCCTGCTTCTCCAGCTTGTCGACGACGAACGTGGCGTTGGACGGCTCGCAGCTCATCCGCTCGGCGAGCTCCCGCATCGTCATCGGCCCGGTCATCTCGCGCAGCGCCGTGGCCTGCGGCGCGGTGAGCCCCAGGGTGACCGCGCGCTCGCGCACATGGTCGGCGATCTGCTGGGCGAGGCCATTGACCAGGCCGCAGACCTCGCGCTCGGCCACGGCTGCGGGAATCCGGGAACGCGTCATGGCTCCAGCCTAGCAACTTCATCAAGTCGAAACATTTCCAGCTTGACTGATTCAAGCTCAATCGATTCAAGCTTCACTGGTTCGAGCTTGACTGATTCAAGCTTGATTGATTCAAGCTTGATGCTTATGGTGATGGGGTTCGGGTTCTCGGAAGTCGCGACGTGAGGGGCTGTCATGACGCATGCGGTGGCGGGGCGGGCGGGGCTGGGGGAGCGGCTGGGGCGGCAGGCGGGCATGCGCTCCCTCGACCTGGGTGAGCTGCGGATCTCCTATGTGCCGGACGGTGCGGTGGAGATGCGGCCGACGGAGCTGCTGCCCGACACGGACCACGAACTGTGGGCGGGGCGGCCCGAGTTCCTGAACGCGGCCGGGCATCTGGTGGGGAGCATCGGCGCGCTGCTCGTGGAACACGGCGACCGGGCGCTGCTGATCGACGCCGGGTTCGGCCCGCGGTCCTGGCCACCCGCGCAGACCGGCCCCCAGGGCCCGATCCGGGGCGGCGCGCTGGTGGAGAACCTGGCCGCACTCGGCCGCGGACCCGAGGAGATCGAGGCGATCGCCTTCACGCATCTGCACCCCGACCACATCGGCTGGGCCTGCCGTCCGTCCCCCGTGTTCGATCGCGCCGCGTATCTCGTGGCCGAGCCGGAGTGGGCCGAGCGTGCGACCCTCGCGGCGCAGGGCCTGGGCGAGGAGATCGCCGCGCTCGCGCCGAGGGTCCGCACGGTCGCCGACGGCGAGGAGATCTTCCCGGGCGTACGGCTCAGGGTGACCGCAGGTCACACCCACGGGCACGCCGAGTACGTGATCGCCTCGGGCGGCCGGCGGCTCGTCGCCTTCGGGGACGCGCTGCACTCGCCGCTCCAGGTCGAGCACCCCGAGTGGTCCTCGGGCTTCGATCACGATCCGGCGCTGGCCGCGGCGCATCGGCACGCCCTCGTCGCGGAGTTGGCCCGCCCCGGCACGATCGGCTTCGGCGGGCACTTCGCCGACGTGGTGTTCGGGACGGTCGGGCCGGCCGGCGCCGGCCATGTCTGGCGCCCCCTGGGCTGACCAGTGCGGGCAGCGACGCGTGTCACAGGGAGGGATGGTTCCCCGAGCCTCGGGCGGCGCCTATGGTCAAGGTCATGTTCGCCGCCTACGCTGCCCGCATCGACCGTGATCAGCCCTTGAACGGCCTGGAGTTGGGGGAGCGGCCAGCCCCCGGGAACCGGCCCGGCTGGACCACCGTGAACGTCAAGGCCGCCTCCCTCAACCATCACGACCTGTGGTCCCTGCGCGGGGTCGGACTCGGCGAGGAGGCGCTTCCGATGATCCTCGGCTGCGACGCCGCCGGGATCGACCAGGACGGCAACGAGGTCGTCCTGCACTCCGTGATCGGCCAGACCGGCTACGGGGTCGGACCGCGCGAAGGCCGCTCCATCCTCACCGAGAAGTACCAGGGCACCTTCGCCGAGCAGGTCACCGTGCCCGAGTGGAACGTCCTGCCGAAGCCCAAGGAGCTCTCCTTCGAGGAGGCCGCCTGTCTGCCCACCGCCTGGCTGACCGCGTACCGGATGCTGTTCACCAACGCCGGGGTGCGCCCCGGTGACTCGGTGCTCGTGCAGGGTGCGGGCGGCGGTGTCGCGACCGCCGCGATCGCCCTCGGCAAGGCCGCGGGCCTGCGGGTCTTCGCCACCAGCCGGGACGAGGCCAAGCGCAAGCGGGCCCTGGAACTGGGCGCGGTCGAGGCCGTCGAGTCCGGGGCGCGGCTGCCGCAGCGCGTCGACGCCGTCATCGAGACGGTGGGCGCCGCGACCTGGTCGCACTCGGTGAAGTCGCTGAAGCCGGGCGGCACCCTGGTGATCTCGGGCGCGACCAGCGGCCCGAACCCGCCCGCCGCCGAGCTCAACCGCATCTTCTTCCTGGAGCTGAAGGTCGTCGGCTCCACGATGGGCTCCAAGGACGAGCTGGAGGACCTGCTCGCCTTCTGCGCGGCCACCGGTGTGCGGCCCGTCATCGACGAGGTGCTGCCGCTGGACCAGGCCCGCGAGGGCTTCGCGAAGATGGCCGGAGGCGACCTGTTCGGGAAGGTCGTGCTGACCGTCTGACCTGTGCCGTTACGCGGACGAGGGCGTCCCGGGCTGTCCGGGGCGCCCTTTTCCGCACCCTGTGTGTCAACTGTGGTTGACGCTCCATCGATGTCAACCTACATTGACATCATGACCGAGGCAACGGATCTCGCCGAGCAGGCGGGCGCTCGCGACCCGCGGGTCGGCCTGCGGGCGGTCGCCGCGCTGCGGCGACTGCTCGAACAGCTGGAAGCGGTACAGGTGCGCAGCGCGCGCAATCAGGGCTGGTCGTGGCAGGAGATCGCGGCCGAGCTGGGAGTCAGCCGACAGGCCGTGCACAAGAAGTACGGGAGGCGATGATGTTCGAACGGTTCACCGAGGCGGCCCGTGCCGTCGTCAAGGACGCCGTGGTGCGCGCCGAGGACGAGCGCGCCGAGCGGGTCGACGAGGGGCATCTGCTGCTCGCGCTGCTTGAGCGCCGCGGCAGCCGGGGCGCCTTCGTCCTCGACGCGCTCGGGGCGGCGGACGAGGGGCGGCGCGCCGAGATGGCGCAGGCCGTCGCCGCGGCCCGGCGCCGGGCCGGCCTCTCGCAGGCCGACGCCGAGGCCCTCGCCGAACTCGGCATCGACGTGGACGACATCGTCGCGCGCGTCGAGCAGACCCACGGCGTCGGCGCGCTCTCCGGCGGGCGCAGGGTCGGCGGGCGCCGGTCCATGACGCGGGAGGCCAAGAAGGTCCTGGAGTCCTCGCTGCGGGTCGCCGTCGCCCACGGCGACCGCGCCATCGGCGACGAACACCTGCTGCTCGCCCTCGCCTCCCGGCCCGGCACGGCCCGCGAGGTGCTCGCCGAGCACGGAGTGAGCGTCCAGGCGGTGGAGCGGGTCCTGTACGGGAACGGGCGGGCCGCCGGCTGAACCCGGGCGGGCCGCCCGCCGCGCAGGCAAAGGGTTGGCCAACTTCGCCAAGAGTCCTCCAACTCCCGTCCGTCGCGCAGGAGTTGCCCGAATATGCGGGTGGAACATGTGCATGCGCGGGCCGGTCCGGGGGGACAGCGACAGATGGCAGCCAGGAACCGCAGAGTGTTCGGCGCGACCAGCACGGCCGCCGAGGTGATCGCCGGACACGACCTCAGCGGCGCCGACGTGATCGTCACCGGCGGCGCCTCGGGCATCGGCGAGGTCGCCGCGCGCACCTTCGCGGGGGCCGGTGCCCGGGTCCTCGTCGCGGGCCGTGACGAAGTCGCCGGCATCGCCGCACGGGACCGCATACGCGAGGCCACCGCCAACGACGACGTGCACTTCGACCTCCTCGACCTGGCGTCCCTGGCCTCCGTGAACGCCTTCGCCGAGCGCTTCCTCGCCGCCCGTCGCCCTCTGCACCGGCTCATCAACAACGCCGCGGTGAGGGCCACCGCGGAGCTGCGGCGCACCGCCGACGGCTTCGAGCTGCAGTTCGGCACCAATCATCTGGGGCACTTCGCCCTGACCGAGGCCCTGCTGCCCGCACTGCGCGCCGCGGCACCGGCCCGCGTGGTGGTGCTCTCGTCCCGGGCGCACCGCTACTCCGACATCGACTTCGACGACCCGAACTACGAGCGCCGCGCCTACGACCCCTGGGAGGCGTACGGCCAGTCGAAGACGGCCAACGCCCTGTTCGCCGTCGAGTTCACCGCGCGGTACGCGGGCGCCGGCCTGACCGCCAACTCCCTGATGCCGGGCGGCGCCACGACCGGCCCCCAGCGCCACTCCCCAAACCCCCGACAGCGGGAACCGGGCCGACCGGACGACGCGGGGCGGGCCACGCCGATGCCGGGCGGCGTCATAACCGGCCCCCAGTGCCACGTCCCGGACCCCCGACAGCGGGAACCGGGCCGGCCGGACGACGCGGGGCGGGCCACGCCGCCGCCCGGCCGGAAGACGCCGGAACAGGGCGCGGCCACCACCGTCTGGGCCGCGGTCTCACCCGATCTCGACGGCATCGGCGGCCGCTGCCTCGACCAGTGCGCCGTCGCCGAACCCTGGACCGGGACCGGTGCCATGCCGTCCGGGTACTGCATGCCGTACGCCCTGGACCCCGAGCGGGCGCGGCGCCTGTGGGAGCTGTCCCTGCAGCTCGTCACCCCCTGACCGCACCCCACCCAGGGTTCACGCCTTGGGCGAGCGCAGGGACGCGCCGATGTGGGCCGCCGCCTCCGACAGATGCCGCCGCGCCGAACGGAGCTGGTCCTCGGTGACCCCGTGGTCGCGCGCCGCGTCCCGGATGTCGTCGCGGAAGCGGTCCAGGAGACGGTCCAGGTCGCGGGCCGGGTCACCGGTGGAGTCCTCCGCGGCCCACGCGGGGACGTACTCGGCAGGTACCGCGTCCGACGGCGGGCGGTACTGGGGCTCGGCCGCCGGCGCCGCGCGGCCGCCGTCCTTGCCCCAGCTCTTGCCGAACTCGCCGAACTCCTTGGCCAGTTCGGTCAGGCCCTCGCGCACCCCCGTCGGCCAGTCGCCGCGCGTGAAGTGGTCCTGCACCTGGTCCTGGACGCGCCGGGCCATGCGCTGGAACTCCTCCTGCGCCTGCTGGTGCACCCGCTCCTGTGCCTCCTTGGCCTGGCGGCGCGCCCGCTGGGCCTCCTCGCGGGCCCGGCGGCTCTCGTCCTTCGCGCGCCGCGCCTGCTCCTTCCACTCCTGCTTGGCCCGGCGCATCTCCTCCTTGGCGGCGCGCCAGGACTCCTTGTCCGTGAAGTCCTTGAAGTCGCCCAGGTCGCCGAAGCGGCCGGTGTCACCGGGGCGGCTGCGGGCCCCGGACGTGGCCGCCCGTACCTCGCGGCGCAGCTCACCCGCCGCGCCCCGCACGTCGTCGCGGATCTCCGCCGCCAGCTCGGCCACCGACTCGCGGATCTCCAGCTCCAGGTCGGCCAACTCGCCGCTGCGGTCCGCCAGTTCGGCGCGGCCGGCGTCCGTGATCGCGTAGACCTTGCGGCCGCCCTCGGTGGTGTGGGTGACCAGACCCTCGCTCTCCAGCTTGGCCAGGCGCGGGTAGACCGTGCCCGCCGACGGCGCGTACAGCCCCTGGAAGCGCTCCTCCAGGAGCCTGATCACCTCGTAGCCGTGGCGCGGGGCCTCGTCGAGCAGCTTGAGCAGGTAGAGGCGCAGGCGTCCGTGGGCGAAGACCGGGGGCATGTCAGAGCACCTTCTTGTCGGTGGAGCTCTCGGTGGAGCTCTCGGTGGAGCTGTCCTTCGGGGCGTCCTGCGGCTCCGCTTCGAACGGACTGTCCTCCCCCGGGGGCCTGCGCAGCAGCGCGATCGAGCCGGTGACCGTCGTCGCCCGCAGCTTGCCGGTGCCCGCGCCGAGCCGCCCGGTGATCTTATGGGCGCCCCACTGGCCGGAGACCCGCAGGTCCTCGAAGGCGTTCGACACCGCGCCGCTCGCCGTGTTCGCCTCCACCTCCGTGTCCGCCGGGTGCGGGATACGGATGGCGACCTCGCCGGAGACGCTGGTCAGCGCCACGTCCGTGGGGCCCGTCGGGTCCAGGTCGACGATCATCGAGCCGCTCACCGTGTCCGCCTTCACGAAGGACCCCGAGCCCTCCACGACGGTCAGGTCGCCCGACACCGAGTTGAACCTGAGGTCGCCCGTGACCGTCTGGGCCTCGACATTGCCGGAGACCGTGCTGGTGCGCACCGGGCCGGTGACGCCCACGAGGGTCGTGTCGCCGGTGACGCCCTTGACCTCCGTGGGCCCCTCGATGCCGGAGACGACGGCGCCCGCGCCGACGACGCCGACCTCGACCCGGGTGCCCGTGGGGACCGCGAGCGAGACGACCGCGCTGCGGTGCCAGCCCTTGCGGTCCAGCCACTTGAGGAAGCCCTTCCAGGGCAGGTCGTCGTAGACCACGGAGAGCGTGCCGTCCTCCTGCGTGACCCGCAGAGGTGGTCCCTCGATGTCGGTGACCTCCAGGCGGGCGGAACTCTCGTCCGTGCCCACCACGTTCACCGTTCCGTTCACGATGCGTACGTGCAGGGTCGTCACCGGCTCGGCGAAGTCGAGCTTCTGCGGCTCCGCGACGGACCACTCGGGCATGGTGCGACCTCCTCCGGACGAACGCGCCATATCGCGTTCTCTGTCAAACACGATATATCGCGGATACGGAAAGTCAAGACTGTCGCGCACGCCCGTCCTGTCCGGCTCGGGCCCGACGCCCTCGCGAGGGCGGCTATTTGTGGTCCAACTCGGGCGAATTGCCCTAGCGTGGGGCCATGTCGTCCGCTGAATCCGCCGCCGGTGCCCTGCTGCTGTGCCGGGCCGAACCCGCCGTCGCAGGGCCCGCCGCGCAACTTCTGCGCGAGCGGATGCTGCTGGCCGCGGCCGGACACGAATGGAGCGTCCTCGTCCCCGAGAGCAAGCCCTGGCTGACCTCGGGGGAGCCCGTCGACCGGGTCCTGGGCGGCTGGGCCGGGGCGATCGCCGTCGGCACCACCTGGCCGGTCCTCGCGCTGTGGTGGGACGCCGACCGCGCCGGCTTCACCCTCGCCTCCGGCTTCCGGCGCCCCGTCGGCTACGTGTGGCTCGCCAACGGCACCCCGGTCGGCGAGCACGAGGCCCTGCGCACCTTCGCCGCCCGCCTCGGGCTCGACCCGGTGCTCGACATGCAGTCCCTGGAGGCGCTGGCCGAGCCGGACTCCGAGGCCGACGCACGGGCCCGGCTCCTCGGCCTGCTCGCGGTCCTCACCCGCACCGGCCTCACCCTCCCCGCGGGCCTGACCCCGGGCGAACCCGCCGACCGGCTGCGCGAGGTCGCCCGCGTCCAGCCGGACACGGAACGGATCGAATGGTCGGGCTGGCGCGACGCCGTGCACGCCGAGCTCGACGTCGTCGAGAGCAGCAGCATCGGCCCCTGGCTGCGCGGCCCCAAGGCCCGCTGCCTGGCCGTCGCCCAGCTCGCCGCCGGAGTCCCGCTCACCGTCTACGGCCTGCGCCGCCGCAGCGGCGGCTGGGCCACGGCAGGGGCCATCCTGCTCGCGCACGGCGCGCTGGGACTCGCGTACGACCGACTGCGCGCGGCCCGCGACTGACGCACCGGACCGAAGTCCCTACGCGTCGTGGGTCCTACGCGTCGTGGGCCCTGCGCTTCGTCGGCCCTACGCGTCGTCGTCATCCTCGTCGTCGAGGCGCGCCAGCCAGGTCGCGAGGCGCTCGACCGGCACCTCGAAGTCCGGATTCAGATCGACGAACGTCCGCAGTTGCTCGGCGAGCCACTCGAAGGTGACCTCCTCCTCGCCGCGCCGCTTCTCCAGTTCTTCGATGCCACGGTCCGTGAAGTACATGGCACCAGGATATGCGGCAGGGCCGCACCCCCTGTCGGGAGTACGGCCCTGCTGACGTGCCGGGGCGGTTACGCCTCGAACACCTCACGCACCAGCTGCTCCTGCTCGGCCTGGTGGCGCTTCGCGGAGCCGACCGCAGGGGACGAGGAGTGCGGCCGCGAGATGCGGCGCAGGCGCTCGCCGTGCGGGACGTCGGCGCCGACCGCCAGGTCCAGGTGGTCGATCAGGTTGAGCGCGATGAACGGCCAGGCACCCTGGTTCGCCGGCTCCTCCTGGGCCCAGATGTACTTCTGGGCGTTGGGGAACTTGGCGATCTCGGCCTGGAGCTCGGCACCCGGCAGCGGGTACAGGCGCTCGACGCGGATGATCGCGGTGTCGGTGTTGCCGCTCTTCTTCCGCTCGGCCTCAAGGTCGTAGTACAGCTTGCCCGCCACGAAGACGACCTTGCGGACCGCGGCCGGGTCCACCGAGTCGTCGCCGATGACCGGACGGAAGCCGCCCGTGGTGAACTCCTCCACCTTCGACGCGGCGGCCTTGAGGCGCAGCATCGACTTCGGGGTGAAGACCACCAGCGGCTTGTGGTGCGGGTTGTGCACCTGCCACCGCAGGAGGTGGAAGTAGTTCGACGGGAGCGTGGGCATCGCGACCGTCATGTTGTTCTGGGCGCAGAGCTGGAGGAAGCGCTCCACGCGCGCGGACGAGTGGTCCGGGCCCTGGCCCTCGTAGCCGTGCGGGAGGAGCAGGGTGACGCCGGACGTCTGGCCCCACTTCTGCTCGGCGGCCGAGATGTACTCGTCGACGACCGTCTGCGCGCCGTTGACGAAGTCACCGAACTGGGCTTCCCACATCACGAGGGACTCGGGACGCGCCAGCGAGTAGCCGTACTCGAAGCCCATGACCGCGTACTCGGAGAGCAGCGAGTCGTAGACGTTGTAGCGGGCCTGGTCGGGCGACAGGTAGAGCAGCGGGGTGTAGTCCTCGCCGGTCTCCCGGTCGATCAGGACCGCGTGGCGCTGGCCGAAGGTGCCGCGGCGCGAGTCCTGGCCGGACAGGCGGACCGGGGTGCCCTCCAGAAGGAGGGAGCCGAGGGCGAGGGTCTCGCCCATGCCCCAGTCGATCGTCCCGTCCTCGATCATCGACGCACGGCGCTGCAGCTGCGGCAGCAGACGCGGGTGCACGGTGATGTTGTCCGGGATGTTGACCTGGGACTCGGCGATGCGCTTGACGACCTCCTGGGAGATCGCGGTCTGCACGGCCACGGGGAACTCGGCCTGCGGGTCCGGGACGTGCGCCTCGGCCGGGGCCGCGACGGCCTCGCGGACCTCGGTGAAGACCTTCTCCAGCTGGCCCTGGAAGTCCTGCAGCGCCTGCTCGGCCTCTTCGAGGGTGATGTCGCCGCGACCGATGAGGGACTCGGTGTAGAGCTTGCGCACCGAGCGCTTCTTGTCGATCAGGTCGTACATCAGCGGCTGCGTGAACGCCGGGTTGTCCGACTCGTTGTGACCGCGGCGGCGGTAGCAGATGAGGTCGATGACGACGTCCTTGTTGAACGCCTGGCGGAACTCGAAGGCCAGACGGGCGACGCGGACGACGGCCTCGGGGTCGTCACCGTTCACGTGGAAGATCGGCGCCTCGATCATGCGGGCCACGTCGGTGGCGTACATGGAGGAGCGCGACGACTCCGGGGCGGCGGTGAAGCCGACCTGGTTGTTGATGACGATGTGGACCGTGCCGCCCGTGCGGTAGCCGCGCAGCTGCGACATGTTGAGCGTCTCGGCCACGACGCCCTGGCCCGCGAAGGCCGCGTCACCGTGCAGGGCGACGGGCAGGACCGTGAAGTCCGTGCCGCCCTTGTTGATGATGTCCTGCTTGGCGCGGACGATGCCCTCGATGACCGGGTCGACCGTCTCCAGGTGGGACGGGTTGGCGGCCAGCGAGACCTTGATCTGCTCGCCGTCCAGGCCGGTGAAGGTGCCTTCGGCGCCCAGGTGGTACTTCACGTCGCCGGAGCCGTGCATCGACTTCGGGTCGAGGTTGCCCTCGAACTCGCGGAAGATCTGCGCGTACGACTTGCCGACGATGTTCGCCAGCACGTTCAGGCGGCCGCGGTGGGCCATGCCGATGACGACCTCGTCGAGGCGGGCCTCGGCGGCGGAGTCGATGACGGCGTCGAGCAGCGGGACGACGGACTCGCCGCCCTCCAGGGAGAAGCGCTTCTGGCCGACGAACTTCGTCTGCAGGAACGTCTCGAACGCCTCCGCCGCGTTCAGCCGGCGCAGGATGCGCAGCTGCTCCTCACGCTCCGGCTTGGAGTGCGGGCGCTCGACGCGGTCCTGGATCCACTTGCGCTGCTTCGGGTCCTGGATGTGCATGAACTCGATGCCGACGGTGCGCACGTACGAGTCGCGCAGCACGCCGAGGATGTCGCGCAGCTTCATCATCGACTTGCCGGCGAAGCCGCCGACGGCGAACTCGCGCTCCAGGTCCCACAGCGTGAGCCCGTGCTCGTTGATGTCGAGGTCCGGGTGCTTGCGCTGGCGGTACTCCAGCGGGTCGGTGTCGGCCATGACGTGGCCGCGGACCCGGTAGGAGTGGATCAGCTCGAAGACGCGGGCGGCCTTGGTGACGTCGTCGTCGTGCGAGGCGTCGATGTCCTTGAGCCAGCGGACCGGCTCGTAGGGGATGCGCAGGGCCTTGAAGATCTCGTCGTAGAAGTCCTGCTCGCCGAGGAGCAGGTTCGCGACGATGCGCAGGAACTCGCCGGAGGCGGCGCCCTGGATGACCCGGTGGTCGTAGGTCGACGTGAGCGTCATGACCTTCGAGATGCCGAGCTTGTTGAGGGTGTCCTGGGACGTGCCCTGGAACTCCGCCGGGTAGTCCATCGAGCCGACGCCCATGATGACCGACTGTCCGGGCATCAGACGCGGCACCGAGTGCACGGTGCCGAGGCCGCCCGGGTTGGTCAGCGAGCAGGTGACGCCCGTGAAGTCGTCCATCGTCAGCTTGCCGTCGCGGGCGCGGCGGACGATGTCCTCGTAGGCCTGCCAGAACTCGAAGAAGTTGAGCGTCTCGGCCTTCTTGATGCCGGCGACGACGAGCTGGCGGTCGCCGTTCGGCTTCACCAGGTCGATGGCCAGACCGAAGTTGACGTGCTCCGGCTTGACCAGGGTCGGCTTGCCGTCCTTCTCCGCGAAGGAGTAGTTCATCGACGGCATGGCCTTCATGGCCTGCACCATCGCGTACCCGATGAGGTGCGTGAAGGAGATCTTCCCGCCGCGGGCGCGCTTGAGGTGGTTGTTGATGACGATGCGGTTGTCGAACAGCAGCTTCACCGGGACCGCGCGCACCGACGTGGCGGTGGGGACCTCGATGGACGCGTTCATGTTCTTCGCGACGGCGGCGGCGGGACCGCGCAGCGTCACGAACTCGGGGCCGGCAGGGGCCTCGGTCGTCACTTGTTCAGCCTTCTTCGGTGCAGGGGTGGCAGGAGACGCGGGAGCGGCGGCCTTCGGCGCGGGCGCGGCGGGCGCGGCGGCAGTCTGTGCGGGAGCTGCGGCTGCGGGCTTCGCGGCGGGCGCGGCGGGGGCCTGAGCGGCGGGTGCCGGGGCGGCGGGTGCCTGAGCGGCGGGGGCGGGCGTCTGGGCCGGCTGCGATGCAGGCTCAGTCGGCGCAGCCCCCGCGGCTGCGGCACCGGGCTTGTAGTCGGCGAAGAAGTCCCACCAGGCTCGGTCTACCGAATTCGGGTCCTGGAGGTACTGCTGATAGATCTCGTCGACGAGCCACTCATTGGGACCGAAGGCGGCGGCAGGGCTTTTGCCCTGCGCGGCTTGGTCGGTCTCGGTGGTCGAGTTACTGGGGGACTGTGGCGACACGGCGTGAACCGCCCTCTTCCGCTTCTCACAAGGTGATGGACAGCGGGAATAAAGGCTACGCCTCCATCAGCGGGACGTGCAGACCGGGCCGGTGATCCGTCGCGTAAGTCACACTGGAAGCTGTGTTTCGGGCCTGGAAATGGCGGGAAACAACCGGGGTTCTGCATGCGCTGATTGCGCGCCGGGCGCCTTCCGGTACGCCTCGGCGCGGCTTGACCTCCGCCTGACCGAAACCCTACGTCAACTTTGCGGTCGGGGCTCTCCCGGAAGAGTGACCTTGATCCGGCAGCCCCGAGCGGATTCGGCCACACCGATCCGGCCGCCGTGCAGGTCGACGGCCCAGCGCGCGATGGCGAGGCCGAGCCCCGTGCCGCCGTCGCCCTTGCCGCCGTTCTTCATGTCCCCGCGGTTGAACCGCTCGAACACGCGGTGCCACTCGGACTTGGGGATGCCGGGACCCTCGTCCTGCACCTCAAGGTCCAGCGACTCCGGGTACAGGCCGCGGCGGGCCCGCACCGTGACCCGGCCGTGCGGCGGGGAGTGCTTCACGGCGTTGTCGATGAGATTCGCCACGACCTGGTGGATCCGCTCGGGGTCCGCGTGCGCGGTCAGCTCCGGCGGCGAGACGTCGAGGTGGAGATGGACGTCCGTACGCGTGTGGGTACCGGAGCCGGAGGCGATGCCGGCGCGCTGCGAGACGGCCATGTTGGCCTCCTTGAGCACGCCCGAGAGATACGGCCACACCTCGAAGCGGCGGGCCTTCAGCGGCACGACGCCGTTGTCCAGGCGGGACAGGTCCAGCAGGGTCTCGACGAGGCGGCCGAGCCGCTCCGTCTGTTTCAGCGCCGTGCGCATGGTCTCGGGGTCGGCGGACATCACCCCGTCCACCACGTTCTCCAGGACCGCGCGCAGGCCCGCGATGGGCGTGCGCAGCTCGTGCGAGACGTTCGCCACGAGTTCCTTGCGCTGATGGTCCTGGGCGGCGAGTTCGTCGGCCATGCGGTTGATGGTGACGGCCAGGTCGCCCAGCTCGTCGCGGCGATCCGCGCCGCGCACCCGCCGGGTGTAGTCCCCGTTGGAGATCGACCGGGCCACCGTGTTCATCTCGTCCAGCGGCGCGGTCAGCGAGTGCGCCACGAACTGGGTGATGAGCAGGGTCGCGATGATCGAGAACACCGTGATGAAGCGCAGCTCGGTCGCCGTGTACATCGCCACCATGAGCAGGCCCGTGGTGATGAAGACGGAGACCACGACGAGCGTGCCGAGCTTCGCCTTGATCGAGAACGGACGCAGACCGCCGGTCGCCCAGTACGGGTTCAGTGGCGGTTTCAGCGGCCGCTGCCGCGCCGGCCGGCCGTGCTGGGCCCGGTCCCCGACGCTCATGGGGTCGGCGTCTCCAGCGCGTAGCCCACGCCGTGCACGGTGCGGATGCGCTCCGCACCGATCTTCCGGCGCAGGGCCTTGATGTGGCTGTCGACGGTGCGGGTGCCCGAGGCGTCCGCCCAGTCCCACACCTCGGCGAGCAGCTGCTCGCGCGAGAGCACGGCACGCGGCGTGTTCGCCAGGCACACCAGGAGGTCGAACTCGGTCGGCGTGAGGTGAACATCCTCACTCCGGACCCGGACGCGGCGCTGCGCGTGGTCGATCTCCAGCTCGCCGAGCCGGAGGATGCCGCTGCGCGGGGTGGCCGCGGCGAGCGCGGCGCGCTCCACGCGGCGCAGCAGCACGTGCACGCGCGCCGCCAGCTCCCGCATCGAGAACGGCTTGGTCATGTAGTCGTCGGCGCCCACGCCGAGCCCGACCAGCATGTCGGTCTCGTCGTCGCGCGCGGTCAGCATCAGCACCGGAACCGGCCGCTGCGCCTGCACCCGACGGCACACTTCCAGGCCGTCGAAGCCCGGCAGCATGATGTCGAGGATCAGCAGGTCGGGCTGCCAGGCCTCGGCCGTGTCCACCGCCGCCGGACCGTCCTGTGCGGTTTGCACCAGGAATCCCTCGGCACGCAGCCGGGCGGCGATGGCGTCCACGATCGTGGGGTCGTCCTCGACGACCAGGACCCGTCGCTGGGCCCCTGCCGTCGCCGTGCTGCCGTTGTGGGAGGTGTGTGTCTGCTCCATCGCCCCGCCCCTGAATGCGCGCCACCGTGACGCGCTTGACGCTTGAATGATCTGGGTTTCGGGCCTCAGCGTACGGGGAGTTACCGCCGGTCGGCTACGCGCCCCGTACTGCGAGGTGCACCACGTCGGGTACGCCTCGGACAACCGGGATCTCTTCGGTGCGGACCCGTCGGAATCCGGCATTCCACAAGGTTCCTTCGAAATGCTCGGACGGCTGCGCGGACCACACGGCGAGGACCCCGCCGGGGTTGAGACGGGCTTTGCAGGCGTGGAGACCGGCAGTTGAGTAAAGACCGTCGTTGTCCTCGGTGACGGTCCAGTCGGGGCCGTTGTCGATGTCCAGACAGAGCGCGTCGTACGTGAGGGGCGCGGTGTGGAGATGTTGTACGAGGTCTGCTCGCAGGATCTCCGTACGCGGATCGGCGACCGCCTCGGCGGACAGCGACCGCAGCGGGCCGGTGAGGTGCCAGTCGATGATCGCGGGCTCGCGTTCGACGACGGTGATGGCGCCCCAGCGGGGGTTCGCGGCGGCGTGCGCGAGGGAGAAGCCGACGCCGAGGCCGCCGATGAGCACGCTCGGCTTCTCCGCGTCCGGGCCGAGTTCGCCGAGCGCGGCGTCGACGAGGAGCCGCTCGGAGCGGCCGTCGGACGTGTCCATCAGGAACGTGCCGTTGGCGATGATCTGCAACAGGGCGCCGTGGCGGCGCAGGACCACTTCGCCGTGGGGGCCCTCGCGGCGGTCCAGGACGACGGGGGCTTCTTCCGGGTGCGCGATGCTCATGCGGGCCATCTTGACGCAGCGGTGCCGGGCGGGCGGCGGAATTTTCCGTGCCCGGGAAGCTGCGCCACCGGCCACGGCGATGGCGCCCGGTGCCGCCGGGGCGGCGGGTTGCGGACGCGTTCGGGGGCTGTGAGGTTGCTGTGCATCGGGCCTCACGTGGCGTCCGTCATAGACAGGAACGCCGGATGGGGCGAAGTGTGGGGCGGATGTGCGTGAAAGGGGTGTCCCCGTGGAACCAGGAGGCGTGACGGCCGACGGCGAGGCGGTCGACCTGCACGGCCGTGCCCCGCTCGACGGCATCCCGGCGCAGCCCGGGCCCCCGGCCCTGGAGACGGTGCGGGCCACCGGCCCCCGGCGGCTGCGGCCGTGGCGGCTGCTGCCCACGCCGACCGGGACGCCGTTCACCTACACCTACGCCTGCGTGCTCCTCGGCACGTCCCTGTTCATGGAGTTCGCCGACCCGGACACGGTGGCCGCCGCCCTCCGGGCATCGAGCACCGATGTCACCCATCTGGCCCAGTCCCCGGTGCTCGTCCTGCTGGCCAGCGCGCTGTGGATCGCCGGCGGGATCACGTCACCGTTCGTGATCGCGTTCGTCGTGGTGCTGACCGCGCTGGAGCGCCGGATAGGCGGCCTGCGCACGGCCGTGGTGTTCCTGCTCGGCCATGTCGTGGCCACGCTGGCGACCGAGGTCCCGGTGGGGCTCTCGGTGGCGGTCGGCCATCTGCCCGACAGCTCGCTGCACCGCCTCGACTACGGCATCAGCTTCGGCGTCGCCGCGAGCATCGGGGCGCTCGCCGGGCTGCTCACCCCGTGGCTGCGCTGGCTGGTGCTCGCCGGGTTCGGGGCGATGCTGCTCCAGGACCTGATCGCGTTCACCGACCCGATGACGAGCTGGGGGCATCTGCTGGCCCTGGCCATCGGGGTCGCCACGTGGCCGCTGGTGCGCCGCTGGCGGACGCGTACGGCGCGCCGGACCGCTCTCGCGCGGGACGCCCGAACGCCACGACGCAGTGCCACAGCTGCTTGATGAACTGCAGCACCTCGTCCTGAGTGCCGTACGCGGCCCAGGTCTGCGGTGAGCGGACGGCCGAGGCCGCCGCGCGCCCGACGACGGCCGCGTCGACGAGCCCGTCGTCCGTGTACCGCTCCGCCACCCGCGCCGCGACCGACGGCAGTGCGGGCCCGCGGAAGTCGGCCAGCTCGGCGTCGCGGCCCGCGGGATCGAGGACGTACCCCTCGTGCCACTCCACGGGCACGCCGATGCCGCCGAGCAGCTCGCCGGTGGGCGTCCCCCGGAACGACGGGTCGAGGACGAGCGCCTCCGCGTCCCTGCGCAGGTCCACGTCGCCGTGCACCTGAGCCTCCACGTAGAAGTCGAGGGAGCGGCCGAGCGGCCCGGGCGAGCTGTGCGGCAGCGCGCGGATCACCGCTACCGGGTCGGCGCCCGCGACCCCCAGCGACTGCCCGTCGGCCGCCGCGTCCGCGACAAGACCGGCGAGCACCGGCAGGAACGCGTCGGCGGTGCCGACGTCGGCCGGGCCGAGATGGCTGTCCCCGAAACAGAACGTCGCCCGCGCGCTCACCTCGGGCCGCAGCCGCACATGGCACGACCCGAACCGGGGCGCGGCGCCGTCCGCGTGCCGCATCACGTCGAGCGCCCCGTACTTGGGGCGCTCCTGCGCGGCCGCCCGCGCGTACGCCCCGCCGAACAGCGTCTGCTCCCAGCCGTCGCGCAGCCCGCCGGGGTGCGCGGTGCGGCTGCCGTTGGACAGGCCCGTCTCGTACTGGCCGCGGTACCGGCCGTCGGCGGCGAGCCCGTGGGCGACCGTGACCCGGTGATCGGCGGGGAGCGGCCGGTCGGGGTGGAAGTTCAGGGTCACCCGGGCGTGCGTGCGCAGGGTTTCGGCCAGGGCGTCGGCCGCGGCGGCGTCGATCCCGTGGGCCCGCAGCCGGGCGAGGGCGTCCGCGCGGCCCGTGTGTCCTGCCGCCCGCAGATGGCCGAGGGCCGCGTCCTGTGCTGTCGTGAGCATGCGGGGAGTATCGGGTGTCGTGACCGGGGCGGGCAACGGGGTTTCGCCCGGTCAGCCGGGGTCGCGCGGGCGGGACGGGACCAGGGCGGGCGCAGAGCGGGCGCAGACGGGCTCAGGGCGTGCCGACGTACTTGGCGTTGGTCAGCGGTGCCACGATCTTCCAGCCCACGGACTCGTACAGCAGTCGTCCCTCGGGCGTGCAGGCCAGGACCGCGCGGACGGCGCCCTGGGCGAGGGCCGCCGCGTGCAGGGTGTGCATGACGAGGCTGCCGAGCCCCTTGCGGCGGTGGGCGGGCGAGGTCTCGATCTGGTCGACGACCGCGCTCGCGCCGACCGGCGCCACCTGGCCGCGGGCGGCGAAGGTGCCGTCGGCGTCGGTGACCAGGATCCGGGTGACGCCGCCGCGCGACCAGAGGTGCGTCACATGGCCGTCGGGGGTGTCGGGGACCGGTGCCGGGCGCAGCTCCGTCGCCATCAGGTAGTCGCCCGAGCCGTACGGCTCCCAGCCCGCGCCGAGCCACGGCACCACCCGCGCCGGGTCGGCGAAGACCTTCAGGTGCAGGTCGAGGCCGCGCGTCGACTCCGCGACCTTGCGCACGTCGTCCTCGCGCACCGCGTCGCCCGCCGCGCCGAGCACATGCCGGCCCGGGCTCTGCATCAGCCCGCCGCGGATCGTGTAGCCCCACGGCTCGGCCACCGGCGGCGCCGCCCCGCGCGAGACGACCCAGCCGTCGACCCACTCGCGTACGTGGTCCACGCTCCCCATGACAACTCCCCGGTAATAGTCGAATGCGCTTGGTGAACCTTACTTAGCAGGCGCGGAGGTGCGGCAGAGGTGATCGCTGAGAGCGAACGCCGTGCGGGGAACATCCAGAGGTGCCCGAGCATTGAGTCTGCATAGCTCAACTTGACTGCCAAAGGGGAGATCATGGCTTCGACGTCCACACCGCTCACCTTGCCCGTGCTGCCCCTCGACGACGAGGTCGTGCTGCCCGGAATGGTGGTGCCCCTGGACCTGAACGACACCGAGGTGCGCGCCGCGGTGGAGGCCGCCCAGGCCGCCGCCCGCTCCAGCGGGGACAGCAAGCCGAAGGTGCTGCTTGTTCCGCGGATCGACGGCACGTACGCGAACATCGGCGTGCTCGGCACCGTCGAGCAGGTGGGCCGCCTCGCCGACGGCGACCCCGGCGCGCTCATCCGCGGCCGGGACCGCGTGCGCATCGGCGCGGGCACGACCGGGCCCGGCGCCGCCCTGTGGGTGGAGGGCCTGACGGTCGAGGAGACCGTGCCCGAGCCGCTGCCCGGCGCCGTCACCGAACTCGTCAAGGAGTACAAGGCGCTCGCCACCAACTGGCTGAAGAAGCGCGGCGCCTGGCAGGTCGTGGACCGCGTCCAGCAGATCGAAGGCGTCTCCGCGCTCGCCGACAACTCCGGCTACTCGCCCTTCCTGACCACCGCGCAGAAGGTCGAGCTCCTGGAGACCGCCGACCCGGTCGAGCGCCTCAAGCTCGCCACCGCCCAGCTGCGCGAGCACCTCGCCGAGCAGGACGTGGCCGAGACCATCGCCAAGGACGTCCAGGAGGGCGTCGACAAGCAGCAGCGCGAGTTCCTGCTGCGCCGCCAGCTCGAAGCCGTCCGCAAGGAGCTGCGTGAGCTCAACGGCGACAGCAAGGACGCCGCCGAGGCGTCCGACGACTACCGTGCCCGCGTGGAGGCCGCGGACCTGCCTGAGAACGTGCGCGAGGCGGCCCTCAAGGAGGTCGACAAGCTGGAGCGCTCCAGCGACCAGTCCCCGGAAGGGTCCTGGATCCGTACCTGGCTCGACACCGTCCTCGAACTGCCCTGGAACGAGCGCACTGAGGACGCGTACGACATCAAGGGTGCCCGCGAGGTCCTGGACGCCGAGCACTTCGGGCTCGACGACGTGAAGGAGCGGATCACCGAGTACCTGGCCGTGCGCAAGCGCCGCGCGGACCGTGGGCTCGGCGTGGTCGGCGGCCGCAGGGGCGGCGCCGTGCTCGCGCTCGTAGGCCCTCCGGGCGTCGGAAAGACGTCGCTCGGCGAAAGCGTCGCGCACGCCATGGGCCGCAAGTTCGTCCGCGTCGCCCTCGGCGGCGTCCGCGACGAGGCGGAGATCCGCGGACACCGCCGTACGTACGTGGGGGCGCTGCCCGGACGCATCGTGCGGGCCGTCAAGGAGGCCGGGTCGATGAACCCGGTCGTGCTCCTCGACGAGATCGACAAGGTCGGCTCCGACTTCCGCGGCGATCCGGCCGCGGCCCTGCTCGAAGTCCTCGACCCGGCGCAGAACCACACCTTCCGCGACCACTACCTGGAGGTCGAACTCGACCTGAGCGACGTGGTGTTCCTCGCGACGGCGAACGTCCTGGAGGCCATCCCGGAGGCGCTGCTCGACCGGATGGACCTGGTACGGCTCGACGGCTACACCGAGGACGAGAAGGTCGTCATCGCCCGCGACCACCTGCTCCCGCGCCAGCTGGACCGGGCAGGACTCGCCGAGGACGAGGTCGTCATCGACGAGGAGGCGCTGCGCAAGCTGGCCGGCGAGTACACGCGCGAGGCCGGCGTCCGCAACCTGGAGCGGGCCGTCACCCGGGTGCTCCGCAAGGTCGCCGCGCAGCACGAACTCGGCGAGCGCGAGCTGCCGTTCACGGTCACGCCCGACGATCTGCGCGGCCTGGTCGGACGGCCGCACCACGTGCCCGAGTCGGCGCAGGACCCGGCCGAGCGGCGCACGGCGGTGCCGGGCGTCGCGACCGGACTCGCGGTCACCGGCGCCGGCGGCGACGTGCTCTTCGTCGAGGCGTCCCTCGCCGATCCCGAGACGGGTGCGTCGGGTCTGACCCTCACCGGCCAGCTCGGCGACGTGATGAAGGAGAGCGCGCAGATCGCCCTGTCCTTCCTGCGCTCGCACGGGGCCGAACTGGAGCTGCCCGTCGGCGACCTGAAGGACCGCGGCGCGCACATCCACTTCCCGGCGGGCGCCGTGCCGAAGGACGGCCCGAGTGCGGGCGTGACGATGACGACGGCGCTCGCGTCCCTGCTGAGCGGGCGGCTCGTCCGTACGGACGTGGCGATGACCGGTGAAGTCTCGCTGACCGGACGGGTGTTGCCCATCGGCGGCGTCAAGCAGAAGCTGCTCGCCGCGCACCGGGCCGGGATCACGACCGTGATCATCCCCAAGCGCAACGAGGCCGACCTGGACGACGTCCCGGCCGAGGTGCTGGAGAAGCTCGACGTGCACCCGGTGACGGATGTCCGCCAGGTGCTCGAACTGGCCCTGGCCCCGGCCGGGTTGGAGGTTCCGGTCGCGGCGTGACGGACGCGTTCCGGATACAGGTTCCCCGTGCCCCGAAAGGGGTGCGGGGAACTGCGCGCTCGGCCACGGCGAAGCGCGCACCCACCCGCTAGACCGTCAGCCACCCACGCAAAGTGGCCTGCACCCCCGCCTGGAACCGCGTCTGCGCGTTCAACTCCTGCATCAGCCGCGTCATCCGCCGCCGCACCGTGTGCACATGGACGTCGAGGCGCCGCGCGATCGCCTCGTCCTTCAGCCCGGACGCCAGCATCGTCAACAGCTCCCGGTCCTCGTCCGTGACCCGGTCCTGCCCGGCGGAGCCGATCGGCACCGCGCGCTCCCACAGCAGATCGAACAGCGGCACCAGCGCATTGCCGAGCAGCGCGTCACTCACCACGAGGGCGGACGCGGTGGGATCGGCCGCGTCGGTAGGCGGGAGCAGCGTGATCCGCCGGTCGACGGTGAACAACTTGGTGGGCAGGTCCGTGCCGAGCCGGATCTGGACCCCCTGTTCGGCCAGGTCGTTGAGGCCGCGGGCCCGCCCCTGGAAACTCAGCCCCTCCCGGTCCACGATCGCCCGCACCCGCGCCCCGCGCCGCACCGGCGCCGCCACGTCCAGCGGGGTCGGCATACCGTCCGGCTGGCTTGAGGCATAGGGCGGCCGGTCGATCAGGGCGACCTCCTCGCGCGCCGACACCAGCAGCGCGGCCACCCGCTCCGCGATGGCCCGACCGCCGCGGACCGTCTCGATGCCGATGGACCGCGGGTCCTCTACGGTGCTCAGCAGCTGTGCGGAGATCCGGTCCACGGATCCCGTCAGTTCCTCCAACTCGGCCGATCTGCGCAGCACTTGGGCCTGATGCAGATGGAGGAGGCCGCGCAGTGCGGTGGCGGGCGCGACGGCCTGCGGCAGGCCGGACCCGAGGGCGGGCCGGGTGAAGCCGTGTTCGGCGAGCTGGTCCAGGGCGGCCGTGATCCGGCGCACGGGCAGACCGAGGTCGCGGGCGAGCGCGGTACGGGACGCGTGCCGTCCGGGCAGGTTCAACAGGGCCTCGTAGACCGGGAGCCCGTCGGCTCCGAGTCCGAGAGCCTCCCACTGAGCTGCCACGTCGTCCGGTCTCACGAGCGGATTGTCACCCAGCGTATACAGGCCACACAAGTGTGCACGTACACAAGTAGCCACCGGCAACTCATTGTTCACAACCCCTCACCGGTATTTGCATGGCCGCATTCGGAATCCGTTCACCCGCCCATGGGCAGCGAAGGGAAGATCGTGCGGACCTCAGTGCGCAGAAGCAGAGCAGACAGGCCCGGTGGCATAGCCGTCGGCCAGGGAGTGGCGGCACTGCTCGCCGCCGCCGGCCTCCTGATGACAGGAGTGACGGCCGCCCACGCGGACCCTGCTCCGACAGCGGCCGCCACGACCGCGGGCGCCGAGACCGACACCCCGTCGCTCGTCACCGGGCTGAACGAGGAGGCGGACGCCGGCGCCAGCGCCGCCGACGCCGCCCGCGGCCACCTCAAGGAGAAGAAGAGCCGCTACCACATCGCCGACACCTCGGCGAAGGACCTCACCTCGCTCGGTACCACCACCGAGAAGGGCGGCAGGGAGACGGTCCGTCTCCAGCAGAAGTACAAGGGCGTCGACGTCATGGGCGGCCAGTACGTGGTCCGCATGACGAAGAAGGACGGCAAGCGCACCGTCACCGGCACCTCCGGCAACTACTTCACCAAGCTGAAGCTGGCCTCGGTCACGCCGGAGGTCTCCGAGAAGACCGCGGTCCAGCGCGCGATCGGCGCGGTCACCGAGCAGCTCGGCGGCGGCCTGCTGAAGGCCCCCGCCAAGGGCGACAAGCTGACCAAGGGGGGCACGCTCTCCGGCAAGGCCGACGGCGTCACGATCCTCCCGCAGGGCGAGGGCGTGCTCACCCGGCAGATCACCGTCACCGGGGTGAACCCGGCCGACGGCACGCCGGTGAACCAGCAGGTGTACGTCGACGCGCACTCCGGCTTCGCGGTGATGCAGTACAGCAACATCCAGACGTTCGGCGCGACGACCACCGCGACCGGCGCCACCGACGAGGCGGCGGCGGGCACGGACGACGCCTCCACCACGGCCACCCCGCCGTTCGACGTCGTGGGCTCCGGCACCCGCTACAACGGCAACAAGGTCGATCTCCACCTGTACAAGGGCTCTGACGGCACCTACCAGATGCTCGACTACGGCTTCCGGACCGCCGAGAGCCCGTACTCCGGCCCCCTGCTGAAGACCTACGACGCCCGCGGTGTCGACGTCTCGGCCGCGTCCGGCGTCTGGCCGAGCAGCATCAAGCCCTTCTCGTCGGCCACCACCGAGTTCGGCGCGGACGCCACCAACTCCGGTGCGGTCGACGCCCACTGGGCGGCCAACAAGGTGTACGCGTACTACAAGAACCACTTCGGCCGGGACGGCATCGACGGCAAGAACGGGTTCATCAACTCGCTCGTCGGTGTCACCTCGATGGGCAAGCCGTTCAACAACGCCTTCTGGGACGGCCAGAAGATGGTGTACGGCCAGGGCGGCGGCGACTACCGCACCTTCTCCGCCGACACCGACGTGGTCGGCCACGAGATGACGCACGGCGTCACCGAGCACACCGCGGGCCTGGTCTACGCGGGCCAGTCCGGCGCGATCAACGAGGGGATCTCCGACTACTTCGGCAACGCCATCGACCTGGAGGCCAACGGCCAGTCGATGGACGACCCGGACTCGGGCCTGCTCGGCGAGGACCTGTGCACCACGCTCAGCCCGCGCGAGTGCGCGCTGCGCGACCTCAACGACGGCGCCACCACGTCGAAGAACTTCATCGGCGTCACCTTCCGCGGTGACAACGGCGGCGTGCACCTCAACTCCACGATCTTCTCCGGCGCCCTGTGGGACATCCGCCAGGACCTCGGCGGCGACCTCGCCGACCAGATCGTCTACCGCGCCCTGACCGCGTACATGACCCCGCTGGACGGCTTCACCGAGGGCCGCGCCGCGGTCGTCGCCGCCGCGCAGGAGCTGGGCGTCACCAAGGCCCAGCTGAAGCAGGTCAAGAGCGCCTTCGACGCGCACGGCATCGTCCCCGGCTGGGAGACGGCGCTCGGCATCGACACCGACACCGTCCTGTCCAAGGTCAACGTGTCCGGTACCGGTGTGGGCGCGGGCAACGGCAAGTACGCCGTCGCCCGCTCCAACGAGGACGGCAGCGAGCCGTACTCGGTGTGGGTCGGCGACACCAGCGGCAAGGGCACGCCCGAGCAGAAGAGCCCCAACAACGGCAACTACAACGTCTACCCGGTCACGGACGGCAAGAACGTCGCCTGGGTCGAGTACGGCGCGTCCGCCGCGAACCTGCACGTGCGCTCGGTCGGCACCGGCGTCGACAAGGTCGTCTTCGGCATCGGCGCCAACGTCTCCGGGCTCGCGCTGGACGGCGACATCCTCGCCTACTCCGTGCCGGACCCGTACTACGGCCTCCAGCACATCTGGTACACCAACCTCAAGACCGGTGTGACCACCCAGGCCAACCAGAGCTACGCGGTCGCCACGACGATGGCCTCGGTCCGTGACGGCAAGATCGCCTACGCGAAGATGTGGTACGACGCCGCGTCCGACAAGTACAAGCTGGGTGTCGAGGTCCTCGACACCGCCACCGGCAAGACCACGCTGATGCCCGTCGACTCGAACGCGGTGGGTATCGGCCAGACCACCCTCACCGACGACGGCGTCACCTGGATCGAGGACGACGACATGACCGACACGGGCCAGGCCGCGGTCAAGCGCGCCGCGCTCGACGGCTCGGGTCTGACCACCCTCACTCCGGAGTCCGGCGACAACTCGCTGTACGCCTACTCGCTGACGGCCTCGGACGACGCGGTCACCGTGACCACGCTGCCCCCGGCCACGTCGTGGGCCAACGACACGCTGCCGAAGCTCTACCAGGTGGCCGCCGACGGCAAGAGCGCCCCGCAGCGCATGTCCTGCAACCGCGGCGACCAGGTCTACGCGGCCGCCGACACCGGCCAGCGCGTGCTCTGGCTCGACGGCACCACCGGCTACACGAACCTCGTGAAGCGGGAGCGCCCGGCCGGCAAGTGCTGACCTGATCCCGCCAGGAACGAAAGCGGCCGGACTCCGTGGGGGTGTCCGGCCGCTTTCTCCTTCAGGTGCGCGGGTGCTCAGCCGTTGGCGAGCGCCTGGACGCGGTCGAGCGCGCCGTTGAACTTGTTGTGGTCACCGACCGTCGGACCGGACGAGGTGTACTGCCACATCGTGTAGTAGCTCCAGCCCGCGGGCAGCGTGCCCGGGTCGGAGGCGTACCGGGCGATCCACAGGGGGTTGGTGGAGCCGAAGGCGCTGGAGTTGCCGGTGCACTGGGTCCACCAGCTGGTCGCCGTGTAGATGACGGCGTCACGGCCGGTACGGGACTTGTACTGCGCCGTGAAGCTCTTGATCCAGCTCACCATCGCGCTCTGCGACAGGCCGTAGCAGGCCGCGCCGTACGGGTTCCACTCGATGTCGAGCACGCCCGGCAGCGTCTTGCCGTCCTTCGACCAGCCGCCCCCGTGGTCCACGAAGTAGTTGGCCTGGGTGGCGCCGCTCGTCGTGTCGGGCGTCGCGAAGTGGTACGCGCCGCGGATCATGCCCACGTTGTACGAGCCGTTGTACTGCTGCGCGAAGTACGGGTTGGTGTAGTACGTGCCCTCGGTGGCCTTGGAGTAGGCCCACTTCACGCCGCTGCCCCAGAGCGTGGACCAGGCGACGTTGCCCTGGTAGCTGGCGACGTCGACGCCCTCGGTCTGGGTGACGCTGCCCGAGGGGCCCGAGCCGGTGTCGCCGTCGTGCGCCGCGACGCCGATGCCCATGTGGGCCTGGCCGCGGGCGGGGGTGTCGGCGGCGTCGGCCGCACCCGGCAGGGTGACGAGGAGGGAGAGCGCTGCGAGGAGGGTGCCGGCCACACCGAGGCGGGCACGGCGGGAGCGGATGGTTCCGGGTCTGTGCACGGGCATTGGGGTGCCTCCGAAGGTCGCGTGGGGGATCAGGGCAGTGCTGATCAGGGACCTGTGCTGGGACGTGCCGGTGAAGGTGCCTGCGTACCTGGCTGCTGTACGTATCTGCGTACGTGCGGGTGTACGTGCGGGTGTACGTGCCTGTACGTGCCTGTGGTGTCGACATGTCACTGAGGCGATGCTGGTGTGAACATGCCAGGGGTGACGCTACGCATGTAGACCTGGGGGAGGGAAGAGGGCCTGGGTGCTGCCGTTGGTCTACTCCTGCGAAATACTGGCGGAGCTGCGGCAATGGCGGCGATTGGCGAAAACTTTCAGAATCTCGAAACCCGGGGAAACTCTGGCCATGGGTGCTGACGTGCACGAAGACGGGAACGGCGGACGGCGGAACGTGGAACGCACCACGAATTCCGATGCCGCGCCGACTGGTGTGGACCACGAATTCCTCTCCCTGGAGCGCGAGTTGACCGTCTTCCTGCGGCGCGCGCGGGCCTCGTCCGGGGAGATGGCCCGCGAGGTCCACCCCGACCTGGAGCCGGCCGCCTACGGGCTGCTGGTGCGCCTGGAGGAGTGCGGGGCCCAGCGGGCCACCGATCTCGCCGGGTACATCGGGGTCGGCAAGGCGACGATGAGCCGTCAGCTGCGCGCCCTGGAGGACCTCGGCTTCCTCTCCCGCGAGCCCGACCCGGCCGACGGCCGGGCCTGGCTCGTCTCCCTCACCGAGCGCGGCCGGGAGAACTTCCGGCAGGTGCGCGATGCCCGGCGGATGCGCTACGTGCGGCAGCTGGCCGGCTGGGACCGCCGGGAGGTGGCCGAACTGGCCAGGCTGCTGCACCAGTTGAACGCGGGCGCCGAGCAGGCCTGACGCCCGGTTCGCTCAGAGTTCCGCGTACACCAGCGACGCGTCGTCATGGGTCTTGCCGCGGCGCAGGTGGGTGCGGGTCTCGGCGTCCGCGTCCTCCAGGGCCCGGACGCGCGCCACCGTCGCCTCCGCCCCCTCCTTGCGGACGAGCGTGAACAGATCGGCCCAGTCGCCCTCGTGGAACTTCTCCGTCCAGCGCGTGACCCCGTCGGTCAGCGCGGCCAGCGCCCTGACCTCGGCACGGGGGAGGGCGCCGGTCACCGCCCTGGCCGCCACGGACGGGTCGGCGGCCGCCGTGAAGAAGCCGCCCTCCTTGTTGCGCACGGTCGCGTCGGCCACGGCGTCGGAGGTCAGGTTCGCGCGCGGCACCCGGTCCAGGCGGTCGTCGAGCACGGCGCGGACCGTGCCGTCGGGGGCCTCGACGAGCAACGCCGAGTCGGAGAGCACCAGATGCTCGACCCGGTCCGCGTCCCAGCGCGCCAGCACGACGGTTGCCTGCGGAGTGCGCGGGTGAGAAAGGTCACAGGTCGCGCGGTGTGCGTCGGCGGTCCGGCCGATGGCCGCCGCCAGGATGTCAAGCAGAGTCATATCCCGCCGCGAACCGGATAGTTCGGTCAGGGCGCCCCCGAGGCGGGCGGTGAACCAGGGGACGGAATGGAGACAGCCGTCGTCGCCGGGCGGTGGTGTGACGCCGTCGAGCACGACGAGCGATCCGCCCTGCCCGGAGGCCGGAAGTGCCACTGATGCGTAGTCCTCGTTCGGGCGGGCCGGGTCGCCGGGCTCGGTGGCCAGTTCGATGCGCATTCAGCCAGTCTGCACGAGCCCTTCACAAGGCTGACGGAAGCTGCCCAATTGGCCTGCACCAGCAGGTCAGGTGCCGGTTTTGGGGCGGAATGATCAACTCCGGTGAGGGCGGGGCGGGGCATCTTGCCAAAGCCTGTGAAGGACGTCCAACCGGCGTGCCGTGGAGGGGTGGTGACGGTGCCGGAGGAACTTGCTCCCCAACTTCCGTTCGAGGTTCACTCCTTCGGGTGGCGGGCGAGGTGATGTGCGCCCCCTGCCCACCGGCACTGGAATGGTCAGGAGCCATGCCAGAGGGGCCCGTGTGTTGACGGGATGTCACTTGGGCCCATGGGTAGGACGAGTCAGGAATGTGAGCATCAGTGCGGAACACCTCCGGCGGGAACGGGTCCACTGGGTTGGGCGAGTCGGACGGTTCGGGCTCGCCGGAGAGTGGCGTGCCGTCCGGGGTGGTCGCGGGTCCTTCGGCCTCTGATGGTTCTCGCGGGCCGAGCGCGCCGCTCCCCGCGCCCCTTCCCGAGGTGCCCCGCGGCAAGCGGAAGCGCGTGCGCAACCGGCTGATCGTCGCCGTCGCCGTGGTCGCCGCCGCCGTCGCCGGAGCCGGAGCGCCCGCCGTGCTGGCCGCCTCCTCCCAGGTGGGGGACTCCCAGACACTCGTCGACGACGCCGCGCTCACCCAGCAGGCGCTCGCCCTCTCGCACGCGCTCGCCGACGAGCGGGACGAGGTCACCGCCTTCATCGCCGCCGGCCGGCCCGAGGGCCAGGGGCTGAGCGAGGGACGCAGCGCACGCGTCGACCGACAGGTGGAGGAGCTGCGCACCGAGGCCACCGGGGCCCTCAAGAGCACCCTCGGCGAGGTCGCCGCCGTCCGCCGCGCCGCGCTCACCGGCAAGGAGTCCGCGCTGGAGGCGCACACCGCGTACTCCGACACCATCGCCGAACTGCACCGGCAGGCCGAGGAACTGGCCGACCGGATCCCGGTGCGGGCCGGCGCGGGCGCCCGCTCCCTCGCCGATCTGGACCGCGCGGTCGACCAGGCCTCCGCCGCACGCGGGCTGCTGCTCGCCGCCTTCTCCGTGCCGAAGCCGAGGACCGTCGTCGACCCGATCACCGGCCTCGCGACCACCAGCGGCGAGTCCTCCGCCGACCGCAAGCGGCGCGACGAGCTCAGCGCCGCCGCCCTGCAGGCCCGGGTCCGCGAGCAGGCCGCCCTCGACGACTTCCACGAAGCCGCCCCGAAGGCGTCCGTGGACGCGTACGACTCGACGGTCACCGGACCCGACGTCACCAAGGCCGAGACGTACCTGGAGCGGCTCACCGACGCCCCGACCCTGTCGGACGCCGAGCTCGGCTACAGCAAGAAGACCGTGGACGGCATGGACGCCGCGCTGACCTCCCGTATCGATCTGATGCGCGGCACCGAGTCGGCCCTCGGCGACCAGCGGCTCAAGAGCCTCGAACAGCTCCGTGACGACGACGTGACGGCCCTGGAGATCAGGATCGCCCTGGTCGGCGTCCTGCTGCTGGCCGCCGTCGGCGTGGCCATGGGCACCGCCCGCTCGCTGACCCGGCCGCTCGCCGTGCTGCGGATCGGCTCCGCCCGGCTCGCGGAGACGCCCACGACCGAGGAACCGGTCAAGTTCACCGGGCGCAACGACGAGTTCGCCCAGGTCGTCCGCTCCGTCAACGCCCTGCACGCGCACGTCCTCGCCCTCCACGAGCGCGTCACCACCCTGGAGTCCGACCGCCGGCACCTGATCGGCGAGCGGCAGCGGATGGCCGACGACCGGGACGCGCTGCGCGCCGAGCTCGCCAACGCGGCCTCCCAGCTGGAGCGCGCCAAGGGCGCGATACACGGCACGTTCGTCAACCTCGCCCTGCGCACCCTCGGCCTCGTCGAGCGCCAGCTCGGCGTCATCGAGGGCCTGGAGGAGCGCGAGCAGGACCCCGAGCGCCTCAGCACCCTCTTCAAGCTCGACCACTTCGCCACCGTCATGCGGCGTCACAGCGAGAACCTGCTGGTCCTCGCGGGCGCCGAGCACGGCCAGCAGCACGCGGGCAGCGTGCCGCTCGTCGACGTGGCGCGCGCCGCCGTCTCCGAGATCGAGCGGTACGAGCGGGTGCGCATCGCCGCGCTGCCGCCGCACGCCCACATCGCCGGGTTCGCCGCCGACGACCTCAGCCACCTCGTGGCCGAACTCCTGGAGAACGCCACGTCGTTCTCGCCGCCGGACGCCGCCGTCGAGGTCTCCGGCTGGCTCCTGGAGAACGGCGAGGTCATGCTCTCCGTCCAGGACGAGGGCATCGGCATGGCCGAGGACCGGATGCGGGAGCTGAACAACCGGCTCGCCGCGTTCAGCCCCGAGCAGGCCCACGACCCGGAGGACACCGACGGCCTCGGACTCGGCCTGTACGTCGTCGCGCGGCTCGCGGCGCGGCACGGGATCCGGGTCCGGCTGCGGGAGCAGAAGCAGGGCGGCATCGCCGCCGTCGCCGTCCTGCCCACCGCGCTGCTCGCCGCCGCGCCCGCCGCGTCGGTGCCGCCCGCCGTGGTGGTCCCGGGCGGTGCGCCCGCCGTGCATCTGCCCGGCTCCGAGGCGGAGGCCAACTCCAACGTCCTGGCGGGCCGTTCGACGCCGGAGCCGTCGTCGGGTGATCCGCTGATCGAGGCCGCGGAAGAGGCCGTACGCGTGGCGGAGGCGGAGGCCGTGGCCGAGGAGGAAGCGGCGCCTGCGGTCGAGCCCGCGCCTGTCTCCGAGTCCGAGTCCGAGTCCGAGTCCGAGTCCGAGACGACGATGGAGCTGGTCGCGCCGGTACCGCCGGAGCCGGCCCAGCCGGAGCCCCAGCGCACCGTCCCGGACCCCCAGCGCACCGTCCCGGAGGCGACGGCCGCACCGGCGGTCCCCGCCCCCCTGCCCGTGCGTGCGCCGGCCCCCGCTCCCGAGCCCGACTCCCACGAGCGCACGCCCGACGCGGGCACCGCTCGCAGCGAGGACATGCCCGCCCAGCGCGCCCCCCAGCGGGAGCGCCTGACGGACAAGGGCCTGCCCAAGCGGACTCCGAAGATCGCCGCTCCCGCCCCCGCTCCGAAGCCGCGCACCGGCTCCGTCGACGCGGAGGCGCTGCGCCGTCGGCTCGGCGGCTTCCACCGGGGCGCCCAGGAGGGGCGGCGCGACGTGGAGGCCGAGATCGCCGACACCACAGCACGTATTGGAGAAGCCAAGGGGGACACAGCCGAGGAGGCAAGCAGTTGACTGCGCCCACCCCTGCACTCAACAACCCTGCACTGAGTTCCGCAGCACGCAATCTGCACTGGCTGCTGACCAACCTGGTGGAGGAGGTGCCAGGACTCCTCTCCGTCGCGGTCGTCTCGTCCGACGGGCTGCTCCTGCTCTCCTCCGACCCGGGCCACAGCCGGCAGCAGGGGGCCACCGACCACAGCGGCGGCCCCAAGGGCTCCAGCGCCGACCTGGCCACGATCGTGTCCGGCGTCGGCAGCCTCACCATCGGCGCCGCCAAGCTGATGGACGGCGGAGGCGTCAAGCAGACCATGGTCGCGATGGAGGAGGGCAGCCTCTTCGTCATGTCCATCAGCGACGGTTCCCTGCTCGGCGTGCACGCCACCCCGGACTGCGACATGAGCGTCATCGCCTACCACATGGCGCTCTTCGTCGGCCGTGCCGGGCACGTCCTGACGCCCGAACTCCGCAGCGAGCTGCGCCAGTCGATGGAGAGCACCCGATGACACCCGGCAGTACGGGCCCCGCCCCGAGCAAACTCCCCGTACGCGGCGGTGACCGCAAACCCGCCCGCGTACGCCCCTACTCCCTGACCGGAGGCCGCACCCGCTTCGGGCACGTCCTCCTCGTCGAGACGTTCGTCGCGGCTCTCGAAGCGCCGGACGAGCGCCTCGAGCTCGGCAAGGGCACGCTCGCGGGCGTGATGCCGGAGATGCGCGCCATCGTCGAACTGTGCCGCCGCATGCGCACGGTCGCCGAGATCGCCGCGCTCCTGAAAATGCCCCTGGGCGTGGTCCGCGTGCTCCTGAGCGACCTCGCCGACCAGGGAAAGATCCGTGTGTACGGAACCGGTCACGGCCCGGGACAGCCGGACCGCGCGCTGCTCGAAAGGGTGCTGAGTGGACTCCGCCGTCTCTGAACTCCTCGATGGACTCCCCGTCGAAGAGGAGCAGTTGCAGGCCTGGCAGACCGACAAGAGCCGGGCCCCCATCGCCACGAAGATCGTGGTCGCGGGCGGTTTCGGCGTGGGCAAGACGACCCTGGTGACCGCCGTCTCCGAGATCCAGCCCCTCCAGACGGAGGCGCTGATGACGCAGGCGAGCGAGGACACCGACGATCTGACGGCCACGCCGGACAAGACGACCACCACCGTCGCCATGGACTTCGGCCGCATCACGCTCGACGACGACCTGGTGCTCTACCTGTTCGGCACGCCGGGCCAGCAGCGGTTCTGGTTCATGTGGGACGACCTGGTGCGCGGCGCGATCGGCGCGGTCGTGCTCGCCGACACCCGGCGCCTGTCGGACTGCTTCCCGGCCCTCGACTACTTCGAGAGCTGCGGGCTGCCGTACGTCGTCGCCGTCAACCACTTCGACGGGACCGAGGAGTTCGACGCGACCGACGTGCGCGAGGCGCTCACCGTGCCCCCGCACGTGCCGGTTCTGATCATGGACGCGCGGCGCCGGATCTCGGTGATCGAGACGCTGCTCTCCCTGGTCGCCCACGCCCTCGACGCCACCCCCGTATAACTCCCCTTCTTCATAAGCAAGTTAGAGGCCACCCATGTCACGGAAGATACTCGTCGTCGGAGCCGGCCAGTCCGGTCTCCAGCTCGCCCTGGGGCTCCAGTCCCACGGCTACGAGGTCACGCTGATGTCCAACCGCACCGCCGACGAGATCCGCTCCGGCCGGGTCATGTCGACGCAGTGCATGTTCGACACGGCGCTGCAGCACGAGCGCGATCTGCAGCTCAACTTCTGGGAGACCCAGGCCCCCCGGATCGAGGGCCTCGGCGTCTCGGTCGCCGCGCCCGGCTCGCACGACCCGGGCCCGACGCAGCGCGCCATCGACTGGGTGGGCAAGCTCGACGGCTTCGCCCAGTCCGTCGACCAGCGCGTGAAGATGGCGGGCTGGATGGAGACGTTCGCGCAGCGCGGCGGCCAGCTGGTCATCCACGGCGCGGCGGTCTCCGACCTCGACTATTTCTCCCGTACCTACGACCTGGTGCTGGTCTCGGCCGGCAAGGGCGAGCTGGTCTCCATGTTCTCCCGCGACCCGGAGCGCTCCCCGTACAGCGAGCCGCAGCGCGCGCTCGCCGTCGCCTACGTCCACGGGCTCGGCCCGCGCCCCGAGCACCCCGACTTCGACGCGGTCCGCTGCAACCTGGTCCCCGGTGTCGGCGAGCTCTTCGTCATGCCGACGCTGACCACCTCCGGCCGCGCCGACATCCTCTTCTGGGAGGGCATCCCGGGCGGCCCGCTCGACGCCTTCCGCGACATCAAGAACCCCTCCGAGCACCTGGCGCTCACGCTGGAGCTGATGGAGAAGTTCACGCCGTGGGAGTACGCGCGCGCCACGAAGGTTGAACTGACCGACGCCAACGGCACGCTGGCCGGCCGGTACGCCCCGACGGTCCGCAACCCCATCGGGCGTCTCCCCTCCGGTGGCTCGGTCCTCGGCGTCGCCGACGTGGTCGTCGCCAACGACCCGATCACCGGCCAGGGCTCCAACTCGGCGTCCAAGTGCGCGGCGGCGTACCTCGCCGCGATCGTCGAGCACGGGGACAAGCCGTTCGACGAGGAGTGGATGCAGTCCGCGTTCGACCGTTACTGGGACACCGCGCAGCACGTCACCAAGTGGACGAACACCATGCTCCAGGCTCCGCCGGAGCACGTCCTCAACCTGATCGGCGCGGCCGGCCAGCTCCAGCCCGTCGCCGACCGCTTCGCGAACGGCTTCAACAACCCGGCGGACTTCGAGAACTTCTTCTACGACCCGGAGAAGACGGGCGCCTACCTCTCCTCCCTCACCCCCGCCTGACCCCCGGCCGACCCCGGCCGCCTTGGGCAATCTGTCGGGCCTCCGCCGCCTAGGACGGTCCGCCGCCGGTCGCCCGCGCCACCTTGGGCGGTCCGCCGCCGCCCGCCCCGGCCGCCTTGGGCAATCTGCCGCCATGGGCGGCAGGGTGGGCAAGGCGGCACCCCGGCGCGGGGTGAGCGCTCCAACCGGCCTCCAGCTCGGCCCGGCCCCGCCATCGCCGGGTGCGGGCCCGGTGGGGGCTGGTCGCGCAGTTCCCCGCGCCCCTGGAGGCGCGTGGCTCCGCCACGGCCTCATCACACGGGGCTCCGCGCCCCCTGGAGGTACGTGGCTGCGTCGCGGTCTCGTCGCAGGGGGCTCCGCGCCCCCTGGAGGCGCGTGGCTGCGTTGCGGTCTCGTCGCAGGGGGCTCCGCGTTTCTGGAGGCGCGTGGCTGCGTTGCGGTCTCGGCGCACGGGGCCCCGCGTTTCTGGAGGCGCGCGGCTCCGCCACGGCCTCGGCGCACGCCGCCCCGCGCCCCCTACGGGGCCGAGCCGGCGGCGTAGCCCGTGTCCTGGCCCGACAGGGCATCCGGAGGCAAGACAGGCGCCCGGTACCCGGACATCGCCACCGCCCCCGGATCCGGCCGCACCGCCCCGAGCAACGGATTCGCGGCGATCGGCGACACCTTCACCCGCGCCCCGGGCCGCGGCGCCTGCACCACCATCCCGTCCCCGAGGTACATCGCCACATGCGTCGCCTTCGGGAAGTACACGACGAGGTCCCCGGGCCGCAGCTCACTCAACGGCACGCGCGGCAACCGCGCCCACTGCTCCTGCGACGTCCGCGGAATCACCCGCCCCGCACGCGCCCACGCCTGCGACGTCAGCCCCGAACAGTCGAAGGACGCGGGCCCCTCGGCGCCCCACACATACGGCTTCCCGATCTGCCGGACCGCGTACGCGAGCGCCGCGTCCCCGGCCTTCGACGGCGCCCGCCCCGCCGAACTGAGCGCCCCCGACGCCATGAACGCCCGCTGCGCGTCGGCCGTCCCGGCGTCCTCAAGACGCGTCAGCTGCGCGAGCTGCTCCGCGCTGAGCGAGGCCAGCAGCTCCTCGACCTCCTTCAGGCGGGCCTGCACCGTGTCCCGGTCCTTCTTCTGCCGGTCGGCGAGCTGCAACTGCTCGTCGAGCGCGCCCTGCGCCCGCGTCGCCAGCTCGTCGGCCTGCTTCTCCCCGCGCACCAGGCGGTCCACGGTCGCCTCCTGCTCGCGCTGGGCCCGCCGGATCACATGTCCCTGGTCGACGGCGTGCTGTGGATCGCGGGCCAGCAGCAGCTGTACGTAGGGGGAGATCTCACTGCGCCCCTGGTACTGCTGCCGGGCGAGCCGCCCCGCCGCGAGCCGGCTGCGGTACAGCGCGCCGCGCGCCTTCGCCAGCTTCCCGTCCAGGGCGTCGGCCTCCTTGCGGCGCCCCTTGAGCTCCTCGGCCGTCGTGTTGTACGCCTCCGTGGCCTCCTCGGCCTGGCGGTACAGCCCCTGAAGCTCCGTCAGGAGTTCGGCGACGGAACGGTTCTCCCCGTCGGGCCCCGGCTCGGGCGCCGCGCCCGCAGGCCCCGGCGCGAGCAGCGCCCCCGCGACGGCCGCCGTGCACACCCACCGCAACAACCTGCCTGACACCACGTCACCTCCGGTGCGGGCGGCCCGGTACCGGCCCGCACCGTGAACATGAACCGGCGGCACTCCGTCCGCATGGAAGGCTGCGCGAATCGGCCCAACACCTGCATCCCTTGAGGGGGCCGCGCGGCGAGCCGCCTTTACGCGGAGGCGCCCGTGCCCTCCCCGCTCCCCGCGCTCTCCCCGCTCTCCGGGCGGTCCCCTGCTTCCTCTACTTCCTCGCCCTTCCGGTCCTGCCCGTCCTTCTTCGACCACGGCCACTTCACGGACCGCTCGACCTTGCCGTCAGGCCGATACGCGTACTGCCACTTCACGAGCTGCACGGCCTTGCCGCCGGGCACGGGCTCGCGCACGTACACGAGCACGGTGCCGGTCCCGCCGTCGGGATCCGGCACCGGGACCTTGTAGACCTTGGGCGGATTGCCGGTGGCGGTGACCAGGACGGGCAGGCTGCGCCCGTCGAGGGGGCCACCGACGAACGGGATGTCTTCGCTCTTCACCTCACCAGTGTCCCCGGTGGGCGCCGTCACGGCTCCAGGAGATCCGTCAGGTACCCGGGGACGGCGACGGTCTCGTGGACCTGGAGGGTGGCAGTGCCGTCCGTGGTCACAACAGATGCGCCGCGTCACTCACCACGGGCAGCACCCGCCGTGCCAGCTCGCCGACCGGACCGTCCGGGGTCTCCAGGGTGAGGGCGTGGCGGACGACGTCCGCGGTCTGGGTGTCCCGGGCCGCGGTGGCCACGAGCACCGCCATGAACTGGTCGACCAGCCCGTCCCGCAGCTCCTCCAGCGGCGGGTGCTTCTCCTCGTCGAGCCAGATCAGGGAGGCCGCCTCCACCGCGGTGATCCACATCCGGACGGTCATCCGCAGGCGCGGGCCCGGTTCGGCCTGGCCGAGGTGGTCCAGGATGTGGTCGGCCGCGGCCCGCCGCACCTCGTCCACGATCGCCGTGGTCCGCGAGGTCTCCACGACGCTGCCGCCCTGGAGCAGCGCCGCGAAGCCCATGTCGTGCTGGTCGACGAAGGCGAGATAGCGGTCGAGGGCGCGGGTCAGCCGGGCGGTGAGCGAGCCCTCGGGGGGCTCGGCGAAGCACTGCTCCAGTTCGTCCGCGGCGGAGCGCAGTGCGGCCTCGTACAGCTGCTGCTTGCCGCCGGGGAAGTAGCGGTAGACGAGGGGGCGGGAGACGCCCGCGGCCTCCGCCACGTCGTCGAGCGAGACCTCTTCGGGGGCCCGGTGCGCGAACAACGACAGGGCCGCTTCGAGCAGTTGCTTGCGCCGCTCCTCGACGCTGAGCCTTCTGTAGGCGGGCGTGCCGGTTGCCGAGGTCATGTCCGGCAGCGTAACCGGCGCCGCCCTGCCGGGGCGCGGAGCTGTGCCGATGTGCGGTTCCGCCGCGCGGGCGCGACCGGCGAGAGCGCGGCCGGGACCGAGCCGGAGGCCGCCCGGGAGCGCCCGCCCCGCGCCGGGGTGCTGCCCAGGGCGCCGGCGAGATGTGCCCCGTCAGGGGCGCGGGGAACTGCGCGACCAGCCCTCACCGGAGCCGCACTCGGCGATGGCGCGGCGGGACCCAGCGGGAGTCCGCCCGGGAGCGCCCGCCCCGCGCCGGGGCGAGATGTGCCCCGTCAGGGGCGCGGGGAACTGCGCGACCAGCCCCCACCGGAGCCGCACTCGGCGATGGCGGGGCCGGGCCGAGCTGGAGGCCGCCCAGGAGCGCTCGCCCCGCGCCGGGGCGCCGCCTTGCCCACCCTGCCGCCCAAGGCGGCAGATTGCCCAAGGCGGGGGCGGAGCGGCGGCAGATTGCCCAAGGCGAGGGCGGAGCGGCGGCAGATCGCCCGAGGCGGCGGGGCGGAGCGGCGGCAGGTCGCTCGAGGCGGCGGGGGCGGAGTGGCGGCAGGTCGCCCGAGGCGGGGGCGGGGCGGCGGCAGGTCGCCCGAGGCGGGGGCGGCAGGGCGACGGTGGATCGCCCGAGGCGGCCCGTCGGGGCCGGGGCCCCCGGGGCCCCCGGGGCCGGTGTCAGGCCAGCAGCCCCGACGACTTCCACAGCCGGCGGCCGGCACCCCGCAGCACCCCGATGTCGTCCAGGAAGTCGGTCAACCGCTTCGCCCCGGTCTGCATGATCTCCCGGCGATGGCCGGAGGCCTTGACCTGGGCCATGGCCTCCTTCCTGTCGAGGCCCACATTGACGTACACGTCGGGGTTGATGAACGCCACCGAGAAGACGCGGGCGAACTCGCCCGAGGTCAGTCGGGTGAACTCCTGGGACCACTTCGGGGCCGTCACCATCTGACGGCGCAACTCCTCGCGCGCGTAACGGACATGACGCGCCTCCTCGACGACGTGGATGCGCGTGACGCCGCGGACCAGCGTCTGGACGCGCTCGTCAGGGAACGTCAGGCGCTGCATCCAGTCGAGGATCTCCTCGCCGAGCAGCGTCGCCGTGAACGAACCCGGGGTCGTCGAGATCGTCTTGAAGAGGCGGCCCAGATTGTGGTGGACCGGCGCCACCGGGTAGTGCGGGGTGCCGCCGTGCGTGATCAGGCGGGCGAACATCTTCGAGTGCCGGCACTCGTCCTCGATCTCCGTGAGGGCGTACCGGACGTGCGCGCTCGTCGCCGCCTTGTCGTAGACGTGCCGGACGAGCAGCTGCATCAGGATCAGCTCGAACCAGATGCCGAGCGAGGCGAGCGCCGCCGCCTCGTGCTGGGAGAGCGCGATGCGCTGCTCCTCGCTCATCTTCTTCCACAGCGGGGTGTCGTAGAGCGACACCAGCTCCGGCGGCCAGAACCACTTGCCCGGCTCGAACGGAGCGTCCCAGTCGAGCTCCTTGTCCGGGTCGAAGGAGTGCTTGGCGGAAGAGTCGAGCAGCCGCTCGGCCACCTGCTCCCGGTCCTTGAGCAGACCGAGCGCGTCCCGCAGCCCTTCGAGCGCATCGGCTTCCGGCATGGTCGTCATCGCCGACTCCACATCCCTGTAGAAGAGTTACCCGTGGTTACTTTCGCCCCTCTTCTTATGAGACTCCGTGTCAGCAAGGGCGTCAATCCCTTGCGTGCGACTTGTTGACCCCGCGTCTACCACCGTGTGAGCCTGCCGGTATGTCGACCCATGAGCTGTACACCAAGGCCGTGGACGAGCCCAACTGGCAGGTACCGTCGGCCAGTTCCGCCCGCCTCAGCTGGGAATACGACGACGGACGCGACCGCCTGCTGGCCCTGTACCAGAAGGGCAAGGACAAGCAGTGGGACGGCGCCACACGCATCGACTGGGACCTCGAAGTCGATCCGTACGACCCTCTGGGCACCCCCGACGAGTCGATGTCCCTCTACGGAACCCCGTACTGGGACAAGATGACCGACAAGGACAAGGGCGAACTGCGCAAGCACTACGCCTCCTGGCAGTTCAGCCAGTTCCTGCACGGTGAGCAGGGCGCGATGGTGTGCGCGGCGCGCATCGTCGAGTCCGTGCCCGACCTCGACGCCAAGTTCTACTCGGCGACACAGACCATGGACGAGGCGAGGCACGCGGAGATCTACGGCCGCTTCCTCCACGAGAAGATCGGGATGCTGTACCCGATCAACGACAATCTCCAGGCCCTGCTCGGGGACACCCTGCGCGACTCCCGCTGGGACATGCCCTACCTCGGCATGCAGGTCCTCATCGAAGGGCTCGCCCTCGCCGCGTTCGGCATGATCCGCGACACCACGGACAAGCCGCTGCCCAAGCAGATCCTCGCGTACGTGATGCAGGACGAGGCCCGCCACGTCGCCTTCGGCCGGATGGCGCTGCGCGACTACTACCGGCAGCTCACCGAGGCGGAACTGCGCGAGCGCGAGGAATTCGTCATCGAGGGCTGCTACTTGATGCGCGACCGGCTGCGCGGGGTCGAGGTCCTGGAGGACTTTGGCATCCCGGCGGCGAAGGCCGAGGAGTACACGGAGCAGTCCGAGTTCCTCGCCCTGTTCCGCCAGTTGCTGTTCTCGCGGATCGTCCCGTGCGTCAAGGACATCGGCCTGTGGGGCAAGCGCCTCCAGCAGGCCTACGTCGACATGGGCGTCTTCGAGATGGGCAACTCCAACCTGGACCTGCTCATGGCCCAGGACGAGGAGGTCGCCGAACAGCTCGACGCCGAGCGCTTCGCGGCCGAGGAACAGGAACGGGTCGCCGAGGTGGACGAGGCGATCAGGTCGGGCGCCGCCGACTAGGGTCTGCCCTGCCGGGGTGAGGGGGCCCGGACCGCGGCGGTCCCGGCCTCCGGATCCACGCCCGTGCGCGCGACGATCCGCCGGACCCGGGCGGGCCGCCCGGTCCGTACGACGAGGTGGCGCAGCACGCCCAGGGTGAACGGCACGACCGCCCGGCCGTCGTCGCCATGAGGCTCGGCACCATCGCCATGAGGGGGGCAACGGGCCTGGCGGACAGCGGAGTTCCCGGCTCCGAAATCGCGGTGCGCCCACCCGTTTCGACCCGCATCATCGACCCCATGACCGCAGACCCCGCCGCCGCCCGCCGCAGTCTCGAAGCCCTCGCGCTCGGGGACGCGTTCGGGGAGCGCTGGTTCCCGCTCTTCCGCGCGCCGCAGCAGGCGGCCGCCGAGATCCGGTCCCGGCGCACCCCGCACGAACCCGACTGGCACTGGACCGACGACACCGCGATGGCCCTGGCCGTGGTCGGGGTCCTGGAGCGGTACGGCGAGGTGCTCCAGACCGAGCTGGCCCGCGCCTTCGCCGCCGGGCACGCCGCCGACCCGGGGCGCGGCTACGGCTACGGAATGCACCAGCTGCTCCCCGAGCTGCGCGCACACCCGGACCGGTGGCCGCAGTTGACGACCGCGCTCTTCGGCGGCCAGGGCAGTCTCGGCAACGGGGCGGCGATGCGCGTCGCCCCGCTGGGGGCCTGGTTCCACGCCGACCTCGGCCGCGTGCGGGAACAGGCCGAGCGCTCCGCCCGGGTCACCCACGCCCACCCGGAGGGCGTCGCCGGCGCCGTCGCCGTGGCCGTCGCCGCCGCCCTGTCCGCACGCGGCGAGCTCGCCCTGCGCGCCGTCGCCGACGCGACCCCCGACAGCGCCGTGCGCGAGGGGCTCGGGCGTGCGGCCGCGCTGGACCCCGGCACCGCACCGTGGCGCGCCGCCGACCTGCTCGGCAACGGGCAGCGGATCCGCGCCGACGACACCGTGCCGTTCGCCCTGTGGTGCGCCGCCCGGCACCCCGGCGATCTGTCGGCCGCGCTGTGGGCCACCGCCGAAGGGCTCGGCGACGTCGACACCACCTGCGCGATCGCGGGCGGTGTGGTGGGTGCGCGGACCGGCACCGACGCGGCGCCCGAGGGCTGGCTGCGGCGCAGGGAAGCGCTGCCCGCCGCCGGGGAGCCCCCGATGCAGTAGCGTTTCGGCCGTGTCCACGCCACCTCCGCCCCAGCCGCCGCAGCCGAACCCCTATGGGCAGCAGCCCGGTCCCTACGGCCAGCCGCAGGCGCCCTATGGCCAGCCGCAGGCCCCCTATGGCCAGCCGCAGGCGCCCTACGGCCAGCCGCAGTACGGGCAGCAGTCGCAGACCCCGGCCTACCCCGGCTTCCCGCAGCAGCAGTACCCGGGCGCCCCGTGGGGCGCGCCGCCGCCGCCGAAGCGCCGGGTCGGGATGATCGTCGGGATCGTGGCCGGTGTCGTCGGCATCGTCGTGCTCGGGCTCGGCGCGCTCGCCTACGTCGGCCTGAAGTCCGACAGCGGATTCCCCGAGGCCGAGTACAGGCTGACGCTGCCGCAGAAGATGCTCGACGACAAGTACGAGCTGGCCGAGGACATGTCGCAGTCCAAGGGCAAGGCGCTGGAGGACGAGGCCGACGGCTCCTGGGACGCCCGTGACACCAAGGCGGTCATCGGGCAGTACACGCTGGGCGGGGACCGGACCAAGGGTGTGCTCGTCGTCTCCGGCATGTACGGGCGCTTCAAGAACACCGACGAGGCGCGCGACAACATGATGAAGGGCGGCGCCGAGTCCGACAACGCCACCGTCGCCGTCCAGCCCCGGGACTTCCACCCGTCCGGCACCGACGTCACCATCACCTGCCAGGTCCTCAAGCAGACCAGCGGGGCCGCCACGGTCACCATGCCGATGTGCGCCTGGGTGGACGGCAACACCGGCGCCTCGATCGGTGAGGTCACCGCGCAGACCGCGACCGCGGACCCGCAGGACATCGACCTGGAGGCGGCCGCCGAGACGGCCGCCAAGATCCGCGACGAGATCAGGAAGCCGGTGGGCTGAAGGTCTTCGTCAGGGTGAAGGCGTAGGCGGTCGGACCGTTCTCGCGCAGGTGCGTGAGCCGTTCCTCCGCCTCCTTCACGGTGGGCCGGTGCCCGGCCTGCACCCACCACAGCGTGGTCACCGCCTCGCTCAGCCGCTGGAAGAACTCCCGCCGCCGGGACAGCAGTTCGCGGTGCGTGCCCGCGTACATGAACGCCTTGAGCGCGTCGGCGTCGCGCCACACCGACATGTTCACGAGCATCCACTCGTCGTCGTAGATACGGATGTCGGTGGCGTCGCCCGTCTCACCCTGCAACCGCCAGACGAATCCGTCGGAGGCGTCGGCCACCGCGTTCACGGGTTCCAGGTTGTCCGTGAAGTCCTTGATCTCGGGGGCGTCGAGGGGTGCGGTGAGGCGGCCTATGTTGACTTGTGCCAGTTCGTACGTGGTCATGACCGGGACCGTAGGCGAACGGGGGCGGTGCGAGCAGGGCCATTCCACACTCCGGTACGGGGACCACTCTCACCCGCCGGAGGAGTTGAGCACGGCCTCCATCACCGACCGGGCGATGGGCGCCGCGCTGCCGCCCCCGCTGATGTCCGCCCGGTTCGCCTCCGCGTCCTCGACCACCACGGCCACCGCCACCTGCGGCGTGGACGCGTCGGCGCTTTGCGCGTAGGAGATGAACCAGGCGTACGGGGTGCCCCTGTTGTTCACGCCGTTCTGCGCGGTGCCGGTCTTGCCGCCCACCGTCACCCCGTCGATCCGCGCGTTCGTGCCGGTGCCCTTGGTGACGACGTCGACCATCATCTGCTGCAGCTGCGAGGCCGTGTACGCCGACATCACCTGCTTGTAGGACTTGTTGTCGGTGGTGGAGACGGTGGTGCCGTCGTTCTTCGTCGTCTTCTCCACCAGGTGCGGGTACATCAGCGTCCCGCCGTTGGCGACGGCCGCCGAGACCATCGCCATCTGCAGCGGCGTGGCCGCCGTGTCGAACTGGCCGATGGAGGAGAGCGCCAGCTGCGACTTGTTCATGTCCGTGTCGAAGTTCGACTTGGCGGCCGTCATCGGGATCTTGACCCCGGTGTCGTTGAATCCGAAGTTCTGCGCCATCGCCACCATGCCGTCGAGCCCCACCTGCACGCCCAGGTTGGCGAACACGGTGTTGCAGGAGACCTGCATCGCGTACTCCAGGGTGGCGTTCTCGCAGGCGTCGGACGACGACTCGTTCGTCAGCTGCGTGGTCGTGCCCGGCAGGGTGTACGGGGACGGGGTGTCGGTCGCCGTGGTGATCCCGTTGACGATGTTGTTCTCCAGGACCGCCGCCGCGGTGACGATCTTGAACGTGGAGCCCGGCGGATACGTCTCGCGGATCGCCCGGTTGAGCATCGGCTGGCTCGCGGAGGCGTTCAGCTTCTTCCAGGCGTCGACGTCGGACTGGCTGGTGCCCGCGATGTCCCCGGGGTCGTACGACGGCGTGGAGACCAGCGCCAGGATCTTCCCGGTCGACGGGTCGATGGCGGCGACCGCGCCCTTCTTGCCGCCGAGCCCGTCGTACGCGGCCTTCTGCGCGGCCGCGTCGATGGTGGTCTCGACGTCGCCGCCCGGGTTCTGGAACCGCGAGATCTCGTTCCAGAACGGCACGGTGGAGAGCATCGCGTCGGTGCCGGAGAGGATGTCGTCCTCGGCGCTCTCCACGAACGTCGTGCCGTACGTCTGCGAGGCGTACCCGGTGACGGGGGAGTACAGCGGCCCGTTCTTGTAGGTCCGCTCGTACTTGTACGTCTCGCCGGTGTCCTCGGAGCCGGTGATCGGCTTGCCCTGCACGAGGATGTCGCCGCGCGGCTGGTCGTAGCGCTGGATGGTCTCGCGCCGGTTCGCCGAGTTGTCGTCGAGGGACGGGGCCTCGAAGACCTGGATGCGGGCCGCGTTCAGCAGCAGCGCGACCAGCAGGATCAGGCAGAAGACCGAGGCGCGGCGGATGTACTTGGTCACGTGGCGGCCTCCAGGGCGTCCTCGGGCAGCAGCGAGCCACGGGCGGAGTCACTGATCCGTACGAGGATCGCGACGATGACCCAGTTGGTGACGAGGGACGAGCCGCCCTGCGCGAGGAACGGCATCGCCATACCGGTCAGCGGGATCAGCCCCATCACGCCGCCCGCGATGACGAAGACCTGGAGCGCGACGATCGAGGCCAGACCGATCGAGAGGAGTCGGCCGAACGGGTCGCGCAGCGCCAGCCCGGCCCGGTAGCCCCGCTCCACCAGCAGCGCGTAGAGCAGGAAGATCGCGGTCAGCCCGACCAGGCCCAGCTCCTCGCCGGCCGTCGCCAGGATGAAGTCCGACTTGGCGGCGAAGCCGATCAGGATCGAGTGCCCCATGCCGAGCCCCGCGCCGAGCATCCCGCCCCAGGCGAACGCGAACAGCGACTGGGCCAGTTGGCTGGCGCCCTCACCCGCCTCGATGGAGGCGAAGGGGTTCAGCCAGTCCTCGACGCGGCTGTGCACATGCGGTTCGAAGGAGCCGACGAGCACCGCGCCGACCGCGGCCAGCACGAGCCCGATCGCGATCCAGCTGCCGCGGCCCGTCGCGACGTAGAGCATCACGATGAACAGCCCGAAGAAGAGCAGCGACGTACCGAGATCGGTCTCCAGCACCAGGACGCCGACGCTCAGCAGCCAGATCACGAGGATCGGCGCGAACACCCGCATGGTCGGGAACTGGAACCGCCAGACCTTCTTTCCGGTGTAGCGCAGGGCGTTGCGGTTCGCCGCGAGATAGCTGGCGAAGAAGATGGCGAGCAGGATCTTGGCGAACTCGCCGGGCTGGATGGAGAAGCCGCCGATCTGGATCCAGATCCGGGCGCCGTTCACGGCGGGGAAGAAGATCGGCAGGATCATCAGGATCAGCGCCGAGACGACGCAGATGTACGCGTACCGCTGCAAAGCGCGGTGGTCGCGCAGGAAGACCACGAAGAGGATGAACAGGCCCACGCCGAGCGTCGACCAGACCAACTGCGTCGGCGCCGCCTCGGAGCCCGGGGTCTCCAGGTCGAGGCGGTAGATGAGGACGAGCCCGAGTCCGTTGAGGAGCACGGCGATCGGCAGCACCAGCGGATCCGCGTACGGGGCGCGGAAGCGGACCGCGAAGTGCGCGAGCAGCGCGAGCACACCGAGCCCGGCACCGTAACCGGCGGCGCCGGGCGGAACGGAGCCGTTCTTCGCCAGCCCCACGTCGCAGTAGCCGTAGACGCTGAGCAGCACGGCGAGCACGATCAGGGCGAGTTCGGTGCCCCGGCGCCTGGGGACGCGCACCGCGGCGACCGGGGAAGAGGGTTCCGCCGTTCCCGTTGATCCGGTCATGCCGGGAACGTAGCAAGCAAATGGGCGATATGCCCTTATGTCAGCACCAGCGGGGCGCCGCGCCGATGTTGTTGATGTACTTCGCGGATCCCCAGGCCCAGGTGCCGTCGGTCAGCAGGTACCAGAGGTTGTTGCCGCCGACGTCGTCGCCGCCCGTCTTGCAGAAGATCGGGACGATCGCGTTGTACGGCTCGGTGCGCACGATGCGGCTGCCGCGGGTGGGGGCGTCGCGCAGGTTCAGGCCGGACTTGGCGATGACGCGGCCCTTGTAGATCGGGGGGTTGTTGTGGGCGCCGGTGGCGGCGTCCTCGGCCAGGGCGGGCGAGGCCGTGGCGGCGAGAGTGGCTGCCGCGGCGACGGCTATGCCGAGACGGATGACGGCGGTCCGTGTGCTCATGGGGCCTCCTTGGGGAGGGAGTGTGGCAGGAGTGGAGCGGGCGTAGGACATACGCCTTGATTCACACTAAAAGTGCTACGTAACGTCCGCAAAAGGTCACGTGGGGTGGCTCCGCCAGGCGGCTCACGCGGGCCAGGTCACAGGCTCCTCGTACGGCAGCCTCAGCGTCGCCAGCGCCCCGCCGTCCGTCGCGTTCGTGAACGCCAGCCGGGCGCCCAGGACTTCGGCCTGGCCCAGCGCGATGGTCAGGCCGAGCCCGTGCCCACGGGCCCCGCCCTCCGTGCGGAAGCGCTGCGGGCCGTGCTCCACCAGGTAGTCCGGGTAGCCGTCGCCGTGGTCCCGCACGGTGATCACCGGGCCGTCGACCGTCAGCACCACGGGCGGGGCGCCGTGCCGGTGCGCGTTGGCCACCAGGTTGCCGAGCACCCGCTCCAGGCGCCGCCGGTCGGTCACCACGCACACGTCCCGTACGACCACGACCTCCGTCTCCGTGCCGGTCCCCGCGGCCGCCGCGCGCACCACCCGCTCGGCGACCGGGCCGAGCCAGACGTCGTCCAGGTCCACGCGCTCGCTGCGGGCGTCGAGCCGGGAGATCTCCAGCAGGTCCTCGGTGAGCGTGCGCAGCGCGGCGACCCGGTCGCGGACCAGCTCGGTCGGGCGGCCCGGCGGCAGCAGCTCGGCCGCCGCGTGCAGCCCGGTCAGCGGGGTGCGCAGCTCGTGGGCGACGTCGGCCGTGAAGCGCTGCTCGGTGAGGATGCGGGACTGCAGCGAGGAGGCCATCGAGTCGAGCGCGCCGGCGACGGCGGCGACCTCGTCCTGATGGCGCTGCGGGTCCTTGGTCCGCGGGTCGTTGACCCGCGCGTCCAGCTCCCCGGAGCTGATCTTGCGGGCCACGCGCGCGGTGGTGTGCAGCCGCCGTGTCACCCGGGTCACCGCGAACGCGCCGACGAGCAGCGTCGCGCCGATGGCGAGGACGGACGAGCCGAGGATCGCGTTGTCCAGCCCGTCGATGGTGCGCGCGCTCTGCGCGTAGTCGATCTCCACGGCGAGAGCCCGCCCGTCTCCCGCCGCCGCCCGTCCTGGGAAGTCGCTTCGCTCCCCCTCCGACTCGCCCGACGCGGGGCCCGCCGCCCACATCACGGGCAGCCCGTCCTGGCTGCCGAGCATCGTGCCGCGGTGGCCGCGCACGGCGATGCCGTGCAGCTCGGCGGGCAGCTCCGGCGGGTCGACCCGGGCGCCGGGGCCGAGCCGGTCCCCGGCCGCGAACGCCTTCGTCGCCTCGTCCAGCCGGGTCAGTGCGCGGTCCCGCGCCTCCGCCACCGTCTGATGGGTGACCGAGACATGCACGAGGACGCCGAGCAGCGCGGCGAGCGCGCAGCACATCACCGTGATGAACGCGGCCGCCTTCCAGGTCAGCGAGGCGGTCCAGGAGGGCAGCCGCAGCGGCCGTCTCATGAGGCGCTCGGCGAAGGGGCGGGGGCGGCCGACGGCGACTGGGACGGCGATGGCGACGGGGACGGCGACGAGGACCCGGACGGGGCCGGCGTCTGCGGAGGACCGGTGCGCACGATCTCGTCGCGCGTCGGCAGCATCGCCTTCTGGTGGACGTCGTACGACCACGAGGTCCGGTACTCGTATCCGGCCAGGTCCGCGACGGCTCGCACCACCACGCTCTGCCCGGCCAGTTCGACACTGATCACGGCGTCCTCGTCGTTCATGATCTGGGTCAGCGTGCCCCCCTCGTACGCGTAGACCCGCACCACGAGCTGCTGCTTCGGCGCCTTGACCCCGACGACCATGTCGTCCTTGCCGTCACCGGTCAGATCCGCGTAATAGGCGTGCAGGACAGGGCAGTCGGCCGTCCTGGGGCCCGGATCGCCGCAGGTGGCGAGGCCCTTCTCGATCTCCTGGTACGTGTCGGGGTCCGCGGCCGCCTGCGCGCGGACGATGGTCACCGGGCTGACCTTGTGCAGATCGCCGCCGGGCACGGAGACGCCCTTGACCTTCTCGGTCTCGCCCGCCCCGTAGTCGTCCACCGCGGCGGACGCGGGCGGCAGCGTGGGCCACAACTGGCGCGGGCCCACGGCCGTCGGGGTCGGGCCCGCGTCCTCCAGGCCGCCCGACTCGCCGCAGCCCGCGAGCAGCAGTGCGGCGGCGGGCACGGCGAGAGCGCGAGCGAGAGCCGCAGCCGGAGAACGGCGGCCGGGGCGCCTGGGCTTCACTGCGCTCCACGCTCCTGTCTCTCATGAGCCTCGACGGCCCCTTACGACCCTGTGGTGACGTATACACCTTATGGGCAGGGACGTTCTTTTTCGGCGGGAGATCCCTTCCGTGCGGGACATCGGTCCGGGCGCGGCCGGTGGGGTGGCGCGGGGTGGCACTTCGCCTGGTTCGACGCGTTGAACAGTAAAAGTCCGTCATCACGGCAAATCGGCGACTGTGTAACGGCCGTGCCAAGGTCTGCCGACGACATGCCGCACGCCGCCGGGACGGGCCTGCGTGCTTCTTGCCCTGCGCGGTTCTTGCTGCTCCCATGGTCGGAGGGGTGGTGATGGGGCATGAGCCAACTGCGCGTCATTCCGACCTGGCGGCACGGTCAGGAGCGGCTCTACGTATGCGGGGACGACGGCAGGAACGTCGCCTGGTACGACCGCGAGGCGGGCCGGGTGAACCTGCTCAGTGAGGCCGGCCGGGAGGCCGTCCTTGAGGTGCTCGGCCCGTTCCTCACCGGACAGGTCACGGTCGGGCCGCCGCCGGTGCCGACACCCGTGGAGCTGGCCCGGCTCAGTCTCCACCCGGACGACGACCTCGCGCCGAACCGGCCGGGGGAGGCCCTGGTGATCGCGCTCGACCGGGACCCCGCGCCGCCGCGCAGGCTGCGCGCCGACCCGCGCCGCCGGGCGCTCGCCGCGCAGCAGCGGGTCGGCGAGGTCCTCGAAGGTCTGGAACCGGCCGGCTGGCGGGTGCTCCATTCGGTGCCGCTGCCCGGCGGTTCGCACCTGCACCATCTGCTGATCGGCCCCGGAGGGCTCTTCGCGCTGCACGTCCTGCCCGCGCGCAAGCAGCGGGTCCGGGTCATGGACCCCGTGGTCACCGCGGGCCGCGGCGAACCCCAGCCGCTGCTGCGCCGGGTCCGGGCCGACGCGTCCCGGGCCTCCTTCGCCCTGACGGCCGAGGTGCGGGCGGTGCTGGTCCTCGTGGAGCCCGCATCGGTGGACGTGCCGGCCGCGCCACGGGACGTACGGGTCCTGACGGACACCGAGGTCTCGGGGCTCGCCCGCTCCGGCGGCCTGCTGAAGCCGGCGGACGTGGAGGCACTGCACGCGATGGCCCGGGACCGGGGGACGTGGGCCCGGGTGTGAGGCGGGGTGCCCGGGCGGGCGCGGGCCGCGTCGCGGCTGGTCGCGCCCCGCGGCGGAGCCGCTGACGGACACGGCCCCCACCGGTGCCGTACCCGTCCGGCCGCCCTACCGCCCGTCGTCGAGACGAAACCGCACCGGCGCAGCCGAGAACGCACCGTGCCGCGTGGAGTGTTGGCGCACCTCCAGCGTCAACTCGCCGATTCCGTCGAGGAGTTGATACGTCACCTCGCCCACCCCCACCGCGATGAGCGTGGCCTCTTCACCGGAGGCCGGAGGCAGCAGCGCGGCCGCCTCCGCCCGCAGGCCCGCGCCCAGCGGCGTCGTCAGGACCGGGGTGCCGTCGCCGGGAAGGGCGACCACCAGGGCGCGGGGCGCGGTGTGCGGGCCGGTGAAACCGATGACGGCGGCGTCGTGGGTGTCGCTGTGCCGCAGCTTGCGCCAGACGCGCCGCCCGCCCCGGTAGGGGCCGTCGAGGCGCTTGGCGACGAGACCCTCGACGCCGGTCGCGGGCAGCGTCTCGTACCAGGTCAGGGCCGTGTCCCGGTCGGTCGTGGAGGGCACCGCCTGCAACGGCGGGCCCAGCGGGGCGAGGAGTCGCACCAGCCGGTCCCTGCGCTCGCTGTACGGCAGGCCGCGCAGGTCCGCCCCGCCCTCGGCCAGCAGGTCGAACGCCGCGTAGGAGGCGGGCAGTTCACGGGCCAGGGTGCGGGCGCGGGCCGCGCTCGCGGCGGCCGCGCGGCGCTGCACCGCCGCGAAGTCGGTCCGCCCGTCGTGCCAGACCACCACCTCGCCGTCGAGCACGGTGCCCGGCGCCAGCTCCGTCGCGGCCGCCACGAGATCGGGGAAGGCCCGCCCCACGATCCGCCCCGACCTGGCCTGGAGCCGCACGCCGTCGGCGCCGTCACCGTCGTCGCCGTCCCGGATCACCACCATCCGGTGCCCGTCGAACTTGGGCTCGTACGCCCAGCCGTCCCCGGCGGGCAGCGCGTCGACGGGTTCGGCGAGGGCGACGGCGACGGGGGACTCGATGGGTGACGTGCGGGCCGGGGCCGGGGGCTTCGGGGGCACGGGCTCCGGGGTCATGAGGGGAGCCGTCCCGCCCGGTTCGGGTTGATCAGCGGCCCGAGCAGGTCCCCGTGGCGCCGCAGCCGCGCAGCGATGTCGTCGGCGCGGAAGACCAGCTCGGCCGCGTTCCCGCAGGACGCCACCTCGTCCCAGGTCACCGGGGTCGAGACGGTCGGCTCGGGGCGGGCGCGCAGGGTGTAGGGCGCCGCCGTCGTCTTCGCCGCGGAGTTCTGGCTGTGGTCGACGAAGACCTTGCCCGGGCGCAGGCTGCGCGTCATCCGGTGCACGACCAGCTGCGGAAGCTCGGACTCGGCCTCCTGCGCGAGCGCCTTCGCATAGGCGCTGACCTGCGGCGACGGGGTGGGAACCAGCGGGACCAGGAGATGCAGCCCCTTGGATCCCGACGTCTTCGCATACGCGTGCAGCCCGTCCGCCGCGAGCCGTTCGCGCAGCCACAGCGCGACCTCGCAGCACTGCACGACGTCGGCGGGCGCCCCCGGGTCGAGGTCCAGGACCAGCCGGTCCGCCTCGCCCGGCGCGTCGGCCTGCCACTGCGGGGTGTGGAACTCGGTGACCAGGTTCGCGGCCCACATCAGCGTCGCCAGGTCCTGCACCAGGATCTGGCGCGCGCTGCCGCCCTCCGAGCGCGGCACCTGGGCCGTCTTCACCCAGGCGGGGGTGCCCGGCGGCACGTTCTTGGCGAAGAAGCGCTGGCCGTCGGGCCCGTCCGGGTAGCGCAGGAAGGACACCGGCCGGTTGTACAGGTGCGCGAGCAGGGAGCCCGCGGTCGTCGCGTAGTAGTGCAGCAGCTCGCCCTTGGTGAATCCGGACGCCGGGTACAGCACCTTGTCCAGATTGCTGAGCGCGAGCCGCTGCCCGTCCACTTCTGTGAGGGGCGTCATACGGTAATAGTCTGGCAATCCGCGCAGAAACGTATCCGATCTGCACAAAGCAGGGCGAAACGGGAGGTACACCGTGCGCTCCATATGGAACGGCGCCATCTCCTTCGGACTGGTCAGCATCCCGATCAAGCTGGTCAACGCCACCGAGAGCCACTCGATCTCCTTCCGCCAGATCCATCTGGAGGACGGCGGCCGCATCCGCTACCGCAAGGTGTGCGAGCTGGAGGACAAGGAGGTCACGGCCGCGGAGATCGGCAAGGGGTACGAGGAGGCGGACGGCTCCATCGTGCCCATCACGGAGGACGACCTCGCCTCCCTCCCGATCCCCACCGCCAAGACGATCGAGATCGTCGCCTTCGTCCCGGCCGACCGGATCGACCCGCTCCAGATGGACGCGGCCTACTACCTCGCCGCGAACGGGGTGCCCGCCGCGAAGCCCTACACCCTGCTGCGCGAGGCCCTCAAACGCAGCCAGAAGGTGGCCATCGCCAAGTTCGCCCTGCGCGGCCGCGAGCGGCTCGGGATGCTGCGCGTCGTCGACGACGTCATCGCCATGCACGGCCTGCTGTGGCCGGACGAGATCCGCGCCCCCGAGGACGTCGCCCCGGACACCCACGTCACCGTCCGCGACGCCGAACTCGACCTGGCGGACGCCCTGATGGACACCCTCGGCGAGGTCGACATGGAGTCCCTCCACGACGACTACCGCGAGGCGGTCGAGGAGATGATCGCGGCGAAGGCCGCCGGCGGCGAGCCCGAGGAGGCCCCCGCCAGGGAGTCCGGCGGCGGCAAGGTCATCGACCTGATGGCCGCCCTCGAAGGCAGCGTGCGTGCCGCGAAGGAGGCCCGCGGCGAGGACTCCGGCGACGTCGCCGAGGTGACGCACCTCGCCGGACGCACCCGCAAGAAGGCGGCTCCGAAGAAGACCGCCGCGAAGAAGGCGGCCGCGACCAAGAAGACGGCCGCGAAGAAGACCACCTCGGCCGCCTCGGCCAAGAAGACGTCCGCGGCGAAGAAGACCACCGCGAAGAAGACGTCCACGGCGACGAAGAAGACCGCGTCGGCGAAGAAGGCGACCCCGCGCAAGAAGGCGTCCGCCTGAACCAGGGGGCCGCGCGCCCCCTGCGTATCCTCGTCGGATGCGGATCGGAGAGCTGGCGCGGCGGACCGGGGTCCCGGTGCCGACCATCAAGTACTACACGCGCGAGGGCCTGTTGCCCCCGGGCGAGCGCAGCAGCCCGAACCAGGTCGCGTACGACGACGAGCACGTCCGGCGCCTCAAACTGATCCGCGCCATGCTGGAGGTCGGTGGCGTGTCCGTCGCCGCGGCCCGCGACGTCCTCGCCGAGGTCGACTCCCCGCACCGCACGGTGCACGGCGCGCTCGGCGTCGCCCAGGCCGCCGTCAGCGCGACGATGCCGGAGCGCGGCGCCCCCGAGGACCGGGAGCGCGCCGAGGCCGAGGTGGCCGAACTGGTCCGGCGCCACGGCTGGCGGACGAAGCCGCAGAACCCCGGGTGGCGCTCGCTGGTCCAGATCGTGGCGACCTACCGGGACCTCGACCGCGGCGATCTGCTCGTGCTCCTCGACCGGTACGCGACCGCCGCGGGCGAACTGGCCACGGCCGAGCTCGCGGCGCTGGCCGACGTCGCCAGCACCGACGGCAAGGTGGAGGGCGTCGTCCTCGGCACGGTCCTCGGCGACGCGGCGATGGCGGCCCTGCGCCGCATCGCCCAGGAGGACGTCTCGGCGCGACTGCAGCGCCCCTAGAGCCCGTCCAGGGGCCCCCGCGCCCGACGACACCGAGCGAGAACCCCTCCGGCGCACTCGACATCACGCCCTGGGCACCACACATTCCATACTGATACTGAAACTATCGATAGTTTCAGTTACCGTTGCGTGCACGGCTCCCGGCATCCGCCGCGGCGCCGACCTGTGCAGGGGGAGGCACGCGCTCATGGCCATCGGCGGCGGCATCGACATCGGCACGCTCGCGACCTGGCCGGACATCACGTCCGGCCTGTCGGGTTCGCTCACCGGGGCGGCCTGCTGGGGGTACGGGATCCTCGCCCTCACCACGCTCCCGCCGCTGCTGCCCAACGCCGTACTGCTGGTCACGGGCGGGATGCTCGCGGCCCGCGGCGAGATGTCGCTGCTGCTCGTGCTCGCCTCGGTCACGGGCGGCGCGGTCCTCGGCGATCTGCTCATCCACCGCTTCGGCCACCTGGCGGGCGGCAGGCTCGCGCGCCGCGACAGCCGGCTCCTCGCCCGGGCGACCGGGCGCGTGCACCGCGGTGGTCTCGCCTTCGTCGTCGGGGTGCGCTTCCTGCCGGGCGGCCGGCTGCTCGCCGGGATGGCCGCGGGCGCCGCCCGCTGTCCGGTCCGCAGGTTCGTGCTCGCCGCGGTCCTCGCCGAGTCGGTGTGGGCCGGGTACTCCGTCGGTGCCGGGTACGTCGGCGCCGCCGTCAGCGACGACCCGACGGTCTCGGTCGCGATCGGCATCGGCCTCTCCGTCCTCGTGGGCGTCTGCGCGGCCGCCGTCCGCCGCCGCACGGGCGCGGCGCGGGACGCCGCCTGACACCCCCCGCAGTGCCGGAAACCCCGAACAAGCCAAGGAGACAGATGTGGTCACCGTGTTCGCCCGCATCGGACGGGCCGCCGCGCGGCACCGGAAGTGGGTCGTCGTCGCGGCCGTCGCCTTCACCCTCTTCGCCGGGTTATGGGGGACGCGGGTCTTCGCCTCGTTCACCGGCGGTGCCGGGTTCGACGACCCGGGCAGCGAGTCGGTGCGCGCCGACAAGGTGCTGCAGGGACCGCTCGGCCGGGAGTCCAACGACCTGATCGTGGTCTACGAGGCCGAGCGGCCCGGCGCCACCGTCGACGACTTCGGCCCGGCCGTGCGCGCCGCCCTCGATGGCGTACCGCGCACCGGCATCGACCGCCTCGACTCGTACTGGCACCCGGGGCGCGGCCAGGACAAGCGCGCGTACCTGTCGACGGACCGTCAGAAGACGTACGCCACCGTGCAGTTCACCAGCGACGTGGACCAGGAGCAGGTCGAGGCGCTCGGCCGCGTCAAGAAGGACTTCGAGGCACGCGGCGTCCACGTCCGCTACGGCGGGGTCGCCGCCATGACCGAACAGGTCAACTCCCTGACGGGCTCGGACATCGCCCGCGCCGAGACGCTCTCGGTCCCGGTCCTGCTGATCCTCCTCGTGCTGATTTTCCGCAGCGCGATCGCCGCGCTGCTGCCGCTGGCCGTCGGTGCGTTCGTGGCCCTCGGCTCGTTCGTGGTGCTGCGGGTCCTGACGGCCGTGACGGAGATCTCCTCCACCGTCATCAACGTCATCACGATCCTCGGCCTCGGACTCGCCATCGACTACGCCCTGTTCATGGTGAACCGCTTCCGCGAGGAGCTGCGTGCGGGCGCCGACGTCGACACGGCGGTCGAGCGCACCACCGCCACCGCGGGCCGCACCGTCGCCTTCTCCGGGATCGCCGTCGCGATCTCCTTCGCCGGACTGCTCTTCTTCCCCTCCCGCTTCCTGTCCTCCATGGGGTACGCGGCCGTGGCCGTCGTCACCTTCGCGGTGCTCGGCGCGCTCACCCTGCTGCCGGCGCTCCTGCGCTGCACGGGACACCGCGTCGACAAGTGGCGCATTCCGCTGCCGACCCGCCGCCCGCGCCCGGAGACCGAGGGCCGCTGGTACCGCACCGCCCACGCCGTCATGCGCAGGCCGCTGCTGTCCACGCTCGCGATCGTCGCCGTCCTCGTCGGTCTCGGCGCCCCGCTGCTCGGCGTGAACTGGGCGCGCCCGGGGGAGTGGGTGCTGCCGTCCGGCGCCGACGCGAAGGTGGTGAGCAGGCAGCTCGCCGCCGACTTCGACACCGACCCCGGCCGGATCATGACCTCGGTCGTCCGGTTCGGCGACAGCCCGGTCGACCGCTCCCGGCTCACCGCGTACGCCGATGAGCTGGCGACGATCGACGGTGTCTCCTCGGCGGCGGTGACCGGCGTCGCGGGCGACGACGCGCGTGTCACCCTGCACTACACGCCCGACCCCATGTCGGACGCGGCCCGCACCCTGGTCGGCGAGGTGCGCGCGGTGCAGCCGCCGCCGGGCGCCGAGACCCTGGTCACCGGGATGCCCGCCTCGCGCGTCGACATCGTCGCCATGATCGGGGAACGGCTGCCGTGGATGGCGCTGTTCGTCGCGGTGGTCTCGTTCCTGGTGCTGTTCATGGCCTTCGGATCGGTCCTGCTGCCCCTCAAGTCCGTCGCCCTGAACCTGCTGTCGCTGCTCGCCGCGTTCGGCGCGATCAAGTGGATCTTCCAGGACGGCCATCTGTCCGGGCCGCTCGGCTTCGAAGCGATCGGCGCGGTCGACGTCAACTTCCCCGTCCTGGTCGTCGCCATCGCCTTCGGGCTCGCCATGGACTACGAGGTGTTCCTGCTGTCACGGGTGCGGGAGGAGTACGACGCCTGCGGTGACCCCGTCGAGTCCGTGGCGCTCGGTGTGCAGCGCAGCGCGAAGATCATCACGAGTGCGGCGCTGCTCCTCGTCGTGGTCGTCGGAGGCTTCATGGCCTCGTCGATCCTCTTCATGAAGATGATCGGCGTCGGCCTGGTCGTCGCGGTCCTCGTCGACGCGACGATCGTGCGCGGGCTCCTGGTGCCCGCGACGATGGCGCTGCTCGGCACGTGGGCCTGGTGGGCGCCGGCCCCGCTGCTCCGCCGCCGCCCGCCGGCCCCGGAACGGCGAAAGGCGCCCGGGGAGTTCGTCCCCGGGCGCCCTGTGTCCCGTACGGCAGCCGACCGTCCTGTCGCAGCCGACCGCCCTGTCGCAGCCGAGAGTCCCGTCGCGGCCGACGGTCCTACCGTCGCCGCGCCACCTCGGCGGCGTCCTTCCTGAACGCCCACTCCATCTCCGGTTCCATCGCGAACCGGAACATCCGTTGCACGGGTGGGGTGCACAACACGGTGATCAGTGACATCGCGGCCACGGTGACCGTGATCTCACCGGCCGGGGTGTGCACCCAGTGCACGTCGTACCAGTCCCAGAAGCGGGAGCCCTTGGCGACGAAGCCGTGCAGCAAATAGCCGTACAGCGTTCCGGCGCCGAGCGCGGTGAACCAGAGCTTGCGGCCCGGGACCCACGCGAAGAAGCACGCGGCGAGGATCACCGAGCAGCCGAACATGGCCAGCGTCATGACCGCGCCGGACCAGCCCGGTGCCCCGAGTTCCTGGGCGCTGTCGCGGCGGTAGAACCAGGCGGCGTTCATCCGCGGCGCCGCCCAGTACGCGAACAGCAGCGCGGCCGCGAACACCGGCACCGCCAGGATCCGCGCCTCCTTGCGGCGCACCAGCTGGAAGTGCTCGGGCTTGAGGCACAGGCCGAGGACGAAGAAGGGCAGGAACTGCAGGACGCGCTGGAGGTCCAGGTCGTCGCCGATGTCGGGGGAGACCGAGGCGAGCACCGCGATGGCGAGGGCCAGCGGCAGCGGCCAGCGCACCACCTTCCAGATCGGTGTCGACAGCCGCCACACGAACAGCGCGATCAGGAACCAGGTCAGATACCACGGGTCCAGCAGGCTGATCGGGTAGTCGGGGTCGCCCCCGGCCGTCCGCTTGAAGAAGGTGTACGCCACCTCGAAGACCACGTACGGCACGGCCACACCCGTGATCAGCCGCTTCAGCCGGTTCGGGCTCGCGTCGAACGACCGCGAGAAGTAGCCGGAGATGACGATGAACGCCGGCATGTGGAACGTGTAGACGGTGATGTAGAGCGCGGACGCCGCCCGGCTGTCGCCGCGCAGCGGCTCCCAGGCGTGGCCCATCGCGACGAGCACGATCGCCAGGTACTTCGCGTTGTCGAAGAACGCGTCCCGCGCCTTGCCGGGCTTCTTCCCGGCGGCACCGGTGGCCGAGGCGGCCTCCGCGCCCCTTATGCCTGTTGCGCCCTTTGTGTCCGTCGCACTCTTTGAGCCCTTTGTGTCCGCAGGAGGGGCGGCCACGGCGGCACGCTGTGCGGGCAGCGGGGTCCGCTGAGACGCGAGTTGTCGCGGTTCGCTCACGATCCCTCCCCGATGGAACCTCGATTCACGAATTCGCGTCTTCCCAGGTTTGCGGGGTTCATGTGGCTGCGAGACATCCCAGGCACCGTAGTCACCCCCCGAGGCCCACGTAAACCTGTGCCGGTCATGGGTGGTGTCTGTCACAGGGCTGGGCGGAGCCACTGCGTCCGCTCGCTAGGGACTCACTGCGGGCTCACTACGATGGGACGGACGGCGCGTGACGGGCCGGGCGAGGCGGTGAGCGGCGTGGTGCAGCGACGGGACGGGACCCGGGCGGCCGGGCGGCGGCGCGGCCCGGGCGAGCTGGAGGGCCAGGTGCTCGCGGCGCTGTGGGCGGCGCCGGGTCCGGTGACGGCGGCCTGGGTGCGCGAGCGCATCGGCGGCGCCGTCGCCCACACGACCGTACTGACGATCCTCACCCGCCTCCAGGCGAAGGGGGCCGTGACCCGGGAGCGGGCCGGACGCTCCTTCGTCTGGACCGCGGCCGCCGACGCCGCCGGGCTCGCCGCGCACCGGATGCGCCGGGTCCTGGACGCCGAACAGGACCGGGCGGCCGTCCTCGCCGGCTTCGTCTCCGGCCTCTCCACCCAGGACGAGCACCTGCTGCGCGCGCTGCTGGGCGACGGGGCCGAGAGCGACGGGACTGAGAGCGCCGGGACCGAGAACTCAGGGACCGGGAGCGACAGGGTCGGGAGCGGCAGGGTCGGGAGCGGCAGGGTCGGGAGCGGCAGGGTCGGGAGCGGCAGGGTCGGGAGTGACAGGGCCGAGAGCGACAGGGTCGAGGGGGACGGCTGCTGACCGGAGGCGGCGTGTGCTGTCGGCTCAGCCCGGAATGCCGGGCCCTGCGATCCGCAGCAGCAGCGAGTGCAGCGTCTCGCGCTCGCCCGCGTCCAGCGGTGCGAGCAGCTCGCCGGTGACGCGCAGGCCCGCCTCGTCGGTGTCGCGCAAGAAGTCGCGGCCCTTGTCCGTGAGGACGACGACGCGGCTGCGCCGGTCGTCGGGGGAGGGGCGGCGCTCGGCGAACCCCGCCTTCTCCAGGTCGTCGACGAGACCGACGATCGCGCTCGGGTCGTAGCCGAGCCGCGCGCTCAACTCTCTTTGCAGGGCGCCCTCGGTGGTGGCCAGGAACCGCAGCAGCGCGTAGTGGCGCAGGCGCAGGCCCGACTCCTGCAGCGAGGCGTTGAACAGCTGCCCCGAACGCAGCCCGAGCCGGTACAGGAGATAGCCCGTGTCGGCGTGCAGCCCGCGCATCCATGGCTCGTGCGCGTCGATCGGGGCGGGGGTCATGGGCTCTCCCAGGTGCGTCGTGGTGGCCGGTCGCGGACCAGTCTCCCTCAATATCCCGGTCGGCGACAACTATTGACGTCACCAACTATTGCTCTTAGCTTCCTTCTCGTTCCGGGATTCGTTCCGGGATTCGTTCCTGGGTCGTCCTGGGGTCGCCCTGGGGACGTCCTGGGGACGTCCTGAGTTCGACCCGGGGCGCGTCCTCAAGCAGCGCTGGAAGGAAGGGACTTGCACGTGTCCATCGATCTCACCGGCAAGGCCGCCGTCGTCACCGGCAGCGGCCGTGGCCTCGGACTCGCCTACGCCCACGCCCTCGCGGCCCACGGCGCCTCGGTCGTCGTCAACGACATCGACGAGGCCGTCGCCGAGGCCGCCGTGAAGTCCCTCCGCGAGGCGGGCGGCACCGCCGTCGCCGAGGTGGTCCCGGTCGGCACCGCGGAGGCCGCCGACCGTCTGGTGGCGCGCGCCGTGGACGAGTTCGGGCGGCTCGACATCCTCGTCACCAACGCGGGCATCCTGCGCGACAAGGTGCTGTGGAAGATGACCGACGACGACTTCGACGCGGTCGTCACCACCCACCTCAAGGGCACCTTCACCTGTGCCCGCGCCGCCGCGGTCCGGATGCGCGAGCAGGGCGAGGGCGGCACGCTGATCCTGGTCGGCTCGCCCGCGGGCCAGCGCGGCAACTTCGGCCAGACCAACTACGCCGCCGCCAAGGCCGGCATCGCCGCCATGGCCCGTACGTGGGCGATGGAACTGTCCCGCGCGCAGATCACCGTCAACGCGATCGTGCCGGTGGCGGCGACCGCGATGACCGAGACGATCCCCGCCTTCGCCCCGTACATCGAGGCGATGCGCGCCGGTGAACCGCTGCCCGCGTTCCTGCGCAAGGGAGAGGGCTTCGGCACCCCCGAGGACTGCGCGGCGCTCGTCCCCTTCCTCGCCTCCGCCGCCGCGCGCGAGGTGACCGGCCAGGCCATCGGCATCGGCGGCGACCGGGTCACGCTCTGGTCACACCCCCAGGAGGTCAAGTCGGCCTACGCGGACGGGGGTTGGACCCCCGACGCGCTCGCCGCCGCCTGGCCCACCACGCTCGGCGCCGAGCCGCAGACGGTCGGCATCCCTGCGCCCAAGGTCCCGGAGGCGTGATGTCCCCCTCGCTGAACATCGACGAGCTGCGGGCGATCGACGTCCACACCCACGCCGAGGTGTCGTCCCGCGACGGCCACGCCTCCCTCGACGACGATCTGCACGACGCCTCGTCCGCGTACTTCAAGATCGGGCAACCGGAAGCCGACGCTTCAGGAGATGGCCGCGTACTACCGCGAGCGCCGGATGGCCGCGGTCGTCTTCACGGTCGACGCCGAGTCCGCGACCGGCACCCCGCCCGTCCCCAACGACGAGGTGGCCGAGGCCGCGGCCGCCAACGCCGACGTCCTCGTCCCGTTCGCGTCCATCGACCCGTTCCGCGGCAAGGCGGGCGTGAAGCAGGCCCGCCGCCTGGTCGAGGAGTACGGGGTGAAGGGCTTCAAGTTCCACCCGTCCGTCCAGGGCTTCTTCCCCAACGACCGCAGTGTGGCGTACGCGTTGTACGAGGTCATCGAGGAGACGGGCACGATCGCCCTGTTCCACACGGGCCAGACCGGCATCGGCGCCGGTGTTCCCGGCGGGGGCGGCATCCGCCTGAAGTACTCCAACCCGCTGTACGTGGACGACGTCGCCGCCGACTTCCTCCACCTGAAGATCATCCTGGCGCACCCCTCCTTCCCCTGGCAGGACGAGGCGCTCGCCGTCGCCACGCACAAGCCCGGCGTCCACATCGACCTCTCCGGCTGGTCCCCGAAGTACTTCCCGCCGCAGCTCGTCCAGTACGCGAACACGCTGCTCAAGGACAAGGTCCTGTTCGGCTCGGACTACCCGGTGCTCACCCCGGACCGCTGGCTCGCCGACTTCGCGAAGCTGGACATAAAGGAGGAGGTCCGCCCGAAGATCCTCAAGGAGAACGCGGCCCGGCTGCTCGGTCTGACGAAGCCGTAGGAGGCATCGGATGCGCAACGAGGGACTGGGGTCGTGGCCCGCCCGCCGGGCCCGCAAGACCCCGCACCGCACCGCCCTGATCCACGAGGGCGCCACGCTCACCTACGCCCGACTCCACGCCCGGACCGTTCAGTTGGCGCACGCCCTGCGCGAGCGCGGGATCCGCCGCGGCGACCGCGTCGCGTACCTGGGCCCCAACCACCCCACCTTCCTGGAGACGTTGTTCGCGGCAGGCGCGCTCGGCGCGGTCTTCGTCCCCCTCAACACCCGGCTCGCGGGCCCCGAGATCGCCTACCAGCTGACGGACTCGGGCGCGAAGGTCCTGATCCACGGCCCCGCGCACCGGCCGCTGGTGGCGGGCCTGCGCGACGGGACGGACGTACGCCTGTACGTCCAAGTGGGCACGGAGTACGAGGAGTTGCTGGAGTCGGCCACGGGGGAGGGCCCGGCCGACGAGGCGGTCTCCGGCGACGACACCTGCATCATCATGTACACCTCGGGCACCACGGGCCGCCCCAAGGGCGCCATGCTCACCCACGCCAACCTGACCTGGAACGCCCTCAACGTCCTCGTCGACACCGACCTCGCGGCCGACGAACGGGCCCTGGTCTCGGCCCCGTTGTTCCACACGGCCGGCCTCAACATGCTCGCCCTGCCCGTCCTCCTCAAGGGCGGCACCTGCGTCCTGGTCGAGTCCTTCGACCCGGCGACGACCCTCGCCCTGATCGCCGAGCACCGCATCACCACGATGTTCGGCGTCCCCACGATGTACGACCTGGTGGCCAGGCAGCCCGGCTGGCCGCAGGCCGACCTCTCCTCGCTGCGCACCCTCCTGTGCGGCGGGGCCCCGGTCCCGCTGACCCTGATCGCCGCCTACCGGGAACGCGGCCTGACCTTCCTCCAGGGCTACGGCATGACCGAGGCGTCCCCCGGCACCCTCTTCCTCGACGCCGAGCACGCGGAGTCGAAGGCGGGCTCGGCGGGCGTCCCGCACTTCTTCACCGACGTACGGGTGGTGCGCCCCGACCTGACCCCGGCCGCGCCCGGCGAGACCGGCGAGATCCTGGTCCGCGGCCCGAACGTGATGCCCGGATACTGGGGCCTGCCCAACGCCACGGCGGACGCCCTGGCCGACGGCTGGTTCCGCACCGGCGACGCGGCCCGCACCGACGACGACGGCTACGTCCACATCGTCGACCGCATCAAGGACATGATCATCTCCGGCGGCGAGAACGTGTACCCCGCCGAGGTCGAGGACGCCCTCCTCGCCCACCCCGACATCGCCGAGTGCGCCGTCATCGGCGTACCGGACGAGAAGTGGGGCGAGGTGCCGCGCGCGGTGGTCGTCGCCCGCGAAGGGGCCGACCCGGACCCCGACGAGATCCTCGCCTCCCTGGCCGGCCGCCTCGCCCGCTACAAGATCCCCAAATCGGTGGTGCTGGCGCCCGAACTCCCGCGCACCGCCTCCGGAAAGCTCCTCAAGTCCCGCATCCGCACGCACTACGGCACCGGCAACGGCAACCAGTAAGGAACCCACGCATCCCATGAGCGGCATCACAGTGAACGGCCTCGACGACCTGAAGAAGCTCGCCGGCAGCGAGCTGGGGGTGAGCGAGTGGATCGAGGTCACCCAGGACCGCATCGACACGTTCGCCGACGCCACCGGCGACCACCAGTGGATCCACGTCGACCCGGAGCGCGCGGCGGCGGGACCGTTCGGCGCCCCCATCGCCCACGGCTACCTGACCCTCTCCCTCTTCATCCCGCTCTTCACCGAACTCCTCGACGTCCGGGGCGTGACGACGAAGGTCAACTACGGCCTGAACAAGGTCCGTTTCCCGTCCCCGGTGAAGGTCGGCTCCCGCATCCGCCTGACCGGCAGGCTCGCGGCGGTCGAGGAGGTCGCGGGCGGCGGCGTGCAGATCACGGTCGACGGCACGATAGAGATCGAGAACGCCCCGAAGCCGGCAGCGGTCCTCCAGAGCCTCTCCCGCTTCTACGCCTGAGGGTCGTGCAGCTTGGGCCCGGCCCCTTTCACCGGCCGCGTATGGATCTTCGACAGACAGGCGGGAAGATCGGTGGCGGGGTCATGGGCGCGGGCCCGGTACGCGCTGGGCGTCTCCCCGACCAGCTCGGTGAACCGCGAGCTGAACGACCCCAGCGACGTACACCCCACCTCGAAACACACCTCGGTCACCGACAGATCCCCGCGCCGCAACAACGCCTTGGCCCGCTCGATGCGCCGCGTCATCAGATAGCTGTACGGAGTCTCCCCGAACGCGGCCCGAAAGCTCCGCGAGAAATGCCCCGGCGACATCAGCGCAGCCCGCGCCAGAGCCGTCACGTCGAGCGGCTCGGCATACGCCCGATCCATGGTGTCGCGGGCACGCCGCAGCCGGGCCAGGTCCTCCAGGTTGGTCACCGCACCACGATCGCACGCAGTCGGAGTCCGCGCCCTTCCCTTCCCGTTCTCACTCACCTCATCTTGTATCAAACACTTGACACAAGATGAGGTGTCGCGGCAGCTTGTGTCAATCATCTGACACAACTGCTGGAGGTTCCATGGGCGGCGTGCCCCTGAACTGGCTCTTCGCGGCCCCTTTCCTCATCGGGCTGTTGGCGCTCCTGCGCGCACGGCGCAGACCGGGGCCCGCGCTGTCCGGCGCACTCGGCCGGTACCAGCGACGGGCTTCGAGGTGGCGCACGGGCGGCCTGGTGGCGGGGCTCTGTGCGGCCGTCTGCCTCGCGTACCTCATGAACTACGGGTCGGCGGGGATCGTCTTCGGCGGGTGCACGCTCGCCGGTGTCCTGATCGGCGAACTGCGGGTGCCGCGCCCGGAGGGGCCGGTGCGTGCGGCCGTGCTGACCCCACGTCAGGTGCGGCACTACTTTCCACGCCGCTGCACCGCGCTCTTCGCCGCTCTCGTCGTGGCGCTGGCAGTGCTCCTCACTGCCGTCGTCGTCGCGACCCGCCGCAGCGCCGTCCGGGACGGCTTCGTGCTGCTGACCTGCCCGAACGGCACCGCGTTCATGCTCGCGGAGCAGGACGTCAGCACGCTGGTCCTCGGGGCGCTCGGCTGTGTGGTCGGCGGGGCCGGAGTGTGCCTGCTGGCGGCCAGGCGGGTCGTGACCCGACCTGCGCTGCCCGGTGCCCCGACGCCGGACCACGCCCTGCGTGCGTCCTCCGTGGAGGCGGTGGCCCTGGCCTGGGGCTGCCTGGTGGCATCCTGGCTGCTGATGTCGTCAGTCCTCACGGCCGATTACCTCCAGGCCCTGAGGGAGGTTCCGTGCAACAATCGCGAGTTGCTGGCGCCCTACATCCTCGCCCTCCTGGCGGCCCTCGGCTCCGCGGCGGGCCTCGTCCACCTCGTGATCCGCCTGACGCGCCTGCCGGCACCGAACGGAACAGCGGCATGAAGGAGCCGACGGTGAACCCGCTGAGCGTGCAGGTCGACACCGCGGGCCCGGTCCCGCCGTACGAGCAGGTGCGCGCCCAACTGGCCGACCTCATCCGCGCCGGGCACCTCGCCGAGAACGACCGCCTGCCACCCGTACGCCAACTCGCCGCGGATCTGGGCCTTGCGACAGGCACGGTGGCCCGCGCCTATCGCGAGCTGGAGTCCGCGGGCCTGGTTCACAGCCGCCGAGGCGCCGGCACCCGCGTCGCCCCGGGTCACGCCCCCGTCCCCGAACCGGCCCTCACCCAGGCGGCCCGCACCTACGTCACCAGGGCCCGGGCCCTGGGCGCCGACGACACCGAACTCCTCGCGGCCCTCCGCATCGCCCTCGCGGCGCCGCCCCCACGGCAGTGACGCTCACGCCGTCTGTGCGCCCGGCCTCTTGAAGACCTGCCGGCCGTGCCAGAGGACGAACTCGACCGCCACGGGAGGACGGCCGGGCTGCGGCGTGGCGGCGGGTACGCCGTGGAGGGCGTGCACGGCCTGTCCGGCGCGACTCCGTGCCACGTACGACGACGACACCTGAACCCGAAGGTCGGGCAGCAGACCGAGCACCCCCAGGTCGAACAGCGAGTGGTGCAGTGAGCACAGGGCCAGCCCGTTGTGCACTTCGTCGGGCCCGTCCTGACTGTGCCAGCGGACGTGTGCGGCCTCCAGCCCGGCGGGATTCCTGCCGAGGGCACCGTCATATCCGCAGAAGGCGCAGGCGTACGCGTACGCCTGCAGAACTTCCTCTGCGAACGCGGCTCTTCGCGAACGTCGCTTCCTCTCCTCGGGCGCACCGGCCGTGCCGCCCGGACCGGCCAGGTCCAGGCCGACGGCGTCGCAGACCGCTGCTTCCAGGGCCGGGGTGAAGTGCTGATCCAGCAGCAGGCGGGTGGCCGCCGCGAACGTCACGGGATCCGCGACCAGCCGCTCCACCTCGGGGCGCAGCCGCCCGTGCGCACCGCGAGCCCGCAGCAGACTGCCGCGTTCCGCGATATCCGGACCGATCCCGTGCCCCTCCCGGTCCCGCAGCTCCCAGAGCTCCCGCTCCAGATGCACGAACGGCATGGCCGCCCGCTCTCGAGCCCGCGAACGACTCGTCACCGCGGGGCCGAAATCGTTGATGAGCCGACTGACGGGCTCTTCCACCTCGTCGTACGTGACCGAGGTGCTGCCCGACTCGGCGAACCTGCCCAACAGCCAGAGCACGAGCAGCGGTTTGTGCGGCGCCCGCCGCCCGCCGATCTGCGCCCGACGCAGCCCGGACAGGACGCTCATCAGTTCGTCCCGCGACATCACGGAGCCACCCTGCCATGAACACACAAAAAAGACCCCGCAGTCAGCGATCTCGCCGATGCGGGGTCTTCAGGCACCTCATATAAGGTGCCCCCGGCAGGATTCGAACCTGCGCACACGGCTCCGGAGGCCGTTGCTCTATCCCCTGAGCTACGGGGGCGTGCGCCGCGCGGTGCGTGGCGACGGGTAGAACCCTACCAGCTCATCCGGGGTCCTCATGAACAGGTATTTCGGGGTCGGGTCGAGGGGCGTGTCCCCTGTACGGGGCGGAAGTGGGGAAAACCCGGACGCGGTGGCCGGTGCCGACCTACTCTCGAGTTGTGCCAGGCGCGTCCGGCCGGGTCCTTGTCGTGGACGACAACACGGTGATCCGGCAGTTGATCAGGGTCAATCTCGAGCTGGAGGGCTTCGAGGTCGTGACCGCGGCCGATGGTGCCGAGTGTCTGGACGTGGTGCATCAGGTGCGGCCGGATGTCGTCACGCTGGACGTCGTGATGCCGCGGCTCGACGGGCTGCGGACCGCCGCCCGGCTGCGTGCCGACGCGCGTACCAGTGAGTTGCCCATCGTCATCGTGAGTGCCTGCACCCAGTACGAGGTGGAGAGCGGGCTCGACGTCGGGGTCGACGCGTTTCTGGCCAAGCCCTTCGAGCCGGGTGAACTGGTGCGTGTCGTAGGGCAGTTGAGCGAGAAGGGCAGGGCGGGGGAGCGGAGCTCCGCAGCGGACGAGGCGCGGTCGGGGGAGGAGAGCACCGACGGGCCCTCCGGGCGTGCTCCCCGTACCGCCGACGCCTGACCGCCGACGTCTGGCCGTCGACGTCTGAGCGCCGACGTCTGAGCGCCGACGCCCGACCGCCGACGCCTCACCGTCGACGTCTGAGCGCCGACGGCTGATTGTCGGCGCACGGGCGCCCCGAACCGTCGTCCGCCGGGTCCGCATCCTCGTCTCCCCGTACCGCCGACGCCCGACCCCCGGCCCAACCGACCCCAGGGCGACCGGCACCACCGCAGTCGGCACGACCGCAGCCGGCACCACCGCCGACGCCGCCGCAGCCGACACCAGCCCCCCCCGAACCCCCACCCACCCCGTCCGCATCCCGGACCATCCGGGAAACCGACTCGCCTACCCACCCCCCTCCTCCCCTACGCTTGCCCTGTGACCCCCGCCGACGTCTCCCGCACCGTCCTGCGCGCCGTTCGCCGCGCAGCCGACGACGGTGAGCTCGGTGCGGTCGCGGGCGGGGCCGTGGACGAGGCCGTCGCACGGGTCGTGGTCGAGCGGCCGAGGCCCGGCGGGCGCGGGGACTACGCCACGAATGTCGCTCTGCAGATCGCCAAGTCCGCCGGACGCCCGCCCCGCCAGATCGCCGAGGTGCTCGGCCGGCGGCTGGCCGGGAGCCCGGGGATCGCGGCCGTCGACATCACCGGGCCGGGGTTTCTCAATCTCACCCTTGAGCCGACGGACCCCGGTGGCTGTGCCCTCGTCGCGGAGATTCGGGGGCAGGGGGCGGCCTACGGACACTCCGACGTTCTGCGCGGGCAGCGCGTCGAGCTGCGGATCCCGGCCGACGAGACGCGCGCCGCCGTCGTCGCCGAGGCCCTGGAGAACATCGCGCGCAGTCAGGGCGCCGACGTCCGCGTCGTCCACGCCGCGGCGGCCGAAGACGTCAGCCTCCGGCCCGTGCCGGCCCCGGCCGACCCCTTCTCGCTCGGCCCCGACGCCGCCCGCTGGGCCCTGCTCCATCCCGCCGGGCACGACCGGCCCCGGATCGGTGCCGAGCTGCTCGCCCAGCGCGAGTCCAACCCCCTCTTCCGCGTCCGGTACGCGTACGCCCGCACCCGCGCCCTGAGCCGCAACGCCGCGGACCTCGGATTCGGCCCCCAGCCCGGCGACACGAGAGCAGACTCCCTCGAAGGCGCCCTGGAGGACCTGCTCGGCGCGTACCCGCGCATCCTGCTCGCCGTGGCCCGGCACCGCGCCCCCGACCGGCTCGCCCGGTACCTCGTCGACGTCGCCGACGCCCTGATGCCCGTCCTGCCCGCCGTGCTCCCCATGGGAGGGGAGAAACCCTCGGCCGCCCACCGCGCCCGGCTCGCGCTCGCCGAAGCCGCCGGGACGGTGCTGGCCGGCGGCCTGACCCTGCTCGGCATCGACGCCCCCGAACACGTATGAGCATCACGAAGAGAGTGCTACCGAAGCCATGAGCCGTTCCGCGCACCCCGCAGGCCCCCGCCACGCCGACGTTCTTCCCGAGGGGCATTACGCCGCCCCGCCGGCCGACCTCAACGCCCTCGACGCGAAGGTCTGGTCGCGCACCGTGGCCCGTTCCGAGGACGGGCAGATCAGTGTCGGCGGCATCGAAGTCGCCCGGCTCGCCGAGGAGTTCGGCACCCCGGCCTACTTCCTCGACGAGGCCGACTTCCGCGCCCGGTGCGCCGCCTGGCGCGACGCCTTCGGGCCGGACGCCGACGTGTTCTACGCGGGGAAGGCGTTCCTGAGCCGGGCCGTCGTGCGGTGGCTGCACGAGGAAGGGCTGAACCTCGACGTCTGTTCCGGTGGGGAGCTCGCCACCGCGCTGTCCGCCGGGATGCCTGCCGAGCGCATCGCCTTCCACGGCAACAACAAGACCGAGGACGAGATCGAGCGCGCCGTCTCCGCCGGTGTCGGGCGCATCGTCCTCGACTCCTTCCAGGAGATCGTGCGCGTCGCCCACATCGCCGACCGGCTGGGCAAGCGGCAGCGCGTGCAGATCCGGGTGACCGTGGGTGTCGAGGCGCACACCCACGAGTTCATCGCCACCGCTCACGAGGACCAGAAGTTCGGGATCGCGCTGGCCGGGGGACAGGCCGCCGAGGCCGTGCGGCGGGCCCTCAAGCTCGACGGGCTCGAACTCATCGGGATCCACTCGCACATCGGGTCGCAGATCTTCGACATGGCGGGCTTCGAGGTCGCCGCGCGGCGCGTGGTCGGGCTGCTCGCCGAGATCCGGGACGAGCACGGCGTCGAACTCCCCGAGATCGACCTCGGCGGCGGCCTCGGCATCGCGTACACCAGCGACGACGACCCGCGCGAGCCGCACGAGATCGCCAAGGCGCTGAACGAGATCGTCACGAGGGAGTGCGAGGCCGCGAAGCTGCGCACCCCCCGGATCTCCGTCGAGCCGGGGCGCGCCATCGTCGGCCCGACCGCCTTCACGCTGTACACCGTCGGCACCGTCAAGCCGCTCGACGGCCTGCGGACCTACGTGTCCGTGGACGGCGGCATGTCCGACAACATCCGTACCGCGCTCTACGACGCCGAGTACACCGTCGCCCTCGTCTCCCGCCGCTCCGACGCCGAGCCGATGCTGGTGCGCGTCGTCGGCAAGCACTGCGAGAGCGGCGACATCGTGGTCAAGGACGCGTTCCTGCCCGCCGACGTCGCGCCCGGCGACCTCATCGCCGTACCGGCCACCGGCGCGTACTGCCGCTCCATGGCCAGCAACTACAACCACGCGCTGCGTCCGCCGGTCGTGGCCGTGCGCGACGGCGAGGCGCGGGTGATCGTCCGGCGCGAGACGGAGGAAGATCTCCTGCGTCTCGACGTCGGGTAAATGAAATATCTGTCTCATCATCCGGACCGGGAGCAGAAAGCCCGGTCCGGTGCGTGAGACTGGGTCCACCGTAGAACACCGTTGAAGACGTAGTGATACGTCGAGTGATACGTCGAAGCAGTAGAGGAAACGAGGTCGGATGATGCGTACGCGTCCGCTGAAGGTGGCGCTGCTGGGCTGTGGGGTTGTCGGCTCAGAGGTGGCGCGCATCATGACGACGCACGCCGACGACCTCGCCGCCCGCATCGGCGCCCCGGTCGAGCTCGCCGGCGTCGCCGTCCGCCGTCCCTCGAAGGTGCGCGAGGGCATCGACCCCGCCCTCGTCACCACCGACGCCACCGCGCTCGTCAAACGCGGCGACATCGACGTGGTCGTCGAAGTCATCGGAGGGATCGAGCCGGCGCGGACCCTCATCACCACCGCCTTCGAGCACGGCGCCTCCGTCGTCTCGGCCAACAAGGCGCTGCTCGCCCAGGACGGCGAGGCCCTGCACGCCGCCGCGCTCGACCACGACGCGGACCTGTACTACGAAGCCGCCGTGGCGGGCGCGATCCCGCTGATCCGGCCGCTGCGCGAGTCCCTCGCGGGCGACAAGGTCAACCGCGTGCTCGGCATCGTGAACGGCACCACGAACTTCATCCTCGACAAGATGGACTCGACCGGCGCGGGCTACCAGGAGGCCCTCGACGAGGCCACCGCCCTCGGGTACGCGGAAGCCGACCCGACCGCCGACGTCGAGGGCTTCGACGCCGCCGCCAAGGCCGCCATCCTCGCCGGGATCGCCTTCCACACGCGCGTACGTCTCGACGACGTCTACCGCGAGGGCATGACCGAGGTGACCGCCGCCGACTTCGCGTCCGCGAAGGAAATGGGCTGCACCATCAAGCTCCTCGCGATCTGCGAGCGGGCCGCCGACGGGCAGTCCGTCACCGCCCGCGTCCACCCCGCGATGATCCCGCTGACCCACCCGCTCGCCTCCGTCCGCGGCGCCTACAACGCCGTGTTCGTCGAGGCCGAGGCGGCCGGGCAGCTCATGTTCTACGGCCCGGGCGCCGGCGGCTCGCCGACCGCGTCGGCCGTACTCGGCGACCTGGTTGCCGTCTGCCGCAACCGCCTGGGCGGCGCGACGGGACCCGGCGACTCCGCGTACGCGAAACTGCCCGTCTCCCCGATGGGCGACGTCGTGACGCGGTACCACATCAGCCTCGACGTGGCCGACAAGCCCGGCGTCCTCGCGCAGGTGGCGACGGTCTTCGCCGAGCACGGCGTCTCCATCGACACGGTGCGCCAGTCGGGGAAGGACGGCGAGGCCAGCCTCGTCGTCGTCACTCATCGCGCGGCGGACGCGGCCCTCACCGGGACCGTGGACGCGCTGCGTCAGCTCGACACCGTGCGCGGTGTCGCCAGCATCATGCGTGTTGAAGGGGAGTAGCAGGGATGACCGGAATGACCCACCAGTGGCGCGGCATCATCGAGGAGTACCGGGACCGGCTCCCGGTGACCGACACCACGCCGGTCGTCACACTGCGCGAGGGCGGCACGCCGCTCGTGCCCGCGCAGGTGCTCTCCGAGCGCCTCGGCTGTGAGGTCCACCTGAAGGTCGAGGGCGCCAACCCCACCGGCTCCTTCAAGGACCGCGGCATGACCATGGCCATCACCAAGGCCAAGGAGGAGGGCGCGCAGGCCGTCATCTGCGCCTCCACCGGCAACACGTCGGCGTCGGCCGCGGCGTACGCCGTGCGCGCCGGCATGGTCTGCGCCGTGCTCGTGCCGCAGGGCAAGATCGCGCTCGGCAAGATGGGCCAGGCCCTCGTCTACGGCTCGAAGATCCTCCAGGTCGACGGCAACTTCGACGACTGCCTGAACCTCGCGCGCAGCCTCTCCGAGAACTACCCGGTGGCGCTGGTCAACTCGGTCAACCCGTACCGCATCGAGGGCCAGAAGACCGGCTCGTTCGAGATCGTGGACGCCCTGGGCGACGCGCCCGACATCCACGTCCTGCCGGTCGGCAACGCCGGCAACATCACGGCCTACTGGAAGGGCTACAAGGAGTACGAGACCGACGGTCCGGCCTCCCGTACGCCCCGCATGTGGGGCTTCCAGGCGTCCGGCTCCGCGCCCATCGTGCGCGGCGAGGTCGTCAAGGACCCCTCGACGATTGCGACCGCGATTCGCATCGGAAACCCCGCCTCGTGGCAGCACGCGCTCGCCGCGCGCGACGAGTCCGGCGGTTTCATCGACGAGGTGACGGACCGTGAGATCCTGCGCGCCTACAAGCTGTTGGCGTCCCAGGAGGGTGTCTTCGTCGAGCCCGCGTCCGCCGCGTCGGTCGCCGGTCTGCTGAAGGCCGCCGAGCAGGGCAAGGTCGACAAGGGCCAGAAGATCGTCTGCACCGTGACCGGAAACGGTCTGAAGGACCCGGACTGGGCCGTCGCCGGCGCCCCGCAGCCCGTCACCGTCCCGGTCGACGCCGCCGCGGCCGCCGAGCGCCTCGGCCTCGCCTGACTCCGCACCCGTAGATCGCGCCGGTGCTGATACGCCGTCAACTGGGCGTATCCGCACACGGGGTGCACAGGGGGCTTACGACACGCATCGTGCGCCTCCTGTGCGCCCTATGTCGCCACAGAACCTTCCTTCGATAGGCTGTACCGAACCCGCCCACCGCATATGCAGCGGTGCCGCCGCCGTTCCGTCGTTGTCCCCTGTGATGCCGTCGAGCGCGGCCCGGGTGTTGCTGTACGCATCACAAGACATCGGAAGTCTCGAAGTTCTCGAAACATCCCGCAGCTCAAGGAGAGTCATCGAGCGATGGCCGGTCCCGCGTTCCGCGCCGCCGCCGTCAGGGTGCGCGTCCCCGCCACCAGCGCCAACCTCGGTCCGGGCTTCGACAGCCTCGGCCTGTCGCTGGGGCTCTACGACGACGTGGTCGTCAGGGTCGCCGACTCCGGGCTGAACATCGACATCGCAGGTGAGGGCTCCGAGACCCTGCCCCGCGACGAGTCGCACCTTCTCGTACGGGCACTGCGCACCGCCTTCGACGCCCTCGGCGGGCAGCCGCGCGGCCTCGAAATCGTCTGTGCCAACCGCATCCCGCACGGCCGCGGCCTCGGCTCGTCGTCGGCCGCCATCGTCGCGGCCGTCGTCGCCGCGCGCGCCGTGACCATAGGCGGCGACGTCAAGCTCGACGACGCCGCCCTGCTGGAGCTCGCCACCGAGATCGAGGGCCACCCCGACAACGTGGCGCCGTGTCTGCTCGGCGGCTTCACCATCGCGTGGATGGAGAACGGGGCGGGCCGGGCCATCCGCCTGGACGCCGCCGATTCCATCGTTCCGGTGGTTTTCGTCCCCGGGAAACCCGTCCTCACCGAGATGGCCCGAGGACTCCTGCCGCGCAGCGTCCCGCACGTGGACGCCGCGGCCAACGCGGGCCGGGCGGCCCTGCTCGTCGAGGCCCTGACCAGGCGCCCCGAGCTGCTGCTGCCGGCCACAGAGGACCGTCTTCACCAGGAGTACCGCGCTCCGGCCATGCCGGAGAGCGCCGCGCTGGTGGAGCGACTGCGGGCCGACGGTGTGCCCGCGGTGATCTCCGGGGCGGGACCGACGGTCCTCGCCCTGGTGGAGGACGGAGCGGCCGACAAGGTCGCCCGGCTGGCCGGAGAGGGGTGGGCGGCCAACCGCCTGGCCCTCGATGTCGACGGAGCGAGCGTGCTGCCGCTTGGCTCCTGACGCGTGCTTGCCGGATTGAGAGAGGGGGAATGTTTGTTGGATCCGGTAGTGTTAACCTCAAACCTGCACCCGACCCCACCATGGCGAGGTGCTGTGTGTCCCCGTCCGGGACAACCATTCTTCCGGGAGCCTCCCCAGCAATTCATCGCGACATCATCGTCTCTCGATATGCCGCGCTGATCGTTGTCGAGCATGCTCCGGAACCGGCGTGACCGAGCCGCGTGACACAGAAATCCAGTGCACCCGCGGTATCCGGAATCGCTGTCACCAATGAATTCTCCCGCCTCATCGGCGGACAACCGCCCCGGCACGGTCCGTACCGAGAGGACCACCGCCGGACAGCACAACCGGTCGCCGAGCCAGACAGGCCGACGTCCGCTCCAGGGAAGGACCCTTCGTGAGCGACACCACCGATCTGATGGGCGTGACTGCCGACAGCTCCGCTGCCGCGCCCGCCGCGTCTGCAGGGGAAGCCTCTGCTACGCCTGCCCGGCGGCGCCGCGGTACCGGCCTTGAGGGCATGGTGCTGGCCGAGCTGCAGCAGGTCGCATCGGGCCTCGGTATCAGGGGGACTGCGCGGATGCGCAAGAGCCAGCTGATCGAGGTCATCAAGGAGGCGCAGGCCGGCGGCGGTGCCCCGGCGAAGAGCGCCGCCGCTGCTGCCCCCGCTTCCGATGCCGCCGAGGCCAAGCCGAAGCGCCGGGCCACCTCGAAGGCCCGTACCGGCGAGGAGCCGAAGGCCGACGCGAAGTCCGAGGCCAAGACGGAGAAGGCCGACTCGGGCGCTGCCAAGGCGAAGAAGGCCGTCGCCCAGCAGCAGATCGAGATCCCGGGCCAGGGCGCCGGGGACGAGCAGCCGGCCGGTGAGCGCCGTCGCCGTCGTGCCGTCGCCGAGGCGGGCAGCCCGGAGACCGTCACCGCCGAGGCCAAGGCCGAGCCCAAGCAGGAGAGCCAGGGCGACGCCGGCCAGGAGAACAGCGGCGGCAACGAGGGCCGGCGCGAGCGCCGCGACCGTCGTGACCGTGGTGGCCGCGACCGTGACCGCCGCGGCGGCAAGGGCGACGACCAGGGCCAGGGCGGCAAGGACCAGGGCGGCCGTCAGGACCGGCAGCAGCAGGGCGGCGGCCGGCAGGACCGCGACCGGGACCGTGACCGCAACAACGGTCCGCAGGACGACGGCTACGACGATGACGCGGGTGGCCGCCGCGGCCGCCGGGGCCGTTACCGCGACCGCCGTGGCCGTCGCGGACGCGACGAGGGCTTCGGCAACGAGCCGCAGGTCTCCGACGACGACGTCCTGATCCCCGTCGCGGGCATCCTCGACATCCTGGACAACTACGCCTTCATCCGTACGTCGGGCTACCTCCCCGGTCCCAACGACGTCTACGTCTCCCTCGCCCAGGTCCGCAAGAACGGCCTGCGCAAGGGTGACCACGTCACCGGTGCCGTGCGGCAGCCCAAGGAGGGCGAGCGCCGCGAGAAGTTCAACGCGCTGGTCCGCCTCGACTCGGCGAACGGCATGGCGGCCGAATCCGGCCGCGGGCGCCCGGAGTTCAACAAGCTGACGCCCCTGTACCCGCAGGACCGCCTCCGCCTGGAGACGGACCCGGGTGTGCTCACGACCCGCATCATCGACCTCGTCTCGCCCATCGGTAAGGGCCAGCGCGGTCTGATCGTGGCCCCGCCGAAGACCGGCAAGACCATGATCATGCAGGCGATCGCCAACGCGATCACGCACAACAACCCCGAGTGCCACCTGATGGTCGTCCTGGTCGACGAGCGTCCGGAAGAGGTCACCGACATGCAGCGGTCGGTGAAGGGCGAGGTCATCTCCTCGACCTTCGACCGCCCGGCCGAGGACCACACCACGGTCGCCGAGCTCGCCATCGAGCGCGCCAAGCGTCTCGTGGAGCTGGGTCACGACGTCGTCGTGCTGCTCGACTCGATCACCCGCCTGGGCCGCGCGTACAACCTCGCCGCCCCGGCCTCCGGCCGCATCCTGTCCGGTGGTGTCGACTCGACCGCCCTGTACCCCCCGAAGCGCTTCTTCGGCGCCGCGCGCAACATCGAGGACGGCGGCTCGCTGACCATCCTCGCCACCGCGCTCGTCGACACCGGGTCCCGCATGGACGAGGTGATCTTCGAGGAGTTCAAGGGCACCGGCAACATGGAGCTCAAGCTCGACCGGAAGCTCGCCGACAAGCGCATCTTCCCGGCCGTCGACGTCGACGCCTCGGGTACGCGTAAGGAAGAGATCCTGCTCGGCAGCGACGAGCTCGCCATCGTCTGGAAGCTGCGCCGGGTGCTGCACGCACTCGACCAGCAGCAGGCGATCGAGCTGCTGCTCGACAAGATGAAGCAGACGAAGTCCAACGCGGAGTTCCTGCTGCAGATCCAGAAGACGACGCCCGCTCCGGGCAACGGCAACGACTGACCGTCGTACGCCTCGTACGTCCGAAAGGGCTGAGCCCCGCCGCCTCGTGCGGCGGGGCTCAGCCCTTTCCGGCTGCTGGGGGACCGGAGACCTTCACCACATGCATAAGGATCCGGAGCTCTTGTGAAGCATGCGCCGCATGGGGCTGAAAGCGCAGGTGAGAGCGGTGTGGGACGAAAGTCCCGTTACGTTCCGTGGTGGTGGGTACACGGTGGGGACACAGGCTGCTGTGCAACGCTTCTTGGCGGCCCACGCGGCCCCTATGCAGACAGACCCAGCGAGGAGCACATGCCGGACCAAGACAGCGGGCGCAGGCGCGCCAAGGGCCGCCGCCGCAAGCCCCGCAGCGGACGCAGCAAGGCGCTGCGCATCGCGGCGTGGAGCGCGGCAGGCGTCGTCGTCCTCGGCGGCACGGGGCTCGGGTACGTCTATTTCAAGCTCGACGGCAACATCAAGAGCGTCGACATCAACGCCGCCCTCGGCACCGACCGCCCGCAGAACGTGGACAACGGCTCGCAGGACATCCTGGTCCTCGGCTCCGACAGCCGCGCGGGTGCCAACAAGAAGGCCGGCGGCGGCACGGACGACGGCTCGGCCCGCTCCGACACCGCGATGATCGTTCACATCTACAAGGGCCACAAGAAGGCCAGCGTCGTCTCCATACCGAGGGACACGCTCATACAGCGGCCGGAGTGCACCGACGGCAACGGCACGGTGCACCCGGCGGCCAGCGGCGTCATGTTCAACTCCGCCTACTCCACCGGCGGCGCGGCCTGCGCGGTCAAGACCGCCGAGTCCGTGACCGGTATCCGCATGGACCACTACGTCGAGGTCGACTTCAGCGGCTTCGAGGAGCTCATCGACGACCTCGGCGGCGTCGAGGTCACCACCACCAAGGCGATCGACGACCCCGACAGCCACCTCACGCTCGACGCGGGCACGCACACCCTCGACGGCAAGCAGGCGCTCGGCCTCGTCCGCACCCGGCACGGTGTCGGTGACGGCAGCGACCTCGGCCGCATCCAGCTCCAGCAGGCGTTCATGAAGGCCCTGATGGACCAGCTCAAGAGCGTCGGCGTCTTCACCAGCCCGACGAAGCTGTACGACCTCGCGGACACCGCCACCAAGTCGGTGACCACCGACTCGGAGCTGGCCTCCGTCAAGGACCTGGCCTCGTTCGCGAACGGGCTCAAGGGCATCGGGTCCAACGACATGAACATGGTCACGCTGCCTGTGCAGTACGACACCAACGACGCCAACCGCGTCCTCGTCGACGAGACCAAGGCCGACCAGGTCTGGAAGGCCCTGAAGGCCGACAAGGCCATCCCGAAGGCCGCCACCGAGGGCACCGCCACCGGCCAGGCCGACGGTGTCGTGAAGTAGCCGGACACTCACGCGGGGGCCCCGGGGAATACTTCCGGGCCCACCCCGGTTTTGGGGGATGCGGCCAGTCCTGGCAGACTGGTACGTCGGCTCCGGTTCACGCTCCCGCAATCCGCGTCTGCGACCCGGCGCCCTCCCGAACCTAGGAGACACCTTGAAGCGCGACATCCACCCCGAGTACGTCGAGACGCAGGTCTCTTGCACCTGCGGCGCGTCGTTCACCACCCGTAGCACCATCTCGTCCGGCACCGTCCGTGCCGAGGTCTGCTCCGAGTGCCACCCGTTCTACACGGGCAAGCAGAAGATCCTCGACACCGGTGGCCGTGTGGCCCGCTTCGAGGCCCGCTTCGGCAAGGCTGCCGCTGCCAAGAAGTAGCGAGGCTCCAGCGCCGGTCTCCGGTGTCCCTGTTTCGGCGGGGGCACCGGGACCGGCGCTTTGCGGTGCAGCCCTCTTTTTTTGACCCCCCGTACCAGCAGGAGCCGGAGATGTTCGAGGCCGTCGAGGACCTGATCGGTGAGCACGCCGATCTGGAGAAGAAGCTCGCGGACCCGTCGGTCCACGCCGACCAGGCCAACGCGCGCAAGCTCAACAAGCGCTACGCCGAGCTGACCCCGATCGTCGCGACGTACCGCTCCTGGAAGCAGACCGGCGACGACATCGACACGGCCCGTGAACTGGCCGCCGACGACCCGGACTTCGCCGCCGAGGTCAAGGACCTGGAGAAGCAGCGCGAGGAGATCACCGAGAAGCTGCGGCTGCTCCTGGTGCCCCGCGACCCGTCCGACGACAAGGACGTGATCCTGGAGATCAAGGCCGGCGCCGGCGGCGACGAGTCCGCCCTGTTCGCCGGTGACCTGCTGCGCATGTACCTGCGGTACGCGGAGCGCGTCGGCTGGAAGACCGAGATCATCGACTCCACCGAGTCCGAGCTGGGCGGCTACAAGGACGTCCAGGTCGCCGTGAAGACCAAGGGCGGCAACGGCGCGACCGAGCCCGGCCAGGGTGTCTGGGCCCGCATGAAGTACGAGGGCGGCGTGCACCGCGTGCAGCGCGTCCCGTCGACCGAGTCGCAGGGCCGCATCCACACCTCCGCCGCCGGCGTGCTGGTCACGCCCGAGGCCGAGGAGGTCGACGTCGAGATCCACGCGAACGATCTGCGCATCGACGTGTACCGCTCGTCGGGTCCCGGTGGCCAGTCCGTCAACACCACGGACTCCGCCGTCCGCATCACGCACATCCCCACGGGCGTCGTGGCTTCCTGCCAGAACGAGAAGAGTCAGCTGCAGAACAAGGAGCAGGCGATGCGTATCCTGCGCTCCAGGCTCCTTGCCGCGGCGCAGGAGAAGGCCGAGGCCGAGGCGGCCGACGCCCGTCGCAGCCAGGTCCGCACCGTCGACCGCTCCGAGAAGATCCGTACGTACAACTTCCCGGAGAACCGCATCTCGGACCACCGGGTCGGTTTCAAGGCGTACAACTTGGACCAGGTGCTCGACGGCGACCTCGACGCCGTGATCCAGGCGTGCGTCGACGCGGACTCGGCCGCCAAGCTCGCCGCCGCGTAAGCCGAGTCAACCCCCGTACGACAGCTCAGCCCGGAGGACCAGCGTGCAGCAACATTTTGGGGAGCGACCCCCAAGCCCCCGCAGCGTGCTGCTCGCGGAAGTTGCCCAGGCCACCCAGCGCCTCGCCGACGCCGGCGTGCCCTCGCCGCGCAACGACGCGGAGGAGCTCGCCGCGTTCGTGCACGGCGTCAAGCGGGGGCAGCTGCACACCGTCAAGGACGCGGACTTCGACGCCCGGTACTGGGAGGTCATCGCCCGCCGCGAGGCGCGCGAGCCGCTCCAGCACATCACCGGGCTCGCCTACTTCCGCTACCTGGAGCTCCAGGTCGGGCCGGGCGTCTTCGTGCCGCGCCCGGAGACCGAGTCGGTCGTCGGGTGGGCCATAGACGCCGTGCGCGCCATGGACGTGGTGGAACCGCTGATCGTGGACCTGTGCACCGGCTCCGGCGCCATCGCGCTCGCGCTCGCCCAGGAGGTCCCGCGCTCGCGCGTGCACGCCGTGGAGCTGTCCGAGGACGCCCTCAAGTGGACGCGGAAGAACGTCGAGGGGTCCAGGGTCGACCTGCGCCAGGGAGACGCCCTGGAGGCCTTCCAGGACCTCGACGGCCAGGTCGACCTCGTCATCTCCAACCCGCCGTACATCCCGCTCACCGAGTGGGAGTACGTGGCGCCCGAGGCCCGTGACCACGACCCGGACCTCGCGCTCTTCTCCGGCGAGGACGGCCTCGACCTGATCCGTGGCATCGAGCGCACGGCCCACCGCCTGCTGCGTCCCGGCGGCGTCGTCGTCATCGAGCACGCCGACACCCAGGGCGGACAGGTCCCGTGGATCTTCACCGAGGAGCGGGGCTGGGCGGACGCCGCCGATCACCCCGACCTCAACAACCGTCCGCGGTTCGCGACGGCCCGCAAGGCGATGCCGTGACCGACCACCGATACCCACCTGAGCAGGAGGCCCGCTAGATGGCACGGCGTTACGACACCAACGACGCGACCGACCGCATCACCGGTCTGCGCGAAGCCGCGTCCGCCGTCCGCCGCGGCGAGCTGGTCGTCCTCCCCACCGACACCGTCTACGGCATCGGTGCCGACGCGTTCTCGCCCGAGGCCGTCGGTGACCTCCTGGAGGCCAAGGGCCGCGGCCGCGGCATGCCCACCCCGGTGGTCATCCCGTCGCCGAACACCCTGCACGGCCTCGTCACGGACTTCTCCGAGATGGCCTGGGAGCTGGTCGACGCCTTCTGGCCGGGCGGCCTCACGCTCGTCGCCAAGCACCAGCCGTCGCTCCAGTGGGACCTCGGCGAGACCCGCGGCACGGTCGCCGTGCGCATGCCGCTGCACCCCGTCGCCATCGAGCTGCTCACCGAGGTCGGCCCGATGGCTCTGTCCTCGGCGAACCTCAGCGGGCACCCGGCGCCCGAGGACTGCGACGCCGCGCAGGAGATGCTCGGCGACTCCGTCTCCGTCTACCTCGACGGCGGACCGACCCCCGGCAACATCCCCTCCTCGATCGTCGACGTGACCGGCAAGATCCCGGTCCTGCTGCGCGAGGGCGCGCTCACCGCCGACGAGCTGCGCAAGGTGGTACCCGACCTCGAGGTGGCGAATTGACAGCCCCTGAGACGGGGCGTGGCATAGGCACCGAGTACACCGAGTCCACCACGTACGGGGAGCCGCTGCTGCTCCCCGGCGACTCCTTCCGGATCCTCCACGTCAGCACCGGCAACGTCTGCCGCTCGCCGATCACCGAGCGGCTCACCCGGCATGCCCTCGCGGCCCGGCTCGGCGACCCGCTGGCCGGCGGCCTCATCGTGGAGAGCGCCGGCACCTGGGGCCACGAGGGCGCCCCGATGGAGGCCAACGCCGAAACGGTCCTGGAGGACTTCGGCGCCGACCCCTCAGGCTTCGTGGGCCGCGAGCTCCTCGACGACCACGTCATAAGAGCCGACCTGGTCCTGACCGCGACCCGCGACCACCGCGCGCAGGTCATCTCCATGGGGCACAGCGCGGGCCTGCGCACGTTCACGCTGAAGGAGTTCACGCGGCTCGTGCGGGCCATAGACCCGGCGACCCTGCCGGACCCGCTGGACGGCGGCGTGGTCGAACGCGCACGCTCCCTGGTGCGGGCCGCGGCCGCTCTACGCGGGTGGCTCCTGGCCCCGAGCATCGAGGCCGACGAGGTCTACGACCCCTACGGGGCGCCGCTGCCGTTCTTCCGCTCGGTCGGCTCCGAGATCAGCGAGGCTCTGGACCCGGTGGTGTCCGCCCTCACCGGCGTGCCCGAGTAACTGCCGTTCGCCCCGTTCCCCGCGCCCGGAGCGGCCCCCGGATCTACGCTGGAAGGCACCCGTCCCCTCCGCGAGGCCCGGAGCCGAACATGCCGGTGATCACCGAACCCGCCGCGCTCGAAGCACTGCGCCGTCAGGACCCCGAGCTGGCCGAGGTCATCCTCGGAGAGACGGCCCGCCAGGCGGACTGCCTCCAGCTGATCGCCGCCGAGAACTTCATGTCACCGGCCGTCCTCGAAGCCCTCGGCTCGCCCCTCGCCAACAAGTACGCGGAGGGCTATCCCGGCGCCCGCCACCACGGCGGCTGCGAACTCGTCGACGTGGCCGAGCGGATCGCCGTGGAGCGCGCCAGAGCCCTCTTCGGGGCCGAGCACGTCAACGTACAGGCGCACAGCGGCTCATCGGCCGTCCTGGCCGCGTACGCGGTGCTGCTGCGCCCCGGGGACACCGTCCTCGCGATGGGCCTCACGGCGGGCGGCCATCTGACCCATGGTTCCCCGGCCAACTTCTCGGGCCGCTGGTTCGACTTCGTGCCCTACGGCGTCGACCCCGCCACCGGTCTCATCGACCTCGACGAGGTGTCCGCCCTCGCCCGCGCCCACCGCCCCAAGGCGATCGTCTGCGGCTCGATCTCCTACCCCCGGCACATCGACTACGCGGGCTTCCGCGCCGTCGCCGACGACGTGGGCGCGCACCTCATCGCGGACGCCGCCCACCCGATGGGTCTGGTCGCCGGGGGAGCGGCCCCGAACCCGGTCCCGTACGCCGACATCGTCTGCGCCACCACGCACAAGGTGCTGCGCGGCCCGCGCGGCGGCATGCTGCTGTGCTCCGCCGAGCTCGCCGACCGGGTCGACCGGGCGGTCTTCCCGTTCACGCAGGGCGGCGCCCAGATGCACACCATCGCCGCGAAGGCCGTCGCGTTCGGCGAGGCGTCCACGCCGGCCTTCACGGCGTACGCGCATCAGGTCGTCGCCAACGCCGAGGTGCTCGCCGGGGCCCTGGAGGCCGAGGGGTTCGCCGTCACCACCGGCGGCACCGACACCCATCTCGTCACCGTGGACCCGGCCCCGCTGGGCGCACAGGGCCAAGTGGCCCGCGGCCGACTGGCCTCGGCCGGCCTGGTCCTGGACACCTGCGCGCTTCCGTACGGCGAGGGGCGTGGCCTGCGTCTGGGCACCGCGGCCGTGACGACGCAGGGCATGGGGGAGGCCGAGATGGCCCGTGTCGCCGTGCTCCTGTCGGGTGTCGTACGTGACGTCTTCGACGTACGCACCGTCCGCGAGGAGGTCCGTGAACTGGCGGGGAGATTCCCCCCGTATCCGGCCCGATAAGGGGTAGACGCACCGGCGGAGCACACGCTTGGCGTACCAGAACCGTCACTCGTGCAACCATCGTCGCTACCCGTAAGTCCCCAACCCTAAGCACGCAAAGCTAGGGTGTGGGGCTGAGATGGCCAGCGATACCTGTGGGGAAGCCCGTGCGTGAATACCTGCTGACGCTCTGCATCACGGCCGCGGTGACTTATCTGCTGACAGGCCCGGTGCGGAAGTTCGCGATCGTGGCCGGCGCCATGCCGGAGATCCGGGCACGTGACGTGCACCGGGAGCCCACGCCGCGGCTCGGCGGTATCGCCATGTTCTTCGGCCTGTGCGCGGGCCTGCTGGTCGCCGACCACCTGACCAACCTGGACCAGGTCTTCGAGTCGTCGAACGAACCCCGGGCGCTGCTCTCGGGAGCGGCGCTGATCTGGCTGATCGGCGTCCTGGACGACAAGTTCGAGATCGACGCGCTGATCAAGCTGGGCGGCCAGATGATCGCCGCGGGCGTGATGGTCATGCAGGGTCTGACGATCCTGTGGCTGCCGATCCCGGGTGTGGGCACGGTCTCGCTGACCCAGTGGCAGGGCACGCTCCTGACGGTCGCGCTGGTCGTGATCACCATCAACGCCGTGAACTTCGTGGACGGCCTCGACGGCCTCGCGGCGGGCATGGTGTGCATCGCGGCCGCGGCGTTCTTCCTGTACGCGTACCGGATCTGGTACGGCTACGGCATCGAGTCGGCGGCCCCCGCGACGCTCTTCGCGGCGATCCTGATGGGCATGTGCCTGGGCTTCCTGCCGCACAACATGCATCCGGCGCGCATCTTCATGGGCGACTCCGGATCGATGCTCATCGGGCTCGTGCTCGCCGCCGGTGCGATCTCCATCACCGGGCAGGTCGACCCGGACGCGCTGCGGCTCAACCTCGACGGCTCCACCCGTGACGCCACCCACGCGATGCTCCCGGTCTTCATCCCGCTGGTGATGCCGCTCACGATCATCACGATCCCGTTCGCGGACCTGGTCCTCGCGATCGTGCGCCGCACCTGGAACGGCCAGTCGCCGTTCGCGGCCGACCGCGGCCACCTGCACCACCGGCTCCTGGAGATCGGTCACTCGCACTCCCGCGCGGTGCTGATCATGTACTTCTGGTCGGCGCTCATCGCCTTCGGCGCGGTCGCCTACTCCGTGCACTCGGCGTCGGGGATGTGGGTGATGCTCACCATCGTCGCCCTGAGCTTCGTCGGCCTGGTGCTGCTTCTGCTGCCCCGCTTCACGCCGCACACCCCGCGCTGGGCGGAGCGTCTCGTGCCGCCGCGTTACCGCCGTCGCAGGGCCGCCCTCGACGAGGCGTCGGCCGCATCGGCGTACGCGTCGCAGGAGGCCGCGGACGGCGAGAGCGACGACAGCGACGACAGCGACGAGGGGGAGCGCACGCCGATTCCCGCAGGAGTCAACGGGGCGACGGCAATTGGCGCTCGTTCGCGCTTCACCGATCGGCGGAAGGCCGGTTCGTCGCGCTGACGCGCGCGGGCAAATGCCGCCATTACCAGACAAGTTGATGCGGTTGTTGCGCAGACGCGCAGGGTCACTCTCACGTGTGACGGCAAGCACACCATCTAGGTAAAGACCGCATCAAATAGTTTGTGATACCGTTCACGAAACCCGGGGATAGAGCCGAAAGACCGGAGTGCGACGGTCCATTGGCCCGAAGTTCCCTCTCGGCCCCGGACTACGCTCGTCCATGACGACCCCCGCCCCCATCAGCAAGCGGAGCTGCCGCCATGCCGTCCAAAGACGCACGGACCCTTGTACACATCGCTGTGCCCACAGCCGCCGTCGGCGCGATCGCCGTCGTGATCAGTGCTGCGGTCGCCGGCGGCAAGGGAGCCCTCGGTGCGGTCGTCGGGACGCTGGTCGCGATCTTCTTCATGGGGCTGGGACTTCTGGTCCTGGAGCGCACTGCCAAATCGCTTCCGCATCTGTTCCAGATGATGGGCCTGATGCTCTACGCGGTGCAGTTGCTGCTGATGGTCATCTTCATGGCCCTCTTCAAGGACACGACCCTCTTCAACCCGAAGGCCTTCGCCATCTCGCTCGTGGTCTCGACGCTCGCGTGGATCGCCTCGCAGACGCGTGCCCACATGAAGGCGAAGATCCTCTACGTCGATCCCGATTCCGTCTCCCAGAAGGGCGAGAAGCCCGAAAAGACGGGGTCGAAGCCGTGAAGCGTAGGGGCGGGATAAGTGGAGCTTCGGGACCCTGCTATCGTCCGGTGCCAACTGCGGCATCGCGGGCGCGGGCATCTGAGCTGACGCCTGCTGTAGCGCGAGGCTTGATGCCCAACTGCCGCCCCCACATCCGAAACACCAGTCCCGTGCCGAACCGCGGCTGCGCGCCGCGCCGACACAACGAGGTTGCCGTACCTATGCGCCACGCTGAAGGAGCCCGCGGTGAGTGCTGACCCGACGCAGGTGCTCGCCTTCGAGACCGACTGCCACCTTTTTGATGGGTGTGGCTTCCCGGCTCCCGGCCTGCACTCGTTCCTGTTCGAGCCCATCTGGGGCGACGCGGACAGCAACTTGTACTTCAACAAGACGATGCTGCTGGCGCTGCTCGGCTCGGTTGTCATCATCGGCTTCTTCTGGGCCGCCTTCGCCAAGCCGAAGATGATCCCGGGCAAGCTGCAGATGGTCGCGGAGGCGGGTTACGACTTCGTCCGGCGCGGCATCGTCTACGAGACGATCGGCAAGCGCGAGGGCGAGAAGTACGTGCCCTTCATGGTGTCGCTCTTCTTCTTCGTGTGGATGATGAACCTCTGGTCGATCATCCCGCTCGCGCAGTTCCCGGTGACGGCGATCATCTCGTACCCGGCCGCGCTGGCCGCGATCGTCTACGTGATGTGGGTGTCGCTCACCTTCAAGCGCCACGGTTTCGTGGGCGCGTTCAAGAACTTCACGGGCTACGACAAGTCGCTCGGTGCGGTGCTGCCGCTGTCGATGACCATCGAGTTCTTCTCGAACCTGATCGTCCGGCCGTTCACGCACACCGTCCGACTCTTCGCGAACATGTTCGCCGGCCACACCCTGCTGCTGCTCTTCACGATCGCCAGCTGGTACATGCTCAACGGCATCGGTATCGCGTACTCGGCCGTCTCGTTCGTGATGGTCATCATCATGACCGCCTTCGAGCTCTTCATCCAGGCCGTCCAGGCCTACGTGTTCGTGCTCCTGGCGTGCAGCTTCCTCCAGGGCGCAATGGCCGAAGGCCACTGAGTCCGACCCTGCTCCACACCCCATAGACATCCGGTGGCCAACCCCCACCGGTACTTGAAAGAGAAGGAAGAACCGGCATGTCCGCTCTCGCGCAGACCCTCGCCGCTGGCGTCGAAATCAAGGGCAACCTCGGCTCGATCGGTTACGGCCTCGCGGCCATCGGCCCGGGCGTCGGCGTCGGCATCATCTTCGGTAACGGTACGCAGGCTCTCGCCCGTCAGCCCGAGGCTGCCGGCCTGATCCGCGCCAACCAGATCCTCGGCTTCGCCTTCTGTGAGGCGCTCGCCCTGATCGGTCTGGTCATGCCGTTCGTCTACCCGTCCTCCTGATCCGGACGTCGGACTACCCCTTTCGACGAAAGGCAGTGAAATGAGCCCCCTGGTTCAGCTGGCGGCTGAAGAGGCCGAGAACCCTCTGATCCCGCCGATCCCAGAGCTCGTGATCGGCTTTATCGCCTTCGTCATCGTCTTCGCGTTCCTCGCCAAGAAGCTCCTCCCGAACATCAACAAGGTTCTGGAAGAGCGCCGCGAGGCCATCGAAGGCGGTATCGAGAAGGCCGAGGCCGCTCAGACCGAGGCCCAGAGCGTGCTTGAGCAGTACAAGGCTCAGCTCGCCGAGGCCCGGCACGAGGCCGCGCGGCTGCGCCAGGAGGCGCAGGAGCAGGGCGCCACGCTCATCGCCGAGATGCGCGCGGAAGGCCAGCGGCAGCGTGAGGAGATCATCGCCGCCGGTCACGCGCAGATCGAGGCCGACCGCAAGGCCGCCGCTCAGGCGCTGCGTCAGGACGTCGGCCAGCTGGCCACCGACCTGGCCGGCAAGCTGGTCGGCGAGTCGCTGGACGACCACGCCCGCCAGTCGCGCGTGATCGACCGCTTCCTCGACGAGCTCGACGAGAAGGCAGAGGCCACGCGATGACCGCCCACGGAGCGAGCCGCGAGGCCCTGGGCGCCGCGCGCGAGCGTCTCGACGCGCTGACCGACTCCACGTCGGTCGACGCCAAGACGCTCGCCGGCGACCTGGCCGCGGTGACCGCGCTGCTCGACCGCGAGGTCTCGCTGCGTCGGGTCCTCACCGACCCGGCGCAGGCCGGTGACGCCAAGGCCGAGCTCGCGGGCCGGCTGCTCGGCGGCCAGGTCAGCGGCGAGGCCGTCGACCTGGTGTCCGGTCTGGTCCGCTCCCGCTGGTCGGCCTCGCGCGACCTGGTCGACTCCCTGGAGGAGCTGGCCAACACCGCCGACCTCACGGCCGCGCAGAAGAACGGTGAACTCGACGACGTCGAGGACGAGCTGTTCCGGTTCGACCGGATCGTCTCCTCCACCACCGAGCTGCGTGCCGCGCTGACCGACAAGGCCGCCTCCGCCAAGCTGCGCGGCGACCTCGTCAAGAAGCTCCTCGGCGGTCGGGCCAGGCCCACCACCGAGCGACTCGTCGAGCGTCTTGTGACCGCGCCGCGTGGACGTAGCCTGGAAGCGGGACTCGAGTCCCTCTCCAAGCTCGCCGCCGAGCGTCGGGAGCGCATGGTCGCCGTCGTCACGACGGCGGTGCCGCTGAGCGACCAGCAGAAGCAGCGCCTGGGTGCGTCCCTGGCGAAGCTCTACGGCCGTCAGATGCACCTGAACCTGGACGTGGACCCCGAGGTCCTCGGCGGGATCAAGGTGCAGGTGGGCGACGAGGTCATCAACGGCTCGATCGCGGACCGCATCGAGGACGCCAGCCGCCGCATGGCCGGCTGACACCTCACCACGTACGAAATACGGCCCTAGTTGGGCCGTGCAGAGGATTCCTGGGGGCTGACCCCAGACCCCAAGAACACTTCGGGCCCAACAAGGAGAGCAGGGAACCCAGATGGCGGAGCTCACGATCCGGCCGGAGGAGATCCGGGACGCGCTGGAGAACTTTGTCCAGGCGTACAAGCCGGACGCGGCCTCGCGCGAGGAGGTCGGTACGGTCACCCTTGCCGGCGACGGCATCGCGAAGGTCGAGGGTCTTCCCTCGGCCATGGCCAACGAACTGCTGAAGTTCGAGGACGGCACCCTCGGGCTCGCGCTCAACCTCGAAGAGCGCGAGATCGGTGCCATCGTCCTCGGCGAGTTCAGCGGCGTCGAGGAGGGTCAGCCGGTCACGCGTACCGGTGAGGTCCTCTCCGTCGGTGTCGGCGAGGGCTACCTCGGCCGCGTCGTCGACCCGCTCGGCAACCCGATCGACGGCCTCGGCGAGATCGAGACCACCGGCCGACGCGCCCTTGAGCTGCAGGCCCCGGGCGTCATGGCCCGTAAGTCGGTGCACGAGCCGATGGAGACCGGCTACAAGGCCGTCGACGCGATGACCCCCGTCGGCCGTGGCCAGCGTCAGCTGATCATCGGTGACCGCCAGACCGGCAAGACCGCCCTGGCCGTCGACACGATCATCAACCAGCGTGACAACTGGCGCACCGGCGACCCGTCGAAGCAGGTCCGCTGCGTCTACGTCGCCATCGGCCAGAAGGGCTCCACCATCGCCTCCGTGCGTGGTGCGCTCGAAGAGGCCGGCGCGCTGGAGTACACGACCATCGTCGCCGCCCCGGCGTCCGACCCGGCCGGCTTCAAGTACCTGGCGCCGTACACCGGTTCGGCCATCGGCCAGCAGTGGATGTACGAGGGCAAGCACGTCCTCATCATCTTCGACGACCTCTCGAAGCAGGCCGACGCCTACCGCGCCGTGTCCCTGCTGCTGCGCCGCCCGCCGGGGCGCGAGGCCTACCCGGGTGACGTCTTCTACCTGCACTCGCGTCTCCTCGAGCGCTGCGCGAAGCTCTCGGACGAGCTGGGCGCCGGTTCGATGACGGGTCTGCCGATCGTCGAGACGAAGGCCAACGACGTCTCCGCGTTCATCCCGACCAACGTGATCTCCATCACCGACGGTCAGTGCTTCCTGGAGTCGGACCTCTTCAACGCCGGTCAGCGCCCCGCGCTGAACGTCGGTATCTCCGTCTCCCGAGTCGGTGGTTCCGCGCAGCACAAGGCGATGAAGCAGGTCTCCGGCCGACTCCGCCTCGACCTGGCCCAGTACCGCGAGCTGGAGGCGTTCGCCGCCTTCGGTTCCGACCTGGACGCCGCCTCGAAGGCCCAGCTGGAGCGCGGTCAGCGTCTGGTCGAGCTGCTCAAGCAGGCTCAGTACCAGCCGATGCCGACCGAGGACCAGGTCGTCTCCGTGTGGGCCGGTACCACCGGCAAGATGGACGACGTCCCGGTCGCCGACATCCGCCGCTTCGAGAAGGAACTCCTCGAGTACCTGCACCGCAAGGAGCAGGGCCTGATGACCTCCATCAAGGAGGGCGGCAAGATGTCGGACGACACGCTGACCGCTGTTGCCGACGCCATCGCGGAGTTCAAGAAGCAGTTCGAGACCTCGGACGGCAAGCTTCTCGGCGAGGACGCTCCGGCCGTCAACGTCTCCAAGTGACGTAAGGAAGGGACCTGACTCATGGGAGCCCAGCTCCGGGTCTACAAGCGTCGCATCCGATCCGTCACCGCGACCAAGAAGATCACCAAGGCGATGGAGATGATCGCCGCCTCGCGTGTCGTCAAGGCGCAGCGCAAGGTGGCGGCCTCCGCGCCGTACGCGACCGAGCTCACGCGCGCGGTCACGGCGGTGGGGACCGGGTCGAACACCAAGCACCCGCTGACGACCGAGGCCGAGACGGCGACCCGTGCCGCGGTGCTGCTCCTCACGAGCGACCGCGGTCTGGCCGGCGCCTTCAACTCGAACGCCATCAAGGCCGCGGAGCAGCTCACCGAGCGGCTCCAGGCCGAGGGCAAGCAGGTCGACACGTACATCGTCGGCCGTCGTGGTCTGGCCCACTACAACTTCCGCGAGCGCAAGGTCGTGGAGTCGTGGTCGGGCTTCACCGACGAGCCCACGTACGCGGACGCCAAGAAGGTCGCGGGCCCGCTGATCGAGGCCATCGAGAAGGAGACGGCGGAGGGCGGCGTGGATGAACTCCACATCGTCTACACCGAGTTCGTCTCGATGATGACGCAGTCGGCGGTCGACAGCCGGCTGCTGCCGCTCAGCCTCGAAGAGGTGGCGGAGGAGTCTTCGTCCAAGGACGAGATCCTCCCGCTGTACGAGTTCGAGCCGTCGGCGGAGGACGTCCTCGACGCCCTGCTGCCGCGCTACGTCGAGAGCCGTATCTACAACGCGATGCTCCAGTCGGCTGCCTCCAAGCACGCCGCCACGCGCCGCGCGATGAAGTCGGCGACCGACAACGCGGGAGAGCTCATCAACACGCTCTCCCGACTTGCCAACGCGGCCCGCCAGGCCGAAATCACCCAGGAAATCAGCGAGATCGTCGGTGGCGCGAGCGCCCTGGCCGACGCGAACGCGGGGAGTGACAAGTAATGACGACCACTGTTGAGACCGCGACGGCCACGGGCCGCGTCGCCCGGGTCATCGGCCCGGTCGTCGACGTGGAGTTCCCCGTCGACGCGATGCCGGACATCTACAACGCCCTGCACGTCGAGGTCAACGACCCGGCCGAGGACGGCAAGAAGAAGACCCTGACGCTCGAGGTCGCGCAGCACCTCGGTGACGGCCTGGTCCGCGCCATCTCGATGCAGCCGACCGACGGCCTGGTCCGCCAGGCCCCGGTCACGGACACCGGTGCCTCGATCACCGTGCCCGTCGGTGACTTCACCAAGGGCAAGGTGTTCAACACCCTGGGCGAGGTCCTGAACGTCAACGAGACGTACGAGGGCGAGCGCTGGGGCATCCACCGCAAGGCTCCGAACTTCGACGAGCTCGAGTCGAAGACCGAGATGTTCGAGACCGGCATCAAGGTCGTCGACCTTCTCACCCCGTACGTCAAGGGTGGAAAGATCGGCCTGTTCGGTGGTGCCGGCGTCGGCAAGACGGTGCTCATCCAGGAGATGATCTACCGCGTCGCCAACAACCACGACGGTGTCTCCGTGTTCGCCGGTGTCGGTGAGCGCACCCGTGAGGGCAACGACCTCATCGAGGAAATGGCCGACTCGGGCGTCATCGACAAGACCGCGCTGGTCTTCGGTCAGATGGACGAGCCGCCGGGCACCCGTCTGCGCGTGGCCCTCGCGGGTCTGACCATGGCGGAGTACTTCCGCGATGTGCAGAAGCAGGACGTGCTGTTCTTCATCGACAACATCTTCCGCTTCACGCAGGCCGGTTCCGAGGTCTCCACGCTGCTCGGCCGCATGCCGTCCGCCGTGGGTTACCAGCCGAACCTGGCCGACGAGATGGGTCTCCTCCAGGAGCGCATCACCTCGACCCGTGGTCACTCGATCACGTCCATGCAGGCCATCTACGTGCCCGCGGACGACCTGACCGACCCGGCCCCGGCGACCACCTTCGCCCACCTCGACGCGACGACGGTTCTCTCCCGTCCGATCTCCGAGAAGGGCATCTACCCGGCCGTGGACCCGCTGGACTCGACGTCCCGCATCCTGGACCCCCGCTACATCGCGGCGGACCACTACAACACGGCCATGCGCGTCAAGACGGTCCTGCAGAAGTACAAGGACCTTCAGGACATCATCGCGATCCTCGGTATCGACGAGCTCGGCGAGGAGGACAAGCTCACTGTCCACCGCGCCCGTCGCGTGGAGCGCTTCCTGTCCCAGAACACCCACGTCGCCAAGCAGTTCACCGGCGTCGACGGGTCGGACGTGCCGCTGGACGAGTCGATCACCGCGTTCAACGCGATCATCGACGGCGACTACGACCACTTCCCGGAGCAGGCGTTCTTCCTCTGCGGTGGCATTGAGGACCTCAAGGCCAACGCCAAGGAGCTCGGCGTCTCCTGAAGTCGTTGACTTCATGACGGGGGGCGGGTGCCCCGCCCCCCGTCGTACGCCCACTAGACTTTGACCCAACACCCGGCAGCGAGTGCCGCCGGGTGGTGACCCGAGGAGCCCACCTTGGCTGCTGAGCTGCACGTCGAGCTCGTCGCCGCGGACCGCAGTGTCTGGTCCGGCGAGGCCACCCTGGTCGTCGCGCGTACCACGTCCGGCGACATCGGCGTCATGCCCGGTCACCAGCCGCTGCTCGGTGTGCTGGAGTCGGGCCCGGTGACGATCCGTACGAGTGACTCGTCCGGCGGGGGAACGGTCGTGGCGGCTGTCCACGGCGGTTTCATCTCGTTCGCGGACAACAAGCTGTCCCTGCTGGCCGAGATCGCCGAGCTGTCGGACGAGATCGATGTCCAGCGGGCGGAGCGGGCGCTGGAGCGTGCGCAGTCGGACGCGGACGCGTCCGCCGAGCGTCGCGCCGATGTCCGTCTTCGTGCGGTGGCGGTTCGCTGACCCCAGCGAGCCCCTAGACGCAACTCAGCCGCGGCCCAGGCCGGAGTACCCCTCCGGACCGGGTCGCGGCTGAGGCGATCTACAACTGTTTTTGCTGTTCCGTTATCAGGCGTTTGATCCGTCGAGCAGGTTCGTGAGAAGCGAGGAGGTCGGTGCAGATGGTCCTCGTTCTCGTGCTGTGCGTAGTCGCGGTCGTCGTACTCGTACTGCTGGGACTGTTCGTCTTCGGGCTGCGGCGCCGGCTGATCCAGCGCTCGGGCGGCACGTTCGACTGCTCCCTGCGGTGGGACGCCCCCGCACCCGATGCCGTGGACTCCGCCGGCAAGGGGTGGGGCTACGGCATCGCGCGCTACAACGGTGACCGGATCGAGTGGTTCCGGGTCTTCTCGTACGCGCCCCGGCCGCGGCGGGTCCTGGAGCGCGCGGCCATCGAGGTCACCGGGCGTCGGGCGCCCGAGGGCGAGGAGGAGCTGGCGCTCCTGTCCGACGCCATCGTGCTGGCCTGTACGCACCGGGGCTCGCGGCTGGAACTGGCCATGAGCGAGGACGCGTTGACGGGATTCCTGGCCTGGCTGGAGGCGGCGCCTCCCGGCCAGCGGGTCAACGTGGCCTGAGCGATGTGACGCGAGCAGGGAAGAAGCCGGGCTCACGGGGGGCGTTCCCGTGAACCCGGCTTCGTTCTTGAGGGCCCCGGCCTACTTCAGGCCGGAGTCGATCGCCGTCACCAGTTCACCGTTCGACGTGTCTCCCGAGAACTCCCAGAAGAACGCGCCGCCCAGGCCCTGGGACTTGGCCCAGCTCATCTTCGAGCCGATCGTCGCCGGGGTGTCGTAGGACCACCAGTCGGATCCGCAGTACGCGTACGCCGTGCCGGCCACCGTGCCGTTCGAGGGGCACTTGGTCTTGAGAACCTTGTAGTCCTCGATGCCCTGCTCGTAGGTGCCCGCCGCCGGGCCCGTCGCGGTGCCGCCCGGCTCCTTCTGTGTGACGCCCGTCCAGCCGCGCCCGTAGAAGCCGATACCGAGCAGGAGCTTGGAGGCCGGAACGCCCTGGGCCTTCAGCTTGGCGATCGCGTCGGCGGAGTCGAAGCCCGCCTGCGGGATGCCGGAGTACGAGGTCAGCGGGGAGTGCGGGGCCGTCGGGCCCTTGGCGTCCCACGCGCCGAAGAAGTCGTAGGTCATGACGTTGTACCAGTCGAGGGACTGGGCCGCGCCCGCGTAGTCGTTCTTCTCGATCTTGCCGCCGGCCGAGGCGTCGGCCGTGATGGCGGCGGTGACCAGGTTGGAGGAGCCGAACTTGGCGCGCAGCGCGGTCGTCAGCTTCTTCAGCGCGTCCTGGCCGGAGGTGTCACAGGACAGACCGCACGCGTTCGGGTACTCCCAGTCGATGTCGATGCCGTCGAAGACGTCGGCCCAGCGCGGGTCCTCGACCAGCTTGTAGCAGGAGTCGGCGAACGCGGCCGGGTTCTGCGCGGCCTGGCCGAAGCCGCCGGACCAGGTCCAGCCGCCGAACGACCAGAGGATCTTCAGGTTCGGGTGTTTGGCCTTGAGCTGGCGCAGCTGGTTGAAGGCGCCGCGCAGCGGCTGGTCCCAGGTGTCGGCGACGCCGGAGACGGAGTTGGCCGCGGTGTACGCCATGTCCGTGTCGGCGTACGAGTCGCCCATCGTGCACTGGCCGTTCTGCACGTTGCCGAACGCGTAGTTGATGTGCGTGACCTTGGACGCCGAGCCGGACGTCTCCAGGTTCTTCGGGAAGTACTGGCGGCCGTAGACGCCCCAGTCGGTGAAGTAGCCCATCTTGACCGTGCCGCCGGTGCCCGGGCCGGGGTCGGTGCCGCCGCCACCAGTGGTGTGGACCTTCACGGCGCCGGAGGCGGGGCCGGTCTGGTCGGCGGTGTCGCGGGCCTGCACGGTGTACGAGTAGTCGGTGCCGGCGGTCAGGCCGCTGTCCGTGTAGGAGGTGCCGGTCACCGTCGCGACCTTGGCGCCGTCGCGCAGGACGTCGTAGTTCTTGACGCCCTTGTCGTCCGTGGCGGCCGACCAGGAGATCTTCGCCGAGGTGTCGGTGATGCCGGAGGCGGTCGGGGTGCCGGGCGCGGAGGGGGCCGCGTCGCCGGGGACGTCACCGCCGTCACAGGAGGCGCCGTTGAGCTTGCAGCCGGTGGGGGCGCCGGGGCCCGAGCCGTTGAAGCCGAAGGAGACCGAGGCGCCGGGGGCGAGCGACCCGTTCCAGGAGAGGTTCTTGCCGGTCCAGTGGTCCGCGGAGTTGGTGACGGTGGCGTCCCAGGCGGAGGTCACCTTGGTGCCGGAGGGGAAGTCCCACTCCACGGTCCACGAACTGATCGCCGTGGTACCGGAGTTCTTGATCGTCCACTTGCCCTCGAAGCCGGTGCCCCAGTCCTGGGTCTTGGCGTAGGTGGCGGTGACGGCGGAGGCCTCGGCGGCCGCGTGGGAGGGGGTGGCGAGGCCGACGAGTGCGGCGGCGGGGAGGACGAGCGTGGCGAGCGCGGCGGTCGTTCTGTGCCGGATTCGCCTTCTCGGTACGTCGGTCGAGCGCATGAGGTGCTCCTCGGGGGTTCCGGGGTCCGTGATGGGGGTGGATCCCTGCGACGCCCATGAGCACCGGAGTGGGGGGTGTGCTCACCGCAGTGCGGCGAGAATAGAAAGGTCTGGACCATCGGTCAAGGTCTAAACCAATTACGGGTTTCGGCCAATCTCCGGAAAGCCGCCGCGGGCCGCTAGAGGCCCAACTCCTGTGCCAGCACCGCGGCTTGCACCCGGCTGCGCAGCTCCAGCTTGCCCAGCAGGCGGCTGACGTGCGTCTTCACCGTGGCCTCCGCCATGTCGAGCCGCCCCGCGATCTCGGCGTTGGAGAGCCCGCCGCCCAGGCACGAGAGCACCTCGCGCTCGCGCCGGGTGAGCGTCTCCAACTCCGGTGGAGCGGCGGCCGGTCGCGGTGCCGCGGCGAACTCGGCGATCAGCCGCCGGGTCACGGCCGGGGCGATCAGCCCCTCGCCGCGCGCGACCGTCCGCACGGCCCCGATCAGATCCTTGGCGTCGGTGCTCTTGAGGAGGAAACCGGCAGCGCCCGCGCGCAGCGCCCCGAAGACGTACTCGTCGAGGTCGAAGGTGGTCAGCACCAGCACGTCCGCGACTCCGTCCGCGACCACCTGCCGGGTGGCCGAAACCCCGTCGAGGCGCGGCATCTGTACGTCCATGAGGACCAGGTCGGGGCGGAGTTCGCGGGCCAGCGCCACCGCCCGCTCGCCGTTCTCGGCCTCGCCGACGACCTCGATGTCCGGGGCGCTCGACAGGATGAGGACGAGCCCGGCGCGCACGGCGTTCTGGTCCTCGGCGACGAGTACGCGGATCACTCGGTGACTCCTTCCAGGGGGAGGCGGGCGGACACCCGCCAGACCTTGCCGCGGTCCGAGTCCTCGGGCCCGGACTCGAACGTGCCGCCGAGCAGCGCCGTCCGCTCACGCATCCCGACGAGCCCGGCGCCGGAACCGGGGGCGCGCGGCCCGTCCCGGTCCCCGTACGGGCTGGTCACCCGCACCTCGATCCACTCGTCCGTGCGCTCGACCTCGACCGTGACGCGACCGGGCGCGGCGTGCTTGAGCGCGTTGGTGAGGGACTCCTGGACGATGCGGTAGGCGGCCAGGCCGGTCGGCGCGGGGAGTCCTTCGACGGGGCCGGTGACGGTCAGCGCGGCGTCCAGCCCGTTGCCGCGGGACTGCTCGACGAGGGCGCCGAGGCCGTCCAGGGTCGGGGCGGCGGCGGGCTCCTTGTCGCCGCCCGTCTCCCGCAGGATGCCGATCAGGCGGCGCATCTCGGCGAGCCCGTCGACGCTGTTCTCGCGGATCGTCTCCAGCGCGGTACGGGTGGTGGCCGGATCGTCGAGGGAGAGCGCGGCCGTGGAGTGGATCGCGATGGCCGACAGATGGTTCGCCACCATGTCGTGCAGCTCGCGGGCCATCCGGGCGCGCTCCGCCGTCACCGCCTGGGTGCGGTCGATCTCGGCCAGCAGCGCGGTCTGTTCGGCGCGCAGCCGCTCGGTGGCCGCGGTCTCGCGGTGGCGGCGCACGAGCACACCGGTGGCCGCGGGCGTGAACGTGACGAGCCCGACCGCGACCCCGATGATCAGCGCCTCGGGACGGTGCCACACCGCGAGGGTGCCCAGCGTCGCGGCGACCGTGACCAGGCCGCAGCCGACGGGGATGCGCCGGGCCGCCGCCGGGCTGCCGTACAGGACGGCCGCGTACACCAGGTCCGTGTACATCAGCACCGTCGCCAGGCTGCCCTGGGTGCACTGGTCGGCGACGAGCACGAGCGTGCCCGCGCCGACCGCGAACCAGGGCCGGGTGCGGCGCACCAGTTCCAGGCCCGCCATCGCGACGAGCGGGAGGAGCAGCCAGGAGCCGTTCAGCAGCCGCCCGGTGTTCATCCCGAGCCCCAGGGCCCACAGCAGCAGCCCGCCCAGCAGACCGAGCGCGGCGATCCGGACGTCGTCGCGGTGCGGGCGGGGGAGTGCGGGCCTCATGACTCCATCCAACACGGCCGGGGCGCGGCGGGCATGGCTCCGCGGGACGAAGCGGCGCCGGTGGCGAGTACATCGAAGGATGCAGTGCGGTTTCGTCTCGTACGACGACGATCACGGGCGGCCGGGCGGCGAGCCTGGAACCAGGGGCACGACGTGAGAGGAGCCCACCGTGATCGTCACGCTGATCATCGTCTGCGAGGTCGGGTTCTGGGTGCTGCTGGCCGTGGGTTTCGGCCTGCGCTACGGGCTGAGGATGCCGCGCGCGAGCGTCGCCGTGCTGCTGTGCCAGCCGCTCCTCGAAGCCGTCCTCTTCGTGGCCACCGTCGTCGACCTCAAGAACGGCGCCGAACCGGACTGGAAGCACGGTCTCGCCGCCGCCTACATCGGCTACTCGGTCGCGCTCGGCCACTCCACGGTCAAGTGGGTCGACGTCCGCGTCGCCCACCGTTTCGCGGGCGGGCCGCCGCCCTCGACGCCCAAGTACGGGGTCGCGCGCGCGGTCCACGAGTGGAAGGTCGCCGGCCTGTGGATCCTGGCCTGCGCCGTCGCGCTCGCCCTGCTGCAGGCGGCGATCTGGTACGTCGGGCCCGACGGGTCCACCGCATCGCTGGTGCAGTGGCAGCAGCGGATGCTGTTCGTGGCGGGCCTCAACGTCGTCATCGCGCTGACGTACACGGTGTTCCCGAAGAAGGCGCCGGCCGCACCGGCGCGGGGGGAGCGGCGGGAGTCGGCCGTGCGGAGGTGATTTACGTTCGGCGGGGGCTTGGCACCGGCCGGCAGCAGGCCAACGATGCGGGCATGAACAGTGCGTTGTTCCTGACGCTCGTCACCATCGTGGGCGGTGGTCTCGTCACGGGGGCCGGAGCGTGGCTGAGGGTGCGGAGCAATGTGCGCACCGCCGCCCGGCTCATCTACGCGGAACTGACCCGCGACAGCACCGCCGTCGCGTACTTCCGGCAGACCGGGCACTGGCTGGCGCCGCATCTGGCGCGGGCCGCCTGGGACAACCACGGTGCGCTCATCGCCCGGCGTCGCTCCAGCGACTCCTTCGAGACGGTGCACCGCGGGTACGAGGCGCTGGAGCTGGTCCCGTTCCTCGCGGACGACGCGCTCTCGCCGACCGTCCGCGACCGGTGGCTGCGCGGCGAGGTGGAGCGCCTCGCCGCGGCGATCCGGGAGATCGGAGGGCTCGCCCAGGTGTCGCGGACCCAGGTGGAGCGCTGGGCCGGGCGTTTGGAGGGCACCGAACGGCCGGGCGGCACCGAGGCCAGGCTCCCCGAGCGCATCGGCGTGGTCCCGCTCGCCCTGCTGGAACGCATTGTGGACGGCTCGGTCCCCCCGCTCACGTACGAGGGCCTCGGCGTCGTGGTCCGCAGGGGCGACGTGGAGATCCTGCCCTGGGTGCGCGACGAGGAGGTCGTCGAGGTCGTCGTCTTCGACGCGCACCGGGGGCAGGACCTCGACGAACTGCCCGCGGTCCGGTGGAGCGGGCGACCGCCGACGGGTGATGCGGCGGCCGACGAGGCGTACGACGGACTGGTGGCGGCCACTCGGTTCCTGCGCGAAGTGCTGGGCCGCGACCGAGTGCTGCGGGCGGGACTCCCGCTCGCCGCGGTCGTGCACTACGAAAAGAACTTCAACAATTCCTTCTGGAACGGTTCCCTCGTCGTGTTCGGAGACGGAGACGACACCCTCTTCGGCCGCTTCACCCGGTGCGTCGAACTCATCGGCGCCGAGGTCTGGCGCGCCTTGCCCGAGATGATGACGGGCTTCCTGTACTACGGGGAGAACGGCGCCCTCAGCACGTCCCTCTGCGACGTCTTCGGCTCGCTGATCAAGCAGTACACCCTCGGCCAGACGGTCGAGGAGGCCGACTGGGTCCTGGGCGCGGGGCTTTTCGCGCCCGGCGTGCGGGGCGTCGGTCTGCGGTCCCTGAAGGCGCCCGGTACCGCGTACGACGACGCCACGCTGGGCAAGGACCAGCAGCCCGCCCACATGGACGGCTATGTGCGCACCGAGCGGGACAACGGCGGCGTCCACATCAACGGGAGCATCGTCGGCCACGCCTTCTACCGCCTCGCGGCCGCGCTCGGCGGCAGGGCGTGGGAGCGTGCGGGCCTCATCTGGTGGGACGCCCTGACCGGCGGCGGGATCGGCCACGAGACCCGCTTCGCGGACTTCGCACGGATCACCCTGGGCGCGGCCCGCGCCCGCCACGGCGACGACAGCGAGGAGCAACGCGCGGTGCGGGCCGCCTGGGAAGCCGTCGGGATCCGTGTCTAGCGGTCGCCGCCCGGCACCCACAGCACGTCCCCGACCTCCTTGTTGGCGATGCGGGCCAGGATGAACAGGAGGTCCGAGAGGCGGTTGAGGTACGTCGCCGTGAGCGGGTTCATCGTCTCGCCGTGCACCTCGAACGCCGCCCACGTCGAGCGCTCGGCCCGCCGTACGACCGTGCACGCCTGGTGCAGCAGGGCCGCTCCCGCCGTGCCGCCGGGCAGGATGAACGAGCGCAGCTTCTCCAGTTCGTCGTTGAACCGGTCGCAGTCGGCCTCCAGCTTGTCGACGTAGAACTGCTCGACACGCAGCGGCGGGTACTCGGGGTTCTCGACGACCGGGGTGGAGAGGTCGGCGCCGACGTCGAAGAGGTCGTTCTGGACGCGCGTCAGAACCTTCACCACCTCCTCGTCGAGGCCGCCGAGGGCGATCGCCGTGCCGATGACGGCATTGGCCTCGTTGGCGTCCGCGTACGCCGAGATCCGCAGATCGGTCTTGGCGGTGCGGCTCATGTCGCCGAGGGCGGTGCTGCCCTTGTCTCCGGTACGGGTGTAGATGCGCGTCAGATTGACCATGCGACCAGCCTAATTAGGCGGCGGCCCGGCGGAAGCTCCGTGTGCCCACCGTCACGGCGAGCCCCGCGAAGGCGACGGCCGCGAGCACCCCGTACAGCATGTGCGCCGTCGCGTAGTGGCCCAGGTACGCGTCCCGCACCGCGTCGACGAGATAGCGCACCGGCATCACGTGCGAGACCGCGTCCAGCCAGCCCGGCGCCAGCGTCATCGGCAGGATCAGCCCGGACAGCAGCATCGACGGCATCGTCACCGCGTTGACGACCGGGCCGAACTCCTGCGGCGTACGGGCGCGGAACGCGAGCGCGTACGAGAGCGACGCAAGCGAGACGGTGAGCAGTGCCACGAAGGCGAAGCCGATCAGGATGCCGGCGAGCGGCGCGCGCAGGCCCATCGCCACCGCGGCGAGCACGAGCAGTACTGCCTGGAAGAGGAAGAGCAGCGTGTCGCGCAGGACCCGGCCGAGCAGCAGCGCGAGCCGGCTGACCGGCGTGACGCGCATCCGCTCCACGACGCCGTGGTTCTTCTCCAGGATGATCCCGAACCCGCAGAACGCGGCCCCGAACAGACCGAGTTGGAGCAGCAGGCCCGGCACCAGGACCTGCCAGGAACTGGCGGACCCGGCGAGCGGCAGACCGGTGAGCAGCGGCCCGAAGAAGACCAGGTAGAGCAGCGGCATGAGGATGCCGAAGAGGATCTGGAAGCGCGAGGAGAGCGTCTGACGGGCGTACCGGCCGAAGACGATCAGGGTGTCCGAGACGAGGTTCTTCATCGAGGTCACACCGCCACCGGGGTCGAGTCCACCGGCGCGGGACCGCGCCCGGTGATCGCCAGAAAAGTCTCCTGGAGCGACGCGTCGATCGACCCGCCGTGCTCCAGCTTGAGCGCGCTCGGAGTGCCCTCGGCGGCCACGACGCCCCGGTCCACCACGACGATCCGGTCCGCGAGCGCGTCCGCCTCGTCGAGGTAGTGCGTGGTCAGGAAGACGGTGGTGCCGTGCTCGGCGCGCAGCCCGCGCACCAGGTCCCACAGGTCGGCCCTGCTGCCCGGGTCGAGCCCGGTCGTCGGCTCGTCCAGGAAGAGGACGGCGGGCCGGTGGACGAGGCCGAGCGCGATGTCCAGACGGCGTCGCTGCCCGCCGGAGAGCGTGCCGCACTTGCGGTCCAGGAGGCCCGTGAGGTCCAGATCGGCCGCCAACTCCTCGGCGCGGGTCTCGGCCTGAGCCTTCGTCAGGCGGTACAGGCGGGCCTGCGTGACCAGCTCCTCGCGCACGCGGACGCTCGGGTCGGTGCCGCCGGACTGGGCCACGTAACCGACCGCGCGCCGCACCCCCGCCGGGTCGCTCATGAGGTCGTGGCCCGCGACGGTCGCCGCGCCGCCGGTGGGCGGCAGCAGCGTCGTGAGCATCCGCAGGGTCGTGGTCTTGCCGGCGCCGTTCGGCCCGAGGAAGCCGAGGATCTCGCCCGCCCCGACGCGCAGATCGATGCCGCGCACCGCATCGACGGGCCCCTGTTGGGTGGTGAAGGTCCGGGCCAGCCCGGACGTGCTGATGACTGCCATGGCGCCAGAAAAACAGAGTCACTGAAATTTTGCAATGCCCCCAAAATTTCAGCGAGGCCAGAAACCTCGTACACTCGACGCATGGCTGAAGGGCTCAGGGAGCGCAAGAAGCGCCAGACCAGGCAGTTCATCTCGGACGTCGCGACCGGTCTGTTCCTGGAGCGCGGGTTCGACGCGGTGACCATCGCGGAGATCGCGGAGGCCGCGAACGTCTCGGTGAACACGGTCTACAACTACTTCCCGGCCAAGGAGGACCTGTTCCTCGACCGCTCCCGGGGCGTCGTCGACCGGATGTCGCGCTGGGTGCGCGGGCGCGGCCCCGGCGAGTCCGCGGCCGCCGCCGTGCTGCGCGAACTGCGCGAGGAGATCGAGACGGTCTCGCCGCGCGTCGGCCTGATGGACGGCTACAGCGCCTTCATGCGCGTGGTGCAGGACGCCCCGGCGCTGCGCTCACGCCTGTGGGCGATCCAGCAGGAGGTCCACGACGACCTCGCGAGGACGCTGTACGAGGAGACCGGCGCCGCCGCCGCGGACCCGCTGCCCGATCTGGTGGCCGGTCAGATCGGCTGGGTGCACCAGACGGTCATGGCGGCCATCAGCCGCCGCATGCTCGACGGCGGACGGCCCTCCGCGGTCTCCCGCGAGGTGCTCGACGTCCTCGACGAGATCGAGGAACTTCTGAGCGAGAAGGTGCTCAACTACGCCGTGCGCGGCGCCTGATGAAGCCCGGTGACCCAACGCGGTGTGATGTCCGTCATTCGAGACGTGACGCGCATCTCTTAACCGCCACATGCCCCCTCACGACCGCTATCGTCCGCCGGAGAGCAACGTAAACAGTGGTCAAGCGGTATCGAGGGTTCGCGGACACGCGGTTAAGGGGAGTCGCACGTGGCAGGGAAGCTCGCCGTCATCGGGGCCGGTCTGATGGGGTCCGGCATCGCTCAGGTCTCCGCCCAGGCGGGCTGGGACGTCGTTCTGCGCGACGTCACCGACGCAGCGCTCACGCGCGGTACCGACGGCATCAAGGCGTCGTACGACAAGTTCGTGAGCAAGGGCAGGCTGGACGCCGCCGACGCCGAGGCCGCGCTCGGCCGCATCACCGCCACCACCGACCTGGACGCCGTCGCCGACGCCGATCTCGTCGTCGAGGCCGTCTTCGAGAAGCTTGAGGTCAAGCACGAGATCTTCCGCGCACTCGACAAGATCGTCCGGGACGACGCGGTGCTCGCGTCGAACACCTCCGCCATCCCGATCACCAAGATCGCGGCGGTCACGGAGCGCCCCGAGCGCGTCGTCGGCGCGCACTTCTTCTCGCCGGTCCCGATGATGCAGCTGTGCGAACTCGTGCGCGGCTACAAGACGAGCGACGAAACCCTCGCCACCGCGCGGGAGTTCGCCGAGTCCGTCGGCAAGACCTGCATCGTCGTCAACCGCGACGTCGCGGGCTTCGTCACCACCCGCCTCATCTCCGCCCTCGTCGTCGAGGCCGCGAAGCTGTACGAATCGGGCGTCGCCACCGCCGAGGACATCGACATCGCCTGCAAGCTCGGCTTCGGCCACGCGATGGGCCCGCTGGCCACCACCGACCTGACCGGCGTCGACATCCTGCTCCACGCGACCAGCAACATCTACACCGAGTCCCAGGACGAGAAGTTCGCGCCGCCGGAGCTGATGCGCCGGATGGTGGACGCCGGTGACATCGGGCGCAAGAGCGGGCAAGGCTTCTACAAGTACAGCTGATTCGAGCATTCCTGACACCACATCACTCCTCGGGGTGAATTCGGTATCGGTTCGCTTACAGACGGCAACTTCTGGCGCCCCAAGTCAGTCAGTTGCAGTGACATACGCAGATCACATGGAAACCTCTCGTCACGGGGAGCGCATATGCACATCAGGGGCGACCACGTCGAGCTGGTCGTCGGGGGCCGCCTCGACGTCCGCAGCGCGGCGGACGCCCGTACGGTCCTGCACACCGCCGTCGACGACGGCATCGGAGACCTGGTGCTCGATCTGTCCGAACTGGACTCGTGGGACGCGACCGGACTCGGCGTCATCATGGGCGCCCACCGCCGTGCCGGCCGCTGCGGACGCAGGCTCGTGCTGCGCGGCGTGCCGGACCGGATGCAGCGCCTGCTGGTCGCGACCCGGCTGCACCGGATCCTGGCGATCGAGGGCGGCATCGGCGTGGAGTCGCTGCCCCGCGTCTGAAACGGTGCGGCTCCACAAGGTGTGAATCGTTCATTCCTGTGGGAAGCGCTCACAATCCTCACGAGACTGTGACGTCTCGGACGGCGCAGGACCCCGCCTGTTCGGAGATACTGAGCAAAGGTCTAGGGTTCGGTCGCCCGCGCTATGACGTACCCGCCACGCGGGCACCGGACCAGAAGCGACAGCGCAGTGTGCACAGGCCGGGAGGGGCAAGCGGCACACCACGCTTTTGGGGGGCTTTGACCATGGACCCGATGAACCGGGGACCGGAAGACTTCAGCCAGGACCGGCGCGACGACAGCACGGCGGGGCGCGGCGCGCGGCGCCCGCCGCGTGATCCGCTCACACCTGATTTCGGCCAGCCGGCGCCCGCGCTCGCACGCACCGTGCAGCTCGTGTCCGGCGACTATCTCCTGACCGTCAATCCCGTCGACGGCAGCGAGATCGAACCCTGCCCGCCCGGTGACCGCCCCGGTCGGCCCGTCAAGTACGACGCCACCGAGCGCATCGAGCTCGCGCGTGCCGCACGCCCGCCCATGCCGCCCGGTCCCGCGCTGCCGCGACTGCCGCTCCTGGAGCGGCAGGAGGACCGTGAGCGTCTCGTACGACTCCTCGCGCGCGGCCGCTCCGTCCGGCTCACGGGACCGTCCGGATCCGGCCGCACGGCGCTGCTCGACCAGGTCGCCGAGGACTGCCTCGGCATCGCCCCGGACGGAGTCGTACGGCTCTCGGGACACCTGCGTTCGGTCGACGACGTGCTGCACGAGCTGTTCGGCGCCGTCTACAACGCACCGCTGCACCGCCCCGACCGCACCCAGATGCTTGAGCTGGTCCACGAGGTCGGCGCCGTCGTCGTCCTCGACGACCTGGAGTTCGGCGGCGCCCAGCTCGACGAACTGCTCGAAGCCACTCCCGAGTGCGCCTTCCTGCTCGCCGCGACGCCCGACGTGCCCGCCCCGTCCGCCGACTCCCACGTGGAGGAGGTCTTCCTCGGCGGACTCGGCCGCGGCTCCAGCCTGGAACTCCTGGAGCGGGCCGTCGGCCGGGTGCTCACCGACGAAGAGGCCCAGTGGGCCGGCGACCTGTGGTTCGAGTCGGAGGGGCTGCCGCTGCGGTTCGCGCAGGCCGGCGCCCTGCTGCGGCAGCGCGACCAACTGCGCGCCGACCCGAACGCGTTCGACGAGTTCGGCTACTTCTCCGACACCCCGGTGGACGCGCCCTTCGACGCCTCCGACGGGCACGACGTCCCGCTGCCCTCGCTCGCCGAGGGCGCCGCGCCCGCCGCACTGCTCGCCTCCCGGCTGAGCGCGTCGGCCCGCGCCACCCTGCGGTTCGCGGTCGCGCTCGGCGGCGAGATCCCGCACCAGGCGCACCTGCCCGCCCTCGTGGGCGACCAGCACGCCGACGCGGCCCTCGCCGAGCTGGTCTCCAACGCGCTCGTCACCCCGGTCGGCGGACGCTACCGCCTCGCGGCCGGCGTACAGGTCCAGCTGGAGGCGGCCGGGTACGGGGACGACGTCGTTGAGCAGGCCCGCACCGCGGCCCGGCACTACGCCTGGTGGGCCGGGCACCCGTCGGTCGGCCCGGAGCGGGTCGCCGCCGAGTGCGACGCGCTGCTGGCCGCGCTCCGCGTCCTGGTGCCGGCCGCGCCCGTGCCCGAGGAAGAGATTCCCGCGTCCGTGGAGCTGGTCCGCGCGGCCGCGCCCGCGTTCGCCGCGGGGCTCGCCTGGAGCGCCTGGGAGCGTGCGCTGCGCTCCGGTCAGGAGGCCGCGCGCCGCGTCGGCCTCGTCTCCGAAGAAGCTTATTTCCACCATGAGTTGGGGATCCTCGCGCTGCTCGAAGGGCAGCTCGACCGGGCCCGCGCCGAGCTGGAGGCCTCCATCGGCCTGCGCGGCGCCCTCGCCGACAAGCGCGGCTCGATCGCGGGCCGGCGCGCGCTGGCGCTGGTCGCGGACCGCTCCGGCGGTGTGCTGCCCGGCGGCCGCACGGCGGCGGGCGAGGAAGTCCCGGACGCGATGTACGAGGAGTCGCAGTCGCCTCCCGGCGGGGTGCCCGCCGCGTTCGCGATGCCCGAGGCGCCGAGTGAGCCCGAGACGCTGGTGACCCGGCAGGCGCCGCCCGCGCCGCCCGCCCCGACGGTCATCGGTGGCGGCAAGGCGCCCTCGCGCAAGTCGGTCGTCAGCGGCACCCGGCGCAATCTGGTCGCGGCCGGTGCGGGCGCGCTGCTCGCGGCGGTGCTCGGCACGGTCGTCACGCTCGGCGCCACGTCGAACAACAACGAACCGCCGTCCGACAAGGTCAACACCAACCCGTCGGCCTCGGCGGGGGAGAACGGCGGGGGCCTCGGCGCCGACAAGGCCGAGGGCAGTGGCAACGGCAAGGGCGGCGGCAGCGGTTCCGGCGAGTCGGCGGGTCCGACCGACCCGGGCAAGGACGGAATCCCGGGGACGGCGGACGACCCGACGCCGTCGACCGGCTCCAGCGGCACGCCGTCGGACGACCCGAGCGGCACCAAGTCGCCGAGCAAGTCCCCGTCGAAGTCGCCGAGCAAGTCGCCTTCGAAGTCCCCGACCAAGTCGCCCACGAAGTCGCCGACCAAGTCGCCGTCGCCGAGCGACGATCCGACGACCACGTCGCCGACCCCGACGCCGACGGAGACGAGCCCGGAACCGACGACTCCGGGCACGACCGACACCGCGAGCAGCCCGGTCAGCAGTGCGCCCGTGAGCAGCAGCGCGCCGGTGAGCAGCAGTGCGGCCGGCTCCCCGAGCGGGAGCGGGTCCAGCAGCGGCTCGGTGATGTAGCTCGGTGATGTAGACGGACGAAAAGCCGCGGTCCGTGGCGAGCACCCGGGCCTGGGGCTTGATCTCCTGGGCGGCGAAGATGCCGCGGACCGGCGCGAGGTGCGGGTCGCGGTTGAGGAGCTCCAGGTAGCGCGTGAGCTGCTCGACACCGTCGATCTCACCGCGGCGCTTGATCTCGACGGCGACCGTCTGCCCGTCGGCGTCCCGGCACAGGATGTCGACCGGGCCGATCGCCGTCATGTACTCACGGCGGATCAGCGTGTAGCCCTCGCCGAGGGTCTCGATGCGGTCGGCGAGCAGCTCCTGGAGGTGCGCTTCCACGCCGTCCTTGATGAGCCCCGGGTCGACGCCGAGTTCGTGCGAGGAGTCGTGGAGGATCTCCTCCATCGTGATGATGAGTTTCTCGCCCGCCTTGTTGATGACGGTCCAGGTGCCCTCATCGTCGCCCGTCCCCTCCTTGAGGGTGCAGGGCGGCGACATCCAGTTGAGGGGCTTGTAGGCCCGGTCGTCCGCGTGGATGGAGACGCTGCCGTCCGCCTTCACGAGGATCAGACGGGGGGCCGACGGAAGATGGGCGGTGAGCCTGCCCGCGTAGTCCACGGAGCAGCGGGCGATGACGAGACGCATGGTGGGCAACGCTACTCGACAGCCCCCTCCCTACGCGATTCGCCCGCCCGTCACCCCCCGCCACCCTGCCTGAGTCCCTTCGGGACGCCCCTTTTGTTCTATAGAAGCTCGTTCGTTATTGGCTGGTTGTGTGCGAACTGGGCGCCCCACGCCCTGTTGCGCTCCGGATGCGTTGCTTACCGTAGAAGCAGGAGGTCGTGGCGCGTGCACGCTGCGTGTTCGAGGGGGCGTACGTGCCCGGGCTCCTGGCCTGTCCGTCAACCCCCGGCACGCCGGGGGTGCGAGAGGAGAACCCATGTCGCTCGACGTCTCACCGGCACTGTTGGAACAGGCCGAGCGAGGCGAGGTCGACGAAGCTGACTTCGTCGACTGCGTCCGGACCTCCCTGCCCTACGCATGGGAGATGATCAGCTCTCTGGTGGCCCAGCTGAAGGTCGACGGCGGGGAGTTCGCCGACAACCAGACGCCGCCGCCCAGCGAGCAGGAGCGCGGGCAACTGCTGCGCGCGCTCGCGAGTGACGCGATACGCGGCGCACTGCAGCGGCACTTCGGCGTCCGGCTGGCGTTCCAGAACTGTCACCGGGTGGCGGTCTTCCCGCTTGACCCGGCGGTGGACCAGACGCTGGCCCGCTTCACCTCGGCCCGTAATCAGCTGCTCAACCAGTCGCCCGAGCTGCGCGACTGCTGACGGCTGACGTCTGGCTCGGTCTGCCTGCCGTCCCGTGCGCGGGAGGTGCATCTGTACGGGCGGCAGGCATGGGCGCCAGGCGTCGACTCCGGGGACGATCAGCCGAGTTGCGGGAGTACCTCGGCTCCCAGTCGGCGTACGTTCTCCTCCGTCGCCGTGAGATCGCCGGAGCCCTCGACGAGCAGTGCGAACCGTGAGATGCCGGTCCGCTCCGACGTGGCGGCGAGCCGGTCGGCGCACAACTGCGGTGTCCCGACCGGGTGCAGACTGCACAGCAGTTCCGTGTAGGCCCGTGGGTCCCGCATCTTCCGGGTGCGGCCGTCGACCGTCACATGGGCGTCCAGACCTTGTTTCAGCCAACCGGGCATCGCCTTCAGGAGTGTCTCCGAAGCGTCCGCGTCACGGTCACCGATCTGGGCGACACCGGCGGAGACGTGCGGCGCGGAGAGGATCTCCTCGGGCGTGCGCCCGGCCTCGCGCGCGCAGCGCCGCCACAGGGCGACCATCTCCGCCTTCTCCTCGTCCCCGCAGTGCATCCCGAGCAGCATCGGCAGGCCCCGCTCGGCGGCGACCCGGACGCTCTTGGGGGACGTACAGGCCACGACGACCTCGGGCCCCGCGGGATCCGTGTCCCCTATCGCCTCGGCGGGGCGGGGCACCACCGGCACCTCGCGGAAGGCGAACCGTTCCCCCTCGGCGGCGACGTGCGACTTGCGCAGCCAGCTCAGCAGCAGGTCCAACGAGTCGGGGAATCCCGTCTCGTACGCGTCCAGACCGGCGCCGAAGACCTCCAGGTCGACCCACGGGCCGCCGCGGCCCACGCCCAGCGAGAAGCGGCCGCCCGAGGTCAGGTGCAGCAGCGCCGCCTGCTCGCCGAGGGCCACCGGGTGCGCCGTCGGCAGCACGCTCACGGCCGTGCCCACCCGCAGGGTGCGGGTGCGGCCGAGCAGCAGCGCGGCCAGTGTGATCGCCGACGGGCACGTCCCGTACGGCACGAAGTGGTGCTCGGCGAGCCAGGCCGCATCCAGGCCCGCCTCCTCGGCGACCTCGGCCGACCGCACCGCCCGGTGCAGCGCCTCCCCCTGGCCCTGACCCGGAAACTGGGCCGCCAGTACAAACGTTCCTACACGCATCGTGCTCCTGCCTTCCTTGGCGCCGACGCGGGCACTCCCCATGCAGGCATTAACGGTTGGCAAGTGCCAAAGACACGGCTTGGCATGAAGATTGGCAGATTTTCTGCCGGGAGGAGGTGGTGGAGGGGCCGCAGTGCGGTGCCGCGACGGCCGGTTACCCCAGTTCCGGCGGCGTAGGCTGGTCCGTGACTCCTGCCCCGTACAAACACCCCGTGAGGTGATCCGTGTCCCCGCGTCGCAACCGCCCCAAGGCCGGCGGATCGTCAGGAAGCAGCGACGACGAGGGGCGGCGCTACGGCGGGTTCCAGTCCACCGAGAGCTGGCAGGGCGAGGAGTGGAGCGTGCGCCATGTGGCGGGCGCCAGCGCGGCCGGCAAGACCTACCGCTGCCCGGGGTGCGACCAGGAGATCGGCTCCGGGGTCGCGCACATCGTGGCCTGGCCCGAGTACGCGGGCGTGGACGACCGGCGCCACTGGCACAAGGCGTGCTGGAACGCGAAGGACCGCCGCACCACGAAGGCGCAGCGGTCCAGGAACGCGCCGCGGTACTGAGCGGCGGGGCAACGCCCCTACACGTCGCGGCTGTTGAGCGTCGCGAAGGCGCCGCCGAGCGCGAGCCCGGTCACCACCAGCATGATCCACAGCGGGTCCCAGCCGGACGGGCCGGAGCCGCCGGCCACCGAGTTGTCGTAGAGCACGGCGATCTGGCTCGGGATCGAGTACTCCAGCAGGGCCTGCTGGAGGTCCTTGAGCGACTCCGCGAACATGAAGATCGCGAGGACCAGCGGGAGCAGCACCAGACCGATCATGATCGTGACGGCGCCCGCCGAGTGCCGTACGAGCGTGCCGACCGCGAGCCCGAGCAGGCCGATCAGCGCGACGAACAGGCCCACGCCGACGGTCGACTTGAACCACATGGAGCCGCTGGGCGACTCGCCGCCCACGATGCTCACCTGAAGGGCGCCGACCACCGCGGCGACCACCGTGGTCAGCACGAAGACGAGCCCGAAGAAGACGATCGCCTTGGCGGCCAGCACCCGGCTGCGGCTGGAGCAGGCCGTCATCGTCGTACGGATCATGCCGGTGCCGTACTCCGACGCGATGGTCAGGACGCCGAGCGTGATCACGCAGATGGTGCCGAGCAGGACACCGAAGAAGCCGAGGCCGAGCACCTCGTTGCCGTCCAGCGTCGTGGTGTCCGAGGAGGCGACGACCGCGGCCGAGGCGAGACCGATGCCGAGCATGAGCACGATCATCACGCCGAGCGTCCACATCGTGGAGCGTACGGAACGGATCTTCGTCCACTCCGAGGCGAGGGCGTCACCGAGGTGCGCGCGCCGGACCGGGATCGGCGAGGCGTACCCGGGGCCGGGAGCCGCGGCCGTCGGAGGCTGCTGCGGGGCGGCGTAGGGCGGGGGCGGCGTGCTCATCGGGCGTCGTCCTTCTCCGTCTTGTCCATGGGGATCGGGGCCGGGGCGGCGGCCGGCGGCTGCGGGACCGCGTACGGGTTCGCGACCGGCGCCTGCGGCGGCTGCGGCTGCTGCGGGTGCGCCTGGGGCGGCGGCGGGGCGTACCAGCCGGGCTGGTCCTGGCCGGGCACCGGCATCACCTGCGGCGGCATCATGCCCGGCGCCGGCTGCTGCTGCAGACCCGCCCGCTGGTCGACGGTCGAGCGGTAGTCGACGGCGCCCTGCGTCATGCGCATGTACGCCTCTTCCAGGGACGCCTGGTGCGGCGAGAGCTCCCACAGGCGGACGTCCGCCTCGTGCGCGAGGTCGCTGATCCGCGGCAGCGGGAGCCCGGTGACCCGCAGCGCTCCGTCCGGCTCGGGCAGCACCTGGCCGCCCGCCTCGGTCAGCGCGGCGCCCAGCTTCTCGCGCTGCTCCGGCTCGGTGTCGGGGGTGCGGACGCGTGCGAACCCGGCCGAGTTGTGCGCGATGAAGTCCCGCACGCTCATGTCGGCGAGCAGCTGGCCGCGCCCGATCACGATGAGGTGCTCGGCGGTCAGCGCCATCTCGCTCATCAGGTGCGAGGAGACGAAGACCGTACGGCCCTCGGCGGCCAGCGACTTCATCAGGTTCCTGACCCAGAGGATGCCCTCCGGGTCCAGGCCGTTGACCGGCTCGTCGAAGAGCAGCACCTGCGGGTCGCCGAGGAGCGCAGCCGCGATGCCGAGCCGCTGCCCCATGCCGAGCGAGAACCCCTTGGAACGCCGCTTGGCGACCTCCTGGAGGCCGACGACGCCGAGCACCTCGTCGACCCGGCGGGCCGGGATGCCGGAGAGCTGGGCCAGGCTCAGCAGATGGCTGCGGGCGGTCCTGCCGCCGTGCACGGCCTTCGCGTCGAGCAGGGCGCCGACCTGGCGCGGCGCGTTCGGCAGCTTGTTGTACGGGTAGCCGCCGATCGTCACCGCGCCCTGGGTCGGCTGGTCGAGACCGAGGATCATGCGCATCGTCGTCGACTTGCCGGAGCCGTTCGGTCCCAGGAAGCCGGTCACGGTGCCCGGCCGCACCTGGAAGGAAAGGTTGTACACGGCTGTCTTGGCGCCGTAGCGCTTCGTCAGGCCGACTGCCTCGATCATGCTCCGCACCCATCGGAAGACTCGGAAGACGTCGGGGCACACGCCCCCGTAAGGAGTAGGAGCGTATCCGAGCGCTGACGGTTCCGGCCAAGAGTGAGCAAAGGGTTCAGTGGGGCCAAGGGGTGGCGCGCAGTCCGGTTTCCCGCAGGAGCAGGGTGCCCCGTTCGCGCAGCGAGGGGGAGGCGGCGGCCCTGCGGACCCAGTCGGCGGGCGTCGGGCCGAGGAGCGAGCGCAGGGCGGGGGAGAGGGCCATCAGCGCGGTGAGCAGCGCGGCCTGGTCGCCGCCGCCCGGACGCGGGGCGCCGCCGGTCTCCGGATCGGTCAGCACCCCGTACTCACTGACGTACAGCTGCAGGCCGGGGACGGGCGCGTCCGGCACCGGCACCCTGCGGTAGTTCGGCAGCTCGGTGGCGTCGACCGCCTTGAGCTGGGTGTCGTCGAGCCAGGTGACGACCAGGGTGCGGCGCTCGCCGGGGGCCTCGTAGGGAGCCGCGGCGACGTAGCCGTTGCGGCCGATGTGGGCACTGCAGCCGATGCCGATGCCGTGCGTCTCGACCGGAATCATGGGGACGCTCACCGGGAGGTTCAGACGGGTCAGCTTGTACGCGATCTGGGCGGGGGAGGCGTTGGAGCCCACGGCCAGGACCGGAGTTCTGTCCTTGATCACGTCGTCCAGGGCGCCGTCGACCGGCAGGGCGTGGAGTTCGCCGTGGTGGAGGAGGGCCGGGGCCGTGACCGGGCGGCCCGGGTAGGTGAGCGGCGACAGGGCCGGGATGTCGGTGTAGCCCAGGGCCGTCAGGGTCCGGGCCGGTTCTTCGAGCGCCATGGGGCCGCAGGGTAGGGGGTCCGTGCGGCTCGTGCGCGGTGGCTCGCGCCCACGCGGCGCGGCCGTACCTCGCCACGGACCCGCGCCCCCGGCCCGTAGCAGGTCTGGCTAGGCGTCCCTCTTCTTCAGCAGCGCGTACCCCACGATCAGGGCCGCCGCCACCCACACCAGCAGGATCGCCAGGCCGCCCCACGGGCCGTACGGGGAGTCGTCGTTGACCGGGGTGACCACCTGCATGATCCGGGAGCCCGCCTGGTCGGGGAAGTACTGGGCGACCTTCTTCGTCGCCGAGACGCTGCCGAGGATCGGGGAGATCAGGAAGAAGAACGGCATGAGGATGCCGAGCGACAGCATGGGGGAGCGGAGCATCGTCGCGATGCCCATCGAGAACATCGCCATCAGCGTCATGTAGACGGCGGCGCCGATCACCGCGCGCAGCACGTTCGGGGCGCCCAGGTCCGTGCGGTGGTCGCCGAGCATCATCTGGCCGAGGAAGAACGACGCGAAGCTGGTGACCAGCGCGACGGCCAGGACGAGCAGCGAGGCGACCGCGATCTTGGAGAACAGGAACGTGCCGCGCTGCGGGACGGCCGCCAGCGAGGTGCGGATCATGCCCGTGCTGTACTCGCTCGCCACCACGAGGACGCCGAAGACCACCACCGCGAGCTGGCCGAGGGTGAGCCCGGAGAAGGAGATGAAGGTCGGGTCGAAGGCCAGCTTGTTCTCGGCGGAGAGGTTCTTGAACTCGTTCTTCGACAGGGCGCTGATCAGCATCCCGAGCCCGACCGAGACGATGACGGCGAGGCTGAGCGTGAGAGCTGTCGAGTTGACGGACTTGATCTTGGTCCACTCGGACCTGAGGACCTGGGCCGCGGCCATCTCAGGCCCCCTTCGTTCGGTCGTCGTTCCAGGACGCGCCCCAGCTCTGCTGCTGCGCGGGCTCGCCGCTGTGTGCGTGGTACTCGACCGACTCGGCGGTCAGCTGCATGAAGGCCTCTTCGAGGGACGCCTGCTGCGGGCTCAGCTCGTGCAGCACCAGCTGGTGGCTCGCGGCGAGTTCGCCGAGCTGTTCGGGGGAGCCGCCGTCGACCTCCAGGGTGCCGTTGCCGGCCTCGACGACCGTGACGCCGTTCTCGTGCAGCACGTCGAGCAGCCGCTCGCGCTGCGGGGAGCGCAGCCGTACGTAACTGCGTGAGTTCTGCCGGATGAAGTCCGCCATCGACATGTCGGCGAGGAGCCGGCCCTGCCCGATGACGACCAGATGGTCGGCGGTGAGGGCCATCTCGCTCATCAGGTGCGAGGAGACGAAGACCGTGCGCCCGGCCGCCGCCAGGGACTTCATCAGGTTGCGGATCCAGTGGATGCCCTCGGGGTCGAGCCCGTTGACCGGCTCGTCGAACATCAGGATCTGCGGATCGCCGAGGAGCGCGCCCGCGATGCCGAGCCGCTGGCCCATGCCGAGCGAGAACCCCTTGGCCTTCTTCCTGGCCACCGCGGTGAGGCCGACGGTGTCCAGGACCTCGGTCACCCGGCTGCTGGGGATGCCGTTGGACTGGGCGAGGCAGAGGAGGTGGTTGTGGGCGCTGCGGCCGCCGTGCATCGCCTTCGCGTCGAGCAGGGCGCCGATGTACTTCAGCGGGTCCTTCAGCTGGGCGTACTGTTTGCCGTCGATCCGGACGCTGCCCGCGGTGGGGTTGTCGAGGCCGAGCATCATGCGCATCGTCGTCGACTTGCCGGCGCCGTTCGGCCCGAGGAAGCCGGTGACGATGCCGGGCCTGACGCTGAAGGTGAGGTCGTTGACGGCCGTCTTCTCGCCGTAGCGCTTGGTCAGCCCCGATAGCTCGATCATGCGGCCACGCTAAAACGGACAAAAGCCCCCTGCCACTCAGAAGTGGCAGGGGGCTACCGCTGTCTCTACAGTGCGGGTCTGGCGCCGGCTCAGCGGGACTGCTGCGCCGGGACCCCACGGGAGATCGGCTCGTCCTCGACGGGCGCGCCTGCGGCGGCGACCGCGGCACCGGTCAGCGTGGCCAGCATCTCGCGGACGTTGGTCAGCTGCGCGTTGATCGAGTCGCGGCGGTTCGTCAGGGCGGCCAGCTCGCGCTCGGATTCCGAGCGGATGCGGTCGGCCTTGGCGTTCGCGTCGGCCACGATGTCCTCGGCCTGGCGCTGGGCCGTCTCCACCGTCTGGCGGGCGCGGCGCTCGGCGTCCGTGCGGAGCTTCTCGGCCTCCAGGCGGAGCTGCTCGGCGCGGTGCTCGATCTCGGCAAGACGCTTCTCGGCCTTGGCCTGACGCGAGGCCAGGTCGCGCTCCGACTGCTCGCGGCGCTTGGCCAGGTTCGTCTCGAAGTCCGCGGCGGCCTGGGCGGCCTTGGCGCGGGTCTCCTCGAAGAGGGCGTCCGCCTCCTCGCGCTTCGACTGCGCGTCCTTCTGCGCCTCGCTACGCAGCGCCGTGGCCTCGCCCTTGGCCTTCTCGACGATCCGGACGCCCTCGTCCTCGGCCTTGGCCTTGCGCTCGGCGGCGAACGACTCCGCGTCGTTGCGCACCTGCTGGGCCGCCGACTCGGCGAGCTCGCGGTGCTGCTCGGCGGCCCGGCGGGCCTCCTCGCGCAGGTCCTTGGCCTCCTCCTCGGCGAGGCGGAGGATCTTCTCGACGCGCGCGCCGAGACCGGCGTACGACGGCTCCGCGTCGTTCACCTGCGCCTGGGCGTTCTGCGTCTCGAGGTGCAGTTCCTCGATGCGCTTTTCCAGAGCAGTGATACGGGCAAGAGCGCTGTCACGGTCGGAGACGAGCTTGGAAATACGTTCGTCCACCTGCGCGCGGTCGTACCCACGCCGCACAAGCTCGAAGCCGTAGGGGGAAGTGTCGCTCATGGGGTTCCTGTCGAATGAGACCGGTGTGAGGTGATAGAGGGAATCCTAGGGGTCCAAGCGGCGTGTCATCGAGCAGATGCCGGTTTGATCTGGCCTCAGCTCTAGAATGTCCGCCCTTTTGAGTGGCGTAGCGGCAGAGTGCTTGCCAGGAGCGGGGCCAAAGGTCCTTATCAAGCACGACAGTTGGTCTCCTGGCTAGCCCTCGGACCCTTTGCCACCCGAACGTGTGGCCCCTGCCGCGGCGCCGGCCTTGACGCCACCGTCCTTGCCCCCGCCGGACGGCGCCTCAAAAGACTCCAACGCTTCCAGCACGTCCTGGACACGGGAGATCTCGGCATTGATGTCCTCGCGACGCCTGACCAGCACGTCCAGGTCGCGCTGACCCTTTTCGATCATGGAAGCGGCCTCGCGCTCCGCATCCGCCTTGATCTTTTCCGCTTCGCGCGTGAGCCCTGCCTTTTTCTGCTCGGCCTCCTTGAGCAGGCCCTCGGCCTTTTTCACGGCGGCGATACGGACCTTGCCGGCCTCCGAATTGGCGTCGTTCAGCAGGTCCTTGGCCTTGGCCTGGGCCTCGGCGAGCTGCTCCTCCGCGGCCTTGACCAGGGCGTCGCACCGCTCGCCCGCGTTCTTCATCGCCTCCGCGGACTCGCGGCGCGCACGCTCGTGCAGCTCCTCGATCTCGCCCGTGATGCGGTCGCGCAGCTCCTCCGCACGCTCCCTTATCTGCGTCGCGTCCCGACGGGCGCCGACCAGCAGCTCGTCCGCGTCCGTGCGGGCCTTCTCCACCGTCGTGTTGCCCTCGACGGTGGCCTCGGCGACCAGCCGGTCGGCCTCCTTGCGGGCCGCGCCGACCATCGTGTCCGCCTGCGCCTCCGCGTCGGCCGTCGTCTTCTGCGCGGCCTCCTGCGCCTCACGGATCAGCTTGTCGGCCTCGACGGCGGACTCCGTGATGAGCGTGTCGACCTGCTCCGCGGCCTCCGTACGCCGCTTGTTGGCGTCCTTGCGGGCCTCGTCCAGGGTGCGCTCGGCCTCTTCGCGCGCGGCCGTCGTGACGGCGTCCGCCTCCTGCGCGGCCTCCGCCTTGACGCGCTCGGCCTCGGTGCGGATCCGCTCGGCGTGCTGCTGCGCGGAGCCGACCGTCTCGGCCGCCTCGGCCCGCAGCCGCTCGGCGTCGCCCGACGCGTCGGAGATCAGCTTCTCGGCCTTCGCGACGGACTCCGAGCGCAGCCGCTCGACCTCGGCCTGCGTCTCGCTCGTCAGCTGCTCGGCGGCGGCCGTCGACTCGGCCCGCAGCCGCTCGGCCTCCTCGGCGGCGTCGGTGACGAGCTTCTCGGCGGCCGCGGTGGACTCGGCGCGGACCCGCTCCGCCTCCGCGTTCGTCTCCGTCGTCAGGCGCTCGGCCTCCGCGCGCGCCTCGCCGATCAGGGTGTCGGCCTGCGCGGCCGCGTCCGACCGGATGCGGTTGGCGTCCTCGCGGGCCTCGGCGCGGGTGCGCGAGGCGTCCTGGTCGGCGCCCGTGCGCAGGTCGGCGACCTCGGTGCGGACCCGCTGGGCGTGCTCGGACGCCTCGGTGCGCAGCCGCTCCGACTCGGCGATCGCGTCCGCGACCGTGCGCTCGGCGAGCGCCTTGGCGGCCTCCGCCTCGGTCGTGGCCTCACCGCGTACGCGGTTGGCGTCCTCGGTGGCGCGCTCGCGCTCCGCGTAGGCGTCGGAGCGGACCCGGTCGGCCTCCTCCTGCGCCTCCCGCTTCGTGCGGTCCGCGGCGTGCTCGGCGGCGGACCGCAGGCCCGCGATCTCCTCCTGGGCCTGCTCCTGGAGCCCGGCCACGGAGTCGCGCACCTGCTGCGCGGTCTGCTCGGCGGCGGAGACCATCTCGGTCGCACGCCGGTCGGCCTCCTCGACGAGGCGGACCGCCTCGGTCTGCGCCTCCTCGACCCGGGCACGGGCGACGGCGAGGAGCTCCTCGCTCCGCTCGCGGGCCCGCTCGCGCTCCTGGTCGGCCTCCTGGCGGGCGCTGCCGAGCGTCTCCTCGGCCTCGCGGCGCCGACGGGCGGCCTCCTCCTGCGCGGCGGCCAGCGTCTCGGCGGCCTCGGCGGAGATCCGCTCGGCCGCGGTCTGCGCCTCGGCGCGCAGCCGGTCCGCGGACTCCTGCGCCTCGGTCTTGAGCCGCTCGGCCTCGGTCGCCGCCTCGGACCGCAGTCGTACCGCGACGTTCTCCGCCTCGGAGCGGGTCGTCGCGGCGTCGGCTGCGGCCTCGGTGCGCAGCCGCTCGGCCTCCGTCTCGGCCTGCGCCTGCAGCGTCCGTACCCGCTCGGCCGCCTCGGTGCGCAGCCGCTCGCTCTCCTCCGCGGCCTCCCGGCGCTGCCGCTCGGCCTGCGCGCGCGCGTCGTTCAGCGTCGTCTCGGACGCGGTGAGGCGCTCCTCGGCCTCGGTGTGCAGCCGGGTCAGCTCCTGGGCCGCCTCGTCCTGCCGTGCGCTTATGGCCCGCTCGGTCTCGTCCTTGAGGGCCTGCGCGGCGCGCTCCGCCTCGGCCCTGGTCGCCTCGGCCTGCTCCTCGGCCTCGGCGCGGTGCCGGTCGGCCTCGGCGCGGGTGCGCTCCAGGGTCTCCTCGGCCTGCTTGCGCAAGCTGGTGGCGCGCTCGATGGCCTCGGTGCGGACCCGCTCGGACTCCGTGGTCGCGGCGGAGCGCAGCTCGTCCGCGTCGGCCTTCGCCTTGGCGAGCAACTGCTCGGCGGTCCTGGCCGCCTCCTCGATCTGCTGGACGGCCTCGCGGCGGGCCTCGGCCCGGATCCGCTCGCCCTCCTCGACGGCCTCGGCCCGCAGCTGCTCGGCCTCGCCGCGCAGCCGCCTGGCCTCCTCCTGCAGCTCGACCGTCTTGGCCCGGTACTCCTTGGTGTCGTCCTTGGCCGCGCCCTTGAGCTGCTCGGCCAGGTCGTGCGCCTCGGCGCGCAGCCGGTCCGCCTCGGCCTCGGCCTCGGCGCGGATCCGCTCGGCCTCCTCGGCGGCGGCCTTCGTCGTCGACTTCGCTTCCTCGGACGCCTTGTTGAGGACGTCCTCGGCGGTGCGGGCGGCCTTCGCGAGCTCGCCCGCGGTCTCCTCAGCGGTGACCGTACGGGCCTTCTCCTTGGCCTGCGCGATCAGCTGCTCGGCCTCGGCCCTGGCGTCGGCGACGGTCTGCTCCGCCTCGGCCTTGGTGGCCTCGGCCTCCTTCGTCGCCTCGGCGACCAGGCGGGCGACCTGCTCCTTGGCGGTACGGGTGCGCTGCTCGTTGGCCGACTCGGCGCTCGACAGCTGCTTGGCCGCGGCGTCCTTCGCCTCGGCCAGCACCTTCTCGGCCTCGGTGCGGGCCTCGCGCAGCGCGGTGTCCGCCTCGGCGATCTTCTGCTCGGCGGCGCGGCTCAGCTCGCCGGCCTGCCGGCGCGCGGCGTCCGACTCGGCCGACGTCGACGTACGCAGCTGCTCGGCGTGCTCGGTGGCCTCCTGGGCCTGCGCCGATGCCGCGTTGAGCAGTCGCTCCGCGTCCTGGCGGGCGCGGGCGAGCAGCGCCTGGGCCTCGGCGCGCGCGGTCTCCGCCTCGCTGGTCAGCCGCTGGCGGGCCTCGGCGGCGACCCGCTCGGCCTCGGCGCGGGCGGCGGCGAGGGCCTGGTCGGCCTCGGCGCGCGACTCGTCGAGCAGCCGGCGGGCCTGCTGCTCGGTGCGGGCGCGCAGCTGCTCGGCCCACTGCACGTTCTCGTTGACGTGCGTCTCGACCGTGCGGCGGCGCTCGGCCAGCTCCTGGTCGAGCTGCTGCCTGCGGTTGACCGCCTCGGTGTGCAGCTCGGACTGGAGCCGGGCCTGCTGCTCGGCGTGCTCCTGGAGGATGCGCTGCGTCTGGGCGCGGGCGTCGCGCAGCTCGCGCTCGGCGTCCGAGCGCAGCTGGTCGGCCTGGATCTGGGCATTACGGAGCAACTGCTCGGCCTGATAGCCGATGTCAGCCCCGTCATAGGCAGGCCGGGACGCGAGGCTGCGGCGCGCCTCGTGCAGCTTGGCGCGCAGCACCTCCACCTGGTATCCCAGGTCCTCGGCGTGCTGGACGGCCTTCTCCCGCTCGGTCTTCAGCCGATCCATCTCGGCCTCGAACCGCGAGAGATGGTCGGTCTCAGCCGGCCGCCGGCCGTCCTGGCTCTCGTAGCCCCGCACTGCGCGGTCCCATCCGTCCCCTGGTCGCAAGTACTTCCTTACGAGCTCCGTCCATACGCCGAACGGGGCCCCCGGGGAATGGTGTCAGATCGACAGCGGATGCGCAGTCGGCGCTTCGGGCTCACGCACTTCAGCCCTGCTGCCCCGACCCTCGTCCCCCGATACCCGGACCCCGGCCCACGACTGTCCACCGGTGGCGGCAGTCGCCCCCCAACCCTACCGGCCCGAGTATGTGGAGGTCAGTGCTCCACCGACTCCTGGGGTGCGGAGGTGACCAGTTCGGTCAGTACGCCGTGACAGTCCTTGGGGTGCAGGAACGTGATGCGCGATCCCATCGAGCCCCGTCGCGGCTCGTCGTACAGGACGCGTACGCCCTTGCCCCTGATGGCGTCCGCGTCCGCGTCGACGTCGGCCGTACCGAAGGCGATGTGGTGCACGCCCTCACCGTTCTTGGCCAGCCATTTGCCGACCGCGCTGTCCTCGCGGGTCGGTTCCAGGAGCTGGAGATAGGAGGCGCCGCCGTCGGACGTCTCGTTGATCTTGAGCATGGCTTCGCGCACGCCCTGTTCTTCGTTGACCTCGGTGTGGAACACCTCGAAGCCGTACGTGGCCCGGTAGAACTCGACGGTCGCGTCGAGGTCGTGGCAGGCGATCCCGATGTGGTCGATTCGCGTCAGCATGCTGTAAGTGCAGCGCGGCTCAGCGCGGTTACGCAACGTGCGCGCGATCACATTCACTGGCCGATGACGTCCGGCGTACCGCTCAGTACATTCGAGTAAACCCTCGTTCACTTCTCATCTCCAAGGGGCCGTGCCTCATGTCTGGAACGACCACGCGTGAATCAAATGCAGCCACCTCAGTGATCGTCGCGGGCGCCCGGACGCCCATGGGCCGCCTCCTCGGCTCCCTCAAATCCTTCTCCGGAGCCGACCTCGGCGGCTTCGCGATCAAGGCCGCCCTCGACCGTGCGGGGATCGGTGGCGACCAGGTGCAGTACGTGATCATGGGCCAGGTGCTGCAGGCCGGGGCAGGGCAGATCCCGGCACGTCAGGCCGCGGTCAAGGCGGGCATCCCGATGAACGTCCCGGCGCTCACCATCAACAAGGTGTGCCTCTCGGGGCTCGACGCGATCGCCCTCGCCGACCAGCTGATCCGCGCCGGCGAGTTCGACATCGTGGTCGCGGGCGGCCAGGAGTCGATGACGAACGCCCCGCACCTGCTCCCCAAGTCCCGCGAGGGCTACAAGTACGGCGCGGTGCAGATGCTCGACGCGATGGCCTACGACGGTCTGACCGACGCCTTCGAGAACATCCCGATGGGCGAGTCGACGGAGAACCACAACACGCGCCTGGGCATCGCCCGTCCCGAGCAGGACGAGATCGCCGCCCTGTCGCACCAGCGCGCCGCCGCCGCGCAGAAGAACGGCCTGTTCGAGGCCGAGATCACGCCCGTCGAGATCCCGCAGCGCAAGGGCGACGCGGTCCTGTTCAGCAAGGACGAGGGCATCCGTGCGGAGACGACCGCCGAGTCCCTCGGCAAGCTCCGCCCGGCCTTCGCCAAGGACGGCACGATCACCGCCGGCACCTCTTCGCAGATCTCGGACGGCGCCGCCGCCGTGGTCGTCATGAGCAAGGCCAAGGCCGAGGAGCTGGGCCTGGACTGGATCGCCGAGATCGGCGCGCACGGCAACGTGGCGGGCCCGGACAACTCGCTCCAGTCGCAGCCGTCGAACGCCATCCAGCACGCCCTGAAGAAGGAGGGCCTGGGCGTGGCGGACCTCGACCTCATCGAGATCAACGAGGCCTTCGCGGCGGTCGCCGTGCAGTCAATGAAGGACCTCGGCGTGTCCTCGGAAAAGGTGAACGTCAACGGCGGCGCCATTGCCCTGGGTCACCCGATCGGGATGTCCGGCGCCCGTATCGTGCTGCACCTCGCGCTGGAGCTGAAGCGCCGCGGCGGCGGGGTCGGCGCGGCCGCGCTGTGCGGTGGCGGCGGCCAGGGTGACGCGCTCATCGTGCGGGTACCCAAGGCGTAACCCCTTTTCAGGCACGTACGAGAAGCCACGTACGGGAACTGGTGAACGGAGCTGTGATGCAGGACGTCCCCACGCTGGTCGCCCAGGCGAGGGAGGGCAGGCCGCGGGCCGTGGCCCGGCTGATCTCGCTGGTGGAGGGGGCGTCCCCGCAGCTGCGCGAGGTCATGGCGGCGCTCGCACCGCTGACCGGGAACGCGTACGTGGTCGGGCTCACCGGATCGCCGGGCGTCGGCAAGTCGACGTCGACGTCGGCGCTGGTGAGCGCGTACCGGCGGGCCGGGAAGCGGGTGGGCGTGCTGGCCGTCGACCCGTCGTCGCCGTTCAGCGGCGGCGCGCTGCTCGGTGACCGGGTGCGGATGTCGGAGCACGCCTCCGACCCCGGCGTCTACATCCGCTCGATGGCCACGCGCGGGCACCTCGGCGGTCTGGCCTGGGCCGCGCCGCAGGCGATCCGGGTGCTCGACGCGGCCGGGTGCGACGTCGTCCTCGTCGAGACGGTCGGTGTCGGTCAGTCCGAGGTCGAGATCGCCTCGCAGGCCGATACGAGCGTGGTGCTCCTCGCGCCCGGGATGGGCGACGGGATCCAGGCCGCCAAGGCCGGGATCCTGGAGATCGGTGACGTGTACGTCGTCAACAAGGCCGACCGGGACGGGGCCGACGCCACCGCGCGTGAGCTCAACCACATGCTGGGGCTCGGCGAGTCGCGTGCCGCCGGTGACTGGCGGCCGCCCATCGTGAAGACCGTCGCGGCGCGGGGCGAGGGCGTGGACGAGGTCGTCGAGGCGCTGGAGAAGCACCGGGCCTGGATGGAGGAGCGGGGGGTGCTGGCCGAGCGGCGTGCGGCGCGGGCCGCGCGCGAGGTCGAGACGATCGCGGTGACCGCGCTGCGGGAGCGGATCGGTGACCTTTCGGGAGACCGGCGTCTTGGGGTCCTGGCCGAGCGCATCGTGGCCGGAGAGCTTGATCCTTACCGGGCCGCGGATGAACTCGTCGAGGGGCTCACTCGGGGCTGACGCGCCCTTTCGCCGTAGGGCCGCATCCGGCGCTCACGGCTGCGCCCCGTCGGCCCGCCCTCACGCAGCTTCCCCAGGGGCGCGGGGCTGTGTCGATCTGCGGTTCCGCCGATGGTGGTCGTGCCCCGTAGGGGCGCGGGGAACTGCGCGACCAGCCCCCACCGGGCCTGCACTCGGCGGTGGTGCGCCCGGGACCGAGCTGGAGGCCGGTTGGAGCGCTCGCCCCGCGCCGGGGTGCCGCCTTGCCCACCCTGCCGCCCATGGCGGCAGATTGCCCAAGGCGGCGCGGCAGCCGGCCGGGGCGGGAAAGCCCCGGGCGGCAGATTGCCCAAGGCGGCCGTGGCGGGCGGCAAATGACCTGCGGCGGCGCGGCAGCCGGCCGGGGCGGGAAGGCCCCAGGCGGCAGATTGCTCAGGGCGGGGGCGACCGGCGGCCGGGGCGGGAAGGCCCCAAGGCGGGGTAGGGCGCCGCAGGTGACGGTGGGGGTCAGTCGTCGTCGGGTGTCGTGGAGGGCCGGTCCAAGGTCACCGCTCCCGACCGGAGGTCCACGTTCCAGTCCTGCTGCGTCCCGTTCGACGACGTCGTCTCGACCTCCCAGACCGTCACCGAACCGTCGTCATCGGCGTCCACCGAGGTCACGGTCCCCTTCGCGGACACGGCCCGCGCCGCGTCCGAGGCCGACGTCGAGGCACCCTTCAGCGCGGCAGCGACCCGCGCGGGGTCGTCGTCCTCGTCCCGGTCCACATGCGAGCCGAGCACCTTCCCCGTGCCCGGGTCCACCTCGACGTGATGCCATGCCGTGGCGCCGGAGCCGATCACGTCGACGTCCCAGACCAGGCGGCCGTCGTCGGAGTCCAGGTCCGCGCCGGTCACCACACCCGGGGTGTGCTTCAGGGCGGCGGCGATCGCCTCCTCGGCGCCGATCGTCGCGCCCTTGGCCTCCGCGGCGTTCTCCTGGGCGTCACCGACACCGTCGTCCTTGACCGAGACGCTCGACTTCGACGCCGCCGAGGAGTCGTCGTCGCCGGAGACGGCGACCGCCGTGGCGGCGCCCCCGCCGATCAGGGCGACGGCGGCGATGGCGGAGATGAGGGTCGTACGGCGCTTCATGGGGTCCGTCCCTTCGTGGTGACCGAGGTGACCGGTTGGTCCTCGACGGGAACCACGCTGCCCGAGGGATCCTGAAGCCTTGCTGAAGCAACCTGAAGAAGGCTTCAGGAACCATCTGCGACCCTGAACGCCATGCGTTTGTTGATCGTCGAAGACGAGAAGCGCCTCGCCCTTTCGCTCGCCAAGGGACTCACCGCCGAGGGCTACGCCGTCGACGTGGTCCACGACGGGCTCGACGGGCTGCACCGCGCGAGCGAGTCACCGTACGACCTGATCGTCCTCGACATCATGCTGCCCGGCATGAACGGCTACCGGGTCTGTGCCGCCCTGCGCGCCGCGGGGAACGACGTGCCGATCCTGATGCTCACCGCGAAGGACGGCGAGTACGACGAGGCCGAGGGGCTGGACACCGGCGCCGACGACTACCTCACCAAACCGTTCTCGTACGTCGTGCTCGTCGCCCGCGTCAAAGCGCTGCTGCGGCGGCGCGGCAGCGCGGGCCGTGCCAACCCCGTGCACACCGCCGGCCCGTACGCGGTCGACACCGCCGCCCGCCGCGTCAGCCACGCCGAGCACGGTGAAGTCCCGCTCACGGCGAAGGAGTTCGCCGTGCTGGAGCAGCTCGTCGTGCGGGCCGGTGAGGTGGTGTCGAAGGCCGACATCCTTGAGCACGTGTGGGACTTCGCCTACGAGGGCGACCCGAACATCGTCGAGGTCTATGTCAGCGCCCTGCGCCGCAAACTCGACGCCTCCCTGATCCGGACCGTGCGCGGCGCCGGATACCGCCTGGAGGCCCCGCGATGAGCGTCCGCGCCCGCGCCGCGCTCGCCGCCACCCTCGTCGTCGCCGTCGCGCTCGTCGCGGCCGGCGCCGCGGTGCTGCTCGCCCTGCGCGGCAACCTCACCCAACAGGCCGGGTCGGCCGCCGACTCCGCCGCGCGCCGGGTCGCCACGTCGCTGGCCACCGCCGCCGCGCCCGCCGACCTCGACCTGGACGACGACGACCAGCCGGTCCAAGTCGTCGACGAGGACGGGAGGTTGCTCGCCGCCTCCGACGACCTGGAGCGGATCAGCGGCACCGGGACCGGTGCCGTCAAGCCCGTCCCGGTGCAACGCGACGACGACCGGGGAGACGACGACCGGGGCAGCGGCAAGGTCTCCGACTCCACCGGCCACCGCGACGGCAGCGCCACCGTGGACGGCGACAGCGCCGACTACCGGTTCGCCGTCGTCGAGGTCGAGGACACCGCGTACGGAGACCTCACCGTGTACGCGGGCGCCTCGCTGTCGGCCGAACAGAGCGCGGTGACAACGGCGTTGACCGCGATGGTGATCGGGCTGCCGGTGCTGCTCGTGGTCGTCGGCTCGGTCACGTACCTGGTCACGCGGCGCGCGCTGCGGCCCGTCGAGGGCATCCGTGCCGAGATGGCCGCCATCACCGCCTCGCAGGACCTGGGGCGCCGGGTGCCGCAGCCGGACTCCCGTGACGAGGTGGCCCGGCTCGCCGCGACCACCAACGAGACCCTGGCCGCCCTGGAGGAGTCGGTCGAGCGGCAGCGGCGGTTCGTCGCCGACGCCTCGCACGAGCTGCGCAGCCCCATCGCCTCGCTGCGCACCCAGCTCGAAGTCGGCTTCGCCCACCCGGAGTTGCTCGATGTGGAGGGCGCCGTCGAGGACACCGTGCGGCTCCAGGAGCTCGCCGCCGACCTGCTGCTGCTCGCCCGGCTGGACGCGGGCGAGCGGCCCGGCGCCGCCACGGTGGATCTCGCGGCGCTGGTACGCGAGGAGCTGTCCCAGCGGACCGGCGACCGGCTCCCCGTGACCACGGAGACCGGCGGCGCGGTCCAGGTCACCGGATCCCGCGGCCAGTTGGCCCGGATCCTGGGCAATCTCGTCGACAACGCGCAGCGTCACGCCCGTACCGGCGTCCGGGTCACGGTCGCCGCCGAGGGCGGCCGCGCGGTGCTCACCGTCGCCGACGACGGGGACGGGGTCCCCGAGCCGGAGCGGGAGCGGATCTTCGAGCGCTTCGTCCGGCTCGACGACGCGCGCTCCCGGGACGGCGGCGGGGCCGGTCTCGGCCTCGCCATCGCCCGGGACGTGGCGGCGCGGCACGGCGGCACGCTCACCGTGCGCACCGCGCCGCAGGGCGGCGCCCTGTTCGAGCTCGGACTGCCGGCGGCCGGATAGCCGCGTCCACGGGGGAGGTCGGCGGTCCTCCGCGGGCGCTGCTGCTCAGGTGTTCGCAGGTGTCACGGTTTGCCGCGCTGCGAACGCAAGTGCTCGGCGATGGGCGCGAGCGCCTTGTGGAGGTCGCTCAGCTCCTGCGGCGAGACAAGATCCACGAAGTGCTGCCGCACGGACGCCACGTGGTACGGGGCGACCTTCCTCATGGTCTCCAGGCCGAAGTCGGTGAGGACGGTGTACAGGCCGCGCCGGTCGGACTCGCAGTTCTCGCGGCGCACCAGGCCGGCGTTCTCCATGCGGGTGATCTGGTGCGAGAGGCGGCTCTTGGACTGCAGGGTCGCCGCAGCAAGGTCGCTCATCCGCATCCGGTGGTCATCCGCCTCGGAGAGGTTCACCAGAATCTCGTAGTCGTTCATCGTCAGGCCGAAGGGCTGAAGGTCTTTCTCCAGCTGGTAGTTCAGCAGCCTGTTGACCTCCAGGTGGGTGCGCCAGGCGCACTGTTCCTCGTCGGTCAGCCACCGCGTGGCCGTCTCGGTCTCCATGAAATCGATTCTACCTAAGAAGTTGAAAGGCGAACGAACGTGGGGGATGTGACATTGAGCCGAACGCCGTACGGAAAAGGGTCAGGCGTTCGACGTCACACTCCGCAGACTACCGCTCACAGCCCGAAGCGACGCTGGAGGTCTCCCAGCTGTCCGGGAAGACGCGGCGCCGGTGGCTGACCTGTGCCGGGTCCTTGGCTACTGCCCGGTACACCCGCCTGGTGAGGTACGTCACCCGTGGCGGTCTCCGGCATCAGCGCCTCGCTGGACTGCAGCAGAACCGTGCCCGCGCCCACGAACTCGAACTGGTGCTCCTCGCCACTGACCCCGCCGATGCCCGTCATCGCACGTAGACCGCCGATGACACCTGTCAGGTAGCCATGGTCGTAATGGTGACAAGGTGACGGACAGTCAGCCCAGCCGACGAGCGCCTGTGGATCTACGCGGATAGGCGGTTCCATGAACACCACGGGCCCGTTCGAAGCGGCGACGAATTTGCCGGTGCCAATGAGTGTGAGGAAGCCGGGCACGATGGACTGCTTCAGCGCGAGACTTGGCTGAAAAGCGAGCAGATTGCCCGCGCGGATCGTGAGGTTGCCGTCGTCCAGGTCGTAGGAGTTCACGTCGAAGGCCCGGTCGGCGAGGAGCATCTTGCCGCTGCCCTCCGCCACCACCCAGTCGCTCGCGTGCAGCGGCGAGTGGAACGACGTGCGGATCAGCCGGTCGAGCCGGCCGTGCCCGATGCCGTTGAACTCCATGCGCCCGTAGTAGGCGATCATCTTGCCCTTCTGCAGGAACCACTGGCTGCTCTTGAGTTCCACGCAGAAGGTGTACGCGTTGACGTTGTCGTCGACCGGCAGCGTCCTGGGGTCGTACACGACGGGCCCGCTCACAGCTTCTCCTCCGACGCCTGGACGTACACCGCACCGCTCCCGCTCAGCTCCAGCTGGAACGCCTCGCCGCTGCCGCGGCCCACCATGTCCCGCCAGCCGAGCGCCGACGACAGCTTGTTGCGTACGTCGCCGTGGTGGGCGACGTACGCCTGCGGGTCCACGTGCACCGGGTTGTTCGGCGTGATGGGCACCTCGATGACACCGCCGTGCGCCATCACGGCCACCGATCCGTGCCCCTTGAGCGTCGTCGTGAACAGGCCCTGCCCGGTCGCCTGCCCACGCACCAGGCCCATCACCCCGCCCTGCGAGCCCAAGAACATCGTGCCCTGCTGCAGCGTCCCGTCGAAGGCGAGCAGCCGGTCGGCCTCCACGTACAGGGTGTCGCCGGCCAGCGTGATCACCTGCACATGGTGGCCGCCGTGGCCGAACAGCACCGTCCCGCTGCCCTCGACGCTCATCAGCGGCGTCGCCTCGTTGGCCACCCGCCGCCCGATCATCGACATCAGCCCCCCTTGCCCGCCCTGCATGTTGGGCGTGAAGGAGACCTCTCCCTTGTACGCGAGCATCGCGCCGCGCTGGCTGTAGAGCCGCTGCCCCGGCACGACGGTCGCCTCGATCATCTTCGAGTTGATCTCACGGAACCCCATGTCACACGTCCCCCGCGATCGTGTTCCGCTCACTGGGCTGTACGTAGACGAGCCCGTCGCCCTCGAAGCGGATCTGGAACGCCTCGCCGCCGCCCTCCCCGAAGAACGTACGGAAGGTGACGCCCGACTGGAACGACTGCCGCAGATTCCCCTGGTGCGCGACGTACGCGCCCGGGTCCACGGTCAGCGGGTAGTCGCGGCTCACCCGCAGCACCACCGCCGGGCCGTCGCTCATGATCGCCGCCTGCCCGTGCCCCTCGACGGTCGTCGTGAACAGGCCGTTGCCCTGGGAGGCGCCGCGCATGCCGGTGAAGCTGGTGCCGGTGCGCAGCCCCGCGTCCGTGCACAGCAGATTGCTCGACTCGACGTACAGCTTGTCGCCGCCCAGATTCACCAGGTTGATCTCGCTGGCCCGGTCCGCGAACCAGCAGGTGCCCTGGCCCTTCACCTCCATCACGACCATCTGCTCGCCGGTGAGCCGACGCGTGACCATCCCCCGTATCCCCTCGCCACCCCCGCTCAGCTTCTTGAACGCCATACGGCCGTCGTACGCGACCATCGACCCGTTCTTCGCCTTGACGCTGTCGCCCGTCATGTCGACGGCGAGCATCTTGCTGCCCTGCAGCCGGAACGTTGCCACGAGGTCGAAGGTAGCGGGGCGGGGGAGGGCGCCGACAGGGCTCGAACAGGGCGGTGCCACAATGGAGAGCGCTTGTGCGTACGTTCACAAGATCGACGCACGAGCCGACGAACGCCTCGTTCGACGCTTCCTCCGACTCCTCGAAGGTGCCCCTGTGGACATCAAGACCGCCTCCGCCATCCGCCGACTCCGCCTCGTCTCCGCCCCTGAGGCCGTCTCCTTCATCCTGCTGCTGGTCTGCTCGGTGCTGAAGCGGACGACGGACTTCAACGCGGTGCCCGTCATGGGCATGGTGCACGGCGTTCTCTTCGTCCTGTACGTGATCTTCTGGCTGGACGCCTGGAACCGCGCGAAGTGGAGCTTCGGCCGCGGCGCGCTCTACTTCGTCCTCTCCGTCCTGCCCACCGGCGGCTTCTTCGCCGAGCGCAAGCTGAAGCGGGAGGCCGAGAAGGCCGTGGACGCCGTGATCGCGTCCCGCGCCCGCAAGGAAGGAATCGTCAACGCATGATCGTCGCCTTTTCCGTGACGCCGCTCGGGGTCGGTGAGGACGTGGGGGAGTACGTCGCCGACGCGGTCCGTGTCGTGCGGGAGTCGGGGCTTCCGAACCGTACCGACGCCATGTTCACCTCGGTCGAGGGTGAGTGGGACGAGGTCATGGACGTGGTCAGGCGCGCCGTGGCCGTCGTCGAGGAGCGGGCCCCCCGAGTCTCGCTGGTGCTGAAGGCGGACATCCGCCCCGGCGTCGTCGACGGTCTGACGTCGAAGGTCGCGACCGTGGAGCGGCACCTCGCCGAGTAGGTCATCCGCACACCGGCACCACCCGCGCCCCTGAAGCGAGTTCCGCTCGCTCAGGGGCGCGTTGGTGTGACGGCGTCCGTATACCTCACTCTTACGCCTCTTCCGGTTCGACACGCCCACGAAAGTCACCTTTTGTGAGGGTATCGACACGCCCGGCCACCGACGGCGGGGCGGCAGAACCTGGAGGGCGCTGTGCGGCCTGAGGGCTACGACTACGACACCTACAGCAGGCTCGCGGGGCCGCTCACCGAGCCGCCCGCCGACGGCGGCTACCGGGTGCAGTACACCTCACTCCTCTCCCGCGAGCCGCACCGAATACGAGCGGTCCTCCTGATGACGCTCGCCCCGATCCTCACGGGGATCCTGCTCGTCTATCTCGTCTGGCCCACCCACTGGGTGGAGCGCGAGGGCGGCGATGCCTGGCTCGTGCACCTCGACGTCGTGATGCTGGTGTCGATCGGGCTCATCGAACTGTTCATGCTCGTCAACGTCACCTCCATCGCCCACGCGACGATGGTCGCCAGGGACCCCGTCCCCGTACGCGCGGAGCCCGGCACCCGGGTCGCGTTCCTGACGACCTACGTCCCCGGCAAGGAACCCCTCGCGATGGTGCGGGCGACCCTTGAGGGCGCGATCCGCATCACGCACGACGGTCCTTTCGACGTCTGGCTGCTCGACGAGGGGGACGACGACGGGGCCAGGGCCCTGTGCGAGGAGCTCGGCGTCAAGCACTTCACGCGGCACGGCGTCGCCGAGTGGAACCAGAAGAAGGGTGCCCACAAGACCCGTACGAAGCACGGCAACTACAACGCCTGGCTCGCCGCGCACCACGCCGACTACGACTTCTTCGCCTCCGTCGACACCGACCACGTGCCGGTGCCGGAGTTCCTGGAGCGGATGATGGGCTACTTCCGCGACCCGGACGTGGCGTTCGTCGTCGGACCGCAGGTCTACGGCAACTACGTCTCCCCGGTCACCAAGGCCGCCGAGTCCCAGCAGTTCCTCTTCCACGCGCTGATCCAGCGGGCCGGCAACCGCTACCGGGCACCCATGTTCGTCGGCACCAACAACGTCGTACGGATCTCCACCCTGAAGCAGATCGGCGGGCTCGTCGACTCGATCACCGAGGACATGGCCACCGGCTTCGAGATCCACCGGCACAAGAACCCGGACACCGGGGTCAGCTGGCGCTCCGTGTACACCCCCGACGTGCTCGCGGTCGGTGAGGGGCCCGCCTCCTGGACGGACTTCTTCACCCAGCAGATGCGCTGGTCGCGCGGGACGTACGAGACGCTCTTCAAGCAGTACTGGAAGGCGCCGTTCAGCATGCCGGTCGGCCGGCTGTTCTCCTACAGCATGATGCTCGTCTACTACCCGATGACAGCCGTCAACTGGCTGCTCGGCGTGCTGAGTTGCGTGCTGTTCCTGTGGTTCGGGGCCAGCGGCACCGAGGTCTCCGCGTCCGTGTGGCTGATGCTCTACAGCGACGCCGCGGCCCTCCAGATCGGCCTCTACCTGTGGAACCGGCGGCACAACGTCTCGCCGCACGAACCGGAGGGGTCGGGCGGTCTCGCCGGGATGGCCATGTCGGCGATCTCCGCGCCGATCTATCTGAAGTCGCTGGGCGCGGCCTTCCTGCGCCGCCCGTCCCGGTTCGTCGTCACGCCGAAGGGCGGCGACGCCACCGCCGACCGGGTGCTGACCTTCCGTATCCACCTGTTCTGGGCGGCCGTGCTGGCGTCCTCGCTGGTCGCCTCCGTCGCCCTCGACCACACCCATGTGGCCATGCGGACCTGGGCGTTCCTCGCCCTGTGCATCGCGCTCGCGCCCGCCGTGGTGTGGGCCGTGGCGCAGCGCGGGCAGGGCGCCGCCAGGACCGCAGGGCGCGAGACGGAGACGGTGCGCACCGTGCCGTCCGTCACCCCGGTCACGCCTGTCACGTCCGTCACCTCCGTCTCGTCCGTGTCATCCGTGTCGTCCGTGTCGCCGGTCTCCGGCCCGAGCGCAGGAGGGAACTGACCCATGGCCCCCAAGTCCTTCATGTCCTACCGGCCGTCGCAGCGGACGAAGAAGACCGTGCTGGGAGCCGGCGGCATCGCCCTCCTCATCGGCCTCAACGCCCCGGCCGCCTGGACCTTCGCGTCCGAGCAGTACTACGACTGGAAGATCGCCCAGCCCGACTACCAGGCCGAGTACGGCTCGTGGTCGGGGGTGGACATCCCCGAGCAGTTCCGCACCAACGCCATCCACGCCGCGCTGCTGCACACCGGCAAGGTGCTGATCGTCGCCGGTTCGGGCAACGAACAGAAGAAGTTCGACGCCGGGTCCTTCGACACGATCCTGTGGGACCCGAAGGCCAACACCTTCAAGAAGATCGCCACCCCCGAGGACTTCTTCTGCTCGGGACACGCCCAACTCCCCGACGGGCGGCTCCTGGTGGCGGGCGGCACCGCCCGCTACGAACTGCTCGACGGCGAGGTCAAACGGGCCGGCGGCGGTATGCGCGTGAAGAACGAGAACCCCGACAAGCCGGTGGTCCTCAAGAAGGGCACCAGGTTCCGCTCACCGGCCGGCGTCGAGTACGTCTCGAAGTTCGACGTGAAGGTGCCGGCCGCCAAGCGCACCTTCGACGTCACCTACAACCGGGCCGGCGTCATGCAGCCGTGGCGGACCAAGGTCAAGGCGAGCGAGGCCCGCGTCTTCGTCGAGGCGGTCGCCGACGGCCGGCAGTACGCGACGTCCAAGCAGGCCCAGTACGAGATCGAGGGCCTCAGGGGCGAGGACGCCGACAACACGTACGGCCTCTCCGAGAAGATCACCATGGACAAGCAGGACTTCCAGGGGATCAGGGCGGCCTACGAGTTCGACCCCGTCGCCGAGAAGTACGTGCCCGTGGACCCGATGGAGAAGGCCCGCTGGTACCCGACCCTGGTGGGCCTGGAGGACGGCAAGGTGCTCGCCGTCTCCGGTCTCGACGACGTCGGCGTCATCGACCCCGGCGACAACGAGATCTACGACCCGAAGACCAAGAAGTGGTCGATGGGCCCCAAGCGCTACTTCCCGACCTACCCCGCGCTGTTCCTCACCAAGGGCGGCAAGCTCTTCTACCCGGCGTCCAACGCCGGGTACGGGCCCGCGGACAAGGGCCGCGAGCCGGGCCTGTGGGACCTGAAGACCAACAAGTTCCAGAAGGTCCCGGGCCTCACGGACCAGGACCAGACGGAGACCTCGTCCTCCCTGCTGCTGCCCCCGGCGCAGGACCAGAAGGTGATGATCCTGGGTGGCGGTGGCGTCGGCGAGTCCAAGAAGGCCACGTCGCGCACCGCGGTCGTCGACCTGAAGGAGGAGAACCCGTCGTTCAAGACCGGTCCCCAACTCCCCGAGGGAACCCGCTACTTGAACAGTGTGATCATGCCGGACGACTCCGTCTTCACCACGAACGGCTCCTCCGACTACCGCGGGCGCAGCGCCAGCAACATCCTCGCCGCGCAGTTCTACGACCCCAAGGAGAACGCCTTCCACGAGGCGGCGTCGCCCAGGGTCGGCCGCAACTACCACTCGGAGGCGCTGCTGCTGCCCGACGGGCGGGTGGCCACCTTCGGCTCCGACCCGCTCTTCGACGACCAGCAGAACACCAAGCTGGGCCACTTCGAGCAGCGGATGGAGATCTTCACGCCGCCCGCGCTGCACCGGGGCGGCGACAAGCGCCCGGTGATCGGTGACGGTCCGCAGACCCTGCCGGCCAGTCACCGGGCGACCTATCGGACGGATGCCGCCGACCGGATCGCCGGCGCGCGCCTGATGCGCCCGTCCGCCGTGACCCACACGACGGACGTGGAGCAGCGCTCGATCGCGCTCGGCCTGTCCAAGGGCGACGGCGAGGTCACGGTGGACGTGCCGACCGACACGGCCCTGGTGCCGCCCGGCTGGTACATGCTGTTCCTCACCGACCAGGACGGGGTCTCGTCCGAGGCCAAGTGGGTCAAGGTCGGCGAGGACTGACCGGGAGCCGCCGGGAGCGGGCCATGTGCGTCAGGTACGGGAGTTGCGGGCGAGCCCCAGTGCGTAATCCGCCCACCACGTGCCCGCCGCGGGACCGCCCCGGCATGCCCCGTCCGACTCCCCGGGCCGCTTGACCCACAGATACGCGTCGATCAGCGGGTCACCGGTCCGGGCCGTCGGGGCCGTGCCGAGGGCGCGGCCCGGCGGGTTGCACCAGGCGTCGGCGCCGGCCGCGGAGTACGGGCCGGCGCCGTTGCGGCTGGTGTCGACGACGAAGTGGGCGCCGCCGAGCAGCCGCGAGAGCTGCTTTCCGTACGCCGAACTCGCCTCGTCCGTCTGGAAGTTGGAGACGTTCAAGGAGAAGCCGTCGGCGCGCTCGACGCCGGCCCGGCGCAGCGGCTCGACGAGCTTGGACGCGTCGGGGATCCAGGCGGGGTTGCCCGCGTCCACGTACACCTTGGTGTTCGGCTGCTGCTTCAGCCGGTCGATCGCCGAGCCGATCAGCGTGTAGCGCTCCTCGCGGTACTCCTCCGGGGTGCAGCCGTCGACGATGTGCCCGAGCGCGTCCGGTTCGAGGACGACCAGCGCCTTGGCGTCGCCGATGCCGGTCGCGAACGCGTCGATCCACTGGTGGTAGAAGTCCGCGCTGTGCGCGCCGCCCGCCGAATGCTGGCCGCAGTCGCGGTGCGGGATGTTGTACGCGACCAGGACCAGCGTCTTGTCCGCCTTCCGGGCCTGTACCCCCGCTTCGGCGATCGCCGGGCGCGGATAGTCGCCCGGCGCCCACATGCCCTGCGGGTGCCGGGCGATCCGCCGGATCACGTCGGCGTCGGAGGCGCGCCCCTCCTTCTCCCACTGCGCGGCCTGGACGGCGGCGTCGGAGGCGGGGTCGACCCAGAACGGCGAGGTGTCGCCCGTCGTCGGCGAGGGAGCGGTCTGTCCGGCCGCCTCGGTGGGGGAGGGGGCGCCGTCGTCGGAGCAGCCGGCGGTGAGGGCGGACAGGAGGAGTGCGGCGGCCGCGGTGCGCGCGAACGTGCGGGCCGGGCGAGTGCGGACGGACGGGACGGGCATCCTGCCCCCTGGGTCAGAGCACGGGCGATTCCGGCAATCGTGACATAAAGGAGTGCTGGAGCCGGGTATTAGACGCCTCGTCAGACGTCCTGACCGCCGGCCACCAGGGCGCCGCCCAGCGGCGTCCGCTCGTAGAGCACCTGGTGTCCGTGGCGCCGGGCGGTGAGCAGGCCCGCCGCGCGCAGCGCCGTCAGATGCGCGCTCACGGACGACGGCGCCCGGCCCAGGGCGTGCGCGAGGGCGCTGGTCGACGCCGGGGCGTCGAGGGCGTGCAGCACATCGGCGCGGCCCCGCCCGAGCACCCCGGCGAGCGCCTGCGGGGTGGCCGCCGGAGTGGTCCACAGGCCGCCGATGCCGCGCGCCGGGTACGCGACCGTGGGCTGCCAGGGCGGCTCGAACCCGCTGATCACGTCCGGCCACGAGAACACGCTGGGCAGCAGCACCAGACCCTGCCCGTCGAGGCTGCGCCGATGACTGCTCGCCCGCGCGCTGAGGGTGAGCGTCGCCGGGTCCCAGTCGATGCGCGGATGCAGCTCTTCCAGCAGCCCTTCGAGCCCGACCTGGGCGAGGCGCCGCGAGTGGTACGCCACGTCGGCCTCCAGCAGCGCCCGCAGCCGGGGCCACTCGGGCTCGATCAGCACGTGCCACGCCTGCTCCATGGCGTCGGCCAGCTCCCGTACGGCACGCGCGGGTTCGGCGAGCAGGGCGCGGCCCGCCGGGCTGTCGGCGGCGCCCGGCGTGCAGGCCAGTGAGAGCGCCATGTCCTGCCGGGCCACCTCCGGGTCCGTCGCGCGCACCGCCGCGAGCTCCTCGTCGAAGGTCGCGGCGGGCCCGATCGGCGGCGGCCCGAGAAAGTCCGGGGTGTGCCCCGGCTGCGGCATCAGCAGCCACAGCCGCGCGAGGTCGAGGCCCCGGGCGGCCTGCTGGATCCGGCGCAGCCACGGCAGGTGGTAGCCCTGCCGCTCGGGCCGCTTCAGCGTCCGCACCGCCTCCTGCGTCTCCCACAACGGCGACACCGCGAACCGGCAGCGCAGCAGATCGCTCTGCCCGAAGTGCAGGTGCAGCGGCATGACAGTGACTTCCCGACTTCCCGGAACATTCGGCGTGGTCCGAAAGAGTACGCCCGGCGGCCCGCGGCGGTCAGGGTGCGGGCATGACGAAGGACAGGGACGCGGCCGGACCGGTGGACCGGGGCGCGCAGGGCGACGGGGGCGGCTCGGCGGAGCGGGGTCCGTCCGGGGGAGCGGTGACGGGCGAGGGGACGGCTCCGGGGCCGCGGTCCGGTGCGGCGGGCGGCCCGGACGGGGTGGGAGCCGGGGCCGAGCCCGGGACGGTGCTCTCCGCCGCCGCGCGGGCCGCGGCCGAACCGGCGGCCGCCGAGCGCCCCCGCTACACCGACCTCTTCCGCGTTTCCGAGTTCCGGGCCGTGTTCCTCGCGCACGCCGCCTCCCTGTTCGGGGTCGTCGTCGCCGAGATCTCGCTCAGCGTGCTGATCTACCGGCTGTCCGGCTCGCCGCTGCTGAGCGCGCTCACCTTCTCCCTCGGCTTCATGCCGTACGCGGTCGGCGGGACGCTGCTGTCCGGCATCGCCGACCGGTGGCCGCCGCGCCGGGTGCTCGTCGGCTGCGATCTGCTCTGCGCCGCCTGCGCCGCGCTGATGGCGCTGCCCCTGACGCCCGTCGCCGCGCTGCTCGCCCTGCGCTGCGCCATCGCGCTGGTCTCGCCGGTCTTCAACGGCACCCGCATGGCCACGCTCACCGACGTCCTCGGCGACGGCGACCTGTTCGTCCTCGGCCGCTCGCTGCTGCGGATCGTCTCGCAGAGCTCGGTGCTCGGCGGGCTCGCGCTCGGCGGCGTCCTGCTCACCGTCGTCACCCCGCGCGGCGCGCTCGTCATCACCGTCGTCACGTTCCTGAGCTCCGCCACGCTGCTGCGGCTCGGCACCCGGAGCCGCCCGGCGCGGGCGCGCGCACGGGAGGCGCTGGTACGGGCCTCGCTCTGCGGGGCGGGCCGGATGTTCGCCGACCGGCGGATGCGGGTCCTGGTGCTGCTGCTCTGGGTGCCGCCGATGTTCTCCGTGATCCCCGAGGTACTGGCCGCCGCGTACGCCGACGAGATCGGGGTCGGCACGGCCGGCGTCGGCCTGCTGATGTGCGCGATGGCCGTGGGGACCGTGGGCAGCGAACTGTTCGCCGGATCGGTGCTGACGCCGGCGACCCGCTCCCGGATCGCCCTGCCGCTGGTCTGCGCCACCCTGCTCCCCCTGCTCGGCTACGCGGCCCGCCCCGGCCTCATCGCGACCCTGCTGATCCTGCTGCTCGCCGGGGCCGGATTCGCGTACACCCTCGGCGTCGACCGCTGGTTCGTCGACGCGATCCCCGAGGAACTGCGCGGCCGCGTCATGACCCTGCACAGCGCGGGTCTGATGACCGTCCAGGGCATCGGCGCCGCACTCGGCGGAGCGGCGGCCGAGGCGTTCGGCGTCGCCGCCACGGTGGCCGGCGCCGGAGCGCTCGGAACGGCGTGCTGCGCGGCCCTCGCGCGCGAGGCGTCCCGAGCGAATCGGCCAAAGGGCGAGACGGGGCTGACCACCATGTGACCGGCCGGTAAGGTCGAGGGGTGCCGAAGCCGCTCAGTCTTGCCTTCGATCCGATCGCCCGCGCCGATGAACTCTGGAAGCAGCGCTGGGGATCCGTGCCGTCCATGGGCGCGATCACGTCGATCATGCGCGCGCACCAGATCCTGCTCGCCGAGGTCGACGCCGTCGTCAAGCCGTACGGGCTCACCTTCGCGCGCTACGAGGCACTGGTCCTGCTCACCTTCTCCAAGGAGGGCGAGCTGACCATGTCGAAGATCGGCGAGCGGCTCATGGTCCACCCGACGTCGGTGACGAACACCGTCGACCGCCTGGTGAAGTCCGGCCTCGTCGACAAGCGCCCCAACCCCAACGACGGCCGCGGCACCCTCGCCTCCATCACCGACAAGGGCCGCGAGGTCGTCGAGGCGGCGACGCGGGACCTGATGGCGATGGAGTTCGGCCTCGGGGTCTACGACGCCGAGGAGTGCGGGGAGATCTTCGCGATGCTGCGACCGCTGCGGGTGGCGGCGCACGATTTCCTGGACGAGGACTGAGGTTTCGGACGTCACGTCCGCTCCGGGCAGTCCTGCTTACCGGTGATCCCACCCTCTGATGCGATGCCTGGGGCAATCGCCGCCGTTCCCATGGAGAGGCCCTGCTGATCATCGGCACGGCCTTGGGCGAGTGTGTGACAGGAGTGCTCACACGCCGCTCCATCGATGGAGAGGCCTACCTTGATTCCAGTGCAGAAAGCCGCTCGTGGCGTTGTGGCTGCCATCGGTACCGGCTTGTTCACCGCCGCGGTCACTCTCGGCGCGGCCGGGACGGCTGAGGCGAGCGCCACCGGTACCACGACGATCAACAGCTTCAGCTACGACTTCCACGGCGTCGGCGTGAAGGTGCCTGCGGGCTGCTTTCTCACCCACACCAAGGGGGATCCCCTGCGCAGCAATGCCCTGCAGACCCTCCCGAAGTACGGGAAGGCCTGCGCTCGGCTCTACGTCAACGGGCAGTTGCGTGCGACGTAGTGTCACTCGATCGTGAAGTGACCGAGCTGGGGCCGCCGCGGCGGTGACGTGGGCCGGTCAGGCCGTGGACGGACTGGGCTGAGGGGCCTTCGCCAGGAGGGGCTCGACCTCCCGCGTCACCTTGCGCTCGACGAAGAAGGCCGCGGTGGGGATGGTGCCGGCGAGCAGAACCCAGGCCAGCCTGCCGAACGGCATCTTGGCCTTGGTGCCGACATCGAAGGCGAAGACCAGGTAGATCACGTAGAGCCAGCCGTGAGCGATCCCGACAACCGTGACGAAGCTGTCGAACCCGTCCAGGCTCAGCAGACGCTTTCCGATCACACCAATCGTCAGGAGGATCAGCAGTACGGCGGTGACGTAAGCCATCACCCGGTATCGGGTCAGGACGCTCCTCTTCATGACATCGAGCGTATCGGGTCGCCAGGAGGTCCCCGACATGGGATCCCCTGGCGTGAGATGGGGCACTCCCGCCTCCGGCGCTGGGGCCTTCGGGTCACGACGGCCGTCAGCCATCGACATTTACTAGGACGTCCAAGTAAATTCGAAGGTATGGGAAGCAAGGACGCTGACGCCACGAACGCCGTTACGGCCACCGCCATCGAGGAGGGCCGCCGTCGCTGGCAGGCCCGTTACGACGCCGCCCGCAAGCGGGACGCCGACTTCACGACGCTCTCCGGTGACCCCGTGGAGCCGGTCTACGGGCCGCGGCCCGGGGACACGTACGAGGGCTTCGAGCGGATCGGGTGGCCGGGGGAGTACCCGTTCACACGCGGCCTCTACCCGACCGGGTACCGGGGCAGGACGTGGACCATCCGCCAGTTCGCGGGGTTCGGGAACGCCGAGCAGACGAACGAGCGCTACAAGATGATCCTGGCGAACGGAGGGGGCGGGCTCTCCGTCGCCTTCGACATGCCGACGCTCATGGGGCGCGACTCCGACGACCCGCGCTCGCTCGGCGAGGTCGGGCACTGCGGGGTCGCGATCGACTCGGCGGCCGACATGGAGGTCCTGTTCAAGGACATCCCGCTGGGCGACGTCACGACGTCGATGACGATCAGCGGTCCGGCCGTGCCCGTCTTCTGCATGTACCTGGTCGCGGCCGAGCGGCAGGGCGTCGACCCGTCGGTCCTCAACGGCACGCTGCAGACCGACATCTTCAAGGAGTACATCGCGCAGAAGGAGTGGCTCTTCCAGCCCGAGCCCCATCTGCGGCTGATCGGCGACCTGATGGAGCACTGCGCCGCCTCGATCCCGGCGTACAAGCCGCTGTCGGTGTCCGGGTACCACATCCGTGAGGCGGGCTCGACGGCCGCGCAGGAGCTGGCGTACACGCTGGCCGACGGGTTCGGTTACGTGGAGCTGGGGCTGAGCCGCGGGCTCGACGTCGACGTCTTCGCGCCCGGTCTCTCCTTCTTCTTCGACGCGCACGTCGACTTCTTCGAGGAGATCGCCAAGTTCCGTGCGGCGCGGCGCATCTGGGCGCGGTGGATGCGGGACGTGTACGGGGCGAGGAGCGAGAAGGCGCAGTGGCTGCGGTTCCACACCCAGACGGCCGGTGTCTCGCTCACCGCGCAGCAGCCGTACAACAACGTCGTACGGACCGCGGTGGAGGCGCTCGCGGCCGTGCTCGGCGGGACGAACTCCCTGCACACCAACGCCCTCGACGAGACCCTCGCCCTGCCCAGCGAGCAGGCCGCCGAGATCGCGCTGCGTACGCAGCAGGTGCTGATGGAGGAGACGGGCGTCGCCAACGTCGCGGACCCGCTGGGCGGTTCCTGGTACGTGGAGCAGCTCACCGACCGGATCGAGGCCGACGCCGAGAAGATCTTCGAGCAGATCAAGGAGCGGGGCCTGCGGGCGCACCCCGACGGGCAGCACCCCATCGGGCCGATCACGTCCGGGATCCTGCGCGGGATCGAGGACGGCTGGTTCACCGGGGAGATCGCCGAGTCCGCCTTCCAGTACCAGCAGGCGCTGGAGAAGGGCGACAAGCGGGTCGTCGGCGTGAACGCGCACCACGGGTCCGTCACCGGTGACCTGGAGATCCTGCGGGTCAGCCATGAGGTGGAGCGGGAGCAGGTGCGGGTGCTCGGGGGCCGGAAGTCGGAGCGGGACGATGCGGCGGTGCGCGGGGCGCTCGGGGCGATGCTGGAGGCCGCGCGGAGCGGGGCGAACATGATCGGGCCGATGCTCGATGCTGTGCGGGCCGAGGCGACGCTGGGGGAGATCTGTGGCGTGCTGCGCGACGAGTGGGGCGTGTACACGGAGCCGGCCGGGTTCTGAGGACGACGAGCCGCCGCACCGGAGGTGCGCCCCGTCGGGGGTGCGGGGCTGTGTCGATCTGCGGCTCCGCCGATGGTGGTCGTGCCCCGTAGGGGCGCGGGGAACTGCGCGACCAGCCCCCACCGGGCCTGCACCCGGCGATGGTGCGCCCGGGACCGAGCTGGAGGCCGGTCGGAGCGCTCACCCCGCGCCGGGGTGCCGCCTTGCCCACCCTGCCGCCCATGGCGGCAGATTGCCCAAGGCGGCCGTGGCGGGCGGCAAATGACCTGCGGCGGCGCGGCAGCCGGCCGGGGCGGGAAAGCCCCGGGCGGCAGATTGCCCAAGGCGGCCGTGGCGGGCGGCAGATTGCCCAAGGCGGCGCGGCGCGCGGCGGCGGATTGCCCGAGGTGCCGGGGGCGGGTCAGTCGGAGGGGGCTGTGAGGCCGCCGAGCAGGAGGGTCGTGAAGCGGCGGACCCAGTCCGCGTCCACCGGCTCCGCGCTGACGAGCGTCCGATGCACCACCGCCCCGGCCGCGACGTCGAAGATCAGGTCCGCCGTCGCCGCCGCGCTGACGGGATCCGGCGCCGGAGGCAGCTCGCCGCGGCGCTCCGCCCGGGCCCGGCCCAGCAGGACGAGGCGCTTCTGGCGGTCGACGATCGAGGTACGGATGCGTTCGCGCAACGGCGCGTCACGCGTCGACTCGGCGACCACCGCCATGAGCGCCGTCTTCGTCTCGGGCCGGTCGAGGATCGCCGCGAACTGAAGCACCACACCCTCGATGTCGGCGGCGAGGGAACCTTTGTCGGGCAGTTCGAGTTCATCGAAGAGGACCGCCACGGCGTCGACGACCAGTTCGTTCTTGTTGGCCCAGCGGCGGTACAGGGTGGTCTTCGCGACACCCGCACGCGTGGCCACGTCCCCGAGCGTCAGTTTCGACCAGCCGAGATCCACCAGCGCCGCCCGCGTCGCCTCCAGGATCGCCTCGTCCGCCGCGGCGGACCGGGGGCGACCTGTACGGGAAGGCGTGCGGCTCTGCATGGTCGACGACCATACCGGCCGGTAGGACGAAAGCGGCCGTGCCGTTCCGCGTGAGCCAGATCACCGGGGGTTCCGCCCCGCGCATCACCCACGACAGTTACGCTACGACTCGTAGCGAAAGCTCGATCTCGTACGACCGACTCGGATCTGCACCCCGACCGGCCATGACGAGCGGCAACCACTGGTGCCGGGTGGGGACCCGGCACCGAAGCGACACACAGCCGAGTCCGTCGCGCGTGCCTCACCATCCGGCGGGAGGTCACAGCGACGGACCCGGCCCACAACCGTCCGCGGAAGGGGGAGACTGTACGCATGCAGCCACGGAACATGTCCATGAGCGGAGTCGTCGATCTCGCCGCGGTGAAGGCGGCCCAGGAGGCCAAGGCGAAGGCGGAGCAGGCGCGCGCCGAAGCGGCCCGGCAGGGCGGCGGCGGCGCGGTGTCGCCGTCGAGCCTCGTCATCGACGTCAATGAGGCGGGTTTCGAGCGCGACGTCCTGCAGCGCTCCACCGAGGTGCCCGTCGTCATCGACTTCTGGGCCGAGTGGTGCGAGCCCTGCAAGCAGCTGAGCCCGCTGCTCGAGCGCCTCGCCGCCGAGTACAACGGCCGCTTCGTGCTCGCCAAGATCGATGTCGACGCCAACCAGATGTTGATGCAGCAGTTCGGGGTCCAGGGGATCCCGGCCGTCTTCGCGGTGGTGGCCGGCCAGGCCCTGCCGCTCTTCCAGGGAGCCGCCCCCGAGGCCCAGATCCGGGGCACCCTCGACCAGTTGATCCAGGTCGCCGAGGAGCGCTTCGGGCTCGTCGGGATCACCGTCGACCCGGATGCGGAAGGCGCCGCACCGGTCGTGGAGGCTCCGGCCGGTCCCTACGACGCGCTCCTCGAAGCCGCCGTGCGGGCCCTTGACGCCGGTGACCTGGCGGGCGCCGTCCAGGCGTACAAGAACGTGCTCTCCGACGACCCCGGCAACACCGAGGCCAAGCTCGGTCTCGGCCAGGCCGAACTGCTCCAGCGCGTCCAGGGCATGGACCCGCAGAAGGTGCGTACGGAAGCCGCGCAGAACCCCGGTGACGTGCAGGCCCAGATCGCCGCGGCCGACCTCGATCTGGTCGGCGGACATGTCGCTGACGCGTTCGGCCGGCTCGTCGACGCCGTGGCCCGCTCGGCCGGTGACGACCGGGACGCGGCCCGCGTCCGCCTGCTGGAACTGTTCGAGGTCGTCGGGGCCGACGACCCCCGCGTGACCACGGCCCGTACGGCTCTGGCCCGCGTTCTCTTCTGAGGCTCCGGTGACCAGTTCTTAAACGCCACGGCTTGTGATGCCGGGGTGAAAGTTCTGTCCTCAGGGACACACGGCGGCCGCGCTTTACCAAAACTTGGTAATCGCGGCCGCTGTTACTTGGAGTAAGTCAGGGGCCTTCTTCTGTCCCGTTCCGTCCCTCATTCAACCGCTATGGAAACTCACTTGACAGCACCCTGTGTTGTCGGCTGATGCCGGGCGGTCGTGGTTCGGTTATCCGTCCGTTACCCGTGAGTAACGAACCCCCTTGTGCGAGCGCGTGGAATGCACCACGATCGGGCACGCTCGGTCCACTCCCCACTCGTCCGACAGCCATTCGGGCAGCGGGGTGCATGGGTCCCCACCGGGCAGGTCGACGGTGAACCAGGGGAGCGCCGTCGGTCTCAGGGCAGGGGGGTCTCGGCCGGTAAGGCTGGGCCTGCCCGACGGGTTGCGCGTGATGGCTCAGGTGCGACCAGTGGTTGTCGCTCGGGGGTGATCGCCGGTGATCAGGGTGCGGTTGACTTCGCGCCTCCGATGCGGGCGCTCTCCTTCCCGAGGACGTAGCACTTCTCCCATCCCTGCCCGGCTGAGCCGCCGCAAGGGGCAGTCAGGGCCGGAGATGTACGTCCGAGAAGGAGGAACAGTCATGAAGTCCGTGACTCGTGGCGGAACCAGATGGAAGCGGTTCGCCGTAGTCATGGTGCCGAGCGTCGCGGCGACTGCCGCGATAGGTGTCGCCCTGTCCCAGGGTGCGCTCGCGGCATCGTTCAGTGTGTCGGGTCAGTCGTTCAAGGTGACGGCGGACTCTCTCGATGGCAAGGGCTTCGTCCAGTACGGCGCCATCGACTCCGGCAAGACCGGCGTCCACCCGGTCGCCGTCGTCGGCATGAAGTCCGCGACCATCAACAACCTCTGCCAGTCGGTGGTTGTCCCGGTCCCGGTCTTCGGCGACGTGTCGATGAAGCTGTCGGCCGGTACGGACAAGGCCAACCCGGTCGAGGCCAAGACCCTCTACATCGACGCCGATGACCTGAAGGCCGACGCGACCTTCAAGAACATCGACATCGGTGTGTCCGCGGGTGACGCCGCCAAGGGCCCCGGCATCCACCAGGGCGACAAGGCCGACCCGAACTCGTTCGCCCAGCAGGCCGACTCGGTGCACTTCGAGAACGTCCAGCAGCGTGCGTGGGCCACCACCGCCGGCACCTTCAAGCTCTCGGGCCTCAAGATGAGCGTCTCGAAGGGCTCGCACGAGTGCTACTAGGCCGCACGGGCCCGAACGCGGGCCCGGGGGCCGGCACTTGATGCGCTGAACGGCCGGGCGCGGGGACGCGCGGGAGAACGCGCCGGGCCGTCCCCGTGCCCGTATCCGGACAGCCATCGACACCACAGAACAACGCCATTCCCGAGGAGCTGTACGACATGAGCGCCGAAGCGCACGCAGGACTGGGCAGCAAGCTTGGTCACATGCGCCAATCGTTCCGAGGGTGGCGCGGTCAGCGCCCGTTCTGGGGTGGTCTGCTCGCCATCCTCGGCGGCATCCCGATCATGTACTTCCCGTACGCGAACCTGACGCTCGGCACCATGACGATCCGCATGGCGACGACGGCGGGCGCGGGGTCGCTCATCATCGGCGTACTACTGGTCGTGCTCGGCCTGACGATGTGGTTCCAGCCGCACTCCCGGGTGTTCGCGGGGGTCGCGGCGATTCTTCTCGCCCTTGTCTCTCTGGTGGTCTCCAACTTCGGTGGCTTCGTCATCGGCTTCCTGCTCGCCCTGATCGGCGGCGCCCTCGGCGTCTCCTGGGCACCGGGCAGGGCGGCCGACGCGGACGCCGTGGGGGCCGGGCCGGCCGCGGCGGAGGAACCGGCTCCGGCCGTTCCGCCGATCGCCGGCGCCACCTACCAGGTCTCGGGCGCCAACGACGACGAGTCAGGGACGAGCCCGGACAACGGGACGAACGGGAGGCACCGTGCCGGCTGACGAGGTGCACCACGAGGACTCCTTCACGGAGTCCCGTGCGAGAACCGGGCCGCGGCATGCAGCACCTAGGAAGCGTCTGTTCACCAGGCTGCACATGCCCGCGGGTAAGGCGATAGCCATCGCGGCGATGCCGACGGCCGTGCTCATGGGCCTGGGGATGACGCCCACCCTGGCCTCGGCCAAGGACAACCCCACCGGTCTGTCCGCGGACGAGTACAAGGCGTGCGCGGACGCGGTCCAGGCGCAGGAGGACAGCACTTCCGGCGCGGACAAGGCGTCGGCGACTCCGTCGCCGAGCGCGTCGGCGTCGACGGACGCGTCGAAGGACAGCGACAAGGACAGCGGCAGCGACTCCGGCTCGTCCTCGGACGACAAGGCCGAGCCGACCCCGTCGCCGTCCGCGTCGGCGTCCGGGGAGTCCACGACGTCCGGTTCGGACTCCGGCAGCACCGCCGACAAGGACACGGCCACGCCGTCGCCCTCGGCGTCGGAGACCAAGAACCCGCTCGACCCGCTGGGGGTCGGCGACGCGCTCAAGGACCTCTTCAGCCCGGACGACCAGGAGTCGGCCTCGCCGACCCCGACCCCGTCCGCCTCGGCGTCCTCCTCGGACGTCGGCGACACGGTGAAGGACACGACCGACAAGCTGGGCGACACGGTCAAGGACACGACCGAGAAGGCCGGCGACGCGGTCAAGGACACCGAGAGCGCCACCGACAAGGCCACCGACAAGGCCGCCAAGGCCCTGGAGGACGCGGCGGACGCCGCGACGGCGACCCCGTCGCCGAGCTCCACCACGCTGCCGGACGACTGCGAGGCGGCGACGGACGCGGCGGGCGCCAACGAGGACACCCCGGCCCAGCTCCCGGACTCCACCTGGAAGCTGGAGGCCAGCTCGCTCCTGCTCAAGGGGGCGGACTACAAGGGCCTCGTCGACGTCCGGATGGCCGACGGCACCACCAAGCGGGTCATGAAGTACGTCATCTCGGACGGCACCGACATCGGCGATCTGCACCAGATCGCCCAGGGGCCGAACGGGAAGTACTTCCACATCCGCGCGGACAAGGGCTCCACGTCCACCATTCGCGACGGGAAGACGATCATGTACACGGAGGAGCTCTCGGGCAATCTGCTCGGGCTCATCCCCATGACGTTCAACGCCAAGAACCCGCCGCCGATCAACCTGCCGATCCTGTACTTCACGAACGTGAAGGTCACGCAGGCCGCGCAGTTCGGCGGCACTCTGCACGTCCCCGGCCTGCACACCACGGTCGAGGACACCGCCTGACCCGGTTCGGGAGCCGCACAAACGCCGAGGGCGCCCCCTGTCTCGTACAGGAGGCGCCCTCGGCGCATGTCGGTGCGGGCCCGGTTACTGGGCGCCGCCCAGCTGGTGCACCCGGACCATGTTGGTGGTGCCGGGGACACCGGGGGGCGAACCGGCGGTGATGACCACGGTGTCGCCGTCGTTGAAGCGGGAGAGCTTCACCAGCTCGGCGTCGACCAGGTCGACCATCGCGTCCGTGGAGTCCACGTGCGGGACGACGTAGGTCTCGACGCCCCAGCTCAGCGCGAGCTGGTTGCGGGTGTCCTCGTCCGTGGTGAACGCCAGGATCGGCTGGCAGACGCGGTAGCGGGACAGGCGGCGCGCGGTGTCACCGGACTTGGTGAAGGCGATCAGCGCCTTGCCGTCCAGGAAGTCCGCGATCTCGCACGCGGCGCGGGCCACCGAACCACCCTGCGTACGCGGCTTCTTGCCCGGGACGAGGGGCTGGAGGCCCTTGCTGAGCAGCTCCTCCTCGGCCGCCTGGACGATCTTCGACATCGTCTTGACGGTCTCGATCGGGTACGCGCCCACGCTCGACTCGGCGGACAGCATGACCGCGTCGGCGCCGTCCAGGATCGCGTTCGCGACGTCGGACGCCTCGGCGCGGGTCGGGCGCGAGTTGGTGATCATCGACTCCATCATCTGGGTCGCGACGATCACCGGCTTGGCGTTGCGGCGGCACATCTCCACGAGGCGCTTCTGCACCATCGGGACCTTTTCGAGCGGGTACTCGACGGCCAGGTCGCCACGGGCGACCATGACGCCGTCGAAGGCCGCGACGACGCCCTCCATGTTGGCGACGGCCTGCGGCTTCTCGACCTTGGCGATGACGGGGACCCGGCGGCCCTCCTCGTCCATGATCTTGTGGACGTCCTTGACGTCGTTCGCGTCGCGCACGAAGGACAGGGCGACCAGGTCGCAGCCCATCTTCAGGGCGAAGCGCAGGTCCTCGATGTCCTTCTCGGACAGGGCCGGGACGTTCACGGCCGCGCCGGGCAGGTTGATGCCCTTGTGGTCGGAGATGACACCGCCCTCGATGACGATCGTCTTGACCCGCGGGCCCTCGACGTCCATCACCTTGAGCTCGACGTTGCCGTCGTTGATCAGGACCTGGTCGCCGCGCGAGACGTCACCGGGCAGGCCCTTGTACGTCGTGCCACAGATCGACTTGTCACCCGGGACGTCCTCGGTGGTGATGGTGAACTCGTCACCGCGCACCAGCTCGACGGGGCCCTCGGCGAAGGTCTCCAGGCGGATCTTGGGGCCCTGGAGGTCGGCGAGCACGCCCACCGCGCGGCCCGTCTTCTCGGCGGCGGCGCGAACACGGTCGTAGCGACCCTGGTGTTCGGCGTGCGTGCCGTGGCTGAAGTTGAAGCGGGCCACACTCATGCCGGCCTCGATCAGCGAGACGAGCTGCTCTTCGGAGTCGACGGCGGGGCCCAGCGTGCAGACGATTTTGGAACGGCGCATGGGGGCGATCCTATCGGTTTGTTTCGCTACGGAATATTCCGTCTGGTGGAATCTACAAATGGGCGGGCGGGTGCTCAGCTGTGACGGCTGTCACGCTCCCCGGACCAGGGCGTAGGTCTGCTGGGCGATCTCCAGCTCCTCGTCGGTCGGCACCACGGCGACGGCGACCCGCGCGTACTCCGGCGAGATGATCCGGGCCTCGTCGGAACGTACGGAATTGAGCTCGCCGTCGACCGCGAGACCCAGCTCCTCCAGACCGGCCACCGCGGCCTCGCGCACCGGCGCCGCGTTCTCGCCGACCCCGGCCGTGAACGCGATCGCGTCGACCCGGCCGAGCACCGCGTAGTACGAGCCGATGTACTTCTTCAGACGGTGGATGTAGATGTCGAAGGCGAGCTTCGCCTCCCGGTCGCCCTCGTCGATACGGCGGCGGATCTCGCGCATGTCGTTGTCGCCGCACAGACCGATCAGGCCCGACTTCTTGTTGAGCAGGACGTCGATCTCGTCCGCCGACATCATGCCCACCCGCATCAGATGGAAGATGACGGCCGGGTCGACGTCTCCTGAACGGGTACCCATCACCAGGCCCTCAAGCGGCGTCAGGCCCATCGAGGTGTCCACGCACGCGCCCGCGCGCACGGCCGACGCCGAGGCGCCGTTGCCCAGGTGCAGCACGATGATGTTGACCTCGGACGGGTCCTTGCCGAGCAGCTCGGCGGTCTTGCGGGACACGTACGCGTGCGAGGTGCCGTGGAAGCCGTAGCGGCGGATGCGGTGCTCGTCCGCGGTCTTCACGTCGATCGCGTAGCGCGCGGCCGACTCCGGCATCGTCGTGTGGAACGCGGTGTCGAAGACGGCGACCTGCGGCAGGTCGGGGCGGAGCTTCTGGGCCGTGCGGATGCCGGTCAGGTTCGCCGGGTTGTGCAGCGGCGCGACCGGGATCAGCCGCTCGATCTCGGCGAGCACGGCGTCGTCGATCACGGTCGGCTCGGTGAACAGCTTGCCGCCGTGCACCACCCGGTGGCCGATCGCGGCCAGCTCGGGGGAGTCCAGGCCGAGCCCGTCCTGCGCCAGCTCGTCCGCGACCGCGTTCAGGGCCTCGGCGTGGTCGGCGATCGGCCGGTTCTGCTCGCGGGAGTCCCCGCCGGTGGCCAGCGGCGTGTGCTTCAGACGCGAGGTCTCCTCGCCGATGCGCTCGACGAGACCGACCGCGAGACGCGCCTGGCCGGCCATGTCGAGGAGCTGGTACTTCACCGACGAGGAGCCGGAGTTGAGGACGAGGATGCGGGTCGCTGTCACTGGGCGGAAGCCTTTTCGGTGGGGGTCTGGGCCTGGATCGCCGTGATGACGACCGTGTTGACGATGTCCTGGACGAGCGCGCCGCGGGACAGGTCGTTGACCGGCTTGCGCAGGCCCTGCAGGACCGGGCCGACGGCGATGGCGCCGGCCGATCGCTGCACGGCCTTGTAGGTGTTGTTGCCGGTGTTCAGGTCGGGGAAGATCAGCACGCTGGCCTGCCCCGCGACCTCGGAGCCCGGCAGCTTGGTGGCGGCGACGGAGGGCTCGACGGCGGCGTCGTACTGGATCGGGCCCTCGATCTTCAGGTCGGGGCGCACGCTCTTGACGAGCTCGGTGGCCTCGCGGACCTTGTCGACGTCGGCGCCGGAGCCGGAGGTGCCCGTGGAGTACGACAGCATCGCGATCCGCGGGTCGACGCCGAACTGCGAGGCGGTGGCGGCGGACTGGACGGCGATGTCGGCGAGCTGCTGGGCGTTCGGGTCCGGGTTCACGGCGCAGTCGCCGTAGACGAGGACCTTGTCGGCCAGGCACATGAAGAAGACCGACGACACGATCGCGGCGTCCGGCTTGGTCTTGATGATCTCGAAGGCCGGGCGGATGGTGGCGGCCGTCGAGTGGACCGACCCCGACACCATGCCGTCGGCCAGGCCCTCCTGGACCATCAGCGTGCCGAAGTAGTTCACGTCGGCCACGACGTCGTGCGCGAGCTCGACGGTGACGCCCTTGTGGGCGCGCAGCTGCGCGTACTCCTGGGCGAAACGGTCCCGCAGCTCGGACGTCGCCGGGTCGATCAGTTCGCTCGCGGCGAGGTCGATGCCGAGGTCGGCGGCCTTCTTGCGGATCTGCTCGACCGGGCCGAGCAGCGTCAGGTCGCAGACGCCCCGGCGCAGCAGCACGTCGGCGGCGCGCAGCACGCGCTCCTCGGTGCCCTCGGGCAGCACGACACGGCGCTTGTCCGAGCGGGCCTGCTCCAGGAGCTTGTGCTCGAACATCATCGGGGTGAGGCGGTCGGAGGACGGGGCCTGGATGGTGCGCAGCAGGCCCGGGGTGTCGACGTACCGCTCGAAGAGACCGAGGGCGGTCTCCGCCTTGCGCGGCGTCGCGGCGTTCAACTTGCCCTCCAGGGCGAAGAGTTCGCCCGCGGTGGGGAAGGAGCCGCCGCTGACGGCGACGACGGGGGTGCCGGGCGCGAGCCGGTCGGCGAGCTTGAGGATCTCCGCCCCCGGCCGCTCGTCGAGGGTGAGCAGCACGCCCGCGATCGGCGGGGTGCCGGCGCTGTGCGCGGCGAGGGCGCCCACCACCAGGTCGGCGCGGTCCCCGGGGGTGACGACCATGCAGCCCGGCGTCAGGGCGTTGAGGAAGTTCGGCAGCATGGCGCCGCCGAAGACGAAGTCCAGGGCGTCGCGGGCCAGACCGGAGTCGTCGCCGAGCAGGACCGTGCCGCCGAGGGCGTGGGTGATCTGGGCGACGGTCGGCGCGGAGAGCGCGGCCTCGTCGGGCAGCACGTAGCAGGGCACGGGCAGGCGGTTGCTGAGCCGCTCGTGTATCTCGTCGCGGTCCTGCGGCACCACCCGGTTGACGACCATCGCGAGAACGTCGCAGCCCAGGCCGTCGTAGGCGCGGTAGGCGTTGCGGACCTCGGCGCGCACCGACTCGGCCGTCTGCTTCTTACCGCCGACCACGGGCAGCACGGAGGCACCGAACTCGTTGGCCAGGCGGGCGTTGAGGGCCAGCTCGTCGGGGAGCTGCGTGTCGGCGAAGTCGGTGCCGAGCACCAGCACGACGTCGTAGTCACGGGCGACGGCGTGGAACCGGTCGACGAGCAGCGAGACCAGTTCGTCCGTGCCCTGCTCGGCCTGGATCGTGGACGCCTCGGTGTAGTCGAGGCCGTAGACGCTCGCGGGGTCCTGCGACAGGCGGTAGCGCGCCCGCAGCAGATCGAAGAGCCGGTCGGGCCCGTCGTGGACGAGCGGACGGAAGACACCCACCCGGTCGACCTGGCGCGTCAGAAGTTCCATGACTCCCAGCTCGACGACCTGCCGGCCGTCGCCCCGGTCGATCCCGGTCACGTACACGCTGCGCGTCACGCGTGGTCTCCGTTTCCTCCGTAGGGCCCCTGAGCTGGACCGGAGGTCCGTACCGGGGCTGAAAACATGGCCGTATCGAAAGCTGTGCCCTCTTGACAATACCTCCGGGTCTGGCTAGGCCGCCCGCCGGACAAAGGGCCTGTACAGCAGGGTCTCAGTGCCCGAAGGAGCCGTGACCAAGCGCCTCTCGTAGGGCTGCGCGAACGCGTCGTGGCGTGGAGCGTGGAAGAATTGCGATGGCTCAGACGAACCAGAAGCGAGCAGGAGACACAGCACGATGCGTATCGGAGTTCTCACCGCAGGCGGCGACTGTCCTGGTCTGAACGCAGTGATCCGGTCGGTCGTGCACCGAGCCGTCACGCACTACGGGGACGAGGTCATCGGTTTCGAGGACGGTTACGCGGGGCTGCTCGACGGACGCTTCCGCCCCCTGGACCTGAACGCGGTCAGCGGCATCCTCGCCCGCGGCGGCACCATCCTCGGCTCCTCCCGCCTGGAGCGCGCCCGCTTCCGGGCCGCGTGCGACAACGCCAAGGAGCTGATGGAGAAGAGCAGCCTCGACGCGCTCATCCCGATCGGCGGCGAGGGCACCCTGACGGCCGCACGGATGCTGTCCGACGCGGGCGTCCCGGTGATCGGCGTCCCCAAGACGATCGACAACGACATCTCGTCCACCGACCGCACCTTCGGCTTCGACACCGCCGTCGGCGTCGCGACCGAGGCCATGGACCGCCTCAAGACCACCGCCGAGTCCCACCAGCGGGTGATGGTCGTCGAGGTCATGGGCCGGCACGCGGGCTGGATCGCGCTGGAGTCCGGCATGGCCGGCGGCGCCCACGGCATCTGCCTGCCCGAGCGCCCCTTCGACCCGGCCGACCTGGTCAAGATGGTCGAGGAGCGATTCTCGCGCGGCAAGAAGTTCGCCGTGATCTGTGTCGCCGAGGGCGCGCACCCGCAGGACGGCACGATGGACTACGGCACGGGCGCCATCGACCAGTTCGGCCACGAGCGCTTCCAGGGCATCGGCACGGCTCTCGCGTACGAGCTGGAGAGCCGCCTGGGCAAGGAGGCCCGGCCGGTCATCCTCGGCCACGTCCAGCGCGGCGGCACCCCGACCGCGTACGACCGTGTGCTCGCCACCCGGTTCGGCTGGCACGCGGTGGAGGCCGCGCACCAGGGCGAGTTCGGCAAGATGACGGCGCTGCGCGGCACCGACATCACGATGGTCCCGCTCGCCGAGGCCGTCACCGAACTGAAGACGGTCCCCAAGGACCGGATGGACGAGGCGGAGTCGGTCTTCTAGAGACGCTGTCCATCGTGATGCCCGGCGCCCTGGGGGTGCCGGGCATCGGCTGTGAGGGAGGGGTACGGCCGAATGACGGGTCGTCAGCCATCGATGTCCGAGCTCCTGCGGATCATGCCGCCGCACGAGGGCGCGGGTGCCGCGTTCGACTGGGCGGCGATCGAGCGCCGCACGGGGCTTCGGTTCCCCGCCGACTACCGGGCCTTCGTGACCGCGTACGGCGACGGGTCCATCGACGCCATCCTCGGGATCATGGTGCCCGACGAGGGCGACTGCGCGGGGATGACGGAGGAGACCGAACTGGCGCGGGACGAGTGGCACGACGACCTCGCCGAGCACCCCGACGGCGTCACCTTCGGCGCCGACGACCTTCAGGCGTGGGGCGTGTCCGGCGCCGGCGACCTGCTGTGCTGGGCCCGGGTGGACGAGGACCCCGACCGCTGGCACGTGGCGACCTGGTCGCGCGGCAGCTACCGCTGGCGGGTCTACCCGTACGGGACGGTCGAGTTCCTGCGCCGGTACGTGTCGGGCGAGCTGACCGCGGCGGACGAGAACCCGCTGAGCGTCGTGTCCGGCGTCGACCAGCCGCCCATGTTCCTCACCCAGGAGGAGGAGAGCCGCCGCTACCGGCCCGGCCTCGATCCCTGGAGCTAGGGCGTGTTTCGAAAGTCCCGCCTGCCCCGCGACGCCTGGCACGCACGCTCGCGGCGTTGCCGAAACGCCCGAATAGCTCCGCTATTAGGACGCTCCGGCGCCTTGCGATCGCACGCACCAGACGCCGCGGGGCCCGCCCTTCGGGCGGACGACGGGACTTTCGAAACACGCCCTAGTCCGGAATCTACGGATTCCTGATCCGCGACCAGAACTCCTCCAGGATCCGGTCCAGGAACTCGTGGCCCGCGTTCCCCGAGCCGGATGACGCACCGCCGCCCCAGCTCAGGGTCGCGGCCATCAGGGCCTGGTACTCCAGGTGCATCTCGTGGAGCACGTCCTCCAGTTCGCGGCGCTGGACCGGGATCAGCCGGCTCAGCGGCTTCACCTGGCCCTGCCAGCGGGTCTTCGCCGCGGCGCGGAGCAGTTCGGCGAGCTGGGCGTCGCGGCCGGTCACCGTCGCGAACGAACGCGGGGAGAGCCGCAGCACCTCGGCGAGCGCCGACGACTGGCGCTCGCTGCCCCGCCACTCTCCGGTCTCCTCCATGCGCAGATACGAGTGGATCTCCAGGCCCACGAACCGCGCCACGTCCTCCGGGGCGACCCCGAGCGTGAGCCGGTGCTCGCGCAGGGTCCGGGGCGCGCCGATGAGTTCGGCGGGGGAGCACCACAACGCCCCGGCCAGCGCGGTGAGTTCACCGGCGGTCGGGGCCGCGTCGCCGCGCTCCCAGGCGAGGATGACGTCGGGTGTCACGTACGCCAGACCGTACGAGGCGCGCATTCCGTACGCGACGTGCCCCGGGGCCATCCCGAGCGCCTCACGGAGGCGACGGGCGGCGGGGGCGTTGAACGGCGGGGTGGGCTGCTGATCAGCCGCGGCCTTGTGCTGCACGGGCACAAAGTAGGGGCGTACGCGCCGCTTGGCTACGGTGTGTTCGTCTTCAGTGACAACTCGTAGGAACGTACAGGTGCCGGACGGGTCGGTTCAGGGGCGTCCGGGGCCGGTCCGGGGGTCAGCCCTTCACCGCGCCGCCCAGCGCGAAACCGCCGCCGAACCGCCGCGACACCAGGACGTAGAGCAGGACCACCGGTGTCGAGTAGATGATGGAGAACGCCGCCAGCTGTCCGTACACGACCGTCCCGCGGTTGCCGAAGAAGTCGTTGATGCTGACCGACGCCGGCATCTGGTCGGGCGAGAGCAGCAGCATGAACGGGACGAAGAAGTTCCCCCACATCATCGCGAAGCAGAAGACCGTGACGACGGCGATCCCCGGCCCCATCAGCGGCAGCACGATCCGCAGCAGCGACTGGAAGGTGTTCGCCCCGTCCGTCCAGGCCGCCTCCTCCAGTTCCTTCGGCACCCCGTCCATGAAGTTCTTCATCAGCCAGATGGCGAACGGGAGTTGGGACGCCGTGAAGAAGTAGATCGTGCCCGCCATCGTGTCGATCAGATCGACCTGCACGAACAGCGCGTACACCGGCACCATGACCGCCGTGATCGGCAGACACGTCGCGAACAGGATCGTCGCCAGGTACGGGTTGTTGAGGCGCGAGCGGTAGCGGGACAGCGGATACGCGGCGAGCGCGGCGCACGCCACCGTGAGCGCCGTCGCCCCGCCGCACAGGATCAGGGAGTTGAGCAGCGGGGTGAAGGTGATGTCCGGCTTGAGCACCGCGTCGAAGTTGCCCAGGGTCGCGTGCGAGGGCCACTTCACCCGCAGGTTCGCGTCGGCGTCGACGGACGAGAGCACCACCCAGGCCAACGGCAGCGCGAAGGCCAGCAGGACGAGGACGAGGGTGGCGTCGGCGGTGAGACGGTTACGGGTGGTGCGGCGGGTCACGGATGCCTCCGTCTCGGGCTCGGCGCTCTGTGTCAGGACTCGGTGCGCAGCAGGCGCATGTAGACCACGGAGAACAGCGAGCCGACCACCAGCAGGAGCAGGGCGACCGCGGTGCCGTAGCCGATCATGCTCTTCTGGAAGGCCTGCTCGTACATGAACAGGGGGAGGGTCTGGCTGTGGTTGCCGGGCCCGCCGCGGGTCATCACCCAGATCAGGCCGAACACGGACAGCGTCTGCAGCGTGTTCAGCATCAGGTTCGTGCCGATGGAGCGGCGGATCATCGGCAGCGTGATGTGCCACAGGCGCTGCCACCCGTTGGCGCCGTCCACCTCGGCGGACTCGGTGACCTCGCTCGGGATCTCGTCGAGCGCGGCCGAGTAGACCAGCATCGAGAACGCGGTGCCGCGCCACACGTTCGCGAACGACACCGCCAGGATCGGCAGCGTGAACAGCCAGTTCTGGCTGGGCAGTCCGAGCCAGTCGAGGATCGCGTTGAGCGTGCCCTCGCGGCGGAAGAACGCGTACAGCAGAAAGCCCGCGACGACCTCCGGCAGCACCCACGCCGTGACGACGACGGCACCCGTCACGGTGCGCACCGGCTTCGAGGCGCGCTTCATGAGCGCCGCGAGCGCCAGGCCCAGCGTGTTCTGCCCGACGATCGACGACAGGAACGTGAAGACCAGGGTGAGCTTGACCGCGTTGAGGAACGCGTCGTCGTGGAAGGCGGTCCTGAAGTTCTCGAAGCCGACGAACGAGGACTTCGCCTGACCGGTGAGCTGGAGGTCGGTGAACGCGATGTAGACGCAGTAGGCGATCGGTCCGGCGAGGAACAGGACCATGAGGACGGTGGCCGGGGCGACGGGGAGGGCGCGGACCAGGGCCCGCGCCCGTCCCCTGGGGTCACGGCTTGCTGACAACTTTGCCGTCCGCGGCCGTCTTCAGCTGGTCGTCGTACGTGGACGCCGCCTTGTCCACCGAGGCGTCACCGGTCGTCACCGACTCCATGGCCTCCTGGATCGCCGTCGACACCTTCGGATAGGCCGGATAGGCGGGCCGGTAGTGGGTCGTACTCACCAGGTCCGTGAAGAACTTGATGCCGGGCTGCGCCTGGATGTACTTCGGGTCGGCCGCGACGTCCTTGCGGACCGCGATGCCGGAGTTGGCGATGTACCAGCGCCGGGCGTTCTCCTTCGTCTGCATCGTCTTGATGAAGTCGAAGGCCAGGTCGGGGTTGTGCGCCTTGGCGGGGATCGCCCAGGTCCAGCCGCCGGACATGGAGACCTTGCCGGGCGCCTGGCCGTTCTGCGTCGGCATGTACGCGAGGCCCAGCTTCTGTGACCACTCGGGCCACTCGTGCCCGGCGCCCTTGATCCAGTCCTGCGGCAGCCAGGAGCCGTCGAGGTCGATGCCGACCTTGCCCTTCGGCAGCAGCTCACCGCGGATCGTGGTCCCGATGTTCGGGTCGAGCGCGTCGGAGACGTCAGGGCCGAGCTTCTCCTTGTAGACGGTCTCGACGAACTTCAGGCTGTCCTTGAACGCCTTCGACCCGGCGATCCACTTGTCGCTCGCCTTGTCGTACAGCGGATCGGAGCTGCCGTCGCCCGTCCCGTACAGCAGCATCTCGAAGCCCTGCATCGTGGACTGCTCGCCGCCGGGCTTGCCGGTGTAGACGTTCAGCGGGGTGACGCCGGGGACCTTCGCCTTGATGGTGCGGGCGGCGTCGAGGACCTCGTTCCAGTTCTTCGGCTGCCAGGGGGTCCTGATGCCCGCCTTCTTCAGGATCGCCTTGTCGTACCAGAGGCCGCGGGTGTCGGTGCCGTCCGGAACGCCGTACGTCTTCCCGTCCTGGCCCTTCGCGGCCGTCTTCGCGGTGTCGATGAACTGGTCCCAGTCCGCCCACTTGGCGAGATACGGGTCCAGCGGCTTCAAGTACCCGCTGGTGATGTCGGAGTTGACGAGGAACGTGTCCTCGTAGACCAGGTCGGGGGCCGTCTTGGGGGAGCGGAGCATCTGCTGGAGCTTCGTGTAGTACTCGGCGTCCGGGGCCTTGATCGGCACGAGCTCGACCTTCTTGCCCGGGTTCTCCTTCTCGAACTGCTTCTTCATCGCGGCCAGATAGGTGTCCGGGACCTTGCTCATGTTGTCCGTGGACTGCTTGTACGAAACCTTGACCGTGTTCGCGTCGCTGCCGGAGCCACCGCCGCACGCGGTGAGGGTTCCGGCGGCCAGGAGCAGAGCGGTGGCGGTGAGCAGAGGGGCGGTGGGGCGCACGGGCACGACCTCCTACGGACCGTCGCGGGCTGCGTTGCCGCGCGGGGCTGCCCGTGAACGTACGGTCCCGTTCTGAGCAAGGTCAATGGGTGTGAACGGCATCAAGTTCCTTCGATGTAGTTAGGTTAGGATAACCTAAGTTACTCTGTGTAAAGTGCCCCAATGCCCCCATGCGCAAAGGAGTTTGACGCCGCATGTTCCGCATCACTCCCCGCGTCCGCCGCTGCGCGGCCCGCACCGTGGCCCTGATCGCGGGCGCCAGAGCGTGTCCAGGAGGTCCGCGGGCTACTTCCAGGTGTAGATCAGCTCGGGCCGGCCCACCTGCCCGTACTGCGGACTGCGCACCGCACGCCCCGAGTCGACCAGATGCTCCAGATAGCGCCGGGCGGTGATCCGCGAGATGCCCACCGTCTCGGCGGTGGACGCCGCGGTCACCCCCTCGGGCGCGGCCTCCCGCAGGGTGTGCGTGACCCGCTCCAGCGTGGGCGCGCTCAGCCCCTTGGGCAGCGCGGCCGGCGCGGGCGAGCGCAGATGGGACAGCGCCCGGTCCACCTCGTCCTGCCCGGACGCCTCCCCGCTGGTCGTCCGGTACTCGGCGTAGCGCAGCAACCGGTCGCGCAGCGTCGCGAAGGTGAACGGCTTCAGCACGTACTGCACCACCCCCAGCGACACCCCCTCGCGCACCACCGCCAGATCCCGCGCCGAGGTCACCGCGATGACGTCCGCGTGATGCCCGGCGGCGCGCAGCGACCGCGCGAGCGCCAGCCCGTGCCCGTCGGGCAGATGCAGATCGAGCAGGATCAGATCGACGGGCACCCGGTCCAGGGCGCGCCGGGCCTCGGCGGCGGTGTGCACCGTGGCGACCGCCGTGAAACCGGGCACCCGGCCCACATAGAGCGCGTGCGCGGCGGCCGCGACCGGATCGTCCTCGACGATCAGTACTCGGACGGTGCCGGTGCCGGTGCCGGTGCCTGCGCCGGCACCGTCCCCGCTGTCGCCGGTGGCATGGTCGCTCATGAGCTGCTGTCCTTCGCTGCGGCGGTGGGAGGAGCGGTGGGAGTGACGGACGGGACGCGGGGCGCGGGAACGGCCTCCATCCCGGTCGTCAGCGGCAGCCGCACCGTGAACACGGCGCCCCCGCCCGCATCCCGGTCGAGGTCGAGGGTGCCACAGCCCCGGGCCACCGCCTGCCGTACGAGGGCGAGCCCGAGACCCCGGCCGCCGGGACCGGCCGGCTTCGTCGACCAGCCACGCTCGAACACCGCGTCGGCGTGCTCCGGGTCCACCCCGGGCCCCGAGTCGGCGACCCGCAGCAGCAGGGCGTCCGCCTCCGTGCGCGCGGTGACGGTGACCCGGGCCCGCGGCGAACCCTGCGCCGCGTCGACGGCGTTGTCGATGAGGTTGCCGAGCACGGTGACGAGATCCCGGGTGGACACCGCCTGCCCGAGCACCCCGTCGTCCCCCTCCGCCACCCGCGTATCGGCGGACACGACGAGCTCGACGCCCCGCTCGTTGGCCTGCGCGGCCTTGCCCAGCAGCAGCGCGGCGAGCACCGGCTCGCTCACCGCGCCCACCACCTGGTCGGTCAGCGCCTGCGCCAGCTCCAGTTCGGCGGTCGCGAACTCGACGGCCTCGTCCGCCCGCCCCAGCTCGATCAGCGAGACCACGGTGTGCAGCCGGTTCGCCGCCTCGTGCGCCTGCGACCTGAGCGCCTGCGTGAACCCGCGCTCGGAGTCCAACTCGCCGATCATCGCCTGCAGTTCGGTGTGATCGCGCAGCGTGACCACGGTGCCGCGCCGGTCCCCGCTGGCGACCGGCGACGTATTGACGACCACGACCCGGTCGGCCGTCAGATGCACCTCGTCGACCCGTGACCCGGTGGCGAGCAGCGCCCCGGTCAGTGGCGCCGGCAGCCCCAGCTCGGCGACGGACCGCCCCACGACGTCCTCGTCCCCCACGCCCAGGAGCACCCGCGCCCCGTCGTTCATCAGCGCGACCCGCCGCTGTCCGTCCAGCATCAGCAGCCCCTCGCGCACGGCGTGCAGCGCGGCCTGGTGATAGGCGTGCATCCGGCTCAGCTCGGTCGCGTTCATACCGTGCGTGTGGCGGCGCAGCCGCGCGTTGATCACGTACGTACCGATACCGCCGAGCACCAGCGCCGCCGCCGCGACCGCCGCCACGGCGAGCACCTGTCCGCGCGCCTGCGCGGTGATCTCGTCGATCGTTATCCCCGCGCTGACCAGACCGACGACCCGCTTCTGATCGTCGTAGACGGGGGTGACGACCCGCACGGAAGCACCGAGCGTCCCGGTGTACGTCTCCGAGAACGTCCGCCCCTTCAGCGCGGGACCGATGTGCCCGAGGAACCGCTCACCGATCCGATGCGGATCGGGATGCGTCCACCGGATCCCCTTCGTATCCATGATCGTCACGAAGTCGACGCCGGTGTGCCGCCGCACCGCGTCGGCGTACGGCTGCAGCCGCACCGTCGGATCCGCGTCCCCGGTGATCGACTCGCGCACCGAACCGGCGTCGGCGACCGCCGTCGCCGCGGCCGTCGCCTGCCGCCTGGCCGCCGTCTCCGCCTGCCCCCGGTCACTGACATACGTGAACAGGGCGCACCCCGCGACCACGACCGCGACCAGCACGACCTGCATCGCGAAGAGCTGGGCGGCCAGGCTGCGGGGGCGGGGGAGACGCAAGGAGCGCATGCCGTCAGTCTGCCCGCAGGGGCATCCGGGAACTAAATGAACGGAAGGGTGACGGTGCTCACGGCCTGGGAGATAGTCACCGGGATCCGCAGCCGCGGTGCCGTGAGCCGCACGCACCGCGCTGCTCACCCGTACGTCTTTCCAGTACACCTGCCGAGCACGTCTTCCAAGCACGTCCTCCACGTACGTCTTGCAAGCCGTCTTCCCCGTACGCCGACACAGTCGTCAGCAGCCAGGAGGGAACCGTGGCCGAGAACGGGACCGCGACCGCCACCACCAAGCCGCCCGCCGCCAAGCGGGACCGCACGCACTACCTCTACATCGCCGTCATCGCGGCGGTCCTCCTCGGCGTCGCCGTCGGCTTCATCTGGCCCGACTTCGCCACGGAGCTCAAGCCCGTCGGCACGGGCTTCGTGAACCTGATCAAGATGATGATCTCGCCCATCATCTTCTGCACGATCGTGCTCGGCGTGGGTTCGGTCCGCAAGGCCGCCAAGATCGGCAAGGTGGGCGGTCTCGCCCTCGGCTACTTCATCGTGATGTCGATGGTCGCGCTCGGCATCGGCCTGATCGTCGGCAACATCCTCGACCCGGGCGCAGGGATGCACCTGACCGAGGCCACGAAGGACGTCGGTCAGACCGCGGCCAAGGACGCGAGCGAGGGCCCGGTCGACTTCGTCCTCGGCATCATCCCGACGACCCTGGTCTCCGCCTTCACCGAGGGCGAGGTCCTGCAGACCCTCCTCGTCGCCCTCCTCGTCGGCTTCGCCCTCCAGGCGATGGGCCGGGCCGGCGAGCCGGTCCTGCGCGGCATCGAGCACATCCAGAAGCTCGTCTTCCGCGTCCTCGGCATGATCATGTGGGCCGCCCCGGTCGGTGCGTTCGGCGCGATGGCCGCCGTCATCGGCGAGACCGGCATCGACGCCCTCAAGGCGCTGGCCACGATCATGATCGGCTTCTACGTCACCTGCGCGCTGTTCGTCGGCATCGTGTTGGCGGCGATCATGCGTCTGGCGACCGGCTTCAACATCTTCTCGCTCCTGAAGTACCTCGGCCGGGAGTTCCTGCTGATCCTCTCGACCTCCTCCTCGGAGTCGGCGCTGCCGCGCCTGATCGCGAAGATGGAGCACCTCGGCGTCTCCCGCCCGGTCGTCGGCATCACCGTCCCGACCGGCTACTCCTTCAACCTCGACGGCACCATGATCTACCTGACCATGGCGTCCCTCTTCATCGCCGACGCCATGGACCAGCCGATGAACATCGGCCAGCAGATCGGCCTGCTCCTCTTCATGATGATCGCGTCGAAGGGCGCCGCGGGCGTCTCGGGCTCCGGCATCGCGGTGCTCGCCTCCGGCCTCCAGTCCCACAAGCCGGGCCTGGTCGACGGCGTCGGCCTCATCATCGGCATCGACCGCTTCATGAGCGAGGCCCGCGCCCTCACGAACTTCGCGGGCAATGCCGTGGCCACGCTGCTCATCGGCACCTGGACCGGAGAGGTGGACCGCGACCGCGTGAAGCGGGTCCTCGCCGGGGAACTCCCCTTCGACGAGCGCACGCTCCTGGATTCCGCTTCCGACGCCGACGACAGCTCGGAACTCCCCGCGCCGCGCGACGGCGGGGCCGACGCGACGAAGCAGCCGGTGGGCGCCTGACCTGGCGGTTCAGGCTTGGCGGGCCCGGTGCGACGTGTCGCACCGGGCCCGCTTTTGTACTACCGGCGATCGTGGCGTAGAGTCCTGCGAGTTGTCCGGGCCACCACGACCGCAGGACAGCACCTCACGCCGCGCATGCGGCACCCACACCACAGCACGATCTCCCACGGGATTCATTTCGGCGTGCCCGAATTGAATTCCAACCCCCGATTAGGTTCGGGGCGGGAAATCCGCTAAAGTCTGGGACGTCGGAACGGCCCAACAGCCGGAAAGACAAGCCCCGCTGACTGGGAATCAGGCCCGAAAGGATCTGATAGAGTCGGAACCGCCGGAAAGCTGAAAGGCCGGAAAGCGGAGCAAGACCCCGAGGAAATCGGCCGGTGAAACGGTCTGATAGAGTCGGAAACGCAAGAAAGAAAGACCGAAGGGAAGCGCCCGGAGGAAAGCCCGAGAGGGTGAGTACAA
>NZ_JAFVLN010000017.1 GCF_017377775.1 Streptomyces sp. VRA16 Mangrove soil
GAATGGGCCGACGGCGGGGGTGGAGGTGAGGCGGGGTGGGGCGCATGTGGTCCGGGTCGGCGTCGGTGGTGCGGTGGGTGCGGGATGCCGTGGGCGGGGCCGTGACCGGGGCCGTGGCCGGGGTGCGGGGCCGTGGGCGGGGGCCTGCTGAAGCGCCTGCCCGGCGCCGGGGTGCCGCCTTGCCCACCCTGCCGCCCCAGGCGGCAGATTGCCCAAGGCGGCGGGGGCGGGCGGGAGATCGCCCGAGGCGGCCGGGGCGGGTGGCGGATTGGTCGAGGTGGCCGGGGCGGTGGGGTGAGGGTGTGGTGGGTTGGGGCGGGTGGTCGGAGGAGGTGCGGCGTGAATTGGTGCGGGACGGGCTGTTGGCGCTCGTCATGGCGTTGGCCTGTGTGTTCTACGCGGTCAAGCACGCCGGGGACACGTACACGGCCAACGGTGACGGGCCGGTCCCGCCGCCCTGGGACCCGTCCGGGGTCATCGTCGCCGGGGTGCCGCCGGAAGGGCCGGGCGCTCCGGTCTGGATCTGGCTGAGCCTCGCGCTGCTGGCGTCGTTCGCCCTCGCGCTGCGCCGCCGTTTTCCGCTCGCCGTGCTGTGGACGGTGATCGCGGCGACCGCCCTGATCCCCGGCGACTCCCCCCGGCTGACCTTCTACGCCCTGGCGATCGCCGTGTACACCGCCACGGCGCACAGCCCGCACCGGCGCGCGACGCTGCTCAGCCTGCCGGTGGCGATGATCCTGGTGAGCTTCGCCTGGAAGCAGAACACCGGCAACATCATCCCGGACCAGTTCGCGCCGCTCCTGGTGCTGATCCCGATCGCGCTGATCGCCAACGGGCTGCGCAGCTGGCGCGTGCGCAGCGACGAGGGCGCCTCGCGCCTCGCCGCCCTGGAGCGGGAGCAGGCCGAGGCGCTGCGGGCGGCGGTCGCCGACGAGCGGGCGCGGATCGCCCGTGAGCTGCACGACGTCGTCACGCACAACGTGAGCGTGATGGTGATCCAGGCGGGCGCCGCCCGTACGGTCCTCACCCGCGACCCGGGCGCCGCGACGCAGGCCCTGCTCGCCGTGGAGGCGGGCGGCCGCGCCGCGATGACCGAACTGCGCCATGTGATGGGCCTGTTGACCCCGGACGGGACGGGCGCGGACGAGCCGGACGACGCCACCGGCGACCTCGCCCCGCAGCCCGGCCTCGATCACGTCCCGGCCCTCGTCGAACGGCTGCGGCAGGCCGGTCTGCCCGTCGAACTGACGGTGACCGGCCCACCCGCGGCGCCGGGGATCCCGCCGGGCATCGGACTCACCGCCTACCGTGTCGTCCAGGAAGCCCTCACCAACACGGTCAAGCACGCCAGCGGCGCCCGCGCGGCCGTCGTCGTCGAGCACACGCCGGGCGCGCTGTGCGTCAGGATCACTGACACGGGCGGCACCGCCGCACCGAGCGCAGCGGCCGGCAACGGCCGGGGGCTGATCGGGCTGCGCGAGCGGCTCGCCGTGTACGACGGCACTCTGCACACCGGCGCCCGCGTCACCGGCGGCTACCGCGTCGAGGCCCGCATCCCGCTGCCGACACCGATGGAGACTTCGTGACCGCCCCGCTCAGAGTCGTGCTCGCCGACGACCAGACCCTCGTCCGCACCGGGTTCCGGCTGATCCTCGGTGCCGACGGCATCGACGTGGTCGCCGAGGCGGTGAACGGCGACGAGGCCGTCGCCGCCGTCCGCCGCACCCGCCCCGACGTGGTCCTGATGGACATTCGGATGTCGGAGGTGGACGGCCTGGAGGCGACCCGCCGCATCCTCGCCGACGGCGACCCGGAGCGGGCGCCCCGCGTCCTCATCCTGACCACGTTCGACCTCGACCGTTACGTGTACGCGGCGCTCGCGGCCGGGGCCAGCGGCTTCCTGCTCAAGGACGTCACGCCCGAACACCTCACGGCCGCCGTCCGCATGGTCCGCACCGGCGACGCCCTGCTCGCCCCCGCGATCACCCGCCGTCTCGTCGAGCGGTTCGCCCACCGCGCCGACGACGGCGTGTCCGTCCCGCACCGCGACCTGGACTCCCTCACCCCGCGCGAGCTGGAGGTGCTCACCCTCCTGGCCCGGGGCCTGAGCAACGCCGAGCTGGCCGCCCGCCTCCACCTCTCGGAGGCCACCGTGAAGACCCATGTGGCCCGCATCCTGGCGAAGCTGTCCCTGCGCGACCGGGTGCAGGCCGTGATCGCCGCGTACGAGACGGGGCTGGTCAGCGTCGGGCAGTGACGGCGGCGCCGGAGGCGCCCTGACCCATGAGCTGGGTGGCCGCCAACTCGGCGTACAGCGCGTCCTGTTCGGTCAGTTCGGGGTGGGTCCCCTGCGCGCGGGTGCGGCCGGCTTCGAGGACGACGATGCGGTCCGCGTCGACGACGGTCGACAGGCGGTGCGCGATGACCAGGACGGTGGTGTGCGGGGTCAGGCCGCGGATGACGTCGCGCAGATGCTGTTCGTTGACGGCGTCCAGGTTGGCGGTGACCTCGTCGAGCAGCAGGATCCGGGGGCGGCGCAGCAACGCCCGTGCGATGGCGACGCGTTGGCGTTCGCCGCCGGAGAGCAGCACGCCGCGGTGGCCGACGGGGGTGTCGAGTCCTTCGGGGAGCCGGGCGAGGAGGTCGTCGAGGCGGGTGCGGGTGACGGCGTCGGCGATGTCGTCGTCCGTGGCGTCGGGGGCGGCGTAGCGGAGGTTGTCGCGCAGGGTGCCGGCGAGGACGGGGGCGTCCTGCTCGACGTAGCCGACGGATGCGCGCAGTTCGGCGAGCGGCCAGTCGCGGATGTCGCGGCCGTCGACGGTGAGGGTGCCGCCGTCGTGGTCGTAGAACCGTTCCAGGAGGGCGAAGACCGTGGACTTGCCGGCGCCCGAGGGGCCGACGAGCGCGGTGAGGCCGCCGGCCGGGGCGGTGAAGGTGAGGCCGTCGTGGGCGGGGGCGCGGTCGTCGTCGTAGCCGAAGGTGACGTCGGTGAAGGTGATCGCCACCGGTCCCGACTCGCTTGTCCCGGAGGGGAGTTCGGCGCTCTCCCCCGGCAGGTTCTCGATCTCCTCGATGCGCGCGATCGCCGCCAGGCCGGTGTTCAGGCCGACCCAGCCCTCCGTCAGCTGGCCGAGCGGCGCCACGAGGTAGAAGAGGTAGAGGAGGAAGGCGATGAGGTTCGACAGGTCGAGGGCGCCGGACGCGACGCGGGCCCCGCCCACGCCGAGCACACACAGGAACGCCACCTGGACCGACATCAGCATCGACACGTCCGAGGCGGACGTCCAGCGGGCCACTGTGAGGCCCTTGCCGTAGGCGCGGCGGGCGGCGTCGGTGACGGCGGTCTCCTCGCGGTCCTCGGCGCCGTTCGCCTTCACCGTGCGGAAGGACTGGAGGGCACGGTCGAGGTGGGCGCCCATCGCGCCGACGGCTTCCTGGGCCTGGTGCTGGGCCTTCTTGATGCGGGGCATCAGGAGCGTCATGGCCGCCGCGACGAGGGCCAGGACCACCACGGTGACCAGCAGCAGGAACCAGTCCATGACGCCCATGAGGACGAGCGTGCCGACGAGGGTGAGGGCGCCGTTCGCCGACTCCACGAGGGAGCGGGACAGGACGGTGCGCAGCAGGGTGGTGTCGCCGGTGGCGCGGGTGAGGAGGTCGCCGGGGGTGAGGCGGTCGACGGCGGCGACCTTGAGGCGGAGCATGCGGGCGACGAGGCGTTCGCGGGCCGCCAGGACGACGGCTTCCCCGGTGCGGGACATCAGGTAGGTGCCGGTCGCCGTGAGGGCGGCGCCCGCCAGGACGACCAGGGTGAGCAGGGCCAGGGCCGGGGCCGGTGAGCGGTTCTCCGCGAAGGCCTGTACCGCGTACTTGGCCGTCCAGGGCATGGCAAGGCCCGCCGCCGAGCCCGCCAGGGCGAGGGTGCCTCCGGCGATCAGCGGGGCTTTGTGCGGGGCCGCGTGGGCGAGGAGTCCGCGGAGGTCTGTGGGCATGTGCGGGAAGGCTTTCGGTTCGGTCGGTCGCCGTGGGGCTTCGGCTCTCGTCGCCGGGTGCGGGTTGTCCGTGGTTGCTCGCGCCGTTCCCCGTACCTCTTACGAGGCGCCCCCCACTGTCATCACTGTCATCAGGGGGGCGTACTCGCTCGCCTCTCCCCGCTCCCCCACCAGGCGTCCCTCCGCCTCCACCCATGCGTGCGGGGCGAACGGCGGGGCGGTGCGGACGCCCGCGTGCCAGGTGGGCCAGGTGCCCTTCGTGCGGCACAGCAGGGCGATGGACACCGAGCGCGGGAGGCAGCCGTACCAGCCCGCGCAGCGGCGGCTGGTGGTGACCACGGAGTCGTAGGCAGCGAGGGTTTCGTCGTACGTGGCCGGGCGCGCCCCGCGCGCGAGGAACGCGAGGGTGCGGCGCAACCGGTCCGGGCGCAGGCGGGCCAGCGGGAAGGCCAGGGCGACGGCGAGGCGGGTGCGCGGGCCGCGGGTGGCGCCCGGCCGCGGCATCGTCATCTCGGTGCTCATGGCGTGGCCATCTCGGCGTCGACGAGCTGCTGGGCGAGTTCGGCGACGTCGGCCTCGGCGCGGGCGCGGTCGATGTCGTAGGCCTCGACGAGGCGGTCGACCGCCGTCGCCAGGTCGTGGCCCTCGGTGAGGGTGGTGAGGATGAGGGTGCCGGAGTCGTTCAACTGCCAGTAGGCGCCGCCTCGTTGGTCGAGGAGTACGCCGCCGTAGTCGGTCCGGGTCACGGCGATGCCGTCCTTGAGCTTCACGGGGTCAGCACCTTTCCTTCGGCGGGTTCGGTGGCGCGCAGCCACATCTCGCAGGAGACCGCCGCGTCGATGGACCAGCGGGTGTGGAGCGGGGAGTACGGGTCGGCGGCGAGGTCGGTGAGCCGGTCCGCGTCGACGAGGCCGAGGGCGGCGAGGCGGGAGCCGCCCGGCTCCCACAGCCGGCCGAGTTCGTCGCCGTGTCGAACGAGCCCCTGCACGATGTCGCCGCTCATGTGGTCCTTGGTGGTGCGGGCGAGGAGCGGCGCGGGCACGACCCCGCGCACGGCCTCGGCGAGCAGCGGTTTGTAGCGGCCGGGGTCGATCCGGTCGGCGAGGCGGACGGACAGGGTCGCCTCCAGGACGTGATCGGCGTACAGGGGCGCCGCGACCGGCAGTCCCAGGCCGAGGCCGTGGTCCTCCATCGCCTGGAAGTGGCGGGCGCCGATGCGCACGGTGTCGAGGTCGAGGTGGCGTCCGGGGCGGGCGGCGAAGGGCCGGGCGCCCGCGCGGGCCGCCTCCCGGAAGGCGTCGCGGATGAGGGTGCGGGCGTCGTCGGTCAGCCAGGGCGGCAGGGACTGGACGACTCCCCAGCCCAGTTGGGGGGTGCGGGTCGTCGGGGGCGCCGCCGTGTCCGACACCGCGCCCGCCAGCCACGTACGGAAGGAGGGGCGGGTGAAAAGGGCGCGGAGGGTGCCGATGAGCGGCCAGCCGAGCTGGTGGCGTACGGCGCCGACGCGGTTCCAGGCGGCCAGCGGGTGGCGGGGGAAGAGGTCGGCGGCGACCGTGGGCAGCGCCATGAAGAGTTCGTCGCCGCCGTAGCCGGTGAGGTGGCAGCCGGAACCGAGGGCGGCGGCCCGGGTGAGGGGCAGCAGGGCGCGGGCGCGGGCCGGGGCGACGGGCAGCGGTTCGTCGGTGGGGATGTCGCCGGGGCCCGGCGGGTCGGCGACCCCGGCGTAGAAGAGGGGGGCCTCGTGGGCGGGGACGAGGTGGTGGGCGACGCCGGTGCCGTCGGTCAGTTCCACGGCGCGGCGCGCCCAGGTCTCGTCCTCGGCGTGGCTCTCGCGGGACGCCACGGTGATCAGGTCGAGGCGGGCGTCGGGTGCGGCGTGCCGGGCGAGGAAGGTGAGCGAGGTCGAGTCGAGGCCGCCGGAGAGTTCGCAGCTGACGCGGGGGCGGCCGGTGACGTGGGCGCGGACGGCGGCGTCGAGGGCCGCGCCGAGCGCCGACGCGCCCTCGTGGAGCGGGAGTTCGGGCTCGGGTGCGTGCCACCAGCGGCGCTGCGCCCGCCCGCCGTCGGCGCACAGTACGAGCGCGTGCTCCGGGTGGGTCTCGGTGACGCCCCGCCACAGCGGCCGTCCACTGAGCGGGTGCGGGACGAAGTCGAGGAGGCGCAGGGCGAGCGCGGTGTCGTCGAGCGCGGCGCCGGTGAGGTGGGCGAGGACGGCGGGCCGGTCGGACGCGACCCATCCCCCGGCGGCTGCCCCGGCCGCTCCTTCGCCTGCTCCCCCGGCCTCGGCCGCGTACACGCGGCGCAGTCCGGTCGCGGTCCCGCGCACCCAACTCTCGCCTCCCACCCGGGAGATGACGTGATGGACACCCGGCAGGCGGCGGGCGAGCCGGTCGTGCAGCGCGCCGTTGTCACGGGCGGCGGCGAGGTCGGCGTCGAGGCCGTCCACCGGAGCACCGGCCCCGATGACGGCGACGGCGTCCTGGCCGCGCCGCGCGGTGCTGATCCGGCGCAGCGGCGTACGGGCGACGAGCCAGGGCCGGCCGGACGGGTACCGGAGCACGAGGGCGCCGGAGCCCGCGGCCCCTTCGGCGGGAAGACGTCCGGCCGCCGCCTGTCCCACCGGGTTGTCCGGCAGAACGACGAAGCAGTCGCCGGCGTGGGGCGGCTGTACGGACGGCGGGCGGCCGGGCATCTTCACCATTCCTCGGTCACGTTATTCCTCGGTCACGTTCACATCTGTCGTTGCGGCAAAGGGTCGTGACGAGACGTCAGACGATCCGGCGGACGATCCACTCCTTGTACGAGCCGACGAAGTAGCCGGCCGTCACCTTGGTGAAGTCGCCCTGCTTGACCATCGCGGGCTTCGCGTAGCTCTTCTTGGCTTCCTGCGTCTGCTTCTTCATCGACATCAGCTCCTTCACGCATCTGTGTGTAACGCATGTGATTGATGTGCAGCGTGTGAACGCCACGGCGATCATTGCCCGTTCATGACCGTCCATGCGCGGGATGGGAGCACTTTCGACACTTGACCAGATTCTTCCCGCGCCATGTCCGGCTTAGGGTGATCAAGGTCGACACGTCGGACCCGTACTTCCGCGCTACGAGCGAGTAGGGCACCGGAAACCGCCAGCGGTTCAACACACAACCGAACCGGCCGACCGCACTCTGTGACCCACGTAACACTGCTTTCGTGTCACATTCGGCCCGCCCTGTCCGGTCGTACCCGTGAGCACTCATGGGAGGTTCGCGATGCCGACACAGACGCCCACGAGGGGCGAGCGCATGGCCGACTGGGCGGACGGCCGGCTCGGGATCCACGGTCTCGGCCGCAAGTACCTGCGCAAGGTCTTCCCCGACCACTGGTCGTTCCTGCTGGGCGAGATCTGCCTCTACACCTTCATCGTCCTGATCCTCACCGGCGTCTACCTCACCCTCTTCTTCCATCCGTCGATGAACGAGGTGACGTACCAGGGCAGTTACGTCCCGCTCAAGGGCATCCGGATGTCCGAGGCGTACGCGTCCACGCTCGACCTCAGCTTCGACGTGCGGGGCGGGCTGCTCATCCGGCAGATCCACCACTGGGCCGCGCTGATCTTCGTGGCGGCGATGTTCACGCACATGATGCGGCACTTCTTCACGGGCAGTTTCCGCAAGCCGCGCGAGCTGAACTGGCTGTTCGGCTGGCTGCTGCTGTTCCTCGCGCTCTTCGAGGGCCTGCTCGGCTACTCGCTCCCCGACGATCTGCTCTCCGGCGCGGGCATGCGCCTGATCGAGGGCATGACGCTGTCGGTCCCGATCGTCGGGACGTATCTGTCGTTCTTCCTCTTCGGCGGCGAGTTCCCCGGGCACGACATCGTGGCCCGCTTCTACTCGATCCACATCCTGCTGCTGCCCGGCATCATGCTGGCGCTCGTCGTCACCCACCTGATCCTGGTCTTCTACCACAAGCACACGCAGTTCCCCGGCCCCGGAAAGACCGAGCGCAACGTGGTCGGTGAACCCTTCTTCCCCAACTACGTGGCCAAGGCGGGCGGTTTCTTCTTCCTGGTCTTCGGTGTGGTGACGGTGATCGCGGCGGTCGCGTCCATCAACCCGGTGTGGGTGTACGGCCCCTATCGCCCCGACCAGGTCTCCACGGGCGCGCAGCCGGACTGGTACCTGGGGTTCGCGGAGGGCCTGGTGCGGGTGATGCCGGGGTGGGAGTTCGTGGTCTGGGGCCACACGGTGAACCTGGGCATCTTCGTCCCGCTCGTCGCCTTCCCCCTCTGGCTGGTGCTGATCGGGGTGTATCCGTTCGTGGAGTCGTGGATCACGGGCGACCGCCGCGAGCACCATCTCCTGGACCGCCCGCGCAACCGTCCCGTGCGGACGGGACTCGGGGTGGCCTGGCTGACCGGCTTCCTGGTCGCGATGGCGGCGGGCGGCAACGACCTGTGGGCCACGCACTTCCACCTCTCCGTGAACGCGATCACCTGGTTCGCGCGGGTGGCGCTGTTCGCGGGCCCGGTGCTCGCGTTCGTCGTCACGAAGCGGATCTGTCTCGGGCTCCAGCGCCGCGACCGGGAGAAGGTACTGCACGGACGCGAGACCGGCATCGTGAAGCGGCTCCCGCACGGCGAGTTCGTCGAGGTCCACGAGCCGCTGGAGCGGGGCGAGCTGTTCCGCCTCACGCAGCACGAGCAGCCGAAGGCCCTTGAGCCGCTCCCGGCGCAGGACGAGCACGGCGTACGACGACGGGTGCGGCGCGCGCAGCGGTTGCGGGTGGCGCTGTCGCGGTGGATGTACGGGGAGGGGACGCAGGTGCCGAAGGCTCGGCCGGCGCCGGAGGTGGAGCGGCCCGGGGACCGGACGTCTCTGCGCCCGTGAACGAGCGGGGCCCGCGCCCCGCGCCCCGGGCTGGGCCGCACCAAGAGCTCGCCTGAGGTCATGCGCCCAACGTGACCGCCGGGTCCGACAACGCCGGTGCCGCCCGGTTCCCCGCGAACTCGCACCACACGATCTTGCCGGGGTCGCGCTCCCCGACGCCCCACTTGTCGGCGAGCGCGGCCACGAGGCGCAGACCCCGGCCGTGCTCCCCCTGCGGCTCTCTCGGCGCGGCGGTGCCGCCTCCGCTGTCGTGCACCTCGACCCGTACGACGTCGCCCGCTCCGTCCTCGGAGTTGCTCGGGAGCAGCGTGGCTACTCGTACAACTGGATTTGTACGAGTCCGCTCCGGTCGGCGCGAGGTCGGTACGGGAACGGTGTGCGTATGAAGAAGCAGGTGACCTCGTGGCACGCGATCGGCGCGCAGATCGCCAACTACCGTAAGCGCGCGGGCATGACACAGACGGAGCTGGCCGACCGGTTGTGCGTCAGCTACGACAAGATGGCGTCGATCGAGCAGGGCCGACGGCCGGTCGACTACGCGCTCGCGGAGCAGATCGACGAACTCTTCGGGACTCAAGGGGCGTTGGCGGTGGCGGTCGCCAAGATTCCGGCCCGAGAGAAGTATCCGGCGATCCTGGCGGACCTGGTGGAGTACGAGGAGAAGGCGCTGACGATCCTGTCGTACCAGACTCAGGTGGTGCCGGGCCTGCTCCAGACGCCGGAGTACATGCGGGCGGTCTTCGACGCCAGTTATCCGCCCCTCACCCACGAGACGGCGGAGGACTGGATCACGGCCCGGATCGGGCGGCAGCTGATCTGGGAGCGGGAGCACCCGCCGGCGTCGCACTTCATCATCGAGGAGGCCGTGCTGCACAAGCCGGTCGGCGGCCCGGAGGTGATGCGCGGGCAGTACCGCCGCATCCTGGAACTCGGCCAACTGCACTGCATGGGCGTGCAGATCATGCCGACGAGGCAGTGGCCGCACGCCGGACTCGCAGGCCCGATGGTCCTGCTGGAGGACCCCGAGCACGACTTCGTCGCCTTCATCGAGGGGCACCGTGTCAGCAACGTCCTGGATGATCCGAAGGACATCAGCAACCTGCATCTGAAGTATGGAATGCTGCAGTCACAGGCGCTGTCTCCCGACGAGAGCGCGCGCCTGCTGGACGGACTGCTAGGAGCCTCATGAACACCGCAGCACGACCGCACGACCGCACGACCGCCGATCTCGCGTGGTTCAAGTCCAGCTACAGCGGCAGCCAGGGCGGCGACTGCCTCGAAGTCGCCTACCACTGGCGGAAGTCCACGTACAGCAGCGACCAGGGTGGCGACTGCGTAGAGGTGGCCGCCCACCCCTCCGCCGTCCACATCCGCGACTCCAAGAACGACCCCGCCACCGGAGCCGTGCTCACCGTCTCCCCCACGACCTGGATCGCGTTCATCAACTCCCGTGCCTGACGGGCACATAGACGCCACCGAAGTCAGACGCGCGCTCCTCGATCCGGACGCGGGAGCGGAACCGTACGTGTTGCGGGGCGTTCACGTGCGCGGGGCGCTGGCGCTGGACGGGGCCGAGATCGGGCGGCTCGTGCGGTTCGAGGGGTGCAGGTTCGACGGGCCGTTGACGCTGGAGGGCGCGAGCACGCTCGCGTTCGCCGTCACCGACTGCGAACTGCCCGGCGGGTTCATCGCGCCGACCGCACAGATGGGCGGGCGGCTGGATCTGCGCGGGTCCACGATCGGCGGCGGCCCGCGCGGCGCCGTGAACCTGATCCACACGCACATCGCGGGCGGACTGCGACTCGACCGGGCCCAGCTGTCGTCCTCGCAGGGCGTCGCGCTGAACGCGGGCGGGCTCGCCATGCGGGGCGGGGTCTTCTGCGAGGAGGGCTTCGTCGCGTACGGGCAAGTCCTCGTGCCCGGCGCGGAGTTGCCCGGCGGGCTGTGGATGCGCGGGGCCCGGATCGAGGTGCCCGATCCGGAGGAGATCGCGTTCAACGGGGACAACCTGACAGCCTCGACCGTACGACTGTCCGGCGGCTTCCGGGCCAACGGCCGGATCCGGCTGCGCGGCGCCCGGGTCGACGACCTGCTGACTTTCAAGGACGCCGAACTCCTCGGGCACGGCTCGGCGTTGATGTGTATCGGGGCGCGGGCGGACGCCCTGGACCTGCGGTTCGCGCGCCCTCCGGCCTCGTACGTGAATCTGCGCAACGCGCACTTCGGACGCTTCCAGGACGACCTGCGGACATGGCCGCCCGCGATCGGCCTGGACGGGACGACGTACGACTGGCTGGAACCCACGACGGCGTACCGTCGCGAGGACGTGACGAACCGGCTGGCGTGGCTGCGCCTGAGCGATGAGTACACCCCGCTGCCGTACGAGCAACTCGCAGCGAACTACCGCGCGTTGGGCCACGACGACCAGGCGCGGCGGGTGCTGCTCCAGCGGCAGCGGCGGCGACGGGAGGAGCAGCCGCTGCTCGGCCGGGCCTGGGGCATGCTGCTCGACGCGACCGTCGGCTACGGCTACCGTCCCTGGCTCGCCGGGATCTGGCTGGCGCTGCTGATCGCGCTCGGCTCCCTCGTCTTCGACGCGCACACGCCCGTACCGAACAAGCCGGGCGAGGGCCCGCCGTTCAACCCGGTGGCGTACACGGTCGATCTGCTCGTCCCGGTCGGCGGCCTGGGGCAGAGCGGCGCCTGGCACTGGCACGAGGCGGGGGTGCAGGGGCTCGCCTACGGCCTGGTCGCGGTCGGCTGGCTGCTGACCACGGCGGTGGTGGCCGGAGTGACGCGCGCCCTCAGCCGGAACTGACGGCCAGCCTGACCTCACCGGCGAGATGGTCGAGGAACGCGGGACAGTCGTACGCGGCCATCTCCGCCGGCTCCGGCTCGTACTCCTCGGCGAAGTACGCCCGCCCCTCCTCCGAGAGCAGGGCGACACCGACCTCCACCACGTACTCGGGGTCGTCGAGGTCGTTGGGGTGGGAGCCCGGACCGTCGGCGCAGGCGCAGGCGCAGGCGGCCGGGGCGAGGGCGGCGCTCAGCGCGTTCGCGGCCTCGGTGTAGGCGGCGGGGACGCCCGTTTCGGCGAGGCGGTGGCAGACGTACCAGCAGGTGGCATAGAGCAGGACGGCGTAACCGGTCCGCTCGCGCAGTGCCCGGCTGCCGGGGGCGGGGGCGGCGGCCGGGGCGAAGGCGTCCTTGGCGGCGTCGACGAGGACGGTGAGGGCCAGTTCCGGTTCCACGTACGGGTAGTCGCTGACGATCCCGGAGAGATCGTTGATCAGTTCGCGGTGGTCTTCGGGGAGCTCGGGGGTCTCGGCGGTCTCGGCGGTCTCGAAGGTCTCGGGAGTCTCAGGGGTCTCATCAGTCACATCGGTCACGCCCGTACCGGACGATCAGCGGTCGTCCGTGGTTCCCCGCTGGGGCAGCAGCGCGTCGGCGGCGTCCCGGGCATGGCGGGCCGGGGCCGGGTCGCCGGTGATGCCCGCGGTGACCATGGCCCCCTCGGCAAGCAGGAAGACGGCCTCGGCGACGGCCCCCGCCCCCGCGGCGTCCGCCCACCCCGCGATCTGCGCGCGGAACTCCCGCTTGTGGGCGCGCACTTCGGCCAGGACGTCCTCGGAGGTCGCCCCGGCCTCCCCGTACGCGTTGATCCAGGCACAGCCCCGGAACCCGGGCTCGGCGAACCACGCACCGAGCCAGTCGAAGACGGCGAGGACGCGCTCGCGCGGGTCCGCGACCCCCTCGACATGCGCGGCGAGGCTCCCGCGCCAGCGCTCGTCGCGGCGCCTGAGCATGGCGACGGCCAGCTCCTCCTTGGTCGCGAAGAACCCGTAGATCCGCTTGAGCGGCAGCCCGGAGACCGCGCGGACGTCGGCCATCCCGGCGGCCCGGATGCCCCGCTCGTAGAAGAGCCGCTCGGCGGCGTCGAGCAGCAACTCCCGGTCGCGGTGTGCCTGTTCCTCGGTGATGGGGGCGGGCATCCGGGGCTCCCTCGACTGCTTGACGTAGAGAATGACGGTTCTCTACATTAGTCGAACTCATGGAGAATGATGATTCTCCACCGACGCCGTACGAGGAGCGCGCCATGTCGCAGCAGCCCGAGGGCCGCCCGCCCTACCCGCCCTTCACGCGCGAGACCGCACTACGCAAGGTCCGGGCCGCCGAGGACGCGTGGAACAGCCGCGATCCCGAGCGCGTGGCGCTCGCGTACACACCGGACTCGCGGTGGCGCAACCGCGACGAGTTCGTCAGCGGGCGGGACGAGATCGTCGCGTTCCTCACCCGCAAGTGGGAGCGCGAGCGGGAGTACGCGCTGCGCAAGAGCCTGTGGTCGTTCGACGGCGACCGGATCGCGGTGCGGTTCCAGTACGAGTGGCACGACGCGGACGGGCAGTGGTGGCGTTCGTACGGCAATGAGCTGTGGGAGTTCGACGCGCAGGGGCTCATGCGGCGGCGCGAGGCGAGCATCAACGACGTCACGATCGAGGAGGGGGACCGGCGCATCTTCGGGCCGCGCGCCGAGGAGGACCAGGAGGCCGAACTCCCGCTGATGTAGGTGTACCTACCTGCGCAGGGCATCGGAAATCGGTACACCACCCCTGCGGGGTTTCGGTGCGGGGACGCGGGCGCGCATCGCACGATGTCCGGCATGACAGACAGGACGGACAGCACAGACAGGCCAGCCACCCGCCTTCCCGGCACCCGGACCCCACGCCGCCCGACCCGTACGGTGATCGGCCGCCGCATCATCACCACCCTGCGGCCGGCCCCGCCCCGCGAGACCGCCTGGGAGCTGCCGCCAAGGATGGCGATCTGGGTGCGGGACGTGTGACGCGCCCCGGGCCCGCGCCGACGGACTGGAGAATTACCACCCCGCCACAATCCCGGCCCACCACCGGAAGCGTGTCTCCTCGCCGACTTCCGGGTCAATGGCGCAAGCGAGCTCGAAGAAGCGTGCCAGATCGTCATAGAGCTGATCCGGATCGCCAGTCATCCCGGACAAAGCCGTCTTTGCGTAACTCCAACGCCAGGCTGTTTCAACAAAGGCGCACACCGTTGAGTTCACGTAAGAAACACGCTCGCCCTCCCCCGTGAAGACTGCTACCACTACACCACTTTCCAGCGTCCCGACCGTTCGTTTCCAGTAACGGCCAAGCCGGTAAGCGGCACCCGTCGACCATTCCATCTCCGGGTCGACCCCCGTCTGAACATCGCCTACGAGTTGCACACCGTTCGGCCCACCCCCAGCCTCCGTCACCGGCACTCCGTAGCGCCGAAGACATTTCTCATCCCTGGCCGGTAGCCCCCAGCTCGCGTCCTGGGAGATTCGAGATGCCTGAAATTCCGGCCCCATCAGATCGCACAACGGGAGCCTGATGGAATCATCGAACTTTTCCTGAAGATCCCTGTCCATCAACCATCCGAAACAGTCGATTCCGAGTCAAAAATTGACCGGCCGGCGTCTCGCTTGTCGGCCGGTCAACTCTACTTCGATGTCATCGATCCCAGCGGATCCGCGACGTTACGCTGTCCACTCGTAACTCGGCAGTCCAGGGGATCCACCACGGAACATTCCCATGGCCCGCGCAATGGCTCCCGCATTCTTCTTTCCGTTACGGATTCCATCCGGATTTAGGCTCCAGGAGATATTGTCTCCGAGATTCTGGTAGCCGGCCATGCTCGCGGAGCACTCATGCCCCTCCGTGCTGCACGGAACTCGCTCAGAGTAGGCGCCTACCACTCGCCTCGGCCCACCTGCCGAAGTCCGGAAGCCAGAAGGGGTGGTTGGCCGTTGCCGTAATGGTGCTCGACCTGGCCGCGCCCTTCGTCCCGTCGACATCGACTGTCAGGCGGACCAGGAGCTTGCTTCCCTCACTGCTGACGGGGGTGATCATCCGCCGGGTCTGAAGGTTTCCGGTCTCCGGGTCGCCCGCGACGACGTACTCGCCCTTCCTGACGTCCTCGATGGCTTTCTTCTTGCCATCGGCCATCAGCACTTTGGTTCCGGGGACGAAGCTGCTCTTCGCCCACTTCGCCGCGGTCACCGCATTGCCCGCGCCCGGGATCGCCGACGCCAACGGTGGCCGTCGAGCTCCACGAAGAGATCGGGTTGCCGCCCGCGAACGCGTACCGGTTGCCCGTGTACGGGTCCGTCGCCAGGGACATGCCGTCTATGGCGGTGCGGATCGTGGCCAAGTGCCAGACGTGCGGGGCCCGTTGTGACGACATCGCCGACGCGGACAAGGCCCTGGTGCCTCAAGCATGCGGGGCCGACCGGGCACACGGGCTACGAACTGGCCGCGTTCCAGCTCTTCGACGCGATCATGAGCGACCTCGACGTGAGCGACAGCGGCGGATCGGCGTAGAACCCGGGTGGGGTACACCGTGACAGCCGCCCGGCGCGCCCCGCCCGCTCAAGCTCCCCGGCCGTGGCAAATACACCGACCACGGCAGGGGGGACTGCGGCCGGGCTGGTTCTCCCGGCTCCTGCCGTCCCCTCAACCTCGTGTACTCACCTACGCCCACTGTCGGCCCGCGAGTTGACGCCCTGATGACAGAAGGGCGCCAACTCACGCGTGCGCAGCCGTCGTAGCTGAATCCACGAGGCCGAAGCAAGCCCACTCTTGGGATTCGAAATATTCCACCTCAATCGGTTCATCCGCGTCGCACGTGGCGAGCCCGGCAGACACACTGCGTCTGCGGGGCTCTTGAGGGAGACCACGACAGGTGCCAGCTACGGCACCAGAAGCAGCCTGTCCCGGTAGCGGAAGGCGAGTTCACGCGACGCTGTGTACAGCGCGTCGAGCTTCGCCGCTTCCAGCGGACCGATCCGCATCGCAGCACGTATCACCGCGAAGTCGGCCACCTGCCGCTCGGCCTCGAGGACAGGCAGGAGAGCTGAGTCGTCGCCATCCATGCGCGGACTCATCTCCTCCACCATGTCGACGAACGACTCCAGCGAGCCGAGTGCGTTCTGGACAGCCTCCTGATTGCGCTCGGAGTCCCGCCAGGCGGAAACTGCGTATTCCGCTACGTCCAGCGCATCCATGCACCACGACTCGGGCCCATCGGGCTCCTCCACGTACTCACCGTCCACCTTCACCACAGCCTCGTACTCCTGCTGGAGAACAAGAGGATCGACCCAAGTCGGCTTGCCCCTCGCCACGGCGTCGCAGTACGAGCGCGCCCTGTCGAAATAGGTCTTGGCCCCGGGCAGTTGTCCGGCAAACCGAGAGTTCATCGGGAACGCGGACAGCCGGTGCAATGCGAGAGTGGCCAGGAGTGCCCTGCCTACGTGAGGAAAGCCCCGCAGATCGCCCTGCCTCAACGCGTCTGCCGTCCCCATTCAGTCCTGGGAACAGGCCCCTCACTCGCGTCCCCGCACCGCTCGGCCCATTCACGGCATACAAAGACCGGACGGGTCAGCACCACATCGTCGACGCGTTGAGTCCTCAGAACAATGCCAAGAAATTCGGAAGAGGGATCCCAGTACTGGGAATAAAGCAGATCGAGACCACGAGATTCCAGATACTCCGAGAATTCCGATTCGAGTTCGGACGGAACGCGTCCAACCAGGCGCATTTCACCGAGAATCACCTGGGGGCCACTGCGCGCATCAATGGCAACAGCGGCCAGCTCCCCACGATCATCGTAGTACACGGAAAGCACCACAGTTGGAGCCAAAGGACTGGAAGCATCGAGAATGAAATCAGAACTGACCACATGACCCGAAGCACCCTTGCGTGACGAGACCGCACGCATAGTCGGTCCTATTGCACACTGAACCTCATCATGGCTCATGGAGAATCCGAGCGGACCGACGCCTTCGAGAGGGGCTGCTGACCAGGTTCCGCGCTCATAATCTTCACGCGCTTCACATTGCACTGCCAAGACAGCCCCTCTCGCCGGTCTATTTCGTCACCCTGTAGCCCCACGCGGCGCCAGGCCATCCAACGAGCCTTTCGATACGCAACCGTCATCGGCCGCTAGGGTCAGTGCGCCCACCTGGGCGACCCTATCGACCCCGACCGCCAACTCGTGATCTCGATGCCCCGATGGCATCATCGGGCGATCAAGCGAATAGACCACGGCGCAATTGCGATCATGCTGCCCGTTCAGCAAGGCGTCGATGAACGCGTACACGCCATCCGCACTGGCGAGTAACGCGGGAATTTTGGTGTGCTCGGGTTGAAACTGGACCTCGAGCCCTTTGATCGTCATCCAATACTTCCGAAAAGACGGCTCGTCATCTCGCCCGTGTTTATGTCACGCCAGTGTACCCTCAGCGTTTTACCACCCAACTGCGAGTCCAGGGTGTTCGAGCAAGAAAGGGCGGGTGCCACCTTGACGCATGACCCTTCTTGATTTTTGATCACCAATTCGGCGTGATCAACCTGCTTCTTTTCCACCGTCGACGGCGGTACGACGTGGCAACGGGCCGAACTCGGTGGGCTCCTGCCGCAGGTGCGGCAGGAGCCCACTTCTCGGTCAACGCCCCCGGATCATCCCTCGGCCCATGAGTACTCATGGAACAGGGAGTCGAACTCGTCGACCTTCAGGAGCAGTTCGAGCCCCATGTCCCGAGGAAGGACACATCCTCTCGGCCACATGTGATCGTCCGCCCCGAGCCGGATCTCGACCGGCTCGTCGTCCTCGGAGATCCTGAGATTCCAGAAGGACCGGTCGCGCCCCATCGTCACCGTGGAGAACTCCGGCTCGACACCGACGATGAGGCACTCCTCCTCGCAGTCGTTCCAGGAGAATGCCGCCGACGTGTTTACCGGAAGTTCCCGGTACGCCTGCACCGCCTCCTGAACGCTGACCGTCCGACGCTCATACGTCGGACTCCAGGTCTCGAACAGTACGGCCATACCCTTTGCCTCCTCACGACAACACGAACCGACCGGCCGCCCGAGTGTACGTACCCACCAGATCGGGTTGCCGCCCGCGAACGCGTACCGGTTGCCCGTGTACGGGTCCGTCGCCAAGGGCTTGCCGGCCCACGAGAAGTCGAGGTTCCCTTCCCTGTGTGCCGGTCCTCGGCGAAGAGGGCACGAAGGGTTGGCTGCCACTCCGCGTGGCAGCCAACCCTTCAGTCAGTCGTCACGTACCGGCTCCCGCAGCGGTTCGATCCTTTCCACCTCGATCGGTTCGCCGGCGTCGAGGTGGAGTACGTATCCCGCCTCTTCGTCTCCGAGGTCCTCGACGGCACACACTCCAAGGGCCCATGTCGGCCGAGGACTCCAGCCGAAGTCGGCCGGACCGTCATACTCCACGACAGCCGTGACCCGAACCTCGGTCGGCGGGATTCCCATCATCGCCGCCCCGCCGGCCCGGAGTTCAGCAGTATCCGGCTCAAACCGCCATGGAGTATTACTCCACTCACTGTCGTCGGAATACCTGCTGAACCCAATCGTTCCGTCCCATGACACATCTGACGCCTGATCAATTACACGCCAGGGCCACTCGATGAAGACCCGATCCGTCGTCGATGACGAGACTGCAACATCAACGGGCTCACACCGAATCCGGAGGAGATCGCCGACTGCGTACTCGTGAACGTTCTCACGAGGGACAGATTTCATTCGCCAAAGCCCTTCGTACCAGAAAAGGGTGTAAGGCGTCTTGTCCGCGTTACCACCCCGGTAGCCTACTCCGCCGAACTTCATGCCATCGATGTTCAGCTCCGGGAAGCAGCGGACCTGGTCGCCCTTCAGGACCCACTGCTGCCGCCTGCCGAAATGTTCGTGGACGACCTGGACGACGGGTCCGACGGGGTCCTCGTCTTCCGCAACGAGAACCAGAGCTGCGCCGTGTGGGGCGTGCGCCTCGGCGACCTGGACCGGGACGGGGACGATCCGCCGGTGCTGGTGCGGACGCCGCACGGCTGGTTGCCGTTCCTGGAGCGACTGTCCTCGGCCTGCGTCGAACTGGTCCTGAGCGAGGCGCTGTTCGGCGGTGGAGGACGGCTGTACAACGCGTGCGAACTGCCGCCCGAACTGCTGGATACGGTGCCCGCACACTTCCAACGGGTCCCGCTCCCAGACCATCCGCTGTGGACCGGCCCCGAGGACTCCCCCGTGCGCTGGTTCTCCGCCCCGGGCAAGCTGCTGCGTCAGGACGGCCTGGGCGCCCACAGCTGGCTTCACGTCCGCGGCCGGACCCGCGCGGACCTGGATGCGATCTGCGCCACTGTTCCGGGGCGCTGGTCGCTCGGGTACGCAGAGCAGGTCGGCTCCGGACCGTTCAGCAGGCGACTATTCCACAAGGAAGGAGCGCGAAGGGTTCCGCAGAGCTTCATCCCAGCACGCCTGAAAATACTCGCCAGTGATTTCCTCGACAGAGCAACCGCCCCTGTCACGGAACTCTCGCATCGACAGGATCATCTCTTCTTCAAGCGCAAGCCGGCCAATTCCCCCACCCTCGCCGTCAACCCACTCAACGCGTTCGTCATCGTAATACGCCAACTTTCGCCGCTCATAGCCATCGGCGCCAATCTCACTGACGATCTCGCGCGGTGTCCCAGGAACACGAGAAGCCGAGTACCACACCTGCATGTACCAGGTCTTCGGCTCGGCCCCCTGCCTTCTGCGCAACTCAGCGGCCAGCGTCTGCTGGAATCGGCGGTGACGCTCGCAACCACCTGCATCGACCGCACACGTCGGCCAGCCACACTGGCGACCGCACGGCCCGTCGACCGGAATCGGCCAGGCGCACTCCGCCACCAGTTCAGCCAGTCGCACCCGCGCACTCGTGAAGCCTCCACGCAGCAGATCGAGATGGTCCGAGAGCTTCGTGGGATCGAGTTCTCCCTCTGCGACAGCCCGGGCGTCGTCCTCCTGCCGGACTCGCTCCACCTCCGCGAGGCCCGTCTTCGACAGCGTGAGGGCGGACACCCCGCGAGCCTTGGCCAGGCATGCGTCGAACACCTGCCACACCGTCTCCGCGTAGGCATGTACGTGTACGGGCGATTCCCTTTTCATCCAGCGGGCTTCGCCGATTTGCACGGCGACCAGCGCTATCTCGGACTGCAAATATTCGGGACGTGCGACATCGCTCAAACCTGCTGTCGCTCCCCTGTAGTCGTCGAGCAGGATCAAAGCATCCTCGGGGATCGGCGCCCCTGTCAGCAAGGAATCCACAACCTCCCGGACAGCTGACTCGATCGGCGATTCCAAAACATCCAGCAGCGGAAGCGTGCGCAAGAGCGGAAAAACCCCACACTCCGCCGCTTTCTTCAATTCTTTCCACACCATGACCAACTCCCGGCGAAGGGCAACAAAATCGAATTCTACTGGCGCGCGGGGCGGGGGCTCAGCACCTGTCCCCCGCCCCGCCGATGGTCCGGTTCCGTTACGAGCCGGTCCAGAACCTGCGATTCACTGCGGTCCGCCACCCCGTGTAGTCAGGCGGAGCCGCTGCCCCTCGGCCAACATTCGTCTGCACCATGCCAGGCACATCACGTACGGCGTCGAAGCAGTTGGGGCACATACGCGTGCTTGAGGCAATTCCGAGCAGCTCATAGCCGTCGCCCAGCGAGCCGACGATCGTCGCTTCGGCGTGCCCTTCTCCGAACTTGTACGTCTCGTCGCCGGCCATGCTGCTCTTCACCTTCGCGGGCAGGTCGGGATGGTGCGTGGCCACCCAATCCTCCGCCTTGCCGGCGCTCTTGTTCCAGACGCGCGCGACGGCAACCGTGGAGTTACCACCGCCGCTGGCGTCGTAGACCGACCGAGCCCTGTTGTACAGGTGCTCTACATCGCTCTTGGAAATTGTCGGACAGCCTGAGTTGTGTACGAGCGCCGACGTACTTCCAGCGGCCACGTAATAGGTGGCCTGCCCCTCGACGGAGAGGTTGTGGACCCGCTGGGCGCGATGGGTCTCGTCGATCGCGGTGATCTGGACCCAGGTGCCGGCCGCGGTCTGCAGCCACATCCCTGGTTCGAGTTCGCCGGCCTCGGCCCAGTGCCCGAAGTCCGGTAGCCAGAAGGGGTGGTTGGCCGTCGCCGTGATCGTGCTCGGCTTGGCCTTGCCGTGCTTGCCGTCCGCGTCGACGGTCAACGTGACCAGGTGGTTGAGTCCGTCACCGGTGATGGTGTCGGCGACCGCGCGAGCCTGCAGGTTGCCGGTCTCCGGGTCAGCGGCGACGACGTACTCGCCCTTCGCGACCTTCTCGATGGCCTTCTTGGACCCGTCGGCCATCAGCACCATGGTGCCGGGGATGAAGCTGTTCTTCTTCTTGCAGGACTTCTTACCGAGCCCCTTGGCCTTTTCCTTGATCTTCTTACCGGCGCTCTTGGCCTTCTTGCCTGCCTTCTTCGCGCCCTTGGCCAGCGCCTTCTTCCCGGCCTTGGCGCCGCTCTTGACGGCATCGACGGCATTGGACGTCTTCTTCGCCCACTTCGCTGCGGTCACGGCATTGCCCGCACCCGGGATCGCCGACGCCAACGACATCGCGGCGTCCGCGTAGTTCCCCTCGGCCGCGTACCAGACGCCGTTGGCGACGTCCGCCGCCTCGCCGATGACCGGGACCATGCCCGCCACGTCCAGCGCGGCGTGGCCGACGTCCGACAGGGAGATGTCCATGCCGAACAGGTGGCCGTCGAGCTCCACGAAGGAGATCGGGTTGCCGCCCGCGAACGCGTACCGGTTGCCCGTGTACGGGTCCGTCGCCAGGGACATGTCGTCGAGCGCACCGCCGAAGGAGTCCCGCGTCAGGAACCGGTTGAGCCCCGGGTCGTAGTTGCGGAAGCCCATGTCGTACGTGCCCGAACCGTCGTCGTAGCGCTGGGCGTTGAAGCGGTACTCGTTGTACGGGTCCTTGTCCGGGTTGGCGGAGTCGGGCTTGTCGGCGCCGGTGAACTGCTTCTCGTCGTCCGAGCCGTACGCCGTGTAGCCGTACGTCGCCCGCGTCGTGCCGTCGTCCTTCGTGACGGCCTCGACGTCACCCTTGGGGTGGTACGTGAACTGGGAGTACTCCTTCGTCCCGTCCGTGGCGTGCTTGATCTGGGTGAGCTTCTGGCCCCACGGCGCGTACTGGTAGGACTTGGTCGCCTTGCCGGCGACCTCCTCCCGCAGCACCTTGTCCTCCATGCCGAGGTAGGTGAAGGCCGTCGTCTTGCCGTTCGTGCCGGAGGTGGTCTCCGTCGACGTGCGGTCGAAGGCGTCGTACGTGTACGTCGTCGACGTGGCCGACGTGCCACTGCCCGCCGTGTGCTTGGCGATGCGGTCGAAGCCGTCGTACGTGTACTTCTCCTGCGTCGCGCCGTTCGACGAGACCGTGTCCAGGCGGCCCAGCGGGTCGTAGTTGTACGTGGAGGCGACGCCCGCCGTCGTCGTCTTCAGGAGGCGGTTGCGGTCGTAGACCGACTGCGAGGTGCCCGCCGCCGTCGTCTGCTCGACGATGTTGGAGTTGCCGTCGTACTTGTACGTCTCCGTGCCCGCCGCGTTGCCGGTCTTGGTGACCTTCTGGATGCGGTCCTGCGGGTCGTAGTCGAACGTCGAGGTGGTGGTGACCGTCGCCGCCGTGTCGGCGTTCATGACGTCGGCGACGTCCTTGGAGCGGTTGCCGTTGGCGTCGTACTCCAGGTCGTGGCCGGCCACCAGCTTGCCGCCGCTGGTCGTCTCCTTCTGCGACTTCACCGCGCCGTTGAGCCAGTAGCCGTAGTCGACCGTGTTGCCGTTCGGCTTGGTCTGCTTCAGCGGCTGGCCGCGGTCGGTGTACGTGAACTGCGTGATCAGCTTCTTCTCGGCCGACGGCGTGTCCGCGTTGGTGATCTTGTTGACCATGTCGCGGGCGTCGTAGTCGAACTGCGACCAGGTCAGGTCGCGCGTGGTCGAGTCGATGTTGCCGTTGGCGTCGTAGGTCAGGGCCGTCGTGTTCTTGACGGTCGTGCCCGACTTCTCCTCGACCTTGGAGAGCTGGTCGAGTTCGTCGTACGACATCGCGTAGGCGTCGGCCTTCGCGCCCGGAGAGAGGTCCTTCACCTCCTTCAGGAGGCCGTTGGCGTCGTAGGTGTAGGTGAAGTCCTTCTTCTCGGCGTCGGCCTCGCCCGTGTTCGCGCGGACCAGCTTGATGCCGTCCGCCACGACCGTGCCGTTGGCGTTGTCGGTGAGCGTGATCTTCTGGGTGCCGGTCTCCTTGAAGGAATAGGAGCCGAGCGAGATCCAGGTGTCCGGAGTCTTCGACTGGTCGACCGACTTGGCGGTCGTCCCGGCGGAGTGGGTGATCGTGAACGGGGCGTTCGTCGCCGCGCCCGTCACGTCGCCGCGCCGGGCGAGGACGCGGGCGACGGAACGGTGTTGCGCGTCGCCAACTCGGGCGGAGGCAAAGGGAGTTACGACACGGCGACGGCCACGTATGCCGGACGCGCCGCGTTCGGCGGAGCGTCCGGCACGGGGATCGGCGGGCATCTGGAGCCCTGACCCCACCCGCCGAACCGCGGGTCGACGCCGGCCTCGTACCGCTCGGCACGTCGTCGCGGGCCCCGACAGGTACGTGCGGGTGCCGTTCGTCGCGGTGGTCGAGAAGGGCGCGGTGGTCGAGAAGGCTGCGGTCTTCGAGGAGGGCTCGGTGGTCGAGAAGGCCGCGGTCTTCGAGGAGGGCTGGGTGGGCGAGGAAGCCGCGGTGGTCGAGGAAGCCGCCGTCTTCGAGGAAGCCGCGGTCTTCGAAGAGGTCGCGGTGGTCCGGCGGCGGGGCCGGGAGGGCCGTTCCGGGCCGGCTCGCCCGGCCCCGGTTCATCGCACCTCCGGCAGGCCAACCGCTGCCGGACCCCGGGAACAACACCCGCCGCATGGGCTACGCCGGCTCGCCGACCGGGCGCCCGCTGTCCAAGCTGTTCGGACCGGCCGTTTCCGCACAGGAGCACCCCACCCCGTATGAACGACCCCGCCCCGCCGTCCGACGCGCGCTCCCGCCTGGAGCTCCGGGCGATCCGGGAACTCCTGCGCGCCCAGCGCCGCCGGATCAGGTCGTACACGGAGCAGCACGCCTCCGAGGCGCCCCGCCCGGCCGCGCCGGGACCCGCCGCGCCGCCGCCCGCGATCCCGTCGGGGCCCGACATCCTGGAAGCCCTCCCCCTGCCGGCGATCGTGCTCAGCCCGGTCGTCGACGACGACGGTTCGATCCGCGACGCGCTCTACGTCGCACAGAACTCCGCCGCCCGCGCCGACGTGGCCGACCGGCTGCCCCCGGGCACCCTCCCCCCGTGGACCGGGCCCGTTCCGCTGTACGCGCGTCTGCCCTCCCTGGCCGGCACGGCGATCCCCGGCATGCTCGCCCGTGCCCACCACGACCGCACCCCGCAGGGTCCGGTCACCGTGGAATGGGTCGCGAACACGGCGGCGGGCCCGGTCCGCATCAACGACGAGGTGCGGGTCGCCCCCTGCGGCGACCAGTTGCTGCTCACCTGGGAGCGGGGCAGCCGCCTGCGGATGGCGGCCGCCGCCCAGCACCTGGTGCGCACCTGCTGGGCCGAGTGGAACCTCGGCGACGACGGGATCGAGCCGTCCCGTGGCTTCCGCCAAGTGCTCGGCCTGGAGCGCGACGCCCCGCTGCCCACCCTGACCGATGTCGCGGACGCGGTCACGGCCGACAGTCTGCACGCCCTGTACCAGGCCCTGTACGACGTCATCCTGCGCAAACGGACCGCCGACTGCGAGCTGCGGCTGCGCGGTCCGGGGCGCCGTACGGTACGGCTGACCGCGGAGCCGGCGCGGATCGCGCCCGGCTCCCTGGTGTGGGCGGTACGCGGGGTGATCACCGACACGACCGCCGAACGGCGCCGCCGGGAGAGCACCGAGCGCGCCGAACGCGAGGCCCGCCGCCAGCGCGAGCGCGCCGAGGCCGTCGCGGAGGTGGCGGACGCGCTGCGCGAGGCGGTGCTCCCCCACTTCCAGGACGAGCTGGCCTCGTACGGCCTGGAGACCGCGGCCGTCTACCGGCCAGACGCCCGCGAGGCCGGGGTCGGCGGCGACTGGTACAAGGCCCGCCGGCTGCCCGGCGGGCGGCTGCTGGTCGCCCTGGGTGACGCCCGCGGCCACGGACTCGCGGCGACCACGCTCATGGCGAAGCTGCGGTACGCGCTCGCGGGCCTCGCCCACACCGACGCACCCGTCGAACAACTGACGCAGTGGCTCAACGAGTTGGCGTGCGCCGACGGCATCGAGTCCACCGCGACGTCGATCATCGCCCACTACCACCCCGAGCACGGCCTGCTGCGCTGGACCTGCGCGGGCCACCCGCGCCCCGTGCTCGTACGGGACGGCCGCGCGGCACCGCTGCCGTTCCCCGCCTCCGGCCCCGGTCTTCCGCTGGGGGTCCTGCCGGGCACCGCGTACGACGCCGTGGACACGCCCCTGCGCACGGGCGACATCGTGCTGATGTACTCGGACGGCCTGACCGAGCGCCGGGACAGCGACCCCGACGCGGACACCCGGCGCTTCCTCGACGCGGCGGAGCACTGCTTCCGGGCCGAGGCGGCGGCCCCGGGACACGAGGCGCTCCAGGCCTACGCCGAGGAGATCGTCGCGCGCCTGGACGGCCCGCACCGCACGGACGACGCGACGCTGCTCGCCCTGCGCGGGGCGGGCACTCAGAAGCCGCCGCCGAAGTCCCCTCCCCCGCCTCCGCCCCCGAAGTCGCCGCCCCCGCCGAAGTCCCCGCCGAAGTCGGACGAGTCGAAGTCGGCGCCCGAGTAGTCGCCGCCGTCGTACCCGGAGCCGCCGCCGAAGTCCCCGTACCCGGCGCCGTAGTCCGCCGCGTACGCCGGGCTCGCCATCATCGAGCCGAGCACCGTGCCGACCAGCAGCCCCGGCAGCATCCCGCCGCCGAAGTAGCCGCCCGCCCAGGGTCCGTAGGCGGGCCCCGCGTCGTAGTACGGGCGGCGCTCGCCCGCGCCCGCGTCCACGGTCCGCACCAGCGGCTCGCCGCCGTCGGCGAGCCGGGCCGCGTCCGCCGCGCAGACCGGGACCTCGCGCGGCGCGCCCCCGGCCGGCGTCCACGCGGCGTCCTGCACGGAGGGCCCGTGGCGCGGGTCGAAGAAGCACGGCGGGCGCCGCTCGGGCAGCTCACGCCCCTCGCGGCGGGCGGCGAGCAGCGCGAGCGAGAAGCGGCCGTCCTCCAGTGCCTGGGTCACCCCGCGCACGTCCTCGGGGCGCGCGGCGGCCGCCATGTACCGCTTGGCCTGCTCGTACGCGTCCAGCGCCCGTTCGTAGTCGGCCCGCATCGCGTCGTCGGCGCCCGCCTCTGCGGGGTGGAAGTCGAGCCGGTCCAGCTCCTCGCCGAACGCCGTGATGTCCTCGTCGACGACCACCCGCAGCTTCTCCAGCGCGGCTCGCTGCTCCTCCTCGCGGCGCCGCCGGTTCCGCCTGACCAGCGCGTACGCGCCCGCGCCGCCGACGACCAGCGCGCCGCCGACACCGACGAGGGCGCCGACCGGCACCCCGCCGTCCCCGTTGTCGACGCCCCAGGAGGAGGGCGCCGAGCCCTTGGCCGTGCGGACGGCGGTGTCGACGAAGTCGTCGAGCTGCTGCTTCACCGGCTCGCCCTGGACGCTCGCCGTCAGGTTCCGAACGGCTTGGTTCGACATGACCGTGTGGTCGGCGCGCGCGTCGAAGGCGTCGCCGAGCCGGACCCCGTACACCCCGACGATCCCCGTCTTCGTCCGCAGATCGTTGAACAGGCCCTGCGTCGGGAAGCCGCCGGGCAGCACGGCGACCATCACCGGCTTGTCCGCATCCTTGATCGTCTTCGTGAGGTCGGCGACATCCGCCGAGGTCAGACCGGTGCCGGCGGCCGGATCGACGTAGACCGGGCTCTTCTGAAGAGCGTCGGCGACGGCGGAGACCCCCGTGGCGGCGGAGGCCTGGGGCGCCACGGCCAGGGGCACGCCGAGCGCGAGAAGGGACGCGGCGAGGGCCGCGATGAGGGGCCTCATACCTCGACGCTAACGCAGCCCGGGGGTGAATGACGGGTCGAGGCGTTCACGGCGTGAAGTCTTGACGCGCACATGGAACGTCCTTTTGAGTCACGCCGTGAAGTAAGCCGCCGGAGGAGGCCGTTGGGGCCCGCAGGCCCCAACGGCCAGTGGTTCGTGCTACTCGGCGGGCTCCACCCCGGCCCGCAGCAGACCGTACGTGTACGCGTCCTCAAGGGCCCCCCACGACGCCGCGATCACGTTCTCCGCGACGCCGACCGTGGACCACTCGTCCTCTCCGTCGGTGGTGGAGATGAGCACGCGGGTCGTGGACTCCGTGCCGTGCTTGCCCTCCAGGATGCGGACCTTGTAGTCGACCAGTTCGAGCTTGGCGAGCTGCGGGTACATGCGCTCCAGGCCGACGCGCAGGGCGCGGTCCAGGGCGTTGACCGGGCCGTTGCCCTCCGCCGTGGCGACGATGCGCTCACCCTTGGCCCACAGCTTCACCGTGGCCTCGTTGGCGTGGGTGCCGTCGGGGCGGTCCTCGACGATGGCCCGCCAGGACTCGACGCGGAAGTACTTGCGCTCCCGGCCCTCGGCCTCGGCGCGCAGCAGCAGCTCGAAGGAGGCGTCGGCGGCCTCGTACGTGTACCCCTTGAGCTCGCGTTCCTTGACGCGGGCGACGACCCGGCCGACCAGCTCACGGTCGCCGCGCAGGTCGACGCCGAGCTCCTTGCCCTTGAGCTCGATGGAGGCGCGGCCCGCCATGTCGGAGACGAGCATCCGGATGCGGTTGCCGACCAGGTCCGGGTCGATGTGCTGGTACAGGTCGGGGTCGACCTTGATCGCGGAGGCGTGCAGGCCGGCCTTGTGCGCGAAGGCCGAGACGCCCACGTACGGCTGGTGCGTCGACGGCGTGAGGTTGACGACCTCGGCGATGGCGTGCGAGATCCGGGTCATCTCGCGGAGCTTGCCCTCGGGCAGCACCTGCATGCCGTACTTGAGCTCCAGGGCGGCGACGACCGGGAAGAGGTTGGAGTTGCCGACGCGCTCGCCGTAGCCGTTGGCCGTGCACTGGACGTGCGTGGCGCCGGCGTCGACGGCGGCCAGGGTGTTGGCGACGGCGCAGCCCGTGTCGTCCTGGGCGTGGATGCCGAGCCGGGCGCCGGTGTCGGCGATGACGGTGGCGACGACGGCCTGGACCTGGGCGGGCAGGAAGCCGCCGTTGGTGTCGCAGAGCACGACGACGGAGGCGCCGGCCTCGTGCGCGGTGCGTACGACGGACTTGGCGTACTCGGGGTTGGCGCGGTAGCCGTCGAAGAAGTGCTCGCAGTCGACGAAGACGCGGCGGCCCTGGGACACCAGGTACGAGACGGAGTCCCGCACCATCTCCAGGTTCTCCTCCAGGGTGGTGCGCAGCGCGAGCTCGACGTGCCGGTCGTGCGACTTGGCGACCAGGCAGATCACCGGGGCGCCCGACTCCAGGAGCGCCCTGAGCTGCGGGTCCTCGCTCGCGTCGCCGCCGGCCCTGCGGGTCGCGCCGAAGGCGACCAGCTGGGCGTTCTTGAAGTCGATCTCCTCCTGCGCGCGGGCGAAGAACTCCGTGTCGCGGGGGTTGGCGCCGGGCCAGCCGCCCTCGATGAAGCCCACGCCGAAGTCGTCCAGGTGCCGTGCGATGGTCAGCTTGTCCGCGACGGTGAGGTTGATGCCCTCGCGCTGCGCGCCGTCGCGCAGCGTGGTGTCGAAGACATGGAAGGTGTCGCGGGAATCGTCGAGTGCGTCGCCGTTACGTTCGCTGGGGCTGCTGCTCATGCTGATCTGGCTCCTGATGTGGGATCTCGGTCTTCGTACCGGAATGACCGGCTCCACCGTCCATCTATGATCCCCCGCGCTCTTCTCCCGGCTGAGGGTGGGCCGAGAAACAGAAAAACCCCTCGCGGGTGCGAGAGGTCTGCGCGCGGGTCGAGGACGACGGTGTCCGCCCGTACCGGGTCGTACGAGGCGGTCACTGCGGACCGGCGCGCCTGCTGCCAATAATCATGGCGAACGAGAGCACGGCGGCAGTCTGCCACAGCCCGAGCGGGACCCGGGCCGTGGTCTCACGATGCGGTCAGGCGACCGATTCGGCGGCTTCCCGCACGTTTTCCACTGACTTGACCCGGTTCAGGTCGATGTCGCGGGTCTCGCGCATCGTCAGGTAGACGATCAGCGACACGGCCGCGCAGCCGGCGACGTACCAGTAGAAGCCCGACTCGGTGCCCGCGTTCTTGAACCACAGGGCGACGTACTCGGCGGTGCCGCCGAACAGGGCGTTGGCGATGGCGTACGGGAGGGCGACGCCGAGGGCGCGGATGCCGGTCGGGAAGAGCTCGGCCTTCACACAGGCGTTGATCGACGTGTACCCGGTGACGACGACGAGCGCGAGCAGGGCGAGCCCGAGCGCCGGCCAGAACGAGCCCGCGTGCTGCAGCAGCGTCATGATCGGCACGGTCAGGAAGGTCGAGCCGACGGCGAAGGTGATCAGCAGCGGGCGGCGCCCGATGCGGTCCGAGAGGGCGCCCGCGAGCGGCTGGAGACAGGCGAAGACGATGAGCGCGCAGAAGGAGACGAGGGTGGCGGTCTCCTTGCTCAACCCGGCCGAGTTGGACAGGTACTTGGTGAGGTAGGTCGTGTACGTGTAGTACGCGACGGTGCCGCCCATGGTGAGCGCGATGACCAGGAACGCCTCGCGCCGGTGCGCCCACAGCGCCTTGATGGTGCCCTTGTCGTCACCGCCGACCGTGCCGTCGTCGTCGGCGGACTCCTCGTAGACCTCGGTCTCCAGCATGGAGCGGCGCAGCCAGAAGATGATCGCCGCGCCGAGGGCGCCGACGATGAACGGGATGCGCCAGCCCCAGCTGTGCAGCGCGTCGTCACTCATGGTGCGCTGCAGGACGATCTGGAGTCCGAGCCCGACGATCTGTCCGGCCGTCATCGACACGTACTGGAAGCTGGAGGCGAAGCCGCGCCGCTCGGGGTCGGCGGCCTCGGTGAGATAGGTGGCGCTGGCCGCGTACTCGCCGCCGACCGAGAGTCCTTGCAGGAGGCGGGCGACGAGCAGGACCACGGCGCCGCCGTAGCCCGCGACCGCGTACGTGGGCGCGACGGCGATCAGCACCGCCGATGCCGACATCAGCGTGACCGTGAGGGTCAGCGCGGCCTTACGTCCCTTGCGGTCGCCGACCCTGCCGAGCAGCCAGCCGCCGACCGGGCGCATGAAGAAGCCGACGGCGAAGATGCCGGCGGTGTTCATCAGCTGGGCGGTCGGGTTCCCGTCGGGGAAGAAGGCCCCCGCGAAGTAGGTCGCGAAGCTCGCGTACACGAACCAGTCGAACCACTCGACCATGTTCCCGGCCGATCCGACCAGGATCTTCTTCCATTGCTCTCGTCCCATGAGGCGCCACCCTCGATGATCTTTCCCGTCCATGACAAGGGTGTACGGGGCAACGATCGCGCGTACTTGTGGTCATTGTGTTCATGGGGCCGGGTGCGCCGGGCGTGCGGACAGTGCCAGCTCCGCGAAGGTGGCGAGCCAGTGGTCGGTGGTGAAGTCGCCCCGGTCCACGGCGGGCAGGCCCGCGGCGAGGTGCGCGTCGGCGGCCTCGGTCAGGCGGCGGCGCACGGGCCCTTCGGGCAGGGCGGCGGCGATCGGGTACAGCGCGGCGGCACGCGAGAGGGCGAGCCCGAGCAGATGCCCGATCTGCGGGTCGGCGTGGTCGGAGACGACCGGCACGTCCAGCAGGGCGCAGGGCGCACCGGTCGCGAGGGCGGGCAGGAACCGGTCGAGCCAGCGCCCGAACTCCCCCTCCGGCAGCACCCGGCGCACCGCGTCGGCCTCGGTGAGCGCGGGCGACAGGAAGTCCTGGCCCGAGGGTTCCCAGTGCGCGGGGGCGTCGTGGTCGTCGGCGAACCACGAGCGCAGGCGCTCGCGTACGGCGTCGAGGGTGCCGTCGCCGAGCCCCGCCGCGGCGCCGGTGTCGAGGACGAGCCCGAGGGCGAAGGCGCTGTTGGCGTGGGTGCCGTGGCGCACCGGGTACGTGGCCTTCGGCAGCCACTGCGCGAGCAGCCGCCCGACCGCGTCGACGGCGGGCGTGAAGGCGGCCTCCCATGCGGTCCCCCGGCACTCGGCGGCCAGCGCGATCAGCCAGGCCCAGCCGTAGGGCCGCTCGAACGAGGGCCGGTCGAGGAGGTAGGCGGCCTCGACGGCGAGGTGCTCCGGGGTGAGGTGCCGGTCCAGTACGCCGGTGAACTCGCCCGGGGCGTCCAGCCGGGGCAGCGTCCGCACCAGCAGCCAGTGCATGTGCACGGAGGAGTGCCAGTCGTAGGCGCCGTAGAAGGCCGGGTGCAGGGTGTCGGGGCGGGTGTCCTCGGTGGCCGAAGTGACCAGGTGGGCCGGGAAGTTGGGGTAGACGCGGGTGATGTTCGCGGCGGCGATCCCGGCGATGTGGTGGGCGGGGGTGGGCATGGTGGGCCTTTCTGGGTGCTTGATCGACTGCGGGTCCGGTGGGGGCTGGTCGCGCCCCGCGGCGGAGCCGCCGATGGACACGGCCCCGCGCCCCTGCATGAGGGGCCGCACCGAAGGTGCGCGTCTCAGGGGCGCGGGGAACTGCGCGGGGACGGACCACCGGCCCGCGCCCGGCCATCCACCGCACCCCCTGCTGCGCTCAGTGCGTAGCCCCCTCCGTCACCCGGAGATCGTGCTCGGTCACCGCGGCGGCGCCGAGCAGCGCCGCAACCCCCCGTGCCACGACGTCCACCGCCACACTCGGCGCACCCGCGTCGAGCGCCTGCTCCGGCGCCCACGGCACATGCACGAACCCGCCCCGCACCCCGGGAAGCTCGGTCGCCAGCAGATGTGCGAGCCCGTACGCGACGTGGTTGCAGACGAAGGTGCCGGCGGTGTGGGACACGGCCGCCGGCACCCCGGCGGACCGCATCGCGGCGACGCACGCCTTCACCGGCAACGAGGAGAAGTACGCGGCGGGCCCGCCCGGCACCACGGGCTCGTCGATCGGCTGGGCCCCGGCGTTGTCGGGGATCCGGGCGTCGTCGAGATTGATCGCGACCCGCTCCACGGTGACCCCGGGACGGCCGCCCGCCTGTCCGAGGCAGACCACCAGATCGGGCCGGACGTCGGCGACCGCACTCCGCAAGGCGGCGATCGACTCGCCGAAGACGCACGGGAGCCGGACGGCGGCGACGTCCAGGCCGTCCGGCGGCGCGGCCGCGACGAGCCGTGCCGCCTCCCAGGACGGGTTCACGCTCGCCCCGCCGAAGGGTTCGAATCCGGTGAGCAGAACTCGGGTCATCGTCAGGTCCCTCCTCAGACCGCGAACACGGCCATGATCACGATGCAGCAGCCGAGCAGCGGCAGCGCCGTGGGCAGCTGCGCCTTGATCGGCCCGTACTGGTCCTTCAGTTCGAGCAGCGACGCCGGAACGATGTTGAAGTTGGCCGCCATCGGGGTGCAGAGCGTGCCGCAGAATCCGGCGAGCATGCCGATCGCGAGGACCCCGGGTTCGTTGCCGTGCATCTGCTGGATGAGGACCGGCCAGCCGATGGCCGCGGTCATCACCGGGAACGCGGCGAAGCCGTTGCCCATGATCACGGTGAACAGGAACATGCCGACGCAGTAGGCGATGACGGCCAGGTACGTGGAGTGGTCGGGCAGCACGTCGTTGACGATCTTCCCGACCTGGTCGCCGACCCCGGCGACGGCGAAGATCGCGCCGAGCACGGAGAGCAGCTGGGGCAGCAGCAGCGCGGAGCCCATGGACTCCAGGAGCGAGCGCCCGGCGTGCAGCGGCACGGACGGCCTGCGTTCGCCGGTGACCAGCAGGCCGACGACGAGCGCGACGACACAGCCGAGCCCGAGGCCGATGAGTGTGGCCTTCCCGGTCTCGAAGAGGCCGGACTCGTCGAGGAACGAGGCGCAGACCAGGGCGACGACGGGGATGGTCAGCGCGGGGATGAAGATCTTGCTGCCGAGCCGGGCGGCGGACGCCTCGCGCTCCTCGCTCGTGGTGGTGACCGGGACGCCCTTGCCGATGAAGTTGAAGCCCGCGAGGACGATGAGCGCGAGGACGGCGACGCCGAGCGGTTCGGCGGGCAGGGTCCAGCTCGCGGTGCCGGGGGTGGCCGCGTTCAGCTCGCCGTTCACGACGCCGGTGCCGTACGGGAAGGTCAGTCCGAGCAGTCCCCAGAACGCGGCGGACGTCCAGCGCTTGGGATTGGTGCGGTCCATGGCCATCTGCACGGCCATGACGACGAATATGAGACCGATCAGCCAGTAGAGCCACTCGACCTTGATCACTTGGCGGCCTCCTCGGCCTGGTCGGGACCGGCGGGCAGCGGCAGGTCGTGCTCGGCGGCGGCGAGGGACATCTCCCGGTCGAGCTGCCGGTCGAGCAGCAGCAGCCGGGAGCCGTGGATGAGGAAGGCGCAGACGGCCACCGGCACGGCCCACAGGGCGAGTTGGGTGGGTTCGAGCTGCTGGTGGTAGGTCGAGTTCACGAACCCGGTGATCAGCAGGATCGAGCCGATGGCGATGAAGCAGTCCTCGCCGAAGAAGAGGCCGACGGTGTCGGCGCCGGAGGCGTGCGAGCGGACCTTCTCGCGGACCTTCTCGGGCAGCTTCGCCCCGGCGCGGCGCTCGGCGGCGGCCTCCGCCATGGGGGCCACCATCGGGCGGACGCTCTGCGCGGGGCCGCCGATGCTGGTGAGTCCGAAGGCGGCGGTGACCTGGCGGATGAGCAGGTACGCGGCGAGGAACCGGCCGGCGCTGAGCTTTCCGAGGCGGCCGATGAGGGTGCGGGCCTGCTCCCGCAGGCCGTACCGCTCCAGGAGGCCGATCACGGGGAGCGTGACGGCGAAGACGGTGATGGACCGGCTGTCGGCGAAGGCCCTGCCGAAGGCGGCGAGGATCTCCTGCGGGTTCATCTTGGCGAGCAGGGCGGTGGCGATGCCCGCGACACCGACGACCAGGACGGGGTTGCGGCGCGTGACGAATCCGAGGATCACCACGAGCACGCCGAGAAGCACGATCATGGGGCCGCCTTCTTGAGGCATGGAGGGACGGGGCCAAAACGGCGGCCGGAGCGCAGCGTCGGCGACCCGGTTCCGTTTCGTGGAAGATGCACGGACCTTAGGGGATCGTTGAACGATCGAACAAGGGGTACGAGCGCTCGTAACAGAATCGACCCCTTGTCGAATCGTTCAACAATCGCTTACGTTGAGACCGTGATCCAGGACGTGATCGACCTCAACGCGGACCTCGGCGAAGGCTTCGGCCGCTGGACGCTCACCGACGACGAGGCCCTGCTCTCCGTCGTCACCAGCGCCAATGTCGCCTGCGGCTTCCACGCCGGTGACCCGAGCGTGATGCGCCGGGTCTGCGAGCTCGCCGCCGAGCGCGGTGTGCGGATCGGCGCGCAGGTGTCGTACCGGGACCTCGCCGGGTTCGGGCGGCGGGCGATGGATGTGCCGGCGGACGAGCTGGCGGCCGAAGTGGCGTACCAGATCGGCGCGTTGCGGGTGTTCGCGGAGGCGGCCGGAGCCACGGTCTCGTACGTGAAGCCGCACGGCGCGCTCTACAACCGGACCGTGCACGACGAGGCGCAGGCCCGCGCCGTGGTCGACGGTGTGCGGCTCGCGGGTGATGCGCTGCCGGTGCTCGGGCTGCCGGGGTCGCGACTGCTGGCCGCGGCCGAGGAGGCGGGGCTCGCCCCGGTCCGTGAGGCGTTCGCCGATCGCGCGTACACCCCGCAGGGCACGCTCGTGCCGCGCCGGGAGCCGAACGCGGTGGTCGAGGACGCGGAGGCGGTGGTGCGGCGCTCGGTCGACTTCGCCGTGGACGGCGGGGTCGAGGCCGTCGACGGTACGCGCGTCGCGGTCGCGGCCCGTTCGCTGTGCGTGCACGGGGACACCCCGGGGGCGGCGCGGATCGCGGCGCGGGTGCGGGCCGCGCTGGAGGGCGCCGGGGTCAAGGTGGGTGCGTTCGCGTGAGCGGGCTGCGGGTGCGTCCCGCCGGGCGGCACGCGCTCCTCGTGGAACTGCCGGACGGCGAGCGGACCGGCGCGCTCCACGCGGAGCTGCTGCGCCGCCGCGCCGCGGGCACGCTGGCGCCGGTCGCAGAGATCGTGCCGGGCGCCTGCACGATCCTGTTGGACGGGGTGCGCGACCCCGCGGCCCTGTCCCGCCAGCTCACGTCCCTGGACGTGCCGTCGACCGCGCGCGCCGAGGGGGACGTCGTCACGATCCCGGTGGTGTACGACGGTCCCGACCTGGCCGATGTGGCGGCGCTCTGGGGTGTCGCCGAGGACGAGGTCCCGGCGCTGCACGCCTCGTTCACGTACCGCGTCGCCTTCTGCGGCTTCGCCCCCGGCTTCGGCTATCTGACGGGGCTGCCGGAACCTCTGCACGTGCCGCGCCGGGACACCCCGCGCACCCGGGTCCCCGCGGGGGCCGTGGCGCTCGCCGGGCCGTACTCGGCGGTGTATCCGCGGGCGACGCCCGGGGGCTGGCAGCTCATCGGGTCCATGCCCGATCCGTCCGTCCTGTGGGACCCGGACCGGGAGCAGGCGGCGCTGCTGTCGCCCGGGACCCGGGTGCGCTACCGGAGTGTCCCGTCATGAGCGTGAAGCTGACCGTGGTGCGCCCCGGCGCCCTCACCACCGTCCAGGACGCGGGCCGCCCCGGCCACGCCCACCTGGGCGTCCCGCGCAGCGGCGCGCTCGACGCCCCCGCGATGCGGCTCGCCAACCGGCTGGCCGGAAACCCGGAGGGCGCCGCCGTCCTGGAGACGACGCTGACCGGCTGCGCCCTGCGCCCCGACCACCCGGTGACGGTCGTGGTCGGCGGGGCGCCCTGCCCGGTGACGGTCGACGGCCGCCCGGCGCCGTGGGGCGCGCCCGTGCACGTACCGGCCGGGTCGGTCCTGGACGCGGGCCCGGCGACCCGCGGCCTGCGCTCGTACCTCGCCGTCACCGGCGGCATCGCCGTGGACCCGGTCCTCGGCAGCCGCGCCACCGACCTGCTCTCGGGCCTGGGCCCGGCCCCGCTGGCGGAGGGCGCGGTGCTCCCCGTGGGCGCGCCGCCGGTCCCCTCCCCCGCGCTGCCCGCGGCGGCCCCCTGGCTCGCGCCGCCCACCGAGCTGGTCCTGCCGGTGCACCTGGGACCGCGCACGGACCGCTTCACACCGGCCGGCGTCCGTACGTTCCTGTCGGCGTCCTTCACGGTCTCGTCGCACAGCAACCGCATCGGCCTGCGCACCGAAGGCCCGTCCCTGGAACGGGAGTCGGCGGGCGAGCTGCCGAGCGAGGGCATGGTGCTGGGCGCCGTGCAGGTGCCGCCGGACGGGCGCCCCGTGGTGTTCCTCCACGACCACCCGACGACCGGTGGCTATCCGGTGATCGCGGTGGTGGCCGAGGAGTCCCTGGCCGCGGCGGCCCAGGCGGTGCCGGGCACACCGGTCCGCTTCACTGCGGGACGCTGAGCCCTTCGTCGAGGAACTCCCGTACGTGCGCGAGCACTTGGTTCCGGTCTGTGCCGCGCAGGCCGATCGCCACGTGGATGGAGAACCCGTCGAGCAGCGCCCGCAGCCGCGCCGCGAAGCGGTCGGGGTCCACGCCCGGCCGGAACTCGCCGCGCGAGAGGCCCTCCGCGAGCAGCGCCACCAGGTCCCGGTGCCAGGCGCCCTCGATGGCGGCCTGCCGGGCGCGGGCCTCGTCGTCGGCGTTCTGCGACCGGTTCCACACCTCCAGCCACAGCGACCAGTGCGGGTCGCGGTGTCCGTCGGGCACGTACAGATCGACGTACGCGTCGACCCGCTCCCGCGCACTGCCGCCGCGCACGAGCAACTCCCGCCGCTCGGCGCCGAGTTGGTCCTCACTCCACTCCAGGGTGCGCAGCAGCAGCTCGTCCTTGGACCCGAAGTGGTAGGCGAGGTGCCCGCTGCTCATCCCGACCTCGCGCCCGAGCGCAGCCATGGTCAGCTTCTCCAGGCCGCTCTCGGCGATCATCGCCATGGTCGCGGCGAGCACGTTCTCGCGCGGCGGGGCGGGGGTGCGGCGGCGCGGTGCGGAGGTCATCGGTCGGCGGGCCCGCCCGGCCCGTCGTAGTAGCCGGGGGCGGCGACGAGGACCGAGGCGAAGTAGTGGTTGGGGTCGGCGGGGTCGTCGCTCGCGTTGGACCGCCACAGGGCGAGCAGCAGGTCCGGGGCGACGTAGGAGATGCCGTCGTCGCCCGGGGTCAGCGCGGCCGTGCGCGCGAGGCGCTCGCGCACGGCCGCGGCGGGCGTGCCGAACAGGTCGAGGCCGCGGTACAGGACCCGGTCGGCGCCGCCGAGGGGGTTCCACAGCTCGACGGCGGCGAGCCGCCCCGCCAGGTGCTCCAGGGAGATGCCCAGCCCGTCGGGCCGGTGCAGCCACACCCCTGCCCGGTCGCGCGGGCTGTGGAAGCCCGGCGCGCGCAGGCTCTCCAGCGCGGGGGCGGATTCCTCCCGGGTCATGCCGAGGCGCAGCGGCCCGACGCCCGTGGGCGGTTCGACGTGCAGGTCCATGCCGCCCATGATTCCAGGCCCGGTCAGCGCGGGGCGAGCGGCTGCTGCTGCGTGATGCAGTGGATGCCGCCGCCCGCCGCGAAGATCGTGCGGGCGTCGACGAGGCGGACCGTGCGCCGCGGGAACAGGCGGCGGAAGATCGCCGCGGCCCGCTCGTCGTTCGGGTCGTCGAAGCCGCACAGGACCACGCCGTCGTTGCAGAGGTAGTGATTGATGTACGAGTAGTCGACCCAGGAGCCGTCGTCGGGGTCGGTGAGGACGGTCGGGGCGGGGACCCCGACGATCTCCAGGGGGCGGCCCTGCGCGTCCGTCTGCCCGGACAGAACGTCGATGATCTCCCGGCTGACCTCGAAGTCGGGGTGCGCGGGGTCCTCCTGCTCGTGCACCAGGACGACGCCGGGCGCGGCGAACGCGGCCACGATGTCGACATGGCCCCGGGTGCCGAACCGGCCGTAGTCGCCGGTGAGTCCGCGCGGCAGCCAGATCGCCTTCGAGGTGCCGATGCGGGCGTGGATCTCGGCCTCGACGTCCGCCTTCGACCAGCCCTGGTTGCGGTCCGGGTCGAGCTGCACGGTCTCGGTGAGCAGCACCGTGCCCTCGCCGTCGACGTGAATGCCGCCGCCCTCGTTGACCAGGTTCGTGGAGTGCACGGGCACCCCGCTGAGATCGGCCACATGGCGGGCGATCTTGGAGTCGTGCTCCCAGCGGGCCCAGTCCTGGGCGCCCCACCCGTTGAACGTCCAGTCCACGGCCGCCAGTTCACCGGTCTCGCGGTGCTTCACGAACGTCGGGCCGATGTCGCGCATCCACGCGTCGTCGAGATCCCGCTCCACCAGCTCCACCGACGGGTCGAGGAGTTCACGGGCCGTCGCCTCCTGCCCAGGTCCCACGACCATCGTCACCGGCTCGAAGGCGCGGACGGCATGGGCGACCCCGGCCCAGGCGGCGCGCGCCTCGGCGAGTTCCGTGTCGTCGGCGAAGGTCGGGTTGGGGCTCGGCCAGGCCATCCAGGTGCGCTCGTGCGGGGCCCACTCGGGCGGCATGAAGTACGTCATCGCAGGGACCTCAGAGGAAGTAGAGACGGTTGAGGGAGACGGAGTCGGCCGGTTCGGAGCGCAGCGGTTCTCCGTCGAGGGTGACGAGGCCGGTGCGCTGGTCCACGTCGACGGCTCCCGTGCGGGAGTTGAAGCGCAGGTCGGCGGGGCCGATGCCGCGCGTGCCGCGCACCGCGACCCGGCGGCGCCGCGTCGGCATCGTGTCGTGGCCGTCGTCGACGGCGGCCTGCGCGACGAACGCGACGGAGAGTTCGGCGGCGGTGGCGCCGTGCGCGCCGAACTGCGGCCCCAGGACGAGCGGTTCGCAGGTGTCGGTCGCCGCGTTCGGGTCGCCGACGACGCCGTACGCCGGGAAGCCGGACTTCAGGACGAGCTGCGGCTTCGCGCCGAAGTACTCGGGGCGCCACAGCACGATGTCGGCCATCTTGCCGGGCTCGATGGAGCCGATCTCGTGGGAGAGGCCGTGGGCGATGGCGGGGTTGATGGTGAGCTTCGCCATGTAGCGCAGGACGCGGTCGTTGTCGTGGCCGACGCCGGGGTCGCCGAGTTCGTGCTTCATCTTCCCGGCCATGGCGAACGTACGGCGCACGGTCTCGCCGGCCCGGCCCATGCCCTGCGCGTCGGACGAGGTGATGCCGATGGCGCCCAGGTCGTGCAGCACGTCCTCGGCGCCCATCGTCCCGGCGCGGATCCGGTCGCGGGCCATGGCGGCGTCGCCGGGCAGGTCGGGCTTGAGGTCGTGGACGGAGACGATCATGCCGTAGTGCTCGGCGACCGCGTCCCGGCCGAAGGGAAGCGTGGGGTTGGTGGACGACCCGATGACGTTGGCGACGCCCGCCATCTTCAGGACGTTCGGCACATGGCCGCCGCCGCAGCCCTCGATGTGGAAGGCGTGGATGGTGCGGCCTTCGAGGACGCGCAGGGTGTCCTCGACGGAGAGGCACTCGTTCAGGCCGTCGCTGTGCAGGGCGACCTGGACGTCGTGCTCCTCGGCGACACGCAGCGCGGTGTCCAGAGCCCGCGTGTGCGCGCCCATGTCCTCGTGCACCTTGAAGCCGCAGGCGCCGCCCTCGGCGAGGGCCTCCACGAGCGGGGCGTCGTGCGAGGACGAACCCCGGCCCAGGAAGCCGATGTTGACGGGCCAGGCGTCGAAGGCGGAGAAGGCGTGCTTGAGCGCCCAGGGCGAGTTGACGCCGACGCCCCAGACCGGGCCGAACTCCTGCCCGATGATCGTCGTCACGCCCGAGGCCAGCGAGGCCTCCATGATGCGGGGCGACAGCAGGTGTACGTGCGTGTCGACGGCGCCCGCCGTGGCGATCAGGCCCTCGCCGGACACGATCGACGTGCCGGTGCCGACGACGACGTCGACGCCGTCGAGGGTGTCGGGGTTGCCGGCCCGCCCGATGGCGTGGATGCGGCCTTCCCGGATGCCGATCGACACCTTCCTGATCCCCAGCGCGGCGTCGATCACGACGACGTTCGAGATGACCACGTCGCAGGTCTCGCGGACCGCGGCGGCCTTCAGGTGCAGTCCGTCACGGGCGGTCTTGCCGAATCCGGCCAGGAACTCGTCGCCGTACGCCTGGGAGTCGGACTCGACCTTGATGGTGAGCCCGGAGTCGCCGAGGCGGATGCGGTCGCCGGCGCGCGGGCCGTGCGTGGCCGCGTACTCGTGCGGGGTGAGGCGGCGGGCCTCGGCGGGGTGGCCTCCGGGGCGGCTCATCGGCCGTCCTCCTTCCGGTCCTTCTGGTCGACTCCGAGATATCCGCAGGCGGCGGCGCGGCGCAGCGCCTCCTCGCGGGCGCCGGGGGCGTCAAGGGGTCCGTCGACGAGACCGGCGAACCCGATGGCGACGCGCGCACCGCCGATCGGCACGAGCCCGACCTCGGCGGACTCCCCCGGCCCGAACCGCACCGAGGAACCGGCGGGCACCGCGAGCCGCATGCCGTACGCCTTCTCGCGGGCGAAATCGAGCCGCGGGTTGGCCTCGAAGAAGTGGAAGTGCGAGGTGACGGAGACCGGGACGGTCGCGGTGTTGGTGACGGTGAGCGTCAGCTCCGGCTCGGGGTCGCGGTGCTCCGGGCCGGGCAGCAGCGCGCCGGGCGCCGCCTCGCCGAGCCCGCCGCCCGCGATCGGGTCGCTCACGATCGCGAGCCTGGACCCGTCGTCGAAGACGGCCTCGACGTGCACCTCGGTGACCACGTCGGCGACGCCCGGCAGCACGTCGTCCGGGCCGAGCACGGAGCGCGCCGCCTCGATGGCCTCGGCGAGCCGCTTCCCGTCGCGGGCCGCCTCGCAGACGGTGTCCGCGATCAGCGCGGTCGCCTCCGGCACATTGAGCCGCAGGCCGCGGGCCTTGCGGGAGCGGGCCAGTTCAGCGGCTCCGAAGAGCAGCAGCCGGTCGCGCTCGGTGGGGGTCAGTCGCACGCCGTCACGCCTCCTGGTGATCGTTGAGCACTGCGTCCACAGGCATTGAACGCCACTCTAAACCTACCTTTTACCCATCGGAAGCATTGACGTGCGAGCTTGAGTTACGCCACATTGAACGGCGTTCTAAACGAGGGCGACACGAAGAGCCGACGAGGTGGTCATGGCGATCGAACAGCGCGGAGTGGACACGATCCCGGACGCGGAGCGCACCAGCGGCCCGCGCGACCTGGTGACGATCCTGCTCGGCTCGAACCTCTGCCTGGGGGTGATCGTCTTCGGCTGGCTGCCGGTGTCGTTCGGCCTCGGCTGGTGGGCGTCGCTCACCTCGGTGGTGGCGGGCACGGTGGTCGGCACGGCGCTCACCGCGCCGCTGGCCCTGGTCTCGCTGCGCACGGGCACGAACCTCTCGACGTCGTCCGGCGCCCAGTTCGGCGTGCGCGGCCGCCTGGTCGGCTCGATCGTCGGCCTGCTCCTGTCGCTCGGCTACACGGCGCTGACCGTGTGGATCGGCGGCGACGCGATGGTGGCGGTGGCGCACCGCCTGTTCGGCCTGCCCGTCACGGGAGTCGCGTACGGCGTCGTCTACGCGCTGCTCGCCGCCGCCACCGTCGTCGGCGCGGTCTACGGCTACAAGGTCCTGCTGCGTCTGTCCAGGGTGCTCGCCATCGGCATGACGGCCCTGCTGGCGCTCGGCGTCGTCGCGTACGCGCCGGACTTCACCACCGCCGCGCTGCCGGACGCGGGCGGCTACGCGCTCGGCTCCTTCTGGCCGACCTGGCTGCTGTCGGCGGTCGCGGCCGGGCTCTCCGGCCCGATCGCGTTCATCACGCTCCTCGGCGACTACACGCGCTACATCTCCCCCGAGCGGCACACGCCGCGCGCCGTGCTCCGCGCCACCTGGCTGGGCCTGATCATCGGCCTGCTGGTCCCCCAGCTCTTCGGCACGTTCACGGCGTACGCGGCGCGCGCGGCCCTCGACTACGCGGGCGGGCTCGTCGCCGCCTCGCCCGCCTGGTACCTGGTGCCGCTGCTGCTCGCCTCGTGCGCGGGCTCGGTCGGCAACGCCGGACTGATGCTGTACTCGATGGGCCTGGACCTCGACGCGATCCTGCCGAAGGCGTCCCGCGCCCGCGCCACGTACACCGTCGCCGTCGTCGCGACGGTCTGCGTCTTCGTCGGCCACTACGCGTGGGAGGCGCAGGACGCGATGACGTCGTTCGTCCTCCTTCTCACCGCGATCGGCACGCCGTGGGCGGTCATCACCCTCATCGGCTTCGCCCGCTGCCGCGGGGTCTACGACGCGGACGCCCTCCAGGTCTTCAACCGCCGCTCCCGGGGCGGCGTCTACTGGTACCGCGCGGGCTGGAACCCGCGTGCCACGGCGGCCTGGGCCCTCGGCGCGGCGGTCGGCCTGCTGGCGGTCTCCCTCCCCTCGTACGAGGGCCCCCTGCTCTCCCTGACCGGCGGGGTCGACTGCAGCTTCCTGCTGTCGGGGATCGTGGGCGGTCTGGTGTACCTCCTCGTCGAGCGCCCCGCCCCGGCCGCCGCGGCCCTGCCGGAGACCGAGCGGGAGCGCGTCGCCGGCTGAGCCGGGGCCGACCGCGCCTCCGGCGCCGGGCGAGGCCGCGACCGGCGCTCACGCCGTGGCCATCAACGCCTCGCCGACGATCATCTGCTTCCACAGCTCGGGTATGGACTCGGCAAGGTGCACAACCCGATGCTGACCACCGGACAGGAGCCAGCTGAGCAGCACCCGCCGGGTGATCGTCTGCTTGAGGGCGAACGCGTCGTCATCGGCGGCCAGCGCCGCAAGCGCCGCTTTCAGCTTCGGGGCCTCCACGCCACCGTGCATCAGGTGGTTGCGTGCCTCCTTGAAGGCCGCGAAGCGGCGGATCACCGCGTCGTCGACCGAGTCGAGGGCGGCCTGGGCGTCCGGCCTGATCCAGCCGTCCGTGTTCCGGGGATCGCTGCCGCCCAGCTTGTCGATCACGAAGTCGGGCAGCAACGTGTCCACGGCGGGCGGGTCCTCACTCAGCAGCCGCCGCTCGTTTCTCGTCGGGGAACCCGCGAGCCGCCGCGCGACGGCGGTGTCGTCACGCTCGATCATCATGCGGATCCACGCACGGCGCCGGTGCTCGTACTCCTGGTAGAAGGCCAGGATGAACTGCTGCCCGTAGGCGGAACGCTCGGCGGGCCGCACCTCACTCACCTCACGCCGGAAGCGCTCGAGGGCCTGCCGCGCGTCGTGCAGCGCGGACGCCGCCTCCAGGAGTCCGCCCTCGGTCCTGCGGGTCCGTGGCGCGGCCTGGACGGTGCCGTCGGCGGTCGCCGCCCGCTTGGCCGTGGTCCAGCTCTTGTAGTACAGGCGGATCGAGGCCGGTGCGGGCCTGCGGTGCCCGGCACGGTCCTGGGTCCGCACCCAGATCTCGTACGCCTGATAGGTCGTCGGCGTCCCCGCACGCGCCGCGTCGGACAGGAAGTCGCGCAGGGCCGCGGGATAGTCCTGCGGCTCGTAGACCAGCCCGCCCGGCGGGCGGCCCCGGCGGTCGGGCGTCAGCCCGAGGGCCCGCTGTGCCTGCGCCCACGCACCGCCGCCCAGGCGCTTCATCACCGTCTGGCTGGTGGGCGGCCAGGGCGTGCTGCCCTTGGAGGATTCCATGCCGAGTTCGTCGAGCACGCTCTCGCGCCACGTGTCGTAGCGCGCCTTGGCGATGCCGAACTCCTCGCCGGCCACCGCGCCGTCGCTGACCTTGGTGCGTGCCGCGTGGGCCAGGCCGAGGATGTCGGCGACCGTCTCGGCGGCCACGCCCTCGCGCAGCAGCAGACTGCCCACACCCTCCATCTCGTCCAGGTCCATCTCGTGCACCGCACGCGCACGGTCGGCGGCCAGGCCGAGGTCACGGGCGAGGACGTACCACACGGCGGCCTCGATCGCGCACTGCGCGAAGGCGAACTCCTGCACGTCGACGTCGAAGAGGACGCCCGCCTCGGTCACGGCCTCGCGCACGACAGCCGCCGGGATCTCAGGGAACAGCAGCGCATACCTCGCCTCGACGTCGCTGCGCTTGGCTCCCCCCTCGGACATCGCCACGATGGCCGCGCGGTGCACTTCGAGGAACTCCTTGACCTGCACGGACAGTTCTTCGGCACGGGCCTCCCGGCGGGCGCCGCGGGCCTCGACCGCGGTCACCGCCGTGCCGAGGTGCACGAGGATCTGGCGCACCCTCTCGCGGGTCACACCGAACTGCTCCCCGATCTCCTGCAGCGTGCGGCCCTGCTCGTACAGGTCGGCCATCGCCTGGTTTCGCTCCTGGAACTCGGCACGCACCGCGGCCACCCCCGCTCTCCCCGTCAACCACCAGCTGCCGTAAGCCCGTTGGGGCGTACAGGAAAACCATGCCACGGCCCACTGACAACGCGGGAGTACCGGTGCCCCGCAAACGATCAGGGGCGCCCCCGAACGGGAGCGCCCCTGACAGCCGGAGTCCCGGTCAGCCGATCCGGTGCATCCAGCCGTGCGCGTCGTCGACCGTGCCGCGCTGCAGGTTCAGCAGGGCGTCACGGAGCTTCAGGGTGACCTCGCCGGGGGTGCCGTCGCCGTGCGTCCACTGGTCCGACTTGGTCTTGACCGTGCCGATCGGGGTGACGACCGCGGCGGTGCCGCAGGCGAAGACCTCGGTCAGGGCGCCCGACTTGGCGTCCGCGCGCCACTGCTCCAGGGTGATCACGCCCTCCTCGGCGGTGTAGCCGAGGTCGCGGGCGACCTGGAGGAGGGAGTCGCGGGTGATGCCCTCCAGGATCGAGCCGGTGAGGGCCGGAGTGACGATGCGGTCGCCGTAGACGAACGCGACGTTCATCGAGCCGGACTCCTCGACCTTGGTGCGGGTCACCGCGTCGAGGTAGACGACCTGGTCGCAGCCGTTGGCCGCGGCCTCGGCCTGCGGGAGCAGGGAGGCGGCGTAGTTGCCGCCCGTCTTCGCGTCACCGGTGCCGCCGGGGACGGCGCGGACGTGGTCCTCGGAGACCCAGATGGTGACCGGCTTGACGCCGCCCGCGAAGTACGCGCCGGACGGGGAGGCGATCAGCATGAACAGGTACTCGTTGGCCGGGTGCACCCCGAGGCCGACCTCGGTCGCGAACATGAAGGGGCGCAGGTACAGCGCCTCCTCGCCGCCGTGCGGCGGCACCCAGTCGGCGTCCTGCGCGAGCAGCACGTCGAGGGCCTCGATGAAGAGCTCCTCGGGCAGCTCGGCCATGGCCATGCGGCGGGAGGAGGCGCGGAAGCGGCGGGCGTTGGCCTCCGGGCGGAAGACGGCGACGGAGCCGTCCGGCTGCCGGTACGCCTTGAGGCCCTCGAAGATCTCCTGGCCGTAGTGGAGCACGTGCGTGGACGGGTCGAGGGAGATCGGACCGTAGGGGACGAGCTGGGCGTCGTGCCAGCCGCGGCCCTCCGTCCACTTGATCGTCACCATGTGGTCGGTGAAGTGCCGGCCGAACCCGGGGCTGGCCAGGATCGCCTCGCGCTCGGCGGCGGAGAGCGGGCTGGCGGAAGGCTTGAGTTCGATCGTGGGCGTCGTCATAGTGTCGTGTCCTTCACCGTTTGGTTGTGACGGACCGCGCTCACGTCTGCACTCCTTGTACTAGGACGTCCGAGCTTTCGCGTACATCGCGGCCCCGCGTTCGATTATCGCGCGCGCGGAGCTGTGCTCGAAACGGGCCTGGTGGGAGAGGTGTGGTGCGGCCCAGAAGTCGATGGTGGCACCCGGGGCCGCGGCATGAGAAGCCGCCGGGTGCTGTTGCGACCCGGCGGCTTCTGTTGCGTGGATGAGCGCCGGGTCAGCCGGCTACTACTCGGGCGACGAGCGCGTCGCCGATCTCGTCGGTGGAGCGCACGGCGTCACCGCGCTCGCCGAGGTCGGCGGAGACGGCGGTCTCGATGCGCGCGGCCTCCGACTCGTAGCCGAGGTGACGCAGCAGGAGGGCGACCGAGAGGACCGTGGCGGTCGGGTCGGCCTTGCCCTGGCCCGCGATGTCGGGCGCCGAGCCGTGGACGGGCTCGAACATCGACGGGAACTCGCGGCTCGGGTTGATGTTCCCGGAGGCCGCGACGCCGATGCCGCCGGAGACGGCCGCGGCGAGGTCGGTGATGATGTCGCCGAAGAGGTTGTCGGTGACGATCACGTCGAACCGGGCCGGGTCGGTGACCAGGTAGATGGTCGCGGCGTCGACGTGGATGTAGTCGGTGGTGACCTCGGGGAACTCCTCGGCCACCTTGTTGAAGACGTTCGTCCAGAGGTGACCGGCGAAGGTCAGCACGTTGTTCTTGTGGACCAGCGTGAGCTTCTTGCGCGGGCGGGCCTGGGCGCGGGCGAAGGCGTCCCGGACCACGCGCTCCACACCGAAGGCGGTGTTGACGGAGACCTCGGTGGCGACCTCGTGCTCGGTGCCCTTGCGGATGGTGCCGCCGTTGCCCGTGTAGGGGCCCTCGGTGCCTTCGCGGACGACCACGAAGTCGATCTCGGGCTGGCCGGCGAGCGGGGTGGAGACGCCGGGCAGGAGCTTCGACGGACGCAGGTTCACGTGGTGGTCGAAGGCGAAGCGGAGCTTGAGCAGGAAGCCGCGCTCCAGGACACCGGACGGGACCGACGGGTCACCGATGGCGCCGAGCAGGATGGCGTCGTGCTTCTTGAGGGCGTCGAGGTCCGCGTCGGTGAGGGTCTCACCGGTCGCGTGGTAGCGCTTGGCGCCGAAGTCGAACTCCTCGGTCTCCAGCTTCACATCCTGCGGAAGGACGGCGGAGAGGACCTTCAGACCCTGGGCCACGACCTCCTGGCCGATGCCGTCACCGGGGATCACTGCGAGATTGAGGATGCGAGAACTTGCCGACATGTGGAGCACCGTACTCCTTGTCCCATGGGATGACATGCGGTGTCCAGAATACGGACGGACCACCGGCCGGTCGTCGGCTGTTCACCCGCAGGTCTGGCGGGAGTTGGGATCCGCTGGGAAGTTCTCCCTCATGACTGTGCCTTTCGGGGGGACACCCCCTGAGCCGCCCGTCCCTGACGTCGGCATACCGCCGCGGCTCGCGCGGCGGATGAGCATGCCCGAGCAGTACGCGTACCTGCGCGCGAGGTTCAGCAGGCGCCGCGCCCTGGTGACGGCGGGCGCGGTGGCGAGCGGGGCGCTGGCCGGGTGCTCGGACGGCACACCGTCGCGCGCGAAGGCATCACCGTCGCCGTCGTCGGCGGTGCACGGCTCCGCCGTGGCCCCCTTCGGCCGTCATCTCGCCTTCGGCGCCGACCCGATGACGCAGATGCGGGTGGCGTGGCAGGTACCGCTCGCGGTCGGGAAGCCGTACGTGCGGATCGGCCTGCGCCCCGACGACCTGGGACGGAAGATCCCCGCGGAGACCCGCGCGCTGCACACCCCGGGGGTCAGCGGGGTCCGGCTCGCACTGGACCAGTTCTATGTGCACGCGGCGCTCGACCGCCTCACCCCGGGCACGACGTACTACTACGGCGTCGGCCACGAGGGTTTCGACCCGGCGGCGCCCGCGCGCCGCTCCACGATCAGCAGCTTCCGCACGGCTCCTGCCGCCCCGGAGGCGTTCACCTTCACGGCCTTCGGCGACCAGGGCGTGGGCGAGGCGGCCGCGGCGAACGACCATCTGATGCTGAAGCAGGACCCGGCCTTCCATCTCCACGCGGGCGACCTCTGCTACGCGGACGGCACCGGGCACGGCAAGAAGAGCGACGGCTACGACCCCGGTTCCTGGGACCTGTTCCTCAAGCAGAACGAGCAGGTCGCGCGGACCGTGCCGTGGATGGTGACGACCGGCAACCACGACATGGAGGCCTGGTACTCGCCGGAGGGCTACGGCGGCCAGCTGGCCCGCTGGTCGCTGCCGGACAGCGGCTTCGACGGGCGGTCGACGCCGGGCGCGTACTCCTTCTCGTACGGGAACGTGGGCGTGGTGGCGCTGGACGCCAACGATGTCAGCTACGAGATCACGGCGAACCTCGGCCACAGCGACGGCCGGCAGACGGCGTGGCTGGACAGAACCCTGGGCGCGCTGCGGGCGGCCGCGCACATCGACTTCGTCGTCGTGTTCTTCCACCACTGCGCGTACTCGACGTCCTCGCACGCCTCCGACGGCGGGGTGCGCAAGGCGTGGGTGCCGCTGTTCGACAAACACCGGGTGGACCTGGTGGTCAACGGCCACAACCACGTCTACGAACGCACCGACGCGGTGCGCGGCGGCGCGGTCGGCCGGGCCGTGCCGGTCGGCGGCACGGCGGATCCCGGGCGCGACGGGATCGTGTACGTCACCGCGGGCGGCGGGGGCCGCGACCTGTACGGCTTCCGGCCCGGCAGCAAGGAGAGCTACGAGGGGCACGAGAGCCGGCACCAGCAGGTCGACAGCTTCGTCTGGGCGACGAGCTCCGGGCGGACCAGGAACGAGACCGTGGACTGGTCACGGGTGCGCTATCGCGGGTTCTCCCTGCTCAAGGTCGAGGTGGAGTCCGGCGCACACCCGCGCATGAAGGTGTCCGCGCTCGCCCGGGGCGGCGAGCGCATCGACCACTTCGAGGTGAAGCGGGCTACGTGAGCGGGGGCGTGCGGGGCTCAGCGAGCCGTCGCCCCACCGTTGTCCCTGCGGTCGAGGGCGCGCTGAAGGGCCTCGGCGGCGTACTTCGCCGTGCGGCGGTCGGTTTCGGAGGACGGCGAGACGTGGCGGACTCGGCGGCGGGCGGGCGTCGCTGTGGCCATGGTGATCGACTCCTAGAGATCACATGAGGTCGCGCGCTGTCTGAGGGTGCGCGGACCCGCGGGGATTTCGAGGTGCCGGAAGGGCGGGGAGCGGGAGCTGCAGGGGTTGCCTGCCAGGTGCTCGGCTCACGGCCGCCATTCGCCGGATCGGGCGAGACGTTCGGCTTCTACAAAGCTAGGACAGCTCTCTGTTTCTGTCTCCACAATTACTCGGACTTCCTACTATCTGAGACGGGCCTCACACCATCGGCCTCACCAGTCACATCAGCCCCGCCCGTCGCACTCCGGAGCCCCGGAGTTCTGGCCCCTGGAGCTCTGGACCCTGGAGCCCTAGAGCAGGTCCCCGTCCCGCCAGTCGAAGAGCAGGGGGTGGCCCGGGTCGAGGGCGCGGGCGGCGGCGGGCGGGAACAGGAGCGGCGGGTCCTCGTCCGGCAGCGCGACGACACCGTCCGGCCCGTACGCGGCGAACGGTCCGGCCCAGCGCACCCAGCCCCGGCCCGTGTAGAGCGGCTCGCCGTCGGCGGAGGCGGAGAGCGCGCCGAGGTCGTGGGCCCGCTCGATCACTCGCTCCAGGGCGCCCATGAGCTGTCCGCCGAGCCCGGTCCTGCGGACGTCGGCGCGGACGGCGACCGCCTCCACGTAGCCGACGCGCAGGGTTCGGCCGCGGTGGACGGCCCGGCGCTGGGCGACCGAGCCGTGGGCGAGCAGGGCGCCGGTGGCGTCGTCGTGCACCAGGGCGTGGACGCCGCCGAGGCCGTGCGCCCAGTCGGCGTCGGAGAAGTCGCCGTCGAAGGCGTCGTCCAACAGGCGCCGGGCGGCGGCCAGTTCGGCCGGGTCGAGGTCGGCGGTGTGGGCGGTGCGCAGCACATTCACGCGGCCACGTTACGCGGAGCGCGCGACGGGCGGCGAGCGGCGAACGGCGAGCGATGGGCGGCGCGCGACGAGCGATGGGCGACAGGAGCGCGGCGCGCCGGCGCACGGGTTCATGGACCTGAATCGCGGTCATCGATCCGAACATTTTCGCGTCGTTCGCCTTGACGGTCCCCACCCGACCCTCCATGCTCCGATTCATCGGATGTCTAGGTAGCCTCACGGATCGGAGTGACCCGTTGAAGCCCCAACTCCCCCTCCGCACTTCCCTGTTGTCCCTGGCCGCGCTGCTCACCGCGGCGCTGTGCACCGGACCGGCGGCGGCCGAGAGCGCCGCACCCACCGGTACCGCACACTCCCCGGGCCCGACCGCGACCGTCGCCCTCGACCCGGACACGGGCAGACCCACGCTCGCCGTCAGCGCCGGCGGAGCGCAGGTGATCGCACCGTCGCCGGTCGGCCTGGTCACCGAACACGCCGACCTGAGCCAGAAGTTGACACTGACCGGCCACGACACCCGCAGCGTCGACGAGACGTACCGCGCCACCGCGGGCAAGTCGCGGCTGCGCACGGTGCACGCCCGCGAGACGGCGTACCACCTGCGCGCCGGCGGTGACGGGGGCGCACGCTTCGATCTCGTCGTCCGGGAAACATCGGATGGCGTGGCCTATCGCTACCGGCTGCCCGCCGCCACGACGGCCACCACCGGCGCGATCGTCCGCGAGACCTCGGCGTTCACGTTCCCGGACGGCACCGACGCCTGGCTGAACGCCTACCGCGCGGACAACGAGAACCGCTTCACCCAGTACCCGGCGGCCTCCGCTCCCACCGGGAGCTACGGGATGATGGGCCTGTTCCGCACGGCCCCCGGCAGCTACGCGCTGCTCGCCGAGTCCGACCTCACCGGCAGCTACGCGGGCGCCCACCTCACCCACACCGCGGGCTCGGCCACGTACGGCGTCGGTCTGTGGAACGACGATCCGGTGCGGGTGGCGGCGGGGAAGGCGCTCGCCACCCCGTGGCGGGCCGTCATCACCGGCTCGCTCGCCACGGTCACCGAGTCGACCCTCGTCGACGACCTGGCACCGGCCTCCCGCGTCAAGGACACGTCCTGGATCGAGCCGGGCCCGGCCCTGTGGACCTGGCTCGCGGGCGGCAAGGAGGCCGGGCAGAGCCTGGAGGCGCAGAAGAAGTACGTCGACTACGCGGCCGAGCGCGGCTGGCCGTACGAGGTGGTCGACGCGGGCTGGTACTTCCTCCCCGGGCAGTGGGAGGTGATCGACCCCGAGTGGCAGACCCGCAACTGGATGCCCCGGCTGGTGAGTTACGCGAAGCAGCGCGGCGTGCGGATCCAGGTCTGGCTGCACTACTCCCTGCTCACCGATCCGGTCGAGCGCGAGAAGTGGCTGTCCACGCTGGAGCGTTGGGGCGTCGCCGGCGTGAAGATCGACTTCATGGACTCGGAGTCGCAGGACCGCTTCAAGTGGTACGACGACGTCCTCGCGGCGACCGCGCAGCACCATCTCCTCGTCAACTTCCACGGTTCGACGGTCCCCAAGGGCATCCAGCGCACCTGGCCGCAGGTGATGACGATGGAGGGCGTGGGCGGCGAGGAGAAGCGCACGAACACCGCCGAGCACCTGGCGATCCTGCCGTTCACCCGGAACGCGATCGGCTCGATGGACTTCACGCCGGGCGCCTTCCAGCGCCCCTACCGTCCGAACGTCGCGTCCGACGCGGGCGAGCTCGGGCTCTCCGTCCTGTACGAGTCCGGCGTCACGAATCTCGCCGGGACCCCGGAGTCGTACGACCAACGGCCGGTGGCGCGCGCCTATTTGGAGCAGCTGCCGCGCCGTTGGGACACGACCCGGCTGCTGCTCGGCGACCCGGGGAAGGCGGCGGTGACGGCGCGCTCGGCGGGCGGGCGCTGGTTCATCGGCGGCACGTTCGCGGGCGCGGCCCGCACGGTCGACGTGCCGTTGCGCATCGGCGCCGGTAAGTGGCTGGTGGAGACCGTGACGGACGACGGCGACGGCGGCCTGGTCCGCACCCCGCACGTCGTGCGCGGCGGGGACACGTTCTCCGTGCCGGTCGTGGCCGACGGCGGCTTCGCGGCGATCGCCTGCCGCTGGTCGGCGGAGCGCACCACATGTGACCGCTGACTCCCTTTACCGGCAAGGGAGTCGGGGAGGCGACGCCCCATGGCGCGCGGGGCGATCGCCCCCGACGATGGACCCAGACCGGCCGCGCCGCGGTGGCCAGGCCGGCCCCTGGGGAGGAGTTCCACCATGCGTGTGATCACTCAGCGGCGGCTCGGCGGACCCGACGTGCTGGAGATGGTGGAGGTGGAGCGGCCCGAGCCGCACGAGGGCGAGGTGCTGGTCCGCGTCCACGCGGCCGGGGTGAACCCGGTGGACCGGCTGGCCCGCACCGGCGAGGCGCCACTGTTCGGAGATCCGCCGTTCACCCTCGGCTGGGACCTGTCGGGGGTGGTGGAGTCGTGCGGCCGTGACGTGACCGAATTCCGGCCGGGCGACGAGGTGTTCGGCATGATCAGGGGAGGCGCGTACGCCGAGTACGTCGCCGTGCGCGTCGAGCACCTCGCGCCGAAACCGGCGACGATCGACCATGTGCACGCCGCCGCCACGCCCGCGGCCGCGCTCACGTCCTGGCAGGCGCTGGTGGACATCGGCCAGATCGGTCCGGGCCGCCGGGTCCTGGTGCACGCGGCGGCGGGCGGCGTCGGCCACATCGCGGTGCAGATCGCCAAGGCGGAGGGCGCGTACGTGATCGGGACCGCCCGCGCCGACAAGCACGCCTTCCTGCACGATCTCGGGGTGGACGAGCCCCTCGACTACACCACGACGGACTTCACCCGGGCGGTCCACGACATCGACGTCGCCCTGGATCTGATCGGCGGCGACTACGGGCCCCGCACCCTGGTCACGCTGCGCCCCGGCGGGCTGCTCGTCTCGGCGGTCCTCTCCGACCTGGGCGTCACGGCGCAGGACGCGCAGGCCCGCGGGGTCCGGTTCGCGCCGGTCGCGGTACAGCCGTCGGGCGCGACCCTGCGCAAGGTCGCGGCCCTGCTCGCGGCGGGCCGCATCCGCCCGCACGTCTCGGCCCGCCTTCCGTGGGAGGAGACGGGCAAGGCCCACGAGATGGGCGAGTCGGGCCGCACCCAGGGGAAGATCGTGCTGAGCGTGGTGGCCGACGGGGAGTGACGGTCTCTGTCGTTCCGGGGCCCAGGGGCGGACCGGCGTCGTCCGCCCCTCCCCCACCTACCGCTCCCCTCGACCGATCCCCCTATCGCTCCCCCACCAATCGCTCCCGCAGCGCGTCCGAATCCGCGGCGCTCAGCCCCGCGTACGCCAGATACCCGGGGGCGTCGAACCACCGGGCCACCTCCAGCGCCGCCTCATGGGCCGAGGTCCCGGCGCCGGAGAGCCCTGCCTCCAGTTCGGCGGAGTCGTCGGGCCGCCCCAGCGCGGCGTTCATCGCCGAGACCCGCTCCCCGCTCAGCATGTAGTCCGCCGCGATCTCCTCGGGTGCCACCCCGGCGAGGGAGAGCAGCACCAGCGCGACGATCCCCGTACGGTCGCGACCCGCCGCGCAGTGCACGACGACGCCGCCCGGCTCGGCCCGTGCCACGGCGCGGGCCACGGCCGCGACCCGCTCGGGGAAGTGCGTGAGGAACGGCCGGAAGTACACGGGCGTACCGAACTCCCAGGTCCCCCACCACCGGTCCCAGAACGCGTCGGCCCCCGGCACGTCACGCCCGTCGAGCGGCACCCGCACCGTGGTCACACCGTCCGGCCGGGGCGCGGCGTCCTCGCGGTACTCGTCCGGGTTGCGCAGATCGACCACGGTCCGCACCCCGTGCGCGGTCAGCGCCCGCCAGCCGTCCGCCGTGAGCTTGCCGACGTGGTCGGCCCGGACCACCGCCCCGCGCCGGACGGCTCCGAGCCCGCCCAGGTCACGGACGTTGAAACAGCCGTCCCACACGAGGTCGCGTCCGTCGGTGGTGATCGTCATGCGGGCAAGGACGCGGCCGGGCGCACCCCGGTTCCCGCGGCTGCGGACACGACACCGCCCCCGGCCGAGGTGGGGCCCAGGCCGGGGGCGGGGGTCAAGAGGCAGGCGGGGCCTGCCGGTGGACGGGCTGGGATCAGCCCATGTGCGGGTACGTGTAGTCGGTCGGCGGGACCAGCGTCTCCTTGATGGCGCGGGTCAGCGTCCAGCGCATCAGGTTCTGCGGGGCGCCGGCCTTGTCGTTCGTACCGGAGGCGCGGCCGCCACCGAACGGCTGCTGGCCGACGACGGCGCCGGTCGACTTGTCGTTGATGTAGAAGTTGCCCGCGGCGTAGCGGAGCTTCTCCATCGTGGCCGCGGCGGCGGCGCGGTCGTTCGCGATGACCGAGCCGGTCAGCGCGTAGTCGGACGCCGACTCCATCTGCTCCAGCATGGCGTCGTACTGGTCGTCCTCGTAGACGTGGACCGCCAGGATCGGGCCGAAGTACTCGGTCTTGAAGACCTCGTTCTCCGGGTCCGTGCACTCGATGACGGTCGGGCGCACGAAGTAGCCGACGGAGTCGTCGTAGGTGCCGCCCGCGACGATCGTGCAGGACGCGTCGTCCTTGGCGCGGTCGATCGCGGCCTTGTTCTTGGCGAACGAGCGGTCGTCGATCAGGGCGCCGATGAAGTTCGACAGGTCGGTGACGTCACCCATGGTGATGCCGTCGACCTCGGCCGCGAACTCCTCCTTGAACCCGTCGTTCCAGATGGAGGCCGGGATGTAGGCGCGCGAGGACGCCGAGCACTTCTGGCCCTGGAACTCGAAGGAGCCGCGGGTCAGCGCGGTCTTCAGGACGGCGCGGTCGGCGCTCGGGTGGGCGACGACGAAGTCCTTGCCGCCGGTCTCGCCGACGAGGCGCGGGTAGGTGCGGTACTTCTCGATGTTCGTACCGACCGTCTTCCACAGGTGCTGGAAGGTCTTGGTGGAACCCGTGAAGTGGATGCCGGCGAGGTCGCGGTGGTTGAGCGCGATCTCCGAGACGGCGAGGCCGTCGCCCGTCACCAGGTTGATGACGCCCTTGGGCAGACCGGCCTCCTCCAGGAGCTGCATGAGCAGCACGGCGGCGTGGGTCTGCGTCGGGGACGGCTTCCACACGACGACGTTGCCCATGAGCGCCGGGGCGGTGGGCAGGTTGCCCGCGATGGCCGTGAAGTTGAACGGCGTGATCGCGTAGACGAAGCCCTCCAGCGGGCGGTGGTCCATGCGGTTCCACACGCCGGTGGAGTTCGCCGGCGGCTGCTCGGCGAGCAGGTTGCGGGCGTAGTGGACGTTGAAGCGCCAGAAGTCGACGAGCTCGCAGGGGGTGTCGATCTCGGCCTGCTGGGCGGTCTTCGACTGGCCGAGCATGGTGGACGCGGCCAGCGTCTCGCGCCAGGTCGTCGAGAGCAGCTCGGCGGCGCGCAGGATGATCGCGGCGCGGTCGTCGAAGGACATCGCGCGCCAGGCCGGGGCGGCGGCCAGGGCGGCGTCGATCGCGTCCTGGGCGTCCTGCTCGGTGGCGTTGGCGTACGTACCGATGACGGCCTTGTGGTTGTGCGGCTGCACGACGTCGAAGCGCTCGCCGCCACCCATCCGCTTGACGCCGCCGATGGTGCACGGCAGGTCGATCGGGTTCTCGGCCAGCTCCTTGAGCTTGGCCTCCAGGCGGGCGCGCTCCGGGGATCCGGGGGCGTAGCCGTGCACCGGCTCGTTCACCGGGGCGGGGACCTGGGTCACGGCGTCCAGGGTCATGGGTCCGTATCTCCTTCGGGGGGTCGGGGAGTTGGGGACTGCGAGGTCTGCGGGGGCTCAGCCCTTGGTGAGGACCGAGCGGGCGAAGAAGAGGAGGTTGGCCGGCTTCTCGGCGAGGCGGCGCATGAAGTATCCGTACCAGTCGGTTCCGTACGCGGTGTAGACACGCATCCGGTGGCCCTCGGCGGCGAGCCGCAGGTGCTCGTCGCTGCGGATCCCGTACAGCATCTGGAACTCGTACTCGTCCAGCTTGCGCCCGGCCTGGCGGGCCAGCTCCTGGGCGATGGAGATCAGGCGCGGGTCGTGGGACCCGATCATCGGGTACCCGTCGCCCTCCATGAGGATGCGCACGATCCGCACGTACGCCTTGTCGATCTCGGCCTTGTCCTGGTACGCGACCTCGGCGGGCTCCTTGTAGGCGCCCTTCACGATGCGCACGCGGCTGCCGGCGGCGGCCAGGCGGCGGGCGTCGTCCTCGGTGCGGAAGAGGTAGGACTGGATGACGCATCCGGTCTGCGGGAAGTCCTTCCGCAGCTCCTCGTGGATGGCGAACATCGAGTCGAGGGTGGTGTGGTCCTCGGCGTCGAGGGTGACCGTGGTGCCGATCTCGGCGGCGGCCTCGACGACGGGACGGACGTTGGCGAGGGCGAGCTCGTGGCCGCCCTCCAGCGCCTGGCCGAACATCGACAGCTTCACGGACATCTCGGCCTTCGTGCCGAGGCCGAGCTCCTTCAGGCGGCCGATGAGCTCCAGGTAGGCGTCGCGGGCGGCGTACGCCTGCTCGACGGTGGTGATGTCCTCACCGACGACGTCGAGGGTGACCTCCAGGCCCTTGGCGGCGGCGTCCTGAACGACCGGGATCACGTCGTCGACGCTCTCGCCCGCGATGAAGCGGTCGACGACCTGCTTGGTGCCCGGCGCCGCCGACACGAACTTGCGCATCTTGTCACTGCGCGACGCGGCGAGGATCAGGGGAGCCAGCACGGGGCACCTCCATGGAGCATGAGTAGGAAGGGTGCCGCAAACCACACAAAGCGGGAACGGCACGTGGAACCACCGTGAAATCTAAGGATCCCTCCGATCCTGTGCCATCGACAGCTGTCACGCATCTGTGGCCGCGACCTCAGACATCTGTATGAAGGAACGCCCGGGGTGGGTGAGAATGGCGGGGTGAAGGGTGACTACCAGGACCTGGTCGACGAGATCTCGGCGCTGCTCGACGCCCCCGCGACCCTGGAGAACCGGGATTTCCGGCTGATCGCGTTCGGTGCGCAGGTCAGCGACGGCGAGTCCGGCTTCGACGAGGGCGCCCTCGACCCGGTCCGCACCCGTTCGATCCTCACGCGCTCCTCCACGCCGGAGGTCCGCGCCTGGTTCGAGGGCTTCGGCATCGCCCGCGCGAAGGAGCCGGTACGCATCCCGGCGACGCCCGACGCGGGGGTGTACCGGGGCCGCATCTGTCTGCCCGTACGGCACCGAGGCATCGTCCTGGGCTACGTATGGCTCCTGGACGACGAGCCGGGCCCCACGCAGGAGCAGCTGGACGCGGCGATGGAGGTGGCGGGCCGGATCGGCGCGCAGCTCGCGGACGAGGCGCAGGCGGGCGCGGACCTGACGCGCGAGTTCCACTCGGTGCTCACCGCCGAGCGGGGCTGGCAGCGCGACATGGCGGTGGCGGCGCTGCGCACGGCGCTCGGGACGCGCGCGGAGGGGCTGCACACCGTGGTCTGTGTGGCGCCGTGGCCGTCGGCCGATCCCGACGACGCGCCGTCCATCCGGACGATCCCGGCGGCGGACGCGCTGTGCACGGTGCCCTGGGGGGTGACGGAGCAGTGTCTGGCGCTGCTGGTGCGGCTGCGCTCCTCGGAGGTGCTGACCCCGGCGCTCACCGCGGCGGCGAAGCTGCGCGCGCGGGCGGGCGCGAGCCGGGCCGCCGCCGGTATCGGAGCGCCCCGCACCGATCTGGCCGACCTGGCCGCGGCCTGGCAGGAGGCGCAGGCCGCCGCCCGCACCGCGCTGGCCAATCCACGTCTGGGCCCCGACACGCAGTGGTCGGCGATCGGCCCGTACCGGCTGCTCACGGCGCTGCCCGCGGAGGCCGCCCACGATCCGGCGGTGACCCCGCTGCTCTCCCCCGCGCACCGTCAACTGGCGCACACCGCCGAGGTGTTCCTCGACTGCGCGGGGCAGGCGGGCCGCACCGCGGCGGCCCTCGGTATCCACCGGCAGACGCTGTACTACCGGCTCTCGCGGGTGGAGCAGCTCACCGGGCTCGACCTGGACGAGGGCGAGGACCGGCTGCTCCTCCACATGGGGCTCAAGGCATCACGCCTGTGACGAGGCCCGCACCGCGGCGTCCACCAACTGCCGCAGCCCTTCGGTGAGTTCGTCGGCCGTCGGGGCCGTCTCCGGGTCGAGCATGTGCTGCGCGATGATCCCGGACATCAGCGCCATGTAGAACTTGCCCAGGGTGTCGACGCTCGGGTCGTCGGCCGGCGGCTCCTCGCCGCCCATGAACATGGGGATGACCCCGCGCCCGCCCTCGCGCTGCGCCTGGGCGACGAAGTCGCGGGCCGCGGGCATCTTGTCCCCGATGACCATCAGCTCCATGCCCAGGTGCCAGATGGAGCCGGGCTTGCCCATGGTGTCGATGACGTTCGCCCACACCTCGTGGAACCGCTCCAACGAACCGGCGGGCGCGCTCAGTTCACCACCGCGGTCGAAGTCGTCGGAGTGCTCCTCGACCAGTGCGATGTAGGCCTGCGCGAGCAGCAGGTCCTTCGACCCGTAGTGGTAGCCGATGGACGCCAGGTTCGTCCCCGACTCCTTGACGATGTCGCGCGCCGTCGTGCGCGCGAACCCCTTCTCCATCAGACAGCGCTTGGCGCCTTCCAGCAGATCTTCACGGTGTCCCATGGCGCCACCCTACTCAGGTTCCAGACGAACGTCTTATACAAGTGTTCCATACGCTCGTACTAGACAAGCGTTTAAGACGCTCGTATGGTTCCTGTCATGACGAACTCGCCGTGCACCACCCAGTCCTCCCCCGGGGCCACCAACTCCCTTGCGGGGCGCAGGGAATGGACCGCCATGGGCGTCCTGATGCTGCCGCTGCTCCTCGTCTCCATGGACGTCTCGGTCCTCTACTTCGCGGTCCCCTCGATCACCGCGGACCTGGAGCCGACCGGCACCCAGCAGCTGTGGATCTTCGACATCTACGGCTTCGTGCTCGCGGGCCTGCTGATGACGATGGGCGCGCTGGGCGACCGCATCGGGCGGCGCCGGCTGCTGATGCTCGGCGCGACGGCCTTCGGCGCGGCGTCGGTGTGCGCCGCGTACGCGAACAGCGCGGAGATGCTGATCGCAGCCCGCGCGGTGCTCGGCATCGGCGGCGCGACGCTGATGCCGTCGACGATGGCGCTGATCCGCAACATGTTCCACGACGCCAAACAGCGCGCGAAGGCCATCGGCATCTGGTCCGGCGTCATGACCGGCGGCGTCGCGCTCGGCTCGGTGATGAGCGGCATCCTCGTCGAGCACTTCTGGTGGGGCTCGGTGTTCCTGGTGAACCTGCCCGCGATGGTGCTGCTGCTCGTCCTCGCGCCGCTGCTCCTGCCAGAGTCGAAGGACCCGCGTCCGGGCCGGTTCGACCTGCTGAGCGTGCCGCTGTCGATGGCCGCCGTGCTGCCGCTCGTCTACGGCATCAAGGAGATCCCGTCCGAGGGCTTCGAGGTGCGCTACGTGGCCGCGGTCGTCGTCGGACTCGCCTTCGGCGCCCTCTTCGTACGGCGCCAGCGCACGATCGAGTCGCCGCTGATCCCGCCGTCGCTGTTCGAGGGGCGGGGCTTCGGTCCCGCGGTGGCCCTCAACCTCGTCTCGGCGTTCACCATGATGGGGTCGGCGTTCTACACCACGCAGTACCTCCAGGCGGTGCTCGGCAAGAGCGCACTGGAAGCGGCGCTGTGGGCGCTGCTGCCGAGCGTGCTCATCGGGTTCGCGGCGCCGGTCGCCGGGCAGCTCGTGCAGCGCGGGGTGCGGCGCGGGACGGTCGTCGCCATCGGGTTCCTGGTCACCGCGGCGGGCTACGGGCTGCTGACGCTGACCGGCACCGACTCGCTCTGGATCGTCCTGGCGGGCGCCGGTGTGCTGGCCTGCGGCGCGGTGATCGTGATGTCGCAGCTGACGGATCTGGCGCTCGGCACCGTGGCGCCGGAGAAGGCGGGTTCGGCGTCCTCGCTCCTGGAGACGGGGCAGGAGTTCGGCGGGGCCCTCGGGATGGCGGTGCTCGGCTCGATCGGCACCGCGGTCTACCGGCACGATCTGGCCGGGGCTCCGGCCGAGGCCCGCGAGACGTTGGGCGGGGCGCTCGCTGTGGCCCGGCAGTTGCCGGGCCGTGCGGGTGAGGAGCTGCTGGCGCAGGCCAGGGAGGCGTTCACGAACGGGATGCACCTGGCCGCGGTGGCGGGGATCGTGGTGCTGATCGGGGCGGCGCTGCTGGCGCGGCGCATCTGAGGGGCTCGGAGTTGTTCGGCGAAGGGCGGCCACCCCTGCGGGTGGCCGCCCTTCGTGGCGCGGGGGTGAGGCTGCGTCCGGCCGGCGCTTGTGCCCCGCCAGGAGCACGGGGACCCTCGACCCGGCAGACACCGGTCGCACCCTGTAGGGGCACGGGGAACCCTAGGCTCGGCAGACACCGGTCGCGCCCCGCCAGGGGCGCGGGGAACTGCGCGACCAACCCCCACCGAAGCCGCACCCGGCCATGACGCGACCGGCCAGAGTCGTGCCCCGCCAGGGGCGCGGGGAACTGCGCGACCAACCCCCACCGGAGCTGCACCCGGCACCCAAGCGCCCGGGACCGAGCTGAACGCCGCCGGGGAGCGCTCACCCCGCGCCGGGGTGCCGCCTTGCCCACCCTGCCGCCCATGGCGGCAGATTGCCCAAGGCGCGTGGGGCGGGCGGCGATTACCCAAGGCGGGCGGGGCGGGCGGCGATTGCCCAAGGCGGGTGGGGCGGGCGGACTGTCGCCCGAGGGGATGTGGCGGGAGTGTCAGTGGGGGGTGTCACGATCGGTGGTATGGATGCGAAGACCTTCGACTGGCAGCGGTTCTTGACCCGGTGGAGCGACGAATGGGCCGCTTCCCGGGCCGAGTCGATCGACCCGGACCCGGCGAGCACCGGAGCGGACGACGACGCACGACTCGGGTACCCACCGGCGACCGAGGCGGACATCACCGCCCTGGAGCAGCGCCTCGGGCGCGAACTGCCGCCGTCGTACCGGGAGTTCCTCAAGGTCAGCGACGGCTGGCGGTACGCGGGCCGTTTCGTGTGGCAGGTGCACGGCACGGCCGGCGCACACTGGCACGAGGACGGATTCGGCCTCGGCGCGGACTTCGACGCGTTCTGGGCCGAGGAGGGCAACCCGCCGGAGGTCAGGGCACAGGTCGGCCTCTGGTCACGGGCCCTCCAGGTGGACGCCGAGTCGGACGCCGTCTTCGTACTGCTCGACCCGGAGGACGTGTCGGCGGACGGCGAGTGGGCGGTGCGGACCTGGGCGGGCTGGCGGGCCGAGGAACCCGACAGATACCCGTCGTTCGCGCACTTCATGGTCGCGATGCACCAGGAGTTCCACCGCTTCCGGATCAGCGACGAGGGCGCGACCGCGTTCACCGATGAGACGACCCGCACCCAGGACGCCGCCGTCGACCGGGCCCGCACCGCCGCACTGCGCGGCCGCCCGGCCGAGGCCGCCGAGCTCCTCGACGAGGCCGCGCGGTACGGACGCCCGGGCGCGTCCGACATGCTGCACCAGCTGAACCGGCTCGGGCAGGGCCGCGCCAGGGGCGCCCAGCAGCCCCTGCCCGACCATCCCCGTTACGTCACCGAACTGCTTCCGCTGTACGCCGCCGAGGTCACGCGGGGCGGCTCCGGACGCGTCGACCACCTCGCCGATCCGGAGATCTTCCCCGACAGCGCGAAGACCTCCGGCGAGATCCTGCGCGCGATCCGCGAGGGGAGCCACCGCTACCGGCCCGGCGGCGCGTTCGGCGCGGCCGTCGACGAGGCGTGGGAGGCGGCGCGCTGGGGCGACGACACCGAAGCCTGGCGGATCTTGCGGGAGGCGCTGCCGCGATGGGAGCCGCTGGACCGGGACCATCTCGCCCCGGTGGGCCTGCTCGCCGACCCGGTGCTCGGCCCCGTGCTCACGCCCGAGCGGTGCGCGGAGCTGCTGGCGACCCCGCGCGGCGGTGAGCGGGGCCCGGCACCGGAGCCGGCCGCGCCGGGTGCGCCGGCGGGCCTGTCCTGGCCGGCGCGCGCCGTAGCGCCGGGCCGGCAGCCGTTCCGTACGTTCCGGATGGTCCTGGTCGAGGGTGCCGCCCCGGACGAGCTGCCCGCCCTGCTCGGCGGCCCGGGTCAGGCCCCGCTCTCGCCACCGCTGCACGGCTGGGACCTGCGCAGACACCATCACCCGGGCAAGAGCTCGTTCAGCTCGGACGAGGACCCGGTGCTGCTGCGCGTGGGCCGGGCCGGGGAGGGCTGGAGCTTCGGGTTCGACGGGGACCCGCTCTCCGGGTTCAGGGCCGACCGGTTCGTGTCACCGGCGCTGCCCGCGTCGCGGGACGGCCGCCGGGCGATCGTCGTCTGGTGCGACCAGAGAGGGGACGTGCCGGTGTTCCATCTGTCGCTCGCCGAGGACGGCGCGGAGCGCTTCGCGTTCACCGTGCGCGGCCCCGCCGTCGAGGACCGCAGGGGCGACGTCCCGGACGGACTGGCCCCGGAGCGGCTGGGGTTCGGTGCGCCAGGACCGGCGGGGCACGTCCCCGCGGTGCTGCGCGCCCTCGACGCCCTCGCCGAACTCCACGGGATCGGCCTGCCGGACGCGGCGCTCACCCGGGGCCGTCTCCACTCCTTCGAGGCGACCCCCTGGATCCGCCCGCCGCGCCCCGACGAGCCGCACGCGACGCTCACCTTCATCCGCCACAGGTGACGGCGGGGCGGCCTGACGGCACCCTCGCCGAGCGGCGGGAGCCCGAGGCGGGACGCGGCCGTCGCCGCATGCCAGGATGAGCCCGTGGCACAGACATTCGGTACCCCGTTCATCGGCAGAGACGGCGAATTCTCCCAGCTCACCGGCGTGTTGGCACGAGCCGCGGCCGGTGACGCGCGGGCCGTCCTGCTGGCCGGTGACGCCGGGGTCGGCAAGACCCGGATGCTGACGGAGGCCGCCGCTCACGCCACCGCCTCCGGCACCACCGTCCTCACCGGTCACTGCGTGGACCTCGGTGACGTCGGCCTGCCGTACCTGCCGTTCACGGAGATCCTCGGCGCGGCGGCGGCCGACGAGCGGCTCGCCCCGGCGTTCGCGGCGCACCCCGCGGTGGACCGGCTGCTCGGACCGGCCTCGCAGGCGACGCCGGACCCCGGCTCCCGGCTCCAGCTCTTCGAGGGTGTCGCGGGTCTCCTCGCGGACCTGGCGGGCCTGGCCCCGCTGCTGCTGGTGATCGAGGACCTGCACTGGGCCGACCAGTCGTCGCGGGATCTGCTCCGCTTCCTGCTCAGCCGGGGCGGGCCCGGCCGCCGCCTCGCCGTCTTCGCCTCGTACCGCACGGACGACCTGCACCGCCGCCACCCGCTGCGGCCGCTGCTCGCCGAGCTGGTCCGGCTGCCCGCGGTCGACCGGCTGGAGCTGCGCCCGATGGCCGACGCGGACGTGGCACGGCTCGTGCGGTCCCTGGGCACCGCGCCCGTCCCCGACAGCACGGTCCGCCGCATCGTCGACCGCGCGGAGGGAAACGCCTTCTACGCGGAGGAGCTGCTCGCCGCGCTGCCGACCGAGGGCACGGCCATGCCCACCGGCCTGGCGGACGTCCTCCTCATCCGCATCGAGCAGCTCACCGAGACCGCCCAGCAGGTGCTGCGCACGGCGGCCGTCGCGGGCCGCAGCGTCGGGCACGAGCTGCTGCGCGACGCCGTCCAACTGCCCGATGAACAGCTGGAGTCGGCACTGCGCGAGGCCGTCGGGCACCAGCTCCTGGTGCCGGGCGACGCCGCGACGTACTCGTTCCGGCACGCCCTGACCCGTGAGGCCGTGTACGCGGATCTGCTGCCCGGCGAGCGGGTCCGGCTGCATGGTCTGTTCGCCGCGCTCCTCAAGGGCGAGAGCCGCTCGGCCGCGGAGCGCGCCCACCACTCGCGCGAGAGCCACGACCTGGCCGACGCGCTGGCCGCCTCCCTGGAAGCCGCAGGGCACGCCCAGCGGGTCGGCGCGCCCGCCGAGGAGCTGCGCCACCTGGAGACCGCGCTCGAACTGTGGGAGGCGGTGGACGCCGCCGCCCGCCCCGGCGCGGTCGACCCGGTCGGCCTCACCCTGCGCGCGTCGGCCGCCGCCGCCCACGCGGGCGACCCGCACCGCGCGGTCCAGCTCACCCGCTCCGCGCTGGCCCAGGCGGGCCCCGACGCCGACTCCGAGCTCGCCGCGCGGGTGCGCTACACCCTCGCCGGGAACCTGATCGGCATCGACAACCTCCAGGCCGCGTTCACCTACAGCAGCGAGGCCCTGGCCCTGATACCCGCCGAGCCGCCCTCCCCGACATGGGTGTGGGCGGCGGCGACGCATGTGATGGCGGCACGGCACGTGGGCCGCGACGAGGACGCCGAGCACATCGGGCTGCAGGCACTCGACATCGCGGAGCGGCTCGGTCTCCCGGACGCACAGGCCGACCTGACGGTCTCGATGGTCGGCCTGGAGGCGGACACCCGGCGCACCGCGAAGGGCCGCGAGCGACTGGAGCAGGCCCGCGCTCTCGCCCGCACCGCGGGAAACCTGCCGGTGGAGATGCGGGCGCTCTACAACCTGGCTCTCGGCTGTTACGAGTCCGGTGAACTGGACACCTCGCTGACCTGGATCGGGGAGGGCCTCGACCGCGCCCGCCGGTCCGGCCTGCTCTCCTCCGCGTACGGCCTGGCGCTGCGCTATCTGCAGTCCCTGCTGCTCTACACGCTGGGCCGCTGGGACGAGTGCGCGCGGGCGGCGGCCGCCGACGCCGAACTGCTCCCGGCCGCAGGCGGGTTCGCGACCGCGCCCGCCCTGTACGTCGCCCTGGCGCGCGGCGAGCAGGAGACGGCCGTCACCCGGGCCCGCGCACTGTTCGACGGCGAACCGGACTGGATGGCGACGCTCGTCGCGAGCATCGTGCTGACCGACGCGGCGGCGCTGCGCGGTGACGCCGGGGAAGCCGTACGGCAGGTGCACGCCGCGCGCGAGGCCCTGGCCGGGCCGCCGGGCTCCGGCCCGCCGGATGTCGTGGTCCGGCTCGCCGCGCTGGCCCTGTCGGCGGTCGCGGACTCGGCCGAGGAGTCCCGGCTGTCCGGCGACACGGCGGGCGCCGGGCGCTGGGCGGGCACCGCCGCCGAGCTGGTGGAGCTGGCCCGCGCCACGGCGGCGCACGGCGAGGACGGCGCCGAGCAGGGCCCCGAGGGCCTGGCCTGGCTGGCCCGCGCCGAGGCGGAGGCGATACGCGGCGACACCGGGCCCGATGTCGCCGCCTGGGAGCGCGCGGTCGAGGCGTTCGGCTTCGGAGATCCGTACGAACTGGCGCGCTGCCAAAGCCGGTTGGCGCAGGCGCTGCTCACCGCCGACCGGCGCGAGGAGGCCGCCGTCCAGGCCCGCGCGGCCCGGGACACCGCCGTGCGGCTCGGCGCGGTGCCGCTGCGCGACGCCGTGGACGCGCTGGTGCGGCGGGGCCGCCTCTTCGACACGGCCGCCGCCGACGGGCCCATCGCGGCACTGACCGCCCGGGAGAGCGACGTACTGCGGCTGCTCGGCCGCGGGCGCACCAACCGGCAGATCGGCGAGGAACTGTTCATCAGCGGCAAGACGGCGAGCGTCCACGTCTCGAACATCCTCGCCAAGCTGGGCGCCGCGAGCCGCACCGAGGCCGTCGGCATCGCCTACCGCGAGGGCCTGATCGAGCCCGCGGACACCAACGGCTGAGGGCCGGACCACCGTGGGGTGGTCCGGCCCTCAACTGCCTTGTTCTCAGACGAGGTTGACCGAGCGGGCCGAGGCGGCACCGATCTCCGAGGCCAGCTCGTTCAGCACGTTCTGCGGGACGGTGTCGTCGACGGTGAGGACGGCGAGCGCCTCGCCGCCGACGTCGGCGCGCGCGACCTGCATGCCCGCGATGTTGATCCCGGCCTCGCCGAGCACCCGGCCCACCGTGCCGACGACGCCCGGACGGTCCTCGTACCGCAGGACGACCATGTGGTCGGCGAGGGCGAGGTCCACGTCGTACTCGCCGACGGCGACGATCTTCTGCAGGTGCTTCGGGCCCGCGAGCGTGCCGGAGACCGAGACCTCCTGGCCGTCGCCGAGGGTGCCGCGCACGGTGACCACGTTGCGGTGGTCGGGCGACTCGGACGACGTCGTCAGGCGGACCTCGACGCCGCGCTCCTGCGCGAACAGCGGGGCGTTGACGTACGAGACGGTCTCGTCGACGACGTCCTCGAACACGCCCTTGAGCGCGGAGAGTTCGAGCACCTTGACGTCGTGCTGGGTGATCTCGCCGTAGACCTCGACGTCGAGGCGGACCGCGACCTCACCGGCGAGCGCGGTGAAGATCCGGCCGAGGCGCTCGGCGAGCGGCAGGCCCGGCTTGACGTCCTCGGCGATGACGCCGCCCTGGACGTTCACGGCGTCGGGCACGAGCTCACCGGCGAGGGCGAGGCGCACCGACTTGGCGACGGCGATACCGGCCTTCTCCTGCGCCTCGTCCGTGGAGGCGCCGAGGTGCGGGGTGCAGACGACCTGGTCGAACTGGAACAGCGGGGAGTCCGTGCAGGGCTCCTTCGCGTACACGTCGAGGCCGGCACCGGCGACGCGGCCCTCCTTGAGCGCCGAGTACAGCGCCTCCTCGTCGACGATCCCGCCGCGCGCGGCGTTCACGATCCGCACCGACGGCTTGACCTTGTGCAGGGCCTCGTCGCCGATGAGACCGATGGTCTCGGGGGTCTTGGGGAGGTGGACGGTGATGAAGTCCGAGACCTCGAGCAGCTCGTCGAGGGAGAGGACCTTCACGCCCATCTGCGCGGCGCGCGCGGGCTGCACGTACGGGTCGTACGCGACGACCTTCATGCCGAAGGCGCTCATGCGCTGCGCGACGAGGGCGCCGATGCGGCCGAGGCCGACGACGCCGAGGGTCTTCTCGGCGAGCTCGACACCCGTGTACTTGCTGCGCTTCCACTCGCCGCCCTTGAGGGCCTGCGAGCCCTGCGGGATGTTGCGCGCGGTGGCGATGAGCAGGCCGCAGGCCAGCTCGGCGGCGGTCACGATGTTGGAGGTCGGGGCGTTCACGACCATCACGCCGGCCTTGGTGGCGGCGGACACGTCCACGTTGTCGAGGCCGACGCCGGCTCGTGCGACGACCTTCAGCTTGTTCGCCGCGGCGATCGCCTCGGCGTCGACCTTGGTGGCCGAGCGGATCAGGATCGCGTCGACGTCGGCGATGGCGGGCAGCAGCTCGGCACGGTCCGCGCCGTTGCACTGGCGGATCTCGAAGTCCGGGCCCAGGGCGTCGACAGTCGCAGGCGACAGCTCTTCAGCGATGAGTACGACGGGTTTGCCGTTGGCAGCAGTGCTCACGTGAGTCCTCACAAGTCCCAATGCGGACGGCCGTCCCGACGGCCGCAAGCGGTGGAGGTGATTTGCTTGCCGCGTGAAAAGCGCACGACGCTGTGGGCCCAACGCGAATTAGTTCAGCAGTGTAGTGGCGCGCGGGAGGTCGTCTTACGCCTCCCTGGAAGGATCACCCTTCCGTGGCTGGACGCCGTGGACAACGGCGTGCGCAGCCTATGGAGAACGGGGCCGCGGCGTGTGCCGCGGCCCCGTCCTGTGAAGGCTTACGCCTCCTCGTTGTCCACCCAGCTCATGAGCTTGCGCAGCTCCTTGCCGGTGGTCTCGAGCAGGTGCTCGCTGTCGGCGGTCTTGTACTCGTTGTACTTCTTCAGGCCGCCGTGGTACTCGGCCATCCACTCACGGGCGAAGGTGCCGTCCTGGATCTCGGCGAGGACCTTCTTCATCTCGGCCTTGGTGGCGTCCGTGATGATCCGCGGGCCGGTGACGTAGTCGCCCCACTCGGCGGTCTCGGAGATCGACCAGCGCATCTTCTCCAGGCCGCCCTCGTACATGAGGTCGACGATGAGCTTCAGCTCGTGCAGGCACTCGAAGTACGCGATCTCCGGCTGGTAGCCGGCCTCGGTCAGCGTCTCGAAACCGGCCTTGACCAGGGCGGCGGTACCGCCGCAGAGGACGGCCTGCTCACCGAACAGGTCGGTCTCGGTCTCCTCGGTGAAGGTCGTCTTGATGACGCCGGCGCGGGTGCCGCCGATGCCCTTGGCGTACGACAGGGCGAGCTCGAAGGCCTTGCCCGTGGCGTCCTGCTCGACGGCGGCGATGCACGGAACGCCGCGGCCCTCCTCGTACTGGCGGCGGACCAGGTGGCCCGGGCCCTTCGGGGCGACCATGCAGACGTCGACGCCCGCCGGCGGCTTGATGAAGTCGAAGCGGATGTTGAGGCCGTGACCGAAGAACAGCGCGTCGCCGTCCTTCAGGTTGTCCTTGATGGACTCCTCGTAGACCTGGGCCTGGATCGGGTCCGGCACCAGGATCATGATGACGTCGGCCTCGGCAGCGGCCTCCGACGGGGTGACGACGCGCAGGCCCTGCTCCTCGGCCTTCGCCTTGGACTTGGAGCCCTCGTGCAGACCGACGCGGACGTCGACGCCCGAGTCACGCAGGGACAGCGCGTGGGCGTGGCCCTGCGAGCCGTAGCCGATCACCGCGACCTTGCGGTTCTGGATGATGGACAGATCGGCGTCGTCGTCGTAGAACAGCTCGGCCACTGGGGTTCTCCTCGTTTGCGGTATTGCTGGTTCTGCGTCCCACCGTACGGCGGGTGCGGAAAGGAAGTTTTCAGGTCTCGGTATACGAGAGGGCGCGGGGGCGCCCTCCCGTGGTCACGCGGTGCGGTCGAGCGCCCGCAGGCTCCGGTCGGTGATGGAGCGCGAGCCACGGCCCACGGCGATCGTCCCGGACTGGACGAGCTCCTTGATGCCGAACGGCTCCAGCATCTTGAGCATCGCCTCCAGCTTGTCGCTGCTGCCGGTGGCCTCGATGGTGACGGCCTCCGGGGAGACGTCCACGGTCTTGGCGCGGAACAGCTGGACGATCTCGACGATCTGCGAGCGCGTCTCGTTGTCGGCGCGGACCTTGGCGAGCACGAGCTCGCGCTGGACGGCGGCGCCGGGCTCGAGCTCGACGATCTTCAGGACGTTGACCAGCTTGTTGAGCTGCTTCGTGACCTGTTCGAGCGGGAGCGACTCGACATTCACCACGATGGTGATGCGGGAGATGTCGGGATGTTCGGTGACGCCCACGGCGAGCGAGTCGATGTTGAAGCCGCGGCGCGAGAAGAGGGCGGTGATCCGGGCGAGGACACCGGGCTTGTTCTCCACCAGGACGGAGAGCGTGTGCTTGGACATGATCTTTTACGTCTCTCTCGCTCAGTCGTCTTCGCTGTCGCCGAAGTCGGGGCGGACGTCCCGGGCGGCCATGATCTCGTCGTTGGAGGTGCCGGCGGCGACCATCGGCCACACCATGGCGTCCTCGTGGACGATGAAGTCGATCACGACCGGGCGGTCGTTGATCGCGTTCGCCTCCTCGATGCACTTGTCGAGGTCCTCGGCCCGCTCACAGCGGATCGAGTAGCAGCCCATCGCCTCGGACAGCTTCACGAAGTCCGGGACGCGCGTGCCGTTGTTGGGCGGGGTCTCGCCGTCCGGGCCCGCGTGCAGCACGGTGTTGGAGTAGCGCTGGTTGTAGAAGAGCGTCTGCCACTGCCGGACCATGCCCAGGGCGCCGTTGTTGATGATGGCGACCTTGATCGGGATGTTGTTCAGGGCGCAGGTGGTCAGCTCCTGATTGGTCATCTGGAAGCAGCCGTCGCCGTCGATCGCCCAGACGGTCTGGTCCGGGGCACCGGCCTTGGCACCCATCGCGGCGGGGACCGCGTAGCCCATGGTCCCGGCGCCGCCCGAGTTCAGCCAGGTCGCCGGCTTCTCGTACTGGATGTAGTGCGCGGCCCACATCTGGTGCTGGCCGACGCCCGCCGCGAAGATCGTGTCCGCGGGGGCGAGCTGCCCGATCCGCTCGATGACCTGCTGCGGGGAGAGCGAGCCGTCCGCCGGCTGGTCGTAGCCGAGCGGGTAGGTCTCGCGCCAGCGGTTGAGGTCGTTCCACCAGGCGCTGTAGTCGCCCTGGTGGCCCTCGCTGTGCTCCTTCTGCACGGCCTGGATCAGGTCGGCGATGACCTCGCGGGCGTCACCGACGATCGGCACGTCGGCGGCGCGGTTCTTGCCGATCTCCGCCGGGTCGATGTCCGCGTGGACGATCTTGGCGAACGGCGCGAAGCTGTCCAGGTTGCCGGTGACACGGTCGTCGAAGCGGGCGCCGAGGGCGACGATCAGGTCGGCCTTCTGCAGCGCGGTGACGGCGGTGACCGCACCGTGCATGCCCGGCATTCCCACGTGCAGCGGGTGGCTGTCGGGGAACGAACCGAGCGCCATCAGGGTGGTGGTGACGGGCGCTCCGGTGAGCTCGGCGAGGACCTTGAGCTCGGCGGTGGCCTGCGCCTTGATGACGCCGCCACCCACGTACAGGACGGGCCGCTTCGCACTTGTGATCAGCTTCGCGGCCTCGCGGATCTGCTTGGCGTGCGGCTTGGTCACCGGGCGGTAGCCGGGCAGGTCGTGCTGCGGCGGCCAGGAGAACGTCGTCTGCGCCTGGAGGATGTCCTTCGGGATGTCCACGAGGACCGGGCCGGGACGGCCGGTCGAGGCGATGTGGAACGCCTGGGCGATCGCCTGCGGAATGTCCTCGGCCTTGGTGACCAGGAAGCTGTGCTTGGTGATCGGCATGGTGATGCCGACGATGTCCGCCTCCTGGAAGGCGTCCGTGCCGATCGCCTTGGAGACGACCTGGCCGGTGATCGCGACGAGCGGCACCGAGTCCATCATCGCGTCGGCGATCGGCGTCACCAGGTTGGTCGCACCCGGACCGCTGGTGGCCATGCAGACACCGACCTTGCCGGTGGCCTGCGCGTAACCGGTGGCCGCGTGGCCCGCGCCCTGCTCGTGACGGACGAGCACGTGGCGCACCCGGCTCGAGTCCATCATCGGGTCGTAGGCGGGAAGGATCGTGCCGCCGGGGATGCCGAATACGGTGTCGGCCCCGACCTCCTCAAGCGAGCGAATGAGGGACTTCGCACCCGTGACGTGCTCGACGGGGGCGGACTGCTGTCCTCCGGAACGGGGCCGCGGCTGCGGATGGTGGGCCCCGGTGGCCTGCTCGGTCATCGGCATTCTCTTCTCGATGCTGAGGGTTTTTGCGAGGTTTGTGCAGGGTGTTGCGAGTTGTCTGGCGGGTGCGTCCTGTGCCCGTGCAACAAAAAACCCCTCGTGCCGGGAGGCAAGCGAGGGGAGCGCGCCGGGTGCGGTCGCTGGGTTTCCGGTGTCAGGACCGGTCGTCCCAGCTTCAGCCGACGCGCTTTCCAAGTACGAGAATTCGGGTGCGCATGGCACTGACCCTCCCCCCGGCGCCCATGCACTGTCAAGTGGGTGGGACGGGAGTCTCATTATGTGAGCGGAGCCCGGGTGCGCCCGCGAACACCGGCTCGGCGGGACCGGTCGGCACCGGGTACTCCCCGGAGGCCAGCGCGCGCCGCAGCCGGTACTCGTCGAGCGGTCCCGAGAACGCCATGCCCTGCCCGTGCGTGCACCCCATCGCCCGCAGCGCGACCACCTGTTCCGGCAGGTCCACGCCGTCGGCGACGGAGGTGAGCCCGAGGTCCCCGGCGATCCTGAGCAGCCCGCTGGTGATCTTGTGCAGCCGCGCGGACTCGACGACACCCTCGACGAGCGACCTGTCCAGTTTCAGTACGTCGACGGGGAGGCGGCGCAGCGCCGTGATGGCCGCATAGCCGCTGCCGAATCCGTCCAGCGCGATCCGGACACCGAGCCTCCGCAAGGCGGTCAGACGTCGTTCCAGCTCGTCCAGCGGGACCCTGGGGTCGCTGTCGGCCAGCTCGATGATGAGCGCGCCCGACGGCAGCCCGTGCCGGGTCAGCAGCGCCTCGATCGAGCCGAGCGGCATCGCCCGGTCGAGCAGTCTGCGGGCCGTGATCCGGACCGCGACGGGCGTCGCATGGCCGCTGTGCCCGCGCTCGGCGGCCTGCTCGACGGCCTCCTCCAGCATCCAGCGCCCCAGCTCGGCGGTGCGCTCGCTGTCGTCGGCCACCCGCAGGAACTCGGCCGGCGTGAACAGGATGCCCTGCGAGGAGCGCCATCGGGCCTGGGCGGCGACCGCCGTGATCCGGCCGTCGTCGAGCGAGACGACCGGCTGGTGCAGCAGCGCGAACTCGCCGTCGTGCAGCGCCGTGCGCAGCCGGGTGGCCAGCTCGGCCTTCCGTACGACATCGGCCTGCATCTGGGGCGCGTACAGCTCTACTCGCCCTTTGCCGGCCGCCTTGGCCCGGTACATCGCCAGGTCCGCGTTGCGCAGCAGCTCGCCCGCCGTGACCTCGGGTTCCGCGAACGCGACGCCGATGGAGGCGGCGACGCGCACGTTGTCGTTCCCGTCGATCGTGTACGGCTGGGAGAGCGCGATTCTCAGACGGTCGGCCAGCTCGTAGATGTGCTGTTCCCTGGCGGTGTGGTCGCGGCCTCCGTCGCCGACGATCAGTGCCGCGAACTCGTCACCGCCGAGACGAGCCGCGGTGTCTCCGGAACGTACGGAGTCGGCCAGCCTTCTTGCCGCCTGCACGAGCAGTTCGTCGCCCGCCTGGTGGCCGATCGTGTCGTTGACCTGCTTGAAGCCGTCGAGGTCGATGAAGAGCACGGCGGTGCCCCGGTCGGTGGCCCGCCGCCCGGTCAGGGCCTGGCTGACCCGCTTGGTGAACAGGGCCCGGTTGGGCAGGTCGGTGAGCGGATCGTGCTCGGCGTTGTGCTGCAACTGCGCCTGGAGGCGCACTCGTTCCGTGACGTCTCTGCTGTTGAGGATCAGGCCGCCGTGGTGGCGGTTGATCGTCGACTCCACGTTCAGCCAGGCTCCGGTGCCGGACCGGAAGCGGCACTCGATACGGGTGGTGGGCTCCTCGATCTGGCTCGCGGCGAGGAACCTGCGGATCTCGTGCACCACGCGCCCGAGGTCCTCGGGGTGGATGAGCGAGGCGAGCTCAGAGCCGACGAGCTCCTCCGCCTCGCGTCCGTAGACCCCGGCGGCGGCCGGGCTGACGTACCTCAGGATCCCGTTCGGCGCGGCGATCATGATGACGTCGCTGGAACCCTGCACCAGGGACCGGAAGTGGTTCTCCTTCTGGGCCAGTTCCTGGGTCAGCGTGATGTTGTCGATCAGCATGATGCCCTGGCGCACGACCAGGGCGAGCACAACCGTGCAGGCCGTGAAGAGGACGATCCGGTCGACACTGTGCCCGTTCAGGACGTTGTAGAGAATCCCCAGCGTGCAGACGGCGGCGGCCAGATACGGCGTCAGCGCGGCCAGTGAGCCGGAGATGGGGCGGGTGTAGTTGACCTGGTAGCGCGGTGCCGGGCTCTCGGGGTGCTCCTCCGGGTGCCCGCTGCCTCTCGCCCCCACCCAGGGCGCGTACGCCAGCAGCAGGGAGCCGGCGAACCAGCCCGCGTCGAGGATCTCCCCCGAGCGGTACGTGGCGTGCAGCAGCGGCGAGGTGAACAGGGCGTCGCACATCACGGTCAGCGCGAGCGCGCCGATCGCCGTGTTCACCGCCGTGCGGTTGCCCGGCGAGCGGCGGAAGTGCAGGGCCAGGACCATGCTGACGAGCGCGATGTCGAGCAGCGGATAGGCGAGCGAGAGCGCCGTTCTGCTGACGCTCTGTCCCTCGAACTCGGCGGTGTGCGCGAGGGCGAGGCTCCAGGAGAGCGTGATCAGGGAGCCGGCGATCAGCCAGGCGTCGAGCGCGAGGCAGATCCAGCCGGCCTTCGTCATGGGCCGTTTGGCGAGGACGAGCAGGCCGATGATGGCGGGCGGCGCGAAGCAGAGGAAGAACAGGTCGGCCAGGCTCGGATCGGGCACGGGCTCATGGAGGATGACCTCGTACCAGCCCCACACCCCATTGCCGAGCGCGGCCATGAGGGAGGAGGCCGCGAACAGAAGCCAGGCGGGTCGAAAGCGGCTGCGCCGGCTGCGGGCGTACAGGAAGTTGGAGACGGCTGCGACGGCGGCGGCGAGGCTCAGGCCGAAGTCGCCCATGAAGAGGGCGATCCGGTCGGACCCCCAGCCCAGCGCGGAGCCGACGGCGTACCCCGCGCACACCAGGACGAGCACCAGCTGCGGCCCCACGCCGGCGCCGCGCTCGGGGGCGCGGACGGGCATCGGCCCTCCCGCGCGCAAGGGCGCACCGAGCGCCGCGGTCGACGCCGCCTTGGCAGTCACCGGGCCGCCTCGGTCCGTCGGGCCGCCCCCGTGTCCTGCCGGCCCTGCCTGGTGTGCGGTTGTTTCCTGCGGCCGCCGCGGGGTCCGCTCCGGTGCGTACGACTCCTGCGGCAGCCGGGACTTCGCCCGTGCGTGGGTGTGTGGGACACCAAACAAGACAGACGTCGGCGACCCCGCCGCGTCGGATCGTTCGCCCATAGGCCGTGCATCGCCCGTCGCCCCCCTCGCAGTCCGTCACTCGTCCCCGGCGCCGCATGGTGCTGAGCGGCGCTGCCCCAGTCGGGACGATACACCAGTCTCGTCACTCAGGGACATAGTTCCTCTACTCTCCGTGACGACCAGCGGCGATGACGGCACGGGGTGCAGCCGGCCGGGCGCGGAGCGTCAGCGCCCAACGGCGGGCGGCCGCACGACAGTTGTCCGTGGGGCCGCCGGGACTCGGGTCAACTGGCGTCAGCCGACGGTGAGTACGACGTTGTCGAGCTCCTCCCCCGCCGCGAACCGGCCCAGCTGGGCGGCGAGCAACCGCTTGGCGCGGGGCATGAACGCGGACGTGGGCCCGCCCACATGTGGCGAGATGAGCACCCCCGGAGCCTGCCACAACGGGTGCTCCTGGGGCAGCGGTTCGGGATCGGTGACATCGAGGGCGGCGAGAATGCGGCCGCTCTCCACCTCCGTGAGCAGCGCCTTGGTGTCGACGACGGGGCCCCGCCCGACGTTCACCAGGAGCGCGCCGTCCTTGAGCCGGGCCAGGAACTCCGCGCCGACCAGACCCCGGGTGTCCTCGGTGAGCGGGGTGACGACGATGACGACATCGGCCTCGGGCAGCAGGGCGGGGAGGTCGCCGAGCGCGTGCACCGGGCCGCGCCCGGTCGTGCGGGCGGAGCGCGCGACGCGTACGACCCGCGCGACCTCGAAGGGCACGAGCCGGTCCTCGATGGCGCTGCCGATGGCCCCGTAGCCCACGATGAGCACGGTCTTGTCGGCGAGCGCCGGGCGGAAGCCGGAGCGCCACTCCCCGCGGTCCTGGCCGCGCACGAAGTCGGGGATGCCGCGCAGGGAGGCGAGGATCAGGGTGAGCGCGAGCTCGGCGGTGCTCGCGTCGTGCACGCCGCGCGCGTTGCACAACTGGACGCCGGGGCGCAGGTACTTGAGGCCCTCCTGTACGTGGTCCACGCCGGCGGAGAGGGTCTGCACCGCGCGCACCGAGGTCATCCGGGGCAGCGGGCGGATGCCGATCTCGGCGCTCTTCATGTAGGGGACGACGTAGAAGGCGCAGTCGGCCGGGTCCGCCGGAAAGTCGGGCTCACCGTTCCAGAAACGGTAGTTGAGCCCTTCCGGCAGCCCGGGAACCTCGGCTGCGGGGAACGGGAGCCATACATCACCAGTCATGGTCAGGAGGCTATGTCAGAGCGGCGCGGGCGCAGAGGTTAGGTTGGTGGCCACGAAGAGGGAGGGTCACGGGCACGTGAAGCCAGGTGGGGCGCGCAGGGCGATCGGCGCGGCGGCACTCGAAGTGGGCGCGGTCGGACTCGGCTGCATGCCGATGAGCTGGGCGTACACCGGATCGCGCCGGCGCGGCGAGGAGTCCTTGCGGACGGTGCACGCGGCGCTCGACCAGGGGTGCACGCTGCTCGACACGGCGGACATGTACGGCCCGTTCACCAATGAGCTGCTGCTCGGGCGGGTGCTCAAGGAGCGGCGCGCGGACGCGTTCGTGTCGACGAAGGTGGGGCTGCTCGTCGGCGAGCAGCACATCGTGGCTAACGGGCGGCCCGGTTATGTGAAGCGGGCCTGCGACGCGTCGTTGCGCCGGTTGCAGACGGACACCATCGATCTGTACCAGCTGCACCGCGCCGACCCCGAGGTGCCCGTCGAGGAGACCTGGGGCGCGATGGCGGAGCTGGTGGGGGCGGGGAAGGTGCGCTCTCTCGGGCTGTGCGCGGTGGGCGCGCGGGCCGGGCGCCGGGCCGGGCGGGACGGGTTGCATGCCGGAACGATTCGGCAGCTGGAGCGGATCCAGCAGGTGTTCCCGGTGAGCTCGGTGATGGCGGAGTTGTCGGTGTGGTCGCCGGAGGCGCTCACGGCGCTGCTGCCGTGGTGCACGGCGCGCGGGGTGGGGTTCCTGGCGGCGATGCCGCTGGGCAACGGATTCCTGACCGGCACCCTGACGCCCGGCGAGGGCTTCGAGCCCGACGACGTACGGGCCAGGCACCCGCGGTTCACCGCGGAGATGACGGCCGCGAACCAGCCGATCGTGGCGGGCCTGCGCCGGGTCGCGGCGCGGCACGGGGACGACGTGACGCCCGCGCAGGTGGCGCTCGCCTGGGTCCTCGCCCAGGGGCGGAACGTGGTGCCGGTGCCGGGCGCGAAGCACGAGCGCTGGGCGCGGGAGAACGCGCGGGCGGCCGAACTGTGCCTGACCGAGGCCGATCTGGCGGACATCGCGCGGCTTCCGGCGGCGCAGGGCTCCTGGGACTGACGCGAAGACGGGGAACCCCGGAGCGGGTGCGCGGTGTATGAACAGGAGGACCTCGTGTACCCGCCGTCGAAGGGACCCGATCGTGCACCATCCATCTGCTCGGCCCGCGTTGGCCGTGGCCGCCTGCGCCGCGCTCCTGCTCACGGCCGGGTGTTCCTCCGGGGACGGCGGGGATCCCGACAAGGGCGGCACCTCGGCGTCGGCGTCGGACACGCCGGGCGCGAGCGCCTCCGGGTCGTCGGACGCGGTGCCCCCGGCCGAGGGCTCGGTGACCGTCGTCCGCACGGTCACCGAGAACCTGAAGTCGCCGTGGGGAGTGGCCCCGCTGCCGGACGGCGGGCTGCTGGTCTCCTCCCGCGACGAGGGGACGATCACCCGCGTCGACACCGACACGGGCAGGAAGACGGAGCTCGGCCGGGTGCCCGGGGTGGCCGCGGCAGGCGAGGGCGGGCTGCTCGGTCTCGCGCTCTCCCCCGACTACGCCTCCGACCACATGGTCTACGCGTACTTCACGACGGCGTCGGACAACCGCGTCGCGCGCATGATCTACGACGAGAAGAAGCCGGCCGGTGAGCAGCTGGGCGCCCCGGACACGGTCTTCAAGGGCATCCCGAAGGGCATGAACCACAACGGCGGCCGGATCGCGTTCGGCCCCGACAAGATGCTCTACGCGGGTACCGGCGAGACGTACCACACCGAACTGGCGCAGAACAAAGAGTCGTGGGGCGGCAAGATCCTGCGGCTGACCCCGGAGGGCGAGCCGGCGCCGGGCAACCCGTTCAAGGACTCCCCGGTGTACTCGTTCGGCCATCGCAATGTGCAGGGCCTCGCCTGGGACGCGGACAAGGGTCTGTGGGCCTCCGAGTTCGGTCAGGACACCTGGGACGAGCTGAACGACATCGTGGCGGGCGACAACTACGGCTGGCCGGACGCCGAGGGGAAGAGCGGCGATCCGAAGTACCACGACCCGATCGCCCAGTGGCACACCTCCGAGGCGTCGCCGAGCGGCATCGCGTACGCGAAGGGTTCGATCTGGATGGCGGGGCTGCGCGGCGAGCGGCTGTGGCGGATCCCGCTGGACGGGACGAAGGCGGCGCACGCTCCGCAGGCGTTCCTGAAGGGGAAGTACGGGCGGCTGCGCACGGTGGTCGCGGCGGGCGGCGACAGGCTGTGGCTGGTGACGAGCGAGACGGACACGCGCGGGACACCGGGCAAGGGCGACGACCGGATCCTGGAGCTGAAGGTCAGCTGACCTCTTCGCCGTCCCCGGCGGCCGTGTCGCCCGCCGTGTCGTCGGCCGTGTCGTCGGCCGTGTCGTCGTCGGTCTGCTTCGGGAGACGGACGACGACCTTGCCCGAGGTGAGGTCTATCGGGCCGCGGCCGGGGTCCCCGTCGTTCAGGTCGACGCGGGTGAGCTCCAGGCGCCTGCGCTCGTCGTTGGTGTGCTTGCGGCCGGGCGAGAACAGTTCCTCGAACATGTTGAACACGGCGCCTCCCCTGGCTCGCGCGGCCGAGCCCTCCCGTCCAGCGTACGGGAGGGTCCGGCAAAGGCCTCAGGTGCGGACGACCGGGAAAAGTCTCAGCCGGTGGGCGAGGGCGGCCGCCTCCCCGCGGCCCGCGACGCCCAGCTTGGCCAGGATGTTCGAGACGTGGACGCTGGCGGTCTTCGGGGAGATGAACAGCTCCTCGGCTATCTGCCGGTTGGAGCGGCCCGCGGTGACCAGGCGCAGCACGTCGCGCTCGCGGCTGGTCAGACCGAGCTCCTCCGCGGGGTCGGCCGGGGCGTCCCGGCGCGGCTCGTCGCGGGTGAGGCCGATGCGGGCGCGCTGGGCGAGCAGGGCGACGGTCTCGGCGAGCGGGCGGGCGCCCAGGTGCTCGGCGGTGGCCGCGGCGAGCCGGAGCAGTTCCGCGGCCCGGTCCCGGTCGTCGGCCGCGGCGCGGGCCAGCAGGGACTCGGCGAGGCGGTTGCGGGCGCGCGCCACGTCGTAGGGGCGGTCCGTGGGTTCGAGGGCGGTGAGCGTGACCTCCCAGTCCTCCGGGGTGTCACGGCCCTCGGCGCGCAGCAGCTCGGTGCGCACCCACTGCTCGTACGCCTGCCAGAGCGGGACCGGGGTGGCCTGCCGCTTGGCGGCGTCCCGGATGCGGGCGAGGGACTCGGCGCGGCCGGTGTCGGCGGCGGGCAGCCCACGGGCGTCGGCCTCGGCCTCGGCGGCGCTGAGCAGCAGCGGCCACAGGTAGCGCTGCATGGAGGGCGGAAGGCCGGGTTCCACGACCTTGACCAGCTCGGCGCGGGCGTCGAGGACGTGCCCCTGGGCAGCGGCGAGGGCGAGGGCGAGATGGGCGAGCGGCAGGTCGGCCTGCGGCTGCGGGTCGTGGGTGCCGTAGTGCTGGTGGGCGGCGGCGAGCTGGGTCTCCGCCTCCTGGAAGGCGCCGCGGGCGAGGGCGATGCCCGCGAGGACGGTGCAGGCCAGGGCGCGCGGCCTGCTGCTCAGGGCGGAGCGGCGGGTCCACTCGGCCGCCTCGGCCGCCTCGTCCCAGCGGCCGAGGGAGACGAGCGACTCCGCCTTGTTGCCCCGGATCCAGCTCTTGGTGTCGGTCAGGCCGTGGCGGCGGGCCATCTCGATGCCCTCGTCGCAGATGCGGACCGCCTCGGCGGAGCGGCCCGCGCACTCCAGATGGGAGGGCAGGTTCACGTGGACGTTGTTGATCCGGGAGATCAGGCCGAGCTCGACGGAGCGGTCGCGGACCACGTACATATCGGCGAAGCCGCGCTCGACGTCACCGGAGTCGACGAGGAGGCCGCCGAGGATGAGCCGGGCGTGCAGCTCGGTCTCCTCGTCGCCGACCATGCGCGCGTACTCGACGGCCCGCTCGGCCGAGGCCAGCGTCTCGGGCCCTGGACGGTGCAGCATGCCCCAGTTCGCGGCGTGCACGAGGACCTCGGCGTGCACGGCGGACGGCGGCAGGCCGCGCACCAGTTCCTGGGCGGTGGCGATCTCGTCCCAGCCGTCGCCGCGGCTGGTGTGGGCCACGATCCGGGAGCGCTGGATCCAGAACCAGGCGGCGAGCAGCGGGTCCGCCTCGTCGGTGCCGACGGCCTCGTCGAGGATGCGGACGGCGCGCTTGCACAGCTTCAGGGCGCGCTCGCGCTCGCCGCACAGGCGGCCCGCGTCGGCGGCCTCGGCCAGCAGGTCGAGATAGTTGAGCCGGGTCTCGGCGGGGTCGCAGCCGCAGCCGCGGTAGGACTGCGCGTAGTCGCCCATCCGCAGGGCGTCCCTGATCTCCAGGGGTGCGGCGTCCCACAGCTCCATCGCCCGCTCCAGGAGCCGGAGCTGCTCGGAGTAGGCGTGCCGGCGGCGGGCCTCCTGGGAGGCGTCGAGCACGGCCGGCAGGGCCTTGGCGGCGTCGTGGGCGTGGTACCAGTACGTGGCCAGGCGCATCACGCGCGCGTCGCCGGGGATCAGTGCCGGGTCGGCCTCCAGGGCTTCGGCGTAGCGGCGGTTGATGCGTGAGCGCTCGCCGGGCAGCAGGTCGTCGCTGACCGCCTCGCGGACCAGGGAGTGGCGGAAGCGGTAGCCGTCGCCGTCCGGTGACGCGAGCAGGATGTTGGCTCCGACGGCGGCGCGCAGGGCCTCGATGAGCTCGTCCTCGCCGAGCCCGGCGACGGCTGCGAGCAGCGGGTACTCGACGGTGGAGCCGCCCTCGGCGCAGATCCGGGCGACGCGCTGCGCGGACTCGGAGAGCGACTCGACGCGCACCAGCAGGACGTCGCGGAGCGAGTCGGTCAGGCCCGTGGCGCAGCCCTCGGCGGCGGAGACGGCGAGTTCCTCCACGAAGAAGGCGTTGCCGTCGGAGCGCCGGTAGATGTCGTTGACGAGCGCCTGCTCGGGTTCGGCGGCGATGATCCCGGCGACCTGGCGGGCCACCTCGCCGCGGGAGAGCCGGCCGAGCTCGATGCGGGTGACGGTGCGCAGCCGGTCGAGCTCGGCGAGCAGGGGGCGCAGCGGGTGGCGGCGGTGCACGTCGTCGGCGCGGTAGGTGGCGACGACGGTGAGGCGGCCGCTGCGCAGGGTGCGAAAGAGGTAGGAGAGCAGGTGACGGGTGGAGGCGTCGGCCCAGTGCAGGTCCTCGAGGACCACGACCACGGTGTGCTCCGCGGCGATCTGTTCGAGCAGGCGCGCGGTGAGTTCGAAGAGGCGGGCGGTGGCGCTCTCGTCGCCGCGCTCGTCCCGGCCCCGTACCTGGCCGTCGCCCAATTCAGGCAGGACGCGGGCGAGTTCGCTCTCGCGTCCGGCGGCCGCCTCGTCGAACTCGTGGGGCAGCTTGCGGCGCAGAGCGCGCAGGGCGGCGGAGAAGGGGGCGAACGGCAGTCCGTCGGCGCCGATCTCGACGCAGCCGCCGGTGACGACGACGGCGTCGTGCCGGCACGCGGCCGCGGCGAACTCCTCGACGAGCCGCGTCTTGCCGACGCCCGCCTCGCCACCGAGCAGCAGGGCCTGCGGCTCGGCCTCGGCGGCACGCGCAAGGGCGTTGTTCAATATGCCCAGTTCGTCGGCGCGGCCGACGAACACCGGGCTGACTGACCTGGTCTCCACACCGGTGAGCATGGCACACAGGTCCGACAGCCCGGCACTGCTTTCTGCCCTGGGCAGCACGAAGGGGAGGGCAGCGGCTGCGCTGCCCTCCCCTGTCCGTGCTTCCCCGGGGCGGGGCGCCGCGCTCATGCCACGCGGGCGAAGCGCGAGCGGCGCGGACCGTGGGTACTCACCCGGCCCTCGGCGTCGTGGCCCTCTGAGGCCTGCTGGGCCTTGCGGGCCTTACGGGCCTCACGAGCGGCGCGGGCGAGGCGGAACGCGTCGGCCTGGCGGGTGAGTTCGGCGGCGCGGACCTGGTGCATCTCGTACTCGAACATCTCGTCTCCCTGGTGACGATCGGTGTGTCTTTCGCGGTTCCGTTCTCCGCGATGACTCAACTTTCGTCTCCCAGGGGGGTGCGGCACATCGGGAGAGTGCCGCATGTCCTGGAGGGGAGATGCCTTAGACGCCTCAGAGGGGGCCTTAGGCAGGCCCCGAGGAGGGCCTCAGCTGGTCTTGGGCAGGCCCAGGAGCAGGTCCGAGTACTTGGCCACGGCGAGCAGCAGACCCAGCACGCCCAGCGTGACACCGGCCCACGCGGTGGACTTGACCCAGCTCGCCTGCGGCCGGCCGGGCGCCCCGAAGGCGGGCCTGACCAGGGCGAACGCGCCGATGAGCAGCGCGATCAGGGAGAAGACGCCGCCCACCAGCGCGGCGGCGTGCCAGGAGTCGCCGTAGACCTCGGAGACCTGCTTGGCGACGCTCGCGGACTGCGAGGTGTTGAGCTGGCCGATGAGGGACTCGCGGGCCGAGGCGATGGTGCCCAGCCAGCTGCCGCTCATGGCGACGACACCGAGGGCGACGGAGACGACGGCAGCGGCGCCCGCACCGACGCCGGACGGGCGGGCCGCCTCCTCGTTCTCCTTGGCGAGCTGCGCCGGTTCGGCCTCTTCGGCGGCCTCTTCGGCGGCCTCGGCCTCGGCCGCCTCGTCGGCCACGTCGTCGGTGACCTCGACGGCCTCGTCCTTGAGTTCGGCGTCGGCCTTGGGGTCGGTCTTGGTAGTCATGCTGAGCACCGTACGGACGCTGTCTGAGAGGCCCCTTAACGAAGCCTGTGTCCGTCGCGTGCGCTGCGCCACTCCGGCGCGAGCAGCGACCAGACCTCCAGGTCGTGGCGCTTGCCGCGCCACTCGTGTGCTTCGCGTCGCACCCCGTCGCGGGTGAAGCCGAGGCGCCGGGCGACGTTCAGGCTCGCCGTGTTGCCGGCCGCGGCGACCCACTCCACGCGGTGGATGCCGCGCTCCTCGACGATCCATTCGAGCAGGATCCGCATCGCGCGCGTGATCAGGCCGCGCCCGGTCGCGGCCGGCTCCAGCCAGCAGCCCACCTCCGCGTTGCCCGTCGCCGCGTCGAAGTTGAGGGTGAGCACGCCGCCGACGAGCTTCCCGTCGAGCCAGATGCCGTGGTACGAGCCGGTGTCCGCGGCCCGCATGTCCGTGTAGCGCTGCAGGGTCGAGCGCGCCGAGTCGACGTCGGTGACCTGCGATCCGAACGGGATGAACTGCCCGATGAACTCCCGTCCGCGCTCCAGGTTCGCGAGGAACTCCTCGGCGTGCCAGGTCTCCAGGGGGCGCAGTGCGGCGCCCTCCTCACCGAGCGGTATCGCGTACATCGGACTCCTTCGCCTGCAGTTGTCGGGGAATGTTCAGCCTCTCATGGGCGGCGCGGCACTCCGGCGGCTCGATGCTGATGCGCGGCAGGAGCCGGCCGAGCCGTGCGGGCAGCCACCAGTTGGCGCCGCCGAGCAGATGCATCAGGGCCGGGACCAGCAACGTACGCAGGATGAAGGCGTCGACCGCGACGGCCACCGCAAGGGCGATGCCGAACATAGCGATCACCCGGTCCCCGCTGAGCACGAAGGCCAGGAAGACCGAGATCATGATCACCGCGGCCGAGTTGATCACGCGGCTGGTCTCGGTGAGCCCGACCCGGACGGCCCGCCGGTTGTCGCCGGTCTCCAGCCACTCCTCGTACATCCGGCTGACGAGGAACACCTGGTAGTCCATGGAGAGCCCGAACAGCACGGACACCATGATCACGGGGAGGAAGGGCTCGATGGGCCCGGACGCCCCGAGGCCGAGCAGCTCGCTGCCCCAGCCCCACTGGAAGATCGCGACGACGACTCCGAAGGCGGCGGCGACGGCGGCGACGTTCATGGCCGCCGCCTTCAGCGGGATGCCGATGGACCGGAAGGCGAGCAGCAGCAGGACGCAGCCGAGGCCGACCACGGCGCCCACGAACAGCGGCAGCTTGCCGATGATGACCTCGGCGAAGTCGTCGTAGCTCGCGGTCACACCGCCGACCTGGACGTCGAGTCCGGTGTCGGGGACCACGTCGGTGCGCAGCCGGTCGACGAGGTCGCTGGTCTGCTGCGACTGCGGCGCGGAGGTCGGTACGACGGTGAGGTACGCGGCCGAGTCGTCGGCGTCGTACGTGATCGGGGAGACGGACGCGACGCCCTCGGTGGTGCCGAGGTCGTGGGCGAGTTCCTGGAGCGCGGCCTTGTCCTGGGCGCCGTCGATCCCGGTGACCAGGGTGAGCGGCCCGTTCACACCGGGCCCGAAGCCGTCGGCGAGCAGGTCGTACGCCTGCCGGGTCGTGCTCGACCTCGCGTTGTTGCCCTGGTCGGAGGTGCCCAGGTGGAGGGAGAGCGTCGGCAGCGCGAGGACGGTGATGACGGCGAGCGCGATGCCGCCGAGCAGCTTGGGGTGGCGCTCGACGAACGCGGCCCAGCGCGCGGCGAGACCCGTGGGCAGCTCCGGCTCGGGCCCGCGCTCGGCGAGCCGGCGCCGCTCGCGCCGGGACAGGGCCCGCATGCCGAGGAACGACAGGAGGCTCGGCAGCAGGGTCACGGACGCGGCGACGGTGAGCAGCACGGTGACGGAGGCGGCGATGGCGACGCCGTTGAGGAAGCTCAGGTTCAGCAGCAGCATGCCGAGCAGGGCGATGCACACGGTCGCGCCGGCGAAGGCGACGGCCCGTCCGGTGGTGGCCACGGCCCGCTCGGCGGCGACCGCCACGGGCAGGCCGCGCTTCAGCCCCTTGCGGTGCCGGGTCACGATGAACAGCGCGTAGTCGATGCCGACGCCGAGCCCGACCAGCATGCCGAGCATCGGCGCGAAGTCGGCCACGGTCATCGCGTGCCCCAGCAGCACGATGCCCGCGTACGCCGTGCCGACACTGACCAGCGCGGTGGCGATGGGCAGGGCCGCGGCGGCGAGCGAGCCGAAGGCGAGGAAGAGGACGACGGCGGCGACCACGACGCCGATGATCTCCGACAGGTGTGCCGACGACGACTCGGTGAGCGCGACGGCGCTGCCGCCGAGCTCCACCTGAAGGCCGTCGGGGCCGTGGGTCTCGGCGTCCTTGGCGGTGTCGACGAGGGCCTGCGCCTGTGCGACGGGGATGTCGTCGGCCTGCTCGTCGAAGGTGACGGTGGCGTACGCGGTGTGCCCGTCGGCGCTGATCCGGCTGCTGTCGTCCTGAGCGCCCCGGCTCTCGTACGGCGAGGTGACGGAGGAGACGCCGGGCAGCCCCGCGATCTCGTCCAGGGTGTTGCTCATGGCCTTCTGGACGTCGGCGGCACGGACGGTCGAGCCCTCGATGTGCCAGACGACGGTGTCGGTGTCGCCGCCGAGCCCGGAGAAGTTCGCGTCGAGGAGCTGGGTCGCGCGGCCGGATTCGGTACCGGGTGCCTCGTAGTCGTTCGAGTACGCGGAACCGGCGACCGCGGCCGCGGCGCTGGTGCCGCCGAGCGCCAGCAACCACAGCAGAACGACGACGAGCCGCTGCCTGACACACCACCGCGCGAGTGCTGCCACGGACGTGCTCCCTGGTGATTCATGGATCTTTGACCGGGAACAGCCGTTTAAAGGCGAACAGCCCGCAAAGAACACTTGAGCAATGGCCAGCCACTCTTGCAGCCAGAAGTGATCCTTTGTCGCTTTCGTGGTTTTACTCACAGGGCTTGAACTCAGCCGAGTACGAGCACTCCCGCCCAGAGCGCCACGGTGGATGCGAGCAGCCCCACGGGCACCGTCAGCAACCCGAGCCGGGTGAACTCCCCCAGCTCCGGTTCGACGCCGTGCGCGTGCACGATGCGCCGCCACAGCAGGGTGGCGAGCGAGCCCACGTACGTGAGGTTGGGGCCGATGTTGACGCCGATCAGCGCGGCGAGCACCGGGCCAGGGCCTGCGGGGGCGACGACCGGCAGCAGGGCGAGGATCGCGGGGAGGTTGTTGATGACGTTCGACAGCAGCGCGGCGACACCGGCCACCGCGAGCAGCGCGAGCAGCCCGGAGCCGTCCGGGAGCACGTGCCCGATGGCGTCGCCGAGGCCGTTGTCGACGACCGCCTTGACGACGACGCCGAGAGCGAGCACGAAGAGGCAGAACGGCAGGTTCGCGGCCTTGACCAGTTCGCCGGGGGTGCTGTGGCGGCGGGCGAGGGCCCGGGCGCCGAGCACGACGGCGCCCGCGAGCGCGGCCCACAGCGGCTCGATCCCGGCGAACGACGTGACGGCGAACCCGACGAGGGTGAGCGCGAGCACGACGAGCGTGAACACCGGGACGCCGGTCGGCTCCGCGTCGTCGGGCTCGTGCGCGAGGGCGGCCAGGTCGTCGGCGAAGTAGCGGCGGAACACCGCGTACTCGACGGCGATCGCGACCAGCCAGGGCAGCGCCATGAGGCCCGCGAAGCGGGTGAACGTCAGCCCGCTCGCGGTGAAGGCGAGCAGATTGGTGAGGTTGGAGACCGGCAGCAGCAGGGACGCCGAGTTGGCCAGGTGGGCGCTGGCGTAGACGTGCGGGCGCGGTCGGGCGCCGATCCGGGCGGCCGTGGCGAAGACGACCGGGGTGAGCAGGACGACGGTGGCGTCCAGGCTCAGCACCGCGGTGATCCCGGCGGCGACCGCGAAGACCCCGCCGAGCATGCGGGTGGGACTGCCGTGACAGACCCGGGCCACGGCGTCGCCGGCGGCCTTGAACAGGCCCTCGTCGGCGCAGAGCTGGGCCAGCAGCAGGATCGCGGCGAGGAAGCCGACGACGGGGAGCAGGTCCTTGGTCTCGGACCAGGCGTGGGAGGGCGAGACGACGCCCACGGCCACGGCGATTCCGGCCGCGGGTACGGCGACGACGGCCTCCGGCCAGTTGCGGGGACGCAACACGGCGAAGGCCAGGGTGACGGCGAGGAGGGCGAGGGAGATCAGCACATTCGCGCCTCTCCGGCGGTTGGGGGGCGGGGTCCGGGGCGGAGCCCCGAGAGGGTGCGGACCGCGGCCCGCACCCTCTCGTTCCGGTCAACCGACGAAGTGGACGTCAGCCCTCGCTGACGCCCAGCTTCTCCAGGATCAGTTCCTTGACGCGGGCCGCGTCGGCCTGACCCCGGGTCGCCTTCATGACGGCGCCCACGAGGGCACCGGCCGCCGCGACCTTGCCGGACTGGATCTTGGCGACGATGCCGGCGTTGCCCGCGATCGCCTCGTCCACGGCGGTGTTGAGCGCGCCCTCGTCCGAAACGACCTTCAGGCCGCGCTTGTCGACGACCTCGTCCGGGGTGCCCTCGCCCTTGAGGACCCCGTCGATGACCTGGCGGGCCAGCTTGTCGTTGAGGTCACCCTTGGCGACCAGCTCGGACACGCGCGCCACCTGCTCGGGCGTGATCGGCAGCTCGCCGAGCTCGACACCCTGCTCGTTGGCGTTGCGCGCCAGCTCGCCCATCCACCACTTGCGGGCGGAGGCCGAGTCGGCACCGGCGTTGATCGTCGCGACGATCGGGCCGATGGCGCCGGCGTTGCGGATCGACTGCATGTCGTGGGCGGAGATCGCCCACTCCTCGATCAGCCGGTTGCGCTGGGCCAGCGGCAGCTCGGGGAGCTCGGCACGCAGCGCCTCGACCCACTCGCGGGACGGGGCGACCGGGACCAGGTCGGGCTCCGGGAAGTACCGGTAGTCCTCGGCGTTGTCCTTGATGCGGCCCGACGTGGTGGAGCCGTCCTCCTCGTGGAAGTGACGGGTCTCCTGCACGATCGTGCCGCCCGCGTTCAGCACCGCGGCGTGGCGCTGGATCTCGAAGCGGGCCGCGCGCTCGACCGAACGCAGCGAGTTCACGTTCTTCGTCTCGGAGCGCGTGCCGAACTTCTCGGTGCCGTGCGGACGCAGCGACAGGTTCACGTCGCAGCGCATCTGGCCCTTGTCCATGCGGGCCTCGGACACGTCCAGCGCCTTGATGACCTCGCGCAGCTCGGCGACGTACGCCTTCGCGACCTCGGGGGCCCGCTCGCCCGCGCCCTCGATCGGCTTGGTGACGATCTCGATGAGCGGGATGCCGGCCCGGTTGTAGTCGAGCAGCGAGTGCGAGGCGCCCTGGATGCGGCCGGTGGCACCGCCGACGTGCGTCGACTTGCCGGTGTCCTCCTCCATGTGGGCGCGCTCGATCTCCACGCGGAAGACCTCGCCGTCCTCCAGCTGCACGTCGAGGTAGCCGTTGAAGGCGATCGGCTCGTCGTACTGGGAGGTCTGGAAGTTCTTCGGCATGTCCGGATAGAAGTAGTTCTTCCGGGCGAAGCGGCACCACTCGGCGATCTCGCAGTGCAGCGCGAGGCCGATCTTGATGGCCGACTCGACGCCGATCTCGTTGACGACCGGCAGCGCGCCGGGCAGGCCGAGACAGGTCGGGCAGGTCTGGCTGTTGGCGTCCTGCTTCAGCTCGGTGGAGCAGCCGCAGAACATCTTGGTCCTGGTGCCGAGCTCGACATGGACTTCGAGGCCCATGACGGGGTCGTACGTCGCGAGGGCTTCCTCGTACGACACCAGGTCAGTCGTGGCAGTCACGGTGAAACTTTCCCTCTCAGCCCAGCAGGACGTCGTCGTCGCCCAGGCGCTTGAGCTCCCGGTAGAGGATCGCCAGGCCGGTAACGATGGCGGCGGCGGACACGGCGGCGTCGATCAGCCGCAGGGTGTCGTTGTCGTTCTTGGCCATCCGGGCCTGCTTCGCGACGCTGATCGCGCCGAAGGCGGTACTGGCGGCCGACACGTACACGCCGGTCTTGGACTTCTTGAAGTTCTTGGCCTTCTTTGCCATGGCACTCACAGCGACGGAGCCTCCTCAAGCAGCGGGTGCCCCCACTTTTCCACGAAGGCGGCCTCGACGGCGGCGCCCACCTTGTACAGGCGGTCGTCCTTCATGGCGGGGGCGATGATCTGCAGCCCGACCGGCAGACCGTCCTCCGGCGCGAGACCGCAGGGCAGCGACATGGCGGAGTTGCCGGCCAGGTTGGTCGGGATCGTGCACAGGTCCGCGAGGTACATCGCCATCGGGTCGTCGGCGCGCTCGCCGATCGGGAAGGCGGTGGTCGGCGTGGTCGGCGACACGATGACGTCGACCTGCTCGAAAGCGGCCTCGAACTCGCGGGTGATCAGCGTCCGGACCTTCTGGGCGCTGCCGTAGTACGCGTCGTAGTAGCCGGAGCTCAGCGCGTACGTGCCCAGGATGATGCGGCGCTTGACCTCGTCGCCGAAGCCGGCCTCGCGGGTGAGCGCGGTGACCTCCTCGGCGGAGTGCGTGCCGTCGTCGCCGACCCGCAGGCCGTAGCGCATGGCGTCGAACCGGGCGAGGTTCGAGGAGCACTCGGACGGCGCGATCAGGTAGTACGCGGACAGCGCGAGGTCGAAGGTCGGGCAGTCCAGCTCGACGATCTCGGCACCGAGCGACTTGAGCAGCTCGACCGACTCGTTGAAGCGCTGGACGACACCGGCCTGGTAGCCCTCCCCGGCGAACTGCTTGACGACACCGACGCGCATGCCCTGCACCGAGCCGTTGCGCGCCGCCTCGACGACCGGCGGGACCGGGGCGTCGATGGACGTGGAGTCGAGCGGGTCGTGCCCGGCGATGGCCTCGTGCAGCAGCGCCGCGTCCAGGACCGTACGGGCACAGGGCCCACCCTGGTCGAGGCTGGAGCTGAACGCCACCATGCCGTAGCGGGAGACGCCGCCGTACGTGGGCTTCACGCCGACGGTGCCGGTGACGGCGGCGGGCTGGCGGATGGAACCGCCGGTGTCCGTGCCGATGGCGAGCGGGGCCTCGTACGCGGCGAGCGCGGCGGAGGAGCCACCGCCGGAGCCGCCCGGGATACGGGTGAGGTCCCAGGGGTTGCCGGTCGGGCCGTAGGCGCTGTTCTCCGTCGACGAGCCCATGGCGAACTCGTCCATGTTGGTCTTGCCGAGCACGACGACGTCGGCGGCCTTGAGCTTCTTGACCAGCGTCGCGTCGTACGGCGGGATCCAGCCCTCGAGGATCTTGGAACCGACCGTGGTCGGCACGCCCTCGGTGGTGAAGATGTCCTTCAGCGCGAGCGGGACACCGGCGAGCGGGCCGAGCTTCTCGCCCGCGGCGCGCTTGGCGTCGACGGCCGCGGCCTGCTTGAGGGCACCCGCACGGTCGACGTGCAGGAAGGCGTGCACCTTCTCGTCGACGGCCTCGATCCGGGCCAGGTGGGCCTCGGTGACCTCGACGGCGGTGAGCTCGCCGGACGCGATCTTCGACGCGATCTCGGCAGCGGTGAGCTTGATGATGTTGACGTTGATGTCCGTCATGACTGTTTAGTCCTCCCCCAGGATCTGCGGCACCTTGAAACGCTGCTGCTCCTGGGCCGGGGCGCCGGAAAGCGCCTGCTCGGGGGTGAGCGACGGACGGACCTCGTCCGCACGCATGACGTTCGTCAGCGGCAGCGGGTGGGAGGTCGGCGGTACGTCTTGGTCGGCGACCTCGCTGACGCGGGCGACCGCGCCGATGATGTCGTCGAGCTGGCCTGCGAAGTGGTCGAGCTCTTCGGGCTTCAGCTCCAGACGCGCCAGCCGGGCGAGGTGGGCGACCTCCTCGCGCGTGATGCCAGGCATGCAGCGATCCTCTGGGGTGAGTGTGTGTGGTTTGAGCCCAATCCTATGGGGCCCGGGGCAGTGACCAGTAAACGGTTTGCCGACCGGGCCCTCTCACTCCACTGCCCTCAGCGCCGCTTCTCCCACGTGGCGCTGCTCAGAAAGTGGTTGTCGTAGCGTTCCTGGACCTCCAGGAGCGACTCCGGAGTCAGCTCTCCCAGGGCCACACGCTGCAGATGGCGGAAGTATGCGAACCGCTCGACGCCCGGTGTGATCACGATGAGCAGGTCGGCGTCGGCGCCCGGTACGGCGGCGAAGGCGTGCGGCATGTTCGGCGGGACCACGATCAGGTCCCCCTTCGATCCGGTGACGATCTCCTCGCCCGCCAGGAACTCGGCGGCGCCGTCGAGCACGTAGAACATCTCCGCGCTGCGCCTGTGGTGGTGCGGGGTCGCCCCGTTCGCACCGTCGCCGAGGGTGATGCGCTGGGCCGACAGGGCGCCTCCGGTGGCACTGCTGTCGGCGATCAGCCGCCCCGTCACCGGGCCACCCCCGATCACCTCGGCATCGGCGGCCCGCACCACCACCGCGTCGTCGAACCCAGGAACCATGAGCGTCATCCGAATCTCCCCTGATCGGTTGCACTTCGCCTGCCGCGCCGCCTCGGGCGGTCTGCTGCCGTGGGCGGCAGGGTGGGCGAGGCGACACCCCGGCGCCGGGCAGGCGCTCCAGTGGGCCCCTCCGCCCGCCCACCGTCCCGGCGCTCAGGCCACCGGGATCAGGCCCGCGGCTCGTCGCCCGGCACCGCGGGCAGCGCCGCGGCAGCCCGCTGCCACCCCCGGTCCCCCCGGGCCCGCAGCCACGCCGTCGTCTCGTCCGGCGGCATCGCGGCGGCGACGAGCCACCCCTGCACCGCGTCACATCCCAGATCCCGCAGCCGCTCCCACGTCTCGTCGTCCTCGACCCCCTCCGCGACGACGAGCAGCCCCAGCGAGTGCGCCAGATCGACCGTGCACCGCACGATCTCCGCGTCCTCGTTGTCCACCGCGAGCCGGGCCACGAACGACCGGTCGATCTTCAGCTCGCTCACCGGGAGGCGTCGCAGGTGCACCAGCGACGAGTACCCGGTCCCGAAGTCGTCGAGCGACATCTTCACCCCGTGCCCGGTGAGACCCGCGAGCGTGTCCGCGGCCCGCTGCGGGTCCTCCAGCAGCACGTGCTCCGTTATCTCCAGCTGCAGCGACCCGGCCGGCACACCGTGCCGCGCGAGCCGCGCCGCGACCGCTCCCGCGAACCCGGGCGTGTGCACATCGCGCGGCGACACGTTCACCGCGACCGGCACGTGCAGTCCCTGCGCCCGCCAGCGCGCGACCTGCGCGAGCGCCGTCTCCAGGACGTACTCGGTCAGGTGCGGCATGAGTCCCGACGACTCGGCGATGGCGATGAACTCGTCCGGCGGAACCTTCCCTCGCTCGGGATGCACCCACCGTACGAGCGCTTCGAGACCCGCCACCTGCCCGTCGAAGCGGACCTTCGGCTGGTAGTGCAGCTCGACGTCGCCGGCGTCGAGCGCGCGCCGCAGATCGCCCAACAGGCCGAGCCGGTCGGGGGTGTTGGAGTCCCGCTTCGACTCGTAGACCTCGACGCCCGTACGGTCCCGCTTCGCCTGGTACATCGCGACATCGGCCCGGCGCAGCAGTCCCTCCGCGTCGAGCGCGTGGTCGGGGAAGACGGCGAGCCCCGCGCTCGCCTCCAACACCAGCGTCAGCCCGTCGAGATCGAGCGGTGAGCCGAGCGCCGCCACGAGATTGCGGGCCACCCGCGACGCGGACGTCGTGGAGTCGGCGACCGGGAGCAGCACGGCGAACTCGTCACCGCCGAGCCGCGCGGCCTCCGCCCCGCGCGGCAGCGCGGCTCTGAGTCGGTCCGCGATCTGCAACAGGAGCCGGTCACCGGCGAGATGGCCGAGTGTGTCGTTGACCGAACGGAACCGGTCCAGGTCGATCAGCATCAGCGCGCTGCGCGCCCCGATCCGCTCGGCGTCGTCGAGCGCGGTCCACGTCCGCTCCAGCAGCCACTGCCGGTTGGGCAGTCCTGTCAGCGGGTCGCGCAGCTGCTCCTCGGCGCGGGCCCGCGCGATCCACAGCGTCGAGTCGAGCGCGATCAGCGGGATCGCGAACAGCGGCAGCAGCACGGGCCGGGCGATCGCGACGACGCAGACCAGGGGCGCGATGCCGAGCAGCGCGACGCCGACCAGGCCCTGTCGCATCAGCGCGGTGCGGGCGACGGTCGGCAGTCCCGAGGTGCGCGGCGCGTGCACGTACCAGAGCAGGGTGCGGGTGACGAGCAGGTAAGCGGCCGCGACGAGCACGACCTCGGGCGCCGTGTAGAGGTCCCAGGTCTCCGGTTTCCACGGGGACTCGACGGACGGTACGAGGCCGAACGCGGCCAGGACGAGGGCGCCGGCCCCGATGCCGAGGATGTCGACCGCGCCGTGCAGCATGCCCTGGCGCCAGCGGTGTCTGCGGGCGGCGCCGACGAGCACGACGACGGTGAGGCTGACCATTCCGGCGGGCACCCACCCGTACAGGAGCAGCACGGCGAGGGTGAGGGCGGCTCCGGAGCCGGTGCCGCCCCACCAGCGGTCGCGGCCGAGCGCGACGAGGTGGCCGACGATGATGCCGGTCAGGATCGCGAGCGACCAGCCGGCGACGCCGGACGGGAAGAGCGCGTGGCCGGCGGTGAAGGCGCGGTAGAACCCGGCGCCCAGGACCACCGCGGCGAGCGCGACAACGGCGCCGGGCAGCAGCGGCAGCGCCGCGATCCGCGTGGTCTCGGGCGGTCCGCCTTGGTGGTTGCGTGCGGGGGTGGCCACGCCGACGCGGCCGCCGGTGGGCAGACCGGTGGGCGGAAGTGTCTGTTCCGCGCCCGCGGTCATGCCGGTGGTGACGGGACCCTGAGCCGTGGGGCCGCCGGACTTCGCGCGGCCGTGCCGCAGGCCGCTGGACGCCCGTCCGGCCGGGGCGCTCTGGATGCCCCGGGCACCCCGGACGACCGAACTGCCGGGCGCCGCCGGGGCCGAGGCGCCGTGCGCGCCGTCGGCCGCACCGGGGGTGGCACCCGCGGCGCGGGGCTCCCCCTGTATCCGGTCCGCGCGGAGCCGGGCGATCCCCCGCCCGCTCTCGCGCCACCAATTGCGCCAGTTCACCACACCACCGCGCTCGTTCTCCCCGTGCTCCCCGTGACCGCTGTCGCCGTCCCCGGCGCCGCCCGTGCCGTCGTCGGCACGACGGGCCGTGGTGCGCCGCAGCCGTCGGCGCGGGCGCAGCGGTGAGTCCGGGGCGGCGCTCTCGGTCGGTTCCATTCCCGTCCCTCTCACAGCCGGCGGTGCCCACGTCCGCTGCCCGCTCCCCTGGCTTCTGTGGAGCAGGGGTTGCCCCATCCGCAGCAGGACACGGCAGGCGCACACCTCAACAGTAGGCCGCAGAAGGCTTCCACGGGCACCAGACGGACGCGCCCGACCGCGGTTGCCCGAATGCGGCCCGGCCACCCGTATGCATCTGGTATGCGCTGAACGGGTGGCCTTCAACCGCTACTCCCCAGTCGGCTCTTCGACGGGAAGCGCCACGTCGGCCGCGGCTTGCGGTCCTTGCTCCAGCAGCACGGCGAAGCCGTCCTCGTCCAGAACCGGAACCTTCACCTGCATGGCCTTGTCGTACTTGGACCCCGGGTTGTCCCCGACGACCACAAAGGACGTCTTCTTGGAAACGGAACCCGTCACCTTGGCACCTCTGCTCTGCAGGGCTTCCTTCGCGCCGTCGCGCGTGAAGTTCTGCAGGGTGCCGGTGACGACGACAGTGAGGCCTTCGAGGGGGCGCGGCCCTTCGTCCTCGCCGGCCCCTTCCTCCTCCGTCCTCACACCGGCATCACGCCACTTCCGCAGAATCTCCCGATGCCAGTCCTCGGCGAACCACTGCTTCACGGAAGCGGCGATGATCCCGCCGACGCCGTCGGTGGCGGCGAGCTCCTCCTCGGTGGCCTGGTCGATGCGGTCGATGGAGCGGAACTCGCGGGCGAGCGCTTCGGCGGCGACCGGTCCCACGTGCCGGATCGACAGGCCGTTGATGATCCGGGCGAGCGGCCGGTCCTTGGCCGCCGCGATGTTCTCCAGCATCGCGACCGCGTTCTTCCTCGGCTCGCCCTTCTGGTTGGCGAAGACCGTGACGACCTTGTCCTCACCGGTCTTGGGGTCCCGCTTGGGCAGCCCGCTGTCGGGGTCGAGGACGTACGCCTTGATGGGCAGCAGCTGCTCGATGGTGAGGTCGAACAGGTCGCCCTCGTCGGTCAGCGGCGGCTCGGCGGGCTCCAGGGGCGCGGTGAGCGCGGCGGCGGCGACGGCCCCGAAGTTCTCGATGTCCAGGCACTGCCGGCCGCCCAGGTAGAAGAGCCGCTCCCGCAACTGGGCAGGGCACGTTCGGGCGTTGGGACACCGCAGATCGATGTCCCCTTCCTTCATGGCGCGCAGCGGGGTGCCGCACTCGGGGCACTCGGCGGGCATCTCGAACTCGTACTCGCTGCCGTCGCGCAGGTCGACGACGGGCCCGAGGATCTCGGGGATGACGTCACCGGCCTTGCGGATGACGACGGTGTCCCCGATGAGGACGCCCTTCTTCTTGACGATCTCCTGGTTGTGCAGCGTCGCGAACTCGACCTCGGAGCCCGCCACCGTCACCGGCTCCACCTGCGCGTACGGGGTGACCCGGCCCGTACGGCCCACGCCCACGCGGATGTTGACCAGCTTGGTGTTGACCTCCTCGGGCGGGAACTTCCAGGCGATGGCCCAGCGCGGGGCGCGCGCCGTGGAACCGAGGCGGCCCTGGAGCGGGATCTCGTCGAGCTTGATGACTGCGCCGTCGATCTCGTGCTCGACGGAGTGGCGGTTCTCCCCGAAGTACGCGATGAACGCCCGTACTCCGTCGAGGTCGTCGACCACCCTGTTGTGCTTGGCCGTGGGCAGGCCCCACTCGTGCAGCAGCTCGTACGCGTCCGAGAGCCGGGCGATGTCGAAGCCCTCGCGGGCACCGATGCCGTGGACGACCATGTGCAGCGGGCGGGTGGCGGTGACGCGCGGGTCCTTCTGGCGCAGGGAACCCGCCGCCGCGTTCCGCGGGTTGGCGAAGGGTTTGTCGCCTGCCTCGACCAGTCGTGCGTTGAGCTCCTCGAACTTCTCCATCGGGAAGAAGACCTCGCCGCGGACCTCGACGAGCTCGGGGATGCGCTCGCCCTTGAGGCGATCGGGGATCTCCGCGATCGTGCGCACGTTGGGCGTGATGTCCTCGCCGACGCGGCCGTCACCGCGCGTGGCGGCGCGCGTCAGCCGCCCGTTCTCGTACGTCAGGTTGACCGCGAGGCCGTCGATCTTCAGCTCGCACAGGAAGTGGTACGCGGACGAGCCGACGTCCTTGTGGACCCGCTCGGCCCAGGCCGCCAACTCCAGGTCGTCAAAAGCGTTGTCGAGCGAGAGCATGCGCTCGCGGTGTTCTACGGACGTGAACTCCGTCTCGTAGTTCCCCGCGACCTTCTGCGTCGGCGAGTCGGGGGTGCGCAGCTCGGGGTACTTCTCCTCCAGCGCCTCCAGGGAGCGCAGCAGCTTGTCGAAGTCGGCGTCCGAGACGACCGGAGCGTCCTTCACGTAGTACCGGAAGCGGTGCTCCTCGATCTGCTCGGCCAGCCGGGCGTGCTCGTCCCGGGCCTTCGCGGGCACGGAACCAGTGGATTCCTGCGTCCCCGCCTTGTCTCCAGCGCTTGCGGCAGCCACCTTCAAGTCCTCCCGTTCCCTGTCATCCCCGGTCACTCTGGGTTGTCCGCGAGTGATCTCGCCGCCCGGGCGCAGTGGGCGAGCGCCGCACGGGCATATGCGGGCGAGGCACCCGCGAGTCCGCACGACGGCGTGACGACGACCGACTCCGCGAGCGACCCCGGATTCAGCCCCAGCCTGCGCCACAGCGACCTGACACCCATGACGCTACCGGCAGGGTCTGACAATGGACCGTCCACGCCGGGCACGACACCGGCGAAGAGCTTGGTGCCCCCCTCGACGGCCTCGCCGATCGCGTCGTCGTCACGCTGGGTGAGCAGCGAGAAGTCGAAGGAGATCGCGTCGGCCCCGGCGCGGCGCAGCAGCGCGAACGGGACGTCGGGCGCGCAGGAGTGCACGACGGTCGGCCCGTCGTGCACGCCGAGGACGTCGCGCAGCGCGCTCTCCACGATCTGCCGGTCGACGGCGCGGTGGGTGCGGTACTCGCTGGCGGTCTTGATCTGTCCGCGCAGGACGGCGATGAGGGAGGGCTCGTCGAGCTGGAGGAGCAGCCGAGCGCCCGGCACGCGCCGCCGCACATCGGCGAGATGGGCGCGCAGCCCTTCGGCGAGCGATCCGGCCAGGTCACGGCAGGCGCCCGGGTCGGAGAGCGCGGCCTCGCCGTTGCGCAGCTCCAGGGCGGCGGCGAGCGTCCACGGGCCGACGGCCTGGACCTTGAGCGGTCCCTCGTACCCCTGGGTGAACTCCTCCAGGGCGTCGAGGTCCTCGCCGAGCCAGGACCTGGCGCGCTTGGTGTCGCGCCCCGGCCGGTCGCCGACGCGCCAGCCGCTGGGCTCCACGCGCGCGTAGAGGTCGACGAGCAGCCCCGCGGTCCGGCCGATCATGTCGGCGCCGGGACCGCGGGCGGGCAGCTCGGCGAGGAACGGGAAGTCCTCGAAACTGCCGGTGACGGTCTTGGCGGCCTCCCGGGCGTCACCACCGGGCATCGAACCGACGCCGGTCGCCGGTCCCCACTTGAAGTCGCTCTTTTCGCTCACTCAGGAAGGGTACGTAACGGGGGCGGGGCCCCGCCCCGGGCCGTCAGCGTCCCGGCCGCACCGTCAGATCGTTGACCTCGGCGTCACGCGGCAGGTCGAGCGCCATGACGATGGTGGTGGCGACGGACTCGGGGTCGATCCACCGGGACGCGTCGTACTCCTTGCCCTCCTGCTGGTGCACCTTGGCCTGCATGGGGCTCGCGGTGCGACCGGGGTACACGGAGGTGACGCGTACGCCGTTGCCGTGCTCCTCGTGGCGCAGCGAGTCGGCGAGCGCCTTCAGGCCGTGCTTGGAGGCGGCGTAGGCGGACCAGTCGGGGCCTGCGCTCAGCCCGGCACCGGAGTTCACGAAGATCACGTGCCCCTGGGCGACGCGGAGTTGGGGCAGGAAGTGGCGGGTCAGCTCGGCCGGGGCGATGAGATTGACGTTCAGCTGGTGCCGCCACGCCTTCGGCGTCAGCTCCCCCACGGGACCGAGGTCGACGACGCCGGCGATGTGCAGCAGCGAGTCGACTCGGTCGGGCAGCGTCTGGTGCGAGAACGCCCACGACAGCTTGTCGGGGTCGGCGAGGTCACCGACGAGGGTGCGGGCGCCGGGGAACTCGGCGGCCAGCTCCTTGGCGCGGCCGGCGTCGCGCGCGTGGAGGTAGAGCTCGTCCCCGCGCGCGTGCAGTCGGCGGGCGACGGCGGCGCCGATTCCTGAACCGGCGCCGGTGATCACATGGGTGGCTGTGCTCGTCATGCCGCCATGCTCGCACTACCGCTGCCTACTGCTGGCCGAGGGACTCCTCCAGGTAGGCCAGGGCGCCGACCGGCTCCTCGGCGAAGAACACGAGGTCGGTGAGGGGGATGGGCAGGAACCCCTCGTCCTCCATGCGCCGGAACTGCTCCTTCAGGCCGTCGTAGAACCCCGCGGAGTTGAGCAGCACGATGGGCTTGTCGGTCTTCCCGTGCTTCTTCAGTTCAAGGATCTCGGTGGCCTCGTCGAGCGTGCCGGTCCCGCCGACCATGACGACGACGGCGTCGGCCTTCTCCAGGAGCAGCCGCTTGCGCTCGGCGAGGTCGGCGGCGACGACCATCTCGTCCGGGGCGGTCACGGCACGCGCCTTGGCGGCGAGGAAGTCCACGGACACCCCGACCAGCCGTCCACCGGTCTCCGCCACGCCATCGGCGACGACCTTCATGAGCCCGCTCTCGCTGCCGCCCCACACGAGGGCGTGCCCGCCCTTGCCGAGCAGCTCGGCGAACTCACGGGCGGGGCGGGTGTAGCGGTCGTCGAGGTCGGCGGCGGAGAGGAAGACGCAGATGTTCATGGCACCCACGGTACGGGCCGCCACCGACAGCCCTCGGACAGGGCGCATGAGGGCGTGCGGGAACCTGCGCGGACCTACGGGGACCTGCGGGGATCTACGGGGACCTGCGCGGACCTGCGGGGAAGAACCCGGCGACTGTGAGCGCTGACACACCTATGACTCAAGGACACACGATCACGATCGAGCAGGGTGCGCAGCGCGTGCGGGTCGTCCACGACGGGCAGGTGCTGGCGGAGAGCGGGCGGCCGCTGGTGCTGCACGAGACGGGCTGTCCCGCGCGGTACTACATCCCGAGCGAGGACGTCCGTACGGAGCTGCTGGCGCCGTCGGACACGACGACGTACTGCCCCTTCAAGGGAACGGCGTCCTACTGGTCGCTGCCGGACGCTCCCGACCTGGTGTGGGCGTACGAGGACCCGAAGGCCGAAGTGGCCGCCATCAAGGGGCACCTGTGCTTCTACGAAGTAGAAGTGGTGGGATAGGGCTCGGCTCAGCGGGCGACACGAGACGGACGGGCGCAGGCATGACACAGGGGTACGGCGAACCGGGCAATGCGGCGGGCGGGTTCGGGCCTCCGCCACCCACGTTCCAGCCGCCCCCTCCCCCGCCGGTACCGCCGTCGGTTCCGCCGCAGCCGGGACCTGAGTTCGTGGCCGCCGACGAGTACAACGGGCTGGTCGTCGACGGCGAGGGCGTCCACTTCGAACAGGGCCCGCACGCCATCGATCTGCCCTGGACGCATGTGCGGACGGTGCACTTCCAGCCGTTGCCGTCCGGGGTGTTCGTGACGGCGGCGATGACGGACGGCGCGGTGTACACCTGCCAGGTGCGGGCGCGGCGCAAGGCGCAGGCGAGTGCGTGGTGCGGGGAGCTGGGCGGGGTTCTTCAGCACTACTTGCAGGGCAGGGTCTGACGGATCCTGCTCCCGCCGCGCGTCGCGTCAACCGCACGAGGAGCCTTCGCTACCGCTCCCAGGTGACGTGCGCCGCGGTTCTTTTGTGTGCCCAAATGCTCGTCACCCCATAGGAGTCAACGTTTTTCCAGCCGCGCCGTGCCGCGCCGCTGACGCTCCACACCACGACGCACGCCCCGCTAATCTCCCGGATTCCCCCACCCCTTCTCCGAGGAGACCCCGTGCGCCCCGACCTGGACCTGACCGACGACCCCGTCCAGCAACGCCTGTTACGCAAAGCCCTGGAGGTCTTCCGGGAGGGCGGCCGCGGGCCCGTACTCCAGGAGATGGCCCGGGAGGTCCTTGCGGGCCGGGTCGGTCTGCGGGAGGCGACGCGGATCCCTGCGTATGCGGAGGCCGTGATCGAGCAGGGGCAGGAGTTCCGGCGCCGCTGGGAGTCGATGCCGGACTCCGAGCGGGCGGCGTTGGCCCGGGAGGGCGAGCGGCAGGTGGCCGAGGAGCGGGCTCTTATGGCGGCTGAGCGCGCGGAGCGGGGGCGGGTATGACGCTGACTGTGCGGTCCGAAGACGTGGTCGGGTACGCAGGCCTGGTGCACAGGGCTGCCGAGGACTGCCGCAGCGCACGAGAGTATCTCGATCGCAGCACCGGCATCGACCGATCGGTGGCAGCGGACCTCTGGGATCGCGTGCTGCGGCACCATGAAGAACACGTCCGCGATGCTCGCGGTGTCCTGAACCGATTCGACGCGATCCTCAATGCGTCGAGGAGCGAACTGAAGAAGACCGCCGCCTGGTACGACGCCGTCGATCTCGATACGGCGCGGCGGCTGGACGCCACATACCCGTCCACTTCGACCTCTGTCCCTGTGCACAGAACCCGCCCTCAGGGCTCCGCCTCGTTCCGCGACGTACGCGACGCCCTCAGCCGCCTCAAGCCGCCCGGGGGCGCCGACGGGTGGCTTCAAGGGCATCTCGCGGAAATCGAGTTCGCCCCCACCAACAAGGCCGTCGGGACGCTGTTGGATTTCGCCAGCCCATCGGCCTTGGCCAACGAAGGACTCAAACTGGTCTTCGGGTGGGACATCCTCGGCTATTTCGCCAATCTCCTCGGAGGGGACTGGCAGAGTTACGCAGGGTGCGCGGACGCCTGGAAAGGCCTTGGGGACGCCTGCGCCGACATGGCCGAGAACATCAGGCACGGCAACAGCACGCTGGGTATCACATGGCGCGGCAATGCGGCAGATGCCGCTTGGAAGTACTTCGACAACATCGCCAAAAAGCTCGATGGCACACGCGATTCCCTCCACGACCTCTCCGACCTCTGCCGAAGAGTGGCCACGCTGGTCTATTCGCTCGCCGAAACAGCCAAGGGAATTCTGGCCGACATCTGCGACGATGCAATCCAGTTCGCCGTCGCGTCCGCGGCTTCCGCCGCCTTGCTGGCATCGGGGGTCGGATTCACCGGAGGGTTCGTCGGCGTGGCGTTCGCCGCGGAGCGCGCAGCATCCATGATCGCGAAGTACGAGAGTCTCGTGGGGCAGTACGACCACCTCATGCTGGCGGTCAACGCGGCCTTCGCCGCAGGCGGATTGCTCGGCTCCGTGAGCAAGGACCTACGGGACTTCCCCGTGGTCGGTAAGAGCTATGACAACGCGCTGGTCTGATGCTCGATCAGCGGCACGAGGAAGCCCTATGGATCCAGGACATGAGCACGCCCGCAGGACCAAGGCAGTCAAGGTGCAGGAGCAGGTCGCCTTCATCGCGGTCATGCTGCCGGTGGTGGTGACAGCGCTGCTGGTGGCGGATTCCGTGAAAGGGAAATTCACGGCCACCTGGCTCGGCGCCGACCTCGTTCTGATCTGCAGCGGGTGTCTCGCGTACCGCGGCTGGCGGCAGAAGAGATTTCAGCTCACCACCGCCGCAGTCCTCGTCATGCTCGGGCTGGCAGGAGCAAGCCGCTTGCTCTCCTCAGCGTGACCCGCCAACACGAGCACTCGATTCATTCCTGCACGAGGAACTACATGAAGATCGAACGCAAATCCCCCATCGAGGCGCAACTCGAGGGCGATCTCGGGTATATCAGTTTCCTGGTGGGGACCTTGGCTGTCATCGGCACCATGGGAACAGTGGCCCATGTGCTGGGCGGCTCGGCCACACCGTCTCTGATCGGCCTCGACCTGGTCCTGCTCTACGGTTTCTACCTGGCAGTACGAGGCTGGCTTCGGGAAGAGCACATGGCGTCGTGTGCCGCGCTGCTGGTGGCCCCGGCCCTGCTCGTTGCCGCGTACATCGGGAAACCCACCTGAGCCTCACACCCCGGCCGCAGCCGTCCGCTGAGTCGTGGCGATCGTTGCCGAGCCCACCACCCGGGTTCCGTCGTACAGCACGATCGCCTGGCCCGGGGCGACCCCGCGGACCGGCTCGGTGAACGTCACGGTGAGTTCGTTGTCGAGGAGGGCCGCCGTTACCTCGGTCTCGCCGCCGTGGGCGCGGAGCTGGGCCGTGTAGGTGCCGGGGCCCGTGGGAGGTGCGCCGCACCAGCGGGGCTTGATGGCGGTGAGGGACGTGACGTCCAGGGAGGCCGCCGGGCCCACCGTCACCGTGTTGTTCACCGGGGAGATGTCCAGGACGTAGCGCGGCTTGCCGTCGGGGGCGGGGGTGCCGATGCGCAGGCCCTTGCGCTGGCCGATCGTGTAGCCGTACGCGCCCTCGTGGGTGCCCAGCTTGGCCCCCGACTCGTCGACGATGTCGCCCTCCGACTTGCCCAGGCGCGAGGCGAGGAAGCCCTGCGTGTCGCCGTCCGCGATGAAGCAGATGTCGTGGGAGTCGGGCTTCTTGGCGACGGCGAGGCCGCGGCGCTCCGCCTCGGCCCGGATCTCGTCCTTCGTCGTCTCCGTGTCACCCAGCGGGAACATCGCGTGGGCGAGCTGGCGGTCGTCCAGGACGCCGAGGACGTAGGACTGGTCCTTGGCCATGTCGGTGGCGCGGTGGAGTTCTCGGTCGCCGTTGTCGTTGACGATGACCTGGGCGTAGTGGCCGGTGCAGACCGCGTCGAAGCCGAGGGCCAGGGCCTTGTCGAGGAGCGCGGCGAACTTGATCTTCTCGTTGCAGCGCAGGCACGGGTTCGGGGTACGGCCGGCCTCGTACTCCGCGATGAAGTCCTCCACGACGTCCTCGCGGAAGCGGTCCGCGAGGTCCCAGACGTAGAAGGGGATGCCGATGACGTCCGCCGCACGGCGCGCGTCACGGGAGTCCTCGATGGTGCAGCAGCCGCGGGCCCCGGTGCGGAAGGACTGGGGGTTCGCGGAGAGGGCCAGGTGGACGCCCGTCACGTCGTGGCCCGCTTCCGCGGCGCGGGCCGCTGCCACGGCGGAATCGACGCCGCCCGACATGGCGGCCAGGACACGGAGGGGGCGAGCCGCCTTCTCGGGCACGGGGCTCTGCGAAGTCTGCGAAGTCATAGCACTAACAGAGTACGGGGCCGGGGGAACCGAATCTTTCCGATATGCGTTTGAGCGGTGTGGGGCTGGAACCGAAGCGTGGGGGGCGGGGGATCGCGTGGGTGGCGAGAAGAGTGAGAAGACGGGGACGAGCGGGGATCGGGATCGGGGGGTCAGTCGGCGGGCCCTGGTGATCGGTGGGGTTGCCGGCGCCGTGGGTGTGGGGGTGCTCGCGCGCGGTGATCTCGCCCGGATGTGGTGGCAGGTGCCGGGCGTCGACAAGCCGCGCAAGGCCGGCGCGGTGGACTTCAAGGGCGCGGAGTGGGTGGCCGCGGCAACGGCGAACTGGCGGCGGGCGGACCGGCCGGCCGACTATCCCATCGACCGGGTCGTCATCCATGTGACCCAGGGGAGCTACACAACCACCCTGCGGGTCTTCAAGGATCCCTGGCACGGGGCCGCCGCACACTACGTCGTCCGTCAGGACGGCCACATCGCGCAGATGATCCGGGAGCTGGACGTCGCGTTCCACGCGGGGAACAAGGACTACAACCAGCGCAGTGTCGGCATCGAGCACGAGGGGTTCGTGGACCGGCCGCAGGATTTCACCGATGCCATGTACGCGGCGTCCGCCCGGCTGACCGCCGGGATATGCAGGCGGTACGACATACCCGTCGACCGGACCCACATCATCGGGCACGTGGAGGTGCCGGGGACGGATCACACGGACCCCGGGCCCCACTGGGACTGGGACAAGTACATGCGTCTGGTGCGGGCCGCCCACAAGAAGGGCGGCACCGCCACGGCCTAGGGCCGCCTGTCCCGGCTCCCTCGTCCTAGCTCAGACCCGCCGTCCTGGCCCGCTCCACCGCCGGGCCGATGGCCGCCGCCACCGCGTCGACGTCCGCCTTCGTCGACGTGTGGCCGAGCGAGAAGCGGAGCGTGCCGCGGGCCAGGTCGGGGTCGGTGCCGGTGGCGAGCAGGACGTGGCTGGGCTGGGCGATGCCCGCGGTGCAGGCCGAGCCCGTCGAGCACTCGATGCCCTGGGCGTCCAGGAGGAGGAGCAGGGAGTCGCCCTCGCAGCCGGGGAACGTGAAGTGGGCGTTGGCCGGGAGCCGGCCACCGGGTGCCGGGTCGCCGCCGAGGATCGCCGCGGGGACGGCGGCGAGCACGGCGTCGACCAGTTCGTCGCGGAGCGCGCCGATCTCGTGGGCGAAGGCCTCGCGCCGCTCGTGCGCCAGACGGCCGGCCGTGGCGAAGGAGGCGATGGCGGGGACGTCGAGGGTGCCGGAGCGGACGTGCCGTTCCTGGCCGCCGCCGTGGAGGACGGGGACGGGGGTGTACTCGCGGCCGAGAAGGAGCGCCCCGATGCCGTAGGGGCCGCCGATCTTGTGGCCGGAGACGGTCATCGCGGCGAGGCCGGACGCCGCGAAGTCGACCGGGATCTGGCCGTACGCCTGGACCGCGTCGGCGTGCAGCGGGACGGCGAACTCGGCCGCCACGTCGGCCAGTTCACGGACCGGCATGATCGTGCCGATCTCGTTGTTGGCCCACATGACCGTGGCCAGGGCGACATCGGCCGGGTTGCGCTCGATCGCTTCCCGGAGGGCCTGCGCGTGGACGCGGCCGTGGGGGTCGACCGGGAGGTATTCGACGGTGGCGCCCTCGTGCTCGGCGAGCCAGTGCACGGCGTCGAGGACGGCGTGGTGCTCGACGGGGCTGGCGAGGACGCGGGTACGGGCCGGGTCGGCGGCGCGGCGGGCCCAGTACAGGCCCTTGACCGCGAGGTTGTCGGCCTCGGTGCCGCCCGAGGTGAAGACGACCTCACTGGGGCGGGCGCCGAGCGACTCGGCGAGGGCCTCACGGGACTCCTCGACCGTGCGGCGGGCGCGGCGCCCCGCGGCGTGCAGGGACGAGGCGTTGCCGGTGACGGCGAGCTGGGCGGTCAGCACCTCGACCGCCTCCGGGAGCATCGGGGTGGTCGCGGCGTGGTCGAGGTAAGCCATGGTGGGCTCGATTCTACGAGGACCGCCGCCCGGTCCCGCACCCGCCGCCACCTGGCTCCCGCGGCGCGGGCGCCGCCCTGCCCCGGCCCCGTTAGGCTCGACGCCACGATGAAGAGCAATCTGGCACCACCGCAGGCCAAGGCCGACAAGGCCACCGTCCGGCGGCACAACCTGAGCCTCGTGCTGCGGGCCGTGCACGACGAGGGCGAGACGACGCGGGCCGCGGTCGCCGCCCGCTCGGGTCTGACCAGGGCCGCGGTGTCGTCCCTCGTCGAGCAGTTGCTGTCGAGCGGGTTTCTGACCGAGTCCGGCAAGACGTTCAGCGGGCACGCGGGGCGGCCCGGCACGGTGCTGAAGGTGGCGCGGACCGGGTTCGCCGGGGTCGGGGTCGAGATCAACATCGACTACATCACCGTGTGCGTCGTCGATCTGGCCGGGATGGACCGCGTACGGCTGACGGAGCACCTCGACAACCGGGGCACGCCGCCCGCCGATGTGCTGGCGCGGGCCGCGCGGATCACCTCGCAGGCGCTGGGGTCGGCGGCCGCGCAGGAGCTGGTGCCGGCCGGCGCACATCTGGCGCTGCCCGGGCTGATCTCCGGCGGCACGGTGCGCCAGGCTCCGAACCTGGGCTGGAGCCGGGTGGCGGCGGAGGGCATCTTCGCGCAGGCCCTGTCCACGCTGCGGCGCGGCGGGCGCGGCGGAACGGCGCACGCCCTGCCGGTGAGTTCCGGCAACGAGGCCGACGCGGCGGCGCTCGCCGAGCTGTGGTTCGGCGAGGCGGACGAGGCCCGCCGGCGCAGTTTCCTGTATCTGACGGGTGAGATCGGGGTCGGCGGCGCGCTGGTGCTCAACGGTGAACTGCTGCGCGGGGCGCACGGGTTCGCGGGTGAGATCGGGCATGTGGTCGTCGACGAGGGCGGGCCGCTGTGCCGGTGCGGGTCGCGCGGCTGCCTGGAGCAGTACGCGGGGCAGGCGGCGCTGCTGCGGACGGCCGGGATCGCCGAGGACGCGGGGCAGCCGGGGGTCGCGGAGCTGGAGCGGCGGGCGGTTCGGGGGGACGAGCGGGCCGTCGCCGCGATCGCGGAGGCCGGGCGGACGCTGGGGCTCGTGCTGTCCGGTGCGGTGAATCTGATCGATCCGGACGCGATCGTGCTCGGGGGGACGTATCGGCCGCTGCTGCCGTGGTTGGCCCGGCCCATCGACGAGTGTCTGGAGCGGCGGGTGGTGTCGGGGTTGTGGACGGCCGGGAGTGGGAAGTTGCGGGCGGCTTCGGCTGCCGGGGATGCGGCCCGGGGGTCGGCGGCGCAGGTGGTGCGGGATGTGATGGGTGATCCGCAGGCTTATGCGGAGCGGGTTTCGGATGCGGGGGGTGTGGGGGGTACCGGCGGCTGACGTCCGGTACTCGGCATGCCCGGCGCCGGGGTGCCCGCGGGGCCGTCGGCCGCTCTGTCCCGGGCGATCTGTCCCGGGCGATCTGTCCCGGGCGATCTCCAGGTTCAGGTCCTTGACCGTGGGCGCCACGGCGTCCGGTCAGGTCAGCGATACGTGGTCGAAGGTGATGCCCGCCATGGGGGTTCTCCGTTCCTTCTCACCGGCGGTACGTACCGGACGATCCGAGTGAGTGGACGGCAGGAGGGGTGGTGCGGTGGCCACGGAGTGGTGCGGTGGCCACGGAGTGGTGCGGTGGCCACGGAGTGGTGCGGTGGCCACGGAGTGGTGCGATGGCCACGGGGTGGTGCGGCGCTGCGGACGCGCGCCACCCCGTACCGGCCGACCGACCGACGGCCGACCGACGGCCGACCGACGGCCGGGCGGTGTTACGGCCGGTGCGCCTCGATCAGGCCCCGGTACCAGTGGTAGCTGTCCTTGGGCGTGCGTTCCTGTGTCTCGTAGTCGACGCGGATGATGCCGAAGCGCTTGGCGTAGCCGAGCGCCCATTCGTAGTTGTCGAGCAGCGACCAGACGTAGTAGCCGCGCACGTCCACGCCGGCGTCCATCGCGGCGCGCAGCGCGCCGAGGTGGTCGGCGAGGTACTGGACGCGGTCGGTGTCGTGGATCTGCCCGTCGGCGGCGACGGTGTCGTGCTCGGCGGTGCCGTTCTCCGTGATGTGGACGGGCGGCAGCGCGTCGCCGTAGCGCTCCTTCATCGCGACGAGGAGCTGCGTGAACGTCTCGGGGACGACCGGCCAGTTCATCGCCGTGTGCCGTACGCCGGTGTAGGGGACTTCGGCGTAGCGGTTGTCGGAGGCGGTGCGCAGGGCCGGGTCGGGCTCGCGGTGCGGGGCCTCGGTGACCATCGTCGGGCGGTAGTAGTTGACGCCGACGAAGTCGAGCGGCTGCCCGATCAGTTCGAGGTCGCCGTCCTGGCGGAAGTCCTGGCGCTCGATGAGCTCGCCCCAGGTCTCCGTCTCCGTGGCCGGGTAGCGGCCGGCGAACAGCGGGTCCGTCCACACCAGGTTGTGCTGGGTGTCGGCGCGCACGACGGCGGCGAGGTCGGCGTCGGAGTCGGTGGCGGGCACGTTCCAGTCGGGGTTGAGCGTGATGCCGACCTCGCGCACCCCCTCGGCGCGCAGCGCGCTGACCGCGTGGCCGTGGCCGACCAGCAGGTGGTGGGCGGCGGCGAGCGCCGGGGTGCCCTGCTGGGCGCCGGGGGCGTGGCGCCCGACCGAGTAGCCGAGGAAGGCCGAGCACCAGGGCTCGTTGAGGGTGATCCAGCGCGGTACGCGGTCGCCGAGGCGGCGGGCCATGATGCCGGAGTACTCGCCGAACAGTTCGGCGGTCTCGCGGATCCGCCAGCCGCCACGGTCCTCCAGGGACTGGGGCAGGTCCCAGTGGTAGAGGGTGACGGCGGGCTCGATGCCGGCGGCGAGGAGTTCGTCGACGAGCCGGTCGTAGAAGTCGAGTCCGGCCGGGTTGACCGGGCCCGAGCCGTCGGGCTGGATGCGCGGCCAGGCGATGGAGAACCGGTACGAGTCGACGCCGAGCTCCTTGAGGAGGCGGACGTCGTCGGCGTAGCGGTGGTAGTGGTCGCAGGCGATGTCGCCGGTGTGACCGCGGAAGGTGCGGCCGGGGGTGCGGCTGTAGACGTCCCAGATGGAGGGGCCGCGGCCGTCCTCGGTGGCGGCGCCCTCGATCTGGTACGCGGCCGTGGCGGCGCCGAAGACGAAGCCCTCGGGGAACGACGGGAAGGCGGGCTGGGTGCTCATGTGTGGGCTCACTTGACCGAGCCACCGGTGATGCCGGCGGCGATGTACTTCTGGGCGAGGACGAGGAGGATCGCGGCGGGGATCGCCGACAGGACGGAGGCGGCCATCACGGAGCCCCAGTCGCCGACGTGGGCACCGATGTACTGGTAGATACCGAGGGTGATCGGCTTGACGTGGTCGGTGGTGTTCAGGGTCAGGGCGAACATGAAGTCGCTCCAGGCGAACAGGAACGAGAACAGTCCGGCCGTGATGAGCGAGTTGCGGCTCATCGGCAGCACCACCTGGACGAAGGTGCGGATCCGGCCCGCGCCGTCGACCTCGGCGGCCTCGATGACCTCGCGCGGGATGGAGGCCATGAAGGCCCGCATCAGGATGATCGCGAAGGGGATGCCGAGCGAGGCGTCGGCGAGCATCAGGCCGAAGTAGGAGTTGACCAGGTTCATCGACACGTACGCGCTGTAGAGGGCGTTGGCGACGACGATGCCCGGCACCATTTGCGTGATGAGCGTGCCGAAGACGATGGACTGGGCGCCTGGCAGCCGGAACTGGGCGAGCCCGTAGGCGGCGGGCGCGGCGATCAGCAGACAGATGATCACGGCGCCGAAGGCGACGAGCAGCGAGGTGAGCAGGTTGGTGCCCTGGTCGGTGAAGGCCTTGGTGAAGCCGGAGAAGTCCCAGGTGGTGGGGACCCAGCCGACCTGGACGAGGCTGGCCTTGGGCTGCAGGGCGGTGTTGAGCATCCAGTACAGCGGGAACAGCATGATCAGCAGGATGACGATCCCGGCGATCATCGAGCCCCAGCTGCGGTGCGGCTTGCGGGACTTGGCGACAGCGGGTGCTGCGGAAGACACGGTGGCCATGGTGGTCACTTCCCCTCGGCGCGGTTCGCCCGCAGGTAGAACACCGCGAACACCGCGGAGATGAGGATGAGTACGTTGCCGACGACCGCGCCCGCGCCGAAGTCGAGCTGCACGAAGGAGTTCTGGTACGTCAGCGTGCCGAGCGTCTGCGTGGAGTCGGCGGGGCCGCCGTCGGTGAGGGCCAGGATCAGGTCGAGGATCTTGACGGTCGACATGAAGCCCAGGACGAGCACGACGGTGATGACGGGCTTGAGCATCGGCAGCGTGATCGAGCGGAAGGTCCGCCAGGCGGAGGCGCCGTCGAGGGACGCGGCCTCGTACAGCTCCTTGGGGATCTCCTGGAGTCCGCCGTAGAGGATCACCATGTTGAACGGGATCCCGATCCAGATGTTCACGAGGATCACCGAGAACAGCGCGAGCGACGGGCTGGAGATCCACGGGGTGGAGTCGCCGAGGCCGAACAGGCCGAGGAAGGAGTTCAGGACGCCCGTGTCCTGGTCGAGGATGCGGCGCCAGACCACACCCGAGACGACCATGGGGACGAGCCAGGGCAGCAGGATCAGGGAGCGCAGCACCCCGTTGAGTGGGAAGCGGCGGCGGAAGAAGACGGCGAGGGCCAGGCCGATGCAGAACTGGCCGAGCAGCGAGCCGACCGTGAAGACCAGGGTGTGGCCGAGGGCCGAGGAGAACAGGTCGTCGCCGAAGACGTTGCGCCAGTTCGTGAGGCCGTTGAAGGGCGCGTCACCGGTGAAGAAGGTCTTGGGCGAGTAGTCCTGGAAGCTCATCACGACGTTGCGGACGAGCGGGTAGCCGAAGAACAGTGCCATGAAGGCGACGGCCGGGGCGATGAAGCCCCACTGCGCGAGCCTGGCGCTGCGCGGCTTGCGCGGGGCGGCGGCCTTCGGGACCGGCGTCGTGGCAGGGGCCGGCGCGGAAGCGGTGGTCGTAGACATGGTGGTGGTGCCTCAGTTTCCGCTCGTCGCCCGCTGCTGGGCCTGGTTGAGGGCCGCTTCGGAGCTGGACTTGCCGGTCAGCGCCTGCTGGAAGGCGCTCTGCAGGGCGAGGGAGATGGTCGGCCAGCGGTCGCCGACCTTGCCGGTGCGGGAGCGGCCGGTCAGGATCTGCTCGGAGATCGCGGAGAGCTCGGGGAACTTCTCGCGCCAGGTCTTCGCGGCGTTCTCGTTGGCGGGAACCATGCCGGAGTTGATGGCGTAGGTCAGTTCCTGCTTCTCGCTGGTCATGCAATTGATGATCTTGGCGGCCGTCTTCTCGCGGGCGCTGTCGCCGGTGTTGGCGACGGTGAGCACGGCGCCGCCCATCGGGGCCACGGAGGTGTCGCCCGTCTTCGGCACCGGGATGGTCGCGATGCCGTAGTTCAGGCCCTTGTCCTTGTTCAGGGTCTCCAGCTGCCAGGGGCCGTTGACCATCATCGCGGCGTTGCCGGCCATGAACTGGTCGTTGACGTCGGCCTGCGTCCAGTTGACCGTGGACTTCGACAGGGAGCCGTCGGAGAGCAGCGACTTCCAGTAGTCGAGCGCGCCGGCGACGTTCTCGGTGTCGAGCTTCTCCTCGTCGCCGCCGTTGGACCACATGAACGGCAGGAACTGGAAGACACCGTCCTCGGCGCCGCCCGCGCTGAGCGCGAGGCCGTACTGCTTGCCGGAGGTGAGCTTCTTCGCCGCGTCGCGCAGCTCGTCCCACGTGGTGGGGATCTGCACCCCGGCCTTGTCGAGGATGTCCTTGTTGTAGAAGAGCGCAAGGGTGTTCACGGAGCGTGCCGCGCCGTACCAGGTCCCCTTGTACGAGCCGAAGTCGACGATCGACTTCGAGACGTTCTCGGAGCTGACCCCGGCGTCCTTCAGCGGGATGAGCCCGCCGGCCTCGGCGAACTGCGGGACCTCCGAGGCGTCGAACTGGATGATGTCCGGCAGCGACTTGGAGGAGGCCATGCGCAGCGACTTGGTCATCACCTGCGAGGCGGGCACGGACTGCTGCTCGATCTTGACGCCGAGCTGGGCGCTGCAGGTGGACAGGGTCGCCGCGTCCCAGCTGTGGAAGGACTCGTCGGTCGAGGAGTTCAACACCGTGTAGACGTTCTCGTCGCGCTGCTGGGAGCAGCCGGAGAGGACGGCCGTGCCGACGAGCGCTCCGACGACGGCGAGCGAGACGGCGAACCTGCGGGTCGTGCGGCGGCGCCCATGTGGCGTGGCGACGCCGGAATGTGGTGCGGTCACGATGGTGGTGCCCTTGCGTGCGAAGGAGTGCCGGCCCGGCGGGACGTCGGTGTCCCGCCGGGTGGGTGTGGTGGGGCGGCGGCCTGGTTCCGGCGGTTCCGGTGCCGCGCGCAGCTCCGTGGGAGCGCTTCCACCACGCGGCCGCGCACCGCTGGGGGCGGTGCGGCGGCCCGGGGTGTCCAGGGGGCGTGCCCTGAGTCCTGTCCGCGGACAGGACTCAGCGGGCGACGCCGAGCAGGTGCTCCATGGCCAGCTGGTCCAGGCGCTCGAAGGCCATCGAGCGCTCGGCGGCGGCCTGCACGTCGAAGTCCTCGTACGCACCCTTGTCGGCGAGCAGCGCGTCCAGGCCGTCGGCGGCGGTGGGCTGCGCCAGCTCGTCGAGGCGGGAGTCCTGCAGGGCCTGCTGCACGACGGGGTCGGCGCGGAAGGCGGCGGCACGGTCCTTGAGGATCAGGTAGTTGCGCATGCAGTTCTTCGCGGACTCCCACACGCCGTCGAAGCCGTCGGTGCGCACCGGCTTGAAGTCGAAGTGGCGCGGGCCCTCGTAGCCGGCCGACTCCAGGAGGTCGACGAGCCAGAACGCCTGGCGCAGGTCGCCCGCGCCGAAGCGGAAGTCCTGGTCGTACTTGATGCCGGACTGGCCGTTGAGGTCGATGTGGTAGAGCTTGCCCGCCCACAGCGCCTGCGCGATGCCGTGCGGGAAGTTCAGGCCCGCCATCTGCTCGTGGCCGGTCTCCGGGTTCACGCCGACCAGCTCGGGGCGCTCCAGGCGCTCGATGAAGGCGAGGGCGTGGCCGATGGTGGGCAGCAGGATGTCGCCGCGCGGCTCGTTCGGCTTCGGCTCGATGGCGAAGCGCAGGTCGTAGCCCTGGCGCGTGACGTACTCGCCGAGCAGGTCGAAGGCTTCCTTCATGCGGTCGAGGGCGACCCGCACGTCCTTGGCGGCGCCGGACTCGGCGCCCTCGCGGCCGCCCCAGGCGACGTAGGTGGTGGCGCCCAGCTCGACGGCGAGGTCGATGTTGCGGATGACCTTGCGCAGCGCGAAGCGGCGTACGTCGCGGTCGTTGGAGGTGAAGCCGCCGTCCTTGAAGACGGGGTGCGTGAACAGGTTCGTCGTCGCCATCGGCACCTTGAGGCCGGTCGCGTCGAGCGCGGCGCGGAACCGCTTGACGACGGCCTCGCGGTCGGCGTCCGAGGAGCCGAAGGGGATCAGGTCGTCGTCGTGGAAGGTGACTCCGTACGCACCCAGCTCCGCGAGCTTCTCCACGGACTCGACCGGGTCGAGGGCCGGACGGGTGGGCGTGCCGAACGGGTCGTTGCCCTGCCAGCCCACGGTCCACAGACCGAACGTGAACTTGTCCCCGGGAGTCGGAATGAAGCGGTCCGTCATGGTCGCCCCTTCGTCGCAGCGATTTGTTTTCTTACATAACCAATACTGCATCCACCCCCTGTCACGCCAGAGTCTGCTGGATCACAGGGGCGCGTAACGTAATTTGTTATGCGTACGATCAAAAGGTGCGCCGCACGATGCGGGCACGCAGAACCCGGAGGTACACGATGAGCGTGGTCATCGGCGTGGACAGCTCCACCCAGTCCACCAAGGCCGCCTTCGTGGACGCCGCGAGCGGCGCCCTGCTCGGCGTCGGCCGGGCCCGGCACACGGTGACCGGCCAGGACGGCGCGCGCGAGACGGACCCCGAGGTCTGGTGGCGGGCGCTGGCCGAGGCCGTCGCCGACGGGCTGCGCGCGGCGGGCGTCCCGGCCTCCTCCGTCGGCGGCATCGCGGTGGCGGGCCAGCAGCACGGGCTCGTCGTCCTGGACGCGGACGGCCGCCCGCTGCGCGACGCGATGCTGTGGAACGACACGCGCTCGGCGCCGCAGGCCCGCGCCCTCACCGAGGCGCTCGGCGAGGCGGAGTGGCTGGCGCGGGCCGGATCGCTGCCGGTGGCCTCGATGACGGCGACGAAGTGGCGCTGGCTCCTGGAGAACGAGCCGCACACAGCCGCGCGCGCCGCGGCCGTCCGGCTGCCGCACGACTTCCTCACCGAGCGGCTGTGCGGCGCGGGCGTCACCGACCCGGGCGACGCGTCGGGCACCCTGTGGTACTCCACGGCCGACGGCGCCTACGACCCCGTAGTGCTCGAACTCACCGGCATGGACAAGGAGTTGCTGCCCCAGGTGACCCCGGGCGGCGGCACCCGCGCCGGTTCGCTGACCGCCGCGGCGGCCGAGGCGCTCGGGCTACCCGCGGGCATCCCGGTCGCGGCCGGCACCGGAGACAACATGGCCGCGGCGGTGGGCCTCGGGCTCGGCGGCTCGGGTCTGCTCGACCACCCGGTGATCAGCCTCGGCACCTCGGGCACCGTGTTCGCGGCGACCCGCACCCGGCCCGCCGACCCCGCGCTCGCCGGGTTCGCCGCGGCCGACGGCACGTACCTCCCGCTGGGCTGCACCCTGAACTGCACGCTCGCCGTCGACAAGGTCGCGGCCCTGCTCGGCCTCGGCCGGGAGGACGCCGAGCCCGGCACCGGGCTCGCCTTCCTGCCCTACATGGACGGCGAGCGCACCCCCGATCTGCCGCACGCCACGGCCCTGCTGTCGGGGCTGCGGCACAGCACCACGCCGGGCCAGATCCTCGGCGCGGCCTACGAGGGCGCCGTCTTCACGCTGCTGCGTGCCCTCGACGGACTGCTCACCTCCTGCGGCGCCGACCCCGCGGGGCAGCAGCCGCTGCGGGTGATCGGCGGCGGCGCCCAGGGACACACCTGGGTCGAGACGGTCCGCCGGCTCTCCGGGCGCCCGCTCGTGCTGCCCGAGGCCACCGAACTGGTCGCCCTCGGCGCCGCGGCGCTCGCCCAGGCGGCCGTGACCGACGAGGACCCGGTGGCGGTCGCGACGGCCTGGGACACCGGAAGCGGACGTGAACTCCCGCCGCTGGAGCGTGACCTGACGACGTGGCAGCGGATCGACTCCGCCTTGACCGGAGCCACGGACACCCTCCTGACCTGACCCCGACCCACCCGACCGAAGCACTCCCCGATCCCCGAAAAGCCCCCGATCGACCAGCACGCCCGTACCACCCAAGGACTCCCATGAAGTTCACCGACGGCTTCTGGCTCATGCGCGACGGCGTCGACGCCTCCTACGCCACCGAAATCCGCGACATCCGCAGTACCGACGAGCGCGTCACCGTGCACGCCGCCGTGAAGCGGGTCGAAAAGCGCGGCGACACCCTCAACTCCCCCTTGATCACGGTGGAGTTGTTCTCCCCCGCCGAAGGTGTCGTGGGCGTGCGCGCCACGCACCACGCGGGCCGCCGCGACCCGGGACCGCACTTCGCGCTGCCCGGCGCGACCGGTGGCGCGGGTGTCGGCAAGGTCACCCAGGACGGCCCGGTCACCACGCTGACCACCGGCGGCCTGACGGTCCGCGTCGACCGGGACAAGCCCTGGCAGCTGGACTTCGTCGACGCCGAGGGCCGGGTGCTGACCTCCGCCCAGCGCAAGGGCACCGCCTTCGCGACGACCCCCGACGGCGCCCACCACATGATCGGGCAGCTCGCGCTCGGCGTCGGCGAGCAGATCTACGGGCTCGGCGAGCGCTTCACGCCGTTCGTGAAGAACGGCCAGAGCGTCGACCTCTGGCAGGCCGACGGCGGCACCAGCAGCGAGCAGGCGTACAAGAACATCCCGTTCCACCTCTCCTCGCGCGGCTACGGCGTCTTCGTCAACCACCCGGGCAAGGTCAGCTACGAGATCGGCTCCGAGGCCGTCGGCCAGGTGCAGTTCAGCGTCGAGGACCAGGCCCTGGAGTACTACGTCGTCGCGGGCCCGACCCCCAAGGACGTACTGGAGCGGTACACGGCACTGACCGGCCGCCCGGCGCTGCCGCCGGCGTGGTCGTTCGGTCTGTGGCTGACGACCTCGTTCACCACGTCGTACGACGAGGCGACGGTCAACTCCTTCGTCGACGGGATGGCCGAACGCGGTATCCCGCTCTCCGTCTTCCACTTCGACTGCTTCTGGATGCGCGAGTACCAGTGGACGGACCTGGAGTGGGACCCCGAGACCTTCCCGGACCCGGCGGGCATGCTGGCGCGGCTGAAGGAGAAGGGGCTGCGGATCAGCGTCTGGATCAACTCCTACATCGCGCAGAAGTCGCAACTCTTCGAAGAGGGCGCCGAGTTGGGCTACCTCGTGCGCAAGCCGAACGGCGACATCTGGCAGTGGGACCTGTGGCAGGCCGGCATGGCGCTCGTCGACTTCACGAACCCGGACGCGTACGCCTGGTTCCAGGAGAAGCTGAAGGTCCTGCTCGACCAGGGCGTGGACTGCTTCAAGACGGACTTCGGCGAGCGCATCCCGACCGATGTCGTCTGGCACGACGGCTCGGACCCCGAGCGGATGCACAACTACTACACGCAGCTGTACAACCAGTGCGTCTTCGAGGTCCTGGAGCGGGAGCGGGGCGCCGGTGAGGCGGTGCTGTTCGCGCGCTCGGCGACGGCCGGCGGGCAGCAGTTCCCGGTGCACTGGGGCGGCGACTGCTGGTCGTCGTTCGAGGCGATGGGCGAGTCGCTGCGCGGCGGCCTGTCCCTGTCCCTTTCGGGCTTCGGGTTCTGGTCGCACGACATCGGCGGCTTCGAGGGCACGCCCGACCCGGCGGTCTTCAAGCGCTGGCTGGCCTTCGGCCTGCTCTCCTCGCACAGCCGGCTGCACGGCTCGTCGTCGTACCGCGTGCCGTGGGAGTTCGGCGACGAGGCGGTCGACGTGGCGCGCACGTTCACCAAGCTGAAGCACCGCCTGATGCCGTACCTGTACGGGGCCGCGGTGCGCGCCCACCGCACGGGTGTGCCGATGATGCGCCCGATGGTCCTGGAGTTCCCCGAGGACCCGACGTGCCGCACGCTGGACCGGCAGTACATGCTCGGCTCCGACCTGCTGGTGGCGCCGGTGTTCACGGCCGAGGGCGACGTCGAGGTCTACCTCCCGGCCGGCACCTGGACGCATCTGCTGACCGGCGAGCGCGTCGAGGGCGGGCGCTGGCGCGTCGAGCGGCACGGCTTCGACAGCCTTCCGCTGTACGTGCGCGAGGGCGCCGTACTGCCGTTGGGCGCGGACGAGTCGCGTCCCGACGGGGACTGGACCACCGGTCTGACGCTGCTCGCGGCGCCCGGTGCCGCGGGCGAGACCGTGGTGACCGTCCCGGACCACTCGGGTGCGTCGGTGACCACGTACCGCGTGGTGCGCGAGGCCGACGGCTCGGTGCGGGCGACGGGCCCGGACGGTGCGCCGGTGGACGTGGTGGAGACGGCCGGTCCCTGACCCGGCCGCCGAGGGCTGATCCTTGGGGCCGCGGCCCCGGGTCAGCCCGCGATGCTCCAGGACAGCGTGCCGTCCGCCGCGACCAGGACGCCGAGCACGACGAGGTCGGCGATGCCGAGGCCGAGTCCCAGGAGGGCGCGGCCGCGGCGGGCGGTGCCGCGCCACAGGGCGAGGCCCGCGAGGACGATCGCGATGGGGCCGAGGAAGACGTTCATGACGAGCAGGCCGATGAGCCCGAGGACGAACGAGGCGACGGCCATCCCGTCGGTGTCCCGGCGTCCGACGGGGCGCTCCGGCTCCGGCCCGGCCTGGGCGGCCTGCGGCTCGGCGCGCTCGGTGGTGGTGGTGGTGGATTCCTTGGTGAGCTGCATGGTGGGTACCCCCTTGATGGCTGCGGTCAGCTCTGGTGACGGCGGGCGCGGTGCTCGCGGACCGCGAAGACGGCCAGCCAGACGGCGATGACGGCGGCCGCCACGAGCGTGAAGGACAGCGGGGCGTGGGCCACGGTGCCGAGCGCGAAGCCCAGCAGCAGGAGGGCCGCTACGAGGAACAGCACGGAAAACCTCTCGAAGTCGAGTCGAGTTCCAGCAGGAGTCGAAGTTGGGTTACAACTGTTCACTGACTCCTGAGTCTAACGCCGCGCTCGACTTCCCCCCTACGGAGAACAGTTGTTAACTGGATGACATGAGTCACACCACCCTCGGCGTCCGGCAGGCGCAGAAGCAGAAGACCCGTCAGGCGCTCCTGGACGCGGCGCTCGGCCTGCTGGAGGAGCAGAGCCTCAGCAGCCTGGGCCTGCGCGAGGTCACCCGCGCCGTGGGCATGACCCCGACCGCGTTCTACCGGCACTTCGACAGCACGGCCGACCTGGGTGTCGCCCTGGTCGAGGAGGCGCTCGGCAGCCTGCACGCGGTGATCCGCGAGGTGATGGCGGCGACCGGGGACAGCGACGAACGCATCGCGCGCGCCGTGGAGTTGATCGTCCGGCACGTCGACGCCTACCCCGCGCACGTCCGCTTCATCGCGCGCGAACGGCACGGTGGCGTGCAGCGGGTGCGCGAGGCGATCGGCGCGCAGCTCGGGCAGTTCGCCGACGAGGTACGGGACGCGCTCGCCCTGGACCCGCAGTCGGCCGGCTGGAACGACGACGATCTGCTGATGCTGGCCCGGCTCTACGTCGACCACATGGTGCTGACGGCGTCCGAGTTCCTGGCCACCACGGAGGGCGACGACCGGGCGCGGCTGCGGGATCTGATGGAGCGGCAGATGCGGCTGGTGAGTCTGGGGCGCAGACACTGGGACGCCGGAAACGCCGCGCCACCATCGTCATGAGCAACTAGCCTTACGGTCATGACAGTCGGCGACTGGAACCTCGACCGCAGCTTCACCGGCTCGTCCGGCGAGATCCGCTGGACCGCACTCGGCGCCGTGGACGCGCCGCCCGTCGTGCTCGTCCACGGCACCCCGTTCTCGTCGTACGTCTGGCGGGCCCCCGCGCGGGCGCTCGCCGGCCGGTTCCGTGTGTACGTGTGGGACCTGCCGGGCTACGGCGCCTCGGAGATGCGCGCGGGGCAGCCCGTCGACCTCGACAGCCAGGCCCGCGCCCTCGCCGAACTCCTCGGCCACTGGCGGCTCGAACGGCCGGCCGTCGTCGCCCACGACTTCGGCGGCGCCGTCAGCCTGCGCGCCCACCTGCTGCACGGCGCCGCGTACTCCCGGCTCGCGCTCGTCGATCCGGTGGCGCTCGCGCCGTGGGGCTCGCCCACGTACCGGTTGCTGGCCGAACACGCCGACGTCTTCCGGCAGTTGCCCGGCGACCTGCACGAGGCGCTGGTGCACCGCTACATCAGCTCGTGCAGTCACCCCGGGCTGCGCCCCGACACCCACGCACGGCTCGTCGCGCCGTGGCTGACCGCGGCCGGGCGGGACGCCTTCTACCGGCAGATCGAGCAGAACGTCCCGTGCGAGGCCACCGATGACATCCAGGGCCGGTACGGGGATCTCGACCTGCCCGTGCTGATCTGCTGGGGCGCCGAGGACACCTGGATCCCGGTCGCACGCGGCCATGAGCTGGCCCGGCTGATCCCCGGCGCGGAGCTGCGGATCATCGAGGGCGCGGGGCACCTCGTCCAGGAGGACGCGCCCGCCGAACTCACGCTCGCCCTCGGGGAGTTCCTGCGTACAGGCGCGTGATCTCGGCGGCGCAGCGGGCCAGTTCGGCGCGGACCTCCGGCGGTTCGAGCACCTCCAGGTGCCCGGCGAAGGGCAGCAGGCTGCGGGTGGCACCGAGGACGCCGTAGCCGAGCCTGACCGTGATCCACTCGCCGCCGTCGCCGTCCGCGTCGTCCGCGGCCTTCGCGCCGTCCTCGGGGTGCTCGATCAAGGAGTTGCCGCACAGCCGCAGGAACAGGTCGTAGCGACTGCGGTGGACCCGCGCGGTGACGGCGATTCCGCCGGGCCGCTGCTCGACCTGGCGCTTCAACACGGCCCAGACGTCGGCGAGTTCGACGCCGTCGCGGCGCTGGACCGGCGCGTCGGTGACCGTCACCGACTGGGTGCGGTCGGCCCGGAAGAGCCGGGGCACCCCGCGGCGGTCGGCGACCAGGTACCAGACGCCCGCCTTGGAGACGAGGCCGTACGGGTCGACGGTGTAGGTGCGCGGCGTCTCGGTGCCGCTGTGCCGGTACCGGATGCGCAGCCTGTGGTCGGTGAAGACGGCCTCCTGGAGATCGGTGACGTCGACCTCGCGGGGCGGCGGGCCCATCCAGCGGGACGCCTCGACCAGAATCCGACGGCTCGTCAACTCGGCGGCGGGTCGGTGCGGTTCGGGCAGCGCGACCATCACCTTGCGCAGCGCCGAGCCCAAGGCCTGGTCGAGGCCGAGGGCGGCGTGGGCGCCGCGGGCCGCGAGGATGAACAGGGCGCGGGCCTCGTCGGCGGTCAGCCCCGTGATGTCGGTGCGGTAGCCCGGCAGGAGCGCGATGCCGCCGTGGCGGCCGCGCTCGGCGTAGACCGGGACGCCCGCAGCGGACAGCGCGTCGACGTCCCGGTAGATGGTGCGGACCGAGACCTCCAGGCGGGTGGCCAGGTCGGGGGCCGGGACGCGGCCGTGGGTCTGGAGCAGCAGGATGATCGACAGGAGGCGGTCTGACTTCACCGGGTCAGCGTCTCGCAGACTCGGCAAAAATGCTGACTGAAGCTGTCAGGTATCTGCGGCAAGGTGGAGGCCAAGAGCGGGGGCGCGTGCGGCTTCGCCGCGCCTCTCCCATCCGTACTTCAGGAGTCGAGATGTCCCAGGTCCTCCCGTCCGACCCCCGCCCCCTCTTCGAGGAGGCCACCTCGCAAGTGGCCCGGCTCATCGCCTCGGTGCGGCCGGACCAGTACGAACTGTCCACTCCGTGCAGCGAGTTCGACGTGCGGCGGCTGGTGTCGCACTGTATCGGCGGGATGCGGCGGATCGCCGTCGTCGGGGAGGGCGGCGACGGGAACGCCGTCGTCTCCTTCGCCGACGAGGTCCCGGACGCCGGGCTGGCCGAGGCGTACGACGCCGCGCGGGCCGACGCGCTCAAGGCCTGGCAGGACGAGGCCGTGCTCGACCGGCAGGTGTCCGTCCCGTGGGGCAAGGTGCCGGGGCGCGGGGCGCTGTCCGGTTATGTGCTGGAGTCCTCGGCCCACGCCTGGGACCTGCGGGAGGCGCTGGGCCGGACGGACCCGCTGCCCCCGGAGCCGGCCGTGTTCGCGCTGGCCTTCGCCCGGCAGACGCTGCCCGCGGAGCGGCGCGGCGCCGATGTGCCGTTCGACGAGGTCGTGCCGGCGCCCGAAGGCGCGGACGCCCACGGGGAGCTGGCGGCCTGGCTGGGCCGCCGCCCCCTCGGCAGGCCGTAGCCGTCCGGTCCTAGGTGGATCGACCCGCAGGGTTGTTGACGCGGCTGAACGGTGGGCGCTCTCGGCGTGCCGGGTGCAAGGCTGTGCCGATGACCCGGAGGTACTCCCGAGGCAGGAGGGAGATGGAGGACGCGCCCTAGCCGAGCCGGACCCGGGCCAGTTGGCGCGACTGGGCGACGAGGCGGTCACGGGAGTCCCAGACCTCGGCGTCCTCCTCCAGGAAGCCGCCCGCGAGGTTGCGGGTGGTGATGGAGACGCGCAGCGGGCCGGGGGCCGGGCGGCAGCGGACGTGGACGGTGAGTTCGACCGTCGGGACCCAGCCCTTGAGGCCCATCTCGAACGCGGTGGGCGGCAGCGCGTCCACCGCGAGCAGCAGCGACAGCGGGTCGGCGTCCCGGCCGTCGGCGAGGCCGAACCAGGCCCGCATCTCGCCCTTGCCGGACGGCGCCCCGAGCGCCCAGCCCAGCGTCGACGGGTCGAGTTTCAGGGCGAGCCGGTCGGTGATCGCGGAGGAGCCGGGGACGGGCGGCGCGCCCTCGGGGGCGTCGCCCGCGCCGAAGCACTGGTCGATGGGCGGGAAGGCCGGCATCTCGGCGCTGGTGCGCACGTCGTCCGGGAGCGCGTCCAGGTCGCCGTACGAGGCGAGGACACGGATCCGCTCGACCTCGGTGCCGTCCTCCGCGTACTGGAACAGGGAGGCCTGCCCGGTGGAGAGGGTGCGGCCGGTGCGGACCACGTCCGTGCGGATCACCGCGGGGCCGGGGGCCGAGGCGGTGAGGTAGTGCGCGGAGATCGTGAACGGGTCGGAGTGCGGCAGCGCGTCCGACAGCGCGCGGCCGAGCACGGCGAGGAGATAGCCGCCGTTGACGGCATTGATGATCGTCCAGCCCGCCGAGAGGTCGATGTCGTAGACCCCGGGCTCGCCCGGGCGCCGGGTGACGGCGGTGTCGCGGTCGAACTCGCTGTCGCCGATGCGCGCCGGGCGATCCTGCGTGGATACTGCGTCTGCCATACCGGAAACGTACAACACGTGACTACTAAGCGGTAGCTTTTGTTGCCACGACCACAGCCACGGCCACGGCCACGTCCACAGCCACAGCCACAGCCACGGCCGGAGCCACCGCCGTCAAGGCGTCTCGTCCGTCACCTCGACCACCGTCGACCTGCGGTTCCAGGCGCGCGGCGCGCGCCAGTGGTAGCGCATCGCGAGCAGCCGCAGCACGAAGGCGGTCAGCACGGCGATGCCGCTGGTGAACCCGTCGAGGGCGTCGAAACGGATGCAGAGCACCACGATGACGGCACCGACGATCGCGGGAACGGCGTACAGGTCGCGGTCCCAGCGCACCAGGGACGGCACCTCGTTGGCGATGATGTCGCGCAGCACGCCGCCGCCGACCGCGGTGGCCAGGCCCAGGGCCGCGGAGGAGGTGAGGCCGAGCCCGTAGTCGTACGCCTTGGTCGTGCCGGTGACGCAGAACAGGCCGAGGCCCGCCGCGTCGAAGACGTTCACCGCGATCTGGGTGCGCTCGACCTCCGGATGCAGGAAGAAGACGAGCGCGGCGGCGAACAGCGGGGTGATGAAGTAGCCGAGGTCGGTGAAGGCGGCCGGTGGCACCGCCCCGATGACCAGGTCACGGAAGACCCCTCCGCCCAGCGCGGTGACCTCGGCGAGCGCGGCGATCCCGAAGACGTCCCAGTTCTTGCGTACGGCCATCAACGCACCGGAGATGGCGAACACGAAGATGCCGATGAGGTCGAGCCAATGCTGGACGGAGGGGGTGAACAGTTCCTGGAGCACCCGATATTTTTACCTATGGAACATGGGCCTACAGCGTCGGCTTGCCCGTCGTGAACAGCCAGGTGTCGAACAAGTCGTCCAACTGCTGCCCGGAGACCCGCTCGGCCAGCGCGATGAAGTCCTCGGTGGTGGCGTTCCCGTACCGGTGCAGTCGCGTCCACTGCGGCAGCAGCTCGAAGAACGCCTTGTCACCGATGCGCTCGCGCAGCATCTGCAGCGTCATCGCGCCGCGCTGGTAGACGGCCGAGGCGAACATCGTGTCGCGCTGCGGGTCGCCGACCTTGATCTGCCAGAACGAGGAGTCGGCGGGTCGCGCGTCGTAGCCCGCCCGGAACGAGTCGTGGGCGGACCGGATGCCCTTGTGCTCGGACCACAGCCACTGGGCGTAGGTGGCGAAGCCCTCGTTGAGCCAGATGTTCTTCCACTGCTCCACGGAGACGGAGTCGCCGAACCACTGGTGGGCCAGTTCGTGCACGATCGTCGACTCGGAGCGGACGGCCGAGTAGCTGGGCTTGGACTGGGTCTCCAGGGAGAAGCCGGCCTCGGGCATGTCGTCGACGACGGCGCCGGTCTCCTCGAACGGGTACGGGCCGAAGACCTGCGACCAGTAGTCGGTGGCCTCCGCCGTCACCGCGTACACGTCGACGTTGTTGCTGTTGGCGAGGACCGGGTCGATGGCCACGTAGATGGGCGTGCCGGCCGGGGTCCTCCCGGTCTTCACGTCGAACTTGCCGATGCTGGCGGTCGCGAGATAGGTCGCCATCGGCTTGCTCTCGCGCCAGTGGTTGACGGTCCGGGTGCCCTTGTCGGTGTCGTACGTGTCGACGAGCCGGCCGTTCGAGACGCCGGTCAGGCCCTTGGGGGCCTTGATGCGGATGTCGTACGTGGCCTTGTCGGCGGGGTGGTCGCTGGACGGGAACCAGGTGGAGGCGGCGTTCGGTTCGCAGGCCACGAAGACGCCGTCGGCGGTCTTCATCCAGCCGTAGTCGGAGCCGAAGACGATGGGGCCGCTGAGCGCCTCGGGGACGCCGCCGTAGGTGACGCTGACGGTGAAGGTGTTGCCCTTGCGCAGCGGGGTGCGCGGGGTGATGACGATCTCGTCGCCGGTGCGCGTGAACTCGGCGTGTCTGCCGTTCACTTCGATCCGGGTGACCGTGAGCTTCTGCAGGTCCAGGTCGAAGGAGGAGAGGTTCTGGGTGGCGCGCGCGGTGAGGGTCGTACGGCCGTCGAGGCGGTCGGTGTCGGGGTCGTACGCGACGTCGAGGGCGTAGTGACGGGCGTCGAAGCCGCCGTTGCCGAGCTCCGGGAAGTACGGGTCGCCGATGCCGGCGGAGCCGGGGGTGGGGGCGGGGGCCGCGGCGATCAGGGTGAAGGAGGCTGCCGCGACGGTGAGGGCGGCGAGGCGGGCCGAACGGGAGAGAGCCATGGGCGTGTGTCCCTTCGGGGCTGAGTCCTGCGTGCCGGTGTATCCGACACGCAGGACTCTGTCCGGAAAGGGTGCGACATGTACATGACCCATTTGGGCCATGTCGCTCCGCCGGCAGCGGCTCCGCCGCGCGGGCGCTGCCAGCCCCCACCGGGCGTGCACCCGGCAACCAAGCGGCCGGGACCGATCTGAACGCCGGCGGGAACGCTCACCCCGCGCCGGGGCGCCGCCTTGCCCACCCTGCCGCCCATGGCGGCAGATTGCCCAAGGCGGGGGCGACCGGCGGCGATTGCCCAAGGCGGGTGCGGCAGGCGGCAGATTGCCCAAGGCGGGGGGCTACTCGGCGGGGGCCGAGGGGGCCGGGACCGTGATGACGTCGATGGCTTCCTTGGCGACCTGGAGGAGCTTGGTGTCCTCCGGGGCCTGGTCGGGAGCGTTCTCCGGGTGATGGCAGGCCACCTGGTGCCCGGTGCCGAGCTGAAGGAGCGGCGGCTCCTTCGTGGCGCAGAGCTCCGTCGCCTTCCAGCACCGCGTGTGGAACCGGCACCCGGCGGGCGGATCGATCGGCGACGGCACGTCACCGCGCAGCAGGATCCGCTCGCTCTTGGCCCCGCGCCGCTTGGGGTCCGGCACCGGCACGGCCGAGAGCAGCGCCTTGGTGTACGGATGCATCGGCGTGGAGTAGAGATCGTCGCGGTCGGCCAGCTCCACGATCTTGCCGAGGTACATCACCGCGATCCGGTCCGAGACGTGCCGGATGACCGAGAGGTCGTGCGCGATGATCACGTACGTCAGGCCGAGCTCGTCCTGGAGGTCGTCCAGCAGGTTCACGACCTGCGCCTGGATCGAGACGTCCAGGGCCGAGACGGGCTCGTCCGCCACGACCAGCTTCGGGCGCAGCGCCAGCGCCCGCGCGATACCGATGCGCTGGCGCTGACCGCCGGAGAACTCGTGCGGGTAGCGGTTGTAGTGCTCGGGGTTGAGCCCGACCCGCTCCAGGAGATCCTGGACCGCCTTCTTCACGCCGCCCTCGGGCTTGACGCCCTGCAGCTTGAAGGGGGCGCCGACGATCGTGCCGATGTTGTGGCGCGGGTTCAGCGACGAGTACGGGTCCTGGAAGATCATCTGCACGTCGCGGCGGAGCGGACGCATGCCGCCCGTGCCCAGGTGCGTGATGTCCTTGCCCTCGAACTCGACACGGCCACCGGTCGGTTCGAGCAGCCGCGTGATGAGCCGGCCCATCGTCGACTTGCCGCAGCCGGACTCGCCGACGACGCCGAGGGTCTCCCCCGCACGGACGTCGAAGGACAGCCCGTCGACGGCCTGCACGGCCGCGACCTGCCGCTTGAGCAGGCCCTTCTTGATCGGGAAGTGCTTGACCAGGTTCTCGACCTTGAGCAGCGGCTCACCGGGCGCCGCGTCCGCGGAAGTCGCGAGGGACTCGGGGGACTCGGCCGCCTGCGGGGGGATCGTCATCTCGTTCTCGGGTCCTTTGGCGTCCGTCACAGCTTCGGCGCAATCTCTTCGGTCCAGATCCGCTCCCGCTCCTCGGCCGACATGTGGCAGGCGGAGAAGTGACCGGAGCCGACCTCGCGCAGTTCGGGGCGCTCGGTACGCGTGATGTTGTCCTTCGGGATGTCCGCGTACGGGCACCGCGGGTTGAAGGCGCAGCCGCTCGGCAGGTTGATCAGGCTGGGCGGGGAGCCCTTGACCGGGATGAGCCGCTCGGTCTGCTCGCGGTCGATGCGCGGCATCGAGCCCAGCAGGCCCCAGGTGTAGGGGTGCTGGGGCTCCTCGAAGACCTCGGCGGCGGTGCCGCGCTCCACGCACCGGCCGCCGTACATGACGAGCAGTTCGTCGGCCATCTCCGCGACGACCCCGAGGTCGTGCGTGATCATGATGACGGCCGAGCCGAACTCCTTCTGCAGATCACGGATCAGGTCCAGGATCTGCGCCTGCACGGTCACGTCGAGGGCCGTGGTCGGCTCGTCGGCGATCAGCAGCTCGGGGTTGTTCACCAGCGCCATCGCGATCATGGCGCGCTGGCGCATACCGCCGGAGAACTCGTGCGGGTAGGAGTCGACGCGCTTGTCGGGCTGCGGGATGCCGACCCGGTCGAGCATCTCGATCGCCCGCTTGCGGGCGGTCTTCTTGTCGACGTCGTGGTGGACCCGGTACGCCTCCACGATCTGCTTGCCGATCGAGTAGTACGGGTGCAGCGCGGAGAGCGGGTCCTGGAAGATCATCGCCATGTCGCGGCCGCGCAGCCGGCGCACCTTGTCCTGGTCGCCGGAGAGCAGCTCCGTGCCGTCCAGCCAGATCTCACCGCTGATCTGCGCCTTGCGGCGGCCGTACTGGCCCGCGGTGTGCAGGCCCATGATGCCCAGCGACGTGACGGACTTGCCCGATCCGGACTCGCCGACGATGCCGAGGGTGCGCCCCTTCTCCAGGGTGAAGGAGAGCCCGTCGACGGACTTGACCAGGCCGTCGTCGGTCGGGAAGTGCACCTTGAGGTCGCGGACCTCGAGGAAGGCGCTGGGAGCGCCGGAGGCGGTGGGTTCGCCGACCGCGGCTCCGGTCTTGGACAGTTCGGTCATCCCAGCCTCACTCGCGGGTCGATGACGGCGTACAGAAGGTCTACGACCAGGTTGGCGACGGCGATCGCGAGGGCCGCGAACAGCGTCACACCGAGGATCACCGGCAGGTCCTTGTTGCTGATGGCCTGGACCGCCTCCAGGCCGAGGCCCGGGAGGTTGAAGGTGGACTCGGTGAGCACGGCGCCGCCGAGCAGGACGCCGAGGTCGAGTCCGAAGACCGTGAGGATCGGCGTCATCGCGGAGCGCAGCGCGTGCCGGGTGATGACCGCGGACTCGCCCAGCCCCTTGGCGCGGGCCGTGCGGATGTAGTCCTCGCCCAGGATCTCCAGCATGGTGGCGCGGGTGAGCCGGGCGTACATGGCGGCGTTGAGGAAGGCGAGGACGATCCACGGCAGGATCAGCGTCTGGAACCAGGTGCCGATCGAGTCGTTCGTGGAGAGGCTGTCGGCGATGTGCACCCAGCCCAGGGTGTGCACGAAGATGCCCATCGCGACCATGCCGGTGAAGAAGACGGGGAGCGAGACGCCGCCGAGGGCGGTGGTCATCGCGGCGCGGTCCCAGATGGTGCCGCGCTTGAGGGCGGAGAGCACGCCGGTGGCGACACCGCCGATCAGCCACAGCACACACGCGCCGAGCGCGAGCGCGCCGGTGATGGGCGCGTCCTGCTTGAGCGTGTTCCAGACGGGCTCCTCCGTGCGGAAGGAGTAGCCGAAGCACGGGGCCGGGCAGTGGGTGATGTCGCTGCCGTTGGCGTAGTCGCGGCCGAGCGGGATGCCCTTGACGAAGTCCCAGAACTGCAGGAGCAACGGGTCGTTGAGACCCAGCTTGATGCGGATCCCTTCCAGCGCCTCGGGGCTGGTGGCCTTGCCGGCGAAGAGAACGGCGATGTCCTGCCCCGCCCACTTGGGCAGCATGAAGAAGATGGTGAACGTCGCGAAGAGGACGATCAGCACCATGATGACGACGGCGAACAGGCGCCGGATGAGGTAAGCAAGCACTGTGCGCGGCCCGGTGGCGGGGAGCCTTCGTGGGGCTCCCCGCCACCGAGGCCATCACCTGCCCTTCGGACTGGCGGGATTCGGCGGCATGGACGGGTTCTGCTGGAGTGCTGCTACTACTTGGTGACGCCCAGCATCACGTAGTCGTAGCGGCCGTTGTAGGCGGCGGACGAGAACACGTTCGTCAGCCGGCTGCTGCGCCACGAGATGTTCTTCTCGTAGATGAACGGCATCCAGTACGCCTGGTCCAGGACCTCCTTGTCGAGCTGCTTGTACAGCTCGGTGGACTTGGCCTGGTCGGTGCTGCCGATCGCCTGGTCGAAGAGACCGTCGACCTTCTTGTCCTTGATCTGGGACTCGTTGTAGTTACCGGTCGGGAAGATGAAGCGGCTGTCGAACAGCGGCTGCGCGTAACCCTGGCCGGAGTTGAAGTCCGGGCCCCAGCCGCTCATCGTCATGCCGTAGCCACGGGACTTGACGACCTTCGGGGAGCCGGTGATCGAGGAGGACTGGGCGCCGTCGATCGAGTCGATCGTCAGCTTGATGCCGACCTTGGCCAGCGACGCCTGCAGCGCCTCGGCCGTGTCGACCTCACCCGTGTTGTTGCTGCGCGCGGTGATCTTGGTGGAGAAGCCGTTCGGCTTGCCGCACGCCTTCAGGGCGGCCTTCGCCTTGGCGACGTCCGGCTTGCCCTTGCGGGCGAGGACACCGTACGGGTCGTAGTCGCTGTAGCCCGGGATCGCCTTCGGGAACGTCGAGTTGGCGATCTCGCCACCGGCGACCTCGCCACCGCGGGCCTGCTGGAGGCTCGCGAAGTCGGTGCCGTAGAAGACGGCCTTGCGGCACTCGACGTTGTCCAGCGGCTTGGCGGCGGTGACCAGGGCCACGTACCGCACGAAGGACGTCTGGATGTTGTCGACGTTGCCCTTGTGGTCCTGGACCGCGGAGACGCGGCCGGACTGGGTCATGCCGGTGCCGTTGACGTCGACGTCGTAGTCGCCGGCCATCAGGCGCTTGTCGTTCTCCTCCAGGTTGGAGGAGATGGTGACCGTGATCTTGTTCGGCAGGGCCGGACGGATCGGGTCGGACGACTTCTTCCAGGCCGTGTTGCGCACCAGCGTCAGGCTCTTGCCGGCGTTGTAGCTCTGGATCTTGTACGGGCCGGAGGACATCGGCTTCTGCGTGTACTTCGCGGCCGTGTCCTTCGCCTGCGGCACCGGGGCGCCGGTCGGCATGGCGAGCATCTGCTCGAAGTCACCGTTGGGCTTCGGCAGGTGGAAGACGATGGTCTGGTCGTCGGGCGTCTGGATCGCCTCCAGGCCCAGCTTGTCCTTCGTCTTGTCCTTGTAGGGGCCCTTGTACTTGCCCTTGGGGTCGAGCGTGGAGCGCAGGTAGCCGGGACCGCCGGTGATGATGTCGGTGGCCCAGATGCGCTCGATGCCGTACTTGACGTCCTTGGAGGTCAGCTTGGAGCCGTCCTCCCAGGTCAGGCCGTCACGCAGCTTGTACGTGTAGGTCTTGCCGCCGTCCGAGATGGTGGCGGGAGCGGTGGCGAGGTCGCCGACCAGCTTGTTCGACCCGTTGCCCGGCTTGGTGTCGTACGTGACCAGGGTGCGGGTGTAGTACCGCATGAAGTCCCAGGTCATGCCGTAGTACGTGCGCTGCGGGTCGAGGGAGTCGAAGTCCTGCTTGCCGACGAACTTCAGCGTCCCGCCCTTCTTGGCGGACGCGTTGACGACCTTGTTCAGCGCGGCGTTGTAGCCGGGAGCCTTGGCACTGTCCTTGCTGTCGTCGTCGCCGCCACCGCAGGCCGTGGTGGCCACCAGTGCCCCGACGACGAGGGCCGCGCTCGCGGCGATCCGCCGTTTGGGAATACCTGTGGGCATTTTCTCGTAACCTCCGAGATCGCGGTCCGGGCAAGGTGCCGTGGAACCAGTCGGGTACACCGCCTGACATGACGTCAGGGGCTGTTCTGAGGACGGCCGTTACGGCCTTGCAGGGGTCTAGCGGGTGCCCTTGGGGTCCAGGGCGTCGCGCAGCCCGTCCCCGAAGAGGTTGAAGGCGAGGACGGTGATGAAGATCGTCACGCCGGGGAAGACCATGAACATCGGGTCGTGCTCGTACGTCGCCAGCGCGTCGCGGAGCATGCCGCCCCAGGACGCCGTCGGCGGGCGCACACCCGCGCCGAGGAAGCTGAGGGCGGCCTCGGTGAGGATGTTGGTGGGGATCATCAGGGTCGCGTAGACGATGATCGGCGCGACCAGGTTGGGCAGCAGTTCGCGCAGCAGGATGTGCCGGCTGCCGCCGCCCAGGGAGCGGGCCGCCTCGACGTACTCGCGCTCGCGCAGCGAGAGCGTCTGGCCTCTGACGATGCGTCCGACGTAGGGCCAGCCGAAGAAGCCGATGACCAGGACGAGGATGGCGACACGGACACCGGTGCCGGTCAGGCCGAGCAGGTCGTCGGGGAGGACCGAGACCAGCGAGATGATGAAGAGCAGCTGCGGGAAGGCGAGCAGCACGTCCATGACGCGGCTGATGACCGAGTCGACCCAGCCGCCGAAGTAGCCGGCGATCACACCGAAGAAGGTGCCGAGCGTCACCGCGACGATCGCCGCGAGGAACGCGACGAGCAGCGAGATCCGGGCGCCGTACACGACCCGGCTGAAGACGTCACGACCCTTGTTCGGCTCGACGCCGAACAGGTAGTCGCTGCTCACGCCGCCGAACGAGCCGGTCGGCAGGTTCGTCAGCGGATCGAGCTTGTCCTGGTGGAAGTCGTTCGGCGGGTGGCCCAGCAGGCCGACGATCAGCGGAGCGAAGATCGCCACCAGGATCAGGACGACGACAACGATGCCACCGCCCAGCGCGACCTTGTCCCGCTTGAGGCGGTTCCAGGCGATCTGCTTCAGTGACCGGCCCTCGACCTTGCGGCCCGCCTCGCTCGCGGCAGCGTCGACCGGTGCGGTCGGTTCCGCTTCCGCGGTCGTGTCGTGCAATGGTGCCGTCATCGTGGCAAGGACCCCTCTCAACCGGCGGTGACCGGCCAGCACTTGCCGCTGTAGCGGCGTGGTTCAGTCCGTCGTACTCGGAGGGGTCGTACACAAGGCCGAACCCCTTGGAGCGGGAGTCTTCAACCTGTGTGCGATCTGTTGCCAGACTTGACGGGGAAAGGATGCCTAAACGTGATGCTGTCTGGGGGGTTCCGTTATCCGGACGGCCGTGAACGGCCGCCGGACGGCGGGCAGTTGGGTCGTTAGCGGCACCAGAGCGGACATTGGACGCACAACCGCCCTTCCCTCCCCCAACCCACCCCTTCCCGAAATGGCCGCTACGCGACCGGAGTTGAGGAAGATCTGAGGTTCGGGGAGGTCAGAGGGGTGCTCGGGATCAGTACGAGGCGCCGTACGGCGGCGGGTACCCGTAACCCCCACCCGCCTGGCCCGCCGGCGCGACGTGCGCCTCGCGGTCGTAGAACGGCCGCGCGTTGGCCCGCAGCCACATCGCCACCGGGTCGTACTCGTCCGACATGGCGACCGTCGAGACCGGCAGGCCGTCCGGCACCGCCGAGATCGACTGCTGCATCATCGCGCGCACGGAGTCCACGGAGGCGGGCGACGTGTCGTACACGTCGAGGCCGATGGCGAGGTACGGGGAGCCGAGCGCCGGCTGCACCCAGGCCCTGCGCAGCGCGCGGATCGCGGTCGTCCGGTGCGCGTTCTGCGCCAGCACCGCGTAGAACTGGGGAATCTCGATCGTCGGCTCGGAGAGCCGCAGCGGTCCCGCGGGCTGCCGGTCCAGGCCGCCCGCGATCCGGCGCAGGTCGAGCCAGGGGATGCCGACGCCGCCGCCCGGCGCGTGCGGGTTGAGCCAGAGGCCGTAGTGGTCGGGGTAGAGGGTGCGGGCCGCGTCGACGCCGCCGACCACCTCGTACGCGCGCGACCAGCCGGACGCGGAGAGCTCCTGGGCGGAGGTGACGCAGGGGGCGTACGAGAACCCGTCCACCTCCATGTTCCCGTACTGGGCGTCGGGGGAGCCGGCCTGGCCGTGCCAGAGCAGCATCCAGACCTGCCCGGCGGCGGGGTCGGCGAGGGCCTGGAGCAGCGCCTCGTACGCGTCGTAGCGACCGGGGGTCACCTGGCGCAGCATGTGCTCGACCTGTCCGGCCGCGGCAGTGCCCGACGCGCTCACCCGTAACCGCCCCTTCGTGAACTTCCGTGTCCGCCCGTGACCGGAGGGCACGGCGCCGCCCGGTCAGGTCATGAAACCAGCTTAAGCGGCGTTACTGACACCGACTTGACGGACGGTGTCATACCTCTCGCCCGTAAAAAGGGCGCACCTGGCTCCGCAGCCAGTCGGCGACCGGGTCCTGGGTGACGTCGAGGAAGACCAGGTTCACCGGCCAGGCGACCGGCACCCGGCCGAGCGCGCGGCCCAGCGCGTCCAGCGGAACGTCCCGTGCCGGGCCCTCCCCCGGCCGAGCCAGCTCCACGCCGATGAACAGCGACGGGGCGCCGTCCTCGACGACCGCGAGACAGCGGCGCGCGCTGAGCACGACGCCGGTCGCGTCGAACTCCTCGCGGACCGCGGCCAGGAAGTCCACCGGGTCGTCCTGCCAGTCCGGCTCGGACAGCACGACGCGGCCGCCGGTGGCGGGGCCGTCCAGCGGGGTTCGGCCGCTGCGGGCCAGCTCGGCGACGGCGGGCGGGGGCAGCGGGACGCCGATGGTGCCGTCCGGGTTCACGGCGAGGCCGACCTGCGGCGGCAGGCCGCGCGCGAACTCCACCGCCGGGGCCACCGTGCAGTCCATCCGGCCGCCGGTGACCTGCATGAACTCGTGCTCGGAACTGAAGACGGGGACGTACGCCTGGCCCTCGATCTCCAGCGTCGGCAGATCGAGGTCGCGGCTGCCCCGGTTGCCGCCCTTGGGCAGCGGGATCCAGATGTGACTGCGGCCGAGCACCTCGACGATGCGGCCGCCGGCCTCCGGGCGGCCGAGCGCCGCGGAGAGGACTTCCTCCAGCTCGTTCGCGGGCCAGCTGTGCTGCGGCTGCGGGTGGCCGTGCGCGGCGGCGCCCTCCGGCCCCTGCGCGTAGTGCTCGTGTCCCTGTTCCGGGATGCCCGGCGTCTCCATAGCTGTCTTCAACCTCTGCTCTGCCCGTACGCGGCCACCCCTTGGCCGGGCCGCAGGCCCGACGATAACCCGTACACCCGGACGGCCCCCTCGTCGGCCGCCGGGCAGGCGGGACTTTCGAAACACGCCCTAGCGCTCCCGGAACGTGATCCCGCCCAGCGCGTCGGTCGCCTCCCGGTCGAGCAGCACCGCCGACTCGATCCCGGCCGGCAGGTCCCCGCGCTCGGTCGACGTGACGAGCGCGGTGACGGCCCTGCGGTGGCGGGCGAAGGCGTACCGCGACACCCCGCGCCCCCGGTCCCGCTGGCCCTCCAGGGCCAGGTCCGCGGGCACGTCGAGCACCATCAGGTGCACGGCGGCGCCCCGGCGCCGGGCCGTCCGCGTCACCCAGCGGCGCACCCAGGCCTGCGTGCCGCAGTCGTGCACGACGACGCTGGCGCCGGAGCGCATGGCGCGGCGCAGGCCCGCGTAGTGCGCGAGACGGACCAGCGGGCGGTACAGCGCGTACGGCACGAAGCGCGGCAGCCGCGCCGCCCAGCGCTCCCTGGCGTCCTGCGAGTCGATCCGCACCACGGCCACCGCCCGCCGCATCAGCGTGGACTTCCCACTGCCCGGCAGCCCCGAGACGACGACGAGGTCGCCGGCCGCGAAGCCGATGCGGCGCGGGGTACGGCCGCCGCGCCCGCGCAGGTCCCGCACCGAGCGCTGCCGAGGGATCCGCACGGTCCCCGCCAGCGCCCCGGGGGACACCCCTGCTACAGCCTTCTGCACCGTGATCGTCCTCCCCGTTCCGGTCACGCCACTCTTGCCCGCCAAGTGTAAAGAGAAGGTAATGCCAGCCAACCTGTTTTCGGGTTCCCCGGGCATGCAATGATGTGCGCCAACCGCACAACCAACTGCATACCGGCCGCTTGAATCCGCGCGGGAGAGTCCCAGGCACATCAGCCCTGGGCGCCGAAGGAGCAAGTCCCTCCCTTGAATCTCTCAGGCCCCGTACCGCGCGGGCGAGGCACATCTGAAAAGCGGGTCACCCTCCGGAAGACCGGAAGGAGGGCGACCCCACCCAAGGTGCAAGCCCCTCGGGGCGAACCTCTCAGGTTCCGATGACAGATGGGGAGGACGTCCCGCTCGGGACGCTTCGCCATCGCCGTCATGCCCCGGGAGCACCACTGATGACCCGTACCACCGCCCTGGACGCCCTGCATCGTTCGCTCGGCGCCACGATGACCGACTTCGCCGGCTGGGACATGCCGCTGCGCTACGGAAGCGAGCGCGACGAGCACAACGCCGTACGCACGAAGGCCGGTCTCTTCGACCTCTCCCACATGGGCGAGATCACCGTCACCGGCGCCCAGGCCGTCGACCTGCTGAACTACGCGCTCGTCGGCAACATCGGCTCGGTCGGCGTCGGCCGCGCCCGGTACACGATGATCTGCCGCGAGGACGGCGGCATCCTCGACGACCTGATCGTCTACCGGCTCGAAGACAGCACGTACATGGTCGTCGCCAACGCGGGCAACGCGCAGATCGTCCTCGACGCCCTCACCGAGCGCGCCGCGGGCTTCGACGCCGAGGTCCGCGACGACCGGGACGCGTACGCGCTGATCGCCGTGCAGGGCCCGGAGTCCCCCGCCATCGTCACGTCGGTCACCGACGCCGACCTGGACGGGCTCAAGTACTACGCGGGGCTGCCGGGCACCGTCGCGGGCGTCGAGGCGCTCATCGCCCGCACCGGCTACACCGGCGAGGACGGCTTCGAGCTGTTCGTCGCCCCGGCCGACGCCGAGAAGCTGTGGCAGGCGCTGACCGAGGCCGGCGCCGCGCACGGCCTGGTCCCGTGCGGCCTGTCCTGCCGTGACACGCTCCGCCTGGAGGCGGGCATGCCGCTGTACGGACACGAGCTGACCACGGCCCTCACCCCCTTCGACGCCGGTCTGGGCCGCGTCGTCAAGTTCGAGAAGACGTCCACCGGAGAGCGCGGTGACGACTTCGTGGGCCGCGAGGCGCTGGCCGCCGCCGCCGAGCGCGCCGAGGCGAACCCGCCGCGGAGGCTCGTCGGCCTGATCGCCGAGGGCCGCCGGGTGCCGCGCGCCGGGATGCCGGTCGTCGCCGACGGCCAGGTGATCGGCGAGGTCACCTCCGGCGCCCCGTCCCCGACCCTGGGCAAGCCGATCGCCATCGCCTACGTGGACGCGGCGCACGCCGAGCCGGGCACGGCGGGCGTGGGTGTCGACATCCGCGGTACGCACGAGCCGTACGAGGTCGTGGCCCTGCCGTTCTACAAGCGCCAGAAGTAGCGCGTGCGCCGTTCGTAGCAGACCCCCCGAGACCCGCCGTCAGCAGCACCTTCCCGCGTACAGGAGAATTCGCATCATGAGCAACCCCCAGCACCTGCGTTACAGCAAGGAGCACGAGTGGCTGTCGGCCGTCGAGGACGGCGTGGCGACGGTCGGCATCACCGAGCACGCGGCCAACGCGCTCGGCGACATCGTGTTCGTCCAGCTTCCCGAGGTCGGCGACACCATCACGGCGGGCGAGACCTGCGGTGAGCTGGAGTCCACCAAGTCGGTCTCCGACCTGTACTCCCCCGTGACCGGTGAGGTCGTCGAGGCGAACCAGGACGTCGTCGACGACCCCTCGCTCGTCAACTCGGCCCCGTTCGAGGGCGGTTGGCTGTTCAAGGTCCGCGTCGCCGAGGAGCCGAAGGACCTGCTCTCCGCCGACGAGTACACCGAGTTCTCCGGGAGCTGACCCCCTGATGTCCGCACTGAACGAATCCCTGCACGCGCTCGACCCCGAGGTCGCCGCGGCTGTGGACGCCGAGCTGAAGCGCCAGCAGTCCACGCTGGAGATGATCGCGTCCGAGAACTTCGCCCCGGTCGCCGTCATGGAGGCCCAGGGCTCGGTCCTCACCAACAAGTACGCGGAGGGCTACCCCGGCCGCCGCTACTACGGCGGCTGCGAGCACGTCGACGTCACCGAGCAGATCGCCATCGACCGGGTGAAGGAGCTGTTCGGCGCCGAGTACGCCAACGTGCAGCCGCACTCGGGCGCCTCCGCGAACCAGGCCGCCCTGTTCGCGATCGCCCAGCCCGGCGACACGATCCTCGGCCTCGACCTGGCGCACGGCGGTCACCTCACGCACGGCATGCGCCTGAACTTCTCCGGCAAGCAGTTCAACGTGGTCGCGTACCACGTGGACGACACGACCGGCCTGGTCGACATGGCCGAGGTCGAGCGGCTCGCCAAGGAGCACCGCCCGAAGGTGATCATCGCGGGCTGGTCGGCGTACCCGCGCCACCTGGACTTCGCCGAGTTCCGTCGCATCGCCGACGAGGTCGAGGCGTACCTGTGGGTCGACATGGCGCACTTCGCGGGCCTGGTGGCCGCGGGCCTGCACCCGAACCCGGTCCCGTTCGCGGACGTCGTCACCTCCACGACGCACAAGACGCTGGGCGGCCCGCGCGGCGGCATCATCCTGGCCCGCAACAAGGACTTCGCGAAGAAGCTGAACTCCGCGGTGTTCCCGGGCTTCCAGGGCGGCCCCCTGGAGCACGTGATCGCGGCCAAGGCGGTCTCCTTCAAGGTCGCCGCGTCGGAGGAGTTCAAGGAGCGCCAGGAGCGCACGATCGAGGGTGCCCGCATCCTCGCCGAGCGTCTGACGGCCGCGGACTCCCGCGAGGCGGGCGTGAACGTGCTGTCCGGGGGCACCGAGGTCCACCTGGTCCTCGTCGACCTGCGCGACAGCGAGCTCGACGGCCAGCAGGCCGAGGACCGGCTGCACGAGGTCGGCATCACGGTCAACCGCAACGCGGTCCCGAACGACCCGCGCCCGCCGATGGTCACCTCCGGTCTGCGCATCGGCACGCCGGCGCTGGCCACCCGCGGTTTCGACGCCGACGACTTCCGTGAGGTCGCCGACGTGATCGCGCTCGCCCTCAAGCCGTCCTACGACGCCGAGGCGCTCAAGGCCCGCGTGACCGCTCTGGCCGACAAGCACCCGCTGTACCCCGGCCTGTAGCAATTACGTACGCTTTGAGACGTACGGACTTTCGGGGCACCCCGCACACTGGGAAGTGAGCGGGGTGCCCCGAACCACGTCCCCCCACAGCCCCACCCCTTCTCCGCCCCGCTTGTCCCGGCAGACAACGGCGTCTACCACCACCATTGGAGTTCCCCGTGGCCATCTCGGTCTTCGACCTGTTCTCGATCGGCATCGGCCCGTCCAGCTCCCACACGGTCGGCCCCATGCGCGCGGCGCGGATGTTCGCCCGGCGCCTGAAGAACGAGGGCCTGCTGGCCCACGTCGCCTCGATACGGTCCGAGCTGTACGGCTCCCTGGGCGCGACCGGACACGGGCACGGCACCCCGAAGGCGGTGCTGCTCGGCCTGGAGGGCGAGTCGCCGCGCACGGTCGACGTGGAGCACGCCGACGAGCGCGTCGAGGCGATCAAGAGCTCCGGCCGGATCAGCCTGCTCGGCGTGCACGAGATCGGCTTCGACTTCGACGCGGACCTGATCCTGCACCGCCGCAAGGCGCTGCCGTACCACGCGAACGGCATGAGCCTGTGGGCGTACGACGCCGACGGCAAGGAACTGCTGACCAAGACGTACTACTCGGTCGGCGGCGGCTTCGTGGTCGATGAGGACGCGGTGGCGGGCGAGAACCCGATCGTCCCTGACGACACGGTCCTGAAGTACCCCTTCCGCACCGGCGACGAGCTGCTGCGCCTGAGCAACGAGACCGGCCTGTCCATCCCGGCGCTGATGCTGGAGAACGAGAAGGCCTGGCGCACCGAGGACGAGATCCGCGCGGGCCTCCTGGAGATCTGGCGCGTGATGCAGGCGTGCGTGTCGCGCGGCATGGCCCGCGAGGGCATCCTGCCGGGCGGCCTCAAGGTCCGCCGCAGGGCCGCGAGCTCGGCCCGCAAGCTGCGCGCCGAGGGCGATCCGCTGGCGCACGCCATGGAGTGGATCACCCTGTACGCGATGGCGGTGAACGAGGAGAACGCGGCGGGCGGCCGGGTCGTGACGGCGCCGACGAACGGCGCGGCGGGCATCATCCCCGCGGTCCTGCACTACTACGTGAACTTCGTGCCCGGCGCCGACGAGGAGGGCGTCGTCCGCTTCATGCTCTCCGCGGGCGCCATCGGCATGCTCTTCAAGGAGAACGCCTCGATCTCCGGCGCCGAGGTCGGCTGCCAGGGCGAGGTCGGCTCGGCCTGCTCGATGGCGGCGGGCGCCCTGGCCGAGGTGCTCGGCGGCTCCCCGGAGCAGGTGGAGAACGCGGCGGAGATCGGCATGGAGCACAACCTCGGCCTGACCTGCGACCCGGTCGGCGGCCTGGTGCAGATCCCGTGCATCGAGCGCAACGGCATGGCGGCGGTCAAGGCCGTCACCGCGGCCAAGATGGCGATGCGCGGCGACGGCTCGCACAAGGTGTCCCTGGACAAGGTCATCAAGACCATGCGGGACACCGGTGCGGACATGAGCGTCAAGTACAAGGAGACGGCGAGGGGCGGCCTCGCCGTCAACATCATCGAGTGCTGACCGCCTTCCACCAGTCGACGGCGACGCCGCCGCGCGGTGCGACGAGGTAGACGTCGTGGGTGCCGGTCAGCGGTGCGGGCAGGGCGAGCGAGGTCTCCCGCCAGGTGTCGGCGCCGCCGGTGTCCGGCACCGGCAGGGTGGCGACGACGCGTCCGTGCGGTGAGCCGAGACGCAGTTCGAGGCGGGTGCCCGGTGCCGGGCGGTCGGCGGCGAGCCGGACGCTCAGCCGGTCCGCGCCCGCGCCGAACGCCACGGACCGGAAGCCGAGCGCGTCGCCGCTGCCCAGCGCACCGCTGCTCGCAAGGTCGGCGGTCCCGGGGCCGCTCTGTGCCCGCTCGGCCTGGACCGGGCTCGCCGCGTCGGGCCCGTCGGCGTAGAGCCGGACGTCCGTGACCTGCCAGGGGACCGACCCGTCCGCGGTGAGCGTGAAGCGCAGAAAGCGGGCCGTCTGCGGGGCGAACGTGGCGTCCTGCGCGAAGGCGCCGCCGCCGACCGTGGCGAGCGGTGCGCCGAAGTGCGTGCCGTCGTCACTGGCGGCGACCGTCCAGCCGGCGGCCTGGCCGGTCGCGTCGAGGCCCGCGTCGAGCACCACTCGGTCGAAGGTCTTCGCGGTGCCCAGGTCGAGGGTGAGCGACTGGCCGGCGCGCTGCGCCGCGGGGGCCGTCCAGCGGGTCGGGGTCTGCCCGTCGACGGCGGCCGAGGCGTCCGAGCCGTCGCTCGACGTCGCCTTCCAGTCCCCGCGCCGCACCTGCGTCGTGCAGCCGGGCAGCGAGCAGCCCGACGACCAGATCGCGTCGCCGTACTCGTAGGCGCCCTGGTCGGGGGCCGCGCCCCGGTAGGAGCCGGTGACGCCGTCGATCGTCTCGCCCGCGTCGATGGCGGGTGAGCCGTCCTTCAGCCACAGCTCGCCGTTGCGCGCGTCCTCGTAGAGCGGGTCGGCGGGCGGGGTGAGGTTGGTGCGGGCGACGGCGGGCGGGTCGCCGAGGCCGCCGGTGATCTCGATGGACTGGCGCACGATGTTGTTGGAGAAGACGGTCCCGGAGGCGTCGAGGGAGCCGTTCATCCGGATCGTGGGGCCGGTGATGCCTTCGCCGTAGCTGGAGTTCTGGTCGCGGTTGCCGGTGCTGGAGGTGCCGTGCGCGTTGAAGAAGGAGCCGTTGCGGCCGATGTTCCAGGCGACGTTGTGGTGCAGCAGGAAGTTCGCCGAGGAGTTGTCGACGTAGTAGCCGATCTGGCCGTCGTGGTCGTGGGTGGTGTTGTGGTCGACGGAGGTGCCGGACGCGTCGAGGTTGCAGCAGACGTAGAAGGAACTGCCGTCGCGGGACGAACGCATGCCTTCCGACAGGTCGTTGTAGGCGATGCGGTTGTCGTGGAACGGGACGCCGTTGAGCTGCCACGCCGTGTCGATGCCCGAACGGCCGGTGCGGCGCACGGTGTTGTGCGTGATCGTCTGGTTGCTGCCGTTGACCTCGATGCCGGGGGTGTAGCTGCCCATCCAACCCACGTCGTGGATCAGCGAGTTGGTGACCGTGTTGTGGTCGCCGCGGACGAGGACGCCGGTGCCCGCCGAGTCGGAGATCTCGCTGTCGCGCAGGGTGTTGCCGTGCCCGCGGATCTGCACGCCGGAGTCGAGGATCCGGGAGGCGACGATGTGCCCCTCGCCCGGCTCGATGGCCAGGTCGCTGTCGGCGGGCATGGGGAGCGTGGAGAACTCCGAGACGTAGCGGGCGCGCAGCCCGCTCACCGTCACGCCGCGCGAGTCGTCGCCGGTGCGCAGCGAGGTGCCCCACAGGCTCAGGCCGCGCACGTTCACGTATGAGGACGAGCGGAGGTCGACGCCCCAGGCGCGGTACTTGGCCGTGACGGTGTGCCCGCGCATACCGCCCTTCGGCGGAACCATGTAGAGGCGGTGCGCGGCGTGGTCGTAGTACCACTCGCCGGGCTGGTCCAGGGCGGCCTTCGCACCCACGAGGTAGTAGTTGCGGTAGTTCTGGTCGCCCATGCACAGCGGCGTGCAGCGGTGGTTGCCGCCCTTGAAGTCGAGGGTGCCGGCGCCGGAGGCGGTGACCGTGCCGGTCTGCTGGGCCCAGGGGTTGGAGCCCGCCCACAGGTGCACGGTCGCGCCGGTCCAGTCGGTGCCCGCGGGCAGGTCCGGGTCGTCGATGTGCTGGGAGGTCGAGGTGCGCTCGGCGACCGCCCAGGTGGCGTCGAGGGGATCGGCGCCCGCATTGGGCCAGCGGCCCTCGGCGGCCCGTTCCCCGTCCAGGAACAGGGCGTTCTCGCTCGGGTCGAGAGGGAGCCGGACATCAGCGGCGACGAGCCCGCCGCCCGCGTCCCGCCAGCCGCCGGCCTTCTCGGTGCCGTCGACGACGACGGCTCCGTCACCGGCCGCGGCCAGGGTGACGGGCGCGTGCGCGGTGCCGGACGGCGGGGTGACCTGCTCCCGGTAACGGCCCGCGTGGATCAGGCAGGTGTCGCCGGGGCGGACCAGGTCGGTGCAGCGGCCGATGGTGCGCAGGGGGTGCGCGGCGCTGCCCGGCGCCCGGTCCGAGCCGTCGGGGGCGACGTGCAGGACGCGGCCGGCGGGGGCGGCGGCCTGTACGGGGGCGCTGACACCGAGGGCCGAGACGGCCGCGAGGGCGGCGACCGCCGCTGCGGCGAGCAGAGCTCCGGGTCTGGAGCGGGCAGGGGTCATCGGAGGACTGTCCCTTCGTCGCGACGGCACACTCGTTCACGTACATGTCCATGGTTCACGAACGCGGGTACAGCGTCTCCGTTGAGCGCAAGCCGGTCAATGGACATGACGAAAGAGGTCCGATCTCTGCCTACGAGATCGGACCTCTGCTCGTCCTGCTTCTGTGCGCCGGCCGGTGGGGCGGCTCAGTGCGTCACAGCGCGGCGGTCGTCCCCTCGCCCGAACCGCTCTCCGCCAGCCACTGGTCCCAGCCCAGGTTGAAGTCGGCGTAGCCGTTGTCGGCCGGGGCCTTCGCGCGCGGGGAGCCGGAGATGGTGACCGGGTCACCCTGCTTGACCTGCTGGTAGAACCACTTGGCGTCGGACATCGACAGGTGGACGCAGCCGTGCGAACCGCGCGCGCTGCCGCTGCCCGGGTTCGGGTCACCGGTCGAGTAGTGCACGTACGTACCGGACTGGGTCAGGTGCACGTCCCAGGGCAGCGTCAGGTCGTAGTAGTTGGCGCTGCCCTTGTCGCAGCTGATGCCGACGCTGCAGGAGGTCATGTGGACCTTCTCCTGCTTGTCGATGACGGCCATCGTGCCGTTCCAGGTCGGGTACTGGGCGCTGCCCGCGTTGATGGACAGGGTGCGCAGCGTGGACCCGTTCTTGGTGACCTTCATGGTGTGTCCGGTGACCGAGACGTCGGCGCGGACGTCGTCGCCGACCTTGAAGGTGTGGGTGTAACTGTGCACGCCGTAGCGGCCGTTGCCGTTGGAGACGCCCTCCATGTCGGCGACGACCTTCACCTGCGTCCCCGACGGCCAGTAGTCCTTGGGCCGCCAGTCGGCGCGCTTGTCGCCGAACCAGTGCCAGGCGCCGGCCACCTGCGTCGAGGCACTGACCTTCATGTGCTTCTCGACCGAGGCGCGGGCGCTCTTCGCCACCGGGTCGGTGAAGATCACCGATACGGGCATCGCCACACCGACCGTGGCCCCGGACTGCGGCATGATCGTCTCCAGGAGCATCGGCGGGCCCTTGGGCTTCGCCGGCGAGGGCGACGCGCTCGCGCTCGGCTTCCCCGAGGCCTTCCCGTCGCTGCCGCCCGCCTTGTCGTCACTGCCGCCCCCGCCGCAGGCGCTCGCCCCCACCAGCACCGCGACCGTCATGAGCGCGATCCCTATTCCGCCGCCCTTGCGCCGTCCCACGACCTGCCCCACTCTCGCTAGATCCGCGCCCCCCGATCGGGGCCCGGCCCACTGTCAGACCCCTCTTCGGGTGGGCTCAGTTGCACCGGCCCGTGTAAAGCGTGTTCCAAGAACACACGGGCTCACACCGCGGTCTCCCTTTCGACGGTTCACCTCGGCGATGTACGGGTGTCCCGAAGGTGACCACAGAGCCCGGTGTTTCCGGGACGATGGAGCTCCGACCTCGTCGCCCCACCGACCAGGAGGCCCCGCATGCTGCGCGGCATCGATGTCAGCTCGTACCAGTCCACGTTCGACACGGACGGTCTGTCGTTCGTCTTCATCAAGGCGACGGAGGGCCGCTCGTACGTCAATCCACGCCTCGCCCACCAGACGAAACTGGCCCGCGACGGCGGCTGCGTCGTCGGGTTCTACCACTTCCTGTGGCCGGGGAACCTGACCGCACAGGCCGAGTACTTCGTGAGCAAGGCCCCGGAGAAGGCGGGGGATCTACTGGCCGTGGACTGGGAGACGACCGGGGACGGCACCCACGCGAGCAACGCCGAGAAGGACCGGTTCATTCGCGAGGTCAAGCGGTTGCGGCCGGACAACCGATGCCTCTTGTACTGCAACCGCGACTCCTGGCTGCATCGCGATGCGACGTCGTACGCGGGCGACGGCCTGTGGATCGCCGACTACGTGACCGCCGGGAAGCCGCGCATCAAGGCGAAGTGGACCTTCCACCAGTACACGGACCACCCGCACGACAAGGACGTGGCCGCATTCGACAGCGAGAGCGCGCTGCGCGCATGGGCCACGCCCTGACCCGAGCGGGCGGGTCTCAGGCCCGCCACTCCGCCGTGCGCTCGGGGGACGCCGCGGCGAGGGCCTTGCGGACGGAGTCCGCGTCGGCGGCCATGCCGTAGACGGGGGTGCCGGGTTGCTGGCGCCACGACTCGTCCTGGCCGCCGTTGTCGACGGCGTCGAAGCCGATCTCGTCGAGGAGCGCGGTGACGACGGCCTTCGCCGCGGTGTCGTCACCGGAGATCGGCAGGGAGACGCGGTCCTGCGCACCGGCGGGGCGCGCCTTGTCGAGGATGTCGGCCGCGTACGTGCCGTTGAACACCTTCACGACGTCGTGCCCGATCTGGCGCTCGGTCCAGCGGCTCTCGGTGAGGCCCTCGTCCTCGATCCCCTCGATCTTCCCGTCGCGCTGCTGCGGGTAGTAGTTGCCGGTGTCGATCACGGTGACGTCGGGCGCCGCCGTGTCGAGGAGGCCCTTGGGGAGATGGGGGACGGCCCGGAGCGGGATGGTGACGACCACGACCTGCGCGTCCCGTACGGCGTCCTCGATGGTGGCGGGCGTGGCGCCCGTCTCCTCGGCGAGGGCCGTGAGGGTCTGCGGGCCGCGCGAGTTCGCGACGTGGACGTCGTGGCCGACGGCCGTGAAGCGGCGGGTGAGGTTGCCGCCGATGTTGCCCGCGCCGATGATGCCGATCTTCATGTCATGCCCTTCGCGAGATTCATGCACGTGCATGGAATGCGAACCTGGGCATCCATCCTGCTATTCCGCGATCCGTACGACGATTTTTCCGGTGTGCGTGTTGCTCTCCATGAGGCGGTGGGCGTCCTGGACGCGGTCGAGGCCCTCGAAGACCTCGGCGATGTGCGGGCGCAGGGCGCCGTCGCGCAGGCCCGTGGCCAGGAAGGCGTCGAAGCGGCGGCGGCCGTCGGGGGGCAGGAGGAAGTTGGCGTAGGTGTGAATGGTCTGCGGCCAGTTCATCGGGAAGGCGATCGGTCCGTCCAGCCAGCCGTAGACGACGATCGTTCCTCGGCTGCGCAACGCCGCCGCGTGGTCCGGGAGCCGGGGCCCGCCGATCGCGTCGAAGAGGATGTCCGCGCCGGTGCCGCCGGTGACGCGGTGGGTCTCCTTCGCGACGTCCTCGGTGTCGGTCACGATGACGTGCTCGGCGCCGAGGTCGAGGAGCGCCTGCTTCTTGGCCTCGGTGCGGGTGGTGGCGACCGGCACGGCGCCGACGCGCCGGGCGACCTGGAGGGCGGCGGTACCGACGCCGCTGGACGCGCCGGTGATCAGGACGTGGTCGCCGGGCCGCATCCCGGCGGTCTCGACCAGTCCGCCGTACGCCGTCGAGTACGTGAGCCAGGCCGCCGCCCCCGTGATCGCGTCCACGGTGCGGGAGCGGGCCACGACCGCCGTCGCGGGCAGGACGACCCGGTCGCCGTAGACGCCCTGGGTGCCCATCTCGATGCCGGGCCCCGTCATGACGGGATCGCCCGGTGCGAAGTCGGTGACGTCCGGGGCGACGGCCTCGACGACGCCGGACGCCTCGTAGCCGAGCCGCGATCCGGGCAGGGTCGGCTGGTAGTAGTAGGCGCCGGCGCGGAAGAGCGCCTCGGCGCGGTTGAGGCCCAACGCCTGGACTTTGACGAGGAGTTCGCCTGGGCCGGGCCGACGCAGGGGCACGTCGTGGACGCGCAGGACCTCGGGCCCGCCGAGTTCGTCGAAGAGGACGGCGCGAGTGGTGGTCACATCGGTGATCGCATCGGTGGTCACATCGGTGTTCGTCATGGCGTCGACGCTATGGGGGTCCGGTAAGACGTTCCATGCCTGCCGGTCTCACCTTCATGTCCGTACGTCTCAGAGGGTGAACTGCCGCGCTACGGTGGGGCGGTGGACATCCTCAGTGACGCCGTCGCCGCCATGCGCCTGGGGCGCCCGCACTCGGCGCTGCGGGACAAGTTCGCGCCGTGGGGGAACCGGTTCGACGCGCACAACGGCGCCGGGTTCCACGTGCTGCTGCGCGGCACGGCGTGGCTGCTGCCGGAGGGCGACGTGCGGCGCGCGGTCCGCCTGGAGGCCGGAGACGTGGCCTTCCTGGCGCACGGCCGCGGGCACGCCCTGGTCAGCGAACTCGACGTCGTACCCGAGGAGTTCACGCTCGCCCCGGACGGGACCTGGCCCGCTCCCCCGCCGCGTCCCGCGCTCGGCCCCACCCCCGACGCGGTGATGCTCTGCGGCGCGTACCAGCTGGACCGCTCGCACGCCCATCCGCTGCTCGGGCAGCTGCCGGACGTCGTGCACCTGCCCGCGCGGGTGGGCGCGCACCGGTCGGTGCGGGCGGCGGTCGAGCTGCTCGGCGAGGAGCTGGACGCGCCGCGCCCCGGTTCCGACACCATCGTGCCCGCACTCCTGGACACGCTGCTGCTGTACATCCTGCGGGCGTGGTGGCTGGAGCAGGGGCACGACGGCGCGCCCGCCTCCGGCTGGGCGGCGGCGCTGACCGAGCCGCCGCTGGCCGCGGCCCTGCACGCGGTGCACGGCGATCCGGCGCACGGCTGGACGGTGGCGGAGCTGGCGGCGTTGGGCGGTCTGTCGCGGGCGGCGTTCGCGCGCCGGTTCGCGGCGGCGGTGGGGATGCCGCCGCTGGCGTATCTGACGTGGTGGCGGATGACGACGGCGGGCCGGCTGCTGCGCGAGGCGGACCTCCCGCTGCGGCTCGTGGCCCACCGCACCGGCTACACCTCGGAGTTCGCGTTCGCCAAGGCGTTCAAGCGGGAGTTCGGGGTGGCGCCGGGGCAGTACCGCACAGCGGCCGCCGCGTAGCCGCCGGGCGGCCTCAGCCGGCCGCGGTCAGAGCCTGTCTTGAACCCCCGTCGTCCGCCCGGAGGGCGGGCGCAGCGGCGGTCGGTGCGTGCGACGAGCGTGCGTGCCGGGCGTCGGGGCGCAGGCGGGGGTTCAAAGACAGGCTCTCAGCTTGCCGAGCACCGCTTCCAGTTCCTCGCGCGCCACCCGTCCGGCCGTCTCGGCGTCCTGGGCCACGACCGCGTCGACGAGCCCGGCGTGGGCCGCGTCGCCGTGGTCGCGTTCGGCCCGCGGTACGTCCACGAGGTCGAGGAGGTCGAGGAGGCCCTGGCGCAGCGCGGGGGCGAACTCCGCGAAGAGATCGGTCAGTACGGGGTTGTGGGCGGCGGCGATCACGGTGGTGTGCAGTGCGATGTCGGCGTCCACGAAGGCGTCGCCGGGGCCGCCGGCCGCCGCGCGCCGCGCGTCCAGGGCCGCCCGCATCGCCGTGACGTCCTCGTCGGTGCGCCGCTCGGCCGCGAGCCGGGCGGCCTGGATCTCCAGGAGCATCCGGACCTCGTACAGGTCCGCGACGCAGGCCCTGCGCAGCCGGGCCGGGAAGTCCTCCGCGGGGCGGGTCGCGGTCACGAAGACGCCCGCGCCCTGGCGCGGGCGCACCATACCGGCCCCGGCGAGCGCGCGCAGGGCCTCACGGACCGTGGAGCGGCCGACGCCGAGGTCCTTGGCGAGGGTGGTCTCGCCGGGCAGCCGGGTGCCGACGGGCCAGACGCCGTCGGCGATCTGGGTGCGCAGCCGCTCCGCGGCCTGTTCGACGAGGGGGCTGGGGCGGAGCGGACCGACGGGCGACGACACCGGGTGCACCAATCTGTCGGAGTGAACTTGTCTGAGGAGTACTTGTCTGAGGAGCTGAGGTGTGGCTAGTGTACGCGGCATGATCCGCGGTCTCCTTCTTCTCGGCAGCCGCGGCGGGGCCTGACGCGACCGGCACCCCGCCGCGGGGTGCCGCGCTGCCGGTCGGTCCCCCGTCGAACGCCGAACCGACCACGAAGGACTGAGAAGCCTCATGTACCGCTGGAATCCGCAGCAGCCCTCCCCCATGCCGTTCCACCGCTACCGCCCCTACGACGAGCGCGTCAACGTCCCCGTACTGGAGCGGAGTTGGCCCGGCCGGCGGATCACCGAGGCGCCCCTGTGGGTCCCCGTCGATCTGCGCGACGGCAATCAGGCGCTCGCCGAGCCGATGGACACCGCGCGCAAGCGGCGCTTCTTCGATCTGATGGTGCGCACCGGGTTCAAGGAGATCGAGGTCGGCTATCCGTCGGCGAGCCGGACCGACTTCGACTTCGTCCGCCATCTGGTCACCGAAGGAGCGATCCCCGACGACGTCACCCCCGTCGTCTTCACGCCCGCCAAACCGGACCTGATCGAGCGCACCTTCGCCTCGGTCGAGGGGCTGCCGCGCGCGGTCGTGCACCTGTACATCGCCACCTCGCCGGTCTGGCGCGAGGTCGTCCTGGGCCGTACGCGCGCCGAGATCCGGCAGACCGTGCGGGAGGCCGCCGAGCAGATGGCGCGGCTGGCCGACGCCCGCCCGGACGCGCACATCCGCTTCCAGTTCGCGCCGGAGACCTTCAACCTCACCGAGCCGGACTTCGTCCTGGAGCTGTGCAACGAGCTGACGGCGCTGTGGGACGCGAGCCCGGACCGGCCGGTGACCCACAATCTCCCGACGACGGTCGAGATCGCCACCCCGAACGTGTACGCGGATCAGATCGAGTACATGAGCCGCCACCTGGACCGCCGCGACGCGGTGATCGTCTCCGTGCACCCGCACAACGACCGCGGCACCGGTGTCGCCTGCGCCGAACTGGCCGTCCTCGCGGGCGCGCAGCGCGTCGAGGGCTGCCTGTTCGGCAACGGCGAGCGGACCGGGAACGTGGACCTGGTGACCCTCGCCCTCAACCTGTACACGCAGGGCGTCGACCCGAAGCTGGATCTCTCCGACATCGACGCGGTCCGCGCGACGGTGGAGCACTGCAACCGGCTGCCGGTCCACCCCCGCCACCCGTACGCGGGCGACCTGGTCCACACGGCGTTCTCCGGCACCCACCAGGACGCCATCAGCAAGGGCTTCGCGCACCGCGCCGCGCACCCGGACGGCCCGTGGGAGGTGCCGTACCTGCCGGTCGACCCGGCCGACCTGGGGCGTACGTACGAGGCGGTGATCCGCGTCAACTCCCAGTCGGGCAAGGGCGGAATGGCGTATCTGCTCAAGGAGCACCACGGCGTCGACCTGCCCCGGGGGATGCGTCCCGGGTACGCGCGGCTGGTGCAGGAGGCGACCGACGACAGCGGGCGCGAGGCGCGCCCGGAGGAGCTGTACGCGCTGTTTCGGGCGGAGTATCTGGAGGCCGCCGCATCCGGCCGCGTACAGCTGCTCGGCGATTGGTCGACACAGCGGGAGGGCGCCGTGCACCGCTTCCGCGGGACCGCCGAAGTGGACGGCGACGTGCGGGAGCTGGACGGCAAGGGCAACGGCCCGCTGGACGCCTTCACCGACGCGCTGCGGGCCGCCGGCGTCGATGTCGACATCCGGGACTTCGCCCAGCACGCCCTCGGGTCGGGACCCGACAGCGAGGCGGTGGCGTACGCGCACTGCCGGGCCGGTGACGTACGGGAATGGGGTGCGGCCCGGGACACCTCGGTGCTGTCCGCCTCCGTGGGGGCGGTGCTGTCCGCGGTGAACCGGGCCGCCGGCCGGGCGGGTTGAGCTAGCTCTCGCAGGTACCGGCGAACGTCTCGCGGGTCACCACGTCCGTCGCGGCGGACGTGGTGTCCAGCCACGCGATCCGCTGTCCGTCACCGAGGGACGGGGCCATCTGGGCGCCGGAGGAGCAGGAGACGCGCTGCCACTGCGGCTTGGTGCCGGAGAACAGCTCCTCCGTCTTGGCCACCTGGACCTTGCCCGGCTTGTTCCAGGCGCCGAGACCGCCCCAGAAGTCGAACGTGGAGTACGCGAAGTACTCGTCCGTCACGGAGAACTGACCGACGTAGGTCATGCCCGGGTAGACCAGGGACTTCAGCTTCGAGTCGTCGCCCAGGGGCGCCGAGCCGAAGGACGAGCTCGGGATGAGGAAGCCGCCGTTGGAGCGGTAGAAGACACGGTCCTTGGTGAGCTGGACGTCCATGATCGCGTCGGTGAGGTAGCCGGTGATCCGCTTGGCGCGGGTCTGGCCCGTGGCGATATCGTACGTGTACAGCCAGGTGCCGTCGGCGCCGGCCCAGGCGAGGGCGCCGTCCTTCATGGCCAGGCGGTACGCCTTGGTGCCGGCCTCCGGCGTGAGGTTCACGGTCGTGCCGTCGGCCTTGCGGAGCATGACGTCCTGCTCGCCGTCGGCCGTGGTGGAGATGTAGGCGAGGGCGCCGTTCTCGGTGACGGGCTCGGTCTCGTCGGCGTCGGGGGTGTCGACGACCTTCTTGATCTCGCCCTGGCCCTTGTCGCCGGCGCCGTAGATGCCGATGCCGTCGGCGCCGACCCGGGTGAAGACGACGCGGTCCTTGTCGAGGGACGGGTCGAGCAGGTAGGCGTCGTCCTGGGCGAGTTCGTGGTCCGAGTCGCCCTCCTGCTTGCTGAACCGGCCGACCGTGATGCCGAACGCGGCGGAGCCCCGGTCCCAGGCGATGGCGTCGCCGTGCCCGATGGCGTAGACGTCACCGCTGATCTGCGCGGCCTGCTCGTCGATGCCGCTGTACACCTCGTAGGCGGGCAGCACGTCGGCGCCGATGGTGGTGCCGTCGTGGGTGCCGCCCTTGGCCTCCCAGCCGTCCTCGATGCCGTGCGCGTCGAAGGCGGCGGCGATCTTCGCCCGGTCGTCCGCGGAGACCTTGAGGGACTTGGCAGCCAGCGTCACCGCGTTGCGCATCTCGGTGAAGCCGGACAGCGGGGTGAGGTAGTTCTGGGCCGCGCGGTAGACGATCTGGTCCGCGAGCTTCTTGTCGAGCGTCTTGCGCATGTCCCACAGCGCGCCGCCGACGATCGTCGAGTTGTAGTGGACACCACCGTTGTCGATGTCGAGCGGGATCGGCTCGTAGTCCTTCTGCGCGTTGCGTCCGTCGTTGAGGTCGCGCAGCGCGCACTCCTCCAGCGACTTCGCGCCGTTGCACAGGTACTCGCCGATGAGCCCGGAGTTCGGGTCGTCCATGGCGACGCCCTTGTCGGCGGTCTCCATGGCGTTGCCGAAGTAGTCGGAGATCGCCTCGTTGAGGGCGCCGGACTGGTTCAGGTAGACCAGGCCCGCGCTGTGCTCGGTGACACCGTGGGTCATCTCGTGGCCGACGACGTCCAGGCCGACGGAGAGCGGTACGCCGTCCATGTGGCCGTAGACCATCTTGGAGCCGTCCCAGAAGGCGTTGGCGTAGTCCTTGCCCTTGTTGGAGACGTTGACGACGGAGTAGACGGAGCCGCCCTTGCCGTCGATGCCGTCGCGGCCGATCTCGTTCTTGTAGAACTCGTAGACCTTGGCGGCGTTGAGGTGCGCGTCGACGGCGCCGGACGAGGTGTTCGTCCCGTCGAAGCGGTCCGTCGCGGACGCCACGAGCGGGATGTCGTCCGCGACCGGGCCGCCGGCGACGTCGAGGTAGGTCTTGCGCTGGGCGTCGTAGGTACGGATCTGGCCGCCGGTCTCGGCGTACATGCCGCGGGTCGAGTCGACCAGCGTGTACGAGCCGTCGGCCTCCTTGTTCACCTCCAGCTTCGCCTCGCTGCCGTCGACGCGGACACCAGTGGCCTGCGCGGGCGCGGCGTCGGCGGCGTCGACGTTGTTGTAGGAGAGGGCGATGCCGCCGACCCGGGCGTCGACGTACGCCTCCTGGCGGACCGGGCTGCCGTCCTGCCGGGCGCCGGTGACGGTGAAGTGCCAGGCGAGGCGGCCGCCCTGGGCGTCGGGCAGCACGGTCAGGCCGTGCGCCTCGGTCTTCGCGCCCTCGACGCCGCGCAGCCCAGCGTCGAGCACGAACAGGCGCTTCTTCGCGGTGCCCTCGTCGACCTTGGGCGTCGTGGAGACCGTGAGCTCGGTGTAGAGGGTGCCGGTGGCGGAGGTGACCTGGCGGGCGTCGCCCTCCTGCTCGGTCTGCACCGCGTACTCGGCGCCGAAGACGGGGACGCCGTCGTGCTCCTGCTGGAAGCGGACGGTGGTCTGGTCGCCGTCCTTCGTCGTACGGACCGTCTTCAGATCGGACGCGGGCACCTTGTAGGTGTCCTGGTGGTCCGCGATGTGGGCACGGGCGGCCTGGGCGGGGGTGCCGCTCCTGGCCTCCTTGTCGAGACCCTGGGTCATGACGGGCGCCACCGGGACCGGGGCGCCGGCCGCCGCGGTCGTGCCGGGCGTCTCGTCGGCGGCCCAGGCGGGCCCGGTGAGCAGTGCGGAACCGGTGGCGGCGGCCACCACCCCCGCGGCCACCACCCGGAGTATCGGTCTCTTGGCCACAACGTCCTCCCCATCACACACAGAAACGTGGGGCTCAAGGGCCCCACGCGATCGGTGAACTGATGGTTCGCCATCCGGAGGGCCCGGTTCAAGGGATCACCGGTGGCGTGAAGTGGCCCTGGCGCAAATACGCCTCAGCCGGCGTCCGGCTCCAGCCAGCCGGCCCGCGCCGCGTGCCAGCCGAGCTGGAAGCGGGTCGCCGCGCCGGCCCGTGCCATCAGCGCGCGCAGCCGCCGCTGCACCGTGCGGTGGCCCATGCCGAGCTGGCGGGCGATGGCGGCGTCGGTCAGTCCGACGTGCAGCAGGGCGAGAATGTTGCGGTCGGCCGCGTCGATCGGATCGTCGTCGAGCGGCTCCTCCACCATGCCGACCCGCAGTGGGGTGGCCCGGTCGTAGCACTGGTCGAAGAGCGACTGGAGCGCGGTGAGCAGGCCGCTGCGGTGCACGACGAGCGCGATCGGCTCGGTCTCCTCGCGCTCCGGGTCGAGCGGGAGCAGTGCCGTGCGGCGGTCCGCGATGATCATCTTGATCGGCACCCGGTCGGCGACGGTGACGCTCTGCCCCTGCTCCACAAGCAGGTTGACGGCGGCGGCGGTCTCCGGCCGGTCGAACCAGCCGCGCTCCATGACCGCACGCAGCTGCACCCCGCGCGCCATGGAATCGCGCTCCACCTCGTCCAGGCCCTCCTCCGCGGAGAGCGCGACCGGCGCCCTGCGCGCGGGGATCAGCGAGCACACCTCGTGCTGCGCCTCGCGGCCCATGGCGAGCAGCCTGCGGCGGATCGCGGCGGCCCCGGACAGCACTTCGACGGGGGCGCCGGAGGCCCGGTTCTGGGCCGCGCGGTGGCGCTCGGACAGCTCGGTGACGAAGTGCTCGACCTGGTGGAGTGCGCCGCGGCGGGCTTCCAGGAGCGGGCCGAGCGCGAGCAGCGGGGAGGCGGCGCGGTAGCGCGGAGCGGCCCCGTGCGCGCCGAGCCGGGCGCTGGCCAGGCCCCGCTCGACGAGCACGTCGAGGGCGCGCGTCACCTCGTACAGGCTCAACGGGTCGGTCAGCGCGGCCGGTTCGCTGTCGGGGCGGTCGACGAGCTGCCGGTAGACGGCGTCCTCCTCGGGGGCGAGCCCGAGCAGGGTGAGGAGGGACACGTCCGCCGGGGCCGGACCCTTGCGGTCCGGCCCGGGCGGGCGCGGTGCGTGGCTCAGTTCTCAGGCCTTGTTGAGGTTGGCCCAGAACTCGTCGAAGGACAGCACCTTGTCCCCGTTGGCGTCCTGCCGGGCGATGAGGACCTCGGCCACCGACTCGGTGACGTTGAAGTCGCCCATCTGCGCCATGGCGCTCTTGTACTCGGCCGCCGTGATGAAGCCGTCGCCGTCCGCGTCGAACCGGTCGAACGCCTTGCGTGCTTCCTCGATGCTCGCCACCGGGACCACCCCTCGTTTACGTACTGCTCTTGTTGCCGTGTTGACGGGGGTCAGATTATCCGGCCGGGTGGGCGCGCAGTGCAGCCAGTACCCATGCGAACTCGGGACGGTGCGCGGGCTGCGCGGGAGCGCCCTTCAGGACGGACAGCAGCTCGCGGTAGCGGGCCACCTCGTCGTCCATGGTGGCGAGCAGCCGGTCCAGGACCAGGGCCCGGTCGGTGCCGGCGCCGAGCAGCTCGTCGAGGACCGCGTCGGCCTCGGCGGACTCCGGGGCGGTGTCCCGGCGCAGCGCGTCGCCCGCGAGCTCGACCAGCTTCGCCAGGAACTGCAGGGAGGCGCCGGGCCGGTCCTCGGGCGAGCGGTCGCTCGCGTTGGACTCGGCGGCCCGCCGCATCTTCTGCTTGAACCCGGGGTCCTGGAGCAGTTCGGCGAGCTCGACCCAGGCGTCGACCTGCTCGGGCGTCGGGTCGTCGGGCAGTCCCGCGCTCATGCCGCGCATCCGCTCCTGGATCACCGGGTCGACGGTGTCCAGGCCGCGCAGCATCTCCTCGGCGAAGTCGTCCATGATCCGCTTGCGTTCGGCTGCGGACAGGCGGGCCAGCTTGTTCATCAGGGCCATCTCCTCGGCGCTCGATTTCCGCTTCGCGACCGTGGACAGCACCGCCCGGTTCACCCGGAGCACCTGGATCTGCGCGTCGAGGGCCGCCACGTGGGCGGCGGCCACCGCCGCGACGTCCTGCTCCCCGGCCAGGACCGTGCGTACGTCGTCCAGACCGAGGCCCAGTTCGCGCAGGGTCCTGATCAGTTCCAGGCGGGCCACGGACTCGGCGTCGTAGAGCCGGTATCCGCCGTCGCTGCGGGTCACGGGGTGCAGGACCCCCTCGTCGGACCAGTAGCGGATGGTGCGCACGCTCAGTCCCGTGCGCCGGGCCAGCCGGCCGATGGTGAGCAGCGGGGCGCTGTCGTCGGTCATGTCCCGGAGTCTGTGCCTTCCAGTGGGTGGAGACTCAAATGCCCGGCGACGGCTGCTGTCGGACGTCCTACCGGAAGATGCCAGTGTGGCCCAGCGAGTAGCGGCCCGGCTGCGGGTAGACGGCGAGCCCGTGGGGCCCCTTGCCGACCGGGATGCGGGCCAGCTGCACGCCGCTCCTGGTGTCGATGGCGTACACCTCGGCGTCGTAACGGCCCGACAGCCACAGGACGTTGCCGTCCGCCGAGACGCCGCCCATGTCGGGGCTGCCGCCCTCCGGGAGCTTCCACTTCTTGGTCAGCCGGTTCTGCGGGAAGTCGAAGACGGAGATGGTGCCCTCGCCGCGGTTGGAGATGTACATCTCCCGGGAGTCGCGGCTGATGTAGAGGCCATGGGTGCCCTTGCCGGTGGGCAGCAGCTTGGGTGTGGAGAACGTGTCGCCGTCGAGGACCCACATGCCGTTGGCCATCATGTCGGCGACGTAGAACCGCTTGCCGTCCGGGGAGACCTTCACGTCCTGCGGCATGGCCCCGGCGAACGGCAGCTTCTGCTGACCGATCACCTTCATCCTCGCGGTGTCGACCTTGAGCAGCTCGCCGCTGAACTCGCAGCTCACGATGAAGTAGCGGCCGTCGAGGGAGAAGTCGGCGTGGTTGACGCCGTAGCAGGAGACCGGTTCGGTGTGCTGGATCTTCATGGTGTGCGGGTCGCGGAAGACCAGTTCGCGGTCGAGCGAGGCCATCACGACGGCGTGCTTGCCGTCGGGTGTGAAGTAGAGGTTGTACGGGTCGTGGACGTCGACGGTGGCCCCGGCCCTGCCGGTCTTCGGGTCGATCGGGGTGAGCGTGTTGCCCCGGTCGTTGTTGACCCACAGGGTCTTCATGTCCCAGGACGGGACGACGTGCTGCGGCTGACGGCCGACCGGGATCGTCTCGATCACCTCGAAGGTCTTCGGGTCGATCACGGAGACGGTGTCGGACTCGGTGTTGGGGACATAGACCCGGGAGGGGAAGTCCTTGACCACCGGGGAGAGCTTGTTGGGGCGGTCGGCGGCGTAGAGGTCCTCGGGGTCGAGGACGGGCGGCATCCCGGGCAGCCCGTGGACCACCGGGCTCTGCTTCTGCTCGACGGGCTTGACCGGCTTGATCGCGTCCGGTGCGGACCGGTCGCCGAAGGACCCGGTGCCGCAGCCGGCGAGCGCGGCGAGAACGGTGGCGGTGGCGGTCAGCAGCAGGCCGGTACGGCGGGAGAGGTTCACGAGAGCAGCTCCGTGCAGGTGACCGCGGACAGGCCGCGGCGGGCGAGGTGGTCGAGGAGGGGCGGCAGCGCGGCGATCGTGTCCCGGTAGCCGAAGTGCAGGCTGACGATCGAGCCGGGGCGCACGGCCGAGGTGACGTTGTCGACGACCGCCGCGGGGCCCGGCGAGGTGAAGTCCAGCGAGTCGACGTCGTACGAGAGGACGTGCGGGTATCCGGCCCGCTCGGCGAGCCGGGTGACGAGCGGGGTGGCGCGCTGGGCGCGGGAGGGGCGGAACCAGGTGCCGACGCTGCCGGTGAGGCGGCGGATGCGGGTGGCGCAGCCGGTGATCTCGGCGGTGGCGTCGGCCTCGGACAGGTCGTTGACGCCGATGTGGTGCAGCGTGTGGTTGCCCAGGTCGTGGCCGCCGTCGAGGATCCGGCGGGCCATGTCGGGGTGTGCGTCGAGCCAGGTGCCGACGGCGAGGACGGTGACGTGGGCGCCGGCCCGCTCGGCCTCCTTGAGCACCGACCGGGCGACGGCCGGGTCGCCCTGGCCGTGGAAGGTGAGGGCGACCCGGTCGCGGGTGCGCGGGCCGTGGTCGATCTGGGCGGGCTGCCCGGGGAAGCGGCGGGGCTGCGGGGCGGCGCGCGCCGCGGCGGTGCTGCGGTGGGCCTGGGGAGCGGTGGCGGTGGTGGCGGCCCGCTCGGTGGCGGCGCAACCGGTGGCGAGGGCGGCGGTGAGTCCGGCGCCCGCGCGCAGGGCCGAGCGGCGTCTGATCGGTTCAGCCTGAGTCACCCGCCCCATTTAAGGGCGATCAGGGAGGAAAGCCTCCTACCGACCCGGGCGCCTTAATAAATGCTGAACGCGACCTGTACTGATCCTTCATTTGCGAGGCTCATGACCCTTGTCACCAATGATTCATTTGGCCCTTCCTGGGGTCGTCTGCCATGATCGGTGCCACGACCCCCATTGACCCGGGCCAGGTCGTCTTCAGACGCCGCGGAGTACACCCCCACGCCCGCGGCGCATCACACGAAAGCCCCCGCGGCTCCGCACGACGGAGAAAACGGGGGCTTTCGTGCGTCCGGGGACGCCGCGGGGTCAGCGGTCGGCGACGCGCATCTCGAACCAGGTCGTCTTGCCGCGCGGCAGCAGATCCACGCCCCAGCGGTCGGAGAGCTTGTCGACGAGGAAGAGGCCGCGCCCGGAGACGTCCAGATCGTGCACGGGCATGAGGCAGGGCAGTCCGCGGGACGGGTCACGGACCTCGACCCTGATCCAGCCGCGCCGGCGCAGCATGCGCAGACCGAAGACGCGGGCGCCGGTGTGCCGGACCGCGTTGCCGACGAGCTCGGAGACGAGCAGGACCACGTCCTCGGTCATCTTCGGGGACAGGCCCCAGTGCCGCAGGACGATCACCTGGGCGAGCCGGCGGGCGGTGGCCGCCGATTCCGGGCGCGACGGCAGCGGCACCTCCGCCTCGGTCGGATTGCCGAACAACTCCAGCGCGCGCAGCGCGTGTTCGTCCTCGACCGCGGGAGACCAGCGCGACGCGGTCGCACCGCCATGCCTCCGCGGCTGTTCGACACCCTCAAGCCCCGCCATGCCCACCATGATGGCCGCACGACCGGGGTCTTGGGGCCGTTCCGGCTGAATAAGCCCCCCGGAACGCCTCATTCCGGAGGGCTCTTCCGGCATATGCCACTGGCAGTTAAGGGATGGTTGCGCCCTACCTGACCTGCGACGACTTACCGTGCGCGAGCAGGCGTTGATCGTTACGGCCGAGGATCTCTTAAGGTTCCCTTAAGGCTGCGATAATCCGCTCCAACGGGGGACGTGATCAACTCAGCTTGCCCGAAAGGGAGTTGACGACGCGACCGGGAGGCCCGTCAGGCGAACTTCGCCTTGCCGGGACCTTCCTCGACAAAGCTGCGCATACCGGTCTCCCGGTCCTGGGTGGCGAACAGGCCCGCGAACCAGTTCCGTTCGATGGCGAGCCCGGTCTCCAGGTCCGTCTCCAGACCCGCGTCGATCGACTCCTTCGCGGCGCGCAGCGCGATCGCCGGGCCCTGCGCCAGCTTCGCCGCCCAGGCGTGCGCGGCGCCGAACACCTCGTCCGCCGGGACGACGCGGTCGACGAGACCCATGACGAGCGCCTCGTCGGCCTTCACATGGCGGCCCGTGAAGATCAGGTCCTTGGCCTTGGAGGGGCCCACGAGGCGGGCCAGACGCTGGGTGCCGCCGGCGCCGGGGATCAGGCCGAGCAGGATCTCGGGCTGGCCGAGCTTGGCGTTCTCGGCGGCGATCCGGTAGTCGGCGCACAGGGCCAGTTCGCAGCCGCCGCCGAGCGCGTAGCCGGTGATCGCGGCGACCACCGGCTTGGGGATGCGGGCCACCGCGGAGAACGAGTCCTGCAGCGCCCGCGCCCTGGTGACCATGGCCGCGTGGTCCATGGCCTGCATTTCCTTGATGTCGGCGCCGGCCGCGAAGACCTTCTCGCTGCCGCGCACCACCACGGCCCGCACGTCGTCGCGGGCCGTGGCCTCTTCCGCGAGCTCCTTGATGCGGTCCTGGGTCGCGATGTCCAGGGCGTTCATCGGGGGGCGGGCGAGGGTGATCGTGCCGACGCCTTCGGAGACTTCCAGGGTTACGGTCATGCTCCGCAGGTTAGCGGGCGTTCACCGGGTTCCCTCAAGCCCCTCCGGCGCTTGAGGAGCGGGGTCCGGGGCGGAGCCCCGGACCCTCGGCACCGTCGCGGGCTACTTCTTCCAGTCGGCCCAGGACATGTTCCAGCCGTTGTACCCGTTGTCAGGGGCCACCGTCTTGTCGTGGGAGTGCTTCACGATCACCACGTCACCGATCATCGACCGGTCGAAGAACCACGCGGCCGAGACACCGCTGTCGTAACCGCCCCGGACGTCGCGCAGCCCGATGCAGCCGTGGCTGGCGTTGTAGTTGCCGAACGCGTCGCCACCCCAGTAGTTGCCGTGGATGAACGTGCCGGAGGTGGTCAGGCGCTGGGCGTGCGGGACGTCCTTGATGTCGTACTCGCCGCCGTAGCCGACCGTCTCGCCGTTCATGCGGGTCACCTTGAGGCGCTCGCTGATGACCATCTGGCCGTTCCACGTGTCGTAGCCGGGCTTGCCCGTGGTCACCGGGATCCTCTTGATGACCTTGCCATCGCGCTTCACGGTCATCATCTTCGTCTTCACGTCGACCGTGGAGATCTGACTGCGCCCGATGGTGAACTTCACCGTGCGGACCTGCTTGCCGTAGACACCGGGCCGGCCCTCGACACCGTCGAGGTTGAGCTTGACGGTGACCTGGGTGCCCTTGGCCCAGTAGTGCTCGGGGCGGAAGTCCAGGCGGTCGTTGCCGAACCAGTGGCCCTCGACGTCGACGGCCGGCTCGGTCTTGATCGAGATGGCCTTCTCGACGTCCTCGGGGTGCGTGATGCCCCGCGTGAAGCGGACCGAGAACGGCATGCCGACGCCGACCTTCGAACCGTCCTCGGGCGTGAAGGTGCCGACGAAGGTGTTCTTCGGGGTCAGGGTGGTGAAGGAGGTGTCCTTGGCCGACTCCCGGCCGTCCTTGTCCTTCGCCACCGCGTGCACCTTGTACTTGGTGGAGGAGGCGAGGTGGTGGTCGGGGGTCCAGGTGGCGCCCGCGTCCGTGAGCTTTCCTTCGACCGGGTTGCCCTTGTCGTCGGCGACCTCGACCTTGCTCAACTTGCCCTTGTCGGCGCTGACCTTGAGCGCCCCGCTGGTGGCCACGTCGTCCGCGCCGTCCTTCGGCGCCACGGTCACCACGGCGACCGACGCCTTGGTGTCGTCACCGCCGGCCTTGCCCGATTTCCCCTTGCCGTCGTTCCCCGAGTCCGAACCGCCCCCGCCACCGCACGCGGTGACGAGCAGCAGCGCCGCTCCCAGCAGAGCGGCCGATATCGGCCGTCGCCCGTTCAAGATGTTTCTCCCCTCGCCAGGCCCCGGTCCAGGGCCCGCACCCCTGCGCGTCCGCGCGCGCACTGCGAAAGATAACCACACGACCTGGGAAAACGGAGCCCCGAACTATGTCACCGTTTAGTCCCAACCGCCGGTGCCCCACCCCCCTTTCGGACCGCTGCGTGTCTGCCGTCCGGGCACCGGCTCCCCCTGCCGATGGCTAAGAGCCGACGGCTCCCCCGGCCTTCCAGCTCTCCCAGTCCATGTTCCAACCGCCGAGCCCGTTGTCAGGAGCCACTTTCTTGTCAGCGCTGTTCTTCACCTCGACGACATCCCCGATGAGGGTGCGGTCGAAGAACCAGCCCGCGGGCGTGAGGGAACTGCCGCCCTTGACGTCGCGCAGGCCCACGCATCCGTGGCTGACGTTCGTCGAGCCGAAGGCGCCGCCCGACCAGTAGTTGCCGTGCAGGAAGGTGCCGGAGTCGGTGAGCCGGATCGCGTGCGGCACGTCCGGGATGTCGTACTCGCCGCCGAACCCGACGGTGCGGCTGTTCATGCGGGTGACCTCGTGCATCTCGGTCACCACCATCTTTCCGTTGTACGTGGTCGAGCGCGGCGCCCCCGCCGTGATCGGCAGCGTGTCGACCAGTTCGCCGTCGCGGACGACCTCCATGGTGTGCGCGGCCGCGTCGACCGTGGAGACCTGGCTGCGCCCGATGGTGAAGGTGAACGACTTGTACTGCTGGCCGTAGACGCCCGACGCGCCTTCGATGTCACGCAGCCGCAGACCGACGGTGACCTTGGTGCCGGGTTTCCAGTACTTCCGGGGCCGGAAGTCGAGCCGCTCCTTGCCGAACCAGTGCGGGGCGATCTCGACGGCGGGCTTCGAGGTGACGCGGATCGCGCGCTCGACGGCGGCCCGGTTCTCGATCTCCCGGTTGAACGCCACCTTCACGATCATGCCGGTGCCGACCGTGGCCCGGTTCTCGGGCGTGACGTAGCCGATGAAGCGCTCGTCGGGGACGGAGGTGGTGAAGGTGGTGTGGCGGGCCATGCGCCGCCCGTGGTCGTCGACGGCCACCGCGTCGACCGTGTACTGCGCGGCGAGCGCGAGCCGGTCGGCGCCGGGTCCCGTCGGCCGCCACCGTGTGCCGTCCTCCTCCAGGCGGCCGGGCACCGCCTCCTCCTGCGCGTCCTGGATCCGCACCACCTTCACGGACTCCAACTTGCCTTCGGGAACCTGGACTTGGAGCTTCCCGTCCGCCGTCACGTTCTTGCTCGCGTCGTCCGGCGTGACACGGATCAGATCCTCCGGCGTCCGCGGTTTGCCGAGCACCTCGCCCGCGTCGCAGCCGGCGAGTGCGCCGACCAGTCCTGCCCATGTCAGTACGGCGGCCAGTGTCGCCCCTGCGCGCCGCGCGCGCCTCACAGCTGTTCTCACGCCAGGCCAACGACGTTCCCCCCATTGGGGAAACGTGAGTGCGACCCAAGCTCTGGGCAGAACAGTGAGGAGGGCCAGTGGGGAGGGTCGGAGGGGAGCGCGGCCGGGACGCCGTACGCCCTTCTCCCGCCCACCAGTCGCGGAGCCGCGGGAGGCTGACAGGTGTCGAGCGCACCCGAGCAGGAGGCCGTGCAGTCCGACGCGCGCAAGGGCGTGCCGGGCGGCAGGGCGGGCAATGGGCGACCGGTGTCGTCCGCGCTGATCGCACGCGGTACCGACCAGGAGCGCAGGCCTCCGGTGGAACCGGTGTGGCCGGGGGCGCCGATGCCGCTCGGCGCGCGCTTCCGCGTCGGCCCGGACGGCGTCGCGGGCACCAACTTCGCGCTGTGGGCCGGGGGCGCCGACTCCGTCGAGCTGTGCCTGTTCGACGAGGAGGGGCGCGAGACGCGGGCCCCGCTCGCCGAGTTGACGCACGAGATCTGGCACGGCTTCGTGCCGGACGTGCGCCCCGGGCAGCGCTACGGCTTCCGGGTGCACGGCCGCTGGGATCCGTGGACGGGCGCCCGCTGGAACCCGGCGAAGCTGCTCCTGGACCCGTACGCGCGGGCCGTGGACGGGGAGTTCAGCCTGCCGCCCGAGGTCTACGGGCACGTACGGGACTGGCCGGAGCAGCATGTCGCCGACACCGTGCGCGACGACCGGGACTCGGCGCCGTACGTCCCCAAGGGCGTGGTGGTGCACGACGACGCGCCCGACGACGAGTGGGCGGACGACCGCAGGCCGAAGACGCCGTGGGCGGACTCGGTCATCTACGAACTGCACGTACGCGGCTTCACACGCCGGCACCCCGGCATCCCCGAGGAGTTGCGGGGCACGTACGCGGGTCTGGCGCACCCGGCGGCGATCGAGCACCTGGTGAAGCTCGGGGTGACGGCGGTGGAGCTGCTGCCCGTCCACCAGTTCGCGCACGAGGACCACCTGCTGCGCCGCGGCCTCAAGAACTACTGGGGCTACAACTCCATCGGCTACTTCGCCCCGCACGCGGCGTACGCGGCGTCCGGCACGGGCGGGCAGCAGGTCGGCGAGTTCAAGCGGATGGTGCGGGCGCTGCACGACGCGGGCATCGAGGTCATCCTCGACGTGGTCTACAACCACACGGCGGAGGCCGGGGAGTTGGGCCCGATGCTGTCGCTGAAGGGGATCGACAACCGCGGCTACTACCGCCTCCAGGGCGACGCCCGCCGGTACGCCGACTACACCGGCTGCGGCAACACCCTGCACGTCGTGCAGCCGCACGTGCTGCGGCTCATCACCGACTCGCTGCGGTACTGGGTCACGGAGATGGGCGTCGACGGGTTCCGCTTCGATCTGGCGGCGGCGCTGGCCCGTTCGATGCACGACGTCGACATGCTCTCCCCGTTCCTCGCGGTGATCGCCCAGGACCCGGTGCTGCGCCGCGTGAAGCTGATCGCCGAGCCGTGGGACGTGGGTTCCGGCGGCTACCAGGTCGGCGCGTTCCCGCCCCTGTGGACCGAGTGGAACGACCGGTACCGCAACGCCGTACGGGACTTCTGGCGGGGCGCGCTGCCCGACGTACGGGATCTGGGGTACCGCCTGTCCGGGTCGAGCGACCTGTACGCCTGGGGCGGGCGCAGGCCCTACGCCTCCGTCAACTTCATCACCGCGCACGACGGGTTCACGCTGCGCGACATGGTCAGCTACGAGCGCAAGCACAACGAGGCCAACGGCGAGGGCAACCGGGACGGCTCGAACGACAACCGTTCGTGGAACTGCGGCGTGGAGGGCGAGACGACGGACGCGTCCGTACTCGGCTTGCGCAGGCGGCAGTTGAGGAACCTGCTGACGACGCTGCTGCTGTCGACCGGGGTGCCGATGCTGGTCGCGGGCGACGAGTTCGGCCGCACCCAGCGCGGCAACAACAACGCCTACTGCCAGGACAACGAGATCAGCTGGGTGGAGTGGGGACTCCTCGACGACCCCGGCTGGCGCTCCCTGTTCGACCTCACCGCGCGCCTGATCGAGCTGCGCCACTCCCACCCGGTGCTGCGCCGCCGCGCCTTCTTCTCCGGCCGCGCCCACTCGGCGGACGGGCTGCGCGATCTGGCCTGGTTCACGTCGCGCGGCACGGAGATGACGGAACGGGACTGGTACGCCCCCGCGGCGACGCTCGGCATGTATCTCTCCGGCCGCGACATCCCGGGCCGCGACGCCCGCGGCGAGCCGGTCGAGGACGACAGCTTCCTGGCCGTGCTGCACGCGGGCGACCGCGCGGAGAGCTTCGTACTGCCGGGCGAACCGTGGGCGCGGGAGTACGAGGTCGTGGTGGACACGGCCGAGGAGGAACAGGGCGTCGCGCCGGCCGTGGTGCACCGGGCGGGGACCGTGGTGACGGTGGGGGCGCGGTCCGTGGTGCTGCTGCGGGTGCGCTAGGTGTATGCGCCCTGTGAGGGTGGGGACGCGGCCCGCGGGTCACAGGGCCTGCTTGGCCAGCACCACCAGATACGCCCCGTACAGCAGTGACACCGCCCCGAGCGCCGTCGCGACCGCCAGTACCTGGCCGCGCCGTTGCCACCAGCCCCGTACCATCGCCCGCGCCATCGGGATCAGCAGCGGGAACGCGGGGAGCAGCAGGCGGGGCTTGGAGCCGAAGGGGCCCGAGGCGAGGACGACCAGGGCCACCAGGGCGCCCGCGTACACGAAGAGTGCGAGCGGTGGCCGGTCGAGGCAGAGCAGGGCGAACAGCAGCACCGCCGCCGCGACGATCACCAGCGCCATCGGGTAGCCGACCTTGCCGCCGTGCAGGAACAGGGTGCGCAGGAACCGGAATTCCTGGAGGCCGAGGTCGATCCGGGAGTCCCAGGCGGCCTGCACCCTGAAGTAGCCGTGCAGCAGGTCGCCGGTGCGGGCGCCGACCCACAGGACGTACCCGGCCCAGCCCGCGGGCGCGAGAAGCGCGCCGGCCCACACGGCGAGCGGGGCCCGGCCCCGGCCGCGTACGACCTCGCGCGCGGCCACCGCGAGGACGGCCGCCGCCACCGCGAAGCCGCTCGGCCGGGTCAGGCCCGCGAGCGCGGACAGCGCGCCGGCCAGCAGCCAGCGGGAGGTGAGCAGCGCGTACAGCGTCCAGGCGGCGAGCGCGCAGAACAGCGCCTCGGTGTAGGCGAGGGTGAGGACGACCGAGTGCGGCAGCATCGCCCACAGGGCGACGGTGACCGTGGCGACGGCGCGTCCGTACACGCGGTGGACGACCGCGTAGACCCCGTACCCGGCGGCGAGCGCCGCGCTCCAGGCGACGAGCAGCGCGGCGGCGCCGAAGGACAGCGGCAGCACGGTGTGCACCGCTCTGATCAGGCCCGGGTACAGCGGGAAGAACGCCCAGTCGGTCTGCTGGAGCCCGCGGGCCGACTCGCGCCAGTGGTGGCCGTAGCCGTACCGCGCGATGCTCAGGTACCACTTGGAGTCCCAGGAGTGCATCAGTGTGACGGACAGTCGGCGGCCCGCCCGATGGTCCATCAGGGCCACGGCGGCGACGCCCGTCAGCCGGACGGCGGCGAACACCGCGAGAGCGCGCAGGACGCCGGGCGGACGCCTGAACCAGGGGCCGCGCTGCGCCCGATGACGGGCCGGGCGCAGGGCGGGTGCGCGTTCGGGACGCGCGGTGACGGAAGACGTGCCCACGACGGCAGCGTCCCCCGGACCCACCGTCCGGAACAATGGAAAATCCGGCTATGTCCGTAGGAAGCCGGTAAGAAGCCGTATGCCCCACCGGACTCGCCCCGTCGGCCCCGTCTCCCTACGATGACCCGGCATGTCCCAGCTCACCAGCCACACCCGGGCGCAGGAAGACCGCGTCGCCGCCGAGTTGACCCACTGGCCGCGTCCGCAGGCGCTGCGCCTGGCCCGGACGATCGCGGCTCACCGGGACCGCGGCGCCTACGCCGTCTTCGACGCGGACAACACCACGTACCGCGGCGATCTGGAGGAGGCGCTGCTGCCCTTCCTGGAGGCGAAGGGGGTGCTGACGCGGGACACCCTGGACCCGGCCCTCGAAGTGGTCCCGTTCCAGGACTCGGCGGACGGCCGGGAGACCCTGGCCGCGTACTACGAACGGCTCTGCGCGATCAGCGACCAGGTCGGCTACCCGTGGGCCGCGCAGGTCTTCGCCGGGTTCACGCTCGGCCGGTTGAAGCGGTACGTCGACGAGTTGCTGGCGCTCGGCGGGCCGCCCCGCGTGTCCCGGGGGATGCGCGAGCTGTATCGCGTGCTGCGCGCGCACGGCATCGAGGTGTACGCGGTGAGCGCCGCGAGCGAGGACCTGGTCCGGATGGTGCTGTGCGATCCGCGGTACGGGTACGGCCTGGCGCCGGAGCACGTCATCGGGGTCTCGGCGCTGCTGCGGGACCCCGCGAGCGGCGCCGTGACCAGTTCCCGCTGGGAGCTGAAGGACGGGACCTACGATCAACGGTCGCTGTACGAGAAGGAGTTGACGGCGACCCTGTGCGCGCCGCTGACCTGGTACGAGGGCAAGACCGCCGCGATCCGTACGTACGTCGACGCGTACCGGCCACCGGTGCTCGCCGCCGGGGACACGCCCCGCAGCGACGGTCCGATGCTGTGGTCGGTGGACGTGGCGCGCGGCGGCGTACGGCTGTGGGTCGACCGGGACGCGGGGCACCGCGAGGAGCTGGAGCGGATGAAGGCGGAGGGCGCCGCGCGGCAGCGGGAGCTCGGGCTCGCCGTCACCGCGGACCAGGGGTGGGTGACGGTCACACCGGAGCGGATCGGCTAGCCGAGGATCTTCCGGTCGTAGGCGACCGCGACCGCCGCCGCCCGGTCCTTGACCCCCAACTTGCCGTAGATGTGCGTCAGATGGGTCTTGACGGTGGCCTCGCTGATGAACAGCTCGCGCGCGATCTCCTTGTTGGACGTGCCGCGCGCGACCAGGACGAGGACCTCGCGCTCGCGGGCGGAGAGCGTCTCGTCGGCGGCGGCCGGGGTGCGGACCGCGGTGACGAGGCGGGAGGCGACCGCCGGGGAGAGGACCGTGCGGCCCTCCGCCGCCGCGCGGACGGCCGCGAACAGCTCCTCGCGCGGGGCGTCCTTCAGCAGATAGCCCGTCGCTCCGGCCTCGATCGCGGGGAGCGTGTCGGAGTCGGTGTCGTACGTGGTGAGGACCAGGACGCGGGCGCGGGCGCCGCGTCGGGCGAGCTCCTTGATGGCGTCGACGCCCGAGCCGCCGGGCATCCGCAGGTCCATCAGGACGACGTCCGGGTCGAGTTCGGCGACGCGGGTCACCGCCTCCACCCCGTCGGCCGCCTCCCCGAGGACCGTGAAGCCGGGGGCGGACTCGAACATGCCGCGGACTCCGTCGCGCACGACGGGGTGGTCGTCGACGATGAGCAGGGTGATGGACGCGTCACTGGTCATGGGGCACCAACGGTACGCGAGCGGAGATCGCCGTGCCGCCCCCCGGCTCGGACTCGACCGTGACATCGCCCGCGAGGCGTTCGGCTCGGGCCCGCATGCCGTCGAGGCCGAAGCCGCCGGTGTCCGTGCGGGCGGGCAGGGCGAGCGGGTCGAAGCCGCGGCCGTCGTCGCGCACGTCGAGGGTGACCTCGCCCGCCATGAAGGAGAGGGTGACGCCGAGGCGGGAGGCGTGCGCGTGCCGGGCCGCGTTCGACAGGGCCTCCTCGGTGATCCGCAGGAGCGTCGCCTCGATCTCGTCGTGCAGCGGCTGGGCGGTGCCGGTGAGGGTGAAGTCGGCGCGGACGCCGGTGCGCACGCCCCACTCGGCGACCGTCTTCTTCAGGGCCTCGGGGAGCGTGGCGTCGGCCAGGGCCGCCGGGGAGAGGTTGTGCACGGAGCGGCGGGCCTCGCCGAGGCTGTGCCGGGCGAGGGTGTCGGCGCGGTCGAGGTGTTCGCGGGCCTTCTCCAGGGTGGGGGCGTTCTTGACGACCTGGAGCTGGGCGATGATGCCGGTCAGGCCCTGGGCGATGGTGTCGTGGATCTCGGCGGCGAGCCGGCGGCGCTCGTCGGCGACGCCCGCTTCCCGTGCCTGGACGAGGAGTTGGGCGTGCAGGGCGGCGTTCTCGTCCATGGCCTGCTGGAGTGCGGCGTTGGTCTCCGCGAGTTCCTGGATGGTGCGGATCTGGACGCGGGCCCGCTCCGCCTCCTTCTCCTGGAGGTGCCCGGTGACGACGACGAACGCCATGTTGGCGACGACGAGCGCCCCGAACACGGTCCAGCCGAGCATGCTGTCGGGCCACAGCCCGCCGGACTGGGCGCCCGCCACGATGAGCACCGAGGCGAGGATCCCGGGCTTCTGCTGCCGGCGCGGCAGCAGCCGGTCGGCGTCGTAGTAGCCGACTGCGGCGAAGAACGCGAAGAACGGGTTGGTCATGGCGACGACGAGCGTGATCGCCCACCGCACCCAGTAGACGGCCGCGCTGACACCGGACGGGCGCGGTGTGTTCGGCTCCTTCCAGGTCCACCACAGCTGGAGCAGGAGCGCGGCGGGGATCAGGAACAGATCGACCGTCCAGTCGAGGCGGTTCATCCCCACCACGTCGCCGGTGGCGGCGATCAGGACGGTGGCGATGGCGAGCAGGACGTAGGCACCGTAGCGGTGGACGACGCGCCAGGGGTCCTCGGCGGTGGCGACGGCGTCGGCGAGTTCGGCGGCGGTGGTGCGCTCGCGTGCGGGTCGGTTGATCACGCACTCAGTCTGCCGCTCGGCGCCCCGGGACGTCATGGTCACTCCTCGCCTCACTCCCGCCTCACTCCCGCCTCACTCCCAGCGGAACCAGCGGGCTGCCGCGCCGCTCAGCCCCACGGCCCACACGGCGAGCACCAGCAGATGCGACCAGGCCGGCCAGTCCCCCGCCATCGCCTGGTTCATGGCCTGCGCGGCGGCGCCGAACGGGGTCAGCTCGACGATGTGCGCCAGCGCGTCCGGCATGGCCTGCACCGGCACCCACACCCCCGCGCAGAACATCGCGGGGAAGAAGACGGCCGTACCGACGGCGTTGGAGATCTTCGTCGTACGGGCCCGGGAGGCGATCAGCGCGCCCAGGGCGAGGGCGACGACGACGGACAGCACCAGGGCGAGGAGATAGCCGGGGATCTGCCGCGGCAGCGCCACGTCGAAGGCGATGCGGCCGACGGCCAGGCAGAGCGCGGCGCCCAGCACGATGGCCGTCCCGTGAATCGCCATCTGCGCGCTGAGCAGGGCGGAGGGCCGTACGGGCGTCGTCGACATGCGGCGCAGGACGCCCCGCTCGCGGTACCCGGTGATGATCGGCGGCATCGACTGGATGCCGCCCGCGATCATGGCGAGCAGCACGGTGACGGGCACGTACGCGTCGACGAGCCGGATGCCGCCGAGCCCGTCGTCGGCCTCCCGGAACGACGGGATGGAGCCGAGGATCACCAGGAGGGCGACGGGGAAGAGCAGGATGCCGATGAGGCTTCCGGCCTCGCGGCGAAAGAGCGTGAACTCGGTGCGCAGGACGGCCCGGTTGGCCTTGGACGCGGGGGTGAGGGTGGCGGTGCTCATGACTGGCCGGCTCCCGTCAGGTCGAGGAACGCGTCGTCCAACGTGGCGTCGACGACTCGGAGTTGGTGGGCGGTGACGTGGTTGCGGGCCAGCAGGCTGATGACGGCGTTGACGGTCTCGTCGCTGCCGGTGAGGGTGACCCGGCCGTCGCGGTGGTCGGTGGAGGCGAGCCCGGGCAGCGCGGCGAGCTCCCGTTCGTCCAGCGGCGCGGACGGCGTGAAGGAGATGACGGTGGCACCGTTGGCCTGGCTGATCAGCCCGGCGGGGGTGTCGAGGGCGGCGACGCGTCCCTTGTCGATGACGGCGATACGGTCGCAGAGCCGCTGGGCCTCCTCCATGAAGTGCGTGACGAGGAGCACGGTGACGCCGCTGTCGCGCACGTCCTCGATGAGCGCCCAGGTGTCGCGGCGGGCGCGCGGGTCGAGTCCGGTGGTCAGCTCGTCGAGGACGACGATCCGGGGGTTGCCGACGAGGGCGAGCGCGATGAACAGGCGCTGCTTCTGGCCGCCGCTGAGCTTGGCGAACCGGGTGCCGAGCTTCTCGGTGAGCCGCAGCCGCTCGGCGAGCGGCCGCCAGTCGAGCGGGTCGGGGTAGATCGCCGAGTACAGCTCCAGCGCTTCCTTCACGGTGAGCTTGGGCTGGATCTCGCTCTCCTGGAGCTGGGCTCCGAGGATGCCGGTGAGGGTGGCGTGATCGCGTACGGGGTCGAGCCCGGCGACCCGGATCCGCCCTTCGTCCGGGGTCCGCAGCCCCTCGACGCACTCCACGGTGGTGGTCTTGCCGGCGCCGTTGGGCCCGAGGATGCCGAAGATCTCCCCCTCGGCGACGGAGAAGGACACCCCGTCGACGACGGCCCGCCCGTCGTAGGTCTTGCGCAGCCCGCTCACCTCGATGAGCGGCGCCGCGGTGGTCGTACTGGTCCCTGTCGTCATGCCTCAAGACTCCCGGCGGGGGCAGGGTCCGGGCATCGCCCATCACGCTCGAAGGCCCATCAACCGATCGGTTGATGGGCCGCTACGACTCGCGGGGTCCGGGACCGCTACCCGACGGTGACGGAGTCCCCGGTCGAGGTGCTGGCGCCCGTGGTGGAGTTCCCGTAGTACTTCCAGCGCCAGGTGCCGCTCCGGTCCGCGGTGACGGTGGTGGAGAGCTTGCCGGTGCTGCTCGCGGTCACGGACTTCACCGAGGTGTACGTGTCCGACCCGGCGGGCTTGAACTGCAGGTACACCGTGCGCCCGCCGTAGTTGACGTACGTGTGGGCGGACCAGTCGGCGCGCTGGACGACACCGGTGACGGTGATCTTCCCGCCCTTCACGGCGGGTTCGGGCGACGCGTTGGCGGTCAGCCGGGAGTACCGCTGGAGGGAGACGGTGCCGGAGAGCCCGTCGGTGTCGACGCTGCCGCTCGTCTTGAATCCCCGGCCGGCGGTCTTCCACGCGGTGGCGTCACTGTTGACGAGCGAGCCGCCGTTGCCGCTGGGCATGTGGCGCGGGTCGACGCTGATGTTCCACTTGCAGTTGCGCGTCGTCACCCCGTCACTCGTCGACTTCGAGCAGCTCAACTGGGTCTCACCGGAGGCCAGCGTGTAGTCGCTGGAGCCGAGGGTCCCGCGATAGGCGAACACCTCCCACTCGGCGAGCGCCGAGGTGCTCTTCACGGTGAACGTCAGCGGGACGCTCACCTCGTTCGTCGTCCCGACGACGATCGGTTTCCCGTTGTTGAAGACGACCTTGGAGAACGAGACGCCGCCTTCGTAGGTGGTCGCCTCGGCCGTCATGGCCGTCGTGCCGATGATCCCCAGCCCTATGGCTCCGGACAGGAGCCCGAAGCGTGTTCTTCTGCGCAACCAACGATCCTTTCCATGTCCATTCAGAACGCGATTCCTGGTCGAGCCGATATTCACGGCCGGACCGGCAGGCCGGCCAGACCCAGCTTGGTGACCTGCTGGTCGACAAGCGCGTTCAGCGCAGCACTGTCCTGCGCGGAATCGGCCAGCCAGTCCAGCCAGGCAGACGTGCTCTCCCAACCGGGCGGCGACTCGTACTTCGACCAGCCCGCGGAGAGATCCTCCGCCAATCGCAAACTCTCCGCGACCTCCGCCCGGTCCCCCGAGGCGGCGGGGATCAGGACGCTGTCCTGCAGTTCAAGCGCAGCCATGGGCTGCCGATGGCGCTGTGCCGCGCGCGCGAAGTCCCGCAGTGCCTCGACGATCTCGCGGATCTCGGGCATCCGCCGCAGCGGGAGCCTGCTCTGCTCCTCCAGCCGTACCGCGGCGGACCGGAAATGCTCGGCATGCTGCTTCAGCTGAATCGCCTCCTGCACACCGGAGGAACCATGGAGGCGTTGTCCCAGTTCGAGCGAGACGACAGGAAAGTCCCGAACCAGCGAATGCACGTGCGTAGTCGGGTAGTACTGGTCACCTCTGGTGGACAGATCCAGGGTGACCCCTTGGACGACCGGCCCCACCCTCCGCAGCAGGCGAAGTGGCCGCCACTCGGAGAACTCCGGGAAACAATCCGCCCAGTCGCGCGTTATCTGCCTTTTCAATCTCTTTCTGGCTTTCCTTACCTGGGAACCACCGGGACGGTCAGGAACAGCCCCGGAACATTGTCAGCGTTCTTGTCCCACTGCCGCTTCCCGATCCCTGGCGGGTTCTTCGTGAACTTGTAGTCGTAGGCGATGCCGGTGGACGGATCGAAGACGTCCGGGCGTGCACTCCCCTTGGTGCCGTGCGGCACCTGGACCTTACCCAGGTAACTCCGCTCCGTGATCAGCCCACGATCCTCGAAGATGGTCTGGTAGCGATCGAGAATGGTCTCCGCGTATTTGTGCTTGCGGGAACCATCCACGGCCCTGTTGCCACTCGATGCGATGCGAGTGTCGGCCCGGTCCGCGACCTGTTGAATGAGCTCAGGGGTCGACAGGTCAGCCGTACTGCCGGAACCACCACAGTTGTGGACCAGGACCGGCGCGGCCCCCGCCAGCACGTAATACGTGTGGACCTTGCTGACGGTGAGGTTGTTGACCGTCGACGAGGCGACCGTCCAGCGCTTGACCGCCGAGATCTGGACGTACGTGCCGGCGCTGGTGCGCAGCCACTCGCCCGACTTCAGCGAGGTCGCGGGGACCCAGGCGTGGAGTTCCTCGACCCAGAACGGGTGTCCGTCCGTCGCCGTGACCGACGCGGTCTTCGTGCCCTTCTTGCCGTCGATGTCGATCGTGACCTTGACCAGGTGCTTGAGGCCCTGGCCCTTGATCTCGGCCGTCACCGTCTCCACCGTGGTGTCACCGGTGTCGGGGTCGGTCGCGAGGACCTTGTCGCCGAGCTTCACGTCCTGGATGGCCTTGGTCGTGCCGTCGGCCATGAGGACCCTGGTTCCGGGGACGAAGCTGTTGCAGGTGTCACCGTCGCCCTCGCCCTTGGCGCTGCTGGTCTCGTTCCCGCCGCCCTCGGACTTCTTCCGGGCCGTCGTGCTCGGCTTGCTGCTCGCCGTCTTTCTGGCCTCGGAGCGCGCCTTGCGCTGGGTCGCGTTGCCGATCTTCTGTGTCTGGCGTTTGGCCGCGCGGGTGGCGGCGGCCTTCGCGGCCTGCGCCTTCTTCTTCAGCTGCGCGGCCCGCTTCGCGGCGGCCTTCGCCGCCGCGGCCATCTTGCGGGCGACCTCCCACGCCTTCTTGGCGATGGCGAGGATCTTCTTGGCCTGGGTCACGGCCTTGCGCCAGGCGCTGACCGCGCTCATCGTCGCCCGGATCGCGCCCCAGATCTTCTTGCCCTTGGAGAAGATCGCGCCCCACGGGATGGCGTCCATGAGCAGGCTGCCGCAGGCCCACAGGTCACCGCGGGAGAAGCAGCCGACCACGTCGTTCCAGCCGAGGAACTCCTTGAGGACCGCCCAGCCCGTCGACAGGATGACGTCGCCGAGCGTGCGGGACGCCGTCGAGCGGGCGCCCGCCACCGCCGAGTCCGAGGGGCCGTCGTAGTAGTCGGACGCGTCCGTGCCGGACGAGAGGCCCGACGGATCCGCGTACGTGACCGGGTTGTTCTCCGAGTAGACGTAGCCGTTGAGCTGGACCGGGTCGCCCAGGTCCACCACCGGGTCGGCGGACAGGAAGCGCCCCGTGACCGGGTCGTACTCGCGGGCCCCGAGATGGATCAGACCCGTGGACGAGTCCTCACCGCCACCGACGTAGCCCTGGTGCGAGAGCCAGCTCGCGCTCTCGGCGCGCTCCGTGCCGAACGGGGTCGCCTTGGAGAACTGGACCTTGTTGCCCTGCGCCAGCTGCACGTTGACGTACGCGCTGCCGTTCTGGTCGGAAACCTGCACCGACAAGGTGGCCGCAGACGTGCCCTGCGCGTGCCGCATCACGGTGGACGCGCCCGGCTGAGAGTAGTACCGCTCGGTGTACGACAGGTCGCCGCCCGCGTTGGTGGACACGGTCGTGTCCCCCAGATACAGGGTGTGTTCGCTGTCGGAGAGCGCGAGCAGGCGCTCGCCGGTGGGACCGTAGACGTAGCGGATCTGGTCGGCCGGCTTCCACACCTGACCCGCGGACCCGTCACAGGTCGCGAGCTGGAGGTCGGTGCCGGGCGTCGTCGTACCGCCGGGCAGCGCCGCGCACTTGCCGGAGGCGACGTGCTTGAGCGCGCCCGTGGACGTGGTGGTCCACTGCTGGTTCGCCGCGCCCGTGCACTTCGCGAGGACGACGGCGGTACCGGCCGCGGTGGCGCCGTCCTTCGGCATCACGCACTGGCCGAGCACCTTCAGGGCGCCCGTGGTGGCGTCGCTGTCGGAGGCGGGGTCGATGCGCAGCTTCTGGGCCTTGGTGCCGTTGCAGGAGTAGATCTGCAACGGGGTGCCGGCCGTGGTGGAGGACGACTGCACGTCGAGGCAGCGATGCGTGGCGGTGTTGACGAACTCGCCCGAACCGTGCGCGCCGAACCCGGACACCGTCTCGGCCTGGCCGTCCCAGGTCCAGGTCAGGCCCTGCTCGTTGCCGCCCGTGGTGCGGGTCGTCGTGTTGCCGCCCGCGTCGTACTGGAGCGTCGAGGACTCCTTGACGCGGGCGCCCGCGTCCGTGGTGTACGTCCGCTCCATCCCGGTCAGGGTGTGCGGCTGGCTGCCGTCCGCCTTGCCGTAGACGTAGTCGGTCGTCGCGTCCTTGGCCGTGTCACCGGCCGCGTCGTGCTCGACGAGCTTCTTGCGGTTGCCCATCGCGTCGTAGGTGAACGACTGCCAGTAACCGTCGTTCGCCGCCGTGACGTTGGTGGTGCCGTCGTCGTAGGACGGCGCGGCGGACGTCTTGTCCGTGGGCCTGCACGCCTCGTTGGGCGAGGTCCATGCCTCGGTCAGCTGGCCGAGCCCGTCGTAGGTGAAGCACTGACGGTCGGTGGTGCTGTTGCTGACGTCGGTGGTCTGGGTGATGTTGCCCGCGTTGTCGTAGGCGTAGTAGCGGGAGTTGACCCGGTGCCCGGTGACGGCGGTGGTGTCGCTGGTGGACTCGCGGTCGACGATCTGGCGGGTCAGCTCACCCGTGGTGGTGTCGTACAGGTTCGTCGTCCACACCCGGCTGGGCTGCTCGCCCGCGACCGAGCGCAGCACCTCGCCCCATGGGCTGTACTCCGTGTCGGCGGTGTACCAGTTCAGGCCGGAGGTGGAGACCGGCAGGCCGTCCTCGTTGTAGCGGGTGACGACCTTCTCGGCGTCGAACGCACCCGCCGCCGGCAGGGTCGTGGAGCGCAGCTGACCCTGCTTCGAGTAATCGTAGGAGTAGGTGTACGTGTCCTTCAGGCCGTACTGCGTGGCGATCGACGGCGGCAGCTTCAGCTGCTGTACCGTCGCCTGGTAGTCCTCCGTGTAGCCGGTGACGGACATGGTGTAGCCCAGGCCGTCGGTGTAGCGGGTGGAGGTGGCGGGCTGGCCGATGCCGCCAGTGACGGTGTCGTAGGTGTTGGCTTGCAGCAGCGTGCCGGAGCTGTTGTTCAGACGCTGCTCCAGCGGGCGTGAGAGCGCGTCGTACTTCGTCCACACCTTGACGCCGCGGGGGTCCTCGGTGGTCTCCGCGCGGTCCAGGACGTCGTACGTGGTGTGCGAGGTGCCCGCGTCCGGATCGGTCGAGGTCAGCTCGCGGCCGCGCGCGTCGTACGTCCACGACCAGGTGTTGTCCTCGCTGTCGACGGCCTTCACGCGGTCGCCGCGGGCGTCGTACTCGTAGCGCGTGGAGCGGAAGACGGTCCGGTTGATGTCCGTGTACGTGTCGACGCGGGTGGTGCGGCCGAGCGCGTCGGAGTAGGAGCGCTGCCTGGTGCCGCCCGCCGGGTCGTTGACGACGGAGTAGTCGGAGCCGTACTCGTAACTGGTGGCCTTGGACGGCTTGGCGACGCCGGCGAGGTACGGGGTCTCGGTCAGGACGCGGCCAAGGCCGTCGTACGCGTACAGCGTCGCGTTCTGCACCTGGCTGTCGGAGTCGACGTCGAACATCTCGTCGCCGGGCTCGCCGTTGGCGAAGTAGGCGTTGTTGGTCTGGCGGACCGTGCCGTCGGCGCTGTACAGGGTGTCGGTGATCAGGCGGCCGCCGCCGACGGCCGGTTCCTGGCGCTGGCGTTCGCGGCCGAGACCGTCGTAGAAGGTGACGCCCTTCTCGTAGGAGCCGTCCTCCTTGAGCGTCTCGCTGGTGACGTGGACCGGCTCGCCCTGCACGATCGTGTACGTGAAGTGGGCGGACGCCTCGTCCGTGTCTCCGGGGGTCTGGCCGGGGGCCCAGGCGTAGGTGGTGCGGCCGTACGCGTCGTAGGCGTAGGCGGTGGTGTTGCCGTTGGGGTCGGTGTCGGTGAGCGTGGTGCCGCGCGCGGGGTCGATCGTCGACGTGCTGGACTGGTTCAGGGCGTTGGTGCTGGTGACCTTGAAGACCTGCCCCGTGGTCGGCCCGTAGGTGGTGGTCTCCTTGTGCTGCAACGCGTCGGTGGTGCTGGTGGCGCGGCCGTAGCTGTCGTAGCCGACGGTGCCGTTCTCGGTCCAGGAGCCGCCGTCGCCGCTGATGTCCCAGGTCTCCGTGGCGAGGCCGACGGTGGGCGCGGTGCCGTACACCTGGTTGTCGTAGGCGACGCGGGAGCCCGATATCCACTCGTCGGCGGTGGCGCTCGGGGCGTGGGCGCAGGTGCCGGCGGTGGTGAGGGACTGCTTGGGCAGGCCGATCAGGTGCCGGTCGGTGTTGTGCACATAGGAGTTGACGGTGCACGTGGTGTCGCCGGTGTCGGTGTCGGCGGTCGTCTCCACCGTCAGCGGCAGGCCGTACGTGGCGTCGTACGTGCTCGTGGTGGTGGTCGTGCGCTCGGTGTCGGGGTCGTCCCCGCTGCCAGAGGACCGCGTCCACGTCTTCGACTTGGCGGTGTCGACGCGGTACGCCTTCAGCGCCGGGACGCCGTCGTCGCGGGCGCGGGTGGCGAGGACCTGGGGCGTGGTCGGGTAGTCGACCGAGCGGGTCAGCAGCTCGCCGTTGTACTTGGTGTACGTGAGCGTCTCGGCGACCCGGCCCTGGTAGGCGATGTCGTCGGTGGCGATCTTATCGCCTGCGTGATCCGTGACGGTGACCGCGCGCTTGCCGCCGCCGGGCAGCGGGTCGCCGTCCATGCCGCGGAAGTAGCGGGTCTCGGACATGCCGCGGGTGGTCGAGGTGTACTGCGTGGTGGAGTCCGCGCCGGTGATCGTGCGGACCACGCCGAAGCCGCGCCACTGGTCGTAGGTGCGGGTCTTCTTCTTGGAGAACTCGGCCTGGTTCAGCGCCCAGGCGCCGTCGCCCACGTACTGGTACGCGGTGGTCTCGGCCGGGGAGCCGGCGAGGTTGGGCAGTTCCTGGACGCCGGCGACGACGTACTTGTGGAACCAGTCGATGGTTTCGTCGGCCTTGTCCGGGTCCGGGTGCCAGTAGGCCGGGAAGCAGAGCCCGGTGTTGTCCTCGGGTTTGGGGAAGCCGGTGCCGGTCCCGCAGGCGCTGTCCGCGTCGGGCTTCTTGTAGTCGACGAGTGTCTCGCCGCCGTACTCGTTGACGACGCGCTGGATGCGCAGTCGGTCGAAGACCGGGTTGGGGTCGTTCGCGCCGCGCTTGACGCGGTTGGGCATCGACTGGATGTTGGGCAGGAACTCGACCGGGTTCAGGGAGTCCTCGGCCGGTTCACCGTCCGCGGTGTACCCGGTGCGGGTGATGGACTCCAGCCACAGAGCGGTGCCCTCGTCGGTGCGGTGGGCGGGCAGCGACTGGTCGAGGGTCCAGCGGTCGACCGGGGTGAGCTCGGTGGAGCCCTCGGTGCGCTGGGTCAGCGTGGTGACCTTGGCCAGCCGCTTGCGAGACCAGAAGGTGGGCACGGGCACCCAGCACTCCTTGGTGCCGCCCGCGCAGTACAGGTCGGCCGGAGTGTCGTACCAGATGCGGTTCTGCGCGAAGTTGCCCGAGGTGAAGTTGGTGTCGGAGCAGGTGACCTCCCCCTCCTTGAAGCAGCGCTCGTCGGTGTCGAAGACGACCTGGGAGATCGGCTTGGTGGTGTAGAGGGTCGAGGCGCGCTGGCCGTAGTCGATGCGGTTCAGGTAGCCGCCGCGGTCGTAGGAGACGGCCGCCTTGAACTTGTTGTCCTTGGCGTAGTGGTTGGTCTCCTTGGTCCACCACAGCGACATCATGTTGTCCTGCGGGTCCTGGACGAAGTCCAGGTTCCAGCGCCAGCCCTGGTCGCAGAAGGACTTGGCGAAGGACGCGTCGTAGCAGGGCTCGCCGGACTGGTTGCCCGCGACGGGGACGGTCAGGACCGAGTTGGTGAGCGGGTCCCCGTCCTTCCATGTGGAGGTCTTGTTGCGGCCGAAGTAGTAGCGCATGCCGTCGCGGGTGGTGATGCGCCAGTACTCGCCGTCGTTGTCGCCGTTGGCGAGCGAGGTGTCCTTGATCAGGTCGACCTTGGAACCGTCGCCGTTGGCGGTGGCCCAGGTGCCGTCCGCGTCGTTCTTGACCAGCTCGGTGGTGGTGCCGCCGAGCGTCATGACGGCGTTGTCGCTGCCCCAGCAGAGGTCACCGGTCTTGTGGGTCGCGTTGTTGCCGTTGTCGCGGTCGTCGGTGCAGGCCTTGTAGGTGCGGGTGATGGAGCCGGGGTTGTACTCCCAGCCGTCGCCGATCCAGGAGGGCTGGTTGTTGGTGGCCGACGTGCGACCGTCCACGACCTGGGAGTTGTACGAGAAGGTCACGCTCGGCGAGGGACCGCCGGGGACACTGGGGGTGTTCAGCCCGTACGAGTAGGTGAACGCTCCTGAGGAGCCGCCCGCGGACCAGCTACCCGCGCTGACCAGCGGGGTCGCGGAGAAGTCGCCGCCCGATCCGCTGCCGTGGGAGCCGGCGACGAGGACGGAGGAGCCGGCGGAGTCGGCGATCTGCGTGGCGGTCTTCGCGCTGGGCGGGCCGCGGTAGACCGCGTCGTCGGCGAGGTCGGTGCCCTTGCCGTCGGCGCGGGCGGTGGACGCGGTGGTGGCCGTGGTGTCCCCGGCGAGCGCGGCGACGTCGACGGTCGCGGTCAGCCGGCGCTCGCCGTCGAGCTTGCCGTCGTCCTCGGTGTCGTCGTCCTGCGCCGTGACTTCCTGGTCGGTGTCCAGGGCTACGGGCTCGGTGCAGGACTCGACGTCCGGGGTGGTCAGGACACAGCTCGGGTACTGCGTGAGGTTGAGGCGGTCGGCCCAGTTGGCACCGTACAGCTCGGCGAAGGCGGTGTAGTCGAGGGTGACGGTGGCCTCGCCGGTCGCCCCGGCCGGCGGGGTGACCTTGAAGGCGAGGCCCTCCATGGAGACGGCGTCGAGATCGGTCTGCGGGACAACGGAGGCCTGCCACGTGCCGTCGAGGGAGGCCGCCTCCTCGGCGGTGGCGTCCTCGGGGGCGCCGACCTCGATGGGCAGGTCGCCGACGGCGACGCTGTCGCCGGGGGCGAGGCCGGTCACTTCCTCCTGCGCGGGCGTGGTGTCGACGGGTGCTGCGGTCGCCGCCGGGTCGTACTCCTTCGGCGGCGCCGTGTCGGACGTGGCGAGTTCGCTGAGCGCGCTCTCCTCGGCGGCGACGGCCGGGTCACGGTCGGGCAGGTCCACCAGCTCGACGCCGCTGCGGTCGCCCGAACCGGGCGGTGCCGCCGCGGCGTTGCCGGCGAAGGCACCCACGACGAGCGCCATGAACAGCGTGCCGATCACCGTCAGACGCAGCGCGGCCCGTCGGCTTCGCTGGACACCGGTACGGGCCAGCCACCCGCGTCCGGACCAAGAGAGCACACCCCACACGTCGCCGAAGCCCCCAATCATGGCAGGAGCGACGGAGACTGACCGAACGTCAGAGACCCGTACACCCGTCGCGATGAAACCGATCGGCGGAATCATGCGGACCGAACATGCGCAGGTCAAACGGGCCCGAGGCGGCACTTGTGAGATGCGTCACGCCACCAAACGGGCCCAAGCGGAACGAGCGGATTCAGTTTCCGCCAAGTGGGAGCGCTCCCCCTGATTCCGGCGCGAGCGGCGCGAGTTGGGCGTAACTCGCCTTCTCGATCATCTCCGATCGAAACAAGTGACGGAATGTCGGATTTCGCGGCCCATGGGGTTCGATGTCCCCAGACAGGCGGCACCCTGACGGGTTCGACGGGCGACCGGTTCCACACCCGCATCACAATTGCGTTACTCCTGTGGATGGTTGGCGCATGTGGCGCGAGGGGCCTGTGTCGTTCATGCTCTAGCGGCTCTGCCCAACCGCGGTTTCCACAAGGGGGTTCACTGTCGTGGATCGTCGTCTTTTCCGGCGTCTGCCGGGTCGTCGCGCCTCGGGGGCGATCGCCGCCTGCGTGGCGGCCGCGCTGGGAGCCGGCGTCCTGGTCCCCCTGCTGGTCGACGACGCCGCTCCCGCACGGGACGCACACGGCACCGCGAAGGCCACCGTCGGCGAACAGGCCGCCCAGACCAAGGCGCGCACCACCGGCCGCCGCGTCGAGGTCACCGCGCTGCGCACCGAGTCGACGACGACGTACGCGAAGCCCGACGGCAGCTTCCAACTGGAGGCCTCCGCGGCTCCGTTCCGGGCGAAGGTCGACGGCGAGTGGCGGCCGCTCGACAGCACGCTGCGCCGCACGGCGCACGGCTGGGCCCCGAAGGCCGCGGCCGACCCGGTGGTGTTCTCCGCGGGCGGCGGCAGGGCGACACGCACCGTGCGCCAGGCATCCTCCGGCCCCGCGGGCCAGGGCGGCGGCGCCCGCCCGGCCGTCTTCGCCCTGCCGGCGACCACCGGCTCAGAGGCACGTCAAATCGACGACGGAACACCGGAGTTCACCGATCTCGTCACGCTCACCAGCGCCGGCCACGAGATCACCCTGTCCTGGCCCGGCACGCTGCCGACCCCGGTGATCGACGGTGAACGCGCCCTGTACCGGGACGTGCTGCCCGACGTGGACCTGCTGCTGACCGCGCGCGACAGCGGCTTCAGCCATGTGCTGATCGTGCACACCGCCGAGGCCGGGCACTCCGAGGCGCTGCACACGCTCTCGTACGGACTGTCCTCACCGGATCTGACCTTCCACCTCGACGCGACCACGAAGGCCGTCACCGCGCAGGACGAGTCGGGCGCGGAGATCGCCGTGAGCCCCACCCCGTACCTGTGGGACTCGGCCGGCGAGCCCGCCGTCACCCAGGGCGGCGACCCGCAGCCCGCCGAACCGTCCGAGGAACCCGCGCCGCAGGCCACCGACGAGAGCGCGCCCCCGCACGACGGCGCCGGCGAGACGCCCGACGCCCCGTCCGACGCCGACGACACCGACGCGCCGGACGCCGACCCCGCGTCCGTACGGACGAGCGGCAGCGCTGCCGCCCCTGCCCGGCAGGCCGCCTGGCACACCGCTGCGGACCGGCTCACCGACGCCCAGGTCCTCGCGCTGCCCGGCCTGGCGGGCCCGGACGGCGGCACGCACACGGCCACCGCGGACGCCGACCTGAGCGCACCCGGCACCGGCGACACGACGCTGACCGTCACGCCCGGCAGCAAACTGACGGACGCCGCGTCGACCGCGTACCCGCTCTTCATCGACCCGTCGTTCTACGGGCACACCACCAACTGGACGACCGCGTACAAGAAGTACCCGTCGTCCAGCTTCTACGACGGCGCCAACTACAACACCGGCACCACCGAGGCCCGCGTCGGCTACGAGGCCGACACCTGGGGCACCTCGCGCTCCTTCTTCCGGCTCGACCTGGAGAACATCAAGGGCGCCAAGGTGACCTCGGCGAGCGTGCGCGTCCTGGAGACCTACTCCTGGTCGTGCTCAGGGCGCGTGGTCGAGCTGTGGCAGACCGGGTCGATCTCCTCCAAGACCACCTGGAACAACCAGCCCGACTGGAAGACCGAGCTCGACAGCCACGACATCGCGCACGGCTACAACTCGTCGTGCCCGGACGCCTATGTGAGCTTCAACGCCAAGGGGCTCGCCCAGGACGCGGCGGACGGCGGCTGGGGGTCGACGACCATCGGCCTTCGGGCCTACGACGAGACATCCACGTACGCCTGGAAGAAGTTCAAGGCGGAGGGCTCCTCGGCGCCGCGGCTTTCGGTGAACTACTACCGCAAGCCCGCGGTCCCCTCCTCGCTCGACATGTCCCCCGGACCGACGTGCAGCCGCACCGAGCCCTACCCGCGCATCGGCAAGCGCGACCTGGTGCTGTCCGCACACAGCTCGGACGCCGACGGCGACCTCGACCACCTCAACTTCGAGCTGTGGCACACGGGTTACCAGGACTCCACGACTCTGAAGAAGACGGGGACCACGACCAGTGGCGGCAACGCCTCGGTGACGTACTCCTCGTCCTCGCTCACCAACGGCTGGACGTACTCCTGGCAGGTGCAGGCCGAGGACGAGACCGACGCGGTCTCGGACTGGGCGCCGCTCAACAAGTCGGGCTACGACCCGACCTGTCGGTTCGTCTACGACAGCAGTTTCCCCAACTCGCCCGTCGTGACGTCAGCGGACTACCCGGAGGAGAGCGAGAACGGGGACGTCTGGTCGGCGAAGAAGTTCGGTGAGTCCGGCAGCTTCACTTTCGCCCCGGACAGCGACACCGACGTCACCGCCTTCGGCTACGCGCTCAACTCCTCGTCCTGCTCCAGCACCCTGACGGTGGCCGCGGGCAAGACCGGAACCGTTTCGGTCACCCCGAAGCTGGCGGGTCCCAACGTCCTGTACGTATGCGCCAAGGACAGCGCGGGCAACATGTCGGCGCCCACCGCGTACGTCTTCTACGTCACCCCTCGCGACGCCGCCGACAGGCCGGGTGACGTCACGGGCGACGCCATCCCCGACGTGTACGCCATCGACAGCGACGGCAACCTGCGCATGTACCCCTCCAGCGCCACCGGCGACCTGCACCGCAGTCTCTCGGCCGCCGAGCAGGACGGGGAACTGCTCATCAACTCCCCCGGCGGGAGCGACGAACCGCTCGCCGCGGGCTACTGGAAGGGCGCCGACGGCAAGCCCGCCCTGCTCGCCCACAGCGGCGACCTGATGCCGGGCGACGGCATCAGCGACCTGCTGGCCCGCATGCCCGACGGCAAGCTGTACGTGTACCGCGGCGACGGCTACGGCGGCACCGACATCGACCGGCGCCTTGACGTGCGGCTGCCAGCCAACGCCCCGGATCCGGCCACGTTCGACCAGGTGATCCTGGGCGACTACGACCTCGACGGGCGGATGGACCTGTTCGCCACGACGGCGGGCGGCGGCCTGTGGGCGTTCACCGGGTACACCGGCGCCGCGTTCTCCTCGGCCTCCCAGATCGCCACGACCGCCTGGCTGGACCGGGACCTGGTCACCGTCGGCGACATCAACCTCGACGGCACGCCGGACCTGCTGTTCCGCTCGGAGTCGGACAATCTGCGGCTGCGGCTCGGCGCGCCCGCCACCACCGGCGGCGCCACCCTGGCCTCGCTGTCCACGTCGGCGGACTCGCTCGGCGGCACCGACGCCACGTACGCCACCGGCTGGACCACCACGGCGTACCCGATGGCGTTCCTGCACGGCACGCCGGACGTCAACAACGACAAGATCCCCGACCTGTGGGCGATGGCCGCCGACGGCAGCATCAAGTTCTACGCCGGTGGCAAGACCGCGCTCGGCGCCGGGACGACCGTCATCAGCGCCGACAGCAAGTGGAACACGAGCAAGCTCAGCTTCGGCTGAGCGGCCCCGACGGAAGAAGCACCATGGCACGTCTGCGCAGTTGCGCCCCCGCCCTCGCACTGGGCCTCGCTCTGCTGACCGGCTGCGGTTCCGGCTCCGGCACCGGGCGGCCGGACACCGCCGCCACCCCGGACACCGGCACGGTCGCGTCCGGCGTCCCGGACGTGCTGGGCGGGGGCGCGGGCGCGCGGCCGCTGAGCACCGCGCAGCTGGACGCGGCCGCGCTCACCCAGAAGGACATCGAGGACGGCACGGTCACCGATCAGGTCTCGCCGAAGGACTTCGCGCGGCAGAGCGCCGTGGACGTCGACGACGCGTCCTGTGCGCCGCTCGCGTACGTGCAGTCGGCCGCGGTGGTGGGCAAGCCGACGGCTTCCGTGCAACGTATGTGGATCGGCGAGCCGGCCGCGAAGAAGGGCGGGAAGGGCGGCTCGGGCACGGTCGCCGTCGCGCCGGACATCACGTCGGTGTTCCTGACGCTCGCCGCCTACGACGAGAAGGGCGCCGCACGGGCCATGGCGGACCTCAGCCGGGCGGCGGACGACTGCGCGCACGGGTACACCTTCCGGCTGAACGGCGAGCGGGTGAGGACGGCGAAAGTGAAAAGGGCGCTCGCGCCCGAAGGGGCCGACGAGGCGCTGGGCCTGACCCTGACCGTGGACTCCGACGGCACCCGGTCCCCGCTGAAGGTCGTCGTCGCCCGCAAGGGGTCCACGATCGCCTATTTCCCGGCGGTGAACCTCGCCTCGGTCGCCACCGGCGCCGACTTCTCCCACCCCTCCGACCTGGTCCGGCGTCAGCTGGCCAAGATGGGCTGACCGCGCATGTCTCACGTACCTCACGCGCCTTCTGTCCCTCACACGTCACGCCGTCGGCTGCTCGCCGCGCTCGGTGTCTCCGCCGCCACCGTCCCGTTCGCCGGGCTCGGCGGCGTGAGCGCGCAGGCCGCGACGGGCGCGGAGGCGGCGGCCGAGCCCCTCGCCGTCTCCGGTGGCCTCACCGGACCCCGCTCGTCGGTGTCGCTGCCCGCGCTCGACGCCTCGTACTTCTCGCGCCTGACGCTCGCCGACCCGCTCACCGCCAGCGTCCTCGACGGGACACCGGCGCGCACCGAGGTCACCTCCGGCGGCAGGCGGGTCGCGCTGCTGACGCACGGGGCGCGGACCGTGGTCCTGCCGGGCCCCGAGCGGACGTTCACCGAGGACAAGAAGCCGTTCGCCGACACGTTCCAGCGGACGCTGCCCGACACCTCCCTGCCGGTGGCGGACCGCGCTTACTGGGGCACCTCGCCCGGCGGCGGCAGCTGGTCGACGCTGGGCCCCGCCGACGACGACTACGCGGTCGCCCCGGGCGCCGGTCTCATCCGGCTCAGCACCGACTACGCGAGCCGGCACGCCAGCCTGCGGGACGACGCCGTCACGGATGTCGACGTGCGCGCCGTCGCCCATTTCGACAAGGTGCCCACCGGCCAGGCCTGTTCGTACGCCCTGTCCTTCGGCTACCAGGACACGCACAACAACTACCGGGCCCGCCTGTCCTTCCTGACGTCCGGCGCGGTGGAGCTGCGCGTGGAGAAGGAAGTCGCGGACGTCGTCACGCAGTTGACCACCGCCCTCACGCTGGACACCGCCGTGCAGGCCGGCACGGACTGGACGATCCGGGTGCGCCGGGAAGGGTCCCGGATCCGGGGCAAGGCGTGGCGTACGTCGGCCGCCGAGCCGGTGGCATGGGCGGTCGACGTCACCGACGACACGTTCGGCGCGGGCCGGGTGGGCCTGCGCGCGCTGGCCAACGACGGCTGCACCAACCTGCCGGTGACGCTGTCCGTCAGCCGCTTCCAGGTGGACGCCGCCACCTGGCGGACGCCGCCGAGCGTCACGCACGGCACCTGGGTGCGCGTCCTGGACGAGCCGTTCGACGGGACATGGACCGCTGACCTGGAGCGCACCGTCCGCGCCTGGGTCGGCTCCACCGCCCCGGACGTCCTCGCGTACGCGGCGATGTTCCTGGCGGGTGCGCCCGCGGTCGAGAGCGGTGCGGGGCCGACGGCGGGCCGGCAGATTCTGGGCGAGGCCGGTTACGGCTACCTGGACCCGCAGGGCTACCGGTACGAGGGCGCCGACTTCCACGAGTACATGGGCATCGGCTGGACGTTCCCCGACGGTACGTACACGGGGCCCTCCAGCAAGCAGGTGGGCAACCTCGACTGCTCCGGCTACACGCGCATGGTGTACGGGCATCACCTGGGCGTGCCGATGGCCGCGGGCGCGGACACCTCGGGCACCCGGCTCCCCCGCAAGTCACGGGACATGGCCGACTACGCGCCGGGGGTCCGCGTCGACCGCACCGACGGCACCACCCCGCCGGCCGCGACGCATGTGCAGCCGGGCGACCTGGTGCTGTTCAACGCCGACTCCGGCGACGACACCGTCACGGTCACGGTCGACCACGTCGGGATGTACCTCGGCGAGGACGCGGCGGGCGAGCGGCGCTTCCTGTCCAGCCGCAAGACGGGCAACGGCCCCACCATGGCGGATCTCGGCGGCGCCTCGCTGCTGGACGGCACCGGCGTCTACGCCCGGAGCCTGCACACCGTGCACCGCGTGTGACGGACCGGGTCCACGCGCGAAACCCAGTGGGCGATGTCAGTGCCAAACCGTAATCTCACCTCTGATGACGACTACAGATGCACCGACCACGGACCCTGATCGAAGCGACGAACCGGACCAACCGGCCGCTCCCGTACGGCACTCGGCCGTGCGGACGCTCGTCCGGCTGTGGCCGTACGTGCGGCCCGTGCGGGCGCGGTGGGCGGGGGCCGCGGTGGTCGCCGTGCTCGCGTCGTGCCTCGCGCTCGTCTTTCCGCTCGTGCTCAAGTGGATCGTCGACGGGCCCGTGACCGACCAGGACCCGTCCGGTGTGTGGCTCGGCGCGGGCGTGCTGCTCGCGCTCGGTGTCGCGGAGGCGCTGCTGTTCGGGCTGCGGCGGTGGCTGGTGGCGCGGCCGCTGGCCGGGGTCGAGGCGGCGATGCGGGGCGATCTGTACCGGCATCTGCAGCGGATGCCGGTCGCGTTCCACGACAAGTGGGCCTCGGGGCAGCTGTTGTCGCGTGCGACGACCGACCTCATGGTCGTACGCATGTTTCTGGCCTTCCCGTTGACCTTCCTCATCGTCAACGCCGTGACGATCGTGGCCGGTCTCGCGGTGCTCGTGGTGCAGGACTGGGGGCTCGGTCTCGTACTGCTCGCGCCCGCGGTGCCGCTGATGGCGGTCTGTTACCGGTTCGAGCACGGGTACGCGGAGGCGTCGCGCCGCGCCCAGGACCAGGTCGGCGATCTGACCACGGTCGTCGAGGAATCGGTGCTGGGCATCCGGATCATCAAGGGGTTCGGGCGGCACCGCAGTCAGGCGCGGGCGTTCCGTGAGCTGTCGCAGACCGTGCGCGGCACCGAGCTGACCAAGGCGCGGCTGCTCGCCGGGATCCTCGGTGTCATCACGCTGCTGCCGGAGCTGGCGCTCGGTACGGCCCTGGTGCTGGGGACGGTGCAGGTGGCGGACGGCGATCTGTCGGCGGGCACGCTGGTGGCGTTCCTGTCGACGGCGCTCGCGCTGCGCTGGCCCATCGAGTCCATCGGGTTCCTGCTCGCGATGAGCCAGGAGGCGGCGACAGCGACGCGCCGTTTCTTCGAGGTGATGGACGAGGCGGAGGAGGATCCGCGGGTGCGGGAGGACGCGGCGGACGGGCGGGCCGCGGAGAGCGGACTGCGGTTCGAGGGCGTCGCGTTCCGCTACCCGGACGCCGCGCCCGACTCCGTGCCCACTCTGGCCCGGATCGACCTGCACATACGGTCGGGCGAGACGATGGCGCTCGTCGGCGCGACGGGCAGCGGCAAGACGACGCTGACGGCGCTGGTGCCACGCCTGTACGACGTCACGGCCGGGCGGATCACGCTGGACGGCCGGGACGTGACGGCCATGCCGCGCGAGGAGCTGCGCACCCTGGTGTCGATGGCGTTCGAGGAGCCCACCCTGTTCTCGGCGTCCGTCGCGGAGAACGTGCTGATGGGCGCCCCGGACGCGTCCGAGCAGGACGTCGAGCGGGCGCTCGGTGTCGCGCAGGCCGACTTCGTGCGGCGGCTGCCCGACGGGGTCGGCACGGAGGTCGGCGAGCAGGGGCTGAGTCTGTCGGGCGGGCAGCGGCAGCGGCTCGCGCTGGCCCGCACGGTCGTGGGCGGGCCGCGGTTCCTGGTCCTGGACGACCCGTTGTCGGCGCTCGACGTGCACACGGAGGCCGCGGTGGAGGCGGCACTGCGCCGCGTCCTGGCAGGCAGCACGGCCCTGGTGGTCGCGCACCGGCCGTCGACGGTGCTGCTCGCGGACCGGGTGGCGCTGCTGTCGCAGGGGCGGATCACTGCGGTCGGCACCCACCAGGAGCTGCTGCGGAGCAGTGCGGAGTACCGGTATCTGATGTCGGGTGACGAGTCGGTGGACATGACGGGGGAGGCGGCGAGCGCATGACGACGAACACCGAGGCGGCACCGGGAACCGCGCAAGGCACGGAAGCCACGGAAGCCACGGCGCAACCGGACGAGGAACTTCGACTCCCCTCCTCCGGTGACCCGTTCGACCAGGACGACCTGCCGACCCCGAAGGGCGCGACCGGCTCGCTGCTGCGGTCGCTGCTCGGCCCCCATCGCCGCGGGGTCGTGCTGACCGTGCTCGCCCTGCTGATCCAGCAGGGCGCGGTGCAGTCGGGGCCGCTGATCGTCGCGTATGCCATCGACAGCGCGGTGCCGGCGTTCCGCGACCACTCCTACGGGCCGCTGGTCGCGGTGGGGGTCGGGTTCCTGCTGACCGCGTGCGCGTCGGCCGCGTTCCAGTACGCGTACATCCAGCTGTCCGCGCGGGTCAGCCAGAGCGTGCTGGTCGATCTGCGCGGCCGGATCTTCCGGCACGCGCAGGCGCTCAGCGTCGACTTCCACGACCGGTACACGTCGGGCCGGGTCATCTCGCGGGCGACGACGGACGTGGAGTCGCTGCGCGAGCTGCTCTCCGAGGGTCTTCAGGAACTGGTCAACGTCGTCCTCGCGTCGCTCTACATCACGGTGATGCTGCTCTGGCTGGACCTGGGCATCGGGGCGGTGGCCGCGGCGTCGTTCGTGCCGCTGTTCGTGCTGATCCAGTCGTACCGGCGGCGCGCGGCGCGGGTCTACGGGGAGCGGTCGTCGGCGATCGCGGCGGTCATCGTGAAGTTTGTGGAGACGATGAACGGGATCCGGCCGGTGCGGGCGTTCCGCCGGGAGACCGCGAACGACGCCCACTTCACGCGCCTGAACCGACGGCACGAACGGTCCAACGGGACGGCGCTGCTGGAGATGGCGCGGTACGTCGTCGGGTCCCGGCTCATCGCGAACACGGCGGTGGCGGGAATGGTCCTGTGGGGCGCGTACCGGGTGGCGGGCGGCACGCTGGAGCTGGGCGTCCTCGCGGCGGCGGTCCTCTTCATCCGTCGCCTCTACGACCCCATCGACCGGCTCGCGATGTTCCTGAACTCGTACGAGAGCGCGGCCGCGTCGCTCAAGAAGATCGCCGGGCTGCTGGCGCAGACGCCGTCGGTGCCGGAGCCGGCCTCGCCGCGCGAGCTGCCCGCCGTCGCGGACGGGCAGCCGGGGCGCGAGGTCGTCTTCGACGACGTGTCGTTCGGTTACCGGACCGGGGGCGAGGTGCTGCCGCGCTTCGATCTGACGCTGCCGGCCGGGCAGACGGTGGCGGTGGTCGGGTCGACGGGCGCCGGCAAGTCGACCTTGGCGAAGCTGCTCTCCCGCTTCTACGACCCCTCGCACGGGCGGGTGCTGCTCGACGGGGTCGATCTGCGGGAGCTGTCCACCGCGGAGTTGCGGCGCGGGGTGGTCATGGTGACGCAGGAGGCGTTCCTGTTCTCCGGGACCGTCGCCGAGAACATCGCGATCGGGCGGCCCGAGGCGAGCCGGGAAGAGATCGAGCGGGCGGCGAAGGCGATCGGCGCGCACGACTTCATCGCGGCGCTGCCGGACGGGTACGACACCGATGTGCGCAAGCGCGGTGGCCGGATCTCGGCGGGGCAGCGGCAGTTGGTCGCCTTCGCGCGGGCGCTGCTCGCGGACCCGGCGGTGCTGATCCTCGACGAGGCGACGAGTTCCCTGGACATTCCCGGGGAGCGGGCGGTGCAGCGGGCGATGCGGACGGTGCTGCGCGGCCGTACGGCGGTCGTCATCGCGCACCGGCTGTCCACGGTGGAGATCGCGGACCGGGTGCTGGTGATGGAGCACGGGCAGGTCGTGGAGGACGGCAGCCCGGCGGAACTCATCGGCGGGCAGGGGCAGTTCGCCGGGCTGCACCGGGCGTGGCGGGAGAGCATGACGGGCTGAAGCGCGGCCGAGCGGGCAATCGGCACGGGAAGGGAGGAACGATGACGAGACGTTCCGAGGGTTCCGGGGGGCGTGGGCCGTCCTGGGCGCAGCCGGGCGGCCGGTGGGGTCCGAGGCTGTACTGGCCGATGCTGGCCATCAGCCTGGGCCTGTTGGTGTGGCGTGTGGTGGACAAGGACCCGCCCGGCCGGATCGCGGTCTCGGCCCTGCTGGTGGCGGTGTGGGTCTGGCTGCTGATCGCCAACCGGCGGGCACGGGGCGAGTGACATCCCGGTCCCGGGATGATCCGATGGCCCCATGAATCACCTCACCGTGCCGACGCTGTATCAGGGATACGAGGGCATCGCCTTCGGGGGTTACGTGGCCGGGCGGCTCGCCGCGCTGGTCGAGGCGAAGACGGTACGGGTGGACTTCCGTGGCCCGGTGCCGGTGGAGACGCCGGTCGAGTTGCACGAAGTACCGGACGCCGGATTCGAGTTGAGGTCGGCGGAGGGCCGTGTGCTGGCCGCGGCGGGCGCCGGGGCCGGTCTTTCCGGTGACGGGACGCCCACGCCGCCCACGCTCGCGGAAGCGGTGCGCGCGGCCGAGCGGCTCCGGGCGACGCTGCCCGCCGACGCGGGTCCGGACTGTTTCGGCTGCGGTCTCGCGCGCACCCCGGGCACGGGGCTGCGGCTGCACTGCGGGACGGTCGACGGGCGGGACGACGTCGTGGCCTGCGACTGGACCCCGGACCCGGCCCATGCGGCCCCCGACGGCACGGTGCCGCCCGAGATCGTCTGGGGCGCGCTGGACTGCCCCGGCAACTGGGCGGGCCGGCTTCTCGGTACGCAGCGGGTCGGTGCGATGACGGCGTCCCTCTCGGCGTCGTTGCTCGGGCCGGTCGTGGCGGGGGCGCCGTACGTCGTCACGGCCTGGGTCCGCGAGGAATCGGGCCGCAAACACGCGTACGGCATGTCCGTCTCCGCCCCCGACGGCACCCTGCACGCGGTGGGCGAGGCCCTTTGGATCGACCCGCGCCCCTGACCCGACCGGCATCCGTCTCGCAGCACGGCCGCGCGATCGTGGCGGTCGCGCTGATGGTCGCTCGCACGAGGTAACAGGGCACTGCCACAGGCGACTTGGACGCCAGTCGTCCGATTCGTGGTGCGCATCACACCGCCGGGCTAACAAACAGCCCGGATCCCCACGTCTTACTGGTGACCGCGCAGTGTCGAGGGGGGCCGGTCGTCACAGATGCCCACCCGTTCGAGCTTAAGGAACGTGCCGTGACCAACTCATCCAGGCGGCAGCCGCTGGCCAGGCCCAGCGCCGGGGATCACTTGCAGCCCCGAGAGCGCAAGCAGTGGTGCTGGATCTGCAAGAACGAGTTCAGGATCCGCGCCAAGGTCAGGCGGAACGTAGGGGAGAGTAACGAGACCTGGGTCTTCAACGAACTGCTCCGCAAAGCCCTCAAGGCGCTGGAGGAACAGCAGGTGGGCCTCATCGGCCCGTACATGTGGAAGGCCGCCACGAACGGCATCGCCGACTACCACCGCTCGATGGCCGGGCTGTACGAGCACGAGGTCTCCTACGACGACGAGGAGATCATGGACATGCTCGTCGCCGCCACTGCTCAGGGGGAGGAGGAGCAGGAGCGTGTGCGCGAGCGGGTCGCCGAGCTGACCGCGTGTCTGACCAGGGTCGAGCTGGCATCGGTGCTCCTCGTCGACTCCCACAAGCTCACCTCGAAGGAAGCGGCCGCGGCCATCAACAAGGCCAACGGCCTGACCGAGGAGGACGTGGCGAAGGCCCTCGACCTCGCCGAGGAGGCAAGGCTGGCCGGGGAGACGGTAACAGTCATCAGGGACCCCCTCGGACGTCGCGTCATGACGGACAACAACGTTCGGCAGACCGTGCACCGGGCGCGCAACAAGCTCCGCGGCAACGGGGACGGGATGGGCTTCCTCGGAGTGCCCGCCGTCGACTAGCAGCAGCCTTTGCTTCGGGGGCGGGGGCCGACACCGGCCGGTCACCCGCCCGCCGAAGGTGGGCTGCTGACAGCCGACCAATCGGAGAGTGAGAGGACCCATGTTGAACAGCATCTTCTTCAGCGCGTTGGCCATCGGCAGCGCTGTCGGCAAGTACTTCGCGAAGCTCTGGGATCAACTACTGATCCTCCTCGTTCCCGTGAAGCCGAAAGGAATCAGTCACCGCCGCACCCAGGCGCCGCCTCGGACGAGCACCTTTCTCACCTTGATCAACAGTGCAGCAGTCCAAGGGGACCTGCGGAGGGGACGGGGCGAGTGTGCATAACAGAGCGCACTGAGCTGCTCGTTGACAACGGGGGTGCCGACGAGCCGAGAGCCTCCTGACGCTCGGCAGACGGCGCGGGCCGGAGAACCTAACGAAAGGTTCTCCGGCCCGCGTCTTTCTCTGTACCGGGCCAGAAGGCAACGGCACTGCCCCTCTCTCGCGGCTGGAACCCAGAGAAGGAGCAGGAACTCCCCCGTAAGGACAGTTCCCATGGCGAGCATGATGCAGTCGGGCGACGATGGCCAGAACCTTCTTGTTCCGTCCCCGCAGAACCACGACGAGCTGATCGCCGTCGCACAGTGCCGTCTGAACCAGCAGAAGGCGGAGCTCAAGCGGCTTCGCCACCTTCGCCGCCAAGAGCGGCTTGCGGCGGTGACGCAGCTCCGGAGCCGGGCCGACCTCTTCCGGCTGGGCTCGTTCGCCTTCGCGTCGGCCATGGCGAGCTATGGGCTCGGAGAGCCGGCCGTCGGCCTCGAACTCCTGAAGTTCGCGTTCGCCGTATGGCTCGTCGCGCTGCAATTCCCCCCGCGCGCCTGACTCCTGACCCGGATGCCCCACTCCCCCGGCTGCCCGCCGTGGCAGCCGGAAGCGCCAACCGGGCGAAAACTGGCCACGTACAGATCTCGGGCCGCTGCGGGGGCGGGCTCAGCCGGATCAAAGAAGGCGGCACCGCGAACGCGAACCCCCGGCCGGGTGGGCCCCCCGTCCGCGCCGGAATCCCTGATCCGGATCGCAAATCACGGGGCCACGAACCCCGGCCGCGCCCTCCGGATAACGAACACCCTCTCCCGCCCACCGAACCAATTCCGGCCAACCTGCTGACGCGCTCCTGACAGGAAACGCTTCCGCCTGCCACTCTTCCCCTCGACCGGCGCACAAGTGCCTCACAGGAACACGGACCCTAGGCACCCCGGCCGCGTCACGCACTCCACCCGCACCGCCTGCACTGCGTTCTGCCCGGACGGCCACCCGCCGCCCGTTCCCCACTGGCCGCGCAACCCGCGGTCACGCAGAAGGAGTTCAGCGTTGAGAAGCACTTCCACCTCCCACAGACGCCGCGCCACGGCCGCAGCCGCCGTCGGCGCCGTCACCGCCCTGCTGGCCGTCGCCTTCCAGTCGTCCCCGGCCGCGGCCGAGCACGGCAGCGACCTGAGCGCGGCAGCGGCCCGCGTCACCGCGAACGCGGCGCGCGGCGCCGACCCGGGCGCCCTGCCCGTGAAACTCTCCCCCGCCAAGCGCGCCGAACTGCTGCGCGAGGCGAACGCCGGCAAGGCCGACACCGCCAAGGACCTCGGCCTGACCGGCAAGGAGAAGCTCGTCGTCCGTGACGTGCTCCAGGACCGGGACGGGACCACCCACACCCGGTACGAGCGGACCTACGACGGGCTTCCCGTGCTGGGCGGCGACCTGATCGTCGACACCGCGAAGTCCGGCGCCGAGCAAGGCGTCACCAAGGCGTCGAAGGCGCAGCTCAAGGGCGTGGACACCACGGCGGACGTGAAGGCCGCCACCGCCGAGAAGCAGGCGCTCGGCCTCGCGAAGGCGGACGGGTCGAAGAAGACCGAGGCCGACCGGGCGCCGCGCAAGGTGGTCTGGCTCGGGCAGGGCGCGAAGAAGGGGCAGCCCACGCTCGCGTACGAGACCGTGGTCGGCGGTCTCCAGGACGACGGCACCCCGAACGAACTCCACGTCATCACCGACGCCACCACCGGCAAGAAGCTGCACGAGTGGCAGGCGATCGAGACGGGCACGGGCAACACCGAGTACAGCGGCACCGTCACCCTCGGCACCGCCCAGTCGGGCTCGTCGTACACCCTCAACGACACCACCCGCGGCGGCCACAAGACGTACAACCTGAACCACGGCACGTCCGGCACCGGCACCCTGTACTCCGGTTCGGACGACGTGTGGGGCAACGGCAGCGCCTCCAACACCGAGACCGCTGCCGCCGACGCCCACTACGGTGCCGCGCTGACCTGGGACTACTACAAGAACGTCCAGGGCAGGACCGGTATCCGCGGCGACGGCGTGGGCGCGTACAGCCGGGTCCACTACGGCAACAACTACGTCAACGCGTTCTGGGACGACAGCTGCTTCTGCATGACGTACGGCGACGGCTCCGGCAACGCCGCGCCGCTCACGTCGATCGACGTGGCCGCGCACGAGATGACGCACGGCGTCACCTCCAACACCGCGGGGCTCAACTACTCCGGTGAGTCCGGCGGTCTGAACGAGGCGACCTCCGACATCTTCGCCACCGCCGTCGAGTTCTACGCGAACAACTCCTCCGACGTCGGTGACTACCTCATCGGCGAGAAGATCGACATCAACGGCGACGGCACCCCGCTGCGCTACATGGACAAGCCGAGCAAGGACGGCGCGTCCAAGGACTCCTGGTACTCCGGCATCGGCTCGGTCGACGTGCACTACTCGTCGGGCCCGGCCAACCACCTCTTCTACCTGCTCAGCGAGGGCAGCGGGACGAAGACCATCAACGGGGTCACCTACAACTCGCCGACCTCCGACGGCCTTCCGGTCACCGGCATCGGCCGGGACAAGGCCGCGCTGATCTGGTTCAAGGCGCTCACCACGAAGTTCACCTCGACCACGAACTACGCGGGCGCGCGCACCGGTGCGCTGGCCGCGGCCGGTGAGCTGTACGGGACCACCTCCACCGAGTACAAGGCGGTGCAGGACGCGTTCGCCGCGATCAACGTGGGTGCGCGCTCCGGCGGCACCGACCCGGGCACCGGAAAGACGTTCACCAACGACACCGATGTGGCCATCCCCGACTACCCGGGCGCGGCCGTGACCTCGTCCCTGACCGTCTCCGGCGTCAGCGGGAACGCGCCGTCGACCCTGAAGGTCGGCGTGGACATCATCCACACGTGGAGCGGTGACCTCCAGGTCGACCTGGTGGGCCCGAGCGGGAAGACGTACCGGCTGCACTCGTCCTCGTACGACTCGACCCCCAACATCCAGACGACGTACACGGTCAACGCCTCCACGGAGACCGCGAACGGCACCTGGAAGCTGAAGGTCCAGGACCTCGGCGCGCAGGACACGGGTTACATCAACAGCTTCAAGCTGACGTTCCCGTAAGCGGTACCGCACTTCCCTTGCGGGGCGCGTCGCACCGGTGGTTCAACTCCCCGGTGCGGCGCGCCCGTTCATGCTGCGTTCGCAATCCGTACGGCAGTTGTCGCTCAACGGACGAATTCCAGCCATCCTTCGATCACGTACATGACATCTCCGGTCTTCAACTGCCACAGTTTTCCCGCACGAACCGTACGACTCGCACCACCCGTACGACTGGCACCACCCGTACGACTCGCACCACCCGCATCACCCGCACGGCAAAGCTCACCTCCCCCCACTTCACCTTCAAGGAGCTTTCTTCGTGACCCCCCACATATCCCGTCGCACCACTGTGTCCATCGCCACCGCCGTCGCCGCCGGCGCCCTGCTGACCGGTGCCCTCACCGCCACCGGCGCCGCCGCCCAGCCGTCCGCCCCCTCGGCCACCCCACTGGCCCTGAGCGCCTCGGCCCGCGCGGACCTCATCAAGGACGCGCGCGCCAACACGGCCGAGACGGCGCAGGAGTTGAAGCTCGGTTCCAAGGAGAAGCTCGTCGTCCGTGACGTCGTGAAGGACCGCGACGGCACGACCCACACCCGCTACGAGCGGACCTACGACGGCCTCCCGGTCCTCGGCGGCGACCTCGTCGTCCACGCGTCGAAGTCCGGCGAGCGCGAGGGCGTCACCCGCGCCACGTCGAAGTCGATCGACGTCGCCACCACCGGCGCCTCCCTCGCGGCGGCACCGTCCGGGGCCCGCAAGATCGTCTGGGCGGCGACCGGCACGCCGAGACTCGCCTACGAGAAGGTCGTGAAGTCCACCAAGAAGGACGGCACGCCGAGCCGGCTGCACGTCATCACGGACGCCGCGACCGGCAAGAAGATCACCCAGTTCGACGCGATCATGACCGGCACCGGTACGTCCGAGTACAGCGGCACCGTCGAGATCGGCACGACCAAGTCGGGCTCGTCCTACGCGCTGACCGACGGCACGCGCGGCGGCCACTCCACGTACAACCTGAACCACGGCACGTCCGGCAAGGGCACGCTGTTCACCGACGCCGACGACAAGTGGGGCGACGGCACCGTCAACGACCCGGCGACGGCCGGTGTCGACGCCGCCTACGGCGCGCAGGTCACCTGGGACTTCTACAAGAACGTCTTCGGCCGCAGCGGCATCAACGGCGACGGCAAGGGCGCCTACTCCCGCGTCCACTACGGCAACGCGTACGTCAACGCGTTCTGGGACGACAGCTGCTTCTGCATGACGTACGGCGACGGCTCCGGCAACAAGGACCCGCTGACCGCCATCGACGTGGCCGCGCACGAGATGAGCCACGGCGTCACGTCCGCGACGGCCGGCCTGATCTACTCCGGTGAGTCCGGCGGCCTGAACGAGGCGACGTCCGACATCTTCGGCACCTCGGTCGAGTTCTACGCGAACAACTCCGCCGACCCGGGCGACTACCTCATCGGCGAGAAGATCGACATCAACGGCGACGGCTCGCCGCTGCGCTACATGGACAAGCCCAGCAAGGACGGCGCCTCGCTGGACTCCTGGAAGTCCGGCGCGGGCAACGTCGACGTGCACTACTCGTCCGGCATCGCGAACCACTTCTTCTACCTGCTCAGCGAGGGCAGCGGGAAGAAGACCATCAACGGGGTCGCCTACGACTCCCCGACGGCCGACGGCTCGACGGTCACCGGGATCGGCCGCGACAAGGCCGAGCAGATCTGGTTCAAGGCGCTGACGACGTACTTCACGTCGAGCACCAACTACGCCAAGGCGCGTACGGCGACGCTGAGCGCGGCCTCCGACCTGTACGGGGCGAGCTCGGCGGAGTACAAGGCGGTCGCCGCCGCCTGGACGGCCGTGAACGTCAAGTAGCCGTCCCAGCCACGGTGGTCGGGGCGTCCGCAGTGGTCTGCGGGCGCCCCGGCCGCGTTCCCGGCTCAGCGCATCAGCACCCCGCCCCCTTCGCTCACCTCCTCCGACGGCACCGTCACCAGACCGGTCTCGGCCGGGGACGCGAGCAGCCGGTGCGTGGGCAGGATGCGGACGGTGTAGCCGTACGGGCCGGTGCGGTCGAGGGCGAGCGGGCCCTCGTACGACCAGCGGCCCTCCTCGTCGGGGCCCGCGACCGGCTTCAGCGGGACCGTGGCCGCCTCCGCGATGCGGTCCTCGGCGTCGACGCGGCCCGCGACCGCCTGCACCTCGACGTCCTCGGGGCCCAACTCGCCGAGGGCGACGCGGACATGGAGAAGAAGCGTGGCGCCGAGCTCCGCCGTGTCGGTGGACGCCTCCACGTGGTCGACGGCCACCCGCGGCCAGGCCGTGCGCACCTTGGACTTCCAGCTCGCCAGCTCCCTGGCGGTGTCCGGGGTGAGGGCGCGGTCGGCGCGGGCGGCGGGCGCGTACAGCTTGTCCACGTACTCGCGGACCATGCGGCCCGCGAGGACCTTGGGGCCGAGGTGGGTGAGAGTCTGGCGGACCATCTCGATCCAGCGGTCGGGCAGTCCGTCGGGGCCGTGCTCGTAGAAGCGCGGGGCGACCCGGTTCTCCAGGAGGTCGTAGAGGGCCGCCGCCTCCAGGTCGTCGCGGCGGTGCTCGTCGGTCGCCGTGCCGTCGGCCGTGGGGATCGCCCAGCCGAAGGCCGGCTCGAACCATTCGTCCCACCAGCCGTCCAGGACCGAGAGGTTGAGGCAGCCGTTGAGGGCGGCCTTCATGCCAGACGTGCCGCAGGCCTCCAGCGGGCGCAGCGGATTGTTGAGCCAGATGTCGCAGCCGGGGTAGAGCTTCTGCGCCATCGCCATGCCGTAGTCGGGCAGGAAGACGATGCGGTGGCGCACGCGCGGGTCGTCGGTGAAGCGGACCAGTTCCTGCACCAGGCGTTTGCCGCCGTCGTCGGCCGGGTGCGCCTTGCCGGCGACCACGATCTGGACCGGCCGGTCCGGGTCGAGCAGCAGCCGCATCAGACGGTCGGGGTCGCGCAGCATCAGCGTGAGCCGCTTGTACGAGGGCACGCGGCGCGCGAAGCCGATGGTGAGGACGTCCGGGTCCAACACCCCGTCGATCCAGCCGAGTTCGGCCGATCCCGCGCCGCGCTGGCGCCAGGACGCGGCGAGCCGCTCACGGACCTCCTCCACCAGTTGGGCGCGCAGGGACCGGCGCAGATCCCAGATGTCCTGGTCGGCGATGTCCCCGACGGCGTCCCAGCGGTCCGAGCCGCCGATCGACAGGGCGTCCTCGGTGCGCCGTTCGCCGATCTGGCGGGCGCCGAGCCGGAACACCTCGGGGGCGACCCAGGTGGGCGCGTGCACCCCGTTCGTCACGGAGGTGATCGGGACCTCCTCCGGGTCGAACCCCGGCCACAGGCCCGAGAACATCTCCCGGCTGACGGAGCCGTGCAGGGTCGACACGCCGTTGGCCCGGCCCGCGAGGCGCAGGCCCATCACGGCCATGTTGAAGACGTTCGGGTCGCCGCCCGGGTAGGTCTCCATGCCGAGGCCGAGGATCCGCTCGACGTCGAGGGCGGGCAGCTCGGCGTCCGGGCCGCCGAAGTGCCGGGCGACCAGCTCGCGGTCGAAACGGTCGATGCCGGCCGGGACGGGGGTGTGCGTGGTGAAGACCGTCCCGGCCCTGACCGCCTCGGTCGCCGAGTCGAAGTCGAGCCCCTGCGCGGCGAGTTCACCGATCCGCTCGATGCCGAGGAAGCCCGCGTGGCCCTCGTTCGTGTGGAAGACCTCGGGCGGGGCGTGCCCGGTGATCCGGCAGTACGTGCGCACGGCGCGCACCCCGCCGATGCCGAGCAGCATCTCCTGGAGGAGGCGGTGCTCGCTGCCGCCGCCGTAGAGCCGGTCGGTCACCTCGCGGGCGTGCACGTCGTTCTGCTCGACATCGGAGTCCAGCATCAGCAACGGCACCCGGCCGACCTGGGCCTGCCAGATCCGGGCCAGCAGGCTGCGTCCGCCGGGCAGGGCCAGGGAGATGTGCGCCGGGCTGCCGTCGGGCTCGCACAGCAGGGTCAGCGGCAGCTCGTTGGGATCGGTCACCGGGTACGTCTCCTGCTGCCAGCCGTCCCGGGACAGCGACTGCCGGAAGTATCCGTGCCGGTACAGCAGTCCTACGCCGATCAGCGGGACCCCCAGGTCGCTGGCGGCCTTGAGGTGGTCGCCGGCGAGGATGCCGAGACCGCCCGAGTACTGCGGCAGCGCGGCGGTGATCCCGAACTCGGGCGAGAAGTAGGCGATACAGGCGGGGAGCCGGCCCGGGCCGCCGCCCTGCGTCTGGTACCAGCGGTCGTCGTGGAGATAGCCGCGCAGGTCGTCGGCGACCTCGCTCAGCCGGGCCAGGAAGCCCTCGTCGGCGGCGAGTTCGGCGAGCCGGGCGGTCGGGACGTCGCCGAGCAGCCGCATGGGGTCGCCGTCGGACGCGGCCCAGCGCGCCGGATCGACGAGGGCGAACAGGTCGCGGGTCCCCGGATGCCAGGACCAGCGCAGATTACGGGCCAACTCGTGGAGCGGGGCGAGAGGTTCGGGCAGGACCGGACGGACCGTGAACCGACGGATGGCCTTCACGTGATCACCTCGACGAGTACCGGAGAGTACACAGGGGACACAGCGGGCCGGGCCTGCGCGCGTCCTCGTGCGGCCCGAGAATTCATCCACGACGGTAGTGCGCGATCAGGTTTCGGGCCACGGCGCACGGCGGGGCGCCCGGAACCGGATCCGCCCCCACCACGTGGAACACTGTCGAAAACATTTGTGATGCGGGCGACTTGGGGGGCGGCGGGGGATGCCGGGGCCGTTGTACGAGACATCGCCGCGCGCCGTGGGGCCGTACGTGACATTGGCGCGGCTCGGCGCGGGCGGCATGGGCGAGGTGTTCCTGGCCCGTCCCGAGCGGCTCGTCGCCGGGTACGGGATCGGCGATCTGGTCGCGGTGAAGGTGATCCGCAACGAGGTGGCCCTGGACGCGGACCATCTGCGGCGCTTTCGCCGGGAGGCGCTGGTCGCGCAGTCCGTGCACGACCCCGGTGTGGCCCGGCTCGTGGCGAGTGCGGTGGACGCGGACGCCGGGCCGGTGTGGCTGGCCACCGAGTACGTGCCGGGCCCGACCCTGGCCGGGGCGGTGGGCCGGCACGGGCCGCTGCCCGTCGCCGCGGTGGCCCGGCTCGGGGCGGGGATGGCGCGGGCGCTGGCCGCCGTGCACGCGGCGGGCGCGCTGCATCGTGACGTGAAGCCGGCGAACGTGCTGCTCGGCGCGGACGGCCCCAAGGTCATCGACTTCGGTGTGGCCCGCACCCTGACCGCCACCACGCTCACCGCGACGGGCCGGATCGTCGGCACCCCCGCCTACATGTCGCCCGAGCACATGGCCGGCGGCCGGCACGTGGTGGCGGCGTCGGACGTGTTCTGTCTGGGCTCGGTGCTCGCGTACGCGGCGACCGGCCGCGATCTGTTCGGGGACGGGCCGGTGGCGGCCGTACTGTTCCGGGTGGCGGCGGCCGAAGCCGAACTCGACGCGCTGCCCGACGCGTTGCGCCCCGTGATCGCCGACTGCCTGGCGAAGGACCCGGAGCGGCGGCCCACGGCGCGGGAGCTGGCCGGGCGGCTCGACGCCTTGTGTCCCGCGGGGCAGGCCGCGTGGCCCGAGCCGGTCGTGCGGGCCGTCGCCGACACCCGCGCGGAGGTCTCCCGGCTGTGCGCGACGGGCTCCCCGCTGCTGCCGCTGCCCGAGCCCGCGGCGGATGCCGGTCCCGAGCAGCCGCTGGGCGCCCGGACGCTCGCCCCGCACCAGTTCCCCACCCAGGGCCCGAACCCGCCCGCGCCGCCCGCGGCCCCGCACCCGGCCGCACCGGCCCTGGCCCGCCGCGGCCGGGTGCGGGCGCTCGCGGTGATCGCGGCGGTGGCCGTCGCGGGCGCGGGTGTCGGCGCGTACCTGGCGCTGCGCGGCGGCGGCAGCGCGGACGGCGGCGGTGCGGCCGGGAGCGGTGCGAGCCCCGGGCCGACGACCACCCTGAGCCCCACCCGACTGGTCGCGCAGGCGGGCGTCGACGCGGGCGGCACCGACGACCGCAGCGGCTACGTCCCGCAGTTCACGGCGCAGCGCGCACCGGGCTGGAAGCCGTGGCACGGGCGGCTCGGCGACGCGCCGATGAACTGCGCGGCGGACACCCGCGCCGTGGTGTGCCTGCTGACGAACGGTACGTACGAGGCGGTGTCGGCGGCCGACGGGAAGCGGCTGTGGACCTCGGGCAGCCCTGCGCAGGAGGCGTCCGTCAGCGCCACCGGCACCCTGTTCGTGTCCGGCGACCGGCTGCCGCCCCAGGTGCGGGGCGGGCAGGCCCTGATCGCCTCGGGCGGCCGGCTGCAATTGCGCGACACCCGGACCGGCGCCGTGCGCTGGCAGGCCACGCCGCCCGCGGGGCGCGGCAGGTTCGGCACCCAGGGGCTGCTGGCCGGCGACACGGTGATCGCGACCCTGAGCGGCGGGGAGCTCGGGGTGGAGGCGGACAGCGGCGCCTCGATCCGCGCGTACGACGCCCGTGACGGCCACACCCTGTGGGACAGGACGCTCAGCGACAAGCCCGCCGAGAGCACCGCGGTGGAGGGCGCGTACCGGGCCGTGGCCGTCCTCGACGGGGTGCTCTACGGGCGCACGCCCGACGGGCTGATCTCCGTCGACGTCCGCACCGGCAAGGTGCTCGGCCGGGCCGCCGGGACCACTGCCGCCGGGTGCCGGAACCTGTTCGCGGGCGGCGGCACGATCCGCTGCGACAGCCGGGAGTCCGAGGGCCCCGACGGCTCGGGCGCCACGACGGGGATCCGGGTCGACCGGTACGCGCCCCGCACCCTGGAGCCCGTGAGCCACTCCACGTATCCGCTGGACGAGAAGGTCGCCGATGCCGATGTCCTCGTCACGGCGACCGACCGCCGGTACGCGCTGGCGCAGGACACCGACAGCGGCGAGCTGATCCTCTCCGACCAGCGCACCGGCCGGCAGCTGCAGCGGGTGAAGGCGCCGGTCCGAGGCCCGGGCGTGTCCGCGCCGCTGCTGGCCGACGGGCGCGCGGTCCTCGCCGACCACCACAAGCTGTACGTGATCCCGCTGGACGAGCGACGCGGCCGGCTCGGCACCCCGCGGGCGGTACCGCTGCCCGGGGCGCCCGGCGACCGCGGCGCGCCGCGGGCCACCGACGACGCGGTCCTGATCCGCGACATGATCCGGCGGCCGGAGGTCCTGATGCTGGGCGGGGTGGCGCACGTGGTCTTCGACCGCGGGGCGATCACGTCGGTGCGGCTGCCGTGACGGACGTACGGAAAGCGAACGCAACGGACCCGACGGACGCACAGGAAGCGGAGGCGTCGTGCTGACCCCGTGGCAGGGCCCGGTCCGCCGCATCGGCCCGTACCGGATCATCGGGCGGATCGGCGCGGGCGGCATGGGCGAGGTGTTCCTGGGGCGCCGGGAGGTCACGGGCGGGGTGGTCGCCGGGCCGCTCGTCGCCGTGAAGACCCTGAAGGCCGCGGCCGGGGAGGACGGTGTCGAGGCGGAGTTCAGGACCCGCTTCCGCCGCGAGATCGACGCGGCGCGCACGGTGACGGGACCGCACACGGCGGCGCTGCTCGACGGCGACGCGGACGCCCGGCTCCCCTGGCTGGCCACGGAGTACGTGCCGGGCCCCGCGCTCTCCGACGCCGTGGACCGGTGCGGTCCCCTGGCCGTGCCGGCCGTGCGCTCCCTGGGCGCGGGCCTGGCGCGGGCGCTCGCCGCGGTGCACGACGCGCGCATCCTGCACCGCGATCTCAAGCCGGGCAATGTGCTGCTCACCCCTGACGGGCCGCGCCTGATCGACTTCGGGATCGCGCAGGCCTTCGACGCGACGGCGCTCACCGCGACGGGCCTGCTGATCGGCACGCCCGGCTACATGTCGCCCGAGCATCTGACGGGCAGCCATGCGCTGGTGCCCGCGTCCGACGTGTTCTGCCTGGGCGCGATCCTGTGCTTCGCGGCGAGCGGCCGCGGCCCGTTCGACGACGAGGAACCGGCGTCGGTCCTCTACCGCATCGCGTCCGGCGCCCCCGACCTGTCCGAACTGCCGCCGCTGCTGCACGACGTGGTCTCCCGCTGTCTCGCCCCCGATCCGGCGGACCGCCTCGCGGCGGCGAAGCTTGCCGCCGAGCTGTCGGCGGCGCCGGACGCGCGGGACCCGTACTGGCCCGCCCCCTATCTGTCCCTGTTCGCCGCGCACCGAGAGGCCGTGGAGCGGTGCGAACAGGCGGCGGGCACCGTGCCGTTGGAGGCGGCGTCCACGTCACCGGCGACGGCGCCGCCGCCGCTCGCGGTGCCGTACTCCCCGACCGCGGCGCTCGCCCGCCCGCAGGCCCCGCCGACCGTGCCGGAGCGGCCGCGCCGCCGCCGCTGGTGGATCCCGGTGGCCGCCGTCCTCGCCACGGCGCTCACCGTCACCCTCGCCGCCTTGCTGCCCGGCGACGGGAGCGGCACCCCGCACGCCACGGCGTCCGACCCGGCCGCGGCCGGGTCGCAGCGGCACGAGCCGGCGCCGCTCGCCGTACCGGACGCGAACGCCGCGCACAGCGGCGAGTTCACCGCCGAAGCACTCGGCACCGGGCGGCGGCCGGCGGGCTGGCGGCCGTGGGCGCGCAGCGTCAAGGGCGCGGGCAGGACCGGCGGGTGCACGGCCGGCGCCGGGCTGCTGGTGTGCGGCGACGGGCACGGTGCGGCCCGCGCCCTGGATCTCGCCACCGGCAAGGAGAAGTGGCGGGTGGCGGGCTTCGGCGCGGACCGCACGAGCGACGACCTGTTCCCCGGGACACCGCCGGGCGCCCCGGCGATCGCGCCCGTCACCGACGGCACCCTCTTCTACGTGGCCGCGGCGGCCGGGGTCACGGCCGTGGACGCGGCGACCGGTGACATCAAGTGGCAGTACCAGCGCATGAGTTACACGGGTCTGCGGGCGCTCACGTACGCGCGCGGACGACTGTACGTGGCGAACGTCGACGACCAGGCGTCCGCCGCCGACGAGCTGGTCGAGGTGCAGGCGCTGCGGACGCGCGACGGGCAGCAGATGTGGTCGGGGCATCTGCCGGACGCGCACGGTCCGCTCGTCGTGCGCGGGAAGACGGTCCATCTGACGCTCGCCGACGGCTCCCCGGCCGGCCTGGACACCACCGAAGCGGTGCCCGAGCCCCGGATCCGCCGGGACATCGACTGCACCGGGCTGCTCGCGCACGACGACGCGCTGCTGTGCTGGTCGACGGGGCGGCGCGGAATCGCCGTGCTCGACCCCCGGACGCTCGCGACCCGGCGCACCCTGGCCGGCGCGGTCACCCCGGCCGCAGCGCCCGTGGTCGGCGACCGTGACATCGTCGTCGTACGGGACGGGTCCGGGCGGCTACGGGGCTTCGACTGGCGTACGGGGGAGACCCGTTGGGACGTGCGGGCGCCCGCGTCGACGGCTGCTCTGGCACTCGCCGGAGACCGGGTGTTCGCCGTGGCGCGCCGGGAGATCCGCGCTCTGGACGTCGCGGACGGCTCCACCGGGGGCTCCGTACGGCTGCCCACCGCGTCGGGTCTGAGCCTGGCCCTCGGCCCGCTCACCGAACCGCTCGTCCTGGGCGGCGCCCTGTATCTGTCGACGCAGGGCGGCGCCGCGGGATCGGTGGCGGCGCCGGGCAGGCCCTAGGCGATCGCGGCGCCCGTGCCCCGGGCGCCGCCGATGTAGTCCGTGAGTCCCGCGTCGTCGTACACCGAGATGTCGACGTAGGCGCCCTCGGGGATGTCGAAGTCCTTGGTCACGTAGTCCATGACGGCGTCGGTGCCGGGCGCCGAGTAGGTGCCGAGGTTGTGGCCGGTGCCGCCCGAGGTGTACGAGACCTGCACGTAGAAGGTGTCGCCGTCGTTCTTCGTGTCGTACACCCAGAGCTTCTCGTCGTTCGGGTGGAACTCGACCTTGCCGACGAACGAACCGCCCTGGTTCAGCTCCAGCTTCACCGCGTAGCCGCCCGCGTCGTAGGCGAAGTACGTGTTGTCGAACGGGTCGGTGAGCGTGCCGCCGCTGCACGGGCAGCTGTCCGTGTCGCGGTAGTAGGCGCTGACCGTGGGGTTGGGGCTGTAGGCCTGAGCGGGCGTCGTGGTGGCGGCGAGCGCGCCGGCGGTGGACAGGAGCGCGGCAGCCGCGATGCCGATCCGGCGCCGCCGGCGGCCCGTGGCCGCGGCTGCCGTGGCGTGCGCGGTCGTGCCCGTGCGTGCTCTCATGCGTCCACTCATTCCGGCTTCTCCCCCACTCGGCGTGACAGTGCGTCGACCGGCGGTGACCGCCGGGGACGGTGCCACCATGTCAGACTCCGCCGCCTCGGTGGTATCCGACATCCCGCCAACTCCCGGGGCATCGGGCGTCACTTGCCCAGGTCGACGCCCGGTCTTCCCGTGAGGAGCCGCAGGACGTACGGGGCGGTGGGGGCGGCCACCGACAGCTCCGCCTGCGAGCCGTCCGCGGCACGCAGCCGCAGGACGAAGGATGTGCCGTGGACGCCGCGGAAGAACTCGCCGGGCAGTGCGATCCGCCGCTCGACGCAGGTGAATCCGGCTGCGGGCAGAGGCAGTTGGCCTTTGGTCCTGCGGTCCCACCAGACCGGATCACCCTGGTTCACGCGCAGCCAGCCGTCCGTGAAGGCGCTCTGTCCCACGGCCTTCCACCGCAGCGCGCAGGCCAGGTTTGCGGGGCGGCCGGCCTCGGCCGCCGCCAGGACGGGGTCGGGGGTCCGGCCTGCGGCCCGCTGCGCGGACCGTTCCCGCCGCCGTCCGGTGGCCAGACCCAGGGTCCAGCGCACCACCCCTTCCACCGCCCCCTGCACCACGTCGTCGAGCATGCCCGCACCCCCTTCGCGCGGGCGCGTGTCAGCCGGTGTCAGTCGCCCCGCACGACGGCGAAGACGCCGCGCACCCGGCTCCCGTTCCCCAGGTCCCACTCGGCGGTGACCCCGCCGGCCGCCGTGGAGCCCGGCTCCAGGACGCGCACGATCTCCAAGCGGCCCTCGCCGCCGCCGAGCGAGGCGTGCACGGTCGGGTCGAGCTCGCCGTCGACGCTCTGCGCGTGCGCGGGCACCTCACCCCTCAGCAGGGCCGCCAACTCGCCCATGAGCAGCGGGTCCCGGGTCCCGTCGTACACCCAGCGGTCGCCGAGCACCCCGTGCACCAGCGTGCCGATCAGCGCGTCGTCGGCGTCCGGCAGCGGAGCGCCGCGGTAGGTCATCGGCACGTGGTACGTCACCGGCTCGGGGCCCGAGGTGTCGGTGGCGGCCAGGAACTCGATGCCGACCTGCCCGGCCGGGTCGTCGAGGCGGAAGCCGCCGGCCTTGCCGAGCTCGGGGGTGCCGGTGCCCCGGTACCAGGGCTGCTTCGGCAGCCAGTCCGTGAGGAGTTCGAGCTTCGTGGGCTTCAGGGTCGTTCTGTGGATGATCGCCATGGGGCCATCCTGCCGCAGCCGCCGCGCTCACCTCATTCTCATCTTCACGCCACACACTCTCGCCATGAGTCTCACGGGGACGCGGCACGGCACACGGCGACCGGCCGACCGGCTGCGGCGGCTGTCGCTGCGGGCCCGGCTCGGGCTGCTCGCGGCGGTCGCGGTCGCCGTCGCGGTGAGCGCGGCGTCGGTGGCGGCGTACGTGTTCACGGGGCAGCAGCTGGCGCGGCAGCTGGACTCCAATCTGCGGAGCGTGGAGGCGTCCCCGGGCTACGTGAAGCAGCTGGTCGACACCTGCGGCGCGACCCCGCCGCTGTCCGACGGGCGGGACCAGCGGCCGTCGCCGTACACGGTGCAGGTGGTGCGCGCCGACGGCACGCTCTGCGCGGACTCGGGCAACCAACCGATCAGGGCCACCGCCGACGATCTCGCCGTCGCCCGGGGGCTGCGGCACAACACGCTCCATGACGCCGTCACCTCGGACGGCAGGCGGATGCGGGTCGCCACCTCGCGCCCCCTGCTGCCGCCCGGCATCCGCCCGTACGCCGTCTCCATCGCCCAGCCCCTCGACTCCGTCGACCAGCCGCTGCGCAATCTCGCGTTCCTGCTGCTCGGTGTCGCCGGGATCGGTGTGCTGGCCGCCGCGAGCGCGGGTGTCGGGATCGCGCGGGCCGGTCTGCGCCCCGTCGAGCGGCTCACGGCCACGGCCGAGCACATCGCGCGTACGGAAGATCTCACTGTCCGCATTCCCAGTGAGGGGCAGGACGAGATCGCCCGCCTCTCGCAGGCGTTCAACGCGATGACACAGGCCCTGGCCAGTTCGCGCGACCGGCAGCAACAGCTGATCGCCGACGCGGGTCACGAGCTGCGTACGCCGCTGACCTCGCTGCGCACCAACATCGAACTGCTCGCCCACAGCGAGCGCACAGGCCGCGCCATCCCCGCCGCCGCCAAGAGGGACCTGCTCGACTCGGTCACCGCCCAGATCGGTGAACTCGCCGGTCTCATCGGGGACTTGCAGGAGCTGTCCCGGCCGGATCGCGCCGCCGCGGACGCGCCCCTCCAAGTGGTCGCGTTCCACGAGGTGGTGGGCCGTGCCCTGGAGCGGGCCAGGCGGCGCGGCACGGGGCTGCGCTTCACCACGGCGCTCGACGACTGGTACGTCCTGTCGGACCCGGCGGCGCTGGAGCGGGCCGTGCTGAACCTGCTGGACAACGCGGTGAAGTTCTCGCCCGCCGACGGCGAGGTGCGCGTGCGCCTGGCGGCCGGTCCCGGTGCGGGCGTCCTGACCGTGCGCGACGCGGGGCCGGGCATCCCCGAGGACGAACTCCCCTACGTCTTCGACCGGTTCTGGCGCTCCCCCACGGCGCGCGCCCTGCCCGGCAGCGGCCTGGGGCTGTCCATCGTGGCGCAGACCGTGCAGCGCTCGGGCGGTTCCGTCGCGCTGCGGCCCGTCGAGCCGGCCGGCACCGAGGCGGTCCTGCGGCTGCCCGGCTCGTCGGCTCCGCCGGTCGCCGCGCCCCGGGGCTGACCGCGGCCGGCCCGTTCCCGGATCCGGCCGGAATTCGCCGCAACCCGGCCGCAACCCTCACGCCACCTCCACGGGCGATATGGCCGATTCCGCCCCCTCGTACGACCTTGTGGCACTTCACACCACACGAGAGGCTGCCAACTGGCGTGATTGTGCGCTGAGTTGAGGAGGGGAACTCATCCATGGCAGTGACCGTGCCAGTGACGCGAAAGCGGCGGCTGCGATGGGCCGGTGGACTCACCGTGCTCACCACGGCCGCGGCGCTTTCGGCCATCACGCTGCCTGCCCACGCCGCCCCCGCGCAGGGGCGGATACTCGGCGCCGGTGAACCCGGCGCCGTGGCGGGCAGCTACATAGTGACGCTGAAGGGGGGAACCAGGGCGCCGTCCGCGGCGGGCAAGGGCCTCGCCGCCAAATACGGGGCGAAAATCCGCCACACCTACAGCAACGCCCTCAACGGGTACGCGGTGAAGGTGAACGAGGCGCAGGCGAAGAGGCTCGCGGCCGACCCGGACGTGGCCTCCGTCGTGCAGGACACCGCCGTCACGTACGACCACAACCAGAAGAACCCGCCCTCGTGGGGCCTGGACCGCATCGACCAGAACGATCTGCCGCTCGACAAGTCCTACACCTGGCCGGAGTCGGCGGGCGCGGGCGTGACCGTGTACGTGATCGACACGGGCATCCGCACCACGCACCAGGACTTCGGCGGCCGGGCCTCCTCCGGCTGGGACTTCGTCGACAACGACGCGGTGGCCCAGGACGGCAACGGCCACGGCACGCATGTGGCCGGAACCATCGCGGGCGAGACCTACGGCGTGGCGAAGAAGGCTAACGTCGTCGCGGTGCGGGTCCTCGACAACGACGGATCCGGCACAACGGCCCAGGTCATCGCGGGCATCGACTGGGTGACCAAGCACGCCCACAAGCCGGCCGTCGCCAACATGAGCCTGGGTGGCTACGCCAACGCCCAACTGGACGCCGCCGTACGCAACTCCATCGCCTCCGGTGTCACCTACACGGTGGCGGCGGGCAACGACGGCCTCCCGGCGAGCCTGTACTCCCCCGCCCGTGTCAAGGAAGCGATCACGGTCGGCGCGACCGACCAGAAAGACGCGCGTGCGAGTTTCTCGAACTGGGGTACCCGACTCGACCTGTTCGCCCCCGGCGTGGACATCACGTCCGCGTCGTACGCGAGCAACACCGGAAGCGCCACCTTCTCCGGTACGTCCATGGCGTCGCCGCACGCCGCGGGCGCGGCCGCGCTGTATCTCGCCGATCATGCGTGGGCGACGCCCGCGGAGGTGAGCAAGGCACTGGTCGACCGGGCGGTTCCGGGCAGGGTGACCGGGGCGGGACTCGGTTCACCGAACAAGCTGCTGCAGGTCAACAACCCTTAAACGAGAGGTGAGTTCATGGTCCGGTCCCGTCGTCCACGGCGGGACCGGTCTTGTGTGTGCCCTTACGCGCGAGTAGTTAACAAAGCACCGGATTGCCCGGCAGAGGACCGTGGAAGGCTCCCCCGGTACCCCGCACGGCCCTCGCTCCCCCAAGCCCTGAAGCGTGTCTCCGCAACCCCCGAATCCCTCGCGGACAGGAGCGGTCATGCCCGCAAAGAAGAAATCAGCCCAGCCCGTGGGCAGGCGTCCCGCCCGGCGGGACGGGTCGGTACCACCCACGGCCCAGGCCGCCGACGAGAAGGGCGCCAAGGCCGGACCGGCCCCGAAGAAGCCCCGCCCCGCCAAGAAGGCGGCGCCACCTGCGGTCCGTCCCGCCAAGAAGGCGGCGCCACCCCCGATCCGCCCCACCACGGGCCGTATCCCCATCCGGGACGTGCGGCCGCTGATCGCCGGCGGCGCGCGGCCCGCCAAGGCCGTCCCCGGCGAGTCGTTCCAGGTCACCGCCACCGTCTTCCGCGAGGGCCACGACGCCGTCGCCGCCAATGTCGTGCTCCGCGGCCCGGACGGCCGGGAGGGCCCGTGGGCGCCGATGCGCGAACTCGCCCCCGGCACCGACCGCTGGGGCGCCGAGGTCGCGGCGGACACGGTCGGCGCGTGGACGTTCGCGGTCGAGGCGTGGGGCGACCCCGTGACGACCTGGCGGCACACGGCCGGGATCAAGATCCCGGCGGGCATCGACACCGAACTCGTCCTGGAAGAGGGCGCGTCGCTGCACGAGCGCGCCGCCGCCGGGATACCCGAGCGGCTGCGCGCCCCCGTGCTCGCGGCCGCCGCCGCGCTCCGCGACCCCGGCCGCCCGCCCGCGGACCGCCTCGCCGCCGCCCTCGCCCCGGACGTGAACGACGTACTCTCCCGGCACCCGCTGCGTGAACTCCTCACTTTTTCCCCGGAGTTGCCGCTGATCGTGGAGCGGGAGCGGGCCCTGTACGGCTCCTGGTACGAGTTCTTCCCGCGCTCGGAGGGCGCCCTCGTCGAACCCGGCAAACGGCCCGTCAGCGGCACCTTCGCCACCGCGGCCCGCCGGCTCCCCGCCATCGCGGAGATGGGCTTCGACGTCGTCTATCTCCCGCCGATCCACCCCATCGGCACCACGTACCGCAAGGGCCCCAACAACTCGCTCTCCCCGGGCCCGCACGACGTCGGGGTGCCCTGGGCGATCGGCTCGCACGAGGGCGGCCACGACGCGATCCATCCCGACCTGGGCACGCTCGACGACTTCGACGCGTTCGTGGCGCGGGCCACGGAGCTGGGCCTGGAAGTGGCCCTGGACTTCGCGCTGCAGTGCTCGCCCGACCATCCGTGGGTGGACAAGCACCCGGACTGGTTCCACCACCGCCCCGACGGCACGATCGCGTACGCCGAGAACCCGCCGAAGAAGTACCAGGACATCTATCCGATCGCCTTCGACCAGGACATGCCGGGCCTGATCGCCGAGACGACCCGGATCCTGCGGCACTGGATGGCGCACGGCGTCCGCATCTTCCGCGTCGACAACCCGCACACGAAACCGGTCGTGTTCTGGGAGCAGGTCATCGCGGACATCAACCGCGCCGACCCCGATGTCATCTTCCTGGCGGAGGCGTTCACCCGCCCCGCGATGATGCGCACCCTCGCCGAGATCGGATTCCAGCAGTCGTACACGTACTTCACCTGGCGCAATTCGAAGCAGGAACTCACCGAGTACGTCCAGGAGCTGGCGGCCGAAACGGCGGCCTGCATGCGCCCCAACTTCTTCCCCAACACCCCCGACATCCTGCATGAGTTCCTGCAGCACGGCGGCCGTCCCGCCTTCGAGCTCCGCGCGGTCCTCGCCGCGACCCTCTCCCCCTCCTGGGGCGTCTACAGCGGATACGAGCTCTGCGAAAACACTCCGCTACGCCCCGGTAGCGAGGAGTATCTGAACTCGGAGAAGTACCAACTGAGGCCGCGGGACTGGGAGTCGGCCGCGCGCGAGGGACGGACGATCGCTCCGCTCCTCACGGCGCTCAACGACATCAGGCGCCGCAGCCCCGCGCTGCGGCAACTGCGTGACGTGCACTTCCACCACGCCGACCAGGACGCGGTGATCGCGTACTCGAAACACAGTGGTTCGAACACGGTTCTGGTGGTCGTGAACCTCGACCCGCACCACACCCAGGAGGCGACGGTCTCGTTGGACATGCCACAACTGGGGCTCGGCTGGCACGAGTCCCTGTCGGTACGCGATGAGCTCACCGGCGACACCTATCTCTGGGGCAGGACGAACTATGTGCGTCTAGAGCCGGGCCGTTCGCCCGCGCACGTCCTCACCGTCCTGCGACCGTCCACGCCGCGATGAATTCTCTGGAAGAGGAATTCGGAGGGTCACCCACACCATGATCATGAATGAGCCCGTCCCGGACACCTTCGAGGACACCCCGCAGAAAGACCGGGACCCCGAGTGGTTCAAGCGCGCCGTCTTCTACGAGGTCCTGGTCCGCTCCTTCCAGGACAGCAACGGCGACGGCGTCGGCGACCTCAAGGGCATCACGGCGAAACTGGACTATCTCCAGTGGCTGGGCGTGGACTGCCTCTGGCTGCCACCGTTCTTCAAGTCCCCTTTGCGGGACGGCGGTTACGACGTCTCGGACTACACCTCCGTGCTGCCGGAGTTCGGTGATCTGGCCGACTTCGTGGAGTTCGTCGACGCCGCGCACCAGCGCGGCATGCGGGTGATCATCGACTTCGTCATGAACCACACGAGCGATCAGCACGAGTGGTTCCAGCAGTCCCGCTCGGACCCCGAGGGACCCTACGGCGACTACTACGTCTGGGCCGACGACGACAAGCAGTACCAGGACGCCCGGATCATCTTCGTCGACACCGAAGCCTCCAACTGGACCTTCGACCCGGTCCGCAAGCAGTACTTCTGGCACCGCTTCTTCTCCCACCAGCCCGACCTCAACTACGAGAACCCGGCCGTCCAGGAGGAGATCCTGGCCGCCCTGCGCTTCTGGCTCGACCTGGGCATCGACGGCTTCCGCCTCGACGCCGTCCCCTACCTCTACGCCGAGGAGGGCACCAACTGCGAAAACCTCCCCGCCACCCACCACTTCCTCAAACGGGTCCGCAAGGAGATCGACGCCCAGTACCCCGACGTCGTCATCCTCGCCGAGGCCAACCAGTGGCCCGAGGACGTCGTCGACTACTTCGGCGACTACGCCTCCGGCGGCGACGAATGCCACATGGCCTTCCACTTCCCCGTCATGCCCCGCATCTTCATGGCCGTGCGCCGCGAATCGCGCTACCCGGTCTCCGAGATCCTCGCCAAGACCCCCGCGATCCCCTCCTCCTGCCAGTGGGGCATCTTCCTGCGCAACCACGACGAGCTCACCCTCGAAATGGTCACCGACGAGGAACGCGACTACATGTACGCGGAGTACGCCAAGGACCCGCGCATGCGCGCCAACATCGGCATCCGCCGGCGCCTGGCCCCGCTCCTGGACAACGACCGCAACCAGATCGAACTGTTCACCGCCCTGCTGCTGTCGCTGCCCGGCTCGCCGATCCTCTACTACGGCGACGAGATCGGCATGGGCGACAACATCTGGCTCGGCGACCGCGACGCGGTCCGCACCCCCATGCAGTGGACCCCCGACCGCAACGCCGGCTTCTCCTCCTGCGACCCCGGCCGCCTCTACCTCCCCACGATCATGGATCCGGTCTACGGCTACCAGGTCACCAACGTCGAGGCCTCCATGTCGTCGCCGTCCTCACTGCTGCACTGGACGCGCCGCATGATCGAGATCCGCAAACAGAACCCGGCCTTCGGCCTGGGCTCCTACACCGAACTCCCCTCGTCCAACCCGGCCGTGATCGCGTTCCTGCGCGAGTACAAGGACGACCTCGTCCTGTGCGTCCACAACTTCTCCCGCTTCGCCCAGCCCACCGAACTCGACCTCCAGTCCTTCAACGGACGCCACCCCGTCGAACTCATCGGCGGCGTCCGCTTCCCCGCCATCGGCGAACTGCCCTACCTGCTGACGTTGGCGGGGCACGGGTTCTACTGGTTCAGGTTGCGCAAGGACGGGCTCTGATCGACGCGTCGTCCCTCGCCGCCGGGTCCTCGACCACGACGGTGAGGGCGGCGTGGCCGCCGGTGCCGACGGCGTCGGCGGGTACGCCCCCGTACGCACCGGAGGAATGCCCAAGAACACGCCAATCCCGGTTTCCGTCCCCTCCCCTTGGGCACTCTCCCCCAATACCGTGCGGGACAGGCGCCGCCGCGCACCCTTCCGGCCCGCGCCACGGATCGCGCACGTTCGTTCACGCACTCTCGGCACGTCCCCCTCTGGCAGTTCTGGACAGCATCTCGGCACCCGGGACCGCGTACACCGTCGTCGAGCGCCCGCGTTCCCGGCCCGGGGAAAGGACGCGACGCCATGTCGGAAGCCGCAGCCCGGCCCGCTGTGACCGCCTCGGTGGACGGTCACTCCGAACTACTCCTGTCCCTCGGCCCGTTGCTGCGCGAGTGGCTGCCGCGCCAGCGCTGGTTCGCGGGCAAGGGCCGGCCGGTCACCGGCTTCACCATCGACTCCGTCACGCCGCTGCTGCCCCGCGCGTCCCTGCTGCACCTCCTGCTGCGGGCCCATCAGCCACCGGCCGACGACGACGGCCCCGGCGACTGCTACCAGCTGCTCATAGGAACGGCCGAGGCGCTGGCCCCGCACCTCGCCTCGGCCGCGATCGGGCACATGGACCGGGGCCCGCTGGCCGGCCGTGTCGCGTACGAGGCGCTGCAGGACCCGCGCCAGGCCGCCGTGCTCCTGGAGCGGCTGCGCAGGCCCGGCGCCCTCGGCGCCCTGCGCTTCCATCGCGGCCCGTACGGCCAGGTCCCCCGCGACCTCGCGCCGCGCCCGCTGCAGGCCGAGCAGTCCAACTCCTCGGTGGTGTACGGGGATCAGCTGATCGCCAAACTCTTCCGCCGGGTGCTGCCGGGCACCAATCCTGATCTGGAACTGCCCCTGGCGCTGGCCCGCGAGGGCTGCGACCGGGTGCCGGCGCCGGTCGCCTGGTTCGAGACGGCGGACGGCGAGACGACGCTCGGTCTGCTCCAGCCGTTCCTCGACGGCGCGGCGGACGGCTGGGAACTGGCCCTCAAACACCTCACCAACCAGCAGGACTTCACGTACGAGGCGCACGAGCTGGGGCGCGCCACCGCCGAGGTGCACACCGCCCTCGCGCACGCCCTGCCCACCGTCACCTACACCCGCGCCCAGACCGAGCAGCTGGCCGCGGCCATGACGCGGCGCCTGGAGTCGACGGCCCAGCAGGTCCCGGCGCTGCATCCGTACGTGCCCGCGCTGCGCACCGCGTTCGACGCGCTGGCCGATCTGGCCGCGGGCGGCCACACCTGGCAGGCCCAGCGGGTCCACGGCGACCTGCACCTGGGCCAGTGCCTGCGCGCGCCGAACGGCGCCTGGCGCCTGATCGACTTCGAGGGCGAGCCGTCCCGCCCGCTGGCCGAGCGCCGGATGCCGCACCCCGCGCACCGCGACATCGCCGGGATGCTCCGCTCCTTCGACTACGCGGCCCGCTCCCACCGCCCCTGGTCCCCGGCCTGGTCGGAGGCGTGCCGGGCCGCGTACTGCACGGGTTACGCGGAGTCCTCCGGCTGGGATCCGCGCACCGACCCGGTGCTGCTGCGCGCGTACGAGACGGACAAGGCGATCTACGAGGCCCTGTACGAGGCCCGCCACCGCCCGGACTGGCTCCCGGTCCCGATGGCGGCCCTGGCGAGGCTGGCGGAAGAGAGCAAAGCCCCGTAAGAACCACGACCGGCACCGACCCGGAACGAACGAAGGCGCCCAAGGAGGCCCCCACGTGACCGCCCGCCCCACCACCACTGCGGCCCCCGTCCCCGAGGCGGATCGGAACCGCCTCCTGACCGCGACCCACCACAACCCGCACGGAGTGCTCGGCGCGCACCCCGCCGACGGCGGCACCGCGTTCCGCGCCTGGCGCCCGTTCGCCCTGAAGGTCGCCGTCCGCACGCCGGACGGCATCCACGCCGAACTCCACGACGACGGCGACGGGTTCTTCTCCGCGCTCCTCCCGCTCCGCGAGGTCCCGTCCGCCTACGAGCTGGAGATCACCTACGCCGACACGACCCACCGCACCGCGGACGCGTACGCCCTGCTGCCCGCTCTCGGCGAACTCGACCTGCACCTGATCTCCGAGGGCCGCCACGAGCAGTTGTGGACCGCGCTCGGTGCCCGCCCGATGACCCACCAGGACGTGGCGGGCACCCGCTTCACGGTCTGGGCGCCGAACGCCCGCGGTGTCCGGGTCGTCGGCACGTTCAACTACTGGAACGGGGCGGCCCACACGATGCGCTCGCTCGGCTCCTCCGGCGTGTGGGAGCTGTTCGTGCCCGGCATCGGCGAGGGCGAGCTCTACAAGTACGAGATCACCCGCCCCGACGGCAGCAAGACGATGCGCGCCGACCCGCTGGCCACCCGCACCGAGGTCCCGCCCGCCAACTCCTCGGTGATCCACGCCTCCCACCACGCGTGGCAGGACGGGGACTGGCTGATGAAGCGCCCGACCCGGCTCGTCCACGAGTCGCCCTTCTCGGTGTACGAGGTCCATCTGCCGTCCTGGCGCCCCGGCCTCACCTACCGCCAGCTCGCCGAGCAACTCCCCGCCTACCTCACCGACTTGAACTTCACCCACGTGGAACTGCTACCGGTGGCCGAGCACCCCTTCGGCGGCTCCTGGGGCTACCAGGTCACCGGCTTCTACGCCCCCACCGCCCGCCTGGGCACCCCCGACGACTTCAAACACCTCATCGACACACTCCACCAGGCCGGCATCGGCGTCCTGATGGACTGGGTCCCCGCCCACTTCCCGCGCGACGACTGGGCCCTGGCCGAGTTCGACGGCCGCCCCCTGTACGAACACGAGGACCCACTGCGCTCCGCCCACCCCGACTGGGGCACCCTCGAATTCGACTACGGACGCCGCGAAGTCCGCAACTTCCTCGTCGCCAACGCCCTGTACTGGTGCGAGGAGTTCCACATCGACGGCCTGCGCGTCGACGCCGTCGCCTCCATGCTCTACCTCGACTACTCACGCGAGGAGGGCCAATGGACCCCCAACCAGTTCGGCGGCCGGGAGAACCTCGACGCCGTCGACTTCCTCCAGGAGATGAACGCCACCCTCTACCGCCGGGTACCCGGCGTCGTCACCATCGCCGAGGAATCCACCGCCTGGGACGGCGTCACCCGCCCCACCCACCACACCGGCCCCGCCGGCTTCGGCGGCCTCGGCTTCGGCCTCAAATGGAACATGGGCTGGATGCACGACTCCCTCGACTACATCAGCCACGAACCCGTACACCGCAAGTACCACCACAACGAGATGACCTTCTCCATGGTGTACGCCTACAGCGAGAACTACGTCCTGCCCATCTCCCACGACGAAGTCGTCCACGGCAAACGCTCCCTCGTCTCCAAAATGCCCGGCGACTGGTGGCAACAACGCGCCAACCACCGCGCCTACCTCGGCTTCATGTGGGCCCACCCCGGCAAACAACTCCTCTTCATGGGCCAGGAATTCGCCCAGGGCGCCGAATGGTCCGAAGCCCACGGCCCCGACTGGTGGCTCCTCGACCCCGCCTACGGAGCCGAGGCCGACCACCGCGGAGTACGCGACCTCGTCCGCGACCTGAACCACGTCTACCGCGACGCGCCCGCCCTGTGGGAACGCGACACCGACCCCGCCGGATTCTCCTGGGTCATCGGCGACGCCGCCGAGGACAACGTCTTCGCCTTCCTGCGCCACGCCGCCGACGGCACCCCCCTGCTCGCCGTCTCCAACTTCTCCCCCGTGGTCCGCCACGAGTACCGGCTCGGCGTCCCCGACGACATCCCCGCCTGGCACGAAGTCCTCAACACCGACCAGGCCCGCTACGGCGGCGGCGACGTCACCAACCCGGACCCGGTGAAGCCCGACGCGGAGGGCTCCCACGGCCGTCCGGCCAGCGTCAGGCTGACCCTGCCGCCGCTGGCAACGGTCTGGCTACGGCCGGCCTGAGACGGACTCGGGCGGCTTATGGTCACCCCATGAAGCCGCCTGCCAGATCCGTCGTCGTGAGTCTGCTGTGCGCCGTGGGCGCGCTGGTCCTCGCCGCCTGCGGCACCCAGCACGCGGGCGCGGCCGGGGCCGGGGGCACCGCCTCCGCGACCCCGGCGCGGTGGCAGACGTACGCCCCGACCGATGTGCGGGCCGCCCGGCTCGCCGCGGACGGCCGGACCCTGACCCTCACCCCGACGGTGCCGAACGTCGAGGGCAGCGGCTCCCCCTGCTACCGGAATCTGAAAGCGGTCGTCACCAGCACCTCGGACCGCACGGTGTGGGTGCAGGTCACCTACGAGACCGGGGGCGTCCCCGACTGTGTCGCACGGGAGAGGACGGCGACCGTGCGGACCCGGCTGCCCGCGCCGCTCGGCAAGCGCGTCCTCAGCGTCGACGGTCTGCGGACCTTCACCGCCGACGCGGCCACCGCCCCCGATCTGCGCCTGTGCGGTGAGCTCGGCTGTCACCCGGCCCCCACCGGCTGCACCCCCGCCTCCTACGACCAGGCGGTCGCGGCGCTCGACGTGCCGAACCACACCTCCCGTGGCGAGGAGCACTGCGACGGGAAGTGGCTGGTGTTCGACGTCTCCTCCCTCGTGGGCCCGGCCTGCCCCAAGGGCGCGGCGCCGGGCTGCGGGGCGAGCATCGGCGACCGGTGGTTCTTCCGGGCCGAGAAGTCCGGCTGGAAGCCGATCGCCCGCGGCGTCAAGGGCGGCTGCACCGACGTGCACCGGATCGAGCCCGCCTTCCCGGCCGCCCTCTGCGCCGACCTGCCCCCGCTCAGGAAGTGAACTGCCGCAGCGCCTGAGGCAGTTCACCGGTGTGCAGGATGCCGAGCCGCTGGGTGGCCCGGGTCAGCGCCACGTACAGATCGCTGGTCCCGTACCGGGCCGGCTCGACGACGAGCACCGAGTCGAACTCCAGGCCCTTGGCCTGACGCGGGTCGAGCAGCACGACCGTGTGCGTCAGGTCGGGGGCGGCGCCCGCCGTCACCCCGTCCACCTTCGCCGCGATCGTCCCGTGCAGCTCGCGCGGCGCGATCACCGCCAACCTGCCTTCGTCCGGGGTGAGTTCGGCGACCGCCGCGGCCACGGCCGCGGGCAGGTCGTCGGCGGCCCGCACCCAGGGACGTACGCCCGTGGAGCGCACGGACGACGGCGGCTCGAAGCCCGGGTGCTCGGCACGCACGACGGCCGCGGCGAGCTCCATGATCTCGCTCGGCGTGCGGTAGTTGACGCCGAGCCGGGTGTGCTCGAAGCGGTCCTCGACGTACGGGGCGAGGATGTCCGACCATGCGCCGACGCCCCCCTCCTCGCTGGTCTGCACGGGGTCGCCGACCAGCGTCATGGACCGGGTCGGCGAGCGCCGCATCAGCAGCCGCCACGCCATCGGGGACAGCTCCTGCGCCTCGTCGACGATGATGTGGCCGAACGCCCAGGTCCGGTCGGCGGCGGCGCGCTCGGCGGCGCTGCGGTGGTCCTCCTCCTCGTACCAGTCGGCGACCCGGTCGGCGTCGACGATGTCGTGCGCGGCGAGCACCTCGGACTCGTCCTCGTCCTCGAACTCGAACGTCTCCGAGCCCTTCGACAGGTCCAACACGCCCTGCGCGTAGGCGATCCGCTCCTGGCGCGCGGCCTCGGCGGCGGCCCGCTCGGCGGAGTCGTCGTACCCGAGCAGCTCGGCGGCCTCGTCGAGCAGCGGCACGTCGGCGGGCGTCCAGTCGGCGGGCCCCGTCACCTCGCGCCGGATCGCCGCGGCCTCCTCGTCCGCTACGTGGACGGGCTCGGCCAGGAAGTCCGCGACGAACTCCTCCGGGGTGAGCCGGGGCCACAACTCGGCGATGGCGGCGTGCACTTCGGCGCTGGCCGCGACGCCCTTGCCGAGCTGCGCGAGGTCGTCGGGGCCGAGGAAGTTCGGCCCGCCGTACGGGTCGGCGCCGATCCGCTCGGCCAGCTGGTCGGTGAGCGCGTCGATGACCCGGAAGGCGAAGTGCGGGCGGGCCAGGTTGTGCGGGAGCTGGGTGTCGCGGGCCGCCTGCCGTGCCTCGTAGGCGATCTCCCAGTCGAGGATCAGGTCGCCGTCGTCGTGCCGGATCACCAGCGGCGCCCCGGGCTCCGGCATCTGCTGGCGGTCACGGACGGCCTCGGCGAGCGCGTCGGCCATCGCGGCGGCGCCCTTCACGGCGGCGGCGCGCGGCGTGTCCACGGCGGTGGCGTGGACACCCGGGAACAGCTCGCCGACGGTCGACAGGAGCACCCCGGTCTCGCCGAGGGCGGGCAGCACCTCGGAGATGTAGGAGAGGAAGGCCGGGTTGGGGCCGACGATGAGCACGGCCCGCTTGGCGAGCAGCTCCCGGTGCTCGTAGAGGAGGAAGGCGGCGCGGTGCAGGGCGACGGCGGTCTTGCCCGTGCCGGGACCGCCCTCGACCACCAGCACACCCCGGTGGTCGTGGCGGATGATCCGGTCCTGCTCCGCCTGGATGGTCTGCACGATGTCGCCCATGCGGCCGGTACGCGCGGAGTTCAGCGCGGCGAGCAGCACGGCGTCACCGGACGGGTCCTCGAAACCGGTGCGCTCGTCGTCACCGAGATCGAGAATCTCGTCGTGCAGTTCGGTGACGGTCCGGCCCTCGGTGGTGATGTGCCGGCGCCGCCGCAGACCCATCGGCGTATGCCCGGTCGCGAGATAGAAGGGGCGCGCCACCGGCGCACGCCAGTCGATGAGAATCGGGGTGAGCGCGGAGTCGTCCGCACGAATTCCGATACGCCCGATGTGGTGCGTCACGTCGTCCGTGAGATCGATCCGGCCGAAACAGAGCGAGCCGTCGACCGCGTTCAGCGCGGCCAGCAGTCCGGACCGCTCCACGACCAGCAGGTCGCGCTCCAGCCTGGCCTGCTGACCGGTGCCGACCGGCGTCAGGGCGTCCGTGACCGACTCCGCGGCCTCGCCGCGCAGCTCGTCGACGCGCGCGTAGAGCCGGTCGATGAATTCCTGTTCCTTTTGCAGTTCCTTCTCGGATACGGAGGATTCCCGGCTTGACAAAACTGCTCCCTGCCCGGTACGGTGTGTTTAGTTGGCCCCCAGTGAGGGGCCTTTTCTGTGGGCACACAGAAACACCGAATATACCCCGGGCAGGGATTCTTTCCAACCCGCAGGATTTGCTTCAGAGGCTTCTCGTTCGTTTCAGAGAGCCTCGGCCAATTCCTCCAGGAGCCGCCGCTTCGGCCGGGCGCCGACCCGCGACCACACCGGCTCCCCGTCCTTGAAGACCATCAGCGTCGGCATGGACAGCACTCCGTACTGCACGGCGATGTCCGGGTTGGCGTCGACGTCGATCGCCACGACGTCGAGCCGCTCCCGCTCCTCCTCGGCGACGGCCTTCAGTACCGGGGCCAGTTGATTGCACGGCCCGCACCACTCGGCGGTGAACTCCACGAGCACCGGCCGTCCCGACTTCACGACCTGCTCGTCGAAGTCCGCGTTGGTCACCTCACGGAACGCCATCGTGATCACTCCCTCAGTTCGCAGCGCGGCGCGGACTCGTCCTCCGCGGCCAGCGCGTTCATGGCCTGTTCGGCGCGCACCAGCTGCGCTCCGACCTTCTCGCGTACAGCGCTCAACTCGCCGATCAGCGCGTCGAGTTCGGAGAGCTTGCTGCGGTACACGGCGAGCGACGCGGGACAGGAGTCCCCTTCGGGATGCCCGGCCCGCAGGCACTCCACGAACGGCCTGGTCTCCTCCAGGTCGAACCCGAAGTCCTGCAGCGTGCGGATCTGCCGCAGCGCCCGCAGGTCCTCCTCGTCGTAGGTGCGGTAGCCGTTGCCGCCGCGCCGCGCGGGCAGCAGCCCGCGCGACTCGTAGTACCTGAGCGTCCGCGTGGTCACCCCGGCGCGGTCCGCGAGCTCTCCGATGCGCATGCCTACGACCGTAAACGTTGCCCCTGACGTCAAGGCCAGCTCCGGCCGAAATTCCCGGAATATCCGGCCGGAGCGGGTTCTTGTACCCGAAGTTCACGACCAGCCCTGGAGGTATGCGATGCCCGCACTCACCGTCCGATACGTCGGCGGCCCCACGTCCGTCATAGAGGTGGGTGGTCTGCGCCTGCTCACGGATCCGACGTTCGACGCGCCCGGCACGTACGCGGTCGGCACCCGGACGCTGGTGAAGACGGCGGGCCCCGGCATCGCCCGCGCCGGGATCGGGCCGGTCGACGCGGTGCTGCTCTCCCACGACCAGCACCCCGACAACCTGGACCGCGCGGGCCGCGACGCCCTCGACGACGTGCCGCTCGTGCTGTCCACGGCCGCGGCGAGGGAGCGCATCGGCGACCGGGTCACCGCCCTTCCCGCCTGGGAGCAGGTGGAGGTCGGCGGGGTCCGGATCACGGGCGTCCCCGCCCTGCACGGCCCGGAGGGCAGCGAGCCGGTGGTCGGGGAGGTCACCGGCTTCGTGCTGGCGGGGGACGGCCTGCCGACGGTCTACGTGTCCGGGGACAACGCCTCCCTGGACCGCGTCCGGCAGATCGCCGGCCGGTTCCCGGACATCGACGTGGCCCTGCTGTTCGCGGGCGCGGCCCGCACCCCGCTGGTGCCGGACGCCCCGCTGACCCTGACGAGCGAGGACGCGGCCGAGGCGGCGCGGATCCTGGGCGCCCGGCACGTCGTCCCGCTGCACTTCGAGCACTGGGGCCACTTCACGCAGGACGGGTCGACGCTGACGGCGGCGTTCGACGCGGCGGGCCTGTCGGAGCGGCTGCGGCTGCTGAAGCCCGGGGAGAGCACGGCCTTCTGAGCCGGCTCCAGCCCGGCAGTCCGGCTCCAGCCCGGCAGTCCGGCTCCAGCCCGGCAGTCCGGCTACGGCCTGCGGATCGGGCTACGGCCAGCTGACCAGCGAGGCGAAGACCAGGACGGCGACCACGACCAGGAACGGGGCGGCCACGGCGGCCCCGATCCGGTACGCCGTGAACCGCCGCTGCCACGGCAGCAGCCACGCGACACCCAGCACGACCAGTGCCACCAGGAGCAGCCACCCGAACGTCGAGAAGCCCCGGTCGAAGCTCGGGTCGAAGGTGGCCAGTTGGGCGTCCGTACAGGAATCGCAGGCCATCGCCGAGAGCCCCGCGAAGAAGTGGGCGACGAACGCCCCCGGCAGTGTCACGACCGTGGACAGGAGCGGGCCGATCCACTCACGGGACTGCGGGGCGCTGTCGCGTGCGGCGGCCGGGGCGGAGGAGGTCATGTCCCCATCACACCCGTCGCGGGGCGCTCACGCCTGAGCGCCCGTACTCAGGCCACGTACTCAAGTGTCGTACTCCAGTGGCGTTCGCCAGTGACGTTCTCAAGTGCCGTTCTCAAGTGTCGTACTCAGCAAGGAGATCCATGAACAGCAGCACCCCGCACGCAGCCGCCTCCGGCACCTGGCTCCTCGGTGACCTCCCGGTTCACCGCATCGGCCTCGGGGCGATGCGGCTTCCCGGCCGTACCGCCTTCGACAACTCCTCCGTCGCCGACCGCGCGCGGTCGGTCCGCGTCCTGCGCCGGGCCGTCGAGCTCGGCGTGAATCACATCGACACGGCCGCCTTCTACTTCTCCTCGCGCCGCTCGGCCAACGAACTGATCAACGCGGCGCTCTCCCCGTACGCCGACGACCTGGTCGTCGCCACCAAGGTCGGCCCGCGCCGCGACCGCGCCGGCGAGTGGGCGGCCTGGGCGCGCCCCGACGAACTGCGCGGCGACGTCGAGGAGAACCTGCGCCAGCTCGGCCGCGACCACCTCGACCTCGTCAACATGCGGGTGAACGAGCTCAGCGCGCCGCACATCGGCGAGTTCGTGGGCGCGCTCGCCGAGCTGCGGGACGCGGGCCTGATCCGGCACATCGGGGTCTCGGGCGTGGACGCGGCGGCGCTCGCCGCGGCGCGCAAGGAGGCACCGATCGTGTGCGTGCAGAATCCGTTCGGGCTCGGCCGGGTGCGGGAGGGGGACGCCGAACTGCTGCGTCTCTGCGCGGCCGAGGGCATCGCCTTCGTCCCGTTCTTCGCGGTCGCGGGCCGGGGCGGGCACGCGGGCGGCGTGCAGGACGCCGACTCACCGGCGCTGCGCGAGATCGCCGCGGCGCACGACGCGTCCCCGGCCCAGATCCGGCTGGCCTGGACGCTCCACCAGGGCCCGAACGTGCTGGCCATCCCGGGCACGGGCGACCCCGAGCACGTCGCGCAGAACGTGGCGGCCGGCGCGATCCGGCTCAGCGAGCGGGAACTGCGGGCGCTGAGCGCGGCCTGACGGCGGCGAACGGGCCGTCCAGGGCGGCCCATTGGAGCAGCATGACAGTCTTGCCGTCGGCGATCCGCCCGTCGCGGACCATGGCGAGGGCCTCGTCGAAGTCCAGCTCCAGTACGTCGATGTCCTCGCCCTCCTCCGCCACTCCGCCGCCGGGTCCTGTGCGGTCGGCGGGCGTGTAGGGCGCGGCGTAGAAGTGCAGCCGCTCGGTGACGGAGCCGGGGCTCATGTACGCCTCGAAGACGGGGGTGACCCGGCCGAGCGTCACGCCCAGCTCCTCGGCGCTCTCGCGACGGATCGCCGCGAGCGGGTCGTCGCCGTCGAGCAGCCCTGCCGCGGCCTCGACGAGCATGCCGTCGGGGTGATCGTTGACGTAGGCCGGGTAGCGGAACTGCCGGGTGAGCAGCACGCGTCGGCGTCCGGCGTCGTACGGCAGGACGACCGCGCCGTTGCCCCGGTCGTAGGTCTCGCGCTGCTGGGTCTCCCAACTCCCGTCGCGGCGGCGGTAGTCGAAGGTGGTGCGACGCAGCACGTGCCAGCCCCGCGAGGTCACTTCCACGTCGCGGACGACGACGCCGGGGTTGCGGTCCAGGTCGCGCCCGGCCCGGTCGAGCCCGGTGCGGCCGCGGTGATCGGGCACGTCGACGCCGGGCCTGGGGGCGGCGCCGGTGCTCATACGGTCTCCTGACCGGAGGCGGCGGGGGTGCGGCGCTCGTCGGCGGCGGGGACGCGGCGCGGTATCTCGGCCACGTCGTGGTAGACCGGCAGGCCGCGGCGCAGGGCGGTGGCGACGTCCGCGTCGGCCCCCGCGGACGCGCCAGGCAGCCGCAGCACGGCGTCGCAGCGGGCGAGCAGCCGCTCGGCGGTCGGGTACAGCACCTGCTCGGCGAGGGGGTCGGTCGGTCCCGCTCCGGCGGACCGCAGCACGGGCAGGGCCACCCACTCGCCGATCATCGGGATGTGCCCGGCGGCGAAGACCGGCCAGGCCGCCTCTTCGAGCCGGGCGAGGTTCGCGGCCATGGCCTCCGGGTCACCGCCGGTGCCGGAGCGGTAGGGACCGGCGAGCAGCACGAGCAGGGGCTGCTGGGGCTGCTGGGGCTGCTGGGGCTGCACGGAGTTCTGTTCGTCGTTCATGCCGCGCTACGATACATGCAGAAACGTGCAAGACCAGGCAAGAACCGGAGAGAGGTACGGATGCTGGCTGCCGAACGGCGCGACCATCTGCTGGCCCTGCTGGCCCGCGAAGGCAAGATCGTCGCCAAGGACGTCGCCGCCGACCTGGGCATTTCCGAGGACAGCGTGCGCCGCGACCTGCGTGATCTCGCCGCCGAGGGACTGTGCCAGCGGGTCTACGGCGGAGCACTGCCCGCCTCGCCCGCGGTCGCGGACTACGCCACCCGCACGACCGTCGCCCCCGACGGCAAGCAGAAAGTGGCCGCGGCGGCGGCCGCGCTGGTGCGCCCCGACAGCGCCGTGATCCTGGACGGCGGCACCACGGCACTCGCCGTCGCCCGCCGGCTCCCGCCCGATCTGTCCTGCACCGTGATCACACACAGCCCGACGATCGTGGCGGCGCTGATCGACCACCCCCGCGCGGAGCTCTTCCTCCTCGGCGGCCGCGTCTTCAAGCACTCGGCGGTGGCCTGCGGCGCCGCCGCGGTGGAGGCGGCCCAGAACGTGTCGGCCGACCTGTTCCTGCTCGGCGTCACGGGCGTGCACCCGGAGGCGGGCCTGACCACGGGCGACGCCGAGGAGGCGGCGATGAAGCGGGTCCTCGCGTCCCGCGCCGCCGACACCTACGTACTCGCCTCGTCGGAGAAGATCGGCACGGCGTCCCGCTACCGGGTGCTGCCCTGGGAGGACATCACCGGCGTGATCACGGACGCGGCCCCCGGCCACCCGGTGACCGAGCGGCTGACGAGCCAGGGAGTGGAGATCCTCGCCGCGCCCTGAGCCCCGCAGGACCGGGGTCCACGGAGCTACTCCCAGTCGCCGCGTTCCTGAAGATGCAGCACGAGCGCGGCGATGTTCCACGCGTCGTCCTCGCCCCTGTGGTGCCGTCCCTCCAGCGGCAGCCCGGCGATCCGCAGCGCCTGCGCCATCCCGGGCCGCTTGCGCAGACCGTGGCTACCGGTGAACACGGCCTTGGCGTTGATGTGCGTCCGCCCGAAGGGACAGCGGCCGACGGCCCCCTGGCACTGGCGCTCGAACTGCTTGCGGTCGTAGTCGCCCCAGCTGGCCCACGGCCGCGTCCGCGCCGCGTACTCCTCGCGCAGCGTCCGGCACGCCTCGGCGAAGTCCACCCCTGCGTCGGCCTCGGCCCGGGTGATCCCGGTGAGCTCGGTGCAGAAGTCGCCGACGCGGGACCGCACGGGCCGCACCATGATGCGACGGCGCGCCACGCGGACACCGGCGGCGAGGTCGACCACGGTCAACCCGACCTCGATGATCTCGCTCACCGCGCCCGGGGGCGGCTGCCCCTCCCAGCACGTGGCCTCGACGTCGACGACGTTGAGGAGCGCGGTGGGCGCGGAGGGCGGCATGCACGGCAGCGTACGAAGCGGGGCGGCTCGGCCGCGAACGCTTTATGGACCGGGCGCCCGACCGGACCGGGCAGGGAATGTCGGGCCCGCCTCCCGCCGCCGCGCCTAGCTTGGTGATCAGGAAGACGAAGGAGGCCAGGGTGCTGGACCGGCTCAATCAGGCCATGGACCACATCGAGCAGCGGCTCGACCAGGAGCTCGATGTCACCGAGCTCGCGCGGATCGCGGCCACGTCGGAGTACCACCTGCGGCGGATGTTCTCCGCGCTGGCCGGGATGCCGCTGTCGGAGTACGTGCGCCGGCGCCGGCTGACCGTGGCAGGGGCCGAGGTGCTCGCGGGCCGGGAGCCGCTGCTGACGATCGCGGTGCGGTACGGGTACGGCTCGGGCGAGGCGTTCGCCCGCGCGTTCCGGACCCTGCACGGGGTCGGCCCCGGCGAGGCCCGGCGCACCGGCGCCGCGCTGGTCTCACAGCCCCGGCTCTCCTTCCGCCTCACCGTCGAAGGGAGCAGCAGCATGCGGTACCGAGTGGTGGACCGGGCGGAATTCACGGTCGTCGGGCCGAAGGCCCGGGTGCCGTTGGTGTACTCGGGCCCGAACACGGCCATCGAGGAGTTCGTCCGCGGTCTGGACGGCGAGGTCATGGGTGCACTGGGTACCCTGGCGCGGCGCTCGGCCGAGGAGCCGCAGGGCGTCCTCGCGGTCTGCGACGACCTGGACCCCGGCCGCGCCGAGGGCAGCGAACTCGACTACTACCAGGGCGTGGTGCTCCCGTCCGGCACCGCGCTCCGGGACGACCTGCCGGCCGGGCTGCCCACGTTGCCGGTCCCCGCCGGCACCTGGGCGGTCTTCACGACGTCGGGCCCCGCGCCGGAGGCGATCCAGCGGCTGTGGAGCGATGTGTACACGGAGTGGTTCCCGTCGAACCCGTACCGCACCCGCCCCGGCCCCGAACTCCTGCGCACCCGTCTCACGGAGTCCGCGAACGGCCCGACGGCGCGGGCCGAACTCTGGCTCCCGGTGGAGCGGGAACAGCCCTGAACCGCCCGGCGGGACACGGCCGTTCCTTCCGGCCACGGCACCGTACGTCGAGGGCCGACTGTCAGTGGGCGAGGCTACGTTGGCCCCATGACTCACGACGTACGAGTGCCTCTGCCCGACACCCGTTACCTCGACTGCCTGGCGGCGGACTTCGACCGGCTGCGCTCCGTCGCCACGGCCGCGGACACCACCGCAGTGGTCCCGAGCTGCCCCGACTGGACGGTCGCCGACCTGGTGCGGCACGTCGGGCAGGTCTACGTGGACAAGACGCACGCGATGCGCGAGGGCACCGAGTCCGAGTGGCCGCCGAAGGGCACGGCCGACGCCGAGCCGTTCGATCTCCTGGACCGCGCGTACGCCGATCTGCGCGGGGAGTTGACCACGCGCGCCCCCGGCGACCCGGCGGGCGGCTGGTACAAGCCGGACCGGTCCGTCGGCTTCTGGATCCGCCGGATGGCGCAGGAGACGGTGATCCACCGCATCGACGCCGAGCTGGCGGCGGGAGAGCCGATCGCCCCCGTCCCCGAGGACCTGGCGATCGACGGTATCGACGAGCTGCTGAAGGTGTTCACGGCGTACGGCGTCACGGAGTGGGCCGAGTACTTCGCGGACGCCCTCGCCGCTTCCCCCGGCCGGACCTACGAGATCCGCGCGCTCGGCACGAAGGCGGCGGCCTGGCGGATCCGCACGGGCCCCGGCCAGTTCACCGTGGAGGACGGCACCGGTGACGGCACCGCCGCCGACACCGTTCTGACCGGCTCGCCCCAGGCCCTGCTGCTCGACCTCTGGAACCGCCGGAGCGCCGGCGACCCGTCCGGGGTGACGGTCACCGGCGCTCCCGAAGCGGTGGCTGAGCTGCGCGCCTGCCTCGCGACCGCCACGCAGTGACGGCACGCCGCCCGGGGCCCGCGGCCCCGGGCGTCCGCCTCAGCCGACGCTGACGGAGGTGCTGTCGGCCGCCGCACCGGCCGTACCGGTCTCCGTACCGGCATCCGGCCCCGCGGCGTCGGCCTCCGCGCCCCGCCGCTTGCGCGGCAGCAGCACGGCCACGACGACGGTGCCGACGCCGAGGATCACGGCCCCGACGACACTCGTGTGCGCCACGGCGTCCGAGAAGGAGGCGCCCACGGCGTCCGCCATCTGCCGCGCCCCGTCGGCGAGTTGACCGGCCTGCGCCTTGAGCTGCGCCGCCTGCTGCGGATCGGTCGCGGCACCGGCCTGCCCGGCGAGCTTGTGCGCCTGCTCCCCGATCCGCTCCGCGACGACGTACCCGGCACCGACCGAGTCCTGCGCCGTGGCGAGCGCGTCGCCCGGCAGCTTCGTCCCGCTGACCGCGTCGGCGAGGTGCGAGGAGTACGACCCGGCGAGCACCGAGCCGAGGATCGCGATGCCCAGCGAACCGCCGAGCTCCAGCGAGGTGTCGTTCACCGCGCCGCCGACCCCCAGCTCACTCTCCGGGAACGACCCCATGATCGCGTCGGTGCAGGGCGACAACGCGAGCCCGATGGCCAGGCCGAGAATGACGAGCGGCAGTACGAAGTCCCCGTACGTCGACGAGGCGTCGACCCGCGTCAGCAGCGCGAGGGCCGCGGTCCCGCCGACCATGCCGGCCGTCACCGTGATCTTCATGCCGATCCGCGGCGTGAGGAACCCGGTCAGCGCGGACCCGACGAACACGGCCCCGGCCAGGGGCAGCATCCGCACACCGGTCTCCAGCGCGTCGTACCCGAGCACGAACTGCAGGTCCTGCGTGAGGTAGTAGAAGGCACCGAAGACGGCGAGGAAGAACAGCGCGACGGCCAGGTTCGACCCGGCGAACCGCCGCTGTGCGAACCGCCGCACGTCAAGGACCGGCCGCGGGTGCCGCAGCTCCCACACCACGAAGGCCACCAGCGCCACACCCGCCACCACGGCGGCGGTCACGGCCTTGGCACCCCAACCGAAGTGCGGCCCCTCGATGATCATGTAGACGAGCGCCCCGACCCAGACGACGGACAGCGCACCGCCCACGTAGTCGATCCGCCCGTGCTTGGCGGCCTTCGACGGCGGTACGAGGACCAGCGCACCCACGATCGCGACGGCGGCGATCGGCACGTTGATCAGGAACGTCGACGCCCAGCCGTGGTCACGCAGCAGCGCACCGGCCACCAACGGCCCGGCGGCGATGGCGAGTCCGGCCGTCGCCGTCCACAGCACGATCGCCTTGGCCCGCTCGGCGCGGGGGAACGTGGCGGCGAGCAGCGACAGCGTCGCAGGCATGATCATCGCGGCCCCGACACCCATCACGGCACGCGCCGTGATGACCCCGGTGGAGCTGTCGACGAGCGACCCGGCGACGGCCCCGCCCCCGAACACGACCAGGCCGAGCAGCAGCGCGCCCCGCCGGCTGTACTTGTCGCCGATGGCGCCGAGCAACAGCATCAGCGCGGCGTACGGCACGGTGTAGCCGTCGATGACCCACTGCAGATCAGCGCTGCTCAGACCCAGGTCCTGGGTCATGTCCGGCGCCGCGACGGTGAGTGCCGTATTGGCCATCACGATGATCAGAAGGCTCAGACAGAGCACGAGCAGCGCCCACCAGCGGCGGGCGTACGGCCGGTCCATGTTCTCGACCGGCTCGTTCATGACGAGGCGCATGGCGCGGAACCCCTCCAGGGCAGGAACTTGCACAAGGCTGTGCAATTACACATCGCTGTGCAATCTACGTCGTTGCACAGCAGTGTGCAAAACGGCAGCGCCGAGAACAGGCCGCGGGCGCGGCGAGAGATGCGGGAGATGCGAGGGATACGGCACATGCCGAGCCGGCCAGGCCCCCAGGCACAATGAACGGTGTGACTGCCGCTTCCGTACGAGCCGACGCCAACCGCCGCCGCATCCTCGACGTCGCCCTCGCCGAACTGCTCCGCGACCCCGACGCGTCGATGGACCAGATCGCCCGCGCGGCGGGGGTGGTGCGCCGCACGGTCTATGGGCACTTCCCGAGCCGTGACGCGCTGATCGAGGCGCTGGTCGACGACGCGGCGCAGGCGGTGGCCGACGCGCACGCGGCCGGCCGCGAGGGTGTCACGGACCCGGCGGAAGCGGTGGCCCGCGCGATCCAGGCCATCTGGCCGATCGCCGACCGCTACCGCCTCCTGGTCCACCTGGCTCAGCGCAGCGTCACGATGGAAGGCATCAGGGCACGACTGGCCCCGGTCCGTCATGTCTGCACGGACCTCATCCAACAGGCCCTGGAGAAGGGTGAGTTCATTTCACCGCTGCCTGCGGAGGCGCTGGCCTACGTCCACGAGCAGGTGCTGTTCGGCCTGATGGAGGCCGTCAACGACGGAGTGCTCCCGGCCGCGGAAGCGGGCCGCGCGGCGGTCGTCGCGGTCCTGTCGGCGGCGGGCTGCCCACCCGCGGAAGCCGAACGCCTGGCGACAGCATCCGCCTGACCCCGAACTCCGCCGCCCCGCTCACGCTTCTTGCCGGCGCACCATCTCGGCGATCCAGACCGGCGCGTACGGGGAGGTGCAGCCCGGCGAGGTCGGATAGTCCTTGAGCACGCCGAGCCGCTCACCGATGCGAATGGCCCGGTCCCGGTGCGCGGGGTGGTCGATCCCGATCCGGGCCAGGCAGTGGTTCATCGCCCACTGCAATCGGTCCGGGGCGTCCTTCATCTCGGCCTCGATGACATCGAGCAGCCCTGCGAGGTCGATTCCTTCGGGTTTTTTCGCGACGCGCTCGGCGGTGAGCGTCCATCCCGCACCGGCGACCACGGGATCCGGATCGCCGGTCCAGTCCACCCGCAGTTCTTCGGCGTGCGGGCTCTTCTTCACCACATTGCTGACAAGCCAGTCGTGCACCTTGGGTGTACGAGCCTGTCGCAGCATGGCATCCAGTTCGTCCCGCGCGAACGCCTTGGGCCGGCAGATCAGCAGCGCGAGGAGTCGCGCCGCGCTGTCGCCCGTGTCCCAGAGCTCCCGCGCGAGTTCCTGCTGGGTCTTCAGCCGCTTGGCGATCGCCCGCAGCTTCCCGAGGTTCACCCCGTGGTCGTCCCCGTGCTTCTCGTTCACGGCCCGAACCTTCGGGTCCTCCAGGGCGGCCAGTTCGGCCATCACGTCGTCCAGTGTCGTACCGGCCACGGAAATCTCCCCTTAAACGCAGAAAACCCCCAGACCGTATCCCGGTCCGGGGGTTTTCTCAAAATTTGTTCGGCGGCGTCCTACTCTCCCACAGGGTCCCCCCTGCAGTACCATCGGCGCTGTGAGGCTTAGCTTCCGGGTTCGGAATGTAACCGGGCGTTTCCCTCACGCTATGACCACCGAAACACTATGAA
>NZ_JAFVLN010000018.1 GCF_017377775.1 Streptomyces sp. VRA16 Mangrove soil
GCCTCGGGCAATCTGCCGCCCGCCCCCGCCGCCTTGGGCAATCTGCCGCCTGGGGCGGCAGGGTGGGCAAGGCGGCCCCCCGGCGCGGGGCGAGGGCTCCGGCCGGCCCCCGCCCACGGCCCGGGCCACCCACGTGCCCCCCCGACGCCCCCCGACGCCCCCTCACGCCTCCGGGACCAAAGCACCCCCGACCAGGGCCACAGGTCCCCCACCAAGGGGCCCAATTCGGCGCAGCACCCCAAGAGTTCAGGCCTACCGTCGAACACGCCCCCTACGTCGCACCCCCGGAGCGCCCCATGCCGCACAACCCGGTACACCACCTGGTACTCGTAGGTCACGGCATGGTCGGCCACCACTTCCTCCAGCTCCTCGCGGAGCGCGACGCCCTGAAGACCTGGCACGTCACCGTCCTCGCCGAAGAGGACCGCCCCGCCTACGACCGTGTCCACCTCTCCTCCGCCTTCACCGGCACGGACCCGTCCGAACTCACCCTCTCCACCCCCGAGTTCCTCGCGGAGCACGGCATCGACCTGCGCCTGGGCGACCCGGCCGAGCACATCGACACGGCCACCCGCACGGTCACCACCACCTCCGGCGCCACGTTCCGCTACGACGCCCTGGTCCTGGCCACCGGCTCGTACCCGTTCGTGCCGCCCATCGACGGCGCCGACGCCCCGGGCTGCTTCACCTACCGGACCCTGTACGACGTCGAGTCCCTCACCGAGTACGCCGCCCGCGAGGACACCCGCACCGGCGTCGTCATCGGCGGCGGCCTGCTCGGACTGGAGGCGGCCGGCGCCCTGCGCACCCTCGGCCTGGACACCCACGTCGTCGAGTTCGCCCCGCGTCTGATGCCGCTGCAGGTCGACGACGGCGGCTCCGCCGCGCTGCGCGCCACCATCGAGTCGATGGGCGTCGCGGTGCACACCGGCGTCGGCGCCAAGGCCGTCGAGACCGACACCGACGGCTCGACGCGCGCCCTGCACCTGACCGACGGCCGCACCCTCGACGCCGACGTCGTCGTCTTCTCGGCAGGCGTCCGCCCCCGCGACCGGCTCGCCCGCGAGGCGGGCCTGGCCGTCGGCGACCGCGGCGGGGTCGTCGTCGACGAGCACTGCCGGACCACGGACGCGTACGTCTACGCGATCGGCGAGTGCGCCCAGACCACCGACGGCCGCGTCTACGGACTGGTCGCGCCCGGCTACCAGATGGCCGAGGCCGCCGCCGACGCGCTCGCGGGGCCGGGCACCAGCGTCTTCACCGGCGCCGACACCTCCACCAAGCTGAAGCTGCTCGGCGCCGACGTCGCCTCGTTCGGCGACCCGTTCGCGCACGAGGGCGAGGACGGCGCCCGGGGCCGGGCCATGGAGGTCGTCTTCTCCGACACCCGCGAGGGCGTCTACAAGAAGCTCGTCCTCGGCCCCGACGGCCGCCTCCTCGGCGGCATCCTGGTCGGCGACGCCGCCGCGTACGGCACCCTCAAGCCGCACGCCGGCCGCACCCTCCCGGCTTCCCCCGAGGCGTACATCCTCCCGTCGTCCACCGGCGAGGAGAACGCGCTCGGCGCCGACGCCCTCCCCGACGACGCCGTCGTCTGCAGCTGCCACAACGTCACCAAGGGCGCCGTCCGCACCGCCGTCACCGCCGAGGGCCTCACCGACATCGGCGGCATCAAGCGCTGCACCAAGGCCGGCACCGGCTGCGGCGGCTGCGTCGGCACCCTCCAGTCCGTCCTCGACGCCGAACTCGCCGCCTCCGGGGTCGAGGTCGCCCGCGGCCTGTGCGAACACTTCGCCCAGACCCGCGCCGAGCTCTACGACATCGTCCGCACCGAACGCATCGCCTCTTTCAGCGAGCTGCTCGCCCGGCACGGCACCGGCAGCCACGGCATCGCGGACGGCTGCACCGTCTGCAAGCCGGTCGTCGCCAACATCCTCGGCACCCTCGCCCCCGAACTCGGCCTGACCCACATCCTCCAGGGCGAACAGGCCGCCCTCCAGGACTCCAACGACCTCTTCCTCGGCAACCTCCAGAAGGACGGCACCTACTCCGTCGTCCCGCGCGTCCCCGGCGGCGAGATCACCCCCGAGCAGCTCATCGCCATCGGCGAGGTCGCCCGCGACTTCGGCCTCTACTCGAAGATCACCGGCGGCCAGCGCATCGATCTGTTCGGCGCGCGCAAGGAACAACTGCCCGCCATCTGGCGCCGGTTGGTCGACGTCGGCCTGGAGTCCGGGCAGGCGTACGGGAAGTCGCTGCGGACCGTGAAGTCCTGTGTCGGCTCCAGGTTCTGCCGGTTCGGGCAGGGCGACTCCGTCCGGCTCGCCATCGACCTGGAGCTGCGCTACCGCGGCCTGCGCACCCCGCACAAGATCAAGGGCGGTGTCTCGGGCTGTCTGCGCGAGTGCGCGGAGGCCCGCGGCAAGGACATCGGCGTCATCGCCACCGCCGGCGGCTGGAACCTCTACGTCGGCGGCAACGGCGGCACCAACCCCCGCCACGCCGATCTGCTCGCCACCGACCTGTCCACGCCCGAACTGCTGCGCCTGACCGACCGGTTCCTCATGTACTACGTGCGCACCGCCGAGCGCCTGGAGCGCACCGCCGCCTGGTTCGAGCGGATCGGCGGCCTCGACCACCTCAAGGCCGTCCTGATCGACGACTCCCTCGGCCTGTGCGCCGCGTGGGAGGCCCAGATGGACCGGCACGTCGCCGCCTACCGCGACGAGTGGCAGGCCGTCCTCGCCGACCCGGCCGCCCTGGCCCGCTTCGACGAGCACGTAGCTGCCGACCCGAGCTTCCTGGAGCCCGGCCGCGGCCGGCCCGCCGTCCTCCCCGACGGCACCGAGGCCGCCCTCTTCAAGGACGCCGAGGGCACCGTCTACGCCGTCGACGCCCGCGACCCGTTCTCCGGCGCCGCCGTCATCGCGAACGGCATCATGGGCACCCGCGACGGCGCCCCCGTCGTCGCATCGCCCCTGCACAAGCAGGAGTTCGACCTGCGGACCGGGCAGTGCCTCGACGACCCGTCGGTGCGCCTCGCGGTGCACGAGGCTCCGTAGCAGGCGCCCCACAAGGCTCCGCTGGCGGACCGGGCAGGGGACCTTCGTCGCGGCCGGGCGGGCCCGGAACAGGACCATCAGGCCTTCCGCCCGGCGACCAAGGCCCCTTACGCCTCCCTTATCCCGGCGGGAGTCTGGATGAGCAAGGAAACCCCTCCTCACCTCCGGGAACACGCCATGAGTCCTGCTGTCCGGGACGCCGCCGCGGTCGACGACGTCACCCGTTCCTATGATCCCCAGCAGTACCGGCCCGGCCGGGCCATCTCCGACTGGGAACCCGAGAACGAACTCTTCTGGAAGTCCGTGGGCAAGCGGGTCGCCACCCGCAACCTGTGGATCGCCGTCCCCGCCCTCCTGGTCGCCTTCGTGGTGTGGCAGGTGTGGAGCGTCACCGCGACAAACCTGGCCGACGTCGGCTTCGGCTTCAGCACCTCGCAGCTGTTCTGGCTGACCGCCGTGCCCGGTCTCACCGGCGGCACGGCCCGGATCTTCTACACCTTCCTCGGCCCGCGCATCGGCCAGCGCCGCTTCACCGCGCTGTCCACGGTCGTCCTGGTGATCCCGCTGCTGTGGCTCGGCTTCGCGGTGCAGTCCACCTCCACCTCGTACGCCACGTTCGTCGCGATCGCGGCGCTGTGCGGCTTCGGTGGCGCCAACTTCTCCTCGTCGCTGGCGAACATCGGCTTCTTCTACCCCAAGCGTGAGAAGGGCAACGCGACCGGCATCAACGGCGGCCTCGGCAACCTCGGCGTCTCCGTCGTCCAGCTGCTGACCCCGATCGTCATCACCTCCTCGGCCTTCGCCCTCGGCTCCGCCCAGGTCAAGGCCGACGGCTCCTCGGTGTGGCTGCAGAACGCCGCGTTCCTCTGGGTGCCCGTCCTGGTGGTCCTCGCCGTCATCGCCTGGTTCGGCCAGAACGACCTGAAGGTCGCCTCCACCCCGTTCAGCCAGCAGAAGGTCATCTTCAAGCGCAAGCACAACTGGCTGATGACCTGGCTCTACGTCGGCACCTTCGGCTCCTTCATCGGCTTCGCGTCCGCCCTGCCGATGCTGATCAAGACCACCTGGACCCCGATCGACGCGTCCTACACGGCCGCCACCTACGCCTGGATCGGCCCGGCCATCGGCGCCCTCGCCCGCTGGGGCGGCGGCTGGCTCGGCGACAAGTGGGGCGGCGCGCGCGTCACCATCGTCTCGTTCGTCGGCATGGCCGCCTCGATCATCGGCGTCATCAACTTCATGCCCACGGGCGGTCAGGGCGGCTCCTTCGCCGGCTTCCTCCTCTGCTTCTACGCGGCCTTCCTGTTCAGCGGCATCGGCAACGGCTCCACGTTCCGCCAGATCCCGGTGATCTTCCGCAACCAGCACCTGAAGGGCCTGACCGAGGGCACCCCCGAGTACACGAAGGCGCTCAAGCAGGCCGAGATCGAGTCCGGCGCCGTCACCGGTTTCACCGCCGCGATCGCCGCCTACGGCTTCTTCTTCATCCCGGCGATGTTCGCCAACTTCGCGGTGACCAGCGCCCTGTGGACGTTCGTCGGCTTCTACGCCACGTGCATCGTCGTCTGCTGGTGGTTCTACGCCCGCAAGGGCGCCGAGTCCCCGAGCTGATTCCCGTAGTGCCTCCCCACGAGGCACCCCCGCCCCTCGCGACCTGTAACACGGAAAATCGACGAATTTCTTGTGAATGCGTTCACAAGCGAACTTAGGTCGAAAGTCCCGGAGGAAATCCCAGGTCAGGGTGGTGATACCCGTCGATGCCGGTCCGCGATAAGGCCCAATGGTCCCGAATTCAGGACCATTGCGGCCCCCCGGACCGGCCCGGCGGGAGTCCAATGAATACGTAGCAACGAACCGGTCGAACAGATGGGGAAGGTGCCGCAGATGACTGCCACTCCCGCAGAGAAGACGACGCACGGCGAGGCCTGGGAGGGCTTCAAGGGGGGCCTGTGGCGCGACGCCATCGACGTCCGTGACTTCGTCCAGCAGAACTACACCCCCTACGAGGGCGACGGCTCCTTCCTCGCGGGACCGACCGAGCGCACGACGGCCATGTGGGACCGGCTCCTCGGCATGTTCCCCACGGAGATCGAGCGCGGCATCTACGACGTGGACGCCAAGACGCCGTCGCGCATCGACGCCTTCCGGCCCGGCTACATCGACGGCGACGCCAAGGACCACAAGGACCTCATCGTCGGCCTGCAGACCGACGCCCCGCTGAAGCGCGCGATCATGCCGAACGGCGGCTGGCGCATGGTCGAGGGCGCCCTCAACGCCTACGGCTACGAGGCCGACCCCGAGGTCAGGGAGATCTACACCCACCTCCGCAAGACCCACAACGAGGGCGTCTTCGACGCGTACACCCCCGAGATCCGCGCCTGCCGCTCCTCCGGCATCATCACCGGTCTGCCCGACGCCTACGGCCGCGGCCGGATCATCGGCGACTACCGCCGCGTCGCCCTCTACGGCGTCGACCACCTCATCGCCGCCAAGCAGGCCGACAAGGACAGGGCCGGCGCCGAGTGGCCCTCCGAGCACGTGATCCGCGACCGCGAGGAGATCTCCGAGCAGATCAAGGCGCTGAACGAGCTGAAGGCCATGGCCCTGTCGTACGGCTACGACATCTCCGGCCCGGCCCGCACCGGCCGCGAGGCCGTGCAGTGGCTCTACTTCGCCTACCTCGCCGCCGTGAAGGAGCAGAACGGCGCGGCCATGTCGATCGGCCGCATCGACAACTTCCTCGACATCTACCTGCAGCGCGACATCGAGGCCGGCCTCATCACCGAGGAGCAGGCCCAGGAGTTCATCGACGACTTCGTCATCAAGCTCCGCATCGTCCGCTTCCTGCGCACCCCCGAGTACAACGACCTCTACTCCGGCGACCCGACCTGGGTGACCTGGTCGATGGCCGGCATCGGCGAGGACGGCCGCCCGCTCGTCTCGCGCACCACCTTCCGCGCCCTGCAGACCCTCTACAACCTCGGCCCGGCCCCCGAGCCGAACCTGACGGTCTTCTGGTCGCGTGAACTGCCGCGCGGCTTCAAGGACTTCGCCTCCCAGGTCGCCATCGACACCTCGGCCATCCAGTTCGAGTCCGACGAGCTGATGCGCCCCAAGTACGGCGACGACACCGCCATCGCCTGCTGCGTCTCCGCGATGGCCGTCGGCAAGCAGATGCAGTTCTTCGGCGCCCGCGTGAACGTCGCCAAGGCGCTCCTCTACGCGATCAACGGCGGCCGCGACGAGAAGTCCGGCAAGCAGGTCGTCGAGGGCTTCGAGCCCATCGAGGGCGAGTACCTGGACTACGAGACCGTCGCCGCACGCTACGACGCGATGCTCGACTGGCTGGCGAAGACGTACGTGCACGCGCTCAACGTCATCCACTACATGCACGACAAGTACGCCTACGAGCGCATCGAGATGGCCCTGCACGACCAGGAGATCCTGCGCACCATGGCCTGCGGCATCGCGGGTCTGTCGGTGGCCGCCGACTCCCTCTCGGCCATCAAGCACGCGAAGGTCAAGGTGATCCGTGACGAGACCGGACTCGCCGTCGACTACGAGATCGAGGGCGACTACCCGGCCTACGGCAACAACGACGACCGCGCCGACCGGATCGCCAAGTCGATCGTGCACGGCTTCATGGAGAAGGTCCGCAAGCACCCGACGTACCGCGACGCGGTCCACACCCAGTCGGTGCTGACGATCACCTCGAACGTCGTCTACGGCAAGAAGACCGGCAACACCCCGGACGGGCGCCGCGCCGGCACCCCGTTCGCCCCCGGTGCCAACCCGATGAACGGGCGCGACGAGCACGGCTACATCGCCTCCGCGCTGTCGGTCGCGAAGCTGCCCTACGACGACGCCGAGGACGGCATCTCGCTGACCAACACGATCACCCCGGACGCCCTGGGCCGCACCCCCGAGGAGCGGATCGGCAACCTCTCCGGTGTGCTCGACGGGTTCATGGCCAGCGACGGCTTCCACATGAACGTCAACGTCCTCAACAAGGCGACCCTCGAGGACGCCATGGAACACCCGGAGAACTACCCGCAGTTGACCATCCGGGTCTCCGGCTACGCGGTGAACTTCGTCCGTCTGACGCGCGAGCAGCAGCTGGACGTCATCAACCGCACCTTCCACGGCTCCCTCTGAGCCGCATCCGAACCGCGGCCCCGGGGCCGGGCCCTCACCCCGGCCCCGGGCACCGCGAACACCCCACCCCCACCTCGGACGTCGAGGAGCCCTGCCATGACCGTGCTGCTCACCCAGAACCTGGCCGCGAACGACGCCGCCACCCCGGCCGCCGCCGCGACGCACCGCCCCACCGAGGGCTCGGTGCACTCCTGGGACCTGTCGACCGGCGTCGACGGACCGGGCACACGCTTCGTGACGTTCCTCTCCGGCTGCCCGCTGACCTGCCTGTACTGCCACAACCCCGACACCTGGCGGATGCGCAACGGCAAGCGCACCTCGGCCGACGCCATCGTCGCGGAGGCCGCCAAGTACACCCGCTTCATCGAGGCGGCGGGCGGCGGCGCCACGATCAGCGGCGGCGAGCCCCTGCTCCAGCCCGTCTTCGCCGGTGAGCTGCTGCACCGCTTCAAGAACGAGCTGGGCCTGCACACCGCCCTGGATACCTCGGGCTTCCTCGGGGTGCGCGCCACCGACGCCCTGCTGCGCGACGTGGACCTGGTCCTGCTCGACATCAAGTCCTGGGACCGCGACACCTACAAGAAGGTCACCGGGCGGCCCCTGCGCCCCACCCTGGACTTCGCGCACCGGCTCGCCGACCTCGGCAAGAACGTCTGGGTGCGCTTCGTGCTCGTCCCCGGCCTCACCGACGACCCCGCCAACATCGAGGGCGTCGCCGCCTTCGCGGGCTCCCTCGGCAACGTCTCCCGGGTCGACGTGCTGCCCTTCCACAAGCTCGGCGAGGCGAAGTGGGAGGCGCTCGGCAAGAACTTCACGCTGCACGACACGCCCTCGCCCACCCCCGAGCAGGTCGCCACCGCCAAGTCGATCTTCGAGGCCCACGGCCTCACGGCGGTCTGAGCCGCGGCCCGGTCCAGGGCCCGCCCCCGCGACGTACCCTGGATCCATGAGCACCGCCAAGGACCCCGCCCCCGAGCCGCGCGACCCGAAGGCCGCGCTGATCTTCGACGACCCGCTGACGGCCCAGTCCGCGGACGACTCGGACCACGGGTGGGGCGATCGGCCGGCAGCGGCCGACAACAGCGCCGCCGACCTGGCCCGCTTCCTCGACGAGAAGCCGCCCCACCACATCTGATCCGCTACGGGGTGCTGTGCCCCGAGCCCCGCTGCGAGACGAGCGCGTCGCGGATCTCGCGCAGCAGCGCGACCTCCGCGGCCTCCGCCTCGACCAGCTCCTCCTCGGCCGTCTTCCTCCGGGAGAGGTACTTCGCCATCGGCAGCACCATCAGGAAGTAGACGACGGCGGCCGTGATCACGAAGCTGAGGATCGCGCTGAGGACCGAGCCCCACATGATCGGCACACCGCTGATGACGTCGCCCGCGTCGTTCGTCTCGCACGGGCCCTTGAGGCAGGAGCTGTAGCCGTCCAGGTCCTTGGTGCCGAGCGCCCCCACCAGCGGGTTGATCACGCCCTTGACCACCGAGTTCACCACGTTCGTGAACGCGGCACCGATGACCACCGCGACGGCCAGGTCGACGACGTTGCCACGCATGAGGAAGGCCTTGAAGCCTGCCAGTACGCCCGGTTCCTTCTTCTCGCTCACCAGGGAGCCTCTCTTCACATGTGCAGGTTGCGGTGCAAACGACTTCGCAACCTACGACAGTTCGGTGCAGACTCGCCCATTTAGGTAACACGAACGGGGGACTTGACGAGACGCAGGTCACCACAGGACCACCGCCAGTCGAGAGGTGACGCCCGCACCGGCGAGGCGTGCGGCCGTCGCGCGCTCGGTCCTCAGCACCACCAACGCCCCACCCCCGGCAGGGGTTTCGCCCACATCGGCGGAGAGCGCGGCGCTCCTCGGCACGGACACCACCCGCACCCCGGACGCCAGCGTGCGCACCCCCGGCCCGCCGTCCGCCCGGGCCGCCACCACATCGACCCGGTCCCCTGGCCTGAGCAGCCGCACCGCCTCCGCGTCCGCGATCCGTACCGGCGCCGACACCAGGGGTGCACGCAGCCGCTCGCCCGGCGGCGCCTGGGCCCGCTCGTGCCCGCCGCCGCCCACCCCGGACGGCCGCGTACCGGGCGACGGCACCGCGGCCACCAGCGCCGCCGCGGTCAGGATGAGCCCGGCGGCGACGGCGGGCCGGTGCCGGCGCCGGGCGGCGCCGGACCGCCACCGTCCACCGCGCACCCGCACGGGCAGGAAGGAGGGGATCTCGGACGTCGGGGGAGTGCTGAACCGGTACGGGGCAGGAGGAGCGGACACGGTCGTCACCGCCAAGTGATCGCAGGGGGCCCGAGGGGGCCGAGCCGGGCACCGCGCCCGTCTCGCCGACCACCCTCCGCCACCGTCCGCGATCCCGCTGACCGCCGTGCACTACCCACCGGTTGTGGACAACTCCCTCACCCGAACCGGGAGTCCCGCACCCCTGGCCTTGATCCCGGCCTTGATCCGGGCCTCGATCCCGGCCCCGATCCGGGCCTCGATCTCGGCCCCGGCCTCAGTCCCGGCAACCTCATGCCGCAGACCGCAGACCGCAGACCGCAGACTGCAGACTGCAGACTGCAGACCGCAGACTGCAGACCGCAGACTGCAGACTGCAGACCGCAGACCGCAGACCGCAGACTGCAGACCGCAGACCGCAGACCGCGGTCGGCAGATCACAGATCAGAGACCGCAGACCGCAGTCGGCAGATCACAGACCACAGACCACAGACCACACACCTCAGCCCCCACCCCGAACAGCGATCACGGCAGCCGGATCCCCGGGTCCATCCCCCCGAGCGCCCCGGCGCACGGACAGTCCCGCTCGCCGGTGGCCGGCAGTCCCGCCACCGCGTCGAACAGCACGGTCCGCAGCCGGTCCACGTTCTGCGCGAACACCTTGAGGACCTCGTCGTGCGAGACGCCCTCGCCGGTCTCGGCGCCCGCGTCGAGATCCGTGACGAGGGTCAACGACGTGTAGCAGAGCTCCAGTTCGCGGGCGAGCATCGCCTCGGGGTGCCCGGTCATGCCCACCACGGACCAGCCCATGGAGGCGTGCCACCGGGACTCGGCGCGCGTCGAGAAGCGCGGCCCCTCGACCACGACGAGCGTGCCGCCGTCCACCGGCTCCCAGCCCTTGCCGCGCGCCGCCTTCACCGCGGCCTTGCGGCCGGCGGGGCAGTACGGGTCGGCGGGCGAGACGTGCACGACGTTCGGGACGGTGCCGTCCGGCAGCGGGTGCCCGTCGAAGTAGGTCTGCACGCGGGACTTCGTGCGGTCCACGAACTGGTCCGGCACCAGCAGCGTCCCCGGTCCGTACTCGGGCCGCAGGCCGCCCACCGCGCACGGGCCGAGCACCTGGCGCACGCCCACCGAGCGCAGCGCCCACAGATTGGCGCGGTAGTTGATGCGATGCGGCGGCAGATGGTGGCCGCGCCCGTGCCGGGGCAGGAAGGCGACGCGGCGCCCGGCCACCTCGCCGAGGAACAGGGAGTCGCTCGGCGGACCGTAGGGAGTGTCCACCTGGATCTCGGTGACGTCGTCCAGGAAGGAGTAGAAGCCGGAGCCGCCGATCACGCCGATCTCGGCGCTGGCACTTGTGTTCGCGTTGGTCGCCATGGCCAGCACACTAGCCAAGCGGACCGGCGCGAAAGACGCCCGAGACCCTGTCGTCGAGGGACGACAGGGTCTCGTAAGACGTGCGAGGTCCTAGGCGGCGGAGGACGAGCTCGAAGAGCTCGACGAGGCCGTCGAGGACGAGGAAGACGAGGACGACTTCGTGTCGGAGGACGACGAAGAGGTCGACTTCGTGTCGGAGGACGACTTGGCCGGCGACGCCGGGCTGCTGCTCGACGACGAGCCGCGGCTGTCGTTGCGATAGAAGCCGGAGCCCTTGAACACGATGCCGACGGCCGAGAACACCTTCTTCAGGCGGCCACCGCAGTTCGGGCACTCGGTCAGAGCGTCATCGGTGAACTTCTGCACCGCCTCGAGGCCCTCGCCGCACTCGGTGCACTGGTACTGGTAAGTCGGCACTGTGTCTTCCTCCTGGCACTCTCACTCAATGAGTGCTAACGACGCTCCATAGTGGCCTATTCCACGGGATCAGTCCACTGCCACCGGCACTCGGTGACCGACACCACGTGCCACGGTCCGGCCCGCGGACGGCGGTACGAGCCGCGAGCGCAGCAGGAACATGACCACCAGGGCGAGCACGGTGCCCCCCATGGGGACCAGGAATCCGGCCCCGTCCCAGAAGCGGTCCTCCAGCTGTCCGGCCACTGTCACGGCGGCCGCCTGACCGAGCGCGACGGCGCCGGTGAGCCAGGTGAAGGCCTCCGTGCGGGAGGTCGCGGGCACGATCTTCTCGACCAGCGTGTAGCCGGTGATCAGGGACGGCGCGATGCAGACGCCGACCAGCAGGCCGAGCCCGGCGAGCACCACGACGGACTGCGCGGCCCACAGCCCTGACGCGGTGACGGCGAGCGCCGTGTAGCCGGTCAGGAGGCGCCGCTGCGGGGAGATCTTCCAGGCGACGGCGCCGCAGACCAGGCCGGACAGCATGTTGCCCGCGGCGAAGATCCCGTACAGGACGCCGTTCAGACCGGGCTGTCCGATCGCCTCGGAGTAGGCGGCGAGCGAGACCTGCATGCCGCCGAAGACGGCGCCGATGCCCAGGAACGTGACGATCAGGACGCGCACGCCGGGCACCCGCAGCGCGGAGGAGTGCTCCACGCGCGCGTGCTCCTCAGCGCTGCCCACCGGGGGCTGGGTGCGCTTCTGGGCGGCGAACAGCAGACCGCCGACCAGGGTCAGCGCGGCTTCGGTGACGAGTCCCGCGGCCGGGTTGATGCCGGTGCACAGCGCGGTGGCGAACAGCGGGCCGAGCACGAACGTGAACTCGTCCGTGACCGACTCGAAGGCCGCCGCGGTCTGCAGCAGGGGCGAGCCCTGGAGCTTCATGCCCCAGCGGGCCCGCACCATGGGGCCGATCTGCGGGGTGGAGGCACCGGTGGGCACGGCGGCCAGGAACAGGGTCCAGGTCGGCGCCCCGGACAGGGCCAGCACGGTCAGGGTGAGTCCGGCGGCCGAGTGCACCAGGACACCGGGCACCAGTACGGCCCGCTGCCCGAAGCGGTCGGCCAGCTTGCCGCTGTAGGGCGCGAAGAGCGCCATGGAGACACCGGTCGCCGCGGAGACGGCGCCCGCGGTGCCGTAGGAGCCGGTGGTGTGCTGTACGAGCAGCACGATCGAGATGGTCAGCATCGCGAACGGCTGGCGCGCGGCGAAGCCGGGCAGCAGGAACGTCCAGGCTCCGCGGGTGCGCAGCAGCTGTCCGTAGCCGGGGCGCTTGGCTCGCCCCTGGTCGGATCCGGTGACCGTGGCCTTCTGTGGCACGGCCCTCGCCTTTCTGCCGCCTGGTAGTGCCCGCCGCCCGGTCGGGGAGGGGAGCACCGAGAGCCGTCCTCATGCGCCGGGAACCGAGTGATACCTACGGTCCGCGCCAGGAGAGGCCCTGGGCCAAGCAGGACGGTGCTGCAAGGGGACCGCGGCCGCTTTGCGGTCGCGCCGGCTCTACTTCAGGCAGAGTCGGTGAAACGTGGTTCTAGTGGGTCTGACAGACCATGTTAACGGGCGGTTTCCGTGCCCGTGCCCAGCCAGCCGGCGAGCTTGCCGCCGTGTGCGACGGCCCGCAGCCGGGCCTCGGCGGCGTCCCGCACCGGATCCGTGGCGACCACGAGCAGTTCGTCGCCGCGCCGCAGCACGGTCGTCGGGCCCGGCACGAAGGACTGCCCGTCGCGCACGACGAGCGTGACGGAGGCGCCCTTGGGCAGCCGCAACTCCCCGACCTCCACGCCGTGCATGCGCGACCCCTTCGGGATGGCGACGGACAGCAGGTGGCCGCGCAGCCGCTCCAGGGGCGCCGATTCGATGCCGAGGTCGGCGGCCTCCGAGGAGTCGCCCAACTCCAGTTTCCTGGCCAGCCAGGGCAGCGTGGGCCCCTGGATCAGGGTGTAGACGACGACCAGGACGAAGACGATGTTGAAGATCCGCTGACTGTCCGCGACGCCGGTCACCATCGGGATCGTCGCCAGGATGATGGGCACCGCGCCGCGCAGGCCGGCCCATGACATGAGGACCTCCTCCTGCCATCGCATCCGGAACGGCAGCAGGCTGACGAAGACCTCCAGGGGTCGGGCGACCATGGTCAGCACGAGCCCGATGATGAGCGCGGGCACGATGTCGTCGGCCAGCGCGTGCGGGGTGACCAGCAGGCCGAGCAGCACGAACATGCCGATCTGCGCGATCCAGCCGAGCCCTTCGGCGAACCCGCGCGTGGCCGGCCAGTGCGGCAGCTTGGCGTTGCCCATCACCATGGCGGCCAGATACACGGCCAGGAAGCCACTGCCGTGGGCCATGGCGCCCGCGGCGTAGGCGACGGTGGCGATGGCCATCACGGCGATCGGGTAGAGGCCGGAGGCGGGCAGCGCGACGTGCCGCAGCCCGTAGGAGCCGAGCCACCCGACCGCGAGACCGATGGCGGCACCGATCGCGAGCTCCAGGGCGATCTCGCCGATGAGCACGTACCAGTGCTCCACCGGGCCGGAGGCGGAGAACGCGACGACGAGGATGACGACAGGGGCGTCGTTGAAGCCGGACTCGGCCTCCAGGACGCCCGTCACGCGCGCGGGCAGCGGCACCTTGCGCAGCACCGAGAAGACGGCCGCGGCGTCCGTGGAGGACACCACCGCGCCGATGATCAGGGACGGCCGCCAGTCCAGGCCCACCAGATAGTGCGCGCCCGCCGCCGTCACACCCACACTCACCGCGACCCCTACGAGCGACAGCGCGGCGGCTGCCGGGAGCGCGGGTCTGATCTCCTTCCACTTCGTGCCCAGGCCGCCCTCGGCCAGAATCACGACAAGTGCCGCGTATCCGATGACCTGGGTCAACTCGGCGTTGCTGAAGGAGACATTGCCGATGCCGTCCTGGCCCATGGCGATACCGATGCCGAGGTACAGCAGGAGGCTGGGCAGCCCGCTGCGCGAGGAGACGCGCACCGCGGCAACCGCGATGAGCAGCACAAGCGCGCTGACGAGCAGAAGCTGGTTGAGGTGGTGGACAGTCAGGGGCCGTTCCTTCCGCGAGGAGTCTTCGCACGGTCGACGTGGGGGGAGCGTGAGGGAGTTACTTCGTTACCTTACCTAATCTTTGACGCTTTCTTGACGCGAAGGGCGTCCCTGCGGCCACCCGCCGGCCCCTCCTTCCTGACTCCGCGTCCGAGCCCGCACCGCACTGCTCGTATGGTTGCTCTCGCCCGCCCGCCCGTCGCCCACCACCACCCTTGTACGAGGGCCCTGCGGGCCCGCCCAAGTCGTCTGCGAAGGACAGCAAGGATCGCGATGCCCTCCACTACGAACGCCTCTGCCGGCCCCAAGCCCGGCAAGAAGAAGGGGCGCCGAGCCCGACTGATCGTGATCGTCCTGGTGTTGGCCGTCATCGCGGGCATCGGATACGGCGCGTACTGGAGCGTCGACAGCGTCCGCGCCTCCTTGCCGCAGACCACGGGCTCGATCCAGCTCGACGGTCTCGACGGCCCGGTCCAGGTCAAGCGGGACGGCTACGGCGTCCCGCAGATCTACGCCGCCTCGGACGAGGACCTGTTCATGGCGCAGGGCTTCGTGCAGGCGCAGGACCGGTTCTACGAGATGGACGTGCGCCGCCATACGACCTCCGGGCGGCTCTCCGAGATGTTCGGCAAGAGCCAGGTCAAGACCGATGAGTTCCTGCGCACGCTCGGCTGGCACCGGGTGGCGAAGGAGGAGTACGACTCCAAGCTCTCGCCGGAGACGAAGAAGTACCTCCAGGCGTACTCCAAGGGAGTCAACGCCTACCTGGCGGGCAAGAGCGGCAAGGAGATCTCGGCCGAGTACGTGGCACTCGGCTTCGAGAACGACTACAAGCCGCAGCAGTGGACGCCGGTCGACTCGGTGGCCTGGCTGAAGGCGATGGCCTGGGACCTGCGCGGCAACATGCAGGACGAGATCGACCGCTCCCTGATGACGAGCCGCCTCGGCCCGAAGCAGATCGCCGAGCTCTACCCCGAGTACCCGTACAGCCGGAACAAGACGATCGTCCAGGAGGGCGCCTACAACAGCGCCACCAAGAGGTACGAGCAGAGCGCCTCCGGCACCGCCACGCAGTCGTCCACGAGCGGGGCGGCGGGTACCGGTCTCACGGACGGCGTCGAGGCCCCCAGCAGCCTCCAGAGCCAGCTCGGCGGCCTCTCCGACGTCCTGGACCAGATCCCCGACTCCGCGGGCCTGGGACCGAACGGCAACGGCATCGGGTCGAACTCCTGGGTCGTCGGCGGCAGCCACACCGTCAGCGGCAAGCCGCTGCTCGCCAACGACCCGCACCTGGCGCCGCAACTGCCGTCCGTCTGGTACCAGATGGGCCTGCACTGCACGACCGTGTCCAGCAAGTGCCAGTACGACGTGACGGGTTACACGTTCGCCGGCATGCCGGGCGTGGTCATCGGCCACAACCAGAACATGTCCTGGGGCCTGACCAACTCGGGCGTCGACGTCACGGACCTCTACCTGGAGAAGTTCAGCGGCGACGGCTACCTGTACGACGACAAGACGGTGCCGTTCACGACCCGCAAGGAGACCATCAAGGTCGCCGGCGGCGACTCCAAGACCATCACGGTCCGCGAGACGAACAACGGCCCGCTGCTGTCCGACCGTGACGACGAGCTCGTGAAGGTCGGCAAGAAGGCGTCCGTCGGCACCGCGGCGCCCGACCGCGGCGACGGCTACGGCATCGCGCTGCGCTGGACCGCGCTGCAGCCCGGCACCACCATGGACGCCGTCTTCGAGATCGACAAGGCGAAGGACTGGACCGAGTTCCGCGAGGCCGCCAAGGGCTTCCAGGTGCCCTCGCAGAACCTCGTGTACGCCGACACCGAGGGCAACATCGGCTACACGCTGCCCGGCCGCATCCCGGTCCGCGGCGAGGGCGACGGCTCGCTGCCCTCGCCCGGCTGGGACTCGAAGTACAAGTGGACCGGTTACATCCAGCCGGAAGAGCTGCCCCACGAGTACAACCCCAAGCGGGGCTACATCGTGACCGCCAACCAGGCCGTCGTGGGCAAGGACTACCCGTACACGCTCACCACGGACTGGGGCTACGGCACCCGCAGCCAGCGCATCACCGACCTGATCGAGTCGAAGATCAAGGACGGCGGCAAGATCTCCACCGATGACATGCGCACCATGCAGATGGACAACAGCAGCGAGATCGCCAAGCTGCTCGTGCCCTACCTGCTGAAGATCGACGTCGACGACCCGGACGTCCGCGATGCGCAGCAGCTCCTGGAGAACTGGGACTACACCCAGAACCCGGACTCGGCCGCGGCCGCGTACTTCAACTCGGTCTGGCGCAACATCCTGAAGCTCGCCTTCGGCAACAAGCTGCCCAAGGAACTGCGCGTCGAGGGCCAGTGCCTGACGGTCGACCCGGTCGACAACACGGGCCCGGCCGACGAGGACCGCAAGGTCCGCGAGTGCGGCGAGCGGGACACCGACTCGGCGCAGCCGGACGGCGGCGACCGCTGGTTCCAGGTCGTGCGCAACATCCTCAAGAACGAGAACAGCGACTGGTGGAAGGCCCCCAAGTCCCGTACGGACAAGGCCACGCACAACCGTGACGAGCTGTTCGCGCGGGCCCTGGGCGACGCCCGCTGGGACCTGACGGCCAAGCTCGGCAAGGACATCGACACCTGGAGCTGGGGCCGCCTGCACAAGCTGGAGCTGAAGAACCAGACCCTCGGCACCGAGGGCCCGGGCTGGCTGCAGTACGTGCTCAACCGCGGTCCCTGGAAGCTCGGTGGCGGCGAGGCCGCGGTCGACGCGACCGGCTGGAACGCGGCGGGCGGCTACGGCGTCGACTGGGTGCCGTCGATGCGGATGGTGGTGAACCTGGCCGACCTGGACAAGTCCCAGTGGATCAACCTGACCGGCGCCTCGGGCCACACCTTCAGCGCGCACTACACGGACCAGACGGACAAGTGGGTCAAGGGCGAGCTGCTGCCGTGGCACTTCAGTGAGAAGGCCGTCGACGACAGCACCTCGGACACCCTGGTCCTCAAGCCGTAGCCCGGCAGGACAGACACCGGAAGGGGCCTCCACGCACGCGTGGAGGCCCCTTCCGGCTGTGTGCCGCCAGCAGGGCCGCCGGCCGTCAGGGCCGCCGGAAGTGGCGTACGCCCGACGGCGTCACGACCGCGTGCACGGCCTGGTCGTGCGCCTCTTCCGGGACGTGCGCGACGACTTCACCGTCGTACAGCAGCACGACGAGGGCCGGACGCGCGCCGGCCGCCGCCAGACGCGCCAGGACCCGGTCGTACGAGCCCCCGCCCCGCCCGAGCCGCATCCCGCGCGCGTCCACGGCGAGGCCCGGCAGCAGCACCACGTCGGCGGCGAGCACGGCGTCCGGGCCGAGCCGCTCGCCGCCCGGCTCCAGCAGCGCCATCTTCCCCGGGTGCCGCACGCGGACGAGGGAGTCGGCTCCGTCGTACGCCCCCCAGTCCAGGTCGTTGTCGGGCAGCAGCACCGGCAGCAGAACACGCGTCCCGCGCGCGTGGAGCGCGTCCAGGAGGGCGCCCGTCCCCGGCTCGTTCCCGACGGAGACATAGGCCGCGACGGTGCCCGCCGTGGCCAGTTCGTCGAGGTCCAGCGCGCGCCGGGCGAGAACCGTCCGCGTCTTTCGTACGTCATCCTTTGGCAACGCGCTCCTCATCGCGAGGAACTCCCGCCGCAACGTGCGCTTGTCAGGATGGGTGTCCCGCACGTCATGAGTGTGTGGGTTCATAGCCGACTCACAAACCTTTCCCAATCGACGCATATGTGTGCCAACAAAGCGGACCCACAGATTCCGCCCATGGGGGGCGGATATGGTGACGGGCATGACTGACTCGCACACCAGGATCACCAAGGCTGTCATCCCCGCCGCGGGCCTCGGCACCCGGTTCCTGCCGGCCACCAAGGCGACTCCCAAGGAGATGCTCCCGGTCGTCGACAAGCCGGCGATCCAGTACGTGGTCGAAGAGGCCGTGTCGGCGGGTCTCGATGACGTACTCATGATCACCGGTCGTAACAAGCGTCCCCTGGAGGACCACTTCGACCGCAACTACGAGCTGGAGTCGGCCCTCCAGCGCAAGGGCGACGCCTCCCGTCTCGCGAAGGTCCAGGAGTCCAGCGACCTCGCGACCATGCACTACGTGCGCCAGGGCGACCCCAGGGGCCTCGGCCACGCCGTCCTGTGCGCCGCCCCGCACGTCGGCCACGAGCCCTTCGCGGTGCTCCTCGGCGACGACCTGATCGACCCGCGCGACCCGCTGCTCGCGCGCATGGTCGAGGTCCAGGAGCAGCACGGCGGCTCCGTGATCGCGCTCATGGAGGTCGACCCCGCGCAGATCCACCTCTACGGCTGCGCCGCGGTGGAGACCACCGCCGACAGCGACGTCGTCAAGGTCACCGACCTCGTGGAGAAGCCGGACCCGTCGGACGCCCCGTCCAACTACGCGATCATCGGGCGCTACGTCCTCGACCCGAACATCTTCGACATACTGCGCAAGACCGAGCCGGGCCGCGGCGGCGAGATCCAGCTCACCGACGCCCTGCAGAAGCTCGCGGCGGACGAGCAGGTCGGCGGCCCGGTGCACGGCGTCGTCTTCAAGGGCCGCCGCTATGACACCGGTGACCGCGGCGACTATCTGCGTGCCATTGTCAGACTCGCGTGCGAACGTGAAGACCTGGGCCCGGACTTCCGGACCTGGCTTCGCAGTTACGTCACCGAGGAGATGTAGCACCTTGAGCAGCGCGACCCCGCCGGCAGTCTCGTCCACCAGTCACGGCCAGCTCTGGTCGGTGGACGAGCACCTGGACGACATCCTCTCCAGCGTCCACCCGCTCGACCCGATCGAGCTCCAACTCCTGGACGCCCAGGGCTGTGTGCTCGTCGAGGACGTCACGGTGCCGGTCTCGCTGCCCCCGTTCGACAACAGCTCGATGGACGGATACGCGGTGCGCGTCGCCGATGTCGCGGGCGCGAGCGAGGAGTTCCCCGCCGTGCTCACGGTGATCGGCGACGTCGCGGCGGGTCAGGGCGAGCAGCCCACCGTCGGCCCCGGCCAGGCCGCGCGCATCATGACCGGCGCCCCGCTGCCGCCCGGCGCCGAGGCCGTCGTCCCCGTGGAATGGACCGACGGAGGGCTCGGCGCGGGCCCGGTCACCTCCATGACCGCCCACAGCGCGGCCCCCGATGGCGCCTCGGGCGAGGTCCGCGTGCATCGCCCCGCCGAGGCGCGCGCGCACGTCCGCGCGCGGGGCAGCGACGTCCGGGCCGGCGACAAGGCGCTCGCCGCCGGCACCGTGCTCGGCCCGCCGCAGATCGCGCTGCTCGCCGCCATCGGCCGCGGCAGCGTACGGGTGCGGCCGCGCCCGCGCGTGGTCGTCGTCTCCACCGGCAGTGAACTCGTGCAGCCCGGCGAGCAGTTGGCCGACGGCCAGATCTACGACTCCAACAGCTTCGCGCTGACCGCGGCCGCCCGCGACGCCGGAGCCCTCGCCTACCGGGTCGGCGCGGTCGCCGACGACGCCGAGACGCTCCGCTCCACCATCGAGGACCAGCTGATCCGGGCCGACCTCATCGTCACCACGGGCGGCGTCAGCGTCGGCGCGTACGACGTCGTCAAGGAGGCCCTCACCGCCGTCGCCGATCCGGACGAGGAGGGTGGCCTGGGCGCGGGCAGCGGCGTGGAGTTCCGCAAGCTCGCCATGCAGCCGGGCAAGCCGCAGGGCTTCGGCTCGGTCGGCCCCGACCACACCCCGCTGCTGGCCCTGCCCGGCAACCCGGTGTCGTCGTATGTCTCCTTCGAACTGTTCGTCCGCCCGGCCGTGCGCACCCTGATGGGGCTGCCCGCCGAGTCCGTCCAGCGGCCGCGGGTCCGCGCGCGCCTCACCGTCGACAAGGCGCTGACCTCGCCCGCCGGGCGCCGCCAGTTCCTGCGCGGCGTGTACGACGCGGAGGCGGGCACCGTCGCCCCCGTCGGCGGCTCCGGATCGCACCTGATCGCGGCGCTCGCCCACGCGGACGCGCTGATCGTGGTGCCCGAGGACACGGCGTCCGTGGAGCCCGGCACCGACGTGGAAGTGGTTCTCCTGGGCTGACCGGCCCGGACGCCGCGGGCTCGCGATACCGTGTCGCGCACAACAGTCCGGCGCGCCGCACCGCGCACGGCTCGGATCGGGAGCGGCACGAGGCCATGAGCACTTCGCAGGACCACCTGACCCACCTCGACGAGGCGGGCGCGGCCCGCATGGTCGACGTGTCGGACAAGGACGTCACCGCGCGCACCGCGCGCGCCAGCGGCCGCGTCCTCGTGTCGCCGCGCGTGGTGGAACTGCTGCGCGGCGAGGGGGTCCCCAAGGGCGACGCCCTCGCGACCGCGCGCATCGCCGGGATCATGGGTGCCAAGCGCACCCCCGACCTGATCCCGCTCTGCCACCCGCTCGCCGTGTCCGGCGTGAAGCTGGACCTCTCCGTGGCCGACGACGCCGTGGAGATCCTGGCCACCGTGAGGACGACGGACCGCACGGGCGTGGAGATGGAGGCCCTCACGGCGGTCTCGGTCGCCGCGCTCACCGTGATCGACATGGTGAAGGCCGTCGACAAGGGCGCCGTCATCACGGACGTCCGGGTCGAGGAGAAGACCGGGGGCAAGTCGGGGAACTGGAGCCGGGGATGACCGGCACCGGCACCTACCGCGCCCTCGTCGTCACCGCCTCCAACCGGGCCGCCGCCGGCGTCTACGAGGACAAGGGCGGGCCCCTGATCGCCGCGGGCCTGACGGAGTTGGGATTCGCCGTCGACGGGCCGCAGGTCGTGCCCGACGGTGATCCGGTCGAGGCCGCGCTGCGGGCCGCGGTCGAGGCGGCGTACGACGTCGTGATCACCACCGGCGGCACCGGCATCTCGCCCACCGACCGCACGCCCGAGGCGACCGCCCGCGTCATCGACCACGAAGTCCCGGGCATCCCCGAGGCGATCCGTGCGTACGGCCGGGAGAAAGTGCCCACGGCGGCGCTCTCCCGTGGCCTCGCCGGGGTCGCCGGGCGCACACTGATCGTGAACCTGCCGGGTTCGAGCGGGGGAGTGAAGGACGGCCTCGCCGTCCTCGCGCCGCTGCTCACCCACGCCGTCGACCAACTCCGCGGCGGCGACCACCCGAGACCGGACGCCAGACCGGATGCCCACGCCGGGGGTGCGCACTGAACAGCCCGTCCTGGCCCGTCGTGCTGGCGGAGGGCGATGTCGTCCTCCGCCCGATAAGGCTGCGCGACCAGCGTGCCTGGCGCGAAGTGAACCGGCGCAACCGCGACTGGCTGCGCCCCTGGGAGGCGACGATCCCGCCGCCCACGCCCAGCGGTCCGATCACGCACCGCCCGACCTACCGGCAGATGGTGCGCCATCTGCGCTCGGAGGCGAACGCGGGCCGGATGCTGCCCTTCGTCATCGAGTACCAGGGGCGTCTGGTCGGCCAGTTGACCGTCGCCGGGATCACCTGGGGATCGATGTGCTCGGGGCACGTCGGGTACTGGGTCGACCAGTCCGTGGCCGGGCGCGGGGTGATGCCGACGTCCGTCGCGCTCGCCGTCGACCACTGCTTCCGCACCGTGGGCCTGCACCGCATCGAGGTCTGCATTCGGCCGGAGAACGGGCCGAGCCGCCGGGTCGTGGAGAAACTCGGATTCCGCGAGGAGGGGCTTCGTCCACGGTATCTTCACATCGACGGGGCCTGGCGCGATCATCTCGTCTTCGCGCTGACCGCCGAGGAGGTCCCGGAGGGCATCCTCAACCGCTGGCGGCGCAAGCGGAGCGACAACACCGCAGGTCCGGGGGCGCCCAACGCGGTGGATCCGGGCGCACCCTCGAAATGAAATAAATGTTCGAAATTGATCGCCGGTGGACCGTGTGAGTCATTGAATTCCCGCCCCGGTCGGCCAGTTGATCGCATCAGTCACAAGAAAAGTTCGAAATATCAGCCAGATCGTGCGACACACCGGCCCAATTGGCGGATGGCCTCACGCAAACCCCTCTACGGTGTGAGGCGTGAGCAGCAGCGGCCTCATCTACGCAGTCATCGTCGGGGCCTGGGCCGCCTACTTGGTGCCGATGTGGCTCCGTAGGCAGGACGAGCTGAACGAAGCCCGTCCGACGGAACGCTTCAGCACCGCGATCCGACTTCTCTCCGGTCGGGCGGGCATGGAGCGCCGGTACGCCAAGGACCTGCAGGCGCGCTCGCCCGAGACGGACGAGCGGCGCGGCGACCCGGCCGACCCGGATGTGCCCACCGACCCGGTGGACGTCCGGGCCTTCGTCATGTCCCCGGACGGCGAGGACCACCCGGCACCGGCCCCGGCCCCGGCACACGCCAAGGCGCCGGCCAAGGCGCACGCCAAGGCGCAGGCCAAGGCCGCCGAGCGGGAGCGCCCCGAGCCCGTCCGGGCGCAGGTCCCCGAACCGGCCCCGGAGCCCGCCGCCCCCAAGTCCCGCCCCCCGCGCGCCGCTTCCGCCGAGGCGCAGGCCCGCGCCCGCCGCTCCAAGGTGCTCGCCCGCCGCCGCCGTACCACCGTGCTGCTCTTCGTCGCCTTCACCGCAGGAGCCGTGGTCGCCGGGGTCGGCGGCATCACGTTCCTGTGGGCACCCGCGGCACCGGCCGTGCTGCTGAGCGCGTACATCGTCTATCTGCGCGCCCAGGAGCGCCGCCGCTTCGCCTACGTCATGGACCGGCGCCGCGCCGAGATCGCCGCGCAGCGGCTGCGGGAGCGCCAGCCCCGCCGCAGGCAGCCGGCCGCGGGCCGGCCCGCGGCCGAGGACGCGGAGGAAGGACCAGGCGCCGCGGAGACGGCCACCGATCCGGGCCTCGAGGCGCTCGCCGCCGACCGGCGCGCGCTCGTCGAGCAGACCGACCACGCCGAGTGGGTCGACCAGCAGCGCGAGCGGCAGCGCCGCCCCGGCCCCGGCGACAGCTGGGACCCGGTACCGGTGCCGCTGCCCACGTACGTGACCGCGCCCGTCGCCCCACGCGCCGGTGGCGGCATCGACTACGGTGCCCCCGAGACCTGGAGCGCGGCCCGCTCCTCCGCCGTGGAGGAGACCCGGGCCGCCGCCGAGGAGCAGTCCGCCGACGACGGCCGCAGCGACGCCCGCCGCGCCGCCTCCGCCCGCCGCTCGCGCGAGCGCGGCCGCACCCCGCTCTTCGACCAGTACGACGTGGGCGCCGGAGCGGACGGCCGGCCGCGCGCCGCCAACGAGTGACCGGGCCGGTCCCGGAGGTCCCCCGGCTGACCAGCTCGGGAACGGATTTCCAAGCACCCTGATCGGGGTGCTAGAGTTTCACTCGTTGCAAGGGCCTGTGGCGCAGTCTGGTAGCGCACCTCGTTCGCATCGAGGGGGCCAGGGGTTCGAATCCCCTCAGGTCCACTGCAACATCGTCAGCGGGGCAACTCGCAGGCGGTGGACGAGATCCCGTCCGATCACTTCGATCGGACGGGATCTCTGCGTTTCACCGGTCGTGCGGCAGGCCCCCGAGGGGCGGCGCCGGCCGTCCTCTGTTCGCCGTGTCCTTCGCGAGCAAGAATCGTCCGCATGCCTGCGATGCCCGGTGGCACAACCACCTTCCACGACCTGCCCGCCTTCCTCGCCCAGCCCCGCGTCAACTCCCTTGCGCTGTCCACCGACGGCAGCCGTCTGGTCGCCGCCGTGCAGACGCTTTCGGAGGACCGGACCAGGTTCGTGTCCGGGCTGTGGGAGCTCGATCCGGCCGGGGAGCGCGCGGCGCAGCGGCTGACCAGGTCGGGCAAGGGCGAGTCCGGGCCCGCGTTCGGCGCGGACGGGACGCTGTACTTCCTGTCGGGCCGCGCGGACGACGGCGACAAGGACCAGCACGAGGGCGCCGCCCTGTGGGCGCTGCCCGAGCGCGGGGAGGCCGCCGTCGTGGCCCGGCACCCGGGCGGGATCACCGCGTACACGCTCGCCCGGGACTCCGGCGCGCTCTCCCACACCGCCGGGCTGCTGCCCGGGGCCGCCGACGCCGAGGCGCACGGCAAGCTGCGCACGGCGCGCAAGGACGCGAAGGTCACCGCGATCCTCTACGAGGCAGGGCCGACCCGCGCCTGGGACCGCGATCTCGGTCCCGAGGAGCAGCACACCTTCGTGCGCTCCGGCGCCGGCGCCGCCGTGGTGGACGCCGGCGGGCAGGGCGTCGGCCTGGAGCACCCCGGGGACGTGGCGCTGTCGCCCGACGGGACGCGGGTCGCGTACACCCGGTTCGTGCCCGGCAGGGTGCCCGCCGAGAACCGCACCGCCGTCGTGGTGGCCGACGCGGCGAGCGGCGAGGAGATCTTCGTCCTCGGCGATGTGGAGCACCTCTACGAGGCGCCGGTGTTCACCCGCGACGGTTCGGCCGTCGTGTGCTCGCGGATGGCCTGGCCGACGTACGACGAGCCGATGGACATGACGCTCGTGCAGGTCGGCGTGGACGGCGGCAAGGCGGTCGATCTGCTGCCCGGGTTCGACAACTGGCCCGGCGGCGCCGTCTGCTCGCCGGCCGACGACACCGTCTTCTTCGTGGCCGACGTGGCGGGGCACGCGCCCGTCTTCCGGCGCGACGGGGACGGCACCGTGACCCGGCTCACCGCGTCGGGCGCGTACGGATCGCTGTGCGTGGCCCCCGACGGGCGGACCCTGTACGCGCTGCGCAACGCGATCGACGCGCCGCCGCGGCCGGTCCGCTTCGAGGCGCACGTCGCCGACCAGACGCCGGTCGAGCTGCCCGCCCCCGGCGCGTTCGACGCGCTGCCCGGCACGCTCACCGAGGTGTACGCCGACGCGGCCGACGGGTACCGGCTGCGCGGCTGGCTCGTGCTGCCCGAGGGGGCGTCGGCCGAGAACCCGGCGCCGCTGCTCGTCGCCGTGCACGGCGGGCCGCAGGGCAGCTGGAACGCCTGGACCTGGCGGTGGAACCCCTGGCCGTTCGCGGCGCGCGGCTACGCGGTGCTGCTGCCCGACCCGGCCCTGTCGACCGGCTACGGGCAGGAGGGCCACCGGCGCGGCTGGGGCCAGTGGGGCGGCGTGCCCTACACGGACGTGATGGCGCTGACCGACGCCACCGAGGCCCGCGACGACATCGACGCAGCACGCACCGCGCTCGGCGGCGGCTCCTACGGCGGCTACATGGCCAACCGGGTCGCCACGAGCACCGACCGTTTCAAGGCGATCGTGAGCCACGCGGGCCTGTGGGACCTGCGGTCCTTCCAGGGCGACACCGACGCGCCCTGGTACTTCCAGTGCATCTTCGGGGACCCGGTGGCCCGGCCCGAGCGGTACGAGGCGAACTCCCCGTACCCGGACGCCGCGAAGGTCCGTACGCCGATGCTCGTCATCCACGGCGCGAAGGACTACCGGGTGCCGGTCGGGCAGGGCGCCGCGCTCTTCCAGGACCTGCAGCGGTTCGAGGTCCCCGCGAAGTATCTGTACTTCCCGGACGAGAACCACTGGATCCTCTCCCCGAACCACATCCAGGTCTGGTACGAGACGTTCCTGAACTTCCTCGACCACCACGTCCTCGGCGCCGAGTGGCAGCGGCCCGGACTGCTGTGACCGCGGGCGAGCGGCCTCAGCCCTGCAGCGGCTTCGCGTAGCAGCGGCTGAGGTCCTCGAAGCGGTAGTGGCCGAACTTGGCGCAGGGCTCGTACCCGCTGGACAGATAGAGGGCGATCGCCTCCGGCTGCTTGGTGCCGGTCTCCAGGACCATGCGGGTGCGGCCCGCCGCGCGGGCGTCCGCCTCCAGGGCGGCGAGGATGCGGCGGGCCAGGCCCAGGCCGCGCGCCTCGGGCGTGACGTACATGCGCTTGAGCTCGGCGTCGCCGTCCGCGTACGCCTCGTCGTTCTCGTCCTGGGTGCGCCAGCCGCCCGTGGCGAGCGGGGTGCCCTCGGCGTCGTACGCGATGAGGTACAGGCCCTGCGGCGGGGCGAACATCGTGGGGTCGAGGGGTGTGACATCGCCCTCGTCGCCGTAGCGCTCCGCGTACTCCAGCTGGACGCGGTCGTTCAGGGCGATCGCGTCCGGGTGTCCGAAGGAGACCGGGTGCAGGGTGATCTCGGCCGTGGGGCCGGACGGTGCGGACTGTATGGTCATGCGCTCGATCGTATCTCTATGCCTGAAGTGGTTGCGACTGAGTTGTCCAGTGTGCCGGTACCGTGGCCGGGTGCTGACTGTGACCTCTGTGAATGTGAACGGGCTGCGGGCCGCCGCCAAGAAGGGCTTCGTGGAGTGGCTCGCCGAGACCTCCGCCGACGTGCTCTGTCTTCAGGAGGTGCGCGCCGAGCCGCATCAGCTGCCGGACGAGGTCCGTGAGCCCGAGGGCTGGCACGTCGTGCACGCCCCGGCCGGTGCCAAGGGCCGGGCCGGTGTCTCCCTCTACACGCGGCGTGAGCCGGAGCGGGTGCAGGTCGGGTTCGGGTCGGAGGAGTTCGACGGCAGCGGCCGGTACGTCGAGGTGGACCTGCCGGGCGTCACCGTCGCGTCGCTGTACCTGCCCTCCGGCGAGGTCGGCACCGAGCGCCAGGACGAGAAGATCCGCTTCATGGGCGAGTTCCTCGGCTACCTGAAGGGGCTGCGCGAGCGGGCCGCCGCCGACGGCCGTGAGGTCGTCGTCTGCGGCGACTGGAACATCGCCCACCGCGAGGCGGACCTCAAGAACTGGAGGGGGAACCGGAAGTCCTCCGGGTTCCTGCCCGAGGAACGGGAGTGGCTCGGGCAGGTCTTCGACGCCGCCGACGGCGGGTACGTCGACGTCGTGCGGGCGCTGCACCCGGATGTCGAGGGGCCGTACTCGTGGTGGTCGTATCGCGGACGTGCGTTCGACAATGACACGGGATGGAGAATTGACCTGGTCGTGTCAACTCCGGGGCTGGCGGTCAAGGCGCGCAAGGCCTACGTGGAGCGCGCGGCCACGCACGACGAGCGGTGGTCGGATCACGCCCCTGTGACGGTGGTGTTCGACCGCTAGGCCCGAGGGGGCGTGTCCGCCGCGGATCGCACTGCGCGGTCGGCGCGGGACCGGACGGCGGCGGCGTGGTCGGTGGGGCGTCGCAGCCACGGCCCTGGTGGAAAGCGGGCGTAGGTGACGGGCGCGTCACAAAGTCCCGCCGAGGTCTTACATCCCCCCGTAGGGCATGGCAGTTTCGGGTCGCGTACATGACGAGTCCGTGATCAACTGCCGTTTCCGCGGGGGGATTTCGTGTCTCAGTACTCTCATGCCGGTGCCCGTGTGCCGTCGCGCCGCAGCATGCTGCTCGGTGCCGCCGGGGCCGGGGCCGGGCTTGCGGTCGGGGGCGCGAGGGGAGCGGCGGCCGAGGGGGTCGGGGTGCCGCCGGTGCTGGTCACCGAGCAGGCGAGCAAGCGGGTGCTGGTGCTTGATCCGGGGGTGCGGGTGTGGGACCCGGTGGCCGATCCGGGGGTGGTGAAGTGGGCGTTCTCGCCGGTCGGTGATGCCCGGTACCGGGATACGCGGCCCGAGGTGAGCTGGGTCTATCCGAGTGAGGCGAAGGTGCGGCGCCATCGTGGGCGGACGTTCCTGCTGACCACGGCGTCGTTCGGGTTCGTGGGGGTCGTCGAGTGTCCGTCGCGGCGTCGGTACTGGGCCACGGCCGTCGGGCCCGGTGACGATCTCTTCAATCCGCACACCGCCGAGATCCTGCCGGACGGCAACGTCGTCGTCGCGTGCAGCACAGGGGCTCGGGTGCGGTTGTACGCGGCTTCGCTCGGGCCGCATGAACGGCGTTGTGCCGAGGCCGAGTTGAAGGGCGCGCACGGGCTGCACTGGGACCAGGAGCGCGGTGTGCTGTGGGCCATGGGGGACGACGAGCTGGTCGCGTTCGGGGTGGAGGGGACACGGGTGCGGCCCGCGCTGGTGCGGCGGTTCGCCGTGCCGCTGCCGGTGGCCGCCCCGGGGAAGTCGGCGGGCGGGCACGATCTGTTCCCGGTGGCGGGGCGGCCGGGGCGGATGTGGGTGAGTACGAGCGCTTCCGTCTTCCAGTACGACGTCGGGGGCGATGTGTTCGTGCAGGACTTCGCCGGGGCCGACGAGATCGTGCGGAAGTCGGTGAAGTGTGTGGGTGACGATCCGAGGACGGGGCAGGTCGTCACCACCGTCCCGGAGAAGGGGCTCGGCGAGACCTGGTGGACGACGACCGTGAGCGTCCATCGGCCGGCGAGTGCGTACAGGTTGGTCAACGGCGGTATCTACAAGGCGCGTTGGTGGCTTCCGGTCTGACCGGCCGGAGGGGCACGTCGTGTCGTGAACGGGGGAACGGGATGAGGGGCAGGAGTGTGCGCGCGGGGGTTGCCTGCGCCGTCGCGGGGGGCGTTCTGGCGGCCGTCGCGGGGTGCGGCGGCGGGGCGGGTGACAGTAAAGCGGAGGCGCGTACGGGGCATGCGCGTACGGGGCATGCGCGTACGGGCGTCGAGGCCAAGGACGCCGCCGTGCAGGCCGCGGGGCCGCCGGTCATCGTCTCCGCCCGGAAGCGGCTGATGGTGCTCGACCCGGCGCGGAGCACCTGGGATCCCCGGGCGGACCCGTCGGTGGTGAAGTGGTCGTTCGATCCGCGGCACACGCCGGGGTACGCCGATCTCCAGCCGGACAGGACGTGGACGCCCAACGAGGCGAAGGTGCGGTCCTGGCGCGGGAAGACGTACGTGCTGACGTCGGCGTCGAAGGGGTTCGCGGCCGTCGTCGAGTACCCCTCGAAGAAGCGGTACTGGGGTGCCACGCTCGGCGCGGGCACCTCGGACTACAACCCGCACAGCGTCGAGCTGCTGCCCAACGGCGATGTGGCGGTGGCCAGTTCGGCGGGCAACGAGGGCGTCGCGCTGTTCGCCCGCTCGCAGGGGCCCGCCCCCAAGTGGGCCGACCGGGTGCGGATCACCGGGGCGCACGGGCTGTACTGGGACGCGGGGCGCAAGCGGCTGTGGGCGCTGGGGAGCGCGTATCTCGTGGCGTTCCGGATCGGGGGCACCGCGGCGCACCCGAAGCTGATCCAGGACAAGGCGCTCGGCGGGAGCACGCCCACGCCCAACGGGCACGACCTCGGGCCGGTCGCCGGGCACCCCGGGCGGATGTGGGTGGCGACGGGCTCGCACGTCTACCAGTACGACCAGGCCAATCCCGAGAAGCAGCGGTGGATCACCGACTACCCGGGGTCCGGCGTGCTGCTCGGGCAGGGCGGTGTGAAGTCCGTGATGAACGACCCGGTGACCGGGCGCATCGTCTTCACCGTGCCGTACGGGACGGTGAAGACCAACCCCTGGCAGCACACGCGCACCGCGCGCCTGCTGCTGCCCAAGGGCGCGTACGTGATCAAGGGCGACACCTTCTACAAGGCGCGCTGGTTCAGGGCTTTGCCGGTGGGGTGATCCTGCGGTCCAGGGCCATGGACAGTTCTGCCTCCACCACCGAGCGGGCGAGCGGGCGCAGGCGCTGGACGTCCTTCTCGGAGCCGTGGGCGAGGATCAGATCGGTGAAGAGGGCGGCGAGGGCGTTCGCGTGGTCGCGGACCGTCCGCGCCGCCGCGAGCACCTCGGCGAGCGGGATGCCCTCGCGGACCAGGGCCGCCGACACGTCGAGCAGCCGACGGCTGACGTGCACGATCTCCTCGCCGTCGGTGCCCAGGTAGCCGAGGTCGAGGGCGGCCTGCAGGTTCTCCGTGGTGACGTCGTCGGCGAAGTAGTCGGCGAGTTCGGTGGCGGTCAGCCGGACCGGGACCTCCTCGGTGGGCTCGCCGAGGCCGAGGAGTTCGGCGACGTCGCGGCCGCGGTCGAACGCCTCGGAGAGTTCGACGATGCCGTTGAGGGTGTGGCCGCGCTCCAGGAGCTGGGCGATCGTGTGCAGCCGGGCCAGGTGCGTGTCGTCGTACCAGGCGATGCGGCCCTCGCGGCGCGGGGGCTTGATGAGGCCGCGCTCGCGGTAGAAGCGCACGGTGCGCACGGTGATGCCGGCCGCCTTGGCCAGCTCCTCCATGCGGTACTCGCGCTTCTCGCCGTGCTGGGCGCCTCGCTTGTCGCCGGGTTGCGTCGCTTCTCTGGGCACGGCACGACCTTATGTTGTGCCGCCGGTACCCGCGGCGGAGCCGCCGGCGCAACTTCCCCCGGCCCAACCCCTACCGCTCAGTAGGTTGCTGCTCTACCCTCCGAACTGCGCCAGTATTCACTGGCAGAGTCGCGGCTAGGGAGGCGCCGGGATGGCTGAGCACGAGCACGTACGGGTGGCGGTGATCGGGTCCGGGTTCGGCGGGCTCGGGGCGGCGGTGAGGCTGCGCCGCGAGGGCGTCACCGACTTCGTGGTCCTGGAGCGGGCGAGCGCCGTCGGCGGGACCTGGCGGGACAACAGCTACCCGGGCTGCGCCTGCGACGTGCCGTCGCACCTGTACTCGTTCTCGTTCGCCCCGAACCCGGACTGGCCGCGGACGTTCTCCGGGCAGGAGCGCATCCATGAGTACCTGGAGCACGTCGCCGACACCTTCCGGCTGCGCCCGCACATCCGCTTCGACTCCGAGGTGAAGCAGGCGCGCTGGGACAACGACAAGCTGTGGTGGGAAATCGAGACCACAGGGACCGCGAGCGGGACGCTCACCGCGGACGTCGTCGTCTCGGCCACCGGGCCGCTGTCCGACCCGAAGGTCCCGGACATCAAGGGTCTTGACGGCTTCGGGGGCAAGGTCTTCCACTCGGCCCGCTGGGACCACGACTACGACCTGCGCGGCAAGCGCGTCGCCATGATCGGCACCGGCGCGTCCGCGATCCAGATCGTGCCGGCCATCCAGAAGGAGGTCGGGAAGCTCACTCTCTTCCAGCGCACCCCGCCGTGGGTCATGCCGCGCGCCGACCGTGCCATCACGAAGGCCGAGCGCTGGCTGCACCGTCAGCTGCCCTTCACCACGCAGGCCCGCCGCGGACTCCTGTGGGGCATCCGGGAGTTGCAGGTCCAGGCGTTCACCAAGCGCCCCGACGAGCTGGGCATGGTCGAGCGGCTGGCCAAGCGGAACATGTACCGGGCGATCAAGGACCCGGCGCTGCGCGCCAAGCTCACCCCCGACTACCGCATCGGCTGCAAGCGCATCCTGCTGTCGAACGCCTACTACCCGGCGCTGGCCCAGCCGAATGTCGACGTCGTCGCGTCCGGCCTGAGCGAGATCCGCGGGAACACGCTGGTGGCCGCGGACGGCACCGAGGCCGAGGTCGACGCGATCGTCTTCGGCACCGGCTTCCACGTCACGGACATGCCGATCGCCGACCGCGTCATCGGCGCCGAGGGCGTCAGCCTCGCGCAGAGCTGGAAGGGCGGCATGGCGGCGCTGCGCGGCGCGACCGCCGCCGGGTTCCCGAACTTCATGACGATCATCGGGCCCAACACCGGCCTCGGGAACTCCTCGATGATCCTGATGATCGAGTCGCAGCTGAACTACATGGCCGACTACCTGCGGCAGTTGAACGTGCTCGGTGGCCGCGTCGCCCTCACCCCGCGGCAGGGCGCCGTCAACGGCTGGAACAACCGCGTCCAGGACCGGATGAAGCGCACCGTGTGGAACACCGGCGGCTGCGACAGCTGGTACCTCGACGAGAACGGCCGCAACACCACCGTGTGGCCCGGCACGACCACCGAGTTCCGGCAGGCCACGCGCCATGTGGACGTGGGGGAGTACGAGGTGGTGCGCCCGCCCGCGCAGGCGGCGCCCGGCACGTCCCGCAGGAAGAAGAAGGCCGGGGTGAGTGCCGCGTGAGCCGGAATGTGCAGGTGCGGACGGGGCCGTTCGCCCCGCCCGTGCCCGAGCGGGAGCCGGCCGTGGAGTCGGCCGACGGGGCGCGGCTGCACGTGGAGGTGCACGGCGCCGAGGGCGCGCCCGCCGTCGTGCTCGCGCACGGGTGGACCTGCTCGACCGCGTTCTGGGCCGCGCAGGTGCGCTCGCTCGCCCGGGACCACCGGGTGATCGTGTACGACCAGCGGGGCCACGGCCGCTCGCCCGCGCATCAACTCCCTTACAGCACCGACATGTTGGCCGACGACCTGGAAGCCGTGCTGGCGGCGACGCTCGCTCCCGGCGAGCGGGCGGTGGTCGCCGGGCACTCCATGGGCGGGATGACGATCATGGCCGCGGCGGGCCGGGAGCGGTTCCGGGAGCATGCCGCCGCCGTACTGCTGTGCAGCACGGGGAGTTCGCGGCTCGTCGCCGAGTCGACGGTGGTGCCGCTGCTGCCCGCGAGCGCGCTGCGCACCCGCCTGACGCGGGCGATCCTCGGGTCGAAGGCGCCGCTGGGGCCCGTGACGCCGCTCGCCAAGCGGATCCTGCGGTACGCGACGATGGGGCCGGCGTCGGCCGGCGACCGGGTCGAGGTGTGCGCGCGGATCGTGCACGCGTGCCCGCGCCAGGTGCGCCACGGCTGGTCGCAGGTGCTGGACGGGCTGCAACTGGACGCCGGGGTCGGCGAGTTGACGATGCCGGTGGCGGTCGTCGGCGGCACCGCGGACCGGATGACGCCGATCGCGCTGGCCCGGCGGATCGCCGCGGGGCTGCCGGACTGTGTGGGCCTGACCGAACTGCCGGGCCTCGGCCATATGACGCCGATCGAGGCGCCCGAGGCGATCACGGACAGGATCCGTGCACTCGTGGAGGATTACGTGCAGAGGGAGAAGGGGTCGGACGTCGCATGAGCAAGGTGAGTCTCGAAGGACAGGTCGCGGTCGTCACGGGCGCGGCGCGTGGGGTCGGCGAACTGCTGGCCCGCAAGCTGTCGGCGCGTGGCGCCAAGATCGCGCTCGTCGGCCTGGAGCCGGACGAGCTGAAGCAGGTCGCGGGGCGGCTGCACTCCGACGCCGACTGGTGGCACGCCGATGTCACCGACCACGAGGCGATGGCGCAGGTCGCGCGGGAGGTGAAGGAGCGGTTCGGGAAGGTCGACATCGTCGTGGCCAACGCCGGTGTCGCCACCGGCGGGCCCTTCGTGGACTCCGACCCCGACGCCTGGCGGCGGGTCATCGAGGTCAACCTCATCGGGTCGGCCGTCACGGCCCGCGCCTTCCTCCCCGTACTGATGGAGTCGCGCGGCTATCTGCTGCAGATCGCCTCGCTCGCCGCGATCACCCCGGCGCCGATGATGACCGCGTACTGCGCGTCCAAGTCGGGCGTCGAGGCGTACGCGCACAGCCTGCGTGCCGAGGTCGGCTACAAGGGCGTACGGGTCGGCGTCGGGTACCTGTCGTGGACCGACACCGACATGGTGCGCGGCGCCGACCAGGACGACGTGATGCGCGAGCTGCGCCAGCGGCTGCCGTGGCCGTCGAACAAGACGTATCCGCTGGGCCCGGCCGTCGACCGGATCGTGGACGGCATCGAGCGCCGCTCCTCGCACGTGTACGCCCAGTGGTGGCTGCGCGGCATGCAGGGGGTCCGGGGCTATCTGCCGGCGCTCATCGGCACGGTCGGGCAGCGCGAGATGCGCCGCTTCGAGGGGCGGCTCGGCACCGTCTCGAAGGGTCTCGTCGGGGCGGGCGGCGCCGCCGACGAGTCCGTACGAGCGCGCTGACCTGCGGTTATTACGTCCTCGCACGCTCCGTCATTGATCGAAATGCGACGTATGTCGGGTCGTGGCAGGCTGGTCGAGGCCCCATCCCCTCACCCAATCACGGGAGTGAAAAGCATGGGCATCATGGACCAGTTCAAGGACAAGGCCGATCAACTGCAGGAGCAGGCGAAGGAGAAGCTCGGCGGCGCCAAGGACGAGGCGGGTGAGCGCGCTCAGCAGGGGCAGGACCAGGTGAGCGAGCGTGCTCAGCAGGCCCAGGACGAAGCGAGCGAGCGCGCCCAGCAGGCCCGGGACAAGTTCCAGCAGGATTCCTGATCGCGCACGGTCGGGCCCCACCCGGATCGCCGGGTGGGGCCCGACTTCGTTGTGCGGGGCGGCTGTTCCGAAGGGTGAAGCGGGGTGTGCTGAGCGGGCCGGGGGATGTGCCGCTACTTCCCCCGACCCGCGTGGCGGGGCGGCAGCTTCGGGCGGCGTCGGTCCGGTACGTCGGAGTGGTCGGGCGGGGTGAGCGCACCCTGTTCCCTGAGCAGGTCCAGGGCCAGTTCGACCGCGTCGTCGAGCTGGGCGTGCCGGCCCTCGGCCCAGTCGAGCGGGGTGCGCAGCACCTCGATGTCGGGGTCGACGCCCCGGTTCTCGACGGACCAGCCGTACTCGGGGAACCACGCCGCGTTCATCGGCACGGTGATCACGGTGCCGTCGCCGAGGGTGTGCCGCCCGGTCATCCCGACGACGCCGCCCCAGGTGCGCTGCCCGACGACCGGGCCGAGCGCGAGCAGCTTGAACGCGGCGGTGATCATGTCGCCGTCGGACGAGGTCGCCTCGTCGGCGAGGGCGACGACCGGTCCCCGAGGGGCGTTCGACGCGTACGACACGGCCTGCGCGTTGCGCGTGAGGTCCCAGCCGATGATGCGCCGGGTCAGCTTCTCCACGACGAGCTCGCTGATGTTGCCGCCCGCGTTGCCGCGCACGTCGACGATGAGCGCGGGCCGGGCGACCTCCATGCGTAGATCGCGGTTGAACTGGGCCCAGCCGGAGCCGCCCATGTCGGGGATGTGCAGATAGCCGCACTTGCCGCCGCTCAACTCCCGTACGACGGCGCGGCGTTTGGCCACCCAGTCCTGGTAGCGCAGCGGCCGTTCGTCGACCAGCGGGACGACGGCGACCCGGCGGGCCCGGCCCTCGCCCTCGGCCGGACGCGAGGGGCCCGAAGGGCCTTCCTCGGAAGGGGGGTGGTGGGCGACGGTGTGGGCGAAGGTGAGCTCGACCGTCGTGCCGCCGGACCCGGCGAGCAGCGGGAACGGGCCCGTCACCGCGTCGACCGGGCGGCCGTCCACATGCGTGAGGACGGCGCCCTCGCGGATGCCGGTGCCGGCCAGCGGGGACCGCGCCTTGGAGTCGGACGAGTCGCCGGGCAGGATCCGCGCCAGCTGCCAACCGCCTTCCCGGCACACGAAGTTGGCGCCGAGCAGGCCCTGGGCGCGCTGGTAGTGCGGCGGCCCCTCGTTGCGGCGCGCGGCGGAGACGTAGGCGTGCGAGGTGCCGAGCTCGCCCAGGACCTCTCGCAGCAGGTCGGCGAACTCGTCGGGCGAGGCGACCCGCTCCACCAGCGGCCGGTACTGGGCGAGGACGCCGTCCCAGTCGATGCCGCACATCTTCGGTTCCCAGAAGTAGGCGCGGATGATCCGGCCCGCCTCCTCGAACGCCTGGCGCCACTCGGCGGCCGGGTCGGCCTCGTGCAGGATGCGGCGCAGATCGATCCAGACCGTGGAGTCGTTGTCGCCGGCCTCCGTCGAGGGGACGGCCTGGAGGTCGCCCTCGTCGCCGACGACGAGCCGGGTGCCGTCGCCGCTGACCGCGAACCAGTCCATGTGGTCGACGAGTTGGGTCTTCTTGCCCTTCGCCGGATTGAAGTGCTCCAGGGTCGGCTGCGAGGAGGTGTCGGCAGGGTTGGCGAACGTCTCGCCGAGCGCGCCCGAGATCGGCCAGCGCAGCCAGACCAGGCCGCCGCCCGAGACCGGGTGCAGCGCCGAGTACTTGGAGGCGGCGACCGGGAACGGGAAGACACGGTTGGCGAGGCCCTCGATCTCCACGGTCGGCGTGCCTCCCCCAGTGCCGAAAGCCTGGGAGGTGCCCTCTCCGGTGTCCTCGCCCGGGTCCAGACCCCCGGCGGCGGTCCGCCCGTCGGGCGAGAGCGCGAACGGTGACGGCGTCGCCGACGACAGCGGTACGAGGTAGGGGCGGCAGCCCAGCGGGAACGACAGGTCGCCGGTGTGCACGTCGTAGACCGGGTCGAAGCCGCGCCAGGACAGGAAGGCCAGATAGCGGCCGTCGCGGGTGAAGACCGGATTCTCGTCCTCGAAGCGGCCGTTGGTGACGTCGACGATGACCCGGTCCTTGATCCGGGCCATCTTGATCTGCCGCAGCGAGCGGCCCACCCCCGGGTGCGACCAGGTCAGCCAGGCGCCGTCGGGGGAGAACGCGAGATCGCGGACCGGGCCGTTCGTGGACCGGATCAGCTCGGTGACCTCGCCGTCGGACTCCTCCGTCGCGTCGATGAGCAGCACCCGCCCGTCGTTCGACGCGATGGCGAGCCGCTCCCCGTCCGGGTCCGAGACCAGCTCCTGGACGCGGCCGAGCCTGCCGGAGGCGAGCCGCCTCGGCTCCCGGTCGCCGCTGGCGCGCGGCAGGTACGCGATCTCGACGGCGTCCTCGCCCTCGGCGTCGGTGACGTACGCGACCTGTCCGCCGCTGCCGAGCATCTCCGGCAGCCGGACGCGCACGCCCGGCGTCGCGGTGATGGTGCGGGCCGGGCCGTCGCGGTGGGTCAGCCAGTACAGCGAGCCGCGCACGACGACCGCGCTGGCCCGGCCCGTCTCGTCGACGGAGAGCGAGTCGACGTGGTGGGCGGCCGGCACCTGGTAGCTGCGGCGCCCGGCGCGCGGCCCGCCGAGGCGCACGTCGAGGCGGCGCGGCTCGGAGTCCGGGCCGAGCGAGTCCAGGATCCACAGGTCGCCCGCGCACTGGTAGACGATGCGGGCGCCGTCGGTCGAGGCGTGCCGGGCGTAGAAGGCGTCGTGGTCGGTGTGCCGGGTGAGGCCGGTGCCGTCGGGACGGCAGGAGTAGACGTTGCCGACGCCCTCGTGGTCGGAGAGGAACGCGATGCGGCCGCCGACGAACATCGGGGCGTCCAGGTGCCCGTCGAGATCGGCGAGGATCCGCTGACCGTGCACCCACAGCCGGCCCTGCGCGCCGCCCCGGTACCGCTTCCAGGCGGCCGGCTCGTGCGGCGGGGTCCCGGTCAGCAGCAGCGTCCGCCGCTCCCCGTCGATGTCGGCGACCTGGATGTCGGAGACCGGCCCCCAGGGCAGCTTGCCGCCGGGGGAGCCGTCGGTCGGCACGCTGTAGGCGAAGGTGAAGTAGGAGAACGGCTCCCCGTGCGAGGCGACCGCGAGGATGTCGCTGCGCCCGTCCTTGTCCGGGGGCGTCCACCCCCTGACCTGGGTGTCGACGCTGCCCCAGTAGGTGAGCCTACGGGCGGCCCCGCCGTCGACCGGGGCCAGGTGGATCTCCGGGTCGAGGCTGCGCCAGTTCGTGTACGCGATGTGGCGGCCGTCGGGCGAGAAGCGCGGGTGCCCGACCTTCGTGCGGTCGACGGTGACCCGCCAGGCGCGGGCCGATCCGTCGAGCGGGGCGACCCACAGGTCGTCCTCGGCGACGAAACACAGTCGCTCGCCGCTCAGGTGCGGGAATCTCAGGTAGGCCCGGTCCTCTGCTTCCTCAGTCACCTCCTCATGCTTTTCCGTGTCGGGGGCTCCGGCAACCGCTCGTGTGGCAGAGAGCACGTACGAAACGGTTTCGTTTCGTTAGCGCGGAGGGTATGTTCATGGCGTACGAACCCGGAGAGGTGAGGTCATGGTCGCCGAAGCCGCAGCGAGACGCAGCCGGATCACGCCGGAGCGCGAGGCCGAGCTGTACGGCGCCGTGCTCGATCTGCTCCGTGAGGTCGGTTACGACGCCCTGACGATGGACGCCGTGGCGACCAGGACCAGGTCCAGCAAGGCGACGCTCTACCGCCAGTGGGGCGGCAAGGCCGAGCTGGTCGTGAAGGCGCTGCGGAGCCAGAAGCCGCAGTTCGACGAGATCGACACCGGGTCGCTCCGCGGCGATCTGCACGCCATGGTGCTCCGTGACGACGACTGTCACATGGAGCAGAACAGCGCGCTGATGCGGGGCCTGATGGTGGCGGTGCACGCCAACCCCGATCTGCTGGCCGCCTTCAAGGAGTGGGTCGTCGCCCCCGAGATCTCCGGTCTCGACCGGATGCTGCGGCGGGCGGTGGACCGGGGCGAGATCCGGGCCGACAACCCGGCGCTCGACTACGTGATCCACATGCTGATCGGCGCGTTCGCCACCAGAACGCTCATCGACGAGCAGCCACCCACCCAGGTCTACCTCGCCTCGTACATCGACGCTGTGGTCCTCCCCGCCCTCAGCGCGTAACGCCCCGCCGACCCCCTTTCGCACCACCCCTGTTCACCTGACGCGCCCCGCTCGCGTCGTCGGGCCGATGCCCCCTGCCCAGATCCACCCCCCGACCCGACCGGGAGTACGCCCTCGTGGCCACGTTCCTCTACAAACTCGGCAAACTCGCCTTTCGCCGACGGCACTTCGTCGCCCTGATCTGGGTGGCGCTGCTCACGCTCGCGGGCGTGGGCGCGGCCTCCGCGCCGACCGCCGCCTCCAGCTCCTTCTCGATCCCGGGCACCGAGGCCCAGAAGGCCTTCGACCTGCTCGACCAGCGCTTCCCCGGCTCGGCCGCCGACGGCGCCACCGCCCGGGTCGTCTTCCGGGCCCCGGCCGGCGAGAAGCTCTCCGACGCCGCCAACAAGGCGGACATCGAGAAGACCGTCGCCGACATCAAGACCAGCTCGAAGCAGGTCGCCTCCGTCGCCGACCCGTTCGTCGCCAAGACGATCAGCAAGGACGGCACGATCGGCTACTCCTCGGCCTCGTACAAGGTCTCCTCGATGGAGCTGACCGACGCCGACCGGGACGCGCTGCAGCAGGTCATCGACGAGGCCAAGAAGACCGGCCTGACCGTCGAGGTCGGCGGTGACGCGCTGCAGGCCATGCCGGAGACCGGCGCCACCGAGGTGATCGGCATCGCGGTCGCCGCCGTGGTCCTGATCGTCACCTTCGGCTCGCTCGTCGCCGCGGGCCTGCCGCTGCTGACCGCGATCATCGGCGTCGGCATCGGCGTCTCCACCATCACGGCCCTGGCCGACGCGCTCGACCTCGGCACCACCACCTCCACGCTCGCGATGATGATCGGCCTCGCGGTCGGCATCGACTACGCGCTGTTCATCGTCTCCCGCTACCGCGCCGAGCTGGCCGAGGGCCGCGAGCGCGAGGAGGCCGCGGGCCGGGCCGTGGGCACCGCCGGATCGGCCGTCGTCTTCGCCGGTCTGACCGTCGTCATCGCGCTCGTCGGCCTCGCCGTCGTCAACATCCCGATGCTCACCAAGATGGGCATCGCGGCCGCCGGCACCGTCGCGATCGCCGTGCTCATCGCGCTCACCCTGATCCCGGCCCTGCTCGGATACGCGGGCAAGCGCGTCCACGGCCGCAAGGCGCGCGAGCGCCTCGGCACGGACGCGCCGCAGAAGACGAACATGGGCACCCGCTGGGCCAGCTTCGTGCTGCGCCGCCCGGTCGCCGTCCTGGTCGCCGGCATCGTCGGCCTCGGCGCCATGGCGATCCCGGTCGCCTCGCTGGAGCTGGGCCTGCCCGACGACGGCGCCCAGCCCACCGACACCACCCAGCGCAAGGCGTACGACCTGCTCTCCGACGGCTTCGGCCCCGGGTTCAACGGTCCGCTGATGACGGTCGTGGACGCCCGCGGCGCAGACGACCCGAAGGCCGCGGTCGACCAGGTCGTCTCCACGATCAAGAAGACCGACGGCGTCGCGGCCGTCGCCCCCGCCACCTTCAACAAGGCGGGCGACACCGCGATCATCAGCGTCGTCTCGAAGTACAAGCCCTCCTCGGTGGAGACCGAGGACGTCGTGCACGCCATCCGTGACGCGGGCCAGGACATCAAGGCGGACACCGGCGCCGAGCTGAGCGTCACCGGCTCGACGGCCATGAACATCGACGTCTCGCAGAAGCTGAACGACGCCCTCGTGCCCTATCTGGCCCTGGTCGTCGGCCTCGCCTTCCTGCTCCTGATGGTGGTCTTCCGCTCGGTCCTCGTCCCGCTGAAGGCGGCCCTCGGCTTCCTGCTCTCGGTGCTCGCCGCGCTCGGCGCCGTCGTCGCCGTCTACCAGTGGGGCTGGCTCGGCTCGCTCTTCGGTGTGGAGCAGACCGGCCCTGTCATGTCGATGATGCCGATCTTCATGGTGGGCGTGGTCTTCGGTCTCGCGATGGACTACGAGGTCTTCCTCGTGACCCGGATGCGGGAGGCGTACGTGCACGGGGAGCGCCCGGCGCAGGCGATCGTCACCGGGTTCCGGCACGGGGCGCGGGTGGTCACGGCCGCGGCGATCATCATGATCGCGGTGTTCGCGGGCTTCATCGGCTCGTCCGAGCAGATGGTGAAGATGATCGGCTTCGGCCTCGCGATCGCCGTCTTCTTCGACGCGTTCGTCGTCCGCATGACGATCGTGCCCGCCGTGCTCGCGCTGCTCGGCAAGCGTGCCTGGTGGCTGCCGAAGTGGCTGGACCGCGCGCTGCCGAACGTGGACGTGGAGGGCGAGGGTCTCAAGGACGCCGTCGCCGGCGAGGACGGCACGGACGACGCGGGCGACGCGGACGGCGACCGGGAGCTCGTCAGGGCGTGACCGTCGCCGACGGGTGAGGGGTGACGGCCGTGTACGTACGACGCAGGAAGCGGATCAAGGGCTTCACGTCGAACTGCACGACCGTCACCCCTTCCCGCGTGTGGAACTCGATGACCGTCTGCACCCGGCCGCACGGCCAGACCCGCACGTCACCGCCGGTGGCCGGGGCGCGCAGACCGCGCTCCAGGAGATCGCGGGGGAAGACCCACTCGCCGGTGCCGGGCAGGGTCACCCGGATCCGGCCGTCGTAGCGCAGCACGACCGGGATCGCCCGGTGCGCCTCGGGGGAGTCGGTGACGAGATGGGCGCGGGCGTACTGCTCGACGTACTGCTCGACGGCACTCATAGGTCAAATGTCGCATATGTGGCATTGCTGGGCCCAGGTTTCACCGGCCTCAATTGGACTTGAGACGCTCTTGCAAGGTGTTCGCAACAAGCCACTATCATCGAACGGTTACCCGCCCGAGCGATGACCGGATCACCAGCGGAGAGTCGAGCCCCTGCCATGCATGTCCCCGACGGATTCATCAACGCCCCCGTGTCGGCGGCCGCCGGTGTCGTCGCCGCGGGCGCCGTCGCCGTCAGCCTGCGCGGCGCGCGGCGCGAACTCGACGAGCGCACGGCCCCGCTCGCGGGCCTGGTCGCGGCGTTCATCTTCGCCGTGCAGATGCTGAACTTCCCGGTGGCCGCCGGTACCAGCGGCCACCTCCTGGGCGGCGCGCTCGCGGCGATACTCGTGGGCCCCTACACAGGGGTCCTCTGTGTCTCCGTGGTCCTGCTGATGCAGGGCGTCCTCTTCGCCGACGGCGGCCTGACGGCCCTCGGCGTGAACATCACCGACATGGCGATCACCACCACCGTCGTCGCCTACCTGGTCTTCCGCGGCCTGGTGAAGGTGCTGCCGCGCACCCGCCGCTCGATCACCGTGGCGTCGTTCGTGGCGGCGCTGCTCTCGGTCCCGGCCGCCGCGGTCGTCTTCACCCTCATCTACGCCGTCGGAGGGACCACCGACGTCTCGCTCGGCAAGGTCGCCACCGCCATGGTCGGCGTGCACGTCCTGATCGGCATCGGCGAGGCCGTCATCACGGCGCTCACCGTCGGCGCGGTCGTGGCCGTCCGCCCCGACCTGGTGCACGGGGCGCGCGGCCTGCACAAGCCGCTGAAGCTGAAGGTCGCCGGGGAACTGGTCGACGCGCCCGCGCCCGCCGCCCCGGTGGCCGCCCGTTCGCACCGCAAGGTCTGGGCGATCGGCCTGGTCACCTCCCTCGTCCTGGCCGGCTTCGTCTCCTTCTACGCCTCCGCCAACCCGGACGGCCTGGAGAAGGTCGCCCACGACCAGGGCATCGACAAGAAGACGAAGCCGCACCACACCTCCGACTCCCCGCTCGCCGACTACGGCGTCAAGGACATCACCGACGCCCGCATCTCCGGCGGTCTCGCCGGGGTCATCGGCGTCGGCGTGACGGTCGTCGCGGGCTCGGGCGTCTTCTGGGCGCTGCGCAGGCGCCGCACCGGCGACGCGGCCTCCACCGAGGTCCGCACCCAGGAGACTGTCTGACATGGGCGCGGGACACGCGCACCGCCTCTACCGCGCGGGCACCTCGCCGGTGCACGCGCTGCCGCCGCACACCAAGCTGGCCGCGGTCTTCTGCTTCGTGGTCGTGGTGGTCTCCACCCCGCGTGAGGCGATGTGGGCCTTCGCGCTCTACGCGGTCCTGCTCGCGACGGTCGCGTACGCGGCCCGGGTGCCCGCCGGGTTTCTGCTGAAGCGGCTGCTCATCGAGATCCCGTTCGTGGCCTTCGCCGTGCTGATGCCGTTCGTGGCGGAGGGCGAGAAGGTGCAGGTCCTCGGCCTGTCGCTGAGCGAGAGCGGCCTGTGGGGCGCCTGGAACGTCCTGGCCAAGGGCACGCTCGGCGTCGCGGCCTCCGTCCTCCTCGCCTCGACGACGGAACTGCGCGAACTGCTCCTCGGCCTCCAGCGCCTCAAGCTCCCCCCGCTCCTCGTCCAGATCGCGTCCTTCATGATCCGGTACGGGGATGTGATCACGGACGAGATGCGGCGGATGCGGATCGCGCGGGAGTCGCGCGGCTTCGAGGCGAAGGGCGTCCGCCACTGGGGCGTCCTCGCGAAGTCCGCGGGCGCCCTCTTCATCCGCTCCTACGAACGGGGCGAACGCGTGCACCTGGCGATGGTCAGCCGGGGGTACGCGGGCTCGATGCCGGTGATCGACGAGGTCACGGCGTCGCGCGCGCAATGGTCGTACGCGCTGACCCTGCCGGGGGCGGCGCTCGTGGTGTGCCTGCTGGGATGGATGCTGTGACCGTGACTGCTTCTCTCGAGGTCTCCGGCCTCGCCTTCGCCTACCCCGACGGCCACCAGGCCCTCTTCGGCGTGGACTTCTCCATCGCCCGGGGCGAACGCGTGGCCCTGCTCGGCCCGAACGGCGCGGGCAAGACCACCCTGGTCCTGCACCTGAACGGCATCCTGACCGGCGGCGCGGGGACGGTGACCGTCGCCGGGCTGCCCGTCGGCCGCGCCCACATGGCCGAGATCCGCCGCAAGGTCGGCATCGTCTTCCAGGACCCCGACGACCAGCTGTTCATGCCGACGGTCCGCGAGGACGTCGCGTTCGGCCCGGCGGCGGCTGGCCTGAAGGGCGCCGATCTTGAGGCCCGCGTCCACAAGGCGCTCACCCTCGTCGGCATGGAGGACTTCGCGGACCGCCCGCCGCACCACCTGTCCTTCGGCCAGCGCCGCCGGGTGGCGGTCGCCACGGTCCTGGCCATGGAGCCCGAGATCCTCGTCCTCGACGAGCCGTCCTCCAACCTCGACCCGGCCTCGCGCCGCGAACTGGCCGACATCCTGCGCTCGCTCGACGTGACGGTGCTGATGGTCACCCACGACCTCCCGTACGCCCTGGAGCTCTGCCCCCGCTCCCTGATCCTCAGCGGCGGTGTCATCGCGGCGGACGGCACGACCGGCGACCTTCTCGCGGACGAGGAGCTGATGGGCGAGCACCGCCTTGAACTGCCGTTCGGGTTCGATCCGAAGTCGGTTGCGGGGCGTACGGCGGGCTGAGCCCGGCAGGTCGGCGGGCCCGCCCCGATGTCGTACCCCGCTTCTATGCTCCAGCGATGACGACCTACGAAGGCACGCACCCCACCGTCCTGGTCCGGGTGGCGGACCGGCAGGCCCGGATCGACGAGCGGCTCGCCCCGGCGATCGAGGCGATATGGGAGTGCGGGTTCGACACCTTCACCTGCTGCCAGGATCTCGCGGAGAGCAACGCGGACTGGCCGCGGAAGCTGCCGCACATGGCGCAGTGGGTGGAATCCCGGCGTGGCTGGATGCTCATCGACTTCCCGGTCACCGACGGACTCGCCTTCCTCTCCGCCGTGGCCAACGCCGGCCCGCGGGACGCGTTCTACGTGCGGATGACCCACTGGGCGGCCCCGGACGCCTGGCGCGTGAACGTCAAACCGATGGACGCGGCGATGTTCCAGGACGACCTGCCGTCCCGGTTCCGCCTGCAACTGCTCCAGGTCAGCTTCCCCGGCTCCGACCTGCCGGAGATCGTCCGGCGGCTGCGCGCACACGCCGAAGGCCGCTCGGTGCCGCCGGCCCCCGCCGACTGGAGCACGGTCGGCCGCTGAGTTCCGGCTCCGCACCGGAATCAACCCGATGCGCTGCCTGTTGCACCCACCGTGGACACAGCAGTGAACGGCACGACCGACCCCCGATTCGAAGGCATACGCACCGCTTTCGCCGAGAATTTCATGGCGCGGGGAGAGCGGGGTGGCGCTGTCGTCGTCTACGAGGGCGGGCGCAAGGTCGTCGACCTGTGGGCCGGGGCGCGGGACGCCGACGGGGGCGGGACCTGGGCGCCGGACACCGCGCAGATCCTGCGGTCCGCCACCAAGGGCGTCGCCGCCGCGGCCCTGCTCCTGCTCCACCAGCGCGGGGAGCTCGACCTGGACGCGCCCGTCGGGGCGTACTGGCCCGAGTTCAAGGCGCGGGGCAAGGAGGACGCCCGGGTACGGGACGTGCTCGCGCACCGCGTCGGCGTCCCCGCGCTCGACCGGCCGCTCACGCCCGCCGAGGCCGCCGACCCGGACCTGGGCGCCGCGGCCGTCGCCGCGCAGGCCCCGTTCTGGGCGCCCGGCACCGATCACGGCTACCACGCGCAGACGTACAGCTGGCTCACCGGCGAGCTGGTCCGGCGGATCACCGGGCGGGACATCGGGTCCTTCGTCGCGGACGAGATCGCCGGTCCGGCCCGCGCCGACGTGTGGATCGGGCTGCCGGACGACCAGGCCCACCGCGTCGGACGCGTCGGGCCCGTCGAGGTCCCGGCCGTCGCCGGCGGCCTCAAGGCCCGCCCCAAGCGCAGCCTCACCGAGGCGTACACGAACCCCGAGTCGCTCACCCGGCGCGCCTTCGGGTCGATCAGCCCGTCGCCGGACGAGAACGACCCCGGCTACCGCGCGGCCCAGCTGCCCGGCTCCAACGGCATCGGTACGGCGGACGGGCTCGCCCGGTTCCACGCCTCGCTGATCGGTGACGTGGCGGGCGGGGCACGGCTGTTCACCGAGGAGACCCTGCGGCTCGCCCGCACCGAGACGTCGTCGGGGCCCGACCGGATCCTCGTCGTGCCGTCCCGCTTCGGGCTCGGCTACATGCTGCACGGCGTCGCCTCGCCGCTGCTCGGCCCCGGCTCCTTCGGTCACCCCGGCCGCGGCGGCGCCCTCGGCTTCGCCGACCCGGAGACCGGTATCGCGTTCGGGTACGTGACGAACGGGATGCAGAAGGGCGTCACCGCCGACCCGCGCGCCCAGGCGCTGGTGAAGGCGGTGCGGGGCGCGGTCGGCCGCTGAGGTCCGCCCGCCGTGCCCGGCCCGTGTGACGACGGTGCGCGGGGCATGGGCCCGGGGCCGGGGCCCCGGGTAGCGTCGGGGCATGGAGCGCTTCGCGGGACACACGGCACTGATCACCGGGGCGGGACGCGGCATCGGCGCCGCCGTCGCCCAGCGGCTCGCCGCCGAGGGGGCCGGGGTCCTCGTCACCGACATCGACCCGGCCGCCGCGCGCAGAAGCGCCGCCGAGATCCGTGAACAGGGCGGCAACGCACGGGAGTTCACCTGCGACGTCGGTGACAGGGCGTCCGTCGAAGCGGCCGTCGCGCACGCCGTCGAGACCTTCGGCGCCCTGGACGTCCTCGTCAACAACGCCTACTCGTGCCAGCCCGACGCCCCGCTCTTCGAGGACGAGGACGACGAGGTCTGGGCCCGCGACCTCGACCTCACGCTCACCGGCGCCTACCGCTGCAGCCGCGCCGCCCTCCCGCACCTCGCCGCGTCCGGGCGCGGCGCCATCGTCAGCATCGGCTCGGTGAACGGGCTCCAGGACTTCGGCAACCACGCCTACAGCGCCGCCAAGGCCGGACTCGGCTCGCTGACCCGCACCCTCGCCGGGCACGCGGGCCCGCGCGGGGTGCGGGTCAATCTCGTGGCGCCCGGCACGGTGCGCACGCCCGCCTGGACGTCCAACGGCCAGGACCCGGACTCCGTAAGCCAGTTGTATCCCCTGGGCCGGGTCGGCGAGCCCGCGGACATCGCGGCGGCCGTCGCCTTCCTCGCCTCCCGCGACGCCTCCTGGATCACCGGCGTCGTGCTCCCCGTCGACGGCGGCATCACGGCCGTCAACACCGCTTTCCGCAGCACGCGCAGGGCCGCCGAGCGGGACGGGGACTGACCCGGGCTCTCACCCCGCGTGCAGCATCAGCCCGATCCCGGCGACCATCACCCCGGCGGCGACCACCCGCGGCGCCCCGAACCGCTCCTTGAAGAACACCGCGCCGATCGCCGCGCCCACGATGATGGAGGACTCCCGCAGCGCCGAGATCGGGGCCAGGTCGGCGCGCGTCTGCGCCCACAGCACCAGGCCGTACGCGGTCACCGACAGGATCGCGCCGATCAGCCCGCGTACGGCGAACGGCCTTATTTTCGCGACCAGTTCACCGCGCCAGCGGTACGCCGCGAACACCGGCACCACGATCCCCTCCAGGACCATCAGCCACGCGATGTACCCGAGCGAGGACCCCGAGGCGCGCACCCCGAGCCCGTCCACCACCGTGTACGAGGCGATCGAGACGCCGGTCGCGAGCGCGGCGCCGAGCGCCCGCCAGTCGGGGCGGCTGCCCGCACCTCGCAGACCCCACAGCGCCAGCCCGGTCAGGCCCGCGCAGGACACCGCGACCCCCGCCGCCTGCCAGCCGCCCGGCACCTCGCCCGCGAAGAGCGCCGCGAGCACCGTCACCACCAGCGGCGCCGTGCCGCGCGCGATCGGATACGCCTGCCCGAAGTCGCCCAGCCGGAACGACGTCATGAGCAGCACGTAGTAGCCGATGTGGATGACGGCCGAGACGATCAGATACGGCCACGCGGCCGCCGCGGGGACCGGCGCGAACACCGCCATCACCAGCCCGATCAGCGTCCCGCCGCCCGAGATGAGGGTGAACCCGACGAGCTTGTCGGTGATGTGGTGGGCCAGCGCGTTCCAGGACGCGTGGGTCACCGCGGCGAGCAGCACGGCCGCGGCGACGAGCGGGGTCATGCGCCCGGCCGTTCACGCCCGTCGTGCTCCCGTACGTCCACGAGCGCGGCGCCCGCGTGCGCGATCAACTCCGTGGGCTCCATCGGGAAGACGGTGTGCGGGGTGCCGGCCGCCGCCCACACCGTGGTGTGCGCGAGCAGCGAGCGGTCGGCGAGGACCCGGGTGCGGTTGACGTGCCCGAAGGGCGGGATCCCGCCGATCGCGTACCCGGTGAACTCCCGGACCACGTCCGCCTTCGCCCGGGTCACCTTCTCCGCGCCCAGCTCGCTGCGGACCAGCTCGACGTCGACGCGCGAGGCGCCGTCCATGAGGACGAGGACCGGCACCCCGTCCGCGGCGAAGATCAGGGACTTGCAGATCTGGCTGAGCTCACAGCCGATCGCGTCCGCCGCCTCCTGCGCGGTGCGGGCCCCCTCGGGGAAGTTCCGCACGCGCGGGAGGAGTTCGGCGAGTCCCATGGCGGTGACGGCCTCGGCGAAACGCGGATGGGCCGGGGTGTGGGCGGGCGTCGTCATGGGCGGCACGTTAGTGGTGCGCGTACCGCCCGTGCGACCGGGTATCAGCTGCCGGTCAGCAGCATCTGTCGCACGATCGGGCCCGCCGAGTCGCCGCCGTGCCCGCCGCCCTGCACCACGGCCGCCGACGCCAGGTCGCCCCGGTACGCCGTGAACCAGCCGTTGGGTTCCTTCTGACCGTCGACCTCCGCCGAACCGGTCTTCGCGCCCATGTCGGCGCCGAGCCCGGACATCGGCTTCACCGCGGTGCCCGCGACCGCCGTGTAGTGCATCAGCTCCCGCAGATCCGCCGCGGTCTTGGCGGACAGCGTGCGGGACGCGTGCGCGAGCGTGCGGTGGTCGGTGTCCGGCGAGACGAGGTAGGGCTGGTGGAAGGTGCCGTTCTTCACGGTCGCCGCGACCGACGCCATGTTCAGCGGGTTCATCCGCACCCCGCCCTGCCCGATCAGCGAGGCCGCCATCTGCGCCTGCGACTGCACGGGCACCGCGCCGTCGAAACTCGGCACCCCGATCGCCCAGTTGTCGAGCCCCAGCCCGAAGACCTGCTGCGCCTGCTTGGTCAGCGAGTCGTCGTCGAGCTTGGGCGCCTGGCTGATGAAGGCCGTGTTGCAGGAGACCGCGAAGCTCGTCCTGAACGTGCCGTTCTTGATCGCGAACTTGTCGTCGTTGTGGAACTTCCAGTGCCCGTACGTGAAGTACTTCGGGCACGGATGGGTCTTGTCGACCCCCGCGAGCCCCTTCTCCAGGAGCATCGACGACGTGATGATCTTCATCGTCGAGCCCGGTGCGAGGGAGCCCTGGAACGCGGTGTTGAACCCCGGCGAGGAGTTGGCGACCGCGAGGATCTCACCGGTCGACGGCCGGATCACCACGACCGAGGCGCGCTTGCGCGAGGCGACCTGGCTCTCGGCCGCGGCCTGAAGGGTGGGCGAGAGCGTGGTCTTCACGGTGCCGGGGGTGCCCTCGGAGAGGGTGACGAGCGTCTTGTCCGGCAGCGCGTTCTTCCTCGCCGAGCCCGCTGCGTCCTCCGAGCCCTTGCGCACGACCCGCAGTTCGATCCCCGCGGTGCCGCCGGCCGTCTTGCCGTACTTCTCGCGCAGGCCGTCGACGACGGTGGCGAGCGACGGGTACTTCTTCACGTCAAGGTCGCCGCCGGCGCGGTCCACCGCCTTGACGGGCGGGTCGCCCGCCGCGCCGGTCACCAGCCTGTCGCCGTCCTTCAGGTCCGGGTGCAGCACCGACGCGTGCCAGCCCACCAGCACCTTGCCGTCGCTCTTGCGGCGCACCGCGGTGAGCGAGGAGTCGTACGCGAAGGGCTTGCTCTTCTTCTTGTACGCGATCGTGGACGTGACGTGGAAGGGGACCTCGGCGCCCGTGCGGGTGCCCGGGGTGATCTTCACGTCGGTGAGGTGGGCGTCCTTGGTCAGTCCGGTCAGCGCCTTCTCGGCCGCGCTCGGGTCGTCGGTGTACCCGGCCGCCTTCGCCGCGTCGCCCGACTGCCAGGCGGTGAGGAAGCGCTCGGCGGCGGTGCGGGTCTCCTTGGCGGACGGCGGGCCCGTCTCGACCTCGGGCTTCTCGTCCGCCGACGCGGAACTGCCGGTCTTCGACCCGGAGCCGTCCATCAGGGCGTAGGCGCCGACGCCCGCCCCGACGACGGCGATGACAGCGGCGCCGCCGATCACCAGGGCGTTCATGTTGCGGCGCGCCGGTTCGCGGCGCTTGCCTCTGGTGCCCAACGTGTCCCTCCGGGGGTGTGGCGGACGATCAGATTAAGCCCCCTCAGGGGCGCGAGGAACCGCGCGCTCAGGCAGAGACAAGCCGCACTCGCCGTACGTCATAACGCCGCAGACGCGGCTGCGGTTTCGTGGGGCTGGTCGCGCAGTTCCCCGCGCCCCTTACAGGCCGCTCCGCAGGATGGCCGCGACGATCGGCCCGGCCGCGTCCCCGCCGTGGCCACCGCGTTCCACGGTCGCCGCGGCAGCGATGTCGTTGCCGCGGAACCCCGCGAACCAGGAGTTCGCGGTGCCCTGCCCGTCGACCTCGGCGGAGCCGGTCTTGGCACCTTTGTCGTACCCGGGCACCGACGCCATGGCGACCCGGGCCGTACCCGACGTCGCGGTGATCCGCATCATCTGGCGCAACTGCGTCGCGGTGCCCGGCCGCAGGCCCTGCGCGGTGGCCAGTCGGCGGCCGTCGATGCTCTGCGGGACGATCACCGGCTGGTGGAACGTGCCGGTGATCGCGGTCGCCGTCACCGACGCCATGTTGAGCGGGTTCATCTTCACCAGGCCCTGGCCGATCACCGAGGCCGCGTCGTTCGAGGTCCCGTCGGTCTGCACGGAGCCGTCCCGGGAGGCGATTCCGGTCTTCCAGTCCTTGCCGAGGCCGAAGCGGTTCGTCGCCTCGTCCACGAACCGCTCCGGCTTCAGGTCGTCGTAGAGCTTGATGAAGGCGGTGTTGCAGGAGCGGGAGAAGCTGTCGGCCAGCGTCGCGTTCTCGTTGGCCTGCAGGCCCTGGAGGTTGTGGAAGGTCTGGCCCCGCGCGAGGACCGAGTCGGGGCAGGGCGCCGGGCCGTTCATCGAGGAGACGACACCGTTGTCGAGCAGTCCCGCGGCGGTCACGATCTTCATCACGGAGCCGGGCGGAGTGCCCCCGGAGAGGGCGCCGTTGAACTCGCCCTTCTCCTGGTTGGCGACCGCGAGCACCTCACCGGTGGTCGGCCTGAGGGCCACCACGGACGACTTGGGGTACTTGTTCACCTGCTGCTCGGCCACCGCCTGCACGCTCGCGCTGAGCGTCGTGCGCACCTTGCCCGCCTTCCCCTTGGCGAGGGTCAGCAGCGTCTTCGCGGTGGTCTCCGTGCCGTCGGCGTCCATGCGCTGGATGTACGTCTCCACGCCCGCCGAACCACCGGCCCGCTCCCCGTACTTGGCGCGCAGGTCGTCCAGGACCGGGCCGAGGGACGGGTACTTGGCGGCGGTCAGCACCGCCCCGCTCCGGTCCACCGCCTCGATGGCCGGCGCCGCGGACTCGCCGGTGACGATGTCGTCGCCCTTCTCCATGGCGGGGTGGACGACGGCGGGGAGCCAGTCGACCAGGGCCCGGCCCGTGGTCTGGCCGCGGACGACCGTCAGCGCCGAGTCGTACGTCATGGTTCTGGACTTGCCGTGGTACGACACCGTGGCCTTGACCTTGAACGGGACCTTGGCGCCGACCGGACTGCCCGCCGTCAGGACGGTGTGCGTGACGTGCGCCTTGTCGTGCCAGTCCGTGAGCAGGGCGCTCGCGTCGGTGGCGTTGTTGGTGAAGGACGACGCCTTCTCCGGGTCGTTCTTCTCCCACGCGGCGAGGAACTTCGTCGCCGTCTCCTTGATCTCGCCGGACGACGGCGGGCCGGTTCTGTGGGCTTCCGAACCGCTCAGCGTCGTCCCGTCGCCGCCCCCGGTGACCGCCGTGACGATGTTGTACGCCCCGTATCCGGCGCCGCCCACCATCACGGTGAACACCCCGCCGACGATCCCGATCTTGACCCCTCTGCGCATGTGCGTCCCCTCCCCGGGTTACGGAGGGGACTGTATGCATGCCGTGCGCCCGTTGTGCGGGGTGTTTTTCAGTTGGTGTCCGAAGGTGTCCGAAGAGTGATCAGAAATGCGGCCGAAACAGGCCTAGACCCAAGTGTCCAGCCACATACGTGAACGCCATGAGTCGATCGGGATCGCGTTGCCGGTGTAGATGGGCCAGAAGTAGATGAAGTTCCAGACGATCAGCAGCACGAGCACACCGGCGCTCGCGGCCCCGACGACCCTTCTGCGTTCGGTCGAGCCCGGTGTGCCGATGATCGCGCCGAGCCACATCGCGAGGGCCAGGCACAGGAACGGCACGAAGACGACCGCGTAGAAGTAGAAGATCGTCCGCTCCTGGTACTTGAACCAGGGCAGATAGCCGGCCGCGACGGCGCACGCGATCGCTCCGGCCCGCCAGTCCCGCTTGAAGAACCAGCGCCACAGCACGTACAGCACCGCGAAGCAGGCCGCCCACCACAGCAGTGGGGTGCCGAGGGCGAGGACCTCGCGGGCGCACTTGTCCGTCGCGTCCGCGGGGCAGCCGTCCCGGCCCGCCGCCGGGGACTCGTAGAAGTACGAGACCGGGCGGCCGTCGACGATCCAGCTCCAGGGGTTGGACTGGTAGGTGTGCGGCGAGTGGAGGTTGGTGTTGAAATTCCAGACCTCGTTCTCGTAGTGCCACAGGCTGCGCACCCAGTCCGGCAGCCAGGCCCAGTTGCCGCCCTTGCCCGCGGTCGCCGCCCAGTTGCGGAAGTAGCCGCCGGTGCCGTCGTCCGGGGAGAGGATCCAGCCGAGCCACGACACGAGGTACGTGGCGACCGCGACCGGGACCGTGGCCAGGAACGCCGGGAAGACGTCGTGCCGCAGCACCGCGCGGTAGGGGCGGTCTGCACCCGCCACCCGCCGCGAGCCGACGTCCCACAGCACCGACAGGACGGCGAAGAACGCCAGATAGATGAAGCCGTTCCACTTCGTGCCGGCCGCGAGGCCCAGGCACAGGCCCGCGAGCAGCCGCCACGGACGCCATCCCAGCTTCAGTGTCGCGGCGATGTGCACGTCCGGGCGGACCAGTCCGTGCTCGTCGACCGGCAGCGCGGCCGCCAGCCGTTCCCTGGTGCGGTCCCGGTCCACGATCAGGCAGCCGAACGCCGCGACGACGAAGAAGACGAGGACCGAGTCGAGCAGCGCGGTGCGGCTCATCACGAACGCGAGGCCGTCCACGGTGAGCAGTAGACCGGCGAGGCAGCCGAGGAACGTCGAGCGGAAGAGCCGCCGGCCGATCCGGCACACCATCAGCACGCACAACGTGCCGAGCAGCGCCGTCATGAACCGCCAGCCGAACGGGTTGAACCCGAACATCCATTCGCCGATACCGATGACGTACTTGCCGACCGGCGGATGCACGACGTACGAGGCGTCGGTGGGAATCGGGATGTCGCCGTTGTTCTGCAGAATCAGGTCATTGGCGTTCTTCGGCCAATTCACCTCGAATCCGCGGTGGATGAGCGCCCACGCGTCCTTGGCGTAATACGTCTCGTCGAATATCACGGCCTTCGGGCTGCCGAGATTCCAGAAACGCAGCAGGCCGGCGACGAGGGTGACGAGCAGCGGCCCCGCCCAGCCGACGAGCCTGGCCGCTCCGGCGTCGGTGAACCGGCTCAGCCCGAACGACGCCCACAGCGGCGACGACGGCTCGGAGTACGAGGGCGTGAGGCGCTCGCGGACGTCGCCGCCTCTGACGCCCTCGGCCTCCGGGCCCCGGTAGCCGAACCTGCGCAGACCGCGCAGCCAGGCCGAGGCCTGCGCCGTGCGGTCCGCCGCGGGCGGCTGGTCCGGCGGGGAACTGGTCGGGTTCGCCTTGGCCGACGACGAGGTACTGGTCACCGCGCCATCGTAGGGAACACGACTGTGCGAGTCCCGTGTGAGGGCGCGGCCGAGTCGGCCCGGCCCCTCCCTGCGAGGATGGAACCGTGACAGGAACCGCAGATTCAGCCGGAACGCTCGTCCTCGCGGGCACCCCCATCGGCACCGTCTCCGACGCGCCGCCGCGGCTCGCCCAGGAGCTGGCCGTCGCCGACGTCGTCGCAGCCGAGGACACCCGCCGCATGAAGCGGCTCGCGCAGGCGCTCGGGGTGCAGGTCGGCGGACGCGTCGTGTCGTACTTCGAGGGCAACGAGAGCGCCCGTACGCCGGAGCTGGTCGAGGCGCTGGCGGGCGGCGCGCGGGTGCTGCTCGTCACCGACGCCGGGATGCCGTCGGTCTCCGACCCCGGGTACCGGCTGGTGGCCGCGTGCGTGGAGCGTGACATCCGGGTCACGGCCGTCCCCGGCCCCTCCGCCGTGCTCACCGCGCTCGCCCTGTCGGGGCTGCCCGTCGACCGGTTCTGCTTCGAGGGCTTCCTGCCGCGCAAGGCGGGCGAGCGGCTGAGCCGCCTCAAAGAAGTGGCCGAAGAACGCCGCACCCTTGTCTACTTCGAGGCCCCGCACCGCCTCGACGACACCCTCGCCGCGATGGTCGAGGCGTTCGGCCCCGAGCGCAGGGCCGCCGTCTGCCGCGAGCTGACCAAGACGTACGAGGAGGTCAAGCGGGGCCCCCTGAAGGACCTCGCGGAGTGGGCCGCCGAGGGCGTGCGCGGCGAGATCACCGTCGTCGTCGAGGGCGCCCCGGAGAAGTCCGCCGCCGACCTCACCCCCGCTGAGCTGGTACGCAGGGTGCGGGTGCGGGAGGAGGCGGGGGAGCGGCGCAAGGAGGCCATTGCGGCCGTCGCGGCCGATGCGGGGCTACCCAAGCGCGAGGTCTTCGATGCGGTGGTCGCGGCAAAGAATGCGGATCAAGCCACCCCATAGGGGCGTAAAGGACTAGCCTGGAATGCAAAGCGAAGACCGGGTGCCAGGACCCTTTCGGCAGGGAAATGCCAAATCGGCTCCAACAGTCGACAGGTCTTTTGCGCATCGAGCGGCGGAGGCGTCCACTGGTTGAAGGGACGCACCCGTCCCCACGCTGCCTCCGGGCAGCGCTTGTCCAGCGGACAAGAGGAGCTGGCATGAGCGAGTTCGCAGCCTCCAAGACGGCCACCACGGCGTCGGCGGCCACCCCTTCATCGACGGCCACCACTGCTTCGACACCTCCGGTACCGAATCGCAGCGGAGCGATATCCATCGCCCACGAGTCGTATTCGTTCGCCTGCATGCGATGCGGGCACGGCTGGGAGCAGTCGTACGAGATAGAGCACCACGTCGACGGAGAGGGAGCGGAGTTCGTGATGTACGTGGCGGACGGCGAGCGGGTGCCGTCGCCGCTGTCCAGCCCGACCTGTCTGAACTGCGGCGGCCACGTCGTGCGGATCATGCGGGCCGGCCGCGTCTCGTCGGTGCGCGACGTGATGCACCGCAAGCACACCCCGCCGGCCGCCGGGCCCGTCGAGGTCCCGGACCAGGCCGTCGCCGAGCCCGGCGAGCGCCACCACTGGCACCTCTCCGACCTGCTGCACCCGTTCAGCCACCACCACCGCAAGGACGAGCCGAAGGCGTCCTAGGCCCTGTCCGGCCCGGGCTTCGTAGGATCGGGGGCATGAGCCCCAGTACCAAGGACGTCACCCCGCCGCCGCTGCCCGCACCGCTCACGGTCGAGGTCGCCGACTCCCACACCCACCTGGACATGCAGGCGGGCACCGTGGAGGAGGCCCTCGCCAAGGCGGCGTCGGTGGGGGTGACGACCGTGGTGCAGGTCGGCTGCGACCTCGCCGGTTCGCGGTGGGCCGCCGACACGGCGGCCGCCTTCGCGCAGGTGCACGCCACCGTCGCCCTGCATCCCAACGAGGCGCCCCGCATCGTCCACGGCGACCCCGACGGGTGGTCGCGCCAGGGCGCCCGCGAGCCGCTCGGGGACGCGGGCCTGGACGAGGCCCTCGCCGAGATCGACCGGCTCGCCGCGCTCCCGCACGTCAAGGGCGTCGGCGAGACGGGCCTCGACCACTTCCGCACCGGCCCGGAGGGCAAGGCCGCCCAGGAGAGGTCCTTCCGCGCCCACATCGAGATCGCCAAGCGGCACGGCAAGGCGCTGGTCATCCACGACCGCGAGGCCCACGAGGACGTGCTACGCGTCCTGAAGGAGGAGGGCGCCCCCGAGCGCACCGTCTTCCACTGCTACTCGGGCGACGCGGACATGGCCCAAGTCTGCGCCGAGAACGGCTACTTCATGTCGTTCGCGGGCAACATGACGTTCAAGAACGCGCAGCCGCTGCGCGACGCGCTCGCCGTGGCGCCGCTGGAACTGGTCCTGGTGGAGACCGACGCACCGTTCCTGACCCCCGCCCCGTACCGCGGTCGGCCTAACGCCCCGTATCTCATTCCGGTCACGGTGCGCGCGATGGCGGCGGTCAAGGGCGTCACCGAGGAAGCCCTCGCGACGTCGGTCTCCGCCAATACGGCCCGCGCTTTTGGTTACTGACCGATAACGGTCCGACCCGTTCACCTTCGGGCACGATCGCGACACTGAGTAGTCGCGCTGCTTTGGAGAGTGAGGGTTGCTCCGCTAGGTTCTGCTCGCCCGATCCGCCCGCCGGGGCCGGACCCTTGGAGCGCCTGGAGCCTCGTCGTGAGCAAATCGCCGTACGAGACGTATCCGTCGTACGAGACGCCGTACCAGCCGTACGAGACGCCGTACGAGCCGGTGCCGGCGGCGGCGCCGGTGTCCGCGCCCGAGCGCGAGCCGTACGCCGCGTATCCACAGGGTGTGCACAGCGCGCAGGGCGAGCCCGGTGCGGCGGGCGCCCCGTACGGCGACCCGTACCGCGCCGCGTACGAGTACGCCGAGTACCCGACGCAGGTCGCCGCGGACGCGTACGAGCCGAGGCTGCCCCGGCAGTCCGGGGCCGCCCCGGACTCCGGGCGGGCCGCGGCCCGGCGCGCCGCCCGCCGCAAGAAGGCCGACCAGCGCCCCGACACGCTGCGCAAGCTGCTGCCGCAGGCGCTGGTCGTGGCGTTCCTGGCGGGCGGCACCTCCGCGTTCGTCGCCAACGACAAGGCCATCCACCTCACCGTCGACGGCAAGGAACGCACCCTGCACACCTTCGCCGACGACGTCACCGAGCTGCTCTCCGACGAGGGTGTCGACGTCGGCGACCACGACCTGGTGGCCCCCGCCGCCGATACCGCCCTGGCCAGCGGCGACGAGGTCTCCGTGCACTACGGCCGGCCCGTCCGGCTGACCCTCGACGGACAGCGCCGCGAGGTGTGGACGACCGCCCGCACCGTCGACGGGGCGCTGCGCCAGCTCGGGGTGCGGGCCGAGGGCGCGTACGTCTCCGCGTCCCGCTCGCACCGCATCGAACGGCACGGACTCGATCTCGACGTCCGCACCGAGCGCAGCGTCACGGTGATGGCCGACGGGCGGCGCCGCACCATCCGCACCAACGCGGCCACCGTGCGCGAGGCCGTCGACGAGGCGGGCATCACGCTGCGCGGCCAGGACACCACCTCCGTGCCGCTGAGCAGCTTCCCGCGCGACGGGCAGACCGTCACCGTGATGCGGGTGACCGGCGCGCGGGAGACACGGGAGGAAGCCATCCCGTACGCGACCGAGCGCACCCAGGACCCGACGCTGTTCCACGGCACCGAGGTCGTGCAGCGGGCCGGTTCGGAAGGGGTCAAGCGGGTCACGTACGAGCTGCGCACCGTCAACGGGGTCAAGCAGAAGCCGCGCCGGGTGAACACCGAGGTGGTCCGGGAGCCGCGCACGCAGCTGGTCAAGGTCGGCACGAAGCCGCTGCCCACGTCCGTCGACGGGGCCGAGTCGCTGAACTGGTCCGGGCTCGCCGCCTGCGAGTCGGGCGGGCGGCCGAACGCCACGGATGCCTCCGGCACGTACGGGGGGCTCTATCAGTTCGACACCCGGACCTGGCAGAGCCTGGGCGGCTCGGGCCGCCCCCAGGACGCGCCCGCCTCCGAGCAGACGTACCGGGCGAAGAAGCTGTACGTCCGCCGCGGCGCAAGCCCCTGGCCCCACTGCGGCCCCCGCCTCCACGGCTGACGCTCCGCTCGCCCCGCCCAATCCGCCGCGCCCCGATGCCGCGGACAATCCGCCACCGATCGCCCCCGCCGTGGGCGCTCCGCCGCTGCTCGGCTGCCGCGCCGCCTTGGGCAATCTGCCGCCGTCCCATCCCGCCTTGGGTAAGCCGCCGCGTGCCCCCGCCGCCTTGGGCAATCTGCCGCCATGGGCGGCAGGGTGGGCAAGGCGGCACCCCGGCGCGGGGTGAGCGCTCCCGGGCGGCGTCCAGCTCGGTCCGGCCCCGCCATCGCCGGGTGCAGCTCCGGTGGGGGCTGGTCGCGCAGTTCCCCGCGCCCCTGCGGGGCTCGACCACCGTCGGTCGCGTCCGCGCGGCGGGGCCGTGGATCGATGCCGCCCCGCGCCCCTTCAGGGCGCGGCTACCCTTGAACGGTGAGCACCACAGACCCCCAGGGCCCCCTCCTCGGCGCCGCGGACATCCGCGAACTGGCCGCCGCACTGAACGTCCGGCCGACCAAACAGCGCGGCCAGAACTTCGTGATCGACGCGAACACGGTCCGCCGCATCGTCCGCACCGCGGACGTCACCGAGAACGACAACGTCGTAGAGGTCGGCCCGGGCCTCGGCTCACTCACCCTCGCTCTGCTCGAAGCGGCCCGCCACGTCACCGCCGTCGAGATCGACGACACCCTCGCCGCGGCCCTCCCCGCGACCATCGCGGCCCGCATCCCGGCCAAGAAGGACGCCTTCGACCTGGTCAACATCGACGCGATGCAGGTCACCGAGCTCCCCGGCCCGGCCCCGACAGCGCTCGTCGCGAACCTGCCGTACAACGTCGCCGTCCCGGTCCTGCTCCACATGCTCGACACCTTCCCGACCATCGAGCGCACCCTCGTCATGGTCCAGGCCGAGGTCGCCGACCGCCTCGCGGCCCGCCCGGGCAACAAGGTCTACGGCGTCCCCTCCGTGAAGGCCAACTGGTACGCGGACGTCAAGCGCGCCGGCTCCATCGGCCGCAACGTCTTCTGGCCCGCCCCGAACGTCGACTCCGGCCTCGTCTCCCTGGTCCGCCGCGGCGAACCGGTCGCGACCACGGCCACCAAGGAACAGGTCTTCGCGGTGGTCGACGCCGCGTTCGCCCAGCGCCGCAAGACGCTGCGCGCCGCCCTCGCGGGCTGGGCCGGTTCGGCCGCCGCCGCCGAGGCCGCCCTGGTCGCGGCCGGCATCTCGCCGCAGGCCCGCGGCGAGGCGCTGACGGTGGAGGAGTTCGCGCGGATCGCGGAGAACAAGGAGGCCGGGCAGCAGTGACTTCCGTGACCGTCCGCGTACCCGCCAAGGTCAACGTCCAGCTCGCGGTCGGCGCCGCCCGCCCCGACGGCTTCCACGACCTGGCCAACGTCTTCCTCGCCGTCGGCCTGTACGACGAGGTGACGGTGGCGCCCGCCGACACCCTCGGCCTCACGTGCACCGGCCCGGGCAGCGATCAGGTCCCCCTGGACCGCACGAACCTGGCGGCCCGCGCCGCCGTCGCGCTCGCCGAGCGGCACGGCATCAGCCCCGACGTCCGTATCCACATCGCCAAGGACATCCCCGTCGCGGGCGGCATGGCGGGCGGTTCCGCGGACGCGGCGGGCGCGCTCGTGGCGTGCGACGCGCTGTGGGGCACGAACGCATCGCGCGAGGAACTCCTCGACATCTGCGCCGAGTTGGGCAGCGACGTGCCGTTCAGCCTGGTCGGCGGCGCGGCGCTCGGCACCGGCCGCGGTGAGAAGCTCCAACTCCTCGACGTGGGAGGGGAGTTCTGGTGGGTGTTCGCGGCCGCGGACGGCGGGCTCTCGACCCCGGCCGTGTACCGGGAGTTCGACCGGCTCAGCCCCGAGGCGCCCGAGCCGGTCGCCTCGCCCGCGCTGCTCGACGCGCTGCGCACCGGCGACGTGCACGCCCTCGCGGCGACCGTCACCAACGACCTGCAGCCCGCCGCGCTCTCCCTCTTCCCCTCCCTGAAGGCCACGCTCGACGCCGGTACGGCGGCCGGCGCGCTGGCCGCGCTGGTCTCCGGGTCCGGCCCGACGACCGCGTTCCTCGTGGCCGACGAGGCGGCGGCGCGGCAGGTGGCCGAGGGGCTCACGGCGTCCGGCACGTGCCGTGCCGTGCGCGTGGCGCCGTCCCCGGCGCCGGGCGCGACGCTGCTCTGAGCCGCGCTACTCAGCGCCGAGTTGAGTAGCAGCGCCCTGCCGGGGTGATCGCCGGACGCGCCACTCTTGCGTCCATGAAGACAACCGGACGCCGGCGCCACCAACTGCGCCGGGCCGCGCTCCCGCTGAGCGTCCCGCTGGGTACGGCCGCCCTGTTCGGTCTGCACGCGGCACTCGCCGCCCGCGGCCATCCGATGCCGCCGCCGTCCCTCGGTGCCGGCGGCGGCCGGATCGCGCGGCCGCGGGAGGTCGCGGTGCTCGGGCGGGCCGCGGTGGGGGTTGTCCACAGGCGGCGGGTTTTCCACAGGGTGGCGCGGGGTGAGACGCGCCGCCGTAACCTGATGGAGTCCCGGGGTGGGGCGCGCAGGACGGGGGATCGGGGGATCTGACGATGGAGTGCACACGCTGCCGTGCGGCGTTCGTGGGGGCGGACGGCCGCTGCCCGCGCTGCGACGGTTCCCCGCAGCAGTCGGCCCCCGACCCGTACGCACCACCCTCGTCGCAGCCGCCCCAGGCACCCGGGGCTCCGTACGGTCAGGCGCCCTACGGTCAGACCCCTTACGCCGGCCGGCCCGGGTACGGCCAGGCCCAGGCTCCCCAAGGGCAGACCCCGTACGGCCAGGCCCCCTACGGCCAGGACCCGTACGGCCAGGCTCCCCAGGGCCAGGACCCGTACGGCCAGGCTCCCCAGGGCCAGGCCCCGTACGGCCAGGCCCCGTACGGGCAGGCCCCCGGCATGTATCCGCCCCCGGCTGCGCCCCATGCCCCGTACGGCATGGGCCCGGGGATGATGCCGCCGCGCCCGCCGGCCCGGCTGTCCGGGCTGAGCACGGCGGTCACGGTGCTCTTCGCGGTCATGGCGGTCCTCGCGCTGCTGCGCGTCGTCGCGGACTACCGGCTGTACGACGCGCTGGGCAGCATCTGGACGACCGACCTCGCCGAGGCCGAGTCCATCGACGACTTCCGCCGGATCTCGATCCTGCTGCTGTTCCTCGGCTTCCTCGCCGCGGCGCCGGTCTTCCTGGTCTGGTTCTACAAGGCGCGGGCCAACGCGGAGGGGCTCGCCCCCGGCCGGCTGCGGCACAGCCGGGGCATGGCGATAGGCGCCTGGTTCATCCCGTTCGCCAACTGGTGGATACCGAAGGCGATGGCCGACGACATCGCCGCCGCGAGCCAGGGCACCCCGCGCCCCACCGGACTCGGCGTGATCAACGCCTGGTGGGCGTGCTGGGTGGTCTCCAGCGTCCTGGCCGGATTCGGCTGGCCGATGTATGCGAGCGCGATGGACGACCACAACCCGTCCCTGGAGGGTGCCCGCACCGCGAGCCTGATCCTGATGGGCTCGAACCTGGCGCTGCTGGCGGCCGCTGTCTGCGGCCTCCTGATGGTGCGCGCCGTCTCCGCGCTCCAGGACGCGCGGCCGCGCTACTGAGCGGGCCGTGACCGGTCCGGTGCGCCCACCGGCTGTCCACCTGCACCCGGCACCCCTGCCACCCCGACTACGCTAGAACGTCGGCCCAACCCCGTGGTCCCCGTGGCAGGAGCGAAATGGCAGTCAACCTGGTCAATGTCGAGGCAGTCAGCAAGGTGTACGGCACCCGTGCCCTGCTCGACGGCGTGTCGCTCGGCGTGTCCGAGGGCGATCGCATCGGCGTGGTCGGGCGCAACGGCGACGGCAAGACGACCCTCATCCGCATGCTCGCCAAGCTGGAGGAGGCCGACACCGGACGCGTCACGCACAACGGCGGGCTGCGCCTGGGCGTGCTCACGCAGCACGACTCGCTCGACCCGGAGGCGACGGTCCGGCACGAGGTGATCGGCGACCTCGCCGACCACGAGTGGGCGGGCAACGCCAAGATCCGCGACGTGCTGACCGGCCTCTTCGGCGGCCTGGACCTGCCCGGCTTCCCGCAGGGCCTGGACACCGTGATCGGTCCGCTCTCCGGTGGCGAGCGGCGCCGTATCGCGCTGGCTCAGCTGCTCATCGCCGAGCAGGACCTGATCGTCCTCGACGAGCCGACGAACCACCTCGACGTCGAGGGCATCAGCTGGCTCGCCCAGCACCTGCGGGGCCGCCGCTCCGCGCTCGTCTGCGTCACCCACGACCGCTGGTTCCTCGACCAGGTCTGCACGCGCATGTGGGACGTGCAGAAGGGCGACGTCTACGAGTACGAGGGCGGCTACTCGGACTACGTGTTCGCGCGCGCCGAGCGTGAGCGGATCGCCGCGACCGAGGAGGCCAAGCGGCAGAACCTGATGCGCAAGGAGCTGGCCTGGCTGCGCCGCGGCGCCCCGGCCCGTACCTCCAAGCCGCGCTTCCGCATCGAGGCGGCCAACGCGCTGATCGAGGACGTGCCGGAGCCGCGCGACAAGAGCGAGCTGATGAAGTTCGCGGGCGCCCGGCTCGGCAAGACCGTCTTCGAATTGGAGGACGTGACGGTCCAGGCCGGACCGAAGGTGCTGCTCAAGCACCTCACCTGGCAGCTCGGCCCGGGCGACCGCATCGGCCTGGTGGGGGTGAACGGGGCGGGCAAGACGTCCCTGCTGCGCGCCCTCGCCGACGCCGCCCGCAGCCAGGGCGACATCCAGCCCGCCGCCGGGAAGATCGTCGTCGGCAAGACCGTCAGGCTCGCCTACCTGTCGCAGGACGTCACCGAACTCCCGGCCACCCTGCGGGTCCTGGAGGCCGTGCAGCAGATCCGTGACCGAGTCGACCTCGGCAAGGGCCGCGAGATGACCGCGGGCCAGCTGTGCGAGCAGTTCGGGTTCAGCAAGGAGAAGCAGTGGACGCCGGTCGGTGACCTGTCCGGTGGTGAGCGGCGCCGGCTCCAGCTGCTCCGCCTCCTCATGGACGAGCCGAACGTGCTCTTCCTCGACGAGCCCACCAACGACCTCGACATCGAGACCCTGACCCAGCTGGAGGACCTGCTCGACGGCTGGCCGGGCTCCATGATCGTGATCTCCCACGACCGGTTCTTCATCGAGCGCACCACCGACAACACCTTCGCGCTGCTCGGCGACGCGACGCTGCGGATGCTGCCGCGCGGCATCGACGAGTACCTGGAGCGCAGGCAGCGCATGATCGAGGCGGCAGCTCCTGCGCCCGCCCCCGCGCCCGCCGCGAAGTCCGGCCCCTCCGCCGCCGACGTGCGCGCCGCGAAGAAGGAACTGCAGAAGATCGAGCGGCAGATGGACAAGATCTCCGAGAGGGAGACCAAGCTGCACACCCAGATCGCGGACAACGCCACGGACTTCGCGAAGGTGGCCAAGCTCGACGCGGAGCTGCGCGAACTGATCGCCGAGCGCGAGGAGTTGGAGATGCGCTGGTTGGAGCTCGCCGAAGACGCGTGAAGGACGCGTGGAAAGCGCGTAACAGACGCATCACGGGCCGGTCCTCCCTTGGGTACAGGGGAAGGACCGGCCCCGCGTGCAAGGGGCGCCGGGTGGTAGAAAGAGGGCTTTGGGAAGCCTGTGGGCGTACGAAACGCGCCACGCGCGCCCGACGCCTCGCCACAGAGGGCCATCAGTGAAGAAGGGGGAGCGCTGATGACTCAGCCGCCCAACCAGCCGCCGGCCGGCGGCTTCGGAGCTCCGCAGGACCAGCCGTCACAACAGCCGCCGCAGCCGCCGCCCGCGGCCCCGCAGCCCGGATACGGCTACCCCCAGCAGCCGCCGACGCAGCCGCAGCAGCCGGGCCCGTACGGCCAGCAGCCGCAGCAGCCCGGCCCGTACGGCCAGCAGCCCCAGCAGCCGGGCCCCTACGGCCAGCCGCAGCAGCCCGGCCCGTACGCGCAGCAGCCCGGTCCGTACGCGCAGCAGCCCGGCCCCTACGGGCAGCAGCCGCAGTACGGCTACCCGCCGCAGCAGCCGCCCGGTCCGCCCGGGCCCGGTGGCAACGGCTCGGGGCCCGGCGGCATCCCGAAGAAGACCTGGGCGATCGCCGCCTCCGCGCTGGCCCTGCTGCTCGTCGCGGGCGGCGTCGTCTGGGCGGTGGCCGGCAGCGGCGACAAGGAACCGGTCGCCGAGAAGACCGACGACCCCAAGAGCTCCTCGTCCGCCCCGGTCAACCCGGGCGACGGGCAGGGCGACGGCCACGCGGGCACCGAGGACCTCAACAGCGGCCGGCAGAGCGACGAGTCGAAGATCCTCTGGTACAAGACCGCCCCGAAGGTCCCCGGCGACGGCGCCGACGCCCCCGGCATGTGGATCACCGACAAGGTGGCCGTGAAGGCCGCGTACAAGGAGATCCTCGGCTACAACGTCGCGGACGGAAAGATCAGCTGGCCCGCGGTCAAGCTGCCGCAGAAGATCTGCGGCGTCACCGAGACCCCGTCCGCCGACGGCAAGATCGTGGTGGCGTACATGAGCGGGGTCACCGAGCGCGCCAACTGCAACCAGGTCCAGGAGATCGACCTGAACACCGGCGCCAAGGGCTGGACGGCGAAGATCCCGGAGAAGGAGAACGACGACGACTTCTTCGACGGCACCGGCTCCGGCATCAGCCTCGACTACGTGGGCGCCGACACCCTGATGGTCGGCCGCCAGATGTCGGGCCTGGGCCTGAGCGCCAAGGACGGCAAGAAGAAGTTCGTCGTCCAGGAGTACGGCACCGACTGCTTCCCGAAGGGGTACGCGGGCGACAGCAAGAAGCTGCTGTCGGCCGCCTCCTGCGGGGCCGGCGGCAACAACGCGCACGAGGAACTGCGCCAGCTCGACCCGGACACCGGCAAGGCGCTGTGGACCCGCAAGTACCCCAAGGGCTGGTCCATTTCGAACGTCTACTCCGTCAGCCCGCTCGTCGTGGCCGCGGAGAACGACGACAAGAAGGCGTACAACGTCGCCGCGTACAAGGACAACAGCGCGGCCGTGGCGTCCGAGCCCGGGACCTCGATCAAGGACCTGGACACCGGCTGCGGCGGGGGCATGTTCAGCTTCATGGACCGTCCGCTGGAGTCCTGCCAGGGCATCGTCGCCGACGCGAGCACCCTCTACATGCCGACCAAGGGCAAGTCCGGCGGGGCGAACGAGATCGTGGCGATCAGCCTCACCAGCGGCAAGGAGCGCTGGCGGGTCAAGTCGCCCGCGGACCAGTCGATGATGGCCGTCGGCACCGAGAGCGGCGCCGTCGTCGCGTACATGGACCCCGCCTACAGCGGTGCGGGCGGCCAGGTGCTGTCGATCGCGACCAGCGGTGCGCACACGCCGAAGACGCTGCTGAAGAACCCGGCGGGCCGGGCCGAGATCGAGAGCGGCTTCTACCGGAAGCAGGTCGCGTACGCCGACGGCCGCTTCTACCTCTCCGCCGCCAGCCTCTCCGGCACCGCCAAGGGCCAGCAGAAGCTGATGCTCGCGTACGGCAAGTGAGTACGCCCTCCGCCCCGTCCCCGTCCCCCCGCTCCGCTCAAGGTCACCCGAGGAACCCACTGCCATGACGCAGCCGCCCCAGCAGCCGCCGCAGCCGCCCGCGCAGCCGCCGAACGAGCCGCCGCAGAACGACCCGTTCCGCAAGGCGCAGCCGCAGGCCACCCCGCCCGCGGCACCTCCCGCGGCGCCGCCCGCCGGTGGTTTCGGCGCGCCCACGCCGCCCCCGCCCGGTGGTTTCGGCGCCCCGACCCCGCCGCCGCAGCAGGACGCGCCCGGCTACGGCTACCCGCAGACGCCGCCCGCGCCCGCCGCGCCCCCGCAGGGCCCGCCGCCCGCGCAGGGTTACGGCTACCCGGGCCAGCCGCCGGCCGCGCAGCCGCAGAATCCATACGGCCAGCAGCCGCCGCAGTACGGCCAGCAGCCCCCGCAGTACGGGCAGCAGCCGCAGTACGGCTACCCGCAGCAGCCGCCCACCGCGCCGATGCCCCAGCAGGCCACCGGTTCCGGGCGGCAGGGCTCGCCGATCGTCTGGATCGTCACGGCCGCGGTCGTGGTCATCGCGCTGATCGTCGGCGGCGGCATCTGGTACGCGTCCTCCTCGGGCGACTCCGACGACAAGCCGAACGTCAGCACCGCCGGTCCCACCGGCGGCTCCGGCGGTGACACGGGCGGCTCGGGCGGCACCGGCGGCATCGACGGCAAGGGCCAGGAGAAGGTCCCGGCGAACACCTCCGCCGAGGTCGCCTTCCAGCTGCCCGCGCCCAAGGTCGCCAAGGACCAGGTGGACAGCGTCGCGGGCTCCTGGCTGACCGACAAGACGTACGCCAAGGCGGGCGTCAACGAGATCGTCGGTTACGACCCGGCGACCGGCAAGAAGACGTGGACGCTGCCGCTGCCGGGCCAGACCTGCGGCGCCACGAAGGACGTCACCAAGGACGCGTACGCGGCCGTCGTCAGCGAGGACGCCAAGCGCCCCAAGGACGGCCGGCACCAGAACTGCTCGCAGATCACCCTCTTCGACGTGAACACCGGCAAGAAGGTGTGGACGAAGAGCGTCGGCTCGGGCGAGGAGGCCGTCCCGTTCGAGGAGCTGGTCTTCTCCGGCGACACCCTCGCCGCGGGCGGCGGGCTGCGCGGCGGCGCCGCGTTCGACATCAAGACCGGCAAGATCCTGTGGCAGCCGCAGACCGGCAACTGCGAGGACGTCGGTTACGCCGGCGGCGCGCAGCTGGCCGCCGTCCGCAAGTGCGGCGACTACGGCAACGAGAAGTACGAGGTCCAGCTCCTGGACCCGAAGAACGGCCGCCCCAAGTGGACGTACAAGCTCGCGACCGGCATCGACAACGCCAAGGTCTTCTCCACCGACCCGGTCGTCTTCGGCATCGGAACGGGTGACAACTCGGCGGGCACCGTCACCGACATCTTCTCGATGGACGACGCCGGCAAGCTGATCACCAAGATCTCCATCGACGACGAGAAGTACGACTTCGACTGCGAGGTCGGCCGGATCGACGGCTGCCAGAAGATCGTCGTCGGCAACGGCCGCGTCTACCTGGCCACCCGCCAGCACGACGGCAGCGGCACCTCCGGCCAGACCAACGAGATCGTCTCCTACGACCTCAAGTCCGGGCAGACCACGGGCGACCGGGCCGACGGCGGCGACTACGAGATCTTCCCGTTCCGGATGGACGGCGGGAACATCCTCGGCTACAAGGACGGCCCGTACGACAAGGGCAGCCAGATCGTCTCGATCGACCCCAAGTCGATGAAGCAGACGACCCTTCTGGAGACCCCCGCGACCCAGCAGGTCAAGGACGCGATCAGCGGCATGGTCGTCGGCAGCACCGGCTCCGAACTGCGGTACTCGGGCGGCCGGATGTTCCTGGGCAAGTCCCTGATCAGTGAGCCGTACTCGGCGGACGAGAAGGAGTACACGGCGATCGGCTTCGTCGCAGGCGGCTGACCGATCCGCTGCGCCGTGACGGCCCCGCACCCCTGATCAAAAAGGGGCGCGGGGCCGTCCCTTTTTGCGCTGTCGCACCCCCAATCCCCCCTGAAAGGCTGTGATTTCAGCATTGCGGGCCGCTTCTGACCGGTAGGGGGCGCGCAACGTCGAACAAGCGTGTAGCTTCCGGGGGATGAAGAAGGACGGGGAGTCGGGGGGCTCGCCTGTCCGTGGGGGGCCCAGGGGACACATGCTGCTTCTGGGGCGAACTGGGGGGTTGGCTCGATGGGAGTGCGGCTCATGGTGGTCGACGACCACCGACTGCTCGCCGAGGCGCTCGCCTCGGCCCTGAAGTTGCGAGGGCATCGTGTCCTCGCCGCGGCAGCGCCCGCCGCGGGGGCTGCCGAACTGGTCATCTCCCGCGCTCCGGAGGTCTGCCTCCTGGGCACGGCGACCCCGGCGGAGCCGGGCACGTTCGACCCGGTGGTCCGTATCAAACGGGAGCGTCCGCAGGTGGCGGTGGTGGTTCTCGGCCCGGTCCCGTCCCCGCGCGGCATCGCCGCGGCGTTCGCGGCGGGCGCCTCCGGCTATGTCCGCCACGACGAGCGCATCGAGGGGGTGGAGCGCGCCCTGATGAAGGCCCGCGCGGGCGAGGCGGCGGTGGCTCCGGCCCTGCTCCAGGGCGCGTTCAGCGAGTTGTTGAATCCCGCCGCGCAACCCGACGACGAGGGCCAGCGCCTGCTCCAGATGCTGACGCCCCGTGAGGTCGAGGTGCTGGTCAGGGTCGCGGACGGCGAGGACACCCGGCTGATCGCGGCCGGCATGGGCATCGCCCCCTCGACGGCCCGCACCCACGTCCAGCGGGTCCTGATGAAACTCGGCGTCGGCTCCCGGCTGGAGGCCGCGGCACTGGCGGCCCGCACGGGCCTGCTCGACCGCGCGGGCCCGATCCCGGCCGACACTCCGGGCTCGCCAGAACCGGAATCATGAGCTACAGTTGATCTTGCGCTCGACACCGCAATTCGCGGTACCGGGCACTGCGTTGGTGGTCCAAGGAAAGACGCCCCGCTTCCTGCGGGGAAATGCAGGTGCAAGGCCTGCCCGGCGCTCAGATGGTCCGAAGTCCCGTCCCGCTTCCGCGGGGCGGGACTTCGGCGTTACGGAGGCGGTCAGACCAGGTGGTCGAACTCGCCCGCCCGCACGCCCAGTACGAAGGCGCGCCACTTCTTGCGGGTGGTGGTGACGGTGGCCTCCGGCGCTACGGCCGTGCGCAGGTGCACCAGGTCGCCGTTCGGGGTGACGGTGACGCGATCGGGGGCGCGGTCCGTTTTCAGGGCGTCGAGGAGGTGGGCCAACAGGGCTGTGTCGAGGGCGAGTTCCTCGGCGGGGGTGTCGCTTTCGCGTAGGCGTATGCGGTGGCCGGGGGCGGGGGCCAGCTCGACGCAGTCGTTGCCTTCGCCGCCGCCGGAGAAGGACGACTTCTGCCACGGGACGGTGGTCATGTTCGGCCTCACAGTTCCTTGGTCAACTGGTGGATGAAGTCGCGTGACTTGGACGCGTCGAGCGATGCACCTTCCACCTTACGGAAGAGCGTTCGAAAGTGGGCCAGTTGGGCCTCGGCATCGATGAACGCCGTGCCGTGGGGCGCGTCTCTGATGACGGTGTCCAGGCGGGGTACCGCCCCGCCCAGATGGACCATCGAGGCACCAGCCCCGGCGAACCCGTCCAAGTGCAGGGGGATGACCCGCACTGTCACGTGGTCCGCGTCCGAGGCGTCGAGCACGCGCAGCAACTGAGCGCGGGTCGCGTCGCGATCGCCTACGCGGATGCGGAGCGCCGCCTCGTGGATCACGGCCTTGTAGGGCACGGGAGCGGGGGTTTCCAGGACGATGCCCCGGCGCATTCGGTGCTCCACCCAGAGTTCGAGTTCGCTCTGGGGGAGCTCGGGGGTCATGTACGAGAACAGAGCCCGGGCGTAGGTCTCGGTCTGGAGCAAGCCGGGCACATGGATGACGGCCACGTCGTGCCGGAACGTCGCGCAGTGGTCCAACTCGGAGAGGTCAAGGAACGGGGCGGGGAGCGTGCCCCTGTACTCCTCCCACCACCCGTGCGTGCGCTCGGTCGCCATGGCCACGAGTGCGTCGATCAGCGCTTCGTCCGCACAGGCGTAGTTGGCGGCAAGTCGGCGGACGCGCTCCTCGCTGACACCCGAGACACCGGATTCGATCTGGCTCATCTGTACGGAGTCGGCCCCGAGCAGTGCGGCCGCCTCCTTCGCCTTGAGGCCCGCCGCCTCGCGCAGCCTGCGCAGTTCGACGCCGAGGCGGATCTGCCGCGCCGTGGGGTTGCGCCTCGTCGCCATGTGCCAACTCGCCCTCTGGAGTGCCTCGTTCGGGTGTCAGGTTACGCGACTGACTTGCCGCACCTTAATTTTCAGGCGTACCGTCGGTGACGCGCCGCAAACGCAGCGAAACCGGGGCCCCGGAAGCGCACCGCGCCGTCCTGCCAGGGCGGCCGCGACACTGCCACCGCCCGATCCTATTCGCCGCGCTCCAACTCCCGTACTGACCAACGGAGTTACTCATGCCGCAGCACAACCTTTCCGAGTCCGCGCCCTGGGAGTACACCCTGTACTTCCCGAACGACCCCAGAGCCGTCACGGTCGCCCGGCACACCCTGCGCCTCGTCCTCACCCTCCACGGCCCACCCCGCCTCACCGACCTCGCGGAGCTGCTGGCCACGGAGCTGGTCACCAACGCCGTACGCCATACCAAGGGACCGGCCGCGCTGCGGCTGCGCTGGAGCGACGGGGTGCTCCGGATCGGCGTGTGGGACGCGGACCCGAAACCGCCCGCCCCGCCGCTCTTCGCCCCGCCCGACGCGGAGGCGGGCCGAGGACTGGACCTCGTACGGGCCTGCGCCGACGGCTGGGGCTGGCATCCGCTGGCGGACAGCGGGGATCGCGGCAAGCTGGTCTGGTGCGAACTGGGGGCGGCAGCCTGATGGTCAGCTCGCCGCACGAGACGATGCACCACTTCTTCCGCAAAGAGACGGCCATGATGGTGCGCAACTTCCAGCGCCTGTTCCATCTGCCGTTCCCCGAGGTCCGCGACATCGCGGTGCTCAATACGGACCTGACCGAGGTGACCCCGGTCGAGAGGCGCGTCGACACCCTGATGCGGGTGGACACCGACGAGGGCAACTACCTCTTCGCGTACGAGTCCCAGGGCAAGCGCGACGATTCCAAGCGCGGGAGCTGGGCGTACTACTTGGCCTATCTGTACGCGAAGTACGGAATCGAGCCCGTGCTGATCGTCCTGACCCAGAGCAGGTCCACGGCCCGCTGGGCGGCGCAGCCGATCCGGCTCGGGCTGAGGGAGTGGCCGTCGCTGATGGTCCGGCCCCTTGTCCTGGGGCCGGACAACGTTCCGAGGATCACCGATGAGAAGCAAGCCATGGAGGACCCTTCGCTGGCGGCGTTCTCGGCGATTGTTCATGGCCGGGGCAAGGACGCCGCTGCGATACTGGAACCGCTCGCAGCCGCACTGAGGACGATTGAGGGCGACAGCGCCGGGATGCTCGCGCAGTTCGTGGACACGGGCCTGGTCAATCCCCAGGCGAAGCAGATCTGGAGGGCCTGATGTCCGAGGTGAGCTACTTCTTCCGGCACCCCGTGGCGGAGAAGGTGCGGGAGGAAGGCCGGGAAGAGGGCCGGGAGGAGGGCCGCGAGGAAGGGCGCATCGCGGACCGTGCCGAGATGACCCTCCGCATCCTCGAATGGCGCGGCCTCGCCGTCCCCGACGCCGTGCGCGACCGCGTCCTCGCCTGCGTCGACGGAGAGCAGCTCACCGTCTGGGCCGAGCGGGCCGTGCATGTGGCGGACGCCAAGGAGCTGTTCGGGTCGGCGTGAGGGGAAGGGCCGGAGTCCCCCGTCGGTGAACGGGGAGCTCCGGCCCTGGAGGCGCGGGTTACGCGTCCTCGTCCGGGGTCGGCGGAGCCGTCGGCCGGAGCTTCAGCCACACCAGGAAGAACAGGCCGAGGATCAGCATCCCGAGGCCCGTCCAGAGGTTGATGTTGATGTTCTCGGCCTTCTTGAGGTCGGCGTCCGAGGCCGTGAGGCCGGCGATCGTGACGATCACGCCGTAGACGACGAACAGGCCGCCGATGATGCGCCGGATGTCGAAGAGCCGGGCCGCGGTCGCGGACTTGCTCTCCAGGTCGGAGACTTCCTTCTGCAGGTCAGACATGAGAGATCGAGCCTCCGATCAGAGGGAGTAGGGGAGGTAGCAGAGCGCGGCGAGGACGATGGCGCCCCAGCCGAGCAGGGCCGGCCTGCGGTACCAGGCCTCGTCGCCCTCGGCGGGCGGCTCCTCGATGCCGGGGGCCGTCGTGCCGTAGACCAGACCGGCGAGCTCCGCCTCCGGCTTGGGGGCGGTGAAGAGGGTGACCACGACCATGACGGCCGCGCCGGCGACGAAGCCGACGATCGCCGAGACGAAGTTGGCGCCCTGGTCGGTCGGGATGTCGATGATCCCGCCCTTGTAGATCCAGAAGTAGTTGAGCATCGCCGCCGTCGTGCCCGCGAGCAGGCCCCAGACACCGGACTTCATCGACGCGCGCTTCCAGAACATGCCGATGATGAAGACCACGAACATCGGGACGTTGAAGAAGGAGAACAGGGTCTGGAGGTACCCCATGATGTTCGAGAACGACGACGCGATGAAGGCCGTGCCGATGGAGAGGACGACGCCGATCGCCGTGATCGCGCGGCCGAACTTCAGGTAGTAGCCGTCGGGCTTGTCGGTCTTCACGTACTTGGCCCAGATGTCGTACGTGAACACCGTGTTGAAGGACGAGACGTTGGCCGCCATGCCCGCCATGAAGGCCGCCAGGAGACCGGTCACCGCGATGCCGAGGACACCGTTCGGGAGCAGCTCCTGCATCAGGTACGGGATCGCGTCGTTGTAGGTCAGGTCCGAGCCCGTCATACCGATCTTCGGGACGAGGACGGCCGCGACCATGCCCGGGATCATCACCAGGAAGACGATGAAGATCTTGGGGAACGCGGCGATGAGGGGCGTCCGCTGGGCGGCGCTCAGGTTCTTCGCGGACAGGGCGCGCTGCACCTCGGCGAAGTTCGTCGTCCAGTAGCCGAAGGACAGGACGAAGCCCAGGCCCAGGATGATCGTCAGCCAGTTCGCGCCGAGCGGGTTGGCCTGGCCGATGCCCGTGCCGCCCCATGCGGACAGGAAGTTGTCGCCGTGCGCGTGCTTGAGGGAGTCGGTCATGCCGCCCCAGCCGCCGACGCGCTTGAGGCCGATGATGCAGATCGGTATGAGGGCCGCCAGGATCACGAAGAACTGGAGGACCTCGTTGTAGATCGCCGAGGAGAGGCCGCCGATCGTGATGTAGGCCAGGACGAAGACGCCCGCCACCACGATGGCCACCCACTGCGGCCAGCCGAGGAGCGCCTCGACGACGATCGACAGGGCGTAGAGGTTCACGCCCGCGATGAGGATCGCCGCGAAGGCGAACAGGACCGAGCTCAGCAGGTGCGCCGACTTGTCGAAGCGCTGGAGCAGGAACTCCGGCACCGAGCGGACCTTCGAGCGGTAGTAGAAGGGCATCATCACGAGGCCCAGGAAGACCATCGCGGGGATGGCGCCGATCCAGTACCAGTGGACGACCGCGACGCCGTACTGCGCGCCGGTCGCCGCCATGCCCAGGATCTCGGTCGCGCCCAGGTTGGCGGCGACGAAGGCGAGGCCGGTCACCCACGCGGGCAGGGAACGGCCGGAGAGGAAGAAGTCGAGGCTGGTCTTCACCGAGCGGCGGGCCGCGAAGCCGATGCCGAGCACGACGACGAAGTAGATCGCGAGGATCGCGTAGTCGAGGCCGTTGGTGGGCAGCCGTAGCCCTGCCGCGAGCGTGATTGTGGGGGACTGCATGAGTACTCGCTTCGTTGCGCGAACTTTCGAACTGAAACAGTCCGGAACCTACGCCTCCGACTTCAATAAGTGAACAGTTCGAGTGGGGTTCTTTGTTTGATTGTGATCGAGGACTCGCGGTGAAGTGACCAGGGCCGCACAGAAAGTGCTCAGGCGCCGTCCCTTGACTGCCCTGTTGGCTTATGCTTTGTTGTGTTCGGTTCTGTTTGTTTGTTGGTTGGTGCGATGAGGAGCATCGGACGTGAAGAAGACGTCGACCCGGCTCGCCGACGGTCGTGAGCTGATCTATTACGACTCGCGGGACGACGTGGTGCGCGACGCTGCCGACCGGCGCCCCCTCGACCGCACCGTCACCACGTCGGAGATCCGCCGCGACCCGCTGCTCGGCGACTCCGTCGCCATCGCCTCGCACCGGCAGGGCCGCACCTACCACCCGCCGGCCGACGAGTGCCCGCTGTGCCCCTCCGAGGGTGAGCGGCTGAGCGAGATCCCCGACTCCTCGTACGACGTCGTGGTCTTCGAGAACCGCTTCCCCTCGCTCGCCGGTGACTCGGGCCGCTGCGAGGTCGTCTGCTTCACCTCCGACCACGACAAGTCCTTCGCCGACCTCACCGAGGAGCAGGCCGGGCTGGTCCTGGAGGCCTGGACCGACCGCACCGCCGAGCTGTCCCACCTCGACTCCGTCGAGCAGGTCTTCTGCTTCGAGAACCGCGGGGCCGAGATCGGCGTCACCCTCGGCCACCCGCACGGCCAGATCTACGGCTACCCCTTCACCACCCCCCGCACCGCCCTCATGCTGCGCTCGGCCGGGCAGTACAAGGAGCAGACCGGGGGCTCGAACCTCTTCGCCGACACCGTCGCGAAGGAGACCGAGGAGGGCACCCGGGTCGTCCTGGAGGGTGAACACTGGGTGGCCTTCGTCCCGTACGCCGCCCACTGGCCGTACGAGGTGCACCTCTACCCGAAGCGGCAGGTCCCGGACCTGCTGGCGCTCGACGACGACGCGCGCACAGAGTTCCCCAAGATTTATCTGGAACTGTTGAGGCGCTTCGACCGGATCTTCGGCGACGACCAGCCGGTGACGCCGTACATCGCGGCCTGGCACCAGGCCCCGTTCGGTTCGCTGGACGAGTTCGAGGGAGTCACCCGTGACGACTTCGCGCTCCACCTGGAGCTTTTCACCATTCGTCGGACGTCCGGCAAGCTGAAGTTCCTCGCGGGTTCCGAGTCCGGTATGAGCGTCTTCATCAACGACGTGCCGCCGGAGGCCGCGGCCGAGCGACTGCGAGAGGTAGCGAGCAAGTAATGGGTAAGTACCTGGTGACCGGCGGCGCCGGTTACGTCGGCAGTGTCGTCGCGCAGCACCTGCTGGAGGCCGGCCACGACGTCACCGTCCTCGACAACCTCTCCACCGGTTTCCGCGAGGGCGTGCCCGCCGGGGCCACCTTCATCGAGGGCGACATCCGCGACGCGGGCAAGTGGCTCGACTCCTCCTATGGGGCGGTCCTGCACTTCGCCGCGTTCTCGCAGGTCGGCGAGTCCGTCGTGAAGCCCGAGAAGTACTGGGACAACAACGTCGGCGGCACCATGGAACTGCTCGCCGCGATGCGCACGGCCGGGGTCAGGAAGCTCGTCTTCTCCTCCACCGCAGCCACGTACGGCGAGCCGGTCAACACCCCGATCACCGAGACCGACCCGACCGCGCCCACGTCTCCGTACGGCGCCTCGAAGCTCGCCGTCGACCACATGATCACCGGTGAGGCGCACGCCCATGGCCTCGCCGCCGTCTCGCTGCGCTACTTCAACGTCGCGGGTGCCTACGGCGCGTGCGGCGAGCGGCACGACCCCGAGTCGCACCTCATCCCGCTGGTCCTCCAGGTCGCCCAGGGCCGCCGCGAGGCCATCTCGGTCTACGGCGACGACTACCCGACCCCGGACGGCACCTGCGTCCGCGACTACATCCACGTCGCCGACCTCGCCGAGGCGCACCTGCTCGCCGTCGAGGCCGCCCGCCCGGCCGAGCACCTCATCTGCAACCTCGGCAACGGGAACGGCTTCTCGGTCCGTGAGGTCATCGAGACCGTCCGCCAGGTCACGGGCCACCCGATCCCCGAGGTCGTCGCCCCGCGCCGCGGCGGCGACCCGGCCGTCCTGGTCGCCTCCGCAGCCACCGCGCGCGAGCGCCTCGGCTGGAACCCGTCCCGCGCGGACCTCGCGGGAATCGTCGCCGACGCCTGGGCCTTCGCCCAGGCGCGCCAGCAGGAGAAGTAGAGGACCTCGCCGCATGTCCATCGCCGCGCAGTTCAGTGATCTGTACGGGTACGAGCCCGCCGGAGTGTGGGCGGCCCCCGGCCGCGTCAACCTCATCGGGGAGTACACCGACTTCAACGAGGGCTTCGTGCTGCCCCTCGCGCTGCCGCACACCGCCGTGGCGGCCGTGGCCAGGCGCGACGACGGGGTGCTGCGCCTGCACTCCGCCGACATCGACGCCCCGGTCGCCGAACTGCGCGTCGAGGACCTGGTGCCCCTGTCGAAGTACGGGCAGGGCGGCTGGGCCGCCTACCCGGCCGGCGTCGTCTGGGCGCTGCGCGACGCGGGGCACGCCGTCACCGGCGCGGACATCCACCTCGCCTCCACGGTGCCGACCGGCGCGGGCCTGTCCTCGTCCGCGGCCCTGGAGGTCGTGACCGCGTACGCGCTCAACGACCTGTTCGAACTCGGCCTGTCCACGCAGGAGTTGGCGGTCCTCTCACAGCGCGCCGAGAACGTCTTCGTCGGTGTCCCGTGCGGCGTCATGGACCAGATGGCGTCCGCGTGCTCCGAGGAGGGCCACGCGCTGCACCTCGACTGCCGCGACCTGTCGATCCGTCAGATCCCGTTCGACCTCGCCGCCGAGGGCCTCCAGCTGCTCGTCGTCGACACCCGCGTCAAGCACGAGCTGGGCGACGGGGCGTACGCGGAGCGCCGCGCCGGCTGCGAGGAGGGCGCCCGCGTCCTCGGCGTCTCGCACCTGCGCGATGTCGAGTTCGATGAACTCGACGACTCCGTACGGAAGTTGGAGGCGGCGGGGGCCGACGAGAAGGTCGTCCGCTACGTCCGGCACGTCGTCTCCGACGACCACCGCGTGGAGCGGGTCATCGAACTGCTCGCCGCCGGTGACGTCCGCGGCATCGGCCCTGTCCTCAACGAGGGCCATGTCTCGCTCCGCGACGACCTGCGGATCTCCTGCGACGAGCTGGACCTGGTCGTCGCCACGGCACAGACCGCGGGCGCGGTCGGCGCGCGGATGACGGGCGGCGGCTTCGGCGGCTCGGCCGTGGTCCTGGTCGAGGCCGACGACGCGGACGCGGTGACGAAGGCGGTGCTCACGGCGTTCGAGGGCGCCGGGTACACGGCGCCGCGCGTCTTCCCGGCGGTGCCCTCGGCGGGGGCGCGCAAACTCGGCTGAGTCTCTACCGCAGTTTCTTGGTGAGCGTGAACTCCTTGATCCCCGGCGGATAGTCGGGGATCACCGCCACCACTTCGTATCCGTGCTGCCGGTAGAAACCGGGCGCCTGAAAGTCCCAGGTCTCCAGGCGGGAGCCGGTGCAGCCGTGCTCCTCGACCGCGATGCGCTCCGCCTGCGCGAGGAGCCGGGAGCCGAGGCCCGCGCCGCGGTGCCGGTCGGCCACCCAGAGCACGTCCACATGCAGCCAGTGCGCCCAGGTGTGCGCGTCGAGGCCGCCGGCCAGCGTGCCGTCCGCCTCCAACGCCCAGACCTGCAACGGAGTTTCGCGCTCGGCCGGCGTCCCCCGCAGTGCGCGGAGCGCCGGGGACGCCGCCGTGTTGGTGTCCCTCAGCAGCGAGCGCAGCAGGAGTCCGCGGTCCTTGTCGACTTCTGTCTCCATGCGAAACATGAGCCTCACCATAAACGCGCTGGACAGTCGCCCGTCGGTCAAGAGTCCACCAGTTCTGTGAATTGGCTTCCCCTCGGGGCCCGCAGCCCTACTCTGAGGACAGCACCGGTGGGGGCCGGTGTTGATCAGGGGGCGAGACAGCCGGGTACGACGCCCGGAGTGGGGGTAGCAGTTTTGGCACGGCGGCGGCCGTGCGGCTGCGGTGACCTGTAACTCCGGGCGCCGTACCTGCGTTGGTCGTCCTCCGACCAGTGGGGGTTTTCAGTGGTTCGTATTCGGGTTCTGGTCGTCGATGACCATCGCATCTTCGCCGAGTCCCTCGCCGCGGCGCTCGCCGCCGAGCCGGACGTCGACGTGTCGGCCGCGGGCAGTGGCCCCGCCGCCCTGCGCTGCCTTGACCGGGCGGCCGCCGAGGGGCGCAGATTCGATGTGCTGCTGGTCGACGCGGACCTGGGTGCGGCGTCCCTGCAGGGCATGCGCCCGCCGACGGTGGTGCCGGACGGCGCCGCCAAGGACGGCCTGGTCGACGGCATCTCCCTTGTCGCGGGCGTCCGTTCGGGTCAGCCCGCGGTCCGTACGGTGGTCCTCGCCGAGCGCGACGACCCGCGCCGGGCGGCGCTCGCGCTGCAGGCCGGGGCCTCGGGCTGGGTCGCCAAGGACTGTTCCCTGTCGCGGCTGCTCACGGTCATACGGGGTGTGCTGCGGGACGAGACGCATCTGCCTCCGGCGCTGCTCACGGGCGTGCTGCGCGAGCTGACCGCGGCCCGTAAGCACCGCACCGAGTCGGAGCGGCTGGTCGAGTCGCTCACGCCCCGGGAGCGCGAGGTGCTGCGCTGCATGGTGGCAGGTCTCGGCCGCAAGGCCGTCGCCGAGCGCCTGTTCCTGTCCCCGCACACCGTGCGGACCCATATGCAGAACGTGCTGGGGAAGCTCGGGGTGCACTCGACGCTGGCCGCGGTCGCGCTCGCGCGGCGGGCCGGGGTCGGGCCTGTGGACCTTGAGGCCGCCAGCTGAGACTGACCCGCTTGACCGTCTGCCGAGTGCGGTTGATGGGCGGCTGTGGCTTCGGTGGGGGCTGGTCGCGCAGTTCCCCGCACCCGGCGACGAACCGTCGAAGCTACGGCGGTCAGCCGGGAATGTTGTCGAACGGCGCCGTCAACTGCCGCAGCAGCGATGCGAGTTCGGCACGCTCACCCTTGCTCAGCTCGGAGAGAATGGCTCGTTCCTGGTCGAGCAGGCCCGCGAGGGCCTGGTCGGCACGGTCCCGGCCGACCTCGGTCAGCCGGACCAGGACACCGCGCCGGTCGCTGGGATCGGGCAGCCGCTCCACCAGGCCCTTTTTGGCCAGGCGGTCGATGCGGTTGGTCATCGTGCCGGACGTCACCAGCGTCTGCGTCAGCAGCTGACCCGGGGAGAGCTGGTACGGCTCGCCCGCGCGGCGCAGCGACGTCAGGACGTCGAACTCCCACGGCTCCAGCTCGTGCTCGGAGAACGCGAGGCGGCGGGCACGGTCGAGATGACGTGCGAGTCTGCTGACCCGACTGAGCACCTCAAGGGGCTCCACGTCGAGGTCGGGGCGCTCTCGGCGCCACGCTGCGACCAGTCGGTCGACCTCGTCCTCCATGACGATCAGTGTAGGGGGTGTGTCGACATGAAGTCTCTTGAAGTCGAGTCTCTTGACATCAAGATACTTGGCTGGGCAGGCTGAGGACATGACGACGACCTCACCCACCTGGGACCCGCAGCAGTACCTCCGGCACGCGGACCACCGCGGCCGTCCCTTCGCCGACCTGCTCGCCCGCGTCCCCGCCCTGCCCCGCACCCCGGCCCGCATCGCCGACCTGGGGTGCGGCCCCGGCAATACGACGCCCCTGCTCGCCGAGCGCTGGCCCGACGCGCACATCACCGGCTACGACAACTCGCACGAGATGCTGGAGAAGGCGCAGGCCGTCGCGCGCCCCGGCCTCGACTTCGCGTACGCCGACGCCACCGACTGGACGCCGGCCCCGGGCACGTACGACCTGATCGCGTCGAACGCGACCCTGCAGTGGGTGCCGGGACACGTCGGCTTCTTCCCCGCCTGGCTGGACGCGCTGGTGCCCGGCGGCACCTTCGCCTTCCAGGTCCCCGGGAACTTCGACGCGCCCAGCCACGCCCTGATGCGCGAACTCGCCGCGTCGGCGCGCTGGAAGGACCGGCTCGGCGGGGTGCTGCGCCACGCCGACGCGGTGCTCGACCCCACCGGCTACCTGGAGCACCTCGCCGGGCTCGGCTGCGAGGTGGACGCCTGGGAGACCACGTACACCCATCTGCTGCAGGGCGAGGACCCGGTTCTGGACTGGGTGAAGGGGACGGGCCTGCGGCCGGTCCTCACCGCGCTCGCGGACGACACCGAGGCGCGCGACGCGTTCGTCGCCGAGTACCGGGACCTGCTGCGCGAGGCGTACCCGGCGACCACCCACGGCACCGTGCTGCCGTTCCGCCGGATCTTCGCGGTGGCGGTGAAGACCGCGTGATCAGCGCCCTCGACCACGTACAGCTGGCCGCCCCCGAGGGCAGCGAGGACCTGCTGCGGTCCTTCTACGCCGATGTCCTCGGGATGACCGAGATCCCCAAGCCGCCGGTGCTCGCCGCGCGCGGCGGCTGCTGGTTCGCGACCGGGGACGGCGCCGTGCAGCTTCATCTGGGGATCGAGGCCGACTTCAGGGCCGCCCGCAAGGCGCACCCGGGGCTGCGCGTCACCGGTATCGAGGCGTACGCCCGGCGGCTCCAGGAGCGCGGCACCGACGTGGTGTGGGACGACGACCTCCCCGGTCACCGCCGCTTCTACGCCACCGACCCCGTCGGCAACCGGCTCGAATTCCTGGAGCCCACAGGCCCTAGTTCTTCCTGTGCCCTATCAGCCGCGGCTTCGGCTCCAGACCGTCCAGGCCGTGCCAGGCCAGATTGACCAGATGCGCGGCGACCTCGGCCTTCTTCGGCTTGCGGGCGTCCAGCCACCACTGACCCGTCAGCGCCACCATGCCGACCAGCGCCTGCGCGTACATCGGCGCCAGCTTCGGGTCGAAACCGCGGGCCTTGAACTCGCGGCCCAGGATGTCCTCGACCTGTGTGGCGATGTCGGAGATCAGCGAGGCGAACGAGCCCGTGGACTGCGGGATGGGGGAGTCGCGGACAAGGATGCGGAAACCGTCCGTGTACTCCTCGATGTAGTCGAGGAGGGCGAAGGCCGCCTGTTCGCACAGCTCGCGGGGGTGGCCGGCCGTCAGCGAGCTGGTCACCATGTCGAGCAGCTGGCGCATCTCGCGGTCCACGACCACCGCGTACAGGCCCTCCTTGCCGCCGAAGTGCTCGTACACCACCGGCTTTGAGACCCCGGCCTTCGCCGCGATCTCCTCCACCGACGTGCCCTCGAACCCCTTCTCGGCGAACACCGTGCGGCCGATCTCCAGGAGCTGCTGGCGCCGCTCCGCCCCCGTCATCCGCGTCCGGCGCGCACGCCTCGGCTGCTTGTCGGGCCTGTCACTGCTCGGGGTGCTTGAGTCGGTCGCCACCACCCCATCATGCCGTGCCGAGGTCACGCGGCGTCGGCGGCAGTGCCTTAAGGGTTGCGTCGCGCGGCGATCCGGTCCGCGGAGGGCCAGCGCACGTCGTACGCCCACCCCGCCTGCTCGAACCAGCGGATCAGCCGCGCCGAGGAGTCGACCTGCCCGCGCATCACACCGTGCCGCGCCGAGGTCGGGTCGGCATGGTGCAGGTTGTGCCAGGACTCGCCGCAGGACAGCACGGCCAGCCACCACACGTTGCCCGAGCGGTCGCGGGACTTGAAGGGGCGCTTGCCGACGGCGTGGCAGATCGAGTTGATCGACCACGTCACGTGGTGCAGCAGCGCGACCCGCACGAGCGAGCCCCAGAAGAACGCGGTGAACGCGCCCCACCACGACATCGTCACCAGTCCGCCGATCAGGGCAGGCAGCAGCAGCGAGACCAGCGTCCAGAAGATGAACTGGCGCGAGATCGCCCGGATCGCCGGGTCCTTGATCAGGTCGGGGGCGTACTTCTCCTGCGGCGTCTGCTCCTCGTCGAACATCCAGCCGATGTGCGCCCACCACAGGCCCTTCACCAGCGCCGGCACCGTCTCGCCGAACCGCCACGGCGAGTGCGGGTCGCCCTCCGCGTCGGAGAACTTGTGGTGCTTGCGGTGGTCCGCCACCCAGCGCACCAGCGGCCCCTCGACCGCCAGCGAACCCATGATCGCCAGCGCGATCCGGAGCGGGCGCTTCGCCTTGAAGGAGCCGTGCGTGAAGTAACGGTGGAAACCGATCGTGATGCCGTGACAGCCGACGTAGTAGAAGAGCACCAGCAGGCCGAGGTCCAGCCAGCTCACGCCCCAGCCCCAGGCCAGCGGCACCGCCGCCACCAGGGCCAGGAACGGCACCGTGATGAACAGGAGCAGCGTGATCTGCTCCAGCGAGCGCTTCTGCTCGCCGCCCAGCGTCGCCGACGGCACCGCCGAGGGGGGTGCCTGCTGCGGGACGTCTTCGATCACATCGGAACTTGTCGCCATGGGCGTCCCCTGTAAGTCGAGGTCGAGAAGGTAAGTCGAGGGTTGAGAAGGTCCGGGACGGGTCAGGAGATGGGTCAGGAGATCCACGGACGTCCACGGAGCTCCCGCATGTGCCTACGGGTCCGTAACCTACGGCGTCGTAAGTATGGCAGCGCGTAGCCGGGCGGCAAGAGGCCCCGGCCCGCGCCCCGGGCACGGGCACATATCCTTGGGAACGGTCGGACAGCGCGGTCCGCTCTGAATCTCCACTCCGGACTAGTACCCGGCTTCGGGGATCCTTCCCTCCAGACGAGCTTCACCACTGCAAGGAGCCGCACCTGTGAGCAGTGCCGATCAGACCGCTTCGACGAGCACCAGCGCCGAGCTGCGCGCCGACATCCGCCGCCTCGGTGATCTGCTGGGCGAGACGCTCGTGCGCCAGGAGGGGCCCGAGCTCCTCGAACTGGTCGAGAAGGTCCGCCGCCTGACGCGCGAGGACGGCGAGGCCGCCGCCGAGCTGCTGCGCGGCACCGAGCTGGAGACCGCGGCCAAGCTGGTGCGCGCCTTCTCCACGTACTTCCACCTCGCCAACGTCACCGAGCAGGTGCACCGCGGCCGCGAGCTGCGCGAGAAGCGCGCCGCCGAGGGCGGCCTGCTGGCCCGCACCGCCGACCGCCTCAAGGACGCCGACCCCGAGCACCTGCGCCAGACGGTCCAGAACCTCAACGTGCGCCCCGTCTTCACCGCGCACCCCACCGAGGCCGCCCGCCGCTCCGTCCTCAACAAGCTCCGCCGCATCGCCGAGCTGCTGGAGACGCCGGTCCTGGAGACCGATCGCCGCCGCTACGACACCCGCCTCGCCGAGAACATCGACCTGGTGTGGCAGACCGACGAGCTGCGGGTCGTGCGCCCCGAGGTGACCGACGAGTCGCGCAACGCGATCTACTACCTCGACGAGCTGCACGCCGGCGCCGTCGGTGACGTCCTGGAGGACCTCACCGCCGAGCTGGAGCGCGTCGGCTTCAAGCTCCCCGAGGACAGCCGCCCGCTCACCTTCGGCACCTGGATCGGCGGCGACCGCGACGGCAACCCGAACGTGACGCCGCAGGTCACCTGGGACGTGCTGATCCTCCAGCACGAGCACGGCATCAACGACGCGCTCGACATGATCGACGAGCTGCGCGGCTTCCTGTCGAACTCCATCCGGTACACCGGCGCCACCGAGGAGCTGCTCACCTCGCTCCAGGCCGACCTGGAGCGCCTCCCGGAGATCAGCCCCCGCTACAAGCGGCTGAACGCGGAGGAGCCCTACCGGCTCAAGGCGACCGCGATCCGGCAGAAGCTGGAGAACACCAAGGAGCGCCTCGCGCGCAACACCCCGCACGTCGACGGGCGCGACTACCTCGGCACCGCCGAGCTGCTGCACGACCTCACCCTGATCCAGAGCTCGCTGCGCGAGCACCGCGGCGGCCTGTTCGCCGAAGGCCGCATGAACCGTACGATCCGTACGCTCGCCGCCTTCGGTCTGCAGCTCGCCACGATGGACGTGCGCGAGCACGCCGACGCCCACCACCACGCCCTCGGCCAGCTCTTCGACCGGCTCGGCGAGGAGTCCTGGCGGTACGCCGACATGCCGCGCGACTACCGCGCCAAGCTGCTCGCCAAGGAGCTGCGCTCGCGCCGCCCGCTGGCCCCGACCCCGGCGCCGCTGGACGCCGCGGGCGAGAAGACCCTCGGCGTCTTCCACACGGTGAAGAAGGCCCTCGACGTGTTCGGGCCCGAGGTCATCGAGTCGTACATCATCTCGATGTGCCAGGGCGCCGACGACGTCTTCGCCGCCACCGTCCTCGCCCGCGAGGCCGGCCTCATCGACCTGCACGCCGGCTGGGCCAAGATCGGCATCGTGCCGCTCCTGGAGACCACGGTCGAGCTCAAGTCGGCCGACACGATCCTGGAGGACATGCTCTCCGACCCCTCCTACCGGCGCCTGGTCGCGCTGAACGGGGACGTGCAGGAGGTCATGCTCGGCTACTCGGACTCGTCGAAGTTCGGCGGCATCACCACCTCGCAGTGGGAGATCCACCGCGCCCAGCGCCGGCTGCGCGACGTCGCCCACCGCTACGGGGTGCGGCTGCGCCTCTTCCACGGCCGCGGCGGCACCGTCGGCCGCGGCGGCGGCCCCTCGCACGACGCGATCCTCGCCCAGCCCTGGGGAACCCTGGAGGGCGAGATCAAGGTGACCGAGCAGGGCGAGGTCATCTCCGACAAGTACCTGGTGCCCTCGCTCGCCCGCGAGAACCTGGAGCTCACGGTCGCCGCGACGCTCCAGGCCTCCGCGCTGCACACCGCGCCGCGCCAGTCCGACGAGGCGCTGGCCCGCTGGGACGCCGCCATGGACGTCGTCTCCGACGCCGCCCACGCCGCGTACCGCAAGCTCGTCGAGGACCCGGACCTGCCGACGTACTTCCTCGCCTCGACGCCCGTCGACCAGCTCGCCGACCTGCACCTGGGCTCGCGGCCCTCGCGCCGCCCCGGCTCGGGCGTCTCGCTCGACGGTCTGCGCGCCATCCCATGGGTGTTCGGCTGGACCCAGTCGCGGCAGATCGTGCCCGGCTGGTTCGGCGTGGGCTCCGGTCTGAAGGCGCTGCGCGAGGCGGGCCTGGACACCGTGCTCGACGAGATGCACGAGCACTGGCACTTCTTCCGCAACTTCATCTCCAACGTCGAGATGACGCTCGCGAAGACGGACCTGCGCATCGCCCGGCACTACGTCGACACGCTCGTCCCGGACAACCTCAAGCACGTCTTCGACGACATCGTCACCGAGCACGAGCTGACCGTCGCCGAGGTCCTGCGGGTGACGGGCGAGTCCGAACTCCTGGACGCGCAGCCCGTGCTGAAGCAGACGTTCGCCATCCGCGACGCCTACCTCGACCCGATCTCGTACCTCCAGGTCGCCCTGCTCAAGCGGCAGCGCGACGCCGTCGCGGCGGAGGAGGCCCCGGACCCGACGCTCGCCCGCGCCCTGCTCCTCACCGTCAACGGTGTGGCGGCGGGCCTGCGCAACACCGGCTGACGCCGGACGGCTTCACAGGACGGCGGCCGTGAACCAGGCCGCCGTCAGCAGCACGAAACCGGCGCCTCCCGTGACCCACGCGAGGCGCCGGTCGCGCATGCCGCCCGCCAGGACGACGCACGCGAGCAGCAGCGCGCCGCCCAGCGGGATCCACGCCTTGAAGAACCCGGCGGCCCCGGTCCGCACGGCCTGCGCCGAGTCCGGCTTCAGGACCACGGACAGCCGGGCCCCCTTCTTCTCACCGACCGAGCGGCTGATCGTCACCCGCGGACGGCGCACGGGCCCCTCGGCCGCGGGCACAAAAGACCCGGCGCACGTGGATCCTGTGCACCGGGTGATCGTCAGCTGTCCGTGCTCGCGGCCCTTGGGGAACACCACGTGCTGGGCCGTCCCCCAGGACGCCCAGCACCCCGCCACCGACAGCAGCAGGACGAGAGCCGCCGACGCGACCCGACGGGGAACCGAGACCGCAGAAGCCATGGCCGGGATCTTTGGCCATGACCCCACACATCGTCAACAGCTCAGGAGTTGTACGACGACTGCGCGCGCTCCAGACCCTCGGTCACCAGCGCCTCGACCGCGTCCGCCGCCCGGTCCACGAAGTAGTCGAGCTCCTTGCGCTCGCCCGACGAGAAGTCCTTCAGGACGAAGTCCGCCACCTGCATCCGGCCCGGCGGACGCCCGATGCCGAACCGCACCCGGTGGTAGTCGGGCCCCATCGCCTTGGTGATCGACTTCAGACCGTTGTGCCCGTTGTCGCCGCCGCCCAGCTTCAGCCGCAGCACCCCGTAGTCGATGTCCAGCTCGTCGTGGACGGCCACGATGTGCGCCGTCGGCACCTTGTAGAAGTCCCGCAGCGCCGTCACCGGACCGCCCGAGACGTTCATGTACGACATCGGCTTCGCCAGGATCACCCGGCGGTTCGCGGGTCCCGGCGGGCCGATCCGCCCCTCCACGACCTGCGCCTGGCCCTTCGTCGCCCGCTTGAACTTCGCCCCCATCCGCTGGGCGAGCAGGTCCGCGACCATGAACCCGACGTTGTGCCGGTTCATCGCGTACTCGGGACCGGGGTTGCCGAGCCCGGCGATCAGCCAGGGAGCGTTCTCGTCGGACATGCGTCTCACCTTTTACGTATGTACGGACACGTCGGTACAGCGGAACGGGGTGGCGGGCAGCGCCCACCACCCCGTCCACGGAGGTTCGTTCAGAACCGGAAGGCTCAGGCCTCCGCGGCGGCCTCGTCGCCCTCGCCCTCGGCGGGGGCTTCCTCGGCCTGCGCGGCCAGGACCTGCAGCACGACGGCGTCGCCGTCGACGGCCAGCGTGGTGCCGGCGGGCAGCGTGATGTCCTTGGCGAGAACCGACGCACCGGCGTCCAGGCCCGCGACGGAGACGGTGACCGACTCCGGGATGTGGGTGGCCTCGGCCTCGACCGGCAGGGTGTTCAGGACGTGCTCAAGCAGGTTGCCACCGGCGGCGAGCTCACCCTCGGTGTGGATCGGGAGCTCGACGGTGACCTTCTCGCCGCGCTTCACGAGGAGCAGGTCGACGTGGACCAGGAAGCCCTTGATCGCGTCGCGCTGCACGGCCTTCGGGATCGCCAGCTCGTTCTTGCCGTCGATGTCCAGGGACAGCAGCACGTTCGGGGTGCGCAGGGCGAGCAGCAGCTCGTGGCCCGGCAGCGTGATGTGGACCGGCTCCGAGCCGTGACCGTAGACGACGGCCGGAACCTTGTCCGCACGACGGATGGTGCGGGCGGCGCCCTTGCCGAAGCTGGTACGGACCTCAGCGGCGAGCTTGACCTCGGACATGTGCTCTCAACTCCTCGTAGAACTCTCAGGGGGAATGGTCACCCGGCCACGAACGGCCTGCTACGAAGAGCGCGTCGATAACGGACCGCCGCACATGAAAGTGCGGCCTCCCTCGCCGAGCAACTTGAACAGATTACCCGGCGGGGGAGGCCGCACCCAAATGGATCTTCTAGCGCATGATCCTTACGAGGATCAGGCCTCGCCCTCGAAGAGGCTGGTGACCGAGCCGTCCTCGAAGACCTCGCGCACCGCGGAGGCGATAGTCGGGGCGATCGACAGGACCGTGATCTTGTCGAGCTCCAGCTCGTTCGGCGTCGGCAGCGTGTTCGTGAAGACGAACTCGCTCACCTTCGAGTTCTTCAGACGGTCCGCGGCGGGACCCGAGAGCACACCGTGCGTCGCCGTCACGATGACGTCCTCGGCGCCGTGCGCGAACAGGGCGTCCGCGGCGGCGCAGATCGTGCCACCGGTGTCGATCATGTCGTCGACCAGGACACAGACACGGCCCTTCACGTCACCGACGACCTCGTGCACGGTGACCTGGTTGGCGACGTCCTTGTCACGGCGCTTGTGGACGATCGCCAGCGGCGCGCCGAGACGGTCGCACCAGCGGTCGGCGACGCGCACACGGCCGGCGTCGGGGGAGACGACGGTCAGCTTGTCGCGGTCCACCTTCGCGCCCACGTAGTCCGCCAGGATCGGCAGCGCGAACAGGTGGTCCACCGGGCCGTCGAAGAACCCCTGGATCTGGTCCGTGTGCAGGTCGATCGCGAGGATCCGGTCCGCACCGGCCGTCTTCAGCAGGTCCGCGATCAGACGCGCCGAGATCGGTTCACGTCCACGGTGCTTCTTGTCCTGCCGCGCGTAACCGTAGAACGGCACGATGACCGTGATGGAGCGGGCCGACGCGCGCTTCAGCGCGTCGATCATGATCAGCTGCTCCATGATCCACTTGTTGATCGGAGCCGTGTGGCTCTGGATCAGGAAGCAGTCGGCGCCGCGGGCGGACTCCTGGTAGCGGACGTAGATCTCGCCGTTGGCGAAATCAAAAGCCTTGGTCGGGACGATCCCGACACCGAGCTGGTGCGCGACCTCCTCGGCAAGCTCGGGGTGGGCGCGGCCGGAGAAGAGCATCAGCTTCTTCTCGCCCTGCGTCTTGATCCCGGTCACAGCACTAGTCTCCTCAGACCTCAGACGAGTACGTCCGCCGCAGCTGCCCGCGCGTCCCTATAGCAGCGAGCCAGGCGAATCGTGTGCACCTATCACGGTACGCCGTGTCGGACGCACCTGTTTCCGGTCAGCCCTCGCCGACCGCGTCCTTCGCGTCCCGGGAGGACGCCTCGGCCGCCTTCGCGGCCGCGCTCCCCGGACGCTTGCGGGCCACCCAACCCTCGATATTCCGTTGCTGGCCCCGGGCCACGGCCAGCGAACCGGCCGGAACGTCCTTCGTGATCACGGAGCCCGCGGCGGTGTAAGCACCGTCCCCGATGGTGACAGGCGCCACAAACATGTTGTCCGAACCGGTCTTGCAGTGCGACCCGACGACGGAGTGGTGCTTGGCCTCCCCGTCGTAGTTCACGAAGACGCTCGCGGCACCGATGTTGGTGAAGTCACCAATCGTCGCGTCCCCCACGTACGACAGGTGCGGAACCTTGGTTCCCTCACCGATCGTCGCGTTCTTGGTCTCGACGTACGTACCGATCTTGGCCTTGAGGCCGAGGCGGGTGCCGGGACGCAGATACGCGAACGGGCCCACGGTGGCCTGCGGGCCGACCTCGGCGTCGTCGGCGACCGTGTTGTCGACCCGGGCGCCCGCGCCGACCCTCGTGTCGGTGAGCCGGCAGTTCGGGCCCACGACGGCGCCCTCGGCGATGTGCGTGGTGCCGTGCAGCTGAGTGGAGGGGAGGACGGTCGAGTCCCGCTCGAACGTCACGGTGACGTCGACGAAGGTGGACGCCGGGTCGACGATCGTCACACCGTCCAGCATGGCCTGCTCAAGGAGCCGGTCGTTCAGGATCCGGCGGGCCTCGGAGAGCTGTACGCGGTTGTTGATCCCGGCGATCTCGCGGTGGTCGCGGGCGATGGAGGCGCCCACCCGGTGACCGGCCTCGCGCAGGATGCCGAGGACGTCGGTCAGGTACTCCTCGCCCTGGCTGTTGTCCGTGCGCACCTTCTTCAGGGCGTCCGCGAGCAGCCGCCCGTCGAACGCGAACACGCCCGAGTTGATCTCACCGATCGCGCGCTGCTCGTCGGTGGCGTCCTTGTGCTCGACGATCGCGGTGACGGCGCCGGTCGCGGCGTCGCGCACGATGCGGCCGTAGCCGGTCGCGTCGGGGACCTCGGCGGTCAGCACGGTGACAGCGTTGCCGTCGGAGGCGTGCGTCGCGGCGAGGTCGGTGAGGGTGGCGCCGGTGAGCAGCGGGGTGTCGCCGCAGACCACGATCACGGTGCCGTCCAGGGCGCCGGCCGGGACCGTGCCCTCCAGGCCCTCCAGGCCCATGCGGACGGCGTGCCCCGTGCCGTTCTGCTCGTGCTGCACGGCGGTACGGGCTTCGGTGTCGATGGCGCTCAGGTGCGCGGTGACCTTCTCGCGCTCGTGGCCCACGACCACGACGAGCTGCTCGGGGTTCAACTCCCGTGCGGCGGCCAGCACATGGCCGACCAGCGACCGGCCACAGAGTTCGTGCAGGACTTTGGGGGTCGCCGACTTCATGCGGGTGCCCTCACCCGCGGCGAGTACGACGACGGCGGCCGGGTTCGTGGCGCTGCTCACGGGGGTGCCCTTCGGCTCTGGATGCGATGTGGGGTGGACATTCGCAGGATACCGGGGGGTACTGGGCTGGAAATAAGAGCGGGGCCTGACTCTTGAGTCAGGCCCCGGCATCGTCTGGGCTCCCCCGCCAGGACTCGAACCCGGACAGATGGCACCAAAAGCCACAGTGCTGCCAATTACACCACAGGGGAATATTGCGGACTAAACCGGACATTGCGTCAGGCTGTCGACCCGGCACTCCACACTATGCCGCACCAAGAGCCTCCGATGCGACGGTATAGGGGGTGCCTCGTCGTGATCGGGGAGGGGCAAGTGTGCTGGTCCGATGGCGGGCGTCCGGCCTGTGGCGTGCGTCATAGCCGCGGGCTGCGACGGAAGGCCGCATTCCGGGTGGAAGCCCTTGGGGCCCGGCAGTTCGCGCGATACCCAGCTGTATCGGCCGCGTTCGCCTACGGGGTGTGGTGTAGGCCAGTAGGTAAAAGTCTCCTGAAATGGGGCCGCGTGCGCCCGTAGGCTGGGTGCATGACCACGACGGGGGAAGTTCACCGAGCCGCGGCCGGGGGGCCGTGGTGGTGGGAAAGGCGACGCAGCGCGCTGTTCGACGTGGCGCTGGGGGTGGCATCGGCCGCGGAGTGCGCGGTCGAGGGGATCGCGTTCGGGCACAAGGCCGGGCTGCCGGTCGCGATGGGTGTCGTGTTCGGGGTGCTGGCCGGGGCCACGCTGGTGCTGCGCAGGCGGTGGCCGATCGCGGTGGTGCTGGTGTCGGTGGCGATCGCCCCCGCACAGATGGGCCTGCTGCTGACGGTCGTGGGGCTGTACTCGCTGGCGGCATCCGAGGTGCCGCGGCGGATCATCGGGGCGCTGGCCACGATGTCGTTCGCGGGAACGCTGATCGTGACCGTGGTGCGCGTCCAGCAGGACGCGGCGCGCGGGGTCGACACGTTCCAGGTGGCGAACTGGTTCATCCCGTTCATCGCGGTGACCGCGGCGCTGGGTGTGACCGCTCCGCCGTTGCTGCTCGGTCTGTACGTAGGTGCGCGGCGCCGCCTGATGGAGTCGCTCCAGGAGCGCAACGAGTCGCTGGAGCGGGAGCTGCTGCTGCTCGCGGAGCGGGCCGAGGAGCGGGCCGAGTGGGCACGCGGTGAGGAACGCACGCGGATCGCGCGGGAGATGCACGACGTGGTGGCGCACCGGGTGTCGCTGATGGTCGTGCACGCGGCTGCCTTGCAGGCGGTGGCGCGCAAGGATCCCGAGAAGGCGGTGAAGAACGCGGCGCTGGTCGGGGACATGGGCCGGCAGGCGCTCACCGAGCTGCGGGAGATGCTCGGGGTGCTGCGGTCCGGTGAGGCGGTGCCGGCGCGGGCCAAGGGCGCGCGGGTGCCGGATGTCGCGGAGGTGCCGCTGGCGGCGGTCGGGGTGGCCGCGGCGGCGGCTGCGTCGCGGGCCGAGGCGGAGGCGGAGAGCGGGCCGTGTCTGGCCGAGCTGGAGGAGCTGGTCGGGCAGTCGCGGGCGGCCGGGATGGTCGTGGAGATGCTCGTGGAGGGGGAGGTCCGGCTGTACGCCGCCGTGGTGGAGCAGACGGCCTACCGGGTGGTGCAGGAGGCGCTGACGAACGTGCACAAGCACGCGGCGGGCGCGAAGACGTATGTGCGGCTCGCTCATCGGGGGGCCGAGGTCGCGATGCAGGTGGAGAACGAGCCGCCGCCGGTGCTTGCGGCGGCGTCCGCGGTCGGGTTGCCCTCCGGGGGGAACGGGCTGGTGGGGATGAAGGAGCGGGTCGCGGGTCTCGGCGGCGTCTTCGTCTCGGGCCCGACGGATGCCGGCGGTTTCCGGGTCTCGGCCGTCCTCCCGACCGCCTGACCCCGTGCCCCTCGCCTTGGGCAATCTGCCGCCCGCCACGGCCGCCTTGGGTAATCTGCCGCCTTGGGCGGCAGGGTGGGCAAGGCGGCACCCCGGCGCGGGGTGAGCGCTCCAAGCCGGCGTCCAGCTCGGTCCCGGTCGCGGTGTTGCCGGGCGCGGGCCCGGTGGGGGCTGGTCGCGCAGTTCCCCGCGCCCCTGACGGGGCGCACCTCACCGCCGGTCGCGCCCGCGCGGCGGGGCCGCACATCGACACGGACCCGCGCCCCTGACGGGGCGCACCTCACCGCCGGTGGCGCCCGCGCGGCGGGGCCGCACATCGACACGGACCCGCGCCCCTGACGGGGCACGGCCCCGGAGGGCTACGCCGCCTGGAGGCGTAGGGGCTGGGAACCGGTGATCAGGGTTTCCAGGGCGTGGTCGATGGAGGGGCCGAGGTACCAGTCGCCGCTGTGGTCGAGCGCGTAGACCCGCCCCTCGGTGTCGATGGCCAACAACGCCTCGCTCCCCGACTCGGCCCCGAGCGGACAGACCTCGGTCTCCAAGGCGCGCCCGAGATCGCCGAGCGTGCGAGCCATGTGGAGCCCGTGCAGCGGATCCAGATGCGGCTGGGAGGGCGCGATGTGCCGACCGGGACCGGTGGGGGTGAGATGCAGCCCGCCGAACTCGGCCCACGCCTCGACCGCGGCGGGAAAGACGGAGTGCCGGTGCCCCGCGGGCGAGACATGGGTGCGCAGCGCGTCGGCCCAGAACTCGGCCTGCTTGATGTCCCAGCGGCCGGGCTGCCAGCCGGCGGCGCGCAGCGCGGCGTCGGCGGCGACACTGAAGCGAGTGCCCGAAGTGCCGTTCTGGACAGGGGAGTTGGGCATCAGATGGCGGCCTCGTCGGAGTCTGCGGTCGGGTCTACTACGTGTACGCCGAAGTGGGCCGTCAGCGCGGCGCAGGCGCGGCAGGGCCGGGCGAAGCCGCCGTGCAGCGGGTCACCGTCCTCGCGGATGCGGCGGGTGGTGAGCTTGGCGTGCTTGAGGGACTTGCGGGCCTCGCTCATCGTCATGGGTCTGCGTCTGGCGCGCTTGGACTTCTCGGTCCGTTCGGCGTCGGTCGCGGTGAGATGCCGGGAGACGAGGATCGCCTCGGCGCAGCGTCCGGTGAAACGGTCCCGCTGCGTGCTCGTCAGCGTGTCGAGGAAGTCCTGGACCAACGGATGCAGGGCGGGCGGCTGTTCACCGCGGGCCGCCGTCGAGGTCAGAGTGGTGCCGCGCACCGAGAGGGCGGCCGCGACGGTCGGCAGAATGCCGTCGCGGCGGCCGCGCAGCACGGGGGCCGACGCCGTGTCGGAGGCGCTCCAGCCCACGCGTGGGTCGTCCCCCGTCAGGGAGGTGGACCGTGGGTCCGCCGGTGTGACGGGCTGTGCCGTGCCGCTGCTCATGTGGTGCTTCCCCTCCTGCGGTTCCCCGCTGCAATCCCCCAGGTTGCCTGGACAGAGTGCCAAATGGGGCGGGCGGTGCGGAAGTCGGACCCCCTTCAGGGACGTGATCGTCACGGGGTGGTGACAGTGGGGTGACTGCTGGTCATGGAACCGGAGGGCCGGTGACCGGTGTCGTACAACCGCATAGGCTGTCAGGACCGGAAAGCATCAACATCGTCCACAGCGCCGCAGGGGGCAACCGCCATGACGACAGGTCGGCTCGGGCAGCAGACCGCGCCGCCGAACGCGGCCTATGCCGGGCAGGTAGTGCACTTCCCGGATCCGGTTCGTGCCGCCCGGCACCCGAGAGGGGTGCGGATGGACGGTGACGGCTACCCGGACTTCTCCGCGTACGCGCGCGCGGCGGCCGAGATCGCGGAGCCCCCGGAGGGCTTCGGCGTCGACGAGCTGCGCCTCACGGACTACGTGTCGGCGAACGCCGCGCTGGCCGCGGCCGGTCATGAGCTGTGGGACACCATTCCGCCGGTGGCGACGCCGCACGGCTGGACGTGGCATCACGTGCGCGGCACGCGCCGTCTGGAACTGGTGCCGGTCGAGGTGAAGGCGCTGCTCCGTCACCACGGCGGGCTCGCGACGGCGGCCGTGGACCAGCACAAGCGGGGCACGCGTCCGCTGCAGGACACCCGGCCCGCGCACTTCGGGCTGCCGAAGTCGGCGGTCGCGGTGAGCGAGCAGCAGGTGCTGAGCGCCGAGGAGGACCTCGGTTACCGGCTGCCCGGCGCCTACCGGTCTTTCTTGAAGGCGGGCGGCGGGTGCGCCCCGGTGGGGGCGGCCCTCGACGCCGAGTTGGGACTCCTGGTCGACCAGCCGTTCTTCACGGTGCGCGACGAGGCGGCCGTCAACGACGTGGTGTACGTCAACAAGTGTCTGCGCGATCACCTGACGAAGGACTTTCTGGGCGTCGCCTTCGTGCAGGGCGGGATCCTCGCCGTGAAGGTGAAGGGTTCGGCGCTGGGCTCCGTGTGGTTCTGCGCGTACGACGACGCGCGGGACGGCGGGGAGACGGCGCACTGGTCGGTGGCCGAGCGGGTGGAGCGGCTGCTGCTGCCCTGCGGCGACGACTTCGATGTCTTCCTGTCCCGACTGGCCGGTAATCCGCCGGAGTTGGAGACGGTGGCGAACCTGATGGTGGACGGCGGGTTCGCGCGTGCCGTCCCGGTCGAGGGTGGGGAGTGATCCGGCGATGGTGACGTTCGCGCAGGCGCAGGAGCGCGCCGAGGAGTGGATCAATGGGGACGTGCCCGCGTACCAGCACCGCGAGGTGCGGGTCCGGGAGTTCGAGCTGGGCTTCGTCGTGTGGGCGGAGGACCGGGAGAACGGTCCGGTGTCCGACGGCGGCCGCCAGCGGCTCGTGATCGCCCGGGACAGCGGCGAGGCGACGCTGTGGCCCTCGCTGCCCGTGGGCGAGGTGATCCGGCGGTACGAGGAGGAGTACGGGCTGCCGGACGCGCCCGCCGAGCCGGCGGCGCCGCGGCCGCCCGAGCGGGTGGACCTGAACCAGACGTCGTTCCTGTTGTCTCCGCCGGAGTGGTTGCAGGAAGCGGCGGACAAGATGGGTATTCCGGACCGGAGTTCGCGGTCGGGTGGTTCGTCCTCGGCCGGTTCCCCTGCGGCTGGTTCCCCTGCGGTCGGTTCCCCTGGCGTCGGTTCCCCTGGGGTCGGTTCCTCCGCGGTCGGTTCCCCTGGGGTCGGTTCCTCCGCGGTCGGTTCCTCTGGGGTCGGTTCCTCTTCGGGTGCGGTCGAGCCGCAGGACGCTCCGCCCGCGCCCACCCCCGCTCCCGCTCCGGCCCCCGCTCCGGCCCCCGCGCCCGTCCCGGTGGACGCGACCCCGTGGGCCGGTACGGACACGAACGGGGCCGGCGACGAGGACGACCGGTCGGTGCCGCTGCCCGAGACGGTGTTCTCGCCGCCGCTGTCCGAGGACGCCCCGCCGCCCGGGGTGCTGCCGGACGCCAAGACCGGTCTGATGCCGAACGGCAGCCAGTTGCCGCCGACCGCGCTGTCGCCCGCGCTGGGCGGCGAGCCGGACCGCGGCCGTCCCGCGCCGCCCGCGCCGCCGATGGGCACGCCGCCGCCCCCTTCGATGGACGGCTACCCGCAGGCGGGACCGGCCGGGCCGGGCACCCCGCCGCCGCCCGCGAGTTCGACGCCTCCGCCGCCGCCGGGACCCGCGGCCGGTGCCCCGCTGCCGCCGCCGGTGCCGGGGACGGCCGTGCCGGTGACGCCGCCGCCCGGTGCCCTTCCGGCGTACGGCTACCCGCAGGGCCCGGGCTCCGCCCCGGCGCCCGCCGGGGGCCTGGACGCCACGGGGCGCCCGCTCGCGCCCGGCGCCGGGGAGATCGCCGACGCCGCCACCAGCAAGGCCCAGCCGCCGCGCGCCCCGCGCGGGGCCGGTGCGCAGACCCCGCCGCCGCCGAGCGCTCCGGGGGTGCCCGGTGCCGCCGGCGCCTATGTCCCGACGCAGATGGTGTCCTCGCTCGGCCCCGACGGACAGCCGGAGTTCCCGGGCGCGCCCGGCGCCCCGGGTGCTCCCGGTGCGCCGCAGCCGCCCGCCGCGCCGAAGCCGCCGGGGGCCACGCCGCCGCCGTCCGGTGACGCGGTGCACCACGCCGCGACGATGCTGGCCGGTCCCGCGGTCGGCGGCCCGGGCGCGCCCGGCACGCCGCCGCCCCCGCCCGGCGCTCCCGGTGCTCCGGGTGCGCCGAAGCCTCCCGGTCCGCCCGGCGCCCCGGGTGCTCCGGGCGGTGCGCCGACCCCGCCGCCCCCGCCCGGTGGCGGGGTGCACCACGCCGCCACGATGCTCGCGAACCCCGGTCCGCAGGGGCCCGGCGCTCCCGGCCGGATGCCGCCCCCGCCGCCCGGCGCGATGCCGCCCGGCGGCATGCCTCCGGGCGCGATGCCGCCGCCGGTGGCGGGCCAGCAGATCCCGGGCGGTCCGCCGCCCGCCTACGGCTATCCGCAGGCCCCGCCCACCGGGCAGCCGACGGTCGGCCCCGGCTACCAGGCGGTGCTGCGCTACCGCGCGCCCGACGGCTCCGAGCAGCAGCTCATCCGCCGTTCGGCGCCGGGCACGCCGCACCCGGAGTGGCAGATCTTCCATGAGCTGCGCGGCATGAACATCCCGCCGGACCAGGTGCTCGAACTCCACACGGAGCTGGAGTCCTGCGCGCTGCCGGGCGCCTACTGCGCGCGGATGATCAAGGAGCAGTGGCCGCAGGCCCGCATCACGTCGATCGCGCCGTACGGCACCGATCACGCGTCGCGCCAGCAGGGCATGCAGCAACTGATCGCGCACCAGGGCGAGTTGCACCAGGTGGCCGACGGCCCGGCGCGTCCGGCGCCGGTGCGTGCGCCGCTGCAGCCCGCGCAGCCCGCGCCGCCGGTCCCGCCGGAGGGCATCGCGCAGGAGCTCGCGACGGCGTTCGGGCCCGGCGTGTTCCGGTTCGACCAGCGCGCGGTGTCGCGCCAGGGCGTCCCTGACGTCGTCGCGCACACCCTCGTCGTCGCCGGTCTGCCGGCCGACTTCGGGCCGTTCTTCTGGGCGCAGGCCCAGCCGGGCCGCCCGGTGCCGACGCTGGCCGAGCTGGCGCAGGAGCGCGGGGTGCAGCCGGCGTCGGACGCGGGCTCGTACCTGGTGATGGGCTCCGACTTCGGCAAGGCGATCTGCGTCCAGTACGGGACGGCGCACATCGTGGCCGTGCCGGTCGAGGCGGGTGCCGGAAACACAGCCGGGGCGCCGGTGCCGCCGCAGTTCGTGAACAGCGGCCTGCCGGAGTTCGCCCGCTCGCTGGCGCTGCTCGGCCGGATGTGGCGGCTGCGCTACGGGCTCAACCCGGAGCAGGCGGGCCGCTGGACCGTCGACTTCCAGGCCCAGCTGGGCGCGCTCGACCCGGCCGCGCTCGGCTCGCCCGAGACCTGGTGGTCGGTGCTCCTGGAGCAGATGTGGGACGGCCTGTTGTAGCCGGATCCTGAGCCGCGGGGCGATACGCCGAACAGGTGTATCGCTCTGCGGCTTTTCTGGTGTTGTGTCACGTTCGTACCATGACGACGCCGCCGCCTCAGCCGGACCAGCCGCTGCCGCCGGCGAGCAGCACGACGGTGTACCGGGCGGGCGGCAGGAGGGGCGGCCGCAAGCGGAACCGGAACCGGAACCGCAAGCGGTGGGGCTGGCCCAAGCGCATCGTCGTCCTGCTCCTCGCGTTCGTCCTGGTCGTCGTCGCGTACGCGGTCGGGGTCGGGATCTGGGCGATCACGCAGATCCAGCGCACGGACGCGCTCTCGGACTACAGCGGGCGGCCCGCGGCGGGCCGGGGCACGAACTGGCTGCTCGTCGGGTCCGACTCCCGGGAGAACCTGACCAAGGAGCAGCAGCAGGAGCTGCACGTCGGCTCCGACTCGGGCAACGAGACGGACACCATCATCGTGCTGCACTACGGCGCGAGCGGCCCGTACCTGGTCTCCATCCCGCGCGACAGCTATGTGACGATCCCCGGCCACGGCAAGAACAAGATCAACGCCTCGTTCTCGCTCGGCGGCCCGCAGCTGCTGACGCGGACGGTCGAGGAGGCGACGGGGCTGCGCCTGGACCACTACGCCGAGGTGAGCTTCCTCGGGTTCGTGGACGTCGTGGACGCGCTGGGTGGCGTCGAGGTGTGCGTGCCGCAGGATCTGAGCGACCCGTACTCGGGCGCCGACTTCAAGGCCGGCTGCCAGACGATGAACGGCACCCAGGCCCTGGCCTACGCCCGTGACCGGCACAGTTACGCCAACGGCGACCTGGGCCGCGTCCAGGCCCAGCAGCAGCTGATCTCGGCGATCGCGTCGAAGGCGCTGAGCCCCGGTGTCTATCTGAACCCGTGGAAGCTGCTGCCGTTCCTGAACGCGTCGCTGAACGCGCTCACCGTCGACCAGGACGCGGGCCTGCTCAACATCGGCAAGATGGGCCTGGAGATGGAGGGCGTGGCGCACGGCGACGGGGCCACGACCACCGTCCCGATCGGCAGTGAGCCCTACGTCTCCGGGGTCGGCGACGTCGTCGAGTGGAACCAGACCGAGGCCGCCGAACTCTTCTCCGCACTCCGGGACGACACCGCGATTCCGACTTTCGGCAGCAATTGACGCATCCTTGGCTGGGCGGGTCGTGCAGTGTGTCGCGTTATGAGCGCTTCTGCTTGATCCAGAAAGATGTGCGCCAATCGCACAGAAGCGTCGTGCGTGCCGGGTGTGTCGGTGTGGAGAGGGGATTCCAGGATGAGCGCCAGCAGTGCGGGTGCGTCGCCGTCCGCGTACGGCTTCGTCGCCACGAGGGGCCGGGGCGCCCGCGGGTACCGTCCCGAGCAGGTGGAGGCCTTCGCCGCGGGCCTGTCCCAGGAGCGCGACGACGCGTGGGAGCGGGCCGCGCGCCTGACCGTCCTGCACAAGGAGATGGAGGCGGAGGCCGCGCGGCTGCGCGAGGCCGTCGCCAAGCTCGCACCGCAGACCTACGCCTCGCTCGGCAAGCGCGCCCAGTACCTCCTCGAACTCGCCGAGGAGGAGGCCGCCGCGGTGCGGCACGCGGGGCGGACCGACGCGCAGTCCGTCACCGAGGCCGCCGAGCGGGCGGGCCGGGAGCTGCGAGGCGCCGCCCAGGAGTACGCCGACGAGGTGCGCGGCGAGGCGGAGGAGCGGGCCCGGCACCGGGAGACCGCGGCGCGGGCCGCCGCCGACGACGTCCGGGTCGCCGCCCGCCGCGACGTGAAGGAGTGGCGGGGCGAGGCCCTGGAGGCGCTGCGCGAGATGCGCCGCCGCTGCGAGGGCGTCCTCGCCGACCAGGCCAAGGAGCACGCCGAGCGGCTCGACGCGGCGCGGCGCGAGGCCGCCGAGCGGGAGGCCGCGGCGGACGAGCGGGAGGCCGACGCCGTCGCCGCCGCCGAGGCCCGGCTCTCCGAGGCCAAGCGCGCCCTCGCCGAGGCCGAGGAGGAGGCGCGGCACGGCCAGGAGGACGCGGAGGCCACGGCCGCCGAGCTGGTCGCCCAGGCGCGGGCCCGCGAGGAGCGCGTCGGCCGAGAGACCGAGCGGGTGCTGCGCGAGCACACGGAGGCGCGGGACGAGGTGCGGGCCCACATGGACCACGTACGCAGCTCGCTGGCGGCGCTGACCGGACGGGCTCCGGCCGAGTAGCCGCTTCGCACCGCCCGCGGGGCTCGCCGTTCGCGGGGCTCACCGTCTGCGGAGCTGGCCGTCCGCGGGGCTTACCGTCCGCGGGGCTTACCGTCTGCGGAGTTAGCCGTCCGCGGGGCTCACCGTCCGCGGGGCTCACCGCCCGTGGCGCTCACCGCCCGTGCCGCTCACCGCGCGGTGGCGCTCACCGTGCGGTGGCGCTCACCGTGCGGTGGCGTTCAGCGGTTCCAGGCGGGCCGTCGCGGTGACCGGCACGGCGTGCGCGGGGTGTTCGGTGCGCTGTTGGTAGGGGGCGATCAACTCCCTTATGGCGTCGGCCAGTTCGGCGGCTTCGGCGGCCGTCAGATGGAGCGCGGCATACACGGATTCGGTCGCCGGGGCGGGCGCCTGCCGCGGGTCGTCCCAGCGCAGCCGCCACGGCCTGTCGCGCCTGCCGTCGTGCGGGGCCTCCTCGATCAGCCCGTGCCGGGCGAGCTGGCGCAGATGGAACGAGCACAGTCCGGAACTGTGCCCCAGGCGGGCCGCGGCCTGCGTCGACGTGAGCGTGCCGACCTCGGCCAGCAGATCGAGCAGGGCGATACGCACGGGGTGGTCGGGCAGCGGACGGGCGGCGCGGTCTTCTTCAGTCACTTTGCAAAGGCTGCTACTTTGCAAAGGAGTTGGTCAAGAGGACAGGGAAGCAGGGGAGTTGAGGACATGGGGGACGGGACGCTGCCGCCCGAGGTCGAGCGGGGCGCGGTGCGGCGCATCACGGTGGTCGGTGAGGACGTCCTCGGGCGCCGCTGCCGGCCGGTCACGCAGGAGCATTTCGGCACACCGGAACTCGACCGGCTGATCGACGACATGTTCGCCACGAACCATGTGGCGCACGGCGCGGCCATCGCCGCCAACCAGGTCGACGTCGACCTGCAGCTGTTCGTGTACGACATGGAGGACGACTGGGGCGAGCGCCACGTCGGCCACATCTGCAACCCGGTCCTGGACGAGGAACCCCTCGCCACCCGCCGGCTGGTCGAGGAGCTGGAGGGCTGCCTCTCCGTGCCGGGCCCCTACAAGCCGGTCGCCCGCGCCGACCACGCGATCGTCCGTGGCCAGGACAGACACGGTGCACCCCTGGTCGTCGAGGGCCGCGGCTACTTCGCCCGCTGCCTCCAGCACGAGACCGACCACCTCTACGGGCGCCTCTACCTCGACCGGCTCGGCAAGCGCGAACGCCGGGACGCGCTGCGGGAGATGGCGGAGCTGCGCGACGGGGTGGTCGCGCGCAGGGCCGCGATGGCGGAGCGGCTCGGCAAGGGCTGAGCCGGATCCATCAAGGATCGTGATCGCTGCGAGCGTGGAGTGGCCCTGGGTCGCGGGAGCCGTTTCCGGTGGACTGTGCGCAGAACGGGAACACGGCACACACCGACTCAGGGAGACCGAGATGAACACCGCACCCCGCGCCGTCGTCCAGCGCTACTTCGACGCCCTCGCCGCCGGTGACCAGCAGGCGATCCTCGACGCGTGGGCCGAGGACGGCAGCGTCTGGTACGGCGGCGACCTGCCCATCTCGGGCACCTGGCAGGGCCGTGACCAGGTCGTCGACGGCTTCCTGGGCACCGCCTTCGCCCACCTCGACCCCGAGCGCGAGGTCGGCCTGGAGATCACCAACATGTTCGGGGAGGGCGAGCAGGTCCTCGTCGAGTGGCACTCCTGGGCGACCGGCCGCACCGGCCGCGCCTACGACCAGCGCAACATCGGGGTGTTCGTGGTGCGGGACGGCCGCATCACCGCGATGCGCGAGTACGCCGACACGCAGAACTGGGCGCGGGCGCTGCTCGACGCCTGAGTCGAGGTGGTCAGCCGGCGTACAGCGCGTCGCGGTGCGCCGCCACCCAGTCGTGCGCGGCCCGCAACCGCTCCACCGCCCCGATCGCGCGCAGCCGCCGCATCGCCGGGTCCCCGGCGTCGGCCGCCGCCGCGATCCCCCGGCGGCAGCGGTCCTGCCACCACAGGACCGTGTCCGGGAGCGCGGCGCGGCCCGCGTCGTCGAGGCCGTACGCGTCGCAGACCAGCCGCATCCGGCGGGCCGCCTCGGCCACGTCCCCGGCGTCCGGGCCGAGCTCCAGGTACTGCCAGCAGACGTGCGCGACGTCCTCCACGCGCCGTCCGGGACCGGCCAGGTCCCAGTCGATGAAGGCGACCGGGGTCCACGCCCCGCCCTCGGCCTCGACCTCGTACACCGTGTTCCGCGGGTCGAGGTCGTGGTGGCAGACGACCTCCTGGTCCCCGGCGAGCGGTGTCCCGGCCGTCAGGTCGTGGAACTGCCGCACCAGGACGGCGAGTCGGGCGAGCGCCTCGTCGGTGCGGGCCGCGCCGCGGTCCTGCGGCGTGAGGGCCGCGCGGCCCGGCAGGTAGGTGAACGACTCGCGGCCCCGCTCGTCCGTCCCGAGGAACCGGGGAGCGCCCGGCCAGCCCGCGCGCCCGAACAGGGCCAGGAGTTCGCGCACGTACGAGGACCTGGGCGTCGGCGCGCGGCGCACCGTGTCCGCCACCCGTACGACCTGGTTGACGTGGCCGCCGGGGAGCGGTTCGCCGAGGTGGGGTGTGCTGTCGAAGGTCATGGGGGCAGTCTCGCGGACGCGCGGCGGCGGGCAGCGACGGGAAAATCACTGGGCCCGGGCCCGCTCCCGCTGTTAGCCTCCTGCGCAGATCGTGAAGACGACCCGAGGAGGTGAGACCCGTGAACGCTGTGATCCATGGGTGCTCCCCCTGTCCTTCACGGTCGGGCGGCTGACGCAGGTGTCGCCGGGAGTGCCGGACAGTCGAGGCACTTCCGAAGGGCGGACACCATGAGTCCTGTAGAAGAAGAGAAGTTTTGGACCGGCGGCGCGACAGCGCAGGCGCCGGTTCTCGTCGAGCGTGTCGAAGAAGATCAGTGGCAGGCCCTGGAGGGCGGCTGCGTGACCGGGCACGGCGACGTGGCCCGCAGGCCCGACGGGCGGACGTTCGTCAGCGTCGACGCGTGGAGCGCGGCGGCCTTCGAGCGGCTGGTGCGGGCCGTCCCCGCCGCCCTGCCCAAACCCCTGTACGCGGTCGTGGACGAGGACGACACCGAGCAGCTCACCCGCTGGCAGCGGGCCGGGTTCGCCGTGCACCGCCGTGAGTGGGTGTACTCCGTGCCGACCGCGGCGCCCGACACCGACGTGCCGCTGCCGGACGGGGTGAGCCTGATCGGCGTCGGCGGCGCCGAGGAGGAACCGCTGCGCGCGCTCGACCGGGTCGTCCGGGCCGAGGTCGAGGCCGGCCCCGGCTGGTGGACGATGCCGGCCGAGGTGCTCCCGCTGCCGCCGGGCGTCACCGTCGTCGACCCCGCGAAGTACGCGGTCGCGGTCCGCGACGGCGCCTACGTGGGGATGCTGCGGCTCGCCCCGGTGACGCGCAGGCCGCGGATCGGGCTGCTCGCCGTGCGGGAGAGCGCGCGGCGGCAGGGGATCGGGCGGGCCCTGCTCGCGCGGGTCCTCGCCGATCTGTACCGCTCCGGGGTGCGCGCCGCGTCCGCCGAGGTGCACGGGGACAACGCCGCGGCGCTCGCCCTTTTCGACGGCATCGGTGCTCAACGCTCCGACGCCAACCTGGAGTTGGTGCTGCGATGAAGGCGTCCAAGGGCATCGAGCAGGAGGGCACCGTCGTGGAGTGCCTGCGCGGGGCCACCTTCCGGGTGGAGGTCCGCGCCGGGTACACGGTGCTCGCGCACATCAGCGGGAAGATGCGCAAGCACCACATCAAGATCCTTCCCTACGACCGGGTCCTGGTGGAGATCAGCCCCTACGACCTGACCCGGGCCCGGATCCTCTTCCGTTACCGGTCGTGACCGGCACCGGAGCGCCCGCCAGGATCCACGCCTCCACGGCCTCGTACTGACGCTGCTGCTCCGCCGCCCTGCGGGGCGGTGTGAGCCGTGAGCCCAGCCAGCCGAAGAGGAAGCCCAGCGGGATCGAGACGAGGCCGGTGGTGGTGAACGGGAACCAGTTGAAGTCCCGGCCGGGGAAGGCCGCCGTCGGCGAGCCCGAGACCAGGTTCGTGCCCGTCATCAGGACCAGGCAGGCCACGGTCCCGCCGATCAGCGTCCACAGCAGGCCCGCCCTCGTGTACCGCCGCCAGAACAGGCTGTACACCAGGGCGGGTGCCAGGGCGGAGGCGCCCAGGCAGAAGGAGAGCGTGGTCAGCGGCTGCACGTTGCGGTGCTGGAAGAGGGTGGCCAGCACGATGGCGGGACCGCCGACGCAGAGCGCCGAGACCCGGGCCACCGTCAGCTCCTTGCGCCGGCTCAACTGCTGTCTGCGGTACGCGAACACGTCGTGGGCCAGCGAGTTGGCGCAGGCCAGGATCATGCCCGCGACCGACGCGAGCAGCGTCAGGAAGATCGCCGTGGCGACCGCGGTGAACAGCAGCGACCCGGCCGTCGACACCGTCCGGCCGAAGGCGGCCCTGGCGCCGAACAGGTACGCCGTGTTGCCCTGGGCGCTGGCCGCCGTGAGCGCGTCGTGGCCGACGAGGGCGGCGGCCCCGAACCCGATCACCGACATGATCAGCACGAACAGGCCGACCGCGGACACCGCCCAGGACATCGAGCGGCGCACCTCGCGGGCGTTGCGCGCCGTGTACATCCGCATCGTGACGTGCGGGAGCGCGGCGCCGCCGAGTACCACCGTCAGCTCCGAACTGATCATGTCCAGGCGGGGGAAGCTGCTGCCGCTGAACTCCAGCCCCGAGGTGAGATAGGCGCGGCCCGCGCCGCTGCCCCGGGCCGCCGCCGCGAGCAGGGCGCCCGGGTCCCAGTCGAAGCGGTGCAGGATCAGCGCGGCGACCACGAAGCCGGAGCCGAGCAGCATCACCATCTTGAAGATCTGGATGACGGCGGTGCCCTTCATGCCGCCGATCGCCGCGTAGCTGATCATCAGGCCGCCGATGCCGATGACGCACGCCGTCTTGAACGTCTCGTTGCTGAAGCCGAGCAGGAACGCCAGCAGGTCGCCCGCGCCCGAGAGCTGCACCAGCATCAGCGGGAGCAGCGCGGCGAGCGTCACCGCGCAGGCCGCCATGCGCACGCCCCGCCCCGGCATCCGGCGCGCGAGGACGTCGCCCATCGTGTACAGGCCCGCGTTGCGCAGCGGTTCGGCCAGCAGGAACATCAGCAGCATCAGGGAGAGCGCCGTGGACAGGGCCAGGACCACACCGTCGTAGCCGAGCAGCGCGATGATGCCGGTGGTGGCGAGGACGGTCGCGGCGGAGATGTAGTCGCCCGCGATCGCCAGGCCGTTGCGCATCGGCGTGAGACGGCCGAAGCCCGTGTAGAACTCCTCCAGGTCGTCGCGGTCGGGGCTGGTGACGATGCACAGCAGCAGGGTGGCCGTGGCGACCGCCGTGAAGGCGACCAGCGACATGGACTCGGCCGAGGTGTCCATCAGCGCGCTCATCGGCGACCGCCGCCCCGGCGCAGCCGGTGGGCGAGCGGGTCGACGCGCCGCCGGGCCGTGTGCTCGTACAGGACCAACGCCAGGCAAGTGACCGGGAGTTGGAGCAGCCCGATGAGCAGGCCCGAGGAGAGGCCGCCGGTCACGGAGCGGTTCATCAGGCCGGGGGCGAACGCCGACAGGAGCAGGAAGAGCGTGAAGTAGCCGAGCGCGGTGAGGGTGGCGACGCGCCGCTGCCAGCGGTAGGCGGTGCGCAGCAGCAGCAACTCGCCGGTGGGGCCGGCCGGCCGCGGCAGATCCGGGTGGCGGGGGAGGCGGTGTGCGGGCGGGTGGTGCGGTGGGTGCGGGTGCGGCATCCCGGACTCCTTGCGTGGCTCGGGCCCGCCGGGGACGTGCGGACCGCAGGGAGGGTGTGGGGAGTGGGGAGCCGGAACGTTACTCGTAGGTAGTGGAGTTGGGCGAGGGTTTGGGCGAAGCGGGTGGCCGGGTCGGCGCCGGTGTGGCCGGTTCCGGTCCGTGACGCTCCGCGAGAGCGCGAGTTCAGCCGGGCGGAAAGCGTTTGCCCGCCGGCGGCGGGGAGTTCACCCGGCCCGGGGCGGTCGCGGGCCGTCGCCCGCGGGGCGGTCAGTCGGCCTGCGGCTGGTTCTCCGGTACGGGTGCCGGCTGCGGCGGGGCCGACGCCGCCTCCAGGACCGGGAAGCGGCGCGGCGCGAGCGCGACGAGCACCGCGAGGGCCACCGCCGCCGCGCACGCCGCACCGATGTACACCGAGTCGACGGCCGCGTCGATCGCCCGGCGCACCGGCTCCGCGGCGGTGTGCCGGGTCACCGAGTCGAGATCGGTGCCCGCGCCGAGCCGCCCGGAGATCACCCCGTTGGCGACCGCGCCGAAGACGGCCGCGCCGACCGTCTGCCCGATCTGCCGGTAGAAGAGGATCGAGGCGGTGGCGGTGCCGCGCTCCGCCCAGGTCACCGAGGACTGCACGCCGATGATGAGCGGCAGCTGGAACAGGCCGAGCGCCGCGCCGAGCAGCAGGCTCAGCAGCGTGGGCTGCCAGACCGCGCCGGGGAACGGCAGCAGCGGGAAGGCGATCAGCAGGGCGAGCGCCGCCGTCATGCCGATCAGGGCGGTGTCGCGGAAGCCGATCCTGCGGTAGACGTGCTGGCTGAGCGCCGCGGCGATCGGCCAGCTCAGGGTCATCACGGAGAGCACGAACCCGGCGGCGGTGGGGGACAGGCCGAGCACCGACTGCGCGTACGTGGGCAGGAAGGTGGTCGGCGCGACCATCAGCAGGCCCATCGCGCCGAGCCCCAGATTGACCGCGGCGATGGTGCGCCGCCGCCACACCCACCCGGGCAGAATCGGCCCGCCCGTCTCCCGCCACCGCCCTTCTGACGAAGTCGCTTCGCTCGCCTTCCTTTCCGCCCGCCGCTCGATCAGGAACACCGCGCCGATCAGCGCGACGCCCGTACAGAGCACGGCGATCGACGTCGCCGAGCCCCAGGCCCACGCCACCCCGCCCTGCACCAGCCAGGTCAGCAGCACCCCGCCCGCCGCGAACACGGCGAGCGCGCCCGCCCAGTCGATCCGCGGGCGCGGGCCGCGCCCGCGGGCCGGCTCGTGCAGGTGCCGTACGACGAGGAAGAGCGCGATCACGCCGATCGGCAAGTTGATCAGGAAGATCCAGCGCCAGCCCGCGTACGAGGCGAGCAGGCCGCCGAGTGCCGGGCCGAGCACCGACGAGGTGGCCCACACGGTCGACAACTTGGCCTGGATCTTGGGGCGTTGTTCCAGCGGGTACAGATCGGCGGCCAGCGTCTGCACCGTGCCCTGGATCGCGCCGCCGCCCAGGCCCTGGATCACCCGGAACGCGATCAGCGCGCCCATGTTCCAGGCCCCCGCGCACAGCAGCGAGCCGACCAGGAACAGCACGCTGCCCGCGATCAGGACGGGCTTGCGGCCCCACGTGTCCGACAGCTTCCCGTACACGGGCAGCGTGACCGTCACCGCGAGCAGATAGCCGGAGAACAGCCAGGAGAACACCGAGAAGCCACCGAGGTCACCGACGATCTGCGGCACCGCGGTGGAGACGATGGTGGAGTCGAGCGCGGCCAGCGCCATCGACAGCATCAGCGCGGCCACGACCGCGCCCCTGGTCTTCTCCTGCATTCATTCCCCCTGCACGTATCTCCGTCAGGAGCTTATGCGGGTGGAGACGACCCTGAGTAGAGCTCCACCGAGGGGTGGACACCCCTTAGGGGTTGCTCCGTAGATCGGACAGGGGACGGTTCGTCCCGCTGGAGGAGGAGTCGGCGCGGGGGGTCTCCTACCTTCGAGAGGTGGGGTTTTCCCCCCGGAAAAGACGGTGACTTTCACCAGCGCGCCGGGCCACCCCGTGAACCCAGACTGAACTCACACGGCGCGGACCTCCGCGCTCAGGTGACCGACATAGGAGAAAAACCGTGACAACGGCTGTCAGCATTTCCGGGCACGGGGGCCATGAGGAATCTGCGCCGCGTAGCGGCTCATCGGGGGGCGGCGGCCGGGTGGCGGGTGGGCGAACGGCCGTCGCCGCGCGGGCGCGGCAGGTCGTCAAGGCGTACGGGTCGGGGGAGACCCGGGTCGTCGCCCTCGACCACGTCGACGTGGACATCGCCCGCGGGCAGTTCACCGCGATCATGGGCCCGTCCGGCTCCGGCAAGTCGACCCTGATGCACTGCCTCGCCGGGCTCGACACGGTCACCTCCGGGCAGATCCACCTGGACGAGACCGAGATCACCGGCCTCAAGGACAAGAAGCTCACGCAGCTGCGCCGGGACCGGATCGGCTTCATCTTCCAGGCGTTCAACCTGCTGCCGACGCTGAACGCCCTGGAGAACATCACGCTCCCCATGGACATCGCGGGCCGCAAGGCCGACCGCCAGTGGCTGGACCGGGTCGTGGAGACCGTCGGCCTCGCCGGGCGGCTCAAGCACCGCCCCACCCAGCTCTCCGGCGGCCAGCAGCAGCGCGTCGCCGTGGCCCGGGCCCTCGCCGCCCGCCCCGAGATCATCTTCGGCGACGAGCCGACCGGAAACCTGGACTCGCGGGCCGGCGCCGAGGTCCTCGGCTTCCTGCGCCGCTCCGTCGACGAGCTCGGCCAGACCATCGTCATGGTCACCCACGATCCGGTCGCCGCCTCCTACGCGGACCGCGTCCTGTACCTGGCCGACGGCCGCATCGTCGACGAGATGCTCCGGCCGACCGCCGACGCCGTCCTGGACCGCATGAAGGACTTCGACTCCCGGGGCCGTACGTCATGAGTGCCAACACGGTCATGAAGACCTCCCTGCGCAACTTCTTCGCGCACAAGGGCCGCATGGCGCTGTCCGCCATAGCCGTCCTGCTCTCGGTCGCCTTCGTCTGCGGCACCCTCGTGTTCACCGACACGATGGACAAGACCTTCGACAAGCTCTTCACGGCGACGTCGTCGGACGTCACCGTCAGCCCCAAGGACACCTCCACGGACGGCAGTTCGACGGGCCGCCCCGAGTCGCTGCCCGCCTCCGCCGTCGACACGGTGAAGAAGGCCGAGGGCGTCAAGTCGGCCGAGGGCGCGGTCAGTTCGATGAACGTGACCGTCGTGAACGCCGACAACAAGAACATGGGCTCCGAGAACGGCGCCCCCACCATCGCGGGCAACTGGACCGGCAACGACCTGCGCTCCATGGAGATCACCTCCGGGCACGCGCCGCGCGGCCCCACCCAGGTGATGGTCGACGCCGACACCGCGAAGAAGCACCACCTGAAGCTGGGCGACGAGCTGCGCACCATCGCCGTCACCGGCGATCTGAAGGCGCAGATCGTCGGCATCGCCTCCTTCAAGGTCACCAACCCGGGCGCGGCCGTCGTCTACTTCGACACCGCCACCGCCCAGCGCGAACTCCTCGGCAGGACAGGGCAGTTCACGCACATCAACATCGCCGCCGACGCCGGTTACACCGACGCGCAGGTGAAGCGGAACGTCGCCGACACCCTCGGCGCGGGCACCTACAAGCTCCAGACACAGAAGGAGGCCGCCGACGCCAATTCGGCCGACGTCTCCTCCTTCATGGACGTCATCAAGTACGCCCTGCTCGGCTTCGCCGGGATCGCGTTCCTCGTCGGCATCTTCCTGATCATCAACACGTTCTCCATGCTGGTCGCGCAGCGCACCCGGGAGATCGGCCTGATGCGGGCCATCGGCTCCTCGCGCAAGCAGGTCAACCGGTCCGTCCTCGTCGAGGCCCTGCTGCTCGGCGTCGTCGGTTCCGTCCTCGGTGTCGGCGCGGGCGTCGGCCTCGCGGTCGGCCTGATGAAGCTGATGTCGGCCGCGGGCATGGACCTGTCCACGGACGACCTCACCGTGAAGTGGACGACCCCGGCGATCGGCCTGCTGCTCGGCGTCGTCGTCACCGTCCTCGCCGCCTGGCTCCCGGCCCGCCGGGCCGGCAAGGTCTCCCCGATGGCCGCCCTGCGCGACGCCGGGACCCCCGCCGACCTCAAGGCGGGCGTGGTCCGCGGCATCATCGGCACCGTCCTCACCGCCGGCGGCGGCTTCGCCCTCTACCTGGCCACCCAGGCCGCGACGGCGAGCAAGGGCTCGCTGTGGCTGGGCGCCGGCATCGTCACCACCCTCATCGGGTTCGTGGTCGTCGGACCGCTGCTCGCCGGCGGTGTCGTACGGATCATCAGCGCGGTCCTGCTGCGGATCTTCGGCCCGGTCGGGCGGATGGCCGAGCGCAACGCGCTGCGCAACCCGCGCCGCACCGGCGCCACCGGCGCGGCCCTGATGATCGGCCTCGCCCTGGTCGCCTGCCTCTCCGTCGTCGGCTCCTCGATGGTCGCCTCGGCCACCAGCGAGCTCGACAAGTCGGTCGGCGCGGACTTCATCGTCGAGTCCAGCAACGGCGGCATCAACCCGCAGTCCGTCGACGCCCTGAGGAAGGTCAAGGCCGACGGCGACGTCTCGCACGTCACCGAGGTCAAGTGGGTCCAGGCCCGGGTGACCGCCCCCGACGGCTCGAAGGAGAAGGAGGAGCTGTCCGCGACCGACGCGTCCTACATGCAGGACCTGCGGCGCGAGACGACCTCCGGGACGCTCTCGGACGCGTACGGCACGAACGCGATGTCCGTCGGCGACGCGTACGCGAAGAAGCACGGTGTGCGGGTCGGTGACTCTCTCACCGTCGCCTTCGACCACGGACGGACGGTCAGGCTGAAGGTCGCGGCGATCACCTCCGACGACACGACCTTCGACAAGGGCGCGATGTACACCAGCCTCGCGACCGCCGAGCGGAACGTCCCGGCCGAGCGGCTGCCGCTGGACTCGATGGTCTTCGCCAAGGCCGCCGACTCCGCCCACGCGGACACCGCGTACAAGGCGCTCAAGTCGTCCGTCGCCGACGACCCGACCGTCAAGGTCAAGGACCAGACCGACTACAAGCAGACCCTGAAGGACCAGATCGGCCAGCTCCTCAACATGATCTACGGCCTGCTCGCGCTGGCGATCATCGTGGCGGTGCTCGGTGTCGTGAACACCCTGGCCCTGTCGGTGGTGGAGCGGACCCGGGAGATCGGCCTGATGCGCGCCATCGGCCTCTCGCGCCGCCAGCTGCGCCGCATGATCCGCCTGGAGTCGGTGGTCATCGCCCTCTTCGGCGCCCTTCTGGGCCTCGGCCTGGGCATGGGCTGGGGCGCGACGGCCCAGAAGCTGCTCGCCCTGGAGGGCCTGCCGGTCCTCGACATCCCGTGGCCGACGATCCTCTCGGTCTTCATCGGCTCGGCCTTCGTGGGCCTGTTCGCGGCGCTGATCCCGGCGTTCCGGGCGGGACGGATGAACGTACTGAACGCGATCGCCACCGACTAGCCGCCCCTCGTCCGTACCGGCAGGTGGCGCGGCGCCCGGCGACGTACCCTGGAACCCCCGGCCCGTTCGACGTGTCGGGCCCTTTGCGTTGCCCACCGACCCGGGACGGATCATCCCCATGAGCCTGTACGGACTGCTCGACGCCGTCGTCAAGGACGCCGCCCTCGCGGAAGCGATCAAGGCGGCCGGTGACGGCAACCGTATGCACATCGACCTCGTGGGCCCGCCCGCGTCCCGCCCCTTCGCGGTGGCCGCCCTCGCCCGGGAGTCGAAGCGGCCCGTCCTGGCCGTCACCGCCACCGGCCGCGAGGCCGAGGACCTGGCCGCCGCCCTGCGCTCGCTGCTGCCGCCGGACGGCGTCGTCGAGTACCCGTCGTGGGAGACGCTCCCGCACGAGCGCCTCTCGCCGCGCTCGGACACGGTCGGCCGCCGCCTCGCCGTGCTGCGCCGCCTGTCCCACCCGCGCATGGACGACCCCGAGACCGGCCCGGTGTCGGTGGTCGTCGCCCCGATCCGTTCCGTGCTCCAGCCGCAGGTGAAGGGGCTCGGCGACCTGGAGCCCGTCGCCCTGCGCACCGGCGAGCAGGCCGACCTGAACGAGACCGTGCAGGCGCTGGCCGCCGCCGCGTACGCCCGCGTCGAACTCGTCGAGAAGCGCGGCGAGTTCGCGGTCCGCGGCGGCATCCTCGACGTCTTCCCGCCGACCGAGGAACACCCGCTGCGCGTCGAGTTCTGGGGCGACGACGTCGAGGAGATCCGCTACTTCAAGGTCGCCGACCAGCGCTCCCTGGAGATCGCCGAGCACGGGCTGTGGGCGCCGCCCTGCCGGGAGCTGCTCCTGACCGACGACGTACGCGCCAGAGCGGCCGAGCTCGCCGAGCTCCACCCGGAGCTGGGCGAGCTGCTCGGCAAGATCGCCGAGGGCATCGCGGTCGAGGGCATGGAGTCCCTCGCGCCCGTCCTCGTCGACGACATGGAGCTGCTGCTCGACGTGCTGCCCGCCGGGTCCATGGCGGTCGTCTGCGACCCGGAGCGGGTGCGCACCCGCTCCTCCGACCTGGTGGCGACCTCGCAGGAGTTCCTCCAGGCGTCCTGGGCCGCCTCCGCGACCGGCGGCGAGGCCCCCATCGACGTGGGCGCCGCGTCCCTGTGGTCCATCGCGGACGTCCGGGACCGGGCCCGCGAGCTCGGCATGATGTGGTGGTCGGTGTCGCCGTTTGCCGCCGACGCCTCGGGCCTGGACACGGGTGGCGCGGACACCCTCCAGCTCGGCATGCACGCCCCCGAGACCTACCGCGGCGACACCGCGAAGGCGCTGGCCGACACCAAGGGCTGGCTCGCCGAGGGCTGGCGCACCGTGTACGTGACCGAGGGGCACGGCCCCGCCTCCCGCACCGTCGAGGTGCTCGGCGGCGAGGGCATCGCCGCCCGCCTGGAGAAGGACCTGGGCGAGCTGGCCCCGTCCGTCGTGCAGGTGGCCTGCGGATCGCTCGAAGTCGGCTTCGTGCACCCCGGGCTGAAGGTCGCGGTGCTCACCGAGACCGACCTGACCGGGCAGAAGACGGCCGGCAAGGACGGCGCCCGGATGCCCGCGCGCCGCCGCAAGACCATCGACCCGCTCACCCTCGAATCCGGCGACTACATCGTCCACGAGCAGCACGGCGTGGGCCGCTACATCGAGATGGTGCAGCGCACCGTGCAGGGCGCCACCCGCGAGTACCTGGTCGTCGAGTACGCGCCCGCCAAGCGCGGCCAGCCCGGCGACCGCCTCTACATCCCCACCGACCAGCTGGAGCAGATCACCAAGTACGTCGGCGGCGAGGCCCCGACCCTGCACCGGCTCGGCGGCGCCGACTGGACGAAGACGAAGGCGCGCGCCAAGAAGGCCGTCAAGGAGATCGCGGCCGACCTCATCAAGCTGTACTCGGCCCGCATGGCGGCGCCGGGACACGCCTTCGGCGCGGACACCCCGTGGCAGCGGGAGCTGGAGGACGCGTTCCCGTACGCGGAGACGCCGGACCAGCTGACCACGATCTCCGAGGTCAAGGAGGACATGGAGAAGACGGTCCCGATGGACCGCCTGATCTGCGGCGACGTCGGCTACGGCAAAACGGAGATTGCGGTGCGCGCCGCCTTCAAGGCGGTCCAGGACGGCAAGCAGGTCGCGGTCCTCGTCCCGACCACGCTCCTCGTCCAGCAGCACTTCGGCACCTTCTCCGAGCGCTACTCCCAATTCCCGGTCACCGTGAAGGCGTTGAGCCGCTTCCAGACGGACACCGAGGCGAAGGCGGTCCTGGAGGGCCTGAAGGACGGCACGGTCGACGTCGTCATCGGTACCCACCGCCTGTTCTCCTCCGAGACCAAGTTCAAGGACCTGGGCCTGGTCATCGTCGACGAGGAGCAGCGGTTCGGCGTCGAGCACAAGGAGCAGCTGAAGAAGCTCCGCGCCAACGTCGACGTCCTCACGATGTCCGCGACCCCCATCCCCCGTACGCTCGAAATGGCGGTCACGGGCATCCGCGAGATGTCCACGATCACGACCCCGCCCGAGGAGCGCCACCCGGTCCTCACCTTCGTCGGCCCGTACGAGGAGAAGCAGATCGGCGCCGCGATCCGCCGCGAGCTGCTGCGCGAGGGCCAGGTCTTCTACATTCACAACCGCGTCGAGTCGATCGACCGCGCGGCGGCCCGGCTGCGCGACATCGTCCCCGAGGCGCGGATCGCGACGGCCCACGGCCAGATGTCCGAACAGGCCCTGGAACAGGTCGTGGTGGACTTCTGGGAGAAGAAGTTCGACGTGCTTGTGTCGACGACGATCGTCGAGTCCGGCATCGACATCTCCAACGCCAACACCCTCATCGTCGAGCGCGGCGACAACTTCGGTCTGTCGCAGCTCCACCAGCTGCGCGGCCGCGTCGGCCGTGGCAGGGAGCGCGGCTACGCGTACTTCCTCTACCCGCCGGAGAAGCCGCTGACGGAGACGGCGCACGAGCGCCTCGCCACCATCGCCCAGCACACGGAGATGGGCGCGGGCATGTACGTGGCGATGAAGGACCTGGAGATCCGCGGAGCCGGAAACCTCCTCGGCGGCGAACAGTCGGGCCACATCGCGGGCGTCGGCTTCGACCTGTACGTGCGCATGGTCGGCGAGGCGGTCGCGGACTACCGGGCGTCCTTGGAGGGTGGTGTCGAGGAGGAGCCGCCCCTGGAGGTCAAGATCGAGCTCCCGGTCGACGCGCACGTCCCGCACGACTACGCCCCCGGCGAGCGCCTGCGTCTCCAGGCGTACCGCGCCATCGCGAGCGCCAACACCGAGGAGGACGTCAAGCAGGTCCGCGAGGAACTCACCGACCGCTACGGCAAGCTGCCCGAGCCGGTCGAGAACCTCCTGCTGGTCGCGGGCCTGCGGATGCTCGCGCGGGCGTGCGGGGTGGGCGAGATCGTGCTCCAGGGCAACAACATCCGCTTCGCGCCGGTGGAGTTGAGGGAGTCGCAGGAGCTGCGCCTCAAGCGCCTCTACCCCGGCACGGTCATCAAGGAGGCCACGCACCAGGTCCTGGTCCCGCGCCCGAAGACCGCCAAGGTGGGCGGCAAGCCGCTGGTCGGCCGGCAGCTGCTGGCCTGGGTCGGGGAGTTCCTGGCGTCGATCCTGGGGTCGTAGCAAGGCGGGCCGACGGTCCGCGTGGTCCGAGGCGGCCGTCCCGTTGGGCGAGGAGCGTCACGAGGCATGGCTGCTCCGCCTGACGGACCGGCAGCGGAAGGGCGGCGGAAGGGCGGCGGGCCATGACCGGGTTCCTCGACGAGGAGGACGAACTTGCCGAGCTGCGCGGCCCGTTGTGGGGGTCCGTGCTCGGGTCGGGGCTGCTGTCGTCCGGCACGACACTCGGGATCGGGAAAGTGTGATCATGCGTCAGGTACGGTAGGCGGACAGCGGGCCGAAAGCGAACAAAACGGGAGGGGCTGCTGTGCTGCGAGGGGTTGGACGGGCCGTGGCCGCCGCGGTGGTGGCCGTCGTCGCCGTCACCGGATGCGAGGCGACGACCGCGGGGACCGGCGGCGACGCCGGACCCGAACCGCAGGGCAAGGCGGGCAGCGCGCTCGCCGCCGTCGACACACTGACCGTCAAGGGCCGCGCCCCGAAGACCGGTTACTCCCGGGAGCGGTTCGGCAGCGCCTGGGCCGACACCGACTCCAACGGCTGTGACACCCGCGACGACATCCTCAAGCGGGACCTCGACGGCGTCCGTTTCACGGACGGCAAGTGCAAGGTCGCCTCCGGCGCGCTCCGGCCCGACCCGTACAGCGGGCAGACCGTCACGTACGCCCGCGGCCGCAGCCAGGTCGACATCGACCACCTGGTGGCGCTCTCCGACGCCTGGCAGAAGGGCGCCTTCCAGTGGGAGCCCGGCAAGCGCATCGCGTTCGCCAACGATCCGCTGAATCTGGTCGCCTCGGGCGCCACCCCCAACCGCAGCAAGGGCGACGGCGACACCGCCACCTGGCTGCCGCCGAACAAGAAGTACCGGTGCACGTACGTCGCCGGGCAGGTCGCGGTGAAGAAGAAGTACGGGGTGTGGGTGACCGCCGCCGAGCGCGATGCGATGAAGAAGGTGCTCGGCGCCTGCCCGGACCAGAAGCTGCCCACCGGCGGAAATCCGACTGCGGCGCCGCCGCGGTTCCATGCACGATGAGCGCATGGACCTGAGGATCACCACGCTCGCCGAGCGGCCCGGACTGTTCGACGCGATGTGGACGATGGAGGACACCTGGCCGGTGTTCGTGCAGCACGACCCGGTCGGCTGGTCGTTCATCGGCCGGATCGCGACCGAGCTGCCGGAGTACGTGCTCGTCGCCACGGACACCGAAGGGGCCGTGGTCGCCAAGGGGTTCAGCGTGCCGTTCGCCCTGCACACGCAGGGGCGCGACGGGGTGCTGCCCGACCGTGGCTGGGACCGGGTGATGCAGTGGGCCTTCGCCGATCTGCGCCGGGGCACCGAGCCCGACACCGTCAGCGCCATCGAGATCACGATCGTGCCGACGATGCTGGGCCGCGGCCTGTCCGGGCGGATGCTCGCCGCGATGCGGGAGAACGCGAAGTCCCGCGGGTTCCGTGAGGTCGTCGCCCCGGTGCGGCCCAGCGGCAAGCCGCAGGAGCCCGCTTCGCCGATGAGCGAGTACGCGTACCGGGTGCGGGAGTCGGACGGGCTGCCCGTCGACCCGTGGCTGCGGGTGCACGTCCGGGCCGGCGGTGTGATCGAGAAGGTGGCGCCCGCCTCCATGACCGTGTCCGGGTCGCTCGACGAGTGGCGGACCTGGACCGGGCTGCCCTTCGACACGGCGGGGCCCGTCGTGGTGCCGGGCGCGCTGGTCCCGGTGCACTGCGCGCCCGACCGCGACCACGCCGTCTACGTAGAGCCGAACGTGTGGGTGCGGCACGCCCTTTGAACACGCCCCGTGAACACGTGCCGTGAACGCGTCCCGTGAACACTCCTGTGAACATGCCGGTGCGGCACGCGTCGTGGACGCGTGCCGCACCGGTCGCCCCCCTCGGGCGGTGATGGTGGTCCGGTCGCTCAGATCTTCAGGTCCCACTGCGTGCCGTCGTACTCGAAGCTCGGCGTGACCTCGACCGTCAGGTTCTTGGCGTCGGCCGGGGCGTCGAAGCCGTAGACGACCGTGGCCTTCTTGCCGGGCAGGATCGAGCCGTCGAAGCCCGAACCCACCTTGTCGTCGAAGATCTGCTCGGCGGTGACCCCGTCCTTGCCGGCGCGGGCGTCGGCCGTCAGCAGCGAGGCGTCGAACTTCTTCTTCGTGTCGTTCGTGACCGTGACGGTGACCTTGTAGGAGTGGTTGCCGTTCTTGTGGCCCGCCGCGTACTCGCTCGGGCTGAACGCCACCGCGTTCGACACCGTCACCGTCAGATCGTCGTCGTAGACCACGGAGTCGCCCGCCGCCATCGCCTTGCCCGCGGCCGGCTTGTCCCCCTTGTCGGACGTGCCGCTGTCCGACGTCCCCTTGTCGTCCTTGCCCTTCGCGTCGCCGGACGGCTTGGTGTCCTTGGCCTTCGTGTCCGAGACCGACTTGTTGATCTCGTCGACCGCGTCGTCCACCGCCTTGAACGTGGTGTACGCGCCGAAGACCGACAGGCCCAGGGAGACGAGCGCGAGCAGCGCACCGGCCAGCGCCACGCCCTTGTTCGTGGCCTCGCCGCGCTTGGCACGGGCCCGGCCCGTCAGACCCAGGACCAGCGCGATCACACCGAGGATGCCGGCCAGCCAGAACAGGATCGGGACCAGTCCCGACAGGGCGCCGATGACACCGAGGATCAGCGCCGCCGTCCCCAGCCCGTTCCGCGCGACCTGCTGGGGCGACTGCTGCGGCGGCTGGAACGGCGGGTACTGGGGGTGCTGCTGGGGCTGGGTCTGAGACATGACTGTTCCTCCGTGATGAGAGACGCCAACCTCCCCCCGGCTTTCCGTGTATCCGGCGGTTGGCTAGGTCAAGAACACCATCATCTGTGAACCGAGTCAACCGCGTTCACAGAACTTGTTCGGTGAACACTTGTGAATGGGGTTCTTACGCGAAGGTCGGTAGGGTCGCCCGTACACACCACGCCAGGTGTGAGCGCGCCACGCACGAGGGGAGCCGATGCGGTGCAGGACAACGCGACAGAGGTGACGGCCGCCGGGATCGCCCGGCTCGCCGGGGTCGGCCGCGCAGCCGTCTCGAACTGGCGGCGCCGGCACGCCGACTTCCCCAAGCCGGTCGGCGGCACCGAGACCAGCCCCTCCTTCGCGCTCACCGAGGTCGAGGGATGGCTGCGCGCCCAGGGCAAGCTCGCCGAGGTCCCGCTGCGCGAGCGCGTCTGGCAGCAGCTCGCCGGGCACCCCGCGGGCCCGGTCACCGCGCTGCTGCACGCCGGAAGCGTCCTGCTGCTCGTGCACGACCGGCCCACCGAGTGGCTCGTGCTGAGCGCGTCGGCCGACGACGACGGCCTCGCCGGGCGCCTGTCCGCCGCGCTCGAAGGCGTCCTCACCCCGCGCTTCGGACCGCCCGCCGAGCGCGCCCTCGCCACCCCGACGGCCGCCGCCCTGGTGCCGTCCGTCCCGCTGCTGCGCGGCGTCGCCGACCTCGCCGCCGAGCTGGGCGCCCGCCGCGCCTTCGCGTTCCTGCTCGGCCGCCACCTCGACGCGAACCCGCGCCAGTACACGCTGACCCCGCCGGGGCCGGCCGCCCTGATGGCCGCCCTCGCCGGGCCCGCCGCCACTTTCCTGGACCCGGCCTGCGGCACCGGCGCCCTGCTGCACGCCGTGCGCACCGACGGAGCCCGCTCCGAGCAACGCCTCTACGGCCAGGACGCCGCCCCCGAACTGGCCGCCCTGACCGCCCTGCGGCTCGCGCTCGACGGGCCCGCGCGCGACGGCGAGGGCCCCGTCATCCGCACCGCAGCGGCCGACACCCTGCGCGGCGACGCCCTCAGCGACGTACAGGCCGACGTCGTCCTCGCCCACCCGCCGTTCAACGAGCGCGGCTGGGGCCACGACGAGCTGGCCTACGACCCGCGCTGGGAGTACGGCTTCCCGGCCCGCACCGAGTCCGAACTGGCCTGGGTGCAGCACGCGCTGGCCCGGCTCAGGGACGGCGGCACCGCGGTCCTGCTGATGCCGCCCACCGTCGCGTCGCGCCGCTCGGGCCGCCGGATCCGCGCCGACCTGCTGCGCCGCGGCGCCCTGCGCGCGGTCGTCGCGCTGCCCGCGGGCGCGGTCCCGCCCAACAACATCCCGCTGCACCTGTGGATCCTGCGCAGGCCCACCGGATCGCCCGCCGCACCGGAGCTGCTGCTCGTCGACACCACGTCGCTGGCCGCCCCCGGCGACGTGCGCGAGAAGCAGGCGTGGGCCGCCGTGCAGGATGCCGTGCTCGACGCCTGGCGCACCTTCGACCGGGCCGGGACCCTCAAGGAGCGCCCGGGCGTGGCCCGTTCGGTCCCGGTCATCGAGCTCCTCGACGACGAGGTCGACCTCGCGCCCGCCCGCCGGCTGCCCCCGCCCGCCGCGGGCGGCGGCGGCGCCGCCGAGCTGACCGCCGTGCGCGAGAACCTCGCCGACACCCTCCGGCTGACCACCCGGCTCGCCCCGGCGCCCGCCGCGCCCGCCGCCGAGCCCGCGCGCTGGCCGCTGACCACGATCGGTGAACTCGCGCGCGCGGGCGCCCTGTTGATGCGCACGGCCGCGACCACGGGGGCCGACTCACGGACCGGCGACCACGCGCGCGTGCCCGTCCCCGTCCTCACCGACCACGACGTGCTCACCGGCGCCGCGCCCTCCGGCACGTTCACCGGCGACGACGAGCCGTTCCTCCTGGCGGCCGGCGACGTCGTCGTGCCCGTCGTCGGCGGCGGCGCCACCGCGCGCGTCGTCGACGAGGCCACCGCGGGCGCGGCCCTCGGCCGCGGCCTGGCCCTGCTGCGCCCCGACCCGGCCGCGCTCGACTCCTGGTTCCTCGCCGGGTTCCTGCGCTCCACCGCCAACAACCGGCAGGCCAGCAGCTACGCGTCCACGGCGACCCGGCTCGACGTGCGCAGGCTGCAGCTGCCCCGCCTCCCGCTGCCCGAACAGGCCGGATACGGCGATCGGTTCAGGGCGCTCGCCGCTTTCGAGGACGCGCTGCGCAGCGCGGCCCGGCTCGGTGAGCAGCTCGTGCAGGGTCTCCACGACGGCCTCACGGACGGCACGCTCGCGCCGCGCTGAGTGCGGCGCGCGACCGGAGCGGGCGCCACCGCCCGTGCAGGTCGGCAACGGTTCGGTACAACCCGGGGCCGGTTGTCCGAGTGGGCCTATACGCTCGAAGGTAGCGGCACGACGAGCGATCAGGAGCGACCATGTACGGGCCCGGCGCGGCACCTCCCTCGCGCAACGAGGGCACGGCCATCACCCTGCGGGTGCTGTTCGCCGTGCTGTCCGTGCTCAGTTGCGGTCTGCTGTCCTGCGTCCCGCTCTTCCGCATCGCGGTGCTGCGCGGCAAGGCCGTCGACTGGGTGCTCGCCTGGATCGCGCTGCCGCTGACGCTCGGCCTGTTCGCCGTCGTCGGCGCGCTCCCGGAGGCGGACCACCGCACGGACGTCGCGCTCGCCCTGGTCCTGATCATCGCCGCCGCGAGCGCCGCACACTACGTCGTCTTCGACATACGCAGGCTGCGCGCCTCCACGCCGTCGCCGCTGGGCCTGTACCCGCCGACGGCCCCGACGGTCGGCGCCGGGTACGGCTACCCGCAGCAGCACCCCCAGCCCCAGCCCTACGCACAGCCCGCCCCGCCGCCGCCCGCGCACACGACGCCCACCCAGACCGGCGGCCTCGCGCCCACGCCGCCGCCCGCTCAGCCGCCCGCACCGATGCCCGCGCCGCAGCCGAACCAGCAGGGCCAGCCCCCGCACCGCATCGACCAGGTCCGCGCGGAGCTCGACGAGCTGAGTGACTACCTGCGCAAGCAGGACGGCGGCCGGTGACCCCTTTGACCAGCCCGTCCGGACTGCCCACCACCGGCGGACACCTCGTCGCCGGGCGCTACGAACTCTCCTCGCTCATCGGCCAGGGCGGCATGGGCCAGGTCTGGACGGCGTACGACCAGCGCCTGGACCGCCGCGTCGCGGTGAAGCTGGTCCGCCCCGACCGGGTCGCGGGCGCCGAGGCCGAGGAGCTGCGCCGCCGCTTCCTGCGCGAGTGCCGCGTCACCGCCCAGGTCGACCATCCGGGCCTGGTCACCGTGCACGACGCGGGCAGTGAAGGAAGCGCGGCCGACACCGCCACCGGCGGCTCGTTCCTGTACCTGGTCATGCAGTACGTGGACGGCTCCGACCTCGCCGACCATCTCGCCGAGCACGACCCGTACCCGTGGCCGTGGGCGGTCTCCGTCGCCGCCCAGCTGTGCGCCGTCCTGTCGGCCGTGCACGCGGTGCCGATCGTGCACCGCGACCTCAAGCCGCGGAACGTGATGGTGAAGAAGGACGGCACGGTCACCGTCCTCGACCTCGGCGTCGCCTCCGTCCTCGACACCGACACCACCCGCCTCACCCACACCGGCTCGCCCATCGGCACGCCCGCCTACATGGCGCCCGAGCAGGCGATGGGCGGCGCCGTCGGCCCGTACACCGACCTGTACGCGCTCGGGGTGCTGCTGCACGAACTCCTCAGCGGCGACGTGCCGTTCGCGGGCACCACCGCCCTCGGCATCCTGCACCGCCATCTCTACGAGGCGCCGCTCCCGGTGCGCCAACTGCGCCCGGAAGTACCGGAAGCGCTGGAGAACCTGGTGCTCCGCCTGCTCGCCAAGGACCCCCAGCACCGCCCGGACTCCGCCCAGCAGGTCTACGAGGAACTGCTGCCGCTGCTGCCCCCGCGCGGGGTGCCCAGCGGTCGCCCGCTCGACCCGACCCGCCCGTTCCTGCGCCCGCACGCGCCGTGGCCGGACCGTGCCGTGACCCCCGCGCCGCAGCCCGCGGGCTCCGACGTGCGGGGCACCCAGGGGGACCGCCCCGACGTGGCCCGCGCCGTCGACGAGGTCAAGCGGCTGCTCGGCGAGGGCCGTATCACGCAGGCCGTCGACATCCTCGGCGCGATCCTGCCCGCCGCGGCCGCCCAGCACGGCGAGCACTCACCCGTCGTACGGACCCTGCGCAAGCAGTACGCGGCGACGCTCATGGACGACGGCCAGTACCGCCGCGCCCTGCCCGAACTGCGCCGCCTCGCCGACGAGCGGGCCGCGGAGGCCGGGCACGCCGACCCGCAGTCGCTCCAGTTCCGCTACGAGGCGGCCCAGTGCCTGGAGGCCCTCGGCGAACCGGCCGCGGCGCTCGCCGAGTACCGCTCGCTGCTGCCGTACTACGAGAACCAGTACGCGACCACGGACCTCAGGCTCGCCCTCGAAGTGCGGCGCCGCATCGGCCAGTTGCTGCTCGCCGTCGGCGACCGGGGCGCCGCCCAGGAGACCCTGATCCGGCTGCTGCACGACTCCGAGCGGCTGCACGGCCCGGCCCACCCGTTCCCCTCGGAGGTCAGGCGCACCCTGCAGTGGCTGGGCCAGGTCAGGGGCTGACCGATCCCCGGCGGGGGGTGGTAAAGCCCCGGGCAACCCACGGTCAAAATCTGTCGGCAAGCTGGCTCCTGCCTGTGTGACCAGGCATGATCAGCTAGCTCGCAGTGCGCTGGGCCCGTGTCGGCCCACCCCCCAGGCGTACCGTGCCCTGTTCCTTCCCCCCACCAGGGCCTGTCGACGATTCCCCTACGCCTCTCGAGAAACACCATCCTCATGCGCTCTGCTTCCCGTGCCGCCGCCCTGCTCGCCGTCGCCGCCGCCCTCCCGCTCGCCCTCACCGCCTGCTCGTCGGGCGGCTCGGACAGCGGTGACGGCGCTTCCGCGAAGTCCGCGTCGAAGTCCTCCGCCGCGGCCAAGGACCCGAACGCGGGCCTGGCCACCGGCGCGCAGCTGAAGAAGGCGCTCGCGCCGGCCTCCTTCTTCGGCAGCGGCTACAAGGTCGACCCGTCGACGGCCCGCGACACCGGCACCACCTTCCAGCCGCAGAAGAGCCACCCGGCCGCCCTGGCGAAGCCGGACTGCACCAAGTTCGGCGGCACCAGCTGGATCGCCCTCACCGGCGACGACGGTGTCTCCTTCGCGCAGAACGACTACATGAACGCCGACTCCACCGACATCGCCCAGGAGATCGACGTGTTCCGCGGCGCGGGCGCGCAGACGGTCATGGCGCACCTGGAGAAGGTCGTCGCGGCCTGCCCCGGCTACCACGACAAGGACACCAAGTCCGACGTCAAGGTGACCGGAGCCACGACGTCCGGCCTCGGCGACGGCGCGTACACGATCACGCTCACCGACCCGACGTGGACCAACGGCACGACCCTGATCGCGGTCCGCAAGGGCACCGCCGTCGTCACGGTCATGTCGACGGACGGCCACGACAACGGGGCGGCCACCGCCAAGAAGCTCGCCGCCAAGGTGACCTCGGCCCTGGGCGCCTGACGCACCACCGGAGAACGCGCCGGGCCACAGACGACAGACAGGGGAGAACGCATGTCCGGAACCGCAAGAACCGGCACCCACCGGCTGACCCGCGGCCGCCGCCGCACGGTCTGGGCCGCCGCGGGCGCCGCCGTGATCGCGGGCGGCTTCGCCGTGCAGCAGTCCCTCGCCACGACGACGTCGTGGCCCGCCGCGACGTACTACACGGGCCGTGCCTTCGACACCTGCACGGCGCCTTCCGCCTCCGCCATGAAGGCCTGGCACACCGGCTTCTACGGGGCGGCCGCCGTCTACGTGGGCGGCAAGAACCGCGGCTGCACGCAGGCCAACCTCACCGCCTCCTGGGTGAAGACGGTCTCCGCGCAGGGCTGGAAGCTGATCCCGCTCTACGTCGGCGCGCAGCCGCCGTGCGCGAGCGGCTCCAACCCGGAGAAGATGACGTCCACCACCGCCGCCTCGCTGGGCGCGACGGACGGCGCCGACGCCGTGAACAAGGCGTCCGCGCTCGGCATGAAGGCGGGCAGCGCGCTCTACCTGGACATGGAGGCGTACGACATCACGGACTCCTCCTGCAACACGGCCGTCCTCACCTACGTACGGGCCTGGCAGAAGGCCGTGCACGCCAAGTACTACCGCACCGGCATGTACGGCTTCTCCAGCTCCAGCGCGAAGGCCGTCGCCACCACCACCGACCGCAGCAACCTGCCGGGCAACCTCTGGTACGCCAAGTGGGACAAGGTGAACACGACGACCACCGACTGGCCGTTCGCCTCGACGCTGTGGACCGGGCATCACCGCGGCCACCAGTACATGGTCAACAGCAAGGAGTCGCGCGGCGGTTACACCATCACCGTGGACCGCGACGCGTGGGACGCCCCGGTGGCCGTGGTCGGATAACGCGGGGTTCGGTACCTCAAGTCCCGGCGAATCGTTGTCGAATAGGTGGCCGAGCCAGCGGCCACCTCCTACCATCGATCACCGCCGGACTTTGTGCACCGACGCACAAACTCGCCGCAGGGAGGCCACCTTGCACCGCCGCCGTATCGCTCTCGTCCTTACGTCCGCTGCCGCCGCCGTCCCACTCCTCACCGCGTGCGGAAGCGGGGCGCACCCCGGCGCCGCGGCCGTCGTCGGCGGGCAGCGCATCACGGTCTCCCAGCTGGAGAGCCGGGTGAACGAGGTGCGGGACGCACAGCAGGCCGCCACCGACGGCAGCGCGCAGTACGAGCAGGCCGTCGCCAAGACCGGTGGGCTCACCCGCAACACCCTGCACACGATGGTCCTGGACCGGGTGCTGCACCGCGCCGCCACCGACGCGGGCGTCAGCGTCACCCGCAAGGAGATGCAGGAGATGCGGGCCGGCCTGGAACAACAGGCGGGCGGGTCAAGGCAGTTGGAGACCGCCTGGCTCCAGCAGTACAACGTCGCGCCCAAGCGGCTCACCGAGTCGCTGCGCACCGAGATCGAGGCGCAGAAGCTCGCGACGGCCCTCGGCGCGGACATGCAGACGCAAGCGGGGCAGGCGACGTTCTGGAAGGCGCTCGCCACCGCCTCCAAGGAGCTGAACGTCGATCTGAACCCCCGTTACGGCAGCTGGGCCGTCACCAAGAACGGCACGGTGGGCCGGGTCGACGCCAAGACGCCGTGGCTGACCCAGGTCACCAAGGAGGCCTCGGCCGAGCAGCAGCAGACGGCGTAGGTGGAGCGCGCCGGGTGTTGTCGGCGGCCTGCGTTACGTTCGATACGTGAACGACACCACGCCCGACGCCGGCCGCATCGTCCTGCTCACCACCAGCCACCGGGTGGCCCCCGGGCTGCTGTCCTGGCAGGCCTGGCAGACCCTCCGGGACGCCGACGGGGTGCTCTGCTCCGACGCCGCGCACCCGCAGCTGCCGTATCTGAAGGAGGCGGGCGTCGAGGTCACGGTGGAGACCCCGGCCGCCCGTGAGCTCGTCGAGCGCTGCGCCGAGGGCGGCCGCACCCTCGTCGTGCTCGCCACCGCCGAGGGCGACCGCCGGCTCACCGACGGCCTGGCCACGCTCGCCGGGTCGGGCCGCGTCGCGATGCCGGCCCTCGAACTCCTCCCCGGCTCCTACGACCTTCCGGGTGCGCGCCTGCTCGACCTGGTTCAGGTCATGGACCGGATCCGGCGCGAGTGCCCGTGGTCGAGGCTGCGTACCCACGAGGACCTGGCGAAGTACGCCCTGGAGGAGACGTACGAACTGGTCGACGCGATCGAGGCCGGGGACCGCGAGGAGCTGCGCGAGGAGCTCGGCGACGTGCTGCTCCAGGTCGTCTTCCACGCGCGCATCGCGCAGGAGGCGACGGGCGACGACGAGCCGTTCTCCATCGACGACGTCGCGGGCGGCATCGTCGACAAGCTCATCCACCGGCACCCGCACGTCTTCGGCGACGAGTCCGCGGCCACGCCGGAGGAGGTCCGGGAGATCTGGCTGCGCCGCAAGGGGGAGTCCAAGCGGCGCGACTCCGTGACCGACGGCGTCCCGCTCGGCCAGCCCGCGCTGGCGCTCGCCGCGAAGCTCGGGTCCCGGGTGCGGGGCGCTTCGCTGGAGGTGCCGGTGCCCTCGGGGGCCGGGGTCGGCTACGAGCTGCTCGGTCTTGCCCTGCGCGCCGAGGCCGAAGGGGTGGACCCGGAGGCGGCGCTCAGGGCTGCCGCCCGCGCCTACCGCGACGCGGTCCGCTCGGCCGAGGGGCTTTAGCGCGCGTCGCGGCCGCGGGCGGGTGGGGGCTGGTCGCGCAGTTCCCCGCGCGCCTGAGATGCGCACTTTCGGCGCGGCACCTCCCCGACGGGGAAGGCTGCGCGCCGGCGCATGCCTTCAGGGGCGCGGGGAACTGCGCGAAGCAGGACCACCGGGCCCGCGCGCGGCGACGCACACCCGCCCGGCAGACGGGCAGCCGCACCCCCGCACTCCCCGACGGATACCGTCGAGGAGTGACCGAAAGCCCCGCCCCCAAGAAGACCGCCCCCGACCTGTTCACCTGGGAGTTCGCCGGCAACCCGTACCCCGCGTACGCGTGGCTGCGCGACAACGCGCCGGTGCACCGCACCACCCTCCCCAGCGGCGTCGAGGCCTGGCTGGTCACCCGGTACGCCGACGCCCGCCAGGCCCTGGCCGACCAGCGGCTCAGCAAGAATCCGGAGCACCACGACGAGCCCAGCCACGCCAAGGGCAAGACCGGCATCCCGGGCGAGCGCAAGGCGGAGCTGATGACGCATCTGCTCAACATCGACCCGCCGGACCACACCCGCCTGCGCCGCCTCGTCTCGAAGGCGTTCACCCCGCGAAGAGTGGCTGAGTTCGCGCCCCGGGTGCAGGAGTTGACCGACGACCTCATCGACCGGTTCGCGGCGAAGGGCGAGGCCGACCTCATCCACGACTTCGCCTTCCCGCTCCCCATCTACGCCATCTGCGACCTGCTCGGCGTCCCGCGCGAGGACCAGGACGACTTCCGGGACTGGGCAGGGATGATGATCCGCCACGGTGGCGGCCCGCGCGGGGGAGTGGCCCGCTCGGTGAAGAAGATGCGCGGCTATCTGGCCGAGCTGATCCACCGCAAGCGCGCCGACCCCGGGGACGACCTCATCTCGGGGCTCATCCGCGCCTCCGACCACGGCGAGCACCTCACGGAGAACGAGGCCGCCGCGATGGCGTTCATCCTGCTCTTCGCCGGGTTCGAGACGACGGTCAACCTCATCGGCAACGGCACGTACGCCCTGCTCACCCACCCCGACCAGCGCGAGCGCCTGCAACGGTCGATCGCGGCGGGGGAGCGCGGCCTGCTGGAGACCGGGATCGAGGAACTGCTGCGTTTCGACGGCCCGGTGGAGCTGGCCACCTGGCGGTTCGCGACGCAGCCGCTGAGCATCGGCGGCCAGGACATCGCCGCGGGCGACCCGGTCCTCGTCGTGCTCGCCGCCGCCGACCGCGACCCGGACCGCTTCGCAGAGCCCGACACCCTCGACCTCGCCCGCCGGGACAACCAGCACCTCGGTTACGGTCACGGCATCCATTACTGCCTCGGTGCCCCGCTCGCCCGGCTCGAAGGACAGACCGCGCTCGCCACCCTGCTGACCCGCCTGCCCGACCTGCGACTTGCGGCGGAACCGACCGATTTGCGGTGGCGCGGCGGGCTCATCATGCGTGGACTGCGCACGCTCCCCGTGGAGTTCACACCGCGTCAGGACGGGTCCGGTTCCCTTGACGGAGACCCCAAGAGCTGACGGGCCGTCAAAACTGTGACTTTCACGTGATCTCCGCTGCATCGACTTGTGACAAGCGTTCGAGTGCCGCTACGTTCACCACTCATCGCGGCAGCACCACACGTCGCACGCAGCATCGTCACGCGAAAGGCAACCGCATGCTCTCCGGGAACGGCCGACACCGTCGCCCCCGTCAGGCCCCTGCTCTCGTCGTCGCCGCCGGGGTCACCGGCAGCGCCATCGCGATCCCGCTGCTCGCCGCGACCCACGCGAGCGCCGCGTCCACCAGCGCCTGGGACAAGCTCGCCGAGTGCGAGAGCGGCGGCCAGTGGAGCCTGGACGCAGGTAACGGCTACTACGGCGGACTCCAGTTCTCGCAGGACATGTGGGAGCAGTACGGCGGCCTCGACTACGCCCCGCGCGCCGACCAGGCCAGCCGCTCCCAGCAGATAGCCGTCGCCGAGAAGATGCTCGACGCCAAGGGGCCGAGCGCCTGGCCGGGCTGCTCGGTCACGGCCGGCCTCACCAAGGGCGACGACTCGGCCGACGTCGACCCCGGCGTCAGCGCCTCCCCGCAGCCGTCCGGATCGGCCGGGTCGTCCGACAGCTCCTCGGGGGAGAAGAATCACGACGAGTCCGGCAGTTCGGACAAGTCGACGGGCGAGTCCACGGGTGACGCCTCCGACGACGCGTCGGGCGAGGCGTCCGACGGGGCGTCAGCGGATACCTCCGGTAACAAGAAGAGCGACGCGACGGACGACGCGACGACCGGGGCGCCGGACGACGCGACGGCCGGTGCGTCGGAGGACGAGACGGATCTCACGGACGGCAATTCGGCTTCGTCCGACCCGACTTCCTCCGTCACGCCCGACTCCTCCGACGCCGCCTCCGACCCCTCCGCCTCCACGGACTCCTCGGCCGGCGGCCGCCACCGCGGCGACCGGGCGGCGGACGACACTTCCGACTCCCGTACGGGGGAAGGCCGTCACGCCTCCCGCGACGACGGGCGCGCCGACGGCACCTACACGGTCCGCTCCGGCGACAACCTCTGGGACATCGCCGACGCCCGTGCCGTGGAAGGCGGATGGACCGAGCTCTACGACCTCAACAAGAAGACGGTCGGCTCCGACCCCGACCTCATCCTTCCTGGTCAGAAGCTGGATCTTGGGCTCGAATCGGGCGAAAAGTAGCGGGAGTTCAGAGCCTATTGGGGTGCGTATGTCCGCTTTTGATCGAGTGAGACATGAGTCTCAAAGACCCTGATCGGCTTTGAATTCGGGCGGATCGACTGCTTACGGTCGTGACCGCTCGCCACAGCGGGCCCCGACGGACGTCACGCCGAATCCTGCCGACGCCCGTACGGGAACAGTCGACGCGTCAGCGCCGTAGGCAGGAGCGGGGGACCCAGGTAAGCCGCCCTCCCGGGAGACCGGAGGGGCTTGGGGTTAAGCCGCGCACAAGGATGCGCGGCCGGACACTCACTGGTCCGAACCCGACAGCTCACCTCGTAGGCGTCGGTGAGGGGATCTCTCCATGCTGTTCTCCAGCAAGGGCAAGCACCGCCGCCCGTCCAAGGCCGTCCGTGTCGCCACGCTCGCCGGTGTCGCCGGTGCCGCCGTCGCCGTCCCGCTGATGGGCGCCACCTCCGCCTCCGCCGCCACCTCGTCCGAATGGGACCAGGTCGCGCAGTGCGAGTCCGGCGGCAACTGGTCGATCAACACCGGCAACGGCTACTACGGCGGCCTCCAGTTCTCGTCCTCGACCTGGGCCGCGTACGGCGGCACCGCCTACGCGTCCACCGCCGACCAGGCCTCCAAGGCGCAGCAGATCGCCGTCGCCGAGAAGGTCCTCGCCTCGCAGGGCAAGGGCGCCTGGCCGAGCTGTGGTGTGGGCCTGTCCGGCGCCTCCACGAGCAACTCCGCTCCGGCCCCCGAGCAGAACACCCAGCAGTCGCAGCCGCAGCAGCAGAGCCGGCCGCAGCAGCAGGAGCAGAAGTCGACCGAGCAGCACACCGACTCCTCGGCCGCCTCCCGCTCGCAGTCCCGTGACACCGTCACCACCCCGACCGGCCAGAAGGTCGAGAAGGGCGACGGCGAGTACAAGGTGAAGTCCGGCGACACCCTCAGCAAGATCGCCGAGGCGCACGGCACCACCTGGCAGCAGCTGTTCAAGCTGAACAAGGACATCGTCAAGGACGCCGACCTGATCTACCCGGGCCAGCAGCTGCACCTGAGCTGACCCCGCCCGGGCCACGCCACGGGCTCGGCATCGGCGGACGCCGAGCCCCGGCCGCACCCCGTCCCCGGCTCGTCCCCGGCTTGACCCCACTCCCCGGTGGGCCGCTCACGTGAGCAGCCCCCACCCCATGCATCGCGAGATACAGGGGTGGGGGCTGCTGTCTTTGTTCCGTTAAGAAACATTTCGCTCTGGGCGTTGTCCACGAGCCGGGCGGTCGGCTGGCCGATGCCCGGGAGCCGGTTACGCTCAGGGGTGCGGGGCAAGCCGCCCGCGCCATCGCGTCACATCCCAGAAGGAGATGCTCGTGCCGTCCATCGACGTCGTCGTAGCCCGGGAAATCCTGGACTCCCGAGGCAACCCCACGGTCGAGGTCGAGGTCGGCCTCGACGACGGCAGCACGGGTCGTGCTGCCGTTCCGTCCGGCGCCTCCACCGGTGCCTTCGAGGCCATCGAACTCCGTGACGGTGACCCCAACCGTTACCTCGGCAAGGGCGTCGAGAAGGCCGTCCTCGCCGTCATCGAGCAGATCGGCCCGGAGCTGGTCGGCTACGACGCCACCGAGCAGCGCCTGATCGACCAGGCGATGTTCGACCTGGACGCCACCGACAACAAGGGCTCGCTCGGCGCCAACGCCATCCTGGGCGTCTCGCTCGCCGTGGCCCACGCCGCCTCCGAGGCCTCGGACCTGCCGCTGTTCCGCTACCTCGGTGGTCCGAACGCGCACCTGCTGCCCGTCCCGATGATGAACATCCTGAACGGCGGATCCCACGCGGACTCCAACGTCGACATCCAGGAGTTCATGATCGCCCCGATCGGCGCGGAGTCCTTCTCCGAGGCCCTTCGCTGGGGCGCCGAGGTCTACCACACCCTCAAGAAGGTGCTGAAGACCAAGGGCCTGTCCACCGGCCTGGGCGACGAGGGCGGCTTCGCCCCGAACCTGGAGTCGAACCGCGCCGCGCTCGACCTCATCCTTGAGGCCATCAAGGAGGCCGGTTACATCCCCGGCCAGCAGATCGCGCTCGCGCTGGACGTCGCCGCCTCCGAGTTCTACAAGGACGGCAAGTACCAGTTCGAGGGCAAGGAGCGCTCCGCCGCCGAGATGACGGAGTACTACGAGGAGCTCGTCTCCGCGTACCCGCTCGTCTCCATCGAGGACCCGCTGTACGAGGACGACTGGGCCGGCTGGCACGTCATCACCGAGAAGCTGGGCGACAAGGTCCAGCTCGTCGGCGACGACCTCTTCGTCACCAACCCCGAGCGCCTCGCCCGCGGCATCGAGGAGAACTCGGCGAACGCCCTCCTGGTGAAGGTCAACCAGATCGGCTCGCTCACCGAGACCCTGGACGCCGTCGAGCTGGCCCAGCGCAACGGCTTCAAGTGCATGATGTCGCACCGCTCGGGCGAGACCGAGGACGTGACGATCGCGGACCTCGCCGTCGCCACCAACTGCGGCCAGATCAAGACCGGCGCCCCGGCCCGCTCCGAGCGCGTCGCCAAGTACAACCAGCTCCTGCGCATCGAGGAGATCCTGGACGACGCGGCGGTCTACGCCGGTCGCAGCGCGTTCCCCCGCTTCAAGGGCTGACGCCCCGGGTGCGGCGGTCCCCGCGTTCCAAGGGCTGACGCTCGCCCCGTAGGCAGTTCCGTACGTCCCCGCACTCGGTCCCGTACCGTGTGCGGGGACGTACGCACGTGAACAGCAGGGGCCGGCAGGGCCCACCAGGGTCGGGGAGGCGGAGCGCGATGCCGGGCAAGGTCCGAGACAGGGACGCTGATCGTGGTCAGGCCCGTTTCTCCACGGCCACCCGGCTGCGGCTGCTGGGCGAGCAGACCGCCGAACGGGTCTACCGCTCGCAGAACAAGCGCCAGGCCCGCCGCTCCCGCCTCACCGGCCGCGCGGCCCTGCTCGCCCTCGTGGTCTGCACCCTCGTCGTCGCGCTGGCGTACCCCATAAGGCAGTACGTCTCCCAGCGCGGCGAGATCGCGGACCTCCAGCGGCAGCAGCAGGAGGCCAAGGAGCGGGTCGACCGGCTCCGCGACGAGAAGGCCCGCTGGCAGGACGACTCGTACGCCGAGCAGCGGATCCGCGAGCGGCTGCACATGGTGATGCCGGGCGAGACCGGGTACGTGATGCCCGACCCGAAGGCCACCGCCTCCTCCAGCCGCACGGAGCAGGGCGCGGCCGACCGCCCCTGGTACGCGAACGTCTGGGACGGCGTCGACAAGGCCGACCAGGCAGACCTGGCCCAGAACTGAACCGACACGAAAGACATCCGAAGAAGGTCATGGAAACTCCCCCGCCGCAGACCGAGCCCACCGCGCCCACGGACGCCGACATCCACGCGTTCAAGGAGCAGCTGGGCCGTCCGCCGCGCGGCCTGCGGGCCATCGCGCACCGCTGCCCCTGCGGCAACCCGGACGTGGTCGAGACCGCCCCGCGCCTGGAGGACGGCACGCCGTTCCCGACGACGTACTACCTGACGTGCCCGCGCGCGGCCTCCGCCATCGGCACGCTGGAGGCCAACGGCGTCATGAAGGAGATGACGGAGCGCCTCAAGACGGACGAGGAGCTCGCGGCGAAGTACCGCGCGGCCCACGAGGACTACATCGCGCGCCGTGACGCCATCGAGGTCCTGGAGGGCTTCCCCAGCGCGGGCGGCATGCCGGACCGCGTGAAGTGCCTGCACGTCCTGGTCGGCCACTCGCTGGCGGCGGGACCGGGCGTGAACCCGCTCGGCGACGAGGCCATCGCGATGCTCCCGGAGTGGTGGAAGAAGGGTCCGTGCGTGACGCCGTGCGGGGGCGCGGAGGCCGCGGAGGACACGGCGGTGGCCGAGTGACCCGGGTCGCCGCCATCGACTGCGGCACGAACAGCATCCGGCTGCTCGTCGCGGACGCGAATCCGGAGACCGGCGAACTCGTCGACCTGGACCGCCGGATGACGATCGTGCGGCTCGGCCAGGGCGTCGACAAGACGGGCCGGCTCGCACCGGAGGCGCTGGAGCGCACCTTCGCCGCGTGCCGCGAGTACGCCGCGGTGATCAAGGAGCACGGGGCCGAGAAGGTCCGCTTCGTGGCGACGTCGGCCTCCCGCGACGCGTCGAACCGCGACGACTTCGTCCGCGGCGTCCTGGACATCCTGGGCGTCGAGCCGGAGGTCATCACCGGTGACCAGGAGGCCGAGTTCTCCTTCACGGGTGCGACGAAGGAACTGACGGGCCGTGACGACGTGGCCGAGCCGTATCTGGTCGTGGACATCGGCGGCGGCTCCACGGAGTTCGTCGTCGGCACCGACACGGTCGAGCGGGCGCTCTCCGTCGACGTCGGCTGCGTCCGGATGACGGAGCGCCACCTCGTCGCCGAGGACGGCACGGTCACCGACCCGCCGACCCCGGCCCAGATCGAGGCGATCCGCGCCGACATCACCGAGGCCCTCGACAGGGTCACGCAGCTCGTGCCGATCACCTCGGCCCGTACGCTCGTCGGCCTGGCCGGTTCGGTCACGACGGTCGCGGCGCTCGCGCTCGGCCTGGACGCGTACGACTCGGCGGCGATCCACCATTCCCGCATCCCGTTCGAGAAGGTCGCCGAGCTGACCGACTGGCTCCTCGCCTCCACCCACGCCGAGCGCGCGGCGAAGCCGGTCATCCACCCCGGCCGGGTCGACGTCATCGCCTCGGGCGCGCTGGTGCTCCGCCTGATCATGGAGTGGATCGGCGCCCGCGAGGTGGTCGTCAGCGAGCACGACATCCTGGACGGGATCGCCTGGTCGGTGGCCTGAGGGCCGGGCACGCGAGCCGGGGCCCCGACGTGTGGTCGGGGCTCCGCTCAGAGGTTCCGGTAGAGGTCGCGCCGGTTGCCGACTTTGACGTCGAGGACGATCAGGGCGTCGTCCTCGACGGGATAGGCCACCCGGTAGTCGCCGACGCGGAGCCGGTGGAGCCCGGAGGGGCCGCTGAGCTTCTTGACGTCCGCGTCCTCGCGGTCGGGGTCGTCGCCGAGCGCGGTCAGTGCGGTGAGGATCCGCATGGCGGCTGTCCGGTCGATGGTGCGCAGCCGGCGCCGCGCCGCGGCGGTGAACCGGAAGGCGTACTTCACGCAGCACCCTCGCCGTGCTCGGCGAACAGGTCCGCGAGGACCTCCGCCATGGTCGCCGTCGGACCGCCTCGGCGAGTACCGCCTCGGCGAGTACCGCCTCGGCGTCACGGGCGAGCAGCTCGTCGGCGGCGTCCTCCAGGGCGTTGAAGCGATCTTCAGGGCCGAAGAAATGCCTCGCCTGAGCGCCTTTGGCGGCACTTGAGCACCCCGGTCGACCTCCGCGACACGCCCCGGCGACACCCCGTCGGGAAAGTTCGTGAAGTTCTTCACAAGGAAATGGGTCCTCTTGGAGGCTGTTACGGGCCCTTGGGGCCGTCCGGGGCCCACCAAGGGCCCTGTCGGGCGGTGCACGCGGGGTTCCGGGCGTGTTACGCGCGGATGAAAATCCCGGGTGGTCCAGTACCGCCGAACGCTCACTGCCGCTGCTCAAAGGGGGTGAGCAACGACTGGCGTCACATCGTGGTTCCCTTCGGGCACCATGACATGGGTCACGTGGGCGGCGAAGTGTAGCAGAGCCCTCAGGCAACCTTGTGAAGGGGCGCACGAGCACCCCCCTCCACTCGGGTGGATACTCGATGGCATGAGCACCACGGAGCGTCCCAGGATCCTCATTGTCGGGGGTGGGTACGTAGGCCTGTACGCAGCGCGTCGCATCCTCAAGAAGATGCGATACGCGGAAGCGACCGTCACGGTCGTCGACCCGCGCTCGTACATGACGTACCAGCCCTTCCTCCCCGAGACCGCCGCCGGCAGCATCTCGCCGCGCAACGTCGTCGTCCCGCTGCGACGCGCTGTGCCGGGAGCCGAGATTCTCACCGGCCGCGTCACGAACATCGACCAGGACCGCAAGGTCGCCACGGTCTCGCCGCTCGTCGGCGAGGCGTACGAGGTGCCCTTCGACTACCTGGTGATCGCGCTCGGCGCGGTCTCCCGCACCTTCCCGACGCCGGGCCTCGCCGAGGTCGGCATCGGTATGAAGGGTGTCGAGGAGGCCATCGGCCTGCGCAACCACGTGCTCGAGCAGCTCGACAAGGCCGAGTCGACCACGGACGAGGAGATCCGCCGCAAGGCGCTCACCTTCGTCTTCGTCGGCGGTGGCTTCGCGGGCGCCGAGACCATCGGTGAGGTCGAGGACCTGGCGCGCGACGCGGCCAAGTTCTACAAGAACGTGAAGCGCGAGGACATGCGCTTCGTGCTCGTCGACGCCGCCGACAAGGTGCTCCCGGAGGTCGGCCCGGACCTGGGCACCTACGGTCGCAAGCACCTGGAGTCCCGCGGTATCGAGGTCTACCTGAAGACCACCATGCCCTCCTGCGTCGACGGCCACGTCGTGCTGAGCAACGGCCTTGAGGTCGACGCCAACACCATCGTGTGGACCGCCGGTGTGAAGCCGAACCCGGCGCTCGCCCGCTTCGGCCTCCCGCTCGGCCCGCGCGGCCACGTGGACACCGCCGCCACCCTCCAGGTGCAGGGCACCGACTACATCTGGGCCGCGGGCGACAACGCCCAGGTGCCGGACCTCGTCGGCCGCAAGGCGGGCAACGAGAACGCCTGGTGCCCGCCGAACGCGCAGCACGCCATGCGCCAGGCCAAGGTCCTCGGCGACAACGTGGTCTCCGGCATGCGGGGCTTCCCGCAGAAGGAGTACAGCCACAGCAACAAGGGCGCCGTCGCGGGTCTCGGCCTGCACAAGGGCGTCGCGATGATCGTCATGGGCAAGATGAAGATCAAGCTCAAGGGCCGTCTCGCCTGGTACATGCACCGTGGCTACCACGGTCTGGCCATGCCGACCTGGAACCGCAAGGTCCGCGTGATCGCCGAGTGGACGATCAACATGTTCCAGAAGCGCGACATCACCGCGCTCGGCGCCCTGGAGACTCCGCGCGAGGAGTTCTACGAGGCCGCCAAGCCGGCGCCGAAGCCCGCCGCCGCCGAGGCCCCCAAGGCCGAGGAGAAGAAGGCCGAGGAGAAGAAGGCCGAGGCGAAGGCCTCCTGAGGCCGCAGCAGTAGCGTCACGCCCGAAGGGGCCGCCTGCCATCCGTGGTGCAGGCGGTCCCTTCGGCGTTTGCGCACCCCGATACATGGTGGCTACAAGTATTTTGCCGTTCCGTAACGCGGCAACGGGACTGCGCGGACGGCCTCTTGGTGTTTACGTGGTGTTGGACCGTTCCGGGATTTTGTTGTGGATCCGTCACGGAGGTGTGCGCCATGCAGGACGCCGCACAGCGGCTGAAGAACCTCGCCGAGCAGCTGCTCGGCACCGAACTCCCCGTGCGCCTGCGCGCCTGGGACGGCTCGGAAGCCGGGCCTCCGGACGCCCCCGTTCTCGTAGTGCGCCACCGGCGCGCCCTGCGCCGCCTGCTGTGGAAGCCGGGCGAGCTGGGCCTGGCCCGCGCCTGGGTGGCCGGCGACCTGGACGTGGAGGGCGACCTCTACGCGGCGCTCGACGCCATGGCCGGGCTCATCTGGGAGCGGGGCCGGCAAGAAGGGGACGCCCCGCGCCGAAGCCTCGCCGAGGCCCTCAAGGACCCCGAAGTGCGCGCCGGGGCCAAGGAGTTGCTGAAGCTCGCCGGCCCCTGTCCGCCGCCCGCCCCGCCCGCCGAGGAGATGCGCAGGCGCGGCCGTCTCCACCTGCACACCAAGGGCAGCGACAAGCAGGCCATCAGCCACCACTACGACGTCGGCAACGACTTCTACGAGCTGGTCCTCGGCCCCTCGATGGTCTACTCGTGCGCCTACTGGGAGTCGCCCGAGGCCGGCCTCGAAGCCGCCCAGCGCGACAAGCTGGAGCTGATCTCCCGCAAGCTGGGCCTGAAGCCCGGCATGCGGCTGCTCGACGTCGGCTGCGGCTGGGGCTCCATGGCCATCCACGCGGCCCGCGAGCACGGCGTCAGCGTCGTCGGCGTCACCCTCTCGCAGGAACAGGCCGCGTACGCCCGTAAGCGCGTCGCCGACGAGGGCCTCACCGACCGTGTCGAGATCCGCGTCCAGGACTACCGGGACGTGCGCGACGGTCCGTACGACGCGATCTCCTCCATCGGCATGGCCGAGCATGTGGGGCGCGAGCGGTACCTGGAGTACGCACGGGACCTGTACGCCCTCCTCAAGCCCGGCGGGCGGCTGCTCAACCACCAGATCGCGCGACGGCCGCAGGAGGACGAGGCGGCGTACGAGGTGGACGAGTTCATCGACGCGTATGTGTTCCCCGACGGCGAGCTGGCACCGGTCGGCACCACCGCCGGGCTGCTCGAACGCGCCGGGTTCGAGGTCCGCGACGTCGAGGCGATCCGCGAGCACTACGCGCTGACCCTGCGCCAGTGGGTCAGGAACCTGGAGGCGCGCTGGACCGAGGCCCAGAAGCTGGTCAGCCCGGGGCGGGCCCGCGTCTGGCGCCTCTACATGGCCGCCTCCGCGCTGAGCTTCGAGCGCAACCGCATCGGGGTCAACCAGATCCTGGCCGTGAAGACGCCGACCAGTGGCGCCTCCTCGATGCCGCTGCGGGCCCGCACCTGGAACTAGTCCCCTTACGTGCGCGAGGGCGCCCGGCGATCACATCGCCGGGCGCCCTCGTTCGCGTAACTGCCCTTGTGCTACTCGGACTTGATCGCCGCGAGCATGTTCAGGCGGGCCGCGCGGCGGGCCGGCCACAGGGCCGCCAGGATGCCGACCACCGCGGCGAGCGCGAGGAAGAGCGCCATCCGGCCCCAGGGCAGGATCAGCGAGTACGTCGACATCGAGGTGCCGATGAGCTGCCCCGCGGCCCAGCCGAAGAAGACGCCGAGGCCGATGCCGAGCACGCCGCCGAAGAGCGAGATGACCAGCGACTCCAGGCGGACCATGCGCTTGATGCCCTTGCGGTCGATGCCGATCGCGCGGAGCATCCCGATCTCCTGCTGGCGCTCGAAGACCGACATGGCCAGGGTGTTGATGACGCCGAGGACGGCGACGACGACCGCCATGGCGAGCAGGCCGTAGAGCATGTTCAGCATCAGCGTGAACAGCTGCGCGATCTTGTTGGAGATGTCCTGCTTGTCCTGGACCTGGATCGCCGGGTTCTCACCGAGCGCCTTGGTGATCGTGTCCTGGTTGGCCTCGGTGGCGCCGCCGGACGTCTTCACCATGACCTGCATGTCGGTGACGGTCCCGTCGATGTGCGGGTTCAGGGTCGCCGAGTCGAGCAGGACGCCCTGCATCATCTCGTTGTGCTCGTAGACGCCCGCGACGGTCAGCCGCTGCTTCTTGCCGTCCTCGTAGGTGGTGGTGAAGGACGAGCCGGCCTTCCAGCCGTGGTCCTTCGCCGTCTTGTCGTCGACGACGACGTTCGTGCCGCCGAGCGTGAACGTCCCGCCCTTCATCGACAGCGCGACGAGCTCGTCGGCCGTCCTGCCGTTGATGCCGGTCAGGTACTCGGTGCTGCCGTCGATGCGCGATGCCGAGTTGGTCAGGCCGGTGGTGGCGGTGACACCGTCCGTGGAGTTCAGCGTCTTCAGGACGTCGGGGGAGAGCGGGTTGCCGTTCGCCATCGAGACGACGTAGTCCGCCTTGATGGAGTCCGCTGCCATCTTGTCGATGGCGCCCTGGACGCTGCCCGCGATGACGGTGAGGCCGGTGATCAGGGTGAGGCCGATCATCAGCGCCGATGCGGTGGCGGCCGTGCGGCGCGGGTTGCGCACCGAGTTGAGGCGGGCCAGCTTGCCGGAGATGCCGAAGGCGCGCAGGACCGGGGCGGCGGCCGCGATCAGCGGGCGGGACAGCAGCGGCGTGAGGACGAAGACGCCGATGACGAGCAGACCCGCGCCCGCGCCCATCGGGAGCTGACCGCTGTCGCCGCTCATGGTCGTCGCGGCGAGCACGGTCGCGGCGCCGGCCGCGGAGACGAGCGCGCCGAGCGTGTTGCGCAGCACGAGCGACTTGGTGGTCGCGGCGGCGTGCACCGAGTTCATCGCGGCGACCGGCGGGATCCGCGCGGCCCGGCGGCCCGGCAGCCAGGCGGCCAGCATCGTGATGAGGACGCCGACGACCAGCGCGGAGACGACCGTGCCGGCCGAGATCACCAGCGGCCCGTCCGGGATGATCGCGCCCGTCGAGTTCATCAGGGAGCGCATGCCCGCGCCGATGCCGATGCCGACCGCGAGGCCGGTGACGGCGGCGACGGCGCCCACGAAGAACGCCTCCAGGAGCACCGAGCGGGTCACCTGGCGGCGCGAGGCACCGACGGCGCGCAGCAGCGCCAGCTCCTTGGTGCGCTGGGCGACCAGCATCGTGAACGTGTTGGCGATGATGAAGATGCCGACGAACAGCGCGATACCGGCGAAGACCAGCAGCATCGTCTTCATGGAGCTCATCGACGACGAGATCGTCTCGGCCTGGTCGGCGGCGAGCCGCTGACCCGTCTCGGTGTCCACGGCGGTGGTGCCGAGCGCCTTGTCGAGCTGGGTCTTCAGCTGGTCCTGGCTGGTGCCGGCCGCGGCCCGCACGTCGATCTCGTCGTACGCGCCCTGCTTGTGGAAGAGCTGCTGGGCGGTCGCCGTGTCGAACAGGGCGAGCGAGCCGCCGGCCGAGACCTCGCCGTCGTCCGTGGTGAAGATGCCGGTGAGCGTCGGGGTCAGGACGGGGCCGTCGACCGACATCCGGACCTGATCGCCGACCTTGTACCCGGCCTTCTCGGCGGTCTGGGCGTCGAGGGCCACCTGGTGCGCGCCGTGCGGGGCGGTGCCGTCGGTGAGCGGGTAACGCGAGTCCGCCTTTTCGGAGGTGCCCGCGTAGTTGCCGCCCTTGGTGGAGAAGCCGTTGCCGACGAGCTTGCCGTCCTGGTCGGCGACGGCCGCGTACCCGCCGACGACACCGGTCGCAGAGGCGGCGCCCGGTACGCTCCGCGCCTTCTTCAGGGTGGCGTCGGTGAGCTTGACCTCCTTGCTGACCTTGTCGCCCTCGGCCTTGGTGGAGCCGGGGGTGAGGGCGACGTCGACGTGGTCGTAGCCCTTGGCGGAGGACTTCTCCAGGGCGGAGGAGATGGTGTTGGTGAAGACGAGGGTGCCGGAGACGAAGGCGACGCCGAGCATGACGGCGAGCACCGTCATCAGGAGGCGGGCCTTGTGCGCGAAGACGTTGCGCAGGGCTGTTTTGAACATGGGCTTCTACTCAGTCCAGGGAAGAGGTCGACGGGTCGGAGCGCACAGCGGAGAGGTCAGCTGGTGCGGCCCTTGGCGTCGAAGCGCTTCATGCGGTCCAGGACCGTGTCGGCCGTCGGCTGGTGCATCTCGTCGACGATCCGGCCGTCGGCCAGGAAGATCACGCGGTCCGCGTAGGCGGCGGCGACCGGGTCGTGGGTCACCATGACGACGGTCTGGCCGAGCTCGCGCACCGAGTTGCGCAGGAAGCCGAGGACCTCGGCGCCGGAGCGCGAGTCCAGGTTTCCGGTGGGCTCGTCGCCGAAGATGATGTCCGGCTTGGAGGCGAGCGCGCGGGCCACGGCGACGCGCTGCTGCTGACCGCCGGAGAGCTGCGCGGGGCGGTGGCCGAGGCGGCCGCTCAGGCCGACCATCTGGATCACGTTCTCGACCCACTGCTTGTCGGCCTTGCGGCCCGCGATGTCCATGGGGAGCGTGATGTTCTCCAGCGCCGTCAGCGTCGGCAGCAGGTTGAACGCCTGGAAGATGAAGCCGATCTTGTCCCGGCGGAGCTTGGTGAGCTGCTTGTCCTTGAGCGAGCCGAGCTCGGTCTCGCCGATGCGGACCGAACCGGAGGAGAAGGAGTCCAGGCCCGCGACGCAGTGCATCAGCGTCGACTTGCCGGAGCCGGACGGGCCCATGATCGCGGTGAACTCGGCCTGCCGGAAGTCGACGGTGACCCGGTCGAGCGCGACCACCTGGGTCTCGCCCTGTCCGTAGACCTTGGTGAGATCCGTGGCGCGTGCGGCCGCCGTGGTGGTTCGGCCTGCGAGAGGGGTGGTGGTCACGGGAGAGTGCTCCTGTCGGACGGGTACTGCCTGCTGGGGACCGTTCCATCGTCCGGTGCGATCGCGTCCGTGAAGTCAGCCGCAGTTCTCGTTCGAGGGGGCGACTTCGGGGGGACCGGGGAAGGCGGTGTCATACCTGGGGATGACACCGGACCCTGAGGGGAACCGGCCGTACCGGATGCGGGGCGGGCGTGGGGCGGAGGTGAAATTCCGTCAATCCGCGAACAAGGGCGCGCATCACCGGAAGGGCCCCCGGCAAGTGCGGATGGCCTCTGTCATGGTCTGATGCACCCTCAGGCGTCAATAAAATAAGACAACATCGGGCTGTTGTTCCGCTGATCGGGGGATGCCGCCGGATAGTCTCGGAAGGTCACGCGGAGCCGCTCAGCCTGCCCGGATGGTGGAATGCAGACACGGCGAGCTTAAACCTCGCTGCCCTTCGCGGGCGTACCGGTTCAAGTCCGGTTCCGGGCACCTCCGGCTTCCCTTCCCGCTCCTTTCCCGTACCCCTCAGTTTTGAGGGTTTGCCATCGGTATGTGTGCCCGGCTGCTGCCCGCGGTGGGACGCTGCTGACTTCGGAGAGCACGGGTACGGGGGAGCGGTCCGATGGGGCGGTGTTCTGCCAAGGAGTCGCTGCGCTGTGCGGCGGTGGCGGCGATCGCGCTGCTGGCCTTCGGCGCGGCCGGATGTTCGGGCGGGGTCCAGGGTGGTTCCGGTGACTCGGGCGGGGTCGGCGACTCGGGCGGGGTGGCGCCGGGGGCCGGCGGCGCCGCGGGCGGCGGCACCGGCTCCGTGGCGTCGCAGCCGCCCGGGGCCACCGGGGCCACGGGGGTCTCGGACGCCGGCGCCGGTGGGTCCGGTGGGTCCGGTGGGTCCGGTGGGGGACAGGTGGCCACGACGCTCACCGGGGACCCGGGCGTCCCGTCCGTCGCCCCGCCGCCGACCGACACCGGCCCGCAGTGGACCACGCCGGGCCCCGGCGTCAGCGGCAGCGAGCCGGCCACGTCGCCTCCCGCCTGCGCGGGCTCGGCGGACCCCGACCCGGTCACCGGGCAGTGCCCGGCACCGGTGAGCACGAGCCCGGACACCGGCGTCTCCCCGGACCCCGGCGCCACGCCGTGACCGGCCTCGTACCACCATCGCCCGCATACCCGCCGGAGCCACCTGGCCCGTCGGGCCCGCCTGAGCCGCCTGGCCCGTCGGCCCGGCCTGAGCCGTCTGGCCCGTCGGGCCCGCCTGAGCCGCCTGGCCCGTCGGCCCCGCCTGGCCCGCCTGATCCGCCGGAGCCGCCTGGCCCGCCTGATCCGCCTGAGCCGCCAGGTCCGTCGGGCCCGCCTGAGCCGCCAGGTCCGTCGGGCCCGCCTGAGCCGCCCGGCCCGTCGGGCCCGCCTGAGCCGCCAGGTCCGTCGGGCCCGCCTGAGCCGCCCGGCCCGTCGATCCCGCCCGGCCCATCGGCCCCGACGCCGCGCCGCCCTGATCCCGTGCCGGATCCCGATCCTGCGCCGGGCCCCGCCCCCGCGCCGGGCCCCGATCCGGAGCCGGGCCCCGCCCCCGCGCCGGGCCCCGATCCGGAGCCGGGCCCTGCCCCCGTGCCGGACCCCGCCCCCGCGCCGACGCCCGCCCCCGCACCCGCCCCCGGGCGCCCCGCGCCGGGTGGCGGTGTTCGGCTCGAACTGCTCAACTCCGTTGTCGGAGCGGGGTCGTTCATCGCCGGGCTGATGCTGTACGCGGGGTACATCTACACCAACGCCTACTTCGGGCACTTCCGTCTGGACACCTTCGCCGTCGGGTTCTCCACCTTCGAGCTGGTCATGCGGAGTCTGCGGCTCGCCACCCTCCCGCTCCTCGAAGCGCTCACCCTGCTGCTGCTCGCGCCCGCGCTGCCCCGGCTCCTGGCGCTGCTGCGGGTGGAGCGGCGGCACGTCGACCGGGTGCGCGCGGCGGGGCGGGCGGTGGCCCGCGCGCATCTGCTGCCGGTGGCCGCCGGGGCGCTGCTGCTGCTCCTGTGGCGCTGGATCCAGCCCTACGGCTGGGTGGCGCCGCTGCTCGTCGCGGGCGGGCTGCTGCTCGGGCAGACGGCCGCGGCGGGCCCGCGCGGGGCGTGGGAGCGGTCCGTCTCGCTGCTGCTCGCGGGCCTGTTCCTGATCTGGGTGGTCGCGCTGGTCGCGGGGCAGCTCGGCCGCGCGGACGCCCGCGCCGACGCGGCGCTGATCGTGCGCCGCCCCGCGGTCGTCGTGCTGAGCACGCACCGGCTGTCGATCGCGCCGCCGGGACCGGGCGGCGAGGACCTGGGCCGCGGCGCCTACTACCGCTACCGCTACCAGGGCCTGCGCCTGCTGATCGAGCGGGACCACCGCTACTACCTGCTGCCGGTGGGCTGGCGGCGCAGGACCGATCCCGTGTACGTCGTCCAGGACGACAGCAGCGTCCGGATCGAGATCAGGCCCGGTGTGCTGCCCCGGACCCATTGACACCACTGCCGTACAGGCGGAGGATCCGCACGAGCCCCTTCGATGAACGAAAGTTCGCCAGGCGAACACTGCGCGTGTGGCGAGCGGGGCGAGCACGCGAACAGAGTCCACGCGACGCAGCGAGAGGATCCGTATGCGCACCACCGTAGGCATCGTCGGAGCAGGCCCGGCAGGACTGCTCCTGGCCAGGCTTCTGCACAACGCGGGGATCGACTCCGTCGTCCTGGAGAGCCGCGACCGTGCCTACGTGGAACAGCGCCAGCGCGCCGGAATCCTGGAGCAGGGCACCATCGACGTGCTGCGCGAGGCCGGTGTGGGCGCGCGCATGGACCGCGAGGGCCTGCCGCACGACGGCATCGAGCTGCGCTTCGCCCGCCGCCGCCACCGCGTCGACTTCCCCGCCCTGACCGGCGGGCGGCAGGTCATGGTCTACGCCCAGACCGAGGTCTGCAAGGACCTGATCGCCGCTCAGCTCGCCGCCGGCGGGCCCCTGTTGTTCGAGGCGGAGGCGCTGGCCGTGGAGGGCGCGGACAGCGACACCCCGCGCGTCCGGTTCCGCCACGAGGGCCGCGAGGACGTCCTCGCATGCGACTACGTCGTCGGCTGCGACGGCTTCTGGGGCGTGGCCAGGAAGGCGATACCGGCGGAGCTCTCGCGCACGTACGAACGCACGTACCCCTTCGCCTGGCTCGGCATCCTCGCCGACGTCGCTCCCTCCCACGACGAGCTGGTCTACGCCCGCGGCGAGCGCGGCTTCGCCCTGCTCAGCATGCGGTCGCCGACGGTCACGCGCGCGTACCTGCAGGTTCCCGAGGGCACGAGCGCCGACGACTGGTCCGACAAGGAGATCTGGGACGAGCTCGACCGCCGCCTGGAGGTCGACGATCCGGGCTGGCGCCTCGCCCGCGGACCGATCACGCAGAAGTCGGTGACTCCGATGCGGTCCTACGTCCATGAGCCCATGCGGCACGGCCGGCTCTTCCTCGCCGGGGACGCGGCCCACATCGTCCCGCCGACCGGCGCCAAGGGCCTCAACCTCGCCGTCGGCGACGTCGTCACCTTCGCCCGCGCGGTCGTCGCGCAGCGGGAGAAGGGGGACCCGTCGCTCCTCGACGCCTACTCCGAGACCTGCCTGCGGCGGGTGTGGCAGGCCGAGCGGTTCAGTTACGCGATGACGACGATGCTGCACCGCGCGCCCGACGCGACCGCCTTCGACGACAAGATCCAGCTGGCCCGGCTCGACCGGGTGACCACGGCGAAGTCCGCCGAGGCCGACCTCGCGGAGGGCTACACCGGCTTCCCGCTGTGATCCCTCGGTGGGCGGAACACCGCAGGCCCCTGCCACGTTCCTCGTAACAGGATGGGAAAGATCCTCCTTGAGCACTAGGGTCGGATCTTTGCCAGACCATTACTCTTGATGGCAAGGCCATATCCGGTGGCCACGGAGGAGTGAAATGAGGAGCAGCAACCCGGTCTTCTCGCGACGGGGGTTCAGCCGCGACAACGGCTACGCGCAGTTCAACGCGCAGCCGCAGGCCGGGGGCCCCGCTGTCGGCACGGCGCAGGGAAACCCGTACGCGCAGGCCCCCGCCGGCAACCCGTACGCGCAGAACCCCTACGCCCAGCAGGATGTGCAGTACGGCGCCCCGCAGGCGCCGGTCTCCGCCGGCCGCATGACGATGGACGACGTCGTCCTGCGCACCGGCACCACGCTCGGCATCCTGGTCGTCACGGCGGCGCTCGCCTGGGCGTTCCTGCCGGTCGACGAGGCCAACATCGGCAAGTCGTACGGCATCGCCATCGGCGCCGCCCTGATCGCGATGGTCCTGGGCTTCGTCCAGGCCTTCAAGCGCAAGGCGTCCCCGCCGATCATCCTGGCGTACGCGGCCCTGGAAGGTGTCTTCCTCGGCGTCGTCTCGAACATCGTCGACACCTTCATCGCCCCCGGCGCGGCCATGCAGGCCGTGCTCGGCACGATGGCCGTGTTCGTCGCCGTCCTCGTCGCCTACAAGGCCGGCTGGATCCGCGTCAACCGCCGCTTCTACGGCTTCGTGATGGCCGCGGCGATGGGCTTCGTCCTGCTGATGGCCGTGAACCTGCTGTTCGCCGTCTTCGGCGGCGGTGACGGCCTCGGCTTCCGCAGCGGTGGGCTCGGCATCCTGTTCGGCATCATCGGCATCCTGCTCGGCGCGTGCTTCCTGGCCCTGGACTTCAAGCAGGTCGAGGACGGGATCGCGTACGGCGCCCCGAAGGAAGAGGCGTGGCTCGCCGCGTTCGGTCTGACCATGACGCTGGTCTGGATCTACCTGGAGTTCCTGCGGCTCATCTCGATCCTGCAGGGCAACGACTAGCTCCGCCTCAGGCAGCAGTCAGGGGCCCGCGCACCGGACGGTGCGCGGGCCCCTTGCCGTAGTGGGTGGGGAGAAGCCGGGCGGCTAGCCAAACCTTCGGGCAGCTCGCCTCAGGTCGTACTCGTGGATGATCGCCTTGGCATGGCCGTACGCGAGATCGTGCTCCCCGCGCAGCCAGCTGACCTTCTCTTCGAAGCGAAGGAAGCAGGGACCTTCTTCGACGGTGCGCAGCCAGTCGGCGACTTCACGACCGGTGCAGTGGGGGATGCGAGCCAGCAGATTGCGGTGGGTCTCCTCGGAGAAGACTTGGGACATCGGCGCCTCCGGAACGCTTCGATGTAGCCGGGTCTTCACGTCACCGTGCCTGAGCATCGGGGCCTTGTAAACAGCTAGAGTCGCCCGCGTGCTTGATACGACGCCATTGACGGCCGCAGTGGATCAGTTCGCCGATCGGTTGCGGGCCGCTCCGCAGAGCCGGCTGCAGCGGGGTGCTGCCGCGGCGGCGCTCGACCTGGCCAGGGAACTCTCCGGATGGGCGCAGCGGCTGGAGGCGCCGGGAACGGCGGAGGTGCGGGAGATGCCGGACGCCGGGATGTTCGCCGCCGCCGATCAACTCACCGTTGCGGGGCGGGATCTCGGGGTGGCGCTGCGCGACGCGGGGGCCGAGGACCTGGCGCGGGCCGTCGAGATGGTGGAGGCCGGGATGAAGCGGGCCGGGGTGTAGCGCCGGTTCGGCTGCCGGGTGGGGTTTTTCGTCGGCGGGCGCAGGCCCGTGGTCCTGCTGCGCGCGGTTCCCCGCGCCCCTGAGCGGGCGCGGGCCGCGCCCGCCGACGATCAGGCGGAGGCTATGACGCGGTCCGCGAGGATGTAGACGGAACCCGAGGCGCACTCGAAGGTCAGGGCGTACGCGCCCGAGACGCCGGAGCCGCCGAGCAGGACCGGGGTGTCGCCCGCCCGCAGCGCGTCGGCGAGCTGCTCCGCGGTCTCGCGGTGGCCCGGGGTCATGCACAGCGTCGTACCGTCGGCGAAGACGTAGACGTCGAGCGTGCCGAGCGGGCCGGGGCGGACGTCGGCCAGGGCCGTGCGGGCCCGTGCCAGCTCCTCCAGGCACTCCACCGTGCGCTCGTGGTCACCGATGACCGGCGACTGGACCGGCACGAAGTCGGGGTGCGAGGGGTGGCGGCGACGGGCCGCGGCCAGCTCGGGGGAGTCCTCGGCGAACTCCTCCTCCGGTTCGAGGGAGGTCTCCAGGGCCGGCTCGACGACGGGCTCAAGGCCCGCGAAGTCCGCCTGCCGGGGCATGAAGAACTCCTCGCCCAGGGCGCCGCCCGCGAGGAACGGGGGCAGGTCGGAGGTGTCGCGCGCCTCCTGCGCCGCCCAGAACGCCCGCGCCTCGGCCAGCTCGCGCTCCCGCTCCTCGGCGAGGGCGTCGGCGACGGCGGCGCGTATCGCGTCGGTGTCCGGGGTGGTGCGGGCGGCCGGAACGGTGGGGGAGGGCGCCGTGCGGGCGCGGTCCACGGCCAGCTCGTCTCTCAGGTCCGCGAGCTGCCGTCGCAGGCCCCGCACATGGTGCAGAGTGACAGCGCCGACGGCCGTGGCAGCGGCCGAGGCGAGCAGCAGGACACTGAGGGTGGCAGGCAAGGCGCTCACTGACGTACTCCCGGTTTCAAGTCGACCCCCGACTTCCTACATCAGCTTGAAGCCTGGACGAACCTGCTGTCAGTGCATTACGTCACGAATTGGACAGGTCTTTTGGCCGGGCGTTTAGCCCCGGTATGGCCTGGGTACTGCGCTGACCTGCGTAAACGGCTCTCCCCCATGATGCGGATCACATCATGGGGGAGATTGGATCACGATTGAGTAGACGGATTCAGGTCAGCTCAGGCGCTCGATGACCATCGCCATGCCCTGGCCGCCGCCGACGCACATGGTCTCCAGGCCGAACTGCTTGTCGTGGAACTGGAGGCTGTTGATCAGGGTGCCGGTGATGCGGGCGCCGGTCATGCCGAAGGGGTGGCCGACGGCGATGGCGCCACCGTTCACGTTCAGCTTGTCCTCGTCGATGCCCAGGTCGCGGGCGGACGGGATGACCTGCGCGGCGAACGCCTCGTTGATCTCGAACAGGTCGATGTCGGAGACGCCGAGCCCGGCGCGCTTCAGCGCCTGCTTGCTGGCCTCGACCGGGCCGAGGCCCATGATCTCGGGGGACAGGCCCGAGACGCCGGTCGACACGACGCGGGCGAGCGGGGTCAGGCCGAGCTCGCGGGCCTTGGTGTCGGACATGATCACGAGGGCGGCGGCGCCGTCGTTCAGCGGGCAGCAGTTGCCGGCCGTGACCAGTCCGTCGGGGCGGAAGACCGGCTTGAGGCCGGAGACGCCCTCCAGCGTGACGCCGGCGCGCGGGCCGTCGTCCTTGGCGACGACCGTGCCGTCGGGGGTCGTCACCGGGGTGATCTCGCGCTCCCAGAAGCCGTTCTTGATGGCTTCCTCGGCGCGGTTCTGCGAGCGCACGCCGAAGGCGTCCATGTCCTCGCGGGTGATGCCCTTCAGGCGGGCCAGGTTCTCGGCGGTCTGGCCCATCGCGATGTACGCGTCCGGCACGAGGCCGTCCTCGCGCGGGTCGTGCCAGGTCGAGCCGGTCGACTCGGCGGTGGCCTTGGTGCGGGCCTCCGCCTCGGCGAAGAAGGGGTTGCGGGTGTCGGGGAGCGAGTCGGAGTTGCCCTTCGCGAACCGCGACACCATCTCGACACCGGCGGAGATGAAGACGTCGCCCTCGCCCGCCTTGATGGCGTGCAGCGCCATGCGGGTCGTCTGCAGGGAGCTGGAGCAGTACCGGGTGATGGTGCAACCCGGGAGGTGGTCCATGCCCATCTGTACGGCGACGATGCGGCCGAGGTTGTTGCCCTGCTCGCCGCCGGGCAGGCCGCAGCCCAGCATCAGGTCGTCGATGTCGTGCGGGTCGAGCTCGGGGACCTTGGCCAGGGCCGCCTGGATGATCGTGGCGGTCAGGTCGTCCGGGCGCAGGTCCTTCAGCGAGCCCTTGAAGGCGCGGCCGATCGGGGAACGGGCGGCTGAGACGATCACTGCTTCGGGCATCACGGCTCCAGGGGTTCGTGGACCTTTTCAGGGGGACCGTCTGGGAAGTTACCCGTACGTATGGCGCGGGTCACGGGCGTGAGTGTGTGACTCCGGCCGCATTTTTCTAAGCGCTTGCTCAGCGCTCCGCGGGTTCAGGGGTCCATCGTGCGGGGTGAGGGGCCCGGCCGGGGGTTCCGCGGGCTCCGCCGATGGTGGTCGTGCCCCGTAGGGGCGCGGGGAACTGCGCGACCAGCCCCCACCGGGCCTGCACCCGGCGATGGTGCGACCCGGACCGAGCTGGAGGCCGCTTGGAGCGCTCGCCCCGCGCCGGGGTGCCGCCTTGCCCACCCTGCCGCCCATGGCGGCAGATTGCCCAAGGCGGCCGTGGCGGGCGGCAAATGACCTGCGGCGGCGCGGCAGCCGGCCGGGGCGGGAAAGCCCCAGGCGGCAGATTGCCCAAGGCGGCGCGGCGCGCGGCAGATTGCCCAAGGCGGCGGGGCGCGCGGTGGCTTGCCCAAGGCGGCTAGCCGTGGGTGGACGGGACCGTAGGGGTCGGGTCCTGGGTGGGGACTCGGCGGCGGCGACGGCGCTTGAGGAGGGCCCAGGGGCCGCGGGGCCCCGTGGGCATGGCCCCGGTGACCTCGGTACCCCCCTCCGCCGCGGCCCGCGCAGCCGCCCGCGCCACCGGGAGGAACCCCTCCTCGCGGGAGACGTCGGGACGCTCCTCCTCCGGCCACAGCCCGAGCGCCGCGCACAGGGTGGGAAGCACCGCCATGGCGGCCGTCGCGTACCCCTCCGCCGAGGGGTGGTAGTTGTCCGGGCCGAACAGCTCGCGCGGATTCGCCGAGAACTCGGGGCCGAGCAGATCGCCGAGCGACACCGTGCGCCCGCCCTGCTCCACGGTGCCGATGGTCTGCGCGGCCGCGAGCTGCCGGGACGCGCGCCGGGCCAGCCAGCGCAGCGGCTGCTGCACCGGCTCCACCGACCCCAGGTCGGGACAGGTCCCGACGACCACCTCGGCGCCGGCCGTGCGCAGCCTGCGTACCGCCGCCGAGAGATGACGTACGGACTTCGTGGCGGGGATCCGGTGCGTGACGTCGTTCGCGCCGATCATGATCACGCAGACGTCCGGCTGCCAGCCCGGATCGGCGAGGATCAGCGCCACCTGCCGGTCGAGATCGTCGGACTGGGCGCCGGGCAGCGCCACGTTGCGCAGCTCCACCGGGCGCTCCGCCACCGCCGCGAGCCCCGAGGCGAGCAGCGCCCCCGGGGTCTGCCGGGCCCGGTGCACCCCCTGCCCGGCGGCCGTGGAGTCGCCGAGGACGGCGAACAGCAGCGGGGTGCTGTCCGCGCTGCCGTACACCCGGCCGTACCGGCCGTCCGCGGGCGGCACATGCACCGGATCGGGGCCGTGATGGCCCACCTGGCGGCGCGCCATCTGGACCTCCGCGAGGACGATCCCCACCGCGGCCGCCCCGAGCAGCCCGATCCCGCCGCCGCCGTACGCCGCCCCCGCGGCGATCCGCCGTGCCACCCTCGCCCTGCTCGACATGTTCCGCGGCCACCTGCCTCTGCGTCTGCGTCTACGTCTGCGACGTGCTGAGGAGACGCGTCCGGGACGCGACTCTTTTACGGCTCCATGAACTCATTGCCCCGTAATCACCGTCGGCCAATCGCAATGGGAGATGAAGCCCCGGTGGGCGCAATACGCTGACCGCATCCCCACGCAGGAGATCAACCGGAGATCCGGAGTAGACCGTGCAGATCCACGACTCGATGATCAGTCTCGTCGGCAACACCCCGCTGCTGAGGCTCAACAAAGTCACCGAAGGCCTCCAGGCGACCGTCCTGGCCAAGGTCGAGTACTTCAACCCGGGCGGTTCCGTGAAGGACCGCATCGCGCTGCGCATGATCGAGGCGGCCGAGCAGAGCGGGGAGCTGAAGCCGGGCGGCACGATCGTCGAACCGACCAGCGGCAACACCGGTGTCGGGCTCGCCATCGTGGCCCAGCAGAAGGGGTACAAGTGCATCTTCGTGTGCCCCGACAAGGTGAGCACCGACAAGATCAACGTGCTGCGCGCGTACGGCGCCGAGGTCGTCGTCTGCCCGACGGCCGTCGACCCCGAGCACCCGGACTCGTACTACAACGTCTCCGACCGGCTCGTACGCGAGACGCCGGGCGCGTGGAAGCCCGACCAGTACAGCAACCCCCACAACCCGCTCTCCCACTACCACTCGACCGGGCCCGAACTGTGGGAGCAGACGGACGGGCGGATCACGCACTTCGTCGCGGGCGTGGGGACCGGCGGCACCATCTCCGGCACCGGGCGCTATCTGAAGGACGCGAGCGAGGGCCGGGTCCAGGTCGTCGGCGCGGACCCCGAGGGGTCGGTGTACTCGGGCGGTTCCGGGCGGCCGTATCTCGTCGAGGGCGTCGGCGAGGACTTCTGGCCGACGGCGTACGACCGTGAGGTGGCCGACGAGATCGTCGCGGTCTCCGACAAGGACTCGTTCCAGATGACGCGGCGGCTCGCGAAGGAGGAGGGACTGCTCGTCGGCGGCTCCTGCGGCATGGCGGTCGTGGCCGCGCTGCGAGTGGCGGAGCGGCTCGGGCCCGACGACGTCGTGGTCGTGCTGCTGCCGGACAGCGGCCGCGGGTACCTCTCGAAAGTCTTCAACGACGAATGGATGGCTTCCTACGGGTTCCTGGAGGAGGCGGGGCCGACCGTGGGGGCTGTTCTCCGGGCCAAGGAGGGCGGGATGCCGTCGCTGCTGCACATCCACCCGGACGAAACGGTCGGGCAGGCGGTACAGGTGCTCCGCGAGTATGGCGTCTCGCAGTTGCCCGTGGTCAAGTCTCCGGGCGATTCCAACGAGGCCCATGCGGACATCAAGGCCGCCGAGTTGGTCGGGTCCATCTCGGAGCGCGCACTGCTGACCGCCGTGATCGCGGGGGCTGCAGTCGTGGACGAGCCCATCGAGAAGCACATGTCCGCAGCCCTTCCGGCGGTCGGTGCCGGTGAGCCGCTGTCGCGGCTGAACGCCGCCCTGGCGAACTCCGCGGCCGTCGTGGTCATGGACGGCGGGGAGCCGGTGGGGGTGCTGACCGCTCAGGACCTCCTGGCGTTCGCCAGCGCGGGCGCGTAGTCCTCCGGGGCCGGTGAGCCGAGCGCTCGCGCTCCGCGGTGCAGGTGTGACCGCGAAGCGCGAGCGCTGCCGGGGACTGCCTTTCTCACCTGGGCGGCATCCCAATCCCCTGCCCCGTCAGATGAGTTCGTGGCCACGCCAGGGATAGATCTCCGACGTGTCCACTCGTGCGTCGACTGCGCGGGCGTTGTCCGGCCATCGCGTGCGCCATTCTGCGACCAGAACAGCTTCGTCCGCCCACGTGGGCACGATCAGCACACGGTCCGTATCCCACCTGCTGCCCTGGCGGACCAGAATCTTGGCAACCACTTGCATGAGCAGGGGGCGCAGCTGGGGGAGATCCGCTCGTTCCCACTGACGTGCGAGGCTTTCGAAGATCTCGGCAGAGGGCGGCGCCGCGTGGGACAGCTGCTCCTTCAGATGGCGTACGCCCTCGCGGATGACCTCGGCGCGTGCCTCTCGGTTCGCCTTGCGCTGCAGATAGTCCTCCTTGCTCAGTCCGCCGTCGGGATCCTCGTAAAGGTCAAGGAGGCGCACCAGCGCCTGCTGCTCCTTCGCGAGTTCCGATGACAATCTCTCCAGCATCCGCCCCTGACGGTCGTCCTGTTCCTGGCTGACGGGGCGGCGGGAGACCGGTCCCGCTGCCGCCTGGGCGGGCAGCCAGTCATGGATCTTGTGCTCCAGGGTGTGCATGGCGACGGATGTGCCAGGGCACACCCCACGAAACCGCAAGGCGCTCCCGCACCGCATGTGGGCGTAGTTTCCGCCGCCGCGCAGGTGATCCACCCCGGCGCGGCAGCGCTGGCCGCAGTGGGCGCAGAAGACCAGTCCGGTGAGCAGGTGGGTCTTTCCCGGCTGCGGCTTGGCGGCGCTGTGGCGTTCTCTGCGCCACGGCACGTACTGGTTCCAGAAGAAGTCCTGGGAGACGATCGGCTCGTGGTTGCCCTGCAGCCAGATGTCGTAGGCCCACGGTGCACTGTTGCTGCTGAGTGAGCGGCCCTCCTTCCTGGCGTCGATGCGTTGCTGTTCCGAGTGGTAGCGGCACAGGCCCGCGGCGAAACCGGAGTCCAGGATCGACAGCCATCCGCTGCCGGTGATCTTCCGTCCGAAGGTCGAGCGAATGCCCCGCTCCTGCATCTCCTTGGCCAGGCGGTCCAAGGGCTCGCCGGAGACGACACGCTCGTACATTTTGAGGTAAGCGGGGGCGATGGCCGGGTCGGGGACGAGTACACGGTCGGCGCACCGCTCGCATCGCTGCTGCGCAGGGCAGGAGCGACAGTGCCGGCCAGGCCCCTTGGCGGCGCAGGGCCCGCACTGGCCGCGAGGCGGACAGTCCAGGCAGGTGCGGTAGCCGAAGACGACCCGCCCGGAATGGGGGAGCCCTGTGCGCTTGCGCTGTTCCTGGGCGTCCTTCCAGTTCTTGGAGATCTGCTTGCGGCGAAGTTCCGCCAGGAGCAACAACTGGTCGCGGTTGTACGCGCCCCAGTCCGTCGAGGCATCGACATCCTCGGTGGCCGCACGGGCGACGCCGCCCGCATCTTCTTCGAGCTCCCGTAGCCGGGCCCTGGATTCGAGGAAGTTCCGCCCGAACCGGTCCCACGTGTAGAGAACGACGCCGTCGGCGTGGCCTTGCCGGATCTGGTCGATCATCCAGTTGATCTTGCGGTGCGCGAAGTCCGCTCCGCTGAGGTCGAGATCGGCGACCACCTGGACGACAGTTCCGTTTTCCCGCTCCACGAGCCTGCGGCAGGCAAACTCCTGGATGTCCGGCGAGACCATGACCTCGCGGGCGGTGGACACGCGTACGTAGATGAACCAGCGCAGGCCTTGCGGTGTGCGCCGTAAGGGGGCGGTGCCGATGCCCTTGTCGTCGTTCTCGTCAGAGTGTGGATCGATAGCATTGGCCACGGCTGTTCCTCCTGGTGGTGCAGGTGGATCGCTTCCTGGGCCTTCCGTGCGCGGATGGGCCAGGCTTGTTGCACGAGGAGAACCGTAGTCAAGAAGTTGGCATACTGCCAACTAGTTGGAAAAGGTGGACCCATGTCGGAGGCGTCGACGGGCAGTGGCGTGGAGATCGATGTTCCCGTCCTGGTCACGTTCACCAGCGGGGCTTCCTTGCTGGTACAGCTCGGCATCGTGTCCTCGATGACCCGCGAGGGTGTGCGAAGGATTGCCAAGACCGACCCTGATTGGCCCTTCGGGGAGGACCGGGCGTATCCCTATCGGAAGATCGCCAACGCGCAGGCCATGGATGCCGGTCCGTTCCTGGAGTTCTTCCGGGCACGGCAAGTGCGGGGGCGAGGGCCGGACAGGCGGCCCCGGAAACCGCGCCATTAGGGCCTGTCCGGCGGATTTCGGAAGTCTTGGAGCCGAAGCATGATCAATGTCCAGGTCCGCAGCGAGAGCGGCACGATCGAGGCTCGCGCCAGGCATGGTGTGGTCTGGGGGCCGGAGTTGGCGGGTCTCGACCAGTCGGCGTTTCCGATGATGGGGCACCTGCTGCCCTATGCGGACACTGTTCTCAACAGCCGCCAGGTGGTCACCCTGCTGGCCGAAGTGCCGCGTCTGCCCCCGGGCGTGGTCACGGAAGAGTTCGCGCGCGAGCTTCTGGACCTGGCCCAGGAGGTTCTCGACGGACAGCATCTCTACCTGTGGTTCCTCGGGGACTGAGACAGCAAGTCTGTTCGGTCCCTGAACCGGAGCCGGATCGAGGCGGTGGTGCCGGTGGGCGGCAACTCGGCGGCGTGCAGGTGAGCCCGTGTCACCGTGAAGTCCAGCGAGATTCCCGGCCGATCGCACCGTCCGCGTCGGCGGCGGCCCGGGCCTGCTGGGACATCCGCGCCCGGGTGCTGTCTGCCGACCGGAGTCCGTGCCTCTCAGGCGCGCTCTTCTCGTGCCCGCATCGTTCGGGAAGGCTCTGCCTCGGGCCACGCTCCGACCCCGCGGTTACGGTGAGGGCATGTCAGACGATCAGCGTCGCGTGACCGTGGACGACGACGTCAAGATCCCGACGCCTGCCGACGGCGAGGTGTGGGCGGTCGGGGGCCGTCATCCTCAATGGGAACGGACACGCCTTCGCCCAGAAGCGCAGCCGAGGTGGAGGGGGATACCGGCTGGCGTCTGTGCCGCCTCCGGCGCCTCCTTGGGATCACCACGTGGACCGGCGACGACGGGGACGGATTGCGGCACGAGGCCGACTTCCTCGTCGAAGTGGACGGCGATCTGAGCCACCCCGCCCTGGAATGGTCCAAACACACCGCCTACGGCTGGTTCGGCCCCGACGACCTTCACCGCCTCAAAGAGAACCGGGCCCTCGGCGAGTACCTCATCCACGCCCCGATCGCGAAGGCCTTGCCGGATCGCCCGGACGCGCCCTAGCAGTGCGTCGTGAGGTCTGTGCGGATGTGTTGGCCTCGGCGCCGCCCATGGGCCAGCGGGGCTGAGGTGAGTGTTTTCTGCGTGGGTGGTCGACGACGTGTCGCTTCCCACGTACGGCAAGGCGTCGGTCGGGGTGGCCTGAGCCGGACCCCGGCCAAGAACTAATAGGCCCGTGTTGGGGAATCGGCGCTGATCGCGGGGTGCGTGGAGATCCTCCGGCGATTCGCGAAAACGGTACGAGCGCGTCACGTGCGCGCAGCACCCGCTTAACACGCGACCGGCAGAGTTGGGGATGTCGAAAGGGGCGGGAGCGGCTCCCCGCCCCACTCGGCACAGAGCGGCGTCGAAGGACCTCCGGAGCGGCTCCCGGACCTCCATGGACGCCCAGGACGTGACAGTCGGGCCCTGACTCGGCTGTGTGCGTCCCTCGCGGGGACCGCCGTCGTCCCGCCCCCCGTCACACGGGGGTGCGGCGGTCCCCGCGCAACTCTCTTTCCCGGCGCGCGGGGTCACTCCACGAACAGGCCGCGCTCCGCCGCCCGTACGTCGAACTCCTCCAGGCGGGCCTGCGCCTGCGGCAGACCGTCGCACATCGCCTCGAGAAGCACCCGGCCGAGCAGCATCGGCGCGCACGCCGTGTCGAAGGCGAGGCCCGTGCCGACCGCGGCGGGCAGCAGCAGGTCGCTGTGGCGGGCGACCGGGGCGAACGCCGAGTCGGCGACCGTGACCACCGTCAGGCCCGCGGACCGGGCGTGGGCGAGAGCGTCGACGACCTCGCGCGGATGGCGCGGGAGCGCGAAGCAGAGCAGGGCCGTGGCGCCCGCCCGCACCGCCGCGTCGATCCGGTCCGCGAGCATCGTGCCGCCCTCGTCGAGCAGCCGGACGTCGGGGTGCACCTTCGCCGCGAAGTACGAGAATCCGTACGCCTGCGAGGCCGCCGCGCGCAGACCGAGGACCGGCAGCGGGCGGGACGCGGCGAGCAGCCGGCCGGCCCGCTCCACCGGGGCCGGGTCGGCGAGCAGACCGGCGAGGTGGCGCAGGTTCGCGATCTCGGCCTCCACCGCCTGCTGGTACTCGTTGGCCTTGGTGGCGGTGCCGGGTTCGGCGGGGGCCACCTCGCGCAGGTGCTTGCGCAGCGCCGGGTAGCCGTCGAACCCGAGGGCGACTGCGAAGCGGGTCACCGAGGGCTGGCTGACCCCCGCGAGCTCGGCCAGCTCCACCGAGGACAGGAACGGCACGTCCGCCGCGCGGCGCACCATGCAATGGGCGATACGGCGCTGCGTGGGGGTGAGCCGGTGCCCCTCGAAGAGGTGCTGGAGCCGGGTGGCGGCGCTGGTGGTGGTCTGTTCGGTGTGCTCGGTCATGGCTCCCCGTCCGGGCCCCGCTGGGTCATTCATCGGGGCTGAGATGTGTATGAGCCTATTCATGACGGGTGCGGGGCGCCAGGGGGTGGCCGGCGGCGCGGGACGCGGCGGGTACGGGCGGTGCGGGGCCACAGCGGGGTGCGGGGCGGGTCGGCGGCCGGGGCGGGGGCTAGGGCGCGGTGGAACGGTCCGAGACCGTCGGCTCCGGGGCGGCGCATGCGCCGTCGCTTCGGTCTCGGCCGCCGGAGCGCTTTTCTCCAGTGCCGCATCCGCGGCCGTGGGCCACCAAGGCCCCGGTGGGAGCGGGGCGGTCGGCTACCCCGCGAACCGCTCCAGCAGTGCGGCCGCCCGCTCCACGTCAAGGGTGAGCGGCCGGTCCGCCGTCTCCTGCGGGAGCTCCGCGTCCGCCAGCGCGAACGCGCGGCCCACCGGGAGTTCCGGGTCGGGGCGCAGGTCGCGCAGGCGCAAGGCCCGTACGGCCGCGACGAGTTCGCAGCCGACCACCTGGCGGTAGGCGGCGCACAGGCGGAGCGTCTGGCGGGCCGCCAGGGAGGCGAAGCTGGCCTGTTCCTCGACGCCCCGGGACAGGACCGCGTGGCCGAGGGACGCCGGGGCCGCGAAGGCGCGCAGGTCCGCGAGGGCGCCGCCGGCCGCGTACTCCAGGATCATCACGCCCGAGGCCGCCGCCTCGCCGTCCGCGAGGAAGGGGCGCAGGCGCGTGAACGCCGGTTCGTTCAGGGTGGAGAGGCGGGACGTGGAGAGGCGGGCCACCTGGGTCATCGCGAGCCTGAAGTGGTCCAGGGCCAGGGAGAGTTGGGCCATGTAGAAGCCGCCGTGGTGGTAGGCCGCCATGTCCGCGGGGGAGATGAGGGGGTTCTCCGCGGCCGCGTTGATCTCGACCGTGAGGACGTTCTCCAGGGAGTCCGCCGCGTCCTGCGCCGGGCCGTGGATCTGCGGCACGCAGCGGAAGCCGTACGGGTCCTGGATGCGGCCGAGCGGCGGGGTGGGGCGTTCGTCGGCGCCGAGCGCGGCGCGCATGTTCGCCGCCACGTCGTACGAGCCCTTGTGGCGGCGGGCCTCGTGCACCGGCAGCGCGTACGCCTCGTAGGAGCCGTCGACCGCCAACAGGCTCATGGCGGCCACGAGTTGAGTGGCCGTCAGGAGCGTCCGCAGCTCGTGCAGGGCGAGTGCCGACTGGCCGAGGGTGAGGGCGTTGGAGGAGATCAGCGCGAGGGCGTCGTTGTTGTCGAGGGGCTGCGGCTGTGGGGGCGTGCCCTTGCCGCGCCAGGGGTGCTCGCCCGCCAGCGCCAGGCCCATCTGGGCCAGCGGGGCGATGTCGCCGGTGCCGACCGAGCCGAACTCGTTGACCGCCGGGTGTGCGCCGTTCTCCAGCGCCTCGCACAGGGCCGTGACCACGGTCGGGCGCAGGCCCGCGCCGCCCGCCAGCAACTGGTTCGCGCGGACCGCGAGCATCGCCCGTACCTCGCGCTCCGGCAGCTCGTCGCCGATCGCGCCCGCGTGGCTGCGCAGCAGCCGCAGGCCGTGGTCGGCGGCGGCCTCGGTGGGCACGTCCTCGCTGCGGTTGGCGCCGACGCCGGTCGAGCGGCCGTAGACGCGGCCCGACGCGGCGATCTCGCGGGCCGCGTCCCAGGACTCCTCGACCCGCTTCATGGCGTCGGTGCCGGGCACCGGCCGGGCCTCGGCGTGCGCGAGGCGGACCACGTCGGCGACCGGCAGACCGTGGCCGTCGAGGACGACGACCGGGCGGGCGGCGGGGGCGGGACTCGTGAAGGACGACTTCGGGGGCATGACGGGCTGTTCCTCCTCAAACAGTCGTCCGCGGGGGCGCGGAGGCGGCGACGTGACCGCGATTTACCTGCGATTTACACGCGGCCATTGACAAATTATTCACTCACCGAGAACTCTGCATGACGATATACAGAGCGGGCAAGGGGAGACTCTCATGGCAGCGGTAGTGGAGCGGCACTCCATCGATGTCGTGCCGGACGGTGAGCGGCACGGACACGCGTTCAGCCAGTTCACCCTCTGGCTCGGCGCCAACCTCCAGATCACGGCCGTGGTCACCGGCGCGCTCGCCGTCGTCTTCGGCGGCGACGTCGTCTGGTCGCTGATCGGCCTCGTGCTCGGCAATCTGCTCGGCGGCGCCGTGATGGCGCTGCACTCCGCGCAGGGGCCGAAGCTCGGCCTGCCGCAGATGATCCAGTCACGGGCGCAGTTCGGCGTGCGCGGGGCGGTCGTCCCGCTGCTCCTCGTGATCCTGATGTACGTCGGCTTCTTCGCCAGCGGCAGCGTGCTCGCCGGGGAGGCCACGGCCCGCCTCACCCACACCGGTGACACCACCGGCATCGTGCTCTTCGCCGCCGTCACCGCCGTCATGGCCGCCGTCGGCTACCGCGTCATCCACGCGCTCGGCCGGGTCGCGAGCGTCGTCTGCGCGCTGGCCTTCGTGTACCTGGGCATCCGGCTCCTCGACCGCGTCGACCTCGGGGACCTGCTGGGCGACGCGCACTTCTCGCTGCCGATGTTCCTGCTCGCCGTCTCGCTCTCCGCGTCGTGGCAGCTCGCCTTCGGCCCGTACGTCGCCGACTACTCGCGCTATCTGCCCCGCTCCACCAGCTCGAAGGCCACCTTCTGGTGGACGCTGTCGGGCTCGGCGCTCGGCTCGCAGTGGTCGATGACGTTCGGGGTGTTCGTCGCCGCGAGCGCGGGCGGCAAGTTCCTCGACGACCAGGTCGGCTACGTCGTCACACTCGGCGGCGCGGGCCTCGTGGCGTCCTTCTTCTACTTCGTGATCGCCCTCGGCAAGCTCACCATCAACGTGCTCAACACGTACGGCGGCTTCATGTCGATGGTCACCGGCGTCAGCGGCTTCCGCGGCCAGCGCGCCATCTCGCCGCGCGTCCGCGCCGCGTACATCGCGGTCATCATGGTCGCGGGCACGGCCGTCGCCCTCGCCGGCAAGGACAGCTTCCTGTCCTCGTTCAAGGACTTCCTGCTCTTCCTGCTGACGTTCTTCACGCCGTGGTCGGCGATCAACCTCGTCGACTTCTACCTGATCTCGCGCGAGAAGTACGACATCCCGGCCCTCGCCGACCCGCGCGGCCGCTACGGCGCCTGGCGGTGGGACGCGCTCGTCGTGTACGGGGTCGGGGTCGCCGCCCAACTCCCGTTCCTGGCCACCTCGTTCTACACCGGTCCGGCCGTGGCACCGCTCGGCGGCGCCGACATCTCCTGGATCGTCGGGCTCGTCGTCCCGGCCGCCCTGTACTGGCTGCTCGCCCGGCGCGACACCTCGCACATACCGGCCGAGACGATCCTCGGCCCGGTCGCGCACGACGCGCCGTTGATCTCGGAACGGGCATGATCGGGCGACGGAACGATCAAGAGTCGCCGACGCGGTCTAGCCACGGTGAGTGACGGGCTCTTACCGTGCGTATGTGCCCCAACGCAGGATCTTCCTGACGGCGACGGCCGCCCTGGCTCCTTTGCTGGCCGTCCCGGCCGTCGCCGCCCCGTCCCCGCGACCCCGATCCGCCCACGAGGCCCTGTCCACCCTCCTCGACGGCAACCTCCGCTACGCGCAGGGCCGTTCCCGCCATCCGCACCAGGGGCGCGACGTGCGCCAGGTGCTCGCCGCCGCCCAGCGGCCGTTCGCCGTCGTCGTCGGCTGCGTCGACTCCCGCGTCCCGCCCGAGATCGTCTTCGACCAGGGACTCGGCGACCTGCTGTGCATCAGGACGGCGGGCGAGGTGCTCGACGACGCCGTGCTCGGATCCGTGCAGTACGGGGTCGGCGAACTCGGCGCGCCGCTCGTCCTCGTCCTCGGGCACGAGCGCTGCGGTGCCGTCGCCGCCGCCCTCGCCCATGTCGCCGTCGGCGCGCCCGCCCCGGGCCACCTCGGCCGCCTCGTCGACTCCATTGCGCCGGCCGCCCGCGCCTGCCGCGGCCTGCCCGGCGACTGGGCCGACCACACGGTGCGCCGGCACGCCCGCTCCGTCCGCGACACGCTCCGGGCGGACCCCGCGATCGGCGGGGGCGGGACGGTCGTGGCCGCGGCCCGGTTCGACCTGGACTCCGGGGTGGTGGCCCTGCTGTCGTGACCTGCCGCGACCGGGCCCTCGTCGAAGAGGGGGGTTAGCCCCACTGCGTACCGGTCCCCGGCTCCGTACCGTACGACGGTATGGACGCACCCGAACGCACACGCGACGGCGCACGCGACGGTGCGCGTGACGCCGAACTCAAGAAGGAACTCGACGCCACGCTGCAGGCCCGCAGGGAGCTCGGCGAGGAGTACGACTCCGCGCTCGTCGAGTCCTTCCTCGACAAGGTCGAACAGCGGCTCGACTCCGTCGTCGACCGCCGGGTGCGGCGGCAGCTCGCCGAGGAGCGGACGACCGTCGCCCGCGGCGCCCGCCGCGGCCGCACCGGCGACGGCTGGGGCGAGCGCTTCGGCTTCACCGCGGTCTCCCTCGTCCTCGCGATCCCGCTCTCCGCGATCGCCGTGGCCAACGCCCATCTGCCGGGGCTGCTGATCGCCTGGGGCGGCATCGTCGGCGTGAACGCGGTGCATGCCGGGGGCTGGCCGCCGCAGTGGCGGCGCGAGCGCGCGGAGCGCGGGCGGCAGGACTCCGACTGGGAGGAGTGAGCGGCCCGCCGGGTCAGGCCTGACGGGTGGGCAGCACGATCGCCTGGCGCAGATTCACGTGGCGGGCGCGGCTCGTCGTGTACGCGATCAGGTCCGCGATGTCGTCCGACGAGAGCCCGATGAGCGCGTCGAACATGCCGTCCAGCTGCGCGGAGAGTTCCGCGTTGTCGACGTGGCTGCCCAACTCGGTGTCCGTCAGGCCCGGTTCGATGTTGGTGACGCGGACGTCGTGCGGGCCGAGCTCCGTGCGCAGGGACTGCGACAGATACGTCAGCGCGGCCTTCGTCGCCCCGTACACCGCGTAGTTCGGGAACGGGACGTGTGCGCCGATCGAGGAGATGTTGACCAGGTCGGCGGTGCCGCCGTCCCGCGCCGCCGCGATCAGGCCGGGGGTGAAGGCGCGGATCACGCGCAGCGCGCCGGTGACGTTCGTGTCGAGCATCCGCTGCCACTCGTCGGTGCGGCCGTCGGCGATCGGGTTGGGGAGCATCACGCCGGCCGCGTTGACCACCAGGTCGACGCGGCCGTAGGCGGCGTGGACCTGCTCGGCCGCCGCGTCCACGGATGCCTGGTCCGTGAGGTCCGCGGGCACGGCCAGCGCACGGCCGCCCTCGGCCCCGATCTTCTCCGCCAGTTCGGTGAGCCGGTCGGCGCGGCGGGCCAGCAGGCAGACGCGGACGCCGTGCGCGGCGAGCAGGCGGGCGGTGGCCTCGCCCATGCCGCTGGCGGCGCCGGTGATCACGGCGGTGCGGCCGGAGAGGGAGGCGTAGGGGTGCGGGGTGGTGTTCGTCATGGGCAGCACTCTGGTCCGGGTCCGCGGGCTTACCCAGGGCCGGGTCTTTCCTGGGTTTCGCAGTACCAGGATGCGCGGGCGCGCGGTGCCTAGGATCTGACCCATGGACGAGCACGGGGATCTGAGCGGCATAGGGGACTTCCTGCGGTCGCGGCGCGCCCGCATCCAGCCCGAGGAGGTCGGGCTTCCCGGACACGGGCGGCGGCGGGTGCCGGGGCTGCGGCGCGAGGAGGTCGCGCAGCTCGCCGGGGTCAGCGTCGACTACTACATCCGCCTCGAACAGGGCCGCGGGTCGGGGGGCACCTCCCGGACGAACTCCGGGGGAGTCTCCGACGCCGTGCTGGACGCGGTGGCGCGGGTGCTGCGGCTCGACGAGACCGAGCAGGCGTATCTGCGCTCGGTGGCCAGGCCCGCGCGCACCCGGCGCCGGACGGACGGCGCGGGCCCGGGGCAGCGGGTGCGGCCCGGACTGCGGCTGCTCCTCGACACGATCGAGAAGGCGCCCGCGTTCGTGCTCGGCCGACGCATGGACGTACTGGCGTGGAACGCGCTCGGGGACGCCGTCGTCGGTTTCTCGGCGATGGCGCCCGAGGAGCGGAACATGCCGCGGCAGGTGTTCCTGAACCCCGCGGCCCGCGAGCTGTACCCGGAGTGGCGGGCCGTCGCCGCCGAGACGGTGGCCCATCTGCGCCTGGACGCGGGACTGCACCCCCGCGACCCGCAACTGGCCGTCCTGGTGGGCGAGTTGTCGCTCGGCAGCGAGGAATTCCGGCGGCTGTGGGCGGACCACCAGGTCAAGGAGAAGACCCACGGGGCCAAGCGGCTGCTGCATCCCGTCGTGGGTGAACTCGTCATGCCGTACGAGACGTTGAGCGTCTCCGGCGAACAGGACCAGGTCCTCGTGGTCTATACCCCTCAGCCGGGCTCGCCGACGGAGGAGAGGCTCAGGGTGCTGGCGAGCTGGGCGGCCGACAGGGTGTCCTGAGCCCCCCCCGCGGGCAAGCACGTCAAGGGCGACCGGACCGGGCGACCGGGGCGAGCGCGGGTGACGCCGCGCCCGGCGGGGCGCGGCGTCACCGACGTATCAGGCCGTCAGACCTCCAGGTCGGACTCGATCTTCTTGAGCTGGTGGCGGGCCATCGCCAGGTTGGCGCGCGCGGAGTCGAGCACGAGGTAGAGGAACAGGCCGTTGCCGCCGCGGCCTTTGATCAGGCGGATCAGGTGGTACTGGCTGTTGAGTGTGATCAGGATGTCCTCGATCTCGTCCTTGATGCCGAGGTGCTCCATGGTGCGCAGCTTGGCGCGGACGACGTCGGTGTTGCCCGCCGCCGCCACCTCCAGGTCGAACGACTTGGAGCCGCCGATCGTCCCGAGGGCCATGCCGCTCGTGTAGTCGACCAGCGCGGCCGCGCTGGCGCCCTCGATGGAGGCGAGCGCGTCCTTGAGGGCGGTCTCGGTGTTGGCCATGGTGATGGGTCCTTTCCTGTGCAGCTGACTGTCCGAGCAGCTGTCCGTGTGACTGTGCCGGTGGGTGGACTCGGGGCTGTGTGCGTGGCTGTGCCGGTGGCCGGGTGGTGTTGTGGTCGTGGCCGTCAACGGGCCGTTCTGGGCTGCAGCGCGCTCTCGGGGAGCGGGCCCGGCTCCGTGGGCCTGGGGGTTCTGACCGGGAGTCCGCTGTCGGTCGTCGAGGTGGTGCGGGCGCGGGCCCGGCCCCGGGTGCGCACCACGGGCTCGGCCGCCGCGGCCTCGACGAGTTCGCCGACCTTGGCGCCGGCCCTGCGGCCCTCCAGATGGAGCCGTCCGACGTTGACACGGTCCTCGGCGAGCAGGGTGAGCACCGCGGTGTCCCCGGCCGCGTACGTGGCGACGTAACCGCGCGAGCCGCGCACCAGGAGTTCACGGAAGACGCCCTGTCCCGTGGCGTCCGCGAGGCGCTGGGCGACGCCGAGCGCGGCGGCGGTCAGCGCGGCCACGCCCTCCGGTTCGACGCCGGAGGTGTCCTGGGCGAGTACGAGCCCGTCGACGCTGGCCGCGAGCGCGCCCGTGACCTGGGGCACCCGTATTCTCAACCGCTGTAGTTCGCCGAGGACTTCGGCCTCGTCCGCCATCGGCGGTCTCCCTTCGGAGGTGTCGGAAGCGACGGTCCGGGTGGTGCGCCGGAGACGGATCACAGTGCCTCCAGTGCGTCGCGCAGCCGGCGCAGCAGGGCCACGTCGGGGTCGTCCACGGCGGCCTGCGCCAGCCACTCGGGCGGGGCGGCGGTCACCGGCGGTACCGGGGGCGCGGTGGTGATCAGGCCGCCCGCGGCGAGCCGGCGCAGATCCACCAGCGTGTGGTACGCGGGTCTGCCGAGGGCGAGCGCGATCTGGGACGCGGTGCGCTCGCCGTCCACCAGGTCCAGCACCCGGCGGCGGCGCGGCGGCACCCGCACATCGTGGACGCCGGCCCGGGTGAGCGGCGCCGTGTCGGTGTCCGGCTCGGGCCAGATCCGCTGCAGCAGGTCACGGCGGCGCAGCGTCTCCCGCTCGACGGTCGCCACCGGCACCGGCCGCACCGAGCCGAACCAGTGCGAGACCCCGTAGCGAAAGCGGGTCGGCCCGCTGCTGGGAGCCAGCGTGAAGTACGCGGCGTCGAACAGCGCGCCCAGATGGCACAGTTCGAGCGCGCCGTCGGTCAGCGGCCCGTGCTCGACGAGATAGCGGCCGACCCCGCGCCGGGCCCCGGCCCGGTCGACCGCCTCCCACCAGCGGTCCGCCTGCAGCGCGCCGCCCGCGGTCAGCAGCACGTCCATGCCGGGCGTGGCCGGGGACTCGGCGTGCACGATCCGGCCGTCGGCGAGGTAGAGGGTGCCGTGCTCGCGGATCAGCGCACCGGTGGCCCGCTCCGAAGCGAGTCTGTTCAGCATGGGGGAGACGCCCGCGGGGGCGGGTGCCGCACTCATCCCAGGACCAGCCGGTCGGCGAGGTCGGCGAGCCGGAGCCGGGCGAGCGCGAGATTGCCCTCGCCGCGGTCCAGCCACAGATGCAGGAAGACGCTGCTGTCGAACGTCGTCGGCACGAACCGCAGCAGGTGGTAGCCGTCGCGGCTGGTGACGATGACGTCCTCGACGGGCGGTGTCTTGTCGCCGTCGGGGCCGCTCGTGCCCTGCGTCCAGTCGTTGCCGTCGGCGGGCGCGAACGCCCGGTGCTCGGCGGCGAGCCGGGCCAGTTCGGCGGCCTCGGTGGCGGTGGCCTCGTGGTCGCCGTTGGGTGAGTCCCCGATCGTGCCCAGCGCGAGACCACTGGTCCAGTCGACGACGGAGGCACCGCGCGCCCCCGGCAGTCGCATGGCCTCGAGCAGGCACTCGTCGATTCCGGGCACGCCTGAAACTCCCCACCTGTCGCCACTTCCGCACGCTCAGAGCACTGCTGATGCGCGTGTGACGAAGACGCTACGCACTGTACGGCGACCTGGTGAGCGTTCTGGCATTTTCCAGTGGAACATTCGGCGAGGGTCTAGAATCCGCCAACCCGCCCGGAAAGCAGGGGTGTTCAGGACACGGCAGTCACGCGTGCCCCGCACGTCACAGGCCGGTCAGCGCCCCGCGGTGCGCCCCGCCGGATTCGGCCACGATGTCCTCGATGGCCTGTGGTTCCCGCACGGTCGCGAACCGCACCCCCTCCGGCGTCGTCGTGAAGCCGTAGATGCCCGGCCTGGCCAGCGAGTTGTACGAGTAGTGGTGGGCGAAGCAGTAGGCGCCGGTGTCGAGGGCGGCCGCGTAATCGCCCGCCTCCAGGAGCGGCAGCTCGCGGTTCTCGGCGAGCAGGTCACCGGCGAAGCAGGCCGGTCCCGCGATGTCCTGGGCGACGCCGGGCCCGGACTTGGGCCGGCCCTCGGCGTCGTACGCGACGACCCGCAGCGGCCACGATCCCGGCATGTACACCGTCCGGGTCGCCACCTGGACGCCCGCGTGGGTCAGGGCGATCGGGCGGCCGCCGGTCTCCTTCGCGTACTCCACGCGCGCGAGCGTGATGCCGTGCTTGGCGAGCAGTGAGCGTCCGAACTCGGTGACGAGCCCGTAGCGCCCGTCGAAGAGCCCCGGCACGGTCTCGGCGAGCAGCTTCGCGTACGTGGCGTGGTCGGGCAGGTCCTCGTCGGAGCCGAAGTTCACCGGGAGGCCGCCGCCGATGTCGAGGGTGTCGATCTGCTGCCGCCCGGCCGCCGCGTTGATCTCCTCGGCGAGCTCGTACACGGCGCGCACGCCCTGCGCCATCAGCTCCAGGGGGACGCCCTGCGACCCGGAGTGGGTGTGCAGCCGGGTCAGCCACGGCCGGTCCAGGTAGGCGCGCACGAGCCAGTCGTGGGCCCCTTCGTCGCGCAGCGCGACACCGAACTTGGAGGTGGCGGTCGCGGTGGACAGGGCGCCGATCGACCCGGCGCCGATCTGCGGGTTGACCCGGATGCCCAGCGGGGAGCGGGTCGGCGCGGAGGTGACGAGGGTGTCGAGGCGGGCCAGCTCCTGCGCATTGTCGGCGTTGACGGCGATGCCGAGCGCGAGCGCCTCGCGCAGTTCGGCGCCGGTCTTGGCGGGGGAGTCGAGCACGGTCCGCGCGGGCGAGACCCCCGCGGCGCGGGCCAGGGCCAGCTCGCCGGGGCTCGCGACCTCGGCGCCCATCCCGGCCTCGTGGAGCAGCCGCAGCACCGGCACGAGCGGGGTCGCCTTCACCGCGAAGGCGTGCAGCACCGGGGTGCCGGGGGCGGTGACCGCGTCGAAGGCGGCGCGTACGGCGGCGGCGGAGGCCCGGATGCCGGCGACGTCGAGCAGCCCGGCGACCGGGGCCGCGGGCCCGACCAGGCCCTGGGCGACGGCGGCCCGTACGGCCTCGTCGCGGGCCTGCGCGCGGCGGGCGGGGAGTCCGGGCAGGGGAACGGTGGACGCGTCCATGGATGCCATGGGGGCCAGACAACCACCGGGGTGGGGTCCGGACCACGTATTGACTAGGTCTATTCAGAACCGCAGGATATGAATAGCTCCATCATCAGCAGACGTACGTACACCGGGAGGCAGGCATGACGTCAGGACCCCGAGCCGTACGAGCCCCGCGCGGTACACGGCTGAGCGCCCTGGGCTGGCAGCAGGAAGCCGCCCTGCGCATGCTGCAGAACAACCTCGACCCCGAGGTCGCCGAGCACCCCGACGAGCTCGTCGTCTACGGCGGCACCGGGAAGGCGGCCCGCGACTGGCGCTCCTTCGACGCGATGGTGCGCACCCTGAAGACCCTCAAGCAGGACGAGACGATGCTCGTCCAGTCCGGGCGCCCGGTCGGTGTGCTGCAGACCCACGAGTGGGCGCCGCGCGTCCTGCTCGCCAACTCGAACCTGGTGGGGGACTGGGCGAACTGGGAGGAGTTCCGCCGCCTGGAGGCGCTCGGCCTCACCATGTACGGCCAGATGACCGCGGGCTCCTGGATCTACATCGGGACCCAGGGCATCCTCCAGGGCACGTACGAGACGTTCGCGGCGGTGGCGGCCAAGAAGTTCGGCGGCACCCTGGCGGGCACGATCACCCTGACCGCCGGGCTCGGCGGCATGGGGGGCGCCCAGCCCCTCGCCGTCACCATGAACGACGGCGTCGCCATCTGTGTCGACTGCGACCCGCGCGCCATCGAGCGCCGCATCGCCCACCAGTACCTCGATGTGAGGGCCGACTCCCTGGAGCACGCGATGAGCCTCGCGGTCGAGGCCCGCGACGCCCGCCGGCCCCTCTCCATCGGCCTGCTCGGCAACGCGGCGGAGCTGCTGCCGCGGATGCTCGCCGAGTCCGCGCCCATCGACATCGTCACCGACCAGACCTCCGCGCACGACCCGCTCGCCTACCTCCCCCTCGGCGTCGACTTCGACGACATGAAGACCTACGCGGCCAAGGACCCGGCCGGCTTCACGACGCGGGCCCGTGAGTCGATGGCCCGGCACGTCGAGGCCATGGTCGGCTTCATGGACGCGGGCGCCGAGGTCTTCGACTACGGCAACTCGATCCGCGGCGAGGCCCGACTGGCCGGCTACGGGCGGGCGTTCGCGTTCCCCGGCTTCGTCCCCGCCTACATCCGGCCGCTGTTCTGCGAGGGCAAGGGCCCGTTCCGCTGGGCGGCGCTGTCCGGCGAGGCGAGCGACATCCACAAGACCGACCGCGCGATCCTCGATCTCTTCCCCGAGAACGCATCACTGGCCCGCTGGATCAGGATGGCGGGCGAGCGGGTCCACTTCCAGGGCCTGCCCGCGCGCATCTGCTGGCTCGGCTACGGCGAGCGGGACAAGGCGGGCGAGCGCTTCAACGACATGGTGGCGTCCGGCGAGCTGCAGGCCCCGCTCGCCATCGGCCGCGACCACCTGGACTGCGGCTCCGTCGCCTCCCCGTACCGCGAGACCGAGGCCATGAGGGACGGCTCCGACGCCATCGCCGACTGGCCGCTCCTGAACGCGATGGTGAACGTGGCGTCCGGCGCGTCCTGGGTCTCGATCCACCACGGCGGCGGCGTCGGCATGGGCCGCTCGATCCACGCGGGCCAGGTCACGGTCGCCGACGGCACCCCGCTGGCCGGCGAGAAGATCCGCCGGGTGCTGACGAACGACCCGGGCACGGGAGTGATCCGGCACGTGGACGCCGGGTACGACATCGCCGAGTCGGTGGCGGACGAGCGCGGGGTCAGGATTCCGATGCGAGAGGACGACAGCAAGTGAGCAACGCCCCCACGGTGGGCCCCGACTTCCTGGAGATGTGGCGGGACCTGCTCCCGATCGGCCAGGACAAGGACTCCCGCGGCTACCGCCGGCACGCCTGGACGGGCGCCGACGCCGACTGCCGCGCCTGGTTCAGGGCCCAGGCCGAGACCCGCGGCCTGACGTACGAACTCGACCGCAACGGCAACCAGTGGGCCTGGCTCGGCGACCCCGAGGCAGGCGGCGCCGTCGTCACCGGCTCCCACCTGGACTCGGTCCCCGACGGCGGCGCGTTCGACGGCCCCCTCGGCGTGGTCTCCTCCTTCGCCGCCCTGGACGAACTCCGCCGCAGGGGAGCGGAGTTCACCCGCCCCTTCGCCATCACCAACTTCGGTGACGAGGAGGGCGCCCGCTTCGGTCTGGCCTGCGTGGGCTCCCGCCTCACCTCCGGGGTGCTCACGCGTGAGCAGGCGTACGCGCTCAAGGACGGCGACGGCGTCGGCCTCCCGCAGGCGATGGAGAAGGCCGGGTACGACCCGGAGGCCATCGGCGCCGACCCCGAACGCCTCTCCCGCATCGACGCGTTCATCGAACTCCACGTCGAGCAGGGCCGCGCCCTCGACCTCTCCGGTGACGCGGTCGGCATCGCCAGCTCCATCTGGCCGCACGGCCGCTGGCGGTTCGACTTCGCGGGCGAGGCCAACCACGCGGGCACCACCCGCCTGGTCGACCGCCGCGACCCGATGCTCTCCTACGCGGAGACGGTCCTGGCCGCCCGCCGCGAGGCCCGGCTCGCAGGCGCCGTCGCCACGTTCGGCAAGATCGCGGTCGAGCCGAACGGCGTCAACGCCATCCCGTCGCTGGTCCGCGGCTGGCTCGACTCGCGCGCCGCCGACCAGCAGGCCCTCGACCGGACGGTCACCGCGATCGAGAAGGCGGCCCGCGAGTACGGCGAGGCGCACGGCATCGACGTGTCGCTGACCCGCGAGTCCTTCACCCCGGTCGTCGAGTTCGACCACGCGCTGCGCGACGAGCTCGCCCGCATCCTCGGTACCGGTACGTCCTCGGACGAGCTGCGCGTCCCCGTCCTGGGCACGGGCGCGGGACACGACGCGGGAATCCTCGCCGCACGGATCCCCACCGCCATGCTGTTCGTACGCAACCCGACCGGCGTCTCGCACTCCCCGGCGGAATCCGCCGCGGAGGACGACTGCCTCGCCGGGGTGCGCGCACTGGCCGACGTACTGGAAGGGCTGGCCTGCAAGTGACGGTGGAGCACACGGAGCGAGCGGTGACGACGACGTACTGGCTCGAACACGCCTGGCTCGGCAGCCACGTCGAACCGGGCGTGGCGGTGGACGTGTCCCGCGACGGACGCGTCGCGGCGGTCCGCACCGGGGCCGACACCCCGCCCCCCGGCGCCGAGATCCTGCGCGGCCTGACCCTGCCGGGCCTCGCCAACGCCCACTCGCACGCCTTCCACCGCGCCCTGCGCTCGACCGTGCAGGTCGGCTCGGGCACGTTCTGGACGTGGCGCGAGGTCATGTACGGCATCGCGGACCGGCTCACGCCGGACACGTACCACGCGCTCGCGCGGGCCGTGTACGCGGAGATGGCGCTCGCGGGCATCACGGCGGTCGGCGAGTTCCACTACGTCCACCACGCGCCCGGCGGCGCCCCGTACGCCGATCCGAACGCGATGGGCGAGGCGCTGATCGCGGCGGCGGCCGACGCGGGCATCCGCATCACGCTCCTCGACACGGCGTACGTCTCGTCCGGCTTCGGCAAGGAGCCCGACCACCACCAGCTGCGCTTCTCCGACGGCACGACGCAGGCGTGGGCCGAGCGCGCCTCGCTCCTCACGGCGCGGGAGCACGCGAAGATCGGCGCGGCGGTCCACTCGGTGCGGGCGGTCCCGGCGGACCAGCTGGCGACGGTCGCGCAGTGGGCGTCCGAGCGCGGCGCCCCCCTGCACGTCCACCTCTCCGAGCAGACCGCGGAGAACGACGCGTGCCAGGCCGCGCACGGCTGCACACCGACCCAACTCCTCGCGGACCACGGCGTGTTGAGCGCCCGCGCCACCGGCGTCCACAACACCCACCTCACGGACGCCGACATCAAGCTGCTCGGCGGCTCGGGCACCGGCACCTGCATGTGCCCGACGACGGAACGCGACCTGGCGGACGGCATCGGCCCCGCGGTCGCCCTGCAACAGGCGGGCTCCCCACTCTCCCTCGGCTCGGACAGCCATGCGGTGATCGACCTCTTCGAGGAGGCCCGCGCGATGGAGCTGAACGAGCGCCTGCGCTCGCGCACCCGCGGCCACTGGACGGCGGCGGCGCTGCTGCGCGCGGCGTCCGTCGACGGCCACGCGTCGCTCGGCTGGGACGACGCCGGCACCCTGGAGCCGGGCGCCCGCGCCGACCTGGTCACGGTCACCCTGGGCTCGGTCCGCACGGCGGGCGCGCTGCCCCGCCTGGGCGCGGAGACGGCGGTGTTCGCGGCGAGCGCGGCGGACGTCACGGACGTCGTCGCGGACGGGCGCAGGATCGTACGGGACGGGGAGCACGTCCAGGTCGGCGATGTGGCGAAGGCCCTGACGGAGGCGATCGCGGCCCTGCACTGACAGCCAGCCCTGACAGCCCTCCGGAAGAGGAACCATGACCACGACCACGACCACGACCACGGCCGTCACCAACATCGCCACCCTGGTCACGAACAACCCCGACCTCGGCGAGGGCCCCCTGGGCCTGCTGAAGGACGCCGCGCTCGTCATCGACGGCGACACGATCGCCTGGGTGGGCCCGGCGTCCGCCGTCCCCGCGACGGACGAGGTGCACGACGCGGCGGGCCGCGCCGTGATCCCCGGCTTCGTGGACTCGCACTCCCACCTGGTCTTCGCGGGCGACCGCACGGCCGAGTTCAACGCCCGTATGTCCGGCCGGAGTTACCAGGCCGGCGGCATCCGTACGACGGTGGCGGCGACCCGCGCCGCGACGGACGCCGAGCTGGAGGCGAACCTCACCCACTACCTGGCGGAGGCCCTCCGCCAGGGCACCACCACCTTCGAGACGAAGTCCGGCTACGGCCTGACGACGCACGACGAGGCACGCGCCCTGCGCCTCGCGTCGGCCCACACCGACGAGGTCACGTACCTGGGCGCGCACATCGTCTCGCCCGACTATGCGGACGACCCGGCGGCGTACGTCGACCTGGTGACCGGCGAGATGCTGGACGCCTGCGCCCCGCACGCCCGCTGGATCGACGTGTTCTGCGAGAAGGGCGCGTTCGACGGCGACCAGGCGCGGGCGATCCTGACGGCGGGCAAGGCGAAGGGCCTGCTGCCCCGGATCCACGCGAACCAGCTCTCCTACGGCCCCGGTGTGCAACTGGCCGTCGAGCTGGACGCCGCGTCGGCCGACCACTGCACGCACGTCACGGACGCCGACGTGGACGCCCTGGCGAGCGGCAACACCGTGGCGACGCTCCTCCCCGGCGCCGAGTTCTCGACGCGTGCCGAGTGGCCGGACGCCCGCCGCCTGCTGGACGCGGGCGTGACGGTGGCCCTCTCCACCGACTGCAACCCGGGCTCGTCCTTCACGTCCTCGGTCCCCTTCTGCATCGCCCTGGCCGTACGGGACATGGGCATGACCCCGGACGAGGCGCTCTGGTCGGCGACGGCGGGCGGCGCGACGGCGCTGCGCCGCACGGACATCGGCCACCTGGCTCCCGGCGCCCGCGCCGACCTGGCGATCCTGGACGCCCCCAGTCACGTACACCTCGCGTACCGGCCGGGAGTGCCGCTGGTGAACGAGGTGTGGCGGGCGGGGGTGCGCGCCTGAGCCGGTTCAGCCGGCCCCGCCGAGCACGGCGCGGCCCGCCTTGAACGCGGAAGCGACGGAGACGGCCCGCCGCCCCAGATAGCGGGCCGCCTCCAGCGACACCTCGCCCGGCGCGCCCTCGCCCGACACGTGCGAAGCGCCGTACGGGTTACCGGACTTGAGCTGGATCGGGTCGGTGTAGCCGGGCGGGACGATGATGCCGCCCCAGTGGTAGAAGGTGTTGGCCAGCGCCAGCAGTGTCGACTCCTGGCCGCCGTGCGCGGAGTTGGACGCGGTGAACGCCGAGTACACCTTGTCGGCGAGCGCGCCCCGGAACCCGAGCGGCCCCAGCGACTCGATGAACGCCCGCAACGGGGCCGCCGGATTCCCGAACCGCGCGGGCGTCCCGAACACCACGGCGTCCCCCCACTCCACGTCCCCGGCCGAGGCCCCGCCCTCTTCCTCCGTCACCCGGCACAACCGCACCCGCGCCCCGGCCTTCTGCGCCCCTTCGGCGACGGCCTCGGCGAGGGTGTGCACGGTGCCGGTCGCACTGAAGTAGACGACCGACACGTTGACGCCTTCCACACGCTCCACTGGCACAGTCATGGTCAGCTCCCTGGATCTCGGTTCCTTGCGGGTTCTGACCGGTACGACGAGCCGGGGCCGTGAAGTGTGAGGCGCACCGTCCCCGGGCTCACTCCCAGCTGGTCTCGGGGATGTGCCGATGGGAGTGGGTGTCCCACCCCTCGCGGTCGTGCCGTGCGCAGTGATCGGCGACCATCCCCTCCCAGCGCCGATCCGGCCACCACGGCGCACCGTGCACCTCGTGGAGGTGGCTGCGGAGCGCCTCCAGAGCGACCGGGTCCGTCACGCGCGTGAACACGTAGAACGGCCACTTCTTGCGCCCCGTCAGAATCCTGGTCTCCCGGATCCGCCGACGAGTCATGACTGCCTCCCTCGGGCCGCTTGCAGGGCCGGACCTTCGACGCTGTGGAGGGAGACGTCGGTCAGGCCCGCCGCGGTCATCTCCTCGGCCAGACCGGCGGGCGTGTGGAAGTACGCGGCCGTGAACCCCTTGCGCCCCGGCTCGTGGACGCCGGTGGTCAGGATGTCGGCCACCGCTCCCCGTACCCGGTCGTCGTCGAGCAGCGTGGCACGACCGCCTCATCGCCTCCCCAGATACATCCCCAACGCCCGCTGCAGCACCCGCCCTTGAGTCCCGACGGGGCGTTCCCACTCGCCGAGGTACTCCACCGCCCGGGCGCCCGCGCCCGTCTTGAAGCGGAGGCGGCCCAGGAGGCGGTTGTCGGGGGTGAGCAGGGGGCTGACCGCGCGCAGGTCGTACGTGTGCGTGCCCGCCGCCCGGGCGTCGCCCAGCATCCGCCACAACAGGGCGTTGCTGGGGCGCAGTTCGCGGCCTTTGGGGCCGGACGCCGCGTACGAGTGCCAGACGCGGGTGCCGACCGAGATCATCAGCGCGGCCGAGAGCACCTCCCCGTCGTGCTCGGCGAGATAGAGGCGCAGGCGGTCGCCGTCCTGGGAGTTGAGCGCCTCCCACATGCGCTGGAAGTACGAGAGCGGGCGGGCCTTGAAGCCGTCGCGGGCCGCCGTCGCCGCGTACAGGCCGTGGAAGTCGGGCAGGTCGGCGGCGCTGCCCCAGGCCACCCTGACGCCGGCCGCCTCGGACACTTCGAGCGCCTCGCGCCAGTGCGGGGCGAGACCCGCGCGCACCTCGGCCGCCGACCGCCCGGCGAGCGGCACATGGCAGCCGTACCGGGGCTGCCCCACCCCGAACCCGGTGTCGTCACCGTCCGCGCAGGGCCGCCACCCGAGCCGCCGCAGCCGCTCCCCGGCCTCCAGGGCGGCCCCGTCGATGTGGTCGGCGGCCATGCCGTGCAGATGCCGTACGCCGCTGTCGGCGATGCCCTCCGCGACGGTGGCCGGCTCCCATTGGCGCACGACGAGCGGGGGACCGATCCGCAGGGAGAACGCCCCACGCGCCTCCACGTGCGCGATCAGCGGCTCCAACAGGCGCTCCGGGCGCGGGTCGTGCCAGTCGAGCGAGGGGCCGTCGGGGACGTAGGCGAGACAGCGGCGCGTGCCGGGCAGCGGGCGGTACAGGATCAGCGCGGCCGCCACCATGACGGACCCCCTGAACCAGCCCACGCTCTCCGCCGTCCAGTCGGGCTTCACCGCGCCCCACTCGGGGATCTGGAGATGGCTGGCGCCGGGATAGAGGGTGAGATGCGCCAAATGTTCCTCGCGGGACACGGCCCGTACGGAAAGGGTGGACGAGCTGGTCATGGGCGGGGGCTCCTGTTCTGCGGCGATCACCCTAAGCCGCAGGTCACGGACCCGGTCAAGCCCTCCCCAAACGGAGCGTTCACCGTGAGCTCATTGCAACGGTGCGGGGAGAGGGTGTTGCGTTAGATTCTCATTCATTGCAACAATTTCGGGACTCTGGCCTGCAATTACAGGGCTGTGATGCGTCTGGTGCGTTGAAGGATTCTTGAACGCAACGTAGCGTTTCTCTTATCGGAAACGGCGAGCCGCATCGGCGAGCCGCAGTCGTCGATCAGGAGAGACACCGTCATGCAGAGCTTCAGCACCCCCGCCGCCCTCACCGCCGTCGTCGCCACCCCCGCCGCCCGCGTCCACGTCGTCGCCGCGGACCGCGCCGACACCACCGTCGACATCCGCCCCGCCGACCCCGCCAAGGGCCGTGACGTGAAGGCCGCCGAGCGGACCACGGCCGCGTACGCCGACGGCGTGCTGCGGATCGCGGCCCCGGAGGCGAAGAGCCAGGCCTTCGGTTCGTCCGGCTCGGTCGAGGTGACCGTGCAGCTGCCCGCCGGCTCCCACCTGGAGTTCACCGCCTCGCTCGCCGAACTGCGCGCCGAGGGACGGCTCGGGAACGTCGTCGTCGACGGCGCGCAGGGCCCCGTCGAACTGGCCGAGGCGGCGAGCGCCCGCATCGCGCTCCAGGACGGCGCCATCACCGTCGGCCGTCTCGCGGGCGACGGTGAACTCAGCACCCAGCGAGGCGACCTGACCGTCACCGAGGCGGCACGGGGCACCCTCACCCTCAGCACCCAGCTGGGCGACATCACCGTCGGCGCCGCCGCCGGAACGTCCGCCTCGCTGGACGCGGGCACCGGCCGCGGCCGGGTCAGCAACGCCCTGAAGAACACCGGCGGCACCCCGGACCTGGCCGTCCGCGCCACCACCGGCCAGGGTGACATCGCCGCCCGCAGCCTCTGACGGCGGCGGACCCGCGCCGGCCTCGTAGGCTCGCCCCATGGCGACCGCGGCGACAACCCAGCAGGAGTTCCCCTTCGACGCCCACGAACGACGTATGTGGGCCGGGCGCGCAGCCGCCTACCGCCGCAGTGCGGAGCGGCTGTGCGCCCACCCGGTGCCCGCCCTGCTCGACGCCGCCCGCGTCACCCGCGGCACCCGGCACCTGGACGTCGGGTGCGGCACCGGAAGCGTCGTCGAGGCGGCCCGTACGCGCGGCGCGCACCTCACCGCCGTCGATGCCGAGCCGGACATGGTGACGGCCACCCGGGCCCGCGTCCCCGAGGCCCGCGCCGAACGCGCCGCACTGCCTGAACTGCCCTTCCCCGACGATGAGTTCGACGCCGTCACCGCGAACTTCGTGCTCAACCACGTCGCGGACCCCGTCGCCGCGCTCACCGAACTGCGCCGCGTCCTGCGTCCCGGCGGCCGTGTCGCCGTCACGCTCTGGCGCCACCCCAACGCCGCGGGGCAGACCCTGCTCGGCCGCGCCCTGGAGGCGTCCGGAGCGTCACGCCCCGCCGGCCTGCCCCGCCCCGAGATCGACTTCGCGCGCACCGGCGAAGGAGTGGCCGGGCTGCTGCGCTCCGCCGGCCTGGACGACGTACACGGCGAGGAGCTCACCTGGGAGCACCGCGCCGACGCCGACACGTGGTGGGCCGGGTTCACCGACGAGGGCATCGGCACCGTCGGCAGCATCATCGGTGCCCTGACGGACGACGAGCGGGCCGCCGCCCGCACCCACTACGACCGGCTGGCCGGTGAGATGACCGCCGCCGACGGGCGGTTGGCGCTCCCGCACATCGCCGTCCTGGCGCACGGCACGCGCGCCTAGGGCCGGACAGACCCCAGGGCCGGACAGGCCCCAGGGCCGAAGCACTCCGGCACCGCACGCGAACGGGCCCGTCTCCCGGGGATCAGGGAGGCGGGCCCGCTCGCGCGTGGAACCGTATAAGGGACCGTCGGGTGGGCTCACTCCTCCACCGTCAGGCCCTTGCGCAGCCGCACCAGCGTGCGCGACAGCAGCCGCGACACGTGCATCTGCGAGATTCCCAGCTCGTCACCGATCTCCGACTGCGTCATGTTCGCCACGAAGCGCAAGGACAGGATCTTGCGGTCGCGCGACGGCAGTTCGGCGATCAGCGGCTTGAGGGACTCGATGTACTCGATGCCCTCAAGGCCGTGGTCCTCGTAACCGATGCGGTCGGCGAGGGCGCCCTCGGAGTCGTCCTCCTCGGGCTGGGCGTCCAGGGAGGACGCGGTGTAGGCGTTGGACGCCGCCATGCCCTCCACGACCTCGTCGTTCGAGATGCCCAGGCGTTCGGCGAGCTCGCCCACCGTGGGGGCACGATCGAGCTGCTGGGCGAGTTCGTCGCCCGCCTTGGCGAGGTCGAGACGGAGCTCCTGGAGCCGGCGCGGCACGCGCACGGACCAGGACGTGTCCCGGAAGAAGCGCTTGATCTCACCGACGATGGTCGGCATCGCGAAGGTCGGGAACTCGACGCCACGGCTCAGCTCGAAGCGGTCGATCGCCTTGATCAGGCCGATGGTGCCGACCTGGATGATGTCCTCCATCGGCTCGCTGCGGGAGCGGAACCGGGAGGCCGCGAACTTCACCAGCGCGAGATTGAGCTCGACCAGCGTGTTGCGGACGTACGCGTACTCGTGGGTGCCCTCTTCGAGGGACTCGAGACGTTCGAAGAGCGTCTTGGAGAGCGCTCGCGCGTCGAGCGGGGCGACCTCGTCGTAAGGCGGGATCTCCGGGAGGCCCTCAAGACCTTCCGGGAAGTCGGTGTGGCCGGATGCGTCGTGGGTACGCGCGCCGGAGGCGACGCCACCGCTGGTGTCGACGTCGATTCGGGGGTCCGGGGGGAGAGTCGACGTCGCCTGGTCAGTACGCGATTCGTCGAGCCGGGGTGACATGATGTCCTCCATCGTTCTCGGCATATGGCTGCCGATGCCCATACGTGCACTTACGGTGTGCGGCGCCTCCAAAGCCGGCCGTGGTCGGTTGCTGTCCTTACTAGGCCTACCCGCTTTACTCGCCGGGTCGCAAGTGCGCTTGATGGCGAAATGTCCAATTCCTAGGGGTTGTTCGGGTGCCGTGCCGCGTGGAGAAGGCGTAGTGTTCGAGGGCGTCAACCGCACGTCGTGAGCAGTTCGTAGCAGTGCAGAGCTTGAGCGGGAGAGGGGCGTCATGGACCGCGGGACAGTCGGCAGCGCACATAGGGGCCGGCTTCTGGTCGAGGTGCGACAAGAGGGGGCCAGCGCCGTGGTGACCCCGGCGGGTGAGTTGGATCACCACACCGCCGACCTGTTGCGAGAACCCCTGGATGAATGCCTCGAAAGCGGACTTTCCCGGCTCATTGTCGACTGCTCCCGGCTGGAGTTCTGTGACTCGACGGGGCTCAACGTGCTGCTGGGTGCCCGTCTCAAGGCCGAGGCCGCCGGTGGCGGCGTCCATCTGGCCGGGATGCAGCCGGTGGTGGCCCGGGTCTTCGAGATCACCGGCGCGGAGGCCGTTTTCACCGTCCATGAATCACTGGAAGCCGCGCTCGCCGCGGAGTGACCCGAAGGCCCCGAAACGGCGCGCGCCCGCGAGACGCAGAAGTTACGCTCCAGTTGTCTCTGCGTGATCGAGGCGTTACCACCGTCACAAGGCCTCCGCACAAGTCGGGGGTGTTCCCGCCGCCGGGCCGGGCAGGAGACCTCCGACCGGGGGCGAGCACATCCGACGAAGGCGACGACCCGACCCCTTGAACCCCGACCCTTTTGAATTCTGAAGATCCCTGAAGCTGAATTGGTGAATCGGTGAGGTGAAGTGCTGATGAGCACCACCCGGCCCTACTCGCCGGGCGACCGCGGCCCCGAGTCCGGTGACGAGCCGGCCGGTGAGGGACGCCAGGTCCGCAGGCTGAGCCTGGGCGACGCGAGCGGCATCGTGCCGCTGGCCCGCGACTTCACCCGGGACGCGCTGCACGCGTGGGGCTGGCTGCCCGCCTCGACCGCGGACCGCAGAGCCGCCGCGGAGGATGTCCTGCTCGTGGTCTCCGAGCTGGTCACCAACGCCTGCCTGCACGCCGAGGGCCCGGACGAGCTGGCCCTGTTCTACGGGGACTCCGCGTCCAACAAGGTGCTGCGCATCGAGGTCTCCGACCGCGGCGCGGGCCAGCCCGCCCCGCGCACCCCGCACCGCGCGGGCCGCCCCGGTGGTCACGGCATGTTCATCGTCCAGCGGCTCTGTCTCGACTGGGGGGTCGTGCGCACCCCGGGGGTCACCGGGAAGACCGTGTGGGCCGAGGTCGGCGCCCCCGCCTGAGTCGCGTTTCGTACGTATTTCCGAGCGCCCTGGATCGTCTTCGATCCGGGGCGCTCTTTGTCTTCCCTCGGCAAGGCCCCGGGCGTACCTTGAGCCACCCGCATCTGATGAACCGTCAGTAACCGTCGGTGTGAAGGGAATCTCGAGGTGTCGTACCGGACGTACCAGAAACGAACCGCCGCGTTCGCGCTCAGCGCGGCCCTGGCCGGCTCGGCGGTGCTGATGGCCGCCCCCACCGCCTCGGCCACGGTGCAGAACGTCAACTACCAGTGCGCGACGCCGATCGGGAAGAAGGGCGCCGTCTCCCCGATCGACATGAAGTCCGTCAAGAGCGGCAGCGGCTACAAGATCACGATGTCCTTCCAGAAGGGCGTCTCCTCCAGCCCGGTCGAACTCGGCAAGGGCGCGATGAAGCCCAGCGCGATCATCAAGGTGGGCGGCGCCGACTCCGGCCAGTTCACCGCGACCGGGCCCGCGAACGCGGCGGCGATCCCCGCCAACACCCCCATCAAGATCAGCGACCTGACCGGCACGTACACGCCGGAGAAGAGCGGCAACGTGACGTTCACGGCCGGCGTCCTGACCATCAAGGCGCTCGGCACGACGACGACGTGCACGCCCTCCAACAGCCCGAAGCCGTCCCTGCAGCTGGACGTCAAGGCGGCCGCCGGCGGCGCGGGCTCCTCCGGTTCCGGCTCGTCCGGCTCCTCCCAGTCGGCCCCGTCGGGCGGCGAACTCCCGCAGACGGGCCCGGAGGACTCGGCGGTCGCACTGGGCACGCTGGGGGGAACGGTCCTGCTGGTGGGGGCGGCAGGCAGCCTCTGGCTGACCCGCCGCAGGCGATCGGCGCCCTGAAGGGGCGCGGGGCAGTGTCGATATGCGGCTACCGCCGCGTGAGCGCGAGCAACCACGCATGACCCGCGCTCGCGAACGAAACCGAGGCCGCCACGGCGCCTGGGCGTTGCTCGGTGCCGCCCTCCTGGCATGGGGCGGCGCCGAGGTGCCCGGAACCGCGGCGGCAGCCACCCCCACCTGGACGCTCACCCCCTCCGCGGGCGGCGGCTCACGCCCCGCCGCGGACGACGGCCGTCCGTACATCTACGCGGAGGGCACCCCCGGCACCGTCCTGGAGGACAAGGTGGCCGTCACCAACCCGACGACGAGGCCGCTCACCGTCACCCTGCGCGGCGCCGACGCGGACAACCGCACCGACGGCGCCCTGGGCCTGCGCAGGAAGGCCCGCGACACCGGTGCCTGGATCCGCTTCGCCGAGCGGACGGTGAAGGTCCCGGCCCGCACCCGCGCCGAGGTCCCGTTCACGGTCACCGTCCCCACGGGAGCCACCCCGGGCGACCACCCGGGCGCGATCCTGGCGAGCGGCGGTGGCCGGGACGCCGGGGTCAGCATCCGGCTGCGGGTCAGCGGCCCCACCCTCTCCGCGCTCACCGTCGAGCACGTACGCGTCGAGCACGGCGACTCCATCGCGTACGACGTGGTGAACCGCGGCAACACCACGCTCACGCCCCGCCTCGCGGTGAAGGCCGACGGGGTCTTCGGCACCGTCCTCGACAAGCGCGCCCGCACGCTGCCCGTCGAGCTGCTTCCGGGCCGCCGCGTCACCCTCACCGAGCCGTGGCCGGGCGCCCCCGCGCTCGACTCGGTCGACGTGAAGGTGACGGTCACCGCGGGCGGCGGCGCGACCGGCTCGGCGACGGCCACGGCCCGGTTCGTGCCCTGGGGCGCGCTCGGCGGCGGCCTCGCCGTACTCGCGGGCGCGGGCTGCGCCGCCTCCTGGTACGTCCGCAGCCGAGGCGGCAGCAGACGGCCCCTGCGCATCCCACTCCTCAGCAACCGACGGAACCCGAGCACCCAAAGGGGAACGCCATGAACCGCCGCAGGGCCCGCGCACCGCGGCTGCTCACCGTCCTGGCCCTCGTCGCCGCGCTGGTCGCGGGAGCCGCTCCCTGGGCGGCGGCAGCCGACGGCAAACCGGCCGTCACGCTCTCCAGGTCCCAGGCGGGAACGGGCGGTTCGGTCACCGTGAAGGGCACGGGCTGGGGGTCGAAGGCGCTGCTGATGCTGCTGATCTGCGGGCAGTCGAGCCCCGACCGCGGCGTCATCGGCGGCACCAACTCCTGCGCCAACGCCGACGGGCTCGCCGTCACCACCACCGCCGCCGGCACGTTCAGCAAGAAGCTGCCGGTCGCCGAGCCGCCCGCGGCGTGCCCCTGCGTCGTGCACGTGGCCACCGCGACCGGGCAGAAGCAGCAGGCGGACGCCGCGTTCCTGGTGGCGGGACACCCGGTGAAGGCGCTGCCGAAGGAGTCCGCGGGCGGCAGCCTGTCCATGGTCACCGACACCCGGCTCGAAGGATCGAGCGGCATCCTCACCTGGTTCGGGGCGCCGCCCTCGCGGAAGTTCACCTTCACCGTCGGCAACGTCGGCTCGAACGCCGTGAAGAACCCGGTCTTCCAGGTCGGCACGTCCCACGGGGTGTTCGCGCCCCAGTGGGAGGAGCAGCAGTGGCGCGGCACCGTCCAGCCGGGCCGCAAGGCGCGGATCACCCTCCCCGTGGAACTGTCGGCGGGCGCCCACGGCAGCTATCTGGTCTCGCTGAAGTACGACGGCAAGGTCCTCGCCGAACAGCCCTGGGGCGTGGGCCGCCCCTGGGGCGTCACGCTCTTCTGGATCCTGCTCTGCGTCGTCGTGCCCGCCGCCGTGTTCCGGATCGGCATGGCCGTCGTCGACCGGATCGGGCCGCGCGACCGGCACTTTGCGCAGGGCCGCCACCGCGGCGCCCAGCGCCTTGCCGAACTCACGGTGAAACTGCCCAGGTTGAGGATCCCGCAGCAGGATCCGGGGAAGCCGGCTCCGGCCGTCCCCGCCGCACCACCGAACGGGACCCCCACCACGACCACGACCACCCTGCCCTGGTTCACCCCGGACACCGCTCCGGGGGCACCGGCGGCCGGTCAGCTCTCCGCACCGCCCGACAACAGCCCGACGACGAAAGGAAACACGTGAGCACCCAACGGAGAGTCAGTGCGGCCGGCGCCGCCCTGGTGCTCGGCGGGGCGGGACTGCTGTTCCTCGCGTCCCCCGCGCAGGCCGCCGACGTCTCGTACAAGACCGAGTGCATCCCGCCCGCGATCTCCGGGCTCGACCCGGTCGAGGGCACCACGGAGGCCGAGATCACGGCCCCGGCCACCGCGAAGGTGGGCGACGAGGTCGAGGTGACCTGGAAGTTCGTCCAGGCCGCCTCCAAGAACCCGGACGTCCTCGACCTGGGCGAGAACACCGTGCAGCCCACCGGCACGCTCAAGGCGGCCGGGGCGCAGGTCGCCGACATCGCCATGTCCGGGCCGCGGGAGAACCCGGCGATCCCCAAGAACAGCCCCATGAAGCTGTCCACGATGAAGGGCAAGATCAAGCTGACCAAAGCCGGGGACCTGACGCTCACCCCGGACGCGTACACCATCAACGTCAGCAAGCCCGTCTCCACGGACACCAAGTGCTCGCCGAAGGAGACCGTGAAGCCCGGCGCGACCATCAAGGTCACCGACGGCGGCGGCTCGTCGGGCTCGGGCGGTACGACGAGCGGCGGCGGCACGACCACCGGCGGCGGGTCGTCGTCCAGCGGCGGCGGTACGTCCACCGGCGGCGGTTCCTCGACCGGCGGCAGCACGACGAGCACGGGCGGCTCCACCGCGGGGGGATCCACCGGCGGCGGCAGCGGCCAGACCGACTTCACGGGCAAGGAGGTCAGCACGCCCTACGCCTGCAAGACGCCCATCGGTGACAAGAGCGCGACGTCCCCGGTGCAGATCAACGCGAAGAAGGACGGCGGCAACTACGCCCTGACCGTCCAGTTCAAGAAGTCCGTCATGGACAGCCCCGCCGACATCCCGGCCGACTCGGTCAAGCCGTCGATGGAGGTGAAGCTGGGCGGCGCCGACAAGGGCACCGTCCACGTCGAGGGCCCGACCAACAAGGAGCCCATCAAGACCGGCGACCCGATGACCATCCCCGACCTGACCGGCACCTACAAGCCGGGCGCCGACGGCAAGTCGACGCTGTCCCCGGGCGTCCTCACGGTGAAGGCCCTGGGCACGACGACCACCTGCACCCCGACCAAGGCCGACGTCTCCCTCGAACTCGACACGTCGGCGGTCGAGGGCGGCGCCTCGGGCAGCACCGGCTCGGGCTCCTCGGGCTCCGGCTCGTCCGGCTCCGCCACGAGCGCGGGCGGCACCGGCGGCGGCCTCGCCGAGACGGGCGCCTCGAACGACGGCGCCCTGCGCGCGCTCGGCCTGGTGGCCGGCACGGTGATCCTGCTGGGCGGCGCCGTGTTCACGTTCCTGCCGAAGCGGCGGATGGGCAGGACGCGCTGAGCGACGGCGAAGGGGCCGCCGCACCCGACCGGGTGCGGCGGCCCCTTCGCGCAGGAGCGGGGAACGTCAGTTGACGGAACCCATGAGCGCCTTGACCTTCTTGCGGTACATCCAGATGCCGATACCGGCGACGACCGCGAGAGCCGCCTCGATGGCGACCGCGCCCGTCGTGTTCAGGTCGACACCGGCGGTCGAGAGCAGACCGGTGACCGAGTCGCCCGCGGTGACCGCGAGGAACCAGACACCCATCATCTGCGCGCTGTACTTCGCCGGGGCCATCTTGGTCGTGACCGAGAGGCCGACCGGGGAGAGGCACAGCTCACCGACGGTCTGGATGAAGTAGATCGCGACCAGCCACATCGGGGAGACCTTGCCGCCGTTCGCGGCGGTGTCGATCAGCGGGATGAGGAAGACGACGAAGGAGATACCGATCAGCGCCAGCGACGACGCGAACTTCACGGCCGTGCTCGGCTCCTTGCCGCGCTTGTTCAGCCAGATCCAGGCGGAGGCGACCACGGGGGCCAGCGCCATGATGAAGATCGGGTTCAGCGACTGGTACCAGGACGTCGGGAAGTCGAACCCGAGCAGGGAGTTCGTCGTCGAGCTCTCACCGAAGATCGAAAGCGTCGAGCCGTTCTGGTCGTAGATCATCCAGAAGATGGCGGCGACGACGAAGAACCAGACGTAGCCGGAGAGCTTGGACTGCTCCTCGCCCGTCAGCTCCTTGTCGGTCTTCATGCGGTACAGCACCGCGATCGGGATGATCAGACCGATCAGGGTCAGCGGAACCAGGACCCAGTTCAGCGTGTAGTGGCCGGTGGCCACGACGATCACGTAGAAGACCGCGGCGACGGCCGCCCAGATCAGGCTCGTGCGCAGCGCCTTGGCCTTCTCCTGCGCGGTGGCGGGCTTGGTGACGATGTTGCTCTGCGAGCTCAGGTGACGGGTGCCGAGGAGGAACTGGGCCAGACCCAGGGCCATGCCGACCGCGGCGAGCGCGAAGCCGAAGTGCCAGTTGACGTTCTCACCCACGGTGCCGATCGTCAGCGGCGCCAGGAAGGCACCCAGGTTGATGCCGATGTAGAAGACCGTGAAGCCACTGTCGCGGCGCGGATCCTCGGGGCCCTGGTACAGGTGGCCGACCATCGTGGAGATGTTGGCCTTGAGCAGACCCGAACCGATCGCCACGAGGCCGAGGCCCGCGAAGAAGGAGCCCGAGTTCGGCAGGGCCAGCGTGATGTGGCCGAGGATCACGATCGAGGCGCCGATGGCGACCGTCTTGCGCGGGCCCCAGAAGCGGTCCGCGAACCAGCCGCCGGGCATGGCGAGCAGGTAGACCATGGACATGTAGACCGAGTAGATCGCCGTCGCCGTGGCCGCGTTCATGTGCAGGCCGCTCGGCGCGATCAGGTAGAGCGGGAGCAGGGCCTTCATGCCGTAGAAGCTGAAGCGCTCCCACATCTCGGTCATGAACAAAGTGGCCAGTCCGCGGGGGTGGCCGAAGAAGGTCTTCTCGGAACCGGGGGTACCGGTCGAGTCCTTCGTCAGGCTGGACGCCATGGTCGATCCTCGTGGGGGTCAGGACGCGCGGCGCAGAGTGGCTGCGCGCCCGGTGGGGGGCGGCCGGCACCGAGTTCCGCCGACCTCTCCACGCCCGGGGAGGGGTACACGGCAGGACTTCGGGATCCACACCCCGTCGCACGCTTCCTTACGTGTTCGGGGGCCCGGCCACAGGTCATTCCGTTCAAGGCTGGAGGAAACCAGCTCACACATGAAAGGGACCTTCGGGCGCAGTGCGCTCCAAAAGTCCCCCAGTAGTGCATCAGGCGTTCGGTCACCATACGACACGACAGTGCGGCATATGGAAGGACTTGAGAGATGGATCACAGGTCGTGACGGAACCGACCTGGGGATTCCAAGGTGTTTCTCAGGATCTCACCTCAGAGACAGAGGACGCGACAGCGGAAGTCATCGTTCCACTTCTTCGTGGCCCCGATACCGGGGCGGAGTACGACCGGTACCGGCGGGGATCACCCCACGGGCCCCGTCCGGCGCGGACTACCATCACTCCATGACCCGTGTACTGCTCGCCGAGGACGACGCGTCCATCTCGGAGCCGCTGGCCCGCGCCCTGCGCCGGGAGGGTTACGAGGTCGAAGTGCGCGAGGACGGCCCCACCGCCCTCGACGCCGGACTGCAGGGAAGCATCGATCTCGTCGTACTCGACCTGGGCCTGCCCGGGATGGACGGCCTGGAGGTGGCCCGGCGGCTGCGCGCCGAGGGGCACACGGTGCCGATCCTGATCCTCACCGCCCGCGCCGACGAGGTGGACACGGTCGTCGGCCTGGACGCCGGCGCCGACGACTACGTCACCAAGCCGTTCCGGCTGGCCGAACTGCTGGCCCGGGTCCGGGCGCTGCTCCGGCGCGGCGCCGCCGAGCCCAAGGAGGCCCCGGCCACCCACGGCGTACGGATCGACGTCGAGTCGCACCGCGCCTGGATGGGCGACGAGGAGCTCCAGCTCACGGCCAAGGAGTTCGACCTGCTGCGGGTGCTCGTGCGTGACGCGGGCCGGGTCGTGACCCGGGACCAGCTGATGCGCGAGGTCTGGGACACCACGTGGTGGTCGTCGACCAAGACGCTCGACATGCACATCTCCTGGCTCAGGAAGAAGCTCGGCGACGACGCGGCCAACCCGCGGTACATCGCCACGGTGCGCGGGGTCGGCTTCCGGTTCGAGAAGAGCTGAGCCCGTCCGCCGGTCCTGGAGACTGTGACGTATGCGCCGCCGACTGATCAATTCCACGCTCGCCGTCGTCCTGGTCGTGATCGCCGTGTTCGGGATCTCCCTCGTCATCGTGGAGACCCGGACCATCACGAACAGCGCCCAGGAACGCGTGCAGTCGGAGGCCGTCCGGCTCGCCTCCATCGTCGACAGCCGGCTGATCGGCGACGAGCGGGTCACCGGCGACATCCTCAAGGACCAGGTCGCCGGTGAGCGCTACGCCGAGATCCGGATGCCGGGCCGCGACCCCATCGAGATCGGCACCAAACCCGTCGGCCAGGTCATCAGCTACACCGCCGACGGGGAACAGGGCGAGAAGGTCACCGTCCAGGAGCCCCGCTCCGAGGTGACCGCGGAGGTCGGCCGCACCCTGCTGCTGATCGCCGGGGTGGCGCTGCTCGCGATCGTCGCCGCCGTGCTGCTCGCCGTCCGCCAGGCCAACCGCCTCGCCTCACCGCTCACCGATCTGGCCTCCACGGCGGAGCGCCTGGGCTCCGGTGACCCGCGCCCGCGCCACAAGCGGTACGGGGTGCCCGAGCTGGACCGCGTCGCCGACGTCCTGGACGGCTCGGCCGAGCGCATCGCCCGCATGCTGACCGCCGAGCGGCGGCTGGCCGCCGACGCGTCGCACCAGCTGCGCACCCCCCTCACGGCGCTCTCCATGCGCCTGGAGGAGATCACGATGACCGAGGACCTCGACGAGGTGAAGGAGGAGGCGACGATCGCGCTCGCGCAGGTCGAGCGGCTCACCGACGTCGTCGAGCGGCTGCTGACCAACGCCCGCGACCCGCGCACCGGCTCCGCCGTCAGCTTCGACCTGGACGAGGTGATCAAGCAGCAGCTGGAGGAGTGGCGGCCCGCCTACCGCAGCGCCGGGCGCGCCATCGTCTCCTCCGGCAAGCGGCACCTCACGGCGGTCGGCACCCCGGGCGCGGTCGCCCAGGTGCTCGCCGCGCTGATCGAGAACTCGCTGATGCACGGCGGCGGCACCGTCGCCCTGCGCACCCGCGTCACCGGCAACCAGGCGGTCATCGAGGTCACGGACGAGGGCGCGGGCGTCCCCCCGGAGCTCGGCTCACGGATCTTCGAGCGGACCATCAGCGGCCGGAACTCGACGGGCATCGGCCTCGCGGTCGCCCGCGATCTCGCCGAGGCCGACGGAGGACGGCTGGAAATGCTCCAGGCGAGCCCGCCCGTCTTCGGCCTGTTCCTGTCCCGCACGCCGATGAAGAAGCAGACCGACGAGGCCGAGACGATCAGGTAGCCCGGCGGCCGCCGGGCGGCCGGCTACTTGACCCGGTGGGCGGCGGGGGCGGGGGCGACAGGCCCCTCAAGGAACGATTCCGCGCTGGCCACGGCCTCCCGCGCGGGCAGGGCCCGAAAGACCCAGGTCCGGTACGACCAGAAGCGGAACAGGGTCGCGAGCCCCATGCCGAGGAACTTGAAGATGTTGCTCTGCAGCGAGCTGTCCCAGCCGAAGCCGTACGTCGCCGCGTACAGCACACCGTTCTCGATGACCAGGCCGACCACGCTGAACAGCAGGAACAGGGTCAGTTCCTTGGCCCGGCCGCTCTTGTCGCGGTCGCGGTACGTGAAGTAGCGGAACCCCACGTAGTTGAAGGCGATGGCGACGACCGTCGCGATCACGCTGGCCCGCACCACCTGCAGGTCGGTGCTGTGCCGCATCAGATTGAAGACCGCGAAGTTCACGAAGACGCCCAGGGCGCCGACGACGCCGAACTTGGCGATCTCCCGGGCCATGGCGGCGAACCGCAGCCGCAGCCCGCCGGGCCTCTTGGCCTCGGGCTCTGTCCGTCGCCCGGAAGTCACGCTCATATCGTCGCCTCAACCCCCGTCGTCCCCGTCTGTCCGGTCACGCCGGTCCGCGAGGACCGACCCAGCCATGCTAACCACGCCCCCTTCCGGGCGCCTGCGGACGACGGCGATGGTCTTACCTCGTTCTTTCCTACAGAACGAGGGGCGTACGGGAACCGGTCAATTGGCCGATACCCTGGAGATGTGACGTTCCCGGTAGTCGGCATGGTCGGCGGTGGCCAGCTCGCTCGTATGACACACGAGGCAGGCATCCCGCTCGGCATCAGATTCAAGCTCCTCAGTGACACTCCGCAGGATTCCGCGGCACAGGTCGTCGGCGACGTCGTCGTCGGCGACTACCGCGACCTGGACACGCTGCGCGCGTTCGCGCGCGGCTGCGACGTGATCACGTTCGACCACGAACACGTACCCACCGAGCACCTGCGGGCCCTGGAGGCGGACGGCATCCCCGTCCGGCCGGGGCCCGACGCGCTGCTGTACGCCCAGGACAAGGGCGAGATGCGCGCGAAGCTGGGCGCGCTCGGGGTGCCGTGCCCGCGCAACCGGATCGTGCGCGATCCGGCGGACGTGGTGGCCTTCGCCGAGGAGGGCTCCTCCGAGGGCGACGGCTTCCCCGTCATCCTCAAGACGGTGCGCGGCGGCTACGACGGCAAGGGCGTGTGGTTCGTGCGCTCCGCGGCCGACGCCGCGGAGCCGTTCAAGGCGGGCGTCCCGGTCCTCGCGGAGGAGAAGGTCGACTTCGTACGGGAGCTGGCGGCCAACGTCGTGCGCTCCCCGCACGGCCAGGCCGTCGCCTACCCGGTCGTCGAGTCCCGCCAGGTCGACGGCGTCTGCGACACGGTGATCGCGCCCGCCCCCGACCTCGACGAGTCCCTCGCGGGCGAGGCGCAGGAGCTGGCGCTGCGCATCGCCCAGGAGCTGGGCGTCGTGGGCCACCTCGCGGTCGAGCTCTTCGAGACCCCCGACGGGCGCATTCTGGTCAACGAGCTGGCGATGCGACCGCACAACTCCGGCCACTGGACGCAGGACGGGGCGATCACGTCCCAGTTCGCGAACCACGTGCGGGCCGTCCTCGACCTGCCGCTGGGCGACCCGCGCCCGCGCGCGCCCTGGACGGTCATGGTCAACGTCCTCGGCGGCGACTACCCGGACATGTACAGCGCGTATCTGCACTGCATGGCCCGCGATCCGCAGCTGAAGATCCACATGTACGGCAAGGACGTGAAGCCCGGCCGTAAGGTCGGCCACGTCAACACGTACGGCGACGACCTGGACGAGGTCCTGGAGCGCGCGTCGCACGCCGCCGGATATCTGAGAGGCACGATCACCGAATGAGCCCCGTTTCTGGCCCTGTCGTGGGCATCGTCATGGGATCCGACTCCGACTGGCCCGTCATGGAGGCCGCGGCCAAGGCCCTCGACGAGTTCGAGATCCCCTACGAGGTCGACGTCGTCTCCGCGCACCGGATGCCGCACGAGATGATCTCGTACGGCGAGCACGCCGCCGGGCGCGGCCTGAAGGCGATCATCGCCGGTGCGGGCGGCGCCGCCCACCTGCCCGGCATGCTCGCCTCCGTGACGCCGCTGCCGGTCATCGGGGTCCCGGTGCCGCTGAAGTACCTCGACGGCATGGACTCGCTGCTCTCGATCGTGCAGATGCCGGCCGGTGTCCCGGTCGCCACGGTCTCGGTCGGCGGCGCGCGCAACGCGGGGCTGCTCGCCGCGCGCATGCTCGCCGCGCACGACGAGGAACTCCTCGGCCGGATGCGGGAGTTCCAGCAGGAGCTGCGCGACCAGGCCACCGAGAAGGGCAAGCGGCTGCGCTCCAAGGTCGAGGGCGCGGGGTCCGGCTTCGGCTTCGGGAAGTGACGCGGATGGCCACGTCCCTCGAACAGGCCCGTGCGCTGCTCGCCGAGTTCCCCGTCGTCGACGGGCACAACGACCTGCCGTGGGCGCTGCGTGAGCAGGTCACGTACGACATCGACGCGCGCGACATCGCCGCGGACCAGAGCGCCCATCTCCACACGGACCTGCGGCGGTTGCGGGCCGGTGGCGTGGGCGCGCAGTTCTGGTCGGTGTACGTCCGTACGGATCTGACGGGCGACGCGGCGGTCAGCGCCACGCTCGAACAGATCGACTGCGTCGACCAGTTGATCGCGCGGTACGCCGGTGATCTGCGCGAGGCGCGGACCGCGGCCGAGATGGAGGCCGCGCGCCGCGAGGGCCGCATCGCCTCCCTCAAAGGCGCCGAGGGCGGCCACTCGATCAACAACTCCCTCGCCACGCTGCGGGCGTTGTACGCGCTCGGTGTGCGCTACATGACGCTCACCCACAACGACAACATCGCGTGGGCGGACTCGGCGACGGACGAGCCCGGCGTCGGCGGCCTGTCGGCCTTCGGCCGCGAGGTGGTCAGGGAGATGAACCGCGAGGGCATGCTCGTCGACCTCTCGCACGTGGCGGCGACGACGATGCGCGCGGCGCTCGACGTCACCGAGGCGCCGGTGATCTTCTCGCACTCCTCGTCGCGGGCGGTCTGCGACCACCCGCGCAACATCCCGGACGACGTCCTGGAGCGGCTGCCCGGCAACGGGGGAGTGGCCATGGCCACCTTCGTGCCGAAGTTCGTCCTCCAGGCGGCGGTCGACTGGACCGCGGCCGCGGACGACAACCTCCGCGCGCACGGCTTCCACCACCTGGACACGTCCCCGGAGGCGATGAAGCTGCACCGCGCCTTCGAGGAGGCGCACCCGCGTCCGGTCGCGACGGCCGCCACGGTGGCCGACCACCTCGACCACATGCGCGAGGTCGCGGGCGTCGACCACATCGGCATCGGCGGCGACTACGACGGCACGGCGTTCACGCCGGACGGCCTGGACGACGTCTCCGGCTACCCGAACCTGATCGCCGAGCTGCTCGACCGCGGCTGGTCGTCCGCCGACCTGTCGAAGCTGACCTGGCGCAACGCCGTACGGGTCCTCTCCGACGCGGAATCGGTCGCCCGGGACCTCCAGTCCCAGCGGGGCCCGTCCAACGCGACCCTCCACCAACTGGACGCCTGACCCCTCCGGGGGCCAGCCGATCCTTTCCGCCCCGCCCACCTCGGCCGCCTGGGGCTTTCCCGCCCCGGCCGGCTGCCGCGCCGCCTTGGGCAGTCTGCCGCCTGGGGCTTTCCCGCCCCGGCCGGCTGCCGCGCCGCCTTGGGCAATCTGCCGCCTGGGGCTTTCCCGCCCCGGGCGGCTGCCGCGTCGCCTTGGGCGGTCTGCTGCCTGGGGCTTTCCCGCCCCGGGCGGCTACCGCACCACCTTGGGCAATCTGCCGCCTGGGGCTTTCCCGCCTCGGCCGGCTGCCGCGCCGCCTTGGGCAGTCTGCTGCCTGGGGCTTTCCCGCCCCGGGCGGCTACCGCGTCGCCTTGGGCGGTCTGCTGCCTGGGGCTTTCCCGCCCCGGTCGGCTGCCGCGCCGCCTTGGGCAGTCTGCCGCCTGGGGCGGCAGGGTGGGCAAGGCGGCACCCCGGCGCGGGGTGAGCGCTCCAGGCGGCGTTCAGCTCGGTCCGGCCGCACCATCGCCGGGTGCGGCTCCGGTGGGGGCTGGTCGCGCCCCGCGGCGGAGCCGCTGATGGACACAGCCCCGCGCCCCTGACGGGGCACGGCCGGGGGTGCTACTCGTTTGGGTCAACCCGTCGGGTGGTGGGGCGCCCCGCGTGTCACGGTGATCCGAACGCCCACACCGACGTCCGGAGCCCTGCCATGGCAGACCTACAGGACGAAGTCACCGCCCCGGCAGAGGCGGGAGAGCTCGACCAGCCTGTCCCCATCACGGAGATCCCCCCACGCTCCGCGCCCCTCCCCACCCCGCACACCCTCCTCACCCACCACCCCGTCGCCGACGGCTACTGCGGCCTGCCGGACACCCTGCGCGCCCTGTCCTGGCACGACCTGGCACGGGGCGAGAGCGCCGTGGAGACCGACCTGCCCCGCCTGCGCGCAGGCGGCACCGGCGCCCTCCTCCTCGCCCTCGACACCCCCCACGACCGACCCCCCGTCACCACGGCCCTGGAACAGATCGACCTGATCAACAGCGTGGTGGCCCGCTACCCGGAGGGCCTGCGCCTGGCCCGCTCCGCGTCGGAGACCGCCGACGCCCGCAGCCACGGCCGCATCGCCGTCGTGATCGGCCCGGCCCCGGCCACCGTCATCGGCGACTCCCTGGGCACCCTGCGCGCCCTGCACACCCTCGGCCTGCGCGCCCTCACCCTCTCCGGCACCGCCTGGACGGAGTGCGAGCGCGGCCTGACCGGGTTCGGCGAAGAGGTCGTACGGGAGATGAACCGGCTCGGCATCATCGTCGACCTGACCGGCGCGAGCCGGGCGACCGCCACCCGGGCCCTCGCCATGTCGACGGCCCCGGTCCTGTTCACCCGCTCCGGCGCCCGCGCCCTCAACGGCCACCCGGACAACGTCCCCGACGACCTGCTCGCCGCCCTCGGCGAGAAGAGGGGCCTGTGCCTGGTGCCCTGCTCGGCCGCCCGCACGGGCCCGGCCCTGCGCGACGTCGCCGACCACCTCGACCACGTACGACGCGTGGCGGGCCCCGGCGCGGTCGGCCTGTCGGGGATGTACGACACCGGGGAGGCCCACCCCGACGGCCTGCCCGACGCGTCCGGCTACCCGGCGCTGATCGCCGAGCTCCTCGACCGCGGCTGGCCCGAACCGGATCTCGCCCTGCTCACCTGGGGCAACGTCCAACGGGTGCTGCGCTGCGCCGAGTTCACGGCACGGGCGGCGCGGGCGGCGACCGGCTAGCCGGACCGCCGCCCGGCCCGCGGTCCGTCAGTCGACGCAGAGACAGAAGGGGTGCCCGACCGGGTCCGCGTACACCCGCCACGAACGGTCCCGGTCCGCGTTGTCGAGGACCCTGGCGCCGAGCGCCAGGACCTCCTTCTCCGCGGTGTCCAGGTCGTCCACGGTCACGTCGAGGTGGAACTGCTGCGCGCCGTCGTCCGACGGCCACACGGGCGCCACGTACCCGGGCGACTCCTGGAAGGACAGCGGATGCCCGCCCGGCACGTCCAGGTCGACCCAGTCGGGCTCGGCCGGGTCGTGGGCGGGCGCGCCGCCCAGCAGCGCCGCGTAGAACGCGGCGAGGGCGTGCGGGTCGGGACAGTCCAGGACGACGGTGCGGAAGCGTGCGATGGCCATGGGTCCTCCTGCTCCTGTCGCGGAGGGACGCCTCAGGCCGCGGGGCGCCCCATCGCACGGTACGTCCAACCGGCCGCCCGCCACAGCGATGCGTCGAGCGCGTTGCGCCCGTCGAGGATCACCGGGCGCGCGGCGGCGGCGCCGAGCTCCGCCGGGTCCAGCTCCCGGAACTCCCGCCACTCGGTCAGGTGCAGCACGACATCGGCGCCGCGCACCGCGTCGAGGGCCGTCTCCGCGTACCCCAGCGTCGGGAAGAGCCGCCGGGCGTTGTCCATGCCCTTGGGGTCGTAGACCGTGACCTGGCCGCCCTGGAGGTGGATCTGCCCGGCCACGTTCAGCGCGGGCGAGTCCCGTACGTCGTCGGAGTCCGGCTTGAAGGTCGCGCCGAGCACGGCGACCCGCTTGCCGAGGAACGCCCCGCCCCCGAGGGCCTCACGGGCCATCTCGACCATCGCGCCGCGCCGCCGCATGTTGACGGAGTCGATCTCGCGCAGGAAGGTCAGCGCCTGGTCGGCGCCCAGCTCGCCGGCGCGCGCCATGAACGCCCGGATGTCCTTGGGAAGACAGCCGCCGCCGAAGCCGATGCCGGCCCGCAGGAACTTGTGCCCGATCCGCTCGTCGTAGCCGATCGCCTCGGCCAGCTTGGCGACGTCGCCGCCGGCCGCCTCGCAGACCTCCGCCATCGCGTTGATGAAGGAGATCTTGGTGGCGAGGAAGGAGTTCGCCGCGGTCTTCACCAGTTCGGCGGTCGGGAAGTCGGTGACCACGAACGGCGTACCCTCCGCCAGCGGCGTCGCGTACACGTCGCGCAGCAGCTTCTCGGCCCGCTCGCTGGTCACGCCGACCACGATCCGGTCCGGGTGCAGGGTGTCGTTCACGGCGAAGCCCTCGCGCAGGAACTCCGGGTTCCAGGCCAGCTCCGCGCCCTCCGGCAGCAGCTCGGCGAGCCGCGCCGCCGAGCCGACCGGCACCGTCGACTTGCCGACGACCAGGGCGCCCGCCTGAAGGTGCGGCGCCAGCGAGGCGAAGGCGGCGTCCACGTAGCTCATGTCGCAGGCGTACTCGCCGTGCTTCTGCGGCGTGTTCACGCACACGAAGTGCACATCGCCGAAGGCGCCGGCCTCGGCGAAGTCCAGGGTGAAGCGCAGCCGCCCGCTGGACCCCTCGATCCCGGCGACGTGCTTGCGCAGCAGCTCCTCGAGACCGGGCTCGTACATCGGGACCTCGCCCCGCGTGAGCATCTCGATCTTCTCGGGAACGACGTCAAGGCCGAGCACCTCGAAGCCGAGCTCGGCCATGGCCGCGGCGTGCGTCGCGCCGAGGTAGCCGGTGCCGATCACGGTGATCTTGGGGGCCATGCGGTGCTCCAGAGGTCTGGGGGCTGATCTGCGCTGCCCGAGCATAGTCGGGCGTGGCAGAGCTGCTCACGGGGCACATTCCCGCTGTCGTATAGCTCACGTATCCCTGGCGTGGGCAGACACCTAAAATTCGGGTTACTTAACGGTAATTAGCGTTGCTTGGAGCGTGAGAACCTTGGCCGGATCGGCTGATTTCGACCTCTACCGCCCGTCCGAGGAGCACGACATGCTCCGGGAGACCGTCCGCGCGCTGGCCGACGCGAAGATCGCCCCGCACGCGGCCGCGGTCGACGAGGAGGCCCGCTTCCCGCAGGAGGCGCTCGACGCCCTCGTGGCGTCGGAGCTCGCGGCCATCCACGTACCGGAGGAGTACGGCGGCGCCGGTGCCGACGCGCTCGCCACGGTCATCGTGATCGAGGAGGTGGCGCGCGCCTGCGTCTCGTCCTCCCTGATCCCGGCCGTGAACAAGCTGGGCTCCCTCCCGGTGATCCTCTCCGGCTCGGAGGAGCTGAAGAAGAAGTACCTGGGCCCGCTCGCCAAGGGCGACGCGATGTTCTCGTACTGCCTGAGCGAGCCGGACGCCGGTTCGGACGCCGCGGGCATGAAGACCCGCGCGGTCCGCGACGGCGACGACTGGGTGCTCAACGGCGTGAAGCGCTGGATCACCAACGCCGGCGTCTCCGAGTACTACACGGTGATGGCCGTGACCGACCCGGAGAAGCGCTCGAAGGGCATCTCCGCCTTCGTCGTCGAGAAGTCCGACCCGGGCGTCTCCTTCGGCGCCCCGGAGAAGAAGCTCGGCATCAAGGGCTCGCCGACCCGCGAGGTCTACCTCGACAACGTCCGCATCCCCGCCGACCGCATGATCGGCGCCGAGGGCACCGGCTTCGCCACCGCGATGAAGACCCTCGACCACACCCGCATCACCATCGCCGCGCAGGCGCTCGGTGTCGCACAGGGCGCCCTCGACTACGCCAAGGGCTACGTCCAGGAGCGCAAGCAGTTCGGCAAGGCCATCGCCGACTTCCAGGGCATCCAGTTCATGCTCGCGGACATGTCGATGAAGATCTCCGCCGCCCGCGCCCTGACCTACCAGGCCGCGGCCGCCTCCGAGCGTGGCGACGCCGACCTGACGTACCTGGGCGCGGCCGCCAAGTGCTTCGCCTCGGACACGGCGATGGAGGTCACCACGGACGCCGTCCAGCTGCTCGGTGGCTACGGCTACACCCGTGACTACCCGGTCGAGCGCATGATGCGCGACGCGAAGATCACTCAGATCTACGAAGGAACGAATCAGGTGCAGCGGATCGTCATGGCCCGCAACCTGCCGTAGCGGGTTCCCGGGAGCGGGCACCCGCACCGGCCCGACCGGCCCGACCGGCACCGACAGCAGCCCCCGGCAGTGCGCCGGGGGCTGCTGCCGTTTCCGCTACAGCTTGGTCATCTTGGTGTAGGGGCTCAGGACCCGCATCTGCGTCGCGCCGAAATCCACGAGTGCCGCCGTCCCTTCCTCGACGCCGACCACCCGGCCCAGCCCGTACATGTCGTGGGATACCTGGTCGCCCGTGGCGAAGTGCTTGAGGGCGGGCGCGACCGGTGCTTTGAAGGGGCTGGTGGGCAGGTGGCGCTTGGGTGTCTCGGACTTCTTCATGGCTCAGTATCACCTCTGGCGCCCGTCGCCCGCTGTGGTCCTTCACTCATTGCCGCACAACGCCCACCGCACAGGGCGGGCGGTCCGGGACGAACCGGACCCTCCTGTCCCGGGAACCGATCAGCACACATCACTGTCCTTGTCCGTGGGCATCAAGAGCCCTGGGACAGCAGAGTCGGGCGCAACAGAAGTCGCGGACGGGGGAATGCGGCGTGGACCAGTCGAGGACACCGCTCGCCGAGCGGATCACGGAGCGCAGAGAAGGCGTCGGTGACCCCCGCGCCCTGATCGGTGAGATGCGGCGTTCGGTCCTGCTGGTGCCGATGTCCGGCGGTGGCCTCTGGTCGTCGCACGCGGGCGGGGTGCGGTGGGTGTGCGCCTTCACCGACGAGGAGGCGCTCGCCCGGTTCGCCGAGCAGCGCACGGGCGGTGACCGGCCCATGGAGTACGCGGCGCTGCTGGGGGCGCGCATCGTCGACGAGATCGTGCCCTCGCTGGGGGAACCCGCGGGCCTCGCCGTCGACATCGCGACCGAGGACGGCTCGATGTTCTTCCCGCCGGTCGTCGGCATCGTGCCGGACGGCGCGGCCGTCGACGCGGGCGTGCCGCAGGGGGGCCAGGGCCATGGGCGGTGACGGGAAGGACCTGCACTTCGACAAGGCCGCCGTCGCCAAGTTCACCCAGGGCGTCGGCGCGACCATCGACCAGCTCGGCGAGCTGGGCGGCGCCACCGGCTCGGTCATGGGCAAGGGCTTCTCGGAGCTGTCGATGACGGGCATGGAGGCCGGACACCACGACCTGTCCGTCGACTTCGAGGACTTCTGCGAGCGCTGGGAATGGGGCGTGCGCGCCCTGGTGCGCGACGCCAGCGAACTGGCGAACCGGCTCGGCCTGGCCGCGGGCACCCAGTGGGAGCACGACCAGTACGTACAGGGCGCGCTGAAGGTGGGCGTCAACTCCGTGATGGGCGGCAGCCCGTACGCCAGCGAGGAGGACATCGCCAAGCAGAGCTGGGGCGATGTGTTCACGCCCGACTCCTTCGACCCGGACTGGAGCGCCGAGTCGTGGGACAAGGCCGGCGACGAGATGGGCCAGACCTGGAAGGACACCGGCCGCAAGCTGGTCACCGAAGGTCAGGGCGGCCGGCAGTCGGAGGCGCTCAGGGACGCGTTCGGCGTCTCCGACGACCAGTGGAACCAGGCGCTGGACGACACTTTCGGGCCGTCGCCGCAGGAGCGCGCGCAGCAGCAGGCCCAGCAGAGTGAATCCGGGGGGAACTGACGGTGGGTATCGGCGACATCATCAGTGACCTCACACCGGACTCGGTGGAGGACGCGGTCGAGGACGGCGTCGAGTGGGTCGGCAACCGCGTCGAGGACGTCGGCAACTGGACCGCCGACCGGCTCGACGACGTCGGCTGGGAGTCCGGCGCGGACTGGGTGCGCGAGCAGTCCCGCTCGGTCGCCAACCGGATGGGCGCCGAGGTCGACGAGATGGACCTCGGCCAGACCGACGACAAGACCAAGCTGATCTACGGCAGCGCCGACACGCTCCTCGCCCGCGCCAGGCAACTGCGCGACTTCCAGAAGGCGTTCGACACGACGGGCAACGGCATCAAGGGCCTGTCGTCGGACGAGCTGAAGGGCGAGGCGGCCGACGCGCTGCGCATCGCCGTGGGCAAGCAGCCGCCCCAGTGGTTCACCGGCGCCGACGCCTGCGAGAAGGCGGCCGGCGCGCTGGAGAGCTTCGCCGGCACGGTGGTCTGGGCCCAGGGACAGGCGCAGACCGCGATCGACAAGTGGAAGCAGGGCACCAAGGCGTCCGAGGACGCCGCCGACGCCCACCGCAAGAAGGTCGACGACTTCAACAAGGCGGTCGACAAGTACAACGCGCAGCCCGCCGACAAGCGCGACCCGTCGAGCCTGCCGCCCCGCCCCGCCGCGACGTTCGACGACCCGGGCAAGAAGCTGATGCAGGACGCGCAGGACATCCTCTCCGAGGCGCGCAAGCAGCGGAACACGTCCGCGGCGACCGCCGCGTCGGCGGTCCGCGCCGCCCGCGACCTCGCCCCGAAGAAGCCCTCCTACGCCGAGCAGTTGCGCGACGGCTCCGAAGAGATGCAGCTCATGGGCGACCACGTGGGCGGCGGCATCATCAAGGGCACCGCGGGGCTTCTCAACTTCGTCCGCGGAATCAACCCCACGGACCCGTACAACCTCACGCACCCGGCCGAGTACGTCACCAATCTCAACAGCCTCGCCGCGGGACTCGTGGTCGCCGCCAACGACCCGGTGGGCACCGGCAAGCAGATGGTCAGCGACTTCATGAAGGACCCCGGGGAGGGGTTCGGCCGGCTGATCCCCGACCTCGTGCTGACCGCCGCCACCGGCGGTGGCGGCGCCGGTGTGAAGGCGGCGCGGCTCGCGGAGGAAGCGGCGGGCGCCTCGAAGGCCGCGCGCGTCGCGGACGACGTGGCCGACGCCGGGCGGGCCCGCCGGCTCCTCGACGAGGACGGGGAGGGCGGCCACCGGATCCCGGACGCCGACCGCCTCAAGGGCGGCGACCCGGTGGACCTCGCCACGGGCCGGATGTTCCTGCCGCAGACCGATGTCACGCTGCCCGGCAACCTGCCGCTGGTCTTCACCCGCCGCACGGAGTCCGGGTGCACGGTGGGCCGGTTCATGGGGCCCGCGTGGACCTGCACGGTCGACGAGCGCCTGGAGGTCGACGCGATCGGCGTCGTCCACGTCACCGCCGAGGGGCTCCTGGTCGCGTATCCGCACCCCGTGCCCGGCGTGCCGACCCGGCCCGGCACGGGCAGCGCCCGTACCGAACTGGCCCGCGAGCCCGACGGCGACTACACGCTGACCGACCCCGACAGCGGGCTGGCCTTCCGCTTCGACGCCCCGGACGACGCCGAGCCCGGGGCGGACGGGACCGCCTGGCTCTCCTCGGTCACCGACCGCAACGGCCACCGCGTCGGCATCGACCGCGACGCGGACGGGGCGCCGAGCGCCCTCGTCGACTCGGCGGGCCGGCACCTGAGGCTGACCCTCACCGACGGCCTGCTCACCGCGGTGTCCCTGGCGGGCGCCGCGGCGGGCGGCGCGGACCTGCCCCTGATGGGCTACGGCTACGAGGACGGCAACCTCACCGCCGTCACCAAGCCGTCCGGCGCCGTCACCCGCTTCGTCTACGACGACCGCCGCCGGGTCACCGCCTGGATCGACTCCAACGACAGCCGCTACGACTACGTCTACGACGACCGCGACCGGGTGATCTCCGAGGGCGGCGAGGCGGGCCACATCCAGATCCGCCTCGCCTACACCGACCCGGACCCGGAGACGGGGCTCAGCACCACGACGCTGACCACCGCCGCGGGACACGTCACCCGCCATGTGTTCGGTCCCGGCTGCCGTCCGGTCGCGATCACCGATCCGCTGGGCCACACCACCCGGTACAGCTACGACGCGCGCGGCAACCAGCTGACCCACACCGACGCGCTCGGCTTCACGACCTCCTTCTCGTACGACGAGGAGGGCCGGCTCGTCGGGGCCGTGCGCCCCGACGGCAGCGAACTGCGCACCGTACGCGGCCCGTTCGGGCTGCCCGTCGAGGTCGTCGGGGCGGACGGCACCCGCAGGCTGCACGGGTACGACGAGCGCGGCAACCGCACGTCCGCCACCGACCAGGCCGGCGCCACCACGCACTGCACCTACGACCTCGCGGGCCGGCTCACCTCCGTCACCGACGCGCTCGGCGCCACCACGCGCGTGGTCTGCGACGCGGCCGGACTGCCCGTCGAGGTCACCGGGCCCGCGGGCGACATCACCCGCACGGAGCGCGACGCCCTCGGCCGTCCGGTGCGGGTCACCGATCCGGTGGGCGGGGTGACGACGTACGTGTGGAACGCCGACGGGCAGCTCGGCCGGCGCACGGGCCCCGACGGCGCCACCGAGTCGTGGACCTACGACGGCGAGGGCAACTGCCTGACCCACACCGACGCGGCGGGCGGCATCTCCCGCTTCGAGTACACCCATTTCGACCTGCCGCTGGCCCGCACGGGCCCCGACGGCGTCCGCTACGAGTTCACGCACGACACCGAGCTGCACCTCACCCGCGTCACCAATCCGCAGGGCCTGACCTGGGACTACGCGTACGACGCCGTCGGCAACATCGTCTCCGAGAGCGACTTCGACGGGCGGGTGCTCCGCTACCGGATGGACGCCGAGGGGCGGCTCGCCGCGCGCACCGACGCGCTCGGCGGCACCGTCGCCTTCGAGCGCGACCCGCTCGGCCAGGTGATCCGCAAGGACGTCGACGGCCGCACGACGACGTACGCCTACGACGGCGCGGGACGCCTCGTCGAAGCGGTGGGCCCGGAGAGCGATCTGCGCTACCAGTACGACCGTCGCGGCCGGGTCAAGACGGAGCTGGTCGACGGCCGCGCCATCGTGTACACCTACGACGCGCTGGGCCGCCGCAAGAGCCGAACCACCCCCACCGGCCACGTCACCAGCTACGCCTACGACGCCGGAGGCCGTCCCGAGCGGCTGACGACGGGCGGGCGCGCGGTGGACTTCACCCATGACGCCGCGGGCCGGGAACTCACCCGCGTCCTCGGGGGCGTGGTCACGCTCGCCTCCGCCTGGGACGAGGCGGGCCGGCTGTCCGAGCAGCACCTCAGCGCCGGCCCGCACGCCGTCAACAGCCGGGCCTACTCCTACCGCGCCGACGGCCAACTCCTCGCGGTGGCGGACCGGCTGGCGGGCACCCGCACCTTCGACCTGGACCGCAACGGGCGGGTCACCGCCGTGCACGCCCAGGGCTGGACGGAGCGGTACGCCTACGACGAGACGGGCAACCAGACCTCGGCGTCCTGGCCGTCCCGGCACCCCGGCGGCGAGGCCACCGGTGAGCGCGCCTACACCGGCACCACGATCACCCGGGCCGGCGCGGTGCGCTTCGAGCACGACGCGCTCGGCAGGATCACGCTCCGCCAGAAGACCCGCCTGTCCCGCAAGCCCGACACCTGGCGCTACGCGTGGGACACGGAGAACCGCCTGACGGCCGTGACCACCCCCGACGGCACGCGGTGGCGCTACCGGTACGACCCGTTGGGGCGCCGCACCGCCAAGCAGCGCCTGGCACCCGACGGCGAGCAGGTGGTCGAGGAGACCCGGTTCACCTGGGACGGCCTCACCCTGTGCGAACAGACCGGCCACCAGCCCGGCGGCGCGGCCACGGTCGCCCTCACCTGGGACCACCTCGACGTCGTCCCGCTGGCCCAGACCGAGCGCATCCTCGACGCCGGGCAGGCGGAGATCGACCGCCGGTTCTTCGCCATCGCCACGGACCTCGTCGGTACGCCCACCGAACTGGTCGACGAGTCCGGCGCCGTCGCCTGGCGGTCCCGTTCCACCCTGTGGGGCACCACGGCCTGGGCCCGCGACAGCAGCGCGTACACGCCGCTGCGCTTCCCCGGCCAGTACTACGACCCCGAGACGGGCCTGCACTACAACTGCTTCCGCCACTACGACCCGGAGACGGGCCGCTACGCCTCGCCCGACCCCCTCGGCCTGGCTCCCGCGCCGAACCCGCTCGCGTACGTGGGCAACCCGCACGCCGGGTCCGACCCGCTCGGGCTCATGCCCAAGTACACGAAGGAGGAGAAGGCCGCCCAGGCGAGGGTGAAGGCCCACGAGACCGCGGACGACGTCATCAAGCGGGCCGAGGAAGGCAAGTTCAAGAAGAGCGGCAATTACCACGGGGACACCCGGCACGGCTTCAGCGACGAACGGGTCCTGGAGATCCTCAAGAACCCGGACGCGGTGTACCACTCGACCGCGGGCAGCGGACGGCTGATCTTCCGCCAGGGCGAGGACGTCGTGGTGACCGAGGGCGGCGGCGCCGGGGCGGGCAACGCCATCACGGCGTACGGTCCTTCCGGGATCAAGGGCGAGTCGGGGGCGAAGGCGCTCGGCGGTCTGCCGAGCGATCCGGGCAGCCCGATTACCCATGCCGACGTCGTGGAAGGCAGGATTCCGGCGAAGAACGGCTTCGTGGCCCCGGCCGAACAGATTCGATGAGGCGGCATTCACCGTGAGACTCACCTTCGACGACGACTGGACCGCGACGGTGACGGGCGAACCCCTGCCCATCACCCCGCGCTTCGACTTCGCGGGGCAGCGCGTGCGCGTCGCGACGTACCGGGACGTCGAGGAGCAGGAGCAGTTCCAGCTGGCCACCTTCGGCAGCCAGGACTGGCTCTGGGACGCGCCCGACGAGGCCAGGTTCGACCCGGTCGGCCGTCAGCTGGTCGGTCTCCAGTTCCAGTTGCCCTACGAGGTCGCCGACCCCGAGGACTGCGCCCGCGTCCCGGCCCTGCCCCTGGCCCGGCCGGGCGGCCTGCGCGCGGACGAGGCGCGGGACTTCCGCCTGGAGGCGGCCACGGAGCTGTGCCGGGGGCCGGGCGACGGCGTCCTCACCGGCCTGCGCGACCTCGACGTCCTCGACGAGCCGCTGGAGGCCCGGATCGGGATCGCGCCGGACGTCGCGCTGCTCGTCCAGCACGGCACGATCGTCGGCTGGAGCCTGACCGATCCGGTCCAGTACCTGACCAGCGGGTTCGCCGCTCCCGACCCGGCTCCCGCCGCGGCGGCCACCCGGCCGCTGTTCACCGAGAGCCTGGACCTGACCACCTCGCCGCTGCTGGACGACGTGCGGCACCGGGAGCCGTCGGCCCTGGCACGGCTCAAGGCGCTGCACGAGACCCTGCGCGGCCGCACCGAGGACCGCCACAGGACCGAAGCCCTCCTCGCGCTCATCGGCGACCTCTACGAGGACTACGGCAGCGGATGACGCACTCAGGGCGCCCCCTCGGGGGCGCCCTGAGCGGTCGCTGCGGTCGGTCGACGCGGTCAGTCGCTGGTGACCGTGACCTTCTCGTCGTTGTTGAACTGCTGCACCAGCTGCTTGACCTTGGTCTTGTCCCACAGCAGGTTGCCGCCGGCGCTGCCGCTGACCGGCATGTTCATGGACTTGCCGTCACCGCCGGAGACCGACTTCATCGCCATGAACATCGACGCCAGGTTCCACAGGCTCATGTCCTTGTCGACGACGAGCGAGTCGAGGCCCGCGCCCATCGTCGGGTAGAGCTTGAACGGGTTCATGACCGTGGTCGGCGACGCCACCTTGTGGGCCAGCGCGGCAAGGAACGCCTGCTGGTTCTTGGTGCGCTGCAGGTCGGAGGCGGCGAAGGCGTGCCGGGTGCGGACGTAGGCGAGGGCCTGCTGGCCGTTCAGGGTCTGCTTGCCCGCCTTGAAGTCGGCGCCGGACCACTTGTCCTTGAAGCCTTCCTTCAGGTTCATCTCGACGCCGCCGACGGCGTCGACGATGTTCGCGAACCCGGCGAAGCCGATCTCCGCGTAGTGGTCGATGTGCAGGCCGGTGTTGTACTCGACCGTGCGCACGAGCAGCTCCGGGCCGTCCTCCGCGTACGCGGCGTTCAGCTTCGTCTGGCGGCCCGTGTTCGGGTAGAGCTTGCCGGACTCGGCGCCCTTGAAGCTGGGGATCGTGACGTTCGAGTCACGCGGCAGGGAGACCAGCGTGTCCCCGTTGTCCCCGACGTGCAGGATCATCATCGTGTCCGTGCGCTTGCCCTCGGCGGAGCCGGTGTGCAGCTTCTTCTTCTCGGCGGCGGACATGCCCTCACGGCTGTCGGTGCCGACGATCAGGTAGTTCGTGCCGTCGCCCGTCGCGGGCCGGTCGATCACCTTGGACAGGTCGACGTCCCGGTGCAGCTTGGAGTCGGCCCAGAAGTACGTGGCGACGCTGGTGATCACCAACACGCTGACCAGGGTGATCGCAGTCCACTTGATGCGCCGGCCCCAGTTCGGGGTGCGCGCCGGACGCCCGGTCGGCGGCCCGTAGTCGCCTTCGCCGCCGCCGGAGCGGGAGCCGCGGCTGGGCTGGCCGTAGACCTGGCCGGTGTTGTACCCGCTGTCGTAGCCGTCGTCGCGACCCGACCGCGGCGCCTCCTGCCGGTACAGGTCGTCGTAGCCGTCGTCGTACGCGGGCGGCTGCTGCTGGGGCACAGGGCGCCGCACCTGCCGCATGACGCGGGCTCCCTCAGGGCGTGCGTTGTCGCTGCCACGGCCGTAGCCGCCGCGGTTGCCGCCGCCCTGCCTGTCGCTCCACCCGTCGGGCCAATCGTTCATTGGAACAGTGTGCAGGGCACGGCTGTGTGCCCCACAAGGGCGTGTGGGAAATCGGGCCAGGGCTGTTGCGAAGCTGACACAAACGCGCCGGGTCAAGACCACGCCATACAGTTGAACCATGACTGATCACGCCATACCGGCCGAGGACGCCCTCGAAGGCAAGCCCGTCTCGGCCTCCCGCACGACCCTGAGCCACATCATGACGGCGGCCGAGACGAACCTGCTCGGCACCGTGCACGGTGGCGTGATCATGAAGCTCGTCGACGATGTCGCGGGCGCGGTCGCGGGCCGTCACTCGGGCGGCCCCGCGGTCACCGCCTCCATGGACGAGATGGTCTTCATGGAGCCGGTCCGCGTGGGCGACCTCGTGCACGTCCGGGCGCAGTGCAACTGGACGGGCCGTACGTCGATGGAGATCGGCGTCCGCGTGCTCGCCGAGCGCTGGAACGAGTCGACGCCCCCGACCCGCGTCGGCTCGGCCTACCTGGTCTTCGCCGCCGTCGACGCCGACGGCAAGCCGCGCCCGGTCCCGCCGGTGATCCTGGAGACGGAGAAGGACCGCCGCCGCAACCAGGAGGCCCAGATCCGCCGCCAGCACCGCCTGGCCCGCCGCCGCGCCATCAAGGAGCTGCGGGAGAAGCGCATCGCCGAGGGCCTGGACGACGACCTGTAGTCAGCTCACGGGCAGACGACCTGGTCCCCGGTGACGGCGCCGAACTCGCCCTGGTACGCGTCCTCGGCCCGTACCGCCCGGACGCCCTTGTAGTCGGCGCCCGCCCGCACCTTCAGCACCGCGCCCTGCCCCTTCACGGCCTGCATCGGGGCGCCGCCCAGCGCGGTGGACAGCGACTTCGCCGACCGGTCCCAGCGGGGGTCGTAGAGCACCGTGGTGCGCTTCACGGCGCGGTCCTCGGCATTGACGGGCGCCCCGGACGTGCGGAACCCGGTGCCCTTGAGCGCGGCGTCGACCTTCTTGCCCAGGCCGGGCGTCATCGTCGCGTTCTCCACCTGGACGCGGATCTGCTGCGGCGAGACGTCCACCACCGTCGCCTTCTTCTTCGCCCGGTGCGACGCCAGCGGCTTGTCGTCGCGCAGCGCGTCGAAGAGCTTCGTGGCCTTCTTCTCGTCCCACTTCACGGTGGAGCCGATGCCCTTGACCGGGTAGCTGATGTCGCCGATCGGCACCGTCGTGAACTCCGACGAGGAGGGCGAGAAATTGCGCATCGCCCGCGCCAGGTCGACCATCTCGTCGGTGCCGAAGCCCTTGTCGGCGCGGACCGAGCTGAGCAGCGTACGGGCGACGTCGCGGAAGCGGACCGGGTTGAGCAGTACCCCGGACGACGTCGTCTCCGCGATCAGGGAGGCCAGGAAGCGCTGCTGGCGCTGCATCCGCCCGAGGTCGCCCGCGCCGTCCGTGTGCCGGGCCCGTACGTACTGCAGGGCCTCGCCGCCGTCCAGCCGGTGGGTGCCGACGCTCAGGTCGAGACCGGTGTACGCGTCCTTCAGCGGGCGCGCGGTGCACACCTCGACGCCGCCCAGCTCGTCGACGGTCTTCATGAAGCTGGTGAAGTCGACCTCCAGATAGTGGTCGATCTTCACGTGCGTCATGTTCTCGACGGTGCGCACGGTCAGCTGCGGGCCGCCCTCCGCGTACGCCGCGTTGATCTTGACGGGGTGGGCGTGGTGCTCCTCGCCGCTGTTCATGTCGGTGTGCGGCGGCATCTCCGCGTAGGAGTCGCGGGGGAGCGAGACCACGGAGGCCCGCTCGTGGTCCTCCGAGATGTGCACGATCATGATCGTGTCCGTGCAGTGGCAGGGCGCGCCGCCGAGCCGGTACTTCCTGCGCTCGTCGTCGCTGATCCTGTCGCGGCCGTCGGTGCCGACGAGCAGCACGTTCATGCCGTGTCCGGCCGCCGGGCGGTTCTTCATGTCCTTGAAGGGGTCGATGCGCTCGATCCCGGTGTCGATGCCGGTGACGAGCGCGTGCCCGATCCCCGCGGCGGCCAGCACGGTCACCGAGAACGTGGTCGCCACCCGCATCGCCCAGCGGGGCTTCTTCCTGCGCGGCGGCCGGACCGGCCGGGGGCTCTGCCCGGGACCCTGGGGCCCCTGAGGCCCCTGCGGACGCGGCTGCCGCCGCGGGCGGGCGGGGGAGCGGGGCGGTGTGGGCACGGCGGACACCTCCGCGAGGGTGGGCGTGGGATCGTGAGCACCGTAGGCCGATACGATCTGCGGCCCGCGGTAGCGACCCGGGCGGCGCGCGCCGGTGTCCCCCATTAGCGGTAACGTGACGCGTGATGCTGCCCTTCCGGCGGCGCAGGATCCCACAGCCGCTTCGCGACGGGCCGGACCCCCGGCCGTGAAAGACGAAATGGACACTCTGAACACGAACACCGACGGGCAGCTTCCGGCCGTATCCGTGATCATGCCGATCCTCAACGAGGAGCGGCATCTGCGCGAGGCCGTCGAGGCGATCCTGGCGCAGGAGTACGACGGCGAGATGGAGGTCGTGCTCGCGCTCGGCCCGTCCACGGACCGTACGGACGAGATCGCCGCGCAGCTCGTGGCGGACCACCCCCAGGTGCACACGGTGCCGAACCCGACGGGCCGCACCCCCGCCGCGCTGAACGCCGCGATCAAGGCGTCCCGGCACCCGGTCGTCGTCCGTGTCGACGGGCACGCCGCGCTCTCGGCCGGCTACATCGCCACCGCCGTCCGCCTCCTGGCGGAGACGGGCGCGATGAACGTCGGCGGCATCATGTTCGCCGAGGGCACCAACGCCTGGGAGCAGGCCGTCGCCGCCGCGATGACCTCGAAGATCGGCGTGGGCAACGCGGTGTTCCACACCGGCGGCGAGGCCCAGCGGGCCGACACCGTCTACCTCGGCGTCTTCCGGCGCGAGGCCCTGGAGCAGCAGGGCGGGTACAACGAGGAGTTCATCCGCGCCCAGGACTGGGAGCTGAACTTCCGGATCCGTGAGGCCGGCGGGCTCATCTGGTTCTCGCCCGAGCTCAAGGTGTCGTACCGGCCGCGGCCCAGCGTCAAGGCGCTCGCCAAGCAGTACAAGGACTACGGCCGTTGGCGGCACGTCGTCGCCCGCTACCACTCGGGCTCCATCAACCTGCGCTACCTCGCCCCGCCGACCGCCGTCTGCGCGATCGCCGCGGGCATCGTGGTGGGCGCGGCGCTCACCCCGTGGGGCTTCGTGGTCCCGGCCGGATATCTGGCCGCGATCGTCGCCGGTTCCGTCCCGGCGGGCAAGGGGATGTCGCTGAAGGCGCGCGCCCAGATCCCCGTCGCCCTCGCCACCATGCACATGTCGTGGGGCTGGGGCTTCCTCACCAGCCCCAAGTCGCTGGCGAAGCGGGTCATCGCCTCGCGCCGCCCGGCCGTGATGGCGCCCAGCGCCTCCAACTAGCGTGCAGGGCGCGGGAGTTCACCTCCCGCGCCCATCGGCCCTTCGGTCACCAGGTGTACTTCGGGTCCACCTTCATGCACTTGGAGTCGTCCGCGCCGTTCTGCGTCTGCTCCTTGTCCAGGGTCTTGCTCGCGTCGTCCTCGGACGCGGACTTCGGGTAGGCGTCGCCCGTCTTCCAGTCGGCGCCCACGGTCAGCGTCACGCCGGACACGTCCGTCGACTTCTTCACCGAACTCAGCGGAATCCCGAGGGCCTTGGCGACCGCCTGGGCGTCGCCCTCCAGGTCCGACGACGGGAAGTTGATCACTGTCCGGTCCACCGTGAGGGACTGCGACTGGTCCGCGACGGCCTCCGCGAAGCCCTTGCCGGTGAGCACCTGCGTCACCGTCGAGGCCCGGCCGGGCACCGCCGCCGTGGTCGTCGTCCGGGTGCCGTTGCGTACCTGCACCGCGATCTTGTCGTCGGCCGCGGCGGGATCGTCGGAGACCTGGCTCGTCTTCTTGCTCTTCTTGCCGTCCAGTGCGACGTCCTCACGGAGCATCCGCCACAGGGTGTCGGCCGCGGGCGTCGCCTCCACGTTCGCGCCCACGTACCGGAACGGCATGGTCGTCATCGTGATCCGCTTCGGATGGGGCTTCTTCAGCTCGTTGCTCAGGTCGTACAGCTTCTTGACCGAGTCGAGGCCGTCGTCGGGCTTGATCGCTTCCGTCGCCGTCTCGGCGAGCTGGCGCAGCTTGTTGGGATGCGTGAACGTCGCGTTCTTGCGCAGCTGGCGCACGAGCGCGCTCATGTACATGTGCTGTGCCTTGGCGCGCGCGATGTCGGAGCCGTCCTCGAAGCCGTGCCGGGTGCGCAGCCACTGCAGGGCCTGCACGCCCTTGACGTACGTCGTGCCCTTCTTCAGCTTCAGGCCCGAACCCTCGTGCGCACCATGGGAGTAGACGTTGGCGTTGACGCACACCGGTACACCGCCGACCGCGTCCGCCATCGACACCACACCCGAGAAGTCGATCATCAGGTAGTGGTCGATGTGGATGCCGGTGATCTGCTCCCAGGTGGCGACCGTGCAGCCGGCGCCGCCGTGCGTCAGCGACGCGTTCGTCTTGCCCCGGATCGTCGTCGCCGGGTACACCTTGCCGGTCTCCGGGTCGGTGCACTTGGGCAGGGTGGTGAGGGTGTCGCGCGGCATGCTCACCACCGACATGTTGCTGCGGTCCGCCGACAGGTGCACCAGCATCTGCACATCGGCGAGCGGGGCCGCGCCCACGCTCGCCTTGCTCCCGCCGAGCTTCAGGTCCTCCTTGGAGTTACGGCTGTCGGAGCCGATCAGGAGGATGTTCAGCGGGGTCTGGCCCGCCGCGTTCGGGGTGGGCTTCGGGGCCTTGTGGTCGCCGATGTTGAGCTTGCCCGTCTTGATGTTGCTGTTCAGGTGCTGGTACCAGAGGTAGCCGGCGCCCGCCGTGCCGAGCACGAGGACCGCGAGCACACCCGCGGCCCAGCGCAGTATTCGAAAACCTCTGCGCCGTTTGGGACGGGCGCCTTTGCGCCGGTGGCCGCGGTGCCCGCCGCCACCGGTGGGCGCGTCCGCGGTCGCCGGGCCCCCACCGTCCTCGTAGAGGGACTCGTCCCACCCCAACTCGCCCGCTCGCGTCACTGGTTCGCCGCGGCCGTCAGGCCGTGAGCGCTCCCCGCGCACACCGCTTCGCCCCATGTCCCTGCCCGCCCTCCCCGCCCTGTGCCCATGGCTCGGCCGCCCCGCTGTCCCTTGGTTAGACAGTCAGAAGGCGGCCGAGGTTGGTCACTGGGCGCACACAGTCTTGTCAGCTGTTTGCTTGTCGACCTTCGGCGCCTTCGCCGAGGCGCCGTCGATGGGTGTCCCCGCACCCTGGAAGTCCTGGCCCAGGATGAGGATCATCGCGGGCAGGCCCTGGTCGTTCTTCTCGCTCTTGCCTTCCTTCAACGCGGACGCCGGGAGCCCCATGATGTCGGCGAGGCGCCGCGCCTGGTCGGCCTGGTCGGGCGAGTACTCGAGCGTGGTCTTCTTCTGCGTCGGCTTGTTGCCCAGCTGGCTGGACTTCAGGACGCCCTCGCTGTTCTGCAGCCAGGTGAGCGTCTCCTGCGCGGCGCCGGTCTTCTCGCTGCCGTTGTAGAGGTCGACGCGCACCTCGGACGCGGCCGACTTGGGGCCCTTCAGCTTCGCGGCCTGGGCGGCCTTCGCCTTCTTCTTCGTCTCCGTCAGGGAGACGTCGTTCTTGATGGCGTTGAAGACCGCGGGTGCCTGCGCGTCGTTGACGACGACGGTGGCGTGCACCTTCTCCGTCGGGTTGTCGACGACCGGCGTGGTGACGAACGAGATGTTCTTCGTCGGCACCTTGTTGATCTCCAGGGCGACGTCCTTGAGCTTGCCCAGACTCCCTATGCCCTGGTCGACCGTGAGCGCCTTGGTGGCGGCCTCGGCGAGCCGGGTCAGCTTGACCGGGTTGGTGATGGTGTCGCCCGAACTCATCTTCCGCGCGAGGGAACCGAGGAACTGCTGCTGCACCTTGATCCGGTCCAGGTCGCCCTGGTTGCCGAAGCTGTGCCGGGTACGCAGGAAGGCGAGGGCCTGCTCGCCCGCCAGGGTGTGCTTGCCCTTGGAGAGCTTGAGGTGCGAGTCCGGGTCGTCCACGTCCTTGGCGACACAGACCTCGACGCCGCCGACCGCGCTGGTCAGCGTCTTCACCGCGTTGAAGTCGGCCATCATGAAGTGGTCCGGGGTGATGCCCGTGACCGCCTTGACCGTCTTCATGGTGCAGCCCGGGTCGCGGCCGTCCTGGCCGAGGCTGGTGTTGAAGCGCACGCCGGTCGAGCCCGGGATGACCTTGCTCTTGCCGTCGGCGTCCGTCACGGTGCAGTCCGGCACGTCCACGATGAGGTCGCGCGGGATGCTGAGCGCGGTCGCGTTCGACCGGTCCTTGGAGACGTGCAGCAGGATGTTGGTGTCGGCGTGGCCGACGCTGCCCTTGTCGCCGTAGCCCTCGTTGCCCTTGCCGGTGCGCTTGTCCGTGCCGATGACGAGGATGTTGAACGCCTCGTCCTTGGAGAAGTAGTCCTTGGCCTCATCGGTCTTGGTGACCGTGATGTTGCCGTTGAGGTGCTGGTAGTAGAGGTAGCCGCCGACCGCGGTGACCAGCACCACGAACGACATGCCGCCGGTCGTCCACAGCAGGACCTTCTTGACCTTCGACTTCTTCTTCTTCGGCTTCGAGCGCCGCCTGCCGGGACCCGCCGCCTGGGCCGGCGGCTCACGCCGCCTGCGGGGCGAAGGAACGTCCTGCTGCTGCCGTCGCCCGGAGGCGCTGCGACGGGGACCTGGCACTGTCGACTGCCCACCGGAAGGGTTCAGTCGCAGTTCGTAATCGCCAGTCTGGGGATTGAGCACCCACTGGTCTGCGGGGTCGACATTGTTGTCTGCCCGCCCACGGCCTTGCGCGTCCACGGTTTTCTGCGTCCTCCGTCGGGGCCACGCGGCGCCCCACCCCCCTCAAAGCGGGCGCCCGGTCAAGTCGGTAAGCAGTGCGCGACCTCGCCGACGAAGTATCGAGGCATGGCCGGGTGCACCGGATCGCTCACACTATCCGCCCAGTTCAGCGTCGAGCGACGGCGGTGACAAATTCCACTCCCCTACAACTGGGCAATCCGGACCATTTCTTGAAACCTGTGTGTCCCCTGATGCCCTCTGATGACTCGCGCTTTACCCGCAGGCGTCCTGGGCCGCCGTGCTGCCCCGGAATGTGGGGGCGGGGGAGGGCGTCGCGGAGGGGGAGGCGCCGGGGGCGGGACCGCCCGGCTTGCCGTCGAGGTGGGAGGGGGGCCCGTACTCCCCGTCCTCCTCGTAGGCGTACTCGCCCTCGCCCTCGTAACCGCCCTCGCTCTCCCCGTCGTACCCGTCCTCGTTGTACGCGTATTCGTCCGACATGCCTGACTCGTCCCGGGTTTCGGCCCGCACCTCGGCGGGAGTCTCCTTCGAGACGACAACGGGAGCGTCAGTGCGAATCCGCGTGAACAGCCGGTCGGCGGCGGGCTGCACGAGCTGGTCGCGGTTGGCGTTGTAGATGTACGACTCCCGGGGCACCGTCAGGAACTGGATGCGCGAGGACGGGATGCCGCGCATCCCGCGCACGAGGTCGTAGAGCCCGCGCAGGCTGGCCAGGCCCGGGTCGGTGGTCAGCGCGGAGGTGGCGGCGTCGAGCACCGGGTACAGCTTCGTCGGGTTGAGCAGTACGTCGTTGCTCTGCATCTTGTCGGCGAGCGCGCCGAGGAAGCGCTGCTGACGGTCCATCCGGTCGGTGTCGCTGCCGTTGCCGAGACTCTTGCGGGCGCGTACGTAGCCGAGGGCCTGCTCGCCGTCGAGGCGCTGGCGCCCCGCGGGCAGCTTCAGATGCGCGTCGGCGTCGTCGATCGGCTTGTCGAGGCAGACGTCGACGCCGTCGACGGCGTCCACCATGTCCTTGAACCCCTGGAAGTCCACCACCATGTGATGGTCGATCCGGATTCCCGTCATCTTCTCCACGGTCCGGATCGTGCAGGCCGAACCGCCCACCTCGAAGGCGTAGTTGAACATCGCGAACATCGGCTCGATCCGCGACCCGTCCTTCTTGAGGCAGGCCGGTACGTCGACCATCAGATCGCGCGGAAAGGAGACGGCGGTGGCGCTCTTCCGGTCGGCGGCGACGTGCAGCAGGATCGTCGTGTCCGACCGCTGGGTGCCGTCGTTGCGCCCGTACTTCCCGTTCTGGCCGGCCCGCGAGTCGGAGCCGATGAGCAGCAGGTTCTGCGCCCCGGCGACCAGGACGGTGGGCCGCTCCTTCTCGTAGCGGGCGAGCTCGGTCGCCGCGTCCTCGTCCGCGGTGATGTTCCCGTTGAGCTTCTCGTACGCGATCCAGCCCGCGCCGCCCGCGACGAGCACGAGCAGCGCCACCGCGATCGCCGAGTTCCGCAGCCATCTCCTGCGCCGCCGGACTCGCCAGGCCCCGGTGGGCGACGAGCCGGTGCCCTGGCCGTTCGGCGGCGTGGCAGCGGAGTCGGTCACGTGCGGATCCCCCTCGGCGACGTAAAGAGACGCGAACCTCGAAAACGGACGTGTCTCTACGACCATGGACCCGTCGGCGGCGCGCGGCCGGGGGAGCTGGGCCGAACGGGTGGGGTCGAGGGGGTCGAGGGGGGGGCGGGGGTCGAGGTGGGGCCGAGCGGGCGGTGCTGGGGTCAGCGGACCGTGGTGGTGACCCGCTCGCTCTCCACGCGCTTGGCCAGGCCCTCGTCGCCGAGCCGGTCCAGGTGGCGGCAGAGCACCACCGAGCCGCCGGTGGCGAGCGGCGCGTACAGCCCGGCGCTCAGCCCGGCCCAGCTGTCGTACGCGAGCCCGGACAGCAGCCGCTCGCCGGGCGCGGTGGCCTCGGCGCGGGCCCGCTGCACGATCTCGGCGCCGGTGAACGCGGCGCCGTCGACGACGAGCGCGGTCTCGTCCGGGTCGACCGGAACGAAGGGGGCGAACCGGTCGCCCTGCCCCGGCACCTCGACCGCGTAGTCCAGGAACCCCTCGGGCGGCTGCGGGAACCGCCCGCCCAGCGGCCGCAGCGCGAGCGCGACCCGCTCGCCGGAACAGGCGCGCGCGGCGTCCAGGGTGTCGGGCCCGCTGACGACGAGGTCGGCGCCGGCCGGGTCCCCGCCGACCTCGGCGACGACGCCGACCGCCGAGGCGGCCAGCAGCCACACCGCGGTCTGCCAGTGCGCGGGCAGCAGCACGGCGAGCCGGTCCCCGGGCTCGGCACCCAGGTCGCCCTGCAACAGGTTGGCGGTCTTGTTCACCCAGTTCGCGAGGGTGGCCACGGACAACTCCACGCGCTCCCCGGTGGCGTCGTCGTAGAACGTCACGAGGGGCCGACCGGGGTCCCCGCGCAGGGCGTCATCGAGCAGAGCGGCAGGCGTACGAGCAGCAACATTCACACCCAGCACCCTAGGCCCACCCCCACCCCTCCCCATCCCGCCCCCGGCAACCGCCTTTCCCACCCCGGCCCGCTCCCGCGCGCCTTGGGCAATCTGCCGCCATGGGCGGCAGGGTGGGCAAGGCGGCACCCCAGCGCCGGGCAGGCGCTCCCGCAGGCGCCGGCCCACGGCCCCGCTCCCGGACCTCGACGCCGGGCGAGCACCCGGACGACTCCGGCCCACGACTCCGGCCCACGACTCCGGCCCGGGCCCCCGGCCCCGGCCCACAACTCCGGCCCGCCACCGACACCCCGTCAGACCACAACCCCCACCCCAGACTTCACCCGCACACCCATATGACCCACCCCAATAGCCGGAAACACCCCACTGTGCCCACGATCGTGGGCATGCGTGGATTCCTTGCTTCCTCGATCGGCGTCACCTGCGCGGCCGCCCTCACCCTCCCCCTCACCCTGCCCACGGCCGGCCACGCGGCGACACCGCCCCCGGCACAGGAGTCACTCCCGGGCACCACCCAGTCCCTCCCCCTGTCGTCCCTGACCTCCACGACGGGCGACCGTTCACTCTCCCGGCAGGAACAGGGCCTGCCCCGCCGGGACGTCCGCCCGTTCTCCCTCGTGGGCGTGGTCTGGGACAACCCGGACGCCCAACTGCACGGCCGGGTCCAGGTCCGCACCCGAGCCACCGGCACCACGACCTGGTCCACCTGGCAGGACGTGGAGACCCACAACGACGACGCCCCCGACCCGGACGCCCCGGAACGCACCTCGGGCACGGTCCACGGCGCGACGGCCCCCCTGTGGGTCGGCGACTCCGACGGCGTGGAAGTACGGGTGAAGCCGGACACCCCCACGGACCGCACCCTCACACCCCCCACCGAACCCAAAAACCCCACCGAGCCCACAGACGGCACAGAGCCCCTCCCCAAGGGCCTCCGCCTCGAACTCGTGGACCCGGGAGAAGACCCCCCGCCCTCCGGCGCCGAATCCGACACCCCCCGCGGAGCGAACCTCACCGCGGAAGCCGCAGCCGCCTCCGCCGTCAACGCCGACCTCGCCCCGCTCGGCGCGACCACCATCCCCGCCCTCACCAAGAAGGAGACGGAGGACGACCTCATCGCGGCCCGCGGCGGCGAGGCCGACGCGACCAAGGCCCGCCCCTACGTCGGCCCGCGCCCGCGGATCATCACCCGCAAGGGCTGGGGCGCCGACGAGAAGCTCCGCGAGCGCGACTTCGTCTACACGAAAACCGTCAAGGCGGCCTTCATCCACCACAGCGCATCGGGTAACAACTACCGCTGCTCACAAGCCTCTTCCGTCATTCGCAGTATCTACCGCTACCACGTCAAGAGCAGTGGTTGGCGGGACATCGGCTACAACTTCCTCGTAGACAAGTGCGGAAACATCTACGAGGGCCGGGCCGGCGGAGTCACCAAACCGGTCATGGGCGCGCACACCCTCGGCTTCAACACCAACAGCATGGGCATCGCGGTTCTCGGCACGTTCGGCAGCTCCAACCCGCCCGCGGCCGCCGTGAACGCCATCGCACGCCTCACCGCCTGGAAGCTCGGCCTGTACGGGGCGAACCCCCGCGGGACGACATATCTCAAATCAGGTGGTGGCAATCTGTACCGCAAGGGAAAGAATGTGCGGCTGAAGGTAATCTCCGGCCACCGGGACGGGTTCGCAACCGAATGCCCGGGACGCCGTCTCTACAAGAAACTCGGCACGGCCCGTAGCAGCTCGGCCCATCTCCAGGGTCGCTGAGCCGGCCGGCCGGGCCCCGCGAACGGTCTGCATACACTGGCCGGCCGAAAGACAGTTCGGCCGGCCCCAGCAGGAAGCAGAGACGACAGGTGACAGAAGCGATCCTCCTGGTCGGCGGCAAGGGCACCAGACTGCGCCCCCTCACGGTGAACACCCCCAAGCCGATGGTCCCGGCGGCGGGCGTGCCGTTCCTCACGCACCAACTGGCCCGTGCCAAGGCGGCCGGGGTCGATCACATCGTCCTCGCCACGTCCTATCTGGCGGAGGTCTTCGAGCCGTACTTCGGCGACGGCTCCCGCCTCGGCCTCCACCTCGAGTACGTCACCGAGGTCGAGCCTCTCGGCACCGGCGGCGCGATCCGCAACGTCGCCTCGCACCTGCGCTCCGGGCCCGACGACCCGGTCCTGATCTTCAACGGCGACATCCTGACGGGCCTGGACATCCCGGCCCTGCTCGACGAGCACACCACGTCCGGGGCGGACGTCTCCCTGCACCTGTCCCGCGTCGAGGACCCGAGGGCGTACGGCCTGGTCCCCACGGACGCGACGGGCCGGGTCCAGGCGTTCCTGGAGAAGCCCCAGACCCCCGAAGAGATCGTGACGGACCAGATCAACGCGGGCGCGTACGTCTTCCGCCGCTCCGTGATCGACACGATCCCCACCGGCCGCCCGGTGTCGGTGGAGCGCGAGACGTTCCCGGATCTGCTGTCCTCCGGCGCGCACCTCCAGGGCATGGTCGACTCCACGTACTGGCTGGACCTCGGCACCCCGCAGGCGTTCGTGCGCGGCTCGGCCGACCTGGTCCTGGGCCGCGCCCCGTCCCCGGCGGTTCCGGGCCGCTGCGGCGACTGCCTGGTGCTGCCCACGGCAGAGGTGGCCCAGGACGCGAAGCTGACGGGCGGCACGGTCATCGGTGAGAACGCGCGCGTGGGCGAGGGCGCCCGCATCTTCGGTTCCACGGTCCTGGCCGACGCGGTGATCGAACCGGGTGCGGTGATCACGGACTCCCTGATCGGCAAGGGTGCCCGGATCGGCGCTCGTACGGTGCTGACCGGAGCGGTGATCGGCGACGGCGCGCACGTGGGCGCCGACAACGAACTCCAGACAGGCGTCCGCATCTGGTGCGACGCCACCCTCCCCCCGGCCACCCTCCGCTTCTCCTCAGACCAGTAACCCCAGACCCCCGCCACCACCCGCACCGTCCTAGGCCAACCCGCCACCACCCACCCACACCGGCCTAGGCCGCTCCGCCACCGCCCACCCGCACCGGCCTAGGCCGCTCCGCCACCGCCCACCCCCGCCCGCCTCGGGCAATCCGCCGCCGCCCGCCCCGCGCGCCTTGGACAATCCGCCCCGGCCCGCCCCCGCCCGCCTTGGGCAATCGGCCCAGGCCCACCCC
>NZ_JAFVLN010000019.1 GCF_017377775.1 Streptomyces sp. VRA16 Mangrove soil
CCGCACGGCCTTCCTGGTGAACTCCGGTATCTCGTCGCAGAGTTCAGGATCACGAGGAAGGCCACTTCATACCCTGCGATCACTCCAAAGAGTGACGATATGGCCGGGCCGGAGGTTAAGGAACAAGTTGAAAGCCTGTGTCCGAACCCCTTCGGGGGCGCATGCGAAGAGCCCCGGCGCCTGACCCACGGCGCCGGGGCTCTCCTTCTCCCGCTTGGTCGGGGGAAGCGGTATCGGGGGGACAAACCGCTTCCCCCGATGAGGACGATCACCCGTAAGCCCGCGCCGCATCAGGGGGGAAGCGCGGCGCGGACCCCGCAGTCGGGGTCTCGTCCCTGCCCTTCGGATTCCTGCCAGACCCTCCGGGCTCACCACTAATCCTGCGCCACAGGAGCACCATCGGACGGCGGCAAAGGGCCTGGAACCGGGGGCCGTTGGTCCTTAAAGGTCAGGTGAGGGAGCGTCACGTTAGACTCGCGCCCGGCAACAGGGGCAACAGGGGCAACAACGGGGAGGCCGGGCGCGATGGATCCGAAGAAAATAGGGCTCTTCGTGGTGATCGTGTTCGTGCTCTACGTGATCATCACGGACCCTGCCAAGGCCGCCGACTACGTCCAGATAGGGTTCGAAGGCGTATCGTCCGCCGCGCAGGCCATCGGGGACTTCATGACCTGGGTCGCCAACGGCGGCAAGTAGCCCCGAGGGAGAACTCAGCCGTGATCCGCCATCTGGTCCTGTTCAAGCTCAACGACGGCGTGAGCCGTGACGAGCCCCGCGTGGTCGAGGGCGTCGCGGCGTTCCGCGCGCTCGGCGGCCAGATCCCGGAGCTGACGTTCTGGGAGTGCGACTGGAACATCACCGACCGCCCCATCGCGTACGACTTCGCGATCAACTCGGCGGTCGAGGACACGGACGCCCTCAAGCGGTACCTGGAGCACCCGGCCCACCAGGCGGGCGTCGCCCTGTGGCGTGAGTTCGCCACGTGGGTGATCGCCGACTACGCGTTCTGAGCCCCCTGCGCGTCACACGATCGAGCGGCCCCTCACCGGAACGGTGAGGGGCTTTTTGACGTCTCCCACCCCCAACCGGTCCCCAACTGGCCCTTCAACACGTAGTTATGCGGTGCTTGCACACAGTGCACATGTCTTGTGATGCTATGACCGCTTTTGACCGATGAGTTGACGGAAACAGAGGTGGGGTTGACCGTGCCGGCCAGTACTGCGCCTCAAGAAGCACCGCCCGTAGAAGCACCGCCCGTAGAGGCACCGCCCGCCGCGGCGGCGCCCGCAGCGGCCGCGCCCACAGAGGCGCCGCCCGTGAAGAGCACGCGCGGCGCCGACACCCGGGCCCTCACCCAGGTGCTCTTCGCTCAGCTCAAGGACCTGCTGCCGGGCAGCCCCGAGCACTCACGGGTGCGCGGCGCCCTGATCGAGGCGAACCTGCCGCTGGTGCGGTACGCGGCGGCCCGCTTCCGCAGCCGCAACGAGCCGATGGAGGACGTCGTCCAGGTCGGCACCATCGGGCTGATCAACGCCATCGACCGGTTCGACCCGGACCGCGGTGTGCAGTTCCCGACCTTCGCGATGCCGACCGTGGTCGGCGAGATCAAGCGGTACTTCCGCGACAACGTGCGGACCGTGCACGTCCCGCGCCGCCTCCACGAGCTGTGGGTGCAGGTCAACAGCGCGACGGAGGACCTGACCACGGCCTTCGGGCGGTCCCCGACGACCGCCGAGATCGCCGAGCGGCTGCGCATCGGCGAGGACGAGGTGCTCGCCTGCATCGAGGCCGGACGCTCGTACCACGCGACCTCCCTGGAGGCCGCGCAGGAGGGCGACGGGATGCCCGGGCTGCTCGACCGGCTCGGCTACGAGGACCCGGAACTGGACGGCGTCGAACACCGCGACCTCGTACGGCATCTGCTCGTGCAGCTGCCCGAGCGGGAGCAGCGGATCCTGCTCCTGCGGTACTACAACAACCTGACGCAGTCGCAGATCAGCGCCGAACTGGGTGTTTCACAGATGCATGTGTCAAGGCTCCTCGCCCGCAGCTTCGCCCGACTTCGATCCGCAAACAGGATCGATGCGTAGCTGAATCGGGTAGACCACTCTCGCCGGGATTTCTCGACAGAAACGCGGTCACCTTCGACCACACCCCCTGTTTCCTGCGCGGATTCGCCCCATCCATGTCGACATGTCACTACAGCGTGTTGCCGACATGTGACATTCTGCTGGAACCGCGTTTGGCGCAGCCTCACGTCCGGTATTCAGGTGGAGGCTGCGCTCCTACCTGACGGGAGCGCCCGCCGCGACCGTCCGCGACCTCAAGGGGGTGGCATGTCCGCAGACCAGGGCAGCTCGAAGGTGCTCACGCTCTCGCCCGACACGCCTGTTCCTGTTCCGGCCCCGGCTCCCGCTCCGGCCTCGGAGACCCCCGGGACGTCGGCGTCAGCCGGTTCGACCGGTTCATCCGGCTCAGCTGGTTCCGCTGGTTCGTCTGGTTCCATCGACACCCGCACCCTGTCCCGCTCCCTGTTCCTGCGGCTCGCCTCGCTCGATGAGCACAGCCCCGAGCGCGCCTACGTCCGCGACACCCTGATCGAGCTCAACCTGCCGCTGGTGCGGTACGCGGCGGCCCGCTTCCGCAGCCGCAACGAGCCGATGGAGGACATCGTCCAGGTCGGCACCATCGGCCTGATCAAGGCGATCGACCGCTTCGACTGCGAGCGCGGGGTCGAGTTCCCGACGTTCGCGATGCCGACCGTGGTCGGCGAGATCAAGCGGTTCTTCCGCGACACCTCGTGGTCGGTGCGGGTGCCGCGCCGCCTCCAGGAGCTGCGTCTGGCCCTCACCAAGGCCAGCGACGAGCTCGCGCAGAAGCTGGACCGCTCGCCGACCGTGCCCGAGCTCGCCGCGGTGCTCGGCGTCTCGGAGGACGACGTCGTCGACGGCCTGGCGGTGGGCAACGCGTACACGGCGTCCTCACTGGACTCCCCGGCCCCCGAGGACGACGGCGGCGAGGGCTCGCTCGCGGACCGGCTCGGGTACGAGGACACGGCCCTGGAGGGCGTCGAGTACCGGGAGTCCCTCAAGCCGCTGCTCGCGAAGCTGCCGCCGCGCGAGCGCCGCATCATCATGCTCCGCTTCTTCGCGAACATGACGCAGTCGCAGATCGGCGAGGAGGTCGGCATCTCGCAGATGCACGTCTCGCGCCTGCTCACGCGCACGCTGGCCCAGCTGCGCGAGGGGCTGATCGCGGACTGACCGGAGCCCCGCGCCGCTGCGGGGCTTCCCCGGGGTTCCTATTTGACGGACCGTCAGACACACTGGCGCGATGCTGCGGACCTGGATACGAGGACGTAGAGGCATCGCCGCCGGGGTCGCCTCGGCCGCCGTCGTGGGACTCGGCGGGGCCGCGGCCGTCGCCTTCGGCGGAGACGGCGGGCCCTCGAAGTACGTCGCCGTGGGCGCCGCGGGAACGTCCAGCGCACCCGGCGACAGCGTCGCCCCCACCGGAAAGGTGGAGTACGTGCCCCTGGACTCGGACGCGGCGGGACCGTCCGGGTCGGCGTCGGGCACGGGCAGGGGCGACGGCAAGGGCAAGAGCGCGCGCTCGGGTGCGGGCGCGGCGGACGGGAAGGGCGCGGGCGCCGAGGGCGACGGCTCTTCCGGGTCCGGGTCCGGCTCCGGTCCTGATTCCGGCTCCGGCGCTGATTCCGGTTCCGGTGAGGGCGCCGGCAGCGGGAGCGGCGGTACGGGCGTCGACTCGCCCGGTACGCCCAGCGGTTCGGTCTCCCACGCACAGCCCGGCAGCGGGGGTTCGGCCTCGCCCGCGGGACCCGCCGCCCTCAAGGTGAGCGAGCCCGTGCTCAAGGACGCCGACGAGCGCTGGTGTCAGGACGTGACCCTGACGCTGCGCAACTCCGGTGGCAGCGCGGTGCGTTCGGGCACGGTCACCTTCGAGACGCACATCATCGGCGCGCTCGGGGTCGACTGGGCGACGGTCGAGTCCACCGAGGAACTCCCCGTGCCCATCGGCGCCGGGGAGAAGAAGGAGAAGACGTGGAAGGTGTGCGTCGACTCCTGGCGCGTACCTCTCGGGATGCACGTGGAGACGCGGGACGTCTCCGTGCGGTGGAAGTGAGGCGGCACTCCGTCACCGGCCGCCCGACTTCCCTCCCGGCCTGGGCCGGCCTCGACCGGCGCCCATCGGCCGCGGCCGTGCGCTACTTGAGCGCCAGCCAGGCCACCGCCGCGATCACGACGACCGCGACCACGATGCCGACGATCAGTCCCGCACCGGGGCCGGACTTCGCCGGAGCCGCCTGCGCACGCGGAGTAGGAGTACCGCCCTCGTCGACGAAGGCGCGGAACATCTGGGTGCTGCCCGCGGGGTCGTAGTTGCCTTCGGGGCCCGGGCCCTGGGGGTTGTGTGCCATGGGGAAGGACCCTAGCGAATCGGCGCCACAGGCGCCACAGGTCGCTCACAGCCCACTTGAGCTGCGGCTTTACACCTTACGACCCGGACGTTTGCCTAGTTTTTAGGGTCGAAGGCCCCTTTTCGTTTGCCTGCGGCAACCAACTGCTTCTATGGTTGCTCTAAGCAACAAATAAGGTTTGGGTCAGGAGGTGCCGTGGCCGCACAGCGTCACTACGACGAACTGGCGCGACAGCTCAGCGCCGTCGGCGCCGTCAAGCGGGACATGGCACGGATCCTGCCGCACGACTGTCCGGCCGGTTCGGCCGCTGTGCTCACGCTGCTCGCCCGGTACGGCGAGATGCGGATGAGCCGGCTGGCGGAGCTGCTCGCCGTCGACATGTCCGTGACGAGCAGGCACGTCGCCCATGTCGCCGACCGGGGCTGGATCGAACGCCACCCCGACCCCGCCGACCGACGCTCCCGCATCCTGCGCCTCACCGACGAGGGCAGGGCGCAGATCGCCGAACTCAACGTGCGCACCACGCAGTTGCTCGCCGACCGGCTTGCCGGCTGGAGCGATGACGAGGTCAGCCAGTTGATCACGCTCATGACCAGGCTGCGCGAGAGCTTCGGCGACTGCCGGACCACCCGTACGCCCGCGTAAGACGTAAGAGAAGGAATCCCATGGCAACATCCACACCGGCTGGTGTGCGGGGCAGCCATGCCAAGCACGGGAGCGCCGCTCCCGACTCCGGCGCTCCCATGACGCACCGGCAGATCATGGAGGCGTTGTCCGGGCTGCTGCTCGGCATGTTCGCCGCCATCATCTCGTCGACGATCGTCTCCAACGCCCTGCCGAAGATCATCGGCGACCTGGGCGGCGGCCAGTCCGCCTACACCTGGGTCGTCACGGCCTCGCTGCTCGCGATGACGGCGACCACGCCCCTGTGGGGCAAGATGGCCGACCTCTTCAGCAAGAAGGCCCTGGTCCAGATAGCCCTGATCGTCTACGTGGTGGGCTCCGTCGTCGCCGGTTTCTCACAGAACCCGGCGATGCTGATCTCGGCCCGTGCCATCCAGGGCATCGGCGCCGGTGGTCTCTCGGCCCTGGCGCAGATCATCATGGCCGCGATGATCTCCCCGCGTGAGCGCGGACGTTACTCCGGCTACCTGGGCGCGACGTTCGCCGTCGCCACCGTCGGCGGCCCGCTGCTGGGCGGTGTCATCACCGACACCGAGTGGCTCGGCTGGCGCTACTGCCTCTTCGTCGGTGTGCCCTTCGCGCTCATCGCGCTGATCGTGCTCCAGAAGACGCTGCACCTGCCCGTGGTCAAGCGGAAGGTGAAGGTCGACTGGGCCGGCGCCTTCTTCATCACGGCGGCCGTCTGCCTGCTGCTCGTCTGGGTCACCTTCGCCGACGACAAGTACGACTGGATGTCGTGGCAGACCGGCACGGTGGTCGGCGGCGCGATCGTGCTCGCGCTGATCTTCCTGCTCGTCGAGTCCAAGGCGAGCGAGCCGATCATCCCGCTGCGCCTGTTCAAGAACCGCACCATCACCCTCGCCTCCATCGCCTCGCTGTTCGTCGGTGTCGCGATGTTCGCGGGCACCGTCTACTTCTCGCAGTACTTCCAGCTGGCGCGGGACAAGACGCCGACGATGTCGGGTGTCATGACGATCCCGATGATCGCCGGTCTGTTCGTCTCCTCCACGGTCTCCGGCCAGGTCATCACCCGGACCGGCAAGTGGAAGGCCTGGCTGGTCGCGGGCGGTGTCTTCCTGACCGCGGGCCTGGGCCTGCTCGGCACCATGCGCTACGACACCCCCTACTGGCGTCTGGCGATCTTCATGGCGCTGATGGGTCTCGGCGTCGGCATGATGATGCAGAACCTCGTGCTGTCCACGCAGAACCAGGTCGCGCCGAAGGATCTCGGTTCGGCCTCCTCCGTGGTGACCTTCTTCCGGTCCCTCGGTGGCGCGGTCGGCGTCTCGGCGCTCGGCTCGGTCATGACGACCCGTATCGCGCACTACGCCAAGGACTCCATCGGCCAGCTCGACCCGCAGTCGCAGGCCGCGGCCGCGAAGGCCGCCGGCGGCAGCTCGCTGCCCGTCATGGACGCGCTGCCCGCCCCGGTCCGCACCTGGCTGGAGGCCGCCTACGGCCACGGCATCGGTGACATCTTCCTGTACGTCGCGCCGATCGCGTTCCTCGCGCTGATCGTCACGCTCTTCATCAAGGAGGTTCCGCTGCGTACGTCCGGAGCCCTGGAGCAGGCCAAGGAGGCCGCCGGCGCCCCCGCCGAGGCCGCCGCGCCCGTCGTGCCGGCCACGCCGGCCGCCGAGCAGAAGGTGCCGAGCCTGGTCGGCGCGAGTGAGCCCGCCGCTTCGACCGACACCCGGACCCAGCCGCTCGCGGCCGTCGCCTCGGTCACCGGGTCGGACATCCCCGCGCAGACCACCGGTGGCGGCATCCCGGTCCGCGGTTTCGTCCGCGGCGCCGAGTCGGCCCCGGTGGCGCGCGCCGCGGTCACGCTGATCTCCCTCGGGGGACGGCAGCTGGGCCGCGCGGTGGCCCAGGGCGACGGCTCGTACGCCGTCGACGCCCCCGGCGCCGGTTCGTACGTGCTGATCGCCTCGGCCGACGGCTACCAGCCGCAGGCCTCCACGGTCGTCGTCGGTGAGGAACCGGTCTCGTACGACATCCTGCTCAGCGGCACCAGCGGTCTGAGCGGTGTCGTGAAGGCCGCGGAGACCAAGGCCCCGGTCATCGGCGCCATGGTCATCGTCACCGACGTCCGCGGCGACGTGCTGGCCACCGGACTCTCCGGCCAGGAGGGCGAGTTCACCTTCGCCGACCTGGTGCCGGGCCCGGTGACCGTGGCCGTGAACGCGGCCGGGCACCGTCCGCTGGCGCTGCCCGTCGAGGTCGGCGGCACGGGCGTCACCCGGGTCGAGGTCGAGCTCAACTCGGGCTCCCAGGTGCAGGGCACGATCCGCGCCGCGGGCCGTCCGCTGAACGACGCGCGGGTCACGCTCGTCGACGCGGCGGGCAACGTGGTCGCCACCGCCACCACCGGTGAGGACGGCGCGTACGCCTTCACCGACCTGGACGGCGGCGAGTACACGGTGATCGCGACCGGCTACCCGCCGGTGGCCACGGGCCTCGCCGTCAACGGCAGTGGCGTCGAGGGCCACGACATCGAACTCGCCCACCCCGGCGAGTAACCGACCCCGGGCGACAAGGACGGTGCGGCTCGCGCTTCGAGCGGAGACGTGAACCGCACCGTCCGCCCGGCTGTGGGAAAAGGGCCCCGGACCCGGTGGCGTCGTCAACGGCAGGGGACGGCCGAGACGCCGCACGGGCCGGGGCCCCTTCGCGTAGGGGATGTACACAACTCCCCTACGTGCGTGAGAACTTGAGCTAGGAGATGTGGAGACCATGGGACTCAGTGCGCGGATCCGGACGCGGGACGGGTGGGCTCTGCCGCACGCCGTCGTCACGGTGACCGACATGACCGGTGCGCAGGTGCTGCGGGCCGAGGCCGACGACGAGGGGGCCGTGCACGACGCGTCCGCTCTCACCCCGGGTCCTTACACCGTGATCGTGACCGCCGTCGGGTACGGCCCCGCGGCCTCCACCGCGCTGGTCACCGCGACCGGCCGGGCCGATGTCGGCACCGTCGTCCTGGCCCGGCAGGGCGGGGCCGAGCTGCCGCCGCCCGGACCGTGGACCGTCGACCCGGCGCACTCCGCCGTCGCCGCGACCGCCCAGCACCTCGGCATCACGTCCGTGCACGGCCGCTTCACCGACTTCTCCGCGCGCATCGACATCGCGCAGGACGTGGAGAAGTCGCGGGTCGAGGCCGTGATCAGGTCGGCGTCCATCGACACCGGCAACGGGATGCGCGACGGGCACCTGAAGTCCGCCGACTTCCTGGACGTCGAGTCGTACCCGGAGATCACCTACCGCTCGACCGGCCTGACCCCGGCGGGCCAGGACCGCTGGACGGTCCACGGCGAGCTGACCATGCACGGGGTCGCCCGCCAGGTCGACCTCGATCTGAGCTACCTCGGCACCGGCGCCGACCCGTGGGGCGGCACCCGGGCCGCGTTCAAGGCGACCGCGGAGCTCAAGCGCGAGGACTTCGCCATGAACTACAACCAGGTCGTGCAGGCCGGGATCGCGGCGATCGGCGCGACGCTCAAGGTGGAGCTCGACGTCCAGGCCGTGCAGGGGGACTCGCTGCCCAGCATGTGACGCGACGAGTAACTAGGCTCGGGCGCATGGCTTCGAACATCGCGTCCAACACCCGTGTCTCGCTCGACGAACTGCTGGACTTCGTACGTCCGCGTCATCGCGCCCTCCTCATCACCGCCCGTGCCGACGGCACCCCGCAGGCCTCACCGCTGACCTGCGGGGTCGACGATGCCGGGCGGATCGTCGTCTCCACGTACCCGGAGCGGGCCAAGACCCGCAACGCCAAGCGGAACCCGAGCGTCAGTGTGGTGGTGCTCAGTGACGAGTGGAACGGTCCCTGGGTGCAGATCGACGGCTCGGCCGAGGTCATCGACTCGCCCGACTCCGTGGAGCCGCTCGTGGAGTACTTCCGGAACATCTCGGGGGAGCACCCGGACTGGGACGAGTACCGGGAGGCGATGGTGAAGCAGGGCAAGTCCATCATCCGGGTCACACCGGAGCGGTGGGGGCCGGTGGCCACCGGCGGTTTCCCCGCCCGCCTCAGCTCGTAGCCCAGCTGAGGTCGTGCCCCGTAGGGGCGCGGGCCGGGCCGAGCCGGAGGCCGGTTTGAGCGCTCGCCCCGCGCCGGGGTGCCGCCGTGCCCGCCCTGCCGCCCATGGCGGCAGATGGCCCAAGGCGGCGCGGCTCGGCGGCAGATGGCCCAAGGCTCCGGGGTGGGGCTACGGCCGGCGGGACACCAAGGCGTCGATGCCCGCGATCTGGAGATCGAGGGCGATCTGGAAGTCGACGTCACGGACCTGGTCCACCGTCTCCCCCGCCTCCACCTGCGCCATCGTCTCCTCGGCATGCCGCATCATCTCCGGCATCTCGGCAGGCGCCGTGAACGCACTCATCGTCTTGCGGAAATACTCGTCCTGCGTCATGCCGACATCGGCGCACCGCTGACGGAAGTGCCCCTCGACGGTCCCGTACCCGTACACGAACTGCATGACGCTGGCGATGGCGCCGCGCTGCGCCGCCGTGGGCAACCCGGTGCGGGCGAAGACGCGCTGCACCGCGGCGGCGAACTCCAGCGCGTTCGGCCCGATGTTGAGGTAGTTGCCGACCAGCGGGGAGATCCAGGGGTGGCGCACGAGCAGCGCCCGGTACGCGGTGGCGAGCCTGCGCACCTGCACGCGCCAGTCGTCGTCCGCCGCCTCGTCGTCACCGGTCCGGATCTCGCCGAACACCCGGTCCAGGGCGAGTTCGAGGAGGTCGTCCTTGGTGTCGACGTACCAGTAGACGGACATCGCCGTGACGCCGAGCTCACCGGCGAGCCGCCGCATGGAGAACTTGGCGAGCCCCTCCGCGGCGAGCAGTTTCACCGTGGCCTCGGTGATGCGGTCACGGTCGAGACCGCTGGGCTGTTCACTGCGCCGGCTGCGCGCGGGCTTGTCCTGCTCCAGCCACACACTCACCCGCGCTGGCTTCACCATGGCGCACCTTCCCAGGAGTTGACGTACTCGGGCGGAGCGGACGGCCCCCGGGTCACCCCGCGGAATCCGTCCGTCCGCCCGTCTTGATGCTAGGGCCTGCCCAGGAGGTCCTGCCTAGGCAGCCACCGCGCTTGAGTCTGCCCGTTCCGCCCGCTTCAGCAACGCCGCGGCGAGCAGTCCGCCGACGAGTACGGCGACGGCCCCGACGAGCTGGCTCGTCTCCAGGCCCGAGGAGAAGGCGTCCGCGATCGCGGCCTTCTCGCCCGCCGAGTCGGCGGCCGCGAGCGCCGCCGGGAGGGAGGCCGCGGAGACGGACACGAGCGCCGCGAACCGGGCGTTCAGGACCGCGCCGAGGACGGCGACCCCGAGCCCGTTGCCGAACTCGGCCAGCGTGCCGTTCACCCCCGCGCCGACGCCCGCCTTCTCCGGCGGGATCGCGCTCATGATGGCGTTGGCCATGGCCGGCATGGCGAGCGCGATGCCCGCGCCCATGACGACCAGACCGGTCAGCATCCCGCCATAGTTGTCCCCGCCGAGCAGGGCGATCGCGGCGAGCCCCGCCGCCATGCAGGTCATGCCGATGGCGATGGTCAGCGGGGTGCCCAGTCTGGGCACCAGCCGGGCGCCGAGGCCCGTGAGGTTGAGGGCGACGACGGTGAGCGCCAGCGGCGCCGTGCGCAGGCCCGCCTCCAACGGCCCGTAGCCGAGCACGAACTGGAGGTGCTGGGTGAGCAGGAAGAGCGAGCCGCCCATGCCGAACGCGACCAGGATCGCCCCGGAGACCGCGCCCGTGAACTTCTGGTTGCGGAAGAAGTGCATGTCCAGCATCGGGTACGGGATGCGCAGCTCCCACGTCACGAACGCCGCCATGAAGACGAGGCCGATCCCGGCGGAGACGAGGGTGGTCGTCGAGGTCCAGCCCTGGTCGGGGCCGTTGATGATCGCGTAGACGACGCCGGTCATGCCGATCGTGGAGAGCAGCGCGCCGAGCAGGTCGGGCCGGTCGCCCTGCGGGTTCTTCGACTCCGGTACGAGGGCCAGGACGGCGGCGAGGCCGATGACCGCGACCGGGATGTTGATGAGGAAGATCGCGCCCCACCAGAAGTGGTCGAGCATCACGCCGCCGAGCAGCGGTCCGACGGCGAAGCCGAGCGAGTTGACGGTGGCCCACAGGCCGATCGCCTTGACCCGCTCCGCGTCGTCGAAGATCTGCACGACGACCGCGAGGGTGGTGGTCATCAGGAGCGCGCCGCCGACGCCCATGCCGGCGCGGGCGGCGATCAACTGCCCGGTGGAGTCGGCGAGTCCGGCGACCAGGGAGCCGATGCCGAACAGGACGAGACCGGCCGCCAGCATCTTCTTGCGCCCGTAGCGGTCGGAGGCGCTGCCCGCGGTGAGCAGCAGCCCGGACTGGACGAGCGAGTAGGCGCTGATCACCCACTGGATGTCGGACGTCGACGCGTGCAGTTCCCGGGTGAGGGAGGGGATCGCGACGTTCAGGACGGTGTTGTCGAGCAGCACGGTCAGCTGGGCGAGACAGATGACGCCGAGGATGATCCAGCGCTGCGGGTGGCCTCCGGCCGGGGTCTCCTGGCTGTGTGCGTTCTCGGCGGTCGTCGCCGTCATTCGGTCTCCTGTCGGGAACCTGGGGGGTGGTGTTGCTGTACACCGTAAGGGGAGACTCTTACGGTGTACAAGCGGGTTTTCGGCATACCGTTCGGCCATGCCGAGACGAACCCGAGTACTCCCCCGACTCGCCCTGTCCGTCGCTGTGTTGACCCTGGTCACGGCGGCTCCGGCCGCCGCGCTGGGCGGTCAGCGGCCCTCGGTGCCGCTGCGCATCACCACGTACAACATCCATGCCGGTGCCGGCGCTGACAACGTTTTCGACCTCGACCGCCAGGCGGCCGCGCTGCGCGCCCTGGACGCGGATGTGATCGGCCTCCAGGAGGTGGACGTGCACTGGGGCGCGCGCAGCCAGAACCTGGACGTGGCCCGGGAGCTCGCGGACCGGCTCGGGATGCGGGTGTCGTTCGCGCCGATCTACAGCCTCGACCCGGTGCAGGCCGGGGAGCCGCGCCGGGAGTTCGGGGTCGCGGTGCTGTCCCGGTATCCGATCCGTTCGGCGGTCAACCACGAGATCACCCGCCTGTCGACGCAGGACCCGAACCCCGTCCCGGCACTCGCGCCCGGCTTCGGCGAGGTGACCCTGAAGGTGCGGGGCGTCCCCCTGCAGATCTTCGTGACCCATCTCGACTACCGCGCGGACCCGTCGGTACGGGTGGCCCAGGTCGCGGACACGCGCCGGATCATGGCGCAGGAACGCGGAGCCGTGCCGGGGGCCCGCCAGATACTCCTCGGCGACTTCAACGCGGAGCCCGCCGCCCCGGAACTGGCCCCGTTGTGGCGGGAGTTGACGGACGCCGGTCCGACGAACGGCCTCACGTACCCGGCGGAGGCGCCGGTGAAGCGGATCGACTACGTGGCGGTGGGGGAGGGCGTGACGGTCCGGGACGCCACCGTCGGACCCGAGGCAGTGGCTTCGGACCATCGGCCGGTGGTGGCGGATGTGGCGGTACGCAGGTAGCTGCCCCTGACAGGGCGCGGGCCGTGTCCGTCAGCGGCCCGCGCCGCGGGGCGCGACCGGCCCCCGCCCGCCGCCCCCCGCCGCACGCGAGACCCAGAAGAACCCCGCCCCTCCCCGGACGCGCAGCGTCACTTCCGGGAAGGGGCGGGGTGGGGAGGAAGAAGGGTCAGCTCTTCGGCTGCGTCAGGTCGTAGAACGTGGCCGACCCGACGGTGACCTTCTTGAAGTTGGCCTCGACCCACTTCGTGATCTTGGACGCCGTGCCGGAGCTCGCCCCGCCCATGCCGCCGCCGGATCCGCTCCCGATGAAGTAGTGGATCTTGCCGTCCTCGACGTACTGCTTGAACCGGGCCAGCGTCGGCGACGGATCCGTACCGTTGAACCCGCCGATCGCCATCACCGGATCGCCGGTGGCGAGCTGGTAGCCGGCCTGGTTCTGCGAACCGACGGTCGCCCCCGCCCAGGTGTAGTCCTCGGCGTTCTTCTCCAGGAGCTTCTTGGCCTTGGAGCTGACCTCGGCACCGTTGAGCAGACCGCCCAAACCGCCACCGCCGCCGGCCCCGCCTTCCCCCATACCGCCGCCGGGCATGGTGCCGCCCTGCTGCTGGTTCTGGCTCTGGCCGTTGCTGGTCCGGCCGTTGCTGCCCTGGCCATTGCTGTTCTGGCCGTTGTTGCTCTGGCCGGGCATCCCGCCACCGGGGAACCCGCCACCCTGCTGGTTGCCGTTGCCGGTACCACCGGTCGGAGGCTGCCCCATCTGCCCCATCCGGCCGCCCTGGCCGCCCTGGCCACCGCCACCGCCCCCACCGGGACCGCCGCCCCTCCCCATCGAGCCGGCCTCCGAAGGACCGGCCGTGACGATCGACCCGGTGTGCCCGGTGTTCAGCGTGGAGAGGGTGTACGCGGTCGGCGCCGCCAGCGACGCGACGAGGCCGAGCCCGGCCGCGCCGAGCGCCAGTCGACGGTTCAGGCGTCCGGCGAGCGCGAGCCCGAGCCCGGCCGCGAGACCGCCGGTCAGCACGGCCCAGCGCAGCCACGGCAGGTAGTCGGGCGTCCGCCCGAGCAGCACGTACGACCACACCGCGGTGACGGCGATGGTCGCCCCGAGCGTCATGGACCAGGCGATCCGGGCCCGCTCCTCCCACAGCACGGCGACGCCCATGCCGACGACGGCCGCGATGTAAGGGGCCAGGGCCACCGTGTAGTACTGGTGGAAGATGCCGGCCATGAAGCTGAAGATCAGCGCGGTGGTGACCAGCGAGCCGCCCCACGCGAGGAACGCGGCGCGCGCCGTGTCGGCCCGCTTCGCCTTCCAGGTCAGCACGGTGCCCGCGAGGAGCAGGATCAGCGCCGCCGGGAGCAGCCACGAGATCTGGCCGCCGATCTCGGAGTTGAACATCCGGCCCAGGCCGGTCTCGCCCCACTGGCCGGTGCCGGTACCGCCACCGCCGCCGCCCACACTGCCGGTCTCCTCGCCGTTGATCCGGCCGAGTCCGTTGTAGCCAAAGGTGAGTTCGAGGAACGAGTTGTTCTGGGAGCCGCCGATGTACGGCCGCGAGGACGCGGGCCACAGCTCGACGACGGCCACCCACCAGCCGCCCGCGACGATCATCGCGACCGCCGAGAGGGCCAGCTGGCCGAAGCGCCTGCGCACCCGGACCGGCGCGAAGACCGCGTACAGCACGGCGAGCGGCGGCAGGATCAGGAAGGCCTGCAGCGTCTTGGCGAGGAAGGCGAAGCCGACGGTGACGCCCGCCCACACCAGCCACTTGGTGCGGCCCCGCTCCATGGCGCGGACCACGCAGTGGACCGTGACGGTCATGAGGAGCGCGAGCAGCGCGTCCGGGTTGTTGAACCGGAACATCAGCGCGGCGACCGGCGTCGTCGCGAACACGGCCAGGGTGATCAGGCCCGCGGCGGCGCTGAACCGGCGGCGCACGGCCGCGTACAGCACACCGGCCGTGGCCATGCCCATCAGCACCTCGGGGACCAGGATCGCCCACGAGTTGAGGCCGAAGAGCCGGACCGACAGGGCCATGGGCCACAGCGCGGCCGGCGGCTTGTCGACGGTGATGGCGTTCGCCGCGTCGGACGAGCCGAAGAAGAACGCCTTCCAGCTCTCGCTGCCCGCCTGCACGGCCGCCGAGTAGAAGGAGTTGGCGTAGCCGGAGGCGGAGAGGTTCCAGAGGTAGGCGAGGCCGATGACGAGGAGCAGTCCGAGGAAGGCCGGGCGCACCCAGCGCGCGTCCTCGGGCCGTCCGCGCCACACGCGCCGCGGGAACCTGTCCTTCGGGCGGCCGTGGCCACCGGCACGGTCGGCCGCGAGCGGCGGCCCGGTGGCCGGGCTCACTGTCGGTGTCTCTGTCGTGGTCATCGCTGATTCCTGGGGTCGAGGTGAGGGTCGTGCCCGCGCACCGGCGTCATCGGCACGGTGGCGTCGTCCCAGGCCTGCGGAACCTGAGGATTCGGTACGGGGGTGGAGACGCTCGGGGCGGCCTGAGTGACCGAAGTGGCCCGCTCGCCCGGGAACACCCAGGCCCGGAAGAGCAGGAACCGCAGCACGGTCGCCGCGAGGTTGGCCGCGATCAGCACGGCCAGTTCGGTGGAGTGCGCGGGATGGGCGGACGCCGCGTCCAGGGCGGCCAGCGATCCGCTGGTGAGCGCGAGCCCGATGCCGAAGATGACCAGGCCCTGCGCCTGATGGCGGACGGCCTTGTCGCGGCCGCGGATCCCGAAGGTCAGCCGGCGGTTGGCGGCGGTGTTGACGAACGCGCAGACGAGCAGCGCGAGCGCGTTGGCCGGCTGCACCCCGGCGAACGTACGGAAGCCGGAGTACAGCGCCAGGTTGAGGAGCGTCGACAGACCGCCCACGACACAGAAGCCGACGAGCTGCCGGGCGAGGCCCTTGGGCACACCGGGGAGTTGACGGTCGCGCGGGTCGTCGCCGAACGGCCGGGCGAGCCGGTCCAGCGGCAGCGAGCCGGTGGCGAGCGCGCGTCCGACGCGCCACACGCCCTTGAGGTCGTCGGTCGCCGTCTTCACGATGTGCACGGTCGAGTTCGGGTCGTCGACCCAGTCGACGGGCACCTCGTGGATCCGCAGCCCCGCCCGCTCGGCGAGGACGAGCATCTCCGTGTCGAAGAACCAGCCGGTGTCCTCGACCAGCGGCAGCAGCACCTGCGCGACATCGCGCCGGATCGCCTTGAAGCCGCACTGGGCGTCGGAGAACCGTGCCTGCAGCGAACCGCGCAGGATCATGTTGTAGGCCCGCGAGATGAACTCCCGCTTCGGGCCGCGCACCACGCGCGAGGACCGGGAGAGCCGCGACCCGATGGCGAGGTCGGAGTGCCCGGAGATCAGCGGCGCGACAAGCGGCAGCAGCGCGTTCAGGTCGGTGGACAGGTCCACGTCCATGTACGCCAGGATCGGCGCGTCGGAGGCCGACCACACGGCCCGCAGGGCGCGCCCGCGGCCCTTCTGCTCCAGGCGGAAGTAGCCCACTCCCGGCAGCTCGGTGGTCAGCCGGTGCGCCACCTGCGGGGTGGTGTCGGTGGAGGCGTTGTCCGCGACCGTGATGCGGAAGCGGTAGGGGAAGGTGCGGACCAGGTGGGCGTGGAGTCTGTGCACGCACGCACCCAGATCCTTCTCCTCGTTGTGGACGGGGACGACGACATCGAGGACAGGCACGCTGCCGTCGCCGCTACCGCTGCCCGCGGGGAGGTGCTCCCGCGCAGGCAGCGCGCCGAGCTTCGCGGCGGTGGGGTCGATGCCCGGAGAAGAGTCGGTTCGCATGCCATCGACATTCGCCAACCCCCCTGTCAGGGCTGTGTGGTGAAGCTTGGCTCCGCCTGTGAGTACGGCTGTGCGGATACGAAGGACTCGTCGAAGCCCGCGGGAAGGGCGCTGACGGGCTCTTCGCAGGCCGGCAGACGCACGGTGAAAACGGTCCGCCCTGGCCTGCTGTCGACGGTCACGACACCGCCGTGAGCTGCGGCGACGGCCTGCACGATGGCGAGCCCGAGCCCCGTCGAACCCGCCTTCCTGGACCGCGAGGAGTCTCCGCGCGCGAACCGCTCGAAGACATGCGGCAGCAACTCCGCCGGGATGCCCGGCCCGTCGTCCTGCACGTCGAGGCAGACCCAGGGGCCGTGCCGGTGCACGCGTGCGGTGACCGTGGTCCCCGGGGGTGTGTGGGTACGGGCGTTGGCGAGCAGGTTGACGAGCACCTGCTGGAGCCGCGCGGAGTCCGCGAGCACGGTCGCCGGTTCCTCGGGCAGTTCGAGCCGCCAGTTGTGCTGCTGGCCCGCCGCACGGGCGTCGCTGAGCACGTCGATGACCAGCGGGGACAGGTCGGTCGGCGCGTACGAGAGGGGGCGCCCTGCATCGAGCCGCGCGAGAAGGAGCAGGTCCTCGACGAGGCCGGTCATCCGGTCCGCCTCGGACTCGATGCGGGTGAGGGCGTGCCGGGTGTCGGGCCCGACGTCCTCCCGCCCGCGCCGGGTCAGTTCGGCGTATCCGCGGATGGACGCGAGCGGCGTGCGCAGCTCATGACTGGCATCCGCCACGAACTGCCGTACGCGCGTCTCGCTCTCCTGCCGCGCGTGCAGCGCCCCGTGGATGTGATCGAGCATCCGGTTGAGCGCGGCTCCGACCTGACCGACCTCGGTCCCGGGGTCGGCCTCGGCGTCGGGGACACGTTCGTAGAGGGTCACTTCACCGCTGTGGAGCGGAAGTTCGGAGACACGGGTCGCGGTCGCGGCGACCCGGCGCAGGGGGCGCAGGTTGACGCCGACGATGACGGCGCCGGCGATACCGGCGGCGACGAGGCCGGCGAAGGTGACGGAGAGCTCGACGAGGATCAGGGTCTGGACGGTGTCCTGGGCCTGGGCGGCCGGGACGCCCACCACTATGGTGTCGCCGTCGACGCTGTGCACCGCTTTCACCCGGTACGTACCGAGGTCGGTCAGGTCGACGCTGTGCAGGGCGCCGTCCTCGGACACGGTCGCGAGCTCGCTCCGCTGCTCGCTGGTGAGCTCGGCGGTCTCGAAGCCGCCCGTGCCACGCGCGGAAGCGCTGACGGAGCCGTCGTCCAGGACGGCACCGACGGTGTTCCTCGGCGACCCGCCGCCGACCACGAACCGCAGCTTCTGGTCGACGTCGAGGTCGTCGGGCTGTTGATCGTGCTGCGGAACGCCCTCGCCGGGCCTGACGGGCTGTTGGCTGCCCTCGGCGCGCTTGGCGATCGAGGTGAGGTCGGAGTCGAGCCGGTCGTACAACGAACTGCTGAACGCCATCGTGGTGACGGTCCCGATGACGGCCGCGACGACGGCGATCAGGGCGATCGCCGACACCACGAGCCGCGTACGCAAGGTCCGCGGCCCCCGCCGCACCTGCCGCCCGCGCCTCACGACACCGTCGTGGCAGCCGGCTTGATCAGATACCCGGCGCCGCGCCGGGTGTGGATCATCGGCTCGCGGCCCGCGTCGATCTTCCGCCGCAGGTAGGAGATGTACAGCTCGACGACATTGGCCTGCCCGCCGAAGTCGTAGGACCAGACCCGGTCGAGTATCTGCGCCTTGCTGAGCACGCGCCGCGGGTTGCGCATGAGGAAGCGCAGCAGCTCGAACTCGGTGGCGGTCAGGTGGATGTTGGTCCCGCCCCGCGACACCTCGTGGCTGTCCTCGTCGAGCATCAGATCGCCCACGACGAGCACGGAGTCGCTGCGCCGGTCGGCGGCGCCGGTCCTGCGGATCAGCCCGCGCAGCCGCGCGACGACCTCTTCGAGGCTGAACGGCTTGGTGACGTAGTCGTCGCCACCGGCCGTCAGCCCCGCGATCCGGTCCTCGACGGCGTCCTTGGCGGTCAGGAAGAGCACAGGCACGTCCGGCAGCTCACGGCGGAGCCGCCCGAGCACGCTCAGTCCGTCCATGTCGGGCAGCATCATGTCGAGCACGACGGCGTCGGGCCGGAATTCGCGTGCGGTCTGCACGGCTCCGGCACCGTCCCCGGCGCTGCGGATCTGCCAGCCTTCGTAGCGCAGGGCCATGGACAACAGCTCGGTGATCGACTGCTCGTCGTCCACGACAAGCACCCGGACGGGGCTCCCGTCCGGCCTCAGCAGTTCGGTACGCCCCTGGGGCGAGGTCGCGGTCATGTTGCAACCATGCTGCGGCCCTCTGAGAGCACCCTTTTCCTTACCTGTGAATACCCTGAGAAATTCACAGGCGCCTCTCAGGATGCCTGCCACACCTGACAAGACATCAGGTCAGAGCCGCAAATCCCGCTCAAAGGTCAGGAAGGAACAGTTTCGCCCCGTTCCCGTGACAGACCGCCCGGATCCACTCCGCACCCAGGCCGAGCCGCTCGACGGCCTCCAGTTGATGGACGTACGGATAGGGGATGTTGGGGAAGTCGCTGCCGAGCAGGATCCGGTCCCCGAGATCGACGAGCCGCCCCAACTCCCTGGCGGGGAACGGCGCCTGCCGCTCGGAGAAGTCGGTGAACGCCATCGTCGTGTCGAGCCGCACCTCTCGGTAGCGCTCGGCCAGGTCCAGGAACTCCGTGTACTCCGGCATCCCCATGTGCGCGACGACGAGCCGCAGCCGCGGATGGCGGGCGAGCACCGCCTCCATCGGGCCGGGCCCGGTGTGCTTGCCGGGCGCGGGCCCGGAGCCGCAGTGCGTCACGACCGGCACCCCGGCCTCGGCCAGCACGCCCCACACCGGATCGAGCAGCGGATCGGCCGGGTCGTACGCCCCCACCTGCACATGCGCCTTGAAGACCCGGGCCCCGTCCTCGACCGCCCGCCGCACGTACGCCTCCGCGCCCGGCTCGGGGAAGAACGTCGCGGTCCGCAGACAGCCGGGCGTCCTGCGGGCGAAGTCGGCGGCCCATCCGTTGAGCCACTCCGCCATCCCCGCCTTGTGCGGATAGAGCATCGACGTGAAGGCGAGCACCCCGAACTCCCGCATCCGCGCGACCCGTCGGTCCTCCTCCTCGCGGTACGTGATGGGCCACTCGACCCCGGTCAGCGGCCCGACGGCGTCGAAGTACGCCCACACCTTGCGCAGCACGCGCTCGGGCATGAAGTGCGTGTGCACATCGACGAGCCCCGGCAACCCGTACCGCGCGACGAACTCCGCGACGAGCGCACTCTCGTCCGCACCCGCCCCCTCTCCCTCTCCCGCTCCCATTTCCTCGCCCCGGCTACACACGCGCGAACCCGTGGCTGCGCTCGACCTTGGCGACGTGCACGCTGTACGCCTCGTACCACGCGTCGCGCCCCTGCTTCTGCGCGTCCCGGTGGGCAGCCACCGACCGCCACTCCTCGATGGCGGCGACGTCCCGGAAGTAACCGACGGTGATCCCGAGCCCGCCGGGATTCCGCGCGGACTCGTGCCCGAGATACCCGGGGATCTCCGTCACGAGCTCGTCCATCCGGTCGGCGACCGCCCCGTACCCGCGGTCCCCCTCCGTCCGCACGGACGTGAACACCACGACGTAATAGGGCAGTTCGAAGGCGGGCAACGGTGCGACAGGCGCATCGGCGTGATCACTCATGCCACCCACGGTCACCCGCACCGCCCCCGCTGTCCACCCCTCTCCCCCTCCTCTTGCCGTACGGGATCGAAGACTTGACCCTCCGGTCACCCGGCCCGCCCCCACGCCCCTCCTGGGCACGGTCGTCACGACAGGCCCTAGAACAACCCGCCCTGCACACCGGGCACGTCCCGCACCTCGGGCCCCCGGCCCGCCCCGTCGCCCGGCCCTCGCTCCAGCGGCCATCCGGCCAACAGCCGCGTATCCACCACGAGCCGCCGCCCGTCGGGCTCCACGAGATGCAGATCGGGCCCCGCGGCGGCCACCACCCGCCCCGCGACCACGTCCCCCTCGCCGAGCCCGCTCACGACGGCGTCCACCCGGTCCACCGCCCCGAGCCCGAACACCTCCCCGTGCCCGACCACCTGGCACGGCAGCCGCGCCAACGACTCGGGCCACCCCTCAAGACCCACGGCGATCCGGTGCGCCGCGCCCAACTCGTCCTCAGCGCCCCGCGTCCCGGCCCCGCGCACCAGCCGCTTGCTCTCGTACGGGATCCGGTCCGGCACCCCGAGCGCCACGCGCAGCAGCTCCTCGGCCCGCCGCGCCGCCATGAGCGGCCCCTGCCCCAGCCACGTGAAGGAAAGGGCCCCCTGCTCCAGCAGCCGCGCGCTGTCTCTCGCCACCCCCGTGATCCCCACCTTCACGAGCCCGTCCCCGAACCAGGCCAGATACACGTGGTACGGCCGCGGGTCGTCCGCCATCGTGTCGGCGGCGACGGACTGCGCCCGGTCGATCCCGGCGCACTCGGCACACTGCGCCCGCGTCCCCCGCACGGGCACGGTGCCCCACCCCGGGCACGCGGTGCGCCGTCCGCCGCGCCACACGCCGAGACAGCGCCGCGCCCCCGCGACCCGGAACGCCAGCTCCTCCCCGAACCGCACGGCACTCTCGCGCTCACCACCCCCGCCGTCCCCCGTCCACCCCATGACCGGCCCGTCCCCACGCCACCGCATCCCGGTGCACCACCACGTCATACGGCCAGCATGGCGCACCCCACTGACAATGCCGACCACGCCGGGTACAGGTACTCACCCCGCTCTGAGCACGCGCGCTCTCCCCGCCCGCGCCGCCCGGGACCAGACTCGTCCCCATGGAAGAACGCCACCGCATCCGGCCCGTCACCGCAGCCCTCGTCCCCGCCGCGACGGCCCTCGCCGCCTGGGCCCTCTGGCTGGGCTGGGACCAGCACCGCGACGTGCACCCCGACGGCTCGACGACCGGCCCCTACGCGGCCTGGCAGGTGATCGGCCTGGTCGTGACCGTGCTGATCCCCGTCTACTGGTCGGCCTCCCGCCACCACCCGGGCCCGGCCACCCTCGGCACCACCGCCGCCCTCACCGCGGCGGCCGCCTACGACTGGTCGGACGACGCCAGCGGCCTCTTCATGGTCGGCGTCGTCATGGTCCTCCTGGGCACGTGGGCGGCAACGGCCACCCTCACCACACTCATCAGCCGCACCAGCCACCACGCCGGCACCGCCTGAGAAAACGCCAGAGGCCCCGGATCTCTCCGGGGCCTCGGCCTTGTGTGCACTCGGCAGGATTCGAACCTGCAACCTTCTGATCCGTAGTCAGATGCTCTATCCGTTAAGCTACGAGTGCTTGTTTTTTCTTTTGTTCTTGTCTTCCGTTCCCGGCCTTTCGGCCTGTCCCGGCGACAGGAAGAACATTACATGACTGCCGCCGTCATGTGAAATCCGATTGCCGCACCCCTTGTGACCTGCGAAAACGCACCCGCCGTGAGCTCGGGGCCCGCGGCCGGGCGGGTCCGGGAAGCGCCGAAGCCCCGGTCCTGGTGGACCGGGGCTTCGGGTCTTGCTGCGGAGGCGGAGGGATTTGAACCCTCGATGGGATTTAAGTCCCAAACCGCATTAGCAGTGCGGCGCCATAGACCGGACTAGGCGACGCCTCCAACACATCCGTCCGCGCGAGCGCGAGCGGCTGCGTGCAGATGATGACACAGCTGAGCGCCGTGTCACCAATCGGCTCCCACGGTACTAGGAGGGCAGGCCGCAGGGCAAAGCCCTTCGAGGGCCGCAACGTCGCGGCGCCGGGAACGTTAGGCACGGCATGTTGCTGCGCCGCCTCTCCCACCGTGTCCTGGTCACGTCCGCCGTCTCGGTCGCCGCGCTCGCGGCCCTGCCCACGGCCTCGCACGCCGACACGGGCCCGAGGCAGCTGCCGCCCCGCCCCTTCAGCGCCCTGGACGGCGCCGGGCCCGACCGGCTGACCGTCACCGTCACCGACTCGGGGAACGGGAACGACGGCACCCACGACCTGCGGTGCGGGCCCGCAGGAGGCAGCCACCCCGACCCGGGCGCCGCCTGCGCGCAGCTCGACAGGGTGGAGAACGGCGGCATCGATCCGTTCGCGCCGGTGCCGGCCGGGACGAACTGCACGATGCAGTACGGCGGCGACGCCACCGCCCGTATCACCGGAACCTGGCACGGGCGCCCCGTCGACGCCTCGTACAAGCTGACCGACGGCTGCGAGATCGCGCGCTGGCACCGGATCGAACCCGTGCTGCCTGCTACCGCCCCGTGACCCTGGGTCCATCGGTCACACCCTCACCTTCCGATCCCCACATCCTCTTCGTGGGCCTCTACGTGGGCTCCCTCTCATCCGGGGTCGCGAGCGCAACCGGTGCCCGTAGACTCCCTCCCGTGACACGTTGTGCGCCGCGCGGCAAGATGGCCGAGTCGGTCAGCACGTCGCGGTAAAGCGGTAATCAGGGAGGAAGCGTCGTCGTGAGCAGCAGGCCATCCCGAGGCGCTGCTCGCCTCGCAGCCATACTCGATGCGCTCCCGGACGCATTGGTGCTGGTCAACACCAACGGGACCGTCGTCAACGCCAATTCGATCGCCCTCGAGGCCTTCGAGGCGCCGGGCACGGCGCTCGTGGGTCGCGGACTGCTGGATCTGCTGCCGGAGTTCGACTCCCGGCTGATCCCGGGCTCGATGCGCCGCCCCGACACGGTCACCGACGAGCGCGGGCGCACCAAGCCGACGCGGATGGTCGCCCGCCGCACCGACGGCAGCGAGTTCCCCGTCGAGGTCACCAGCGCCAATCTCGCCGACGGTGCGCGGGACGCCGTGGACCCGTACGGCAGCGGGGGCGGTGGCTACAGCGGGGCCGAGCTGTTGATGCTGGTCGTGCGTGATCTGTCGGGCACGGTCGACACCGAGGCCGAGCTGGCGCGTTCCCAGCGGCAGACCGAGATGATTCTGCGGGCCGCCTCGGAAGGTGTCGTCGGGACGGACACCGACGGGCGGATCGTGCTCGTCAATCCCGCCGCGGCGCAGATCCTCGGGTTCCGGGCCAGTGACCTGGGCGGCCAGGAGCTGCACGGGCTCGTGCTGCACTCGCGGGCCGACGGTGAGCCGTTCCCGTACGAGGAGTCGCCGCTCGCCGACACCCTGCGCTCCGGGCGCAAGCACCGGGTGCGCGGGCAGGTCCTGTGGGCCAAGAGCGGCGAGAAGCTGCCCGTCGACATGACGACGGCGCCGGTGCGCGACGGTGACCAACTGGTCGGCGCCGTGATGACCTTCACCGACCGCCGCCCCTACGACAAGCTGGTCGACGAGCACGCCGCGGAGATCGCCCGGCGCGACGAGGCCGCCGAGCAGGAGCGTGCCGAGCGGGACGCCGAGCTCACGCGGGTCCGCGACGAGCTGGCCGCCGAACTCGCCGAGACGCGCGAGCAGCACACCGAGGAGCTGGCCGCCGAGCGTGAGCGCGGCGCCGCCTTCGCCGAGCGCGAGAAGGACCGGTTCGAGGCCCTGGCCGCGCGGCACTCGCAGCTGCTCGCCGTGCTCGGGCAGTCGCTGCGCGGCCCCCTTGAGGAGCTGCGCCGCGAGCTGGGCCAGCTCGCCGCCGACGACGCGGGCCAGCTGTGGCCCGAGGCCAACCAGGTACTGCACCACCTGGCCGCCGGCTACTCGCGGATGACGACGCTCGTCGACAACGTGCTCGCCTATCAGACGCTGGACGAGGGCGGCAGCGCGCTCGCCCGGACGAACGTGATGCTGGACGCCGTCGTGGCCGCCGGTGTCGACGGGGCCGTCGAGCTGATCGGGCCGGGCCGCGTGCAGTTCGCCGTGCACGCGCCGCCGATCGAGGCCGAGGTGGACGCCGGCCGGCTCGCCACCGCTCTCGCGCACCTGATCGCCGACGTCGCGGGGATCGACGCGACCGGCAACGCGCGCGTGCCCGCTCCGGGCGCCGGTTACATCGACAACACCGTGGTGGTCGCCGCCGCGCAGCGCGGCGACAGCGTGCGCATCGAGGTGCGCGGGCCGTACTCCGGGGGCGACCCGGTGCACGAGCCGATCGTCCGCGGCATCGTGCGGGCGCACGGCGGTGTGCTGCAGACGCACGAGGTGCCGGGGATGAGCGGCAGCGCGTACGTCCTCGAAGTGCCGATCGGCACCGGCGCCGGGGCGGTTCCCGCGGCTCCGGCCGAGATCGTCGAGGCTGTGGAGCCGCCCGCGGCCGAGGCCGCGCCGAGCGTGCCCCCGCAGGCCAACGCGACCACGGGCGGCGGGCGGCGGCGGGCGCGCCGGGCCTCGGGGCCCTCGGTCGACTCGTTCCTGGAGAGCGGGCTGCCCGGCGAGGCCGCGGCCGCCGCCGCTTCCGGGGGCACCGGGCGGCGCCGCGGACGGCGTGCCGCAGAGGAGAACCCGGACACGGGAGCCGCCGAGCTGCCCGCCGCCGTCGACGAGGGGCCGCAGGACGGGCCCCCGGCCGCCAGTGGCACCGGACGGCGCCGGGCGCGGCCCGCGTCGACCGGCACGGCCGCCGAGGGCTCCGTGGTGACCGCCGCCGAACACGCGGCGGGCTCCCCGGCGTTGGGCGACACCGTGCCGCCGCAGGGCGTGCCCGCGCCGACCGGCCGCAGGGCCCGGCGTGCCGAGCCCCAGGAGCAGCCCGCGCTGCCCGCGCTGCCGTCGGCCGCCGCACCCGGTGAGCAGGGCCAGGGCAGCGAGCTGGAGCTCGCGGGCGCCTCGGCGCAGCCGTCGGGACGGCGGGCACGGCGTGCGCTCGGTGCCGCGCAGGCCACGGCTCCGGGCGCACCCGCGGAGCAGGCGGGACCGCGCGAGGCGTTCGCGCTGCCGCCCGCGCAGGCCGACCGCGCCCCGCGGGCCACCGAGCCGCAGGCGCAGCCCGGCCCCGGCGACGTACAGGCACAGAACCCGCAGGCCCCGCAGAACCCGCAGGCCCCACAGAATTCGGAGCACCCGCGCAGCAACGCGCAGCCGCAGAGCGCCCAGGCCGCGCAGGACGAGCAGCAGGGTGACACCGGCGCGCAGCCGCAGCCGCGGCCCGACGAGCAGCAGCACGCCTCGGCGGAGCACGACGCGACGCAGGACCACACCCCGCCGCAGCCGCATCCGGCGCAGAGCACGCCCGCGCAGGGCACGCCCACGCCGACGGGACAGCCGTCCCGGCCGCGCGCGGCCCAGCCGCTGCCGGCCGAGGCCCCGCAGGGTCCGGCCGCGCCGACGGGCGACACGAACTCGACGCAGGGCCGCGCGTTCAGCGTGCGCACCCTGGGCCAGGGCGTGCCGTTCGGGCGGCAGATCGCCCAGCAGCAGAGCGGGCAGCAGGTTCCGCCGCGGCCCGGCGCGACGCCCGCGCAGGGCGTGCCGCAGCCGCAGGAGGGCCAGTCGCTCGGCGGGCAGTCACTCGGTGGGCAGTCACTCGGTTCGGGGCGGCGGCGCAAGCTGTCCAACCGGCAGGGGCAGCCGGAGGCCGGTGCCTCCGCGCAGACCCCGGCGCAGGGCACCCCGGCCCCGGGGGCGACGGGCGCCCGTCCGCACCCGCAGCCGCAGCCCGCGCCCCAGCCGCCGTTGATGGCGTCGATGAACGCGTCCGAGGGCGGCGGCCGGGCCTACGCGATAGGAGCTCCCGACCAGGACGCGGACGAGGGCCCCGAGCCGCTCGACGGTCCGGGCGGTGCGGTCGAGGTCGCCAACCGGCCGCAGCCGCTGCCGATGGACGACGAGCTGCCGCCGGAGCCGCTGGACAACCCGCGCCGCCTCCTGGTGTGGCCCGCGCCGGACGTGACGACGCAGCAGGCGTTGAGCGACCGCGGCTACCGCCCGGTGACCGTGCACTCCCGCGAGGAGGTCGACGCGCAGATCGCGGCGTTCCCCGCCGCGCTCTTCGTCGACCCGCTGACCGGACCGATCACCCGCACCGCGCTGCAGTCGCTGCGCCAGGCAGCCGTCGCCGCCGAGGTGCCGGTCCTGGTGACCGCGGGCCTGGGACAGGCGGCGCGCGAGGCCGCGTACGGGGCCGACCCGGCCGTGCTCCTGAAGGCGCTCGCGCCGCGCGACAGCGAGCAGCACCCGCCGCGCGTCCTGCTGATCGAGGAGCACGAGGAGATCGCGCTCGCGCTCACCGCGACCCTTGAGCGGCGCGGGATGCAGGTCGCGCGGGCCGCGACCGACGCGGACGCGGTGACGCTCGCGGCGCAGATGCGGCCGAACCTGGTGGTCATGGATCTGCTCCAGGTGCGCCGTCGCCGCGCGGGCATCATCGACTGGCTGCGTGCGAACGGGCAGTTGAACCGCACGCCGCTCGTCGTCTACACCGCCGCCGTGGACAACGCCGACCTGCCGCGGCTCGCGGCGGGGGAGACGGTGCTGTTCCTCGCGGAGCGCTCGACGAGCAGCGAGGTGCAGGGGCGGATCGTGGACCTGCTGGCGAAGATCGGCACCAACTAGCGTCGACCGGATCAACTGACAGGAAGGGGCGGCCCGTTCGGGCCGCCCCTTCCTGTTTCACGTGAAACACGTCTTCACGGCAAACGCGTCTTCACAGCAAACGCGTCTTCACGGCAAACGCGGCATCAGAGCTTGGTGACGTCCAGCTCGCCGTCCGCGTACTGCTTGCGCAGCACCTTCTTGTCGAACTTGCCGACGCTGGTCTTCGGGACGGCGGGGATGATCGTCCAGCGCTCGGGCAGCTGCCACTTGGCGACCTTCTCGGCGAGGAACGCGCGCAGCGTCTCGAAGTCGGCGCTCGCGCCCTCCTTCAGCACGACGGTGGCGAGCGGCCGCTCGCCCCACTTGTCGTCGGGCACGGCGACGACGGCGGCCTCGGCGACATCGGGGTGGGACATCAGCGCGTTCTCCAGGTCGACGCTGGAGATCCACTCGCCGCCGGACTTGATGACGTCCTTGGCGCGGTCGGTGAGGGTCAGGAAGCCGTCGGGGCTGATGGTGCCGACGTCGCCGGTCTTGAGCCAGCCGTCCTCGCTGAACTTGTCCTCGGGGCGCAGCGGTTCGCCGTCGGAGCCGCCGTAGTAGGCGCCCGCGATCCAGTTGCCACGCACCTCCAGCTCGCCCGCGGACTCGCCGTCCCAGGGCAGGATCTCGCCGCCGGGTCCGCTCAGGCGCGCCTCGACACCGGCCGGGAAGCGGCCCTGGGTGAGGCGGTAGGCGAACTCCTCGTCGCTGCCCGGCTCGACGTGGGCCGGGGGACGGGCGACGGTGCCCAGGGGGGACGTCTCCGTCATGCCCCAGGCGTGGCAGACGCGCATGCCCAGCTCGTCGAACGCCTTCATCAGCGACGGCGGACAGGCCGCGCCGCCGATGGTGACCTGGGTGAGGGAGGAGACGTCGCGGGGCTTGGCGCGCAGCTCGGCGAGCAGGCCCTGCCAGATGGTGGGGACGGCGGCGGCGTGCGTGGGCCGCTCGGTCTCGATCATCTCGGCGAGCGGCGCGGGCTGCAGGAACCGGTCCGGCATCAGCATGTTCACGCCGGTCATGAAGGTGGCGTGCGGCAGTCCCCAGGCGTTGACGTGGAACTGGGGCACGACGACGAGTGAGGTGTCGGCGTCCGTGAGCCCCATCGACTCGGTCATGTTGACCTGCATGGAGTGCAGGTAGATGGAGCGGTGCGAGTAGACGACACCCTTGGGGTCGCCGGTGGTGCCGGAGGTATAGCACATGGCGGCGGCCTGGCGTTCGTCCAGCTCCGGCCAGTCGTACGCGGTCGGCTTCCCGGCGATGAGGTCCTCGTACTCGTGGACCTGGGCGCGGGCGCCGTCGAGCACGGAGCGGTCGCCCGGGCCCGAGACGACGATGTGCTCGACCGTGGGGAGCCCCGGCAGCAAGGGGGCGAGCAGCGGCAGCAGCGAACCGTTGACGATGATCACGCGGTCGGCGGCGTGGTTCACGATCCACGTCAGCTGGTCGGCCGGAAGCCGCAGGTTGAGGGTGTGCAGCACGGCGCCCATGCAGGGGATGGCGAAGTACGCCTCGACATGGACGGCGTTGTTCCACATCAGCGTCGCCACCCGGTCGTCCCGCTGGACGCCGAGATCGTCGCGCAGGGCATGCGCCAGCTGAGCGGAGCGTGCCCCGGCCTCGGCGAACGTACGGCGGTGCGGCTCGCCCTCGCCCGTCCAGGTCGTGATCTGCGAGGCGCCGTGCACGCGCACCCCGTGATTCAGAATGCGGGTCACGGTCAGCGGTACGTCCTGCATCGTGCTCAGCACGGCGTCCTCCCGGTGGGCGCTACGGAGCAGTAGGGTTCCGCCGATTCTCACCGCATACCGCGCGGTATGTCACTACCTCCGGGAATGATCGATCACCGCGTGCCGCCCTGGCTCCGTTGAGGTCAGGCGTGCGAGGGGCGCAGCTCCGGGTCCTCGCGCAGCTTGCCGAGCGCCCGAGACACCGCGCTCTTGACCGTGCCGATGGAGACGCCGAGCACCTCGGCCGTCTGGGCCTCGCTCAGATCCTCGTAGTAGCGCAGCACGACCATCGCCCGCTGCCGCGCGGGCAGCTTCTTGATGGCGCGCCACATGGCGTCGTGCAGCGCCTGCTGCTCGGCCGGGTCCCCCGCGGGCACCACCGGCGGCTCGGGCAGCTCGTCGCAGACGAACTCGTCGACCTTGCGCTTGCGCCACTGCGACGTGCGTGTGTTCAGCAGGGCCCTGCGCACATAGCCGTCGAGGGCCCGGTGGTCCTCGATCCGGTCCCACGCGACGTACGTCTTCGTGAGCGCGGTCTGCAGCAGGTCCTCGGCGTCGCACGGGTTCGCGGTCAGCGACCGTGCGGTGCGCAGCAGCACGGGCTGACGGGCCCGCACGTAGGAGGCGAACGACGGATACGAGGGATGCGCGGCGTGCGCCGGACGCGCGGCATGGGCCCCGGTGCGCGCTCCCGCGGGGTTCGCGGTGCGGGCTCCCGCGGGGTTCGCGGTGCGGGCTCCGGTGCGGGTACGCGTCGCCGGCTCCGGTGCGCTGGGGCAGACAGACGCCAGGGTTGCGGTCATGGATCCACGCTATGAGCGCACCCTCCTCCCAGGGATCGGCCGGAGGTCCCGAAGCGACGTCCGCCTCAGGTTGTAGGAGGGGTGGTAACCCCACCTCCTGAAGGTGGAGGAGGGGATGAGGGCCCCTGAGGGTTCGGCCCTGAGAACCCCGCCGCGCGGGTACCCCGCACGGCTCAGCGGATGCGTGCCACCGGCGCGTGCACCAGGTTCTTGTCGATCACCAGGGTGCGCCCGCCGTGCCGCTCCTTCACATTGCCCGCGAACTGGTGGATGCGGCGCTCCGGGTGCCACGCGGCCCGCCTCAGCGCGGGCTCCCGGTCCAGGCGGGGCCTGGTGTGCCAGCGCGCGAACCACATCACCGACGGCAGGTCCGGCACCCCGGCCCGCCGGGCCGCCTCCATGTGCCGCACCCCCGAACCGGCGCTGCTGTAGAAGCCGGGCACATAGCCGTGCCGGCGCACCTCCTTGTCCCAGCCCCGCACGAAGGACAGCGTCCGGTGCGCGCAGCCCTCCTTGCCGGGCTTGCCGTAGGCGTAGGCCTCCATGTCGAGGTAGAGCGGGCTGCTCGGCCGGATGCCGAGCGCCCCGGCCCTGCGCGCCGCGTCCCGCCCCTCCCGCACGCCCTGCCGCCACGGCTTCCGCCCGATCTCCAGGCCCTTCTTGTGGCGGGCGCCGACGCAGGGCGACTGCGATCCCACGTACACCGGCAGCACCCGCCACCCCATCCGGTCCACCGCGCGCAGCCAGCCGTGGCTCAGGTTCCGCTGGTGGCGGCAGAACCGGCCGCGGCCGCCGTAGTAGACGCCCACCGCGCGATAGGCGGACCTCTTCCAGCGCCGCATCGTGTCCCGCGGTGGCGCCTGACAGATGTCGAAGGCCCAGCCGCGGAAGGTGCGCACCGGGGCGCTCCAGGGCGCGGATCCGGCCGCCCCCGCCACCGCCCGTCCCGCCACCGCCGCCCGTCCCGACGCCGTGGCCTCGGGCAGGCCGCCGCCGGGCCCCGCCAGGAGCACCAGGAACACCACAAGTCCCATGATCACTTTTTGTCGGTACATGGGCCGAGTGAAGGGGCCTCGTGTGCGCCGGGGCCGGGGACACGCGCCCGGTTCAGCCGTCCGACCCCAGAATCAGACCCGATGTGGGGACCCCGGTGCCCGCCGTGACGAGCGCCGTCACCGCGCCGGGTATCTGGTTCACCGCCGAGCCGCGCACCTGGCGCACGCCCTCCGCTATCCCGTTCATCCCGTGCAGATACGCCTCCCCGAGCTGTCCGCCGTGGGTGTTGAGCGGCAGCCGCTCCTCGGCGACGAAACCGGCCGCCTCCCCGGCCCCGCAGAACCCGAACTCCTCCAGCTGCATCAGCACGAACGGCGAGAAGTGGTCGTAGAGGATCCCCACGTCGATGTCGTCCGGGCCCATCCCGGCCGAGCGCCACAACTGCCGTGCCACGACGCCCATTTCGGGCAGCCCCGTCAGATCGTCCCGGTAGAAGCTGGTCATCTGCTCCTGCCCGCGCCCCGCGCCCTGCGCCGCCGCCCTGATCACGACGGGCGGGTGCGGCAGATCGCGGGCCCGCTCCACGCTCGTCACCACGATCGCCTGCCCGCCGTCGGTCTCCTGGCAGCAGTCGAGCAGCCGCAGCGGCTCCACGATCCAGCGGGACGCTGCGTGGTCGGCGAGCGTGATCGGCTTACCGTAGAAGTAGGCCGCCGGGTTCGTCGCCGCGTACTTGCGGTCCACGACGGCGACATGGCCGAACGCCTCGGGGGTCAGCCCGTACGCGTGCAGATAGCGCTGCGCCGTCATCGCCACCCAGGACGCCGGGGTGAGCAGCCCGAACGGCAGCGACCAGCCGAGCGCCGCGCCCTCCGCCGACGGCTCCCGGTGCTGCACGCCCGAGCCGAAGCGCCGGCCGGACCGCTCGTTGAACGCCCGGTAGCACACCACGACTTCGGCCACCCCGCTCGCCACCGCGAGAGCCGCCTGCTGCACGGTCCCGCAGGCCGCGCCGCCCCCGTAGTGCACCCGCGAGAAGAAGGACAGCTCGCCCATGCCCGCGGCCTGCGCCACGGTGATCTCCGGGCTGGTGTCCATGGTGAACGTGACCATGCCGTCGACGTCGCCCGGTGTGAGCCCCGCGTCGTCGAGGGCCGCGTGCACCGCCTCCACCGCCAGCTTCAGCTCGCTGCGGCCCGAGTCCTTGGAGAACTCGGTGGCACCGATCCCGGCGATCGCCGCCCGCCCGCCCAGGGAGTCCCTGTTCCGTACGCTCATGACGACTCCCCCACGCCCGCGGCGGCCGGGACCGTGACGGTGACCGTGCCGGTCACGTGGTTCCCGAGCCCGTTCCTGCCCACGATCCGCACCTGCGCCGTGTCCCCGCCGCCGGCCGCGTCCGTCTCCACGTCGACGATCTCCCCGCTCAACACCAGGGTGTCGCCCGGGTAGTTGGGCGCGCCCAGCCGTATCGCGACCTTGCGCAGCACGGCGTGCGGGCCGAAGTGGTCGGTGATGTAGCGGCCCACCAGACCGTTCGTCGTCAGGATGTTCATGAAGATGTCGGGGGAGCCCTTCTGCCGGGCCAGCTCCGCGTCGTGGTGCACGTCCTGGTAGTCCCGGGACGCGATCGCACCGGCGACGATCAGCGTCCGCGTCACCGGGATCTCCAGCGGTGCCAGCTCCTCACCCGCCTTCATGCCACCTCACCTCCAGCCGCGATCACATCGCCCAGTTCCGCCAGGATCTCGGGGGCCGCGCCGAAAAGGCCGTCGAGCTGACGCCCCCACAGAAAGTGCCGGTGCACGGGATGCTCCAGATCGGCGCCCATGCCGCCGTGCAGATGCTGGCCCGTGTGCACCACGCGCCGACCGGCCTCGCAGGCCCACCAGGCCGCGGTCAGCGCATGTCCGTCGTACGCGAGCCCCTCGTCGCGCCGCCAGGCCGCCTCGTACGCGGTGACCCGGATCGCCTCGACGTCCATATGGGCCTCCGCGGCGCGGAGTTGGACGCCCTGCTTGGCCGCGAGCGGGCGGCCGAACTGCTCCCGCTCGTTCGTGTACGCCACGGCCCGGTGCAGCGAGCCCGCGCAGACCCCGGCCTGCAGTCCGGCGAACGCGGTGCGCGCCGCCGCGAGGACGTCCCCGTACGCGCCGGGGCCGCCGATCCGCTCCGCCGGCGCGCCGTCGAGCACCAGCCGCCCCGCCGACCAGGGCGCGGTCAGCTCGACCGGCTCGCACCGCACGTCGGCCGCTTTCACCATCCACAGGCTGTGGACAACTTTTCCGGATCCCGGATGCTCGCGCACCGCCACCAGGACGTGCGTGGCGTCCCGCAGCCAGGGCACCCACGGCACGGCCCCGCTCAGCCGCGCCCGCCCGGTCGTGTCCGCGGCAGCCACCATGATCCCCGTACGGGCAGGAAACGCCCCCGCCGCCACGGCCGAACCGTCCCTGAACCCCGGCAGCAGCCGCTCGCGCTGCTCCTGTGTGCCGTGCGCGGCCACCGCGAGCAGCCCGAACACACAGCTCGCCGCGAACGGCACCTGCGCCGTCGTCCTGCCCTGCTCCTCCAGCATCAGGACCAGGCCGAGCAGCCCGGTCTCCTCCACGGCGCCGGCCAGGCCCGCGTCGCCCAGCGCCTTCCACAGCTCGGCGTCCGTACCGCCGCCGAGGCCCGCGAGCCGCTCCGGTGTGGACAGGTCGCCGAAGATCCGCGCGGCCAGCTCACGCGCCGCGTCCTGCTCGGCCGTGGGAGTGAAGTCCATGTCAGCCCTCGCCTCCCCCGACGGAGCCGTCGACGACGCGGAACACGGGCAGCTCCAACTCCTCGTCCGCCCGCAGGAACTCGAGTCGCACCGGCAGCCCGATCCGCACCTTGTCGTACGGCACCCCGACCACGTTGCTGACCATCCGCACGCCTTCCGCGAGCTCGATCAGGCCGACCGCGTAGGGCCCCGCCGCGTCAGCGGCATCATCGGACACCGTGAAGGCGGGGAAGGACGGGTGGTGCATGACGACGTAGCTGAACACCGTGCCCTCGCCGCTCGCCTCGACGGTGTCCCACTCCTGGCCTCCGCACCCGTTGCACCCCGGCAGCCAGGGGAAGCGCAGCGTCCCGCACCCCGTGCAGCGCTGGATGAGCAGGCGGTGCTCGGCGACGCCGTCCCAGAACCCGGCGTTGTCCCGGTTCACCACGGGCCGCGGACGCAGCTTCCCGGGCGCCGCGCCCGGCTTCTTCGCACCACCACGCGCGGGCGCGTACTTACCGCGCGCAGGCGCGTACTTGAGGATCCGGAACTTGTGCGTCCCCGCCAGCTGCCCGTCCACCCTGACGTCCATCCGCGTCGTGACGAAGTGCCCCGTGCCCAGCTTCGTCGTCTTCAGCGGCGACACCGACTCGATCACCGAGTCGTACGTGATCACGTCACCGGGCCGCAGCGGCCGCAGATACTCCTGCTCGCAGTCGGTGGCGACGACCGAGGTGAACCCCGCCCCGTCGAGCAGCGCGAACAGCTCGTCATGGGCCGGTGAGCGCCCCTCGTACCCGGACAGGCCGCCCATCGTCCAGGCCTGAAGCATCGTCGGCGGCGCTGTCGCGTCCGGGCCCTCGTACGCGGGACTGGTGTCGCCCATCGCCTCGCACCAGTGCCGGATCATCGGCGCGTTGACCGGGTCCTTGCCCTCGGCCGCGGTCGCCGCGATCCGCCCCTCGAACGTCTTCAACTCCCCGTACACATCCGCGTGTCCGCTCTCGGTGACGCTCTTCACCGCTTCCCCCGCTTCATCCCGAGCCGCATGGTGGCCACGATCTCCCGCTGCACCTCGCTCACCCCGCCGCCGAACGTGTTGATCTGCGCCGCCCGGTTCATCCGCTCCAACTCCCCGTCCCCCACGGCGAGATCACCGCCCCCCGCCCCGAACGCCCCCGGCGATCCGGCCCGCACCCACCCGGCTTCGCCCGCTATCTGCTGACACAGTCGATACGTCTCGACCGCGGATTCCGTTCCCGCGAACTTCACCCCGCTGGCGTCCCCGGGGGCCGGCCCGCCCGCCCCCACATCCCCCACCAAACGCCAGTTGAGCAGGCGCGTTGCCGCCAGCCGGGCATGCGCCTCGGCCAGTGCGGAACGAATCCAAGGCGCGTCAATGCGCCGCTCGCCTGTCACCGGATCGGGTGTACGGGCGGCGGCGAGCACGGCCTCGTAGAAATCCTCGGCCTGCATCCCGATCGCGGCGAGCGCGACCCGCTCGTGATTGAGCTGATTGGTGATCAGCCCCCAGCCGCCGTGGAGTTCACCGACCAGGTTCGAGGCGGGGACGCGGATGCCGTCGTAGTACGTGGCCGTCGTGGTCAGCCCGCCGACGGTCTCGATCGGGGTCCACGAGAACCCGGGCGCGTCCGTCGGCACCAGGATGATCGAGATGCCCTGGTGCCTGGGCGCCTCCGGGTCGGTGCGGCAGGCGAGCCAGATCCAGTCGGCGTTCTGCGCGTTCGACGTGAAGACCTTCTGCCCGTCGATCAGCCAGGCGCCGCTCGCCTCGTCCCGCACCGCGCGCGTGCGCAGCGACGCGAGATCGGTGCCCGCCGACGGCTCGCTGTAGCCGATCGCGAAGACGACGTCGCCGCTGAGGATGCGCGGCAGGAAGTACTTCTTCTGCTCCTCGGTGCCGTACTTCATCAGCGTGGGACCCACGGTGTTCAGCGTGACCATGGAGACCGGCGCGCCCGCGCGGTAAGCCTCGTCGAAGAAGACGAACTGCTCGTCGGGGCCGCGCCCCTGCCCGCCGTGCTCCACGGGCCAGCCGAGGCCGAGCAGCCCTTCGGCGCCGATGCGGCGCAGCACCCTGCGCTGCGCCGCCGGGTCGTCGGCGGCGGGCGGGCCCTGCGGCATCAACGTACGGAAGCGTTCGCGGAGTCGGCCGCGCAGCTCGCGCTGGCGGTCGGTGGGGGCGAGGTGCACGGCGGCGGCCCTCCAGGGGACTGACCTCGGAGCGACAAGGGTTTCTGACTGTCCGTCAGATACCGGTGGGTGTCAAGAGATCGGGCACGCCGCGCACCCCCGGGAAAACGCCTGCGCGGCGGTGCCGGAGCACCGCCGCGCAGACTGTCACACACCCCAAGAAGGACTCCCGGCTCGCAGGAGCCGGGACCTCACCACAGCTCGGTGAAGTTCACCGCGATGTTCTCGTTGGACTGGTCGATCGCCGTGAAGGCCGAGCCGTTCACCTGAGCCGTGTTGCTCTGGTTCGAGGCGCCGCTGCCCACGGCCTGCTGCTGCGTGGTGGACGAGTTTCCGTTGTTGTCGTGCCCGACACCACTGCCGCTGACCGTCGCCACGCCCGCGTTCGATCCGTTGTCCGCGAACGAGCCGTTGTCGGCCATCGCCACCCCTGAGAAGAGGGCGGCGGCCAGGGGCAGGGCGGCGACGGCGGCGATGACGCGGGCGGTACGGATGGAAGCCATGTCTATTCCTCCAGAAGGAAGTACGCACGGGAGCTCGGACGGGGGTCCGGCATCCCAGGAAGTACGGGTTGCACCAAGGCAGTTGGCCGACCGCCTCAGCGATGTTCACGACGTCGCGAGACCAGAGTTGCCCACCGAATCCCCGGCGAACCACCCCAGAAGCCTCTCTTCACACGCAAGCGTGAGGACAAGTCGATAAACATGCTTCACGCCCACAAAACCGCAGCTCAGCCGCGAACCCGCTACTTCGGACGATCACGCCCCAGCCCTCCCATACGGTGAAGCGTTTCAGCACATTTTTGGTAAATCGGCACCCCGTTCGGAGCAGCCCCCTTCCCTCTTTCGAACACTCGTACGAAAATGAGGGCATGGCCACCACCGATCGGAACCCCGCCCGCCGCACGCACGCCGGACCGTCCTCGCCCTCCGCGCCCCTCGCGACCCTGGCTCTCGCGCACGCCCTCTCCGCGGCCGAGCGCGGGCTCGCCGTGATCCCGCTGTCGCGCACCAAGCTCCCGGCGCTGCCCTCCCCGCACCGCGACGACCCTCCGTCGGCGCCCCGCTGCCACGGCGAATGCGGGCTGCCGGGTCATGGCGTGTACGACGCGACGACCGACCCGCGCCGGATCCGCGCCCTGTTCGCCGCGGCGCCCAGGGCCACCGGGTACGGGATCGCGTGCGGGCTTGCGCCGCACCACCTGATCGGCGTCGACCTGGACACCAAGACCGGGACCGACTCCTCCGCCGCGCTGCGCGAGCTGGCCTTACGGCATCTGTTCACGATCCCGGAGACGGTGGTCGTGGCCACCCCGAGCGGCGGCCGCCACCTGTGGCTGTCCGGTCCGCCGGACGTCGTCGTGCCCAACTCGGCGGGCCGGCTCGCCCCCGGCATCGACATCCGCGGCGCGGGCGGCTACCTGGTGGGCCCCGGCTCACGCACCGAGCACGGCGTCTACAGCACGGTGCCCGGCACCGCGCACCTGCCGCCCGCGCCGTGCCCGCCCACGCTGCTGCGGCTGCTCACGCCCCCGCCCCGGCCGCACCACCCCGGGCCCGGCCCGAGCGGCCAACACGGCGCAGGGCTCGTGCAGTTCGTGCTCGGCGCCCACGAGGGGCAGCGCAACACCCGTCTCTTCTGGGCGGCCTGCCGCGCCTACGAGAACGGGCTCGGTGACACCCTCGCCGACGCCCTGACCGACGCCGCGGTCCGCACCGGCCTCTCCGAACGCGAGGCCCGCTCCACGATCGCCTCGGCGGCCCGCCTCACGGCCGGCGCCTGAACACGTCGCCCGGGATCTCCCGATCCCCGGCCCCCGTGAACGGCCGAGAGCCCCCGGCCGGGGTCCGGCCGGGGGCTCTCGACTATGCGGTGGGTGTGGGATTTGAACCCACGGTGACTCTCGCCACGACGGTTTTCAAGATCTCTCGCCGATCATGGGCGGTGGGATCTCCGCCGCAGGTCAGACAGGTACGAGAGCCCCGGAGGACCCGTCGTCATCGTCGTCGTGCCCGCTACGTGCCCCCGGTTCATGATCGTGCCCGCTCATCCAGGAGTCCGACGCTTCGGCCACCTGATCATCACGACCGGCAACCGGCCGGGCGTAGTGCCGGGTGGTGACGCTCGCGTTCGAGTGCCCGAGCCGATGCGCGGCGGTCATGACGCCGTACTTGTCGGCGACCCAGGTTCCATGCGAGGCCCGGAGATCATGCGGGGTCACGTCGGTCAGGCCAGCCGCCGACACGGCAGGGTCGAAGTACGCCTTGCGCCACTGGTTGTAGCGCAGGGGCTTGCCCGCAGGCGTGGTGAAGAGGAGCGCGTCATCCCCGCCGGGGAGGGTTTCCAGGTACTTCCCGAGCCGCTTGGCGAGGGTCGGGCCGACGCGGATCAGCCGCTTCTGGTGCGACTTCGGGGTGTCGAAGACCAGTTTGCCGTTCGCTTCGGCGAGGTTCTCATCCACGAGAACGAAGCCGCCGGCTGCGTCGATGTCGACGCGGCGGAGGGCGAACGCCTCACCGACGCGCAGGCCCGCGTACGCGAGGAGCGCGATCAGCAGGTCATGGGGCTCGGCCGCGCTCCGCACCACCCGGGACGCTTCGAGCGGGGTCAGGATGTGCGGCTCGGTCTGGGGCATTCGCGGGAGCTTCACACTCCGGCATGGCGTCACCGGGATCATGTCGTTGTCGACGGCGGACTGCGTGATCTGCGAGAGCACTCGGTATGCCTGCCGGATGCGGGACGCGCTGAGCCCCTTGGTCCGCATCGAGCCGACCCATTCCGTGACCGTGATGGGCCGCAGGCTCGACAGCTCCCGGTCGCCGAGTGCCGGATTGATCAGGGAGTTGATCAGAGACCGGTACGTGGCTTGGGTCTTGTGCTTGAGCTGCGGGGAGACCGCGGCCAGCCAGCGCGCCGACCAATCGCGTACCGTCGTCTGCCCTTCGGCGGGGTCGAGCCACCGGCCGTCTTCGATCTCGATGCGCTTCTTGTCGAGCCACCGACCGGCGTCCGTCGTCGTGGCGAACGTGCGGTCCGCGGGGCGGAGCACGCCGTCAGGGCCCGGATAGCGCGCTTGGAAGCGACCGGAGGGCAGCTTGCGGATACGGCCGAAGTTCCGGCGGGACTTGCGCTTTCCAGCCATTACGCGGCCCTCCGGTAGGTCACGGCGACCGGCTCCACGGTGTGCTCCGTGATGAAGGACGCCAGGGCCCCTTCCGGGATTCGAACGTGCCGACCGACCTTCACGAAGGTGATGCGCCGCTCCTCGATGAGCCGGCGCGGGAACCGGACTCCGGTACCGAGCGCTTCGGCGGCTTGCTGCACGGTCAACAGACGTTCCATCGTCACCACGCCTCCCCTTCGATCAGTGCGTCGGTGGTGCGTTCTTCGCGGGCGGCCTCTCGGTTTTGCTCGATGTCGCGGCGGATGATGGCGGCGAGCCAGGATTCGCCGGGGGTGTGGCCGTGACCGGCGTAGGTCCAGTGGGCGAGCGTGAGCGTCGTCGCCTCGGGACTGTCGTCCGGGTCAGGCAGGCCCAAGGAAGCGCGTTGCTGGGCGGCGCGGTAGTCGGCACGGACCTGCCTCAAGGCGCCGAGGGTCGTCGAGTAGCGACGGGATTTCGTGGAGAAGTGACCGCGGAAGCCGAGCATGTGGGCCCAGTCGCGGAGCTTGCGATCCGGGTAGTCGGCGTGCAGGTCCATGCATGCCTCGATGAGCCGGCGCGGGTGGTCGGGCACGTCGAGGAGGACGAGGGCTTCCCTGTTGCCGACGCGGCGGTCGACGGTGCCGGTCGTCTCGGCTGCCTTCGTGGCGTATTTGGCGACGTAGGAGGCAACGGCCTGTTCGGTGACCTCTGCCCCGTCGTCGAACGCCTTGATGGGGCGGACGTCGAGTTGGGTGCCCCAGCGCAGGACCCGGGCCGGGTGTTCGCCGACGGGCGGGACATCGACTTGGGCGCGGGCGGCGGCGGCCTGGATCGCGTCGGTGAGCAGGGCAACGCTGGCCCAGTGCGGGGGCGGGGTGTCGGGTCCTTCGGGTCCGTCGAAGCGGATCACGGCGTGGAAGTGCACGGCGCCGCGTTTTTGGTACTCAGCGACCTTGCCGAAGGACACCTTGGACTGCTCGCGGGCAGCCTTCTGGGTCAGGCCAGCGCGAGCGGCGATCTCACGGCGCAGATAGATCGTGAAGTAGCGCCAGAGTTCGGAGGCGTGGTTGTTCCACAGCACCGCGCCCGCGTAGTCGTAGGTGTTCGGGTCGAGCGGGGTGCCCAACGCGGGCGAGTCGTCCGGGTGTCGGGTGCCGCAGCGGCAAGGCCGGGTGCCAGGCCGGTTGTGGACGGGGCCGAAGCTGGGTGCAGTGAGGGTAGCGAAGACGCGGGGGTGATCGCGGATGGTGTGCGGGGTGCCCTTGTCCGGGTCGCCGACGAGGCCGGCGCGGATCAGGTGGTAGGTGTCACCCGCGTAGGTCCAGGCGCAGGCGGGGCAGCGCGAGGCGCGGCGGTTGCCGCACGCGATGCGGAGCTTGCCGCTCGGTTCGGCGTCGGTGGAGTAGCTGTAGAGGACCTGTCCGGTGGCGCGGTCGCGGGTGACGGTCGAGCCCTGGAGGTGGATGGGGTCGGTGCAGCCGCCGGTTCGGCGGATCTGGTCTTGGAGGCGGTCGAAGCCGGGGGACCCGGCGACCCTCAGCACGTCGGTGAGGGTCGCCGGGTCCAGGCCCGCCGCGATGACGGGAGCAGCCATCGTCACCGTCCTGTCTGGTTGTGGGCGGAGCCGTGGTTTGCTGTCCAGCCGTCGACCAGTGCCTTGACCTGCGCGTCACCCGTGGCGGTGGCGGAGGCGCCGCAGTGGCAGACCGCGGATCCGGTGGCGGGATCGGAGGGTGAGGGCTTGCTGACGTGCAGGCCCGGACGCTCAGACGTGGGAGTGAGATCAGACATCGGCCACCGCCGCGGACCGGTCAGCCAGGAGATCGGCGGCTGCGTTGGCGGCCTGCGCGAGTCCACGGAGGGATTCGGCTGCGTCGACATCGACGATGAACACGATGTCCATGTCTTGTCCGTCGCCGACACGGAGGCTGACGAAGGGGTCCCGCGCGTCGTGGTGGTCGCCGCCAAAGACGCGGATCACGTACTCGGTCTCAGTGGCCAAGTGCGCGTGCAGGGTTACGGAGTTCACGCCGCCACCTCGATCCGGGCGGTGCGTGCCGGTCGTGCGGTGCCGGTTCCGTGGCAGGCCGGGCAGTGGGCGGTGATGGTGCGCAGGTGTCCGCGGCGGTCGCGGCCGCCGAGGGTGACCTTGACGGAGGCGAAGCCGTCGCAGGCGGGGCAGATCCGTGCGCGGGCAGGGGTGAGCTGGGCCATGATGGGACTTCCCTTTCGGGTCCGTGGGATCTGGAGGGTGGAGCCGTCCGGGGCGGCGGATACTTGGCGGTAGAGGCCGCCCCGGGCGGCATTTAGAGCTCCGAGCGCTTGATGCCCGTGACCTTGCGGAAGATCTTGTAGTCCTGGTCCGTGGCGGTGCCGTCGCCGATCCGGTCGCGGATGGCGTTGAGCTCCTGGCTACCCCGACGCTTCTCCGCCTGGAGAGCGCGGTCCGCCTCGTAGTGGTCGACTTCCTGGCGCTTGAAGAAACCCATGGTCAGTGCTTCCTTTCGTGGTTGAGGATGGAGCGGATGACGAGTGCGGTGATCGCGAGCGAGCTGGCGGTAATGGCGACGGCGAGGAGCATGGAGACCAGCACGGCGCCGATGACGAGCACGGCCGCGGTGCCGCCGCCGACGAGCAGGGCGATCGAGCCGGGGGTGAGCTGCACCGTGGGCCTAGCGGATGTGGCCTGCGCCGGAGTGTGGCTCTGGCAGTGACAGGCAGTCGTGCCATGCGTGCTCTGGTCGACGATGCTTCCGCTCAGCGGGACGATCTCGCCGGTCGGTTGCTGATTCACTGGGATCTTGGGCGTGAGCACGGCCTGAACCTCCTTTCAGTAGTGGTCAGTTGATGAGGGAGTCGACGGCCGGACCGAGGAAGCTGCCGGCGATGAGGTAGCCGCCCAGCAGAAGCAGGATCACGAGCCACCACGGCGGGCGGGTGAGCTTGAGGCCCAGCACCCCGACGGCGAGCAGGGCGAGCCAGAGCGGGACGTCCACGAGGCCTCCTAGGCCGTGCAGCGGTGGGTGCGGGCGGCGAGTTCGGCGGCAGAGCGGTTGTTGTACTCGGTGGAGAAGTCGCAGCGCGGGGCGGTGCACGCGGCGGTGTGGCGGTCGCGTCCGCGTCCGTCGTAGAAACTGGCGACCTGGACGGGCCCGATCTTGCGGACGTCGCGGAAGCGTCGGTACTCGGTCATGACGCGTTCTTCCTTTCTGATCAGGTGAGTTGGAGATGGGCGGCGATGGCGTCGGCCATTGGGGCGGGCAGTCCCAGGCGAGCCCGCAGGGTCTCGGGGGCGATCGGGGTTCCTGTCGATGCCGCGTGGGTGTCGGCGATCTTTCGGGCGTGATCGAGCAAGGCCGGGGGGACAGCCGGGGTCTTCGGCGCCGGGGCAGGTTCCGGCGCGGCCGGGACCAACTCCGGTACCTCCGAGCCGGTTTCGTCTGGACGATGCACCTCGACTTCGGGCACGTCGGTCGGTTCGGCGACCGGCACGGGAGACGAGGCAGGTTCCGGCACGGGGGTCGGTTCAGTGGGTGAGTGGACCAAGAGCGTGCCGCCGAGGAACGCGAGCGCGGGCCAGCCGGCGACGAGGATGCCCAGCCAGGCCGGGACGTGCTTCAGGTCGAGGAGTCCGGCGGTGGCGATGTTGGCGCCGAGCGAGGCGAACAGCGCGATCAAGAACCAGGTCCAGGCCGAGCGGTCCCGGCGGGCGACGCGCAGCCGGCGCCAGGCGGCGACCAAGAGCAGGTCGACGGAGACGGGGTAGGCCCATGCCTTCCATCCGGTCTGTCCGGCTGCGGAGGCAAGGTCGTGCAGGTGGGCGAAGGACAGGGCCCCGGCGATCACGGCTTGGATGAGGACGGCGTCCGGGCGGATCGAGCGGCTCATGTCGGTCACCTCCTTCGGGCGTTGAGCCGGGAGCGGGCGGGGATCGGTGTCCGGCCGCCCGGCCCCGGCGGTTCAGTCGGTGGGCGCGTCGCCCGAGCCGAGGCAGGCCAGGCACATCCCGGTCTGCGCTCCGGCGACGCGGCGCTTGCGGCCGACGCGGACCGGGACGGAGACCTCTCCGGTGCCTTTGCAGGTGCGGCACGCGGCAGGCTTGGCCCCGGTCTTCTTCTTCGCCGCCACAGCGGTCAGCCGATCGGGCGGGGGTAGTCGTGGCCGGGCGGCGGGTACAGCGGGGTCTCCCCCGTGGCGTACAGCGAGATGATCAGCCCGTACGCGGTCACGTCGACGAACTCCGCGTCGGCGCCCGGGGTGTTGGCGTAATCGCTCAGATCGGAGATGAGGGCGGACGTGATGGCGAGGTCGGCGCAGGTCGGGCACATGGCGTCGGTCTCCTCTCGGATTCAGGCATGGGCGGGGTAGGGACCTGGCGCGAGGCGGTCACGCCAACCGGGTGGGGCGGGGAGGTCAGGGAGTCGCCGGCGCGTGCTTCGGCATCGGCGGGATGATCAGCGTCGGCGCCGGAACGGGCGTCGGCCGGAACGGGTCCAGGGCCGGAAGGTCCGGGGCCAGGTGGGCGAAGGCGCGGCAGGTGGCCACGGTGTCGGCCTCGCTGGTCTGCGGGGTGCGGATGCGGGCCCAGCCGCCGGAGGAGTCCGCCGCGACGGCCTGCCCGGGGCGATCGGCCGGGAGCAGCGAGGCGGCCGGTACCGCGTCCGGGGCGACGTCGTTCAGCCCCATCTCCGCCGTCTGTTTGTCGTTGACGCGGTGCACGACCCGGCCCGTGAGCTGGGCGCGGAGCATGGTCGCGCCCTTGCCGAGTTCGGAGCCGAAGCGCTGCCCGCAGATCTCCAAGTAGATGCCGACCGCGCGGGAGAGCTGGGCGAGCCGGATCAGTCCGGTCACGATGCGCTCGCGGCGGGCCTCGTCCGACTTGGAGGCGATCAGGAAGAGTTCCGCGATCTCGTCGACCAGGACCACGACGGGCGCCGGCCGCAGTTGCTCGGGCAGGGCCCACATGTCGGAGGCGCCGTGCTTGGCGAGCAGGTCGAAACGGTCCTCCATCTCCGCAACAAGGACGTCGATCAGCGAGGCGGCATCATCCGGGTTCGTCGCGAGAGCCGACAGACGATCGGCGTACCGGGACTGCTCGACACCGCGCTTGCAGTCGATCCCGACCAGGGCGACCGGCAGTTGAGCCAGCCCCTTGATCAGATTGCGCTGGTACATGGACTTGCCGGACTGGTTCGCACCCAGGGTCAGTGCGTGCGGCACCTTGCGGTAGTCCCGCTCGAAGGCCATCCCGTCATCGCGCAGCGCGACCGGCACCACCAGATCGTGAGGCTGGGCCTTGCGCGGCATCCGGACCCGGCGCAGGACGTCGTACCCGGTCATGCGCAGTTCGACGAAGCCCGGCTTGGTCGCCCTCACGTGCACCGAATGGACGCCCCAGGCGTGCCGCAGCCGCTCGGAGGCGGCCGCGATGTCGAGGGGCTCCAGGCCGGCGGGCAGCCGCAGCGTGACCCGGAGCCCGGTCGAGGTGGCGCGCACCCGGCGAACCTTCGGCGGAACCGGCTGCACCTCGGACCGGGCGAGGTTGCGGGCCATGAACGCCCGCAGACCCGACGGCCGCACCGTCAGCCCGCACACATCCATGGTGGCCCGGTACTGCGTGGCGAACCGGATCCGGGCGACCGGCAGACCCACCAACGTCCAGTACGCACGCGGCGCGCGAACCTTCGCGTAGCCGATACCGCCGGCGCCCGCTAAGACGCCCGCGCCCTCGAACCACATGGTCAGGTCAGCCATGATCAGGCCCCCGGGGTGAGCGCGATCGCGCGGAACGAGATCCCGTGACGCTTCTGGCCGTTGAACTCGTTCTCCCAGTCCCGGGCCTTGAGCCCGGTCACCGCGACCGGCATGCCCGGCGCGAGCCCGTCGGGGATGCCCGTCTCCGGGACGGTCACCTGGTAGAGGTTCCCCTCCCCCTCGTCCGAGACCAGCAGGCCCACGGTCGACAGCGGCGCGTTCGTCTCACGGTCGATGGCCCGCTCGCCCGTCGCCTTGTTCGCCAGCTTCGGCGCCGGCGCAGTGGCCACGAAGACCACGGCGGTCGAGAGGTCGATCTTGAAGGACGGCATGAACTTGCCTCCTGTACATGGGAGTTGGCCACCCGAACACGTCGAGTAGCAGCTTCACTACGAACGTACTCACAGTTTTTCTGCGAGTCAAGAGAAACTGCTACTCGCAGGAACTCTGAAGTCCTGAGAGACTGGCTGCGACTGAGAGGAGTGCACATGAGCGAGGGATTCGGCCTAGTAGTCCGCTTCACGCTGCACGACGAGGAGGCCGCTACGGCCTTCGACGCGTTGTGTGCGCGCACGCTTGAGGGGATCAAGGGCAACGAGCCGGGCACGCTCACCTATGTGACGCACACGCCCACCGACGAGCCGTTGGTGCGCGTGTTCTACGAGCTGTACGCCGACCGCGCCGCGTTCGACGCCCATGAGGCGCAGCCGCACACCAAGCACTTCCTGGCTGAGCGCGAGCAGTACCTTGCCGGTGTCGAGGTGACGTTCCTCGATGCGATCGCGGGGAAGGTGGCAGTTCAGCAGTGAGTTCCGAGGAGCGGCGCGTATTCGGCGCGAAGGTGGCCGACCTGCGTAAGCAGCGAGGTCTGACCCAGAGCGAGCTGGCGGCCGAGATCGGTCGAACGTCGAGCTGGCTGTCTCAAGTGGAGCGAGGCATCCAGCCGGTCAATCGCCTGGATGTGCTGCGCCTACTCGCGGATGGCTTGGGCGTGCCGCTCCAGGTTCTCCAGCCCGACGCCCCCGCGGCTGCTGAGCCGGAGCCAGCCGCGCACACCGAGACCAACGACCTTGATCAGGCCCGTCTGATCCTCTCCGGGCACCCAGCGGTGGACGTTCTCCTCACCCCCCGGGAAGACTTCCGCCCCACAGCCATGGAGGATCTCCGAGCTGCGGCAGAGCGCATCTGGGAACTGACGCACACGGACCAGTTCGCGGAACTGAGTGCTGCTCTCGGGCCGCTGCTGCCCCGGCTGGAACGAGCGACGAGGGTCGCCCCCGAGGAGTTCCGCAATGAGCTGCACTGGCTGAACGCCCGCACGTACCAGGCACTTGCGGCCGCCTTCGTCCGGCAGAACGAAGCTGACGCGGCATGGGTGGCCGCCGACCGCGCCATTCGCGAGGCGGAGCTTTCCGGCGAACCGCTCGGAGTTTTCGCAGGCATCTACCGCCTGTCCCACGCCTTCGTGCGACTGAAGCACCTTGACCAGGCAGAACACTCAACGACCCTGGCTGTGAACGCACTTCAGCGCTACGTCGAAGAGCACGAGCCGACGCCACAGCACCTTTCTGTGCTCGGTTCGCTGCATCTGATGCTCGCACTCATCCACGCACGAGCCGGCGAACGCACGACCGCGCGCACACAGATCAACAAGGCGCGGGAGGTCGCGGCTCAGCTCGGAGAGGATCGGAACGACTTCAACTTGGAGTTCGGCCCGACGAACGTGGAGATCCAGGCCGTGTCCACAGCCGTCGACCTGGGCGACGCCGGCGAAGCTCTCGACATCGGCGAGAACCTGGACGCAAGCAACCTGTCCGTGGAACGCCGAGCGCGGCTCCTCATGGATCTCGGACGAGCCCATGCACAGCGGCGGCACTTCGGCGACGCCCTGAGCTACCTGCTTGCCGCGGAGGAGTTGGCGCCGGAGATGATCCGGACGCACATCGCAGCACGAGACGTGATCAGGGAACTGATCCTCGTGGCCGGACGTGCGGCCTCCGACGATCTACGAGCACTCGCGGAACGCGCGGACGCCCTGGGCTGACCCGACGAAGGCGGACCGATCAGGCCCAGGTCCGAGGGTCCCGCGCGACGTCGTAGATCCGGGCGGTCTGGTCCGAGGACAAGACCGGTGACAGGCCCGTCAGCACCCTAGGAAGGTCTGTCACCGGGAGCACCAACACCGGGGGAGCAGCGCCCTTGACGGTGATCTTGGCCGCGTGCACCACCGAGATCACCGGTCTGACTGAGACCGCGAACCCACAAGCTCGGGACAACACCTTTGCGGCCCGCCGCGCTTCCGCCTGGCTGATCGCAATGTAGCGGGTGGAAGATCCATTGACCGTGATGGCGTGATCCCCGTACCAAACGACCTTGCCCTTGTGCCGTTTGGTGTTGATGGTGAAGACCCCCGCAGGACCGATCAGCAGATGGTCGATGTCGGCGCCGCTCGCCCACTGCACGGCATGCAGCACAAACCATCCGTGCCGCTCAAGTCGGTCCAGCCGGCGGCCAGTGACCCGCTCTCCCACGAGCCCGTCCGCCCAGGACCGGATTTCCGAGTCACGAGACCAGCGATCAAGCAGCCGCCGCACAGCATTCGGTTGGAGTTCCCGGATCTTTCGCCGCACCGCATCGCCGGGACGGTTACGCGCCAAATCTCCCTGAACAGAGCCCATTCCACCCCCGAGCCGTAAGCCGTGTCTCCAGACCACCACGGAGGCTCAAGCGTCCCCAAGCCCGATACCGGCCATGAGGTGTTACAAGTTTCTCTACCTCATCAAGCACCCGGCTGCGCTCCGCTCCGCCGGGCGGGCTTCCCGGCTCCGCTGGGCTGCCGCTCCTGCCTTCGGCCCGCTCCGCCCCGCTGCGCCGACGCCCGCCCACTGTGGATTGGCCCGGAGGTCATGAGTCGAGCCCCCGACACGTTCGCGGCTCACGGTCACAGACGATGCCTCCGGCGGGGGATCGGCCGGCACCGGGTGGGAGGGGGCGCCGTTCCCGGCCGCGGGCACACCGTGGTGAGCGTGGTGGGCTCCCATCCCGTCCACCGTCGACCCAGGCAGAGCCGAGCAGACGCGGCCCATGGCGTCCAGGTCGTTCGTACAGTGGCGCGCTCCACCTGGACGCCATGAACCACGCCCGCTCCACATGCGTGTGGGTCGACGGCGGACGGGATGGGAGCTGGGGTAGGTGGTGGGTCAGGGTGGGATGTGATCGCTCGCTCTCCCTCCAGTCGTCGAGGGCCTCATGAGGGCCTCAACATGTTGTGCTGAGGATCGAAGCAGACCAGGCCCATGGACTGCGCCAGTGACGCCGCGAAGGCGGAGGCTTCTTCGGCCATGCTGTAGACCATCGGGAAGTAGATGAACGGGCCGCTTGCCTCGCCGATCAAGGGCCCGGTTGACCAGGGCGACGTCTCGTCTTCGTCCTCGGTCAAGTCGCACCAGCGGTCGAGCAGTCCGGCGACGTATGCGGCGATAAGGGCGCTCGGCGGGTGATCAACGTCGGTGTCTATGTAGTGGTCATAGAGGTCCCGGAAGATCTGCGCGGCAGCCTTGCCGTCCGCAGGTCTCTCGCCTTCCCAGACAGCCAAGTCGTAGCTCATGCCCGGGAGGCTCTCACGCGGCACTGACAACCTGTTCAGACCGCGTGGATCTGCTGGCCCACACATGGCCCACGATCGTGCCCCTCACGTGCCCGATAGACCGGGGACTCACGGGGAATCACGGTCACCCACGGGCAGCGCGCACGACGAAGGCCCCCGACCGATGTTCCTGGTCAGGGGCCTTCAACCTGCGCGGTGGGTGTGGGATTTGAACCCACGGTGACTCTCGCCACGACGGTTTTCAAGACCGTTCCCTTAGGCCGCTCGGGCAACCCACCCCGCGTCGCTCGCGTGGTGCGACGCGGGACCAGGGTAGCGGGTCCGGATGGCGGGTCCGTCAGTTGCTGTCGCCCTTGCGCTCGCCGAGGGTCACGTCGACGGTGTGCTCCTTGCCGCCGCGCGTGTAGGTGAGCTTCACGGTGTCACCGGGCTTGTGCGTCCAGATCTGGCCGATCAGGGTCGGGCCGGAGTCGACCACCGTGTCGTCGAGCTTGGTGATGGTGTCGCCGGGCTTGAGGCCCGCCTTGGCCGCCGGGCCGTTCGGCGTGACCGCCGCGGAGCCGCCGGCGCCCTGCTGGGTGATCTTCGCGCCGCCGGTGCCCTCCTCCATGGAGACCGTGGCACCGATGACCGGGTAGACCGGCTGACCGGTCTTGATCAGCTGCTGGGCGACCATGTCGGCCTGGTTGATCGGGATGGCGAAGCCGAGACCGATCGAGCCGGACTGGCCCGAACCGCCGAGACCGCCGCTGGACGCGGACTGGATGGCGGAGTTGATGCCGATCACGTGGCCGCTGCCGTCGAGCAGCGGGCCGCCGGAGTTGCCCGGGTTGATCGACGCGTCGGTCTGCAGGGCGCTCATGTACGAGGCCTTGCTGCCGCTCGTGCCGTCGCTGGAGGCGACCGGGCGGTCCTTGGCCGAGATGATGCCCGTGGTCACCGTGTTCGACAGGCCGAAGGGCGCGCCGATCGCGATGGTCGAGTCACCGACGGCGACCTTGTCGGAGTTGCCGAGAGTGAGCGGCTTGAGGTTGTTCGGCGCGTTCTTGAGCTTGATGACGGCGACGTCGTAGCCCTGCGCGTGACCGATCACCTCGGCGTCGTACTTCTTGCCGTTCGAGAACGTCGCCGACAGCTTGCCGCCGTCGACGGCCTCCGCCACCACGTGGTTGTTGGTGAGGATGTGGCCTTCCTTGTCGTACACGAAGCCGGTGCCCGTACCGCCCTCGCCGTTGCTGCCCTCGGCCTCGATGGTGACCGTGCTGGGCAGCGCCGAGGCGGCCACCCCCGCGACGGTGCCCGGGTCCCGCTTGACGTCCGCGGGGGTCGAGGCGGAGACGGTGGTGGAGCCGGTGCCGCCGTTGTCGTTGCGCTCCGCGGCCCAGTAGCCGACGCCGCCGCCGACGACGCCCGCGACCAGCGCGGCCGCGATGATCCCGGCGACGAGACCGCCGCGCCGGCCGCCCGGCTTGGGCTGTGGCTGCTGGTAGGAGTCGCCCCACCCGGAACCGTCGCCGCCGCCACCGCCCCACGAGGAGCCGCCACCGCCCGGTGCACCGCCACCGCCCGTCGCGTACGCGGGGACGACCGGCGGCGGGGGCGGCCAGTCGCCCACGGGCGCGGGGCCGCCCACGGCGGGCGCTCCCTGCTCACCGTGCGCCGCTCCGTGGCTCGCCATGCTGTCGTGGCCCGCACCCTGGTGGGCCGACGGGGCGGGCTCCGCAGGGGCCGGTGCGGGAGCAGCGGGAGCGTCCACCGGCACGGGAGGTGCGGACGGGGCCGGGGGGACCGCAGTGCCCTCGTTCTCGGTGCTCACAGCTTTCTCTCCTCGATCCACGGCTGTCGTGTCGCCGGTCAGGCTTTGCGGGTACCCGATCCACTTCGGACTGAAGCGATCAGGCGCGATCCATTGCGATCGCTCTTGATTGTCACAGCCCACTTCGATCTGTTCAGCGATCTCGGCACGTCCGCCGTCACTCGCCGTCCCGGCATGGTCCTGTCACGGTCCAGTTGTGCTGTTGTACGCCGTCAGCTTTTCCCACGGGACGTCAGGGCACCATAAGACGTTCCTGTGCACCCGATGACATCCTTTATGTCCGACGAAACGGACGCATCCGCAAGGCCGAACTTTCTCGCCGGCCGGCCGCGCGGTGGCACCATGACGCGGTGACCCACGCACGACAGCAACGCATCCAGGTCGTCGCCCACCGCGGTGCCTCGGAGGACGCCCCCGAGCACACGCTGGCCGCTTACAAGAAGGCGATCGAGGACGGCGCCGATGCCCTCGAATGCGATGTGCGGCTCACGGCGGACGGCCATCTCGTCTGCGTGCACGACCGTCGCGTCAACCGTACGTCGAACGGCCGCGGAGCGGTCTCGGCCCTGGAGCTCGCGGATCTGGCCGCCCTCGACTTCGGCTCCTGGAAGGACAGCGAGGAGGGGCCCGACTGGGCGGGCAGCGCGGCCGACACCTCCGTACTGACCCTGGAGCGCCTCCTGGAGCTGGTGGCCGACGCGGGCCGCCGGGTGGAGCTGGCCATCGAGACCAAACACCCCACCCGCTGGGCGGGCCAGGTCGAGGAGCGACTGCTGCTCCTGCTCAAGCGGTTCGGCCTGGACGCGCCGCCGCCGGACGAGCCCTCTCCTGTAAGGGTGATGAGTTTCTCCTCGCGCTCCCTGCTGCGCATCCAGGAGGCGTCACCCACCCTGCCCACGGTCTACCTGATGCAGTTCGTCTCGCCGCGTCACCGCGAAGGACGCCTCCCCAAGGGCGTACGGATCGCGGGCCCCGGCATCCGGATCCTGCGCAACAACCCCGCTTACGTGGAGAAACTCGCGCGCGCGGGTCACCAGGTCCACGTCTGGACCGTGAACGAGCCCGAGGACATCGACCTCTGCGTCCGGCTCGGCGTGGACGCGATCATCACCAACCGTCCCGCGGCCGTGCTGCACCGGCTGGGCAGGGCCTGAATCAGGGGCCGGATCCGGCCACCTTCACCCCACAGCTTCACGGGGAGTGCTCCGGCGCGTTCGCTCCGTATTCGATCGTCACGAGTGCGTCACCGCACACGGATTGGCCGGTTTCCGGTCCAGTCCAGTGGGGCATTCACACCGTGGCGTGGGGCAAAGGAGGTCTCGGGGGTGGCGTTGGTGGTGGCACAGGAGGTGCCCTCTTCGTCGAGCATGGCCGTACCCCATGGCCCTGCGGGCGTGGGTGAGGCAAGACACCGGATGCGTGATCAGCTCCGTATCGGCGGTGTGCCGGAATCGGTCGTCGACGATGCAGTTCTGATCCTTTCCGAACTGCTCAGCAATGCCTGCCGGCACGGCAGGCCGCTCGGCGACGAGCTGGCGGGCGAGGGCGATGTACGCGCCGCGTGGCGGGTGGACGACCGCGGTTGCCTGACGGTCGAGGTGACGGACGGCGGCGGCCCGACCCGCCCGGTTCCGGCCACCCCGTCGGTCACCGCGCACGGCGGCCGCGGGCTCAACATCATCACGGCGCTCGCCGACGACTGGGGCGTGCGCGACGGCATGCGCGGCGAGGTCACCGTCTGGGTGGTCGTCCACAAGGACGTGCACGCGGAGGCCGCGGCGCACCGCCGTGACGACTTCGCCTCGCGCATCGCGGCCCCGCCGGTCGCGGACCTGGCCGACCTCGACTTCGCGGACGCCTTCGACGACCTCGGCTGACGGCCGCCCCCCTGACGGCACTTGGGCCATGTCCCACCCGTGTCGGTACGAGCGGCTAGGCTCGCGCCCGTACGTAAGAGCGCCGTATCCGGGAGACACCCAAGATGGCCAAGAAGCGCCCCCAGACCAAGGGCAAGCCGCAAGTCAGCAACGGGGCCCGCGCCGGCGGCGCCGAGGAGAACTATCCGGTGGTGGGTGCCCGCGAGCCGTGCCCGTGCGGCAGCGGCCGTCGCTACAAGGCCTGCCACGGCCGGGAGGCCGCCCACGCGGTGACCGAGCTCGTACAGCGCCCCTTCGAGGGCCTCGCGGGCGAGGGCGACTGGATCGCGCTGCGCGAGCTGGTGCCCGCAGCGACGGTCGAGCTGACGCTGAAGGGCGGACTGCCCGAGGGCGTCCCGTCCGTGACCCTCGCGACCGTGCTGCCGATGGCGTGGCCCGCGCTGCGCCGGGACGACGGCTCGGTCCTGCTCGGCCTGCAGAACGACACGTCCTCCGGCGACCTCAGCCGCGACCTGGCCGACACGCTGCTGCGCGCCCTGGAGGCCCCGACGGGCAGCCCGGTGCAGGCCCGCCGCGCCCCCGCCGAGGGACCGCGGCTGCAGGACGTGCTCGACCCGGACGGCACTTTCGAGCCGGTCGTGCACACGGGGTTCGAATTCTGGGTTCCGGACTCGGAGAACGCATCGGCCGAGGTGGCCGCCTCCCTGGAGCGGGCCAACGCCGCGGCGATCCCGACCGTGAAGCTGAGCGGTGTGGAGAGCGCCTACTGGTGCGAGACGCCGGAGAAGAACCACCTCCGGTGGGTGATGCCGCACGCCGAGGAGAAGCTTCTCGACGCGCTCGCGCGGCTGCACGCGGCGGGCACGTCCTCGCTCGGCGAGGGCACGCGTCTGGTGGGCTCCTTCCGGGCGCACGGCCTGACCGTGCCGGTGTGGGACCTGCCGAGCTCGGTCAAGGCCGGTGACATCGAGAAGCCCGCCGCCGAGTTCGCCGAGCGGCTCGCCGCCGCACTCGCCACGGACGCGCCGCTGACCGCGGACGAGCGCAGGGCGCGCGGTGGGCTCACCAACCGACAGGTGACACTCAGCTGACGTACAGGGTCCCCCTGGACTGACCGACCGGTCAGCCGCCGAGGGTCCGAAAAGCCTCATTCGGAATGGGTGACTCCGGTCACAACTCCCAGTAGTTGCAGGTAAATCCATGTCCGAATAGAAGAGATCGAATTTGCTAACTGCCGATCTCTTGTTACCGTTCAAGTAGCCCGGTTGCTGGTGCATCCCCCGTCGCCAGCAACCGGGCGCTTTCATGTCCTGACCCGGTCGGTATGCCTCAACGCCCTTGCGAAGGCGCCGAGTTGCTCCCCGAGCGCAGCATCAGCGGGCCGTCTCCCCGGGCCGCGTACTCCGCCACCGCCGTGTACTGCGACGGCCCGCCCCGCGTGGGCTCCCGCGGCGTCTCGCACAGGCCGGGCTCGTCCTGCGCGCCCACCGGACAGTTGATCTGCACCGTGCGTCCGCCGGGCGCCATCAGGGTCAGGACGGCGCCGAGTTCCGCGCCGGTCGCATTGCGGTAGTAGGTGCGCGCCCAGGTGTCCTCACCCTGGGTGAGCACACACGTCTGCGCCTCGACGCCGTCCGGGGAGGCCAGTTGCGGGCCGCAGTGGGCAGCCGTGGCGAGGCCGAGTCCGAGGCTCTTGAGGAGCGCGGGGCCCTCGGGCTGCCGCTGCCCCGCGCGCCCTGCCGTGTCAGGCGCGTCAGGCGTGGCGGGTGCGTCGGGTGCGTCGTCGACCTTGTCCGCCGCTCCGGCCCGGGCGTGCTCGCCCGGCTCGGCCTGCTCGACGACCGGACGGCCGTGCCCGTCGCCCACCGGTCCCGCGGACGCGCCCGCCAGCGGCAGCGCGGCGGTGAGCACCACCACGGCGACGAGGCCGATCAGCCGGAGGCGCGAACGGGGGTTCCCCTGCTCGGGCCGGTCGGAAGAAGGGGGGAGGGGCGGCGCGGCGGGCATGCGCCGAAGATATCGGCGCACACCCCGCGCTGCGGCTCGCCGCGCGCCCGAATCCCCTACAACTCGGGCGCGCTCACACCCGTACGAGTGAGGGCGTCCACGACCGCGTCGACCACGGCCTCCACATCGGGCGCCCACGGGGCCGCCGAACCCGGCAGCGGAGCGCGCTCCCAGCGGACCTGCCCCGCGCCCGTGACGGACGGCGGCAGCGGTACGTACCCGCCCTCTCCGTGGAAGCGCAGCGAGCCCGGGACGAAGTCCTGCGCGTACAGGAGCTCGCCGAGCTGCTCCATGGAGTAGGGAGCCACGAGGATGAACAGCCGCTCGGGGGTGGCGATCACCGGGCCGAGCCGGATGTCCTCGCGGTCGAGCGCGGCGAGCGCGCGGGCGCCCGCGACGGCCGGGAGGCTCACGGCGCAGGGTGCGCGCCCGCCGGCCCCGGACGCGGCGCCGGTGGCGAGCACGATCGGCGCCTTGGGACGGTTGGTCCACCACCAGCGGACCATGCTCTCGTCGGTCGTCGCGGCGAGCAGTCCCGGGTCGAAGGGGTGCGCGCCGGGCACCGTGCACTCCGGGTCGGGGCAGGCGCACCGGACGCCGTCACGACGTCCCGCCGCCTCGAGCCCTATGCCCGGCAGAACCGGCCACCGCCACGCTGTCGCGAACGTGAGGGCCGCGCTGATCAGGTCAGACTTCCCGTTGTCACGCCTGGACAGGAGCCTGCGTCGCCTTCCGAGGATCTCGCGCATGAGCGCTCGTTCCTTTCCGTAGCCGAAGAGAACGCTATGGGCCACATCACACCATGTGTCGATCAGTCACTGCGCGTACGTGCTGGAGCGCCTGACCCCGGCCGGAACGACCGGCCTGAGGCAGGGGTAACCCCTATAGTCCGAGCGCCTGCTGTGTCCTTTAAAAGCCTGGCGTGGGGTGGCGGCGCCTGGCGTTTGCCGTCCCGCGTATTTCTCGCCGTCTCCCCCACGGGAGGATGGGGCACGGTCGTCGAAGGTTATGACGCCCGGGTCCGTCACCAGGTTCCGGGTGGATCCCAACTGCCCCTGGTCTTCTCCGAGTACGTACCCACCACGACCGCCATGACGCTCTGGTGACCACAGCTGAACAATGCCAGTCGAACCCAATAGGCCGATCCCTGAGTCACTTTTTGGCCAAGTTAGAACGATCAGGATCGCTGCGAGATCAAGAGTCGATCAAGGAAGACGGCGAAGATCCCTTTACGCCGAAAGGCACTTGCACACCGCGGACACCAGGAATACTCGCAGGACAATGCTGGACATCCCCTCTCCACTGCGTGTAGATGTGGAGACATTGCTAGCGGCGCAGAGCTATCAGGCTGACATGGGGGTTTGCGATGCTATTGAGCAATATGCACCGGTCGGAAAGCCGGAAGCCATGACAACCCCGCGCCTGCCGAAAGTGGCCGGAATCGATTCCCCTCCTGGACAGGTTCCCCCTCCCGCCCACACGGTCGCACCCGTGCCCGCGGCGCCTGCGGTCCCGTGCGCACCGTCCGCGCCGGCCGCACCAGGGGCCGTCATCCAGGACCGTCTCGCCGGCTGGGTCTCCGATCTCACGACCCTGCACGAACTCACGGAACGGCTGGCCCGCACAGCCGCGCTGGAGGACGCACTGCACGAACTGCTGCGCGCCGGAGCCACCCTGGTGGGCGCCCGGCGCGGTCTTGTCGTGCTGGAACCGGGCGACGGACGCGGCCCGGACACCACCGTCGGCCTCGGCCTGTCCCGGCCGGACCTGGGGCACATCGAGACGGTGCCGCGCGGCGCGACGTCGTACGGGCGGATCCTGGACGGTCTCAGCACCGACCCGGAGGCCCGCGCCGATCTGCTCTCCGAGGACGGCCTCGACCCGCGCCACCGCGAGGTCGCCGCCCGCCTCGGCTACGCGGCCAGTTACGCGCTGCCGCTCGCCACCGAGGCGGCGGGCCGTCTGGGCGCCGCGGTCTGGCTCTACGACGAGCCGGCCGAGCCGGGCGAGCGCCGGCGCCACCTCATCGGCCTGTACGCGGCCTACGCCACCGAGCACCTGGCCCGCCTCCTGGAACTGGAGCGCACGCGCGCGTGGTCGGGCACGATCGCCGAGGAGCTGCTGCCCTCGCGGCTGCCCCGGGTCGCCGATGTGCAGCTCGCCGTGCGCCACCGCACCGGGCCGCGCGGCGGCGGCGACTGGTACGACGCGCTGCCGCTGCCCGAGGGCGCGCTCGGGCTCGCCGTCGGCTCGGTCACCGGCTCCGGCGCGAGCGCGGTCGCCGCGATGGGCCGCCTGCGCGCGTCCCTGCGCGCGTACGCCGTCATGGAGGGCGAGGACCCGGTCGCGGTCCTGTCCGACCTGGAACTGCTGCTGCGCCTCACCGAGCCCGCGCGCAGCGCGACCGCCCTGTTCGCCTACTGCGAGCCGGCGCAGCGCAAGATCGTTCTCGCGGGCGCCGGGCACACCCCGCCGCTGGTGATCGGCGAGCGGCGCACGGAGTTCGCCGAGACGACGCTGTCGGCGCCGCTCGGGATGCTCGCCTGCTGGGAGGCGCCGAGCGTGGAGATCGCGCCGGAGCCCGGCGAGACGGTGCTGCTCTACACCGACGGTCTGCTGCGCCGCACCGGCGACGCCATGGACCGCGCCTTCGCCCGGCTGCACGCGGCCGCCGCGAGCATTCCCAAGGGGATCCGCGAGGACCCCGGCGCCATCGCGGACCACATCCTGGGCGCGATGCTCCCCGACGGGCTCGACACCGCCGACAGCGACGAGGACGTCGTCCTGCTGGCGGCCCGTTTCGCGTAGGCGTCCGGGCACTGCCGGTAAGAGGTCATCCGGCCCTGGACCCCCTTCCGTACGCTCGTACGATGGAGGGGGTCCACTGCCGTATCCAGGGCATTTCACCGGACCTGCCGTGTCGAGGAGGAACCGTGTCGGAGGAGCTCAACCCGGAGGCCGCCGAGGCCGAAGAGCCCATCAAGCAGCGCAAGAACGGCCTCTACCCGGGCGTGTCCGACGAGCTCGCCGAGAACATGAAGTCCGGCTGGGCCGACACCGAGCTGCACGACCTGCGGCCGATCGCCCAGGCCGACGAGACCGCGGCCCGCCGTGCCGCCCTGTCCGCCCGCTTTCCGGGCGAGCGCATCGTGGTGCCCGCGGGCAACCTGAAGACCCGCTCGAACGACACGGAGTACGCCTTCCGTGCCTCCGTCGAGTACGCGTACCTGACCGGCAACCAGACGGAGGACGGCGTCCTCGTCATGGAGCCCGTCGCCGACGGACACCGGGCGACCCTCTACCTGCTGCCGCGCTCCGACCGCGAGAACGGCGAGTTCTGGCTGAGCGGCGACGGCGAGCTGTGGGTCGGCCGTCGGCACTCGCTGACCGAGGCCGAGAAGCTCTACGGCATCCCCGCGTCCGACGTGCGCGAGCTCGCCGACGCCCTGCGCGAGGCGACGGGACCGGTGCGTGTCGTGCGCGGCTACGACGCCGGCATCGAGGCCGCCCTGACCGACAAGGTCACCGCGGAGCGCGACGAGGAGCTGCGCGTCTTCCTGTCCGAGGCCCGCCTCGTGAAGGACGCGTTTGAAATCGGCGAGCTGCAGAAGGCGGTCGACTCGACCGTGCGCGGCTTCGAGGACGTCGTGAAGGTCCTCGACAAGGCCGAGGCCACGTCCGAGCGCTACATCGAGGGCACGTTCTTCCTCCGCGCGCGCGTGGAGGGCAACGACATCGGCTACGGCTCGATCTGCGCCGCGGGCCCGCACGCCTGCACCCTGCACTGGGTCCGCAACGACGGCCCGGTCCGCTCCGGCGACCTGCTGCTGCTCGACGCCGGTGTGGAGACGCACACGTACTACACCGCCGACGTCACGCGCACGCTGCCGATCAACGGCAGCTTCAGCGAGATCCAGCGGAAGATCTACGACGCCGTGTACGAGGCCCAGGAGGCCGGTATCGCGGCGGTGAAGCCGGGTGCCGCCTACCGCGACTTCCACGACGCCGCGCAGCGCGTGCTCGCCGAGAAGCTCGTCGAGTGGGGTCTGGTCGAGGGCCCGGTCGAGCGCGTCCTGGAGCTGGGCCTCCAGCGCCGCTGGACCCTGCACGGCACCGGCCACATGCTCGGCATGGACGTCCACGACTGCGCGGCCGCGCGCACCGAGACGTACGTGAACGGCACGCTGGAGCCGGGCATGGTCCTCACCGTCGAGCCGGGCCTGTACTTCCAGGCCGACGACCTGACGGTGCCGGAGGAGTACCGCGGCATCGGCGTCCGGATCGAGGACGACATCCTCGTCACCGACGACGGCAACAAGAACCTGTCGGACGGGCTGCCGCGCCGCTCCGGCGAGGTCGAGGCGTGGATGGCCGGCCTGAAGGGCTGATTCGCCGAACGCACCGCTACTGAAGAAGGGCCGCGACATACGCTGCGTATGTCGCGGCCCTTCTTCAGTAGTCGGTCGAAGCTCTTTGAGAGGGTGCCTGCATGGAGTTGAGCGCCGTACCCGAGACCCTGCTGTGGAACCTGTACCACCGGGCGGCGGAGGCCCGTCGTGCGGACCGGGTCCTCGACGACCCGAAGGCCGTCGAACTGGTCGAGAAGATCGACTACCCCTTCGAGGAGACCTTCGGCGCGGTCAATCCGCTCCTCGCGCAGGGGCAGGCGCTGCGCGTGCGGACCTTCGACAACGCCGTACGGGACTTTCTCGACGCCCACCCGGACGGCACGGTCGTCACGCTCGCCGAGGGCCTGGAGACCCAGTTCTGGCGCGTCGACAACGGGCGGGCGCGGTGGCTGTGCGTCGAGCTGCCCGAGACCGCCGAGGTGCGGCGCGAGCTGCTCCCGGACGGCGAGCGGCGGCGCACCCTCGCCCGGTCGGCCCTCGATCTGTCCTGGCGCGAAGAAGTGGACCCGGCGAACGGCGTGCTGATCACCGCCCAGGGACTGCTGATGTACCTGCGGCCGCCTGAGGTGCGGACGTTGATCGCCGGCTGCGCCGAGCGGTTCGGCGGCGGGGCGCTGGTCTTCGACGCGGTGCCGCGCTGGTTCAGCGAGCGCACGCAGCGCGGTGAGATGCGCACCCGGGCGGGCTACACGACGCCGCCGATGCCGTGGGGTCTGAACGCGGGGGAGCTGAGCGGCGTACGCACCGCGCACCCGGCGATCAGCGAGGTGCGGGAGCTGCCGCTGCCGCGCGGCCGCGGCGCCTACTACGGGGTGGTCTGGCCGCTGCTCGGCAAGGTGCCCGGCGTGCGCAACATGCGGCCCACGATGACGGCCGTCGCCCGCTTCTCCTGACCGGGGCCGTCCTGCCCGGGGCTCTCCTGATTCACACCGCGACCAGCGGCGCGTCCTTCTTCCACTTGAGGATCTTGTCGAAGCTGACGACGGCGCCGCCCCTGCCGGGCTTGTTGACGAAGTGCACGTGGTCGGCGAGTTCGCGGATGAGGCACAGGCCGCGGCCGTTCTCCGCGTGGTCGGGCGCGGGACGGGTCAGGGAGCGCCCCTTCAGCGAGGGGAAACCGGGGCCCGAATCGGCCACTTCGATGCGGCACTTCTCGCCGTCCAGATACGCGGTGACCCGGTAGGCGCCCGAAGCCTCGCTGCCGGCCAGGGAGCCGCCGTGCTCGACCGCGTTCGCACACGCCTCGCTGAGCGCGACCGACAGGTCGTAACAGACGTCGGGGTCGACGCCCGCGGTCTCCATGGTGCCCAGGAACAGGCGCCTGGCCAGGGGAACGCTCGCAGCGTCGCGCCGCAGATGGAGGGACCACCAGATGCTCATGCTCCAGCCTCCAGGGCGCGGCTCGACATACCGATACGTATTGCCGCCACGGCCCTTGCGCAATCACGGAGTTGACGTGATTGCGCCCATATAGCCGACGCGCACGGTACGTCCGGCGAGGTAAGGGAGATTTGGGACCTTGTGGACCTGCCGTATGGAGCGGGTCGGCCCAGTGCGATGATGAGGCCGCCATGACTGCCCCCCACACGCGCAGCGCGGCCGACCTCCGGCTGCTGAGGGCCGCGGTGTTCGCCGCGGTCTGCGTCGTGCTGTCCGCGGCGGGGCACGTCCTCGGGTCGACCTCCACGGTGCCGCTGTGGACGCTGGGGCTCGGCTCTCTCCTCGCCTTCTGCGTGGCCCTGCCGATGGCCGGGCGCGAGCGCTCGCTGGCCGGCATCGCCGTCACCCTGGGCATCGGGCAGATCGGCCTGCACACCCTGTTCGGCCTCGGCCAGAACCACGCCTCCATGGCCATGGGTTCCGCGCAGCCGTCCGTCATGGAGCGGGCCGCGCGGCTCATGTGCGGGGCGGGTGCCTCGGCGCTCAGCCCGGCGCAGGCGCAGCGCATCCTGGACGACGCCGGGGTGCCGTCCACCCCCATGCACCACGACGCCGTCGCGGCCGGGGCCTCGATGGCGCTGCTGCCGTCGCTGCCCATGCTCATCGGCCACCTGCTCGCCGCGGTCGGCGCCGGGTGGCTGCTGCGCCACGGCGATCTGGCCCTGGGGCGCGTCGTGGAGCTCTCGCGGCTCTCGGCGCACGGGGTCGCGGAAGCGGCGCCCACCCGTTCGCTGCGCGCGGCCCTCGCGCTCGTCCGCGCGCTGCGGGCCGGGCTGCCGGGGGCTCCCGAGCTGCTCGCGCGGGTGACGCGGACCGGGTTCGCCGAGCCGCCCGCCCTGTGGACGGCGACGCTCCAGCACTCGGTGATCCGGCGCGGGCCACCGTCCTCCGACGCGTTCCTTCTCGCCGCCTGACACGGCATCCGCAAGCTCCACCGCGCAGTGCGTGGGGTGTGGTGTGCCGTGCGGCACGCGCGCGTACCCGCTCGTTCTCACCGACAACCGCCTTCATGCGGCCTGTCCGGGTGCGCGCCCCACCCTTCGTCGGATCCCACTGAACGTGGAGTTCTTTCTGCCATGAAGAAGATGTCCCGCGCCGCTCTCGTCGGTGCCGCCGCCGTCTCCTCCGTCGTCCTCGTCTCCGCCCCCGCCTTCGCGCACGTGAGCGTGCAGCCGGAGGGCACCGCCGCCAAGGGCGGCTACGCCGTGGTCGACTTCAAGGTCCCCAACGAGCGCGACGACGCCGCGACCACCCAGTTGGAAGTCGCCTTCCCCACCGACCACCCGCTCGCCTCCGTGATGCCGGAGCCGGTGCCGGGCTGGAAGGCCGTGGTCACCAAGTCGAAGCTCGACAAGCCGCTGACCCTGCACGGCGAGAAGATCACCGAGGCCGTCTCCAAGGTCACCTGGACCGCGACCGGCTCCGGTGACGCCAAGGGGATCCAGCCCGGCTACTTCCAGAAGTTCCCGGTGTCCATCGGCCAGCTGCCGACCGACGCCGACCAGCTCGTCTTCAAGGCGATCCAGACGTACGACAACAAGCAGGTCGTGCGCTGGATCGAGCCGCAGCAGAAGGGCCAGGAGGAGCCGGAGAACCCGGCGCCCACCCTGGAGCTGTCGGCCGCGACCGACGACGAGCACGGCGCGTCCGGCGCCTCGGCGACGGACGACCACAAGGAGACGGCCGCCGCCTCCTCCGACACGTCCTCCGGCAGTGACACCACCGCCCGCGTCCTCGGCATCGTCGGCATCGCCGTCGGCGCCGCCGGTGTGGCGTTCGGTGTCCTGGCGGGCCGTCGGCGTACCAACAGCTGAGCCATCAGTGGCGGTTGCCGGGGCCGCGGTGGGCGGCCCCGGCAACCGCCCGCCCTCTCACCTCTGGGACATTTCTCTATGCGCACGACCAACAAGAAGACCCTGCTCGCCGTCGTCGGCCTCGTCTCGGCGGCCGCCTTCACCCTGTCCGCCTGCGGCGGCGGGGGCGACAGCGACAAGCCGGTGACCGAAGTGTCGACCGAGGCGGGTTCGCAGAAGGCCGCGACCGTCCTCGACAAGCCCTTCGAGAAGCCGGACCTGGTCCTCACCGACACCCACGGCAAGAAGTTCGACCTGCTGGAGCGGACCAAGGGCAAGCCGACGCTGATCTACTTCGGCTACACGCACTGCCCCGACGTCTGCCCCCTGACGATGAGCAACATCGCGGTCGCCAAGAAGGCGCTGCCCCAGGCCGAGCAGGACAAGCTGCAGGTCGTCTTCGTCACCACCGACCCGGACCGTGACACCCCGGCCGTGCTCGGCAAGTGGCTCAAGGCCCAGGACCCCGACTTCATCGGCCTGACCGGCGACTTCGCCACCATCCAGGGCGGCGCCCGGCAGCTCGGCATCTCCATCGAGCCGACGCAGAAGGACAAGAACGGCAAGCTGGTGTCGGTGCACGGCACGCAGGTCATCGCGTTCTCGCCGAAGACCGACGGCGGATACGTCCTCTACGGCGAGGACGCCACCGTCGACGACTACACCAAGGACCTCCCCAAGCTCGTCAAGGGGGAGAAGCCGTGAAGCGCGCCCCGCTGACGCTCGGTGCCCTCGCCGTCGCCGCCGCGCTCTCGCTGACCGCCTGCGGCTCCGGCTCCGACGCGGACTCCGCGCGGCCCGAGGTGAAGGTCGAGGGCGCGTTCATCCCCGCCCCCGCGTCCGGTGACATGGCGGCCGGGTTCTTCGTCGTGCGCAACGGCGGCGGCGCCGACACCCTCACCTCGGTGAGCAGCGCCGTCGCCGGTGACGTCACCATGCACAGCACCAAGGACGGCGTCATGACGGAGGAGAAGTCCTTCGCCGTGCCCGCCGACGGCGACCTGGACTTCGAACGGGGTGGCAACCACCTCATGTTCGAGAACCTGAAGCACAGGCCGAAGGAAGGCGACAAGGTGTCGGTGAAGCTGCACTTCGCCAAGTCCGGCACGGTCGACGTCGCGTTCCCGGTGAAGGCCGCCACCTACAACCCGTCGTCGCACGCGTCTCATTCGTCTCAGTGAGGGGCTGACCGTACGTGAAGACCATCGCTCCCCGCTTCCGGCACCTGGTGCTGCTGTTCCTCGCCGTCACCGGCGCGCTCCTGGCCGGTGCCGCCCCCGCGTCCGCGCACGCCGCGCTGACCGGGAGCGACCCCGCGCAGGGAGCGGTGGTCCAGAAGGCACCCCGCCAGATCGCGCTGACCTTCTCCGAGGACGTCGCCATGTCCGGCGGCTCGGTGCGCGTGCTCGACCCGTCGGGCAAGCGCGTCGACAACGGCAAGGTCGGCCACACCAAGGGCACGACCTACACGGTGGGACTGCACTCGGGCCTGCCCGACGGCACGTTCACCGTCGCCTACCAGGTCGTCTCCGCCGACAGCCACCCCGTGTCGGGCGCCTATACGTTCTCCATCGGCGCCCCCTCCAAGACCTCCGCGGTGATCACCGACCAGAACGCGGGCGGGGGCGTCGTCGGCGCCCTCTACGGCTTCGGCCGCTACGTCTCGTACGCGGGTTTCGTGCTGCTCGTCGGCGGCGCCGCGTTCGTGCTCGCCTGCTGGCCGCGCGGCGCCGCGATCAAGCCGGTGCAGCGGGTCGTGGTCGGCGGCTGGACCGCGCTGACCGCGGCCACCATCGCGCTGCTGCTGATGCGCGGCTCGTACACCGGGTCGGGCAAGGTCGGCGACATCTTCGACATGACGCTGCTCGGCCAGGTCCTGCAGACGAAGACCGGCGCGGCGCTCACCTCCCGGCTGCTGCTGCTCGCCGCGGCCGCGCTCTTCATCGCGGTGCTCTTCGGCGCCTACGTGAAGCGGGCCGAGGAGGCACGGGAGGCGGGCGACGACGACGGGGGCGACAGCGCGAAGGAGGTCAGGGACCTCACCTTCGGGCTCGCCATCGGCGGCACCGTCGTCGCGGCAGGACTCGCCGCGACCTGGGCCATGGCCGAACACGCCTCGACCGGTATCCAGACGGCGCTCGCGATGCCCGTCGACGTGCTGCACCTGCTGGCCGTCGCGGCCTGGCTCGGCGGTCTGACGACCCTGCTCGTCGCGCTCTACCGGGCGCCGTCCATCGAGGCGTCGGCCGTGCGCCGCTTCTCGCGGGTGGCCTTCTGCGGCGTCGTCCTGCTCGCCGCCACCGGCCTCTACCAGTCCTGGCGGCAGGTCGGCTCCTGGTCGGCGCTGACCGGAACGACGTACGGGCAGCTGCTCCTGGTCAAGGTCGGGCTCGTCGCCGTGCTCGTCGGCATCGCGTGGATCTCCCGCCGGTGGACCGGGCGGCTCTCCGAGTCGGCCGCGCCCGTCGAGGAGAAGGAACCGGTCACGGTCGGGGGCGGCGCCGAGAAGGCCGGGTCGGGGAGCAAGAAGTCCGACGACCCCGAGCGCGCCGCCCAGCTCGCCCGTCAGCGCGCCGCGATGGCCACCGCCCGCGAGAAGCGGGTCCGCGACGCCGACCCGCACCGCTTCGGGCTGCGCCGCTCCGTGCTCGCCGAGGCCGGCGTCGCGGTGGTGCTGCTCGCCGTCACCACGGTGCTGACCTCCACCGAGCCCGGCCGCACCGAGGAAGAGGTCAAGTCCTCCACCGCGGCCGCCCAGACCCAGGCGGGCCCGGTCAACCTCAAGCTGCCGTTCGACACCGGCGGCAAGGACGGCAAGGGCACGGTCCTGCTGGACCTCGACCCCGGCCGCACCGGCAACAACGACATGCACGTCTACGTACAGCGGCCGAACGGCAAGGCCTTCGACGTCCCCGAGGTGAAGGTCGCCTTCACCCTGGAGGCGAAGAAGATCGGCCCGCTGCCCGTCACCCCCGACCACATCGCCACGGGCCACTGGAGCGCGAGCGGCGTCCAGATTCCCGTGGCCGGCACCTGGAAGATCGCGGTGACCGTGCGCACCTCCGACATCGACCAGATCACCGTCACCCAGAACGCGAAGATCGGCTGAACCACCATGGCTGACACCGAGAGCCGTACCGAGACCTCCACCCCGCCGGCGTCGGGCATCACCCGGCGCCGCCTGATCGGCACGGCCGGTGCCACCGGCGTCGCCCTGGGCGCCGTCGGCGCGGGCGCGGGATACGCCGTGGCGTCCTCCACCGACTCCCCCGATCAGCAGGACGCGTTGACGTCGCTGGGCGCGGACGAGGTGATGTTTCACGGGAAACATCAGCCCGGCATCACCACGCCGATGCAGTCCCGCGGCCATCTCGTCGCCTTCGACCTGGCGGCAGGCGCGGGCCGCAAGGAGGCCACGGCCCTGATGCGCCGCTGGTCGGCGACGGCCGAGCGGCTCATGGCGGGGGAGCCGATGACCTCCGACGACACCGACGTGGCCCGGGACGCGGGTCCCTCGTCGCTGTCGATCACCTTCGGCTTCGGCCACAGCTTCTTCGCGCGCACGGGCCTGGAGAAGCAGCGCCCCGGCGCTCTCGACCCGCTGCCGGACTTCTTCTCCGACCACCTCGACAAGGCGCGCAGCAACGGCGACCTGTGGGTGCAGATCGGCGCGAACGACGGGCTCGTCGCCTTCCACGCGCTGCGCGCGATCCAGAAGGACGCGGGTGGCGCGGCCAAGGTCCGCTGGCAGATGAACGGCTTCAACCGCTCGCCCGGAGCGACCGCCCAGCCGATGACGGCCCGCAATCTGATGGGCCAGATCGACGGCACCGACAACCCCAAGCCGGCCGAGTCCGACTTCGACAAGCGCATCTTCGTGCCGTCCTCAGGTGCGTCGGCGCAGTCCCCGGCGTGGATGGCGAACGGTTCGTACGCGGTCGTACGCCGGATCCGGATGCTCCTCGACGACTGGGAGAAGCTGTCGACGGCGGCGCAGGAGAACGTCATCGGCCGCAAGAAGTCGACGGGGGCCCCGCTGACCGGCGGCGACGAGACGTCCGAGATGAAGCTGGACAAGACGGACGCGAAGGGCGACCTCGTCGTCCCGATCAACGCGCACGCGCGCATCAGCCGCCCCGACCAGAACGGCGGGGCCGCGATGCTGCGCCGCCCGTTCTCCTTCCACGACGGCATCGCCGCGGACGGCACCCCGGACGCGGGCCTGCTCTTCGTCTGCTGGCAGGCGGACCCGCTGCGCGGCTTCGTCCCCGTGCAGCGCAAGCTCGACCGCGGCGACGCCCTGTCGCAGTTCATCCGGCACGAGTCGAGCGGCCTGTTCGCGGTGCCGGGCGGCGCGGAGAAGGGCGGGTACGTGGGGCAGGCGCTCTTGGAGGGGTGACCGCCATCCGGGCCCGCCCGCCGTGTCCCGTACAGCCCCATTAGGGTGACCTCATGCCAGCCAGCTACGCGTATCTCGGCCCCGAGGGCACCTTCACCGAAGTCGCCCTGCGCACGCTTCCCGAAGCAGCCACCCGGGAGCTCGTCCCGATGGTGTCCGTGCCCGCCGCGCTCGACGCGGTGCGAGGCGGCGAGGCCGAGGCCGCGTTCGTGCCGATCGAGAACTCCGTCGAGGGCGGCATCACCACCACGCTCGACGAGCTGGTCGCGGGCGAGCCGCTGATGATCTACCGCGAGGTGCTGCTCGACATCACCTTCGCGCTCCTCGTGCGTCCCGGCACGAAGCTGAGCGACATCAAGACGGTCACCGCGCACCCGGCGGCCCAGCCGCAGGTCCGCAACTGGATGAAGGCGAACCTGGTCGAGGACGTGGTCTGGGAGTCCGCCGCGTCGAACGCGGACGGCGCCCGGCTCGTGCAGGAGGGCCGGTTCGACGCGGCCTTCGCCGGTGAGTTCGCGGCCGAGAGGTACGGTCTGGAACCGCTGGTCACCGAGATCCACGACGCGACGAACGCGCAGACCCGGTTCGTGCTCGTCGGCAAGCCGGCCCGGCCCGCGGCCCCGACCGGCGCGGACAAGACCTCCGTCGTCATCTGGCAGCGCGAGGACCACCCCGGCACGCTGATGGAGCTGCTCCAGCAGTTCGCGATGCGCGGGGTCAACCTGATGCTGCTGCAGTCCCGGCCCACCGGGAAGGGCATCGGCGACTACTGCTTCGCGATCGACGCGGAGGGCCACATCTCGGACCGCCGGGTCGCCGAGGCGCTGATGGGCCTGAAGCGGGCGTGTCTCCAGGTGCGCTATCTCGGCTCGTACCCGCAGGCGGGGTTCGCTCCCAAGGACGTACGGCCGCTGCGCACCGGCACGTCGGACAGCGAGTTCGTGGCCGCCTCGGACTGGCTGGCGCGCTGCCAGGACGGCCGGTTCTGACGCTGCGCGCCCACAGCCGGACCTGAGTTCTCCACCGTCGGGTCCGGCGTCTTTCTGTCTCCACACCCGGTCCTACCAGCGGATTTTCTTCGTCCACAAGAGTTATCCACAGGTCCGCTTCTCGACCTGGGGACAAGTCGACAGTAAGGCGCGACATGGTCGACAAATCGGCCTACAGCCCACAAGTCCGTCCACAGACCCGCACGTCACCCCTCGTCCACTCTTTTCCCTTGATCAACTCTTTGGAGTGAAGCATTTCCACCCGAAAGTGAGCATGGAGAGGGTTTGGAACGGGAATCCTTCGCGATACATGCGGCTTTCGGAATGACCTCTTCCGGCATCCACAGATCTTTCTCACAGCCTGTGGATAACCCTCCGGGGTGGTGCATTCCTGTGGACAACCGCTCCCCAAGTCCCGTGTGCGGCAAGGGAGTCGGGTCAAGGTGGCGCACCCCATCTGCCCCTTTGCGGGGAAAGTGGGGTTTTAATTGACTCGCGCCGCCCCGGGCCGCGCGAGCCGGTTCCACCCGGAATTCACATTCCGACAAATAGGGCATAAAGCTCCACACCCGGATATCGGTTCGTGAGCCGGAACCCCGCACCGGTAGCCTGGAGGGGTGATTGACCTTCGCCTGCTCCGTGAGGACCCCGACCGTGTTCGCGCCTCCCAGCGCGCCCGTGGAGAGGACGTCGCGCTCGTCGACGCCGTCCTGTCCGCCGACGAGCGGCGCAGGTCGTCCGGGCTCCGCTACGACGAACTCCGTTCCGAGCAGAAGTCGCTCGGCAAGCTCATGGGCAAGGCCACGCCCGAGGAGCGCGCGGAGCTGCTCAAGAAGGGCGAGTCCCTCAAGGCCGACGTGAAGGCCGCCGAGGCCGACCAGCGCGAGGCCGAGGAGGAGACCCAGCGTCTCGCCCTCCAGCTGGGCAACATCGTGCACCCCGACGTCCCGCGCGGCGGCGAGGAGGACTTCGTCGTCCTGGAGACGCACGGCACGATCCGCGACTTCGGTGCCGAGGGCTTCGAGCCCAAGGACCACCTGGAGCTCGGCGAGGCGCTCGGCGCCATCGACGTCCAGCGCGGCGCGAAGGTCTCCGGCTCGCGCTTCTACTACCTCACCGGCGTCGGCGCCCTCCTGGAGCTGGCGCTGGTCAACGCGGCGATCGCGCAGGCCACCGAGGCCGGCTTCACGCCGATGCTGACCCCCGCCCTGGTGCGCCCGCGCGCCATGGAGGGCACCGGCTTCCTCGGCCAGGCCGCCGAGAACGTGTACCACCTGGAGAAGGACGACTACTACCTGGTCGGCACCTCCGAGGTCCCGCTCGCGGCGTACCACATGGACGAGATCGTCGAGGCGGACCAGCTGCCGCTGCGCTACGCCGGCTTCTCGCCGTGCTTCCGCCGCGAGGCCGGCACGTACGGCAAGGACACCCGCGGCATCTTCCGCGTGCACCAGTTCGACAAGGTCGAGATGTTCTCGTACGTCGACCCGGCGGACGCGGAGAACGAGCACCAGCGTCTCCTGGAGTGGGAGAAGCAGTGGCTGACCGGCCTGGAGCTGCCGTTCCAGGTGATCGACGTCGCCACCGGTGACCTCGGCTCCTCGGCCTCCCGCAAGTTCGACTGCGAGGCGTGGATCCCCACCCAGGGCAAGTACCGCGAGCTGACCTCGGCCTCGAACTGCGACGGCTTCCAGGCCCGCCGCCTGTCCGTCCGGATGCGCGACGGGAAGAAGGTCCAGCCGCTGGCGACGCTGAACGGCACGCTGTGCGCCGTCCCGCGCACCATCGTGGCCATCCTCGAGAACCACCAGCAGGCCGACGGCTCGGTGCGGGTTCCGGAGATGCTGCGGCCGTACCTTGGGGGACGCACCACCCTGGACCCCAAGTAAGCGCAGCCCGATCCGGGCGGCACAGGCCGCTCAGCCTGTGCCGCCCGCACCCCCTGGAGCCGAACGCCAAGTGAGCCACCCCGCTCCCCTCGCCCCTTCCTTCCCGTACAAGCTCGTGGCGACCGACCTCGACGGGACGCTGCTGCGTCCCGACGAGACGGTCTCCGAGCGCACGCGCGCCGCGCTGACCGCGGCCACCGCGGCGGGCGCGGCACACATCGTCGTGACCGGCAGGGCAGTGCCCTGGACCCGCCACATCCTGGAGGACCTCGGGTACGAGGGGCTCGCGGTGTGCGGCCAGGGCGCGCAGGTCTACCACGCGGGGGAGCAGCGGCTCCTCACCTCGGTGACGCTCGACCGGCAGCTCGCGGGCCTCGCGCTGGCCAAGATCGAGGCGGAGATCGGCCCGCTGGCGCTCGCCGCGAGCCGTGACGGTCTCGACGGCGAGGTCATCGTCGGACCCGGCTACCAGGTCGGCGAGGGCCACCTGCCCGCCGTCCCCTTCACGGACGTCGCGGAGCTGTGGGCGGCGCCGCTCAACAAGGTGTACGTGCAGCACCCCGGCCTCTCCGACGACCAGCTCGCGGAGATCACGCGCACCGTCGCCGGTGATCTGGTGGGCGTCACGATGGCGGGCGAGGGCATCGTGGAGCTGCTCCCGCTCGGCCTCTCCAAGGCCACGGGCCTGTCGCTGGCGGCCCGCCGCCTGGGCGCGAAGGCCGCCGACACGATCGCGTTCGGCGACATGCCCAACGACATCCCGATGTTCGGCTGGGCCGCCCACGGCGTGGCCATGGCCAACGCCCACGACCAGCTCAAGGCAGTGGCGAACGAGATCACGACGTCCAACGCGGACGACGGCATCGCAGTGGTCCTGGAACGCCTGCTCCACGCCTGACCGCCCGGGCCGAAGCCCCGCCAGGGGCGCGGGGAACTGCGCGACCGGCCCGCCACAACCAGCACCCGGGCACCGGGCGGACGCACCGCGGCGGGATGCCGTGACAGGCCGCAGGCCTGCCCGAACACCGCCCCAGCACAGCGCAGCGAAAACGCGGAGGATGCGCGGATCGAACGCGCGCAGGGAGACAAACCCTGACGACGGCTTAGCAAGCCGCTGCCTTACCACTCGGCCAATCCTCCGGGTGGGCGGCCCACGCGCCGCAGAAGGCGCGTGCTCGAAGCGGCCGCCCCGGGCAGCACACCCCTGGGGCGGGGCTCCACGGAGTGCAGTGACTACTCCGGAGCCTGCCTCGGGCTGCCCTGTCGGGAGCTCGACGGACTACTGATCAACATCGTCGCGCTCCTCTCCCGGCGGATGGCCGCCGGCACCCTCATGGGCCCGGCGCGGTGACACCAACTACTCTGCTACGTCGCCGAGTTGCCCGCCACCGAATTATCGGCGGCGCCACTTCCGACGCCGCGCCTTGCTGAAGAACCACCCGGCGGGCGGCTCGTCGGACCGCCACGGCTGCGGCTCCGGCGCCTCCCTGCTCCAGCGGGCGGTGAGCATGCGGGCCCGCGCGGACGGCTCGCTCGTCTCCGCCTCGCGTATGAAGTCGGCGTCCAGCACCACGTCGTCCCACGCATCGCGATCGCCGGCCATCACTGATCCTCCTCGGGTGCCATAAAGACGCATAAAGGACATGCACCCTCCCACCAGTGTCCCGGCGAGAGGGTGAAATCCGCATCAAGAGCCGCACCGAGAGCCGCGAGCGGCCCGGGCAGGCGGTTCTACTCCTCCCCCGCCAGGGTCAGCGAGCGCAGCCTCTGCCCCGCGTACCAGGTCGCGAGCACGGTCACGGCCACCAGGAAGACGGTCGCGAGCGGCAGCCCGACGTCCGAGGTGACGAGCTCGCCGCCGGCCACCTTCTGGGCCACCGCGAGCGACCACTGCTGCACGCTGAGGGTGCGTGCCCCGGCGACCAGCGAGCCGAAGAGCGCCTCCCACACCAGGGCGTAGACGAGGCCGAAGACGACCGCGTGCCGGGTGACCGTGCCCAGCAGCAGGAAGATCGCGGCGTACGCGATGGAGGCCACCAGGGCGGCGATCGTGTAGGCGACGGCGATCTGCTGCCCGTTCCCGTTCAGGATCAGACCGGCGATCAGGGTCGGGACCGCGGAGAACACCATGGTCACGGCGATGGCCACGATGAGCTTGGTGAAGATGATCGTGGGCCGTTTGACGGGCTTGGACAGCAGATAGACGACGGAGCCGTCGTCGATCTCCGGCCCGATGGCCCCGGTCCCCGCGATGACACCGATCAGCGGCACCATCGTGGCGAGCGCGAAACCGCCCAGGACGTCGACGGCGGTCTGGTCGTCGGCTCCGGTCAGCCCGCGGACGAGTCCGGCGATCACGACGAGCAGCACCGGCAGCGCGAAGAGGATGAGGGCCCGGCGGCGGCCGAGCAGGGCCCGGTAGGTGAGCCGGGCGACAGTGGGGTCGTACATCAGGGCCTCCTGTGCCGTGACTAGGCCGCGACCAGATAAGAGAAGACGGACTCGAGGGACTCGTCGGACGGCGAGACCGTGAGCAGGCGGATGCCGTGCGCCTGCGCGACCTTGGGCAGCAGCGTGGTGAACCGGCCGAAGTCGACGGCCTGAACGCGCAACGCGCCCTCCTTCAGGTCGACTTCGATGCCCGCCGTCGACGGGTCCGCGATCAGCGCGGCGGCCAGCGCCCGGTCGTCGCTGGAGCGGATCAGATAGCGGTGCGGGCGGTCGGTCATCAGGCGGCGGATCTTGCGGAAGTCACCGCTGGCCGCGTGGCGTCCGGCGACGATCACCTCGATGTGGGAGGCGAGTTGCTCGACCTCTTCGAGGATGTGCGAGGAGAACAACACCGTGCGGCCCTCGTCCCCCATGCGCCGCAGCAGGTCCATGAGCTGCATGCGCTGGCGCGGGTCCATGCCGTTGAACGGCTCGTCGAGCAGCAGCACCGACGGGTTGTGGACCAGTGCGGAGGCCATCTTCACGCGCTGCCGCATGCCCTTGGAGTACGTCTGGATCTTGCGGTCCTGGGCGTACTCCATCTCCACGGTGGCGAGCGCCGCCTGCGCCTCCTTCTGGCCGAGGCCGTGCAACTCCGCGTTGGCGACGACGAATTCGCGGCCCGTGAGGAAGTCGTACATGCCCTCGCGCTCGGGCACGATGCCGATGTGGCGGTAGATCTGTTCGTTGCGCCAGATCTGCTGTCCGTCGAGCGTGACCGTCCCGTTCGAGGGGGCCAGGAAGCCGCCCATCATGTTGATGAGGGTCGACTTGCCCGCGCCGTTGGGCCCGAGCAGGCCGGTGACGCCGGGACCGATGGTCATCGTGACGTCGTTGACGGCGACGACGTTGCCGAACCATCGCGAGACGTGGTCGATGGAAAGAGTGCTCATGGGCGCGGCCCATTCTTTGGAAGGGTGGCGGTGGGAGACGGGTGGGCGGTCACAGTCCGACCTTCCGGTAGCGGCGCATCAGCAGCCCGTAGGAGCCGGCGATGAGCCCGAGGACGACGAGCAGATACACCACGCCCTGGCCGGTGGAGGGGCCGTGCGCCCCGGGGAAGGCGGACGTGGCGCCGAGGAAGGCGGTCTGTACGCCGTCGATGAGCGTGATCGGCGAGAAGAGACCGAGCCAGGACACCGCGCCGCTGTTGTCCTGCGCGTCGGCGATCGCCTGGACGGTGGAGACCGCTCCGTAGGAGATGGTCAGCACGGCGATGACGGCGGCGATGCCGAAGCCGCGGCGCGGCGTGACGGCGGAGACGACGAGGCCGATCCCGGCGAGGAGCAGCGACAGCAGTGCCACGGACACCAGCCCCTGGGCGAATCCCTTGGTCTGCTCGGTGAAGTCCAGCTTGGCGAGCAGAGCGCCTACGTAGAGGACGATCAGCGGCGCCGCGGTGAGCACGAACAGGGCGCAGGTCATGGCGGCGAACTTCGCCACCACGTAGTCCACGCGCTCGATGGGGCGCGAGAAGTAGAGCGGCACCGACTTGAAGCGCAGGTCGCGGGAGACGGCCTGAGGTGCCTGCGAGGCGACGTAGAGGCCGATGACGGCCTGGAGGACGATCGCGTAGCGCGTGTAGTCCAGCGGCAGGTCCTTCGCCTTCGTGGCGACGGCGACCGCGACCATGATCAGCGCCGGGACGCACATCACGACGAAGAGCAGCATCGGCAGCACCTTCGACTTGGCCGAGCGGCCCAGGCCGTACGCGCCCCGCAGGCTCTGTGAGAAGAGCGAGCGGCGGGCGTACGCGCGGCCCAGGCGCGGTCCGTCGTAGTGGCGGTAGCCGATGTTGTGGATCTGTGTGTTCAAGGGTTCCGTGCTCATCACGCGGCCCCTCCCGTCTGTCCCTGCTGTCCTGTCCGCTGAGCGGCGGTGGCCGCCCAGGCCGCGGCGCGCTCGGAGACCTGCGGCTCCTCCACGGGCTTGAAGACCTCGGCGATGTGGTGCCTGCGCTGTTCCATCCGTACGAGTCCCAGGCCCAGGTCGGCGACGACGTCGCGCACGATGTCGTACGTCTCGTCGCCCTGCGCGGTGATGAGGATCGTGTGCCCCGCGCCGGGCAGCTCGCCGCCGGTGCTGGTCTCGATGCCGCGCTGGGCGAACGCCTCACGCAACGCGGCTGTCCCGTCCGGGTGTTCGTCGCTGTCGGTGACCTCGATCGCGAGGGTCGCCGTGGACTGGGTGAAGTCGGTGGTGGAGCTGGAGCGCAGCAGCTTGCCGCCGTCGATGACCACCACGTGGTCACAGGTGCGCTCCAGCTCGCCGAGCAGGTGCGAGGTGACGAGGACCGAGATGCCGAAGTCGCTGTGCACCCGGCGGATCAGGTCGAGCATGTCGTCGCGGCCGACCGGGTCCAGGCCGTTCGTCGGCTCGTCCAGGAAGACCAGCTGCGGGTCGTGGACGAGGGCCTGGGCCAGCTTCACGCGCTGCTTCATGCCCGTCGAATAGCCGCCGATGGGGCGGTAGCGCTCCTCGTACAGGCCGACGTGGCGCAGCGTGTCCGCGGTGCGCTCACGGGCGGCGGTGGGCGGCAGGCCCGACATGCGCGCCATGTGGACGACGAACTCGGTGGCCGAGACGTCGGGCGGCAGGCAGTCGTGCTCCGGCATGTACCCGACCCGCTCGCGGATGGCGGGACCCGACGACGGATCCGCGACGTCGAGGCCGAGCACTTCGGCGCGGCCCTCCGTGGCGGGGGACAGACCCAGCAGGATCTTGATCATGGTGGACTTGCCGGCTCCATTGGCCCCGACGAGTCCGGTCACCCCGGGCCCGATGTCCATGGTCAGCCGGTCAAGCGCGGTCACCCGGGGGAACCGCTTGCTCAGGCTTTCGGTCGCGATCACAGTCACGGTTCGAAAGTAGTGGCGCAGGCCACACGAGGCGTCAGACCAGGGTGTCGACCTCGTATGAGACCTGAGTATTACGGGTCCGTAGGGGTCATCCCCGAGTAGCCCGCCGCCCCGCGGGCGCCGGCCCGCCCCGGGGGGCGGCGCTGTGCACAACCGGCGGGTTTTCCACAGTCTTGCCCCGGCCTCTTGACGTCGCCGTCAGCCATTGTCACATTCATCAGTGTCAAGTTACGAGCGCGTACGGCGACGGCCCGGTCACGGGATCCGGGCGGCCGTGACCCGGACGGACGGTGGCATGACCTCAGCAGTGGTACGTGAACTCTCGGCGGAGCTGCGGGGGTTCAAGGAAGTGCAGACGCTCGCGTACGAGTGCGCGGAAGCGGTCGCGGCGCAGCTCAAGCCAGGGGTGACCGAGCGCGAGGCGGCGCGGATGCAGCGCGAGTGGCTGCGCGAGCGCGGGGTGCGGGACTGGTTCCATCTGCCCTTCGCCTGGTTCGGGGACCGCACGGCGTTCGTGAACTTCCGCATACCGCTGCAGTTCTTCCCCACGAACCGGAGGCTGGAGGCGGGGATGCCGTTCATCCTCGACATGGCCCCCGTGTACAAGGGACACACCGCGGACATCGGCTACTCGGGCTGCCTCGGCCTCAACCCCCTGCACGACAAGCTCCTTTCGGACCTCAAGGACCACCGGGAGCTGATCCTGCGCGAGGTCCGCGAGCGGCGCACGCTGCGGGAGATCTACGAGGACGTCGACCGGCTGATGGGACGCCAGGGGTATGCGAACCGGCACCGGGCCTACCCCTTCGGCGTGATCGCGCACAAGGTCGACCGGGTCAGGCCGCGCCGCGTCAACCCCACGCTGTTCGGCTTCGGCACGCAGTCGCTGAAGGGTCTGGCGAGCGACGCGCTGCACGGGCACCGGGACGGCTGGTCGCCACTGTGGTCGCCGTACAAGTTCTCCGACCATCCGCCGCGGCCCGGCCTGTGGGCGGTGGAACCCCACCTCGGATTCCGGGGCACGGGCGCCAAGTTCGAGGAGCTCCTCGTGGTCACGGACTCCAAGGACCCCGAGGAGAGCGCCTTTTGGCTGGACGACGATCTGCCGCACGTGCGGCGCTGGGCGGAGGGCATCTGATGACGGACCTGACGAAGATCCACGGCGCGCGCGAGCGCACGGTGCACACGGGCGGCGTCGAGCTGAACGTGGTGGAGCTGGGGAACACCGGGGACGCGGCGCGGCCCACGGTCGTGCTCGTGCACGGCTACCCGGACTCCAAGGAAGTCTGGTCGGAGGTCGCCACCCGGCTCGCCGACCGCTGCGGGTTCCATGTGGTCCTCTACGACATACGCGGCCACGGCCGCTCCACCGCGCCCAAGCCGCTCCGCGGCGGCTTCACCCTGGAGAAGCTCACCGACGACTTCGTGGCGGTCATCGACGCGGTGAGCCCGGACAAGCCCGTCCACGTGGTGGGGCACGACTGGGGTTCGGTGCAGTCGTGGGAGTTCGTCACGGTCAAGCGCACCGAGGGTCGCATCGCGTCCTTCACGTCGATGTCGGGCCCGTCCCTCGACCACTTCGGGCACTGGATCAAGCAGCGGATGAAGCGGCCCACGCCCCGCAAGGTGGGCCAGCTCCTCGGCCAGGGCGCCAAGTCCTGGTACGTGTACATGCTGCACACGCCCGTGCTGCCCGAGCTGGCCTGGCGCGGGCCGCTCGGCAAGCGCTGGCCGAAGATCCTGGAGCGCGTGGAGCGGGTGCCGTCCGGCGACTACCCGACGGCGTCCCTGCCCTCGGACGCCGCGCACGGTGCCTGGCTGTACCGGGACAACGTACGGGCGCGGCTCACCCACCCGCGCGACGACGCGTACGCGCACGCGCCCGTGCAGCTCATCACGCCGCTCGGGGACGCCTTCCTGTCGCCGAAGCTGTACGACCAGCTGGAGCTGTGGGCGCCGCAGTTGACGCGCCGCACGCTGCCCGCCAAGCACTGGGTGCCGCGCACCCGGCCCGATCAGCTCACCGCCTGGATCGGCGCGTTCGTGACGGCCCACGAGGAGCAGGAGGCGGGGGTGCCCGCACAGCAGAAGGTGGCCGACGGCAAGTACGCGGACCGGTTCGGTGGCCAGCTCGTGCTCGTCACCGGGGCGGGCAGCGGCATCGGGCGGGCCACCGCGTTCGCGTTCGCCGAGGCCGGCGCGCGTGTGATCGCCGTCGACCGGGACGCCGAGAGCGTCGCGCGCACCGCCGAGATGGCCCAGCTCATCGGCGCGCCCCAGGCGTGGGCGGAGACCGTCGACGTCACGGACGAGCAGGCCATGGAGAAGCTCGCCGAGAAGGTCGCCGCCGAGTACGGGGTGGTCGACGTCCTGGTGAACAACGCGGGCATCGGTCTGTCCGGCTCGTTCTTCGACACGACGCCGGAGGACTGGAAGAAGGTCCTCGACGTGAACCTGTGGGGGGTCATCCACGGCTGCCGGCTGTTCGGCAGGCAGATGGCCGAGCGCGGGCAGGGCGGCCACATCGTGAACACCGCGTCCGCGGCCGCGTACCAGCCCTCGAAGGCGCTCCCCGCCTACTCCACCTCCAAGGCCGCGGTCCTCATGCTCAGCGAGTGTCTCCGCGCCGAGCTGGCCGGTCGGGGCATCGGCGTCTCCGCGATCTGCCCCGGGCTGGTGAACACGAACATCACGGCGACGGCCCGTTTCGTGGGCGCCGACGCCGCCGAGGAGCAGCGCCGGCAGAAGAAGTCCTCGCGCCTGTACGGCCTGCGCAACTATCCGCCGGAGAAGGTCGCCGACGCGATCCTCGCCGCCGTCGTGCACAGCAAGGCGGTCGTGCCGGTCACCCCGGAGGCCCGCGGCGCCCACCTCATGTCCCGCTTCACCCCCAGGGCCCTGCGCGCCGTCGCCCGGCTGGAGCCGCCGCTGTGAGCACCGACGACGCACCGGACCCCGCGAAAGGCGAGCACCACGCGATCACTCCGCGCCGCGTCTCCTTCGACTGGGAGGCGACGCCGCTGCACTGGATACCGGACGAGCCGACGGCCACCCACGTCATCAACGTGCTGCATCTGTTGCTGCCCGCGGGGGAGCGCTGGTTCGTGAAGGTCTTCAAGGAGGGCCTGTCCCTGGTCGAGAACACCTTTCTCGTCACCCGAAGGAATGACGATCCGACTAGCGGCTTGCAAGGTCCTCCTATTGCTCAGATACCGTCGTCCATACGACCTGGGACGCCGAACATGGCGCCAACGTACGGGGCCCCTGCTCCACCAGTGAGATGGTTCAGGGCCTCCTCGTCGTCTTTGGCCCTGTTCACCCGGCCAGGCCCACGCACGCGTGGGCTCGGGGGCGCCGCCTTCCTCGCACGGCACGACCCTCAGCTCGCCGGCCGCCCGCGCTACTCGCTGGCCGAGCACAACAAGGCGGTGCGCAAGGGCCTGCTGCCCTCCTGGCGTGACCTGGACGCGGCGATACCGCGCTATCTGCGCCGGTCGTACCATCCCTCGCAGGAGGGTTCGCTGCGCAGGGCCGTCGAGTATCTGGCGGTGTCGCCCGCGGCGCGGGCCGCGGCGGGCGCGATCGGCCGCTCGGCGATCGCGTGAGGCGTCCGGGACCTTCCACAGGTGTGACCGGGTACGACCGAGGGGCGTGGGGCGTGGCAGAGCGATCGGCCGTGACGGGACGGGAGGGCGGGCCGGACAGGGCCGACAGGACGGGCCGGCCGGGCGCCGAGTACCGGATCGAGGACCTGGCCCACCACAGCGGCGCCACGGTCCGCACGATCCGGGCCTACCAGGACCGCGGACTGCTGCCGCGCCCCGAGCGGCGCGGCCGGGCCAACGTGTACACGGACACGCATCTGGCGCGGCTGCGCCAGATCGCCGACCTCCTCGACCGGGGCTACACCCTGGCCTCCATCAAGGAGCTCCTGGAGGCCTGGGACGCGGGGCGCGGTCTCGGCGGTGTGCTCGGCCTGGTCGCCGAGGTCGACAAGCCGTGGACGGACGAGCGGGCGGGGCGCATCACCCGGGCCGAGCTCGACGCGATGTTCGGCGGTGACCCCGACGAGGCCGCGGTGCAGGACGCGATCGAGCTGGGCGTGCTGGAGCGGGACCCGGGGAACGACGCCGAGTTCCTCGTGCCGAGCCCTCAAGAGCTCGCGGTGGCCGCCGAGTTGTACGCGTCCGGTGTTCCGCTGTCAGCAATCTCCGGTCATCTCAGGGAGTTGAGGGGACAGGTCGAGCACATAGCCGCGCGTTTCCTGGAGTTCACCACCGAGCACGTCTTCGCGCGCTATCTCGGTCCGCAGCCACCGACGGACGCCGAAGCGGCGGAGGCGGCCGCGCTCGTCCGCCGGCTGCGGCCGCTCGCCCAGCAGTCGGTGGATGTCGAACTCGCGCGCGCGATGCGGTTGTTCGCGACCCGTCATCTGCACCGGCACCTGGCGGCCGGTCCGGTCGCGGCACCGGCCGACGAGCCGCAGTCGGTGGCCCTGCCCGCGGAGACAATGCGCGCCGTGCGCGGTCTGGTTGGGCCGGAGAACGTCGCGGCGTTCATTGCGGCGGCGGCCCAACGCGAGGTACAAGCAAGGACATTGGACGCACTTGCATCAAGTCATGACAAATGACGCCTTGTTGGTCAAGTAGACCTTACTGCCTGTGAGTTGTCCACAGAATTGCCAATTCCCCTGTGGATAACTGGACTTGGTTGTGGATCAAACATGCGAGCCGAAAATTTGGGAGGAGATTACCGAGCGGCTCGGGCACCCTGACGCCATGGACGAACAACGCACCGTCAAGGTGTCGAAGTACCTCTCGAAACACCTGCGGCACGAGCCCGGACGCATCGGCCTGACGCCCGACGAGGCGGGCTGGGTGGAGATCGACGAACTGCTCGCGGCCGCGGCGGCGCACCGGTTCCGGATCACGCGCGCCGAGCTCGACCACGTCGTCGCCACGAACGACAAGCGGCGCTTCGCGATCGAGGGCACCCGCATCCGCGCCAGCCAGGGCCACTCGATCGACGTCGACCTCGGCCTCACCCCCGTGGAACCGCCCGCGTACCTCTACCACGGCACCGTCGCCCGCTTCCTGGACGCGATCCGGGCCGAGGGACTGCGCCCCATGGCCCGGCACGACGTGCATCTGTCGGAGGACCGCGAGACCGCCACCCGCGTCGGCGCCCGCCGCGGCCGCCCAGTCGTGCTGCCGGTGGACGCGGGCGCGATGCACCGCGACGGCCACACCTTCCGCCGAAGCGCCAACGGCGTCTGGCTGACCGCCGCCGTCCCCCCGCGCTACCTCCGCTTTTCCTGACACACCCGGACCGCGGGCGAGCCCTCTGAGGCAAGATCCATAGATATGGACCACGCGAACCGGCCGCACGACCCGCACCACCCCCGTCTGCCCACGACAGAGGCGGCCGTCGCCGCGCTGCGTGAGGTGGCCCGGGAGTTCGACCTGGAGATCGAGGTCACGCACGACATCGGCGCGGACCAGACCTCCCGCCGCTCCCACGCGGGCGTGGGCGTCACCGCCGACCCCGACGGCTCGCTGCCCCACGAGGCCTATGTGGAACTGGGCGGCACCCCACGGATCGACGTCCGGCTCTTCCCCGAGGACGACGCGCTGATCAAGGTCGAGGGCGTCGAGTTCCACGACGTCCCGCGCGACGAGGTCCCCGCGTTCCTTCGGTCCTGCTACGGCGGTCTGGCCCACGTCCGGGGCAAGCGGTTCCCGCCCGGCTACCGGCTCGTCGTGCCGCTGCCCGGCGACCGTACGTACAAGGAGTTCCTGCCGATGATCGGCCTCACCGGGTGGCTGAGCAGCCGCGTGCGCTGACCTCCGGCACGCGGGACGGCCACCGCGTCCCGGACCGCCGGGCCCGCATCGCCACCCACCCCGCCCCCGGAGCTCCGGCGCTCCCCGGCACCGCCCGCGCGCCCCTCGACCGCTCCGCATACGCTCACAGGCATGACCGACACGGCCCGCACGCCCCAGTCCCCGCTCCGCCTGAGCACCGTGATCCTGCCCTACCGCCGTTGGCACGAGGGCGCTCGCGAGGCCTGGGTGCGGGCCGAGGAACTCGGCTTCCACACGGGTTACACGTACGACCACCTGTCCTGGCGCGTGCCGTTCCGCGACGGCCCGTGGTTCGGCGCGATCCCCACGCTGACCGCCGCCGCGACGGCCACCGCGCGGCTGCGCCTGGGCACCCTCGTGACCTCGCCGAACTTCCGCCACCCGGTGACCCTCGCCAAGGAACTGATCTCGCTCGACGACATCTCGGGCGGCCGGATCACGCTGGGCATCGGCGCGGGCGGCACCGGCTTCGACGCGACCGCCCTGGCGCACAGCGAGCAGGAACCGTGGTCCCCGCGCGCGCGTGCGGACCGTTTCGCCGAGTTCGTGCCGCTGCTCGACCGGTTGCTCACCGAGGACGGGAAGGAGGGCGTCTCGTACGACGGCGCGTTCTACTCGGCGGGCGGCGCCCAGAACATCCCGGGCTGTGTGCAGCGCCCCCGGCTGCCCTTCGCGGTGGCCGCGACCGGGCCGCGCGGCCTGAAGCTGGCCGCTCGCCACGGCCAGGCCTGGGTGACCACCGGCGACCCGAAGCTCTTCGAGACGGGCACGCCCGAGCAGTCGATTCAGGCCATTCGCGGACAGGTCGAGAAGCTCACCGCGGCCTGCGACGCCATCGGCCGTGACGTGGCCGAGCTCGACAAGGTCCTGCTCACCGGATTCACCCCGGACCGGGGCCGCCCGCTGGAGTCCGTCGAGGCGTTCGTGGACTTCGCGGGACGCCACCGTGAGCTGGGATTCACCGAGATCGTGGTGCACTGGCCGATTCCTGACACGGCCTTCGCGGCCGACCAGAAGGTCTTCGAACAGATCGCCACCGAGGCGCTCGTCCGGCTCGGCTGACACAGGGACCAGAACCGTTCCGTGTCGTCGTGCGACGGGTGGGGCCGCTGGGCCCGTAGCGCACTCATCTGCGCAACCCGCCGCACGGGCGTGCGCGCATATGCGCGACCATGGTGCGGTGACCTCACCGACTCCTGGGCCCCGGACTCCGGCCCTCTCCGCGCCCCGGCTGATCGCCACGGACCTCGACGGCACTCTGCTGCGCGACGACAAAACCGTTTCTCCTCGTACGGTCGCCGCGCTCGCCGCCGCCGAGGAGGCCGGTATCGAGGTCTTCTTCGTCACGGGCCGCCCGGCCCGCTGGATGGACGTCGTCGCCGACCACGTCCACGGCCACGGCCTGGCGATCTGCGGCAACGGCGCGGCCGTGGTGGATCTGCACGGGGGTCCAGGGCAGCACCGGTTCGTCAAGATCCGTGAGCTGACGGTGCCGGACACCCTGGAGGTCGTACGGATCCTGCGCGCGGCGGCACCGGGCACGTCGTTCGCGGTCGAGCGGACCGGGGGACTGCACCACGAGCCGGCGTACCCGCCGCTGCACCTGGACCCGGCCAAGAGCGTCGCGCCCGCCGAGAAGCTGCTCGCCGAGAGCACCGAGAGCGCCGAGAGCACCGAGAGCGGCGAGCACGCCGAGGGCTCCGCCGCCGACCAGCCGATCCTCAAGCTGCTCGCGTACCACCCGGAGCTCGGCCCGGACGCGTTCCTGACGCTGGCCCGCCGGGCGGTCGGCGACCTGGCGGCCATCACCCGCTCCAGCCCGAGCGCCCTGCTGGAGATCAGCGCGCGCACCGTCTCCAAGGCGAGCACCCTCGAACTGTGCTGCCAGGAGCGCGGCATCTCCCCCGCGGAGGTCGTCGCCTTCGGGGACATGCCCAACGACATGGAGATGCTCGCCTGGGCCGGCGCCTCCTACGCGATGGGCAACGCCCACCCCGACGTGCTCACGGCCGCGACGGGCGTGACGGCGACCAACAACGAGGACGGTGTCGCCCGCGTCATCGAGGAGCTGCTGGCGGCCCGCGCTACAGCCTGACGCCGCGCTCGGCGAACCACGTCACCGGGTCGATCCCCGACCCCAGGTACGGCGTGAGCCGCACCTCGAAGTGCAGGTGCGGCCCCGTCGAGTTGCCGGTGGTGCCGGACTGGCCGATCCACTGGCCCGCCGACACCTGCTGGCCCTGGTCGACGGCGGCGGCCGCCAGATGCGCGTACTGCGTGTAGTAGCCGCCGGGGTGCTGCACGACGACCTCGATGCCGAATCCCCCACCGCAGGACACGCTCACCACGCGTCCGGCCCCCACCGCCCGTACCGGGGTGCCGATGGAGACCGCGAAATCCTGGCCTGTGTGCCGGTGGGCCCAGTGGGCGCCCGCGCTGTCGAAGCCCGCGGACAACGCGTAGTGCTCCACCGGAGGCAACCACGCGCGCGTGGTGCGCAGTTCGGGCTGGTCGAGGCGGACGGCGCCACGGCACTGGCCGGCCGCGGCCGACTGGTTCGCCTCGCTCTGCAGCTGCTGGCGCGCCGTCTCCAGCTTGCTGCGGATCTCGTCCTTCATGCGCGCGAGCTCCACATTGCGCGCTTCCAGGGCGTGCCACGCGGCCGTCGCCCTGCGCTGCCCGACGGCCAGCCGGTGCTCGGCACGGCGGCTCTTGTCCACGGCGTTGTTGACCGCCAGGTCGGCCTGCCAGACGGCCCGTTGACCGTGCATCAGCTCCTCGGGGCGGTCGCTGAGCAGCATCTGGGCCGTGAGCGGGATGTCGCCGCCGCTGCGGTACTGGGCGCGGGCGATCCGGCCGAGGTCGTCGTGGAGCGCGGCGATCTCCCGTCGCTCCCGCGCGAGCAGCCGCTCCATCTTCCGCGCCCTGCCCTTCTGGACGGCCGCCGCCTTGCGCCCCTCTTCGTAGTGCTGCGTCGCCGTCGACGCCTCCTCCAGGAGCCGGGCCACCCGGGCGCTCGGCTCAGGGCCCTCCTCGGAGAGGGCGGGCGTGCCGCCCAGTGCGAGGAGCAGGCACAACAACACCGCGGGTACGACGAACGAGCTGCTGGAACGGCGGTGTCCTGGACGCATGTCCCGGATGGCTGCCCGCTGCGTCCGCGCCGTCCCGCGTCCGGGGCGACGCTTGCCCCGGACGGCGCAGAAACGTACCGCCAAATCAGGGAACCCGGCGGGTCACAGCGGCGCCTGCCACACCACCGTGGTGCCGCCGCCCTCGTCCCCGATGCCCGGCCCGTACCAGCTGTCGCCGCCGAGCGACTCGGCCCGCCGCTTGAGGTTCTTCAGGCCGCTGCGCCGACCGCCCTCCGGGATGCCCACGCCGTCGTCGGCGACTGTCAGGCGCACCCCCTGCCGCCCGTCCGGCAGGATCACACCGGCGTCCACGACGACGTCGATACGGTCGGCCCGCGCGTGCCGGAACGCGTTCGACAGGGCCTCTCTGAGGGCCGCGATGAGGTTCTTGCCGGTGAGTTCGCCGACGACCGTGTCGACCGGCCCCAGGAAGCGGTGCGAGGGCTTGAAGCCCAGCGGCACGGCCGTCATGTTGATCTCCCGCAGCACGCGCGTGCGCAGCCCGGACGGCGCCTCGGCCGGACCCTGCTGGAGCGCGAAGATGGCGGTGCGGATCTCCTGGATGGTGGTGTCGAGTTCGTCGACGGACTTGCCGATCCCGGCCTGCACCTCGGGCACGACCGAGCGCCGCTGCGCCGTCTCCAGCATCATCCCGGTGGCGAACAGGCGCTGGATGACGAGGTCGTGCAGATCCCGCGCGATGCGGTCGCGGTCCTCGAAGACGGCCAGCCGTTCCCGGTCGCGCTGCGCCTCGGCCATCATCAGCGCGAGCGCGGCCTGCGCGGCGAACTGGCTGGCGAGCGTGCGCTCCGCCTCGCTGAACGGACGTGCGCCACGCGCGCGTGGCATCACCAGCGTCCCCAGGACGCGGCCGTCGCTCTGCAGGGGCAGCATCATCGCCGGACCGTAGTTGCGCCCGATGTCGGTCATCACGCGCGGGTCGGCGGCCGCGTCGTCGATGAACACGGCCTGTCCGTCGAGGAGTTCGGCGACGATCTCGCTCTCCGGCGGGACGATCGCGCCGAGCGCGGCGGACGGCCGGTCGGAGGCGACGGCGACGATCTCCATGCCGCCCTCGGCCGCGGGCAACAGCACGATCCCCGCTGCCGACTCGGACAGCTGGCGGGCCTGTTCGGCGACCACCTGCAGCGCGTCCTCGGCGTCGCCGCCGGAGAGCAGCGCGGTGGTCACGGCCACCGATCCGTCGATCCACCGCTCGCGCTGACGGGCCGCTTCGTAAAGACGCGCGTTGCCGATGGCGATGCCGGCCTCGGTGGCGAGCACCCGGACCATGTTCAGGTCGTAGTCGTTGAACTCGCCGCCGCCGCGCTTCTGCGTGAGGTACAGGTTGCCGAAGATATCTCCCTGGACGCGGATGGGGACGCCCAGGAACGTCCGCATCGGCGGGTGGTGCTCGGGGAAGCCGCACGAGCGCGGGTCGTCGGCGAGGTCCGCGAGGCGCACCGGCTCCGGGTCCTGGATGAGCGCACCGAGCAGCCCCTGGTGCCCGTCGGGGAGCCGCCCGATGCGCGCGGCGGTCTCCTCGTCGACGCCGAAGTAGACGAAGTCCGACAGCCCCTTGCCGTCCTCCGCGACGACGCCGATCGCCGCGTACCGGGCGTCGGCCAGCTCGGCGGCCGTCTCGCAGATCCGGTCCAGCGTGGAGTGCAGCTCCAGGCCGGTCCCCACGGACCGCATCGCTTCGAGGAGCTGCGGCACCCGCGCGGTCAGCTCGGTCGAGAGGCCCTGGAGGCTGCGCGTGGCCTGGGTGGCCGCCTCCATGGAGTGGGGGTCGGGCACGGCGGGGTCGGGAGGTGCTGCCATGACCTTGAGCCTAGTTAGTCCTATTTAGCGAGGAAAGTCGGCGTTCGCCGCGGGGACCAGCCTCGCTCACCGCCCGGCCCCCGCTCCGGCCGGCAGCTCCGCCTCGGCCTCCCGCTCCCGCATCCGCCGCAGCGGCCCGTCCACGGCGGCCAGCTCGGCGTAGCCGCCGCGCTGCACGACCCGGCCGCCGTCGAGCACGACGACCTCGTCCACGGCGTCCAGACCGGCGAGCCGGTGCGTGATCAGCACGGTCGTGCGGCCCCGGGTGGCGTCCAGCAGGTCCGCGGTGAGCGCGTCCGCGGTCTCCAGGTCCAGGTGCTCGGCGGGCTCGTCGAGCACGAGCACCGGGAAGTCGGCGAGCAGCGCACGGGCCAGCGCCAGCCGCTGCCGCTGCCCGCCGGACAGCCGCGCCGCGTGCTCGCCCACGAGAGTGTCGAGCCCCTCGGGCAGCGCGTCCGCCCACTCCAGCAGCCGTACGCGGTCCAGCGCGGCCCGAAGTTCGTGCTCGTCGGCATCCTTCTTGGCGAGCAGCAGGTTCTCGCGGACGGTGCTGTCGAAGAGGTGCGCGTCCTGGGCGCACAGCCCGACCAGGCGCCGTACGTCGTCGCCGTCCAGGGCGGCGGCGTCCGTGCCGCCGAGCGTGTACGTCCCGGAGTCCGCGTCGAGGAAGCGCAGCAGCACCTGCGCGAGCGTGGTCTTGCCCGAGCCGGACGGGCCGACGACGGCGACCCTGCGGCCCCGCGGGAGCGTCAGGTCGACGCCCGCGAGCGCGTCCCGCGCCTGGCCCTCGTGCCGGGCGACGAGATCGCGCACGACGACCGGGAAGGGGTCCTGCGGCGCCTGTGCGGGCCGCGCGGGCTCGCGTACGGGTTCGGGCGCGTCCAGGACCTCGTACACCCGCTCAGCGCTCTTGTGGACCCGCTGCCGGTACTGGACCGCCAGCGGCAGCCCGAGCACGGCCTCGAACGCGGCGAGCGGGGTGAGGACGACCACCGCCATGGCGACCCCGTCGAGCTCTCCGGCGCGTACGCCCTGGACGCCGACGAGCGCCGCGGCGGCCACGGTCAGGCCGGTGATCAGCGCGGTGAGGCCGTCGCCGAGCGCGGTCGCGGTGGCCGTCCGCGAGGCGATCCGGGTCAGCACGGAATCGGCCTCGCGCGCGTCCCGCGTCCGGTGCGGCAGAGCGCCGGCGACCGTCAGTTCCGCGGTTCCGGTGAGCAGTTCGGTCACCCGGGTCGCGAGCACCCCGCGCGCGGGAGCCAGCTTCCGCTCGGCGCGGCGGGCCACGGCGCCCGACAGGAGCGGCACACCGACCCCGGCGAGCAGCAGTCCGACGGCCAGCACGGCCCCGGCTGCGGGCAGCAGCCACGCGGTGAACGCCACGGAGCCCACGCCCACGAGAGCGGCCACCGAGGCGGGCAGCAGCCAGCGCAGCCAGTAGTCCTGGAGCACGTCCACGTCGGCGACGAGCCGGGACAGCAGGTCGCCGCGGCGCTTGGTGCGCAGTCCTGCGGGGGCAAGCCGCTCCAGGCGCCGGTAGACGGCGACCCGGGTGTCGGCCAGCATCCGCAGCACGGCGTCGTGCGACACGAGCCGCTCGGCGTACCGGAAACAGGCGCGGCCGATGCCGAACGCGCGCGTGGCCGTCACCGCGACCATCAGGTAGAGCACAGGAGGCTGCTGCGAGGCCCGCGAGATCAGCCAGCCCGAGGTCGCCATCAGGCCGACCGAGCTGCCGAGCGCGAGCGCGCCGAGCAGCAGCGCGAGGGCGAGCCGGGAGCGGCGCGGGCGGGCCGCGGCGCGCAGCCGGGCCAGCACGTGCCGTCCGCCCTCGGGCGCGTCCGCAGACGTCTCCCGGCCTGCCTCGGCGGTGCCCCGGGGCGCCGTGAGGCTCTCCGCGGCCACCGGGGCGAGGGCCTGACCCGTCCGCCCCGCGGCGACCGGCTCGGCGATCCGCACCACCCGGTCGGCGACCGCGAGCAGCGCCGGCCGGTGCACGACCAGGATCACGGTACGGCCCACGGCGAGCCGCCGCACCGCCTCGACGATGCCTGCCTCGGTCTCGCCGTCCAGGGCGGCCGTCGGCTCGTCGAGCAGCACCACGGGCCGGTCGGCGAGGAAAGCCCGCGCCAGCGCGAGCCGCTGCCGCTGTCCGGCCGAGAGCCCGGCCCCGTCCTCGCCCAGCTCGGTCGCCGCCCCTTCGGGGAGCGCGTCGACGAACTCCAGGGCGCCGGCCTCGCGCAGCGCGTCCCGCACCGCCATGTCGTCGGCGCCGGGCCGCGCGAGCCGTACGTTGTCCGCGATCGACCCGGCATACAGCTGCGGCCGCTGCGGAACCCACGCCACGCGCGCGTGCCACGCCTCCCGCGCCACCTCGCCGAGGTCGGAGCCGCCGACCAGGATCCGCCCGCTGCGCGGACGCACGAACCCCAACAGGGCGCTCAGGAGGGTCGACTTGCCCACCCCGCTGGGCCCGACGACGGCGACGGTCTCGCCCTGGGCGACGTCGAAGGAGACGTCGTGGACGGCGTCCTCGGTCCGCCCGTCGTAACGGACGGACACACGGTCGAAGGCGATGCCACCGGCCGCGGGCACCTCGCCCGTGCCGGACTCGGGCAGCGGGGTCTCCAGGACGGCGAAGATCTCCTCCGCCGCCGCGAGCCCCTCGGCCGCCGCGTGGTACTGCGCCCCGACCTGCCGCAGCGGCAGATACGCCTCGGGCGCGAGGACCAGGATCACCAGGCCCACGTAGAGGTCCATCTCGCCGTGCACGAGCCGCATGCCGATGGTGACGGCCACCAGGGCGACCGACAGGGTCGCCAGCAGTTCCAGGGCGAACGACGAGAGGAAGGCGATCCGCAGCGTGCGCAGGGTGGCCGCGCGGTACTCGCCGGTGATCTTGCGGATGGAGTCGGCCTGCGCCTTCGCGCGGCCGAACACCTTCAGGGTCGGCAGGCCCGCGACCACGTCCAGGAAGTGCCCGGACAGCCGCGAGAGCAGCCGCCACTGACGGTCCATCCGGGACTGGGTGGCCCAGCCGATGAGCATCATGAAGATCGGGATCAGGGGCAGCGTGCCGACGATGATCGCCGCCGACACCCAGTCCTCGGTGACGACGCGGGCGAGCACCGCCACCGGGACCACCACCGCGAGCCCCAACTGCGGCAGATAGCGCGAGAAGTAGTCGTCCAGCGCGTCCACGCCGCGCGTCGCGAGCGCCACCAGCGAACCGGTGCGCTGCCCGCTCAGCCAGCCGGGACCGAGCTGCGAGGCCCGCTCGATCAGCCGCCCCCGCAGCTCCGACTTGACCGCCGCGCTCGCCCGGTGCGCGGCCAGCTCGGTCAGCCAGGAGACGAGTCCCCGGCCGGCCGCGACGACCGCCAGCAGAACCAGCGGCGTGGTCAGTTCACCCACGTCGAAGCCGTGCTGGAAGGCGCCCACCACCACCTCGGCGACGAGCATCGCCTGAGCGATGACCAGGCCCGCCCCGGCGGCGCCGAGAACGACCACCGCGAGCAGGAAGAAGCGGGTGGCCCGGGCGTACCGGAGCAGACGCTGGTCGATCGGTTTCACGTGAAACACACCCTCACATCAGGCGGGTCGAGCCAGAGGACTCAGTGCGCGGCATCGGCGATGTTCTTGGTGCCGATGCGCTTGCGGAACACCCAGTAGGTCCACGACTGGTAGAGCAGCACGATCGGGGTCGCGATGCCGGCGCACCAGGTCATGATCTTCAGGGTGTACGGGCTGGAGGAGGCGTTGGTGACCGTCAGGCTCCAGTCCGGGTTGAGCGAGGACGGCATGACGTTCGGGAACAGCGTCAGGAAGAGCATCGCGACGGCCGCCGCGATCGTGACGCCGGACAGGGCGAACGCCCAGCCCTCGCGCCCGCGCTGGTTGGCCCCGATGGCACCGACCAGCGCGACCACGGCCACGATCATCGCTGCGAGCGAGCCGCCGTCGCCGTTGTCCACCTGGGTCCAGATCAGGAAGACGAGCGCGAGCACCGCGGTCACCAGGCCGAGGGTGAGCGCCAGCTTGCGCGCCCGCTCCCGGATGTCCCCCAGGGTCTTCAGCGCGGTGAACACCGCGCCGTGGAAGGTGAACAGGGTCAGGGTGACCAGGCCGCCCAGGATCGCGTACGGGTTGAGCAGATCCCAGAAGTTGCCCACGTACTCGAAGTTCTTGTCGATCTTCACGCCGCGCACGATGTTGCCGAAGGCCACACCCCACAGCAGCGCCGGGATCAACGAGGTCCAGAAGATGGCGTGTTCCCAGTTGGTCTGCCACTTCTCCTCGGGCCGCTTCGCCCGGTACTCGAAGGCCACACCGCGGACGATGAGGCAGACCAGGATGATCAGCAGCGGCAGGTAGAAGCCGGAGAACAGGGTCGCGTACCACTCGGGGAAGGCGGCGAAGGTCGCGCCGCCGGCGGTCAGCAGCCACACCTCGTTGCCGTCCCAGACCGGGCCGATCGTGTTGATCAGGACCCGCTTCTCGGTGCGGTCACGGGCCAGCAACTTGGTGAGGATGCCGACCCCGAAGTCGAAGCCCTCCAAGAAGAAGTACCCGGTCCACAGGACCGCGATGAGTACGAACCAGACGTCGTGAAGTTCCATGACTCGTCAGCTCCCTGGGCCTAGTAGGAGAAGGCCATCGGCTTGTCGGCGTCACGGTCCCCGCCGATCTTGGTGGGCGGGTTGAGATCGTCCTCGGTGAGCTCGGGCGGACCGGCCTTGATGTACTTGACCAGCAGCTTGACCTCGATGACGGCGAGCACCGCGTACAGCAGCGTGAAGACGGTCATCGACGTGATGACCTCGCCCTGCGAGACACCGGGGGAGACCGCGTCACGCGTCTGCAGGACGCCGTAGACGACCCACGGCTGGCGGCCCATCTCGGTGAAGATCCAGCCCCAGGAGTTGGCGATCAGCGGGAACCCGAGGGTCCACAGGGCCGCGAGCCAGTAGAGCTTGGTGAACTTCGGGCTGAGGGCCTTGTTCTTGAAGAGCACCAGGTTCGGCACTTCGTCCTCACCCACCCTCATGTGCTGCGGCAGCATGAACTTCTTGCGGGTGAGCCACAGCCCGAGGATGCCGAGCGCGAAGGACGCCATCCCGAAGCCGATCATCCAGCGGAACGCCCAGAAGGTGACGGGGATGATCGGGCGGTAGTCGCCGGGCCCGTACTTTTCCTGCTCGGCCTTGTTGGTGTCGTTGATGCCGGGGACGTACGAGTTGAAGTTGTCGTCGGCGAGGAAGGACAGTATCCCGGGGATGGAGAGCTCGACGGTGTTGTGCCCCTTGCTCACGTCCCCGTAGGCGAAGATCGAGAACGGCGCGGAGTTCTGGCCGTCCCACAGGGCCTCGGCGGCGGCCATCTTCATCGGCTGCTGCTTGAACATGACCTTGCCGAGCAGGTCACCGCTGACGGCGGTGAGCAGACCGGCGATGACGACGGTGACCAGGCCGAGCCGCAGCGAGGTCTTCATGGTGGCGATGTGCTTCTTGCGTGCCAGGTGGAAGGCGGCGATGCCGACCATGAACGCGCCGCCCGTGAGGAACGAGGCGGTGAGCGTGTGGAAGGCCTGCGTGAGCGCGGTGTTCTGCGTCAGCACGTGCCAGAAGTCGGTGAGCTCCGCGCGTCCGTTGGCCTTGTTGTACTTGTAGCCGACCGGGTGCTGCATCCAGGAGTTGGCCGCCAGGATGAAGTACGCGGACAGGACGGTGCCGATGGAGACCATCCAGATGCAGGCGAGGTGGAGCTTCTTCGGCAGCTTGTCCCAGCCGAAGATCCACAGCCCGATGAAGGTGGACTCGAAGAAGAACGCGATCAGCGCCTCGAAGGCCAGCGGCGCCCCGAAGATGTCACCGACGAAGCGGGAGTAGTCCGACCAGTTCATGCCGAACTGGAACTCCTGAACGATGCCGGTGACGACACCCATCGCGATATTGATCAGAAACAGCTTTCCCCAGAACTTCGTGGCTCTGAGGTACTTCTCCTTCTCCGTGCGCACCCAGGCGGTCTGCAGCCCGGCGACGAGCGCCGCGAGCGAGATCGTCAGGGGGACGAACAGGAAGTGGTAGACGGTCGTGATGCCGAACTGCCATCGCGCCAGGGTCTCCGGCGCCAGAGCCAGGTCCACTGCGTCTTCTCCTTACATCGCTGTGGTCACAGCGGCAGTTTGCCCCTTTAATCCCACAAATCCCGGGAGGAACCGGGACACGCTTGTGAACGCGTTCACATTCACAAGCATTATGTCGTACTGGTTGTCGGGATCCGAAGGGGGGTCCCCTTACTGCGAGGAACGCCACATCCCCCTGACCGCAAGGGGGTTCCGAGGGGATTCAACACATTGTTGAGCTCGCCGCCCGCGGCCGACGGCAGAACGGCCTCAGACCCGCATCCGCATCGTCTGGCCGGCCGGACATCTCACGGCGACGGTCGAGGACACTCCGACAACGCGCGCCCTGCTCACGACACTTCCGCTCGCCGCGACGGCGCGCATCCGGGGCGAGGAGGTCCACTTCGACGCGGGTTCGACACGGGCGTCGGCGTCCCGCGCGGGGACGGCGCCCGACAGGCGGTGGAACCCGGCACGGTGGGCTTCTGGACGGACGGCGACGCGCTCGCCCTCCCCTACGGCCTCCCCACCGACCTCGCGAGGCGACGCATGCCGCCTCGCGAGTCCGTGCGATCTGCTCGGCCGGCTCGACGGGAACCCGCGCACGCTCGGGACCGTGCGCGACGGCGGCCCGGTCCGCGTCGAGCCCGCTCCGGCCGGGCACCCGGGTCGCAGAGCCCGGAGCCCAGACCTAGAGCTCCTTGCGGAACGCCTCCGCCGTCTTCAGGAAGATGTCGTTGGCCTCGGTCTCGCCGATCGTGGCCCGCATCCCCTCGCCGGCGAACGGCCGCACGACCACGCCGGCCGCCTCACACGCAGCCGCGAAGTCCATCGTCTTCTCCCCGAGCCGCAGCCACACGAAGTTGGCCTGGGTCTCGGGGACGGTCCAGCCCTGCCCCCGCAGCGCATCGACGACCCGGGCGCGCTCGCCCACCAACGAGCCCACACGGCCCAGCAGTTCGTCCTCGGCGCGCAGCGAAGCGACGGCCGCGTCCTGCGCCAGCTGGCTGACGCCGAACGGCACGGCCGTCTTGCGCAGCGCGGCGGCCACCGGCTCATGGGCGACGGCGAACCCGACGCGCAGCCCCGCGAGCCCGTACGCCTTCGAGAAGGTCCGCAGCACCGCCACGTTCGGCCGGTCGCGGTAGATCTCCACGCCGTCCGGCACCTCGGCGTCGCGGATGAACTCGCGGTACGCCTCGTCGAGGACGACCAGGACGTCGGAGGGCACCCGGTCGAGGAACCGCTCCAGCTCGGCACGGCGCACCACGGTGCCGGTGGGGTTGTTGGGGTTGCAGACGAAGATCAGGCGCGTCCGGTCGGTGATGGCGTCGGCCATCGCGTCCAGGTCGTGCACCTCGCCGTCGGTCAGCGGCACCTTCACCGAGGTCGCCCCGCTGATCTGGGTGATGATCGGGTACGCCTCGAAGGACCGCCAGGCGTAGATGACCTCGTCGCCCGGTCCGCTGGTCGCCTGGAGCAGCTGCTGCGCGACACCGACCGAGCCGGTGCCCGTGGCCAGGTGCGTCAGCGGCACGCCGAACCGCTCGGACAGCTCGTTCATCAGGCCCGTGCAGGCCATGTCCGGGTAGCGGTTGAAGGTCCCGGCCGCGGCGATCGCCTGCTCCATGACCCCGGGCAGCGGGGGGTACGGGTTCTCGTTGGAGGACAGCTTGAACGCCGCCGGGCCCCCGGTGGCGGCCGGCTTGCCCGGCTTGTAGGTGGGAACCCCCTCCAGCTCCGCACGCAGCTTGGGGTACTTCTCGCTCACCGCAGTCCTCCTTGTGGCCACCGTTCCAATACTGCTCACCTTAAGAGGATTCGCCGCCCGCCCCAATGGGCCGGGCCCCACCGCCTCGCGGAGCCCCTCGAAGGCGTACGACGGAGGGGGAGCGCTCCCCGCCCTGGCGCGCGCCGGTGGCTCGCGCCGTGGCGCGCATCACCCGTGAAGGTGAGTTGAGACCTACTCGCAACATCGTCGACTTGGCAGGCTCATGCGTGCCGACAAGTGACGTATAAGAGTCTTGACCTTCAACTCCCCTGTATTCCATGGTCATTGACGGCTCGTCACCTTGCAGAAACGTGCCTGTCAACCCCGGCATATGCGCCCCCGCCATGCAGCCGCATGAGCCCTACTATCGGCTCGCCATGACAGCAGCAGGGAAGCACCAGGTGAGCCGGGCGGAGACGACCCGCAGAGGCACCCGGCCGGGCCGGGCAGGCATCAGAGACGTTGCCGCCGCTGCCGGGGTCTCGATCACGACTGTCTCCGATGCACTCAACGGCAAGGGCCGGCTCCCCGACGCCACCCGACGCCATGTCCGCGAGGTCGCCGACCGACTGGGCTATCGCCCGTCCGCGGCGGCCCGAACGCTCCGTACCGGCAAGTCAGGGCTGATCGGCCTGACTGTCACGACGTACGGGGATGAACCTTTCACCTTCACCGAATTCGCGTACTTCGCGGAGATGGCGAGGGCCGCCACATCGGCCGCACTCGCCCGCGGGTACGCCCTCGTCATCCTGCCCGCCACCTCACGCCACGACGTGTGGTCGAACGTCGCGCTCGACGGCACCGTCGTCATCGACCCCTCCGACCACGACCCGGTCGTCAGCGAGCTGGTCCGCCAGGGCCTGCCCGTCGTCTCGGACGGACGTCCCGCGGGCACCCTGCCCGTGACCGCCTGGGTCGACAACGACCACGAGGCCGCCGTGCTCGGCATCCTCGACCATCTCGCCGAGGCCGGCGCCCGCCGCATCGGCCTGCTCACGGGCACCACCACCGACACGTACACCCACCTCTCCACCTCCGCGTACCTGCGCTGGTGCGAGACGGTCGGGCAGGAACCGGTCTACGAGTCGTACCCCGCGCACGACCCGTGCGCGGGCGCCGTCGCCGCCGACCGGCTGCTCGCCCGGCCCGACCGCCCCGACGCCGTCTACGGTCTGTTCGACCCCAACGGCACGGACCTGCTCGCCGCCGCCCGTCGGTACGGCCTGCGCGTCCCGGACGACCTGCTGCTGGTGTGCTGCAGCGAGTCCAACGTCTACTCCAACACCGAGCCGCCCATCACGACGCTCTCGCTCAAACCGCGGCGCATCGGCACGGCCGTCGTCCAGCTGCTCATCGACGCCATCGAAGGGGTCGATTCGGACCAACCGGTCGAGCAGGTGATACCGACGGAACTGATCGTGCGGACCTCGTCGCAACGGCGTCCTTCCCGCACCACGGTCAGTCCGCCACGCTCCCCGAAGCAGAGCTGACCGCTTTCGCCGCCCCCGCTCCCGCGGGGGCGGCCCCGGAATCCTCGGAGATCCGTGGGGAGCCGGAGAGAAGTCGTCAAGGAAAAGTCCGCACCAATTCGGGAGAAATCCGTGGCGAACAGCCCCCCGTCACCGATTCACCACCCCTGGTGCATCACACAGCACGAGCCGCATTCCTATGATGGGCGCACGACACCGCGGGCCGCTGCGACCAGGCAGTCCGATCCGGTGCACAGGCGGCGCAATGGTGGAGGGGTCGATGACTCAGGGGGCCGGTCAGGGACCCGCAGCGCGCACGGAGACGCTGCGTGATTTCCGCGTTCCCGCGTACGTCCATGACGTACCGGCGAACGTGGTGCCGACCGAGCCCGCCCCCGGCCCGGAGAATCCCGACGCCTTCCCCGACGGGTACACGCCCACCGAGCGCGATCTGCCCGTCATCAACCGAGGTGACACGGTGCAGGTCCGGGTGCCGGAAGAGGCCGCTCAGCCCGCTCAGCCGGCGCCCCAGCCGACGGACGGACCCGGCCCGCTGTTCGTCGTCGGCGACGTGCACGGCTACCTCGACGAGCTGATCGCCGCCCTCCAGGAGAAGGGTCTGATCGACGCCGAGGGCAACTGGGCGGCGGGCACCGCGCGGCTGTGGTTCCTCGGCGACTTCACCGACCGCGGCCCGGACGGCATCGGCGTCATCGACCTCGTGATGCGGCTCTCGGCGGAGGCCGCCGCGGCGGGCGGCTACTGCAAGGCACTCATGGGCAACCACGAGCTGCTGCTGCTCGGCGCCAAGCGCTTCGCCGACACCCCCGTCAACTCGGGGGCGGGCACCGCCACCTTCCAGGCGGCCTGGCTGCTCAACGGCGGGCAGAAGTCCGACATGGACCGCCTCCAGGACGTGCATCTGCAGTGGATGTCCCGGCTCGACGCGATCGAGATCGAGGACGACCACCTGCTGATGCACTCCGACACCACCGCCTACCTCGACTACGGCGACTCGATCGAGGCGGTCAACGACACGATCCGCGAGACGCTCACGCGTAACGACGCGGACGAGTGCTGGGACCTGTTCCGCAAGTTCACCAAGCGGTTCGCCTTCCGGGACGAGGAGTCGGGCCCCGGCGCCGTGCGCGAGCTGCTCGACGCCTACGGCGGCAGCCGCGTGGTGCACGGCCACAGCCCGATCCCGTACCTCCTCGGTGAGGTCGGTGGCGAAGACGGCGACGGCGAGGACAGCGGTCCCGTCGTCGAGGGTCCGCACGTCTACGCGGGCGGTCTCGCCATCGCCATGGACGGCGGCGTGACCATGGCCGGAAAGCTGCTGGTCCAGCAACTGCCGATGGATATCTGAGAGTTGATCGGGCAGGCGCGGTAAGCGGAGGATCCGGCTGGCCACAAGGCCAATTTCCGGAAACCCCCTGTCACCGCGTGCCGTGACAGCTCTACCATCGGCTTATCCGTAGCAGGCTCCCCTCCGTTTCTGCCCGACGGCTCGTACCCATGCGAGCCACCAAGCCCTACGGAGCATCGGGGGATGCACATGAACAGCGCTCCGCATTTGCTGAACGAGGACCGCCCCGAGTTCGAGCGGATCCTCGATGAGGCGCTGCGTACCGCACCGAACCGGCCTGATCTCGCCGCAGTGGGCCAGCGGCTCAACCCCGAACAGCTGCGCACCATGGCGCTCAACGCGGCCGCACTGATCAGTGCGGCGGCAGCCAGCGAGTACCAGCACTACATATCGGTCCGCGAGGATCTGCGCACCGCCCCGCGGCCTCAGCCACTCCACGAAGGAGGCACCGCTTCCGGCACGACCTCGGAATCCAGCGGCGGCAGCCCGATGGGCTTCGCCGCGACCGTGAGTGAAGTCGCGGAGACGACAGGGCCCGGCATCGCCGCGGTCGCCGTCGTCCTCTTCCCGGTGCTCGCCGGGACGGCCGCCGCGATCTTTCTGCTGGTCGGCTACATCCTGAAGATGCTCAACCCGCCACCGGACTTCGCCGGCACCCTGCTGTCGACCGGCTGGATCTTCGGCGCGCTCACCGCGGCGGGCATCCTCGTCGCGGCGGTCTGCCTGCTCCTCGCGGCCCTGCGCAACGGGGCGACGTCACTCCAGGCCGACGCGCACGGCGAGTCCAACGAGGCGGTGGCACAGGCCAGGGAAGCCTGGACCAGGGCCCTGCTCGAGCGAGGCATCCTGCCGTTCCTGCGGGAGGCGCTCGCCGACCCGCCCTCGGCAGGGGGCGGCGCGCTCGGCGGCCGCCCCGGCTCCGTCGGCCGGATGCCCCAGCTCGGCTACAACAGGCCGGGGTTCAGCAGCCCGGACGGCGGCGGAACCGCCACCGGGCAGCGCGCCGGCTTCTCCAGCCCGGACTTCTCGAGCCCGGACTTCGGCGGCCCCGAGCACCAGCCGGACTGACCTCCGGCGGAGCACGGGGCCATGACCTCGGCTCGGGGCACTGTGCACCAGCCCCGAGCCCGTCGTCGTGCGCGCGTACGCGTCAGTCGGCGATCGGCAGATAGACGCGGTTGCCGGCCTGCGCGAACTCCTTCGACTTCTGCTCCATGCCCGCCTCGATCTCGGACCGCTCCGACAGCGCCGTGCCGTGTTCGCGGCGGATGTCTTGCGAGATCTTCATCGAGCAGAACTTCGGACCGCACATCGAGCAGAAGTGCGCGGTCTTCGCGGGCTCCGCCGGCAGCGTCTCGTCGTGGAACTCCCGTGCCGTGTCCGGGTCCAGGGCCAGGTTGAACTGGTCCTCCCAGCGGAACTCGAAGCGGGCGTCGCTCAGCGCGTCGTCCCACTCCTGTGCGCCCGGGTGCCCCTTGGCGAGGTCCGCCGCGTGCGCCGCGATCTTGTACGTGATGACGCCGGTCTTCACGTCGTCCCTGTTCGGCAGGCCCAGGTGCTCCTTGGGCGTGACGTAGCAGAGCATCGCCGTGCCCCACCAGGCGATCATCGCGGCGCCGATCCCGGACGTGATGTGGTCGTAGGCCGGGGCGACATCGGTGGTCAGCGGGCCGAGCGTGTAGAACGGCGCCTCCTCGCAGATCTCCTGCTGGAAGTCGATGTTCTCCTTGATCTTGTGCATCGGGACGTGGCCCGGGCCCTCGATCATCGTCTGCACGTTGTGCCGCTTGGCGATCGAGTTGAGCTCGCCGAGCGTACGCAGCTCCGCGAATTGGGCCTCGTCGTTGGCGTCCGCGATGGAGCCGGGACGCAGACCGTCGCCGAGCGAGTACGTGACGTCGTACGCCGCGAGGATCTCGCAGAGCTCCTCGAAGTTCTCGTAGAGGAAGCTCTCCTTGTGGTGCGCGAGGCACCACGCGGCCATGATCGAGCCGCCGCGCGAGACGATGCCGGTCTTGCGGTTGGCGGTCAGCGGGACGTACGGGAGGCGGACGCCGGCGTGGACCGTCATGTAGTCCACGCCCTGCTCGGCCTGCTCGATGACGGTGTCCTTGTAGATCTCCCAGGTCAGTTCCTCGGCCCTGCCGTCGACCTTTTCGAGGGCCTGGTAGAGCGGCACGGTGCCGATCGGGACGGGGGAGTTGCGCAGCACCCACTCGCGGGTGGTGTGGATGTTGCGGCCGGTGGAGAGGTCCATGACGGTGTCGGCGCCCCAGCGGGTCGCCCACGTCATCTTCTCCACCTCTTCCTCGATGGACGAAGTGACCGCGGAATTGCCGATGTTGGCGTTGACCTTCACCAGGAACCGCTTGCCGATGATCATCGGCTCGATCTCCGGGTGGTTGACGTTGGCCGGCAGGACCGCGCGTCCGGCCGCGATCTCGTCGCGGACGACCTCGGGCGCGACGTTCTCCCGGATGGCCACGTACTCCATCTCCGGGGTGATCTCGCCCCGTCGCGCGTACGCGAGTTGGGTCACGGCCTGGCCATCACGGCCGCGCCGCGGCTGGCGCGGGCGGCCCGGGAAGACCGCGTCCAGGTTGCGCAGTCCGCCGCGCGGCGAGGTGTGCTTGATGCCGTCGTCCTCGGGGCGGACGGGGCGTCCCACGTACTCCTCGGTGTCCCCGCGGGCGATGATCCAGTTCTCCCGGAGGGGTGCGAGTCCCCGGCGGACATCGGTGTCGACGGTCGGATCGGTGTACGGGCCCGAGGTGTCGTAGAGCGTCACCGACTGCCCGTTGGTGAGATGCACCTGGCGGACCGGCACCCGGAGGTCGGGGCGCGAGCCCTCGACGTATCCCTTGTGCCAGCCGATGGACTTCCCGGCCTCGTTCGGGCTCTCGCCCTGGCTGGAGGCAGGCGTGCGTGCGTCCGTTGTGGTCATGAGACCTACTCCCTACGCCGGCATTACCCGGTAACAGGTTCGGCGGTCGACGCAGCGTTGTTCGTTCCCCAGCACGCCACGTTTCACGGTTTCACGTGAAACGTGTGCTGGGACGAAGGTCAGCGCCCTCTCAGCCCGGTGCTCCGAGCTCCCGCGTTTGCAAAGTGCCTCCACGCTAGCGTCATGTCGGACGCGTTGAACAGAGGGCCCCCTTCGTTCTTGCGATGATCGGGCGGTGACCAGCACCCAGCAGCCCCCGCCTCCGCCGTCCCGACCGCCTCATGGACACGGGCCGTCCGACGCCGGGCACGGCCACTCCCACAGCCACAGCCACGGCCCGGCCGCGCCCGTCTCGAAGCACCTGCGCAAGGTGATCGCGGCGGTGCTGATTCCCTTCTCGGTGGCGGTGGTTGTGGGCCTCGCGGTGCTGTGGCCGGGCGGCGCCCCGCCGCACCAGCGCACCGGCGTCGGCTTCGACCGCCAGACGCAGCAGGCCACCGTGACCAAGGTCGAGAAGGTCCCCTGCTCGTCCGTGAACGCGTCGGGACAGACGCCGACCGGTGACACGTCCACGGCCAAGGGCTCAGCGGCTCAGCAACAGGCCGCCGGCACCTGCGAGAACGCCACGATCCGCGTCGACACGGGCCAGGACAAGGGCCGTACGTTCACGGAGGTCGTCCAGCCGGACTCACCACGGCAGTTGCACGAGGGCCAGAAGGTGATCGTCGCCTACGCGCCGGACGCCCCGGAGAATCTCCAGTACTCGGTCACCGATGTGAACCGGAAGATCCCGATCGCGATCCTGGCCGGCATCTTCGCCCTGGCCGTGGTGCTGGTGGGACGCCTGCGCGGGGTCATGGCGCTGGTCGCCCTCGCGGTCAGTTTCCTGATCCTGACCTTCTTCATCCTGCCCGCGATCCTCCAGGGCTCGAATCCCCTGGTGGTGGCGGTCATCGGGGCGAGCGCCATCATGCTGATCGCGCTCTACATGTGCCACGGGCTGACGGCACGCACCTCCGTCGCCGTGCTCGGCACCCTCGTGTCGCTGCTGCTGATCGGCCTGTTGGGCTCGCTGTTCATCGGCTGGGCCGCCCTGACGGGCAACACGGACGACAACACCGGCCTGATCCACGGCCTGTACCCGGACATCGACATGAGCGGCCTGCTCCTCGCGGGCGTCATCATCGGCTCGCTCGGTGTCCTCGACGACGTGACAGTGACCCAGACGTCGGCGGTCTGGGAGCTGCACGAGGCCAATCCGTCGATGGGCTGGCGCGGGCTGTACCGCGCGGCCATCCGGATCGGCCGCGACCACATCGCGTCCGTCGTCAACACCCTGGTGCTGGCGTACGCGGGCGCGGCGCTGCCGCTGTTGCTGCTCTTCTCGATCGCTCAGAGCAGCGTGATGGACGTGGCCAACAGCGAGCTGGTGGCCGAGGAGATCGTCCGCACGCTGGTCGGCTCGATCGGTCTGGTCGCCTCCGTGCCGGTGACGACCGCGCTGGCGGCCCTGGTGGTCTCCGCCGACCGCTCGGAGGCCGGGGCGCCCGCCCTGGCCGCTCCTGGACGCGGCGGCAGGGGCCGTAGGCGCAAGACGTGAACGCGGGGGCCGGGCGGTACTGCTCGGGTGCACCGCACTGCTGAAGCGTTACGTCGATGCCGGACCGGGCTGCTGGGGAGTCAGCCGGCGCTCTGCTCCTCGGCGAGGATCCGGTCCAGCGCCTCGTCGAGGTCGGCCTCGAAGTCGGCGAGGGCCTGCTCCTGGCCGAGCGGGACGAGCTTGTCGGTGCGGTCGAGGAACGCGATGATCGGCGCGACCCCGGCCCGGAACAGCGCCTGATCGCTGCCGACCTGGAGCCTGATGTGCACCTCGCCCGGCATCTCGCCGGTGCCCCCGCCTCCGGCCCGCTCCACGGGGGAGACCCGTACATCGCCGTCGCCCGCCGCCCCGTTGACCCCGTCGACGAGGAGTTCCCGGCCGAACGCCCAGGTCACGGGTGCGTCTCCGGGAAGATGGAAGGTCAGCCGCACCGCGTACGGATCGGTGGATTCGTACCGGAGCTCCACCGGAATGCGGAACGAGAGCTCCTCGGAGACGAGAAAGCTCATCATGACCTCTGCCTGAACTGCTTGTACCGACTCGCGCATCGCCTACCCCGTCAACTTGCCGTCGATTGGCCAGGAATGACCTTCCTGACGCTGCTGGCATCTTGCTCAACGTACACAGGGGATCACAAGGAGTGAGTTTTCAGATGCTGATAGAGAAGGCGAGTGTCCCTACGAGCTTTCCGATCTCTCTCTGCAACTGGCGTGTGGCGGGAAGCAGTTTCTCGGTCTGGTGGGAAGGCACAGAAATGGCCAAAGTGGCGGCGGTGGATCCGACGGTGATCGGGAACGCGGCGCAGGCCGTGCCGAGCGCGTACTCCTGCCGCTCCATGACGGGTTCCATGCGCCCCAGGGTGCCCAGTTTGCGCAGGAGGGAGCGGTCGTCGCGGACCGAGTACGGGGTGATGGACCGCGCGGGATAGCGGTCGAGGTGGTCGAGGCGGGCCTCTTCGTCGAGCTGTGAGAGCAGACACTGGCCGATGGCGTGGGCATGGCCGGTCTCCCGGAAGTCGGCCCACTCCTCGACGGCGGGGTTGCCCGGGGTGTCGGCGACGGCCACCACCTCGATCTCGCCGTCGCGATAGACCGAGAAGTAGACCGGGACCCCGAGGGTGTCGCGCCAGTGCTCGATCGCCTCAGTGATCATGCTGCGACGTTTCTGCTGCGCTCCGCTGCTGCTCAACCGCTCAGCCGCGTCACCGAACACGAAGACGCCCTTCTCCTTGCGGAGATATCCCTCGTGGGTGAGCGTGCGCAGCAGGTGGTACGCCGTGGGGAGGGCGAGGCCGGCCTCCCTGGCGAGCTGCTTGGCGGGAGCCCCTTCTTCATGCGAGGCGACCGCTTCCAGCAGACGCATGGCCCGTTGGACCGAGCCGATGAGCGTCGTCTGCGAGGTGGCGGGTGCGGGGTCAGCCGTGGCCAAGGTTCACTCCCGGTGCACGTGGGGTCCCCCCGCGCACCCGGGGCTCACGGGGGCAAAGCCGTCGGATTCTGGACTTTAACCCTTGGCCACCGCTTGGTGCGGTCCCGGAACCGAAACTTCCCCCGGTCGTGCGAACCGTCTCACGGAACAACCACCGCATCCCGCACGGGATTTCGTGCGCAAGATCACCAGTCGCTGCCGCGCGAGGACGAGGACCCCGCCATGAACCGGCGGACCAGGTAGATGAGTCCACCGACCAGCGCGGCGAACACCAGCACCTTGAAGAGCAGCCAGACCACGAAGCCGACGACGCTGGCGATCAGCCCGCCGAACACGACGAGGGCGATGACCGGCACCGCGACCCACTTCACCCACCACGGCATGCCCGCGAATATCTCTCGCATCGCCATCGCTCCTTCTTCTTGTCCCGCTGCGGGACTCCTCCGATGTCCCCTGTCGGGAACCTGCTGTCTTCCTGTCTTGAATGCTGGCACGCCGCGGGCCGGAACGGGCCCCCCGGAGCCCTTGTCCTCCCCTGACCCGACCCTTAGGGAGTCTCCGGGTCCGGGGTCAGCTCTCCGGCGGAGAGAAGACGACCAGGACCCTCAGGTCCTCGCTGATGTGGTGGAACTTGTGGGCGACGCCGGCCGGGACGTAGACCACGCTGCCCCTTCCCACCTGCGTGGTCTCCATGCCGACAGTGATCGAGGCCCGGCCGCTGACCACGAGGTAGACCTCGTCCTGCCGGTGCGGCTGCTGGGAGTCGTGCTCCCCCGCGTCCAGCGCGTACAGCCCGACCGACATGTTCCGCTCGCGCAGGAACTGCAGATACGCGCCGTCGTTGGCGACCCGCTCCGCCTCCAGTTCGTCCAGCCGGAATGCCTTCATCGCCCTCGTAGCCCTCGCCGTCACGCTCGTCGTCGGTCCGCACCGGTCGTCGCCCGTCGCGCCACCGGTCCCGTCTGCCACGATCAGACACATGAAGAATTTCGTAGTCAAGACGATCGCCAACGCGGGCGCCCTGGCCGTCGCGGTCTGGGTGCTCGACAAGATCACCCTGACCGGCGACAGCACGCCCAAGAAGGTCGGCACGCTGCTGCTGGTCGCGCTCATCTTCGGCCTGGTCAACTTCATCGTGAAGCCGATCGTGAAGGTGCTGACGTTCCCGCTCTTCCTCCTCACGCTCGGCCTGATCACGCTGATCGTGAACGCCCTGATGCTGCTGCTGACCTCGTGGCTGGCCGGCCGGCTCGACCTGGCCTTCCACGTCGACGGCCTGTGGACCGCGATCCTCGGCGGCCTGATCATCTCGGTGGTCTCCTGGGCGCTGCACATCGTGCTGCCCGACGAGGACTGAGCCGCCGCCATGACCGCACCGTTCCGCGTCTGTTTCGTCTGCACCGGCAACATCTGCCGCTCGCCCATGGCCGAGCACGTCTTCCGTTCGTACGTCGAGGAGGCGGGGCTCGACGGCCTCGTCGAGGTCGACAGCGCGGGCACCGATGGCTGGCACGAGGGCGACGGCGCCGACCCGCGCACCGTGCGGGTCCTGGAGGAGGGCGGCTACACCGGCGAGCACACGGCCCGTCAGTTCCGCCGCGACTGGTTCGACCGGCTCGACCTGGTGATCGCCCTCGACGCCGGCCATCTGCGCACCCTGCGCCGGATCGCCCCGACCCCGCAGGACGCCGAGAAGGTACGGCTGTTGCGCTCCTACGATCCCGCGGCCGACCCTGACGACATGGACGTCCCCGACCCGTACTACGGCGACATGGACGGCTTCGAGGAGTGTCTGAAGATGGTCGAGGCGGCGGGCGACGGCCTCCTCGACGCCGTGCGCGAGGCAGTGGAGGGCAGAGCCGCATGACGGAGCCGGGAAGCGTGGGAGACGGGACACGGGCGGTACGGGCGGGACTGCCCGATGCGGTCAAGAACGAACCCACCCTTCCCGGGCCGGTGTTCGCCGCACACTTCCACCTCCCGGGCGATGTGTCGGGGCCCTACAGGTACGGGCGGGACGAGAACCCGACCTGGACCCATCTGGAGCGCGCCGTCGCCGAGCTGGAGGCGCCGGGTCGCTCCGACGTCTCCTGTCTGGCGTTCGCCTCGGGGATGGCCGCGATCTCCGCGGTGCTCTTCTCGCAGCTGCGCGCGGGCGACGCGGTGGTGCTGCCGTCCGACGGCTACCAGGTCTTCCCGCTGGTGCGCGAACAGCTCACGGCGTACGGCATCGAGGTGCGCACCGCGCCGACCGCCGGTGGCGCCCAGCTGGACGTCCTGGACGGGGCGCGGCTGCTGTGGCTGGAGACTCCGTCCAACCCCGGGCTCGACGTGTGCGACATCCGCGGGCTCGTCGACGCCGCCCACGCGCGCGGGGCGCTGGTCGCCGTCGACAACACCCTCGCCACCCCGCTCGGGCAGCGCCCGCTCGCACTCGGCGCGGACTTCTCGGTGGCCAGCGCCACCAAGCAGCTCACCGGCCACGGGGATCTGCTTCTCGGCTACGTGGCCTGTGCGGACGCCGCCCTGATGGCGCCGGTGCGGGGCTGGCGCAAGATCGTCGGGGCGATCCCGGGGCCGATGGAGACCTGGCTCGCCCACCGGTCGCTGGCCACCCTCGAACTGCGGGTGGCGCGGCAGAGCGCCAACGCGCTGGCGGTGGCCGAGGCGCTGCGCGGACACGTCACCGGCCTGCGGCACCCGGGGCTGCCCGACGACCCGTCGCATGCCGTCGCCGCCCGCCAGATGCGCCACTTCGGCTGCGTCGTCTCCTTCGAACTTCCCTCACGCGCGCGGGCCGAGCGTTTCCTGGACGCCCTGTCACTGGTCGACGACGCGACGAGCTTCGGCGGCGTACGGTCGACCGCCGAGCGGCGCGGGCGCTGGGGCGGCGACGCCGTCCCGGACGGGTTCATCCGTTTCTCCGCGGGCATCGAGAACACCGAGGACCTGGTGACGGATGTGCTCCGTGCGCTGAAGGAGGCCACGGACTGATCCGTTCCCCGGTGATTTCACGTGCCATCTAGTACCGGGCTACGTACAACGGACGGTCCGAGCCTCCCCCCTCGTGGCTCGGACCGTCCTCGGTTCTGCGCGCGAAGAACCGCGCAAACAAGGCTAGTTGACTCTGTGTCAGTGTCCAATCACGGTAGCGACAGAGACCTATCGACTTATTTATAGTTGGGCGCGAACCGGGGGCCGGGAGGGAGGGGCACCGCCATGGACATCGCCCTGCTGCGCACCTTTGTGACGGTCCATCGGGCCGGTTCCTTCACGCGCGCCGCAGCCCTGCTGGGGCTGTCGCAGCCGGCGGTGACCTCCCAGATCCGCACGCTGGAGCGGCAGTTGGGGCGTCCGTTGTTCCTGCGTCAGGCGCGCGGCGTGACACCGACGAGCATCGGCGACGAGCTGGCGCACAAGGCGGCCCCGCACCTCGACGCCCTCGTGGAGATCACCGAGACCGGGCTCGACGAGGAGTCCGCCGTCCGCACACTGCACCTCGCGGGCCCGCCCGAGTTCACCGCCGAGCGCGCCCTGCCCGCTCTCACCGCACTGACCAGGGACGACGGCCAGAGCGTCACCCTGCGAGCCTCTTTCGGCACCGCGGAGGAGACCTTGGAGGGGCTCGGCGCCGGACATCATGATCTGGCCATCACGACGGCCCGTCCGCGGGGCCCGCTGCTCACGGCGACTCCGCTCTGCGACGAGGAGCACGTCCTGGTCGCCGCGCCACGCTGGGCCGCCCGGATCGGCTCCGGAAAGCTGCACCGCGACGCGGCGCCCTCGCTGGAGAAGTTCCCGGTGGTCGAGGTGCACGAATCGCTGCCCCTCGTCACGCGGTACTGGGCCGGGGTCTTCGATGCCCGACCCGTCGTCACCGGCACGGTCGTCGTGCCCGATCTACGGGCGGTGCTGGCCTGTGTGATCGCGGGCGCGGGGCTCGCCGTTCTGCCGCGCTATCTGTGCGATCCGGCCCTGGAGAGCGGCGAGATCGTCGCCCTGCTGGATCCGCCGGTGCCACCGCTGCGCACCTACTTCCTCGTCGTGCGGACCGGCACACTCGCCCTGCCGCACATCGCGCGGGCGCACGAGTGGTTGCTGCGCGCTGCCGTCGACTGGTCGTGAGGGGGAGCGCACGCGGTGCGGAATGTTTCACGTGGAACCAGTCGGGCCACATTTCTCCCATGACCGTCCGACCCGTGGTCAAGCGCACCGCACGCGCCGTTCTGCTGGATGGCGACGACCTGATTCTGATCAAGCGGACCAAGCCCGGCATCGATCCGTACTGGCTGACTCCCGGTGGCGGAGTGGAGCCGGAGGACACGACCGTCGTGGACGCCCTGCACCGTGAGGTGCACGAGGAACTCGGCGCCAAGATCACCGATGTGGTGCCCTGCTTCGTGGACACCGTCGAGCACATCGGCGAGGACGGTGGCGCCACCGGCGTGAAGGTCCAGCACTTCTTCGTCTGCCGCCTGGAGTCCATGGACCTCGGCCAGCGACACGGTCCCGAGATCGACGAGCCCTGCGGCGAGTACGAGGTCGTACGGGTGCCCTTCACCCGCGTCGGCATCGCCTCGGTCCACCTGGTGCCGCTCTCGCTGCGCCACTACCTGGACGGCAACATCGAGGGCGTACGGGCGATGCACGCGCCCGATCTGGGCTGAGACCCCGCGCCCGGCTCTTCGCTGTCCGTGCTGCCGGTGCTGTCCGTGCTGTCCGTACGCGATTCAGTCCGCGGCCGCGACGAGCTCCTCCAGCGCGTCGTGCCGGATGCGGCTGCCCGGGATGCCGATGGAGCGCAGGGCGTCGACCCCACTGCGGATCATGCCGGGCGGGCCCGAGAGATAGGCGTCGTACTCGTTCCAGGGGCCGTACTCCCGCACCGCGTCCGGGAGCAGAAGGCGGCGCCGCTGGTCCACGACCGGCCGGACCGCGAGCCAGGGGTGGCTCCGCTGGAGGCGCAGCATCGTGTCGATGTCGTACAGGTCGTGGTCGGTGCGGGCGCCGTAGAAGACCTCGACCGGGCGCCGCTCGCCGTGCTCGGCGACGTCCTCCACCAGCGCTTTGATGGGCGCGATACCGGTGCCGCCGCCCAGGCACAGCAGCCCGCTGTCGGTGGAGTGGTCGACCGTCATGGAGCCCGCGGGCGGGCCGAGGCGCAGCACGTCGCCGGGGCGGGCCCGGTGCACCAGGGCGTTGGAGACCCAGCCGGCCGGGACCGCCTTCACGTGGAACGAGAGCAGCCCGTCGGAGCGGGGCGCCGAGGCGAACGAGTAGTGCCGCCAGATCCGCGGCCACCACGGTGTCTCCAGGGTCGTGTACTGCCCGGCCAGGAACGGGTACGGATGGTCGGTCCGTACGGTCACCACCGCGATGTCGGGGGTGCGCAGATCGTGCGCGACGACCTCGCCGAGCCACCAGGCGGGTGCCTTCAGCTCGTCCTCCGCCGCCGCGTCGATCATGATCTGGGAGATCGTCGTGTACGTACGGACCCAGGCGGCCTCCGCCTCCGCGCTCCAGGTGGCGGGGGCGTAGTGGGTCAGTGCGGTGATGAGGCACTCGCCCACGGCCGGGTAGTGCTCGGGCCGGGTGCCGTACTTGCGGTGCCCACGCCCCAGGTTCTTCAGGTACGGGACGAGGACGAGTTTGTTGTCGATGTGCTCGGCGGCGGTCAGCAGCGCCCGCAGCAGCCGGTCGCGCTGGGCGTCCATCGCGGCGGGGAAGAGCTGGCGCAGTTCCGGGTGGCGCACGAAGAGCAGCGCGTAGAAGTACGACGTGGCCTGGTCGGCGACGGGCCCGATCTCCTCCATCGTGCGCCGCACGAGAAGCGCGTCCGGGGAGGCGTTGTCGCCCAGCGCCTGCACGGGACGGGGCCCGGGTAGGTGAGCGTCGGCGGCTTCCTGCGCGGGGCCGCCGGTGTCCGGTCCCGGGGTCCCGCGCGGCAGGAACCAGCCGCTCCCGCCGTCCGGACCGGAATCGGCCGACGCAGTGGTCGGAGCGTCCATGCTGTGCCTCGCCTCGAACGTTTTCGGCTGCCAATGCGGCGCCACATTGAACACTGCATTCCGGCCCGCTACGGACAAGTAAGGCGTGAATGTGACATTGTCCGCAGTCTTCTCTCCGCAGCCTGCCACCTGATCTCAATTAGCAGAACGCATAACGGAAAATGCCGGTATTCGATCTCTCCGTACAGTTAGGCTGCGTCGGCCTGCGTGCGTCGCGGGCTCCGGCCGGGCCATGGCCCGGCCCGGTTCGGACGGAAACCGGAAGCGACCATACCGGCAGCTGCCGAGGCCACGGGCCCCTCCCCCCACCACCACCGAATACGGTGGCCCGCGCACTCCTGCAATTCGTTCAATTAACGGGCGGGCCGCACCAATTCGTACGCCTGGCGGAGATCACTGCCCCTATAGGAGTGCGTGGCGAGCCCCGCGACATGGTGATCCGCATTGACCGCGACGGATACCGGAACGGCACCGAAGAGTTCCACGTCCGACTGCGAATCGCCGTACGCAATACAGTCCTGTCGGCCCACTCCGAGCTCTTCGCAGAGGCGGTCCGCGATCTTCACTTTGGCCGCGGCGCTGAGCACCCCGGCGGGGTCGACGGGCTCGGTGAACGGAACGGCCGGGAAGCGCGATCCGTACGCCGCGTGCGCGCCCCACGCCGTCAGCCGCTCCACGAAGAAGGACGGCGACAGTGAGATGACCGCGCAGTAGTCGCCGCCCTCGCGGATCCGGGCCCAGGTCTCCCGGATCCCGCCCAGCCAGGGCGCCCCCTCGAACGCGGCCTCGACATGGGCGTCCTGCAGCCGGGACCACAGGGCGTGGATGCGCAGCGCGTACTCGGGCGGGCCGATGCGCTGCGCGCCGATCTCGGCGTCCAGCGCCAGCGCCTCGGCCTCCAGACCGAGCTGCCGGGATATCTGTACGGGCGCCGTCGTTCCGGGCAGCAGCGTCCCGTCGAGGTCGAAGAGATGAAGTCTCGGTCGCGTCATGGTCGCCGACGCTAACCTTCTGGGCCGCTCCTGGTGTCCTGTGGGCTGCGAGGAACGGTCCGCGCGCGGTGTTTCACGTGAAACGCGACACTCGCGACGCCCGGCCCGCGGGCCCCGTCCGGCGCCGACGTGGCCGAAAGCACCGGGTCACTGCGGGCAAAGTGGTGGACGGCACGGGCCAAGTCCGACAGCCTGACCTGCGTGTCGACACCTTCCCTCTCCGACCTGCCCATCCGCCGCCTCACCCGCGGCGACCTCCACGCCTGCGCCGACCTCTCGGAGGACCGTGGTTGGCCCCGCGAAGAACACAAGTGGGGTCTGCTGCTGAGTGCCGGTACCGGCTACGGCATCGACGACCCCGCAGGTGGTCTCGTCGGCGCCTGCGTGGTGACCGAATACGGGCCGGGGCGACGGCCAGAGCTCGGCGCGATCGGCATGGTCCTGGTCGCCGAACGCCATGCGCGCCAGGGGGTCGGCAGGCGCCTGATGCAGTACGTCGTCGGGCAGGCGGGGCCGACACCGCTGACGCTGCACGCGACGCCCAACGGGCGGCCGCTCTACGAGGAGCTGGGGTTCAAGGTCACCGGCCGGGCCGAGATGGTGCGCGGCCGCTTCACCGCGGACGGCCACAGCGACAGCGTCGCCACGCGCCCGGCCACCGCCGAGGACCTCTCGGCGATCCTGCGTCTGGACGCCGAGGTGTTCGGCCCGGACCGCACGCATGTCCTCACGCGGCTGCCGGCCTTCGCGGACCAGCTGCGTGTGGCGGAGAAGGGCGGCGAGCTGATCGGCTACGCGGCGGCCTGGCCCAACATGGACACGCATGTCGTCGGCCCGCTGATCGCCCGTGACACCGAGACCGCGAAGGCGCTGGTGGCCTCGCTGGCGGCGGGCACGGACCGGCCGCTGCGCACCGACATCGACGTACGCCACGAGGAGCTGCTGGCGTGGGTGAAGGAGCGTGGCCTCGAAGGGGTCGCCTTCAACGCGGTGATGACCTACGGCACCCCGGAACTGCCCGGTGACTGGACCCGCCGGTTCGCCCCGCTGACGGTCGCGGCGGGCTGAGTCGGACCGCTCCGGACACGGCACAGCCCCCGGGCGCCCGCGCGATGCGGGGCTCGGGGGCTGCTCCATGTGCGGACTGCTCCGCGTGCGGCTGTTGCCTGAGGAGGCTCAGGCGAGGGTGTCGACGGCCTCGGTGGCGAAGCCGTGGTCCTGCTCGGGCGCACCGCCACCGACCCCGACGGCGCCGATGAGACGGCCGTCGCGGTGGACCGGGAGTCCGCCGGCGATGAACAGCAGCGGCTGGTCGAGGGCGGTGGGCAGGCTGTGGAACGGCCCGTCCGGCTTGACCAGGTCGACGAGGTCGGCGGTCGGGGCGCCGAGCTGCAGCGCGGTGTACGCCTTGCGCGTGCTGGTCTCGCCGGAGATGAGGACGGCGCGGTCGTCGCGGCGGAAGGCCAGGAGGTGGCCGCCGGCGTCGAGGACGGTGACGCTGACGGGCACACCGGCCGCCTCGGCGGCGGCGCGGGCGACGGAGACGAGCTTCTCGGCGTCGTCGATGGTGAGGGGCGCGACAGCGGTGGGGGTGGTCATGAGGGGGTGCTCCTTGCGAGGTGCTGCTGGTTGGTGCGGATTGCTTCGGTGAGTGGTCAGAGGTGGCCGGGAGGCCGGGGCTGCGGTCAGTGGTGGACCGGCTCGGCCTGCCGCTGCCCGGCGCCCGCGACGACGAGGCTCGGCGCGGCCGTGCGGCGCTCCAGGACGGCCGACACGACGGCGAGGACGAGGGCGCCGGCCGCGAGGGCGGCACCGACCCAGTTGGGGGCGGTGTAGCCGAGCCCCGCGGAGATCACGATGCCGCCGAGCCAGGCGGACAGCGCGTTGCCCGCGTTGAAGGCGCCGATGTTGACCGCCGAGGCGAGCGTCGGGGCGCCGGACGCCTGGTCGAGGACCCGCTTCTGCAGCGGCGGCACGGTCGCGAAGCCGAGCGCGCCGATCAGGGCGATGGTGATCGCGGCCAGGAACTTGTTGTGCGCGGTGACCGTGAAGAGGCCGAGCACGAGGGCGAGGGCGCCCAGGGAGACGTACAGCATCGGCATCAGGGCGCGGTCGGCGAACTTGCCGCCGACGAGATTGCCGCCCACCATGCCGAGTCCGAAGAGGACGAGCAGCCAGGTCACGGAGGACTCGGCGAATCCGGCGACGTTGGTCATCATCGGAGTGATGTAGGTGATCGCCGCGAAGACACCGCCGAAGCCGAGCACGGTCATCGCCATGGCGAGCAGGACCTGCACGTTCTTGAAGGCGGCGATCTCATGCCGGAGGTGCACGCCCTCGGGCTTGGGCATGTCCGGTACGAGCTTGGCGATGCCGGCCAGACCGATGACACCGAGCGCGGCGACGATCGCGAAGGTCACGCGCCAGCCGATGTTCTGGCCGATGAGGGTGCCGAGCGGGACGCCGACGACGTTGGCCACGGTCAGGCCGGTGAACATCATGGCGATCGCTCCGGCCTTCTTCTGCGGGGCGACCAGTTCGGCGGCGACGACCGAGCCGATGCCGAAGAACGCGCCGTGGGCGAGCGAGGCGACCACACGGCCGATCAGCATGACGGCGAAGACGGGGGCCACGGCGGAGAGCAGGTTGCCGACGATGAAGAAGCCCATCAGCACCATCAGCATCCGCTTGCGGGGGATCTTGGTGCCCAGGACGGTCATCAGCGGGGCGCCGAGCATGACGCCGACGGCGTAGCCCGTCACCAGGAATCCGGCCGTCGGGATGGAGACTCCGAAGTCACCCGCGACCTGAGGGAGAAGTCCCATGATCACGAATTCCGTGGTTCCGATCCCGAAGGCCCCGATCGCGAGGGCCAGAAGCGCGAGAGGCATGGGGTTCACCTTCCCAGACTGTTGCGGATGCGCTTTACGAGACCTCACAATAATTGCAGACGCCGGTTAATTGCAAACGCGGGCAATCGCGATGCATCGACTATCCTGGTGTGCAGCCGCTCCGGGACGGAGGATTGGACGAGCCATGACCGCCACAGACCCCGCACTCACCGCCCTCTCCCAAGGGTGGTGCGCCCTCTCCCTGCTGCACGGGAGGATCGAGGCCCATATCGAGCGCGCCCTGCAGACCGGGCACGATCTGAGCGTGCGCGAGTACTCCCTGCTCGACGTGCTGAGCCGCCAGCACGACGGCGAGGGCGGCCACCTCCAGATGAAGCAGGTGGCCGACGCCGTCGTCCTCAGCCAGAGCGCCACGACCCGCCTGGTGACCCGCCTGGAGGACCGCGGTCTGCTGCAGCGCTACCTGTGCCCCACCGACCGGCGCGGCATCTACACGAATGTCTCCGAGGCCGGCCTGAAGCTCCTGGAGGAGGCCCGCCCGACCAACCAGGCCGCCCTGCGCGAGGCTCTCGACGCCGCCGCCGAGAACCCTGAGCTCGCCCCCTTGGTCAGGGCTGTCGAGGAGTTGCGCGTACCCGCCTGAGTTCCCGCCGCCCCTCTAGGCTGCCGTCATGGGAGATCTTGAAATAAGGGCGGCCACGGCCGAGGACGTACCGGCGATCGTCGCGATGCTGGCGGACGATCCGCTGGGCGCACAGCGCGAGTCGCCGGACGACCTCACTCCGTACCTCGCCGCGCAGGCCCGCCTGGCCGCCGACCCGAACCAGCACCTGGTCGTCGCCGTCCGGGACGGCCGGGTCGTCGGCACCCTTCAGCTCACCCTCGTTCCCGGGCTCTCCCGCAAGGGCTCCACCCGCTCGATCATCGAGGGCGTACGCATCCACGCCGACGAGCGCGGCAGCGGGCTCGGGACGCATCTCATGACCTGGGCCGTCGACGAATCCCGGCGCCAGGACTGCCAGTTGGTGCAGCTGACCTCGGACGCCACCCGCACCGACGCGCACCGCTTCTACGAGCGCCTCGGCTTCGTGGCGTCCCACGTGGGGTTCAAACTCCAGCTGTGAGAGGCCGTGCAAGAGCGGTGTGCGCTCGTTTCACGTGAAACGAGCGCACACCGTGTCGATCCGGCTCCCTACTGCGGGACCCCCCGCCACCCCTCCGGGTCCACCCCGCCGGGAACGGGCTCGTCCTTGCCGTACGGCTCCCGCGTGTAGACGAACGAGCCGAGGTCGAGGTGGCTCACCGAGCCGTCCGGCCGCCGAACGGCCCGGAGGATCTCCCCCATGTAGTAGCCGTCGAGCCCGGTCCAGGTGCCGTCCCCGTTCGCCCGGAACCGGGAGCGCCGACCCGCGCCGGCCACCGGCCCGAGTTCGACGCCGCCGTCGGCCGCAAGGCGCAGCGCCGCGATCTGCGTGCCCCAGTACCAGGGGCCCGTCAACTCCAGCAGGGTGGCGTCGACTTCGGGCAGCGGGCGCCACGGCTCGGGCATCCGCGGCTCGGCGTCGGCGACGATCTTCAGGAGGTCGGCGGCCAGCGTCCCGATGGCCACTCCGCTCGTGGCGTTGGCGAGGGCGACGGAGGCAAGGCCTTCCTCCTCGTCCAGCCACAGCCCGGCCACGAACCCGGGCAGCGAGCCGGTGTGCCCGGCGAGAACACGCCCGTCCCGGCGCGCCACCTGCATCCCGAGTCCGTACGAGGTCTCCCAGTCACCCGGCAGCGTCGGTGCGGCGGGCGTCCGCATCTCCCGTACGGTCTCCGCGCTCAGCACCCGGTCGTCGCCCGTCGTGAGGAAGCCCGCGAAGACGGCCAGGTCCCGGGTGGTGGACCACAGTTGACCGGCCGGTGCCATCAGGCCGAGATCCTCGCTCGGCTCCGGGAGCAGCACATCGGCGTACGGGTGCACGGCCCAGCCGCCGGCGTGCGGCATCCGCGGCTCGGCGCTCGTCCGCGTCAGGCCGAGCGGTTCGAGGATCTCCTGGCGCAGCGCCTCCTCCCAGGAGACGCCCCGCACCTTCTCGACCAGTGCGCCCAGCAGCGTGTAGCCGGGGTTGGAGTAGTGGTGGCGGCGTCCCACGGGGTGCCGGAAGGGCTGCTCTCCGAGGACGTCGTCGAGGGCCGGGCGCAGCGCGGCGGACGACCGCTCCCACCACTCGCCCGGCGTCTCGGCCGCCAGTCCGCCGGTGTGCGCGAGGAGTTCGGCGACGGTGACCTCCCCCGCGCCCGTTCCCGGAAGGTGCTTCTCCAGGGGGTCACCCAGGTCGATCAGGCCCTCGTCGCGCAGCCGCATCACCAGGACGGCGGTGAACGTCTTCGTGATCGAACCGATCCGGTACTGCACGTGCTCATCGGGTCCGTGTCCGTCCACCGAGGTGCGCGACCCCGTCCACACCAGCTCCCCGTCGCGGGCGACCGCGGCGACGAGGGAGGGGGCACGCCCCTCGCTCTGCGCGACGGCGATGCGGTGCAGGAGCGCACGGCGGGTGGTGGGCAGCAGCTCTTTCGAAGGTGTCGTCATGGGCCCAGTCCATCCTGGGCGCCGAGCCACGTCGACCCGATTTCACCGGAGGCGATCACCGTGCCCGTAGCGTGGTCGCCATGGCGGTGACCGAACGGGCCGGAGAAGACTCCCAGGACGAGCTGGCGCGGCGCTTCGAGGAGCACCGCGGACCGTTGCGCGGTGTCGCGTACCGGCTGCTCGGCTCCCTCGCGGACGCGGACGACGCGGTGCAGGAGACCTGGCTGCGGTTGAGCCGCAGCGATGCCGGCGCCATCGACAACCTGGCCGCCTGGCTGCGCACGGTCGTCTCCCGGATCTGCCTCGACATGCTGCGCTCGCGCACCTCGCGCCGTGAGGACTTCGTCGGGCACCTGCCCGAGGAGGTCTGGGACGAGGAGCGTACGGGCGCCGGCCCGGAGAGCGAGGCCGTGCTGGTCGACGCCGTGGGCCGCGCCCTGCTCGTCGTCCTGGACTCGCTGAGCCCCGCGGAGCGCGTCGCCTTCGTCCTGCACGACCTGTTCGCGGTGCCCTTCGCCGAGATCGCCCCCGTCGTGGGACGCACCCCTGTCACCACGAAGAAGCTCGCGAGCCGCGCCCGCCATCGCGTCCAGGGCACGAGCACGCTCCCCGCTCCCGAGCTGGACCGGCAGCGCCAGGTGGTCGACGCCTTCCGCGCCGCGGCCCGCGACGGCGACCTGAACGCGCTCCTCGCGGTCCTCGCCCCCGACGTCGTACGTCATGCCGACCCGCTCACCCTGGCGCCGGGCGCGTCGGCCCGGGCCCGCGGCGCCGACGAGGTGGCCCGCGAGACGGTCGTACTGCGCCGCAACGCCCGGTTCGCGGCCACGGCCCTCATCGACGGCCGTCCCGGCCTCGTGGTCGCCCCGCGCGGCCGCCTGCTGCTGGCCCTGGCCGTCACGGTCGAGGCCGACCGGGTGTCCGCCTACGAGGTGATCGCGGATCCGGCCCGCTTGTCGGAACTGGAGATCTCGCTGGTCCCGGGCTCGCTCAGGCCGTCGTCCGGCGCACCCGGTAGCCCCAGCGCGTGAGGGACCGGACGACGGTCTCGGCGCCGATGGGGTTGGCACTGTGCACGAAGACCGTCCCGATGCGGAACGGCCGGCCGTCGAAGGCGGCCTCCTCCAGCAGCGTCACCACCGGCATGATGCTGTCGTCGCCGCCGAGATCGTGATCGAGCCAGAGTTCGTCGACGTAGCTGTCTCGGTGCTCCTCCAGGAGCCGGACGCCGTCGGCGCTGGTGCGGGCGATCCGTGTGACATGCGGCAGCGGCCGCAGGTCGTCGATGCCGAGAAGGACGGGCGGCGCCGCGTCCTGGTCCTGTGTCACACGGCCATCATCGCAACGCGACGGCCGCCGACACGGCGCGGAATCAGGTCTGCGCCATGTCCACGAACCGCGAGTAGTGACCCTGGAAGGCCACGGTGATCGTGGCCGTCGGGCCGTTACGGTGCTTGCCGACGATGATGTCGGCCTCGCCCGCGCGCGGCGACTCCTTCTCGTACGCGTCCTCGCGGTGCAGCAGGATGACCATGTCGGCGTCCTGCTCGATGGAGCCGGACTCACGCAGGTCGGACACCATCGGCTTCTTGTCCGTGCGCTGCTCGGGACCACGGTTCAGCTGCGACAGCGCGATCACCGGGACCTCCAGCTCCTTGGCCAGCAGCTTGAGGTTTCGGGACATGTCCGAGACCTCCTGCTGACGGCTCTCGGAACGCTTGGAGCCACCGGCCTGCATCAGCTGCAGATAGTCGATGATCACGAGCCGGATGTCGTTGCGCTGCTTGAGACGGCGGCACTTGGCGCGGATCTCCATCATCGACAGGTTCGGGGAGTCGTCGATGTAGAGCGGCGCGGCCGAGACCTCGGGCATCCGGCGTGCGAGCCGCGTCCAGTCCTCGTCGGTCATCGTGCCGGAGCGCATGTGGTGCAGAGCCACCCGCGCCTCGGCCGACAGCAGACGCATCGCGATCTCGTTGCGCCCCATTTCGAGGGAGAAGATGACGCTGGGCAGGTTGTTCTTGATGGACGCCGCGCGCGCGAAGTCCAGCGCGAGCGTGGACTTACCCATGGCGGGACGGGCCGCGATGACGATCATCTGGCCCGGGTGCAGGCCGTTGGTCAGCGAGTCGAAGTCGGTGAAGCCGGTCGGCACGCCGGTCATCTCGCCGCTGCGCGAGCCGATCGCCTCGATCTCGTCGAGGGCGCCCTCCATGATGTCGCCGAGCGGGAGGTAGTCCTCGCTGGTGCGCTGCTCGGTGACCGCGTAGATCTCGGCCTGCGCCTTGTTGACGATCTCGTCGACGTCGTCGTCGGCCGCGTAGCCCATCTGCGTGATCCGCGTGCCGGCCTCGACGAGACGGCGCAGCACCGCCCGCTCGTGGACGATCTCCGCGTAGTACTCGGCGTTCGCCGCCGTCGGGACCGTCTGGACGAGGGTGTGCAGATACGATGCGCCGCCGACCTTGTTGATCTCGCCACGCTTGGTCAGCTCCGCGGCGATGGTGATCGGGTCGGCCGGCTCGCCCTTGGCGTAGACGTCGAGGATCGCCTGGAAGATCGTTTCGTGGGCGGGCTTGTAGAAGTCGGCGCCCTTGAGGACCTCGACGACGTCGGCGATCGCGTCCTTGGACAGCAGCATGCCGCCGAGCACGGACTGCTCGGCGTCCAGATCCTGCGGCGGTACCCGCTCGAACGTGGCGGGACCGTCGTCCCAGCCGCCGTCGTCCCGGCCCCGCTCGTGCTGATCACCCTGTCGCCCGCCGCCTCGGCGCGGCCGGGAAGGGGGCAGACGATCACTCGGACCGCTGTCGGCCCAGGGGTCGTCCAACGGCTCGGAGATACTCACCGGGCCACCTCCTCCCGTCCGCCGAGCGGACCTCGCCGTGCCCTACATTCCTACGGCACGACACTGACAAAACAGGGGGCCCGATTCCGGTTCTGACGCGTCGGATTTGTGAGGTTTCCGAGGTCGAAAGGCACAGCGGGCGCCGCACCACCGTAGGCGCGTCGGCACCGTCAGCCAATCTGGTTATCCACAGGCGCTGTGGAAGACGGGCCTCTCTCTGTGGAGAACCGGGGAAAACCTGTGCACGACCCGGTGGACAGCCCTGTGAACAAGCCCTCAGGCGTTCTTACACACATACCCTGACCTGCACTTTTGCCGTCCACCGGCTGTGCAGAAGAAAAACTTCCCCAGTCGGACCAAGATCGTCACGAACACCGTTTCGCCCCGTCCGCACACCCACCCAAAGTAAGGGTCTCAATGCGATTGCATCTCTTACCTGTGGAAGATTAGATTGGTGCTCATGACACAGGCCCCCGTGACGCCCAAGGCCACCCGCCGCCGGCACGACCGAGAGATCGTCGCCCTCGCCGTTCCCGCCTTCGGCGCACTCGTCGCGGAGCCCCTTTTCCTGATGGCCGACAGCGCCATCGTCGGTCATCTCGGCACTGCCCAACTGGCAGGGCTCGCCGTCGCCTCGGCCCTCCTGACGACCGCGGTCAGCGTCTTCGTCTTCCTTGCCTACGCCACCACGGCCGCCGTCGCCCGCCGGGTCGGCGCGGGAGACACCCGGGCCGCGATCCAGCAGGGCATGGACGGCATCTGGCTCGCACTGCTGCTGGGCGCCGCGGTCGTCGCGGTCGTGCTGCCCACCGCCCCCGCCCTGGTCAGCCTGTTCGGTGCCTCGGACACCGCGGCCCCGTACGCGACCACGTATCTGCGCATCTCCGCGCTCGGCATCCCCGCGATGCTCGTGGTCCTGGCCGCCACCGGTGTGCTGCGCGGTCTGCAGAACACCAGGACCCCGCTGTACGTGGCCGTCGCCGGTTTCATCGCCAACGGTGTGCTCAACGCCGGGCTGGTCTACGGTGCCGGGCTCGGCATCGCCGGTTCCGCCTGGGGCACCGTCATCGCCCAGCTCGGCATGGCCGCGGTCTACCTGGTCGTGGTCGTGCGCGGGGCCCGTCGCCACGGCGCCTCGCTGCGCCCCGACGCCGCGGGCATACGTGCCTGCGCCCAGGCGGGCACCCCGCTCCTGGTCCGCACCCTCGCACTCCGCGCGGTCCTGATGATCGCCACCGCCGTGGCCGCCCGTCTCGGCGACGCGGACGTGGCCGCCCACCAGATCGTGCTGTCCCTGTGGAGTCTGCTCGCCTTCGCGCTCGACGCCATCGCCATCGCGGGGCAGGCGATCATCGGTCGCTATCTCGGCGCCGACGACGCCGACGGGGCCCGGGACGTCTGCCGCCGCATGGTGCAGTGGGGCATCGCGACCGGAGTGGTCCTCGGCCTTCTCGTCGTCGTCACCCGCCCGCTGTTCGTCCCGCTCTTCACGAGCGACCCGGTCGTGCAGGACGCGGCCCTGCCCGCCCTCGTCGTCGTGGCGCTCTCCCAGCCCATCTGCGGCATCGTCTTCGTCCTCGACGGTGTCCTCATGGGGGCAGGCGACGGCCCCTATCTGGCCTGGGCCATGTTGATCACCCTGGCGGTCTTCACGCCGGTGGCGCTCCTGGTCCCGGCCCTGGGCGGGGGACTCACCGCGCTGTGGGGAGCGATGACGCTGATGATGGCCGTACGGATGGCGACGCTCTGGGTTCGCTACCGCTCCGGCCGCTGGGCGGTCACCGGCGCCACGCGCTGACCGAAGCGCACCGTTTCACGTGAAACGGGAAACAGAACGCGTGACAAGCGTGTGGGGCCGCACCCCGGAGGGTGCGGCCCCACATTCGCTTCAGCGCTGCTCAGGGCAGTGCTCAGGCAGCGACGACCTCGACGTTGACCTTGGCGGCAACCTCGGGGTGCAGACGCACGGTCGCCTCGTGGGCGCCCAGCGTCTTGATCGGCGCGCCCAGCTCGACGCGGCGCTTGTCGACCTTCGGGCCACCGGCGGTCTCGATCGCCGAAGCGACGTCGGCCTGGGTGACGGAACCGAAGAGACGACCGGCGTCGCCGGAGCGAACGGCCAGACGGACCTTGACGCCCTCGAGCTTGGCCTTGACCTCGTTGGCCTGCTCGATCGTCGCGATCTCGTGGATCTTGCGGGCGCGGCGGATCTGCGCCACGTCCTGCTCGCCACCCTTGGTCCAGCGGATGGCAAAGCCACGCGGGACCAGGTAGTTGCGGGCGTACCCGTCCTTGACGTCGACGACGTCACCGGCGGTGCCGAGGCCAGAGACCTCGTGGGTCAGGATGATCTTCATTTTTCGGTCACCCTTCCCTTATCGCGCGGTGGACGTGTAGGGCAGCAGCGCCATCTCACGGCTGTTCTTGACGGCCGTGGCGACGTCACGCTGGTGCTGCGTGCAGTTGCCGGTCACGCGGCGGGCACGGATCTTGCCGCGGTCGGAAATGAACTTCCGCAGCATGTTCGTGTCCTTGTAGTCCACGTACGTGACCTTGTCCTTGCAGAACGCGCAGACCTTCTTCTTAGGCTTGCGCACAGGCGGCTTCGCCATGGTGTTTCTCCTGTGTGATCAAGAAGTTTGGGGTGCGAGCCCGTCCCTGAAGGGAGTGCTCCCTAGAAGGGGGGCTCGTCCGAGTAGCCGCCGCCGGAGCCGCCGGAGCTTCCGCCCCAGCCGCCACCGCCGCCGCCCTGCTGGCCGCCGCCGGCCGGCGCACCGGTCGCCCAGGGGTCGTCGGCGGGAGCACCGCCGCCACCCTGCTGCTGACCGCCGCCGGAGCCACCGCTCCAGCCGCCGCCCTGCTGGCCGCCACCGCCACCGCCGTAGCCGCCCTGGCCACCACTGCGGCCGCCGCCAGAGGTCTTGGTGACCTTGGCCGTGGCGCTGCGGAGGCTGGCGCCGACTTCCTCGACGTCCAGCTCGTAGACCGTGCGCTTGACGCCCTCACGGTCCTCGTAGGACCGCTGCTTCAGCCGGCCCTGCACGATGACGCGCATGCCTCGCTGGAGCGACTCCGCGACGTTCTCCGCCGCCTGACGCCAGACCGAGCAGGTCAGGAACAGGCTCTCGCCGTCCTTCCACTCATTGGTCTGCCGGTCGAAGGTGCGGGGAGTGGACGCGACACGGAACTTCGCGACCGCCGCACCGGAGGGGGTGAAGCGCAGCTCGGGGTCGTCGACAAGATTGCCGACGACCGTGATGACGGTCTCGCCTGCCATGGGGTACCTCTCGGCGGGTTTGCTGCGGACTGCTTGCTGCTACTCGAAACCCGAGTACCGCTGAACTAGGAAGTTCAGTGGGTCTCGGGACGGAGGACCTTGGTCCGGAGGACCGACTCGTTCAGGTTCATCTGGCGGTCGAGCTCCTTGACGACCGCAGGCTCGGCCTGCAGGTCGATGACCGAGTAGATGCCCTCGGGCTTCTTCTTGATCTCGTACGAGAGACGACGACGGCCCCAGGTGTCGACCTTCTCGACCTTTCCGTTGCCCTCACGGACGACGGAGAGGAAGTTCTCGATCAGGGGGGCGACAGCGCGCTCCTCCAGATCGGGGTCGAGGATGACCATCACCTCGTAGTGACGCATGTGGAACCCACCTCCTTTGGACTCAGCGGCCACGGTCGTTCCGTGGCAGGAGGGTTGTTATGCGTGAGCAACGGTATCCGCCGCCACTGACAATCCGGCCTCCGGAGGAGAACCGTGCAGATCAGTGGGTATGCATCCCTCGTCGGGATGTGGGCAGACACCAATGCAGACGGTACAGACTACCTGCACCTCGGCTTCCGGTTGAAATCCGACAGTGGACGGCCTCAATCTGGACACATCGGGTGTGTATGGCGCTACGATGCGCCGCCTTCCGCAGGAGGTGCCCTCATGGCACAGGCAATGCGACCGAACAGCACGACCGCCGGCTCTCTCTTGGCCACCGACGGGAAGTCCCATCCGCTCCCCGACACCCTGCTCGCGGTGACCGCGGTGCTCGGGGCGGTGGCGATCATCTCCTCGATCTGGCCCGGCCTTCATCTCCTCAGCTCCTGGACCGGCCTCGTCGGGATCCTCACGGGGGCGTACGGACAGTTCGTCTCGGAGACGACCCGTGAACGATTCGGCCTGATCCTGGGCCTGGGAGCGTCGGCGGTCGGCTTCTTCATCGGCATGGCTCACGGAGGCCTGTTCGGCGGGGTCATCGGCTGAGGCCGGGGGCCCGCGAAGGCTTACCTTCCATACGGCCAGTCGGGGCGCTCACGGGGCGCAGTAGGCTTCGGCGCGAGAGCCGGAGCCCCTGTACCCATGGGGACACACCAGCCCGAGGAGCGCCCCGAATGAGCCTGACCCTGAGGACCATCAGCCGAGAGCAGCATCTGGCGTACATCCAGAGCCTGCCGTCGGCGAGCCACATGCAGGTCCCCGCATGGGCAGATGTGAAGGCGGAGTGGCGCTCCGAGAGCCTGGGCTGGTTCGACGACAAGACCGGCGAGATGGTCGGCGCGGGCCTCGTCCTGTACCGCCAGCTGCCCAAGATCAAGCGCTATCTCGCGTACCTCCCCGAGGGCCCGGTGATCAACTGGTACGCCCCGAACCTGGAGGAGTGGCTGCGCCCGATGCTGGCGCACCTCAAGCAGCAGGGCGCCTTCTCCGTGAAGATGGGCCCGCCGGTCATCATCCGCCGCTGGGACGCCCCCTCCATCAAGGCCGGCATCCAGAACCCCGATGTGAAGCGACTGCGCGACATCGAGGCGGACTTCATCGAGCCGCGCGCCTTCGAGGTGGCCGACAAGCTGCGCCGCATGGGCTGGCAGCAGGGCGAGGACGGCGGCGCCGGCTTCGGCGACGTCCAGCCGCGCTACGTCTTCCAGGTGCCGCTCGCCAACCGCTCCCTGGAAGAGGTCCACAAGAACTTCAACCAGCTGTGGCGCCGCAACATCAAGAAGGCCGAGAAGGCCGGTGTCGAGGTCGTCCAGGGCGGTTACCAGGACCTCGCCGAGTGGCAGCGCCTGTACGAGATCACGGCGGTCCGCGACCACTTCCGGCCGCGTCCGCTCTCGTACTTCCAGCGCATGTGGACAGCCCTCAACTCCGAGGACCCCAACCGGATGCGGCTCTACTTCGCGCGCCACAACGGAGTGAACCTCTCCGCCGCGACGATGCTCGTCGTCGGCGGGCACGTCTGGTACTCCTACGGCGCCTCCGACAACATCGGCCGCGAGGTCCGGCCGTCGAACGCGATGCAGTGGCGGATGCTCCGCGACTCGTACGCGCTCGGTGCCACCGTCTACGACCTGCGCGGCATCTCCGACTCGCTGGACGAGACCGATCACCTCTTCGGCCTGATCCAGTTCAAGGTCGGCACCGGCGGCCAGGCGGCCGAGTACCTCGGCGAGTGGGACTTCCCGCTGAACAAGCTGCTGCACAAGGCGCTCGACATCTACATGTCGCGGCGCTGACCGCAGGCCGGAACCGGCCCCTCGAACGGGCCGTTCCGGTGCTTACCGCTCCGCTTGCTCGGCGGACCCGGCACAATTCACGTAGCTTCAAGAATTCTTCATACCTCTGCTCCACCGCAGCCACGAGAAAGGTTCCGGGACCGGCCATGGCGCTCACGCTCTACGTCGACACCGCGCGCTGGCGGGCACACCACAAGCACGTATTCGAGCAGTTCCCGGGGCTCGTCCCCGTCTGCAAGGGCAACGGCTACGGCTTCGGCCACGAACGGCTGGCGGAGGAGGCCACGCGCCTCGGCTCCGACATCCTCGCCGTCGGGACCACGTACGAAGCCGCCCGGATCAAGGACTGGTTCAGCGGTGACCTGCTGGTCCTGACTCCGTTCCGGCGCGGCGAAGAACCGGTTCCGCTGCCCGATCGCGTCATCCGCTCCGTCTCCTCCGTGGACGGGGTGCACGGCCTGGTCGGCGCCCGCGTCGTCGTCGAGGTCATGTCCTCGATGAAGCGCCACGGCGTGACCGAGCAGGACCTGCCGCAGCTCGCCCACGCCATCCAGGACGTGCGTCTGGAGGGCTTCGCGATCCACCTGCCGCTGGACCGCACCGACGGCTCGGACGCCGTCGAGGAGGTCATCGGCTGGATGGACCGACTGCGTGCGGCCCGCCTCCCGCTGCACACCATGTTCGTCAGCCACCTCAAGGCCGAGGAACTGGCGCGGCTGCAGCAGCAGTTCCCGCAGACCCGCTTCCGCGCGCGCATCGGTACGCGGCTGTGGCTGGGCGACCACGAGGCGACCGAGTACCGCGGTGCCGTCCTGGACGTCACGCGCGTCGCCAAGGGCGACCGCTTCGGCTACCGGCAGCAGAAGACGGCCTCCGACGGCTGGCTGGTGGTCGTGGCGGGCGGTACGTCGCACGGTGTGGGCCTGGAGGCCCCGAAGGCGCTGCACGGCGTCATGCCGCGCGCCAAGGGCGTCGCCCGCGCCGGTCTGGCGACGGTGAACCGCAACCTCGCCCCGTTCGTCTGGGCGGGCAAGCAGCGCTGGTTCGCCGAGCCGCCGCACATGCAGGTGTCGATCCTGTTCGTGCCGTCGGACGCGCCCGAGCCGAAGGTCGGCGAGGAGCTGGTGGCCCATCTGCGGCACACCACCACCCAGTTCGACCGCATCGTGGACCGCTGAGGTCGCGGACCGCTGAGGCGGTCTTTCACACCCTGTACGGACAAGGCGGGCCGGGCACCTTTTCGGTGCCCGGCCCGCCTTGCCTCGTCCACGTTCGCTCAGAGTGAACCGCCGGGCTCCTTGCCCCAGTCCACCGCCGGCGGCTGCTCCCAGTCATGGGCGGCGTGCCGCGGGGGATGGGCGGCGTACCCGAGGACGAAGACGTCCGTCGCGCCGTCCAGTACGCCGCCGGACGGATCGTCGTCCCCGGTGCGCCGCACCACGTCCCGCTCGGGCAGCCAGATGTCCCGCACGATGACGGCGCACAGGTACAGCGTGCCCACCAGATGCACGGCGATGGCCAGTTGGTAGCCCGCGGTCGGCAGGCCCTGGTGCTTGTCGCCGCTGGTCGTGTAGGCGAGGTAGAGCCAGATCCCCAGGAAGTACGCGACCTCGCACGCCTGCCAGATCAGGAAGTCCCGCCACTTGGGCCGGGCGAGGGCGGCGAGCGGGATCAGCCAGAGCACGTACTGCGGCGAGTAGACCTTGTTGGTGAGGATGAACGCGGCGATCACCAGGAAGACGAGCTGCGCGAAGCGCGGCCGGCGCGGGGCGGTGAGTGTCAGGGCCGCGACGCCCAGGCAGGCCAGCACCATCAGCGCCGTGGCCAGGGTGTTGACCACGTGCGTGTCGAGCGGTGAGTCCATGTGCTGGGAGATGATCAGCCAGAAGGAGCCGAAGTCGACCCCGCGCTCCTGGCTGAACCGGTAGAACTTCGACCAGCCCTCGGGCGCCAGGATCATCACCGGCAGGTTCACGACGAGCCACGAGACGACCGCACCGGCCGTCGCCACCCAGAACTCCCGCCACTTGCCCGCCCGCCAGCACAGCACCAGCAGCGGACCGAGCAGCAGGAAGGGATAGAGCTTCGCCGCCGTCGCGAGCCCCAGCAGCACGCCGAAGGCGAGCGCACGGCCCCGTGACCACATGAGCATCGCAGCGGCCGTGAGAGCCACGGCGAAGAGATCCCAGTTGATGGTGGAGGTCAGGGCGAACGCGGGCGCCAGAGCGACCAGGAGGCCGTCCCAGGGGCGCCTGCGGTGCGTCCTGGTCACACAGACGGCGATGATCGCGGCGCAGATCATCAGCATCCCGGCGTTGACCATCCAGTACACCTGCTCCTGGTGCTGGATGGAGCCGCCGCCGGGCGTCAGCCACGCGGCGACCTCCATGAACACACCGGTGAGCACCGGGTACTCGAGATAGTCCATGTCGCCGGAGAGCTTGTCGAAGTACGGCACGAGCCCGTCGGCGAAACCGCGTCCCTGGTAGAGGTGCGGGATGTCCGAGTAGCACGCGTGCGTGTACTGGGAGCTGGCCCCGAAGAACCAGGCGCCGTCGTAGCAGGGGAACTTCTGCACCATGCCGAGCGCGAACATGCCGATCATGACGAGCGCGATGACACGTACAGGGGTCCACCAGGAGGAGCCGAGCAGCGCTCGCCGCCCGATGGGTCCACCGATGAACTCGCTGCCGGCCGCGGCGACCTCGTCCTCTCTGGTCGGTCGTACCGGATCCGGCTGCTGCGGGTTCACGCGCGTCGTCTCTGCACTGGGCATGCCGCACATCCTGCCGTACGAGGCTGAGAACGGGGCGAGGGCCGCCGCACCCGATCGGTGCGACGGCCCTCGACCGCCGTGGGCCACGCAGCGTTTCACGTGAAACACGCTGCGTGGTCGTGGAGCGGGCTAGCCGGTTCCTCCGAAGAGGCCTCCGTTTCCATTGCCTCGGGAGTTCCCGTTGGCCGTGGACTCGGTGGGCGAGGGCGACGACGACGTTCCGCCGTCCGTCGTGCCACCGTTCGTACCGCCCGTGGCGCCGCCGGTGCTGCAGTTCCAGTCCCACTTGCTGCACGACTGCGTGGTCGACGGCGAGGGGCCCGTCGACGACTGGCTCGGGGTCGGGGACGCCGTGGGGGACGAGGACGGCGAGCTGCTCACGGTCGGCGTCGGCGTCGGGCTCGGGGTCGCACCGACCACCTTGCCGATGGACTCCGGCGTCTCGAAGGACTCGTAGGGCTGGCCGGACATCGCCTTGGCCATGTAGTCGTGCCAGATCTGGGCCGGGAACGAGGCGCCGTGGATCTTCTCCTGGCCACCCGTTCCGTACATCTCGAGGAACTTCCGGTTCTTGGAGTTCTCGTTGTCGTCCATCCGGTACATCGTGATCGCGGTGGACAGCTGCTTGGTGTAGCCCACGAACCAGGCGGACTTGTTGCCGTCGGTGGTACCGGTCTTGCCGGCCACGTCGCGGCCCGGCAGCTTCGCCGCCGTACCGGTGCCCTTGTCGACGACGGTCTTGAGGACATCGGTGACGTTGTCCGCGACCTTCGGGTCGAAGGCCCGCTTCGGCTTCGATTCGTGCCGGTAGATCGTGTCGCCCTTGAGGTCGACGGACGACACCGAGAACGGGTCGTTCTGCTGACCGCTGGTCGCGAAGGTGGCGTAGGCACCGGCCATCCGGATCGCGCTCGGGTCGGAGGTGCCGAGGGAGAAGGACGGGTAGTTGGCGCTGGCGAAGCTGTTCTCCAGGAGACCCGCGCTCAGGGCGGACTCCTTCACCTTGTCCAGGCCGACATCCATGCCCAGCTGCACATAGGCGGAGTTCACGGACTCCCGCATCGCCTCACGCAGGTCGATCTGGTAGCTCGGGGGGTTGTAGGAAGCGCCACCGTCGTTGGTCTGCAGCCACTCCTTGCCCTCCTTGTCCGTCCAGACCGTGCCGTCGTAGTTCTTGATCTTCAGCTTGTTCTTGCCGCTGTAGAGACTCTTCGGCGAGACGATGGTGCGCGCGCTCTCGGGCTGGTCGCTGCTCTGGTCCGGGTCCTTCACGCCGTACTTGAAGGCGGCCGCCAGCACGAACGGCTTGAAGGTCGAGCCGACCTGGGCGCCCGTCACGTCGGCGTTGTTGGTGAAGTGCTTCGTCGCGTCGGCGCCGCCGTAGATGGCCTCGATCGCTCCGGTCTTGGGGTTCACCGAGGCCCCGCCGAACTGGACGTACTTGTCCTTGTCCCGCTGGTCCGGCTTGATGCTCTCCTTGCGGACCTTCTTCACGGCGGCCTCGAGCTCGTTCACCTTCTTCCTGTCGAAGGTGGTGTGGATCTCGTAGCCGCCCTTCTGCAGGTCGTCGGCGCTGATGTTCCCGTTGCTGTTGTTGATGACGTACGCCTTGGCCAGGTCGACGAGATAGCCGATCTGGCCACCCAGCTGGGCGTTGGAGCGCGGGCTCTGCAGGTGGGGGAACCCGGCCTTCAGGTACTTGTCACGGTCCGTCGCGGACAGACGGCCGTCCTTCACCTCTTCACCGAGGATCCAGGCCCACCGCTCCTTGGCCCGCTTCGTGTTCTTCTCCCTGGTCGCGTTGACCGGGTCGATCTCCGGCGCTCCCGCGGGGTCGAAGTACGTCGCGCCCTTGAGGACGGAGGCGAGGAAGGCGGTCTGGCTCGGGCTCAGGTCGGACGCGTTCTTGTCGAAGTAGGTGCGCGCCGCGGCCTGGATTCCGTAGGCGCCTCGTCCGTAGTACGCGGTGTTGAGGTAGCCGGCCATGATCGTCTCCTTGTTGACCGTCTGGCCGACCTTTATGGAGACGAACAGTTCCTTGAGCTTTCGGGAGACCGTCTGGGACTGGTCGTCCAGCATCGCGTTCTTCACGTACTGCTGGGTGATCGTCGACCCGCCCTGTGTCTCACCGCCCTTGGCCATGTTGAACACGGCGCGGGCGATGCCCATGGGGTCGACGCCCTTGTCGCTCTCGAACGTCTTGTTCTCCGCCGACATGACGGCGTAGCGCATCGACTTCGGGATGTCCGCGTAGTTGATGATCTGCCGGTTGGTCTCACCACCGGTCGCGACCATCTGGGTCCCGTCCGCCCAGTAGTAGACGTTGTTCTGGGCCTTGGCGGTGTCGGCCATCTGGGGCACGCCCACCATCGCGTAGGCGATACCCGCCGCGACCATCAGGCTGCCGAAGAACCCGACGCCCATGCCCGTCACCAGTCGCCACGACGGGACCCAGCGACGCCACCCGTCCTTGTAGGCGCGCGGGTAGTCGATGAACCTCTTCTTCTCCGGTCGGCCGGAGCCGCGGCCCCTGCCGCGCCCGGGACCGTTCGGCCCACCGGAGCCACCGCCGCCGCGACGGCCGCCACCACCGGCTCCACCGCGGCCTGCGCCGCCGTCAGGGCCTCTGCGCCTTCCTCCGGTACTGCCACTGCGCTGGGCCGCACGGCGCGCTTCCGCGCGACCGCCCCATGGGCGGTCCTCGCCCTCACTCCCGTGCGAACCCGATGAACTCGGGGCGCCGTAGGAAGCGGACGGCGAACCGGAGGCGCCACGCGGTGCCGCGCGGCGGCCCGACGGTGTTCCGGACGCTCCGCGACGGGCCGCGGCGCGCCCGCCGCCCTGCGGCTGCGGCGGTTTGCGACGATGCTCGCTCATCGAACGACTACTCCTCGGGCAGGCGCGGCCTCGCGCGCCTGGAAACGGCGGCTGGTTTCCGGTCCCCCCCGAAGTACGAACGAGCACCCTCCCGCGCTCACCCGTACTACACCGGGGACGACGACGCCCCCAGGCGTCACTCGGCTCCCGGTGGTCTGCATGGCGGACAGACTACGCACCGTCAAAACCTTCCTAGGGCCGAAGTTCACCCCAAATCAGGCAAGTTGCCTCGTGCTAATCGGTGATGTGACGCCGTTCACCGTGATCCCTCTTGCCGCAGTCGCAGGCCCGTTCTATCGTCGGGATGTATCGAGTCGATACATCAGCACGACATAAAGAGTCGATACATGGGACCGCGAGAGTGAGGAGGCGACGATGAGCAGACGCTCCGGCATTCTCGAATTCGCCGTCCTCGGACTGCTCCGCGAGTCCCCGATGCACGGCTATGAGCTGCGCAAACGACTCAATACGTCGCTGGGGGTCTTCCGTGCCTTCAGTTACGGGACGCTGTACCCCTGCCTCAAGACGCTGGTCGCCAACGGCTGGTTGATCGAGGAACCGGGCACAGGTCCCGCCGATGCCGCTGCAGCACCACTCGCAGGGCGTCGCGCCAAGATCGTCTATCGGTTGACGGCGGAAGGTAAGGAGCACTTCGAGGACCTGCTCTCGCAGACCGGTCCCGATGCGTACGAGGACGAGCACTTCGCCGCGCGATTCGCCTTTTTCGGGCAGACGTCGCGCGACGTGCGGATGCGCGTCCTCGAGGGCCGTCGCAGCCGGCTGGAGGAGCGCCTGGAAAAGATGCGCCTCTCCTTCGCCCGCACGCGGGAGCGCCTGGACGACTACACGCTCGAGCTGCAGCGGCACGGAATGGAGTCCGTGGAGCGCGAAGTGCGCTGGCTGAACGAGCTGATCGAGAGCGAGCGCGCGGGCCGGGACCAGCGAAGGTCCGGTCCGGGGGGCGCAGCTCAGCAGGACACATCTGGAGAGACGGGCGGCCTGCCCCGGCACCGGGACAGCACCCGGCCGGATCCGTCCGACGACACCGCCATGTGAAGTCCGCTCAGGACTTCACCAGTACACACAGGGAGCAACCGGAATGGGTTCGGTTCGCGTAGCCATCGTCGGCGTGGGCAACTGCGCCGCCTCGCTGGTGCAGGGCGTCGAGTTCTACAAGGACGCTGACCCGGAGACCAAGGTCCCCGGCCTCATGCACGTCCAGTTCGGCGACTACCACGTCGGTGACGTCGAGTTCGTCGCCGCGTTCGACGTCGACGCGAAGAAGGTCGGCCTCGACCTCGCGGACGCCATCGGCGCCTCCGAGAACAACACCATCAAGATCTGCGACGTGCCGAACACGGGCGTCCAGGTCCAGCGTGGTCACACGCTCGACGGTCTGGGCAAGTACTACCGCGAGACGATCGAGGAGTCCGCCGAGGCCCCCGTCGACGTCGTCCAGATCCTCAAGGACAAGCAGGTCGACGTTCTCGTCTGCTACCTGCCCGTCGGTTCCGAGGACGCGGCGAAGTTCTACGCCCAGTGCGCCATCGACGCCAAGGTCGCCTTCGTCAACGCCCTTCCGGTCTTCATCGCCGGCACCAAGGAGTGGGCCGACAAGTTCACCGAGGCCGGTGTCCCGATCGTCGGTGACGACATCAAGTCCCAGGTCGGCGCCACCATCACGCACCGCGTGATGGCGAAGCTGTTCGAGGACCGCGGTGTCCGTCTTGAGCGCACCATGCAGCTCAACGTCGGCGGCAACATGGACTTCAAGAACATGCTCGAGCGTGACCGCCTCGAGTCGAAGAAGATCTCGAAGACCCAGGCCGTCACCTCCCAGATCCGCGACCGCGAGCTGGGCGAGAAGAACGTCCACATCGGCCCGTCCGACTACGTCGCATGGCTCGACGACCGCAAGTGGGCGTACGTCCGCCTCGAGGGCCGCGCCTTCGGTGAGGTCCCGCTGAACCTGGAGTACAAGCTCGAGGTCTGGGACTCCCCGAACTCCGCGGGTGTCATCATCGACGCCCTGCGCGCCGCGAAGATCGCCAAGGACCGCGGCATCGGTGGCCCGATCCTCTCCGCGTCGTCCTACTTCATGAAGTCCCCGCCGGTTCAGTACTTCGACGACGAGGCCTTCGAGAACGTCGAGAAGTTCATCAAGGGCGAGGTCGAGCGCTGAGCTCCGACCACTCCTGACGGCCGAGCCGGGTGTTTCACGTGAAACACCCGTCGACCGAAGGCTGTTGAGGCCCCCGGATCGCACACGTCGTGCGGCCGGGGGCCTTCCTCGTATGTGAGGCTGTGCTCCATGGCTGTCGTCCGTGACCTGCGCGTCCTGCTGCGCCTGCGCGACTTCCGGCGTCTGCTCACGCTGCGGCTGCTCTCCCAGGGCGCGGACGGCGTGTACCAGGTCGCGCTCGCCACGTACGTCGTCTTCTCCCCGGAGAAGCAGACCTCCCCCGCGGCGATCGCCTCCGCCATGGCCGTTCTGCTGCTGCCCTACTCGCTCGTGGGGCCCTTCGCGGGCGTCCTGCTGGACCGCTGGCGCCGCCGGCAGGTCTTCCTCTACGGGAACCTGCTGCGCGTCCTGCTCGCCTCCGCGACGGCAGTCCTGATGCTCAGCCATGCACCGGACTGGCTCTTCTACGCCTCCGCTCTCTGCGTCACCGCGGTCAACCGGTTCGTGCTGTCGGGGCTCTCGGCCGCGCTCCCGCGCGTCGTGGACGACGACCGCCTCGTCGTCGCCAACTCGCTCTCACCGACCGCAGGAACGCTCGCCGCGACCCTCGGCGGCGGACTGGCCTTCGCGGTCCGGATCGTCGCCTCGGACTCCGACGCCGCCGTCGTCCTGGTCGGCGCCTTCCTGTACCTCTGCGCTGCACTGGCGTCGCTCCCCATGGACGTACAGCTCCTCGGGCCCGACCCGGAGTTGGTGCGCCCGCGCCTCAAAGCGGCTCTGTCCGGCGCGGTCCGGGATCTGGTGTCCGGCGTACGGCACCTCGCCTCCCGTCCCTCCGCGGCGCGCGCCCTGGCCGCGATAACGGCGATGCGGTTCTGCTACGGCGCCCTGCTCGTCATGGTGCTGATGCTGTGCCGGTACGCATGGTCGACGACGGACTCCCGGGGGCTGGCCCTGCTCGGCCTGGCTGTGGGGATCTCGGGGGCCGGGTTCTTCGTCGCCGCCGTCATCACCCCGGCCGCCGCGGGGCGTTTCGGGCCGGGCGGCTGGATCGCGATCTGCGCCGGTGCCGCCGCCGTTCTGGAGCTCGCCCTGGGGCTCTCCTTTGAACCGGGTCCGGTCATGGTGGCCGCGTTCGTGCTGGGGCTCACGACACAGGGAGCGAAGATCGCCACCGACACCGTCGTGCAGTCCTCCATCGACGACGGCTTCCGCGGGCGGATCTTCTCCGTCTACGACGTCCTGTTCAACGCCTCGTTCGTCGGCGCAGCCGGGGTGGCGGCCCTGATGCTGCCGCCGGACGGGCGCTCGGTCCCGCTCGTGGTGCTGGTTGCGGCCGTCTATGCCGGCGTCGCGCTGGCGATGCGTCGTTGTTTCACGTGAAACAACGACCCTCCCGGACAGACGAACCGGGGTGTTGTTTCACGTGAAACAACACCCCGGCCGCCGTACAAGAGGTCAGTCCTGCGACTGCCCGGCCCACCATTCCTTGAGTGCCGTGACCGCCGCGTCGTGCTCCATCGGCCCGTTCTCCAGCCGGAGCTCCAGCAGGAACTTGTAGGCCTGGCCGATCACCGGCCCCGGGCCCACGCCCAGGATCTCCATGATCTGGTTGCCGTCGAGGTCCGGGCGGATCGAGTCCAGCTCCTCCTGCTCCGCAAGGCGCTCGATGCGCTCCTCAAGACCGTCGTACGCCCGGGACAGCGTGTTCGCCTTGCGCTTGTTGCGGGTCGTGCAGTCGGAACGGGTCAGCTTGTGCAGCCGGGACAGGAGCGGCCCGGCGTCCCGCACATAGCGGCGCACGGCCGAGTCCGTCCACTCGCCGGTGCCGTAGCCGTGGAAGCGCAGGTGCAGCTCGACGAGGCGTGAGACGTCCTTCACGAGCTCGTTGGAGTACTTGAGCGCCGTCATGCGCTTCTTCGTCATCTTGGAGCCGACCACCTCGTGGTGGTGGAAGGAGACCCGGCCGTCCTTCTCGAAGCGGCGCGTGCGCGGCTTGCCGATGTCGTGCAGCAGCGCCGCGAGTCGCAGCGTCAGATCGGGCCCGTCGGTCTCCAGCGCCATCGCCTGCTCCAGGACGATCAGCGTGTGGTCGTAGACGTCCTTGTGCCGGTGGTGCTCGTCGCGCTCCAGGCGCAGGGCGGGCAGCTCGGGCAGGACGTGGTCGGCCAGGCCGGTGTCGACGAGCAGGGTGAGGCCCTTGCGCGGGTGCGCGGAGAGGATCAGCTTGTTGAGCTCGTCCCGGACGCGCTCGGCGGAGACGATCTCGATGCGCCCCGCCATCTCCGTCATCGCGGTGACGACGTCGGGGGCCACCTCGAAGTCCAGCTGCGCGGCGAAGCGGGCGGCCCGCATCATCCGCAGCGGGTCGTCGGAGAAGGAGTCCTCGGGAGTGCCGGGGGTCCGCAGAACGCGCTCGGCCAGGTCCTCAAGACCGCCGTGCGGGTCGATGAAGTCCTTCTCCGGGAGCGCGACCGCCATCGCGTTCACCGTGAAGTCGCGCCGGACGAGGTCTTCCTCGATCGAGTCGCCGTACGACACCTCCGGCTTGCGGGAGGCGCGGTCGTACGCCTCGGAGCGGTACGTCGTGACCTCGATCTCGAAGACCTGGTCGACGCCCTCGACCCGGCCGTTCTTCTGGCATCCGACAGTGCCGAACGCGATCCCGACCTCCCAGACCGCGTCGGCCCAGGGACGGACGATCTTCAGCACGTCCTCGGGACGCGCGTCCGTGGTGAAGTCCAGATCGTTGCCGAGCCGGCCGAGCAGTGCGTCGCGAACCGAGCCGCCGACCAGGGCGAGGGAGAACCCGGCCTCCTGAAATCGGCGGGCGAGGTCGTCTGCGACAGGCGAAACCCGCAGCAGCTCGCTGACGGCGCGGCGCTGCACCTCGCTCAGGGCACTGGCGTTGTCTTCATTGGCGTTCGGCACAACAGGACAGGGTACGTGGCCCGGACCGCCCCGGCCGAACCGTTTGCAGGGCCCACGGCGTCCTCGTGCACAAGGGCCCCCTACTCTGACTGCACGATCTTGTGGGGCGGACCCAGGCACTCAGGCACAGTGCTGCTCGTTACGATGCGTGGACACATCTGCGACCACTGACGACGACGAGGGACGGACGAGCGCGTGGCCGAGGCGGCAGACTTCCCAGGGATGAGTCCCTCACCTGCCCGCCGACTGCTGCGGCGTACGGGAGCACTGCTCGCCGCGACGCCGCTGCTCGCGGCGCCCGTACTGACCGGCGCCCCGCCCGCCCAGGCCGCCGCTCCTGCCACGGCCACCGCCGAAGCGACCGGCACGAGCACGGTCGACGTCACGGTGAACGCCCTTTCGCCGAGCGTGCCGACCGACGGCGACACCCTGACGATCAAGGGCAAGGTCACCAACAAGGGCAGGCAGACCGTCACCGACGCACACATCGGCCTGCGGGTCGGTACGTCGTTCAGCGGACGCACCCAGGTCGACACCGCGGCGAGGAACAGCACGGGCGGCTACCCCGACGGCACCGAGGTCGCGAGCAAGTACGCCGAGAAGTTCGCCGATCTCAAGCCCGGCGCCACCCAGGACTTCACGCTCTCCGTGCCCGTCAAGGCGCTGAACCTGGGCGCCGACGGGGTCTACCAGATCAGCGCTGCCGTGCGCGGGCAGACGGCCGCCCTGCCGTACCCGCAGACGCTCGGCATCCAGCGCACGTTCCTGCCCTGGCAGCCGGACGGCGCGGACACGAAGACGAAGACGACCGTCCTGTGGCCGCTGATCGCGGACACGGGGCTGACGGCCGAGACGGGGACGAGCGAGGACCAGACCGCTGTCTTCGACAACGACGACCTGGCCGACGAGATCGGCCCCGGCGGCCGCCTCCAGCAGATGCTGGCGCTCGGCAGCACGCTGGACGTCACCTGGGTGATCGACCCCGACCTGCTGGCCTCGGTCGACGCGATGACGGAGTCGTACAAGGTCAAGGGAGCGGACGGAAAGCTCACCTCGGGCAAGGACCACCGGGCGGTCGCCAACGCGTGGCTGAACGACCTGCAGACCGCGGTGCAGGGGCAGAAGGTGGTCACGCTCCCCTTCGCCGACCCCGATCTGGCCTCCCTCGCCCACAACGGCACGAAGGTGGCCGGCTCGCTGAGCCACCTCAAGGACGCCACGGACGCCGCCGTGAAGACCGTGGACACGATCCTCCACGTCACGCCCGACGCTTCCTACGCCTGGCCCGTGGAGGGCGCCGTCGACCCGGACATCGTGAAGGTCGCCACGTCGGCCGGCGCCGACAAGATCATCGCGCGCAGCGACAGCCTCCGGGACAACAGCAGCCTGCAGTACACGCCGTCCGCCGCGCGGCCCATCGGCGGCGGCACGACCGCTGTGGTCGCCGACGCGCGCCTGTCGACCGCGTTCGAGGGCGACATGACGCGCGCCGAGAACTCCACGCTCGCCGTGCAGAAGTTCCTCGCCCAGAGCCTGATGCTCGACCTGCAGACGGACAAGCAGCGCACCGCGGTGATCGCCCCGCAACGCATGCCCACCGCCAGCCAGGCCCAGACGATGGCCAAGGCGGTCGCGGCGCTCCAGGAGGGCACCTGGTCGCAGTCCCAGGGCCTGTCCGCCACCGCGGGGGCCAAGCCCGACCCGGGGGCGACCACCCGCGTGCCGTCCACGCGCGCGTACCCGTCGAAGCTGCGCAAGCAGGAGCTGCCGCAGGCGGCCTTCGAGCAGATCCAGGCCACGCAGCGCGAGCTGGAGAACTTCAAGGTCGTCCTCACCAACGAGTCGCGTGTGGTGACCCCGTTCGGCCGGGCCGTGGACCGCGAGATGTCCACGTCCTGGCGGGGTAGCACCACGGCGGCGGACGGCTTCCGCACGGGTGTCTCCGACTATCTGTCCGGCCTCACCGACCAGGTGTCGCTGATCGACAAGTCCGAGGTGAAGCTCTCCGGGCGCAGCGCGACCATCCCGGTGTCGGTGCAGAACAACCTGTGGCAGGACGTCGACCACCTCAAGCTGCGGCTCACGTCCGACAACGGCACCCGCCTCAAGATCGGCGACGGCGCCTCGCAGGACCAGGAGGTGACGATCGCCAGCGGGCACAGCCAGTCGGTGAAGTTCACCACCACCGCCAAGGCCACCGGGCCCGTCTGGGTCTACGCCCAGCTCTACACCGAGGACAACCAGCCCTACGGCAAGCAGATCGCCTTCCAGGTCGACGTCACCGAGGTCACCTCGACCGTGATGCTCGTGATCGCCGGCGGCGTCCTGCTGCTGGTCCTGGCCGGGTTCCGCATGTTCACCCAGCGCAAGCGCGCCACGGCCGCCAAGGCCGACGAGGACGCTCCGCAGGACGACTCGGGGACGGCCGCCGAGGCCGGGCCCGAGGACGACTCGACGCCCGCCGCGCGGGCAGACGTCCCGCAGCAGCCGAGTGACCCGACGGCTGACACCACTTCCGAAAGCACGGCCCCGTCGGACACGAGTGAGAGAGTGGACCGTTGAGCGATGTCGTGGCCGGTGGGCCGGGGACGATGAGGTGGGGTAACCATGAACGCGCCGTACGACGGTGACCGTGGCCAGGGCTCGGGCGGCTCTGCCTCGGGCGACGGCCACCCGTACGCCGGCTCCCACGGTGTCGGCGGGCAGGTCCCGCCGCCCCAGCCGGCCCCCGACGCGTACCTCCAGGACGCGTACGACCAGGATCCGTACCGTGCACAGGATCTGGCCGCGCAGGACCCGGTGACCGAGGCGCTGTACGACCGCGCCGCGCACCCCCCGCCTGCCCCGGGCACCTACCAGGCGCAGCAGCCGCTCTACGCGCCGCCGCCCACGAACCAGTACCAGCCGGACCCGCGCGTGTGGGCGCAGACGCCGCCGCCGGAGCCGGAGGGCCCCACCCAGTACCTGCCGTACGGCGACGACGCCCGTACGACGCAGTTCGTGGGCGTCGACGACCTGGTGACACAGGCGAGCGAGGAGCGCCACGAGCCGGACGCCTTCGCGCACCTCTTCCGCGACCAGCAGCCGGGCTACAGCGGGAACCGTCCGCCGGCCCCGCAGCCGGTCGACGACAAGACGCAGGTCCTCGGCCAGGCGGCCGTCCCCGCACCGCCGCCGGCCGCCGCGCCGGCCCCCGCCACGCCCAAGAAGGGCGGCCGCGCCTCCAGCCTCATGAAGTCGAGCGCGGTGATGGCGGCGGGCACGCTCGTCTCCCGCCTCACCGGCTTCGTCCGCACCATGGTGATCACCGCGGCGCTCGGCGCCGGACTCCTCGGTGACACCTGGTCCGTCGCGTACACGCTGCCGACGATGATCTACATCCTGACCGTCGGCGGCGGCCTGAACTCCGTGTTCGTGCCGCAGCTGGTGCGCGCCATGAAGGAGGACGAGGACGGCGGCGAGGCCTTCGCCAACCGCCTGCTCACCCTTGTCATGGTGGCGCTCGCGGGCATCACGGCGATCGTCGTGTTCGCCGCGCCGCTGCTGATCCACCTGATGTCGAGCACGGTCGCCAACGACCCGGCGGCCGACAGCGTCGGCATCGCCTTCGCCCGCTACTGCCTGCCCACGATCTTCTTCATGGGTGTGCACGTGGTCATGGGCCAGATCCTCAACGCCCGCGGGAAGTTCGGCGCGATGATGTGGACCCCGGTCCTCAACAACATCGTCATGATCTTCACGTTCGGCATGTTCCTGTGGGTCTACGGTCCCTGGTCCCAGACGAAGATGTCGGTCGGCACCATCCCGGACGAGGCCGTGCGCCTCCTGGGGATCGGCACCCTGCTGGGCCTGGTCGTGCAGTCGCTGGCGATGATCCCGTACCTGCGCGAGACCGGCTTCCGCTTCCGGCTGCGCTTCGACTGGAAGGGCCACGGCCTCGGCAAGGCCGTCAAGCTCGCCAAGTGGACGGTCCTGTTCGTCCTCGCCAACCAGGCGGGCGTCCTGGTCGTCACCCAGCTGGCCACCGCCGCCGGTGAGGCCTCGCCCGTGGACGGCACCGGCATCATGGGCTACTCGAACGCACAGCTGATCTGGGGCATGCCGCAGGCCATCATCACCGTCTCGGTCATGGCCGCGATGCTGCCGCGCATCTCGCGCTCCGCCCACGACGGCGACGCGGGCGCGGTCCGCGACGACATCTCCTCGGGCCTGCGCACCTCGGCCGTGGCGATCGTCCCGATCTCGTTCATGTTCGTGGCGCTCGGCATCCCGATGTGCACCCTGCTCTTCGGCTCCAGCGGCATCGAGGCCGCCCAGTCCATGGGCTTCATCCTCATGGCGTTCGGCCTCGGCCTGATCCCTTACTCCGTCCAGTACGTCGTGCTGCGCGGCTTCTACGCGTACGAGGACACGCGGACGCCCTTCTACAACACGGTCATCGTCGCCGCGGTCAACGCCGCCGCCTCGGCCGTGTGCTACCTGATCCTGCCCGCCCGCTGGGCCGTCGTCGGCATGGCTCTGTCCTACGGTCTCGCCTACGCCATCGGCGTCGGTGTCGCGTGGCGGCGGCTGCGCAACCGGCTCGGCGGCGACCTGGACGGAGCGAATGTAGTCCGTACGTACGCCCGGCTCTGCCTCGCCTCCGTACCCGCTACGGTCATCGGCGGCGGAATCGGGTACGCGGTCACCGAGGCTCTCGGCCACGGCGTCGTCGGATCCATCGCGGCGCTGGTCGTAGGCAGTGCGGCGCTGCTGGGTGTCTTCTATGTAGCAGCCCGCAAAATGCGGATCGAAGAACTGAATTCTCTGGTCGGAATGGTCCGTGGCCGCCTTGGCCGCTGACTCGGCCGGATGTGCGCACAACCATCGGCGACCACCGCGTGTCGTGCATAGCGCCGGACTGTGGGCACAATTGGCTTTGGCGTCGGAGTGAGTGCAACGAATGGGGAGGCAGGAGCGACGGTGGCGGAACGGAGCACGGCTGCCGTCGACGTGGCCGACAACGGCGGTGACGAACCGCTGACCGCCAAGGCGGACAAGGCGGAGCAGGCCACGGCCGACGGTGTGGCCGAGAGTGCGGAGCAGAAGCAGACGGCGTCACAGGCGCCTGCGGACACCGCGGAGACGGGCACGCACCTCAGCCCCGGCAAGGCATCACCACCCGAGCTGCACAGCGGGCACAAGCTCGCCAGGCGGTATCGGCTCGAAGAGTGCGTCACCCGTCTGGACGGTTTCAGCAGCTGGCGTGCGGTCGACGAGAAGCTGCGTCGCGCCGTCGGGGTGCACCTGCTGCCCGCCGACCATCCGCGGGCCCGCTCCGTGCTCGCCGCGGCCCGCTCGTCGGCGCTGCTCGGCGATCCCCGCTTCGTCCAGGTCCTGGACGCGGTGGAGGAGAACGATCTCGTCTACGTGGTCCACGAGTGGCTGCCCGACGCCACCGAGCTGACCGCGCTGCTCGCCGTCAGCTCCCTGGAGGCGCACGACGCGTACGAGATGGTCAGCCAGGTCTCGCACGCCATGGCCGCCGCACACCGGGAGGGCCTGGCGCACCTGCGCCTCACGCCGAGCGCCGTGCTGCGCACCTCGACCGGCCAGTGGCGGATCCGCGGCCTCGCCGTCAACGCGGCGCTGCGCGGCATCACCTCCGACACCCCGCAGCGCACCGACGCCGAGGCGATCGGCGCGCTCCTGTACGCGTCCCTGACGCAGCGGTGGCCCTACGAGAACGATGCCTACGGACTGACCGGGCTGCCCAAGGACGTCGGGCTCATCGCGCCCGACCAGGTCCGGGCCGGCGTCCACCGCGGTCTCGCCGAGCTCGCCATGCGCGCGCTCGCCAACGACGGGGCCACCGCCTCCCGCCAGGAGCCGCCGTGCACCACGCCGGAGGACCTGGTGAAGGCGATCGGCGAGATGCCCAGGATCCGTCCTCCGGAGCCCGCGTTCACCGCGCCCCCGGAGTACCAGCGCACGACGTACCAGCAGGGCTCGTACGGCCGTCCTGCGGCGCCCGGCGCCACCCAGCCCGTCCCCACGCCGCCGCCCCCGCTGCAGAGCCGCACCGGCAAGGCCCTCAAGTGGGCCGTCTCGGCGCTGCTCATCGCCGCGCTGGGGCTCGGCAGCTGGCAGCTCGCGGACGCGCTCATGGACCGCGGCACGTCGAACGGGACGGAGAACACCCACACCACGGACGGCAGCGCCAAGGACGACAAGAAGCCCGCGAAGACCATCACCATCGAGGGCGCCAAGGAGTTCGTCGCGGCGGGTGACTCCCAGTCCCCGCAGGACGTCGACAAGACGTACGACAACGACGGCTCCTCCTACTGGCGCACGAAGGCCTTCGTCGACGGTCCCAAGATGGTCATAAAGCCGGGTGTCGGCATCGTCTACGACCTCGGTTCCGAACAGGACGTGTCGGGCTCGTCGATAAAGTTCCGCTACGGCGGTGACCACACCACCGTCTCGCTGTACGCGTCGGACTCGCTGAGCCCCAGCCCGTCCGCCATCAGCGGCATGGAGCGGCTAGGCGCCAAGACGGATACCACGGGCACCTCGGTGAGTATCAAGGCCGACAAGCCGGTCAAGACGCGGTACGTGCTCGTATGGCTGACCGCACTGCCCCACGCGGGTCAGGATGGGTACAGCGGCGCCGGCTACAAGCAGGGCATCACGGACGTGAAGTTCACCGGCTGACGCTTCAGGGACTCATCAGGGGGAGGGGGTTCGGCAGTGGACGACGCCTATGGCGGAGTAAGCGATCAGGACCTCCTCGCCCGTCATGTCGAGGGCGACAAGGACGCCTTCGGCGAGATCGTGCGCCGGCACCGGGACCGGCTGTGGGCCGTGGCGCTGCGGACGCTGGGGGACCGGGAGGAAGCGGCCGACGCGGTGCAGGACGCGCTCGTCTCGGCGTACCGCGCCGCGCACACCTTCCGCGGCCAGTCCGCCGTCACGACCTGGCTGCACCGCATCACCGTCAACGCGTGCCTGGACCGGGCCCGTAAGACCGCGTCGCGCAGGACCGCCCCGGTGGACGACACCGAACGCCTGGAGCAGCTTCTGGAGCCGCACGAGTCGGCGGCGGCGCCCGCCGAGCGCAACGATCTGCACCGGGAGCTCCTGGCGGCCCTGGCCTCCCTTCCGGCCGATCAGCGGGCGGCTCTGGTCCTCGTCGACATGCAGGGCTATCCGGTGGCCGAGGCCGCCCGCGTCCTCGACATCCCCACAGGAACCGTGAAGAGCCGCTGCGCCCGGGGCAGAGCCCGACTGCTGCCCCTCCTGACCCACCTACGGACGGAGTCCGGTGGGAAGGACGATGGCGAGAACCCGCCCCCCGGAAGGAACCGGGCGCAGGGGACATCCGTCCCACCCGCAGCGGGGCCTCGGGACGAGGCCGGGCCACATGACTCGACTGCGGTGAAGGGCGGAGGTGGGCGAGCGTGACTTCCACGACCGACACGGCAGAACACCCGGAGGTCACCGAGATCTCCGACCTCGCCGAGGGCCTGCTGCCGCCGTCCCGTACCTCCGACATCCGCCGGCACATCGACGGCTGTGTCCTGTGCGCCGACGTCTACTCCTCCTTGGAGGAGATCCGCGGGATGCTCGGCACGCTGCCGGACGCACCGCGCATGCCCGAGGACGTCGCCGCCCGGATCGACGCGGCGCTGGCCGCGGAAGCGCTCCTGGACACGGTCACGTACGCGGCCGAGGCAAGCCCCGCGGACGAGGGGCGCGACGAGGAAGCCGTCCGTGAAACCGAGCCTGTTTCACGTGAAACATCGCCCGAGTCCCCCGTCCCCGCACCACGGAGCACGGACCGCCCGGCCGGTCATGCGCACTCCGCCACCGGCCCCGGCCGCACGTCACGCACGGGACGACGTCGCACGCGCGCCGCGATCGGCGCCGTCCTCGCCGCTGCTGCGATCGGCACAGGCGCGCTGTTCCTGCAGAACGGAGGCGGCACCCCGGTCGCCCATCCGCCCGCGAGCACCGGCAAGCCCGTCTCCACGTTCGCCAAGGAGAACCTGGAGACGAAAGTCTCGGAGCTGCTCCACGACGCGAACCCGCCGCTCGGCACGGAGACCACCGGCCCCAACACGCCGGCGAATCCCGAGATGCCGAAGAGCGCTCTGGCGCCGCCGGCCTGCATCCAGCTGGGAACGCACCGCAACGAGGACCCGATCGCGTTCAAGCGGGGTACCTACGAGGGAAAGCCCGTCTATCTCCTCGTGCTGCCCGACAGGAGTGACCCGGCGCGCCGGGTCACTGCGTTCATCGTCGACGCGGCCTGCACGAAGCAGACGTCCTCCACGGCGGGCAAGCTGCTGTACAGCCACACCTACAACCGGACCTGAAGGGCGGCCGAACGCACTCCCGATGTGCACCCTGACACGTTGGGAATGCATGCCCCGTAGGATCCGTTGGGTGGGGTGAGAGTCCCGAGAAGAGGCTCCCCCGGCAGTACGCAGAAGTCCCGCAGAGACGAGGAATCAAGCCGTGAGCGACGTCCGTAACGTGATCATCATCGGCTCCGGGCCAGCCGGCTACACGGCGGCGCTGTACACGGCGCGTGCTTCGCTGAAGCCGCTCGTGTTCGAGGGTGCCGTCACCGCCGGTGGCGCGCTGATGAACACGACCGAGGTGGAGAACTTCCCCGGCTTCCAGGACGGCATCATGGGCCCCGAGCTCATGGACAACATGCGGGGCCAGGCCGAGCGCTTCGGCGCTGAGCTCGTCCCCGACGACGTCGTGTCCGTCGACCTCACCGGTGAGATCAAGACCGTGACGGACACCTCGGGCACCGTGCACCGTGCGAAGGCCGTCATCGTCACCACCGGCTCCCAGCACCGCAAGCTCGGTCTGCCGAACGAGGACGCGCTGTCGGGCCGTGGCGTCTCCTGGTGCGCGACCTGCGACGGCTTCTTCTTCAAGGACCAGGACATCGCCGTGATCGGCGGCGGCGACACCGCGATGGAGGAGGCCACCTTCCTCTCGCGCTTCGCCAAGTCCGTGACGATCGTCCACCGCCGCGACAGCCTGCGCGCCTCCAAGGCGATGCAGGAGCGTGCCTTCGCCGACCCGAAGATCAAGTTCGTCTGGGACAGCGAGGTCGCCGAGATCAAGGGCAACCCGAAGCTGGAGGGCCTGACGCTGCGCAACCTGAAGACGGGCGAGACGTCCGAGCTTCCGGTCACGGGCCTGTTCATCGCGATCGGCCACGACCCGCGCACCGAGCTCTTCAAGGGGCAGCTCGAGCTGGACGACGAGGGCTACCTGAAGGTTCAGGCCCCCTCGACCCGCACCAACCTCACCGGTGTCTTCGGCGCCGGTGACGTCGTCGACCACACCTACCGTCAGGCGATCACGGCGGCCGGCACCGGCTGCTCCGCCGCTCTCGACGCCGAGCGCTTCCTGGCCGCGCTCGCCGACGGCGAAGCCGCCGAGCCCGAGAAGACCGCCGCGGTCTGACCCGTACTTCCACCACCGCAACACCGAGAAATGAGGAGCCCGCTGTGGCCGGCAACCTGAAGAACGTGACGGACGCTTCCTTCGACGAGGACGTCCTCAAGAGCGACAAGCCCGTCCTGGTCGACTTCTGGGCCGCCTGGTGCGGTCCGTGCCGCCAGATCGCCCCGTCGCTCGAGGCGATCGCGGCCGAGTACGGCGACAAGATCGAGATCGTCAAGCTCAACATCGACGAGAACCCGGGCACGGCCGCCAAGTACGGCGTCATGTCGATCCCGACGCTGAACGTCTACCAGGGTGGCGAGGTCGCCAAGACCATCGTCGGTGCGAAGCCGAAGGCCGCCATCGTGCGTGACCTCGAGGACTTCATCGCGGAGTAATCTCCCGCGACGCCGTTTCACGGACGGCAGCCGCTGTTTCACGTGAAACACGAGCGGGCCAACCCCATCGGGTTGGCCCGTTCGGCGTTCCGGCCCCTCAGTTCTGGTCCCTTAGTTCCGGTCCCTCACAGCGGCCGCAGCGCGGGCTCCTTCTGGACCGCGCCCAGGAGCCGGTCCAGCGCCATCTCGACGTCTTCCTTCCACGACAGCGTCGTCCGCAGTTCGAGGCGCAGCCGCGGGTACGAGGGATGCGGGCGGACGGTCTTGAAGCCGACGGCCAGCAGATGGTCGGCGGGCAGCAGACAGGACGGCTCTTTCCACTGGGCGTCGCCGAAGGCCTCGATCGCCTTGAAGCCCCGGCGCAGGAGATCCTTGGCGACAGTCTGCACGATGACCCGTCCGAGCCCCTGACCCTGATGACTGGGCTGGATCCAGGCCGTCATCAGCTGGACGGCATCGGGGGACACCGGGCTCGTCGGGAACGAGAGGGAACGCGGCACATAAGCGGGCGGCGCGTAGAGCACGAAGCCGACCGGGACGTCATCGACGTAGACCACGCGACCGCAGGAGCCCCACTCCAGCAGGACCGCTGAGATCCACGCCTCCTTCTCCAACTCCGGCGTACCCGCCTTCACTGCGGCTTGGCCACTGACCGGGTCCAGCTCCCAGAAGACACACGACCGGCAGCGCTGGGGAAGGTCCGGGAGGTTGTCCAGCGTGAGCGGTACGAGCCGACGCCCCATGAAGGCAGTTCCTCGCTTTCCTCGCCCGCTGCGACGCGGGCGGCTGTCAGAGCGCTCCGTTCCCTGAGCAGACTGCCGACGAATCCGCCGACCGCGCCCAGTCCGAGACCTGCGGTCATCAGCCCGGTGCGACTCACCGATCGCATGACCCCGCCTCCCCTTGAGGTGCTGTCGGGTGGATGCGCTCTTCCCGGTCGCATCGTAACCACGATGCGATTCCATCGATACCGTAAGAAAGCAAAGAGCGAGCCGTGTTCCGGTACACACCGGACACGGCCCGCTCCCGGGCGTCCGAGGGCCGTCAGCCCTGTTCGTCGTCCTCGGTCTCCTCGGAGAGACCGTTCTGGAGAACCGGTCCTTCTCCAGGGGCGAGCGTGCCGAGGATGCGCTCCAGATCATCCATCGAAGCGAACTCGACGACGATCTTGCCCTTCTTCTGGCCCAGGTCGACCTTCACCCGCGTCTCGAAACGGTCCGAGAGCCGCGTCGCGAGGTTGCTCAGCGCCGGAGAGACCCGTGCACCGGCCCGCGGCCCCTTGGCCCGGGTCGTGCTCGCGGGCCGCGAGCCCATGAGCGTCACGATCTCCTCGACGGCTCGCACCGAGAGCCCCTCGGCGACGATGCGGTGAGCGAGACGATCCTGCTCCTCCGAGTCGTCGACGGAGAGTAGCGCGCGGGCGTGGCCCGCGGAGAGCACACCCGCCGCGACACGACGCTGCACGGCCGGCGAGAGCTTCAGCAGCCGCAGCGTGTTGGAGACCTGCGGGCGGGACCGGCCGATGCGGTCCGCCAGCTGGTCGTGGGTGCAGTTGAAGTCCTTGAGCAGCTGGTCGTAGGCGGCCGCCTCTTCCAGCGGGTTCAGCTGAGCCCGGTGCAGGTTCTCCAGCAGCGCATCCAGGAGAAGCTTCTCGTCCTCCGTGGCACGCACGATGGCCGGGATACGGTCGAGCCCCGCCTCACGCGTGGCCCGCCAGCGCCGCTCGCCCATGATGAGCTCGTAGCGCCCCGGACCCACCTGCCGTACGACGACAGGCTGAAGAAGGCCGACTTCCTTGATGGACGTGACGAGTTCAGCGAGGGCGTCCTCGTCGAACACATCGCGCGGCTGGCGCGGGTTGGGCGTGATGGAGTCGAGCGGCAGCTCGGCGAAGTGCGCGCCCGTGGGCCGCTCGAACTCCGGCGCCGCGTTCCTGGTGGGCGCTTCGGTTTCCCGTGAAACATCGCTCTGCGCGAGCGATGCCACCTTCGCCGCGGCCACTCCGCGCTCCGCGGTGAGGACCGGCACCGAGCTCGGGGACGTCGAACCGCCCCCGGCCGGGGCGGCCTGCGCCGTCTTCTCAGGTGTAGGGGCAGCCGGGATCAGCGCGCCGAGGCCACGGCCCAGTCCCCTCCGTCGCTCGCTCACTGAATACCCTCCGGCGTGCTCTGCTGGTCAAGTTGGGCGCCCGGGTGGGCGTTCTGGGCGTCGTAGTGAATCCCGACACCGCGCAGTGCCATCTCCCGCGCCGCTTCGAGATAGGAGAGCGCACCGCTCGATCCCGGATCGTAGGTCAGCACGGTCTGCCCGTAACTCGGCGCCTCCGAGATACGGACCGAGCGGGGAATGCTCGTCCGCAGCACCTCGGTGCCGAAGTGACTCCGGACTTCGTCGGCGACCTGGGAAGCCAGCCGGGTCCGTCCGTCGTACATCGTGAGCAGGATCGTCGAGACGTGCAGCGCAGGGTTGAGGTGCCCGCGGACGAGATCGACGTTGCGCAGCAGCTGGCCGAGGCCCTCCAGCGCGTAGTACTCGCACTGGATCGGGATCAGTACTTCCGCTCCCGCGACCAGGGCGTTGACCGTCAGCAGGCCGAGCGACGGCGGGCAGTCGATGAGGATGTAGTCCAGCGGCTGCTCGTACGCCTGGATGGCGCGCTGCAGCCGGCTCTCACGTGCCACCAAGGACACCAGCTCGATCTCCGCACCGGCGAGATCGATGGTGGCCGGGGCGCAGAAGAGACCCTCGACGTCCGGGACCGGCTGCACGACGTCGGAGAGCGGCCTGCTCTCGACCAGCACGTCGTAGATGGACGGCACTTCGGCGTGGTGGTCGATCCCCAGAGCCGTAGAAGCGTTGCCCTGTGGGTCCAGGTCGATCACCAGGACGCGTGCGCCGTGCAACGCGAGTGAGGCGGCAAGGTTGACCGTAGTCGTGGTCTTGCCCACCCCACCCTTCTGGTTGGCCACCACCATGACGCGGGTCTGCTCAGGACGTGGCAGGCCCTCGCCCGCGCGACCGAGAGCTTCTACTGCCAGTTGGGCAGCTCGACCGATGGGTGTGTCGTCCATCGGGGTCGGTGTTTCACGTGAAACATCCTCCCCCGCCGACTCGGTACGGGGACCGGGGACCGGATCGGTCATCGGTCCCGCGATGTTGGCGTCGGACCGCAAGGATTCACTCTCCTCGACTTCAGGCTCGCAATGAACAGAGCCTCCCATGCCTTCGGGGTCGAGAACCAGCGAGGCCCGATCTTCTGTGGACGAATCCCCCTCTGTGGACAACTCCGTGCCCGTATCGAGGGATCCGAGAGGTTGACGGTCGCGGGGAGCGGCCGCTGCGCGGCCGCGACTGATGATCCCATGCAGCAGTGAGCGACGTTTCACGTGAAACACGATGCACCGCGGCCCAGCGCGCACCTGTGCGACACCCCGAGACGCGTACGTTTGACAGCTTTTGTGGAGTACCGCTGGTCGTCAGGACGGATCAGCGGCACTCGTCAACCGTCGATCAAGTCTCAGCGCCTGCGACGGGTGCGCCCCGTGCGGGCCGCCTTCGCCCGCTTGGCGGCGAACCGCACACCACCCGGGCTCTCCCCGACCTCCACGCGCACCACGGTCGAGAGCGGGTCGACCACGCCCTCGCCGACCTGGAGCACCGAGGTCTCCACGGCACCGAGCTTGCTCAGGGCCGCGCCGGCGCTCTGGACCTCTTCCTCCGCCGTGTCGCCCTTGAGGGCCAGCATCTCTCCGTACGGCCGCAGCAGGGGAACGCCCCATGCGGCAAGACGGTCGAGCGGTGCCACGGCGCGGGCCGTGACGACATGGACGGGCGGCAGCTTGCCGAGGACTTCCTCGGCGCGGCCGCGCACCACCGTGACGTGGTCGAGCCCGAGCAGCTCGACGACCTCGGTGAGGAAAGTCGTACGCCGCAGCAGGGGCTCAAGCAGCGTGATCTTGAGGTCCGGGCGGACCAGGGCCAGCGGGATACCCGGAAGACCGGCACCCGAACCGACGTCGCACACGGTGACGCCCTCGGGCACGACCTCGGAGAGAACCGCACAGTTCAGGATGTGCCGCTCCCACAGACGCGGCACCTCGCGAGGCCCGATGAGGCCACGCTGCACTCCCGCGTCAGCGAGGAGCTCCGCGTACCGCACCGCGTCCGGGAAGCGCTCGCCGAATACCTCCCGGGCGTGCTCCGGAGCCGGGGGGAGTTCTGCTGCCTCCGTCACGGGGACCGTCCTTCCGTACCTCACCGCTCCACCGCACTGGGTGGCTGATTAACAGGCTGACAAAGATCGGCCCCGCCTGCGAACAGACGGGGCCGGGAAAGCGACGTGCCGCTCAGGCGGGGAGTACGACGACGAAGCGCTGCGGCTCCTCGCCCTCGGACTCACTGCGCAGCCCGGCGGCCTTGACCGCGTCGTGCACGACCTTGCGCTCGAAGGGCGTCATCGGCTTCATCTTGACCGGCTCGCCGGAGCTCTTCACCTCGGCCGCGGCCTTGGCGCCCTGCTCGGTGAGCTCGGCGCGCTTCTTGGCCCGGTATCCGGCGATGTCCAGCATCAGGCGGCTGCGGTCACCGGTCTCCCGGTGCACCGCGAGACGGGTGAGCTCCTGGAGGGCCTCGAGCACCTCACCGTCACGGCCGACCAGCTTCTGCAGATCACGGCTTCCGCCGTCACTGACGATGGACACCGCGGCACGGTCGGCCTCGACGTCCATGTCGATGTCGCCGTCGAGGTCGGCGATGTCCAGCAGACCCTCGAGGTAGTCCGCAGCGATCTCACCCTCCTGCTCGAGGCGGGTCAGGGTGTCGCCACCCTCAGGAGCGGAGGTGGTGCCTTCCGTCACGGGAGGACTCCTTCTTACGTCTAAAGGCTTACGCCAACGTCTTACGTCGAGGTCTTACTTCTTGGAAGGGGACTTGGGACGCTGCGGACCCTTGCCCTGTCCCGACTTGGCCTTGCTGCGCTGCTGCTGCGAGCCACCGGCCGGCTTGGCGCCGCCCCGCTGCTTCGCCTGCGGCTTGGGCTTGGCGTCCTGCGGCTCGTCCTTCTTCTCCAGCGACGGCTTGGAGGAGTCGGTGGACTCGGTCGAGTCGGACTTGGCCGTGCCCTGCGCGGCCCCGCCCGTGGACTGACGCTGCGACTTGGACTGGCGCTTGGGCTGCTGGCGCTTGGGGGCGCCGGCCGAACCCGGGGTGCCGTCCTCGTCCAGAACAGCGGTGGCCGCCGAGCTCTTCACCACGGTGCCGTCGGCCTGCGCGGCGAGGCTGGCCTTGGTCAGACCGTTGATGAACTTGCGCTCGTGCTCGTTGCGGTCGCGGCCCTTGGAGACGATCGCCTTGACGATGTTCCGCTCGCGCTTGGTGCGCGTCGCACCGTGCTCGACCACGTGCTTCTGCAGGCCCTCGAGCATCTTGGCCTGGGCCTTGCTGCCCGGAGTGGGGTTCCTGCTGATCACGTACATCTGCTGGCCCATGGTCCACACGTTGGTGGTCAGCCAGTAGACGAGGACACCGACGGGGAAGTTGATGCCCATGAAGAGGAAGATCAGCGGGAAGACGTACATCAGCATCTTCTGCTGCTGCATGAACGGCGTCTTGACCGTGAGGTCGACGTTCTTCGTCATCAGCTGGCGCTGCGTGTAGAACTGCGACGCCGACATCAGAAGGATCATGATGCCGGTGACGACGCGCACGTCGGTGAGCGAGGCGCCCATCGCCTGCACCTCGGCGGCGCTGTCGGTGAACTTGGCGGCCAGCGGAGCACCGAAGATGTGGGCCTTCTGGGCGCTGTCCAGCAGCGGCTGGTTGATGACGCCGATCGTCTTGCCCTCGGCGATACCGGCCAGCGTGTGGTAGAGCGCGAAGAAGAACGGCGACTGCACGAGGATGGGAAGGCACGAGGAGAGCGGGTTGGTACCCGTCTCCTTGTACAGCTTCATCATCTCTTCGGACTGACGCTGCTTGTCGTTCTTGTAGCGCTCCTGGATCGCCTTCATCTGAGGCTGGAGCAGCTGCATGTTCCGCGTCGCCTTGATCTGCTTCACGAAGAGCGGGATCAGGCAGATGCGGATCAGCACCACCAGCGACACGATGGAGAGACCCCAGGCCCATCCAGTGTCAGGGCCGAAGATGGCTCCGAAGACCTTGTGGAACTGGACGATGACCCAGGACACCGGGGTCGTGAGAAACGCGAAGACGCCAGAAATCGCGTTGACGATATCGGAAATCATGTCCCTGATCAGGCTCCTTGGGCATGGGGCGGGGTCGCTGCGGACGGGCTGTCCTGGGCAGAGGGGCTGTCGTCCTGAACGACGGGGGCCGCTTTCTTGTCCCCGCGCAAGGCATCGCGCAGCATCTCGTGCCAGCGCGGGCGCTTACGCGGCGGAACGTGGTCGACACCGCCGGGGGACCACGGGTTGCACCGAAGGATCCGCCATGCGGTGAGGGCTGTTCCCTTGATCGCGCCATGACGGTCGATGGCCGTGAAACCGTAGTGGGAGCACGACGGGTAGTACTTGCAGACGGGACCGAGCAGTGGACTGATGGTCCACTGGTAGATCTTGATCAGTGCAAGCAGTGGGTATTTCATCGCGCGCCCCCTCCCAGTAGCCGCTGAAGGGCGGCATCCAGGTCTCGGGCCAGCTGTGCGTGGGTGGCGTCACCCGCACCGGGCAACGCACGGACGACTACCAGGCTACCTGGGGGCACCAGGGACACTCGGTCGCGCATGAGGTGGCGAAGTCTGCGCTTCACCGCGTTCCGTACGACGGCTCCACCCACAGCCTTGCTCACGACGAAACCCGCACGTGACGGGGGAACGCTCTCCCCAGGCACGTGCGGGTCCGGTGAACCGCTGCGTAGATGGACGACAAGAAGCGGGCGTCCTGCCCGACGACCTCGTCGTACCGCGGTTGCGAAGTCTTCGCGCCGCCTCAGCCGATGCTCGGTAGGCAGCACGTCATGACCTGATTACGAGATCAGGCGGACAGGCTGGCGCGACCCTTGCCACGACGGTTGGCGAGAATCGCACGACCGGCGCGGGTCCGCATGCGAAGGCGGAAACCGTGGGTCTTGGCGCGACGACGGTTGTTCGGCTGGAAGGTGCGCTTGCTCACTCGGGGGCTCCTGAAAAACTTGTGGTGGCGGGACATCGCCTGGCTGTCACCGTGCGCCCACGAGTAGCTCGCAATACGCCCGAGTGCACCGCTAGACGGCCCTCAAAGAGTGAGGACCGTGACCTTGCCCATCGGAGGCAGGCGGCAGCAGCCATCGACAACTCGACCTGGTTACGGTACGCGCGGCTACGCCATCCGGTCAAACCGGCGTCACGCGGGAGACACTGTCCACAGGCTGGGGACAACAACTTGAACCGCAGCGGTCGCGCTGACTACCGTGGCTGAACTCCGATTCGTTCCCTTCCCACCACCCCACCCGATTTTCTTCCCGACCCGTCCCCAGAACCACACGTTCGTGGGACCAGCGAGAGAGCGTGCCCTGTGGCTGACGTACCTGCCGATCTTGCCGCAGTGTGGCCACGAGTTCTGGAACAACTCCTCGGGGAAGGCCGCGGGCAGGGCGTCGAGACGAAGGACGAGCACTGGATCAAGCGGTGCCAGCCCCTGGCCCTCGTGGCCGACACGGCGCTATTGGCGGTGCCCAACGAATTCGCGAAGGGCGTACTCGAGGGCCGTCTCGCCCCGGTCGTGAGCGAGACGCTCAGCCGCGAGTGCGGCCGCCCCATCCGGATCGCGATCACGGTCGACGACTCCGTGGGCGAGCCGGCCGCGCCGCCCGCCCCGCCGGTCCAGCAGCAGCACCGCTACGAGGACGCGGAGCCGGCCGGCGGTCCCGGGCAGGGCCATGACACGTACGAGAGCCGTGACACGTACGAGTCGCGTGATCCGTACGACACCCGCGACACCCGCGACACCCGTGATTCCCGTGATTCCCGCGATTCCCGCGATTCCCGTGACGCGTACGACGGCTACGAGCGGCGCGGCATGGACGACCACGGGCAGGGTGGTCCGCGCGGCTCCGAGCAGCAGTCGCAGTCCCCTCGCGAGGACCAGCTGCCGACCGCCCGCCCCGCCTACCCGGGCTACCAGCGCCCCCAGCCCGGCGCCTGGCCGCGGCCGCAGCAGGACGACTACGGCTGGCAGCAGCCCCGGCTCGGCTTCCCCGAGCGCGACCCGTACGCGTCGCCCCCGCAGCAGCCCCAGCACGACTACCGGCAGCAGGAACGGTCGCCCTACGAGCCGCAGGGCTACGAGCCCGAGCGCGGCCGCTACGACCAGCAGCCCGAGCGCTCCTCCTACGAGCAGAAGCCGGTGGACCGGCCCTCGTACGACGAGCGCCCCTCCTACGAGGAGCGCGGTTCCTACGACCCGGCACCGCGCGACCGCCAGCAGCGCCGCGACACGGGTGAGCCCACGATGGGCGGCCGCCCCGGGCAGGACGGCGGCCCCGGCCGCGGTGTGCCCACGGGTGCCCCCGGTCCGTTGGCGGCGCAGCCCGCTCCGGCGACCGGCCCCGGTGAGCCGACCGCGCGGCTGAACCCCAAGTACCTCTTCGACACGTTCGTCATCGGCGCGTCGAACCGTTTCGCCCACGCGGCCGCGGTCGCCGTCGCCGAAGCGCCGGCCAAGGCGTACAACCCCCTGTTCATCTATGGGGAGTCAGGCCTCGGCAAGACGCACCTTCTGCACGCCATCGGGCACTACGCCCGTAGTCTCTATCCGGGCACGCGCGTGAGATACGTGAGCTCGGAGGAGTTCACCAACGAGTTCATCAACTCGATCCGTGACGGCAAGGGCGACTCCTTCCGCAAGCGGTACCGCGAGATGGACATCCTGCTGGTCGACGACATCCAGTTCCTCGCGGACAAGGAGTCGACACAGGAGGAGTTCTTCCACACCTTCAACACGCTCCACAACGCGAACAAGCAGATCGTGCTCTCCAGCGACCGGCCGCCCAAGCAGCTGGTGACTCTGGAGGACCGGCTGCGCAACCGGTTCGAGTGGGGCCTGATCACGGACGTCCAGCCGCCCGAGCTGGAGACGCGTATCGCGATCCTTCGTAAGAAGGCGGTGCAGGAGCAGCTCAACGCCCCGCCGGAGGTGCTGGAGTTCATCGCGTCCCGCATCTCGCGCAACATCCGCGAGCTGGAGGGCGCGCTGATCCGCGTCACCGCTTTCGCGTCACTCAATCGACAGCCTGTGGACCTGGGTCTCACCGAGATCGTCCTCAAGGATCTGATCCCCGGTGGGGAGGACGCGTCCCCGGAGATCACCGCGCCGGCCATCATGGCGGCGACCGCGGACTACTTCGGACTGACGGTCGAGGACCTGTGCGGATCCTCGCGCAGCCGCGTGCTCGTGACGGCCCGCCAGATCGCCATGTACCTGTGCCGGGAGCTCACCGACCTCTCGCTGCCGAAGATCGGCGCGCAGTTCGGCGGCCGCGACCACACGACCGTCATGCACGCGGACCGCAAGATCCGCGCTCTGATGGCCGAGCGGCGCTCGATCTACAACCAGGTCACCGAGCTCACCAACCGCATCAAGAACGGCTGACACGGGCCCAGTTACGTCACTGAAGGGCGCCCCGGGAGACCTCCTGGGGCGCCCTTTCTCGTGTTCCGACGCGGCTTCCGGGAGACATCCGGGCGACACCTGTACGAACCCGCGCGGCGTCGGTGTTCGATTTCCAGGCACGTTACGGGTGTTCTCCACAGATGTGCCGGGTTTCTGCGGTCCACATCCTGGGGACCGGCGAGTTGTCCAGACTGCATCCACAGCACACTCTGGTGACAGGCCATCAGGGCAGGTCAAGCGCCTGTGGATTCGTGGAAAGAAGATCTCCACAGGCTGTGGACAGATTTTTCTTCCACAGGGTGTGCATGACGTTGTCCACCGCCGACCCACAGGATGGCAGCCGTTGTGCACAGCGATCCGGAGCTTCTCCACACGACTGTCCACTGTTCGGCAACGCGACGCGCCCCCTCACCGTCCCGAGTGAAAGGCGTCACACCAAGGGGGTCGATTGGGCTGTGGGGAACGTGGGTAAAGCTGGGGACGGCGCTGGGGAGAAGTGGCCCAAGGCTGTGCATCGAGTGTGCAGAACTTTCCGCCGTCCACAGCGAGGCCCGGTTGTCCACCGCCTCGGCCCACAACCCCAGTGGACAAAAAACCGGGTCTGACCTGCGATTTAGAGGTTTTCCACGGTTTCCACAGCCCCTACTACTACTCCCAACTAGAGAGAGCTGGGAATTCGTTTCGAAGACGGGGCTGTGCACAACTCGCTCTCGGCACCTCGGCCGCGGCTCGGCACGACTTGACCGAGGCGGGCAACGACTGTCAGTGCGGTGCGTCAGACTGGTCCCCGGTGTTCTCCCCAGCTGTGGGCCGAGCGACACCGACGTCAGCCGACGAAGACCGAAGACCGATGCAGGGCGAGAGCAGCCAGCAACAGCAGGAGGCGGCTTAAGTGAAGATCCGGGTGGAACGCGACGTACTCGCGGAGGCGGTGGCCTGGGCGGCGCGCAGCCTTCCGGCACGACCGCCTGCGCCCGTCCTCGCGGGCCTTCTGCTGAAGGCCGAGGAAGGCGCACTCAGCCTGTCGAGCTTCGACTACGAAGTCTCGGCACGCGTCTCTGTGGACGCGGAGGTCGACGAGGAGGGCACGGTGCTCGTCTCCGGCCGCCTGCTCGCCGACATCTGCCGCGCCCTGCCCAACCGTCCGGTGGAGATCTCCACAGACGGTGTACGAGCGACCGTGGTCTGTGGCTCCTCGCGATTCACACTCCACACCCTCCCTGTGGAGGAGTACCCGGCGCTGCCGCAGATGCCGACCGCCACGGGCACCGTCCCCGGCGAGGTCTTCGCCGCCGCCGCCTCCCAGGTGGCCATCGCGGCCGGCCGTGACGACACGCTGCCCGTCCTCACCGGTGTGCGCATCGAGATCGAGGGCGACACGGTGACGCTGGCGTCCACCGACCGCTACCGCTTCGCGGTCCGCGAGTTCCTGTGGAAGCCGGAGGACCCGGAGGCGTCCGCGGTCGCCCTGGTGCCCGCCAAGACGCTCCTGGACACCGCCAAGGCGCTCACGAGCGGCGACACGGTCACGCTGGCCCTGTCCGGCTCGGGCGCGGGCGAGGGCCTCATCGGCTTCGAGGGCGCCGGTCGTCGTACGACCACCCGCCTCCTCGAGGGCGACCTGCCGAAGTACCGCACGCTGTTCCCGACGGAGTTCAACTCCGTGGCCGTCATCGAGACCGCCCCCTTCGTGGAGGCCGTCAAGCGCGTGGCCCTCGTCGCCGAGCGGAACACCCCGGTGCGGCTCAGCTTCGAGCAGGGCGTGCTCATCCTGGAGGCCGGCTCCAGCGACGACGCACAGGCTGTGGAAAGGGTCGACGCCAACCTGGAGGGCGACGACATCTCCATCGCGTTCAACCCGACCTTCCTGCTGGACGGCCTGTCCGCGATCGACTCCCCGGTCGCCCAGCTGTCGTTCACGACGTCCACCAAGCCCGCGCTGCTCTCCGGCAAGCCGGCCGTGGACGCCGAGGCGGACGACGCGTACAAGTACCTGATCATGCCGGTGCGGCTGTCGGGCTGAGGCCTCTGCAGGGCGGGCCGCTCCGGCGTTCACCGGAGCGGCTATGCCCACAGGTGGGCGGGAGCGTCCGGGTTTAGGCTCAGACACAGGTGCGAAACGGCACGCACGCGTGCTCTCCGCACCGCTCGCATCACCACCTCACGCCCCGTCGCAACGTAAGGAACCACTGATGGAGCTCGGTCTCGTCGGCCTCGGCAAGATGGGCGGCAACATGCGCGAGCGCATCCGCCGCGCAGGCCACACCGTCATCGGTTATGACCGCAACCCGGACGTCGCCGATGTCCACAGCCTGGAAGAGCTTGTGGGCAGGCTCAAGGGTCCGCGTGTGGTGTGGGTGATGGTGCCGGCCGGTGCCGCGACCCAGTCCACGGTCGACGAGCTCGCCCGGCTGCTGGAGCCCGGCGACGTCGTCGTGGACGGTGGCAACTCGCGCTGGACGGACGACGAGAAGCACGCCGAGGAACTGGCGGCCAAGGGCATCGGCTTCGTCGACTGCGGCGTCTCGGGCGGTGTGTGGGGCCTGGAGTACGGCTATGCGCTGATGTACGGCGGTTCCGCCGCCGACGTCGCCAAGGTGCAGCCGGTCTTCGACGCCCTGAAGCCGGAGGGCGACTTCGGTTCGGTGCACGCGGGCAAGGTCGGCGCGGGCCACTTCGCGAAGATGGTCCACAACGGCATCGAGTACGCGATGATGCAGGCCTACGCCGAGGGCTGGGAGCTGCTGGAGGCCGTGGACTCGGTGACCGACGTCCGCGAGGTCTTCCGCTCCTGGCAGGAGGGCACGGTCATCCGTTCCTGGCTGCTCGACCTGGCCGTCAACGCCCTCGACGAGGACGAGCACCTGGACAAGCTGCGCGGTTACGCACAGGACTCCGGTGAAGGCCGCTGGACCGTGGAAGCCGCCATCGACAACGCCGTCCCGCTGCCGGCGATCACCGCGTCGCTCTTCGCGCGGTTCGCGTCCCGGCAGGAGGACTCGCCGCAGATGAAGATGATCGCTGCCCTGCGCAACCAGTTCGGCGGCCACGCCGTCGAAAAGAAGTAGCTCGCGGCAAGAACGCGCGCCAAGAAGCCGTCCACAGCTGTTGAGAACCGGCAGTGGAGAACCGGCTGCAGAGAACTGCTCTTCAGAACGTTGGGGGAGGTCGGCCCACGACCATGCACGTCACGCATCTGTCGCTGGCCGACTTCCGCTCGTACACCCGGGCCGAGGTCCCGCTCGACCCGGGCGTCACCGCGTTCGTGGGCCCCAACGGCCAAGGCAAGACGAACCTCGTGGAGGCCGTCGGCTATCTCGCCACCCTCGGCAGCCACCGCGTCTCCTCCGACGCCCCCCTGGTGCGCATGGGCGCCGAGCGCGCCATCGTCCGGGCCGCCGTCCGCCAGGGGGACCGTCAGCAGCTCATCGAACTGGAGCTGAATCCGGGCAAGGCCAATCGCGCCCGCATCAACAGGTCCTCGCAGGTCAGGCCCCGTGATGTGCTCGGCATCGTCCGGACCGTGCTGTTCGCGCCCGAGGACCTCGCGCTCGTCAAGGGCGACCCGGGCGAGCGCCGCCGCTTCCTCGACGAGCTGATCACCGCCCGCTCGCCGCGCATGGCCGGGGTCCGCTCCGACTACGACCGCGTCCTCAAGCAGCGCAACACGCTCCTGAAGTCCGCGGCCCTCGCGCGGCGCCACGGCGGCCGCACCATGGACCTGTCCACGCTCGACGTGTGGGACCAGCACCTCGCGCGCGCGGGCGCGGAGCTGCTCGCCCAGCGCCTCGACCTGATCGCCACGCTGCAGCCGCTGGCCGACAAGGCGTACGAGCAGCTGGCGCCCGGCGGCGGTCCGATCGCCCTGGAGTACAAGCCGTCCTCGCCCGAGATCGTCGGGCACGCGCGCGAGGAGCTCTACGAGCAGCTGCTCGCCGCCCTCGAAAGCGCCCGCAAGCAGGAGATCGAGCGGGGCGTCACGCTCGTGGGTCCGCACCGCGACGAGCTGCTGCTCAAGCTCGGCCAGCTGCCCGCCAAGGGGTACGCGAGCCACGGCGAGTCCTGGTCGTACGCGCTGGCGCTGCGCCTGGCCTCCTACGACCTGCTGCGGGCCGAGGGGAACGAGCCGGTGCTCGTCCTCGACGACGTCTTCGCCGAGCTGGACGCCCGTCGCCGTGAGCGCCTGGCGGAGCTCGTCGCCCCCGGTGAGCAGGTCCTGGTGACCGCCGCGGTCGACGACGACGTACCGGGCGTGCTGACCGGCACCCGGTACGCGGTGTCGAACGGGACCGTGGAGCGGCTGTGAGTGCCGAGGAGAAGCCCGGCGGGTCCGGGAAGCCCGAGACTCCGCAGACGCCCGGCGAGCCCTCGGGCGTCGACCTCGCGCGCGTGGCGCTGCGCGCGGCGAAAGAGGCGGCACGCGCGCGTGGCGCGTCCGCGCAGCAGAAGAAGCAGGCACGGCGCGGCGGCGGACTGCGGTCCGGGGCCCGCGCCGACGGGCGCGACCCGATGGGGCTCGGCGCCGCCATCAACCGGCTGATCACCGAGCGCGGCTGGGAGGCTCCCGCCGCCGTCGGCGGTGTCATGGGCCGCTGGCCGCAGATCGTGGGTGAGGATCTCGCCAAACATTGCGTGCCGCAGAAGTACGACGAGGACGAGCGCGTCCTGGTGGTGCAGTGCGACTCGACGGCCTGGGCGACGCAGGTCAGGATGCTGGCTCCGCAGCTGGTCAGGCGCCTGAACGAGGACCTCGGGCACGGCACCGTGCGCCGGATCGACATCAAGAATCCCGGCGGTGGCCCCCGTCGCTACGGCCCCCTGCGTGCCCCCGGAAGCACCGGTCACGACAGCAGCTACGGGTGAGAGTGCGGTCACGGTAGCTGGTGGTTGACACCTCGAAGCGCTGAGTGCCGCTGTGAGCCTCCTGGAGCCCCTTTCCATATAGGGGGAGTCGGCCGAGACCGGTTGAGGGCGGCACATGCGGACTCAGGTACCGGCAAACCCCCATCACTGTCAGCGCTACCGGTACACTGGAAGACAATCCCGCCCCACTTGTGGGACGCACCGAGCAACGCTGACTAGGGCTTACCGAACCAACACGCCGCAGCCGCTCCGGCCACCAACCGGGAGCTTGGCTTGTGCTGTGCCAGAAAGGGCGCTTCGTGGCCGATTCCGGCAACCCCAACGAGAACATCCCGTCCACCGACGCCGAAGAGCACGTAGGGGCCACAGAGGCCTCGTACGACGCCAGTGCGATCACCGTCCTCGAAGGGCTGGACGCGGTCCGCAAGCGACCCGGCATGTACATCGGCTCGACCGGTGAGCGTGGTCTGCACCACATGGTGCAGGAGGTTGTGGACAACTCTGTCGACGAGGCGCTGGCCGGCCATGCCGACACGATCGACGTGACGATCCTGCCGGACGGCGGCGTCCGCGTCATCGACAACGGCCGCGGCATCCCGGTCGGCATCATCCCCTCCGAGGGCAAGCCTGCCGTCGAGGTCGTGCTGACCGTCCTGCACGCGGGCGGCAAGTTCGGCGGTGGCGGCTACGCCGTCTCCGGCGGTCTGCACGGTGTGGGTGTCTCCGTCGTGAACGCGCTGTCCACGAAGGTCGCCGTCGAGGTCAAGACGGACGGCCACCGCTGGACACAGGACTACAAGGCGGGCGTTCCGACGGCGCCGCTGGCCAAGCACGAGGCCACGGACGAGACCGGCACCTCGGTCACCTTCTGGGCCGACGGCGACATCTTCGAGACCACCGAGTACTCCTTCGAGACGCTGTCGCGGCGCTTCCAGGAGATGGCCTTCCTCAACAAGGGCCTCACGATCAAGCTCACGGACGAGCGTGAGTCGGCGAAGGCGACGGCCGGTGCGGACTCCGCCGAGGCGGGCGACGACACCGCGGCCGAGGCGCGCACGGTGACGTACCACTACGAGGGCGGCATCGTCGACTTCGTGAAGTACCTCAACTCCCGTAAGGGCGACGTCGTTCACGAGACCGTGATCGACATCGAGGCGGAGGACAAGGAGAAGCTCCTTTCCGTCGAGGTCGCGATGCAGTGGAACACCAGTTACAGCGAGGGTGTCTACTCGTTCGCCAACACGATCCACACGCACGAGGGCGGCACCCACGAAGAGGGCTTCCGTGCCGCGCTGACCGGTCTCATCAACCGCTACGCGCGTGACAAGAAGCTGCTGCGCGAGAAGGACGACAACCTCACGGGTGACGACATCCGCGAGGGTCTGACGGCGATCATCTCGGTCAAGCTCGGCGAGCCGCAGTTCGAGGGCCAGACCAAGACCAAGCTGGGCAACACCGAGGCGAAGACCTTCGTCCAGAAGGTCGTGCACGAGCACCTCAACGACTGGCTCGACCGGAATCCGAACGAGGCTTCGGACATCATCCGCAAGTCGATCCAGGCGGCCACCGCGCGCGTGGCGGCCCGTAAGGCCCGCGACCTCACGCGCCGCAAGGGTCTCCTGGAGTCCGCCTCGCTGCCGGGCAAGCTGTCCGACTGCCAGTCGAACGACCCCACCAAGTGCGAGATCTTCATCGTCGAGGGTGACTCCGCCGGCGGCTCCGCCAAGTCGGGCCGCAACCCGCAGTACCAGGCGATCCTCCCGATCCGAGGCAAGATCCTCAACGTCGAGAAGGCGCGGATCGACAAGATCCTGCAGAACCAGGAGATCCAGGCACTGATCTCCGCCTTCGGTACCGGCGTCCACGAGGACTTCGACATCGAGAAGCTGCGCTATCACAAGATCATCTTGATGGCGGACGCCGACGTCGACGGCCAGCACATCAACACCCTGCTGCTGACCTTCCTCTTCCGCTTCATGCGGCCGCTGGTCGAGGCCGGGCACGTGTACCTGTCCCGTCCGCCGCTCTACAAGATCAAGTGGGGCCGGGACGACTTCGAGTACGCCTACTCGGACCGTGAGCGCGACGCCCTCATCGAGATGGGCCGCCAGGCGGGCAAGCGCATCAAGGACGACTCGGTCCAGCGCTTCAAGGGTCTCGGTGAGATGAACGCCGAGGAGCTGCGCATCACGACCATGGACCAGGAGCACCGCGTCCTGGGCCTGGTCACCCTGGACGACGCCGCGCAGGCCGACGACCTGTTCTCGGTCCTCATGGGTGAGGACGTCGAGGCGCGCCGTTCCTTCATCCAGCGCAACGCCAAGGACGTCCGCTTCCTCGACATCTGAGTCGGTCTCAGCTGACCGCCGCAGAAAGGATCTTCACCAGCAATGGCCGACGAGACACCCAACTCTTCCATGGGCCCGAGCACCTCTGATTCCGAAGAGGGCGCCATCCAGATGCGCATCGAGCCCGTCGGGCTCGAGACGGAGATGCAGCGTTCGTACCTGGACTACGCGATGTCCGTCATCGTGTCGCGTGCGCTGCCCGACGTGAGGGACGGTCTCAAGCCCGTCCACCGCCGCGTCCTGTACGCCATGTACGACGGCGGCTACCGGCCCGAGAAGGGCTTCTACAAGTGCGCCCGTGTCGTCGGTGACGTCATGGGTAACTACCACCCGCACGGCGACTCCTCGATCTACGACGCCCTGGTACGCCTCGCCCAGCCGTGGTCGATGCGCATGCCGCTGGTGGACTCCAACGGAAACTTCGGCTCTCCGGGCAACGACCCGGCGGCCGCCATGCGCTACACCGAGTGCAAGATGGCGCCGCTGTCCATGGAGATGGTCCGGGACATCGACGAGGAGACCGTCGACTTCACGGACAACTACGACGGCCGCTCCCAGGAGCCGACCGTCCTGCCGGCCCGCTTCCCGAACCTGCTGATCAACGGTTCGGCCGGTATCGCGGTCGGCATGGCGACCAACATCCCGCCGCACAACCTGCGCGAGGTCGCGGCCGGCGCCCAGTGGTTCCTGGAGAACCCGGAGGCCTCGCACGAGGAGCTCCTCGACGCGCTCATCGAGCGCATCAAGGGCCCCGATTTCCCGACGGGCGCCCTTGTAGTGGGCCGTAAGGGCATCGAGGAGGCGTACCGCACCGGTCGCGGCTCCATCACGATGCGCGGGGTCGTCGCGGTCGAGGAGATCCAGAACCGCCAGTGCCTGGTGGTCACGGAGCTTCCCTACCAGGTGAATCCCGACAACCTGGCGCAGAAGATCGCCGACCTCGTGAAGGACGGCAAGGTCGGCGGCATCGCGGACGTCCGCGACGAGACCTCGTCCCGGACCGGCCAGCGCCTGGTCATCGTGCTCAAGCGCGACGCCGTCGCCAAGGTCGTGCTGAACAACCTCTACAAGCACACCGACCTGCAGACGAACTTCGGCGCCAACATGCTGGCGCTCGTCGACGGCGTGCCGCGCACCCTCTCGCTGGACGCGTTCATCCGCCACTGGGTGACGCACCAGATCGAGGTCATCGTCCGCCGGACGAAGTTCCGCCTGCGCAAGGCCGAGGAGCGCGCCCACATCCTGCGCGGCCTCCTGAAGGCCCTGGACGCCATCGACGAGGTCATCGCCCTCATCCGGCGCAGTGAGACCGTCGAGATCGCGCGAGAGGGCCTCATGGGCCTTCTGGCCATCGACGAGATCCAGGCCAATGCCATCCTCGAGATGCAGCTGCGCCGACTCGCCGCCCTGGAGCGCCAGAAGATCGTCGCCGAGCACGACGAACTCCAGGCGAAGATCAACGAGTACAACGAGATCCTGGCTTCGCCGGTTCGTCAGCGCGCCATCATCAGCGAGGAGCTCGCCGCGATCGTCGAGAAGTTCGGCGAGGACCGGCGCTCCAAGCTGGTGCCCTTCGACGGTGACATGTCCATCGAGGACCTCATCGCCGAAGAGGACATCGTCGTCACCATCACACGCGGTGGCTACGTCAAGCGCACCAAGACGGACGACTACCGCTCGCAGAAGCGCGGCGGCAAGGGCGTGCGCGGCGCGAAGCTCAAGGAAGACGACATCGTCGACCACTTCTTCGTGTCCACGACGCACCACTGGCTGCTGTTCTTCACCAACAAGGGCCGCGTCTACCGCGCCAAGGCGTACGAGCTTCCGGACGCCGGACGCGACGCGCGCGGGCAGCACGTCGCGAACCTGCTGGCTTTCCAGCCGGACGAGGCGATCGCCGAGATCCTCGCGATCCGCGACTACGACGCCGCGCCGTACCTGGTGCTCGCCACCAAGGCCGGCCTGGTGAAGAAGACGCCTCTGAAGGACTACGACTCGCCGCGTTCCGGCGGTGTCATCGCCATCAATCTCCGCGAAGCGGCGGACGGTTCGGACGACGAGCTGATCGGCGCCGAGCTGGTCTCCGCCGAGGACGACCTGCTGCTCATCAGCAAGAAGGCGCAGTCCATCCGGTTCACCGCGACGGACGACGCACTGCGCCCGATGGGCCGCGCCACCTCGGGCGTGAAGGGCATGAGTTTCCGCGAGGGCGACGAGCTGCTCTCGATGAATGTCGTCCGGCCCGGTACTTTCGTGTTCACCGCAACCGACGGTGGGTACGCAAAGCGCACCGCCGTCGACGAGTACCGCGTCCAGGGCCGCGGCGGCCTCGGTATCAAGGCCGCCAAGATCGTGGAGGACCGTGGCTCGCTCGTTGGCGCGCTGGTGGTCGAGGAGACCGACGAGATCCTCGCCATCACACTGTCCGGCGGTGTGATTCGTACGCGAGTCAACGAGGTCAGGGAGACGGGCCGTGACACCATGGGCGTCCAACTGATCAACCTGGGCAAGCGCGATGCCGTCGTCGGTATCGCACGTAACGCCGAGGCCGGCCGCGAGGCCGAGGAAGTCGACGGCGACGCCGAGCAGGTGGATGGCGCCGTGAGCGACGAATCGGCCCAGAGCGAGACGGTCGACGGTACGGACGAGGGCGGACAGTCCTCGGCCGAGTAGCGCGAGGAGAGAGTCATCGTGAGCGGAGCCACGGGCGCAGGCTCTACCGGGACATCCACCGGTACGGAAACCGAGAGCGGCCGTGGCTCCGCTCACGACGTCCATGACGGACGTGACGTCAAAGGCTCGGCCGACTCGCACGAGTCTCATGGATCCCAGGGGGGAACTGTGACGGACACCCGAGGTCCGCAGACCCAGCAGCAGTACGCGGCCGGCGGCTCGGCCCTGCCAGGGGAGAGGCAGCAGCCGCAGCAGTCGGCTCAGCCCTATCACCCGCCGCAGGCGTACCAGAACGCACCGGCCGGGGCACCGACGGCCGGGGCACCGACGGGCGCGGTCCGCAGGCCGCGCACCGGGGCGCGCACGACCCCGCGCACCCGCAAGGCCCGCCTGCGGGTGGCCAAGGCGGACCCGTGGTCGGTGATGAAGGTCAGCTTCCTGCTCTCCATCGCGCTCGGCATCTGCACGATCATCGCGGCCGCCGTGCTGTGGATGGTCATGGACGCCATGGGTGTCTTCTCGACGGTCGGCGGCACCATCTCCGAGGCCACGGGCTCGAACGAGTCCAACGGCTTCGATCTGCAGTCGTTCCTGTCGCTGCCGCGCGTGCTGATGTTCACGACCGTCATCGCGGTCATCGACGTCGTCCTGGCGACGGCGCTCGCGACGCTCGGCGCGTTCATCTACAACCTCTCCGCGGGCTTCGTCGGCGGCATCGAGCTGACGCTCGCCGAGGACGAGTGACCTTCTCGTAGGTCTCTCGTAGGTCTCTCGCGGGTCCCTCGGGGGTCTCTCACTGGGGCCCCGGGGCCCTCTCGGAGGCCTCTCGGAGGTCTGAAAGACCCGCTGGTGGGCGGGCCGGGACTATCGATTTTGGGACTGGCCCCCCAGTGCGCTAATCTTCAGGAGTCAGCGCGCGGGACACACACCGCAGAGCGCGGCGGGGCTATAGCTCAGTTGGTTAGAGCGCATCCCTGATAAGGATGAGGCCACAGGTTCAAATCCTGTTAGCCCCACATCATGAGGACCCTCAAGCGGAAACGCTTGGGGGTCTTCTGCTGTTCGCCCGTAGTCTTCGAGCACGCCGAAAGGGCCCTCTCAGCCGGATGTGCTGGCTGGGGCCTCGGTGCTGGCGGTGCTGTTCTCGGGTGTCGTCTTCGGTTGTCGCTCGACCGCTCGACCGCTGGAGTGCGCGGCCGCAGCAGCATTCTGCTGCTGGGGTGCTCGGCTGCTCTGCCGCTCGCCCATGGCCGGTTGCGGTTGCCGGTTGTCCGGTTCGCGGGCGGCTTCAGGCTTCAGGCTTCAGCCCATGGCTCTCATGGGCGGCATGGGATGCCGCCGGCCACGGTGCTGCGCACTGCTTGTCCTGTGTAGGGCATTTCCTGCGTACTGCTTGTTCTGCATCGCGCTTGTCCTGCGCACTGCATGTCTTGCGTACTGCATGTCCTGCGTGGTGCCGTTCTTGCCGTTCTTGCCGGTGGTGCTGTTCCTGCTCTTGTGCCCGCTTCTCAGAGCGGCGTTCGGCTCCGCGTGGGGGGCCGTGGGCGCGGGTCGGGCTACAGCTGCCCCGCGAGTGCTTCGTTCGCCAGATCCGTCTCGTTCTCGTCCTGCTCGGAGTCGGCCGGCGGGCGGTGGCGGCAGCTGGGGGAGGAACCGTGGGCCTCGGCGCGGATGCGCTGCTTCATCGTCGGTGGCAGGGACCTCTTGAAGGCCCAGTAGGGACGGATCGAGGCGACGTCGGGGGCTTCGGCCGCGGTGGCCCGGTGCGCCTCCTCCGTCTGCGGAACGGGCGTGGCCGCAGCGGCCGGGGAGACGAGACCGAGCGCCGAGAAGAGCGCGATGAAGGCAGAGATGACGATGGTCCACAGCGTCATGACCTTGTTCTTGGTCATGGCCCCTCACTTTCAGGTTGGGCGATTTGCGTACTTTCCTCATGATGTGTACGCAGCGCTGTATGTGCGGGACCCACGCTCGCGGCGCGTCGATCTTCAGATGAACACCACTCGGATGGCCCCAAGAAGGGGCAAGGACTGCCATGAATGCTGAAAAGCGGCGTATCTCACAGTCCGGGAATCAGTGAGGCCGAGACGCTGGAGCCGCGCCCTCCATTTCTACTGCTGTACGGCGGGCGGGAGTTGAGGTCGATCCAGGTCACCGATCGGTATCGGTCGGTGTGTATAGTCGGGCGCCAGAGGTCCCCTACGTCAAGGAAAGACGAGGTCGCGCGGTGAAGAAGCTTCTCCTGGTCGCACTGGCCGCCATCGGCGGGCTCCTCGTGTACCGCCAGATCCAGGCGGATCGCGCCGAGCAGGATCTGTGGACGGAGGCGACTGACTCCGTGCCCACGGGTTCGTGAGTATCGACAACAGTCTTTTCGCAGAGCCCCGGTCGCAGTAGCGGCCGGGGCTCTGTGCTGTCCGGGGCCCTCCGGGTGCGCTGTCGCGCGTCCTGTGCTCGGCTCCGAGCGGGCGGGTTCGCGTGTCCGGGGACGTTCCTTGCGGCGGCAAATGCGTGGCGCGATTACGGCGCACGGCGGACAGTGCGCCGCCCGGGGCGGCAGGATGACGGTCCATGAGGGGACTCATGAGGCGGCTGATGGAGGGGCGACGCGGCCGAGCCGGGGCGGCGGTCGCCGCCGCAGTGGTGCTGTGCGGGGTTCCGGCGCTGTCCGGGGCCGCTGCGGTGGCGGACACCGGGACGACGGCGACGGCGGGTGCCGGGGCGACGGACCCGTATGTCTTCGCCGAGGGCGCGCAGGACGTAAGAGGTGCGCAGAACAGCGCCGACGCACCGCGGCTCAAGACCGGGGAGACCTATCGGAGTTCGCTGGGATCGGGGCCGAGCGCGGCCGCGTACTACCGCGTGGAGCTGGACGGTGCCGCGAACGCGTACGTCTCCGTGGTCGTGGTGCCGCCGCTCGGGTCCGGTGTGAAGGCGGCCTACTCGGACGGGGTCACCCTCACCCTTCAGGACGACAAGGGCGACCGGTGCGACGCGCAGCGGGCGACGTTCAGGGCCGGGACGTTTCCGCGGCCGGTCGCGGCCGTCGCCGAGCGGCTGGTGCGCCCCGGGGGTCTGCGGTGCCAGGCGGCGGGGACGTATTACGTGGCCGTGGAGCGCAAGGCCGAGGCCGACTCCACGAACGCGGCCTGGGACCTCGAACTGCGGGTGGCCACCGAGCCCGGCCTCGTCACCCCGGAACCCACCGCGGGACCCCGGACCTGGCCGTCGGCGTCGGTGCAGCCGCCGTCGGGGAACGGTGCGCAGCGCAGTGGCGGGACCGGCTTCAACGATGCGCGGGCCCTGTCGTCGGGGGTGTGGAAGGACCGCATCGCCCCAGGCCAGAGCCACTTCTTCCGGGTGCCCGTGAACTGGGGGCAGCAGCTGTCCGTCGACACCGCGCTGGGCAGTGCGACGGGGGATGCCTCGCGCGGGGCGACCGTGGCCGCGGCGCTCGACACGGAGCTCTACAACCCGGCGCGGGCGTCGGTCGCGGCGAAGGACGTCCTGTACTCGGGGGATCCGACCTCGACGACGTTCGATCCGCTGCCGCCCGTGGCCTACGAGAACCGTTATCTGCTGCGGGACGACCAGACGGCGATGCGGTTCGCCGGCTGGTACTACCTCAAGGTCTCCCTCAATCCGGCGATGGCCCGGAAGTTCGGGGCCGGGGCGTCGGCCGTGACGGTGCGGGTGACGGTCGACGGGGAGGTCACGCAGCCCCCGGACTACGTGCGGGACGCGGGGGAGTTCCAGGTGACCGGGGCGGATCTGAAGGCCGCCGAGCGCGGTGACGGCGGGGCCGTGTGGGCGGGCACCGAGGCCGCCGGGAGCGGTGATTCTGCTGGTGAGGGCGGCGGGGCTTCGGCCGGGTCCGGTTCCGGGGCGGGATCTGGCTCTGGGGCCGGTGGGGGGTCCGGCTCGTCCTCGGGTTCCGGTTCGGGGTCGGCGCCCGCCGATGCGGCCTCCGCTTCCTCTACGTCGTCGGGGAGCGCGGCGATGACGGTGCTGGGCGTGGCGGGGATCGGGACGGGGACCGCGTTGCTGCTGATGCTTGGGGTGTGGCGGGTGGTCGCGGTGCGGCGATTGCGGGTGCGGGTGCGCGGGTGACCTCGGGGGCCTGGGGCGCTGGGGATCAGGATTGAGCCAGGGCCCAGATGCCCACGGTGAAGCAGATCAGGGCGAGGAGCAGGACCGGGACCGTCACCCTCACGGGTGGTCCCGGTCGCCGCTCGGGAACCTCTCGGTCGCGCTGTGCGTACAGAGAGTGACGATCCCGGTCGGGAGGGATCACGGTCGTCACGGCGTGCGCGGGCTGCGGGGAGAGCGAGAGGTCATGGGGGGACGCGAGCGGGGTTCTGGGTGTGGGCGTGGGTGTGGGTGTGGGTGTGGGTGTGGGTGTGGGTGTGGACTTGGGCGCGGACGAGATGGTGTCGGTGGGCTGGACCGGCGGCATCGGGGGCACCGCCGGTGGGGGCGGCTGTGCTTCGAGGGCGGCCGGTGGCGGGAGATGGAAGCTGCCCGTCTCCGACATGGAGACGGGGACCTCGTGGGGCGGCTGCGGTGGGTGACCGGCTTCCGGCGAGGAGGAGGTGGACCTGGGGACCGGCGCGGGCGTGGGCGTGGAAGCGGGAGCGGGAGCGGAGGCGGGGGCGGAGGCGGGGGCGACGGGAGGCTGCGCCGGTGGTGGGGGCGGTGGCGGAGTGACCGGTTCCGCCGGAGCGGCGGCAGGAGCAGAGGCGGGAGCAGGAGCGGGAGCGGGATCGGGGTCGGGCTCGGGGGCGCCGAAGGGGGCAGCGGCGGGAGCAGGAGGTGGTACCGGCTGGGGCGGCCGGGCCGGCGGGCGCTCGGGGACCACGGTGGACTGCGTGTGTGTGGGCTTGGGGGCGTGCAGTGGGCGGGCCCTGCGGCCGCGGGTGGCCGGGCCCTCGGGGCTGAACCCCGGCGGGAGCGGACCGAGTTGGTCGAAGACCTCGATCAGTTCGTCGTCGGGGCCGGGCTCCGGCAGGAGCTCCGCGGCGGCGAGCAGAGCCTTGCGGGCGCCGGTCGCGGTGCGGAAGCGGGCCTCGGGATCGGGCTGGAGCAGCCCGGCGAGGACGCTCCACAGCGGTCCGGGGATGCCCTGCGGCGGCCCGGGAGTGCCGTGCTCGGCGAAGTGCTCGATCAGGGCCTTGCTGTCCGGCTTGGCGCCTTCGAGGAGATAGAGCGCGACCAGGCCCGCGGCGAACAGGTCGGCGGGGAAGTCGGGTTCGGCGCCGAGTGCCTGCTCGGGGGCGATGTAACCGGGTGTGCCCACCACATAGTTGGCCTCGGTCAGCCGGGGCTCGCCCTTGCGCATCGCGATGCCGAAGTCGGACAGGCGCAGGTGCGGCAGGCCGGTGCCGGTGGCTTCCAGCAGGATGTTGGCGGGCTTGATGTCACGGTGCACCACGCCTTCCGCGTGGACCGCGGTGAGCCCGGACAGCAGTTGGTCGAGCAGCAGGCAGACGAACTGCGGAGGCAAGGGGCCGTAGTCGCCGATCAGATGGCCCAGCGAGCCGCCCGCGACGAGATCCATGGTGAACAGGACCTTGTCGTCGTCCGCGGCCCAGCTCGCCGGGGCCAGCACGTGCGGATGGTCGATGCGCAGTGCCTGCTCGCGCACGAAGCGCAGCAGGGTGTGGGCGTCGCTCTGCTGGAGGACCTTGGCCGCGACATAGCGGCGGCGGCGGTGGTCCCAGGCGCGCCAGACGGCGCCCACTCCCCCGCGGCCGATGGGGTCGGCCAGTTCGTACCGGCCGGCGAAGACCTCACCCATGGTCGTGCGTCGCTCCCCTCCCGGGCCCCGCCGCGCGGGGCTCTCCGGACGTCGCGCAAGGTCCCCCGGTCCGGCCCGTGACCACCACCGCGGGGGTGGCGGTCACGGCACCGGCTGCCGTGCCGTTTGCCAGGGGTCAGCTCTGGTGCGCCTGGTAGTGGGCCACCGCGTCGGAGGTGCGTCCCGCGCCGTACACCCGGAGGAACTCTGCCAGTTCCGGGTGGGTGGGGGCGAGGGAGTCCGCGGCCTCGATGATGTCGCCCGCGGCGGAGACGGAGCGCAGCAGCGACTGGATCTCACGCACCACGCGCTTGACCGTCGGCGCACCCGAACCGGACGCGGTCTGGCCGGTGTTGGTGAGCACCGAGCCGCCCTGCGACTTCTTGATCTCGTCCATGCGCTCGGTGGCCTCGGCCGCGCTGACGCTGCCGTCGGCGACCTGCCCCGCCAGTTCCTGCAGCAGTTGGACGCGCTGCACCACAGCGGGGTTGCCGATCTTGGCGCGCTGGCCGCTCATCAGCTGGGACAGCATGGGCGCGGACAGGCCGAGCACTCCCGCGAGGCGGGCCTGGTTGAGGCCGAGGTCCTCGATCAGCCGACGGAAGAGCGCCCCCAGCGGCTCCCCGTACCAGCTGCGCTGGAGCTCCCGGGCTCTTGCGGTAGCTTCCTGCTGTGCGGCGTCCATTGCGTCTCCCCATCGCTTCCCCAAGTACGGTGCTTCGCTGCCGCGAAGCACGTGGGGCATCTTACGGAGAGTGGTCGTTCACCGGGACCCCCAATCCTTTTGCGGGATCCCGGGGGTGACCCGGTACTCTGGTCTGCGGTGCTCACCCGGAGCGTGAATCCTTCGGTGGGACGCATCGTTTTCGGGGCCTTAGCTCAGTTGGTAGAGCGCTGTCTTTGCATGGCAGATGTCAGGGGTTCGACTCCCCTAGGCTCCACCGAAGAGAACCCCCTGACCTGCGGAAACGCGGTCAGGGGGTTCTTTGTCGTGTCGGGGCGCGCACAGCGGCGCCCGCGCCGCGGGTCAGGCCCGCGGGGTGCAGGGTCGTCTCGGCGGGAATGGCGGCGGTGACCGATGTGGCGGGGCCGGCGCACCGTGCTGACCGCCGGGGCGGCGAGCACCGTGGCGGGCTTGGCCGCGCTGGTCACCGCCGTGCATCTGTCGTCGGTCCCGGTGCTGCTCGCCGCCGCGCTGCCGGCGGGCGCGGGCCAGGGCGCGGACCAGGTCATGGGCCGGCTCGGCGGCCTGTCGCTGCTGAACGCCGCCGTGCCGCCGCAGCGCCTGGCGGAGGCCAACGCCGCGCTCAACGTGGGCGGTTACCTGCTCGCGGGCGTCCTGCCCGTCTCCGCGGGCTGTCTGAGCGGCGCGGTGGGCCTGAGCGGCGGCACCACGGTCTTCGGAGCCCTACTGACGGTCCTCGTGCTCACCGGCGGACTGCTGGTGCGTGCCACCCGGCGCGAGGTGACCGACCCGGCGGCCTGACCGCGGCCGCGGACCCCGCACAAAGGCGGGCGCCCCCGAGGGGGCGCCCGCCTGAACCGCGTACCGGAGACCGGACCGCGGTAGTGCCTGCCGCTACTTGTCAGCACTTGTCAGCACTTGTCAGTGCTTGTGAGTGCTGGTCAGTGCTTGTCTTTGGAGCCCGTCTCGGCCTCCGCCTCGGCCTGCTTGGCCTGTACCTCGGGGTCGAGGATGTCCTGGCCGCCACCGTCGACCGAGGTCAGCGGGGCGGTGTGGGGCACCTCGGTGGCGGCCGGCGGCTCGACGAGCCAGTCCGGGTTGGCCTGCTTGTCCCACCACTTCCACGCGACGAACGCCCCGCCGGCCACCACGCCGATGAGGGCGAGACCCTTGGCGATGCGTCCGGCGCGGGCCCGGCGGTCCCGCTTGCGGGCGAGCTTCTTGATCTGCTCGGGCGAGACCTGTCCGCGCAGCGCGGCCAGGGCCGCGGCGCTGCGGGCCGCCGCCTCGTCGCGCACCGGACCGGCCGCGGCCACGGCGTGCTCGATGCGCGGCTTCGAGTACTCGGCGGCCGAGCGGGCCGCCTGGCGGGTGCGGGCCGCCGCCTCGTGCGCGGCGGTGTCGATCTTCGGCGGCACATGGCTGCGGGCCTGCTCCAGGCGCGGCGCCAGATGCGCGTCGTACTGGACGCGCGCCTGCTGGGCGGCCTGCGAGACCTTGGGGCCGAGCACGACTCGGGCGTCGTGCGCGTACTGCGCGGCCTTGTCCTTGGCCGTCCCTGCGTAGGGCGCCACCACTTCCGCGGCGTGCAGCACGCTGTCCTTCGCCGAGCCGGTCGCGGCGCGCACGCTGTCGATGCGGGTCACGTGGTCCTCCTCCTCGGTGGCGTACAGGTATTTCACCTTTCCACCCTTTTACGGATCATGCCTGCTGAGAGCGTCATGCGGTGGTAAGGATTCGGTAGGCCTCAATAGGGTGCTAACAGGTGGTTAGGGGCTTGGCGACGACAATGCCACGGATCGTGCCGCGGCGCGCCTCTTCGGTTCCGAGTAGACCGGTTTTCGGTGACTGAAACCCCTGAGCGGCCGCGGGACCGTGCGAGGATCGGGAGAGCACAGAAGACAACGGAAGGCAGATCGTGGCCGAGCAGCTGTACGCCACCCTCAAGACCAACCAGGGCGACATCGAGGTCAGGCTTCTGCCGAACCACGCGCCCAAGACGGTCAAGAACTTCGTGGAGCTCGCCAAGGGCGAGCGTGAGTGGACCAACCCGGAGACCGGTGAGAAGTCCACGGCCCCGCTCTACGACGGCACGGTCTTCCACCGGGTGATCAGCGGCTTCATGATCCAGGGCGGCGACCCGCTGGGCAACGGCACGGGCGGCCCCGGCTACCAGTTCGCCGACGAGTTCCACCCCGACCTGGCCTTCACCAAGCCGTACCTGCTGGCCATGGCGAACGCGGGCCCGGGCACCAACGGCTCGCAGTTCTTCATCACCGTCGCGCCGACCGCCTGGCTGACCCGCAAGCACACCATCTTCGGCGAGGTGGTCGGCGAGGCGAGCCAGAAGGTCGTCGACACCATCGCCACGGCGCAGACCAACCCGCGCACCGACCGCCCGGTCAACGACGTGGTTATCGAGTCCGTCGTGGTCGAGACCCGATAGGTATCCGCCCAGGGAACCAATGCGCCCCGCTCGTCCGTAAGGATGGGCGGGGCGGTGCGTTGCCACGCGGCGCTTCATCCACGCTCACACCAAGGGGACGACCGTCATGGAACAGGCGCCCGGCAGCCCGCAGGAACCGCAGGACGCCCAGGGCCTGCCCGGCTGCTACCGGCATCCGGACCGACCGACCGGCATCCGCTGCACCCGCTGCGAGCGGCCCATCTGCCCGGAGTGCATGGTCAGCGCCTCGGTCGGGTTCCAGTGCCCGGAGTGCGTGCGGGGCGGTTCCGGTACGGGGCACTCCGCCGCGGCGACGCAGCCTCGGACGATCGCCGGGGGCACGATCGCCTCGGACCCGCGGCTTGTTACCAAGGTGCTGATCGGGATCAACGTGGCGGTGTTCGTCGCGGGGTACGTGAGCAGCACACTCCTCGACCATCTGGTGCTGGTCGGTGTCTGGCCACCGGCCCCCTACGCCCCCGTGGACGGGGTGGCGACGGGTGAGTGGTACCGCCTGGTGACCTCGATGTTCGCCCATCAAGAGGTGTGGCACATCGCCTTCAACATGCTCAGCCTGTGGTGGATCGGTGCCCCGCTCGAGGTGGCCCTCGGTCGGGTTCGCTACATCGCTCTGTACGTCGTCTCAGGTCTGGCCGGTGGAGCGCTGACCTATCTGCTCTCGTCCCCGAGCGAGGCATCTCTGGGTGCCTCCGGCGCGATCTTCGGCCTGTTCGGCGCGACGGCGGTCCTGATGCGCCGCCTCAACTACGACATGCGGCCGGTGATCGCCCTCCTGGTGATCAACCTGATCTTCACCTTCACGTGGGGCAACATCGCCTGGCAGGCCCACATCGGCGGCCTGATCGCCGGTGTCGTCGTCGGCTACGCGATGGTCCACGCCCCGCGCGAGCGCCGCGCGCTGGTGCAGTGGGGGACCTGTGCGGTGGTCCTGCTCGCTGTGATCGTCACCGTCGTCGTCAGGACCGCGCAGCTCACCTGAGCACAGTTATCCACCGTTGTGGCCTCCGGTTGTCCACAGTCGGTGCCGGATCTTGTGCACCTCGTGCGGAACGACGTCGCCCCTCGCCTCTGACCTGGGCTTTTCCCGGGAGAGGCAAGGGGCGAACGTGTGCTCGATGGCTGCCGGATTAGTCACACCGGCGTCAACAGCCTGAGGGTTATCCACAGATCGTAGAGTTATCCCCACTGTGGACAAGGGTTGTGGATAACTCAGTGGATAGCTTGGGGCAGAGCTGGCGCACGGCCCGGGTCATGCGCTATTTCCACTGTGTGGAGACGCCGAAGCCGGCGGCGATGAAGCCGAAGCCCACCACGATGTTCCAGTTGCCGAACGCCTCGATGGGCAGCTGGGTGTCCGAGACGTAGAAGACGACGATCCAGGCGAGCCCGATCAGGAACAGCGCGAGCATCACCGGAGCCACCCAACCGCGGTTGGTCAGCTTGATGTTGGCTGCCTGCTTGGACGCCGGCGGCGGCGTGTAGTCGGCCTTCTTGCGGATACGTGACTTCGGCACGAGGGTCTCTCCTGTCGATGCGCTGCGTGGCCGCGCAGGGAACGTGGGCTGGCTCCGGGCAGCGTACAAGCGGAACTTCAAGGGACTCTGAGCGCTCCCCCGGGCGTCCGTTAGCGTAGTGCTTCCGCGGCGTCGAAGGAGATAAGGGTACGTTGAGCAATTCTGCCGACCCCCGAAAAGGTCCCGACAAAGGGTCCGCCCGCGGCCGCTTCCGGCCTGTGCGGCTGCTCACCGTGGGTGTTTTCGCCCTTGCCGGGCTCATCTTCTTCACCAGTTTCAATACGGCCAAGGGCACCAATATCCGCACGGATGCCTCTTTGCTGAAGCTGTCCGACCTGATTCAGGAGCGCAGCAAGAAGAACAAGGAACTGGAAGAGGGCAACAGCGGGGTCCGCGGGGACGTCGAGCGGCTCGCGGAGCGCGACGACGGCTCCACCAAGGCCCAGGACAAGAAGCTCGACGGCCTGGAGGAGGCGTCCGGCACCCAGAAGCTCAAGGGCGAGGCGATCTCCGTCACGCTCGACGACGCCCCGCCGAACGCCACCGCCAAGCTCCCCGGCTACCCCGACCCGCAACCCAACGACCTGGTCATCCACCAGCAGGACCTCCAGGCCGTGGTGAACGCCCTGTGGCACGGCGGCGCCAAGGGCATCAAGGTCATGGACCAGCGCCTCATCTCCACGTCCGCGGTCCGCTGCGTCGGCAACACCCTGATCCTCCAGGGCCGCGTCTACTCGCCCCCCTACACGATCACGGCGGTCGGCGACCCGGAGAAGCTGAAGAACGCCGTCGCGGCCTCGCCCCAGATCCAGAACTACATGCTCTACGTCAACGCGTACGGCCTCGGTTGGAAAGTGGAGGACGACGGGACGGTGACTCTTCCCGGCTACTCGGGCACAGTGGATCTCCACTACGCGAAGCCCGTGGAGTAGCTGCCCCTGGGGGACCAGTGTCGGTGCGAGTCGTCGTCCGGACGTTCAGCGAGCTGTGCATCACCGTCGGTGCCGTGATCGTGCTGTTCGTCGTGTATGTGCTGTTCTGGACCGGTGTGAAGGCCGACAGCGCCATGAACCACCAGATCGACGACCTCCAGAACCAGTGGGCGAAGAGACCGGTGGCGAGCGCCCGGCCCTCCCCGGCGGACCAGAAGGCGGGCCGCAAGCAGACGTCACCGCCGAAGCCGGCCGCGTACAAGGACGGAAAACCCTTCGCCGTGATGTACATCCCGCGGCTCGGTTTCACGTGGAACAAGCCCGTCCTGGAGAACACGGACGTCGGCACCCTGAAGAAGGGGCTCGGCCACTACTCCGGCACCGCTCAGCTCGGGCAGAAGGGGAACTTCGCGGTGGCCGGGCACCGGCGCACCTACGGCGACCCCTTCAAGGACTTCCCGCAGCTGCGCCCCGGCGACGACGTGGTGCTCACCGACGGGACCACCTGGTTCACGTACGTCATCGACACCAGGCCCTACAAGACGCTGCCCAGCGACGTCGCCGTCATCGACCCCGTGCCGCGCAAGTCCGGGTACACGGAGCCGGGCCGCTATCTGACGCTCACGACGTGCGAACCGGAGTGGGGCCACAGCCACCGGCTGATCGTGTGGGGGCACCTTGATTCCACTCAGCCTGTGGAGGCAGGGAAACCGGAGGCGTTGCGCCGTTAGTCTGGTGCCGTAGCAGACGGTGTGGAGGGAGCGACCGGCATGTACGGCTGGATCTGGCGGCATCTGCCGGGGAACGCTTGGGTGAGGGCACTGATCTCGGTCGTGCTGGTTCTGGCGGTCGTCTATGTGCTGTTCCAGTACATCTTCCCGTGGGCCGAACCCCTGCTGCCCTTCAACGACGTAACGGTGGACGGCCAGTGAGCGCGCGCATTCTCGTTGTCGACAACTACGACAGCTTCGTCTTCAACCTCGTCCAGTACCTGTACCAGCTGGGTGCCGAGTGCGAGGTGGTGCGCAACGACGAGGTGACGACCTCGCACGCACAGGACGGCTTCGACGGTGTCCTGCTGAGCCCCGGCCCCGGCGCCCCCGAACAGGCCGGGGTCTGCATCGACATGGTGCGCCACTGCGCCGCGACCGGCGTGCCCGTCTTCGGCGTCTGCCTCGGCATGCAGTCGATGCAGGTGGCGTACGGCGGTGTGGTGGACCGGGCGCCGGAGCTGCTGCACGGCAAGACGTCGCTGGTGCGGCACGAGGGCAAGGGCGTCTTCGCGGGCCTGCCCGACCCGTTCACCGCGACGCGCTACCACTCGCTGGCCGCCGAGCCCGGCACCGTCCCGGCCGAGCTCGAGGTCACGGCCCGCACCGAGGACGGCATCATCATGGGGCTGCGCCACCGTGAACTGCCCGTCGAGGGCGTCCAGTTCCACCCCGAGTCGGTGCTCACCGAGCACGGCCACCTGATGCTCGCCAACTGGCTCGTCGAGTGCGGGGACACGGGCGCGGTCGCCAGATCGGCCGGTCTCGCGCCGGTCGTGGGCAGGGCATCGGCGTGACCGCGCTGCGCCCCGAGCGTGAGGGTGGCGGGGATCTGGGGGATCGGGGGGAGCTGGCGGACGCCGTGCGGCGTCTCGAAGATCCCCTCGGCGACCCGTTGCCGGGGCAGGCGGGGCAGGCGGGGCAGGCGGGGCAGCATCCCTCGCCGTGGTTCAGAGCGGCGCAGGAAGCCCCTCAGCCCGATCCTGGGCGGCCCGAGCCGGAGCCCGAGTGGTACGACCCCGAGGGGTACGCGCAGGACTGGTACGGAGCCGCACAGCAGCCCGCGCCGGAACCGCAGCCCGCGACGTACGTCCCCGACGTCGAGCCTGTGCGGGACGTGCAGCCCGTGCGGGACGTACAGCCTGTGCGGGACGACGAGACGGTCGCGCTGCGCACCGCGGACACCCGTCGAATAGCCGAACGGGACCCGGAACCCCGGACGCCCGTCGCGACCGGCGGCCGGGCCGCACGCAGGAAGGCCGCCAAGCGGGGCGGCGGACGGCACGCGGGAGAGCCCGCGGAGGCCGCCACACGGCAGCCCGACCAGAGCGACGCCAGGCCGTTGAGCCGGGTCGAGGCGCGCCGCGCCGCCAAGGCGGCCAAGCCGGGCGCCGGCGTGATCGCGAGCCGGGTGATCGGCGAATTCTTCATCACCCTCGGCGTCGTCATGCTGCTGTTCGTCACCTACCAGCTCTGGTGGTCGAACATACGGGCCCACAATCTGGCGGGGAACGCCCGGCACAGCCTCGAGGACGACTGGGCGAGCGGCAAGCGCAAGCCGGGCACCTTCGAACCGGGCCAGGGCTTCGCGATCCTGTACATCCCCAGGCTGGACGTCGTCGTGCCGATCGCCGAGGGCATCAGCAAGACGAAGGTCCTCGACAAGGGCATGGTCGGGCACTACGGCAAGGACAGCATTCCGACCGCGATGCCGGACGCGAAGACGGGGAACTTCGCGCTCGCCGGGCACCGCAACACCCATGGCGAGCCGTTCCGTTACATCAACCGCCTGGAGCCGGGCGATCCGATCGTCGTCGAGACGCAGGACACGTACTACGTGTACAAGATGTCGAGCAGGCTCGATCAGACGTCCCCGTCGAACACCTCGGTGATCAATCCGGTCCCTGCGGGTTCCGGATTCACCAAACCGGGGCGTTACATCACCCTGACGACGTGCACGCCGGAATTCACCAGTACGTATCGAATGATCGTCTGGGGCAAGATGGTCGAGGAGCGCCCGCGCAGCAAGGGCAAGCCGGACGCGCTCGTCGAATAGCGAGTCGATCAACGCGCAGACGACCACCGGCAGTACGGGCACAGGGACGGGGCAACAAGCAGTGGCAGCGACGACCACCGACCACGACGAGGACGCGGCCGAGCCGGCGCCACCGCAGCGGACGAAGGGCCCCTCGCGCGGCCGCGGACGTATCGCGACGGCCGTCAGCGTCTTCGGCGAACTCCTCATCACGGCGGGCCTGATCCTCGGCCTGTTCGTCGTCTACTCGCTGTGGTGGACGAACGTCGTCGCCGACCGGGCCGCGCACAAGCAGGGCGACACGGTCCGCCGGCACTGGGCCGATCAGGACACCGGGCCGGGCGCCCTGGACACCAAGGACGGCATCGGCTTCCTGCACGTACCGGCGATGAAGAACGGCGAGGTGCTGGTCAAGAAGGGCACCTCGACGGACGTCCTCAACGACGGTGTGGCCGGCTACTACACGGACCCCGTGAAGGCGACGCTGCCGACCACCGACAAGAACGGCAACTTCTCGCTGGCCGCCCACCGGGACGGCCACGGCGCCAAGTTCCACAACATCGACAAGATCAAGAAGGGCGACCCGATCGTCTTCGAGACGAAGGACGACTGGTACGTCTACAAGGTCTACGACATCCTCCCGGAGACCTCGAAGTTCAACGTCGACGTCATCGACCAGGTCCCGAAGGAGTCCGGCGTCAAGAAGGCCGGCAAGTACATCACGCTGACCACCTGCACCCCCGTCTACACCTCGCGCTACCGGTACGTGGTGTGGGGCGAGCTGGAGCGGGTCGAGAAGGTCGACAGCAAGCGCACCCAGCCGAAGGAACTCGGCTAGCCCCTCCGGCCGTCGCCGTCCTTCTCGTCGTCGTGCAGCAGAAGGCCCCGTCCACTCCAGGAGAGTGGACGGGGCCTTCCGTTGGTGTCGGGCGGGTGGTGCGGGTCAGCCTTCGGTGCCGCCGAAGATGCCGCCGCCGTTGCCGCCGTTGTTGCCGCCCTGGTTGTTCCCGCCGATCGTGGTCAGCGTGATCGTGGTGTTCGCCGGGTCGGCCTGGGTGCCCGGGGCCGGGTCCATGTTGGTCACGATGGCGTTGTCGCCGCCGTCACTGCCGTCGGCGATCGCGATGTTCTTGAAGCCGGCGTCCTGAAGGATCTTCTTGGCGTCCTTCACCGTCTTGGTGCGCACCTCGGGCACCGCGGTCTGCGCGGCGGCCTTGGCGACGGTGAGGGTGACCGTGGAGCCGGGGTCGGCCTGGCTGCTGGCCGCGAGGCTCTGCTTGAACACCATGCCGGCGGTGACCGAGGCGTTCTCCTCCTCGGTGCAGGTGCCCTTCAGGTTGCTCTCTGCGAGCTTGGCCTTGGCCTGGTCACAGCTGAGGTTCTGACCGGACGAGACGTCGGGGACCTGGACGGTCTCCTTCTGCTTGGCGACGGTCAGGGTGATCTTCGTGCCCGCCTCGACCTTCGAGCCGCCCGTCGGGTCCTGCGAGAGGACGACGCCCGGGGTGCGGTCGGACTCCACCGCCTTCTTGTCGACGTTGTCGAAGCCCTTGTCGTTCAGCTCCGCGACGGCGTCGTCGTACGAGGCGCCCTTCACGTCGGGGACGGAGACCTTCGGGGCACCGGTCGACATCCGAACGGTGATCGTCCCGTTCTTGGCGATCGTGCCGTCGGCTGGGTCCTGCTCGCAGACGGTCTTCGCCGGCTCGTTCTTGCAGGCCATGGCGGAGCCCTTGACGACCTTCAGGTCGACGTTGGCCGCCTTCTCCTTCGCGGAGTCGAACGTCTCGCCCACCAGGTTCGGCACCGAGACCTTGTCATCCCCTGAACCGCCACTGAACGCCCACTTGCCGATCAGGATCGCGCCGACGAGGACGAGGACGCCCGCGAGCACGAGCAGGATCGTCGACGTGCGGTTCTTGCCCTGGCGGCGGCGGTCGGGCCGGTCGTCGTAGCCGTAGCCACCGTCGTCCGGGTTGACCGGGGGCAGCATCGACGTGGGGGCCGCGCCGTTCTGCTGGCCCAGCATCATCGTCTGCTGGTCGTTCGGGTTGCCGTAGCCGACCGCGCCCATCGCGGCGGTCGCCGCGACCGGCTGCCCGTCGAGGCAGGCCTCGATGTCGGCGCGCATCTCGTCGGCCGACTGGTAGCGGTAGTCGGGGTCCTTCGTCAGCGCCTTGAGGACGATGGCGTCCATCTCCGGCGTGATCTCGGGGTCGAAGACGCTGGGCGGCTGCGCCTCCTCGCGTACGTGCTGGTACGCGACGGCGACCGGGGAGTCCCCGACGAACGGCGGACGGACCGTCAGCAGCTCGTACAGCAGACAGCCCGTCGAGTACAGGTCGGAGCGGGCGTCGACCTGCTCGCCCTTGGCCTGCTCGGGAGACAGGTACTGCGCGGTACCGATGACGGCCGCGGTCTGCGTCATCGTCATGCCGGAGTCGCCCATCGCGCGGGCGATGCCGAAGTCCATGACCTTCACCTGGCCGGTGCGGGTCAGCATGACGTTGGCCGGCTTGATGTCGCGGTGCACGATGCCCGCGCGGTGCGAGTACTCCAGTGCCTGGAGGATGCCGACGGTCATCTCCATGGCACGCTCCGGCAGCAGCTTGCGGCCGGAGTGCAGCAGCTCGCGGAGCGTGGAACCGTCGACGTACTCCATCACGATGTACGGGATGGAGACCTGATCGACGTAGTCCTCGCCCGTGTCGTAGACCGCCACGATCGCGGGATGGTTGAGCGAGGCGGCCGACTGGGCCTCCCGGCGGAACCGGGCCTGGAACGACGGGTCGCGCGCGAGGTCCACCCGCAGCGTCTTCACCGCCACGGTGCGGCCGAGCCGGGTGTCATGGGCGAGATAGACCTCCGCCATGCCACCACGGCCGAGCACCTGGCCCAGCTCGTACCGGCCGCCGAGGCGACGCGGCTCTTCCATGGTTACCTACCAGCCCTCTCCGTCGGTCCCGACCGTCCCGTGCGGGCTCTGCCGGTGTGCTGTCCGGGCATACCGTACCCGGATTGCCCAGCGTGACCTGGCCGCCACCGAGACCCGTGACAGGACCGGTACCGCCACGTGCGTCTATGTGAAGAACGGGTGACCGGGCTCACAGAACCCGGTGAACTCCCGTCTCACTTGCTGTTGATGACCGCCTGCATCACGCTCTTCGCGATCGGCGCGGCCAGACCGCCACCCGAGATGTCGTCACGGCTGGCGGCGCCGTCCTCGACGACGACGGCCACGGCGACCGGCGTACCGGACGTCGTCTTCGCGTAGGACACGAACCAGGCGTACGGCTTCTCGCTGTTGTCGACACCGTGCTGGGCGGTACCGGTCTTGCCGCCGACGGTCACGCCCGGGATCTGGGCGCTGGTGCCCGTACCGGTCTTGACGACCGTCTCCATCATCGACTGCAGCGCCTGCGCGTTCTTCTCCGACAGCGGCTGGCTCAGCTCCTTGGGCTCCGTCTTCTCGATGGTGTCGAGGTTCGGGGCCTGCAACTGGTCCACCATGTACGGCTGCATCAGCTTGCCGTCGTTGGCGATCGCCGAGGCGACCATCGCCATCTGCAGCGGGGTCGCCGCGGTGTCGTACTGGCCGATGGAGGAGAGCGCCACCTGCGAGTCGTTCATCTTGTCGTCGAACCTCGACGCGTTGGCGCGGACCGGGACGAACTGCTCCTTGTTGAAGCCGAACTTCTCGGCCTCGCCGAGCATCGTCTTGAGGCCCATGTCCTGGCCGAGCTTGCCGAACACCGAGTTGCAGGAGACCCGCAGCGCCTCACGCAGCGGGACGTTCTCGCACCGGATGCTGCCCTCGTTCTTCAGCTCGGTCGTCGTGCCCTTCATGATGAACGGCACCGGCGAGTCGGTCTTCGCGTCCGGGTCGGAGACCTTGCCGCTCTCCAGCGCCGCCGCGGCCGTGACCAGCTTGAACGTGGAGCCCGGCGGGTACGTCTCGCGCAGCGCGCGGTTCAGGAGCGGCTTGTCCTTGTCCTTGTCGAGCTGGGAGAACGTCTCGCCGTCCTTGGTGGAGTTCCCCGCGAACGACGACGGGTCGTACGACGGCGTCGACGCCAGCGCGAGGATCTTGCCGGTGGACGGCTCGATGGCGGCGACGGCACCCTTGCCGCGGTTCTTCAGACCGTCGTACGCGGCCTTCTGCGCGGCCGTGTTGAGGGTGGTGACGACGTTGCCGCCCTCCTTCTTCTTGCCCGTGATCATGTCGAGCGTGTTGCGGAAGAAGAGCCGGTCGTCGTTGCCGGTGAGGATGCCGTCGTCGATGGACTCCAGCTGGCTGGCGCCGACGACCTGAGAGGCGTACCCGGTGACGGGCGACCACATGGGCCCGTCCTTCCAGGTCCGCTTGTACTTCAGGTCGGTGCCGCTGGTCGCCTTCGAGCCGGTGATCGACTTGCCGTCGACGATGATGTCGCCGCGCGGCGTCGAGTAACGCTCGATGGCGACACGGCGGTTGTTGTCGTCCGAGGCGAGGCTGTCGGCCTTGACGTACTGGAGCCAGTTGTCGCGGATCAGGAGAGTGAGGACCAGCAGTCCGCAGAAGATCGCGATACGGCGCAGGGGCTTGTTCACGGTCGGACCACCTGGGTCATCTCGGCGTCGGGACTGGGCGTCGGGGTGGGCGCGGGCCGGCGCGCGGTGTCGCTGATCCGGATCAGGATGCCGATCAGCGCCCAGTTCGCGATGACCGAAGAACCGCCGTACGCGAGGAACGGCATCGTCATACCGGTCAGCGGGATGAGACCCATGACACCGCCGGCGACGACGAACACCTGCAGCGCGAACGCGCCGGACAGGCCGACGGCGAGCAGCTTGCCGAACGGGTCACGGGCGGCCAGCGCGGTGCGCACACCGCGCTCCACGATCAGCGCGTAGATCAGCAGCAGCGCCATCAGACCGGCCAGGCCCAGCTCCTCGCCGAACGTGGCGAGGATGAAGTCGGAGTTCGCGGCGAACCGGATCAGGTCCGAGTGGCCCTGGCCCAGGCCGGTGCCCAGCGTGCCGCCGGAACCGAACGCCCACAGCGCCTGCATGGCCTGCTCGGAGTGCCCGGCGACGCCCTGCCGGCTGAGCAGGTACTCCTTCATCGGGTCGAGCCAGGCGTCCACACGCTGCTGGATGTGCGGCTCGAAGCTGGCCACACCCACGGCGCCGACCGCGGACATCATCAGACCGAAGACGATCCAGCTGGTCCGCTCGGTGGCGACGTACAGCATGATGACGAACATTCCGAAGAACAGCAGCGACGTACCGAGGTCGGTCTCGAAGACCAGGATGAGGATCGAGATCGCCCACACCACGATGATCGGACCGAGGTCACGGCCGCGCGGCAGGTACAGGCCCATGAAGCGGCGCGAGGCCAGCGCCAGCGCGTCCCGCTTCACCATCAGATAGCCGGCGAAGAAGACGGCCAGAGCGATCTTCGCGAACTCACCGGGCTGGATGGAGAAGCCGCCGATGTGGATCCAGATCTTGGCGCCGTAGATGTTCACGCCGAGGCCCGGGACCAGCGGCAGCAGCAGCAGGACGAGCGCGCCGAGCATCGAGATGTACGTGTAGCGCTGCAGGACACGGTGGTCCTTGAGGAACATCAGCACCACGATGAAGAGCGCGATGCCGATCGCCGTGTACATCAGCTGCTTGGGCGCGGCACTGCCCGCCTGCCCGATCGACTGCAGCAGCTTCGACTGGTCGAGCCGCCAGATGACGACCAGACCGAGCCCGTTGAGGAGCGTGGCGAGCGGCAGCAGCAGCGGGTCCGCGTACGCCGCGAATTTCCGTACGACGAGGTGGGCGACGCCGGCGAGCAGGCCGAGGCCGAGCCCGTACCCGAGCAGCCCGGCCGGCAGCGAGCCGTCGAGCGCGAGGCCCACATTGGCGTACGCGAAGACGGGGATGACGACCGCGAACACCAGCAGGGCCAGCTCGGTGTTGCGCCGGCTGGGTGCTCCGATCGCTCCGATGGTCGACGTATGGGTCGTGGAACTACTACTGAGAGAACTGCTCATGGCGTGCTGAGGCCCCCAACGGCTTCTACTGCTGCGCGCACGCCTTGGCCAGCTGCTGCTCTTCCTCGGAGAGAGTGGGGCCAGGGGTGGGCGTGGGAGAGGTCTTGGACTTGCCGGACGACGATGCCGAGGGTGACGGCGTGGGCGTGGCGGTCGCCGTGCGGTACGACGCCTTGGACGCCGTGCCGCCGGTGGTGGTGCCGCCGGCCTCGCCCTCGCCGGTCTTCGCGTTGTTCTCGTTCTCGGCCTTCTGCCGCGCGGCCTGCTTCTTGCATGCGGTGGCCTGCGCGGACAGCTCGTCGATCTTGTCCTGGGCGGCGGCGAGGTCGCCTTCGGTGATGGTCTCCTCGACCTGCTTGCGCTGGTACGGCGGCAGGTACTTGAGCTCGATCTCCGGGTGGTCCTTCTCCACCTTCGACAGGTTCACCCAGGCCAGGTCCTGGTCGATGCCGCGGTAGAGCGCCACGTGCTCTTCGTTCGAGCCGACGAAGTACTGCGTCTGCGTCCAGCGGTAGCCGCCGTACAGACCGCCGCCGATGACGCCGAGGGCGAGCGCGATGTACAGCGATCTCTTGAGCCACTTGCGGCCGCGGCGCGGCTTGACGAAGTCCTCCTCCGAGTACGCGCCGAAGCTCCCCTCGGGCGCGTAACCGGTGGTGTCACCGCTGCCGGGCGGGCCGAACTCGCCACCGCCACCGCCGCCCTGGCCGGGGACCGGTCGGCCCAGGCCGGAGGCACGGCCCGCCGGGGTGTCCATCGAGCCGTTGTCGTGCAGCTGGTGCTGGTTCTCCGCGACCGCGCCGACGATGACCGGGGCGTCCGAGATCTGACCGGCGAGCGTGTCCCCGCTGTCGATGTCGAGGACGTCCGCGACGATCACCGTGATGTTGTCGGGACCGCCGCCGCGCAGCGCCAGCTGGATCAGGTCCTGGACCGTCTCCTGCGGGCCCTGGTAGCTGGCGAGGGTCTCCTCCATCGTCTGGTGGGAGACGACGCCTGACAGACCGTCGGAACAGATCAGGTACCGGTCGCCGGCCCGCACCTCACGGATGGAGAGGTCGGGCTCGACGTGGTCGCCGCTGCCCAGCGCTCGCATCAGCAGCGAGCGCTGCGGGTGCGTGGTGGCCTCTTCCTCGGTGATGCGGCCCTCGTCGACCAGACGCTGCACCCACGTGTGGTCCTGCGTGATCTGCGTGAGCACACCGTCGCGCAGCAGGTAGGCGCGCGAGTCGCCGACGTGCACGAGACCGAGTCGCTGACCCGTCCACAGCAGCGCGGTCAGGGTGGTGCCCATGCCCTCGAGCTGGGGGTCCTCCTCGACCATCATGCGCAGCTGGTCGTTGGCCCGCTGCACGGCGGTGCCGAGCGAGGTGAGGATGTCGGAACCCGGCACGTCGTCGTCGAGCGCGACGATGGTGGAGATCACCTCGGAGGAGGCGACCTCACCGGCGGCCTGGCCGCCCATGCCGTCGGCGATCGCGAGCAGGCGCGGACCGGCGTAACCGGAGTCCTCGTTGCCCTCGCGGATCATGCCTTTGTGGGATCCGGCGGCGAAGCGCAGTGACAGACTCATGCGCACCTGCCCCGTTGACTCCGACTCCGGGTACATCCGCACGGTGCCCACCCTCCGGTCGGGAGCGCGCCGGTGCCCTGTGCCAGGACCACCGCGTCGGCTCGCTCGCTCCGCTCGCGCCTATTCATGATGTAGCACTACTTCCGCAGCTCGATGACGGTCTTGCCGATGCGGATCGGTGCGCCCAGCGGGATCGGCGTGGGCGTCGTCAGACGGTTCCGGTCGAGATACGTGCCGTTCGTGGACCCGAGGTCCTCGACGATCCACTGTCCGTCCCGGTCCGGATAGATCCGGGCATGCCTGCTGGACGCGTAGTCGTCGTCCAGCACGATCGTGCTGTCGTGCGCACGGCCGAGCGTGATCGTCTGCCCCTGCAGCGCCACCGTGGTACCGGTGAGACTGCCCTCGGAGACGACCAGCTTGGTGGGCGCGCCGCGGCGCTGGCGGCCGCCGCTCTGCTGCTGGCGCTGCTGCGGCGGCGCGGCAGCGGCCTGGCGGGCGGCCTGCTGCGGCCGCCCGGCGTCCCGCCGGGAACCGCGCGCGGTGACACGCGTGCCGAACAGGTCGCTGCGGATGACCTGAACGGCCACGATCACGAACAGCCACAGAACGGCCAGGAAACCCAGCCGCATGACCGTCAGGGTCAGCTCTGACATTGCCCCCGCTTCACCCTTCGGCTTGCCGGTAAACGATGGTGGTGGAGCCCACGACGATCCGCGAGCCGTCGCGGAGCGTAGCGCGGGTCGTGTGCTGGCCGTCCACCACGATCCCGTTCGTGGACCCGAGGTCCTGGATCGTGGACGGTGTACCGGTGCGGATCTCGCAGTGCCGGCGCGAGACGCCGGGGTCGTCGATCCGCACGTCGGCCTCCGTGGAACGGCCGAGCACGAGGGTGGGGCGGGAGATCTGGTGGCGGGTGCCGTTGATCTCGATCCAGTGCCGCACGCGGCTGCCCGGCATCGGGCCCGCGCCGGGGCGGTGCGCCGACGGGGCCTGCGCGGGCCGCCCGGGCGGCGGCGCGGCCGGCATCGGAGGTGCCGCCGCGGGCTGCGGGTAGCCGTAACCACCGGGCGCCTGGTTCGGCCGGGCGGCCGTGGGCCGCTCCGGACGCTCGGGCTGCTGCTGGCTCGTGGAGGAGGCCAGGGTGCGACTGCGCACCCGGTACAGACCTGTGTCCAGATCCTCCGCCTTCTCCAGGTGCACCTTGATGGGGCCCATGAAGGTGTACCGCTGCTGCTTCGCGTAGTCGCGCACCATCCCGGACAGCTCGTCGCCGAGCTGGCCCGAGTAGGGGCTCAGGCGCTCGTAGTCCGGCGCGCTGAGCTCCACGATGAAGTCATTGGGGACGACCGTCCGCTCGCGGTTCCAGATCGTCGCGTTGTTGTCGCACTCGCGCTGGAGCGCGCCCGCGATCTCGACGGGCTGCACCTCGGACTTGAAGACCTTGGCGAAGGTGCCGTTGACCAGACCTTCGAGACGCTGCTCGAACTTCTTCAGGACTCCCATGAGGCACCTCCTCCTTCGTTGCTGCCCTGCTTGCCGTGCCTGTCGCGCTCTCGTGCTTCCTCGTACTGCTTACTGATCGTATCCACGCGTCGGGAAATCGGCTGGTTCCCCCTGTCCGCCCGGTCGATGAGTGTCGACGCTCACAGACCTGTTCCGGCCCTGACTCCTGACCCTCGCCGGCCCCTCTGCGCGGATCCTCTTACGAGGGATCGTAGAGGTGGCCTCCGGACAGTGTCCCGTACCGGGCTGTGGAGCGGTCGGGGTCCGGCAAGGACGGGACCGGACTGTGGCCGGAGTGCGACCGCGGCGGCCGGTCCACCTCGGTACGGACCACGGGGACTGCCCGTCAGGTGCCCGCGGAAACGGATGTGAATCCACCCTCCGCAGCGTGCTAATCTTCTGCATGTCGAGAGGCGCTCACCCCGAAAGGGCGAAGGGCCAGGAGACACACCCAATGCGCGGGTGGCGGAATAGGCAGACGCGCTGGATTCAGGTTCCAGTGCCCGAAAGGGCGTGGGGGTTCAACTCCCCCCTCGCGCACAGCGAAAAGCCCCGCAGATCTCAGGATCTGCGGGGCTTTTGCGTTGCCGTACGCGCGTTGCCGTACGCGGGTGAGGATGCGGCGGCGAGCGTGCGATGGCGAGCTTGTGGGTGTGGGTGTGGGTGTGGGTGTGGGTGTGGGTGCCGGTGCCAGTGCGGTCGTTACGTGCTGGGCGCGGACGGGGGCGTGCCGGGTGCGGACGAAGGCGGGCGAAGGGCGCCGCGGGTCGATGACCTGCGGCGCCCTTCGCCTTTTCGCTGTGGGTTATGTCACCTTCAGGCGGTGAGGCGGGCGGCCACGGCCTTGCCCTTCTCCTTGGCGGCCTGGAGCGCCTGCTCGCGGGAAGCCTCGAAGAGCGGGATCAGCTCGGACATCGCCGGGTTCTGCGGGGCCATGGTCAGCTCGGGAACGATGAAGTCCAGGTCGAGCTGGAGGGTGTCGCGCAGGGTGGCGCCGAGGAAGTTCTGGACGTACTCCATGCCCTCGCGCGGGGTGCCCGGCGCGTAGGAGCCGCCGCGGCTGGCGACGACGGTGACCGGGGTGCCCTTGGCGGCCGGGGCGTCGACGCCCGCGGTGCGGCCGAACAGGATCACGTTGTCCAGCCACGCCTTCAGCGTCGACGGGATCGAGTAGTTGTACATCGGGGCGCCGATCAGGATCGCGTCCGCGTTCTCCAGCTCCTCGATGAGCTGCGCGCGCTCGGCGAAGGCGGCGGCCTGCTCCGGCGTGTGGTCCTCGGGGGCGGCGAAACCGGCGACGTGGGCGTCGGCCGTGATGTGGGCGACAGGGTTCGCGGCGAGGTCGCGGTAGATGACCGTGCCCTCCGGGTGCTGCTCCTCCCAGGCCTTGCGGAAGGCGTCCGTCACGCGACGGGAGGAGGAGGCGGGGCCGTCGAAGACGGAGGAGTCGATGTGCAGCAGCGTGGCCATGGGGGTGCTCCCGAAGTAGGTCCGGCCGAGCGGACTCGGCTGTAACTGAGTATGTAACTAGTAATAGCACAGGGACTTACTTTTTTTCACCCCCATACGGGAGCGCAGTACTCTGGATCCATGGCGGGCAGCGGGCAGGACAGGAAACGGGCGGGCGCACACAGCGCCGAGCCCGCGGGCGGGACCGCGGTGCACACCCCACAGGCGTGCTCGACGGTCGACATCGGCATGACCCGGGTCTTCGGACTCCTGGGCAAACGCTGGACGGGACTGATCGTGGCCGCCCTGATGCAGGGCCCGGTGCACTTCTCCGACCTGCGCCGGGCCATCCCCGGCATCAGCGAACGCATGCTCTCCGACCGGCTCTCGGAACTCGGCACCGTCGGACTCGTCGTCCGCCAGGTCGACGAAGGACCACCGCTGCGCGTCTCCTACCGCCTCACCGAAGCCGGCTCCGCACTCAAGCCCTCCCTCGACGAACTCGGTGGCTGGGCCGCGAAGTACCTGGGCGCCGAGGGCGGGACGTGTCCGGAGGAGTTCCGGAAGTAGGCGGTGCGGGGTGGGTCCCTCGCTTGTCGGCGGACGCCGCCGCTTGCCGGCGGGCGCCGCGGTGGCGCCATTCGCGGCGGTGGCGCCGGTCGCGGCGGTGGCGCCGGTCGCGGCGTTGCGTTGTCCACAGCTCGTGGGTTTTCCACAGGCCCCGGCAGCGTTCTCCACGCGGCGGTACGGTCGTGACCGGTCAGTGAGCGGTTCCGTACACACGGAGCGGGGGAGGCGATCGGCATGGGCGTCGACATGGGTGTCGGGGCGGAGGAAGAAGCAGTGGCGCCGCCACTGCAGAGGGCAGGCGGCGAAGGCGGCACGGAAGGTCCCGGAGGCGCGGGAAGCGCGGGAGGCGCGGGGGCCGGGCGGGCTCGGCGGCTGCCGCGCGTGGCCGGGTTCGCCGCACCGCCGCACACGACGGCATCGGCGGCATCCGGCGGGACCGGCTCCGGCGCCGCGCCCAAGGCCGTCGGCAAAGCACTGCGCAAGGACGTACCCAGGTCCGCGCACCGCACCTACGAAGAGGACTCGCAGCGGCCCGACGCCGTGACCGCCGTCGAGGAGTCCAACCGCGGCAGGATCGACGACCTCACCCCGATACGGGTCGGGCGGATGGCCGCCACCCCCTTCGCCTTCCTGCGCGGCTCCGCCGGCCTCATGGCCCACGACCTGGCCCGCACACCACTCACCGGCATCGGCGCCCAGATCTGCGGCGACGCCCACGCCGCCAACTTCGGCCTCTACGGCGACGCCCGCGGCGGCCTCGTCATCGACCTGAACGACTTCGACGAAACCGTCCACGGCCCCTGGGAGTGGGACGTCAAACGGCTCGCCACCTCCCTCGTCCTCGCCGGACGCGAAGCCGGAGCCGACGAGGACACCTGCAAACAGGCCGCACACGACGCGACCGGCGCCTACCGGCGCACCATGCGCCTGCTCGCCAAACTCCCCGTGCTCGACGCATGGAACGCGATAGCCGACGAAGAACTCGTCTCGCACACCGACGCCCACGACCTGCTCGGAACCCTGGAACGGGTCTCGGAGAAGGCACGGCAGAACACCAGCGGACGCTTCGCCGCCAAATCCACGGAACAGGTCGAAGGCGGCGGACTGCGGTTCGTGGACGCGCCACCCGTACTGCGGGGCATACCCGACGAAGAGGCGTCCGCCGTCGCCGCCTCGCTGGAGACATACCTGGACACCCTCTCCGAGGACCGGCTGCCACTGCTCGGGCGGTACGCGATCCATGACGTCGCGTTCCGCGTCGTCGGCACCGGAAGCGTGGGAACGAGGTCGTACGTGGTGCTGCTCCTCGACCACCGCGGTGAGCCACTCGTACTGCAGGTGAAGGAGGCACGCCCCTCGGCACTGCTGCCGCACCTGCCGACCGTCGGCTTCGCGGCGCCCGCCGTCGAGCACGAAGGACGCCGCGTGGTGCTCGGACAGAAACGCATGCAGGTGGTCAGCGACATCCTGCTCGGCTGGACCACGGTCGACGAACGCCCCTTCCAGGTACGCCAGTTCAGGAACCGCAAGGGCAGCGTCGACCCGGCCGCACTCGCCGCCGACCAGCTGGACGACTACGCCCGCATGACAGGCGCCCTGCTCGCCCGCGCCCACGCACACAGCGCGGACCCGCGGCTGATCGCCGGGTACTGCGGCAAGAACGAAGAGCTCGACGAGGCCGTCGCGGACTTCGCGGTCACCTACGCGGACCGTACAGAGGCCGACCACGGGGAACTGGTGCGAGCCGTGCGGGACGGGCGGGTGGCGGCGGAGGTGGGGGTTTAGGGGGTTCGGTCGGGGCTTCGGTTGGGGCTTCGGTTGGGGCTTCGGTGGTAGGGGTGTGGGCGGTAGGGGTGTGGGGTGGGGTGTTGGGTTTTAGGGGGGGGTGCGGGG
>NZ_JAFVLN010000001.1 GCF_017377775.1 Streptomyces sp. VRA16 Mangrove soil
CCGCACGGCCTTCCTGGTGAACTCCGGTATCTCGTCGCAGAGTTCAGGATCACGAGGAAGGCCACTTCATACCCTGCGATCACTCCAAAGAGTGACGATATGGCCGGGCCGGAGGTTAAGGAACAAGCTGAGGGGCGCGGGGAACCCGCGAAACGCCGCAGTCGCGTCCGCTCGGTCGATGAGCGGACGCGACTGCGGCGGGTACGTGGCCGGACGCGCACGCGGCGGAGCCGCGTATCGACACGGCCCCGAGCCCGCTACACGCCGGCGGCCCTCGCCGCCATCCGCGCCTTGCGGGCCGCCAGCTTCTCGTCGAACTTCGAGGCCTCGGAGTCGAGGCCGCCCATGAACAGCCCCAGCTCCTCCTGGGCCTTCGCGCCCTCGGGGCCGAGACCGTCGATCTCCATGACCTTCAGGAAGCGCAGCACGGGCTGGATCACGTCGTCGTGGTGGATGCGCAGGTTGTAGACCTCGCCGATCGCCATCTGCGCGGCGGCCCGCTCGAAGCCGGGAATGCCGTGCCCCGGCATCCGGAAGTTGACGACGACGTCGCGCACGGCCTGCATCGTCAGGTCGGGCGTGAGCTCGAACGCGGACTTCAGCAGGTTCCGGTAGAAGACCATGTGCAGGTTCTCGTCCGTGGCGATGCGCGCCAGCATCCGGTCGCAGACCGGGTCACCGGACTGGTGACCTGTGTTGCGGTGCGAGATCCGGGTCGCCAGCTCCTGGAAGGCGACGTACGCGATCGAGTGCAGCATCGAGTGGTTGTTGTCCGACTCGTAGCCCTCGCTCATGTGCGACATGCGGAAGGCTTCCAGCTGGTCCGGGTCGACGGCGCGCGACGCGAGCAGGTAGTCGCGCATCACGATGCCGTGCCGGCCCTCCTCGGCGGTCCAGCGGTGCACCCAGGTGCCCCACGCGCCGTTGCGGCCGAAGAGCGTCGCGATCTCGTGGTGGTAACTGGGGAGGTTGTCCTCGGTCAGCAGGTTGACGATCAGCGCGGTGCGGCCGACGTCGGTGACCTTCGACTGGTCCTTCGCCCAGGCCTCGCCGTCCTCGAAGAAGCCCGGGAAGTTACGGGCGTCGGACCAGGGCACGTACTCGTGCGGCATCCAGTCCTTGGCGACCTGCAGGTGCCGGTTGAGCTCCTTCTCGACGACTTCTTCCAGCGCGTACAGAAGGCGGGCGTCGGTCCATGAGGTCGACGAGCCGAGGCGGGGGGAGATGACGGTCACGGGGGGCTCCTGGGGGACGGAGGTACAGCGAGCGGTACGAGCGGTTCTACCTACGGTGTCGTAGGTTACGTTGCCGTAGGTTAAGCGCTCCATAAAGAGCTGTGGTTACGCGTAGAGGTCCCGAAGGCGGACTGAGAGGCACGTCACACAGCCTTCGAGCTTCTCGAACTCGGAAATGTCCACCAGAACGGGGTCATGGCCGAGGTCCGCGAGCAGCTCCGCCGACTTCGGCGCGCTCGCCGCCATGAGCAGCCGGTTACCGCCCAGCAGCACGACGTGTGCGCCCGACTCCTCCGGCACGGGCAGAAACCGCGGGAAGAGCGAGGCGTGGTCCACCAGCGGCTCATGGCCGATCACCGTGCCGTCGGGCAGCGCCGTCACCGCCGACTTCAGGTGCAGCACCCGGCTCACCGGAACGGCGACGACCCGGGCGCCGAGCGGCTCGAAGACCGCCCGCAGCTGCTGCACCCCCGCCGCGTTCGTGCGCCCGCCCCGGCCCACGTAGAGCGTGTCGCCCACTTTCAGTACGTCGCCGCCGTCGAGGGTGCCGGGTTCCCACACCCAGTTGACGGAGCAGCCGAGCCGCGCCACGGCCTGCTCGACGCCCGAGATCTCCTCGCGGCGCGACGCGGCGCCGGGCCGGGCGATCAGCGCCACGTTCCGGAAGACGACCACCGCGTCCTCCACGAACACCGCGTCCGGGCAGTCGTCGGCGGGCTCGACCACCAAGGTCTCCCAGCCGTGCTCCTCCAGCGCGTCGACGTACCCCTGCCACTGCTCGACGGCCTTCCCGGTGTCGACGGGGGTGCGCTCGACATGGGTGACGAGTCCGTCGGCGAGACGCGGTCCGGGGCGGCGGACGAGGGCCTTCTTGCTGGGCACGGATGAACTCCACGGGTCATGGCAGGACGGGGCGCCGCGCATGAGGGGTGACGGCGGGCACATCATGCACAGCCCCGTGGGTCCGGCGGAATCCCCCGTTACGCGGCTGTCACCTCCTCCTCACCCGGCCCGCCCGTGCCCTTGGCGGCCCGCCGCGGACGCTCCGCCGTGAACGGACCGTCCGCCGCGGCCGGTTGGACCGGCGGCTCCCGACCGCGGCCCCGTCGTACCCGGGGAAGACGTCAGTCGCCGGCCCCCAGCTCGATCCACCGGGTCACCCCGATCGACTCCAGGAACGGCATGTCGTGGCTGGCCACGATCAGCGCCCCCTCGTACGACTCAAGGGCCGACGTCAGCTGCCGGACGCTGGCCATGTCGAGGTTGTTCGTCGGCTCGTCCAGCATCAGCAGCTGCGGCGCGGGCTCGGCGAGCATCAGCGCGGCCAGCGCCGCGCGGAACCGCTCGCCGCCCGACAGGGTCCCCGCGAGCCGGTCGGCCCTGGCCCCTTTGAACAGGAAGCGGGCAAGGCGGGCCCGGATCCGGTTGTTGGTGGCGTCCGGCGCGAACCGTGCCACGTTCTCGACGACCGTGGACGTGTCGTCCAGGACGTCGAGCCGCTGCGGCAGGAAGCGCAGCGGTACGTGCACGAACGCCTCGCCCGCGACCGGCGCGAGCTCACCGGCGATGGTGCGCAGCAGCGTCGTCTTGCCCGCGCCGTTGCGGCCGACGAGCGCGATCCGCTCGGGGCCGCGCAGATCCAGCTCCTTGACCAGCTGCCCGCCGTACGCGAGTCGCAGACCGGTGAGGGTGAGGACCTCGCGGCCCGGCGGCACGGCCGTGTACGGCAGATCGACACGGATCTCGTCGTCGTCGCGCACCGCCTCCACCGCCTCGTCGAGCCGCTCCTTCGCCTCGGCGAGCTTCTCCTCGTGCAGGATGCGGTGCTTGCCGGCCGACACCTGCGCCGCCCGCTTGCGCGCACCCATCACGATCTTGGGCTCGCGCTTGGAGTCCCACATCTTCTGCCCGTAGCGCCTGCGCCGCGCCAACGTCACCTGGGCCTCGGTCAGTTCACGCTTCTGCTTCCTCCAATCGGCCTCGGCGACGCGGACCATCCGCTCCGCCGCCTCCTGCTCGACGGCGAGGGCCTCCTCGTACGCGGAGAAGTTCCCGCCGAACCAGGTGACCTCCCCGCCGCGCAGATCGGCGATCTGGTCGACCCGGTCGAGGAGTTCACGGTCGTGGCTGACGACGATCAGCGCGCCGGACCAGCCCTCCACGGCCGCGTACAGCCGCTGCCGTGCGTACACGTCGAGATTGTTGGTGGGTTCGTCGAGGAGGAGGACGTCGGGGCGGCGCAGCAGCAGCGCCGCGAGGCGCAGCAGCACCGACTCGCCGCCCGACACCTCCCCGACGGTCCGGTCCAAATCGATGCGGTCCAGGCCGAGTTGGGCGAGCAGGGCGGTCGCCCGCTCCTCCACGTCCCAGTCGTCGCCGACCGTGCTGAAGTGCTCCTCGCGCACGTCGCCCGCCTCGATGGCGTGCAGCGCGGCCCGGACGTCGGCGATACCGAGGGCGTCGTCGACGCGCAGGGCGGTGTCGAGGGTGACGTTCTGCGGCAGGTGGCCGACTTCGCCGAAGACCCGGACCGTGCCGTCGGCCGGGGTCAGCTCGCCCGCGATCAGCTTCAACAGGGTCGATTTCCCTGACCCGTTGATGCCGATGAGGCCGGTGCGACCGGGACCGAAGGTGGCCTGGAGGCCGTCGAAGACCTCCGTGCCGTCGGGCCAGGCGAAGTCGAGACCGGTGACGGCGACGGACGTGGTGGCGGAGCCGGAGAAACTCTGAGGATGTGACATGAGGGCCTCGCGGTTGCGGAGTGCGAACGGTGACGGGGTGCAACGCGTTCGAGACACCGCGGGCCACGGGCAACAAAAAAGGGCCTGTTCCGGCGGGGAGGACGGCTCGTCTGCCGAGGTCTCACACGGACACATGGGCGCAGCGAAAACGGCGCGGCCTCGCCACAGAGGGGCGAATCAGGGGCGCGCGGCTGCGAGACATGCACGGTGTCTCAGGACCTCAGTAGACCAATGTCCTTCTCCGATCGGCGGCAACAGAACCGTCGACCACGGTAGGGACGCGGCCGGAACGGTGTCAACGCATTAACGTGGCGCCCGTGCCCCATGGCTCCCTTCCGCTGCCCGCCCGCCTGTTCCTGCTCGCGCACGACCCCGGCAAGGGGCGGGTGACCGGCGCGCCCGACGTGGTGCTCGCCGTCCGCGCCGGCGCCCTGGCCGAGCTCGCCGCGCGCGCTCTCGTGCAGGAGACCGACGGGACCGTCACGCCGGTGCTCGACGCCCGCGCCGACGATCCCGTCCTCGACGAACTCCTGGAACTCATCGGGGAGTCCAGACCCCGCACATGGCGCGGCCTGATCACCCACCGCGCCCGCGGCACGCGCGACACCGTGCGCCGCGAACTGGCCGCGCAGGGATATCTGCGGGCCGAACGGCGCCGCGTCCTCGGCCTGTTCCCCGCCACCCGCTACGTCCTCGCCCGCGCCGGCTACGTACAGGTCCTGCGGGCCGAGGCACGGGTCGCCCTGACCGGTCCCGCGGCCCCGGAAGCCGTCCACCCCGACCAGGCGGCGCTGGTCGTGCTCGCCGCCGCCGGACACTTCCGGGGCCTGCTCTCCTGGCGCGAACGCCGTCGGCACGCCGAACGGCTCAGCGCCCTCGCGGAGCATGCGGGCCCGTACGTGCCGCAGCTCCGCAAGGCCCTCGAAGCGGAGGTGAGGAAGGCGGAGGCGGCCAGGGCCTCGGACGGGGGCGGGGGCGGCTAGGACCTCGGGGATCCGGGCGTCGCGGACATCGGTGAGGCGCGGGCCCGTCGTTGAGTACGGTGCCCGGATGTCTGCTCAGCGTGTTCTGCCGCGGGTCGACGCGGGCACCGGCACCGCGACCGCGACCTGGAACATCGTGCCGCTGACCGGCCCCGAGTTGCTGCTGCACGCCCGGTCGCCACTGATGACCCGGCCCGACGTCAGCTAGGGCGCCCCGGTCGGCGGCCGAGGGCTGCGGCTGCGGCCGCGGACCGTCAGGACCAGGAGCGTCCCGCCCGCCGCGAGGACCAGCGCCGCCAGGGGGCGGCCCGCGCCGGATTCCGGGGTGTCGAGCGCGGCGGCGCCCAGCACCGCGGCCGACGCCGCGGCTGCCGCCAGGGCCTCGCCCCAGGTCCGCCGAGCGGGACGGGCCGCGGTGAGCCCCGTCGACCAGGCGTCGCTCGCCGCGAGATAGCCGACCAGCAGCACCGCCGTGCACGCCGCCTGCCAGACCGGCGGGTCACCGAGCGCCGCGATCAGCACCGCGCCGCACGCCAGCGCGCTCGTGCGGTGCCGCGCGATCAGATACGCCCAGCGGATCGAGTGCAGCGTCGGACGCACATCGAGTCCGGGCGCCGCCCACACCCCGACGACCAGGGCGCCGCAGAACAGGAAGAGGCCGGTGCTGTCGTGCCCGCCCGCCCACGGCCGGTACGCCGCCACCAGCAGCGCCACGGCGAGCACCCGCACCGGCAGGGTGCGGGCGGCGTGCACGGCGTACGCCCGCCAGGGGATCCGTCGTCCGGGACCGGTCATCGCGGGCGCCCTCCCACCCGGCCGGTCAGCAGCGGCGCGAGCGCCAGGTCGAGGGGCTCACCGGCGGTGTGCCGCAGCACCGGGACCCCGCTGTCGCGCAGCGCGAACCGCATCGCGTCCCGGTCCGCGTGCCACAGCCGCAGCCCCAACTCGCCCGCCACGTCACCCGGTTCGACCTCCGGGTCACCGCTCGGGATCTCCACGACGACCGGCCGCCTGGCCCGCGCCTGAAGATCGCGCAGCACCTTCAGCACCCGGCCGTCGCTGAGCGGCGTGAACACGTACACCAGCGCCCCCTCCGGCAGCGCCGGCACCGGCACCCGCTGGAGCCCCGAGCCGTCGAAGCGGCGGTCCTTGCGCACGTCGAGCACGCTCTCGACGATCCGGTAGAACGCGGCGTTCCCGGCCTGCGGCTGCAGCCAGCGCGTGGCGCCGCCCACCGAGACGACCCCGACGCGGTCGTGCGTGCGCAGATAGGCGCGGGCGAGCCCGGTGGCCGCGCGGACCGTCTCGTCCAGCGAGGAGACACCGGTCGCCGGGTCGATCACGTCGCCGAACGCGTCGATCAGCATCACCGTGTCCGCGGCCCGTTCGGCGGCGAACCGGTGCAGTTGCACCTCGCCGCGGCGCAGCGTCGACGGCCAGTGGATGCGCCGCTGCCGCTCGCCCGGCTCCCACTGCCGTACGCCGACCACCTCGACGCCCTCCCCGTACTGCGCGGCCGTGTGCTCGCCGAGCCGCTGCGGCAGCCGCGCCGGAATCGGCGTGAACCGGGACCGCCCCGCGTACGGGAACACCGCGACCTCGGCCGCCTCGACCCGCACGCTGCGGCGGACGGTGCCCCCGGCGTCGTACACGTCGAGATCGACGGGCCCGATCGACCAGCGGCCCCACTCCGTCGCAGTGAGCCGCAGCGTCACCGAGGACGGTCCGGTGACGACCGCGTCGAGCCGGACCCCGGGGCCGAGCGTGACCCCCGGATCGAGCCGGACCTCGTCGCCGTCGTGCGCCACATCGACGCGCACGGTGATCGTGTCGCCCTCGAAGCAGCGCCGGGGCTCGACACTCAGCGACGTCGCCACGCGCCGCGGATACCGGCGCGGCAGCGCCAGCGCCAGGAGCACCAGCGGCCCCGCGGCGAGCGCGAGCAGCCACGCTCTGCCGGTGAGCAGCGCCGCCGCGAGCGCCACCACGGCGACCGTGAGCAGCCGCAGCGTCCGCTCGCCCGGCCGCGGTCCGGCCGGCGGCGGGGTCGACGCCTGGACCGGCGTGGTGCGGCCTTCGAGGGCGCGCACGACCGCGGCGCCCGGCGCCGGGGCGGCGTCGTCCTTCGGGGTCGGCCGCACGGTCATGAGCGGACCGGCTCCGTGCGCCGGGTCGACGGGGTCGGTACGGCATCGACGATCTCGCGCACCACCGCGTCGGTGGACACCTCGCGCACCCACAACTCCGGGCGCAGCGAGACGCGGTGGGCGAGGGCGGGCACCGCGAGGTACTTCATGTCCTCCGGGATCACGAAGTCGCGCCCCTCCAGCACGGCCCGCGCACGGGCGAGCTGGACCAGGGCGAGACCGCCGCGCGGGGAGGCGCCGATGCTGATCTGCGGATGGTCCCGGGTGGCGGTCACCAGCGCGACGGCGTACTCCAGGAGGTCGTCGTCGATCTCGACGCGCTCCACCGCGTCCCGCCAGGCCACGACCTCGGCGGGCCGCGCGAGCGTGTCGACCACCGGCTCGGGGGTGGCCCTGCCGACCCGGGCACGCAGCATCGCTCGCTCCTCCTGCGGCGCCAAGTAGCCCATCCTGACGCGCAGTTGGAAGCGGTCCAGCTGGGCCTCCGGCAGGGAGTACGTGCCCTCGTACTCCACCGGGTTGGCGGTCGCGATCACCAGGAACGGATCGGGCAGCGGACGCGTCGCCCCGTCCACGGTCACCTGCGACTCGGCCATCGCCTCAAGCAGCGCGGCCTGCGTCTTGGGCGGCGTCCGGTTGATCTCGTCGGCCAGCAGCAGATGCGTGAAGACGGGCCCGGGGTGGAAGACCATCTCGCCGCCGCGCTGGTCGTACAAGGACGCGCCGGTGACGTCCGAGGGCAGCAGGTCGGGCGTGAACTGGATGCGGTGGAAGTCGAGCCCGAGCGCCGTCGCGAAGGACCGGGCGAGCAGCGTCTTGCCGAGCCCCGGCAGGTCCTCGACCAGGACGTGCCCGCGGGCCAGGACGCCGAGCATGACCAGTTCTAGGGCGTCGGGCTTGCCGACGACGGCGCGGCCGACCTCGCGCAGCACGGCGCCGGCCCGCTCGCCGACCTCCTGCGCGGACAGCGGGGCGAGCGGGGCGGGTATCTCTGACTCTGACGGACTCGTCACGACGTTTCTTCCTTGACTGTACGAGCGGGACTCGAACGGGCTCGGGGGCTGTTCAGCGCTTCCAGGCGGTCGACGAGCCGGGCGAGGACATCGACCGGGATCGCCCCGTCGGGGCCCGTCATGGGCGGCTCGGGGCCGAGCCACGCCCACAGCTCCGCCCCGATCAACTCGGCCGCGCGGCCGGGCTGCCGGTCGAGCGAGACGTGATGGTGCTCGGCGAGCGCGGCGGCGAAGAGCCGGCGCACCTCCGGCCTGAGCACCGCCCGGTAGCACAGGGCGCCGTCGGGGCCGAGGGAGATGCGTACGTTGCGGTGCCACTCGCCCATGCCCGGCGATCGCGTCCCCAACAGCCGTACGTCGGAACGGTGTCCGGAGTCCAGGGCGGCGGCCCCGGCGGCGTACCGCGCGACGAGCAGCGCGCCCGAGATGAGCACGGCGCCCGTCACCCCGGCGGCGGCCGGCCCGTCGACGAGCAGCACCAGCACCACGGCGGACCAGGCCAACACGCCCATGACCAGGGCCAGTCGGGAGAGCGGCAGCGGAGTGCGGGACGGCGGCCTCCCGGCGGGGCCCGCCGGCGGTTCGGGCGGCGACGGGAGCGGCGACGGCGGGATCACCCGGCCACCTCCTGCCCGCGCCGCTCCCGGAGCAGCTCGGCGATCTCCTCCAGCGCGTCGGCGGCGGCCAGCCGCCGGGAGTCGTCCATGGGGTGCGAGGAGTAGCGGGCCTCACGGAACAGCGCGGTCAGGCGGGGCGCGGCCGGGCCCGTCAGCAGGCCCGCGCCGGACGCGCGCGCGAGCAGGTCGGCCGGGCTGTCCGAGGCGCGGTGCGACAGACCGGACGCGGCGAGGGCGTCCTCCATCGCGGCGTAGCAGGCGATCACGGCGGCCCGCGCGTCGGCGCCGTCGGCCAGCGCGCGGCGCCCGTCGCGGACCGCGGACAGCAGCAGCTCCCGCTCCGTGTCCTCCTCCGCGGCGGGCCGGGCGGGCAGCTGCGGCAACGTCAGAGTGCGCCCGCGCAGCCAACGCACCACCAGCACGACGGCCACCACGAGCAGCAGGGCGGCGAGCACGACGACCCCGAGGTACAGCGGCAGATGCCCGGATTCGGACCCGGGGTGGGGGCGCAGGGACGGCATGACGGGCGCGCTCGGCCTGACCTTCACCGGCGTGTCCGGGGGGCCCGGGCGGCGCGGCGGGAAACGGTGCAGCACCAGCGCCAGCACGCCGAGGGCGAAGGGGGCGACCAGCAGCAGCGGCACGGCGATCTGGCGCAGCCGCTCCTCGTACGGCGACATCGCGCGCGGGTCACCGCCGATCCGGGGCCGCAGCCGACGGACGAGGAACAAGGAGGCGCCCGCCCAGGCGGCGACGAGCGCGATCACGACAAGAGTGGTGCCGCCGAGCGGGCCCCGGCCCGGGGCGAGCAGTCGCGCGGCGGGGCGCAGCAGCAGTGCGGCGGCGGCGAGCACCACGACGACGCACACGGCGACCGTCGCTCCGGGCGGCGTCCGGCGACCGCCTCGTCCTGCGTGCACTGGGCCTCCCCCCGAATGCCAGTTCTGGCATCCTCACACGCGGGGGAACCGATGTCAGCCGATTCCCGTCCGGCGCAGGGGTTCCACGGCCCGTCGGCCGGCCGGAGCCATCAGCACGCGTCCCGCAGCAGCTCGGCCAGATCCCGGTCCACGTCCACGTGCAGCCCCTCGTCGCCGGACGGCACCAGCTTCGTCGTGCCCGTCAGGAACTGGCGCAGGTCGTCCGTGCGGACATGCACCACGGCGGTGCCCTCCACGGCGTGGAACTCCAGGACGGTGCGGTCGTACCCGTAGGGCCGCACCCGCACGTCGCCGGAGCCCACCGACTCCGTCAGACCGCTGGTGAGCAGCTCACGGGCGAACGTCCAGCACACGTCGACCCCTTCGAGGGTGGCCGCGGCGGGGAACGCCATGCGCACGGCGAACGGGTCGTGCACGTCGTACCGAAGGGTCGCCGGGATGCTCGCCATGCGCGGCGCGGCGGCGACGAGACGGGCCTCTACGGCTTGCTCGATGACGGTGGACAACGCCTGCTCCCTTGTCGACTGGACGGAGGCCGCCGGACGCTCTGAGGGCCTCACTTGAATAGACGGCGGAACGAGCGAATCCGTGCACCTGATGTCGGACGAAAAACGAGTGACCTCTGTCACCGGTTTCAATCAGGGTGCTCTGGACGCGGTGGGGGGAGTGGACTAGTTTCGCGCGCCATGGGGAGATCGTGGACGACGAGGCGGACGAGGACACTGCGCACCCTGGGTCTCGGGGTGGCGACACTGATCGGGGCCTTCGCGGTCGGCCCGGCGCCGGTCGCGGCCGCCGCGCCCGCTCCGGCCTGGCACCTGAAGGACACGCAGCGCGGCGACGTACGGTTCCGCGGTCTGGCGGCCGTCGACCGGGACACCGCCTGGGTGGCCGGATCCCGAGGCACCGTGCTGCGCACCGGCGACGGCGGCGCGCACTGGAGCGATGTGTCGCCCGCGGGCGCGGCCGGGCTCGAACTGCGCGACATCGAGGCGTTCGACGGGCGGCGCGCGGTCGCCCTGGCGATCGGTGAGGGCGACGCCTCCCGGATCTTCCGCACGGACGACGGCGGCGCGACCTGGGCGGAGTCGTTCCGCAACACCGACCCGAAGGCGTTCTACGACTGCGTGACGTTCTTCGACTCCCGCCACGGGCTCGCGCTGAGCGACCCGGTCGACGGCAAGTACCGCATCCTGTCGACGCGTGACGGCGGCCGCTCCTGGACGGTGCTGCCGAGCGCCGGGATGCCGCCCGCACAGAGCGGCGAGGCGGGCTTCGCCGCGTCCGGGCAGTGCCTGGTCGCGTCCGGGCCGCGCGACGTCTGGCTGGCGACCGGCGGCGGCGCGAGCGCCCGTGTGCTGCACAGCGCCGACCGCGGTCTGACGTGGACGGCGGCCGAAACGCCGCTCCCGGCGGGCGATCCGGCCCGCGGCGTCTTCGGCCTCGCCTTCCGCGACCGTACGCACGGCATCGCGGTCGGCGGCGACTACCGCGCCGACCAGCCGTCCCCGCGGGCCGCCGCGGTCACCGGCGACGCGGGCCGCACCTGGACCCCGGCCGCCACCCCGCCGCCCGCCTACCGCTCCGGCGTCGCCTGGCTCCCGCACAGCCGCACCGCGGCCCTGGCCGTCGGCCCGACGGGCACCGACCTGACCACGGACGGCGGCCGCACCTGGCGCACCGTCGACCCCGGCTCGTACGACACCGTGGACTGCACCCGCGACGGCGGCTGCTGGGCGGCCGGCGAGAAGGGCCGCGTCGCGCGCCTCGAACGCTGAGCGGGCTCAGACGGACTCCTGCCGGAAATCGGCGAGTTCGGGCGCGGTCTTCGTGGCGATGAACTCGGTGACGTGGTAGCGGCACACCCCGCCCGTCACGAAGGGGTCGGTCGCGGTGAGCCGCTCGACGGCCGCGCGGTCGGCCCCGGCCGCGAGGATGATGCCGCCGTCCCGCGGCTCCTTGCGCCCCGCGGCGAGGAACGTCCGGGACGCGAAGTGCTCGGCGAGCCAGGAGCGATGGGCGTCCATGAGGGCGTCCACGCGCTCCAGGGGCGCGGTGTACGTCAATTCGAGAACAAACATGATCAATAGGGTACGCGCGGTCTTGTGGGCTTCGTTGAAGTGTGCATGATCTACGCGTATGGCTACGGGCATCGGCACGGGCGGCACGACGGGCGACGGCACCCCTGCGATCCGGCTGCGCGGCCTGCGCAAGTCGTTCGGTGATGTCCATGCCGTCGACGGCGTCGAACTCGACGTCGCCGAGGGCGAGTTCTTCTCCCTGCTCGGCCCGTCGGGATCGGGCAAGACGACCGTGCTGCGGCTGATCGCCGGGTTCGAGACACCGACGGACGGCACCGTCTCGCTCGCGGGCGAGGACGTCACCCGGCGCGCCCCCTTCGAGCGTGACGTCACCACCGTCTTCCAGGACTACGCGCTCTTCCCGCACATGACCGTCGAGCAGAACATCGCCTACGGACTCAAGGTGCGCGGCGCCTCCCGCAAGGAGCGGGCGGCACGGGCCCGCGCCGCCCTCGCGTCCGTACGCCTCGAAGGATTCGGCGGCCGACGGCCGGACCGGCTCTCCGGCGGGCAGCGGCAACGCGTGGCGCTGGCACGGGCGTTGGTGGTACGCCCCCGGGTGCTGCTGCTCGACGAACCGCTCGGCGCGCTCGACCTCAAGCTGCGCGAACAGATGCAGAGCGAACTGAAGGAGCTCCAGCGCGACGTCGGGATCACCTTCGTCCTGGTCACCCACGACCAGGCCGAGGCGCTGGCGCTCAGCGACCGGGTCGCCGTGATGAACGCGGGACGCGTCGAACAGGTCGGCACACCGGGCGAGTTGTACGAGGCGCCCGCCTCCGCGTTCGTCGCGTCGTTCGTCGGCACCTCCAACACCGTCACGGGACCGGCCGCCGAGCTGATCGTGGGGAAACCCGGGACGTTCGGCGTCCGACCGGAGAAGATCCGGGTCCTCGCCGCCGACGCGGAGCAGGGTCGGACCGGTCGCGGCGACCACAGCGAGGTGCACGGCACGGTCGCCGACGCGGTGTACCTGGGCGACCACACCCGGGTCGTCGTCGACACCGACGCGGGCGAGCGCTTCGTCGTCGTACGGCAGAACCTCGACACGTCCGCCGCCGACGCCCTCGCCCTGCCCGGCACCCGCGTCCTGCTGCGCTGGCACCGACGCCACAACATCCCGCTGCACCACGCCAGTTGATCCACCTCACGGACCGGGAGAGATCACGTGCGCGCAACCCGAACCCTGATGGCCGCCACCGCGCTCGGCGGGCTGCTGCTCGCCACCGCCTGCGGCTCGTCCGACAGTGGCGCCAAGAGCGGGGACCAGGGCTTCACCCCGCCGAAGATGTCCGCTCCCACGTCCCTGGGGAAGACCGAGGGCACGGTGAACCTGATCGCCTGGGCCGGCTACGCCGAGGACGGCTCCAACGACCCGAAGGTCGACTGGGTCACCCCGTTCGAGAAGCGGACGGGCTGTCAGGTCAGCACCAAGGTCGCCGGAACCTCCGACGAGATGGTCAACCTGATGAAGACCGGTCAGTACGACGCCGTCTCCGCCTCCGGCGACGCGTCCCTGCGCCTGATCGCCTCCGGTGACGCGGCGCCCGTCAACACCAGTCTCGTGCCCAACTACCGAGACATCTTCACGGGGTTGAAGATGCAGCCCTGGAACTCCGTCGGCAAGGTCGCGTACGGCATCCCGCACGGCCGCGGCGCCAACCTCCTCATGTACCGCACCGACAAGGTCTCCCCGGCCCCCGACAGCTGGAAGGCCGTCTTCGACGACGCGTCGCGGTACAAGGGACACGTCACCGCGTACGACTCGCCGATCTACATCGCCGACGCCGCCCTGTACCTGATGAAGACGCAGCCCGGCCTGGGCATCAAGGACCCGTACGCCCTCGACCAGAAGCAGTTCGACGCCGCCGTCGGCCTGTTGAAGAAGCAGAACGCGGACATCGGCGAGTACTGGAGCGACTACCTCAAGGAGATCTCCGCCTTCAAGAGCGGCGACTCCGTCGTCGGCACCAGCTGGCAGGTCATCGTGAACACCGCCCAGGGCGAGAAGGCCCCCGTGAAGGCGGTGCTGCCCAAGGAGGGCGCCACCGGCTGGTCCGACACCTGGATGGTGTCGGCGAAGGCGAAACACCCCGACTGCGCCTACAAATGGCTCGACTGGATCGTCTCGCCGAAGGTGAACGCCCAGGTCGCCGAGTACTTCGGTGAGGCCCCCGCGAACGCGAAGGCGTGCGAGGAGACCGCCGACAAGAACCACTGCGCCACCTTCCACGCCGACGACGCCGCCTACTGGAAGCAGGTCCACTTCTGGACCACGCCGATCCCGCAGTGTCTGGACGGCCGCACCGACGTGACGTGCGTGCCGTACGCGAAGTGGGTGCAGGCCTGGACCGAGATCAAGGGCTGAGGGGCCGGTGAGAAAGGTGTCAGGGGTGCTGCACCGCAGCCCCCGGCTCCGCCTGACCCTGCTGCTCGCCGCGCCCCTGACGTGGCTGGTCGTCGCCTATCTGGGCTCGCTCGCGGTCCTCTTCCTCTCCGGCCTGTGGACCACGGACCCCTTCACGTCGGACATCGTGCGCACGTGGACGCTCGACAACTTCAAGACGCTGTTCACGACCGACGTGTACCGCCAGGTCGCGCTGCGGAGCATCGCGGTCGCGCTCGCCGTCACCGCGCTCTGCGTCGTCCTCGCCTTCCCCGTCGCCTTCTACACCGCACGCGTCGCCCGCCCCCGATGGCGCCCGCTGCTGGTCGTCGCGATCCTGACCCCGCTCTGGGCCAGCTACCTGGTCAAGGCGTACGCGTGGCGCGTCATGCTCGCCCAAGGGGGCCTGCTGGACTGGCTGTTGAGCCCACTGGGCATCGAAGGACCCGGCTACGGCCTGACGGCGACCGTGCTCGCCTTGACCTACCTCTGGCTCCCGTACATGATCCTGCCGATCCACGCGGGCCTCGAACGCGTCCCGGACAGCCTCCTCGACGCCTCGGCCGACCTGGGCGCCCGCACCTGGCGCACCTTTCGCACGGTGCTGCTGCCGCTGGTCCTGCCCTCGGTCGCGGCGGGCTCGGTGTTCACGTTCTCGCTCAGTCTCGGCGACTACATCGCGGTGCAGATCGTCGGCGGCAAGACGCAGTTGATCGGCAATCTCGTCTACTCCAACATCACGCTCGACCTGCCGCTGGCCGCCGCGCTCGGCACGGTTCCGGTGGTGGTCATCGTCCTGTACCTGCTCGCCGTGCGCCGCACGGGCGCGCTGAGCAGCCTGTGAAAGGAGTCCGTGGTGCACCTGTCGCGTCCTGCCCGCGTCGCGCTGCGTGTCGCCGCGCTCGTCGGCTTCGCGGTGATCTACGTCCCGCTGCTCCTGGTGGTCGTCAACTCACTGAACCGTGACCGCAGTTCGGGCTGGCCGCCGGCCGGGCTCACCCTGCGCTGGTGGCACGACGCCTGGCGCAGCGCGGGTGCCAGGGACGCGCTGTGGACGTCGGTGAAGGCGGGCCTCGGCGCCACCGCCATCGCGCTCGTCCTCGGCACGCTCATCGCCTTCGCGGTGGCCCGGTACCGGTTCTTCGGCCGGCAGGCGCTCTCCTTCGCCGTCGTCCTGCCGATCGCGCTGCCCGGCATCATCACGGGCGTCGCCCTCAACACGGCCTTCCGCACGGTCCTCGAACCGCTCGGCGTCGGCCTGGGCCTGTTCACGGTCGTCGTCGGCCACGCCACGTTCTGCGTCGTGGTCGTCTTCAACAACGTGGCCGCGCGGCTGCACCGGCTGTCCGGCTCGTACGAGGAGGCGGCGATGGACCTGGGCGCCCCTGCCTTCCGCACGTTCCGCGACATCACTTTCCCGCTGACCCGCTCGGCGCTCGCGGCGGGCGGCCTGCTGGCCTTCGCGCTCTCCTTCGACGAGATCGTGGTGACCACGTTCACGGCGGGCCCCGGCGTGCAGACGCTCCCCGTCTGGATCTTCTCCAACATGGCCAGACCCCAGCAGGCCCCGGTGGTCAACGTCGTGGCCGTCGTGCTCGTCCTGCTCTCGGTGATCCCCGTGTACGTGGCCCAGCGGCTGTCGTCCGACACGACGGCAGGCAGCCGGGTGTAGGGAGTACGGGAGCTACGTGATCACCCGGGACATGCCCACCGAACCGTACGTCGCCGTCTCGACGAAGCCGAACTTCTCGTAGAGGAACTTCGCGGGCCCGTCCGCGATCAGTGACACGTACGCAGAACTGGGCGCCCGGCGCTCCAGCTCGTCGGTGAGCGCCGCCATGATCCGCCTGCCGAGGCCCCGCCCCTGGTGGTCGGGGTGCACGCAGATGTCGACGATCTGGAACGCCGTGCCGCCGTCCCCGATGATGCGGCCCATCCCGACCGGCTCGCCGCGATGCCGCAGCAGCACCCCGTACCAGGAGTGGGGCAGGGCGAGCGCGACGGCGGCCGGGTCCTTGTCGGAGAGCCCGGCGTCCGTGCGCAGCCGCCGGAAGACGTCGACGGAAGGCAGCCCGGCCTCGATCGCGTAAGGGTCACTATTGTTCGGCATGTATTACATGCTACAGAGGTGAGGGGCGCTGCCGTCTAGGGTTGCGCCATGGTGACGATCACGGGGATCCCGGAGGGCTGGCCGGCCGACGAGGCGGCGGCGCGCGCGGTGCAGGACGCCTTGCGGGGCCGCGTCGTGCTCGACGAGCCGGGGCCGCCGCCCGGCGCGGGCCCGGTCACCGGGATCGACGTCGCCTACGACGACGGGCGCGATGTCGTCGCCGCCGCGGCGGTCGTCCTCGACCCGGTCACGTTCGCGGTGATCGAGCAGGCCACGGCCGTGGGCCGCGTCGCCTTCCCCTACGTGCCAGGCCTGTTGGCCTTCCGTGAGATCCCCGCGGTGCTGGGCGCGCTCGAAGCGCTGCGCACCGACCCCGGGCTCGTGATCTGCGACGGGTACGGCCTCGCCCATCCGCGCCGCTTCGGCCTCGCCAGTCATCTGGGCGTGCTCACCGGGCTGCCCACGATGGGCGTCGCGAAGAACCCCTTCGTGTTCGCCGAGGGGGAGTTGGGGGCGGAGCGAGGGAGCGCGGCCCCGCTCCTGGACGGCCCCGAGGAGGTCGGCCGCGCCCTGCGCACCCGCGACGGGGTCAAGCCGGTGTACGTCTCGGTCGGCCACCGGGTGTCGCTGGACACCGCGTGCGCCCACACGCTCGCGCTGACCCCCGAGTTCCGCCAGCCGGAGACCACGCGACGCGCGGACCGGCTGTGCCGGGACGCGCTGGCGGCCGCCGCGCACTGAGCGCGGGTGCGCCCTGCCCCGCGTCGGCCGCCGGAGGGCTCAGCGCTCCGCCGCCACCCGGAACGTGATCCCGGCGGCGCGCAGCCGGCCGATGAGCGCGTCGCCCATCGCCACCGCCGTCGTGACCTGACCGGCGCTGGGCGGCAGGTCGTCCTGGGCGAGGCACATCGCCGACTCGGCCAGCATCTTCGCGGTCTCCCCGTAGCCGGGATCCCCGCCGGCCACCTCGGTGAACACCCGGCGGCCGCCGCCCTCGCCCACGAACCGCACCGAGAACCAGCTCTTGGCCCTGCGCTCCTCGTCGGGGCCCTCGCCGGGCAGCAGCCGTCCGCCCAGCCAGCGCCGGGCCGGCGGCACCTGGGCCGCAGCGAACAGGGCGCCCGCGGCGGCGACCCCGCCCACCGCGACCGGCAGCGACTTCACGGCCGCGTAGTGCCGGTAGCGGAAGTCGGGGCCGTAGCGCTCCAGGACCCGGGCCGAACGCTGCACCACCTGCGGGTCGATCGTCGGCAGCGGCACGGCCCACGCCCCGACCTCCTTGGCGTAGCGCGGGGTGCCGGTCGGCGCGTACGCCGTGCGGCCCACGAGCCGCGGCTGGTGGCGCCGCCGGTCCTGCTGCGCGGCCAGCATCTGACGGCCGCGCGCGAACTGGTTCAGCGCGGACGCGAACGTACCGCCGGAGAACCGGGCGTTGGAGCGGACGAACCCGTCGACCCGCAGCGGCACGCCTTCCGGCAGCTGCCGCACCGTGAAGTAGGCGCCCAGGTCGTGCGGCACCGAGTCGAAACCGCAGGCGTGCACCAGGCGGGCGCCGGTCTCGCGCGCGCGGGCGTCGTGCCGCACGTACATGAGGTCCACGAACTCCGGCTCACCCGTGAGGTCCACGTAGTCGGTGCCCGCGTCGGCGCACGCGGCGACCAGCTCCTCGCCGTACTCCAGGTACGGGCCGACGGTGGAGGCGACCACGCGCGCGTGCCCGGCCAGTTCCCGCAGGGACGCCGGATCGGCGACGTCGGCGCGCACCAGCGGCAGCACCGTGCACCGCGGGTCGATCCCGGTGAGCCGCTCGCGCAGCCGCTCCAGCTTGCCGACGTCGCGGCCGGCGATCGCCCAGCGCAGTCCTTCAGGGGCGTGCGCCGCGAGGTACTCGGCCGTGAGCACCCCCACGAACCCCGTCGCCCCGAACAGCACCACGTCGTACGGCCTGTCCGCAGTCTCAGGCTTCCCGGGCTTCCCAGGCTCGATCATGACACCCCTCACCGTGCGTACCGCGCCGTTGTCGGTGGCCGAGGCTAGCGTGGGCGAGGTGACGGGGCCCGCCCGGGGCCCGTCGGGGAACGGAGGGCGCCGCCGTGACCGAGCGGAGAAAGCCGACGCGCAAGAGCGTGCGCGTCTGGGCCCGGCTGCGCACGTTCGCACGCGGACTGCCGGGCGCCACCGAGGAGTTCCCCTGGGGCGAGACGGTCGCGAAGGTCGACAAGAAGGTGTTCGTCTTCCTGGGCGTCGACGACGGGACGTACCCCATGGGGATGACGGTCAAGCTCAAGGACGAGGAGGCGCACGCGCACGCGCTCACCGCCCCGGGAGCCGAGCCGGCCGGATACGGACTCGGGAAGGCCGGCTGGGTGCGGATCCCCCTGGAGGAGAAGGGCGTGCCCGACGCGGAGCTGCTGTGCGACTGGATCGAGGAGAGCTACCGCGCCGTCGCGCCCCGGCGGCTCGTGGCGGAGCTCGACGCGGACCGGTGACGCGGCCCGCCGGGGCTCAGACGCCGGGCGCGGGCCGCACCCTGATCCCGTTGCGCTCCAGCAGCGCCGCCGTCACACCGTCGCCCGCCACCCATTCCCCGCCGAACGAGCCGTCGTACACCGCGCCCCGCCCGCACGACGGGCTGCGCGGCATCAACAGCGCCTCCGTGCAGCCCTGCTGACGCGCCGCGGCGAGGGCGCGCTCGGCGCCCGCCACGAACGCGGCGGTCACGTCGCGGCCGGTGTCCTCGATCACCCGGGCCGTCCCGTCGAGCACCGCGTGCCCGTCCCCGCCCACGATCTCGGCGGGCCTGCGCGGCGTGGCCAGACCCCCTGCCACCTCCGGGCAGAACGAGACGATCCGCCGGCCGACGGCCAGCTCCGCCGCCTCCTCGGACTCCTTGGCGCGAGCGTCGAACCGGCACGGCACCCCGCGTAGACACGCGCTGACCAGGATCGATTCCATGCTCCCGAGCCTACGGGCCCGGGCGCGGCCGTCATAAATTGGCTAAGCGCTTGCTCGCCAGGGGCTTGTGCTGGCCGGACCGCGTTCATAGCATCGCTGGTGTTACATCAGTTGTGTCACAGATGGATGCAGGCAGAGCCGCAGGCAGGCTGGGGGCGTGGCGGGATGACAGTGGCAGGCGCGGAGACCCGCGATCAGCACGGGGGCCCGCTCGCCGGGGTGCGCGTGGTCGAGCTCGCGGGCATCGGGCCGGGCCCGTTCGCCGCGATGCTCCTCGCCGACCTCGGCGCCGACGTCGTCCGCGTCGACCGGCCCGGCGGCAGCGGCCTGGGCGTGAACCCCGAGTACGACATCACCAACCGCAACAAGCGCTCCGTGCTCGTCGACCTGAAGGCCGAGGGCGGCGCCCAGCGCGTCCTCGCCCTCGTCGACCGCGCCGACGTGCTGATCGAGGGCTACCGGCCCGGCGTCGCCGAACGGCTCGGCGTCGGACCCGCCGTCTGCCACGACCGCAACCCGAAGCTGGTCTACGGCCGGATGACCGGCTGGGGCCAGGAGGGCCCCCTTGCCCAGCGCGCCGGGCACGACATCGCGTACATCGCGCCGACCGGCACCCTCGGCATGATCGGCAAGCCCGACGAGCCGCCGACCGTCCCCGCCAACCTCGTGGGGGACTACGCGGGCGGCTCCCTCTACCTCGTCGTCGGCGTTCTCGCGGCCCTGCACCACGCCCGCGCCACCGGTACCGGGCAGGTCGTCGACGCCGCCATCGTCGACGGCACCGCCCATCTCACCTCGATGATCCACGGCATGCTCGCGGCCGGCGGCTGGCAGGACCGGCGCGCCAGCAACCTCCTCGACGGCGGCTGCCCCTTCTACGGCACGTACGAGACCGCCGACGGCCTGCACATGGCCGTCGGCGCCCTGGAGCAGCAGTTCTACGACGAGTTCATCGACCTGATGGGCCTGCGGGCGAGCGCCCCCGCCCGCAAGGACCTGGCCCGCTGGGGCGAACTGCGCGCCGCCGTCACCGCGCGCTTCAAGGAACGTACGCGGGACGAGTGGACCGCCGTCTTCGAGGGCTCGGACGCCTGCGTCGCCCCCGTCCTCTCGCTGCGCGAGGCCCCGGCCCACCCGCACCTCGCCGCCCGCGGCACCTTCGTCGACCACGGCGGCATCACCCAGCCCGCCCCCGCCCCGCGCTTCTCGCAGACCCCCACCGCGGTCCGCTCGGGCCCCGCCCAGCCGGGCGCCGCCACCGCCGACGTGGCGCGGGACTGGGGTGTACCCGAACTGAACGAGCCCACCACGAAAGGCAGTTGACCGCGAGCATGGAACGACGCCTGTTCAGCGCCGAGCACGAGGCGTTCCGCGAGACCGTGCGCACCTTCCTCGCCAAGGAAGTGACCCCGCACCACGAGCAGTGGGAGAAGGACGGGATCGTCTCGCGCGAGGCGTGGCTCGCCGCCGGACGCCAGGGCCTCCTCGGGCTCGCCGTGCCCGAGGAGTACGGGGGCGGCGGCACCACCGACTTCCGCTACAGCGCCGTCCTCGCCGAGGAGTTCACGCGCGCGGGCGCCTCCGGGCTCGCCGTCGGCCTGCACAACGACATCATCGGCCCGTACCTCACCTCGCTCGCGACCGACGATCAGAAGCGGCGCTGGCTGCCGGGCTTCTGCGACGGCTCGATCGTCACCGCGATCGCCATGACCGAGCCGGGCGCGGGATCCGACCTCCAGGGCATCCGCACCACAGCCGAGGACAAGGGCGACCACTGGCTGCTCAACGGCTCCAAGACCTTCATCTCCAACGGCATCCTCGCCGACCTCGTCGTCGTCGTCGCGAAGACGACCCCCGAGGGCGGCGCCCACGGACTGTCCCTGCTGGTCGTCGAGCGCGGTATGGCGGGCTTCGAGCGCGGCCGCAACCTCGACAAGATCGGCCAGAAGGCACAGGACACGGCCGAGTTGTTCTTCAACGACGTCCGCGTCCCGAAGGAGAATCTGCTCGGTGAGCCGAACGGCGCGTTCATCCACCTGATGACGAACCTCGCGCAGGAACGCATGGGGATCGCCGTCGCCGCCATCGCCGCGGCCGAGCACCTCCTGGAGATCACCACGAGCTATGTGAAGGAGCGCGAGGCCTTCGGGCGCCCGCTCGCCAAACTGCAGCACATCCGGTTCGAGATCGCCGAGATGGCCACCGAGTGCGCCGTCACCCGGACCTTCCTCGACCGCTGCATCGAGGACCATTCCGACGGCACGCTCGACGCCGTCCACGCCTCGATGGCCAAGTGGTGGGCGACGGAGCTGCAGAAGCGGGTCGCCGACCGCTGCCTCCAACTGCACGGCGGCTACGGCTACATGACCGAGTACCGCGTCGCGAAGGCCTTCACCGACGGACGCATCCAGACCATCTACGGCGGCACGACCGAGATCATGAAGGAGATCATCGGGCGTTCGCTGCTGTCCTGAACTCCTCCCGCCACCCCCAGTCGCACCCTGTTGAAAGGCACTTCCGTGACCACAGACGCGTACGTCTACGACGCGATCCGCACCCCGCGCGGCCGGGGCAAGGCCACCGGCTCCCTGCACGGCACCAAGCCGATCGACCTGGTGGTCGGCCTGATCCACGAGATCAGGGCCCGCTTCCCCGGGCTCGACCCCGCCGCCATCGACGACATCGTCCTCGGTGTCGTCGGCCCGGTCGGCGACCAGGGATCCGACATCGCCCGCATCGCCGCCATCGCGGCCGGGCTGCCGGACACGGTCGCGGGCGTGCAGGAGAACCGCTTCTGTGCGTCGGGCCTGGAGGCCGTCAACCTGGCCGCGATGAAGGTCCGTTCGGGCTGGGAGGACCTCGTCCTCGCCGGTGGTGTCGAGTCCATGTCGCGGGTGCCGATGGCCTCCGACGGCGGTGCCTGGTTCGCCGACCCGATGACGAACTTCGACACCGGGTTCGTGCCGCAGGGCATCGGCGCCGACCTCATCGCCACCATCGAGGGGTTCTCGCGGCGCGACGTCGACGAGTACGCGGCGCTGTCGCAGGAGCGGGCCGCCGCCGCGGTCAAGGACGGCCGGTTCACGCGCTCGGTCGTCCCGGTCAAGGACCGCAGCGGTTTGACCGTCCTCGACCACGACGAGTTCCTGCGCCCGGGGACGACCGCGGACTCCCTCGCCAAGCTCAAGCCGTCGTTCGCGGACATCGGTGACCTCGGCGGGTTCGACGCGGTCGCGCTGCAGAAGTACCACTGGGTCGAGAAGATCGACCACGTCCACCACGCGGGCAACTCCTCCGGCATCGTCGACGGCGCCTCGCTCGTCGCCATCGGGAACCGGGAGGTCGGCGAGCGTCACGGCCTCACGCCGCGCGCCCGCATCGTCGCCGCGGCCGTCTCCGGCTCCGAGCCGACCATCATGCTGACCGGGCCCGCGCCCGCGACCCGCAAGGCGCTCGCCAAGGCCGGTCTGACCATCGACGACATCGACCTCGTCGAGATCAACGAGGCCTTCGCGGCGGTGGTGCTCCGCTTCGTACGGGACATGGGGCTGAGCCTCGACAAGGTGAACGTCAACGGGGGCGCGATCGCGCTGGGGCATCCGTTGGGCGCCACCGGGGCGATGATTCTGGGCACGCTCGTCGATGAACTGGAGCGGCGTGACCTCCGGTACGGGCTGGCCACGTTGTGCGTCGGCGGTGGGATGGGCATCGCCACGATCGTGGAGCGGGTGTAGTCGGCCGCGGGTCGGTGGGGCTTCTCGCGCAGTTCCCCGCGCCCCTGAAATGCAGGCGCTTCGCGCCGCATTTCCCCGATGAGATGCCGCACGAAGTGCGCATCTCAGGGGCGCGGGGAACTGCGCGACCAGCCCGCACCGACCCGCACCCGGCGACGAAACCGCACCCACCCTCCCCAGTAGCCGCACCGGACTTCACCTCACGGAGACACACATGACCGCCAGCACCACCATCCGCTGGGAACAGGACGACACCGGCATCGTCACCCTCGTCCTCGACGACCCCCACCAGTCCGCGAACACCATGAACCAGGCGTTCAAGGACTCCATCGCCGCGATCGCGGACCGCGCCGAGGCCGAGCGGGACTCGATCCGCGGCATCATCTACACCTCCGCCAAGAAGACCTTCTTCGCGGGCGGTGACCTCAAGGACATGATGAAGGCCGGCCCGGAGGACGCCCAGGCCGTCTTCGAGACCGGCACCGGCATCAAGAACTCCCTGCGCCGCATCGAGACCCTCGGCAAGCCGGTCGTCGCGGCGATCAACGGCGCTGCCCTGGGCGGCGGTTACGAGATCGCCCTGGCCAGCCACCACCGCATCGCCCTCGACGCGCCCGGCTCCAAGATCGGCCTGCCCGAGGTCACCCTGGGCCTGCTCCCGGCCGGCGGCGGCGTCACCCGCACCGTCCGCCTCATGGGGATCGCCGACGCCCTCCTCAAGGTGCTGCTCCAGGGCACCCAGTACACCCCGCGGCGCGCCCTGGAGAACGGGCTCGTCCACGAAGTGGCCGCCACCCGCGAGGAGATGCTCGACAAGGCCCGCGCCTTCATCGACGCGAACCCCGAGTCGCAGCAGCCCTGGGACAAGCCCGGCTACCGGATCCCCGGCGGCACTCCGGCCAACCCCAAGTTCGCCGCGAACCTCCCGGCGTTCCCGGCCAACCTCAAGAAGCAGCTGGGCGGCGCTCCCTACCCTGCTCCTCGTAACATCCTCGCGGCCGCCGTCGAGGGCTCCCAGGTCGACTTCGCGACGGCCCTGACCATCGAGGCCCGGTATTTCACCGAGCTGGTCACCGGGCAGACCGCGAAGAACATGATCCAGGCGTTCTTCTTCGACCTCCAGGCCGTCAACTCCGGCGCCAACCGCCCCCAGGGCATCGAGCCGCGCAAGGTGCGCAAGGTCGCCGTCCTCGGCGCGGGCATGATGGGCGCGGGCATCGCCTACTCCTGCGCCCGCGCCGGCATCGAGGTCGTCCTCAAGGACGTGTCGGCCGAGTCCGCGGCCAAGGGCAAGGGCTACTCCGAGAAGCTCTGCGCGAAGGCCGTGCAGCGGGGCCGCACCACGCAGGAGAAGGCGGACGCGCTGCTGGCCCGCATCACCCCGACCGCCGACCCGCAGGACGTGGCCGGCTGCGACGCCGTCATCGAGGCCGTCTTCGAGGACCCGGCGCTCAAGCACAAGGTGTTCCAGGAGATCCAGGACATCGTCGAGCCCGACGCGCTGCTGTGCTCCAACACCTCGACCTTGCCCATCACGGTCCTCGCCGAGGGCGTCGAGCGGCAGGCCGACTTCATCGGTCTGCACTTCTTCTCGCCGGTCGACAAGATGCCGCTGGTGGAGATCATCAAGGGCGAGCGCACCGGTGCCGAGGCGCTGGCCCGCGCCTTCGACCTGGTCCGTCAGATCAACAAGACGCCGATCGTCGTCAACGACAGCCGCGGCTTCTTCACGTCCCGCGTCATCGGCCACTTCATCAACGAGGGCGTCGCCATGGTCGGCGAGGGCATCGAGCCCGCGTCGGTCGAGCAGGCGGCGGGCCAGGCCGGCTACCCGGCCAAGGTGCTCTCCCTGATGGACGAACTCACCCTCACCCTGCCCCGCAAGATCCGCAAGGAGACGCGGGCTGCCGTCGAGGCGGCGGGCGGCACCTGGACCGAGCACCCGTCGGAGGCCGTCATCGACCGCATGGTCGACGAGTTCGGGCGCACCGGGCGCAGCGGCGGCGCCGGGTTCTACGAGTACGGCGAGGACGGCAGGCGCGGCGCCCTGTGGCCGGGGCTGCGCGAGCACTTCACCAAGCCGGGCACGGAGATCCCCTTCCGGGACATGCAGGAGCGCATGCTCTTCTCCGAGGCGCTCGACACCGTACGGCTGCTTGAGGAGGGCGTCCTGACCTCCGTCGCCGACGCCAACATCGGCTCCATCTTCGGGATCGGCTTCCCCGGCTGGACGGGCGGCGTCCTGCAGTACATCAACGGCTACGAGGGCGGCCTGCCCGGCTTCGTAGCCCGCGCCCGGGAGCTGGCCGACCGCTACGGCGACCGCTTCCTGCCGCCGGCGCTGCTGGTGACGAAGGCCGAGAACGGCGAGACGTTCACCGACGCCGCCTGATCGGGACGGGCCGGGACCACCCCACGCGGGGCGGTCCCGGCCCGGCTCACTCGCGCGGGGGCAGCACGTCGGCGAGGGCCTCGCGCAGCGAGCGCTGGAACGTGGTCAGCAGCGCCTGGACCACGAGCGGCTGCATGTGCGCGGACAGCGACTTCACGTCCTGCGCCGCGCGCTCGGCCACCTCGCCCTGGAACACCCGGGCCAGCTCGTGCGCGGCGGCCACCGAGTGCTCGACCAGCACCTCGCGCGCGGCCACGATCGCGTCCAACGACAGCGGTACGTCGAGGAGTTGGACTCCGAGCCGGAGCAGCCCCGCGTCGCAGCGGACCGCCTCGTCGCCGTCCCGCTCCACGACCCCCATCGCCGCGAGCCGGGCCACGTCCTCGTCCGACAGGGCGCGCCCCGCACGCCCGTCCAGCTCGTGCCGGGTCAGCTTCTCGACGGTCTCCGGTGCCCAACTCGCCACCACCGCACGGTGGATGGCCAGCTCGTGCGGGCTCAGCCCCGCCGGCAGCTGCTCCAGGTACCGCTCGATCGCGGCCAGTGTCATGCCCTGGTGCTGCAACTCCTCGATCAGCGCGAGCCGTGCCAGATGGTCCTGCCCGTAGTGGCCGACCCGACGTGGGCCGATCACCGGCGGCGGCAGCAGACCGCGCGTGCTGTAGAAGCGGATGGTGCGGACGGTGACCCCGGCGCGGGCCGCCAGTTCGTCGACGGTCAGCGTGGGGGTGCGGGCCGCGTCGGCGTCCCCACGGTTCTCGATGTCCGTCGTCATGTCCGCCTCGCCGCCTCGCCCGTACGTGTGCCGGTCCCTGCCCCGTACCAATCGGGTTCAACAGTATTGCTGACACACCGATGTTGTGAAAGTCTCCGGCGCAGCCCACGGCGACAGGAGGCGGTCATGACCACGATCCTGCGACTCCCCGACGAGCCTGCCGCGCTCACCCTTCCCGCGCTGCTCCACCGCAACGCCGAGGACCATCCCGAACGTCCCGCGCTGTCCTGGCGCGCCGGACCCGCCGCACCGTGGACGACCCGCACCTGGCGCGAGGTGCGCCGCACGGTGGGCGTCCTGGCCGCCGGGTACGCGGCGCTCGGTGTGCGGCGCGGCGAGCACGTCCTGATGATGATGGGCAACCGGCCCGAGCACTGGCTGAGCGATCTCGCCCTCACCCACATCGGGGCGGTGCCGGTCACCGTCTACAGCACCGCGTCCCCGCAGCAGATCGCGCACATCGCCCGGCACAGCCGCGCCCGCTTCGCCCTCGTCGAGGGCGCCCGCGAAGTCGCGCTGTGGGCGCCGCTGACGGTGGACCCGGACCTCCCGCTGGAGCGGCTGGTCGTCGTGGAGGCGGCCGCCGCGGGCGACCACCGCACCTACGGCTCGCTGCACGCGTCGGGCGCCCGGCTCTACAACCCGGACGCCTTCGACAAGACCTGGCGGGAGTGCGCGCCGACCGACCCGCTCACCGTCGTCTACACGTCCGGGACCACCGGCGACCCGAAGGGCGTGCGCATCACCCACCGCAACGTCGTGCTCAACGCCGTGGCCCTGGACGCCGTCGTCGATCTGCCCGACCACGTCGAGCACATCTGCTACCTCCCCTTCGCGCACATCGCGGAACGGATGCTCGGCATCTACCTCTCCGTGTTCCGCGCCTCCCACGTGCGGCTGTGCCCCGACCCGGCGGCGGTCGCGGCGACCGTGCGCGAGCTGCACCCCGCGCAGTTCTTCGGCGTTCCCCGGGTGTGGGAGAAGCTGGCGGCGGCGCTGCGGGCGGCGATCTCCCGGCTCCCGGAGGAACAGCAGCGGGCGATCGCGGACGCCAACGAGACCGCCCGCGCCCGGGTCCGCTGCCGCGAGCGCGGCGAAGAGCCGGACCCGGCGCTCGACATCGCGTACCGGAAGGCGAGGAAGAACGTCCTCGACCCGATCCTGGCGCTCGCCGGATTCGACCGCCTCGTGTGGACGGCCGGCGCCTCGGCGCCGATGCCGCTGGACGTCGTACGGTTCTGGGCCGGATTCGGCCTCGCGATCATGGACGCCTGGGGGCTCTCGGAGACGACCGGGGTGGCCACCACGAACCACCCGGCGGCGTTCCGGCTCGGCTCGGTCGGGCGGCCCATCGAGGGGGTGGAGCTGCGGATCGCCGACGACGGCGAGATCCTCGTGCGCGGGGCGACCGTCTTCGACGGCTACCTGCGCGCCGACGGGGGAGTGGAACCGGCGCGCGACGCGGACGGCTGGTTCCCGACCGGCGACATCGGGCGGCTCGACGACGACGGCTACCTCTGGCTGACCGACCGCAAGAAGGAAATGATCGTGACGTCCACGGGCAAGAACGTCTCGCCCGCGCTCGTCGAGAACACCCTCAAGGAACACCCGCTCATCGGCCAGGCCTTCGCGCACGGCGACGGCCGCTCCTATCTCGTGGCACTGCTGGTGCTCGACCCGGAGACGGCTCCCGCGTGGGCGACGGCGCACGGCATCGGGGCCGAGGGCCCGCTCGCCGACCACCCGGCCGTCCAGGAGGAGATCGCCCACGCCGTGGCGACCGCCAACTCCCGCCTCAACCGCACCGAACAGATCAAGCGGTACCGGGTCCTGGACGGCGAATGGGGCCCGGAATCGGGGGAGTTGACCCCCTCGCTGAAGCTGCGCCGCGCGGTGGTCAGGGAGCGGTACGCGGCCGAGATCGACGCGCTCTACACCCCGCCCGCGCGCTAATACGCCTGGTCGGCGAGGTTCACAAGATGCGTTCTCGCTATGTGAGAAGAACCGCTATGTGATCTCTGCCACCGCATTCCCGGTGATCTCTGGGGGAAGGTGCACAGTCGGTCCGCGCACTGTCAGGGGTGTCGCGGGCCGGAGCACATCCGGACCCCGGGGACCCCACGTCCCCGGGCACCACAGAGTGGACACCCCCACGTGAGCAAGGACGCCGTCAACACGGCCGTGGACGCATCCCGCACGGATGCGCCCCAGGCGCCCGTCGATGCGGGCGACGCCGGTTACAGCAAGAGCCTCAAGAGCCGCCACGTCAACATGATCGCGATCGGCGGCGCGATCGGCACCGGACTCTTCCTCGGTGCGGGCGGCCGACTGCACGACGCGGGCCCCGCGCTGGTCTTCGCGTACCTGATCTGCGGAATCTTCGCGTACTTCGTCGTGCGCGCGCTCGGTGAGATGGTCGTCTACCGGCCCTCCTCCGGCTCCTTCGTGTCGTACGCGCGCGAGTTCCTCGGCGAGAAGGGCGCGTACGTCGCCGGTTGGATGTACTTCCTCAACTGGTCGATGACGGGCATCGCGGACATCACCGCCATCGCCCTGTACACCCAGTACTGGAGCGCCTTCACCACGGTCCCGCAGTGGGTCCTTGCGCTGATCGCCCTCGCGGTCGTGCTCTCCGTCAACCTCGTCTCGGTGAAGTACTTCGGCGAGATGGAGTTCTGGTTCGCGATCATCAAGGTGGCGACGCTGGTCGCCTTCCTCTTCGTGGGCATCTTCCTGGTCGCCACGCAGCACCCGATCGACGGGCAGACACCAGGACTGCACATGATCACCGAGCACGGCGGCTGGATGCCCAGCGGCACCATGTCGGTGATCCTCGTGATGCAGGGCGTCGTCTTCGCGTACGCGGCCCTGGAACTGGTCGGCGTCGCGGCGGGCGAGACCGCCGAGCCCGAGAAGATCGTCCCGCGCGCGGTGAACTCGATCATGTGGCGCGTCGGCCTCTTCTACTGCGGCTCGGTGCTGCTGCTCGCCCTGCTGCTGCCCGCGTCGACGTACAAGTCCGGCGAGAGCCCGTTCGTCACCCTCTTCTCGAAGCTGGGGGTCGGCGGCATCGGCGACATCGTCAACCTGGTCGTGCTGACCGCCGCCATGTCGTCGCTGAACTCCGGCCTCTACTCCACCGGCCGCATCCTGCGCTCCATGGCGATGACGGGCTCCGCCCCGAAGTTCACCTCCGTGATGAACCGCAGCCAGGTCCCCTACGGCGGCATCCTGCTCACGGCCGGTGTCGGCGTGCTCGGTGTGGGCCTGAACTACCTGCTGCCCGCCGACGCCTTCGAGATCGTCATCGAGGTCTCGTCCATCGGCATCATCGGCACCTGGATCATGATCATGGTCGCCCACCTGGCGTTCGTCCGTAAGGCCAAGGAGGGCGTGGTCCAGCGGCCGTCGTTCCGGCTGCCCTGGTCCCCGGTGACCGAGATCGTCACGATCGTCTTCCTGCTCCTGGTCCTCGGCCTCATGTGGAACGACGCGGAGACCGGCCGCAAGACGCTCAGCCTGATCCCGGTGATCGCGCTGCTGCTCGTCGCCGGCTGGTTCCGCGCCCGCAAGAACATCGAGCGCAAGGCCGCCGAGCAGGCGGCGCAGCTCACGAAGAGCGAGTGACCTGACGGGCCGTGCGTGCGCGCACGGCCCGTTGTCAGTGCTGGCCCCTACGGTGGCGTCATGTCGGAGATCACGTATGTCCGAGGTGACGCCACCGCGCCGTTGGGCAAGGGAGCGCGCCTGATCGTCCATGTCTGCAACGACATCGGGGGCTGGGGCAAAGGATTTGTGCTTGCTCTCTCCCACCGTTGGGCCGAGCCCGAGCGGGCCTACCGCCGCTGGCACCGCGAGCGCGCGAAGAACGACTTCGGACTCGGCGCCGCCCAGTTCGTCCAGGTCGAGCCGTACCTATGGGTGGCCAATCTCGTGGGTCAGCGCGGCATCCGCACCGGCAGCAAGGGTGTTCCGGTGCGCTACGAGGCGATCGCCGAGGGCCTCACGGCCGTCGCGGGCCGGGCCGCCGAGCTGGGCGCCTCCGTCCACATGCCGCGCATCGGCTGCGGCCTCGCCGGCGGGACGTGGTCACGGATCGAGCCGCTGATAGCCGAGCGGATCGTGGCCCGGGGGATACCGGTGACGGTGTACGACCACGACGGCTGAATCCGGCCGGGCAACGGGGCCAGGAGGGCCGTGCGTTGGCGACGTGTGACACCCGGGTAGGACACAGGCATGGCCTTGGTTCCCTGGGACATCCACGTCAGGACGGGACAACTGGCGCTGTTCGCCAGCCTGTTGACGACGGTGCTGGTCAGCTCGGTGCGCCGGCGCCGCCCCCGCCCCGCGGGTGCACAGGCCCCCGCCGCGCCGGCCCCGCCGACCCCGTCGGAGTCCTACCGGGTGCCGGTCGTGCCGACGCACTCCACCCCCTCCGCTCCGGCCGACCCCGTTCACGCCGCGGCCGTGACGGACCTGTGCACCTGCATCTCGGAACTCGCCTCGGACCTGGCCAAGCGGTACGGGGGCGAGCTCTGACCGCTCCGGGCATCCGCCGCATACTGGGACATGGACATCGTGTGCCTCACACACACCGTCCGTCCCGGCACCCGGCACCCGGCAGGAAGCGGCAGCGGCATGAAACAGCACGACCCGGACCCGCCGCCGCCCCCGCCCGGCGGCGTCCTCTGGGAGACCGCGGGTGACATCCGCTCCCTCCTCGCGCTGCCCGCCGCGTTCGTCCTCCAGGTGGCCCACCCCGCCGTCGGCGCCGGGGTCGACGACCACTCCGTGTTCCGCACCGACCCCTGGGGGCGCGGCGAGCGCTCGCTGACCTCGGTCCTGCTCTGGGTCTACGGGGGAGCGGACGCCGCCGAGGAGGGCCGCCGCCTGCGCCGGATCCACCGGGACATCCGCGGCACCGACCCGCACGGCCGCCGCTACCACGCGCTCACCCCGGCCTCCTACGCCTGGGTGCACGCCACCGGCTACCCCGTCGCGCGCTACGCCCGCCGCTACTTCGCCCGCCCCTTCACCCAGGAAGAGGACGAGCGGTTCTACGCGGAGTGGCTGATGGTCGGCCGGATCCTCGGCATCCACGACCGGGACATGCCGCAGACGGTCCAGGAGTTCCGGCCGTACTACGACAAGGTGCTCGCCGACGAGATCGGGCGGAACACGGTGGTCGACGAACTGACCTCGGCCCACCGCGCGATCCCGGCACCCCCGGGCCACCGAGTGCTCGGACTGCTGTGGCCCGTACTCCGTCCCGCGCTGGCCCGGACCCTGAGGTTCCTGTCGATCGGTCTGCTGCCGCCCGAGGCCAGGTCGGCGCTCGGCCTGCCGTGGACCGAGCGCCAGGAGCGCAGGCTGCGCCGGTGGGCGGTACTCGTGCGATGGCTGGTACCACGCCTCCCGGAGCGCCTGCGCTACCTCCCGTACGCCCGGCGGGCCCGGGCGGCGGCCCCGCACCGGTGAGGCGCCGACCCCGCCCGGCCACAGCGCCCGGCAGCCGCGTCAGCGCTCCGCGTGCACCCCGTTGGTCGCCGCGATCGCCTTCCACGACCGGGGCTGCTGGGGGGCCGCCACCGCGGCGGAGCGCAGCGCCGTGGTCGCGGGACGCTCCGGCTGGTACAGCCAGGTGTCGAACAGCGAGTCCAGCTGCTTGCCGGAGATCTTCTCCGCGTACGACACGAAGTCGGAGACCTGCGCGTTCCCGTACGCGTGCGCCTGCGGCCACCCCTTGAGGATCGCGAAGAACTTCTTGTCGCCGACCGCGTTGCGCAGCGCCTGGATCGCCATCGCGCCGCGGTCGTACACGGCCGAGGCGAACTGGTTCTCGGCCCCCGGGTCACCCGGCTTCACGGTCCAGAAGGCGTCGTCCGCCGGGTGCTGCGCGTACGCGTAGTCGGCGAGTTCCTGGGCCGTGCCCTCGCCCTCCTTCTCGGACCACAGCCACTGGCTGTACCGGGCGAAGCCCTCGTTGATCCAGATGTCCTTCCAGCCGCGCACGGAGACGCTGTCGCCGTACCACTGGTGCGCCAGCTCGTGCACGACGACGGACACGTTGGAACCGTTCGCGAACTGCGCGGGCGAGTAGAAGGGGCGGGTCTGCGTCTCCAGGGCGAAGTGCGAGGGCACGTTCGGGACATAGCCGCCGAGCGCCTCGAAGGGGTACTTGCCGTAGACCGACTCCAGCCATTCGGCGACCTCGGTGGTGCGCTCGACGCTGGCCTTCGCGGCGCCCTCGTTGGCGCCGAGATCCTTGCTGTAGGCGTTGATGACGGGCAGGCCGTCCGCCGTCTTGTCGGTCGTGATGTCGAACTTGCCGATCGCCAGCGTCGCCAGATACGTCGCCTGGGGGTGAGCGGAGCGCCAGTTGAAGCGCGTCCAGCCACCGGCCTGCGGGACCTGCGACTGCAGCGTGCCGTTGGAGATCGCCTGGGTGCCGTCGGGTACGGCGACCGAGACGTCGTACGTGGCCTTGTCCAGCGGGTGGTCGTTGGACGGGAACCACCAGGCCGCCTCCTCCGGCTCGTTGGCGAAGACGATGCCGTCGGGGGTGCGCTGGGGCGATGTGAAGCCCCACAGCTGGACGTCGGCCGGCTTGCCCGCGTACTTCACGACGACCGTGAACGGCGTGCCCTTCGGCAGCCCGGCCGCGGGCGTCACCTCCAGCTCCTGCACGCCGGACGCCGCGAACGTCGCCTTCTTGCCGTTCACCCGGACCTCGCTCGCGGTGAGCCCGAAGTCGAGGTCGAACCGCGAGAGGTCCTGGGTGGAGGTGGCGAGGATCGTCGCCGTGCCCTCCAGCAGGCCCGTCGTCGGCCGGTACTTCAGACGCAGGTCGTAGTGGGAGACGTCGTAGCCGCCGTTCCCGTACGTCGGGTAGTAGGGATCACCGATGCCCGGAGCACCCGGCCGGAAGTCGGCGGCCGATGCCGGGATCGCCAGCATCAGTGCCGCGGCGAGCGCGCCGGGGGCGATGAGTCTGCGGTACACGGAAACTCCAAGTCGTAGGCACAGGACGCGGATCGATCTTTTCGCGACCCTATTCAGCACCCGGCGCCCCAGTCATGTCCATGGCCGCAGCTGTCACACGATCGCCATTCGGCCGACATGCGCCTTTCCGTCCCACGCGCCTGTCATTCCACGCTACGGCCCTCTGTCGCACGGCAGTTGACCCGTGTACGTTCCGCCCATGCCGACACTCACGCGACACGCGTACCGCCCCCGGGGCCCTGCGTGTCGCGTCGCGGACACCGGCACAGCCTCGTCGGCCAAGGACCTCCGACCGCCCCGACCCGGGAGGCAAGCAACCGATGAACCCCCGCAACCGTGTTCTCGCCCTCGCCGTCACCACGGTGGCGCTCGCCGCGCCCCTCGTGGTGACCGCACCCGCCAGAGCCACGCCCACGCTCCCCAGAACCGGCTTCGAGCAGACGAACGGCGCCCGCTGGACCAGCCAGCCCGAGGAGCAGGAACTCCTCGCCGCCGTCGACAAGGCGTCCGACCGGGTGTCCGTCTCCCGGATCGGCACGACCAAGCAGGGCCGCCCGCTCCAACTGGTCCGCATCGGTGAGCACCGCACCGCCTCCACCGTGCTGCTCATCTGCAGCCAGCACGGCGACGAACCCTCCGGACGCGAGGCCTGCCTCACGAAGATCCGCGACCTCGCCCACGCCAAGGACCGGGCCACCCAGCGGTTCCTGTCCCGCACGACCCTGCTGGTCGTGCCCACCGCCAACCCCGACGGCCGGGCCGCCGACACCCGCGGAAACTCCGACGGGATCGACATCAACCGCGACCACCTCGCCCTCAAGACCGCCGAGGCCCGCGCGATGGCGGCCGTCATCCGCGACCGGCGGCCCGACATCATCTACGACCTGCACGAGTACGGCGCCACCCCGAAGTACTACGACAAGGACCTCTTCGACCTCTGGCCGCGTAACCTCAACACCGCGGACGCCGTGCACGACGAGGCCGAGCGGCTCTCCGAGGGGTACGTCCGCCCGGCCGCCAACGCCGCCGGGTACTCCACCGGCACGTACGGCATCTGGACCGACCCGGTCACCGGCGACCCGGTCAAGCAGACCGCGGGCGACGGCCAGGAGCGCATCCTGCGCAACATGTCCGGCGTCAAGCACGCCCTCGGCCTGCTGATCGAGAGCCGCGTCGACCCCGGCACCCCGCAGGAGGCGGCCGACGAGTCGCTCAACAACCGGCGCCGCCGCGACTCCCAACTCGCCGCGCTCGGCGGCCTGTTCCGCTTCACCGGCGAACGCCTGGGCCGGATCCAGGCCGCCACGGCCGCGGCCCGCGCCGCCGGGTTCCACGACTCGGGGCCGATCTATGTGGGCGGCGCAGACAACGACCCGGCCGAACCCGCCGAGATCATCCAGGACCCGCCCTGCGGCTACCGCCTCACCGCCGCCCAGTACGCCGAGTACCAGGACGAGTTGGCGCTGCACGGCATCACCGTGCGGAAGGCCGGCGACGGGGCGTACGTGCCGCTGCGGCAGTCCGAGCGGGCACTCGTCGCCCTGCTGCTCGATGCCCGCGCGCCCTACCACCTGACGGAGGCGGAGCCCGACACCAGCTGCTGAACGGGCGGTCGGGAGCGTTCGGTGTGGTAGGCCGTAAAGGGTGACAAACCCTCAACAACCACCCGCCGACGCTCCCGTGCCCCAGGAGGGAGCGGACGGCGGCCGGAGCCCCGCCACCGACCGGATCGTGTTCGGTGTCACCGCCGTGCTCACCCTGGCCTTCGTGGTCTGGGGCTCCGTCGCCACCGACAACCTGGAGAGCGTCTCCACCAGCGCCCTCAACGGCCTGATCCACAACGGTGGTTGGGCCTTCATGCTCGCCGCCTCCGGCTTCGTCGTCTTCGCGCTCTGGCTCGCCATCAGCAGGTACGGGAAGATCACCCTCGGCAAGGAGGGCGAGGAGCCGGAGTTCCGCACGGTCTCCTGGGTCGCCATGATGTTCAGTGCGGGCATGGGCATCGGCCTCATGTTCTACGGCGTCAGCGAGCCCCTCGCGCACTTCACGACGCCACCGCCCGGCACCGACCCGGCGGACTCCGCGGAAGCCATGGAGACCGCCATGGCGACCACCCTCTTCCACTGGACCCTGCACCCCTGGGCGATCTACGCGGTCGTCGGCCTCGCCATCGCCTACTCCACCTTCCGCAGGCGCCGCCGCCAGACCATCTCCTCCGTCTTCGTGCCGCTCATCGGAGAGGACCGCGCGCACGGCGCCTGGGGCCGCGTCATCGACATCATCGCCATCTTCGCGACCCTGTTCGGCTCGGCTGCCTCACTCGGTCTGGGCGCGCTGCAGATCGGCTCCGGCTTCGAGGTCCTGGACTGGATGGACGAGGCGAGCACCGCCCTGCTCGTCGTGATCATCGCCGTCCTGACCGTCGCCTTCGTCGCGTCCGCCGTCTCGGGCGTCGAGAAGGGCATCCAGTGGCTGTCGAACACGAACATGGTGCTCGCGCTGATCCTCGCGGTCTTCGTCTTCATCGCCGGGCCCACCATCGTCGTGCTCGACCTGCTGCCCACTTCGCTGGGCGCCTACCTCGGCGACCTGCCCCAACTCATCGGCCGCACCGAGGCGTCCAGCGGCAAGGGCGTCGCCGACTGGCTCGGCAGCTGGACGGTCTTCTACTGGGCGTGGTGGATCTCCTGGACGCCCTTCGTCGGCATGTTCATCGCCCGCATCAGCCGCGGCCGCACCATCCGCCAGTTCGTCGGCGGCGTCATCCTGGTCCCGTCCACGGTCAGCCTGATCTGGTTCGCGATCTTCGGCGGTACGGCGATGAAGATGAAGGAGCACGGTGAACTCGGCGGCGCCGACACCCCGGAGGCCCAGCTCTTCGGCGTTCTGCACGAGTTCCCGATGGCCACGGCGACCAGCATCCTCGTGATGATCCTCGTCGGCATCTTCTTCGTCTCCGGCGCCGACGCCGCCTCCATCGTCATGGGTACGCTGTCCCAGAAGGGCGCGCTCGAACCCGGCCGGTTCGTCGTCATCTTCTGGGGCGTGGTGACCGGCGCGGTGGCCGCGGTGATGCTGCTCATCGGAGGCGGCTCCGACAACGCGCTCACCGGCCTGCAGAACCTCACGATCCTCGTCGCCGCCCCCTTCACCCTGGTGATGATCGGCATGTGCTGGGCCCTGATGCGCGATCTGCGCCAGGACCCGCTCATCGTCCGCGGCGACATGGGCATCGAGGTCGTGGAGGCGGCGGTCGTCGCCGGACACGAGAAGTACGGCGGCGAGTTCGAGATCCGGATCGGCCCCGGCGAGAGCCTGGAGACCGAAGGCGACCCGATCGGGGAGCACGGAAACTCCTGAGCCCCGGCAGGACCGGACGTGGTCTACTCCCGGCCATGCCCCTCCTCCTGCTGGATCTCGACAACACGCTGATCGACCGGGACGCCGCGTTCCGCGCCGCGATGGCGGCGTTCCTGGCCGACCACGGCCTCCCCGCCGAGGACCTGGCCCGGCTCATGGCCCTGGACGCCGACGGTTACACGCCCCGCCCGGCCGTCGCCGAGGCCATGACCCGGCGGTACGCCGACCGGGTCCCGCCCGCCGCGATCCGGGCCGTCCTCGACCATGGCGCCGCGGACCGGGTGACCCTCGCCGACCCGGTCCGCGCGTCCCTGCTCGCGGCGGCCGCCGCCGGCTGGATCCCGGTCGTCGTCACCAACGGCCGCACCGTTCAGCAGACCGAGAAGATCCGCCGCACCGGCCTCGACACCCTGGTCGACAGCTGGGTGATCTCGGAGGCGGCCGGCCACAAGAAGCCCGCGCCCGAGATCTTCCGGGTGGCAGCGGCGGGGCGTTCCCTGAAGTCGGCCTGGATGGTGGGGGACTCGGCGCACGCCGATATCGGGGGAGCGGGGGCGCTCGGGCTGCGGACGGCCTGGGTGGCCCGGGGCCGGACCTGGTGCGAGGGGGACTTCGCGCCGACGCTCACGGCCGCCGACACGGCGACGGCGATCGACGGGATCCTCGTCTCCGGGCCGTGATCCCGAATCCCTGTCGCGGGGCGCGCGCCGATGCTTGAATCCTCGCATGACAGCGATCAAGGAGCCCTGGGGGCTGAGCGTCTTCGGTGCCGGCAGTGTGTCGGCGGAGCCCGTGACGGCCCACCTGAAGCTGGCCGTCGACCATCTCGCGCCGACGCCCAAGGAGGCGTTCGCGCAGGCGGGCGGCGCGGTGTCCCGGCTCAGAGGGGTGCTGCGCGACCACCGGATACCCGATGCCGAGGTGTCCGGATCGCGCCTCGCGCTGCGGACCGAGCACTCGGGGTACGGCGGCGAGCGGACCTTCGTCGGGTACCGCTGCGAGGCCACGTACACCCTGCTGACCAGGGACCTCGACCGTCTGGAGGAGCTGATCCAGGACGCCGTCGAGGCGGGTGCCAACCGCGTCGACGACGTGCTCTTCGAGGTCGAGAACAAACCGGCCATGCGCGACGAGGCGCGGCGCAGGGCCGTCGCCGCCGCACGCCGCAAGGCCGAGGTCTACGCCGAGGCGTGTGCGGTCCGGCTCGGCCCCGTGGTGCACATCCAGGACGTCGACCCGGAGTCGATGGGCGTCCGCAGCCACAGCGGCCGCATGGGCGGCGACCCGGAGTCCGACGGGGTCTTCACCCCCGGCACGGTGAAGGTCGAGGCGGCGGTCCTGCTCGGTTTCGGCTTGCTGCCATGAGCGAGCCTTGCCGGGGCCTGCCTGCTGAGCCCCGCTGAGCCCTGGTGGGTGGCTGTCCGCCCGTCAGCAGCCCTCCACCAGCCTCGCCGCCTCCTCCGCGCACCCCCAGGCCACCGTCACCCCGGCCCCGCCGTGGCCGTAGTTGTGCACCCATATCCGCCCGGGGCCTACGACTTCACGCTCGACGCGCACCGCCGGGCGGGCCGGGCGCAGGCCCACCCGGTGTCCCAGGACGCGTGCGCCCGCGATCTCGGGCCGGATCGCCGCGCACCGCCGCACGATCGCCTCGGCCGTCGCCGGGTCCGGCTCAAGGGACCACGCGTCCTCCTGCGCCGTCCCGCCGAGCAGCAGCCGCCCGCCCGGCTGCGGGAAGAAGTACGTCGTGGCGTCCGACGCCTCGTCGGCGGCCGTGTACCAGGTACGGACGCCGGGGTTCTCCACGACCACCAACTGCCCCCGCACCGGCCGCACCGACGCGTCCGGCACCAGCTCCCGCGCCCCGAGCCCGGTGCAGTTCACGACGACCGGCGCCGTGACCTCCCGCAACGACGTCACCGCCCGTTCCTCGACCGCCACTCCCGCCGCCGCCAACTCGCCGCGCAGCCACGCCAGATGAACCGGCATGTCGATCAGGGGAAGGCGCGCCGCGAGCCCCGCGTCCGCGTCCCGCAGCCCCGCCACCTCACCGGCCCACGCCCCGAGCCCGGCAAGCCGGGTGCCCGCGTGTACGCCCTCGACCATGCGTACGCCGGTCTCCTCCGGGCGGCCCGCGCGCGCTGCCCACTCCTCGTACCGCCGCAGCGACCGCAGCGACCACGGGCCGACCTGCTCCACCGGATCGATCCGGTACGGCCACCACAGCGCACCCGCAACGGCCGAGGTGGTCCGCTCTGCGGGCTCCCGCGACCACACCCGGACCCGCCGCCCGCGGCGCGCGAGGACCAGGGCGGTGGACATCCCCACGACTCCGCCGCCGACCACGATCACGTCATCGCTCACATCACTGTTCACGCCCGGACGGTAGCGGAATGTGTCATGCCGTGCTCAACACGGGTGTCGGGTGGGGATACTCACATCATGTCTGCCGAGTACGCGACCTTCGGCCTGGCCCCGGCGATGCGAGCCGGGGGCGTCCTGGCCAACGGTGACTACCAAGTCCACCGGGACTTCGTGGACTTCATCGTCGACGGACGCCCGCTGCTGTTCCAGCTCTCCGACCTCGACGCGGTCTCCCCACTGGCCGCCGACATCCCGCCCGCCATCTTCACCGACCACGTCAGGAGCCTCCTCCTGGAGGCCGAAGCGCCGCTCGCCGAGGGGCGCTACGTCATATACGGCTGCCCCGAGTGCGAGGGCCTGGAGTGCGGAGCCGTCACCGCCACCATCGAGAAGACCGGCGACGGCCGCGACGACTATGTGTGGCGCGACTTCGCCTGGCAGACCGACGACCACGCCGACCTGGAGCTCAACGGCTACCACGGCATCGGCCCGTTCCGCTTCCGCGGCGACGAGTACCGCTCCGCGCTGGGCCAGTTGCTCACGCCGCAGGCCGAACCCGGTGCCGGGCGGCGGGTGCTGCTCATCGGTGCCCGCGTCGCCGTCCTCGCCAAACTCGCCGCCGCCCTGCGCACCATCGGCATCGGCGCCGACATCACCCAGGACGCGACCGGCGTACCGTCCGAGGAACTGCGCGGCTACGGGGCGGTCGCCTTCGGCCGCGCCGTCGACGCGGCCCAACGCGCCGCCACCCGACGGGAGTTCGAACGCGCCGACGCGGACGTCGCCTACGTCGACGGACTCGCCCCGATCATCCCGCTGCTCGTCGCCCAGATCGAGAGCGCCCTCGACCGCAGCCCCGCCCCGCAGCGCCGCCTGACCCGGCTCGTCGCCGCCGACGGCGAAGCGGGACTCGAAGTCACCTCCACCTGCCGCGTCCGGCTCACCGCCTACCGCCTCGACCGCCTGTACCGCACCCACACCCACGAGGTCTTCGACGACGTCCTCGACCCCGGGCAGCACCGAATCTCGCTCGACAACAAGGCGACCAAGGGGGAATCCTTCCTCGTGGCGCGCACCACCGGGAGCGTGCTGGTGGCGCCGATGGCGCGCTGACCTGTCGTGTCCTTCTCACCTGCCCCGGCGAGCCGCTGATCGCCGTACGACGATGAACTCTGCCCGAGTCCGGAGGAGCGCCTCCATGGCGCGATGAGCCCGCGGATCCGGCCGCGCAGCGCCGCGGAACTGCGCCGCGGCCGCCGCTCCCACTCCTGTTGGGACCACCTGTACGCGGCCCCGCTGTGGCCGTTGCACGGCGCCAACCTGGGCACTCTCGCCCGCACCTGCGACGCGGTCGGCGCCTGCCTGACGGTCCCGCGCTTCCCCTGGGTGCCGGAGGCGGTGGCGCGCGGCAACACGCTGCGCCGCCCGCTCTGCACGCACTGGACCGGCGACCCGCTGCGCCGGCTGACCGAGCAGCGCGAGCGCGGTGCCCGGATCGTGGGCGTCGAACTCGCCGACGAGGCCGTCCGCCTCGCCGACCTGCCCGCGGCCCGCGAACGCACGGTCGTCGTCCTCGGCCACGAACAGACAGCCGCGCCGCGGCAGCGGCCCGCCGGAAGCCCTGGACCTCCTCGACGAGTGCGTGGAGACCCCGATGGTCGGCCACGGCGCCGGCCTGAACATCGCCGTCGCGGGCTCCTTGGTGCTCTACAAGCTCGCCGGCCTGCTCTGAAGCCGAGGAAGCCGATGAAGCCGACTGAAGCCGACTGAAGCCGACGCCGATTAGGATCAACGCCCTGATGACTGCCACCCTCGTAGCCAAGAACCTCGCCGCAGGTCACGGTGACCGCTCGCTCTTCGCCGGCCTCGACCTCGTCGTCGCGCCCGGCGACGTGATCGGCCTCGTCGGCGCCAACGGAGCCGGGAAGTCCACCCTGCTGCGCCTGCTCGCCGGACTCGACACCCCGGAGGAGGGCGACCTCAACCTCTCCCCGCCGACCGCGACCGTCGGGCACCTCCCGCAGGAGCCGGAGCGCCGCCCCGGCGAGACGATCCGGGCCTTCCTCGCCCGCCGCACCGGCGTCGCCGAGGCCCAGCGCGTCATGGACGAGGCCACCCAGGGCCTGGTCGACGGCGCGCCGGGCGCCGACGACGCGTACGCGGTGAGCCTGGAGCGCTGGCTCAACCTGGGCGGCGCCGACCTCGACGAGCGCGCCGAGGAGGTCGCGGCCCAGCTCGGCCTGGGCGTCGGCCTCGACCAGGAGATGGTCTCCCTCTCCGGGGGCCAGGCGGCCCGCGCGGGCCTCGCCTCCCTCCTCCTGTCCCGCTACGACGTCTTCCTCCTCGACGAGCCCACCAACGACCTGGACCTGCACGGCCTGGAGCAGCTGGAGGCGTTCGTACGGGGCCTGCGCGCGGGCACCGTCGTGGTCAGCCACGACCGCGAGTTCCTCACCCGCACCGTCACCAAGGTCCTCGAACTCGACCTGGCCCAGCAGCAGATCAACCTCTACGGAGGCGGCTACGACGCCTACCTGGAGGAGCGCGACGTCGCACGCCGCCACGCGCGCGAGGAGTACGAGGAGTACGCGGACAAGAAGTCGGCGCTCGAAGGCCGCGCCCAGATGCAGCGCTCCTGGATGGACAAGGGCGTCAAGAACGCCCGGCGCAAGGCGACCGACAACGACAAGATCGGCCGCAAGTTCCGCAGCGAGTCCAGCGAGAAGCAGGCCGCGAAGGCCCGTCAGACGCAGAAGATGATCGAGCGCCTGGACGTCGTCGAGGAGCCCCGCAAGGAGTGGGAGCTGCGCATGGAGATCGCGGCGGCCCCGCGCTCCGGCGCCGTGGTGGCCTCGCTCCGCGACGCCGAACTGAGCCGCGGGGACTTCCACTTCGGGCCGGTCACGCTCCAGATCGACTGGGCGGACCGTGTCGCCATCACCGGCGCCAACGGCTCCGGCAAGTCGACCCTGCTGGCCGCGCTCCTCGGCCGGATCCCGCTCGACGCGGGGCACGCGACGCTCGGCTCGGGCGTCGTGGTCGGCGAGGTCGACCAGGCCCGCGCTCTCTTCCACGGCCCGGAGACCCTGCTCGACGCGTTCGGCGCCGCGGTCCCCGACACCGAACCGGCCGAAGTGCGCACGCTGCTGGCCAAGTTCGGCCTCAAGGCCGACCACGTGCTGCGCCCGGCCGCGACCCTCTCACCGGGCGAACGCACCCGCGCCGCCCTCGCCCTCCTCCAGGGCCGAGGCGTCAACCTCCTGGTCCTGGACGAGCCGACGAACCACCTGGACCTCCCGGCGATCGAACAGCTCGAATCGGCGCTGGAGTCCTACCAGGGCACGCTGCTCCTGGTGACCCACGACCGGCGGATGCTGAACGCGGTCACGACGACGAGGCGCTTCGAGGTCGACGCAGGGAAGGTGAGCGTCCGTTAGGCGCGGGGGCCGAGTGGGAACTGCGGCTCCGCCGCGTGGGCGCGCCCGGCCCCACACGACGCGCAGTTCCCCACCCCCGCCGAACCTCAACGGCGCTTACGCCAACCCGGCCTTCTTCAACGCATCGGCCATGGCGGAATTGGCCGGGGCGGGCGCGGGCCGCCCCTTGCCCCCGCCACCGGAGTTACCGCGCCCACCCTGCCGGTTCGACTGCCGCGGCGGCTTACGGTCACCGCCGCGCCCACCCCGATCACCCCGGTCACCGCCGGACGGCTTCTCGTCGTCCAGCCGCAGCGTCAGCGAGATCCGCTTGCGCGGCACATCGACGTCCAGGACCTTCACCTTCACGATGTCGCCGGGCTTCACGACATCGCGCGGGTCCTTCACGAACGTACGGGACAGCGCCGAGACATGCGCGAGCCCGTCCTGGTGCACACCGATGTCGATGAACGCCCCGAACGCGGCGACATTCGTCACGACACCTTCGAGCACCATCCCGGACTCCAGGTCGGAGATCTTCTCCACGCCCTCCTTGAAGGTGGCCGTCTTGAAGGCGGGCCGCGGGTCGCGCCCCGGCTTCTCCAGCTCCTTCAGGATGTCCGTCACGGTCGGCAGACCGAACGTGTCGTCCACGTAGTCGGCCGGCTTCAGCGAGCGCAGCGTCCCCGCGTCGCCGATCAGCGAACCGACCTCGCCACCCGTCGACTTGGCCATCCGCCGCACCACCGGGTACGCCTCCGGGTGCACGGACGACGCGTCGAGCGGGTCGTCACCGCCGCGGATCCGCAGGAAGCCCGCGCATTGCTCGTACGCCTTCGGGCCGAGCCTGGCCACGTCCTTGAGGCCCTTGCGGTTCTTGAAGGGGCCGTTGGCGTCGCGGTGCGCCACGATGTTCTCCGCGAGGCCCGCGCCGATGCCGGACACCCGCGCGAGGAGCGGCGCGGACGCGGTGTTCACGTCCACCCCGACACCGTTCACACAGTCCTCGACCACCGCGTCCAGCGAGCGCGACAGCTTCACCTCGCTGAGGTCGTGCTGGTACTGGCCGACACCGATCGACTTCGGGTCGATCTTCACCAGCTCGGCGAGCGGGTCCTGGAGACGGCGCGCGATGGAGACGGCGCCGCGCAGCGACACGTCCATGTCGGGCAGCTCCTGCGAGGCGAACGCGGAGGCCGAGTACACGGAGGCGCCCGCCTCGCTCACCATCACCTTGGTGAGCTTCAACTCCGGGTGCTTGGTGATGAGTTCACCGGCGAGCTTGTCCGTCTCGCGCGACGCCGTGCCGTTGCCGATCGCGATCAGGTCCACGGAGTGGTCGCGCGAGAGCTTCGCCAGCTTGGCGATCGCCTCGTCCCAGCGGTTCGCCGGGACGTGCGGGTGGATGACGTCCGTCGCCACGACCTTGCCCGTCGCGTCGATCACCGCGACCTTCACGCCCGTACGGAAACCGGGGTCGAGCCCCAGCGTCGCGCGCGTGCCCGCCGGAGCCGCGAGCAGCAGGTCCCGCAGGTTCGCCGCGAACACCTTCACCGCCTCGTCCTCGGCGGCCGTCCGCAGCCGCAGCCGCAGGTCGATGCCGAGGTGCACGAGGATGCGGGTGCGCCAGGCCCAGCGGACCGTGTCCTGAAGCCACTTGTCGCCCGGACGCCCCTGGTTACGGATCCCGAACCGGTCCGCGACCATCGGCTCGTACGAGGACGGGCCGCCGTCGGCCGGTGCCTCCTCGGGCTCCAGGACGAGCTCGAGCACGTCCTCCTTCTCGCCGCGCAGCATCGCCAGGATGCGGTGCGAGGGCAGCTCCTTGAAGGGCTCCGCGAAGTCGAAGTAGTCGGCGAACTTGGCGCCCGCCTCCTCCTTGCCGGACTTCACCTTCGCCGCGAGCCGACCGCGCACCCACATGCGCTCGCGCAGCTCGCCGATCAGGTCGGCGTCCTCCGAGAAGCGCTCGGTGAGGATGGCGCGGGCGCCGTCGAGCGCCGCCTGCGGGTCCGCGACGCCCTTGTCGGCGTCCACGAACGCCGCCGCGGCCGCCAGCGGCTCCACGGTCGGGTCGCCGAGCAGTCCCTCCGCGAGCGGCTCGAGACCCGCCTCGCGCGCGATCTGCGCCTTCGTGCGCCGCTTGGGCTTGAAGGGCAGATAGATGTCCTCCAGGCGCGCCTTGGTGTCGGCGGCGAGGATCTGCGCCTCCAGCTCCTCGGTCAGCTTGCCCTGCTCGCGCACCGAGTCGAGGACGGCGGTGCGCCGCTCCTCCAGCTCGCGCAGATACCGCAGCCGCTCCTCAAGGGTGCGCAGCTGGGCGTCGTCCAGGGACTCCGTCGCCTCCTTGCGGTAACGGGCGATGAAAGGCACCGTCGAGCCGCCGTCCAGCAGCTCGACGGCGGCCTTCACCTGCCGCTCCCGTACGCCGAGTTCCTCGGCAATCCTGCCTTCGATGGACCCAAGAGTGGGTGTCGCCACGATCCCGTACCGCCTAAGTCGAATGAGGTTGCGCGGCAATTGTGGCAGGTGACACCGACAATCGGGGGATCAGGGCAGCGACCTGCCGCTCATCCGCGGCGTGTCAGGCCGGAGCGCGAGGCACCGCTCCGCGCGCTTCAGGCGGCCTTGCCGATCAGGTCCGTGGGGAACGCGCCGTTGCCGAGGGCGGTGCCGATGAAGCCGGTGGCCAGCTCGGTGAGCCGGGCCACGCCCGTGTCGCCGAGGTGGTCGTAGGGCGCGCGGTCCAGGACGTCGGTGCGCTCCTCGACGGCGGCCCGCAGGCGTACGCCCTCCTCGGTCAGCGTGAGTTCCACGTCCGCCGTGAGCAGTCCGCGGGTCCGCAGCCGCTCCGCCGCCGCGTCGTACTCGTCCTGGGTCCAGCCGCGGCTGGTCAGCAGGAACTTGGGGGCCATGCCCTTGCCCGTCGCGACATGGCTGACGAGGGCCTCCACCGGGTCGAGACCGGCGTCGAGCAGCGCGGCGAGATGGCCGTCGCCCCGGTGCTCGCGCAGCAGCGTCGCGGCGTGCCAGTAGGCCAGGTGCGCGGCCTCGGGCACCGGCAGATCGGCGTGCGCCGCGTACAGGGGACGGGCGTGGCGGGTGCAGGCATCGGTCGCGCGCAGGGCGAGTGCGGCGGCCTCGGCCATCTCCTTGGAGGCGAGCGCCTCCTCGCCGAGCAGCCGGCGCAGCGTCGCGTCGACGGCACGCGCGCGTGCCGCGAGCACCTCGTCGGGAGAGGCGACCTGCCACACCTCGGGCACGTGCCGCGCCACCAGGTCGTGCTTGAAGTTGTAGAAGGCGGCCGTGACGACACCGGCGCCGACGGCTCCCATGGGCGCCGAACGCACCGCGAAGTAGGCGGCGCTGCGGTCCGTGACACCTATGGCGGCCATTTCCCGGCCCAGGTCGGGCGAGAAGTAGTGCGTCGAGTGGAACGGATTGAGCACGTTGTGACAGCGGCGGGCGGCGCGCGGTCGCGGGTCAGGAGTCATGCCTCTACGTTACTGACCGGTCGGTACGTCTGGGGAGACGGGGCGCCTCAGATGGCGGAAAAGTTGGGGGGAGCGTCATTGCGGCCAGCCGCGCGGCCTTCCGCGCGCTGCTCGAAGAACGGCGGACATGCCGCCCCGCACCGTCCTGGTCCTCCTCCACAGGAAGCCATGCAGATCGCCGTCGCTCTCGACGGACACCTCACCGCCCGCGACGCCATCGGCCCGTGCCGGACGCTCGGCGGCATCCCGGACGCCGGCGTCGTCTTCGGGGCCGAGGGGACCGGGCCCGTGCGCGACGACTCCGGGCGGCTCGCCCTGGTCGCCGACCGGATCTTCGGCGACGTGCGCGGCCCGGACTTCGCGGTCGCGCCCGGCGGCCCCGAGCCGAGCACCCGGACGCGGAACGGGCCGCTGCTCGACTGGCCGCGCGCCGTCGACCCCACCACGACCTGGACGACATCCGTGTGCACCGGCTCCCTCGCGCGCGCCGCGGCCGGACTCCTGAAGGGCCGCACGGCCACCTCCCACTGGCTCGCGCCGGAGCGGTTCGAACGGCTCGGCGCGCATTCCACGGGGCGGCGGGTGGTGTTCGCAGGGAAGGACGTCACCGCCGCCGAGGTCGCGTCCGGCATCGGCAGGGGCCTCGCCCTCGCGGGCCGGATCGTGGGCGACGAGACGGCCCAGGCCATCCAGTTGATGACCGAGTACGACCCGCGGCCGCCCTACGACGCCGGTTCGCCGGAGCGGGCCCCGGCTCATCTCGTGGCGATGTTCAGGGAGTCACGGTCCAGCTGAACCGCGGCGCGCGGCGCTCCAGGAACGCGGCGGCACCCTCGGCGGTGTCGCCGCTGCCGCGCGCCTGCTCGGCCCAGTACGCGTCCCGGTCCTTACGGCCGGCCGTGAACTCCTTGGCCGCCGCCTGCGTCAGCTGCGAACGGCCCACGAGGACGCGCGTGAACTCGGCCACCCGCTTGTCGAGTTCGCCCTCGGCCAGGACCTCGTCCACGAGGCCCGTGCGCAGCGCCCGCTCCGTGCCGATCAACTCGCCCGAGAACAGCAGGTACTTGGCGGTCGACGGGCCGACCAGCGAGGCGAGGCGGCGCGTCGAGGAGGCCGGATAGACGATCCCGAGCTTCGCGGGAGTCACCCCGAACAGCGCGCTCTCGGCCGAGAACCGCAGGTCGCACGCGACCGCCAGCTGACAGCCGCCGCCCACGCAGTACCCGCGGACCACCGCGAGCGTCGGCTTCGGGAACGCGGCCAGCGCGTCCTCCGCCGCGACCGCGAGTTCCTTCGCGGCGCCCGCGTCCGCACCGAGCGTGGAGATGTCCGCCCCGGCGCAGAAGGTGTCACCGGCTCCGGTCAGGACGAGGACCCGTGCGGCGGGATCCGTGGCCAGGCGGTCGAGCAGCGGTGGCAGCGCGGCCCACATGGCGTCGGTCATCGCGTTGCGCTTGGCCGGGTGGTCGATGACGACCATGGCGACGCCGTCGGCCACGGAGTGCGTCAGAGCAGGTGCAGGGGACATGACGCGGATGCTATCCAGCGGCCCCGCGCGGACGATCAAGAAGGGTCGGTCCGGGTTCGGCCGAGGCGTCCGCCGAGACTCGTCCGTCTCGTACAACAAGCTGAAGAGCACGCGAAAGTGGAACAACTGGGACAGGACCGGTCGCACACCTGACGCGGTCATACGCCAACGATCAAATCCCGTCGATAGTCGCTGACTTCTGGTCAGTGATGCGGTCCGGACCAGCGGATTCCCAACACTCGAAGTGTGGTGACAATCCAGCGCAAGGGCGGGGACCTGACAATGAACGACCACGGGAGCGCGCCCCCCGAGCATGCCTCGGGCGGGCCGTTGCCGTACGAGGGGGTCTGGCGGTTCACGGCGCAGGCGGTCGACGCCTCCGTGCCGCAGGCCCGGAGGGCGGTGCGGGAACTGCTCGCGCGACAAGGGGTACCGGTGTCGGACGATCTCGTGCACGGACTGCTCGTGATCGTCTCCGAGCTCGTGACCAACGCGGTGAAACACGCGGCCCTGCTCTCCCCGATGCTCGCCGTCGAGGTGGCCGTCGGCGCGGAGTGGGTGCGGGTCTCGGTGGAGGACGAACACCCCTACCGGCCGACCGCGCTGGAGGCCACCAGCGGGCAGACCGGCGGCCGCGGACTGCTGCTCGTCCGGGAGATCACGGCGGAGGCGGGCGGCGTCTGCGACGTCGAGCACACCGCGAGCGGGGGCAAGGTGATCTGGGCCGCCCTGCCCCTCAAGTCCGCGGTCGGCTGAGCGTCACCAGCCCGCGGCGGGGCCCGTCAGCTCCTTGATCGCGGGGCGTGCGGCGTCGAGCACGGTCATGAACCACGAGGAGAACGGGTCCTTGGCGTGCCGCTCGGCCAGCTCGTCCGCGGTCACGAACGCGGTCGCGCCGACCTCCTCCGGGTCCGCACTCGGCGGAGCCTGCACCATGCCCACGAAGAGATGGTTGAACTCCTGCTCCACCAGGCCCGACTCCGGGTCCGGGTGGTTGTAGCGCACGGTGCCGGCCTCGGCCATCAACGACGGCGAGACACCCAGCTCCTCGAAGGTGCGCCGGGCGGCCGCCGCGAACGGGGCCTCGCCCGGGTAGGGGTGCCCGCAGCAGGTGTTCGACCAGACACCGGGGGAGTGGTACTTCCCCAGGGCCCGCTGCTGGAGCAGCAGTCGGCCCTGCTCGTCGAAGAGGAAGACCGAGAACGCTCTGTGCAGCTGCCCCGGGGCCTGGTGCGCGGCGAGCTTCTCCGCCGTGCCGATCGTCCTGCCGTCCTCGTCGACGAGTTCCAGCAAGATCGCTTCTCCGGTGCCGTTCGACGAGCTGTTCGCCGCGGTGGCAGGTGTGGTCGGCATACCCATCCTTCGCTTCGGTCCTCTGACCCCAAGTCTGCCGTACGCGACGGACCGTCACGCCCCGCGCCGCGTCCCGCATGTCCCGCCCGGCCGCGTACGGCGGGGCGGGACCCAACGTAGACCCGGCTCAGACGCCGAACGCGGGCGGGTAGGCGATCGTGCCCGCGGGCACCTGCGGGAGCCCGTCTCCGGCACCCAGCACGAGCGCCATCATCGCCGCGTCCGGGACCTCGAAACCGGGCCTGATGCCGTACCCGGACGCGGGCGTGAAGCCGAACCGCGGGTAGTACTCGGGGTGGCCGAGCACCAGCACGAGTCGCTCCCCACGCGCGCGTGCCGCGTCGAGCGCCGCGCGTACGACGGCCGAACCGGCCCCCGTGCGCTGGTACTGCGGCAACACCGCACAGGGCGCGAGCGCCGCCGCGGGCGCGCCGTCCACCGTGCAGCGGGTGATCAGCGCGTACGCGACGACCGTGCCGTCCGCGGCCTCGGCGACGTACGACAGACCCTCCAGCCATGCCGCGTCGTCGCGCCGCAGCGCGTCCACGAGATCGGCCTCGGCCGGGGTGTCGAAGGCGGCGGCGTTGACGGCGTGCACGGCCGCGCGGTCGGCCGCGCCCTCGGGCCGCGTGACCCAGCGCCCGGCGGGCCGCAGCACGTACCCCGTGTAGCCGTACTCGGCCCCGTGGGCGCGCCGCATTCCCAGCTCAGCGCGCGTGTCCGCGAGCGCCTCGGCCATCCCGGGACGCTCCGGGTCGGCGCCGGCGACGTGCTCGGCGAGCGGCCCGTAGTACGCGTCCCAGTCGGACTCGGGCTGCCGGTGCGCTCCGAGCACGGAGTACCCGGCGGCCGTGCAGGCCCGCAGGTTCGCGTCGTGGGTGCGCAAGGGGTACGCCGCGTCCCAGAAGGCGCGTGCCTCGAGGGACGGGGTGTCGGTCGTCCACTCGCACTCGGTGAGCACGAGCGTCCCGCCCGGCGCGAGCAGTCGCTGCCAGCGGGCGAGCGCGGTGTCGAACCCGATGTTGTAGGCCGAGCTCTCGGCCCAGATCAGATCGAAGGAACCATCCTGATAGGCGAGTTCGCCCATGTCCGCGTTGACGGCACGGACCCGGTCGGAGAGGCCGCCGGCCGCGGCCGCGGCCCGCAGTTCGTCGAGGAACGGCTCGTGCAGATCCACGGCCGTCACCTCACCACCGGTCTCGGCGGCGAGCAGCAGCGCGGACCGTCCGGGCCCACAGCCCAGATCGAGAATGCGCGGCCGCTCGGGCAGCTCGCCCACGAAGGAGAGCAGTCGCCGGGTGGTGTCGTCGGAGCCGGGGCCCTGCCGCGGCAGTCCGTGGTGCAGGGCGAAGAAGGAATCGCGTACGACGTTGCTGTCGTCGGTCAACGTAAGAACCTCTGAGTGAAGGGGTCCCGACCGACCGCGCGACGGCGCGGCTCAGCCGAGAAGGACCCGGGAAATGGGGATGCACCTGTCGCTGCGCACGGCAGCGCTCACCGCGACGACAGTCATCAACCCACCTCCTCAAAGATCATTGGCCAAGGTATCACGCCGAGTCGAAGGACCTCTGAGCCGAAGGACCTCCGAGCCGAAGGCCCTAGTGGCAGAGCTTCGCCTCGTGCTCCGCGTGTCCGGTCGGCTCCAGCTGGAATGTGCAGTGCTCCACGTCGAAGTGGTCGCCCAGGCAGCCCTGGAGCTCGTGGAGCATCTTCTCGTTGCCGATGGCGCCGAGGACGTCGGGGGAGACGACCACGTGCGCGGAGAGCACCGGCATGCCCGAGGTGATGGTCCAGGCGTGCAGGTCGTGGACGTCCTCGACGCCGGGAAGGGCCAGTATGTGGGCCCTGACCTGGGCCATGTCCACGCCCTTGGGGGCTGATTCCAGGAGCACGTTCAGGGTCTCGCTCAGCAGCTTGACCGTACGCGGGACGATCATGAGGCCGATGACGATCGACGCGATCGGGTCGGCGGCCTGCCAGCCGGTGGTCAGGATGATCGTCGCGGAGATCAGCACGGCGACGGAGCCGAGGGCGTCCGCGGCCACCTCCAGGAAGGCGCCCCGCACGTTGAGGCTGTCCTGCTGCCCCTTCACCAGGAGGGAGAGCGAGATCATGTTCGCGACCAGGCCGATGAGGCCGTAGACGATGGTCAGGCCGCCCGCCGTCTCGGCCGGTTCCATGAAGCGCTGGACCGCCTCGTACAGCACGTAGCCGCCCACGCCGAGCAGCAGCAGACAGTTGGCGAGCGCGGCCAGGATCTCGGCGCGCGCGTAACCGAAGGTGCGCTGATCGCTGGCCGGGCGGTTCGCGAAGTGGATCGCGATCAGCGCCATCGCGAGCCCCAGCGCGTCCGTCGCCATGTGGGCCGCGTCGGCGATCAGGGCGAGCGAGTCGGCCACGATGCCGCCGACGATCTCCACCACCATCACGGTCAGCGTGATCGTGAGCGCGATGCGCAGCCGCCCCTTGTGGGCGGCGGCGGCCGTCCCGGTCGTGGGCCCGTGACCGTGCCCGTGGTCGTGGCTGTGCCCGACACCCATGAATCCACCCTCCGCGTCGGTTCGCCGTGCTGCCCCGGAGCCGGGGCGGCGATCACAGTGAACTACGGGTAGGGGGTATCTGCAAACACTGCACTGAACACCGTTGTCATGTGCCCTGACCTGCGTAAATGACAAAGCGTATGTACGCAGGTCAGGGCGCTGACAAGATCACTTCGCGGTCGCCTCCGGGTGCCGGAGACACCATCCGGCCCACGCCGATTCGACCATCTCGCGTACGCCGCGCGACGCCGTCCAGCCGAGCTCCTTCTCGGCCAGCGCGGACGAACCCACCGCGCGCGGCGCGTCACCGGGACGGCGCGGCTCGACGAGCGCGGGCGTGCGGTCGTCGGTGACGTCGGCGATCACGTCGACCAGCTCGCGGACGGAGACGCCCTGCCCCGTGCCGATGTTCAGCGTCAGATCGCCGCTCGCGCCGGCCCCGGCCAGCCGGCGCGCCGCCGACAGATGGGCCTCGGCGAGGTCGGCGACGTGGATATAGTCGCGGACGCAGGTGCCGTCCGGTGTCGGGTAGTCGTCGCCGAAGATCCGCGGCGCCTCGCCGCGCGTGAGCCGGTCGAAGACCATCGGGATCACGTTGAAGACCCCGGTGTCGGCGAGGGCCGGCTCGGCGGCGCCCGCGACGTTGAAGTAGCGCAGACAGACCGTCGCCATCTGGTGCGCGCGGCCTGCCGCCCGCACCAGCCACTCGCCCGCGAGCTTCGTCTCGCCGTACGGGTTCACCGGCGCGCACGGCGTCGACTCCGTGATCAGGTCCGTGACGGGGATGTCCGGGTTGCCGTACACCGCGGCCGACGACGAGAACACGAAGCGGCGCACACCCGCGGCGGCGACCGTCTCCAGCAGCGTGGCGAGGCCGCCGAGGTTGTCCCGGTAGTACATCTCCGGCCGCTCGACGGACTCCCCGACCTGCTTGTGTGCGGCCAGGTGCACCACACCGGTCACCTGGTGCTCGGCGCACACCCGGGCCACCAGCTCCGCGTCCGCCGCCGAGCCGCGCACCAGTGGGATCCCGGCCGGCAGCCGGTCGGGCACCCCCGACGTCACGTTGTCGAGGACGACGACGCGTTCGCCCGCGCCGGTCATCGCCCGCGCCACGTGTGCCCCGATGTATCCGGCTCCGCCGGTGATCAGCCATGTCATGACGCACCACCCTAAGCCGGTCACGGCGCAGCCCGGGTTTGTGGCCCGGGGCCTTGATCGACAATGATGTTCGGGCGGCCTCGGCGACGCAGACCGCGTGAGACAGGGGCCAATCGGGCCGTAAACGGGCGGTGAACGTCCGCGTCAGATCATCCGATAGCCTCTGCCGACATGCCGCCCGGAGGACATCTGGCCCAGGGCGCCCCACCTGCATGAGTCCGGCGCGCGCTCGCGTCGGCACCCAAGGAGTGAGTTCGTCTGTCGACCGCCATCGTCACCGGTCAGCCGGTCCCCGGGTCGTCCCTGGAGGGCGATCTGCGGGCGCTCGGCTTCGACGTGCGGCTCGCCCCGGACGCGGCCGACGCCGAAGCGGCGCTCGCGACCGTCCCCGGCGACCAGCGGGTCGCGGTCGTCGACGCGGGTTTCGTGGGCCATGTCCACGCCCTGCGTCTCGGCCTCACCGACCCCCGTTTCCCCGCCTCGGCGATCCCCGGCGCCGTCACCGTCCAGCCCGCGGCCCGGCAGGCGCTGATCCGGGCGGTCCAGGAGACCGGCACCGCCCCCGACGCCGTCGCCAAGAGCCTGGAGGCGGCCGGCACCGATGTGCACCGCCCCGAGCTCGGTGAGCTCGTCGCCGCCGTGCCGCACGACCCGCAGGCCCGCAACGAGGTCCGCCAGCGGGTCGCCGCCGTCGACGACGAGGCGATCCGGCTGCGCACCGCGGTCAAGGCGCGGGACGGCTTCTTCACCACGTACTGCATCAGCCCGTACTCGCGCTACATCGCGCGCTGGTGCGCACGCCGTGGCCTGACCCCGAACCAGGTCACCACCGCGTCGCTGCTCACCGCCCTGATCGCGGCGGGCTGCGCGGCCACCGGCACCCGCCCCGGCTTCGTCGCGGCGGGCCTGCTGCTGCTCTTCTCCTTCGTCCTGGACTGCACCGACGGGCAGCTCGCCCGCTACTCGCTGCAGTACTCGACGCTCGGCGCCTGGCTGGACGCGACCTTCGACCGCGCCAAGGAGTACGCCTACTACGCGGGCCTCGCCCTGGGCGCGGCCCACGCGAGCGGCGACGACGTATGGGCCCTCGCCCTCGGCGCGATGGTCCTGCAGACCTGCCGCCACGTCGTCGACTTCTCCTTCAACGAGGCGAACCACGACGCCAGCGCCAACACCAGCCCCACCGCCGCCCTCTCCGACAAGCTCGACAGTGTCGGCTGGACGGTCTGGGTGCGCCGGATGATAGTGCTGCCGATCGGCGAACGCTGGGCCCTCATCGCGCTCTTCACGGCGCTCACCACGCCGCGCATCACCTTCTACGTCCTTCTCGTCGGCTGCGCACTCGCCGCCTGCTACACGACCGCGGGCCGCGTCCTGCGCTCGCTGACCCGCAAGGCACGCCGTACCGACCGTGCCGCCCTGGCCCTCGCCGATCTCGCCGACTCCGGCCCGATCGCCCGCGCCGTGGCCAAGGCCGGCAAGAGCCCCGCGGCCCCCGTCGTCGGGCTGATCGGCGGCGTGGCCGTCGTCACGGTGAGCGCCTTCACCGACTTCGGCGGTGTCTGGCCGATCGTGGCCGCGGCCGTGTACTGCGTCACGTCGGGACTCGCCGTCTCCCGCCCTCTCAAGGGCGCCCTCGACTGGCTCGTCCCCCCGATTTTCCGGGCCTCGGAGTACCTGACGATCCTGGTCCTCGCGGCCCGCGCGGACGTCCAAGGGGCCCTGCCCGCGGCTTTCGGGCTTGTGGCGGCGGTCGCCTACCATCACTACGACACGGTGTACCGCATCCGCGGCGGCACCGGAGCGCCCCCGCACTGGCTGGTGCGGGCGATCGGCGGGCACGAAGGCAGAACGCTGGTGGTCACTGTGCTGGCCGCGCTGCTCACAAACACAGATTTCACCGTCGCGCTCACGGCGCTCGCCGTGCTCGTGGCACTCGTGGTGCTCGCCGAGAGCATCCGCTTCTGGGTCTCTGCTGGAGCACCCGCCGTACACGATGAAGGAGAACCCGCATGATCGGCCTCGTCCTGGCCGCCGGCGCCGGCAGCCGGCTCCGCCCCTACACCGAGACGCTCCCCAAGGCGCTCGTGCCCGTCGCGGGCGAGGGCACCGACAACGAGCTCTCCGTCCTCGACTTCACGCTGAAGAACTTCGCCGAGATCGGCCTCACCGAGGTCGGCATCATCGTCGGCTACCGCAAGGAGGTCGTTTTCGAGCGCAAGGCGGCGCTCGAGGCGAAGTACGGCCTGAAGCTGACGCTCATCGAGAACGACATCGCCGAGAAGTGGAACAACGCCTACTCCCTGTGGTGCGGCCGTGACGCCATCAAGCACTCGGTGATCCTCGCCAACGGTGACACCGTGCACCCGGTCTCCGTCGAGAAGACGCTGCTCGCCGCCCGCGGCGACGGCAAGAAGATCATCCTCGCGCTCGACACGGTGAAGAACCTGGGCGAAGAGGAGATGAAGGTCGTCGTGGACCCCGAGAAGGGCGTCCAGAAGATCACGAAGCTGATGGACCCGTCCGAGGCCACCGGCGAGTACATCGGTGTCACCCTCATCGAGGGCGAGGCCGCCGACGAGCTGGCCGACGCCCTCAAGGCCACGTACGAGCGTGACCCGCAGCTGTACTACGAGGACGGCTACCAGGAGCTCGTGAACCGCGGCTTCAAGGTCGACGTCGCCCCGATCGGCGACGTCAAGTGGGTCGAGATCGACAACCACGACGACCTCGCCAAGGCCCGGGAGATCGCGTGCCAGTACTGACGAGGCTGATTCCCTCGCCGGTCGTCGTCGACATCCGGCCGGGGGCGCTCGACGACCTGGCCAAGGTCCTCGCCGACCAGAGGATCTCGTCGTCGCAGGGGTGCCTGGCCATCGCGATCAGCGGTGGTTCGGGCGCCGCCCTGCGGGCCCGCCTGGAGCCCTCGCTGCCCACGGCCGAATGGTTCGAGGTCGGCGGCGGCACGCTGGACGACGCCATCAAGCTCGCCGACGACATCAAGAAGGCGGGCCGCTTCGACGCCATCGTCGGCCTCGGCGGCGGCAAGATCATCGACTGCGGCAAGTTCGCCGCGGCCCGGGTCGGTCTGCCGCTGGTCGCCGTCGCGACGAACCTGTCGCACGACGGCCTCTGCTCGCCCGTCGCGACCCTCGACAACGACGCGGGCCGCGGCTCCTACGGCGTGCCGAACCCGATCGCCGTCGTGATCGACCTCGACATCATCCGTGAGGCTCCGGTCCGCTTCGTGCGCTCCGGCATCGGCGACGCCCTGTCCAACATCTCCGCGGTCGCGGACTGGGAGCTCGCCGCCCGCGAGCGCGGCGAGGACATCGACGGTCTCGCGGCCGCCATGGCCCGTCAGGCCGGTGAGGCCGTCCTGCGGCACCCCGGCGGCGTCGGCGACGACGGTTTCCTCCAGGTGCTCGCCGAGGGCCTGGTCATGACCGGTATCGCCATGTCGGTCTCGGGCGACTCGCGGCCGGCCTCGGGGGCCTGCCACGAGATCAACCACGCCTTCGACCTCCTCTACCCCAAGCGCGCCGCCAGCCACGGCGAGCAGTGCGGCCTGGGCGCGGCCTTCGCGATGCACCTGCGCGGTGCCCACGACGAGTCCGCGTACATGGCCGAGGTGCTGCGCCGCCACGGGCTGCCCGTGCTGCCCGAGGAGATCGGCTTCACCGTGGACGAGTTCGTCAAGGTCGTGGAGTTCGCTCCGCAGACCCGGCCGGGCCGCTACACGATCCTCGAACACCTCAACCTCTCCGCCGACCAGATCAGGGACGCCTACGCCGACTATGCAAAAGCCATCGGTAGCTGAGCTCCGCCCGGTCGTCCACCCCGCCGGGGTGAAGGACCGCCGGAGCGGTGAGCACTGGATGGGCCGGCTCTACATGCGCGAGATCTCGCTGCGTGTCGACCGCCACCTGGTGAACACCAAGGTCACGCCCAACCAGCTGACCTACCTGATGACCGTCTGCGGTGTCCTGGCCGCCCCCGCGCTGCTCGTCCCGGGCATCTGGGGCGCGGTCCTCGGCGTCGTGGCCGTGCAGCTGTACCTGCTGCTCGACTGTGTCGACGGCGAGATCGCCCGCTGGCGCAAGCAGTACTCGCTCGCGGGCGTCTGGATGGACCGCGTCGGCGCGTACCTCACCGACGCGGCCGTGCTCGTGGGCTTCGGCCTGCGCGCCGCCGACGTGTGGGGCTCCGGCCGGATCGACTGGCTCTGGGCCTTCCTCGGCACGCTCGCCGCGCTCGGCGCCATCCTGATCAAGGCGGAGACGGACCTCGTCGGCCTCGCCCGTGCCGCCAGCGGCAAGGAGCAGGTCAAGGAGTCCGCGTCCGAGATGCGCTCCTCCGGCATGGCGCTCGCCCGCAGGGCGGCCGCCGCGTTCAAGTTCCACCGGCTCATCCTCGGCATCGAGGCGTCACTGCTCATCCTGGTCCTCGCGATCGTGGACCACGTCCGCGGTGACCTGTTCTTCTCGCGCCTGGGTGTGGCCGTCCTCGCGGGCATCGCGCTCCTGCAGACCCTGCTCCACCTCGTGTCCATCCTCGCGTCGAGCAGGCTGAAGTGAGCGCGGACATACAGCGGCTGAAGGTCGGTGCGGTCGTCATCACCATGGGCAACCGCCCGGCCGAACTCCGCGCGCTCCTCGACTCGGTCGCCAAGCAGGAAGGCGACCCGGTCGAGGTGGTCGTCGTCGGCAACGGCTCCCCGGTTCCCGACGTCCCCGAGGGCGTACGCACCGTGGAGCTGCCCGAGAACCTCGGCATCCCCGGCGGCCGCAACGTCGGCATCGAAGCCTTCGGTCCCTCGGGCTCCGACGTCGACATCCTGATGTTCCTGGACGACGACGGCCTGCTGCCGCTCACGGACACGGCCCAGAAGTGCCGCGAGGCCTTCGCCGCCGACCCGAAGCTCGGCATCGTCAGCTTCCGCATCGCCGACCCGGAGACGGGCGTCACCCAGCGCCGGCACGTCCCGCGCCTGCGCGCCGCCGACCCGATGCGCTCCTCGCGTGTGACGACCTTCCTCGGCGGCGCCAACGCCTGCCGCACCCGGGTCATCGCCGAGGTCGGCGGGCTGCCCGACGAGTTCTTCTACGCCCACGAGGAGACCGACCTCGCCTGGCGTGCCCTCGACGCGGGCTGGATGATCGACTACCGCGCCGACATGGTGCTGCACCACCCGACCACGGCCCCGTCCCGGCACGCGGTCTACCACCGGATGGTCGCCCGCAACCGCGTCTGGCTCGCCCGGCGCAATCTGCCGGCGCCGCTGGTCCCCGTCTACCTCGGGGTGTGGCTGCTGCTCACCCTGGTGCGCCGCCCTTCGGGCCCTGCCCTCAAGGCATGGTTCGGCGGGTTCAAAGAGGGCTGGACCAGCCCCTGCGGCCCCCGGCGGCCCATGAAATGGCGTACCGTGTGGCGGCTCACCCGACTGGGCCGACCTCCCGTGATCTGACAAGCTCTTCTCTGAGAGCATGCGGGGCGAAACCTGTCCTCTGCTTGTGCCGATGCCCGACCAGGCTGCGCTTTTGAAGACGAAAGTTCCCTTCTGTGAGTGAGACAACGCATGACGGCGGAGTCGCGGTGACCGCGCCCCCGTCGCCCGACGACGGGCTCTCCCCTGCCGAGCTCGCCGCCAAGTACGGCTTGTCCGTCAGCGGTGCCCGCCCCGGCCTGGGCGAGTACGTACGCCAGCTGTGGGGCCGGCGGCACTTCATCATCGCCTTCTCGCAGGCGAAGCTGACCGCCCAGTACAGCCAGGCCAAGCTCGGCCAGGTCTGGCAGGTGGCGACGCCGCTGCTCAACGCCGTCGTCTACTACTTGATCTTCGGCCTGATCCTGGGCACCAGCAAGGGCATGTCGCACGACGTGTTCATCCCGTTCCTGGTGACCGGTGTCTTCGTCTTCACGTTCACGCAGTCGTCCGTGATGGCGGGCGTGCGGGCGATCGCCGGCAACCTCGGCCTCGTGCGCGCCCTGCACTTCCCGCGGGCGTCGCTGCCCATCTCGTTCGCGCTGCAGCAGCTCCAGCAGCTGCTGTTCTCGATGATCGTGCTGTTCATCGTGGCGTGCGGCTTCGGCAGCTACCCGAGCCTGTCGTGGCTGCTGATCGTCCCGGCCCTCGCCCTGCAGTTCTGCTTCAACATGGGCCTGGCGCTGATCATGGCCAGGGCGGGCTCGAAGACCCCCGACCTCGCGCAGCTCATGCCGTTCGTGATGCGTACGTGGATGTACGCGTCCGGCGTCATGTTCTCGATCCCGGTCATGCTGAAGGACAAGCCGCAGTGGATCGCGGACGTCCTGCAGTACAACCCCGCGGCCATCTACATGGACCTGATCCGCTTCGCGCTCATCGACGGCTACGGTTCCGACAACCTGCCGCCGCACGTCTGGGTGGTCGCGCTCGGCTGGGCCGTGGTCGTCGCCGTCGGCGGCTTCGTCTACTTCTGGAAGGCAGAGGAGCGGTACGGCCGTGGCTGATCTCGACAAGACGTCCGATGCCCGGATCCCCACGGTCATCGCCGACGAACTGCACATCGTCTACCGCGTCAACGGCGCCAGGACGGGCAAGGGCAGCGCCACCTCGGCGCTGAGCCGCATACTCAGGCGCGGGGAGGAGCGCGGCGTCCGAAAGGTGCACGCCGTACGTGGCGTCTCCTTCACCTCCTACCGCGGCGAGGCCATCGGCCTGATCGGCTCGAACGGATCGGGCAAGTCGACGCTGCTGCGCGCCATCGCGGGCCTGCTGCCCGCCGAGAAGGGCAAGGTCTACACCGACGGCCAGCCCTCACTGCTCGGCGTCAACGCGGCCCTGATGAACGACCTGACGGGCGAGCGCAACGTCATCCTCGGCGGCCTGGCCATGGGTATGCCGCGCGAGGAGATCAAGGCGCGCTATCAGGACATCGTCGACTTCTCGGGCATCAACGAGAAGGGCGACTTCATCACGCTCCCCATGCGGACGTACTCGTCCGGCATGGCGGCGCGCCTGCGCTTCTCCATCGCGGCCGCCAAGGACCACGACGTCCTCATGATCGACGAGGCCCTGGCCACGGGTGACCGCAAGTTCCAGAAGCGTTCCGAGGCCCGCATCCGTGAGCTGCGCAAGGAGGCCGGCACGGTCTTCCTCGTCAGCCACAACAACAAGTCCATCCGCGACACCTGTGACCGCGTTCTGTGGCTGGAGCGGGGCGAACTGCGTATGGACGGTCCGACGGCCGAGGTACTCAAGGAGTACGAGAAGTTCACGGGCAAGTAACCCGCGAACCCGTTGTCGACGTCTTAAGGCCCCACCGGCTCGTGGCGGTGGGGCCTTTGATATGCCTGTACAGGCCAACTAGATTCCGGCCGGGGTTCCGACCGTGGTCAAGGAGAGGTCAACTTCCTTGCGCCCAGGGAATCTTGGCGTCAATCGGTGTGTTGTTGTGATGTGCAGAACACCCCGCCGTGGCGGCCGTCGTTGTACAACGTAAGCTGTACCGGTGCCGAATCGCGGCAAGTGGGGCGATATTGCACGGCTTCCGGGCCTGATGGGGGAGGGTCGGTTGTGGGGACGGCCGGGCGGCGTGTCCGAAATAGGATGTATTGGGTCCGCAGTGTAGAACGGGAGATGTGACGGCAATGGCTACGGAAACTCTCCAGGTCCACGAGGCTTTCGCCGTCGTTCCGGAAGCGGACCGCGCGCGGTGAGCGCATCCTCTCGTGTGCGCCCGGACTCCACGACGGACGCCACCCTCGACAAGGCCGCCGACGAGAACTTCCCGGTGGCCCCCGCCTTCCTGCCGCGCGCGTGGCGCGACGACCTGATGGCCGTGTACGGCTTCGCGCGCCTGGTCGACGACATCGGGGACGGCGACCTCGCTCCCGGCGGCGCGGACGCCCGACACCTGGGCGTCTCACTCGAACGGGCCGACGACCGGCTCGCGATGCTGGACGCCTTCGAGGCCGACCTGCACCGCGTCTTCGACGGGACCCCGCGCCACCCCCTGCTGCGCGCCCTGCAGCCCACCGTCCGCCGCCGTTCGCTCACCCCCGAGCCGTTCCTCGGCCTCGTCCAGGCCAACCGCCAGGACCAGCTGGTCACGCGCTACGAGACCTACGACGACCTGCTCGCCTACTGCGAGCTGTCCGCCAACCCCGTCGGCCGTCTCGTCCTCGCCATCACCGGCACCTCGACCCCCGAGCGCATCCGGCGCTCGGACGCGGTCTGCACGGGACTGCAGATCGTGGAACACCTGCAGGACGTGGCCGAGGATCTCGGCCGCGACCGCATCTACCTGCCCGCAGAGGACATGAAACAGTTCCACGTCCAGGAGGCGGATCTCGCCGCACCGACCGCAGGCGCCTCGGTGCGCGCCCTGGTCGCGTTCGAAGCGGATCGCGCCCTGCGGCTCTTGAATGAAGGCACCCCCCTCGTGGGTAGCGTCCACGGCAGATTGAAGCTGCTGCTGGCCGGTTTCGTGGCAGGGGGGAAGGCTGCGGTCCATGCGATCGCCGCCGCGAAGTACGACGTCCTTCCTGGACCACCGAAGCCCACCAAGCTCCGGCTGCTGCGCGAGGTGGGAGCGACTCTGCGAGGAGAGGGGTGAGCAAGGCCGTGGAGTCTGATCAGCACGTGTCGGCACCGGTGCTCGCCGCATACAGCTACTGCGAGACCGTCACCGGCCAGCAGGCACGCAATTTCGCCTACGGCATCCGACTGTTGCCGACCGCGAAGCGGCGGGCCATGTCGGCGGTGTACGCGTTCTCGCGCCGCGTCGACGACATCGGCGACGGCACGCTGCCGCCGGACGTCAAGGCGCAGCGGCTCGACGAGACCCGGGCGCTGCTGGCGAGAGTGCAGAACGGCAAGGTCGAGGAGGACGACACCGACCCGGTGGCCGTCGCCCTCGCGCACGCCGCCGACCGCTTCCCGATCCCGCTCGGCGGGCTCGACGAACTCATCGACGGCGTCCTGATGGACCTGCGCGGCGAGACGTACGAGACCTGGGACGACCTGAAGGTGTACTGCCGGTGCGTCGCCGGCGCCATCGGACGGGTCTCCCTGGGCGTCTTCGGGACCGAGCCGGGGGCGCGCGGCGCCGAGCGAGCGCCCGAGTACGCCGACACGCTCGGGCTCGCGCTTCAACTGACCAATATCCTGCGGGACGTTCGCGAGGACGCCGCCGACGGGCGCACCTACCTGCCCGCCGACGACCTCGCCAAGTTCGGCTGCTCGACCGGGTTCGACTCCGCGGTCCCGCCCGCGGGGTCGGACTTCGCCGGGCTCGTGCACTTCGAGGTGCGCCGGGCCCGCGCCCTGTTCGCCGAGGGCTACCAGCTCCTTCCCCTGCTCGACCGGCGCTCCGGCGCCTGCGTCGCCGCGATGGCCGGTATCTACCGGCGACTGCTCGACCGCATCGAGCGCGAGCCCGAGGCCGTGCTGCGCGGGCGCGTCTCGCTGCCCGGTCACGAGAAGGCGTACGTCGCCGTGCGCGGCCTGTCCGGGCTCGACGCCCGTACCGTCTCCCGCTCGTCGGCGCGCACGGCTCTCAGGAGGCGCGCCTGATGGGCATTGCGGGCCGTGGTGTTCCCGGCGGCATGGCGAACCCGAAGCGGCGGGCAACCCTCCGCGGCGGCGTGGCGTCCCTGCATGCAACGACCGGTCGCAGGTTCGTCACATCCGTCGAAACCCGCCACACGCTGGTCGTACGTACCACGGGCACTGCCGAGGGAGAGGGCGCATGAGCAGCAACGGGGACGCATCGCCCGACGAGTCGTCACGGCCCGTCGGGGTCGTCGTCGGCGGCGGGCTCGCGGGCATCACGGCCGCGCTCGCACTCGCCGACGGCGGCATGGACGTCACGCTCCTGGAGGGCCGCCCCCGGCTCGGCGGGCTCGCCTTCTCCTTCAAGCGCGGCGACCTGACGGTCGACAACGGCCAGCACGTGTATCTGCGCTGCTGCACCGCCTACCGCTGGTTCCTCGACCGCATCGACGGCGCGTCGCTCGCCCCCTTGCAGGAACGTCTTGACGTGCCGGTACTCGACGCCGGGAAGAACCGGCTCGGCCGGCTGCGGCGCACGGCACTGCCCGTGCCGCTGCACCTGGCCATGAGCCTGGCCACCTACCCGCATCTGACGCTGGCCGAGCGGGCCAACGTCGGACGTGCCGCGCTCGCCCTCAAGGGCCTCGACCTCACCGATCCCGCGCTCGACGAGCGGGACTTCGGCTCCTGGCTGGCCGAGCACGGTCAGTCGCAGCGGGCCATCGAGGCGCTGTGGGACCTGGTCGGGATCGCGACCCTGAACGCGGTGGCGGGCGAGGCCTCGCTGGCCCTTGCCGCCATGGTGTTCAAGACCGGGCTGCTGTCCGATCCCGGAGCCGCCGACATCGGCTGGGCCCGGGTGCCCCTCGGTGACATCCACGACACTCTCGCCCGCAAGGCGCTCGACTCCGCGGGCGTACGCACCGAACTCCGTACACGGGTCACCTCCATCTCCCCTACGGAGAACGGGCGTTGGGCGGTCGAGGTTCCCGAGGGGCCCGACAGTTCCGGCCAGATCCTCGCCGCCGACACCGTCGTGCTCGCGGTGCCGCAGCGCGAGACGCACGGACTGCTGCCGGACGGCGCGCTCGACGGCCAGGACCGACTGCTCGACATCGGCACCGCGCCGATCCTGAACCTGCACGTCGTGTACGACCGGAAGGTGCTCAAGCGCCCGTTCTTCACCGCGCTCGGCTCCCCGGTCCAGTGGGTCTTCGACCGCACCGAGGCGTCCGGACTGACCGAGGGGCAGTACCTGGCCGTCTCGCAGTCCGCCGCGCAGGACGAGATCGACGAGCCCGTCGCCGTGCTGCGGGAGCGCTACCTGCCCGAACTGGAAAGGTTGCTTCCGGCGGCGCGCGGCGCGAAGGTGCACGACTTCTTCGTGACCCGGGAGCGCACGGCCACGTTCGCGCCGACCCCCGGGACGGGCGCCCTTCGGCCCGCCGCGCGCACCCGTGTCCCCGGTCTCTACGTGGCCGGTGCATGGACCGCCACCGGTTGGCCCGCGACGATGGAAAGTGCAGTTCGCAGCGGGGTCGGCGCCGCGGACGCGGCCCTTGCCGCACTGGGCCGCCCCCGCGGCCATCTGTTCCGGGAGGCGGCGTGAGCCTTGAACTTCCCTCGCTGGAAACGCCGGAAACGGCGCGCACATCAACAACGGCTGAAATGCCGGAATCGTCACACATGGGAGAGACTGTGCCACCTGTGCCCTCGGCCGAAGCGGCTGCCGACGCGGTGGACGTGACCGCGCTTCTGGAGCGCGGCCGAACCCTGGCCACGCCGGTCCTGAGGAAGGCCGTGGACCGGCTCGCGCCGCCCATGGACACCGTCGCCGCCTACCACTTCGGCTGGATCGACGCCGAAGGCAACCCCGCGGACGGCGACGGCGGCAAGGCCGTGCGTCCCGCACTCGCCGTGCTCTCCGCGCAGGCCGCGGGCGCCGCCGCCGAGGTCGGCGTGCCCGGAGCGGTCGCGGTGGAGCTGGTCCACAACTTCTCGCTGCTGCACGACGACCTGATGGACGGCGACGAGCAGCGCCGCCACCGCGACACGGTGTGGAAGGTGCACGGCCCGGCGCAGGCGATCCTCGTCGGCGACGCGCTGTTCGCCCTCGCCAACGAGGTGCTCCTGGAGATCGCCTCCGTCGACGCCGGCCGCGCCACCCGCCGGCTCACCACCGCCACCCGCGCCCTGATCGACGGTCAGGCGCAGGACATCTCCTACGAGCACCGCGAGCGCGTCAGCGTCGAGGAGTGCCTGGAGATGGAGGGCAACAAGACCGGCGCCCTGCTCGCCTGCGCCTCCTCCATCGGCGCGGTCCTCGGCGGCGCCGACGACGCCACCGCCGACGCCCTGGAGAAGTACGGCTACCACCTGGGCCTCGCCTTCCAGGCCGTCGACGACCTGCTCGGCATCTGGGGCGACCCGGAGTCGACGGGCAAGCAGACCTGGAGCGACCTGCGCCAGCGCAAGAAGTCGCTGCCGGTCGTCGCGGCGCTCGCCGCGGGCGGCCCGGCCTCCGAGCGGCTCGGCGAACTGCTCGCCGCCGACGCCAAGAACAACGACTTCGACAACTTCTCCGAGGCGGAGTTCGCCGTCCGCGCCGCCCTCATCGAGGAGGCCGGCGGGCGCGAATGGACCGCCGAGGAGGCCAGGCGCCAGCACAAGGTGGCCCTCGAAGCCCTGGACACCGTCCAGATGCCCGCCTCGGTGCGCGCCCAGTTCGCGGCGCTCGCCGACTTCGTCGTCGTACGAAAGAGATGATCGCTATCGGCCGCATATGACTCGCAGTCGCCGGCCGATGCCCCGCCAGGGCATCGGCCGACGGTTACCCAGCAGATCTGAACCACTGCATGAAGGGATAGCCATGACAGCGACGACCGACGGAAGCACCGGAGCCGCGGCTCCCGAGGCGACCTCGGCCACCACTGCCCACCTGACCGAAACGACCCCCGACGCGGCCGGGACACAAGAAGCCGCCAGCCGAGCCATACAGCGCGCCACGGACTTCCTGCTCGCCCGGCAGGACGCCCAGGGGTGGTGGAAGGGCGACCTCGACACGAACGTGACGATGGACGCGGAGGACCTGCTGCTGCGGCAGTTCCTCGGCATCCGCGACCGGGCCACCACCGACGCCTCCGCCCTCTTCATCCGCGGCGAACAGCGCGAGGACGGCACCTGGGCCACCTTCTACGGCGGACCCGGCGAACTCTCCACCACCATCGAGGCGTACGTCGCCCTGCGGCTGGCCGGCGACGCCCCCGACGACCCCCACATGGCGAAGGCCTCCGCGTGGATCAGGGAGCGCGGCGGCATCGCCGCGAGCCGTGTCTTCACCCGGATCTGGCTCGCCCTGTTCGGCTGGTGGAAGTGGGACGACCTCCCCGAACTCCCGCCGGAGCTCATCTACTTCCCGAAGTGGATGCCGCTCAACATCTACGACTTCGGATGCTGGGCGCGGCAGACCATCGTGCCGCTCACCGTGGTGTCCGCGAAACGCCCGGTGCGGCCCGCGCCGTTCCCGCTCGACGAACTGCACACCGACGCCCGCGATCCCAACCCCGCCAAACCCCTGGCCCCGGTGGCGAGTTGGGACGGTGCGTTCCAGCGGCTCGACAAGCTGATGCACGGCTACCACAAGGTGGCCCTGAAGCGGCTGCGCAAGGCCGCCATCAACTCGGCGGCCCGCTGGATCATCGAGCGGCAGGAGAACGACGGCTGCTGGGGCGGCATCCAGCCGCCCGCGGTGTACTCCGTCATCGCCCTGCACCTGCTCGGCTACGACCTCGAACACCCCGTACTCAAGGCCGGGTTGGAGTCCCTGGACCGGTTCGCCGTGTGGCGCGAGGACGGGGCCCGGATGATCGAGGCGTGTCAGTCGCCGGTGTGGGACACCTGCCTCGCGACCATCGCGCTCGCCGACGCCGGACTGCCCGCCGATCACCCGGCGCTCGTCAAGGCCGCCACCTGGATGCTCGACGAGCAGATCGACCGGCCGGGTGACTGGTCCGTGCGCAAGCCCCGACTGGAGCCCGGCGGCTGGGCGTTCGAGTTCCACAACGACAACTACCCGGACATCGACGACACCGCCGAGGTCGTGCTCGCGCTGCGCCGCGTCCAGCACCCCGACAAGGTGCGCATGGAGAAGGCCATCGAGCGCGGCGTGCGCTGGAACCTCGGCATGCAGTCGAAGAACGGGGCGTGGGGCGCCTTCGACGTCGACAACACCAGCCCGTTCCCCAACCGGCTGCCGTTCTGCGACTTCGGCGAGGTCATCGACCCGCCGTCCGCCGACGTCACCGGCCACGTCGTCGAGATGCTCGCGATCGAGGGCCGCTCGCACGACCCGCGCACCCGGCGCGGCATCGAGTGGCTCCTGGCCGAACAGGAGGACAACGGCGCCTGGTTCGGCCGCTGGGGCGTCAACTACGTCTACGGGACGGGGTCCGTGGTGCCCGCGCTCGTCGCCGCGGGGATGCCCACCGCGCACCCCGCGATCCGTCGCGCGGTGAGCTGGCTGGAGTCCGTGCAGAACGAGGACGGCGGCTGGGGCGAGGACCTGCGCTCGTACCGCTACGAGGACTGGAAGGGCCACGGCGTCTCCACCGCCTCGCAGACGGCCTGGGCGCTGATGGCGCTGCTGTCGGCGGGCGAGCGGGACAGCAAGGCCGTCGAGCGGGGCATCACCTTCCTCGCGGAGACCCAGACCGAGGACGGGACCTGGGACGAGCCGTACTTCACCGGTACCGGCTTCCCCTGGGACTTCTCGATCAACTACCACCTGTACCGGCAGGTCTTCCCGCTGACCGCGCTCGGCCGGTACATCCACGGCGAGCCGTTCAGTGACAAGGACAGCTGATGGCCGACAACCCGGCGGCGATGGGCCCGCCGGAGACCGCGCCGCTGCTCGTCGCCTGCGCGCTGGGCATCGAACACCTCGCCCTGCGCACCGGCAGCCGGGCCGGGGCCAGCGCCCCCGTGACCGTGCTGCGTACGGGCATGGGGCCCAAGGCGGCCGAACGCGCGGTGACCCGCGCTCTCGGTGACGGCGTCCTGCGTGACGCCTCGGTGGTCGCCACCGGGTTCTGCGCCGGGCTCGCCCCCGGCATGCACCCCGGCGATCTCGTCGTGGCCGAGGAGACCCGCGACGCGCACGGCAGCACCCTGTGCGCGGGCACCGAGCTGCTCGTGCAGGAGCTGGTGAAGGCCGTTCCCGGGCAGACCGTGCACACGGGTCCGCTGATCGGGTCCGACCACGTCGTGCGCGGTCACGAGCGGGGCGACCTGCTCGCCACCGGCGCGATCGCCGTCGACATGGAGTCCGCGGCCACGCTGCGCACGGCGGCCCGCACCGGAGGAAGACCGGTTGCGGCCGTCCGGGTGGTCGTCGACGCCCCAGAACATGAACTCGTCCGGATCGGCACGGTACGCGGTGGACTATCTGCTTTCCGTGTTCTTCGTGCCGTCCTCCCCGCATTTTTCGAATGGCACCGTTCTTTGCTGCTCCCTCGGAGGTGAGCCAGATGGCCATGCCGCTTCGTCAGTCCATCAAGGTTGCGACGTATCTCGCCGAACAGAAGATCCGCAAGCGGGACAAGTTCCCGCTCATTGTCGAACTGGAACCGCTGTACGCCTGCAACCTGAAGTGCGAGGGCTGCGGCAAGATCCAGCACCCGGCCGGGGTGCTCAAGCAGCGCATGCCGGTCGCGCAGGCCGTCGGGGCCGTGCTCGAATCCGGCGCGCCGATGGTGTCCATCGCCGGCGGCGAGCCGCTGATGCACCCTCAGATCGATGAGATCGTGCGGCAGTTGGTGGCCCGGAAGAAGTACGTCTTCCTGTGCACCAATGCGATGCTGCTGCGCAAGAAGATGGACAAGTTCAAGCCGTCGCCGTTCTTCGCGTTCACCGTGCACATCGACGGGATGCGCGAGCGCCACGACGAGTCCGTCGCCAAGGAAGGCGTCTTCGACGAGGCGATCGCGGCGATCAAGGAGGCCAAGCGGCGCGGCTTCCGGGTCACCACGAACTCCACCTTCTTCAACACGGACACCCCGCAGAACATCATCGAGGTGCTCAACTACCTCAACGACGACATCAAGGTCGACGAGATGATGATCTCGCCCGCCTACGCCTACGAGAAGGCTCCCGACCAGGAGCACTTCCTCGGCGTCACGCAGACCCGCGAGCTGTTCAAGAAGGCCTTCGCGGGCGGCAACCGGCGGCGCTGGCGGCTCAACCACTCGCCGCTGTTCCTCGACTTCCTGGAAGGGAAGGTCGACTTCCCGTGCACGGCGTGGGCCATCCCGAACTACTCGCTGTTCGGCTGGCAGAAGCCCTGCTACCTGATGAGCGACGGGTACGTGCCGACGTACCGGCAGCTCATCGAGGACACCGACTGGGAGGCGTACGGACGCGGCAAGGACCCGCGCTGCGCCAACTGCATGGCGCACTGCGGCTACGAGCCGACGGCCGTGCTCGCCACCATGGGGTCGCTGCGGGAGTCCATCCGCGCCATGTCCGAGACCGTCGCCGGGAATCGTGGGTGAGCGTGGCATGAATTCCGGAGAGCCTGTCTCACTGGGCCTCCCCGAGGTACCGGTCCGGCCTATCGCTGAACGGCGGGTCAGCCGTCAGATCCAGGTCGGACCGGTGGCGGTGGGGGGCGGCGCACCGGTGTCCGTGCAGTCGATGACAACGACGCGGACCTCCGACATCGGGGCCACGCTGCAGCAGATCGCCGAACTGACCGCCTCCGGCTGCCAGATCGTGCGCGTGGCGTGCCCCACCCAGGACGACGCGGACGCGCTGGCGACCATCGCCCGCAAGTCGCAGATCCCCGTCATCGCGGACATCCACTTCCAGCCGAAGTACGTGTTCGCCGCGATCGACGCCGGATGCGCGGCGGTCCGGGTGAACCCCGGCAACATCAAGAAGTTCGACGACCAGGTCAAGCAGATCGCACGGGCCGCGTCCGACGCCGGGACCCCGATCCGGATCGGGGTCAACGCGGGCTCGCTCGACCGGCGGCTGCTGCAGAAGTACGGGAAGGCCACCCCGGAGGCGCTCGTCGAGTCGGCGCTGTGGGAGGCGTCGCTCTTCGAGGAGCACGGTTTCCGCGACATCAAGATCTCCGTCAAGCACAACGACCCCGTGGTGATGGTGAACGCCTACCGGCAGCTCGCCGCCGCCTGCGACTACCCGTTGCACCTGGGCGTCACGGAGGCGGGCCCGGCCTTCCAGGGGACCATCAAGTCCGCCGTGGCCTTCGGGGCGCTGCTGTCCGAGGGCATCGGCGACACCATCCGGGTCTCGCTGTCCGCGCCGCCCGCCGAGGAGTGCAAGGTCGGCATCCAGATCCTGGAGTCCCTCGGCCTGCGGCAGCGGCGCCTGGAGATCGTGTCCTGCCCGTCGTGCGGGCGTGCCCAGGTGGACGTCTACAAGCTCGCCGACGAGGTGAGCGCGGGCCTCGAAGGTATGGAGGTGCCGCTGCGGGTGGCCGTCATGGGGTGTGTGGTGAACGGCCCGGGGGAGGCGCGGGAGGCCGATCTCGGCGTCGCGTCGGGGAACGGCAAGGGGCAGATCTTCGTCAAGGGCGAGGTCATCAAGACCGTGCCCGAGTCGAAGATCGTGGAGACGCTCATCGACGAGGCGATGAAGATCGCCGAGCAGATGGAGAAGGACGGCGTCGCGTCGGGCGCGCCTGACGTCACCGTGAGCTGAGTGCTGCCTGTCGAGGACAGCGTTCTGAGTTCGACCAGGAAGGGGGCTCGAGCGTGACGATTCTGGACACCATCCGGGGGCCGCGCGATCTGAAGGCGCTGAGTGAGGAGGAGCTCGACGTACTGGCCGCGGAGATCAGGGAGTTCCTGATTCACGCGGTCGCCAGGACCGGCGGTCACCTCGGACCCAATCTGGGCGTGGTGGAACTCTCCATCGCGCTCCACCGGGTCTTCGAGTCGCCCGTCGACCGGCTCGTCTGGGACACCGGCCACCAGAGCTACGTCCACAAGCTTTTGACGGGCCGGCAGGACTTCAGCAAACTGCGCGGCAAGGGCGGCCTGTCCGGCTATCCCTCGCGCGAGGAGTCCGAGCACGACATCGTCGAGAACAGCCACGCGTCGACCGCGCTCGGCTGGGCCGACGGCCTCGCCAAGGCGCGGCAGGTGCAGGGGGAGCGCGGCCATGTCGTCGCCGTCATCGGTGACGGGGCGCTGACCGGCGGCATGGCCTGGGAGGCGTTGAACAACATCGCCGCCGCCAAGGACCGGCCGCTGATCATCGTCGTCAACGACAACGAGCGCTCCTACGCGCCGACCATCGGCGGCCTCGCCAACCACCTCGCGACCCTGAGGACCACGGACTCGTACGAGAAGGTGCTGGCCTGGGGCAAGGACGTGCTCCTGCGCACCCCGGTCATCGGGCACACGGTGTACGAGTCCCTGCACGGCGCCAAGAAGGGCTTCAAGGACGCGTTCGCGCCGCAGGGCATGTTCGAGGACCTCGGCCTGAAGTACGTGGGACCCATCGACGGGCACGACGTCGGGGCCGTGGAGTCCGCGCTGCGGCGCGCCAAGCGCTTCCACGGGCCCGTCCTCGTGCACTGTCTGACGGAGAAGGGGCGCGGCTACGAGCCGGCGCTCGCGGACGAGGCCGACCGGTTCCACACCGTCGGCGTGATGGACCCGCTGACGTGCGAGCCGCTCGCACCCTCCAACGGTCCCTCCTGGACCTCGGTGTTCGGCGACGAGATCGCGGCGATCGGGCGGGAGCGGGAGGACGTCGTCGCCATCACCGCCGCCATGCTGCACCCGGTGGGCCTCACCAAGTTCGCCGCCGAGTTCCCCGACCGGGTCTGGGACGTCGGGATCGCCGAGCAGCACGCCGCCGTGTCGGCCGCCGGGCTGGCGACGGGCGGGCTGCACCCGGTCGTCGCCGTGTACGCGACCTTCCTCAACCGGGCCTTCGACCAGTTGCTGATGGACGTCGCGCTGCACAAGTGCGGCGTCACCTTCGTCCTCGACCGGGCCGGCGTCACCGGCGTCGACGGCGCCTCGCACAACGGCATGTGGGACATGTCGGTGCTCCAGGTCGTGCCGGGCCTGCGCATCGCCGCGCCGCGCGACGCCGACCAGCTCCGGGCGCAGCTGCGGGAGGCCGTGGCCGTGGACGACGCGCCGACCATGCTGCGGTTCCCCAAGGAGTCCGTGGGCGCGCCGATCCCGGCCGTGGACCGGATCGGCGGCATCGACGTGCTGCACCGGGCCGACGACGCGCGCGTGCTGCTGGTGTCGGTCGGCGTCATGGCGCCCGTCTGCCTCCAGGCCGCCGAACTGCTCGAAGCGCGCGGCATCAACTGCACGGTCGTGGACCCCCGTTGGGTCAAACCCGTCGACCCGGACCTCGCGCAGCTGGCCGCCGGACACGAGCTCGTCGCCGTCGTCGAGGACAACAGCAAGGCCGCGGGCGTCGGATCCGCCGTCGCGCTCGCGCTCGGCGAAGCCGAAGTCGACGTCCCCGTACGCCGGTTCGGGATCCCCGAGCAGTTCCTGGCGCACGCCAAACGCGGCGAGGTGCTGGCCGACATCGGCCTCACCCCGGTGGAGATCGCCGGACGGATCGGCGCCTCCCTCACCTTGAAGTCCGGCAAGGACAGCCTGAAGTCCGGCAAGGAGAACGACGTATGAGCAAGGAGTTCGACCTCGGCAAGCTGCTCGCCGAGCGCGGCGCCGAACGGTACGAGCTGCACGCCAAGTACCTCAACCACCAGCTGCCGAAGATGCTCCACACCATCGGCTTCGACAAGGTCTACGAGCGGGCCGAGGGCGCGCACTTCTGGGACGCCGACGGCAACGACTACCTGGACATGCTCGCCGGGTTCGGCGTCATGGGCCTCGGGCGGCACCACCCGGTCGTGCGCAAGGCGCTGCACGACGTGCTCGACGCCTCGCTCGCCGACCTCACCCGGTTCGACTGCCAGCCGCTGCCGGGCCTGCTCGCCGAGCGGCTGCTGACCCACAGCCCGCACCTGGACCGGGTGTTCTTCGGCAACAGCGGCACCGAGGCCGTGGAGACGGCGCTGAAGTTCGCCCGGTACGCGACCGGCAAGCCGCGCGTCCTCTACTGCGCGCACGCCTTCCACGGGCTCACCACCGGCTCCCTGTCGGTCAACGGCGAGGACGGCTTCCGGGACGGCTTCGCCCCGCTGCTGCCCGACACCGCCGTCCCGCTCGGCGATCTCGACGCCCTGGCGCGGGAGTTGAAGAAGGGCGACGTGGCCGGGCTCATCGTCGAGCCGATCCAGGGCAAGGGCGTCCACGAGGCGCCGCCCGGCTATCTGCGGGACGCCCTCCAACTCCTGCACCAGCACAAGGCGTTGCTCATCGCCGACGAGGTGCAGACCGGCCTCGGGCGCACCGGCGACTTCTACGCGTACCAGCACGAGGACGGTGTCGAACCGGACCTGGTGTGCGTCGCCAAGGCCCTCTCGGGCGGCTATGTGCCGGTCGGCGCGACGCTCGGCAAGGACTGGATCTTCAAGAAGGTCTACTCGTCCATGGACCGGGTCCTCGTCCACTCGGCGAGCTTCGGCTCCAACGCGCAGGCCATGGCCGCGGGCCTCGCCGTCCTGTCCGTCATGGAGGACGAGGAGACCGTCGCGAACGCCCGCGCCATGGGGGACCTGCTGAAGTCCCGGCTCGCCGGACTCATCGACCGCTACGAGCTGCTGAGCGACGTGCGCGGGCGCGGGCTGATGATCGGGATCGAGTTCGGCAGGCCCAGGTCCCTGAAGCTGCGCAGCCGGTGGACCATGCTTCAGGCCGCCCGCAAGGGCCTGTTCGCGCAGATGGTCGTGGTGCCGCTGCTGCAGAAGCACCGGATCCTGACACAGGTCTCGGGCGACCATCTGGAGGTCATCAAGCTGATCCCGCCGCTCGTGATCGACGAGCAGGACGTCGACCGGTTCGTCGAGGCGTTCACCGCCGTGATGGACGACGCACACGGCGGAGGTGGCCTGATGTGGGACTTCGGGAAGACACTGGTGAAGCAGGCGGTCGCCAACCGCTGACCGCCCCCGCCGCGGTTTGCCTCTGAGGCAATAAATTTGCCACTGGGGCAGGGCTCTGGCTGAATCGACGGTATGAGCCCTGCCCTCCCAGAGCCCGACGCCGGGCTCGACGTGGTGCCGGAACCCCCGGACCTGCCCGCCGTCGCGCCGCAGCTGCGCGCGCTGCGCCGCCGCGCCGCCCTCACACTCGAGGCCGCCGCCCGCTCCGCCGGGCTCTCACCGGCCCATCTCTCCCGGCTGGAGACCGGACAGCGACAGCCCTCGCTGCCGATGCTGCTCGCGCTCGCCCGTATCTACGGTACGACCGTCTCCGAACTGCTCGGCGAGACCCCCGCCGACCGGGACGCCGTCGTGCGCTCCGGCGGCCAGGAGCCGACCGAGGCGGGCGGCTGGGCGTACTTCCAGGCCGGATCGCCGGGCCGTGGCATGCAGGCGCTGCGGGTCCGGGTGCCGTACGGGTCGCAGGGCGACATCGTGCGGGTCCATCCCGGCGAGGAGTGGCTCTACGTTCTGGAGGGGCGGCTGCGGCTGCGCCTCGGCGACACGTCCTACCGGCTCGACCCGGGGGACAGCGCGCATTTCGACTCGCTCACCCCGCACCGGATCGCCGCGGCGGACCGGGGCGGGGCCGAGCTCCTGTTCGTCCACACGTTGCTGCAGAGTCCGACCGCCGCGCTGTGCATCGGCCCGGCGGCCGGTCCGATCCGGGAGGCCTGACATGAGCGAGACACAGCGGCAGGGCGGCCGTGACATCGAGGACAAGCTGCCGCGCGGCATCTGGGTGCGCGTCCTGCTCTACGTCTTCGCGGGACACGCCCTCGCCGCCTTCATCTACCTGCTGTTCACGCTGGGCGGGAACCGGTAGCGCCGGTCAGTCGAGCAGGCGCTCGCGCAGCCGGTCGCGGTCGGCCGCGGTGAGCTTCAGGCCCTCTTCGAGGTAGCGGTCGGTGGTGCCCCAGGTCTGCTCGATCGTCTCGAAGGCCGCGTGCAGGTACTCGGCGCGGGCGTCGAAGAGCGGGCTGAGCAGCTCCATGACCTCGGGGGAGTAGGCGTCGTCGGCCGAGGAGCCGTTGCGGCGGACCTTGTAGCGGCGGTGCTTCTCGTTCGACTTCAGGTAGTCCGCCTCGATGGCGTCCCGCTCGACGCCGACCGCGAGCAGCGTCACCGCGATCGACAGGCCCGCACGGTCCTTGCCGGCCGCGCAGTGCATCAGGGCGGGCACACTGTCCTCGACCATCGCGTGCAGCACCTGACTGTGCTCGGCCGTGCGGCCGGTGACGATGGAGCGGTACGAGGTGATCATCCGGTTCGCGCCCCGGCCCTCGGAGAGCAGGCCGCGCAGCTGGTCGAGATCGCCGTCGCGGACCATCTTCCAGAACTCCGCGCCGTCCGCCGGGTCGGACAGCGGCAGATTCACGTTGCGCACGCCGGGCAGCGCCACGTCGGCACCCTCCAGCTTCTGGTCCGCCGCGTTGCGGAAGTCGAAGACGGTGTGCAGTCCGAGCGAGCCGAGGAACGTCGCGTCCTCGGCGGTGGCGTGCGCCAGATGACCGCTGCGGAAGAGCACTCCGGGCCGCACGCGTCGGCCGTCCACGGTCGGCAGGCCGCCCACATCACGGAAGTTGCGCACTCCGGTCAGCTCGGGCTCGGTGGACGGGGCGTGCTGCGTCACGGGGGCTCCTCCCGGTCGGTGCGCCGACGTCGCTCGTCGGCGGGCCTGCTTCCTGACGATACGACATCGATTCCCCGGGCAACCATGTGTCCGATTCGCCCCGTTCAAGGTCAACTGTCGGGAAGTGAAAGGAGATTGTGGACGTAGGGGTGAGCGGGCTCATACAGGTGACCGTGCGTGGCCGTTCTCCTTGATCCGGAAACGCGGAAATCCCGAAGGTATGGCGTTCGTAAAGCGGCGCGCTCCACGGAGGGTCACACACGAAATTCTCAGACGCCCGCGAAAAGGGCCCACATTTCTCCGCGGTGTTTGTCGCGGCCGTTCCCGCTGCCTTACGGTCACCCATCACACCGGACGGAACGCCAAGTCCTGCCGCCGCCCGGACTTCTTCCACGACCCGTGACGGCAGGAGCGGGGGACCCACAGGCAGTACGCCGCCCGGGAATTCCCCAAGCGGCTCGGGGTGAAGCCGGACGCCTTCGCGGGCTCCGGCCGGACATCTCCAGTCCGAACCCGACAGCTCACCTCGCAGGCGACGGAGAGGAAACATGTCATGCCCGCAAAGGGTAAGCACCGCCGCCCGAAGTCCCAGCGCGTCACCCGGGCCGCCGCCGTGGCCACCGTGGGAGGCGCCGCGCTCGTCCTCCCGCTCGTGGGGGCCGCCGGCGCGCAGGCCGCGGACTCCGGCAGCACCACCACGACGTACACCGTGAAGTCGGGCGACACCCTCGCGAAGATCGCGAAGAGCCAGGGCGTCGACGGTGGCTGGAAGCAGCTCTACCAGGACAACCAGGACGTCATCGGCTCGAACGCCGCGCTGATCAAGCCCGGCACCGAGCTCACCGTCGACGGCTCCGCGAGCGGCGCGTCCGCCACCGCGACCCGGGCGAGCGACACCACGAGCAGCTCCGGCTACGTGAAGCCGGTCGACGGCTCCGTCGGCACGCCGTACCACTCCTCCGGCTCCATGTGGTCCAGCGGCTACCACACCGGCACCGACTTCACCGTCTCCACCGGCACCTCCGTCAAGGCGGTCGCCCAGGGCACGGTCGTCTCCGCCGGCTACGACGGCTCGTACGGCAACGAGATCGTGATCAAGAACGCCGACGGCTATTACGCGCAGTACGCCCACCTGTCCTCGGTCGGCGTCTCCGCCGGGCAGACCGTGAACGCGGGCGACCGGATCGGCCTGTCAGGCGCCACCGGCAACGTCACCGGGCCGCACCTGCACTTCGAGATCCGCACCACCGCGAGCTACGGCTCGGACGTCGACCCGCTCGCCTACCTGCGCAGCCACGGCGTCACCGTCTGATCCCCGCTGACACTCCGCCCGCTGATCCCCGCTGACACCCCGCGCGTCACGCGAGTCCCACCCGGCACCGGTTATTCCCCGTGTGCCGGGTGGGCTATCTCACCACTCGTCAACCCCTGGTTACGGTCGCGTAGGTCACATTCGAGGGTGAAAGATGTGTGGTCGTGGCAAACGAATCGAGAGCACTCACGGATTCACTCGGCATCGGCACGATCCGGTCCTACGCCGCGGTGGGGGACAGCTTCACCGAGGGCGTCGGCGACCCCGCACCCGACGGGACGTTCGTCGGCTGGGCCGACCGGCTCGCCGTCCTGCTGGACGATCTGGTCCCCGAGGACACCTTCCAGTACGCGAACCTCGCCGTGCGCGGCAAGCTGCTCGACCAGATCGTCGAGCACCAGGTCCCCCGCGCGGTCGAGCTCGCCCCCGACCTGGTGACCTTCGTCGCGGGCGGCAACGACATCATCCGGCCCGGCACCGATCCGGACGACGTGGCCGAGCGCTTCGAGCAGGCCGTGGCGCGGCTCACGGAGGCGGCCGGCACCGTGATGCTCGCCACCGGCTTCGACACCCGCGACGTGGCGGTGCTCAAGCATCTGCGCGGCAAGATCGCCACGTACAACATGCACGTACGCGCCATCGCCGACCGGTACCGCTGCCCGGTGCTCGACCTGTGGTCCCTCAAGTCGATCCAGGACCGCAGGGCCTGGGACGAGGACCGGCTGCACCTCGCCGCCGAGGGCCACACCCGGGTCGCGCTCCGCGCCGGACAGGCCCTCGGCATCGAGGTGCCCGCCGACCCCGAGCAGGCCTGGCCGCCGCTGCCGCCGCGCGGCACGTTCGAGGTGCGGCGCGACGACATCCACTGGGCCCGGGAGTTCCTGGTGCCGTGGATCGGGCGCAGACTGCGCGGCGAGTCGTCCGGCGACCGGGTGCAGGCCAAGGGGTTCCTGAACCCGCACGAGATCAAGGCGCAGCTGCGATCCGCCTCCTGAGTGCCTTTCCGGGCGGCGTCGCCCACCGGGTTCGTGGGCCGGTGAGGTGACCGGGCGGAGTGGCGTGGTCCTGCCGGCCGGGTGCGGGTGCTGGGATGTCGGCGGCCCGCCGCCCGGCGGGCCCGACCGGAAGGACCCCGCCTCCATGCCCGTACGCACCCGCCACTGCGCGGCCGTCGCCGCCGCCCTGTTCGTCGTCGGGCTGTCGGGGCTCCCCGCCGCTGCCGCCCCGCAGGCGCCGAGCGTGACGGGGGTCCGTGCGCCGCGAGCGGCGACGGTGACCGTCACCGGGGAGGGGCTGGCGAGCGCGGCGCCGGACATGGCGGTCGTGACCGCCGGTGTCGAGGTCACCGGATCCACCGCACAGACGGCCCTCGCCGCACAGGGCACCGCCGCGAGCGCGTTCCTCGCCGCCGTGCGCGAGGCGGGCGTCGCCGACAAGGACGTCCGCACCGAGAACCTCTCCCTCTCCGCCGTCTACGCGGCCGACCCGCAGCCGGACGGCTCCCCGAAGGTCACCGGGTACCAGGCCGCCCAGACGTTCTCCGTGAAGATCCGCGACCTGAAGCGGACCGGTGCCGTCGTCCAGGCGGTGTCCGACGCGGCCGGCGACGCCGCCCGCGTGAACGCCGTCGTCTTCGACGTCGCCGACCCCGGTGCCCTGCGCTCCGCTGCCCGCGCGGCCGCGCACGACGACGCCCACCGCAAGGCCGTCCAGTACGCCGAGCTGAGCGGGCACCGGCTGGGCCGCCTGGTCTCGCTGGAGGAGGGTGCGCAGGGGCGGCCGCGTCCCGTCGCGCTGCCGGTGGACGCCTTCGGCGCCGACACCGCGAAGGTGCCCGTCGCGCCCGGCGAAGTGGAGGACTCGGTGACGGTGACGGCGGTGTACGAGCTCAACTGACATGCAGGAAACGCCAGTTGTGCTGAAGGTCAGGTGAACGGCAGGCCAGGAATCAATCAAGTGTTCGTCAGGTCCTGCGGGACCCGAGGGACTTGCTGCTTGGGTGACGTGGTCGCGGTCGAACTCGCCGTCACCCAGGGGGACCTGCCTTGCCGTCCAGACCAGTACGGCCGGGTCTCGTCCTGGCCACCGTGCTCGTCGGCACCTTCATGGCCATCCTCGACGTGGCCATCGTCAACGTCGCCGTCCCGGCCATCCGCACCGACCTGGACGCCGGGTACGGCGGCGTCGAACTCGTCATCTCCGCGTACACCATCACGTACGCCTGTCTGCTGGTGACCGGCGGACGGCTCGGCGATCTCGTCGGCCGCAGGCGGATGTTCATCACCGGACTGCTCGTCTTCTCCGCGGCCTCCGCGCTGTGCGGAGCCGCGCCGAACATCGAAGTCCTCATCGCCGCAAGGGCGTTGCAGGGAATCGGTGGAGCGCTCCTGTACCCGCAGGTGCTCGCCATCATCCAGACCACGTTCGAGGGCGAGCGGCGCGGACGCGCCCTCGGGACCTTCGGTGCGGTCATCGGAATCGCCTCCATCGCGGGGCAGTTGATCGGCGGCACGCTGCTCGCCCTCGACCCGTTCGGGCTGGGCTGGCGGTCCGTGTTCCTCGTCAACGTGCCCGTCGGCCTGGCCGCCGCGTTCGCCGCCGCGCGCACCCTGCCGGCCGACCAGCCCGCCGACGGCACCCGGCTCGACCGGGGCGGCGTCGGCCTCGGCGTGCTCGCCCTGCTGCTGCTCTCCGTGCCACTGCTCGAAGGCCGGGACCTGGGGTGGCCGCTGTGGATCCTGCTGGCCCTCGTCGCCACGGCGCCCGCCGGCTACGCCTTCGTCCGGTACGAGAAGCGGGTCGCGGACGGCGGCGGACAGCCGCTGGTGCGCATGGAGCTCTTCCGCGCCCGCGGCATCGCGCCCGGTGTGACGGCCGCCGCCCTGTTCACGGCCTCGTACGCGGCGTATCTGCTCACCCTCGCCGTGCATCTGCAGGCCGGTCTCGGATACACCCCGATGATGTCGGCGCTCACCTTCACGCCCGGCGCCGTCGGCTTCTTCATCACGTCGCTGGTGGCGCCGCGCCTCGTCCCGCTGCTCGGCAAGCACGTGCTGACGTTCGGCATGGTGACGGCCGCGCTCGGCCTGCTCGGCGCGGCCGGGACGGTCGCCGCGGCGGGCGCCGACCTGCGCTGGTGGCAGCTCGCCCCGGTGCTGTTCGTCGTCGGCCTCGGCCAGGGCTTCGCGCTGAGCCCGCTCGTCGGCACCGTCATCTCCGGCGTGCCGCCCCAGGAGGCCGGATCGGGCGCGGGCGTGGTCACCACGTCCATGCAGACCGGGAACGTCCTCGGCGTCGCTCTCGGTGGACTCGTCTACTTCACCGTCCTCGGCGCCGACCACGGCGGCGCCGCGTCGGCCCGGGCCTTCGCCGTGGTGCTGCCGGTGTGCGCCGCGCTGCTGCTGCTCGGCGCCGTGTGCGTCGGCCGACTGCCCACGCCCGTCGGTGAGGCGTCCAACGCCATCGTGGAACGGCTGCCCGGCTGGGCGAGCGGATTCGCGTACTCGATGTTCCTGGCCAGCGGCGGCCGCATCGGCGACCGGCTGTTCGCCGACGTCCTCGCCCATGTCCGCGAACGCCGCCTGCGCCGCACCCAGGAGGCCCCGGAATCCTTCGGCGACTTCCTCGCCTACCACTACGGCGCGCAGGCCGAGGACGACGCCTGGCTCGCCTACCTCCAGCGGGAGGCGCTGGCCTACGCGCACGGCAAGGTGCCGCACGAGGACGAGCGGCTGCCCGTGCTGCGCGCCCAGGTGGAGGAGGTCCGCCGCCGCCAGGAGGCCGGCCGGGTGCCCCAGGACATGGACCCCGAACTGCTCCGCCTGCTGGCCTTCGCCGTGGCGAGCTATCCCCGGCTGCTGCCCCAGATCACGCGCATGGTCACCGGCCTGAACCCGGACGACCCACGCTTCGCCGACCGCTGGGCGCAGTTCCTGCGAGGGCTGGGGGAGCGGATCGAGACGGGTGGGGCAGTGCGGGAGACGCCCTGACGGGAGCGGTGGCTGCGGCGCCGGCCGGGGTGTCGCGGGTCTGTGTCGCGGGTCGGGTGGAGGTCCGGTTCGTGATGGCGGGGCGTGGCGGAGGCCGGTTCGTGACCGTGGGTCGGGCGGAGGCCGGTTCGTGGCCGCGGCGCCGGCCGGGGTGTCGCGGGTCGGGTGGAGGCCCGGTTCGTGGCCGCGGTGCCGGCCAGGGTGTCGCGGGTCGGACGGGGGCCTGGTCCGTGATGGCGGGTCGCGGTGGAGGTCCGGTTTGTGACGGTGGGTCGGGCGGAGGTCGGTTCGTGGCTGCGGTGCCGGTCGCGGCACCGGCCGGGGTGTCGCGGGTCGGGCGGGGGCGTGGTCCGTGATGGCGGGTCGCGGTGGAGGTCCGGTTCGCGACGATGGGGCGCCGCGGAAGAGATTCCGTCAGCGGCCCTGCGCCGTCAACTCGGCCCGTTCCAGGCCCAGTTCGCGCGCCAGCGCCTCGTCCACCCACTCCTGCGTACGGGCCCGGGACACCGCGCCCTCGTACGTCGTCATCTGGACGGCCAGGCCGTCGAGGAGCGCGGTCAGGCGCAGGGCCGTGGCCATCGGATCCGGGCACGTGAACTCGCCCGCCGCCACGCCCTCGGCGACGACCTCCGCGAGCGCCGCCTTCCACTGCCGGTCCAGATCGCGCGTGACCTCGCGCAGTGGGGGCTCGCGCAGCGCGACGGCCCAGCCCTCGATCCACAGCCGCCAGCCCTTGGCCTGGCCCGTCGGCGCGTACCAGCGCACCGCGGCGCGCAGCCGCTTCAGCGCCGTGGTGCGCCGGCCGAGGAGCTTGCGCAGATGCGCCAGGTCGTCCTCGGCGGCGTGCGTGAACGCGGCCGCGACAAGCTTCTCCTTCGTCGAGAAGTGGTACAGCACCAGGGCGTTGCTCACCCCGAGCGCCGATGCCACGTCGGCGATGCGCACGGCGGCGACACCGCGCGCCTCGATCTGCTCGATGGCGGCCCGCAGCAGCTCCTCGCGCCGCTCGGCCACGCTCAACCGGACTCTGGTCACGCCGTAACCCTAGTTGTTCGTGTAGCGAGCCGGTATCGGGGGCGCGTCGGCGGGGTCGCTTCGTGCAGGACCCTTGACACGCCTTCGCTGCCCGCGACTACAGTCCCCTAACTCCGCTACTGACTGGCCATTCAGTCAATAGGCCGGTCGTTCACCGGCACGGAGTGGCTCGTCCCCGCCGGAGCAGTCCTGTCCTCGCCAGGAGCAACCCGTGACCCAAGCCCCATCCGTATCACCGACCCCGCCTCCCGGGGCGGACGCCCCCGACCTCTCCGAAGGGTGGGGCGAGCAGCGTTCCCGGCTGCGCAAGGACCTGCGCCGGCTCGATGTGCTGTTCTTCCTGATCTGCACCCTCGTCGGGCTCGACACCATCGGCTCGGTCGCCGCGCAGGGCCCCGAGGGCCTGACCTGGATGGCGATCCTGGCCCTGGTGTTCTTCCTGCCGTACGGACTGCTCGTCGCCGAGCTCGGCTCGGCGTTCCCGGTGCAGGGCGGGCCCTACGTGTGGACGCGGCTGGCCTTCGGCCGGGTCGTGGCGGGCGTGAACCAGCTCCTGTACTGGATATCCAACCCGGTCTGGGTGGGCGGCAGCCTCTGCATCATCGCGCTGACCACCTGGGAGGAGTTCTTCACACCGCTGCCGGGCGCCTGGAAGTACGTCGCCGGGCTCGTCTTCATCTGGGGCGGCGCGCTCGCCGTCGTACAGTCCGTGCGCATCGGCAAGTGGGTGCCCATCGCGGGCGCCGTCGCCCGCATCGTGCTGCTCGGCTTCTTCCTGGTGTCCGTGGTCGTGTACGCCGCCCAGCACGGGGTGCACGCGCTGCCCGCCGGCGAGTTCGTCCCCACGTACGCGGGCTTCGTCGCGCTCGTCCCGGTGCTGATCTTCAACTACGTGGGCTTCGAACTGCCCAGCTCGGCCGCCGAGGAGATGAAGAACCCGCGGCGCGACATCCCGCTGTCGATCCTGCGCTCGGGCCTCGCGGCCGTCGTCCTGTACGGCGGCCCCATCCTCGGCATCCTGTTCGTACTGCCGGGCAAGGAGATCGGCAGCCTCGGCGGCTTCATCGACGCCTGCAAGGCGGTCTTCACGGTCTACGGGGGCTCGATCGCCGCCGACGGCACGGTCACCCTCACCGGACTCGGCTCGGTGTTCGGCGGTGTCGCCGCGGCCGGGCTCATCATCGGTCTGCTCACCTCCGGCGTCACCTGGGCCATGGGCGCCCACCGCGCGCAGGCCGTGGCGTGCGCGGACGGGGCCGGGCCCGCCTGGCTCGGGCACATCTCCGAGAAGCACGGCACGCCGGTGCGGGTCAATCTGCTCTCCGCGGTCCTCGGCTCGATCCTGTTCGTGGTCGCGCTCAACCTGAGCGGCGGCGACGGCGAGAAGTACTTCACCGCCGGGCTCGGCCTGACGATCTGCACCACCTTCATCTCGTACGTCATCACCTTCCCGAGCCTCGCCGTGCTGCGCCGCAAGTACCCGGACCAGCCGCGGCCCTACGCCGTCCCCGGCGGCCGGGCAGGGACGTGGATCGTCAGCGCGCTGGCCACCGGCTTCGTCGCCTTCACCGTCGTCGTGCTGATCTGGCCGGGCTTCGGCGTCGGCTGGTTCGGCACGGCGGGCAGCGCCGCGGACTCGCTGCCCGCGTCGTTCGCGGGGGAGCGGCTGCAGTACACGCTCAGCCAGGTGCTGCCGTTGTTGCTGTTCATCGTGATCGGGCTCGTGTTCTGCGCGGTGGGGGCACGCCGCCGCCGTACCCCCACCGGGGTCACAGCGCGGGGAACTGACAGTCGCGGCTGATCCGCCCGTCCTCGTCCACGGTCACGAACTCCAGGCCGCCGCCGGTCACCGCACCGGTGGCGGCCAGCACCGACTCCCAGCGGAACGTCACGACGTCCTCAAGCGCGGCGGCGGAGTCCGGCGCGGCACGGAAGACGTACTCGCCGGTCGCGACGAACTCCTCGTGGGCGCGCGTCACCCGCGCCTCCAGCTCGGCGTGGCCGCGCGCCACCAGCGTGGTGCCGGCGAAGCCCAGCCGGGCCGCCTCCGCGCGCATCTCCTCCGGCGGCTGAAGAAGATGGACCCCGTCCGGCGCCCACAGAGCCTCCACGGCCCTGCGGCGCAGGCCGGGGTCGGACTCGTTCCAGACGGCCGCGTAGCGGGCGGCCAGATCCTGCGCGTCGATCTGCGACATGGGTGCTCCTCGGGGCAGCGGGGCGTGGACAGTCGGTCGTCTGCGACTCTGCGCCCGGCGGGGCATCGCCTCAATTCCCTGCGGGGAATGGCCGATCAACGGCCCGTGGGGTAGACACGGCCCGGTGACGACGGAGACGGGACAGCGCACCGAACTCGGCGAGGTGCTGCGCGGATGGCGGGCGCGGCGGCGGATCAGCCAACTGGAACTGGCCACACGCGCGGGCACCACGCAACGCCATGTCAGCTTCATGGAGAGCGGCCGTTCGCGGCCCGGTCGGGCCATGGTGGTACGCCTCGCGGAGGCGCTGGAGATCCCCTTGCGGGAACGCAACGCGCTGCTATTGGCGGCTGGTTACGCGCCCGCCTACAAGGAGACGCGTTTCGAGGACCCACGCCTGGGGGCCGTCCGCGCGGCCCTGGAACGCATCATGGCGGCGCACCACCCCTATCCGGCCGTCATCATCGACCGCGGCGCGGACCTCGTCGCCGCCAACGACGCCTTCGACGCGCTGGTGGCGGGCGTCGACGCGCGCCTCCTGGAGGCACCGGTGAACATCGCGCGCGTGCTGCTGCATCCGCGGGGGCTCGCGCCTCGTATCCAGAACCTGGACGAGTGGGCGTGGCACGTCGTCGACTCCCTGCGCGACGGCGCGGCGCGCAACCCGTACCCGGGCACGTCCGAACTCCTCGCCGAGCTGCAGCGGTACGTGCCGGGCCGGCCGCGGCGGACCGACCCGGACTACCTCGGGCTCGCGGTACCACTGCGGCTGACGTCGCCCGTCGGCGAACTGCGCCTGCTGAGCACCCTCACCCATTTCGGTACGGCCGTCGACGTGACCCTCGCCGAGCTGCGGCTCGAAGCCTTCCTGCCGCTCGACGAGGAGACCGCCGACCGGCTCAGCGCGCTGGCACCCCGTGAGCGTCCAGGGCGATCGCCCCGCCCGGGTGCACCAGGAGCGGATTGACCTCCAGGTCCGCCAGTTCGGGGTGGTCCGCCGCGGCCTGCGCCACCGCGCAGACGGCTGCCGCGGCCGCCTCCAGATGGACGCCGGGAGCCCCGCGCCAGCCGGTGAGCAGCGGTGCGTGCCGCAGTTCGAGCAGCAGGGCACGCGCGCGTGCTGGGGTGAGCGGGGCGAGCGCGAGCGCCGTGTCGGCGTGCAGCTCGGCAGTGACCCCGCCCGCGCCGACCATGACGACCGGCCCGAAAGAGGCGTCCCGCCGGACACCGACGATGAGTTCACGCGCGTACGGGGGCGTGGCCATGGCCTCCACCGCGTACCGGGTCGCCCGGGTGGCCGCCCGCATCCGCGCGAACGCCGCGCGCAGCGCCGCCTCGTCGGCGATGCCGAGCGCCACGCCGCCGGCCTCCGTCTTGTGGGCGAGGCCCATCGCCTTGAGCACCAGGGGGTAGCCCGTGCGCCCGGCCGCGTCCACGACGCCATCCGCACCGGCCTCGCCGGCCACGAACTCCGCCACGGGAAAGGTGAGTCCGTATGAGGCGAGCAGCTCGCGCACGGTCTCGTAGCCGCCGTCCTCGACGTCGTACGTGGTGGTGGGCGCCGCCTGCGTCACCGGCAGGCGGGGCGGGGCAGCGGCCAGACGTGCCGCGCCCGCCAGGGCCGTCGCCGCCTCTTCCACGCGCTCGTAGACAGGGATCCCGCGCTCGCGCAGCACCCTGAGGGCCGGGGTGTCGCGGGCCATGGTGTGGACGATCAGCGGACGGTCCGCGGACCGTGCCGCGTCCGCGAGGGCGTGCGCGATCGCGCACTCGCGCTCGGCCTGTGCCGGGTTGGCCGTCGCGTAGTCCCCGAAGTAGCCGGTGAGCACGACCGCGTCGGTGTCCTTGCCGTGCAGCAGGCAGTCCGCCACGCGCGCGTAGTTGGCCAGATCGGCCTCGCCCGCCCCGGCGAGGTCCACCGGGTTCGCCCGGCCTGCGGCGGCCGGCAGCAGCGCGTCCAGGTCCGCGACCGTCTCGGGCGAGAGGGCGGGCACGTCGAGACCACGGGCCGCGAACGCGTCGGCGGCGAGGGCGCCCTGGCCGCCGCTGTCACCGATGACGGCCACCCGGCGCGGAGCGTGGGAGGGCGCACCGCGCGCCATCAAGTGCACCGCGACGTCGACGAGTTCACCGGCCGAGTCGAGCAGCAGGGCGCCCGCGTCGCGGCAGACCGCCGCGACCGTGGCGTACGGACTGACGAGAGCGCCCGTGTGCGAGGCCGCGGCGCGCCCCGACGCCGCGCTGCGCCCGACGGTCAGCAGCAGCACCGGCTTCCCCGCCGCGTGCGCGGCCGCCAGGACGCCTGCGAGCCGGCGTCCGTCCCGGAAGTCCTCCACGTACGCGGCGATCGCCCGCGTCGCCTCGTGGGCGATCAGCGACTCCAGGGCGTCGGCGGCGTCGATGTCGCGCTGGTTACCCAGCGACACGAACCGGGAGAAGCCCTGCCCCGCGCGCGCGAGATGCCGGCCGATCTCCAGGGCGAGATTGCCGCTCTGCGACACCAGGCCGAGACCGCCCGCGGGGAAGTCGCCCCAGCTGAGCCGCAGTTGACTCGTCGTGTCGACGACGCCCATGCAGTTGGGGCCGAGCAGCCGCGCCCCGTTCGAGGTGACCAGGTCCGCCAGGGCCCGCTCCTCGGCCGCGCCCGCGCCGCCCGAGGTGATGACCGTGAAGCAGCGCGCCCCGGCGGCCAGGCCCTCGGCGACGACGGGACGCACGTGGGCGGGCGGCACGGCGACCACCACGTGCTCGGCCGGTGACGGCAGTGCGGCCAGATCCGGCAGGAACGGTTCGCCCTCCAGCTGGCCGCCCCTGCGGTTGACGAGGTGGACGGTGCGCCGGGTGCGGCCGCTCAGGGCACCTGCGGCCAGCCAGTAACCCCACTTCTCGGGGTTGTCGGACGCGCCGACGACCGCGACCGAGGCCGGGTCGTACAGCGCCTCCAGGGGAGTCGTGGTCACCTGTACCACCCGAAGCGCTCCGCGAGCACGGGCAGGCGGTCGGCAACGATGGCGTGCGCGGCGGCCCGCGGCGTCGTCCCGTCGGTCTCGGCGCGGGCCAGCATCTGGTCGATGAGGGCGCGCATGGACCGCCGCGTGTACGCGAACGCTTCGTCCGCGTCGGCACCGATGTCGCCGAAGAGCGTCCACCACCACCAGGCGTTCGTCCCGGAGTTGACGACGACGTCCGGCAGCACCGTGACGCCGCGCCGCGCGAGGAGTTCCTCCGCGTCGGCGAGGACCGGCATGTTGGCCGCCTCGACGATCCAGCGGGCGGTGACCCGCTCCTGGTTCGTGGCGTCGATCGCGTACGACACGGCGGCCGGGACGAGTACGTCGGCGTCGGCCGACAGCCAGGCGTCGCCGGGCAGTTCACGGTCCTCGGGGCGCAGCGCCGAGCGGTCGACGGTGCCGTACGCGTCACGGGCCGCGAGCAGCGCCTCCACGTCGAGGCCGTCCGGATGGGCGACGGTGCCCTTCAGGTCGGCGACCGCGACGATCTTCAGGCCCGCGCGCGCGAGGAAGCGGGCGGTGGCGCCGCCCATGGTGCCCAGGCCCTGCAGCGCCACGCGCGTGCCCGCGTACGGGATCTGCGCGCGGTCGAGGGCGGCCAGGACCGACTCGGCGACACCGCAGCCGCCGACCAGCTCGTCCAGGCCGATGCCGTCGACGTCGACCGCGAAGGCCGCCGCAAGGCGCGCACGGGCCTCCTTCTCGTCGTCCAGCAGCGGGTACACGGCCTGGATCGACGAGACGAGGCCCGCCTCCTCGGCCGCCCGGTCGACCAGGTCCTGGGTGAGGCCGAGGTCCTCGCCCGTCGTCCAGAAGGACTCGATGTACGGGCGCATCGCCTTCAGGTAGCGCACCAGGACGCCGTACGCCTCCGGGGCGCGCGGGTCGCAGTCGATGCCGCCCTTGGCGCCGCCGAGCGGGATGTAGCGGCCCTGCGGGTTGTAGTGCAGCGCCTCCTTCATCGTCATGCCGCGGGCCAGCCCGGCGACCTCGGCGAGCGTGCAGCCGGGGCGCATCCGCAGGCCGCCGCTGGAGACGCCGCGCACCAGGCGGTCGACCACCAAGTAGCCCTTGCGGCCGGTGACATGGTCGGTCCAGGTCAGCTCGACCAGCGGCGGGGTGGGGGGCGTGGGGGTGGTCATGCGGTCTCCTCGGGGACGGTGATCAGGGTGGGTCCTGGCGTGGTGAGGGCGCGGGCGAGCACGGCCGCCAGTTCGCCCGGCGCGTGGACGGTGACGCCGCGGCCCCCGTAGGCGCGGGCCAGCGCGGACAGATCCACGCGCGCGTGGTCGACCGCCACGGGTTGGTCGCCGCGGGCGGCCATCTCGTCGCGGATCTCGCCGTACCCGGCGTTGTCGAACACGACGACGGGCAGGGGGAGCCGCAGCTCGGTGGCCGTGGCGAGCTCCTGGATCGTGAACTGGAGTCCACCGTCGCCGCTGATCGCGACCACCTGACGGTCGGGGCGCGCGGCCTTGGCGCCGATGGCCGCGGGCAGCGCGTAGCCGAGAGTGCCGAAGCCCGTGGGGTGCAGATAGCGGGCGTCGGGGCCCAGGGCGAGATGGGGGAGGGCGCCGTAGTAGCAGCACTGGGCGCTGTCCGAAGTGACGACGGCGTCCGGGGCGAGGGTGGTACCGATCGCCTCCAAGTAGGGCAGCCAGCGGGCGTCCCTGCGGTGCGTCTCGTCGTCACGGGCCGCCTTCAGGGTGGCCGTCTCGTCGTGCGCGTCCTCGTCGGCGGGCCTTCGGGGCCCGACGGCCTCGACGAGTGCGTCCTCGTCGGCGGGCCTTCGGGGCCCGACGGCCTCGACCAGCGCGTCCAGCGTCGCCGCCGCATCGCCGACCAGGGGCACATCGGCCACGTGCCGCGCGTACATCTGCGCCGGATCGATGTCCACGCGGATCAACCGGCCCTGCAACGGAGGCAGTTCGCTCCACAGGTCGGACTCCGCCAGCTCGGTGCCGATGGCCAGGACCACGTCCCGTGTCGCCAGCCACTTCTGGACTGCCGGGCTGTGCAACGACACTCCTAGGGCGAGCGGATGGCGCTCGTCCACGACGTTCTTGCCGTTCGCCGTCGTGACGACCGGGGCGCCGAGCCGCTCGGCCAGGACGCGGCACGGGCCGGCCGCGCCGCGGGCGCCGCCGCCCAGGACGAGGGCCGGTCGCTCGGCCCGCGCGAGCAGCGCGGCAGCCCGCTCGACGGACTCCGGCGCCGCGCCGCGCCGCCCGGCCGGTGGGGCCGTACGGACGCGCCCCACCGGTTCGGCCGCCTCCAGCAGATCGAGCGGCACCTCGATGTGGACGGGCCGCGGCCGTTCCGTGCGGAACAGCGTGAACGCGCGGGCCACGGCCACACCGATCTCGTCCACGGACGACACCCGGTGACTGAAGGCGGCCACATTGCGCAGCGCCTCCGTCTGGCTGGGCATCTCATGCAGCAGCCCGGTGGCCTGGCGTGGATGGCGCAGCGGCATCCCTGGCGAGACGACGAGGAGCGGGACACTGTCGGAGTGGGCCTGGCCGACGGCCGCCGCGATGTTCAGCAGGGCCGGGCCCGTGGTCGTGATCGCGACCCCCGGTTCGCCCGTCACGCGCGCGTGGGCGTCCGCCGCGTACCCGGCGCCCTGTTCGTGACGCGGGGCCGTGTGCGCGATGCCGTACGTCGCCAGGTGCCGGTAGATCTCCAGGTTGTGCGTGCCGGGGATGCCGAAGGCGCGGGTGACGCCGTGCGCGGCGAGGGCACGTGCGACGGCCTCGCCGCCGGTCAGGCGCAGCGGGTCCGGCGCGGGTGCGGCGTCCGGGACGACGCCGGGAGTGTCCGTCACAGCGACCTCGAGATGACCAGGCGCATGATGTCGGAGGTGCCCTCCTCGATCTCCTCCAGCTTCGCGTCCCGCATCCACTGCTCGACCGGGAACTCGCGCGAGTAGCCCCAGCCGCCGAGCGTCTGGACGGCCGCCCAGGTGCAGTACGCGGCCGTCTCCGACGCCGTGAGCTTGGCCATGGCCGCCTCGGCGGTGGCGTCGAGACCGGCGTCCAGTCGGCGGGCCGCCCGCCATGTCATCAGCCGGGCCTGCTCGATCCGGGTGCGCATGTCGGCGAGGCGGAAGGCGACCGCCTGGTGCTCGATGATCGGCTTGCCGAACTGCACGCGCGTGCGCGCGTAGTCCCGCGCGTACTCGTAGGCGGCCCGCGCCACACCCGTGGCCGCCGCGCCGAGCACCGCGCGGGAGATGTCGAAGGTACGCATCAGGCCGACGAAACCCTGCCCCTCGTCCCCGAGCCGGTTCTCCTCGGGGACGAACGCGTCGGAGAAGAAGACCTCCCGGCACACGATGGCGCGCTGGCCCATCTTGCGCATCGGCTCACCGAAGGTGACGCCCTCGGTGTTCTTGCGCAGCAGGAAGGCGCTCACCCCGCGCGAACGCTGCGTCGGGTCCGTTTTGGCGAAGACCACGTACAGCTCGGCCTCGCCCGCGTTCGAGATCCATGCCTTCTGGCCGTCGAGCCGGTAGCCGCCGTCGACGCGGGTCGCCGTGGTGGTGATGGACGCGGCGTCCGAACCGGACCCCGGCTCGGTGGTGGCGAGGGAGGTCATCGGGGTGTCGGAGCCGGTCAGCGGCGTCAGCCAGGCGCGCTTCTGCTCCTCGGTGCCCAGGGCCAGGACCGGGTCGGCGAAGAAGCCGTTCGAGCAGAGCAGATTGCCGATGCCCAGGTCCCCCACGCACAGCTCCTCCTGGACGAGGCACTGCGTGAACACGTCCGTGAAGCCCCCGCCCCCGTACTCCTCCGGGAGCATGAAACCGGTGATGCCGACCTTGGCGGCCTTGTGCCACAGGTCCCAGGGGGTCTCGACGTCCGCCTCGTCCACGGCACGCGCGCGGGGCCGGATCTCGTCGGTCGCGAACGACCGCGCGAGATCCACGACGGCGCGCTGCTCGTCGGTGAGCGGGACCAGCTCGGTGGGGAGTTCCGACACGGTTCCTCCAGGTGGCTTTACTGAATCGTCAGTCAGTATCTGGATGCCGCGAGAGCCCTGTCAATGGGCCGGGTACTGAATGATGGATCAGTTCGGGGCGGGACGGAGGGTGCGTTCGAGCCAGGTGTGCGTGGTGGGCAGGCGGGGCGGGGACGATCCGGGCTCACGGCGCGTTGTCGGTGGGGCCGCACATAATGGGAATCCTGATCGATCAACGGGAGGCGCCGTGTCACGTTCTCTGAGTTCCGGGCTGCGATCGCTGCAGCCCGCCGCCTTCGGTGCCGAGCCCACCGGCGCGCGCTGGGAGCGCATCAGAAAGTCGCCGAACTTCGCGGACGGCTCCTTCCAGAACCCGGAGGGCGCCCGCACCCGTCCCGACGGTTCCATGGTCGAGTTCGCGAAGATCTACTTCCGCAAGGAGGAGCGCGTCCTGCGCGCCCCCGCCGGGACCGTCCCGGTCCACGCCACGACCCTCGCCGACCTGGCGAAGCCCCCGGTCAGCGGATTGCGCATCACATGGATGGGCCACTCCAGCGTGCTGGCCGAGATCGACGGCGTGCGGGTGCTCTTCGACCCGGTCTGGGGTGAGCGCTGCTCCCCGTTCGCCTTCGCGGGGCCGAAGCGACTGCACCCGGTACCGCTGCCGCTCGCCGCGCTCGGCCCGGTAGACGTGGTGGTGATCTCGCACGACCACTACGACCACCTGGACATGCCCACGATCAAGGCGCTGGCCCACACCGACACCGTCTTCGCGGTCCCGCTCGGCGTCGGCGCGCACCTGGAGCATTGGGGCGTGCCCGCCGACCGGCTGCGCGAGCTGGACTGGCACGAGTCGACCACGGTCTCCGGAGTGACGCTCACGGCGACGCCCGCCCGCCACTTCTGCGGCCGCGGCATGCGCAACCCGCAGCACACGCTGTGGGCGTCATGGGTGGCCGCCGGCTCCGAGCACCGCGTCTACCACAGCGGTGACACCGGCTATTTCCAGGGCTTCAAGGACATCGGCGCCGAGCACGGCCCGTTCGACCTGACCATGATCCAGATCGGTGCGTACTCCGACTTCTGGCCCGACATCCACATGACCCCGGAGGAGGGCATGCGCGCCCACCTCGACCTCCAGGGCGGTCCTGTGTCGGGGCCGATGCTGCCGATCCACTGGGCGACGTTCAATCTCGCGCCGCACGCCTGGACGGACCCGGGAGAGGGGACGGTCACCGCGGCGCGCCGGGCCGCCGCGCGGCTCGCGCTGCCGCGTCCGGGCGAGCCGTTCGAGCCGTCCGCCGCGTCGCTGCCTACGGAGCAGTGGTGGCGGCCCGCCGCCGCGGTTCCCAAGGGCGGGTGGCCGGTGGCCGAGGCGGCCGGGGCTCCTGAGGTCGTGGTGGCCGGGTAGGGCCGGCGGTTCTTCTCGGGGCGGGCGGTGGCGCCTTCGTTCGCCCTGGGGCGCGGCTGTGCGGCTGTGCGGGGTGCGGTGCGTGGTGGTGAGGCTTTGCAGGGGCGCGGCTCTGCGGTGGTGCAGGGGTGCAGGGGTGCAGGGGTGCAGCTGTGGGGTGGTGCGGTGGTGCAGTGGTGCGGCCCTGGAGTCGTCTGCGCAGCGTCGGGCTGCGGCCGGGGGCCCGGGCGGTGGGCCGTGTCCCACTTCCGGCGTGTCACACCCCGGGCGTCCTCGACACGGACCATCCGTGGTGCGGCGGAGTCCTGATGGCGCTTGGCGCGGCCCAGCAGACCGACTGAGAGGTGAGCGGTGTCCTGGGGCTCGTCGGGGCCGACGTACGTGAGGACGCCCCGAAGGTGACCGGTGACGACCCGGCCCTCGGGTTCCTCGGGCTCGATCACCCCGAAGTCACCGGCCGACGAGCCGGCGCGCACCGGGCCGGACGCCGCGAGGATCTCCCTCGCCTGCGCCGCGCGGTCATTGTCCGGTGCCGGCAGCACGACACAGGTGCCGTGCGCGAACAGCGCCCATGACTTACCGGGGTCGGCGAGCAGCCGCCGTCACGCGTCTATCAGCGTCTCGATGTCCATGGCGGCATCCTGCCGCAGGGCGCCGACAACGGGACCGGGTGGCGTGTGTGGTGGTGGGGGTTGGGGGGCGACACGACACGATCCCGGGGCCATGACTCGCCGCTCACGTACGGCCCTTGGACTGCGACTGCGACTGCGACTGCGACCGTGACGGCTACGGTGGTCGCGACGACGCTGACGGTCGGCTCCGCCCCGCCGACCGCGGAGGGAACCGTCGGCGGGGCGGAGCCGACGGGCCTCGCGCCGGGAATGAGGGCGCCGCCCGGGTGCGGATGTCACTCGGCCGGTCTCGAATCCGCCGCCACACAGAACTCGTTGCCCTCAGGATCCGCCATCACCACGTGGTGGCCGTCGAACTCCTCCAGGATTGTCCCGCCCGCTCGCGCCAACCGGTCCGCCTCCGCGACGATCCGCTCCCAACGCTGCTGCGCCGATCCGTGGCCCGGTACCCGTACGTCGATGTGCAGCCGGTTCTTCGCCCGCTTCGGCTCGCGCACCGTCAGGATCGACAGGCGCGGCCCGATCCCGTCCGGATCGCACAACCACGCGCCGCCGTCGTCCTCCGCGCCCTCGTCCGCGCCCTTGTCCGCGTTCCCCGGCGCGCCGAAGGACGCGACCCACTCCTCGCGCGTCGCGAACGGCGCGGGCGGGGGCTCGTCCACATAGCCGAGCGCCGTCTTCCAGAAGTCGGCGAGCAGCGTCGCGTCCGCGCAGTCGAGCGTGAGGTCGAATCTCGTTGCCATGAAAACCGACCGTACGCGGCACCACTGACAATCCAGTCCGAGCAGCCCTGCTCGAGTCGTAATCGGTCTGACGTGCGAAGGCTCATACCAGAGCGGGACGCCGACCGTCGGAGTTTGGCAACTGCCCACCGCACATGAGGTGTTGACGACTACCGTGAGTGGCCGCCGTGCGACGCCCGGTCGTCGTGACGTGCCCTCACAAACCAGGATCCGAGACCGAGGACGAGGACGCCGCATGTCTCAGCTTCGCCAGCCGGCCGCACGCGCAGACCGCCGTGAAGGCGGTCGGCACGGCAGGCCGACGGGGCGGGCCGCAGCGCAGGTACACCGGCCTGCAGAGACACACATACGGCCGCAACTGCTGCGCATCGCCGTACTGCCACCGCTCGCCGTGGCGCTCAGCGCGTGCGCCGCGGTCATCTTCCTCGTACGGTCCACGGGCGTACGCCCCAGCGTGGAGCTGTGGGCCGTGCTCTCCGGGGCCGTCATCGTCACGACAGCGGGCATCCTGATCGCCGCCGTCGCCGCCGACCGCGCGGCCACCGCCGTCCGGGACCGCGTCGTCGGCCTGCGCCGCACCAGCGCGCGCGGGCAGGCCGAACTGCGCGGACTGGTCGAGCAGTTGCGCAAGGGGGAGGGGCCGCCGCCGCGCCGCGCACCGTCGCCCGCGCCGAGCGGCTCCGACGACTTCGACAAGCTCGCGGCCGACCTGGCGCGCGCCCAGGACATCGCGGTCACCGCCGTCGTGCAGGCCACCCAGCTCTCCAGCCGGGCGGGCAGCCAGCAGACGGTCGAGGTGTTCGTCAATCTGGCACGGCGGTTGCAGTCCCTGGTGCACCGCGAGATCTCGATCCTCGACGACCTGGAGAACGATGTCGAGGACCCGGATCTGCTCAAGGGCCTCTTCCATGTGGACCACTTGGCGACGCGCATCCGTAGGCACGCGGAGAACCTCGCCGTCCTGGGCGGCGCGGTCTCGCGCCGCCAGTGGAGCCACCCCGTCTCCATGACCGAGGTGATGCGCTCCGCCATCGCCGAGGTGGAGCAGTACTCGCGGGTCAAACTGGTGCCGCCGATCGACGGCACCCTGCGTGGGCACGCCGTCGCCGACTGCATCCACCTGCTCGCCGAACTCGTGGAGAACGCCACGGTGTTCTCCGCCCCGCACACCCAGGTCCTGCTCCGTGCCAACCTGGTCACCTCCGGGCTCGCCGTCGAGGTCGAGGACCGTGGCCTCGGAATGCCGCTCACCGAGCAGAACAAGATGAACGCGCTGCTCGCCGACCCCGACCAGGTCAACGTCGCCAGCCTGCTCCAGGATGGCCGCATCGGCCTGTTCGTGGTGTCGCAGCTGGCGCGCCGGCACGGCATCACCGTACGACTGCAGACCAACATCTACGGAGGTGTCCAGGCCGTCCTCGTCCTGCCACAGGAGCTGCTCGGCTCCGAGCAGGGCGAACGGGCACCCCGCGTGCGCAAGGCCGCGGCCGCCGCGACCGCCGACAGCGTGCTGGGGCCGCAGGCAGCGGCGGCAGCGGCGTCCCCGCCGTCCGTGCCCGTGCCCGTGCCCGTACCGGAGGCGCAGCCCGCGGCGCCCTTGGCGCCCGTCGCCGTACCGCACCAGCCGCGCCCGGAGACGCCCGCGCCCTCTCCCGGCGGCGCCGCGCCGCTGCCCCAGCGCACCGCGGGCGGCACCCGCCCGACGCCCGCCGAGGCCGTACCCGGCATCCGTCCCGAGGACCGCCGGGCCGCGGAGCAGAGCACGCGGAACCCGCCCACGCCGGTGAGCGGCGTCGTGCGCGGCACCATGGGCCGGCCCCAACTGCCGCGGCGCAGGGCGCAGGAGCACCTCGCCCCGCAACTGCGCGGCGGCCCGGCGCAGCGGCAGGAGGACGAGCCGCCCGTCGGACACGACCCCGGACTCATGGCGGCGTTCCAGCGCGGCATCACCCTCGCCGAGGCGGCCGATCCGCGCGAGATGCCCAGCCGGGACCGAGGCGACGAGGGCGGTACCACCTGATGACGCCCGCCTCCACGCCCCTGGCCTCCATGCCGTTGGCCTCCACGCCTCTGGTCCCCACGTGCCTGGTCCACATCTCACGCGCCCCCGCGCCAGTGGCCCCCACGACACCCATTTCCACCGCCACCTCCATCCCCACTGCCACCCCCACGACACCTGTCGACACGACGACGTCTGTCCACGCGCGCGTGCGGCGAAAGGCGATACCCGGCGGGCCGTCGTGCACGGCCCCCGCCGTCTCCCCGACCACCAGCACCACACCGAGCAGTCCACCAAGGAGTCGATCCCCCATGGCGAGCGATGTGCCGACGGGTCATGTGTCCGATCTCGACTGGCTGATGAGCGGCCTCGTCCAGCGCGTACCCCACACCAACAGCGCCGTGCTGCTCTCCTCCGACGGTCTCGTCAAGTCCGTGCACGGGCTCGACACCGACAGCGCCGACCACATGGCGGCCCTCGCGTCCGGCCTCTACTCGCTCGGCCGCAGCGCCGGCGTCAGGTTCGGTGAGGGCGGTGACGTGCGCCAGGTGGTGGTGGAGCTGGACTCCGCCCTGCTCTTCGTGTCGACCGCCGGATCCGGCACCTGCCTCGCGGTGCTCGCAGGCCGGGAGGCCGACGCCGCCGTCCTCGGCTACGAGATGGCCATGCTCGTCAAGAGCGTCCGGCCCTACCTGGTGACAGCCCCCCGGCAGTCGCCGGCCGAGCCTTCGGCGATGAGGAATTGAGGGTGGCGGCCCCGCAGGACGGGCCGTGGCTCGACGGCGCCGCAGGCCGGCTCGTGCGCCCGTACACCGTCAGCAACGGGCGCACCCGGCCGAGTACGTTGCTGGACCTGCTCACCCTCGTCATGGCCACTGGGGCGACCCCCCTCGGCTATCTGGGGCCCGAGCACAGTCAAGCACTGGACCTGTGTGCGCAGCCCACGTCGGTCGCTGAGATCGCCGGGCATCTGAAGCTCCCCGCAGCCGTCACCAAGGTGATCCTCTCCGACCTCGTCGACTGCGGGGCGGTCACCGCCAAGCCCCCCATGTTCCACGACAACCCCACTGACCGGTCCCTACTGGAGGCAGTGCTCGATGGACTACGACGACAGCTCTGACCTGTTCCCCACCGCACTGAAGATCTTGGTCGCGGGCGGGTTCGGGGTCGGCAAGACGACCTTCGTCGGAGCGGTCAGTGAGATCGCTCCGCTCAGCACGGAAGAGCTGCTCACCACGGTCAGCGCGGACACCGACAGTCTCGACGGCATCGAGAACAAGGTGGAGACGACGGTCGCGATGGACTTCGGCCGCATCACCCTGGACCCGGAGCATGTGCTCTACCTGTTCGGCACACCGGGCCAGGAGCGCTTCTGGTTCATGTGGGACGAGCTCTCCGAGGGCGCGCTCGGGGCAGTGATCCTCGCCGACACGCGTCGCCTGGAGGACTGCTTCGCCGCCGTCGACTTCTTCGAAGAGCGCGGCATGGGGTTCATCGTGGCGGTCAACGAGTTCGACGGCGCCTACCGCTACGAACCCGAGGAGGTGCGCGCCGCCATCGACCTGGACCCCGCAGTGCCGGTGGTGCGCTGCGACGCGCGCATCTCCAGCTCCGGGATCCAGACCCTGCTCACCCTCGTCCGCCACCTCCTGGCCCACGCCGCGCCCGCGGCCAGCGGCTTCGGAGCCCACACATGACGTACGACGCGAACGGGCGACTGCTGGTGACGCCCGTCGACAAGGAAGGACCGGAGCGGGCTCGGCGACTGCGCAGGCTCGACCTGGGGCAGCGGCCCGAGCCCGCCTTCGACATGTTCGCGGACCGGCTCGCCGAGGTCACCAGGGCGCCCTACGCCATGGTCAACTTCATCGACGAGAACCGGCAGTTCTTCGCCGGGCTGCACACGCCTGACGGGGACCATCGCGGCGGCGAGCTGAGCGCGGCGGCGGCCGAGTCGGTGTCCGACAGCTCCGTGAGCCGCTACATGGCGCGCGACCACGGATACTGCCCGCATGTAGTCGTGCGCCGCAAAGCGCTCGTCCTTGAAGACGTGTGCGACTACCCCCGGTTCGCGGGCAATCCTGTGGTCGACGAGATCGGCATCCGCTCCTACTTGGGCGCCCCGCTGATCGACGACCGTACGGGTCTCGCACTCGGCACCGTGTGCGTGGTCGACACCGAACCGCGCCCCTGGGGCCGCTCGGGCCTCGCCATCATCAAGGCGATGGCGAGCGAACTGATGGACGTGGTCCGCAGACGCGGAGACCTGATCGTGTGAGGAGGGCCCGGGGGCGGGGCCGCGGACCTCAGATACCGCTGAGCCTCAGACTCCTCAGACTCCTCAGACGCCGCAGACGCCTCAGACAGCGTGGAACGGCCGGGTGAACCACGCCTTGGCCGACGACTGCGACAGCAGGGTGACGAGGGCGATGGAGCTTCCGAGCGGCAGCACCCCGCCGCCCTTGACGTGCTCGGCGACCGCGCCCAAGGCGAAGAAGATCTGCATGCTCGACAGGATGATCGACGTGATCCGCAGGCCATTGCCCGCGCAGTGGAAGCGCCACGAAAGACTGGCGACCACCAGCGTCAGCAGACTGCTGCCGATCACTTCGCCCGCGGCCTCCGGCCCGGCGACCACACCGATGGCGACCGCGGTCACGATGATCAGCCCAGCCAACACCTGCGCCACGATCCGGGCGGCCCGCACACTCGGTGGCATCAGCATCACCGGCGGCATACCGGGCGCGAGCCCGTACACGTGGGCCCCGTACGGAGCCGAGCCATAAGGAGGCGGGGAGACCGGCGGAGGCACCGGGGGCGGGGGCCCGAACTGGCCGGGAAAATCCGGGTTCTGATGCGGTGGCGGGACGCTCACGAGGGCTCCGTCGGTCGGCCGGTACGAGGAACCGGAGAGTACCCGACCCGACCGATCCGGCACCCTGCACGGTCACGGCCCCGCCGTCACACGCTCTAACCGTCACACGGTCACGGTCTCGCCGTCAGACGGTTTAACCGTCACACGGTCACGGTCTCGCCGTCGGGGAACGTGATCCGTACGGCCCCTCCCGCCCCGCCAGCCTCTTCCGCTTCATCCACCTCACACGTGATCGACGCGCGCAGCACCTCGGGATGCACCGTGTCGCGGGTCAGAACCACCAGCGTGACATGGACACTTGAGCCCCCCGCGTGGTCGCGGGCGTGCAGGTACGGGGTGGCGGAGTGCGGACCGTACGCGTTGGCCTCGACCTCATGCGCCACACCCGTGTCCGTGTCCCAGCCGTGCAGGGCCACCACCGCGCTGGTCAACCCCTGCTCCGTGCGCGCGAGCGCCCAGCCGGGGCCCTGCTCGGTCCGCGGCTTGGACGCGTCGGCCACCGCGTGGCCGCCCTCGCGCACGGAGACACCTGCGGGAGCCTGCACACGGTGTACCCGGAGCTCCCACGGGCCGTGCAGCACACTCGTCGACTCGATCGGGAACTCTTCGTCGTGCCCCGGGAGTTCAGCTTCGTGACGGGAGGAGGCGCGTCGACCGGCGCAGGTCAGGGGGTGGATACGGCGGCGCCGGGACGCGGTGCCGTCGGGGGCGAGCAGCGCGATGTGGTTGTCGACGGTCCGGGCCCAGGCGTGTGCGGCGGACTCGGGGGCCGTGGCCGTGGAGTAGGCCAGCTTGGCGTAGTGCGGATCGTCCGTGGCAGGGCCGTCGAGCGGGTTGTGGTCACTGCCGTGGTTGATCAGGCGCACGATGCCGTCGTGGTGCGAGCCGTGCAGCAGCCAGCCCGGGGCCGGCAGCGCCGTGTACTGCTCGGACTCCTCCACGGGCAGCGGCCGTTCGCGCTCCGTCCACACCGGATGGTCGGCCGGCAGCAGCAGGCCCAGGAATCCCTTGCTCGCCCAGTACGGGGACGCGGGCCCGGAGTACGGCTGGGTGGCGGGCAGAAACGTGTCGTACCAGCCCAGGGGCAGCAGCCCCCGCTCGTCGGGCACGCCGCGCTCCACGAAGTGCCGGGCGGTCCCCGAGGCGAGGCGCCGGGTCAGCCCGGGCGCGAGCGGGGTGCAGTCGGCGAGCGCGCCCATCCATACGGGCGCCGTCGCCGCGAACCGGTACGTCAGTGACCGTCCCTGGTGGACCGGTGCGCCGTCCCCGCCGAAGAACTGCGGGTAGGTGGTGAGGAACTGGGACAGCCGCTCGCGGTACACCTTGGCGCGACCGCCGTCCCCGCCCTCGCCCGCCATCCGGGCCCACAGCAGCGGGTACAGATGCATGGCCCAGCCGATGTAGTAGTCGAAGTTGCGGCCGTCGCCGTCGCTGTACCAGCCGTCGCCGACGTACCAGTCCTCGATCCGGTCGAGGCCGCCGTCGATGTCGCTCTGGCTGTACGGCGCCCCGACCGAGGCCAGGAACTGCTCCGAAACCACCTGGAAGAGCCGCCAGTTGTTGTCCCAGGTCCGCTTCCCGACGAACCCCGAGAACCAGTCGACGACCCGTTCCTGTACCCGGGTGTCCAGCCGGTCCCAGATCCAGGGGCGCGTCTCGTGCAGTCCGACCGCGATCGAGGCGGCCTCCACCATCTGCTGGGAGCAGTGGGTGAGTTCGGGCCACGCCTCCCCGCTGTCACGGTCCGTGCCCGTTGTCAGACCCTCCGTATACCTTTCGATCAGGTGGTGGATCGCGGACGAGCCCGGCCCGTCCGGTCCGTCGGATCCCGCCGCGCCCGCTATACGGAAGGAGGCCAGCAGGAAGGTCCGGGCGAACCCTTCGAGCCCGTCCGAGACGACCCCGGACCAGCTGGCCCGACCGGGCAGCCGGTACTGGGCGCGGCCCGGTGTGGCGTACGGCAGCAGGGCGTCCAACTGCCGGTCGGCCAGCGCCTCCCAGTGCGCCCGGGTCCAACCGGTCAGCGGGGATCGGACACGGTCGGTGGGCGGCAGGGAGAAGTACGGGGCGGGCATGAGGGTTCGCTGGCTCCTCGGTCGGGTGGGGCTGATCGGGCGGGGTGACGCGGTGGTTCACATGAGGTCGGAATGTACGGGGGATCGGCATGAAAGCGGTAGGGAAGCCGGCAGGGGCAGGGGCAGGGGCAGGGGCAGGGGCAGGGGCAGGGGCAGGGGCATCAGGCGAGTTCGGCGCTGTGGGTGTGGCCGCGCGAGCCACCCACCTGGACGGTGAGCACGGGCCGGCGCCCGGGCCTCACCTGGACGGTGTCGTCGGCGCGCACCACCGCGCGCACGGGGAAGGGAAGGCGGACGGTGAGGGTGGTAGCGGTGCGGCCGGGGTCCGCGACGGCGACCGAGACACCCCCGTCGCGGCGGACCACCAGAACGGTTCCCGGCCCGTCGGCGCTCAGCCCGTCGACGTCACCCGCCGCCCAGAAGTGCGCGGCGAGCAGCCCGAGCCGGGAGCAGGCGACGGCCTGCACCGTGGGCGAGTTGGCCAGCACACGCACGGGGCGGGACCGCGACCAGGACGCCGTCGTGGTGGCGCTCGCCCCCGGCAGCAGTACGTACGCGTAGGAGGCCGCCGTGGGCGAGACGCCGTGGTCGAACCAGAGAGTGGCGTACCGGCGGGTGACCGGCGTGGTGGTTCCGGCGGTGTCCGCACCGGTGTTGACGTCTCGCCAGCTGCCGGTGCGTTCCTCACGCAGCGCGCGCAGTGGTCCCCCGGACGGGAAGACGTAGCCGCCCGTGCCGTCGAGGTGGGCCCAGCGCGCGTCCGTCAGCTCGGCGGACCAGCCCTGATCGGCGGGTTGCCGGTGGCCGTCGACGGTGAGCGCCGGAGCGCCGCCCGCGTGCAGATTCCGGTTCTCCACCACCGTCTCGATCGTTCTGCCGTCGCCCGCCCTGATGTCACAGCCGAGCGCGACGACCGCGTTGTCCAGACAGAACCACGCCTTCTTGGCGTGCAGCGTCGAGCCCTCCGCCGTCAGCTCCATCGCCGCCGCGCCGTACCGGCCGCCGAGCGCGGCGCCGCCGGCGACGGCGTTCTTCGGGCGGTAGGTACTGGTGCCTCCGGCAGTGCCGAGGTCCACCCGCGCGCGCGTGTCGACCGTCGTGCCCGGAAGGCGGTACGGATCGACGGTCGGCCAGAAGCCGTCCCCGAAGGCGTCGAGGTCGTCGCCGTCGTACACGTAGGTCATGCCGTCGCCGGTGTACCAGCCATGCAGGTTCTCGCCGTTGCCCGCTTCGTAGGCGGCGATCCGCTGGGAGGAGAGCGACAGGGCGAGCGCCCACGCAGGGCGCCGGTGCACCACGCGGTCCATGTCGGCGAAGACGTGATGCCCGGTGAGGCGCGCGGCGGGACGGATCGCCGGGTCGGCGACGACGGCCTTGGCGGTCGCGAGCGCGGGAATGCCGACCAGCGTCGCGTACGGAGTCTCCCGGTTGCGCAGGATCCACCCCTTGGCGGCGGCCCGCCAGCGGTCCGCGTACGCCTGCGGTGCGCCGGCGGCGAGTTGGAGGATGTTCGCGACGGCGGTCGCGCCGTCGGTGTGATCACGGGCCCGTTCCCGGGAGACGGCGCGGCCGCGCAGCGCGTCCATCATCACGCCGTCGAACAGGACGGGGGAGAAGGTCCGCTCCACGGCCTCGTACAGCACCGTGACACCCGCGTCGGTGACGGCCCAGGCGGATCCGGCGAGCAGCGCGATGAGCTGGCCCGCACTGCCGAGCAGCACGCTCCCGTACGTGCCCGTGTAGGCGACGTAGTCGTGTTGGACGAACGAACCGTCCGCGTAGAAGCCGTCGCCCGAAGTGACGTACCGGAAAAGGCTGTTGCGGCCCGCGTCGCGCACGTCGCTGATGCCGTCGCGGGCCAGCGCCACCACGTCCGAGGCGCCCGACAGCAGCCCGCGCAGCGCCACGATCACGGCCTTGTCGGCGCGGTTGGCGCCGGTCTCGGCGAGCGTGGGGTAGTTGGTGCGGCGGTCCGCGTTCGGGACGAACTTCGCGACGGTGGCCAGGTAGGAGGCGAGGTCGGTCTCCGAGAGGTGCACGCGCAGGAGGACGCACAGGTCCATGAGGGCGCGCGGCGCCCCGATCTCCCAGTACCACCAGTTGCCGGACTCCGCGCGCGTCGTGTTGTACCCGACGTCGTGCAGCAGGCGCAGGGCGTCGAGGAGCCCGGCGAGGACGGCGGCGTCACCGGTGAGCGACGTTCCCCGGGTCGCCCAGGCGGTCGCGATGGTCCTCAGCCGCTGGTAGCTCTGGCCGAACTTCGCGGGATCGGAGGCAGGCGCCAGGTCCGCCCACAGCGCGGTGCGCCCCGCCGACGTGTCGACGGACCGCCACCAGGCCGCCGCCTGGGTGTCGAGCGCGGTGAGCGCGGCGGCGAAGTCGGCGTCGTCCGCGTCGAAGGCGCCGCCGGTGAGCTGCTCCTCGGCGCGCGCGAGCAGCGTCGCGTACGGGTCGTCGGCGGCGGCCGCGCTCCCCGCGAGGGGAAGCACTGTCGCGGCGGCACCGGCCCCGGCGAGGGCGAGGGCCTGGCGTCTGCTCCATTGCATGATCGCTCCTTCGTGCCGGTGTCAGTCGCTGAGAGTGGACGGGTCGACGGGCGGCTCGGGCAGCCCGAGGGCGGCCAGTGCGGCGACCCCGTCGGCGTCGATCGGGTAGGCCCACTTGTCGAGGTAGAAGTCGCTGAGGTCGTAGCCGGTGACGCGGCTCGTGCAGACGGCGAAGGTGGTCCAGCGCAGGGCGTCCTGGGTGGCCCAGTCGGACTGCGGGTTCTCGACCCGGATGAGCCGGTGCAGCTTTGGCCAGATGTCGGTGCCGAAGGCCAGCTCCAGCTGACGCAGCGAGACGAGCTTCTCGTAGGCGCCGAACGAGGAGGCGAAGGAGAGCCCGTCCGTGCCGAGCTTGGGCAGCGCCGTCTGGAAGTAGTTGAGGCCGGTGGAGGCGTTCACGGTCAGGAGATTCGACGTCTGGCCGAGGACGCGCTGGGCGGCCAGGGAGTAGATGTTGACCGAGACCTCGGTCAGACCGGCGGGCCGGTACGCGAACTGCTGGTGGAGATGGCCGAGTTCGTGGTACAGCCCCCAGCCGCGCGTGGAGAGTCCCCCGACGGTCAGCAGCCGGTCCATGTACGCGGGCGGGAAGGCGTTGTAGTAGTGGGTGGCGTAGGCGCCCACCCCGGTGGGGACCTTCGGGACCTCACTGAACTGGTAGGGGCCGGCCTTGCGGCGGTGCAGCGGGCTGGACCCGTCGAGTCCGGCGACGGCGGCGTGCGAGTCGATGACCTGCTCGAAGATACGCATCAGGGCGGTGTGGTCCTCGCCGCGGTACGGCAGGAAGCTGGCGCGGGTCACCGTCACCAGGGCGTGCGGCGACACCAGCTCCACGTACAACGAGTCGGTGAGCGTGTCGAGTTGGTCCTGGAACTCGCCCTCGGTGGTGCTGTCGAGCGTGAACGTCGGCATGCGGACGGCGCCGGACAGGAAGGTGACGATCGCGCGCTCGCCGTCGCCCGCGAGTCTCAGGTGGAGGGGCCCGCCGTAGGCGTCGGTGAAGGTGTTGACCCCCGCGGTGAGGGTGACGGCACGCGGCGCCGTGAGGTTCGGGTCGTCTGGGTGGTTGTCGTACGTGCCCACGTGCAGGGTCGGCAGGATGCCGTCGACGGGATCGACGCGGACGGTGACCGTCGCGCCGGCCGGTGCGTAGTGCCCGGTCGGGATGAAGTCGCTGCCGCGGTAGGTGGTGGCCAGACGCAACCGCTCCGGCTCGGCCGCGGGGAAGGCCCGGGCGACGACGGTCGCGGGATCCTCGGCACGGTGGCGGCGGGCACCGGCCCATGCCGGGGAGGAGCCCAGCGCGGTCAGGGCGGTCGCGCCGACGAGACCGGCGAGGACGGAACGGCGGGCGAGCGGACGGTCAGGCAAGGGTTTCGGGGGCATCGGGGGCATCGGGGGCATCGGGGCGAGGCTCCTCACGGGGCGGGAAGTCGGGAAGGGCGAGGGCGGAGCACGTGCTGCGGCGCGCTGGACGCGGCGAGGACCCGAGACGTGCGGAGCCGGTACCACCGGCCCCGCACACCCGGGGGCCCGTCAGTCGGTGAGGGCCGACGGGTCGACGGGCGGCTGCGGAAGATCGAGGGCGGCGATCTCGGCCCGCCCCTCGGCGTCGATCGGGAACGCCCACGTGTTCACGAAGAAGTCGGTGAGATCGTGGCCGGCCACGCGGCTGGCGTAGGTGGCGAGAGCCCGGTAGCGCTTGGCGGTCTCCGTGTAGTCCGACTGCGGGTTCTCCTCGCGCACCAGCCGGTGCATGCGCGGCCAGAAGTCGTCGAAGGCCAGCTCGAGTTGGCGCAGCGGCACGAGCTTCTCGTACGCGCCGAAGGACTTCTCGTACGTGAGCCCGTCGGTGCCGAACTTCGTCCGGGCGGACTGGAAGTAGTTCAGTCCGGTCTTGGGGTCGACGGTCAGGAGGTTCGAGGTCTGGCCGAGGGCGCGCTGCACCGCGAGCGAGTAGATGTTGACCGTGACCTCGGTGAGGCCCGTCGGCTTGTACGCCATCTGCTGATGCAGATGTCCGAGTTCGTGGTACAGACCCCAGCCGCGCGTCGACAGGCCCGAGACGGTGGTGGCGCGATCGAGGTAGGCGCGCGGGAACCCGTTGTAGCCGTGGGTGGCGTACGCGCCGACCCCGGAGGGCACCACCGACACCTCGGTGAAGTGGTAGCCGCCCGCCTTCGGCCGGTGCACCGGCTTGGAGGAGTCGAGACCGCTGATCCGCGACTCTGCTTCGATGATTTGCTCCAGGAGCCGCAGCAGGGCCGCGTGGTCCTCGTCGCGGTAGAGCAGCGCGCCGTCCCGGGTGAGCGTGACGATCGAGCGCGGGCCCACCAGTTCGACCACCGGAACGTCCGGGTAGGCGTCCAACTGGCGCTGGAATGCGGCCTCTTCGGTCTGGCCGAGACGGAAGACGGGCATCGGCACGGAGCCGGATCTGAAGGTGACGCCGGCGCGTTCGCCCGCGCCCTCCAGCGAGAAGTAGACCGGCCCGCCGTACGGGTCGGTGATCCGGTTCGTTCCGGCCTTGAGGGCGTACGAGCGGGGCTCCTTGAGCGTCCCGTAGTAGTCCCATTGTCCGATCCACAGCGTCGGCAGTACGTCGTCGAAGGGCAGGACCTCGATGCGGAGCTCCGTGGCCGCGGGCACGTACCGGCCCGTGGGCTGGAACTCGGAGGCGCGCAGGGCCTGCGCCAGCCGGAGACGTTCGGACTCGGCGGACGGCCGGGCGGTGAGCGTGACCGAGCAGGCACCGGCGGCGCGGGCGGTGCCGGCGCCCGCGCCGGCGATGAGTACCGCGCCGGCCGCGGCCGCGCCGAGCACGGAGCGGCGGGGCAAGGAAGCGGGAGTGCGCATGATGGGGCGTCTCCTCACGAGACCGCGAAGTGGGTCCCAGAAGTCGGGGTGGTGGGGTCCGGCGCGTGCGGGTCAGTGCGGATGCGGTACGGACGCGGCGCGGTGCGCGGGGCCGCGCGAATTGGCCGGGTGGACGGCCACCCAGGGGCGTCGCCCGGAAGCGACCGTCGTCCCGTCGTCGGGGAGGGAGGCGAGGGAGGCGAGAGAGGCGGGGGAGACGGAGGAGACGGAGGAGACGGAGGAGACGGGGGAATCGGACCGCTGGTCCGGCATCGGGTCGCCCTGTCAGTCCGTCAGGCTGCTGGGATCCACGTCCGGCTTCGGCAGTCTCAGCGCGGCGATCCGGGCGATGCCCTCGGCGTCGATCGGCATCGCCCAGGTGCCGACGAAGAAGTCGGTGAGGTCACGGCCTGCGGTGCGGGAGGCATACGTGGCGAGTGCCCGGTACTGGCGGGCCTCGACCTCGGGCGGGTGCTGGTAGTCCTCGACCGGGTCGTCGTGCTGGTGTTCGGTGCGCACCAGTTTGTGCAGGCGCGGCCAGAAGTCCTCGCCGAACGCGAGCTCCAACTGCCGCAGGGGCACCAGCTGTTCGTACGCGCCGAAGTCGTCGACGTAGGAGAGGCCCGCGGTGCCGAGCTTGGCGCGGGCGGACTGGAACCAGTTGAGACCGGTCGTGGCGTTGACCGTGAGGAGGTTCGAGGGCTGGCCGAGCGTGCGCTGGGCGGCGAGCGAGTAGATGTTGACGGTGACCTCGGTGAGGCTGCCGGCCTGGTAGGCGGCCTGTTGGTTGAGGTGGCCGAGCTCGTGGTAGAGGCCCCAGCCGCGGGTGGACAGGCCGGTGACGGTGCACAGGCGGTCCATGTAGGCGCGTGGGAAGCCGTTGTAGCCGTGCCAGGCGTAGGCGCCGACTCCCTTCGGGACGACGCTGACCTCGTTGAAGTGGTAGCGGCCCGCCTTCGGGCGGTCGAGCCTGGTGCCGCCGTCGAGGCCGCTGATCCGGTTGTGCGAGTCGATGACGGTGTCGAACAGGCCCATCAGCCGGGTGTGGTCCTCGCCGCGATAGAGCAGGGCGCCCTCGCGGGTCAGCGTCAGGATGGCGTGGTCCGTGAGGAGTTCGACCCACGGCACGTCCGTGATCGCGTCGAGCCGGGCCTGGAACTCGGCCTCCGTCGTGACGCCGAGTTCGAAGACGGCCATCTCCGCCGCGCCCCGGACGAAGCGGACCTCGCCGCGCTGCCCGTGCCCGGCGAAGGAGAGGTACAGCGGGCCGCCGTACACGTCGGTGACGGTGTTGCGGCCCGGCTTGAGCTCCACCGCACGCGGAGTCTGCAGCGCGGTGTCGGTGTTGTAGTAGTCGAAGGTGCCGATGTGCAGGACGGGCCGGACCCCGGCGGCACAGCGGACGTCGACGGCGACCTCGGCACCCGGCGCCGCGTAGCGGCCGGTCGGGATGAAGTCGCTGGCGCGCAGCGCACGGTCCAGGCGCAGCCGCTCGCTCTCGGCGCCGGGGAACGCCTTGATGCGGAGGGTGTCACCGCCGTGGAGAGCGGAGGTGTCCGGGGCCGCGGCTGCGGCCGGGGACGCGCCGAGGAAGGTGGCGGCGCCGGCACCGGCGAGGGCGCCGAGTACGGCGCGGCGCCCCGGGCCGCCGGATCCGGCGGGGCTGACGAAGGGCTTGCGAGCAGGACGCATCCAGGGACTCCTGAGAAGGGACCGGTGTCTGTGGGCGAGGGGACAGACGCGGAAGGCGCAGGGAGTGAGAAGGAGGCACGTGAGGGCTGCGCGAGGTGCTGGAGCAGCGAGCGTGTGGAGTGGCGCGTTCAGCATGTAAGCGGTTGCTGTCACATCACCGCAAGAGGGTCCGAGGAGTTTCTGTTCGTTACTATGCCGAGGAGTGCCCGTACGAGCAGAATCGCGCAGGAGCGCCCTGGGTGCAGGGACGGGGGCACGGGCAGGGACGGAGGCGGGGGCGCCTCAGCCCCGCCGACGCCGCCCCGCGCCGCCCGACCCGCCGACGCCGTTGCCCGCGCCGCCGCCGGAGTACGGCGCCACCGAGTCCCGCACCACGATGTGCGTGCCGAGGCGGAGCGTGCCGGTGTTCCCGGCCCGCCACTCGTCCTCGTCGCCGCTGCCCAGCGCCACCCGGACCGCCTGTCGGCCCATCTCCTCCAGCGGGATGCGGACGGTCGTCAGGCGCGGCCGCAGCTCCTGGGCCACCGGGATGTCGTCGTAGCCGACGAGCGACATGTCGTGCGGGATGCGCAGGCCCGCGTCCTCCAGGGCCTCGGCCGCGCCCGCCGCCACGATGTCGTTCGCGGCGAACACGGCGCTGAACCGCGGTCCCTCGCGCAGCAGTTCCGTCATCCGCCGCTGCCCCCAGGCGCGGCCGAAGGCGCCCGGCTGCTCCAGTTCCGGGTCGCGGTCGATACCGCGCAGCTCCAGTGCGCGCCGGTAGCCGGCGAGCCGGTCCCGGTTCGTCGAGAGACCTGGCGGGCCGCCCAGGTAGAGGATCTGCTCGTGGCCCTGCGCGATGAGGTGGTCGGTGATCGCGAAGGCGCCGCCCTCGTTGTCGTACTCGACGCCGACGGTCGGTGCGTCATGGCCGAGCGAGGGGCGGCCGCACAGCACCAGTTTCGAGCCGCCCGCGTCCAGGTCACGGGCGCGTCGGGCCAGCTCGGCCTTGTACGCGCGGTCCTCGACGCTGCCGCCGACGAGCACCACCGCGTCCGCGCGCCGCTCGTGCATCAGCTCGATGAAGGCCAGCTCGCGCCGCGGGTCGCCCTGCGTGCAGCAGACCAGACAGAGCCGCCCGCCGTCGGTGGCCTCGCGTTCGACGCCGCGCGCGATGTACGCGTAGAAAGGGTCGATCAACTCGTTCACGATGATGCCGACCGTGCGGCCGGAGACGCCGGCGAGGGCGCGGGCGTGGGCGTTGACCACGTAGCCGAGCTCGCGCATCGCCTCCTCGACGCGTTCGCGGGTCGCCTCGGCGACGGGGTAGTTGCGGTTCATGACGCGCGACACGGTGGCCGTGGAGACCCCGGCGAGGCGCGCCACGTCGACGACGGTGGCCCGGCGCTGCGGGCCCGTCCCCGCACCGCCCTGTGCTGCCTGGCCGTCGTGATCGCCGCGGTCCGGCGCCGTGGAACTCTGCCGGGGCATCCGGCCCACCCCCTGGAAGTCGTGCTGGTCGTCGTGTGCACCCGGGCCAGAGCCTATGACGTGCCGCGGTGCCGCGTTCACTCCCCGGGCGCCCCTCATGCGATCCGCTCCAGGTCTTCGAGCCGCACGGGATGGTTGAGCGGGACCCCGCGCGCGTACCGGGCGAGTTCGTCGACGGCCAGAGCGCCGAGCCGGCCCACCTCGTTGCCCTGGGCGCCCGCCATGTGCGGGGTGATGAAGACGTTCGGCAGCTCCCACAGCGGGTGGTCGTGGGGCAGCGGCTCCGGTTGCGTGACGTCCAGGACGGCGTCGAGGCGCCCGCTGACCAGGTGCTCGGTCAGCGCCTCGGTGTCCACGAGCGGGCCGCGCGCGGTGTTCACCAGCAGTGCGCCGGGCCGCATCATCCCGAGCCGTCGCGCGTCGAGCAGATGCCGGGTCTCGGGGGTCTCCGGCGCGTGCAGGGTCACCACGTCGCTGGTGGCGACGAGGGTGTCCAGGTCGGTACGGGTCGCGCCGAGCAGCTGGGCCTCGGCCTCGCCGACGTACGGGTCGTACAGGAGCACCTCGGTGTCGAGGGTGCGCAGCAGCTGGAGGACGCGGCGCCCGATGCGCGAGGCGCCGACCACTCCGACGGTGATGCCGCGGGTGCCGAGCCACGGGTGTCGGTCCAGGTCGGCGGCGGTGCGGTGGGTGCGCCGGGTGCGGAAGAGATGGGAGAGCGAGAAGGCCCGTTTCGCGCCGAGGATGATCGCGGCGAGGGTGAACTCGGCGACGGGCACGGCGTTGGCCGAGGCCGCCGAGGAGACGGTGATCCCGCGCTCGTAGGCGGCCGGGGTGAGGAAGGTCTTGACCGTGCCCGCGGAGTGGATCACCGCGCGCAGCCGGGGGGTGAGATCGAGCGTCGCGACGTCGATCCGCGGGCACCCCCAGCCGGTCAGCAGCACCTCGCACTCGGCGAGCGCGGCCCGTGCCACGGGACTGGTGAACTCCGTGACGACGTGCGGCGGTTGGATGTCCGCGGCCTCCTCGAGGCGGGCCCGCACGGCCGGAGGGAAGACGTCGTCGACGACCCCGGCGTTCATCGCGAGGACCGTGCGGGGCCGCCGCGGGGACGGTGTGGCATCGGCGGCCGTGGCCTGGACCGGTGCCTTGTCAGTGGTACGCACCCTGCCTCCGGACAGTAAACGTGTTCTACGGCGTTACTGAAAGCTAGGGATCACCCGGCGTCAGCGTCAAGGTCATGGCTCCCACTCTCATGACGACTCGTGGGCTTACATACCGAAATGCCGGGCCAAGAAGGCAACTTGAAAGAAGTGCGTAACGCCGCTGTGCCACGAATCTATTGACGATGGGGTTAACCGCTTACTAACTTGCCGCCGCAGACACGCAGTTACGTGCCTCGCACCACACCGTGGCTTTTGCACCGCTGTGCCTTCTGCGCCACCGGCCGAACAGGACCGCCCTCATGACTGCTCCAGCTCCGCCCCTGCCCGCCGTCATCCCGCGCAAGACGCTGTGGCAGCGCATCAAACGCGACAAGGTGATGCTGCTGCTGTGCCTGCCGGGCTTCCTGTACTTCGTGGTCTTCCACTACGTCCCGCTGCTCGGCTACATGGTGGCGTTCCAGGACTACCAGCCCTATCTCGGCTACATGCACAGCGCCTGGACCGGGTTCACCAACTTCACCAACGCCTTCGCCGACCCCGACTTCTGGTCGGCGACCGGCAACACGCTGAAGATCGCGCTCGTCCAGCTGGTGCTGTTCTTCCCCGTCCCGATCGGGCTGGCGCTGCTGCTCAACAGCATCGTCAGCGACCGGATCCGCCGGTTCGTGCAGAGCGTCGTCTACCTGCCGCACTTCATCGGCTGGGTCATCATCGTCTCGATCTTCCAGCAGATCCTGGGCGGCGCGGGCGTCGTGCCCGACCTGCTCGCCTCGCTCGGTCTGCCGCGCTACGACATGATGACCGACCCCGACTCCTTCCCGCTGCTGCTCGCGCTCCAGGTCATGTGGAAGGACGCCGGCTGGGGCACCATCATCATCCTCGCCGCGCTGCTCTCCATCGACCGCGGCCTGTACGAGGCGGCGGCCATGGACGGCGCGGCCCGCTGGCGCCGGTTCTGGCACGTCACACTGCCCGGCCTCTCCCCGGTCCTGGTGCTGCTGCTGATCCTGAACCTCGGCAACATCCTCACCGTCGGCTTCGAGCAGATCCTGCTGCAGCGCGACGCCGTCGGACCGGGCGCCGGTGAAGTCCTCGACACGTACGTCTACTTCCACGGTATCCGTGACAACCAGTGGGGCACGGCGGCGGCGGTCGGCCTGGTCAAGGCCGCGATCGGGACCGTCCTCGTGATCGGCGCCAACAAGTTCGCCCACCGGCTCGGGCATGAAGGGGTGTACCGCGGTGCTGACCGTTGAGACGACACCGGTGAAGTCGCGGACGCGACGCCTCGGCACGAAGCCGAGGACGACGCCGGCGGTGGAGGGCGAGCTGCGCCCGTCCGGCGCCCGCCCGCCCTGGATGGAGCGGCCCACCCGGATCGGCCTGTTCTTCAAGGGGCTCGCCCTGCTGGTCGTCGTGGCCCTGGTCGCGTACCCCCTGCTCGGCGTGATCGGCACGAGCTTCGCCTCGCAGACCGACATCATCAAGTCCAGCGGGCTCGTGCTCTGGCCCGACCACCCCAACCTGGACGCCTACCGCACCGCGTTCACCGGCGGCCGCGTCACCCGCGCGCTGTTCGTGAGCGTCGGCGTCACCGTCGCCGGCACCGCGTGCAGCCTCCTCGCCACCATCGGCATGGCGTACGGACTGTCCCGGCGCGGTGTCGTCGGCGGCCGCTTCATCCTGATGACGGCCCTGTTCACCATGCTCTTCAACGCGGGCGTCATCCCGAACTTCCTTCTGGTGAAGGAGCTCGGCCTCTACAACACCTTCGCCGCGCTCGTCCTGCCGACGATGGTCAGCGCGTTCAACCTCGTCGTGATGCGCGCGTTCTTCATGAACCTGCCCGAGGAGCTGTACGACGCCGCGAAGGTCGACGGCGCCGGTGACTTCCGCACCCTCGTCCGGGTCGTGCTGCCGCTGTCCAAGGCGGTCATCGCCGTCGTCGGACTCTTCTACGCCGTCGCGTACTGGAACGCGTACTTCAACGCGCTGCTGTACCTCGGCGACAACGACAAGTGGCCGCTGCCCATGGTGCTGCGGACCTTCATCCTCCAGGGCCAGGCCCTCGACAGCGGCGCCGCCGGCGAGGCCGTCGCCCCGCAGCAGGCCGTCCAGATGGCCGTGCTCGTGATCGCGGTCGTGCCGATCCTGCTGGTCTATCCCTTCCTTCAGCGGTTCTTCACCAAGGGCGTGCTCACCGGAGCCGTCAAGGGCTGATCACCCGACCTCACACCCCCCAACTTTTCCTGTGTCCCCTCGTGTTGAGGAGTTCCCGATGCCCGGCTCCACCCCTGTCAACCGCCGGACCCTGCTGCGCTGGGGCACCGGCGTCGGTCTCGGTGTCGCCGCCGCCCCGCTGCTCGCGGCCTGTGGCGACGGCGGCACCGCCGCCAAGGCCGAGGCCATCGGCGGCAAGGTCCTGCCGACCACCACCGCCCGCGCCATCAACGGCATCACGGCCGACCTGCCCGGCACCGCGGCCGGTGTGCCCAGCGCCTACCTGAAGTACCCGGCCGACCTGGTCAGGGCCACCAAGGGCACCCCGCTCAAGGGCGCCAAGAAGATCACGGCCGTCACCGAGACCTACGCGCCGCTCCCCGCCGACCGCTCCAAGAACGCCGCCTGGAAGGCGATCGAGAAGCTGCTCGGCGCCGAGATCGACTTCACGGCCGTGCCCGCCGACGACTACCCGGCGAAGTTCTCCACGATGGTCGCCGGTGACCAGCTGCCCGACATCTTCATGTATCCGGAGACCGGCGGCGTCGACAACCTCTCCTCGTTCCTCGCCGCCAAGTGCGTCGACCTCGGCCCGTACCTGTCCGGCAGCAAGGTCAAGGAGTACCCGAACCTGGCGGCCGTCCCGGAGTACGCGTGGCGGGACGCGGTCAAGGGCGGCAAGCTCTACGGCATCCCGATCGCGCGCAACGGCAGCGCCGGCGCCGGCTTCTACCGCGCCGACCTGTTCGCGAAGGCCGGGGTGACGAACCTCGACCAGATCGACTCCGTCGAGCGCCTCGTGGAACTGGCGAAGGAACTGACCGACGCCAAGAAGAAGCAGTACTTCTTCACCGGCGGCTCGGTGAACCTGCTCGCCATGTCCTCCGGCGCCCAGCACTACTGGAAGATGGACCACAAGACCGGCAAGTGGACCTACCAGCTGGAGGACGACAAGTACCGCTACGCCATCGAGACCGCCGCCAAGCTCTACAAGGCCGGGTGCTTCTACCCCGGCACGGTCCAGATGTCCGGCGCGCAGAAGGCCGAGTACACGAACCTCTTCAAGAACGGCAAGGCCGCGTACGTGTACGACGGCATGCCCGGCTACCTGACCCCCGGCGCCGGGTACGTCGACGCGATGGCGGCCATCGACAAGGCCTTCGACGTCCGCCCGATCGCGCCGGTCGGCAAGGACGCGGTCGCCTGGACCGACAACGCGTCGCTGCAGAACTGCTTCGTGTCCAAGGCGGCCAAGGCGCGGGTCCAAGAGATCCTGCGGCTCGCCGACTTCGCCGCCTCCCCGTTCGGCTCGCTCGAGTACACGCTGATCAACTACGGCGTCGAGGGCACCGACTACAAGCGCGACAGCTCCGGCACCCCGGTCCTGACGAAGCAGGGCACACAGGACGTCACCGTGCCGTGGGGCAAGCTCGCCTCCGCGGCGCCCGCCTTCTTCAGCGCCACCAATCCGGACGCGGCGAAGTACGTCCACGAGGCGTACACCAAGATCATCCCGATGATGATCGAGGACCCGACGCTCAGCTACTCCTCGCCGACCTGGGACTCCAAGGGGCTTGGCAGCCTCTACACCATCCACCTGGACGGCATGAAGGACCTCGTCACCGGCCGCAAGCCGATGTCGTCGTACGACGCGCTCGTCAAGAAGTGGCGCAACGCCGGCGGCGACACCTGTCGCGCCGAGTTCGAGAAGGCTTCGCAGAAGGGGAAGAAGTGACCTCCACCAGACGCGCGCTCCTCAAGGGCGCCGGGGCCGCCGCTGTCACCGTCCCACTGTTCGCGGCACCCGCCGTCGCGGCCGGTACCTCCGCAGGCGCGACCGGGTTCGACCCGCAGCCCGGGGCCCCCGGCGTCGGCGACCCGCTGTTCCCGACGCTGGGCAACGGTGGCTACCAGGTCGTCCACTACGACCTCACCTTCGACTTCACGCCGGTGACCTACGACTTCTCGGGCGTCGTGCGGATGAACGCGCAGGCCACCCAGGACCTGTCGGCGTTCAACCTCGACACCGACGGCCACACCATCGACAGCGTCGAGGTGAACGGCAGCCCCGCCCCGTCCGCCCTCTCCGTCGGCAAGTCGGGACAGGAACTGACGGTCACCCCGGCCGCGCCCCTGCACAAGGGCGCGCCCTTCACCGTCACGGTCGCGTACCGCGGCAACGGCAAGGCGCCCCGCGTCGGTCTCACCGGCTGGCGGTTCGGCTCGGACGGCGGCTTCGCCTCCGCCGTGCAGTCCTCGCGCGCCGACACCTTCCTGCCCTGCAACGACACGCCGTCCGACAAGGCGACCTGGACGTTCCACATCGCCGCGCCCGAGGGCTATGTCGCCGCCGCCAACGGCGAGTTGACGCACAAGACCCGGCGCTCCGACGGCTCCACCGTCTGGCACTTCGCGCTGCGCGAGCGGATGCCCACCGAACTCCTCGGCATCGCCGTCGTCAAGGGCACCTACCTGTACGGCACTTCGCACACGGGCCTGCCGCTGCGCCACGTCGTGCCTCAGGGCCAGGAGGACAAGTACGGCCCCGTCGTCGCCCGCACGCCCGACCATCTCGCCTGGCTGGAGGCGAAGTTCGGGAAGTATCCGTTCTCGGTGTACGGCCTGCACATCTACGACGGGTACACCGACGCCCTGGAGAACTCGACGCTCACCCTCATGGGCACCAACTGGTTCAAGCTCAACGCCGACGGCAACCCCACCTACGAGAACACGATGGTGCACGAGCTCACCCACCAGTGGTTCGGCGACTCGGTCACCCCGAACGACTGGCAGCAGGCGTGGCTGAACGAGGGCCCGGCGACGTACTACGCCGCCCTCTACAGCGAGGAGCGCGGCTGGTCGAAGATGGTCGACAAGATGCGGACCACGTACGGAAAGCTGGACGCGATCCGGGCGAGCGACGGACCGCCGGGACTGCCCAAGGCCCTCGGCGGCACCAACATCTACGACGGTGGCGCTCTCGTCCTGTACGCGCTTCAACTCCAGGCCGGACAGCGAAAGTTCGACCGCATCATGGGGCTGTGGCCCCGCCGCTTCAAGGACCGCACGGTCACCAGTGAGGACTTCATCCGGCACGCGGTCGACGTGACCGGCGACCGCTCGCTCGACGCCTTCCTGCGGGACTGGCTGTTCGGCGCCGTGAACCCGCCGATGCCCGGCCACCCCGATTGGACGGCCGCCGCATGAGCCACCGCGCCCGCACGTTCCGTACCGCCGCCGCGTTGTTCGTCTCCGCCGCGGCTGTGGCCCTCGCCCCGCTGCCGGCCGCCCAGGCGGCTTCCTCGGTCAAGGTCCTGCACGCCGCCCCGCACGGCTCCGGCAGCGCCTGCACCGTCGGACGCCCGTGCTCGGTCGAGGCCGCCCGCGACGCGGCGTCCTCCGGCGACCGGGTCGAACTCGCCGACGGCACCTACCAGTTGACAAAGACGCTGACACTCGGCGCCGACGCATCCGGCGTCACCTGGGCCGCCGCGCCGCACGCCCACCCGGTGCTCTCCGGCGGTCGCGCCCTCACCGGCTGGTCCGAGAACACCGACGGCACCTGGACCGCGAAGGTCCCCGAGGGCGTCACGCCCCGCCAGCTCTTCGTCGACGGCGTACGCGCCGTCCGTGCCCGCGGCGGCTCCTGCGCCGCCGCCGTCTGCGACGCCACCAAGACCGGCATGACCGGCGCCGAGAAGACCGGCATCGCGGCATGGGCCCGCCCCACCGACGCCGAGGCCGTCATCCGGGTGCGCTGGCGCAACTACCACTGCCGGATCGCCTCCGTCAGCGGCGACCTCATGACGTTCGCGCAGCCCTGCTGGACCAACTCCTCCTCCGGCACCGACCGGACGGGACCCGCCTGGGACACGACCACCGTCGACTCGTCCCGCTACGCGAAGGTGTCCTACTTCGAGAACGCCCGTGAACTCCTCGACACCCCCGGGGAGTTCGTCTGGGACTCGGCCGCGCGCACGATCACGTACCTGCCGCGCAAGGGCGACGACATGCGCCGCGCCAAGGCCGTCACCCCGGCCACCGAGGGGCTGCTCACCCTCGACGGCGCGCACGACGTCACGCTCCGGGGCATCGGCTTCGCGTACGCCGCGTACCACCAGCCGTCCACCGACGAGGGCTACGCGGGCATGCAGGCCGGTCTCACCCTGACCGGCGCCACCGGACCCGTCGACCACGCGGGCCGCTACTACACGAAGCCGGCCGCCGCCCTCACCGTGCGCGGCGGCCGGAACGTGACCGTCACCGGCGCCGACTTCACCCACCTCGGCGGCGCGGGCGCGATCTTCGAGCAGGGCACCCAGGACTCGACACTGACCCGCTCCCGGTTCACCGACCTGTCCTCCGGCGCCGCCTACATCGGCGACACGGAGCCCGAGCCCGCCGCCGACCTCGCGGGGGCCCGCAACACCGTCTCGTACAACACGATCCGCCGTACGGGCGTCGAGTTCACGGACGCCGTCGGCATCTGGGCCGGCTACGAGGCGGGCACGGTCATCGACCACAACACCCTCGAAGACCTGCCCTACTCCGCGATCTCCGTCGGCTGGGGCTGGAACCAGCCCGAGGCCCAGCAGTCCGTGCTGCGCGACAACCGCGTCACGAACAACCGGATCGACGACGTCATGCGGGTCGCCTACGACCAGCACGACGGCGGCGCGATCTACACCCAGGGCGCCCAGCCCGGCACGGTGATCTCCGGCAACTACATCAACCGCAGCGGCTACGAGAACACCGAGCGCGACGGCAACGGCGTCTACCTCGACGAACAGTCCTCACACATCACCGTCGAGCACAACGTCATCACCCGAGTCGGCTACAAGTGGGTCTCCAACTGGGCCGACTACGGCATCCAGAACACGGCCATCCACAACTGGACCGACACCGCCGCGCCCGCCCTGTCCGGCACCGGCTCGGTGATGACCGACAACTGGACCGGCCTGGACGAGCTCCCGGCCGCCGCCCTGGACGTCGCCCACAAGACCGGTGCCCACCCCGGCAAGGTCGAGCAACTGCGCGAGAACCTCGCGACGGGCGGCACCGCCACCCAGTCGTCCACGTCCGGCACCGCCACCGCGGACCTTGCCCTCGACGGCGACAGCTCCACCACCGTCGCCAAGACGGCCTCCGAGGCGGGCGCCTGGTGGCAGGTCGACCTCGGCTCCGTACGGCACGTCGGACAGGTCGAGCTGTGGAACGCGGCGGGCATGCCGACCGCCGACGTCGACGTGCAGATCGCCGACTCCGCGGACTTCTCGGACGCCACCACCGTCCACATCACCGGCAAGGTGCAGGGCCCGTCCCTGATCGACACCGACGCCGAGGGCCGGTACGTCCGTGTCATCCGCACCGGAACCGGGCAGGTCGGCCTGGCCGAGGTCCGCGTCCACCCGTAGTCCCGGACGCGGCAACACCCGTACAAGGAAAGGCAGTTCACCATGGCAACCCTCCCCGGCGGCGCCGCCGGCGACCTCCGGCTCGGCGTCCTCGGCTACGGCCTGCGCGGCTCGATCGCCCGCACCGCCCACCGGCCGGGGGAGGGGGCCCGGGTCACCGCGCTCGCCGACCACGACCCGGCGGCGCGCACGGAGGCGGCCCTCGCCTTCCCCGGAGCCCTGATATCCAGCGACCACAAGAAGGTCATCGACGATCCGGACGTCGACGCGGTCCTCGTCCTGACCCCCGACCACACCCACACCGACGTCGCCCGCGAAGCCCTGAAGGCGGGCAAGCCCGTCTTCGTCGAGAAGCCCCTCGACATCACGGTGGAGCGATGCGACACCTTGCTGCGCACCGCCTACGAGACCGGCACCCGCCTGTACGTCGGGCACAACATGCGCCACATGCCGGTCGTCCGGCTGATGCGCGACATCATCGCGCGCGGCGAGATCGGCGAGGTCAAGACCGTGTGGGTACGCCACTTCGTCGGCTACGGCGGCGACTGGTACTTCAAGGACTGGCACGCCGAACGGCAGTACACGAACGGCCTGTTGCTGCAGAAGGCCGCCCACGACATCGACGTACTGCACTGGCTGGCGAGCGGATACACCCGGCACGTCCAGGCCCTCGGCGACCTCATGGTCTACGGCGACAACCCGCACCGGCGTGCGCCCGGCGAACCCAAGCACGACGACTGGTACACCAAGGACGGGCACTGGCCGCCGCACACCCAGCGCGGTCTGAACCCGGTCATCGACGTCGAGGACGTGTCGCTGGTCAACATGCGCCTCGACAACGGTGTGCTCGCCGCCTACCAGCAGTGCCATTTCACACCCGACTACTGGCGCAACTACACGGTCATCGGTGACGCGGGCCGCCTGGAGAACTTCGGCGACGGACCCGGGGGCGTGGTGAAGGTGTGGAACGCGCGCCGCTCGACGTACCGGGCCGAGGCGGACGCCACGTACCCCGTCCCGGACGCCGAGGACAACGCCGGGCACGGCGGCGCCGACCCCCTGCTCATCGACGAGTTCGTGCGGTTCGTACGCGAGGGCGGACGGACCGACACCTCACCCGTGGCCGCCCGGATGGCCGTCGCGGCCGGCGTGCGCGCCACCGAGTCGCTGCGCGGCGGCGGCACACCCCGCGAAGTCCCCGCACTCGATCCCGAGTTGGCCGCCTACTTCGAGCGCGGGCAGGTGCGGGGTCAAGGGGGCGGGGGAGGCCTGTAGGAAAGCTGCGGCGGCGCTTAAGAAAACCTCGATGGACCCGAAGCGCCCCGGTGAGGAAGAGTCGGGGGTGGCGGCCGGTCCTCAAGAACGACGGCCACCATCCCCATGTGCTTGCTACGCGAGTGGCTCCGTGCTGCCCGCGTGCGCGACGACAGGAGCCGAGCCGTTGAAGGCGCTGGTCAAGGAGAAGGCCGAACCGGGACTGTGGCTGGCGGACGTGCCCGAGCCGTCCATCGGCCCCGGCGACGTACTGATCAAGGTGCTCCGCACCGGGATCTGCGGCACCGATCTGCACATCCGCAGCTGGGACGGCTGGGCGCGGTCGACCATCAGCGCGCCGCTCGTCGTCGGCCACGAGTTCGTCGGCGAGGTCGTCGAGACCGGCCGTGACGTGAGCGACATCGCCATCGGCGACAAGGTCAGCGGCGAGGGCCACCTCGTCTGCGGCAAGTGCCGCAACTGTCTCGCCGGCCGCCGCCACCTGTGCCGCGCCACCGTCGGCCTCGGTGTCGGGCGCGACGGCGCCTTCGCCGAGTACGTCGCCCTGCCCGCGTCCAACGTATGGGTGCACCGGGTCCCCGTGGACCTCGATGTCGCGGCGATCTTCGACCCGTTCGGCAACGCCGTGCACACCGCCCTGTCCTTCCCGCTCGTCGGCGAGGACGTCCTGATCACGGGCGCGGGACCGATCGGCCTCATGGCCGCCGCCGTCGCCAAGCACGCCGGTGCCCGCAACGTCGTCGTCACCGACGTCAGCGAGGAGCGCCTGGAGCTCGCCCGCAAGGTCGGCGTCAGCCTGGCCCTGAACGTGGCGGAGTCCTCCATCGCCGACGGCCAGCGCGCGCTCGGTCTGCGCGAGGGCTTCGACGTCGGCCTGGAGATGTCCGGCAACCCCGCCGCCATGCGCGACATGCTCGCCAACATGACCCACGGCGGCAAGATCGCCATGCTCGGCCTGCCCTCGCAGGAGTTCGCCGTCGACTGGGCCCGGATCGTCACCTCGATGATCACCATCAAGGGCATCTACGGCCGTGAGATGTTCGAGACCTGGTACGCCATGTCGGTCCTCCTGGAGGGCGGCCTCGACCTCGCCCCGGTGATCACCGGCCGCTACGCGTACACCGACTTCGACGCCGCCTTCGACGACGCGGCGAGCGGCCGCGGCGGCAAGGTCATCCTCGACTGGGAAGCCTGACACCTCTCTCCGGGCTCTCCGGCCTCTCCTGTCTCTCCGGCGCTCCGACCTCCCCCTGCTTCTAAGGACTCACGGCATGTTCGACAACGTACGCGCAGACATCCAGGCCACCCTCGACGAGATCGAGGCCGCGGGCCTGCACAAGCCCGAGCGGGTCATCGGCACCCCGCAGTCCGCCACCGTCGGCGTCACGGCGGGCGGCCGCCCCGGCGAAGTCCTGAACTTCTGCGCCAACAACTACCTCGGTCTCGCCGACCACCCCGAGGTCATCGCCGCCGGTCACGCGGCCCTCGACCGCTGGGGCTACGGCATGGCCTCCGTCCGCTTCATCTGCGGCACCCAGGAGGTCCACAAGGAACTGGAGGCGCGCCTGTCCTCCTTCCTGGGCCAGGAGGACACGATCCTCTACTCCTCCTGCTTCGACGCCAACGGCGGTGTCTTCGAGACGATCCTCGGCGCCGAGGACGCGGTCATCTCCGACGCCCTCAACCACGCCTCGATCATCGACGGCATCCGGCTGAGCAAGGCCAAGCGCTTCCGCTACGCCAACCGCGACATGGCCGACCTGGAGGCCCAGCTCAAGGCGGCGGACGAGGCGGGCGCCCGCCGCAAGCTGATCGTCACCGACGGTGTCTTCTCCATGGACGGCTATGTGGCGCCCCTGGTGGACATCTGCGATCTCGCCGAGCGGTACGACGCCATGGTCATGGTCGACGACTCGCACGCCGTCGGCTTCGTCGGTCCCGGCGGCCGCGGCACCCCCGAGCTGCACGGCGTCATGGACCGCGTCGACATCATCACCGGCACGCTCGGCAAGGCCCTCGGCGGCGCCTCCGGCGGCTATGTCGCGGCCCGCGCCGAGATCGTCGCCCTGCTGCGCCAGCGCTCCCGCCCCTACCTGTTCTCCAACAGCCTCGCCCCGGTCATCGCGGCGGCCTCCCTGAAGGTCCTCGACCTGCTGGAGTCCGCGGGCGACCTGCGCGAGCAGCTCGCCGCGAACACCAAGCTGTTCCGTACGCGGATGGCGGCCGAGGGCTTCGACATCCTCCCCGGCGACCACGCCATCGCCCCGGTCATGATCGGCGACGCGGCCGTCGCGGGCCGCATGGCCGAGCTGCTCCTGGAGCGCGGCGTGTACGTGATCGGCTTCTCGTACCCGGTCGTGCCGCAGGGCCAGGCCCGCATCCGTGTCCAGCTCTCGGCGGCGCACTCGACGGAGGACGTGAACCGGGCGGTTGACGCCTTCGTGGAGGCCCGCGCGCAGCTCGGCTGACCGGTTTGGGACAATAAGCGCATGATCGAAGCGCGGCGGCTCCACATCCTCCGGGCGGTGGCCGACCACCGTACGGTGACGGCGGCTGCCGCCGCGCTGTATCTGACCCCCTCCGCGGTCTCCCAGCAGCTCACGGCGCTGGAGCAGGAGACCGGCCACAAGCTGGTGGAGCGGGGCGCGCGCGGGGTGCGCCTCACCCCGGCCGGCGAGATCCTGCTCCGGCACACCAACGCGGTCCTGGCCCGGCTGGAGCAGGCCGAGGCGGAGCTCGCCGCCTACAGCACCGGCGCGGCGGGCACCGTGACGCTCGCCTCCTTCGCGACCGGCATCGGCCTGGTCGTCGGCCCCGCCCTCGCGCACCTGGCGAAGACCGCCCCCGGCATCCGGGTCCGCGTCCAGGACGCCGAGGGCGACGCGAGCCTGCCCATGCTCCTCGAGCGGCGGATCGACGTCGCGGTCGCCGTCGAGTACCGGGGCGCGCCCGGCGCGGACGACGACCGCATCACGCGCGTGCCCCTGTACGCGGAACCCTTCGACGCGGTGCTGCCCGTGACGCACCGCCTCGCGGACGCCGAATGGGTGCCGGTGGCCGACCTGGCCAAGGACACCTGGATCGGCCCGTACCCCGGCAACCCCTGCCACGACGTGGTCGTGCTCGCCTGTGAACACGCCGGATTCTCCCCGCAGTTCGAGCACTCCTCCGACGACTTCCGCGCGGTCGTCGCTCTCGCGTCGGCGGGCGCCGGTGTGGCCCTGGTGCCGCGCTCGGCCCTGCGCGGCATGGACCTGAGCGAGGTCGTCGTCCGCCCCATCGACGGCGTGGTGCCCACGCGGAAGGTGTTCGCGGCGGTCCGCCACGGCGCGGAGTCGCATCCGCTGATCCGGCCGGTCCTCGACGCCCTGGACGCCGCGGCCGCGGCCTGAGGCCGCGCACACACGCCGACCGGGCCCGCGGGGAGCACAGCGCCCCGCCCTCTTCTCCGCTTCCCGCTCCATGAACATCCCCACCCCGTTGTGGATCGTGAACGCCGTCCACGCTAGCGACCGCCTCTGACATTGCCCGGCTCTGACCATCCCGGCTGCGGTCATGCCCGGCTCTGACCATGCCTGGCCACCGCGTAACCTCGCTGTTTCATATATGGGATATCGTGCCGAATATGAGACGCGAGACCGAGCCGCCATCGAGCGGCACAGACGCGGCCACGGATCCCGTCGACGCCAGACTCGGCGCCCGCCTGTCGGAGCTCCGGGCCGAACACGGCTGGTCCCTGGGCGAGTTGGCGGACCGCAGCGGTGTGAGCCGCTCGACCCTGTCGCGGGCCGAGCGCGCCGAGATCAGCCCGACCGCGGCCCTCCTCAACCGGCTCTGCGCCGTCTACGGGCGGACGATGTCGCAGCTGCTCAGCGAGGTCGAGTCCGCCCCGGCCCAGGTGGTGCGCGCCGCCGACCAGCCCGTCTGGCACGACGACGCCAGCGGCTTCCTGCGCCGCTCGGTCTCGCCCCCGCTCGCCGGACTGCGCGGCGAGGTCATCGAGGGCAACCTCGAACCGTACGCCGACATCGCCTACGACCGGCCGCCCGTCCCCGGCCTCGAACAGCACGTCTGGGTCCTCGACGGCCTCCTCGACCTCACCGTGCAGAGCGTCACCCACCGCCTCGCTGCCGGCGACTGCCTGCGCTTCCGCCTCTGGGGCCCCACCCACTTCCACTGCCCCGGCCCCGAACCCGTCCGTTACGCCCTCCTGGTGGTACTCCCGTGATCCGCACCGTCCTTCTCACGCCCGCCGAGTTCGCCTCCTGGACGCCGTCCTTGGGCGACCTGCTCATGGATGTCGTCGACGGCGGCAGCTCTCTCGGCTTCCTCCACGGCCTCACCCGGGACGAAGCCATCGCCTGGTGGAACGACCTCGCCCCGGCCGTCGCCGACGGCAGCCTCGCCGTCTGGGCCGCCGCCGACCCGTCCGGCCGCTGTCTCGGCACGATCTCCCTCGGCTTCGGCACGATGCCCAACGGCCGCCACCGCGCCGAAGTGCGCAAGCTGATGGTGCACAGTGCGGCCCGCGGCCAGGGACTCGGCCGCACCCTCCTCGCCGCGGCCGAACGCACCGCCGCGGAGCGGGGCATCACGCTGCTCGTGCTCGACACGGAGACCGGCAGCCCCGCCGAACGCTTCTACCGAGCCGCCCACTGGCAGCAGGCCGGCACGATCCCCGACTACGCGGCCGACCCGGCGGGAGTGCTGCGCCCCACGACGCTCTTCTACAAGCACCTCGCGCGGCAGGCGGCTCCGGTGGCCTCGTAGGAGCGCGATCCTGCGGCAGCCGGAAATGGGCACCCTCAAGAGGGGGAGACGCAGGCCGGCGCGGGTACGTGTACGCGCGCGTACCCAAGAGGATCTCGTCCCAGAAGGAGCCGCCGATGCCCTCCGCCGACCCGACGTACACGACGAGCGCGCTCAGCACCGGCGACGGCGCGGCCGTGGCCACGTACACCTGGCTGCCCGACGGCGGCAGGCCGCGCGCCTTCGTGCAGATCGCGCACGGCGCGGCCGAGCACGCCCTGCGCTACGACCGGTTCGCCCGCCACCTCACCGCCCACGGCTACGGCGTCATCGCCTCCGACCACCGCGGCCACGGTGCCACGGCCGCGACCACAGGCGGCTACGGCATCACCGACGACGCCGAACCCGGCACCGTCGACGCCTGGATCTCGATCGTCGAGGACCTCAAGGCCATCGGCGACCAGGTCAGGGCCCTGCACCCGAACGTCCCTTTCGTCCTGTTCGGCCACAGCCTCGGCTCGCTCCTCGCGCGCGACTACGCCCAGCGGTACGCGGACGACCTGGTCGGCCTGATCCTCTCCGGCACCTTCCGCTCCCTGCCCGGAGCCGACAACGAGGGCTCGATCGCGGCACTGGAGGCGCAGATCGCGCGCGACGGCCGCGGCACCCTCTGCTCGTACGTCCCCGACCTCTTCGCCGCCTTCAACAACCCCTACGCCCACCGCACCGGCTTCGAGTGGCTCTCCCGGGACGAGGCCGAGGTCGACACATACGTCGCCGACGAACGCTGTGGCTTCCCGTTCTCGACGGGCCTGTCCCTGGACTGGGTCCGCGCGGTGCGCCGCATCAATGCCCCCGCGAACCTCGCCCGCATCCCCACCGACCTGCCCATTCACATCGCGGTCGGCACGGAGGACCCCTGCAACCAGCACATGACGCTGGTCCACGAGCTGCTGGAGGACTTCCGCTACGTAGGGGTGGAGGACCTGACCTGGAAGGGCTACGAGGGCGCACGGCACGAGATCCTCAACGAGACCAACCGCGACGAGGTGCAGGAGGACCTGACGGCCTGGCTGGACAAGCGCGTGCCGTGACGAACCTTCGACGGGCCGTTGTCAGTGCCCTTGGCTACGGTTCCTTCCATGCCCGACGCCGAAGACGTACGCACCATCGCCCTGTCCCTGCCGGACACGACGGAGAAGATCGCCTGGAGCATGCCCACCTTCCGGGTGGCGGGGAAGATGTTCGCCACGCTGCCCGAGGAGGAGACCTCCATCGCCGTGCGCTGCCCCAAGGAGGAGCGCGACGAGCTGGTCATGGCGGAGCCGGACAAGTTCTGGATCGCTGACCACGAGGCGTCCTTCGCGTGGGTGCGCGTCCGTCTGGCCGCGTTGGAGGACACCGACGAACTGCGCGACATCCTCGCCGACTCCTGGCGCCAGGCAGCACCGACCCGTCTCCTCGAGTCCCACCCGGAGCTGGGGGTGGTGAGGACGGACTGACCGACGCGCGGCCGTCCCACCACTCACCTGCCTCGCCCGCGCCCGGCTCCGATGAACTTGCTGATCCGCTGCCGCAGCGCCGCGGCGTCGAGCCCATGCGCGGCGACATGTTCTTCGGGGGAGCCGTAGCGGCGCAGTTCACGCCGCCCCACACCGAGCCCGAGCACCCGGTGCGGCAGATCGGCGAGCGCGTCGTTCACGACGCCGACCGAGGTCCCGGCCAGACAGGGCTCGACGATCACGACATCGGCGGCGCCGTCCGCCCCCACGGCCCGCCGCAGCCCACCGGAGTCGAAGGGCCGCACGGTCGTCGCGTACAACACGCTGACATCGAGCCCCTCGGTGGCGGCGAGCGCCTGGTCGAGCAGCGGTCCGACCGCGACGACGGCGCCCTGCCGCCCTTCCCGCACGGTCAGCAGCCGTTGCCCGTCCACCGGCAGCGCCTCCCGGTTGGCCTGCGCGGAAAGCCGTACGTAGACCCGCTCGTCCCCCGCCCCGACGGCCTGTCGCAGCAGCACCTCGGCCTCGTCGGGATGCCCCGGCACGTGCACGGTCCATCCGTCCAGGGTGTCCATCAGCGCCACGTCGCCGGGCGCCATGTGTGTGAACCCGCCGGCGGCGATGTCGTACGAAGCCCCCGCGCTGACCAGCACCCCGCCCACGCCCTGGTGCCCGAAGTCCAGCTTGATCTGTTCGAAGGGCCGCTCCACGAGGAAGCTGGCGAAGGTGTGCAGAACGGGCCGCATCCCGGCGAGTGCGAGCCCGGCCCCGGCGCCGACGAGCAACTGCTCCCTGATCCCCACATTGATCACCCGGTCCGGATGGCGCCGGGCTGCCTCGGCGAACGGCGCGCGGCCGATCTCGGCGAGCACGACGGCGACCCGGGGATCCTCGTCGAGGATCCGGGAGACGACGGGGGCGAAACGATCACGCATGGTGTCCACGGAAGAGGTCCTTTCAAGCTTGACCGGGAGGTCGGTGGAGAGGCTCAGAACTTCGGCTCGACCCGGGCGACGACCGCACGCGGCCGCCCCGGATGAGGCGCGGTGAACGCCTCGTACAGCGCGGCGTGATCACGCCCGTCGACGCTCACCGTCGACCACCCGGCCACATCGAACCGGGCGGCGATGCCCCCGGCCCTGCCGTAGGTCGCGGACAGGTTGTCCGCCACGACCGCGTGCAGTCGCTCGATGCCGACGGCGCCGGCGAACGCGATCGCCTCGTGATTGCTGCCCTCGTCGAGCTCGGCGTCCCCCACGAGCGTCCACACGGCCGGCTCGACCAGCCCCTGCGCCCGCAGTCCCAGCGCCGTACCCACGGCGATCGGCAGCCCGTGCCCGAGGGACCCGCTCCCGATCTCCACTCCGGGCACCAGCATCCGGTCCGGATGCTGCCCGAGCCGCGACTCGAAGCTCCCGAACCCGCTCAGCCACGCCACGGGCACGAACCCCTTCGCGGCGAGCACCGCGTAGTACGCCATCGGCCCATGCCCCTTGGACAGCAGAAACCGATCCCGCTCCGGCTCGTCCACCGCCTCGGGCGCGACCCGCAGCACCTGGTCGTACAGCACCCACAGCACATCGAGGGTGGAGGTGGCGGATGGCCCGTGCTTCTCGTCCCCGGTCATCAGCTGCATGAGCCGAGGAAGATCTGTGTACTGATAGGAGCTGCGCTCAGCAGTCACCGTCATGTCCAGCAGCCTGCAACCTCAACCTTGCTTGAGGTCAACACTCCCTCTCCCTGGAAAGGGAGGCGCGACCACGGCGCGGAGTGCGGTATGGTTTCCGTGCGCGTTCGGCCAGGGGAAACCCCAGGTCAGCGAGCATCGGGACGTGGCGCAGCTTGGTAGCGCACTTGACTGGGGGTCAAGGGGTCGCAGGTTCAAATCCTGTCGTCCCGACCAGCGTTTACGCAGGTCGCAGGCCGTCTCCGCAGAATCGCGGAGGCGGCCTTTTCGTTGTCCGCGGCGGGTGTTGTCGCACGGTTGTCGCGCCGCGCTGTTCCTGACGTCCGTCGGTAGCGCTCTGGGACGCCGTGCGTAGGGGCAGCCAGATCGGCTGGTGGGACGTGTGCCCGGATCCGGGTCTGTGTAGCGAACGGTGGAACTCGGTCGGTATTGTTCAGCGGCGTCCGGCGGTGAGCCGGCCGTCGAAGGTGATGTCGAAGGCTTGGAGTGCGGCCTTCCAGCGCATGGTCCAGCGTTTGCGTCCGGTGCCGGTCGGGTCCAGGCTCATGACGGCCAGGTAGACGCACTTGAGGGCGGCCTGGTCGGTGGGGAAATGCCCACGGGCCCGGACGGCCTTGCGGATCCGCGCGTTGATGCTCTCGATCGCGTTCGTAGTGCAGACGATCTTGCGGATCTCCACGTCGAACCGGAGGAAGGGCACGAACTCCGCCCAGGCTGCCTCCCAGAGGCGGACGATCGCCGGATACTTCCCGCCCCAGGCGTCGGTGAACTCCACGAACCGCTCCAGGGCGGCCTCCTCGGTCGGCGCGGTGTAGACGGGCCTGAGCGCCTTCGCGATCTTCTCCCAGTCCTGCCGGGCCGCGTAACGGAAGCTGTTCCTCAGCAGGTGAACGACGCAGGTCTGGACGATCGTCGCAGGCCAGACGGTGTTCACGGCGTCCGGGAGACCGGTCAGGCCGTCGCAGACCAGCATCAGGACGTCGGCCGCGCCGCGGTTCTTGATCTCGGTCAGGACCTGGAGCCAGTACTTGGCGCCCTCCCCGCCGTCGCCGATCCACAGGCCCAGGATGTCCCGGTGTCCCTCGCCAGTGACCGCGACCGCCATGTAGACAGGCCGGTTGGCGACCTGCCCGTCCCTGACCTTCACGTTCACGCAGTCGATGAAGACGACCGGGTAGACGCTGTCCAGCGGACGGTTCTGCCATTCCGTCATGCCGGCCATCACGCTGTCGGTGATCGTGGAGATCGTGGACTTGGAGATTTCCGCGCCGTACACCTCGGCGAGATGCGCGGAGATCTCCCCGTGCGTCAGCCCTTTCGCCGACAGCGACAGGACCATCTCGTCCACGCCGCCCAGACGCCGCTGACGCTTCTTGACCAGTTGCGGTTCGAACGATCCGGCCCGATCCCGTGGCACCGCGATCTCGACCGGTCCCGACTCGGTGATCACCGTGTTGGACCGGTGCCCGTTGCGGTAGTTGTCCCGGCCACCCTCGGCCCGCTCACCGGGCTCGTGCCCCAGGTGATCGGTGAGTTCGCCCTCCAGGGCGGACTCCAGCACCCGCTTGGTCAGCTGCTGCAGCAGGCCGCCCTCCCCGGTGAGCTTCACCCCACCGGCCTGTGCCCGGGCCACCAGCTCGGCGACCAGCCCGTCGTCCACGGCGCCCGTCCCACTCACAGTGGCCTCCCCGGCCTCGATCTCAGTCGTCACGTCAGTCATCAACTGTCGCTTCCAGCTCGGGAGTTACACCGCTCACCGTACAGACCCTGTCGTAGAAGAGGCTGCGGAAGTGCGGGCTGCTGTCGGCGAGACGGGATCGCCCAGATGGTTCCGCCATAGCTGCTGAACAGGCCCACACCGTCGAGGCGCAGTTCGCGCACCGACCGCTTCGCCTCCGCCGCCGCGGCACTCACGTCCTTGGCGGTCACCGTGCGGCCCAGCGGCAGGACGGCGAATCCGCCGAAGCGCCCCTTGCGCTGGGCGGACCCGTCTACGAGGTCGCGGCTCATGTAGGTGTTCAGGCGCCGGGCCATGTCCAGCCGGTCCGCAGGGGAGCCCAGGTAGGTGACACCGGGCTCGGAGACGGACACCACCAGCGTCTCGATGCTGTAGCGGTTCATGAAGTCGACCGCGAGGGCCGGGCTCCAGGCCGGCACCGGCACCCCGGCGATCTCGGTGATGCCGTGCGCGGCGAGCGATGTCCGGTAGAAGTCCGGGATCAGGTGACAGTGCACATCGATACGGCCCCGACCTCGCGCCGCGCCCGTCTTCGCCGGGCCGGGGCCCGGCGTGGCCGCGCCTGCCGGCGCCGTATCGTTCGCGGCGGGCCTCTTCCTTCCCTCTACGTATCGAGGTGGTTACTGCGAGTGAGATAGTGGTGGCCGCAGACAAGCAGGGTGACGGGAGACGAGAATGAGCGACGTGTCGCTGTGGTGCGGAGTGGCCGCCTTCTGCGCGGCCGCCGTCGCCTTGGAGGTGCATGCGGTGCGCCACAGCGCACAAGGCCCCCGCCACCCACGTTTCGCATTCCTCGCCGATCGGATTGCCCTGCTCTGCGGCATCTTCACTTTTGTCCTGTGGCTCCTGTTGTTGCCTGCCGACATGATCACCGCGTGGGCCACGGGAATCTTCTGGGGCCTCGCCGTCTGCTCCTTCACGTACCTCGCCAGGAGTAGACAGCGCACCCGTGCGGTTCACCGCTGACGTCAGGGCGAAACCTCTACGGGCACGGTCCAGACCGCCCATCCGGCCCCCGCGTCCAGGCTCTGCGCCGGATCATGGTCCACAACTACCACCGTGATGCCTCGCAGCAAGTCCGATGGCGGTGCTACCGCTGCGCCTATCCGGCGCGGGCGAGGTTGTGCTGGGGTGCGATGCCGAGCATTGCGTGATGGACACTGGCGCCTATGAGTCGGCAGTCGCGCAGGATCTTCCAGGTCTTCATGCGGGCGAAGACATGCTCGACGCGGGCCCGAACCTGCTTGTGCCAGCGGTTGTGTTGCCGTTTCCAGTCGGGCAGCTCCTCGCCGGCCCGGCGGGGGTGCGGCATCACGAATCCGGTGCCGGGATAGCCGCCGTCGGCGATCGTCATGGTCTTGCCGACAGCGGCCTTGTCTGGGTTGAAGCGCGAGCAGCGGGCCGAGATGACCGGCAATCCGGTCGGCTGCGGACTTCGAGACGCCGAACAGCGGGGCGAGTTGGCGCATCGTCAAGTTCGTGCGCCAGTACGTCGCTACGAGCAGCACCCGATTCTCCAGCGTCAGGCCCCACGGCCGTCCCCGTCGCACCGCTTCCGCACCTTCGCGCCGCAGCGCGGGCTCAGCCCGGTGAAGGGGGATATCCAGGACGGCTCGGACGCCGTGATCACACCAGCCCCAGCGAGATCGTCTCAAAGATCGACGGCATGGCACGATGACGGCCATGTCAGGTCAGGTCTGGGTGTCCCTCATATCGCTCGGCGGCGTCGTCCTCGGCGGCTCGCTGTCCTACCTCGTCCAGCACAGAACGCAACTCTCGGCGGAACGCGCTGAACAACAACGGCAGCGGCTCGCCTTGTCGGAGGCCAGGCGCGGGGAACGGCTGGCGCTGCTGGAGCGGTTCATCGAGGTATCGGCAGAGGCGGAACGCTGCGCCTACGCCCGACCGTCCGAATGGGATGACACCCACGCTTGGTTCCTCACGACCCGGGAAGTCATGGCCAGGTGCTGGGTCGCGGATCGACTCATCCGCATCCAGTTCCCCTTGCCGGTGCATGACGCCGCGCACGCGCATTTCCTCGACCTCAACCACACGGTGTGGGAAGGCTTGCCCGACGGCGAGAGCGTGCGGGACTACTTGGAGGTCAACCGGCTGGCGTTCCTGGACGTGGCCCGCGGGGTCATGGGGTAGCAGACTGCCGACCTCGAAGATCGTTTACGGGGCAGCCCTTAGCCAGCGAAGTACAGCGAAATACTCGGCCGCCTTGCGCAAGATGTCCCCCTCCGTGGCCGGCTTTCGTTCACTCGCTTCCAGCTCGGCCACCCCACGGCGTCACCGGGGCGGTGTCGAGGTGGACGGTGAGGAAGCGCGCGGCCCGGTCCAGTGCGGCGTCCGCCTCGTCGAGTCGCCCGTACTGCAACTGGTACACGTGGGGGAGGTCGGGGCCGATCTCCAGCGTGGTCTCGACGCCGTCGGCGCCGGCACGAGCGGCCAGGCGGACCGCGTCGTCGAGCAGCACTTCGTTCGCCCCGACCTGCACGAGCAGGGGCGGCAGTCCCGTGAGGTCGGCGAAGACCGGGCTGGCCAGTGGATGGCTCCGCTCACCCGTGCCGACGTAGAGATCGGCGTAGGCACGTACATCGGCCTCGTCGAAGATCGGGTCGGCCGCTCCCTTGGTACGCATGCTGGCTCCGGACAGGGTCAGGTCGACCCAGGGGGAGAAGACCACCACGGCGGCCGGCTGCGGCAGCCCGGACGCCCGGGCGGCCAGCAGAGTGGCGATGCTGAGACCGCCGCCCGCCGAGTCACCGGCCACGACGAGGTTCCGCGGGTCGGTGCCGGTCGTGAGCAGTTCGCGGTAGGCGGCGAGTCCGTCGTCGACGGCTGCGGGGAAGGGGTGCTCGGGCGCCAGCCGATAGTCGACGGACGTGGCCCGCAGCCCGGCGCGGGCGGCGAGTTCACCGGCGATCCCCGCGTGGGTGTCGGGCGACCCGACGACGTAGCCGCCTCCGTGGAGGTAAAGCAGCCGCCCGCGCCCGGCCGCCCCGGCCGGCTCGAGTTCCAGGGCGGGGCGGCCGCCCAGGACGGTGCCGCGGGTGGTGACGCCTGTCGGAGCCGGGCGGGTCAACGCCGCGGCGAAGGAACTGCGCTGCTCGGCGGGGGTGGGCCGGGTTTCGCTGCGCGGGGCCGAGCGGAGCAGGGCGTCCAGGGCTTGGCGCTGCTGTCGGGACATGACGTTCCTCCATCGGTACGGGATGAGAAGATGGATTCCGAGGAATCCATCTGCCCGCATTCAATCACCTTCCCGGGAATATGATTCCTGGGAATCTATTGGAGGTGTCGTGATCCACGTCACACCACTCTTCACGGATCTGGTCCGTGTGGAGACCCGGCTCTACAACGCGGTCGGTGCCCGGCTGCGCGCCGAATGTGGCCTGGGGCTGGGGGAGTTCGAGTTCCTGCAGATCATCGACCGGGTGGCGGGGTGTCGCGTCCTCGACATCGTGGGCGAGCTGGCGATCACCGTGGGAGCCGTCAGCAAGGCGGTCGACCGGCTGGTGGCCGCGGGCTGGTGCGTGCGCACCGCGCACCCGCAGGATCGCCGCTCGTCCGTGCTGAGTCTGACGCTCGAGGGGGAGAAGGCGTTGGCGGCTGCCGCGCCCGTGGTGGAGGACGTGCTCGCCTCGCTGACCGGGACGGTCACCGCTGCTGATCTGAAGCACCTCTCCGTCACCCTGGCCGCCCTCCGTGCCGAACTGGAGGCGAACGCCGAGGGGCAGCCGGGCTGAGGCGTCGCGGCCGGGGGCGAAAGTGGTCGGGCTCCGGCCGGCCTCCGAGGGCTGCGTCGACGCCGTCAGAACTGGCCGATGATGCGCCGGGCGCGCCCGGCGAGGTCGGCCACGGCCCGGGCTTCGTCGAAAGGTGACCGGCCCGTGTCCTGCGACACGAAGCGCAGTCGGGAGGCGGGTGTGAGATCGATGAGGGCATCGCGCGATCAACTCCTCCTGGCCCGCGGGAAGTTCGATGTCGCTGCGCACGGCCGCCTCGCCGCTGAGGGCGGGCGGCTCACCGGCCACGACGACGGTGACCTCGGCCTGCCGCGCTGCGGCGGCCGCGGACTCGATGTCGTCACCGGCGTGGGTGACGCGGGCGTCGGGCGCCGCTGTGCGCACCGCGTCCACGACACTCACCGACGGCGGCCGGGAGATGCCGGGGCCCGCCCGCGTCCCGTACAGGTCCGTGGAGTCGGCGAGCGGGCCGGCCGTCGCGATCGAGGCGGCGGTGGGCCGGAGGGGGGTGCCGTCGTCGTTCTTGAGCAGCACCATGGACCGGGCGCCCGCGGCTCGTGCCGCCTCGCGTGCGACCGGGGTGGGCCGGTGATCTCGGCGGTCTCGTCGGTCTCGGCGGTCTCGTCGGTGTACGGCTTCTCGAAGAGGTCGAGGGTGATCGTGAGACGCAGGATGCGCGTGACCGAGATGTGGGCCGGTGAAGCGCGCGCTGCTATGCCGCGTTTGCAGATAGCCCGCGCATGCAATTAACGTGGAGTCTCGGTGGCGCGCCGTGTGCCGCCGTCCCGGGAGGCTCGCGCCCGGTCCCAGGTGTCCCGTGAGCCACGCCACAACGGCGTTGTCGTGCAAGGAAGACCCATCATGTACTCGATCCCGACCGTCACCCTCAACAACGGCGTGACCATGCCGCAGCTCGGCTTCGGTGTCTTCCAGGTCCCGGACGAGGAGACCAGCGCCGCCGTCGCCAGCGCCCTGCGGGCCGGATACCGCAGCATCGACACCGCCGCGATCTACGGCAACGAGCGTGGCGTCGGCCAGGCCCTTGCCGACTCCGGCATCGCCCGCGACGAGCTGTTCGTCACCACCAAGCTGTGGAACGCGGACCAGGGGTACGACGCCGCGCTCGCCGCCTTCGACGCCTCCCTGGGCAAGCTGGGCCTCGACCACGTCGACCTGTACCTCATCCACTGGCCGACCCCCGAGCGCGACCTCTACCCGGACACCTGGCGCGCCCTGGAGAAGCTGTACGCCGACGGACGCGCTCGTGCCATCGGCGTCTCCAACTTCCAGCCCGCGCACCTCGAGCGCCTCCTCGGCACCGCCACCGTCGTCCCCGCCGTGAACCAGATCGAGCTGCACCCGGGCCTCCAGCAGACCGAGCTGCGCGCGTTCCACGCCGAGCACGGCATCGCCACCGAGGCATGGAGCCCGCTCGCCCAGGGGGCCGTGCTCAAGGACGACGCGATCACCGCGATCGCCGCATCGCACGGCAAGAGCCCGGCCCAGGTCGTCCTGCGCTGGCACCTGCAGACCGGCAACGTCGTCATCCCCAAGTCGGTCACCGAGGCCCGCATTCGCGAGAACCTCGACGTCTTCGGCTTCGAGCTCAGCGCGCAGGAGCTCGAAGCGCTCACCGCCCTCGACCGCGACCTGCGCACCGGCCCGCACCCCGACACCCTCAACTGACCTACGAATCAGCCTGGTTACTCTCAGGCAGTACACGGATCGAGACACCACCATGAGCATCCGCTCGCTCCTGCCGGGCCGCATCGGCTTCGGCACCGCCCCCCTCGGCAACATGTTCCGCGCCATCCCCGACGACGAGGCCGCCGCCACGGTGCAGGCCGCCTGGGACCAGGGCATCCGCTACTTCGACACCGCGCCCCTCTACGGCGCGGGCCTCGCGGAGATCCGCCTCGGTGACGTCCTCGCCGACAAGCCCCGAGACGAGTACGTCCTGTCCACCAAGGTCGGCCGGGTCATCCTGGACGAGGTCGAGGACCCCGCGAGCCGTCAACTCGGCGAGAAGGGCGCCCTGTTCGAGTACGGCCGCCCCAACAAAATCGTCCACGAATACACCGCGGACGCGACGCTGCGCTCCGTCGAGGACAGCCTGAAGCGCCTCAGGACCGACCGTCTCGACATCGTCTACGTCCACGACATCGCCCAGGACTTCTACGGCGACGAGTGGGTGGCCAAGTACGAGGAAGCCCGCACCGGCGCCTTCCGCGCCCTGACCCGGCTGCGCGAGGAAGGCGTCATCAAGGCCTGGGGCCTCGGCGTCAACAAGGTCGAGCCGCTGGAGATGACCCTCGACCTGGACGAGCCGCGCCCCGACGCGTTCCTGCTCGCCGGCCGCTACACCCTGCTCGACCACTCCCGTGCCCTGCAGCGCCTGCTGCCCGCCGCGGCTGAGCGAGGCGTCGACATCGTCGTCGGCGGCCCCTACAGCTCCGGCATCCTCGCCGGCGGCAACCACTTCGAGTACGCCGAGGCGCCCGCGCACATCGTCGACAAGGTCGGCCGCATCAAGGCGCTCGCCCGGGAGCACGGCATCGGCATCAAGTCCGCCGCCCTCCAGTTCGTCCTCGCCCACCCGGCCGTCGCCGCGGTCATCCCCGGCGCGACCCGGCCCAGCCGCATCGCCGAGGACCTCGCCGCACTCACCCAGGACGTGCCCTTTGCCTTCTGGGAGTCCCTGCGCGAGCAGCAGATCATCGCCGACGACGCGCCCCTGCCGGTTCGCGACGCGTCGTGACCGCGGCCGTCTCCCGGGGGTGCGGTCGCTGACACGGGCAGTGGGCCCGTCCGGCCGGACTGGACGGACTGGCCGGACTGGCCGGACTGGACGGACTGGACGGACTGGACGGACCCATGAGAACGGTCACGTTCCCCGACGTCGAAGTGCCGTCCTCCAACGTCGTCCTGGGCGTCGGGCCCGGTGCGCCTTCACTCCGTCGGCAACCGCCACGCGTGGCGCACCGGTCCGATGCCCGAGCCGAGACCGGCCCGCAGCCGCCCATGGGTGACGACGGCGTCGGCCCCCGGCCCTCTCGCAGCGACGGTTGATCCGCCGGGCTCGCTCACCGACGGTCGCGGTCGGTGCAGGCCGGCCTTGCCGGGAGTCACAGTCGCGTGAGCCGCACCACCGTGCTCGGCTTGTCGCCCTTCGGCAGGTGCAGCGGCAGCCCGTGGGTCAGCAAGGTCGCCGCGGCGTACTCCGTGCCGGTCGCGTCATCGGCGTAGACGGCGGTCGCGTCCAGGCCGGACAGGCGCAGGCTGCGGTCCGCGCCCCAGGCGACGACCACGACCCGGTCGCCCGACATGTACTGGACCGCGTCCGGAAGGCGGTACTGCTCGCCCTGCTGGACCACCGGGCGGATGTCCTTGTACAGCGTCAACAGCGCGCGAGCTTCGGCGAGTTCGGGCCCTGTCCAGCGGGAGAGATCACCACCGATGCCGAGGGCGCCCGTCATCGCGACGTGGAAGCGGTAGGAGAGCGGGGTGGTGCGCCGGGTGAAGGGGTTCGGACTGTCGGTCACCCAGGCGTCCATCGTGCGCGCCGGGTAGAGCTGGCTGTAGCCGTGCTGGATGGTGATCCGGTCGTCGGCGTCCGTGTTGTCGGAGATCCACGTCTGATCGGTGTACCGCAGCATGCCGAGGTCCGCGCGGCCGCCGCCGCCGGCACATCCCTCGATCCGCAGCGAAGGGTGTGCCTGCCGCAGGCGGTCGAGGACCGTGTACACGCCGCGTACGTGGTCGCTCCACAGGCGTTCCGCGTCCGGATCTCCCGGCCAACTCGCTTCTGTGAGCGCCCTGTTCATGTCCCACTTGAGGAAGTCGATCGCGTGAGCGGACACCAGCTGGTCGAGCCACTTGTACGCCCACTCCGTGACGTCCGTGCGGGCGAAGTTGAGGACGAGCTGGTTGCGCAGCTCGGTGCGGCGGCGGTGCGGCATGTGCAGCACCCAGTCGGGGTGCGCGCGGTACAGCTCGCTGTCCGGGTTGGTCATCTCCGGCTCGACCCACAGGCCGAACTTCATGCCGTGCCCGCGCACCGCCTCGACCAGCGGGCCGAGGCCCTGGGGGAAACGCTCGGGGTTCGGGTGCCAGTCGCCGAGGCCGGCGTGGTCGCTGGTGCGGCCGCCGAACCAGCCGTCGTCCACGACGAAGAGCTCGACGCCGAGCGCCGCCGCCTTCTCGGCCAGGGCGCGCTGGCCTTCCAGGGTGACGTCCCAGCCGGTCGCCTCCCAGGAGTTGTAGAGCACTGGACGCAGCTCGTCGGGGCGGGGGAGTACGTGTCGGACGATGTACGCGTGCCAGGCGCGGCTCGTTCCGCCAAAGCCTCGGGTGCTGAACTGCCCCGCGAACACGGGAGTGTTGTGGGTCTCACCCGGTCGCAGTCGCCAGCTCAGGCCGTCGTGTCCGGCGCCGCCGGTCACCGTGAACGGGCCGCCCGTATGGTCGCGGTGCGCGGTGATCCGCCAGCTCCCCGACCAGGCGAGGGCCATGCTCCACACCGCGCCGTGCTCCTCGTCGGCGTCGCCCGCGTCGACCATGACCCAGGGGTTCGCGTAGTGTCCCGACAGGCCGCGCCGGCTGGTGAACACCGTCTCCGCGTACGGGGCTTCGGCCCGTCGCAGCTGGGTTTCGCCCGACCACTGGCCGACGGTGTGGCTGAGCCGGACACCGGACGCGGCCGGCACCGACCAGGCCGCCGCGTCGCAGCGGAGGATCTCGACGGGTTCGCCCTGACCATCCGTATGCCGCAAGGTCAGTGAGCGCTCGATGATGTCGCTGTCCGCGTGGACCGCGTACTCCAGCGTGCAGGCGAGGGGGTAGTGCCGGTCGCGCAGCCTGACGCGGAGTCGGTCGTCCCGGATCTCGTGCCCCTCGTGCACCCACTCGACGCCACGCGTCCCGTCCGCGTACCGCACCAGGAGGGAGGGAACCCCGAAACGGGCACCGCCCTCAACGGCCAGCTCCTCACCGCCTGTTGAAGCGAAGCTGCTGGTCAGTCCGTCGTACACGGGCAGTGCTGATGCCTGCGCGAGAGTGAGTGGCACACCCCAGTGCACATGCTGGGGGACGTCGTCCACACCGATGCGCAGCGCGTACGAAGTGGCGGGCGTGGAGAGCAGATACGTGCGACTGGACGCGTCGTAGGACACCTGTGACATGAGCCGGAGCCTAGATCGCAACTCCTCGAATTTAAATATTGACGAAGGAAATTATCCCCTCTACGTTTCAGCCATGTTGCTGAACCGAGCCAAGCTGCTCGCGTCTCCGGCGGCCAACACCGTGTTCACGACCGTGCTCACGCGTGGTCCGGTCGTCCGCCCGGAGATCGCCCGGATCACCGGGCTGTCCTCCGCGGCGGTCACCAAGGCGGTCAAGCCGATGATCGAGGCCGGGTATCTGGAGGAGCTGACCCAGGGGCCGCGCACCATGGAGGGCGCGGGCCGTCCCGCCCACCCGCTGGCCGTCCGCGCCGACCGGGAGTTCTTCGTCGGCGTGAAGATCACTGCCGATGAACTCATCGGTGTGGTCGCGGACTTGACCGCCCAGGTGCGCACCGCCAGGCGCCGGCCGCTGTCGGGACGCACCGTCGCCCAGGTCGTCGGCGACCTCGCGGCGCTCGTCGCCGAGCTGGCTGCCGAGTACGGGGAGCGCACCCACCATCTCGGGATCTCCGTCTCGGGTGATGTGGACCGGCCCGGTGGCGTCGTGCGGTACTCGCCCTTCCTCGGGTGGCGTGATGTGCCGTTGTCCCAACTGGTCTCCGAGGCGACCGAGTTGAGCGTCACCGTCGAGAACGACGTCAAGGCGCTGACCGTCGCCGAGCAGTGGTTCGGCGAAGGTGTCGGCACCGACTCCTTCGCCCTCGCCACCGTCGGTGTCGGCATCGGCTGCGGGCTCGTCGTGGGCGGCCGCCTCGTCGCCGGCGGGTACGGAGTCGCCGGCGAGATCGGCCACATCCCGGTGGCCGCGGGCGACGGCCCGGACTGCCACTGCGGCGGGCGCGGCTGCGTCGAGGCCATCGCCTCCGAAGAGGCCATCGTGGCCCGCGCCCGCGCCGCCACCGGCGACCCGATGCTCGACATGAGCGCTGCCATCGACCGCGCCCACGGCGGCGACGACGCCGTACGCGCCGTGTTCGCCGAAGCGGGGCGGGCCATCGGGCTCGGCCTCGGCGCGATGGTCAACCTCGTCGGGCCCGAGCGGGTCGTCGTCTCCGGCGAAGGAGTCGCCGCCTACGACCTGTTCGCGGACGACATCCGCGCCGCCTTCACCACCCAGGCCTTCGGCGCCGCCGCTCGCTGCCCCCTCGTGGTGCGCCCCCTGCCCTGGGAGGAATGGGCACGCGGCGCGGCCGCCGTCAGCATCCAGTCGTTGTTCGCTGCCTGACCCAACCCGTATCGCCTGATCAGCTCTGCTGGAAGGACTCCGTCATGTCTGCGCTCTCCCGCCGTGGCTTCCTCGGCACATCTCTGCTCTTCGTCGCCGGCGCCGCGGTCGGGTGCTCCAGCAATCCGCAGGAGACGGCGTCGGCCAAGGGAGCCAAGGTCACGCTCACGCAGTGGTATCACCAGTACGGCGAGGAGGGCACGCAGGCCGCCGTCAAGCGGTACGCCGAGCAGTACACCAAGGCCAACCCCGACGTCGCGATCAACGTCGTGTGGGGCGCCGACACCTCCCAGTACGAGACCAAGCTGAACGCCGCCCTGCTCGGTGCCGACGCCCCCGACGTCTTTGAACTCGGCGACTTCCGGGCGGAGATGGCCCGCAAGGGGCAGCTCGCACCGCTCGACGACATCTACGGCTCGGCGAAGGACGGCTTCAACCAGGCCGACCTCGACTACCTCACCGTCGACGGCAAGATCTACGGCATGAAGACCATCGACGACGTCATGGTCATGTACTACCGCACGTCGATGCTGAAGAAGGCGGGGGTCTCCGTCCCCGCCACCTTCACCGAACTCGTCGACGCGGCGAAGAAGTTGACCGACAAGGACGTCAAGGGGCTCTTCGTCGGCAACGACGGCATCGGCGACAGCCCCTACCTCCTCGCCTGGTCGCAGGGCGTCGACCTGATCAAGGACGGCAAGGTCGACTACGCGGCTGCCGCCAAGTCCATCGGCGGCCTCGCCGATCTGCACTCCGACAAGTCGCTGCTGCTCGGTTTCACCACGGACTGGTACGACCCGGGGGCCATCACCCAGGGAGCCACCGCCATGCAGTGGGGCGGCCTGTGGTCGCTGCCCACCATCGAGAAGGCGCTCGGCGACGACTTCGGGGTCGCGCCCTGGCCCGCGTACGACGCCTCCGGCAAGCCCGTCGCCCGCCTCGGCGGCTGGACGCAGGCCGTCAACGCCAAGAGCAAGCACGTAGAAGAAGCCAAGAAGTTCCTGCAGTGGCTGTGGATCAAGCAGTCCGACATCCAGATGGACTGGGCCGTCAAGTACGGCTTCCACGTGCCGCCGCAGACCGAAGTCGCCGCCAGGACACCGGAGTTGAGCAAGGGCGCCGCCAAGGACTGCGTGCAGATCGGCACCAAGTACGGCATCTCCTTCCCCGCCGAGTGGACGCAGGCCATGCAGACCGGCCTGATCGGCGCCGCCGCCGACATAGCCAAGGGCGCGGCCCCTGCGAAGACCCTGCAGAAGGCCCAGGCCAAGGCGCAGGACAACCTCGACAAGCAGATGGGCTGAGCCTGATGACCGCCACCGGCACCACGCCCCTGCAGGAGCGTGCCGCCAAGACGACGTCCGCCGCGGCGCCGCGTCGGCGGCGGCTCACCGAACGGCAGTCGAAGGCCCTCGCCTTCGTCGTGCTCGTCGCGCCGATGCTCATAGGCCTCGGCGTCTTCCGCTACATCGCGATCGGCTGGAGCTTCCTGCTCAGCTTCAGCGAGGCACGGCGCACCATCTCGCTGGGCAACTGGGTCGGCCTCGACAACTACACCGAGCTCCTCAGCGACGACCGCTTCCGCGGCTCGCTCACGATGATCGTGGTGTTCACCGCGCTCATCGTGCCGATCACCTTCGCCGCCTCGCTCGCTCTCGCCGTCCTCGTCAACCGCGTCCGGCGCGGCCGCGCCTTCTTCCGCACCGCGTTCCTGCTCCCGGCCGCCGTCAGCTACGTCGCGGCCGCGATGCTGTGGAAGATGGCCCTGTTCAGCGGCGTGCCGTCCGGACTCGCCAACACCCTCGGTGCGGTCTTCGGCATGGACGCCACCCCGTGGATCCAGACCCAGAGCCCGCCCCTGTACTGGATCGTGCTCGTCACGCTGCGGCTGTGGCTACAGGTCGGCCTGTACATGATCCTTTTCATCGCAGGACTCCAGTCCATCCCGCCGCACCTGTACGAGGCGGCCGCCCTCGACGGCGCGGGTCCCTGGCGCACGTTCCGCAGCATCACCTTCCCGATGCTGCGCAACACGTCGGTGGCGATCCTGCTGCTGATGTTCATCGCGGCGCTCCAGGCCTTCGACGAGTTCTACGCACTGTTCTCCACCGGTGCCTCGCTCGGCAGCGAGCCCGTGCGCACCCCGCTCACCTATCTGTACGGCGTCGCCCTGCAGGACCAGGACTACGGCGTCGGCTCGGCCGGGGCGTTCCTGCTCACCCTGCTGATCGTGCTGGTCACCCTGCTCCAGGGACGGATCCTCGGATTCTCCCGAGCCGGAGACAAGGACTGACTGAACCCATGAACCGATTCCGAGGCGGCGTACTCGGCTCCGCCGCCACCTACCTCGTCCTGTGCCTGCTCGCCGTGGTCTTCCTGATCCCGTTCTACGTCCTGCTGCGCAACGCCTTCATGACGACACCGGAGATCACCGCCACCGACTGGCACTGGCTGCCGTCCGCGCTGACCTGGGACAACTTCACCTCTCTGTTCGACAACCCGGAGCGGCCGTTCGGGCACTCGCTTGTCAACTCGCTGCTGATCGCCGTCATCACGGCGCCCGTCTCGACGCTGCTCGCCTCGATGGCCGGGTACGTGCTGGCCCGTATCAACGTGCCGGGCCGTGCAGTCGTCCTCGGTCTGATCGTCGGCACGCTGATGATTCCGCAAGCCGTGACCTTCCTGCCCACGTTCGTCGTCGTCGGGTCCCTGGGCGGTGTGAACACCATGTGGGGGCTGATCGCGCCGGGCCTGTTCAACGCGTTCGCCGTGATCCTGTTCCGCAGCTTCTACGTCTCCTTCCCCGCCGAGATCGAGGAGGCGGGACGGCTCGACGGCCTCAGCTACCTCGGCGTCTACCGACGGATCATCCTGCCCAACTCGGTCACGATGATCGCCTCGCTCGGCGCGCTCTCCTTCATCGACGCGTGGAACTCCTTCCTCTGGCCGCTCATGATCGGCCAGGACCCGAACAGCTGGACCGTGCAGATCGCTCTGTCCAGCTTCCTCACCTCGCAGACGGTCAACCTGCCCGAGCTGTTCGCGGGCACCGCCGTCGCGATCCTGCCCCTCGTGATCATGTTCCTGGTCGCCCAGCGCCACATCGTCCAGGGCATCGCGATGTCCGGTCTCAAGTCGTAACTCCCCATATTTCGGAGGCACTTCAGTGAGCAGAACCTCCCGTCGCACCGCACTCGCCGCCGCCTGTGCCCTGCCGCTGGCCCTCACCCTGTCCGCGGGCACGGCCCAGGCGAAGACCCCGTACGTCAAGCCGTTCATGGGCTGGAGCAGCTGGAGCGTGGAGTCGTCCTCCCGGAGCGGCTACGGCACCCACTGGCTCAACGAGGGCAACATCAAGAACGCCGCCGACTCGCTGGCCAGGAACCTCTCCCCGGCCGGCTACAAGAACCTCAACATCGACGCCGGCTGGAACTTCGACTACGACTGGAACTTCCACACCGACGCCAACGGCATCCCGAACGCCGACAAGGACCGCTTCCCCAGCGGTATCGCCTCGCTCTCCGACTACGTCCACGGCAAGGGCCTCAACCTCGGCCTGTACGGCGCCGCCGGCCTGGAGCAGGAGGTCTACAACAAGAACGCCCCCATCCTCGGCACCGACTGCCACGCCCAGGACATCGCCGCGAAGCCGCTCACCGCGACCAACAAGTGGGGCGGCAACTGGAAGATCGACTACTCCAACCCCTGCGCGCAGGAGTACATCGACTCGATCGTCGCCCGGTACGCCTCCTGGGGCGTCGACTTCATCAAGATCGACGGTGTGACGAAGGACAACGTCGAGGACATCAAGGCCTGGTCCACCGCGATCGACCACAGCGGCCGCAAGATGTGGTTGTCCGCGAGCGCCTGGCCCGTCGACCTGGAGGCCGGCGACGGGCTGCGTCCGTACGCGAACGGTGTCCGCGTCGACACCGACGTCGAGTGCTACTGCGAGACCACGAGCTCCTGGACCAGCTCGGTCGACGACCGCTGGAGCGACCTGCCGAACTGGCTGCCGAAGCTGTCCGCCCCCGGCTACCTCGCCGACCTCGACTCGATGCCGATCAACAACAACACGGGCAGCGGCCTTCAGGACGGCATCAACGACACCGAGCGGCAGACCGTCATGACCTTCTGGTCGATGGCCTCCTCCCCGCTGTACGTCGGCGGCGACATCTACTTCCTCGACGGCACGGCGAAGAAGATCCTCACCAACCCCGAGGTGATCGCGGTCGACCAGGCCGCCGTCCTGCCCAAGCAGGTCCGCGGCGGCGACACCCAGGTGTGGACGAAGCGCGTCGGCGGATCCACGTACCTCGCCGTCTACAACATGGGCGACTCGGCCACCGACATCTCCGTGGACCTCGGCGACCTGGGCCTGCACGGCAAGCAGCAGCTGCGGGATGTCGTCGCGCGCAAGGACATCGGTACGGCCAAGGGCTCGTGGACCGCGACGGACGTCCCCTCGCACGGCTCCCGCCTGATCAAGCTCTCCTGACGTTCCCGTCTCCCAGGGGGCGGTCCCGTACGGACCGGACCGCCCCCTGCCGACGCACGCCCTACGCCGCACCCAGCTCGCCGCTCGTCCCACGCCTCACATCTCACGGAAGGACCCGCACATGAGCCCCGCACTGTCCCGCCGCACGATGCTCGGACTCGGCGCCGCCCTCGCGCTGACCGCACTGCCCACCTTCTCGGCCCACGCCGCACCGCGCCGCCCCACCACCTCCCCGCTCGTCCCCGCCGACGAGGCGACCACCCTGTGGTACTCGGAGCCGGCCGATGAGGACCTGATCATCGAGCAGGGACTGCCGCTCGGCAACGGCCGCCTCGGCGCCCTCGTCGGCGGCGACCCGGCGAGCGAACTGTTCCATGTGACCGACGTGTCCCTGTGGACCGGCGGCGCCAACGACACCCTCGACTCCGACGGTCAACTCCCTTACGGCCGCGATGACTTCGGTAGCCTCACGCTTCTCGCCCGCGCCACGCTCAGAATTCCGGGCCACGACTTCTCGGCCGTCGGCGACTACCGCCGCGCCCTTGACCTGAGCAACGGCCTGGTCACCACCACGTACACCAAGGACGAGGTCACCTACGTCCGCGAGATGTTCGTCAGCGCCCCCGACGACGTCCTGATCGTCAGACTCAGCCAGAGCGGTGGCGGCACCCTCACCGGCAGCATGATCCTTTCGGGCACCCACGGCGAGACGACCACGGCGGACACCGGCCGCGGCCTTGCCTCCTTCTCCGCCTCCTTCGACAACGGCCTGCGCTACGCCGCCGCCGTCACCGCGGCACCGGGCAAGGGCGGCGGCACCGTGAAGGCCACCGGGTCCCGTGTCACGTTCGCCGACTGCGCCGAGGTCGTCATCGTGCTCGGCGGCGGCACCGACTACGCACCCGACCACGCCGCCGGTTACCGCGACCCGCACGCCGACCCCCTCGCCCTCGCCCAAGCCGCGTCCCTCGCGGCGGCGTCCGCGACGGGCACGGCGCTGCGCGACACGCACGTCGCCGACTACCGCCCCCGGTACGAGGGCCTCACCCTCGACCTCGGCTCCTCCACCGGCGCGCAGCGGAAGCTGGACACCTGGTCCCGGCTGAAGGCGCGAGCCGCCGATGGTGGCGCGCCCGACCCCGAACTGGAGGCGAGTTACGTCCAGTTCGGCCGCTACCTGACCATCTGCGGCTCGCGCGACGGGCTCCCCATGGGCCTGCAGGGGACGTGGCTGGAGGGCAACACACCGGACTGGATGGGCGACTACCACACCGACATCAACCTCCAGATGAACTACTGGCTCGCCGACCGCGCGGGCCTCGGCGAGACCTTCCCCGCCTTCGCCGACTACTGCCTGGCCCAGCTGCCCGCGTGGAACAAGATCACCCAGGAGCAGTTCCAGGACTCCCGCAACCGCTACCGCAACACCTCGGAGAAGGTCGCCGGCTGGACAGTGGCGTTCTCCACCAACCCCTACGGGGGCCTCGGTTGGTGGTGGCACCCGGCCGGAAACGCCTGGCTGTGCGCATCCCTCTACGAACATTACGAGTTCACGCAGGACACGAAGTACCTCGCACGGATCATGCCGCTGCTCAAGGGCGCCTGCGAGTTCTGGGAAGCGCGCCTGATCGCGACGACCGTCGACGGCACCGAGGTCCTCGTCGACGACCACGACTGGTCGCCCGAGCACGGCCCGCAGGACGCCCGCGGCATCACGTACACGCAGGAACTCCTGTGGACCCTCTTCGGTCACTATGAAGAGGCGTGCCGGATCCTCGGGCGCGACAGCGAACACGCCGCAGTCGTAAGGGACTTGCGTGCCCGTCTCTATCTTCCGAAGGTCAGCCCCACGTCAGGCTGGCTGGAGGAGTGGATGAGCGAGGACAACCTCGGCGAGACCACCCACCGCCACCTCTCCCCGCTCATCAACCTGTTCCCCGGCGACCGCATCCGGCCGGACGCGGGCGATCCCGAACTCCTCGCGGGCGCGACGGAGTTGCTCAAGGCGCGCGGAATGGAGAGCTATGGCTGGGCCTGCGCCTGGCGGGCCGCCTGCTGGGCACGGCTCAAGGATGCCGACAAGGCGTACCAGCTGGTGCTCACCAACCTGAAGCCGTGGGCGGGCGGCGACACCGGCACGGCGATGAACTTCTTCGACATGTACCGGGTCTCCGACACTCGGGCCATCTTCCAGATCGACGCGAACCTCGGTACGCCCGCCGCCGTCATGGAGATGCTCGTCTACTCCCGTCCCGGCCACCTGGAACTCCTCCCCGCCCTCCCGGACGCCTGGGCCGCCGCCGGGTCGGTCAAGGGCGCCGGGGTCCGCGGCGGCTTCACCCTGGACATGACCTGGCGGCGCGGCCGTGTCAGGGAGGCGACGCTGCACAGCATCGGCGGCCGCGAGACCACGGTGACCGTGGGAGGCCGCAGCGCGACCGTGAAGCTGAAGCCCGGCCAATCGGTGGCACTGACCGGGCTCACGGGCTGAGCGAGGGGCGCATCATGTCTCCCACATCGCAAAGAGGCACGTGGAGTTGGCTGATGGTAAGGGGTGTGCTGCTGGCGCTGGCCCTCACTGTCGTCCCGCTCGGCGCGGTGAGCGCCGCACCTTCCTCGCCCTCGTCCGCCTCCGCACCGGGCACTCGGGTCAGCGCCTGGTCGCCGAGCATGACGACCGGCGGCCCGGCCTTCGACCACCAGACCCTGCGCATGGTGGTGCACAGCAGCGTCGCCGGCAGCGACGCCCGCATCACCCTTTCCAACCGGTACAGCCCCGAGGCGCTCGACGTCGGTGCCGTGGATGTGGCCGTCCAAGCGAGCGGCGGCGAGGCGCAGCCCGGCACGACCCGACGCGTCACGTTCGGTGGGTCGGGGCGGGTGACGATCGCCGCCGGTCAGGAGGCGGTGAGCGACGCCGTCCCCATCCGGGTCGAGACCGGACAGAACCTGCTCGTCAGCCTCTACGTGCCCGGCGTGACCGGTACCTCGACCTGGCACTCGGACGCCTTCGACACCACGTACATCGCCGCGGGCGACCACACCGGAGACACCGGCGCCGCCGCGTTCGCGACGACCACGACCTCCTGGTACTACCTGGCAGGGCTCGATGTCGTCCCCGCGACGGCGAAGGGCACAGTGGTCGCGTTCGGAGACTCCATCACCGATGGCTACCACTCCTCGACCGGCACCTACACGCGCTGGCCCGACTTCCTCGGCCGTCGACTCGCCGACGCGCCGGGCCCGCAGAAGCTGAGCGTGGTCGACGCCGGGATCGGCGGCAACCGCGTCCTCACCGACGTACCCAACCTCTGGCAGGGTGTCAGCGCCCTGAAGCGGTTCGGCCACGATGCTCTCGCCCAACCCGGCGTGCAGGACGTCATCCTCTTCGAGGGCATCAACGACATCGGCAACAACGCCGGGCCGGACGGCGCCGCGCTCAGCGCCCAGGCCCTGATCGACGGCTACCGAACCCTCATCGACCAGGCGCACGCCGCCCACGTCCGCGTCATCGGTGCGACCTTGATGCCGGACAAGGGCAACGGCTACTACACGCCCGCCGCCGAGGAGCTCCGCCAGACGGTCAACGACTGGATTCGCTCCGGTGACGCCTTCGACGCAGTCATCGACTTCGACCAGGCGATGCGCGACCCCGCGGACCCCGCAGCCCTCAACCCCGCCTACGACGCGGGCGACCACATCCATCCCAACGACGCGGGCATGGAGGCCATGTCCGACGCCATCGACCTGCGCCTGCTGCGGCGCTGACACGGCGGAGTCCGGCGCTCGCGCCCCGGGCGCCGGGCTCTCCGTTCGTTCAATGAGAGGGGCCTGGCCTGGCCTGGACCCTCGGTGGGCGGGAGGCCGTCCCCGTCGGCTCGGCGATGACGACGAGGCTTTCGTCATCGCGAGGGCCACCACCGCCCGGCCGAACCGGGCCGGCCGTTCGCCCGCTGGTCGCCCACCTGCGAAAAGAGTGCGATCAAGGGGCGGCGGCAGTCGCGAGCGGCTCGGCGGAGGGCTGCGGCGATGTTGGCGGCACCGTCCTGGCGGTGCAGCCCGATGGCGAGGTTGCGCAGACTGGCCATGGTGCGGGGCAGGTGGTTGGTGCGGACTTTGGAGTCGTCCTCGCGGAAGGTGCGGTCGCGGACGCCATCCGAATGGCTCACACCGACGGTCATACGGCAGGCAACGCGAGTTTCCATGCGGATCGCGGCGCCCAATACACATCTCGTCAATTCCGCGAGGTCTTGGCCGAGTTGGCCATTCGCCAAAGCGTCGGCCGTACCGGTTCATGCCTCGACAATGCGGCGGCGGAGAGCTGCTTCGCCGTCCTCAAATCCGAGATCGGCACCACCGCAAGGGGTCACTTCATGCGAGCCGAAGCCCCCTACGCACAACAGCCGATGGCCTGGTGGCCGGACGCCCACCCGCCACTCGGCCCATCGCACTCCTGCGGCTGCGCCACCCGACCCGACCCGGACCGTCCCGGCACGATGGCTCCACCACTCCGAGCAGCCAAGACGGACCGCCGGGCGGCAACACGCCGCCGAAGAAGCCCGAAGCGCGGGCGCGTGAACGGGTGCACCCGGCCCACCAGGGGTAGGCGAGGCACCCCACCCGCCAGAAAGGAGCACCACCATGACAACGCCCGCCCCGGACTGTGTCGTCCTCGACATCCCACAGGGACTGCGCCTGAACCTGCTGGGCCTCGTGGTCGAAATCGGGCCGGTCCGCATCCTCGCCGACCGAGCCGGTCTGCTCGGCAACCTCGTCGCCTCCTTGACATGTGGCGGCGTCGCTGCCGCGGCGCGCGAGACATAACCGGCACCCCTCCACGCAGGGGACAGGGCTCCCCGACGGACTCCCACCCTGGCCGGCCAAGTCCACGAGTTCGCAGCGCCGACGATGCGGCAAGGACAGCACACCATCGAGTCACGATGCTGCGGGCAGGCCGAGTCCGACGCCAACACGGACGAGGACCGAACCACCGAAATCTGCCCACCCACCAATAACGCCCCACCCACCAGTAACATCCCACCCACCAATAACGCCCCACTCACCAATACCCCCCCGCCACCGAACCGCTGCGCCCCGACCCCCGAGGACGGCTACAACGCCGTCATCGCCTACACGCTGCTCCACGAGGCGGGCGACCCCGACGGCCGGTGGCTCGACCTGGCCCGCCGCGCCGCCGACTGGACCCTCACCTTCCGCTACACCTACGACGTCACCTTCGGCGAGCACACCCTGCTCGGCCGCTACGACTTCCGTACGCGCGGCGGTGACCAGGCGTCCCCCTCCAACCAGCACCTGCACGCCTTCGGCCTGATCTGCCTGCCCGAGTGGGTACGGCTCGCCCGCCCCTCGACGACCCGTACTACCTGCGCTCGGCCCGCGAGAACCTCGATTGCTTCCGGCAGTTCGTGGCCCGCGCCGACGGCGACTTCAACGCCTACCGCGGCATGGTCAGCGAACGCTTCTACCAGACCGAGTGCTTCCAGGCGAAGGGCATGCTGCTCGCCCTCTCCCACGCCTGGTCCGCCGGCGTGCTCCTGTACGAATCGCCTACAGCCTCTTCCCGCACACCCCCGACGGCCCCGACAGCGCGGCCGACCGGGCCGCCGCGCACGACCCCGACGGCTACGTGAACCGCTGGTTCCTCGACCCGGTGCACGGCCGCGGCTACCCCGACGACATGCGCGCCCACTGGGAACAGGCCGTCGGCGCCTGGACTTCATCGAGCACGGCGACCTCGGCACCATCGCCGCGGGCAGCGACTTCATCGGCGTCAACTACTACGCCCGCCGGGGCAGTTCGAAGGGCAGGCGGTCCTCCGGTTTCGCGCGTCCCGACACGACGTCGAGGAGGGCGGCGTCGGAGCCGAACGTGCCTGACCAGCACGGACGCGCTTTTCGGCACCCACAATGCCCGGCCGGTACAGCACAAGGCGGCCGAACCGGGCGGGCTGCCCGGTTACGGCGGGGACGAACACACCGGCCAAGCCACCGTCGACCAGATGCTCGCGCACCCACGCCACCACGCCCGGATCCGCGAGCGGCTCCGCTTCCCTGACGGCAACCCGCACCCTCAGCCCCGCCGCAGCCGCACCGTGCAGAGCTGGAAGGGGCGCAGGGCGAACGTCAGGTTCGCGGCGTCCGGCTCGGGGGCGGCGACCGGGCGTTCCAGGAGATCGCAGCGGACGGCTGTCGCCGCCTTGAATCCAGGGCTCAGGAGCACGGTGGCGCGGCCGCCCTCGGCCTCGTAGAAGCGGACCACGACGTCGCCCGAGCCGTCGTCGGCGAGCTTGACCGCGCTGAGGACGACCGACTCCTGATCGACGGTCACCAGCGGGGCCACCGCGTCCTGGGAGGTGCCCGCCACCACCCGCTCCGGCAGCGACAGCGCCGCGCCCTCACGCACCGCGTCGCCGATCTGCGCGCCGGGAACCAGAGCGTGCCGGAAGCGGTGGATGCCCTGGTCCGTCTCCGGGTCGGGGAAGCGCGGGGCACGCAGCAGGGACGCGCGTACCGTCGTGGTGGTGCCCTGGGTCTCGGGGGCCTCGCGCACCGTGCGCGTCACGTCGTGGCCGTACGTGGACGCGGTGACCAGGGCGACGCCCCAGCCGGGCTCCGCCACGTGCACGAAGCGGTGGTTGCAGGCCTCGAAGCGGGCCGCCTCCCAGCTCGTGTTGGTGTGCGTGGGCCGGTGGACGTGCCCGAACTGGGTCTCCGACGCATACCGTTCGGCGTGCACGTCGAGGGGGAACGCCAGTTTCAGGAACTTCTCCGTCTCGTGCCACTCCACCTCGGTCCCGATGTCGAGGCGCCCGGAGCCGGGGGAGAGCGTGAAGGTCTGCACCACCGTGGACGCGCCGAAGGAGCGGGTGACCCGCACCCCGTCGGCGGTCGCGGTGAGCACGTCGACGCCGGTGAGATCGGTGGCGGTGTTCCGGTAGAACTGGTCGACGTCCCAGGCGTCCCACTTGTTCGGCAGGTCCGGGTGGAGCTGGAGCAGACCCGCGGGACGGCCCGGTACGAGGGTCTCGCGGCCGCTCGCCAGATGCACCAGCGAGACGATCAGACCGCGGTCGTCGATCTCGGCCCGCAGGGTCGCGTTGTCCAGGACGAAGCCGCCGCCGTCACGGGCCACGACCCTCGTGGGCGGCTCCGTGGCCGCGCCGGGGACCGCCGCGCCGAGCGCGGGAACCGCGCCGCGGCGGTGCGGAGCCGAGTTGAAGCGCAGGACGCCCGTGCCCCGCCCGGCCAGCGCCCGCTGCGCCGCGTCGATGATGCCTTCGAGCTCTGCCGTGACCTTCGCGTACGTGGCGCGCGCCTCCCGGTGCACCCAGGCGATCGACGAGCCCGGCAGGATGTCGTGGAACTGATGCAGCAGCACCGTCTTCCACAGCCGGTCCAACTCCGCGTAGGGATAGGCGAATCCGCAGCGCACGGCTGCCGTCGACGCCCACAGCTCGGCCTCGTGGAGCAGGTGCTCGCAGCGCCGGTTGCCCTGCTTCGTCTGTGCCTGGCTCGTCAGGGTCGCCCGGTGCAACTCCAGATACAGCTCGCCGACCCACACCGGGGGCTCGGCGTACTCGGCCTCCGCCTTTTCGAAGAACGCCGCGGGGGCCTCCCACTCCACGGCCGGTGAACCGTCGAGCGAGCGCAGGCGCTTGGCGCGCGCCACCATCTCGCGGGTGGTGCCGCCCCCGCCGTCGCCGAACCCGGTCGGTGCGAGCGAGTGCGCCGCGCGGCCCTTCTCCTTGAAGTTCCTTTCCGCGTGGGCGAGTTCACGGCCCTCCAGTGCGCAGTTGTACGTGTCGACCGGCGGGAAGTGGGTGAGGACCCGGCTGCCGTCGATGCCCTCCCACCGGAACGTGTGGTGCGGGAAGGTGTTCGTCTGCGACCAGGAGATCTTCTGCGTCAGCAGCCACTTGGACCCGGCCTCGCGGATGATCTGCGGAAGTCCGGCCGCGAAGCCGAAGGTGTCGGGCAGCCACACCTCCTCGTTCTCGATCCCGAACTCCTCCAGGAAGAACCTCTTGCCGTGCACGAACTGGCGGGCCATCGCCTCCGAGCCCGGCATGTTCGTGTCCGACTCCACCCACATGCCGCCCGTCGGCACGAACCGCCCGTCCGCGACCGCCTTCTTCACCTTCGTGTAGACCTCGGGCCGGTGCTCCTTGATCCAGGCCAGCTGCTGCGCCTGCGACATGGCGAAGATGAACTCCGGCTCGGCGTCCAGCAGGTGCACCATGTTCGACGCGGTGCGGGCCACCTTGCGGACCGTCTCACGCAGCGGCCACAGCCATGCCGAGTCGATGTGCGCGTGACCGACCGCGCTGATCCGGTGCGCCGAGGGCCCCGCGGGAACGGCGAGTGCCGGCGCCAGCGCGTCGCGTGCCGCCTGCGCGGTGCTGTTCACATCGCCGAGGTCCACGGCGTCGAGCGCCGTCTCCACCGCGCGCAGGATCTCCCAGCGGCGGGCGCGGTCCGGCGGCAGCTCCGCCATCAGCTGGCCGAGTACCTCCAGATCGTGCACCAGGTCCCACACCGTCTCGTCGAAGACGGCCAGTTCGACCCGGCCCAGCGTGTAGATCGGTTCGCTGCCGGCGGTGTCCTTGTCGCCCAGCCATGTGGGCCTGAACGCGCGGGAGTTGAAGAACCCGGGGTTCGACGCCGCCTCCACGCGCAGCTCCACCGGCTCCCCTCCGCCGACCGGGGCGCCGATCCGCACCCAGTGGTTGCGCGGGTGCAGCCCCTTGATCGGCGTCCCGTCCGGCGCGTGGACGAGGCCCTCGCACTGGAATCCGGGCCCGCCCTGTCCGTCGAAGCCCAGGTCGATGAGCGCCTCCACCGTCCGCCCCGCCCACTCCTCGGGAACGGTGCCCGTCACGGTGAACCAGCTGGTGCCCCAGGGCCGCCCCCATCGGGTGCCCTCGGCGATGGGCCGGGGAACCGCGGCGAGTCCCTCGGCGACCGGCACCGGTTCGTCCGGCGCGTGCCACACCCTCACCTCCAGGGGAACGCTCAGCGGATACACGGCGGGCCTGATGCGCTCCTCCAGCACACGCCGGAGTCGGTCCTCGACGAGCGAGCGGTCGTCATGCATGGGCGGTGAATCTCCTGAGGTGCGAAAGGAAGGGGGCCGGGGCGGGTGTTCAGTGGTCGATCGTCGACCGCACGGGGTTGATGTCCGCGTACGGAGAGTCCAGCGGGTGGACGTCGGGGGAGTGCAGATAGATCGTGCGCGTGTGGGAGATCGGCACGGTCGGCATGTCCTCGGCGATCAGGTCCTCGATCTGTTGGTAGGCGCGCGTCGCCTTCGCCGGGTCGGCGATCGCGTTGGCCTGTTCCAGGCGCCGGTCGACCTCGGGGTTGTCGTAGCCCGTGGAGTTGAAGTCGCCGTACGAGGCGAAGACCGGGGTGAGGTAGTCCTCCAGGGACGGGTAGTCGTGGCCCCAGCCCGAGGACCGTACGCCGTCCAGCTGGTGCTTGGCCTGCAGGGCGCTGATGTCGCTGCCGGGCTTGCCGACGTACTGGATCTTCAGGCCGAGGTTCTGCCGCCACATGTTGCCGAGCGCCTCGGCGAAGACCTGGTCGCCGGGGTTGTCACTGGCGTAGTAGATCTTCAGCTTGCCGGGGAAGCCGCCGGCCTCGCTCAGCAGCTTCTTCGCCCGCGTCACGTCCAGCGTGCAGGCGGTGCAGGTGTTCTCGCGATGGCCGTCCAGAGTCGGCGCGGTGAAGGACGTGGCCGGAAACGCGCCCGGCTTCAGCTTGACCAGGGCGTCCCGGTCGAGGGCGAGTGACAGCGCCCGCCGCACCTTGGGGCTCTTGAACCCCGGTGTGTTCACGGGGAGTTCGAGGTAGCTGAGGTTCGGCGCGGCCTTGCCCTGGCTCCACTTGCCGGGCGCGTCCGTCTTGTACGCGTCGATCTTCGAGGAGGGCAGCGCGGCGTAGTCCAGGTTGCCGGCGAGGAACTCGTTGTAAGCGGTCTCCGGATTGGAGAAGAAGCGGTAGACGAGCCGGTCCGCGTCGGGCGCGTCGTCGCCCGCGTAGTCCTTGTTGCGGACCATGCGGACGGGCTGACCCGCCTTCCACGCCCCGTCGAGCTTGTACGGTCCGTAGCCGATGGGCTTGTGGCTGTACGCGTCCGGGTCCTTCAGCGTCTCGGCGGACAGGGCGGCCAGGCCGTAGTAGCTCAGGGTCGTCGGGTACGGCGAGAAAGGTGCCTTGAGCGTGACGGTGAAGGTGAGGTCGTCGACCACCTTCAGACCGGACAACGTTGTCGCCTTGGGCTTCCCCTTCGCCGGGTTCAGATCCTCGTACCCCTTCACCCGCTGGAAGAAGCCGTTGTTGAGGTATCCGTGGGGCCCGTAGGCCGTGTAGTTCCAGGTGTCGACGAAGGACTTCGCCGTCAGCTTCTCGCCGTTGGTGAACGTCCAGCCGGGCTTGATCTTGATGGTCCAGGTCTTGGCGTCCTGGGAAGTGACGGACTCCGCGACGACGTTGACCAGCTTGCCGGTCTTGGGATCCACCCGGGTCAGCGGCGCCCACATGGCGAAGGCCAGTTGGATGTTGGACGAGCCGTTGTCCTTCTCCGGGTTGATGGCCGCGATCTCCGTGCCGGTGGCCACCGTGAGGGTCCGCCCGGACGCGTCGTCGCCCTTGTTGTCCGAGCTGCCGCCGCATCCGGCCAGGGTGACCGCGAGGGCGGCAACGGCCGCGCCGGCGGCGGCTCTTCGTGTCCGGGCCATGGGAACTCCCGTGAGTACGGCCGGAATCAGTGCGATCCGGCGTGTCTGAACTGTCGGGCCGGGACGCTAGGAACGCGGCCGTCCGCGCGGCAAGTCCCGTATGCCGAACGTCCATTCAAAGTCCATCCGGGCCGCGTACGGGATGCGCAATGGGCGCCGGATGGATGTCGGATGGAGGCCGTGCGAGCCCTCCCTTGACGCCCACTCGGCCCCTTCCTACTGTCGCGCCCCAACCGACCGGCACGTCCGGGCTGGTCACGGCGGTTTCCGTCGCGATCGGTCCGGCCTCGACTGCGGGAGAACCCATGGCCCGGACAAGAAGAATCGCCACGGCGGCGACCGGCACAGCGGTGGCGGTCGTACTCGCCGGCTGCAGTGGATCGGGCGGCGACGACGGCGCGGGCAAGGACGGCGTCCGCTCGCTGACCATCGCGACCGCGGCCGAGATCCCGCTCCTCAACCCCTCGAACGACAACGGCACGACCGGAATCCAGATCGAATCCGCTCTCTGGGCGCCGCTGACCCGCGTCGACGCGAAGACCGGGAAGCTGGTCAATGTCGTCGCGGAGTCCGTCACTTCTCAGGACGCCAAGACCTGGACCATCAAGATCAAGCCCGGCTGGACGTTCACCAACGGCGAGAAGCTGACGGCGAAGTCCTTCGTCGACACCTGGAACTACACGGCGCTGGGCGAGCACGGGTTCGCGAACAACGGCGCCTTCCAGCGGGTGAAGGGGTACGAGGATCTGAACCCGGCGAAGGGGAAGCCGAAGGCGACAACGTTGTCCGGTCTGAAGGTGGTCGACGACCTCACCTTCACGGTCACGCTCAAGGCACCTTTCTCGCCGTACCCGACAACGCTCAGCTATCTCGGCGTCAGCGCCCTGTCCGCCGAGACGCTGAAAAACCCCGACCGGTACAAGCACAACCCGATCGGCTACGGCGCCTACAAGCTCGACGGCGAGTGGAAGGCCGGGCAGCCGGTACGCCTGACGCGGAACAAGGACTACCAGGGCAAGGACGCTCCGGAGGCCGACCGCATCACGTTCCGCTTCTTCTCCAATCCGGAGACCGCCTACAACGAGTTCCTCGCCGGCAACGTCGACTACGCGGCCGTGCCCTCCTCGAAGATCGACGCGTACAAGACGGACGCGCCCGGCAAGTGGAGCCAGGCGAAAGCCGCGGGCAACCTCTCGTACCTCAATCTGCCGGTGACGCTGAAGCCGTACGGCGACACCCGGATCCGCCGTGCGCTGTCGCTCGCCCTGGACCGGGAGTCCCTCGCCAAGCTGAAGCCCGGCAACTTCCCGGCGACCTCGTTCACCGCGCCCAGCATCGAAGGACACCGCGAGAACACCTGCACGGCCTGCACCCAGGACGTGGCCGAGGCGAAGAAGCTGCTGAGCGAGGCCGGCGGCTTCCCCGGCAAGCTGCGCCTCTTCTTCGCCAGCGACAATCCCGGCGAGCAGGTGTACGCCGAGGCGCTCGGCAACATGTGGCGGCAGAAGCTGGGCCTGAAGATCCAGTACGTCGGCAAGCCCGGCGCCGAGATCGGTCCGCTCGCCAATGAGGGCAAGCTCGACGGTATCCGCATCATGGGATGGGGCCACGACTACCCGTCCCTGGAGGACTACCTCACGCCGCTGTTCGCCTCCTACGGCGATGTCAACACCGGCCGCTACAAGGACGCGAAGGTCGACTCGATGCTCGCCTCGGCCAATGCCGAGGTCGACCAGGCCAAGGCGACGAAGGACTACCAGGCGATCGAGGACCGCATCGACCGGCAGATGCCGGTCGTGCCGCTCGCCCACTCGCGGGACGTGTACCTCCACGCCGACGGCGTCGAACCCCTCAACACGCGCTACACGAGCGTGGACCCCGTCCGGTCGACCTTCGGCGAATGACCCCCCACTCATCCCGCTCATCCGGCAACCCCCGAAGGAGACAACGGTGTTGCGTTTCGCGCTCCGCCGCCTCCTGATCATGATCCCGATCGCGGTCGTCGTGACGTTCCTCGTCTACGCGATGGTCTTCGCCCTCCCCGGCGACCCGATCCGGGCCCTGTCAGGACAGAAACCCCTGGCCGAATCGGTCATCGCGGCCAAACGTGCCTACTACCACCTGGACGATCCGCTGTTCGTCCAGTACCTGCACTTCATGGGCAACCTGCTCAAGGGCGACCTCGGGCAGACCTTCGACGGCCAGGACATCGGCGAACAGCTCGCGCTGCGCTGGCCGGTGACCCTCCAGCTCGGGCTCACCGCGCTCGCCATCCAGCTCGTCCTCGGGCTCGTCAGTGGCGTGTACGCGGGGTGGAAGCGGGACGGGATCGTCGACCGGACGCTGCTCGCCGCCACCCTTGGGGTGCTCGCCGTGCCCGGTCTGGTCGCGATGTTCTTCGCGCAGTCGTTCTTCGCCGTCGAACTCGGCTGGTTCCCCGTCTCCGGCGCCACCGACGGCTGGCCCGGGAGCTATCTGCTCCCCGCCACCGTGCTGGGCGTCCTCGGCTTCGCCGGACTGGCCCGCGTGACCCGCACCAGCCTCGCCGAGGTCGCGAGCGCCGACTTCGTGCGCACCGCCCGCGCCAAGGGGCTCGCCCCCCAGCGCATTCTGTGGGGGCACGTGCTGCGCAACGCCATGCTCCCTGTGATCACGTACATCGGGCTCGACCTGGCCGGCATCCTCGGCGGCGCGATCATCACCGAGGGCATCTACAACCTGAACGGCATCGGGCAGTTCATGTTCCGCTCCATCGCCATGAAGGAAGGCGGAGTGGTCGTCACGCTCTCCACCGTGCTGCTGCTCGGCTACATGCTCGTCAATCTGGTCGTCGACCTGCTCTACGGCCTTCTGGACCCGAGGGTGCGCCATGTCTGACACCGCTCTGGCGACCGCCGCCGAACTCGAACCCGTCGCCGCGGACGTCCCGCGCGGCGCCGCCGTCCTGCGCGACCTGCTGCGCAGGCCACGGTTCGTGCTCAGCGCCTTCGCCATTCTCGTCATCGCGCTGATGGCGGCCTTCCCCCGGCTGTTCACCGCCACCGACCCGACCGTCTGCGACCTGAAACTCTCCAAAGGGGCACCGTCGGCCGCGCACTGGTTCGGTTACGACATCCAGGGCTGCGACTACTACGCCAACGTGATCTACGGAGCCCGGCCCTCGGTCCTGGTCAGCGTCTCGGTGTGCGTCGTCGGGTTCGTCGTCGCCTGCGTCCTCGGCATGCTCGCCGGATACTTCCCCGGCTTGGTCGACAACCTCGTCTCGCGCACCGCCGACGTGCTGTTCGCGCTGCCTGGGCTGGTCGCCATGATCGTGATCCTGCAGGCGTTCTCGTCCCGCTCGGTGTGGGCCATCGCCTTCGTGATCGTGCTGCTCGGCTGGCCCGCCGGGATGCGGCTCATGCGGTCGACCGTGCTGAGTGTGCGTACGCGTGAGTACGTGCTGGCCGCCCGGGCACTGGGAGCAGGGGCCCCGCACATCCTGAGGGTGCACATCCTGCCCAACTCGGTGGCCCCGCTCCTTTCGCTGACCACGCTCACCGTGGGCGCCGCCGTCGGCACCGAGGCCGCGCTCACCTTCCTCGGCATCGGGCTCCAACCGCCCACCATTTCCTGGGGACTGCAGATCGCCATCGCCGCCTCCTACCGCGACGACGTGCATCTCTTTCTCTTCCCCGCCCTGTTCCTGACCGTCACCGTCATGGCCTTCATGATCATGGGTGACACGGTCCGGGACGCCCTCGACCCGAAACTGAAGAGGTGAACCGTGGACGTCCACAAGGAAGCCGAGCCTCTGCTCGACGTACGCGATCTGGGCGTCGAGTTCAGCACCCGCGCTGGGCGGCTGCGTGCCGTGGACGGGGTCTCCTGGACGCTGCGCCGCGGACGTACCCTCGCGATCCTCGGCGAGTCCGGTTCCGGCAAGAGCGTCTCCACGCAGGCGATCACCGGCATCCTCGACAGCCCGCCCGGTGAAGTGACCGGCGGTCAGGCACTGTTCGACGGCATGGATCTGCTGAGGCTGACCGCACGGGAGCGCCGCGGCGTCGTCGGCAGCCGGATCTCCCTGGTCTTCCAGGACGCGCTCTCCGCGCTGAACCCCGTGCACACGGTCGGCCGGCAGATCGCCGAGCTGTACCGGGTGCACCGCGGCACGAGCCGCAAGGACGCCATGAGGCAGGCCGCCGACATGTTGGACCGGGTCGGCATCCCGGGGGCGCGGGCCCGCGTCCACGACTACCCGCACCAGTTCTCCGGCGGCATGCGCCAGCGCGTGATGATCGCCATGGCGCTCGCTCTCGGCCCCGAGGTGCTGATCGCCGATGAACCGACCACCGCCCTCGACGTCACCGTGCAGGCGCAGATCCTGGAACTGCTCGCCGAGAGCCAGGCCGACACCGACATGGGCGTCGTCCTCATCACCCACGATCTGGGTGTCGCCGCGGAGATCGCCGACGACCTCGTCGTCATGTATGCGGGCCGCGTGGTGGAGTCGGGTCCGACCGCCGACGTCCTGGGAGACCCCCAACATCCTTATACGCAAGGCCTGTTGGAGTCTGTGCCGACCGCTGAGACGCGCGGTCAGGAGCTGCCCGCGATCCCGGGAACGCCGCCGGACCTGCTGCGGTTGCCGTCGGGCTGTCCGTTCCGGCCGCGCTGTCCGCACGCCCATGACCGGTGCACGACCGAGCGCCCCGAACTGGTGCCGGTCCCCGCAGGGCCCCGCTTCGGCGCCTGCCACCTCCTCGACCCGCAACTCAGCCCGGAAGGCGCCGCACGATGACCGACCCAGCGAACGGCGATGTGATCCTCAGGGCCGAGGGCCTGGTGAAGCACTACGGGGGCGGCCCCACGCTGCCATGGCGCCGGGACGCGGCCGTGGTGCGCGCCGTCGACGGCGTCGACCTGGAACTGCGGCGTGGGCAGGCCCTCGGCATCGTGGGAGAGTCGGGCTGCGGCAAGTCGACACTGCTGCGGCTGCTGTGCGCGCTGGAACGGCCCACGGCCGGGCGGCTGCTCTTCGAGGGCGAGGAGGTGGACCGGATGCGTGGCGCCGCGCTCAAGCGGTGGCGGCGACGCGTTCAGGTCGTCTTCCAGGACCCCTACGCCTCGCTCAACCCTCGGCTGACGGTGGGCGAGATCGTCGGGGAGGCCTTCGACGTCCACCCCGACGTGGTGCCCCGCGCCGGGCGCCGGGCCCGGATCGCCGAGCTCCTCGAACTGGTCGGCCTCGACGCCGGCCACGCCGACCGCTATCCGCACCAGTTCTCCGGCGGCCAGCGTCAGCGCATCGGCATCGCCCGCGGCCTCGCGCTCGGACCCGATGTGCTGCTGTGCGACGAACCGGTCTCCGCGCTCGACCTGTCCGTGCAGGCCCAGGTGGTCAACCTGCTGCTGAAACTGCGCCGTGAACTCGGCCTCGCGCTCGCCTTCGTCTCCCACGACCTCGGAGTGGTGCGGCACGTGTGCGACGACGTCACCGTGATGTACCTCGGCAAGGTCGCCGAACAGGCCCCGGCCGAGGCGCTCTACACCCGCCCCGGCCACCCCTACACCCAGGCGCTGCTCTCGGCCGAACCCTCCCTCGACCGCATCCGCACCCCGCACGCCCCGCGGCGCACCCGCATCGTGCTCGCCGGTGATCCCCCCTCACCGGCCGCGCCGCCCCCGGGCTGCCGCTTCCACACGCGCTGCCCGCGCGCCCAGGACCTGTGCCGTACGACGGAGCCGGCGCTGACCGTGCGGGACGGACGGGCCGGAGCCTGTCACTTCGGCGAGGCCGTGCTGGCCGAGGCCGGCGGTTGATGAGGTGAGGGCCGGTGCGGCGGTCGAGCCGTGCCCTGTCACCGCACCGACGCGGTGCTCGCCGAGGACGGCGGCCCAGGCGGTGTCAGCCGGCCGAGGCGATCGGGGGCCGCGCCGCGCGCAGGCCGTCGGGGTTCCCGGTGCGGGCGATCACCGCCGGGGACGCGAAGGCCTCACCCGCACGGGCCGCCTCGTCCGCTGCCCGTGCGGCGGCGAGCCGCAGTGCCAGGGGCTGACCGGCGCAGCCGTCCGCGAGGCTGTGCAGCGTCGAGACCGTGTCGGCCCGGTACGGCAGGGGCAGCGCGGCGACCGCGGTGCGCGGCGCCCCGGAGGCGAACCGGCGCAGCATGCGCAGGGACTGGGCCGCGTCGAGCGGGCCGAGCCGCAGTGCGAACCGGCCGGGCAGTTCGCGCAGCGGGGCGCGGCTGGTCACCAGGACCGCGCACCCGGGCGCCGCGGGCAGCAGTTCCCGCAGCTGGTCGAGGTCGCGTGCGTCGTCGAGCAGGACGAGGAGGCGGCGTTCGGCGGTGAGGGTACGGAACCGCACGGCACGCCGCTCCAGACCGTCGGGCACCTCGTGCGGCGGCACCCCGAGGTCCTCCAGGAACCGGCCGAGCACCTCGGCCGGGTTGCGCCCGCCCAGCACCGCGTACAGCTGGCCGTCCGGGAACCGGTCCCTGACCTGGTGGGCCACATGCACGGCAAGGGCGCTCTTGCCGAGGCCCGCGGCCCCGTGCACCACCACGGTCGGACAGGGGGTCGCGGGCGATTCAGGGCGCCGCAGCACTTCATGAAGTTCCCGTACCTCCGCCTCGCGGCCGGTGAAGTCGGCACTGTCCCGGGGGAGTTGAGCAGGAGCGGGCAGTGCGGGCGTCGGACACACCGGCGCGGCCGCCCGTGCAGCCTGCCGTGGCGCGGCCAGCGAAGGATCGGCGCGCAGGATGCGGTCGTGGAGCCGGGTCAGATGCGGCCCGGGCTCGACTCCCAGGTCGTGCACGAGAGCGCGCCGCACCCGGCGGAACACGGCCAGCGCCTCGGGCGTGCGCCCAGTGCGGTACAGGGCGAGCATCAGCAGCCCCTGGAGGCGCTCGTCGTGCGGCCGGGCCGGGACCAGCGGGGCGACCAGGTCGGCGGCCTCGGCCTGTTCGCCGAGGTCGAGGAGGACCTCGGCGTGTTCCAGGAGGGCGTCCACGCGCAGCGCGGCCAGGCGCCGCCGGGCGTCGGCCGCGTGGCGTCCCGGCACACCGCTCAGCGCCTGCCCGCCCCGCCACTGGGCGAGAGCCTGCTCGTAGCCGGAGCGGGCCTCGGCAGCGCGGCCCGCACGACGCTCGCTGCGCGCCTGCGCCACCGCGTCCTCGAACCGCCACAGATCGAGTGCGTCCCGCCCCAGGCGCAGCCCGTAGGTGGTGCCCCGGGTGATCAGCAGCCGGGGTGCGGCGCGCCGGGCCCGGTCGGGTTCGAGTGCCTTGCGCAGCCGTGCGGTGTACGTGGCCAGCAGCCCGGGCGCGCTGGCGGGCGCGTGCTCGCCCCAGACCGCCCGGATCAGTTCGGCGCGCTCCACCTGTTCGTCGCCCCGCAGCAACAGCGCCGCGAGCAGGGCCTGTTGCTTGGGGGTGCCCGGTGCCAGCGGCTGCGTGCCGCGCTCCGCGCGCACCTGGCCGAGCAGCCGGTAGCGCACCGGCGTTTCGTCGGACGTGGGCGGGAGTGCGCGGAGTTCCGTCGCGGTGCCTGGGGTCACGGGTCGTCACCTTCCTCTTCGGCGTGCCATGCGCGGTGAGCCGTGCGGGCTGCGGTGCGGGCGAGGGATGCGGAGTCAGTCGGCGCGGCTCCATGCCAGCAACGCCGGCACGCACCGCTCCGCGAACTCCTCGTAGTCGGCAGGGGTGTTGTAGACGTGTGCGGAGAGCCTCAGGTAAGCGACGCCGTCGAAGGACGTGAACGCGGTCTCCGCGCCCAGTTCCGCCGCCGCCCGGTCGCGCAGCACGTCGCTCGGGAACCGGTCGGGGCCGAGCGTGTCCGGAAGCCGTACCAGGCGCAGGGCCGGCGCGGGCGTGCCCACCTCGGCGCGGGCGTCCTGCCCCGAGTGCCGGGCGAACGCCTCCGCGACGACGTGCTGCCCGTAGTCGACGAGCGCGCCGAGATACCCGCGCACCGTGTCCCAGCCCCACGTCCGCTCGACGAACGACAGCGCGGTCGGCGCCGCGAGCCACGCCGAGGTGTCCTGCGTCCCCGTGTGGTCGAAGCGTGCGGGGAACGGGAGTTCGCCGCCCCAGGAGTCGATCAGCGGGTACAGGCCCTCGCGCAGCGGGCCGCGCACGACGAGGGCCGAGGTGCCGCGCGGGGTGCAGCCGAACTTGTGCAGATTGCCGGTCCAGAAGTCGCAGTCGAGACCGTCCAGCGGCGCCGCCAGCATGCCGGGGGCGTGCGCGCCGTCCACCAGGAACGGGATGCCGCGCTCGCGGGCCAGTTCGGCGACCCTGCCGACGGGAAGCAGCCGACCGGTCGCGGAGGTGATCTGGTCGAGCAGGATCAGCCCGGTGGTGTCGCCGATCTGTTCGGCGATGGCCTCGAACGCCTCGTCCGCCTCCGCCGCGAGCGGCACGTGCGCGGTGCGCACCCGGCCGCCGCAGCGCAGGGCCGCACGTCGTGCCGCCATGGTGACCGCGCCGTACCCGTGATCGGTGACCAGGATCTCGGCGCCCGGAGCCAGGGTGAGCGAGGCGAGGACGGTACTGACTCCTGCGCTCGCGTTCGGCACCAGGGCCAGGTCGTCGACGGACACCCGCAGGAACGCGGCGAGGGCCTCGCGGGCGGCGGCGATCCGTTGCGGCTGCGCCGGGAACCACACCACCGGCGCCCGCTCGGCCCGCTCCCGCAGGCGGTCCTGCTCCCGCTGCGCCGCCAACGGAACGGCGCCGAACGAGCCGTGGTTGAGATGGAGCAGGTCGGGCGCGAGCGACCAGGCGCCTGCGGCGGGTCCGCCGTCCGGCAGGGACAGCGGCTTCGGCGGCGCGACCGCCAGGCGCGTACTCATGCTCATGCGACTCCTACGCGGCGATACCCGATACGTATGATGACTTCGGTCATCCTGGCATGTGCATCACCATGATTGAAGAGCCAGTATCCGGAGTTTTCCTGGAAGTTATCTGATGACTACACCTCGGACTCCTGAAGACATCTGATGACTTGCTAAGGTCCGGGGCAACGAACCTGGGAGCGCGCGGAAGTGGGGGAACGGGCTATGTCCGCAGTGGAGCGGGCCTTCCACGGCCTGCGGCACATGATCGCCGACGGGAGGTTGAAGGCGGGTGAGCGGATGCCGCCGGAGGCCGACCTCGGCGCCGAACTCGGCGTCTCCCGCGGCCCGTTGCGCGAGGCGGTGCGGATGCTGGCCGCGCTGCGCGTGGTCGAGCCGCGTCACGGCTCGGGCACCTACGTCTCCGCGCTGCGGCCCGAAGACATCATCGGCAGCCTTTCCCTCACCGTGGACCTGCTGCCGCTCTCCGGCCTGCTCGAAGTCTTCGAGCTCCGCAGGGTCCTGGAAGCGCACGCCGCCTCGCAGGCCGCCGCGCGCGTGGACGCCGAGGCGCTGGAGCGCATGAACGCCCTGCTGGAGGGCATGGAGGCGATCGACGACCCGAGGGAAGTCTCCGCCCTGGACCACCGCTTCCACTCGGAGATCGCCCGCGTCGCCGGCAACCCCGCCCTGGAGTCGCTGCTCACCGTGTTCCGTACGCGCTCCCGGCGCCACCAGATCTTCACCCTCCCGCAGGGGCCCGACATCAAGCGGGTCAGCGACGCCGGTCACCGCGAGATCGTCTCGGCCATCGGCCGGCATGACCCGGTGGCCGCCGCGGCGGCGGCCGCCACGCACATCGCCCACTCGGAGAAGTGGTTGCGCCATCTCCTCGAGCAGGAGCAGCAGGAGCAGCAGGAGCAACAGGAGGTCTGAACGTCCGTCGGGCGCGCGCAGGTTCGACCGTTCCGGATCCGAATCCCCGCCGTCGGACCGCGCCCTGGAGCTGGACCGGTTGGCGCCCTCGTACGGGCGGGTGGTGGCCGGTGTGGTGATGCACCAGGAAGCCGGGCGGCGGACCTTGGCCGACATCGCGCATGTAGGTGCAGTGATCATCGAGAGGCACGAGGAGACGCTGGATGACGACTCGCCTCGGTCGCGGGTTCGACTGCCGCGACCCTGGGGGAGTTCGTCCGCAGTGCTGGGATCGCGCCGGGCGAAAAGTGGCCCCAGGCCTGGTGAGAGGCCGGCTCTGTTCGTCGATGCGGCCCAGACCGTCCTGGAGCGGGTGGCCGCGCCCGTTTGTGCAGGGCGCACGCCCAATCGTCAGGATGGTGTGCGCCGTGCACGCGTAGCGGAACCGGCCGGAGTTTATGGTGCCGCCGCCCCTGATTCCTGGGGCGCAGTGCTGGGCAGGCCGGAGGGACATCCGATGAGCACCATCAGAGAAGCAGGCGGCGGGCCGGTGCCCACCGGGAATCGGCCGACGGTCGGGGACCGGCCCGTCGGCGCTTGGTTCGAGGGCATGTCCTTCGGGCGCGTCCATCTACTTGCCGCTACCGCGCTCTTCATGGCGTTCGTGATCGAGTCATGGGAGCAGTTGGCGCTGGTCTATGTGTCGGGGGATCTCGGCGATGCCTTCGGGATCAACGAGTCCGCCATCGGGTGGGCGCTGTCCGCGGTCGCCCTCGGCATGATCCCGGGCTGCCTCGTGTGGGGGCCGGTGTCCGACCGGATCGGACGCCGGTCTGTCTGTCTGTGGTCTCTCGCCTCCTACGGCGTCATCGCGCTGGCCAGCTCCTTCTCACCGAACTTCACCGTGCTCATGGTGAGCCGGTTCCTGTCCGGCCTGGCTCTCGCGGGCATCTACACCGTGACGTTCCCGTACTTTCTGGAGCTGCTTCCGTCACGGCTGCGCGGTCGTGCCGCGGTGTATCTGTCCATCGGCTGGCCGATCGGCGTGCTTCTCGCCGTCGGTGTGACCCGGGCCCTGGGCGACTTCGGCTGGCACGTCGTCGCCATCGCCAGCGCGCTGGCCGGAGTATGGGTGTTCGCCATCCGGGCCTGGGTCCCCGAATCCCCCTACTGGCTCGCAGAACAGGGACGACACCAGGAGGCGGGAGCCGTCCTGCGCCGCCTCGGGGTCGATGTCCCCGAAGGCACCGTTTTCGCCGTCACTCCCGCCACGGAGCTCCGCACCGGCCAGCCGCTCGACCTGTTCCGCGGGCCGCTGCTGCGCGTCAGCGTGCTCATGCTCGTTGTCAACTTCGCCTTCAACTGGGGCTACTGGGGACTGCAGACCTGGCTGCCGACCCTGCTGCAGGACAAGGGCCTGAGCATGTCGGCGAGCCTCGGGTTCGTCGCGCTGAGCGCCGTGTTCATGATTCCGGGCTACGTCTCGGCGTCCTGGCTCACCGGCCGCTACGGCCGCAAGAAGGTCTTCCTTCCCTACGTCGCCCTCGCCGCTGTCTCCGGTGTCGCCTTCGCCTATGCGGACACCCTGACCACGATGTATGTGGCCAACTTCGCCCTGTCGTTCTTCTGCCTCGGCGCCTGGGGCGTGTGGAACACCTGGAACGGAGAGTTCTACCCCACGGCGCTGCGGGCCACCGGGTATTCGTGGGCCACTGCCGCTCAGCTCGGGGCCACGTCGCTGGCGCCGTCCGTGGTCGGCTTCCTCCTCGCGCGGGCCACGGGCTTCTCGTCGACGATTCTGTTCATCATGGCGTTCCTGGCGATCGCCCTGATCTGCGCGGTGCCGCTGCCGGAGACCGAGGGCAAGGACCTGGAGTAGGAAGCGGAGCCACGGCTCGCCGCCGACCGGGGCAATGGGGAGAATGACCAGGTGAGACTCGGAATCGATCTGGGGCGCGACACGACCGCGGCCGTGCTCGTCGAGGCCGGTCCGCAGAGCCCGGTGGTGGCTCGGGCGGCCGCGCCGAGCGCTCCCACGACGGCAGTGAGCCTGCGGCGGGTCCTGGCGCGGCTCGGCCCGCTCCCCGCACGGCCTCGCACGGTCGCCGTGGTCACCGACCTGACCCAGGGGCCACTCGCGCTCCAGCGGGTGGCGGCCCTGCGGATCTCACCCGAGTCACATGCCGCGCTCGGCCCGTTCGTCGGATGGCCGCAGGCGGTACGCGCCGAGGTGGCGGGGCCGTACGAAACCGTGGCCGGCGGCAGTTCCGTGACCGGGCAGTCGCTGGGCTCGCTCGACCAGCAGGCCGTCGCCGCCTTCGCGTTCCGCGCTCGTACAGCCGGGATCACCGTCTTCGCGCTGAGCGCGGCGGGTGCCCCGACGGATCCCGGCCCGGAACTGGAGGCCGCGGAGGTGATCGCCGGGGTCGTGCCCGACGCGGCCATCAGCATGTCGCACGAGATCGGCTCGCCGGGCCTGAGAGAACGCGAGAACGCGACGATCCTCAACGCGGCCCTCGGCGGCCAGGCCGGGGAACTCGTCCAGGACTGCCGCCGGGTCCTGCGCTCCGCGGGGATCGATGCCCCGTTGCTGTTCGCGCGGGACAGCGGCGGCCTGGTCGCCGCGGACTACTTCCGCCGGTATCCCCTCGTCGCGACCGCGCCCGCCGCGCCCTGTGCCGCTCGCGGCGCCGCCGTGCGCACCGGCAACGAACGCGCGGTCGTGGTGGTCGCGGGCGCACGCGCCACACGCTGCCTCGTCGTGGTGGACGGCGAGCCCGTACGGCACGAGCGGCCGTGCCCCGGCGCGCTCGGTGTCCGCGTCCAGCTGGGCGCCCCCGACGTGGCCGAGGTCGCGGCGGACGCGGGCGCCGACGAGGTCACGGCGGTCGTCGCGCGACTCACGGAGCGGGCGCCGGGCGCGCCGGTGATCCGCACCGGTCCCCCTGCCGATACCGAAGTCTCCGACGGTCTCTTCGACGCGGCTCGCGATGCGGCCGGCGCCGAATGCCGCGCCGAAATCGAGCGCATCGTCTCGGCGGCAGGTCGCGCCGAACTCGACCAGCTGCTCGAGGCCACCCGGGGACACACACTGGCCCGTGCCGTCACGGCGGGCGCCGCCCCCGGCACCGTACGCCTGCGATCCTTCGCCCATGCCCCGGTCGCCTATCTGCCGGCCGGGGTGCACCGGGTGACCGCGCAGGCCGTCGGTGAACCCTTCGCGGAGGCGGCCCCATGACGGAGACGACGGACGCGCTGATCGGACCGGCCGAGCTGGCGCACCTCGCGGTCGGCGCGCGATTCCTCGCCGCCGGTGCGGAGGAATCCGCCTACCAGGTGGCTCTCGACTGGGCCGCCGCGGAACTCGCCGCCCACGGCCCCGTGCGGCTGCTCCCCGCCGAACGCGTCGCACCCGGTGGGCTGTGCGTCGCGATCACTCTTGCCGGTGCGTCGGCCGCGCTCGCCGAATCGCTGCCCACCGGTGACGAACCGGTGCGCGCGGTGCGGGCCGTCGAGCAGTTGACAGGCCGTCGCGCGGAGGCCGTCGTGCTGCTCAACACCGCCGCCGAGAACGCCTTGATCGGGCTGGCCGCGGCCGCCCGTTGCGGACTGCCGCTGGTCGACGGCGACGCGTGCGGGCGCGTGCTCCCGCTTCTCGAACAGACCCTGTTCACCCTGGCAGGCGCCAGCGCGACACCGCTCGCCCTCGCCACGCCCGGAGGCGACGTCGTCACCGTCCGCTCACCGCGCGACAGCGTGGAGGAGCTGGTGCGCCCGCTGGTTCTCGCAGCGGGCGGTTGGGCGGTCGTCGCCGGGTATCCGGTGGACGGCGCGCTGCTCGTGGACGCCCTGGTCCACGGCACGGTCAGCCGGGCCGTCGAGGCCGGCGCACGGGAAGGGGCGGCCCGCTTCGGTGCCTGGCGGCCGCGCCGCCTGTGCCGGGGCCGGGTCGTCGCCCTCGAACCTTCCGTCGGCCCGTACGGACCCGGCAGCACCGGCACGCCGGTGTCCCTGCCGTCCAGGCCCACCAGCGTCCTGGTCGACGAGGAGGACGGACTGCGGCGGCGGTTCCGGCTGGAAGCCCACAACGACGTCCTGCTGGCTCTGGCCGACGGCGCCGTCGTCGCGGCCGCACCCGATCACATCCTGCTGGTCACCGGCGGCGACGGCCGTGTCCTCGACGTCGAACGCGTCGTCCCCGGCCTCACCGTGGAGGTGATCGTGATCGAGGCGGCGCCCGCCTGGCACACTCCCGAGGGCAGGGCCCTCGCCGGGGCCGTGGGAGCCCATCCATGACCCGGCCCCTGACGGTGGCCGAACTCCTGCGGCACGGCCCGCTGCCCGCCACGACCGTGCACGGCCCCACCGACCTGCCGACCGAGATCACTTCCGTGCGGATCGTCGACCGGGTCGAGTCGCTCGACACGGTGCAGCCCGGCACGGCCGTGGTCCTGGTGGGGCACGCCGCGTCGGCGGCCTGGACCGTCGAAATGGCCCTGCGGAAGGCATGGGAACAGGCGGCGGCCTGCGTCGTCGCCCCGGCAGCGGTCCGCGCGGACTCGGCCGGCGATCTCGCGGGGCGCCTTGGTGTCCCGCTCCTCATGGTCGAGGGCGAACCGCTGGACACCGCCGTTGTCCTCGCATCGGCGGTGTCCCGGCCCGAGGCGGGTCGCGCCGCGCTGACCGCCCGCGCCGCCCAGCGGATCGCCCGAGCCGGTCACCGGCCGGAAGCGGTGCTCGCCGCGCTGCACGACGTGCTGCCGCGCACCTCCGTGGCGCTCACCGGCCCGTCCGGCGCCGTGCTCGCCGGGCGGGCGTCGGCCCTTCAGGACACGCCCGGGTCCGCGCACGTGCACGTACCGGTACCCGACCCCGATGGTGGGCAGCTGGTCACCCTGACCGCACGGTCACCTTCTCGAACCCCGGACTGGGCCGCGACGATGACCGAGGTCCTGGAGCTGGCCGTGGCCCCGCTCACCGCCTGGGCGGCCGCGGAACGACTGCGGGCGGAGCGCTCCGAGCGAGCCGCGTCCGCCCTGCTGACGACTCTGCTCGACCGGCCCGCGCGGGGGGCCGAGCCGGACGCCGGCCAGGGTTTCGTGATCGCCGCCGCGGTCGGTCTCGGCTGGGCGACTCAAGGACCGCTCGTCGCGTACGCGCTGCGCCCGGACTCCGCGACCACGGACACCGGCCCGCTGCTCAGAGCGTGGTGGAGCCGTGCCGGAATGGCCGGCCCGCTCGTCGCCCATCGAGATGTCTGGGTCGCCTGGCACACGCTGGCCGGGCCGGATGCGCCGGCCGACGCCTTCGTCCGCGCGGAACGACGCCTTACCGCTGCCGTTGCCGAGGCCGCCGTGCCCTGGCGGCTCGCCGGCGCCGTCGCGGGGCCACTGGCGGATCTCAGCGCGCTGGGACCCGCGCTCGACGACGCCGTCGCGGCCGCCGGGGTCGCTCGCCCGGGCACGGTCGTCCGGGCGGACCGGGCCGGACCGGCCGGACTGCTCGCGGCTCTGCCCCGCGACGCGCTGCGCCGCCCGGCCGCCGTGCTCCTGGCCCCGCTGCTCGCTGCCGACCGGGACGGGGCGCTGTTGCGGACCCTGGCCGTGCTGCTCGACGTGGGTGGCGCCCCGTCCGTCGCGGCGGCCCGCCTGGGCGTGCACCGCAACACGGTGACGGCGCGCCTGGAGCGACTGCGCGCGCTGGGCTGCGACCCGGACGACTCGGAGCTGCGGCTGCCGTTGCATCTGGCGTGCCAGGTCCTGCTCGAACCTGACGACGCCGGATGACCTGAGAGCCTGTCTTTGAACCCCCGCCTGCGCCCCGACGCCCGGCACGCACGCTCGCCGCACGTCGTGCCAGGACAGGTGGCTCCGCCACATGACCTGGCACGACGCACGACGATCGCACGCACCGACCGCCGCTGCGCCCGCCCTCCGGCCGCACGACGGGGGTTCAAAGACAGGCTCTGACCCGAGTGGTCAGCGGCCGTACCGCTCCCGTACGTGTTCCGCGCTGAGCACTCCCTGCCGTACGTCCTCCTCGACCGCGTCGGCGGTCCGCTCGGCGACCGGTCCGTAACCGCCGCCGCCGCCGCTCTCGCAGCGCAGGACGTCGCCGTCACGCACCAGCAGCGCGTTCGCCTTGAGCAGGGAACGGGCGTCCGGGCGGCCGGGGTTGAGGGTGACCCGGGGCGCCGCGCCCTCCTCGCCGCCGAACAGCCCCCAGGCCGGGGTGACCGACCGTTCCCACCACAGGGACAGGTTCTGGTCGGCGGTGAAGCGGTACTCGCGCACGACGCCGTTGCCGCCGCGTGTCCTGCCCGGGCCCGCTGAGTCGGTGCGTACGGCGTAGCGCTCGACGCGGATCGGGAACAGGGTCTCCAGGACCTCCACGGGCATGTCCCGCAGCGATCCGTTGACGTTGTTGATCAGACAGCTCTCGCCGTCGCCCGCCTCCCAGGCGCCCCAGCCGCCGACCGTCGCCTCCTGCGACACGAACAGCTTTCCGCTGCGCGGGTCGAGGCCGGTGAACTGCACGATCATGGAGTCGCCGTACGAGGCGGCCGCGGCCCGCTCGGGCATCGCGGGCGCGAGGGCCTTGACGACCAGGTCGATGACGAGACCGAGGTGGGAGTAGTAGTACTGGCAGGCGGCCGGTTCGATCGCGGCCAGCATGGAGCCGGGCCGGGTCACCACCTCAAGAGGGTCGAACGAGCCGCCGTTGAGCGGCACTTCGCCGCTGATCAGCAGCTTGTAGCCGACGCGGCAGGCGGCGACGGTCTGGGCGGCGCCGCAGTTGACCGGACCGGTGGCCTGGTCGGCGCAGTCGGTGACGTCGACGGTCATCCGGTCGCCGTCGATGGTGACCCGCACGGTGACGTGCAGCGGGGTGCCGAGGTCGATGCCGTCGTTGTCGAGCCGGCCCGTGGCCTCGTACACCCCGTCGGGGACGGCCGCGATCTGGGCGCGCTCAAGGCGCCGGGTCTGCTCGAAGATGGCGTCGCGGGCGGCGGCGAGCGTGTCGAGACCCCAGCGCTCGACGATCTCGGCGAGCCGCCGGGCGCCGGTGAGCGCGCAGGCCACCTGGGCGCGCATGTCTCCGAGTGTGGGCTGCGGGAACCTCACCTGACGGGCGATCAGGTCCTGTGTGAGGGTGCACGGCTCGCCGCCCTCGTAGATCTTCAACGGGCCCATGCGCAGGCCCTCTTGGTAGATCGTCGTGGAGTCCATGGAGCCGCCCGGGTCCTTGGAACCCATGTCGATCCAGTGCGCGCGGGAGGCGGCGAAGCCGACGAGGTCGCCGCCGACGTGGATCGGCGCGTAGACCGTGACGTCGTTGAGGTGGGTGCCGCCGATGTACGAGTCGTTGAGCACCCACACGTCGCCCTCGCGCCACACGTCGCGGCCGTACATGCGCTCCGTGGCCCGGGTGCACTCCTCCAGGTTGCCCAGGAAGATCGGCAGCCCCGAGGACTGGCCCAGGACGTGGTGGTCCCGGTCGAGCAGCGCGACGGCGCAGTCCTTGGCCTCGTAGATCGTCGGCGTGTACGCGGAGCGGATCAGCGTGGTGTTCATGTCCTCCGCGGCCTGGAGCAGCGCGCAGCGGATGATCTCGGTGGTGATGGGGTCGATGGCGACCTCGGTACGGGAGCTCATGCGGCGCCTCCGAGCTTGATGACGAGGAAGCCGTTCGCGTCGACGGTGACGAGCGCGTCCGGCGGGACGACGGTGGTGGAGGTGGCCTCGACGACGACGGCCGGGCCGCTGAACTGCTCGCCCACCGGCAGGTGTTCGCGCCGCAGCACGGGGGTGTCGTACGTCTCGCCGCCGAAGGTGACGGGCTTGGTGCGGCCGGCCCATGGGTTCTCGCCCGCCTCGGGGGCGTACGGACGCCGCTCCAGGGCCGGGGGCGCGCCGAGCGCGGTGGTGCGCAGGGCCACGAACTCGACCGGCGCCTCGGGCGTCGCGTGCCCGTAGCGCCGCTCGTGCTGCGCGGCGAAGCGGGCGGCGACCGCGGCGAGGAAGCCGTTCGTGAGGGGCTCGTCGGCGCCGGTCAGCGGCACGGTCAGGGTGTAGTCCTGGCCTTCGTAGCGCATGTCCACAGCGTGCTCGACGCTGTGCCGCTCGGCGGGCACGCCCTGCTCGGTGAGCGCCGAAAGGGCCTGCGCCTCAAGGCCGTTGAGCGCGGCGGCCAGAGCCGCGTTGTCGAGTGCGTCGCCCGGGGTGAAGAACTGCCGGGTCAGGTCGCGGCGCACGGCGGTGCCGAGCATGCCCCACGCGGAGAACGCGCCGGGGAACAGCGGCACCACGACCTCCTCCACGCCCAGTTCGCGGGCGATCTCCACGGCATGCATCGGGCCCGCACCGCCGAACGCGAGGAGCGTGAACTCCCTTGGCTCACGGCCGTGTTCCACGGTCAGCGTGCGGATCGCCTGCGCCATCTTCGCGTTGGCGACGCCGCAGATGCCGTCGGCGAGGGCGAGCGGGTCGAGGCCGAGCTCGTCGGCGAGGGCGCCGACCGCGGAGCGGGCCGCCGCGACGTCCAGGGTCATGTGACCGCCCGCGAACCACTCCGGGTCGACGCGGCCGAGAACGGCGTTGGCGTCGGTCACGGTGGGGCGGGTGCCGCCGCGCCCGTAGCAGGCGGGTCCGGGCACGGCGCCCGCCGACTCGGGTCCCACCCGCAGCCCGCCCGCCTCGGCGTAGGCGAGGGAACCGCCGCCCGCGCCGATCGTGTGCAGGTTGACCAGCGGGGTCAGCACGGGAAAGCCGTCCGCGGTGCCTTCGTTGGAGATGTCCGGCCGTCCGTCGAGGACCAGGGAGACGTCGAAGGACGTGCCGCCCATGTCCACACAGATGGCGTTCTCGCGGCCCAGCAGAGCCGCCGCCGCGACGCCGCCCATGGTGCCGCCGACCGGCCCGGACAGCAGGGTCTGCAGCGGGTGCGAGCGGGCGAACGAGGCGTTGACGACACCGCCCGACGACTGCATCACCTGCACCGGAACACCCAGGCCGCGCTCGGCGAACCGCTCCTCGATACGGCCCAGATAGCGGCGCACGACCGGCCCGGTGTAGGCGTCGAGGACCGCGGACGAGGTCCGTTCGTACTCGCGCCACTCACCAGCGACGGCATGCGAGAGCACCACCATCACGTCGTCGCCGAGCTCCTCGCGCAGGATCTCGCCCGCCCGCAGCTCGTGCCGGGGCTCGACATAGCTGAACAGGAACGACACGGCCACCGCCGTGTACCCCTCGGCGCGCGCCCGCCGGGCGACCGCTCGCACCGCGTCCTCGTCCAGCGGACGCAACTCGGCGCCCTGCCAGTCGAGTCGGCCCCCGACCTCCGTGGTGGAGTGCCGGTTCACCAGGGGGACCGGCTTGCGGTAGTGCAGGTCGAACATCCGGTCCCGGTTGCCGCGGGCGATGTGGTAGACGTCCCGCATCCCCTCCGACATGAGCAGCAGCACCTTGGCGCCCTTGCGCTCAAGGAGAGCGTTCAGGCCCTGCGTGGTGCCGTGCACGAAGAAGGAGATGGCGGCGGGGTCGGACACGGCCCGCTCCAGCGAGGCGAAGACACCCTCCGCCAGATCGCCCGGTGTCGTCGGGGCCTTCGCCGCCACGTATGTGCCGCGTGTCTCGTCGTACGCGACGACGTCGGTGAATGTGCCACCGATGTCCATGGCCACCCGGTATGTCATGCCGCCTCCCGGCTTTCTGGGGGAATGCACGGACGCTAACCGGGCGCCGCGGAGCCGGCCCGTGCGCGGCGCACGGCTGAACGGCCCGCACCGTGCACCACGCACACCTGAGCCCCTACGGCTCCGGGACGCCGCCGACCTGCTGTACGTCCTCGTGCAGGTGCACGATCCGCCAGCCCCCGTCCCCGTACCGGCGCAGCACGGCGGTGTTGCGCACGATCTCGGGCCGCAGGGGCGCCCCGGAGGCGTCCGGGGCGAAGTCGACGCGCAGCCAGTAGCGCAGCAGCGCCAGTTCACCGAAGACGTCGACCACCGGGTCATAGGCGTCGAGTCCGGCCTCCTGCGGGCCCTCACCCGCCGCCGGCCGCTCCTCGCGGATCCGGTCCAGGTCGGCCTTGCCGCACAGGAGCGGGGCCGCCTCGGAGTCCCAGATCGTCGCGTCCGGGGCCAGGCACGCGTCGATCGCGGGCCGGTCCTGGCGGGAGTAGGCCGCGTACATCGTGGTGATCACTGACCAGACGGCCCGGGTCTGGTCCTCGGATGCGCCTGGGCGTGCGCAGCCGGCCACGTCGACCTCCGGGAGGAGTGCGTCTGGGGGTGGGGTCGTAGGCAAGAGGGAACTCCTGGTGCTCGCAAGGGTGTGAAGTGGCAGCGGACGAAGACCGCGGCCTTGGGCGTGGGTTTCGCCCCGTCGAGGGCGTGTGCACCGCAGCCCGGATCCCCCGGCCACTCGTGTGCGGAACGCGACTGCGGGCCGACATGCCGCAAAAGCATGAGTATGGTGCGCCGCTCGCGCCGTCAGTGAAGCGGACTCCGACTGTCGTGGTCAACCGCGCCCGGAGCGGGCGGGGCGCGCGCGGCGAGCGGATCGCGATGAACGGCGTCCAGAACGCCACGTACTCCTACAGCCTGTCGAAGGGGTAGAGGCCGGCCGCCCGTGCGCCCACCTCAGCGGTCGCGTCGTCGGCACCACGACCGCCCTGGCCGCCGAGCGCAAGGCCGACGGCACGTACGTCCCTTCTCCGACGGCAAGGCGGCACGCGACGCCTCGCTGTTCATCACCCCGGCCCACCTGGCCGGGGCCGCCGAACGCGGCGCTGCGCACCACCAAGGTCCAGCTGTCCTACGACGACGGTGCGACCTGGACCACGGCCCGGCTCGGCGGCCGGGGCAACGGCAGGGTGAGCGTGGCCCTGCACGCCCCCCGCCTCGGCCCAGTACCTCACGCTGCGCGTGCAGGCCGCGGACAGCTGCTGCAATACCGTGACGCAGACCGTCATACGCGCTGCGGGCATCACCGGCACACGCGCTGCGGGCATGGCCGGGTGACCCCGGCATGAAGTCCATCGCCGGCGGCCGTGAAGCGGCCGCCGGCGATGCTTCGTGCTGACGGGGCTGCCGGGAGCAGGCCTAGAAGGTCATGCTCCAGCGATCGAGGTAGCCGGGATCGACGAGGAAGATCCCCGGTGTGTTGTCGATGACCTGGAGTTTCCAGGTGCCGTTGGCCGGCACTGCGGAGGCGTCGACGGTGAACGTCTCGTGCAGTTCGGTTCCGGTGTCCCAGACGAAGTTCTTGACCGGGAGCACGGTTCCGTCCTCACTGACGAGGTTGATGACCTGACCACCGATGAAGTCGTGCACCAGGTCGACGCTCACCTTGAGCTCGGCGGGGCCCTGCCCAGGGTGGCCGGTGACGGTGAGGGGGGACTCGATGGTGTGCCAGTTGGGAATGTCGAAGCGATCGGGGTTGACGAAGTGATCACCGCCGGAGGCCAGGACGGTCCAGGTGAAGGGCAGGTCCAGGGTCTCCGCCGCGGAGTTCTTGATGCGCACCGTCACGTCGAACTCGCCGGCCCGTGTGGGGGTGCCCGTGATCCGGCCGGTCTCCGGGGCGATGGCGAGTCCGTCCGGAAGGCCGGTCGCCGCGTAGGAGAGGGCGCCGGGCCTGGTGGAGGTTGCGGTGATCTGGCGGTTCACCGGCTGTCCGGTCGCCGCGTCCCGGCCGGAGGGGGCATCGGCGGCGATGTGGTGAACGTAGCGCGGGCCTACATTGACGGCGGCCCAGGCGTTGCCGACCGCTTCGTAGGCGTCGCTGGTGGTGCCGAACAGATCGGCCGCGGCCTGCAGGGTGGCGGTCCGGGCACCCGCGTAGTCGGTGGTGCTGGTCATGTAGTGCGTGAGCGCCCGATACCAGACGTTGGTGGCGTTGTGCAGGCCCAGACCGGCGACGGGCAGGCCGTCCGCGGTCGGGCTGTCGTAGCTGACGCCCCGGAGGGTCTTGCTGCCGCTGCCTTCGGCGAGCAGGTAGAAGAAGTGGTTGGCGACGCCCGAGCTGAAGTGGGGGTCCAGCTTCTTCGTGTCCGGCGTCCAGGAGTCCTGCGACGTGCCCTTGGCGGAGGCGTCTTTGGAGGGCTGGTCCATGTAGCGCAGCGGCTTGCCCGTGCCGCGGACGTTCGCCAGTTCGCCGATCAGGTAGTCAGGGGTGTCCTTGGCGTTGTCGGCGAAGAACTCGACGGCGGTGCCCATGATGTCGCTGGTGGCTTCGTTCAGCCCGCCCGATTCGCCGGTGTAGATCAGTCCGGCGGTCGCGGAGGTGACTCCGTGGGTCATCTCATGCGCCGCGATGTCGAGTTCGGTCAGCGGCCGGTTGCCGTCCAGGCCGTCGCCGTAGGTCATGCAGAAGCACAGGTCGTCCCAGAAGGCGTTCGCGTATCCGGTGCCGTAGTGCACGCGCGAGGTGGCGCCCACACCGTCGTCCGCTATGCCGTTGCGCCCGAAACGGTCGTGGTAGAAGTCCCAGGTGCGCTGCGCGCCGTAGGCGGCGTCCACGGCCGCGGTCTGCGGATCGGCGCTGGTTCCGTCGCCCCATACGTCGTCGGTGTCCGTCAGGAGTGTGGCCGGGCCCGCGTGGACGTCGTAGGTCCGGTGGTTGCCACGCTGCTGATCGGCGAGTTCGTAGACGGTGCCGTTGAGTCGCGAGGCGACCGACACCGTGCCGCTGTACTGGCTGTGCCCCTCACCGGCCTGGATGTCGTCGTAGGAGGAGAGCAGCCTGCCGCTCGTGGCGTCCGTGACCACGTGCAGGCGGCTGGGGGTGCCGTCCGCGCGCTCCCCGCTGACAACGTTTTCCCAAGCCAGTTGTGGGACCGCTCCCACCGTCCAGATGACGCGCCGCGAGGTCACCGCCGACTCCCCGGCCCGCGCCGCCCGCTGTCTCTTCTGCTCCTTCTTGGCGGCGGTGAGTGCCTTCTGCCGGGCCGCGCCTTCGGACACCGCGGCCTTGGTGGTGGGCACGGACAGTTCGGCCTGCGACGACGTGGTCGCCGTGAGCCGGCCCGCGTCGTCGTGGACGACCAGATCGCCCCCGATCACGGGCAGGCCGCTGTAGGTCCGTTCGTAGCGGATGTGCCGGGTGCCGTCCGTGTCCTGGACGACGTCCTTCACGACCAGTTTCTCTCGTGTGCCGAGGCCGAGCTTGCGCGCGGTCTCGGCACGGTCGTCCGTTGCCTGGTCGACCAGGTGCCGGCGCTGAGCGGCAGTCAGGCGGACGGGCTGTGCACCGGGTCTGGGCCGGGCGTCGATGAGCCGTGGAGCCGGCTTGTGCGGGCCTGGCCCCGCGTCCGCCGGTTCCGCGGCGGCTCCGACGGGCACCGCGGTGACCATCAACGCGGCGACCAGCGTGACAAGGGTGGTGGACCGGCGCCGTGAGGCGGTCTGGGAACGGGGGCGTCGGCGTGGCAGACGGCCGCGAGCGGGAGAGTGCAGCATGAGAGCAGCTCCTTTGCCGGAGTCCGGCGGACAGCTGTCGGGAACAGGAGGAAGCGACACCGCGGGCCACATCGCCGACGGAGTCGAGAGGAAGAGAGCAAGGGAGGAAGGGAGGAGAGGAGAAGGGCGCCCAGCGAGCGCGGACAGATCGTCGCAGTACGGGGGAGGTGCTGTCACCACTGCGGAGATCAATGTCCGAAAGCCGGTCAACTCCCGCAAGCGTCATACGTGTTGCTGTGCACGCGTCACATGTGCCTTTACGAGACGGCAATACGGCGATAATCAGCGGGCTTGGCCGATTCGGACCACTGGATCCGGCTGAGGTGTGAACGGCCGGTCGGGCCCTCGTGGAACAGCGACGACTGCGAGCCAAAGGTGAGCAGGCCAGTTGATCGCCGCGCCGCGTGCCCACGGCGGCACCGGGCCCGCACCGCGTGGAAGGTGCAGGGGCGTGGGATCGCCGTCGCCGTGATGAAGGGTCGCGGTCGAGCCCGACCAGGCACGGGCCGTGGAGTCGGCCGGCGCGGCCACCAGGACGGTGTCGCCGGGTGCGTCGGCGGGCAGGGCGGTCGTGGCCCGGTCCGCGAGCAGTGCCTGGCGCTGATGCGGGGTGAGGGTGCAGTCGGCCGGCGCCGTGATGCCCGGCCAGGCCCGGCCAGTCCGGTGCCGTGTGCCGTGGGCTGCGCACCACAGGCGGAGTACGAGGTGGTGGTGGGGGCGAGTGGCGCGGGGGCCAAGCGCTCGCACTTCCACAGCAGGCGGCCGGCACCGCGGCCGGGGCGGAGCGCGCGCCAGCGGATGCCGCCCTGGTGTCCCTGGCCGCTGCCGCTGCTGCTGCCGCCGCCGTCGCCGGGGCGAGCGGACGTCCTGCGGCCACCGTGGGGGCGGGAATCGGTCTCGCGGTCGCGGGTTACGTCGTCTCGGCGCCGTTCCCGCTGCGCGAGGGATGGAAGCACGCGCAGTACATCGCCCCCTGGAACCGGGCGCTTGGTGGCTCCCCGCTGACCGACCCGGCCGAGTGGTGGCGCTGCACGGCACCGCTGGGACTCGCCGCGCTGCTCATGGGGTGTGCGCTCCTTGCCTTCGGCCGCAGGGACGTACACGCACCGTGAACCGGCTGTGGTGGATCCTGTCGCCTGTGGCAGGCCGCTGGACGGACGGGCGGTCGGCGATCCGGCCCGCCCCAGGACCACGCACACCCGACTCCTGGGCGTCGCCGCCTCGTCCGTCGGTTCGTCGGGAACGCGGGCGCCGGCCGCTCGCCGTAGCGACCCGCATCGGCCCGCGCGCCGACGGCCACGCCCACGGCCGAGCCCCGCTACGAGGCCGGTGCGTGTCAGGCCCCGGGTGCCGGTGTTCGAGCCGGTGGAACCCCGCGGCGTGCAGCGGCGAGTTCGCCCACACCTCAACCAACAGCGCCTGGAGCGACCGCCACTTCGAAGACCGGATCCTTCGCTCCGTCGGCGACAGAGTCGACGTCGCCCGACACCGTGTGGAAGCGGCAGAGACGACCACGTGCCCTCTCAGCCGACAGCGTCCTCGGAAGGGAACACGCAGAACTCATTGCCCTCGGGGTCGGCCAGAATGTGCCAGTCGATCTCGCGGTCACGCTTACGGATCACGGTCGCTCCCAGGGCCACGAGCCGGTCGGGGGCGCCCCACACGTCAAGGTGCATGCGGTTCTTGCCCGTCTTGCCCTCGGGCACCGGATTGATCCAGATCAACGGGCCGGTCCCGGACGGATCGACGATGGGGACCGGCCACTCGGGTGGCCGCTCCGCACCGTCACTCTGTTCCTTCCGCACATAGCCGAGCGCCGCACACCACCAGTCGGCCAGAGCGTGGTGATCCCTGGCATCGAGGGCGATGTCCTTGAAACGGGCGGGAGCCCTGTCCTGGTCAGTCACGGGGCCCATGGAAGCACGAGGTCGGAGCGTGTCGTGTCGCAGGGCGGACGGGGCCCGATGCGGCACTTCGTTCTCGCGGGATCGCACGTAGGGGAGGGGGGGTTCGTGCGGTGGGGCGCGGTGGGCTCCTCAAGCCGTTCGACTTCGAGGACCTCCCACCCCGACCGGAGCGATACGCCGCCCGGCGCGGCCGACTGCTCACCACGGTCGTGCGCGGGCAAGCGGACGTTGACCGTGTGACGGGCTCTGGTCTTCGATCCGGTGGCGCCGCCACGCTTCCGAAAGGGATGAGCGTGGAGACCGCGGATCTGGGCGGCTGAGCCGGCCGGGTCCGGAGCCCGTCATCGTCGCCCTGGGCCGGTGTCGGTCAGAGTGCCCGGGCCGCGGTGGCCTCCCGCAGGAGCTCGGCGAAGGTCTGGGCGGCCGGGGTGAGCGAGTGGTCGGCCATGCGGACCAGGAGGATGCGGCGGACGGGGGCCGGTGGTTTGAGGGGCAGGACCCTGACGCCGGGCCGGATGCCCTCCAGGGCCAGAGTGGGGGCGAGGGCGACGCCGATGCCGGCGGCGACCATGGCCTGGGCTTCCTGGTAGTCGTGGGCCTCGTACGCGATGTGGGGTTCGAAGCCGACGGCGCGGCAGCCGCGGACGAGGGCTTCGGCCACCGGGTGATGGTCGGCGCGGGTGATCCAGGGGTCGTCCGTGAAGTCGGCGAGTGAGGCGGCGCCGCGGCCGGCGAGGGGATGGTCGTCGCTGACGAGAAGGGCCGGCGGGTCGTCGAGCAGAGGGGTGACGACGATGTCCTCCCGGTCGATCCGGCTCCAGTCGTAGTCCCACATCAGCGACATCTCGACCTCCCGGTTCTCCAGCAGGGTCCAGAGTCCGGCGATGCGGGCGCTGCGGACGGTCAGCCGTACATCAGGGTGGGCGTCCCGGAAGGCGATCACGGCCTGCGGGAGGAGCGAGGCGCCCACGGTGGGGAAGGTACCGATACGCAGAGTGCCCGCGCGCAGTCCGGCGAAATCGGCGAGTTCATTCTGCGCGGCGTGCAGCTCGCGCGCGATCCGCTGCCCTCGTTCGGCCAGCGCCCGTCCGGCGTCGGTGAGGGTGACACCTCGGGCGTGGCGTTCGAGGAGGGGCTGGCCCGCCTCCGATTCCAGGCGGGTGATCTGCTGCGACACCGCTGACGGTGTGTAGCTGAGGGCTCGGGCGGTAGCGGTCACCGAGCCGCGCCGGGCGACCTCCGTGAACAGCAGGATGCGTCGGACGTCCAGCATGCCGCTCCCTTTTGCGTTTAGTTCAGCTTAATGGCCATGCAGATTTTCGAGATTGTACTTCACGCAGCCGTAACCCAACGTGGAGGACACCACGCACGGCGAAACCGTCGGTGGACTTCCCCCCCATGGCTTTGAGGAGTGAGTTGTGCTGCGTCTGCAGGGTGAGATGATCCGCGGAGGTACCAGCAAGTGCTGGATCTTCGACCACCGCGATGTGACAGCCACGGGCGTGGACGTCGACGCTCTGCTGCTCGCCGCCTTCAACGCCGCCGACCCCCGTCAGATCGACGGTGTGGGCGGCGCCTCCTCCACCACCTCCAAGGCCGCCGTCGTACAGGCGTCGACCCGACCCGGTGTGGATGTCGAGTACGCGTTCGCGCAGGTCGGCATCGGAGACGAGCGCGTGGAGTGGGCCAGCAACTGCGGCAACTGCGCCACCGCCGTGGCTCTGTACGCCGTCCACCACGGTCTCGTGCCGATCGCCTCGGACACCACCACGGTCCGTATGCTCAACGTCAACACGGGGGCCCGCCTCACCGGCACCATCCCCACCCCCCAAGGCGTGGCCCCTGAGCAGGGCACGGCCCTGGTGCCGGGGACCTCGGCGCCGGGCGTACCGGTGCTGCTCGGGTTCCAGGACCCGGCAGGCACGACGACCGGCCGCGCCCTGCCGACCGGGCGGGCGCTGGACGAACTGACCGGACCGGTCGGCCTCGTCGAGGCCTCCCTCGTGGACGCCGGCGCGCCGGCCGCACTGTTCGAGGCCAAGGCGTTCGGCCTCGACGGCACGGAATCAGTCACCGCGTTCGCCGCCGCCGTGCCCGCGCTGACCGTGCTGCGCCGCCAGGCGGCGCTGGCCATGGGCCTGGTCCGCGAGGGGGATCCGGTCAGCCATGCGGTGCCGAAGGTGGGCATCGTCGCCCGGCCCGCGCCCTACCGCACGGCACAAGGCGTCCTCGTCGACCAGGACGAGTACGACCTGGCCGTGCGCATGGTCTCCATGCACGCCCCGCACCCGGCGATCGGCCTGACCTCCGCCGTGGCCCTGGCCACGGCCGCCGCCACCCCCGGCACCCTCGCCCACCGCGTCGCGCGCCAGACCGACGACGGCACGCTGCGCCTGGGCACCCCCGCCGGCGTGATCACCACCCAGGCCGTCCCCGCACCGGACGCCGCGTCCCCCACGGTGCTTCTGCACCGCGCCGCCCGGCGTATCGCCCGAGCCGAACTCCTCGTTCCCGTCCTGGAAGGACGCCCCGCATGAGCCGCAATGACGCCGCCCCGGGTACCGTCACCGCACCACCGGGCCGCATCCGCAAGATGCTGTCCCACCTGTATGTCCAGTGTCTGATCGCGGTCCTCCTCGGTGCCGTTGTGGGCGGGCTCTGGCCCTCCGCCGGGGCTGACCTCAAGCCGCTCGGCGACGGCTTCATCGCGCTGGTGAAGATGCTCATCGCGCCGATCATCTTCTGTACGGTCGTCCACGGCATCGCCTCGATGGGCAACGCCCGCGCGGTCGGCCGCGTGAGCCTGAAGGCGCTGGTCTACTTCGAGGTGCTGACCTCCGTGGCCATGGTGATCGGCCTGGTCGTCGTCAACGTCGTCAAGCCGGGCAGCGGTCTGCACATCGACCTCTCGACCCTGTCCGCCAAGGGTCTGCCGCCGGAGGCGACCACGACCCACGAGGGCTTCGCCCAGTTCCTCCTCGCCATCATCCCGGCCACCCTGGTCAGCGCCCTGACCGGCAACGAGATCCTTCCTGTGCTGCTGGTGTCCGTGCTGTTCGGCTTCGGCCTGCACGCCAGCGGAGAAGCCGGCCTCAGCATCGCCCGGGGCATCGAGAAATTCTCCACGGTCCTGTTCACGCTCATCCGCTGGATCATGCGCCTGGCCCCCATCGGCGCCTTCGGCTCGATGGCTTTCACCATCGGCAACTACGGTGTGGGCACCCTGCGTCATCTGGCCCTGCTGGTCGGCTCGTTCTGGCTGACTTCCCTCTTCTTCGTGCTGATCGTCCTCGGGGCAGTGATGCGCCTGAACGGACTGCGGATGCTGCCCTTCCTGCGCTACATCAAGGAAGAGCTGCTGATCGTCCTGGGCACCTCCTCCACCGAGCCCGTCCTGCCGCGCATGATGGCCAAGCTCCAACACGCAGGCGCCTCGAAACCGGTCGTCGGCATCACGCTCCCGGCCGGCTACTCCTTCAACCTCGACGGCACCGCCATCTACCTGACCATGGGCTCGGTCTTCCTCGCCCAGGCCCTCGGCATCGACCTGAGCCTCACCCAGCAGGTGACCATGCTCGCCATCATGCTGCTCACCTCCAAGGGCGCCGCGGGCGTCACCGGCTCCGGCTTCGTCGCCCTGGCCGCCACCCTCAGCGCCGTCCCGCACGTCCCCGTGGCCGCCCTTGCACTGATCTTCGGCATCGACCGGTTCATGTCCGAGGCCCGCGCCCTGACCAGCCTGGTCGGCAATGGCGTCGCCACGTTGGCCGTCGCCCGCTGGGAGGGCGAACTCGACGAGGAGCGCGCCAAGGCCGTGCTGCGCGGAGAGATCCCCTACACGCCTGCGCCCGCTCCGAAACCGGTGCTTTCGCCTGACGCGGTGCCCGCTTCAACCCACGCCCCGGTTCCCGTGGCAGGCTGACACCACCTGGGCCGACCGGTCCGGCGGGCGGGCCCCGCGCCCGAGGCACTTCCGGCCGGTCGGCCTTCCGGCAGCGCGTTGCCCGAACGCAGGTGTTCTCTCCGTCAGTGGGTGATCAGTCCGTTTCCGGTACTGGCCGCGTCCGGGCTGTTCGAGGAGTCCTTGGCGGACGAGTCGTCCCGGGCGGTGGTGAGTTGCCCGATCCGCCCGCGCAGGTGGTCGGTCCGCCCGGCGGTCTCCTCGTGTGCCGCCTGCAGCAGCCGCAGGAGTTCGAAGACGTTCACGCGGCCAGCTCCATACGGCAGCTCCCGGAGCGTGGTTCCGGGCAAAAAGACCCGGGGCCACAAGCGCGGCATCGCCACCGATGTGCTGGGTCCGCTCATCGCCGTGATCGTGGTCGCCGCGAGCGTGCACGACAACGCCATCGGGATCGCGATGCCGGACCAGGCGGCCGCCGACAGCCCCGGCGTGGTCAAGAGGTGGGGCGATGCCGGGTTTCAGACCGCCGTCATCGAGCACCGCCGCCTGGCCCGCGATCACGGGACCCTGCCCGTCAGTTCGGCGTCCTGGATCCGCCGGCCGACGACCCTCTTCAAGAGCGTCACGGACGGACTGCACCCAAGGACGTCTGCCCCGCTGCGGACACCGCAACCGAACCCCGGCGCCTCGAAGGCGCTCGCGCCACACTGAAACGCCTGGTTGGCCGCAGCAGCTTTACCGAGCCCGAGCCCGAGCCCGGTCTCCTCCAGCCAGCGCAGCCACTCCGTCCTCACAGGCTTCGGCCGGCCCCCGTTCATCCCCCTGCGCGCCGCCCGGGAACGGGCCGAGCGGCATGCCCTGGCATTGCATGGGCCCGCGCACGGGCCGGTGTGCCATGGAATCCATATCGTGCCGACGGCATCGTCGCGGCGCGATCCTCGCGCGGATCCTTGTAAAGTGCCTGCCAGAAAAGGCAGTTGAGGGCGCGAGGCGAGAGGACGTGGATGAGGGTCGAACTCCCGCCGGAGCCGGCGCATTTCGTCAACCGCCACGACGAGCGGGCGCGGGTGCTGCGCGCGGTGGAGGAGTGGCGGAGCCGATCGCGGCCCTTGGTGGTGTCCTTGAGCGGTCCGGCCGGACTGGGCAAGTCGGAGTTGGCGTACTTGCTCGCCCGGACCGTACAGGACCGGTTCGCCGACGCGGTGCTCTGCGTCGACCTCGACGACTTCCGGCTCGACGGTGTCCTCGATCCCGGTGACGTACTGGCCCAGCTGCTCGACTCCCTCGACGTGGAACCGGCCCTGGTGGCACGGCAGTTCAAGGCGCGATGCCGACAGTACTGGCGCAGAACGGCACAGGCGCGCATGGTGCTGATCATCGACAACGCCCGGTACGCGTCCGAGGTCGTCCCGCTGCTCCCGGCGTCGGGTGGCAGTCTCGTGATCGTCGCGAGCCACGGTCCGCTCTACGACCTCGAGGACGGCGCCGCGTTGGGCCTGCCGCTGCCGCCGCTGGAGGACCACGCGGCGACGGAACTGCTCGGGCTGATCGTCCGGGACGAGCGGCTGGCCTCCGACCCGGCCGCCGTACGGGCACTGGTGAGCCTGTGCGACGGCCTGCCCACCGCGCTGCACGTCGCCGGCCGCTGGATCCGCTCGCACCGGCTTCGCCCGCTGTCCCGGCTGATACCGCAACTGCAAGGGGACTGGGAGGAGAGGGGAGTGCCGGACGTCGAGCGGATCTGGGACGCGTCCTGCGCCGCCCTCTCCGACACGGCGGCGCTGCTCTACCGCTTACTGCCGTACCACCCCGCGACCACCTTCACGCCGGAGTCGGCGACGGCCCTGCTGGGTCTGGGGCCCGACCGCTGCGAGGAGGCCCTCGAAGAGCTGGACCGGGCCGGGATGCTTGTCCTGCACACGGCACCCGGTGTTCCCGGTCACCGGCGGATGCGACTGCCCGGACCGCTGCACGCGCACGCCCTGCGCGTCGCGCAGCGCACCGCACGTACGGGCGAAGTACAGGCTGCGCAGGCCAGGGTGGTGCGCTGGTACGTCCGTCAGGCGCAGCGGGCCGACCTGTTCGCCGCGGGACCCCGCCTGGTGGTCACGGACCGCGTCGACGCGGTGCCCGGCGCGCCCGACACGGATCTGCCCGATCCGGGACACGCGCCGGACGCCGACTCCCGTACGGCGGCCGAGGAGCGTGCCGCCCGGTGGCTGTTCGGCGAACGGCACGCCCTGTTCGGCTGTGTCCGCCTCGCTCACCGTCTCGGGATGGACGAGGAGACGGTGGCCCTGTCGGAGGCGGTGTGGACGTACGCGCTCGACCATCCGGGCCAGTCCGAGGTCATCGACGTCTTCCGGCTCGCCGTGGACGCGGCGGTCCGGCACGGTGCGAGCGCGGCCTGGCTCGTGCGCACCCGCTGCCAACTCGCCCGCCCGCTCTGGGAGTCGGACCGCTTCGAGGCGGCGGACGACGAGCTGGCCGCCGCCGCGGCAGCGGTACGGCTGCTGGGGAACGGGACGCGGGACCGCAAACTTGCCGCCTCCGTGGTCGAGTTCCACGGGATGCTCAAGGGCGCCCGCGGTGAATGGGCCGAGGCCGAAGGCGACTTCGCCCGCTCCAGGGACCTGCACCTCGCCATCCCGAACCCGTACGGCGCCATGCTGCAGACGTACCGGATGGGCGAGGCCAGAGCGCGGCGCGGCGCGTTCGAGGAGGCGCGCCCGCTGCTCGTAGAGGCGCACGAGGCGGCCCGCGACCTGCGGCGCGAGCGTATGACGCGGCGTACCGGGTTCGCGCTCGCGGGCGCCCTGGCGAGGCTGGGCCGCAGTGCCGAAGCGCGGCCCCTGTACGAGGAGGCGCTGGCCGGTGCGCAGGGCCGCGGCTCCGGATTCGACCAGGCGCGCGTGCACGAGGCGATGGCCGACCTGGCCGAGCGGGACGGCCGGGCCGAGGAGGCACAGACGCACCGGCGGGCCGCGCACGAGATCCGTCGGCGCAACGGCCTGGAGTAGCGGGGCAGCCCTTCAGGCGCCGAGGATCTCCTCGCGCACCTCTTCGGCCGTCGCCACACGGAGCGAGACGGGGTGGCTGCGCTCTCCGGTCACGCAGGTGAGACGGGCGTCAGCGGGTGGCCGGCCCCCGGTCGCGCCCAGCCACGCGTGCAGGGCCGAGACCGCGGCGGCCGGATCGACGCGCGCAACCCGGCCGCCTGCGCGGGAGGGGCCGACCCGGGCGACGTACGACCGGTCGTGGCCGCGTACCCGCACCAGGCAGCGTCCCGCCGGAAGCAGCGCCGCGGTGGTCCGGCAGGCCGGGTACTCCGTCAGTACGTGGTCGGCCCACCCCTCGAAGGTCCACGAGAGGCGCGCGCGAGGGGCAAGGGCGGTGGCCGCGCCCGCGTACCAGTACAACAGGCCTGCGCTGCGCATGAGTTGCTCGCTCGCGGCACCGTACTCCACGGCGAGGTGGTGCCCGGGCGCACCGAGACCCACGGGGTGGCGCGCGATACGGACCGTGGTGTCGTCGAGAACATCCGCGGTCACGTCGAAGCCTGTCGGCACCCGGGCCGCCGGTGCGGGGGACGGCAGCAGCGGGACGGAAGGTGACAGGGGCGGCGGATCGAGGTCGAGCAGGGCGTACAGCTCGGCGCGCAGCCGGCGCAGCGTCTCACCCTGGTGCGCGAACGCGGCTCGGGCGGCCGTGCGTCCGGGGCCCGGGCGGCAGGCGTCGAGGGCATCCTCGATCCGCTCGTGGTCGCCCAACTCCGGTACGGAGCGCAGGAGTACGTCCATGGGGCTGCCGGTGATCAGTTCGCCGCCGCCCCGGCAGGCGGACACCACGGGCCCGTCGCTCGCAGCCGTGAAGTACAGCGCTGTCGAGCCGTGGTCGGTGACGACGGCGTCGGCGGCCACCAGGACGGACGCCCACTCGTCGCGCGGGCGGGGCAGGAGCAGGCCGGCGGACAGTGCGGGTTCGAGGCGCTGCGCCAGGTCGTACGAGCCGAGTTCGCTCCACTCGTTGGGGTGCACGATGAGCGCCACCTGGTACTCGTCGTGGGGCAGATGCCCCGCGAGGCGGGCGGGGAGTTCGGGGCGTTGCCGCAGCAGGGAGTGCGGGCCCCAGGTCGAGGTGAGGACGATCAGGGTGCGTGCCCCTGTCCCGAGGGCGTCGCGGTAGCGGTCGCGGCGTCCACGGGACGCGAGGATGCGGTCGAGCGTGGGATCGCCGACGACCTTCGCGCCGTCTGCCGCGTGGGGGACCGTGGCCGCGAGGCGGGCGAGTTGGTCGGGGTGGGCGAGCGCGTACAGGGTGATCGGCGCGTCGTCGCGGGATCTGCTCAGATAGGCCGGGTCCAGGCCCGAGGCGGAGTCGGCACGGCCCTCCCGCGGGAGTGACTTGTTGAACCCGGCGCCGTGCGGCAGCAGGAGGTGCGGGCCACGCAGCCGCCCCGGATCACCCTTCGGGCTCGCGGTGACGACCAGATCGTAGACACCTTGGCGGGCTTCGCTCCAGGGCACGGTGCGGCCGCCGACCGATTCGATGGCGGCCGACGTGTCGGCGCCGAACTCGGAGCCGGGGATCAGAGTGAACAAGCGAGTGATACGGCTGTCACCGGAAAGGGCGGGCAGGGTGTCGAGGAGCCGATGGAGTGCGACAGCGGACCTCGCGGCCAGCAGAACGGTACGTTCGTCGCCCGTCGCCCGTCGCCCGTCGCCCGTCGCCCGTCGCCCTCAACTGTCCATTTTAGTGGGGGAGTTGTGGCAGGGCGGGTGTTCTCCCAGATCGGGGCTGGTTCTTGTGCGTCGTCCGGCGACATGATCCGATCGTACCGGTGGGGTCCGAAGGGTGATCGAGCGAGGGCGCACGGTGGACGAGGGAGCTGTCGATGAGTGAGTGGGGCGCCGCGCTGATCGCCGCGGGGTCGGCGTTGGCGGGCAGTGTCGTTACGGGCTGGTTCGGCCGGGCCGCGGGAATCCGGCAGGCCGAGGCAGCACGCGACGCGGGCGCCAGACAGGCGGATGCACTGCTCACGTCGGTGCGGACGACGCTCGCCGCGGAGGCCGGTCAGCGGGCCCGGGCGCTGCGGCGTCAGACCTACGCGGACTTTCTGGCGGCGGCGGAGAGCAGCGTGTTCGCGGCGCGGACGGGGCGCGGCACCGCAGACGACGAGGTAGTGCTGCAGCGGGCGTTGAGCGAGGTTGTGCTGGAGGGGCCGGACACCGTTGCCGACGCGGCGCGTGGTGTCGTCGATCTGCTGCGCCGGCACGGGAGCCCGGACGAGCTGCGGAGGGCGAAGGACGCCTTTGTCGGCGTTGCGCGGGAGAACGTCGACGAAGGTGGCCCGCACGGGCGCTGAAAGGCTGTCCGCATCGTTCCGGAGTCTCGATCGGACCCGGAACGGTTCCGGGTGACCGTGCCGGGTCCGCGCCCGCCTTCCCGCTCCCCACGCCCGCGCCACCGTCCGCCTGTGGCAGGGCGCGCGGCGCTTCGGCGTCACGGTCACCCACACCGCTCCGACGCGTCCGTCCGTCGCCCTGCCCAGTGCCCGCCACGGCCTGATCGGCCTGCGCGAACGGGCCGAGTTCCTCGACGGCACGCTCACCGCCGAACCCACCGCGCAGTGCGGCTACCAGGTCGAACCGCGGGCCCCATCCCGGCGTGCCTGATCGCGCTCGGTGTCAGCCCACGCTCATCACCCGCCACAGCTGATCGTCGGAGTCGGTGTCCGTGGTCTGGACGAGCTGGGCGCCCGCCGACGTCGACGCACCGGACACCGCGAGCAGCTTGCCGCTGTGCACGTTCTTGAGTGTGTAGGCGCCGGTTCCTGCGGCCACCGGCGTCCAGCGCTGGCTGTCCGTGTTGGTGTCGGGCTGTTGGACGACGGTTGCGCCGTCCGCGGTGGAGGCGTCGGTGACGGTGAGGAGGTGGCCGCTCTTCTGGTTCACGATCTCGTAGCTGCCGTCACCCACCGCGACCCACCGCCACAGCTGGTTCGACGCCCCGGTGTCGTTCCACTGGATGACGTTCGCCCCGGCGGTGGTCGATCCGCCCGAGACATCGGCCGCCTTTCCGCTGTGCGCGTTGAGGATCTTGTAGAACGCGCTCGGCGCGGGGAAGGCGATGGAGGCGAACGCGTCCAGTGCGCAGACCGTACTGGAGGAGGCCGCGTTCTTGGTGCCGGTGCAGACCACCTTGATCGTATGGGAGCCCGCGGACAGATCTGTCTTCTCGAACAGAGGCACCTGCTTGGTCACCGATGGCGCGTACGCGTCGATGCCCGCCTGTGCCAGGGCGCCGTCGAGGTACACGTCGACCTTGCCCATGTTCGGCTGCGTCATGCCGAGGTACCGAACGCCCGTGCCGCTGAACGCGTACTGGACGGAGTCACCCGCCTTGTTCGTGTAGCGCTCGGACCCGTTGAAGTCCCGGGTGTCGTGCCACGTCGCCCAGCCGGGGGAGTAGGTGAGACGGGAGTCCTTGTCGTCCACGTGGACCCAGCGCTGCCGTACGAGCGCCTTCGACGCGGCGGAAGCCTTGCCCTCGGCGTCCACGACGTACAAGTGGTAGTCGCCGGCCGTCGGCGGAACGACGATGGACGTCGCGGTGCCGGTGGCCTTGGTCATGGTGGGGCCGACCGCGAACCGCGTCGTACCGGCGGGAGCCAGCCACAGCGTCCTGCTCGCGTCGCCGAGGGCACGCACGGGAACGGACGACGTTCCCTTGCCGGCGAACGTGCTCGCGGGCAGGGCGTAGTCCTGGAGCGCTGTCCGGTTCTGCGGGACGAGATCCTTGTAGGCGCTCTCGGGGCCGGAGTTCACGGCGATGGCGTACGCCGTGGACGGCCACACGTTGTCCGGGTAGGCGCGCACGTCCTCGACGGTGCTGTTCGGGACGTTCTTGTTGGCGATCGTGTTGACGGTGCCGTAGGTGTGGGTGATGCTCAGGTCGTGCTGGCGCCCCCAGGTCCCGGAATTGATGGCGTAGGCCACTTTCGGGTCGACGTCGAGCACGTTGTCGCGGTAGGTGATGAACGCGGAGCCCTCGTCGGGGTGCAGGCCGTACTTGTGGCCGGACGGCACGCCCTGGATGTAGTTGTCGCTGATCACGGTGCCCGGCTGGCTGCCCAGGGTGTAGATGGGCGCGGAGTCGCCCAGGACCTGCATCGTGTCGACGATCTGGTTGTGGCTGATGGTGTTGTTCTTCGCCGTGGTGGTCGGGACACCGGGACGGATCGAGTTCTCCGAGCCGTCGAAGTTCCACCATCCCCAGCCGAGCGTGATCCCCGCCCACGGGGACTTCTCGATCCGGTTGTGCCGCACCGACAGGGACTCGGGGAAGTACGCGGAGACGGGGCTGGACGCCTCGAACAACACCCCGCTGTCGTACAGGTAGTTGTTCGCGATCGAGATGTTCTTGCAGACCCCCTCGACGTCCACCGGGTACTTCTCGTGGTTGGTCGCGGTGTAGTCCCCGATGTAGACGTGCTGGGGATGACTCACGGTGATGGCGGAGCCGGCGATGTCGTTCGTGGTGTTGCCGGTCACCTCCGTGTCGCGCACGTCGTTGACCATGTGGATCCCGTCCGCGCCGGTGTGCTGCACGGTGTTGCCCCGCAAGGCGATGGAGTCGGCGTTCTCGATCTCGATGATCCCCGGCGGCAGGTCGACATTGCGGTAGGAGTACGCGTGGAAGTTCTTCCTCGCGTACACGGTCGAGCTGGAGTTGCCCTGGGTGCCCTGCCGGACGACCGATCCGGCAACATTGACGAGGTTCCAGTCGGAGTGCTCCACGGTCAGGCCGGAGAGCGTGATGTTGCGCGCGTGATCGGTGGTGGAACTACCGGCGATCTTGATGAGGGTGCGCACGCCGTTCGGCGCGACGACCCGCGCCGAGGTCATGTCCTCGGAGTCGGCCTTGTAGTAGTAGACCGTGTGCTCGGCCTTGTCGTAGTAGAACTCCCCCGGCTGGTCCAGGAACTCGTACGCGTTCATGAAGGTGTGGGTGCCGTCCGCTTTGAACGGGCCGTACGGCGGTGCCTGGGCGATGGCCGCACCCGGCTGCTGGAACAGGGCCGCGCGCTGGGTGCCGTCCGCGGTGGTCGTGATCTGGCGGACGCCCACGATGGCCGTGGTCCAGGTCGTCGCCGACTTGATCTCGACATCGTCCTGGTTGGACGCGACGGCGGGCAGGTCGGACAGGCCGTACTTGGCTCCGTCGCACTGCGAACCAGACTCCCAGGCCCAGGGCGCCTGGCCGGCCGTGACGGTGTAGGTGCCGTAGCAGCCGGCCGAGGTGACCGTCTTCGAGGCCATCTGGGCGCGCTTGCCGTTGACGTAGAGCGCGCGGAGCTTGCTGTCGCGGTTGAGGGGGGCCTTCCAGATGTTGCCGCTGTGCCGGGACCAGCCGGACACCTGGGTACCGCCGCTCAACACCGGCTTCTCGCCCGGGTAGGCGGCATACACGACACGGTGGTCGTTCGTTCCGGAGTCGGCCGACGTGAACTCGATGGTGTCCGTCACCGGGTAGGTGCCGCCGCGCAGATAGACGGTGATGTCTCCGGTCATGTCTTTGTTGATCGTGCGCACGACGTCCCGCGCATGCTGCAGGGTCTTGAACGGGGCGGTGATCGTGCCGGCGTCGGCGTCATCGCCGTTGGGCGCGACATAGTACGTCGCCTGCGGTGCGGCCGAGGCCGGGGCCGGCAGCGCCAGGGACGTCAGCAGTACGGCGGACAGCGCCAGCGCGACCGCTGCGGACACGGTGCGGACGGCGGAGGGAACACGTCTCATCGACTGCTCCTCGTCCTGGGCATGACCGGTATGAAGCTGTGCATACGGCGGCTCCGGTTGGGTTGTCGGTGCGCTTGTGTGAACTGGGAGATCTTTCAGCGGCAGCTGGGCCATGGGTTTCGCGCAGGCCCCGCCGTGGCCTCAGGGGGCACCACCGGCGGTGGTGGGGACGTCCTGCCGGATCAGTCCCCGGCCGCGGAGGTCGTCCCAGAGCGCCTGGGGTACCGCGCTTCGGTGGAGTGCCACGTTCTGCGCCACCTGGGCGCGGTCACGCATGCCCAGCGTGACGTTGACGGTGCTGGGATGGGTGGTGGGGAAGGCGATGGCGGCGGCGGGAAGGCTGGTGCCGTGCTGCTCGCAGACGCGCGCGATCGTCCGTGCGCGGGCGACCAGTTCCGGCGAGGCGGCCTGGTAGTCGTACGTCATGCCGTCGACGGGCCACGGACGCGAGAGCAGCCCGGAGTTGAAGACACCGACCGCGACGACGCTCTTGCCCGTTTCCTGCGCCGCGGGCAGCACGTCGTCGAGGGCCGACTGGTCGAGGAGGGTGTAGCGCCCGGCGAGCATGACCACGTCGGCGGCGGTGTCCCGCAGGAAACGGGCGAGCATGGCCGACTGGTTCATGCCGGCGCCGATGGCCCCCACGACCCCTTGGCCACGCAGCTCCGCCAGAGCGGGCATCGCCTCCTCGGCGGCCTGGCGCCAGTGGTCGTCGGGGTCGTGCACGTAGACGACGTCGAGCCGGTCGAGGCCGGTGCGGCGCAGGGAGTCCTCGACGGAGCGGAGTACGCCGTCGCGGCTGAAGTCCCACTGCCGGCGCAGATCGTCCCGGACGACGAAGCCCTCCCTGTCGATGCCCCGGGGACGCTCGTTGGGGACGAGGAGTCGGCCCACCTTGGAGGAGACGACGTACTCGGAGCGGGGGCGCGGTCGCAGAGCCGCCCCGAGGCGGTGTTCGGACAGCCCGAGGCCGTAGTGCGGCGCGGTGTCGAAGTACCGGATGCCCGCGTCCCAGGCCGCGTCGACGGCGGCGGACGCGTCGGCCGCCGAGGTGGTGCGGTACAGGTTGCCGATCACCGCCGCACCGAATCCGAGGGCGGTGAGCTCGACGGACGTACCGGCGACCCTGCGGCGTCGCATGACGTCCCGTCCAACTGCTACCGGATCGGTGCCGCTGCTCATCGGCCGAGCCATCCGCCGTCGACGGGCAGGATGGTGCCGTGGATGTAGGCGGCGGCGTCGGAGGCGAGGAAGACGGTGGCGCCGGCGAGGTCGTCGGCGCTGCCCCAGCGTCCGGCGGGGATGCGGTCCAGGATCGCCTTGCTGCGGACGGGGTCGTCCTGGAGTGCCCGGGTGTTGTCGGTGGCGATGTAGCCGGGGGCGATCGCGTTGACGTTGACGCCATGCGGTGCCCATTCGTTGGCGAGCGCCTTGGTCAGGCCTGCGATGCCGTGCTTGGCGGCGGTGTAGCCGGGGACGGTGATGCCGCCCTGGTAGCTGAGCAGCGAGGCGGTGAAGATGATGTTGCCGTGGCCGCGGGCCACCATGGTCGCGCCGACGGCGCGGGTGAGTGCGAACTGGGCGTTGAGGTTGACCTGGAGCACCAATGCCCAGTCGTCGTCGGTGTGTTGGGCGGCCGGGGTGCGGCGGATGGTGCCGGCGTTGTTGACGAGGATGTCCACGGGTCGCTCGCGTGCGGCGAGGTCGGCGCCCAGGGCCCGTACGGCGTCGGAGTCGGCGAAGTCGGTACGGATGGCTTCGAAGGTACGACCCAGGGCGGTGACGTCCTTTTCCACGTCGCTGCCGGACCCCTCCAGGGAGGCGCTCACTCCGATGATGTCGGCGCCCGCTTCGGCGAGGGCGCGGGCCATGGCCCGGCCGATGCCGCGGTGGGCTCCGGTGACGACGGCGAGTTTCCCGGTGAGGTCGAAGGCGTTCACAGGGTGGCTCCCTGGGTGTCGTCGGAGTGGTCGGTGCAGTCGAGGAGGATCTTCATCACGTCGCCGCCGCCCTCCAGGGCCTCGAACGCGGCGGGCGCCTGGGTGAGGGGGACGACCTTGCTGATCAGCCGGTCAGCGGGGATCGTGCCGTCCGCGACCAGGGCGACCGCCCGCCCGAAGTCGGAGCGGTCGTACAACCGGGCGCCGACGAGGGTGAGTTCACGCCAGAAGAAGCGGTGCAGGTTCACCTCGCGCGGGCGGGGGTGAATGGCGACCAGGCACAGCCGCCCCCGCACCCCGAGCACGTCCACGGCAGTGTCCACCCCGCCGGCCGCACCGGACACCTCGAACGCGACGTCGGCGCCCGCGTTGCCGGTCCACGCGCCGACCAGGGCGCCGATGTCGTCGGCTGTGGGGTCCCAGGTGGTCAGCCCCAATTCCTCGGCCAGCAACCGTCGGTGAGCGCTGAGCTCGACCACCCGTACGTCGGCGCCGGCGGCCCGCGCGACGAGTGCGATCAGCACGCCGACCGGCCCGCCGCCGACGACCACGACCTTCTCGTCGCCGCGAACCTGTGCCCGGCCGACGTCGTGGACGGCCACAGCGGTGGGCTCCACGAGCGCCGCCCGGTCCAGCGGAAGTGAGTCCGGCAGGCGGACCAGGGTGGAGGCGGGTACGGTCCAGCGCTGCTGCATCGCGCCGGGGGAGTCGATGCCGATGAAGTCGAGGTGCTGGCAGACATGTTGGTGACCGGCCCGGCAGGCGGGGCAGGTGCCGTCCCAGCGCAGCGGCATCACGGTCACCGCGTCACCGGGCGCCCAGTCCGCCACGCCCGGACCGACCCGGAGGATCCGGCCGGACATCTCGTGGCCCAACACGGCGGGCGTGCCGACCCGGGCGTCCATGTCGCCGTGGAAGATGTGCAGGTCGGTGCCGCAGATGCCGACGTAGGCAGGGGCGAGCTGCACCTCGCCGGGGCCCGGCTCCCCGCTCGATGCGGGAGCCGTGTTCAGGGTACGGGCAGCCGTGTAGTGGACGGCGAGTGTCATCGTGTTCTCCACATTTCTCTCGGCGTGAGCGCTGTACGTCAGCCGCGGGCGGGGAGGCGGTAGAAGGCGGTCGCGGTACCGGCGAGGAGCGCGTGGATCTCGCTCTCCGCGCAGTCGGTGAGCAGTTCTTCCACGGTCGCGGCCCAGGGGTTCCAGCCGCCCGCGAGGTTGGCGACCGGCCAGTCGGAGCCGAACATCAGCCGGTCAGGGCCGAAGGACGTGAGCAGCTCGTCCCAGACCGGACGGATGTCGGACGTGGTCCAACTGCCGTGGTCGGCCTCGGTGATGAGACCTGACAGTTTGCAGACCACGTGCTCGTGCGCCGCCAGCCGGCGCACCTGCTCCCGCCACTCGGCGAGTTCGCCCCTGGCGATGTCCGGCTTGCCCGCGTGGTTCAGCACCTGAGGCAGGTCGGGGAAGCGTTCGGCCAGCCGGATCGCCTGGTCGAACTGGTGGCTGCGGATCAGGACGTCGTAGGAGAGCCCTCGATCCCTCACCGCCGCCAACCCCCTTTCGACATCGGGGCGTTGCAGCCAGGCCGGATCCGCCTCGCCCTGCACGAGGTGGCGCAGGGAACGCAGACGCGTACCGCCCGGCCCGGTGAGCAGCCGGTCGAGCGTCTCGCCGATCGCGGGCGACGTGAGGTCCGCCCAGCCGACCACCGCCTCGATCAGCGGCTCCCGCTCCGCGAGGGCGAGCAGATCCGCCGTCTCGGGCACCTCCGGCACGCACTGCACGGCCACCGTGCCGTGCAGGTGACGGCCCGCGACGGGCCGGGTCGCGGTGGAGCGCAGCTCGTCGGGGGTGAAGGTGCGGCGGATCGGGGTCAGGCCGGGGTCGTCGAGCCAGGGCTGCGGGCGCTGGTCGAGGTCCCACAGATGGTGGTGCGCGTCGATGAGAACGGGGGTGGGGGCGTCGGTCATGACGGTTCCAAGTCGGGTCGGTCCGGCGCGGGCCGGGTCAGACGGTGACGTCCTCGCCGGGCGGGCCGAGGTGCCAGATCTCGGTCAGTTCCGTCCACTGGCGGGCCTCGCCCCGGTCGGGCCAGGGCTCCTGGCACGGGTCGGTCAGCTTCCACCACTCCTGCGTCTCGGGGTCGGCTTCGAGGACAGCCATGTCGGCCTCGAAGTCGTCGCCGTGGTACTCGAGGTAGCCGAACAGCACGTCGCCGTGGAGGAAGATGCCGAAGTTGCGGATGTTCGCCCGGTGCAGGGCCGCCTCCACCCCGGGCCAGACGGCGGAGTGCAGTTCGAGATACCTCTCCCGGTGCTCGGGCCGGAGCCTGATGGTCTGGGCGATGCGCTTCACGCCGTGCTCCCTTCCGTGCCGGCGACGGGTCCGCCCGCCTCGGTGCCGAACGGGGTGCGGTAGCTGGGGGTGTGGGCGCGCAGGTCCAGTCGCAGGACGAGCCTGATACGGGTGGACGCGGGCAGCCGGACGGTCAGGAAGGGGCTGTCGCAGGACAGTTCTTCCTCGGTGACGACGGGCTCGGTGTGGCCGTAGTCGTACATGTCGCCGATCCAGCCGTCGTCCAGGCAGGTGGTGTACCGGGCGGCGGCGATGGTGTGCTCGGCGAAGGCGCCGGCCTGGACGATCACGGTGCGGTCCGTCTCGGGGGCGAGGTTGACCAGTTCGACGGTCGTTGCCTCGGGGTCGATGGAGCTGACCAGCGCGGCCACGTCCTGCGGCAGACCGGCGCGGCGCGCGTCGGCGTCGTGGTAGCGCAGCCGGGCCTGCTGCAGGCCGCCGTTGTACAGCACCTGGGGGCCGCCCCAGGTCAGCTGGACGAGAGCCTCGGTGACCACCGGGTTCGACTGCTGCCAGACGTGGATGTCGGCCTCGGGCACGTCCAGGTCACGGTAGCGGTCGATACGGCGCAGACGGTGCCGGATCTGAGCCTGGGCGGTGGCGAGGATGCGCTCGGGGTAGCCGGGGTCGTCGCCGGCGAGGAAGGCGAACCATGCCTTCTCGTGGCCGGACTCCTCCTTGGCGCGGAACGGCCGCAGGGTGCGCCAGTCGATGGCCTCGGCCTCGCGCAGGTCCTCCAGCCGCTTGCGGTCGGCGTCCGACGCCGAGTGGTGCCACAGGGCCACCGGTACGGGCGGGGTGGTCGGGTTGTAGTCGAACCAGCCGGTGTCGTTGTACCGGAACGGCACGTGCAGCGTGGGGGTCTCGGCGTCCGGGCCGAGTTCCACCGCCCACTTGGCGGGGAGGCTGGAGTCCGCCTCGGTGTGGGGCATCACCTTGCCGCGGGCGATGAGCGAGTCGAGCGTGGTGCGGACCATGGAGAGGAAGTCGTCGTCCCCGGTGACCGTCGCCGCCGCGAGCGCCGCCACGCAGGCCGCGGCTCCGATGCTGTGCCAGCCGTGCGGCCAGGACCAGCCGTAGTGGCCGCCGTACCAGCGGCCTTCGAGGAGGCCGCCGACGACGCCGTCCGGGCTGACGTTGTCAGGGATGACACCGTCGTTCGCCTCGGTGCGCTCCCGCCACGCACCGACGTACTCGACGATCCAGTCGCGGTAGCGCTCGTCGCCGGTCAGGATCCAGGCGTTGAGCACCAGACCGGTGGCGCCGAGGTTGATGGCGGTGTCTCCGGCGCCCATCCGTTCGCGCATCTGCGCGCCGAGACGCGGGTCCGAGGAGAGCGGGAACGGGCCGCCCCGCGCCTCGGGTATCCACTCCAGCGGGTACCCGTAGGTGTCCGCCTCCTTCTGCAGCCAGGGGTAGACGTCACCGTCGAACAGACCCGTGCGGTCGGGGTCGCTGCCGTTGTGCGCGCGGGTGATGATGCGGTGGGCGGGGTCGTAGTTGCCCTTGGCCGGATCGACGTACAACTCCGCGAAGCGCAGGGCGCGTTCCGACCAGCGCTCGGGGTCGGCCATGCACAGGAAGAAGAGCAGCAGCAGACTCTCGCCCTGGTGGAACCAGTCGTAGCCGCGCTCGTACTCGTCACGCAGCATGTCCCGTTCGGTGAGCTGACGGGTCACGCCCTCCCAGTGCTTCTCGCTGGCGGGCAGCAGGTCGTCGGCGCCGCCGAGGAGGTAGAGCTGGGGCCAGTTGAAGAACACCTCGTAGAAGTCGTCCACCCCGTCGCGGGTGGTCAGCGGCCCGGTGTAGTTCAGGCGTCCGTCCGGGCCGGTGAAGTCGCGGGCGAAGCGGCGCCAGGCGTGATCCAGCAGGTCGAACAAGGACCGCTGGGCCACCGCCCAGCCCGGTACGTCGAGCAGGGGGACCGTCGCCTCGATCGCGGGGGGCGGGGTCGGCCGGCCCGCGGCCTCGGTGTCCTCACCCGAGGCGGGGTCTGGAAAGTCGAAGGGCATGGAAGGGAATCTCCGTTCAGGGGTACGGGGTGCGCGCCCGCGGCGCCGGCCGGGCGAGGTCGCTGATCAGGGCGCCGTGACGGGGCAACCGGCGATCGGGCCTACTCCTTGGTGGCCCCGGCGAGCATCCCGCTGACCAGGAAGCGCTGGGCGAACAGGAAGACGACCAGCACCGGTGTGATGGCGAGCAGGGTGGCCAGTGCCAGCTGGGGGCGCTCGATCGCCAGCTCGCCGACGGTCGGATTGAAGGACGGCACGTTGCTGAGCAGGCTTCCGACGCCGACCTGGATCGGCATCTGGTCGGACTCGGGGAGCATCACGTACGGCAGGAAGTAGTTGGTCCAGTTCGCGACGAAGCTGAAGAAGCCCACGAGCGCGATGACCGGGGTCGCCAGCGGCAGCGCGATGTGCCGGAAGACACCGAACTCCGAGCAGCCGTCGATGCGAGCCGCGGCCAGCAGGTCCTTCGGCACGGCGGTGGTGAAGTAGATGTACGTCAGATACACGCCGAACGGGTAGAAGGCGTACGGCAGGATGATCGACCACATGGTGCCGATCAGGCGTACCGCGTTGAGCTCCAAGAACAGCGGCACCACCAGGGTGGCGGTCGGCATCAGCATCACGACCAGCGTCGACACCAGCAGGGCGTGCCGGCCGCGGAACTCGGTCATGGCCAGGGCGTAGCCCGCCGGAATGGCCACGCACAAAGTGATGACCAGCGAAATCGCCGCGTACAGCGTGGAGTTGCCCAGCCACTGCATCACGGCGTTGTCCTGGAACGCGGTGAGTGCGTGCCAGTTGGCCTTGAGGGCGTGCCACGAGCCGAAGGACAGCGGACTGTCGTGGATGAGTTGCTGGTCCGTCTTGGTGGCGGCGAGCAGGAGCCACAGCACGGGCAGGACGAAGAACACCAGGAAGACGGCGAGCAGGGCGCCGGCCAGCAGACGGGGCACCACACGACGCGGGGGGCGAAGGCGCCGGGCCGCGTGGGCCTGCGGGCGGGCCGGGTCCATGACGCCTGGTTCCCGATCCGTCAGGGGTGCGGCGGGTGACTCAGTCGGCATCGAAGAACCTCGATCGTGTGACGAAGACGGCGGCGGCCGACAGGCTGACGACCAGCAGCTCGACCGAGACCGCGGCGGCACCGTTGATGTTGTTCAGCTCGAAGGCGAAGTCGTACGTCAGCTGGTTCAGCGCGTAGTCGCGGCCCGCCACCCCCACACTCGCCAGGGACAGCAACTGCGGCTCGACGAAGAGCTGGGTGCCGCCTGCGAACGCCAGAATCACCATGTACACGATCCACTTGCGGAGCATCGGGATCTGTACGTGCCAGGCGGTCTGCCAGCTGCTCGCCCCATCGATGCGCGCGGCTTCCATCACATCCGTGGGGATGTTGTTGAGCGCGCCGTACATGACGACGATCCAGCCGCCCGCGCCGGTCCAGAACGCGATGATCGTGAACAGGAGCGGCAGATGGCCCGGCGCGATCACCTCGCCGAACGTGTCGAACCCCAGCGCACCGAGCAGTGAACTGGCCGGACTCACCGTCGGATCGAGCATGAACAGCCACACCAGGACGCTCGCGGCACCCGCGAGGGCGCCCGGGATGTAGTAGAGGAAGCGCAGGGACCTGCTGAGCGTGCCGGACGAGAGGCGGTGCAGCAGCAGGGCGAGGGTCACCACGAACACCACGAGCGAGAGCATCCAGAACAGCAGGTACAGGGCCACGTGGCCCACGGCGTCCATGAACCGGAAGTCGTGCGCCGTGTCGATGAAGTTGGACAGGCCGGTGAACGTGCCGCCCGCGTTGGTCAAGGCGAAGTAGACGGCGTAGCCGGTCGGCAGGATGCCGAAGGCGATCAGCAGCAGTACGTAGCCGGCGACGAAGGCGACGCCGGCCCGGCTCTGCCGGGCGGTGCCGCGAGGGCGCCGACGGGCAGAGCGGGACGGAGCGGACGCAGCGGACGCAGAGTGGTTCACAGCGGTCACTGCGCGACCTTGTAACCGTTGGACCGGGCGTACTTGACGATCGCGTCCTGCCAGGCGGGCAGCATGGATTCGATCGTCTTGCCCTGGGTGAGGCCCGGCTTGACGGTGGCGGCCCAGATCGCTTCCTGGCTGAACTTGCCCGAGCCCCAGTCGGACCACACCTGCGAGGAGGCGTCCGTGAGGGCCGTGAGGTCACTGGCGTAGTACCCGGAGTCGGCCTGTGCCTTCAGCCAGTTCTCGGCGACGGGCGCATAGGCCGGGAAGCCGGGGGACTTCTCGCCCTGGTAGGCGTTGTCCGTGGTGACCCACTTCAGGAAGTCGGTGGCCGCCTTGATGTGGGCGGAGTGCTGCGACAGCAGCCAGGTGCCGCCGCCGACGTTGCCGGTGGACGGTGCGGTCTCGCCCTTCCACTGCGGCATGGGCGCCACCGCGATCTGCTTCGCCGGCGTCTTGAGCCCGCTCTGGAAGACCGCGCCGCCGTACCAGGCCGGGCCGGGCATGAGCAGGATCTTCTCGGCCTTCCTGTTCTTCTTGGCGAAGTCGGTGCTGAAGACCCCGGTGATGGAGATCGACTTGTTCTTGATCAGTACGTCCAGCAGTTCGGCCATCTTGGTGCACGCCTCGCTGGTGGTGTTCACGGACACCGCCTTGGGGCCGGTGATGTGGTTGGCGCCGCACTTGCTCGCCCACAGGTAGATCTCGGGGGTGAAGGAGTCGCCCGCGTCGCCGACGAGGTACCCGGGATGTTCTTTGGCGACCTTCTCGCCGAGTGCCTGGTATTCCTCCCAGGTCGCGGGGACGGTGTAGCCGAACTTCTTGAGCAGCGGGGCGTTGTACCAGAGCACCGTCTGGGAGAGGTCGTTGCGCAGGCAGTACAGGGTCCCGTTGACCGTGCAGACGTCGTTGGCGCCCTTGGCGAACTTGCTGAGGGTCGCGTCCGGGATCAGACCCTTGTTCAGCGGCGCGGCGAAGCCCGCGTCGACCGCCCAGCTCGCCTCGTTGTTCTGGGAGCTGAAGACGACGTCGGGCCAGCCCTTCCTGGTGCGGTTGAACAACTGGACCTTGGTCTGCAGGTAGTTCGAACCATTGGCGTCACCGTCGTAGCTGACGATCTTCAGCTTCACGTCCGGGTGCTGCTTCTGGTACAGCTTCGCGGCGTCCATGCGGGTCGCATCCACCCAGACGGTCAACTCCCCGTCCGTCTGGGCGACTTGCGCGAAGCCGTCCTTGTTGGTCGTGCCGCCGGTGCCGCCGCCGCAGGCGGCCAGGGTCAGTACCAGTGCGGCGCAGCCGGCGGGCAGCGCCGCACGCGTCCTGCGGAGTGCGCTTCTCGGGCCGGGCGAAAGCTTGTTGAGGGTCATCAGTGACTCCACTGGGTCTGCGGGGGTGCCCCGAGCGGGCAGGGGTGGCGCCTGGATGGGTCGACGTCGGGGTCCCGGACGGACGTCGGCAGGGCGGGCGGCTGTGCTGCTAGCGGCGTGGAAGAAATTAGCCGCCTTATCCAGGGAGCCGTCAAGGGTGTGTGCACGGCTGTTTTCCGGGAGTTGAGGCGATGATGGCGGACCAGTGCGGCTTTGTGACCGTTAAGTTCCCTCAGTTCCTTGAGAGTTCTCTGCTCATGGCGAAGGGTCCGTGTCGGAATGAGTACGACTCATTGCGGGGTTGGGCTACGATGCCGACGGCTCCACAGTGGTCAGCCGCGTACGCCGCAGCCATCCGGGAGGACGTACAGATGGACGACATGCCAGAGCGCGAGGCGGCGTCGCCGGCCGGGATCCTGCCGACCGCGCTCGCCCAGAACGGCGTGGGCGAGGAGCGCGGCTACCGGCCCGGATACGAGATCGTGGCGGAGCGGATCCTCGAACACATCGCCGCGCAGCGGCTGGTGGCGGGCGACCGGCTGCCGACCGAGGTGGACCTGGCGCAGATGCTGGGCACCAGCAGGGCGGTGGTGCGGGAGGCCGTGAAGATTCTCTCGGCGCTGGGCCGCGTCCGGGCCCACAAGGGCAGGGGCCTGTTCGTCGCGGACGACGAAGGCATGCTCGTCACCAGCCGCTGGGGAGGCTTCTTCCGGCCCGTCGACATCGACCATGTGCTGATGCTGTTCGAGTTCCGCCGGGTTCAGGAGATGTCCGCCAGCAGCCTGGCGGCCACCCGTGCCACCCCAGCCGAACTGCGCACCATCGAGGTGGCCGTGGAGCAGTGCCGGCACGGGTTCGCCCACGGCGCGGTCGACGTGTTCAACCGGGCGGACGACGACTTCCACGCGGCCGTCTCCGTGGCCTCGCACAACGCGTTCCTGGTCAGCGCGGTACGCGACGCGCGGCGGCTGCAGCGCCAGTCCAGTGCCATCGGCATCCATGACACGCTCGGCGAGAACGCCGAGTTGGCGGTCGAGGAGCACGAGGCGATCTACCGGGCCATCCGTGACGGCCGGCCCGAGGAGGCCGCTCAGGCCACCGCGGTGCACCTGGACCGGACCTTGGAGGACTACCGGCGCGAGATCCAGTGGCGCCTTTTCGGTCAGCGTTAACGGTTCGATATCTCGTTCGCGGTACGGGACTTCGGTCGAAAGCTGTCACGGGCGTTGACTTCCGCACAGGGCGCCGCCTACGTTCGGCGCCGTTGTGTCCGACTCTTCGACGGTTATTCGAAATCCCGGACACATGGGGCGTGAGGTCGGTTCCGTTTCCCGCAGGAACCCCATGCTCACCACCTCACGCGTTCCCGACGCACGTACCTGCGCAGAAACGTCTGACGGAGGACGAACCGTGGACATCACAAGACGACACCTCGGCCGACTCGCCGCGGTCGGTACCGGGGCACTCATGCTGCCGGGCCTGCTGCCCCCGGCCAGGGCAGCGGCGGCCGCGCCATGGGACGGCACCTGGGGCGATCAGGGCGACGGCACCTACGCCAACCCGATTCTCCCGGGCGATTTCAGCGACTGGGACTGCATCCGGGTCGGTGACGACTACTACGGAATCACCAGCACGTTCGGGTACTCGCCCGGTGTCGCGGTGCTGCACTCGAAGGACCTGGTCAGCTGGCGTACGGTCGGCAACGCGGTCGGTGACGTGACCCGGATCGGGCCGGAGCTGAACTGGGACCGCATGAACCGCTACGGCCGCGGCGTGTGGGCCGGTGCCATCCGCTTCCACGCGGGGCGCTACTGGGTGTACTTCAACACGCCCGACGAAGGCTTCTTCATGACATCGGCCCCCTCCCCGGCCGGACCGTGGGATCCGCTGACCTCGGTGTGGCGCACCTCGGGCTGGGACGACCCGTGCCCGTTCTGGGACGACGACGGCCAGGGCTACCTGGTCACCAGCCACTACTCGGACGGCTACAAGATCAATCTCTTCAAGCTGTCCGAGGACGGGAAGTCGCTGGTCGGCTCACCCACGGTCATCCACCAGTCGTCGGGCAGCGAAGCCAACAAGCTGTACAAGATCAACGGCCTGTACTACCACCTGTACAGCGAGGTGAAGCCCGAGGGCCGGGTGCTGATGATGCACCGCGGCAGCAGCCTCTACGGCCCGTACGAGACGCGGCAGTTGCTGCACGTCAGCTCTTCGGTGGACCGCGAGCCCAACCAGGGCGGACTGGTGCAGGCACCGGACGGCGCGTGGTACTTCGTGACCCATCACGGCCATGGTGACTGGGAGGGCCGCGTCCTGTCGCTGCTGCCGGTCACCTGGGTGGACGGCTGGCCGATCCTGGGCACCGTGGGCACGGACGGCATCGGCACCATGACGTGGTCGGGCAAGGTGCCCGCCGGCGGCACACCCGGTCTGCCCCTCGACGCACTGCCGCCGGTGGTGACGAGCGACCTGTTCACCGCGAGCAGCCTCAAGCCGCAGTGGGAGTGGTACTACCAACCGCGTGCGGATCACTGGTCGTTGACCGAGCGTCCCGGCTATCTGCGCCTGAAAGCCTTCGCACCTCTGGCGGCCGACCATCTGATGAAGGTGGGCAACACCCTCACCCAGCGCGCACTGCGCACGGCCGGAGGCGCGACCGTGACGGTACGCCTGGAACTGGCCGGCCTCGCCGACGGTCAGCACGCCGGGCTGTGCCACTACGCAGCGACGTATGCCGGACTGGGGGTGAAGCGCACCGGGAGCACCACCACGCTCGCGCACAACGCCGGCGGCACCCTGACCTACGGGCCGGACATCACCCAGAACGCTGTCTGGCTGCGCACCAGTTGGGACGTGAACGGGATGAGCCGCTTCTCCTACAGCCTCGACGGGAGCACCTTCACCGACGTCGGCCCCACCTACCAGCTCACCTGGGGCGGCTACCGCGGCGACCGGATCGGCCTGTACACCTACAACCCCGACAACACCGGCTACGTCGACATCGACTCGGTGTGCTACACCGTCGCCCCCACCCGGGCCTACAAGTGCGTCAGCGTGCGCAGCGGCAAAGTCGCCGACGTCGCCGGTGCGTCGGTCGCGCACGGCGCCGGCCTGATCCAGTGGCGCGACACCGGCGGAACGAACCAGCAGTGGACCTTCCAGGCCACGGCGGACGGCTACCACACCATCACCTGCGTCCGCAGCGGGAAGGTCCTGGACGTAGCGGGCTCCTCGACGGCGGACGGCGCGCGGATCGTGCAGACGACCGCGGACGGCCGCACCAGCCAGCAATGGCAACTGCGCCCGCTGACCGGGGGCGCGTTCGTCGTGGTCAACCGCAACAGCGGCAAGGTCCTCGACGTCAGCGGAGGCAGCACGGCCGCCGGCGCCGCGCTGATCCAGTACTCCGACCGGGGCAGCACCAACCAGCACTGGACGTTTCAGCGCGTCACCGGTTAGCGCGTACGAGGCCACCGCGCCCCCTGCCTGATCCGCCGGTCCCGCGCCAAGGGCCCTGTGGAGTTAGGCCCGAGCTCTGGCGACCCCCGCGGCCCGGCCCAGCGATGCCCGGGGCGGCGCTCTCGCGTCACCGACCAGCACCGCGTCACGACAAGCCGCTCGTCTCCGAAAGGTGCACGATGTCCAACGTCGGCAGCGGTCGGGTCCTCGGCATCCAGGACATGTACACGGCCGACGGAGCGACCGTCCTGCCGTGGTCGGACAACGGCACCGCCGACCACCGGTGGACGCTCCTCGACCAGGGCGACGGAACCTACAAGATCCGCCACGTGCACAGCGGCAAGCTGCTCGCCATCGCGGACGACTGAACCGCCGTCGGCGCGTTCGCGGTGCAGACCCCGGACGACGGCACGGCCGACAACCGGTGGCGCATCGTACGGAACTGAGCGGGCCGGAAGAAGTAGAGCGCACATCCCCACGCCGCGACGGGCGCGGGAACGCACGTCGACTTCCCCCCGGCCCGCCCAGCACGGCCTTCAGACCTGCACAGCGCTCCGCACCCACCCGCAGAAACACAGGAGATGCTCATGCCCGCGGTCCTGCGCCGACTGGCGGCGATCCTCGTCGCCGTCGGCCTGCTCTTCACCACACCGGCCCTCGACGCGCACCAGCGAGCCGAGGCCGCCGAACCCGGCTATCTCATGGTGCACTTCACCGGCGACTCGGCAACCGGCCAGCAGCTGTACCTCGCGCACAGCACGGACGGCCTGCACTGGAACGACCTCAACGGCGGAGCACCGATCCTGCGCTCCACGATCGGGACGAAGGGGGTGCGCGACCCCGCACTGATCCGCTCGCCCGACGGAAGCCGCTACTGGATCATCGCGACGGACCTGTGCGTCCGCTGCGGCTCCACGTACGAGAACGGCAGCCCCAGCCTCGTGGTGTGGGAGTCGACAGACCTGGTCACCTGGTCCGAGCCGCGGCTGCTCAACGTCGCCGGCGCCATCCCCGACGGGCGCAACGCCTGGGCACCGGAGGCGATCTGGAACCCCGAGACCAACGACTACGTCCTGTACTGGGCCACGAACGCCACCGTGAACGGCGTCCTCAAATACCGCATCTACTACGCCCGCACCACGGACTTCCGCACGATCACCACCCCCCGGATCTGGATCGACCCGCCCGGCACCACCCCGGTCGTCGACACCCAGATGACCGAGGTGCCCGCCGGAGCCGGGAAATACCGCTACATACGGGTCTCCGGCGACGGCCGGAACTCGGTCGAGGGCAGCAACTCGATCCTGGGGACCTGGACCGACCTCGGCACCCTTTCCAGCCTGGGCCTCACCGGGAATGTGGTCGAAGGCCCGGTGTGGATGAAGTTCAGGGACCGCGACGAGTGGGCGCTCTACATCGACTACAACAGCCCGCAAGGCGTACGCGAGTACCGGCCGATCCTGACGACCGACCCGTTCACGGTCGCCGACTACCGGATCCTGCCACCGGAGAGCTACGACATGGGCGGCACCGCGAAGCGCCATGGCGCGATCACGACGCTCACCGCCGCCGAGGAGAGCCGGGTGCTCGCCCGCTGGCCCCACACACCCGCCAAGCGGCTCCAGTCGTACAACTATCAGGACCGCTACGTGCGGCACGCCAACTTCGACGTGCGCATCGACCCCGCCGTCAGCCCCGCCGAGGACGCCCAGTTCCGGCCCAGACCAGGCCTCGTGGGCACCGGCACGGTCTCCTTCGAGTCGGTGAACTTCCCCGGCTACTTCCTGCGGCACGCGAACTACGACTTCCAACTGGTCCGCGACGACGGCACCGCCCAGTTCGCGGCGGACGCCACCTTCCGCCAGGTCCCGGGCCTCGCCGACGCGTCCTGGTCGTCCTTCCAGTCGTACAACCACCCCGACCGGTACATCCGCCACTACGCGTACCAGCTGCGCCTCGACCCGATCACCACGGCGACCGGCCGCAGCGACGCCACCTTCCACGTGACGAACTGACCCGCAGGCGACGGCGGCAGGGGAGGCCCGCTCCCCCCCCCGCCCCCGCAGTCCAGTTCACCCCCCCACCACACACGAAGGAGTTCTTCATGACCGAGCCGGCACCTCCCTCGGCTGGAAGGCATGAGATGAGCACCATCCCCCGTCCCTCGCGCAGGCTGTTCCTCGGCATGGCGGCAACCGTGCCCCTGGCCATGACCGGCGTGCTGAGCGCCGGCCGGCCGTCGAGGGCCGCGGCCGGCTCCCCGTACGTCATGGGCTACTTCACAGAATCACCCAGAGGTCTCGGCACGAGCTACGGCCTGCACCTGGCCGTCAGCACCGACGCACTCCAGTGGATGCCGCTGAACCAGAACAAGCCCGTCGTCACCCCCACCGGCGGTGACGGCGGGCTGCGCGACCCGTTCATCCTGCCCAAGCAGGACGGAGAGTCAGGTCATCCACGTATGGGACTCCGCCGACCTGCGCTCCTTTGACAACTACCGGCTGCTGAAGCTGCACGAGATGGACACGCACAGCTGGGCGCCCGAAGCGTTCTGGGACGCGTCGCGCGGCCAGTTCGCGATCATCTACTCGGCCGTCAACAGCAGCGGCCACAACGTGATCATGGTGAACTACACCACGGACTTCCGCACGGTCACGCCGCCCCAGGTCTTCTTCGATCCGGGGTACGACGTCATCGACGGCTCCCTCGCCATGAACAGCGGCGGCGTCAACTACCTGTACTTCAAAGCCCGCAACCGCCTCGTCGGGGCGAGGTCCAGCTCCCTCGAACCCGGCAGCTTCACCGTGTTCACCCCGGGCCTGGCCCCCCAGGGAGGCATCGAGGCCCCGATCCTCGCCCAGGCCGACGGCACCTGGTACCTGTGGGGAGACGCCAACGCACTGTTCTACGCCTGGCAGACCGACGATCTGTCCACCGGCACCTGGACCGCGACCGACCGGCGCGTCTACACCCAGCCGCTGAACTCGAAGCACGCCACTGTCCAGCCGATCTCCCCAGCGGTGTACGACGGCCTGGTCGCCCGGTGGGGCAGGCCCGACTGGAACCGGCTGAAGTCCTACAACTTTCCGGACCGGTTCTGGCGGCACGCCGACTACCTCGGCCGCATCGACCCCTATCCGTTCGACCCGTACACCGACGCGCAATGGAAGCTGGTGCCCGGCCTCGCGGACGCCTCGGGTGTCTCCTTCCAGTCTGTCAGCCACCCCACCCGCTACCTGCGGCACTCGTACTACCTGCTTCGTCTTGACGTGAACGACGGCACCCCGCGCTTCGCACAGGACGCCACCTTCCACCGGACCGCCGGGCTCGCCGACGCGTCCTGGACGTCGTTCCGCTCCCACAGCCACCCCGACCGCTACATCCGCCACTACGACTACGCGCTGCGCATCGACCCGATCACCACCGCGGTGGGCCGGGCCGACGCCACGTTCTGCCTGGGCTACTGAGAGACCAAGGACTTCGCCGGACCTCACCCGAACTGAACGGAGTACACCCATGTCCTCAGGAAGACTCTCCCGTCGCACCCTGCTGGGTGCCGCGAGCGCCGCCGTGGCCGCGACCGCTCTGCCGACGCTCCCCGCGCTGACGCCCTTTGTGGCGCAGGCGGCCGCCGCAGACCCCCAGACCAACCTGGAGAAGTTGGTGAACATGCGGTTCGGCATGTTCAACCACTTCAGCCTGGGCACCTTCACCGACCAGGAGTGGGCCGCCCCGAACCAGAACCCCGCCCTGTTCGCCCCCACGGCCGTGGATTGCGCCCAGTGGGCGGCCGCCGCCAGGGCGGCGAAGATGAGCTACGGCATCCTCACGACCAAGCACCACGACGGCTTCGCCCTGTGGCCGAGCGCCTATGGCACCCAGAACGTCGCGAACAGCGGCTACAAGCAGGACGTGGTGAAGGCGTACTGTGACGCGTTCCGGGCGCAGGGGCTGAGGGTCGGGTTCTACTACTCGATATGGGACCGCACCTACGGAGTCGAGGCGTGGGAGAGCCGGCACAAGGTGTCCGGACTCGAAGTCACCGATGCCGTCCAGCCCAGCGACATGACCTTCATCCTCGGCCAGCTCACCGAACTGCTCACCAACTACGGCACCATCGACGTGCTCGTCACCGACGGCTACGGGTGGCAGATGGGGCAGCAGGCCGTCTCGTACCAGCGCATCCGCGAGCACGTGAAGTCCCTCCAGCCGGACATCGTCATGATCGACCACGGCGCGCTGTCGGTTCCCTTCCTGGGTGACGCGATCTACTTCGAGGAGCCGTTGGGCGTCTCCGCGCCGACGGGGAACACCTATGCCGCCACCCAGGGGCAGACGATCAGCTGGGGCTGGTTCTGGCATCCGAGGACAGCGACCGACAACCCGATGAGCAGGGACGCGATCCTGTCCCACCTGGCGGATCTGGAGCCGAAGTACACCTCGTTCATCCTCAACTGCCCGCCCAACCGCGACGGCAGGCTGGACACCAACATCGTCAACCGGCTCGCCGAAGTCGGGGCGGCCTGGAGCCCCGACCTCTCCCGGCCACCGCTGCCGCGGCAGCTGCCGCGCGCCGAACACCCGGTGACGCCCGTCAGCGCGTACGCGACCGGATTCCGCACGGGCGAGGGCCCGCTGAACGCCATCGACGGCCTGAGCGACCGCACCTACGAGACCTGCTGGTCCACTTGGGGCCTCTCGCCGGCCCTGCCGCACTCGATCACGATCGATCTCGGCGGCGTGTGGAGCAACATCTCCACCCTGGAGTACCTGCCCAAGCAGTGGAACCGCACCGACACCGCCGACGGGGACATCACCTCGTACACCGTCTCCACGAGCACCGACGGCACGAACTTCACCCAGGTCGCCACCGGCACCTGGACCGCCGACCGCGCCACCAAGATGGCCGAATGGCCCGCCCGCGACGCCGGCTTCGTACGGTTCCAGGCGAACGCCGCCGCCGGCGGCTACGCCAACATGGGCGGCGTCCACATCGGCGGCCGGACGGCCAAGCCGGCCCTGGTGTCCACCACGCTGCCCGGCGACGGCACCGTCTACCGGCTCGCCGCCCGGCACAGCGGCAAGGTCGCCGACGTGAAGGCCGGGGGCACCGCGAACAACACCAGCGTCATCCTGTGGCCGTGGCGTGCCGCGAACAACCAGAAGTGGACCTTCGCCTCCACCGGCGACGGCTACTACGAGATCAAGGGCGTGGGCAGCGGCAAGCTGATGGAGGTCTCGGCGCTCTCCCGCGCCGACGGCGGCACGGTCGGCATCTGGTCGGACGCGGACGCACCGCAACAACACTGGGCCGTCAGACCCACCGGCGACGGCTTCTCCTTCCTCATCAACCGCTACAGCGGCCTCTGCCTCGCCGTCGACGAGGGGAGCACCGCCGACGGCGCGGCCATCGAACAACAGCCGTACGCGGCACTGCCATGGCAGCAGTGGCAGATCATCGCCTTGTGAGGGTCCCGGCGGTGGGGCGCGCGCTGAAGGTACCGCCCCACCGCCGGACCCCGGCGCAGACGGTCAGGACCGGGGCAGCGCGACCGCGCCCCAGGCCACCACCGGCCCGGCCGCGACGATGCCGCAGGTGTCACCGATGAGCCGGCGGTGGAAGACGCGTCGGTCCACTCCCTGTACGTGGCTCAGCACCGGCGCTCCGTCGGTGGAGAACGGGGCGACGCCGACGATCGTGGGCCCCCGCTGTTCCAGGAGGCGCGGGCCATGGTCGCCGCGTGGCATGGTCTCGCTCTCGCGCGGCGCCTTGCGCTGACCAATCGGCGCGGTGACGTACGGCTTCTGCCCCTGGCCCACGACAAGTCGTCCGGCGCCGCGCCACCCGTCCGCAGGATCCTCCTGGCCGGTCCGTCCCGGCGCAATCGCAGTCCACGACACCGGCGGCGGCGTACCTCGACCGTGACCTGAGGGACCTGCGTGAGCCCGCGGTTGAGGAGGAAGACCGCGGCCCGGTCCTCGTCGACGGTCGCGACGGCAGCGACGACGGGCGTCTCGCCGTGGCGTGCCGTGCCGAAGGTCGGCAGCCCGGAGTTGGAGGAGCCGCGGACGACGAGTTCGAGGTCCGTGTCGGCCGTTCTCATCGCGCCGGCGGTTCAGGCCGAACTGGTTCGGCTCCCGTGCACGGCAGGCGAGGTCACGCCGCACCGGGCGCTTCTCGCGAGGGTCGACCGAGTCCTCCTGGACGTGGCGCTACTTGACGGCGCCTGCGGTCAGGCCCTGGCGCCAGAACCGCTGGAGACAGACGAAGGCGACGAGCAGCGGGATCAGGGACAGGAACGCACCGGTGATCGGCAGCAGCGTCGGCACGCCGCTCGCCTTCTCCGAGCCCCACTGCACCAGGCCCACCGTGACAGGCTGCAGTGAGGGGGAGTTGAGCATGAGGGAGGGCAGCAGGTAGTTGTTCCAGATGCCGACGAACTGGAACAGGAAGACGGTGACCAGGGCCGGAGACATCAGCGGCAGGGCGATCCGGAAGAAGGTGCGGCGTTCGCCCGCTCCGTCGAGGCGTGCGGCCTCGAGGAGTTCGTCCGGGACGGACGCCGCGGCGAAGATCCGGCACAGATAGACGCCGAACGGGCTGACGCAGCTGGGCAGCAGCACCGACCAGTAGGTGTTGGTGATGTCGAGCTTGGCCATGAGCAGGAACAGCGGCAGGGCGAACATCGGCGCCGGGATGAGCACCGAGGCGAGGATGACGTTGAACACGCTTTCGCGGCCGCGGAAGGTGAACTTGGACAGCGCGTAGCCGGCCATCGCGGACAGCAGAGTGCCGACGGTGGCGCCGGCGAGGCTGTACAGCGCGCTGTTGGCGAGCCAGGTGGGGAAGATGCCGTCCTCGAAGCTGAACACGTTCCTGATGTTGGTGACCAGGTCGAAGTGGGAGAACCACAGGGGTGCACCGGTGTAGAGGTAGCCCGAGGCCTTGGTCGAGGAGACGAACAGCCACCACAGCGGGATCACTGTGTACAGGGCCATCAGGCCCAGCAGGCCGTTGACGACGGTCTTGCTGGCGATGTCGGCGCCGCGGCGAGCCGGTCGGGCCGGTCGCGTCGGTCGGTCGGCCGGGATCACGCTCATGCCATCGCTCCCTTGCGCTGGTTGTACTTGAGGAATCCGAACGAGAGCACGAGGGTGATCAGCGCGAGCACGACGGACTGGGCGGCGGCCAGATTCTGGCTGCCCATGTCCATGGTCACGGTCGTGTTCATGATCGGGGAGAACTTCGGGTCGGCGCCCGGGACGCGCGTGCCGACCAGGACGGCCGGTTCGGTGTACAGCTGCGCCGTGCCGATGATGGAGAAGACCGTGGTCAGCATCAGCGCGGGACGCACCAGCGGGATCTTCACCGCCCGGGCCAGGCGCCATCCGGTGCAGCCGTCGAGCGCGGCGGCCTCCAGGACCTCGGCCGGGATCGTCTGGAGCGCGGAGTAGATGATCAGCATGTTGTAGCCGGTCCAGCCCCACGTGATCATGTTCCCGATCGAGACCGGAATCCACGACGCCGACAGGAAGTCGATGTCGACCCCGAGGTGGGCCAGTGGTCCGGTGAACGGTGAGAGGTCCTTGACCAGGAGGAAGGACCACATCAGCGCGGCGATCGCACCCGGCAGCGCATACGGCAGGAAGAACGTGAGCCGGAAGGACTTGCGCAGCCGGGCCGAGCGGGAGTCGAGCAGGAGCGCGAGCAGAAGGGCCAGGCCGAGCATGAACGGGACCTGGACACAGCCCAGCACCACGACCCGGACGATCGACGCGAGGAAGTCGTGGTCGCTGAGGGCGTCGGCGTAGTTGGACAGGCCCGCGAACTTCGTGGACTGTGCACCGCCGAACAGCCCGGCGCGGTGGACGGTGAAGAAGCTCTGGTAGATCGCGTACCCGATGGGCGCGACCATCATGGTCAGGAAGAGCACCGCGAACGGTGCCAGGAAACCGGACGCGGTCAACGCGCTGCGCCGGCCGGCGCGCCGCGGCCGATCGGCGCGGGAGGCACGGCGGGTGACCGCGGGCACGGGCCGCGGCGGTGACGCGGTCCGGGTGCTGCTGGGACTGCTCATGGAAACCTCACTGGGCGGTTCGTCGTCAGGGAACGGCCCCGCGGCGTCCGAAACGGGCGGCCGCGGGAACCCATCAGGGCGGCGGGAGTCCCGCTGCCTCAGCCGTTGGTGACCGACAGTCCGAGCTTCTTGATCGCGGTGACCGTCGAGGCCTGGACCTTGGTGACCGCCTGCGGCAGCGTGCCCTTGGCGAGGGCACCGGTGAAGTCCGTATCGACCTGCTGGAAGGTCGGGCCGTTGGTCCAGGTGCTGGGCACCTGCGCGGCGGAGGTCTTGTACACGTCACCGACCTTCTGGCCGCCGAAGTACGGGTCACCGCCCGTGAGTGACGGGTCGTCCTGTCCGGCCTTCGACGCCGGGTAGAGACCGCCTTCGATGCCCGTCTTCACGGCCTGCGGGTCACTGGACAGAAAATCGGCGAACTGCACTGCTTCGCGCGGCGTCTTGCACCCGGTCATCACCGAGGTGGCCGAGCCGCCGCCGCTGGCGCTCGTGCCGTCGCCCGCCTTCCAGGTCGGCATCGGGGCGACCCTCCACTTGCCGGCCTCGCCCTTCAGGTCCGACTTCAGACCGCCGGCGGCCCAGGCCGGGGCGACGAACGTCAGTACCTTGCCGGCTTCGGAGGCCTTGTTGAACTGCGGGTCCCACGCGCTGCCGTGCTTCGCCACCAGACCCTGGTCCTTCAGGTCCTGCCAGTAGGAGGCGACCTTGCGGGTGCCGGAGTTGTCGATGCTGACGGTCCAGCTGTCTCCCTTGGCCGAGTACCAGGACTGACCGGTCTGCAGGGTGAAGGACGCCAAACTGCCGGCGTCGGCCAGCACGGTTCCGAACTTCACACTGGAGTCGGCCGCGTTGACCTTCTCGGCATCGGCCTTGTACGCGGCCCAGGTGGCGGGCGGCTTGGTGATGTCGTACTTGGCGAACAGGTCCTTGCGGTAGTAGAGGACCATCGGGCCGACGTCCACCGGAACCCCGTAGATCTTGCCGCCGACGCTGGAGGACGAGACGGCCGACGGCACGTACTTGTCCATGCCGTCGCTCGCGTACTTCGTGATGTCCATGACCGAGTTCTTCACGAGCATCGAGGGGAGGTTCTGATACTCGATCTGGGCCAGACACGGTCCCTTGCCGGCGGTGATCGCGTTGCTGATCTGGGTGTAGCCCCCCTTGGGGCCCGACGGGATCTTCTTGAAGGTGACCTTGGCGTCCGGGTGGGCGGCGTTCCACTGATCGACGATCTTCTCGTAGCCGGCCCACCCCCAGAACTCCATCTTCACCGGCCCGCTGTGGCCCGATTCCTCGGCGGAGTCGTTCTTGTCGCTGCTGCACGCGCCGACGCCGAATGCCATGACGGCCGCGGTGGCCAGCGTCATGAGCCTGCGTGTGCGTATGGTGGTGCGGTCCATGTGAGGGAAACCCTTCGTGACGGGGACTGACTTTGCTGGACTGTCGGTGGGCGGGCGGCCAGGCCTGCCTACCGACTCGTGCTGAACTCCACGTGGAACACCGTCGGAACCGCGGCCAGGACGTCCGATGCCGACGGGCCCGGCCCGCAGGACGCGCTGCCGAGGCCGTGGTGCGCGTGGTCGAGATGGAGATGGAGTCGGCCGTCGCCGACCAGGTCGTGCTGGTGTGTCGCGGCGGCCAGGGCCGCGGTGCTCCACGGACGTACGGTCAGGTCGATGACCGGGTCGCCCGTGATGCGCAGGGTGCCGACCGCGGTGGTGATCTCGGCGCGGCGGACGCGGTGGCGGTTGCCGTTCTCCTGCGGACGTACATACGGGGTCTGCATCGCCGACACAGTGGACCGATAACGGCCGACGCGCGCGGCGGCACGGGAGTCGCGGTACGCCTCGCCAGGACCCAGGCCGAACCAGTCGACCTCGGCGTCGGTGCCCGGCAGCGACAGCGCGATCCCCAGCCGGGGCAGCGGCACCGACCATGCCCCGTGGGGGGTGACGGTGCACTCCAGCCGGAGCCGACCCCGGCCCGCGTCCGGTCCGCCGCCGGTCGTCCAGCGGTAGACGATGCCGAGCGCCGAGGAGGATCCGGCGGCAGCGAGCCGGGCGGTGACCGTGAGCCCTTGGGCGTCGGGCTCGACGCGCAGGACCTCATGGCGCATCCGGTGCAGTCCGGCATCGAGCCAGTCGGTGATCTGCGGCTCGCCGAACGCGTTGAGCAGGTCGTTGTCGATCGGGGCACGCCAGATGTCCAGCCTGGGCCCGTCGAGCTCCAGGCCACGGAGCGCGATCAACTGACCGCTGACGGCGTCGAACTGCGCGTGGCCCAGGGTGATGCGCCGGTCGTGGGCGAGTGCCGGCGCCGCCACGGAGGGGACGGGCGGGGCGGCGGGAGCCACGATCCGTCCCTGTGCCCAGGCGATCTCGTGACCGGCCTGGGCCCAGCTCTCGTCGGCGGCGAGCACCGCGGTCACGGTCAGCCACACCTCGCCGCCGGAGCCGTTCTCGCGTGCGGCGTCGAGCGCGGCGGCGACTTCCGCGGGCCATTCGCCGGTGGTCGTCGCGCCCGGAGCGGTCGAGGGCACCTTCAGTTCGCCGGAGCCCACGGGCTCACCGCCGTCCTCGACGCTCCACCGGAAGTCCAGGTACCCGGTGTCGCGGACGTGGTGCAGGTTGTGCACGCTGAACTGCCGCGTGGCCGTGGCGATACGGATCCGGACCGGCTCGACGACCTTCTTGTACTCGACCAGACCCGGCGACGGCGTGCGGTCGGGAAAGAGCAGCCCGTCGGCGACGAAACTGCCGTCGTGGACCTCCTCGCCGAAGTCGCCGCCGTAGGCGTAGAACGCGCGGGGCTCCTGCTGGTCGGTGAGCCGGGCGATCCCGTGGTCGATCCACTCCCAGACGAATCCACCGGCCAGGCGCGGATGCGCCTCGATGACCTGCTGGTACTCGGAAAGACCGCCGGGTCCGGTGCCCATGGCGTGTCCGTACTCGCACAGCACGAACGGCAGGGCGCGGCGGTGTGCGTCGTCGGCCGGATCGGCCGTCGGTGCCTCCTGGCCGCGTCCGATGGCGGCCAGTTCGTTCACGCCGATGTACATGCGGGAGTACAGGTCGACGTAGGAGCAGCTCTCCCAGTCTCCCTCGTAGTGGATCAGACGGCTGTCGTCGCGCCGACGGATCCACGCGGCCGCGGCCGCCAGATTGGATCCGGTGCCCGACTCGTTGCCCAGTGACCAGACGATGACCGAGGGGTGGTTCTTGTCGCGCTCCACCAGCCGCGCGGTGCGGTCCAGGTACGCCTCGCGCCAGGAGGGGTCGTCGCTGGGATTGCGGTGCCAGCCGCCGGGTTCGAAGCCGTGCGTCTCGACGTCGCCCTCGCAGAACACCCACAGGCCGTGCTCGTCGCACAGGTCCAGGAAGCGGTGGTCGGGCGGGTAGTGGGCGGTGCGTACCGCGTTGATGTTGTGCCGCTTCATCAGCAGCACGTCGTCGAGCATGGTGTCCTCGGTCAGGGTCCGCCCCGTCAGCGGATGCCATTCGTGGCGGTTGACCCCCCGCAGCGCGATCGGCCTGCCGTTCACGGTCAGGACGCCGTCCACGACAGCCACACTCCGGAAGCCGATCCGCAGCGGTATCCGCTCCCCGGTCTCGGAGACCAGTTCCCCCGCGTACAGACGCGGCTCCTCGTCCGACCAGGGCTCGACGCCGTCGATCACGTAGGGACCGGCCGGATCGGCGCCGGACATGCCGAGTTCGGGCACCGACAGCGACACCCCGCACGGGGCGGCGACGTCGACAGCCAGGGTGCCCTGCCCGGTGGTGTGGTCGAAGGTGGCGTGGACGAAGAAGTCCTCGATACCGCTGGCGGCTACGGACACCGACCGGAAGATCCCGGACAGCCACCACATGTCCTGGTCCTCCAGATAACTGCCGGACGACCACTGGTGCACGCGCACCGCGAGGACGTTGCGGCCGGGCCGCAACGCGGCGGAGACGTCGAACTCGGTGGTCACGCGGCTGCCCTTGCCGTCACCGAGCCGGATCCCGTTGAGCCACACCGCGAACGCGGAGTCGACGCCCTCGAACCGGAGCACGGCGGCCGACGCCGGAAACCCGTCCGGTACGTCGAACGCGCGGCGGTACTCACCGGTCGGGTTCTGCCGGGGCACCCGCGGCGGGTCGACCGGGAACGGGTACGCGATGTTGGTGTAGGCGGGAGCGCCGTGGCGTGGCTCGCCGGGCAGGCCGGTCAGCTGCCAGCAGGACGGCACAGCGAGCAGATCCCAGGCGCTGTCGTCGAAGTCCGGCGTGGCGAAGTCCGCCGTGAGGTCGTCCAGTCCTGCCGCCAGTCGGAAACTCCAGTCACCGTCGAGCGTGATCGTGGGCAGATCGGAGGCGAACGCGGCGCGTGGCCGCAGCCGTCCGGTGCCCGGCGACCGGTCCTCGACGTAGGCGTGGGGATTGAGGCCGTTCATCAGTGGACGTGTTTCCTCTCAAAAGGCCCCGTGGTGGCCGGAGACGGTGGGGAAGGACTGCGCCGGCGGCCCATAGGGGTGTGTGCCGTGGCAGGTCGGGCTGCGTGGGCGTCTAGCGGTCGCCCCGGGCGGGGCCACTGCTGTCCCGGATCGTCAGGGTCGGGCGCAGCAGCGATACGACGTTGGTCGGCGGCCGGCCGGACTCGATGGCGCGCAGCAGTAGTTCAACGGCCTGTTGGGCCATCTCGCGCTTGGGGAAGGTGACCGTGGTCAAGGCCGGCCGGATCCGCCCGACTTGGGCGATGTCGTCGAAGCCGACGACGCTGACGTCCTCGGGGACCCGCCGCCCGGACCGGACCACCGCCTCTATGGCGCCGATGGCCAGGACGTCGTGGGTGGCGAAGATCGCCGTCAGCTCCGGATCCGCCTCCAGGGCCGCGCAGGCCGCCGTGAAACCGCCGGCGGCATCGTCGCTGGTGCAGGCGAACACCTGGCGGTCGTCGAGCCCGTCGGCGGCGAACGCCCGGCGCAACCCCATGACGCGCGGAGTGTGCGCGGGAAGATCGGCGATCACCGCGACGTTCCGGTGCCCGAGGTCCCGCAGGTGGGATCCGGCCAGGAAGCCTGCGTGCTGGTAGTCGATGGACACCACCGGGAGGGTGGTGGGCGGGTCGCCCTCCCAGGCGAACAGCGCGACCGGGAAGTCGGCGGCGGCGAGCATCGGTAGCTGCTGTTCGGCGCCGTTGTCCCCGGCGACCAGCAGCGCGTCCACCGAGCGGGCCGTGAGGTTCTCCAGGTGGGTCCGGGTGTAGTCGGGGTCGTCGCGGGTCGTGGCCAGCAGCAGGTTGTATCCGTGGCCGACCAGGACGTTCTCCACCTCCTCGACCACTTCCGAATAGAACGCGTTGGCCACCGACGGCACGAAAAGGCCCACCGTCGACGTGCTGCCGGTGCGCAGTGAGCGCGCCACCAGGTTCGGCTTGTAGCCGAGTTCGGCGATCGCCTTGTTCACCTTCGCCAAGGTCTCCGGCCGTACCTTCTTGCCCGACACCACGTTGGAGACGGTCTGCTTGGTGACCCCCGCCCTCGCGGCCACGTCCGCCATTGTCACCACATGGTCTCCCTGAAAGATTTATCGATCCACGAAAGTGGCGTCAGCGTAGGGCGGGCGCGACGGTGGGGCAAGGCTTCGTACCGTGGCTGTGATTCAGCCGTTACAGAACAGGGCGAGGTTGCCATCGGCGGGTCGTGACGGTTGCCGCGACTTGTCGTGTGCGGAGCATTGACGGGTTCGGAAATACGGCAGTAACGTCCCCGCCACGCCCGATTACGTGGATCGGTCAACGCAGTGCCGTCACCCTGGGCCACCGCGCGCACCACCGCTCCACGTCGCTTCCCACCTCGCGCTCGGCGCGTGGAGGTGGCCCTTTCGGCCGCGACGGCCCAACGGCCGCGGTCCGGCCGCAGTATCGCGCATGCTCCGCGCCGTCTCCAGCAGGTGGGGCGCGGCTGAACAGACCTGGAAAGCTCCCGTCCGGATGGAGAGACAGGCATGAATCGACTGGCCGGCGGCGACGCCGACCCGAACCCCGCCCCTGCGCCGCACAGTTCGCGGATGCACCGCAGATCGCACATGCGGCGCTTCATCGCGGCCGCCGCGAGCGCCGGCCTCGCGGCGGCGGGCCTCCTGTTCGCAGGCACCGTCCCCGCCCACGCCGCGACCACCGTCCACACGTACGCGCCGACGGGGGTGGGCGGGGGTACGACGGCGTCCCCTGACGTGGCGTCCACCAAGTACCAGGTGGACGTCGCCGGTACGCCCGTCCAGGCGGTCAAGTACACCGCGAACCGCAACAACTTCGACATCGCGCGCTTCGCGTCGGACTCCCGGAACCCGACGATCACGGTCACCCTGCCCGGCACCACGATCGACACGGTGAACGTCTATCCGGCCCGCTATTACCCGTCCGGCAGCGTCAAGGTGAGCCCGGACAAGCACACCCTGACGTTCCGGATGTCGGCCGCCGCCAAGTTGAACCAGGCGATCGTGATGGTCAACGGCGATTCGACCAACGCCACCGGGCAGCCCTACCTGGCGGTCATCAACGATCCGCTGGAGGACACGGCCCAGCGGCCGGACACCGCGAGCGCACCGGACGGATCCGGGGTCAACCTGCGGACCGGTGTCCTCAACTTCCAGGAGTTCGCCGCGAAGTACCTCGCGGCGCACCCGAACAGCGAGGCTCAGAAGGCTCCCGCCGCGACGACGAGTTCCATGGCCGGCAAGACCGTCAACGGCACTGCCATCCCTGCCGGTCAGCAGAGCTCGGCCGGGAGCCTGGTGAGCGCCGGCAACGTCAATGTGCGGTACCCGAACGTGCGGGCGATGGCCGCGGACGACGTCACGTACGCCCTGAGGGCCGCGATCGACACCATCAAGGCACACCCCACGGAGCTCAACACGCTCTACTTCCCGAACGGCACATACGTGTCGTCCGGTCTCATGGTCAACGGCCTGGACGGCAGCAAGCTCAAGGGCGGCAAGCTGAGGATCTACACCGACGAAGGCGCCCTGCTGAAGAACCGCATCCAGGCATACATGGAGGCGTACGAGCCGGCCGTCGGGATCATCAACTCCAGCAACATCGAAGTCGACGGCCGCGGCGTCTTCGACGGCAACGGCGTGGCGAACTACCGCAGTGACCGGCACGACGCCAACAGCAGCCAGCACCAGGGCGGCGTCACGGTCATGCACTCGTCGGACGTCACGTTCAACGACACCTACGTGCGCGACGCGAAGCAGTGGAACTACGAGACCCACAGCGCCAAGCGCGTGAGGTTCAACAACATCAAGGCGCTCACCCCGTACGGCCAGCCGTGGATCGACGGGACGAACTTCGCGAGCGGCCAGGACATCAAGGCCGACGGCGTCTTCACCCTCGGCAACGACGACGCGTTCGCCTCCGGCCACTACAACCCCAGCGACGGATTCACCCCGCTGGCCTCCGGTGTGTGGAACAACTTCAAGCTCGGCACCGCCACGCCGGACATCCAGGGCTATGCCAACGCGGTAGGCGCCCACGACGCCGTCGCCGACGAGCTCGGGTTCGACAACTACCACTGGGACCACGAGGACACGAAGGACATCTCGGTCAGCAACACCCTGAACTGGTCCGTCGGTGCGGGCAACGCGATCCGGATCGGATGGAACGCGCGCGGATTCAAGAGCACCGGCTTCACGTTCGACAACTTCAACTCCGTGTCGCCGTGGGCCGGTGGCATCACCATGGGCGGCGCCCCCAACCCGTACTCGGGCCTGAGCGTCGTGATGAAGAACAGCTCGATCGACAACTCGCGCTTGGCCCAAGGGGCGATCGCGGTCTCCAACGGCAACGCCACCAATACCATCACCGCCGACCAGCAGGCGAACTACGGGTACGCCCCCAACCCCGACGGGTCGGGCACCACGTACACGTACACCAGGGCCCCGATCGGCACCTTCAAGCTCGACAACGTGTGGTTCTCGCAGCAGAGGACGACCAGCAGCTCGCTGAGCGGCATCACGCGCGCGACGCTGAACGACCTCCACGTCGCCCGCCAACTCGTCCAGTACACCAGCCAGTTCCCGCTGACGACGAGCGGGATCGGCACGCTGACCAACACCTACACGGACGCGAACGGCCAGACCCAGAACGTCAAGCCCGGCGCCCTCGCCGACGGCGACACCTGGGTGGGTGCGTGGACCGGTGACCAGTCCAAGAACAACTCCTCGGACCTGACCCTCATCACCCGCAACACCGGCGACGGCCTGATGGGCGAGCAGTACACCACCGGATCCGGGGACGGAAAGCTCTCCTACGTCCGGTTCCCCCTCACCGGCCTCACCAAGGCGCCGAGCAAGGCGACACTCCATCTCACCTACGTCGGCCACCGCTCCGCGTCGGTTCCGGCGACCGACACCGACCAACTCCTCGTGCAACCCGTCAGCGACACCACTTGCACGGGCGGCGGCGCGTCCTGCCCGGTCAACACCATGACCTGGCAGAACCGGCCGAGCTTCACCGCCACGGACTCCTCCGTCGCCAAGTCGACCACCTTCACCCTCGGATCGACCGTCGTCCCCGAGGGCGGCGGGACGCACCAGGACAACGCCATCGACGGCCGCGACATCACCGTCGACATCAGCTCCTTCGTCCAGGACGCCTACACGGCCGGTCGGTCCTCACTCCTGCTCGCCGTCGGCAACGCGGGCGGCACCGACCACGAACTGCGCTTCGTCAGCTCCGAAGGCGCCGCCGGCTCCGGAAAGCTCACCCAGGGGACCGCCGGGATGGCGCCCGACGTGACCATGACCCCGTAGCCACCTCAGGCCGGTCCGTCCCCGCGGGGCGGGCCGGCCTCAGCCGTCCGGTTCTGCCGTCGACCTCTCATCCAGCCACCGCGTGTCTGGCAAAGCGCTGTCCACCACCGCGCCCGCACCGCTGGACGGCGCGGCATCCCTGTGCTCAGGCACCGGGCCATCCGGTCCGGCCGTTCCGAGGAAGCGGCGCGGGCGACCGCGGCACACCTCGACAGAAGGTCGACATGCGCAGACTCGCCGGCCCCGCAGGCCGATGCGGCGACGTGCCGGCGTGCCATGCGGATGGTGCACCCGGACGCCCTGGTCGTCCGTCCACAACAAACACGCGCAGGAGAGCTGCACCCAACACCCCGCTCGCGACCGGGGTGCCGAGCGACCGCCCGCCGAGGAGTGCCGCCCGCCCGTTCGGTGACCGACCGAGCGCGCCCCATCCCATCGAGGAGTACCCATGCCGGACCGTTCCGTCAATCGCAGACGGTTTCTCACAGCCGCCGCACTGACCGCGGGAGCCGCCGCGCTGCCCGGCGGCCAGCTCTCCGGCAGGGCCGCGGCCCTGCCGTCACAGATCACGCTCCCTGACCGCGGCATCCACGACACGTCCCCCGCCGCCACCTGGACCGGCGGCTTCCTCACCGGCAACGGCGAATACGGGGCCGTGCTGTACGGTGCGCCCGACCTGGAGAAGGTGGTGTTCAACTACCACCGGCTGGTCCTGCCCAACGGCACCCGCGACCTCACCCCACCGGTCATCTCCGGCCGTCTCGACGGCGTACGCGACAAGGCTCTCGCCGGTGACTACGCGGGGGCCAACCGCGACTTCGCCGCCGGATGGTCGCTGCGCTGGACACAGGCCTACCACCCCGCGTACGAACTGCGTATCGCCACCCCCGGGGCTACCACGGTCGACAACTATGTGAGGGTCACCGACTTCCGTTCCGGGGAGGTGAGTTCGAGCTGGACGGACCAGTACGGCACCTGGACCCGCCGGGCGTTCGTCTCCCGGGCCGACAAGGTGATCGTCCAGGAACTGATCCCCGCTCCGGGCCGCACCGTCGACACCACGCTGGGTGTCCACACCGCCCTCGACGGCCTGCCCGCCGACCTGAGCTTCACCACACGTGCCACCGTCACCGGCACGTCCGGCTACCTCAACCTGCGCGGCACCTACGCCTCCGGCAAGGGCGCTTTCGGGTACGAGGGAGTCACCCGTGTTGTCGTCTCGGGCGATGACGCGGAACTCACCGCCGGCGGGCCCACGATCGTGGTCGCCAAGGCGGAAAGGGTGCTGCTCCTGACGAAGCTGGCCCGCTACGAGTCGCCCACCGGCTGGGACGCGGAGCCGTTGCACGCCCAGCTGGCCGCGCTCGACGCGCACTACGCCCCCCTGCGGCAGCGCCATACCGTCCGGCACGCCGACCTCTACGACCGGTCCCGCCTCGATCTGAACGTGACGCCCACCGACCGGCAGCTGCCTGTGGGCGACCTGATTGCCCGTCAGAACGCCGACCGCAGTGTCATCGACACCGCTCTGCTGGAACGTCTCTACGACTCCGGCCGCTATCTCTTCATCAGCTCCAGCGGCGTTCTGCCGCCCCGTCTCACCGGTATCTGGGCGGGTTCCTGGGGCGCCGCCTGGGCGGACGACTTCACCACGGACGCCAACGTCAACCTCCAGGTCGCGGGCGGCAACATCCTCGACACCACCGAGCTGATGGAGGGCTACACCCAGCTGATCCTCGGCCAGCTCGACCACTGGCGCACCAACGCGAAGAACCTCTACGGAGCCCGCGGCTTCCTCGCCCCGTCCCGCACCGACGGCGAGTACGGCCACATGCTGCACTTCAACAACGGATCCTTCCCCGGCCACACCTGGACCGGCGGCGCCGACTGGCTGCTCCATCCGCTCCTTGAGTACTACGAGGTCACCGGTGACCGGGCATTCCTGAAGGACAAGCTGGGTCCCGCGCTGATGGAACTCGCCCTGTTCTACGAGGACTTCCTCACCCGCACCGACGCGAACGGCAAGACGGTCTTCGTCCCGTCCTTCTCCATGGAGAACTCGCCGGGGAACACGGGTGTCTGCCTCGCGACCAACGCCACCGGCGACATCATGGCCGGCAAGCACGCACTGCGGGCGGCGATCGACGCGGCCGACGCCCTCGGGGTGGAGCAGGGTGAGGACGAGGGCGTGGCACGCTGGACGGCCCTGCTGAAGAAGATCCCCGCCTACCGTGTCAACGAGCAGGGCGCGCTGGCCGAATGGTCCTGGCCGAGTCTCACCGACCGCTACAACCACCGGCACGTACAGCACTTGTACGGTGCGTGGCCGCTGCACGAGATCAACCCCGAGGACGAGCCCGACCTGGTGCGCCCCGCGCAGCGAGCCCTCGAACTGCGCGGTGATCAGAACATCTCCGCCCACGGCAGTCTGCACCGCGCACTCGCCGGAGCCCGGCTGAAGGACGGCGGACAGGTCTACGGCAACCTGAGGAAGATCCTCGGCAACAACATGGTCTTCACCTCGCTGATGACCTCCCACAACCCGAACCTCGACATCTACAACGCGGACGCCGCCCATGCCATCCCCGGTGTCCTGGCCGAGGCGCTGTGCTACAGCCGGCCCGGAGTGCTGGAGCTCCTTCCCGCCCTTCCGGACCAGTTTGCCAAGGGGTCGCTCACCGGCCTCCGGGCCCGCGGCCGGATCCGCGTCCACCGCCTCTCCTGGGATCTGGCCGCGCGGACGGTCACGCTTTCCGTCACGTCCGCCGTCACCCAGGACGTGACACTGATCAGCCGCCGCGGCATGGCCTCCGTCACCACGAGCGCGACGGTCACCCCTTCGTCCCTGGGCACCCACGCGCGGAAGGTGTCGCTGACCGCGGGGCGGCGTACGAACATCGCCGTCTCCCTGCTCAGCGGGTACTTCCGGCTCGTCAACCGGGGCAGCGGCAAGGTGCTCGACGTCCGCAGCGGCAGCACCGCGGACGGCGCCGGGATCATTCAGTGGGCCTGGTCCGGGAGCGCGAATCAGCAGTGGCGGCTCCTCCCCGACGCGGACGGTTCCTTCCGCCTGGCCGCCCGCCACAGCGGCAAGATCCTGACCGGCCACGACAGTTCCGGACCGAGCGCCCAGCTCACCCAGGAACAGGACGGCAACCGCGACGACCAACACTGGAAGCTCGTCGAGGTGGACAGCGAGCACGTCCGGCTCGTCAACGTCCACAACGGCGGGTGCGCGGGCGTCGACGGCGGGTCGACGGCCGGCGGGGCCCCCGTCGTGTACCAGCCGGCCGACTCCGGCGCCCACCAGCAGTGGCGACTCGTCGCGCTGTGACCGGGCCCCCGGGGGCCGAAGCCGGTGGCGCGGACGGGTGTCGACAGCTGTCGGCGCCCCCGGCGGTCAGCCCGCCGGGAGCGTGTCGACCGAACGCCGGACCGGCAGCCGCAGCATCGCAATCGTGTTTGCTACGCCAAGGCAACAGCGGGCAGAAAGTGACTCACGTCACGTTACCTGCGGTATCTGGAACGCTGTGTCGCAGGTAAATTGCGGGTTACGCGCATGGGTGTAGCCACGAGTCTGAGCAAGCGTCAGCGCCCCGGGTGGTAGCGACCTTCGTCCCTGCCCTGCCCGGGTGCTCACGAGCGAGAGTGAGGACCTCCGCGATGGAGCCGCAGCATGTCGACGTCCTGGTCATCGGCGCCGGGATCTCCGGTATCAGCGCCGCGAGTCATGTCCTGCGGGACAACCCCGGCGCCTCTGTCGTCGTGCTGGAGCGCCGCGCCCGGGTCGGCGGCACGTGGGACCTTTTCCGGTATCCCGGGATCCGCTCCGACTCCGACATGCCCACCTTCGGATTCGGCTTCCGCCCCTGGCGCGACGCCCGCATTCTCGCCGACGGCGCGGAGATCCGTCAGTACGTGGAGGATGCCGCGGCCGACAGAGGGGTGCTGGAGCGCATCCGCTTCGGACGTCGTGCGGTCAGCGCCAACTTCGATACCAGTACCGGGCGTTGGTCCGTGGAAGTCGAGGTTGAGGGCGAGGGCGAGGGCGAAGGCGGTGGCGGTGGCGGTGGCGGTGGTGAGGCCGAGGGGGGTGGTGAGCGCGAGTCGTACAGCGCCGGTTATGTCGTCGGCGCGACCGGTTACTACGACTACGACGCGCCCTATCGGCCCGAGTTCCCCGGCGAGGCGGACTATCAGGGCACCTTGGTGCATCCTCAGCAGTGGCCCGAGAGGCTCGATTACGAGGGCAAGCGCGTCGTCGTCATCGGGTCCGGCGCCACCGCTGTCACCCTGCTGCCCGCGATGGCCGAAGACGCTGCGAAGGTCACCCTGCTGCAGCGTTCGCCCACCTACCTGCTCGCCCTGCCCAAGGTCGACCCGCTGAGCTCGGTGCTGCAGAAGCTGCGTGCCCCGGCCCGGCTGACCCACAAGATCGTGCGGACCCGCAACATCGCCCTCCAGCGCGGCAGTTACGCCTTCTGTCGCAGGTACCCGCGCCTCGCCCGCAAGGTCCTCCTCGGCCTCGTACGAGCCCAAGTGGGCAAGGGCGTCGACATGCGGCACTTCCGTCCGAAGTACAAGCCCTGGGACCAGCGGTTGTGCGTCGTTCCCGGCGGCGATCTGTTCAAAGTGCTCAAGAGCGGCAAGGCCGCCATCGCCACCGATCACATCGACACCTTCACCGCCGACGGCATCCGCCTCACGTCGGGCCAGGAGCTGAAGGCCGACATCGTCGTCACCGCCACCGGGCTGAGCGTCCGCCTGTTCGGCGGCATGGAAGTCGCCGTCGACGGCGCCCCGGTGGACATCACCAACCGCGTCCTCTACAAGGCCGTCCTGGTCGAGGGCGTACCCAACATGTCCCTCGTCATCGGCTACACCAACGCCTCCTGGACCCTGAAGGCGGACCTGGCGGCCGCCTACACCTCCCGCCTGCTGGCCCATATGCGGCACCACGGGCACGACATCGCCACCCCGGTGGCCTCCGACGCCGACCGCTCGGAGTTCTCCGTCATGGGCGAGGCCCTCACCTCCGGCTACATCGCCCGGGCCGACCAGGTCATGCCGCGCCAGGGCACCCGCGACCCGTGGCGGCTGTGGAACAACTACTACCGCGACCGCGCCATGCTCCAGAACGCCCCCATCGACGACGGCCCGCTGCGTTTCGAGAAGGCGGACGCCACGTCCCCCGCACAGGAATCGACCCGCGCCGCCTGAACGCCACCGAGCAGACACAGCGAGGACGAAGATGAGCCCTGACCTGACCGCGAAGAAATTGACCGCAAAGACGTTGACCGCGAGCAAGCTGGCCGCGAAGAAGTCGACCGCGAAGAAGCCGACCGCGAACCTCCTGACCAAGGAGGCCTACGACGAACGTCTGCGGACCCTGTCCGAGGGCTCCGTCAACGTCAACTTCAACGCCTTCATCGACATCAAGTGGGACGACCCCGAGTTCGCCGTGGACACGAGCGACCCACGCTGGGTGCTCACCTCCGCGGACGCCCTGGGCGCCCACCCCTGGTACCAGAAGCAGTCGCTGGAGACGCAGATCCGTATCGGGATCTGGCGCTGGGCGGTGATCGCCAAGGTGGGCATGCAGTTCGAGAACCTGCTCATGCGCGGGGCGCTCGACTACATCTACCACCTGGGCAACCAGAACCAGGAGTTCAGGTATCTCACCCACGAGATCACCGAGGAGACCCACCACACCCAGATGTTCCAGGAGCTGGTCAACCGCACCGGCATGGACACCGCCGGCGGCAAGCGCTGGTTCCGCCAGGTCAGCCGCATCCTGCCGCTGTTCGGCTCGATCTACCCCGAGGCGTTCTTCACCGGCATCCTCGCCGGCGAGGAGCCCATCGACCACCTGCAGAAGGGCGCTCTGCGCAGCGGCGAGCCGGTGCACCCGCTGCCCCGGCGGATCATGCAGATCCACATCGCCGAGGAAGCCCGGCACATCTCCTTCGCCCACGAGTTCCTGCGGCTGCGCGTCCCGCGCTTCGGCAAGGCCCGCCGCGGCGCCCTGTCCGTCCTCTTCCCGCTGATCATGCGCATCCTGTGCGACGTCATCATGATCCCGGACCGGAAGTCCGCCGAGCTGGTCGGCATCCCGGACTCGGTGATCAAGGACGTCTTCTGGAAGTCCGAGGCCGGCCAGAAGATGCTCCAGGAGCTCTTCTCCGACGTGCGGATGCTCGCCCAGGACATCGGCCTGATGAACAAGGTGTCCCGCCCGCTGTGGAAGGCGCTGCGCATCGACGGCCGCCCGGCCCGCTTCCGCGGCGAGCCCGCCCCGCTCGCCGACTGATCACCCTGAGCACCCCCGCCCGCTGGACCGACTGGACCGACTCAACCGACTGGACCGACTCAACCGACTCAACCGACTGAACCGAACTGACCGCCCGAACGGAGACCAGCCCGCCGTGCCGTACGTCGTCACCCGATCCTGCTGCGCCGACGCCTCCTGCGTGCTGGCCTGCCCGGTCAACTGCATCCACCCCGCGCCGGGCGAGCCAGGCTTCGGGTCCGCCGAGATGCTCTACGTGGATCCGCGTACCTGCGTGGACTGCGGTGCCTGCACGACGGCCTGCCCGGTGGACGCACTCAAGCCCCACACGGCCCTCACCGACGGGGAGTTGCCCTTCCTTGAGCTGAACGCCGCTTATTACAGGGAGAATCCGCACGCCGACCGCACGCCGATGTACGTCGTGCCCCGACAACGCAACCTTTCCGACGGTGAGTTGAGCGTGGCCGTCATCGGAGCCGGACCGGCCGGCCTCTTCGCCGCCGACGAACTTCTGCGCCATCCCGGCGTGCGCGTCACCGTCTACGACCGGCTCCCGACCCCGTACGGACTCGTCCGCGCCGGCGTCGCACCGGACCACCAGGACACCAAGCAGGTCACCGAGCTCTTCCGCGCCATGGAGTCGCAGCCCGGTTTCAGCTACCGCCTCGGTGTCGAGATCGGCACCGACCTCACCCACGCCGACCTCCTGCGCGCACACCACGCGGTGATCTACGCCGTGGGCGCCGCGACCGACAGACGCCTCGGCATCGAGGGCGAGGACCTGCCCGGCAGCGTCTCCGCCACGGACTTCGTCGCCTGGTACAACGGCCACCCCGACCGCGCCCACGACGACTACGCCCTCGACTGCGCACGCGCGGTCGTCATCGGCAACGGCAACGTCGCCCTCGACGTCGCCCGCATCCTCACCGCCGACCCCGAAGCGCTCGCCCGCACCGACATCTCCGACCGCGCGCTCGCAAGGCTGCGCACCAGCAAGGTCCGTGAGGTCGTGCTCCTCGGCCGTCGCGGACCTGCCCAGGCGGCGTTCACCGTGCCCGAACTCCTCGCGCTCGGCGCCTTGGAGGACGTGGACGTCAGCGTCGAGGGCTGGCCGGACGGCCTGGCGTCCGATGCCACGGAGAAGACCCGGCTGCTCGCGGACCTGGCCGCGCGCGCACCGGTCGCGGGCCGTCGCCGTATCGTGCTGCGCTTCCTGGCGAGCCCGGTGCGCCTCATCGGGGACGGCCGCGTGCGAGCCCTGGAGATCACCGGCACGGAACTGCGCACGGACGACTACGGGACCGTCCGCGCCGTCCCGGCCACCGGTGACACCCACACCCTGGAGACCGGCCTCGTCCTGCGCTCCGTCGGCTACCGGGCCCGGCCCGTGCCCGGCCTGCCCTTCGACGAGGCCGACGCGACCGTCCCGCACGAGGCCGGCCGGGTCGAGCCCGGTGTCTATGTCGCGGGCTGGATCAAGCGCGGGCCGACCGGCTTCATAGGGACGAACAAGACCTGCGCCCACGAGACGGTCCAGTCCCTCCTGGACGACTTCGTCGCCGGCCGCCTCACGCGGCCGCTGTCCGGCGTCACCGTGGCGGCAGGCGCCCTCGACCTGCACGCCTGGCGGGCGATCGACCACGTGGAACGAACGGCAGGAGAGGCCACGGGCCGCCCCCGCGTCAAACTCACGGACACGGACTCACTGCGTCATGCGGCGGCACAACGCGCAGCCCCCACAATTCCCACAACCCCCACAGCCCCCGCAGCCGGCAAAGGCTGAACAACAGGCTCAGTCCAAGGAAACACGATCAGGCTGCTCAAGATCCGCCACGCGCTGCTGCGGCGACAGCTCCATGCCCAGGTCCCGCAGCGTCGCGTCGAGCACCGCCCACACGGAGCGGCACAGCATGGCGTGCAACTCCTCCTTGGACTGCTCACGCTCGGGATCGTGGACCCACTGATTGACCGCGGTGTCCACGAACCCCACGATCCCGACCGCGACCGAACGGATCGGCGCGTCCTGCACCCCAAGTGCCCTGAGCACGTCCCCGAAGCGGTCGCTCAGCATCAGCGCGATGGCCGTCTTGGTGTCCGCCACCAGTGAGCCGTCACCCATCGTGTGTTCCGCGACGCCCATGTAGGCGTACAGGCGCGGGTGTTGGGCAACCCAGTCGAGATGCGCGCCCACGACGCGACGTACGGAGTCCTCGATCGTTCCCTCGAAGGTCAGCGTGGGCTCCATGCGACGCATGAACGACTCCACCACGCGTCGGCGGATCAACTCGTCCAGCGTGGCGCGGTCCTTGAAGTGCCGGTAGAGCACGGAGCGCGGCAGACCAACGCGCTCGGCCAGCCGCTGCACCCGGAAGCGTGTGCCCTCTTCCTCGATGAGCTCGACCGCCGCGTCCACCAACTCGACCTGGCGCTGCGCCTTGTGCCCGTCCCAGCGGGTGGAGCGTCTGTCGGTCTGCGGTTCGCCGCCGGTTCTCTCCGCCACGCCATCAGGATATCGGACCGGCTGCGGGCGCACGGCGCTTGACCAGCCAAGTTGGCGGACGGAGCGCTGTAGGGCGTCAGTTGCGCAGGTGACGCGTGGGGGGCATTCAGGCCATGGCATGGGTGGTGGTCAGGCTCTCTTTCACCTGCCGGGAGGGCGCGTCCGCGACGATCTCGGGGCGGCCGGCGGCGATTCCGTCCAGGGCGAGGGCGGCGACGACGGCCGGGTCGGTGACCACGGCCTTGCTGTCGTCGCTGTCCCAGGTCGCGCACGGTCATGGTGGCCGTCTGCGGGGCGTTGCCGAACCGGTCGATGATCTTGAGTGTCACGTCGTGCTGGGTGGGCTCGATGCGAAAGTCGACCGAGGTGCGGACGGAGGAACCGTCCGCGGCGCTCGCCGTGAGATAGCCGCCGTACCGGCCGTGCGTCAGGCCGTTCGGGTCGAGCGTGACCGTGACCTCGGCGGTGCCGCCGGCGGGGACGGTCAGCCGGTCGCCGTCCAGGGTGGCCCCGGACAGCGTGAGGGCGTCGCCGGCACCCGCCACGGACATGGCCAGGGTGGTGTGCGCGTCGCTCGTGTCGCTGTTGTGAAAGGTGAGGGTGCGGGTCCGGGTGGGGAGCGTGCCGCTCTGCCAGGGTACGTCGGCGAAGTCGGTGGTGCCGGAGACCTGGAGCGTGGCGTCCAGAGCCGCCGGTATGTCGATGCGGCCGGCCCCCAAGCTGGTAGACGGTGGAGTCCTTTGAGGCGGCGGCGTGCGCGGTGAGCGCGCTCTTGATCTGCTGCCCGTTCCACTCCGGGTGACGCTGGGCCAGGATCGCGGCGGCGTCGGCGACATGCGGGGTGGCCATGGACGTACCGGAGAGCGTCGTGTAGTACGCGCCGACGTTCACCGCACCGTCGATGGTCGTGCCCGCCGCTCGGGCGGCCACGATGCCGACGCCGGGGGCGGTCACGTCGGGCTTGATCGCCATGTCGCCGAGGCGCGGGCCGCGGCTGGAGAAGTTCGCGAGGGTGTCGTACGAGTCGACCGCGCCGACGGTGAGGGCGGAGTCGGCGGTACCGGGCGAGCCGAGGGTGCTGTCGCCCGCGGTCCGGCCACGAGGCGGCACGTCCCGTCTGTCAACAGTGCCCTGTGCGACTCAACGGCCTTTGGCGTACGTGCTATTGGCGGCTCCCCGCCCAGATTCCCCGTTCCGGGCGGGCCAGGAAGAGCATGGCCGCGGCGCCGACCAGGAGCAGCGCTCCGGTGAGGGCGAACGCCGCGTTCAGGCCGGTGTTGCTGTTGGGGGCGGCGTCGAGGAGGACGCCGACGAGCCACGGGCCCACGAGCGTGGACAACTGCCCGAGTCCGAAGCCCGTCAGCAGTGCCGCCGCGCGCTGGCGAACCGGCGCCACCTCCGCGATGGTGGCCAGGCCGAAGGGGATGAACACCCCGTAGAGCGGGAACCCGAGGACGACCACCCCCAGCGCGAGGTATCCGTCGCCGAGCAGCGGCAGTGCCAGCATGGACACGGCGCTGCCGAGGAGCAGCAGGCCCCCGGGCAGCGAGCGGGTGGCCCGCACCGAACGTCCTGCGCGACAGCCTCGGTCGGCCAGGTAGCAGAAGGCGAGGGTGCAGATCAGGTCGGTGGTCCAGGCCGCACCGTTCACGAAGCCCATCGCAGTGCCCTTCACGTGCAGCACCCGGCTGATCAAGGTGGGCAGCCAGTTGGTGACGACGGCCGCCGTCCACGTGGCGCCGAACAGGCCGAGCACGCACGCGATCCAGGTCCGCGAGCGGAACATGGCCCGATAGTCGGGCTTCGCGCCGCGCCGGTCGTGCGCGGCCGCGTCCACGGCCACGGAGAAGGGGCCCTCCCGGCCGACAATGAGCCAGAGCAACGCCCAGCCGGCCGAGGCGAGGGACAGGAGGGTGAACACGGCGCGCCAGCCGTGCGCCACCGTCGCCCAGGCGAGTACGGGACTGGACACCGCGACGCCCAGGCTCGTCCCCGCCATGACGATGCCCCCGGGGAAGGCGCGCCCCTGCGGCGGGAACCAGCTGTACGTGAGCCCGCCGGCCAGTGCGGGGCCCGGGCCGAGGGACGCGCCGAGCAGCATCCGGCAGGCCATCAGCCCGCCGATGCCGAGCGGCAGCGTCATCGGCGCCTGGGTGACCGCCCAGGCTGTCGCGCAGACGAGCAGCAGCCGGCGGACGGGGATACGGGTACTGGCGAGCCCCGCGGCCAGCGTGCCGGCAGCGAACAGGAAGTACGAGCTGCCGACGATCAGGCCGAACTCGGCGTAGGACAGGCCGAGGTCATGGGAGAGGGGATCCGCGACCAGGCCGAGGGCGGCCTTGTTGGCGAAGGCGAGGAACAGGAACAGGAAGACGAACACGGTCATCGACCATGCGCGGGCACGCGAGGGCGTGTCCCCGTGCGTCGGGTCCGGGGTGAGGGCGGTCACGGTGGACTCCGCAGGGAGGGACGGACAGCGTTACGGGGCATCAGATGGCCCCCGGGCCGCGGTGTCCGCGTGGACCAAGCGGACCGGGTGGGCGGCGGACGCGGCCGGGAGAGGAGCCCGGCGACGGAGCTCTCTCCGAACGGCCCCTGGCGGGCGTGCAGTTGCCCGCCGAGTGGGGCCAACAGGGCGGACGGCGGGCGGGGGTTGCCTTGCGGTGCGCCATGGTGGGCATTGTCCTGGCGCCCGCCGTGCGAGGTGCCCTTTTCGAAGGATGAAGACCACCTGCTCATGCGCGTCCTGTCCGCCCTCGCGGCGCCACGCACGGTGCGCCCCGGCCGGGGCGGGGGCGAAGTCCGTGAGCGTCGGCCGCCTCGGCCAGGTGCCACCTACCATGGAGCCATGGCGACACCGGGTTTGAAGTGGCAGAGAAGCCAACTCCCCGCGGAGAGCACTTCGTTGATCGGCCGGGACGCCGACGTCGCCACCGTCCGCGCCCTGCTGGCCGAGGCCCGTATGGTCACCTTGCTCGGCCCCGGTGGGGTCGGCAAGACCCGGGTCGCGATCCGCGCCGCCGCCGGCCTCGGCGCCGACTTCCCGGACGGCGTCCAGCTCATCGAGCTGTCCGGGGTCTCCGGAGCGGCCATGGTCCCGCACGCCGTCGCTGCTTCCCTGGGCCTGTCGGAGACCGACGGCCGAGGCCCGCTCGACCTGCTGGTCGAGCACTTCGCAGAGGCCCGCGCCCTGCTCGTGCTCGACACCTGCGAGCATCAGGTGGACGCCTGCGCCCTGCTCGCCGAGATCCTGCTCAGCTCCTGCCCCGGACTGAAGCTGCTGCTCACCAGCCGGCAGGCGCTCGACGTGCCCGCCGAACACGTGCTGAGCGTGCAGCCGCTCGGGCTGTCCGCCTCGGTCGCCCTGTTCGCGGAGCGGGGCGCCGCCTCCCGCCCCGGCTTTGCGATCACCGTGGCGACCCGCCCCTTGGTGGAGTCCGTCTGCCGCCGCCTGGACGGCATGCCGCTCGCCCTGGAACTGGCCGCGGTGCAGCTGCGCGCGCTGGCCCTAGAGCAACTCGAGCGCCGTCTCGCGGACCGTTTCCGGGCGCTCGGCCGAGGGCGCACCGTGCATCCACGGCACCAGACCCTGCGCACCGCCATCGACTGGTCCCATGGTCTGTGCTCTCCCGAGGAGCAGGAGTTGTGGGCCCGTCTGTCCGTCTTCGCCGGGGGTTTCGACCTGGCGACCGCCGAGGCGGTGTGCGCGGACGGGACGCTCGACCCGTACGACCTGGTGGACCATCTGATCGGCCTGGTGGACAAGTCGATCGTGATCCGCGAGGAATCCGACGAGGGGGCGGGCGCGGGGGAGTCGGGCGACCGCTACCGCATGCTCGACACGCTCCGTGAATACGGCGCCGAACGGCTCGCCGCAGCCGGCGCGGCGGACGAACTGGCTCTGCGGCACCGCGATCACTTCCTGCGGCTGGCCCTGCGGTCCGCGCCCCAGTTCCACGGCGCCCGGCAGGTGGAGTGGACGCACCGGCTCGACCGCGACAGTGACAACTTCCGGGCGGCCCTGGAGTGGTCGCTGACCACTCCGGGAGAGGCCGCTGCCGCCGTACGCCTGTGCGGGGCGCTCGACCTGCTGTGGTTCTGTGCGGGCCGGGCCAATGAGGGCACGACCTGGAGCGAACGGGTGGCGGCGGCCGCCCCCGAGGCTCCCGTTGCGGACCGTGCCAAGCTCGCCGATCAGTTCGCCCGACTGCGTTTCCTGCGGGGCGACATCACCATCGCCGCCGAGTTGGCCCGATACGCCGCGGTGTTGTACGGGGACGCGAACGCCCCCGAAGACGCCGCGTACATCCGCGCGTTCGCGGCGGAGGTGGTCGTGCGCCTCGTAGGCGACCCGTCGGCCGCCCGGGAATCCGAGGCGGAACTGGGCCGGCTGGTCAACGACGGCGCCGATGTTCGGCTGCGGTTCCGGCGCCACTGCCTGATCGCCGCCCGGTTGGAAAAGGAACACGACATCGAAGGGGCGCTCGCCGAACACCGTCGGGCGGCCACCGCGCTCCCCGTCGGCGAAGTGTGGTGGACGGTCCAGTGCCGCTTGCACGTGACGAAGTCGGAAATCAGCGCGGGCCGTCCCGAAGTCGCCCTGCGCGAGGGCCGCACCGCGCTGCGCCTCCTGGGCCGCCTCGGCGACCGGCTGACCACCGGCGAGGTGCTGATGCTGCTGGCCCTGGTGTCCATCGATCAGGAGCGGTTCGTGGACGCGGCGGTGCTGCAGGGCGCGGCCGACGCGAGCCGGCGGACCGCCACCCGGCTCTGGGAGCAGGCGGGCCCCGGGATGCGCGAGCTGTACGGGCCCCGCCGGGCCCGTGCCGAAGCCGCCCTAGGCTCCGACCTGTACGCACGCCATTACGAGGAGGGCCGCGCCCTCGGGCTTCCGGCGGCCGTGGCCCGCGCCTTGTCCCGCCCGCCCGAGGAGCGGGCCCCCACCGAACCGGTGGAGTGCCCGCTCGACCGCCTCACGCGCCGCGAACGCGAGGTCGCCGCGCTGGTCCACCAGGGCATGTCCAACCGGACGGTTGCCGAGCACCTGGTCATCTCCAAGCGGACCGTGGACGCACATGTCGAACACATCCTGGCCAAACTCGGCTTCGCTTCCCGCAGTCAGATCGTGGCTCTTTTGGGAGACATGAAGGGGGAGGCCGTCGCCGCCGAATTCCAGGACAGGACAAGGTAGTTCGGGCCCGTCGATGTGGCGGCAAGCCGTGACCCCGGACCGAAGCCCCGTCCGTTCCCGTACGCGGGAAGGCCTTCATGCCGCGATCCGTGGGCTCGGGATCACTTCGACGGCAGCCCTTGTGGCGTCAGAACCGTCCGGCGACCGGCAGTTCGTGGATCCCGGGCATGGGCTCGCTATCGGGTACCGGGCCTGTGCCGCGCCGACCACGCCTCTTGTGGAGGGGGCGCCGTCGACTCCCGTACGACGAGTTCCGTGGCGAGTTCGATGTGGTGGGACTCGACCCGCTCGCTGTTCGCCAGGCGCAGCGCGGTGCGCAGCGCGATGCCGCCCATCTCGCGCAGGGGCTGGCGCACGGTGGTGAGGGGCGGTGATGTCATCCGGGCCAGGTGTGTGTCGTCGAAGCCGACCACGCTCAGGTCCTCGGGGATGCGCAGGCCGCGGACCCGGGCCGCCTCGATGATGCCGAGGGCGATCTCGTCGTTGCCCGCGAAGAGGGCCGTCGGCGGTTCGTCCAGGTCGAGGAGCGCGGCGGCGCCGAGCAGGCCGGTGCGGTGGGTGAACTCGCCGTGCCGGACGTACGCGGCGGGCGTCGGGGCGCCCGCCGCCTCCAGAGCGGCGCGGTAGCCGTGCACGCGGGCCTGGTTGCACACGGCCATGGTCGGTCCGCCGAGATAGCCGATGCGGCGGTGGCCGAGACGGAGCAGATGCTCGGTCGCGGCCAGGCCGCCGGCGAAGTTGGTGGCCCCCACGCTGTGGACCCGGCTGTGCGGCAGATGGAGCGGGTCCAGGACGACCAGCGGAAGCCCGGCCCTGGCCAACTCCCTGACATGCGTGGCCGTGTACATGCTGGTGACCGCGATCAGGGCGCGCCGTCCGGCCGACACGAGGTCCCGGGCCCAGTGCGGGGCGGGTGACGCCTTGCTGATCACGACCGACGCGCCCAGTTCGGCGGCGGCCTCGATGATGCCCTCCAGCGCCTCGGCCGAATACGTCTTGAGGTCGTTGTTGAACTGCACCTCGATCGTCAGGCTCTGGGCGGTCTCGGTGTGCCGGAACACAGGGGCCAGGTATTCGTGTTCACGCAGCAGTTCCTGCACCCGTGCACGGGTTTGCGGTGCCACGTCACTGCGGTCGTTGACCACTTTGGACACGGTCGCCACGGAGACCCCCGCCTCGCGGGCGATGGTCGCCAGGGTGGTGCGTCTAGCTTGCGGTGGCATCTGCTTCTTCCAGGGTTACGTCCACCGGCGTGGTGAGCCGCCGGTCGTGGCCGACCTCCCGGGTGGGGCCCGTCAATCGTACGGCAGCCCGGCAGGGCAGATTCTGCGACGAGTCGCCGACCTGCACCTCCACCTCGCCGGGTTCGACGATCCGGGCGAGAGCGCGGCCGGTGAACGCGGTCCGGTCGGCGTGCACCCGGAAGGCCACCCGCGCGCTCGCCCCCGGGGCCAGGTCGACCTGGGCGAAGCCGGTCAACTGCCGCACAGGGCGGCTGACTTGGGCGACAGGGTCGCGCAGGTACAGCTGGACGACCTCGCGTCCTGGCCTGGCGCCGGTGTTGCGCACCCGTACCGACACCGTGAACTCGCCGTCGGTGGGGACGTCGTGCGCGCTGACGTGAAGGTCGTCGATCTCGAACGTGGTGTACGAGCCGCCGTGGCCGAAGGGGAACAGCGGTGTCGGGTCGACGCTGCTGATGCCCTGCGTGTGCGCGCCGAGGGGCGGTTGCAGGTACGTACCGGGCTGGCCGCCGGGGCGGCGCGGGATCTGTACCGGCAGCCTTCCTGCCGGCTGGACGCGTCCCGACAGCACACCCGCGATCGCCGCGGCGCCCTCCTGCCCCGGCATGAACGCCTGGACGAGGCCGGCGGACCGCGGATGCACCTCGCCCAGCGCGTACGGGCGGCCGGAGAGCACGACCACGACCACGGGCGTCCCGGTGGCGAACAGTTGCGCCAGCAACTCAGCCTGGACGCCGGGTAGTCGCAGGTCCTCCACGTCGCATCCCTCGCCCGACGTGCCGTTGCCGAACAGGCCCGCGCGGTCGCCCACCACCGCGATGCACAGCTCCGCGCCGCGGGCCGCGGCCGCCGCCGCGGCGAAACCGGACCGGTCCTCCTCGCGCACGTCGCAGCCCGGCTCGAAGACGATCTCGGCGTCCGGGAATTCGGCGCGCAGCGCCTCCACGACGGTCGGCGCCGAGATGCCGAGCGGGAGGCCGGGGTGGCGAGGCAGCACGTGGTTCGGAAAGGCGTAACAGCCCATCAGAGTGCGCGCATCGGCCGCGCAGGGCCCCACCACGGCGACCCGGGCCGGCGCGGTACGCCCCGCGTCGGGGTCGACGAGCGGCAGCGCGCTGCCCGCGTCGAGCAGGATCACGGACCGCTCGGCCAGTTCGCGGGCCAGCTTCCGGTTCTCCGGCGAGTTCAGGTCTCTCGCCGCGGCCGGGGCGAGAGAACCCTCGGGCGTCCAGCCGGGGTCGAGGAGGCCCAACTCGACCTTCTGCGTGAGCAGTCGGCGTACCGCCCGGTCGAGCAGGGACTCCGGAAGTTCGCCCCGCCGGACCCGGTCCTCCAGGTGCCGGCCGAAGGTGAGCGTGTCCGGCAGCTCCACGTCGATGCCCGCTTCGAGTGCCATGACGCCCGCCTCGTCGAAGTCGGCCGCCACCCCGTGCAGGCCGGCGAGGAACGCGAGCGATCCGTAGTCGGAGACGACGGTTCCGGTGAACCCCCAATCGTCGCGCAGGAGTTGGGTCAGCAGCCAGGGGTCGGCGCCGGCCGGGACGCCGTCGATGTCGGAGTAGGAGTTCATCACGGAACGGGCGCCGCCCACCGCGATCGCCGTCTCGAACGGCGGCAGGATGACATCCATCAGCTCGCGGCGGCCCATGGGTACGGGGCCGTGGTTGCGGGCACCGCGCGCGGCCGAGTACCCGGCGAAGTGCTTCAGGGTGGCGATGACGCCCGCGCCCTCCACCCCGCCGACGTACGCGGCACCGAGTGTCGACACCAGGTAGGGGTCCTCGCCCATGGTCTCCTCGACCCGGCCCCATCGGTAGTCCCGCACCACGTCCAGGACCGGTGCGAGCCCCTGGTGCACACCGGACGCACGCAGGTCCCGCCCGATCGCCCGGCCGAGGCGGCGCACCAGGTCCGGGTCGAAGGCCGCCGCCCACGCGAGCGGAGCGGGGTAGACGGTGGCGCCGTAGGTGTTGAACCCGGTGAGACACTCCTCGTGGGCCAGGGCCGGGATGCCGAGCCGCGATCCCTTGACGACGGTGTGCTGCTGCGCGACCAGGAGAGCGGTGCCCTCCTCCGCGTTCACCGGACGGCTGCCGTACACCCGCGTGAGATGGCCGAGCCCGTCCCGCGCCGCCTCCTCGAGCGGAATGCGTCCCGCCTCCTTGAACACGGCCTCCAGGGGCGCCACTTGAGGCCGCTCGGCCTCCCCGCCACCTTCGTCGTCGCCCGCTTCGGACCCCATGAAGTTGCCGAGCCAGCGGCTGCCGAGCTGCGCGACCTTCTCCGCCACCGTCATCTCGGCCAGCAGCGCGTCGACCCGCTCGGACACGGGCAGGGAGGGGTCCTGCCAGCGCGGCACGACCTGCCCCGTCGACGGAAGTGATTCGGCCGTAGTCATCCGTGTCCTCCTCTGGCTCTGCCTGCGGCCGCATCATCTCGAAACATTTTCGATGTCTGCCGCGGCTTTCGGGAGTGTCGTGTCAGGTTGAAGGTATGCAGAAGTGCCTTGCCCCACAAGGTTGTTGTGGATGTCTTGACAGCCCTCAACCCGCTACCTAATTTGCACTCACGAGCTGAACGCTGGCTGGATTTCGAAAAGTTTTCACGGCGGCTCATGAGTGGCCGGTGGCTCTCGAGTGCGGAGAACAGACATGGAAATCCCCCTCTCACGACGTCCCCTCTCAAGACGAACCGTCCTCGGTGTCGCCGCCGGCGTCCCGCTCTCCGCGGCGCTCGCGGCCTGCGGCTCGTCCGGGCCGACCAAGAGCGGTGCCGACGGCAAAGGGGCCACGTACTGGTACCTGAGCGGTCAGCCCGACGAGGACGTCAGAGCCAATGCGGTGAAGGCCTTCAACAAGGTCCACCCCAAGACTCAGATCGTCGGCACCTCCTTCCAGAACGACGCGTTCAAGACGAAGATCAAGACCGCGATCGGTGCCGGGAAGGCGCCCACCATCATCAAGAGCTGGGGCGGCGGGACGCTGCGCAGCTACGTGGAGGCGGACCAGGTCGAGGATCTGACCCCGTGGTTCGAGCAGCACCCCGAGGTCAAGAACAAGATCTTCCCCACCGCGTTCGCCGCGGCGACCGTGAGCGGCAAGATCTACGCGATGCCCGTCGAGCGGGTGCAGCCCATCATCCTTTACTACAACAAAAAGGTCTTCGACAAGGTCGGTGTGGAGCCGCCGCAGTCGTGGGACGACATCATGGCGCTGGTGCCCAAGTTCAATGCCAAGGGCATCGCCCCGTTCTCCCTCGGCGGTCAGTCCCGGTGGACGAACATGATGTGGCTGGAGTTCCTCTTCGACCGCATCGGCGGGCCCGAGGTGTTCCAGGCCGTCTTCGACGGCGAGAAGAACGCCTGGTCCAACCCCGCCGCCATCAAGGCCCTGGGCATGGTGCAGGACCTCGTCAAGGCCAGGGGTTTCATCAAGGGCTTCTCGTCGATCACCGCGGACTCCAACGCCGACCAGGCACTGCTGTACACCGGTAAGGCCGCGATGATGCTGCACGGCTCCTGGTCGTACGGCATCCAGAAGCACGACGGCGGTGACTTCGTCTCCAGCGGCGGCCTGGGCTTCATGAACTTCCCGCCCGTCGCGGGCGGCAAGGGCGATCCGAGCAACACCGTCGGCAACCCCGGCGAGTACCTGTCCATCTCTTCGAAGGCGAGCGCCGCGGAGCAGAAGACCGCCAAGGAGTTCTTCGCCCAGGGCATGCTGCAGGACGCCGAGGTCAAGGCGTGGATCGACGGCGGCGGCGTACCGGTCAAGCTGGGCACGGAGAAGCTGCTCGCCGCGTCCAAGGACGCCGCCTTCCTGCAGTTCACCTACGACATCGCCACCAAGGCCAAGACGTTCAGCCAGTCCTGGGACCAGGCGCTCAGCCCGACGGCGGCGGAGACGCTGCTCGACAACATCGTCAAGCTGTTCCAACTGTCCATCTCTCCCAAGCAGTTCGCCGCCAACCTCAACGAGGTCATCGGGACATGACCTCGCTCGCCACCCGTCCGCCCCGTCGCGGTCAGCGCAGCATCCTGCCGTGGCTGACCGTGCCGGCGCTCGTGCTCTTCGTCGGTTTCGCCGTCGTCCCGCTCGTCGGAGTCCTCGCGCTCAGCTTCACCACCTGGGACGGCATCGGCGCCCTCCACCCTTCGGGGTTCACCAGCTGGCGGGCGGTGCTGACCAGTCCCGGTCTTCCGCACGCGGTGTGGGTGACGTTCGAGGTCATGATCGCCTCCTGGGCGTTCCAGACCCCGGTGAGCATTCTGCTCGGCACGTTCATGGCGGGCCGCCAGCGCTACCGGGCGCTTCTGGGGGTGGTGTACTTCATCCCGCTGCTGCTCAGCTCCGCGGCGATCGCCGTCGCGTACAAGGCGCTGCTCAATCCCACCTTCGGGCTGGGCGCGGGCCTGGGGATCGATTGGCTCAGCAAGGACTGGCTGGGACGGCCGGGACTCGCGTTGGGCGTCGTCGTCTTCGCCGTCTCCTGGCAGTTCGTCCCGTTCCACTCGCTGATCTATCAGGGCGGTGTGCAGCAGATTCCCAAGTCCCTCTACGAGGCCGCGCAGTTGGACGGCGCCGGACGGATCCGGCAGTTCTTCAGCATCACGCTGCCCCAGCTGAAATACACCATCATCACCTCGTCGACGTTGATGGTGGTCGGATCGCTGACCTTCTTCGACCTGATCTACGTCCTGACCGAGGGCGGCCCCGGGGATGCCACCCGGGTCCTCGCGCTCGACATGTACAAGCGGGGCTTCCAGGCCAACCTGATGGGCCCGGCCAGCGCCATCGCGGTCATCCTCGTCCTGGTGGGTCTCGCCTTCGCCCTGCTGCTGCGCCGGCTCGGCGGCAAGGACGCCGCCGCGAGCCAGCTCGAAGGGGCCTGACGTGACGACCACTCTGACCAAGGCGCGGCGCCAGGAGGACACCACCCGCCGCGAGCGTCGCCCGCGCCGCGCCGCCCGGCGCCGCAACTGGTTCGGCGGCCTGACCGGCTGGCTCTGGCTCGTCGTGGTCGCCCTGCCCCTGTACTGGACGCTCATCACCAGCTTCAAACAGCAGAGCACCTACTACGCGAGCAACCCGCTGGTCCCGTCGGGCGACCCCACGCTCGACAACTACCGCCTCGTCCTCGAATCCGACTTCGTCGGCTACTTCGTCAACAGCGTCGTGGTCACCGTCGGCGCGGTGGTGCCGGCGGTCGCGTTCTCCTTCATGGCCGCCTACGCGATCGTGCGCGGCGGGCGTACACGCTACCTGCGCACGGTCAACGGCCTCTTCCTGATGGGCCTGGCCATCCCGCTGCAGGCGACGGTGATCCCGCTGTACCTGATCATCATCAGGCTGCACCTGTACGACAGCCTGCTGGCGCTGGTCCTCCCGTCGATCGCCTTCGCCATCCCGCTGTCCGTCCTCGTCCTCGCCAACTTCATCCGCGACGTGCCCAAGGAGCTGTTCGACTCGATGCGGGTCGACGGGGCCACCGAGTGGGCCACCCTGTGGCGCCTCGCGGCCCCGCTCACCCGCCCCGCCATCCTCACCGTGACCATCTTCAACGCGCTGAGCATCTGGAACGGATTCCTGCTCCCGCTGATTCTCACGCAGAGCCCCGACAAGCGGACCCTGCCGCTCGCGCTGTGGACCTTCCAGGGCCAGTACGGCGTCAACGTCCCGGCCGTCCTCGCTGCCGTCGTCCTCACCACGCTGCCGATCCTGATCCTGTACGCGTTCGGCCGTCGGCAACTGCTCAGCGGTCTGACGGCCGGTTTCAGCAGATGACCGGGCCGCCGGACCAGCTGGGGGCGGAGCCTGCTGTCGCGCGGCGTGCGCCGGCAGCTACGAGGCTATGACGCCGCCCGTACGACGGTCAGTGTCACATCGCCGTTCCGGTAGGACACCCTGAACAAGTGGTGGCCCGCGTTGAGGATCCGCCGTTCCGGCAGGGAGCGGAACGTGCCCCGGATCGAGTCGCCGCTCATGATCGTCAGAACGGTGCCCGGAGTGAGGGACGCGCGGACGTCCAGGGTGAGTTCGCCGCGCAGCACCAGGTCGCCCGCGGCCCGCACGCTCGTGCAGTCGTGGTCGCCGGAGACGGTGACGGCGAGGCGTCCCGCATGGCCGAAGGTCACGTCGCCGCCGACGGTCAGGACGTTGCCGGGGGTGATCTCGGTGAGGGTGACGGACAGCGCGGACGCCGCTTCCTTGGACGACAGACCGGGCTGCAGGACGCCTCGGTGGACATCGATGTCGCCGGCCACGGAACCGCTCCCACCGAGCGTGCCGCCCTTGACGGTGATCGAGCTTGCGTGCGAGCCGGTGATCGAAAGCTTCCCGGCCGCCACCGTCGTGCCACCCTCGTAGGAGTCGTCGCCCGCCATGATCAGCGTTCCGGGGCCTCGCTTGGTCAGAGAGGCCGTGTAGAGGTCTTCGTTGATCCGGTTCCGGATGTAGGCCGCGCGTGCGTCCATCCATTCCTTTCGCCACTTGACGGCGTCCTCATAGGCGATCTTGTCGTACATCTCGGGTCGGCCGTCGGTGATGGCCTGGACATGAGGATCGGCCAGAATGCCCTGCAGCACGAAGGCATGTTCGTCAAGAGTGCCGTCCGGGTTCAGTACGTTGGGGCTGAACTCACCGGCGCAGGCGATGCCTTGCTCCTCGTAACGCGTCAGCCACTGAAGATCTTCCTTTTCCCTTTCCTTGACCGCGATCTGGCTGATGTCGTTCGACCAGACGTCCAAGGGTGCTTTGTCCATGGTGTAGGTCATGGGGCCCAGGAGCTGACCGGGGCCGTACATGCCCTTGGCCAGATCGGGGATCCCCCAGCCCCAGCGCTCGTCCGGAACGCCGTCGGGCGCGGTCCAGGCGATGGATTTCCCGCTGGGGGAGGTCTGCCCGGCGCCGAGGAATGTCACGCCGTCGGACATCTTGTTGTTCGCCGTGGTACACATCACCTCGCGGACCTGCTTGGCGTCCATGTTCGGATAACGGGAGAGCAGAACTCCCATCACGGCTGTCGCGACGGGCGTCGCCGGCGATGTGCCGCTCGAGTTCGCATAGGTGGTGTCACCGCCGCTGTTCGTGGTGCGCACACTGTTGGAAGGGGTGGACACGGTCCACCATTTGGCGAGTCCCGCCTCGTTGTACCCGAATTGCTTCGTGTATTCGGGGTTGGTCGCCGTGGGCGGTTGCACCCCGCCCACCGCTATCCACTGGTTTTCTGCCGAGGGGTTGAAGAAGGGATACGCCGGGCGGAAGTACGGGTTGCTCCAGTCGTTGTTGCCTGCCGACCTCACGTTGACGGTGCCGCTGTCCTTGATGGCGTGCCAGATGGCGTCCATGAAGGAACGTCCGGGATATCTGGGGTTGTACTGAATGCCGCCTTCCGAATAGCTCTTCTTGAAGAAGAAGTACTGGTACTCCAGATCCTTCAAGTCCTCGTTGGGGATGATGGTCGCCATTGCCGTGGCGCCGGCGCTGTCCTTGCCGGGCAGTTGGTAGGCATGGGCGAGATTGCCGCTCACCCCAAGGTCGTTCCCCAAGCCGTCGAAGCGGGTTCTGTCAAGAGTCTGGACGTAAGAGCCCCAGCTGCTGTTGATGACCTGGGCTCCTGCGTCGACCAGGGCCTTGTTGGCTGTGTACCAGTACACGTAATCGTGGAAAGGGCCGTGGGACTGGGTGTCGGAACCGCTGGTCTTGGCAACGTACATCTTCGATCCGAAGGCGATCCCGTGCTGCTCTTTTCCGTCGCGTATGCCGGAGGTGACTCCGAGCATTCCGGTCCCGTGCCCGTAGTCACTGGTTCTCGCCTGATCGCCGGCCACGGTGAACGGCTCGCCGGCGGTGAACGGGTTCGCCGGGGTAGCCGTGTTTCGATATCCGAAGCCGGATGTGCCGTAGACGCCCTCCGCTCGCACCGGAATGATTCGCCCGGTCTGAAATGATTCATGCGTAACTCTGTAGCCCGAATCCATCATGCCCAGCGCGACGCCGCGCCCGCAGTACCCCAGGGCGTAGGCGGTGGACGCGTTCACCGCGACGAGCTGCCACGGGGAATTGACCTCTGTGCCAGAAGTGGCCGGATTGTGGCCGGTGTAGTAGCCGTATTCAGGGGTTTCCCAACTGGCTCTAGCGGCGTCCAGCTCCGCCGGACTCGTGGCGACAAAGCCGGGGTCTCCCGGGTACGAACACTGGGCGCAGCCTTCCGGGTACGCCGGCCCGCTGCCCGTTCGGCCGGAGTCGGACAGTGCGCCGGTCCTGGACGATGCCGAGGCGATTCCGGTGGGCAGAAGCGCGACGCCTACTCCGGCAGCAAGGCCGGCTCCCAGTTGCCGTACGAACTGTCGACGACTCGTGGATCCCTTGCTCATCTCTGGCTCCTTCTCGACGGGTCGATATCTCTGACGGGTCGGGGCAGAATGCTGCCCCCGGCCCCATGGTCGATACGTGCTGGTCAGGATGGAACGATGCGCTGTTCTGTCGCCTCTGCGAGGCGCCGGGTGCCGACGGCATTGCGCGGGATTCCGGTCGCGGCGATTCAGGGTGGGAATGAAGCGAACTGTGCGGCCGTGAGTCGCGGCCCGATCGGCCCTTGCGAACCGGCGCGGTGCTCGCATCCTTGCGGCAGTAGATGCGAACACAGGGAAGCCTGCCACGTCGGAACGACGGACTGCTGCTCTCCCATGCACAGCCTCCCCAGGTGATCAGCAGATTAGACTTCGGCGGAAGCGCCTCGTCAAGAGGGCAACATCCGTCCATCAGAGGGTGTTTGAGCGACATTCCGTATTGATGCGCGGAACTGTCGGAGGGTGGTTTTTCAGGGGGTTATGGGTGATGAAACACCCGGAAGATCCCGCTCTCCCGCGGCGGCTTCTTCTGCGCAAGGCGCGCCAGGGGCAGGTGCGGCCCCCTCCGTGGCGGAGCGCTGCGGCGGCTCCGCGCACCCTGCGCCGGGCGACGGGCATTGCGCATTCGGCCGTCACTGTTCAATATGGTTACGTGAATCATGCCTTCCCTTGCGGGACCCTTCCCCTGGACTTCGTCGGTACTCTGCGCGCGCGGCGCAATGAGCTGCCCACGGAGAAGCTCGCCACGCCCGATCTGCTCGATGACTGGTTCGTGGAGTCCGGGATGGTCGACGAACCGCCCCGGGCCGACGAGGTCGACCTGGAGACCGCGATCGATCTGCGTGAAGCGATCTACTCGCTGGTGGCGGCCCGGCTCGCGGGCGAGAGTCTGCCCGGCGCCGATGTCGCCGAGGTGAACCGGCAGGCCGCGGGCCTGCCGGTGAAGACGCAGCTCGTCGAGGGCCAGGTGCGGCACACGGCGTCCGTCTCCCAGGCGCTCGCGACCCTCGCCCGTCACACGATCGAGATCGTCGGCGGTGACGAGGCGGCTCTGCTGCGTGAGTGCGCGCGCCCCGAGTGCACCCAGGTCTACCTCGACCGGTCGCGCGGCCACCGGCGTGAGTGGTGCGCCATGCGGACCTGCGGCAACCGGGTCAAGGCCGCCGCCTACCGGGCGCGTAAAAGTCCCGCCGGGGCCTGAGTCCGGCACATGCTCTGAGGGCCGGGTTCGATCGACAACTCAACATGTAACCGTCTTGACGGGTGACGGAATGAGGGGGAGACTCGTGACTGTCCGGATGACACACGGACGTGATCCACGAAGTGGAGGACGGTCATGAACCACACCATCACCACGGACCCCGCCGCGGCGGTGCGGGCCGCGCGGTTCGGCAAGCTCCCCGAACGGATTCGCTTCGAGGAGATGACCGAGGGCGTGGACACCGAGGCGGAGTCCCGGCAGGCCGCCACGTACAACCCCGAGGGTCAGTGGCAGTACTACTCGTGCCTGGCCCTCGACCTGGGGCTGTAGCAGAGCGGGCGTACATGTGCCGGTCCGGTGCGAGCCGCACATGTGCGCAGAGCCCCGGCCGGTTGTGCGTCGGCGTTCCCGGGGCGGCCGTTCGCCGCACGAAGTCCCGGACCGCGCCGGCGAACGGCTCCGGCTTTATGGGCCCGACACGACGCGCGGAGCGCAGCAGGGAACGGCAGTTGTTGCGTACGACCAGGGGCAGCCAAGGACCGACGGCCTCGGGGTCGTGCACGTCCACGATGTGGCTCAGGGCGACCAGCTCAGCAGAGCCAGGGCCGACAAGTCGCCCGCCTGCGTACCTGCCTTCCCGGAACCGGCACATGCATGTCCGTCGGGCGGCGGTCCGCTGATCAGTCGGACGGCGCCGCGGGGTCCTGGAGCAGGTGCGCCGTCGCGAAGTCCCAGTCGGCGGCGGAGAGCTCCTGGCCGGCGGGCACGAGCTCGTACGTGTGCTCCAGCCACTCGGCGAGCGGTGGTACGGGCAGCTCGAACAGGGCCGCCATGTCACCGGAGGCCAGTTGCAGCCGGGCGGTGGGCCGGTCTCCCTCCGGACACGTCGGCCAGATCTGCACGTCACCGAGACCGCTGGCCGAGCACAGCCCCTGCCGGAGCAGATCGCGGCCGATCCGCCACAGGACGCCGGCACCGCCCTGGATGAGGAACTCCACGCTGACGACCAGCGGGGCCCCGGGGTCGAACCGGAACTCCGCCCTGATGGCCTGCCGGAGCGAGACGCCCAGCACGCGCTCGATGTCGAGGACCAGCTCAAGGCTGTCGTACGGCGCCGTCCTGGGAGCCTGTACACCGGGATGGTTGCCGCTCATGACGGGAGAACCCTTCTCTGGGGCGGAAGCTGACCCGGCCCACTCTCGTCCCCGAGCAACCGTCGTACATAAGTAGGTTGACCGTCCGGCTGCGTCGATTTCGACGGCGGGCACGGGGATCGATGTCCGAGAAGCGGATCTCTGTCCGATTCTGTCCACTCGGAGTGGTGGCCGCTGACCGCGAGGACACGCCTTGTGCCGGCCGGTGCCCGCCGACATTAAGTCATTCGACTGTCGCCCCTGGACATGACGCTGAACGATCCTGGATCCGTCGCCCGCGTGCCGGTGCCGGACGAAGGTCGTCATGCTCGGAGGAGCCAACCGTGAACCGTACTCCCGTCGTCTTCATCCATGGTGTGTGGCTGCACGCGCTGTCCTGGGAGCCGTGGGCCGAGCGCTTCGCCGACCGGGGGTTCCTCGCGTTCACGCCCGGCTGGCCGGGAGAGGCGGCCGCCGCCCGCGACCTGCGCGAGAAGCCCGGGTCCTGGGGCGACATCGGCCTGGACGCGTTGATGGAGCACTACGCGGACATCGTGCGCTCCTTCGACCGGGCGCCGGTCATCATCGGGCACTCCGTCGGCGGGCTCATCGCGCAGCACCTCATCGGCGTCAACATCGGCCGGGCCGCGGTGGCCATCGCACCCGCCCCCGTCAACGACATCCTGATGCACGACGCCACGCCCGGACTCCGGATGCCGGATCAGGGCGGCGTCGACCCCCTGGTGTCGCTGTCCCCTGAGCAGTTCCGCGAGGTCCTCGCGAACACCGTCGACGCGGCGGAGGCCGCGTGCCTCTTCGAAAGGTACGTGGTGCCCGCCCCCCGCCGGCTCCTCACGGACCTGGGCTGCGCGGGCGCCGTCCGTAGCCCGCACGCCGTGGCGGACGTCGGCAACACCGGCCGGGGCCCGCTGCTGCTGATCTCCGGTCAGGAGGACCTGCTCGTCCCGGACTCCGTCACCAGGGCCGCGTACAAGGCGTACGGCGACTCCACGGCCACGACGGACCTCAAGCAGTTCGCGGACCGCGCCCACTCCCTCGTCGTGGACGACGGATGGCGCCTCGTCGCCGACTACGTGCTCGGCTGGCTCGACGAGCAGGGCATCCGGGCGCACGAGGGTTAGAGCCTGTCTCCCGGATCCCTCCGTCGCCCGGAGGGGGCCCCGGCGTCTGGTGCGGCGAGAGTGCGTGCCAGGCGCCGCGGGGCAGGAGGGGTCCGGGCGACAGGCCCTAGGTGTTCTGCCCGTCCGGGACCCTGCCCAGCGCGTCGCGCAGGGCGGCGCGGGACGTGATGCCGAGCTTGGGGAAGACCCGGTAGAGGTGTGAGCTGACCGTGCGGGGCGACAGGTGCATCCGCTGGCCGATCTCCTTGTTGGTCAGTCCGCTCGCCGCGAGATCGGCGATCCGGCGCTCCTGCCAGGTCAGGGCCGTGAGGTGGGTGGAGGGTGTGAGGGAGGAGGCGCCGGTGGCCCGGAGTTCGGCGCCGGCGCGCTCGGCCCACGTGGGCGCGCCGAGTCGTTCGAAGGTCTCCGCGGCGAGGGTGAGGGGGATCCGGGCGGCCTTGCGTCCCTGGGTGTGGCGGAGGTGGATGCCGTGGGCGAGGTGGATGCGGGCGAGGTCGTAGGGGAAGTGGGCGCTGTGGGGGTGGGTTTCGGCCTGTTTGAAGAGGGTTTCGGCCTCGGTGGGGTCGGGGGTGGTCATGGCGAGGGCGCCATGGGTGATGAGGGCGAGGCGGGGGGAGACGCCGGGAAGGTTCGCTTCCTGGGCGGCGAGGGCGTGGGTGCGGGCCTGATCGGCGCGGCCGGTGTGGAGAGCGGCTTCGACGAGGTCGAGGAGGGTGCGCGAGGCCTGGTGGGCGTACGGCGCGAAGGAACCGGGGGGTGTGATGCCGATGGCGTGCAGGTAGGCGGCCTCGTAGTCGCCCTCGGCGAGGGCGGCGGTGGTGCCGACGGCGTCGGCGATCTGGGTGAGGAACCCGACGCCCCGGGGGCGGGCCCAGGTGTCGACCGTCGCCTGTAGTTCACGGGCGCGCTCGGCCTCGCCCCGCAGCGCGGCCAGCAGCGCGAGATACGCGCGGGTGTGGTGGGCGAACAACGCGTTGTGGTTCGAGGTCGCCAGCTCCAGGCTGCGCTGTCCGGTCCGCTCGGCCTCGGTCCACTCACCGACCGCGATCTGGTCGAGCATGATCAGGTGCAGCATGGTGATGCCGACGCCCATCGCCCCGGTCTCGACCTCGCGGTCCACGCTGCGCTGCAACTGCCGCCGGTAGAGGCTGAGGGCGTCCACGTGATAGGCGGTGGTCCCCAGCCGCGTGATGTCCCACGGATCCAGGTTCTGTACGTCGGCGACGGCGCGTTCCACACGCTCGTACATCCCCGCGCCATGGCGCACGGCGTCACCCCAGGTGTTCTGGTAGACGCGTGAGACGGCCGGCACCAAGTCGCCCAGGGAGTCGAGGAGTTCATGCGTCCGCTCCCACGCTGTCGCGTCACTCGCGTACTGGTTGATGGCCAGCAGCAGGTTGATCAGCCGCGTCAGCACCTCGTTCGGCTCTCGCAGGGTCTCCCGCATGGTTTCGATCGCCGTGACGACCTGGTGACGGGAGGAGCGCACGTCCCCGTCCTCGTACAGCGCGACGTACGCCGACGTGACCACCGAATCCGGGGAACCGCCGCTGCCGGAGGCCGAGTTCGAACGGACCAGCTGCTGGGCCCGGTCCAGCTGGCCGGCCTGCCCGGCGATGAAGGCCGCGCTGCCCAGCCGCCTGGCGCGCTCCTCGTGGCTCTCGCTGAGCTCCGCGGCGCGGGTCAGCCAGGACACGGCGGCCTTCGCGCCGCCGCGCAGGGTGGCGGAGTCCGCGGCGGCCTCCAGCGTGGCAGCGACCTCCTCGCTGGGGTCGACCGTCGACGCCGCCAGGTGCGTGGCACGCCGTTCCAGATCGTCACGGTGCACCTGGGCCAGCACGGCGTGCGCCGCGTGCCGTTCGTTGGGCGTCGCCATCTGCACCACGGTCGAGCGGACCAGGGGATGCCGGAAGACGAAGTCGCCGGTGAGCGGATCGATGTCCAGCAGCCCGCAGTCCGCCGCCTCGTCGGCCCCGGCCATCCGGTAGCGGGTGCCGCGCGGGCTGCCCGCCGCCGCACCGGCACCGTCGAGGGCGCCGCGCAGCAGCTCCGCGCGTACGTCGTCGCCGAGCGCCTCGATCCGGGAGCCGTACACCTGCTGCAGACGCACGGGCAGCGGGATGCCGGAGTACCCGAGCAGTTCCTCGACCGTGCGCCCCGACCGACGTACGTACGGCGGCAGTTCGAGCAGCGCCAGCGCGTTGCCCTGGGCCTCGTCCAGGACCAGGCGGCGGATCCTTGGATCGAGCCCCGGGTGCCGCAGGTCGAGGAGCTGCTCGGAGGCCTGCTCCGACAGCGTCGTCACCGGCAGTTCCGGCAGCGCGGCGGTGTCGAAGCCCGAGGACAGGTCCGAGCGGAGCACGACGATGAGCTTCACCGAACTGCCGGTCAGCCGGCGCCCCACGAAACCGCACACCTCGGTGCTGGAGGCGTCCAGCCATTGGCCGTCGTCCAGCACGAGCATCAGGGGCTTCTGCGACGCCGCGAGCGAGAGCAGGTCGAGCACGGCGATGCCGAGGGTCATGACCGAGGGGGGTGCCCCTTCGCTCCGGCCGAAGACGACGTCGAACAACCTGCGGTGCGTGTCGTCAAGCCGGTCGATGAAGGACAGCAGCGGGTACAGGAACTGGTGCAGGCCGGCGAACGGCAGCTCCGACTCCGCCTCGACGCCGGCGGCGCGGACGACCCGGTGCTCGTGGGCCGCCGCGAGTCCGGCCACGTGTTCCAGCAGGGCGCTCTTGCCGACACCCGTGTCGCCGCGCAGTACGAGCGACCGGCCTCCGGCATCGGCCACGAACGCCGAGAGCACCTCCTGCTCGCTCTCGCGGCCGACCATTGTCCCCAGGAACGACTCCATGGTCCCCCACTCCCTTCTCCGCTGAACCGGCCCCCGCCAGGGCTCATATGTGCTCCTCGCACACCCTCACACCACGCAGCAGAGTAGATGCACCCAGATGTTTCGTCATCTCGTGCGGCCGAAAAGCTTCGGCCGACAGTCGCCGGTCGCGCCCAACGGCCCTGGTGAGGCAGCGGATACGCGCATCCGCTGCGCACGAGGAACAGCCGAGGGGGCCGCCGGCCCGGGGATCCGGTCCACCCGCAACACATGTGCGTCGAGAGCGAGAAACATGGGACCCTGGTGCCGGGCCGGTTCCGGGCGCCTCTTAAGGTGTGGGTATGACTCAGCACCGCAAGGGCCTCGTCCTCGACTTCGGTGGTGTGCTGACCACGCCGCTGGTGCCCGCCGCGCTCGCCTTCGAAAAGCGCGCGGGACTGGCGGAGGGGACGCTGCTCACCGGCCTCTACCTCGACCCCGAGGGGATCCGGATCACCGAGGCACTGGAGCGCGGCACGCTCACCCAGACCCAGTGGAACGAAGCTGCCGCGAGGCTGCTCGGCATCGCGCCGGACAACCTGATGGGCCGTATCTTCGCTGACCTGCGCCCCGAGCCGGCCGTGCTCGCCGCCGCGGCCGCCGCCCGCCGGGCCGGTCGCAAGGTCGGCATTCTCTCGAACTCCGTCGGCCTCTCCCCGTGGGATCTCTACGACGGCTACGAGATCGCGGAGCGCTACGACGCCGTGGTGCTCTCGGAGCAGCACGGACTGCGCAAGCCCGACCCGGAGATCTTCCGCGTCGTGCTGGACCAACTCGGCCTGCGCGCCGAGGAATGCGTGTTCGTCGACGACACCGAGCAGTACCTGGCGCCCGCCGCGGCCCTGGGATTCGCCACCGTCCACGCCGTGGAACCCGGCGCGACGGTCGCCGCGCTCGAAACCCTGCTGGACCTCCCGCTCACCCACGAGGACCCGGACCGGGTCACCTCCTGAGGAGACAGCCGGTGCGACTTGGCCCGGCCCTGCCGGCCTTCGGCCCCGACGCCCACCCGGACGGCATCCTCCCGATCTTCCGTACCGGCGAGGACATGGGCTGGGCTACGACTCGCTGTGGACCGGCGACCGCGTGCCGGCCCCGCGCACCCCGAGCGCGCCGTACCCGAACAGCGACGGCACGATGCCGCGTGCCTACGACAACACCCGCGACCGTGGCCGAACGGATCGACCTGGCGGGACGCTTCCTCGAAGGGGCCCGGCGCGGCTGACGGAGCGGTGCCGGCGGGCACCCTGAACCTCCCGCCGCTTCGACGGCCCTCGGGAACACCCGGACACCGGAGTTCCCGAGGGCCGTCCATGCGTCAGGACGCTCCGAGACCGTGCAGAAGTGTGTCGACGACGATGTCCGCCGCCCGCGCGGGGCTCAACTCGGGCTGCTGCCGCGACACGAGGTGCATCAGCTGCGGCAGCAGCGCGCTCGCCCAGCCCTCCGGCAGGCCGGGGCGCAGGAGCCCTTCGTCCGTGGCGCGCCGGAGGAACGCGTCGACCTCGTCCACGGACGCGTCGCGACGGGCGCGGACGCTGTCCTCGGCGAGCATGCGGGTGAGGTCGACGGGCCAGGTGCGGTTGACGGCGATGATGTTCTCGACGTAGCGGTGCAGGGCGACGGCGACGGGTGCTTCGCGCAGGCGGGCGTCCTCGATGGCGCGCTCGATGGCTTCCAGGCGGGATGCGTAGATCGCGGCGAGGAGTTCCTCGCGGGAGGCGAAGCGGCGGTAGACGGTGCGGCGGTCCACGCCTGCCTCGGTGGCGATGCTCGCGATGCTCGTGCCGGGGTCGGCGGCGAGCATGCGTGCCCCGGTCGTCAGGACTGCTTCCAGATTGCGTGCTGCGTCGGCTCTCACCCCACCGAGTCTAGTGGCGAAATGTGCAGCCTAGGACCTCTAGCGCCTCTCACGAGTAGACCCATACCCAATAAGTGCTACAGTGACGTGACAAATGAGAAGGTTAGTGCCAGCCAAATGGGTCTCATCTTGATTGTGGGGGTGCGGTCGGCACGCCGCCCATGTGCACCGCTTCCGGAAAGGGAAGTCCTGATGTCGAAGGCACAGAAGTCCGCGGCACCCGCGGCAGGTGGCGTGACCGCGGCCATGAGCGCGCTGATCCTCGCGGTCCTCCTGGCCGCCCTGGACCAGACGATCGTCTCCACCGCGCTGCCCCGGATAGCGCAGGACCTGAACGGGTTCGACGACATCGCCTGGGTCAGCGCCGCCTACCTCCTCGCCTCCACGGCCGTCACGCCGCTGTGGGGCAAGCTCGGCGACATGTTCGGCCGCAAGCGGCTCTACCTGGCGTCGACCTCGATCTTCCTGATCGCCTCGGTCGCCTGCGGCCTGGCACAGAACCTGCCCGAGCTGATCGGCGCCAGGGTCCTCCAGGGCGTGGGCGGCGGCGGCATGATCGTGCTGACCTTCGCTCTCGTCGGCGACATCGTCGCCCCGCGCGAACGAGGCCGCTACCAGGGCATGTTCGGCTCGGTCTACGGCGTCGCCAGCATCGTCGGCCCCCTGCTGGGCGGCGTTTTCACCGACCAGTTGTCCTGGCGCTGGGCCTTCCTGATCAACCTGCCCGTCGGCATCGTCGCCCTGGCCATCGCCGGCCGTGCGCTGCCCGCCGCCACCCGTGGCGCCAAGGCCCGCGTCGACTACCTCGGCGCGACCCTCCTGGCCGCCATCGCCACCGGCCTGGTCCTCGTCACGTCCTTCGGCGAGCGCTGGGGCTGGGGGTCGCCGGCCATCGTCGGTCTGATCCTCGGCACCGTCGCCCTCGGCGCCGCACTGATCCCGGTCGAGCGCCGCGCCGCCGCCCCGGTCCTGCCGCCGGCCATGCTCGGCTCCCGGACCGTGGTCTTCTCCTCGCTGATCGCCTTCTTCGCCAACGCCGCGATGTTCTCGGTCCTGGTCTACCTTCCGACCTACCTGCAGATCGTCCACGGAGTCTCGGCCACGCTGTCCGGCATCCACATGCTGCCGCTGGTCGCCGGCCTGGTCGTCAGCCAGTCGCTGGCCGGACGCTGGGCCGTACACGTAGAGCGACTGCGGACGATCCTGCTCGCCGGCCTCGCCGCCAACCTCGTCGGGCTGATCCTCCTGGGCACGATCGGCGCGGCCACCAACACCCTCGTACTGAGCGTCTACTTCCTCATCACCGGCGTCGGCATCGGCATGGTCCCCATGGTCGTCCTGACCAGCGTCCAGAACAGCGTGCCCGCCGCCGACCTCGGAGCCGCCAGCGCCGTCGTCACCTTCTCCCGCTCCATCGGCGCCGCCTTCGGAGTCGCCGTCTTCGGCGCCCTGCTCAACAGCGGCTTCGCGAGCCGCACCCACGCCCTGCCGACCGCCGGTGGCTTCGACGCCGCCCGCCCCGACACCATCGGCCGGCTGCCCGTCGCCCTGCGCGACACCGCACTGGACGCCTTCGCCCACGCCACGGCCATGGGATACGTCTGGATCGCGCCCACCCTCGCCGTCGGCATCGTGCTCGCCCGCTTCCTGAAGCCGGCCCGCAGGACTGACGACGAAGTCGGCACCCTCGAGACCTCCGAGACCTCCGAGACCTCCGAGACCACCGAGACCTCCGAGACCTCCGAGGCCACTGCCGCCGACGTCAAGGAAACGGTCCGGGCCGCCTGACGCGCCGCACCACGCGACCTCGACCGGCCGTCGCCCGCACCGGGCGCCGGCCGGTCGCGCGTTTCCAGGGCTGCCCCTCCACCCGCCCCGCAACTGCGGCAGCCCGGCCCGACGCAACCTCGGCTCCCACCGTCAAGTGACTGATGCGCGCGGTTTGTCCGTCCGGCCAGGCTGAGGACGGCCGACACCTTCGACACCGAGAAGAGGATCCGGCGTGACACCGGTCGTCCAGCAACGTTCGCTGACCAGCAGCAACCCCGTACTCTCCCGGCCGCAGTTCGGGCGGCGCGGCGGACCGAAGACGGCGGCCCGGGATCCGCGGACCGGGACCGCAGTCCCCCAGGGACGGACCACGACCGGACAGGACCCGTTCCGCGCGGACGAGCCCGCGTCCCTGCCCTTCCCCGTCGCCGACCTGATGACGAGCGAGGGCGTCGTCTCCCGCGCCGCGGCCGGGCTCGCGGTGAGCACCCTCGCGGCGATCCTCGTCTGGACGGCACTGCCGCACACCGGGATCGGCACGTCCGCCGCGTACGCCATCGCCGCCGGGGCCGGTCTGGCCGCCGCGGCACTGGTGGTGCTCCAGCGCCACCGCAAACGGTCGTCGTCCGCCCTGACCCTCACGTTCGCCGCGGTCCAGGGCGTGTTCCTCGCGGTGCTCTCGGCCACCGCGTCCAGCCACCTCTCACCAGGTGTCTTCGTCCAACTGGTGCTGGGGACGATGGCCGCGTGTGCCGGAGTCCTCTGCGCCCGCGCGCTCCACTGGATGCGGGCGGGCCGCCGCTGGTGGCCGTCGGTCGGTGCCGGACTGCTCGGACTGGGGTTCCTCGCGCTCGCCGACCTGGCGCTGGTCCCGTTCATCGGCGCCGCGGGCCTGGGCCTGCGCCCCGCAGGTCTCGCGGTCCTGATGGGCGTCCTGGGTGTCGTCCTCACGGTGCCTTTCCTGTCCCTGCACTTCGGAAAGGTCGCGGACGGCATCGCGTGCGGCGCTCCCCAAGAACTCTCCTGGACAGCCGCGTTCGGCCTGACCCTGACCCTGACCTGGTTGTACGTGGAGACCGTCCGGCTGCTGACCCTCTACCCGGCCGACGAACTCTACTGATCGCAGGTCGGCCGGAACGGGCTCAACCCACCCGGCTCGGCCGGGAGGAGTACGTCTTCGGGCGTGGTGCCGGATGGCTGGACGTGCTGCCCCGAACCGGCACATGTGTGCCCCGAGGCGCGGCGCTCCCGGTCGGTCGGCAGTCAGATGACGGATGTTCCCGGTCGCCGCCTCCGGAAGACTCGGTGTCACACCACGCGGACACCGGCACGGAGGGGAGAACACATGACGAGGTACGGCACAGCGCATCGGCCCGTTCTCACCGTGGTTCCGGACTCCGCGGCCGAGCAGGGGCCCGTCGGGCTGTCCGCGCTGACACAGGCACCGATGCCCGCCGACGTGCGGGGCGCGATCGTGACGCCCGTGCACGGACGGCTGATGGCGACCTGGATGCCGTTGCGCGGACCGTCCCGCGTCCCGCAGGGCCGTGTCCTGCTGTCCTGGACGTGCACGGACGAGGGCCGCACGGACGTCACGGCCCAGCTGGGTCTCGCCGGCACGCAGACGCTGCTGGCGGTCTGGCCGGGCCTGCGCGGTGAGTGGTCCGGTGTGGTGCACCCCACCGTCGCGGAGGTGACGGAGCTGCACGCCGCGCTCCGCCTGGCCACCGCGGTCCTCGACCGGTTGGCCGAATGAGCTGACAGCCCGCGGATACACGAACGGACCGGCCCGTGGGGAGAGGGCCGGTCCGTTCGTGTGCACGGTCCGAGTGAGTCACGTCCAGCAAGTTGGCCGGCAAGGGGGCTGACGAGGCGGGCGGTCGGCTCCCGGGGCGCTACAGGATGCCGACGCCCGCCGGTTCGGCGTCCGCCCGCAGTGCCGTAGCGGACGCGAGGATGCGCAGGGCGTCGTGGGAGGGGCTTCCGGTCTCCGCGGTCAGGACCATCAGGCGCTGCCCGTCGGCGTCGGAACCGGACCACGTGTCGCAGTCCAGGGTGAGGTCGCCGACCAGAGGGTGGCGGTAGTGCTTGGTGCCGTACGTCGCACTGTTGACGCGGTGTTCGGCCCACCAGGCGCTGAAGTCGGCGTCCCGCAGGGTCAAGTCGCCGACCAGGCGTGCGAGTTCGGGGTTGTCGGGGTCTGCCCCCGCCTCCATGCGCAGCGCGGCGACGGCGTCGCGTGCGTCGTGCGCCCACTCCCGGTGCAGGCCCCTGATCGCGGGGTCGGTGAACATCAGGCGCAGGTAGTTGCGCTCGGCCGTCGGGATCGCGGCGAAGTCGGTGTACAGCGCGACGGCGGCACGGTTCCACGCCAGGACGTCCAGGCGCTTGCCGAGGACGAGCGCGGGCGTCTCGCCGAGCTGGGCCAGCAGTCGGCGCATGGCGGGCCGCACCCGCTGGACGGGGCGGCGCGTACGGCGCGGCAGGTCGTCCGTCCGCCCGGCCACCTCGTAGAGATAGCTCTGCTGGTCCTCGTCGAGGCGCAGGGCGCGGGACAGGGTGTCGAGGACGGCCGCGGAGGCGCGCACGCGGCCCTGTTCGAGCCGGGTGTAGTAGTCGACGCTGATCGCGGCGAGCAGGGCGACCTCCTCGCGGCGCAGCCCGACGACGCGGCGGGCGGAGTCCGTCTCGGGCAGTCCGCACGCGCGCGGGTCCAGCTCGGCCCGGCGGGCCTTGAGGAAGGCCCCGAGCGTACGGGCGTCGGAGTGGGCGTTCATGGCGTTCGATCTCCTGTGATCCGTACACCGGTGAGGTGTGCCCGGTGCGGTGCTCGGTGCCGCCCGAGGGCGGCGGGACCGGAAGTCCCGCCGCCCTGCGAGGGGTTCAGCGAACGGTGGCGCGGGCGGCCCGCTCGATCACGTCGGCCACCAGACGGGGGTGGGAGACCGCGACCGAGTGGGAGGCGGCGACCTCGGTGGTGTGCGCGTGGGCGCGCTCGGTCATGAAGCGCTGCACGGCGACGGGGATGTTGAGGTCGTCCTTGGTGACGACGGCCCAGCTGGGCTTGGTCCGCCAGGCCGCGGTGGTGGCCTTCTCCTCCAGGGCGGCCTGGGCGATCGGCCGCTGCTCGGCGGCCATCAGAGCGGCCTGCCCCGCGGGCACGTCGGCCGCGAACTGGTGGCGGAACTTGTCCTGCCGGATGTACAGGTCGGTGGCGGTGGAGCCGTCGGCCTGCTGGTAGGTGACCGGGTCCAGGGCGTCGGGGAGCGTCGAACCCGGGTACTTGTTGGTCAGTTCCAGGGCGCTCTCGCCGGGGGCGGGCAGGAAGGCCGCGACGTAGACCAGGGCCTTGACGTCGGGGTCGCCGGTGACGGCCTGGCTGATGACGTTGCCGCCGTAGGAGTGGCCCACGACGATCTTCGGGCCCTTGACGTGGTCGAGGACCGTGCGCAGGGCGGCGGCGTCGGAGGCCGGACCGCGCAGCGGGTTGGCGGCGGCGACGACCGGGTAGCCGTCGGCGCGCAGGTCGGTGATGACGCCGTTCCAGCTGGAGCCGTCGGCGAAGGCGCCGTGCTCCAGGACGATGGTCGGCTTGGCGTGCCGGCCGGCGTCGGTGGCCCCGGCGGCTGCGGGCGCTCCGTTGGCGGTGCCGCTGAGGGTGAACGCGCCGAGCGCCAGCCCCGCCGTGGCCGCCGCGAGGGCGCCCGTGGTCAGCCTCTTGCGGCCGCCCTTGATGGTCACCATGACAATTCCCTCTCAGATGTATCGGTACATGAGGTGAGCCGGTCACGCCGGCTCGTCACCGCTCTAACTGGTGATTCAATTTTCCACGCCGCTCGTCACTCGTCAAGACGGTGACTCAATGCGGAGCTGTGGTGTGAAGGTGCTGCTTCGCCCAGGGGTCCCGCACGATGATGTCCGCCAGCGCCGCAGCGCAGCCCGCGAGCATCCGCTCGCCCTTCTCCGCGCCGGCCACCCGGGCGTCGCCCGCGACCCCGGTCTGCGTGATCCGTTCGAAGGGCACGGCCATGTACAGCGGGTCGGTGGACTCCGCGGGCAGCGTGATCCGCGGCCCGTGGGCCTGCGCCAGGTGCTCCTCGCGGATCAGGCCGGGGTGGGCCGCCATCATCATGGACGTCTCGCCCTCGCAGGCGTGCATGAGGCCGTCCTGGGCCTCCAGGGTGTCCCGCACCACCTCCCGTCCGGCGCCGAAGTAACTGGCGAACGCGATCGGCGTCGACAGCTCCACGGTCAGTTCGGTGGTGAGGGCGTTGAGGGCGGTCATGTTCCCGCCGTGCCCGTTGACGACGAGGATGCGGGAGAAGCCCGCCCGGATCACGGACCGGCAGATGTCACGCAGCAGCGCGTGCAGGGTCGGCAGGCTGAGTGTGAGGGTGCCGCCGAACGCCATGTGGTGCTCCGACAGGCCGGTGGGGATCGAGGGGGCGACCACCACCCCGGTGTGCTCGGCGGCCAGTACCGCCGCCCGGTGGCACACCTCCGTGGCGAGGAAGTCGTCGACGCCGGTGGGCAGATGGGGCCCGTGCTGCTCGGTGGCCCCGATGGGGATCATCACCACCGCGTCCCGTGCCGCGAGGGCACGCAGGTCGGCGGCGGTCAGCCGGTTCCACTGGACTTCGGTCATCTGGGACTCCTCCTGGACGAGCGCCGGCGCGGGGGGTGAGGCACCGGACCGATGACGGGTGCGGGAACTCAGAGGTGGTCGGCGTCGACCACGGCCTGGGCGAAGGCGGTGGGCGCCTCCTGCGGCAGGTTGTGCCCGATGTTCGTGATCAGGCGGTGCAGGTACGGGCCGGTGAAGTGGTTGCGGTATCCGGAACCGTCGCCGGGCGCGGCGGTGAAGGGGTCGAGCGCCGCGTCGAGGGTGACCGTCGGCACGTGGATGGCGGGCTGCGGCGCCGCGAGCTGCTTCTCGTAACGGTCGTAGCGGGGCTCGCCCTCGATGAGGCCGATGCGCCAGCGGTAGTTGAAGAGCACGATGGCCGCGTAGTCGGGGTTCTTGAAGGCCTCGGCGGTGCGGTTGAAGACCTCGTCCGAGAAGTTCCAGTTCGGCGAGACCAGCGTCCACACGTAACGGCACAGGTCGATGCGCTTCGTCTCGTCCTCCATGGCCTTCTTGCCGCGCTCGGAGGCGAAGTACCACTGGTACCACCAGTTGTGCTCGGCGGCCGGAGGGAGGGGGTTCATCTGCGCCTTGACGTCGGTGATCAGGTAACCGCTGGTGGAGACCAGCGACTTGACGCGCTCGGGCCACAGGGCGGCGATGATGTCCGCGGTGCGCGAGCCCCAGTCGAAGCCGGCGAGGGTCGCCTTCGGGATCTTCAGGGCGTCCATGAACGCGATGATGTCGAGCGCGATCGCGGACTGCTCGGCCGTGCGCGGGGTGTGCCGGGACAGGAAGCGGGTGCTGCCGTGGCCGCGCAGGTAGGGAACGAGGACGCGGTAACCCTGGTCGGCGAGGAGCGGGGCGACGTCGACGAAGCTGTGGATGTCGTACGGCCAGCCGTGCAGCAGCAGCACGACCGGGCCGTGGGCCGGGCCGAGTTCGGCGTAACCGATGTCCAGGACGCCCGCCCTGACGTGCTTGATCGTCTCGAACTCCGTGTGGGTGCCGGGGGTGATCGTGGGCACGGTGGGGGCGGTCGAACCGCCGGTCCGCTGTGCGGCGGTCGCCGCGGACGAGGTGCCCTGCAGGCCGGCCAGCGAGACCGCGGCCGCGCCGGTGCCCAGGCCGACGGCCTTGTTGAAGGTACGCCTGTTGATCATGTCAAACCCTCTCGTGCGTTCACGGTGAGCCGGTCCGCGGGAGGCGGACGGCAGGTGTGTGGGCCCTGTCCCACAGGATCGGGACCGATGCCACATACTCTCGCCCGTCACGTAACCGGCTACATCAGTCATCTGACGGTAGGACGCGGGGAGTTGCGCGGAGAGTCATCCGACTGAGGGAAGAACGTGTGTGGGGGAGGCCCTTGGGGACACCCGGTGCGCCGCTCGGGCTGTCGAGGGTGTGCGGTCAGTGGTGATGCCGTGCTCCGATGCCGTGCAGAAGTGTGTCGACCGCCAGGTCGGCCGCTCTCCCGGGACTCAGGTGTGCCTGCCGGGTCGAGGCCAGGGAGAGCAGCTCGGGCAGCAACACCCTGGCCCAGCCCTCCGGTTGTTCCCGGCCGATCAAGCCCTCCTCGGTGGCCCGGTGCAGAAAGGCGTCGACCTCGGCGATGCAAGCGTCCCGGCGCCGGCGAACGGCCCCGTCGGCGAGCATGCGGGTGAGGTCGACGGGCCAGGTGCGGTTGACGGCGATGATGTTCTCGACGTAGCGGTGCAGGGCGACGGCGACGGGTGCTTCGCGCAGGCGGGCGTCCTCGATGGCGCGCTCGATGGCTTCCAGGCGGGATGCGTAGATCGCGGCGAGGAGTTCCTCGCGGGAGACGAAGCGGCGGTAGACGGTGCGGCGGTCCACGCCTGCCTCGGTGGCGATGCTCGCGATGCTCGTGCCGGGGTCGGCGGCGAGCATGCGTGCCCCGGTCGTCAGGACTGCTTCCAGATTGCGTGCTGCGTCGGCTCTCATCTCTCAACCGTAACCACAGTGAGGCGGATGGCCGCGAGTAAACCACTTCTATGTGAACCTAATAAAAAGAAGTGCTACATTGAAGTGGCAGTTAGAGATGGTGCCGCAACGGACCGACACACGCACTGGGAGAGAGAAAGCGCATGATCACCTACGATCGTCTGTTCATCGGTGGTTCCTGGGTCGAGCCGAGCAACCCCGCGCTGCTCGACATCGTCTCCCCGCACGACCAGTCGCGGATCGGCCGCGTGGCCCAGGCCCGGCCCGCCGACATCGACCGGGCCGTGGCCGTGGCCCGCGCGTCGTTCGACCGGGGGGAGTGGCGGCTGACCCCGCCGGCGGAGCGGATCGCGCTGCTGCGCCGCTTCAACGCGCTGCGCGAGGAGAACGCGGAGAAGGCCGCCCACCTGATCTCCCTGGAGAACGGCTCGGCCGGCTGGTTCACCCGGGCCGGGCAGCCCGGCCTGACCCGGCAGGCGAACGCCTACCTGAAGGCGGCGGAGGAGTTCGGCTGGGAGGAGACGCTCGTCCCCTCGGACCCGGACTCCCCGGTGCGCAGTGTGGTGCGCCGCGAAGCGGTCGGTGTCGTCGCCGCGGTGATCCCGTGGAACTCGCCCTTCTCCTCGGCCACTTCGAAGATCATCCCCGCGCTGCTCGCGGGTAACTCCGTGGTGCTGAAGGTCTCCCCGGAGAACTCGCTGAGCATGGGTTTCCTGGCCGAGCTCCTTGAGCGGGTGGGGCTTCCCGAGGGTGTGATCAGCGTGCTGCCCGCGGACCGCGAGACCAGTGAGCACCTGGTGTCGCACCCCGACGTCGACAAGATCGCCTTCACCGGCTCGACGCGCGCCGGCCGCCGGATCGCCTCGATCGCGGGCGAGCAGCTCAAGCGGGTCAGTCTGGAACTGGGCGGCAAGTCGGCGGCCGTCATCCTCCCCGACGCCGACATCCAGAGGGCTGTCGCGGGCCTGAAGTTCGGTTCCCTGCTCAACAACGGCGAGTCCTGCATCGCCCAGACCCGCATCCTGGCCCCGCGCGAGAAGTACGAGGAGGTCGTGACGGCGCTGAAGGAGCTGGTCGGCTCGCTGAAGGTCGGCGACCCGAACGACCCCGACACGTTCATCGGCCCGATGATCCGCCCCGACCAGCAGCAGCGGGTGCGCGACTACATCCAGCTCGGCATCGAGGAGGGCGCCCGACTGGTCGTCGGCGGCCCGCAGATCCCCGAGGGCTTGGAAAAGGGCAACTACGTGACGCCGACCGTCTTCGCGGACGTGGACAACTCGATGCGGATCGCGCAGGAGGAGATCTTCGGCCCGGTGCTGGTGGTCATCGCCTACGACGACGAGGATGACGCCGTCCGGATCGCCAACGACTCCGAGTACGGCCTGTCCGGCGGCATCTGGTCGGCCGACGAGGAGCACGCGCTGGCGATCGCCCGCCGCATCCGCACCGGCACCGTGACCGTCAACGGCGCGTCCGTCGGCTTCGACGGTCCCTTCGGCGGCTTCAAGGCCAGCGGTATCGGCCGCGAGTACGGCGCGGTCGGCCTCGGCACCTACACCGAGTACAAGACCGTCACCGTCTGACCGGTGTGCGGGACACGAGCGGATCGCGGAAGAACCGCCGACGGCGGCAGACGGTCGGACCGTCTGCCGCCGTCGGCGGTTCCCAGGGGCGTCGTCAGGCGGTGATCGCCTGCGCCTCGTACGGGTCAGAGCACCGCGTTGTCGGCGGCGCCGGGGAAGTCGGTGCTGAGCGCCAGCTCCCGGCCGGCTTCGAACTCGGCCCGCAACTGGTCGAGTTTGACGCCGATGCGCCGCTGGGCGTCGCTGCCCAGGACGACCCAGTGCGCCGGCTTCGGCGCGTGGACGGCCTGCACGATCGCCTCCGCGGCCCGCGCCGGGTCACCGGGGAACATCTCCGGCGTCAGGTTGCCCATCATCGCGCGGAACACGCCGGCCGTGGCGGCGTAGTCCTCGATGGCCGCACCGGAGACCTTCGTCCGGTTCTCGATACCCGTGCGGAAGGAACCGGGCTGGATGATCATCGCGTGCAGGCCGATCGGCTCGATCTCCTGCCACAGGGCCTCGGTGAAGCCCTCCAGTGCGAACTTGCCGGCTGAGTAGTAGCCGTTCGCGGGCAGGCTCGCGAGACCGTCCATGGAGGAGACGTTGACGACGGTGCCGCTGCGCCGCGCGCGCATCCCGGGCAGCACCGCCCGGGTGAGGGCGACCGCGCCGAAGAAGTTGACCTCGAACAGCCTGCGGTAGTCGCTCTCCTCCTGCTCCTCAAGGGCCCCGACGAAGTCGATGGCCGCGTTGTTGACGAGGATGTCGATGCCGCCGAACCGCTCCTCGGCGGCGCGCACACCGGCCAGCCGGTCCTCGGCGTCGGTGACGTCGAGCTTCACCGCGAGCGCGGTCTGCGGGTAGCGCGCGGCCAGTTCGGTGGTGGCGCGCGTCGAGCTGGCCGTCGCCACCACCTGGTCGCCCAGGGCCAGTACGTGTTCGGCCAGGGCCTTGCCCAGTCCGCTGGAAGCGCCGGTGATGAGCCAGGTCTTACGAGACATGGAGTGATCTCCTTCGGAACGTGATCGGAACGGTGAGAGGTGTGTCGTAGGTGTCGTAGGTGTCGTAGGTGTCGCAGGAAAGACAGGACAGGCGGGAGGGGGATGCGGCGGGAGGCGGAGGGCTACGCGCCGGCGGGGAAATCCGCGGCGCCGCTGGCCGCGGCCCACTTCCGCGTCTCCGCGGCCCGTGCCTCGCCCGCCTCCAGTGCCACGGTCACCGCCTGGGCGCCGAGCAGGAGACGGCGCGGCGGGTCGTCGTCGCGCACGACGTCGATCAGCACCTTGGCCGCGCGGACCGGGTCGCCGGGCTGATGGCCGTTGTTCTGCGCCCGGTACTTGTTCATGGCGCCGACGGTCTCCTCGTAGTCGGCGCCCACGGTGTGCAGCTCCATCGACGAGCCCTGCCAGTCGGTCCGGAAGGCACCGGGCTCCACGATGACGACCTTCACCCCGAACGGGGCGACCTCGCCCGCCAGGACCTCGGAGAAGCCCTCCACCGCGAACTTGGCGCTCTGGTAGGCGCCCATGCCCGGGGTGCCGCCGACCCGTCCGCCGAGCGAGGAGAACTGCACGAACGTCCCCGAACGCTGTCCGCGCAGGACGGGAAGCGCGGCCCGGGTGACGTTGACGACCCCGAAGAAGTTCGCCTCGAACTGGGCGCGGAAATCGGCTTCCGCCATCTCCTCGATGGGGCCGCTGTTGGCGTACCCGGCGTTGTTCACCACCACGTCGAGGCGGCCGAAGGCGTCGACGCCCGCCCGCACCGCCGCCTGTGCGGCGGCCGGGTCGGTGACGTCCAGTGCGACCGTTCGCACTCGGTCGCCGTGGCGGGCGACCAGGTCGGCCAGTTGCTCCGGACGCCGGGCCGTCGCCACGAGCCGGTCACCGGCCGCGAGGACCGCTTCCGCCAAGGCGCGCCCGAAACCTCGGGACGCGCCGGTGATCAACCATGTCGTAGCCATGAGAGTGCCCTTCTCGTCTCTTGCCGTCTTGTTCGCTCGCCACGGAGCGGGGCGAGCGGGGGAGTCGTCTCTCACTCTGTCCACCGGAGACGCATCGGTCCTGCGTCGATTGGCTGTCTGTTGTCGAGCGCCGGATCGGGGTGGGCGGCGACACGTACGTCATTGGACTGATCCGGCCGGGAGCGTGAGCGGCTGTCACTCAGCACAGATACGTGTCTTGGTGCTTGCAGACGTGTGAGAGTGCCGGACGATGCGTACGCTCGGCCGCGGAAGGCTCGGGCCGAGAATCCGGTCGCGATTCCGAGAATCGTCCGTAACCGTCTTGACGGGTGACGCGATGAGTTGCCATTCTTTAGTCACCGCCTCAACTGGTGACGCAATGGGCGTCCGGTTAGGGCACCACAACTTTTCGATCCAGGTTCCAGGTTCCTGGACCAAGATGGGGAGCATCAGCCATGGCAGTCAGCTACACCGCCGTTGTCGACGTCGACGGAGAAGGCCGCAACGGCGGTCGCGTCCGCTCCTCCGACGGCCTGCTGGCGACGAGCCTCGCCCTTCCCGAGGAGCTCGGCGGCGCCGGCGGCGCGACCAACCCCGAGCAGCTCCTGGCCGCCGGCTGGGCCGCCTGCTTCCTCGGCGCCCTGCGCCGCGCCGCCACCACCCGCAGGATCCGGCTGACGAGCACCTCCATCACCGCCGAGATCACGCTCACCCACGGCGACGACGGCGAGTTCTCCCTCTCCGCGGTCCTCAGTCCCGTACTCGGCGGTGTCGACCGGGCCACGGCTCAGGCGCTGGCCGAGGCCGCCCACCAGATCTGCCCGTACTCCAAGGCGCTGCGCGGCAACATCCCCGTCGCCATCCACGCCGACGCCGCCGCCTGATCCACCCCACCCATCCGAACGGCCCGAAGAGCGAGGACAGGACATGGCTATGCAGACATACACGGACGGACGGACCGTCAGGCACTTCCGTCCCGCTCGGGAGGCTGTCTCCGCCCGGTCGCCGCTCCCGGACGAGGCCGGCCCCGAGGGGCGCGCCTGGCCGACGGACGTACAGGTGTGGAACTGGGCGGAGAGCGCAACGCTGTTCGGGTACGGCCCGAGCGCCTCGAACTTCTTCTGATAATGCCTGAGTTCAGGCTTCTGAGTTCAGGCTTCGGAGTTCAGGTTTCGGAGTTCAGGCGAGCCGGCTCAGCGGTGCGGGCAGTGCCGGGTGAGCGCGGTCTCGACGGCGCCGGCCATCGCGCTCTCACCCATGGCATTGGGATGCAGCGGCGCGGCCGGAGTCTGCGGGGCGAACGTCTCGATCCACCGCTCACCGGCCGGCCTGCACAGATCGTGACCGACCGTCGGGGCGTACGTGTTCACATAGGTCGCACCGGCGTGCCGGGCCTCGCGGGCCAGCATCGCGTTCAGCTCCTTCTCCTTGTCGCGCAACCAGGGGAAGTCACCCGCGGCCAGCGGCACGGAGCTGCTGGTGCAGCCCACGCCGTCGTCGGGGAAGAGGTCGGGGTAGCCGACCACCGCGACCCGGGCGTGCGGGGCCCGCTGACGGATCCCGCGCAGCACACCCGCGACCTTCGACCCGGTCAGGCCGATCGCCTCCGTGATCCGGTCCGTTCCGGTGTCCGTGAAGTGCGTCCGGCACGGGGCGCCGGCGGGGTCGCCGGACGTGAGCCGGGCACAGGTGCCGAGCACTGTCGAGAAACCGATGTCGTTGCCGCCGATGGTGAGCGTGACCAGGTCGGTGCCCCGGTCCAGCGCATCGAGCTGCGGCGCGACGCCGTCGGTCTGGGAAGCCGTCATGTCCTCGGTGGTGGCACCCGAGCAGGTCACGTCCGTCAGTCGTGCGGACCGTGAACGCGCCACCAGCGAGGGGTAGTTCTGGTCCGAGCGCGCGCAGACCGCGTCGACCTGGGTGGGCACGAGCGGCGCCGAGGCGTACGAGTCGCCGAGTGCGACGTAGTCCCTGGCCTGCCGGTTCGGGCTCTTCGGAGCCGGGCTCGCCGCGGCCGCCCCGACCGGAGCGAAGGCCGCCCCGGTGGCGAAGAGCGCGACACCCGCGGTCAGAGCGCGGCCGGCGCGGGAGACGGGAAGAAGTCTTCTCAAGATGTGTCCTTCCTCGATCGGTCGATGGGCGCTGACCCATCCAGAAGCAGAGCACCCGACATTCACACGTATCGCAAGACCTTCGGGGGCGCGGCTTCAGTAACGGATGCATCACCGCCGTCGATGCGCACCGTCAGGTGACTGATGCCGCACATGTCACCCCCGCCCAACACTTGGCCCATCACGGGATCACCGAAAGCGAGAACACAACCATGGACATGAAGCTCGAAGTCGTCATCCTGCCCGTCTCCGACGTGGACCGCGCCAAGGACTTCTACGTGGAGCACCTCGGCTGGCGCCCGGACGCCGACTTCCCGATCCACGACGGCTACCGGATCGTGCAGGTCACCCCGCCCGGCTCGGAGTGCTCGATCATCTTCGGCGAGGGCCTGACCCGACAGGAGCCGGGCACGCTCCACGGGCTGCAGCTGACCGTCACCGACATCATCAAGGCCCAGGAGGAGCTGACCTCCTGCGGTGTGGAGGTCTCCGGCCCGTTCCGCGACGAGACCGGCGCCTTCCACCACGCCGGCGACGCCCACCGCGTCCTCGGGCCGCACCCTGAGCGGGCCAGCTATGGCACCTTCGCCGCCTTCAAGGACCCCGACGGCAACGAGTGGTTCCTCCAGGAAGTCACGGAGCGGGCCCCCGGCCGCTGAGCTCTCGAGACCCGGTCCCGGCGCGGCCGGCCACGCCGCCGCGCCGGGACCGTCACCCGGGACGGACCACCACGTACGTCCGCCCCCACCAGCACGACCACCGCGCCCGATTCGACCGGCCCGTCCCCGGAGGACCCATCCCATGGCGACCGACAACACCCGCACCTACGACGTCATCGTGATCGGCGCAGGCCCGGTCGGCGAGAACGTCGCCGAACGCACCGCGGCCGCGGGCCTGAGCACCCTCGTCGTGGAGAGCGAACTCGTCGGCGGTGAATGCTCGTACTGGGCCTGCGAACCCAGCAAGGCCCTGCTGCGTCCCGCTCTGTTCCGCGCCGACGCCGCGCACGTCCCGGGTCTCCACCCCGCCGTGCGGGGGCCGTTGGACGTCGAGGCCGTCCTCGCGCACCGCGACCGGATGTCCGCCGACCGGCGGGACGACGGCCAGGTCGCCTGGCTGAAGTCGGCCGGCATCGAGCTGCTGCGCGGCCACGGGCGCCTGACCGGGGAACGCGAGGTGATGGTGGGGACACCCGACGGCGGGACGGTCCTTTTGCGTGCCCGGCACGCGGTCGCCGTGTGCACCGGCAGCGGCGCGGCCCTGCCTCCCCTGCCCGGCATCGAGCGGGCGCGGCCCTGGACCAGCCGGGAGGCGACCAGCGCCCGGCAGGCACCGGGACGCCTGGTGGTCGTCGGCGCGGGTGTGGTCGGCGTCGAGATGGCCACCGCCTGGCAGGCGCTCGGCAGTCGGGTCACGTTGCTGGCCCGGGGCGGTCGGCTGCTGCCCGGAATGGAGCCCTTCGCGGGCGAACTGGTCACCGAGCGCCTGCGGGAGGCCGGTGCGGACGTGCGCTTCGACCTCCGCGTCGACGGTGTGGAGCGGGCGGGGGACGAGGTGCGGGTCACGCTGTCGGACGGGGGCCTGATCACCGCCGACGAGATCCTCTTCGCCACCGGACGCGTCCCGCGGTCACAGGACATCGGGCTCGACACCGTCGGCCTCGAACCGGGGGACTGGATCACCACCGACGACAGCCTCACCGTCACCGCCGTGCCGGGAAACTGGCTCTACGCCGTCGGGGACGTCAATCGCCGGGCGCTCTTCACCCACCAGGGCAAGTACCAGGCACGCGTCGCCGGGGCCGTGATCGTCGCCCGCGCCGAGGGGGAGCCGCTGGACACCGGCCGCTGGGCCCCGCACAGCAGCACCGCCGACGTCGAGGCCGTCCCGGGCGTCGTGTTCACCGACCCCGAGGTCGCCTCCGTGGGACTGACCGTCGCCGACGCCGAGCGCACCGGCCGCGACGTCGAGGTCGTCGACTACGAGATCGGACGTCTGGCGGGAGCTCTGCAGTACCGCACCGACTACCAGGGGAGAGCCCGGATCCTGATCGACCGGGACCGGCAGGTCGTCGTCGGGGCCACCTTCGTCGGGCCGGGCGTCGCCGAACTGCTGTACTCGGCCACCGTCGCCATCACCGGCGAGGTGCCCGTCGACCGTCTGTGGCACGCGGTACCGGCCTTCCCGACCATCAGCGAGGTGTGGCTGCGGCTGCTGGAGACGCGACGGGACGCGTGAACGACACCCTGCGGGCCGCGCGCTCGCGGCAGCCGGGTACCGGGCGGCCGCGGCCCGTGGGCGGGGCGCGGCCGGGCCCATGTGTACGGCTCGTCCGGACGGTCCGTGATCTCTGCCGGGTGGCACGTGTGGCTCGTGCGGCCCTGAGGGAGGTGTCAGTCGGAGTCGGCCGCCCCGCCCTGCTTGACCAGGGTGTACATCACGGAGCGCTGCTGCTTGTGCCGCTGGATACGTCCCTTGGCGACGAGCGACTCCAGAGTGTTCCGCACCACCTGAGGGGTGGGATTGCGGTCGGGGTGCTTCTTCAGGAGCTCGTCGCGCAGCTCCTTGGCCAGGCGCGGCTCGTCGTACTTGGCGAGCAGCTTCGTGAGCAGGTCACCCAGCAGGGGCTGACGCGGCTTCGCCGCCGCGCCGGTCTTCGCCGTGGTCCTCGCCGACGTGCTCTTCGCCGGCGCCTTGCGGCGCGAAGTGGTCCCGGTCGCAGCCCGCTTCGGCTTCGCGGCGACGTGCTCGTCCTGCAGCTGCTCCGGCAGCCGGGACGCGTCGGCGAAGCCCTCGTACCGCTCGGCGAGGCTGATGATGTCTCCCAGGAGGGCCTCCTCCTGCTTCAACATCGAGATCCGTTCCTTCAGCTCCTGCTGCAGGCGGCGGTTCTCCTCCAGATCCGATGCGGCTTGTTCCACGTACCGCGATCGGAGCGCGGCGGCTGACTGGCTGGTCACAACCGTTCACTCCCTCGTTATGGATGACGTTGCGCATGGTACCCACGTGCCAGGGCACCACACACAGGCAAGTGTCGACGCCAAACGGTTCGTCCGGCATGTTCGCTCTTCACGATAAGCGCAGATGTGCCTGGGGACGCAGGTAGTGCCTGCTCTTCTTCAGCCTTCCGAGGTCCGACGGCGTGACCCGCACAAATTGCTCTCGAACATACTGCCCAGTACGTGTGTCGTCGACCCCTCCGTCTGTGTGCGAAAGGTGAACGTGTGGAGGGAGTGATCCGTCGGCGGTTCGGCGCGGCACCTGCGCCCTGCGCCCTGGGTCCCGGCCGAGACCGGAGGCTGCGGCCGGCGAGGAGCCGATGCCGCTTTCATCACCAGTTGAACAGGTGGCGCGAAGCCACCGCTTCGAAGGAGTACGGACCATGGCAGAAAAACCGCATCGGGAGGCCGGCGAAGGCGCACCGGTGGCGCGGCGCGCGATGCTCGGCGTGCTCGCCGCCGGGGCCGCGGGGCTCGCCGCGGCCCCCTGTCTCCAGCGCGGCTGGGAGGGCTTCCTCGGCGCCGCGTCCCAGCTCGACCCCACCGGCGCGACCGGGCTGCTGCCCAACCCGGGCGGCTTCCGGTACTACAGCGTCGTCGGCTCCGTGCCGCACAAGGGCGAGACGAACTATCAGCTGCGGATCACGGGCCTGGTGGACCGGCCCAGGAGCTACACCCTCGAACAGTTGCGGGCGTTGCCGCAGACCCGGGTCGTGCATGACGTCGTGTGCACCGACGGCTGGCGTGTGGAGAAGACACCCTTCGACGGGGTGAGGCTCGCGGACATCCTCGACGACGCCGGCGTGCGCTCCCCGGGTGCGGCGATCCGGTTCACCTGCTTCGACGGCGCCTACAGCGAGAGCCTCACGCTGGAACAGGCCCGCCGGTCCGACGTCCTGGTCGCGCTGAACATGCAGGACAAGCCCATCAGTCACGAGCACGGCGGCCCCGTCCGCCTCTACGTGGCGCCCATGTACTTCTACAAGTCGGCCAAGTGGCTGTCCGGCATCTCGGTCACCGACAAGGTCGTTCCCGGCTACTGGGAGGAGCGCGGATATGCCGTCGACGGCTGGCTCGACGACGCCGACCGGCGCAGCGGCGCGGCCTGAACCGCCCGGCCGGGTACGGCGGTTCAGCACCGCCGAGCGCTGGATCCACCGGACGACCGGCTGTCTGATGCTGGTGTGCCTGGTCACCGCGGCCTGTCTCTACCTCGGGCCGCTGGCCCAACTCGTCGGACGGCGGCATCTGATGGTCACCCTCCACGAGTGGTCCGGCATCAGTCTGCCGGTGCCCTTTCTGGTGGGGCTGTTCTCCGCCGCCTTCCGTGCGGACCTGCGCCGGATCAACCGCTTCGCGGCGTACGACCGGCAGTGGCTGCGCGCCGTCCGCAGGCGCCGTACCTCGCCCGCGGCGCGACCGGCCGGCAAGTTCAACGCGGGACAGAAGCTCTACGCCGGCGGGATCGCCGGCGCCGTGCTGGTGATGATGTTCACCGGCCTGCTGATGTGGGTCATGGGGGTGCTGCCCTTCATCTCCCGTACCAGTGCGATCTTCGTGCACGACCTGCTCGCCTGGGCGATCACGTTGGTCGTGCTGGGACACATGCGCAAGGCCCGGCAGGATCCGGAGGCGCTACTGGGTATGCGCACCGGGTATGTCAGCAGGTCCTGGGCGCGGCGGCAGCACTCGAAGTGGCTGCCCGAGGAGCGCGCGGCGGAGACGGTCGCCGACGACCGTCGAATGACCTAGCGCCAACTCCTGTGCAGCGAGAGTCAATTGACTGTGGCTCCGCTGTGCGGCCCCGGGCAGAGTGATACCGGGCGATGTCGGGGCCATCCGAACGCCGGATGTTCGTGAGACCGCTTCCGTCACCGCTTTAAACGGTGATACGGTCTGGATCGGTCCTCGACATGTCATGAGACATGTACATGTGCTGCCGCAGGCGGGCGCACACCTACCTCTTGGATGGGAAATCGATGAAGAAGGCTCTGACGGTCATGGCGGCCGGTGTGCCGCTGGTCGCGGCGGCGGTCTGTCTGCCGACCGCGTCGGCGGACGAGACCCGGAACACCGCCACCACCACCGCCACCACCACCGCCGCCTGCGCGGCACCTTCCGTGAAGGCCCCGGCCGGTGCCCGGGTGGAGTCCGTGACGGCGGTCCGTGACGCCGGCGGCGCCATCCACGGCAGCGGTGTTCTCGGCGGCGACGTCTACGACGTACCGGCCTTCTGCAAGGTGACGGTCACCCTCACCCACCCGGGGCAGGACGACCACGCCACGGTGCAGACCTGGCTGCCGCTGGAGAAGTGGAACGGCCGTTTCCAGGCGATCGGTGGCAGCGCCTACGCCGCCGGGGACAACGGGGTCGGCCTCGGCACCGCGGTCAAGAACGGCTACGCGGTGACCACCACGGACGCCGGCGTCGGCGACGTCGTGGACACCAGCTGGGTCCTCGACGGCCAGGGGCGGATCAACCGCACGGCGCTGAAGAACTTCGCCTCCCGCTCCCAGCACGAGGCCGCTGTCGTCGGCAAGGAAGTCGTGAACGGCGTCTACGCCCAACGTGCCGCCTACTCCTACTTCACCGGCTGCTCCACCGGCGGACGCCAGGGCTACATGGAGGCCCAGGCCTACCCCGACGACTACGACGGCATCCTCGCGGACGCCCCCGGCATCAACTGGACCCAGTTTGAGGTCGCCACCCTGTGGCCGCAGGTGGTCCTGAACAACGAGAAGACCTATCCGACGGACTGCGAGCTGAAGGCCTTCACCGCCGCCGCCGTCAAGGCCTGCGACAAACTCGACGGTGTCACCGACGGTGTGGTCAACGACGCGTCCCGCTGCGACTTCGACCCCCGCCGGCTGATCGGCACCAAGGTCGTCTGCGACGGCAAGGAGCTGACCATCACGGTGGCCGACGCCACCGTCGTCCGCAAGATCTGGGACGGTCCGCGCACCACCTCGGGCCAGAAGCTGTGGTCCGGCGTCCCGATCGGCGCCGACCTCACGGGGCTGGCGCACTCTCAGCCCGACGCCGCCACCGGCGTCGTCAAGGGCGTTCCGTTCCCGGTCCCCGCCGCCTGGGTCCAGCTCTTCCTCGAGAAGGATCCGTCCTTCGACCTCACGAAGATCACCTACAGCGACTTCACGAAGCTGTTCCAGCAGTCCGTGGCCGAGTACGACGACGTCATCGGCACGAGCGACCCGGATCTGTCGGGCTTCCGCAAGTCCGGGGGCAAGCTCATCACCTGGCACGGCCAGGCCGACCAGTTCATCCCCACTCAGGGCACCGTGGACTACCGCAAGCAGGTCGAGCGGCAGATGGGCGGCTCCCAGCGGGTCGACGACTTCTACCGGCTCTTCCTCGCGCCGGACACCGACCACTGCGGCCTCAACGGCCAGGACGGTTCGGCCGACGGCCTCGCCGCGCTGACCGACTGGGTCGAGCACGGCAAGGCGCCCGAGACCCTGCCGGCCACGCTGATCAACGCCCAGGGCGAGCAGGTCGACCGCGACCTGTGCGCCTACCCCGAGGTGTCCCGCTACAAGGGCCACGGCGACCCGTCCCTCGCCGCCAGCTTCCGTTGCGTGTCCCCCTCCCGGCACTGACCGGGACCACCCCCTGACCTGAGAGGCCCGACCGACATGAGCACCCAGACCGCGACCCCGAAACCGGCCGGACAGACGGCCACCGGCGAACGTGCCTCCTTGCTGAAGCTGTACCTGAGCCGTGGCATCCTCGCCGTGGCGTGGGCCCTGGCCTTCGCCCGCGCCCACGAGGACGTCGACGCCGTGGCGATCACGCTGCTGGTCGTCTATCCGCTGATCGACGCGGTGTCCTCGCTGCTCGACCACCGCGCCACCCCCGAGGGCGCCGAGCGCCGGGTCATCGCGTTCAACGGGGTGCTCAGCACGCTGGCCGCCATCGCGCTCGGCGTCGCCGGTGCCGGCGGCGAGGCGCCGGTGCTCCATGTGTTCGGCGTCTGGGCCGTCGTCTCCGGACTCGCCCAGGTGATCGTCGGACTGCGGCGGCGCGGCGCGGAGTTCGGCAAGCAGTGGCCGACCCTGATCTCGGGCGGGCTGTCCTTCCTCGTCGGCATCACCTACAACATCCAGGCCGCAGGCGACCATCCGTCGCTGGACGTGCTGTCGGTGTACGCCACCGGCGGCGGCGTGTGGTTCATCCTCCAGGCCCTGCTGCTGGGCTGGGGGTCCCGCCAACTGCGGACCGCCTGACCGCCCTGACCCGCAAGAACGCCGCGGCCCGCGCCTTCGAAAGGCGCGGGCCGCGGCGTGTCCGCGTCACTCGTGCCGAGGGTCAGCCCACCCGGTAGCGCACCGGCAGGGACAGCACCCCGCGGATGATGCCGGAGCCGATCCACTCCAACGAGTCCGCAGGTACGGCCAGTTCGAGCTCGGGGACACGGGCGAGCAGGACGCGCAGGGCGATCGCCGCCTCCAGACGGGCCAGCGGAGCGCCCAGGCAGTAGTGGATGCCGTGCCCGAAGGCCAGATGCCGGGCGCCCGGCCGGGACACGTCGAGCACCGCGGGGTCACCGGTCTCGGCCTGCGGGGCGTCGCGGCCCGCCGAGCCGAGCGCGACGACGACCATGCTGCCCCGGGGGACCGGCACCCCGCCCAGCCGGATGTCCTCGGCCGCGTAACGGCTCGTGGAGCGCTCGACGGAGGTGTCGTGGCGCAGGAACTCCTCGACCGCTCCGGCCGTCAGATCGGGCCGCTCGCGCAACAGGCGCAACTGGTCGGGGTGTTGGAGCAGCGACAGCAGCGCGTTGCCCAGCAGGTTCACCGTGCTCTCGTGGCCCGCGACGACCAGCATCATGGCCGTGCCCACCAGTTCCTCCTCGGTGAGCCGGCCGTCCTCCTCGTCGCGCACGGCGACCAGCGCGGACAGCAGGTCGTCCCGGGGATCGCGCCGCTTGTCCGCGACCAGGCCGGCCAGCATCGCGTGCAGTCCGGCCAGCGCCGTGCGGTGGTCCGGCGACGCCACCTGGAGCGCCTGTGCCGACCAGCGGCGGAAGTTGCGGTGGTGCTCCTCGGGGATGCCGAGGAGTTCGGCGATCACGGTGGCCGGCAGCGGGGCGTTGAACGCCTCGACGAGATCGGCCTCGCCCGCGGGCGGCAGCGCGTCGATCAAAGAGTGGGCGATCTGCTCGATGCGCGGGGCCAGTTCGGCCGTACGGCGCGGGGTGAAGGCGGCCGCGGCCAGGCGGCGCAGCCGGGTGTGCTCGGGCGGGTCGGCCTCCATCATCTGCGCGCCGAGCCCGACCGAGGGCTTGTGCAGGACGTAGCCCGCGGCGGCCAGTGCCTCGGCGGCGGGGGTGGCGTCCTTGAGCAGCGCGGGATGGGCCAGCGCCTCCCGGGCCAGGTCGTATCCGACCACCACCCAGCCCTTCAGCCCGAGATGGAACTCGGCCGGATGGATCGGCCCGAGCTCCCGCAGCCGGGCGTACCGCGCGGGAGCGTCGGCCTTGAACGCGGGATCGATGACCACGCGGCCGTCCCGATAAGGGTGTTCCTGGTGAGGGCTCATGACATGTGTCCTTCCCTTTCGCGGCGTCCTGCCGACGTCCTGAGAACGTGCGGAATCCGCCGCGGGTTCAGGCGGCGGATCCGGCGCACGGGTGTGCCTGAGGGGCACGCGCGTCGCGCGTGCCCCTCAGGCACCGGAGGTGTCGGTGACGTCAGTCGTCGCTGTTGAAGATGGTCAGCACGCGCAGCACCTCCAGATAGATCCACACCAGCGTCATGGTGATCCCGAAAGCGGCGAGCCAGGCCTCCTCGCGCGGGGCGCCGTGGGCGACGGCGTCCTCCACCTGCCGGAAGTCCAGGGCGAGGAAGGCCGCGCCGAGCAGGACACCGACGATGCCGAAGGCGATGCCGAGCCCACCGCTCTGGAAGCCGAGGCCGTCACCCGCGCCGAAGAGGGCGAAGAGGGAGTCGGCGACCAGCAGGATCAGAAAGCCGGTCGCGGCGGCGGTGACGAACCCGGCGAACCGCCGGTCGACCCGGATCCAGCGCCTGCGGTACGCGATGAGCACACCGGCGGAGACGGCGAAGGTGCCGAGCACCGCCTGCACGACCACCCCGGGGGATATGTACGTCGAGACCGTGCTGGACAGCACGCCCAGGAACACGCCCTCGAACGCCGCGTAACCGAGGATCAGGGCCGGGGACGGCGTCCGCCTGAACGACTGGGCCATCGAAAGCGCGAAGGCGACGAACGCCGCGCCCAGTGCGAGGCCGTAGGACATGTCGAGGTGGGCCGCGTCGACCGGAAGCAGGAGCCAGGACAGCACGGCCGCCAGGGCCACGGTGCCCAGCGTCGTCCCGGTGCGGACGACCACGTCGTCCATGGTCACGGCATCCGGGGAAGTGGTGGTGGCCGCGGCGGGGTCGGCGCCGGGGGCGTAGGGGTTGGCCAGGTGGTCGTCGAGCCGTGCGCCGCCGAGCGACGCTCCCACCGGCTGCTTCGCGAAGCTGACGGCCCGGCCGGTGTCACGGGCCGCACCCCAGCGGGAAAGGATCGGGTTGCTGCTCTTCACGTCGTTCCTCCTGGTCCGCCGCGTCGGTGCGGCCTGGGGCGAAGCGTCGACATCGAGTGCCCTGGTGGCATACGTGTGGACGGGATACGCATCGGGTCGACGAGGGCGACCCCGTTTGCGTGTCACCACCCTAACAGGTGACGATCGGCTGGGGTGGTGATCCGCGCGATGTCGAGGACGGAAGCCCTCCACCTCGCACGATGCGCTCCTCGACCACACCTCCCGGGACGTCCCGCTGCCGCACCTTGCTTTAATGACCGTTCCAGAACGGGTACGCCAGGGGGCGGGTGTGGACACTGCGGGATTCGGTGGACTGCTGCGGGAGGCGCGGCAGCGCGCTCTGCTGACGCTGGAGAGTCTCGCGGCGGCGTCCGGGGTGAGTGCCCGTGCCATCAGCGACATGGAGCGGGGGCAGAGCCTCCCGCGGCAGGCGACGCTGAGCGAGCTGCTGGACGCCCTGGAACTGGACGAGGGCGAGCGGCGCCGCCTCGCCGAGGCGGCCACACGGCGCAGGCGGCAGAACTCCGGGCGGGTGCCCCGGCAACTGCCGCCCGATCTGGCGGTGTTCCGGGGCCGGACGGCGGCGCTGGCCGCGGCCCACGAGCTCACCGCGCAGGTCACCGAGCCGGGCGGACACGTCGTCGTCGCCGCCGTCGGCGGGATGGCGGGGGTGGGCAAGACGACCCTGGCCGTGCACTGGGCGCACCAGGTGGCGGACCGGTTCCCGGACGGGCAGCTGTATGTGAACCTGCGTGGCTTCGAGGACGCGGGGCACCCCATGGACCCGGCCGAGGCCCTGAGCGGGTTCCTCACCGCGCTCGGGGTGGCCGACGCCGACCTGCCGCGCGCCACCGAGGACCGCAGCGCCCTGTTCCGGGAGCTGGCGGCGTCCCGGCGGCTGATCATCGTGCTGGACAACGCGCGCGACGAGGAGCAGGTGCGGCCGCTGCTGCCGGCCTCGACGCGCTGCCTGACGGTCGTCACCTCGCGCAGCCAACTCGTCGGCCTGGTCGCCATGGAAGGGGCACGGCCGGTCGCTCTCGACGTGTGGACGCGCAAGGAGGCGCTGTCCGCGCTGGCCGCGCGGATCGGTGAGGAACGTGTCCGGGCGGAACCCGAGGCGGCCGTGGCGCTGGTGGAACTCTGCGGCCACCTGGCCCTTGCGGTCGCGATCGTCGCGGCCCAACTGAGCGCGACACCGGGGCTTTCGCTGCGGACGGCCGTACGCGAGTTGCGCGGGACCGGGCCGCTCCTGGACGCGCTGTCGGCCGACGCCCGGCGCGGCGACGTCCGCGTCGTGTTCTCGTGGTCGTACCGGGCCCTGCCGCCGGACACGGCCGCCTTCTTCCGGCATCTGGCGCTGCACCCGGGACCGTCGGCCTCGGCGGAGGCGGCCGCCTCGCTCGCTGGGGTGAGTGTGCGCGAGGCCCGGCGGCATCTGCGACAGCTGACCGCGGCGAACCTGCTGGCGCGGGACGCGGAGGGCCGCCATGTGCTGCACGACCTCGTGCGCGCCTATGGCGTCGAACTCGCCGAACGGGAGAAGGACGACGGCCTCGGCGCCCGGGTGCGACTGTTCGACTACCTCTGCCACAACGCCTACACGGCCAACCGCCTCCTCGGGGAAGCCGTGAATCGGGAGGTCGTGTCCCCGGGGCAGGCAGTGGTGCGTGTCGCGCTCGACACGCGCGAGGAGGTACTGGACTGGTTCCGCCAGGAGCAGGGGACGGCCGCTTCGGCGCTGCACTCCATGGGCGACGAGCCACGACTGCTGCGCATCGGTATGACGCTCAGCAGGGAATGGGTGAGCTACTACTCGGTCCGGGGGCGCTGGAACGAGGAGATCCAGACCGCGCGCATCGGCCTGGACGCCGCACTGCGGCTCGACGAGCCGGCTGTCATCGTGTTCAACGCCGCGGATCTGGCCCGTCCGTTGGCGCAGAAGGGCGAGCTCGACGAGGCCGACCGGCACGTCGAGCTGATGCTCGCTCAGCTGCACCGGCTCGGCCCGTCGGAGCGGGCGTTCACCGAGCGGAACGTCGGCTGGGTGCGCGGACGGCAGAAGCGCTACGACGAGGCCCTGCACCATGCAGGCCGGGCGCTGGAGATGTACCGCGCGCTCGGCGAGGAGCGGGCCATGGCCCGCGAGATGAACGCGGTGGGCTGGTATCTGGCCCTGCTCGGCCGGTACGAGGAGACGATCACTCTGTGCACGGAGGCGATCCCTCTGCTCCAGCGGGACGCCAACCCCCGGATCGAGGCCGCCGCCTGGGACACCATGGGCTACGCCCGGCAGCGCCTCGGCGACCTCGACGGCGCGGCCTCGAACTACCGGGAGTCGCTGCGGGTCTATGCCGAGGCCTTCGACAACCACAACCAGGCCGAGGTCCTCGACCACCTCGCGACCGCACAGCGGGAACAGGGCGATGACACGGCGGCGCGCGCGAGCTGGCTACGGGCCGCCGATCTGCTGAGCGAGATCGACGACCCGCGCGCAGCCCACATGCGGGCCAAGGCGGAAGCTCTGGACACCTCAGGGGAATCTCCCGAATCGCGCTGACGCCGGCCGTGGTCGCGAGCCGCGCCCGCCGTGTCGTGCGGAACGCGGAGGCTGACACCCGAGCCATCAAGTAACCGTCTTGACCGGTGACGTAATTGCGTGTCACTCTTACGTCACCAGTCAGAGCAGTTATGCATCAGGTGGGGAAACCATGGCAGTCGTCCGCTTTCAGCTCCGGTCCCGGCTCGACCCCAAGGGTGTGCTGGAGGTGCTGACCGATTTCAGCCCCGCGCGCGCCGAGGTCTGGCCCACCATCGACGCCGACCACTTCGAGGTCCACGACCTCGGCGACACCTGGGCCGAGGTCACCGAGGGCACCGCCGCGGCCTGGGAGCGGGCGCGCTACGAGTGGCAGCCGACCGGCGACAAGGTCACCATCAGCACGCTGGACTCCAAGCTCTTCGGCGCCGGCGGCGGCTGGGTCTTCACGATGACCCCGGAGGACACCGGCACCCGGGTCGACGTCGAACTGACCCGGCAGCCCGGCACGTTCAAGGGCAAGATGCTCGCCGCACTCCTCCCGCTCGTCGCTCCCGCGTCCCTGCGCAAGTCGTTCGCCGGGCCCCTGCAGGCGCAGTGAGCGGGACGGAACACCGGACCCGGACCGGGAAGAGCACCGACACCCCCCGGCCGACCTCCCGAACCGACATCACGACACAAAGAACTGAGGAAACGTCATGAGCAAGACCTGGTTGATCACCGGCTCCTCCCGCGGCCTGGGCCGCGCCCTCACCGAGGCCGTCCTGGAGGCCGGCCACGACGTGGTCGCCACCGCCCGTCGTACCGAGTCCCTGAACGATCTCGCCGAGAAGTACGGCGACCACATCCGGCCGGTCACCCTGGACGTGACCGACGCCGAGGCCGCGCGGCGTGCCGTGCGGGCGGCCGTGGACACCTTCGGTCGCCTGGACGTCATCGTGAACAACGCGGGCTACGCCGACATGGCCGCCATCGAGGACATGTCCGACCAGGCCTTCCGGGACCAGATCGAGGCCAACCTCTTCGGCGTCGTCAACGTCACCAAGGCCGCCCTGCCCGTCCTGCGGGAACAGGGCTCCGGCCACATCATGCAGATCTCCTCCGTCGGCGGGCGCGTCGGCGTCCCGGGTCTTGGCGCCTACCAGGCGGCCAAGTGGGCCGTCGGTGGCTTCTCCGAGGTCCTGGCCCAGGAAGTGGCCCCGCTCGGCATCAAGGTCACCGTCGTCGAGCCGGGTGGCATGCGCACCGAGTGGGCCGGCTCCTCCATGGACACCCCGCCGGTCAGCGCACCTTATGAGGCCGTCGTCGGGGGAGCCGTCGGAATGATTCGCGGCGCGCACGGTCAGCAGCCCGGCGACCCCGCCCGCATCGCCCAGGTCCTGCTCGACATCGCGGAGACCGACCGGCCGCCGCTGCGCCTTCTTGTGGGCAAGGACGCCGTGGCCGCCGCCGGGAGCATGGCCGAACGGCTTGCCGCCCAGGACGCCGAATGGCGTGCCGTCAGCGAATCCGTATGACGGTGCGCAGGGCCTACGGCTGACCGCGGGGCATCTCCGCCGGTCAGCGGCGATGCGGACGGCCGGCCTGCGCGGAACCGGGTTCGACGGTCAGCCGCGGGAGGCCGCCCGGCCGTCGTCCGACGCAGCGGACGAGGGCACCGCCGCGCCGGGCACGCAGTCATTCGACGGATGTGTGCGCCACGACTTCCTGGCGAGACTGTGCATACCCCGCGACCGATGAAAGGTCACACGTATGCACACCTTCGCCGAATATGTCATCGCCTCGCTCAAGGGCTCCGGCGTGCGCCGTCTGTACGGCCTGCCCGGAGACTCGCTCAACGGTCTGACGGACGCCATCCGCAGGGACGACGACGTCGACTGGGTCCATGTGCGGCACGAGGAGAGCGCCGCCCTCGCCGCGGCGGCCGAAGCCGGCCTGACCGGAGAGCTCGCCGTCTGTGTCGGCAGCTGCGGTCCCGGCAACCTGCACCTGATCAACGGGCTCTTCGACGCCCAGCGCAGCCGCGTGCCCGTGCTCGCCATCGCCGCCCAGATCCCGGGCAGCGAGATCGGCTCCGGCTACTTCCAGGAGACCCGCCCGCAGGAGCTGTTCGCCGACTGCAGCGTCTACGCGGAGGTCGTCACCAGCCCCGAGCACGGACCCCGCATCCTGCGGACGGCGATGCGGGCGGCCGTCGAGCGCAGGGGAGCGGCGGTCGTCGTGGTCCCCGGTGAGATCTTCCTCGGCAAGATCCCCCGTGACCCGGCCCCCGCGGTGGTGCGCCCGACGCACAGCGTCCTCCGCCCGCACGACGAGGCCCTGCGCGAGGCCGCCGCGCTGCTGAACGAAGCGAAGCGCGTGACGATCCTGGCCGGCGCCGGCGCGGCCGGGGCCCACGACGACCTGGTCCGGCTCGCCGAGACCCTCAAGGCGCCCGTCGTGCACGCCCTGCGCGGCAAGGAGTACGTCGAGTACGACAACCCGTACGACGTCGGCATGACCGGCCTGCTGGGCTTCGCCTCCGGCTACAAGGCGATCGAGGAGGCCGACACCCTGCTGATGCTGGGCACCGACTTCCCCTACCGGCAGTTCTATCCGCGGGGCGCGAAGGTCGTCCAGCTCGACCTCCGCGGCGAGCAGATCGGCCGCCGCACCCACGTCGACCTGCCGCTGGTCGGCAGCGTCCGTGACACCCTGCCCGCGCTGCTGCCGCTGCTGACGGTCAAGAGCGGGCGAGGACACCTCGACGACGCCCTCGCGCACTACGCCCGTACCCGTAAGTCACTGGACTCGCTCGCCGTCAACGACCACGAACGCACCCCGATCCACCCTCAGTTCGTGGCGAGCACGATCGACCGGCTCGCCGCCGACGACGCCGTCTTCACCGTGGACGTCGGCTCCCCGGTGGTGTGGGCGGCCCGCTATCTGACGTTCAACGGGCGGCGGCGACTGCTCGGTTCGTTCAACCACGGCACCATGGCGAACGCCCTGCCGCACGCCGTGGGCGCCCAGGCGGCGCACCCGGGCCGTCAGGTGGTCTCGCTGTCCGGTGACGGTGGTCTCACCATGCTGCTCGGCGAACTGTTCACCCTGCGACAGAACCGGCTGCCCGCCAAGATCGTCGTCTTCAACAACGGCTCCCTGAACTTCGTCGAGCTGGAGATGAAGGCGGCCGGCATCGTCAACTACGCGACGGAGCTGGACAATCCGCAGCTCGCCGAGGTTGCAGCCGCGGTCGGCCTGTGGTCGCGCCGGGTCGAGCGGCCCGGTGACCTGGAGGACGCGCTGAAGGGCGCCTTCACCCACGACGGACCGGCGCTCGTCGAGGTCATGACGGCACGTCAGGAACTGTCCGTGCCGCCCGCGGTCACCGTCGAACAGGCCAAGGGATTCACGCTCTACGCGATCCGCACCATCCTGTCCGGTCGCGGCGAGGAACTGCTCGACCTGGTCACCACCAACGTGTCCCGCCGCATCCTGCACTGACCGGCACACCCCTTTCCCCCCGTACCCCGCTGTCGCCAGGTACTGACCGGCACACCCCTTCCCCCGTACCCCGCTGTCACCAGGTAAGGAATCACACCTCATGACCACCACCCCAAGCGCAGGTGTGCGCACGCACGCCCACCCTGACGGAGGGGCCGCCGACGCACCGATGACACACGCGCAGATCATGCGCGCCCTGTCGGGCCTGCTGCTCGGCCTGTTCTGCGCGATCCTCTCCTCGACCGTCGTCACCAACGCGCTGCCCCGGATCATCAGCGACCTCGGCGGCGGCCAGAGCGCCTACACCTGGGTCGTCACCTCCTCCCTGCTGGCGGTCACCGCGTCAACTCCGCTGTGGGGCAAGCTCGCCGACCAGTTCAGCAAGAAGATCCTGGTCCAGTCGTCGCTGGTCATCTACGTCATCGGATCGCTGGTGGCCGGTCTCGCGCAGAACCCCGCCACGCTGATCGGCGCCCGCGTCATCCAGGGTCTGGGCGGCGGCGGTCTGTCCGCTCTCGCGCAGGTCGTGCTGGCCGCGATGATCTCCCCGCGGGAGCGCGGCCGTTACTCCGGATACCTCGGCGCCACCTTCGCCGTCGCCACGGTCGGCGGCCCGCTGCTCGGCGGCGTCATCACCGACACGTCGTGGCTCGGCTGGCGCTGGTGCCTGTTCGTCGGCATCCCGTTCGCGATCGTCGCGCTGATCGTGCTCCAGCGAACCCTCGACCTGCCCGTGGCCAAGCGCCGGGTGAAGGTCGACTGGGCCGGCGCCTTCTTCGTCACCGCCGCCGTCTGCACCCTGCTGATCTGGGTCACCTTCGCCGATGCCACGTACGACTGGCTGTCCTGGCAGACGTACACACTGGTCGGCGCGGCGATCGTGCTGACGCTGATCTTCCTGTTCGTCGAGACGAAGGCCAGCGAGCCGATCATCCCGCTGCGGCTGTTCCGCAACCCCACCATCACCCTCGCCTCGCTCGCCTCGCTGTTCGTCGGCATCGCGCTGTTCGCGGGCACCGTCTTCTTCAGCCAGTACTTCCAACTGGCGCGCGGCGACTCCCCGACCAGGTCGGGCATCATGACGATCCCGTTCATCGCGGGCCTGTTCGTCTCCTCCACGGTCTCCGGCCGGATCATCACCCGGACCGGCAAGTGGAAGGGATGGCTGCTGTCGGGCGGCGTCCTGCTGACGGCCGGCCTGGCCCTGCTCGGCACGCTCCGCTACGACACCTCGTACTTGTACATCGCCTTCTGTATGGCGCTGATGGGTCTCGGCGTCGGCATGACCCTGCAGAACCTCGTGCTGTGCACGCAGAACCAGGTGTCCGCCGGTGACCTCGGCGCCGCGTCCTCCACGGTGACGTTCTTCCGCTCGCTCGGCGGCGCGGTGGGCGTCTCGGTGCTCGGCTCGGTCCTCACCACCCGGATCGGCCACTACGCCCGCGAGACCATCACCCGACTCGGCCCGCAGGACCGGGCGGCGGCCGCGCAGGCCTCCGGCGGCGGCCGAATCCCCGACCTCGCCGCGCTGCCCGGGGCCGTCCGTACCTGGCTGGAGGGCTCCTACGGGCACGCCATCGGTGACATCTTCATGTACGTCGCCCCGGTCGCCCTGCTCGGCTTCCTCGTCACGCTGTTCATCAAGGAAGTCCCGCTGCGCGCCACCAGCGGTCTGGCGCAGGCCGCGGAGGAGAAGCCGGACCGTACGTCCTGAGGGGCTGACGGCCTGAGGGCCTGAGGTCCTGACGTCCTGACGGACACACAAACCGTAGGGCTCCCCCTATGGTCCGCCCACCTGGCCGCCCGGCATGCTGGGAGCATGTGCATCAACATCGTCGTCGTCGACGACGACCCCGGGTTCCGCCGCATCGCCACGACGCTGCTGACGGCACGGGGCCTGCGTGTCGTGGCGGAATCCCGGGACGGTGCCTCGGCCCTGGCCGCGGTGCGGGCCCACCGCCCCGACGGGCTGCTGCTCGATCTCCACCTGCCGGACACGGACGGACTGACCGTGGCCCGGCAGGTCACCGAGGAGGACGCCCCGCCGCGGATCGTGCTGACCTCGACCGACCAGTCGTTCTGGTCGCGCGAGGAACTCCAGAAAGCGGGCATCGAGTCCTTCGTCGCCAAGGACAGACTGTTCGACGCGGATCTGCTCGGCCTGTTCAGCCCGGATGTGCCCTGAACCCTGATGACGTTCCGTCAGATACGGGCCGTCACTGCTGCCCGAGATAGCGCAGCACGGCCAGTACCCGCCGGTGCTGGCCCGTGGCGGTCTGGCTGAGCCCCAGCTTCAGGAAGATGCCGGTCACATGGCGTTCCACGGCGGCGACGCTCACGAACTGCTGCTCGGAGATGCCCTTGTTGGAGTGGCCCTCGGCCATCAGCGCCAGAACCTCCCGCTCCTTGGGCGTCAGCGCTGCCAGCGGGTCCTCGGGACGCTTGCGGCCGAGCAGCGCCGCTATCACGTCCGGGTCGAGGGCCGAGTCACGGGCCACGACCCGCTCGACGGCGTCGATGAGGATCTGCGGACTGGCGACCTTCTCCTTCAGGAGATAACCGACCCCGCTCGGATCGTCCCCGACCAGGTCGAGCGCGTACGACGCGTCGAGGTACTGGGAGAGGACGATGACGGCGGTCCCGGGACGCGTCGCACGGATCTTCTGCCCCGCGCGCAGCCCGTCGTCCTCCAGGCCCGGCGGCATCCGGATGTCGGTGATGACCACATCGGGCCGGTGCTCGTCGGTGGCGTCGATCAGATCCATCGCGTTGTCGACCGCCGCGACGACGTCGATGCCGGATTTGCGCAGGATGGTAGCGATTCCTTCGCGCACGATCGGCTGGTCCTCGCCGAGCACCGCCCGCAGTGGTTGGCTCATGGGCGGCATCCTAACGTGAGCCTTCCGCGCAAACATATGACGGGACGTGTGATCCGGAGCGCCCCGCGCGCCGGCTCACCCGCACCGGCCGTCGTGCAGATGCTGGAAGGGCGGATTCCTCTTGCGGGAGGACCGGCGATGTCGACGGCGGGCCTTGCGGCGACCGGATCGACCCACGTCGAACGCCCCGCTGGCGGCCGCGGGGTGGGGTAGACCCCACAGTCGCGCGGGGTATCCCCCAGGAACGGCGAGGGAGGGCACGACAGACCCCGATGTGCCCGGAACACCAGACTTGGCAGCAAGACACGGAACAACGATCTGTCGTGGGGGCAGCGCCGGACGTGTCGCGCTGCACCTCACACATGTGGCTGAAGAACGGAAACAGAACCATGGCTGAGTGGGACATCCCCCGGGACGAGATGCGTGTGTCCGCGCGCCCCGCCGGCGAGCGGACGGTCGCCGGCCCCGGCGGTGCCTTCACCCGTACGACGATGCTGGCCGGTTCTCTGGTGTCGGCCGTCGTGGGATGCCTGATGATCGTCACGCCCGTGCGGACGGTGGACGTGGCCGGAATGCTCCTCGGAGTGCACATGGCCGTGCAGGGTGTGCTGCAACTGCTGGCGGTGCACGACTCACGAGCGTCCGCGACGGTCCGCAGACTGCTGGCCGCCGGGGGCCTCGCCCTGCTGGTGCTGGGTGTCGCCCTCTTCCACGGCCGGGCGGACACGCTGTCCCTGCTCGGCGTGTGGACCGGCTGCGGTTGGCTGCTGCGGGGATTCACCATGGCCGTCTCCGTCACGGCGTCCTCGGTCAGCCATGTCTTCGTCTACGACGACCTGTTGAACGCGGTGATCGTCTCGGCCGGTCTGTTCATGACGGCCTTTCCGTTCGCGTCCCTGGGGCAGCTGGCCGATGTCGGTGGCTCCGTGCTCGCGGCCACCGCGGTGGTGGAGGCGTTCGCCGCCGCTCGGCGAAACCCTGGAGCCCTCCGGGCCATCGACTGACGTGATCCCGCCGTGGGATCGCAGGAGCACCACCCACCCCGTTCCGAGGCCGGTCGACCGGCCGATCCTGAGGAGTCCTTGATGAAGAAGTGCTGTCTCTCGCTGCAGGTCACGCACTGGGTGTTCGCGGACGTCGCCCTGACGCGGACGTGTGAAGTGTCCTACGACAGCACCGATCCGCTCGTCGTCACCATGGTCTTCGACGTCGCGAGCGAGCGGTCGGTGAGCTGGGTCGTCTCCCGTGATCTGCTGGCCGGAGGGCTGGTCGACCAGGTCGGCGAGGGCGACATACGGCTCTGGCCGGTCCACGATCACGAGGGCGGCCTCACCTCGGTCTGCGTCCGGCTGGGGAGCGTCCACACCGCACTGATCGAGCTGGACGCCGAGCCGTTCATGACCTGGCTGGCCAGGACCTACGACATGGTGCCGCGCGGGACGGAACTGGACGGCGTCGACTGGGACGAGCTGGTGCAGCCCGTCGAGTGAGGGACCCCGTCGAGGCGGAACCGGTTGCGCATGAACAACCGGCGCAAGGGCAACCAGCGCAAGACATGGAGAGGAAGGACCACCGTGCGAGAAGACCCGCGTCCCCTGTTGAGCGACTGGCAGTGGCAGGAGCGTGCCGCCTGCCGCGGCATGAACAGCGCCACCTTCTTCTCCCCGACGGGGGAGCGCGGCCGGGCCCGCCGTGAACGGGAGGAAGGCGCCCGGCGCATCTGCGGACGCTGCGACGTCGCCGACGTCTGCGCGGCCACGGCCCTGGCCCGCGGGGAGACGTACGGCGTCTGGGGCGGCCTGTCGTACGACGAGCGCCGCGACCGGGCGCGGCCACGGGCGAGCGCGGCGGACGGCAGGGTGTGACGGCGACGGTCGACGCTCTCCGCGTCGCGGGCCGGAGGGCCGTCCGCACCTCGTGGGCGGTAGGGACTGCCGGTGCGTGAAGTGTCAGGCGGGCTCTGCCGGTTCGGCCGGGATCTGGATCAGCAGGGTGGTGCCGGCGCCGGGCGGTGAGTCGATGGCCAGCTTGCCGTCGAAGGCCGCCACCCGGTCCGCGAGCCCGGTCATCCCGCTGCCCGCGGAGGCCCTGCCCACGCCACCGACACCGTCGTCCGCGACCTCGATCCGCAGCATGTCCCCGAAGGACAGGGAGACGTCGATGCGGGACGCCCGGGCGTGCTTGACCGCGTTGGTCACGGCCTCGGCCACGACGAAGTACGCGTTCGACTCGACGGTGGAGGAGATCCGCCGCTCGTCCGTGGCCGTGACGACGACCGGCACGGGACAGCGGGCCGCCAGCTCCTGCACGGCCGCCACCAGGCCCTTCACCGTCAGCACGAGCGGGTAGATCCCCGACGCCAGTTCCCGCAGTTCGTTGATCGCCGTCTGCGCGTTCTCCGCGGACTGGTCCAGAAGATCGATCGCGGCCGTCTCCGTGCCGGGTATCAGCTCCCGGGCCAGCCGGAGCCCGATCATCAGGCTCACCAGCCGCTGCTGCGCCCCGTCGTGCAGGTCCCGCGCCGTACGCCGGTGCACCGCTTCGGTGCTCTCCATGATGCGCCGGCGAGTGTCCTGCAGCGACGCCGCCATGGTGTTGAAGGAGGTGCCGAGCGCCCCGATCTCCGCCACCCTGCTCGGTGCGACCCGCACCCCCAGGTCACCGCCCGCGAGCTCCTGCGCCGCGGTCGCCGCCCCGCGCACCGGCCGTACCACGGCGCGGTGTTGGAGCACCGTGAACACGGCCACGAGCGCGGTCGACGCCGCGAGCCCCAGCGCCGCGGCGAGAACGGCCTGGTGGCTGTTGGTCCCGGCGGCGTCCGTCCGCTCCGCGAGCTGCGCGCGCTCGTCCTCCATGTACGCGTGGAAGTCGGCCCGCAGGGCGTCGACCCGCCGCTTGCCGTCCGTGGCCTGCGCCAGACCGGACGCGGCAGGATCGCCCCGGCGGACCATCGCGATCAGGGGGACCGAGTAATCGTCCAGGAACGCCGCGACACCCCGCGCGATCTTCCGGGCGGTACGGCGCTGTTGTGCGGAGGTGGCGCTGTCGGTGAACCGCCGCGACTCGGCCGCGAGAGCCCCCCGCGCCTCATGCCACGGCTCCAGGAACTCCTCGCGCTCGGTGATGACGAAGCCCCGCTGACCGGTCTCCAGATCGAGGAGCAACTGCTCCATGGTCCCCGCTTCGACCAGAGCCGTCCGGGACGCCCGCCTGGCCGAAGTGGAACTGTTCGCGTCGGAGATCGCCCAGAGCAGGATGGCGAAAGCGACACCTATGAGCAGGGCGAGCAGGCCGCTCGCCGCGATCGTGAGGCTCGTCAGCCCCAGTCGCCTACCGCTGTACCCCTGTCGTGCGCGCATGCTCCGCCTGCCGATGGATGGGAACGAGACAGGTAAGAGTGTGCAATGTGTCCACCGCCGAGCAGAAGGGGCAGCCGAGAATATCCGGGCGAGTTTGTACGTCAGACATGTTCCTACGGCGCAGGGCGCGGGGACGGACGGGCCCTGCGAGGGTTCACCGAGATCGCGAGCAGCGGATCCCACCCCACGCGAAGCCCGCGGCGCAGTCCAGGTGTTCCGCGACGTGTGCGACGGGTCCGGGTGCGAGGTGTCGACGGCCGGACAGGGTGATGGAGTGACCAAATACTTATGTTCACGAGCCTGTCCGACGGCGATTGTGCGGCTAGCCTCGACGCAGTCGACGAAAACGTTCCGAGGACGAACATGCAGCTGCACCTGAAGTATCTGCTGGAGCCGGACAGTGCGTCCCGGCTCGCGGCTGACGTCGTCGCGACCGCTTCCGACATCAGTGGCGCCGACCTGGACTACAGCCCGGGCAGCATCGGGCTGCTGGAGGAGATCGTCGACGATTTCCGCAGCGACGGAGCCACCGGCGGCGAAATGGCCGAATCGCTCGTCGCCTTCGGCTGCTACGTCGGCGAGATCCTGATCCGTCACGTGGGCGGGGCCTGGCGGCACTGCCCGGCCGAGACGCAGACCGTCCCGCTCGCCGTGGAGCTGCTCGACGGGCGCCGGTGCCGGCCGGTGGACTGGGTCTTCGACCGCCTTGAGCACGGATCCGCCGTCAGCATCCGTTCCCTGTACGACGCCGCCGACCGCGGGACACCTGGAGCGGCGCGGACGACCGCTGTACCTGAATGTTAAAGTTCCCTCGCATCTCGACACCGGACACACGACCGCCGCATGCACCACATCGAGGCGGAACATGTGTGGGTCGGGGCTTGGTGCGGGTGTGACCGGGTGAGCGTGCCCGGTGCCCGTCAGCGCAGTGCCGGGCCCGGTGGGGGAGGACGAGATGGGTGCACACCTGCGGTCCGACGACGGCGGTCTGATCGGTCGTGAGCAGGAACGCGCGCAGGTCACCGCGCTGCTCGCGGACTTGTCCGACGGAGTGCGGGTGCTGCACATCGGTGCGGGCCCGGGCATGGGGAAGACCGCTGTACTGCGGTTCGCCGCACAAGAGGCCGCACGGCGGGACATCCCCGTCCTCTCGACGTCCTGGACCCCGGCCGAGCGCGGCCTGCGGCATGCGGCGCTGCACATCCTGCTGCACCCGCTCCTGCCGCTCGCCGACGATCTCCCGCCCCGGCAGCGTGCGACGCTCGACGCCGCCTTCGGTGCGGGCCACGCCGAACCCGATCCGCAGGACCTGGCGCGGGCCGCCCTGCGCCTGTTGGAGACCTCCGCCGGGCCGACCCTGGTCTGCGTCGACGACCTCGACCGCCTCGACGACGCGAGCCGCGACACCATCCGCGCGATGGCCCACCTGCGCGGGACGGCCGGGGTGGGCATCGTCGTCGCCGAGCGCACCGCCGCCGCGCCGTGGCTGCCGCCGGACGCGCGGACCGTCGTGCTGCGGCCGCTGCCCGCCCCGGCGGCCCGTGAGATCGTCCGGCGCAGCGGCCGGGCGACGTCGCCCACGGAGGAGGAACTGATTCTCGCCGTGGCCCGGGGGAACCCGCTCGCCCTCACGGAACTGTCGCTGAGCGGCAAGGGGCTGGGGGAGGCGGCGGGCCTCGGCATGCTGCCGGCGACATCCCGCCTGGCCGAGGCGTACGCCGAGGACCTCGATGCCCTGTCCGAATCCGCCACCAGGGTGCTGCTCACCGCGGCGCTGAGCATCTCCCCGGTCGCCGGGGAGATCCTGGCCGCGAGCACACACCTGGCGGGCAGCGCGCAGGACGCCCGCGAAGGTCTGGACGAGGCCGTCGCCCAGGGCCTCGCCACCGAGGAGGGCCGCCACGTACGGTTCCCCGAACCCCTGGTCCGTGCGGCGATCCTGCACCGGGAACCGGCCGCACGCCGCATGACCGTCCATGCGGCACTCCGGCAGAGCGTCACGGACCCCGCACAGGCCGCCTGGCACGCGGCCCAGTACGCGGCAGGCGCCGACGAGGACCTCGCCAGGCACCTGGAGTCACTGGCCGACGGCCCCTGGCCCGGCACCGACCTGCTGGTCGCCCTGGCGGCACTCGAATGCGCAGCCCGCGTCTCCCCGGACCCGGAGCGCCGGGCGGCCAGGCTGCTGCGCGCCGCCGAACTGGCCTGCCACCACGGCCTGGGCGAGCAGGCCCGCCGGCACGCACGCGGCATCGACCCCGCGGAGCTCGGCGACCTCGGCCGCGCGATGCTCCTGTGGCTGCACGACCTCGTACCGGGAAACTCTCCGGTGGGCCGCGAGCGCATCGACCAACTCTGTTCAGCGGCGCGGGCCGTCGCCACCGGACATCCCGCCCTCGCGGAGAAGCTGCTGCACGCCGCCGCGGGCCGGTGCTGGTGGCAGCAGGCCGACGCCGCCGCACGCCAGGTCGTCGTACGCACCCTCAAGGACCTGCGATCCGCACCCTGGAGCGCGCGGGAACTCGCCACGCAGGCGCTGACCGACCCCCTCTCCATCAGCCACGTCCCCCTGGAGCCGCAGGATCCGCCGGCCCCCGACGAGCGGCTCTTCCTCGGCCAGGCCGCCCATCTGACCGGCGACTTCGAGCGGGCCGCGCACTTTCTCCAGGACGCCGAGACGGCCGCGCGCGCCGACGGCCGCCAAGGACGGCTGCCGTCCATCCTCTCGGCCAGAGCCCTGGGCGAGATCTGGCTGGGCGCCGAGTGGCGCACCGCGCACGCCATGGCGACGGAGGCCCACGCGATCGGCGCCGGCCTCGCACACGACAACTACGCGGCCAGAGCGGTCGGTGCGCAGGGCATCATCGAGGCGCTCCAGGGCCGGCACGACAAGGCGCTGGAACGCGCCGCGGCGATCGAGGAGGCGTCCCGGCACCTCGGCCAGGGCCAGCACCTGAACCTCGCCACCCTCATCCGGCTGCTGACCGCCTCCGGCACGGGACGGTACGCCGAGGCCTACACGCAGCTGCGCTCGTCGTTCACCGAACTGCTCACCCCCTACTCGTTCCAGCAGTTCTGGGGCCTGCCCTTCCTCGTCGAAGCCGCCCTGCCCGCGGGCGAGACGGACGACGCGAGGGCCGTCGTCGAGCACATCGCGCGCAGTACCCGCAGCGGGCGGGCACCCCTGCTCCGCGGCATCCTGGCGTACGCCGGCGCCGTGCTCGCCCCGGACGATGAGGCGGAGACCCGCTACCGCGACGCGCTCGACGGTGACGCCGGACGCTGGCCGCTGCTGAACGCGATGACGCACCTGGGCCACGGGGCCTGGTTGCGGCGCCGACGCCGGGTTGTCGAGTCCCGCGCACCGCTCGCCGCGGCCGAGGCGCTCTTCCGGGCCCTGGGGGCCACGTCCCGTGCGGAGCTGGCCGCCTCGGAGTTGAGGGCGGCCGGCGGGACGGACGCCGAACCCGCGCAGGACACCGCGGCCCGCGTGCTCTCGCCCCAGCAGCTCACCATCGCCCGTCTCGCCGCCCGGGGTCTGACGAACCGGGCCATCGGGGAACAGCTCCACCTGTCGGCCCGCACGGTGGCCTCACACCTGTACCAGATCTTCCCCAAGCTCGACGTCACCTCACGGGCGCAGCTCGCCGCCCGGAAGGACTTGGAGTGAAGCGCGGACCCGGACAGGGTCAGACAGCGGACTCGTCCCTGAGCGCACCGGCCAGCTGCGTCCGCGACGTCACACCCAGGCGCGGGAAGATCCGGTACAGATAGGCGCCGATCGTGCGGGGCGACAGGCCGAGCTCGGCACCGATCTGACGGTTCGACAGGCCGCGCGCGGCGAACCGGGCGATCCGCAGTTCCTGCGAGCTGAGCAGATCGGCGGCCGTCGCCGGGCGCGGGACGCCCGGGGTGATGGCGTCGGCCCGCTCGCCGGAGGCCCGCAGTTCCTCGGTGATGCGTGCGACGCGGGCCTCGGCGCCCATCATCGTGAAGGTGGCGGCCGCCTGGCGCAGGGTAACGCGGGAGTCCGTGAACTCGTACCGGCGCCGGAGCCGCCGGCCCTGCGTGAGGCGCAGCGCCGCCCCCAGGAACGGGCGGTGGGACAGATCCGTGGCGAAAGCGCGTTCGACGCGGGCCACCGCGTCCTCGTCGTCGGCCAGGACGGCCCGGGCCACGGCGAGTTCGACCGCCACCAGCGGGGCGCACTCCGGCCCCAGCTCCTCTTCGAGAAGCCGGAGCCGGGCGCGAGCCGAAGCGGCCGCGTGCACGGCACCGGCCGCCTCCGCGAACGGCACCAGGGCGAACAGGACCGGGGTGCAGCGCTCGGGCGCGGCGAGCAGACGCGCGAGCGTGGCGTACCCGGCGGTCACGTCACCGCTCTCCACCTGTGCCCAGCCGGTGCCGACGGCGACGATCTCGCCGATCGCGGGCATCGACGGGCGCGCGTCGTCGAGGTCGCGCGGATCGGCCGGCGGCGGCACCGTACCGGTCCGCAGCCCACGTGTGAGCTGTTCGAGCAGGTGTGCCGCCGCCGTCTCGCCGCGCAGAGCGCGTTCCGTGGCCTGCTCGGCGCACCGCCGGAACGCCGCTTCCGCCTGCCCCCAGTCACCGGTGACCAGCTGGGCCAGTCCCTGCCAGAGCAGCGTCGCGGGCAGCCGGTCGTACAGCTCGTGGAGGAGACAGCGGCGCTCCGCCTGCCGGTGCAGCTCCAGTGCGTGCAGCGGCGCACCGGCCCGCAGCGCCGCCTCTCCCAGGCGTTCGAGATCGCGTACGCCAACGTTGTCATCGCGGCCCGCGACGGACAGCCTGGAGATCAGGGTCGCGGCCCTGCGGACCGGCGCCGCCGTGGCCATGGCGTGCAGCAGCCGCGGATCGTGCGCCACGTCCGCCGGCAGGGCGTCGAGATACGCGACCAGCGCCTCGGCGCGTTCCGGGTCACCGGTGACGTCGGGGGCCGTCAACTGCGCCAGTTCCAGGGCGCATTCCACCTCGAAGGCGCCGGCCGGCACGGGCCACGCCGCAGGGTCCGCCGCGACCTCGGTGACCGGACCACGCCGCGTCAGGGTCTGCGCGTACAGGCGGCCGAGCGGCCCCAGCGGGTGTTCCAGGGCTTGGTGCGCGAGCGACCGGGCCGGCCGTTCCCAGCCGGTGTCCTGGGCGAGTTGCGCGCCCCGCAGGACGCAGCGCCCCCGGTCCTGCGGCCGGTCGTACAGTGCGGCCGCGCGCCGCAACAGGCGCAGGGCGATGACTGGTTCGTTCTGCCGCAGGGCGAAGCGGTGGATGTCTTCGAGGCGTCCGGCGAGATCCGGGTCCGTCCCCTCGACCGACTGGGACAGGTGCCACAGCTGCCGCGGAGAGTCCTGCTTGAGCTCGGCGGCGAGCGCCGCGTGCGCGGCCCGGCAGCGGCTCGGGTCCGTGCCGTGGACCACCGCGCCGGCCATCGCGGGGTGGCTGAAGGCCATCCGCATGCCGTCGAAGTCGACGATGCCCTGGCGTTCGGCGGGTTCCACGGCCGCGAAGTCCGGCGTGCCGCCCCTGATCCGGGACGCCGCCGAGAGCAGCAGGGGGATGTCCGCCGTCGGGTGGAGCGCCGCCACCAGCAGCAGATCCCGGGTCGCGGCGGGCAACTGCTGCACGCCGGGCGCCATGGCGGACGTCAGACGGTCCGACGAGGCGGGCAGGTAGGGGAGGGGATCGTCGGTGTCGGTGGGCAGTTCCAGGAGCGCGAGGGGGTTGCCGGCCGCGGTCGCCAGCAGCTCGTGCACGGCTCGCGGGTCACCGCCCGGACGCCGTGCCGCCAGCAGCGCGGCGGACTCGGCCCGCGTCAGAGGGCGCAGCGACACCTCCGGGAGCCCGGTCAGGGACGCCGTGCGCGCAGGGTGCGTACGGGAGGTCAGCAGAACGCCGATCCGGTGACCGGCGGTCCGGCGGGCGACGAACGCGAGCACGTCGGCGCTGGGCGCATCCAGCGCGTCCCAGTCGTCGACGGCGATCAGCAGGGGGCATTGCGCGCCGGCCGCCTCCAGCACCCTGAGGACGGTGTACGGCAGCCGCGCCCGGTCCACGCGGGCGGGGGCGCCGTCCATCAGAAGCGTCTCCAGGGCCTGGCGGTCCCTGCTGGCCAGCGGAAGTCGTGCGCCGCCCAGCAGGGGCCACAGGATCTGCAGCAGCCCGGACAGGTCGAGCGGGGTGCCGATCCGGCTGCCCGAGCAGCGCAGCACGCGCAGGCCGGCTGCCGTCGCCGACTCGACGGCCGCTTCCAGCAGTTCGGACTTGCCCGATCCCGCGACCCCGCGCACGGCACGTGTCGCGCCGTGCGCCGTCGCGTCCCGCACGAACGTCCGCAGATCCCGGAGCTCGGACTCGCGTCCGACGAGCCGACCGCCCGCCGTGGCCCCGCTGGATGCGGGGACCGACGGCCAGGACGTGTGCGTGTCCTTCTCCGCAGCCCTCACGGCGGCGAAGAAGGAGGCCTCGATCTGCGTGTTCATGAGTGCCCCCTGTTCCGGGACATCGATCCTTCATGCCCCACCCGTATCCCACCGGAAGCGGGGCGGCGGTAACAGGCAGTTCGCATGCAGCTTGCCGGCAGGGGCCCGTGCCGGGGCGTGGAGACCCCCGTCGGAACGGCCGCCGCCGGGCCGTGACACGTAGGGAGGGAAGGTTCTTTCCCGGGCAGAAACCTGTCTCTTCTCACCTCGCTGATCTGGGGCGATCTTTGACATGTCGCCGAGACGGGCGGACACCCCGCCCCTTTGGAACCTCATCCTCATCAAGGAGCCTCCCATGGTCCAGACCAAGGTCACCTTCGACAGCGCCGGCCTCCGGATCGCCGCACACCTCTACACCCCCGACACCCCCGGCGTGGGCCCGCACCCGGCTCTCGTCGTCGGCCACCCCGGCACGAGTGTGAAGGAACAGACCTCCGGCATCTACGCGCGCCGGATGGCGGAGCGCGGATTCGTCACGCTCGCCTTCGACGCCGCGTACCAGGGGGAGTCCGGCGGTCTGCCGCGCGGTCTCGAGGACCCCGCGCAGCGGGTGGAGGACTTCAAGGCGGCCGTCTCCTACCTCACCACCCGCGCCGAGGTCGACAGCGACCGCATCGGCCTGCTCGGCATCTGCGCCTCGGGCGGCTACTCCCTGGCGGCGGCCGGCGGCGATCACCGGGTGAAGGCGGTGGCCACGGTCAGCGGCGTCGACGTCGCCCGCCAGTTCCGGCTGGGCGCCGACGGCACGCAGGACCCGTCCGTCTTCCAGGCCCTCCTGGACGCGGCGGCCGCGGCACGCACCGCGGCCGCCCGGGGCGAGGACCCCGGTGTCATGACGATGTTCCCCGAGACCGCGGAGCAGGCCGGGGCCCTGGGCGGCGAACACGGCGTGGAGGGCTTCGAGTACTACTGCACCCCGCGCGGCGAGCACGAGCGCTCGGCGAAGTTCCTGGCCTGGCAGAGCGTCGACAAGCTGGCGTTCTTCGACGCGTTCCACGCCGTTCCGCTGATCGGCCCGCGCCCCCTGCTGCAGATCGTCGGCAGCCGCGCCGTGACGTCCTGGATGGCCGTGGACGTGCACCAGCGCGCCACCGGCCCGAAGGAGCTCCACTGGATCGAGGGCGCCAGCCACGTCGACCTCTACGACCGCAAGGAGCACATCGACCCGGCCGTCGACAAGCTCACCGACTTCTACCACCGCACCCTCGCGGAAGCGGTCTGACCACGAGCCTTGAGCGATCGACGCCCGCGGGCCCGTGAGCGGGCCCCCGTATGCTCCTGCGTATGAATGCTGTGCAACCTGTCCGCAAGCGTGACGGTGCCGCGACGCGCGAGGCGATCCTCGCCGCGGCGGCGGTGGAGTTCACCCGGCACGGCTACGCACGGGCCGGGGTCCGGCAGATCGCCGAGCGCGCCGGCGTGACGGCGATGATGATCAACCGCTACTTCGGGTCGAAGGAACGCCTGTTCGCCCAGGTGGTGGACCGGGTCTTCGCCCCGCCGACGGTGGTCGGCGACGAGAGCCGGGGACTGGCCGGCGCGATCGCGCACTCGCTCGCCGAGCGCACCGCGTCCGGAGCCGAGGACCTCGACCCGTTCCTGCTGCTGCTCCGTTCGGCGCAGGATCCCGAGGCGACGGACGCTCTTCGGCGCGGCATCGAAACACATGTGGGTACCCGGCTGGCGGGACTGCTGGAGGGACCCGAGACAGAGCTGCGGGCCCAGCTCGGCCTTGCGCTGGTGGCCGGGACGTGGCTGCTGCGCACCGTCGTGGGCACCACCGCCCTCGCCGAGGCCGACAGCGACACTCTCGCGGATCTTCTGACACGCATGCTCACACCCGTCACCGGGGAGACCGGAACCGGCATGTGAGGCGGTGGGGGCCCGGCCTGGTGCGGCCTTTTGCCCCCGTCGCGTTCAGAAGGCGGAGCGGATGAGCCCACCGTCGACGCGGATGGTGGCGCCGCTGATGTACTGCGCGTAGTCGCTGCACAGGTATGCCACCGCTCCGGCGATCTCGTGCGGCTCGCCGAAGCGCTCCTGGTCGTTGGGGATCAGGGCGTTGACGGCGTTGGGCCGGATCTCCTCCCACGTGTCACCCCATCCGCGGGCGGGGCCGATCGAGGTGACGAGTTCCTGGGTGGCCTCGACGAGGATCGCCCCGGGGGAGACCACGTTCGAGGTGACGCCGGTGCCCTTCAGCTCGCGGGCGAGGGACACGGCGAGGTTGTGCCGGGCGGCCAGGGTGGCGTTGTACTGCGGATGGGTGTTCATCGGCTGGGAGGCGAGTCCGCCGCCGATGGTGATGACGCGGCCCCAGCCGCGCTCGCGCATCGCGGGGACCAGGTGCTGGATCATCCGCACGCCGGAGACGACGTTGACGTTGTAGGTGTTACGCCACTCGTCGGGGCTCGCGTCCGTCCACGACAAGTGGCGGTAGAAGCCGGCGTTGTTGACCAGGATGTCGATGGGGCCGATCGCGAGGGCCGCCCGGGCCACCTCGGCGGCCGCCGCGTCCTCGGCCAGGTCACCCACCACCGTGGCGGCGCTCCCGCCCGCCTCGCGGATGTCCTGGGCGACCTTCTCCGTACGCTCCTTGTCCCGGCCGTGGACCACGACCTCGGCTCCCTCGTCGGCGAGCAGCTTCGCGGTGGCCTCGCCGAGTCCGAGACTGGACCCCGTGACGAGCGCGCGCTTTCCGGTCAGATTCAGGTTCATGTTCTCTGTCCCTTTCTGGGGTTTCCCGTGCCGCCGTGACGCCAGGTGACGGCCGGAAGAGTGTGCCTCTGCAGTTAAGTATACAGGTGTAGACGTGTGGTGGGTGATGGGCGGGCCGACGGCGGGTGATGGGCGGGCCGACTGCCAGCCAGGGACGTATACAAGTGCAGACGTCCCGGGTTCCGGTCAGTCGGTCAGCAGGTGCTCGCGGCCGAACAGGGCCGCAGCGGCGCGGGCGGTCGGCGTGCCCGAGTCGAGATCGGCCCCCGCCCCTCGAAGAGCGGCCACCACGTCGTCGGCCCCCTTGAACAGTGCGCCGGCGACGGGGGACTGGTCGCGCGCGTTGCGCAGATCGGGGTCGGCGCCGAGCCGGAGCAGGGCCCGTACCGTGTCGGCGTGGCCGTGGTAGGCGGCAAGCATCAGGAGCGTGTCGCCGCCCGCGTCGGCGGTGTCCACCGGGAGCCCGTGCCGGACGAACTCCACCAGCTGACCTGTGCTTCCCTCCCGGGCGAGATCCATGGCGATGGCCACGACGCGAGCCGTCTGCTCGGCGGTCAGCCTCGCACTGCTCATGTGTGTGTTCCTTCCTGGTCGAGCGGCCCGGTGCTGCTCCGGTACGTGGAGTCCTGCGGGGTGACGGCGGCATGCCGTGCCCGGCGTGGGCCGGGCCAATTGCTCCACGCCGGGTGGGCCGGGGCGGGTCCTCCGTCACGAGCGGCCGGGGGCCGCCCTCCGTCACGAGTGGCCGAGGACGCGCCCCGCCATGAGCGGCCGGGGCCCGCCTTCCGCCACGAGCGGCTGAGGGCTCGCCTTCCGCCACGAGCGGCTGAGGGCTCGCCCTCCGCCAAGACGCCGAAGACACGCGCCGCGATGGTCCAGGCCCGGGCCCGGACTGACTCAGAGGGTGCCGGCGGCCAGGGCCTCGATCGCCTTGCGCACGCCCTCGCCGTAACCAGGGTCGGCCTGCGTGCAGTTGGCGATGTGCCGCTCCACGGTCTGCCGGGACGCGCCGTCGATGGCCCGCGCCGTGTTCTCGAAGAGGGCCTGCTGCTGCTCCGGGGTCATCAGCCGGAACAGGTCGCCGGGCTGCTCGAAGTAGTTGTCGTCGTCCTCACGGAAGTCGAAACGGTCGGCGACGGCGCCCACGGCCTGCTCGGGCTCGCGATAGGCGGGCTGTTCCTGCCAGCGGCCGTAGGAATTGGGCTCGATGCCCGGGGTGGCGCCCTGGTTGCCGTCGACGCGCATGGCGCCGTCACGGTGGTAGGAGTTCACCGGGTTCCTCGGGGCGTTGACCGGGATCTGGTGGTGGTTCACACCGAGGCGGTAGCGCTGGGCGTCACCGTAGGAGAAGAGCCGGCCCTGCAGCATCTTGTCCGGGGAGTAGCTGATGCCCGGCACCACGTTGGCGGGGGTGAACGCGGCCTGCTCCACGTCCGCGAAGTAGTTGTCGGGGTTGCGGTTGAGCTCCCACTCGCCGACCTCGATCAGCGGGTAGTCCTTCTTCGACCAGACCTTGGTGAGGTCGAAGGGGTGGAAGCGGTAGTGGTCCGCGTCGGCCTCCGGCATGACCTGGATGCACAGCTTCCACTTCGGGAAGTCGCCGTTCTCGATCGAGTCGAAGAGGTCGCGCTGGTGCGATTCGCGGTCCTTGCCGATGAGGGCCTCGGCCTCGGCGTCCGTGAGGTTCTTGATGCCCTGCTGCGTCCGGTGGTGGAACTTGACCCAGAACCGCTCGCCCTCGGCGTTGATCAGGCTGTAGGTGTGCGAGCCGAAGCCGTGCATGTGCCGGTACGAGGCCGGGATGCCGCGCTCGGACATGACGATGGTGACCTGGTGCAGGGCCTCGGGCAGGTGGGTCCAGAAGTCCCAGTTGTTCTCTGCGTCGCGCAGGTTGGTGCGCGGGTCGCGCTTCACGGCGTGGTTGAGGTCGGGGAACTTCAGCGGGTCGCGGAAGAAGAACACCGGGGTGTTGTTGCCGACCAGGTCCCAGTTGCCCTCGTCCGTATAGAACTTGAGGGCGAAGCCGCGGATGTCCCGCTCCGCGTCGGCCGCGCCGCGCTCACCGGCGACGGTCGAGAACCGGGCGAACATCGAGGTCTGCTTGCCGACCTCGGAGAAGATCTTCGCGCTGGTGTACCGCGTGATGTCCTGCGTCACCGTGAAGGTGCCGAAGGCGCCCGAGCCCTTGGCGTGCATCCGGCGCTCGGGGATCACCTCGCGGTCGAAATGGGCGAGCTTCTCCAGGAACCAGACGTCCTGGAGCAGCATCGGGCCCCGCGGGCCGGAGGTCAGGGAGTTCTGGTTGCCGGGTACCGGCGCGCCGGCGACCGTGGTCAACGGCCGCTGATTGTTCTCGGGCACGACTCGCTCCTCGATGTGTGGTTCGTTGCGTCCGGGTTCGGTGGGGCATGAACTCTCCCGGACGGGTTCAGGTCCTTTCCGGCCGAGAGTTCCTCAGACGGCGACCGCACACATCCGTCGGATGACTGACACCGTCACTCAACCCGCGGTCCCCGGTCCGCGCTCACACATCGCACAGAAGCAGGAGCCAGGGTCACCGACTCCTGCTCCACCCGGCGGTGCTGGAGTACGAGTCGAGCAGGTCCACCACGAAGACCAGGGTCGAGCCCGCCGGAATCAACGGTGAGGGCGACTGGTGGCCGTAGCCGAGGCGCGGAGGAACGATGATCTCGCGCCGGCCGCCGACCCTCATCCCCCGCACGCCCCGGTCCCAGCCCTTGATGACCTTGCCGCCGCCCAGCGCGAACTTGTACGGCTCGCCCCGGTCCCAGGAGGCATCGAACTCCTTGCCGGACTTGAAGGTCACCCCGACGTAGTGGACCCGGACCACCATGCCGGGCTTCACCTCGGGCCCGTCCCCGACGATCAGGTCCCGCACGGTCAGCTCGGTAGGGGCGTCGCCCTCCGGAACGTGCACCTCGGGCTTCGCCAGCTCACTCATCGCCGCCTCATCGCTCTCCCTCATGGGCCCCTTGCACGGGCCACCACCAGACACAGGGACACCCTGCGCCACAGAGGTCCACGCTACCCAGGCCGCCGCTGTCACGTGTCTCGTCCCCGAGGGCCCGGCCCGCCACGACCACCTCCCGGAACCCGAATCCTGCGAACCACCGCACACGGTGCCGGCGATCGAGCCGAGCGCCGTGCTACCCCAGTGCCTAACGCGCTCGCAGCGCCACCGCCACGAGCGCCGCGTCAGCCGGCCTCCGCACATCGCGGCCGGTCAGTTCGTGGAAGCGGGCGAAGCGGTGCTGGATCGTGTTGCGGTGGCAGTAGAGCGCGGCCGCCGTCTCCGCGATGGAGCCGCTGCCCGACAGGTGGGTGCGGACCGTCTCCAGCAGGCGGTCCGCCTCCGCGCCGGTCACGTCGGGGTCGTCGAGCCCGCCCAGGACGTCGAGCGCCAGATCGCGGGCGAAGTCGCCGGCCTGGTGCGCGAGTACGTCGAGCCAGCTGTCCTCCAGCAGGCGCGGCGCCGCGGCGTCCGGCGGCAGGACCTGGGCCGTCGCCATGGCCAGGACCGTGGTGCGCGGCACCGCGGCGAGCCCGGTCGCCTGCGGGGCCACGCCGCAGGGCGTGTCGCCGAGGTGGTCCAGGACGCACGCGCGGGTGGTGTGCTTGCCCAGCTGCACGACCAGGACGGCGTCGCCACCCACCATCTGGTGCTGCACCGGCGCGCCCGCCGCCCGCAGCGTCACCGCCGCCCGGCGCAGACCGGGGTCGGCCGCCGCCGAGGACGCCGCGCACAGGAAGCGGCCCGTCGCCGCGAAACCGAGGGCGAGCCCCGCGTCGCGGACGACCGTGGGGTTGCGGCCCTCGCTCTCCAGGAGCCGGGTGAACCACATGCGGCGCTCGTCCTCCGCACGCCGCCCCATCTCCAGGACCGTGCGCTGATACGCCGTCATGATCCCGGTGACGTGCCCTTCGACGGCCTCCCACACGTGGTACGCGGATTCCACCAGGTCCGCCATGTCCACCGGGTCCGCCCGCCTGACCAGGGCCGCCCACACCACCCGGAAGTCCAGACGGGCCGCCTGCAGCAGCGAGTCGAGCGGCACGCCTTGCCGGGCCCGGTCCTCGCCGACCCGCTGGGAGACCCCGGCGATGTGCGGCGGCACCGGCAGCTGAGCCACCGTGCGCAGCAGCAGCTCGAAGGCGTGCCAGGCCGTGTCCCGGAACTGGGCGTCCGGCACCCGTTCCGCGTACGTCGTGCGCACGGGGCGCACCATTTCCAGCCACTCGCCGATGAGCCCGTCGATGTTGTCCAGGCACTGCCCCGCCAGCTCGGCGATGCGCGGTGAGGGCGGGGGCAGCGCGGTGTCGCGGCGGGGCGGATTGTGCATGTGACCAATCCTGAGGGGTGCACGGGCGATATTTCAACGTTGGCTTTGTGCTCGCTGCCCCTGAAGCTGAGGCAGTCCCGCGGCGCATCGCCCGGGTCCCGCCGGACAGGAGGGCCACTCGACCGTGCATCTGACCCCTCGCGAACAGGAACGGCTCCAGCTGTTCACCGTCGCCGAACTCGCGCGCCGCCGCCGCGCCCGGGGCCGCCGCCTCAACGCCCCCGAGGCGATCGCCCTGATCTGCGACGAGATCCTGGAGGCCGCCTGGGACGGGCTGAGCCTCGACGAGGTCATCGAGGCGGCGGGCCGGGTCCTGACCGCGGACGACGTGATGGACGGCGTCGCCGACATCGTCACGACCGTGCAGGTCGAGGCGTTGTTCCCGAGCGGCACGTCACTCGTCGCCGTCGACCGGCCCATCGGGCCCCCGAGCCCCACGGCGCCCGGCGCGGTGCGCACCGCCGACGAGCCCGTCGAGATCAACGTGGGCCGCCCGCGCACCACCCTCACCGTCCGCAACACCGGAGACACCGTCGTCTACGTCTCCTCGCACTACCCGCTGCACGAGGTCAACCAGGCCCTCGACCTGGACCGCGAGGCCGCCCGCGGCCTGCGCCTCGACATCGCCGCCGGCACCGCACTCGCCTTCGCGCCCGGCGAACAGCGCGACGTCGTCCTCGTCCCCGCCAGCCGCAAGACCCAGGAGCGCGCATGACCAGCGTCGACCGCCGCACGTACCACGCCCTGTACGGGCCGACCACCGGCGACCGGATCCGGCTCGGCGACACCTGTCTGTGGGTGGAGGTCGAGGCCGACGACGGCACGCCCGGCGACGAACTCCTCGGCGGCTGCGGCAAGACGGTCCGCGACGGGCTCCTCGCCTCACCCCGTTCCGACCGGGACTCGGCGCTCGACATGGTCGTCGCGGGCGTGGTGCTCATGGATCCCGTGCTCGGCGTCCGCAAGACCGACATCGGCATCAAGGACGGCCGCATCGTGTCCGTCGGCGGCGTCGGCAACCCCGATGTCATGGACGTCGAGTACGCCATCGACTCGCACACCTCGGTCGTGCCTGGCGAAGGTCTGATCGCGACGCCCGGCATCGTCGACAGCCACGTCCACCTGTCCTCGCCCGAGGTCGCGCCCGCAGCCCTCTCCGCCGGTGTCACGACCCTGGTCGGCATGGGCCTCGGCGGTGTGTGGGAGATCGGCTGCAACCCCGCCCACAACCTGCACACCCTGATGAGCGCCTGGCAGGGCACCCCGCTCAACATCGCGTTCCTGGCCCGGGGGTCGTCCAGCTCGCGGGCGCTCCTCGACGAGATCACCCTCGCCGGCGCCGGCGGCTTCAAGATCCACGAGGACTTCGGGGCGACCCCGCGCATCATCGACAACTGTCTCGACACCGCCGAGCAGGCCGACCTGCCGGTGGCTCTGCACACCGACTCCATGAACGAGTCCGGCTATCTGCGCGACACCATCGGCGCGACCCGCGGGCGGACCGTGCACGCGTACCACGTGGAGGGCGGCGGCGGGCACCCTGACCTGCTGGAGATCCTCTCCGAGCCGAACATCCTGCCGTCGTCGACGACGCCCACGGTCCCGTACACCCCGAACACGGTCGGCGAGCTGTTCCCGATGACGATGACCGTGCACCGGCAGAACCACCACTCCGCGAGCGACGTCGAGATCTCCAAGGGGAGGATCCGCGGGCACGCCATCGCCGCAGAGAACGCCCTGCACGACCTGGGCGCCATCTCCATCGTCAACTCCGACTCCATGGGCATGGGCCGGATCGCCGAGACCGTCCGTCGCACCTGGCAGCTCGCCCACGTGCAGGCACTCGCCAACGGCGGCGGGGGAGTGGAACGACCGGAGAACGTACGGGCGTTGCGCTATCTCGCCAAGATCACCCTGAACCCGGCGGTCGCGCACGGCCTCGCCCACGAGGTCGGCACCGTGCAGGCCGGCCGGATGGCGGACCTGGTGCTGTGGGACCCCAAGTGGTTCGGCAGCAAGCCCGAACTGGTCATCAAGGCCGGGTTCGTGGCCTGGGGCAACTCCGGCTCGGGATCGGGCTCCACGCGGCTGACCCAGCCGCGCGTCTACCGCCCCTACTACGGAGCGCTCGGCGGCGCTCCCGCACGGCTCTCGAAGGTCTTCGTCGCCGAGGCCGCCCTCCAGGACCGGGCCGCGCGCGCCGCCCTGCCCCCGGGCCTGAACTACGCGCCGATCCGCGGCAGCCGCGGACTGACCCGCGCCGACATGCTGCACAACACCGCGACCCCGCGCGTGATCGTGCCCCGCGAGCCCGCCCCGGTCCTCGTCGACGGCGTGCCCACCGGGACCGCGCCCGCCACCGAGCTGCCGCTCGCCCAACTGCACCATCTGGCCTGAGAGGCGGCCACCTCATGCGACTCGATCTACTCGTCCGCAACGCCCGTGTCCGCACCCTCGATCCGGACCGGCCCACCGCCCACACCCTCGGCATCCTGCACGGCCGTGTCGTCGGGCTCGACGACGAGGTGGCGGGCCTGTCCGCGCGGCGCGTCCTCGACGCCGGCGGCGCCACCGTGCTGCCCGGCTTCAACGACGCGCACTGCCACACCGCCTGGTTCGGGCTCACCCTCACCCAGCTCGACGTCTCCACCGCCCGTACGGTCGACGAGGTGTACGCCGCCGTCGCCGCGTACGCCGCCGAACTCGCCCCGGACGCCTGGGTGATCGGCGCCGGACTCGACCACAACAAGCTCGGCGGGCACTACCCGCACCGCGACGCCCTCGACCGCGCCGCGGGCGGCAGGCCCGTGTGGCTCAAGCACACCTCCGGGCACGCCTGCGTCGTCAACACCCCCGTGCTCGCCGCCGCAGGTGCGCTCGACGACGGCTTCCGCGACCCGGACGGCGGTGTCGTCTCGCGGGATCAACCGGGCCGCCCCGACGGGCTGTTGGAGGAGACCGCCCAGCGGCTGGTGCAGCGGCAGGTGCTGCCGTACCCGGTGGAGACCGTCGCCGACGCCGTCGACGCGGCCACCCGGCACTACCTCACCGAAGGCATCACCAGCTTCACCGAAGCAGGTATCGGCGGCGGCTGGATCGGGCACACGCCGGTCGAGCTCGGCGCCTACCAGCTCGCCCGCGACACCGGACGTCTGCACACCCGGGCCCAGCTCATGGCCGCGTCCGACGTACTGCACCCGCTGACCGCGCACGCCGACGACGACATCACCCTCGGCCTCGACCTCGGTCTGCGCACCGGCTTCGGCGACGACCGGCTCTCGCTCGGCCCGGTGAAGATCTTCCTCGACGGGTCGCTGCTCGGGCGGACGGCCGCCGTCACCGAGCCCTTCTGCGGCTGCCCGCGGCACGACACGAACACAGAACGGCCGACGGGCTACTTCCAGGGCGACGCCGACGCGATGCAGGACCTGGTCGTCGCGGCCCACCGCTCCGGGTGGACCGTCGCCGCGCACGCCATCGGCGACCGGGCCGTCGGCCTCGCCCTCGACGCGTTCGCGCGGGCCCGCAAGGAACGACCGCGCGAGAGCGTCCGGCACCGGATCGAGCACGCCGGAGTCGTCCGCCCCGACCAGCTGGCCCGCTTCGCCGAGCTGGACGTCGTCCCCGTGCCGCAGCACAACTTTCTGCACAGCTTCGGCGATGCCATGGCCGCCGCGCTCGGCCCCGAGCGCACCGCATGGTCGTACCGCATGAAGTCCTTCACCGACCTCGGGCTGCCCGTCCCCGGCAGCTCCGACCGGCCCGTGGCGCCCGGCGCGCCGCTGCCCGCGATCCAGTCCATGGTCACGCGACTGACCGAGACCGGGGTGCCGTACGGTCCGGACGAGAGTGTTCCGGTTCTTGCTGCGCTGCACGCCTGGACCGAGGGATCGGCCCTCGCCACCGGCTTCGGCGGGCGCAAGGGGCGTCTCGTTCCCGGGCAGCTCGCCGACCTCACCGTCCTGGACGGCGACCCCGTTCGCACCGACCCCGACCGCATCGGCGCGATCAGGGTCCTCGCCACCGTCGTGGGCGGCGAACCCGCCCACGACCCGCACGGCCTCACCCGCACCCCCGCACGCTCCGGTCCACCGTCCCCGCCGGCCACCGAGGCCGCCTCCCCTCCCCAGGAGAACGCGTGAGCACCCCCAGCAAGCCCGACCTGAAGGACATCAGAAAGCTGCTCACAGCGGCCTTCAGCGGCACCGCGCTCGAGTGGTACGACTACTTCCTCTACGGCACCGCGGCCGCCCTCGTCTTCAACAAGCTGTTCTTCCCCGAGCTCGACCCCACGGTCGGCACCATCGCCTCCTTCGTGACGTTCGCCGTCGGCTTCGTCGCCCGCCCCATCGGCGCCGCGATCTTCGGCCACATAGGCGACCGCTACGGCCGCAAGGTCTCACTGATCATCACCGTCGTGATGATGGGAGCCACCACGGGCTGCATCGGCCTGCTGCCCACGTACGACACCATCGGCGTGTGGGCGCCCGCGCTGCTCGCGGCCCTCCGCTTCCTCCAGGGCATCTCCGTCGGCGGCGAGTGGTCGGGCGCGATGCTGCTGACCCTGGAGCACACGCCGAAGGAGAAGCACGGCAGCTACTCGTCGATCCCCCAACTCGGCTCGCCCGTCGGCACGTTGCTCTCCAGCGGCGCCTTCGCGCTGGTCGGCCTGCTGCCGGACGGCTCCTTCTACTCCTGGGGCTGGCGCCTGCCGTTCCTCGTCGCGTTCCCGCTGCTGGCGTTCGCACTGTTCCTGCGCATGCACATCGAGGAGTCCCCGGTCTTCCGCAAGATGCTGGAGGACGCCGAGCGTAACGGCCCGAAGCCCGCGCCACTCGTCGAGGCCTTCCGCCGCACCTGGGGCCGCATGATCGTCGGCGTCGGCGCCGCGTTCCTCGGCGTGGGCGGCTTCTTCCTGATGAGCACGTTCATCATTTCCTACGGGACCGACGAACTCGGCATCGACAAGCAGACGATGCTCAACTCCACCGTCATCGGCTCCGTCGTCGAGATCGTCGTCCTCGTCCTCGCGGGCCGGCTCGCCGACCGGATCGGCGCCTGGCGGGTCTGTGCCATCGGCGCCCTCGTCACCATGGTCGTGGCGTTCCCCGCCTTCTGGCTCGTCGACACCAAGGAGACCGGCCTGGTCTACCTCGGCGTCTCGCTCGGCATCGGCGCCCTGTCCATCCCGTATGCGCCGATCGGCGCCGTCGTCTCCGGCATGTTCCCGGAGGAGTTCCGTTACAGCGCCGTCGCCATGTCCTACAACCTCGCGGGGGTCCTGTCCGGCTTCGTGCCGCTGATCGCCACCTCGCTCACCAGCGCCGCCGACGGCGCTTCGTGGGGCGCCGGGCTGCTGCTCATGGTCATCGCGGCCTGCACCGTCGCGGGCTCCCTCGCCGCGGGCACCGTCCTGCGCCGCCACGCCGCCGCCCTCTCCGCCCCGTCCCAGAACGTCGAGGTCCCCGCATGAACCCGCACCACCCTGCCCGTACCGGCGGACAGGTCCTGATCGACCAGCTCACCGCGCACGGCGCCGACACCGTCTACGGCGTGCCCGGCGAGAGCTACCTCGCCGCGCTCGACGCCCTGCACGACGCCCCGGTCCGCATGGTGGTGTGCCGCCACGAGGGTGGCGCCGCCTACATGGCCGAGGCGCACGGCAAGCTCACCGGGCGCCCCGGGATCTGCTTCACCACCCGGGGCCCCGGCGCCACCAACGCCCTGGTCGCCCTGCACACCGCCCACCAGGACGCCACCCCGCTGATCCTCTTCATCGGCCTCGTCCCGCGCGACCACACCGACCGGCACTCCTTCCAGGAGCTGGACCTGCGCGGCACGTTCGGCGCCAGCGCCAAGCTCGTCGAGACCATCGAGGACGCCGCCCGCATCCCCGAGTACGTCGCCCGCGCCTTCGCCGTCGCGTGCAGCGGACGCCCGGGACCCGTGGTCATCGGCCTGCCCGAGGACATGCTGACGGATGTCGTGCACGTCGCCGATGTGCGGCCCCTGCCGGTTCCGGACGGAGGGGTCGCACCCGCCGAACTCGACCGGTTCGAGAGCCTGCTGGCGGATGCCGAACGGCCGCTCGTCGTCCTCGGCGGCAGCCGCTGGACGCCTGCCGCCCGCGCCGACCTCCGGGCCTGGGCCGAGGCGTGGTCGCTGCCCGTCGCCGTCGACTTCCGCTGCCAGGACCTCTACGACAACGAGGCCGAGCAGTACGTCGGCCACCTCGGCTACGGCCGCGACGACCGGCTCGCCGCACGCCTGCGCACCGCCGACCTGCTGATCACCGTCGGCGCCGCGCCCGGCGACGTGACGACCGACGGCTTCACGCTCCTGCCGCACGACGGCACCGGGCCGCGCCTGGTGCAGGTGCTCCCCGAGGCCCAGCCCCCGGGCGTCCTCCACCCCGCCGCACTGACCCTGCTCGCCGCCCCCGAGGCGTTCGGCACGGCCGTGCGTACCCTGCGCCCCGCCGGGCCCGTGCCCTGGGCGCTGCGCACCAAGCAGGACCGGGCCGCGCACCTCGCCTTCCGTACCCCGGCGCCCGATGCCGACCCGCTCGACCTCGGCGCGGTCTTCGCCGCCCTCGACGCCGCGCTGCCCGCCGACGCCGTCGTCACCTTCGGCGCGGGCAACCACGCCATCTGGGCCCAGCGGTTCCTCACGTACCGCGACGGCGGACGCCAACTCGCCCCGCGCAACGGTTCGATGGGCTACGGCATCCCCGCCGCCGTGGCCGCCGCGCTCGCCCACCCGGGTCGCCGCGTCGTCTCGATCGCGGGCGACGGCTGCTTTCTGATGAACGGTCAGGAACTTGCCACCGCGGTCGCCGAGGGCGCCGCCCCGCTGATCCTCGTACTGAACAACGCGCAGTACGGCACCATCCGCCAGCACCAGGAGCAGGCCTACCCCGGCCGGGTCAGTGGGACCGCCCTCGGCAACCCCGACTTCGCCGCCTACGCCCGCGCCTTCGGTGCCCACGGCGAGACCGTCACCGCCACCGACGCGTTCGGGCCCGCCCTGGAGCGCGCCCTGGCCTGCGGCACGGCCGCCCTCATCGAACTGAAGGTGACCGACGGGCGGCTCGCCCCCGGCATCACCGTCGCCGACCTGCGCAAGGAGACCGCCGGTGTCTGACCTCGCCCTGCACAACATCGTCGACGGCCGCACCGTCGAGGTCGCCGACCGCATGGAGCTGACCGATCCGGCCACCGAAGAGGTCTACGGCACCGCGCCCCGCTCGGCGCCGGCCGACGTGGACACCGCGGTCGACGCCGCCCGCCGGGCCCTGCCCGCCTGGCGGCGGAGCACCCCGGCCCGACGGCAGGAGGCCCTGCTGCGCCTCGCCGACCTCGTGATCGAGCACGCGGACGCGCTCCTCGACGCCGAGATCCGCGGCACGGGCAAGCCGCGCGAGACCACTCGCACAGTCGAAATCCTGCGCGGAGCCGACCAGTTGAGGTTCTTCGCGGGCGCGGCACGCGTTCTGGAAGGCGTCGCGGCCGGGGAGTACGCGGAGGGACACACCTCGTACGTGCGCCGCGAGCCGGTGGGCGTCGTCGCCCAAGTCACCCCATGGAACTACCCGTTCATGATGGCGGTGTGGAAGCTCGGCCCCGCCCTCGCCGCCGGGAACACCGTCGTCCTCAAGCCGTCCGACACCACTCCCTGGTCGACGGTCTTGCTCGGCGAACTCGCCCAGCGGGCCTTTCCGCCCGGCGTCGTGAACATCGTCTGCGGCGACCGTGACACGGGCCGCGCCCTCGTCGCCCACCCGGACGTCGACATGGTCGCCATCACCGGCAGCACCCGGGCCGGCTCCGAGGTGATGGCGCAGGCGGCGCGCGACGTCAAGAATGTCCACCTCGAACTCGGCGGCAAGGCGCCGGCGATCGTCTTCGCGGACGTCGACCCGGTCCGCACGGCCGAGGCTCTCGCCGACGCGGCCTTCTTCAACGCAGGACAGGACTGCACCGCGGTCACCCGCGTCCTCGTCCAACGAGAAGTCCACGACGCGGTGTTGAAGGCGCTGGTGGAGGCGGCGCGCGCCAGGTCGGCCGGAGGCCCGGACGAGGACGGTGTCTTCCACGGTCCGCTCAACAGCGCGGCCCACGCGGCCCGCGTCGCCTCCGTCATCGCGGGCCTCCCCGGGCACGCCAAGGTCGAGACGGGTGGCGCCCGCCTCGACCGGCCCGGCTACTTCTTCCCGCCCACCGTGATCTCCGGCGTCCACCAGGACGACGACGTGGTCCAGGGAGAGATCTTCGGCCCCGTGATCACCGTCCAGCCCTTCGACACGGAGGACGAGGCGCTCGCCCTGGCGTGTGGCGTCGACCTCGGGCTCGCCTCCAGTGTCTGGACCGCGGACCTGGCCCGTGCCATGCGCGTCAGTGCCGAACTCGACTTCGGCTGCGTCTGGCTCAACTGCCATCAGGTCATCCCCGCCGAGATGCCCCACGGCGGATTCAAGCAGTCCGGGATCGGCCGGGATCTGAGCCGGTACGGACTGGACGACTACACCAGGGTCAAGCACGTCATGGCGGCACACGCCAAACCCTGAGCGGCGAAGGCGAGTTGGGCTCCAGGGCCCCGGCCGTTCCGTCTGCGCGCCGTCGCAATGATCCGCGTACCCGTCGATCCGCTGCGCGTGGGAAGCGTGATGCGTACGATCGATCGGAGGTTCGCGTCATGTCGGCGCGCACGGGGGAGGTCGGTCGTGTCGGATCCGTTGTCCTCGCTCGCCCTGACCGGAGCAAGCACGATCGTGACGGCCATGGCGACCACCGCGTGGGAGTCCGCGCGCGATCGGGTCGTTGCGGTCTTCCGCCGGCACAGCGGCGGAGCCGGGGAACAGGGCGCCCCGGAACGGAGCCAGGTCTACCTGGAGTTGGAGGCGAGCGCCGCCCAACTCCGGGACGCCGCCGACCCGGAGGCCGCCCGGCAGGAGTTGCAGCGCCGATGGCAGTGGCTGCTGGAAGCCCTGCTGCGGGCCAGCCCGGACGCCGTCGAGGAACTGCGCGCGCTGACCGAAGAGGTCGGACGACGACACCGGGACGCCTCACCCCGTTGGAACCAGAGCGTGGTGGCCAGGGACGGCGGTTCGGCGTTCGGGGCCCTGGGGCCGGGGGCCGGCGTGCACGTTCACTACCACGGCGTGCCGGAACCGCCCGCGGCGGGACGTCCCGGGGAGCGGGGCGAGTCGGACTCGTGAACCAGTCGGTACATGCCGAGAACGGGTTCGCCTACGGCGTGGTCGGCGCGGACATCCACGTGTTCGGGGACGGCGTCCCCGTCTACCTCCTCCAGCGCTGGCAGCCCCTCGCGACGCCGGACGACGCGTTCTTGCGGGACGTGCCCAGTCGTATGCTCAACGCCCGTTTCCGAGTGGTGGAGTTCACCGGGCGCGCCGCCGAACTGTCCTCGCTCCAGGCGTGGCGCGACGAAGCGGGCGCGCTCGCCGTGCGCTGGCTCCACGCGCCGGGAGGGCAGGGCAAGACCCGGCTCGCCGAGCGCTTCGCGCAGGCGTCCCTGGCCGACGGCTGGCAGGTCGTGACCGCGACCCACGGCCCGGGCAGCGTGCTGCCGCCGCCCGGCAGCCAGGACCTCGCCGACGGGGGAGAGACGGGCGTGCTGCTGATCGTCGACTACGCCGATCGCTGGCCGCTGTCGCACCTGCTGTGGCTCTTCAGCAACGCCCTGTTGCACGGCGACAGCGGGCGACCGGCTCGTGTGCTGCTGCTGGCCCGCGGTGACGATCTGTGGCCCGGAGTCCGTGCCGCCCTGGTCAACCAGGGCGCGCGCACCTCGTCCCAGCGCCTGGCTCCGCTGTCCGGCGAGGAGAACGCCTCTGGCGGAGCGAGCCCCGCTGCCGACGAAGGCGCCTCCGGTTCCCCGCGCGCCCAGATGTTCACCGTGGCCCGAGACAGCTTCGCCGCCCGCTACGATGCCGCCGCGGCCGGGATCACCACGGCCGGGATCACCGCTCCAGCCCTGCTCGGCGAGGCCGAGTTCGGCCTGACGCTGGCCGTGCACATGGCCGCTCTCGTCGCCGTCGACGCGGCGGTGCACGGCGTACGCCCACCGGAGGACCTCGCCGGACTCTCCACGTACCTCCTGGACCGTGAACAGCTGCACTGGGCGCGCCTGCACGGGGACGCCGACCACGTGATCGCCCCGGACGCGACCGCCTTCCGTACCCCTCCCCACGTCATGAACCGTACGGTCTTCACCGCGGCGCTCACCGGAGCGGTGGCCCCCGACGCGGGCCGCGCGGCGATCGAGCCGCTCACCGTGCACGCGCCGGCCGGGCAGCTCCTGACCGACCACGCCGTCTGCTATCCCGCCGCGGAGCCGGGCCAGGGAACCGTGCTGGAACCCCTTTACCCGGACCGGCTCTGCGAGGACTTCCTCGCCCTGACCCTCCCCGGACACCAGGCCGACTATCCGGAACAGCAGTGGGCCGGCGAGATCGTCAACGGTCTGCTCCGCGAGGCCGACGTCTTCGGCGGTCCCCTCGAGGCGGACTGGACGGCCCGTGCGATGGTCTTCCTGGCCGCCGCCGCGGTGCGGTGGCCGCACGTTGGTCCGGCCCACCTTTTCCCGCTGCTCTCCGGCGTTCCGCAACTCGCCGTCATCGGAGGCAGCGCCACCCTGGCCGCCCTGGCCGAACTCGAGGACATCGACCCGGACCTCCTCGAGGCCGTCGCCATGTTCTTCCCGCCGTTCCAACGGCCGAGCCCCGACCTGGATCCCGGTATCGCCGCGGTCAGCACCCGGCTGCTCCCGCACCGGCTGGAGCGGGCGCGCAGCCTCAACGACCGGGCCGTGACCCGGCACGAGCACGGAGTGCGGCTGACCCACGCAGGCCGGTTCGAAGAGGCCCTGGCCGAGGCGACGACCAACGTCAGCGAGCTGAGGGAAGCGGTGCTGAGGATGCCTCGCACCCCGCAACGCCGGATCGTCGAGGCCAATCTCGCAATGGGGCTCAACACCTACGCCAAGCGGCTGGACGAGACGGGCCGACGGGCGGAGGCGCGAGCCGCGACGGAGGAAGCGGTGGCGCTGAAGCGCGAACTGGCCGCCGCCGACGGGATGTTCCTGCCGGACCTTGCCAGTGGTCTGCTCGGCCACAGCCGGGATCTCCTCCAGTCCGGACACGCGGCGGACGCGGCGGTAGCGCTGGAGGAGTGCGTGGGGCTCTACCGGGGCCTCGTGGTCTCCGACGCCCGCGCCCATGAATCCGACCTGGCGGCGTCGCTGGCCGCCCTGGGCATGTGCTACCAGCACACCGGACGCTCCCACGAGTCGCTCGCGCTGGCCCGCGAGGGCGTGGCGGTGCGCCGCCGGCTCGCTGCCAAGGACCCGTCCGGCCACGCTCAGACGCTCGCCATCGAGCTGCAGCAACTCGCACGGTCCCTCGAAGCCGTGGGCAGTCCCGACGCGGTGCCCACCGCCCAGGAGGCCGTCGACCTGTACCGGGAACTGGTCCGGGTCAACCCGGCCGCCTACGAACGGTCATTGGCGGACGGCCTGATCGGACTCGCCGGGCGACTGGTCGTACGCCGGCGCGCCGAGGAGAGCCTGACGGCCGTGCAGGAGGGAGTGGCGATCCTCCGCCGCGTCACCGCCCAGCGGCCGGGCGTCGAGCGGTACACGCTGGGCGAGGCGCTGAGCATGAAGGTCGCCACTCTGCTCGGTCTGGCCATCGCGTCGAACAACGACGGCAGGTCGGAAGAGGCAGCGCAATGGCACACGGAGGCGGTCGCCGCCACCCATGAAAACGTCGCACTCTACGGCGAGTTGACGGCGACCGACCCGGCGGCCTTCGCCTACCACGTCTCCGCGCTGCTCCTCGCCGTGTACGTCCGGATCATGGACACCGACCTCCTCGAAGACGCCGTGGGACTCTTCGACCGCGCCACGGATCTCATCAGCAGCGGCCACGCGCCACTGGACCGCGGGATGACCTACCACGAGATCGGCACCTCTCTCGCGGACCAGCTGGCCGCCCAGAACCATCCTGACGAGGCGGCCAGAATCCGACGACTTCTCATGCGTCGGCCGTAGCGCGGTCCCGAGGTCTTCCCGGAGGGCGGATGCGTCGCCCGTCAGGCGCAGCTTCCTGCGGTCGCAGGGCGAGCGGGCGACAGGGCTGCCCCCGGGCCCCGGGCCAGCGATCCGTATGCTCCCCGTCATGAGATTCTTCCGGTCGCGCGACCGCGACAACGCCAGACGGACGACGGGCACCCCGGTGGATCGGGCCAAGGCGCTGTACGAGGCCGGGCGTTACGCAGCGGCGGAGGCCGAGGCGCGGGCCGTGGCCCGGTCGCGGCCGCGCAGCGACCAGTATGCGGCGGTGGCGCTGTTCATCGCTGCCATTTCGACGGGCGCCCAAGGCCGCCATGCCGAGTCGATCGGCATGTACGACCAGGCGCTCGCGGCGTACGGCAGGATATTCGGCGCCACTCACGGGCTGGTCCTGAAGCTGCGTTCGGACCGGGCCCAGCAGCTGGCTGCGCTCGGCCGGTACACCGAGTGCGAAGAGGAGTGCGCGGCCGTCGCCGAAGCCGCCGACCGTGGAGCCGGTCGGGACATACCGCTGCTCGCGGTGGCCGCCCGCAACGGACTGGTGTTCGCCCTCAACGGGCAGGGCCGCCACCAGGAGGCCGAGACGGAGGCCCGCAAGGCGCTGGCCGCCCACCGCGCACCCGACCGGGCCTCCCTGGTTCTGCGGCTCGGTCTGGCCCGCAGTCTCAACGGCCAGGGCCGCCACGAGGACGCCCTCACCGAGGGGCAGGCAGCCGACGAGCTGTACCGGGGCCTGCCGGAGAGCCAGCGTCACCCGGACCGCGGCGCCGTCGAACTGGTCCTCGCCAACGCCCTGTTGGGGCTGCGCCGCGCACCCGAGGCCCGCCGGCGGGCCGCCGCCGCTCACGAGGTCTGCCTGGCCTCCTTCGGCCCCGACCACAGCCGCACCGTCGAAGCCCGGACGCTCATCGGCCGGATCGACGACACGCGCCCGTAGGCGCACGCGGCGAGCGGTCGGATCGGCCGGGCCTCGCGGCTCCCGAATCCGTGTGTAACGTCCGCGCCCCGTCACGCGTGTTGAGGGTGACACCGGCCCGACCCGCAGACGAGACGCCCATGGGGGACGCATGACGACCGACGACGCGCACGACCCCGGCAGCCGGGCCGGACCGCGGCGCGGAGCCGACGGCTTCGACGCCTTCTACGCCGCCACCGCCAAACGCCTGGTCTCCACGGTGTACGCCATGACCGGCGACCTGGCCGAGGCGGAGGACGCCGTGCAGGAGGCGTACGTCAGGGCCTGGCAGCGCTGGGACCGGCTGGTGCGCGAGGGCGATCCGCTGCCGTGGGTACGCACCGTGGCCTCCCGGCTGGCGATCAGTACGTGGCGCAGAACACGCGGTCGGCTGCTCGCGCACCGTAGGCACGGCCCGCAGGCGGACCTGCCCGAACTCTCCGCCGACCGGGTCGCGTTGATCGAGGCGCTGCGCGAACTGACACCGCAGCAGCGCCAGGTGATCGTGCTGCACCACCTCCTCGATCTGCCGGTGGAACAGGTGGCCCGCGAGACGGGCGCCTCCAACGGTGCCGTGCGCACCCGCCTCAGCCGCGCCCGCAAGCTCCTCGGCGAGCGCCTGGGCGACATCGCGTCGTCATCCGTGAGCCCGGTATCCGTGAGCCCGGCGTCCGTGAACACCGCATCCGCGAGCATCGCCCCCGCGAACGCCGCACCCTTGAACACCGCCGCCAAGGAGGCCGCGCACCATGCCTGAGGTCGACGAACTGCTCGATGACGTGACGCTGTCCCTGCCCGACGCCGCCACCCTCCGCGCCCGCGGTGCCCGCCGCACGGGCCGTCGGCGGGTACTGGTGGCGGGCGGTGCCGCGGCGGCGGTGCTGGCAGGAGTGGTGTGGGCGGTGCCGGGCGGCGGGGAGCGCCAGGAGGCCGGCCCCGCGCACGCGCCGGGGCAGCAGGTCTCGGAGAGCGCCGCGACGTTCCCGGCATCGACTCCGTACCGCAAGAACGGCACGATCGTGCTCGGCCCCGCCAAGGGCCTTCCGCGGGACGGCAGCCGGCACTGGGTCCGCACGGACAAGGGCGCGGCGGAAGAGGACTGGCCGCTGGCCTGGGTGGGCTTCGGCTCGGCCGCCTGCGGGCCCGACATCCTGCCGAAGGAGAAGGCGTCGCCCGGCGAGCACCGGGGCGACAGCTGGAACTACACCGGGTCCGGTGGGGCGGTGGCCCGCCAGGTGTACCTGGAGTACACGACGCCCTACGACCGTATGACCGACCTCTCCGACCTGATCAACTCCCTGACCGTGTGCGGACTGACGGCGGACGGGGCCGCGGGGGCAGAGCCCTCTCAGGTCTTCAAGGGCTCGGACCCCGAGCGGCCCGGTCTGACGGTGTGGGTCGAGCACGGCTGGAAGTGGATCAGGGTGGTGCAGGAACAGTCCAACAGGACGTCCGCTTCCTGATGGACTGATGGCCCGACTGCCCGACTGCCCGACTGCCTGACCGCCCGATGGCGACGTAGGTCGACGGCGACGTAGGCCGATGGCCTGGACTCCGGCTCGGGTTTCGGCCTGCGCGGGTGGAAGTCCACCCGGTCTTCCGGACGGGCGACGGTCGCCGGAGGCCGTCGCCCGCTCGGCGATGTGCGCGTACCGCCGCGCGCAGAAGCGGCCGGCGTCTCCGTGGAGGGTGTTTCAGGCGCCCCGTGTGCTTCAGGCGGCCAGCGGCTCGTAGGTGAACCAGTCGACGTGGACGGTGCCTTCGGCCGCGTACAGGCCGATGACCCGTCCGGTGAAGCCGCCGGCCACCTCGGTCGAGAGGTAACGGCCGTCGAGCGTCGCGAGCTCGCTGAAGGTGCCGTCCGGCTGCTCGACGCCGAGCGAGACGACGTCGGGGCCGGTGCGCGGGCGGTGGGGCAGGGGCAGGCGCGTGATCCGTACGGCGAGGACGGCCGGGCCCGTGGGCGCGGGCCGCGTTGCGACGACGGCGCGCACCGAGCCGACCCGGGAGATCACCCGTATCTGCGTGCCGTCGGTCTCGACGCTGTAGTGGTGCTGCTCGTCCAGGCGGACGGCGAGCCCGCCGACACCGTCGGCCGCGTCCACCAACGCCCGCGCCTCGCACGTGAGGTGCTGCTGCCTGCGCCCGATGAAGACGACGTCGGGATCGTCGAGCGAGGCACCGCGGGCGCGCAGGGTCAGGGAGCCGGGGCGTTCCTTGGTGGTGCAGTGCTCGGCTGAGCGGTCGCGTACGGAGATCCAGGACAGGTGGAGAGCGGGCAGGTCGAAGTCGTCGCGGAACGAGCCGTCGACGACTTCGGCGGGGGAGGCGATCTCGCCCACCACGGGCCAGCCGTCCTCGGTCCAGGTGACCGGTGCGAGGAAGGTCTCGCGGCCCAGCACGTGCCAGCCGGGGGTGCCGCCCTGTGGTCGCACGCCCAGGAAGACGATCCACCAGGATCCGTCCGCGGCCTGTACGAGATCGCCGTGGCCGGTGTTCTGGACGGGGTGGTCCGTGCCGCGGTGAGTGAGGACCGGGTTGTGCGGACACGGTTCGAAGGGGCCCGTCGGGCCAGGGCCGCGCGCGATGGAGATGGCGTGCCCGCGCTCGGTGCCGCCCTCCGCGATGAGCAGATACCAGTGGTCACCGATGCGGTAGAGGTGCGGGGCCTCGGGAGCCTTGGCACCGGGACCGCCGGACCACAGCGCGCGCCGCTCACCGGTCGTGCGCCCGGAGCGCGGGTCGATGGCGACCTGGCTCACCCCGGCGACGGTGCACCAGCAGGTGCCGTCCTCGTCCCAGGCGAGGTCCGGATCGATGCCTGGGACGTCCGGGAGCCGCACGGGATCGGACCACGGACCTGCCGGGTCGGTGGCGGTGAAGAGCATGTTGCCGCCACCCTCGGCGCAGTTGGTGACGATGAGCCAGAACCGGCCGTCGTGGTGGCGCAGTGTCGGTGCGTAGATGCCGCCGGAGGACGGCATGTCGACGGGCAGGCGCAACTGCTCGGGGCGGTCGAGAGCGTTGCCGATCTGCGTCCAGTGCAGCAGGTCGCGGCTGTGGAAGACCGGGATGCCGGGGAAGTACTCGAAGCTGGAGCAGACGAGGTAGTAGTCGTCGCCCACGCGACAGACGCTCGGGTCGGGGTGGAAACCGGGGACGACGGGTTGGACGGACACCATGGGGGCCTTTCGTCGGGGAGGTGCGCCTCTCGCGCGCGCAGTGTCGAAGCGCTTCACCTGGAGTGGGAAGTTAACGACTCGCTATTCACGAAACAAGGGGTTGAACGCAAAGAGGCCTTCTGTGGCGTGAGTCGTGTGCGCGATGCGCAGGGTGATCTCTACGTGGCCCTGTCCCGCCAACAGGACGTGAAATGCCGCATGTTGAGGCGAATGACCGAGGAACTCCGTGCTCGCAGCAGCCCTTTGTCGACCGAGGTGCCCCCGCCGTCGAAGCGCATCGAAGAGCCGTCACCACGACCTGCCACCTGCCACCGGCACCTGATACCCGGCACCCGCCACCCGGCACCTTCCCCCCGGCACCTACCACCCGCGATCCGGTCACCCGCGATCCGGTCACCGTGGCGGCAGGTGTCCTACGCGGTGTTCACCCCCTCGGGCGCCGGTGCCCCTCACGCAGCATGCGGTCCAGGGTGCGTCGGCCGCGTGCCGTCACCTGTGGGTCGTCGTGATCGGGGCCCCAGGCCAGACAGCCTGCCGCGTCGACAGCCGAGAGACACATCAGCGCGATCTCCTCGTCGGGCGTCAGCTGCCGCCCGTAACCGGTGAGAAGCGCGGTACGCAGGTCGGGGCGGGTGGGCCAGACCGAGCAGGCCAGCAGTACGAAGTCCTGGACGGCCGCGCCGCAGCGGGCGCGCTCGAAGTCGATCCAGGCGGCGGTGGTTCCGTTCCACAACAGGTTGCGCGGCCAGGCGTCGCCATGGAGGAACGCCATGGGCAGCGGCGGGAGGTGGGCCAGGCGCGCGGCGCAGGTGCGCACGAGGTCCCGTTCGGCCGGGCCGAGGCGCTCCCCGGCCGCGGCGATGTGCCGCTCCGCGCCGTCGGCCACCACCGCCACGGCGTCCTCGGCCTCGCGGCGGCGCGGGCCCGTCGGTTCACCGGCCGCGTGCAGCAGGGCGAGCAGCCGTCCCGCCTGACGGTGCGCCGCGGCCTCCTCGGCGCGGCGCAGGGTGAGCTGCCTGAGCGGGCGTCCGTCGACCGGGCTCAGCAACAGCGCGAGGTCCTGGGGAAGGGAGGCGATCAACTGCGGGGCGCGGAGCGCGCCGAGCGCGGGTACGGCATGGCGCAGGGCGAAGACCTCACGCTCGTACGGCACGGGCCTGGGGGAGACCTTCAGATAGGCCCGGACGGTGCCGTCGGGGCGGGGCAGGCCCCAGACCCGGGAACCGGCCCGGGGATGTGACACGTCGACCGGTGTCGCGCAGTCGCCGATCTCGGAGCGTGCCCAGGCCATCAGAGCCGCGGGCGGCTGGGTGAGGACACTCATGCGCCCCACCTCGATGACGGGTGCGCTGCGGCGGCGAACAAGGCGCGGCGGACGTCGACGAGACGGGCCTGCGCGGCCGTCGGCGCCGACTCGGCGGGAGGGTTTTCGAACGCGGGCTGAAGGTAGGGAAAGGCCAACACGGCAGTCACGGCAACTCCTTGGTCGATGGGGTGGAGGCAGCACATCGGACAACGCCGCTGATCACGGCGTCGACACGAGACCGCGGCGAGCGACATGGCGTACGCGAGTTCGATCGCTCGCGGGGTGATCCTTGCGGCATCGGGGCGTGCTCGGGGTGTCGCGTGTACGAATTCCCTCGTGTTGGTGACGTGCGTCGCCGCGGTAGCCCCGATGGGGGATCGCACCTCTGTGCGGGGCCACCTCGACGGGGCAAGATCGAGGTCCGGGTGGCCCCCGTTAGGGTCAGGGGCATGACGACATCTCTCGCCGGCAGTGCCTTCGACTCGCTCCGTCACGACGCCGTGCGCGACGAGGAGGAGCTGCGTGAGGTCTACGAGTTCCCCAAGGACGCGGCGCGGCGCAAGCAGATGACCGAACTCACGGATCAGACAAGGAGGTTGATCGGCTGCTCCTCGCTGGTCCTGGTCGCCAGCGCGGACGCGGAGGGCAACTGTGACGTGTCCCCGCGCGGCGGCCCCGCCGGTTTCGTCTCCGTGCTGGACGCGCGGACGGTGGCGATACCGGACGCGACCGGGAACAAGCGGCTCGACACGCTCCAGAACGTGATCGCCACCGGACGCGCCGGGCTGCTCTTCCTCGTCCCGGGGCGCACCACGACGCTCCGGGTGAACGGGCGGGCCTGCGTCTCCACCCGGCCGGAGCTGCTGTCGCAGCTGACCGCCGTGGGCAAGCCGCCGGCCAGCGCGCTGGTGATCGGGATCGACGAGGTCTATCCGCACTGCCCCAAGTCGCTGCTGCGGGGCGGGGCCTGGAAGCCGGAGCAGTGGCTGCCCGCGGACGCGCAGCCGACCTCGGCCGAGGTGACCCTGGCCCAGCTGCGGATGCCGGAGCTGACGATCGCCGACATCGAGCAGGCGGAATTCGAGTCGCTGAAGTACCGCTACGAGTAGTGAGCCGCCGCCCGGCCGGTCCGGAGCGTCGCGTGCCGTCGATGCATCCGCCGCCTCTCGGACGAGGAGTTCACAGAGCCGGGCCGTCTCGGCGGCCGGGTCGGCCACCGGCTGGATGAGGAGCTCGTCGCCGCCCGCCCGTTCCAGGGCGGCGATCCGATTGCGGAGGTCGTCGTGGGCGCCGACGAGCGCCACGCCGGGACGGGCGGGGACCACGGCACCTGTACGCATCGAGCCTCCAGGGCGCCAGGACCGGACCGACCCGCTCGGGCCGGCAGGCCGTCGGGCCGAAGGGCAAGGCCGTTCCGCCGCTTCCCGGCCGAGATCCCGTGCCACGCGGGGCGCGGGGCCGAATCCCGGAATAGGGGCCCGCGTTGCCACGGTTACTTCATGAGCTGTAACAATGCATGCTCACATACTGCTCGGTACCTCACGAACTTCCAGGAGCCCCCACGTGACCGGCACCACGCCCACTTCCCGCGCTGCCCGGATACTGTCCCGGCCGATCCACCTCAACGGCCTGACCGTCCCCAACCGGATCGCCATGGCCCCGATGACCCGGATGTTCTCCCCGGGCGGTGTCCCCGGCGCCGAGGTGCGGTCGTACTACGCGCGCCGCGCCGCCGCCGGAGTCGGCCTGATCATCACCGAAGGCACGTACGTCGGTCACGACTCGGCCGGGCAGAGCGACCGGGTGCCGCGCTTCCACGGCGAGGAGCAGCTCGCCGGGTGGGCGCAGGTCGCCGAGGACGTCCACGCGGCGGGCGGCACGATCGTGCCGCAGCTGTGGCACATCGGCATGGTCCGCAACGAGGGCGACGCCCCCTACCCGCAGGCCCCCGCCGTCGGCCCCTCCGGTGTCGCCACCGCGGGCGCCGAGGTCACCGGCAGGGCCATGACGCAGGCGGACCTCGACGACGTCGTCGCCGCGTTCGCACAGGCCGCCGCGGACGCCGAGCGCGTCGGCTTCGACGGCGTGGAGCTGCACGGCGCCCACGGCTACCTGCTCGACCAGTTCCTGTGGGAGGGCACCAACCGGCGCACCGACGCCTACGGCGGCGACCCGGTCGCCCGGACGAAGTTCGCCGCGGAGATCGTCGCGGCCGTGCGCGAGAAGGTCTCCCCGGAGTTCCCGATCCTGTTCCGCTACTCGCAGTGGAAGCAGCAGGACTACAAGGCGCGGCTCGCCGAGACCCCCGAGGAGCTGGAGGCGATTCTGACCCCGCTCGCCGCCGCCGGTGTCGACGTCTTCCATGCCTCCACCCGCCGGTACTGGCTGCCCGAGTTCGAGGGCTCGGACCTCAACCTGGCCGGCTGGACCAAGAAGATCACCGGCAAGCAGGTCATCAGCGTCGGCTCGGTCGGCCTCGACGGCGACTTCGTGAAGGCCTTCCAGGGCGAGGGCTCCCCGGTCAAGGGCATCGACAACCTCCTCGACCGGCTGGAGGCAGAGGAGTTCGACATGGTCGCCGTCGGCCGTGCGCTGCTCCAGGACCCCGAGTGGGCGGCCAAGGTCCTCGCCGACCGCTTCGACGAGCTGAAGCCGTACGACGCCGCCGCGCTGAAGACCCTGAGCTGAACCGCCGCGTGCGGGCCGCCGTCCGAGCGGCCCGCACCCGCTGCGTCACGCGGCCGGCGCGGGCGCCGCGACCTCTGCGGCCAAGCGGTCGCGCAGCGCGGTGAGCCGGGCGATCTCCGCGTCGAGCGCGGCGATCCGCTGGTCCACGACACCCTGGGCGGCGCCGGGCGCGGTCGCGGAGCAGCGGCGACCCGGCTGGGCCAGCAGCAGGTCGATGCGGTCGGAGCACGCCCGGACGTCGGCCACGGTCAGGCCGAGCGAGAGCAGCCGGCGCACCACGCGGACGCGGGCCACGTCCCGGTCCGCGTACTCCCGTTGGCCCGAAGCGGTACGCCGTGGCGCCGGCAGCAGCCGCTGCTCCTCGTAGAAGCGCAGCGCGCGCGGGGTGGTGCCGGCGGCTGCCGCCGCGTCGCCGATCCGCATCCGGGGTCTCCCTCGTCGTGTCGTGCCGGTCAGACCTCCACCACCAAGGTCCCGAAGTGGCGGCCCTGCTGCAGCTCCTGCAACGCCGAAGGCGCGTGTTCCATGCCCCGCACCACCGTGTACGGGAAGACGATCTCGCCGGACCGCAGCCAGCCGTCGAACCGCTCGCGCCACTCCTCCTCCACTCCCGGGTGGTCGACGGTCTGATAGCCGAGCAGCGACACCGAGCGCTTCACCAGGGCGAACGTGTCGATCACGGCCGGTGAGGTGCCGCCCGGCAGCGCGGGGTCGAACTGCCCCGACAGGGCGCCGACCACGGCGATCCGGGCGCCGGGGCGCGTCAGCTCCACGGCGGCGGTGAGCTGTGCGCCGCCCACGTTGTCGACGATCACGTCGTAGCCGTCCGGGGCGGCCCCGGCCAGGGCGCCGACGAGGTCGTCGCCGGGCACCACCACGGCGTCGTAGCCGAGTTCCTCCCGCAGCCGTGCGGCCTTGCCCGGGCTGCGGGTGGTGCCGACGACCCGCGCGGCGCCGAGCAGCCGCGCGATCTGCCCGGCGAGCGAGCCGACCCCGCCGGCCGCGCCCGTCACCAGGACCGTCTCGCCGGGCCGCAGCGCGGCCAGCCGGGTCAGCGCGCCGTACGCGGCCGACGCCGTGGACAGCAGCGCCACCGGGTCCGGATGCCCGGCGGGCACGGCGCGTACGGCGTCCGCGTCGACCACCGCGTACTCGCGCCACCCCTGCATGTGGGTGACCAAGGTGCCGGCCGGTACGTCCGTGCCGTCCGGCCCGGTCGCGACCACCTCGCCCAGCGCCGGGCCGAACAGGGGCTCGCCGGGCTTGAGCGGGGGGAACGGGAAGTCCTTCGCCTCGGCGCTGATCAGCGTGCGCAGACCGGGGAAGACCAGGAAGTGCCGGTTCCGGAGCAGGAGTTGGCCGGACGCGGGGTGCGGGACCGGAGCCTCGGCGACCGTGAAGTGTTCCGGTGCCGGCAGGCCGGTGGGGTTGACGGCCAGGCGGATCTCGCGGCCGGCGGGCGATACGGGCATGGGGAGCCTCCGGGATTCGAAGCGGCTGGGCAGGCCCGGAAGCTAACTCTTGACGTGCGCGTCAGGGGCAAGCCCCGGCGGCGGCACGGTCCGCCGCTTTCCGCGGAACGGCATCGGGAACCGGCCGCTCAGGAGCGTGATCCGGCCGCCGTGAAGCGCTTTCCCTAGTTTTCCTATCGAATTACTAGGAAAGCGTTGACGGTGGTCGGAGCGGGAGGTGAGGATGAGGAAGCCGACGCGTCATTGCGTACCGCGTGCCGCGTCGTCCCCGGTCCCCTGAAGGAAGACGCCATGACCACCACAGCAACGAGCTGTAGCCGTAACCGCCGTGAGCCGGACCGGACATGACGGTACTGGCGGACGCGGCGACCGGTACCGGAGCCGAGGTCGACTGGCTGCACATAGCCCGTGAGGTGGCGGACGACCTGGCCACGGACGCGGTCGCGCGCGAGCAGGCCGGCCAGGTTCCCCTCGACGAGGTGACGCAGCTGCGCGAGTCGGGGCTGCTCACCCTGCTGGCGTCCGCCGAGCACGGCGGAGGCGGGGCCGACTGGCGTACGGCCTACGCGGTCGTCCGTACCGTCGCGGCGGCCGACGGAGCCGTCGGCCAACTCCTGGGCCACCACTACTTCCTGTCCTTCAGCGCCCGGTTCTTCGCCGGGCCCGCGCGCGCCGTCCGCATCGAGCGGGACGCGGCGGCGGGGCGCTGGTGCTGGGGCGGCGGGATCGCCTCGCACGAGCCGCCGCTCATCCTCACCCCGGCATCGGGCGGCTATCTGCTGAACGGTCATCAGAGATGCTCCGCGGGCAGCGGGATCGCCGACCGGCTGGTGGTACGAGCCGCCCGGTACGGCACCGGTGAACCGCTGGCCGTCCTCGTCGACCCCGCCCAACAGGGAGTCGTGAGCGGCGGCGAGGAAACCTTCGGCCAGCGGCTCGCGGCCGGCGGCGGCGTGGAGTTCGACTCCGTACGGGTCGGCGCCGACGACGTGCTGGGCTCCCTCTCCTCCGACGAGGGCGTCCTGTCACCCTTCGCGGCGCTGGCCGCGCCGACCGCACGTCTGGTCTCCGTCCAGTTCAGCCTCGGCACGGCCGAGGGCCTGCTGGCCGAAGTGCGCGAGCACGGCAGGGCCATGAGGTCCCCCTGGCAGCCCTTCTCGGCCGAGCCCTGGCCGGACGGCCCGCCGCAGGATCCCTACGCGCTGACCGCGTACGGGGAACTCTCGGTCGTCGTCCGTGCCGCGTCCGCCCTCGCCGGGCAGGCGGTGGACGCCCTGCTGCACGGCCTCGTACGGGGCGAGGGACTCGACGACGAGGAGTGCGCGGAGATCGCCGTCCTCGCGAGCGCGGCCGAGTCCGCCGCCTCCCGGGCCGCCCAGGAGGTCACCGCCCGCGCCCTGGACATCATCGGCGCCGACGCGGCGTCCGCGCGCCACGGCTTCGACCGCTTCTGGCGCAACGCGCGGACCCACACCCTGCTGCGCGAACCGGCCGCCCACAGGCTGCGCGAGGTGGGGGACTACTACCTCAACGGCGCGCACCCGCCGTTCACCCTTCCCGCCTGACGGCGGGGTGGGTGAACGGCGGGTGCGGGAGGCCGGGTCACGCCCGTGAGCGTGCCCGGGTACGCGCTCAGGGCATCAGTTCTTCACGAGAAGGCCGCGACCGCGCAGCACGCGCCGCTCCAACGGGCTGAAGATGATCAGGTCGATGACGATGCCGACGATCAGGATCAGCAGGATGGCGAGGAAGACCATCGGCATCGACGAGGCGTTGCGGCCGTTCTCCAGGAGTTGGCCCAGGCCCACGCCGAGGTCGGGCGAGGACGCGATGATCTCCGCGGCCATCAGCGAACGCCAGGAGAACGCCCAGCCCTGCTTGAGCCCCGCGAGGTAGCCGGGCAGCGCGGCCGGCAGCACCACGTGCCACAGGCCCCGCACCCCGGTCGCGCCGAGCGTGCGGCCCGCCCGCAGGAACAGCGGCGGCACCTGATCGACGCCGGAGACCAGGCCGTTGGCGATCGAGGGGACCGCGCCGAGCAGGATCACCGCGTACATCATCGAATTGTCCAGACCGAGCCAGAGCACCGCGGGCGGCACCCAGGCCACCGACGGCAGGGACTGGAGACCGGACAGGATCGGGCCGATCGCCGCGCGCACGAACTTCACGCGCGCCACGAGCAGGCCCAGCGGGGTGCCGATGGCTAGCGCGAAGAGGAAGCCGAGCAGGCCGCGCGAGACGCTCGTCCAGATGTAGCCGAGCAACTCGCCCTTGAGCCAGGCGTCCTCGACCTCGTGCCAGACGTCGGCGGGGGCGGGCAGCTTGGTCGGATCGTCGACGATCTTGAGCGAGACCAGTGCCTGCCAGAGCACCAGGACCACGAGGACGGCGGTCAGCGGCGGCAGGATCTTCTCGCGGAAGGTCCGGGAGAAGGGGGCACGCCCCCGGTGCACCGTCTCCAGGGCGTCCAGTCCGGCTTCGAGACCGGCCAGGTCGTCCGCCTTCGCGGGCGGCTCGGCCAGGACGGCGGTCGGGGCCGGTGCGGGCGCCGGTATCGCGGTCGATACGGGGGACGGTGGGGTCTTGTCGGTGTCAGCCATGACGACGGATCTCCCCACGGAGCTGTTCGGTGATCTCGACGGAGAGTTCCGCCACGGCCGGGTCCTCGATCCGGCGCTGCTGCGGGAGGTCCACGGTCCACTCGCGGGCGATCCGGCCGGGCCGCGACGACAGCAGCACGACACGCTGCGCGAGCCGCACCGCCTCGCGCACGTTGTGCGTGACGAACAGGACGGAGACGTTCGTCTCCGACCAGATCCGCATCAGTTCGCCGTGCAGGACGTCGCGGGTGATGGCGTCGAGCGCGGCGAACGGCTCGTCCATCAGCAGCAGCGTCGCGTCCTGGGCGAGGGCCCGCGCGAGCGCCACCCGCTGGCGCATGCCGCCCGACAGCTCGTGCACGCGCTTGCCGTACGCGCCCTGCAGCCGGACCAGTTCGAGCAGCTCCTCGGCGCGGTCGCGCCGGTCCTGCTTGGGAACTCCCCTGAGTTTCAGGGCGAGTTCGATGTTCTTGCCCGCGGACAGCCACGGGAAGAGGGCGTGCTCCTGGAACATCAGGGCGGGGCGCCCCTCGGTCGTGATGGAGCCGGCCGACGGGGCGTCGAGCCCCGCCACGAGATTGAGCAGCGTCGACTTGCCGCACCCCGAGGCCCCCAGGAGGGTCACGAACTCGCCCGGAGCGACATCGAGACTGATGTCGTCCAGGACGAGCTGGGGGCCCGCGGGTGTGCCGAAGGACTTCGAGACGTGCGTGATGCGGGCCGCCCGGCCACGCGTGCCGGTGCCGGTGTCGGCCGCCTTGGTGAGAGCAGTCGCCATGGTCGTCACCTCCTGAGGGCCGGGGAGGCCGGGAACTCGAGTGCGTGGGTGGTCACTTGACACCGAGCCCGGCGTCGTCGACCGGGCTCTCGCCCGCGGCCTTCAGCACCTTGTTCAGCGGCTTCAGGTCGTAGATGCCGGCGAGGTCCGGCTTCTGGAGGAGGCCCGCCTTCACCGCGTGGGCGGCCTCGCTGTCGAGGGTCGAGGCGAGCGGGTCGTCGGTGAACTCGATGGACTTCCACGCGGGGTCGAGAACGTTCGGCGGGAGCGCCTTGCCGGAGTCCTTCTCCAGCTGCTTGTTGGCGGCGGCCTTCGCCTCGTCGGGGTGGGCGTCGATCCACTGGTTGGTCTTCACCGAGCCGCGCAGCACGGCCTCGACGACGTCCGGGTGGGCCTTGAGGAACTTCTGCGACACGATGATGTTCGTGATCACGAACTTCTTGTCGGGCCACAGCGTGGACTCGTCGAGCAGCACCTTGCCGCCCTCGGCCACCAGCTTGGACGCGGTCGGCTCCGGCACCCAGGCGCCGTCGATCGAGCCGGACTTGAAGGCGTCCGGGGTGATCTTGTTGTCGGTGCGGACGACGGAGACATCGCCCTTGCCGGAGTTCGCGTCGACCTTCCAGCCCTGCTCCGCGATCCAGTTCAGGAACGCGACGTCCTGGGTGTTGCCGAGCTGCGGGGTGGCGATCTTCTTGCCCTTGACGTCGTCCAGGGACTTGATCTTCTTCGGGTCGACGACCAGCTTCACACCGCCGGAGGCGCTGCCCCCGATGATTCGCAGCGACGTGCCCTTCGACTTGGTGTAGCCGTTGATCGAGGGCGACGGGCCGATCCAGCCGATGTCTATGGACCCGGCGTTGAGCGCCTCGATCTCCGAGGGCCCGGCGTTGAAGGTGGCGTACTGCGCCTTGGTGCCCTTCAACTCCTTCTGGAAGATGCCCTGTTGGCGTCCGACGAGAGCCGTTCCATGGGTCAGGTTCCCGAAGTAGCCGATCTTCACGGTGTCGGTGGAGAGGGCCTTGCCCTTGGCGGAGACGTTCTCCTTGGAGCTGTCGTCGGCGTTCGAGCCGTAGCCGCAGGCGGTGAGCAGCAGGGGGAGCGTGGCGGTGACGGCAAGGGCGCGCAGGGCGGTGAGCGGTCGTGCGGCAGACACGGAGGTGTCCTCTCGGGAAAAGGAGGTGTGGTCAAGGCGGTGCGGAGTGCGTGCTGAGCCTCAGACCGGCCGACACAGGGAACTGTCGGTACGGCTCAGGTCGATGTGGCGGCGCGACGTCAGCACGGGCAACGCGCGGACCGCGCACTTGAGTGCACCCACGGTTCCCCCCCTCCCGCGATCGCTCGATCCCTAGTTTTCCTACCGGACTGATAGGGATCGTGGCAGAAGGATGCGGTCACCCCAAGGGGTGTTTCACATACTGAACACGCCCGTCTCGGCATGCGGGCGTCGCTGGTCGGCGAGGCCCGCGGCGCACCGGATTCAGCCCCTCGTTCGTCTCGAAAAATACCCCCCGGGGTATCTGTGCTACGGTCGAAGACATACCCCCGGGGGTAATTTTCTCAGCGAAGGGAGCAGGACGTGTTCTTCGTCGACACGATCGAGATGGCGGGGCTCGGCAACCGCTGGTATCTGGCAGGCGGCGAGCGGACGGCCGTGGTGGTCGACCCGCCCCGCGACATCGACCAGGTCGTCGCGGCGGCCGCGCGGCGCGGGGTGCGGATCTCGCACGTGGTCGAGACGCACCTGCACAACGACTACGTCACTGGAGGTCTGGAGCTGGCCCGGATCACGGGCGCGGACTACCTCGTGCCGGCCGGGGCGCGTGTCTCCTTCGAGCGGATACCCGTGCGCGACGGCGACGTCACGGACCTGGACACGGGCCTGGCGCTGCGCGCGCTGGCCACCCCGGGACACACCCCGCACCACACGTCGTACGTGCTGGAGGAGCAGGGCGCGGCGGTCGTGGTGTTCACCGGCGGCTCCCTGCTGATCGGCACCGTCGGCCGGCCCGACCTGGTCGAGCCCCGGCTGACGGAGCAGCTGGCCCGCGCCCAGCACGCCTCCGCGCACCGCCTCGCGGACGAACTGCCCGAGGACACGGCCGTTCTGCCCACCCACGGCTTCGGCAGCTTCTGTTCCTCGGCCCAGGCCGGCGGCGACGCCACGACCATCGGCAAGGAGAAGGCGTCCAACGAGGCCCTCACCCGGGACGTCGACACCTTCGTCGCCGAACTGCTGGCCGGCCTGGACGACGTACCCGCCTACTACGCGCACATGGGCCCGGCCAACGCCGCGGGCCCCGCCCCCGTGGATCTGACCCCGCCCGCCGTCGCGGACGCCGACGAGATCGCCGCGCGCCTTCAGGCGGGGGAGTGGGTGGTCGATCTGCGCAACCGGGTCGCCTTCGCCGAAGGGCACCTCGCGGGCTCCTTCAACTTCGAGGCGGAGGGACAGCTCGCCACGTACCTGGCCTGGCTGATCCCGTGGGGCAAGCCCGTCACGCTGCTCGGCGAGTCCGCCGAGCAGATCGCCACCGCCCAGCGCGAACTGGTCCGGGTGGGCATCGACCGGCCCGCCGCCGCGGCCACGGGCCGCCCCGCCGACTGGGTGCGGGAGGGGGAGGCCCCGGTCTCCTTCCCCCGGGCGACCTTCGCCGACCTCGCCGCGCGGAACCGCGACGACGTCGTCGTCCTCGACGTGCGCCGGGACTCGGAGCGGGCCGGCGGATACGTCGAGGGCTCGGTCCACATCCCCGTCCACACCCTGCACCAGCGCCTCGACGAGGTGCCCGGCGGCCAGGTGTGGGTGCACTGCGCCGGCGGCATGCGCGCCGCGATCGCGGCCTCGCTGCTGGACGCCGCGGGCCGGGACGTCGTCGCCGTCGACGACTCCTTCGCCGCGGCCGACGCGGCGGGACTCGCCCTGCGGACGCCGTGAGACGGCGGCCACCGAACTTTCCGCACCTTCGCCGACGACGCCGGTCGCGTCATCGGCGTGCCGATCAGGAGGCAACAGCCGAGATGAACATCTTCCGACGAGCCCGGGGCGGTCCGGGCCGGGTGAGCGTGCAGGAGGCGGCGATACGCACCGGGCACGACCATGCCGAGGCTGGCGGCGACGCCGTGCTGCTGGACGTCCGTGAACCCTTCGAATGGCAGGCGGGCCACGCCCCGCAAGCCGTGCATCTGTCCCTGACCGCGCTGGCCGCCGGGGCGGCGTTGCCCGCTCGCGCGCAGGCGCGGCCCCTGGTCGTGATCTGTCGCTCCGGCCATCGCTCCCGACAGGCCGCCGAACTGCTCGCCGCGCGCGGCTGCGAAGCCGTCGACGTGGTCGGCGGGATGCGGGACTGGGCCGCCGCGGGTCTGCCGGTGGTGGACGCGCGCGGACAGAGCGGCACCGTCGCGTGAGTGCCCTGGTCCTCGCCCTCGCCGCCGGTGCCGTGATCGGCCTGGCGCTGGGCGCGCTCGGCGGTGGCGGCAGCGTACTGGCCGTCCCCGCACTGATCTACCTGCTCGGCTTCGACCCGGTCGGCGCGACGACGGCGAGTCTGGTCATCGTCACGCTCACCTCGGTCACCGCACTCGTCGCGCACGGCCGCGACGGCAACGTGCGGTGGCGTACGGGCCTGCTGTTCGCGGCGGCCGGGATCGGCCCCGCGATGCTGGGCGGCGCGCTCGCCGCGCGCATCCCCTCGGGCGTACTGACGGCGGCCTTCGCGCTCGTGGCGGGAGCGGCCGCCGTACGCATGCTGCGCTCGCGGCCGGCCGCGGAAGGCCCGGTCGCGGTGCGGCCGGTGCGGGCGGCGAGTGTCGGCGCGGGCCTGGGCGCGGTCACCGGCGTCCTCGGCGTCGGCGGCGGCTTCCTCGCCGTACCGGCCCTTGTGGGGGTGCTCGGCCTGCGGATGCGCAACGCCGTGGGCACCAGCCTGCTCGTCATCACCGTCAACTCGCTGGCCGCGCTGGCCACACGCGCCGGTACGGTCCAGCACCTGGACTGGGCGGTCGTCGGACCGTTCGTCGCGGCGGCCGTGCTCGGCTCCTGGGACGGCAAGCGGCTCTCCGAGAAGATCTCGGGGAACACGCTTCAGCGCATCTTCGCGGTGCTGCTCCTTGCCGTGGCGGCCTTCATGCTGATCGACGCCCTGCGGTGAGCGCCGCGGCGGGCGCCCTCAGGCCAGGGAGAGGAACAGCTTCTCCAGCCTGGCGCGCATCGCCTCGGGATCCTCGCCGTTCTCGCGCCCGGACTCCATGTCCAGCACGCACTGTTGCAGACCCGTCGCGATGATCGCGAAACCGGCCCGGTCCAACGCACGCGAGGCGGCGGCGAGTTGGGTGACCACGTCCTCGCAGTCCCGCCCCTCCTCGATCATCCGGATCACGCCGGAGATCTGACCTTGCGCCCGGCGCAGCCGGTTCAGCACGGACTTCAGGGCCGCACCTTCTAGCTCCAGCTCCACGATCACTCCTCCAGACATACCCCTAGGGGTACTGTACGTCCCGGTTCGGGGCGGCGTCGACCATGAAGGAACACACCAGTCATGACCTCTCCCCTCCCCGTCGTCCTCGGTACGGCACAGGCCCGCACGCGGCTGGACGAACTGACCGTCATCGACGTGCGCACACCCGCCGAGTACGCCCTGGGCCACCTGCCCGGAGCCCTGAACATCCCCCTCGACCACGTCCGACGGGCCCTGCCGGAGATCCGGCACGCCGCCGAGCGGGGTGACGTGCTCGTCGTGTGCGCCTCGGGCGCCCGCTCCGAGAACGCGTGCAAGGTGCTGGCCGATCAGGGCATCACCACGGCGACCCTCGCCGGCGGCACGAGCGCCTGGGCCGCCGACGGGCACGAGCTGCGGACCCCGGCCGCCTGCGACACCCGCTCCGGCTGGAGCATGGAACGCCAGGTCCGGTTCACGGCGGGCCTCTTGGTGCTCGTCGGGCTCGCCCTGGGCCTGCTCGTGCATCCCGCGTTCCAGCTGATCTCGGCCGGCGTCGCGGGCGGCCTCGTCCTCTCCGCCCTCACCCACACCTGCGGCATGGCGGCCGTGCTCGGCAAGCTGCCGCACAACCGGCCCCGCCCGGCCGATCTCGACGCGACTCTGGCGGCGCTGCGGGCTCGTTGAATGTGACGCGAGTGACCCTGAAATGAGCCCGGTGCGAGGGTGCGGGCCGCGCTGATGATCATCCACTGTGGTGACGTCCCGGGTGCCGCGTGAACAGGTGGTGTCCGGGTGGCTGTGCTCTGTTCCGGGCAGCGCCGCCTGGATCCGGATGCACCCGGCCCCTCGGACACGGGGCCAGGGTGCCGTCATGCGGAGGAAGGTTCATGGAGGGGTACGGCTATTTCACCGACGCCCGGCTCGAAGAACTGCGTCAGGAGGTACGTGCGTTCGCCGAGGCGGAGGTGGCTCCCCAGGTCGCCGGGATGGAGGCGGCGCGCACGGTGGAGGAGAAGCTGGCCCGGGAGATCGCCCGGCAGGGCTGGATCGGGGTCACCGTCGGACGCGAGTTCGGCGGGATGGGTCTGGGACACCGGGCGAAGACGATCATCGTGGAGGAACTGTCCCGGGTCAGCGGCGCGATGGGCGCCATGGCCCAGGCGTCGCAGCTGGGCGTGGCGAAGATCCTGCACTTCGGCAACGCCGCACAGCAGCGGCAGTGGCTCCCGGCGATCGCCGCCGGTGACTGCCTGCCCACGATCGCGGTGACCGAGCCCCAGTCCGGCGGCCATGTGCTCGGCATGGAGTCCACGGCGCGGCGCGAGGGCGACTCGTACGTGCTGAACGGGCGCAAGGTGTTCGTCGGCAACAGCCACGTCGGCGACCTGCACGGCGTCGTCGTGCGGACCGGCGAAGGATCCCGGGGACTGTCCGCGTTCCTGGTCGAGGCCGACCGGCCCGGCTTCTCGCTCGCGCCGCACTCCCCGGCCATGGGTCTGCACGGCTTCTCCTTCGGCGAGCTGAGGTTCGACGAGTGCCGGGTGCCGGTCGCGAACCGCCTCGGCGAAGAGGGGCAGGGGCTCGAAGTCGCCTATTCCTCCAGCGTGTTGTACGGGCGGGCCAACCTCACCGCCGTGTCGCTCGGCCTGCACCAGGCGATCGTCGAGGAGACCTGCGCGTACGCCTCCGGGCAGACGCGCTACGGCAAGCCACTGGCCGAACTCCCCGTCGTGCAGCAGAAGGTGGGACAGATGCAGTCCCGGCTGATGACCGCCCGCACCCTCGCCTACCACGCGGTGCACCTGCTCGACCTCGGGCTGCCGTGCGACGCGGAGCTGATGAACGCCAAGGTGGTCAACGTGGAGTCGGCCATGGACTCGGCGCGCACCGCGATGGAGGTGCACGCCGCCATCGGCCTGTCCGCCGAGCGCGGCCTGGAGCGCATGTACCGCGACGCCGCCCACATCTACGCCCCGGCCGGCACCTCCGACGTGCAGTGGCACCGGCTCGCGCAGGTCGCGGTGGGATCGGCGCGCGGCGAGCAGTGGTCGGTGCGACTGGCCGCCGCGCTGCGTCAGACGGCGGCGGCCGTCGCGGTGTAGCGATTCCTACGGCAGGGGCTCGCCCGCGCGCCGGTAGATCTGGGCCAGGACCTGGTCCCGGAACTGCTTGATCATCTCCAGGGCGTCACGCGAGGTGTCCAGGGTGCGCGGCTCGGGCCCGACCGCGCAGACCGTGCCGAGAACGGTCCCGGAACGGTGGTCGATGAGCGGGGCTCCGTAGTAGACGCGGATGCCGAGCTCGTCGACCACCGGGTTCGAGGAGAACCGGGGCGCGGAGTACACGTCGTGCAGCACGAGCGGCTTGCGGCGCTCCAGGACCGCGGGGCAGTAACCGTGCTCCCGGGACATGATCCGGCCGACCGGCGCGGCGGCCTCCGCAGTCGGGTCGCTGGGCGCGTCGGGCGTGTGCAGACCGACGAAGTACTGCTGGTCGGTGATCAGGTTCACCATGGCGTACGGGGTTCCGGCGGCCTCCGCGAGGCGACGCGCGGCCTCGTCGAACTGCGCGTCGCCCTGGTGCGGATCGAGCCCGAGATCCGCCAGCCGCTCTTCCCGGCGGGCGAGTTCATGGTCCTGGCCGGGCAGGTGGAGCCCGGAGGCGATGTCAAAAGGCATGGGTGTGAGCTGTCCGTTCGGGGTCGGAGGTCCGGGTCAGCGCCAGGTGCAGGGCGTGCTCGGTCAGCGTGATCAGGGTGCGCCGGGCGGACGACGTGTCGCGGGCGTCGAACTGCACGACAGGGATCGCGGGGTGCAGCCGGGCGGCGCCCCGGATCTCGTCCTCGGAGTAGCGGTGGGCGCTGTCGAACTGATTGACCGCGACCACATAGGGCAGCCCGCGGTCGTCGCAGTACTCGACGGCCGGGAAACAGGCGTCCAGGCGGCGGGTGTCGGCCAGTACGACGGCGCCGATCGCGCCGAGGGCGAGGTCGTCCCACATGAACCAGAACCGGTCCTGGCCCGGGGTGCCGAACAGCAGCAGCTGCAGATGCCGTCCGGGCAGCGTGATCCGGCCGAAGTCCATGGCCACCGTGGTGGTGGTCTTGTCCTCGCTGCCGGTGAGCAGGTCGGTGGGGCGGCTCGCCTCGGTGAGCGCCGCCTCGGTGGTGAGCGGTTCGATCTCGCTGGCGGCGGCGACCATGGTGGTCTTGCCGACTCCGAAGCCGCCCGCGATGAGGATCTTCAGCGGCTCCGGCTCGGGAGCGGGGTCAAAGGGCACGGAGTCCTTCAAGGACGGCCTCCAAAGTGCGCGGGTTGCTCGCGTGTCCGGGCTGCGCGGCCGGTACGGGGATCAGGACACGGGAGTCGATGAGGTCGGAGAGGATCACTTGCGTGACCGGGACGGGCAGCCGGAGCCGGGCGGCGAGTTCGGCCACCGACAGCGCCTGCGGGCCGCACAGCCGGAGCACTTCGGCGCCCTCCGGGCCGGGCTCCGCCACCCGCCCGGACAGCCGCGCCCGTGCGGCCGTGCGGAGCAGAGTGGTGAGGTCCAGGGGCCGGGAGGCCCGGGTGCGGCCACCGGTGACGGCGTACATCCGCACGGTGGCCGCCTCCTGGGACACCCAGGGCTGCGCGTCGGAGTGATCGGGGCGCACCGCGGCTCACAGGCCCGGGGTGCGGGCGGGCGTGCCGAGGTGTCCGTGCACGCTGCGCACCAGCAGCCCGATCTCGTAGCCGATGAGGCCGGGGTCGGCGTTCTTCGTGGTCAGGACGCCCAGCACACCGTTCTCCCCGGCCTTGGCGACGAACAACAGGCCGCCGGCGCACTGGACGATGATCTGCTCGACGTCGCCGACACCCGCCTGGACGCTGGCGGAGACACCGCTGCCCATGGAGCACAGGCCGGTGACGATGGCACTGAGCCGCTCGGCGGGGACGCCGTCCAGGCTGTGCCGGTGGCGCAGTACGCCGTCGCTGGTGGCCAGGATCGCTCCGGTGGTGCCCGGGACGCGGGCGGCGAAGTCGGCCAGCAGCCAGTCGAGGTCCTGGGTCTGAGCGGGAACGGGGTGCGACATCAGGACTCCTGGGAGGTGGGGGACGCGGGGGGCGTCATGGGGGAGACGGCCGGAAGCGCGTGCCGGCTCGTGGCGGCAGCCGGTTCGGTGGCCTGCCGGTAACCCTGGCTGTAGCGCTGCCACAGATCCGTGACGGGCCCGTGGGGCGCGGCCGGGTCCTCGGCGGGCAGGGGCTGGCCGGGTGTGGCGGCGCGCAGCTCGGGGGCCAGATAGCTGCCGTGGGCGGCCCGTTGGGCGAGCGGGGGACGCTCGTCCGCGGCGGGGGCGGGCAGCGGCGCGGCGGCCGGGACCTGCCGGACGCGACTCGGACGCTGCGGAAGCTCCTGGCGGGGCCGCGGAACGGGCACGTGGGCGGGGGCGGGATCCGGCACGGGTACGGGCACGGGCACGGGGCCCGGCTCCGGCGCGTACGCCGGCGAGGGCGCCGGGGCCGCACCCCAGGCGGCCGGGGCGGCGATGGGCGTCGGCGGTTCGGCCGCCTGGGCGGGCGCGGGGTGGTGCCGAGGTTGCTCCGCGGCCGGCGCGGGCTGCTCCTGGTGGAGCACCGCGTGCGGGAAGAGGACGACGGCCTGGGTGCCGCCGTACACGTTGGACTGCAGCCGCACCGTCAGCCCGCGACGCCGGGCGATCCGGGCGGCGACGAGCAGGCCGGTACGCCCGTCGCGCAACTGCTGGTTCACATCGATGTGTTCGGGGTCGGCGAGGAGCCGGTTGAGCTGGGCGGTCTGGTCGCCGGTCAGCCCGAGACCGCGGTCGTCGATCTCGACGGCGATGCCGGCCGCCACGGCCTGCGGGCGGATGGAGACCTGGGTGTCCGGCGGCGAGTAGCGCGTCGCGTTCTCGGCGAGCTCGGCGACGAGGTGGATGGCCTCGGCCGCGGCATGGCCGACCACCAGGTATCCGGCGGGCGGCCGGATCACCCGCACCCGCGCGAAGTGCTCCGTCTCGGCCACCGCCTGGCGCAGCAACGTCGCCAGCGGCACGGGGGAGTTGATGTGGCGGGGCACGGCGCCGCCCAGGATGGCGATGTTCTCCACCGCCCGGTGCACCCGGGTGATCAGGTGGTCGATCTGGAAGAGCGCGTCGAGGAGTTCGGGGTCCTCCACCTCGCGCTCGACCCCGTCCAGCCGTTCCAGGCTGCGGGTGACCAGCGCCTGCAGCTTGCGGGCGATGCTGACGAACGCGTCGACCTGCTGCCGGGTGCCCGCCGCGACGACGGCGGCGTGCCCCGCGTACAGAGTCTGCTGCACGGCGCGGCCCAGCTGGTCGAGCGGCTCCGGCCCGGTCGGCACGGCGGCCGGCGGTGCGGCCTGGGTGACCTGCTCGTCGCGGCGGACCCGCTCGGCCAGAGCGGTCAGCTCGCCGATCCCGGAGTCGAGGCGCTGCGCCAACTGCCGTATCACCGCGTCCTGTTGCTCGCGGTCACGGCTGCGCTCCAGGAGCTCCCGCGCCTGGGCGCGGCGCGCGCCGACCCAGCCGCCGGTGAGCGCCGCGGTGCAGCCGACGGCCGCGCAGATTCCCGCGCCGAGCACCCCCGCGGGGGACCAACCGGCCAGCGCGACGCCGTAGCCGGAGGCCGCGAGCACGGTGGCCGTCGCCGCCGGAACCAGGCCGACGCGCGCCCCCGCGCCGCTCGGCCGAGGCCGTTGGGGGCCCGGCGGAGGCGCCGCGGGCTGGCCGGGAGCGTGATCACGCATGGTGAGGGTCCTCGCTGACGTCGAACACGAAGGCGGGGCGGCATCGTGGGGACAAGGCGCGTGGTCCGTACAGCCACACGGCTCCCACACGTACCTGCCGTGCACTGGGACATCAGCAACCTTGCTGGGTGCCGGGCGGCTCATCCAACTTGTGGAGGGCCCGTTTCGGGCTCATTCACGATGCGGCGGCATGGCGGCCTTCCTGCCCTTGCCGGCAGGGCATCGACCCGGGCCGGGCGGCGCACTGGGTCAGCGGCGCGATGAGCCGGATCTGAGCCGTGTTCCGGGGGGCAGCACGCATGCCGGCGGGGCAGTGTGGAGGGTCCTGATACGTCCCGTCCGACGGATCGAACGCCGACGGATCGAACGCCGACGGATCGAACGCCGACGGATCGAACGCCGACGGATCGAACGCCGACGGATCGAACGCCGACGGATCGAACGCCGACGGATCGAACGCCGACGGGCCGACGCCGACCAGGGCGGTGCCGCTCCGTCCGACCGAAGGAGAGCCCGGGTGAGCTCCACGCTGTCCGCGCGCCGCTTGTACGAGGGCAGGGGGGTGTACCCCGTCGGCGTGTCCTGCTGGCCGCCCGCCTCCCTCGCGCACGAGCACCCGGAGGACGACGAGGAGAGATGGCTGGACGGGGTGCGCAGTGCCCTCAAGCACGGGACCACCCTGATCGCCCTCGCCGACATCTGCGGCCTGGGCCGCACCGAGCGGCTGCTGAGCGGCCTGTGGCACGAGGTCCCCAGGGAGTCCCTGCAGATCGCGTGCGCGGCCGGTCACTTCCGCGGCACGGCCCCGCACCCCTACGCCGCCCCGCACCTGCACCACCAGTTGAAGCAGACCCTGGAGAACCTCGCCACGGACTACCTGGACCTCTACGTCCTGGACCACACGGACTTCGGCCCGGGCGAGCGTCATCTGGCCGACGCGGTACGCCCGTTGCGGGCCTGGCGGGACAGCGGCGTCATCCGCTCCGTGGGCCTGCGCGTCCCGGGCGACGGCGCCACGGCCGATGCCCGCCGCGCCTTCCGGCACGCGCAGCGGGCGTTGGCCCCCGATGTGCTCGTGGTCGAGTACAACGCCCTGACCGGGCCGGTCCTCGTCGACGGCACGGACGTCTTCGACCACGCCGCCGAGCGCGGACTGCCGGTTCTGGTCACCTCGCCGCTGGCCCACGGTCTGCTCGCGGCGCCGCCCGCGCCCCGCGGCCCGGTGCGCCCGCCGGACGCGGACCCCGGCCACCCCTGGTTCCGTCCCGAGATCCTGGCCGCCGTGCGGGAGGAACTGCGGCCGCTGCGTGAACGGTTCGGTGACGCCGCGCTGCCCGGCCTCGCGCTGCGGCACTGCCTGGACCGTTCGCCGGACGTCGTCGTGCTGCCCGGATTCGGTTCGCCCGAGCAGATCGCGCTCCACTACGCCGGCCTCGACCTGCCCGTCGCGGCGAGCGACCAGGACCTCATCGACGCCACCTATGCCGGGCTGCGCTCCCGGACGTCGCGCGTCACGGACTCCCGCGCCTGCGACGGCTGCTGAACCAGCGTGCCCACGAAGGCGAGCGCCTGGTGAACGGCGGCCACCGAGAGCCGGTGGCTGCGCGGGCGCAGCAGCCCTGACAGACCGTAGTCCGCCAGTTCACGGCACCGGCTGGTGAGCCAGGTCCAGTCCAGTTCCAGATGGTCCGCCAGCGCGAGGAGCCGCTCCCGGGGTGATTCGGACACGGTGAGGGCGGAGTCGTGGGCCCGCTGCAGGACGTCGGCGTAGGCGTGGAGATCGCCGCGCGCGTGGAGGGCGTCGGTGTGCCACAGGTGGTCCTCGCCCTGCCAGTCGGCGACGACGACCTGCTCGTCGGGCTGGAGGACGAAGGCGCTCCGGCCGGAGTGGTCGGCGTCGCCGCAGACCCACGTCGGCACGGAGTGGGCCTCCATGAGGGCGACCGTCAGGAACATCAGGATCCGCTCGTGCGTGTCCGCCTCCTCCACCGCCGTGTCCGGCAGGACCACCACCCGCCGGGCCCCCGCGGAGCCCGCTCGGAACCGCTCGCCCAGCGTGGCGATGTACTCCGGCCAGGACGCGAAGAACAGCCAGCCCGCGGCGTGTTCGGCGTCGCGCACCCGGGTCCAGAACAGCGGCGAGCGGGCCGAAGGCCGCAGGTGGCGCAGCACGTGCTGGGCGCAGTGGCGCATGCCCATCCAGGCGGCGCCGACCCGGCTCAGCGCGGGCACGGCGCTGCGGCCGGGCGCGGACCTGGCCAGGTGCGAGAACGCGTCGACCGTCTCCTGCTCGCCGGCTATCACGTGGTCGTCGTCCTGCAGACTGCCGTCTAGGTTGCACAGCGCCCACAGCAGCGCGAACGTCAGCGCGTCGAGCCGGTAGGCGGCCGGGACCGGAAGCCGGTCCACCGTCACCTCCAGCTGCCGGCGTGCCTCCGCCGCGTCCAGGACATAGACCTCGCCGTCGGCGGAGCCGGGCACGGCCAGCACCAGGGCGCGCCGCCGGGGCTCGATGAAGGACCGCAGATGCGGCAGGTCGTCCCGGCCCACCAGCAGCGCGTCGCGGCGGCGGTCGGCGGCGTAGAACTGCACGCTCACGGCCGCCCGGTCGAACAGGTGCCGGCCACCGAAGAGCCACACACCGCCGCTGCCCGCGATCGGACCGGCCGGCCACAGGGTGGCGCCGGCGTACGTCTCGTTGAGCGCGCGGGCGCTCTCGCGTCCCGCGTCCGCCGGGAACCGGGGTAGTACCACCCGGTGCGGCGCGGGCTGCATCAGAGAGGTGACCGGCTCTCCCAGCCAGTACTCCAGCACCACCGCGTTGTCACCGCGGGGCACCACCTCACCCGCGAGCCAGCGCTTCAGGGACGCCTTCGACGAGGTCACGGTCGCCAGGCTGGGCCGCCTCAGATCCTGGGCGGCCCGCTCCGCCGCCATGCTGTAGGCGACATCGAACGCGGCGAACGACTCGTGCCCCTGATCCTCCAATAAAGCCCGGAGCAGAGTTCGTTCGGTCACAGATCCCTCCTGGGGCTCGGGCGCGCTCGCGTGCTTCGTCGGTGAACTCGGCTCCGACCCGGGGCGCCGCGCCGACGACGGAGTCGAGGCGGCACGCCGGGGGAAGACGAAGATCACACAGGAGGATTATGCCTAGGGCGCGTGCTGTCACGACAGGCGATCCATCAAACCCTCCATGCGGTACGAGCGGGGCGGCACAACGGGGATGTTCGGCCGCGGAGTTGCGAACGGGGCCCCGGCCGATGGCCCGGGCCCCTTCGGCGGCCACCACTTGATCCCCCGTCAGCCGACAGGCATGGGTGTGCGATTGCTACGCGACCCACCCCCGGCGATCGTGTTCACGGTGACGTGACGCGGGTGGTCGCCAAGCTGCGCGCGAAGAAGGTCCCCACCCGGCGTCGCACCTCGGCGAGCGTCACCACCGGGTCACCGGTGCCGACGAGAGCGGCGCGGGTGGCCGCCGTCACGAGCCCGGCGGCCTGGAGCCGCGGCACCAGCGAGCCGTAGTCGGTGAACGCCCAATGGTTCGCGTCGGTGAACATCGCACGGCGGCTCGGTACGCCCGCCCAGGACGAGTCGAGCCGTGCGGCCCCCTCGAACCCGTCGGTACGCAGCAGCAGGAGCGGCCGGTCGAAGCCGACCGGCCGCGGCGCCAGATCCAGATACCCCTCCAAGTTCGCCACCGCGCCCACCCGGCGGTCGACCTGAGCCGTCCCGACCACCGCCGTGCCGCCCGCCGAGTGCCCGTACAGTCCGATCCGGCAGGCGTCCATGACCGGTGCGAGCGGCAGCGTGCCGAGCCGGTCCAGGACCAGGCGGAGGTCCGCGATCCGGGTGTCCACCATCGTGGCGAAGGTCGCCGGGTCCGGCGGTCCGGTCAGGGCGGTCGTGCGCATCCCGGTGGGGAGTTCGACCTGGGAGGCGTCACCGGGGTGGTCGACGAGGACGACGACCCGGCCGTGGCTCGCCAGGTCCTCGGCGAGGGTCGTGCCGAGCGTGCGGGAGTCACCGCCGCCGGGCGAGTACACCAGCACCGGACGCCGGCCGGGCAGCGGCGGCGCACCCCTGTACCCGTGCGTGAGGACCGCGCCCCAGTCCACCGTTCCCGGCTCCGGCAGCCCGGGGTGGATGCGCGGCGCCAACCCGGCGAACACCTCGGCCTCGGCCCGGGTGAGCTGCGCGACCCGGGCGAGGCCGCGGACCGACCGGGCCGGATACAGAACCGTCAGCATCACCTCCCGTGCGCCGCCCACCCACGGGTCGGAGCGGTCCGGGTCTGTCAGATGGACCGTCCGCATGCCGACGGGGTGCGGGCCGGAGGGCGCCGGCAGCCGGAGTACAGGACCGCCGCCGGCGGCGGACGCAGCCGTGGGCAGGAGGGCCGCCGCACCGCCGAGTAGGGTGCCTTTGAGAAGAGTGCGTCGAGACGTCATGCGCACATCCTTCGGGCGGGGCCGCCGCACGGCGAGGGTTCAGGCCCTGGCCGAAAGGCCCGACCAGGACGGGGAGTCGTGCCGATGCTGCGCATACGTTTCACCGCCGAGGACCTCGCCCGCACGCGCTTCGCACCCCGGCCCGTACCGCTCCAGGAACTGCACGCCGCACTGTCGACAGCCGTGACCCGGCGCGGCGGGCCGCTGTTCGCACCGTGGCGCGGACGCGTCCTGCGCGCCCTTCCCGCGGCCACCGAGCCGCTCGCCGACCTGGTGCCCGCGGGCCGCGCGCCCGCCTTCCTCGACGTCCTCGGTGACACCGTCGACGACGGCTTCGCGCAGCTGCGCGCCACGGGACCCGACATCGTCCGCTCCGAACTGGAACGGGTCTACGGAACGGCGCCCGCCCCGCCCTGGATCCGCGGGCTGCACGCGGGTGACGAGACGGCCTGGCGCGTCCTGCACCGCGCTCACCGGGTCGCCCATGAGACGGTCCTCGCCCCGGTCTGGCCGGTCGTGCAGGAACTGCACCGCGAGGAGTTCACCCGTTACGCGCTCGCCGCCGCCGAACACGGCGTGGCCGCCGCGCTGACCGCACTGGCCCCGGGCAGCCGACTCCACGAGGGCGTGTGGGAATGGCCCGGCGTCGCCCCGGCCCGCGAACTGGACCTGGAAGGGCGCGGCTTGGTGCTGCTGCCCACGTTCCACCACCCGGCGGGCCCGCTCCTCCAGGACACCCCGGGCCGTCCCGCAGTCCTGACGTATCCCGCCGGTCCCGGCCTCCCGCCGACCGCGACGCCTCCGGACGACCCCGCCGAGGCCCTGGCCGCCGTGCTGGGCCGCACTCGCCTCGACGCGCTGCGCCTGCTCGCCGAGCCGCACACCACGACGTCCCTGGCCCGCGCCCTCCGCGTCAGCAACGCGACGGCCTCGGCGCACGCCGCGGCGCTCAGATCGGCCGGCATGGCGACGACGACCCGCACGGGCCGCTCGGTCACGCACCTGCGGACGGCACTCGGCGCGCTGGTCGCGGGTGACCGGACGGCGTGGTCCGGCACATGAATCCGGCACGTGTAGGTGCGCGGCCGGCCGGCCGCGACCGAGGGCTTGCCGAAGCCGACCGCGGGATCCCCGGTCAGACGCACCCGGTCTCCGGGCCACCTGCTCGGCCGTCGCCGCCCGTGCGCGTCGTACGGTGACCGCGGACTTCGGCGTAAACGGGAGGAACACGTGCTCGGCCTCGTACTGGTGGTGCTGCTGGGGATCGCTGTGCTCCTCGGCTCGGCGGGTGGTGAGCGGCTGGGGATCGCGCCGCCGGTGGTGCTGCTCGCCCTCGGAGTGCTGATCGGGCTCGTCCCGGCGCTGCGGGCGGTGGAACTGCCCTCCGAGGTCGTCCTGCTGCTCTTCCTGCCCGTGCTGCTGTTCTGGGAGAGCATGAACACCTCGCTGCGCGAGATCCGCCGGCATCTCACCGACGTCGGCCTCGCCGCGACGCTGCTGGTGCTCGCCTCGGCCGCCGCGGTCGCCTGCGTAGCCCACGCGATGGGGCTCGACTGGGGACCCGCGTGGGTGCTCGGCGCGGCCGTGGCGCCGACCGACGCGACGGCCGTCGGCGTCGTCGCCCGGCTGCTGCCGCGCCGCGACATCACGCTGCTGCGGGCGGAGAGCCTGCTCAACGACGGGACGGCGCTGGTGGTGTACGGCATCGCGGTCGGTGTCACCGTCGGCACCGAGCAGGTCACCGCGGTGCACGTGAGCGGTCTGTTCGTCCTCGGCTACGGCGGCGGCGCGCTGATCGGCGCCGCGGCCGGCGCGCTCGTGCAGCGGCTGCGGGCCCGCACCGCCGACGGGGACGCGCTGCGCGGGCAGGTGCTGCTGTTGCTGACGCCGTTCAGCGCGTACCTGGTCGCCGAGTACGCCGATGCGTCCGGAGTGGTCGCGGTCGTGGTGTGCGGGCTGATGCTCAGCCAGAGCGGACCGCGCGTCGTACGGGCCGAGGTGCGGGTGCAGGCCCAGAACTTCTGGACCGTCGCGACCTACCTCCTCAACGGCTCGCTGTTCGTCCTGGTCGGCATCGAACTCGTCCACTCCGTACTGCACCTGAGGGGCGATCAGCTGCCGCGCGCGCTGGGCACCGCCCTCGCGGTGGCGGGGACCCTGGTCGCGGTGCGGTTCGCGTACTACTTCGCGGTCGCCGCGTTCTTCCGCGTCGTCCGCCGGGGCACGGCCCGCGCCTCGGGCACCACGTACTCGGCACGCCGGCTGACCGTGAGCGCCCTGTCCGGGTTCCGCGGCGCGATCTCCCTCGCGGCCGCGCTCGGCGTCCCGGCGACCCTGCACAGCGGATCGCCTTTCCCCGACCGGGAGTTGATCGTCTTCGTGACCGGTCTCGTCATCGTGGTCACGATGGCGCAGGCCGTGATCCTCCCCGGGGTGGTGCGCTGGGCGCGGATCCCCGTCGACCGGGCCGTGGCGCGCGAGGAGTGGCGCGCCGAGTCCGACGCCCTCAACGAGGCGCTCACCGCGCTGCCCGCCCTGGCCGAGCGCCTGGACACCGCGCCGCAGATCACCGAGGCCGTCCGGGTCGCCTGGCAGGCCGAGGCGGACGCCCTCGCGCTGCGCTGCCAGGCCGCCCCCGCGGACCTGGAGGTGCACCCCCAGCGCCTCGCCGACGACGCCACGGCCCTGCGCCTCGCCCTGCTCGCCGAACGCCGTGCGGTCGTCGTCCGGCTGCGCGACCGGGGAGACATCGACGACACGGTGCTGCGCCGGCTGCAGGGCCGGCTCGACTCCGAGGAACTGCACCTGCTGCGCCACGTCCCCGTGGAGTGAGCACGACCCCCTCGGTCGACTCCGTCACTAGCCGCGCCAGCTGGGCTCCACCGCCATCATCCTGGCCGTCTTCGTGGCGTCGCGGTCGATCAGCGGGGCCAGGATCTCGTCGACGGCCTTGAGGACCGCGGCGTCCAGCTGCCGGCCGGCGGCCGCGGCGTTCTCGGTGACCTGCTCCGGGCGGCTCGCCCCGATCACCGTCGACGAGACGCCCTCCTGGTGCAGCACCCAGGCGATGGCGAACTGCGCCATGGACAGCCCGGACTCCTCGGCGAGCGGCCGCAACTCCTGTACGCGAGAGAGGAGTTCGGTGCCGAGCACCCGGCCGATGAAGCCGGGGGCGCGTCCGCCCGCGACCGCGCGCGAACCCTCCGGGGGCTGCTGCCCCGGCCGGTACTTGCCGGTCAGTACCCCCTGGGCGAGCGGCTGGAAGGCGAGCTGGCCGATGCCACGGTCCCGGCACAGCGGCAGCACCTCGGGCTCGATCACCCGCCACAGCATGTTGTACTGCGGCTGGTTGGAGACGATGCGGCTGCGCAGCCCGAGCTCGTCGGCGAGCGCGAGGGCGGACTCGATCTGCGGCGCGGTCCACTCGGAGACACCCAGGTACAGCACCTTGCCCTGACGCACCAGGTCGTCGAAGGCGATCAGGGTCTCCTCCAACGGCGTACGGTCGTCGAAGCGGTGCGCCTGGTACACGTCGACGTAGTCCGTGCGCAGCCGGCGCAGCGACGCCTCGCAGGACTCCATGACGTGCTTGCGGGACAGGCCGCGGTCGTTGGGCCCGTCACCGACCGGCAGACACACCTTCGTCGCGATCTCCAGGGACGACCGGCGCACACCGCTGTCCTGCAACGCCTCCCCGAGCAGTTCCTCGGCGGCGCCCAGCGCGTACACGTCCGCGGTGTCGAACGTCGTGATACCGGCGTCGAGCGCAGCCCTGACACACTCCAGGGCCCGCTCGCGGCCGACGAGTTCGCCGTGCGTGAGCCAGTTTCCGTAGGTGATCTCGCTGATCATCAGGCCGCTGCGGCCGAGGGGGCGATGCTTCATGGCTGTGACCTTACTGGCCCGCGCCGTGGGGGAGTTGATCGCTACGCCGCGGGCTGCTCGGCCTTGGGCGCGCAGTAGTACACGGACCGCTTCTGCCGTGTGCGTTCGGCGCCGCTCTTCGCGACGAGGGCCTCCAGGGTGTTGCGCACCACCTTGGTCTGGAACGAGCGCTCGGGGTGTGCCTTGCCGAGGTCGTCGGTGATCTCGGCGGCGGAGCGGGGTTCGTCGTACCCGCGCAGCTGCTGCTTGAGGAGGTCGACGAGGGAGGGCCCCTGCGGGCGCGTGTCACCACGGCTGCTCGCGGGCTTCTTCTTGGCCGATGTCTCTTTGGCACCGGTGGTCCGGCGGGCCCGGGTGGGTTTGGCCGTCTCGGACGGTGCCTCGGCCGCGGCGGCGGGGGTTGACACGGTGTCCTCCGGCGCGGTGGCGCCGGCCGGGCCGAGTGACTCACGCATCCGCAGGAGCAGTGCCTGGTTGCCCTCCAGGACCGCCAGTCGCTCCTGGAGGGCGGCGATGTCGTCGCTGATGCTCCGGCGTGCCCGTTCGTTCTCCGCGAGATCACTGCTGATCTTGTCGGCGTACTGGGAGGTGAGGTCTTCCTGGGCTGTTGTCTCCGTCATGGTGGCCTGCCCTTCATGGTGTCTCGGCCGAGACAGGGATGCTGATGCCGGATGGTACTCGGGTCGCTCCGGGGTGCACCTATGTACGGGCGTCGCACGGTGAGGATTCAAGTGGGGTCTCAAGTCGGGCGAGCGAGTGGTGACTTGAGGATCGGCCGTGGTGTGCGGCGGCCCGTGCCGTCCGTCGGCCGGCCTCCACCGCCGCGTCGGTGCGGGCCGCGCCCCCGGTGACGAGCCGGTCCTGGCACAGCCCGCGCAGCCCGGACACGAGCGGCGTGACCCGTTCGCGTGCCGCGCGCCTCGGGTGGCCGGGGCGGACCTTGGTGTCCGTGAGCGGATCGGCCATGAACGTGACGGTCTCACGCGGGTGTTCGCCGTACTGCTCGGGATCGGTGGCCGCCAGGCTGAGCAATTGGAGCAGCATCCGGATCGGCCCCGCCTGATCGCCGACCGTGATCGCCCGCCACAGCGTGCGGGCCGAGCGGTGCAGCGCCTCGGTGTCCTCGACGGGATCGAAGAGCGCGTGCGCGTCGGGGCGGCCGGTATCCGTGGCTGCTTCGCCCCGGCCCCGCACACCCCGCAGCCGCACCAGGTGAAGGTGGTCGTGGCGGGCCGGGCGGGACAGGTGCTTCGACCCCCACCCCGCGGTCCTCGGCCTCGCCTTCCCGCTCACCGGGCGCTCTTCATCGTGATGTCGATCCCGACGAGCGGGGGAGCGGTGCCCGCCCCGCTGCTGCCGGAGGTTCTACCAGCACGTGCGCGCCGTGATGCCGCTCGCCAACGCCGTCGAGGCACTGCGCGGCCTGCTGTATTTCGACGGGGCCGGGATGCAGGGCCCGCTGCTCGGCGCCGCCCTGCTCGGCCTCGATCACCTGCGGCACCGCCGCGCCGCCACGGAGGCCGCCCGGTCGACGACACGCGGGGACGCCCGTCCCCACCGCGCTGCCCGCCACGCACCACCACGTCGGCGAACCGCTGCCCGTCCTGACCGGCACGATCGCGGACCCGCGACAGGAACAGCCGAGTGGCCCGGCCGTCCTCCTACGGGACGGCCACGGACGCCGGCTGATCTCCACGTTCACCGACGGGCAGGGCCGCCACGCCCTGGCAGGGCTGCCCGATGACCACCTCAGCCTCGTGGCCTCGGCCCCCGGCAGGCACCCCGAGGCCCGGCGCATCCTCGTACGCCAAGGTGTTCCGGTCACCGCGGACTTCACCCTGCGCGCACGTAAGGAGGAGTTGCTCGCGCGGTGACCACGGAACAGCGGTGGCCGACGGATCAGTCGGACGGCCCGGTGAGCAGTTCGGTGATCTCCCGGGCCAGTTCCGGCCCGAGTTCGCCCCAGCCGTCCTTGTAGCCGTAGACGCCGGCCAGCGTACGGGCCTCGTAGTCACCGTTCATGATGTCGATGTCGTCGGGCGTGATGAGGGAGGGGTGGGCGACGCCGACCGCTCCCGACACCTTCAGCAGCTCCCGGCGCAGCGTGCGCAGATACATGGCGGACCGGGTGGCCTTCGAGGGCGCGTCCACACCCCGCACCAGCCAGGAGTCCTGGGTGGCGATGCCGGTGGGGCAGGTGTCGGTGTGGCACTTCTGCGCCTGGATGCAGCCGATGGAGAGCATCGCCTCACGAGCCACGTTGATCATGTCGACGCCCAGGGCGAACGCGACGGCGGCGTTCTCGGGCAGCCCCAGCTTGCCGGAGCCGATGAAGGTGAGGTCGTCGGTCAGCCCCCGCTCGGCGAACACGCGGTAGACGCGCGAGAACCCCATCCGGAACGGCAGGGACACCGAGTCGCTGAAGATCAGGGGCGCTGCGCCGGTGCCGCCCTCGCCGCCGTCGATGGTCACGAAGTCGACGCCGCGGTCGCCCTGCGCCATCAGCGTGGCCAGCTCCTCCCAGAAGCTCATCTCGCCGACAGCGCTCTTGATGCCGACCGGCAGACCGGTCTCCGTGGCGATCAGCTCCACGAAGTCGAGCATCGAGTCCACGTCGTGGAACGCGGTGTGCCGCGAGGGCGACGCACAGTCCTTGCCCGCGGGGATACCGCGGATCTCGGCGATCTCGGACGTCACCTTCGCGCCCGGCAGCATCCCGCCGAGCCCCGGCTTGGCGCCCTGCGAGAGCTTGATCTCTATCGCCTTCACGGGGGCGCCGGCGACGACGGCCTTCAGCTTGTCGAGGCTGAAGGTGCCGTCCTCGTTGCGGCAGCCGAAGTACGAGGTGCCTATCTGCAGGACGAGGTCACCGCCGTTGCGGTGGTAGGGCGAGAGGCCGCCCTCACCGGTGTTGTGCAACGTGCCGGCCAGCGCCGCGCCCTTGTTGAGGGCCGTGACGGCGGCACCGGACAGCGAACCGAAACTCATCGCCGAGATGTTCACGACGCTCGCGGGACGGAACGCCTTGGCCCGTCCGCGCGGACCGCCCAGTATCTTCGCCGACGGCAGCGGGGCCTGCGGGTCGTGCAGATCGGGCAGCGGCCCGGCGAACGTGCGCTGCTTCACGTACGCGTGGCCCTGCATGTGCTCGACGTCGTTGTCGGTGCCGAAGCCGAAGTAGCTGTTCTCCTCCTTCGCCGACGCGTAGATCCAGCGGCGCTGGTCGCGGCTGAACGGACGCTCCTCGTCGTTGGACGTGACGATGTACTGCCGCAGCTCGGGACCGATCGCCTCCAGCAGGTACCGGGCGTGCCCGACCACCGGGAAGTTCCTCAGCAACGCGTGCTTCTTCTGCACGAGGTCGCGAGCGGCCACCACCGCCAACGCCGTCGCGGCGGCCGCCCCGATGTTCCGAACACGCATGACGTTCCTCTCCTCGGCTGTTCGTCGCCGGGCGGGCACTGCCGCACGGCGAAACACGCCTGATGGTAGAGGGCATGCCAGAAGTCCGGCTTCGGGGAGGGCACTTGTCCCAGGCGTACGCGGCCGCCGACGAGCGCTTCGCCACCGACCGCGACCGGTGTCACACCGAGATCGACCGGCTGTTGGGCCTGCCTCGCGTACGTGGTTCCCGGCGCGGGCCCTGGACAACACCTGCTACGCGGTGCCGGCCAACCACATCGGCGCTACGGGCGGCTGGGACGCCTGCGGCTCCAGTGCCGTGTGGGGCCCCGAAGGGCGGCCGCTTGCCGAGGCGGGCCCGGACCGGCAGGAACTGATCACCGCCGACCTCGACCCGCGGCAACTGCGCGCCGCCCGGGACAGCGAACCGATGCTGCGGGACCTGCGCGACACCACCACGCACGAGCGCGCCCGGCACCGGCTCGGCTGACACGCGTACCGCGACGCGGCACCGCGCACGACAGAGCCCCCGGCACGGAATGCCGGGGGCTCGAAGTCGGGTGCGAGGAAAGCGAAGAGGCTATTTCAGAGAGGTGTGAGAAGGAAGCCTCTTCATGGCCTCGCGCACCGAACGCTACCAGTCACTCAGGGATCACGTCGCGCAGATTTTCCGGGGTGAGCACCCGCGACCCGGGATGCAGCCCCTCGGGGCGGCGCATCCCCATGAAGGTGACCGGCCCCTCCGGAACGCTCTCGCCGTCCCACAGGGTCACCTCCGCGTCGGGCAGCAGGCCGAGCAGCCGGCGCACGGTCAGCTGCTCGCGCTCGACGATGCCGCGCGCCAGCGCCTCCACCGTCACCCGGGTCTCCTCGACACGGTTCGCCGACGGCATGCCCCGCAGGCACAGGTGCAGCCAGTGCGCCCGCCACGAGCCGTCGTCGGCGCGCTGGAAGACCAGCGGCAGCGCCACCCGGCCGGGACCGCGCAGATCCGACTTCATGCGCACGGTCCGCGGTTCGAACGGCCGCCCCTTCTGCTCGTGCTCACGCAGCATGAACCCGAAGAACGACTCCTCGACGTCCATGAAGCCCTCACCGGAGAAGACGAGGACCTGCGGCACGACGAAGCTCCCGCGCACCGCCCCGAGCCGCAGCTCGATGAACTCCGACGCGCCGTGCGGCGCTTCCACGACGTCCCCGGAGTGCCGGCCCTCCACAGCCGTCAGCTGGGTGTACGACAGCCAGCTGACCTGCTCGTAGTGTTCGTCCAGGATCACCGCGGACAGGTCGAAGTCCGTCCTCTCCCGCTTCTGCTTCCAGTACACGAAGAACCGCAGCAGCTCGCCCTCGACCGGCGACACCGAACCGCGCGGCAGCACCCCGAGCCCCGACGAGACCGCCTTGTCGCTGAGCGGCAGCGCGACATCGAGGAAGTCCGGGTCGACGAGGACCGGCCCCGAGACCGGCGCGCGGCGGGCGATCTCCGCGTCGAGCAGCGCGGTCAGCCGCTCCTTGACGGCCTCGGGCAGCGCGGGGCGGGTGTCGTCGGTGACCCAGGCGCGCCCGCGCCGGTTGACGAACACCCGGCGCGCACCCTGCTGTTCGAGCCGGTCGCCCCGGTTCAGGAGGTGCCGGCGCACCGAGAGCAGTACGCGCCCGGAGACCCGCGGGAGCGCCTTCTCGACCCCGGTGAGCACCGTCTCGTACTCCTCGTCGGTGCCGGCGGAGCGCGCCAGCCGGTCCACGGACCGCATCAGCGCACCCGGCGCGGACCCCAGCAGGTGCACCGCACCCGGCACGTCGCCCCGGCCGAGCAGCTCCTCGGTCCGGCTCGCGAAGGACCGCACCCGCTGCTCACCGCGCGCCACCGCGAACACCTGGGCGGCATGCGGCCACCGGGGGTACTCGTGCGGGTGCAGCCGCTCACCGAGCCGCTTCCACGCCTCCCGGTGCGCGGGCACGTCGGCGAGCTTCGCGGGCACCGCGGCGACCACCGCGTCGAGCCCCGCGAGCAGCGCCCGGCGCGTGGGCCGCGACAGCTTCCCGAACCGGGTGGGTTCGAGCAGCGACACGTCGCCGTCCGCCAGCGCGCAGGCCAGACGCAGCACGTCGGTGACCGTGTCGAGCAGCAGCTCCGCACCCGGATCCGCCCGCAGCCTGGCCCTGTTGATCACCGCACGGTTCTCGCGCACCGGGATCTCCTCGGGCCGGCGGCCGTCCACACAGTGCGCCGCCAGCGCGTCGAGGTCACGGAGGTGGTCCTCGCTCAGGGGCGTGCGGCTGCCCGCGAGCTTCAGGTACAGCTCGCCGATCTCGTCCCGCGCGTCCCCGCCGAGATGCAGCACCGTCATCCGGTCACCGGCCGCCGCGATCAACTCGTCGTGGTGGCCGAGCATTTCCGTGTACGTGTGCCGGTACCGGCCGTACGAGGGCAGCGTCAGCAGATTCATCACGCCGGAGCTCAGCTGCTCCAGAGTGTCCGCGCGGGTGGCGTCGTCGGCGAGCGCCTCCCGGATGCACCGCATCCAGAAGTCCAGGGTGTCCGGCACGTTCGCCGGAAAGTCGATGAAGTACGTGTTGTGCCGCACATGGTCACCGACGAGTTCCCGTACGACGGCCAGCGTTCGCACGGCGATGTCGAGCACCGCGGCCTCGGCCAGACCGGACAGTCGTTCCAGGAGCGGCGCGGACAGCTTGAAGCCCACGGACATCAGCGTGGCGTCGAACTGTCGCGCCGCGACGCCACCGTCGCCTGCCGGCCCCTCGGGGGCAGGCAGACGGAGGGCATGTCGGACGACCAGGTGTTCGAGACGGTGGACCATGCGGGCATGGTGGCAGAGGTGCGCAGGGGGACGCACTCGGGTTTCCGTGGGCCGGTGGAGGGCTGCGCTACGCCTTCCCGATCAGGCCCCGCGCCGCCGGCACCGTTCTGCCGATCGTGAGGGCGAGCGTCGCGCCGAGGGCGCTGACGCCGACCAGGGTCAGCCAGATTGCGGCCGGCCCGGCGGACAGCAACCCGGAGAGCGCGAGCGGAGCGGCCGTTCCCGCGAGCGTCACGGCGAGTTGGTTGAGGGCGAGGTAGCGGCCGCGGAGCGCGTCCGGGGCGCTCTCCGCGGCGATCGTCGAGGTGAGGGGGCCGCCCAGGATCTCCCCGAACGTGTACAGGCCCGCCCCGCACAGCAGGGCGGCGATCGCGAGGGCGAGCGCGGCGACATGGCCGGCGGCGAGGAACAGGAGATAGCCGGCGGCGAAGCAGGCGTGCCCCGTGACGAGGACCCGGCTGCGGACCCGTCCGCCGAGCCGCCCGACGACGAACCCCTGGCCGAAGCCGACCATGAGGGTGTTGAGCGTGAAGACCGCCCCGGCCGTCCAGCCCGGCAGCCCGAGCACGTCCACGGCGTAGACGGGTATCGCGACGTTCAGGACGAACAGTGAGACGGCGAAGCACAGTTGATGGGCGACGACGGGTAGGAACCGCCGGTCCCGCAGTACGCGCCGCCAGCCTCCGGCGGTGTCGTGGTGCGCGTCGGGGCGGGCGTTCGGCACGGTCCGCATCAGGGCGAAGGCCGCGACGTAGGACAGGGCGTTGACGGCCACGATCGCGGTGTACATGCCGCGCGTTCCGACCCCGACGGCGACGGAGGCGAGCAGGCCGCCGGCCGCGTACCCCAGGTTGCGCACGGAGCCGAGGAGCCCGAACCAGTGCTCGCGCCGGCCGGGTTCGGCCAGCGCCGTGACGGTCACGCCGTAGCAGCCGAAGAACACCGCCCGTCCGGCGCTGTTCAACCACGCGCACAGAGCGATCTGCCACGGCTGCCCCACGAAGAGATACCCGGCGAAGCCGGCCGCCTGGGCCAGGTTGGCCGCCTGCAGCACCGGCTTGGCGCCGTACCGGTCCACCAGCCCTCCGGTGAGCGGCCCCGCGGGGAGCGCCAGCAGTCCGGCCGTCGTCAGCGCCGCGCCCACCTGCACCAGCGTCAGCGAGGTCGTGGCCAGGAAGTAGAGCATCGACACGGGGATGAAGACGCCGCTGCCGATCGAGTCGATCACGATGGCCGCGAGGAAACGGCCGTGGCGGGTGACGGAGGGACGGACCGCGATCTCGGAAGGATTCACACCCGGGACGGTATAGTTTCTATATCGGTATCTACAACGCTACCGGGAGTGGCGCATGAGCAAGGCCTACAACGTCATGGCGGCGACCTGCCCCAGCCGCACCGTCCTGCACCGGATCGGCGCGCGCTGGACGGTGTTCGTCGTCAACGCGCTCGACACCGGACCGATGCGGTTCACCGAACTCAAGGCGCACATCCGGGGGATCACCCCCAAGGCGCTCACGGAGACACTGCGCGCGATGGAGCACGACGGCCTGATCTCCCGCACCGAGATCGCCGCACGTCCCCCACACGTCGAGTACGCGCTCACCGACCTCGGCCGCTCCCTCCTGATCCCGCTGCGCGCCGTACGGGAATGGGCGGAGCGGCATGTGCCCGACATCGAGCGGGCGCGGGCGCGGGCGGGCGGCGAGAGCCGGGGGAGCGATACACCGAGCCGCTGAGGCGCCGCGTGGGCGTGCACCCGCCAGGCCCACGCGCACCGTTCACCCCCTCCGCGTCGCCGCAGGCCGAGGGAGGCCCGCACCGCGTCGATCTCGTCCAGGAGCTCTGCCATGGGCTCGGGGGGCGGTCCTCGTCGACGCCGCGCAGGTCGACGCCGCACGCGACCCGCCGAGCGCGGGTCAGCGGGTGATCGGGCGTATGGATCGGGTGATTCGGGACAGCGCGGCGGTGGACCACGGCGGCGACGCGCGCGATGGTCCGAGCATCTCTGGCGGAGCGTCCGGGGCTGGAGGAGAACCGCTCGTGTTGTCAGCGTACAGGCAAGCCGTGTCGGTGTGCGGCCATGCCCCGGCGGCCGGACCGACGCGCCCGGCGGGGGGCATCAGGGCGGCAGATAGCCTGCCACCTGGGATGTCGCCGCAAGAACGCGGCGACCGACGATGAGGAGAGCCGCCATGACGACCACCGCCCGCGCCACCTTGCAGCACGAGGACGAGCGGGTGCGCGTCACACGCTGGGACTTCGAGCCCAAGGAGAGCACCGGCCGGCACGTGCACGCCTACGACTACGTCGTCGTGCCCGTCACCGACGGCACCACCGACGTGATCACTCCGGACGGCACGGTCACCCCCTCGCGGTTGCGGGCGGGCGAGTCCTACGCCCGCCCGGCCGGCGGCGAGCACGAGGTCGTCAACAGCGGAGACGCCCCGCTGTCCTTCGTGGAGATCGAACTGAAGTGACCCGGGGTGGGCCGCGCCGGGCGTGCCGACGGGATGTCGGCATCCGGTCGCTTTCCGTTCCCTGTGCGTTCAATTCGTGTGTCCTGCACGGGACTTGTGAGGTCTCTATGGTCCATGAGGTTCCGGAAGAAGGGCCTCATGGACAGACCACTCGCCATAAAGATCCGCGGGACGACGAAGACGTTCGGTGACGTCGTCGCCCTGGACGGCGTCGACCTCGATGTCGCGCAAGGACAGATCCACGGGCTCATCGGGCCCAACGGCGCAGGCAAGACGACGCTGCTCGGGCTGCTGCTCGGCCTCGCCGTCGCCGACAGCGGCAGCCTGGAGATCCTCGGCGCGCCGGTGCGCCGGGCGCTCACGGCGCCCGACGGGGTGGCCGGGTTCGTCGACGGCCCCGGGCTCTACCCCACGCTCACCGCACGGCAGAACCTCGCCGCGCTGGCCGCGCTGCAGGGGCACGACACCGCAGCGGACCGGATCGACGACGCGCTGGCCCAGGTCGGGCTCACCGACGTCGCCGACGACCGGGTCCGCGGGTTCTCCCTCGGGATGCGCCAACGCCTCGGCCTCGCCGCCGCCCTGCTCACCGAGCCGCGGCTGCTCGTCCTCGACGAACCCTCCAACGGCCTGGACCCGGCGGGCACCCGGCACGTGCACCGCGTCCTGACCCGACTCGCGGCGAACGGCACCGCCGTCGTGCTCTCCAGCCACCGTATGGACGACGTCGAGGCCCTCTGCTCCGAGGTCACCATCCTCGCCACCGGGCGCGTCGTCTTCTCCGGTCCGCTCGACCGACTCGCCTCCGACGAACGGGAACTCGACTACCGGCTACGGGTGTCGGACCCCTCGACCGCGCGCGGCCTGGCCGACGGCACCCCCGGGGTGCACGTCGTCGGCGACGCCCCCGGTGCCACCGACGGCGTTCTCGTCGTACGGGCCCTGGTGCCCGCCCTCGACGACCTCGTCACGCGGCTGGTGCGCGCCGGAGTCGCCCTGCGGGAGCTGGCGCCCGTCGCGTCACCGCTGGAGGCGGCCTTCCTCGCGCTCACCGAGCAAGAGCAAGGGCAAGGGCAAAGGCGGGAGCAGGAGCGGGGGCAGGGGCAGGGCGCTTTGGTGGTGGCCGGCCGATGACCGCCACCCTCACCACCCTCGCCACCGCGCCTGCCGTCACCGCCCCGGCCGTGCGCCGCGCCTTCCGGTTCGAGCTGGTCAAGCTCGTCTCCCAGTGGCGCGTCCGCATCCTCGTCCTGGTGTGCTGGCTCGCCCCCGCCCTCTTCGTGATCGCGGTGGCACAGCAGAGCACGCTCCCCACCGACACCCTCTTCGGCCGCTGGATGCACGCCACCGCGTGGGCCGGACCGCTGGTGGTCCTCGGATTCGGCGGGTCGTGGGCGCTGCCGCTGGTCACGTCGGTGGTGGCCGGGGACGTGTTCGCCGCCGAGGACCGGCTCGGCACATGGCGGCATCTGCTGGTGGCGGTGCGCTCGCCGCGACGGATCTTCGCCGCCAAGGCGCTGGCCAGCCTGCTCGTCATCCTGGTCCTGGTGGCGGGGCTCGCCGTCTCCAGCACCGTCGGCGGACTGCTCGCGGTCGGCGACCATCCGCTGATCGGCCTCGACGGACACCCGCTCGCGCCCTCCGACGCCGCCGCGCAGGTACTGCTCGCCTGGGTCTGCGCGCTCGCGCCGACGCTGGCCCTGTCCGCGATCGGGCTGCTCGGCTCCGTGGCGTTCGGCCGCTCGCCGATGGGGCTGCTGCTGCCCGCGTTCGTCGCCCTCGCGATGCAGCTCGGACAGATGCTGCCGCTGCCGGTCGTCGTGCGCCTCGCGCTGCCCGGGTACGCGTTCCTCTCCTGGAACGGCCTGTTCAGCAGTCCCGCCCAGACGACGCCCCTGCTGATCGGGGTCGCCGTGAGCCTGATCTGGGCCGTCGCCGCGACCGTGCTGGCCCAACTCCTCTTCGTACGGCGTGACTTCACCAACCCGACCGACGACACCGCCGGGCGCGGGGCCCTCGTCACCGGGGCGCTGCCGCTGCTCGCGCTGTTCGCCTCGACCGTCGGGGTGCTCGCCGTGGCCACCCCGGCCGACGGCTCCGGCATCACCCGGGCCAAGGTGCAGCGCTCGGTCGCCACGGCCTTCGCCCACCTCTACCGCGCCCAGACCGCGCAACTGCACCGCCCGGCCGTCACCGAGGCACAGCTGCGCGCCACCGCGGCCTGCACCAAGGCCGGAGTCGCCGACGGCCCCGAGGGGGCGGGCAACGACTGGCGCTGTGTCGTGTCCTGGCACCTCCCCGGCACGGACGGCACGGGCCAGGCCGTCTACCAGCTCGACGTCACCGCGGACGGGCGGTACGTCGCCGACGGGGACGGGCCGAAGGAGGTCAACGGCTACTTCCTCGTGCACACCCCGGACGGTGACGTGCCCAACCCGCTCTGGCAGTTCGACGGAAACGTCGACCTGCTCTCCGCCTCTTAGAGCGCCACCTGGAGCCCGCCAGGAACACCGCCCGGAGAGCCCCCGGCGCACCGCCCGGAACACCACCCAGAACGCCACCCCCCAAGCAACCTCGAAGGGAAACTCCATGCAGGTAGCACGCCGCCGACGGCGCGTGGGGAGCGCCGGTCCCGGCACTTTCGCGCGACGGATAGGCCGTCGCAGACCGCTCGCCGCGGTGGGTGTCACCGCGCTGGCGTTCACGCTGGCCGGTACGGCCGCCGCCTCGACGCGACAGTTCGGCGAGGATCAGGTCGGCCAGGTCACCGCGCACGGCCAGGTGATATCCAGCGACCAGTACCTCGCCCCGTACGGCGACCGGCTCATCCTCGACAACGGCAAGATCATGTCGTCGTCGGTGAGCCCGGACGGCAGTCACCTCGCCGCCTCCCTCACCGACGGCGGTCTCGCCCTGGCCGTCGTCGACCTCAAGACCTGGAAGGTGCAGCAGCGCGTCGGCAACAGCGCCGCCGCCGACCTGCGGATCAGCGGCAACGACGTGGGTCAGGAGGGGCCGACGTACTCGCCCGACGGCAAGCAGCTGTGGCTCGGCCAGACCGACGGCTACACGAGGTTCACCGTGCACGACGACGGCAGCCTCGCCGATCCGACGGCCGTCAAGATCCCCGCGGACGGCGCCAAGCACGCCCTCGTCGGCGAGCCGGTGTTCTCTCCCGACGGCTCCACCGTGTACGCCGCCGTGAACGGCCAGAACCGGGTCGTCGCCCTCGATGCCGCCACCGGAGCGATCGAGCGGAGCTGGGCCGTCGGCAACGCCCCGCGGGACATGGTCGCCGTCGGCGACAAGCTGTATGTCAGCAACGAGGGCGGACGCACCGCACGCCCTGGTGACACCACCATCAACTCCTACAACACCCCGGTCCCGGCCGACCCGGTGACCGCGGCCACCACCACCGGCACCGTCAGCGTCATCGACACCGCGCACCCGTCCGCCGACGTCGCCTCCCTCTCCGTGGGGCGGCACCCGACGGCGCTGTACGCCAAGGGCGGCGCGGTGTTCGTGACGAACACGGCGACCAACGACGTCTCCGTCATCGACACGCACAAGGAGAAGGTCGTCCAGACGATCTCCACCAAGCCGTGGCCCGAGGCGTCGGTCGGCTACGAGCCCGACGCGGTGACACTCACCGACGACGGCCACCTCCTGGTGACGCTCGGCCGCGCCGACGCGGTCGCGGTCTACCGTTACAACAGCCCGCAGGAGCCGGTGAGTTACGTGGGCCTGCTGCCCACCGACTACTTCCCCGCGGAGATCGCCACGGTCGGCGACCAGATCGTCGTCTCCAACACCCGCGGCGTCGACGCCCGCCGCCCCACCACCAAGGCGGGCCACGGCACGCACGACACGACGTCGAGCCTGACGCACTTCACACTGCCGAGCGACCGGACCGTCCGAGCGCAGACGGCCAAGGTCTTCCAGCAGAACGGCTGGACCGCGGGCGCGGTGAAGAAGGCCGCGAGCGACAGCCGCGCCAGGGCGGTTCCGGTGCCCGCACGACTCGGTGACCCGTCGACGATCAAGCACGTCTTCCTGATCGTCAAGGAGAACCGGACCTACGACCAGGTCTACGGCGACATCGACAAGGGCAACGGCGATCCGGCCCTGGCCGAGTTCGGCGAGAACGTCACGCCGAACCAGCACGCCCTGGCGAACCAGTTCGGCCTCTACGACAACACGTACGACATCGGCACGAACTCGGCCGAGGGCCACAACTGGCTGATGCAGGCCGACAACCCGGAGTACACCGAGTCGTCGGCGGGTGAGTACGCGCGCAGTTACGACACCGAGGACGACGCCCTCGGCCACCAGAAGTCCGGGTTCCTGTGGACCGGGGCGCAGGCGGCCGGCAAGTCGGTGCGCGACTTCGGCGAGTTCCACCAGTTCCTGACCAAGCCCGCCGGCGCCAGCTGGCAGAACCTGTACTGCGACGCGAAGACCATGCGCGCCACCGGGCAGAACACCGCCTACAACCTGGTCTCGTCCTCGCCGATCCCGTCCCTCAACTCCGTGTCGGTGCCCGGCTTCGCGAAGTTCGACACCAGCGTCCCTGACATCTACCGGGCCGAGATCTGGAAGCAGGACTTCGAGAAGAACGGCCCGGCGAACCTCAACATGTTCTGGCTGTCCAGCGATCACACGGGCGGCCCCGCCAACTCCCCGGCACAGGTCGCCGACAACGACCTGGCCACCGGCCGCATCGTCGACACCATCTCGCACAGCAAGTACTGGAAGGACTCCGCGATCTTCGTGGTCGAGGACGACTCCCAGGCGGGCCTCGACCACGTCGACGGCCACCGTGCGCCGATCCAGATCATCAGCCCCTGGGCGCAGCACGGCACTGTCGACAGCCACTACTACTCGCAGATCACGATGATCCGCACCATCGAGCAGATCCTCGGGATCCACCCGATGAACCAGAAGGACAGCGCGGCCACCCCGATGACGGCGGCCTTCACGCACCGGCCGGACTACGCGCCGTTCACCGCGCTGCCCAACCGCACCTCGCTGACGGACGGTCTGGCGACCCCGCCGTCCTGCGGCTCCGACACCCCCGCGGCCGAGAACCCGAAGGCGGCGGCCGTCCCTTCCACCGCGGTCCCGACGGACAAGCAGGGGCTCGCCGACGCGTGGCACGGGTGGAAGTCCAAGCAGCGCCTGACCGGCCCGCACGCGGTGCCGGACTACGCCAACCCGGCCCAGATGAACCACTTCACCTGGTACGAGACCCACGGCTGGAAGAAGCCGTACCCGGGCGAGAGCAAGATCTACGCACCCGATGACGTGCCGGGAGCGTTCCTGCCGTCCACGGAGAACGACGGCTGACACCCCGTCGGCCGCCGGGCGAGCGCGCCCGGCGGCCGACGAGGCGCGGGCGTGCTGTTCGGGCAGAAGTACGTGCCGAGGCCCGGCTGGTGCCGGGCACCCATGTGTACACGAGGGCGACCGGCCGGGGCGACGTCGCGCTGCTGGAACTGGAGGCGCCACGGGACTGCGGCATCCGGGCCCGGCTGTCGCGGGCCCCCATCTTTGGGGGAGCGGTACGTGTCGCCCACCCCGCGCACCGGTGGCGGTCCCGTCGGCCTCGGACGTGATCGAGGTGTCCTTCGGTGTCACGCTCGACACCCAGGTCGGCGCGATCATCAGCAGCGCCAAGGCCGGCACCCATCTCGACGTGCGGCTGCGCTGGAGTGCCCAGCGCCCGGCCGGGGGCGTGCCGCCCCCGGCCGGAGCGGTCACTTGACGCCGAGCAGCTGCTCCACCGGGTCGATCGCGAAGTACACGAGGAACAGCGCCGAGGTGCCCCACAGCAGCCAGTGCACCTCGCGGGCCTTGCCGAGCGCCGTCTTGATGATGACGTACGCGAGGAAGCCGGCGCCGATGCCGTTGGTGATGGAGTACGTGAACGGCATCACGGCGATGGTCAGGAAGGCCGGGATGGCGATGTCGTAGCGGTCCCAGTCGATGTGCTTGACCTGCGTCATCATCAGGAAGCCGACCGCGACGAGCGCGGGCGCCGCGGCCTGCAGCGGCACGATGGTCAGCACCGGGGCCAGGAAGAGCGCGAGCGCGAACAGGCCGCCGGTGAACAGGTTCGCGAAGCCGGTGCGCGCGCCTTCGCCGACACCCGCGGCCGACTCGATGTACGTCGTCGAGGAGGACGCGGAGGCCGCGCCGCCCGCCACCGCCGCCAGGCCGTCGATGAGCAGCACACGGCCCAGGTTCGGCACCTGGCCGTCCTCGTCGAGCAGGCCGGCCTCCGCGGTGACACCGACGACGGTGCCCATCGTGTCGAAGAAGTCGGACAGGATCAGGGTGAAGACCAGCAGCAGCACGGTGACGACGCTGACCTGCCCGAAGGCCCCGAACATGTCGAAGTGGCCGAGGAGCCCGAAGTCCGGGGTGTCCACGAGGGTGTCGGGCAGCGAGGGCGTGGTCAGGCCCCAGGTCTTGATGTCGGCTGCCTTGTCCAGGATGACCGCGACGATCGTCATGCTGACGATGCTGATCAGGATCGCGCCCTTCACCTTGCGGGCCAGCAGCACGATCGTGAGCACCAGGCCGACGCAGAAGACGAGCATCGGCCATCCGGTCAGGGACCCGGATCCGAGCTGCACCGGCACCGTGGTGTTCGCGGCGTCCGGGATGCGGGTGACGAAACCGGCGTCGACGAAGCCGATGAACGCGATGAACAGACCGATGCCGACACTGATCGCCTGCTTCAGTGGCTGCGGGATCGCGTGCATGACCGCCTCGCGCAGACCGGTCAGCACGAGCACGCAGATGATGACGCCTTCGAGGACGATCAGACCCATCGCGTCGTCCCACGTCATCATGGGCGCGAGCTGGAAGGCGACGACCGCGTTCAGGCCGAGGCCCGCGGCGAGCGCCAGCGGCAGATTGCCGCCGACCCCCATGATGATGGTCATCACGGCGGCCACCAGGGCGGTGGCGGTGACCAGTTGGGCCGGGTCGAGCCGGGCGCCGGTCATGTCCTTCGCGCTGCCGAGGATGATCGGGTTGAGCACGAGGATGTAGGCCATGGTGAAGAACGTGGCGAGTCCGCCGCGTATCTCACGGCCGTACGTCGATCCGCGTTCGGTGATGCGGAAGAACCGGTCGAGCGGGCCCCCGGGGATGCCGGGGGCGCCGGACGGGCCGGGAGCGGGGTGCGGTGCGTCGTGCATCGCACCGGTCGCGCTGGACTTCATTGAATCTCCATGATCGTGCGCGTCGTAGGGGGAACGCGGAGCGCGCGGCGGAACGGGGGGCGTGCGGGCATACGCAACCGGAGCGGCAGGGGAGTTGGACGATCTGCCGACCCCGTCGTCGGCGGAGCGATGCACGAACGCACATGCGATGCGGCGGATCTTACGGCCGTGCCTCGCGGAGCGGAGCCGTCCGCTCACCCAACTGGCAATGGTTGCAAGGATGTTATGGAGATCCCGCATCCGGGCCGCGCATTTGGGACGTACGGGTGTTGGGTCCGCTCTGGGAGGTTTCGACGAAACGTATGCCTTGGGCAACGCACAGTAGCCAAATCGAACTTCTGTCTCTATCATCCAGGCCCGTGCCTGGTCCCCCCTCTCCCGCGTCCACTCCGCCACCTTTCGACGCCGTCGCCGCGCGCCGGATCCGCGAGTCCCTCGGCATGGCCCCCGGCCATGTCGCGCACGGACTGCGCGCCTCCTACGGCATGGGGCACATCACCCCCGACACCGTCACCGCCTGGGAGCGCGGCCTCGCCGCACCCAGCCCGCCCGAACTCACCGCGCTGGCTGCCGTGTTGTGGTGCGAGCCCACTCAACTCATCGGTACGCCCAGGGGATTGCGCGAACACCGCCTCGTGCGCGGTTACGCGGCCGCCGACGTCGCCCGGACGATCGGCATGGACGTCGCCACGTACGAGACCGCCGAGCGCACCGGTGTGTGGTCGGGCGACGCCCGGCAGTCCGCCGCGCTCGCCTCCGTCCTCGGTCTCACGCCCCGCGACCGGCTCACCGTCATGGGGCACGACGCCCGCCTCGCGGAACTGCTCGGCGAGGCGGTCGCCACCCGGTGGCAGGCGCACTCCCGCGCCATCGCGAAACTCATCGGCATCGAGCGCCGCGCACTGGAGGAGCCGCTGCGCACGATGCACCAGGAGTACCAGCGGCTCATGGCGGCGACCCTCAGCCGGGCCGGCGGCGCGGCTGCGTCCGGTGAGCAGGGGCGCATCTACCTGGAGCGCATCCTGGACCACTTCTGGAGCCGGATGCCGGACCGGTGAGGTGACTGAGCGGGCCGTGACAGCCGTACGATCGGGGTGTGACGGTGGACTACGCCGCGCCCTCGTCGCGGCCGCGGCGCACGAGGCCCGCGCCGCGCACTGTGCGTGGCTGCACGTCGACTTCGAGGAACACCTGCGCGCGTTCTACGTCGACGGCTGCGGCTTCAAGGGGACGGCGGCGGGCCTGATGTCCTTGCGCTGAAGCCGTCGGCCGCCGTGCGTCCCGCCGGCGGGCTGATGACATGATCTCGGCGTGACCACCGAACACGCGCAGCCCGGTTCCGCGAAGTATGTCCTCTTCGATGTCGACGGAACGTTGATCGACGCGGTCGCCAACCAGCGCCGTGTCTGGGAGACGTGGGCGGCGCGCCATGGACTCGATCCCGTCATGGTCCACCGGGTCGCGCTGCGGACCCGCCCCCTGGAGACCTTCGCGGAGGTCGCTCCCGAGCGGGACCCGGCCGCGTGCCTGGCCGAGCTGCACGCGCTGGAGGACGAGGACGTCCGAACCGGGGTGTACGACGCCTTCGACGGGGCGTCCGAGCTGCTGTCCGGCCTGCCCTCGGGCCGCTGGGCGCTGGTGACCTCGAACTACGAGCACCGGGTGCGCGCACGGTTCGACCGGACCGGACTGCCGGTTCCCGGCCTGGTCGTGGACGCCGCAGCGGTCACGGAGGGCAAGCCGTCGCCGGCTCCCTACCTGTTGGCCGCCGAGCGGCTCGGCGCCGATCCGCGGGACTGCCTGGTCGTCGAGGACGCGCCGTCGGGAGTCGCGTCGGGACTGCGGGCCGGTATGACGGTGTGGGCGGTCAACAGCCCGGCCCCCGTCGGCGGCGCGCATCGCCACTTCGCGAGCCTGCGTGAGGCGGTGCCCACCGTCCTCGCCTTCGCGGCGGGTTCGCCGCAGGACGTCACGCTCTGAGGGGGCGGGGGAGCCGGTGGCGTCGGCTAGGCGGCGCCACCGTTCACGTACAGCGTCTGCCCGTTGACCCACCGGGCGGGTCCGGCCAGGAAGGCGACCGTCTCGGCGATGTCGTCGGGGGTGCCCAGGCGCTGGGCCGGGTTGCCGTTGGCGATCTGGTCGACGAGTTCCTGGCTCTTGCCCTCGAAGAACAGCGGCGTGGCCGTCGGGCCTGGCGCCACCGTGTTCACGGTGATGTCCTTGCCGCGCAGCTCGCGGGCCAGGATCAGCGTGATGGCCTCGACCGCGCCCTTCGACGCCGCGTAGGCGCCGTAGCCGGGGGCCTGGAGGCGGGTCATCGAGGTGGAGAAGTTGATGATCGCCCCGCCGGCCCGCAGGCGCTGCGCGGCGAGCTTGTCGACGACGAAGGTCCCGCGCACGTTCACCCGCTGGACCTTGTCGAACACGTCCAGGTCCAGCTCCGCGATCGGCGCCAGCGGCATGATGCCGGCGGTGTGCACGAGCACGTCGACGCCGCCGAACCGCTGCTCGGCCGCGTCGAAGAGCGCGGCCGCCTCCGGCTCCTCCGCGATGTCCGCGCCGAAGGCGACGGCGCGGCCGCCCGCCTCGGTGACGGCGCGGACCGTCTCGTCGGCGCGGTCCTTGTTGCCGTTGTAGTGCACGAGCACGGCGACGCCGTCGGCGGCCAGGCGCCGGGCGACGGACCGGCCGATACCGCCGGAGCCGCCGGTGACGATCGCGACTCGGTCGGTGGTGCTGCTCATGAGGGCCTCCAGCAGTTATGTGGACGTTGAGTACATTACTTGCGTGGACTTAAATGTACAAGAGGTCCACATGTATCGTCGGACCGAAGCAGGGACGCGGAAGAAGGGGTGGTGGCTGCTGTGGAGCGGACGAGCACGGGAGGCGCCGGTGCTGGGGACGCGACGGCGGTCCGGCGCGGGCGCGGGCGCAGGCCCGCGGCCGAGGTCAGGGCGGAGGTGCTGGCCGCGGCGGGCGGGATCCTGCTGCGTGACGGACTGGCGGCGGTGACGTTCGCGCGGGTCGCCGACGAGGCCGGGTGCAGCAAGATGACCCTCTACAAATGGTGGCCGTCCCCGGGCGCCCTGGCGGCGGAGGCGTACTTCGCGCGGAGCATGCCGACACTGGAGTTCCCCGACACCGGAGACATTCGCGCGGACCTGACCACGCAGCTCACCGCGTTCGTCCGGCTGCTCGTCGAGGACGGCGCCGCCACCCCGGTCTCCGAGCTGATAGGCGCCGCGCAGACGGACCCGGACGTCGCGCGTGCCTGGGCCGAAAAGTACGGCCGCCCCCGGCGCGCACTGGCCTGCGCACGGCTGCGCGAGGCCCAGCAGAAGGGGCAACTGCGCGCGGACGCCGACCTGGAGATCATCGTGGACCAGCTGTGGGGCGCCTGCTACCACCGGCTCCTCGTGCTCAGGGTCCCCTTCGGCGTGGACATCGTCCCGCGCCTCGTCGAGCAGGCGCTCTTCGGCGCGGCGGCGCGGACCTGACGCAGGGCCCCGCGCGCGGCGCCGCAGGGCCGCCCGGGGCATGTCTGTCGCCCTGCGGAGTGATCATGGGGAGGATCCCCGTGCCCGCATGTTCGACAGGGCCGTTGGGATCACCATGCGAACTCTCTACAAAGCGGCTCTCGTACCCGCCGTCTCCGCCGTTCTGCTCCTCGCTCCCGCGGTCTCGGCATCGGCCCCCGCGGGCGCGCCCGCCGACGCGAAGGTCCACGCGGGGAAGGTGGATCTGTCCGTCTACGGGAAGGGGCTGCACGTCGACAGCGTGGCCGCGGCCACCGGGACGCAGGCGAACGGCACCCGGGCCCGCCTGTTCACCTCCTACAAGGGGCACCGCAAGACCATCACCAAGTGGAAGTACGTCCAGTTCGTGGACGCGGGCATGACGCATTTCTCCATGGCCCAGTGGAACCTCGACCGGTCCTTCAGGAACGGCACCTGGCTGTGCGCCGAGTTCACCAACGCCCCCGGAAAGCCGTGCGCCAGGATTCACCGCTGAGCGCACGCGCCGGATCGAGGTGCTGACGGCCCGGGCGGACCCGTTCCGCCCGGGCCCCCTACGCGCGCCACTCGCGGGCGAGCACCGCATAGACGTACTCGCTGCCCCAGCGGTCCCCGTCCAGATCGCTGTCGATCAGATGCGCTTCGCGCCGCATGCCCAGCCGCTCGCAGACGCGTACCGACCCGGTGTTGAGGGCGTCGAGACGGGCGTACAGCCGATGGACGCCCAGCCGCGCGAAGGCCAGGGAGGCGAGGGCGCGAGCGGCTTCGGTGGCGTAACCGTGCCCGGCGTGCGCGGGATGGAAGACCCAGCCGATCTCGGCCTGCCGGGCCCGTGCGTTCCTCAGCGTGAGCACGACCTCGCCGACCACCACCGGCTCGCCGGTGCGGCGCACGGCCAGCAGGAGTGAGTCGCCGTCGGCCTGCCACCCGGTCGCGTCCGCCCGTGCCCTGATCGACTCGGCGCAGCTCTCCCGGGTGAGCGGCGGGCGGTAGAGGTAGCGGGCCACCTCCGGCAGGGACTGGTACGCATGGCGGTCGTCGACGTCGTCCGATGTGAACGGCCGCAGCGTCAGCCGCTCGGTGTCGACCCGCTCCGGAATCTGCCGCGAGAGCGCGGACATGGAACCTCCCAAGTCATGCCGGTGAGCCGACCCGCCAGATTAGTGGAGCAGCGCGCGGTGTGCCGGGGGCGATCCGCGTGAGGTGTCCCGTGCGCGGGCGATCAGTGTCAACGAACCGATGATCAGGGCCTGTTGGCGTGGCAGACTGCACGGAGCCCGGCCACCCGTCCACCTCCGAGACGATGGAGTCCGCCCATGACGGCACCCTCCCCCCAACCCCGGACAGACACCGGCAGGGCACACCCCGCACGGGTCTACGACTGGCTGCTCGGAGGAAAGGACAACTACCCCGTCGACGAGGCGATGGGGGAGAAGCTGCCGCCCGAGGTGCGCGTCGGTGCCCTCCAGAACCGCGCGTTCATGGGCCGGGCCGTGGCACATCTCGCGCGGCTCGGCGTCGACCAGTTCCTCGACATCGGCACCGGCATCCCCACCGCGCCCAATCTTCACCAGATCGTGCAGGCCATCGTGCCGTCCGCCAAGGTCGTCTACACCGACAACGACCCCATCGTGCTGCGCCACGCGGAGGCGCTGCTGGTCAGCAGCCCCGAAGGCGTGACGGACTACTTCCACGCCGACGTGCGGCAACCGGAGTCCATCCTCGAACGCGCTCGCGCGGTCCTGGACTTCGAGCGGCCGATCGCGCTCTCGCTGATCGCGCTCATGCACTTCGTCGCGGACGAGCAGGACCCGTACGGCATCGTCGCCCACCTGGTCTCCGCGCTGCCGTCCGGCAGTCACCTGGTGCTCTCGCACGCCTCCAACGACATCTTCCCCGAGGTCGCCGAGGAGGCCACCGCGCAGTACGCCAGGAGCGGGATGACCCTCGCCCTGCGCTCCCGACCGGAGGTGGCCCGCTTCGTCGAGGGACTCGAACCCGTCGAGCCCGGACTCGTGACGGCCCCCGAGTGGTACCGCGAGCCGCCCGCGCCGCAGCCCGAACCGAGCGGGATGTACGGCGTGGTGGCACGGGTGCCGTGACGGCATCCTGCCCGTGAGCGGCGCGGAGGCCGCCGCTTAGGGTGTCCGTGTGACGGAACCCGCGCCCCGCCCCCAGGCCCTCATGCTGAGCTTCCTCGGTGACGAGGTGCTCGGGCGCGGCGAGTGCGTGTACACCGGCAGTGTCATCGAGGTGTTCCGGCACGCCGGGGTCGGCGAGCAGGCCACCCGCTCCACGCTCACGCGCATGGTCGACCGCGGGCTGCTGCGGCGGCAGCGCGAGGGGCGGCGGGTGTACGTCGGCCTCACCGACCGCTCCGAGGCGATCCTGCGCGACGGCGAGCGGCGCATCTGGAAAGCCGGCGCCGTCAACCGGGACTGGGACGGCACCTGGACCCTCCTCGGGTTCTCGCTCCCGGAGTCGTGGCAGCGCAAACGGCACGACCTGCGCTCGCAGCTGACCTGGGCGGGCTTCGGCGCACTCTTCGGCGGGCTGTGGATCGCGCCGGGCCACGTCGACGTCTCCGGGATCGTCGCCGAACTGGGCCTCGCCGCACACGTGAAGGTGTTCCGCGCCCACGCGGACGCGGGCATGGACATCGGCGAGATGATCGACGACGCCTGGGACCTGGCCGAACTGGCCGCCCGCTACCGGGACTTCGTGACGTCCTGGCAGCCGTACGCCGCAAAGGGGGCCGAGCCGAGCGCGGAGAACGGCCTCGCGCTGCGGCTGCGGCTGACCGCCCAGTGGCTCCAGGTCATCCGCACCGATCCCCGGCTGCCCGTGGCGCATCTCCCGTCCGGGTGGCCCGCGGCCGAGGCGGAGGAGACGTTCCGTGCCGTGCACGGCCGCCTGGAGGCGCCCGCCCGGGAGGCCGCGCGCCGACTGATCGAGACCATCCCGGCGTAGCCGCCGCCGTCCCGCCCCATCGCCCGCCGCCGACCGCCCCGTTGGGCCGTTCCACCCTGCCCCCCGGCCTCATGTTGTGCACTCTCTTGACTGCCGTAAGAAATCAGCCCTACATTCCTCGGCATCTTCGTTCAGTGCACTGAGCATCCGCCGGTGCACCCGCTCCGCAGCCGCCTGCCCAGGGAGCTCTCCCATGCCTGCCAGCACCCGCCCCCGTACCCGCCGCACCCGTCTGCGCATCGCCCTGGCCGCACTGGCCGCGCTGACGTCCGCGGCGGTCACCGCGCTCCCGCTGCCGACCGCCCAGGCGGGCACAGCCGACCCCCGCAGCCTCACCGGCACGCTGCCCGACGGCGCCACCTGGATCGCCGACGTGCCCGCGCACTGGAACGGCACGCTGCTGCTGTTCAGCCACGGCTTCGGGCCGACGGTCGCCCAGGACGCCCCGTCCGACGCCGTACGCACCGAACTGCTCGCCGAGGGCTACGCCCTGGCCGGGTCCTCGTACGACCCCCATGGCTCGATGTGGGCCCTGAACAGCGCCGAACGCGACCAGTTCGGCACGCTCGACGCCGTCACCGCGAAGATCGGCGAACCCCGGCGCACCCTCGCCGTCGGCCAGTCCATGGGCGGGCTCGTCAACGCGCAGCTCGCCCGCGACGGCGGCGGACGCGTCGACGGCGCGCTCGGCCTGTGCGGCCTCGTCGCGGGCGGCACCGATCTGGACAACTACCAGCTCGACGCGGAGTACGCGATCGCCCGGCTGCTGCTGCCGGAGCAGGAGCCGAAGCTCGTCCGCTTCGGCTCCTCCGCCGAGGCGGCCGCCACCGCCCAGCGCCTCACCGACGCCGTCACGGCCGCCCAGGCGACCCCGCGGGGACGGGCCCGCGTCGCGCTGGCCGCCGCCTTCCTCAACCTGCCCGCCTGGTCTCCCGGAAAGGACCGGCCCGCCGCGGACGACTGGGCGGGCCAGGAACAGCAGCAGTACGACTGGTTCGCCCAGGGCATCCTGGCGTTCGTCGAGGGCGGCCGGTACGCCGTCGAACAGTCCGTCGGCGGCAACAACTCCTGGAACAAGGGCGTGGATTACGCCGCCTTGCTCGCCGGCTCCGCCCACGCTCCCCGGGTCCGCGCCCTCTACACGGCCGCAGGTCTCGATCTGCGGGCCGACCTGCGCACGCTGACCGAGGGCGCCGCCGTCACCGCCGATCCCGCCGCCGTCCGCACCGCACAGCGGACCTCGTCCGCGGGCCAGGGGCTCGACGTGCCGCTGCTCGACGTCCACACCACCGCGGACAACCTGGTGCCGGTCGAGCAGGAGAACCGCTTCGCCGCCCGCGTGCGCGACTTCGGCGACGGCGCACTGCTGCGCCAGGCGTACGTCGAGCGGCAGGGGCACTGCGCGTTCACCACCGCCGAGACGGTCGCCGCCCTCCACGCGCTCGAACACCGCGTCGGCACCGGCCACTGGGACGACGCCGCCACCCCCGCCGCACTCCAGCGCGCGGCCACCGCGCTCGGCCTGGACGCAGCGGCGTACATCACCTACCGGCCCGCGCCGCTGACGGTCGGCCGAGACCGCCCGGCGCCCGCCACCCGTCCCTGACCCCGCCCACCCCTGACGTTGGGACCCGCCATGTCCGACGCATCCAAGTCCGCCCCCGTCCTCGCCCCGGCAGCGCCACCGTCCCCGCGCACGACGCTGCCCATCGGTACGCTCGTCGCCGGGTGCCTCGCCGTCTGCCTCGCCCAGATCGGCCTCGCGATCCCGGCCACCCTCAACGGTCTGTTCCAGGAGCATCTGCACCCGGTCGGCTCCCAACTGACCTGGATATCCGACGCGTTCCTGCTCCCCGTCGCCGTTCTGGAACTCTCCTTCGGCGTGCTCGGCGACCTCTTCGGGCGCAAACGGCTGCTCGTCTCGGGCGCCGTCCTGCTGTGCGCCGGCGAGGTCGTCGCCGCGAGCTCGTCCGGCATCCATCAACTGTGGGTGGGACAGGCGCTGGCCGGGCTCGGCGCCGCCGCGCTCTTCCCCACCTCGCTCGCCATGATCGCGGCCGGTACGCACGACGCCGCCCGGCGCGCCCGGGCCATCGCCCTGTGGGCGTCCAGCCTCTCCGCGGGCGGCTTCCTCGCACCGCTGCTCGGCGGCGTCACCGGCACCTACGGGTCCTGGCGCGCGGCGTTCGTCGTGGTCGCCGCGCTGGCCGCCGTCAGTGCGCTCGTCAGCCTCTGGCTCGCCACCAACTCCAGTGCCCCAGAGGGCCGTTCGCTGGACATCGGCGGCCAGGTCACCATCGGCGTCGGACTGTTCGCCCTGCTGTACGCCGTCATCCAGGGGCCCGAGGACGGCTGGGGCTCGGCACCGGTGGTCGCCGCGTTCGTGATCGCGGTGGTCTTCGTCGGCCTGTTCGTGTACGCGGAGAGCCGCGCCCGCTCGCCGCTGCTCCGCCTCGACCTGTTCCGCAACCGCTCCTTCGCCGTCGCGGCGGTCGTCGCGGTCGTCGGCATGTTCAGCTTCCTGGGTACCGCCTACTCCGCGAGCATCCGGCTCGGCCCGATCCAGCACCAGAGCCCGATGCGCACGGCCTTCGCGTTCCTGCTGCTCAACGGCATCACTCCGCTCCTGACGCCGCTGACCTCCCGGCTGCTGCACCGGCTGCCCCCGCGATGGCTGCTCACCGGCGGCCTGGTGCTGATCGCCGCGGGCGACTTCCTGGCCGCGGGGCTCGACGTCGACGACCGGGCGCTCGCCTCGCTGATCCTGCCGCTCGGCCTGGTCGGTGTCGGCTTCGCCTTCACGGTCTCCTCCATCACCGCGACCGCCGTGAACACCGTCCCGGCCCCGCTCGCGGGCATGGCCAGCGCGGCCACCAACCTCCTGCGCGACTTCGGTTTCACCCTCGGGCCCGCGGTCATCGGCGCCGTCGCGCTCAGCCAGGCGGCGTCCCGGGTGACGTCCTCGGTGTCCGGCGCGTCGTCGCTGAACGCGGAGTCGAAGGCGGCGGCGCACGAGGTCCTGACCGAGGGCGGCCCGCTCGCCCTCAACTCCGTCCCCGCCGACTCCCCGCCCGGAGCCGCCCGCGGCTACGCCCTCGATGCCCTCGGCCACGGCTACGGCATCGGGTTCGTCGTGTGCGGATCGGCCGCGCTGCTGGCGGCGGTCCTGGTGGTCACCGCCCTCCGGGGCCGCATGACCGGGGCGGAGCCCAACTAGCCGGGAGCCGCCATCGCGGAACGCAGCAGACGGGCCGTCTCCTGCGCGGTGGCCCGTACGTCCTCGCCGGCCGTGGTCGCCGCGAGCTCGTCGAGCAGCAGCACCGCGGCCTGCACCACGGCGAGTTGGACGGGCACGGTCTGCAGGGCCGCGAGCGCCGCGGCCGCCTGGCCCGCGGCCGACACCTCGGTGCCGGACTGGGGGATGAGGGCCGCGACACCGCGACCGACGGAGCGCTGCGGGAGCTGGGGAAGGCTGTGCACCGGACGATTCTCCCGCGCCCGCGGCCACGAGCGCAGCAGAGTCCGACACACGCATGACGACGCGTCGCGACTTCGGCGCGGGGACCGGTGCGGCACCCCCTGCGAAAAAGTTTCGCCCTGCCTTATGCTCCTGCCCATGCGCGACGACGAGGATGCGGGCCGGATCACCCTGGCGCAAGTGGCCCAGCAGGCCGGGGTCTCCCTTTCGACAGTTTCGAAGGTGCTCAACGGGCGGCAGGACGTGGCGGCGCCGACCCGCGTCAAGGTGGAACGCCTGCTGGAGGAGCACGCCTACCGGCGCACCACCCGGGTCGCCCACGAGGCGCCGCTGATCGAGCTCGTCTTCCACGAGCTGGAGAGCGTCTGGGCGTTGGAGCTCATCCGCGGCGTGGAGAAGGTGGCCAAGGCCAACGGCGCGAGCGTCGTGCTCACGGAGAGCGGCACGCGGCAGGCGCCGGGGCCCGAGTGGATCGAAGGGGTGCTGCAGCGCAGGCCGCTCGGTGTGGTCCTGGTCTTCTCGACGTTGCCCGCCGAGGTCAAGCGGCAGTTGCGGTCGCGCTCCATCCCGTTCGTCGTCATCGACCCGGCCGGCGACCCCGACCCGGACGTGCCCTCGGTCGGCTCGGCGAACTGGAACGGCGGGCTGGCCGCCACCCGGCACCTCGTCCAGCTCGGCCACCGGCGCATCGGTGTCATCACGGGGCCCGCGGACGTGCTCTGCTCGCTGGCCCGCCTCGACGGCTACCGCTCGGCGCTCAGCATGGCCGGCCTTGAGGCGGATCCCGAACTCGTCCGGTACGGGGACTTCCACGTCGAGGGCGGCCGTGAGCGGGCCACCGAACTGCTCGAACTGGCGGACCCGCCCACCGCGATCTTCGCGGGCAGCGACCTTCAGGCGCTCGGCGTCCTGGACGCGGCCCGGCTGCGGAACCTGCGGGTCCCCGACGATCTCTCCGTGGTCGGCTACGACGACGTCCCGCTGGCGCAGTGGTCGAGTCCCGCCCTGACGACGGTTCACCAGCCGTTGCGGGAGATGGCCGAGGGCGCGGCCCAGATGCTGCTGCGGCTCCGGGCGCGGGAGGCGGTGGCCACCCGGCTCGAACTCGCCACGTCGTTGGTCGTACGGCAGAGCACCGCCCCGCCTGCCGGCGACTGACGGTCGAAACAGTTTCGAGCATGTCGCCCGAGCGGCACGCCCACTTCCCGCCTGATGCCGGACCAGGGGAAGGCCTGCTTCTGTCATGGATGCGTAATGCGTGTTTGAGCTGCTGTTTTCTGCCGTCCGGTCGACTTGGCGTGTCACAAAAGTTTCGTTGCTCGTGTCGAAACAGTTGACAGTGCACAGGGCCAGGACCAACCTAACGGCGTCGACACGCACCTCAGTGGCTGTGCAGCCTCTCGCAGGCCCCACCAGGAGGAAGCATGAACATGGACGACAAGAACCCGGTTCCACCCCTGAGCCGCCGCGCGTTCCTCGGCACGGCAGGCGCCGTGGCGCTGGGCGCCTCGGCCCTGACCGTGCCGGGCATCGCCCACGCGGACACGACGATCACGACGAACCAGACCGGCACCAACAACGGCTACTCCTACTCGTTCTGGACCGACGCGCCCGGCACGGTCTCCATGACCCTGGCCTCCGGCGGCAGTTACCGCACGTCGTGGCAGAACACCGGGAACTTCGTGGCAGGCAAGGGCTGGGCCAACGGCTCCCGCAGGACCGTGAACTACTCGGGTTCCTTCAACCCCTCCGGCAACGCCTACCTGGCGCTGTACGGCTGGACCTCGAACCCGCTCGTCGAGTACTACATCGTCGACAACTGGGGCACGTACCGGCCCACCGGCACGTACAAGGGCACCGTCACCAGCGACGGCGGCACGTACGACATCTACCAGACGACGCGGTACAACGCCCCGTCCGTCGAGGGCACCAAGACCTTCAACCAGTACTGGAGCGTCCGGCAGTCGAAGCGGACCGGCGGCAGCATCACCACCGGCAACCACTTCAACGCGTGGGCGAACGCCGGGATGCCCCTGGGCAGCTTCAGCTACTACATGATCATGGCGACCGAGGGCTACCAGAGCAGCGGAAGCTCCAGCATCACCGTCGGCTGAACCGGCCCTGCCCCCCACAAGCTGGAGGACCCCCCGAATGAGAACCAGAGCAGATCTCTCGTCGCGTTCCCGGCTCGCCCGCCTCGCCGCGGTCACCGCGGTAGGCGCCTGCTCCCTCGCCGCCGGACCCGCGGCCTCGGCGCGGCCCGCGGCGGCCTGCGGCGGCTATGTCGCGCTGACCTTCGACGACGGCCCGTCGGCCGCCGGCACACCGGCCCTGCTCGACGTGCTCAGGCGGAACGGCCTGCGCGCCACCATGTTCAACGAGGGCCAGTACGCGGCCGCCAACCCGTCCCTGGTCAGTGCCCAGGTGGCCGCGGGGATGTGGGTCGGCAACCACAGCTACACCCACCCCCACCTCACCCAGCTGAGCCAGGCGCAGATCGACTCCGAGATCGCCAGGACCCAGCAGGCCGTCGCCGCCGGAGGAGGCGGCACACCCCGGCTGTTCCGGCCGCCGTACGGCGAGACGAACGCGACGGTGCAGTCCGTCGCCGCCAAGTACGGGCTGACCCAGATCATCTGGGACATCGACTCGCAGGACTGGAACGGTGCGAGCGCCGACGCGATCGTGCAGGCGGCGGCGCGGCTCACCAACGGCCAGATCATCCTGATGCACGACTGGCCCGCCAACACCCGCGCCGCGATCCCCCGCATCGCGCAGGGGCTCGCCGCCCGCGGCCTGTGCGCGGGCATGATCTCCCCGCAGACCGGCCGGGCCGTGGCTCCGGCCTGAGCGGTGGGGGTCGTCCGGGAACCACCCGGGCGACCCCCGACCCCGCGTCAGCGCACCTCGTAGGCGCGGACCATCGTCTGCTCGACGCGCGCCCCGTCCCCGTCGTCCAGGACGACCCGCAGATGTACGAACGCCCCCGCGGGAGCATCACCCGGCAGCGTCGCCAGCCAGCCGCCGTGCGACGGCTTCACCTCCGCCTTCCGCCACTCCGTGACCGCGTCGACGGTGCTCTGCGCGCCGTACGCGTACTCCAGGCGTACGGCGTCCAGCGCGACCGGCGCCGTCGAACCGTCGACGAGCGCGCTCAGGCCGACCGTCGTCGGCTCCCCGGCAGGCCGGGAGTTGCGCAGGTCTGAGGGGACGTCGACGACCGGGACCAAGAGGCGTTGCGCGCCCTGGTCGGCGGCGGACGTACGGAAGTCCCACGTGGTGCGGTAGGCGAGCCCGGTCCGGTCGACGGCCGAAGGGGTGCGCCGCCAGTCCTGGTGGAACGTCACGTCCGCGGACTCCTGCGGCAGCGTGAACTGTCCCGCGGTCGACGCCAACGGCTCGCCGTTCAACAGAAGTTGACGGGTTCCGTAGTCGGTGCGGGCGAGCGTGGAGTCGTGGCCGCCCGCATCGCCGACCGGCGGCATGACATAGCTGAGCCGGTTGCTGTCGCGAGTCATCAGGGCCCGGCCGTACGTGGTGCGCACCGGACCGTACGGCGTCTTGTACCAGGTGGCCGTGGTGTGCCCCTTCTCCTGAAGGTGCGGACCGTCGTACGCGGTGCCGCCGTACGGGCCGAGATCGCGGCGCATCAGCGTCGTCCACGTCACTCCCGCGCTGCCGCTCGGCGTGAAGAACTCCGTGCGGGTCTGCGGTGCCTGCAGCGGCAGCGTGGTGCCGCCCGCCCACACCGAGGCGATCCCGGGCAGGCCGACCTCGACGTCGGACCAGTACGTCGTGTCGGTGGCGGTCTGCACGTGGTAGCGGGCGTCGGAGGCGGCCAGGTCGCGGTCGCGGACCCGCCGGGTCCCGGCGCGGATCGCACCCCGCGCGGAGGTCGCCAGGTTGTAGACGTACGGGCTCTTCGCGGTGGCCGTGCCAGACCAGGTCACCGTCGCCCGGCCCTGCTCGGCCTCCGCCTTCAGGGCCAGGGAGTCGGCCCAGGTGATCGTGGCCTGCGCGACGCCCTCGGGGCCCGTGACCTGGAAGCGGCCCGCGCTGTCGGGGACGGCGGCGAGCACGCCGACCGCGCCCGCCTTCGCCGCGGCGGTGCCCCACGTGTAGGCGTTGCCGCCGCCGGTGCCCGCGTCGACCAGGGCGATCCGCCCCTTGAGGTCGTGGGCGGCGAAGTTGGCGTCCGTCCCCTTGCCGACGGCGACGACCTCGGCCGAGCCCTTGCCGTCGAACTCCGTGGCCTTCTGCACCGGGAGGCTGTCGAGGGTACGGCCGCCGGACGTGGTGAGCGCGGCCCGCGGCGCGGTCAGCCGGGCAGCGGCCAGGAACGTCAACCGGTCGTCACCGTGCACGGGTTGGGCGTAGACGTCCTTCACGTAGGACGGGACGGAGGCGACGTAACCCGCCTTGAGGCGCTGTGCGTCGTCGAGTCCCACCGTCAGGCCGAGCGCGAAACCGGCGGGGCTGCTCGCCCGATCGGTGTCCCAGGAGACGCGTTCGGCGTCACGGGCGTCGAGGGTGACGGTCGTGTCGCCGGAGACGATCAGCTTCGGTCGGTACAGCTGGGAGACGGAGGCGACGCTGCCGACATTGCCCGGCTCGTCACGCGTCATGACCACACCGCTGAGCGCGTAGGTGCCGAGCGGCACCCGGATCGTGGTGCTGCCCGCGTCGGGGTAGCCGAGCGTGTAGCGGGTCGCCGTGTCGCGGTGGTCGTCGAAGAGCTGGAACGCCGACGGCGACGCTGCCGGATCACCGTGCCGGTCGACCCCCTTGACCGTCAGATCCGCGGACGGCACCTCCATGTGCACACCGAACGGGACGACGACCCGGACCCCCGAGGGGCCGGTGCCGACGAGACGTCCGGTGAGCGTTCCGTACGCGCCGTCCGAGAGCCGGGCCGCCGGATCGAGGTGGACCGGCACCTGCGCCGTGCCGTGGGCGGGCACGGTGACCGAGCGGTCCACGGGCCGGGCGAAACCGGAGACCCTGGACCCGTCGTCACCACGGACATCGCGCACCGCGAGCTGAAGCGTGACGTCGTGGTCCGTGCCGTTGGTCAGCGTCACCGGCTCGTCGACCGGGTCGAGCCCGGACTGTGGGTACGCGAAGTCGCCGAGCAGCGGCGCGGGCGGCGCGGTCACCGGCTGGGTGACGGCCCGCGCCACGTCCAGCGGACCCGCGCCCTGTTCGAGGACGGGCGCGTCGCTGTCCGCGGCCGACGACGTCAGCAGCGCCTTGAGCCGGGCCGGCGGGAGACCGGGATGCTGTTGCAGGAGCAGCGCCGCGCCGCCCGCGACGTGCGGGGTCGCCATGGAGGTGCCGGACATCTCCTGGTACGCCTGGTCGCCCCGGCCGCCGGCGCGCGCGGCCACGACGTCGACGCCCTGCGAGGCTATGTCGGGCTTGGCGGAGAGACCGTCGACGGACGGGCCGCGGCTGGAGAAGGGCGCGGTCGCGTTCTTGCGGTCGACGGCGCCCACGGTGAGCGCGCTCGGCGCGCAGCCGGGCGTGGAGACGGTGCCGTGCAGCGACGCGTTGCCCGCCGCGATCACGAACAGCGCTTTGTCACCCAGGCGTTGGACGGCGTCGACGTCCGGGCCCGAGCAGCTGGTGGCGCCGTCCGCGCCCAGCGACATCGAGACGACCTGGGCGCCCTGGTCGACCGCCCACTCCATGCCGGCGACGATGCCGCTGATCGAGCCGGAGCCGTCGTCGCCGAGCACCTTCCCGACGAGCAGTCGCGCCCCCGGCGCCATGCCCGCGTACCGGCCGTCGGACGCGGCGCCGGTCCCGGCGACCGTGGACGCGGTGTGGGTGCCGTGGCCGGTGCGGTCGTCGGCGTCGGCGCCGCTGACGAAGACCTTGGTGGCGGCGATCCGGCCCTGGAGGTCGGGATGCCCCGCGTCCACGCCCGTGTCCAGGACCGCGACCTTGACGCCGGAGCCGTCGAGCCCGGCGCGGTGCGCCTGCCCGGCCCCGGTGAGCGGGACGGTCGGGGTGCCGAGCGGGGCGGCGGCGGTGCCGTGCACCTTGGCGTCCAGCCAGATCTTGTGGATCCCGCCCGCGGCGCGGGAGCGTGCGCCGCCCGGTGCGAGGTCCGCCCACGCGTCGGCGGCCGACTTCTTGGCGACGTCGAGGCCCGCGCCGCCGATCGACTCCAGGGTCGTCGTGACCTCGGTGCCGGGCGCGGCGGAACGCGCGGCACGGCCGCCCGTGTACTCGACGACGACGGGCAGGCTGTCGGTGTGCGCGTCGTCGTAGCCGTCGGCGACGAGCCGGCCGATGTCGAAGAGCGCCGGGTCGACGAGCCCGGCGTCGACCAGCTTCTCCACGCCCTGCGGGAAGACGTACACCCGGCCGCCGTCCTGCCAGGTCGCGGCCGGGTGGTCGGTGCCGTCGACGGGGCGCGGGGCCGCCGAGACGACGGTGCCGTCGGCGTCGACGCGGGCGTCGACCACATCGCCGGTGATCAGCGTGACGGCGACCGTGCGGACGGGTTTCGCGGGGTCGGCGGTGGTCGCGGACATCGGTCCGCCGGCCGCGTGCGCGGCGGGTGCCATGGCGGCGAGCACGGCCACGGCGGTCGCCGCCGTCACCGTCCGCCACCAGGGTCGGGGGTCTCTCACAGGTGTGCTCCGGGAGGTCGCTGAGGGTGCGGGACAGCAGCAGACTCCCCAACCCGGCCGCCGCGCGGGGCGGTTGGGGCTGGCGAGAGCACGCCATGACGCGGACTCGCCACACCTCCGGCGGGCCGGTCGCGGCCGCGCGGCTGGGCCGGTCGGGTGACGCGGGCCGACGGGCCCACGGCACCGGGTACCGATCGGACGAGATCACCGCACGTCCCGCACCCCGGCCGTCAGGAAGGCGCCCCATGAGCACACCGCCCGCCCCGGATCCGTACGGAAACGAACCGGGCTACCGGAATCCGTACGGAACCCCCGCCTACGCCACCTACGAGGAACCGGCCGACCACCGCCAGGACAACGGCCCCGGGCGGCCGGGACCCCGCGTCGACGCGGGGCGGCTGTGGGCGGGCGGCGCCGTGACCGCGGTGGTGGCGGCGCTCGCCGCCGTGGTGTGCGTCCTGCTGGTCCGCGGTGTCCTCGGCGTGCCGGTCTTCGCGCCCGAGGGGAACGGCGCCTTCGGCGACGCGTCGACCGGGCTGCTCGCGGGCGCGGCGTTCGTCGCGACGCTCGTCGCCACCCTGCTCCTGCACCTGCTGATCCTGGCCGTACCGCAGCCGGGCCGGTTCTTCCAGTGGATCATCGGCCTCGCGACGGCGGCCATGACGCTGATGCCGTTCACCACGGACCTGCCCTGGACGGCGAAGTTCGGCACGGCCGCCGTCTACCTCGTCATCGGGGTCGCCGTCGGATCCCTGCTCTCCGCGGTGGGGCGCTCGGCGATGCGCGGCGCGGGACAGACGGCCCGCTGAGCCGCGCGGCTCGCCGGTCCGCGCCGCCGCGACGGCGCGGACCGGATCCGGCTATCGAATCACTGGTCCCATTTACTCCGCATTGCCTATCTTGTAATGCTTTGCTTGAGTGGAGGGAGTTGCCGTGACGTCCCACCGGGAGACCCCGCCATGTCGATGTCCTTCGGATCCCCCTTCGGCTCGCCCGACCCGTTCGGGGAACTCCTCAACAGGTTCTTCGGCATGTCACCTGGCTCGGCGCCGCCCCAGGTGCAGCGGGTTCCGATCGGCCGCCTGCTGACCGACTCGGCGCGCGAACTCATCGGCCGGGCCACCAACAAGGCGGTGGAGGACGGCAGTTCGGACCTCGACACCGAGCACCTGCTGTGGGCGGCGACCCAGGTCGACCCGGCCCGTACGCTGCTCGCCCAGGCCGGCGCCGAGCCCGACGCGCTCGCCGCGACCCTCGCCAGGATCCTGCCGGGGGAGAGCGGTGAACCGTCGTCGGAGCCCGGCCTCACCCCGGCCGCCAAGCGCACCCTGGCCGCCGCGCACGCCCGCTCCCAGGCGGCCGGAGTCTCGTACATCGGACCCGAGCACATCCTGGGTGCCCTGCTCGACGACCCCGACGCCGGGGCCGCCCGGCTGCTGCGCGCGCAGGGCGTGGACGTCGAGCGGCTGCGCGGTGTCGCGGACACGGCGGCCCGCGCGGACGGGGTGCCGGCCACGTCCGGTGCCACCGGCGGCGCGGGCAGCGGCACCCCCACGCTCGACGAGTTCGGCCGCGACCTCACCGAGGAGGCGAAGGCCGGGAAGCTCGACCCCGTCGTCGGCCGGGCCGAGGAGATCGAGCAGACCGTGGAGATCCTCTCCCGGCGCTCCAAGAACAACCCGGTGCTCATCGGCGAGCCGGGCGTCGGCAAGACCGCCATCGTCGAGGGTCTCGCCCAGCGCATCGTGGCGGGCGAGGTGCCCGACACCCTCAAGGACAAGCGGGTCGTCTCGCTCGACCTGTCCGGGATGGTGGCCGGAGCGCAGTACCGCGGCCAGTTCGAGGAACGCCTCAAGAAGGTCATCGAGGACGTCCAGAACGCGGGCGGCGACGTCATCCTCTTCATCGACGAACTGCACACCGTCGTCGGCGCGGGAGCGAGCGGCGAGGGCTCCATGGACGCGGGCAACATGCTCAAACCGGCCCTGGCCCGCGGCGAGTTGCACGTCGTCGGCGCCACCACCATCGACGAGTACCGCAAGTACGTGGAGAAGGACCCGGCGCTCGAACGCCGCTTCCAGCCCGTCACCATCCCCGAGCCCAGCGTCGAGGAGACCGTCCAGATCCTGGAGGGACTGCGGGACGCGTACGAGGCGCACCACCAAGTCCGTTTCGGCGACGGCGCGTTGACGGCGGCGGCGGAACTCTCGGACCGCTATATCAGTGACCGCTTCCTGCCGGACAAGGCCATCGACGTGATGGACCAGGCCGGTGCCCGGGTCAGGCTGCGCAGCACCGGACGCTCCACCGAGGTCGTCGGCCGCGAGGACCGGATCGCCAAGCTGCGCCGGGAGAAGGACCAGGCCGTCGCCGCCGAGGACTTCGAGCGGGCGTCCGAGCTGAAGAAGCAGATCGGCGAGGTGGAGGGCGAACTCGCCGGGATCGAGGAGCGGCGCGAGGGAGTGGTCGAGGTGACCGCGTCCGACATCGCCGACGTCGTCTCGCGCCGCACCGGCATCCCCGTCTCCCAGCTCACCGCCACCGAGAAGGACAAGCTCCTCAAACTGGAGGAGGCCCTGCACGAACGGGTCGTCGGCCAGGAGGAGGCGGTCACCGCCGTCTCGGAGGCCGTGCGCCGCAACCGCGCGGGCATGGGCGACCCGAACCGGCCCGTCGGCTCCTTCCTCTTCCTCGGCCCGACCGGCGTCGGCAAGACCGAACTGGCCAAGGCGCTCGCCGAGTTGCTGTTCGGCGACGAGAACCGCATGGTCCGCTTCGACATGAGCGAGTTCCAGGAGAAGCACACCGTCTCCCGGCTCGTCGGGGCGCCGCCCGGATACGTCGGCCACGAGGAGGCCGGGCAGCTCACCGAGAAGGTGCGCCGCCAGCCGTACAGCGTGCTCCTCTTCGACGAGGTCGAAAAGGCCCACCCGGACGTCTTCAACACGCTGCTCCAGGTCCTCGACGACGGGCGGCTCACCGACTCCCAGGGCCGGACCGTCGACTTCCGCAACTGCGTCGTCATCATGACCTCGAACATCGGCGCCCAGCGGATCCTCGCCCACCAGGGCGACGTCTCCACGATCAAGGACGAGCTGATGGAGGACCTGCGCGGCCGCTTCCTGCCGGAGTTCCTCAACCGCATCGACGAGATCATCCTGTTCCACGGACTCACCCAGGACGACCTCGGCGAGATCGTCGACCACCTCCTCGACCGCAGCAAGCGCCGCGTCCACGCCCAGGGCCTCACCCTGGAGGTCACCGACGCGGCGAAGAAGCTCCTCGTCGCCCACGGCCACCAGCCGGAGTTCGGCGCCCGCCCGCTGCGCCGCACCATCCAGACCGAACTCGACAACCGTCTCGCCTCGTTGATGCTCAGCGGCGAGGCCGACAAGGGCGACACGATCGTCGCGGACGTGCGGGACGACGCGCTGGTGTGCTCGGTACGGCACGGGGAGACGCCGCCGGTCCGCGGGGCCGGAGCGGACGCTCCGGCCGAGTAGGGCCCGCTGCGGTCACCTGCCGGGACGAACAAATCGGTGGGGACATCGGCCGGGAAGCTCTATATTTGCCGGGTCCAAGATCCGGGCGTCCAGAGCGGGACGCAGGTGAAGAGGTGTGTTGATGACGGTTCGAGCAACGGCGGCCGGCTCCGGTCGGCCGTCCTCCGCGCAGGCCATGACCTCATCGAACCCGAAGGACACCTCTCGTGGATCTTCCCCGCATTTTCTCCATTCGCGAACGTAGCCACCGCATCCACAACCCGTTCACCCCGGGCAAGCTCGCCGTCCTGGGGCAGGCGCTGCGCCTGGCGCCGGGGACGCGGATGCTCGACCTCGCCAGCGGCTCCGGCGAGATGCTCTGCACCTGGGCCCGTGACCACGGCGTCACCGGGACCGGAGTGGACATCAGCTCGGCGTTCGTCGAGAAGGCGCGGGCGCGCGCCGTCGAACTCGGCGTCGCCGACCGGGTCGGCTTCGTGCACGGCGACGCCTCCGGGTTCGTCGCGGACGAACCGGTCGACCTCGCCGCGTGCGTCGGCGCCACCTGGATCGGCGGCGGCCTCGCCGGCACCGTCGCGCAGCTGAGTGACAGCCTGCGCCCCGGCGGCCTGATGCTCATCGGCGAGCCGTACTGGCGTCGTGACGTACCGGACGAGGAGACCGCTCGGGCCTGCCACGCGAGCGGCAAGGACGACTTCCTGCCGCTGCCCGAGCTCGTCGAGCGGTTCGGCGCGCTCGGGTACGACGTCGTGGAGATGGTGCTTGCGTCCCAGGACAGCTGGGACCGGTACCGGGCGGCCCAGTGGCTCAACCTCCGCCGCTGGCTCGACGCCCACCCCGACGACGAACTCGCCGCCGAGGTGCGCGAGGAGCTCGACACCGAACCCGCCCGCTATGTGCGGTACCAGCGTGAGTACCTGGGGTGGGGAGTCTTCGCGCTGATGCGCACGTAGGAGCGGGCGAGCAACGGCCCGTGCGTGGGGCCGGACGGCACATCGCCGTCCGGCCGCACGCTGCGTCATGCCCTCTTGACCCGTCCGACAGAGCGCACATACTCGCGCCTGGGGCGGCATCGTCGACGTCGCCCCGGACGCGTCGCCGATCATCAGCGCCACCGAGGTGGAGAACCTGTACGTCAACTGCGGCTGGGGCACCGGCGGTTTCAAGCCGACCCCGGCCGCCGGCTGGACCTTCGCCCACACCCGCGCGTCTTCGGCCCCCGCCGGGCGGTCACCCCCACCGTCGGACCCGTCGCGGTGATCCTCCGGCAGCTCGACGCCATCCCGTCGTACGAACTGCTGCCGCGCTCCTCCTTCGCCGACCACCTGGCCCGCTGGCTCCTCGACGCCATGCGGGAGTTCGGCACCGGCGAGGGACACGAAGGACCGGCGGTCGCCTGATGGCGCTCAGCGCAGCTCGTCACCGTGGGCCGCGACGCCGAACGCCTGGCCCCGGCCCGCGCCGTCGACCGGCACAGCCCGACGGCGGGCGGGCACGGGAAACCGACTCCGGCTTCCCGTGCCCGCCCGCGCTTTTGGTGAGCGCGCTAGCGCACGACCACCTCGCTCACCACGGGCGCGTCCGAACCCGCGTCCCACGCGAGCCGTACCGCGTCCGCACGCGTCCCCGCCGGGACCGCGAGCGTCGTGACGGACCCGTCGAGGGCGCCGAGCGAGCGCCACGCGCCGTCGACGCGGAGCTGGACCTGCGCCTTGGAGGCCGTCGCGGTGTCGGGGCGCAGCACCGTCACGGACGCCACGGCGCGCGGCGCCGGCGACGCCACCGTGAGGGCGTCGCCCGCCGCCGGTGCGGAGGCGGCGCGGTAGGCGCTCTCGGGGCTGCCGTCCGCGGCCGCGGCGAGACTGCTGCCCTCCGCGGCGGCCGGTCCGCCGCTCACCGTCGCGTGGTCGGCGCCCGCCACGGTGAACTCCTTGACCACGAGCCAGTTGTCCTGGTCGCCCGTCGCGCGGGCGCGCACGTAGCGGGCCGTCGTGCCGGCCGGCGCGTCAGCCGTCCACGTCGCCTTGCCGGAGAACTCGGAGCCGAGCGCGTGCCACGTCGTGCCGTCCGCCGAGTACTCCAGGACCCCGCGGTGCAGATAGTCGTCGGCGCTGCCGGGCTTGGCCATGGCGACCGTCACCGGGCCGAGGGGCTGCTCGGCCCCCAGATCGAGCACGACGCTCTCACCGGTCCGCGGCGCGCGGCTGCTCCAGAAGTACGTGGAGTCGTCGCCGTCGGTCATGCGGTCCGCCGTGTTGCCGTTGTACACGGGCAGGCCCGTCGTGGCGGTCGGCTGCGGCGGCAGCCCCAGCGCGGCATTCGACGCGTTGCGGACCTGCACGAAGAACGGGTCGAGGACGCCTTCCCCGACGATTACCGGAACCTTGTTGCCGTTGAGATCGGTGTACCGGAACGACTTGGCCTTCGCGATCAGCCCGGGCAGCTGCTGACGCAGCGTCCAGGCCGCGGCCGTGTGGCCCGCCTTCTGCTCGTCCAGCATGCGCAGCGCCGCGACCCCGGCCACGCCCCACGCCTGCGCGGAGTCCAGCCACGGGCCCGCGTCCTCGACGAAGCCCGGCTCGACGCCGTCGCGGATCGTCGCCGGCGCGTCCCGCAGCGCGGCGAAGGCCGCCGAGAGCCGGGACGCGGAGACCGAGCCGTCCCAGTAGCCCTTGATCAGCTTCGAGAGGTCGGGCGCCTCCACCGAGTTGATCGGGGAGCTGTGGTTGACGTCCGTGAACGCCCGCAGCGCCCGCTCGACCCGGGCGCTGCCGCCCGCGGCCTCCCGAACCGCCGCGGCGTAGGCCCGGTCGGGGTCGTACGCCTCGTCGTTCCACGTGTAGTCGGCGACGGTGTGCAGGGCGAGCTTCGAGGCGTACGGCTGGATCATCGGGTTGGCGGTGATCCCGGCCAACTGCTCGGCGAGCCCCTTCTCCCGGCCGACGAAGGGACCGAGGAAGAGACGTCCCGTCGCGTAGTCGTTGACCGGGTAGTTGTCCCAGGTCAGGATCGGGTGCCCGAAGACGTCCTTGGCCCGCTTCGCCTGGTCCACCGTCATCGTCGGGGCGACCACGCCCTCACCCGTCCACTCGACCAGGACGTCCGGGTCGAGCTGCCCGGAGAGCGCCGTCTTGTAGGGCGACGACGTGGTGTTGTAGTACTCCGTCGGCACCATCTGCAACGGCAGGGCGCCGTCGTGCGTCTTGATGAACTGCTGGTTCACCCGGTTCAGGAGATATGCCTGGGCCTGACCGGCCGCGCCGCCGCCGGTGCCCCACTTCACCTTGTCGGCGTCGCAGTTCCAGTTGGTGTAGCTGATGTCGTCCAGCGGCACGGCGAACTGCCGCACCCCGATGTCCCACAGCGTCTGGAACTTGTCCGTCAGCGCCTTGAGGTCGTCGTCGGAGCTGTAGCAGACGCTGAGACCGGGGGAGAGGGCGTAGGTGAACTCGACGTGGTGCGCGGTCGCCCGGTCCACCAACTCCTTGATCTGGGCGAGCTGTTCGGCCGGGTAGGCGTCGCGCCATTTGGCCCGCAGATACGGGTCGTCCTTCGGCGAGTACACGTAGATGTTCATCTTGTGCTCGCCGTAGTCGTCGAGCTGGTCCAGGCGTGCCGCGTGCGACCAGGGCGTCCCGTAGAAGCCCTCGATGACGCCGCGCAGCGGTGTCGACGGCCAGTCGCGCACGGTCAGGCCGCGCACGTCGGCGCCGGGGGTCCTGCGGTGCGGCAGCACCTGGCGCAGCGACTGCGCGGCGTAGTACGTGCCCGTCGGGTCGACGCCGGACAGGACGATGCGGCCCGCGCCCGGTCCGCCCAGCGCGAGGACGTAGCCCTCGGCGGCGAGTCCGGACGGGCCGACGGTGTGCAGGGAGTCGAGCGCCGCGGCCGAGGCCGGGTTCTCGGCCGGGCCGCCGACGAAGACCGTCAGGCGGTCGTTGCCGGCGGGGGCGTGCCGGGTCAGGGTGACGTCTCGGGCGCCCGCCGCCTTCAGTACGGCGGTGGTGAGTCTCACGGCGGCCGGGTCGGAGTCCTCGCCGACGACGAGGACGGCGGACGGGGTGACCGTGATCCGGTCGGTGCGCCGCTGTTCGGAGCGCGGGGTCGGAGTGATGGTCGGCGCGCTCGCTTCGGAACCGGAACCGGAACCTGATCCGGTCCCGGTCATGGGTGAGCCGAAGGAGAGCGGCGCGGCGGTCAGCGCGGCCGCGGCGACGGCGGCCATGAGAGCGATGCGCGACGTCCTGCGAGATCTGTGCTTCGTGCGGAACATAGGCGAGCCTCCACGGTTGGCACATGCTCTAGCGGACTAGACCACCTTGGCGATGCACTGTCAATGTTGCGCGTTTGGCCGGGACTTCGAGCAGCTTCGAGCAATCGGTCGCGCAGTCGCCGCGCGTGCGGCGCGGACTGTCCGCCCCGTGTGTGCTCAGGAAGCCACAGATTCCGACGGTGGCATTGTGTGGATTGTGTTGTGTTCCTAGGGTGGTCGGGCTCGACAGGCCTGTTCCGTCACACCAGTTGCACATGCCCGCACCCGCAGAAGGGCACAGCCATGTCGCACCCGCACCCCCGCTCCCCGTACCTCAGCCGCCGCCGGCTCCTGGAGGGCGGCGCCGCCGTTCTCGGGGCGCTCGCCCTGCCGTCCGTGGGAACCGCCTCCTCGGCGCACGCGGCCGGCGCCGGCGTGAGCGCCGACGGCGACGAGTGGAACGGCCGCATCGACGTCTTCCGGATGGGCACCGAGCCGCCGCACACCACGCTCATGCCGTACGAGAGCGTGCGCCGCGCCCTCGCGGCGGACCGCACGCGGTCGGCGTACCGTCAAAGTCTCGACGGCTCCTGGAAGTTCGCCTATGCGGACCGGCCGTCGGACCGGGACGAGGACTTCTACCGGACCGATCTCGACGACGGGGCGTGGGGCACCATCCCGGTGCCGTCCGTCTGGCAGCTGCACGGGCACGACTTCCCGATCTACACCAACATCACCTACCCGTGGTGGGGCGCCAACGGCCTCGGCGAAGAGGCCCAGCCGCCCGCCGCGCCGACCCGCTACAACCCCGTCGGCCAGTACAGACGCACCTTCACCGTGCCGGACGGCTGGGCGGGACGGCGGGTGTTCCTGCACTTCGAGGGGGTGAAGTCGGCCCACTACGTGTGGGTCAACGGCACGCTCGTCGGCTACCACGAGGACTCGTACACCCCCGCCGAGTACGACATCACCGACCATCTGGACCCCGACGGCGGGCCCAACCAGCTCGCCGTGGAGGTCTACCGGTTCTCCGACGGCGACTGGATGGAGGACCAGGACATGATCCGGCTGAGCGGCATCTTCCGCTCGGTCTACCTCTACTCCACCCCCACCGTGCACCTGCGCGACTTCAAACTCGACACCCCGCTCGGCGACGGACACACCAGCGCCGAGCTGTCGGTCACCGCCACCGTCCGTCACTACGGCACGGACGCGACGCCCTCGGGCACGTACACCGTCGAGACGCAGCTGTACGACGCGGACGGGCACACCGTGTGGAGCAGGCCCTTCGCGCAGTCCGTGACACTGACGGACGCCGAAGTGACGGTGCGGGACGCCAAGTCCGTTCCCTCGCCCCGGCTCTGGTCGGCGGAGAGCCCCTACCTCTACACCGCCGTCCTGCAACTGCGCGACCCGTCGGGCAAGGTCGTCGAGACGCTCTCGCACCGGGTCGGACTGCGGGAGTTCGCGCTCAAGGACGGGCTCATGCGGATCAACGGGCAGCCGATCTCGCTGCGCGGCACCAACCGCCACGAGATGCACCCGGACCGGGGCACCGCCCTCACCCGCGCCGACATGGTCAAGGACATCACGATCATCAAGCGGATGAACATGAACACGGTCCGCACCTCGCACTACCCCAACAACCCCATCTGGCTCGAACTCGCCGACGAGTACGGCCTGTACCTCGTCGACGAGACCAACCTGGAGACGCACGGCGTCCGCGACCGGTACCCGACCAGCCACGCCGACTGGACCAGGGCGTGTGTGGCCCGCGCGCAGAACATGGTCCACCGCGACAAGAACCACGCCTCCGTGGTGATCTGGTCGCTCGGCAACGAGGCGGGCGCGGGCTCCACCTTCACCGCCATGCACGACTGGATCCGCTCGTACGACCCGACCCGTGTCATCCAGTACGAGGGCGACGACAGCCCGGGCGTCAGCGACATCCGCTCCGCGATGTACGAGACGCCGGCCCGCGTCGAGGCCCGCGCCAAGGACACCGCGGACACCCGCCCGTACGTGATGATCGAGTACTGCCACGCGATGGGAAACTCCAACGGCAACGTGAAGGAGTACTGGGACCTGGTCCGCCGCTACGACGTGTTGCAGGGCGGCTGGATCTGGGACTTCGTCGACCAGTCGCTGAGCTGGCCGACTCCGCTGCGGACGGTGTTCACCGAGAGCGGTCCGGCCGCTCTGCGCGGCGAACTCATCGACCCCGCGGGCAGGTTCGGGCGGGACACCGGGGTGAGCGGCGGCACCGTCTTCGCGCGCGACGACCGGCTCGACCTGACCGGATCGCTCACCCTGGAAGCCTGGGCGACCCCGCACGTGACCGGCTACCACCAGCCGATCATCGCCAAGGGCGACACCCAGTACGCACTCAAGCAGTCCGACAGGAAGCTGGAGTTCTTCATCTGCTCCGCCGGGCAGTGGATCACCGCGAGCTGGACCACGCCCACCGACGGCTGGACCGGCACCGAGCACCACATCGCCGGGGTCTTCGACGCGAGCGCGGGATCGCTCACGCTGTACGTCGACGGCGCCGTGAAGGCCACCGTGTCGACCACCCGCAAGCCGTCGAGCAACACGGCGCCCCTGGCCCTCGGCATCGACGTCGACAACATGACGCGGGAGTTCAGCGGCGCGATCCGGCGCGCCCGGGTCTACGGCCGTGCGCTGAGCGCAGCCGAACTCGCCGACGACGGGCGCGGCCCGGACGGCGACGGCGTGCGCTTCTGGTTCGACGCCGAGGCCGTCGCGGTCGAGGAGAAGAAGCCGCGCGACAAGACCTTCTTCGCGTACGGCGGTGACTGGGGCGACAACCCCAACGACGGCAACTTCGTCGCCGACGGGATCATCACCGCGGACCGCGGGCTCACCGGCAAGGCCGCCGAGATCAAGCGGATCTACCAGGCGATCAACGTGGCGCCCACCAAGGGCGGGGGAGCCGGGGACGTCACCCTCACCAACGAGTTCCTGTTCACCAACCTCCGTGCCTACGAGGGCCGTTGGGAACTCGCGCGCGACGGCGAGGTGATCCGGCACGGCGCCCTCACCCGGAGCCAGCTCGACGTGGCACCGCTCTCCAGCAAGGAGATCACGGTGCCCGTGACCCTGCCCGCCGACCCCGCACCCGGCGCCGAGTACTTCCTCCAGCTCTCGTTCCGGCTGAAGGAGGACACCGTGTGGGCCGACGAGGGCTTCGAGGTGGCCCGCGTCCAACTGCCCCTCGTCGCGGGCAGCCCCGACATCACCCCGGTCGCCCTCGGCGACGTACCGGACCTGTCCTGCGCGGACACGGACACGGCCGTCACCGTCACGGGACGCGGCTTCACGGTCGTCATCGGCAAGGACAAGGGCGTCATCACGTCGTACGAGGCCGACGGCGCCCCGCTCGTCACGGCCGGACCCGTCCCCAACTTCTGGCGCGGGCCCACCGACAACGACCACGGCAACGGCCAGCACACCCGCAACCAGACCTGGCGGGACGCCGGAGCGCGCCGCACCGTGACCGATGTGACGGTACGTCAACTCAGCGCTTCCGGCGGGGTGAAGGCGGTGGAGATCGCCGTCAAGGGCACCCTGCCGACCTCCACCGTCTCCACCTACGCCACCACCTACACCGTCTTCGGCGACGGCGCCGTCAAGGTCGACAACGCCCTGCACCCCGGGGCCGCGTCCCTGCCCTACCTCCCCGAGGTCGGCACGATCCTGCGGCTGCCCGCCGCGCTCGACCGGATCCACTACTACGGGCGCGGCCCCGAGGAGAACCACTGGGACCGCAACGACGGTACGGACGTGGGCCGTTGGAGCGGATCCGTCGCCGAACAGTGGACCTCGTACATCCGTCCCCAGGAGAACGGCAACAAGACGGACGTGCGCTGGGCGGTACTCGGCGACCGGCGCGGCCGCGGCCTGCTCGTCAGCGGCGACCCGCTCGGCGACCACCCGCTTCTGGAGATCAACGCCTCCCACCTCACCCCGGAGGACCTCTCCGTCGGCAGGCGCCACGACTACCAGCTCGACTTCCACGAAGAGGTCGTCCTGCGCGTCAACCACCGCCAGATGGGCGTCGGCGGCGACAACAGCTGGGGCGCCCAGACCCACGACGCGTACAAGCTCCTCGCCGACCGCGACTATGCGTACACGTACTGGCTCCGGCCGGTCTCCCGCCTCGACGAGGCGGCCGGGCTGGCCCGTCGGGTGATCGACACGAAGTAGCGGCGCAAACGCGGGGCCGCCCCGGACCGCGGGTCCGGGGCGGGCCCGCGGGTCCGGGGACGGCGTCAGTCCCCGAGCGCGCGGGAACCGAGACGGTCGGCGAGGGCGACGACGAGGTCGCGCAGCGCCTCGGGACGCTCGATGACGAACGGCCGGTCGAGCGCGGCGAGTTCACGGGGCAGCCAGTCCAGCCGCTCAACCCTCAGCTCGACCCGCCACCAGCGCTCGCCCGTTCCGTCCCGCGTCCGCGCCGGCTCGTGCTCCGCCAGGCGCGCGACGCCGGCCGGAAGGCGGGCACGGATCTGCTCGGCCGTTCCGTGGATCCGCAGGGACACCTCGTGCCGGTACGCGGCCGTGGCGAGCGCCGACAGGACGCGCTGCGCGGGATCGGGCCCCTCCGGGGCCTCGAACGAGCCGGGCAGGGGCCGCGCGTCCGCGATGCGGTCCAGGCGGAAGGTGCGGTCCTCGTCGATCCCGGGGTCCCGGCCCGTGACGTACCACCGGCCCGAGTGGGCGACGATCCCGTACGCGTGCAGCGTGCGCTCGCTGCGCCGGCCCTCCCGGTCGGCGTACCGGATCAGGACCGGGTGCCGCCGGCGCACCGCGTCCGCGACGGTCAGCAGGACCCCGGCGTCCGGGGTGTCGAAGTCACCGGGCCCGTCCGTGAACGCCAGAGCGCCCAGGAGCGCGTCGAGACGACCGGCCAGGTGCCGGGGCAGCACCCGCCGGATCTTCGCCGCCGCCGTCTCGCCCGCCGTGTGCTCCGCCGCCGTCAGCCCCGCCCGCCGGCCCGCGATCAGCCCGAGCAGCACGGCCAGCGCCTCGTCGTCACTGAACATGAGCGGCGGCAGACGGTACCCCGGAGCCAGCCGGTATCCGCCGTAGCGGCCGCGCACCGACTCCACCGGGATGTCCAGCTCGATCAGCTGCTCCACGTACCGCCGCACGGTGCGCCCCTCGACGCCGAGCCGGCCGGCGAGTTCCGCCACGGTGCGGGTGCCGCCCGACTGCAGCAGCTCCAGGAGGGTCAGCACGCGGCCGGTGGGTCGGGACATCCTCCCAATTTAACGCGGAAGCCGATCGATAGCGGACCGATTCCGTCCTCTATTCCTCCTAGTCTGCGGAACAGGAACAACCGGTGTCATCACGACCAGGGAGACCCCATGGACTTCGTCTCGATCCGCATCATCACCGGCGACGTGGCACGCCTCGTCTCCTTCTACGAACGCGCCACCGGGGCCCGGGCGACCTGGGCCACCGAGGACTTCGCCGAAATCGGGACGCCCGGCGCGACCCTCGCGATCGCCGGCACCCGCACCGTCCCCCTGTTCGCGCCGGGCTCCGCCCGCCCGGCGGCCAACGACACGGTGATCACCGAGTTCCTCGTCGACGACGTGGACCGCGTGCACGCGAACCTGTCCGGGGTGGTCGACGAGGTCGTCAGCGGGCCGACCACGATGCCCTGGGGCAACAGGTCCCTGCTCTTCCGCGACCCCGACGGTAACCTCGTCAACTTCTTCACGCCTGTCACGGAGGCGGCTCGGGCGAAGTTCGGGCGCTGAACCGAGGGCCCGGAACGGCGGGCGAGCCGATCCGGGGGCGGCGCGCACCGACCGGACCGGGGTGTCACGGGGTCAGTGGTTCGAGTACCTGATTGTGCGTGTGCTGGTAGATCACGGACGTGCGGAAACCGACGACCTCGCGGCGTTCGGTGAACTTGTCCATGAGGAAGCCGTGGAGGTAGTCCACGCCGGGCACGGACACGTGCACGATCATGTCGTCGCCGCCCGTGACGACGTAGACCGTGCTCACCTCCGGCAGTCCGGCCGCGTAGCTCTTGAACGCCTCGATCACGGCCCGGCTGAGGGGGCGTATCTGGAAGTGGACGAGGGCCTGCACATGGCGGTTGAGGGCGACCGGGTCGACGGCGGCGTGGTAGCCGGTGATGACGCCGCGGGCGCGCAGGGCGCGGACGCGTTCGAGACAGGTCGACGGGGCGATGCCGAGGGAGCGGGCGAGGTCGCGGTTGGTCTGCCGCGCATCGCGCTGGAGATGGCGGATGATCGCCGAATCAAGTTCGTCCATGCGGCGATTATGGGGGCCGTGCCGAATTGAATTCGGGTGGCGGCCGCGCGCGCCGACGGCGCGGTTAGTTTCCTGCCATGACAGCCGAACTCGTCACATTCGAGGAAGCCCTGGCGCTCAACACACTCTCTCCGTCGCATGAGTTGGTGCAGGTCGTCCGTGGCAGGCGCAGCGGAATCGCGATCATCGTCGCCCTGCACTCGACCGCCCTCGGCCCCGCGGCCGGCGGATGCCGCATCGCGCACTACCCCGGCCCCGGCGCCGCGGTCGCGGACGCGCTGCGACTGGCGGCGGCGATGACTGAGAAGAACGCGCTCGCCGGTCTGCGGCACGGGGGAGGGAAGACGGTCGTCGCCCTGCCCGCGGCGGAGCGGCCGTCCGGCGCGGAGCGCACCGCGTTGCTCCATGACGTCGGCGACACGATTCAGGCGCTCGGCGGGCGGTACGTCACCGGGCCCGACGTGGGAAGCGGCCCGGCCGACATGACCGTGATCGGGGAACGCACCGCGCACGTGTGCTGCCGGCCGGTCGAGGACGGCGGCAGCGGGGACTCCTCCCTGCACACCGCGCGGGGCACGCTCGCGGCGCTCGGCGCGGTCGCTCAAGAGGCGTTCGGGTCACCGGAGTTGCGCGGGCTGACCGTGGGGGTGATCGGCCTCGGCGCCGTCGGCGGCCGGCTGGCCCGGCTGCTGGAGCGGGCCGGGGCCCGGCTCATCGTGACCGACACCGCCCCGGCCGCCCGCCGCGCCGCCGCCGAACTGGGCGCGACCTGGGTGGACCCGGACGACGCCCTCGCGGCAGAGGTCGACATCCTGGTGCCGGCCGCGCTCGGCGGGCTGCTCACCGCGCACACGGTGCCGCGGCTGCGCTGCGCCGCCGTCGCAGGCCCGGCCAACAATCAGCTCGATACACCGGCCACCGCGGAACTCCTCGCCGCACGCGGCATCCTCTGGGCACCGGACGTGGTCGTCAGCGCGGGAGGAGTCATCCACGCCACCGGGGTCGAGCTGCGCCACGAACCGGAGGAGGAGACCGCCGGGCGCCTCACCGGCATCGCCGATACCCTCCGGGAGGTCTTCCGGATCGCCCGCGACCAGGGGAGCACGCCCGCCCGCGCGGCCGCCGAACTCGCCGCGCGGCGCGTCCGCGAAGGCGTCTTGTCCCTTTCAGGAGAGGTGGCACCATGACGAACCGCTGGATCGGCCTGACCGTCGACTGTGTCGACGTGGAACGGGTCGCGGGCTTCTGGGGCGCACTGCTCGACTGCCCGCGCCTGCCGGCCAGGCCCGGCTGGGTCTACCTCGGCCGCCCCGACAGCCCACAACCCCGCCTCAATTTCCAGCCCGTGACCGCAGCGCACCACGGCAAGGTGCGCCTGCATCTCGACGTCGGCGTCGACGACATCGACCAGGGGATCGCCCAAGTCATGGAACTCGGCGGCACGTTCACCGGCGAACGACATGACTACGACGAGGGCGTGGTGGTCGTGATGGCCGATCCGGAGGGCCATGAATTCTGCTTGGTGCAGTACTACTGAGGCTTACGATCACCCGGTGAACGACATGGTCCAGCTGCACGCGCCCGCCGCGGCCTCCGCTCCCGCCCTGCTCCTGCGTCCCTGGCGGACGCAGGACGGGGCCGCGCTCGTCGAGGCGTACCGGGATCCGGACATGCGCCACTGGACGGGTTCAGGTCCGGAGAGCGAGGCCCAGGCCGCGCAGTGGGTGCGGAACCAGGAACAGGGGTGGGCGGCGGGGGACCGGTTCGGCCTCGCCGTCCTGGAGGAACAAGTCGGCGCCCCCGAAGGCGGGTTGGTCGGGCACGTCGTGCTCAAAGGCGTGGAGTCCGGGAAGCCGTCGGCCGAAGTGGGCTACTGGACCGCCGCGCACGCCCGCGGGCGCGGCGTCGCGCCCCGCGCCCTGGAGGCGCTCACCCTCTGGGCGTTCGACACCTTCGGCGCCGACGGACTGCGGCGTGTGGAACTCGTCCACCAGGAGGACAACACCGCCTCGTGCCGGGTGGCGGAGAAGAGCGGGTACGCCTTCGAGAAGCTGCTGCCCGCCTGGCCGCCCGCCTACCCGCGCGACGGGCACGTGCACGTCCGCCGGCGCCGGTAGGCGGATCGGGCACAGGGGGGGTGCGGCGGCACCGGTGCGGGGGCGCCGTCACGCATCCCCGCCCCGGTGCTCGCGGCGCCGGGCCGCCAGGGCCGGGCGGAACAGCCACAGCACCTGCCAGGCGGCCACCGCCGTCATCAGCCACACCACCCACGCGGCGCCGAGACCACCGCCGGCCAGGCCGACGACGAGCGGTGCCAGCGTGCACTGCATCGCGCTGCCGAGCAGCCAGCGCCACCCCATGCGCAGCAGCGCCCCGGTCAGCGCGCCGACGGCGAAGTAGAGCGCCGTCCCCGCACACAGCAACCACCGCACATGTGCCGGGAGTTCACCGTGCGGATGTGCGACGGCGGAGCCCAGGGAGGTCACCACGACGGCGAGCGCGGCCGTCGAGAAACAGTGCAGGGCCATCGCGATGCGTACGGGCAGCCGCGTGGGCGACAGATGCGGGACCGCCGCGTACCCGTACCGCACCGCCAGCGTCCAGATCGCGACCAGCAGGACGAAGGCCCCGGTCGCGACCCCGACCAGCGCGAGGTCCCACTCCGTCTCCGAGGCGGTGTCGATCACCTGGATCAGCCCCTCACCCAGCACGATGATGACGTACAGGCCCAGTCGCTCGGCCAAGTGCGCGGTGTCCGAGTGGAGTTCGGAGATCTCGATCGTCCCGGCCACCTCCGGGTGGGCCTGCTCGATGTGCTCCGCGCGCTGCCGCGCCGCCCGGCCCATGCGGCCGCTGGACATGGTGAACATGACCGCGAGATCGACGGCCACGCCGACGCCCCACAGGCCGTAGCGCCACCAGCCGGCCACGAAGACCGACACCACCCACGGCGTGATGCCGAAGCCGAGCTGCATCAACGGCCAGTCCACCACGACCTGTTCGCGTCCCCACATCCGGTCCGCGAGCACCCGCAGCCCTGCGTAGGCGAGGGCGAAGGCGACCGCGTGCGGTCCGCGGATCTCCGGTACGGCCGCGACCATGACGGCGAGCAGCGCCATCGCCGCCAGCATGCTCGTCGTCCGCGCCTTGTCCCCGGCGAGGTTGCCGTACATGGCGAACGCCGCCCAGGCCGTCCAGAAGGCCAGATAGAGCACGGCGTACAGATACACGTCCGTGGCGGACGCCGCGTCGTGCAGCAGATGGGACAGCGCCCCGATGCCCGCCACGACGACGAGGTCGAAGAAGAGTTCGATCCAGGAGGCATGGCGCTCCTGGGCGCCCGCCTCGGCGGACGGGGAAGACGGCTGGTCGGCGACGGAGTCCATGCGGTCGAGCATGAACGAACAATCCACGCCTTTCCGTCATTTCGGGCGCACGGTCGTGGTCAGGTATCGGAAAATCAGATCACCCTGAACGGAAACATCTGTTCGACAGGAGATGGCGGGGCCTCCAGGATGGCGTCAGCGGCAGCACGGTCCCCCCACAGGGGCGACACCGACCCGGGACCGGGGTGCCTGCCGCCGGAGGGGAGGCAGACATGCCCACGGAAGAGACCGAAGTCGTCGTGGTCGGGGCCGGGCAGGCCGGCATCGCGATGAGTGAGCACCTGGGGGCGCAGGGCGTCCCGCACATCGTTCTGGAGCGCAGCCGGATCGCCGAGCGATGGCGCTCGGAGCGCTGGGACTCGCTGGTCGCCAACGGACCGGCGTGGCACGACCGGTTCCCCGGCCTGGAGTTCACCGACGTCGGCCCCGACGCCTTCGCGTCGAAGGAGCAGGTGGCCGACTACTTCGTCGCGTACGCGGAGAAGATCGGCGCCCCCGTGCGCTGCGGTGTGGAGGTCACCTCGGTGCGCCGGCACGCGGGGCGGCCGGGCTTCCGCGTCGAGACCTCCGAGGGCGTCATCGACACGCGGTTCGTCGTGGCCGCCACCGGACCGTTCCAGCGCCCGGTGATCCCGCCGGTCGTGGCGGACGGCGCCGTCCCCGTGCAGATCCACTCCAGCGCGTACCGAAATCCAGGCCAACTCCCTGAAGGCGCCGTGCTGGTGGTCGGCGCCGGGTCGTCCGGGGTGCAGATCGCCGACGAGCTGCGCCGGTCCGGGCGCCGCGTCCTCCTCTCGGTCGGGCCGCACGACCGCCCGCCGCGCAGCTACCGCGGGCGCGACTTCTGCTGGTGGCTCGGCGTGCTCGGACTCTGGGACGCGGCGACGCCCCCGCAGGGCGCCGCGCACGTCACCATCGCGGTCAGCGGAGCACGCGGCGGCCACACCGTCGACTTCAGGGAACTCGCCGCCACCGGCGTCGAACTCGTCGGCATGACCGCCTCCTGCGACGAGGACGGCGTCCTGCACTTCGCGTCCGACCTCGGCACCAACATCGCGGCGGGCGACGAGAAGTACCTCGCCCTGCTGCGGGCGGCCGACGCGTACTGCGAGCGCAACGGGCTCGACCTCCCCGAGGAGCCGGGAGCCCATGTCCTCGGCCCGGACCCGGAATGCGTCACCGACCCGCGGCGCACACTCGACCTGGCCGGGGAGGGCGTCACCTCGATCGTCTGGGCGACGGGCTTCGCCGCCGACTACACCTGGCTCGACGTCGACACGTTCGACGACGACGGCCGCCCCGACCAGCACCGTGGTGTGTCGCGCGAGCCCGGCGTCTACTTCCTGGGCCTGCCCTGGCTGTCCCGGCGCGGCTCCAGCTTCATCTGGGGCGTCTGGCACGACGCCCGGTACGTCGCCGACCACATCACGACCCGGCGCGGCTATCTCGCGTACGGCACGAGCTGAGGAGCAGTCCATGTCTTCGTACTCCCCCGAGCAGCCGGCCACCTCCCCGAAGGCCCCCGTCGTCGCCGGCGGGCACACCCGGATCCGGCCCTTCAACACCCGCGACACGTATCCCGAGCAGAATCTCGACAACGACCTCTGCCAGGCCGTCGTCGCGGGAGACACGGTCTACGTACGCGGACAGATCGGCCAGGACCTCGACACCAGCGCGTCCGTCGGCATCGGTGACGCCGCGGCGCAGGCCGAACAGGCCATGGCCAACATCAAGATGCTGCTCGAAGAGGCGGGCAGCCGGATGGAACACCTCGTCAAACTGACGATCTATCTGATCGACCCGCGCTACCGCGAGGCCGTGTACCGGGCCGTGGGCCGCTGGACGAAGGGCGTCCACCCCATCTCCACGGGCCTGGTGGTGTCGGCGCTCGCCCGCCCGGAGTGGCTCTGCGAGATCGACGCCGTCGCGGTGATCCCGAAGGAGGAGCGGGCATGACGTTCTCCCTGGTGGTCCGTGACGGTGAGCGGTTCGGGGTGGCGGCCGCCTCGTCGAGCCCGGCCGTCGCCGCCCGCGTCGTCCATCTGCGGCCCGGCGTCGGCGCCGCGACCTCGCAGAACATCACCGACCCCACGCTCGGCCCGGACCTCCTCGACGGGCTGGCCGGGCACGGCGACCCGGAGCGCGCCCTCGCCGGTGTCACCGGAGCGCCGCGCAACGAAAGGACCTTCGCCTACCGGCAGTTGACCGTCCTCGGCCGGACCGGTCCCGGCGCCGTCTTCAGTGGCCCGCAGACCCTCGGCACGTACGCGTCGGCCACCGCGGACGGTGCGGTCGCGGCCGGGAACATGCTCTGCGGTCCGCACATCCCCGGCGTCCTCCTCGACGCGTACGCCGCCGCGACGGGCGAGGTCGAGGAGCGGCTGCTCGCCGCGATGAAGGCCGCCGTCGAGGCCGGCGGCGAGGAGGGGCCGGTGCGCTCGGCGGGGCTCGCGGTCGTCGCCGACGTCGGCTGGCGCGTGAGCGACCTGCGCGTCGACTGGGCCGACGATCCCGTCGACCGGCTCGGCGACCTGCTCGACGTCTGGCTGCCGCAACGCGACGACTACGTACAACGCGCTCTCGACCCCGCCGCCTCGCCCTCGTACGGCGTGCCGGGGGACCAGCGATGAACGCCCTGAAGAACGCCGCCCGCCGGGCCGTCGACGCCCGCGCCGGTCAACTCGTCGCGCTCTGCGAGCGGTTGCACGCCGACCCGGAGACCGCCTGGGAGGAGCATCGCGCCGCGGCCGCCGTGCCCGAGCTGCTCGACCGGGCCGGATTCGACGTCACCAGCGCCTACTTGGGCCTGGACACCGCCTTCCACGCACGGTTCGGCAGCGGTCCCGTGCGGATCGCGCTGTGCGCCGAGTACGACGCCCTGCCCGGCCTCGGCCACGCCTGCGGGCACAACCTCATCGCCGCGAGCTCCGTCGGCGCCGCGCTCGGGCTCGCCGCCGTCGCCGACGACGCCGGCATCACGGTCGAGGTGTACGGCACTCCGGCCGAGGAGGGGGGCGGCGGCAAGATCGAGATGCTGGAGCGCGGCGCCTTCGCCGGGGTCGACCTCGCGATGATGGCGCACCCGGCGCCGGTCGACGTCGCCGAGGCCCGTCCGTTCGCGGTCAGTCACTCCAGGATCGCGTACACCGGGAAGTCGGCGCACGCCGCCGCCTACCCGGAGGCCGGGACCAACGCCGCCGACGCGTTCACCGTGGCGCAGGTCGCCATCGGGCTGCTGCGCCAGCAACTGCCGCCCTCCGCACGCGTGCACGGCATCGTCACGCATGCCGGGGACGCGCCGAACGCCATCCCCGGGCGGGCCACCGGACGCTGGTACGTCCGCGCCGAGACCCTCGCCGAACTCGCCGAGCTCGAACCGCGCGTCATGCGGGCCTTCGAGGCGGGCGCCCTCGCCACCGGCTGCGGGCTGGAGATCGAACCGGAGAGCCAGCCGTACGCGGAGTTCCGCGCCGACGAGCGCGCCCTCGGCCACTACCGGGCCAACGCGCTCGCCCTGGGACGGGAGTTCGCGCCCCCGGGCCAGGCCGCCCGGATGAACCGCGCCTCCACCGACATGGGCAACGTCTCCCAGGTGGTGCCGGCCATCCACCCCTACATCGGCATCGGCTCCTTGCCCGCCACCAACCACCAGCCCGAGTTCGCCGCGCACTGCGTGGGCGGACCCGCGGAGCGTGCGCTGCTGGACGCGGCGGTGGCGCTGGCCTGGACGGGGGTGGACCGGGCCACAGCCGGGTGACGGTGCCGCACAGGGGCGGGGCGCATAAGGTCGGGGCGCACACGGTCCACCGCGCACAAGGGTCTCGCATGACGTCACCGCTGGGTTTCACCCTCGTACAGCTGCGCTACTTCCTCGTCGTCGCCGAACGCGCCTCGATGACGGAGGCGTCCACGGAGCTGCACATCGCGCAGTCCGCCGTGTCCGCCGCCGTCCACAACCTGGAGCGGGAACTCCAGGTGCAGCTGTTCATCCGGCGGCGGGGCCGCGGCCTGACCCTGACGCCCGCGGGGGAGCGGCTCCAGCAGCAGGCACGGGAGCTGCTCGCCCGCGCCCGCGAGGTGGAACAGGAGGCCAGGGGTGACGGCGAGACGCTCTCCGGGCCGGTGACCGTCGGCTGCTTCGTGACGCTGGCGCCGTACTACCTGCCGCCCCTGTTCAGCGAGTGCACCCGGCGCCACCCCGGCATCGAGATCGACGTGGTGGAGGCCGAGACCGACCAGCTCGTCCGCGCCCTGACCACGGGCCGCATCGATTTCGCCCTCACCTACGGGCTCGGCCTGTCGTCCGAGCCCGACCTGCACGGCGAGACCATCGCCCGCGCTCCGGCCTACGTCATCGTCGCCGCCGGCCACCCGCTCGCCGGACGCGACAGCGTCGCACTGGCCGAGCTGTCCGCCGAACCCCTCGTCCTGCTCGACCTGCCGCACAGCCGCGACTACTTCCACTCCCTGGTCGCCGCCACCGGCACCGCACCCGACGTCCGCTACCGCACGCGGAGCTACGAGACCGTGCGCTCCCTCGTCGCCCGCGGACTCGGCTGGTCCGTGCTCAACCAGCGGCCCGCCACCAGCCAGACGTACGGCGGCGGCGACGTCGCCGAACTCGCGCTGCGCGACGGCGGCCCGCCGCTGGAGGTCAAGATCGCGTCCGTGGGCGGCATGAACCACACCGCCCGCGCGCGAGCGGTCATGGACGTCCTGCGCGACGTCGCGGGCGGACGCCCCCGGCTATAGCTCGGCGCAGCCCGTCACGGCCCGCGCGTGGGCGCGGATCAGGCGCTGTGCCTCGGTCCGCGTCAGGCCCGCGTTGCGGCTGACGATGTGCAGCCCGTAGCCGTCCTCCAGCGCGACCAGATTCCTGGCCAGATCGGCCACGGGCCCCGTCAGCGTGAACACCCCGGTCGCGGCGCCCACTTCGAGCACGGTCGTGTAGAGCCCCACCTCGCTGGCGAACAGGGAGGCCATCAGCTCGGCGTGCCCGGCGCTGCGGTCGGCCCGGCCGTGCAGTTCGTACAGCAGGCCGTGCGTCGCGTCGTCGGGGTCCGACGGCAGCCCGGAGGCGATCAGCGCCCGCAGCCGCGCCACCGGGTCGGCCACCTCGTCGGTGACCGCGTGCCGCGCCGTGAGGAACCGCTCGACCGCGCCCCGGTGCACCTCCAGGACCAGGTCGTCCAGCTCCGGGTAGTAGTAGAGGACCGATCCGGCGGACATGCCGGCCTCCGCCGCGATGTCCTTGATGCGCAGGCCCTCCAGGCCGCGCTCCGTGATGGCCCGCCCGGCCGCGTCCACGAGCGCCTCGCGCCGCGCCGTCTGGTTCTTCGGTCTCCCCGGTTTACCCATGCGGTTAATTCTCTGTTACGCCGTTCAAATAAAGCAAGTTGATCCTGCGGAACCCATTGACGGGTCCTTGGCGCATTGTTTGAATCCAGACTCAAAGAACTCGCCGCACCGGAACGGATCCCGCACCCGGTGTCACGGCCCCTCTTCCTCTGCGCCGCGCAGCCGGTGCGTCGAGGGCCCCGAGGTCTCTCTCGTCCACCCTGATCCGCCCCCATCCGCCCCACCGCCTCACGGAGACGCCATGGACCATCAGCGCATCGAGCGGCGCACCATCGACGTCGTCCCCGTGGACGAACGCCACGGGCGCACCCGGGACCTGTTCACCATCTGGTTCAGCGCCAACCTCGGCCCGCTCACCGTCGTCACCGGCGCGCTGGCCCCCACCGCCTTCGGCCTCTCCTTCTACTGGAGCCTGGCCGCCCTGCTCGTGGGGCACCTCGGCGGCGGCTTCCTTATGGCGCTGCACTCGGCGCAGGGGCCGCAGCTCGGCGTGCCGCAGATGATCCAGAGCCGCGGCCAGTTCGGCAGCGTCGGCGCCCTCGCCGTCGTCCTCGTCGTGATCGTCATGTACCAGGGCTTCTTCGCCTCGAACCTGGTCGTCGGCGCCCAGTCGCTCGGCGAGGTCACCCCCGTCGGCGAGAGCGCGGGCGTGGTGCTGTGCGCCGTCGTCAGCCTCGCCGTCGCGGTCGTCGGCTACCGCCTGATGCACCGCATCGGCGCCTGGACCACCTGGGCGTTCGGTGCGATCCAGGTCATCGGCGCCGTCTACCTGTTCGCGGGCGGCCTCCCATCCGACTTCCTGACCTCCGGCGGCTTCAGCCTCGCCGGCTTCCTCGGGATGGTCTCCGTCGGCGCGCTCTGGCAGATCGCCTACGCGCCCTACGTCTCCGACTACTCCCGCTACATGCCCGCCCACCGGGCCGGCGTCCGCTCCACCCTGTGGTGCACCTACGCGGGCTGCGTGCTCGGCAGCGTCATCCCCATGGTGGTCGGCGCGGCGATCGGCATCGCGGGCGGCGGCGACCCGATCGCGGCCCTCAACCACCTGCTCGGCTCGACGCTCGGCCACCTCACGCTCTGGAGCTTCGCGCTGGTCACGATGCTGACCAACTCGATGAACCTGTACGGCGCCGTGCTCTGCGCCGTCACCGCGGGGCAGACCTTCGCCCACCGCTGGCTGCCCCGCGCCACCGGACGGGCCGTCATCGGCGCGGCCCTGACGGCCCTCTCGGTCGTCCTCGCCCTGGCGCTCGCCGACAGCTTCATGACGAACTACCTGAACCTGATCTACGTCCTGCAGTACGTCCTGATCCCCTGGACGGCGATCAATCTCGTCGACTTCTATCTGATCCGCCACGGCGACTACGACGTGCCGTCCTTCTTCGCCCGCGACGGCGGCGTCTACGGCCGCTGGAACGTCACGGCCCTCGCCGTCTACGCGATCGGCATCCTCGCCGAGATCCCGTTCATGGCGCAGTCCCTCTACACGGGCCCGCTGGCCCACGCCCTCGGCGACACCGACCTCGGCTGGATCGCCGGTCTGGTCGTCACCGTCCCCCTCTACTGGCTGCTCGCCGCCCGTGGCACCAGCCGCCGCAGCCCCGCCCCCGCACCGACCACAGGAGTGCCCGCAGCATGACGTACACGCACCAGGAATGGGCCGCCCTCGCCGGTCGGCTCGACCTCCGCACCAAGGCGTTCATCGACGGCGCGTGGCGCGACGCGGAGTCCGGCGCCACCTTCGCCACCGTCGACCCGGCCACCGGCGCCGTCGTCGCCGAGGTCGCCTCCTGCGACACCCCCGACGTCGACGCCGCCGTGCGGGCCGCGCGCCGCAGCTTCGAGGCCGGCGACTGGTCCCGCGCGGACGCCGCCACCCGCAAGCGCGTGCTGCTCCGGCTCGCCGCGCTCATCGAGGAGCACGGCCGCGAACTGGCCCTCCTCGACACCCTCGACATGGGCAAGCCGATCGCCGAGTCCTACGGCACCGACGTGCCCGGCGCCGCCGGCGTCTTCGCCTGGTACGCCGAGGCCGCCGACAAGCTGTACGACGAGGTGGCCCCGGCGCCGCCCGGCAACCTCGCCCTCGTGCGCCGCGTCCCCCTCGGCGTCGTGGGTGCCGTCGTGCCGTGGAACTTCCCGCTGGACATGGCCAGTTGGAAGCTCGCCCCCGCCCTCGCCGCCGGCAACAGCGTCGTCCTCAAGCCCGCCGAACAGTCCCCGCTCTCCGCCCTGCGCCTGGCCGAACTGGCGGTGGAGGCCGGACTCCCGGCCGGTGTCCTCAACGTCGTCCCCGGACTCGGCGAGACCGCGGGACAGGCGCTCGGCCGCCACCACGACGTCGACACCCTCGCCTTCACCGGCTCCACGGCGACCGCCCGCCGCTTCCTCGCCTACGCCGCCGAGTCCAACCTCAAGCAGGTGTGGCCGGAGGCCGGCGGCAAGTCCCCGAACCTCGTCTTCGCCGACGCCGATCTGGACGCGGCGGCGGAGCAGGCCGCGGCAGGCTTCGCGTACAACACCGGGCAGGTCTGCTCCGCCAACACCCGCCTGCTCGTGGAGCGTTCGGTGGCCGAGGAGTTCACGGCGCGCGTCGCCGCGCACGCCGCCGCGTTCGTCCCCGGCGACCCGCTCGACCCCGCCACCACGCTCGGCCCCCTCGTCGACGAGGCCCAGGCCGTCCGCGTGCTCAAGGCCGTCGCCGAGTCCGGCGGCACCGTGGTGTGCGGCGGCACCCGCCCCGACCGGCCCGGCGCCTACGTCCACCCGACGATCGTCACCGGGCTCGCCCCCGACGCCCCGCTCGCCCGCGAAGAGCTCTTCGGGCCGGTCGTCACCGTGCACACCTTCGACACCGAGGCGGAGGCGGTCCGCCTCGCCAACGACTCGCCGTACGGACTCGCCGCCTCGGTCTGGACCCGCGACCTGGCCCGCGCCCACCGCACCGCGGACGCCCTGCACGCGGGCACCGTCTCGGTCAACACGGTCGACGCGCTGTCGCCCGCGACCCCCTTCGGCGGGTTCAAGCAGTCCGGCTACGGCCGCGACCTCTCCCTGCACTCCTTCGACAAGTACACGGGCCTCAAGACGACATGGGTGACGTACTGATGAGCGCCACGGACACGGAACGCGTCCTCGCCGAACTCGACCGCCGACGCGACGAGTTGGTCCACCTCACGGCCGACCTCGTCGCCTTCGACACCACCGTGCGCGGCAGCGCCGACGAGCGCTACCGCGCCGAGCACGACCTCCAGGACCACCTCGCCGACCGGCTGCGCGCGGCCGGCGCCACGGTCGACGTCGTCACCCCCAAGCCGTCCGACCTGCCGAGCTCCCCGCAGACCCCGGAGGGCCTCGGCTTCGACGGCAGGCCCCAGCTGATCGCCCGCTTCCCGGGCACGGGCGGCGGCCGTTCGCTCCTGTTCAACGGGCACATCGACGTCGTCTCCGCGGAGCCGAAGCAGGCGTGGACCAGCGACCCGTTCCGCGCCGACGTCCGCGACGGGCGGCTCTACGGGCGCGGCACCTGCGACATGAAGGGCGGCATCGCCGCCATGGTGATCGCGGCCGAGACCCTCGCGGCCCTCGGTATCCGGCTCCCCGGCGATCTGCTGCTCAACACCGTCACCGACGAGGAGTGGAACGGCGCCGGCACCCTCGCCTCGCTCGCGTACGGGGTGAAGGCCGACGCGGCGATCGTCCCCGAGCCCACCGACCTCGACGTGGTCACCGCCCAACGCGGCATCCTGGGCGGCACGCTGACCGTCGACGGACGGCCCGGGCACGCCGAGTACCCGCCCGGCGACTGGCGCGCCGGCGGCGCCGTCAACGCCATCGAGAAGACCCTCCCGGCGCTGGCCGCCCTCCAGGACCTGCGCGAGCGCTGGGCCGTCGACCCGGCCCACACCCACCCGCTGCTGCCGCCGCCCTCCATCGTGCCCACCACCATCAAGGGCGGCGAATGGTGGGTGACCTACCCCGCGTCGTGCGAGGTGTCCCTCGACGTCACCTATCTGCCGGTGCAGGCCGACGCCGACGGCTGGGCGAGCAAGGTGCGCGCCGAGATCGAAGCGGCCGTACGGGACGCGAGCGCCGCCGACGGCTGGCTCACGGCGCACCCGCCCCGCTTCACCTGGGACACCGAACTGCCGCCCGCCGAGGTGGACCGGACGCACCCCGTGGTGCGGGTACTCGAAGGTGCGGCCACGGCCCTCGGCCGTACGCCCCGCATCCTCGGCGAACCGTCCTGGACCGACGCCGCCACCCTGACCCGCCTCGCCGACACCCCCGCCGTCTGCCTCGGCCCGACCGCGACCCGGCCCGACGGCTCCTCGACCCTGCACACCGTCGACGAGTACATCGAGATCGACGATCTGCTCGCCACCGCGAAGGCCCTGGCCCTCGCCGCACTGACGGCCTGTCGTTGACCCCCCGCCTGCGCCCCGACGCCCGGCCCTCACCCTCACGGCACCCGCAGCCCGACCCGCACGACCGTACGGAAGGACACTCCATGCAGCACCAGGACCACCAGAGCCTGCTCGCGGCCGACCGCGCCCACATCATCCACCCCTATCTCCCCGGCACCACCGAGGAGCGGGTGATCATGACCTCGGGCTCCGGGTGCCGGCTGACCGACTCCGAGGGGCGTGGCTACCTCGACGCCACCGGCGGCCTGTGGCTCGCCCAAGTCGGCCACGGCCGGACCGAGTTGGCGGACGTCGCGCACGAGCAGATGAAGAAGCTGGAGTACTTCACCAGCTTCTGGGAGTTCTCCAACGACCGCGCCATCGCGCTCGCCGCCCGCCTCGCGGAGATCGCCCCCGACCCGCTGAACCACGTGTACTTCACGTCCGGCGGCTCCGAGGGCAACGAGGCCGCCATCAAGATGGCCCGCTACTACCACCACCGGCGCGGCGACACCGACCGCACCTGGATCCTCGCCCGCGACAAGGCGTACCACGGCATCGGCTACGGCGGCGGCTCGGCCACCGGATTCCCGGTCTACCACGAGGGGTTCGCCCCGATGATGCCGCACGTCTCGCACCTCACGCCGCCGTGGCCGTACCGCACCGAGCTCTACGGAGGCGAGGACCCCACCGACTTCCTCATCAGGGAGCTGGAGGAGCGCATCGCCGAGATCGGCCCCGACAACATCGCCGCGATGATCGGCGAACCCATCATGGGCGTCGGCGGCATGCTCGTCCCGCCCGCCGACTACTGGCCGCGCGTGCGCGAGGTCCTCGACCGGCACGGCATCCTGCTGATCTTCGACGAGGTCGTCACCGCGTACGGACGTGTGGGGGAGTGGTTCGCCGCCCAGTACTTCGACGTCACCCCGGACATCATCGTCACCGCCAAGGGCATCACGTCCGGCTATGTCCCGCTGGGCGCGCTGATGGTCGCGGACCGCGTCGCCGAGGTGCTGCTGCGCGACCACGGCTTCCCCATGGGCTACACGTACAACGGCCACCCCGTCGCCACCGCCGTCGCCCTGGCCAACCTCGACCTCATCGCGAACGAGGGCCTGCTCGCCCGCGCCACCACCATCGGCGCCACCCTGCACGGTGAACTGGAGGCGCAGCTGGGCGAGTTGCCGATCGTCGGCGAGATCCGCTCGGTCGGCATGATGCTCGCCGTCGAGCTCGTCGCCGACCGCGACAGCCGCACCCCGCTGCCGCTGAACCCCGAGCGGATGCCGCACGACGTCATCCGGCGCGAGACCGGTGTCATCGTCCGCGACTCCGCGCACAGCCTCGTGCTGTCCCCGCCGCTGATCATGACCGAGGCCGAGGCCAAGGAGGCGGCGTCCGCGCTGCGCGGCGTCCTGGAGCGCACCGAGCCCACCGGCGAGATCCGCCCCGCATAATGCCGACCGGAGGCCCGGCCCTGAACCGCTGGGCCTCCGTCCCCGACCCCGGCAACCGCATCCGACACGGACCCCACACCGTCGCCGCGCCCGCACGCGCCTTCCCGCAGTCCCCCTCCCCTCGCCCTAGGAACTGCCCGTGTCCTCCTCCGACATGACCACCACCACGTCCCAGCAGCCCCCTCACCCACATCCGCCGGACTCCACCGAGGGACTCCAGCGCAGCCTGAAGCGGTTCGACATCACCGCCATGGCCATCGCCGCGGTGATCTCCTTCGACACCGTCGGGCAGATCGCCACCGGCGGCGGCGAGGCCGCCACCTGGACCGCGGTCATCGCCCTGTTCTTCCTCATCCCCTACGCCCTGCTGTTCGCCGAGACCGGCGCCGCGTTCCCGCAGGAGGGCGGCCCGTACGTGTGGGTCAAGCTCGCCCTCGGCCGGCCCGCCGCCGCGCTCACGACCCTCTTCTACTGGGTCACCAACCCGATCTGGCTGGGCGGCTCCCTGGTCTTCCTCGCCGCGGAGACCTGGGACGGCTTCGTCTTCCACCTCGGCTCCGGCACCTTCGCCGACTACACCTTCAAGCTGCTGTTCGTCTGGGCCGCGATCCTCACCGCCGTCGTCTCCCTGCGCCGCGGCAAGTGGATCACCACGGCGGGCGCGCTCGTGAAGGTCCTGTGCCTCGCGCTGTTCACCGTCACCGCCCTGCTGTACGGGATCGAGCACGGCTTCCAGGGACTCACCGACACCCGGTTCACCCCGAGCACGGCCGGCTTCCTCGCCCTCGTCCCGATCCTGCTCTTCGCCTACGTCGGCTTCGAGGCCCCGAACGCCGCCGGTGAGGAGATGCACGACCCGCAGCGCGACGTGCCCGCCGCCCTCGGCCGCTCGGCAACCGTCGCCGCCTGCTGCTACCTGCTGCCGGTCCTCGCGCTGCTGACCGTGGTGCCCGCGCAGAAGGTCACCGGCATCGGCGGCTTCATGGAGGGCGCCCGCCTGGTCTTCGGCGTGTACGGCGGCGCGGCCGGTCCACTGCTGACCACGACCGCCGTGATGTTCGTCTTCGCCCTGCTCACCCAGGGCAGCGCGTGGATGATCGTCAGCGACCGTATGCAGGCCATGGCCGCCGCGGACGGTGCCTTCTTCTCCCGCGCCCTGGGCGCCTTCCACCCGAGGCTCGGCACGCCGGTGCGCACCAACCTGCTCTCCGGCGCCGTGGCCACGCTCTTCATGCTCGCGGCGATGCAACTCGCCGACGGCGACGCCGGAGCCGTCTTCGCCGTCGTGCTCACCGTCGCCGTCACCACGCTGCTCCTGTCGTACCTCGTGGTCATCCCCGCCCTCGTCCTGCTCCGGCTGCGCCACCCCGACGTGCCGCGCCCCTACCGGGTCCCCTTCGGTGCCCGCGGGTTCTTCGTGTGCGCGGCCCTGGTCTACGCCTGGATCCTGGTCGGCTCCTGGTCCGCGCTCTTCCCGGGCGTCCTGGAGGGGCTCTTCGGCATCGGCTACGACTTCCACGACGTGTGGGGTGTCTCGCGCGGCGCGTTCGAGCTCTTCACCCTCGGCACGGTGGCCGTGCTGCTCCTCGTCGGCTCCGCCGGCCTGGCCACCGCCCGCCGCGCACGACCGGCGCCGGACCGGGCCTGAACCGGCGGCGCGGGCGGCGCCCCCGGGCGCGGCCCGCGCCAAACGGTCGCCGGACGACCACCGGCGCAGGTGACCGCCCGGAGTGGCTGGCCGTGACCTGCGCCGATCGGCGGTGAAACTGTGCAGGTGGCAGCGATCTCATATGACAGTACGGGCGAAGGGCGCGACGCCGAGGGAGGGGCCGCGGCGACGGTGTCCCGCGAACGGCCCCCGACAGCAGGGGAGTCGGACTGCCTGAGCCGGGACATCGACCTGCTCTACCCGGCGCGGCCGTCGCCCGCGCTGAGCGCGGACCTGACGGGCCTCGACGACCCGGACGACGGCCCGGCCGAATTCGCCCCCCGGTTGGCGGAACGCCTGCACGGCGCCCTGGTGCGGCCCGTACGCCATCTGGTCGACGCCGGCGGACGGCGCTGGCGACCGCGGCTGATGGGCGCGGTGATCGAGGCCCTCGGCCACGACAGCGCCCGCTACACCGCACTCATGGCGGCCTTCGAGCTCATGCACACGGGCTCGTTGCTGGTCGACGACGTGCAGGACGAGGCACGGCTGCGGCGCGGCCGCCCCGCCGGCCACCTCGTGTACGGCCAGGCGGTCGCGATCAACGCCGGGACGGCGGCGTACTTCGCGATGGACCGCGCCCTGCGCCGCACGCTGCCCGCGAACTGCCCGGACCTGCGGGCCGCCGTCTACGAGCTGTACCTCGCCACTCTCAGGGCCACCCACGCCGGACAGGCCCTCGACCTCCAGGGGCATCACGCCGAGATGGACGCGGCCGTCGCCGACGGCGACCCCCGCCAGCTCCTGCACGTGCTGCGCTTCACGCACCGCCTCAAGTCCGGCGCCGCGGTGGCCTTCCTGCTGCGCACCGGCGCCCTGGTCGCCGACGCGACCCCCGACCAGTGCCGGGCCCTGAGCGCCCTCGGCGAAGCCGTCGGCACCGCGTACCAGATCACCGACGACCTCGCCGACCTCGAAGGCGTGCACGTGGGCGGCGTCGAGACGAAGCGCGTCGCCGAGGACCTCCACAACGCCAAGGTCACCTTCCCCCTGGCCCGCGCCGTCGGCCTGCTGCCCCGGGCGGACGCGGCCCGCCTGTGGGACACGGTGCGGGCGGGCTCCCTGGACGACGCCGCGGTGCGGGACATCGTCGGACAGCTCGAATCCTGCGGCGCCCCGCACCACTGCCGAGCCGACGCCGACGACCTGGTCCGCGCGGCGTGGGCGCAGGTCGGCGCGCTGCTCCCCGACACGGCCGCGGCGCGGACCCTGCGGGAGATGTGTGCGGCGACGGTGCACCGGACGCGGGTCGCCTGAGCGGCTGTTCGACCTGTACGTCGACGTCCACTGCCTGCCGGCCGAAACGTCGGTACACAGGGACGAGGGGCGGCCTGCAGCAGAGAAGGGGCCTTCGTGCGGTCGGGCAGGCGTCTCGCGGTCAGGGCCGCGGAAGGGTTCGCGGGCATGGCTACACGATGATCTTTCAGGCGGGGGCGGGCCCTGTCCCGGTGAGGGGCCGTTGAACACCACACGGGCCCCCTACGACACTGGTGTCATGTCGTCCGATCTTGGAACACCGTCTCCGCCGACCGCCGACCCCGCCACGGCCCTGCGCTCCCGATTCGCCGACCTGCAGGCCGAACTGCGCCGGGCCGACGACTCGCTGACCCGGCTGCTCACCCAGTGGCGTCCCGAGTCCGTGCCGCCCCAGGACCTGCTGGTCGAGTTCGTCGAGGGCCGCGCGGCACAGGCCAGACGGCTCAACGACCTTGAGTACAGCGCCCGTTCGTCCCTTTGGGGTTTCCAGTCCGGCGCGAACACCGTCGCGCCGGTGCCCAGCACCCTGACGGACGGCGAGGACGGACTCGACGACGCGGACGCGCCGCCGCTGCGGCGCGACGGGAACACCGAGGCCGCCTATCGCGTCCTCGTCGACCGCGCCTTCCTCGCCGAACCGGCCGCGCTGCGGGCGCTCGACGAGCGGATGGCGGCGGGGCACGAGGTCAGAGTCGTCGACCAGCCGCTGATCAAGCTCGTCATCGTGGACGGGGAGACGGCGATGGTCCAGGTCGAGCCCGGTCGTTCGATGGTGCTGCGCGCGCCGCTCGTGCTGCTCGCGGTCGAGCTGTTCGAGGCTGCGTGGCGGCGCTCGCGCCCGTATCTGCGCGAGGACGGCGATCTGGAACCCGCCGACCGCAGGCTGCTGCAACTGATGCTGTCGGGGCTGACCGACGCGGCGACGGCGCACCAGCTCGGCACCTCGCCGCGCACCGTCCAGCGACGGCTGCGCGCCCTGATGGACGCGACGGGTGTCTCGTCGCGCGTGCAGCTCGGCTGGTACGCGATGCGCAACAACTGGGTGTGAGGGAAGGGGCGGCCCCGGGGTGCGGGCCGCACCGCCCCTTCCCGCCGGTCACATGCCGTCCACGTAGTCCTCCAGTGTCTTGCCGTGCAGCCGCCGCACCGGGTCCGTGTAGTGGTCGGCCATGCTGTTCTGGCTCAGGTAGTTGGTGACGACCCAGGCCATGTCCCGGGCGTCGACCGTGCCGTCGTGGTCGATGTCGGCCGCGCGGCGGTCGGTGCCGCGTGCCGCGAACACGGCCGCGGCGTCGCGCACGTCGATGACGTCGTCCCCGTTGACGTCGCCGGCGAGCAGCGCCGCCGTCGACGTACCGGCCGTGCCCGCCACGCCCCACGGCCCACGCAACCCGAGGTCGACGTCCTCGGTCCAGGCGAAGTGCCCCGGCACCGCCACATGGAACCGGTAGGGCTCCCGCGCCGGCGCGAGGTCCGCCGCCGACATCCGGGCCGTCTTGTCGGCCGTCAGGTCCCGCGGCGTGCCGTCGGGCGCCGTGAGGGTCGCCGTGATGCCGTCGGCGCTGTAGTCGCGGGCGTTGTCATAGGCCGCGTCCTTGGTGAGCAGGGCCTGGGCGGCGGGCCGGGCGGCGAACGTCGACGTCGGGTCGAGCATCCGCACCGAGCCGTAGAACACCGTGTTGAGCGGCGTCTTGACGCCTGCCGTGTCGACGGCCGACGTGGTGCCCGAGTTGAGGCCCGCCGCCGTGGTCCGGGTGCCGCCGGTCACCTCGTACGTGGCCTTCAGCATCGGCATCGCGTCGTCGGTGACGCCCTGGGCGTCGCCGACGTCGACGGAGAGGGTGCTGTACGACGACGAACCTGCGGAGACGTCGGTGCGGCGCACGGCCGACGGGTCGTGGGCGGCGAGTTCGGCGGTCGGCTCGACATCGACCAGCTTGACGTTGCGGTCGTCGTAACGGAGTTGCGTGGTGAACGTCCTGAGCTTCTTCAGTTCGTGCGCGGTCAGGGTGTAGGTCAGGCGGTCCCCGGCACGGGCCGTGGACGCGCTCGCCTCACCGAGCATGTAAGGGGTGCCCTTCTTGACGAGATGGACCACGCGCACACCGCCGATGTTGCCGGCCGCGTCGGTGGGCCACAGCTTCAGGTAGGCGACGGGCGGGCCCGACGGGATCGGTACGGAGACGGACACCTTGCCGGCGGCGTCCGCGGCGACATGACCGGTGGGCGCGTTCGGGCTGCTGAGCGAGTAGTAGAGGTTGTTGTCGTCCTGGCCGATGTCGAGACCCGCCGCCCGGATCGCGTCGGTCTCGCCGTCCCGCAGGGTTCCGGTCACGTCGAACGACGTGGCGTCCGCGGGGAGTTCCACGACCGCCGGGTGCGCCGGGTCCCACGCCCCGAAGGTGTCGTCGTAGGCGGGCGCCTCGTTGTCCACGTACACGTCGCGCAGCTCGCTGTCCGTGCCACCGAAGGCGTCCGTGCCGACGATCCGCAGCTTGTAGTGCCCGTCGTCCATCCACCTGCCGCGCGGGTCGACAGGTGTAGCGTCGTCGCCGGTCAGCGGGTAGTACCAGGCGCCGACGGTGGCCGGGCCGTACCGGACGCCCTCGCTGAGCCCGACCGTGCTGATGCCGCCGACATAGCCGATGTCCTTGCCGTGCGCGTCCGCGAGGAACACGTCGACGCTGCGCAGCTGCCCCGCCATCGTCAGATTGAACGTGGCGGCGCCGCCGCCCACCGCGCCCTCGTCCGTGGCGCGGCCCGTGGACAGCACGGACTTCGTCATGTCCACTGCCTCGAAGCCGGACTTGGCGACACGCAGCCCGAACGGCACGTGCAGGACGCCCTGTTGGCCGCCTGTCGCGGGCGTGAGCGTGACGAAGCCCTCGTAGTACCCGGCAGGCGCGTCGGCGGGCACCCGCAGCGTGGTGCGCACCGGGACCTTGCCGCGGGCGCCGACGGTCACCCTGGCGTCGGGGGTCAGCGTGACGTGCGCGGCGTCGGCGTCCCCGGACGAGCCCGAGCCGCGCGTGAACGCGGCCGAGACGCGGTAAGTGGTCGGCGTCTTCGCGTGGTTGACCAGCGTCAGAAGGCTGGTGCGGTCCGCGGCGCGGCCCAGCGGCAGCACGCCGAGGTCCAGCGCCCCGGTGCGGTGGTCGAGCGTCGTCGGAGTGCCGTCGAGGCCGAGGGACGTACTGCGCGCCGCGACCTGGAGCAGCGACGTCGTGTGCACGGCCGCGTACGGGTCGACGGCCCCGGCGCCCGCCTCGAAGACACTGACGTCGCCGGGCAGCGGCCCCGCCGTGTTCATCAGCGCGCTCTTCACGTCGTCCGGGCCGAGGCCGGGCTCGTGCTGCAACAGCAGCGCGGCGACGCCCGCGACGTACGGGGACGCCATCGACGTACCGCTCAACCGGGCGTACGCGTACGTGTAGTCGCCGCCCTGCGGATCGACCACGTCGGCCGGCACGGACGACAGGACGCTGACGCCCGGCGCGGTGACCTCCGGCTTGATGGCGCCGGTGCCGTACACGGGGCCGCGCGAACTGAAGTCGGCGAGCGCGCCGTCGCCGAGCCGGAACGTGCCCGTGGCCCTGAACGCCACCGGGCGGTCGGCGGCGGCGGACGCCAGGGCCGCGCCGTCGGCGGCCGTCAGGGAGAACGCCGGCACATAGGCGGGGTTCTCGCCCAGATACGCCGGGATGTGCCCCTCGGCGGCGTTGTCGTTGACGAGCAGGACCGCCACCGCGCCCTTGGTGCGGGCGCGGCGCACCTTCTCGTCGAGACTGATGCCGCCGCGCTTCACCAGCACGGCCTTGCCGATGACGTCCTTGCCGGTGTAGCCGGCGGCCGTTCCCGTACCCACGTCGACCACGGACGCACCGTCACGGGCGAGGGTGTCCAGGGCGTCCCCGTAGGGCCGCGCGAGCAGCCGGCCCTCCGCCTGCGCGGAACCGGCGGTGAGCGTGTACGAGGGCAGGGTGAGCGGTACGTCGTGGGCGCCGACCGTGATCGGCAGCGCGGCGGCGCCCGGCGTGCCCAAGGTCCCCGCGTCCGGGCCGCTGTTGCCGGCGGCCACGACGGTCGTCACCCCCGCGAGGACGAGGTTGTCCGCGGCGACGGCCGTCGGGCTCAGCGGGTCGTCGACGGCGGCGCCGAGCGACATGTTGACGACGTCCATGCCGTCGTCGGCGGCCCGGTCCAGCGCGGCCACGATGTCGCTCGTGCGTCCCGAGCCGTACGGGCCGAGGACCCGGTACGCGTACACGGAGGCACCCGGTGCGACGCCGTGCGCGGCGCGTTCGGTGCCGGTGGCGCCGCGCCCCGCGAGGATGCCCGCGACATGGGTGCCGTGCTCGGTGTAGTAGGTGGAGCCCTGGTTGCTCTCCGCCTTCCCCGACGCCTTCCAGTCGGCGTACGTGGTCTCCATGGGGTCGGCGTCGTCGTCGACGAAGTCGTAGCCGCCCGCGTAGGCGTCCTTCAGGTCGGGGTGGTGGTAGTCGATGCCCGTGTCGATGACGCCGACCTTCACGCCCTTGCCGGTGACACCCTCGGCGTGCAGCCGGTTCAGGTCGCCGTCAACCTCACTGCCACTGACGGTGGTTGACGGGGCGTCGGTGGATGCCGGCGCATCGGTCGCGAGCGCCTTGACCGTGGTGTCGGGCCACACGGCCGCGACGCCCTTCTGCTCCAGGAGGTCGGCCACGCGGTTGCCGGGCAGGGTCAGGCTCACGCCGTCGAAGGCGTGCGTGTAACTGCGGCGTACCCGCGGGGTTCCCGCGCTCTTGCGCGCCGCGTCGGTGGGGAACATGGCGCGGAGCGTGGCGCCGAATCCGATGTGCGCCTTCTTCACGGCGGCAGCGGCGTCGGCCGCGCTCACCTCCCGTCCCCGGCCGGCGGCGAGCAGACGCGCCGTACGGGCCGGGGGAGCGCTCAACTGCACGATGACGTCCATCGGCCTGGAGGAGCGCAGCGCCGCCTTGTCGGTGACGTACAGACCGCCCAGATCGAGGCCGGCCATCCGGTGCAGCGCCTGCGTCTGCCGGGCGTCGAGCGAGGCGAGCACGGTGCGGGCGTCCGGTGTGTCCGGGGCGGCGGACGCCGCGGGCGCGCCGTACGTGAGGGCGGCCAGCAGTGTGGCCGCGACCGCCGCGGCCGGACGTCTGCGGCCCGGGGAGTGCGTCATGGTCCTGACTCCGCTCTGCACGGGGGGCGAGGCTCCGCCGCGCCCGCGGCGGAGAACGGATGACGCATGATCTTGGTCGAATCCGGGCCCCGGAACCATCCCGGACCGTGGCGACATCTCGCCGTGTCGCGAAGTCGCCACGCTCTCCAGCCAGTTCGTCCGGTGGAGCCCGGAACGCCCGCACCGGGGTGGCGACTTCACGACGTGTCGGTGATCCGCCAGCACGATCCGCTGCGTTGGGCGGCGCGGGAGCAGTAGACCCGGGGTGCCATCGTGCGACCCCGAACGCTCCGAAAGGGCCCCATGTCCCGTACCTCCACCCGCCGCAGACGCAGACGCGCCGCCCTCGCCCTCGCCGCCGGACTGACGGGCTCGCTGCTGAGCCTGTCGGCGCTGCCCGCCCACGCGGCCGACGTCCCGCGCCCGTTGGGACCGTCCGTGCCCCACACACCGAAGCGGGCCCCCGACGCGGGCCGCGACAAGCTGGGCGCGCGCGACCGGACCTTGTTGCAGAAGGCCGAGAGCAAGAAGCGCAAGAACGTCACCGTCCTGCTCGCCACCACCGAGGGCGGCACCGAGAAGGCGCGCGCCGCGATCACCGAACTCGGCGGCCACGTCGGCGCGTTCAAGGACAAGCTCGGCTACGTCCGCGCCACCGTGCCCACCGGGAAGGTCGAGGCGCTGACCGCGCTGTCGTCCGTGCGCGCCGTCGACCTCGACGAGACGTACAAGATCCCGGACCCGTCACCGGTCACGTCCGCCGACAAGAAGCAGGGCGCTCCATCCGCCGGTGACGACGCCCCGGCCGCGCCCGGAAAGTCGACGCCCGCCGACAACCCGTACCTCCCCGTCGGCGACATCGGCGCCACGGACTTCACCGCCGACCACCCGACCTGGGACGGCCGTGGCGTGACCGTCGGCGTCCTCGACACCGGCGTCGACCTCTCCCACCCCGCCCTGCGCACGACCACCACCGGCGCGCCCAAGATCAAGAACTGGGTCACGGCCACCGATCCGGTCACCGACTCCGACCCGACCTGGCTGGAGATGCGGTTGAAGGTCACCGCGTCCGGCGGCACCTTCCGCTACGGCGGCGTCACCTACAACGCCCCGGGCGACGGCGCGTACGAGTTCCAGCTCTTCGACGAGGACGGCACCTGGGGCAGCGAGCTCGCGGGCGACGTCAACCGCGACGGCGACTACAAGGACAGCTTCGGCGTTCTGTACCGCAAGTCCGACCACGCCGTCTGGGTCGACAGCGACCTCGACCACACCTTCGCCGCCGACGAGATCGTCAAGCCCTATGCGCAGAGCGGCAGTTGGGGCCACTTCGGCACGGACGACCCGGACACCGGCGTCGTCGAGTCCGTGCCGTTCACCGTCGAGCACCGCGACGACGTCGACCTCTCCGCCCGCGGCGGCAGCAGCGTCGGCAAGACCGCCGACTTCGTGAACATCGGCATCGTCTCCGGCGCGCACGGCACACACGTCGCCGGGATCATCGCGGGGCACGGCCTGTTCGGCGGGACCATGGACGGGGCCGCGCCCGGCGCCCGGATCGTCTCCGAACGCGTCTGCCTGTTCGCGTCGGGCTGCACCGCGTACGCCCTCGCGGAAGGCATGATCGACGCGGTCGTCGACCAGCACGTCGACGTGGTCAATCTGTCGATCGGCGGGCTGCCCGCCCTCAACGACGGCTCCAACGTCCGCTCCGTGCTCTACAACCGGCTCATCGACACGTACGGCGTGCAGATCGTGTCGTCGGCCGGGAACGACGGACCGGGCATGAACACCGTCTCCGACCCCGCCGTTTCGGACCAGGTCCTCGCGGTCGGCGCGTCCGTCGGCAAGGACACCTGGTGGGCCGATTACGGCTCGAAGGTGACGGCACGTCAGTCACTGTTCCCGTTCTCGGCGCGCGGCCCGCGCGAGGACGGCGGCATGAAGCCCGAGATCGTCGCACCCGGCGCCGCCGTGTCCTCCATACCCACCTGGCTCGCGGGCGAGGGCGTACCGCAGACCGGCTACGAACTCCCCGCCGGATACGGCATGTTCAACGGGACGTCGATGGCCTCGCCGCAGGCCACGGGCGCCGTGGCCCTGCTCCTGTCGGCGGCGGCGGACACCGGTCGCAGCCCCGCACCGGCCGAGCTGCGCACGGCTCTCACCAGCTCGGCGAGGTTCCTCGACGACCAGCCGGCCTATGCACAGGGCGCCGGACTCGTCGACGTCCCCGCGGCCTGGAGGCTCCTGGCCGAGCGGGGCGGCGGACCCACCGCGTACGGCGTCCGTGCCCCCGTCTGCACGGTCCTCGCGGGGCTGCTCGCCACCCCGAAGCAGGGCACCGGCGTGTACAACCGCTGCGCCCCCGGCGACGGCGGCCAGGAGGTGGGCAGAACCAAGCGGTACGCCGTCGAACTGACCCGCACCGCAGGCTCCGGAAGCGGTGTCGCGCGGCTGTCGTGGCTCGGCGACGACGGCACGTTCAGCGCGCCGCACACGGTCCGGCTCGCCGCGGGCGCGGCCACCACGATCACCGTCCAGGCGAAAGCCGCGACGGCCGGGGCCCACTCGGCGCTGCTGCGCGTCGACGATCCCACCACCCCCGGCGTCGACCGGCTGGTGCCGGTCACCGTGGTGGCAGCCGCACGGCCCGCCGCGCCGTCGTACGCCGTGACCGACCGGGACGCCGTGGACCGCAACGCCACGCGCTCGGTGTTCGTGTCCGTGCCCGAGGGCGCCGCCGCACTCCAGGTCGACCTGGGCGGGATCAGCGGCGACAGCCAGACCCGGTTCCTCGCGATCGACCCGCAGGGCATGCCGGCCGAGGACACCGCCGCGAGCCGCTGCTACACCGGCTCCTCGAACAGCGACGACTGCGACCCGGACACCCGCACCTACCGCCGGCCCATGCCCGGCGTCTGGGAGGTGCAGGTCGACGCCCGGCGCACCTCGCCCCTGCTGAGCAATCCGTACCGGCTCACCACGACCGTGCAGGGCGCCGCGCTCGACCCGGCGTCCTCCGTGGTCGACGAGGCCGCGGTGCACGCGCCCACCGAGAGGACGTTCACCGCCGTCAACCGGTTCGCCCCGGTCACCGCGCACGCCGAGGGCGGAGCGCTCGGAGCGCTCTCCACGGCCCACCCGACCCTCACCGACCATCAGGTCACCAGCAAGACCGTCACCGTGCCCCGGGACGCCACCCGCCTGGAGGTGACCCTGGGCAACGCCGCCGACGCCGACGCCGACCTGGACCTCTACCTCGTGGCGCAGTCCGGCGCGCTGGTCGCCTCGTCCACGAACGGCGGCGCGCGCGAGTCGCTGACCGTCGAGGACCCGAAGCCCGGCTACTACGGGCTCGTCGTCGCGGGCACCGACATACCCTCCGGCTCCACGACGTTCGACATCCAGGACACGCTGTTCTCCACGTCGCTGGGCTCGGTGACGGTGGACGACGGCAAGCCGGTGCGGCTCGCGTCCGGCGCGTCGACGAGGATCAGCGGCCGGATCGTCGCCGACACGGCGCCGCCCTCCGGCACCCGCCTCGTCGGCCGGTTCTCGCTGGCATCGGACACGGGCACGCCCTTGGGCAGCGCCGACGTGCTGCTCGGCAAGGTCACCCAGCCCACGGTCGAGGTCACCGGCTCCTTCGGACCCGCGGTCGCCTTCGGCCTCGACGACGCCGGCCGGGTGGCCGGCTCGCAGCAGATATCCGGCGTCAGCCGCCCGATCCGCTGGGACCCGGCCCGGGGCGTCACCGTCCTCCAGGACGACGGCGCGCGCAGCGGTTACGTCCTCGGCCAGAGCGCCGGGAACGGCTGGGCGGTCGGCCAGTTGACGGTCGCCGAGGGCACTCGCGGCGGCGTCTGGGACGCGGACGGCGACCTGACCGTGCTGCCGCTGCCCACCTGGGAGACGTACCGCTTCGACCGCGCCTTCGCCGTCAACGACGCGGGCACCGTCGTCGGCAATGCCACCGGCACCGTCAAGAACCCGGCGACGGGCGGCACCACCGAGGTCAACGACCCCTTCGTGTGGACGCGACAGGACGGCTTCCGGCACCTGCCGCATCTCACCGACAGCCGTCAGCTCACCGAGCCGCTCGCGCTCAACAACGACGGGGTCGTGGTCGGCCACTCCACGAAGGACGGCAAGCGGCGCGCCGTGCGCTGGTCCGCGGACGGCACCATCACCGACCTCGGCACGCTCCCCGGCATGGCCGACAGCTACGCCCGGGCGGTGAACTCCGCGGGCGAGATCGTCGGCAGCAGCGGCGACGACGCCTTCGTCCTCAAGCCGGGCGGCACCATGACCCGGCTGCCCGACTTCGGCTTCGACGCCCACGCGCTCGACGTCAACGACGCGGGCTGGATCGTCGGCACCGCCGAGACGGCTCCCGACGACACCACGGCCGTCGTCTGGGACCCGCAGGGCCATATGTACGCCCTGGACGCCATGGTCGACACCGAGCACTGGGCGCCGACCGAGGGGGTCGGGATCAACAACCGCGGAGAGGTGGCGTTCTACGCCCTCGACCGGAAGGCGGGAGGGACGACGAAGGTACTGGTCGCCGAGCTGCCGAGCTGACCCGGGAGTTCGGCGCGTGGTCGGCCGCCGCCCGGGTCGGCGGCCGACACGGCCGGATCGGTGCCGAGGATGACTGGGTGGCCCGGTGCACGCGAGGAATGAACCCCGGCTCGTCCTGCTGTGCGCACTGCCCGCTTCCGGGAAGACCACTTTGGCGCGGCGCCCGGCCGCGGAGATTCCCGCGGTACCGCTCTGCTCCGACGACTGGCTCGCCGACCTGGGCATCGACCCGTTCGACCGAGGGGCGCGCGACCGGCTGGAGCAGCGGCTCCGGGCCCACGCCCAGGACCTGTTGAGGCTCGGACAGACGGTCGTCCTGGAATTCGGATTCCTGGGCAGGCCCGAGCGGGACGCGAAGCGGTCGGCCGCGCACTCGCTCGGGGTGCCCGTCGAACTGCACCGTCTCAAGGCCCCGGTCGACGAGTCGTGCCGCCGGCCCGAAGCCCGTGAGCGGGCCGGCGCGCCCGGCGCCGTCCCGGCCGGCCGTCGGCAGCTGGAGGAGTACGCGCGCTTCTTCCAGGCCCCCGACGCCGCCGGACCGCGCCTCTTCGATCCTCCGCCGCCCGAGCGACGGGGATGACCGGTCCCGCGCGGCGTCAGTCGTCCCCGTCCCCGCCCGTCGCCGACTTCGAGAACCCGCCCTGCCACGCCGCCTTCGCCCCCGAGTCGCCGATGCGGTAGACGTCCACGACGGCGCCCGCGGCCACGGCGAGCGAGAGGACACCGGCGGCGACGCGCAGCGGCAGGGCGATCCGGCGCGGCGCGTGGGAGGTGCCGGACGCGGCGGCGCGGCCCGCCACCCACCAGACGCCGACCGCGAGAGCGAACAGGCCCAGGGCCCAGGGGAGAAGACCGTCGCCGAGCTCCGTGTGACGGCGCACCAGTGCGGTGCTCGCCACGTGGCGCTCCAGCCATTCGCCGGCGTTCGTCGTCAGCGGCACGGTCGCCAGCGCGACCAGGGCCAGCACCGGCAGCCCGATCCCCACGCGCCGCGCGGCCCTCGGCCACACCGCGCACACCACGAGCGCGAGGGCGGTCAGGGGCACCAGAACGACGACGACATGCACGAGCAGCACATGCGCGGGCAGGCCGTTGATCAGACTCATCTGTGGTTCCTCCGGCGACGCGGGCACCCGGTGTGCCCGTCCGGCGCGCCACCCTGACACAGGAATCTCTCAGGTTCCTCTGAGCGCGGCGCCGCGCAGAATCTCCCGGCTAACCTGTCGCACCATGAGGGTCATGATCATCGGGGGCAGCGGGTTCCTCGGCGCCGAACTGGTCCGGCAGGCGGTGGCGGCCGGGCACGCGACGCTCGCGACCTACGCGACGCGGCCCGGCGGGCTCCCGGGGGTGACCTGGCGGCCACTCGACCTGCGGAACGCCGCCGCCGTCGAGGCGGCGCCGGCCACGGCCGGACCCTGCGTGATCGTCAACGCGACGAGCGCCGGGGCCGATTGGGCCGTGACCGCCGAGGGCCCGGTCCGGCTGGCGAAGGCCGCGGCACGGCACGGCTGCCGACTGGTCCATGTCTCCAGCGACGCCGTGTTCTCCGGGTCCCGGCCCGGCTACGACGAGACCTGCCCGCCCGATCCGGTCACGCCGTACGGCGCCGCCAAGGCCGCGGCGGAGACCGGCGTCGGCCTCGTGTGCCCCGGCGCCGTCGTCGCCCGTACCTCGCTGATCATCGGCGACCGGCGCTCCGCGCACGTGGCCGCGGTGCACCAACTCGCGGCCGGCGTACGCGAGGGCGTGCTGTTCACCGACGACATCCGCTGCCCCGTCCACGTCACCGACCTGGCCGCGGCGCTCCTGGAACTCGCGGCGGGCCGCACCGCGGGCATGCACCATCTCGCCGGAACCGACGCGCTGAGCCGCCATCAACTCGGCACCCTGATCGCCGGACGTGACGGCCTCGACCCCGCCCGCCTGCCCGCCGGCCTGCGCGCCGAGAGCGGGCTGCCCGGCGCTCTCGACGTCCGTCTCGACTCCCGCGCCACGCAGCGCGCACTGCGCACGAGACTGCGCGGCGCCCGTGAGTTCCTGACGGAACGAGCCTGATGTGTTGCCGTACCCCGGCAATGAGGGTCCGCGTTCAGTGCGCACCAAGAGCCCGTCAATGCCGCGTTAAGAACGTGTAAGGTTCCGGGTGGTGTGCCGGGAAGTCTGGTCGGCGGTCTTGTCAGAGGTCTGCGTCCAGATCGGGGTGGTCGGTCATGATGCTGCTGCCCGTTCCCCGCGGCGCCCTTCTCCCGCGGCCCTGTCGGCCGCCCCCACTCCTCCTGGTCCGTGGCGCGTTCGCCCGTGACCGTCTCCTCGGGCTGCTCCCCGGCAGGCCCGGCAGTCCGGCGCGCGCCCCGGCCCTCGGCATCCCTCGGAAGGAACGAATCATCGGAGCATCGTGAACGACTGGCACAGCTGGGCGGCGCTCGCCGTCTTCATCGGCGCCTACACCCTGATCATCAGCGAGAAGGTGCATCGGGTGGCCGCCGCGCTCGGCGGCGCGGGACTGATGCTCGCCATCGGCGCGACCGACGACGCCTCGGCCTTCTTCTCGCAGGAGTCCGGCGTCGACTGGAACGTCATCTTCCTGCTGATGGGCATGATGATGATCGTCGGCGTGCTGAAGAAGACCGGCATGTTCGAGTACCTGGCGATCTGGGCGGTGAAGCGGGCACGCGCGAAACCGTTCCGGGTGATGGTCATGCTCGTCGTCATCACCGCGCTCGCCTCCGCGCTGCTCGACAACGTCACCACCGTGCTGCTCGTCGCGCCGGTGACGCTCCTGGTGTGCGAACGGCTCGCGCTGCCGGCCGCCCCGTTCCTGATCGCCGAGGTCTTCGCCGCCAACATCGGCGGCACCGCCACCCTCGTCGGCGACCCGCCGAACATCATCATCGCCAGCCGCGCGGGCCTGACCTTCAACGACTTCCTGGTCCATCTCGCGCCGCTGGCCGCCGTGCTGACCGTGGTGCTGGTCCTGCTGTGCCGGATCATGTTCCGCGCGTCGTTCGTCTACGACGAGGAGCGCGCCGCCGAGATCATGGCCCTGGAGGAGCGCGAGGCCATCAAGAACCCGCGGCTGCTCGTCCAGGGCCTGGGCGTCCTGGTCCTCGTGGTCGCCGGTTTCGTGCTCCACCCGGTCCTGCACTACGAGCCCAGCGTCGTGGCCCTGCTCGGCGCGGGCCTGCTGGTCGCGGTCTCCACCGTGGAGACCGGCGAGGTGCTCGGCGAGGTCGAGTGGCCCACCCTCGCGTTCTTCGCGGGCCTGTTCGTGATGATCGGCGGACTGATCGAGACCGGCGTCATCGGCGAGGTCTCCAAGGCGCTCGCCGATCTCATCGGCGGCAGCGAACTGGGCGGATCCATGGTCCTGCTGGGCGGCTCCGCGGTGCTGTCCGGGATCGTCGACAACATCCCGTACGTCGCCACGATGGCCCCCATCACCGCGGACCTGGTCCATGACATGGGCGGCGCGAGCGACCACGTGATGTGGTGGGCCCTGGCCCTCGGCGCCGACCTCGGCGGCAACGCCACGGCCATCGGTGCCAGCGCCAACGTCGTGGTCCTCGGCATCGCCGAACGCAACCGGCAGCCCATCTCCTTCTGGCAGTTCACCAAGTACGGCCTCGTGGTCACGGCCGTCACCGTCGCGATCTCGGCGGGCTACCTCTGGCTGCGCTACTTCGCGTTCGCCTGACGGGCGGCCCCGCGGTCGTCCCGTATGTTTCGCGTCAAGGAACTGGCCTCCGTGCCGTCTTCGTACGACGCTGAGATCAACAACGCGGCACAGCAGATGAGGAGCCTCTCGTGCGCGCACGGGACCTGGCGGTCGCCTACGAATCGGTCCGTCTCGACAGTGACGCCACGGCGGCGGCCCGCCTGATGGCGGAGAACCGGCTGCCGGGACTGCTCGTCGTCGACGAGCGCGGCGAACCCGCCGCCATCCTGCCGGCCTCCCAGATGGTCAAGGTGCTCGTCCCCGGTTACGTCATCGAGGACCCGGCCCTGGCCGCGGTCGTCGACGAGAAGCACGCGGACCGGCTCTGCCACGCCCTGCGCGGCCGTACGGTCGGCGAGTGCCTGTCCCGCAGGGCGACGCCGCCACCGGTCGCGGCCCCGGACGACACCGCCCTCGAAGTCGCCGCCCTGATGGCCCGGGACCGTACGCCCCTGGTCGCCGTCGTCGAACGCGCCGGGAACGGCAGCAGACTGCTCGGCGTCATCACCGCGTCGCACCTGCTGCACGAACTCCTCGCGGCGGGCGGGACGGCCGCCCCGCAGTAGCAGGTCACCGGCGCCGCGACACCGGGACGGTGGCGGTCAGCGCACGGGCGACGCCGTGGGCAGGCCGTCGGACGCCTCCTCGGTCTGCCCGAGGTGGACACCCGCGGGCCGGCCGGCGTCCGGGCCCGCCCCGATCGGCAGCCGGGCCACCGAGGCGAGCGCGGCGACCAGCACGGCGCACACGCCCAGCAGGGTCGCGGCGCGGCGCAGCCGGCCCCGCCCGTCCAGGTCGCTCCAGGGTGCGTACGCCGGATTCGGATCGGGCTGCCATGCCTCGCCGACCAGCTCGAAGCCGACCGGGACGGAGCCCTCCCGTGCGTCGCCGGAGTCCCCGTGCCGCCCCGCGGCCTCGGCGCGTTCGCGCGCCGAGGGTTCCCTGGGCGCGGTGCGGCGGATGGCCCGCTCGCTGTCCTTCAGGAACCTGCGCCACATTTCGTCCGACCGGTCCATCCCATCGCCTCCCCTGCCACGGTGCTCGTGGCCCCTGTCGGTTTCCTGCCACCCCGGCCGGCGGCATGGTTCAGGGCAGCCGCTGCTGAGGAGACGTCATGTTCTCGCCTCCCGGGGCGGCGTGCGGGACTCGATCGCGTAACGGATACCTACCCAAATACTTAGCCGATGCAATAGTTGCATATTGTAGAACGCGAGGGAGGCGCCGGGACATGGACACAGAAAGGCGGCGGGCACGCACCGTCGAGGGCGGGGTAAGAATGTGCCATGGTCAGGAAAGCGGCTCCGGCGGGGCACTTGGACGACGACGTGGACGCGGTGACCCGTGCGGTGCTGACGGCGTCCAGGGTGCTCGTCGCGGTCTGCGCCCGCTCGCTCGCCGAAGTCGAGGACCGGGTGACGCCGGCCCAGTTCCGCATGCTGGTCGTGCTCTCCTCGCGCGGCGCGACCAAACTCGTCGCACTGGCCGAGCTGTTGGGCGTCGCGCCCTCGACGGCGATGCGCATGGTCGACCGGCTGATCGCGGCCGGGCTCGCCGACCGGCAGACCAACCCGGACAACCGGCGCGAGACGCTGCTGAGGCTCACCGACGAGGGCCGTCGCACGGTCGAGGACGTCACCGCCCGGCGCCACGAGGAGATCGCGTCGATCGTCGAGCGGCTCGCCCCGGAGCAGCGGACCGCGCTCATCGAGGCCCTCACCCACTTCAACGAGGCGGACGGCGCACCGCCGGCCCCGCTCCTGGACGAGGCCACCGGCCTGCACGTGCTGGGCTGGGGCGACGCGACGACGACGGCCTGACCGCCGACGGCACCGGGGCGCCCGCCCCTGGCAGTGGCACCGCCTCATGACGGCGCCCCCGCGCAGGAGCCGTACGCGCGGCAGGCCGCGCGGTGCCGGCCGTCCCGCCTGCTCCCGGCCGCCCGGCGCGGACGAGACGGCGGTCCCGGTCGTCGTGCACCCCGCGCACGGGGGCGGCGGACGATGCGTCACCCTGCGAGGGAAACAGGCCGGAGTGGCCCGTTCCCTGGGCGACGTCATCGAACTGCTCCGCCTGCACGGCGTCGCCCTGGACACCGACGAAGCGGTGACGACGCCGCTGATCGAATGGCGGGAAGGCGGCCCCGGCCTGTGGTGGCCGAGGTGACCGCCCGGCGGCGGCCGCCGCGCTGCCGGATCCCGGCAGCCTGAGGTCCGCCAAGTCGTCCGGCGGCAGCCGGTGCACCGGGGAGGGCCCGACGACACGATGGCGCCGGCAGAGCCCGGCCGGTGAGAAAGGAGGTACGGCGTGCGCGGATCCCGACGTGCGTCGCACCCCCGTGCCGCGGCGCCGGTCCTGGCGGAGCACCTGCGGTCGGTGCTGTGGGGGCCCGCGGAGTTCGTCGGCGTACCGCGCCGGCTGCTCGTCGAGGGACTGCTGGCCGGGGGAGCGGCGGCGGCCCTGACCGTCGGCGCGGGGTTCGCCGGCATGTGGGGCGGACCCCGCGAACTGACCACCGGCGAGCCGGGGTTGCTGGTGATCGCCGTACTGGTGCTGTACCTCCTGATCCGGCGGGCCGGACGGATCCTGGTCGGACTGGTCGCCGTCCTCGGCATCTGTCTGGCCCTCATGAGCTCGGACGTCGCCGCCGGGGTCGCCCTCCAGCAGCGCGGCCTCGTGGAACCGGCGCGGGTCGCGTCGGTGCAGCCGGACTCCGGACGCGGCCGTGCCCTCTGCGCCGTCACCGGCGTCGACGCGGTGCCCACGGGCGCCGCGGTGTGGCGCGGCTGCGGTGCGACGACGGCCCTCGGCGACACCCTGCCCGTGGTGTACGACCCCGAGGGGCGGGCGCCCACCCGTGGGGTCGCGGCCCCCGGCGAACTGCGCGCGGCGCAGCTCCGGCTGGCCGCCCTCGCGACGGCGTTCCTGACGGGATGCGCGTGCGCCGTCGCACGCTCGTTCCGCATGACGGCGGCGCCGCGCGCCGACTGACGGTCCGTCCTGCCGGCGGGCCCTCTGCGCGACGCTAACTGAGCGCAATGCCGTGCTCATCGGCGAAGGAGCGACGGCACATCCCGTGGCAGAAGCCGTACAGGACGCCCCCGTGCTCCAGCGTGATCGCGCCCGGGGAGCGTTCCACCGTCATTCCGCAGACCGGGTCGATCCACCGTCCGTCGGCCGTGGACGCGGGGTGCGGACCGGCCGTCTCGCGGTAGGGGCGGGTGACCATGTCGGCGAGGTCCATGCTGCCCATGACCCGGCCGAACAGGCCGACGGAGCCCTCGGCGACGCCGTCCACGAGGATCACGGCGTGCGGCGCTTCGCGCACCCGCTCGGGGTCGCGTCCGGCCGCCCGCTCGGTCTCCGCGAGCGCGTCGGTGACGGCCGGCACGGCGTGCGTGCTCACCTCTTTGCGCCAGGACGCGGGCACGGTGATCCGCACCAGATAGCGCGGCGGATCGGCGGGGTCGGCCGCGGGCCGCTGCCCGAGCACCCACGCGGCCGGCTCGTGCACCAGGACCTGGGTGACGGCCCGCTGGGCGTCGATCACCTCGACGGCATGGCCCTCCTCCTCCGTCATCATGGCGTCGACGAGCCGCCGCCCCAGCGACTGCCGCTCCTGCTCGGTGAGGGTTCCCCGGGCCACATGGACCTCGATCAACAGCATCGTGCGCCTCCTGGCGGGACGTCGGACCGGACACGTTCAGCGTGCTCGCCGCACGTGCCGGTCGCGTCGTCCCGTGGGGCGGACCGCGGAGTACTACAAGGGAAGCAGTTCGGCCGTGCGACTGCCCCCGGGGGAGTGCAGATCCCCCGCCGACGCCTCAGTCCAGGGGGGTGTGGTTCACCCACGCGACCTTGTACGGGTGCCTGGCCTGCCAGCGATGGATGACCTCCTCCGCGCCGGGTGCGGCGAAGGCGGCGGCGAGAGCGTCCCGGTCGGCGACGCCGAACTGCAGCACCGCCGTCGCGATGAGCGCGGGGATCTCCTCCTCGCCGGGCACGGGGATGTGGCGCCGGGCCGAGAACGTACGGAGCTGCCCGGAGTCGCGCATCGCCTTTTCGATGTCCTGGAGGAATTGGTCGAGGTCGGCGTCGGGGAGGGAGTTCTCGAAGGATACGAGCATCGTGTGGTGAATCATGCCTCCATGGAAACAGGAGGCCGGGCGGCCCGTCCAAGATCTGTCGGGCCTCGGACGATAACCTGGCGGCATGGTCGAACTGGAGACGCGGGAGATCGAATACGTCGTGGCGGTGGCGGAGGAACTGCACTTCGGGCGCGCCGCCGAGCGGCTGGGCATCGCGCAGCCCGCCCTGTCCAAGGCTGTCCAGCGCGTCGAGAGGCGGCTCGGTGTCCAGCTGTTCGTGCGCTCCAGCCGGCAGGTCGTGCTGAGTCCGGCGGGTGAGGCGCTGCTGCGGTACGGCCGCTACGCGCTCGACGCGGTGAGCGCCGCCGTGGACCGCACCCGGCGGGCCGGCGGCGCCGAGGACCGACTGCGGCTCGTGCTCAAGCCCGGCGGCGACGCCGGGCTGCTGTCCGCGCTCCTCGCCGCCTACGCCGCGCGGCCCGACGCGCGCCCCGTGGAGATCGTCTTCAGCGGGCCCGCCGACCGCGTGGACCTGTTGCGGGCGGGCCGGGCCGACGCGGCGCTGCTGTACGTCCCGTTCGACGACCTCGACGGCCTGGCCCACGAGACCCTCTGCGTCGAGCCGCGCGTCGCGGTCCTCTCCGCGGGCCATCCGCTGGCCTCGCGTGCCGAGCTGCGCCTGGCGGACCTGGAGCACGAGCCGATGCCGCGCTGGAAGGGCGTCCCCGACGGCGTCGGGGACGCCCGGGGTTCCGGTCCCGAGGTCGCGGACATCCCCCAGCTGTACTCGCTCGTCGCCGTCGGCCTGGTGACCGCCGTACTGCCGCGCTCGCTCGTGTCCCCGGCGCCCGAGGGCGTGGTGTGCGTGCCCGTCGTCGACGCACCGGAGAGCCGGATCGTCGTGGCGTGGTCGCCGCGGGACGAGGCGCGACCGGTGGTGGCGTCCTTCGTGTCGGCGGCGGCCGGGCTCGCGCGGGTCAAGTAACGGCGCATCGCGGGCTCCGCCGCGCACCTGGACCGCCGGGCCCGCACCCTATGGGACGGCACCAGCCGTGTTCTGGTGCGGGCGCGCGCCAAGGCCGTCGGGTACGAGGCCGCCGGATGGCTCGTGTTCGTCGCGGCCCTGTCCGGCTGCCTCGTCTTCACCCTGCACCTGTACGACGAGCACCGTGCCTCGCTCGGCGACCTCGTCCTGCTGCTCTCCCTCGGTGTCGCCCTCAGCAACCAGAGCTCCCAGGTCCTGTTCAACCTGACGCAGGCCGCCGACGCGGGACACGTCACGCGGCACTACCTGTGGCTGCACGACTACGCCCGTGCTGCGATGCCGGACGACGACGCGGCCGGAGGGAAGCGCAGGCTGTTTTCACGCGCCTTCAGCCGGAACGGGGCTGAGCAACCCCTTGCCGTCCGTCACGAAGCGGCGGACGGCGTCGGCGAACGGTTCGGGCTCCTCGATGTGCCCGAAGTGACCGCTGTTCCGCAGGATCAGAAGGCGGGAGTCCGGGATGAGTTCGTCTAGTTCGAAGGCCCAGCGCGGACTGCAGATCACGTCGTGCAGCCCCACGACGACCAGAGCGGGCACCGTGAGTCCCGGCAGTGCGGCGCGGTCGTCGACCACGTCGGGGGACAGGTCCTCGTCCAGGCCGGAGACGTATGTGGCCCTGATCGCGTCCCGGACCGGGGCGAGCTCCTTCTCGTTGCCCCAGTAGTCGGCGACGTAGGACGGGAACACCCCGCGCGCCACGGCAACGGTGTCCGCGTCGCTCGCCATGGAGCCCATCGCACCGAACGCCGCGAGAACCGCGGGCAGTTCCGGTTCGTCCTTGTGCTCCAGAGCGAACTGCTCGACGCGGCGGCCCGCCTCGGCGCCGTGCTCGGGCCCGGTGACCGGCGCGCCCTCGTACAGCACGACACCCGCGAGGCGTTCGGGGTGGTGCAGGGCGTGGTACGCGGCCACGAACGCCCCGTGCGAATGCCCCAGCAGGTGCACCTTCGGCACGCCGAGTCGGCTGATGAGCGCGTCCAGGAACGCGCTGTACCGCTCGCGTGTGTAGCCGTGCGGGTGTGAGGGCAGCCGGCTGTCCTCCGTGGTGCCGATGGGCTCCACGTAGACCATCGTGAGGTGTTCTTCCAGGGCGGGTATCCGCAGGTACTCCCAGAAGATCCCGGGGCCGCCGGGGTGCACGACGCACACCGGTCCGCTGCCGTGCACGTGGTAGCGCTGGACCAGGCCGCCGAGCCGATACGCGTGAGTACCGGGGGAGAGAGGGCTGGATTCGGCCCTGAGGTCTGCAACAGGTGTGTGTGACATGTTGATCAGTATCTCCTGATGGTGTGAGAAGGGGGGCATGGGTTACCTCGTCTGCAGGTGTCCGCGAGAACCAAGTAACCAATCTAACCGGTGATGACGTTGGCATTGTGTGCGCGTGACTGTCAAGTCGGCGCTTGGTGGTGTGGGTGTGGATGTGAGTGCGGATGTGAGTGCGGAGTGCGAGTTGGAGGTTGCGAGCTGCGGGTTGCGGTGTCCTGCGTGTCTAAATACGTCACCGCCTTGACTAGTGACGATGGTGCTGTCATTCTGACATCACCACCCAATCTGTGACGCACACACTCGCAGCCGTCCCGACGGGCAGGGCTGAAGAGAGAGGCAGGCATCGTGATGAACAGGAAGTCCGCGGACTCCGGGGCGGGTTCTCCCGCGGCCGAGTCCCCGATGACGACGGTCCGTGCCCTCGCCCTCCTCGCCCTGGGCCCGACGCGCGAGCGGCCCGTGGACCCGAGCGACCTGTCCCTCGCCCTGGCCGGGGCCGAGGTGATCGACCTCCTCGGGCACGGGGCGCTGACCCTGGACGACGACCGGATGGTGCCGGCGCCGCCCGTGTCGACGGGGGACCGGCTGCTGGACCTCGCCGCCGCCTCGCTCACCCGGGACGAACCGTACGAGACGGTCGAGCAGTGGCTGTGGCGGCGCGGGGTCGACCTCGCCCCGGCCTACGCGGACGATCTGGAGAAGGCGGGCCTCGTGCCCGGCCGGCGCGGGTGGCTCGGTGGCCCGAGGCGAAAGGGCGCCGCTCGTACGTCGAGCGAGACGGACTCCGTGTCGCTGCCCACCGCGGATGAGTCAAGTGCCGCGCGTGAAGCGGCCCTTGGAGTGCTGACCGCACTTCTGCGGATCGGCGAAGAGACCCCGACGGTCGACGAGAACGTACTCGGTGACGGGGTCATGACCGTGCTCGCCGCCGTGGGTGACGCGGTGACACACCTGGAGGCGCTGCGGTTGCGCCGAGGCGTCGAGAACGACGCGTTCGACAATATCTGGCGGGGCTAGGGAGCTGGGCGGCCGGAGCGAGGCGGCGGGCTGCTGGCGGACAGCCCGCCGCCAGCGGCAAACCGCCCCGGCCTAGAGGGAAGCCGAAGCCGCCGTTCTCTTCCGTGCGCGGTACGCCGCCGCCTTGATCTTGTTGCCGCAGGACTCCATCCCGCACCACTGGCGCCGCGTACCGCGGGACCGGTCGATGTAGATTCGCGTGCACTCCGGGTTGCCGCACTCTTTGAGCAGTGGCACGTCCGGGCCGCTCAGCAGGTCGACGGCCATCCGCGCCACTGTCGCCAGGGCCTGCGCCGGAGTCGCCTCGTTGTGCCGCCCCGCCGCGGTCAGCTGCGGCGTCACGGGTGTCTCGCGCGCGGCCGCGTTGACCACGGCGAGCGCCTCGCGGTCGAACTCCTCGCCGAGCCGGCGATCGGTGATGAGGCGGTACAGGGCTTCGCGCACGGTTGTCGCCTCCCGTACGTCCCTGTCGTCGCCCGGCATGATCGTGTCGACGATCCCTGACTCCAGGTACCAGGCGTTCAGCCGCTCCGGCGTCGCGAACATCTCGAACCGCGTCGAGCGCCGCGCGCGGAGCGTGGCCGCGAAGTCGAGGGCCGGATGTCCGCATACGAATACATGGTCGAGGTTCACGTCACCATTCTGACAGGTGACTGTGCGAGAATGCAAGGATGAGGAGAGGGAGGGGCTTGGTCGCGTTGCATGACAGGTGGGGCGTGCGTCGAGCGCATGCCCCACCTGTCGTCGAGCGGCTCAGTTGTCGTTGTTGAAGAGGGACAGCAGCTGGAGCACCTCCAGGTAGATCCACACCAGCGTCGCGGTGAGGCCGAAGGCGGCCAGCCATGCCTCCTCGCGCGGGGCGCCGAACGCGATGGCGTCCTCCACCTGCTTGAAGTCCAGGGCCAGGAAACACGCGCCGAGGGCGATCCCGAACAGGCCGAAGGCGATACCGAGACCGCCGCTGTGGAAGCCCATGCCGTCGCCCGCACCGAACGCGGAGAACAGCGCGTCGGCCACGAGCAACAGGAGGAACCCGGTCGCGGCGGCGCCGACGGTCCCGGCGAACCGACGTGTCACGCGGATCCACCGCAGGCGGTAGGCGATGAGCATCCCCGCGGAGACCGCGATCGTACCGAGCACCGCCTGGACGACGACGCCCGGTGCGATGTACGTCGACGTCGCGTTGGAGAACACGCCGAGGAACACCCCCTCGAACGCCGCGTACCCGAGGATCAGCGCCGGTGACGGCGTCCGCCGGAACGACTGGAACATCGACAGGGCGAAAGCGATGATCGCGGCGCCGACGGCGATGCCGTACGAGCGGCCGATGTTCGCCTCGTCGACGGGCAGCAACAGCCACGAGAGCACCGCGGCCAGCGCCACGGCGCCGAGCGTGGACGCTGTGCGTACGACGACGTCGTCCAGCGTCAGAGCGGTACGGGCGTCCTGCGGGCCCGTACCGGTGCCGGTGCCGGTCTCTCCGGCCGGGGCGTAGGGGTTGGCCAGGTGATCGCTGCCGAGGTGGGCGCCGGCCCCGGTGCCCACCGGCCGACGCGGCGCGGCGTCGGACCGGGTGACGCTCTGGGTCGCGCCCCAGCGAGAGAGGATCGGATTGCTGCTCTTCATGTCATTCCTCCAGATCTGCGGCGCCCACGGGGAGCGGCAGTGAGTCGTCATCGGGGCCCGGAAGGCGTACGTGTGCGCCACGCGGCCGGTGGCCGGTCTGCTGGGTCAGGTCTTTCCCGCGCGTCCCATGCGTCACTACTCCGGCAGGTGATGCGCAGCGCGACTGGTGTCTGTGGGCGGGTGTGGTCGGCGGGGAGGTGTCATTCCGGAGGGGGCTCAGGAGCGTCGAGAAGGTCCCGCAGGAAGCCGTCCCAGTTCAGGCCGTCCAGCTCCGCCTCGGCCGACGCGATCAGGTAGGTGGCCGCGAGCCAGTCGGCCAGTCGCTCGGTGGGCAGCTCGAACAGGGCCTCCACCTCGGGCGATTCGAGCAGCAGCCAGGACGAGGGCGGTCCGCCGGGCAGGGTCGGCCACATCCGTACCTCCCCGATGCCGCTCATCTCCGTCAGCCCCTCGTGCAGCAGCTCGCGGCCGATGCGCCACACGAGGCTCGGACCGCGCTCCGGCAGGAACTCGACGGTGATCACCGCGGGCAGCGCCGGGTCGAAACGGAACCTCGCCTGCAACGGGAGCCGGGTGAACTCGTCGAGCATCTGATCGACGTCCAGGAGCAGCGCCGGCACATGCTCGGACGCCGACTGTGCCCGCAGGGGCCACTGGTCACGGTGCATGGCGGGTTCTCCCTCGTGAGGCCGTGAGGCGACGGTCACTTGCTTCCCCTCACTCTTCGGCCCGGGCGGGACGCCCGCATCGGTCACATGACGGTCGCACCGACTGAACAAGCCGTCGGCAACACACGTAGGTCGCCATCAGCCACACATGTGTGGCGTAGGGTGTCACCGTGCGAGGCGCCGCAGCGACGAGCGGTACGGCGCCGGGTGCGGTGCCCGTACGCGCAGTCCGACCTTGAGCGACTGCTCATGTGACACACATCTCACATGTATGCCGTACCGAACCCCCGAAGTCGCCCCGGACCGGGCAGACATGACGAATACTCACAGAGGCTCACCGGTCGGCGCTCTTCTCTGTTGTCCGGACTTCAGTCTTCAGAACGAGGCACCCACATGAACATGCCCCAGCAGCCCCGAGCGGGCGCGGCGTCCGACGACCTCGTGGTCATGGGCCCGGAGTTCAAGGCCGACGCCGTACGGCAGTTCGCTCGGTTGCGCGCCGAAGGACCCGTGCACGCGGCGCAGTTCTTCCCCGGACTCACCGGCTGGGTCGTCGTCGACCCCGACGTCGCCCGTACGGCGCTCACGCATCCGGCGCTGCTCAAGGATCCGCGCCCGGCCGAGAAGATGCTGGAGGCCGCGGGATTCCTCGGGCACAAGCGTGGCACCGGGTTCGGTGCCCAGATGCTGGAATCGGACCCGCCCGAGCACACCAGACTGCGCCGTCTGGTGTCCGGAGCCTTCTCGCCCAAGCGCACCGCCGCCCTCGAATCGCGCATCACCGGGATCGCGCACACGCTGATCGACGCCCTCCCGCCGGAGGGCGAGACCGACCTGGTGGAGTCCTTCACCGCGCCGCTGCCCGTCACCGTGATCGCCGAACTGCTCGGCATCCCCGAGGGGGACCGGCACGACTTCCGGCGCTGGACCGCCCTCGCGTTCCAGACGGGCCACCCGGAGTACGCCGCGGCCATCGCGAGCCTGCACGGATTCCTCCGTGCGCTCGTCGACGACAAGCGGCGCGCCCCCGGCGACGACCTGCTGTCGGCCCTGGTGGCCGCCCGGGACGAGGACGACGGCCGCCTCTCCCAGGACGAACTCGCCGGCACCGCGCTGCTGTTGGTCGTCGCAGGACACGAGACCACCGTCAATCTCCTCGGCAACGCTGTCCTGGCGCTCCTGCAACACCCCGACCAGCTCAAGCTGTTGCGCGACAACGTGGAGCTGCTGCCGCAGGCGGTCGAGGAGTTCCTGCGCTACGACACCTCCGTCGAACGCACCACGAACCGCTACGCCGCCGAGGACCTGGAACTGGGCGGTGTCCGCATTCCCCGGGGCGGTGTCGTCGCCGTGGCCCTCGGCTCCGCGTCCCGGGCCCTGCCGCAGCCCGACGGCGGCGACCCGGACGTGCTCGACGTCACCCGCCCCGCGGCCCGGCACCTGGCCTTCGGCCACGGCATCCACCACTGCCTGGGCGCCCCGCTCGCCCGCCTGGAGGCCCGGATCGCGCTGCACGCCCTGCTCACCCGCGTCCCGCACCTCGAACTGGCCGTCCCGGCCGACACCCTCGACTGGTTCCCGGTCGGGATGGTGCGCGGGGTGCTGTCGCTGCCGGTGCGCTACCGCACGACGGAGGCGCGACCGTAGGAACGGCGCCGGTCCGTCACGGCCCGGAGGTCCGACGCAGGTGGTGGCTCACGTCGCCGACCAGCCGGATCTCCACCCGCCGCTCCACGAAGCACCACCGCCCGCCGCGGCGGGCGAACCGGTCGTGGTACCGCCCCGCGGCGACCGGCTGCAGCGGCAGGCCGGGCAGCGCCTGCAGCACCGTGACGTACGAGCGGGCGGCCGCCGTGCCCGCCTGCTCGTCGACGTCGACCGACATGTTGCTGACCGCGTGGTGGGTGCGCGGGGTGCCGTCGGCGTGGACGATCACCGTGTCCCGCAGCATCCGCTCGATCGCCTCACCCCCGGTCACGGCCCCGCCGCTGCCGAGGAAACGGGCGTCGGCGAGCAGCTCGCCGATCCCGGCGAAGTCACCGTCGTCGACGAGCTCGGCGTAGCGGGCGATGAGACGCTCGATCGCCCGATGGCTGGATACGGACGCGGACATGGGTTCCTCCAAGAGAAGTGATCAGTCGAAATCGGCCGCCGGGGCGCCGGGCAGCGCCCCGGCGGTGGTGCTCAGGTCGGGTCCGGAGAACACCTCGCCGAGGCGAACGACCTCGTAGGTGTGCTCCAGCCGGGCCTCGCGGTACGTGTGCGTCCGGCTCCCCCGCCACCGTATGTTCCCGCCACGCTGTCCGAGACGGCGCGATGGCACCAAGGTTCGGACAGGCGGATGTGCCCGATGCGGGGGAGTGCACCGATACTTCAGCTGGTGCGGTACGCGACCGAGCTCCTGCCGCCCTACCACAGGACCACCTGGAAAGGCTCAAAGCGGTGACAACCGTTGCATATCAGGGTGAACTCGGCTCCAACTCGGCGACCGTGGCGCGTGCCCTCTTCCCCGACAGCGCCGATCTGCCCTGCACGAGTTTCGAGCAGGCCCTGGACGCGGTGACGCTGGGTGCCGCAGACGTCGCCGTGATTCCGGTGGACAACTCCGCGGCGGGCCGCGTCGCGGACGTGCACCATCTCCTGCCGGAGTCGGGCCTGTTCATCGTCGCTGAGTACTTCCACGCGATCCGCTTCGACCTCATGGGCGTACCCGGCACCACCCTGGACCAGGTGGAGTGCGTACGCAGCCACGTGCACGCCCTCGGCCAGTGCCGCAAGATCGTGCGCGAGGGCGGCTGGCGCACTCTCGTCAGCGACGACACGGCCGGGGCCGCACGTGAGGTGGCCGAGCTGAACGACCCGCGGCACGCGGCGCTCGCCCCGCCCGCCGCGGCCGGCCTGCACGGCCTCCAGGTGCTGCGCGCCGGCGTCGAGGACGACCCGGACAACACGACGCGGTTCGTCGTCCTGTCCCGGGACCCCGGCCAGCCTCCCGCCGACGGACAACCGACCATGACCAGCCTCTTCTTCAGCGTGCGCAACATCCCGAGCGCCCTGTACAAGGCGCTCGGCGGGTTCTCCAGCAGCGGGGTCAACCTCACCAAGATCGAGAGCTACCAGATGGGTGCGGGCCTCAACGCCAGCCGTTTCTACGTCGAGATCGAGGGGCACCCCGACGACGAGCGTGTCGCCCTCGCCCTGCACGAACTGCGGTTCTTCTCCACCGAGGTACGCGTCCTGGGCGTGTTCCCCGCGCATCCGCACCGCCGGGAGACGCCGTAGACGCCGTGACGGAAACACGGATGCGAGGCCCGCACCTGCGCACCTAGGCTGCGCCTTCGGGGACGGCATGCGGCCGTCCCGACTGCCGAAGGACCGGAGACGCAACGGACATGACCAGCCGCCTGTTCGCCATCTGCTTCAACGCGCCCCGACCCGCGGACCTGGCCCGGTTCTGGTCCGGGCTCCTGGGATGGGAGCCGGACGGCGGACCCGGCGAAGGACCGGACGGCGGCGTCGTGCTGCTGCCCCCCGGCGGCACCGGATTCCGGCTGCGCTTCCTGCCGGGTCACGAGCCGAAGACCGTCCAGAACCGGGCGCACTTCGACCTGACGAGCGCCTCCCCGGAGGACCAGGAGCGGACGGTGGCCAGGGCCCTGGAGCTCGGCGGCCGGCACATCGACGTCGGCCAGCGCCCGGAAGAGGGGCACGTGGTGCTCGCCGACCCGGACGGCAACGAGTTGTGCGTCATCGAGGCGGGCAACAAGTTCCTCGCCGACACCGGTTTCATCGGGGCCCTGGCCTGTGACGGCACGCAGGAGGTCGGCTACTTCTGGAGCGCGGCCCTCGGCTGGCCCCTCGTGTGGGACCAGGACGAGGAGACCGCGATCCAGTCACCGGACGGCGGCACGAAGATCACGTGGGGCGGCCCTCCCGTCGCGCCGAAGGAGGGCACGAACAGGATCTCCTTCGAGCTGGTGCTCCCGGCCGAGGCCGCGGACCGGGAGGCGGAGATGGACCGTCTGGTCTCGCTCGGAGCCCGGCGCACCGGCCAGGACGCCGGCGGCCGGACCCTTTTTCTCGACCCCGACGGCAACGAATTCTTCGTGCGCCTGCCGTAGGAAGCACGCCTGCCGCGACCGGGGAGACCCGGCCGCGGCAGGCGCTTCGTCACAGGTCCACCCACTCCTGGGGCAGCGATGGTGTTCCGGTCGGGTCGTACGGGGTGAACAGCCACTGCTGGTTGAGGCCGTCCCCGCACGGATACAGGATCAGGTTGCCCACGTCCGGGTCGGTGGGCGCTCCCGCGACATCGATGCACTGGCTCGGGTCGGCGACGCTCTGCCAGTTCACCAGGTCGTTCTCCAACTGGACGGCACGCCATTCCTGGCTCGCCCGACCGGCTTCGCAGTCGGAGACCACCAGTTGCTGACCGGTGAGATCACTCGACCGTGCCGTGGAGCCGCCGAGGAAACCGAGACAGCGGTTGCTGTGGGTGCCCCGGAACATCGTGGTCTCACTGGACACCCAGTCGAGGTTCCAGCCCTGGTTGGAGCCGCCCCTGCGCTCGTACTGGCCCACGGTGGCGTTGTTGTCCGTGGAGTCCCCGATCACGTCCATGACGCCGCCGACGTGAAGGTTCTCCAGCGTGGCCCAACCCGTGCGCGAGTAGGACAGGTTGGCCGGGGCCGCGGTCTCCGAGATGGAGCCGCTCTGCGGTGTGAAGATCCACCGTTCGTCGGCGGTGCTCGGGGAGGCACATGCCTTCAGGACGACGTACTCGGCCTCCTCCTTCGGGTCACCGCGGGTGTCACCGACCATGCACAGACCGGTGTTGTTCATGCTGATGAGCCGGAACTCGCCGTCCCCCATGTACTGCGGGAACCAGCGCTGGTTCGTGCCGTCGGTGCAGTCACCCGTCACCACGACGCTCCCGACCACCGCGGGGTCGGCGGTCCCTAGGCAGCCCGAGAGGTTGCCGAGCCGGACGGAGCCGTCGGGCCACATGAGTACGCTGGTGCTCTGCGGCGGCGTGTGGTCGCGGACCGTCGTCGTCGCGATCGTGTCGCTGCCGCCGGTGAGCACACCGCCCGCGAGCATGTTCTCCAGCGCTCGGTTGCCGTCGAAGACGGGCACCCGTTCCGCGGCGGCCCGCAGCGCACCGAGGGCGACCGGCGCGTGGTCGCTGGGGTAACTGCGCGCGGGGTCGCTGAGCGGGAGCTCGGGGTTCGTCAGACGGTTGACCTGTACCCCGTTCACGGCGCCGGAGCTGACGAAGTAGTCCAGTTCGTTGCCGCTGCGCTGGGTCGACAGGCCGTTGCGGAAGATCGCGGCGCCCGCGGGCAGCGTGACGGACCCCTGCTGGAGGCTTTCGGGTGTGCGGTTGAAGTCCCCCATGGCGACCCAGTTCTCGCCCCGTGCGCGCCCGGACACGAAGTCGGCGATCTCGTGCACGATCAGGCCCGCGTCGGCACCACCGCCCGAGAGGGCGTGCAGGTTGAAGTACCAGGTGTCGCCGAACCGCAGGCCCAGTGTGGCCCGTGCCGTGCCGCCCTGCGGGCTGGCGATGGCGGCGACCTCGTCGGCCGCCCGCTCCGTCACGAAGGCGAGGTTGACCCGGCCGCCCCGGTACGTGGTCCGTCCGTCGCGACGGTACGCGTCGGTGTGCAGGAAGTAGACGTCCCGGTTGAGGGCGGTGTCACCGGAGCCGATGTGCCACTGGGTGTGGGTCACGATCCGGCCGAGCCCGTCCAGTCCCGTGCTCGGGTCCGGCACCTGGGCCGCCGGAAGTCTTTCGAAACTGGCGTTGTACTCCGGGTTCGCGAGGTTCCGCGTCGTCACCTGGAGCCCCGGCTCCAGGCCGTCGATGACGTGGTTGCCGCCGACGTCGTAGACGTTGAACTCGGTGTTGGGCGGCCGGACGGGATAGCTGGGGCCGGCCTCCTGGAGCGCCACGATCGGGGACTGCCGGGCCAGCCGGGCGACGGACACGGTCCACTTGGCCGCGTCGGTGCCGTCCGCGGCGCCCTGCATGTTCCAGGAGACGAGGGGAACGTCGCCGAGGTCGCGCGGGGTGACCGCCGGGGCGTTGGCCTGGACGTCCTTGCCGATCGCCTCCGTGTCCGTACCCGCGGCCGCCGCGGCGCTCAGCGCCTGCTTCGCCGACGTGGTGACACCGCCCGTCGGCTGCCGTACGACCGAGGAGATGACACCGTCGCCGCCGATGTAGAGACCGGGCGCCGACGGAGAGTGCTGGCCCTGTGGATCGGTGGTCCACGCCGGGTGCTCGTTCCAGCCGTCCTCGGCCAGCGTCGTGCCGCGGTTGACCCGGTAGAGAGTACGGCCGCCGTCGGCCAGCGTGGTGGTGCCGATCGCGCCCACCTGCATGACCTTGCCCGAGGCCGCGATCACCGGACGCCCGCTGATGGCGGGCGAGTCGGGGATCACCTTCCAGTCGTGGAAGCGCCAGTACGGGGGCGCGTCGATGCTGCTGGTGTACTCGATCCTGCTGTCCGCGTCGCGCCGCACCAGCCACAGGCCGTCGCCGAACGCCGCGATGCCGGGCGAGCTGGACGTGGTCGACCCCGCGATCTCCGTCGGGTGGTCGTCGGCGTCGAACGCGCCGTTCTCGATCGAGCCGAACATGATGTCGACGGTGTTGTCCGGGGTCGTCCAGGCGAAGACGAGCCGGCCGTCGAGCACCGTCATCGTCGGCGTCCCGATCGTCTTGACGTCGCCGCTCGTGGTTCCGGCCAGCGGCACCCACGGCACGAAGTCCCCGGGGGAGCGGCCGACGTCCCAGGTGACGTAGACGCGGTTGTCCGACGCGCCGCGGTGGGCGACGACGACGCCGTCCCGAAGACCGACGGCGCTCGGGGCGCTCGGCGAGGTCGCGGCGCCAGCCGTGGCGGAGAAGTCGGTGGCGGCCGTGTAGGTCGTCGTGCCCGACTCCTTGTGGGACCGGCCGACGACGAGCGTGTCGGTGGCCGTGCGCTCGACCACGTAGGTGTTGCCGCCGGTCGGAGCGACGGCCTGCGCGGGGGTGTCGACGGTCTTCGGCAGCCGGTAACCACCGTCGAGAGAAGCCCAGTTGGTCTCACCGGGCTGGGAGCCCGCCGCGGGGTCGTCGGCGGACGCGGGCACGGTCGGTACGACGCTCAGGAGGACTGCTCCCAGCACGGTGACCAGTGCTGCGACCAACGACCGCCTTCCGGCGGGGGGTTGGGCCTGCACGATGCGATTCCCTTCGCAAGGAGGAGTGAAGTGCGCGAGACATGCGCGATGCGGAACCGACCCTCTCACACGTTTCTCGATGGCGCACGAGAAACGTGTGAGTTTCGGACATGTGCAGGGTGTGCGCACGGTGGCGCGGACGGCCTGGTCGATGACGTCTGGGACGCGCCGGGTGTGCGAGACGGTAGCGGGGGGCGAGGCGGCGGTCCCGAAAGCCGTGGGCCTGGATCCTGCGCGCCGTCAGACGCTGCGCGGAGGCAGGGACGTCGAGGTCCTCGGTGATCGCCTACGCGGAGCACGCGCCGGGGAGCGAAGTCAGCGGCATCGGCTGCGGGTACGGCACGGTCGGCCTCGGTGCGTACGCGCCAGGTGCAAGAAGGTCACGGTGTGACGCAGGCCGGGCGGCTCAGGCGGAGCCCTTGGCGCCGACCCCGTGCAGCAACGTGTCGACAACCCGTGTGGCCAGGGCGTCCATGTCGGCGTCGGAGTCCGGCGCCTGAAGCGCGGCCTCGTGGATGAGTGCGTAGTAGACCCGTCGGACCCAGCCCAGATCGGCGTCGGCGGGCAGCAGCCCGGCGTCGCGGACGCGCGCGAAGAGCTGCTCGCACTGGACCAGAACGTCGTCGTGCACCCGTGCCACGTTCGGGTCGTCGGTCGGCAGGACGCCCATCGCGAAACCCCAGCCGATCTTCACGCGCAGCACGTTCGCCGTGACCTGGTACAGCGCGACGGCGGGCGGCGCCGTGGTCGGCCGGGCGGCCTGGACGGCGTCGTGGAACCGCTGCGTCGCCCACGCGGACAGCGCCCTGATCAGCGCGTCGCGCGAGGTGAACCGCCGGTGCACCGTGGTCCGCGCGACCCCCGCCGCCTCGGCGATCTGCTCCATCGTGGCCGCCGGATTCGCGGACAGGACGCGCACGACCGCGTAGGTGTGCCGTTCCGGCCCGTCGGTGACGGCCGGAACAGGGCGTGGTCGGCGCGGCCCCAACGGGCGGTGAACACAGACGGGTACGGGATACGTTCATCGGATCGCTCGCAGTGCGGGTGTGCACATGTGGCATTGTGTTGCGCACACGTATGCTCGGTGTGTCACCCGATGCGAAGCCCGGCGAACTCGCCGGTCTCCCCAAAGAGATCGCCCTCACCACGGAGGCCCGATGAACGCCATGACCACCATGAACGTCACCGACCCCCACACCGGCCTCGGCCCGGTGCGCCACGTGCGCACCGACGTCCTCGACATCGCCTACCACGCCGTCGGCCCGGCGCGGGGCCGGCCCGTACTCCTCCTGCACGGCTGGCCGTTCAGCCCGGTCGGCTCCTACGCCGAGGTGGCGCCCGCGCTCGCCCGCCGCGGGCACCGCTGCTACATCCCCTATCTGCGCGGCCACGGAGAGACCCGCTTCCTGAACGCGAACACCGTCAGGTCCGGCCAGCAGGCGGCGCTCGGCGCGGACCTCCTCGCGTTCATGGACGCGCTGGACATCCCCCGGGCCCTGTTCGCCGGGTACGACTGGGGCGGCCGCGCCGGTGACGTCGCCGCCGCCCTGTGGCCCGAGCGCTGCACCGGCCTCGTCTCCGTGAACGGCTATCTGATCCAGAACCTCGCCACCGCACAGAACCCGCTGGCCGCCCGACAGGAGGAGGGCTACTGGTACTTCTTCTACTTCGCCACCGAACGCGGCCGAAAGGGACTGCAACGCAATCGCGAGGACCTGGCCCGCGTCGTCTGGCACCGCAACTCGCCCCAATGGCGTTTCACCGAGGCCGAGTTCGCGCAGACGGCGACACTGTGGAGCAATCCCGATTACGTCGATGTCGTGATCCACGGCTACCGCCACCGCCTGGGCCTCGCCCCGGGCGATCCGGCGTACGACGAACTGGAGCGCCGCCTGCTGGAGCAGCCGAAGATCACCGTCCCCGCCGTCACCCTCGACGGCAGCGACGACGGCGTCCTCCCGCCCACCGACGGCAGCGGCTACGCACCGCACTTCGCCGGGCCGTGGACCCACCACATCGTCCCCGGCGCGGGGCACAACCTGCCCCAGGAACAGCCCGCCGCGTTCACCGCCGCCGTGCTCGAAGTCGCCGCGATGCCCTGAACCACCCGGGCCCACGCGCAGAGCGGGGCAGTCGATCGACTCATGCGCGCGGACGGCCGCCCTGTCACCGTTGACGGCGAACCGCACCGAGGAAAGGAAGCCGACGTGGCGCGTCGCCGTGAGTTCGACACCGACGTGGCGGTGGGGCGGGCCATGCGTCTGTTCCGCAGGCAGAGCTACCACGGCACCCCCATGCCCCAGGTGATGGCCCTGCTGGGCATCGGCAGCGGCAGCCTCTATGCGGCCTTCGGCTCGAAGGACGGTTTGTACGCGAGGGCCCTCGCACGCCACTGCGACGAGCTCGTCGCGGAGCTCGACCGGGGCATGAACACCGGCGCGGACGTCAGGACCGCGCTGCACACGTTCCTCACGGACGTGGTCGCGGCCGGTCTCGACGATCCGGAGCGGGGCTGCCTGCTCGTCAGGGCGGCGACCGAACGCACCGACCACGGCCCGACGGCGCAGCGGGTCGAAGAGACCATGGCCGCGGTGGAGTCCGTACTGACCGGCGCGCTGGAACAGGCACGGGCCCGCGGCGAACTGGGCGGCGGGCACAGCCCGGTGGAACTGGCCCGCTTCCTCACCACCTTCGTCCAGGGACTGCACGTCATGAGCAACGCCCGCGCCGACCGGGCCTTCCTGGAGTCCGCCGTCGCCGGTGCGCTGCGGGCCCTGGACTGAGGCCCCGCCTCACACGTCGGGCCCGGACAGCGCCTCGGCCTTGGCCCGCATCTGCGCGGCGCGCGCGACCCGCAGGGCACCGAGCAGCTCCGCCGACCGCAGCCAGCCGGCCCGCGCCCGCGCCGTGTCCCCGCGCTCCAGAAGAGCGGACGCCAGCAGGTCCCAGACCTCGGCCCGGCCGTAGTCGTCGAGCACCTCGCCGAACAGCCGCAACGAGGCCTCGTACGCGTCGACGGCCGCATCGAGTTCACCGAGACCCTGCCGGGCGACCCCCAGGGCCTGCCAGACGGCCGCCTCGAACCGCCGGTCACCGGCCGCGCGCAGCAGAGGGACGGCCTCCTCGCAGGTGGCGATGGCCTGCCGGTGCTCGCCCAGCCGGGCGAGGACCCAGCCGAGGTCGGCCAGGGCGCGCCCGACCTTGTCCGGTGCGTCGAGCGACCGGTAGAGCGCCAGGGCGTTGCGCGCGTGCGCACACGACTCCACGAGGCGGTCCTGACGGTCACGCAGCCAGCCGACGTTCAGCTCGGCGCGCGCCCGCAGGGCGGCGGGCAGCCGGGGCAGATGCGCGAGGAGAACGGCGGTCGGTTCGTCGGCGTCGTCCGGGTGCCCCAGCTCGATCAGCGCGCGCCCCAGATTCGCGCAACTCCTGACCACACCCGTCGGGTCGTCGAGGGCGAGCGCCGCCTCCAGCGCGACGCCCTGCGCAGCGATCAACTCGGTCCAGCGGCCCGCCACCGCGTTGTAGCCCACCCACTCCAGGGCGAGATCGAGAAGATGGCGCCGCAGCCGCGGATCGGCCAGATGCCGCAGTGCCGCGGCCGTCGTCGACTCCTCCCGGGCGTACCAGTCCAGGGCCTCGGCGCGGCTGCCGACCACGACACGGGCCACGCCCTCGGCCGCCGCGCCCGGCGGATCGTCCTTGTAGCGGGACACGAAAAGCCCCGCCGTGTAAGCGTTGTGGCGCAGATAGTCCAAAAGCCTCATCTCGGCGGCCGTCCGGTCGTCCCCCTCCTGCTCGACGAGCTCGACACCGTACGCGCGCACCAGGTCGTGCAGGACGTACCGGCCGTCCGCGTCCTGCGCGAGCAGGCTCGCGGCGGTCAGCTCCCGCAGATGGCGACGGACCGGCGCCACCTCGATCCCCACGAGCGAGGCCGCGGCCTCCACGGACGTGGCCGGTCCCGGGTGCAGTGCCACGTGCCGGAAGACCCGTGCCGTCGCGGCGGGCAGGGCCCGGTACGACCAGGAGAAGACGGCCCGGACGTCCGCGCGCCGGTCGTCCGCCGACAGCGCGTCGAGCCGTGCCTCCGCCAGCTCACGCACCGCCCGCCGCAGCGACAGCTCCGGGCTCGCGCTCAACTGGGCACCGATCACGGCGACCGCCAGCGGCAGCCGCCCGCACAACTCCACCAGGTCCACGGCCGCCTCGGGTTCGGCGCGGCACCGCTCGCCGCCGATCCGCGCGGCCAGCGCCGTCACCGCCTCGTCCCGCCCCCACACGTCGAGACCGATCAGCGTGGCGCCCTCGGTCGCGGCGAGCCCCGAGAGCCGGTTGCGGGACGTCACGATGGTCAGGGACGCCGCGGAGGCGGGCAGCAGCGGCCTGACCTGCTCGGCGTCGCGCGCGTTGTCCAGCAGCACGATCAGCCGCTTCGACACCGTCAGCTGCCGGAACAGGGCACTGCGCTCGTCGGTGGCGCGCGGCAGCTCCCCGCTGGGCGTGCCGAGCGCGGTGAGGAAGGTACCGAGCGCCTCGTTCGGATCCAGCGGCCGCCGGGTGTCCTCGAACCCGCGCAGATTCACGTACAGCTGGCCGTCCGGGAACCGGTCCGCGACCTGGTGCGCCCAGTGCACCGCCAACGTCGTCTTGCCGACGCCCGCCATGCCGCCGATCGCCGCGATCACGCCGGGCCCGGCCCCCTCCACGACCGGTGACACGACACCGTGCACCGTCGCCAGCGCCTGGCGGCGGCCGCGGAACAGGGCCAGATCGGGCGGCAGTTGGCGGGGCGCGGACGCGGGCCGGCGCGCCGACGCCGCCTTGGTCATGCGGCGTCGCGCCTCCTCGTCCAGGCCGAGCGCGTCCAGCAGCTCGCCCAGCGTCGCCCGCCGCGGCAGGCTCCTGCCCCGCTCCATGTCGCTGATGGCGCGGGCACTGACCCCGGACGTCTCCGCGAGGCCCTCCAAAGTCAGCAAGGAATGCTGCCGCGCCTCACGCAGCAGTGCGCCGAACGACGTCCCTGTCTCCATCCCCACCTCCGGCCGGTGCCCAGTTCCGGCGGGCACAAGGTATCCGCAGAGCGCCGCACACCGGCACGGCGTCTCAGCCGGTGAGCCCGCGTGCGCAGCCGCGGGCGGTCGCTCGCCCTCCGGCAGGGGCGAGTTCACGCCGTACCGGCGGCAGGAACAGGAACGGTCGATCCAGAACTGTTACTTTTACGTTTTTCCGCAGTGGCGGTGGCTCGTGGGAGCGGGCCGGCGCGGTGCCTGGCTGGGTGGGGATGGACAAGAGCACGTTCGGCCTTCTGTTGCGCGAGGCGCGACAGCGCTCCCTGCTGACCCTGGAAGGGCTCGCCGAGGCGTCCGGGGTCAGCGTCCGGGCCATCAGCGACATGGAGCGGGGCAAGAGCCTGCCCCGCCAGAACACACTGGGCGAGCTGCTCGACGCGCTCGGCCTGGACGAGGAGGCGCGGCGCCGCTTCGTGCAGCGGGCTACGGCCCCCGCGGGCGCGCCGCGGACCGGCGCGCCCCGCCAACTGCCCCCGGATCTCGTGGTGTTCCGCGGGCGCACGGACGCGCTGACCGCGGCCCGGGGCGTCACCGACCAGGTCGCCGCCGACGGCGGACACGTCGTCGTCTGCGCGATCGGCGGCATGGCGGGCGTGGGCAAGACGGCGCTCGCCGTGCACTGGGCGCACCAGGTCGCGGACCGCTTCCCGGACGGCCAGCTGTACGTGAATCTGCGCGGGTTCGACCCGTCGGGGCCGCCCCTCGACCCCGGCGAGGCCCTCGGCGGATTCCTCCGCGCCCTGGGCGTGCCCAGCAGCGACCTGCCCGCCGGCACGGAGGAGCGTGCCGCGCTGTTCCGGCAGCGGACCGCGGCCCTGCGCCTCGTCGTCGTCCTCGACAACGCAGGTGACTCCGCGCAGGTGCGGCCCCTGCTGCCGGCCTCCGCCGGCAGTCTGACCCTGGTCACCTCACGGGACCAGCTCTCCGGACTCGCGGCGGTGGAGGGCGCCGCGATGTTCCGGCTCGACGTGTGGACACCGGCGGAGGCGCGGGCCGCCCTGGAGGCCCGGATCGGCGAGGAGCGCTGCCGGGCGGAACCTGAGGCCGTCGCCGAACTCGCCGAACTGTGCGGGAACCTGCCCCTGGCGATCGCCGTGGTGGGCGCCCAGTTGAGCGCCGAGCCCAAGATGCGACTCGCCCTAGGCGTCCGGGAGTTGAGGCAGACGCGGCCCCGGCTCGACGCGCTCTCGACGGACGACCGGCGCGTCGACGTCCGCGCCGTCTTCTCCTGGTCCTACCGGGCGCTCACCCCGGACACCGCCCGGCTCTTCCGGCACCTGTCGGTCCACCCCGGGCCGACGGTCTCCGCCGAAGCCGCCGCGTCCCTCGCGGGTGTGCCCCTGCCGGTGGCCCGCCGCCACCTGCGGGAGCTCACCGCGGCCAGCCTGCTGTCCCGGGACGCCGACGGCCGCTACGTCCTGCACGACCTGGTCCGCGAATACGCCCGCGAACTCCTCGCCCAGGAACGTGACGACGCCCCGGCCGCCCGCGCCCGCCTCCTCGACTACCTGTCCCACAACGCGCACCGCGCGAACGAGTTCGTCGCCCACCTCGTCCCCGAACCGGACGTGCCGCCCGTCGACGGAGTCGTCGAGGTCGCGCTCGACAACCGCGCCGAGGCGCTGGACTGGTTCCGCCAGGAGGAGTCGACCGTGGGCGCCGCCGCGCGCGCCACCGACGACCCGCGCCTGCTGGAGCACCGCGTGCGCCTCACCCTGGAGTGGGTCAGCCACAACGTGACGTCGGGCCGCTGGTCCGAGGAGACCGAGATGGCACGCCTCGGCCTCGACGCGGCGCTCGCGCTCGACGACGGGGTGTCCGTCGGGAAGATCCGTTCGGTGCTGGCCAGAAGCCTCATCGAGACCGGACGCGTCGCCGAGGCCGACGAGGTGATCGACCTCATGCTGGCGCAGCTGGCGGAGCTGCCGCCGGACACACGGGCCCGCCTGGAGCGGGAGATCGGCTTCTTCCGCATCCGCGAGGGCCGCTTCGACGAGGCCCTGCGCCACGCCCGTACGAACCTTGCCCTGCACCGGGAGGCGGGACGACTCGACGGCATCGCGAGCGGACTGAGCAACGTGGGCTGGGTGCTCGCCCACCTCGGCGCGTACCAGGAGGCGATCGACACCTGCGAGGAGGCGATACCCCTGCTGCGCGAGGTCGGCGACCTGCGGTTCGAGGCGGGAGCCTGGCAGGGGATCGGCTACGCCCGCCAGGGACTCGGCGACCTCGACGCGGCCGTCGCCGGCTACGAGAGATCACGGGCACTGTTCGCCGAACTCCTCGACGACTACAGCCAGGCGGGCGTCCTCGACCATCTGGCCACCGTGCAGGTGGAGTCGGGCGACACGGAACGGGCAAGGGAGAACTGGATGCGCGCGGCCGAACTGCTCGACACCCTGCGCACGGTGGCGGCCGCGGAGATGCGGGCGAAGGCGCGGGCCCTGCCGCGACCGGTCGACCGGCCCGGCGGCGGCGAGCCCGAGGAGGCCGACCGAGAGGGGCACAGGTGAGCACCGGATCCGGCGAACGGCCGAAGCGCGTAGCCGTCATCGGCGTGGGCGTCCTCGGCGCCAGTACGGGCTGGAACCTGGCCCGGCGCGGCGTCCGCGTCGTCCTCGTCGACGCGGGGCGGCCGGGCGAAGGCGTCACCGACTGGTCCTTCTCGTGGGTCAACGCCTCCAACAAGACGGTGAGCAGGGCCTATTACGAGCTGAACATCGCGGGCATGGCCGAGCACCGCGCGCTCGCCGCGGCCGTCGGGCCCGGCGCGTGGTGGCATCCGAGCGGCCATCTGCGCTGGGCGGACGACCCCGATGCGCAGGCCGCGCACCTGAGGACGGCCGAACTGCTCGCCGACCGGGGCTACCGGGTCGAGACGCTCACGGGCGCCGACGTGCGCCGCCGCCTCGAACCCGCCGTCGACGTGCCCGACGGGACGCCCGTGCTGCACTACCCGGACGAGGCGTGGGTGCACGGCCGCCGACTCGTCGGCAGCCTGGTCGAGGAGGCCGTCGCGTCCGGCGCCGAACTCCGCCGCGACACCGCGGCCGACGCGATCGTCACCGGCGCGGACGGGAGCGTACGCGGCGTCCACCTGGCCGACGGGAGCCGCCTCGACGTCGACGCCGTCGTGAACGCGGCGGGCCCCCACGCCACCCGCGTCGCCGGGTTCGTCGCACGCGACCTGCCGATGCGCAGGGAACCCGGCGCCGTCACCCGCCTGCACTGCGACCGGGTGCCGGTCCACCGGGCCATGCACGCGCCGCACGTCGAGATCCGCCCCGACGGCGACACGTCCGTCGTGCTCCACAGCCGCGAGACCGACGCCCTCATCGACAGCGGCGCCGCACCGGCGGACCTCGCACGGCACCTGCACACGGCGGCCCGGCAGGTCGTACCCGCACTCGGCGCCGCCCGCATCACCCGCACCCGGATCGCCCACCGGCCCGTACCCGTCGACGGATTCCCCTCCGTGGGAGCGGTGCCGGACGTCCCCGGCTACTACGAGGCCGTCACCCACAGCGGCATCACCCTCGGCCCGGTCGTCGGCCGGCTGCTCGCCGCGGAGATCGTGGACGGCGAGCGCCACGTCCTGCTCAAGGACTTCCGGGCGGAGCGGTTCGCGGAGTGAAGGCGACGCCTCAGGCCGCCGCCCCCGGCAACCGCGGCACACTCGACAACAACCGCCGCGTGTAGGCGTGCTCGGGAGAACCCAGCACGGCCGAGGTCTCGCCCGACTCCACCACCCGGCCGTGCTCCAGGACCGCGGTGCGCTCGCACAGGGCCGCCACCACGGACAGGTCGTGCGAGACCATCACCACCGTCAGGCCCGCGGTCTCCTTCAGCTCGGCCAGCAGGTCGACGACCTGGACGCGGGTCGTGACGTCGAGCGCCGACACCGGTTCGTCGGCGAGCAGCACCCGGGGGTCGCACACGGTCGCCCGCGCGATGGCGATGCGCTGGCGCTGGCCGCCGGAGAACTCGTGCGCGAAGCGGTTCCCGGCGTCGCCCGGCAGCCCCACCCGCTCCAGCGCCTCGGCCACCCGGCGGTCGGCCTCGGCGCCCGTCGCGACACCGAGCGAGCGCAGCGGCTCGGCCACGATCCCCCGCACCCGACGGCGCGGGTCCAACGACGCGTACGGGTCCTGGAAGACGCACTGCACACTGCGCCGGAACGCCCGCATCTGTGCCCGGTCGCGCCGCCGGAGCGCGCTCCCGTCGAAGCGGACCTCACCGTCCGTGGGGCGGGCCAGGCCGAGCAGCATGCGCAGCAGGGTCGTCTTGCCCGCGCCTGACTCACCGACCAGGGCCAGACTCCGTCCGGCCTCGACGGCCACCGACACGTCCGTGACGACGGGGGCCGCGGCGCCCCGGTACGCGTACGACACCGCGTCCAGTTCCAGTACCGGCACCGTCTGCGCCGTCATCGCGCACCTCCGAACTCCAGCGCCGCTTCCAACTGCCGTGCGCTGTCCACCAGCGCCTTGGTGTACGCCTCGCGCGGCGCCCGTACGACATCGGCGACCGCGCCCGTCTCGACGGCGCGCCCGTCCTTCATCACGAGCACCCGGTCCGTCACCTTCGCGACCACCGCGAGATCGTGACTGACGAAGACCACGGCCATGCCGCGCTCGCGCACCAGACCGTCGATCAGCTCCAGCATCTCGGCCTGCACCGTGACGTCGAGCGCCGTCGTCGGCTCGTCCGCGACGAGCAGCGCCGGATCGCAGGCGAGCGCCATCGCGAGGGCGACGCGCTGGCGCTGGCCGCCGGAGATCTCGTGCGGGAACGCGCGGGCGATCCGGCCGGGTTCGGGCAGCCGCACCTGCTCCAGGAGCTCCGTCACCGCGGTCCGCAGGGCCCCGCCCTTCAGCCCCCGCCGCCTGCGCAGCGGTTCGGCGATCTGCCGGCCCACGCGCATCAGCGGGTCCAGGGCGGTCAGCGGCTCCTGGAAGACGACGGCCGCGCTCCGGCCGCGCACCCCGATGAGCGTCTTCTCGCTCGCGCCGACGATCGGGGTGCCGTCGAGGTCGATGTCGCCCGACACCGTCATGCCCGCGGGCAGCAGCCCGAGGACCGCCAGCGTCGTCAGGGACTTGCCCGAGCCGGACTCACCGATGATGCCGAGGCGTTCACCCCGCGCCACGTCGAAGCCGAGGTCCGAGACGAGCACGCGCCCCTCGGCCGTACGGATCGTCAGCCCGGACACGGACAGCAGCGGTTCGCTCATGCTCCGGCCCTTCCCTTCCGTGCGGTCGGGTCGAGGACGTCCCGCAGGCCGTCCGCGATCAGGTTCACGCCGATCACCAGGAGCACCAGCAGGATGCCCGGGGCCAGCGCGCCCGCGGGCGCCGTCGTGAACGTGGCCTGGGCCTCCTGGAGCATCCGGCCCCACGACGCGTTGGGCGGCGGCGCCCCGAGACCCAGGTACGACAGACCGGCCTCCGCGAGCACCGCGAGCCCGAACTGCAGCGCCAGGTTCACCACGAGCGTCGGCCAGATGTTGGGCAGCACGTGCCCGGCGACGATCCGCGGCCACGACGTGCCCGAGGTGCGCGAGGCCGTGATGTAGTCCTGCGCGAGCACCCGCTTGACCAGGATCCGGGTCAGCCGGGCCACGACCGCGCTCTGCGCGAGGCCGATCGCCAGGATCGCCGAACCGAGCGTCGCCGAGCGCGCGGCCACGATCAGCATCGCGAGCAGCAGCGTCGGGAACGCGATCAGGATGTCGAGCAGCGCCGAGAGCGTGTCGTCGAACCAGCCCTGCGCGAACGCCGCGAGCACCCCGAGGCTCACGCCGAGCACGGCGGCGATCGCCACCGCGCCCAGGCCGGCCTCCAGAGCGATCCGTGACCCGGTCATGAGCTGCGTGAACAGATCACGGCCGAGCTTGTCGGTGCCGAGCAGATGCCCGCCACCGGGCCCCGCGAGCCGACCGCCGGACGTGTCGTCGCTGTCGAACGGCAGCCAGAACAGCGAGACCAGCGCCAGCAGGGCGACGAGCCCGGCGAGCACGCCACCGGTCCACAGCGTCGGAGAGGTCCTGCGCCTCATCGGACCCCACCTCCGGACAGCCGGCCCCGCAGCCGCGGATCCACGATCCGCTGCACGAGGTCCGCGAGGAACCCGATGATCAGCACCCCGAACGTCGAGACGAACAGCACGCCCTGGATCACGGGGTAGTCGTGCTGAGCGATCCCGGTCGCCAGCATCGAGCCGAGGCCGGGCAGCGCGTACACGGACTCGACGACCACCGCGCCGAGCAGCGTGGAGGCGAGTTCGATGCCGAGGACCGAGATGACGGGCACGGACGCGTTGCGCAGCCCGTGCCGCCACATGGCCCGCCCGAAGGAGGACCCGAGCGCCCGCGCCGTCCGCAGATACTCGCTGCCCAGCACGTCGAGCGTCGCCGACCGGACGTACCGGATGAGCGACGCCGACATCACCAGGGCCACGGTGACGACGGGCAGGACCAGCGACCGTACGGCCTCGGCCGGGTCGTCCCAGCCGTCCTGCGGGAAGCCGCCCGAGGGCAGCCAGCCCGCGTTCAGCGCGAAGACGGCGATGAGGATCATGCCGAGCCAGAACACCGGGACGGCGATGCCCAGTTGGGAGACGCCGCTGAGCAGCGCCCCGTACCAGGTGTGCTTCTTGTACGCGGCCACGAACCCGGCCGGCACGGCGACCAGCACGGCGAGCACGAACGCGGACAGCGTCAGTGGCACGGTGACGTTCAGCCGCTGCGAGACCTCGGGCCCCACCGGCAGGGACGACACGAAGGACGTCCCCAGGTCACCGCTCACCAACTGCCCGATCCAGTGCGTGAACTGCTCGGGCAGCGGCTTGTCGGAACCGATGGAGTGCCGGGCCGCGGCGATCTGCTCCGGCGAGGCGCCCACCGAGGTGAGCGCGTTCGCCGGGTCGCCGGGCAGCATCCGCAGGAGCACGAACAGCACGACGGACGCGAGGACGAGGGAGACCAGCAGGAACACCAGTCTCCGCAGGACGTATCTCAGCATGGCCGCGGCGTCAGCTGCTCTTCTTGATGTCGTACGCGAAGAACTGCGAGTTGAGGCCGTTGAGCGGGTAGCCCGACAGCTTCGTGTTCGCGACGACGATCTGCGGATACAGGTACAGCCAGTCGCTCGCCGCGTCCTCGGCGGTCTTGCGGTTGACCTTCTTCAGGAGTTCGGTCTGCTCGGCCGTCGACGACGCCTGCTCGGCCTTCGCCACCCAGTCCTGGACCTGCTTGTCGTCGTAGCCCCAGTAGAAGTCGGGGTTGCCGTACCAGACCAGGTCGCGGTCGTTGACGTGCTCCTGGAGCGTGGCCGTGAAGTCGTGGTTCTTGTAGACCTTCGTGTACCACTCGTCGGGCGTGATCGTGTTGATCTTGACGGTGATGCCGACCTTGGCGAGCTGCGACTTGATGAAGGTCGCGGCCGTCGGGTGCGGGTCGTAGTTCGGGGTGTCCAGCGTGAAGCTGAAGCCCTTCGCGTAGCCCGCCTCCTTGAGCAGCTTCTTCGCCGCGGAGACGTTGTACGCGTTGACGTCCGTCAGGTCCTCGTACCAGGGGTCGGTGGGCGGCACCATCGACCCGATCTCCTTGCCGTAGCCACCCCAGACGGACTCGAGCAGCTTCTTGTCGTCGATCGCGGCGGAGACGGCCTGGCGGACCTTGACGTCCGTGAACGGCTTGGCCTTGTCGTTGAAGGCGAGCAGCAGCTTGGTCGTCGAGTCGCCGTCGTTGACCTTGTAGTTCTGGTTCGACTTGAACTGGTCGAGGGCGTCCGGCGACTGCTCGCTGGTGACGACGTCGACGGCGTTCGTCAGGAGCGCGTTGTTGAGGGCGGTCGCGTCCTTGTAGTAGTGGAAGACGACCTGCTTGTTCTTGGCGTCGGAACCCCAGTAGCCGCTGAACCGGTCGAGGCTGAGCGCCGAGCCCCGGGTCCACTTGTTCAGCTTGTAGGGGCCGGTGCCGTCCTCCGTCGTCTTGAGGTTCTTCGCGTCGGAGTTGATGATCCAGACGTAGGAGAGGTTGTAGACGAAGGAGATCGACTTCTGCGACAGCGTGACCTTGACGGTCTTCGCGTCGGGGGTGGCGATGCCCTTGATGACCTCGAGGTTGGACTTGCGCGCGGACTGCGAGTCCTTCGCGATCACCTTCTCCAGGCTGTACTTGACGTCCTCGCTGGTGAGGGTCTTGCCGCTGTGGAACTTCACGCCGTCGCGCAGGGTGAAGGTGTAGGTGAGACCGTCGCCACTGACCTTGTAGGCGTCGGCGAGGAGCTTGTCGACCTTGCCGTCGTCGGTGAGCCGGAACAGGCCCTCGTAGACGTTGCCGTTGAGCGCCTCGGTCACGCCCTGGCCGCCGCCCGCGGTGTTGTCCAGGTTCTGGGGCTCGTAGAGGGAACCGACGTTGACGGTGGCGTTCTTGTCGTAGCTGCCGTTGCCGGCGGCGGAGTTCGAGCCGCCACCGCCGCAGGCGGCGAGCGTGACGGCGAGGGCGACGGTGAGCACGCCGGCGAACAGGGGCTTCTTGGGGAGCGTCATGACAGGGCCTTACGAAGAAGGGCTGCAGGGGTGCAGGGGTGCGGGAACGTGATCAGTGCGCGGTGCCGGCGGCGCCGCCGCGCAGGACCGGGAGCTTCTCGCCCGCCTCGACGGGCAGATGCAGCCGGTTCTGGCGCGGCGGCATCGGACAGTTGTACTGATCGGAGAAGCCGCACGGGGGCACGAAGGCCCGGTTGAAGTCGAGGCGGACCCGGCCCTCACCGGTGTGCTCGACGAAGAGGAAGCGCCCGGCGCCGTAGGTGTCGGTCCCGTTCGTCGGGTCGCCGAAGACCAGCAGCAGCGTGCCGTCGTCGTCGAACGCGGAGAGCGTGTAGTCGGTGCCGTCGAGCGTCACGGCGATGTCGCCGGGGACGACCTTCTCGCGGGTCCCGCCGTTGTCCCGGAGGTGCTCGAAGGCGACGGTACGGGCGCCCTCGACCGGCGTGTAGGTGGCGTCGACGACCCAGGCCGGGTCGTACGCGTAGGTGTCGACGCGGTCGAAGGCCCGGATCGCGGGGGACTCGGCGTCCCAGAAACGCAGGCCGTGCTCCGGGGCGCCGGTGACCATGTCGGTGCGCTCCAGGGCGGTCACCGTGACGGTCGTGGGGACGTCCGCGCGGGCGGCGTCGAGGTCCGGGGTCTCACCGGCGGGCAGCCAGCGGGTCTCGACCAGGGCGAGGTTGCCCGTGGCGGCGGTGACGGAGCGGTGCCGGTCGGCACGCCATTCCTGCCAGGCGGTTATGCCGGCAACAGACATCGTGAGGCACCTACAGTCAGTGAAGCTTGAACCAAAGCACTCCCTTTATGGTTCATAAGACTCACTAATGTCAAACCGCGCCAAAGAGATGAGACGCAGCGCACAAACGGGCTGACTTCCCAGGTGAGGGCCCCGACCGCGCGGGCGTCCTTCGGAGTGAACTCCCCGGCCCCGGTCGGCGGTGAGACGTGCTCCGGCCATGGAGCGTGTTGCGATGGGCGGCCGACGGCGGCACTCCACGGAAAGGACACCCTCGATGGACGGGACGGCGCAGCGCGCACCCCTGTGGCTGCGCTGTGTGCCGTGGGCGGTGATGGTCGCCGCGCTGATCCTGGAGCTGTCGACACCGGCCGAGGTGCGCGCGACCCCGCTCCTCACCCTCGCCTGCGTCGCCGCCGGCGTGGTGCTGCCGCTGCGCGGCACCCTGGCGGTCGCCGCCGCGGCCCTCACCCTGGAGCTGCTGATCACGGTCGTGCGCGGCACGGAGCACGAGGGCCACGAGTACGTCGACGCGCTGAACGTGCTCGTGGCGGGCGGCGTCGGCGTCGCGGCCAACCGGCTGCGCGGCCGCTACGGCAGCCGGCTCGCCGCCGCCCGGGAGATCGCCGAGGCGGCGCAGCGCGCGGTGCTGCCCACGCCGCCGTCCCGCCTCGCGGGCGCCCCGGTGGCCGTCGCCTACCGCGCCGCGCGGGGCGGGACCCGGGTCGGCGGCGACTTCTACGCGGCGCTCGCCACGCCCTGGGGTGTGCGGTTCGTCGTCGGTGACGTGCGCGGCAAGGGGCTCGGCGCGGTCGGGCTCGTGGCGATCCTGCTCGGCGCGTTCCGGGAGGCCGCCGTGCGGGTGCAGGACCTGGCCGAGGTCGCGGCACGGATGGACGAGGCGGCATCCCTGGAGGCCGAACGGCGCGGCGGCGAGGAGGGCCGGGAGGGGTTCGCGACCGCGGTCCTCGCCGAACTGCCCGCCGCCGCACCGGACCGGCTTCGCCTGCTCAGCCGCGGCCACCCGGCCCCGTACGTCTTCGCGCCGGACGGCGCCGTGCGCGAACTCCCGTACGGCGCACCGGGGTTGCCGCTCGGCCTCGGCCCGCTCGTGGCCGGGCCGGACGGGACGGCCGTCGCGGAGCACCCGCTGCCGCCCGGCGCGCTCGTCCTGCTGCTCACCGACGGCGTGACCGAGGCCCGGGACAGGACGGGCGCCTTCTTCGACCCGGCCCGTGACCTGACCGGCCTGCCCCGGGCCGAACGGGCCACCCCCGGCGCCCTGTTGCATACCGTGGCGGCGGCCGTCGCCGACTGGTCGCACGGCGAGCGCGACGACGACATGGCCCTGCTCGCCTTCGGCCGGACGACGGGCACCGGGCCGGCGGGGGCCGTCTGATCAGTCCTGCGGCGGGGGCGGCGGCGTCGGCGCCCCCGCGGGCGGGGCGATCTTCGCGTACGTACGAGAGACCGGGGTCCCGCCGGGCGCCGCCTCGTCGTGCTGCTCCGGCCGGTCCTCGGGCGGCAGCAGCGCCGCCCGCCCGGCCCCGGGGTCCCAGCCGCGGCCGGCGCCGCGGGCGTTCCGGGTGCCGGGGCGTCCGGCGCGGTGGAGTCGTCGCCCGCCAGGATCCGCCGGACGTCCTCGGGCGTGGCGGCCCGGTCGAGCGCCGCCGAGGCGCCGGGGTCGGCGAGGAGCCGGGCCAGCGCGCCCATGGCCGTCGTGTGCGCACCGGAGTCGGTGGCCGCGAGCGCGACGACGAGCCGCACCGGATCGTTGGTCTCGTGCCCGAAGTTCACCGGGGACGCGAGCCTCAGCCACGACATGCCCGTGCGGCGCACCGCGGGACCGGGCTCAGGTGTTGGTGCCGTCGGCGGGCACTCCCTCGGGAAGCTGCGCCGCGGGCCCGTCGCCCCGGCCGGCGTCCGGGCAGTCCAGGTCGAGCGTGTACGCGGTCATCGACAGCGAACCGAAGCTGTAGCCGTCGACCAGGACGTCCGTGCCGTGTCCCGAGGCCGCGGCGAGACCCGCGAGATAGAGCAGCGGGACGAAATGGTCGGGCGTGGGTACGGCGCTGCCGTAGTCGCGGTGCTCGCGCAGGCCCACGGCGGCGCCCGGGTCACCGAGCATCAGGTCCCTCGCGCTCTCGTCGAAGCGCTGCGCCCAGTCGAAGCCCGACTGTGGCAGCCCCGGGTCGATGCCGCGCAGGTTGTGGACCACGTTGCCGCTGCCGAGGACGAGGACGCCGCTGTCGCGCAGCGCGGCCAGCCTGGTACCGAGGTCGAAGTGGTAGTCCAACGGCTTGTCGGCGTTGATGCTCAGCTGCACCACGGGGATGTCCGCCCCGGGAAAGGCGTGGCGCAGCACCGACCAGGAGCCGTGGTCGATGCCCCAGCTGTCCGCGTCGGCACCCACCCAGGTCGGCTTGACGGCCTCGCTGACCTCGTCGACGAGACCGGGCAGGCCGGGTGCCGGGTACTGCACGTCGAACAACTCCTGCGGGAAACCGTAGAAGTCGTGGATGGTGCGCGGCCTGGGCATGGCGGTGACGGCGGTCGCGTTGATGTACCAGTGCGCCGACACCACGAGGATCGCGCGCGGCCGGGGCACCGCGGCGCCGAACGCCCGCCACGCGGTGGTGTAGCGGTTCTGCTCCAGCGCGTTCATGGGACTGCCGTGGCCGATGAACGCGGCGGGCATCGGCTGCGCGGGTACGGCGTCGGCGCCGCGGTCGGTCTGCGTCGTCATCCTCGTCCTCCGGATGTCAGGGGGCGTGTGAGGTGTACCCGACCGGAACGGGTCACGTCCCGCGTCCGTGCCGGGCGCGGTCCGCGGTTCATCCGGTCGCCATGCCGCGCCGGCCGTCCCGGACGGTCCGGCGGCAACTCGGCCCGGCCGCCCGCCGGTTCCGTTCCCGCGACGCCGTGGCGGTTTCCGGTCTGGCACATTCCCGCCGCCTGCCGCACACCCCGCCCCACCTGTCCCCCTGTCAGGGTGTGTCCACCGCAGCACCACGAGTACACACCGGGAACGGAGACGCTCCCGGTCATCTGGGATGGGGAGCACCGATGCGCGCGATATCGCGGACGGGTCTGGGAGCGGCCGTAGCCGCTGTCCTCGCCGTCACCGCCGGGGGACTGCCGGGGGCGCACGCCGCCCCCGGCGCCTCCGGGGACAGACCCCTGGTCGGCAGCGAGGCCGCACAGGCGAAGGAGAAGGGCGCCGACAACGCAGTCGTCACCCTGCTCACCGGCGACAAGGTGCGGGTCTCCACGGGCGCCGACGGACACCCGACGGCCACCCTGCTCCCCGCCGAGGACGGCACCGAGCCCGTCTACACCACCCGCCGCGTCGGCGACGACCTGTACGTCTACCCCGACGGCGTGCGCCAGAAGATCGACTCGGGGCTCGTCGACGACCAGCTCTTCAACGTCACCGCGCTGGTCGCGCAGGGCTACGACGACGCGCACGCGGACGCCCTGCCGGTGATCGTCTCCTACGACGACGCGGCCCACGTGTCCCGTTCGCTGCCCGCCGAACCGCGCGGCGCCGAGCGCACCCACCGCCTCGGCGTCATCGACGCGGTGTCGTACAAGGCGGACAAGAAGAAGTCGGCGGAGTTCTGGGCGGACCTCACCAGCCCCCGCACCCGCGCCGGCAACCCCGTCGAGAAACTGTGGCTCGACGCCAGGGCGCAGTCGACGATGGCCGACACGACGCAGCAGATCGGCGCCGATCTCGCCTGGGCCGCCGGCTACACAGGCAAGGGCACCAAGGTCGCCGTCCTCGACACCGGCATCGACGCCGAACACCCCGACCTCAAGGGGCAGGTCGCCGCGTCGAAGGACTTCACGGACTCCGACAACGGCACCGAGGACGTCATGGGCCACGGCTCGCACGTCGCCTCCACCGTCGCCGGCACCGGCGCCGCCAGCGACGGCAAGGAGAAGGGCGTCGCCCCCGACGCGTCCCTCCTCGTCGGCAAGGTGCTCGGCAACGACGGCTCCGGCTCCGCGTCCGGCATCATCGCGGGCATGCAGTGGGCGGTGGACTCCGGCGCCGACGTGATCTCGATGAGCCTCGGATCGTCCGCGCCGATCCCGACCTGCGACGACCCGATGAGCACCGCCGCGCAGTCCCTCGCGCGCAGCAGCGACTCCCTGTTCGTCATCGCGGCCGGCAACCTCGGCAAGAGCAACAACACGGTCTCCTCGCCCGGTTGCGCCCCCGACGTGCTGACCGTCGGTGCCGTCGACAGCAAGGACGACACCGCGTACTTCTCCAGCCGGGGCCCCGTCGCCGGCACCCACACCCTGAAGCCCGAGATCGCCGCGCCGGGTGTCGCCGTCAAGGCGGTGGCCGCGGGCGGCCGGGGCATCTACGCCTACACCACCATGTCCGGCACCTCGATGGCGACGCCGCACGTCGCGGGCTCCGCCGCGCTGCTCAAGCAGGAACATCCGGACTGGAGCGGGCAGCGCATCAAGCAGGCCCTCGTCTCCTCCGCCAAGAGCGACCTCACCGGTGACGTCCGCGAGACCGGCGGCGGTTCGCTCCGCGTCGACCAGGCGCTGAAGCAGACCGTGCTCGGCGCGGGCTCCGTACAGGGCGGCAGCTTCGACTGGCCGCAGTCCGCGGGCGACCGCACCACCGTCGACGTCCCCTACACCAACACCGGCGACAAGCCCGTCACACTGACCCTGGACGTCGCGCACGTCACGGGCAACGACGGCTCCGCCGTCCGCTCCCGCGTCGCCTTCCTCGGCAAGCGGACCGTCACGGTCCCGGCGGGCGGGACCGTCAAGGTGCCGCTCGCCCTCGACCCGGACGCGGCCCTCAAGACGGCGCAGTACGGTGACATCACCGGTCGCGTCCTGGCGACCGGGCCCGGCGGTGTGCACGTCTCCACCCCGTTCTCGCTGTACGTGCAGCCCAGGACGGTCAAGCTGACCCTCAAGCTCGTCGACCGCGGCGGCGCTCCGGCCGCCGGCGTCTCCTCGTTCGACGTGATCGGCACCGACGACGCCACCGGCAGCACCGGCGCCAACGACGGCGCCACCGAGCAGACGCTCCGACTGCGCGCCGGGAACTACGAGGTGCAGGCCTTCATCGGCACCCCGGACGCGGGCGACAACCCCAGGCTGTACGACTCGCTCACCTACCTGGGCCGCCCCCAGCTCAGCCTCACCAAGGACACCACCCTCGTCCTCGACGCCCGTAGGGCGGGCCGCCTGAAGGCCGTCACCAAGGACCACGCCACCGAGACCCGCGGCGCCGTCCTCGGCTCGTCCCGCACCTGGGACGACTACTGGATGTACGCCAACACCATCAGCGGCGGCCGGTCCATCCGCGGCTACTACGCCGATGTGCGCGGCGAGGCCACCGACGGCGACTTCGCGTTCACCAGCATGTGGCGCAACGCCGCCCCGCTGATCAGCGACTTCCGCACCGCCGACGGCACCCGGCTGCACCCGTGGGCCGGCTCCACCACCCACGTCAACCTGGACGGCACCGGCATGGCCGAGGTCGTCGCCGCAGGCGCGGGAACGGCCCAGGAACTGGCCGCCGCCGGAGTCAAGGGCAAGATCGCCCTGGTGAAGCTCGCCGACACCGACACCTCCATGTTCAAGCTCGCCGACGCCGCCAAGGCCGCGGGCGCCGTCGCCGTCATCGGCTACCACGACGACGCCGCCCGCTGGACCCCCGCCACCGGCCTCGGCACCGCGCCCGCCCTGCCGGTCCTTACGCTGCCGTCCGACGAGGCCAAGGGGCTCGCCGCGGCCCCGACGAAGGTCACCTGGAAGGCCACGGCCGCCAGCCCGTACCTGTACAACCTCGTCCACACCGAGCACCACGAACTGACCGCGCCGCGCACCTACGTCTCCCAGGACCGTGATCTGGCCCGCGTCGACTCGGCCTACACGTCGGCCGGTGTCGCCGGCGACTTCTCCGACCTGGTCGCCGTCAGCACCGCCGACGGCATCTCCGGCTACCCGGACAGCTTCGACACGGTGTACGCCCCGGGCCGCCGCGCCGAGTACTTCACGGCCGACGCGGACGTCACGTTCCAGCGGATCCTCGGCTCCTCGATGCCGTTCGGCGAGGCGATGCTGAACACCGCGCGCAGCTACCCCAAGGGCGCCCGCCTGAAGGAGAACTGGTACGACGGCGTCCTCGTCCCGACCGCCGCCCGCGACGAGGCCGGTGCCGAGACGCTGGTCGGCGAGCGGCAGGCGAACCTGATCGGCGTCAACTTCAGCGGTGCCTACTGGCGCGACGGCAGCCACTACGGCGCCCCCGGCTCCTTCGGTGACGCCGGCAACCTGAAGCTCACGTACAACGGCGAGGACCTCGGCTCCACCGCCTGGACCTCGGGCGTCTTCGAGGTGCCGGCGGCCAGGGGCACGTACGAACTGACGCTGCAGACCATGAAGTTCGGCTCGCCCGCCCGGTTCTTCCAGCGCTCGAACCAGGTGCAGACCGTCTTCCGGTTCACCTCCGCCGAGGACAAGGACGTCTACTCGCAGGGCCTGCCCCTCCTCTTCCCGAAGTACGGGCTGCCCGAGGACGGCATGAAGACCCTGGCGGCGAAGGACGGCCAGACCCTCACCCTGTCCGCCACCGGCCACCAGGGCTACACGCCCGGACAGCTCGTCGACGCGAAGGTGTCGTACTCCTACGACGGCGGCGAGACCTGGACCGAGGCCAAGACCCGTCGGTCCGACGGCGACTGGAGCGCCACCGTGAACCACGCGGGGGCCTCCGGCAAGCAGGTCACCCTTCGGACGCAGCTCACCGACGACAAGGGGAACTCCGTCACCCAGACGGTGACGCGCGCCTACGACGTGCGCTGACCCGCCCCTCGTCACCCCGCACCGGTCCGCCGGGCGCACCCTCCGGGGTTCGCCCGGCGGACGTGCGCGGTGCCGGGACCGCACACCGGGTCCCGATGCTCCTGCGCGCTCCCTCGCGACTCCATGTGAAGCCCGGGGACGGGGTTCGGCCGTGCCGGGCACCGGGCATCTTGAGAGGGAAAGCGGCTGGAGAGCGGCTTCCGGCCCGTGCTCCGGGCGGCCTACGATGCGGCTGACCCGCCCCGGGCGTGGTGGAGGCTGGTCCCAACTGCCTCATGTGACAGCGGAGTTCGACCTCTGATACATGAGAGGTGCGCGAGAGCGGAGCGTGCCGGCCGGGACAGGGCCGGGGGAGTGGACGGGGGGAGGGGGAGGCCCAAGTGGTCACGCCAGTACGCGGCTTGCGCCGACGGCTGCCGGACGCCGTGCCCGGGATCCAGCTCCTCGGCGTCGTCGTGCTCGCGGCGGGTGTCGGGATCGGCGCGGCCTTCGACCCCTCCGCCCTCATCGGCACCGACGGGTACCTCTTCGGGGCGGGCCTGCTGCTCGCCGTCGGCCTGTACGGCAGCACCAGCGCCATCGAGCGCGACACCCTCCGCGTCGACCTGCGCGGCGTGGTGGCCGTCGTGACCCTCGGCGTCGTCCTCAAGGCCGCCCTCATCGCCGGGGTGATGATCCTCGCGTACGGACGCCCGGAGTACCTGGTCCTCGGTATCGCCGTCGCCCAGATCGACCCGCTGTCCGTCGCGGCGCTCGGCAGATCCGGACGGATGTCGCAGCGGGCCCGGTCGCTGCTGACGGCCTGGGCATCGTTCGACGATCCGATGACGGTCCTGCTGACGCTGTACGTCGCGGGATACGCCTATACGGCGGCGGGGCACCACGGCACCCCGGCCGTGGCCGGCGGCGGAGCCCGTGGCTACGCCCTCGGACTCCTGCTGAACGGGGCGCTGCTGGCGGCCGTGCTGCTGCTGTGGTGGGCGGGCCGCCGGATCGCGACGGCGCGCTCCCTCGGTGCGGACCGGCGCGGCCGGGCCGTCGAACTGCTGCCCGCGGCACTGCTCCTCGTCGTCATGCTCCTGGTGGCCGCCGCCGGCATGCTGATGCTCGCGGTGGCCCTGGCCGGACTCGTGGTCCGGGTCAGAGCCTTCGAGCGGTACGTCGGACGCGCCGTTGACGGCGCGTTCCTGGCCGCGGCGCTCGCGCTCGGCCTGTTCCTCGCCCAAGGAGTGCGGCTGGGCCCGGGGATCCTGCTCGGCGCGACCGCGTTCGCCGCGCAGGCGGTCGTGGCGCTGCTCGTGCTGCCGCTGTTCGTCCGCGGCCTCGAACGCCGGGACCGGGTGGCGCTCGGACTCGGTCAGCAGAACGGGATCACGGCCATCCTCATCGCGCTCACTCTCGAACGGGACTTCCCCGGCACCGCCGGCATCGTGGGTCCCGCCGTGGTGACCGTGAACCTGCTGCACGGCGCGACGAACGGACTGCGGGCCCGGCTGCCCCGCATCCGGCAGCGCGTCGCACCGGGCCGGAGCACGCGCGAGAGCGAACCACCGGAGCAGCGGCGCACGGAACTCGACGGCACCCCGGGGCGTCCTCCCGGGCGTGCCCCGAACCCGGTCGTGGGCCCGCTCAAGTCCTAGACGGCGGGGCAGGCGGCGGCACACGGACGTGACCGGACGGGGAGAGCGTGGATGAGGCAGGGCACAGGGACGACGGCGGTGAGCGGAGCGAGCGGGGCACCCGGCCCCGCCGCCCCCGTTGGCTCGGGCCCCGGGCGTCTCATCCTTCCCCTGGCGGCGGCGCTGATCGTGCTCACCGCCGCCGGTCCCGCGCTCGCCGCCCCCGCCGCGTCCAAGGAACGCGACACCCAGCTCGTCTACTGCCTGGGCGACGCCCACCGCGGCGCCCTCGTGGACGCGGCCGTCCGGCTGGGCCTGGTGCGCCCGGTGCCCGGGGCGAAGGACCGCGTCGTGGTCCCGGGCAAGGGCGGCGGCCCGATGACCGCCGACCGGTGGGCCCGGCGCGAGCAGGACGACTTCGGGCGGGCCTGCGACGCGCTGATGGCGGCCGGCTCCGACCGTCCGGGCGCCACCTCGGGGGAGGACAGCGGCTGGCTCACGACCTTCGTCGACTCGCTGCCCCTCCTGGTGGCGGGCGCCGTGCTCACGCTCGGCGGACAGTACTCCGAGCGCGTCAACGCCGAACGGCGGCGCCGCAGACAGCAGTTGGAGGAGACCTCACAGGCGTTCCGGACGGCCGCCAGGCAGTACCTCAGGGCGTACGAGGAGCAGCCCACCGCCGACCACCGAACGGTCGTGCCGGCCCGGGAGGCGCTGCACGGCGCTCTCGCACAGATCACGGCGGGCGGTGCCCGCGGCCGGGCGGCCCGGCGCGCCGCGGACGACCTGCCGCTGCCGGGACAGCTGCCGGCGGCGGCCGACGGCGAGCTCTACGGCACCGACGAGCGGCGGCATGTGGCGCAGACGGTACGGACGGCGGTGGACCACCAGGTGCGCGCCGTGGCGGACCTCAACCGCTGGGCCGGGTACTGGTGGTGGCGCAGGCTGCGCGAGCGGCGCGACGGCGGTGCGCCATGACCGGGCCGACCGGGGGCAACCCGTACGGCGTACGGGTGCCCGACAACAAGCCGAGGCTGCCGGGGCTCCCGCCCCCGCCGGTCGACGACCATCCGCTGGTGCCCTGGGAGGACGGCAGTCATATCGGCCAGTGGGCGGACGTGGACCACGCCAGGACCCAGCTCGACCACTTCAGGAGAAGCCTGGTGCGCCTGGAGGACGTGCTCAACCCCCGTGTCGGACGCGGCCGTCTGGTCATCGTCAGCGGGCCGGTCGGCATGGGCAAGACCACCCTGATACACCGCTGCATCCACGAGACGATCGAGCACCTCAAGGCCCTCTCCCGCTACCCGCACCCGGAGACGGACGGCGCGCCCCGCCCCACCGTGCCCCGGCACTTCGTCGCGATCCCGAAGGGCTACGACAACGACGGCGGGCAGATGCACACCAACGACAACGGCGAGCGCGCGGGCCTCGAAGCGATTAACGCGCAGATCAGCGCCGGAATCGTCGGAGAACTGGCGAAGCACTTCCCGGACTGGCAGAACCAGCCGGCCGACAACGAGCCGATCCGCACCACGTCGGAGAAGATCAGCCAACTGCTGGCCATGCAGAACTCCTTGCTCTTCGCGGTCATTCCGCACATCGAGTGGTACGGCGCGGGGCTGCGCACCAACTTCCTGCGGACCTGCCTGAACCGCGCGGTGACGAGAGTCGTACTGTTCGCCGAGGTCAGTCACGGCGACGGTGAGGACGCCGCCCGGGTGGTCGAGGAGATCGGCGCCAGCCAGGCGATCACCCATCTCGCGCTCGGTCCCCTCGAAGAGGAGGACACCATGAAATTCAGCCAGAGCCGGCCGTCGGACCACCCCGCCCACGCCGTGCTCCCCGACCTGGCCCGCGAGGGTCTGCTCCGGGCTCATCGCGAGTGGCGCCCCAGGGACGTACGGGAGATGCGCAAGGTCTTCTACGCGACCGCGGAGTGCCGAAGACACGACCGGGCCGACGCGTTCGTCACCTACGAAGATCTGCGGCCGCATCTGCCCGGCCGGCCCAACCTGGACGATCTGCGCTGGGACCCACCGCCCCCACCGGACCCGCAGCCCGGCGAGTGACCCCGCCACCACCCCTTCTCCGTCCTCGTCGGATACGCAAGGAGTGCCATCGTGACCACGGACACCGGAAGGCCATGGCACAGCAACCCGTTTCCCTCGACCCCTGTCGTACGGCTCGACTCCTCCGTCGACCTCGGCGACGCGCGGGTGCCCGCGGCGGACTCGGGCAACGTCACCGTCCCCACCCGCACCCTGGAGGAACTGGACCGGCTGAGCAAGGAGTACTTCGCCGAACCGGCCGTGGGCGGCCGGCGCGGCCGGGCCGTCGCCGTGGTGGGCGACTTCGGGCTCGGCAAGAGCCACGCCCTGCGGGAGGTGTACGCCGAGCTCAGCGCCCGCCAGGACGCACCGGCCCTGTGGATCGTGGACGAACCGGACCGGAACATGGGCTGGATGTACCGCGACCGGCTGCGCGGCCCCGGCGCCACCGAGGCGGGACGCCGGGCGTTCGAGGAGATCGTCCGCAACTACTACGCGTACGTCACCGCCCGGCGGGTCGGCGAACAGGGCGAGGACGCCCGCTTCGGCGACCTCGGTGAGCTGGCGGACCGGCTGCGGGAGGGCAGCCTCGACCCCGGCAAGGTCGTCGCGGCGCTGCGCTACGACCCCGAGGTGATCCACACCGACCTGCGGCAGAAACTCAGCGAGGTCACCGAGCACCGCAGCTTCGCCACGGCGCTCGCCCTGCTGCCCACCCCCGAGTTCACCAGGATGGTGTGGGCGTGGCTGGGCGGGGACGAGCCGGCGCAGCCGCTGCGCGAGCGCGGCATCACCCAGCCGATCGGCGTCGCCGCGGGGGACGAGCGCGGTGAATCGGCCGGCATCCACCGGGTGTTCGACGCGCTCGCCGTCCAGGGCTTCGTGCACGGCCGGGTCGGCCGGCCCTACGTCCTGCTCATGGACTCCCTGGAGAAGGTGCTGGACTGGCCCGACGCGACCCGGCGCACCTTCGTCGACGCCTTCGAGCGGCTGGTGAACATCTACGTCAGCCGCGGCGGCCTGATGATCTTCTCCGTGTCCCCCGAGGGCCTGTCCGCGTTCCGCCCCAGCCTGCACGAGCGCGTCGTCCAGGTCTGGCCGACCGGTTTCGACGAGTCGCTCACGAACGAACTCGTCACGAAGTACGTCATGGCGGGACGCGGCACCGTGGACGACGACCCGCCCCCGCCGCCCTTCGGCGCTCAGACCCTGGAACTGCTGCACCGCTTGACCGAGGGCGTGCCCCGCCAGGTCCTCGAAACCTGCCACCAGGCCTGGCAGTTGAGCGAGGACGAGCGCGGCGCGGTGCGCGAGGTGACCGCGGCGACCGTGCTGCGGGCGGTGCGCGCCCTGCACGAGAAGGTCTCACGGGAGCGGGTCCTCGCGGGAGTGCGCGCGGCCCTGGGCCGGGGGCAGTGGCGGATCGCCTCGCGCGACCCGGTCCCCGAGCGGCTCTCCTCGCCCGAGGGCAGCACGCAGGAGGTGCTGTACTGGCTGGCCCCGGCGGCGAACGCCTACCTCGCCGTGATCCTCACCCCGTCCGTCCTGGTGGCCGCCGACGTCGAGCAGGTCACCGCGCATGTGCACGCGCTGCGCACCGCGGTGAACCCCGCCCGCCTCGAAGTGCTGCTCGTGGTCAACGGCCATCTCTCGCACGCCATGCAGGACCGGCTGAGCAGGACCATCGGGTCCCGGCCGCTGGTGTACCGCCAGACCGGCTTCGTCAGGGCGGCGTACGAGGCTCTGGAGGCGCTCGGCGGACGGCTGCGCGAGGGGCGCAGGGAGGCGGACCTCGCCGACCTCGGCGACCGGATGCGCCGCGAGTTCGAGGCCCAGCGGCGCCAGTTCGCCGAACTGCGCGAGGAGTGGACGGTCCGCCGCGAACCGTTGTCGCCCGACCCGGTGCGCCCGGACGGCGTCGCCGAACCCGCCGAGCCGCCCGACCTGCCCGAACCGGTCAGGCACCGCTTCCGTGAGGCGCTCTCCGTCCTCGACACCGTCAGCCGCCGCCTCACCGACAAGGTCGCCCGGCCCCGCAGGACCACCGGGACCGACCGGGAACTCGGCCAGGAACTCGGCCGGCTCGGCTGTGCCACGCTGGTGCGCATGCTCACGGAGGACTTCCGGGCGGCCGTCGCCGCCTGGTGCCGGGTGCGCCGGGCCCGGGTGCCCAGCGACGAGCAGTGGGCCGAACTGCGCCGGATCTGCCGGGACTACGAGACCTCGGTCGAGGTCCTGCCGGTGCACCTGCTCGGCGGCGCGGGCCCCGCCCACCCGCTGACCGCGGCCCGCACCGTGGAGGTGCTCGCCGAGGAGGTGTGGGGGACGCTCAGCGCTGCTCCGGCACCGTGAGAGCCCGTCTTCGAACCCCCGCCTGCGCCCCGACGCACGACGATCGCACGCACCGACCGCCGCTGCGGGCCCGCCCTCCGGGCGGACGACGGGGGTTCAAAGTCAGGCTCTGAGGCCGTGCAGCGCGCCCGCGAGGGCGCGCAGCCGCGCCTCCGCCTGTCCGACCCGGGTCTGATTGAGCGTCACGCCGATGACGAACTCGCGGGGCGAGGGCCACAGGAAGTACACGGCGCCCTCCTGCACGTCCAGGACCAGCCGGTTCATCGGCGGCCGGGTCCCGCCCGGCGCCCCGACCATCTCCAGCGCGTCGGCGAGCCGGGCGAGATGGCCGCGCAGGGTCCGGGTGAGGTCCTGGTAGGCGGTGCGCCGGGCGCGGATGCCGACGTCCATGAAGCGCGGGCCGAGGAACTCGTCCTCGAACACGTCGCCGACGCAGACCAGGGTCAAGTCCCGGTAGAACGCGGCGTACTGAAGATCCGTCACGCTGAGGTGCGCGCCCCACAGGGAGCGCAGCCGCTGCTCGTACGCGCCGTTCTGGTCGGCGCCCGTGCCCAGGTCGATGCGCAACTGGGCGGAGGGACGCGGGGCCTCGAAGTTCCGCAGCTCCTCGCCGCCGAGCAGTTCGGGCGGCAGGTCGTGCACCTCGGAGCGGATCCGGGACGCGAGCGCGTTCATCGTCCGGTCCATGGCCGCCACGTCTGCGCTCGCGTCGGCCACCGCGGCCAGGTACTCGCCGGGCTTGACGCGCCCGCCCCACAGACCGCCCGCGGGGCCCGCCACCACGGTGCGCATCAGATCGCCGGTGCGCAGCCGGTGCAGCCGCGCGTCCAGATCCTCGGTGCACAGCAGCAGCCGGCTGCCGGGCAGGGCCTCGTCCTGGGCGTCGCCGCCGGACTCGGCGACCGCGCTGCTCAGCGGGGAGCGCTCCGTCCGGCAGACCACGAAGTCGAGGATGCCGTTGCTGTAGTGCGACACCGAGCGCAGCTGCGGGGTGGCCTCGGCGGCCGCCTCGCACAGTTCGGTGATCGTGCCGTGGCGCTCGGGCAGCCAGTGGTACTCCTTGAAGGTATGGATCGTGTGATGCGCCGGGGCTGCCACGAGCGCTCCCCTTCCGGTGTGGTGTCGGCTACCTAAAGGCCCGGGAGTTCCAGGTCGATGTCGAAGCCGGTCGGCGGTGCGACACGGCCCGGGTCCGAGCCGCTCAGCCAGGCGTGGTGCGCCCGGACCCTGCGGCCCAGCGGCCGGTGCGCCATGCCGAGGTCGCGCAGCCGGGTCAGAGCACTGTACGCGAGCTCCGTGGCCTCCACGCCCTGTCCGGCGGCGGCGAGCGACGCGGCCAGTGAGTTCTCCGCGGCGGAGACCCACGGATGGTTCCGGCCGAGCTTGTGCGCAAGGGAGTTGACGGCCGCGCGGCCCAGGGCCACCGCCCCGTCGGTGTCGCCCAGCGCCCGCAGGTACACGCCGTGCCGCACCTGGCCGAGCCCGGTGTACGGATGCGCGGCGCCCAGGGTGTCGGTGAGCGACTCGACACAGGTGCGCGCCTGGTGCTCCGCGTCGCCGAACTTGCCGAGCGCGTGCAGATCGGCGGCCAGGCTGAACTGGCAGCGCAGCGTCTCCAGTCGGCGACTGCCGAACTGGCGGACGTAGAGCCCCAGCGCCTCCGCGTCACGCGCGTGCGCCCGCTCGAAGCCGTACATCGGATCCTTCGCACCCGACGGGTACATGTCGGCGATCCGGCGCTCGCTGATGGCGAGGCCCACCTCCACCTTGAGGCGCGCACCGTCCCACACGTCGCCGTGCCGGCGCAGGAACTGGCGCAGCAGGTCCCGGGATTCGCCGTCGCGGCCCACCGCCCGGTAGAGGTAGGCGAGCAGATCCGCGGAGCGCCAGGCGAGCGGGTCGTCCTTGCCGCCGACCGCCTGCCGGTGCCGGAACCGGTCCTGGAGCAGCGTCAGCGCCGCGTCGTAGCGCCCGGTGAGGGCCTCGGTCAGCGCGAGGTTGTGCTCCACCTGCACCGTCGCCGTGTGATGGCGGCCGAGCAGCAGGGTGAGCCCCTCCAGGGAGGGCCTGCTCTGCATCAGCGCGTCGTCGAATCTGCCGAGGGCCCGCAGCGTCGCCGCGTGCGAGTCCGCCGACAGCAGGGTGCGCGGGTGCACCAGGCCCAGCAGCCTGCGGTGGCCGCGCAGCGCCTGCTCCGAGTACGTGCGCGCGGAGTCGTAGTCGCCGCGCAGCCGGTGGGCGCGGGCGATGCGGTTGAGCAGGGACAGATACTCGGGGGCCTGCTCGTCGCCCGGAGCGGCCCACGCGTCGAGGGCCCGGCCCCCGATGTCGAGCACCCGGGTCAGGTCCGCGCTCTCGCCGCGCTGGTTGAGCGCGGTGAGGTGGCGCAGCAGGGAACGGCGCACCCGGGGCCGCGGATCCTCCCACAGCCGCAGCGACGTCACCTCGCGCGCCCAGTCGGCGGGCAGATCCTTGTCCTCGTGGGGCACGTACTCGGCGAGGATGCTGCGCAGCACCGACTCCACGTCCGCCCGCTCCCGCTGCGTCATGCTCGCCCTGATCACGTCGCGCAGCACGTGGTGCTGGACGAGCGGCTGCTGCGCGCGGTCGAAGTCGACGTCGATCAGGCCCACCTGGGCGAGCGACCACAGGGCGACGCTCACCATGTGCTCGTCCGGCAGCTGGACGTCGTCGGGGTGGCGCAGCGGCCTGCCGTCGGCAGGCTGGGCCGCGCCGGTCGAGTCGTCCCTGGCCAGTTCCGACAGGATCCGCCGGGAGCGCAGCAGCTCCAGGCCCATGCCGCGCCCGGTCAGCAGGGAGGCGGCGTTGAGCAGCCAGCCGAGCGCGTCGCGGCCGGGGGCCTCGCCCTGCCACGCGGCGGCGCCCGGGGTGTCCTGGGCCAGACGCCGGGCGACCAGCACCATGACCTCGATCGGCGGCGCGCTGTCGGCGCGGGTGAGCAGCCCCGTCTTCGCCGAGCGGAACTGGTCGAGGACGTCGGCGACCGCGGTCCGCGGGACCGTGGCGGGTTCGTGGCGGCCCTCGCGGTGGTGATGGGCGACGCGCTCACCCAGACAGAACGCCGCGAGCCGCAGCGCCATCGGGACGAAGTCGAGGACACCGCCGATGCGCAGGGCGTCCTGGGTGGTGATCTCGGGAGCCATCTCGCGCAGCACCGCCGCGCATTCCTCGGGCGCCATCCGCGGGACGGCGAAGGGCGCCGTCGCCGGGTCGCCGTCGTCCGGCGGCCTGCGGCTCGTGATGAGGACGTGGCCGCGCTCGTGCGGTACGGGCAGCGCCCCTTCCAGGTCGTCGGGGTGCGCCACGCCGTCGTAGACGACGAGCCAGCGGCCGACGCCGGAGTCGGGGTCCGAAAGGCGGCGCAGCAACTGGCCCGTTCCGGCGTCGTCGTCGGCCGTGCCGAGCCGGTCCTCGGCGGTGTCGAGGAGGTTCGCGAGGCCGGTGAGGCCGCGCCGCATCCGCTGGGTCTCCCACGAGCGCACCCACCAGACCACGTCGTACCCGGAGCCGTACTGGTGGCACAGCTGCCACGCGACCTCGCTCTTGCCCCAGCCGCTCGGGCCATGCAGCACCAGCGCGCTGCCGGCCCTGGCCGCCTCGCGCAGGCTCTCGTCGAGGCGGTCGACCAGCGCGGGACGGTCGACGAACTCACCGTTGCGCGCCATCAGGTTGGAGATCTTGGGCAGCCGGGGGAAGCGGGCCCGGGGCGTGGTGTCGTCGAAGGGCGCGGCGCCGACACCCAGGCCCGCGTACAGCGTCTGCAGCGCCTCGTCCTCGGCCAGCTCGCGCAGGTCGATCCGCTCGTGGTGGGCCGCGTCGGCCTGCGCGAACGACTCGTCCACCAGCACGATCCGCACATCGGGGTGCGACAGCGCGCCGATCTTGGGCAGCAGGGTCGGGTCGTCACCGGGGGAGAGGAACAGCAGCGCCTGCCCGGGGCCCGGTTGTTCGCCCCCGTACGTGTCGCTCCTGAGCAGCGTCGTGGCGATGCCGCGGCCCTCCAGACAGTCCCGCAGCCAGGCCGCCCACGGCACGTGACCGGCGCCGTGCACGAGGGAGACGGCGGTCAGCTGCCGCGGTGAACGCTCCCGCAGCCAGTCCGCCAGCTGCTCGTAGTAGGGGCGCAGACCCGCGACCGTACCGGAGTCCTCCCGGTCGACGGCGAGCCGTCGGCTGTCCTGGTAGAGCGGGTTGAACGGGATCTCCAGGAACGGGACCTCACTGTCGCCGAGCGCCTGGGCGAGGGCGCCGAAGCGGCGCCGGACCCGCTCTCGGGCGTCGCGCAGCCGGTCGCCGACCCCGATGTAGCTCTTGAGGCCGAGCGTCAGCATCCGGTACGGGCGCTCGTCGCGGTGCCCGGCCAGCTCCTCGGCGAGCGCGGCCGCGCCGTCGATCGACCACGCGGACAGCGCGAAGCAGAACACGAACGCGTCGCCGAGCGCGGCCAGCGCGGCGGGCTCCGCGGCGCCTACGGAGTCCGGCACCGGTGCCTCGATCAGCACGAGGTCGTACGCGGCCGCCACCGGGTCGTCGGCGAGCGCGACGAGCGAGGCGGCCTCGGGGCGGCGCACGAACGCGACGGTGCCGGGATCGGGTTCGGGCACCGGATCGCCCGCACCGTCCCGGCCGGTACGGGCGTCGACGATCAGGACGCTGCGCCGCGACTCGCTGACGATGTCCGCGGCATTGCGCAACGTGGTGCTCAGGCCGAGGTTCTCCGACGTCGTGAAGAAGACGGTGAACGGGCCGGAACGCTCGGGGAGGTGAGCTGCGGGCATGGTCTCTCCGCGGGTGCGACACAGGGGCGGAAGGCGGACAAAAAGGACGCCAGGGGGCTGTGAGTATAGAGCCGCGCCGAGGGACTCACGCGCTCTCCGTGTGGCCCGTGACGAACGGGTCGCCGGTGGCCGTGACCTCGTGCAGCCGGCGCAGCAGGGTGCCCAGCGCGGACGGCGGGAGCGCGGCGATCTCCTCCAGGGACAGGCCGGAGACGTCCAGCACGGCGGACTCCGCGTCCGGTGCGGGACCGGAACCCGGCTCGACGTCCGCGCCCTGGGGGGCGGCGTCCTCGGCAGCGGCCATGGTGTGCACTCCGTGGCGTCTCGGGACCGCTCCGCGGTCGGGGCCCGGGGTCGGGTGTCCCTGTCATCGTAGCGCTGCGTGAGCACGAGCGGACCTGCACGGGAAGCCTCAACTCCCCTCGCAGGTACGACTGTTGTCCGATTCATGATGTTGACGCTCCGCGCACGCCGCCCGAATACTGGACGAACACGGTGTGCTGCGCCCGGATCGCGTCGGGCGGCGCGCCACTTCGGGGGGAAGCGGATGAGGCGACCGCCACTGCGTCATGTCGAGCCGCCCTGGCCCGGGGTCGCCGACGTGGTGGCCAGGGAAGCGGCGGGCTGGACGCCCTCGCCGCTGCACTCGTTCGTCCTCAAGGTGCACAGCCGCTGCGACCTCGCCTGCGACTACTGCTACATGTACCGCTCCCTGGACGGAAGTTGGCGCGAACAGCCACGCACCATGGCGCCCGCCACCGTCGACCGCGCCGCGGAGCGGATCGCCGAACATCTGCACACGCACGGTATCGGCGAGGCCGGCGTCGTCCTGCACGGCGGCGAACCCCTGCTCGCCGGGGACGCCGCCCTCGCCCGCACCGCGGACGTGCTGCGCGCCGCCGTCGGATCCGGCGTACGGCTGCATCTGTCGTTGCAGACCAACGGCGTACGGCTGACCGAGCGCCGCCTCGATCTCCTCGGCGAGCACGGCATCCGGGTCGGGGTGAGCGTGGACGGCGGCCGCGCGGCGCACGACCGGCACCGGCGCGGCGCCGACGGGCGCGGCAGCCACGCCCGGGTCGCCGCAGCGCTGCGGCTGCTCGCCGACGGGCCGCACCGCCCGCTCTTCGCCGGCCTGCTGTGCACCGTCGACCTGCGCAACGACCCCGTCCGCAGCTACGAGGACCTGCTCGTGCACCGCCCGCCCTCGCTGGACTTCCTGCTCCCGCTGGGGCATTGGCAGACACCGCCGCCCGGACTGACGCCCGGCCGGCCCGGCACCCCGTACGCGGACTGGCTGTGGGCCGTGTTCGAGCGCTGGTACGCACCCGCCCGGCGGGAGACCAGGGTGCGCCTCCTCGACGACCTGATGGCGCTGCTGCTCGGCGCGGCCCCGGACACCGAGGCCCTCGGACTCGGCCCCGTGCGGTACGCGGTGGTGGAGACGGACGGCTCCCTCGCCCAGGACGACACCCTGCGCACCGCCTACCACGGCGCCACCCGCACCGGACTCGACCTGCGGCACCACACCTTCGACGAGTTGCTGCGCCACCCCGGCATCGCGGCCCGTCAGTGGGGCGCCGCGGGACTGTGCGCCGAGTGCCGGGCCTGCCCGCTGCACCGCGTGTGCGGCGGCGGTCACTACGCGAACCGGTACCGCCGGGCCACCGGATTCGCCAACCCCAGCGTGTACTGCGCCGACCTGACCGCCCTGATCCGCCGGGTCCGCGCACGGCTGGCACGGGACCTCGGCCTCCCGGCCGAGCGCCCACCCGTGCCGTCGTCGGAGGTGGCATGACGCCCGAGCCGCATCGCATCCCCGGAGAACTGTTCGACGCGATGGCCGCGGGGGCCGGCGGGGCCGAGGGGCTGCGGCTGCTCGCCCGCGCCGAGCACAGCAGACGCCTCGTCTGCGTCCACGCGGTCACCGCCGCCGCCCGCGACATCGGCGGCGCGGTCGCGGACGAGGCCCAGCGGGCCTGGGAACTGCTCGCCACCGCCCGCGCCCGAGCGCCCGAGGCGGCTGCGGCCGTGCTCACGCACCCCGCGGCCGGCCCCGCCCTGGTCGGGCTGCTCGTCGGACTCGACCGCGTCCGTGCGGGCGGACCCGCCGCGGCCCGGCCCGAACACCGTGAACTGCCCTGGCCGCGAACGGTGTCGGGCCCCGCGGACCTGCCGATGTCCTGGTTCACCGCGCTCGCCGCCGCGGTCGCCGTCCGGGCAGGGCTGCCCGGACAGGTGCGGTGGGCGGCGCCGGGCCCCTGGGTGACGCTGCCCTCGCTCGGCCGCGCCCACTTCCACGGCGCCCGCCCCGGGCACACCGTGGAGCTCACCGTCGGCGCTGAAGGGCACGCCGGCCTCACGCTGACCGGTGGGCGCCCGGCCCAGGACCCGGTCGTCGTGCCGGGCGAGCGGTACGGGGCACACGGCCGCTGGCAGGGCGCCCAGGTCCTCGCCGAACTCGCCCCGGGGACACCGCTGTTGCTCGACACCATCGACCCGCCCTGCTTCCCCGGCGCGGTGGGCGGCCCCCTCGCGCTCGGCACCGACGAACTGAACCGGTGGCAGGCGACGGCCCGCGACGCCGTGCGTCTGCTGCGCGCGGAACACCCGCTCCTGCACGCCGAACTCGCCGCGGGACCAAGGGTGTTGGTGCCGCTGCCCGGAGGCGGCCGGGGCAACGTCAGCGGCAGCAGCGCCGAGACGTTCGGCTGCGTAGCGCTGTCCAGGCCGCGCTCGGCCACAGGACTCGCGGTGACGCTCGCGCACGAACTGCAGCACAACAAGTTCGCGGCGCTGCTCCACCTCTTCGACCTGTTCGAACCGGGCGGCACCGAGCTGTACTACGCGGCCTGGCGCCCCGACCCGCGCCCGCTGTTCGGCCTCTTCCACGGGGCGTACGCGCACCTGGGCGTCGCCCAGTTCTGGAGCCGCCGCCGGCAGACGGCGCGGGACCCGGGCGCCCGCGCCGCGGCCGACGTCCAGTTCGCGCGCTGGCGGTCCGCGGCGCGCGAGGCGACCCGCAGCGTCCTCGGCTCGGGCCGGCTCACCCCGCTGGGACGGCGGTTCGCCGACGGGATGCTGGACACGCTCGACGACCTGTGCCGCCTGCCGGTGCCCGCCGAGGCCCGCCGCAGGGCCTCGGCGTCGGCGCGGCGGCACAGGTCCACCTGGTCGGGCCGGTACGGGACGGCACCGGTCCGCGTCCAGGACGGGCCGTCCCCACCGGTGCCCAGCCGAGCGTGAACGACGCCGGCCGCATCCCCTCGTCCAGCAGCACGACCACGTCCCCGCGCCCGTCCGGCACACCGTCGAGCCGCACCGTCACCGACGTGTACGCGTACTCCGACGACGTGCCGTCGAAGGCGGCCGGGCCGGGGCGGCGCCCCGTCGGGGAGCCGAGCCGGACCTCCAGGGTGCCCGCCGCGCCCGCCACCCGGGCCCTGAACGCTCCGCCGCCCGGAGCCGCGCGTCCGCGTACGACACCCAGGCGCCGTCGCCGGTCGCGCCGACCGCCGTGCCCCGCACCTTCGACTCGTCGACGAGCCGGATCGCGGCGTAGTCGTCGAAGTTCTCGGCGCGGGTGGTGCGCGACAGATCGCGCGGCGGGATCGTCACGCCCGTGACCTTCCACGTCGTCCGCGCCCGCACGTCCGCCGAGGACGACCCGGCCAGGACGTCGTACGTGGCCGCCTCCACGACCCACCGGGAACGCGTGACGTCCCCGTGCGCGAGATCCCGCTCGGTGAGCCGCAACCGGACGGTCCTCGTCTCGCCGGGCTTCAGCTGCCGCACGTCGCGGGACGTGCGCTGATGGACGTAGAGCTGCACGACCTCGTCGCCCGCGCGGCGGCCCGTGTTGGTGACGGGGACCGAGTAGCCGCCGGTGGAGCGCTTCAACTCGCCGTACCGGAACGACGCGTAGGAGAGGCCGTGGCCGAAGGGGTACAGCGGCTCGCCCTTGAAGTACCAGTAGGTGCGCTCGTACTTGATGATGTCGTACTCGAGGATCGACGGCAGATCGTCCTCGGAGCGGTACCAGGTCTGGGTGAGGCGGCCCGCCGGGTTCGCGTCGCCGAACAGCAGGTCGGGCCGTTGATCGCGGGCATCGACCCGATGACGACGATCGCCGCGCCCTTGCCCTCGACCGCCGCAACGGCCTCCTCGGTGCCCGAGCGGACCACCTCGCGTGCGTAATGTGCGGCGGCCGACTTCTCCACGAGGCCCAGCACGCCGTCGGCGCCGGACGGGCCGAGCTGGACCGGCGAGGTCCACCACGAGTCGGCGATCTCGTAGCCCGCGTACTTCAGCAGGTACGTGCCGTCGGACTGCTCCTCCAGGCCGAACTGCTGCATCACGTACCAGCCGCCCGGCTGCATCTGGTCGTTGACGAAACCGGCGTCGCCGCGGCCCACGTGCTGTCCGTTCGCCACCGCCCGCAGCGTGACGATGCCGGCGCCCCAGTCGAAGACGCATCTGCAAGGGAGTTGATCATGCATGGATCCGGGCGCGACGCTGTGACGAGAGCGCGGGGAGCGGGGTGGTGGAGCGATTCGACGAACGCACCGAGAGGGGCCGGAGCGGTGCCGCTCAGGCGCCAGGCCGGAACCGCAGCGCCGACCAGGTGTCGTCGACGGAGATCTGCCGCACGGGCCGCACCCCCTGCGCGATGAGCGCCGCCGCGAGGGTGTCGCGGTTCAGATCGGTCCCCAACTTCCCGCCCTTCGGGTACGCCACCCAGGCCAGGGCGTCGCGCCGGGCGGCGGCGAGCACCGCCCGCACGGCCGGACCGGCGAGGTCGCCGGAGCCGGTCACGAAGGCGAGCACCGCGTCCGCGGCGGCCGCGTCGTCGGTGGCGACGGCGTCCGCCAGATCTAGGCGGACGCCCTCGGGCTCGGCCAGGACGGCGACGCTCAGGCCCGGCTTGATCTGCAGCTTGCTGATGACGGACACGGGCCGAGCCTGGCACGGGGCGGGCGGCGGGGCCACCGCGCCGGGCCGCCCGGGGGAGGCGCCGCCACCGCCGCTACTCCCGTTCGCGGGCGTACGCGGTGAAGTGGGCCGGTGGATGGTCGAGGGGCAGACCGGGGCGCCAGGCAGTGAGGATCTGGGCGCTGCACTCGAAGATCCCGGAGGGCAGCGCGTCGAGCGGCCACCAGGCCCACTCCCCGACGCTCTCGTCCGGCTGCGTCGCGGGCTCGCCCTGCCACGCGGTGACCACGGCCCCCACGCTGACGCGGACGACGTCGCCGACGTGGTCGATCAGCGTGCCGATGAGCGTGACGTCCTCGGTCCTGGCGCGCAGCCCGGTCTCCTCGGCCAGTTCGCGGACCGCCGTCCGCTCCAGGGACTCCCCGGCCTCCACGGTGCCGCCCGGCAGCTCGATGGTGCCGCGCCGGTGCCGGCCGAGCAGCAGTCCCCGCTCGCCCAGGACGATGACGCCCACCCCGATCGCGGCGTGCGGCACGGGCGGCCGCCGGCCCCGCGGGCGGCTGGTGACCCGGCCGGTGCGGACGGGGACACGCCGGGCCCGGACGAGCTGCCAGACCACCGGGTTGCCCGGATCCGGCGCGCGGAGCAGCGTGATCGACTCCACGCCGAACCCGTGCTCCGTCAGAAGCTTCTCCCACACGTGCGGAGCCAGCACCCAGGTCCGCAGCGGCAGCGGCTCCAGGTCCCTGAGCCTCAGCGCCTCGTCGCGCGGGGCCACCGTGTCGGCCGGGCCGTGGCCGTGCGCGTTGGTGTGGAGCACGGAGAAGACCAGCGGGGCGCCGGGCCGCAGACCGTCGCGCAGGGCGGGCAGTGAGACGTACGGGTCGATCCCGGCGAGCGTGCCGATGGCGTACGCCGCGTCGTACGGCTCCGCCCGCCGCAGCTGCGCCACGGCGTCAGCATGCAGGAACCGGACGCCGGGCACCGTGCCGAAGTGCCCGGTGGCGCGCCGGTGCTGGGTGGGCGACAGCTCGACCGCGTCGACGAGCGCGCCGCGGTCCCGGGCGAGGTGGACCGCGTGATGCCCGGCGCCGGAGCCGAGGTCCAGGACCCGCTTGCCGGTGACCGGTCCGAGCGCGTCGTCGCCGGGGCCGACACCGTCCCAGAAACCCCAGCGGAGCTGTTCGGGCACGGGCGGCATGTACCCGTGGTCGAGCTGATGGCGGCCGTAGGCGGTCCAGCTTGCGGCGTTGGGGGAGGGCTCCGTCACGGTTCTCCTGTCTCGCGGGCGGGCGGGGCGGCAGTCATGATGCCGTCCGGCGCCGCCCGGAGGAACGGCGCACGGGTGCGGATACGGTGCACGCATGCCCCTCACAGCAGTCATCGGCGTGGACATCGGCACCTCCAGCAGCAAGGGCGTCCTCGTCGCGCTCGACGGCACCGTGCTGCACACCGCCGTCCGTGAGCACGCGGTCGACCGGCCCGCCCCCGGCCACGTGGAGATGGACGCCACCGTGTGGTGGGACGACTTCGTCTCCCTGGCGCGGGAGTTGACCTCCGTTCGGGGCGAGGAAGTCGACGTGGCAGCCGTCGGGGTCAGCGGGATGGGGCCGTGCGTCCTGCTCGCCGACGCCGACGACACCCCGCTGCGGCCCGCGATCCTGTACGGCGTCGACACCCGCTCCGTCGAGCAGATCGACCGCATCGAGCGGGAGTTGGGGGCCGAGGAGATCGTCCGCCGCTGCGGCTCACGGCTGACCACGCAGGCGGCGGGCCCCAAGGTGGCCTGGGTCGCCGCGCACGAACCGGACCTCTACCGTCGCGCCCGGCACCTCTACATGCCCAGCTCCTGGCTGGTCCGCAGGCTCACCGGCACCTACGTCCTCGACCACCACTCGGCCAGCCAGTGCACACCCCTGTACGACATCGGGGCGCACGCCTGGCACGAGCCGTGGGCCGTCGCCGTCGCCCCCGGCATCGAGCTGCCGCCGCTCGCCTGGTCCGGCGACCGCGCGGGCACGGTCACCGAAGACGCCGCACGCCGCACCGGCCTGCGCCCCGGCATCCCGGTCGTCACCGGCACCATCGACGCCTGGGCCGAGGCGCTGAGCGTCGGCGCACACGGCGTCGGCGACCTCATGCTCATGTACGGCACCACCATGTTCCTCGTGCACACCGTGCCCCGGCCGCTGCGCGACCCGGCGCTGTGGAGCACCGTCGGCGCCCTGCCCGGCACTCACAACCTGGCGGGCGGCATGGCGACCTCGGGCGCCGTCACCGGCTGGCTGCGCGAACTGTTCGGCTCGCCCGACTACGCCGAACTGCTGCGCCTGGCAAGGGAGTCGGGGCCCGGCGCGCACGGCCTGCTGATGCTCCCGTACTTCGCGGGGGAGCGCAGCCCCGTCATGGACCCGCGGGCGCGCGGCGTCCTCGCGGGACTCACGCTCTCGCACACCCGCGGCGACCTGTACCGCGCCGCGCTGGAGGGCACGGCGTACGGGGTGCGGCACAACATCGAGGCGATCGAGGCGGCGGGCGGCGACATCCGCCGGGTCGTCGCCGTCGGCGGCGGCACACAGGGCGACCTGTGGACCCGGATCGTCTCCGACGTCACCGGGCGCCCGCAGGAGATGCGGCAGACGTCCGTGGGCGCCTGCTACGGCGGGGCGCTGCTCGCCGCCGGGCTCGTCGGCGAGGCCCGCATCGACGACTGGAACCCCGTCGCGCGGACCGTCGCCCCCGCCCCGGAGACCGCGGCCCGCTACGACGAGACCTACACCCTGTACCGCGAGCTGTACCCGGCATCGGCGCGCGTCGTCCACGCGCTGGCCGACCATCAGGCACGTACCTGACCGCACGCGTCCGTCGCAGGACCGCGGCCGTCCGTCATCTATCGGATGTATGGGGCACGCATGACGTAGATCACGCGGATCAGGGGCCCGATCACGGAATGCGGGCACGGATACCGCTGCTGGACCCGTCATGGGCTCGCTCTGCTCGGGGGGTGCGCAGGGCGATCGCGTCCGGTGCGTGGTCACGCGGGCCGAGCCGGTCCCCGGTTCCGCCAGCTCCTCGAAAGGTTCTCCTGCACCATGCCCCTGGCTCTGCTGGCCCTGGCTGTCGTCGCGTTCGGCATCGGCACGACCGAGTTCGCCACGATGGGGCTGCTGCCCCAGATCGCCGACGGGATCCACGTGTCCGTGCCGCACGCGGGCAACCTCGTCTCGGCGTACGCGCTCGGCGTCGTCGTCGGCGCCCCCGTCCTGACCGGCATCGGCGCGCGCATCCCGCACAAGCGGCTGCTGCTCCTGCTGACCGGCCTGTTCGTCGTCGGCAACACGGCGTCCGCGCTCGCGCCCGGCTTCGGGACGCTCTTCGCCGCGCGTTTCGTGGCCGGACTGCCGCACGGCGCGCTGTTCGGCGTCGGCGCCGTCGTCGCCTCCCGGCTCGTGGCACCCGAGCGGGCCGCGACCGCCGTGTCCCGGATGTTCCTCGGCCTCACGGTCGCGAACATCATCGGCGTCCCCGCCGGCACCGCACTCGGCCAGCAACTGGGCTGGCGCGCCGCCTACTACGCGGTCGCCGTCATCGGACTCGTCGCCCTCGCCGCGCTCGCCCTCTTCGTGCCCCACCAGCCGCGCGGCGCCCAGGCGGGCGTCCGGCACGAGCTGCGGGCCATGGGCAACAAGCAGGTCGTCATCGGCCTCGCCACGGCCGTCGTCGGGTTCGGCGGATTCTTCGCCGTCTACAGCTACCTCGTGCCGATACTCACCCACCTGACCGGCATCTCCGAGACCTCTACCACCGCCGTCCTCGCGCTCTACGGCGTCGGCATGACGCTCGGCACGCTGGTGGCGGGCCCGCTCACCGACCGCGCGCTGCGCCCGACCATGTACGTCAGCCTCGCGCTGCTCGCCGCGGCGCTCGTGACGTTCTACTTCACGGTGCACAGCACGATCCCCGCGCTGCTGACCATCACCTTCATCGGCGCCCTCGGCTCGCTCATCACCACGCCCGTGCAGATGCTGCTCATGGCGAAGGCGAAGGACGCCCCGACCATGGCGGCGGCCTCCAACCACTCCGCGTTCAACCTGGCCAACGCGGGCGGCGCCTGGCTCGGCGGCCTGGTCATCTCGGCGGGCTGGGGCTGGGCCTCGCCCAACCTGGCCGGCGCCGTGCTCGCCCTCGCGGGCCTGGCCCTCGCACTGGTGGGCGGCCGCACGGACCGCGGCACCGGCGGCACGGACGTGGCCGTGTCCTTCGCGAAGAACGCTCCGGCGCGGACCGAGCCGTCCGGCGCCGGTTCAGCACATGACAACATCAACTCCGCCATGTAGTCGACAGGTTGGAGGAGAGATCCATGCGTCTCGCTGACCGCCCCCAGGTGGAGTGCACGATCGACATCGACGCCGCCGTGGACCGCGTCTGGGAGCTGGTGTCGGACATCTCGACATCGGCGCGCCACAGCCCCGAACTCCAGGAGGTCGAGTGGCTCGACGGCGCCGAGGGGCCGGCCGTCGGAGCCTGTTTCGCGGGCCGCAACCACAACTCCCACCTGGGGGAGTGGCGGACGGTCAGCCGCATAGAGGCGGTCGAGGAGGGACGCCTCTTCCAGTGGGCGGTGGTCTACGAGGACGACCGCCAGGGCGACGCGCTGGCCGTGTGGACGTACCGCGTCGAACCCGCCGTCGACGGGACGGCGACACGGGTGCGGCACGGGGTCCGGCTCGGTACGGGGAAGGGCCCGCTGCACGCGTTCGTCGAGAAGTACCCGGAGCGGGAGGAGGAGATCGTCGCCGGCCGCCTCGGTCTCCTGCGCACCGGGATCGAGACGACCCTGGCCGGCGTGAAGGCGGACGCGGAGTCCTGACCAGGGGCCCGACGGGCGGCTGACGACGGCGTGGCCGGGCAGACAGCTGCCCGTCCACCACCGGCAGCGCAACAAGCGCCGCTTCAGCCGGGGACCGCAGGCGTCCCGGCCGGTCAGCGTCATCGTGCCCGCGTACCACGAGCGCGAGTGCTTCGCCGACACCGTCCACTCCCTTGCGGCGAGCACCCATCCGATAGAGATCATCGTGGTGGACGACGGCTCGCCGGACGGCACCGCGGAGATCGTCGAGGCGCTCGGCCGCCCGAGTTCTGGAAGGTACCCGCCTTCGGGACGTGGCTGCCGCTCGGGAGCCAGTGGTTCATGTTCGCGTGGGGCTGGGTGCTGATCGCGGTGGCCGTTCCGCTGTGGGGCCGGGTCGAGGACGTTGCGGCGGAACGGAGACCGCGACTGCCGCCCTGGCCGGGGGCGGGCCCGTGGACGGGGTCAGTCCAGCTCCGACATCGCGGCCCGCAGCTCGGCCAGCGCGGCGCGGGTGTGCACCGCGAGAGTGCCGGGGTCCTCGTCGCGGGACGGGTCGGCCCAGCGGGTGAAGCCGAGCCTGAAGGCGAGGACGCCGAGCTCGGCGGCCACCTGCGCGGGGGCCCGCGGGACGCCCCGCTTCTCCAGGGCGTCGGCCATGGCCGCCGCCATGCCGGCACCCTTCATCGCGTTGCGCTGCCGCAGCTCCTCGTTGGCCTCGATCGCCGCGTGCAGCAGCGGGCCGAGCTCGCGGTTGAACGAGGTCATCTCGCCCGAGGCGCGCTCCAGCCCCGCCTCGACCGCCGCCAGCGGGGACGCGTCGGCCGGCGCCTCCTCGATGCCCTCGGCCAGCAGCCGGCTCAGGGTCGTCTGGCCCGCGGTGAGGATCTCGCGCTTGTCCGTGAAGTGGCGGTGGAACGTGCTGCGGGTCAGCCCCGCACGCTCGGCGATCTCGGAGACCGTCGTGTCGTCGTACCCCTTCTCGGCGAACAGGTGGAGCGCCGCCACGACGAGGCGCTGGCGGGCATCCGGTTTCCATCTGGGCATATGGCCATCCTATGCGATGCGACAGGTGTCGCATCAATGTGTGTACAGTGATGAGACACCTGTCGCATCACTGTCTTGGAGCTAGCCATGCGCGTCTTCATCACCGGCGGCACGGGCCTGATCGGCTCGGCCGTCGTCGCCGAACTTCTCTCCGCGGGCCACTCGGTCACCGCTCTCGCCCGGTCCGAGGCCTCCGCCGACCGGGCCGCGAAGGCCGGGGCCGACGTCGTCAGGGGAGGACTGACCGACCTGGAGGTGCTGCGCGCCGGCGCGCGGCAGGCCGACGGCGTCATCCACCTCGCCTTCGGCAACGACTTCAGCTCGCCCGAGGCGCTCGCGCGCAACGTCGCCGAGGAGGGCGCCGCGCTCGCCGCGATCGGCGAGGCGCTCGTCGGCACGGACCGGCCGCTGGTCACCGTGTCGGGCACGCCGCAGGTCGAGGGCCGCGCCTCGACCGAGCACGACCCGCTGCCCACCGACGGTCCCGTCGGCGGCCGCAGCGAGTCGGTCGTGCGCGCCCTCGGCCTCGCCGCCCAGGGCGTGCGCAGCTCGGCGGTACGCCTGCCGCGCACCGTCCACAACGAGGGCGAGGGCGGCTTCGCCGGCCTGCTCGCCCAGATCGCCCGCGGCGCGGGCACCGTCGGCTACCCCGGCGACGGCGCCCAGCGCTGGCCCGCGGTGCACGCCCGCGACGCCGCCGTGCTGTTCCGGCTCGCGCTGGAGAAGGCCCCGGGCGGCAGCTCGTGGCACGCCGTGGCCGACGAGGGCGACGCCGTCCGTGACATCGCCGCGGTCATCGGCCGTCGCCTCGGCCTGCCGGTCGCCTCGCTGCCGGAGGAGAACTTCGGTCCCCTCGGCCCGATCTTCGCCACCGACCAGCCGGCCTCCAGCGCCCACACCCGCGCCGCCCTCGGCTGGGAGCCGACGCACCCGAGCCTGCTCGACGACCTGGAGAACATGTCGGCCTGAGTCAGGCGGAGGTGCGCGCCGCCATCACTCCGAACCCGGCGATGTACTCCTTGATCGGCCGGTAGAAGGAGTACGCCACCTCGTACGGGCCCGCCGCGCCGAGCGCCGCGAAGGCCGCCACCCAGCTGCGCACCTCGTGGGCGGAGTTGCCCGCGTCCTCGGCCATCCGCTCGGGCGTCATCGCGTCGATGGGGGAGAGGTCGCCCGAGGCCAGCGTCGCCATCAGGGACCGGTCCCACTTTGGGTTCAGGTCCTTGATGGCGGCCGTACCGGCCGCGAAGGCCTTCGCCGTGTCGATGACCCGCTGCTGGCGGGCGTCCCGGGCCGCGGCCGTGGGGTGCCGGCCGTTGAGCAGCATGGCGCGGGCGGCGTCGTCTGCGGTGGCCCACTGGGGGACCGGCGGGTCGTGGGAGAGGCCGCCGGAGCCGAGGACGAGCACCCGCTCGTCCGTCAGTGTGGCGAGGAAGCCGCCGATCGCCTCGCCGAGCCGCCGGACCCGGCGCATCGTCACGAACGGCTTGGCCACACCGTTCACGAAGACCGGGATCGTCGGCACCTTGTCGATGCCGTCGAAGAGGATCTCCAGCGGCTGGATCGCGCCGTGGTCGACTTCCATCCGGCGGGAGATCGCCACGTCGATGTCGCGCTCGGCGACCCACTGGGCGAGCTCCTCGGCGCGCGCCGTCGGCACGTCCAGCGGGCCCTCGGCCGTGCCGTAGTCGCCGACGCCCAGCGCCTCGTACCCGATGCAGAACGGCGGCATCAGGTCGTAGAAGAACCCGTTGTAGTGGTCCGGCGCGAACGAGAGGACGAGGGTCGGGTCGAACTCCCTGACGAAGGTCCGGGCCGCGGAGAAGGCGCCCTGCACCGCGGCGTTCACCTCGGCGGGCGGGTCCGCGTAGTCCAGCAGCGGGCTGTGGGACATGGTGACGAGGGCGACGCTCATGCCGGGGCTCCTTCCTTGGCCCGCTCCGCGACGGGGGTGGATACGGGGGTCAGCGACGCGGCCGTGCGCAGCGCGGCGAGTGCGCGGGGCGCCTGCCGGGTGAGGGCGGCCGCCGCCACGAAGTGATCGGGACGCAGCACGACCAGGCCGCAGGCCCGTACGTCGAACCAGTCCTTCAGCGCTCCGGTGCTGTCGCCGACCACGGTGACCGGCTCCGGCGACGCGGCGTACCGGGCCTCGGCCCAGGCGCGCTGGGTCTCCGGCATGAAGGACACCAGCTTGATCCGGTGCCGGCGCACGAACGCCAGGTCCGCGTCGGTCAGGAACGCCGTCGGGTCGGTGCCCCACGTGGCGAGCGTCCACCAGTCCCCGGTGACGTCGTCGAGCAACACACCGGTGGCGTCAGCCGTGTTGACGCGCGGCTGGATGAACTGCAGCCCGACGGGCGAGAGTTCACCGGCCGAGTCGACGAAGGGTGCGAGGGTCGCGCCGCGTTTGAAGCCCGCTCGCGCCCGGCCCGGGGTGAGCGTGGCCTGGTCGACGACGACCCCGGCGGCGTAGCGCGGCATGGGCTTGAAGCGCAGCTCGGTGAAGTACGACTTCCACTTCGGTACGAGGTTGAGCGCGGACGCGGCGACATCGCGCACGGCGCCGCCGAACCGGCCCATCTTCATGACCGTGCCCGCCGCCATGTTGACGTCGATCATGTCGGAGGCGTGCTTGCGGCGCTCCTCGGTGTACGTGTCCAGGAGCGTGTCGCCAGCGTCGCCGGCGAGGACGGCGCTGAGCTTCCACGCCAGGTTCGTCGCGTCGCGGATGCCGGAGTTCCAGCCCTGGCCGAGCCAGACCGGCATCAGGTGCGCGGCGTCACCGGCGACGAAGACCCGGCCCTTGCGGAAGTCGGAGGCGACGCGGCCGTGGTGGGTGAACGTGCGCTGGTTGATGACCTTCAGCGCGGCCGGGTCGGGGACGTGCCGCCGTAGCAGCTCGTGCATGAAGGCGGGGTCGGCGCAGCGCTCGGTCGGCTCGTCGTCGTGGAGCATGAACTCCCAGCGGCGGATGCCCTGCGGCAGGCCGATGGAGACGTACGGGCGGCGCGGGTCGGCGCCGAGATAGACGGACGGGGTGCCGATCGGGTCGTCCGCCACGTCGACGACCACCCAGCGGGTCGACGGCGACTTGCCCTCGAACTCCACGCCCATCCACTTGCGGGTGAAGGAGCTGCCGCCCTCGCAGCCGACGGCGTAGCGGGCGGTGAAGGTGACGGTCCCGACGGCGGTGCCCTCGGCGTCGAGCCGCTCGGCGGTGACGGCGACGTGGTCGCCGCGGTCCTTCAGGCCCACCACCTTGTGGCCGAAGCGCAGTTCGGTGCCGGCGAACCGGTCGAGCCCGGCGGCGAGTTCCTTGTCGACCAGCGGCTGGATGAAGCCGTGCTTGCGCGGATAGCCGAACTCCTGCGTCCGCGGATTGTTGATGGCGAGGACCTGGCCGGTGCCGTTGACCAGGCGCACCACGTGGTGCGGGACCGTGAACGGCTCGATCCGCTGCCACAGGCCGGCCGTGTGCAGGGTGCGGATCGACTCGTCGTCGAGGCCGACGCCGCGCGGGTAGTCGATCAGCTCGTGGCGGGCTTCGAGGACGGTGGCCCGGTGGCCGCGCACGCCGATCAGATTGGCGAGGGTGAGGCCGACCGGCCCGGCTCCGATGACAACGACGTCGGTGTCGAAGGTGCTCATGGGTGGGTCCGATCGGTTCAGTTGTGCGACAGGAAGTCGATGACGAGGCGGTTGAACTCGGCGGCGTGCTCGATCATCGCCCAGTGCCCGCACCGGTTGAGCAGCACGAGCCGCGAGTCGGGGATGTTCGCGAGCAGCCACAGGCTGGTCTCGTAGTGCAGGACCCGGTCGTCCTTGCCGTGGATCAGCAGCGTCGGCGCCGTGATGCCGGGGATCTGCGCGCGGTCCACCTTGATCGGGATGGGCGCGCCGTGCGCGAGGCCCTCGACGTAGTTCTTCAGGTGGTCGGGGCGGGCGAGCGCCGCCTCCGAGCGGGCCCGGGTCAGCTCCGGCGTCGCGAACCGCGCCTTGTCGTACGTCATGATCTCGACCAGCGCCCGCATGTTCTCCGGGCTCGCGTCCTTGTACGCCTTGACCAGGACCTTCAGGCCCTCGCTCGGGCCGTCGCCCGGACCGAACAGGGAGGCGGGCCCGCGGCCGAGCGAGGCGCCCATCGTCACCAGGTGCGTGAGGCGCTCGGGGTGCAGCGTGGCGAAGCGGACGGCGGTGTGGCCGCCCATCGAGTTGCCGACGAGGGCCGCCTTGTCGAGGCCCAGCGCGTCGAGGAACTCCACGAGCGTCGCGTCGTGGTCCATGTCCGCGGTCGCCTGCGCGTCGGAGTCGCCCCACCCCGGCATGTCGGGGGCGACGACGCGGAAACCGGCGTCGGCGATCGCGCCGATGTTGCCCGAGAAGTTCGACCAGCCCGTCGCCCCGGGGCCGGACCCGTGCAGCAGGACGACCGGTGTGGCGCCGGCTTCCCCGGCCTCGTAGTAGCGCATGCGCAGACCCGACGGAAGGGCGATGTCGTGCGCCGCGGCTTCCTTGGTGAGGGACATGATCTGGCTCCTCGTTCTCTATGTGCACATCAGCGATCGTTATTTACACGCTGGTCTTTCTGATGGAACGCTTGGTCGGTAGGAATGTCAAGGGGGTGTTGGTCACGTCGTCCGGGGCCGGGCGACGCTGTGACCAGGGACGCAGCGGACGGATCCCGGTGCGCGGGCACGCCGAACAGGGCCGGGAGACACTGCCCTCCCGGCCCTGCGTCGTACGTGATGTCAGCTCGCCTGCGCGAGCCCCAGCGCCACGTCGACGATCATGTCCTCCTGGCCGCCGACGAGACCGCGCCTGCCGACCTCGACGAGGATCGTCCGCACGTCGACGCCGTACCGCTCGGCCGCCGCCTCCGCGTGCCGCAGGAACGACCCGTAGACCCCGGCGTAGCCGAGCGTGAGGGTCTCGCGGTCGACGCGCACCGGGCGGTCCTGGAGCGGGCGCACCAGGTCCTCGGCCGCGTCCTGGAGCGCGAAGAGATCGCAGCCGTGGTCCCAGCCGTTGAGGTCGGCGACCGCGATGAACGGCTCGATCGGGCAGTTGCCCGCGCCCGCACCCTGCCCGGCGAGGGAGGCGTCCACGCGGGTCACGCCCTCCTCGACCGCGACCATCGAGTTGGCGACGGCGAGGGAGAGGTTCTCGTGGGCGTGGATGCCGATCTCCGTGGCCGGGTCGAGCACGTCGCGGTAGGCGCGCATCCGCTCGCGCACGCCGTCCATCATCAGCCGGCCGCCGGAGTCGGTGACGTAGACGCAGTGGGCGCCGTACGACTCCATGAGCTTGGCCTGCTGGGCAAGGGTCCGCGCGTCGGCCATGTGGCTCATCATCAGGAAGCCGGAGACGTCCATGCCCAACTCGCGCGCGGTGGCGATGTGCTGGGCCGAGACGTCGGCCTCGGTGCAGTGCGTGGCGACCCGCACCGAGCGCACCCCGAGCGCGTACGCCTGCTTCAGCTCCTCGATGGTGCCGATGCCGGGGAGCAGGAGCGTGGTCAGGCGGGCGTTCTCGATCTGTGCGGCCGCGGCCTCGATCCACTCCCAGTCGGTGTGGCTGCCGGGGCCGTAGTTGAGGGAGCCGCCGGCGAGGCCGTCGCCGTGCGAGACCTCGATGCCGTCGACACCGGCCGCGTCGAGCGCGGCCACGATCCGGCCTACCTGCCCGGGCTCGATGCGGTGCCGGATGGCGTGCATGCCGTCGCGCAGGGTGACGTCCTGGATGAACAGCTTGGTGGCGGTCATGCGTCGGCTCCCTGGAGTGCGGTGGCGCGGGCGGCCATGGCCTCGGCCATCCGCAGGGCCGCGCTGGTCATGATGTCGAGGTTTCCGGCGTACGCCGGGAGGTAGTGGGCGGCGCCCTCGACCTCCAGGAAGACGGAGACCTGGTGGGTGGCCGGGGCCCCGGTGAGGGTGTGCACCGGCTGGTCGGCGGGGACCGGGGCGATCTGCACCTGCTGCTTGAGGCGGTAGCCCGGCACGTACGCCGACACCTCGTCGACCCGCTTCGCGATGGCCGCGCGGATCGCTGCGTGGGTCGCCTCGTCGGGCGCGTCCACCAGCGCGAGCACGGTGTCGCGCATGATCAGCGGCGGCTCGGCCGGGTTCAGGATGATGACCGCCTTGCCGCGCTCGGCGCCGCCGACCGTCTCGATGGCGTGGCTGGTCGTCTCCGTGAACTCGTCGATGTTGGCGCGGGTGCCGGGCCCGGCGCTCTTCGACGCGATCGAGGCGACGATCTCCGCGTACGGGACCGGCGCCACCGAGGAGATTGCGGCGACGATCGGGATGGTGGCCTGGCCGCCGCACGTCACCATGTTCACGTCGTCGGCGGCGACATGGTCGTGCAGATTGACGGCGGGGATCACCATGGGGCCGATCGCGGCGGGCGTCAGGTCGATGAGCTGCTTGCCGTACGGGGCGAGCGCGGCGGCGTTGGCGACGTGCGCCTTCGCGGACGTCGCGTCGAAGACGATCCTGATGTCCTCGAAGCCGTCCATGGCGATCAGGCCCTGCACGCCCTCGGCGGTCACGGGCACCCCGAGCCGCCTGGCGCGGGCGAGCCCGTCGGAGGCGGGGTCGATACCGACCATCGCGCCCATCTCCAGGGTGTCCGAAAGGCGGAGCACCTTGATCATCAGGTCGGTGCCGATGTTGCCCGAGCCGATGACGGCGACCTTGGTCTTCATGCGGAGGCTCCTTCGTTGCCGGCGGCTTCGCCGGCGGAGGCGTGGAAGCGGACGGAGACGGTGCCGAGGCCGGTGATCCTGGCGGTGAACACGTCTCCGGCCACGGCGGGCACCATCGGGCCGAGCGCGCCCGAGAGCACGACCTGGCCCGCGCGCAGCGGGTCGCCGACGTCGCGGGCGGTCCGGGCGAGCCAGGCCAGGGCGGTGAGCGGATCGCCCAGGCAGGCCGCGCCGTCGCCGCTGGAGACGGTCTCGTCGTGCCGGTCCAGGGTCATGGCGGCCTCGACCGGCTCGAACTCGGAGAGCGTCCTGGCCGGGGTGCCGAGCACGTAGAGCGCCGAGGAGCCGTTGTCGGCCACCGTGTCGCCGAAGGTGATGTCCCAGTCGGCGATCCGGCTGTCCACGATCTCCAGGGCGGGGACGGCGTGCGCGACGGCGGCACGGATCTGGGCGTCGTCCAGCGGGCCCTCGGCGAGGTCCGCGCCGAGCACGAACGCGATCTCCGCCTCGACCTTCGGCTGCAGCAGCGTCCCGACCGGCACGGAGGCGCCGTCCGCGACGCTCATGTCGGCGAACAGCACGCCGAAGTCCGGCTGGTCCACGCCCAGTTGACGCTGCACGGCGGGGGAGGTGAGGCCGATCTTGCGGCCGGTGACGCGGGCGCCGTCCGCGAGGCGGCGCGCGGTGAGCAGCTCCTGGACGGCGTACGCCGCCTTCACGTCGTCGCTGCCGATCAGATCGCGCACCGGGGGGCAGGGCACATGGTCGGCGGTGGCGCGGAGCAGCCGCTCGGCCGCCTGCGCCACGGCGTCGTTGCCGGGGGAGATCTCGTTCATGCCCCCAGCTTGGACACGCGCGTCGCCCGACGCCCAGCGATCAGTTCCGCCTCGCGGAACTAGTCCGCCGATCGGTGGGGTGGCCCTCCTGGCCGCGTCCATGTGGGGCAGTGCTCGTGCCCCGTCAGGGGCGCGGGGCTGTGTCCGATCTGCGGCTCCGCCGCGCGGGCGCGACCGGCGGTGAGGTGTGCCCCGCCAGGGGCGCGGGGAACTGTGCGACCAGCCCCCACCTGGCCTGCACCCGGCGGTGGTGCGACCGGGACCGAGCTGGAGGCCGGTTGGAGCGCTCGCCCCGCGCCGGGGTGCCGCCTTGCCCACCCTGCCGCCCATGGCGGCAGATTGCCCAAGGCGGCGCGGCAGCCGGCCGGGGCGGGCGACCGGCGGCGGATCGCCCACGGCGCGGGCGACCGGCGGCAGATTGCCCAATGCTCCGGGGCGCGGCGGATTGCCCAAGGCGAGGGTGCTGCAGCCGGGCGGGGCCGTCAGTGGCCGCGCAATTCGGCGCGGCGGCCCAGGGTCGCGGAGATCCCGGCGGCAGCCGCCCGCACACTGTTGGCATGCCGCGCCGGCTGGAACCGATGGACCGGCCCCGTCACACTCACCGCGGCCACGATCTCGTCCGAGGGGCCGAAGATCCCGGCGGCCACACAGACGATGCCGACCGCGGACTCCTCGTACTCGAAGGCGACGCCCTTCGTGACGACCTCGTTCAGCTGCCGCGTCAGCACGTCGAGGTTGGTGATCGTCCGTGGCGCCTTGCGCTCCAGGGGCCCGCGCAGGGCCGCCTCCCGCACGTCGGCCGGGGCATGCCCGAGCAGCACCTTGCCGAGCGCGGTCGCGTGCAGCGGCATGCGTCCGCCCAGCCGCGACGGGGAGTCGGCCTGCTGATGGCCGCCCATCTTGGCGACGTACACGACCTCCGTGCCCTCCCGGGTGCCCAGGTGGACGAGTTCGTGGGTGCGCTCGTACAGGTCCTCCAGGAACGGGGTGGCCACTTCGAGCAGCCCGCGCTCGACCGACGCGCGCATCCCCAGCTCGAAGACGAGACCCGACAGGCGGTACCGCCCCTGGTGGCGGTCGAGGAGCCGGGCCGCGACCAGGTCGCCGAGCACCCGGTGCAGCGTGCTCTTCGCGAAGCCCGTACGCCGCTGAAGTTCCGTGAAGCCCAGGGAGGTGTCCTCGACGGTGAACGCCTGCAGCACGGCGAGGGCCTTGCTCAGGACGCCGCTCGGCGCGTCGTCGCTCAACGGGTCTTCCTTCCGGGCGTCGCTACGTCTCGACTGTACGGGACCCGAACCGCGCCCCTCGGGGTGACGCTGCGTCACCGGCGCGGACATAGACTGTGCGAATGAGCGACAACCAGGCAGGAGCGGGCACGGCCGGCGAGACCGCGGGAAAGGGCAGGGCCGTCGGTTCCCAGACGCTGGCGCGCGGACTGCTCGCCCTCGAACTGGTCGCCGGGCAGCCGCAGGGCCTCGCCGTGCAGGACGTGGCGCAGCGCCTCGGCGTCCACCGCACCATCGCGTACCGGATCCTGGTCACGCTCGCCGAGCACCACCTGGTCGTGCGGACCTCCGACGGCCGTTACCGGGCGGGATCCGGCACCGTCACGCTGGCCCGCGGCTACGCGGCGGGTGTCCGCGAGGCCGCCCTCCCGCTGCTGCGCCGCTCCGCGGACGAACTCGGCGCCACGGTCGCCCTGATCGCGGCCGAGGGCGACGAGGCCGTGGCCGTCGCCGTGGTCGAACCATGGTCCGTGGACTACCACCTCAGCTACCGCGTCGGCAGCCGCCACCCCGTCGGGGTCGGCGCCGCGGGCCTGGCCCTCGCGGCGCTGCGCCCGCCCGCGCCGGACGAGGCGCCCGAGGTCGCCCTGGCCCGCGCCGACGGATACGCGCAGACCTTCGGGCAGATCGAGCCCGGCGCGTACGGTGTCGCCGTCCCGCTGCGGATGGCCGACCCGGCGCTGCACATGTGCGTCAACCTGATCACCTCCCGCGAGGACGTGGCCCGTGGGTCCGTCGCCGCGATGAAGGCGGTCGCCGAGGAGATCTCCGCGCTCGGCTGAGCCGCACCCCGTCCCGTCCCAAGGGTCCCCATGTACGTGTGGGGACCCTTTTCGCTGCGCGCGCCGCTTTGATCGATCATCCGGGCGGGTCTTGACACTCTCTGTGGTCGCCCGCAAGGTGTTCGCTATCTACAGAGGAGTGTGCGAAGAATGCACACGCCGCAGTCGAACGGTGGCCGTGGACGATTCCGGCCGCCGCCCGCGGGGCGCCAGAGCGCCCTCGCGACGCACGGAATCCCGGAGCCGCAGATGCCCATCAACGACGCTGCGCGTCGCGCCGAGTCACGGCGTATCGCCCTGTCCAGCTTTGTCGGCAGCGCCATCGAGTTCTACGACTTCCTGCTGTACGGCGCCGCCGCCTCGCTCGTCTTCAACGAGCTGTTCTTCACCGACCTGAACGCGCTGGCCGGCACCATCGCGGCCTTCGGCACCCTCGCCGTCGGCTACGTCGCACGCCCGCTCGGCGGCATCGTCTTCGGCCACTTCGGCGACCGCGTCGGCCGCAAGTCGATGCTGGTGCTGACCATGACCCTGATGGCGCTCGCCAGCTTCGCCATCGGTCTGCTGCCCACCTACGACACCGTCGGCATCTGGGCCCCGGCCCTGCTGGTCGCCTGCCGGCTCGTCCAGGGCATCGCGGTCGGCGGCGAATGGGGCGGCGCCGCGCTCATGGCGATGGAGCACGCGAGCACGGAACGCCGCGGTCTGATGGCGTCCTTCGCCAACATGGGCGGCCCCGCGGGCGCCGTGCTCGCCACCGCGGTCTTCGCCGGCTTCTCCGCGCTGCCCGAGGACGACTTCCTGGCCTGGGGCTGGCGCGTGCCGTTCCTGCTCAGCCTGCTGCTCATGGCGATCGGCCTGTTCATCCGGCTCAAGGTCACCGAGAGCCCGGTGTTCGCCGAGGCGCAGCGCCGGGCCGCGCAGGAGACGGCCGGGCAGGAGGCGCCGCTCGTCACCGTGCTGCGCCGCTACCGCAAGAACATCGTCCTGTCCTGCCTCGGCGGCTGCGCGGCGCTCGTGCTCCAGTCACTGCTCGCCACGTTCATGCTGACGTACGCCACGGGCGCCGGCTTCGAGCGCTCGACCGTGCTGCTCGCGCAGACGGTCTCCTCGGCGCTGCACATCTTCACCATCCCGGCGTTCGCGATGCTCTCGGACCGGGTGGGCCGCCGCCCTGTCATGATCACCGGAGCCCTGGTCACCGCTGCCGCGGCGTTCCCGCTGTTCGCCCTGGTCAACAGCGGTTCCGTAGTGCTCCTGTTCGTGGCGTACCTCATCGGCAACCCGATCCTCCAGGCGTCGATGTACGGGCCGATGGCGGCGTTCGTCAGCGAGATGTTCGGCACCCGCGCCCGCTACACGGGAGCCTCGCTCGGCTACCAGCTCGCCTCCACGCTCGGCGCGGGCACCGCGCCGCTGATCGCCAGCAGCCTGCTCGCCGGGGCCGGCGGCGGCACCCACTCCGCCACCGTCAGCCTCTACCTGATCGGGGTCTGCCTGGTCAGCGCGGCGGCGATCGCCCTGACCAGGGAGTCCCACCGCGCCGACCTCACCGACGCCGCACCGCAGACGCCGCTGCCCGACCGGTCGCTCAGCCCTTCAGCCCCGACGACGTGATCCCCTCCCGCAACGGCCGCTGTCCGACCACGAACACGGCCACCGCGGGGATCATCGAGAGCACGACTCCCGCCAGCACCACCGAGATCGACCCGGTGCCGAGGTTGCCCTGAAGAGACACCAGGCCCAGCGGCATCGTGAAGTTCTGGTTGCTGGTCTCCAGGATCAGCGGCCGGAAGAACTCGTTCCAGTGGTAGTTGAAGGCGAGGACGCCGACGATCGCGAGTCCCGGGGTCGCCAGCGGCGCGTACACCGAGCGGAACACGCGCCACGGCCCGGCCCCGTCGATCATCGCGGCCTCGCCCAGCTCCTTCGGCATCGTCATGAAGTACTGGCGCATCAGGAACGTGCCGAACGCCGTGGGAACCGCCGGCACGATCAGCGCGAGCAGGGTGTCGGTCAGGCCCATGCCCTTCAGGATCAGGAACACCGGCACGATCGTGACCTGCACCGGCACCATCATCGTGGCGAGGACCAGGCCGAACAGCGGCCGCTTGAAACGGAAGTCCAGGCGGGCGAACGCATAGCCCGCGAGGCCCGCCGTGATCATCTGGCCGATCGCGATCAGACCGGTCACCAGGGCGGAGTTGAGCGCGAGCAGCCACACGTCCAGCTGGTCGAAGACCTGCCGGTACGAGGAGAGGGTGCCGCCCGTCGGCAGGATCTTCGGCGGCAGGTCGAACGACTCGGCGGGGGAGCGCAGCGACGTGGACACCGTCCACAGCACCGGCCCGATGGTGAGCAGCGCGACCACGCACAGGCCCACCACGCGCGCGGTGGTGCCGAGCCGGCGCGCGGTCAGCGTCCCGGTGCGCTCGCGCAGCCGGCCGGGCGCGGCCGGGGACGAGGAGGAGTACGACACGGAGGTCATCGGGGAGAGCCCTCTCACTGGTAGTGCACGAAGCGGCGGCTGAGACGGAACTGGAGCGCGGTGACCCCGAGGATGAGCGCGAACAGCACCACGCCCACCGCCGACGCCTCACCGAACCGCAGCTGTTCGAAGGCGGTCTGGTACAGGACCATCACCGCGGTCCGGGTCGCGTCACCGGGCCCGCCGTCCGTGAGCACGTACGGCTGCTCGAAGACCTGAAGGGCGTTGATCACGCCGACGACCGAGGCGACCAGGAGTGTGGGGGAGAGAAGAGGGAGCGTGATGCGCAGGTGCTTGCGCAGGCCCGTCGCGCCGTCCATCGCGGCCGCCTCGTGCAGCTCGCGCGGGATGTTCGCGAGTCCGCCGACGAACAGCAGGAACGAGAACCCGAACTGCTGCCACACATAGACGAGCACGACCGCCACCATCGCCCAGCCCTCGGACGTCAGCCACGGCACGGGGGAGACACCGAACTGTCCGAGGACCCAGTTCACGACCCCGAAGTCCTGGTTGAACAGGTACTTCATGACCACCGATATCGACGCGGCGGACAGCACCAGCGGAAAGAAGAACGCCGAGCGCAGCGCCTGCTGGATCCAGCGCGGCATCCGACCCTGGAGCGCCAGCGCCAGGACGAGCGCGATCGCCATCTGCAGCGTCACCGCGAACACCATGAACAGCAGCGTGTTGCCGAACGCCGTCAGGACCGACGCATCCGAGGCCAGCTCACGGTAGTTGGACAGGCCCGCGGACGTCGGCGGGTCGATCACGTCCCAGTGGAAGAAGGACAGGATCACCGAGCCGACGATCGGCACGACGGTGAAGACGACGACGCCGAGCACCGTCGGCGCGAGGAACAGCCAGGTCAGGGCGCGGTGCCGGAGAGGCTGTCGGGCGGGTGCGGGTGCGGTGGTGCTCATATGTCACGCTCCATGGCGCGCTCCAGGTCGCGGTGCAGCGCCCGCAGGGCGGGCCGCACGCTGCCGACGCTGCCGAGCGCGGTCGCGGTGTGCTTGGTGAGGGCGAGTTCGACGGCGGCGACCTGCGGCGGGGCGGGGATCGGTCCGGAGGTCGGGAAGCGGTCGAGGGTGTCGTAGAAGATGTCCCAGTGCGCCGGGCCGGTTTTCGCGTACCGCTCGGCGGTCAGCATCGAACGGCGCGCCGGAGTCGTCTGGTTCTTCTGGAAGAGCCGCGTCATCACGTCCTTGCGGACCGCGTACTTCACGAACTCCCACGCCTCGTCCTGCCGCTTCGAGGTGCGCAGGATCGCATAGCCGGCGGCGCCGTACTGGTGGCGCTGCGTGCGCCAGCGCGGGAAGAACTGGGCGTCGTACGCGTCCCGTCGGACCCCCGCCTCGTGCAGCCCGCCCGCCCAGAAGCCGCCCGCCGGGGTGACGCCGACGCGGCCGGTGGAGAACGCGCCGATCAGGTTGGTGCCGCTGCCGCCCTCGGGCCGCGAGCACAGACCGTCGTGGACCAGCGAGGCCAGATAGTCGTAGACCTCCTCGACCCGGCCGTCGAGCGCCTGCGGGCTCGTCCAGCGGTAACCGCCGCCGCGCCCGCGCCGCTGCCGCGCCGAGTAGAAGCGGTCCCAGAGCCAGTCGCCGCCGGGGGCCTTGGACTCGGTCAGCACATTGGTGCCGTTGGCGAAGAGCCAGGGCACGACCCCGCCCCACAGCCGGTTCGTCCAGAAGAAGGGGGTGAAACCGCGCCCGCCGGACCGCTTCATGTCGCGCAGCAGCGCCGTGAAGTCGTCGCGCGTCCAGTCGGCGGGCGGGAGTTCGGCGTGCGTGCGGTCGAGGACCTTGGTGCTGAGGTACATGTTCGCCGCGTTGAACTCGACGGGCAGCTGGTACAGCGACCCCTCGTACATCATCGACTCGACCAGCGAGGGATGGACGTCGGCGAAGTACTCGCGCAGTTCCTCGGCGTCCCGCCGCACCCAGGTGTCGAGGGCGACACCGAGCCGCTTCGCGAACAACTGCACGCCCTCGGTGGCCACATAGACCACGTCGGGAGCGGTGCCCGCCGCGATCTGCGTGAGGATCTTCGAGAAGAAGTCGTTCCAGTCGGTGGACTGCACGGCCAGCAGCCGGACCTTGATGTCCGGGTGCAGCCGCTGGAAGTCCTCGACGAGCACGCTCTGCTGGTTCGGGTCGATCGCGGAGCCGAGGATCGCGACGGTGAGCATCGAGCCGTCGCGGCCCGGGATGTCGGAGGCGCTGAGCCGGTCCCAGTTCGCGGCCGTGGTGGCGAGGCCGGCCGCGGCGAGGGAGTAGCCGCCGGCGCGCAGCAGAGTGCGGCGGCTCGGGGCGGTGAGGGTCATCGTGCGGAGACCTAACTCGTGATAGTTGAGGTGGCTTCCGGATGATGGAAGGCGTGACGGGGGTCCGTCAAGAGGGTGCGCGAAGGTTTTTTCGATCTGTGTACTCCCCTTGCGGGAGTTGACCTAGCACGAGTTAGGTTTACGGGCCTCGGGCTGCGGAGCGGACGACGCCGCGGCCCGCTCACCCCTACCCGAGAGGCCCCTTCCATGGCAGCCAGACCCGTCACCCGCCGAGCCGCGCTCCTCGGCGCCTCCGCCCTGGGTGCGCTCGCCCTCCCCGTCACCCGCGCCGAGGCGAAGTCCAAGTCGGCCTCGGCGCTGGGCAGTTACCGGGCCGCGTACCACTTCACGATCCCCGACAACTGGAAGAACGACCCGCAGCGCCCGATCTGGATCGACGGCGCCTACGCGTACTTCACGCTCTACAACGCCGACTACATCACCGGCGCCGAGGGCACGTCCTGGCGCCTCGCGACCTCCTCCGACCTGGTGAAGTACGCCGACCAGGGCGTGGCCCTGCCCAAGGACACGACGCCCGCGGGCGACGCGTGGTCGGGCAGCGCCGTGGTCGACGACGACAACACGGCGGGCTTCGGCGCCGGCGCGGTGATCGCCCTGGTCACGATGGAACCGGACGCGGGCACGAACTCCCAGGCCCAGTACCTGTGGTACTCGACCGACAAGGGCCGCAGCTTCGAGCCGCACGGCACCGGCCCGGTGCTGCCCAACCCCGGCGTCAAGGACTTCCGCGACCCCAAGGTCGTCCGCGACACGGAACGCGGCCGCTGGGTGATGGCGCTCGCCGAGCGCGACAAGATCGGCCTCTACACGTCCGGCGACCTGAAGTCCTGGACGTACCGCAGCGGATTCGTCCGCGACGGCTACGGCACGCTCGAATGCCCCGACCTCTTCCGCATCGAGGCCGCCGACGGCACCCGGCGCTGGGTGCTCGCGGCGAGCGCCAACGGCACGGCGAGCGGCCTGCCCGCCACCTACGCGTACTGGACCGGGGACTTCGACGGCGCGACCTTCACGGCGGACGCCGACGCGCCGCAGTGGCTCGACCACGGCCCCGACTGGTACGCAGCCGTCACCTGTGAGAAGCGCGCGGCGGACGGCTCCGTGGACCCGGCGGCGCGGTACGCCTTCGCCTGGACGAACAACTGGGAGTACCCGCACAACACGCCCACGCTCATCGCGGACGGCTTCAACGGCACCGACTCGGTCACCCGCGAGATCACCCTCCAGCGGGACGGCGACGGCACGTACTTCCTCGCCTCACGGCCCACGCCGGCCCTCGACGCGTACGCCACACGCACGGTCCGCCTCGGCGACGTGACGGTCGACGGTTCCACGACGCTGGACTACACGGGCACGTCCTACGAGATCCGCGGCGAACTGCGCTGGACACCCGGCACGACCGAGAACGTCGGCCTCCAGCTCCGCAAGGCGCCCGGCGGCACCCGGCACGTCGACGTCGGGGTGTACGTCGCCGGCGGCTACGCCTACGTCAACCGCGGCGGCACGCTCTATCCGGGCGGCACGCGCGAGACGCACACACCGGTGGCGGCCGACGCCGGAAAGCTGGCGGTGCGCATCCTCGTCGACCGCACGACGGTCGAGGTGTTCCTGGGCGACGGTCGCCACGTCCACACCCACCAGGCGTTCGGACTGCCCGGCGACGACGTGGTGGCGCTGTACGCGTCCGGTGGTCCGGCCGTGTTCGGGGACGTCGAGATCGTCGAGTACGGGCTGGGCTGAGACGGGTGAGGCGAGTAAGGGGCGCCCGCAGTGGTGGGCGCCCCTTACCGGGCGACATGGAGGCGCGCTGGGAGGCGACACCCTTCAGATGCCTGAGGGGTCTGTGTGATCCCGATTTCGGGGGAGCGCCAGCAGCTGACTGAGGGCGATCAGGAGCAGTCCGCCGAACAGGAGGGCGTTCCCACCGAAAAAGCGGACCTCCCAGGAAACGTTCGGCGCGATGCGAAAGGAGAAGAGGCCCTGCAGAACGACGGAGGAGCCCGTGAGCAGGGCGCCGAGACCGTGGAGTGCGGGCCTGGTGACGTGGCGGCGCGCCGTGGGCACGATCCACCCTGTCCGGAGCGTGACGATTCCCGATGCGATCACCACCAGCCCCAGGAGCGCGCCTGTTCCTACTGCCCATGTCATGGTGTGGCTCCGCTCTGACCGCAAGAGGCCCGGAACGCGGGGAACGACCGGCCCGAGGACGTCGCCATCGTCGCTGGGCTCGGTGATGCCCGACCATGCCGGGACCAGGCAATCTCCGCCCTCCGCCGCTGCCGTCTGTGCGCGGGAGCTCACGATCTGCCGGACAGGCCCTGGCCGGCCAGTTCGTGCGCGTACGGAGGCTCGGCCCCGGCCCGGGACACCGTCACCGCCGCCGCGCGCGCCGCGAAGTCCAGGACGTCGCGCCACCGCTCCTCGCCGAGCGCCGCCAGGGCGGCGCCGTCGAGCGCGTCGTGGGCCGAAAGGCGGTGCAGCAGCGCGGCGTTGACCGTGTCGCCCGCGCCGATCGTGTCCGCGACCCGCACCGGGACCACGGGCACCGACACCTCGCCCGCGCGCGTGAGGACGCTCAGACCGTCACCGCCGCGCGTGACCACCACGGCCGCGGGCCCTGCCTTCAGCCAGGCCCCCGGATCGTCACCGAGCCACTCCAGGTCCTCCTGCGACACCTTGAGCAGCGTGGTGCTCGGCAGCCAGGAACGCATGCGGGCCCGGTAGGCGTCCGGGTCGGGGATCAGGCCCGGGCGGATGTTGGGATCGAGGGCCGTACAGATCCCGCGCGCGTGGGCTCGGTGCAGCAGCTCCTCGTAGGCGCTCGCCCCGGGTTCGAGGACCAGCGAGCAGGTGCCGAACGACACCGCCCTCGTTCCGTCCGGGAGTTCGGCCGGGGCGGTGAAGAGCCGGTCCGCCGTGCCCTCGACGTAGAACGTGTAACGGGCCGAGCCGTCCGGGCCGAGGACGGCCGCCGCGAGACTCGTCGGCTCGGGGCCGCGCCGCACGTGCGCGACGTCGACCCCGGCCGCCCGCAGTCCGGCCAACAGCTCCTCCCCGTAGGTGTCGTGGGAGATCCGTGACAGGAAGGCGGTCGGTGCGCCGAGCCTGCCGAGCGCGACGGCGGTGTTGTACGGGCCGCCGCCGCGCTTCGGTGTGAGCGGCGCGAGCGGGCCGTGGCCCGGCTGCGGCACGAGATCGATGAGGGCCTCACCGGCGACGACGATCACGGGCGGGTTCCTTCCAGTTCGGGGCGGCAGGGGAGGAGAGGGTGAAGCTATCACGTGTTAGGTTGCGCTGCGCAGGGCGAACGCGACCGATCGCGCGGCCGCTGAGACGGCTCGCCCTGCCCCCAACTCCCTGACGACGCCGAGGAGTCACGCCGCATGCCGCACGTCACGCACCTCGCCCCGCACACCACGGGCCGCGCTCCTACGGACCGCTCCGCGCCGCGCCACCATGTGCGCCCGGCCGCGGGCAACTGGTGCAACGACCCGAACGGGCCGCTGTTCCACGACGGCCGCTACCACCTGTTCTTCCAGCACAACCCGCACGCCGCCGTCTGGGGCGACATCCACTGGGGCCACGCCTCCAGCGCCGACCTCGTCCACTGGACGGACCACGGCATCGCCCTCGCGCCGAGCCCCCGACTGCCCGACCGGCTCGGCGCCTGGTCCGGGTGCACGGTCGTCGACGGCGGGGTGCCGACCGCCGTCTACACCGGCATGGACCGGGACGACGGCATCGGCTCGGTGATGCTCGCGCGGGCGGCCGATCCGTCCGTCGGCCGCTTCGAGGCGCTGCCCCGGCCCGTGGTTCCCGGACCGCCGCCGGACCTCGACCTGCTGGCGTTCCGGGACCCGTACCTCTTCACGTACGAGGGCGAACGCTGGGCCCTGATCGGCGCGGGACACCGTGCGGCGGGCCCGCGGCCGGACGTGTTCGTGTACCGCGTCGGTGCCGGGGGCCTCGACGAGCCGTGGCGGTACGCCGGTTCGCTGCTCGACGCCGGGCACCCGGCGGCCGCCCGGCACGCGATGCCGGCCGAGGCGTGGGAGTGCCCGGCGCTGTTCCCGCTGGACGGCGACCGCTGGATGCTGGTGGTCTCGCTGTGGATCGCGGGGGTCACGTACACGGCGACGTACCTCACGGGCACCCTGCGCCCGCACGGCGAAGGGCTCCGCTTCGCGCCGGACGGCACCGGCGGACTCCTCGACCACGGCCGTGACTTCTACGCCCCGACCGCACTCGTCGAGCAGGACCGCACCCTGGTGTGGGGCTGGAGCTGGGAGTCGCGCGCGGAGGAGGCGTCGGTGGCGGCGGGCTGGGCCGGGTGCCTGACGTACCCGCGTGAGCTCGGCCTCCACCCCGACGGCACGGTCCGGCACGCCTTCGCGCGCGAACTCCTCGGGCTGCGGGGCCGCGAGCTCGGCCCCGGGGACCGGCTCCCGCCCTCCTACGAGCTTCAGGTCGACGTCCGCGCCCAGGCGCCGGACGCGGAGGTGACGGTGCGGCTCGGCCGTGCCGTCGCGCTGCGGGTCAATCCGACGCGCGGCACGCTGACTCTGGACCGCTCGGCGACGCCCGCGACGGCGCCCCACCCCTACCCGCGCACGGCGACGGCGACGGCCACGGGCCCGGCCGCGACCGGCGGGCGCCTGCGCGTCCTCGTGGACGGCCCGATCGTCGAGGCGATCTGGGACGAACGGCTCGCCCTCACGGAGAAGGTCCATCCGGGCCCGGAGGGGGAGTGGACGGTGGAGGTGACGCAGAGCGCCGCGCAGACGGCTGCGCGGGGGTGGGCGCATGCCTGACAGGGCGCCCGGCGGTGCGGCGCCCGGGCGACCCGCGGGTCTCAGACGTGGAGCTCCGGCGGGAAGCCGGTCCAGCGGAGCTCGACGGGGAGGTGCCCGGTGTCGTTGAAGAGCAGGAGTGCCGGCGCGCGACCGGGCGCGTAGCGGATCACGGTCAGGGCCGCGTTGGCGTGGTTGATGCCCAGCCAGCGCCACTTCGGCGCGTCGAGGGCGGCCCGGACGAGCCAGCCGGTGAGGAAGTTGTGGGTGACCACGAGTTCGTGGCGCGGCGCGTCACCGGGGACGGGCCCGGTGAACTCCGCGCACGCCGCCGCCGCGAGCCCGGGGCCGTCCGCGCGCTCCTGGGCCGTGAACCGATCGAGGAACCCGAGCAGGGCGTCCGCCGACTCCGGCGGCAGTTCCTCGCGCGCCGGCACGTACGGGAGGTAGTCGCCGGCCGCGGCGGAGCGTCGCACCGGGACGCCGTCGAGCTGTTCGCCGATCAGGCGGGCCGTCTGCGCGGCGCGGGGGAGCGGCCCGTGGTGGACCGCCGTCAGCGGCACCCCGCGGAGCCGCTCGCCCAGCAGAGCGGCCTGGTGGCGGCCCGCATCGGTCAGCTCGCTCTCGTCCTCGGACGCCTCGCCGTGGCGGGTGAGATACAGATAGCGGGTGGCCGTACCGGTCATCGGCTGGTCCTTCGCGTGGTCGATCTTGCGGACGCGCGCAAGGACGTCGACCCGCGCGGCCCGGTTCCCGAGGGGCCGGGCGACTGACCGGCTCAGCCGCGCACCCGGGCCACCGAATCCCGTTCCACCAGCGGACAGTTCAGGCGCGACACCTCGGTCCGCGGGACCGGGGTGCCCGCCTCCACGGCGTCGAGGAGGGTGTGCACCGCCGCCGCGCCCATCGCGTGGTGCGGGAGGGCCACCGTGGTGAGGGCCGGGACCAGGTGGGCGGCCATCTGGTCCTGGTCGTCGTAGCCGACCACCGACAGGTCGTCCGGCACCGACAGGCCCGCACGGGCCGCAGCCAGCAGCACCCCGGCCGCGACGCGGTCGTTGGCGCAGACCACGGCGGTGGGCGGCGCCGACGCGAGGACGCGGGCCGCGGCCGCGTACCCCTCGTCGATCTGCCAGCCGACCCGCAGCACCCGCCCGTCGGGGACCGGCAGGCCCGCCTCGCGCATGCCGTCGTGGAACCCGCGCGTGCGGTCGTCCGCCGCGATGTTGCCGTCCGGGCCGCCGATCAGGGCGATGTCGCGGTGCCCCGCGGCGAGCAGGGCGTCGACGGCGCTGCGGCCGCCCGCCCGTTCGTCGGCGACCACGGCCGCGTAGGTGCCGGGCGTGCGTGGCAGACAGTTGGCGAGGACGGTCCGGTCCGGCTCCAGGCCCTCGGGGACGTCCGTCGGGTTGAGCTCCATCGCCGCGTAGACGAACCCGTCGACCCGGCGAGCGCGCAGCTCGGCGATGGCCTCGCTCGCGGCGGCCTGGTCGCTGCCCGACTCCATCAGCAGTATCTGGTGCCCACGCGCGCGTGCCGCCTCCATCGCGCCCAGGACCGTACGGCCCGCGAACGGGCTCGTCGCGATCGAGTCGCTGAGCATGCCGAGCACCCCGGTGCGCCGCCCGCGCAAGGACCGCGCCACCTCGTCGGGGCGGTAGCCGAGCGCGTCGGCCGCCTCCTTGATGCGCTGCTGCGTACGGGCCGAGAGGTTCCCCTCGGCCCGGCCGCTGAAGACGAACGACACGGCCGCTCGCGAGACCCCCGCGCGTTCGGCGACGTCACGGGCGGTGGGGCGCTTCACCGTCGGGGCTCCTTCGGGCAGTCGGGGGCAGGGCGTCCGAACGGGCACGCCGTCGTGTCCGATCGGACAGCTTCCGCAGACCAGTGTGCCTTCCCGATCACGGTCCGCCGCACAGGTCCGTGGATTTCCCGTGCACCACCGCCCCGCGCGCTCACCTGCACAGGGACCCGCACGGCCCGTTGACTGCCGCGGAAACACCGTGGAACGGTGAGACCGCGCTGCCTCCCTCCGCCCCGGCCCGAGCGATCGCGGGCCTCTACCAGAACTGGAAGCGGATCATTGTGACGCTCGGACCCGAATACTCCCCCCAGGCCATGGACCGCAGTCTCACCCCCACGGAACTCGAGTTCTTCGAGAAGGAGTTCGCGGCCCGCCCGGCGAACCGGCTGATGCAGAACGCCGTGACCCGGACGCCCGTGGACGACATCGCCCTGGACCGGCGGATCGTGACCGCCGCCGATCACTCGGTCTCCCACCTCCTGGACGACTGGAAGGTCACCGACCAGAAGCGCAGCGGACGCTGCTGGATGTTCGCCGGGCTCAACCTGCTGCGCGTCGGCGCCGCGGAGAAGCTCGGCGTCAAGGACTTCGAGTTCTCCCAGAACTACGTGCTGTGGTGGGACAAGTTCGAGCGGGCGAACTACTTCCTGGAGAGCATCGTCGAGACCTCCGGGCGCGACGTCGAGGACCGCACGGTCGCGCTGCTGCTCCAGGACCCCATCAGCGACGGCGGCCAGTGGAACATGTTCGTGGCGCTGATAGCCAAGCACGGCCTGGTGCCGAAGTCGGCCATGCCGGAGACCGACAGCTCGTCCTCGACCGGGCCGATGAACCGGGCCCTGAAGAGCCTGCTGCGGCGCGGCGCCCGCGACCTGCGCCGGCTGGCCGCCGAGGGCGTCGAGGCCCAGCGCGAGCACAAGCGCGAGATCCTCGCCGCCGTCCACCGCGTGCTCAGCATCCACCTCGGCACCCCGCCGCAGCGGTTCCTGTGGCAGTGGCGGGACAAGGACAAGGAGTTCCACCGCGACGGCTGGCTCACCCCCACCGAGTTCGCCGCCGCCTACGTGCAACTGCCCCTCGACGCGTACGTGTGCCTCGTCCACGACCCGCGCGAGTCCAGCCCGTTCGGCCGGACCTTCACCGTCGAACACCTCGGCAATGTCGTCGAGGCGCCGCCCGTGGTCTATCTGAACGTGGAGATGGAGCTGCTGAAGCGGCTGAGCATGGAGTCCGTCGTGGGCGGCGAGCCCGTCTGGTTCGGCTGCGACGTCGCCCGGATGATGCACTCCGACCTCGGCCTGTGGGACGCCGGTCTCTACGACTACGAGGCCGTCTACGACACGCCGCTCGCCATGGACAAGGCGTCCCGGCTCATCCACCACGAGACCCAGATGACCCACGCGATGCTGTTCACCGGCGTGGACGTGGTCGACGGCGCCCCGCGCCGCTGGCGGGTGGAGAACAGCTGGGGCGCCGAGAAGGCCGACAAGGGCTTCTGGACGATGAACGACTCGTGGTTCGGCGAGCACGTCTTCGAGGTCGCCGTGCGCCGCTCCGCACTGCCGCCCGAGCTGTCCGCCGCCCTCGACGAGCCGCCGATCGTCCTGCCCGCCTGGGACCCCATGGGCGCGCTCGCCGACTGAGGCCCCGCTCCGTCAGCTCGGCCGTGCCGGGCGCAGCCGTACCGGCAGGGACACGTGCCCGTTGCTGATCAACGTCGGCAACGGGCCCAACTCCTCGGCCGGCACGGCGAGCCCGATCTCCGGGAAGCGCTCGAAGAGGCGCCGCAGAGCGGTGGCGACCTCCAGCCGGGCGAGCGGCGCGCCCAGACAGAAGTGGACGCCGTGCCCGAACGCCAGATGCTCCTTGCCGGGCCGGGTGGCGTCGAAAGTGTCGGCCGTCTCGCCGTGCCAGTCCGGGTGCCGGTTGGCGGCGGCGTACGACGCGAGGATCGCCTCACCGGCGCGGATCGTCCGCCCGTCGGGCAGCGGGATGTCGCGCAGCGCGTACCGCAGCGGCAGATGTTTGACGGCGGGCTCATGGCGCAGCGTCTCCTCGACGACGTCCTCCCAGGAGCAGCGCCCCGCACGGACGTGGGCCAGCTGGGCCGGGTCCGTGAGGAGTGAGAAGACGGCCTGGTCGATGACGTTGACGGTCGTCTCGTACCCGGCGCTGATCATCAGCAGCAGGGTGTCGCGCAGCTCGGCGTCGGTCAGCCGACTGCCGTCGCCCTCCTCGTCGCGGGTCGCGATGAGCAGCGAGGTCATGTCGTCGGCGGGCCGCGCCCGTTTGGCGGCGATCAGTTCGGCGAGCAGCCCGTAGACGGTGGCCGTGTTCTTCGCGGCCTCGTCGGCGGAGAGCGTCGTGTCGAAGACGTTGTTCACCAGGGTGCGGAACTCGCCCGCCTGCTCGTCCGGTACGCCCATCAGCCGGCCGATCACCGCGATCGGCAGCCGGGCGGCCAGCTCCTCGCGCAGATCGACGACGGCTCCGTCCGGCACCGTGTCGAGACGGTCGAGCAGTCCGTCCGCGAGGGCCTCGATGTCCGCCTTCATGGCGGTGACACGGCGGGCGGAGAAAGCGGGGGCGATCAGCCGGCGCAACCGGCGGTGGTCGCTCCCGTAGGCGGTGAACATGTTGTCCACCGCCACCCAGAGCGCCAGCGGCCAGGTGGCGAGCGCATCGGCGTACCCCGGCCAGTGCGCGCGGGCGTCCTTGGAGACGTGCGGGCTGGTCAAGAGCTGCTTGAGGAGCGCCGGGTCGGAGACGGACCAGGCGGTCACCCCGAGGATGTCGACCAGGGTGGCCGGGCCGCGGGCGCGCAGGGCCCGCTGTTCGGCGTGCTCGTCGGAGCCGTGGGGGTCAAGAACGAGTAACTGCGGTTCGGGCACGATGAGGTTCCTTCGGCGGTCGAGGTGGGGGGCGGGCGGACCCGTGCGTCCGCCGGGTGGAGCGAGGCCACGGCCGACAGCATGCCGCATCCGCCCCGCACCACGTAAGACGCCCATACCATCCGTAAGTTCCCGCCGATCCTCTGGTCCGCGGTGCCCAACTCGCCCGGAACGCTTAGGATTTGCCGGTTCTTCGGCACCAGTCCCGCACCACCTCAGGCAGACCCCGGGAGCGGCGAGGCGAGCTCCCCGGACTGCGCGGCCCTCGACGACGGGATCCGATGGCAGCCACGCGCGCGAACGCCGCACTCGACCTGCTCGAAGCGGAGACGAGCGGACCGGCGGGTGACATCGCCCGCTTCACCGGAGGAGACGCCGCGCGGCCGCGCACCCTCCTGGACATCCTCGACGCGACGGCGCGGGCCCACCCCGACGACCCCGCGCTCGACGACGGCACCCGCCAACTGACGTACCGGACGCTGGCCACCGAGGTGGAACAGCTACGGCGCAGGCTCGACGCGGCAGGCGTCGGCCTGGGCGACCGGGTCGGGATCCGGCTGCCCAGCGGGACGAACGAGCTGTACGTCGCGCTGCTCGGCGTCCTCGCCGCGGGCGCCGCCTATGTGCCCGTCGACGCCGAGGACCCCGACGAGCGCGCCGATCTCGTCTTCGGCGAGGCCGACGTGCGCACCGTCATCGGGCCCGGACTCGACTTCACCGTCGACAAACCCGCCGACGTCCCGGCCGCGCGCCCCGGACCCGGCGACGACGCGTGGATCATCTTCACGTCCGGGTCGACCGGCCGGCCCAAGGGCGTCGCGGTCAGCCATCGCGGCGCCGCCGCGTTCGTGGACGCCGAGGCCGGGCTCTTCCTCGCCGAGGAACCGCTCGGCCCCGGCGACCGCGTGATGGCGGGGCTCTCCGTGGCGTTCGACGCCTCCTGCGAGGAGATGTGGCTCGCGTGGCGGCACGGCGCCTGCCTCGTCCCGGTGCCGCGCTCCCAGGTGCGCGGCGGCGCCGACCTCGGGCCCTGGCTGGTCGAGCAGGAGATCACCGTGATCTCCACGGTGCCGACCCTCGCCGCCCTGTGGGAGCCCGAAACCCTCGACGACGTCCGCCTGTTGATCTTCGGCGGTGAGGCCTGCCCGCCCGAGCTCGCCCGGCGCCTGGTCACCGAGGGCCGCGAGGTGTGGAACACGTACGGCCCCACCGAGGCCACCGTCGTCACCTGCGCCGCCCTCCTCACGGGCGAGGAACCGGTCCGCATCGGACTGCCCCTGAGCGGCTGGGAGCTGGCCGTCGTCGACGAGGCCGGACAGCCCGTACCGATGGGCGGCAGCGGCCACCTCGTCATCGGCGGCGTGGGACTCGGCCGCTACCTCGACCCCGACAAGGACGCCGAGAAGTACGCGCCGCTGGAGTCGGTGGGCTGGCCGCGCGCCTACCGCAGCGGCGACCTGGTCAAGGCCGACCCGGAAGGGCTGATCTTCCTCGGACGCGGCGACGAGCAGATCAAACTCGGCGGGCGGCGCATCGAACTCGGCGAGGTCGACGCGGCGCTGCTCGCCCTGCCCGGCGTCGCGGGCGCGGCCGCCGCCGTCCGCACCGCACGCGGCGGCAACCAGCTCCTCGTCGGCTACCTCGTCACCCACGACGACTTCGACCACACGGCCGCCGTGGCCCGGCTGCGCGCCGAACTGCCCGCCGCCCTCGTCCCGTTGCTGGCCCCCGTCGCCGAACTCCCCACCCGCACCTCGGGCAAGGTCGACCGCGAGGCGCTGCCCTGGCCACTGCCCGACCTCGACACCGGCGGCGGCGCCGAGCAGCTGTACGGGACCGAGGCATGGCTCGCCGAGCAGTGGACGGGGATCCTCGGCATCCCCGTCACCGGCCCGTTCGACGACTTCTTCGCCATCGGCGGGACCAGCCTCGCCGCGGCCCGACTCGTCACCGCCCTGCGGACCCGCTTCCCGGGCGCCGCCGTCATCGACGTCTACGAGCGCCCGGTCCTGCGCAAACTCGCCCGCAGACTGGAGAAGTCCCGGCAGGACGAGGGCGCCGAACGCGTCGTGACCCCCGTCCCGCGGCGCGCTCAGGTCATCCAACTCGCCCTGCTCCTACCGCTGTTCACCCTCGTGGGACTGCGCAGGCTCGTCGCGTTCGCCGCGCTCTGCACCGTGCTGCACCACTTCGGGCCCTGCCCCTGGGCCCCGACCGCCTCGTGGTGGGCGATCGCCGCCGGCGCCCTCGTCCTGTACAGCCCGCCCGGCCGGCTCTGCATCGCGGCGGGCGGCGCCCGGCTGCTGCTGCGCGGCGTCGGACCCGGCACCTATCCGCGCGGCGGCCGGGTCCATCTGCGGCTCTGGACCGCCGAACGCCTCGCCGAGTACAGCGGCGCGACCTCCCTGACCGGCTCCTGGCTGGAGCGGTACGCCCGCGCCCTGGGCGCCCGGGTCGGCCCCGACGTCGACCTGTACTCGCTGCCGCCGGTCACCGGGCTGCTCCGGCTCGGCCGCGGCTGCGCCGTGGAGACCGAGGTCGACCTCTGCGGGCACTGGCTCGACGGCGACCGCCTGGAGATCGGCACCGTCCGGGTCGGCGCGGGCGCCGTCGTCGGCACCCGCAGCATCCTGTTCCCGGGCGCCCGCGTCGGCAAGCGCGCCGAGGTCGCCCCCGGCTCGGCCGTGCGCGGGCAGATCCCGACCGGACAGCGCTGGGCGGGCTCACCCGCGTACAAGACCGGCCGGGCCAAGCGCTGCTGGCCCGAGGAGCGGCCGCCGCGCGCCGTCCACTGGCGTGCCATGTACGGGCTGACCGGCGCCGCCCTCGGGCTGCTGCCGGTCGCCGCCGCCGTGCCCGCGCTCTGCGTGGTCCGCGCGTTCGTCCCCGCCGACGCCTCGCTCGGGGCGGCCGTGCCCGGCGCCCTGCGCGCCGTCGTCCCCGCGACGCTCGTCTTCGGCCTCGGCTACGCGGCGTCGATCCTCGTCGGCGTGCGCCTGCTCGGCCTCGGCCTGCACACCGGTGTCCGCCCCACCCACAGCCGCGTCGGCTGGCAGGCGTGGACCGTCACCCAGCTCATGGACCTGTCCCGGCAGACCCTCTTCCCGCTCTACGCCAGTCTCGTCACCCCCGTCTGGATGCGGCTGCTCGGCATGCGCGTCGGCCGGGGCGCCGAAGTGTCCACGGTGCTCGCGCTGCCCGGCCTCACCACGGTCGGCGAGGGTGCCTTCCTCGCCGACGACACCCTGACCGCACCGTACGAACTCGGCGGCGGCTGGGTCCGGATCGGCCGCGCCGAGATCGGCCGGCGCGCCTTCCTCGGCAACTCGGGCATGACCGCACCCGGGCGCAGGGTCCCCGACGACGGCCTGGTCGGCGTGCTCTCGGCCACCCCCAAGAAGGCCAAGGAGGGCAGCTCCTACCTGGGCCAGCCACCCGTCGAACTGCCCCGGGCCGCCACCGCGCACGACGACAGCCGCACCTACGCGCCCCGCACCCGCCTCAAGGCCGCCCGCGCCCTCGTCGAGCTCTGCCGGATCGTCCCCGCCTGCTGCTCGGGGGCGCTCGCGATCCTCACGGTCGCCCTGTTCGCCGCGGCCGCCGCGCACGGCTGGTGGCTCGCGGCGCTGCTGTCCGGAGCCGTGCTGCTCACCGCCGGCGCGCTCGGCGCGCTGCTGTCGGTCGTCGCGAAACGGCTGCTCGTGGGGCGGCACCGGCCCGGTGCGCACCCCCTGTGGTGCTCGTTCGTCTGGCGCAACGAACTCGCCGACACCTTCGTCGAGTTGGTCGCCGTGCCCTGGCTCGCCGGGGCCGTGCCCGGCACCCCCGTCCTCACCCTGTGGCTGCGCGGGCTCGGCGCGCGCATCGGCCGGGGCGTGTGGTGCGAGAGCTACTGGCTGCCCGAGGCCGACCTCGTCACCGTCGAGAGCGCCGCGAGCGTGAACCGGGGCTGCGTCCTGCAGACACACCTCTTCCATGATCGGATCCTGCGGACGGATACTGTGGTTCTCCGTGCGGGCGCCACGCTGGGTCCGGGCGGGATCGTGCTGCCGGGCAGCGAGATCGGGGCCCGCTCGACCCTGGGCCCCGCCTCCCTCGTCATGGCGGGCGAGTCGGTACCGGCGGACACCCGCTGGCTGGGCAACCCGATCGAGGCCTGGCGCCCCTGAGCGGCGGCGGGCCGCCGTCGAAGGAGAGCACGGCGGCACGTCGTACCAGGGAGCGGACGAGGCGTGAACGGGCAGCAGCAGACGGCACCTGACCCCTACTTCCCGGCTCACGGAGACCCTCGTTTCCATGTGCACCGCTACGAGCTGGACCTCGACTACCGGCCGGTGCCCAACCGGCTCTCGGGCACGGCCCGGCTCAGCGCGATCGCGGGCCGTGCCCCGCTCGCCGAACTCGCGCTGAACCTGGGCGACTTCAGGATCGCCCGGATCCGGGTGGACGGCCGCGCCCCGCACTACACGCTGCGCGGCGGGAGGCTGCGCATCCGCCCGGCGAAGACCCTGCCCGCCGGGGCCGCGTTCACCGTCGAGGTGCACTATTCCGGCAACCCGAAGCCGGTCAACAGCCCCTGGGGAGGGCTCGGTTGGGAGGAGCTGACCGACGGCGCGCTGGTCGCCAGCCAGCCGGTCGGGGCGCCGTCCTGGTACCCCTGCAACGACCGGCCCGCCGACAAGGCCTCGTACCAGATCGCCGTCACCACCCCCTCCGCGTACCAAGTGGTCATCGGGGGACGCCTGTTGACCCGGACCACCAGAGCCTCCACCACCACCTGGCTCTACGAACAGCCCGCCCCCACCTCCAGCTACCTGGTCGGCCTCTCCATCGGCAAGTACCAGACCGTCCTGCTCGGCGACCCGGGCCTGAGCGGGGTCCCGCAGACCGGGCACGTCCCGGCCCACCTGCTCGCCGAGTTCGCCCGGGACTTCGCGCGGCAGCCGCAGATGATGGACGTCTTCGAGGAACTCTTCGGCCCCTACCCGTTCGGCGAGTACGGCGTCGTCGTCGCCGACGAGGAACTCGACGTGCCCGTCGAGGCGCAGGGCCTCTCGCTGTTCGGCGTCAACCACGTGGACGGCGCCCGTGGTCACGAGAACCTCGTCGCGCACGAACTCGCCCACCAGTGGTTCGGCAACAGCGTCAGCGTCGCCGACTGGCGGCACATCTGGCTCAACGAGGGACTGGCCAAGTACGCGGAGTGGCTCTGGTCGGAACGCTCGGGCGCGCGCCCGGCCCGGGAACGCGCCGCGTACGCCCACCAGTTGCTCGAACGGCTGCCGCAGGACCTCGCCCTCGCCGACCCCGGACGCAAGTCGATGTTCGACGACCGGCTCTACGAACGCGGTGGCGTGGCCGTGCACGCGGTGCGCTGCGCCCTCGGCGACCCCGCGTTCTTCCGCATGCTGCGCGACTGGGCCGTCGTGCACCGGCACGGCGTCGTCAGCACGCAGATGTTCGCCGCGCACGTCGAGCGGTACGCGCCCGGTCCCGTGGGCGAGCTGTTCGAGGAGTGGGTGTACGGGACGGCGCTGCCGCCGCTGCCCTTCCCGGTGACCTGAGGCGGGCGGGGACCGTGACGCCCGAGCGCGCCGGTGCCACCATGCCACCATGGGAGGACCCGGCGGCGGAGGGGACGGCCATGGCGGAAACGGCGGTGCTCGTGCACGGGGCCTGGCACAGCCCGTGGTGCTGGCACAAGGTCGTCGACGAGCTGGCGGAGCACGGCATCCGCAGCGTCCTCGTCGATCTGCCGAGCTGCCGCGGCGGCGCGGGCCCGGCCGATCTGCACGCCGACGTCGCCGAGATCCGCCGGGTCCTCGACGGCTGCGCGGGCGACGTGATCCTGGTCGCCCACTCCTACGGCGGCATCCCGGCCACGGAGGCCGCGGCGGGGCATCCGGTGGTGCGCCGGCTCGTCTACGTCGCCGCGTACCTCGCCGACGCGGACGAGACCCTGATGGGGTACGCGCTGCCCGACGCGGGCCCCGACGTCCTCGACCCGGCCAGGGACCTCGTCATCGACCCGGGCACCGGACTGATGACGGTCAGGCCGGAGCGTGCCGTGCCGATCTTCTGCGCCGACCTCGACCCGGCGGCGGCCGCCGAGGCCGTACGCCATCTGCGGCCCATGTCCGCCGCGGTCCTCGACCAGTCACCGGCCGCCGTCGCCTGGCGCGCCCTGCCGACGACGTACCTGATCACGGGGCGGGACAACGCGACCCCGACGGTGGTGCAGCGCAGGCTGTCGCGGCGGGCCGGCGAGGTCCTGGAGCTGGCGGACTCCAGCCACTCGCCGTTCCTGTCGCACCCGAAGGCGGTGGCGGAGGCGATCGCAGGCAGCCGTACGCGCTGAACGGTCAGCTCCGCCCGGGATCGAACTCCATCACCTGGGTCAGCCGGATGTTGTTGCCGGACGGGTCCCGGAACGACGTGTCGATGCCGTAGGGCTGGGCCGTCGGCGGGTCGTTGAACTCGATGCCGCGGGCCGACAGTTCGTCGTACGCCGCCTTGCAGTCGTCCGTCTCCAAAAACAGCGTGCCGCCCGCGCCCTTCGCCACCAGGTCCGCCAGCTGGGCGCTGCTCGGCTCGTCCAGCATCGGAGGACCCGGCACCGGCATCAGGACGAGGGCGGGACCCTCGCCTCCGGGCGGGCCGACACACACCCACCGGAAGTTCCACGCCTCCATCGTCACGTCCGCCCGCACCTCCCACCCGAGCTTCTTCGTGTAGAAGGCGAGCGCCGCGTCCTGGTCGTGCACCCAGAACTGCGCGTTGGCGATCTTGATCGTGGTCATGGCCGGCTCCTCGCTCGACGACTCCGTGCTGCTCTCGACGCTATGCAGCCCCGCCGGCCGTGTCTTCTCGAAACGTGCGGTTCCGCGGCCGCCCGTACGCCATCGCCACACAGCGCGGCACGTGCACATGCCGGGCGGCGGGTGGACGGGCCGCGCGGTACGCCTGCGGGGTCGTCCCGTACATCCGGCGGAAGCTCGTGGTGAACGAGCCGATGCTGCGCAGCCCGACCGCGACACCGACCTCCGCCACCGTCCAGTCGGTCGCGAGCAGCAGGGAGCAGGCCCGCTCCAGGCGGCGGGTCAGCAGGTACTGGTGCGGGGACTCGCCGAACGCGGCCTTGAAGCTGCGGCTGAAGTGGGCGGGGGAGAGCGCGGCGGCGGCCGCCAGGTCGGCCACGGTCAGCGGCTCCGCGTAGCGGGCGTCGGCGAGATCCTTGGCCCGCAGCAGATGACGTGCGATCGGAACGGTGGCCACACCCCCATTGTGCGGGCCGCTCAGCAGTCCGCGAGCTCCACCTTGACGCGCTCGCCGGTCGCCTGGGCCTGTACACCCGCCTCGCAGGCGGCTACCGCCGCGTACCCGTCCCAGGCCGAGGGACCGGTGACCCGGCCGGCGCGGGTCGCGTCCACCCACGCCTGCACCTCACGGTCGTAGGCGGCCCGGAACCGGGTCAGATAGTCCTGGTCGATGGCGCCGCCCCAGCGCCCCGCCGTCTGCACGACCATGGCGTGGCCGTCGCCGATCCGGGCCGTGCCGCGCTCGCAGACCGCCTCGCACTGGACCTGGTCGCCGAAGCCCGTGTTCCGGTACAGCTCCACGTCGGCGAGCACGCCGCCCGTCGTCTCCAGGATCACCAGCTGCGGGTCCGGCACCTCCTGCGGGGACGCGGGCGCGGGCTTGAGGACCTGGACCGCCGCGATCTCGTGGCCGGTGAGCCAGCGGGTGATGTCCATCTCGTGCACGGCCGAGTCGGTGATCATCATGCGCTCGGTGAAGTGCCCAGGGGTGACGGTGTTGCGGTGCCGCTGGTGCAGCATCCGCGGCCGCCCCAGGTCACCGGCGTCGAGCACCGCCTTCAACTGCTGGTACTCGGCGTCGAAGCGGCGCATGAAGCCGACCTGGATCCGGCGGTGGCCCAGGCGCCGCTCGGCCTCCACGACCCGGTACGCGCCCGTCGCGTCAGGGGTGAGCGGCTTCTCGCACAGCACGGGCAGATCGAGGGCGAGCGCCTGGAGCAGCGTCTCCTCGTGGGCCGGGCCCGACGAGGCGATCAGGACCGCGTCCACGCCGGGTGCCGCGAGGGCGGACGCCGACTCGGTGTGCACGGTGCAGCCGTCCAGGTCCGCGGCGGTCCGCCGGGCACGGTCCTCGTCGACGTCGGCCACGGCCACGACCCGGGCGCCACTGATCGCCGTGGCGATCCGCCGGACGTGGTCGCCGCCCATCTTCCCGGTCCCGATGACGGCCACTCCCAGGGTCACGGCGTCGTCTCCTTCTGTTGTGACGTCGGTCGGCGTCGTCGCCTGTGCCGTTCCTACAGCAAGTCGAGCGTGCGGACCAGAGGCCGTCCTGATACCGGGCCCAGCAGCGCACTGATGGTGGCCAGGAAGCGCGTGACCAAGGGATTCCGGACGCTCGCCGGGGCCGGCGAGACGCCCAGACCGGTCTCCACGAGGGCGCACACGGTCTGCCACTCCACCGCGTGCTGGACTGTCCGTGGTGTGCACCCTGCCGTGGCGTGGACACCTGTGGGCGGAGGCACGGGCCGCGCGCGAAGCGGTGTCAGGCCGGCCGGCAGACCGACCGCTGCCGGCCGAGCCCGGCGATCTCCATCTCCATCACGTCGCCCGCCCCGAGATAGGGGAACCGGCCCGACAGTGCGACGCCCTGCGGCGTACCGGTGTTGATCACGTCACCGGGCTCCAGCACCAGGTACTGGGAGAGATGGTGCACGATCTCACCCACCGAGAAGATCATGTCGGCGGTGACCGAGTCCTGCCGGGCCTCGCCGTTCACCCACGACCGCAGACGGAGATCCTGTGGATCGCCCGCCTCGTCCGCCGTCACGAGCACCGGGCCGAGCGGATTGAAGGTGGCGCAGCTCTTGCCCTTGGACCACTGGCCGCCCGACTCCTCCAGCTGGAAGGCCCGTTCGGAGACGTCGTTGCTCACCGCGTACCCGGCGACGTGCGCGAGCCCGTCCTCGGGGGAGGCGAGGTAGGAGGCGCGCCGGCCGATGACGACGGCCAGCTCGACCTCCCAGTCCGTCTTCTCGCCGCCCCGTGGAATCAGCACGTCGTCGTACGGGCCGACCACCGTGTTCGGCGACTTGTAGAAGAGGATCGGCCGGGTGGGCGGCTCGGCGCCGGACTCGGCGGCGTGCGCCGCGTAGTTCTGACCGATGCACAGCACCGCCGACGGCCTCGCCACGGGCGCGCCCACACGCTGTCCCGTGATGTCGAACAGGGGCAGCTCGGCAGGCGGCGGCAGCAGATCGGGGCGCTCCGTGAGGGCCGCGAGGAAGGCGCCGTCGATGTCGTCGGTGACGGACGACAGATCGTGGTGGCGGCCGGAGGGGGCGGCGAGGACGGGACGTTCGCGGCCCGGCGGGCCGACGCGCATGAGACGCATGACGGAAGTGCTCTCCAACTGGTGTGATGGTGCAGGGGATTACGGGGTCAGTGCAGTCTGGCCAGGGACCGTTCGTCCACCGCCGTCAGCGGCGGCAGACCGTCGAGGAGCCGCAGGACCTCGGTCACGGCGCTAGCGCCGAGCCGCCGCCTGCACTCCACCGTCCCCGCTGCGGTGTGCGGGGTCAGCAGCATGTTGGGCAGGGTCCTGAAGGGGTGGTCCAAGGGCAGCGGTTCGGAGTCGAACACGTCGACTGCGGCGTCGATCCGGCCGCTGCGCACCTCGTCGGCGAGCGCCGTCTCGTCGACGAGCCAGGAACGGGCGGTGTTCACCAGACCGGCCCCGTCGGGCAGCAGCGCCAGCCGCTCCGCGTCGAGAAGGCGGCGGGTCTCGGCGGTGGCCGGGGCGTGCACGGCCACGATCCGGCTCCGCCGCAACAGGTCCTCCAGCGCCACCACGTGGACCCCGAGCCGCTCCGCGTCGGACGGCGTCAGATACGGGTCGGCGACCGAGACGTGCGCGCCGAGCGCCCGCGCGAGCGCGATGTAGGCCCGGCCCGTGCGGGACGCACCGATCACGCCGATCGCGCTCCCGTGGATCTCGTGCCGCGGCGGCGCCTGCCCCGCGCTCTCCCAGGGGGCGCCGGTGCGCAGCGCGTGGTCGAAGCGGTGCGTGCGGTGCAGCAGGGCGAGCGTGAAGGCGAGCGCCACCTCGGCGACGGGCCGCGCCATCTCGTCCCCGGCCTGCGTCACCCGCACCCCGCGCCGGAACACGTCCTCGGTGACGTACGGGGCGACCGCCGAACCGGTGTGCGCGACGAGCTCCAACTCCGCGCCGCCGTCCAGGAGTTCGCTGTCGATGCGTGGTGTGCCCCAGGACGTGACCAGGGCGCGGGCGCCGGGCAGCGCGGCGGCGAGCGCGGCCCGGTCGGTGTGGTCGTCGAGCACGGTCAGGTCCGCGGCCGTGGACAGCCGCCGCCAGGTCTCCTCGGTGAAGAACTCCTCCCGCAGGTGCGGCGGGACACTGACGACGACCTTGGGCCGTCCGGTCCGCGCCGTCTCAGCGGAGCCAGTCATCGAGGTGCTCCTTCACGAACGCGTCGTCCGTCAGCCACGGATAGGCCGCCGCCACCCGCGTCAGCTCCTCGGCCTGCCCCGGAGACAGGGACTCCGCCGGGTCCAGACACCAGGTGCCCGCCAACAGGCCCTGACGGCGCAGGACTTCGTGGACGCCGGCGATACAGCCGCGGAACGCGCCGCGCACGTCGAACACGGCCTGGTTGGCGTCGGTCAGTTCGGGGCGGCGGGTCAGACAGCGCAGCAGCGCCTCGTGGTCACCGGCCCGCGCCGCGCGCACGTCCTCCAGGAGCGCCGCCGCGGACCTGGTCCACACCGCCCACTGGCCGAGCAGCCCGCCCGCGAACCAGCGGCGTCCGCCCGCCGTGCCGTAGGGAGTGAGCAGATCACCGATGATGTCGTCGTCGTTGCCGGTGTAGAGCGCCACCTCGTCCGCGCGGTCGGCCGCGCCCACCGCCCGGATCACGTCCGCCGTGCGGTACCGGTCGAAGGGGGCGATCTTCACGGCCACCGTGGACGGCAGATCCGCGAACGCCGACCAGAACGACGGCGACAGGTACCGCCCGCCGACCGCCTCCTGGAGGTAGAAGCCGATGACCGGCAGCACCTCGCCGACCGCGCGGGCCCGCTCCAGGAGCCCCTTCTCGTCGGCGCCCGGCACGGCCGGGCTCAGCAGCACGGCGTCGTAGCCGAGCGATGCCGCCAGCTCCGCCTCGGCGACGGCCTGCGCGGTGTACCCGCAGGCGCCCGCCACCATCACGAAGGGGCGGCCCGCCTCGGCCCGCACGGTCTCCGCGGCCAGTTCGAGGACCGGCCGCAGCAGACCGACACCGGGCTCACGGATCTCGAACTGCGTGGTGTGCACGGCCACCGCGACACCGCCCGCGCCGGACGCCATGTAGTAGCGGGTCAGCGCCCGCTGGCGGCGTTCGTCGAGCCGGCGCCCGGCGTCGAGGGCGAGGGGGTGGGCGGGAACGACAGTGCCCTCACGGAGCACGTCCAGAGCGTCAGACATGGTGCGGGTCAGAACCTTCCGTCGCGGACCTGGAACTTGGTGGGCCTGCCGGACAGCGGCAGGCCCCGGCGCAGCCAGTCGGCCTGCCACGCCACCAGCGTGCGCAGCGGCACGTCCGGATAGCCGAACAGGGCGTGGCAGCGCGAGGCGTCGGACAGCAGCGCCGTCGCCGCCTCCTCGCCCTCGAAGGACGGCTCCTTGCCGAACTCCGTGCCGAACCAGTGCGCCAGGCGCCGCACGGACGCCGTCTCCGGTCCGGTGAGGTTCACCGTGAACCCGTCGCCGTCGCCCGCGTGGAGCAGCGAGCGCAGGGCGACCTCGTTGGCGTACCCCTGCCACACCACGTTCGCGTGCCCGGTCGTCACGTCCACGGGCTCGCCCGCGAGGACCCGCGCGGCGATGTCGGCGAGGACGCCGTAGCGCAGGTCCACCGCGTAGTTGAGGCGGATCAGCGCGACGGGCGTGCCCCGGGTGAGCGCGGCGTGGCCGAAGATCCGCTCGCGGCCCAGGCACGACATGGCGTACTCGCCGACGGGCCCGACCGGGTCCTCCTCGGTGCAGCCGCCCGAGCCGACCGGCACCAGCGGATACACGTTGCCGGTGGAGAACGCGGCGATCCGCGCCCGCGGCCAGCGCCGCACCACCCGGTCCGGCAGCGCCGCGTTCACCGCCCACGCGTGCGAGGGCGCCCCGGCGGAGCCGAACTTGGCGCCCACCATGAACACGATGTTGCCCGCGTCGGGCAGCGTCCCGAGATCGGCCTCCGGGTCCATCAGGTCGAAGGCGACCGTGCGCACACCGTCGGCCTCCAGCGCCTGCGCGGCGGCGCGGTCCGACCAGCGCGACACCGCGTGCACGGTGACGTCGGTGCGCCCGGCCGCGTCCAGGGCGCGGCGCGCCAGCCGGCACAGGCTCGGGCCCATCTTGCCGCCCGCGCCCAGGACGAGGAGGTCCCCGTCGAGCCGGGCGAGATCCGCGACGAGCGCGGGGGAGGGGGTGGCGAGGCGCTCTTCGAGCGCCGCCTCGTCGACGAACATGTACAGCCTCAACCCTTGATCCCGGACGCCGTGACGCCCTCGGTGAAGTAGCGCTGGCCCACCAGATACGCGGCGAAGATGGGCACGAACGCGATGACGGAACCCGACAGGACCACGTTCAGCGGCACGTTCTGCTGCTGGAGCGACGCGATGCCGACGGTGAGCGTGCGCATGTCGGTGGACTGGCCGATGACGAGCGGCCACAGGAAGTCGTTCCAGTGCCACAGGAAGACGAAGACGCCCAGCGTGGCGAGGATCGGCTTGAGCAGCGGCAGCACGATGCGCCGGAAGACCTGCCACTCGCTGCACCCGTCGAGCCGCGCCGCCTCGAACAGCTCGTCGGGCAGGCCCTGGATGAACTGCCGCATGAGGAAGACGGCCTGGGCGTTGGCGAGGGTCGGCACGATCAGCCCCCAGTAGGTGTCGACGCCGCCGAGCTTCGAGATCATCGCGAAGGTCGGGATCATCGTCACGTGGTACGGGACCATCACCATCGACAGGAACGACCAGAACATCGCCTCGCGGCCGGGGAACCGCTTCTTGGCGAAGGCGTAGCCCGCGAGCGACGCCAGCAGCAGCACGCCGATCACGGACACGATCGAGTAGATCAGCGTGTTGAGCAGCCAGCGCGGCACGTCCTGCGCGCCCATCACCGCGTCGTACGCCTCGCCGGTCAGCGGCCACGGCAGCAGGCTGCCGGGGAACTCGACCGCCGCGGACGGCTTCAGGGACAGAACGACCATCGCGTAGAACGGGAAGATCGTGGCGAGCGCCGCGATCGTGAGCAGGATCCCGCGCACGATCCGGCCGCCGCGGGTGCCGCGCAGCCCGTGCGGCACGAAGTCCCGCTCGGCCTCCCGGCGCAGTCGGCGCGCAGGCTTGGACGGCACGGGAGCCAGGGGCGTCTTCTCGACGGGCGGTGCGGTCATGGTCACGGTCACTGGTCCTTCCCGATCGCGATCCGCTGGACGACGGCGACCACGAGGGTCAGCACGAACAGGGCGACCCCGATCGCGGAGGCGTAGCCCAGGTCGAAGTACTTGAACCCGGCGTCGTACAGCTGGAAGACGAGCGTGTAGCTGGCGTTGGCGGGGCCGCCGCCGGTCATCGTGTAGACCGCGTCGAACACCTGGAACGACGCCGTCGTCTCGATGACGGCGAGGAAGAACAGCGCGGGCCGCAGCTGCGGAAGCACGATGTGCCGGAACCGCTGCCAGGGCCCCGCCCCGTCGGTGAGCGCGGCCTCCTCCAGCTCGCGCGGGATGTCCTGCATCCGGGCCAGCAGGATCAGCATCCCGTACCCGAAGCGGGACCAGATCCCGACGACGGCGAGCGCCGGCACGACCAGCGTGTCCGACGTCAGCCACGACGCGTCGGACATCCCGAACCAGCTGACGAACGTCGCCCACGGGCCGCCCGTGGAGAAGATCCACACGAAGACCGTCGCGGCGAGCACGAGCGAGGTGACGACCGGCAGGAAGAACACCGAGCGGAACACCTTCGAGCCGCGGAACGCCCGCCGCGTCAGCAGCGCGAGCGCCACCGACGCGAGCAGGGTGCCCGGCACGGCGAGCACCGTGTACAGGACGGTGACCCTGAGCGCCTTCCAGAACAGCGGATCGGCCCACAGGCGTGTGAAGTTGTCGACGCCGATGAACTTTCCGCCGCCGGTCAGGGAGTAGTCGGTGAAGCTCATCAGCACACCGGCCACGCCCGGACCGAACCGGAAGGCGAGGAAGAGCAGGAAACAGGGAAGGACGAACAGCAGGCCGATCCGGGCTTCGCGGCGCGCCTGGGGGCCGCTGCGCCTGCTTCGGCGGGTGTGGTCCGCGACGACTGCCACGGTCGGTCTCCTTGCGGTACGGGGGATGGCTTGCGGTACGGCGGGCGGCGGTCAGCCGCGCGACACCATCGCGTCGGCGGCCTTCGCCGCCGTGTCGAGTGCGTCCTTCGGCGACTTCTTGCCGAGCAGCGCGGCCTGGATCTCGGGCGCGAGCAGCCCCATGACCTCGCGCGCCTTGTCCTGGAGCGGGCCCACGTCCATGCTCGGCAGGGTGGCGCCGACGGCCTTCTGCAGGGCGTCGCCCGGGTACAGGTCCGCCGCGGACCTGCGCGCCGGGAAGTAGCCCGCACCCTTCTCCAGGCCCGCCGCGTTCTTGGGCTCGGCCACGAAGTTGATCCAGTCACCGGCGAGTTCGGTGTTGGCCCCCTTCAGCATCGACAGCGCGCCGACCGTGCCGTAGCCCACCGACTTCACGTCCTTGAGCGGCGGCTGGACGACGATGTTCTCCTTGCCCCAGAACGGTTCGACGTCCGCCGGGGTGTTCTGCCAGGTGCAGGCGACCTTGCCCTTGGCGACCGGTGTCTGCTCCAGCTTCGGCGTCGTCGTCACCAGGTCCTTGTCGGTGTAACCGCCGTCGACGAGCTTCTTCAGGTAGGTGAGCGCCTTCACGCCCTGCGCGCTGTTGAACGCGGTCTTCTTGCCGTCCTCGGAGAACACGTCGCCGCCCGCCTGCCACAGCAGCGGGTAGAACGTCATGTTGAGCGTCTGCTGGGTGTCGCCGCTGTAGCTGGTGGCGTAGTACCCGTTCTTCTTCAACTTCGGTGCCAGCGACTCCAGTTCGGACCACGTCGTCGGGTACGAGGTCTCGCCGATCGCCTTGAAGACGCGTTTGTCGCAGATCAGCGGGTTGGCGCTGGTGAGCACCGGTGTGCCCAGCGCCTTGCCGTCCACGGTCACCGAGTCGAGCGCGAACGCGGTGTAGTCCTTCTTCGCGTCGGCCGGCATGTAGTCGTCCGCGGCCACGATGTTCTTCGCGTACTTGGGCAGCTGGTCCGGCACCAGGTACACCACGTCGGGCCCCTTGCCGGAGGCGATGGCCGTGGCGAGGGAGGTGTCGCGGTTGGCCCAGGGGAACGTCTCCACCTTGACGTCGACGCCCTTGTGCTGCTTCTCGAACGCCTTGACCAGACCGTCCCAGTACGCCTTGTTCTTCGCCTCGTCGAAGATCACGGGGTACGTCCACATGGTGACGGTCTTGCTGTCGGAGCCGCTGCCCGAGCCGCCGCACCCGGCGAGGGCGCTCGCGGCGAGAGCGGTGGCGACGACGGGCACGGCGGCCGCGCGCAGTCTGGAACTCCGGTGCTGGGTACGGGACATGAGGGTTGCCTCCACGGGCTCAGGGGAAAGTGGTGCGGAAGTCACTGCTCGGGGACGGTCTGTACCGTCCCGGTGTGCCGGGCGCGCTCCGCGGCGAACGCGGCGAGATGGCTGCCGAGGGACGCCGTCGTCCCCGAGCGCACGGCGCTGGGATCTCCGGTCGCGACGGCCCGCACGAACGCCTCGACCAGCGCCGGGTCGCCGCCGCCGTGTCCGTCGGCCGCGTTCGACCCGCTGGCGCCCAGCTCGTGCACGACGGTGGCGCCGGTACGGAAGTCCTGCACGGTGACCCGCTCGCCGTCGCCGCGCAGCCAGCCGTGCGAGCCGAAGATGCGGGTCTGGCGGTGCGTCTGCTCGGTGAAGGCGACCATCTGGAAGGTGGCGGTCACCCCGCCCGACAACTGCATGGCGAGCACTTGGTGATCGACCACGTCGTTGTCGGAGCGGTAGGCGCACACGCCGTACGGGCCCTCGCGCAGCGCAGCGCGCAGCCCGGCCTCGTCGGTCGCCTCCGTGACATGCGTGACCGGCCACACCGGGCCCTGCTCACGCAGTGTCGGTAGATACAACTTCAGTGCGCTGTACGGGCATTGCGCCTCCACCGCGCAGTCGAGGCAGCGGTCGGCGGAGCCCTCCGGCGCGTTCTCGGGACGGAAGTGCCGCAGCCCGCCGAAGCTCGCGACCTGCTCGATGCGGGCCCCGCCCATCACGTACGAGATCCAGTCCAGGTCGTGACAGGACTTGGCCAGCAGCATCGGCGAGGAGTCCTTCTCGCTGCGCCACGGGCCGCGGACGTAACTGTGCGCGTAGTGCCACCAGCCCACCGGCTCCAGGTGGTCGATCGACACCAGCTGTCCGAGGACACCCGAGTCGACGACCTCCTTCACCAGGTCGGTGTACGGCATGTACCGCATGACGTGGCACACGGCGAACAGCACCCCGGCCTGGCGCACCCCCTCCACGAGCGCGCGCGTCTCCTCCTCGGTGGGTGCGAGCGGCTTCTCGGCGAGGATCGCGTACCCGGCGCGGGCCAGCGCGAGGACCGGCTCGATGTGATCGCGGTCCTGGGTGGCGACGATCACCGCGTCCGCGATCCGCTCCTCGGCGAGCGGCCGCCAGTCCTCGAAGGCGACGGGTGCGCCCGCCGCGGCGCGGGCCGCGGGCCGTGGATCGGCGACGGCGACGAGCTCGGCCCGCTCGGGGTGCCGCCTGATCCAGTCGGTGTAGGTCAGGCCGCGGTTGCCCGCGCCGACGAGGGCGACGCGGACGGGACGGCCGGTGATCGGGGCGTGCGGGGACACGGGGGCTCCCTGGTGGTGTCGGTGGGCCGGGAGGTCAGTAGCGGACGGTGCCCGCGGTGTGCGCGACGCGCTCGCCCTCGTCGGGCAGGGCCGCGCGCTCCACGCCGTCCTCCACGCAGCCGGTGTGCAGCAGATGGCTGGGGGCGGCGGCGAACGCGGCCGGGCGCAGGTCGAGCCGGCCGCCGGTGAAGGTGCAGCCGGTGGCGCGGTAGCGGTTGACGCCCTCGGTGACGAGGACGTGTGCCGTCCTCGCGTCGCCGGCCGTGGCCGTGACGCCGGTCAGCTCCCAGGTGACGGTGCGCTCGCCGCCGGAGCGGGTCAGCAGGGCATGGCCCTTGGTGGTGCCGCCGATGCGGACTCCGTCGGCTCGCAGCCGTTGGTCCTTGGAACCGGTCAACTGCACGCCAGTGTCTGTCAGTTGACCGCCGTGCAGGGTCAGCTCGCGGGATGCGTACGTGGCCGCTGCGGCGTCCGGGGCGCCGGTGAGGGTGCAGTCGTCCAGAGTGAGCGGGCCCGTCCCGTTGAAGGCGGCGCCGCCGACTCCGTTCAGGGTGACACCGCGCAGGAGCAGCGGTGAGGTGACGTCGGCCTTGGTGATCTCGGCGCCGGACGCGAACGAGAAGGACGAGTCGGCGATGACGTTGGGTCTCTCGGAGCGTTGCGAGGCCTGCGACACGATGAGCGGTCCGCTCGCGGTGCAGCCGCGCATCTGTACGCCGTCGGCGTTCACCCAGAGCATCCCGGACCCGTCGAGGGACGGCTTCCCGATGACGGTGACGTCCTCCAGGGTGAGGTCGGTGACCTTGACACGGGCCACGAACCAGGAACACGCGTGCCGCCGTACGGTGATCCGCTTGGCCGCGCCGCCCCACGCCGCACCGGAGTTGGCGAACGTCATGAGCCCCGAGTTGCCGGTGTACACGAGGTCGTGCTCGAACTGGCCGTGCGTGACGAACGGGCCCTGGTCGTCGCCGTCGCCATGACAGTTCGTCACATAGCAGTAGGCGGAGGCCGTGAAGTCGTTGAGATGCCGGGCGTTGGAGGTGTGACAGTCCTCGACGTGCCCGTACAGACAGTAGATCTGCTGCGTCAGATAGCCGGCGCCGCCGTACGTGACGGACTTCGGGTTGGCGAGGGAGCACTGCTCGGTGCGGAAGAAGGTGCACCAGCGGCGCATCACCACGGGCCAGAAGGTGCCGGTGGCGTCGATGCCGGAGACGTCGCAGCGGACCGCGTACTCGTACGACACCGGGTGCGAGCCGGTGAGTTCGTCGTCGCCCGCGCCCTCGAAGACGAGGTTGCGCACATGCGCGCCGTCGACGGGTTCGACACGGGTCCAGGTGAGGGTGCGGCCGGCCGAGAGCTCCCAGCCGATCTGGTAGTTGACGCGGATGCGGGTGCCGTCGACGACATCCGTGACCTGGACGAGCCGCTGGATCTCCTTCTCGTACTTCCCCGACAGGGCGTCCACCTCGACGGCCCACCACTGCCCGACGGCGAACCCGGCGGAGTCACCGACCTCGAACAGGTCGGACAGGTCGGGCATGACGGCGCCCAGCTTGTGGGTGTGCGTGGTGTCGGTGGGGGTGCCGCGGAAGGCGAGGACGGCGCCGAAGGGGTTGTCGTGGGTGTTGGCCTCGATGCCGGTGGTGAGCATGCGGTGGCCGTGGAAGTCGAGTTCGATGTGGGAGCGGTGCCACAGGTGGCGTCGGGTGAAGAGCAGGTCGGTGTGGGCCTCGACGCGGTGCACGGCGGGGTCCTGGACCATGGCGTCCAGCGCGGCGTCGGCCGGGTCCTTCGCGTCGAAGTGCCCGAAGGTACGGAAGTCGACGACGCCGGTGTGCAGTTGGAGCCAGCGGCCCTTGGCCGGGTTCTGGGCGGGGGCGATGACGGTGCCGCCGTTGTGGCCGGCCTCGGAGGCGGCGTCCCAGCGCACCGTCATACCGCCGCCGTCACCGGGCGCACGGTAGCCCGCGACGATCACGACGGCCCCGTCCCGGGCCGCCCTCGACGCACGCAACACCTCGACGGTGTCGACGTGCACGACATCTTCGGAGGGAGCGGCGCTCGCCGTGCCGGTGGCCGCGACGGTGCCGACGACGGCCAGTCCTGCGAGACCGGAGGCGCGCAGCAGCGCGCGGCGGTCGGTTCTTGTGGTGGTGCTCGGGTGCTGCGGAACGCTCATGGCGGACTTCGCCTTCCGAGAAGTGCCGGGGGAGGGGAGCGTTCCTGCGAGTGCTGCCGTGCTGGCGGATGGCTGGAAAGGGACCGTGCGCACTCCGGTGACGTGGGCAGATATCGGGAGTCGGTCCGTGCGGATGCATCACCGATGACCAGAACATGTCCCGGCGATTGGCACGGACCGTACGTCGAACGTTCCGGGCCGTCAAGCCCCGCCCGGGACCCGGCCGACCGCGCGACCAGCCGCACGGGGCCCGCGGTCGCGCGGCGTCGGAACCTCCGACGACGCCTAGGGCGTGTCCTCGGGGACCCACCCCAGTGCGCCGCTGATCTGCCGTGCGGCGTCCCGCACCTGACCGCCCAGCTCCTGGTACTTCCAGGCGGGGAGGCCGAGTTTGAGCCCCGTGATGCTGATCGCGCCGACGCACGTGCCGTGGTCGTCGCGCACCGGCGCCCCGATGCAGATGATCCCCTCCGCGTCCTCCTCGTCGTCGAGCGCGTACCCGACGCGGTCGATGTCCTTGAGGTGGGCGAGGAACGTGGCGGGGTCCGTGATCGTGCGAGGCGTGCGCCGCGGCAGCCCGAAGCGCTCCACGACCGCCGCCGCATCGGTCTGCGGCACCGCGGACAGCAGCGCCTTGCCGAGCCCGGTGCAGTGCGGCAGTTCGCGCTGGCCCATGCGCAGGTCGAGCCGGACCCGCTGATCGAGCTCGACCTGGTCCACGACCACGGCGTGCCCGTCCTCGGGGACCGCGAGACGCGAGGCCATCCCGGTGGCACCGGTCAGCTCGCGCAGTACGGGATGGGCGACACCGCGCAGCGAGACCTGGGCGCGCGCCCGGTCACCGAGGCGCGCGAGGCCCATGCCGAGGCGGTAGCGCCGGCTCATGCCCTCGCCGTCGTCGGAGACGAGGCCGTAGGAGCGCAGCGTCTGCAAGGTGCCGAACGCGGCGCTCTTGGAGATCCCGCACTGCTGCGCGACCTCGGTGACGCTCAACCCGTGACCGGGTGCGGGAGCGGCGAGGATGTCCAGGATGTCGGCGGCCCTGGCGACGCTCTTGACCCAGTACTTCGGTTCGACCGGTGGGGAGCCCGGGCCATCTCTGTTCGTCATGACCGAACAGTCTAGCCGCAACCCGTTCGGTATTGAGCCCTGAGGGGGTTGACCGGCTCGGAATGCGGCCGTAGTCTCCGATGTGTTCTGCATTACAGAACGCTGTTCTGGAAAATGCGGGACGCAGTGAGAACCACTTCCTGCGGAGACCGCCGGGCGGATGGCGCCAGGGTGCGGGGGCCGGGCAGGGCCCCGTGACACCGACGACTCTCGACGCAAGGAGCAAGCCCCATGAGTTCAGGCCCGGACACCCCCTCCGGAGCCCGGATCGCCGAGCGCGCCCGCACGGTCGTGCCCGGTGGTGTGAACAGTGGCCAGCGCAGCATCCCCGGCCTCACCGACCTCGTGGTCACCGGCACCGGAGGCGCCCGCTTCCGCACCGCCGACGGCCGTGAGTTCACCGACTTCCACGCCGCGTTCGGACCTCCGCTGCTCGGCCACAACGACCCCGACGTGGCCCGTGCCGCCGCCGAGGCCGGCACGCGCATCGGTCACATGGGCGTGGGTGTCACCGAGGGAGAGGTCGAACTCGCCGAGCAGCTCGTCGAGTTGATCCCGTCCGTCGAGAAGGTGCTGCTCACCTCGACCGGCAGCGAGGCCACGTTCCACGCGCTGCGCGTCTCCCGCGCGGCCACGGGACGCCGGCTCGTCGTCAAGTTCCAGGGCTGCTACCACGGCTGGCACGACTCCGTGAGCCTCAACGTCATCTCGGCGCCGGAGAAGGTCGGCTCCCACGACCCGATCTCGACCGGCATCCTGCCCGAGGTCCTCGACGCCACCCTCGTCCTGCCGTTCAACGACAGTGAGGCCGTGCGCCGCGCCTTCGCCGAGCACGGCCGGGACATCGCCGCCGTCATCGTCGAACCCGTCCCCCACAACGTGGGCGCGCTCCTGCCGCACCAGGAGTTCCTCACCACTCTGCGCGAGGAGACCACCAGGGCGGGCAGCGTCCTGATCTTCGACGAGGTCATCACCGGCTTCCGGCACGACCTCGGCGGCTGGCAGGCCGTCTGCGGGGTCACCCCCGACCTGACGACCCTCGGCAAGGCCATCGCCAACGGCGCGCCCGTCGGCGCGATCGGCGGCCGCGCCGACCTGATGGACCTCTTCTCCACCCGGCCCGGCGCCCCCGCGTTCTTCGCCGGCACCTACAACGGCCACCCCTCCGTGGTCGCCGCCGCTCTCGCCACCCTGCGCAAACTCCGCGAGGAGCCGGTGCACGCCCACGTCTACCGCCTCGGCAACCGCGTCCGCTCCGAACTCACCGCGCTGTACGCCCGGCTGGGCGTCTGCGCCGTCGTCACCGGACACGGCTCCGTCTTCGTCTCGTACTTCATGCCGGGCCCCGACACCCCGCGCACCTACGACGACCTCCTCGCCAACGACGCCTCCCTCTTCGTCGGCTACCGGCGCCGGCTCCTCGACCACGGCCTGTTCGAGCTCCCCCTCAACCTCAAGCGCAGCCACATCAGCTACGCCCACACGGACGCCGACGTCGACCGGCTCCTCGAAGGCACCGAAGCCGCGGTCAAGGCCGTCCTCGCCGAGGGCGGCGCCCGCGACCTGGAGAACGCCTCCACGATGGGCGGGGCGGTCGACTGATGCTCACCGTGAACACCACCCGCCCCGCAGGGCCCGCCGGCCGCATCACCCGCGTCGAGACCCTGATGCTCGGCACCGCCTGGCGCGACTTCGGCTACGTCCGCGTCCACACCGACGAGGGCCTGTCCGGCGTCGGCGAGATCACTCACCCCTACCGGGGCCAGGAGGTCTGCGCCCTCACCGAGTCCCTCGCCCGCCGCCACCTCATCGGCGCCGACCCCTTCGACATCGAGGAGATCTGGCTCCGCCTGTACCAGGGCGACTTCCTGCGCGGCGGCGACATGGGCGGCATCGCCGTCTCCGGCCTCGACCAGGCCCTGTACGACCTGATGGGCAAGGCCCTCGGCGTGCCCGCCTACCGGCTCACCGGCGGCGCCTGCCGCGACCGCGTCCGGGTCTACGCCAACGGCTGGTACAACGGCGAGCGTGACCCGGAGGTCTTCGCCGCCAAGGCCCGCGCCATCGTCGGCAAGGGCTTCACCGCCCTCAAGTTCGACCCCTTCGGCCCCGGTCTGCACGAGCTGGAGCGCGCTGAACTGCGCCGCTCCGTCGACCTCGTCGCCGCCGTGCGCGAGGCCATCGGGCCCGACGTCGACCTGTTCATCGAGGGCCACGCCCGCTTCGCGATGCCCACCGCGTCCCGGCTGCTGCGCGAGCTGGAGCCGTACGACATCGGCTGGTTCGAGGAACCGCTGCCCTGGACCCACATCGAGCGCTACGCCGAACTGCGCCAGCGGGCCCCGTTCCCGATCTCCGGCGGCGAGCACTTCCACAACCGCTACGAGTACAAGCAGCTCTTCGCGACCGAGGCCGTCGACATCGTCCAGCCCGACCTGTCGATGGCCGGCGGCTTCACCGAGGTCCGCAAGATCGCCGCGATCGCGGACACGCACGGCATGCTCGTCGCCCCGCACAACTCCAACTCGCCGCTGTGCACGACCGTCTCGGTGCACGCCGCGCTCGGCATCCCCAACTTCAAGATCCTGGAGACCTTCGACGCGCTCCTGGAGGACCACGTCTTCCAGGCCCTCAAGGGCACCCTGCCGCTCGCCGCCGACGGCCACATCGAGCTGCCCACGGCGCCCGGCCTCGGCGTCGAGCTCGTCGACGAGGTCTTCGAGGAACACCCCCCGACCCACCGGTTCTGGAACATGTTCGCCGAGGGCTGGGAGAAGAGGAACCGGACATGATCGTCGACGTCCACTCCCATCTGTTCCGGCACAGCCACGACTTCACCGACCCGTTCGCCTCCGACTCCGCCCGCGCCCACGCGGGCGAGGTCGATCTCACGGTGAAGTGGGAGGAGTACGCGGCCAGTTCCCCCGCCGACACCCGCACGATCGTCGTCGGCGGCAAGGCCCGCCGCAGCGGCCTGTGGGTCGACGACAAGGCCGTGGCCGCGTACGTCGCCGAGCATCCGGACCGGCTCATCGGCTACCTCGCCCTCGACCCCACCCAGCCCGGCTGGCAGGACGAACTCCGCCACGGCCACCAGGAACTGGGCCTGCGCGGCATCAAGCTGATGCCGATGTACGCGGGCTTCGACCCGGCCGCCGAGGAGTACGACGAGCTGTACACGTACGCCGAACGGCACGGCCTGCCCCTCCTCGTGCACACCGGCACCACCTTCGTGTCGGCGGCACCGCTGGAGTACGCGATGCCGCGCCACCTCGACGCCGTCGCCATCCGCCACCCCGAACTGCGCATGGTGCTGGCCCACTTGGGCCATCCCTTCGAGGGCGAGTGCATCGCCGTCATCCGCAAGCACCCGCACGTGTACGCGGATGTCAGCGCCCTGCACTACCGGCCGTTCCAGCTCTGGCACAGCCTGCGCCTGGCCCAGGACTACGGCGTGCTCCACAAGCTGCTGTTCGGCAGCGACTACCCGTTCACCACGGTCGACGACTCGGTGAAGGGGCTGCGCCAGATCGCCGCGATCCCCGGCATCCCCGGCCTCCCGCCGCTCGACGCGGACGCCGTGGAGGCCATCGTCGAACGGCCCTCGCTCGACCTGCTGGGGCTGTCGTGAGCGCCGGGGCACGGGGCGTCGACCGCTTCGACCTGACGGGCCGCACCGCGCTGGTGACCGGCGCGGCCCGCGGCCTCGGCCGCGCCTTCGCCGTCGGCCTCGCGGAGGCGGGCGCGGACCTCGTCCTCGTCGACCTCCCGGACGCCGAGGGCATCGCGCGGACGGCCAAGGAGGTCGAACAGCTCGGCCGACGCGTCCGGATCTACGGCCAGGACCTCTCCCGCACCGAGGAACTGGCCGCCTTCGCCGACACCGTCCGCGCCGACTGCGGGCCCCTGCACATCCTCGTCAACAACGCGGGCACGGCCGCGCTGGAGCGCGTGGGCGAGATCACCCCGGCGAGCTGGGCGGCGGTGATGCGGGTCAACGTCGACGCGGTCTTCTTCCTGACCCAGCGCGTCACCGAGCACATGGTCCACGACGGCGTGCCCGGCCGCGTCATCACCATCACCTCGAAGAACGCCCTGGTCGCCGAGGCCGGCCTGGCGCACTACAACGCCTCCAAGGCGGCGGCGCAGCTGCTCACGGAGACATACGCCGTGGAGCTCGCCCCGCACGGCATCACCGCGAACACCCTGGCGCCCGGCATGGTCGAGACCCCCATCGACGGGGAGTTCCCCTTCGACCGCGAGGCGTTCGAGGCGGCCTACCGCGAGCGCATCCCGCTCGGCCACTACGCCCAGCCGGACGACTGCGTCGGCGCGCTCCTCCTGCTCGCGTCCGACGCGGGCGCCTACCTCACGGGGGCCCGGATCGTCGTCGACGGCGGGGTCCTCGCCGACCAGATGCCGCGCATGCGGTTCATGCCGCCGTACCGCAACTCGCTGACCTCTCACGACAGTTGAGGAGTGACGTCCTGATGGACGAGTCACGCAGACGGGCCCTGCTGCTCTCCGGCCTGGCGGGCGCGGGCGTTCTCGCGGCCACCGGCACGGCCGGCGCGGCGGCGCCCTCGGAGGACGTCGTGCACGTCGACACCGTCGAGGTGTTGCGTGTGTCGAGGGCGGCCCGGGACGGGGCCGTCGTGATCGTCGCGGGCTACCGTGCGCCCGGTGACGGCGGCGGTATGACGGTGCGCTGGGACGCCGCCTCCGAGGCCGCCCACAACGGCGGCACCGTCATCGCCCCCGCCAAGAACCCGCCCAAGGGCCGCTGGCTCCAACTGCACACCGGCGTCGTCGACTTCCGTACCTTCGGGCACTTCGACGCGAAGGACCCGGCCGACGCCGCGCTGGACGCCATGGTCCAGGACCCGGCCGTGCACCGCGTCGAGGCCCACACCGACCTGCTCTTCACCCGACGCCACCTGTGGCACCGCTCCCACATCGAACTCGACTTCCACGGCCACCGCATGCTCACCACCGGCATCGAGGCCAACACCCACGACAACCCCTTCGGCGCCGTCCTCGCCTTCCGCGGCACCCCCACCGACACCACGGTCGTCCACAAGCTGGCCTCCGAAGTCATCGAACTGACCGACACCTTCCCCGTCCCGGACGCGGACGCCTTCGAGGTCGGCCAGTGGTGGGCCGTGCAGATCGAACCGGTGGCGGGCGGCGGCCGCGACGAGCGCGAGCTGCAGAAACTCGTCGAGGTCACCGAGATCGTGGACGGCACCCACATCCGTGTCGGCTACCTCAACGGCTGGCCCCTCGCCCAGGGCCGCACCCTCACCTGGACCCGCGTCGCACCGGTCCGGTCGACCCACGTCCGCAACCTCGTCTTCGAGGGCGCGGGCGACGACGAGTACACCGGCTCGCACCCCGTCTCGTACGAGTACGCGGTGGACTGCGACGTCTCCGGCATCCACGCCACCGGCAGCTTCTGGCCGGTCATCATGCGGCGCTGGTGCACCCGGTTCCGCACCGAGCAGTGCTCCCTCAAGAACCCGCCGACCGTCGAGTACGGCGGCGCCGGCTATCTCACCCAGCAGATCTACTGCCTCTACGGGCACATCACGGACTGCACCACCAGCAACGTCCGCCACCTCAACGACCTGACGGCGTCCGCCTATTGCACGGTCGTCAACTGCCACGGCGACGGGGACGACGCCGGCGGCAACCCCTTCACCACCCACGGCCAGTACGAGCACGACCTGCTCTTCGACGGCAACTCCGGCCTGATGGACATCGCCAACTCCGGCGCCCAATGGGGCATCTCGGCCAAGCGCATCACCGTGCGACGGCACACCTGCTCATGGTTCACCGCCAACACGAAGATCACCGATCTGACCCTGGAGGACGTCACCGTCATCGCCCGCCCCACGTTCGACCGGGCCGGCACGCTCACCGTCAACGCCGACGGGGCGCAGCTGCGCGGCTGCACCGCGAAGACGTTCGCCGTCGCCCAGCGCTCGGCGCGCTCCACTCGGCCCACGGTGATCAGCGACTGCTCGTTCGCGCCGCCCGCGGGCACCGTCCTCGTCCAGACCCCGGTCACCGCGCCCGTCCACTTCGTGCGCTGCACGTTCAAGGGGACCGACGGGCTCGTGCTGCGCGGGCCGGGCCCCGTCCACTTCACGGACTGCACCGTCGAGGGTGCTCCGGACGCCGCGCCGCTGTCGGTCGGCGCGGCCCGACTGGTCGTCGACGGCGGTACGTTCACGGACACCGGTCTCGAACTCAGCGCGGTCCGCGACCAGTTCGTCCACGTCACGGGCGCGGCGGTCCTCAGCGGCAGCAACAGGAACAAGGCCCTGCTGAGCCGCGCCGCCGGGCCCGGCACCGTCACCTGGCAGCTCACCGGCGCGACCAGCACCACGGACGACCCGGCCACCGCCCACCTGCGCATCGCCGACGGCACCAACCACTACGCCGCCACCGGCTGCCGCTTCACCGGCGGCCGCCTCCACCTCGAACCCGGCGCCTGCGCCGACGTCCTGCACACCTCCTGCGTCGAACAGGGCACGACCCGCAGCGCCCTGCCGCCCCAGGGCGACCGCGTCCGCGCCGACGGAAACCTCCTCCTGTGATCCGTACCGCCACCCCCGCCGACGAGCCGGCCCTGCACGCCCTGTGGGCCGACTGCTTCGACGACGCCCCGCACCTGCCGGCCCTGCACGCCCTCGACGACGGCCACCACCACCGCACCTTCGTCGCGGCCCGCCACGACGGCACCCTCGACGCCGTCGTCGTCTACGTCCCGCGCACGGTGCGCGACGCCCACGGCATCCCGCACCGGGTCGGCGGCATCGGCAGCGTCGCCACCCGCCCCGAGGCGCGCGGCAGGGGGCTGGTGCGCGGCCTCCTCGCGGCGGCCACGGCGACCATGCTCACGGAGGGCTGCGCCTGGTCGCTGCTCTTCACCGACACCCCGCGCGTGTACGGGAGTTCGGGCTGGCGCACCTTCCCGCGCCCGTACGCGGAAGGACCCCTGGCCGAAGCTCAGGACGCCCCCACCCGCGTACGGGCGGCACTCCCGGACGACATCGACGCCGTGGTCCGGCTCCAGGCCGAGGCCAACGCGCGACGCCCCCTCAGCTGTGTGCGCTCGGCCGACGACTGGCGGGGGCGGGTGCCGTCCTGGTACGGCCCCGACACGCTCTCGCTGGTGACCGAGGATCCGGAGGGCGCGATGCGGGGCTGGCTCGTGGCTCGGACCGGGGGAGGGGCGGCGGACGTCCTGGAAGCGGCCGTCGCCGACGAGGGCGCTCTGGGCGAGCTGTACGCGGGGCTCGCCGTCCGGGCCCGCGCGGCCGGGGCGTCCCGGGCCCGCACCCGGCTGCCCGTCACCCCCGTCGCGGAACGGGCCCTGCCCCGCCTCGTGCGCTCCGGTGCCGTCACGCACGGCACCGACACGACCGGCATGTACCGGCCGCTGCTCGCCCCGGCCCGCAGCGTGGAACGGACCCTGGGGGCGGCCGGCGCCGCCTACTGGTACGGCGACTCCTTCTGATCACGCGCCGGTCCGCACGGCCGCAGGCACGGCCCGGCTCGCCGCCGGCGCCGCGGATGCCGCGGGTGCCGCGTGGGCCAACGTTCTGGCCGCCGGCTGCCACTGGGCGCACGCGGATCGTCGGCGACGGCGTGCGGCAGCGTGGTGCGGAGTCGGCCGAGCTCGAACTGGACGTCACGGCGCGCCAGTTGAGGCGACTCGGACTGCGCCGTGGCTGCCGTGGTGCGGGCGCGCAGAGCGTCCACCGCCTCGGTGGCGCGGCGCATCGGCGCCGCAGCGTGCGACGTGCGGCGCGGCGGCCGGTCGACCACAGGACGAGCAGCACGCCGACCACGCCGACGGCGGTCCGCACGAGCCGGTCGGCCAGGAGGGAGGGGGTCGGCAGGGCGGGATCCGAGACGGTGTACCCGTCCCTGGGCTCTCCGCGGTCGGCACCTGAGCGGTCTCCGTGTTCGGCGGCGGACGTCCCGGCTGCGGCGCCGACATCGGCCCGGCGACGGTCTTCGGCCGCCAGGTGGGCCGTGACATCGCCGCCCACGCCGCGGAGCGCTCCGCGAAGGGAAAGCCGCAGGCGCGCGGGAACCGGGCGCGCGCCCCCGTCGTCTCCCGAGCAACAGGCGGCGCACCCGCACCGGCCGCCCCGCACGGTGATCGGAGCTACGTGTTCGTCCTGCTGATGTACGGCGCCTTCCTCGCGGTTCCGGTGTGGGCCGTCGCCGTCCTCGTCAAGCTCGCTTCCGTCGTGCTGCCGGGTCGCCGCCCCGACTGGGGCAGGAACCTGCTGCTGTGGAGCGCGGCGATGGCGGCGGCAGCGACGGTGATCGTCTATGTGATCGGGCTCGGCGCGGTGCAGCTGGCCGCGAGCGAGGCCGAGTCCGGGGCCGGTTCGGCGCCCGCCGAGCCCTGCCGGGTCCTCGCCCCCGACGTGCTCGACCGGCTCGCCACGTACCGGCCGTCCTACCTGCCCCTGGGCTTCGACTGCGTCCTCGACGACGGCACCGTCGCGGCGGGCGGCGGTGGCTACGGCTGGTTCAACGGCATCGCCGCCGCGTGCGCCGCCGCCGGGGCGGGCCTGGCCGTCGGTGTCGGCTTCCTCGACGAGCGCCGGGCGCGGGCTCGCGCGTGAGCGGTGTGACGACCCGTCACCAGGTGCGGTACGGGAGGAACTTCCCGTCCAGGGTGACCACGACCCGGTCACCCTTCGGATCGGGCTTCTTCTGGATGTCCATGGAGAAGTCGATCGCCGACATGATTCCGGAGCCGAACTTCTCCTCGATGACCGCCTTCATCGTCGTGCCGTAGACCTGCACGATCTCGTAGAGGCGGTAGATCAGCGGGTCCGTCGGTACCGCCTGGCCGAGGCTGCCGCGCGAGGCGTCCCGGGTCAGCGCGGCGACGGTCTCCTCGTCGAGGCCGAGGAGCTTGCCCGCGGCCGCGGCCTGGTCGCGGGTCATGGTGTTCTGGCCGAGCAGCGCGGAGGCGACCCAGACCTCGTGGGCGCCGACCGCGGCGGCGATCTCCTCGAACGAGAGCCCGGCGGACTCCTTCGCGGCCAGGATCCGGTGGGTGGCTTCACTGCGGTCGATCACGAGCGTCAACTCCTGTGCGGGCGCGGGAAGAGAGGGCGGGGAAACGGTCGGCTTCGGGCCGGAGCGGTATACCGCTCCGGGCAGGGTCCTCCGGGTTCGTTTCGCTCGTGTGCGGCCGGGGTTACGTGCGGGTGACCGGGCTCGACGGCGGCATGCCCTCGCCCTTGCGGAGTTCGGCGCCCAACTCGTCGTAGAGCAGGGCGCAGTCGCCGGTCTGGCCCGTGCGGTACGCGGCCCGCGCCACCAGATGGGCGGCCACGGCGCTGGTCAGCAGCTGGAAGAAGGCGACCAGGGCGAGCGTGCCGAGGTCGACGCCGTCGCGCAGCCGCAGGGCGACCCCGCTCAGGAGCAGCAGCATGCCGAACGTCTGCGGATTGGTCGCGGTCGCGCTGCGCGTCAGCACGTCGGGCAGCCGCAGCATGCCGATGACACCGGCCAGACAGACCGCCGCGCCGATGAACAGCAGGATCGAACCGGCGAGATCGGCCACGTGCTGCCAGGTGTTCACGAGCGCTCCTCGGCCGAAGGGGTCCCGGCGCGGTCGCGCGCCGCGATGAACCGGGCGATGCCGACCGAACTCGTGAACCCGAGGAAGGCGAGCACCAGCATGATCGACAGGTAGTAGCGGGTCCGGGTGATCGCCGCGTCCACGCCGATCCCCGCGATGATCAGCACCGCCGCCACGTCGACGGCGACGGCCCGGTCCAGCATCGACGGCCCGCGCCAGATGCGGATGAGCAGCAGGACGCCCGCGATGACGATCAGCGTCAGGGCGGCGTCCAGCAGGATGTCGTCGGCCAGGGTCATGCGCCGGTCTCCTTTCCGGTGGGGGAGGGGGGCGCGGGCTCCGCCGCGACCCGTGCGATCTCCTCGCGCGTGCCGAACGCCCGCACCACGAGCGCCTCAAGGCGCCAGACGTCACGGCGGGCCCGGGGCGCTGTCGCCGGGTCGTCGGCGTCCGTCACATGCAGATACAGGGTGGCCGTCGCCGCGTTCACCTCGACCAGGGCGCCGCCCGGCACGCTGGAGACGGCGACGGCCGTCGCGGCGATCATCAGGTCCGAGCGGCAGCGCAGCGGCACCCGCACCACCGCCGCGGGACGGTGCCGACCCGACAGGGCGTGCCGGGTCACGACCACGCTGGAGGCCACCATGTCGTACAGCAGATAACCGGCGAGCCGCAGGATGCCGCGCGCCCGCAGCCGCAGGTCGAGATCGACGGCAGGGAGCGGGAACGCCAGGCACAGCAGCACCGCGACGACGACGCCGCTGATCAGATTGCCCCAGGTCAGGCCCGACCACAGCAGCATCCAGATGACGGTCAGCCAGGCGATCAGCGGCAGGTCGATACGGCGTCTGCGCGCCGCGAGGTTGGGCGAGTTCACGGTCCGAGCACCGCCTTGACGTAGGGCGTACGGGCGAGGAGTTCGGCGGCCGAGCGGTCGGCGAGGCCGGTGAGCGGGGTGGCCAGGACGGTGTAGGCGAGACCCAGCGCGACCGCGGCCGCCGTCGCCGCCGTCATGACGTGCGGGATGCGCGTGGTGGTGCGGACGCACACCGCGGTGGCCGTCACCGTCCCGGTCGCGCCTCCCGTGTCCTCGTCGGGCGCCGAGTCGGGGTCGTCGTTCTCCTCCAGCACATCGCCCCCGTCGGTGAGCCGGGCCACGGGAGCCGCCCGCCAGAACGCCAGGTTCCACACCTTCACCATCACGTACAGCGTCAGCAGGCTCGTCACGACGGCGCCGCCGAGGAGGACGTACGCCCAGGTGCCGCCGTCCGCCGCGCCCGCCCGCATCAGCGCGAGCTTGCCGATGAAGCCGGACAGCGGCGGGATCCCGGCGAGGTTCATGGCGGGCACGAACCACAGGGCGGCGAGCAGCGGGGCCGTCCGCGCGGCGCCACCGAGCCGGGTCAACTCCGTGGTCCCGTACCGTTTTTCGAGCAGGCCCGCCGCCAGGAACAGCGTCGTCTGCACGGTGATGTGGTGGGCGGTGTAGACGATGGCACCGCCGATGCCGTCCCGGCTGCCGAGCGCGAGCCCGTACAGCATGAAGCCGATGTGGCTGACGAGGGTGAACGACAGCAGCCGCTTCAGGTCCGTCTGGGCGACCGCGCCGAGGATCCCGATCACCATCGAGGCGAACGCCACCGCCATGAGCACGGCCGACAGCCGGTTGCCGGGGAACAGCAGCGTCTCGGCGCGGATCATCGAGTACACGCCGACCTTGGTGAGCAGCCCCGCGAAGACCGCCGTCACCGGCGCGGGCGCCGTCGGGTACGAGTCCGGCAGCCAGGCCGCGACGGGGAACGCGGCGGCCTTCACACCGAACACGGTGAGGAGCAGCACCTCCGCCAACGTCCGTACACCGAGAGGCAGTTCGGGCATCCGCACGGCGAGCTGCGCGAAGTTCACGGTGCCCGCCGCCGCGTACGTCACCGCCACCCCGGCGAGGAACACCAGGGACGAGACCAGTGACACGACGACGTACGTCGAACCGGCGCGGATGCGCGGCTCGGTCGCACCCACCGTCAGCAGCACGAAGCTCGCCATCAGCATGATCTCGAAGCCGACGTAGAGATTGACCAGGTCCCCGGCGAGGAAGGTCAGCGAGACCCCGGCGACCAGGACCAGGTACGCGGGGTGGAACACGGCGATGGGCGCCCCGTCCTCCCGGTCCGCCATGCCCTGGCCCATCGCGTAGACCAGCACGATGAGGGTGACGGCGCCGGACACGGTCAGCATCAGCGCGGCCAGCCGGTCGGCGACCAGCGTCACGCCGAGCGGCGGCCCGAAGTCGCCGAGATGGACCGCGAGCGGGCCCGTGCGGTCGGACTCGACGAGCAGTACCAGGTCGACCGCGACGACCCCGGCGAGCACCCCGACGGTGATCAGCCGGTGCAGCCAGCGCAGCCGCGGCCCGATGAACAGGCTCAGGCCGCACACCGTGAGCGGCAGTACGACGGGCAGCGGAACGAGAGCGTTCACCGGGCGTCCTCCGGATCGGAACCGAGTACGTCGTCCCACAGGTCGCCGTCGGCGTCCCGGGCACGCGCCTGGAAGGCCCGCTCCGCGCGGATCCGGTGCCGCTGCTCGCGGCGCTCGTCCCGCCAGGCCCGCGGGCCCTCGTCGCGGTGCTGCTTTCGCAGCTCGTCCCGCTCGGCGGCAATCTGCGCGCGCAGCACCACACGGCGGTCCGCGATGTCGTCCGGCACGAAGTCCGAACCGGTCAACTGACTGGAGCGGTACGCCATCGCGAGCACGAACGCCGTCGTGGCGAGCGTGATCACGACCGCCGTCAGCACGATGGCCTGCGGCAGCGGGTCGGTCACCCGGGCGTGCGGGACACCCGGGTACAACAGCGGCGGCAGACCCGCCCGGCCCGCCGAGGCGAGCACGAACAGGTTGACGCCGTTGCCGCACACGATGACGCCGATCAGCACCCGCGTCAGGCTGCGGGTCAGGATGAGCACCCCGCCGACGGCCACCAGGACGACGGCGCAGACCAGCAGGGTCGCGCTGACGGTCACCCGCGCTCCTCACCGGCGAGCGCGAGGCCCGCCTTGTACTCGGTCTGCTGGTCGATCTTCGAGCCGAGGGCCCGTACGACGTCGAGCACCACGCCGAGCACCAGCAGGTAGACGCCCAGGTCGAAGAGGACGGCGGTGCCCGCGTGCCAGTCGCCGATCAGCGGCAGACGGCCGTGCCAGGTCCAGGCGTGCAGCACGGTGCCGTCGGCCAGGCCGAGCAGGGCCACGCCCGTCGACAGGGCGAGGCCGAGCCCGGTGAAGAACCCCGGGTGCACCGGCGCCGCGGCCGCCAACTCGTGGCGCCCGCCCGCGAGATAGCGGATCGTCAGTGCCACGCCCGCGACGAGCCCGCCGACGAAGCCGCCGCCCGGCAGGTTCTCCGCACACAGCAGCAGATACACGGACAGCATCAGGATCGGATGGAACACGAGCCGGGCCACCACCTCGAAGACCACCGAGCGGTGCTCGGGGGCGAGGGTGTCCCCGGCGACCAGCCAGCTCCGCTCGGGCGCGCCCTGCCGATACTTCTCGGGCACCCGCAGCCGGGACGTGGCCAGCGACCACGCCGTCACCCCGCCGGGCAGCCGCACCGGAGCCGAGGACCCGCGGCCCTGCCTGCGGTGCACGTAGAGCAGGCTCGTCACGCCGAGCACGGCGACCGCGAGGACGGCGGACTCGCCCATCGTGTCCCAGGCCCGGTAGTCCACGAGGATCGTCGCGACCACGTCCTTGAGGCCGTGGTGCGCGGTCTCCTCCGTCATCGCGGCCCCCGCCGGATCGTCCCGGCGCGCCCCCGCGGCCAGCCACACCGCGCACGCCACCACCGCGCCGCTGCCCAGCGCCAGGACCACGGCCGTCAGCCGGCGGCGCACCTTGCGCGCGTCCCCGAAGAACACCGGAAGCCGCCGCAGCACCAGTACCAGGACCACCGTCGACACCGTCTCCACCCCGAACTGGGTGAGCGCGAGATCGGGGGCGCCCTGCACGACGTACAGCGCCGCGGTGCCGTACCCGGTCAGACCCGCGAGGACGGCCGCCTTCATCCGCCGCTGCACCGCGAGACACATCAGGGCGCAGGCGCAGGTCAGCGCGCCGACCGCCGGCTGCCACACGGAGTCCCACAGGCGGGGCGCCGGAGTGCCGTGCCAGGGCCGGTCGGTGGCCAGGACCGCGATCAGCCCGGCGAGCATGACCGCCAGGACCGTGGCCACGTACGCGGGCAGCGAGCCCTTCTGCACGGAGCCCGTCACTTGGAGCGCGCCGCGCTCGACGCCCAGCACGATCCGGCCGAACACCTCGTCGGCCTTGGGCCAGGCCAGACGCCGTCCGAGCCGGACCACCGGCTCCCGCGCCACGAACAGCGCGGCGCCGCCCGCCCAGGCGAGCGCCGACAGGCCGAGCGCGAGCCCGAACCCGTGCCATAGCGCCAGGTGGTAGGGGTGCTCGGGCACCGGGTACGCGTGCGCGTACGCCTCGAAGAGACCGGCCACCAGACCGATCCCCGGACCCAGCACCAGACAGCCGAGCGCGAGCAGCGCGGGCGGCGCGAGGAAGCCCGCGCCGACCCGGTGCACCGGGGTGTCGGCGACGCCCGGCTTGCGAGCGAAGGCGCCCCACAGGAAGCGCAGCGTGTACGCGGTGGTGAGCGCGGAACCGACGACGATCAGGGCGAGCACCCACCGCTCGGCGACGCTCCCGTGCAGCAGCGCGTCGAACGCCGCCTCCTTCGTCGCGAACCCCAGCAGCGGCGGCAGCGCCGCCATCGACGCAGCCGCGACGACGGCCACCGCGCACACCCACGGCAGCGACCGCCCCACTCCCGAAAGACGCCGCAGATCACGGGTGCCCGCCGCGTGGTCGACGATCCCCGTCACCAGGAACAGCGGCGCCTTGAACAGGGCGTGCGCCAGGATCATGGCGATCGCCGCGAGGGCGGTGTCGTGCGAGCCCGCGCCCGCGAGCACCACGAGGAAGCCCAGCTGGCTGACGGTGCCGTACGCGAGCACGAGCTTCAGGTCGTTCAGGCGCAGCGCGCGCCAGCCGCCGAGCAGCATCGTCGCCGTGCCCAGTGTCAGCAGCAGCGGCCGCCACGGGCTGACGTCGGCGAACGCCGGGGCGAACCGCGCCACCAGGTACACGCCCGCCTTCACCATCGCCGCCGCGTGCAGATAGGCGCTGACCGGCGTCGGCGCCGCCATCGCGTTGGGCAGCCACAGGCTCAGCGGCCACACCGCCGACTTGGCGAGCGCCCCGCACAGGATCAGCAGCACCGCCGCGGTGAGGGTGGCGCCCGGCGCGGGCGGATCGGCGACGATCCGCGAGATCCGGTACGTCCCGGCGAGCTGACCGAGCATCAGGAACCCGACGAACATCGCGAGCCCGCCCACCGCGGTCACGGTCAGCGCCTGGAGCGCCGAGCGGCGGCTCGCCCGCTTCTCGCTGTCGTACCCGATCAGCAGGAACGACAGGACGGTCGTCAGCTCCCAGAACAGGTACAGCGTCATCAGGTCGTCGGCCAGGACCAGACCCAGCATCGCGCCCGCGAACGCGAGCAGATTCCCGCCGAACCGGCCCAGTTGCGGGGTGCCGGCGCTGAAGTATCCGGCGCAGTACACCAGGACCAGCGCCCCGATACCCGCCGCGAGCAGCACCATCACGAGCCCCAGCGCGTCGAGGCGGAACGAGACCTGGACGTCGTACGCCTCGATCCACGTCCAGGACGCGCCGTCCGGCCGCCCCGCCTCCACCTCGCCCCACCGCGACAGCGCCCAGCCGAGCGCGGCGGCGGGCGGCAGGGCGAGCAGGACGAACGCGCGCGGCCCGGCCCGGCGGATCAGCGGGGCGGCGCACAGCGCGACGGCGAAATGAGCGAGGACCAACAAGGTCATGAACCATGCATATATGGATCAATGGGGCAGAAAGGGTGAGACGCGCCGGATGGACCGTCCGGATCGTTGTGCTGTTCATCTGCCTTCCGTACGCCATCGGGGATAGCCTGGCCAGCTATAACTCCAGTGACGGGGGGAGGAGTTGGGTCATATGCGTGCCCGCGGGGGTTCGGCCGAGGACGTGGACGAGGGGCGGCGGCTCTCCGTTCTCGATCTGGTGGGGCTCGCGGCCGGCGGCGTCGTCGGATCCGGCTGGCTGCTCGCGGCCGGACAGGCGCACTGGGCCGCGGGACCCGACGCCGTCTGGGCCTGGGTGATCGGCGGCGTCGTGATGCTGGTGATCGCCGCCGTCATGGTCGAACTGGGCATCGCCGCCCCGAAGACCGGCGGCCTGATCTTCCTCCCGCTGCAGGCCGCGGGACCGCTCGTGGCCACCGTCGTCGCCGCCGCGCTGTGGATCGTCTACGCCGTGAACCCGGCCAGCGAGGCGGCCGCGGCGGTGCGCGGCCTCGCCCACTGGTTCCCGTCCCTGCTGCGCAGCGGCCACGAAGGCGCGACCGCGGGCCCCGGCGGACCCTCCCTGGGCATGGACCGGGCCTACGACCTGTCGCTCACCGGCGCCCTGTGCGCGGTCGGCCTGATGCTGGTCGTCGTCGGCTTCAACCTGCTGCCCGCCAGGAGACTGATACGGCTCAACCTCTTCGTCACCGTGATCAAGGTCCTCGTCCCGCTGCTCATCGTCGCCTGTCTCCTCCTCGCCGCGACCGACGCGGCCGGCTCCTGCACTCCCGACCACGCCTGGTACCTCAGCGGCCAGTCCGGCACGGCCGGCCAGCTGAAGAGCCAGGCGGGACACGCCTCGGTCCTGTACGTGGTGCTCGGCGGCGGCATCATCTACGCCTACATCGGCTTCCAGGCGCCCCTGGACTTCGCGGGCAACATCAAGCGGCGCGGCATGGGGGAGGCGGCCCGGCTGCGCTGGGCCGTCTACGGGACCCTGGTCGGCGCCGTCGCCCTGTACACGATGCTGCAGTACGTGTTCTCCCGGCGCTGCGGCGCCCTCACCGCCGACATGCTCCAGTCGCCGTACGCGCAGTTCGCCCTCGCCGCGTCGATGACCTGGCTCGCCTGGCTGGTCCGCCTCAATGCCGTGCTGTCCCCGCTCGGCTCCGGCATCGTCTTCACCCACGCCCTGACCCGCGAGGTCGCCGCCCTCAGCCGCGCCCACCTCACCCACCGCGGGCTGCAGACGGCGCGCCGCGCCTCGTTCCGGTTCCGCGGGGCGGAGATCGACGCGTACTGGATGATCCTCGTCGTCAACCTCGTCATAGGGCTGACCACGCTCGCCCTGGTGCGCGGCAACTGGGAGGAACTCGTCGCCCTCAACAGCGTGCCGATCATGGTCGTCTACGCCATGCCGGGCGTGGTCCTCGTGGCGCTGCCCGGCGCCGACACCAGCGGCCGGCGCAAGGCGGTGCGCTGGTGCCTGTCCTACAGCGCGTTCGTGTCCATCGCCTTGGTGATCCACGAGGCCGGCTGGGCCGACGTGTGGCGGGGCATGGCCGGGGTCGGCGTCGGCTCGGTGCTGCTGCTCGCGCTGCCCTGGCTCGCGGTGCGCGACCTGCCGTACATCGGGCGGGTGCTGCGCCATTACGACGCCCGTGAGCACCTCTCCCGGCTGGGCAGGCGCGGCGACCCCGCGGTGCGCCCGCTCCTCCTGCTGGTCGGCTACCTGGTGGTGCTCGTCTCCTGCACGGCGCTGCGTGAACTGTTCGACGGGATCGCGGCGGTGACACGGTCCGTGTCCGTGCTGGCGGCCGTCGTCGTCTTCCCGCTGCTGGTGCGCGCCGCCCGCCGCTACATGGACCAGGTCAAGCCGACGCTGCCGGGCCGGCGCGCCGCGCCCAGCGTGCCCGAGCCGGTCAGCGCAGGGACTTGACGATCCAGTCGGCCGGTTCATGGCGGCCGGCCGTGCGCAGGGCGTCGACGGTGGCGTCCCGGTGCCGCACGTCGGACCAGCGGCCCACGGTGGCCCGCAGCAGCAGCTCCGCGTCGGGCAGCGGGATCGCCAGGATGCCGTCGACCACGGCGAGCACGTCCGGCGGCTGCACCAACTGCTCGTTCTCCAGGAACCGTTCGAGCAGCGTCCAGGCCGCCTTCTCCAGACCCACCATGTGCAGCTGCCCCGCGACCTCGGCGACGAGCAGCGCGTCGGCCGTCAACTCGGGCGACGGGTCCGACAGTTCGCGGCACGCCGCGTCCACCGCCTCGGCGTGCCGGCCATGGCGCAGCACCCGGAGACAGTCCACGAACCACTGCCGGTCGCCCTGCGGGCCCATCACCACCACCGCCAGCTGACGGCCCACCTCGTGCGCGGCCCTGGTCCGCTCACGGCTGCGCTTGATGCGGTTCAGGAGCTCGGCGAGCTCGCTGCCCGAGCGGCCGCGCACCTGCACCGCCGCGATGTGGCACAGCAGCGCCGCACACGTGTCGTCGCCGCCCTCCTCCTCGTTCAGCCAGTCGCACAGCTGGGCCAGCACGTCCAGGGAGCGCGGCGCGCCGTCCACGCCCGTCGGCACCGTCACGATGTCGGTCAGCAGCTCACGCGTGGACGCGGTCAGGACCGGGTCGCGGTGCCACAGCGACACCAGCTTCGCCAGACCCTGCACGTCCGTGTTCCCGGCGGCGTGGCGGCGCAGCAGCGCGCACTTGGCGGGGGACAGCTCCTCGCGGGTCAGCAGGGCGCACAGCTTGACCACGTCGCGCGGCTGCGCGGTGCGCCCGATGTGGGCGGCGAGCGCGTCGTGGCCCGAACCGCGGCGGGCGATCAGCCGGGCGATCAGCTTCCGCGCGTGGTCCACCTGCCGGGCGTCCGGCGCGCTCAACTGGCTCTGCGCCCACGTCTCCAGCACCTGCCCGTGCGGACTCAGATGCAGGAACGCCCCGGCGAGGTCCGCGATCTCCTCGCCCTGCTCCTCCGCGCCGCCCGGCGTGTCGACCGCGACGACGTGCAGGGTCAGTTCGAGGAGCCGGTCGGCCTGTAGCCGGCACTTCTCGTCGAGCAGCGCCGTGTGCAGCAGCACCTTGTCGAGATTGGTGCGGCCCGAACCGGATCCGGCGAACACCCCCACCGTGCGGTCCGCGAGTTCGGGGTACTGGACGTGCACGACCCGGACGAACACGGCCACGTCGAACGCCGTGCGCTGACACGCGACGTCGTGCACGAGGCTCGCGGTGATCGGCGCGCTCTGCCGTCCGGCCTCCCGCTCCCGCTGCAGCATCGCCAGTTCGGCCGCCTCGCTGACCGGACGGGCCAGCGCGGCCGTCGCCATGATCATGACCGCGTCCCTGGCGTCGAACCCGTCCGTGAGGTCCACCAGGTCGTCGACGCTGCGGCGCAGCGCGAAGGCGTGCAGCGCGCGCATCGCCATGGCCTCGTTGTTCGTGGACCGCATCTGGTCCAGGATGCGGGCGAACTGCCGCCCGTCGACCTGCGTCACCCACGCGTAGTCCTCGGTGAGCAGCTTGGCGACGTCCGGCTGGAAGAGGAGATGAGTGCGGCGCGCGCCCGCCGCGCCGTTCCCTTCGCTCATGCGCCGCCCAGCAGGACGGACTCGATCTCACTCCAGTAGCGGACGAAGTCCACCGGGTTGGACAGCAGGGCGGCGGCACGGCTCTCGATCCGGCTCGCCAGGTCGCGGCTCTGCTCGTCGCCGGACTTCAGGCGGACCACGACCCGGCCCGCGAGCGCGGGCTCCCGCATGAGCGTGCGCAACTTGCGCTCCCCGTACAGCCGCAGCTCCCGCACCCAGTCGTCCTCGGTCTGCGGCTCACGGCCGGACGGGCGGCGGCCCTTGGCGTGGTTGGTGAACAGTGTCGCCGCCTCCGACGCGTCGTTCAGCAGCATCCGCGGCGCGTCGTGCACTCCGCACTCGTGCATGCCCTCGTCGATCCCGGCGCGCAGCGCGCCGAGCGTGAGGTCGTCGTCGTGCTCGGACATGCCCTGCCCCAGCACGTTCAGCAGATGGCCGCTGAACGGCGTGCAACCGTTCAGCGGGCTCGGCAGGTTGGCGCACGCGTCGGCCGCCGCGTTGTGCACGTTGCCGCTGACCGCCGTGAAGACACAGGTGCCCTCGGAACGAGTGCCGAGGATGCCGGGCAGCGGGGAGTCCGGGCCGAGATGCGGCAGCAGGTTCGAGTAGCAGCAGTCCGTGATGAGGACCTTGAGGCCCGCCTTGCTCTGCCGGATGGCCCGGTACACGTACCAGGACGAGAGCCACGTCCACGGCTCGTTGACCCGGGAGGAGCCCACGGCGAAGTGGACCTGGCCGCCCGGCACGTCCTTCCAGTACGCGCCATGGCCGACGTACACCACCAGCAGGGTGTCCTCGGGGCCCTGCGCGGCGGCGGCCGCTTCGTGCAGCGCGCGCATCACGCCGTCCGCGGAACGCGCCTCGTCGCCGGAGAGGATGACCGAACGGGTGGCGTCGCCCCACCGCGCGTCCCGCGCCAGCGCGTCACCGTACGCGCGGGCGCTCGTCTCGATCGTGGGATAGCCGCTCATCCCGGAGTCCGCGTCGTACGTTCCGACGCCTATCACCAGCGCGCGGAAGGCCATCGCCGGTCAGCTCCCCTCGGACACTGCGGGCTGCTCGGCGTCGTCGGCGTCGGAGGTCGGCGTCGGCGGCTGAGGCGGCAGGACGATGACGGTGACCTGCGGCGGATCGAGCCTGCGCCCCCGCCAGTTGTCGATCGCGCGCTGGACCGTGGCCTGCACGACGGCGCCGGTGGTGCTGCTGAGGACCGCGATGAGCAGGGCCGCGCTCAGGCCCCCGTCGAGGGTGCCGCGCTCGTCGTCCGGCTGGTCGAGCCGCCAGTCGAGGCCGGTCTCCCGGCCCAGTTCGACGAGGAGTTCCTCGGGTTCGTCGAGGCCGACCGGGCCCTCCACGCGCACGGAGATCGTCGCTGTCATACCGTCCGGTCCTCCCCCGCGGCGGTCAGAGCATCCTCAGTAGTCTGCCAGGCCGCCGCTGCCGAAGCGAGGGCGGACCGATCACCGTTACAGCCTCATGACACTCACCAACTCACGCACCCCGTGCGCGACTTGATCACCACGGAGGCCGCCGCGGACCGCACGCGCCACGCGCTCCGCTTCCGGGGATCGCGTCGATGAGCGCCCGGGTGTACGGATGGCCGGGCCGCTCGAAGATCGCTTCCGGTACGCCCTCCTCGACGACGCGCCCCCTGCGCATCACCAGGACGTGGTGGGCGACGAGCCGGACCACGTCGAGGTCGTGACTGATGAACAGATAGCCGAGGCCGAGCTCCCGCTGGAGGTCGACCATCAGGTCGAGGATCTGGTCCTGGACGAGCACGTCGAGCGCGGAGACCGCCTCGTCCAGCACGATCAGACGCGGCCCGAGCGCGAGGGCGCGGGCGAGGGCGACGCGCTGGCGCTGCCCGCCGGAGAGCTCGTGCGGATAGCGGTCGGCGTACCCGGCGGGCAGCGCCACCTGGTCGAGGAGCCGCTCGACGGCGGCCCGGTGCCCGGCGCGGCCGTCACCGACGCCGTGCACCCGCAACGGCTCGGCGACGATCCGGGCGACGGTGTGCCGGGGATCGAGGGAGGCGTAGGGGTTCTGGAACACCGGCTGCACCGCACGGCGGAACGGCAGCAGTCGCCGCCCCCGCGTGCGCGTGATGTCCGTGGCGTCGAAGTAGGCGGCGCCCGCGTCGCAGTCCTCCAGGCGCAGCGCGATCCGGGCGGTCGTGGACTTCCCGGAGCCGGACTCGCCGACGAGGGCGACCGTGCGGCCGGGCAGCACGCTGAGGCTGACGCCGTCGACGGCCCGCAGCGGATCGCGGCGGCCGCGCACCCGGTACTCCTTGGAGACCTCGCGCAGTTCGAGCAGCGGCGCCGGATCCTCGTGCCCGGTGGGGCGCGGCACCGGCGCGATCTTGGGCCGGGCGATGCCGGGCGCGGCCGCCACCAGTCGCCGGGTGTACGGGTGCCGGGCCTCGGCGATGATGGCGCGGGCCGGCCCGGTCTCCACGACACGTCCCTCGTGGAGCACGACGACCCGGTCGGCGCGCTCCGCGGCGAGCGCCAGATCGTGGGTGATGAGCAGCACCGACGTGCCCATCTCCCGGGTGAGTTCGGCCATCTGGTCGAGCACCAGGCGCTGCACGGTGACGTCGAGCGCGGAGGTGGGTTCGTCGGCGACCAGGACGTCCGGCCGGCAGGCCAGGGCCATGGCGATCAGGACGCGCTGGCGCATCCCGCCGGAGAACTCGTGCGGGTACTGCGCGCACCGGGACGCCGCGTCGTCGATCCCCGCGCGTGCGAGCAGTGCCGCGGCCTCGTCGCGGGCCGCGCGGCCCCGGGCCCGCCCGTGCACCGTCAGCGCCTCGGCGATCTGCGCGCCTACCGTGGCGACCGGATCGAGGTTGGTCATCGGATCCTGCGGCACCATCCCGACCCGCGCTCCGCGCACCTGCCGCAGGACCTTCTCGGGCGCGGAGGTGAGTTCGAGGTCGCCGAGCCGCACAGAGCCCTGGGTGATCCGCGCGTTCTCGGCGAGCAGCCGGTTGACGCAGCCCGCCAGCGTCGACTTCCCCGATCCCGACGCACCGACCACCGCCACCGTCTCGCCCGCGGCGAGATCGAGATCGACCCGGTCGACGGCGGTGACGTCGCGCCCTGCGGCCCGGTAGACGACGGACAGCCCACGGATCCGCAACGTGGGCGGGCCGGGAGGGGCGCCGCCCCCGGAGGTGGCCTCGGCCGGGACGGGTGCGGTCATGACGGCTCCTGCGGGGCGAAGAGGACGCGAAGGGTGCCCAGATGGGCGCGGCGGGCCAGGAGGTCGACGGGGACCAGGGCGTCACGGCCCGCCCCGCACGCGCCGTGCAGCCGGGTGGCCGCGAGGGCGACGACGAGCGGGCGGTCGGTGGCCGCCGCGAGATGGGTGCCGGTGAAACCGCCGTGGCCGACCATCGGGATCGGTCCGTCCGGCGCGGGCAGCGTGAACCGGCGCCATCCCAGGGCCTGTTCGGGCGCGCGCGGATCGGCCGGGGCTTGGAACCGGGCCCGTACCGCGGCCGGGACGAAGGAGTCGTCGTGGACCAGCGCCGCACCCAGGCGCAGCAGTTCGTCCAGCGGCGCGAAGAGGCCCGCGTGCCCGCCGACCCCGGCCAGGGCATGCGCGGCGTTGCCGTCGGCCACGACACCCCGCACGGGAGCGGTGCGCCAGCCGGTGAACTCGGCGCTGGTGCAGGGCACCGGATACGGGCGGCCGCTGTCGACCATGGTCGCCTCGATCCCGTCACCGTCGCTGCCCACCGCCGACGCGGCCGGATCCACGGGCCCGAACCGGGTGCGGACGAGCCCGAGCGGTTCGGCGACGCGCCGCCGGAACGCCGCGTCGAGCCCGGCGCCCGTGATCCGCTCCACGATCCGCCCTAGCAGCATGAACCCCAGGTCCGAGTACGCGCGCCGGGCCCCGGGCGGCGCTTCCAGCGGAAGCCGCTCCACCAGGTCCAGGGCCTCCTCGCGGTCCGTGGTCCGGCAGTACAACGGCCACCAGGGGGCCAGCCCGCCGCGGTGGGCGAGCAGCTGGGCCACGGTCACCCGGTCCTTGCCGTTGCCGCGGAAGCCGGGCAGGTGACGGCGGACCGGGGCGTCCGGGTCCAGCAGGCCCGCCGCGACCAGCCGCATCACGACGGCGGTGGTGGCCGCCACCTTGGTCACCGAGGCGAGGTCGAAGAGCAGCCCCGTGGTCATCGGTTCACCCGGTCCCGTGCGGTCGGGCAGCCGGGCCCGGCCCGTGGCGGCGACCGACGGGTCCTTGCCGTCGACGAGGACCCCCAGACAGACACCGGCGGGCCGCGACACGGGGCCGCCCGTCCGCAGCACCTCACCTGCGACGGGCGCCAGATCGGGGCTCGCGCCGCCCGCCCGCGGCCCGTGCGCCGCGCCCGCCCTCATGCCCCGCCACCGGTGACACGCAGCCGCCGAGGACGCTGGGACGGCACCCCGGGCAACGTCAACCCCCGTGCCCCGGGCGTGAGATGGCCCAGCACCCGTTCGCCCGACGCCCCCGTGCAGCCGGGCACGTTCCCGGGCAGCCCGTGCAACGTGCTCCAGCCGAGCAGGGCGAACGCGAGCGCCTCCTTGGTGTCCGACGGGACGCCGAGCGCGTCGCTCGGGTGCACGGGCAGGCCCGCGAGCCGGTCCGTGAGCGCCGCCATCAGCGCCGGATTGCGCAGGCCCCCACCGGACACGTACAGGACGTCGAGGCGCGCCCGGCGCACGGTGCGGGCGACGGTCTCCGCGGTCAGCGCGGTCAGGGTGGCGACCAGGTCGCCCAGGGCGGGCCGCCGGCCGACGTGCAGCAGCGCCTTCTCCACGTACGTGGCGTCGAAGAGCTCCTTGCCGCAGCTCTTCGGCGGGGCGAGCGCGTAGTACGGCTCGGCGAGCAGCGCGTCGAGGAGGACCTCGTCGACGGTGCCGGACGCGGCGAGGCGGCCGTCGCGGTCGTACGCGTCCGGGGTACCGGGCGCCGCGGCCACCACCGCGTCGATCAGCGCGTTGGCCGGGCCGATGTCCCAGGCGGCGGGATCCGTACCCGGCGCCACGACGGTCAGATTGGCGATGCCGCCCAGGTTCAGCGCCCCGGCCCGCAGCCCGTCCGCCACCGCCGGTTCGAGCAGCATCAGGTCGAGCAGCGGGACGAGTGGGGCGCCCTGCCCGCCCGCGGCGACGTCGGCGCTGCGCAGATCGCCGACCACGGGCAGCCCGGTGGCTTCCGCGATCCAGGCCGGGCGGCCGATCTGCAGCGAACCGAGGGCCGTGGCGCCCTCCACCCAGTGGTAGAGCGTCTGCCCGTGGCTGCAGATCGCGTCGGCCGGCGCGACGGCGAGCGCGTCCCGGGCCGCGTCGGCGAAGGCCTGCCCGATCCGGGTGTCGAGCGCGCAGACGTCCGCCGCGGTGATCCGGCGTGGGGGCAGCGCCGCCACGAGAGCGTCCCGCAGCCGTGGCGGGTACGGCGTCGAACCGTGATGGACGAGACGACCGTGCAGGATCGTGCCGTCCTGCGTGAAGTCGACCACGGCGACATCGATGCCGTCGTGGGAGGTGCCGGAGATCATGCCGAGTACGCGCATCGCGGTCCTTTCCGGAGCGGGGACGACGCGGGGTCCGCCGGCGGCGGAGTCAACGACGGCCGCCCGTCCGCGGGTCGAACACGTCCCGCAGTCCGGCGCCGAGCAGATTGAGCCCGAACACGAACACGATGAGCGCGACGCCGGGCCCCGCGAGCAGCCAGGGCGCCACGTCGGACAGAGTGCGGGCGTCGTACACCATCACGCCCAGCGACGCGGCGGGCGGCGGGGTGCCGAAGCCGAGGAAGCCGAGCGAGGCCTCGGTCAGCACCGCCCAGGAGAGGCTGAGCGTGACCTGGACCAGGACGATGCCGCCCATGTTGGGCAGCACGTGGGTGAACAGGGTGGCCAGGCGGCGCTGGCCGACGGCCGTCGCCGCGACGACGTAGTCCGTGCCGCGCAGCGTCAGCACCGGACCGCGCGCCACGCGAACGAAGATCGGCACGTACACGACCGCGACGGCGAGCGCCACCGTCGCCCGGTTGCGCGACAGCGTCGAGGCCAGGGCGAGGGCCAGCAGCAGCGAGGGGAACGCGAACAGCACGTTGGTCAGTACGCCGATGACCCGGTCGGCGATCCCGCCGAAGTAGCCGCCGACGATGCCGAGGACGACCCCCACCGTGCCGGACGCGGCGACCGCCCCCGCCGCCACGAGCAGCGAGCTGCCCAGGCCCGCGGCGACCCGCGAGAACACGTCCCGGCCGAACTGGTCGGTGCCCAGCCAGTGCGAGCCGCTCGGCCCCTGGAGCGCGACGGCGACCTCCTGCGCCGCCGGATCGTACGGCACCGCGCCCGCCCATCCGGCGACGGCGACGACCAGCACCAGCAAGGTCAGGACGGCCCCGACGAGCCCCGACCGGTTGCGGACGAGCGCCCGCGGCAGCGAGTCGCGGCGGGCCGGAGCGGACGGCGCCATCGCCTCCGGCTGCGTGGGCAGTGCGCTCATCGCGACCACACCCTCGGATCGACGAGCCGGTAGACGAGATCGGTCGCCAGATTGACCACGACGAACAGCACCGCGATCACCAGCACCGTGCTCTGCACCACCGCGTACTCCTTCTGCCCCATGCCGAGCAGCACCTGTCGGCCGATCCCCGGCAGCGAGAAGATCTGCTCCACGACCACGGCCCCGCCGAGCAGGAAACCGAATTGCAGCCCGCTCATGGTGACGACGGGGATCAGCGCGTTGCGCAGCACATGCCGCACCTGAAGTGCGCGTTCCGTAACTCCCTTGGCGCGGACGGTGGTGACGAAGTCCTCGCCGCGCACGTCGAGGACCGCCGCCCGCGTGGTCTGTGCGACGGGCGAGGCGATGCTCACGCCGAGGACCAGCGCGGGCAGCACCATCTGCTGGAGATTCAGCGGCAGATCACCGGTCGGCGGGGCGTACGTCTCGCCGTTCGGGTTCCAGCCGAAGGAGTCGGCCAGCACCCGGGCGAGGACGGTGCCGGTGAGGAAGACGGGTGCCGACAGCGCCAGCAGGCTCAGGGTCTGGGCCGCGCCGTCGCGCAGCGCACCCGGCCGGGACGCCGCGATCATGCCGCCGCAGACACCGAGCAGCAGCGCCAGCGCGATCGCGAGCACGGCCAGCTCCAGGGTGACGGGCAGGGCGTGCGCGGTCAGGTGCGCCACGCTCTGCCCGGCGTTGGCGGAGTAGCCGAGGCGACCGTGCAGGATCCCGCCGAGCCAGGAGAAGTACTGCTCGGCCAGCGGCTTGTCCAGGCCGTAGTACGACCGCAGTTGGGCCCGCTGGGACCCGCTCAGATCACCGGCGTCGACGCCGTACGACGCGGTGATCTGGTCGCCCGGCAGCACCCGCAGCACCAGGAACGTCAGGATGCTCACGCCCAGCAGGGTCAGCACGGCCTCGCCGATCCGCCGCGGCACCGGATGCGCGGCGAGCCGCAGCAGCGCGGACGACGTTCCGGACGACGTTCTTGACGAGGTCGGCGTCATGCGAGCTTCGTCTTCCACAGGCTCAGCAGACTCACATCGGTCACCGGTTCGAAGCCGTGCACCCGGGTGCTCGTCGCGATGTGGCTGCGCCCGGTGTACAGCCAGATCCAGGCCGCGTTGTCCTCCAGTTCCCGCGACACCTTCGTGTAGATCTCCTCGCGCGCCGCCGTGTCGGTGGTCGCGATCCCCTCGGCGAACAGCTTGTCCAGGCGTGCGGACCGGTAGCCCGCCACCTTGTTGAAGTTCCCGTCCCTGGTGAAGTACCGGGTGTACGTCGGGGCGGGGTCGGCGCCGGCGCCGTTGAGCGCGACGGCGGCGTCGAACGTCCCGGCGAGCCAACGGTCGACGTACGCACTGGAGTCGAGCGTCTCGATCTTCATCCTGATCCCGACGTCCGCGAGTTGGGCCTGAAGGTTCTGCGCCTCGTCGGTGGCGCTGGAGTACAGCCCCTGCGGCACGAGGGCGGTGAACGCGAACCCCTTCGGCTCGCCGGCGGCGGCGAGATGCTTCTTGGCGGCCCGCGGATCCCGGGTGGGGCAGGGCCGGGCGGCGGGGTCGGAGGCGAACTCGGGCGACGTGAAGGGCCCCACGACCTTGCCCTGGCCGAGCGCCGCCGTCTTCACGACCTGCTGCCGGTCGATCGCGCACTGCACGGCCAGCCGTGCGTCGAGCTTCTTGAACGGTGCCGCGTCCGCCCTCAACTGCAGCACGTGATAGTCGAGTTGATCCACCGTGTGCAGCGTGACCCCGCCGGACTTCGCCGTTCTCGCGGTGACCGCATCGTCGAAGACGGCCATGTCGACGGAGCCGGAGCGCAGCGCCGACGCCATGGAGTTCTTGTCCTGGATGACACGGAACTCCAGGGAGGGCAGGCCGGGCCGGCCGCGGAAGTAGTCGGCGTTGCGCACCAGGGTCACCGACTGGTTCGGGGTGCGGCTCTTGAACGCGTAAGGGCCGGAGCCGACGGGCTTCTTCTTCAGCGCGTCCAGCGACTTGTCCGACGGCATGATCGAGGTGTTGACGCTGGTGAGAGCGGTCAGCAGCGACGCGTCCCGCGACTTCAGAGTGATCACGACGTGCCGCGCGTCGGGCGCCGTCACCTTCCGTACCGCGCCCAGCGAACTGCGCGCCACCGCCTTGGTCCCGGGGTCGAGCACCTGGTCGAGGCTGTACGTGACGTCGGCCGAGTCCAGCGCGGAGCCGTCCGAGAACGTGACGCCGGACCGCAGCGTGAACGTGTACGTCAGGCCGTCCTTCGAGACCTGCGGCAGCTTCGCGAGACCGCTGACCGGGGCGAGTGCGGCGTTCTGGTCGAGGAGTGTGCTGTACACCTGCCCGAGTACCTGCTGGGACTGCACGGCGGTGGCCGTCCAGGGCAGCAACTGGGTGGCGTCCGCGCTGATCCCGAACACCAGCGGCCCCTTGGACCCCTTGGACGAGGAGCCGGAACCGGAGCAGGCGGCGGCGGTGGCGAGCGCGGTGACCGCGACGCCGACGGCGATCAGGCGCCGTGGCGTACGGCGGGGTCGTCTGGACACGAGCGTTCTCGCTTTCTCCCGAAGACCTGGACGCGCCTTCTCCGGCGTGACTCCTTTCCTGTGCGCTGAAGACGGCGGCTGCGTGCGGCGGGTGCCGAGGGACTCAGGCGCAAGGTTTTCCAGAAACGACCGTTTCCATGTGTGGTCCACGCAGTGTCCGCCGGGACCTCCGGTCCCGGTCGTGGGGCCGACCGGCGCGGCGGCGGGCCCGACGTCCCGTTCTGCGCAGGGTGGGAGGCGCGAAAAGTGGGGAGCGAGGGGAGCCGGCCAGCGGGTTCCGGCTTCCGGCGGGACGGGAGGGCCGAGATGTCGCCGCACGGGAAGGGGCGCTCCGGCCGGCCCTCGCGTCCCGCCGACCACGACGGCAGGACCGGTGCGCACCCCCGGCCGCCGGCGCGCCCGCCCGCATGGGGCGGTGAACGCCGGCGAAGCCCAACTGCTCTATTCGGGCGGGTTGTTGCAGGGCACGGGAAAAGTTCCGTGTCCTCAGGCCGCCTCCTCGGACCCGTACATCCCGTATCTCACACCCGCCCCTGCCTCCGCACCGCCCGTCCCACCTCCGCCCGCAGCGTCACGAACTCGGGCAGGCCGCGGGTGGCGATCTGGTCGCGTTCGGCGGGCAGCCGGACCGGGAGGTCGAGGGTGAGGTGCGCGTCGGGGCCGGGGGAGAGGGCGACGACACGGTCGCCCACGTAGACGCTCTCGTCGATGTCGTGCGTGACGAACACGATCGTGGTGCCGTCCGTGCGGTGCACCTCCAGGAGCAGGTCCTCCAGGTCCTCGCGGGTCTGGGCGTCCAGCGAGCCGAAGGGCTCGTCCATGAGCAGGAGCGAGGGACGGACCACCAGGGCGCGGGCGATGGCGACACGCTGCTGCATGCCCCCGGACAGCTGCCACGGATAGTGCCGGGCCGACGCCTCCAGGCCCACCCGGTCGAGGAACTCCCCGGCCAGCGCGCGGCGTTCGGCGCGCCGCAGGCCCTGGCGGCGCAGCGGCAGCGCCACGTTGTCGCGGACCGTCAGCCACGGCAGCAGTGAGCGGCCGTAGTCCTGGAAGACCACCGCGAGCCGGTCCGGGACCCCGGTGACCGGTGTCCCGTCGATCGCGACCGTGCCCGCGCGGGCCGGTAGCAGCCCCGCGATCGTGCGCAGCAGTGTCGACTTGCCGCAGCCCGACGGGCCGACGACACACAGGAGTTGACCGCCCGGCACCGTCAGCGAGACGTCGTGCAGAACGCGGCGGTCACCGTAGGACTGGGACACGGAGTCGAGCCGGAGCATGCGCCGCGCTCACCTGGCCCAGGGTGCGTAGAGCGTGCCCTCGGTGCCCAAGACGTGCAGATGCAGCAGATGAGGCCCGTCGTCGTCGGTCGGCCGCGTCACCGCGCGGTCGAGAGCCTTGTCCAGGTCGTCCGGGTGGTCCGCGTGGTCGGCCGGCACCCCGAACGACATGGCGAGCCGCGCGAAGTCGATCCCGCCGATGTCCGTGCCGGGCACCGGAGCGATGTCGATCCTGCGGCCCAGCGCCCGCACCGCCCCGTACCCGCCGTTGTCGAGGACCACGAACGTCACCGGCGCCCCGTGCCGCGCCGCAGTCCACAGCGCCTGCACCGAGTACATCGCCGACCCGTCGCCCAGCACGCACACCACGCGCCGCCGGTCCGCGAGCGCCCGGCCCACCGCGAGCGGCAGGCCCCAGCCGAGCGCCCCGCTGCCCGTGGTGAGGAACCCGCCCGACAGATCGACGGGCACGCGCGCGTGCAGCACCTCCCGATGGCTGGGGGCCTCCTCCACGAGGACCCGGTCGCGGGGGAGCCTGCGGTGCAGCTCGTCCAGGACCAGTTCCGGGGTGAGCCGGTCCCCGGCCGGCACCGGCGCCGGCCGGGTGCGCGGCGGAGGTGGTTCCCGGTCCGACGCGGCGACCGAGGAAGCGAGCGCGGTGAGAGCGGGGCGCAGCGTGGTGACCAGGCTCGTGCCCGTGGGCAGCCACGCCGCCTGCGCCGGATCGCAGTCCAGATGGAACAGGTCGGTGCCGGGCGGGAGCGGCGGGCTGTCGTCGGGTACGTGGTACGTGAACACGGGCGTGCCGAGCGCCACCACCACGTCGTACGGGGCCAGGCGCGCCGCCAGCTCCCCGGCCAGCGGCGGCAGGAACCCCTGGAACAGCGGATGCGACTCGGGGAAACCGGAGCGGCCGGACAGCGGGCTGATCCACACCCCGGCCCGGATCCGCTCGGCCAGCGCGACCGCCTGATCGAGCGCGCCCTCGTCGTCCACGCCCTGGCCGATCACCAGCGCGGGCCGCGCGCACGCGTCGAGGCGGGCGGCGAGCGCGGCGAGCGCGTCCGGGTCCGCGGTGAAACCGGCGTGCACCGCACGGGGCGGCACCGGCTGCGCCGGCTCGTCCCAGTCGTCCTCCGGTACGGAGACGAAGACCGGCCCGCGCGGTGGCGTCATCGCGATCCGGTGCGCCTCGGCGAGCACGGCCGGGACGTCGGCGGCGCGCTCCGGCTGGCGCGCGAACTTCACGTACGGCCGCGGGAACTGCGCCGGCTCGTCGACGCCGAGGAACGGACGCAGCTGGATCAGGGAGCGGGCCTGCTGCCCGGCGACGATCACCAGCGGCACCCGGTCCCGGTAGGCGTTGAAGACATTGCCCAGCGCGTGGCCGACCCCGCCCGCCGAGTGCAGCGAGACGAACCCGGCGCGCCCCGTGCCCAGGGCGTGCCCCGCCGCCATCGCCACCGCCGACGCCTCCTGGAGCCCGAGGACGTAACGGAAGTCGTCGGGCCAGTCGCGGAACATGCGCAGTTCCGTGGAGCCCGGATTGCCGAACACGGTCGTCATGCCGGTCGCGCGCAACAGCCCGACGACCGCCTCCCTGACCGTCGTCCCCGCGTCGCCGCTGTCCGGTGTCGTCATGCCGTCAGGCCGTCCTTCCCGTGCCGAGCAGTCGTCTCTCCAGAACCAGCAGGCCGGTGTTGAGCAGATACCCCAGAACGCCGAGGAGCATGAGCGCCGCCCACACGGTGAGCAGATCCGAGCGGGACTGGGCGTCGGTGAGGGTGAAGCCGATCCCGTTCTCGGTGCCCGGCAGCAGCTCCGAGAACACCATCAGGATCAGCGCGAGCGACAGGCTCAGCCGCAGCCCGGCGAAGATCCGGGGCAGCGCGGACGGCACGATCACGAACCGCAGCCGTTCGAGCGGGGAGAGCCGCAGCACGGACGCGACGTCCAGGCGCAGCGGATCGGTGCCCCGGGCGCCCTCCGCCGTGTTCACCAGGACCGGCCACACCGCGCTGAACACGATCGAGGCGATCTGCATCGGCGTACCGAAGTCGAAGACGACGACGAACACCGGGACCAGCGCGGGCGGCGGCACCGCCCGCGCGAACTGGAGCACCGGATCGCACAGCGCGTACACCCGCCGCGAGCGCCCGATCGCCACGCCGAGGGCGATCCCCACGGCCGCGGCGAGCAGGAACCCGGCCGCCATCCGGCCGAGACTCGGCCCGATCGTGTCGACCGCGGCGTCCGTCAGGAACAGATGACCGGCCGGGCCGGAGAACCACAGGTCGTACGCGTGCCGACCGATGCGCGAGGGCGGCGGGAAGAACACACTGCCGTGCGTCCGGGCCGCCAGCTCCCACATGCCGACGGCGAGGGCGAGGACCGGCAGGCGCAGCAGATCACCGAGTGCGGGCCGCCGGGTCACGGCCGCGCGCCCCGCCGCTCGGGCGTCCACGGGAACAACCGCCGTTCGCCCCAGACCAGTACGCCGTTGACGGCCAGGCCGAGCGCGCCCGCCCAGACCACCCCCGCGAGCACGTCCCGGGTGCCGTCCGTGGCGAGCTGGGCCTGGGCGATGAAGATGCCGAGCCCCTCACCGAACCCGGACAGCAGCTCCGTGGCCACCGCCACGATCAGCGCCACGGCCGCCGAGATCCGGATCCCGGCGGCCACGAACGGCGCCGCCCCCGCCAGATCGACACGCAGCAGCACCGCGGCCCGCCCGAACCCGAAGGCCCGCAGCGTCTCCTTGGCCAGCGGCTCGCTCTCCCCGAGGCCGTACATCGTGTTGAACAGGATCGGCCACACCGCCGCGTACGTGACCAGCGCGACCTCCGTCCCGGTGCCGGAGCCGAGCAGCAGCGACACCAGCGGGATCAGCGCCACCGACGGCAGCGGCCGCAGGAACTCCACGATCGCCCGCACCGCCGCGTCCACCACCGGCACGCTGCCCAGCAGCAGACCCACCGGCACCGCGATCAGGCAGGCGAGCGCGAGCCCCAGGGCCCAGGCCCGCAGCGTCGCCCCGACCCCGTCGAGGAAGGCGGAGTCCCCGGCCAACTCGACGGCGCGGCGCACCACTTCGGAGGCGGGCGGCAGATAGTCGCGTCGCACGATCCCGGATCGCGACACCGCCTCGCACACCCCGAACGCGAGCAGCGCGCCGAGCACGCCGAGCGCGATGTCGCGGCGCCCGCGCCGCTGTCCGTGCCGCCGCGGACGACTCACTCGACGATCAGTGAGGAGGGGTCGAGGGACTTCTTCAACAGCCCCTGCTTCCGCATGAGTTCGGTCAGTCGGCGCAGCCGGCTCGCCTCGGTCGACGACGGGTACGCGGGCAGCCCCATCGATGTGGCCTGCGCCGCCGTCACCTTGGTGTACTTCGGCAGTTCCTTGCGCACGGCCGACGGATCACCGGCCGCGATCTTCGAAGCGGCCTCGATCGCGCGCCGGAACTTGGCGGCCGTCCCCGGGTTCTTCTTCGCGTACTGCGCCGTCGTGACGTACCCGCTGATGGGCAGGGACTGCACGGGGGCCGAGCCGCCGTCCACGAGCACCCGTGCCTTGAGGTCGCTCTGGATCGCGCTGTCGAACGGCTCGACCGCGTGCACCGCGTCGACCTGGCCCTTCTGCAGGGCGGGGCCCATCTGCGGGAACGCGATCTGCCGGTAGGCGGGCCGTCCGGCGCCCCGCTGGTCGAGGATCGCGTTCAGGGTCAGCGACTGGATGTTGTTGAGGATGTTGACGGCGACCTTCTTGCCCTTGAGGTCGGCCACGGACTTGATCGAGGAGTCCTTCGGCACGAGGACGTCCATCATGTGCGACGCCGTCCGCACACCCTCCGCGAGGATGCGGACGTCGAGCGTGCCCTGCTCGTACGCCTGGAGGAAGGTCACGTAGTTGGCACTCGCGATCACGTCGACCTGCCCCTTGGAGAGGGCGGGCAGCGCCTGGATGCTCTGCTGCACCGGCTGGATGCGGACGTCCAGGCCCTCCTTCTTGAACAGGCCGCGGTCCCGGGCGATGTACAGCGCCGCGGAGTCCGTCAACGGCAGTGCGGCGACGGTGAGCCGGGTGCCCTCTGCGCCCCCCGAGCCTTTTGAGTCACTGTCCCCGCACCCCGCGGCCAGCAGGGTGAGGGCGGCCATGACCGCCGCGGCCCCGTACGCCCTCGTCCGCGAGCCACCTGAGCCAGTTGTCTGATGCGACGTCACAACTTCGTGCCTATCAGGTACATGACGTGATCGCCATGGGCGGCCGGAGGAACGGCGCGTCCTTGCACAAGGTCGTCCGACTCAGCCCGGTGGCTCGTCCAGAACCGTGTGCATGACCGAGTCACGGGCCAGATCGGCCAGTGCCTGCTCCATCACCGACAACGGCGTACGAGGCGGCAGCAGCAGCCCGATGCGCGCACTGCGCCGGGGCCGTACCAGGGGCACGGCCCGCATTCCGGCGGGGATCCCGAAGACGTGCAGCCAGGTGTGCGGGACGACCGTCGACCAGTGGCCCGTGCGGACATGGGAGATGAGCGACGCGATCGAATCCGTCTCCACCCGCGGCGCCACCCTGACCCGCAGTTCGGCGAAGACCGCGTCCAGAACCTGGCGGCCCACCATCCGCGGATGCAGCAGACACAGCGGCAGATCCGCGGCCTCCGCCCAGCTGACCCCCTCCTCGCCGAACTCCGCCGCCTCCTGGGTCAGCAGGACATAGCGCTCCCGGTACAGGGGAACGAACGGCAGATCGGGCTCCCGGCTCGGATAGGTGACGGCTCCGTGCAACTCGAATGCGCGCAGCCGCCTGACGATCTCGTCGCCCTGCAGATCCGCGTGCACCCGTACGGTCGTGTGCGGATTCGCCGCGCAGAACGGCTCGGTCAGCAACGCGACCGCGGCGACCGCCGTCGGCACGGCACCGATCCGCAACTCGCCTTCGAGCCCGGCGCGCAGCGCGGCCAGGCCAGCCGTCATGGCGTCGCGGTCGGCGAGCATCCGGCGCGCCCAGACCACGACCTCCTCACCTTCCGCCGTCAGCCCCTCGAAACGGCGACCCCGGCGCACCAGCGGCACCCCGAGCTCGCTCTCCAGCTTGCGGATGCCCTCGGACAGGGTCGGCTGGGAGACGAAGCAGGTCTGGGCCGCCCGCGCGAAGTGCCCGGTGCGGGCCAGCGCCACCAGGTACTCGAGCTGTCGAAGGAGCACGGGTCGCGGCCACCGCCTGTTCGGATCGTTCGTCGGGCACGTCACGGCCGCACGCAATCGGCTGCCGGGGCCCTGGTGATCGTAACCGCCTATCAGCCATCGGATCTTCCGCTTTGACCGTGCGGGAGACCCGGGCGAATGCTGCTGTGCGCGGGCCACGCAGGCGCGCGGTCCACGGACGGAACGTTGAGGTGATGGGTATGGGCGAGATCGTCGAGCCGGAAGAGGAACTCTCCGTCAAGAAGCCCAAGACCTGGGCGACGGGCGCACCCGCCGTGGCCCACGCCCTCACGTACGCGCTCGGCCAGACCTCGCCGCAGCGCACGGCGCTCACCCTCCTCACCATCAACCAGGCCGGCGGCATCGACTGCCCCGGCTGCGCCTGGCCCGAGGGCGCGCCGAAGGAGCGGCACCGCAACGAGTACTGCGAGAACGGCGCCAAGCACATCAGCGACGAGGCGACGACCCGTCGCGTCACCCGTGAGTTCTTCGCCGAGCACTCCGTGAGCGAACTCGCCGAACGCTCCGACTACTGGCTCAACCAGCAGGGCCGGCTGACCGAGCCCATGGTCAAGCGGCCGGGCGGCGACCACTACGAGCCCATCGGCTGGGACGAGGCCCTGACGCTCGTGGCCGACGAGCTCAAGGCGCTCGACCAGCCCGACGAGGCGCTCTTCTACACCTCGGGCCGCCTCGCCAACGAACCCGCCTTCCTGCTCCAGCTGTTCGCCCGCGCCTACGGCACCAACAACCTGCCCGACTGCTCCAACCTGTGCCACGAGTCCAGCGGCTCCGCCCTGAACGAGACCCTGGGCATCGGCAAGGGCAGCGTCAGCCTGGACGACCTGCACAACAGCGACCTGGTGTTCGTCGTCGGCCAGAACCCCGGCACCAACCATCCGCGGATGCTCACCGCCCTGGAGGAGACCAAGCGGCGCGGCGGCCAGGTCGTCGCCGTGAACCCGCTGCCCGAGGCGGGACTGCTGCGCTTCAAGCACCCGCAGAAGGCGCGCGGGATCATCGGCCGCGGCACCCGGATCGCCGACCAGTTCCTGCAGATCCGGCCCGGCGGCGACCTCGCCCTGTTCCAGGCGCTGAACCTGCTGCTCCTGGAAGCCGAGGACAAGGCCCCGGGCACCGTGCTCGACCAGGACTTCATCGCCGCCCACACCACCGGCTTCGGTGTCTTCAACGACAACATCCGCGCCCTGGACTGGGACGACGTGCTCGCCGCCACCGGCCTGCGGCGCGAGGAGATCGAAGAGGTCCACCAGCGGGTCCTGAAGTCCCGCAGCGTCATCGTGTGCTGGGCCATGGGCCTCACCCAGCACAAGCACGGCGTCCCCACCATCAGGGAGGTCGTCAACTTCCTGCTGCTGCGCGGCAACGTCGGACGGCCGGGCGCCGGGGTCTGCCCGGTGCGCGGACACAGCAACGTCCAGGGCGACCGGACCATGGGCATCTGGGAACGCATGCCGCAGTCGTTCCTCGACGCCCTGGAGAAGGAGTTCGGGTTCGCGCCGCCCACCCGGCACGGCCTCGACTCCGTCGATGCGATCCGGGCCATGCGCGACGGCCGCGCCCATGTCTTCCTGGGCGTGGCGGGCAACTTCGTGCGCGCCACCCCCGACAGCGACGTCACCGAACGCGCCCTGCGCAACTGCCGCCTCACCGCCCACATCTCCACCAAGCTGAACCGCTCGCACACCGTGTGCGGCGACACGGCGCTGATCCTGCCCACGCTGGGCCGCAGCGACCGCGATCTGCAGGCCACCGGCGAGCAGTTCATGACGGTCGAGGACTCCATGAGCGACGTCCACACCACCCGCGGCCGCCTCGCCCCCGCCTCCCCGGCGCTGCTCAGCGAGGTCGCCATCATCAGCCGCCTCGCCCACCTGGTGCTGGGGGAGGAGCAGGGGATCACCTGGCAGAAGTACGAGGAGGACTACGACCTCGTACGCGACCACATCGCGAACGTGGTCCCGGGGTTCCACGACTTCAACCGGCGGGTGCGCGAACCCGGCGGCTTCACGCTGCCCAACCCGGTGAACTCGATGACGTTCCCGACGGCCAGTGGCAGTGCCGTCTTCACCGCGAACACCTTCACCGCACTGACGGCCCCGCCCGGCCACCTGATCCTGCAGACGCTGCGCTCGCACGACCAGTGGAATACCGTCCCGTACGCGATGGACGACCGGTACCGCGGCATCAAGGGCGCCCGGCGCGTCGTCCTCACCCACGCGGACGACCTCGCGGAACTCGGGATCGAGGAGGGCGCCCTGGTGGACCTGGTCGGCGTCTGGGAGGACGGGGTCGAGCGCCGGGCGAACGGGTTCCGCACCGTCGCCTACCCGACACCGCGCGGCTCGGCCGCCGCCTACTACCCCGAGACCAATGTGCTGGTGCCGCTGGACAGTGTGGCCGAACGGAGCAACACGCCCACGTCGAAGTCGGTGATCATACGGCTCGAACCCGCGGAGCCGGCGCCGGTCCCAGCGTCACAGGACTGATATGTCAGTCTGCGGCCGCGCTACGGCAATCCCCCACTCCTGACACATCGAGTCGAGGGGAAGCGAGGGAGCGGCGCATGGCCTCCGCATCCGCGGCCGAGGGGGCGGCGCAGGGCGTGTCCCTCGCCGAGCAGGCGTACCGGACGATCACGGACCGTCTTGGTCACCCTGCGGATCCGCCCCGGCGAACCGGTGCACGACGGCCGGCTCGCCGAGGAACTGGGTCTCGGCCGCACGCCGGTGCGCGAGGCGCTGGGGCGCCTGGAGACCGAGCGGCTGATCGTCGCGTACCCGCGCCGCGGCACGTTCGCCACCGAGGTGAACATCGCCGACCTCGGCCACATCTGCGAGGTCCGTCAGGAGCTGGAGCCACTCGCGGCCTCGCTGGCCAGCCGCCGCGCCACGTCGGCCGACCGCGACATGCTCGACGGCCACCTGGAGCAGCTGGAACGGATGGAGACGGCGGGCGGGGCGGGCAGGGCGCGCGGACCGGAGCGCGAGACCGAGCTGATCCGGCTCGACATGGCGGTCCACCGCGCCGTCTACGCCGTCACGCACCACCCGTACCTCGAAGCCACGCTCGTCGGCTACGACAACCTCGCCACCCGCATCTGGTGCCTGTTCATCGACCGCCTCGACGGCCTCGACCAGCACGTGCACCAGCACGGGGCGCTGCTTCGGGCGATCATCGAGGGGGACGCGGCGAAGGCGGCGACCCTCGCCGCCGAGCACGTCGACGACTTCGGGCGCGCCATCCGCGCGCTGATCTGAGACCCGAGGGCCCCTCACCTCCGCCGCTCACCTCCTGCGCGCGAGGATGCTCGCCGCGTTGGCGGTCATGATCGCCACGATGCTCGCCCACTCGAGCCGGCCCAGTCGCTGGCCGAGCCCGACCCACCCGACCAGAGCGGCGAGCAGCGGATTGACGCTCATCAGCAGGCCGAACGTCTGGGCGGGCACCCGGCGCAGCGTGAGCAGATCGGCGAGATAGGGCACGGCGGACGACAGCACCCCGGCCGCGATCGCGCAGCCCACGGCCCCGACGGTGGGCGGACGGTGCAGCACGACCGCGACACCCACCGGCAGGAACAGCAGCGCGGACACCCCGGCGGCTGCCGCGGAACCCTGCACGCCCGGGACGCGGCGGCCGACGGTGCGGTTGAGCAGGATGTACGACGCCCAGCAGCTCGCGGCGAGCAGCCCGAGGCCCAGGCCCAGGTAGTCCGTGGACGGCTGAGGACGCATCAGGGCCACGACACCCGCGGCGGCGAGCACCGCGCAACAGGCGTCGATCCGGCGCCGCGCGGCACCGAGCGCGATGGCGAGCGGACCGAGGAACTCCAGCGTCACCGCCAGACCGAGGCCGACCCGGTCGATGGCCGTGTACAGCGACAGGTTCATCGTCCCGAAGACCACCGCGAGCCCCAGGACCGGACGCCACTGCGCCCAGGTGAAGCTCCGCAGCCGGGGCCGGCCCACGGCGAACAGCACGAGCGCGGCCACGTACTGGCGAACCGCGACGACCCCCACGGGCCCGAGCACGGGGAACGCCACGGAACCGATCGCTGCGCCGACCTGGTTCGACAGGCCGCTGCCGAGCACGGTGGCGACACCGGCCAACTGCCCGGCGGCCACCGGGGCTCCGACGGCGACGGCGGTGGCAGGGGCAGGGGCAGGGGCAGGGGCGGGCGCGGGGAGCGGGGCAGGGGACACGGGGCGCGCTGCGGAGGCGTCTGGCATGCGCTGAGCGTGCGCCGTCCGCCGCCATGCGCAAAATGCACCGACGCCCATAGCCATACGCTGGGCGTATGGATGTGGAGCTCCGTCACCTGCGCTGCCTCGTCGCCATCGTCGACGAGGGCACCTTCACCGACGCCGCGATCCGGCTCGGCGTCTCCCAGGCGGCGGTGTCCCGGAACCTGGCCGCGCTCGAGCGGGCCCTCGGCGTACGGCTGCTGCGGCGCACCTCGCGCGAGGTGACCCCGACCGCGAGCGGCACCCGCGTGGTGGCGCACGCCCGCCGGGTGCTCGGGGAGGTCGACGACCTGGTCCAGGAGGCCACGTCGGGCCGCAGCAGCGTACGGATCGGCTACGCGTGGTCCGCGGTCGGACGGCACACCTCCGCGTTCCAGCGCCGCTGGGCGAGCGCACACCCGGAGACGGATCTGCACCTGGTGCGGACGCACTCCGCCACCGCCGGGCTCGCCGAGGGCCGCTGCGACATCGCCGTGGTCCGCAGGCCCGTCGACGCGCGGCGCTTCGACAGCGCGATCATCGGCCTGGAGCGGCGGCTGTGCGCCCTGTCCGCCGACGATCCGCTGGCCAGGCGCCGGTCGCTGCGACTCGCCGACCTGAGCGAGCGGACCCTGCTGATCGACCGCCGTACCGGCACCACCACCCCCGAACTGTGGCCGCCCGAGTCCCGCCCCGCGATCGAGGAGACCCACGACGTCGACGACTGGCTGACCGTGATCGCGGGCGGCCGCTGCCTCGGCATGACGGCGGAGTCCACCGCCCACCAGTACCCGCGGCCCGGTGTCGTCTACCGGCCCGTCAAGGACGCCGAGCCGATCGCGGTGCGGATCGCCTGGTGGTCCGACGATCCGCACCCCGCCACCCAGCAGGTGATCGAACTGCTCACGGCGCTGTACCGGGGCGACACCTGACGGCACGTGGGCCCGTACGCTCCCGCGCTCGAACCGGCGGGTGCCGCGGGGCTTCCCGCGGCCGGTCACCGGACCGGTACGACGACGGCTTCCCGGTGCTCCGCCGCGTACTGCCGCACCACCGACGCGAAGTCCGGATCGGCCGCGAGCCCGAGACCGTTCGCCCGCGCGGGATCGACGACGGCGGGCCACGAGCCGACGATGGCCTCCACGGCCGGGTCGGGGGCGAGCGTCACCAGATCGGCGACCGCGTCGCCCGCCAGCGCGCGCAGCGTGCCGAGCATCTCGGCGACCGTGACCGTGAGCGCCGGCAGGTTGACCGGCAGCGTGCCGTTCAACAGGCCGGGGCCCACGCCGCGTTCGGCCTGCGCGACACGGAGGATGCCCTCCACCGTGCGGCGCGGGGAGGCCAGCGCGACGCGCAGGTCCGGGGCGACGGGACAGACCGCAGGCAGGCCCGCCAGCGGTTCGCGCACGATGCCGGACAGGAAGCCGGAGGCGGCCGCGTTCGGCCGGCCCGGCCGCACCGCCACCGTCATCAGCCGGGCCACCCGGCCGTCGACGAAGCCCCGGCGGGTGTACTCCGCGATCAACTGCTCGCAGATCCGCTTCTGGACGCCGTAGCTCGACCGCGGGGCGGGCAGCGTCGCCTCCGTGACGACCGCGGGCAGCGGCAGCGCGGCGTCGGACCCGTACACCGCGACGCTGCTGGAGAAGAACAGCCGTACCGTCGGCCCACCGGCGGCCGACTGGGCACGGGCCGCGTCGAGCAGTGCGCGGGTCGTGTCGAGATTGGCGCGCATGCCGAGGTCGAAGTCCGCCTCGCACGCGGCCGACACAGCGGCGGCCAGGTGCACGACCACGTCCACCGGGTCCGCGAAGAGGGCGCCGAGCCGGTCCGTGAGATCCCCCTGGACGACGTCCACCCGCGGGTCGGCCGCCGGCGGCGATCCGTCCGGGACGACCAGGTCCGCCAGGACCAGCCGGTCGATCGGGACGCCGTCGAACGTGCCCCGCTCCAGCAGGGCGCGAGCCACCCGCTGCCCCAGAAAACCGAAGCCACCCGTGACGACGACCCTCATGCGTGCACTCCTCGAAGACCTCGAAGGGCGGTGAACCAGCCGAGCCCCGCACGCGTACCGGCCCGCGGGACGTACTCGCAGCCGATCCACCCGTCGAAGCCCGACTCGTCGATCACGGCGCAGAGATGACCGAGGGAGAGCTCGCCCGAGTCCGGCTCGTGGCGGTCCGGCACGCCCGCGATCTGCAGATGCCCGACCCGGCCGGTCGGTAGGTCGCGGCGCAGCGTCGTGGTGAGATCGCCCTCCACGATCTGGCAGTGGTACAGATCGAGCTGCACCTTGAGACGGGGCGCCCCCACCTCCTGGACCACGGCGTGCGCGGCGGCCTGCCGCCGGAGGAAGTACCCCGGCATGTCACGGCCGTTGATCGGCTCGATCAGCACGTCCACGCCCACGGCCGCGGCCCGCTCGGCGGCGAACGCGAGGTTGGCCAGATAGGTGTCGCGCAGAGCCGCCGGTTCCGTCCCCGCCGGTGCGACGCCGGCCATCACATGAACGCGCGGGCTGCCGACGACGGCCGCGTACTCCAGCGCCCGCTCGATCCCGGAGCGGGTCTCCGCCTCGCGGCCGGGCAGCGCCGCGGTCCCGCGCTCGCCCGCGTCCCAGTCGCCGGGCGGCGCGTTGAACAGCACCTGCCGCAGCCCGTGGTCGTCGAGCCTGCGGCGCAGCTCGGCGGGGTCGTAGGCGTACGGGAAGAGATACTCGACGGCCTCGAAGCCGTCCGCCGACGCCGCCGCGAAACGGTCGAGGAAAGCGTGCTCGGAATACAGGGTCGTCAGGTTCGCGGCGAACCTCGGCATGCGGTCTCCTCAGAGCGGGGCCAGATCGGCGTACACCACATGATGGTCCGAGTACGCGCTGGGCCGCACACGGTCGGCGTGTGCGGTGATGCCGCGCAGAAAGACGTAGTCGAACCTGCTGTACCAGTCGGTGGTCGGCTCGCAGTCGCCGCCGGACGACGGGCGGCACGCCGGGTTCGCGTCGGTGGCCAGCGGCCACATGGCGTGGAGTTCGGGGGAGTCCGGCACGGCGTTGAAGTCGCCGAGGACGATCGCCCGGTCGTGCCGGGCGACCTCGGCGGCGAGCACGGGGACCTGCCGGGCGCGGACCTCCTCCTGGCGCCGCTCGGCGAGGTGCGTGTCGAAGACGCGCACGGGCCGGCCGGCCACCGTGGTGGTGACCTCCAGATAACCGCGGTCCTCGGACCCGCCGTCGGGATACTCCACGAGCCGTCCGTCCGTGATCGGCGCGGCCGAGAGGATCGCCTGGCCGTATCCGCCCGGGTGCCACGGAAGGCCCCCGCAGCGGCTCCAGTTGCGCAGCACCGACCCGTACGCGACGTGGTAGTCGAGCCCGTAGTACTGCTTCAGATAGCGCCGGATCTCGTCGACATCACGGACGCACGCCTCCTGGAGGGCGACGACCTGGGGCGCGTACGTGGCGATGTCGGCCGCGCGCCCCATGTTCTGGCCGCTGCTCCGGCAGGGGTTGCAGATGTTCCACGTCATGACCCGGTTCGCGACGAATCCCGTGGCGGCGTCGGTGGGCAGCGGGTGGGGTGCGGGGTCGCCACTGGGGGCGCTGGGCCCGGTGAGCAGCAGACAGATCACCGCGAGGGCGCCCGCGAGTACCCGTGTGTCCATGCGCCGCACCCCGCCTCCTCCGCCGGACCCACATGGGATCACAGTCGGGACGTCCGGTCGAGGGCGGCCAGGTGGTGGAGCGAGTTCGCCGGATGGTCGGGGCCGAACGGCGGGGGGCATGCGAGTCCTCGTCGTCCCGGGCTCCCGCCCGCACGGTGGGAGACCTTCCCACCGTGCGGGCGATCCGGCGCGGCGAGACTCATCGGCCGCCGACACGCCAGGAGGACACCGCGACGGCGCCGGGACTCAGCGGCGGCCGTAGTAGAGCGCGTGGTTCGCCGTGTCGGGCAGGTACAGGACGTCGTTCCCGTCCGAGTCCCGCCGCACGGCGAGCCGGTCCGCGGTCACGCCCGGCGCGGCCGACTCCGCGGTCCACGAGCCGTCCGCGGCCTGCGTCGCGGCGAACACCCGGTCCGTGCCGGACGTCGTCACGTAGTAGACCCGCTTGGTGTCCGTCTCGTCCCAGGTGATGCCGAGCGCCGCGGAGGTCTGCCCGCCCGCGTACACGGTCTTGCTCACCCAGGAGCTGCCGCTCGGGTACGCGTAGTACACACGGAAGTTCCCGGCGCTCTCGGTCGAGCGGTAGCGGTAGGCGACCTTCGGGGTGGAGCCGTCGAGCGTGAGCTTCGCGCTCTGCACGGCAGGACCGGTGTACGCGTTGTCGTTGCTCCACACCTCGTCGGTGGTGAAGCCCTGGATCACGTCGGAGGTGTCCGGGGTGACCGGGGTGGTGACCGCGGCGCCCCTGCTGTCCGAGAAGGTCCCCGTCGACGGGTCGTACACCATGTAGGTCAGCATGTGCCGGAACGCCACCGCGGGGGCCTTGGCCCACTCGAAGAGGATGTGCACGCGGCCGGCCGAGTCCACCGTCAGATCGTCGGGGTACACGGAGCGGTACAGCGCGCTCGCGAAGGTGGCGACCACGCTCCAGCGGGAGTTGGCGTTGTCCCAGCGGTACAGCTTGCCGGGCCGCTGGTCGGCGCCGGTGCCGACCCGGGCGGCCAGGTACAGGTCGCCGTTCGGGGCCGTGGTCAGGACCGGGTACGTGATGCCCTCGCCCTGGTCGGGCAGCTCGGCGGCGTGGTCGGTGACGTCGCCGCCGGGGGCCTCGGTGCGGAAGTAGCGCCAGGGATTGGCGTGCATGGAGGTGAACACGTGCAGTCGGCCGCTGCCGTCCCGTGCGATCGACGGCTGGTTGTGGCCGTTGTCGTCGACGAACTCGGCCTGCGTCCCGTCGGAATTGAGCAGCGGCAGCCGGCTCCACACGCCGTCGGGGTCACGGCGGGCGATCGCCGGGCGGTGCGTGGTCTCCGTCGAGCCGGGCTCGTTGAACGCGAAGTACGTGTACTGGCCGCGCCCCTTGTACGTGGCCGCGGGCGTCCACCACGCCGCCTGGTTCGACGAGTCCATCGTGTACGGGACCTTCTCGATCACCGTCGCCGTCGCGGCGGTCGCCGCCGGATCGTCGGCGCGGGCGGCCGAGACGGGCATCAGCAGGGCGGCCAGTGTCGCCGCCGACGCGGCGTACGTGCGCAGTCGGGAACGTCTCATGGTGAACTCCTTCGCGGGTGCGGTGAGATGCCGTACAGGAGTGGCCCGCGGGACGGGCCGGTTCGGGGGCAGGACAGCGCAGGGCCCGGTGACAGCCGTACGACGTTCACCGGGCCCCGGGTCCCTGGGGGATGGCGCGGGTCAGCGCTTGATGAGCGCGGCGACCTCCTCGCCGGCCTGCTTCATCGCGTCCTTCGGCTTCGACTTGCCGACGAGGACGGCCTGGACCTGCTTGGCGACGGCCTCCTCGATCTGGGCGTTCTGCGCGAACTGCCAGAACGGGCTGCCGGTCGCCGTCTTCGTGATCTTCTCGGTCCACTCGGTGCTGAACGTGTCCTGGGCGACCTTCGGGTCGGCCAGGCCCTTGGTGGTCGACGGCGGCAGGGCACGCTCGGTGAAGTACTGGGCGACGGTGGCCTGGTCGGTGGTGGTGTGCAGCGCGAAGTCCGTCGCCGCGTCCTGACCCTTGCCCTTCACGATCGCGATCACGCCGCCCCACAGCAGCGCCTGCGGGGTGTCACCGGCCTTCAGGACCGGGCGCTCCATCGGCTGCATCGCGTCGGCCAGCGTCTTGTCCTTCGACTGGGCCGCGGTCACGCCCTTGCCGATGATGGCGTCGTCGTAGAAGGCGGCCTTGCCCTGGCTGAACAGGGCGCGCGCGTCGAAGCGGTCCACGTCCGCGGCGATCAGCTTCTCGTCGTGCAGCTTCTTGTACCAGGTGACGGCATCGATCGAGGCGTCGTCCCCGATCGTCACCTTGCCGCCGTCCAGCAGCGTGCAGCCGAAGGTCTGCATCCACGGGAAGATGTCCTTGAGCTGCGCGACCTTGGTCGCGGCGGCGTAGGGCACGACCCCGCCGCCCAGGCCCTTCAGCTCCCGCAGCGCGGCCTCGAAGTCCTCGACGGTGACCGGGTGCTCCTTGATGCCGGCCTTCTTCAGGAGCTTGGAGTTGGCGATCACACCGATCGAGCCGGTGTTCCACGGCAGGCCGTACTGCTTGCCGTCGTACTTGCCGCTGTTCAGCGCCACGTCCGTGTAGCCGCCCTTGCCGGCCACCGAGCCGAGGTCGGCGAGCTTGCCCATCTGCGCGACCGCCGCGAGCCAGGCGATGTCGAGGTGCACGGCGCCGGTGGTCTCGCCGCCGCCGAGCTTCAGGGTGAGCTGGCTCAGGTACTCGTTGTACGGGTACGAGACCGCGCGGATCTTCGAGTTCTGGTCCTTCTCCCACGCCTTGATGATCTTCTCGATCGACGGCTTGGCCGCCTCCTCGTTCAGCGACCACGAGGTGAAGTCGAAGTTCTTGGACTTCGTGTCGCCGCCGTTGGAGGAGGTGCTGGGCCCGGACGGGGCGCAGGCGCCGAGCACACCGGCGCCGGCCACACCGAGGGCTCCGATACCGAACATGCGCAGCGCGCCGCGACGGCTGATGCCAGAGGTGGTCATGGTGTCTCCATGGGGGAGTGGGACGGAAGGGAAGGATGTGGGGGCGCGTGCGGGCTCGGCCCGCGGGGGTGCGACTGGATCGCGAGCTGGGGATCGGCTCGGTGACGAGCGCGATACGGGGCAGCGGTGGGCTACTTGACCGATCCGGCGGTCATGCCGCCGACGAGGTAGCGCTGCAGGAACATGAAGGCGACGATCACGGGGACCGACACGACGAGCGAGGCGGCCATCAGCTGGGGCCAGGCGGTCTGGAATTCACCGATGTAGGTGGAGACGAGGCCGGGCGGCAGCGTCTGCTTCTCCTTGTCGGCCAGCGTCACCGCGAAGATGAAGTCGTTCCAGCCGCGGACGAAGGCGAACAGACCGGCTGCGACCATGCCGGGCGCGGCCAGCGGCGCCACGATCGAGTGCAGGGTGCGCCAGCGGGACGCGCCGTCGATCGACGCGGCTTCCAGGAGGGCGTCCGGGATGGTGTCGAAGATGCCCTTCAGCATCCACACGCACAGCGGCATCGTGAACGTGGTGAAGGAGAGCACGAGCGCGGTGTACGTGTTCAGCAGGCCGAAGCTGGAGAACACGGCGTACAGCGTCACGAGGAGCAGGGCCTGCGGGAACATCTGCGAGGCCAGCACCAGGTGCATCAGGGAGCGGCGTCCGCGGTAGCGGAACTTGGAGAACGAGTACCCCATGTACGTGGCCACGATCACGCTCAGCACCGCGGTGATCGACGCGACGACCAGGGAGTTGATCAGGTACTTGATCAGCTGGTCGTTCTCGGCGAGGGCCGTGAAGTTGCTGAGGGTGAGATCGGTGGGGATCAGCTTCGGCGGGAACTGGAACGTCGACTCGGGCGTGCTCAGCGCCGTCGCGAGCAGCCAGTAGACCGGCAGCAGGCCGAAGGCGCCGATGACGACGACCGCGGTCCAGGCGACGATCCGCGAGCGCACATGGTCCTTGCGTATCCGGCGCCGGGCGGTGGGCCCGGAGGCGGTCTCGGACCGGTCCGCCCGGTCGGTGCCGGCGAGCGGGGTGGAGGTCATGGAGGTCATGGAGGCCACGGGGGAGGGCGTCGGGGTCGTGGAGGTCATCGGGCGTCGTCGCCCTTCCGGTCGGTGATCCTGAGGTAGACGGCGACGAGGACGAGCAGGAGCAGCATCCACAGCCCGCCGAGCGCGGTCGCGCGCCCGATGTCGAAGCCCTTGAACGCGGTCTGGTAGACGGCGGTCGCGAAGGTCTCGGTGGAACCTGCGGGGCCGCCGCCGGTGAGCACGTAGATGGTGTCGAAGTGCTGGAAGTTCCAGATGAACTCCAGGAGCAGCACGATCGAGGCGACCCCGCTGACCTGCGGCCAGGTGACGTTGAAGAAGCGGCGGATCGCGCCTGCGCCGTCCATCGACGCGGCCTCGTGCAGTTCCTTGGGCACGGTCTGCAGACCGGCGAGGAGCATCACCATCATCCAGGGGAAGCTCGCCCAGGTCTTGGTGATGATGACCGCGAGCATGGCGGTGCCGGGCTGGCCGAGCCAGGAGATGGACTCGTGGATGAGCCCCGCCTTCATGAGGATGCCGTTCAGGACGCCGTAGTTGGCGTTGAAGATCCACATCCAGAGGAAGGAGACCACGACCCCGGGGATCACCCAGGGGAAGAGGAACAGACCGCGCAGGAAGCCGCTGCCCTTCAGGCCCGTGTTGAGGGCGAGCGCGAGGGCGAAACCGATGACGAACGGGACGAGCGTCGCGCCGACGGTGAAGATCAGCGTCTGCTTGAAGATGGTGAGGAAGTCACCGTTCAGCCAGTACGTGAAGTTCTCGAGGCCGACGAACTCCCGGCCCGGCAGCCGCAGGTCCTGCTTGAAGAAGCCGGTGACCAGGGCGGACAGCAGCGGGTAGAAGATGATCGCCGCGAACAGGGCGAGTCCCGGAGCGGTCAGCAGCAGGGCGAACGCGCCGTTGGAGAGTCGCCCGCCGGTCCGCTCACGGTCCCGCCGACGCGGTGGAGCCACCTTCTGGGGAGGTGCGGCCGTACTCATGGGTGTGTCCTCTCGAACGGGGCAGGAGCGCCGGGGCCCTGTGTGAACGCCGTCCATGCCCCATTGAACGCAAGTTGCAGCATGCGGGATCGTTCTCCATATGGCGCGACGACGTCAACCCTTTTGGTCGGTGAATCGCCGGTTCTGCGCAGGACCGGCGAACTCGCCCTACCTGCCATGAACGTGAAATGCGGCTCGTACACAGCCGTGCCGGCGGCTGCGAAGGAAACTTACAACGGATCCCACTGGCTGAACAGTGGTTGCACAATATGCATGTGATGTACGTTCAAGGCCGCTCCGCTGCTGCGCGGGGCGCCCGAGCTTCACATCGCGACATACCCAGGAGGCCGCACCGTGCGGGAAGAAGAGGTCCATTACGACATCGCCGTCATCGGCGGCGGCTTGGCGGGGACCTGCGCGGCGATCGCCGCGGCCCGGCTCGGCCGACGCGTCGCGCTCGTCAACAACCGCCCGGTGCTCGGCGGCAACGCCAGCAGCGAGGTCCGCGTCTGGGTCTGCGGCGCCACCGCACACGGCGTGCACCGCTGGGCGCGGGAGACCGGCATCATGGGCGAGCTGTACACCGAGAACCAGTTCCGCAACCCCGAGGGCAACCCCTACTACTGGGACCAGGTCGTCCTCGACGCCGTCCTCGCCGAGCCCAACATCGACCTGTATCTCAACACCGATGTGCGCGAGGTCGAGGCGAGCGGCCCGCAGGACGCACGCGAGGTGCACTCCTGCACCGGCTGGATGATGGGCTCCGAACGGCGCATCACCTTCCACGCCCGCCAGTTCCTCGACTGCACCGGCGACGGACTCCTCGGCCATCTCGCCGGCGCCCGCTACCGCATAGGTCGCGAGGCGCGCGCCGAGTTCGACGAGCCCTGGGCGCCCGAGGAGGGCGACGAGGCGCTGCTCGGCTCCACGATCCTGTTCCACACCAAGGACGCGGGCCGCCCGGTGAAGTTCGTGCCGCCCGCCTACGCCAAGGATCTGAAGACCACTCCCATCCTGCGCAACCGCGTCCTGCGCACCGGGGACAACGGCTGCGACTACTGGTGGATCGAGTGGGGCGGCGAACTCGACACCGTCCACGACAACGAGCGGATCCGCGACGAACTCCAGTCCGTGATCATGGGGATCTGGGACCACATCAAGAACTCCGGTGAGTTCCCCGACGCCGAGAACCTCACCCTGGAGTGGGTCGGCTCCCTGCCCGGCAAGCGCGAGTACCGCCGCTTCCTCGGCGACCACGTCCTCACCCAGCAGGACATCCTCGGGCAGCGGCAGTTCGAGGACCGCGTCGCCTTCGGCGGCTGGTCCGTCGACCTCCACCCCGTGCAGGGCATGTACGCGGACGAACCGGGCGCCCGCCAGCGCTACGCGGACGGCATCTTCCACATCCCGCTGCGCTCCCTGTACTCGGCGAACGTGGCGAACCTGCTGTTCGCCGGGCGGAACATCTCCGCCACCCACATCGCCTTCGGCGCCACCCGTGTCATGGCCACCTGCGCCACCATCGGCGAGGCGGCCGGCACCGCCGCCGCGCTCTGCGTCACCGAGGGCCTCACCCCGCGCGAACTGGCCACCAAGCGCCCCGAGCTGGTCCGCCGTACCCTGCTGCGCCAGGACGCCTCGGTGATCGGCATCGCCGACGACGACCCCGACAACCTGGCCCGCACCGCCCGCGTCGGCGCCTCCTCGCACCGCGCCCTGCTCGCCGCCGAACCGGCGCCGGGCACCACCGGCGAGCCGTACCCGCTCACCCGCGACCTCGCGCTGCTGCTGCCCGTGGACCCGGCGCTCGACACCGTCGAGCTGCTCGTGCACGGCGCCGCCGACGGCGCGGAGCGCGAACTGACCGTGGAGCTGTGGGGCACGGGCCTCGCCGAGAACGCCGTCCCCGTCGACCGTCTGCTCACCACCACCGTGACCGTCCCCGCCGACGCCGGCACGGGACCGCACCGGGTCACGGCCCGCCTCGACCACCGCCCGGACGCCCCGCACAACGCCGTCCTGATCGTGCGCGCCTGCCCGGACACCGCCCTGGTCCTGGTGGACGAGCGCACGGACGGTGTGCTGGCGCTGCGCAGCCGGGTCGACGGCGACGCGGCCGTCGACCACGACATCCCGGAGGAGGACGGCCAGCTGGTCCTGGAGTGGCAGGCCCGTGGCCTGCGCCGCCGGACCTTCGCCTTCCGTACGGGCCCGGACACGGCGGCGTTCGCGCCCGAGCGGGCCGTCGGCGGATTCCAGCGCGCCTACGGAGGACCGCAGATGTGGGTGTCGGAACCGCTCCGTGACGAGGGCGAGTGGCTGAGCCTCGCGTGGGAGCAGGAGCAGCGGCTCACCGAGGTGCGCGTCGTGTTCGACGACGACGTCGACGAGTACCTCAACAACCTCCACCGGCACCGCACCCCGTTCGAGGTGATGCCGGAACTCGTCCGTGACTACCGCGTCCAGAGCCGCGCCGCCGACGGCACCTGGCACACCCTGCTCACCGTGACGGACAACCGCCGCCGCCACCGCGTGCACGAACTGACGGGGCCCGACGGCGGACCGGTGCGCACCGACGCGCTGCGGCTCGTCGTCGACGCGACGCACGGGGCGTCCCGCGCGCACGTGATCGCGTTCAAGGCGTACGGGGCGTAGCGCTTCTGGGTGTCCGGACCTCCAGGAGGTCCGGACACGCACGGGGAAGGGCCTGGCGCTGCCCCTCCGCGTCGGCGTGGTCGCCGAGCACCGAGGTGGGGCCCCACAGCGAGATCGCGGCGACGACGTCCCCCGAGGCGTCACGGACCGGCGCGGCGAGCGAGGCGCGGCCCAGGGCGCGCTCCTCGGCCTCGACGGCGAAGCCGGAGCGGCGCACGCTGTCCAGTTCGTTGTCGAGCAGGTCGTGGCTCGTGGTCGTGTAGTCGGTGTGCGCGGCGAGCGGCTCGGGCAGCAGCTTGCGGCGCTCCTTCGGCGTGAGCCCGGTGAGCAGGCACTTGCCGATGCTGGTGGCGTGCAGCGGGGCGGTGTGACCGGCCTGCGTGTACGACTTGGGGGCGCGGGTGCCCTCGAAGTTGCACAGGAACATCAGCTCGGTGCCGCGCCGGATCGCCACGTTGGCACCCAGGCCCGTACGGGCGGCGAGGTCCTGGAGCACCATGCGCGCGGCGCGGTGCACCGGGTGCCGGTTCGCCGCGGTGGTCGCCAGCGGCAGGATGCCGAGGCTGAGCCGGTACAGGTTGCTCACAGGATCGCGTTCGACCATGTCGAGGCGTTCGAGCGTGGACAGCAGCCGGGACGTGGTGGAGGAGCCGAGGCCGGTGAGCTCGGCGACGTCCGAGACGCGCAGTTCGGCGCGGCCGGAGTCGAGTGCCCGCAGCACCGAGACCGCTCGTTCGACGCTCTGGTTCGTCCCGGCGTCGGTCGCCCGAGTAGCCATGACCCTCCTCGTTCTGCAAATGGCTTGCACTATCTGCATCAGCATATCGTGCTGAGCTGGTCAGCAGGGGTGTTCCGCAGGACCGGATCTGGCTGCGGTATGCGAGATGCCCACCGCGGATCCGCAGTGGGCATCTCGGCCGGAACGCCCTCAGAGCCCGGTGACCTTGGAGTCGGCCGACACCTCGTACACGAGCGTCACCGTGCGCCGGCCGCCGGGCGGCAGGGAGAGGTCCCAGCGGGCGATCCCGTCGGCGTCGAGCGCGTCAGGGGCGGGGGAGCAGGACTCCTTGCGCAGCCGGACCTCGACCTGCGACACCTCGGACAGCGGGATCCGTTCGCGCAGCGTGATCACGCGGTCGTCGGCCTCGCCGGGGGCGGAGAACCGGGACACGTGCAGCCGCACCGTGTGCGTGGTCACCGTCCGCTGCGTCAGCCCCGTCGTGGCCCGGCTGTCCTCGTCCTCCCGGGTCACGCGACAGGTGTCCACGCTGCCGAACGCCAGCTCCTGCGCGGCCCCCGGCGCGGTGAACTCCAGCATGCCCCGGCCGGTGAATCCGCTGCCGCGCATCAGCTCCACGGGACCGGCCAGCAGGGCGTGGCCGCTCGTGTTGGTGAACCGCACGACCTGAGTGACCAGCGGGGACAGCTCGGGCGCGCAGACGTACTCGCTCTGCGCGGGCGAGGAACCGGTCAGCAGCGGCACCCGGTGGGCATGCCCGTCGCCGGGCACCGACACCGGCGCGGATGCGCGCAGGACGCGTACCTCGCCACCGTCGTCCACCCCCGGCAGACCGGGCACCGGCGCCGGGCCGACGTCGCTGACGCTCTCGGTGCGCATCTCGATGTCGACCGTGCGGCGCTCGGCCGCGGTCCGGTCGCGCAGGGTGAGCCGGTCCGCGACGAGCCGCGGCGGAACGGTCGACTGCGAGGAACGGGCCGTCGACAGGGTCAGCCGGACATCGGTCCAGTCCTCGCCGGTGCGCTGCCACACCATCGCGTCCGTCTGGAGGGTCAGTTGCCCGCCGTCGAGCGTCGCCCGGTACGCGGGGCGCCACAGCGCGCACGGCGTCAGATGCCCCAGCCGCAGTTCGGCGGGGCCCGCGGCCGACGACCGTACCGTCACGTCCACATGGGCGGTGAGCTCCGGCGGCTCCTCCTCGCTGAGGTGCAACGCGTGCTGGGCGTCCCGCAGTTCGCTGCGAAGCGTCGTCGAGCGGGCCCGGACGGCGCCGAGGTCGTCCTCGTGGGCCGCGCGCTCGGCGTCCACGCGGTCCAACTCGGCGGACCAGCGCTCGGGTTCGCACTCGCCGTACCCGGCTCCCTCCCCGATCTCGCGGAGCAGATCGGCGGCGAGCCGGCTCAGCGCGTCCAGCCGGGCGTCGAGCCGGTCGCCGCGCCGCTCCAGGGACCGCAGTTCCTCGCGCAGGGCGTGCACATGGCGGCGGAGCGGGGAGTCGCTGTCGGTGGGCGGCTCGGGAGCGCGCGGTGTCCACGCGCGCACCAGGCGCACGTCGAGCACGGTGGCGCCCTCGGGACCGCGCGTGAGGTCGGCGTGCAGGCTGCGGTCGACGGCCAGCGCGCTGACCGGGCCGAGGCGCACCTGCTGGACTCCGGGCTCCAGTTGCAGGGTCGCGGTGCGTTCGACGTGCGCGCGGTCCTCCAGGCAGGTCACCGCGGTGACGGGCAGCGGGACCGGCTCGGTGGCGGTGGTGACGGTGAGGTCGGGGGATGCGGTCATGGCGGGTGTCAGCTCCTCCGGTTGCCGCCGTCGAGGGCCTTGGCGGCCGGGATCCGGATCTCGTAACCGCCGTCGAGCGCGGCGGTGCCGCCCGCGGGCACGTCGACCCGCCACAGGCGGGTCCCCGGCGCGTGCGGCTCGGGCAGCTCGGCGCCGCCCTCCGGCGTGCTCCAGTCGGCCCGCTCCTCGATCCGGATGTCGGCCTGCGTGGTGACGGGTACGCGCTCGCGGACCTCCACGGTGACCGGGCGGGGCAGCCGGTTGACGAGCTCGACGTGGATGCGGTGGTCGAGGACGGTGGTGGTGCCCCGCAGCCCCGCGGTGGACTCGCGCTGTTCGGTCCTGCGCCCGACCCGGATCGCCTCGGCGGGCCCGAGACCGACGCGCCCGGTGCCGCCCGGGGCGAGCGTGGGCAGCGCCGTGGTCGGCAGGTGGTCGCCGTCTACCGTGACGTCCACGGGGCCGGCGAGCAGGGCCTGGTCGGTGGCGTTGGTGAGGACCAGCGTCGCGTACACCGTCTCCTCGACGGACGGCACGCACAGGTACTCCGTGCGCAGGCCGACCGGGAGTTCCGTGACGGTGACGGTGTGCCAGGTGCCGTCGGACGGGATGTCGGCGGGGCCCTGGGCGTCGTACCGGTGGTCGAAGGAACCGGCCGCGTCGCGCGGTCGCACCGCGTGTCCGGGCAGCGGCAGCGATCCCACCGACTCCGCGCGGCGCCGGTACTCGGCGGCGACCGGATCGGCTGGAGTCCCGGGGGCGAGCAGGCCGCGGCCGCCACCCGGTGCGTCGGGTCCGGCGAGCACCAGATCCGCGTAGTCGAGCTCGGCCGTGCTGGGCCGCGGGGGACCGGGCGCGGGCGGCGGCGGGGGAGGCGGGCCCCCGTACGCCGCCGGGGGGCCACCGGGAGCCACCGGCGCCGGCGGCGGAGCACTGGCGAGACCCGCGGGCGCCCCCGGCGCCGCGCCGAGGAGAGGCGGCGCCGCGACCGCCTTGGCCCGGCCGCCCGCGCGGGGCCGGGCAGCCCGCCGCGGCGGGGGCTCGGCCGTGACGATGTCCTCCTCGTCCGCCCCGGCGGCGTAACCACCCGCCACCGCAGGGCCCCACCCGGCGGGGTGCGGACCCGCCGTGTCGTACCCGGCGAACAACTCCCCGAGCCCCGCGGGGGGTTCACGCCAGCCGGACGGTGCCGGGACGGGCTGGCGGCGGCCGATCCGCACCGGGAGCAGCTTCGGTACGCCGGTGGGCCGGTGCAGATCGGCGGTGGAGAGCCCCAGCCGCACACCGCTCCAGTCCTCGCCGGTGCGCTGCGCGACGGAGGCACGCAGCACGAGCCGTCCGCCGTCCGCATCTTGATGGTGCGTCAGCCGGTACGACGGCACCCACACCGCTCCGGGCACGCGGTACTCGATCTCGATCTCCACCGGACCGTCGGCGGATCCCTCCAGGTCCAGAGCGGCCGAGACCGTCGTTCGCACGGGAGCCGACGGCTCGTCGGCGGAAGCCTGCTCGAGACGGACCGCGGCCAGGTCCCGCTCGTGCTCGATCCGCCGGAGCCGCTCCTCCAGTGCGGTCAGTTCCTCGTGGAGCGTCGCCAGCCGGCCGTCGACGAAATCGGCGAGCTTCAGCCACGCGTCGACCGGGGTGCGCCGGTGCGGGTCGTCGCGCTTGCGGTTCGGCGGGACCGGGCGCACGCCCGAGATCTCCTCGATCCGCCGCAGCTGCCGGTCGCGGCGGGCGGTCACGGCCCGCAGCTCCTCCGTCAACCGCTCCGCCTCACGCAGCAACTCCTGCGGCGCCTCAGGCGCGAGCGGCTCGGCGTCGACGACGATCCGGGCGCCCGTGACCCGTACCCCTGCCGCGTCCACCACCCGGGCCCGCAGCGACAGCGCGTCGAGCACCCGGGGCAGACCGTGCACCCGCACCCGGCCGTCGGCCGGGACGACGCCCCGGGTGTGCCGTCGGCACACCGCGCCCCGCGCGTGCACCACCACCGACGTGAGCTTCGACTCCCATGGCACCCACGGCCGGTCCGCCGCGTCCGTCATCCCGTTGTCCCCTCCCGTACGCCGCCGCGGGCGGCGCCGACTTCGCACGAAGGCTACGCCGTGATCGCCGGGCCGGAAACCGGGTTCCGGACGAGGGCTCAGCGCGCGGGCAGGGTCGCGGCCAGCGCCGCCATGACGGGGGCCCGCCGGATGTCGATGTGCGCGAAGGTGAGCGCCTCGGCCAGGCGCGGGCGTCCGGCGCCGATCGCGTCGCAGATCTGCCGGTGCTCCGCACAGTGCTGCTCGGCCCCGCGGTCGGTGGCCGTGATGCGGAACAGCCAGTGCATCAGACCGAGCGACGGCTGGAACGAGGACTGCAGCAGCCGGTTGCCCGTCATCGTGATCAGCTCGGCGTGGAAGGCGGTGTTCGCGGCAGCGATGCCCGCCTCGTCGCCGCGCGCGGTCGCGGCCTCGGCCTCGTCCATCACCGCCCGCAGACCGGCGTGGTCGCCGCCGGCCGCGACGAGCTCGGCCGACCTGCGGGCGGCGAACACCTCCAGACTCAGGCGGAGATCGAAGAGTTCGTCGACGTCACGCAACGTCAGACGCCGTACGCGGGCGCCGCGGCGCGGCTCCAGGACGACGAGCCCCTCGGTGGCGAGGCGCGCCAGGGCCTCGCGCACCGGAACGCGCGAGACACCCAGCGACTCGGCCAGTTCGCGCTCGCGAAGCCGGGTGTCGGGCGGGTACGTCCCGTCGTGGACCCGGGCCCTGATCAGTTCCTCGGTGCGCGCCACGTGCGAGGCGACGGGCGGTTCCGCCAGTACGGCCGGCGTCATCCGCGGACCTCCGCGGCGGGTGCGCGGAACGTGGGGAACGTCGGCGGGAACAGCGCGTCCGTGTCCCGGCGTGCGGTGTCGCGCTCGCTGTACGCGGCGCGCATCCGCTCGAACAGGCCCTGCGCGTCGCGACGCAGCGCGTCCAGGTCGACGCCGGGAAGACCGCCGTCGACCAGCACCGGGCGGCCCGCCACGACGGAGTCGGTCGCCTGCCGCGCGGTGCCGTTGAGCAGGAACGTGCGCACGGGGTCGTCGAGCACCCCGTCGCGGATGTCGTCGAGGGAGAACGCGACGAGGTCGGCCTGGGCGCCCGGAGCGATCCGGCCCAGGTCCGTGCGGCCGAGGGCGCGGGCGCCGCCCAGCGTGGCCGCCTCCACGTAGTGCTCGGCGGGCGCGGCGTCGGACCGGCCGTCGGCGATCTTCGCCAGGTGCACCCCGACGTCCATGCCGCGGATCAGGTCCGGCGGGAAGGAGTCCGTGCCCAGACAGAGATTGACGCCGGCCGCGCGGTAGGCGCGGAAGGAGTGCAGCATCTCGCCGTAGCGCAGCGAGGTCTGCGGGCAGTGGATCACCGAGATGCCGCTGCGGGCGAGCCTGGCCAGGTCGCCGCGGTCCTCGCCGTGCACGGACGGGTGCCGGTCGAGGAGCACCGTGTGGGGGATGAGCAGGTTCGGGCCCAACAGGCCGGTTGTGTCGAGGAGTTCGAGGGGCGTCATGCCGTGGCGGCGCCGGACGATGTCCCGCTCGGTCAGACCTTGCAGCGCGTGCAGCCGGATCAGGACGCCGCGTTCGCGCCCGATCCGGGCCGTCTCGAGCAGCAGTTCCTCGGTGAGCGTCTCGATGCGGCACGGCAGCAGGACGCCCGTGAGCAGCGGGTCGTCCAGCTCGGCGAGGTGGTCGAGGAAGCGGACGGCGGCACGCAGTCCGGCGCGGCCCTCCTCCTCGTCGAAGGCGACGTCCCGACTCCCGTCCGGGAGAACGACGTTGACGCCCGAACGGTAGGCCGGTCCGAGATAGCCGCGCAGCCCGATCCGGCGCGCCGTCCGCGCCGTGTCGACCAGTTCGTCGTACGGCTCGGCCCAGCGGCTGTGCACCTCGGAGGCGATCGGCATGAACGTGGTGATGCCGTGCAGCGCGAGCTGGGCGAGCGCGTAGGCGCGGATCGTCGACCGCTCCTGCGGGGTGAACACGTCGTGGCGGCGGTGGGTGAAGTAGTCGAGGGACCACTGCAGCCCCTTGCCCCGCTCGGGCCCCGCCCAGGAGTCCAGGACCAGATGGTCCACGTCGGTGAGCGCGTCCAGGTCGATGAGGCCCGGCAGCACCAGGGACTCGCCCAGGTCGCGCTCCTCGTCGACCGGGCCGTCGTAGCGGGGGCCGACGTAGATCACCGTGTCGTCCTGCCACACCACTTCGCCGTCCTGCAGCAGCGCGTGGCCGCCGTCCTGGTGGGCGAGGATGTGCCGGGCGCGCCAGCGGGTGCGCATGGTGCCTCCTGTGGTTCGTGATCCGCGAGAGTGCCGGTGCTCTCCGGGCGTCCTTGATCGTACGTCTTGGTATACCGGCTGGGAAGGGCAGGCGTTACGCGGCCGACCTCGTGATCTTCCGGTCGATGAAATGCCCCACTATCACCCCTCTTTGAGCGCTTCGGTATACCAAAAATTGGTCAGGCCTATCGCGCCACCGTCTTCCTGGTATACCGTCCGGCCAACCTTCCCCCGAGCGCCGAATGGATCTCGCGACGTGACGGATTCCCCTGTGCTGCCCGCTCGGCCGCCTTCCGGCGCCGAAGCCGACGGCGAGACCAACTCCTCTGCCCCCGGCGGGACTTCGGCCCCGACCGCGGTCGCCGCCCGCTCCCTGCTCGGCACGGCATGGCTGCGCATCCGGCGCAGCAGGATCGCCCTCGCCGCGCTCGCCGTGGTGGTCCTCATGATCCTGTTCGCGGTGCTGGCCCCGCTGCTCACCGCCATCGAGGGCCAGGACCCGTACACCACCCGCACCAGTCCGGACGTCCTCGACGACTACGGCACGCCCGGACTGCCGCTGCCCTACTACCGCTACCCGTCCGTCGACCACTGGCTCGGCGTCGAACCGGGACTCGGCCGCGACCTCTTCGCCCGCATGGCGCACGGCGCCCAGGTCTCCCTGGTCATCGCCCTGCTCGCGACCGTCGTCTCCGTCGTCCTCGGTACCGTGCTCGGCGCGGCGGCCGGCTACTTCGGCGGCAAGGTCGACATGGTCATCAGCCGGATCATGGACCTGTTCCTGGCCTTCCCTCACCTGCTGCTCGTGCTCTCCCTGACGCCGATCCTCCAGTCCCGGCTCGGCGACACCGCACTGGGGGAGGGGAGTCTGCTGCCGATCGCCTCACTCGTGATCATCCTCGGCTTCTTCGGCTGGGCCTATCTCGCCCGTGTCGTGCGCGGCCAGGTGCTGTCCATCAGGGAGCAGGAGTTCGTGGAGGCCGCCCGCGCCTACGGCGCCTCGCACCGCTCGATCATCCTCAGGCAGATCGTCCCCAACGTGATGGGCGTCGTCCTCGTCTACGCCACGATGATGATCCCGACGAACATCACCGCCGAGGCGGCGCTCTCCTTCCTCGGCGTCGGCGTGAAGGACCCCACCCCGTCCTGGGGCCAGATGCTCAACGCCGCCCAGCAGGGCAACTGGTACCTCACCGATCCCTGGTTCCTCGCCGTCCCCGCGGGCGCCCTCGTCATCACGGTGCTCGCCTTCAACCTGCTCGGCGACGCCGTCCGCGACGCCCTCGACCCCAAGTCCTCCCGTGGCTGACCACACCTCGCACAACCAGGAGCAGCAGTGAATCGACGCACCGCGGCGGCGCTCGCCCTGACGGTGGCCGCCGGGCTGACCCTCACCGCCTGCGGCGGGCCCAAGCCCGCGGCCGGCTCGGGCTCCCGCGCCCCCGCCGACGCCTTCGAGGCGGTGAAGGTCGGTGAGGGCGACACGACGAAGGGCGGCAACGTCAACGTCCTGATGTCCACCGACTTCCAGACCCTCGACCCGGGCAACAGCAACTACGTCCAGACCGCCAACGTCGGCCAGCTGTACTACCGCACCCTCACCATGGCGAAGGAGGAGGCGGGCAAGCCGCCCACGATCGTCCCCGACCTCGCCACCGACCTCGGCAAGGTCTCCAAGGACGGGCTCACCTGGACATACACCCTGAAGAAGGGGCTGAAGTTCGAGGACGGCTCGCCGGTCACCGCCGAGGACGTCAAGTACGGCGTCGAGCGGACCTACGCCCGCGACGTCTACACCCAGGCGCCGCAGGAGCTGAACTCGGCACTGTCCGACGACGGGTACAAGGGGCCCTACGCAAAGGGGGCGGCCGGTGACTTCAAGGGCATCGAGACGCCCGACGCGCGCACGATCGTCTTCAAGCTGAAGCAGCCCTTCGCCGAGTTCCCGGCGCTCGTCTCGCGCTCCAACACGGCGCCCGTGCCGCGTGCCAAGGACACCAAGCTCGACTACACCAATCACCCGGTGTCCACGGGCCCGTACAAGATCAAGCGCTACGACCGCGGCCGGTCCATGCAACTCGTCCGCAACCCCGAGTGGGACCCTGCGACGGACCCCCACCGCAGCGCGCTGCCGGACACCTTCACCTTCAGCCTCTCCACCGCGCAGTCGACCATCAGTCAGCAGTTGCTCGCCGATTCCGACCCCACGGCGCTCACCCTCGACAGCGCGGGCGGCCTCCAGGCGTCCGACGCGGCCGAGCTCGACGAGCCGGACGTCGCACGGCGCACCGCCTCCGGGCTGATCGGATGCACGGACGTCCTCGACTTCAACACCGAGTCGATCAAGGATCCGATGGTGCGCAAGGCGATTGCGCTCGCCATCGACCGCAAGGCGATCCACCTCCAGTACGGGGGCGCCCGGTTCGGCAAGCTCACGCAGTCGTACATCAATCCCGACCAGCGGGGTTACGTCCCCCAGCACACCGCCCTCGACCCGGCCGGGCAGCCGAAGGCGGCCGAGGCGAAGAAGCTGCTCAAGGGCCGCGACTACCCGAAGAAGCTCGTCTACGGATACGCGGACGCGACGCCCCGCTACAAGAACATGGGCACCTCGCTGCAGCAGAACCTCAAGCAGCTCGGCATCGACCTCGAACTGCGCCCCATCCCCGCCGCGAACTACTACACGACGCTCGCCGGCGCGAACATGCCGGACATCGCCCGCAGCGGCTGGTGCGGCGGCGCCGACAGCGGCTCGGTGCGCACCACCATCGACCCGAACCTGGGCCCGAGCGTCGACGGCAAGAGCTTCGGCTTCTCCAACATCCCCCGCTACCACGACCCGGAGATCTCCCAGGCCATGTACGCACTGCGCGGTGAGAACGGCAGCAGCGAGAAGCTGGGCCGCAAGTGGGCGACGCTCTTCGACCGGGCCATGCAGGACTACCCGCTCGTCCCGCTGATCAGGAACGTCACCCGCAGCGTCGTCGGATCCGACATCCGCAACGCGCAAGTCGGTTACTTCTTCGGCGCCATCGACCTGTCGACCGTGTCGGTCGCGTCCGGGAAGGGATGACCGTGGCCGCGTTTCTGCTGCGCCGCTTCGGCGCCACCGTTCTCCTGCTGATCGTCATCAGCTTCGTCACCTTCAGCCTCTTCCAGTTCGGCCCGGCCGATCCGGCCGCCGCGGCCTGCGGTCAGGAGTGCACACCGCAGCGGATCGCCGAGGCGCGCGTCGCCCTCGGCATGGACAAGCCGTTCCTCACCCAGTACCTGACCTACATGTCCGGCCTGTTCCACGGGCGGACGGTCGGTGCACCCGGTGCGCAGTCGCTGTGCCAGTGGCCCTGTTTCGGAAAGTCCTTCCAGACCAACGAGGACGTCACGGCCGTACTGGAACGCGCCCTGCCGTACACGGTGTCCGTCGCCGTCGGAGCGATCGTGCTCTGGACCGTCGCCGGAGTCACCCTCGGCACGCTGGCCGCGCTGCGCAAGAACAAGCTCACCGACAAGGCGATCGTGGGCGCCGCGTCCATCGGTGTCTCGCTGCCGATCCCCGTCACCGGGCTGCTTCTGCTGCTGGTGTTCGTCTCGACGTTCGACCTGCTGCCGTTCACGACGAACGCCATCACCTCACCGTTCGGGCCCGCCGGATTCGGCGGCTGGTTCCAGAACTATCTGCTGCCGTGGATCGCGCTCGCCGTGCTGTTCAGCGCCCAGTACATCCGGGTCACCCGCAGCTCCATGCTGGAGACCTTCGGCGAGGACTTCATGCGCACCGCCCGCTCCAAGGGCCTGTCCCGCACGGCGATGGTCGTCAGGCACGGGGCGCGGGCCGGGCTCACGCCCGTCGTCACCATGCTCGGCCTCGACATCGGGCTGCTGCTCGGCGGCGCCGTCCTCACCGAGCAGATCTTCTCCGTGCCCGGCGTCGGCTTCACCGCCGTCCGCGCCGCGCAGGCCGGCGATCTGCCCGTGACCATGGCGATCACCCTGCTCGCCGCCTTCTTCGTCATCGTCGCCAATGTCGTCGTCGACGCCGTCTACACCGTCATCGACCCGCGAGTGAGGGCTGCCTGATGACCACCACTGCACCCCTGTTGCAGATACGGGATCTGCAGGTCGCCTTCCCGACCGACGACGGGCTCGTGCACGCCGTCAACGGCATGGACCTCACCCTGAACCGGGGCGAGACCGTCGGCATCGTCGGCGAGTCGGGATCCGGCAAGACCGTCACCAGCCAGGCGCTGATGGGACTGCTCAAGGAGACCCGCGCCCGCGTCACCGGAGAGATCCTCCTCGACGGCACCGACCTCAACGCGCTGTCCGAGGACCGGATGCGGGCCTGGCGCGGCAAGAAGATCGCCATGATCTTCCAGGACCCGCTCTCCGCCATGCACCCCTTCCACACCGTCGGCGCCCAGATCGCCGAGGCGTACCGGGTCCACAACCCGGTGTCCAAGAAGGCCGCGTTCGACGTCGCCGTCGACATGCTCGGTCGCGTCGGCATCCCCGATCCGAAGCGGCGTGCACGCGCCTTCCCGCACGAGTTCTCCGGCGGCATGCGCCAGCGCGCCATGATCGCCATGGCGCTGGTGTGCGAGCCGGAACTGCTCATCGCCGACGAGCCGACCACCGCCCTCGACGTCACCGTCCAGGCGCAGATCCTCGACCTGCTCGGCGACCTCCAGCAGGAGACCGGCACCGCGATCGTCCTCGTCACGCACGACCTGGGCGTCGTCGCCGAGGTCTGCCACCACGTCGCCGTGATGTACGGCGGGCAGTGCGTGGAGCGGGGGAGCGCCCGGGAGCTCTTCCGCGACCCACGGCACCCGTACACGCAGGGCCTGCTCGCCTCCATGCCGACGCTGGGCGACGACAGCGAACGGCTGCGGCCCATCCCCGGGTTCCCGCCGTCGCTCGTCGCGCTGCCCGCCGGCTGCCTGTTCGCCGAGCGGTGCCCGCAGACCCACCTCGTGCCCGACGGGCTCTGCCACACGGAGCGGCCCGCCTTCCTCACGGGCGAGGCCGCCGACCACCCCTCCCGCTGCCACCAGGAGAGCCACGCGCGCACGGGCGACACCACCGAGGAGGCCGCACGATGACCACCACCCGGGCCACCCCGCTGCTCCAGGCCGACGAACTGACCAAGCACTTCCCGGGACGCGGCGGACTGCTCGGCCGCGGCGGCGCCCCCGTCAAGGCGGTCGACGGCGTCAGCTTCTCCGTCGACGCCGGGCAGACCCTCGGCATCGTCGGCGAGTCCGGCTGCGGCAAGTCCACCACCGGACGGCTGCTGATGCGGCTGCTCGAACCGACCTCAGGCACCGTCCGCCTCGACGGCCGCGACATCGCCACCATGGACCGCGCCGAGGCCCAGGAGTACCGCCGCCAGGTCCAGATGGTCTTCCAGAACCCGACCTCGTCCCTCAACCCGCGGCAGACCGTCGGCGCCGCCATCGCCGCGCCGCTGCAGGCCCAGCGCATCGACCCGCCCGGCGGCGTCAAGGCGCGCGTGCGGGAACTGATGGACCGGGTCGGCCTGCGCCCCGACCACTACAACCGCTTCCCGCACGAGTTCTCCGGGGGCCAGAAGCAGCGCGTCGGCATCGCCCGTGCGCTCGCCCTCGAACCCCGCCTCATCATCTGCGACGAACCGGTCTCCGCGCTCGACGTCTCGGTCCAGGCGCAGGTCGTCAACCTCCTCCAGGACATCCAGGCCGACACCGGCGTCGCGTACGTCTTCATCGCCCACGACCTGTCCGTCGTACGGCACTTCGCGGACCGCGTCGCCGTCATGTACCTCGGCAGGGTCATGGAGAGCGGCGCCACCCGGGAGGTCTTCGACGACCCGCGCCACCCCTACACCCGCGCCCTGCTCTCCGCCGTCCCGCACCCCGACCCGGACGCCGACCGCAGCCGCAGGATCCGGCTCAGCGGCGACCTGCCGACCCCCGCGAACCCGCCCTCAGGCTGCGTCTTCCGCACTCGCTGCCCGCTGCGCCCGCGCCTCGACGAGGCCGAACAAGCGCGGTGCGCGGGGCAGACACCGCCCGTGCCGGACGGCGACGGGCCCGCCTGCCACTTCACCGACCGGGCCGTCGAGGCTTACCGCTGAACCACCGGTCGACCGTCAACACAACCTCTACGTAAGGAAGTTGCACCACATGCTCATCCGTGACGTCCGCCCCTGGGGCGGCGAGCGCAGCGACGTCCAGCTCGACGGCACCCGCATCGCCGCGATCCGCCCGCACGACCCGCAGGCCGAACCCGTGGACGGCGTCGGCGCGTTCGTCGACGGCCGTGGCCGGCTCCTCCTGCCCTCCTTCAGCGACGTCCACGTCCACCTCGACTCCACCCGCATCGGCCTGCCGTTCCGCCCGCACACCGGCGGCCCCGGCGTGTGGACGATGATGATGAACGACCGCGAGAACTGGCGCGACGCCGAGGTCCCGCTGCCCGAGCGGGTCGCCGGCACCCTGGCGCGCATGATCGCCCGCGGCACGACCCGGGTGCGCACGTACGCGCAGGTCGACGTGGACTGCAAGCTGGAGAAGTTCGAGGCGGTCCTCGCCGCCAAGGAGAAGTACGGGCATCTCGCCGACGTCCAGATCATGACGTTCCCGCAGGCCGGAATCCTGCGCGAGCCCGGCACCGCCGACTACCTGGAGGCCAGCCTCAAGGCGGGCGCCGACGTCATGGGCGGCATCGACCCGTGCACCCTGGACCGCGACCCCAAGGGCCACCTCGACGTCGTCTTCGGGCTCGCCGAGAAGTACGGCGTCGAGGTCGACATCCACCTCCACGAGCCGGGCGAACTCGGCGTGTTCTCCACCGACTTGATCCTGGAGCGGGTCCGCGCCCTCGGTATGCAGGGCAAGGTGACCATGTCGCACGCCTACGAACTCGGCTCCGTCGACGAGGCCACCAGCCGCCGCCTGATCGAGGAGTTCGCCGAGCTCGACATCGCCATGGCGACGGTCGCCCCGGCCGCCCGCAACCAGCTCTCCCTCGTCGCGCTCACCGAGGCGGGCGTCCGCGTCGGCCTCGGCGAGGACGGGCAGCGCGACTACTGGAGCCCGTACGGCAACTGCGACCTGCTCGACCGCACCTGGCAGCTCGCCTTCACCCACAACTTCCGCCGCGACGAGCACATCGAGATGTGCCTCGCGGTGGCGAGCATGGGCGGCGCCTCGATCATGAGCCACGACGTGCCGCGCCTCGTCGGCGTCACGGACCGGCCGGGCCTCGCCGTCGGCGACCGCGCCGATCTGCTCCTGGTCGACGGCGAGACGCCGACCAGTGCCGTCATGGACCGCGGCACCGACCGCACCGTCCTGCACGACGGCAAGGTCGTGGCCGAAGGACTCGCGCTCACCGAGTCCGTCTGACGTACGCGCGTCAGGGCGCGGGGAACCCGGGCGAGTCGGCCAACTGCCGCTCCGCGGCGCTGATCAGCCGTGTGACGGCGGCCGCCGCGTCCGCTCCGCGCCCTGCCGCCACCGCGTCCACGATCGCCCGATGGCCGGGCAGCGACGAGGTGGCGGCGCCCGGCGTCTGCGTACTGATCGCGAAATGGTGCCGCAGCGCCACGTCGATGGCACGGCCGAGCGAGCCCAGCAGCCGATTGCCGCCCGCGGCGAGCAGGGTGCGATGGAAGACGGTGTCCGCCTCCACGTAGGCCGCCCGGTCGCCGCGCGCCTCGGCGTCCTCCATCCGCGTCAACGCGTCGCGCAGCAGCGTCAGTTGATCGGGGCGGCAGTGCTCCGCCGCGATCCGGGCCGCCTCCGGCTCCACGATCCTGCGCAACTCTCCCGTCTCCCGCAGCAGTTGCCGCGGATCGCACTCCTGCAGCCACGCCAGCACGTCCCGGTCCAGATGGTTCCACTCGTCCGCCGGCAGCACCCGGGTCCCGGTGCGCGGCCGGGTGGCGAGCATGCCCTTCGCGGCCAGCGCCTTCACGGCCTCGCGCAACGCGCCACGGCTCACCCCCAGTTGCGAGGCCAGCCGGTCCTCCACGGGCAGCGGCTCACCGACCGGGAAGTCCCCGGCGACGATCCGGCGCCCCAGCGCGTCGATGAGCTGCTGATGTCCCGTGCGGGTGCCTTCCCCTACGACCACGCGTTCCCCCTCGCCTTTCGCGCACGATGTCGTGCACGCCCCCTGGACGGTTTCATCGAATCATTCAATGATTGCTCCGCATCACCGGCATCGTACGCGTGAAGGAGTGATCCGTATGACCGAAGGCCGACGCAGCCAAGCCTGGTTCGGAGCCGCGGGACGCGGTGGCATGGTGTACCGCTCATGGATGCGCAACCAGGGCTTCGGACCGGAGGTCTTCGACGGTCGCCCGGTGATCGGCATCGCCGTCTCCGCCTCCGAACTCGCCCCATGCAACGCCCACTTGCCGCGCGTCGCCGAAGCCGTCAAGCGCGGCGTCTGGCAGGCCGGGGGCTTCCCCCTGGAGTTCCCGACGATGGCGACCGGCGAGACCCTGATGCGGCCCACCGCCATGCTCTACCGCAACCTCATGGCGATGGAGGTCGAGGAGCTGATCCGCGCCAACCCGCTCGACGGCGTGGTGCTGCTCTCCGGCTGCGACAAGACGACCCCGGCGATGCTGATGGGCGCCGCCAGCGTCGACCTGCCCGCCGTGATGGTCACCGGCGGACCCATGCTCAACGGCAAGTTCCAGGGCCGCGACGTCGGTTCGGGCACCGCGGTGTGGCAGATGGAGGCCGAGGTCAAGGCCGGTCGGATGACCGAGGAGGAGTGCTTCTTCGCCGAGGGGTGCATGGCCCGCTCCAACGGCCACTGCATGACGATGGGCACCGCCTCCACCATGGCCTGCATGGCGGAGACCCTCGGCATGCAACTGCCCGGCTCCGCCACCTGGCCCGCCGTCGACATGCGCCGCTTCGAGACCGGACAGGCCGCGGGCCGCCGGATCGTGGAGATGGTCGAGGAGGAACTGCGCCCCTCGCGGATCCTCACCCGGGAGGCCTTCGAGAACGCGATCCGCACCAACGCCGCGATCGGCGGCTCCACCAACGCGCTCATCCACCTCACCGCTCTCGCGGGCCGCGTCGGCGTCCCTCTCGACCTGGAGGACTTCGACCGGCTGGCGCGCGACGTCCCGACGCTGCTCAACCTGATGCCGTCCGGGAAGTACCTCATGGAGGACTTCTGCTACGCGGGCGGCCTGCCCGCCGTCCACCGCGAACTCGTCCGCGCCGGACTGCTCCACGGCGACCAGGTCACCGTGACCGGACGCGGCATCGCCGAGAACACGGCGGACGCCGAACGCATCGGCGACGAGGTCATCACCCCCGTCGACGCCCCGTTCCAGCCCGCCGGGACCGGCACCGCCGTGCTGCGGGGCAACCTCTGCCCCGACGGCGCCGTCATCAAGCAGTCGGCGGCCTCCCCGCATCTGCTCACCCACACCGGCACCGCCCGCGTCTTCGACACCCCGGAGGCGTACCACGCGGTGTGCGACGACCCGGACCTCGACGTCGACGAGAACACCGTCCTCGTCATCCGCGGCGCGGGCCCCAAGGGCTACCCGGGCATGCCCGAGGTCTCCAACGTGCCCCTGCCGACCAAGCTGCTGAAGGCGGGCGTCACCGACATGGTCCGCGTCTGCGACGGCCGGATGAGCGGCACCGGCTACGGCACCGTCGTCCTGCACGTCGCCCCCGAGGCGGCGGCCGGCGGCCCCCTCGCCCTCGTACGCGACGGGGACACCATCACCCTGGACGTACCGAAGCGCAGCCTGCGGCTGAACGTCGACGACGAGGAGTTGGAGCGGCGACGGGCGTCCTGGCAGCCTCCGGCCCCCCGGCACACCAGCGGCTACGCGTGGTTGTACACGCACCACGTCGAAGGGGCCGACCGCGGCGCCGACTTCGACTTCCTGCGCGGCTGCCGCGGCCACGCCGTCCCCCGAGACTCGCACTGACGACCCCAGGAGCACCGTATGACGCTCACGGCCGAGTCCGTGCTGCCCGCCGACGCCCAGGACGCGCTGCTCGTCGCCCGCGTCCACGAACCCGACTGGGACGGCCCCTGCGTGGCCGCCGTCCGCGACGCGCACACCGTGGACCTCACCGCGCACGCGCCCACCGTCTCCGACCTGCTGGAGCGCGACGACGCCGCGGACGTCGTACGCCATGCCCCCGGCGGCCGCCGCCGGCCCCTCGACGACCTGCTCGCGGCGACCGTGGCCGGGCGACGTGACCTGCCGCACCTGCTGGCCCCGGTCGACCTCCAGGTGATCAAGGCGGCGGGCGTCACGTTCGCGGAGAGCCTGATGGAACGGGTCATCGAGGAACGCACCGGCGGCGACCCGTCCCTGGCCGCCCGCACGCGCGACCGACTCGCCGCGTCCGTGGGCCCGGTGACATCGGTGCGGCCGGGTTCGCCCGAAGCCGCCAAGGCCAAGGAGATCCTGCTCGCCGAGGGCCTCTGGTCGCAGTACCTGGAGGTCGGCATCGGCCCCGACCCGGAGGTGTTCACCAAGGCGCCGGTCCTGTCGGCGGTGGGCACCGGCGCCCGCGTCGGCATCCTCGCCGGATCCGTGTGGAACAACCCCGAACCGGAGGCCGTCCTCGCCGTCGACTCCCGGGGCCGGGTCCGCGGCGCCCTGCTGGGCAACGACGTCAACCTCCGTGACATCGAGGGCCGCAGCGCGCTGCTGCTGCCCCGCGCCAAGGACAACAACGCCTCGTGCGCCCTCGGCCCGTTCCTGCGGCTGTTCGACGGCGGCTTCGGCCTGGACGACGTACGCGCCCTCGACATCGACCTCGACGTCACCGGCACGGACGGCTTCGTCCTGCGCGGCACCAGCACCATGCGCAGCATCAGCCGCGACGTCCTCGACCTGGTCGCGTCCGTGCACGGCGAGCACCATCAACACCCCGACGGATTCGTGCTGTTCACCGGCACTCTGTTCGCGCCCACGCAGGACAGGGACGCCCCTGGGGAGGGCTTCACCCACCACGAGGGCGACGTCGTCCGCGTCTCCAGCCCCCGCCTGGGCGCCCTGGTCAACACCGTCACCACGAGCGAGGCGGCGCCGCCGTGGGAGTACGGGCTGCGGCGCCTGATGCGGAGCCTGGCCGCCAGGGGAGCGCTCTGAGAGCCTGTCTTTGAACCCCCGCCTGCGCCCCGACGCCCGGCACGCACGCTCGCCGCACGTCGTGCCAGGACAGGTGGCTCCGCCACATGACCTGGCACGACGCACGACGATCGCACGCACCGACCGCCGCTGCGCCCGCCCTCCGGCCGGACGACGGGGGTTCAAAGACAGGCTCTGACACCGCCGCGCTCCGGTTCCCCTTTCGGGTGGGATCCGGTCCCGCCGGGCGCGGGCAGGCGCACCGGACGGCCGCACGCGTCGACCATATGGGCCATGCGCATCGCACCCCCGGCCCTGCCCGACCGGTCCGTGACCGCGGCGGCGACCGCACTGGCGGCCGTCGCCGCCGTCGTCGGCGCCACGGCGTACACCGTCGTCACCCTGACGACCGGCGACGAGCGGGTCGTCGTGGATTCGATCATGGCGCAGGACCTGTCGCGGGACGAGTACCTCGCCAACGCCTCCCGTGACGTCTTCCACGGCACGGTCGTCGGCCTGAAGTCCCAGGCCGGGACCGACCAGCCGGGCGAGAGGGAACAGCTGTGGCGGGTCCGGGTCAACCGGGCCTTCAAGGGCGACGCGTCGGGGACGGTGATCGTCGACACCGTCGCGTACACCGCAGGCGACGGCTCGCTCACCGCCGAGGGCGGCGCCGTCGTCCCCGAACCCGGCCGGATGTACGTCTTCTCCGGCATCCAGGAAGGCAGCACCCGCGTCTACCACCCCTACGGCGGCACGGTGGGTACCCGCCCGTCACCCGGCCTCGACGAGCCGTTCGGCCTCGCGGACGGCGCCCGCCCCCTGCATCCGGAACGCTTCCGCGGCGCCCGGACGGTGACCGACTACTGGACCACCGTGATCCGGAACGAGACCGAGGGACCCGCGCCCGACCGACCCGGCGCCGCACCGTGATCCGGTCCGCTGTCGCGCCGTCGTACCAGGTCGGGGTCATTGTCCGTGCTCCGTAACGATCTGACACGAGTGGCGTGGAATGCCCGGTTCCGCGGGCACACTTCCCCGGCAGCGATCAATCGGCCGTGCGCACCTCACAGATGCGCACCGCACCGGCAGTACTACATCGGGGGAAAGATCATGCGTGTGATGCGCAAGAGCATGAAGGCGTACGCCCTGGGCGCGGCCGTCGCGGCGGCCCTGACCGTCACCGCCTGCGGCCCCGGCGGCAGCGACGACAAGGCCGACGGCAGCGCGAGTCCGTCCGCGAGCACGTCGGCGAGCGCTTCGGCGAGTGCTTCCGCCGGCGCCTCCCCGTCGCAGAGCGCGTCCTCGACCCCGTCGAGGACGGCCTCGGCCTCGACGACCGGGTCGGCCGGCGGCAACGGAGGCGCGAGCGGCGGCAGCGGGTCGAAGGACTGGGACTACGCCGACCGGCAGACCCCGCCGACCGGCTCCGTCTGCGACCACGACGGACAGGGCCCCTACGGGAAGATCGAGGGGCTCGCCGTGGGCGGCGAGACCCCCTACGCCACGCTGGACCTCGTGCTCGGCATGTACCAGTGCGACGGCGAAGGACCCACCTTCGTCCCCAGCAGCGCGACCGGCGCCGCGACGACCGTCGCCGTCGACTCCAACCACCTCAAGGTGGTCGTGGGCGGCCGGCTCGCCAGCGACCTCGGCACCAAGACACCGAAGGCGAACGCCTTCTTCGACGAGCTCGGCAAGCTGGACTCCGAGGGCGGGCTCAAGGGCGCCAAGGCACCCGAGTTCTACTTCCGGGTCGACTCCGCGTCCGACGACGTGAACGTGATGCCCGACGACAGCACCCACATCATCTACCTGTACCAGATCATCGACGGTGACTGACGGGCAGGACGGGGCCGCCGGACGCTTGTGTGGCCCCGCCGATGCCTTCAGGATGCAGGCATGTCTGAGCCCACGGCAGCAGCCGCACCAGCGTCGCCGTCCGTACTCGCCGCTCTGGTGGCCGAGTTGAGCAGCGGCGGGATCGAAGTCGTCGATCTCACCGCGCCGTTGTCGTCCGGCACACCGGTGCTCAGGCTGCCGCCCGAGTTCGGGCAGACCCAGGTGTTCGAGCTGGAGGAGATCAGCCGGTACGACGACCGGGGACCGGCCTGGTACTGGAACAACTTCCGCTCCGGGGAGCACACCGGCACCCACTTCGACGCCCCCAACCACTGGGTGACCGGCAAGGACCTCGCGGACATCGCCTCGGTCCCCGCCCGGCAGCTCGTCGCCCCCGCCGCCGTCCTCGACGTCACCGACGAGGTCGCCAAGGACCCGGACTTCCTCGTCGAGGTGGAGCACATCGAGGCGTGGCAGGACCGGCACGGCGCCCTGCCCGACGGTGGCTGGCTGTTCGTGCGGACCGGCTGGAGCAGCAGGTCCCACGCACAGGAACCGTTCCTGAACGCCGACGCGAACGGCCCGCACACTCCCGGACTCTCCGTCGCGTGCGCGCGCTGGGTCGCCGAGGAGTCGCCGGTGACGGGGCTCGGCGTGGAGACCGTGGGCACCGACGCGGGCGCGGCGCACGGCTTCGATCCGGCGTTCCCCTGTCACTCGTACCTCATGGGCAGCGGCAAGTACGGGCTGACGCAGCTGCAGAACCTCGACCGGCTGCCGTCCACCGGGGCCGTTGTCATCGCCGGGCCGCTGCCCATCGTCTCCGGATCCGGGGCGCCCGCCCGGGTCCTCGCACTCGTCGAGCGGACCGGGCGGACGGGACAGGCGGGGCGGACGTCGTGAAGGTCGCCGAAGCGGTCGGACGGGCCCTCGTCGCCGCCGGGGTCGGACAGGTCTTCGGCGTCGTCGGCTCCGGGAACTTCCACGTCACCAACGCGATGGCCGCGGCGGGCGCCCGTTTCGTCGCCACCCGGCACGAGGGCGGCGCCGCCACCATGGCCGACGCGTACGCCCGGGTCAGCGGCGCCGTGGCCGCGGTCAGCGTGCACCAGGGCTGCGGGCTCACCAACGCCCTCACCGGCATCGGCGAGGCCGCCAAGAGCCGTACGCCACTGGTCGTCGTGGCGGCGGAGGCGTCCCAGCCGCGCTCCAACTTCTCCGTCGATCAACGGGCGTTGGCGGAGGCGGTGGGTGCGCGCAGCACCCGTGTGACCTCGGCGCAGGACGCCGTCGCGCAGACCTGCGCGGCGGTGCGCGACGCCGTACGGGAGCGGCGCACCCTCGTGCTCAACCTCCCGCTCGACGTCCAGGCCCAGGACGTCCCGGACACGGAGGCGGCAGCGGCGCTGGCCGCCGTCGCCCCGCCGGCCGCACGCGCCGCCGTCGAACCCGCCGATACCGACATCGCGGCCCTCGCCGACGTCCTCGCGCGCGCCGAACGCCCGGTGTTCCTCGCGGGGCGCGGCTCGCGCGGACCCGGTTGCCGCGCGGCACTGGAAGCCCTGGCCGAACGGTGCGGCGCGCTGCTCGCGACATCGGCGGTGGCCCGTGGCCTCTTCCACGGCAACGCGTGGTCGCTCGACGTCTCGGGCGGCTTCGCGTCACCCCTGGCCGCCGAACTGATCCGGGGCGCCGACGCGATCGTGGCCTGGGGCTGCTCGCTGACCATGTGGACGACCCGGCACGGCGCGCTCATCGGCCCCGGGGCCACGCTCGTCCAGGTCGACGACGACCCGGCCGCGCTCGGCGGACAGCGCCCCGTCGACCTCGGCGTCACGGGGGACGTCCGCATCACCGCCGAGCGGATCCGTACCGCACTCGGCTCCGGCGAGCGCACCGGCTACCGCGCGCCGGAGAACGGCGAGGCCCTCGCCGCCCGGCTGCGCTGGCGCGACATCCCGTACGAGGACGAGTCCACCCGCGACCGCATCGACCCGCGCACCCTCAGCATCGCCCTCGACGACATCCTCCCCGCCGAGCGGGTCATCGGCGTCGACTCCGGCAACTTCATGGGCCACCCGACGATGTACCTGTCCGTCCCCGACGAGCAGGGCCTGTGCTTCACGCAGGCGTTCCAGTCGATCGGCCTCGGCCTGGCCACCGCCGTCGGCGCCGCCCTCGCCCGCCCCGACCGCCTCCCGGTCGCCGCGCTCGGCGACGGCGGGGCCCTGATGAGCGCCGTCGAACTCGACACCGTCCGCAGGCTCGGTCTGCCCATGGTGGTCGTCGTCTACAACGACGACGCGTACGGGGCGGAAGTGCACCACTTCGGCCCGGACGGGCACCCGCTCGACACGGTCGAGTTCCCGCCCACCGACATCGCCGCCGTCGCCCGCGGCTACGGGTTCGAGGCGGTCACCGTGCGCACCCCGGCCGATCTGAAGGCCGTCCGGGACTGGGTCGAGGGGCCGCGCCACGCCCCGCTCCTCGTGGATGCGAAAGTGGTGCGGGACCACGGGTCGTGGTGGCTCGAAGAGGCGTTCAAGGGGCACTGACACCCCGCGCGCACAGGGTGAGGGGCGAGGGGCGAGCGAGTGGGCGACGGATCGGCGCTGTTCAGCGCGCACGTGGCAGAGCGTGTCGACGAGGTCGTGGCCGGGTTTCCGCGCGGCGCCGGGATCTACGCGGTGACCCTGCGGATCGACAGCGTGGACCAGGACCCGCGGTGCCCGTACGTGGCCGTGGGCTACACGACCGAGGCGGACGCGGCGGATGCCGCGGACAAGGCGGCGGACGCGTGGGAGGCGCGCTGGAGTTACGCCTTCTTCCCGGTGACGGGTCTCGAAGGGGTGGCGGCCGTCGGCCGCGAGCGGGGTGGCGCCGAGCTGTTCCGGCGGGCGGCCGGGGAACTGGACCTCTGGTACGAGGACGGTGACGAGCCGGACGCGCCGGACGAACACGAGGAGCGGCTCGCCGAGTGGTTCGCGCAGGTGTGTGTCGCCGCGGCCCGGCGTCTGCACGAGAGCGGCCGGATCACGTCGACCCTGGGGCGTCGCGTACCGGTCGTCCTCTACGACATGTTCGACCCCGACGCCATGTTCCGGCTGACCGCGCGGGCCAATCCGGCGGAGCTCGTCGCGGAGTTCATGGCCGAGGAGGAGCCGTAGCCGGGCCTCGGCCTCCAGGGAGGGCGTGCGGAGGCTGGCTCAGAACGAACGCAACCCCCGTCCGTAATGGACCTGTTGTGTCGTTCACGGTGAGCACGGGTGCTGGGTAAACGCGCCAACGATTGCGGACGCGTCCGCTCCGGGTGACGCCCGCCCGGCACTCGTTCATCATCTGTCCCGGAAGTCTCAACTGCCTTACGGAAAAGGGAGATTGACATGAGCCTGTCCGGGCGAAGATCCGGAGTGCGGCGCGCCTTAGGCGGCGGGATGGCCGCCGCCGCGCTGACTCTCGGCGGATTCCAGGCACTGCCCGCCGCGGCGGCCCCCACGGCGAGTGCCGCGGCGGACCCCGGGGCCCGCACCGCCGCCTGTGACGACGGCGGCGACCAGGGCCCGCGCTGCGTCGCCGTGAAGACGGCGCTCGACGCGGCCCCGGCCAAGGGCGGCGCCACGACCCTGACGGTGAAGGTCGACCCCCGCATCGACATCCCCGGCGCGAAGGTCGAGATCGACCTCCCGGCGGCCCTGCGCTTCAGCGACGCGCCCGACGGCTTCGCCATCGACCGGCGGGCCGACGCCCTCCCCGGCGACGGCGGATCCGTCAGCCGCGCCACCCGCACCCTGGACCTGCGCGCGGACCGCACCCTCACCTTCACCGCCCCCGTGACCGCCGCCGCCACCGGCGACCTGACCGTGCGCACCCGCGTCCTGCCGCCCGAGGGCTACGGCGCGGGCGTCGAGGACCCGGCCCTGCTCACCGTGGGCACCGACGCCGCCCACTCCCGCCTCGGTCTCGCCTCCGGCACCTACACCGCGGCCAAGGCCCCCGCAGGGACCAAGGTGAAGCCGCTGATGGGCAGGCCCACCGCGAAGATCCCCGCCGAAGGACTGGCGAAGCCGCACACCGACGACCCCGGCGCCGCCGCGACCCTGTCCGCCGCCGGAGCCCTCACCTGCGTCCGCGGCTCCTTCTTCTACAACGACGAGGACGGCGTGGCCCGCTCGTCCGCCAACCTCCAGGTGCAGGTCTGGGACGAGGACCCGGCCAACAGCGACGACCTGCTCACCGTCGGACTCACCGACGGCAACGGCGCGTTCCGGCTGTGCTTCGACAACGGCACCGACGCGCTCGGCGGCCAGGACCTCTACCTCAAGTTCGTCACCCAGAACGGCCAGTGGGGCGTGGAACGCGACGACGACGACGTCTACGAGTTCCGTACGCCCAACTTCGAGGACCGCGGCGACGGCACCACCAGCAACCTCGGCTCCTACACCGCGGCCGACGCGCGGCTCCAAGGCGCCCTGCGCGCCTACGACTTCGCCAACACCGCCGCCGAATGGACCCCCGGCGACTGCTGGGACGAACGCGACTGGGACTGCCGCCGCACCGACATCAACTGGCACCCGGACGACGACCCGGGCGGTGCCTTCTACCGGCCGAGCGAGGACGAGATCTATCTCCCGCCGCAGGACGCCGACGACCGCAACGTCGTCGTCCACGAGATCGGCCACGCCGTCATGGACGACACCTACGAAGAGGACGACTTCGACACCCACTGCCCCTCCCCGCACTACATCACGAACACCAGCAGCACCAACTGCGCCTGGTCGGAAGGGTTCGCGGACTGGTACGGCGTCGCCGTGTTCGGCGACCCGCTGTACGTCGACCGCACCGACACCAACAACGACGCCAGCGGCTTCACCGTCGACTTCGACAAGCACACCTGGGACACCGGCGGATGGGACGACGGCGACGCGGTCGAGGGCCGGGTGGCCGGAGCGCTGTGGGACCTGGTCGACAGCGGCACGGAGGGCTGGGACGCGTACGGCGAAGGACTCGCCCCCGTGTGGAACACCTTCCTCGACCACCGGGCCACGACCTTCCGCGAGTACTGGGACGCACGCGTCGCGGACGGCCGCGAGACCGGCGCGCCCGCGCTCGGCAGCCTCTTCCAGAACACCATCGACTACGGCTACCGCAATCCGCTGACGAACCACCAGTCGCAGACCCGGCCCACCCCGGACCCCGCCCACAACTACCGGTTCGACACAACCAAGGTGTTCTGGTCCGTGGTGGCCCTGCGCCCGCCCGCCGGCGCCGACTACGACCTCAGGCTCTACGACGACCAGGCGCAGAACGACCTGCTCGGCGCCAGCGTCGCCGGGACCGGCGTCACCGACTTCGTCGCCATCAACTCCAACGTGCGTCCCACGGGTGACTACTACCCGCGGGTCACCCAGGTCTCGGGCACGGGCGACTACGGTGTCGAGGCCGACGAGACGGAAGGCGTCTTCGCCGGCTCGCCCACGGTCACCATGGGCGCCGACCGGCTCGCCGCCGTCTGGGACCTCTGCCTTCCGGAGGCGGAGAAGGCGACGTACACGGTCACCCCCTCGGGCACCGACCAGGACGCCGAACTGTTCGTCGTCGACACGACGCAGGGCGGCGGCGACAACGTCGTGAGCCGGCTCGGCGCCACCGCCGCCGGTGACACGGCCGGGGCCGGCGCACCCGAGTCGGTCACCGTCGACCTGCCGAGCGGCTGTCACGGCCTCGTGCTCGTGAACAAGGCGGGCAGCGGCACGTACACCCTCACCAAGTCGTGAGCACCGCCCCGTCGGGCGCCCGGCCCGGTCCCGCCGGGCACCGGACGCCCGGCGGGCGGAACCGGAACGTCCCGCCGCGCCGTCGAAAGGGCATGCGCACCTCATCCGCCCTCATGGCCGGCGCTGCGGCCCTGCTCCTGACCGCCTGCCAGTCGGACGACGGCGCCGCCGCGCCCGAGCGGCCGACCGGCAGCGGCGAGCCGGCCGTCGTCGTCCGGACGATCCCGGGCACGCCGTCACCGGCCGTGCTCGCGGCCCTGCCGGAGTTCACCCTCTACGGCGACCGCAGCGTCGTCGTGCCGGGACCGGCCGAGGGCTCGCTGCTCACGGCGACCGTGCGCCGGGTCGACGACGCGAAGGCGGACCGCCTCTACGCCGACGCGTACGAGACCGCGCACGGCCCGACCCCCGATACGGACGCCGTGGACGCAGGCGTGCTCGTCGCCACCGTCGCGGGCCCGGGGCAGCCGCGCACCGCCCGGCTGCCGCTGCCCGACGACGACGTGAAAGCGTTCCGCGAGCGGCTCGATCCGCAGCGCTGGTCCCCGGACGCCGTCGTCGCCGCGCCCCGTCCCTACCGGCCCACCCGGCTCGCCGTGTTCGCCCGCCCCTGGACCGACGACTCCACTCCGTCCCGGGCCTGGACGCTCGGCGACCCCACCCAAGGCACCGACACCACCGAAGGCACGTGCGCCATTCTCACCGGCACCCGGCGCGCCCGCGCGGAGCACCTGGCCGCCGCGGCCGGACCCGGCGTCGTCTGGACGTACCGCGGCGCCCGCCTCCAGCTCACCCTGCGACCGCTGCTGCCGCACGAACGCGACTGCGACGACCTGGAACCGTGACGGGCACGCCGGGCCAGAACCTCCGTCAGAGCGTGGCGAGTTCCGCGTCCAGGGCCGCCAGCAACCAGTCGTGCGCCGTACCCGGCGTCGGATCCGGGACGGCGCCCGGCGTGGTGGTCAGGTCCGCCACCAGGTCCCAGTACCTGTCCAGGCGGGGATCGTTCGCGAGCTGTCCCGCGAGGCCGCGACGGAATTCCGGCGTGTCACGCAGCCCCGTCACGGTCGCGTACGTCGCCACGAAGCAGTCCAGCGCCTCGCCCGGAGCCGGGTCCGCGCCCTTGCGCATCACGGGAGCCGCCAGCGCGTAGGCCTCCGCCAACCCCGCGTACAGCACGGTGGATTCACGCGCGCCCGCCGCACGGTGCGCGGCCGGCTGGGTGGGCTCCGTGCCCCCGCAGGGCCGGGACACCAGAGCGCACAGCCGGGCGAGGGCGAGCACCTGCTCCGGGGCCGGGGCGTCGGGCGGCTGCGGGACGGCGGCCGCCAGGAAGTCGGCACGCGCGCCGGACGGCATCCGCGGCGGCAGCCAGGCGCGCCAGAACCGGGCCAGCGGGTCCGTGCTCGGCGGTGTCCCGAGCGCCCCGACGAGCCGCAGCCGCTTTGCCCGCTCCCGCGGCGCGCACTCCTGGACCAGCCGCAGCGCGGCCTCCTGCCAGCGCAGCGCGGTCAACTGCGATCCCAGAGTGCGCAGTTGACCCGCGACGGCGTCCTCGAGCACGCTCTGCGCACCGGCCCGCTCCTCGACGATCCGCCGCACCTCGGGGACGGGCAGCCCCAGGCCGCGCAGCGAACGGATCAGCTGGAGCCGGTCCAGGGCGTCGGGGGCGTACCTGCGGTGCCCGCCCGTGCTGCGCGATCGCTCCGGCAGCAGGCCGTTGTCGGAGTAGAAGCGGACGGTCTTGACGGTCGTCCCCGCGTGCTCGGCGAGCTCACCGATGCTCCACAGGCCGTCGGATCCGGACGACAGCGACACTTGAACCTCCCTCTGGGGGAGTTCCTAACGTACCCGCGAACGCGGCGCGGCGACGGACCGGGCCGCGCGCGACGGAGTACCGAGGAGAGTGGACGATGACCGAATTCGTGCTGGTGCCGGGGCTGTTCACCGGCCCCGACGCATGGCGGGCGACGGCGGAGCGGCTCACCGCCGAGGGCGCGAAGACCCATGTGGTCCCGTCGCCGACCGCCGTCGGCGCCGATCTGGAGGCGCACATCGCGCAGGTCGTGGAGATCGTCGACGAGATCGGCGCGGACCGGCCCGACGTCGTGCTGGTCGGTCACGACTACGGGGTGTACCCCGCCGTGGGGGCGGCGGACCGGCGGCCGGGCCGCATCGCCAGGATCGTGTACGTGGACACGGGTCCGGTGGCCGACGGCGCCCAGGCGCTGGCGACCGTCCCCCAGCAGGACCTGCGCGAGCGGCTCGCCGCGGCCGGGGACACCCAGGGCGTGCTGCCGCCGCCCGCGCGGGACGAGTGGCCGCGGTGGGGGAGCACGGCGGGACTGTCCGCAGCGGACCTGGACCGGCTCACCGCACACGCCGTCCCGCAGCCCCTGGGCACCCTGCTCCAGCCGCTGCGGCTCACAGGTACGGAACTCCCGCCGACCACGGGAGTGCTGTGCGCGGACAGCGGCGCGACCATCGCCGCCGTCCGGATGCTCCTGGACTTCGGCGACCCGGCGATCAAGGCGCTGGCCAGGCCCGAGGTCACCTTCTTCGAACTGCCCACCGGACACTGGCCGATGCTGTCCTGCCCCGACGAACTCGCCGAGGCGCTGCTCGCGGCGGCCGCCGGAGCAGGCGAACGCCTGGAGAGCGGACAGCGCGAGGAGACGGCGGCGCCCGGATACCAGCGGCCGTTCCTGCTCGACGTGCCGCAGATCCCACGGGAGCGGCGCGGGAACCTCGACCTGTACGTTCCTCAGGGCGCCCCGGACCGGCCGCTGCCCGCGATCGTGTTCGTGCACGGCGGACCGGTGCCCGCGACCGCGCGGCCGACACCCCGCGACTGGGCCACCTTCGTCGGCTACGGCCGGTACGCGGCGCAGCAGGGCGTGATCGGGGTGACCGTCGACCACCGGCTGCACGACGTGACCGCGTACCCGACGGCCGCGGAGGACGTGGCCGCGGCGGTCGCCGAGGTGCGCGCCGATCCACGCGTCGACGCGGACCGGATCGCGCTGTGGTTCTTCTCCGGTGGCGGGCCCCTGACGGCGCCGTGGCTGAGCGCCGCCCCGCCGTGGCTGCGCTGCCTCGCCGCCAACTACCCGATCATGGCGATGCTGCCCGGGTGGGGGGTCGACGATCCCCGGTTCCGGCCGGCCCAGGCCGTCGCGCGGGGTGCGCAGCGGCCCCCGTTCGTGCTCGTCAGGGCCGGTCTGGAGACCTCGGCGGTCGCGGCGACCGTGGCCGACTTCATCGAGGCCGCCGCGGCCGGGGGTGAACCGGTCGAGGTGATCGACGTCCCGGACGGGCACCACGGCTTCGAGGGACTCGACCACACCGGCACCGCGCGGGCGGCCGTGCGGGAGGCGATGCGGCGCGTGCTCGTACGGCTCGACGCCGGGCCCGCCGCCTGATCCCGGTCAGGACACCAGGGGCAGCTCCTCGGACTCGGCGAGGCGCACGGTGGACAGACCGCCGCGCTCGCTGCGCACGTCGACCACCTTCAGCTGCGTGCCCGGCAGCAGGATGAACTCCTCCTCGCCGGTGAACGCCGAGAAGTCCCGGATGCCGACGGCCCGCACCGGCTGCACCTCGAACAGCGTCCGCTTGCCGCGGCCGCCGAGGAACGCGCGGGCCACCCCGACCTGCGACGTGCACGACGACACGCCCCACCAGGTGACCGTCCGCCCCACCGGGTACTGCGCGCGCAGGTCGAGCGGCACTCCGCGCCACAACGGCGCGGTGCGGGCGGGCAGTTGTTCCACCGCGGAGAACAGCAGCCGCAGGTAGGGGAGGTAGGGGACGATCTTCGAGCGGTCCGGTGACCGCAGGACGGCGTTGATCTCCCGGTAGAACGCCGACTCGCAGGTGTAGAGGTACAGGGCGGCGATCGTGTCCGCGGACAGCCGCCCGGACCGCGCGCCGGCGGCACCAGGGTCGTCGGCCCGCAGCTTGCCGAACTCGTGCGAACGCTGCACGTGCCCGGCCAGGCCCGAGAGCAGTCGGGAGACCGGGCCGACCGCCTCGCGGAAGTCCATCAGCGGGGTGTCGGCGACGCCGGTGATCGCGTCGAGGAGCAGGCCCTCGTCCTTCACGCTGGACAGCCGCTCCAGATACATCTGGTGCAGTTCCATCGTGGACGTGATGAACGCGCCCATCCGCTCCGCCACCCCGCCGCCGGCGCCGCCCGGCACGGCCGCGTCCTTGTCCCAACCGAGGCTCGGCAGCCAGTCCACCGGGTCCGCGCCCAGGGACGCGAGCGCGTCGTTCACCGTCGCGAAGTGGTCGCCGTCGCAGAAGATGTCGCCCTGCGCCGCGGGATTGGGATGGTCGATGTGCCGGACCTCGACCTCGGGATACTTCTTCTCCAGACGCTGGACGATCGTCTTCAGGCTGCGCGCGTGCGCACCCCACCACGCGAAGACGACCCCCCGGTCCTCCTCGTCGGCGCCCTGCTTCGCCCGCAGGATCTCCTCGACGACCCGCTCGGCCACCGGACGCCAGAACGCCGTGTGCGGATCGGCGCCCCGCGGCCCGTCACTGCTCGCCGTCAGCGCCGCGTTCAGCAGCAGCACTCCCTGCGTCAGCATGGCCTGGAACCACTCCGGCGGCTGCACCGTGTCCCGCTGCTGCAACAGCTTGCGGAGGTCGGCTATCGGGGTCTTCTTCGGGATGTTGTACTTCCACATCGCCGCCGCCTTGATGATGCAGCGGATGCTCACGACCCGGCCGAACTGACTGTCCTTCCAGTCGTGGAAGGTGTTGTCGAACATCGCGATGCCGGTGGCGCTCTCCGGCCGCGGATAGGGGTTCTGGCCGAACACCACGACCTTCCACTTGTGCGGAGGGTGCGGCTTGAGCGCCTGGAACGTCAGCTCGCGGACCGGTACGACGTCGGGGGCGCGGCCCGGTCCGATGAACGAGGCAGCTCCGGGCTGCGCCTCGATCACCGGCTTGAGCAGCGGCAGCCAGGGCTCACCGCCGCCCTTGAACAGCTCGGCCAGCGCCAACGGGTCGGCGGGGTCGTGGGGTTCGGGCTGCGCGGGGGAGTTGGTGTCGATCATGGCCGGGAGGCTAACAGCGGGCACTGACAACGCCGCCCGACGCTGTCAGCGCCCCAACTCCGTTGTCAGTGGCGGCCGGTAACGTCGTGACCAGTGGAAGAACCCCTTTTCCGACGGGAGTCGAAGATGACGGTGGACGCTGCCCAGGCGGCCCTCGACGTGGTGCTGACGGACACGAACGTGAAGGTGGTCGAGGCCTGGCGGTCGGCCTTCGCCGACACCCCCGGCGTCCGGATCCGCAAGGGATCCCTGCTCACGGTCCGGGCCGACGCCTGGGTCAGCCCGACCAACGCGCGGGGGCTGATGAACGGCGGGGTGGACGCCGCCGTGAAGCAGCACCTCGGCGCGGGCATCCAGCTGCGCGTACAGCGCGCCATCCGCGACGAGTTCGCGGGGCGGCTGCCCATCGGCAGCGCGGTCTGCGTGCGCTCCGGGGCGGCCAACCCCACGTACCTGATCTCGACGCCGACGATGCAGGAGTCGTCGGAGAACGTGAGCGAGACGCTGAACGTGGCCTTGGCCTGCGCCGCCGCGTTCCAGGCGATCCACCGCAAGAACAGTGAGGAGCCGGGTGCCATCAGGTCGGTGGCCCTGGTCGGCATGGGGGCCCGCACCGGCCGGGTCCCGGCGCAGGTGTGCGCCAATCTGATGTGGACGGGCCACACCCTTTTCCAGGAGTACGAGTTCGACGACTACGACGAGCTGCGCGCGACGGTCCTGGCACAGCTCGCCGACATAGAGAGCGCGCCGGCCGGCGAGCGGGTGCGGATCACGCCGCCGGAGCGCGGCCGCACGCCGGGCCCGCGGCCCACGGGGCGGTGAGCGGCTTCCAGGTGAGCGGCGTCCAGGTGAGCGGCCTCTAGTCGCGGTCGGCGAGGGCCGGAGCGATCTCCGTCCGGGAGGAGCAGTCGAGCTTCCCCAGGATGTGCTCGACGTGCGCGTCGGCGGTCCGCTCGGAGATGACCAGGCGCTGGGCGATCTCGCGGTTGGACAGGCCCTGGGCCCATCGCACCCGCCCCACAGCCGTCCGCCGAGGCCCCACAGAGCACTCCGAACGGGACGCGCGATCAGGGCCGACCGAAGGGAGCGCGACCGCTGAACTTCCCTGTGGTCATGACCTTTCGGGGCGGGGTCACGGCTTTCTGGCCACGCCGCAGAAGTGCGTCACGTCCACGATCGTGGACGCGTCGTCCAGGTCGGGGCGCCAGCGCGAGCACGAGACCACACCGGGTTCGAGCAGCTCCACCCCTTCGAAGAGCCGCAGCAGCTCCGCGCGGCTGCGCAGGGTCATCGGCGCCGACCCCTGACCGTTCCAGTACTGCACCGCCTGCGTCATCGCCTCCCCGTCCACCTCGGTGGTCGGGTGGGAGATCACCAGATGGCTGCCCGACGGCAGCGCGGCCAGCAGCTTGTGGACGATCGCCTGGGCCTCGTCGGTGTCCATCACGAAGTTGACGACGCCGAGCATCGTCAGGGCGACCGGCTTGCTGAAGTCCAGGGTCCGGGCGGCGCCTTCGAGAATGGCGTCCGGGTCGTGCAGATCGGCCTCGATGTAGTCCGTGGCGCCCTCGGGGGTGCTGGTGAGCAGGGCGGTGGCGTGCCGCAGCACGATGGGGTCGTTGTCCACGTACACGATCCGGCAGGACGGATCGGTGCGCTGGGCCACCTCGTGGGTGTTGTCGACCGTGGGCAGGCCCGTGCCTATGTCGAGGAACTGCCGCATCCCCGCCTTCGCGACGAGGAACTTCACCGCCCGCGCGAGGAACTGACGGTCCGCCACGGCCGAGCGCGGCAGGGCCGGTACGAACCCGAGGATCTGCTCACCGACCTCCTCGTCGACGGGGTAGTTGTCCTTGCCGCCCAGCCAGTAGTTCCAGATCCGGGCCGAGTGCGACACGTCCGTGCGGAGCCGGGCCGTGCGGGCGGTGCCCTCGTCGGGGGACAGCGACTCGTCTGACATGGCGGGATCTCCTCGGCGCAGGGACGGAAATGGTCAGTGCCGTGCTCAATGTAAAGGGCATCGGCCGCCACAACACCCCCATCTGGCATATGACTTGGTGCCGATGGGGCGCGGGTGCGCGCGGTGCCGCCGGGGCGGCCACTCGACGGGTGAACTCGCAGGAACCGCCTTCGCCCCTCAACGGCCGGTACTAGCCTCGGAGGCTCACCGCCCGCCCACGTATGCCGTGGGCACCTTCCGCGTATCGCCCACGGCGACGTATCCCCCTGGGGGCAGGCATGACCGCCACACCTCCCGCACCGCCGGCCCACCTCTTCGAGCGGGAGCTGGAGACGGCCGCGGCCGGCCGGGCGCTGGAGGCGTTGTGCGGCCCGCGGGGCGTCGGCGGCGTGATCGTGTACCGGGGAGAGGCGGGGGTGGGGAAGACGGCCCTGCTGGCGCAGATCGCGGACACCGCACGCGGGCGCTGCACCGTGTACACCGCCCGGGCCGGTGAATCCACCACCCATCAGCCGTTCCACCTGGTGCGCCACCTGCTCGGCCGCGCCCTGGCGACGGCGAAGGGGGCGGTGGCCGCGCACGCCCTGCGAGTCGCGGGCCCCGCGCTCGGCCTGACCCCGCCCGCCGCACGGCCCGCCGACCCGCAAGGGGTGCGGGACGCGCTGGACGTCCTGCTGGCCGGCCTCGCCGAGGAACGGGCGAGCGGGCCCGACGGACCCCGCCCCGTGGTGCTGATCGCCGACGACGCCCACTGGGCCGACGGCGAGAGCCTCACGTGGCTCGCGTCCTGCGCCGCCCGCCTCGCCGGCCTCCCGGTCCTGCTCGTCGTCGCGCACCGCCCGGAGGAACTCGCCGACGGCTCGGGCGAGACCGCGGACCACCTCACCGAACTCGCCCGAGCGGCACGTCTGCACGTCACCCTCCAGGCCCTCAGCCCCGAGGCCACCTGCGACCTCGTGCGCGGAGCGCTCGGCGACCCCGCCGACGCGGTCTTCTGCCGCGAGGTGTGGGCGGTGACCTCGGGCAACCCGTACGAGACCGTGGAACTGCTCGCCAAGTGCGCCGCCCGCACCCTTGCGCCCACCCAGCGATCCGCCGCCGTGCTGAGCGCCCTCGGCACCACGGCACGCGGCAGCGGCATCGTGGCCCGGCTCGGCGAGCTCGACCCCGAGTGCCACCGCCTAGCCTGGGCCGCCGCCGTGCTCGGCACCGACCTCACCGTCGGCGCGACCGCGGACCTCGCGGGACTCACCCTCGACCGGGCCCGGGCCTGCGTCGCCCTGCTGCGCGCAGCCCGCATCCTCGCGCCGGGCACGGGCGCCGAAGGCCCCGAGGCGCCCCTCGACTTCCAGCACCCACTGGTCCGCACCGCCGTCTACCGCAGCGTGCCGCCCGCCACCCGCACCGCCCTGCACGGGCAGGCCGCGGCGACCCTGACCCGCGGCGGGCACGGCCCCGCCGCGGTCTCGCGGCACCTCCTGGAGATCCCTCCCGACGAGGACCCGGACGCGGTCCGCCTGCTGCGCTCCGCCGCGGCCGAACATCTTGCCGTCGGAGCCCCCGACGCGGCCCGCCGCTGCCTGGAGCGCGCCCTGCGCGAACCCCCGCCCGCCGAGGAACGCGCCCCGGTGCTCTTCGAACTCGGCTGCGCCTGCCTGCTGACCTCCCCGGCCACCACGGTGACCCATCTGCGCGCGGCCCTCGAACTGCCGGGACTCACCGAGCAGTTGCGCATCGAGGCCACCCTGCGCCTCGCCCAGGCCCTCGCCCACGGCAACCAGATGGTGGCCGCCGCCCGGTGCGTCGCCGACGGCGCCGCGGCGACCAGGCCCGGCGCGCAGCGGCTGCGACTGCTGGCCGCGAGCTACATGTACGAGGCGCTGCTCGCCGAGATGGACGACTGGCGGGCCCGCTCCGAAGAACTGATCCTGCTCGCCGACGAACTGCCCGGCAGCGACAACGCGGAGCGGGCGCTGCTCGCCCTGCGCGCCTTCGACGCGATGCTGCGCGGTGAGGACTGCGACCACATCACCGAGTTGTGCGCCCGTACCCTCGTCGACGGGGAGCTCCCCCCAGGGCTGCGCTGGACCGACACCGAGTGGGGCTTCGAGATCCCCGCGCTGATCGGCATCACCTTCGCCTTCGTCGACCGGCCGGACGAGGCCGAGGCCCTGTTCGCGGACGCGCTGCGGACCTTCGAGATCTGCGGCTGGAGCGGCGCCCATCTCGCCTTCGCGCACATCTTGTGCGGAGCGGTGGAGCGCCGCCGCGGCCGCCTCACGCAGGCCGAGGCGTATCTGCGCGAGGGGCTGCGCCTCGCCGATCGGGTCGGCCCGCGCGCCACCGTCACCTGGGACGCGCTCTGCCTGCTCATCGACACCCTGCTCGCCCGCGGCCATGTCGAGGAGGCCCGCCAGGTCGCCGACGACCACGACTTCTGCCCGCCCTACCCGGACTCGCTGATCCTCCCCGACGCCCGTTCGGTGCACGGCCGACTGCTCATGGCGCTCGGCCGCGTCAAGGAGGCACGGGCGGAACTGGAGGCGACCGCCGCGTCGATGGCCCAGCGCGGACGGCACAACATCCTGTGGGCCTCCTGGCCGTTCGACCTCGCCGACCTGCTGGTCGCCGACGACCCGGATCGTGCGTCCGCCCTCGTGGCGGAGGCCCGCCGCCGCGCCGCGGAGTTCGGCTCCTGCTCGGCGGTCGGCGAGTCCCTGCGCCGCGCGGCCGCGTTCGCCCGCCCCGACCTGGCCCGCGTCCTGCTCATCGATGCCGTACGGGAACTGGCCGCGTCGCCGTCCGCGTACGAGGAGGCGCTGGCCCGCCTCGACCTGGCCGCCGCCACCGACGACTGGGCCCAGGCCCGGCGCGCCCTCACCCTCGCCGAGACCTGCGGCGCGGACGGCGTGGCCGAGCGGGCCAGGGCGGTGCTGAGCGCGATCGGCGGCGCCTGACCGCCGCCGACGGCGCGGCGTCCCGGGACATACAGTGCGCACATGGATCAAGAGGAACTGCGCAGGGCCGTCGACGAGGAGTTCGCCGTCACCGGGGCGGACACCCCGCCCTGGCCCGATCCGCACCCCGAGCGCGAGGTGCGCGACGAGGAGTACTCGCGCTGCCTCGACCCGGGCAAGTACCGCATCCTCGCCGCCCGCGCCGACGCGTGGACGCGCGCGCTGTGCCGGCTGGGACTCGCGACGGCCGATCCGGTCACCGACCCGGCGGCCCTGTGGCGGCGCAAGCCGGATGTGGACGTGACCGATGCGGTGCTGCTACGCCCGGTCCGCGCGGGCGCGATGCCGCTGGTCTTCGGTTTCGCGGCGGTCGACGACGTGCCGCGGACTGTCGTGGTGGTCGGTGCGGGCGAGCCGGCGGTCGAGGCGCAGCGGGTGCCGGACTGCGGCTGCGACGCGTGCGACGACGGCTCCAAAGGACTGCTGGAACTCCTCGACGAGGCGGTGACCGCCGTGGTCACGGGCGCGTTCGTGCGGGTGGACGACGGGCCGGGCCGTCACCTCGTGGACACGGGGGAGAGCCGGTCGGCGCACAACTGGGACGACTGCGCCGCCCCGGCCGAGGACGTGCTCGCCGCGGCACGGGAGGAGCGCTCGCCCTACGAGGTCGTCGCCGGACCGGCCTGGGACTGAGTCCCGGGGCCGAGCCGCCGGGACTGCGACACCGGGACCGCGCCGCACCGGTCGCGCGGCCGGTCAGGGCGCCTCGCTCCCCGGCTTCCTCGGCAGACCGCGGTCGGCGATGAGCAGGCCGGCCGTGCCGGTGATCTCCAGGACGCGGCGTACGGAGCGGGTGACGGCCACGAGGCACAGACTCCCGCCGGCCCGCGCGGCGCCACGCTGATGCCGTATGAGGAGATTCACCCCGGTCGAGTCGGTGAACGGCACCTCCGCCAGGTCGAGTTCGCAGTGCCGGGCGTGGAACGGGGTCAGCGCCCGGTCCAGACGGGGACCGGTCCGCAGATCGAGCTCCCCGCGGACCCGGAACAGAACCGTGTCGCCGGTGTCGACGACATCGATGACGAGCGACGGCGGTGTGGTCGCGTTCATCGCGGCGCCCCCTTACGGCTGAGGAGGCAGGAAGGGAACTGCCCCCGGCATGTTCGCTGCGGCACGACCCCATAGAAGCACTGGTGGGTCCGTCTGCCGCCCCGAAAGACGCAGTTCGGGCCGGTGTCAGGGCCACCGTCCTCCCATTGAAGTGATACGGACTGTTGACGCGGCGCCTGGAAAGCGTAGAGATTGGGCGTATCGGGATCCGAGCGGGGAGGGTGAACCACCCATGAGCGATCTGCCGACCGAGGCCCCAGCGGCCGCAGCCGAGCCCCCGGGGCCCGCGCCGCCCGGGGTGGACTTCCGCACCGAACCGTCCCGCTACCGGCACTGGCGGCTGTCCGTCGACGGCCCGGTGGCCACGCTGACGATGGACGTGGACGAGCACGGCGGCATCGTCCCCGGCTACGAACTGAAGCTGAACTCCTACGACTTGGGCGTCGACATCGAGCTGTACGACGCCGTGCAGCGGCTGCGCTTCGAGCACCCGCGGGTGCGCGCGGTCGTCGTCACCGGCGGCAAGGAGAAGGTGTTCTGCGCCGGCGCCAACATCCGCATGCTCGCCGCCTCCGACCACGGCTGGAAGGTGAACTTCTGCAAGTTCACCAACGAGACCCGCGGGGCGATCGAGGACGCGAGCGCGCACTCCGGGCAGACCTGGATCGCCGCGGTCAACGGCACGGCCTCGGGCGGCGGTTACGAGCTCGCGCTGGCCTGCGAGCACCTCATGCTGATCGACGACCGCTCCTCCGTCGTCTCGCTGCCGGAGCTGCCGCTGCTCGGTGTCCTGCCGGGCACGGGCGGGCTGACCCGGGTGCTCGACAAACGGCACGTACGCCGCGACCGCGCCGACTACTTCGCCACCCGCACCGAGGGCATCGGCGGGCGGCGCGCCGTGCAGTGGCGGCTCGTCGACGAGGTCGTGCCCCGACCGGCCTGGGAGGAGACCGTCGCCCGGCGCGCCGGCGAACTCGCGGCACGCTCGGACCGGCCGCGCGACGCCACCGGGATCACGCTGACCCCCCTCACCAAGACCCGCGGCGCGCACACGATCGCGTACCGGTACGTGACCGCGGACCTCGACCCGCAACGGCGTACGGCGGAGATATCCCTCCAGGGGCCCGACGGTGACGCCCCGTCGGACATGGCGGCCGCACACGCACTCGGCGCCGACTTCTGGCCGCTCGCCGTGGCACGGGAGTTGGACGACCTCGTTCTCGATCTACGCACGAACGAGACCGAGTTGGGAACCTGGCTGCTGCGCACGCGCGGGGAGGCGGCCAGGGTCCTCGCGCACGACGCCCTGCTCCTGGACCACGCGGACGACTGGCTCGCCCGCGAGATCACCCTCTACCTCAAGCGGACCCTCAAACGCCTCGACGTCACCAGCCGCAGCGTCATCGCGCTGGCCGAACCCGGTTCCTGCTTCGCCGGAACCCTCCTGGAGCTTCTGCTGGCCGCCGACCGTTCCTTCGCGCTCGACGGCGTCTTCGAGGAGGAACCGGAGGCCGGGTGCGCCACCGTCACCGTCGGCCCGATGAACCTCGGCCCGCTCCCCATGGGCAACGGACTGACCCGCCTCGCCACCCGCTTCCTCGGCGACGACGTCGCGCTCACGGCCGTCGAGGCCGTGGAGAACATGCCACAAACGGCCGCTGCCGCCGAGGAGTTGGGGCTCGTCACGTTCGCGCCCGACGACATCGACTGGGCGGACGAGGTGCGTCTCACCGTCGAGGAGCGGGCCGGATTCAGTCCGGACGCCCTGACCGGGCTGGAGGCCAACTACCGGTTCCCGGGACCGGAGACGCTGGAGACGAAGATCTTCGGACGGCTCTCCGCCTGGCAGAACTGGATCTTCTACCGGCCCAACGCCTCGGGCCCCGACGGCGCCCTGCGCGCCTACGGCACCGGACGCCGGGCCGCCTTCGACCGGAAGCGAGTGTGAGCACCGTGCCGACCTCCGCCGACTACACGGAGAAGATCCCCAACAACGTCGACCTGCACGAGGACCGCCGTCTGCAGCGCGCGCTGGAGTCCTGGCAGCCCGACTTCCTGTCCTGGTGGGAGTCGATGGGCCCGACCCTGCCCACGCAGGACGTGTATCTGCGTACCGCGGTCGACGTGGGGCGCGAGGGCTGGGCCCACTTCGGGCACGTCGCCATGCGCGACTACCGCTGGGGCATCTTCCTCGCCGAACCCGAGCCGGACCGGCGCATCGGCTTCGGCGAGCACAAGGGCGAGCCCGCCTGGCAGCAGGTCCCCGGCGAGTACCGGTCCGAACTGCGCCGCCTCATCACCGTGCAGGGCGACACCGAACCCGCCTCCGTCGAGCAGCAGCGCAACCTCGGCGCCACCGCGCCCTCCCTCTACGACCTGCGCAACCTCTTCCAGGTCAACGTCGAGGAGGGCCGCCATCTGTGGGCCATGGTCTACCTGCTGCACGCCCACTTCGGACGCGAGGGCCGCGAGGAGGCCGAGGAACTGCTGCACCGCCACTCCGGCAGCCAGGAGGCGCCGCGCATCCTGGGCGCCTTCAACGAGGAGACCCCGGACTGGCTGTCGTTCTTCATGTTCACCTACTTCACCGACCGCGACGGCAAGTACCAGCTGGGCACCCTCAAGGAGTCGGCGTTCGACCCGCTCAGCAGGACCTGCGAGTTCATGCTGAAGGAGGAGAGCCACCACATGTTCGTCGGCACCACCGGCATCGACCGGGTGGTGCGGCGCACCGCCGAGCTGATCCGCGCGCACGACTGCGACGACGCGGGCGTCGCCGCGGCGGGTGGCATCCCGCTGACGGTCCTGCAGAAGTACCTGAACTTCCACTACTCCGTCTCGCTCGACCTGTTCGGCTCCGAGACCTCCACGAACGTCGCCAACTACTTCACCGCCGGGCTCAAGGGCCGCTGGTCGGAGGAGCGGCGGCGCGACGACCACGTGCTCACCGACGACTCGGTCCTCGTCGACTCGATCGTCGACGGCCGCCCCGGACAGACCGAGGTCGCCGCCCTCACCGGCCTCAACGCCGACCTGCGCCGCGCCTACATCGCCGACTGCGGCAACGGCGTGAACCGCTGGAACCGCATCCTGGACGAGGCCGGCATCGACGTACGCCTGTATCTGCCGCACACCGCGTTCAACCGCAAGGTGGGCGCGTTCGCCGGGGTCGAGGCGGGCCCCGACGGCACGCTCCTCGACGCCGACGCGTGGGAGCACCGCAAGGAGGAGTGGTTGCCGACCGCCGTCGACAAGGCCCACGTCCGCTCGCTCATGCGGCCCGTCCACGAACGCGGCAAGGTCGCCTCCTGGATCGCGCCGCCCTCGCAGGGCATCAACGGCAAGCCGTTCGACTACGACTACGTCCATCTCGCGTGAGCGCCGGGCGCGGTGGGGCGAGACCGATCGGAGGTTCCATGAGCGAGACCTTCAACGCGTGCGCCTATCTGCTCGACCGGCACGTGGAGTGCGGAAACGGTGACCGCATCGCCCTGACGGGCCCTCAAGGGACGCTGAACTACGCGCAGTTGCTCGACCGGGTGGCCCGTACCGCCGCCGGGCTGCGACGGGCCGGGCTGCGGCCCGAGCAGCGGGTGGTGATGTCGATGGCGGACGCGCCGGACTTCGCCGTCCTCCTCCTCGCCGCGCTGAGGGCCGGCGCCGTGCCCGTCCCGGTGTCGACCATGCTGCACGCCGACGGCCTCGCCGCACTGCTGCGCGACGCGCGCGCCACGTTTCTCGCCGTGAGCCGGGAGTTCACGGCCACCGCCGCGAAGGCCGCCGCGCAGGCGCCGGAGCTGGCCGCCGTCCTCACCGGCGAGGGCGCCGCGCTCACGGCGTCCGTCCCGGTGCGGCCCCTCGCCGAACTGGCCCTGGAGGACGAGTGGTCGGCGCCCGACGCCACGACCGCGGACTCGCCCGCCTGCTGGCTCTACACCTCCGGCACCACCGGCAGCCCCAAGGCCGCCATGCACCGCCACGGGTCGATCCCCGCCGTCTGCGAGACGTACGGTACGCAGGTGCTCGGCATCGGCCCCGACGACCGCTGCCTGTCCGCGGCCAAGGCGTTCTTCGCGTACGGGCTCGGCAACTCCCTGCTCTTCCCGCTCTCGGCGGGCGCCACGGCCGTCCTGGACCCCACACCCGCCAGACCTGCCGAACTGGCCGCCACAGCAAGGGAGTTCGGTGCCACCCTCTTCTTCGCCGGGCCCACCTTCTTCGCCAACATGCTCCGCGCCGGGCTGCCCGCCGACGCGCTCGCCGGAGTACGCCTCGCCGCCTCCGCGGGCGAACCGCTCCCGGCCGTCCTGCACGAGCGGTGGAGCGCCCGGTACGGCATCGAGATCCTCGACGGCATCGGCATGACCGAGATGCTGCACATCTTCCTCTCCAACCGGCCCGGCGCCGTCCGCCCCGGCACCACCGGCGTCGCCGTACCCGGCTACGACCTGCGCATCCTCGACGACGCAGGCCGGGAGAGCGCCGACGGCACCCCAGGCACGCTCCATGTGCGCGGCGCCTCCACCGCCACCGGCTACTGGTGCCGCTACGCCGCCTCGCGCGATGTCTTCCGCGGCGAGTGGCTGCGCACCGGCGACACCTGTGTCCGCGACGCCGACGGCTACTACACGTGCCTGGGCCGCACCGGAGACATGCTCAAGGCCAGCGGCATCTGGGTCTCGCCCGCCGAGGTCGAGGCCCGCCTGCTCGCCCACCCCGCCGTCGCGCAGGCCGTGGTGGTCGGCGCCGCCGACGCGGACGGCCTGGAGAAGCCGGTCGCGTACATCGTCCCGACGGCACCCGTCGACGAGGCCGAACTGATCGCGTTCTGCCGTGCGGGACTGCCCTCCGTGAAACGCCCCCGCAGGGTGCTGTTCGTCGACGCGCTCCCCACCACGCCCACCGGCAAGATCCGCCGTGTGGAACTGCGGGCGCGAGCCGCCCACGTGCTCACCGCCCCCGCACAGCCCCCCGCCCGCCCGACGACGGAGACCCTCTGATGCTCGACGGCCTGCCCCTCATCGACGTACACCTGCACGCCGCCCGCATCCCCACCCTCAAACCCGCATGGCGGCAGTGGGCCCACGACTTCGGCGGCGCGGGCGTCATGGAGCGCGTCTACGACCCGACGGGCACCGTCGACCCGGCCCGGTTCAGCGCCTACCTCGCGGACGAGGGCGTCGACATCGCCCTGCTGCTCACCGAGCACAGTCCCAAGGCCACCGGCATCCAGCCCGCCGAGGACGTCCTGCCGCTCGTCGCGCACGACCCGCGGCGCGTCAAATGGATCGCGAACGTCAACCCTCATCTGCACCACCCGATCGACGAGGAGGTGCAACGGCAGCTCGCGCTCGGCGCGGTCGCACTGAAGATCCACCCTGTGCACGGGGGTTTCGCCGCGAACGACCGTGAGCTGTATCCGGCGTACGCGGTGTGCCAGGACGCCGGAGTGCCCGTGGTGGTGCACTGCGGTACGAGTACGTTCCCGGGTTCGTCCAACAAGTACGCGGACCCGGTGCTCCTGGACGACGTGCTGCGCGACTTCCCGCGCCTGGACCTCGCGCTCGCGCACGGCGGCCGGGGCTGGTGGTACGACGCCGCCGCGTTCATGGCGCTCTCCCGCGACCGGGTGTGGATCGAACTGTCCGGGCTGCCGCCGTCCCGCCTTCGCGCGTACTACGCGCGGCACGACTGGGCCCGCCTCACCCGCAGGATGATCTTCGGTACGGACTGGCCGGGGGTGCCCGGTATCGCCGCCAACGCCCGCGCCGTCGCCCGGCTCTGCCCCGACGAGGAGACCGCGGCCCTCGTCCTCGCGGGCAACGCGGCCCGGGTCTACCACCTCAAACCGGAGCGCTGACGGGCGACGCGATCACTCCGCGCCGAGCAGCCGGTCCCACTGCTCCTGGGCGTCCTGGTGCCAGGCGTCGTGCAGATCGGTGAAGACGTTCGCCGCGCGGACGCCGATCCAGTGCGCGGGCAGCAGCTCCAGCGGCAGCTGCGGATCGAGCCGGGGGAAGCGCCGCCATGCGTCCACGAGCCGGATCTGCGCCAGCATCGCCCGTCGGCCGCCCGGCTCGGGACGCAGCCCGGCGAACTCGCGCACGAACTCCGCGTACCGGGTTGCGAGTTCACCGAGATGCCAGGCCTGCTCCACCATGGTCCGCTCCGAACCGATGCCCGCGAAGGGGCCGCAGAACGAGGACGCGGCCGCCGTCAGACCGAGGTCCGCCACGACCTCCTTGGCCTCCGCCTCGCGCGACGCGTCCGGCGTGATCCACAGGCCCGGCGCAGGCGATCCGAACCCGGCCCAGGTCAGCCGCGTGCGCAGCCTGTGCCGCAGCTCCCGCTTCGTCTCCGGCACGCTGACCAGGAGCACCAGCCAACGGCCGTCCCAGGAAGCGCGCTTGCGGCCGAACGAGTAGATCCGCCGCGCCCCCTCGGCGAGCAGGGTGCGGCCCTCGCCGGTCAGCGCCCAGCGCACCCGCCGCCCGGACCGCTCGGCGGCGATCCAGCCGCCCGCCGCCACCCGGTTCAGGGCCTGGCGCGCCGCCTTCTCCTCGACGCCCAGCCCCTCAAGTGCCGTGAGCAGCACGGAAGTCCACACCGGGGCCTCGCGCGGCAGGACATACTCGCCGAGGACGGTCAGCAGCAGCGACCGTGCGCTGCCGGGGTCCGCCTCCCGGTGGCCGGCGGCCGGTGCGACCGGCTTCGCTTCGTCGGACGGCATCGTGGATCGGGGCTCCTTCCTGGAGTCTCGTCCCAGCCTAGCCGAGACGTTCTACAAGTTGAGGGCGTCACGCGTAATCGTTGTAGACCGTGAAGAGTGGGGGTTCCGCGGACGATTGACGGTGCGTCCGGGTTGTACTCAATACGGGGGATTGACGATGGGATGCGTGGTGCGTTTGCCTCGAAGGAGCCCTCGGCGCAGGGCCGGGGGAGAAGCGTCAACGGGGGAAAACGTGCTCAGAATCATGCGTGGGGTGTCCGTCGCCGTGCTCGCGGGGGCGATGGTCGCACTGGCGGCGACATCCGCGTCGCCCGCCGCGAATCCGCGGACCGACCGGATCACCCTGTCGTCGTCCGGCGAGCAGCTGGAGCAGTCGACGAGTGTCAACGGGCTGAGCGCCGACGGGCGTTACGCCGTCTTCGTCTCGGACGACTCCCACGTGGTGCCGGGGGACACCAACGGGCGGTCGGACGTGTTCGTGCGCGATCTGCGGCGGGGCACCGTCGAGCGGGTGAACGTGTCGTCGGACGGCGCGCAGGCGGACGGCTCCAGCCGCCGGGCCGAGATCAGCGCCGACGGCAGGTACGTCGCCTTCATGTCGTCGGCGACGAACCTCGTCGACTGGGCGGAGCCGCCCCAGAACCCGAACGACATCTATGTCCACGACCGCCGCACCGGCCGCACCGAGCGCGTCAGCGCCGGCCGTGACGGCGGCACGGCCCGCACGTTCGACAACCTGGACATGTCCGCGGACGGCCGCTACCTCGCCTTCGACGCCTCGTCGGCACGGATGGACGGAGCGTCGAACGACCAGACCCTCGCCTACGTCCTCGACCGCCGCACCGGCGACGTCAAGAAGATCAGCGACCGCATCCCGTCCGACTGGTACGTCTCCGGGCTCGCCCTGAGCGCCGACGGCAGCCACCTCGCCTATGTGCAGCGCCACCCGCGCGGCGGCCGCCACGAGCTGTGGCTCGCCGACCTGCGCGGCGGCGGGCAGAAGCTGGTCAACGCCCTGCCGGACGGGCAGCCCACGAACGGCGGCCCGGCGGGCGTACAGCTCTCCGCGGACGGCGGCCTCGTCACGTACTCCTCCTTCGACGAGAGCGTGGTGCCCGGCGCACCGGCCTACACCTGGGAGCTGTACCTCTACGACAGCCGTACGGGCACGACCCGTTGGATGACGCACGCGGGCAAGGGCGGGCTCGGCGCGGGGCTGCTCAGCGGGGACGGGCGCAGTCTCGCCTATCAGACGCAGACCGCGAAGGACGACGGGACGACCGTCGACAACGTCTACGTACGGGACCTGAAGACCGGCCGCACCCGGCTCGTCACCCGCACCCTGGCGGGCGGGGCGCAGACCGAGGGCTACGCTGCGCCCGTCGCGTTCACCCGCGACGCCCACGAGCTGGCCTTCTTCTCGACCGCACCCGACCTCGTCACCGGCGACACCAACGGGGTGGGGGACGGCTTCGTGCACCACCTGGCGTGACCCTGAGGATCGCCCTCGGCCAGGTCCTGGCGGGCCCCGCCGCCGCACGCGCCGCCCCGCGCCACCTGCTGCTCGTGTCGGCGGGCGTCTGCCTGGTGGGCCGCGCGGCGCTGTGGGCGACCCCGGCGGTCCGCAAGCTGCGCCGAGCGGCCCCCGCACAGGCCGCTCAGTCGTCCTCGCCGTAAGCCGCCGCGATCTCCTGCGACGAGGCCCACCGGCTGTACGTCGGCGACTGCGGCCACCCGTCGGGCACGTCCTGCCACTCCTCCTGCCGCCCGTACGGCAACAGGTCCACCAGACCGAACAGATGGCTGAGCTGCTCGGTGCCCCGGCCGCTCGTGTGCCAGGTCCGGTACACCGTGTCGCCGTCCCGCAGGAACACGTTCACCGCGAATCCGCCGTCCGGCGGGGCGCCGACGTCCGAGCCGAAGGGGCTGTGCGCCGTGGAGTACCACTCCATCCGGTTGCCGACCTTGCGGCGGTAGGCGAGTGCCTCGTCGATCGGACCCTGGGTGACGACGACGAACCGGGCGTCGAACTTCTCCAGGCCGAGCAGCCGAGTGAACTGCGAGGTGAAGCCGGTGCAGCCGGGGCACTGCCACGCGGCTCCCTGGTGCCACATGTGGCTGTACACGATCAGCTGCGGGTGCTCGCCGAAGATCTCGGCGAGCCGGACCGGTCCGTCGGCGCCCTCCAGGACGTACTCCGGCATCTCCACCATCGGCAGCCGGCGGCGCTGTGCCGCGATCGCGTCCAGCTCGCGGGTGGCGGCCTTCTCCCGCACCCGCAGCGCAGCGAGCTCCTTCTCCCAGGTGGCGGCGTCGACGACGGGTGGCAGGGCCTTCTCGGTGCGGGACATGGTGCCTCCGGGCGGTCGGGTGACTGTCTACAGGTACCGACTCGTGGGCGCCGCGGAACTCATCGGTGCGCGCGGCGCGGATTCCGGCACCCCGAGGCGGTCTGGACATCCGGCCCGCAGAGGGCCGATATTGCGGCGAAGGGGACATGCGCAGGACGGCACGGCGTCCCGTTCCGGACCGTCGGCCGTCCGGAACGGGGAGGCATGGAGCACGACGGGCGGGACGGGGCACCCTTCGCGCGGCTGCGGGCCGACGAGTTCGGGTACCTGGACGAGACACGACAGATCTATCTGGACCACACCGGCGCCACACCCGCGCCACGCAGCCTGGTGGACGCGCAGGCGGCGCGGCTGCGGGGCGCGGTCTTCGGCAATCCGCACACGGAGAGCCCGGCGTCCGCGGCCTCCACCGCGCTGGTGGAGGCCGCCAGACAGCGGGTCCTGCGTTTCCTGGACGCGGATCCGGCCGAGTACACGGTGATCTTCACGGCCAACGCCTCGCAGGCCGTGAAGCTGGTGGGGGAGGCGTACCCGTTCCACGGCCGGCGGGGGCCCGCGCTGTTGCTCACCCAGGACAACCACAACTCCGTCAACGGCGTACGGGAGTTCGCGCGCTCGGCGGGCGCGCGCGTGCGCCTCGTCCCGTTCAGCGGCGAGGAGTTACGGGTGGACGGGGCAGCGGTGCGGGCCGCGCTCGCGGCGCGGCGGCAGGGCGGCCTGTTCTGCTTCCCGGCGCAGAGCAACTTCAGCGGCGTACGGCATCCGCTGGAGTGGGTGGACCAGGCACGGCGGGCGGGCTGGCACACCCTCCTGGACGCGGCCGCGTATCTGCCGACCGGAACGCTGTCGCTGCGCAGGACGCCCGCCGACTTCGCCGTCGTGAGCTGGTACAAGGTGTTCGGCTATCCGTCCGGCGTCGGCAGTCTGGTCGCGCGGCGCGAGGCGCTGGCCGCGCTGGGCCGGCCCTGGTTCGCGGGCGGCACGATCCAGGTGGTCAGCGCGCAGGCGCGCTGGCACCGGATGGCGCAGGCACCCGCCGCGTTCGAGGACGGCACCCCGGACTTCCACGCCGTGCCGCAGATCGCCACGGGCCTCGACTGGTACGACGCGATCGGCGCCGACCGGATCGCCGACCACGTCACCGCCCTCACCGGACAGTTGCTGCGCGGGCTCCGCGCCCTGCGCCACCGCGACGGACGGCCACTGATCCGCGTCTACGGCCCGCGCGGCACCGAGAACCGTGGCGGCACCGTCGCCCTGAACGTCCTCGACCGGAGCGGCCGGATCGTCGACGAACGGATCGTCGCCCGTGAATGCTCGGCCGCCGGGATCTCGGTGCGGACCGGCTGCTTCTGCAATCCGGGCGCGGGCGAGGAGGCGTTCGCCATCGCGCCGCGGCTGCTGCGCCGTACGGGCAGCGGCCGGGACCGCGCCGCGACCATCGATGGCTACATCCGGCGCCTCGGGCTGCCGTCCGGCGGCGCGGTGCGCGTGTCCCCGGGCGTGGCCAACGTCCGTTCCGACATCGACCGCTTTCTGGAGTTCCTGACCGCGACCTTCGCCGCCGGCACTCCGGTCGGCAGCGCCGGGCTCGGTCCGCGACTCACGTGCTGAGCCGGTGATGTGCCGTCGGGCAGCGGTGGCGCAGGACCAGCCAGGCGATCACCAGCAACCCGACGGCGCAGCCGCCGAGCACCGCCCAGCCGAACCAGGCCGGGCGCCCGAAACTGTCCGCGTACGAGGCGAGCAGCGCCCGGCCCTCGGCGCCGCCGTGCCGCCACAGCGTCTCCAGCCCGGCCCCGGATCCCAGCGCCTCGAACGCCCATCGGTTGGTCATCGCCACACTGATCCAGCGCCCCCCGTCCGCCATCCGCGGCACGGGGACGAACGCCCCCGAGAACAGCACCTGGGGGAAGCAGAGCAGCGGCAGCACGAGCGCCGCCTGGCTGGGCTCGGACACCAGGGCCGAACAGCACAGTCCCAGGGCGAGCGCCGCGAACGACGCCAGTGCCGTCGTCACGAACAGCGACAGATGCACGGACACCGCGGCCGCGGGCAGCCGGTCCAGGGCGCGCAGCACCACGAGCAGCAGCGCGTCGGCGAGCAGCAGCACGGGACCGAGGACGGTGAGCTTGGCCAGCAGATACGGACCGAGCCGCAGTACGGTCCTGCGCTCGCGGCGCAGCACCGCCAACTCCCCGCAGATCTGCGGCAGTCCGTACGCGAGCCCGAAGAAGAACGCCCCGAACGCGATCCAGAACAGCACCATCGCCGACGCCGCCGGTGACGGATGATCGGGGTCGAAGACGCCCGGCCGGAACAGCAGCGCGAACATGGCGATGATGATGAGCGGCGAGCCGATGGTGATGGCGGCGGTGAGCCGGTCGTGCCGGAGCAGCCGCAGATCACGCCCGGTCAGCACGGCCCACTGGCGCAGCCTCCCGGTGGCGGGGGAGAAGGCCGAACGCTCCAACTCACTTGAAATATGTTTCTGTTGAGGGTCGGGCTCGGTCTCCACCTCGTACAGCGCCTCCAGGGTGCCGTCCGGCGAGGCGGCCAGCAGCTCGGCCGGGGTGCCGGACGTGCCGGGGCGGCCGTTCGGCGCGATGAACAGCACTCGGTCGCAGCGGTGCAGATCCGCGGGCGTGTGCGTGGTGAACAGGACCGTCACCCCGGTCGCGGCGAGCCGTTTCAGATACTCCGTCAACTGGGCCCCGGCCAAGGGGTCGAGCCCCGACGTCGGCTCGTCCAGGAACAGCAGCCGCGGACGCGAGAGCAGCTCGATCGCGATACTGGCCCGCTTCCGCTGCCCACCGCTCAGCGTCCGCACCGGCTGACCGGCCACGCCGATCAGCCCCAACTCCTCAAGAACCAGAGGCACGTCACCCGGATCCGTGCCGCGCAGCCGTGCCGCGTACTCCAGGGCCGTGCGCAACGGCAGCGCACGGTGCACGATGTCGTCCTGCGGCACGAACCCGTAGCGCAGCGCACCCGGCGGCGCCTGCACCACGACCCGGCCGGAGTCCGGCATCCGCAGCCCGGCGAGGACTTCGAGCAGCAGCGTCTTGCCCGCCCCGCTGCCACCCGCGATCCCCAGCAACTGACCAGGGCCGACCGCCGGCACGGTGATCCCGGTCAGCACGGGCGCGCCGGCCAGGCGCAGCGTGACCCCGCTCGCCGACAGCTCCACGCCGGTGCAATCCCCGGCCATCGCCATGTGTCCTCCCCCTCCTCGCGGCCCCCCTGGACCTGCCCGCCGGACGACCTGGCTACGCGCCCGGCTGTACGGGAGGCCGTGCCGCGGCGCGTTTCTTCGTGGGTTCCGCCCATACGAGGGAGCGGCCGTCCTTGGAGAGACTGCCTGCCGGAGATCACCGACCCGAAGCGGCAGTACGAGGAACGGGAGACACCGCAGTGAACGCACGGCAGCAGTACGACGAGATCGGCGAGGCGTTCGAGGGCTTCAAGGCCCTGCCGTTGGCCCGCTACGCGGAAGTGCCCAGCTTCCTGGGCCTGGTGGGCGACGTCCGGGGCAGATCGGTCCTCGATCTGGCGTCCGGTACCGGTTTCTACAGCAGGGAGTTCAAGCGGCGCGGCGCAAGGGACGTGCTCGGCGTCGACATCTCCGGCGAAATGGTCGCCGTCGCGCGGAAGGTGGAGGAGAGCGACCCGCTGGGCGTCCGCTACGAGGTCGGCGACGTCGCCGAACTGGCCGACACGGGTGCCCGGTTCGACATCGCCACGGCCGTCCAGCTGTTGAACTACGCCGAGGACATCGCCACCATGGTGCGGATGTGCCGCACCGTGCATCGCGGGCTCAAGCCCGGAGGCGAGCTGTTCCTCCTCAACGAGTCGCCCGACTTCCGCAACGACAGGGCGCCGCTCGACAAGTACGGGTTCCGCAACGAACTGACCGGCGAACAGGCCGAGGTGGGGCCGCGCGTACGGATCACGGCGCTGCTCGCACCACGGCCGATCTCGTTCGTCACCCAGCGCCCGCACCGCGAGGTCTACGAGAAGTGCCTGCGGGCCGCCGGATTCACCGACCTGACCTGGGTGCCGCTGGAGGTCTCCGAAGCCGGTCTGCGCGCCTTCGGTACGGACTTCTGGGCGGACCTCCTCGCCAACCCGCCGCTGGAGATGCTGCGGTGCCGCGCCTGAGCCCCGACCGGTCCTAGGGGCGGTCGGGGCTCAGGCCGCCCAGGACGTACGTCTGGATCGCGGTGGCGGCGGCGCCGCGCGCCCAGTCGGTGAAGTCGGTCCGCTGCACGACGACGTCGAGCGGGCTCGCGTGCGGACTGCGGCCCTCGCGCAGGGCCGTGTCGAACGCCGTACGGCCCACGTCGGCCAGGCGGATGCCGTCGCCGCTGAGGACGACGCGGTCGGTCATCGTGATGTTGCCGACCGCGGCCGTCAGCCGGCCCAGGGCCGCCGCAGCGTCCCCGACCGCGCGAGCGGCGACGGGATCGCCCGACGCGGCGAGGTCGAGGCAGGTGTCGTAGCCGACGTCGCGGCCGAGCCCGAGCGAGACCCGGTGCCGGATCGCCGGGATCGTCAACATCGCCTCCGCGCACCCCTGATGCCCCTCCGGGCACAGCGGGCCCAGCGGATCCAGCGGATGGTGGCCGAGAACGCCGACGGAGGCGTCCGGGCCCGAGCGGATCCGGCCGCTCACCACCAGGCCGTAGCCGATGCCCTCCCCGACGGTCAGCAGCGCGAAGTCGTCGTACCCCTTGCCCGCGCCGAACCACTGCTCGGCGCGGGTGAGCGACAGCAGGTCGTTGTCGACGACCACGGGACAGCCGAGCGCCGCCTCGCACGCGGCGCCCAACGCGACGTCCCGCCAGCCGAGGAAGCGGGCGCCGACCACCGTGGAGTGGTCCACGACCTGCCCGCCCAGACTCACGCCCGCGGCGGTCGGCCCCGCGCGCCCTGCGCCCAGCTCCCGCGCCAGTTCGGCGACGACGGCCACCACGGTCCGCGGATCGCGGTCCGGCAGCGCGCGTCTCCCCCGCGCGAGCACCTCCGCGCGCAGCGACGTGAGCACCCCGTGGGCCGTGTCGGCGGTCAGCTTCACACCGAGGAAGTGGTGCGCGGCCGGGCGGATGTCCAGCGGCCGGTTGGGACGGCCCGTCACCGGGTCGTGCTCGACCGGCATCTCCACCAACAGGCCGTCCGCGACCAAGGGTTTGGTCAGCCGGGTCAGACTGCCCGCGGACAGCCGCAGCCGCCGCGCCAGTTCACTGCGCGGCAGCGGTCCGTCGAGGAGCACCGCGAGCGCCACGTCCTGCGCGGAACCGGGGAGAGGGGACCAGGTCACGCGCCGAGCCTAGCCTTTCGCCTCGGAACTCACCATGTGCCGAAGCGTGCTGAATCACCGGGAGAGGGCGCCGGGAGGGTGGGTATTGACGCGAGGAAAGTGTTGGGGAAAAACTCATGGGGTCCGGGGTCACCCGGTCGACTTGCCTGCTCCTACGTCCTTCTGCTCCTACGCCCTTCGGAGTCCGCCGTGCCCCTGTCCGACCCGGTCCATCTGCGCGCCGCCGGCGTCAGCCTCGTACTGGCCGCGGCGGAGGGCGCGCTGCCGTCCGTCGTCCACTGGGGCGCCGACCTGGGCGACACCGGCCCGGCGGAGCTCTCGGACCTGTGCCGCGCGGTCGAATCGGCCCCCGTACCGAACGACTTCGACCGGACGGTCATCCCGTCCCTCGCCCGTGAGCACGCCGCGGGCTGGCGCGGCCGCCCCGGCCTGACCGGGCACCGCGACGGCACCGCCTGGTCGCCCTGGTTCCGGCTCACCGCGCTCGACGTCGACGACCGAGGGGCCGGACGCGGCGGCACGATCCTGGCCACCGGCGAGGACACGGCGGCCGGACTCGCCCTGCGGCTCGAACTGGAGCTGACGGCGGAGGGACTGCTGCGCCAGCGCGCCACACTCACTGCCACTGCCACTGCCACTGCCACTGCCACTGCTACTGCCACCGCCGAACAGCCGGGTGACGGGGCCCCGTTCGTGATCGACGCGCTCACCGCGACCGTGCCCGTGCCGCCCGTGGCGACCGAACTCCTCGACCTGGCCGGGCGCTGGGGCCGCGAACGGGCCCCGCAGCGCCTGCCGTTCGTGGTCGGCGCGCACAGCCGCGAGAACCGCCGCGGGCGCACCGGCCCCGACGCCCCACTGATCCTCGCCGCGGGCACGCCCGGCTTCGGCTTCCGGCACGGTGAGGTCTGGGCGCTGCACGTCGCGTGGAGCGGCAACCACCGCGCGTACGCCGAACGTCTGTCGACCGGCGCCGCGGTCCTCGGCGGCGGCGAACTGCTGCTGCCGGGCGAGGTGCGGCTCGCGCCGGGGGAGACGTACACGACGCCCTGGGTGTACGCGGCGTACAGCGACGAGGGCCTCGACGCGATCGCCGCCCGCTTCCACACCCACCTGCGCGGGCGCCGGCCGCAACTGCCGCCCCGACCCGTCGTGCTGAACACCTGGGAAGCCGTCTACTTCGACCAGGACCTCGACCGGCTCACCGAACTGGCCCGGCTCGGCGCCGAGGCCGGCGTGGAGCGGTTCGTGCTCGACGACGGCTGGTTCAGGCACCGCAGGCATGACCGCGCGGGCCTCGGCGACTGGTACGTCGACGAGCACGTCTGGCCCAAGGGGCTCGGCCCGCTGATCTCCACCGTCCACGACCTCGGCATGGAGTTCGGGCTCTGGGTCGAGCCGGAGATGGTCAACCCCGACTCCGACCTGGCCCGCGCCCACCCCGACTGGCTGCTCGCCACCGGAGGGCGGCAGCCGCTCCCCTCGCGCCACCAGCAGGTGCTCGACCTCACGCGGCCCGGCGCGTACGCGTACATCCTGGACCGGCTCGACGCCCTCCTCACCGAGTACGACATCGCGTACCTGAAGTGGGACCACAACCGCGACCTGCTCGACGCGGGGCACGGGCCGCACGGCACGCCGTCCGTGCACGCGCAGACCCACGCGGTCTACCGCCTCCTCGACGAACTGCGCTCCCGGCACCCGCGGGTGGAGATCGAGTCCTGCTCCTCCGGCGGTCTCCGCGTCGACCTGGGCATCCTCGAACGCACGGACCGGGTCTGGGCCAGCGACTGCATCGACCCGCTGGAACGGCAGCAGATCCAGCGCTGGACCGCCCAGTTGCTGCCGCCCGAACTGGTCGGCGCACACGTCGGTGCGCCCCGGTCGCACACCACGGGCCGTACCCACGACCTGTCCTTCCGGGCCGGAACCGCCCTGTTCGGGTCGTTCGGCATCGAGTGGAACCTCACCACCGCCACCCCTGACGAGCGCGCCGAGCTCGCCCGCTGGGTCGCCCTGTACAAGGAGCTGCGGCCCCTGCTGCACGGCGGCACCACCGTCCGCGACGACGCGTACGATCCCGCGCTCGCCGTCCACGGTGTCGTCGCGCCCGACCGCCGCGACGCCCTGTACGCCCTGGTCCAGCTGGACGCGCCACTGACGTCGGTGCCCGGGACGGTCCGGCTGCCCGGCCTGGACCCGGACGTGACGTACCGGGTGAGTGTGCAGGCGCCCGGCGACGCCCCGGCTCTGCGGGGGCAGCCGACCCCGTGGACCACCGACGGACTCGTCCTCGGCGGCGCCACCCTGGCCCGGGTGGGCGTGCGCGCGCCGGCGCTCAACCCCGAGCAGCTGCTCCTGGTCCGGGCGCAGGCCCTCTGATCCGCGTACGGGTCAGAGGCTGCGGGCGGTGATGTCGCCGTAGGAGGTCGTCGCGTGCACGGCCAGGCCCGCGCCCTCGCCCTCGGCGTTGTGCAGTGCGTTGTGGACCCGGCCGTAGGACGTGCCGGCGTCGAGGGTCGCGCAGACCCCGTGGGCCGCGCCGACGTGGATGTCGCCGTGCTCGGTGCGCAGGGTCAGGGTCCCGCGCACGGCCTCGGTCACCGTGAGGTCACCCTTGCGCGTGCTGATCTCGCTGTCGCCGTCGAGGCGGCCGATCCGTACGTCGCCGCCCTGCAGTCCGATGCGGACGCCCGCGGCCTCGTCGAGCTTGACCTCGCTCTGGGCACTCTCGAAGACGACGTCGCCGAGCCGTCCCACGCCCCGCAGATCCGTGGCGGCCGCCTTCGCCTCGACCCGGGAGCCGACGGGCAGTCGGACGGTCACCTCCACGGCGCCGGAAGGGCCGATGAGGGCGTGCCGGGGTGCTGCCGTCGCGATGCGCAGGACGCCGTCGCGGAACTCGACCGTGGCCTGCTCGGCGGCCTTCGCGTCGCGGCTCTTGGCGGGGTGGGCGGGAAGCACCTCGACGACGGCGTCGGTGCGGTGGGCGGCGATCAGCTGGATGCGCCCCGCGGGAATGTCGAGAACAGCGGTGATCGGGGCCGGGGCGTCGAACTTCTGCATCGTCCACTCCTTGAGTCCTTGTTTCCGTTGATGGAAACGCTACGTTGCGTTCATTGATGCTGCAACGGTGAGATTGCAGATGAATGACCTAGGTGCAGGTAGTGCGCGTGATTTCGTTGCAGTGAATTCAAGAGGAATGCAACGATCCGGCTATTAGTCATTGCATTGACCTGTGCGTGAACGCTACGGCCGGAAAGAACCGCCAGGTGCCAGGCATAGATTGCCGACGCCCGGCGCGTCCTGTGGGGCGTCAAGAAACGGGAGGGCCCATGGACCCGCAGGACCACGAGAGATTCCGGGAGTTCGTCGACTCCCGGTGGGGCGCCCTGCTCCGCGTGGCCAACTTGCTCACCGGCGGTGACCGGCACAAGGCCGAGGACCTCGTGCAGACCGCGCTGATGAAGGTGCTGGACCGCTGGCGGCAGGTGGAGGACCCCGAGCGTTACGTGCGCAGGGTGATGTACCGCCACCAGGTCAGCCGCTGGCGACTGCGCAGACCGCACCGCGAACCGACCTTCGCCGCGCCACCGGAGGGCCTCGGGATCGCCGACGGCACCGGCGCCGCCGATCTGCGGATCGCCGTGGCGCAGGCGCTCGCCCGGCTCACGCCGCGCCAGCGCACCGTCCTCGTCCTGCGCTACTTCGAGGACCTGTCCGAGACGGAGGTGGCGAGCACCCTCGGCTGCTCGGTCGGCACCGTCCGCAGCACCACCCATCGGTCCCTGGCCCGGCTGCGCCGGGTCGCCCCGGAACTGGGCGACCCCGCGCAGCCGGCCGCCACCGTCACGAGCAGCAGCAGCCCGAGGGGGGCCCACACATGAACTCCGACCAGCTGGACCGCACGATCCGGGACGTCCTGCACGACTGGACCCCCGACAGCCCGGCCGCTCCCGCGGGCATCGCCGACCGCATCGTGCGGCGCAGGCGACGCAGGAACGTCGTCAGGGCGGCGGGCACGGCGCTCGGCGTAGCGGGCATCACCGTCGGCGCGGTCTTCGTCACCGGGGGAGACGGGCACAAGGGGACGCAGCCGCCCACGACCCGGATGAGCACCGAGAGCAGGCTCCTGTGGCGGACCACCCTGCCCAGCGCTTCCTGGGACGCGTGCACCCTCGGCTCCGGCGCCGTCTACTGCCGCGGGGCCGAGTACGACGCGATCGGCGTCGACGCCCGTACCGGCACGGTCGACTGGAAGCGCGCCGCCGCGGATCCGCACAGCGGGAGCACCCCGTCCGGATCCCTGGCCGGGGTTCGCGACGGGGTCCTGTACACGTACGCCGATCACGACCCCGGGGCGAGCAGGGCGAGAACGGATCTCGTCGCCATCGACCTCGCGAGCCGCCAGACGCTCTGGAAGCACGTCATGGCCGACGACAGCCGCGACGCCGAAGCCGCCGTGCGGTTCAACGGCTGGATCCTCGCCAACACCCCCTCCTTCAAGAGCGTCGCCGCGCTCGACGACAGGACGGGGCGGACGCTGTGGACGTACAAGTGGAAGCAGGCCGACTGCACCCCGGCCTCCCTCGGCGGCGCCCCCTACCTGGTCTGCTCACCGGACTCGGACAAGTCGCCGCGACCCAGCTCCGTGATCCGCCTCGACCCGAAGACCGGCGCGGCCCGGACCGTGGCCACGGTCAAGGGCATGACCACGTTCCTGGGGACGGACGGCGACAGCGTGCTGCTGGGCGGTCTGGCCGGTGGCCAGAGGTTCTTCAGCGACCCCGGACCCGCCACCTTCACGCGCGTGGACACCGGCAGCGGCAAGGTCACACGACACCGCGTCGACGGGATCCCGTTCGGGAAGGTGGCCGACGGCAAGCTGCTGGCCGGTGGTGACGGCACCGCCGTCGCGTACTCGGCCGAGGACGGCCGCCGGCTGTGGTCCCGCGACCTCGGGCTGACCCTGCGCAAGGAGAAGCGCGACGCCCGGATGAGGGAACTGCCCTCCGCTGCCGCCGTGGACCTCGACCGCAGGGTGGCCTACTACCTCGACCCGTCAGGACACCTGGTGGGCCTCGACCTGGACAACGGCACGGTGCGCTGGCGCGGCCGGGTCCCGCTGCCCGTGGGGCCCGCCCGAGGAGGCATCGCCCCCGAGTTGATGCTCTCCGGCCACACGCTCATCGGCCAGACCGGCGGCGCGCTCTTCCGGATCGAGCCCCGACTGCACTGAGCGGGAGGGGCCTTTGGGGCGCCGGGGCGCCGCGCGATCCTCCGGGATCTCCGCGGCGCCCTCGCTCCGTTCCGGGGGTTCCGCCCGCGCCGAACCAGGTGCGTAATGCACTTATGAATGAGCGGGGCATGGACTCCGAAGCGGGTTCCGCCGAATCGTTGATGACGGCCGTCGAGCAGACGGTGCGCCACGTACGCCGTGGCACCACGGCCGGTGGGCTGAGCCACGCGGCCTCGTCCGCACTCGACCGGCTGGGCCGGGGCGGCCCGCTGCGGCTGAGCGAGCTGGCCCGCTCGGAGAACGTCTCGCAGCCCAACATGACCCAGCTGGTGGGCCGGTTGGAGCGGGCCGGACTGGTCCGGCGCGACGCCGACCCCGAGGACGGCCGCGGCGTGCTGGTCGCCGTGACCGACCTGGGCGTCGAGGTCTACGAGGCGCGCAGGGCCGAACGGGCCGAGGCGCTGGGCCGGCTCGTCGCGGCGCTCTCCGAGGAGGAACAGCACGCGGTCAGGATCGCGCTGCCCGCACTGGCGCGCGCCTGCGCTTCATCGGCGGCGGCATCGCCCCGTACGTCGCGGGCAAGCTCGCCGACGCGGCGGGACTGAGCCTTCCCTTTTCCGTGGGCGCCGCGAGCTTCGTCCTGGCGATCCCCGTCCTCGCCACCGGCCACAAGATGCTGGCCGGGGCCGAGGCGCACCTCGGCGAAGCCGGGCCGGTCACCGCGCGGCTCACGGCGGTCGGTGACCCCGCGCCCGCGGGCACGGCCCCGGTCGTGGTCGCGGTGGGCTCCCACGGCAGGGCGCAGGCCATCGTGGAAGCGGCGGCCCGGCTCGCGTCCGCGACCGGGAGCCCCCTGGAGATCGTGCACGTACAGCAGACCGCCGTCGTGGAGGAACAGGCCACCGAAACCGAGACGACCGACCAGGCGCGCGCGGCCGTCACCGCACACCTGGAACGGGCCGCCGCGCACGGGCTGACGGTGTCCGGCCAGATCCTCTCCAGCGTCGGCGACCACGCGGCGGCCGGCCGAGCCCTGGCCCACCACGCCGACGAGGTCGGCGCGAGGGCGGTCGCCGTGGGCCGCTCCCCGCGCGGCGCCCTCGCGCAGTTCGCCGACGGCAGCTTCACCAGCGCCCTCACGCACGAGGCGTCCTGCGACGTCGTCCTCGTGGAAACCGAAGGCGAGCCGCGCCGACTGACCCGGAACGCATTGAAGGAATTGCGCGGAAGCGCCGTCTGACCCGCGCTAAGGAAGATGCACCGCCAAATGGAAGCCACGGTCCTGGAAAGGAAGCCCACCGCTCCCAAATGTGAGCACGACGACCGCGTTCGGCGCATTCTCCGCAGGGCTCACGACGATCTCGCCAGGGGGCATGAAGGCTACCGTGTTCGCCGATCCCAATGTGGCGACATAAGCGCCTTGGGAAACGTCGTGATGGAAGAAGACGATGTACTGACCTGGGCCGAAGCGGGACACGGACATGACGCCGACGCCGCGTACGAGGACCGCGTCCCAGACGGCGGTGAGCGTGGTGGTCCTGGGCGCGGTGGACGCCGAAACATTCGGCGCGACCTGAGGCGAAATGGTCACCTTACTCACCTTTCTCGGAGGCTCTTCAGAGCAGAGTTCACCTGAATTTCGAACCGGTCAACGATGTGATTGAGCCTTCCTCGGCGAGGGGACGGATCGCCGCGAGGTGATTCTTTTTCGTGCGCGGCCATACCTGTCACGACCTGTCACGGACTTGCGGCCCCACGCAGGGGGCGCCCCCGGTCCGGTGGCGGCGGAGGGTGCGGCGGGTGGTGACGCCCTCCAGGGCGGCCGGTTCCCCCCGATGGTCCGTTGGCCCGGACCCGGCCGTCGGGCGGCAGCGATTCCTGTGCCATTGGCCCAGGACTTTCGGCCTCTGTTGAACCATCAGCCGCCTCAATGCTGAGATGTGCGAGTCGATGGCGCTGCGGATCCCCCGGGGATCTCCGCGGCGCCTTTCTCATGTCTGCGTGTGGAAGGGCGGGGCAACTTGCTGAAGAGGGCGTTCGTGGCGCCGGATCCGGGGCGGGTACGGCTGCGGTTCGCGAGTCGTGCGGTGCTGGGGATCGGGCTGGCCGTGGTGCTGTGCGGAGCCGTCGGGCATTCGCTGGTGGCGGCGATCACCGGTGGTCTGGCCGCGCTGCTCGCCCTGTTCACGGTGACCGACACGACGGTGCGCGGGCAGGCGGTCACGACCGCGCTGCTGCCCGTCGTCGGCCTGCCGGTGCTCGCGCTCGCGGCCGTGCTGCACGGGGCGCCGCTCGCCCGTGACCTGGCGTTCCTCGCGGTCGTGGGAGCAGGCGTGTACGCGCGCCGGTGGGGGCCGCGCGGGCACTCGCTGGGCGTGTTCGCGTTCATGATGTTCTTCGCCAGCCAGTTCCTGCACACCGTCCCCGGCCAGTTGCCCGAGTTGTACGAGGCCGTGCTCCTGTCGCTCGGCGCCGCCGCGTTCGTGCGGTTCGGGGTGTGGTGCTACGAGCGGCGGCTACCGGGGCCGGTGGCCGTGGCGGCGCCGGCCGGCGGCAAGGGGCTCGCGCGGATCACGACCCGGCAGGCCGTGCAGGCGACGGTGGGCGCGGCGTTCGCGCTCGCCGCCGGGCAGGTGCTGTCCGATCAGCGGTGGTACTGGGCCGTCGGCGCGACCTGGTGGGTGTTCGTCGCGACGACCTCGCGCGGCGAGACCGTGGTGCGCGGCTTCCGCCGGTTCCTGGGCACCGTGCTCGGCATCGTGCTGGGCTTCGCCGTCGCCATGCCGCTGCACCACGATCCGGTCGCCGCCGCGGTCGTCGTCGCCGTCAGCGTCTTCGGCATCTTCTACACGGCCCACGTCTCCTACACCTGGATGATGCTGGCCGTGACCGTGATGGCGAGCATGCTCTACGGGCTGCTCGGCGTGCTCGACCCCGCGCTGCTCGCGCTGCGCGTCACCGAGACGGCGGCCGGCGCCCTGGGCGCGGTCCTCGCCGTGCTGCTGGTGCTGCCCGTGAGCACGCACTCCGTCACCGACGCCTGGGTCGAGCGGGCGCTGCGCTGTGTGCACGCCTGCACCGCGGAGGCCGCCGCCCGGCTCGCCGGCGGGGACGCCGACCCGGCGCCGCGCGTCGCCGAACTGGAGGCCATCCTCGGCCGCGTACGGCTGTCGCTGAACCCGCTGGTGCACCCGCTCAGCCCGATGCGGTCCCGCAAGGCGCGGGCCCGGAAGGTGCTCGCCCTGCTCGACGAGTGCGCGCGCGAGGTGCGCGGGCTCGCCTCCGTCGCCGCCGACCCGGAGGCCTCGCACGACGCCCGGCTCGCCGCCGCGTGCTGGCGCGTGGAGAGCGCGGTCGAGGCGCTCACCGCCCCCGCCCCGTACGCGCGTGCCGTCGTGGCGGCGCCGCAGGAGGCCGAGGCCGAGCAGCCCGTCCTCGCCCACCTGCACGCCCTGGAACGCGCGCTGGTCGAACTCGCCGTACCGCTGCGCGGAGCCCGGCGCGCAAGCCTGGGCGCGTAGAACGGAACGCGCGCCCCTGCGCAGTTCGTCACGCTCCCCGGAGGCCCGTGATCGCCCACCTGCCGGGGCCGACGTGTGGTTGTCTCGCATCGGCGTGGACAGACCGGTCCCGAGTGAGCATGTTCCCGGGGCACATACAGGGTGGATCAGTCCGCCCTCGGGGTACATCCCGCGCCGTTGGACGCCCGGGGCCCGGGCCGCCGAACCGGCCGGGTCCCGCCGCCCGGCCGCGCGGGAGCGAGCCGGGCGCCGCCGCCACCGAGCCGCTGGGAGTGCGCCATGCGAAGCAACCTGCGCAGGACCGGAACACCGCACGAGGCGGAGGGCTGGCTCGCCGCGGTCGACGGCCCGGAGCACGGGCCGTGGCACGACCACGGCCCGGTGCCCGAGCCCGGCGCCCGCAGGCGGCCGGGCGACGGGCCGGCACAGGCCGCGGCCGCGTTCATCCGGCAGCACCACGCCGAGGAACACCTCGGCGATCCGGCCCGGCGCATCGCCGAGGCCGAGGCGGAGATCGCCGCCACCGGCACGTACACGCACACCCCGCAGGAACTCGCGCACGGCGCCCGCGTCGCCTGGCGCAACGCCAACCGCTGCATAGGCCGCCTCTACTGGCGCTCCCTGCGCGTGCGCGACCTGCGCCACCTCACCACCCCCGACGCGATCGCCGCGGCCTGCGCCGACCATCTGCGGGAGGCGGCGCCCGGCGGCCGGATCCGCCCGCTCATCACCGTCTTCGCCCCCGACCGGCCCGGCCGGCCGGGGCCGCGCATCTGGAACGAGCAGCTGATCCGCTACGCGGGACACGCCCGGCGCGACGGACTCGTCGTCGGCGACCCGAGCGCCGTCGGACTCACCGAGTACGCAAGGCGGCTGGGCTGGCAGGGCGGCGCGGGCACCCCCTTCGACGTGCTGCCCCTGGTCGTCCAGGAAGCCCCGCACCTGCGGCCCCGCCTCTTCCGGCTGCCCGAGGACGCGGTTCTCGAAGTCCCCCTGGAGCACCCGGAGTTCCCTTGGTGGGCCGGGCTGGGCCTGCGCTGGCACGCGGTCCCCGCGCTCGCCAACATGTGCCTGGAGATCGGCGGGATCTGCTACGGCGCGGCCCCCTTCAACGGCTGGTACATGGGCACCGAGATAGGGGCCCGCAACCTCGCCGACACCGACCGCTACAACCTGCTGCCCCACCTCGCCCACCGCCTCGGCCTCGACACCAGCAGCGACCGCTCCCTGTGGAAGGACCGGGCCCTCGTCGAGCTCAACCGTTCGGTGCTGCACTCCTTCGACCGCGCGGGCGTCACCATCACCGACCACCACACCGAGTCGGTGCGCTTCCTCACGCACCTGGAACGCGAGGAGTCCCGCGGCCGCACCGTCGGCGCCGACTGGTCGTGGATCGTCCCGCCCCTGTCCGGCTCGACGACCCCGGTCTTCCATCGCACGTACGACGACGTGCAGCACACGCCCGCGTACGTGCACCATCCCGAGGCCCACGCACGGGCGCGCGGCGAGGACGCGTTCCCGGCGCGGCACCGGGCTCCCTGGCGCAATCTGGTCTAGACCCACTGCTACCGTCGGCCGCACGGGCACACGGCCCGCGTCCGAAAGGGGAAGCAGTGAGCGGCAGTCAGGCAGGGCGGGCGTACATCGGCTCTTTCACGGCGGCGGGCGGCCGCGGCATCGTGACGGCGTCGCTCGACGCGCAGGACGGTTCGCTGACCCTCCTCGACGCCACGGACGCCCTCGCCGACCCCTCGTACCTGACCCTCTCGGGCGGACTCCTGTACGCGGTGAGCGAGACCAGGGACGGGGCCGTCGCCGCGTTCCGGACGGACACCGTCCCGCCGCAGCTCGCCGCGCCGCCCGCCCCGGTGGACGGCGCGGGCCCCACCCATCTCGCCGTCTGGGGCGACCGGGTGCTGACCGCGAACTACAACTCCGGCAGCGTCAGTTGCCTCCCGCTGCGGGCCGACGGCACGCCGGACGCGGCCGGCACCGATGTGCTGCGGCACAGCGGCTCGGGCCCGCACCCGCAGCGCCAGCAGACCCCGCACGCCCACCAGGTCCTGCCGGATCCGAGCGGCCGCTGGGCGGTCAGCGTCGACCTCGGCACCGACTCGGTCCGCGTCTGCGCACTGTCGCAGGACGGCCGGCTCACCCTGCACCACGAGACGGCCCTGCGCCCCGGCTCGGGCCCGCGCCACCTCGCCTTCCACCCGTCAGGCGGGTACGCGTACGTCCTCAACGAACTCACGCCGACCCTCACCGTCTGCCGCTGGGACGCCGTCGACGGCACGCTCAAGCCGCTCACCGAGCTCCTGGTCCTGCCCGACGCGGGGCCGCGCGGCGACGCGTACCCGTCCGAGGTCGTCGTCGCCCCCGACGGCCGCTTCCTGTGGACGGCCACCCGCGGCGAGGACATCATCTCCGTCTTCTCTCTGGACGCGACGGGGGAGAGCGCCACGCTCCTCGCGACCGTCTCCTGCGGCGGCGACTGGCCGCGTGATCTGGCCCTCGACCCCTCCGGCCGGTTCCTCTACGCGGCCAACGAACGCTCCGGCGACGTCACCTGGTTCACCGTGGACCAGGAGTCGGGGCTGCCCGTGCGGGGCGGCTCGGTGCGGGTGCCGGCGGCGTCCTGCGTCGTTTTCGATCAGGCCGGTTAGGCGGGTCCCGATGCACCGATCGGGCTCGCCACTCCGACGAGGAAGTGCCCCGCGGCGGGCGCGACCCGGGCCGACCAGCCGAGCGCGGCGAGCTGGTCGGTGAGCGACTGTGCCTCGTGGAAGACCTTCACGATGCGGTACGCGCTGCCGTCCTGGAGGCGGCGCAGAGCCGCGTGCCCGGACTCCCCGGTGAGCAGTTCCTCGTTCGCCGCCTCGGTGGGGCCGTCGTCGACGAAGACCGCCCGGCCGCCCGGGGCGAGCGAGGCCGCGACCGACCGCCAGAACCCGGGGAACCGGGCCGGCGGCACATGGGACAGCCAGAAGCCGAAGAACACCGTGTCGTAGCGGCGCGGCGGCTGCCACTCGAACAGATCGGCCTGCACGAAACGGACGTGGGGTGCGGCGGCACGTGTGCGGGCGATGGCCAGCGTCTCCGCGGAGGCGTCGACGGCCGTCACCGACGCGGCCCGCCGGGCGAGCAGGGCCGTCCACTGCCCGGTCCCGCAGGCGAGCTCCAGAACGTCTCCGGTGAGGGGGAGACGGTCGGCGACGGCGAGAAGTTCTCGCAGGTCCGCGCGGTGCTCGTAGACGTTGTCGTACTCGGACGCACGCGCCCGGTAGTAGGCCATCTGCTCTGCCATGAGTGCCGTGTCGTCGCTGCTCATGGTGGCGACCATAGGGGTGCCGTGCGGCCACCTCAAGGCCGTTCACAGCCGATCGGGCCCGTGCGGCGCGGGCCCGGCCCGAGGCGCGTGCCGTGCGGCGCGGGCCCGGCCCGAGGCGCGTGCTGAACAGCGAACGGGGCCCGGTGGGGAGCCGAAAAGCAGACGGGGCCCGGTGGGGAGCCGAAAAGCAGACAGGGCCCGGTAGCGACCGGGCCCCGCTCACACGTCCGCTCAGCTGCCGGAGGCAACCGGCTGGGGCGTGATCCCCAGCGCCGTCGCGTACTTGGCGAGGGCCAGCTTGCCCATCGCCGGGTACGCGCCCAGCGGCTCCGCCGAGGCGCAGCCCGCGTCCTTGGCGGCCGCTTCCAGGACCGACGGGTCGAGCTCCGGCCCGATCAGATACGGCGCGAGCGCCAGCTGCTGCGAACCCGAGGACCGCAGCTGCTCGGCGATCGCCGTGACCGATCCCTCGGCGTCGAGCGCGGCGGCCATCACCGGCACGGCGAGGCGCGCGGCGAGCAGCATGCCGGTGATCCCGGCGGCCTGCACCGCCTCCTCACCGCCGACCGTCGCGAGGATGATGCCGTCCGCGGCCGTGGCCACGGTGAACAGCCGGGCGCGGTCGGCGCGGGCCAGACCGGCCTCCGACAGGCGCACGTGCAGCGCTTCCGCGAGCAGCGGGTGCGGGCCGAGCACATCGGTCAGCTCGGCGGCGACACGGCTGTCGGCGATGGCCTGGTGGATCTGGCGGACCTGCGCGGCGTCGGGGCCCGCGAGCAGCGGGACGACCACGGCGACGGGGCCCTCGGGCTCCTTGACGCCCTCGACCTCGGCGGCGAGCGCCTGCTCGTAGCGTGCGGTGCGCTCCTTCGCGGCGTGCGCGAGCACGGACGCGAGGGAGGGGAACTCGGCGGAGACCGGGAAGTCGGTGACCTCCCCCTCCACGAAACCGACCCGGGCGTCGAGACCGGGCAGCTCGGAGCGGGCGATGCTCACGACCTCGTCGGCGAGCATGCGCGTCGCGGCGCTGGGCGTGCCCGGCACCGCGAGAACGAGGGACGGGGCGCCCTCGGGGGCGGCCACGGGTTCCGGGCGGCGGTGCCGTCCGGGCTGGCGGGGTCGCGGCATTCGTACAGGCAGGCCGGAAGCAGGCCCTTGGGGGGAGCTCATGGCGCCGCATGCTACTGGCTCGACGGGCTCCGATGTTCGGCCAGGGGGCAGCTGAGCGGTATCCGTCCTTGATTGTCCGTTCAGTTACGGATGGGAGGTTGCGGCCGGTTCAAGTGCCCTGGTCCGCAAGGGTCCGCGTCAACTCCCCGCTTCGATGGCTGTGCCGTGCATCTGCCGCTGGGTCACCGAGAGGAGCCGTCCGTCACGCGGCAGTCGCAGTCCGTCCGCGGCGAGGGCCCCGGCGATCACCAGGGAACCGTGCAACGGGTCGCCCTCGGCGGTCACGACGGTGGCGTGCGGCAGCTGCTCGGCGAGCTCCGCCTGCAGCGGGCCGAGCAGCGGCTCACCCAGGTGGAACAGGCCGCCGGTCAGGGCGACTTCGCCGCCGCCGGCCGGGCAGACCGCGGCCGCCGCGTCGGCGATGTGCCGCGCGGCCTCGCGCAGCACGCCCGCCGCCACCGGATCGCCCTGCGTCGCGCACAGGGCCACATCGGGCGCGAACGAGGCGAGCGCCGCCGGACGGTCCGTGCGCGGGTAGATCCGGCCCGGCAGTTCACCGGCGGGCCCGAACCGCTTCTCGGCGAGCGCCAGCAGCGGCGAACTCCCGCCGCGCCGCCCGTCGAACGCCCGCATCGCCGCGTCGAGCCCGGCCCGCCCGATCCAGGCGCCGCCACCGCAGTCGCCCAGCAGATGACCCCAGCCGTCGGCACGCCGCCACCGGTCGAGTCCCGTGCCGAGCGCGATCATGCCGGTGCCCGCGGCGACCACCGCGCCGGCACGCTGGCCGAGCGCTCCCGCGTACGCGGTGACCGCGTCCCCGGCCAACGCCAGCCGCTCCACGCCCAGTTCACGCCGGAACGCGTCGGGCAGCTCGGCCCGCAGGGCGTCACCGAGGGTGGCCATCCCGGCGGCTCCGACGACGGCCGCGGCGATCCGCGCACCCGCCGTCTCGTGTTCCTCCAGCAACGTCAGGGCCATGGGCAGCAGTTGCTCCATCATGTGCCCGGCGTCGATGCCGGAGCCCGACGTGCGCACCGGTGTCCGGGACGTGGCGACCGAGCGCCGCGCCGGAGCGTCCACGGGCGCCAGGGCGACCCGCAGCCCGGAGCCGCCGGAGTCCACACCCAGGACCAGAGGGGGGCCGGACCGCTCGGCGTCGGTCACGGCAGCTGCCAGTCGATCGGCTGCGCGCCCTGGCGCACCAGCAGGTCATTGGCCCGGCTGAAGGGGCGCGAGCCGAAGAACCCGCGGTCGGCCGACATGGGGGAGGGGTGCGGGGACTCGATCGCCGGGTACTCGCTCAGCATCGGCCGCAGATTACGGGCGTCGCGGCCCCACAGGATCGACACCAGCGGGCGGCCGCGCGCGGCGAGCGCCCGGATCGCCTGCTCGGTGACCTGCTCCCACCCCTTGTCGCGGTGCGCGCCGGGCTTCCTCGGGGCCGTCGTCAGCGCCCTGTTGAGCAGCAGGACACCCTGCCGGGTCCACGGCGTCAGGTCCCCGTTCGACGGCTGCGGCAGCCCGAGGTCCGTGTTCAGCTCGCGGTAGATGTTGATGAGGCTGCCCGGCAGCGGACGCACGTCGGGCGCCACCGAGAAGGACAGACCCACGGCGTGACCCGGCGTCGGGTACGGGTCCTGACCGACGATCAGCACCCTCACCTCGTCGAAGGGTTGCTGGAACGCCCGCAGGACGTTCGCGCCCGACGGGACGTAGGTCCGCCCCGCGGCGATCTCCGCGCGCAGGAAGTCCCCCATCGCGGCGATCTGTCCGGACACGGGTTCCAGGGCCTTGGCCCAACCCGCTTCGACGATTTCATGGAGAGGTCGTGGTGCCACGGCGTCACCCTAACGCCGCACGCGCGCGGGGCTTCAACCGGCGGTCGGCCGAGCGGCATCGGCCGACCGCCGCGGCGCCCGCGCTCAGCCCACGACGGCCGCGCGTACGCACAGCACGTCCGGCAGATGGGAGGCCACCTGACGCCAGCTGTCGCCGTCGTCGGACGAGGCGTACACCTCCCCGTTGCGATTCCCGAAGTACACGCCCGCCGGGTCCGCGTCGTCCGTGCACAAGGCGTCGCGCAGCACCGTGCCGTAGTGGTCGCCCTCCGGCAGCCCGCGGGTCAGCGGCTCCCAGCTCTTGCCCGCGTCCTGGGTGCGGAAGACCCGGCAGCGGTGGTCGGCGGGGACCCGGTCGGCGTCCGCGGTGATCGGGAAGTTGTAGGCCGTGTCCCCGCGGTGCGGATGCGTCGCCATGGCGAACCCGAACGTCGACGGAAGGCCGGACCCGATGTCGGTCCAGTGGCCCCCCGCGTCGTCGCTGCGGTACACGCCCCAGTGGTTCTGCAGATACAGCCGGTCCGGGTCGACCGCGTCCCGCGCCACCTTGTGCACGCACTGCCCGAACTCCGGGTTCGGATCGGGCAGGAACACCGCGGACACCCCCTGGTTCGCCGGATCCCAGCTCGCGCCGCCGTCCGTCGAACGGAACACGCCGGCCGTGGACACCGCGACCGTCAGCGCCCGCGGATCACGGGCGTCCGTCAGCACCGTGTGCAGCCCCTCGCCGCCTCCGCCCGGCACCCACCGCGAACGCGTCGGATGCTCCCACAGCGGACGGCACAGCTCGAACGACCGGCCCCGGTCCTCCGACCGGTACAGCGCCGCGGGCTCCGTGCCCGCGTACACCACGTCCGGCTCCGCCGCGGCCGGGTGCAGCTGCCACACCCGCTCCAGCGAAGTCCCCGTGTCCTTGGGGAACTTGACGGCCGGAGCGGAGGGTTCGGTCCATGTGCGGCCCAGATCGTCGGAGTGGAAGACGGACGGCCCCCAGTGCGCGCTGTCACCGCCCGCGAGCAGCCTCGGTGTGGAACCTCGTGTGTCGATGGCGACGGAGTACACCGCCTGTGCGTTGAAGTACGGGCTCTCGTCGAACGTCCAGGCCCCCGCGGACGCCCCTGTCGCCCCGCTCCTGCGTCCCAGGAACAGCCCCTTGCGCGTGCCCACAGCGAGCAGCACTTCAGTCATGCCGAACACCTCCGAAACGTCGTTGTCTCCAGGTATCCGTCAGTCTGCACCCCACCACTGACAATGGCCGTCGCACACGGCATCCGCGCAGGTCACACGGTCTGTCAGTCGGCCGCCGCACTCGGTCGGTGCGGGCCGTGTCCGGGTGTCACTCGCGCAGCACGAAGACCCGTAGCCCCTCCGGTTCGAGGTCGTACCAGTGGCCGCGCCCCCAGCCGCCGATGAGCGCCCCGGCGTCACGCTCCGTGATCCCGATGCCGCGGCGCTCCGGCGGCAGTCGCGAGGCCAGCGGTGTCGTCACCACCCACGCGCCGCCCGGCGCGAGCAGCCGCCGTACCCGCGCCGCGACGGCCGCCTTGCGCCGCAAGAACGCGTAGACGAGCCGCATCGTCACCAAGTCATAGGAGTGGCTGCGCAGTTGAGCGACCGACCGGGCGTCGTCGAAGTCCACCCGGCGCGCCTCGATCGGGAGGCCGAGACCCTCGTAGCGGTCCCGCACCGCCGCGACGGACGCCGCGGCCCAGTCGACCGCCGTCGTCGCGTATCCGAGTGCGGCGAGTGCGGCCGCGTACCCGCCGAGACCGCACCCGATGTCGAGCGCCCGCTGTCCGGGCCGGGGCCGCACCCGCGCCCGCAGCAGCGCCGTCTCGTGCCGGTCCGGCCGCCGGAACCCTTCGCCCCGCCCGAAGTGCTCCTCCCAGTGCGCCACGGGCACGGGCGCGGAGCGGCCGGTCACGCGGCGGCGCCGGGCCGCCGCAGTTCCCACTGCAGCATCACCGGCACCCCGGCCCCCGCCACCTCCGCCGCCTCGGGCGCGAGCCTTGCGAGCGACCACGGCCAGAGCTCCCAGGGGCCGGGCCCGGACGCGCGCGGCTCATCCGACTCCGCCGGCCGCATCCCGGGCTCCGCGCAGCCGCGCACCTCCAGGCCCGCCGCCAGCGCGGCCCGCACATAGTCGCCGACGCGGTGCCGGTACGTGGTGAGCCGGGCCGGGCTGCCGTCCGCCCTGCGCAGCGGCGGGATCACACCACGGGCCACCTGCTCGGGATGCAGATCGGTGATCAGGACGCGGCCGCCGGGGCGCAGTACACGCCCGAACTCGGCCAGCACCGGACCGAGTCGGGCACATGGGTGAGGGCCAGGGAGCACGTGACGAGGTCGATGCCCGCCGTACGCACCGGCAGCGCCGGCAGCGCCCCGCGCACGAAAGTGCCGCCCGGCACCCGGCGGCGTGCCAGGGCCAGCATGGCGGGGGAGGTGTCGACGCCGATCACCCGGTGGCCGAGGCCCGCGGCGACCGCGGTCAGCCGGCCGGAACCGCACGCCGCGTCCAGGACCACGGAGCCCGCGGGCAGCGTGGCCGCGGCCCGGGTCAGGGGCTGCGCGTCGTAGTCGAAGGCGGGGTTGTCGGCGCCGTCGTACGTGCGCGACCAGATGCCGTATCCCTCGACCGTGTCGACCCACTCCGTCTCGACGGCGGCGTCGGCGAGGGACGGGTCGTCGAGCAGGGCACGGATCCCGGCGATCCGGGCCGCCACGAACGCCTTGTCGAGATCTTCGCCACCGGGTCCGAGTCCCGTGAACGCCCGGATCAGGGCGATGCCTTCGAGACCGAGTGCGTACGCGAGCGGGTCCTCGTGCGTCATGGGGCGACGCTAGCCAGGCCGTACGAGGACCCGCCACCGCATTAACCGGCGGAGCGCCGTGCGGGGGGCGCGCTCACGGGGCGGCGAGCCAGAGGTCGGGGCCGAAGACCTCGTAGTGGATGTCGGCGGCCGCCACGCCCTTGTCGAGCAACTGCCCGCGCACGGCGCGCATGAAGGGCAGCGGACCGCACAGGTACGCGCGCGTGCCGGGCGCGACGGAGACGTCGGTGAGATCGACCAGTCCCGTGTTGCGGGCAGAGCCCGGCTCCTCGTACCAGAAGTGCGCCGAGGCGTCGGCGAGCTTCTCGGTCAGGGTCTCGTGGTCGGCGCGCAGAGCGTGCGAGGCGGGGGAGCGGTCGCCGTGCACCACCGTGACCGGGCCCGTGTGACCGTCGGCCGCGAGCTGCTCCAGCATGGCGAGCACCGGCGTGCAGCCGATGCCGGCCGAGGCGAGAAGCAGCGGGGTCTCGACGGCGTCCAGCACCAGGTCGCCGTACGGGGCCGAGACGCGCAGCCGGTCGCCCTCGCGGACCTGTGCGTGCAGGTGGCGCGAGACCTCGCCGTCGGGGGCCGCGCCGGTGCCGTGCACGCGCTTGACGGCGATGGAACGGGTCGTCGCGGACGGCGCTCCGGTGAGGCTGTACTGACGGATCTGCCGTGCCCCGTCCGGGAGTTCTACCTGGACGGAGACGTACTGCCCGGCCTTGAAGGCGGGCGCGGGCCTGCCGTCCGCGGGCCGCAGGACGAAGGTCGCGACGTCCTCGGTCGCGTCGGATCGGGCCTCGACCTCCCACTCCCGCCAGACGTCCGCGTCGACGACGTCCTGCTCCGCGTACAGACGCTGCTCGATCGCGATCAGGGCGTTCGCCATCAGCCAGTAGACCTCGTCCCAGGCGGTGGCCACCTCGGGCGTCACCGCGTCGCCGAGCACCTCGACGATCGCGGCGAACAGGTGCTCGTGCACGACCGGGTACTGGTCGGCGCGCACCCCGAGCGAGGCGTGCTTGTGGGCGATGCGGTGCAGCATCACGTCGGGCCGCTCGTCGGGGTGGTCCACCAGGTACGTGGCGAAGGCCGCGATGGAACCGGCGAGGGCCTGGCGCTGGCTGCCCGCGGCCTGGTTGCCCCGGTTGAACAGGTCGCGGAGCAGCTGCGGGTGGGCGGCGAACAGACGCTCGTAGAAGCGGCCGGTTATCTCCTCGATGGCGGCGCCGACGGCGGGCAGCGTGGCGCGGACGACGGTGGCGGACTGGTCCGTGAGCATCAGCGGAACTCCTTAAGTTGCATTTAAGAGTCGTATTTAACGGTGCGAGGGAGCCCGCCCGTGCGGGCGGTCGGTGGGGTCAGCCGCTCTCGCGGGTGGGGGAGAGGGCGACGAGCAGCGGGCCGGTCGGCGCCTCGACGAGATCGGTCAGGGTGAGCGGGTCGAGGGCGGCGAAGAACGCCTCCTGCGCCTGGCGCAGCGCACCGCGCAGCCGGCAGGCCGCCCGCAGCGGGCACGGGGTCGAGCCCTCGCACTCCACGACGTCGCCGGGGCCCTCCAGCTCCCTGACCAGGGTGCCGACGGAGGCCCTGCGGCCGGCTGTGGTGAGGGCGAGTCCGCCGCCCCGGCCGCGGCGCGCCTCGATCAGACCCATGTGCTGCAGCTTGGCGACGACCTTCGCGGTGTGGGTGTACGGCACCTCCATGGTCGCCGCCACCTCGCGCGTGGTGGGCAGGCCGCCCTCCTCGACGGCGAGGCGCATGAGCACCCGCAGGGCCAGGTCCGTGAATCGCGTCAGCCGCATGGCCGCAGTCTATATATCTTGCATGTGAGGTGTGCATTTGGGGTGGGGGTCGTGCACGCGTCCGTTACGGATGGGTCTGCTGAAGCCATTGACGCGGAAGCGCTGCGACCCTACGTTCCCGACTCGACGATCCCGTCCGAATTCACGACCAAGGTTCGAAATCCCGTACACGCCCGTCCTGTCCTCCCCTAGGAGAGCCGCGTGAGCCGCACCCCCCGCCGCTTGAGGACCGCCCTCGTCGCCGTACCGGCCGCAGCGGTTCTGGCCCTGATCCCGTCGACCGCGTCCGCCTACCCCAACCCGGGCACGGTCACCGGCGACACCGTCGTGCACGACCCGACCATGATCCGCACCTCCGGCGGCCGCTACCTGCTCTACTCGACCGGCGGCGGCCTCGGCTACCGCACCTCCACCGACCGGATCGCGTTCACCGCGGGCAGCGACGCCTTCACCACCAAGCCGTCGTGGTGGTCGAGGTACGCGACCGAGGCGTGGGCCCCCGACATCTCGTACCACGGCGGCAAGTACCTGATGTACTACGCCGTCTCGACGTTCGGCTCCAACACCTCAGCGATCGGCCTCGCCGGATCGACGACCGGCCTGCCGGGCTCGTGGACGGACTACGGCGTCGTCTACACCTCCACCTCGTCCAGCGACTACAACGCCATCGACCCGAACCTCTTCGTCGACGACAACGGCACCTGGTGGCTGTCGTTCGGCAGCTGGTGGACCGGCATCAAGATGATCCGGATCGACCCGTCGACCGGGAAGCAGCTCTCCTCCGACACCACCCGCTACTCCCTGGCGGCCCGCCCCACCGGCACCAAGGCCGTCGAGGCCCCGTACATCGTCAAGCGCAACGGCTTCTACTACCTCTTCGCCTCCTACGACACCTGCTGCGCGGGCACCAGCTCCACGTACAAGGTCAAGGTGGGGCGCGCCACCAGCATCACCGGCCCGTACTACGACCAGAGCGGCGTCGCCATGACCGACAACGGCGGCACCCCGGTCCTGGAGTCGCACGGCAGCATCATCGGGCCCGGCGGGCAGTCCATCATGAACGACACCGACGGGGACCTGATCGTCTACCACTACTACGACGGCAACGACAACGGCACCCCGAAGCTCGGCATCAACCTGCTGAGCTGGAGCACGGGGTGGCCGGTCGCCCACTGACCCTCCCTATCGCCCGCTCAGGGCGGCGCGGCGCCGGAACAGTTCCTCGGCCGCGGTCTGCGCGCCCGCGCGGACCCGGTCGGCGTCCACGCTCCGTACGGTGCCGCCCGCCACGAGCAGTTCACCGTCGACCCAGACGTGGTCGACGTCGGCGGCCGACGAGGAGAACACCAGGTGCGGGACCGTGTTGAAGTCCGGGCCGTGCAGCAGCGGCGTGGTGTGCAGTCGGCGCAGGTCCACGGTGACGACGTCGGCCTTCTTGCCCGCTTCGAGGGAGCCGGTCTCCGCGTCGAGGCCGAGCGCACGGGCACCGTCGATCGTCGCCATGGTCAGGATGTCCCACGGGTCGCCCGTCGTCGGGTCCAGGGACGTCACCTTCTGCAGGAGCGAGGCGAACTTCATCTCCTCCAGCAGGTCCAGGTTGTTGTTCTCCTTCTCGCCGTCGCTGCCCAGACCGACCGCGATGCCCCGGCGGCGCATGTCGGCGACCCGGGCCGGGCCCGACGACAGCTTCATGTTGGAGCACGGACAGTGCGCGACGCTCGTCCCCGTGTCGGCCAGCAGGTCGAGTTCGTGGTCGTCGAGCCAGACACAGTGGGCGACCACCGTTCTCGGGCCGAGGATGCCGCGGTGACCGAACTCCTCGATCGGCCGCCGCCCGAACTGCCTTACGGACTCCTCCACTTCCCACGTCGTCTCGGAGGAGTGGGTGTGCAGCCCCGTGTCGAACTCGTCGGCCAGGGCCGCGGCCGACTTGAACGCCTCCTCGCTGCAGTAGAAGAGATGCTCGAGACCCACCCAGGAGCGGACCCGGTCGTGGGCGAAGGTGCGGTACTCGGTGAGGAGGCGGCGGTTGGTCTCCAGCGTCTCGAAGTAGTCGTAGCCGGGCAGGTCGGCCACGTACGGGACGAGGGTCGCGCGCAGTCCGACCTGCTGTGCCGCGTGGGCCGAGCCCTCCATGTGGCGCCACATGTCCATCACCGACGTGGTGCCGGCGCGCAGCGACTCCGTGTAGCAGAGGAGGGAGGCGGCCTCGGCGATCTCCGGGGTGAGCGCCTTGTGCGCCGGGTCGACGTAGTCGCGCAGCCAGTCCCACAGCGACTTGGACTCGGCCGTGCCGCGCAGCAGGCCGGAGTGGAGGTGGGTGTTGTGCAGGCCGGGGATGACGGCGTGGCCGGTCGCGTCGACGATCTCGGCGTCCGTGGTGGCGAACATGTCCGGGGGGCCGACCGCCACGATCCGGTCGCCCTCGATCAGCACCGAGCCGGGGTCGTACGCGGTCCGGGTGCCGTCGCAGGGGATGACGATGCCGTTGTGGATGAGGGTGCGGTGCATGGGCACTCCGTGGTGTGTTGATGCGGCAGGTGCGGGTGCGTGGGGGGCGGGCGTTCGAGCGGGGGCGCCCCCGCCGCCCCTTCCCGTCCCGAGACCGGGGGCTGCGCCCCTGGAGCCCCCGGTGTGCGTTCTCGGGTGCGGGACGCGTCGTGGCCGGGCGTGCCGTTCCCCGCGCCCCTTACGGGGCTCCCTTCAGGACCAGAAGCCCTCGTGGACCGCCGCTGCCTCCTCGTGGAGGCACGGGCCCACCACCTCCACCGGGCGCTGGCCCCGTGCCAGTACCTCGCGGCAAGGCAGGGACATCGTCGGGTTCTCCGGGTTGGCGCCCGTGAGCGCGAGGAGTTCGTCCTCGCCGAGTGCGTACGCGACGCGGCCGATGCCGCTCCAGTACACGGCTCCGGTGCACATCGCGCAGGGCTCGGTGGACGTGTAGAGCGTGGCGCGGGCCAGGTCGGCGGGGGCGTAGGTGCGTGTCGCGAGACGGACCAGGTTCGTCTCGGCGTGGCCGGTCGCGTCGCGTTCCGTCACCACCGAGTTGCCGGCCTCCAGGACCACCTCGTCGTCGAGGACGAGCAGCGCGCCGAAGGGGTGGTTGCCGCCCGCGCGGGAAGCCGCGGCCAGGTCGATCGCCGAGCGCAGGAACTTCTCGTCCTCAGGGGTGGGGTTGGTCATGTGTCGCTCCTCAAGGGGTCGGATGCAAGGGGGAGTCGAGTGGTACGGGTGCGAGACGCGGCCGGCACGGCGTACGCGCCGCCCGCCACCAGGAACCCGACGAACAGGCCGAGCGGGCCGAGCGCCGGATGCGCCGCCGCGAGCGGGCCGGTGTACAGGGACTGGTTCATGAAGGGGAACTCCACCGCCAGGGCGAGCAGGACGCAGGGCAGGCCCCGACCGAAGCGGTGCGCCGGGTCGTACGGGTCCGCGAGCGCAGGCCGGCCGCGGCCCCAGAACGCCACGATCGTCACCGCCGCCCAGGGCGCCAGCCAGTACCCCGTCATCAGCAGGAAGTCGTTGAGCTGCGCCGCGAAGTCGCCGTGCCCCGCGTACCAGGCGAGCGCCGTGCCGAGGCCGCCGACCACGAGCACCGACACCCAGCGCGGGATCGTGAAACCGGCGACGAGCGCCGCCATCGCGCCCGAGTACAGATCGATGACCGTCGAGGCGAGCGTCGACAGCAGCAGTGAGAGCAGGACGAGCGTGCCGAGCGCGTGCGGAAGCAGACCGCTGACCATCGCGCTCGGATCGTCCAGCGCGCCCGCCGTGCCGAGGGCCGCGCCCAGCGAGCCGACCCACACCCCGGCCACCGCGCTGCCGCCGCCCGCCGCGAGGAAGACCCGCCGGGGCGCGGTCGTCGCGGGCAGATAGCGGCTGTAGTCGGACGCGTACGCCGACCAGCCGAGCACCCGCGCCGCCGTCACCGCGACGACCAGCAGGAACGCGGCGGCCGAGCCGTGCGCGGGGGCGGTGGGCGCCTGCGCCGAGACCTCCCCGAAGCCGTACACCGACATCACCGCGAACACCACGACCAGCAGGACCGTCAGGGCCCGTTCCACGGAGTGGATCAGGCGGTAGCCGACCACGGCCACGCCCATCTGCGCCACCGCCATCACGGCCAGCGCGGGACCGAAGCCCATCCCCGTCAGGTCGCGCAGGATGAAGATGCCGAGGAGCGAGTCGACCACGCACCACCCGACGCCGTTGACGACGGTGAACGCCGCCGAGGGCAGATTGCCCAGGCGGCCGAACGGGACCCGGGACTGGACGAGTTGCAGCACCCCGGTCAGCGGGCCCCGCGTGGAGAACAGTCCGACGAGGGACGAGCTGAGCAGCGTACCCACGACGATCGCCAGGACGGCGGGCACGAAGTCGAGGCCGAAGACGGACGTGGACAGAGCGCCGACGCTCAACGTCGCGAACTGCACGTTCGCGCCGAACCAGAGAGTGAACAGGGACCGCGGACGCCCGTGCCGCAGACCGGCGGGCACGGGCTCGGCGCCCAACTGCTCGATGGGGGAGGGACGTTCACGTACGGCGGCGCGCATGGAGTGCTCCTCGGGCAGGGGACAGCGGAGGACAACGGAAAGGAGGGAGGGACATGCGGCTCGTGCGCCCCGGCCGGCCGGATCCCGGCGGTGGTGGCGCGTGGATGCCAGTGAACCGTCGACGGTGTTCCACCGGGACTGCACGCGTCTCCAGACGGCACCGCGATTTCCCGGGACCGGCCCGTACTATTCTCCAAATCCCGTGCACAGCGGCGTGCATGCCCGTAACGAACGCCGCCCCGGGACGGGGCGGGCACGAGGAGGCCGACCGGTGCACCTGGACCGACTGCTCGCCATGCCACGGCTCGGGCTGAGCCCCGTCGTCACCCCGCAAGCGGCGCCCGTCCCACGAATCCGCGGCGTCTACACCACCGACCTGCCCGACCCCGGCCGCTATCTCGACGGCGGCGAACTCGTCCTGACCAGCACCACCTGGTACCACGAGCCGCGCGACGCCGACGTGTTCGTCGCCGCGCTCTCCGGGGCGGGCGCGGCCGCGCTCGTCGCGGGCACCGCCGGGGTCGGCGTCATCCCGGACGCCGTGCGCGACGCCTGCGTCCGGCACGGGCTGCCGCTGCTCGCCGTCGACGACGAGGTCTCCTTCGCCGCGCTCACCGAGACGGTCCTCGCCGCCCTCGACGGGGCCGAACGGCGCGCCCCGTCCGCCGGGCTGCACCGCGGACTCGTCGCCAGCATGGCCTCGGGCGCGGGCGCCGAAGGACTCGTCGACGTGTTCGCCCGCGCCACCGGCGTGTGGTGCGCCGTGCTCTCCGCCACCGGGCGCCCGCTCGCCGGCGGCGTTCCGGAGGTCGGCGAGCAGCAGCTCGCGCGGGCCCACCGGGACGCCCTCGCCGCAGGCGGCTTCCCCGCCGTACGGGCCGTCGGCGGCGGAGGCGAACTCACCCTCTTCCCCGTCCAGTCACCCGTCGCGCACCGGCCGCCCGCCGGCTACCTCGCCGCCTCCGGCGACCACCGCGACTGGGCGCCCGGAGTCGCCGACGCTGCCTGGGAACTGTGCGCCCTGCTCGCCCTCGACAAAGCGGCCGTCCAGGAACGCCGCCGCATCGAGGCCCGCTTCCTGCGCGAGGCCGTCGACCTGCTCACCGCGGGACAGGAGGCGCCCGCAACGGCCCGGCTCCTCGGGCTCGGTCTCGGCGAGAGCCCGCTCGGCGCGCTGTGGCTGAGCACGACCGGCAGTCCGTACGGCGCCGCCCTCGCCGCCACCGTCCTGGAGGACGTCGCCGACCGCGTCCCCGGCTGCTCGGCGGTGATCCCCGTCGACGACGGGGCTTACCTGATGCTCGTGCCGGAAGGGACCACCGGCGTCGCCGAGGCCGCCGAACGGCTCGCGCCGCTCATCGGGCACGGCCGTGCCGCCCTCGGCACCGGCAGCCCCGGCACCGGAGCCGCCGCGCTGCGCCGCTCGGTCGACGAGGCCCGGCACGCCCACCGGGTCGCCGCCCTCGGCACCGGCACCGTCCGCACCGCGGGCAGCGAAGAGCTCTCCTCGCACCTGCTCCTGCTGGCCGCTGTCCCCGACGACGTACGCCGCCTCTACCGGGACAGGCTCATCGGCGTCCTGGAGCGCTACGACACCGAGCACGGCAGCGAACTCGTCACCACACTCGCCGCGTTCCTCGACGCGTCCGGCTCCTGGCAGCGCTGCTCCGAACAGCTCCACGTCCACGTCAACACCCTGCGCTACCGCCTCCAGCGTGTCGAACAGCTCACCGGCCACAGCCTCGCGACCCTGCGCGACCGCGTCGACTTCTGTCTCGCGCTCGGCATCACCTGACGCCGCCACCGGACCGGAACGCCCCCGGCGTCCGGCCGGTGCGCAGCCGGAAGAACTTCGTGAAGTCGCTGGCGTCGGCGAACCCCAGTTCGTCCGCGACCTCCTTGGCGGCGAGGCCGCTGTGCTGCAGCAGCCGCTTCGCCTCCAGGAGCACCCGGTCGTCGACGTACTGCTTCGCCGTGCGACCGGTCGCCGCGAGGCTCGCCCGGGTCAGGGTGCGCGGGCTGTAGCCGAGCGCCGCCGCGTAGTCCTCGACCCGGCGGGTCACCGCGTGGTCCCGCTCCACCACCGCGTGGAAACGGCGGAACGTCTCCGAGGCGGCCGACGGATCGGGCGCCGCCCCGCGCGCCTGCGCAAGCCGCACCACCAGGACGGAGAGCAGCGCCCGCAGCACATCGGCGTGCACCGCCAGGGGCAGCGAGGCCATTGCCCCGTACTCGTACGCGAGATGGTCCAGCGCCCGCCGCACTCCCTCCTGTGCCGGGCCCTCGGGCGTCAACGGCCGCTGCTCGTACGGCGGGTCCATGTGTGCGGCCGCCACTGTCGCGGGCGCCAGGAACCCCGGCTGGAACAGCACGATCACCCCGTCCGCCGCGTCGAGGTCCGCGCCGAAGCGCTGCACCTGGCCCGGCCGGATCCACAGCCACGAGCCCGGCCGCAGCTCGTGCTCGACGAAGTCCACCCACACGTGCAGGGGCCGGTCACGGGCGCCGATCAGCTGGTGGAACGTGGGGCGCTGCGCCGCGTGCGGATCGTTGCCGTGCCGCCGTGCGCGCTCGTACAGACCGGCGAGCTCCATCACCTCGACACCCGCGGCCGAGCCGACCGTCGGGGTGTAGACGAGCTCCCTGATCGCTTCGTGTCCGATTCTCCCCATCGTGAGTCCCGAGCGTACCGCTGCCCCTCCCGAACCGCCTCCTAGCGTGAGAACCGAAGAACACACAGGTCAGCGAAGCGTGAGGAGAGGCCCCGTGCGGTTGGTGGTGGGAATGACGGGCGCGACCGGCGCCCCGTTCGGTGTCCGGCTCCTGGAGTGTCTGCGCGAACTGCCCGACGTGGAGACCCACCTCGTGCTGTCCCGCTGGGCGCGGGCCACGATCGAGCTGGAGACCGGACTGAGCACCGCCGAGGTGTCCGCGCTCGCCGACGTCACGCACCACCCCGACGACCAGGGCGCCACCATCTCCTCCGGGTCCTTCCGCACCGACGGCATGGTCATCGTGCCGTGCTCGATGAAGACCCTCGCGGGGATCAGGACCGGCTACGCGGAAGGGCTCGTCGCGCGCGCCGCCGACGTCGTCCTCAAGGAGCGGCGCCGCCTCGTCCTCGTCCCGCGCGAGACCCCGCTGAGCGAGATCCATCTGGAGAACATGCTCCAACTCGCCCGCATGGGCGTCCAGTTGGTGCCTCCGATGCCCGCCTTCTACAACAACCCGCGGACCGTCGACGACATCGTCGACCACGTCGTGGCCCGCATCCTCGACCAGTTCGACCTGCCCGCCCCCGCGGCCAGGCGCTGGGCCGGGATGCGCGCGGCCCGCGCCGCGACCCCCGTACGAGACAAAGGACACGACCATGCCGCATGACGATCTGCGCAGCTTCCTCGGCACTCTGGAGAAGGAGGGCCAGCTGCTGCGCGTCACCGACGAGGTGGCGCCCGAGCCGGACCTCGCGGCCGCCGCCAACGCCACGGGCCGCATCGGCGAGAACGCCCCGGCGCTCTACTTCGACAACGTCACCGGCTTCACCGACGCCCGGATCGCGATGAACGTGCACGGCTCCTGGGCCAACCACGCGCTCGCCCTCGGACTGCCCAAGCACACCCCGGTCAAGGAACAGGTCGAGGAGTTCGCGCGGCGCTGGGACGCGTTCCCCGTCGCGCCCGAGCGCCGCGAGGACGCCCCCTGGCGGGAGAACTCCCAGGAGGGCGCGGACGTCGACCTCTTCTCCGTACTGCCGCTGTTCCGGCTCAACGACGGCGACGGCGGCTTCTACCTCGACAAGGCCGCGGTCGTCTCCCGCGACCCCGAGGACCCCGACCACTTCGGCAAGCAGAACGTCGGCATCTACCGCATCGAGGTCATCGGCCGCGACCGCCTCGCCCTCCAACCGGTCCCCATGCACGACGTCGCCCAGCACCTGCACAAGGCCGAGGAGGTCGGCGAGGACCTGCCCATCGCGATCACCCTCGGCAACGACCCCGTGATGGCGATCGTCGCCGGGATGCCGATGGGATACGACCAGAGCGAGTACGAGATGGCCGGCGCCCTGCGCGGCGCGCCCGCCCCGATCGCCACCGCGCCGCTCACCGGCTTCGACGTGCCGTGGGGCAGCGAGGTCGTCATCGAGGGCGTCATCGAGTCCCGCAAGCGGCAGATCGAGGGCCCCTTCGGCGAGTTCACCGGGCACTACTCGGGCGGCCGCCGGATGCCCGTCATCCGCGTCGACCGCGTCTCGTACCGCACCAACCCGGTCTTCGAATCGCTCTACCTCGGCATGCCGTGGACCGAGTGCGACTACCTCGTCGGCCCCAACACCTGTGTGCCGCTGCTCAAGCAGCTGCGCGCGGAGTTCCCCGAGGTGCAGGCCGTCAACGCCATGTACACCCACGGCCTGATGGTGATCATCTCGACGAAGAAGCGGTACGGCGGCTTCGCGAAGGCCGTGGGCATGCGCGCGATGACCACCCCGCACGGACTCGGTTACGTGGCCCAGGTGATCCTCGTCGACGAGGACGTGGACCCCTTCAACCTGCCGCAGGTGATGTGGGCGATGTCGTCGAAGGTCAACCCGAAGGACGACGTCGTCGTCATCCCGAACCTGTCGGTCCTCGAACTCGCGCCCGCCGCCCAGCCCGCCGGCATCACCAGCAAGATGATCATCGACGCGACGACGCCGGTCGCCCCTGACGTCCGCGGCAACTTCTCCACCCCGGCCAAGGATCTGCCGGAGACCGCGGCCTGGGCGGCACGCCTGCAGCGCATGATCGCGGACCGCGGCTGACCCGCACGTGCCCCCTCCGCAACCGATCCCGGCCCTCCCCGAAAGGTCAACCCCCGTGTCCGACAACCAAGTCGAGTGCCCCCGCTGCGCCTTCGAGTCGATCAGCCGGCTCGCCACCTCGCCCGTACCCGGTGTGTGGGACGTCCTCCAGTGCGACCGCTGCCTCTACACCTGGCGGACGACCGAGCCGGACCGCCGCACCCGCCGTGACGCCTACCCGGACGCTTTCAAGCTGACGGAGGCCGACATCGCCGACGCCATCGAGGTGCCCGCGGTGCCGCCGCTGCGGGCCTAGGGCGTGTGTCGAAAGTCCCTCCCCCAGCTACCGCTGGGGGGTGCCCCCGACCCGGCGACGCCCGGCACGCACGCTCTTCGGGCGGACGACGGGGCTTTCGACACACGTCCTAACCGGCGCGGCGCCGCAGCAGGTCGTATCCGACGAACGTGAACATCGGTGCCTCAGGATCCTCCAGCGGCACCGGTTGTCCTGCGAAGCGGTGTGCGCCGACCCCGAAGTCCGCCTCCGGGGGCGAGAGCCACAGCTCCTCGAAACCGCGCTCGCCCAGCCAGCGGCACACGGTCGGGAAGACGTCCGGTTCGTCGCGGCCGCGCGTCCAGATCAGGGTGCCGCCGGGCGCGACGAGATGCGTGCAGTGGTCGAGCGTGCGCGCGATGTCGGCCTCCGTGATGTTGCCGAACACCCCGCAGGCCAGCACGAGTTCGGCCGGAGTCGCCCCGGTGTACCGCCCCGGCAGCGACGCGTCGCCGGTGACGACCTCGACGCCCTTGAGGTCCGCGGCGGCGGCCGTCTCCCGCGCGGCCTCCGCGTTGCGTGGGTCCAGCTCCACGAGGCGGGCCGTGACATCACCGCGCCGCGGATGGTCCGGCAGCACGCCGAGCAGGTCCACACCCTGACCGGCGCAGATGCTGACCGCCCGCACCGGACCGGGCGGACACGTGTCCAGCGCCACCCGGATCCGCTCCCGTACCGCGGCGAGCCGGCGCGCCAGCCTCGACCCCGGATCGTCGTACGCCGTGTGCCATGCGTGCCAGTCCATGCCGTCACCCCTCGTCGCCGTGCGGGCCGGCCCGACCGTCCCGCCTCACCCTGCGCGTACCAGGCGGGAGACGGTACCGGGGAAGCCGGGACGCGCGGTGAGGAGTGTGTGAGGGCGGTGCGGAGCGGGTATGGGCGCGCCGGCCCCGGGCTCACGCCCGCAGGGTCAGCCCGTGGCCGGCCAGCTCCTCCTTCAGGACGCGGACGGCCTTGGGGCCCACCCCGTGCAGCGCGAGCAGCTCCGCCTCGCTGTGCCGTGCGACCCGGTCGAGGGTGTCGATGCCCGCGCCGAGAAGGGCGCGGGTGGCGGGTCTGCCGATGCCGCCCGGCAGATCACCGGATGCGGCGGCGGCACCGGCCTCGTCCAGCGCCGCCACCAGGCGCTTCGGCGCACGGCTCGACCAGGCGGACCGCACGAGCGCGTCGAGGTCCTTGCCGTCGACGTCGGCCAGCGGGAGCCGCACCCCGATCGGCGTACCGGCACGCACCACGGGCTCCGCCCCCGGATGCGCGGCGAGCGCCGCTTCCGCGTCCTCGGCGGACAGACGCAGCTGGACGTGTCCGTCCTTGGCCAGCGATACGAATCCCTTGCCCCGCACGGAGAACGCGGGCATGCCGAAGTGGGTGCCCTCCTCGGTCTCCGGGAGCGCGAGCGCGCCCGTGCGCAGCCGGTGCATGGTCGTCATGCGGCCAGTCTCGCAGCCGGCGTCCCGCGCGCACCCGGACAGCGGCGCTCAGCCGCGGGCTGACGGGGTACGTGTCCCGTCATGTCTGATTCGCCAACTGATCTTCCCGACCCCCGCGCCGCCGCCACGGAGCCGGACGGCGCACGGCTCTGCCTGGTGACCGGGGCCAGCGGCTACGTGGGCGGGCGACTCGTCCCCGAGTTGCTGGCGCGCGGCTTCCGCGTCCGGTGTCTGGCACGGACGCCGGAGAAGCTGCGCGACTTCGAGTGGGCCGGACAGGTCGAGATCGTGCGCGGTGACGTGCTGGATCCGCCGTCCGTCGAGGCCGCTCTCCAAGGGGTCGACGTCGCGTACTACCTGGTGCACGGGATGGGCAGCGGCGACGACTTCGAGGAGACGGACCGCCGTGCCGCGCACACGTTCGCGCGGGCCGCGGCGCAGGCCGGCGTCGGCCGGCTCGTGTACCTCGGCGGCCTCACCCCGCGCGACGTCCCCGAGGCCGAACTCTCGCCGCACCTGCGCTCCCGCGCCGAGGTCGGCCGCATCCTGCTGGAGTCCGGGGTGCCCACCGCAGTGCTGCGCGCCGCCGTCATCATCGGCTCCGGTTCCGCGTCCTTCGAGATGCTGCGCCATCTCACCGAACGCCTGCCGGTGATGGTCACGCCCCGCTGGGTCCGCACCCGGATCCAGCCGATCGCGGTCGCCGACGTGCTGCGCTACCTCGTCGGCTGCGCTGACCTGCCGGCCACGGTCTCCCGCGCGTTCGACATCGGCGGGCCCGAGGTCATGAACTACCGGGACATGATGCAGCGTTACGCGCGGGTCGCCGAGCTGCCCCATCGCATGATCGTCTCCTTGCCGATGCTCACCCCGGGACTCTCCAGCCACTGGATCGGGGTCGTCACGCCGGTGCCGCGGGGCCTCGCCCGGCCGCTCGCCGAGTCCCTGCGGCACGAAGTGGTGTGCGGTGAGCACGACATCGCGCAGTACGTGCCGGACCCCGCCGGTACCCCGATCCCGTTCGACGAGGCGTTGCGGCTGGCACTGCGGCAGGTGAAGGAGGCGCAGGTCAGTACGCACTGGTCGGCCGCCGCCGTGCCCGGCGCGCCCAGCGACCCGCTGCCCACCGACCCGGACTGGGCGGGCGGCAGCCTGTACTGCGACCGCAGGGCCCGGCGCACCACCGCGGATCCGCAGCACCTGTGGGCCGTGATCGAGGGGATCGGCGGCGAGCACGGCTGGTACTCCTTCGGGCTCGGCTGGTCCGTGCGCGGCTGGATCGACCGGGCGGTGGGCGGCGTGGGCCTGCGCCGCGGCCGCCGCGACGCCACGCGCCTGCGCCTGGGCGACGTCGTCGACTTCTGGCGGGTCGAGGAGATCGAGCAGGGCCGCAGTCTGCGGCTGCGCGCGGAGATGCGGCTGCCCGGCCTCGCCTGGCTCGACTTCCGCGTCGCCCACGACCGCCAGGGGCGCACCGTGCTGCTGCAGCGGGCGCAGTTCCATCCGCACGGCCTGGCGGGACACGCGTACTGGTGGAGCGTGGCCCCCTTCCACGCCGTCGTCTTCGGCGGCATGACGTACAACATCACGAAGGCCGCGGAGCGGCTCGCGGCGCAGTCCGGCGGCGACACGGGGCGCTGACCCGCTCCGGCGGGCGGCGCGAGCCGCGTCGATAGGGTGAGCGGGTGGACAACCGTGAACCCCGAAGGGCACCCGCAGCAGTCGGCGGCGCGGACGACGCGGACCGCGCGTCCGCGCCGCCGCATCCCGATCTGCGCGCCCTCGCCGTCGAGTTGCGCCGGCTCAACGGCGAACTGAACCGCATCGTGCACGCCTTCGCCGCCGGGGAGGACCTGCACCCCACGGACGTCCAGGCGCTCGCCGCCATCCTGGACTCGCCGACCCCGCTCACCCCGAGCCTGCTGCGGCAGCGCCTGGGGCTCACGTCCGGAGCGGTCACCGCCTGCGTGGACCGGCTGGAACGCGCGGGGCACGTCAAGCGGGTCAGGGAGAGCGCGGACCGCAGGGTCGTCCATCTGCACTACGTGCCCAGCGCCCAGGTCCGGGCCAAGAAGCACTTCACCCCTCTCGCCGAAGCGGCGGAGCGGGCCCGCCGCCGCTTCGCCGAGGACGAACTGGCCGTCGTGCTCCGGTTCCTGAACGTCCTCAACCAGGAACTCGTCGAGACCAAGAGCGGACGCGGGGTGTAGTCGGACCTCGTCGGACGAGATCGCGTCCGGCTGCATCCGATCGGTCCCGCAGGACGGAAGGACGAAAGAAGAACAGCCTCGGATCTCACATAGTTCAATCATTGAGATACTTTGGCGTTGAGATTCCTCTGCCGTCACCGCTCTGGGAGAACCATGTCCCGCACACCACGGGCCACTCGATGGCTCGTGCCGCTCGCCCTGCTCGTCCTCTGGCTCGCCGTGGGAGGCACCCTGGGCCCCTTCGCCGGCCGGCTCGGCGAGGTCGCCACCAACGACCAGGCCGCGTTCCTGCCCAGGAACGCCGAGTCGACCCGGGTGATCGAGGCGCAGCGCGCCTTCCGGCAGGACGAGACGCTCCCCGTCGTCGTCGTATGGACCGCCGACGACGAGGGCGGCACCCTCGACGCCGCCCAGCAGAAGGCCGCGACCAGCGCGCTCGCCTCGCTGCAGGGCACGCCCGGAGTCGTGGGGCAGGTGTCCCCCGCGATTCCGTCCGACGACCGGCAGGCGCTGGAGGGAGTGGTCCAGCTCCGGCCCGACCTGGGCGACGAACTGGCCCCGTCCCTCGACCGGATCTCCGCACGGGCCGCCGCCGTCACCGGAGCCACGGCCGTCCTCGCCGGACCCGCGGCGAGCCAGGCCGACCTCTCCGACGCCTTCGCCGGGATCGACGGACTGCTCCTCGGCGTCGCCCTGATCACCGTCCTGGTGATCCTGCTGCTGGTCTACCGCAGCGTCCTGCTGCCGTTCGTCATCATCATCAGCGCGGTGTTCGCCCTCGGTGTCGCCTGCGCCGTCGTCTACGCCCTCGCCGACCACGACGTCGTCCGGGTCGACGGCCAGGTGCAGGGCATCCTGTCGATCCTGGTGATCGGCGCGGCCACCGACTACGCCCTGCTGCTCACCGCCCGCTACCGCGAAGAACTCGCCGCAGGGGACGACCGGTTCACCGCGATGCGGGCCGCCCTGCGCCGGTCGACGGGGGCCATCGTCGCCAGCGCCGCCACGGTCGCGCTCGGTCTGCTCGCCCTGCTGCTCAGTGACCTCACCAACAACAGGGCGCTCGGGCCCGTCGGCGCCATCGGCATCGTGTGCGCGGTCCTGAGCACCCTGACCTTCCTGCCCGCGGCCCTGGTCCTGCTGGGCAACGCCGCCTACTGGCCGGCCCGGCCGCGTCCCGCGGAGGCCGCGGGCGGCGGGCACGGCATCTGGCGGCGCGTCGCCCGCGTCGTGGAGAAGGCGCCGCGCAGGATCTGGGCCGTCGCGCTCGTCGGCCTCGTGGCGTGCGCGGCCTTCGCCCCGACCCTGGAGTCCAAGGGCGTACCGCTCGACGAGATCTTCGTGAACGACGCACCGTCCGTCGCGGCACAGGCCACTCTCGCCGCGCACTTCCCCGGCGGCTCCGGCAACCCGGCCGTGGTGATCGCCGACGCCGGCCACGCGGCGCAGGTCGTGCGGCAGGCCAAGGGGACCGAGGGCGTCGCGGACGCGAACCCGCTGACCGAGCAGGGCCGCCCGGGTTCGGGGCCGGCCCTCGTCGTGGACGGGAAGGTCCGCGTCGACGTCACGCTGAAGGACGCCGCGGACAGCGACGCGGCCAAGGCCACCGTCGCCCGGCTCCGTCACGAACTGCACCGGATCGACGGCGCCGACGCCCTGGTGGGTGGCTACACCGCCCAGCAGTACGACACCCAGAAGACCGCCGAGCACGACCGGCTCCTGATCGTCCCTGTCGTCCTCGCCATCATCCTGGTCATCCTCGTCGGACTGCTGCGCTCCGTCCTGATGCCGCTGCTCCTGGTGGCGACCGTCGCCCTCAACTTCGCCGCCACCCTGGGTGTCTCGGCCCTCGTCTTCCGGCACGTCTTCGGCTTCTCCGGCACCGACGCGTCCGTACCGCTGTACGGGTTCGTGTTCCTCGTCGCGCTGGGCGTGGACTACAACATCTTCCTGATGTCCCGGGCGCGCGAGGAGTCGCTGGAGCACGGCGTCCGCGAAGGCATGCTCCGAGCCCTCGTCGCCACAGGCGGGGTGATCACCTCGGCGGGCGTCGTCCTCGCCGCGACGTTCGCGGCCCTCGGCGTCATCCCGCTCGCGTTCCTCGTGCAGATCGCCTTCATCGTCGCCTTCGGCGTCCTGCTCGACACGCTGGTCGTCCGCTCGCTGCTGGTGCCCGCCCTGGTGCGGGACATCGGACCGACGGCGTGGTGGCCCGGACGGCTGAGCCGGCGCGCCTCGTGACGGAACGCCCGAGGGGCGCAGGCGTACGCGCCTGCGCCCCTCGGGTCCGTCCCTGGATCAGACCGAACGGTGGTACTGGTCCGGCACGTGCACATCGGCGCCGAGTTCGCGCGCCGCGTGGCGGGCGAACGACGGGTCGCGCAGCAGCTCACGGCCGAGCAGCACGGCGTCCGCCTCGCCGTCGACGATGATCTTCTCGGCCTGCTGGGTCTCGGTGATCAGGCCGACCGCCGCGGTGGGCACTCCGGCCTCGGTGCGGACGCGGGCCGCGAACGGAACCTGGTAGCCGGGCTCGACCGGGATGCGGACGCCGGAGGCGTTGCCGCCCGTGGACACGTCGATCAGGTCCACGCCGTGCGCCTGCAGCTCGGTGGCGAAGCGGACGGTGTCGTCGGCGCTCCAGCCCTCGCCGTCCGCCAGCCAGTCGGTCGCGGAGATCCGGAAGAACAGCGGCAGCTCGTCGGGCCACACGGCGCGCACGGCGTCGACGACCTCCAGGGCGAACCGGGTGCGGTTCTCGTACGAGCCGCCGTACTCGTCGGTGCGCCGGTTGGAGTGCGGCGAGAGGAACTGCCCGATGAGATAGCCGTGGGCGCCGTGGATCTCGGCGACCTCGAAGCCGGCGTCCAGTGCCCGGCGCGCGGCGTCGGCGAACTGGACGACGATCGCCTTGATGCCGTCGATGGTCAGCTCGGTCGGCGCCGGGTGCTGCTCGTCGAAGGCGATCGGGCTGGGCGCCACGGCCTGCCAGCCGTGCGCGTCCGGGCCGACCGGCGCGCCGCCCTTCCAGGGGCGGTCGGTCGACGCCTTGCGGCCCGCGTGCCCGAGCTGAATGCCCGCCACGGTGTTCTGCGACTTCAGGAACGCGGTGATCCGGCGGAACGCATCGACCTGGGCGTCGTTCCAGATGCCGAGGTCGTACGGGGAGATCCGGCCCTCGGGGCTGACCGCCGTCGCCTCGACGATGATCAGGCCGGTGCCCCCGACGGCGCGTGCGCCGTAGTGCTGGAAGTGCCAGTCGTGCGGCACACCGGCGAGCGGTCCCTCGGGGGCGGCGCTGTACTGGCACATCGGCGGCATCCAGACCCGGTTCGGGACGGTCAGCGACCGCAGGGTGTAGGGCTCGAACAGCGCGCTCACGGCGGACTCCATTCGGAAAGGCTCGACTGCTTCCCTCGTACGATAGGCATCGTAGTACGGCAGCTGTCAAACTACGAGAGTTCTCGTACAATGAGCCAGGATCCGTACGACAGAGCGCAAGCCGTTCACGAAGAGCGCGCACGCGCGCACGGAGCCGCCGACAGTCGTACACAAAAGGGGAAGCCGCCATGTCGCCCGCAGCACCGCAGGCCACTGCAAGCCGCACGCTCGCGCACCCGGCTCGCGAGGAGATCCGTCTCGAAGCGGTGCTGCACGCGCTCTCCGACCCGATGCGGCTCGCGGTCGTGCGGGAGATGGCGACCGCGCGGAGCGCCGAGCTGTCCTGCTCGTACTTCGACCTGCCCGTCACCAAGTCGACGTCCACGCACCACTTCCGGGTGCTGCGGGAGAGCGGTGTGATCGAGCAGGTCTACCGGGGCACCGCCAAGCTGAACGCGTTGCGCAGGGCCGATCTGGACGCGCTGTTCCCGGGGCTCCTGGACAGTGTCCTGGCCGCGGCCGCCCGGCAGGCGGAGCGCCTCGGCGCCGTCGCGGACGCCTGAACATGCGCGGGGCGGGCCCTGTGCAGGGCCTGCCCCGATGTGTTCCGTGCTCACTCGGGCAGTGATGCCTCCGCGGTGCGCGCCGCCGGGGCGGGAACGATCGGCGTCACGTTCTCCTGAGCGGGCGCGTCGGCCGAACTCCGCTGCGCCGGCAGGTGGTTGAAGAGCAGGTTCAGCGCGATCGCCGTGATGCAGCCCGCGCTGATCCCGCTGTCCATCACCGTCTGGAACCAGTCGGGGAACTTCTCGTAGATCGTCGGCACGCCCACCGGCAGCACACCGAGTGCCACGGACACGGCGACCACGGTCAGATTGCTGTTGCCCTCGAACTCCACCTTGGACAGCGTCCGCAGACCGCTGGCCGCGACCGTCCCGAACATCACGAGCCCGGCGCCGCCAAGCACCGGCGACGGGATCGCGGCGATCACCGCGCCCAGCTTCGGCAGCAGTCCGAGCACCACGAGAATGCCGCCCGCGACGGCCACGACCCAGCGGCTGCGCACCTTCGTCATGCCGACCAGACCGACGTTCTGGGCGAACGCCGTGTACGGGAAGGTGTTGAAGACACCGCCGAGCACCGTCGAGAAGCCGTCCGCGCGCAGTCCGTCGGCCAGGGAGCGCCGGTCCACCGGACGCTCCGTCATCTCGCCGACCGCGATGAAGTCACCGGTCGTCTCGGTCATGGTTACCAAAGCTACGATCAACATGCTGACGATGGCCGCGCCGTGGAACTCCGGCGCCCCGAAGTGGAACGGTGTGCTGATCCCCACCCAGTCCGCGTCCCCGACCGCGCCGAAGTCCGTGAACCCGGTCGGTATCGCCACCGCCGTGCCGACCACGATGCCGAGCAGCACCGCGACCCGGCTCAGCGCGGGCGGCGCGAACCGCTGCACCGCGAGGACCAGCACCAGCACGAACGCGGCGAGCGCGATGTTCTTGGGCGCCCCGAAGTCCTTCGCTCCGGCGCCACCGGCCGCCCAGGTGCCCGCGGTCGGCAGCAGCGAGAGCCCGATGATCAGGATCACCGTGCCCGTCACCAGCGGCGGGAAGAACCGCAGCAGCCGTCCGAAGACCGGCGCGAGCAGCATCATCGCGAGCCCCGCGACGATCACCGCGCCGTAGATGGCGGGCAGTCCGCCCCCGGTCGTACCGATCAGCACCATCGGCGAGACCGCCGCGAACGTACAGCCCTGCACGATGGGCAGCCGGATGCCGAAGCGCCACGCGCCGATGCACTGGATCAGGGTCGCGATACCGCACACCAGTAGATCGGCGGTGATCAGATACGCGAGATCGGCGGCCGACAGCTTCATCGCGCCGCCCACGATCAGCGGCACGGCGACCGCGCCCGCGTACATCGCGAGCACGTGCTGCAGCCCGAACGCCGCCAACTGGCGTACGGGTGGAACCTCGTCGACCGGGTGTGTCTGTGGCATGCGTGCTCCAAGGCCAGGGGAGTCCCGGGGGGACTGCGGGAGGGGCGGCAGCACGAGACCGTAATCGGCTTAAACGTTTTGTTGATTGCGGGTGTGTTGCCGGGATGTGTCGCGGCCTGCGTTGTGCGGGAGATCGCCTACGACACGACGCCGGCCGCGCCCAACAGCCCCGCCCAGTCGGGGATCTTGACGGAGCCGCGCCCGAGCGCATGCCCCAACTCCGCCTCGGCCCGCTCGATCGCGAGCCACCCCGCCCACGGAACGGGCCGCATCCCGGCGGCGACGAGCGCGTCCAGCGGATCCCGTGCCGGTTCCTTGCGTACGAGCACGGAGGCGTCGTCCAGCAGCGAGTTCACCGTCTCCTTGGCGCACGGGCGATTGGTGCCGATGACTCCGGTGGGCCCGCGCTTGATCCACCCCGCGACGTACTCGCCGGGCGACACGCGCCCCTCGCGCAGCACCCGCCCCGCCAGATGCGGCACGGTTCCGTGGCCCGCGTCGAACGGCAGCCCGGCCGGCGGCACTCCGCGATATCCCACCGAGCGCAGCACCAGCTCCGCGCCGATCTCCTGGTACATGCCCGTACCGGTCACCGACCCGTGCCCGTCGGGCCGGGTCCGCTCGAACCGCACCCCGGCGACCCGGCCGTCGCGCCCGACGATCTCCACGGGCCGCAGGAAGAACCGCAGATGGATCCGGCGCCCCTGTTTCTCCGGCGGCTGCGCGGCCCAGGTCCGCAGCACCTCCACGTTCCGCCGGGGCGCGGCGGGCAGCGCGGAGGGCTCCAGGTAGGCCGGATCGAGCGCCAACTCCTGCTCGTCCAGGACGATTTCGGTGTCCGGCAGGGACCCCAGCTCGCGCAGCTCCTTGGTGGTGAAGCGGGCCTGGGATGGGCCGCGCCGCCCCACCATGTAGATGTCCCGGACCTCGCTGGCGCCGAGGGTCGCGAGCGCCGCCTGCGGCATGTCGGTGGGGGAGAGCTCGGCAGCGCCGCGGGCCAGCATTCGCGTCACGTCGACAGCGACATTGCCGACGCCGATGGCGACGGCCGAGCGCACCCCGCGCACGAACCCGCCGTCCCGTGCGTCCGGGTGCGCGCTGTACCAGGCCACGAAGTCCGTCGCGGACCAACTGCCCGTGAGGTCCTCGCCCGGCACGTCGAGGCGGCGGTCGGCCGCGGCACCCACGCAGTACACCACCGCGTCGTAGAGCCGGAGAAGTTCGGCGGGCGGCAGTGCGGGCCCGACCTCGACACCGCCCAGGAAACGCACCCGCTCGTCCTCCAGCACCGCGCGCAGATTCCCCTGGAGCGACTTGATCTTCTCGTGGTCGGGCGCCACGCCGTACCGCACCAGGCCGTAGGGGCAGGGCAGCCGGTCGAGGACGTCGACCCGGACGTCCGGGACGCGCTGCTGCTGTACGAGGCACTGGGCGGTGTAGACCCCGCTGGGCCCTGATCCGACGACGGCGATGTGCGGCACGGGCGGCTCCTTCCGCTGGTGCTGCGCTGATGTGTCTCAGCATGGCACCGTGCGCCGGGCGGGGGGAGGGGCACGCGGGGTGCGGGTGCGCGAGGGCTCAGAAGGCTCAGAGGGATCCGCGGGATCCCTCTGCGCGCCATCAGTGACCAAATGTGATCAGCGGGTTACGGTTCGCGAGTGCAGGAGATTCCAATCTTCGACATTACTGATCATTTTCGACCGGACAGTGCTGTCCCTGCAGCGCCGCGGCGGCAGATCCAGGGGCCCGAACCGGCGGCGGGCGGCTCCTGGGCGCCGGATGCGAACGAGTTCCTCCCGCCGTGGCGCCGCATCCGGCTCACCTTCGACAACGGCGCCCACGTCGACGTCCTCACCCTCGTCCCCGACGATCCCGCCCCCGGTGCGGATCTGTGGGCCAGGCCGCCGCTCTCCCCCGACACCTGCGCGCTCGGCGGTGACCGCGGCGCGGACCCGGACCCGCGCGGCCCGGACCTCGCCGCCCCTGACCCCGCACCCCAGCGCGCCGTGGCGCGGGACGCGACGGGCCGCCGCGCCCGTCCGTCGTGGCCGCGCGGCGCCGAGGGCCGCCGGAGCGTCGCGCAGACCTACCGCGCGGCCCAGAGCGAGGGCCGTGACCCGGTCCTCGCGGTGATGTGGGCGACGGGCCGCAGCCGCCGCAGATCGCTGCGCATGATCGCCGCGGCCCGGGACGCGGGCTTCCTGGCGCCGCGCCACAACAGGCGGTGAGCCGGCCGGTGCCCCGGCCCGGGGCACCGGACTCGGTCAGGACATCTCGCGCATCCGGGAGATCTCCGCGGTCTGCTGCGCGATCACGTCGTCCGCCATCTCCTCGACGACCACGTCGTTGCCGTCGCTCTTCACCTCCGTGGCCATCGTCACCGCCCCCTGGTGATGCGTGATCATCAGCTTCAGGAACAGCTCGTCGAACGCCGCGCCCCGCGCCTCCCGCAGGCTCTTCAGCTGCGCCTCGGTCGCCATCCCCGGCATGGCCTCGTGTGCCGCGTGTCCCGAAGGGGCCTCCTGCTTCTTGTACTTCTTCAACCACCCGCGCATCGTGTCGATCTCGGGCCCTTGGGCCGCGGTGATCCGCTCGGCGAGCCGTTTCACCTGCTCCGACTCGGCCCGTTTCGGGGCCAGTTCGGTCATCGACAGCGCCTGTTCGTGGTGGAGGATCATCATCTGCGCGTAGCTGACATCGGCCGAGTTGGGCCGGTCGTCGGCCCCGCGCTCCTGCGCGTCGCGCGCCGACAGGGTCTCCGCGGCCTCACCCGGCTTGCCCGGCGCGATCACCGAAGGCCCGCTGGAGCCAGGGGAGTCGGCCTTCGCCCCGCCTCCCGAGTCGCACCCGGTCAACCCCAGCGCGAACACCGCGAGCAGCGCGGGCACAGCAACTTTCATTACGAGTACGTTGCCATCTGTTGATCTGTGCATGAGGAAGACGATACTCGGGGGATCCGTGAACCGTTCACGAATGAACGACGTCACCGTCAACGAGGGAGACGAGGGAGACAACAGTGACCCTGTTGCACAGCTCCGCCCGAACACGCCGCAGACGCCTGGGAGTTGCCACGGCGGCCGCCGGACTGCTGGCCGCCCTGCTCGCCGCGGGACCCGCGGCGGCGACCCCCGACCCCGGCGACAGATCGGCAGCACCGAAGAGCGTCTCGCAGAGCACGCAGGCCGAGGCCGAAGAGGCGATCGCCGCCGGTGAGATACCCGGCCAGGACGAGATCGTCCACTCCGACAACATCGAGCACCTCACGAACATCCCCAAGGACGCGCTGCCCGGCACCAATTCGGACCTCGCCTTCCAGGGCAAGTACGCCTACGCGGGCAACTACGACGGCTTCCGCATCTTCGACATCAGCAACCCGAAGGCACCGAAGACGGTCGCCCAAGTGCTGTGTCCCGGCTCTCAGAACGACATCTCCGTCTCCGGGAACCTGCTCTTCCTGTCCACGGACAGCTCCCGCAGCGACAACTCCTGTGCCTCCACCACCCAGCCCGCGACCGAGAAGTCGTCGTGGGAGGGCATGAAGGTCTTCGACATCAGCGACAAGAAGAACCCGAAGTACGTCGCCGCCGTCGAGACCGCATGCGGCTCGCACACCCACACGCTGGTCCCGGAGCGCAAGAACGTCTACGTCTACGTCTCCTCGTACTCGCCCAGCGCCGCCTTCCCCGACTGCCAGCCGCCGCACGACGGCATCTCGGTCATCAAGGTGCCGCGCCAGGCCCCCGAGAAGGCGGCCGTCGTTAACTTCCCGGTGCTCTTCCCGGGTGAGGGCGCGGACGGTGGCGGCAACCCGGGCGCGCCCACCAACCCGGGCGTGTCCAAGACCACCGGCTGCCACGACATCACGGTCCTGCCCTCCAAGGACCTCGCCGCCGGCGCCTGCATGGGCGACGGCATCCTGTTCTCCATCAAGGACCCGGAGAACCCGAAGGTCATCGACCAGGTCCAGGACAACGTGAACTTCGCGTTCTGGCACTCGGCGACCTTCAACCAGAAGGCGAACAAGGTCGTGTTCACCGACGAGCTGGGCGGCGGCGGAGCGGCCACCTGCAACGCGGCGGTCGGCCCGAACCGCGGCGCCGACGGCATCTACGACATCGTCGGCAAGGGCGACCAGCGCAAGCTCGTCTTCCGCAGCTACTACAAGATCCCGCGTCACCAGGCCGACACCGAGAACTGCGTCGCGCACAACGGCTCGCTGATCCCGGTCAAGGGCAAGGACCTCATGGTCCAGGCCTGGTACCAGGGCGGCGTCTCGGTCTGGGACTTCACCGACTCCGCCGAGCCGAAGGAGATCGCCTACTTCGAGCGCGGTCCGCTGACCACCGACGCGCTGCAGGTCGGCGGCTCCTGGTCGGCGTACTACTACAACGGCTACATCTACTCCAACGACATCGCCAAGGGCTTCGACGTCCTGAAGCTCAGCGACCGGCGTACGGATCCGGCCCAGCGGATCCGCATGGACGAGCTCAACGTCCAGACGCAGCCGGACTACTTCGACTGAGGCGCCCGGCCGTCCGGTCCGCCGGGCGGCCGCAGCGGCTCGAAGTACCGTGAGAAATCGGCCACTCGGCCGTGAGCGGGACTCTCGTCGGACGACGGATCGGTGCCGTCGTCCGGCGGGAAGCCCAACTCCGAGGCGAGCCCGTACCGTTGGAACAGCTCGGCGCGCAGGGTCACCACCGGCATCGGTGCCCCCGGCACCAGCGCGGAGAAGACCGCGCCCATCAGCAGGGCCCGCAGCAGCGGATAGTCCCGGTCGACGTCGAGCGTCCCGTGCCGCAGGACGGTGTCGCGCAGCAGCGCCGCGAGCCGCTGCTGCTCGGGGCACTGCACGAACCCCTCCGCCTGGAGGATTCCGGCCATGTGCGTGCGCATCAGCACCGGCTGGTCGCGGGCGAGTCCGAGGATCGCGTCGATGGCGCGGGCGAGCCGCTCGTCGCCGTCGTCGGCGGAGGGCCGCGGCTCCCGCTCCAGGGCCTCCTCCAGCGTGCGGTTCATCAGCCGGTGCACGGCCGACTGCAGCAGCTGCCGCTTGCCGGGGAAGTAGTACGAGACGAGTCCGCGGGCGGAACCGGCCCGGTCCGCGATGTCGCCGAGGGTCGTCGCGTCGTACCCACGCTCCCCGACGAGCTCCAGCGTCGCCTGCAGGAGCCGCTCGCGGGAACGTCGGCGCAACTCCTCATTGACCGATGCGCTCCTGGGGGACATTCTTATCTCCTGCGTTGACTGGCTCCCAGCCAACTATACTCAGCGCGTCCCGGCCACCGGCCCTTCGGTGCGGTGCGCGGGGTGGACCGGCCGTATTCGGGCGACGCGGGGGATCGTCCGAGTACGGCCGTGTTCGTGGACCGGGTCCCGGGCGGTGTCGGCGCTGCCCGGGACCTGTTCGTGTGCTGCTACGAGCTCAAGGCCGAGCGCGGCCTGGCCTTCACCGCCATCACCCGCACCCTCATCTCGTACCGCCGCCTGCAGGCGTGAGCACGGGCCGATTGCTTGAGGGCGACCCGACTTCGCCTCCCCGGGGCATCGGCCAGCTCAATAATCCGTGGCTCCAGGAGGGGGTTTCATGGAACTCTGAATCAACCAGGACGGCGACGCCATCGACCAGGGCATGAGGACCGAATTGCTTGGCGCCGTCGAGAACGCAGTGCGCTCATGCCTGCGCGCTCGACCTTTGACGCCAGCAACCCTGTGAAACTCAAGTGGAAAGGACCTCGCATGCCCAAGCTGAATCAGATCGTCGCCGTCGAAAAGGGAATCAAGTCCCGTACCGCGGCAGCCGTCACGAAGATCTATCACGACCTGCAGAAGCCCGCGCTCTTCGCCGGCCTGAGCCGTAAGTACTCGCCGGTCGACGACGAGGGCGAGCAGTTCCCGCCCGAGTCGACACTCGTGCAGAACAGCGTCGACAACTCGCTCACGGGGATCGCCGATCACCTGACGAAGCTGTTCGACGTGGTCGCCACGAAGGAGCGGGCCAACACGGAGGCATCTGCGGACGTGGTGGTCGACGGCGTGACCATCGTCGGCGACGCACCGGTGCCGCTGCTCCTCTTCCTCGAGAAGCAGCTGGTCGACCTGCGCACCGTGGTCGCGAAGGCGCCGACGCTCGACCCGTCCGAGGCGTGGCTGCCGGATGAGAACTCCCGCGGGTGGCGCACGGACCCCGTCCAGACGACGCGCACCCGCAAGGTGCCCAAGACGCTGGTCCGCTACCCGGCGACGGACAAACACCCCGCGCAGACCGAGGTCTACATGGTCGACGAGATCGTGGGGCACTGGGCGACGACGAAGTTCAGCGGTGCGCTCTCGCCCGCCCGGCGTGAGCAGTTGATCAGCCGCATCGACGCTCTCGCTGACGCGGTCAAGCGCGCACGCGAAGAGGCCAACTCCCACGAGGCCGAGCAGATCCGCATCGGAGCGGACGTGTTCAGCTTCCTCCTGGCGCCCTAGGGCGCCCCAAGACTCCCGAGCTGAGCACTCGGGTGGCTCCCGAACAGGGGGCCGAAGACTGAAGTTGAGTCTCAGGTTCACGCGTGTCCGGTGACAGTGCAGGTTCGAAACCTGCCCGGGGCTTTCGTGCCCCGGTAGCCCAATCGGCAGAGGCAGCCACGCGCTTCAGTTTCAGATTCTCGCTCCAGTCTCAGCAAAGCCGACGTTCCTCTGATCCACCCGGCGGGGAATTCGCCGAGAGATGCCAGTTCGATTCTGGCTCGGGGCACTCGCGCCCCGATGGTGTAAAGGCAACACGTCTCGGTCTTCAAACTGAAACCCGCCCAACTGTGCAGAGGATAGAGCGGACAAACAGTGATGGCGCAACGGCAGCGCTTCTGACTCTGGATCAGATTGTTGCGGGTTCGAATCCCGCTCACTCAAGAAAAGGGGGCCCCGGATGGTGATAGCCGGGGTCTCCGCCCGCCCCCGTAGCTCAATGGACAGAGCGCCTGATTACGGATCAGGAGGTTGCAGGTTCGACTCCTGCCGGGGGCACGAGCACCGCGGGTCCGTGCCCCGGCCGACGGCAGCCCGCGGAGGACGCCATCGAGCAGCCGGGCGCCGCGCGCGTGGCCGCAGAGGGACGTTGAAACGGCAAGTTGGTCCCAGGCCCCGAGTCGGCCGGGAGCGGTCTTGGGCGCAACGACTCAGCGGGCCATCCAGCTGTCCATCTCCCGCGCCCGCTTGTCCAGCGCGGTGACGACAGCGGCTGACGCGGTACGGGGGCCGGCGGGAACCTGCACATCGCGCTGAACACCACCACGCACATGGCCGGGCTCCGGTTCAGGTAGCTCCACCTCGATTCCCGCGCGCCGCGCGAGTGCGACCGCCGTCGCCACGAACCCCTCGGAGAGCGCGCGGATCACGGAGTGCCCTGTCCGGCAGTGCCAGGCGACCAAGCCGCGTGCGAACTCAGCGTATACAGCCGGATCGACCTCGAGCGTGTCCGGGTCGCCGCAGTATCTTCCCTGGCCGATTCCTGAGGGCAGCTTGAGCTCCGCCTCAAAGACCTCGACCTGCCGCAGGAACAGGCGGCCGGCACCGTTCGACGGGTTCCACAGCGTCTCGTCACCGATGTCGAAGTACATGCTCATCGCTCATCCCCCTGCTCCGCCGCCCCGGCACAGGGTAGAAGATCGGGCGGGTGGTGGGCACCCAGTAAAACGGTGCCTTGAGGGGCCAAGGCTCGTTCCTCTGGCATGGCCATGGTTGGGCAGTTGGAGCGATCATCTTCGTCTCCGCGTCGGGCTGCACCTGGCGAGCGCAAAGCTGAGCATTTCCTCGCTTTCGCCGGCATCGCCAGCACCCTCCTCCGCAGGAGCAGGTCGGGCGAATCTCCACGTCCTTGCTGCCCTCGGCAGAACGCTCTGCCGCGGCGACCGGATCATGCCAGGCTGACCGTATGGCGAAGGACATTGCGGTGCGGCGGCTCGATCTGGGGTATTTCGTCCGGCCCGCTCCGGAGACCGGCGGACCGCGGCCACGGGTCGAGCCCGTCCTCGCCTATCTGGTGCGGTACGACGACGACGTGATCCTCTTCGACACCGGCATCGGGCGGGCGGACCCCGAGACCGAGGCGCACTACCGGCCGCGCCGCCGCGATCTGCGGGAAGCCCTGGCCGCGGCGGGGGTCGCCCTCGATGACGTCACCCTCGTCGCCAACTGTCATCTCCACTTCGATCACTGCGGCGGAAATCCCCTCTTCGCCGGCACGCCCGTCCTGGTCCAGGACGTCGAACTGGCCACGGCACGCGGCGGCGGCCACACCTTCGACGAGCTGATCGACTTCCCTGCGGTGTCCTATGCGGAGCTCAAGGGTGAGGCCGAGGTCAGGCCCGGTGTCTGGATCGTCCCGACGCCGGGGCACACCGCGGGACACCAGTCGCTGGTCGTCCGGCAGGGCGACGGCACGGTGCTTCTCGCGGGGCAGGCCCACGACTTCGCCTCGGACTTCGCCTCCGCCCACCTGGCCCGCCACGCGGCACTCGGCGGCGCCGAGCAACCGCTGCCCGGGTATCCGCAGTGGCTGGAGCGCATCGCGGAGTTCGATCCGCGACGCGTCCTGTTCGCCCATGACTGCTCGGTCTGGGAACCGGCGCGGAGCACCTTCTAGCGCGGCTCAGGCCGAGGTCTGCGTCGGCTCGGGCGCACCGGCGGCGCGCGCGGCGCCGCCGACGGGTTCCTTGAGGCGTCTGCCGAGCACGACGAACAGCAGGATCAGGCCCACGGTGAGCAGGATGTGGCCGAGCCCGGCCACCATCGGCACCACCTCCGGCACGGAGTCGCCGAGCACCGTCAGACAGCCGTGCACGCCCATCATCCCGACGGTGACGACCATGCCCGCGTTGTAGAACCAGAAGAAGTTCGTGAAGAGTTTCGAGCCCGACAGGCCGAACTGCTTGTCGAGGGCCAGGACGATCAGGAAGCCCAGCATGCCGAGTGCCAGCAAGTGGGTGTGCATGACGGCGAGTTGGGTGTCGCCGGTGAAGTCGTTGGCCTTGGTGAACTCGCGGTAGAAGAGTCCGGAGAGGACTCCCACGATCATGTAGACGTGCGCCGCGTAGTACGACTTGCGCATCCCGGTGTCCCACCCTCGGTCTCGTCGAAGTGCCGTACCGGCGCCGATCATTCAAACGAATGGTCGATTCGGCTGTGCGCACTTTGGGGCGAGTGGGAACCGGGGTTCCGGATGGGGTCAGTTCCCGGCCGGTCGTGGTACCCGCGGCGGGCGCAGGAAGCGCAGGCCCGTCTCGATCAGGAGCCAGCCGAACCGGTGGCGCAGCGAGGCGCCTTCGCGGCCCCTGCGTTCCGTGCGTGCGAGGCGGCGCAGCCGGTGGGCGTCGGCCTGGGCGCGCAGTTCGGCGGCGCGGGCGGCATGCAGACAGGCGTGGATGTGCGGGTGGTTCACGAGGTCGCCTCCCCTCGGTCGTTGCGGAACGCCACCCGTAGCACGGTGACCGGCTCGGCCCCTTCCGGGCGGGTGGACGGATCGTCGAACCGGTCGTTGTAGGGCTCCAGCAGCTCCGCGAAACGCCGCGCCACGTCGGCGAGTTCGGCCGCTGTCAGGTAGACGAGGTCGTCGCCGAACTGCTCCGCCGCGCGCCAGTCGGGCGGCAGTTCCCGGCGGGTGCGCAGCGCGTGGGTCATCGACTCGAAGTAGCGCTGCGCCATGGTGGCGTTGAGTGCGTCGGCCGCCTCGTTGTCGACGCCCCGCCAGTCCGTGTACCGGGCCGTGGCCCGCCACGGCTTCTGCCGGCCCTCGCCGCCCTCCGCCTCCTCCACGAGGCCGTACTTGGCCAGCATGCGCAGATGGTACGAGCAGCTGGCCACGGACTCCCCGGTGAGTTCGGCGGCCCGGGTGGCGGTGAAAGGACCCTCGACGCGCAGCAGCGAGACGAGCTTCATGCGCGTGGGATGCGCGTAGGCGCGCAGCGCGCGAGGGTCGTCGAGATGGACGGTGCGCTTCTGTGCCCGTGGCTCTGCCATGGACCTAAAGGTATCTTTCTAAAGGTTTCTTTACAAGGGTGTGGGAGGAAGGGCGAGGGTGGCTGCGCCTACAGGGTGAGGGGTGGCTGCTCCTCCAGCAGGCCGAGTACGGGGCGCAGCCCGTCCGGCCGTTCCGCCACCGGCAGATGGTCCACGAAGTGCACCGCGCACCCGAGCGACGCCGCACCCCCGTCCGCCCGCCGGTCGTCACCGACCATCAGCGTGTCGCCGGGGGCCACCCCGAGCGCCTCGCAGGCGGCCGTGAACAGGCGCGGGTCCGGCTTCTGGACGCCGTGGCGGTACGACATGACGTACGTGTCGACGTACGGGTCGAGACCGTGGTCGACGAAGACCGGCCGCAGGTCCCAGCCGATGTTGCTCACGACCCCCACCGCGATCCCGCGCTCGCGCAGCGCGGCGAGCACCTCGCGGGCGTCGGGGTAGGGGCGCCAGGCGGACGGCGTCATGTGGCGCTCGTACAGCGCCTCGTAGAGCCGGTCGTCGGGGAGCGGCACCTCGCGGGCGAGCCCCGTGTAGGCGGCGCGATGACGCGCCGAGTCCACGTCGCGCACGGCCATCAACTCGGCCAGATGCTGCGGGACTTCGGCGGGGTGAGCGGTGCCGCCCGGCAGCGCGCCCACCTCGTGGAGCCGCTGTGCGGCCCGCTCGAACTCGTCGTCCGGCAGCGTCGTTCTGGCCGCGGCGAGCGCGGCTCCCAGCCACGACCGGGTGGACTCGATGCGGAAGAGCGTTCCGGAGAAGTCGAAGAGCACGGCTTTGATCGGCATGCCTCCGATCCTCGGCGGTGCCGAACTCCCTGGTCAAGAACGGCTGTCGGCGGTCCGCCACTTCTCGTACGCGGTCGTGGACAGCAGTACCGTGAACGCCCCGAGCAGCCAGCCACCGAGCACGTCCGACGGCCAGTGCACCCCGAGCCACATCCGGGTCAGACCGACCCCGAGCACCGAGACGACACCGACCGCGAGGGCCGTGCGCCGCACGGTGGGCCCGGCGCCGTGGCGGCGCAGCAGCCACAGCACGAGACCGCACACGACCGTCGCCGTCATCGCGTGCCCCGACGGGAACGCGGCATAGTGCGCCGAGTCGACCGGATCCGGCCACACCGGGCGCGGCCGGTCGACCGCGGCCTTGAACCCCTGCTGGAGCAGGGTGCCGACCAGGCAGGTCGCCCCCACCCAGACCGCGAGCACCGCGTTCCGCAGCCGCCACACGAGGACCACGACGACGACCGCGGCCAGGGCGCGCATCGTCCACGGGTCCCACACCCAGTCCGACAGGATCCGGTTGACGTGCGTGACGTCGGGCGCGGCGACCGCCTCGCGATGCAGGGAGCGCGCGATGTCCTGGTCCAGCGTCGTCAGCGGGTGCCACCGGACCGCCACGAGCACCATCAGCAGAACGAAGGACGACGCCAGGACCAGCACAGGAGTGCGCCGGGCGGGCGAGGGAGGCGTGGTGCGGGGCGGGGATTCGGGGCGTGCCGGGTGCATGCGTCGATCCTCGCTCATCGGGCCGGGTGCGGACCAGCCGCGCGGCCGGCTAGCCCAGCGCCCGCAGCCCCGGCACGAACGTCACCAGCAGCGGCACGAGCGGGACGAGCGCCGCGGCCGCCGTCAGCTGGAGCCGCCGGGCCGGAGTGAGCCGGGAAGGCGGGGCGAGCAGCCGGTGCACGCGCTGCGGGACATGCGCCTGCGGGGTCGGGCAGGGGCCGGAGAACACCCCGCGGTCCTCGTTCAGTTCGACCAGGGCGAGCGCGATCGTCAGCCGGCCGAAGCGCCGCGAGGCGACGTCGTCCGCGGCGAGCTCCACCAGGCGGTGCATCTCGTCACGGAACGCCGCGAACACCGGCACCTGCGGAAAGCCCGAGGCCAGCGCGCCCGAACAGTGCAGCAGCCAGTCGTGCCGCCACCGCGCGTGCCCCAGCTCGTGCGCGAGCACCGCGTCGAGCTGGCGCCCCTTCAAGCGGCGCAACGCGGCCGTGGTGATGACCAGTTGGGGCGCCTGCCCGGACAGCAGCCAGGCGTCGGGACGCTCGCCCTCCAGCACGACGAGGCGATCGGGACCCGGCTCCTCGCCGGGCAACAGCGGTGCGCGGACGCGCAGTTCGGCCCGGTTCCTGGCTCGTCTGGTCCGTGCCCGATGCACCTCGCGCGCCAGCATCGCGGCCGTCCACGCCCCGCCGAGGGCGAGCGCCACGGCGACCGCGGCCGCCCAGGGGCCCGCCGTGCCGGGAGCGTAGGCCGCCACGACCGCATGCGGAGCGGTGGCGAAGACATGGCCGCGCACCGCCTCCCACGCGGCGGCCGCGCTCAGGGTCATCGACAGGGCGCAGCACAGCAGCACGGCCGCCACCACGCACTGCCACACCCACAACGCGACGATCGGCTCCCGCTCGGGCCAGTCGGCGCGCGCGAGCAGACGCGGGGCGACGACGGAGGCGAGGGTGCCGAGCAGCAACAGCGCTACGGGGACCGTCATGACCGTCACCCTATGAGCCGGGTGCGGCCCACCGATACGGGCCCGGGCGTCAAGTGACGCACGCCACGGTTTCGTTCACCCGGGAGAGTGCGCGTGCCGGGGCATCCACGGGTGAGCAGCGGTACGAGCTGCTCAAGGGTGTCGATACGCCGGTCGGCCGCCGCGACCACGTCCGGATCGGCGGCCCGCAGGTGGCCCCACGCGTCGCGGCGCAGATGTGCCACGCGCAGCCCCGCCCGTTTCGCCGGGAACACGTCGTCGGCGGGGTGGTCGCCCACGTACACGGTCTCCTCGGGAGCGGCCCCCAGGACGTCGGGCAGCCGGGCGAAGAACGCGGGCGACGGGTGGGACACGCCCCCCTCGTCCGAGGTGGCGACGACGTCGGCGGGCAGGCCCAGGGCGCGCGGCAGCACACCTGCGCGCACCGTCTGGCTGCCCGCGACCACGACCCGCGGCCCCCGCTCGCGCAGCCCGGCCAGGGTGGGGCGTACGTCCGCGTGGAGATCCTGCTCCTCGATGACCTCGCCCCGCCCGGCGGCCTCCCGCGCCCGGTACTCGGCGTCGATGCCGGTCCCGGGCCTGACCAGGCGCAACGCGTCCGAGTTGTCCCGGTTCCCGGCGACCATGGCGCCGACCAGCGCCGCGAGGGTGTGCCGTGGCACGCCCAGCCGGTCGGCCCATCTGCCCCGGTAGCGGTCGTCGCGCACCAGGGTCTCGCCCATGTCGAACACGATCGTCCTGGCCAGGCCCTCAGCGTAGGGGCGGGCGTCACATGGCCAGCAGCATGGCCAGCATCCCGATCCCCATGGACAGCCGGCACGCCCGCGCCAGCTCCGGGCGGTCGCCCCAGCGGGCGGAGGCGGGGTGGCCCGGCACGGGGCCCGCGGCGGCGGCCGGGACCAGGCGGGTGCCCGTCCACAGGACGTAGACCGTGAAGTACACGAACAGCAGTCCGGTCAGCACGGGGGCGCCCGCGCCGCCGTGCTGGGCGTGCCCCTCCGGGCGGGCGGCCATGGCGACCGCCATGTAGGCCATGGCGAAGGCGCCGATCAGATGGTGCAGATGGTGGGTGGGGCCGGTTCTCGACGCCCAGAGGGCGCGCAGGGCGGCGGCGCCGAACACCACTGCGTACAGCAGCCAGGCCCAGCGCGGTGGGGTGAGCACGGCGGCCGGCACCGCCATGAGGGCCATGCCGAACCCCATCAGGGCCTCGCCGCCCGCCGTGCGGCGCTGTTCCTCCACGGCGCTGCGCATGCGCAGCAGGCAGTACGCGCCGGTCGCCGCGCACAGCGCGACGAGCAGCCATGCGGCCGACAGCGGTCCGTGCACCCCGGTTCCCCCTTGCCTTCCGGCCGTCCCGGTCGTGTTCCTCGCCCGGCTCTCGTGGAGATGCCCAGGAGGGCGGGGGCGTAAGGCGGCGCAGGGGAGCACACGTGGTGTTTCACGCGTAAAGCACCCTCCGGGGTTCGGCCGGGCACGGCGTCGGCGACACTGGTGTCACCGCGGGCACAGGGGCCCGCGGAGCTGACGGAAAGGGCCGGTCGGGCAGGTATGAGCACGGAGCAGGGCGTGGACGCGGGACCGTACACGGCGGCCGACACGGTGTCGTCGGTCGTACGGCAGTGGCAGGCCGTGCGCCCCGACGTCGACACGGGCCCGATGGAGATCATCGGCCGGATCAACCGGTGCGCCGCGCTGCTGCAGCAGGCCGAGGACGCGCCCCTGCGGCACGCGGGTCTGACCCGTCCCGAGTTCGATCTGCTGGGGACGCTGCGGCGCACCGGCCGCGAGCTGACCCCCGGCGACCTGGCCCGGGAGACCTTCGCGTCCGGAGCCGCCGTCACCAAGCGCCTCAAGCTGCTGCAGGAGCGCGGCTTCGTGGCCCGCAGGGGCGACACCCGCGACCGGCGCGTGTCGCATCTGAGCCTGACGGACGAGGGCAGGGCCCTGGTTGACGAGGTGCTCCCGCAGCAGCTCGCGTACGAGGCGTCGGTCCTCGCCGGACTCACCGGCGGCAAGGACGGTGAACTCGCCGCACTGCTCGGTGAGTTGCTGCTCCAACTGGAGGGGCGGCTCGGCGTCGGCAGGGGCTGATCCGCTTCAGAGATCGTCTCGTTCGGTTCTCCGGTCAACTTGGTTGTTGCCTGCGGCGTTTGTTGGGGTGGCAGGGTTACATGCCGCGGTCCGGCTCGCTCCCGGCTCTGGCCGTTCGTCGGCGGTCATCGGGAGCCGGCGCAGTTGTGCCGGGCCGGGGTAGAAGGCGGAGGTGCCGGCGCCGGTCATGTCTTGGCCGATGAGGGAGCGGGGGCGACCTGCACCGCGCCCACCTGGTCCGCCCGGTGGCGGCGCTGCTCAGGCCCGAGGCTTCAACTGCCCCTGGCTGGCAGGAAGTCGGGCCCGCCTCACGCGGCGGCAGCGGTGACACGGTCGGCGCCGCCGCGTGGGGATCCGGTTTCCGGCAGACCGCGGGCGCCGGCTTCCGGCTCGTCGTCGACGTCGGGGCGTGGGACCACTCCGTCGCCATGAACACACCGGGACAGTCCGGCGACCCGCACGGCGAGCACTACGCCGACCTCTTCGAACAGTGGGCCGGCGACGGCTCGTTCCCGCTCCTCTACAGCAGCGCCGCAGTGGAGAAGCGCGCGGTGCGGACGATCGCCCTGCGACCGTCCGCACCCGGCGTCGGTCAGCCCCCGAACGGGAGGTAGTCCACCTCGTACCCGAAAGAGCGCGGACCGGCCAGCGCGAGGCCGCCCGGCGACGTCCAGCGCGGGTCGCAGCGCGCCGCGACGACGCTGACCCGCAGCCCGTAGCGCAGCCCCTCCGTGGTGACCGGCTCGCCCGTCTCACTGTCCAGGACACAGATCAGATCCGGTGTCGTGGCGACGGTCGAGCCGTCCCGCGTGGCCAGCAGATGCTCGTTCTGGAAGTCGAGTTCGAGCGTGTGGCCCGTGTCGTCCGTGATGCCCTCGATCACGGCACGGCCGCGTGCGAAACCGCCCTCCGTGCGCCGCGACACATCGACGACCTTGCCGGTGAGCAGAGCGATGCCGTCGAGCATCTTGCGAGCCGCGCCCACCGGATCACTGTGCTCGGCACGGGCCGCGCGCACCGCCGCGCCGAGCTTTTCGGCCAGCGTCAGCGTCGCCGGGACGAGGCCGTCGGCGAGCTGGTCGCCGCGCAGCACCGTGTCCGCGCACGCGATCTGACAGCCCCGCTCCACGCACACCGCCCGCGCGATCGTCTCCGCCGCATGGTTGTCGACGGCGTCCACGATGATCGTGTTGCCCTTGTCGTCGGCGAGCGCCATCGGCGAGTTGCTCACCCCGATCAGACCCGGCAGCACCATCTGTGCCTCGGGAAACGCCCGCCCCATCGCGTCGCCGTCCACGATCGGCAGACCCGCCTGGGCGGCGCACGCGATCGGCAGCATCGAGTTCACCCCGCCGATCTCGATCGGCGCGATGTGCGTCGCGGGGCGCCCGATGTGCTTCTCCAGGGCGCGCAGCGCGGCCAGTTCCTCCCCGCCGTTGGGGACCCGTTCGAGCAGCACCGTCGGCGCGCCCATCCCGGAGATCGGCACCACCGTGGCGGCCGCGGGGACCTCGTCGATGTCCACGATCCGCACCGGGCCGTGCCGGCGGATCGCCTCGCGGGCGAGCAGCTTGCCGATGTACGGGTCTCCGCCGCCGCCCGTGCCGAGGATCCCGGCACCGCGCGCGATGTCGTCCAGCTTGTCGAGGGTGATCTCACGCATGGGCACTCGCTCCGGTCTTGATGTGGTTCAGGTCGAGGTCGCCGACCGCCTTGACGCGGATCCGGGTCGTGCCGCCCGGCAGATAGGCGAGCGGCACCTCCTCGATGTCCACGACCCGCACGCTGCCGCGCCGCGCGCCCGCCTCCTCGGCGCGCCCGACGGCTTCCTCGCGGGCCTGCGCGAGCACGGACTCGCGCTTGCCCTCCGGCACCTGGAAGACCCGGTCGACCTCGCCGCCGACCTGGGCGATGGCCGCGCCGACCGCGTTCGCGACGCCGAAGTTCCCCGGCCGCCGTACGTCGTCGAAGCCCGGCAGCGCCTCCGGTACGAGGACCGAACCGCCCCCCACCGCGACCACCGGCAGCGGCGCCGCCGATGTCCGCATCCGGTCGACGGACTCGGTGAGCCGCTCCGCGATGCGCGCCAGCGCCCGGTCCACGAACGCCCGGTCCAGATGGGCCACACCTGCGGCGTCGCCGATGTCGGCGAGGCCCGCCGCCACCGTCAGGTCCGTCGCCGTGAGCGTGGATCCGCCGAAGACGAGTGCCTCCTCGGTCAGCCGGTAGCCGACCGACCGCGGGCCCGTCTCCCCGTCGGCCGCCACCAGCGAACCGCCGCCGATGCCGAGCGAAAGGACGTCAGGGATACGGAAGTTGGTGCGGATCCCCGCCGCCTCGCTCTCGCCCGCAGCCTCCCGCGGGAAGCCGCCCTGGAGGATGCCCACGTCCGCCGTGGTGCCGCCGACATCGACGACCGCACAGTCCGCGAGCCCCGACAGTAACGCCGCGCCGCGCATCGAGTTCGTCGGCCCGGACGCGAACGTCGCCACCGGGTAGGACCGCGCGAACTCCACGTCCATCAGCGTGCCGTCGTTCTGCGACAGGAAGAACGGCGCCGTGATCGACGCCTCCGCCAGCGCCTTGCCGAACGACTCCACGATCTGCGCCGCGAGATCCCGCAGCGCCGCATTGATGATCGTGGCGTTCTCCCTGGCCAGCAGGCCGATACGGCCCAGCTCGTGGGAGAGCGAGACATGGATGCCGGCGCCGAGTTCGCCGCGCAGGATCTCGGCGGCGCGTCGCTCGTCGTCCTCCGCGACCGGCGAGAACACCGACGAGATCGCCACCGACGCGATGCCCTTCGCCGCGATGTCGGCGGCCGTCCGCTTCAGTTCGTCCGGGTCGAGCGGGGACAGCGGGCGGCCGTCGAACTCGCGGCCGCCGTGGCAGAGATACCCGTGCCCGCCGACGGCGGCCCGCTGCCGCTCGGGCCAGTCCGTCATCGGCGGCAGCGCGGCCGTCGCCGGAAGCCCGAGCCGGACCGCCGCGACGGGCGCGAGCCGGGCGCCCTCGACGAGCGCGTTGAGGAAGTGGGTGGTGCCGATCATGACCGCGGTGACCTCGGCCACGGGCGGGTCGAGGGCCCGGATCGCCACTGTCACGCCGGAGGTGATGTCCGGTGTCGTCGGCGACTTGGCGGCCGAGATCACCCGGTCGTCGTCACCGAGCAGGGCAGCGTCGGTGTTGGTTCCGCCGACGTCGATACCGATGCGCATGGTGCTGCTTTCCTTGGAAGGTCTCCCGAGAGGGATTCTGTGCCGGGTGAGGGAGCCGAGACCGTCGCCGGTGATCGGAGGGCGCTCTCCGCCTCCACCTGGGCGGCCGGCCGCGAGGGCTGGGTGACCGGCAGTTCACGGGCGCCGCGCACCAGGCCGAGAGAGCCGAGCGCGACATGGCCGAGGCCCGCGAGGACGAGCGAGTTGAGGGCGGGAACGCCCCATCACTGGTAAGGGTCGCCGAGCCACCCGACAAGGGAGGCCACGGCCCACACAACGAGAGTGGCGGGTACCCATGACGGCTCGGTTTCGGGCAGGCGTCCGACGCGTCGCGAGGCGTCCAGCCGCGGCCGCCACTTCTTCATCACGAAGTACTCGGCCACCATGATTCCGGCGACCGGCGGGGTGAGGACCCGAGGATCGTCAGGAAGTCGGTGAAGTGGTCCAGGATCCCGGCGGCCGCGGCCGGCGAACCGAACACCCCGATCGCCCGGGACACCTCATGGACGTCGTCGTCCGGGACGCGGCAGCGGCCGGCGCGGCGGCCCTCGTCCGCACCGGTGACTCCGCCGCCGAGCCCGGCGCCCTGGACGGCGCGGCCCGCGCCACCCTCCGCTCCCTCACCGACCGCGGCCGCCTCGCCGCCCGGACGCTGACCCGGCTGCGCGCCGCCGACGCCGCCGCCCACTGGCACGCGGCCCTCGTCGACGACGCCCTCGTCCTGCTCGCCACCCGCGCCACGACCTCGGGCCCCGAGGCCCGCCGCAGCGGCCTCGCGCTAGCCCGCCGCACCCTGGACGCGCTGCGTACCCAGCACCCCGACGCGGGGCTGCGCGGCGGACTCGGCGCCCCGCACCGCGGCCCGCTCGGCATCCGTACCTCCGCCCGCGAGGCCCGCGCCGCCCTCCAGGCCCCGCCCGACGGCACGTCCGTCACCGCGCACGACGCGGTGGGCCTGGACCGCATGCTGATGGAGTGGTACGCCTCCGACACCGCCCACGCGGCGACCGGCGAACTCCTCGCCCCGGTCCCGAGGCTGGGCCCCGACAAGGCCGAACCCCTGCTGCGTACCCTCCAGGCCTACCTCGACCACAACAGTTCAACGGCCCGCGCCGCCGAACTGCTCCACCTGCACCGCAACGCCGTCGGCGCCCGCATCCGCCGCTTCACGGACCTCACGGGCGCCGACCTCACCGACCCGGAGACCCGGCCGGCCCTCCAACTCGCGTGCCACGCAAGGCTGTCGGGGATGCGGCCTGACGGGGCGGCGGACCGCTGACGGGCTACTCCGCCGGCAGCTGCGCGATCGGCAGATCCGGTCGCTGCGGCGTCATCGACCGCCCGGCCACCTGCGCGCTCACCGCCGCGTGGATCTCCTCCGGCGACAGATACGCGTCCGTCATCTCGAAATCCTTGAGCGTGGCGGGCCGGTGCCGCTGGAATCCGGTGCGCACGAAGTCGTCGCCCGCGACCGCGTTCAGACCCCAGTTCGCCGCCGTACGGAAACGCGCTGTCAGGGTCCTCAGCGCCGCCAAGTGGTAGCCACGCGCCACCACTTGGGCCGGAAGCCCGGTCAACTGCACGCCCATCGGCTTCGACACGGCCTGGATGCCGCCGAGGTCGACCACGAGCCCGAGGTCCTTGTGCCGGTACTGGGTGAGCGGGGTGCCGCGCACCGCGGCGAGCACATTGCGGGCCGCCGACCAGCCCTGCCGCATCGCGTGCTGCGCCGTCGGCGGGCACATCGCGTCGCCGCCCTTGACCACGTCGGGCACGGCCGCCGCGTCGCCGAGCGCGAAGACCCCGTCGAGACCGGGCACCGTCAGCTCGGGCGTGACGATCAGCCGGCCCCGGTTCGTCTCCGCGTCGAGCGTCGCGACCAGCGGGCTCGGCGCCACACCGGCCGTCCAGATCAGCGTGTGACAGGGCAGTTCACGGCCGTCGGTGAGCGTCACCGTGTCCTCGGTGGCCTTCGCGACGGACACCCCGAGCGAGACGTGCAGGCCCCGCTTCTCCAGGATCGCCATGGCCTTGTCGCCGAGCCGGTCGCCGAGCTCCGGCATCAGCTTCGGCGCCACGTCCACCAGATGCCACTTGATGCCGCGCGGGTCGAGCCCCGGGTAGCGCTTCACGGCGGCCGTCGTCAGCCGTTGCAGATACGCGGCCGTCTCCGTGCCCGCGTACCCACCGCCGACCACGACGAACTGCAGCCGCGCCTCCCGCTCGCGCGGATCCGAACTCGCCGCGGCCAGGTCCAGCTGCGAGATGACGTGGTCCCGGATCCAGGCCGCCTCCGCCAGCGTCTTCACACCGACCGCGTGCTGGTCGACGCCCGGGATGTCGAACTGCCGGGTGACACTGCCCGGCGTCAGGACGAGATGGTCGTAGCGCTCGACGATCTCCTCGCCGTTGATCTTCCGGACGACGACCGCCTTCGCCTTCGGGTCGACGCCGACGGCTCCGCCCGGCACGATCGCGGTCCGCCGCAGCATCCTGCGCAGCGGCACGGCCACCGACTGCGGGGTGAGCACACCGGACGCCACATGCGGCAGCAACGGCAGATACAGCTGGTGGTCCATGGGACTGACGAGCTTCAGCACGGCCTCGCCGGGCTTCAGCTCCTTCTCCAGCTTGTGCGCGCACTCCATCCCGGCGAACCCGCCGCCGACGATCAGGATCCGCGGCACGGTCGAGGTGCGGGGAGCGTTCGTGTTCCGGGGAGCGGTCATCTCGGATCTCTCCTGAGCTGGACTGCGAGGGCCAGTGCCGTTGTGGTGACTGTAGGGAGTTCCCGTCCCGCCGGCGGGGGACGAGGACCCGATACGGTCATCAGCGTCTATCCGGATCGGCGCCGCCGAATCCCCGGATCAGCGCCATCCTCGGTGCTGCGGCCCGTCGCCGCACGTCAGCGGGGGCCGACCGATGACCAAAACCTGCCCTCAGATCCCGGGTCGGTAGCGGATCGGATGATCCTCGGGCACCTCCACGAGCACGATCCGGTGCCCGTCCGGATCGGCGATCCACATCTCGACGAGCCCCCACGGCTCCCGCACCGGCTCCCGCAGCACCTCCACCCCGGCCGCCACCAGCTCCCCGTGGGCGGCACGCACGTCCGCCACCTGCATCCACAGCTCCAGATGCGGCGAGGGACGCTGCCGCGCCCGCCCCGACACCTCAAGGAAGCCGCCGCCGAGGAAGTACACCGTGCCCCGCTCGGGCCCGGTGCCGAACTCCCGGTACACGGCGAGGCCCAGCGCATCGCCGTAGAACGCCCGCGACCGCTCGGGATCGACGGGCCGGACGAGAATCCTGCTGCTCAGTACGTGAACCATGCCGACGCACCCTAGCGCCGTCGCGTTAACCTCGACGGCGCCGACAGGCCCGCACCCGTACGAGATCGGAGAGCTCCATGACCGCCGCCCTGACCTTCCGTGACGCCGTCCCCGAGGACGTCGACGCACTTGTGGCGCTCATCGAGTCGGCCTACCGCGGCGACTCCAGCCGTGCGGGCTGGACCACGGAGGCGGACATCCTCCAGGGGCAGCGCACCGACCCGGACGGCGTGCTCACCGTGATCAAGGATCCGGACAGCCGGCTGCTCACCGTCGAGCGCGACGGCACGATCGTCGCCTGCTGCCAGCTGGAGCACCGCGGTGAGGCCGCGTACTTCGGCATGTTCGCGGTCAGCCCGGCGCTCCAGGGCGCGGGCCTCGGCAAGCAGATCATCGCGGAGGCCGAGCGCCGGGTCCGCGAGGTGTGGGGCGTGCGCGCCATGCAGATGACCGTGATCTCCGTGCGCGAGGAGCTCATCGCCTGGTACGAGCGGCGCGGCTACCGCCGTACGGGAGAGATGAGCCCCTTCCCGTACGGCGACGAGCGCTTCGGCGTCCCGCAGCGCGACGACCTCCAGTTCGAGCTGCTGGTCAAGCCGCTGGTGTAGCGGTCAGGCCGTGAACCGCCCGGTCCGCTTGATCTCCGGGTAGTCGGTGGTCGCCCCGTCCAGGCCGAGGGCCCGTACGAGCCTCAGGTCGTCCTGGGTGTTCACGACCCAGCCGATGATCCTGAGGTCGGCCTTGCGGGCGTGCTCGACGATCTCCTGGGTGAGGCGGCGGATGTTGAGGACGAGGGTCGTGGCGCCGACGGCCACGGCCCGCTGCACCACGTCCGTGCCGTAGCGGCTCGCGACCAGCGCCGTGCGCACGCCCGGCACCAGGCGGGCGATCTCCGCGACCGCCTCGTCATGGAACGAGATGACCTCGACCCGGTGCACGAGATCGCGGCGCAGCATCACCTCCGCGAGCGCCTGCGCCGCCGCGACCGTCTTGATCTCCGCCTGGAGCGGCGCGGCCACCGCGTCCAGGACCTCCTCGAAGACCGGGATCCGCTCGCCGCGCCCGGCGTCGAGCGTGCGCAGCTCCGCGAGCGTCTTCTCGGCGATCGGCCCCGTGCCGTCCGTGGTGCGGTCCACGTCCTTGTCGTGCATGACGACGAGCGCGCCGTCCTTGCTCAGATGGAGGTCGAGCTCGATGAGGTCGAGTCCCGCCCGCTCGGCGGCGACGAAGGATCGAAGGGTGTTCTCGGGTTCGACACCCATGGCTCCGCGATGCCCGATGGTGAGGAAGTTCAAGGCGGTCTCGCTTCCGTCGACGGCGGCTCTGCTGTCACACGCTTCCCTACCCACGTGACACGTCTCGCAGCCTAACGGCCCGTCTGCGCGACGGAGCCGTCGCGACGCGGAGGACCGGCGCCGGCCGGGCCGTCCGCCCGAGTGCCCACGACTCCGAGGAGCAGCCCGGTGACGACGGCGGCGAGGAGGACGGCTCGGGTGCTCATGACGGGTGCGCTCCGGTGGGACGGGGACGAGGCCGCGAACCGTCCTACCGGAGCGCCGCCCGCGCGCCCGGCCATGTCACCCGTGCGTGGGCGCGTCCCGCGGAGGTTGACCCGGGCCGAGCGCGTCCAGATCCGCCAACATGCCCTGTGCCAGCTCCACTTCGGCGACCAGATGACGCTCGCTCCAGCGCAGCGCGATCTGCGGATGCGCCCAGGCATCCACGCCGTCCGCCCGCGCGATCGCGTCCCGCACCTCCTTCAACTCACCTTCGACATGCGTCACGTGCTCCTCGACGAGCGTGCGCAGCCGCTCCGGCTCGGCGAGATGCCCGAGCCAGACCCGCAGCAGCACCGGGTGCTTGAGCGACACGCCGCCCGGATCCTGCGGCCCCGCCGCCCACGCGGCGAGCGCGGCCCGCCCCTCCTCGGTGATCGCATAGGCCCGTTTGGTGCGCGGCTCCTCGGGCCCCGAGCGCCGCGACGTGACGTAACCGAGTGCTTCGAGGCGGCGCAGCTCCGCGTAGATCTGGCTGAAGGCGGGCGCGCCGTAGAAGAACCGCAGCGACGCGTCCGCCCACTTCTTCAACTCGTACCCGGTCCGCTCACCCGGGAAGGAGAGCAGCCCGAGCACGGCCCAGGCGGTCTGCGGAAGGCGAGAGGTCGGCATGCGTCCGCATTGAAGTGAGCGGGGGAGACAGGCGCAAGAGGCAGGGACTACGCCGTCGTGCGGTGCAGCCGCGCGGCGAGGTGGTGCTGCAACGGCTGTCCCACCGCGGCGAGTTCGTGCACGAAGTCGAACGTGTCGGCGTCGGCCGCCGTGTACCGGCGCAGCGTCGCCGCCACCTTCTTCGCCGTCGGCGTCAGCCCCACGCCGTCCGTGGCCAGCTCGACCGTCGTGCCGTCGGCCGTCCCGACCGCGATCTCCGCGATCCCGGTGGGCTGTGTGATCAGCGCCTCCACCCGGCCGCCGGGCTGCACCCGCCACCAGCCGCTCTCCCGCGCGGCCGGCCGCAGCGGGGCGCCCTCGGCGTCGATCAGCCAGGCCCGCGCCTCGTACTTGAGGAACGGCCGTCCGTCGTGGCTGAACGTGACCTCCTGCGCGTACGTGAAGTCGCTGTCCAGCGTGGGGTATTCACCGCGCCCGCGGCCGCGCCAGGTGCCGAGCAGGCCGAGCACCGGCGTCAGCAGCTCGTGCGGCGCGGTCGTCCCGTCGGGGGCGTAGCTCTCGCTGTACGGGTAGACGGGTGCGGCGTCGAACACGGCGGGCTCCTGGAGGCGGGGGCGTTGGCCGGGCCAGCCTAAGGGGCGCTGCCGCGCAGTTGGGACGGCATACCCGTACGCTCGTGCCCGTGTCTGTCCCGTCCGGCCCGTCCGCCCCGTCCCGCCTGCACCGCGTCGCCGTCCTCGTCCTCGAAGGAGCGAAACCGCTCGACGTCGGGATCCCGGCGCAGGTGTTCACGACCCGCGCCAGCATGCCGTACGAGGTCCGGGTGTGCGGGCCCGCGCCCGGTCTCGTCACCGGCGGCGACGGCCTCTCGTACGCCGTCGCCCACGGGCTCGAAGCGCTGGAATGGGCGGACATCGTCTTCGTGCCCGGCTACCGCAGGCCCGACCAGGAGGCGCCGCCGCCCGCCGTCGTCGACGCGCTGATCGCTGCGCACGCGCGCGGGGCCCGGCTCGCCGCGATCTCCACCGGCGCCTTCGCACTCGCCGCCACGGGCCTGCTCGACGGCCGCCGCGCCACCACCCACTGGCACTACACCCAGGCCCTCGCCGAGCAGCACCCCGACGTCAAGGTCGACGAGAACGTCCTCTTCGTCGACGAGGGCACCGTGCTGACCTCCGCGGGCGCCGCGTCCGGCATCGACCTGTGCCTGCACATCCTGCGCGGCGACCTCGGGGTGGCCGCCGCCAACCATGCGGCCCGGCGGCTGGTCGCCGCGCCGTACCGCAGCGGCGGCCAGGCCCAGTACGTGCCGCGCAGCGTGCCGGAGGCGCTCGGTGAACGCTTCGCCGCCACCCGGGAATGGGCGCTGCGTCGGCTCGGCGAACCGCTCACCCTCCAGGCCCTGGCCCGGCACGCGGCGGTCTCGGAGCGCACGTTCTCGCGGCGCTTCGTCGACGACACCGGGTACACGCCGATGCAGTGGGTGATGCGGGCCCGCGTCGACCGGGCCCGGGAACTCCTCGAACGCTCGGAGCTGAGCGTCGAGCAGATCGCCGCCGACGTCGGCCTCGGCACCGGCGCCAATCTGCGGCTGCACTTCCAGCGGATCCTCGGCACCACGCCGAGCGAGTACCGGCGCACCTTCGCCCGCGGCGAATAGCACCTGGTGGGGCGGGTCGGCGGGATCCTTGCGCACCGGCTGGCGGGATCCTTTTGAACCATGGCGATCCCGCCGCTGTCGACGGCCCGCGCGGCGAGCGACTCTTGAGGTGTTCCGGACGCGACGAACACCGCGCACGGACCTCACCCGCTGAACTCCGATGGGAGAACCCGCACATGACCCGCATCGCCATCAACGGATTCGGTCGCATCGGGCGCAACGTCCTGCGTGCGCTTCTGGAGCGCGACACCTCCCTTGAGGTCGTCGCGGTCAACGACCTCACCGAGCCCGCCGCGCTGGCCCGGCTGCTTGCCTTCGACTCCACCGCAGGGCGCCTCGGCCGCCCGGTCAGCGCCGAGGGCGACGAGCTGGTCGTCGACGGCCGCCGCATCAAGGTGCTGGCCGAGCGCGACCCGGCCCAGCTGCCCTGGGCCGAGCTCGGCGTCGACATCGTCCTGGAGTCCACCGGCCGCTTCACCTCGGCCAAGGCGGCCCGCGCCCACCTCGACGCCGGCGCCAGGAAGGTCCTCGTCAGCGCCCCCTCGGACGGCGCCGACATCACCCTCGCGTACGGCGTCAACAGCGACGGGTACGACCCGGAGCTGCACACGATCGTCTCGAACGCCTCCTGCACCACGAACGCGCTCGCGCCCCTCGCGGCCGTCCTCGACGAGCTCGCGGGCATCGAGCACGGCTTCATGACGACCGTGCACGCCTACACCCAGGAGCAGAACCTCCAGGACGGGCCGCACCGTGACGCCCGCCGCGCCCGCGCCGCAGGCGTGAACATCGTGCCGACCACGACCGGCGCCGCGAAGGCCATCGGCCTCGTGCTGCCGAACCTCGACGGCAAGCTGGCCGGCGACTCGATCCGCGTCCCCGTCCCGGTCGGCTCGATCGTCGAGCTCAACACGACGGTCGCCCGTGACGTGACCCGCGACGACGTCCTCGCCGCCTACCGCGCCGCGGCCGAGGGCCCGCTCGCCGGAGTCCTGGAGTACTCCGAGGACGCGCTGGTCTCCTCGGACATCGTCGGCAACCCGGCGTCCTCGATCTTCGACTCGGCCCTGACGCGCGTCGACGGCCGCCACATCAAGGTCGTGGCCTGGTACGACAACGAGTGGGGCTTCTCGAACCGCGTCGTCGACACGCTGAACCTGCTCGCGGCCGGCTGACCCGGAGGGTTCCGGTGCGCGAAGTCCGGAACCCTCCCGCCCCTTCCCATCTCTGACGGACCGTCATATACCTAAGAGTCATATGGAGGCGATGCCCCACCGCCCAGGCCCAACTCCCGGGAGGAACAGTGAAGTTCTCCGTCATCTTCGAGGCGCAGCTGGCCGACCCCACCGTCGACCGTGAGCACCAGCTCTTCCGTGACTGTGTCGAACAGGCCGTCCTCGCCGAGGAGATGGGATTCGACCGGATCTGGGCGGTGGAGCACCACTCCCTCAAGTGGTACGCGCACATGTCCGCGCCGGAGATCTTCCTCACCTGGGTCGCCGCCCGCACCTCCCGGATCCGCGTCGGGCACGGCGTCGTCTGCATGCCGTTCCGGTTCAACCACCCCGCCCGCGTCGCCGAACGCGCCGCCACGCTCGACCTGCTGTCGGGCGGGCGGCTCGACCTCGGCGCCGGGCGCGGCGGCACCCGGCAGGAGACGTCCCTGTGCGGCGTCGACAAGGAGCGCACCACCCAGGAGGTCGAGGAGGCGCTGCGCATCATCGGCAAGGCGTGGGAGAAGGACGAGCTGGAGCACCACGGCCCGCTCCTCGACATCGACCCGCACCCGATCCTGCCCCGCCCCGCACAGACCCCGCACCCGCCGCTCTTCCTCGCCTGCAGCCGCCCGGAGACGCTGCGTCAGGCCGCCGAACTCGGCGTCGGCGCACTGGTGATGGGCTTCGCTGGCCCGGACTCGATCGCGCAGATGCGCCGGGCCTACGACACCGCGATCGCCGAGCGCACCCCCGAGCGCCTCGTCTCCTCCGTCGTCAACGACCACTTCTCCGTGCTGTGCCCCACGATCGTCCTCGACGACCGGGAGACGGCGCGCGGCATCGGCATTCGCGGTCAGCGCTTCTTCGCCCAGTCCATCGGGCACTGGTACGGCGGCGCCGGCATCCCCGACGAGGCCGTCGTCGAGGGGGCGGACGAGGCGGCCGAGATGCGCAGGGCCGCCGAACAGGTCGTGGCCCGCCTCAACGAGCAGCGGATCCCGGTCCGCCCCTCCGCCACCGCCACCTTCAACGCCGACCACGCCTACGGCACGGCCGCCGACGCCATCGCCTACGTCGAGCGCCTCCGCGACGCGGGCGCCGACGAGATCATGTGCCTCATCCAGATGGGCACGGTGCCGCAGGAGGCATGCCTGGAGACGCTGCGGCAGTGGGGCCGCACGGTGATCCCGCACTTCCGGGAGGCGGGGACGGACTGACGTCCCGTGCGCCGGTGGTCAGTTCACCGAGTGGTGGAGCGGATGGTCGGGGTCGGCGGGGCAGAGGTGAACCATGGCGCACCGGTCGCCGCCCAGCCGCACGCCGGTCGGCTGCTGCGCGGCCGCGTCGCCGGGATCGCCCCACGGGAAACCCGGGTCATCGCGCGGCGCCCAGGTGCCGTCGAGGAACTCGTACTGCGACGTCTGGAACAGCATGACCATCGTGGTGCCGCAGTCGCAGACGGGATGCGTCAGGTCCCAGCCGCCGACCTTCCAGCCCGGCGCGACGGCGAGCGCGTGGTAGTCGAGGCCCCTGGCCCGGTCGGCGTCCCACGCGTGGATCCGCCGCTGGAGCGCGCCGGGCAGCGGGCTTGGGCCGACCGTGTACCCGTACCCCTGCTCCATCCACGGGAACTCGACGAGCTCCTCGGGGTGGACCGCGCACGGTACGGGTACCCGCGGGCCGGGCTCGGCCGTCGGACGGGCCGGGCCCGGCGTCACCTCCGCCGCCCGCCGCCAGAAGACCGCGGGCCGCAGCCCGTCCGACGCCTCGGCGTGCTGCCGCGGGCACCACAGGATCTGCAGCAGGTCCGCGTCGCCGGGAAAGTACGTCCCGGGCGCGTCGGAGCGCCGCAGCTGCAGGACCGGCACCAGGGGAACCGGGGCCGCCCCGGGGACGGGCCGCGCGCCGAGGGCCGCGATGACCTGGTGCAGCGCCGCGTGCGACGCGTCCTCGGCACGCGGACCCAGATCCATCGGCTCCGGATGCGGACCCGCACACGTGGGCCAGGGCTCGTCCGCGGGCCACAGCGGCGGACCGCCCACGGAACTGTCGCGGACCGTCGGCGTCCCGGGCCGCGGATGCAGCCGCGCCGCCGGCAGCCCGTACGGAGCCAGCTCGGGAAAGGCGCGCTGCAGCTCGGCGCGTTCCCGCGGTGCCGTCTCGACCACGTGGTCCCCCAGTTCCCGCTCGCGCCCGGTTCCGGCGCGCCGCGTCGTCGGCCGACACCCTGTCATGCCCTCGCACCGGCGCCGATCTCGGGGCCGGTGCGAAGCCGGGACCGCCGAAACCGCCCCGTCCGCACGCGGCATCGCTCGTCGGCCTGTCCTTCTCGCGCGGCAGGCGTCACCATCGGGCGCCCGCCGTGCCGCCCGGGGCCCCGCCCCTGCCGGCACCACACCCACCACCAGGAGCCCGCATGCCACTTCACGACCGCCTCGCCCCGCAGGCCCGCCCCCTCGTCGACGCCATGGCCGCCTTCTTCCCCGACCTCGGCGGCGCCGTCACCGATGCCGCCGAGGCCCGGCGGATCCTCTCGGCGGCGCCCGAGAAGCCGTTCCCCGCGCCCGTCGTCGGCGCCGTGGAGGACCGCGCGATACCGGGTCCCGCCGGGGCTCCGCCGATCCCGGTACGGATCTATCGGCCGGACGACAGTGCGCCCGGACCGGTGCCCGTCGTCGTCTTCTTCCACGGCGGCGGCTGGGTCATCTGCGATCTCGACAGCCATGACTCCACCGCGCGCGCCCTGTGCCGCGACGCCGGTGCCGTCGTCGTGTCCGTGGACTACCGGCTCGCCCCCGAGCACCGGTTCCCCGCCGCCGTCGAGGACGCGTACGCCGCCCTGTGCTGGGTCGCCGGCCACGCCGCCGAACTCGGCGCCGACGCGGGCGCGTTGAGCGTCGCCGGGGACAGTGCGGGCGGCAATCTCGCCGCCGTCGTCGCCCAGATCGCCCGCGACGAGGACGGCCCCGCCGTCGCCCGGCAGATCCTCGTCTACCCCGCCACCGACGTCCGTCAGAAGACCGGCTCGTTCGACGCCAACGCCGACGGCTACTTCCTCACCGCCGCGCACTGCGCCTGGTTCCGTGAGCAGTACCTGGGGCCGGACGGCGACCCCGCCCACCCGCACGTCTCACCGCTGCTCGCCGAGCGCCTCGACGGGCTCCCGGCCGCCCACGTCGTCACCGCGGGCTGTGACCCCCTGTGCGACGAGGGGCGCGCCTACGCGCAGGCACTGAAGGACGCCGGAGTCCCGGTCACCGAGAGCAGTTTCCCCGGCATGTTCCATGGCTTCTTCGGCTTCCCCGAACTCCTGGAGGACGCCCGCCGTGCTCTGGCGGATGTGGTCGAGGTCATCGTTTCAAGCAGGCGAGACAGGAAAAACGACGGTGACCACGGGGGTGGCGCAGGATAATTTTCGGCGTCTCCTCTTGTGGCGGAGAACCTCGCGCGCATACGGTGTCCTTACGCGAGGTTCTCCCGTGGAGGAAGAGACATGACGGAAATTCTTGTGCAGGCTGGCGCGGAGGGGCACGTTCCTTCGGTCCAGGCGGTCGGCGACAGGGTGGTGGAGCACCCGGCCTGGCCCGTGCTCAAGGACGCCGTGGAGGAGATCAGGACCTGGCAGAAGGCGGACGGGTCCATCGACTTCGCCGCCGAAGGCGCCCCCGCGAAATCAGACGCCGAGCTCACCGTCGACCGCGTCATATCCGCCGTCGAGCAGCTCGCCCCGCTGCTGCCGCACGACGCCGCCTATCTCGACGGCCTCGTGGGCGACCTGCGCCGCTGGTCCGACGAGGGCTTCCAGGTCCCCGACTTCCTCGACTCCCTGCTCGCCTTCCAGCCCGCGGCCCGGCGCCGGGACGGCCTCCAGCACCTGGTGGTCTTCCCGATGTACACGCAGAACGGCAACCCGGACCGCAATCTGGAGGCCGTCGTCCTGAAGATGGTCTGGCCCGAGTGGCTCGCCGAGCTGGAGGCGACCCGCTACGACAACCCCCTCTTCTGCGGCATCACCTTCGAGGACTTCACCTCCGGCTACGACACGAACTCGGCGGTGCTCTTCCCGGAGACGATCGCCGTGCGCGAGGCCCCCGAGCGCTTCTCCTGGGGCGGCATCTTCTGCGACCGCGAGGCGGCCCGCTTCCGCCGCGTCACCGAGGCCGCCGTCGACATCCTCGGGCTCGAACTGCCCGACGACATCAAGGACATGGTCGGCGACCAGGACCGCTGCCAGCAGGCGTTCGTGCTCTGGGACATGGTCCACGACCGCACGCACAGCCACGGCGACCTGCCCTTCGACCCGTTCATGATCAAGCAGCGCCAGCCGTTCTGGATGTACGGCCTCGAAGAGCTCCGCTGCGACCTCACCGCCTTCAAGGAGGCCGTGAAGCTGGAGGCCGACGGGGTCCCGCAGGGCCGCGACGTCCAGTACGCCGTGCTCTTCGACCGCATGTTCCGCTTCCCGGTCACCGGCGAGCGCGTCCGCAACTACGACGGCCTGGGCGGCCAGCTCCTCTTCGCGTACCTGCACAAGCACGACGTCGTCCGCTGGACCGACAACAAGCTGCACATCGACTGGAACCGCGCCCCCGAGGTGACGAACCAGCTCTGCGGCGAGATCGAGCAGCTCTACCGCGACGGCATCGACCGCCCCAAGCTCGTGCACTGGTTCGCCGCGTACGACCTGGTCTCCACGTATCTCGCCCCGCACCCGGGTTCCCGCTGGGCCAAGGGCCCCGACGCCCTGGACACCTCGCTGCCGCCCCGCAAGCTCGTGGACGAGGTGCTTCCGGACGAGTTTCCGCTCAGCATGTTCTATGAGGCCCTCTCGAAGAAGCTGAAGAACGTGATCGCCTCGACGAAGGGCATCACCGCGGCGGACGCCGAGCAGGTCGCCGCGTGAGCAACAGCGACCAGCAGGAGGCGACGGCCATGACCGAGACCACGACCAGCAAGGACGTCCTGGACGGTGCGGTGATCGCGGTCGCCGGAGCGGCGGGACCCGCCGGACGGGCCACGCTCAAGCGGCTCGCCGAGGCCGGCGCCACGGTCGTCGGCGCCGACGCGGACGCCGAGCGCCTCGCCGCCGCCGTCGACGAGGCGCGCTACGCCCACGGCGGCGCCACCGTCGTCGGCGACACCGTCGACCTCCTCGACCTCCAGGCCACCCGTGACTGGGCCGCCCGCATCGAGAAGGACTTCGGCCGCGTCGACGGCGTCGTCCACCTCGTCGGCGGCTGGCGCGGCAGCGCGTCCTTCGCCGAGACCGACCTCGCCGACTGGGACCTCCTCGAAAAGCTCCTGATCCGTACGGTGCAGCACACCTCGCTCGCCTTCGAGGGCGCCCTGACCCGGTCGGAGCGCGGTCGCTTCCTGCTGATCAGCGCCGCGGGCGCGTCCAAGCCCACCGCGGGCAACGCCGCGTACTCCGCCTCCAAGGCCGCCGCCGAGGCGTGGACGCTCGCGCTCGGCGACGCCTTCCGCAAGGCGGGGGGTGACGCCGGACCGCAGCAGGCGGCTGCGATCCTGGTGGTCAAGGCGCTGGTGCACGACGCGATGCGCGCCGAACGCCCCAACGCGAAGTTCGCGGGCTTCACGGACGTCAAGGAGCTGGCCGAGGCCATCACCGGAGTCTGGAACAAGCCCGCCGCCGAAGTGAACGGGACCCGTCTGTGGCTGACCGAGAAGCCGTAAACCCCTTGGCAACCCTGGGAAAGAACGCGAAGACCGACGCGCGCAGGCACCACGACCCCACGGTCAGGGGCTTCGCCAGCGACAACTACGCGGGCGCCCACCCCGAGGTGATGGCGGCCCTCGCCCTCGCCAACGAGGGGCACCAGGTCGCGTACGGCGAGGACGACTACACGGCCCATCTCCAGCAGATCATCCGCAGCCACTTCGGGGCGAGCGCCGAGGCGTTCCCGGTCTTCAACGGCACGGGCGCCAACGTCGTCGCGCTGCAGGCGGTCACCGACCGCTGGGGCGCGGTGGTCTGCGCCGAGTCCGCGCACATCAACGTGGACGAGGGCGGCGCCCCCGAGCGGATGGGCGGCCTCAAGCTGCTCACCGTCCCGACGCCGGACGGCAAGCTCACCCCCGAGCTGATCGACCGGCAGGCGTGGGGCTGGGACGACGAGCACCGGGCCATGCCGCAGGTCGTGTCGATCACGCAGTCCACCGAACTGGGCACGCTCTACACGCCCGACGAGATCCGCGCGATCTGCGACCACGCCCACGAGCGCAACATGGTCGTGCACCTCGACGGTTCCCGGATATCCAACGCGGCCGCGTCGCTCGACGTCCCGATGCGTACGTTCACGAACGCGGTCGGCGTGGACATCCTGTCGCTCGGCGGCACCAAGAACGGCGCGCTGTTCGGCGAGGCCGTCGTCGTCCTCAACCAGGACGCCGTGCGCCACATGAAGCATCTGCGCAAGCTGTCCATGCAGCTCGCCTCCAAGATGCGGTTCGTGTCGGTGCAGTTGGAGGCGCTGCTCGCCAAGGACCTGTGGCTGCGCAACGCCCGGCACGCCAACGAGATGGCCCAGCGCCTCGCGGAGGGCGTGCGAGCCGTCGACGGCGTGGAGATCCTCTACCCGGTGCAGGCCAACGGCGTCTTCGCCCGCCTCCCGCACGACGTCTCGGAGCGCCTGATGAAGAAGTACCGCTTCTACTTCTGGAACGAGACGGCCGGCGACGTCCGCTGGATGTGCGCCTTCGACACCCGCGAGGAGGACGTCGACGGATTCGTCGCCGCCCTCAAGGAGGAGATGGCGCGCTAGCGCGTTCCACCCCGCATGGCTGCATAGATATGCGATCGATCGTAAAAGTATTGACGCGCGGTCGATCGCATTTCTATGCTCGCGTGCCATGCAGCTGATCCAGCAGAACCCTGATCTCTCCGCCTACTTGGCGGCCGACGGCGTCATCGACCATCACCATCCACTGGTGCGCGAGACCGCCGCGCGGCTCGCCGAAGGCGCCGCCGATTCATATGCATACGCCCGCGCCGCCTATGAGTTCGTGCGCGACACCATTCCGCACTCCGCCGACAGCGGGGACCTGCGCGTCACCTGGCGGGCCTCCGACGTCCTCGCGCAGGGCACCGGCATCTGCCACGCCAAGGCGCACGCCCTCACGGCGCTGCTGCGCGCCGAGGACATCCCCACCGCGCTCTGCTATCAGCGGCTGACGCACGACGCCGGGACCGGCTGGTGTGTGCACGGACTCGTGGCCGTACGGTTCCGCGGCGCATGGCACCGGCAGGACTGCCGGGGCAACAAACCGGGGGTCGACGCCCAGTTCTCGCTGGACGGCGAGCGGCTGGCCTGGGTGCCCGATCCGGAGTCCAGCGAGGTGGACTATCCGGTACTCTTTGATGTACCTCATCCGGTCGTGCTCGACATTCTGCGCAGCGCGCCGGACCGCCCGTACCTCTGGGAGAACCTCCCCGACTCGCTCACCTTGTAAGGCAGGCCGCACCCGTCATGGTCCTCCAGCTCACCGTCGCCGACGACGTCCGCGCGTTCGCCCCCGGCTTCCACCACATCGCCATCGAGGCGTACGACCTCGTCAACACGCCCAGCACCCCGGAGACGTCGGCCCTTCTCGACGAGGCCGCACGCCGGCTCGCCGAGCGCCTCGACGGGCGCGCGCCGCACGAGGATCCGCACATGGTGGCCTGGCGCGACACGTACAAGGCCTTCGGCGCCAAGCCCAACCGGACCCGCAACTCGGCGGAGGCGCTGGCGAAGAGGGCGCTCAGTGACGCGGGTCTGCCCCGCATCAACACTCTGGTGGACGTCTACAACGCGATCAGCGTCGCCCACCTCATCCCCGTCGGGGGCGAGGACCTCGACCGGATCCGGGGCGGCATGCGACTCGTGCGCGCCACCGGCGCGGAGGACTTCGTGACCGTGGCGGCGGGGGAGCGGGTCGTCGAGCACCCCGAGGCCGGGGAGGTCGTCTGGTGCGACGACGAGGGGGTCACCTGCCGTCGCTGGAACTGGCGGCAGGGCCCGCGCACCTGCCTCGACGACACGTCGACGAACGCCCTGTTCCTCCTGGAGGGCATGGGCGAGCACGCGGGGCTGGAGGCGGCGGGGGCCGAACTGGCCGAACTCCTTCAGAAGTTCAGCCCCGGCGCCCGGATCACCGTGCACCCCGCCGTCTGACGCAGTCGTTCGACTCGGCCGCCCGACTCAGCCGGCCTCTGCGGCCTTGACCTCTTCGGGGGTCGGGGCCGTGCCGCCGAGATGGGCCGGCATCCACCAGGTGTCGTTCGGTCCCTTGGGGCGCACGGGGTAGGCGCGCTGCGCCGCTTCGAGCAGCTCCTGCACCCGGCCGCGCAGCCGGCGTGTGATCGCACCCGCGTACTGGTCCGTCGGCGCCTCCATCGGCTCGCCGACCCGGATCGTGACCGGGATGTGCTGCCGCTTGAAGTTGCGCGGACGCCCCTTGGTCCACAGCCGCTGCGTGCCCCACAGCGCCATCGGGATCAGCGGGACCCCGGCCTCCTGCGCCAGCCGCACGGCACCCGTCTTGAAGCTCTTCAGCGTGAACGACTCCGAGATCGTCGCCTCCGGGAACACCCCGACGATCTCGCCCGCGCGCAGCGACTGCAGCGCGTGCTGGTACGCGTGCTCACCCTGCGAACGGTCCACCGGGATGTGCTTCATGCTGCGCATCAGTGGACCGGAGACCTTGTGCCGGAACACCGACTCCTTGGCCATGAAGCGGACCAGACGCTTCTGAGGCAGCGCGGCGAGGCCGTCGAAGATGAAGTCCAGGTAGCTGATGTGATTGCTGACCAGGACGGCACCGCCCGAGCGCGGAATGTTCTCCGAGCCCTTGCAGTCGATCTTCAGGTCGAGCGCCTTGAACATCGTGAGGGCGGCGCCGATGACCGGACGGTAGACGAGCTCTGCCATGGAGGGGGAGGACCCTTCTGAAGTGCCTGGGGAACGTGGTGGGTGGGACGGTTCCCGGCGTTAAGTTACGGAGCCGTAGGTATTGCGGCTTGCGCAGATCGTGCCCCAAGAACGGCCGGGTGGCCAGTCCTGGTTCCTGTGCCGCGCGAGATCCTTGTCACGTTGGCCGGAATCAGCGGGAACGTTTGTGCGCTGTACCGAGAGCGACGGACAAAGGAGGACAGGAGTGACCGTGGGTGAAGTGACGTTGGGCGCCGCACAGTTGGGTGCGGAACTGGGGGAGCGGGCGACGCTCGTCCAGTTCTCCAGCGCCTTCTGCGCGCCCTGCCGGGCCACGCGCAGGGTGCTCGCCGAGGTCGCCGCCATGGTCCCGGGCGTCGCGCACATCGAGATCGACGCCGAGGCCCGGCTCGATCTCGTACGCGACGTGGGTGTCCTGAAGACGCCGACCGTGCTGGTCCTGGACGCGCACGGCCGCGAGGTCCGGCGCGCCGCCGGGCAGCCGCGCAAGGCGGACGTCATCGCCGCGCTCGGCCAGGCTGTGTGACGGCTGCGCCCGCGAGCCGGGGTGACGCATCTCCCAGATGACGGAACGCACTTGACTGCGCACGCCACCTATCGTCAGTCTGACTTTATGCCGCCGGAACTCCTTCTCCACCAGCGGGTCCATGTCGACCTCGCGCGCTGTTCGAGCGCCCGCTGTTGTGTCTCCTGACGCAGCCACGGACCCCGCTCGTACCCTCCCGCAGAAGGACAACTCCATGACGGTCACTCCCGACCTGCGCACCGCCCTGTCCGCCGGCCCCGACCTCCTCCGCTCGGTCTTCCGGCGGCACGCCGCGGGCGTCGCCGTGATCACGGCGGCCGGCGGCGCCCCCGTCGGATTCACCGCCACCTCCCTCACCTCCGTCTCCGCCGAACCCCCGGTCGTCTCCTTCGGCGTGGGCGTGGGCTCCTCCAGCTGGCCCACCGTCGCCGAGGCCACCCATGTGGGCGTGCACATACTCGAGGAGGGCCAGGCCGACCTCGCCGCGACGTTCGCCCGTAGCGGAGCCGACCGCTTCGGCGCCCCCACGAGCTGGTCCGAAGGTCCCGAAGGGGTCCCGGTCCTCGACGGCGTCCTGGCCTGGATGGTCTGCAAGGTCGTCGCGCGGGTACCCGCGGGGGACCACCGGATCGTGCTCGCCGAGGCGGTCTGCGGGCACTCGGCGGGTGCCGGGCGCCCGCTGCTCTACCACCAGGGACGCTTCAACGCGCTGCGCGACTGAAAGTTCCCAGGTCCACGCGATGGGGGACCGTTGGCTAGGTCACAGTTCAAAGCGCTTGCTTAGCGGGTAAGAACTGGGTGTACTGGCGAGTAATATTTCGTTCGGAGCGCGGGCCGCCCCGACCGGAAGAGTCCGCTTCCGGCGCCTATGCTGCCTGCAACGAGGCGATTTCCGCCGCAGGCAGCAAAGCCGCCCAGTAAAAGACGATTGCAGTAGGAGAGCCGGCGTGAGCTTGAGGATCGTTGTCACCGTGAAGTACGTGCCGGACGCCACCGGCGACCGGCACTTCGCCGATGACCTGACCGTCGACCGTGACGACGTGGACGGCCTGCTGTCGGAGCTGGACGAGTACGCGGTGGAGCAGGCGCTGCAGATCTCGGAGAACTCCGATGACGACGTGGAGATCACCGTGTTGACGGTGGGTCCGGAGGACGCGAAGGACGCGCTGCGCAAGGCGTTGTCGATGGGTGCGGACAAGGCGATCCACGTCGAGGACGACGATCTGCACGGCACGGACGCGATCGGCACGTCGCTGGTGCTGGCGAAGGCGATCGAGAAGGCCGGTTTCGATCTGGTGGTCTCGGGGATGGCCTCGACCGACGGTACGGCGGGCATCGTGCCGGCGCTGGTCGCGGAGCGTCTGGGGGTGCCGCAGGTGACGCTGCTGTCGCAGGTCGCGGTCGCCGACGGCACGGTGACCGGCCGCCGGGACGGGGATGCGGCGAGCGAGCAGCTGGCGGCGTCGCTGCCGGCGGTGGTGTCGGTGACCGACCAGTCCGGTGAGGCGCGGTACCCCTCGTTCAAGGGGATCATGGCGGCGAAGAAGAAGCCGGTCACCTCGTGGGACCTCTCCGACCTGGACATCGAGGCCGATGAAGTGGGTCTGGAGGGCGCGTGGACGAAGGTCGAGGCGGCCGCGGAGCGTCCGGCGCGCACCGCGGGCACGATCGTGAAGGACGAGGGCGAGGGCGGCAAGCAGCTCGCCGCGTACCTCGCGGGCCAGAAGTTCATCTGAGCTTCAGTCACCCCACCCAACCGCCCCACTTCTTTGTGATTGCAGGAGATTGAAGTCCCATGGCTGAAGTTCTGGTCTACGTCGACCACGTGGACGGTGCCGTCCGCAAGCCCACCCTGGAGCTTTTGACGCTGGCCCGCCGGATCGGTGAGCCGGTCGCCGTCGCGCTGGGTGCCGGTGCCGCCGGCACGGCCGCCGTGCTGGCCGAGCACGGTGCGGTCAAGGTCCTCACGCACGAGGCCGCCGAGTACGCGGACTACCTGGTGGTGCCGAAGGTGGACGCGCTGCAGGCCGCGGTCGCCGCCGTCAGCCCGGCCGCCGTGCTGGTGCCCTCCTCCGCGGAGGGCAAGGAGATCGCCGCGCGTGTGGCGCTGCGTCTCAAGGCGGGCATCATCACCGACGCCGTCGACCTGGAGGCCGGCGAGAACGGTCCGGTGGCCACCCAGTCGGTGTTCGCCGCCTCCTTCACCACCCGCTCGGTGGTTTCGCAGGGCATCCCGGTCATCACCGTCAAGCCCAACAGTGCCGCGGTGGAGGCCGCCCCGGCCGCCGGTACCGTCGAGGCCCTGGAGGTGTCCTTCTCGGAGCAGGCGACCGGTACGAAGGTGACCGCGCGCACCCCGCGCGAGTCGACCGGGCGTCCGGAGCTGACCGAGGCCGCGATCGTGGTCTCCGGCGGCCGGGGCGTCAACGGCGCGGACAACTTCGCCCTCATCGAGGCCCTCGCCGACTCCCTGGGCGCGGCCGTGGGCGCCTCCCGGGCCGCGGTCGACGCGGGCTGGTACCCGCACTCCAACCAGGTCGGCCAGACCGGCAAGAGTGTGTCCCCGCAGCTGTACATCGCCAACGGCATCTCCGGCGCGATCCAGCACCGGGCCGGCATGCAGACCTCGAAGACCATCGTCGCGGTCAACAAGGACGCCGAAGCCCCCATCTTCGACCTCGTCGACTACGGCGTCGTCGGCGACCTCTTCGACGTCGTCCCCCAGCTCACCGAAGAGGTCAACTCCCGCAAGGGCTGAACCTGTTCCGCTGCAGTGATGTGCCGACGGGGCCGCGTGGTGTTCTGCACCGCGCGGCCCCGTCCGCGTACCCGGGCCCGGAAAATGACCATTGACCTGGCCCGGGACGGCGGTTAACTTCGCTATACGGATTGTTGATTCCGTGAAGTGGAAACAGTGAGCGTATGGAGGGTGCACGAATGGGTCAGCAGGAGAAGGTGTCGACGAGCCTCGCGGGCGCGGTCAGCGAGGGCATCAGCGCCTCACTCGCCCCGGTCGACGCGGAGCTCGCCCGCCGGTACCCGGGAGACCCCGGCACCCGCCAGCCGGTCCACACGGTCTACGTCCCCGGTGACGCCTTCGACGCCGGCACCGTCCGCTCCTGGGGCGACCAGGCGCTCGCGCAGCTCGACGAGCACGCCCCGGACGCCGCCTCGTTCGCGGCCGTCCTCGGCCTCTCCGACGAGCTCGCCGAGCCGGTCTACAGCCGCGTACGGGCGAAGCTGGAGCGCGAGCCGGTCGAGGACCTGCGCGTCGACTTCGAGGACGGCTACCGGCCCGCCTCCTGCGCCGACGAGGACGAGACGGCAGCCCGCGCCGCCCGCGTCATCGCCGAGGCCTACGCGAACGGCACGGCGGCCCCGTACATGGGCATCCGCATGAAGTGCATGGAGGAGGCCGTCCGCGACCGCGGCATCCGCACCCTCGACATCTTCCTCACCGGCCTCATGGAGCACGGGGGCCTGCCCGAAGGTCTCGTCCTGACGCTGCCCAAGGTGACGTACCCGGAGCAGGTCACGGCGATGGCCCGGCTCCTGGAGGCGTTCGAGAAGGCGCACGGGCTCGACGCCGGGCGGCTCGGGTTCGAGATCCAGATCGAGACCAGCCAGTCCATCCTCGGCGCCGACGGCACCGCCGCGGTCGCCAAGATGATCGATGCCGCCGAGGGGCGCGCCACCGGGCTGCACTACGGCACCTTCGACTACAGCGCCTGCCTCGGTGTCTCCGCCGCCTACCAGGCCAGCGACCATCCGGCCGCCGACTACGCGAAGGCCGTCATGCAGGTCGCCGCCGCCGGCACCGGCGTACGTGTCTCGGACGGTTCGACCAACGTGCTCCCCGTCGGCCCGACCGCCAAGGTCCACGACGCGTGGCGACTGCACTACGGCCTCACCCGCCGCGCCCTCGCCCGCGCCTACTACCAGGGCTGGGACATGCACCCGGGCCACATCCCGACCCGCTACGCGGCGGTCTTCGCCTTCTACCGCGAGGGCTTCGAGCAGGCGGCCGCCCGCCTCGCCGCCTACGCGAGCCAGGCCTCCGGCGACATCGCCGACGAGCCCGCCACCGCCAAGGCGCTCGCCGGGTATCTGCTGCGCGGCCTGGACTGCGGCGCCCTCGACATCGCCGAGGTGGCCCGCCTGACCGGCCTCACCCGCGGCGACCTGGAGGGCTACTCCGCCCCGCGCCGCGGCGACCTGACGGCCAGCGCCGAGTAGGGCGTACACGGCCGGGGGAGGGCAGTGGTGTGTGCGCACCGGCCCGGGCACGGCGGGCGCTACAGGGCGAACGGGCGGTGGGCCCGTGCCTTCGCCACGACCTCCTCGGCCGTCAACTCGCCCTCCGGCGGCCAGAAGATCAGGCCGGCGACATGCCCGGTGGGACAGCCGAGGGCCCGGTCAAGACCGCTGAGCCATCCGTCGATCTCGTCCTCGCCGCCATCGGCCGCCATGATCCGCCGGACCAGCGCGACGGCCTGCTCACCGCTCTTCCCCGCGTCCGTGCCGAGGCCGCTCCGGTTCACGACTGGAAGCCGATCACTCCGTACCCCGGACGCCGGGCGGCCGCCGCGACCCACCGCGCGCAGTCCGACACGGCGGCGAACACCTCGGGCGCCAAGCCGGCCCCCCGGTCCGCGCGATCGCCCGCCTCGAACTGCTCGAAGGCCGTGGCGCACTCTTCGTGCGTCCACTCGCCGCAGCCCGGGAACTCGCTCCAGGGCACCCCCTTCGGCAGGCCGTCCCAGCCGCCGAGGCCGGCGACGGACACCGCCGTGACACCGATCGTCCGCAGCCCCTCGTCCACGGCCTCCAGCCAGCCGCTGCGGTACGGGCAGAACGAGCTGTTGTCGAGATGCGACCCGGTCAGTGAGCACAGCCGCTTGTACGCGTACCCGTACTGACTCGCGCCCGGCGAGCCGCCCGTCGGGAAGGGACCGCCGTGCACGACCGTGCGCAGCGCCTCGTACGCCGTCGGAGCGCCCTGGTCTATCTGGTCACGGAACCAGTCGTCGTCACGAGCCAGGTCGTCCGCGAACTTGTCGCGTATCACCTCCAGGAGCTGATCGTCACAGGAGCCCACGAGGGCGTGCGTGGCCGACGGATCCAGCAGGAAGACGCTCAGTCCCATACTCATGCACCCGACCGTAACGGCGGGCACTGACAACGCCGCTGGGGCGCAGCCCTGTGAACCCTCAGCCCGCGGGCGGCAGTTCCCCCGACCCGCGCTCGATCAGCCGCGTCGGCAGCTCGATGCGTTCGGGCAGCAGCGTCGCGCCGTCCAGTTGGCGGAAGAGGCGTTCCGCGGCGGTGCGGCCCAGTTGGGCGGCGTCCTGCGCGACCACCGTCACGCCCGGCTTCAGCAGATCGCCCAGTTCGATGTCGTCGAAGCCCACCAGGGCGACATCGCGGTCGAGTTCGGACAGGACGCGGACCACGGTGACCGTCACACGGTTGTTGCCCGCGAAGATCGCCGTGACCGGATCGGGGCCCTTCAGCATCTCCTCGGCGGCCCGGCGCACCCGCTCGGGGTCGGTCACGCCGAGCGACATCCAGCGGTCCTCGACGGGTATCCCGGCGTCCTCCATCGCCGCCCGGTAGCCGCGCAGACGCTCCGCCGCGGTGTGGATGCGCGGCTGGTCGCCGATGAAGCCGATGCGGCGGTGGCCGCCCGCGATGAGGTGCGCGACGCCGTCACGGGCGCCGCCGAAGCTGTCCGACAGCACGACGTCCGCGTCGATCTTCCCCGCGGGACGGTCCACGAAGACGGTCGCGACACCGGCCGCGATCTCCGGCTCCAGATAACGGTGGTCGTCCCCGGCCGGGATCACGACCAGACCGTCGACCCGGCGCGCGCACAGGGCGAGCACCAACTCCTGCTCCCGGTCCGGGTCCTCGGCGCTCGACCCGTTGATCAGCAGTGCGCCGTGCGCCCGGGCGACCTCCTCCACGGCCCGGCTCAACGGACCGTAGAAGGGGTCGGCCAGATCCTCCAGGACCAGGCCGATGCTCGCCGTACGTCCCTTGCGCAGCACCCGCGCGCTGTCGTTGCGCCGGAAACCGAGCGCCGCGATCGCCTCCTGCACGCGCCGCTCGGTGTCGGGAGTGACTCCGGGCTCACCGTTGACGACCCGGGACACCGTCTTGAGGCCGACTCCCGCGCGCGCGGCGACGTCCTTCATGGTCGGGCGATTGCCGTAGCGGTTCTCCGTGCGGCGGGCGGTGCGGTCCACTATGCGCTGTCCTGTCCTGTCGTCACTGCCGTCAGGGCGGTTGCCCGGGGCGGGTGTGGGCGACCGTTCATGGGGGTTCATCATGCTGCACGGGTCGGCGCGCGGGCATGTGGCGTCGAGCATAGGGCCTGGACAACGTTGTCAGATGCGGGAGAGACTGTCCACCGCATTCCTGGGCCTGCTTAGAGTTGGCTTCTCCCAGCTGCCCTTTCTCCCCTTTCCATCAGGAGACCTGACACAGATGCACACGGACCTCGTCGCCGCGCTCGACATCGGCGGCACCAAGATCGCCGGCGCCCTGGTGGACGACCGGGGCCACATCCTCGCGCGAACGCAGCGGCCGACCCCCGCGCAGGAGGACGGCGAGACGGTGATGGGCGCGGTCGAGGCGGTGCTCACCGAGCTGACGGAGTCCGACCTGTGGCCCAAGGCGGGGGCCGTCGGCATCGGCAGTGCGGGCCCCGTGGACCGCTCGGCCGGCACGGTCAGCCCGGTCAACGTGCCCGGGTGGCGTGCGTTCCCGCTCGTCGACCGCGTCCGCTCGGCCACCGGCGGACTGCCCGTCGAACTCGTCGGCGACGGCGTGGCGATCACGGCGGCGGAACACTGGCAGGGCGCGGCGCGCGGTCACGACAACGCGCTGTGCATGGTCGTCTCGACCGGTGTCGGCGGCGGCCTGATCCTCAACGGCGCGCTCCACCCCGGCCCCACCGGGAACGCGGGCCACATCGGCCACATCAGCGTCGACCTCGACGGCGACCCGTGCCCCTGCGGTGCACGCGGCTGCGTCGAGCGGATCGCCTCCGGGCCCAACATCGCCCGGCGTGCCCTGGCCGCGGGCTGGCAGCCGGGGCCGGACGGCGACACGACCGCGGCCGCGGTGGCCGCCGCCGCCCGTGCGGGCGACCCGATCGCGGTGGCCTCCTTCGAGCGCGCGGCCAAGGCGCTCGCCGCCGGTATCGCGGCGACGGCGACGCTCGTGGAGATCGACATCGCGGTGATCGGCGGGGGAGTGGCGAAGGCGGGCGACGTCCTGTTCGCCCCGCTGCGGCGCGCGCTGCGCGACTACGCCACGCTCTCGTTCGTCCAGCGGCTCACGGTGGTCCCGGCCTCGACCGGTACGGACGCGGGGCTCGTGGGAGCGGCGGCCGCGGCGCTGCACGCCGGCAGCTCCGTCGAGGAGGCGTGGCGCCAGACCGTCTGACGGCCAGGAGCGGAGGGCGGGAGGGCGACCGCGCAGGACCGGGCCGCACCTCCCGCCGACGCGTCAGCAGCTGAGCTGCGCGTCCGCCCAGTCGGCGTGATCGGAGTCGACCGCGTCACCGCCGTCCGTGACCACGAGCCGCACCACTTGGGCGCCGCTCACATCGGCCGAGACCGCCCGCGCCGCGTCCGCGTTGGTCAGCGTGCCCGTCGAGGCCACCTTCTGGTCGTCGGCCCAGACCTCGAACGCGACCGTGCCCTTGGTGCCCTTCTCGTCGTCGACGCCGACCTGGGCGGTGACCCGCTCGCACGCGCGGCCCGTGTAGTACGTGACCTCGCTCTGCGCGTGCACCCCGAGCCCCTTGGCGTACACGGTGCCGCCGATGGTGATCGGATGACCGTCGCCCGCCGCGCTCTCGCCGTTGCTGGTGTTGCGCTCGACGGGCCCGTAGCCGTTGACCGCGGACATCCAGGCCAGGTCGCCGAGGGACGAGGCGCCGCTCGGCGGGGCCGTCACCACCTGCACGGTCACCGGCGCCTGGGTCGTGACCCGGGTGCCCTGGGGCGAGCGGTACGTGGCGTTCAGGGTCAGTTGGTAGGAGCCGTCGGACGTGCCCGAGGGCGGTGTGACCGTCCAGGGCGTCTTGAGCGAGGTGCCGCTCTCCAGCGCCGGGACCTTGGCCGGGCCGCCCGCCTTCACCGCCCAGTCGGTCCCGTCGGGGCCGTCGAGCGAGACGGAGACGTCACGGGCCGCGGTGCGGCCCTGGTTCGTGAACGTGCTGTCGAACGGCACCGGGCGCCCCGCCTCGGCGAACAGGCCCTGTCCTGCGCCCAGTTCGGCCGCCGGCGGGTACTCGGCCCAGCGCGGGTTCACCGACACGCGCAGCAGCACCGTGCCGTGGGCGGGGACCGTCGCCGCGATGCCGCCCGCGGTGTTGTAGTTCTTGTGCTGCCACAGGTCGCGCGAGACGTACGCGTCGGCCTCCGGGAGCCCGACCGCCTGCGCCGTCGTCGCGATGCGCTGGGCGCTGCCCGACTCGTTGAACAGGGCGACGGCACGGCTGCCGTCCGCCATCTGCTTCGCGACCACCCAGCGGCCGCCCTCGGACGACACCACGGTGCCCTGCTTGCCCAGCGGGTCCTGGTCGACGGCGATGACATCGCGGTTGGACAGGATCTGGTACGTCTCGTCGGACGCCTTGCGCAGGTCCGTGCCGATCAGCAGCGGCGACGCCATGATCGACCACATCGAGAAGTGCGTGCGGTACTCGGTGTCGGTCATGCCGCCGTTGCCGACCTCCAGCATGTCCGGGTCGTTCCAGTTCCCGGGACCCGCGTACGGGGCGAGCGGCAGGTTCTGCTTCATGATCGACAGCATGGAGCCCCAACTGTCGCTGATGTCACCGGTGGTGCGCCACAACTGGCCGAGCTGCCCGGCCCACTCCCACGGCTTGTTCTGGCCCCATTCGCAGATGCTGTAGACGATCGGCCGGCCGGTGGCGCGCAGCGCGTCGCGCATCGTCGTGTAGCGCTGCTTGGCGTCCACGCCCTGGTTGTTGCAGTTGTCGTACTTGAGGTAGTCGACACCCCAGTCCGCGAACTGCTGCGCGTCGCTGTACTCGTGGCCGAGCGCGCCCGGGAAGCCGGCGCTGTTGCAGGTCTTCGTCCCGGCGCTGGTGTAGATGCCGAGCTTGAGGCCCTTGGAGTGGACGTAGTCCGCGACGGCCTTGATCCCGTTGGGGAAGCGGACCGGGTCCGGTACCAGCTTGCCGTCCGCGTCACGCGCCGGCAGGGCCCAGCAGTCGTCCAGGTTCACGTACTGATACCCGGCGGCCTTCAGGCCCTTGTCCACGAAGATGTCGGCGATGCCCTTGACCATGGACTCGTTGAAGTCCGCCCGGCAGTGCGTGGAGTTCCAGTTGTTGAACCCCATGGGTGGTGTGGCGGCCGACTCCGCCTCGGCGGCGGCTGGTTCGGTCACCGGGGCGGCCGACGCCGGGGCGGGCAGGGCGGCGAGCCCGCCGACGCACAGCACGCCACCGGCCATCGCTCCGACGATTCTTCGCCGGACGGCCCGGGGTGCGCGGGTGGGAAGACGACGCATCGTGACGCTCCTCCGTACTTGCGGCAGATTGGATCACGGCATGTACGTGTCAGTGGTGCGCGTTGACGGTAGGCCGTGTTGGAGTCTGTTGGAAGAGGTCGGATCAAATGCGGTGGGAGGTGAGGGATGTTTCGTCAGAACCCTTGACGGCGACGGGAGTTGGGGGTTCTGGAGGGAAGGTCCGTTCGGTTGTGTTGGGTTGAGGTGTGCTGCGGATGGAAGACTGGGTGCCTGTGACGCATTCTGATCTGGCCCGCCGTATCCATGCCGCCGCCCACCTGAGCGGTCGCTTCACCCTCCGGTCCGGTCGCACGGCCACGGAGTACTTCGACAAGTACCGGTTCGAGGCCGACCCGGTACTGCTCGACGAGATCGCCCGGCTGATGGCCCCGCTGGTGCCGGCCGGTACCGAGGTGCTGGCCGGCCTGGAGATGGGCGGCATTCCGGTGGTGACCGCACTCGGCCGGTACACGGGGCTGCCGTGCGCGTTCGTGCGCAAGCAGGCCAAGTCCTACGGCACCTGCCGGCTCGCCGAAGGGGCCGATGTCGAGGAACGCCGGGTACTCGTCGTCGAGGACGTGGTCACCAGCGGGGGACAGATCGTGCTGTCGACCGCGGACCTGCGCGCCCTGGGGGCGGACGTGCGCGAAGCCCTGTGCGTGATCGACCGTGAGCAGGGCGGCGCCGAAGCACTCCGCGTCGAGGGGGTCGCGCTCGTCTCGCTGCTGACCGCCGGTGATCTGCGGGCCGCAGCCGTCTGACCGGAGAGGCTGTACGTGGAACCGGCCCGTTCCTGACCGTCGGCCGACAGCGCCGCCACGCCGCTGAACGGCCCCCCGCGGCCTCCGGTCGCGGTCCTCGTGAACCGTGTCCGCCACCTCGTCCATCGGCGCACACGGTCCGCGCCTACCGTATGCGGAGCACCCCGAACTTCCGACAGGTGGAGCCATGTACGACCTCACAGCCCTGCTGCGTGAATACGACCGCGCCCGTGCCTACACCGACGACCTGTGGCGCGACCTCACGCCCGACGAGGTCGTCTGGCGTCCGCACGAGGACTCCAGTGCCATCGGCTGGCACCTCGGGCATCAGGCGCACGTCGCGCACTTCATGGTCCGCAACCTGACCGCGGCCGAACCGAGTCCGGACCCCGGGCTCGACGCGGTGATGGACTCCGCCAACCCGGAGAAGTTCCGCGGGGCCCTGCCCACCGTCGAGCGGCTCGGTGCCTTCCGCGACACCGTCGCCGAGCGCGTTCACGCCCGTATCGGGGACATCGCCGGCGGGCGGGTGGGTGCTCCGACGCAACTGTCCATCGTCGCGGTCGGTCTGCTCACCGCGCTGATCAACCACGAGTACCAGCACGACCAGTGGATCGGTGAGGTCCGCGCCCAGAACCTCGGGCACGCGCTGCCGCCCGACCCCGACTCCGCACTGCTCGCGCGCGTCGACGGGTACCTCGTCTGCAATCCCTACGGCTGAGGCGCCGCGGCCAGGTCGCGTACCCGTGCCGTACGGAGCCTTCGAACTCCCTGGTGGGCGCGGTCGTCCGGGCGGTCCGCGGCCGCTGGTGCGAGCAACGGAAGGACGCTGCCGAGCAGCGCCGCCGCGCTCAGCAGCAGGACGACGCGGATGCCCGGGCCGGACTGCCGGGCCGGACCGGTCAGCGGGGCCGTCGCGATCACCGACAGCGGGGAGGCGGCGTGCACCGCCTGGAACAGCGGGCGGCCGCCCATGCGTTCGGCGCGGGCCGTCGCCGCGTCGAGACATACCTCCAGCGCACCGCTCGCGGCCCCCGCGAGGAGCGGCGCGACGCCGAGCCCGGTGAGCGTGCCGGTCATGCTCAACGCCCCGATGCCCAGGGCCATCGCGACGACGGTGAGCATCGGCGCACGGTGCTCACGGCCGACGGCGAACCGGCCCACCACCGCCATCGCGGGCGTCGCCCCCCAGCGGCACCGCGGTGAGAGCGAGACCGAGACCGAGTTCACCGGTCGTGGCGTGCACCCGCGCCAGTACCGCGGGAAGCAGCGCCGACCAGGTGCCCCAGAAGACTCCCCGGACGCCGCTGACGATGACGAGGGCGGCCCGCGGACCGCGCGGCGCGGGTTGCGTCATGCCGCCGGGCATGGCCGCGAACGCCGACCCGCACCGGGGTGGATCGGCTTGCACGGGTGGGGAGTTGAGGGTGAGCGTGGTGGTGCCCGAGGTGTTGACCATGGCGAGGGGCGCGCCTACATTCGCGTCCGGAATTACGTCTACTGTCCGAAATCGCGAACATTGACGTCACGCGAGGAGACGACGTGAGCCGCACCGAGAGATCCGCACCCGAACTCGCACCCGTGCCCGCACCCGCACCCACCGCCACCGCCACCGACGACCGTCCGGGACCGGGCGGCCAGGACACCCCCTCGCACACCCCGCCCGGCAGACGGCAGTTCATCGCCGCGGCCGCCACCGGCGCCGCGGCGGCCGTCCTCCCCCTGACCCCCGCCGCGGCAGCACCCGGCACCGCCGCCGACGCCGCACCGAGCGCGCGGGCCGCCCAGGGCCCGGTCGCCGTCAAGCCGTTCGCCCTCGACGCCGTCGCCCTGCTGCCCGGCGCCTTCCGCGACAACCAGCGGCGCAACACCGCCTACCTGCACTTCGTCGACACAGACCGGCTGCTGCACACCTTCCGCAAGAACGTCGGCCTGCCCTCGGGCGCCGCACCCTGCGGCGGCTGGGAGGGCCCGGACGTGGAACTGCGCGGGCACAGCACCGGGCACCTGCTCTCCGGGCTCGCGCTCACCTACGCCAACACCGGGGACACCGCCGTCCGCGACAAGGGCCGGGGGCTCGTCGCGGCGCTCGCCGCATGCCAGGACGCCGCACCGAAAGCGGGCTACGCGACCGGATATCTCTCGGCGTTCCCGGAGAGCTTCTTCGACCGCCTCGAAGCGGGTACGGGCGTCTGGGCGCCGTACTACACCATCCACAAGATCATGGCGGGGCTCGTCGACCAGTACCGGCTGGCCGGCTGCGACCAGGCTCTCGACGTCGTCCTGCGCCAGGCAGCCTGGGTCGACCAACGGACCGGCGCGCTGACCCACGACCAGATGCAGCGGGTCCTGCAGACCGAGTTCGGCGGGATGAACGAGGTCCTCGCCGATCTCCACGAGATCACCGGCGACACGAACTGGTTGAAGGTCGCCGAACGGTTCACGCACGAGGTCGTCTTCGATCCGCTCGCCAAGAACGAGGACCGGCTCGCCGGCCTGCACGCCAACACGCAGATTCCGAAGATGGTGGGCGCGCTGCGGCTGTGGGAGGAGGGGCTCGACGCCCGCTACCGCACCATCGCCGAGAACTTCTGGCAGATCGTCACCGACCACCACACGTACGTCATCGGCGGCAACAGCAACGGCGAGGCGTTCCACGAGCCCGACGCCATCGCCTCCCAGCTCTCCAACGGCTGCTGCGAGAACTGCAACAGCTACAACATGCTCAAGCTGACGCGCCTGATGCACTTCCACGCACCCGACCGCGTCGACCTGCTCGACTACTACGAGCGCACCCTGTTCAACCAGATGCTGGGCGAGCAGGACCCCGACTCCGCGCACGGCTTCAACATCTACTACACGGGCCTGGCTCCCGGCTCCTTCAAACAGCAGCCGTCGTTCATGGGCGAGGACCCGAACGCCTACTCCACGGACTACGACAACTTCTCCTGCGACCAAGGCTCCGGCATGGAGACCCAGGCGAAGTTCGCCGAGACCGTCTTCTCGCACGGTGCCGACAGCCTGCTCGTGAACCTCTTCGTGCCCGCAGAGGTGACCTGGCGCGAACAGGGCATCACCTGGCGGCAGGCGACCGGGTTCCCGGACCGGGCCACCACCCTGCTCACCGTCACGGCCGGACGGGCTGAGCACGAACTGCGCGTGCGCATCCCCTCCTGGACGACCGGCTCCCGCGTCACGCTCAACGGCCGCGCCCTCGCCGACCGGCCGAAGCCGGGCAGCTGGTTCTCGCTGCGCCGCCGCTGGCAGCGCGGCGACCGGCTTGAGGTCACCCTGCCGATGCGGCTGACCATCGAGCCGACCCCGGACGACCAGGACGTACAGGCCGTCCTGTACGGGCCCGTGGTCCTCGCCGGACAGTACGGCGACAGCGCCGTGCCGCGCATGCCGCGCCTCGACCCCGGCACCGTGACGCGGACGGCCGCGTCCCCGATGAAGTTCACCGCACGAGCCGACGGCGACACCGTCACCCTGCTGCCCGTCGCCCGCACCCACCACGTGTACTACAACGTGTACTGGCTGACCGGCGAACCTCCGTCCCCGCCGCCGGAGTTCGCCGCCTGGCACCGCTTCGACGAGACGTCGGGCAGCACCGCGGCCGACGCCACGGGCCACGGCATGACCGCCCAGCTGACGGGCGGCGCCACCTGGTCGACCGGCGGAAAGGTAGGCGGCGCCGTGGCGCTCGACGGCACCGACGGCCACGTGGCCCTGGCCCAGGACGTCATCGCGGGGGCCGCCGCCTACTCCCTGGCGACCTGGGTGCGGCTCGACGGCGCCCCCGAGGCGTGGACCCGCGTCTTCGACCTCGGCACCGGCACCACCGCCAACCTGTTCCTGACCCCGCGCAGCGACGCCGGCACCCTCCGGTTCGCCGTCACCGCCGGCGGCGCGGGGGCCGAACAGCGCATCGACGCCGACCCGTTGCCGATCGACACCTGGGTCCACGTGGCGGTGACCTACGGGAACGGCACGGCCGTCCTCTACGTCGACGGCCAGGAGAAGGGTCGCAACGACCAGGTCACCGCGCAGCCGGACCTGTTCGGCAACCACGTCCGCGCCTGCTACGTCGGAAAGTCCCAGTACGCCGACCCGTATCTGAAGGGCTCGGTCGACGACTTCCGGATCTACGGCAAGACCCTGACGGCCGCGGAGGTGGCGGCGCTCGCCCAAGGGAGCTGAGCGCGACCGGTATCGGTGGCGCGGTCCGCATCCGATCGCACGGTTGCGGGGCGCGCCACCCTGCAGATGTCGCCCGTCGTGCGAACTCTGTCCTGGTACGTCAGCATGGGGTGCCACATGCCCGTACGGAGGAGGCCCGCCGTGCCGCGACGTCCGCGGAAGGAGAACTGGCGGGTCTCCCACCTGCGCCGCTCCCGGGGACGGTCCGACGACTCGCTGCACCGGCTCGCCGACCGGGTCGGCCGCTCCGTCGCCCGGATCGGCGCCCTGTGGCGCGAGGCGCCCGTGCACGCGTCCCACGACTCCTCCCTCGGCCCCGAGGAGGTCGGCCGCTTCCTGCGCGACTGCGGCGCCGTGCTGTGCCGGGCGGGCGAGACCACCCGGCGCGTCGAGCAGGTGATCGTGGAACTGGGCGCCCGCTACGCCATGCCCCCCGTCCACGCCTTCGTCCTGCCGACCGGTGTCTTCGTACGGATCGGCGACGGACCCGGCGCGGTCACCGACTTCACCCCCGTCCACCCCGACGACCTGCGCCTCGACCAGATCGGCGAGCTGTACGCGTTCCTCGACGAGTTGCTCCACGACCGGCTGGTGCCGCCGGAGGAGGGCATGCGCCGTCTCGCCGAGCTGGAGGCCCGTCCGCCGCGTTTCACCGCCGTGCCGCGTATCGCCGGATACGCGATCCTCACGGTCGGCCTCGGCCTGCTCACCTACCCCAACCCCATGGCGCTCGTGGGCTACGCCGTCCTCGGTGTGGCCGTCGGCCTGCTGCGCGAACTCGTAGTGGGGCCGCTGCGCCTTCTCGCGCTCGCCCTGCCGGTCGTCGCCGCGGTCGTCGTGACCGTCCTCGCCTACCGCTTCAGCGGACCGCTGCTCGGTGAGAACCCCAGCAAGATGGTCATCCCGCCGCTGCTGGCGTTCCTGCCCGGTGCGGCCCTGACCATGGGCACGATGGAACTGGCGACGGGATCGCTGGTGTCCGGCTCCTCCCGCCTCGTCTACGGCGTCAACGTGCTGGTGCTGCTGGCCTTCGGCATCACCATCGGCGCCCAGCTGATGACCGCGCACCCGGTCCCCGACGGCAGCCACGCCCCGTCGTTCGGAGCGTGGGCGCCCTGGGCCGGGGCCGTGCTGCTCGGGGTCGGCTTCGCGCTCAACTCCTCGGCCTCGCTCACCCGTCTGCCCTGGCTGCTGGTGGTGCTCGTGTCGGTGGAGGGGGTCCAGCAGTTCGGGCGGTCGCTGGCCGGCACCCTGGTGGGCGCCTTCCTCGGTGGCGTCGTCCTGCCGCTCGTCGCCCGGATCGTGGAGCAGTGGCGGGCCGCGCCGCCTGCCCAGGTGACGTTCCTGCCCGCCTTCTGGATGCTGGTGCCCGGCTCCCTGAGCCTCACCGGCGTCGGCGAACTCGTCGCGGGCCACGCGTCCGACGGCCTGCTGACCACGGTGAACGCGCTGCTGACCGTCGTCGCCGTGGCGCTCGGGGTGATGGTCGGAGCGAGCACCCTGCACAACGGCGGGACGGTGGTGGAGCCCGCGGAGGCGACCCGACAGGACTGAGCGGGGCGCGAGGGTGGAGTGGTGCGCGGCGGCCGGAAAAGTTTTCGCGCCCGGGCGGCAACCTCGCGTGAGGTCGCGCGTCGTGTGGGGGTGAAGGGTGCCGCCCGGCGTCCTCGACCCGACCGTGGAGTACGACCGTGAACCGTCTCGTCCCCGCCCGCAGTGCCGTCGTCGCCGCCGGACTGCTGGCCGCACTGGCCGCGACCCACCCCGCCGACGCCGCACCCGCGCACCCGACCGCCACCCCCTCGGCCACCGCGGTCGCCACCCCGAGCCCGGTGCCCTCCGCCTCCACGAGCAGCGCCCCGGAACCGTCCGCGAGCCTCCCGCCGTCGGCGCAGCCCTCCGCGGTGCCGTCCGCCTCGCCCACCCGTCCCGGCGACGACGGGAACACCGTGCCCAGCGCGGCGCCCAGCACCGCACCCGGCGGGACCGCGACCCCGTCCCCCGCCCCCGCCAAGGACGAGCTCGCCCATACTGGTGCCTCGAACGGGGTGACCACCGCCATGGGCGCCGGGGCGGCCGTGCTCGTCGCGGGCGGCGCGGGGGCCCTCATCGCCGTACGCCGCCGCTCGCACCGCTGACGTGCCCCACCCGAGGACCCTTGTGCCCAGCCCCGCTCTGACCGAACTCGCCCCACGGACGCTGCCGTTCACGCTCCCGCGCGGCCGCCGTGCCCGCTCGGGACGGCGGGATCTGCTGCGCGGGCTGCTGCGCCGCGACCGGTCCACCCTCGAAGCGGCCGGCCCGGCCGCCGACGGGGTGGCCCGGCCCGGCCCCCGCCACCCGTCCGCGAGTCCGCGGCCGTACGGCGCCGGGGGCGCGCACGCGGAGCGGCCGCCCACGCTCACCGACCTGTACCACGCGCACCGGCTGCGGATGGTCCGGCTCGCGGTGCTGCTCGTGGACGACCCGGCCACCGCCGAGGACGTCGTGCAGGACGCTTTCACCGCCCTCTACCGCCGGCACGGCGAACAGATCACCGAGGTGGACAACGCGCTCGGCTATCTGCGCACCTCGGTCGTCAACACCGCCAGGTCGGTGCTGCGCCGCCGCCGCACCGCACGGGCCTGGACCCCGCCACCGGCCGGTGAAGCCCCGTCCGCCGAGGACTCCGTCGTGCTCGACGAGGCCCACCGCGAGGTCCTCGCCGCGCTCGCCCGGCTCACCCCGCGCCGCCGCGAGGTCCTCGTCCTGCGCTACTGGGCCGACCTCAGCGAGGCCGAGATAGCCGCCACGCTCGGTATCAGCGCGGGCGCGGTGAAGTCGAACGCGAGCCGGGCCCTTGACGCACTCGAAAAGATTCTGGAGGGCCGGATATGACGCCCCGCACACCTCGGGCCGACGCTCCGCCCGGCCACCCCGAACGCGCCACGGAACGACTGCTCCGAGAAGCGCTCGCCGCCCGCGCCGACAGCATCACCGTACGGACCCTGCGCCCGGCCCGGCCGCCGGTGCCGCAGCCGCGCCGTCTGCCGTGGCCGCCCCGCGGATGGCGCCGCTACGCCCTGCCGCTCGTCGGCCTCGCCACGGCGGTGATCGCCGCCATGGTCGTCGGCCACCTCCTCATGGGTCCGGACCGCGACCGCCGGCCCGTACCGCCGGCGGCGCCACCGTCGCCGACCGGTTCACGGCTCCCCGCCACACCGAGCCCGTCGCTCCCGCCCTCGGGCACCGCGACACCGAGCTCGGTCGTCCCGTCGCCCTCGTCACCGCCGACCAACACCGGCGACAACAGCGCCACGCCGTCGCGGGGCACGTCCTCGCCTTAGGGCGGCCCCGGTCTCCGTGCGCAGTTGGGGCCGAACGGCCCACCGGGATGCCCGGCGCGACCCTGGGGACGGGGCGCGGGGCGCCGGACGCTGGAGAGGGGCGGAGCCCGGCCGGAGGAAGGAGGCCGCGTCATGATCCCCATCAGGCCACTGGTCCTCGTCGCGTACGGCAGCAGGAACGGGGCGACGGCCGCCATCGCGTCCCGCCTCGGTGACGACCTGCGCGCCCACGGATGCGAGGCCGACGTCCGCCCTGCCGCCGACGTCGACGACATCACCCGCTACGACGCCGTGATCATCGGCGGCGCCCTCTGCTCCAGCCACTGGCACGGCGATGCCCGCCGTCTTGCGGCCCGCGCCCGCTGGACGCTGCGGCACCGGCCCGTGTGGCTGTTCAGCAGCGGCCCCCTGGACACGTCGGCGGCCGAGCACGACATCCCGCCGGTGCCGTTCGTGCGCCGCACGGCCACCCGGATCGGGGCCCGCGGCCACGTCACCTTCGGCGGCTGCCTCGGCGCGCACCCCAAGGGGTGGCCGGCCCGCGCCGCCTTCAACTCCGGCCGGGGCGGCGACTTCCGCGACGTCGGCCGCATCGACGCCTGGGCCGAGACCATCGCGCACGAGGTCGTCACCGAACGCACCACGGCCTGAACGGAGCGGTCCCTTCGGCGGCGGCACAGGGCCGAACGGCCCTCGTGCCACCGGTGCCCGCCCGACGACGCTGGGGCCCACGACCGGGCACCGGACCGGAACGGGGAAAGGAACCGTATGCGGGGGACGATCGTCGCCGTCACGGACGGCGGCGTGCGCGGGCGGGCCGCGGGGCAGTGGGCGGCGCTCGAAACGGCACGAACCGGTGGCCGGCTGATGATGACCGGCGAGCGCGACGCCGGCGCGCTGTGCCGACTGGCCCGGCACGCCCGCCTGTTGGTCCTCGGGGCGGACGACCCGGCCGCCCGGCCCGTGGCCCGGCACGCGGTCTGCCCCGTGGTCCTCGTCCCGCACACACCGGCCACGGTCCTCGAACGGGAGATCGCGCTCCTCCTGGACGCCCGTCGGCCCGCGCACGGCGCCCTCGGCTTCGCCTTCGAGCGGGCCCGGCTGCTCGGAGCCCGCCTGCGCGCCGTGCACGCGTGGAGCCCGCCCGGAGACGCGGCACGGGAACGGCCGTTCCCCGTACCGGAGGCGGACCGGGCGCGGTGGGAGGACCAGGAGGTCCAGGCCCTGTCCGACGCGTTGCGTCCCTGGCGCGCACGGTACCCGGACGTGCGGGTCGTGCCGGACGTCGTCCGCTTCACCGCCGACGAGGCGCTCGCGTGGGCGGTGCCGCGGTCCCAGCTCCTCGTCGTCAGTCCCGGTGGACCTCATCTCGACCGGTCCCTGCGGGCCCTGGTGGCGCGGTCCTGCGGCGCGCTCGTCGTCGTACCGTGGTGAAGCAGGGACGCAAGGGGGCCCCAGGGCCGCCGGCGCGGGCGGGGCCAGGGTGTAGCCGCGGGGGTGCCGGCACCGGGGGAAGATCGGAGAGCGGACGCACATGAGCGGATCGACGACGGCATCGCGGGCCCTGGTCCTGGAGGAGTTCGGCACCCTGCCGCGGCTCGTGGAGCGGGCCGCGCCCGCGCCACGCCCCGGCCACACCCTCGTACGGATGGCGGCGGCGAGCCTCGGCCACCTCGATCTGAACGTCGTCGACGGCGAGTTCGGCATTCTGCCCGCGCTGCCGTTCGTCCCCGGCGTGCAGGGCAGCGGCTTCGTCCTCGCCTCGGACCCGCACCCCGAGGGCGCCCTGGTCCGGCTGCGCGGCGAGGGGATCGGCCTGAGCCGCGACGGAGCCTGGGCGGAGCACGCGCTCGTACCGGACGCGGCGGTCGAGCCCGTGCCCGAGGGAATCGACCCGGTCCTCGCCTGCATCTGCTTCACCCCCGTCGGCACGGCCTGGGCCTCGGTCCACCCGATCGCCCAAGTGCGGCCGGGGGAGCGGGTGTTGGTGACCGGCGCCGCCGGGGCCGTCGGCGCCGTCGCCGTGCAGCTCGCGGCGCGGGCCGGCGCGGAGGTGATCGGCGTGGTCGGCCGCCCGGCCAAGCTGGAGCACGTACCCGCGGTCGCGCGGTCCGTGCTCGCCGCCGACCTGGACGAAGCGCGCGGGGGCGCCCCCGTCGACGTACTGATCGACACCGTCGGCGGACGGGTCCTGCGCGACGCGCTCACCCTGGTCCGGTCCGGCGGCAGGGCCGCGCTCCTCGGCTACACGGCGGGCCGCGAACTCACCGTGGACCTGGCCGACTTCTGCCTCGCGGATGTCGCCCTCCTGCCCGTGAACATGCTGCGCCGCGGCCCGCAGGCCACCCCCGAGGTGCTGCGGCTGCTGCCCGACCTGATGTCCGGCGCGCTGTCGTTGCCGTACGAGCGGCACGGCATGGCGGACCTCGCCGAGACCGTGGAACGCCTGCGGACCGGAGCGGTGGTCGGCGCCGTCGCCCTCGACATGGCGGACTCTCCCTAGAACCGCAGCCCGTGCCCGACCGGATACAGCACCTCGGCCGGATCGCCGGCCGCCGGGACCGCCACGGGAAGCCGTCCGTGCGGTGCGTGTTCGCCGAGGACGACCTGGACGGCGTGGTCGAGCTGGCGCGGGCCGGAGCCGTACGTGGCGAGGTAGAGGGGGGCCTCGGGGAAGCGGTTGATGTCGTACGGGTTGCGCACTCCGATCACCACCACCGGACGGCCCGACGCCAACAGGGCCCGGACCAGGGCGACATGAGCGGTCCCGCCCTGTGCCCCGTCGGCCGGGGCCAGGCCGCTCGCGACGACCACCAGATCCGCGGACGCCGCGGCCCGCACCGCCTCCTCCGTCACCGTCCGGTCCGGTGCGGCGCCCGTCGCCAGCGGCGTCGCACGGTGGCCGCGCTCGCCGAACGCCGCGGCGAGCGAGCGCACCGCGGCGTCGTCCGAGCCGGTGACGAGGACGGAGCGGGTGCCGGGGCAGAGGGGGAGCACGTCGTCGTCGTTCTTCACGAGAGTGGTGCCGCGGCCCGTGATCGCGTCGGCGGCGGCCAGGAACGCCGTGCGCCCGACGACGCGTTCGGCCCTGGCCGGGTCGCTCGCGCCGTGGCCGAGACCGCGGCGGATCTTGTGGCTCAGGATGCGGATCACCGACGCGTCGAGGCGGGCGGCGGAGATCCGCCCGGAGCGTACGGCGCTGAGCACGGCGGCGTGGGCCCGGGGCAGATCGGGGGAGAGGACGAGCATGTCGACGCCCGCGGCGAGCGCGGTCACGGCGGCCTTGTCCGGCGGGTAGACCGCGCTGGCGCCCCGCATGTCGAGCGCGTCGGTGACGATCAGACCGTCGAACCCCAGCTCCTCGCGCAGCAGGCCCGTGACGATCGTGCGGGACATGGTCGACGGCGCGAGCGTCGGATCGAGCGCGGGAACGCTGATGTGCGCCGTCATGATCATGTCGACGCCCGCGGCGATCGCGGCGCGGAACGGCGGAAGGTCGATCGCGTCGAGCTGCGCCCTGCTGTGCGTGATCCGCGGCAGCCCGAGGTGGCTGTCGGTGTCCGTGTCGCCGTGCCCGGGGAAGTGCTTGGCGGTGGCGGCCACGCCGCCCCGGTGCAGCCCCTGGACCGCGGCGCGGACGAACGCCGCCACGGCCCGCGGTTCGGAGCCGAACGAGCGGATGCCGATCACGGGATTGGCCGGGTTCACGTTCACGTCGGCCACGGGAGCGTGGTCGGCGGTGATGCCGCAGGCCGACAGCTCGGCGGCGGTGATCTCGTACGCGCGCCGGGCTTGGGCCGTCGACCAGGTGGCGCCCAGCGCCATGTTGCCCGGCTGCGGGGTGGCCGGAGGGGTGGGCATCCGGGAGACCACGCCGCCCTCCTGGTCCACCGAGATGATCAGCGGGACACCGGCGACGGCGGTGGACGCCTCCTGCAAGCCCTGGGAGAGACGGGCGAGCTGGGCCGGGCTGCCGAGGTTGTCGTCGCCGCGGGCGGAGAAGTAGATCACGCCGCCGGGCGCGAAGGTGCGCACCACCTCGGCAGGGGTGGCCACGCCGTAGCGCTGCCGGTTGAGCGCGGCGGCGGCCTCGTCGACGTCGTGGGCGTCCCGGCCCGCCACCTCGATCAGGAAGAGCTGGCCGACCTTCTGCTCGACCGTCATGCGGCCGGCCAGGGCGCGCGCGGTCTCCGCGACCGAACCGGCGGCGGACGGACGGGCGGTGCTCAAGGCCCACGCGGCCCCGGCCATACCGGCCAGGGCCCGCCTGCGGGACGTCATCCGGGAACCTGAGGGCTGTGTCGCGATGGGACTGCTCCTTCGGACAAGTGGGCCGTACGGGGACGAATGCGCCGCACTGTACTGAGCCCGTCCCGCGTCGCGGCGGACCGGCGGGCGGAACACGCGCCGAATGCCGCCTGAGGGGGAAGCGCGGCGCCGTTCGGTCCGCCCGGCGTCACGGTCGTTCGTCGGCCACCTCGGACGCGTCGGCCGCCGGTGCCCGCTGCGCGGGGGCCTCGGGTGAACCGCCGCGGGCCACCTCGGAGTTGCGCTTCCCGGCGGCGGGCGCGATACCGATGGCGGCCACGACGAACACCAGGACCACCAGCATCGCGGAGCGCAGCCCGTAATGGTCGCCCAGAAAGCCGAGGGCCGGCGGGCCGACCAGGAAGGCGACGTACCCGATCGTGGCGACCAGGCTCACGCGCGCCGTCTGATCGGGCCCCGAGTCGCCCGCCGCGGACAGGGCGACGGGGAAGCCCAGCGAGGCGCCGAGCCCCCAGAACAGCACGGCCGCCGCGGCCACCACGGCGTTGTCCGAGAAGATGACGAGGACCAGACCGAGGGCGCCGGAGACGGCGCTGGCCTGCACGACGGCCGTCCGGCCGAACCGGTTGAGGAAGTACGTGCCGCAGAACCGGCCCAGGGTCATCGAGGCGGCGAACCCCACGAACACCAGCGAGCCCAGCGCGGCGTCCACACCGTGCCCGTCCACCATGAGCAGCGGCAGCCAGTCGTTGGCCGCCCCCTCGGCCAGCGCCATGGCCAGGACGATGCCGCCGATCAGCAGCAGCCTGCGGTCCCGCCACACCTGACGCTCGGAAGGCGCCGCGGCCTGCGCCCCGGCGGAGCCGTGCTTGAGCCCGATGCCGGACGGGACGGCCCGCAGGGCGTGGAACAGGATCGCGGTGGCGATGACGGCGACCGCGACCAGGTGCTGCACGACCGGCAGCCCGGCGGCCGTCGCGGCCATGCCGGCCAGCCCGCCGATCACCGTGCCGAGGCTGAAGCACCCGTGCAGCGTGGGCGGGACGGCCGTGCCGGTGAGGCGCTCCACATCGGCCCCGTCGACATTGACCGCGACCTCGCCCGCGCCCATCCCCGCCCCGAACACGCACAGGCCGGCGGCGACCATCGGCGCGGACGGCACAGCGCTGCCGGCCCCGACGACGAGCATGCTCGCCACGATCAGGCTGGTGCCCAGCGCGATCACCGGCCGCGTGCCGAACCGGGACACGAGACGGCCCGAGCAGAGGATGCCCCCCATGGAACCGACGGACAGGCCGAACAGGATCAGCCCCATCTCCCCGGTGGAGACGCCCAGCAGATCGCGGACGTCCGGGGTCCGCGTGACCCAGGACGACACGGCGATGCCCGGCAAAAAGAAGAACAGGAACAGGGCCTGACGGCGTCGGCGTACGGCGCGGTCCATCACGAAGGAACTCCATGCGGCTGCGGAAGAATGCCGGGCGGACGACAGGACCGGCACCATGTATGTACAAACGTACACACTTGAGCACGGGTGAGAGAAGAGGCGGACGACAGCGATGACCGGCAGTTCCCGCGGGCCCAACGACCCGCACCGGCGCGAGCGCATCCTCGACGCGGCCCTCGACGTCATCGCCGAACACGGCGCCATCAAGGTGACCTTCCGCAAGATCGCGGCGGCCGCGGGCGTCCCGCTCGGCTCCCTCACCTACTACTTCGACGACATGCAGCACCTGCTGACCGCCGCCTTCACCCGGCTCGCCGAGTCCGTCTCCTCGCGGTACGGGGCCCTGCTGGAGGCGGCCCGCACCCCCGAGGAGGCCGAGGCCGCCGTCGTCGAGATCATCTGCGGCAAGGTCTGGGGCACCGACCGCAATCTGCTGCTCAGCTACGAGCTGTACGCGTTCGCCGCCCGCCACCCCGAACTGCGCGCGGTGATGCGCTCCTGGATGCGGGCCAGCCGGCGGTCGCTGGCCCGCCACTTCGACCCGCTGACGGCCCGTGCGCTCGACGCCCTGGTGGAGGGGTTCTCCATCCACAACTCCGTCGACGACCGGCCCACGGACCGCGTCGGCGTGGCCGCCATCGTGCACGCCGTCGCCACCCGCGGCGCGCGGTGACGGGCCCCGGGTGGGGCCGAACGACCCCCACGCGGGCGCCGCCCGACCCATGCCCGCGCCGTCGCCGGGCCGGGAAGCTGGGACCGCATCGTGGAACCGTCGACCGGGAGGCACGACATGAGCGTGCGTGTGGGCATCAACGGCTTCGGCCGCATCGGACGCAACTACCTGCGCTGCGTACTGGAGCGCGCCGAGAGCGCGGCCGGGACACCGGTCGAGATCGTCGCCGTCAACGACATCACCTCACCCGCGGCCCTGGCGCACCTGCTGGAGTACGACTCCACGTACGGCAGGCTGCACAGGACCGTGACGTACGACGACACCTCACTGAGCGTCGACGGGCACCGCATCGCCGTGACGGCGGAGCGCGATCCGGCGGCGCTCGCCTGGGACACGTACGGCGTGGACGTCGTCATCGAGTCGACCGGCCGGTTCCGCACCCGCGAGGAGGCCGGGGCGCACCTGAAGTCCGGGCCGCGCAAAGTCCTGCTCTCCGTCCCGGGCAAGGGGGTCGACGCCACCCTCGTCATGGGCGTCAACGAGCACACGTACGACCCGGACCGGCACCACGTCGTCTCGAACGCGTCGTGCACCACCAACTGCGTGGCCCCGATGGTGAAGGTGCTCGACGAGCGGTTCGGCGTCAGCAAGGGGCTGATGACCACGATCCACGGCTACACGAACGACCAGGTCGTGCTCGACGGACCGCACAAGGACCCGCGCCGTGGCCGCACGGCCGCCGTGAACATCATCCCGACCAGCACCGGGGCGGCGCGCGCCGTCGGCATGGTGCTGCCGGAACTGGCGGGCACCCTCGACGGGCTCGCCGTGCGGGTGCCGGTGGAGGACGGATCGCTGACCGATCTGACGGTCGTGCTGGACGAGCCCGCGACCGCGGACCAGATCAACGACGCCTACCGCGCGGCCGCCGAGGGCTCCCTGAAAGGTGTCCTGCGGGTGTCCGACGCGCCGATCGTCTCCCGCGACGTCGTGGGCGACCCGGCCTCGTGCGTCCTGGACGCCCCGCTCACCCAGGCCAACGGACAACTGGTCAAGGTCTTCGGCTGGTACGACAACGAGTGGGGCTACACCCACCGCCTGCTCGACCTCACGGAGTTCGTGGCGACACGGCTGTCCTGACGGCGGCGGTGAGTTCCCCGGGCGCGGACCGTCCACCCGTGAGAGCGACGGCCGGGCTCGGGTCCCGGCCCCGTCACGGTCCGTGCGCGTCCTTCGGACGTGAGATTTCGGACAACTTCCTTCTGACAGTGGGGGGTTGATTGGGCCAGGAAGGTGCGGGGTATTCCCCTGGCACGTCAGCGCCGCCCCTGACCCTGGTGGTCGCCACATCTGCGCGGGCGCCCGCGCCTGCTGGGAGTGAACGCCCGCACCGCCCTATCACTACTCCTGTCACGTCCCGGACGTCACGGCATCCTTCGTGTCTCGCTGCCGCCCGCCCAGGCACCGGGAGGGGGAGGCATGGCCGAAAACGTCGCCGCGTTCGGCTGCCGTGTCCGGGGGACCCGGGGCCGGCGCGTGATCGAACTCTGGGGTGAACTGGACATCCTCGCCGTCGAGCAGATGTCGGAGCGCCTGCTTTCCCTGATGGGGAGAGGCAGCACCGACCTGGTGCTCGATCTGAGCCAGGTGTCCTTCATCGACTGCCGGGGCCTGTCGATGCTCTGTGCCGTACGTGTCCGCGTCCAGCAGGGTGACGGGCGGCTGACGCTGGTGAGTGACAAGCCGCAGTTCCGCAGGCTGTTGAGGCTGACAGGGCTGGCCGAAGCGTTCACCGTCATCGGCACCCGGGAGGCGTTCCCGGGCGATCCGGGGGACGGGGACCGACGGAGGCCGTGGCGGTACCGTCTGATCCGGCTGAGGGCAGGGGACACCAGGGCGAACTCCTCGCCGGGCCGGTCCCCGCGCCGCGGTGACAAGGACCGTGGCGACGATGGCGCAAAGCCTTCAACGCTTCGGCAGGAACATGTATGAACCGTAAATTGTGGTGCACACTGCCGACAGCGGCCCCCGCCGGGAATCCGGCCGGAACATCAGCGAGGGCCGAGGCGAGGCGGCGCGGCTCCTCCATTGCGCGCTGCCCCGCAGACTCCGCCTCGGCGCCCCAGGTGCGTGCGGGAATCGCACCTGCCGGTCGCCTGCGGGCGGAGAGCCGGAGCCGTGTCTGTCGGCGATGCGGCTCCGGCGCCTGAGGTCGTCACGGCCCGGGGACCGAGGGCCAGCGAGCGCAGGGACACCCTCTGCGCCGCGCCCCACACGCTAGGTCATATGTCGGTTTGCGCTCAAGATGCCTTCTTGGCCATGGTCGTCGGCGCACGCGCATGCCACGAGCATGTGCGGACACGAGCCCGGCTCCCGGCATCCGCGGCGGCCGACCGGTTCAGCGGCGGCGCGTCGACCGGCCGCGCGCCCAGCCGCCCGCTCCCGCCACATGAAGGGCCAACGCGGTGAGCCCGAGCAGCATGACGTTCACGGAGGAGAAGACGTCATTGGTCGAGATCGTCGCGGCGTTGATGAGAAAAGCGAGGAAGAACAGCACGGCTGCGGCTATGGCGAACATGGTGACTCCCTTTGATCGGCCTCGTGTTGACGCCCGTGTGCCCGCTTTCGCGTTCTGTAGAGCATCCCGGGTAGCCGGACCGTGAAGGGGGCGCCGCGGCCCCCGTCCGACGACACCATGGAGGCGTGATGCCCGGCATTCTCGACCGCATCAAGCAGTACAGCCGTACCCCGCAGGGCCGGCGCACCATCGCGACGGCACGCCGGACGGCGGCGGATCCCCGCAAGCGGGCTCAGGCCCGTGCCTGGCTCAGTCGCCTGCGCCGCCGCTGAACGGTGTGCGCCGAGGAACCTACGGACGTTTTCTGCGGGTGATCGCGCAGCAGGCGCCGCCGGTCAGCACGAGGGCGGCGGCGAAGGCCGCGACCACGAGGGCGCTGTCCTGAGGACCCGTATGGGCCAGCTGCCCCGGGCGCGGGGAGGGCGATGCGACGGGGCGGCGCGTGGGAGAAGGAGAAGGCGAGGTGGAGGGGCTGGCGGAAGGGCTGGTGGAGGGCGGCGTCGCCGGGGGTGAGGCCGGCGGGGTGCGCACGACGGGTGGTCCGACGGAGGACGTCATCGACGGGGTGGGAGAAGGTGACTCCTCCTCCCCGTATCCGCGCTCGCCGTAGCCGGAGTCCTCGTAACCGGGCCCCCCGTAGCCGGAGTCCTCGTAGCCAGAGCCGCCGTATCCGGTGTCGCCGTAGGTCGACTCCTCGTGTCCGGGGTCGGCGTAGCCGGTCGTCCCGTGCTCGTCCCCCTCGCGTCCTGGATCCGCGGAGCCGATCGGTCCCTGTTGGCTCGTTGCGGACCTGGCCGTGCTGCCGTCGGCCGAGCGGTGTCCGTCAGCGCCGAGCGGTTCCGTCCTGCCGGAAATGGGCCGGGACGTCATGTCGCCAGGGCCGCTCGGCCGGGCCGAGGCCCCTTGGGAGGCGGCGGACGACGGGGGAGTCGGCGGGGCCGCCGCGAGCGCGGTTCCGACAGCGCAGGCAAGGGCTGCGGCCGTCGCCATCGCGAGTGCCGCGGCGCGCGGCAACGGAGCGGTGCCGCGACACGGGGCCGCGTTGTGATCTTCGTACATGACGCATGATGTTCCATCTGGGACACCGGGTCAGGGTGGTGCTGCGCGGACTTTTCGTGCGATTTCACTCTGAGGGTCTACTTGACCTTGAGGGTCGACGCCTCGGCCGAGCGCTCAACGCGGCAGCAGCGGACCCAGCGGACCGAGATCGATGTTGAGGTCCTCGGGGGCCAGGTCGTAGCGGTCGCGCAGTTCGGCCATCCGGTCCTCCAGCAGCATCAGCGTGAGGCCGACGCGTTCCTCCTGCTCCTCCGTCAGGTCGCCCGTGTCGAACCGGCGCAGGGCCTGGCGCTCCATCAGCTGGCGCAGCAACTCCACGATGGTGAGGACGAGTTTCATCAGATCGCGTTCCACGGTGTCGGGCTCGATCTGGATCCGCCCGCGCCGTCCCGAGGCGGGGGCACCGCAGGTCGCGCACGGCGTGCCGGTCGGGTCGGCCGTCTCGTCGGAGTGAGCCGTGTGGGCCGGTGCCGTGTCGTCCCGGCGCTCGCGGGCGTCGTACGTGCTCACAGCAGGTCCTCCCAGGGCGAGGGAACGTTCTCGTTGACCGAACTGATCAGAGCGTTCAGATCGATCCGGACGAGGTCCACGTCCGCGATGCGCAGGGTGATGTCCCCGGTGAGGACGACACCCCCCGCGAGCAACCGGTCCAGCAGGTCCACGAGGGCGATCTCGCGGCGTTCCACGACGGTCATGACGGCTCGCCCTCCGGCGCGGGGGCGGGAGGAGCCGACGGCCCGGAGCGTTCCTCGGGTGGCGCGCAGAAGGAGTACGCGGCCCAGGGCCCCGTCAGCTCCACCCGCAGCCCCGGCTGTCCGTCCTTGACCGCGTCGACCCGCTCCACGAACTCCTCGGAGGCCGAGCGGTCCACCAGGTAGGCGGCGTTCAGGACGTTGCGGCCGCTCGCCCCGGACAGCTCCGAGTTCTGCGGCGGATGCAGACGGGCCTCCTCCGCGCGCCGCGTCAGGCGGTCGTGCAGGTCCTGCGCGAACCCCTCCGCCCGGCGCCAGACCTCGTCCCGCCCGGCCCGCTCGGCCCGCCTGCGCCGGAGATAGTCGCGGCCCGACCCGGCCGCCGCCGCGTTCGCCGAGGGCCGTTCCCGCGGCGCCCCGCCGCGCGCCTCCCGCGTCTCCTCCGGTTCCGCTTCGACGTAGACCTTCACCCCCCACTCGACGCGCCCGTCCAGCCGGGACAGAGTGGCCCGGAAACCGTCGGCCTGCGTCTCCAGCATCGTGCGTACGCCGCTGTCGTCGTGGAACACCGTGGCCAGCCGCATCGGCAGGGGACTCGTGACGGAGGCCAGAGCGGCGATCACGGTCTGATGGGCGCGCGCGGTGTCGGACAGCCAGTCGAGGTTCTCCAGGTTCCGGCGCAACGCGCTCTCGGAGAATTGGTCCGGTGGCACATGGCTCACGACCGCCGTCAGTCCGGCGTGCCGGACCAGTCGGGGGACGGCTCCCGCGACGCCCGTCAGCTGCGCGGGCAGCGGGGCGTCGAGGGAGCCGCAGACGGCGTACACGTACCGCAGTTCAGTCATGGCGGGTCTCCTTCTCGTCGGCCGTGTCGAGGGCCTCGGGCGCGCTTCCGGCCTCCAGGGCGGCGAGTCGCTCCCGCAACTGCGCGTTCTCCCGGGCGAGTTGCTTGCTGCGGGCGCCCGACGAGAGCGCCGGGTCGTGCTCCCACCAGTCGATCCCCATCTCCCGCGCCTTGTCGACCGAGGCCACGACAAGACGCAGCTTGATCGTGAGGAGCTCGATGTCCAGCAGGTTGATCTTGATGTCGCCGGCGATCACGATGCCCTTGTCGAGGACACGCTCCAGGATGTCGGCGAGGTTGGCTCCCGAGTTCCCCCCGCCGAGCGGGGAATCGGGGAAAGTGCTTGCAGGTCCCATCAGCGGCTCCGTGCTCCCGCGCCGGCCCGGTGCCCGCGCTCGTCGTCGGCGACCTCGTCCGCATCGTCGTCCTCGGCGTCGTACGCGGGCTCCTCGTCCTCGTACGCCGGCTCCTCGCCGTCGTATGCGGGCTCCTCGCCGTCGTCGTACTCGTCGTCGTACTCGTCCTCGTCCGCTTCCTCGTATTCGCCCGCGTACCCGTCCTCGTCGTCGTCAGGCTCGTCCGCCGGTGCGTCCTCGTCGAGGTACGCGTCCTCGGATGCGTCGTCGTACTCGTCGGGTTCCCCCTCGGCCGCGTACTCCTCGTCGTACTCATCGGCGTATTCCTCGGGTTCCTCCTCGGCGAAGTCGGCCCGTTCCGAGTCCTCCTCCTCGGCCACGGCGTCCTCGTGCGAGCGGACGACCTCTCCGTCGCGTATCTCGCCCCGCCAGCCGTCGCTCGCCTCACCCCTGAGCGAGATGAAGCGGGCGTAGTGCTTGAGGTCGAGGCGGGCGCGGCGGCCCTGCGCCCGCCAGATGTTGCCGGTCCGCTCGAAGAGGCCCTCGGGGTAGTACTCGATGATCAGCAGCACCCGGGTCAGGCGCTCGCCCAGTGCGTGGAAGGTGACGACGCCCTTCGTGGTGCCCTTGGCGCCCTCGGACGTCCAGCAGATCCGCTGGTCGGGAACCTGCTCGGTGGTGTGCGCCTTGTAACTGCGGGTCGACCAGAAGATCTTCATCTGCCAGTCGGACGTCACGTCGTCCGCGCGGCCGGCGTTCTTGACGCCCCGGGCGAACGTGGAGAACTCCTGGTACTGGGTCCACTGGTCGTAGGCGGTCCGGACATCGACCCCGACGTCGATGCTCTCCAGGATCACCGTCGGCTTCTGACCGCCGCCCGCCCTGGACCTGCCCTTGCCGTCCTTGCCGCCCGGTCCGAGCCATCCCTTGACGCCGCTGACCAGGTTCTCCTTGAGACGGCCCGCACCGACCTCGACGGCCGTGCGCACGGGCCCCTTGCCCGCGGCCGGCGTGCGAGCGCCGTCCAGGGCCGGCCGGGCGAAACCCGGGCTGTTGCCCTCGGCGATGTCGTTCAGCCTGGCCGTGGTCCGGCCGAGACCGCGGCCGACGCCGGTGAGCAGACGGGTGGCCTGAGCGACCAGATAGTCCTGAGCCTCGGCCTTCAGCCGGTCGGCCGCCTCACTTCCGGCCAGTTCCTTCAACGGGTTGACCGCAGGTGTCTCAGCCATCGCCGCGCTCTCCCTTCGCGTCGCCGCTCGGGGCCCGCCGGGTGCTGCCCGGCGTCTTCTTCGCCACGCCCTGGGTCCGTTTGCGCGGCGCCGCCCCGCGCTCGCCCGACCGAGGGGCCGTCTTCTTCGCGGGCGCCCGCCTCCGCGCGGCCGGACGCGCGGAGTCCTTGCCGCCGGAGGTCTTCTCCGCCGTGTCGGCTGTCCTGGCTGCCTCGACTGTTTCGGCTGTCTCGGCTGTTTCCTTGGCGTCGCCGGAGTTCGGCGTGACGCCGTCGAGACGGTCCCGCACACCGGCCGTGCCGGCCTGAAGGCGGTCGGCCAGGCTCTCCATCTGCCGTTCGAGGATCGCCCCGGTGGCAGCCTTGCCGACGCCGCGCAAGTCCTGGCGCAGCTGCCCGCCCAACTCCTTGAACTGCGGATGGTCGGCGAGCCGGGTGCGGACCAGGTCGAGCGCCGCGGAGGGGGACAGCTGCAGCTTCTTGCCGGCCACCATCGTGCCGACCGCGAAGGCGAGTTTCATCTTCTTGGTCCGGCCCAGGAGGTACCCGGCCCCTACGGCCAGGCCGAGTGCTGCTCGATTCATGATGCGTTGCCCGTTCTCGTGTGTCGTGCCCGGGCCTCGCGCGCGCCGCGCGAGGCCCCGTGGTCACGTCTCTGTCTGTCTGAAGCGACTGGCCTCCAACCGGTCGAGGAGCTCGTCCTCGGCCCGGTCGAACGTCTCCTCGTCGATCTCGCCCGCCTCCAACTGCTTTTCCAGGAAGCGGAGTTGTGCCTGGATCGCCGACGGGTCGTAGTACTGCCGCTCGGCGTCCGCGACCACCTGGTCGAGGACCCACAACGAGCCCCGGACCGGAGCGAGCGGAAGCAGGAGGATCTCGCTCAGCAGCCCCATGGCGGCCTCATCCGCCGGCCCGGGCCGCCGGGGCGGGCTCCACGAAGCTGTACGGCGGCAGCGGCCCGTTCACGCTGAAGACGAGATGCGGCGACGCCTTGCGGGCCTCCTCGACCGCCTGGAGCAGATGCTCCGACGAGCCGCGGTGCACCAGGAAGGACAGGTTGGTGATCCAGCCGGAACTCTCGGGTCCTGGACTGACGTCCTGGGCGTGCGGCTCCAGAGCGGCCCGTACCTCCTCGGCGTCCCGCGCCTCACGCTGCTGCACGGCCGTCGCGACCGCCTCGCCCAGCCGCAGCCTGTCCTCGTGGCTGCCGCCTCCCGCCGCGCGGTTGCGCTGCGCGAGTTCACGGACGTCGGGGTGCTCGGCCATCACGACATGCAGCACGGCCTCCTCGTCGTGCTGGACCTTCACGTTGTACTCGACGCTGTCGTGGAGGGCCCGCAGCCGCTCGGTGTAGTGCTCGGCACGCTGTTCGAGCGCGGTCGCGACCGCCCGGTCGTCGTCGGCGACGCTGCCGAAGCGCATCGGGAGCACCGTGCCGCCGCCACCCGCCTCGGACAGGACGTTCTGATGGGCGAGGAGGTCGCGGCGCTTGGGCCGCAGGTTCTCGGGGGCGTCGCTGACGATCGCGGCCAGGCCGCCCGCCGTCACCGTCCGCACGGGCAGCGCGGGCTTGCCGACGCCCTCCATGCCGTCGGGCAGGGCGGGGTGGTCGGCCGCGGCGATTCCGTAGACGTACGTGCTCATCACGAGTCCTCCTTCTTGCGGCTCGTCGAGGTGCGGCGGGTGCGGGAGCGGGACTGGCTCTCTTCGGCCTCGTCGCGGGCCTGGTTGAAGGCGTCCGATATGGTCTCGGCCGCGCCGGACAGGGCGCCCTTGGTCTTGCCCCGGGCGCCGGACTCCATCGCGTTGCCGGTGATGTCCGTCAGGCCCGACGGCTTCTTGCTGCCGGTCTCCAGGTCGAGCCGGTTGCACGCCTCGGCGAAGCGCAGATAGGTGTCCACGCTCGCGACGACGACACGTACGTCGATCTTGAGGATCTCGATGCCGACCAGGGAGACGCGGACGAACGCGTCGATCACGAGGCCCCGGTCGAGGACCAGCTCCAGAACGTCGTAGAGGCCACTGGTGCCTCCGCCGCTTCCTCCGCCTTGCGTCGTGGCCACTGTCATGGGAATCCGTCCTTTCGTCTCTTTCGTCTGACGTGTCCGGTTGTCCTGAGCCGGCCGCTCGTCGGGGGAGCCGCCCGGTGCGGGCGGCTCCCGGGCCGGCGGATCGTCAAGGGGAGACGTTCAGCTGCGGTCGTCGGAGCGGCCGCGCTCGTAACGCCTGACCCTGCGGTAGTCGGTGAGGACGCCGTCGCTGTCGAGCGTCACCGCGTAACTCGCCAGCAGGCTCATGGTGTCGGGGATCCGGGACAGTTCTAGGACCTCCACGTCGAGCTGCCAGCCACCGTCGTCGGTGGCGCTGAAGGACGACACGGAGTCCACTTCCTTGCCGGTGAGCTCCATCAGCTGTTCGCGGCCCTGACGGATCGCCTCGGCGGGTCGCAGTCGCTTCGGGCGACGAGGCCGGGAAGCGGCGCTCTCCCGTCCTTCGTCACTCGTGCGGTTTCGGTCCGTCGTCTCGCGGTCCTGGGCGGTACTCGTCTTGGCACCCGGTGCCTTGCTCGGGCGCCCGGAATCTGTGGCGTTCATGGGAACCTTCCATGGGGGCCTCTCGCCTCCGGTGCCCGTGAATCCGTCCGCAAACCTGAGTCGGCCGCATCGAATTGCGAAGCGTGTCGTCCGTCCGCCACGGACGGCCGTCACGAGGCCCGGACCGGTGCCGGCCGACCGGTGCGGCGCGCCGGTGGATCGCCCGTGTCCCAGGCCCGGCGGATCAGTGCGACCCGTGTGTCCAATTTCTGACGGCACGGCTGCGCGAGGTGGCGCGACCGAGATGACGTTCAAGCAGGTGAGGGGCGTGCGGCGGCCTCCGGGACGACGGAATCGATGATCGGTCCGTTCGAGTCATGAAAAGAAGACGCTTCCGAGGTCTTGCCGTCCACTTGCCTCGACCCTTAAATCAAAGCTCGAACTAAGCGGTTTCCTCTGGCCGTTGAAACTTCCGGACGCGGCAGGAGTGCGCTCCACTGCGCCCGTCGTCCCAGACGTGCGCTCACCCGGTGAAGGCGGCCACGGCCGTCCCACCCTCACCCCGCACGGAGTGACACGCATGAGACACAGATCCTTGGGGATCGCGCTCGCCACGGCGGCGGCGCTGCTGACCATCCCCGCCCAGGCCTCCTCGGCGGCGGCCGCCGACACCCCGCTGTCCCAGGGCCACACCGCCACCGCCTCCTCTACGGAGAACGGCGGCACCCCGGCGGCGTACGCCGTCGACGGCGACACCGGCACCCGCTGGTCGTCCGCCGCCACCGACTCCCAGTGGCTCCAGGTCGACCTCGGCGCGTCCGCGACGCTCAGCAAGGTCGTCCTCGACTGGGAGGCCGCCTACGCGAAGGACTACAAGATCCAGGTCTCCGACGACGGAAGCACCTGGAACGACCTCAAGTCGGTCACCGGCTCCGACGGCGGCACCGACACCCTCGACGTCTCCGGGCAGGGCCGGTACGTCCGCATGCTCGGGGTCACCCGCGCCACCCAGTACGGCTACTCCCTCTGGGAGTTCCAGGTGTACGGCACCGCCGGCACCACCCCGCCGGCCGGCGACTGCTCGACCGCGAACGCCGCCCAGGGGCACACCGCGACGGCTTCCTCCACGGAGAACGGCGGCACCCCCGCCTCCGCCGCGTTCGACGGTGACGGCGCCACGCGATGGTCCAGCGCCGCCGCCGATCCGCAGTGGATCCAGGTGGACCTCGGCTCCACGCAGAGCCTGTGCAAGGTGGACCTCGACTGGGAGGCCGCGTATGCCAAGGCCTTCAAGATCCAGGCATCCACGGACGGCCAGACCTGGACGACACTGAAGGACGTGACCGGAGCCACCGGCGGCAAGGCCTCCTACGACGTCAGCGGATCCGGCCGCTACCTGCGCGTCTACGGCACGACGCGCGCCACCGGCTACGGCTACTCGCTGTGGGAGGTCGCGGTGCACACCGGCACCGGGAGCACCACCCCGCCCGTCGAGGGCGGCGGCGACCTCGGCCCGAACGTCATCGTCGTCGACCCGAACACCGCGAACCTCCAGGCCAAGTTCGACCAGGTCTTCGCGCAGCAGGAGTCGAACCAGTTCGGCTCGCAGCGCTATCAGTTCCTGCTGAAGCCGGGCACGTACAACAACATCAACGCCCAGCTCGGCTTCTACACCTCGATCTCCGGGCTCGGCATCAACCCGGACGACACGAAGATCAACGGTGACATCACGGTCGACGCGGGCTGGTTCAACGGCAACGCCACGCAGAACTTCTGGCGCTCCGCCGAGAACCTCGCCCTCAACCCGGTGAACGGCACCGACCGGTGGGCCGTCGCCCAGGCCGCACCGTTCCGCCGCATCCACGTGACCGGCGGGCTCAACCTCGCGCCGAACGGCTACGGCTGGGCCTCGGGCGGCTACATCGCCGACTCCAAGATCGACGGCACGGTCGGCCCGTACTCCCAGCAGCAGTGGTACACCCGTGACAGCTCGGTGGGTGGCTGGACCAACGGCGTGTGGAACATGACGTTCTCCGGTGTGCAGGGCGCCCCGGCGACCAACTTCGACACCGGCCCGTACACCACCCTCGACAACACTCCCGTCTCCCGCGAGAAGCCGTTCCTCTACCTGGACGGCAACGACTACAAGGTGTTCGTCCCGGCCAAGCGCACCAACGCGCGCGGCGTGTCCTGGCCGGCCAACGCGGGGACCTCGCTCCCGCTGAGCCAGTTCTACGTCGTGAAGCCCGGCGCGACCGCGGCCACCATCAACCAGGCGCTGTCCCAGGGACTGAACCTGCTGTTCACCCCGGGCGTCTACCACCTCGACCGGACCCTCGACGTCGACCGCGCCAACACCGTGGTCCTCGGTCTCGGCCTGGCCACGATCGTGCCCGACAACGGTGTGGACGCGATGCACGTCGCCGATGTCGACGGTGTCCGGCTGGCCGGTTTCCTCATCGACGCCGGCTCGAAGAAGTCCGACACCCTGCTGCAGATCGGCGGCTCCGGCGCGAGCGCCGACCACGCCGCGAACCCGACCACCATGCAGGACGTGTTCATCCGGATCGGCGGCGCGGGCCCCGGCCTCGCCACCAACTCGGTGATCGTCAACAGCGACGACGTCATCGTCGACCACACCTGGATCTGGCGCGCCGACCACGGCGACGGCGTCGGCTGGGAGACCAACCGCGCCGACTACGGGCTCGTCGTCAACGGCGACGACGTCCTCGCCACGGGCCTGTTCGTGGAGCACTTCAACAAGTACGACGTGCTGTGGAACGGCGAGCGCGGACGCACGATCTTCTTCCAGAACGAGAAGGCGTACGACGCTCCGAGCGCGGCCGCGATCACACACGACGGCATCGTCGGGTACGCGGCCTACAAGGTCGCCGACAGCGTGACGACACACGAGGCGTGGGGCCTGGGCAGCTACTGCAATTTCACCGCCGACCCGAGCATCGTGCAGCAGCACGGCTTCCAGGTCCCGGTGAAGTCGGGTGTGAAGCTGCACGACATCCAGGTCATCTCGCTCGGCGGGAAGGGCCAGTACGCGCACGTCGTGAACGACACCGGAGCCCCGACCTCGGGCACCGACACCGTGCCGTCCAAGATCACTTCCTTCCCGTGATCCCGGTCCCCGCTCCCTGACGCACCGACACCGTGCCGCAGGCCGCGCACCGCACACCGCGGGGCGCGGCCTGCGTGCCGTCGCGACGACGGGGTACCGGAGGCCGGAAGCCGCTCAGAGCCCGGACGGCCGAGGCCGGCCGGCGGACCGGAAGGAGATGCCCGTATGTCCGCGTCGCTGTTGGAGACCGTCGATGTCGACGCACCCGTCGCCGTGGCCTGGGAGCTGTGGAGCGACGTGGCACGGTGGCCCGCCTTCCTCAGCCACGTCCGGCTCGTGGAACGGATGGACCAGCGCCGATTCGCCTGGCAGCTCGCACTGCCGGGCGCCGACAAGAACTTCGTCGCCGAACTGACCGAGGTGATCCCGCAGGACCGGATCGCGTGGCACACCGTGGAGGGCGTGCACCATGCGGGTGTGGTCACCTTTCACCGGCTCAGCGACACGACGTCCCGGGTGACCCTGCAGATCGAGTACGACCCCCAGGGGTTCGTGGAGCACCTGGGCGCGTTGACCAACCTCGACTCCACGCTGGCCAACTACGACCTCGGGGAGTTCCAGAAGCTCGCCGCGACGGTGGCCGCGGAACGGGCGGCAGGCTGAGCCGGGGCCCTCGGGGCGACCGCGGCCCCGGCCGGCTCAGCTCGGGTCGCCGGGAACCGCGGACAGCAGCCGGTGCAGGATCGGCCCGGCCGAGCCGCCGCCCGTGACGCCCTGCTCGACCACGCAGGCCACGGCGACATTGCCGCGCCGGGCCACCAGCCAGCCGTTGTTGGGCTCACCCTCGGCGACCTCGGCGGTGCCGGTCTTCGCGCCGATGTCACCGGGCAGATCCGCCAGGACGCGCGCCGTCCCGTCGGTCACGGTGGCCCGCATCATGGTGCGCAACTGCGTGACCACCGACGCGGGAAGCGGGGTGGTCGAGGTGCGGTCCTCGGCGCCGGGCACGATCGTCGGCTGGTGGAAGCGGCCGGACGCGGCGGTCGCGGTGACCGACGCCATGATCAGCGGATTGGCCTGGACGCGGCCCTGCCCGATCATCGCCGCCGCCTTCTCCGTCGCGTCCTCGGGCACCGGAACCGAGCCGTCGTACGAGGGCAGACCCACGTGCCACTCCTGGCCGACACCGAAGTAGGTGCGGGCGACGTCGCCGCTCTCGGCGTCGCCCAGTCTGTCGCGCAGGCTGATGAACGCCGTGTTGCAGGACTCGGTGAAGTCCTTCTGGAAGGTCGCGCCGCGGAACTCGGACGTCTCCACGTTGTGGAACTCCTTGCCGACGGTGAGGTGGCGGGGGCAGTCCACGACGGTGTTCGGTGTGACGGCCTTCTTGAGCAGCAGCGCGCTGCTGGTGACGATCTTCCAGGTGGAGCCGGGCGCGTACGTGCCGGAGACGGCCCGGTTGAAGCCGGTGGCCGGGGTGTTCGCCATGGCGAGGATCTCGCCGTTGTCGACGCGCAGCGCGACCAGTGAGGCGTTCTTGCCGTCGGCCTCGGCGGCGAGCGCCCGGTCGGCGGCGGACTGCCAGGATGCGTCCAGAGTGGTCCGCACCGGCGCGTCGCCGGACGTCGCGCCACCCTTCGCGCCGCCGGTGCGCCCGAACGTGGTCTCCGTCCTCTCGGTCTCGCCGGTGACCCGGTCGATCAGCCGGATCGACCCGCGCGGTCCGCCGCCGACCCCCGCGAACCCGCCGAGCAGCGGCTGCAACGAGGGGTAGGCGTCTGCCACCAGGGACTTTCCGTGCCGGTCGGTGACCTTCGGGACGACCGGGTCCGCGCGCTCCAGGCGGAACTTGGCCTGGTCGCTCAGATGCGGGTGGACGAGCCCCAGGGACCAGGCCACCTTCCAGGAACCGTCGCCCTGTTCGCGGACGGGGACGTGCGAGGTGTACGTCCAGGTGCCGAGCCCGGTGACGGGCATCCTCGCGGTAAACGCGACCCGCACGGTGCCGTCGCCCGCGCGCTGCACGGTGGACGCCGTCAGACGCGGCTTCTCGATGTCGAGGCCCGAGGTGAAGCTGTGCAGCACCTCCTGGGCGCGCGCGGGCGCGGTGGTCCGGGCCGCGGCCCCCTCGTAGCGGCCGCGGGACCAGTCGGAGAGGAAGGCCCGCGCCTGTGCGGCGGCGGCCGGATCGGGCGCGCCGGGCCCCCGGTCGAAGGGGCCGAGCCCGGCCGCCCAGGCGCCTCCCGCGACGACGGCGCCGACCACGACGACGGCGGTGACGGCCTTGAACGGCGAGGACGGCGAGCGGCCGGATCGCGGCGCCCGACCGGTGCTGGAGTGGTGAGTCATGCCGTGAGCAGAGCAAGCCGTACTGCTTCATGTCCAAGACAGATATTGATCAATGATCAATCATATTCAGATATAGTTGCTGGTCGTGGACCTGATCCGACATCTGGAATGCTTTGTGGCTGTTGCAGAAGAGTCACACTTCGGCCGGGCGGCGGCCCGCCTGGGCATGGCCCAGCCGCCCTTGTCGCAGCGCATCCAACGACTGGAACGGGAGCTGGAGGTGCGCCTGTTCGAGCGCACCAGCCGCCAGGTCGCCCTCACCAAGGCCGGCACGCTGCTGCTGCCCGAGGCGCGCGACCTGCTCGCCCGCGCCGGAACGCTGCGTGCCGCGGCCCGCCGCATCCGGGACGGGGAGAGCGGCCTGCTGCGCGCGGCCCTGCCGCCCGACATCGCGGGCGCCACCGTCGCCGCCCTGCTGACGGAGTTCGCCCGGCGGTGTCCGGAGGCCGAACTGGAGCTGCACGAGCTGTCCACCGCCGAACAGCTCGACCGGTTCGGCGCGAGCGAGCTCGACGTGGGCCTGCTGCACCATCCCTGCGACGTGACCGGGCTCGACCTCGGGCCGGTGCTCCGCCGTGATCTGGGAGTCCTGCTGCCGCGCGGCGCCCCCGCGGCCGAACACGCGGAAGTGCCCCTCGCCGCGCTGAGCGGCCACGACCTGGTGCTCTTCCCCCGGTCCGGAGCACCGGCGCTCTACGACGATCTGCTGACCACCTGCGCGCGCGGCGGCTACACACCGCCCGCGGTCCGGCACGGCCGCGGCGCCAGCTTCGTCCGCGGCCTCGTGCTGTCCGCCGCGGCCGTGGCGTTCGCCCCGCGCGACGCCCGGGACGACGACACGCACCCGGATCTCGTCTGGCGGCCGCTCGTCGGCGCGCCGCTCGCCTGGCGGCACTCGGTCGCCTGGCCGCGCGGGCACGGAGACACCGCCGCGCAGGCCTTCGCCGATGCCGCCGAGCACGCGCTGCGCACCACGGCCGACGCCCGCCCCGACACCCCCACCCGCCCCACGCACCTGCGCCCCGCAGCGGAGTACTGGCTATGACCGACACCCTCACCGCCATCCGTACGGCCTTCGCCGACGCCGGGGTCACCGGCCGGCTGCACGCACGCGACATCGACTCCGGCGCCGAGATCGACTGGCACGGCGACCGGTTGGTGTGCACCGCGAGCGTCCACAAGCTGCCCCTGCTGGTGGCGCTGCACGAGCGGGCCGCGGCGGGCGACCTGGATCTCACCGAACAGGTCGAGTGCCCGCCCGCCGGGCGCTCCGCCGGACCGACCGGCCTCGCGGCCATGCTCGACGCGGCCCGGCTCTCGCTGCGTGATCTCGCCTACCTGATGATGTCCGTGAGCGACAACGCCGCCGCGGATCTGCTCCTGGAACGCGTCGGCCTCGACGCCGTGAACCGCACGACGGCCCGGCTCGGACTCACCCGCACCCTCACGGTGCACTCCTTCGGGGCGGCGATGGCGATGGTCAAGGAGGACGCGGGACCCGGCGGCGCCAGGGCCCTGGCCGACCCGCACGTCATCGCCCGGCTGCGCGCGCTCGACCCGGAGCGGGCCAACCGCAGCACCCCGCGCGAACTGACGCGGCTGCTTTCCGCCATCTGGCAGGACACCGCCTGCACACCCGAACACGGCGCCGACATACGGCGCCTGATGGGGCTTCAGGTCTGGCCGCACCGGCTGTCCTCCGGCTTCCCCTTCGACGACGTGCACGTCGCGGGCAAGACCGGCTCGCTGCCGACACTGCGCGGCGAGGTCGGCGTGGTCGCCTACCCGGACGGGGGCCGCTACGCCGTCGCCGTCTTCACCCGCACCGTGCGGACCGCCGCGATCCTGCCCGCGGCCGACGCGGTGATCGGCACGGCCGCGCGGATCGCGGTGGACGCGCTCCGCGCGGCCGGGAACGGGCCGGGGCCCGGCCGCGGGTGACCGTCCCGCGCTACGCGGTGGCCATCAGGCCCGTGCGGAGCTTGGCGATGGTGCGGGAGATGAGCCGCGAGACGTGCATCTGGGAGTAGCCCAGCTCGTCGGCGATCTGCTGCTGGGTGCGCTCCTCGACGAACCGGAGATGGATGATCGTGCGCTCCCGCTCGTCGAGATCGGCGATCAGCGGCGCCAGCGAACGGTAGTTCTCGATGAGTTCGTAGGCGTTCTCCTCGACGCCGATGAAGTCGGCGAGCTGCGCGTCGCTGTCGTCGTCCTGGCCGGTCACGGAGGCGTCGAGAGAAGCGGCGTTGTAGCCGTTCGCGGCCCGCTGCGCCTCCGCGATCTCGCCCGGTTCGAGCTGCATCAGATCCGCGAGCTCGGCGGTGGTGGGCAGCCGGCCCAGGCGGGTCTGCAACTCCTCGGTCGCCTTGGACAGTTCGATGCGGGCCTCCTGGAGGCGGCGCGGCACGTGCACGGCCCAGGTGGTGTCACGGAAGAACCGCTTGATCTCACCGGTGATGTACGGGACGGCGAACGAGGTGAACTCGACCTCGCGGGTCAGCTCGAACCGGTCGATCGCCTTGATCAGACCGATCGTGCCGACCTGGACGATGTCCTCCATCTCCTCCGGGCCGCGGTGCTTGAAGCGCGAGGCCGCGTACTGCACGAGAGAGAGGTTCATCTCGATCAGCACGTTGCGCACGTACTGGTACTCGTGCGTGCCCTCTTCGAGGCGGGTGAGGCGGTCGAAGAAGTGCTTGCCCACCTCACGCGCGTCGCGCGGAGCGATCGAGGACGGGTCCGTGTAGGCGCGCTCGATCAGCTCGTGCGGGGTCCGTGCGGCGGAGTGGTGCGCGGACTCGGGTGCCGTCACGGTGTTCATGAGGAATCCCCCTCTGTGGCTGTGCTGGCGGATGTACGAGGTCGCCCGGTCTCCAACAGACTGGTACGAACTCTGAATCACGTCAACCAATACCAGAAAACCGATTCGTGTTTTTGGCAGCGGGAAACGTTTTAGAGTGGAGGCATGGACGAGCAGACCACGTCGCACACCGGGTGGACGTTCCTGACCAACCACGCCCGGGTTCTGGCGGCCATCGCCGACAACCGGCACGTACGGATCCGGGATCTCGCCGCGCACTGCCGCCTCACCGAGCGGGCCGTGCAGCGGATCATCACCGATCTCGAAGAGGCCGGATACCTCTCCCATGTCCGCGAGGGCCGCAGCAACGTCTACGCGATCGACCCGGCGAAGATCCTGCGGCACCCGGCCGAGGCGGACGTGAGCGTGGCGTCCCTGCTGGCGCTGCTCGTGCGCGACGAGGCCGACCGCGTGACCCCCGAGCTTCCGGTCTCCTGAACGAACCCCGGCCGCACCACTTGTGCGGCGGCCGAAGCGGGGCACGAGGAAAGGGACGCAGAAAGGCGGTCCATCGTGCCCGACTCATCACTCAGGGCTGTGGGATGGGCGCGCTCGATGCCGATCAGCAGCGGGGTCAAGACGGCCCGCGACTGGACGCGCGACCATCTCCAGGACCTGGGGTGGCCCGCGACCTCGCCCGACACGGTCGACGCCGTGCTGCTGACGGTTTCGGAGCTCGTCACGAACACACACGTCCATGCTCGAAGCACCGCGCAGCTGATCCTCACCTGGGACGGTGATTGTCTCCATGTGACGGTGCACGACAACGATCCGGCACCGCCGCGCCCGCGCGCGGCGGGCACGGAGGAGACCGGCGGCAGGGGTCTGCTGCTCATCGACGCGCTCGCGGACACCTGGCAGGCCCACCGGTGCCCCCGGGGCAAGGACGTCACGGCCTGCTTCCGGCCGCGGCCGCGGGAGGGGGACCGATGAGCGTTCCGGCTCCCCGCGGTGGCGGCGCAGGCACGAGCGGTCTGTACGACGTGCTCGAACTGATCCTGGACAGAGGCCTCGTCATCGACGCGTTCGTCCGCGTCTCCCTGGTCGGCATCGAGATCCTCAAGATCGACGTACGCATCGTCGTCGCGAGCGTGGACACCTATCTGCGCTTCGCCGAGGCGTGCAACCGGCTCGACCTGGAGACCGGCAGCAAGAAGCCCGCCGGTCTGCCCGAGATCATGAGCGGCACCGCGTCCCGCGGCAGAACGGAGAGCGCGCTGTCCGGAGTGGTCAAGGGCATCTCCGACGCACTGGGACAACCGCGCGAGCGCTGAGGCGGCCCCGCGACCTGGACGCGGACCCGCTCGGTCCGGACGATCCGCTGCCGCGCCGCGTCGGCGAAGGGAAGGGCGGTTCCCGCCGGCCCCACCGGTCACGAGCCCGCCGACACGGGGGAGCGGGACGTGTCGCCCACTGACGGGTGCGTCGCGGACCGGGGGCCCGGCCGGTCGTGGCGCGGCGCGCTCCACGCCTTCCGGCCGTCCCGGTCCATCGGCACGACGCGTCCCGCGCCCTGCGTGTCGTAGGCGACAGGGGGCGTCAGCAGGTGCGTGCGGTCCGGGCCGGCGCCCTTCAAGTCCTTGGCGAGGCCGAGCAGATCGCTCTTCGAGGCGAGGTCGGAGTCCGCTTCGACGCTCTCCCCTTCGTACGCGCGACGCGCTGCGTCCGAGGGGCAGATCGAGGCACCCGGAGCGCGCCGCGCCGGCAGGTCGAGCGCGACCTGCGCCAGACACGCCTCGCTCGCATGATCGTCCCGTGCGGCCCGGCCAGGGGCCCACCCGCCGGAACGCCGTGCACGGCCGTCCGATGACACCCTTCCGATCACAGCCCTGCCGCGCCCACGAAACCCCGGCACCTTCGCAGGCATGCTCCAGCCGTTGCCGGGCAATCGGACTGCAGGCCCCGCCACCTTTCCCCCGTCGTGGCGGGGTCTTCTGCGGTACTCGACCTCACAGGCCCGAGACGCCCCGGACGGCGTCCTTCAGCAGGAGAACGGCCAGCGCCGCGAACGTCGCCCCGGCCCCGACGGTCACCGCCACGCCCGTCCTCCTCCCCTGCGTCAGGCTCCGGCCCAACCGTCCCGCGCACAGCCCGATCGTGCTGTCCCAGACGAGCCCGACGAGGAGGAAGAGCAGTCCCAGTGTGAGGAGTTGTGCCCACAGCGGCCCGTGCGCCGGATCGGTGAACCGGGGGAGGAACGCGGCGAAGAACAGAATGATCTTGGGGTTGAGCAGATTGGTGGTCACCGCCCGTCGCAGGATCTCCCGGTCCGGCGGAGGTGCCGGGGCGGCAGCGGGCGGCGCGGTCGCGGAGCGCAGCGTGCGTACGGCCAGAAGCGCACACGCGTCGCCGCCTTCCGCGGCCGGAGGGCCGCGCAGGTCTCTTGACCATTTCTGGTCCAGACCAATAACGTCCGTTTCGCGCAAGTCCACTGTTCTGCCCGGCATTTGACGTCCCCTCGCGGAAGTGAGCTCCTCCATGCGCCCAGTCACGCGCGTTCGCCTGCGCCGAAGACTCCTCACCCGGGCGGCCGTCGCCGTCGGCTCGCTCTCCCTGCTCGGGGCACTCGCCCCGGCCGCCTTCGCCCACGACGGCCGACACGGCGGCGACCACCACGAATCCCTGCGCCGCGTCGGCTACTTCACCCAATGGGGCGTCTACGGCCGGGACTTCCAGGTCCAGGACCTGCAGGCGGGCGGATCGGCGGCCCGGCTCACCCACATCAACTACGCCTTCGGCAACGCGAGCCCGGACGGCACATGCCTGATGGGCAACGTCCCCGGCGAGTCCGACCCGTGGGCCGACTACGAGCGCCCCCTCGACGCCGCGAACTCCGTGGACGGCGTGGCCGACACCGACACCCAGCCGCTCGCCGGCAACTTCAACCAGCTGCGCGAACTCAAGGCCGCGAACCCGGGCCTCAAAGCGATGATCTCGCTCGGCGGCTGGTCATGGTCCACCCACTTCTCGGACGCGGCCCGCACGCCCGCCTCCCGCAAGGCGTTCGTCGCCTCCTGCATCGACCTGTACATCAAGGGCAACCTGCCCAAGGACGGCGCCCGCGGCGGCCAGGGCGCCGCGTCCGGTGTCTTCGACGGCATCGACATCGACTGGGAGTGGCCGGGCTCCGAGGGCGACACCGACACGGTGCACCGTCCCGAGGACAAGCAGAACTACACGGCTCTGGTCGCCGAGTTCCGCAAGCAGCTCGACGCCTACGGCCGTACGCGGCACAAGCACTACGAACTGTCCGCCTTCGTGCCCACGGCCCCCGCGAAGATCGACGCCGGCTTCGAGGTCCGCAAGATCATGAAGGATCTCGACTTCGTCAATCTCCAGGGATACGACTTCCATGTCAGCGGTGAGAAGACCACCGCCCAGCAGTCGGCCCTGTACGCCCGCGACGACTTCAGTGTCGACGGCACCGTCCAGGCCTGGCTGCGGCGTGGCGCCCCGGCGCGCAAACTCGTCGTCGGCATGCCGTTCTACGGGCAGGGCTGGACCGGGGTCCTCGGCGGAGGCGACGGCATGGGGCAGCCCGCGACCGGCCCGGCCCCCGCGAAGTGGGCCGCCGGCTACGCGGACTACAAGGAGCTGAAGGCGCTGGCCGACTCGGGCACGTACACGCTGCACCGCGACCCGGAGGGCGGGCACGCCTGGCTCTTCGACGGCACGACCCTGTGGACGTACGACGACCCGCAGGTGCTGCGCCAGAAGTCCGCGTACGTACGGGCCAAGGGGCTCGGCGGCGCCATGTTCTGGTCGCTCGACGGCGACACTCCCGACGGCCGGCTGGTACGGACCGTGGACCGCGCCCTCGGACACTGACCCGGCCGTACGCGCTCGGGGTGCCTCCCCGCCGGGGCGCCCCGAGTGGTGCGCCCGCCGCGTGACATCCTGCCGACAGGGCGGGACAGGGACGAGGCGGGGCGCGAGAGGCGAGGCGTATGACGGAACCGGGAACGACAGCGGTGGTGGCGGTCGTGCCCGCGGCCGAGCCGCTGCTGCGGCGGGCGAGCGAGGTGGACGCACGCGTGGTGCGTCCGGGCGTGCCCGCGCACGCCACGCTGCTGTACCCATGGCTGCCCGCGGACCGGGTCGGCGCACCGGAGCTCGACCGGCTGCGCCACGCACTGCCGGGAGATCCCGTCCGGATCCGGCTCGCCGAGGTCGAGCGGCAGGACGGCTTCGTCGCCGTCCCCGTACCCGAACTGGCCGCGACGGCGCACGCCGTGCGCCGAGCGTTCCCCGACCAACCCCCGTACGGCGGTCGGTTCGGCCCCAACCCGCCGGTGCACCTCACGGTGGCCCTGAACGCCGATCCGGCCGTCGCCGCCGAGGTCGCCCGCGAGATCGCGCCCCGACTGCCGGTCACGGCGGAGATCGCTACGGTGCATGTGGTCGCCCTGGGCCGCTCCGGCTGGCGCGTTCTCGCGGAACTACCGCTGGCGGCGGGTCCGAAGGGATCCGACGGGCCGAGCTCACCCTCCGGACAGGGGAGTTCGGGTCGTGAGTGAGCAGACCGAACCGGCGGCCGCCGCGGTGCTTGACGCACTCCGGGACGTGGCACGGCTGGGCGGCTTCTTCGCCCTGCCCGTCGCGCCGGACGGAACGGGCCGGGGGAGTGCCGAGTCCTTCACGGAGGGCTTCGCCGAGCGGGCCCGCGAGGTGAACCGCCGGTTCGGGACGGACGAGGCCCGCGTCGGGGTGTCCATCGTGCACCTGGGGCTCGCGGCCCGCCTGTGGTCACCGCTGCTGGCCTGCGCGGTCCTGCACGGCATCGTGCCCGTCCTGAGCCACCCGGAGTGGGTCGACGGCTCCTCGGAGATCAGACTGCGCACGCCACCCACGGGCCGCGACGTCCGCCAACTGCCGCACCTGGCCGACGCGTTGCTCGAACAGGTCACCGTGCCGCTGGCGGCCGTGGAGCGCGCACTCGACGTGAAGATCGCCCCGAGGCTCCTGGACGGAAACGTCGCCTCCGCGCTCGTCGGATCGGCAGCGGTCCTGCAACGGGCCCGCCCCGACACCCGCCCGGTCCTGACACCCCTCATCGGTCAACTCCTCGCCACAGGACGCCTCGTGGGCACGGGCACTGTCACGGGACCTGGTCCGACGTTCCGACGGCGCAGCTGCTGCCTCCTGTACCGGGCGTCGGCCGGTTCTTTGTGCGGCGACTGCTGTCTGGCGCGCCCCTGAGCGGAACGCGAACAACCGTCGGGCGCTGCGGTCAGCCCTGTTCGACGGGGAGTTCCAGGCGCGTCACGTATCCGCCTTCTGCCGTGGGCCCCGAGGTGACGGAGCCGCCGAGGAGCGTGGCGCGTTCACGGAGTCCGGCCAGGCCGTGGTGGGCGCTGGGGAGCGGCAGGGCGGGGCGGGTGGCGGCGGTGTTGGTGACGGTGGCGCGGATGGTGCCGGAGGAGTGGCTGAGGTGGATCCGCGCGGTGGCGCCCGGTGCGTGTTTGCGTACGTTGGTCAAGGCCTCCTGGACGGTTCGGTAGACGGCGCGCTGGATCGTGGGCGGAAGGTTCTCGGACAGCTCCGACCTCAGTTCCGCCTCGATACCACTGCTGCGGACGAGCTGTTGCAGATCGGCGAGCGAGGGCTGGGGGGTCAGCTCGGTGGGCTGGCTGCCGGCGGCGCGCAGCACGCTGACCATGTGGCGCAGCTCGTCGAGGGTCTGCACGCTGAGCCGGCGGATCGTCGTCGCGGCTTCCTTGGCGTCGGAGTCCCGCGTGCCCACTTGAAGGGCTCCCGCGCGTACGGCGATGAGGCTGACCTGGTGGGAGACGACGTCGTGCATCTCGCGGGCCAGTTGTGCGCGTTCCTTGGCCAGAACGTGCTGTGCGGTCAGCAGCCGCTCGTGTTCGCGGGCTTCGGAGATTTCGGCGATCCGGCTCGACAACTCCCTTCTCGCCAGGACTAGTTGACCGAGAAATACCGGTGCGGTGGCGGTGGCCAGCGTGTAGGTGAAGTGGATGAGGCCGTGGGTGTCGGAGACGTCCTCAGGGTCCAGCTCGGTCCACGGCCAGGGCAGGAAGTCGCAGATCGCGAAGGCCACGGCGCAACCGGTCAGCAGGGCGCGGTGCCGGTTGAGCGACGAGAGGGTGTACAGCGCGGCCAGCGTGGCGAACACCGCGTCGGTGACCGAGGCCGCGGGCAGCGTGAGGACGAACGTCGTCAGCGGCAGCCTGCGTCGTAGCGCCAGGGCGGCGGAGGCGAGCAGGGCGCAGCCGAGGGGGAGGCGCTGCTCGGGATCGATGTTGACCCACAGGTCGGCCAGGGATGTCACGACGAGGGCGAGGTCCACCAGTGCGGGGTGGCGACGGCAGAAGTTCACCGCTCGCCACCGTCTCCGTCGCGCACCGGCCTCAGCAGGCCGGCGCGTTCGGCGAGGAGGGCCGCCTGCACGCGGGTTCCCACCTCCAACTTACCCAATATCGCGCTGACATGGCCCTTCACGGTTCCCGTGCTCAGGTGCAGGCGGTCGCCGATCTCGGAGTTGGCGAGCCCTTCGGCCAGGAGGAGGAGGACGGCCCGCTCTCGGTCGGTGATCCGGTCGACGAGCCGTGTCGCGGCCGGTTCGCCGCTGCCGCCTTCGACATGGTCGAGGTAGCCGCTGACCACGGTGCGGGTCACGGTGGCCGACAGCACCGTCGCACCGTCGGCCAACTCCGCGATCAGGAGCGGGAGTCGCTCCGGATCGGTGTCCTTGAGGAGGTAGCCGGCCGCGCCGCGGCGCAGGGCCGTCGCCACGTACTCGTCGGTGTCGAAGGTGGTGAGCATGGCGACGACGGGCGGGTCCGGCAGACGGCGGATGCGTTCCAGGACGGTGAGTCCGTCTGTGTCGGGCATCCGAATGTCCAGGAGGACGATGTCGGGCCGCAACTCGGCGACGCACGTGGCCCCTTGAGCGCCGGACACTGCTGCGACGACCTCGATGTCGTCCGCGGCGTCGAGGATGTGAGTGAAGCCTGTTCGGACCAGAGCCTCGTCGTCGATCACCACTACTCGGATCATCTGTACCCCCGGACGGCGAGCTCCTCGCGCGCTGACCCATTCGATACCTAGCACGCGAAGCGGCCCACGTCTGTAGCCCGACGGCGGCTCCGCCCCAGGGGAGGAGGGAGGGCCGGATCGCGCCGACCGGCGGGGCGAAGCCGGCCGATCGGCCCAGGTGTTCCGGAAGGGTGACGGGTGGGATGCGGGGCCCGGGACGTCAACGCTGGGCCCATGACTGACGCCGCATCGACGGCAGCGCCGCACCAGGCGGCGCTGCCCGCATCGGAAGACCGGTCCACGGACGTCACGCCGCCGTCGCCCGCACGGCTCATCGGCATCGACCTCGCCCGCGGGCTCGCGGTCCTCGGCATGTTCTCCGCACACATCGGACCGGACGTCACCGTCGGCGGACCGGTGGGCTTCCTGCTGGAGACCGCCCGGGGCCGTTCCTCCGCGCTCTTCGCCGTCCTCGCCGGCTTCTCCCTGGTCATCATCACCGGCCGCCCACAACCCCGAACGGGCCGCGAGGGCCGCCGGGCGGCTGCCAGGATCGTGATCCGCGCCCTCGTCCTGCTGGTCCTCGGATACGTGCTGACCGCCCTGGACACCGACGTGGACGTGATCCTCAGCTTCTACGCCCTGCTCTTCCTGGTGGTCCTCCCGCTGTACCGGCTGCGGGCCGCGACGCTCACGCTCATCGCCGTCACAGGTGCACTGGTCCTTCCCCAAGTCCTGTTCGTGATACGGAAGTCGACCGAGCGGAACGGTTGGGCGGACGACTTCATCGCCGTCGACCCGCTGGCTCGGCTCACCGGCACGGACGGGCTGGTGGAACTGTTGTTCACCGGTGAGTACCCGGTCCTGACGTGGATTCCGTTCCTGGTCGCGGGGATGGCCGTGGCCCGCGTCGACCTCACCCGGCCCGGCATCCGAACCCGTCTCGCGGCTGTCGGCGCCGGTCTCGCCCTGTTCGGCTACGGCGCCTCCTGGCTGCTGCTGCGGATCGTCCCGGGCGCCGTCGCGACCGTCGCGGCGGCCACGGACGGCGGGTCGGCCGCCTCGGCCTGGTGGTCCGACCAGGTCGGCTCCCTGAAGGACGGCACGCCGCTCGCCTGGCTCCTGGTGGCCGCTCCGCACAGCCAGACGACCCTGTCCGTTCTCGGCAACACGGGGGTTGCCCTCGCCGCCATCGCCCTGTGCCTCACCGTCGTGGACCGGATGCCGCGCACGACCCGGCTCGCCCGGCCCGTGGCCGCAGTCGGGATGTCCGCACTGACGGCCTACGTTCTGCACATCGTGGCCCTGTGGCTGCTCACCGATGTCTGGTACGTGTCCTGGATCGAGGACGATTCGATCTCCGGACTCCGGGTCCTGCTCGGCTTCATCGCGGCCGCCGTACTCCTGTGCACCCTGTGGACCCACTGGTTCCGGCGCGGGCCGCTGGAACAGCTGCTGCACACGCTCACGCTGCCCGCGCGGTACGTCAGGTAGCAGGCCGGCCAGGACATCGGCGAAGCGCCGGGGCACGGTTGGCACGGCGGCTCGGTCGAGGGCCCGGCCGGACGCGAAACGCATCTCCGCGACCCCGCGGCTTCAACGGCACCGGCCTGGTTTGGCGCTGTAGGCGGTGAGGGTCGGTCCGGCGTCGCCGGGCAGCTGCATGGCGTCGACGTCGAGAGTGATCTCGCCGACGGCCGGGTGACGGTGTCTTGCGGCCGGTGTGGTGCAGGCGGACGTTGTGTTGGTCCAGGCGGTGCGGAACTCGTCTCTGCGGGTGGCGAGTTCGCCGATGAGGCCGGTGAGTTCGGTATCGCCCGGGGCTCTCGGCCTGCTTCGGTGCGCAGCAGGGAGACGGTGGTGTTGGCGGAGCCGTTTCAGCCGGGGAAGAAGATGCGGCTGGTGAGGTCGAGGAACTCGAAGCGGCCGATGTTGACCGGGCGGGCTGGGGCGGTGAACAGAGGTGGTGCGTACAGGGCGCGGCCGAGGTCGTCGACGTCGAGGATGACGAGGCGGCCGGCGTGGATAAACGCCGGTGAGCCGGTCATGGAATCCAGGACCCGCTTGAGGCCGGCGGAAAAGGTGCCCTCGGCCCGTCGCACCCCTCGCTGGGTCAAGGGCACCACTCCCTCCCCAGGCGGACGTAGTAGTCGACGCTGACACCCGCGATGGCGGGCTCGGGCCGACGTGGATGCGGCATCTGGCCGGTATCTCGCGCCAAGTGCACTTCGGTCTGCGGGCAGGCCCCCGGCCGGATGGACTGGCGCGGTGGGCCTTTTCCACCATCTTCTAACGCTTTTCGACCACGCTTCGTAGTCGTCGCCTGCCTAGCGTTGGAGGTGTTCAGGCCGACGGATCGCGCCGGCCGGCCACAGCGGAGCACGGTGGCGAGCGGCGCCGCGCGCTCCGCATCTGAGAGGACACATCTGATGAGTGCGAACGACGAACTGCGGGCGATGGATGAGCTGTATGCCGCGGCCCGTGCCGAAGGCGGCAAGCTCGTGGTCTATGCGGGCGGTGACGCCCCCGGCCAGGCCGGGCTGTACTCCGCCGGATTCTCCGAGCGGTTCCCGGACATCGACGTCGAGGTGACGGTCGACCTGAGCAAGTACCACAACGGCCGCATCGACGGCATGCACCTGCGGGGCGACAACCGCGCCGACGTCGTTCACGTCCAGACTCTCTACGACTTCCCCTACTGGAAGGAGCAGGGGCTGCTGATGCCGTACCGGCCCCTGGGCCTGGAGCATGTCGACCCCGCTTACGTGGATCCGGACGGCACCTACTACGCCCTGTTCGCGTTCGCGTTCTCCAATGTGGTCGACACCGCGGTCATCCCCGAGGAGCGGGCCCCGCGCGAGGCGGTCGACTATCTGCGGCCCGATCTGAAGGACCGGCTCGTGCTGACCTATCCGCACGACGACGACGCCGTGCTGTACCAGTTCGAGCAGATCATCGCCCAGCACGGCTACGGCTGGCTGGAGAAGCTGCAGGCGCAGAACCCGCTGTGGGTGCGCGGGACCGCGACCCCTCTGGAGGTGATCGCCACGGGGGAGCGGGCCGCCACCTTCACCTCGTTCTACTTCCTCAACCCCGGCGCCGGGGACACCATGCGGTTCCTCCCCGCGCGCGAGGACTTCTTCCAGTCCTGGTACCAGATGGGCGCGATCCTCGCGGACGCCCCGCATCCCAACGCCGCCAAGCTCTACATGAGCTACCGGCTCAGCAGCGCGGCCCAGCAGGCCTCGGCCCAGTGGCCGGCCCGCACCGACATCACCATCCCCGGCTGGAAGCCGCTGCCCGAGTACGCCAACACCAGCCCGAAGGGCTTCCTCGAGTTCATGGGCGACCGCGGCCGCGTCGAGCGGTTGCGGGGTGTGATGGAGGACTTCATCGGCCCCGTCACCGGTGACAACCCCACCGGCATCGACCGCCTCTGGCACTGACGACCCCGGGCACATCACCGCGCACGACGAACTCGGGCATCGCGTCGCGCCGTTCACGAACCCCTGTCCGCGTATGCACCCACCTGCCCACGGACCCCGGACTATTCACCGCAGCACGCGCAAGGAGACCCCCACATGAAGATCACGATGATCGGCGCCGGGAGCATGGCCCACGGTATTGCCACCCGCGCTCTGGTCGGTGGCAGCGCCGTCCGTCTCATCAACCGTAACGCCGCCAAGGCCACCGAACTCGCCGCACAGCTGGTGCGGGCCGTGCCCGGCGCCGATGTCCGCAGCGGTCTGACCGAGGACATCGCCGACGCGGACGTCGTCGTCCTGGCCCTGCCCTTCGAGGCCGCCAAGGAGGTGGCGGCCACACACCGGGCGGCCCTGGCCGGCAAGGTGGTCGTCGACATCTCCAACCCGGTCGACTTCACCACCTTCGACGCGCTCACCGTCGCCCCGGGCACGTCCGCGGCCGAGGAGATCGCTGCCGTCGCGCCGGAGGCCCACGTGGTGAAGGCGTTCAACACCATCTTCGCGGGCACCCTCATCGCGGGCGAACTCGCCACCGGCACCCCACTGGATCTGTTCGTCGCAGGCGACGACCAACAGGCCAAACATCAGGTTCTGGAGCTGGGCCGCACGGGCGGGCTGCATGCCGTCGACGCCGGCCCGCTGCGCCGCGCCCGTGAACTGGAGAGCTTCCAGTTCCTGCACATGACGCTGCAGGAGAGCCTCGGCGCCGGCTGGATGAGCGGCATCAAGATCGTCCTGCCGTGACCGGCCCTCCCGCCCGCGGCAGCCGAACACCGGCCGACACCAACACCCACCGGAGCGCCACCATGGACAACTCCGACCTGCTGGCCCGCATCCGTGATCTTCACGACGAGGAGCACCGACTGCACGCCACGATGCCCGCAGCCCCGTACGGCAACACCGCCGCGCTGAGCGCCATCGAGCGGGAGCTCGACCAGCTGTGGGACCTGCTCCGCCGGCGCAAGGCCCTCGCCGAGTACGGCCAGGACCCGCGCGCCGCCACCGTACGTCCCGCCGCCGTGGTGGCGGCCTACCAGAACTGACAGGAAGGACTCGTCATGACCAGCACGACCCAGGTCGTCGGCCGCCGATTTCTCTTCGACTTCGGGCCCACGAACCAGTACGAGATGCATTTCACCGCCGACGACGGACTCGATGTGACCGTGATCGCCGACCCGGGCTACCCGAGCGGCACCCTCAACACCTTCACCGTCACCCGCACCGAGGTCCGCCCCGACCTGTGGATGGTCACCTGGACGGAGCCGGACACCGGCAACACCGTCAGCCACGTTCAGGACTTCGCCGCGGGCACCGTGTGGACCAACATCACCGACCTCGCCTCCGGCGCCTTCTGGAATCTGCGCGGCACCATCACCCCGCGTCCCTGACTGGGCGCGACCGGCAGCGGCCCCCGGCCCCTGGCGGCGAGCACGCTCAGCCCGTGCGCCGACGGCGGGCCCGGGCCATCGTGGAACCATGACGCCGACGCACCGGCCGCCGGGCCGCCCCGCCGGCGAGATCCTCTCCGACCACTTCCGTGAGAGCTCCGCTCTGGCCGTGGGAGTGCGCTGCCGCGAGGTGTCCGCCATCCCCGCGTCCGTGCCCCGTGACTTTCTCACCAGCCCACACAGCACCGGCTTCCAGCTCATGCTGTTCGCCCACGGCGACTGCCCCGCCCATATGGTCGACTTCGCCGACCACCGACTGCAGGCGGGCGAAGTGCTCTGGATCGGGCCCCGCCAGGTGCACCGTTTCGGACCTCCCGAGCGGTACCACGCCCTGTACGTCGTCGCCCGGCCCGGATTCCTGTCGCCGCGGGTCGCCGCCCGGGTTGGCCTCGACGACCACACCCTGCCCTCCCTGCTGCGCCCCGGGGCCATGGACCGCGGCCGGATCGACGCCGCGGTCCAGCACCTGCGCACCGAGATCGACCTCAGTCCGGGCCTGTCGCCGGCCGACGCGGACGAAGCCCTGCGCCCCCTGTTCACGGTGCTGCTCCTGCACCTGTCCCGCGTGGCCCGCACCCAGCGGGACACCGGGCTGGACGCCGCCGATCCCGTGCTCGCCGCGTTCCGCAGCGCCGTGGAGGAGCACTACCGGCACAGCCGTTCCGCCGTCGAGTACGCCCGCATGCTCGGCCACAGCCGACGCACCCTGGACCGGGCCGTGCGCGCCGCCACCGGCAGGACCGCGAAACAGTACGTCGACGACCGCGTGGCGCTGGAGGCCAAACGCCTCCTGGTCCACACCGATCTGCCCGCCTGGCGCATCGGCCACCGGCTCGGCTTCACCGACCCCGCGAACTTCACCAAGTTCTTCCAGGCCCACGTCGGAACCACCCCGGCCGGGTTCCGCCACGACCCCCACACCACGTCACCCGACCGGACACAACGCCCCTGAACTCGTCACACCCGCTCACTCCACGCCCCCGCCTCTGCCGACGCACGCTCAGCAAAGCGACCGGCAGCTCACCTCTCCAGACATACCCAGGCTCCTTTCGCAACAGGTGTGTTCGCCCGGCTGCGGCGGTCGCGGCCTGGTCCGGGAGAGGAGCGGTCGGTGCTGACCCGGCACCTGGCAAACAGACGATCCGTCTCCCACGGGCGTCGCCCCTCGTGTCGAAGCACGGCTGCCACGCGATCGTGGAAGCGCCGGGCGCAGTGTCATCGAAGAGCGGTCCCGATCGGCGGCTGCACGGAGTGGTCGGCGCGTAGCTCTCTTCGTCGTCGCGCACCAAGTCGAGCGCTGCGAACGACAGTGAGGTTTTCAACGACGTTTGCACAAGCACTAGATGGAGCGGGCGGCCGTGGACCGGTCGCTGACCGGACCAAGCTGCGGACGCCAGGCCCTCGCCGCGCGCAGTTCGTGTCCGGGCAGCCATGACGATCATCGATCACACGCGTACGGGATCGCAGGGCTCGGCGCAGCCGTTTCCGGAGGAAGCGTGGTCCTGTCACAAGGGCGCGTCGGCCGTTCCAGGGAGGCGAGGAGATCGGCCAGGCCTCCTGGAGCGCGGCCGCGCAGGCGGTGCGCGGTGCGCACGGGGTGGTCGTCGGTCCGGGCGATGCGGTGCCCCGTCGCCGATAGCCGCGCGACGAGATCGCGGTCCTCGCCGGTGGCGAGCGGAGCGAAGCCGCCCACTCTGAGGTAGGCCGCGGCCGCTACGCCCATGTTGGCCCCGTGGACGTGCGGATGCTCCCAGGGAGTGGTGACTCCCAGAGGCGGGCGTGTCCGGTAGTAGACGGCGTCGTGCCGGCTGCGCGCGGCCCTTTGGCCCGTGTGTCCGGCCAAGGCCAGGCGAATGGTGCCGAGCACGGCGTCGTGGCCACGCCGGGCCCACGCCGTCTGGCGGGCCAGCCAGCGGACGGGCACCGTCGAGTCGGCACCCGTCATGGCCGGCCATTCTGTCGGGGACGGTCGGTCGTCACACGCTCCTCCTGTGCCTCGCCGACGACGGGGCGCGCCTCTCGGCCCGGAGTGTGGGACGTGTGGTCGGCTGTGCGGTGTCGGTGATCTCGAGCGTGAGCTGGATTCCCACGGGTGCGGGTCCGAAACAGAGGTCGCGGGATCACGAACTGGTGCGAGGTCCGGGTTCCTGCTGGTTGGCCTCGTGCACAGCCCGGTCGTTGCGCTTGCTGCCCCAGGCCCTGATCCGCCGCGCGATCGGATGGCCGGGCTCCCCGGTTTCGGCGCCCTGGCGCAGTGGGCCTCGGCCCGGCGCGGACGGCAGCAGCCGCGCGGCGACTCCGCTCAGGCGGGTGGTGAGGCCGGGAGCCACACCGTGCGCGAGCTGAGCAGCCTTGGCCGGCGCGGTGAGCACCAGCCGCGCCCGCCGCTGGACCACCGCGTCCACGATCCTGCGGGCCGCCCGGTCCGCGTCCATCGACAGCAGGGGAGCGCCCGCGGCGGTGCTGAACCAGCCGAACTCGGCACTCGCGTCCCCACCGAACTCGGCCTGCCGGTGCGAGCCGGTGCGCATCAGCCCGGGATGGACGGCGGTGACGCTCACGCCCGACGCCGCCGCCTCCGCGTGCAGCCCCTCCGCGAGAGCGCCGACCGCGGCCTTGGCGCACGAGTACGGCAGCAGGTGCGGCACGCCGAGCAGACCGCCGACGGAGCCGACGAGGCCGAGGCGTCCGCGAGTCTCTCGCAGGTGGGGCAGCGCTTCCAGAGACGTGTGCAGTGCGCCGTAGAACATCGTGTCCATGGCGTCGACGAACTCCTCGGAGCCGATCGCCTCGACGGGCGCCACCTGGATGACACCCGCGTTGGCGATCACGATGTCGAGGCCGTCGCGCTCGTGGACCTCGCGCAGCACGGCGCGGACCGCAGCTCGGTCTCGTACGTCGCACACGGCCACGTGCACGGTCGCACCGGTCTCCTTGCGCAGCTGCGCTGCCGCGCGCTCCAGTTCGTCGGTGTCCCGGGCCGCGATGGTCACGGTGCATCCGCGCTCGGCCAGGTGCCGGGCGATGAACAGGCCCAGTCCCCGGGAGCCACCGGTGACCAGGGCCCCCGGGCCCCTGGCCCGGAACGGGAGGCGGTTGCGGTGGATCATCTCATCGCCTTTCACCGGGTGCGCTCGGGCTGACGTGGCGCGGGGAACGTGCCCCGTGTGCCCAAGGGCTGCGGACCGTAACCTCCTGGCAAGCCACCTTTTGCCTTGGAATCGTCTGCCTGGCAGCACTACCGCTCGATGCCGGCCCGTACCTCGGCGGCCAGGTCAAGCGCGTGGGCCAGCAGGTCCCGGTCGCGCAGGACCATCTGGCGCCGCCATCCGTCGAGACCTGCGTAGATCAGGACCGACGGGCTCGTCGTGCTCAGCAGGTCCGCGCGGTCCTTCAGCACCTCCGGCGCGACCAGATCGCCCCGCAGATGGACCACCGACCCCTGCTCCAGGCCGCTGCCCATCTTGTGGATGCTGGTCACGCGGACGTCCGCGCCCGCGTCCATCGCCCAGGTCGGCAGATCGGGATGGAACGGCAGATGCGCGCCCCATGCCTCGTCGACGACCACCGGGCGGCCGCGCCGGTGACAGGCCTCGGCGATGCCGCGGAGATCGGCGCAACTGCCGTACGGCGTCGGGCTCGTGACCAGCGGGCCCACCGCGCGGAGACGGGCGTCGAAGGCCGCGTCCACAGCGGCTGCCGACGGCGGGTGGGCCGGCTGCCGCTCACGGTCCCAGCGCGGCTCGACCCGCACCGGTTCGATGCCGGACAGGATCAGGGCGGACACCACCGACTTGTGCGCGTCCCGGGCGATCAGCAACTGCTCGCCCGGAGAGGCCACCAAGAGGATGGCCGCCTTTACCGACAGCGAACTACCGCACGTCGTGAAGAACGTGTGGTCCGCGTGCACGGCGTCCGCCATCAGCTCTTCGGCACGCCGGAGGTGCCCGCCGCGCATCCGGCGGTCGTCTAGTTCCCCCGACGCCAGCAGGTTGCCGAGGAAGACGGCGTCGCCGAGGACCTCGCGCACGTACGGGTCCGCGCCCCGAGCCTGTTTGTGGCCCGGCGGGGAGAACGACAGCATGCTCGCCTGCGGTAGGCGTCGAGCGCCTGCAGGACGGGCGCCGCCTCGTGATTCATACGCTGCCAGGACGTGTTCCCGTCGGTGCCGTCCCGCCAAGCCCCTTTTGCGGCCATCACGGCTTGAGCAAGGTCTTCACCATGCCGTCCTCCTTGGCCTGGAACGTCGCGTACGCCGCCGGGCCCTCGCTCAAAGGGAGATGGTGCGTGGCGAATCCGTCGACGTCCAGGGGATCGTCGTCGGTGAGGTGAGGGCGGATGTCGTCGACCCAACGCCAGACGTTCGCCTGCCCCATGCGCAGCTGAAGTTGCTTGTCGAACAGCGTGAGCAGGGGCAGCGGGCTCGCGGCGCCGCCGTAGACGCCGCTGACGGACAGCGTGCCACCGCGGCGCACGGCGTCGATCCCCGTGAGCAGGGCGCCGAGCCGGTCGACGCCGACGTTCTCCATCAGGGGCCGGGCGAGCCTGTCGGGCAGGAGGCCGGTGGCCCACTGCGCCGCCTGGGCGAGAGGCGCTCCATGGGCCTCCAGGCCGACCGCGTCGATCACGGCGTCCGTCCCCCTGCCCCGGGTGAGGTCCCGGACGGCGTCGCCCAGGTCCTTGTCGTGTTCGCGCAGGTCCAGGGTGGTGACCCCGTGTCGGCGAGCCCGTTCGAGCCGGGCGTCCACCAGGTCCACGCCGATGACCAGCTCCGCGCCGCGCAGGCGGGCGATCCGCGTCGCCATGGCGCCGATGGGGCCGAGCCCGAGAACGGTGACACTGCCACCGGCGGGGATGGCGGCGTACTCCACCGCCTGCCATGCGGTGGGCAGGACGTCGGACAGATAGACGAACCGGTCGTCCGGCGGGCCGTCCGGGACCTTGATGGGCAAGGTGTTGCCGAAAGGCACCCGCAGATACTCGGCCTGGCCGCCGGGCACCTGCCCGTACAGCTTCGTGTAGCCGAACAGCGCGGCCCCGGTGCCCATGGACGTCACCTGCGTCGTCTCGCACTGGGACTGCAGGCCCTGCCGGCACATCCAGCAGGTGTTGCAGGACACGTTGAACGGGATCACCACCCGGTCCCCGACGGCCACACCGGTGACCTCGGGGCCGGTCTCCACGACCATGCCCATCGTCTCGTGGCCCAGGATGTCCCCGGGATCGAGGTACGGGCCGAACACCTCGTAGAGATGCAGGTCCGAGCCGCAGATCCCTGTCGAGGTGACCCGGACGACGACGTCGTCGGGCTTCTCGATACGAGGGTCGGGGACCTCCTCGACGCGTACGTCGCGCTTGCCTTGCCATGTCAGAGCGCGCATGGAAACGCGCCTCCCAACGGTCGGTGCGTGCAGGTGCGGTTCAGCGGCCGACGGTCCTGGCCGGTTCCGCCTTGTTCATCAAGGAGCCGCCTATGGCGTTCCCGCGTCGGGCCTCGCGTAAGAGCGGGTTCTTGGTGCGGCCCTGCGCTCCCTTTTCGGATCGCTTGCCTATTCGCTGGGAGGCCTGTGCGGGTACTTGGTGGAGGTGCGGCTCGCGGTGCGGGCCCCTGGTCTTGTTCAGGGTGCGCGTGGCGATCTGCTCGGCCCGCTAGCGCACATTGTGCGTCTGCCTCTCGACCCTACGAATAAACATCACGCACCGCACAGCGAGGATGAATCAGGCAAATCTTGAGGATTTACCTCCACCAATGGTCGGCGACGGAGTGACCGTGTGCGCATTCCCTTCAATGTGGGCTGTGGATTCCACGCCGATTGCGAGCGCGGCTACACCAGGACGTAGGGCGACTTGCCGAGCCGTTCCGCACCTTCGCCGAGCAGCGTGGCCATATCGACCAGACCATGTGTCGACATGGCCGGCTGGGCCGTCATGAACGGCTCCAGACATGCTTCGGCGAATCGGCGAATCGGCGGTCCGGCGGTCCGGCAGTCGGAAAGGGCGCGGAGCGGCGCGCGTCGCAGTGGACGATGGCCGCGGTCCTCGTCGAGGCGGACAAGGAGAGCATTGCCGTGCGGGGAGACCCGGCACCGAGGCGGAAGTGTCGTCCGCCGGGGGAGGGGTACTTGGCGGCGGGCGCGCCGCCCTCCGGTCACGCGCTGTAGTACCTGAAGTCGCCGGCCGCACGGGTCCGCACGAGACTCGTTGTGTGCCGTGAGCCATGGAGGAGCGATGGGTGCTCGCAACCGGATCCTCGGCTGGCCGGTCTTCCGCCAGATCACCGGGACCGACCCGCTGGGGCGGGGTGCGGCCGCGATGTCGTCGCGCAGCGAGACGCTGCGCCCGCGTACCGACACCGCCGACAGGGTTGTGAAGTCGGTCTGCCCCTACTGCGCCGTCGGATGCGGTCAGGAGATCTACGTCAAGGACGACCGCGTCGTCCAGATCGAGGGTGATCCGGACTCCCCGGTGAGCCGGGGACGCCTGTGCCCGAAAGGGTCGGCGACGCTTCAGCTCACCACCGGATCCGCGCGCCGTCACGAGGTTCTCTACCGCCGCCCCTACGCGCGGGACTGGGAGCCGCTTGATCTGGAGACGGCGATGGACATGGTCGCCGATCGAGTCGTCGAGACCCGGCGCCGCACCTGGGAGTGGGAGCACGACGGACTCCGCACGGCCCGCACGCTCGGGATCGCCAGTCTCGGCGGCGCGACGCTGGACAACGAGGAGAACTACCTGATCAAGAAGTTGCTGACCGGGCTCGGCGTGGTCCAGGTGGAGAACCAGGCGCGGGTCTGTCACAGCTCCACCGTCGCGGGGCTCGGCTCCTCCTTCGGACGTGGTGGCGCGACCACGTTCATGCAGGACCTGCAGCACGCCGACTGCATCGTGATCCAGGGCTCGAACTTCGCCGAGGCGCACCCCGTGGGATTCCAGTGGGTGATGGAGGCCAAGGCGCGGGGCGCGCGGATCATCCACGTGGACCCGCGCTTCACCCGTACCAGCGCGCTGGCCGACCTGCACGTCCCCCTTCGCGCGGGCAGCGACATCGCCTTCCTCGGCGGCATCATCAACCACGTCCTGTCCGAGGAGAAGGATTTCCGCGAGTACGTGCTCGCGTACACGAACGCGGCGACCCTGGTGAGCAAGGACTTCCAGGACACCGAGGACCTGGGCGGCATCTTCTCCGGCCTGAACGAGGAAGAGCACCACTACGACCCCGAGAGCTGGCAGTACGAGGGCGGGGATGTGCAGCAGCCGACCGGTGAGGTCGACGAGCAGTACGAGCGTCGCGTCGGTGAGGACGCCCCGGCCAGGATCAGCGCCGCCGGGGGAGCGGAGACGCAGGGTTCGGGCGGCGCCCAGGCCCACAGCGACGCGGCCCGGGACGAGACCCTGCAGCACCCCCGCTGCGTCTTCCAGGTCCTCAAGCGGCACTACGCGCGCTACACCCCGGAGCTCGTCGAGCAGACCTGCGGAGTACCGCGGGAGACGTTCCTGGAGGTGTGCGACGCGCTGACGTCCAACTCCGGGCGCGAACGGACCAGCGCCTTCGCCTACGCGGTCGGCTGGACGCAGCACTCCGTGGGGTCGCAGTACATTCGCGCGGCCAGCATCCTGCAACTGCTGCTCGGCAACATCGGCCGCCCCGGTGGTGGCATCCAGGCGTTGCGCGGGCACGCCTCCATCCAGGGATCCAGCGACATCCCGACCCTGTTCAACCTGCTCCCCGGCTACCTGCCGATGCCGCACGCGCACGCCCACGAGGACCTGGACGCGTTCGTCACGGCCAGCCGGACGGACAAGGGCTTCTGGGGCGAGATGCGCTCCTACTTCGTCAGTCTGCTCAAGGCGTACTACGGTGACGCCGCCACGGCGGACAACGACTTCTGCTTCGACCACCTCCCGCGCCTGACCGGCTCCCACAGCACGTACGACACCGTGCTCGCGCAGCTCGACGGCACGTGCAAGGGCTACTTCCTGATGGGGGAGAACCCCGCGGTCGGCTCGGCCAACACGCGGCTGCAGCGCATGGGTATGGCGGAGCTGGAGTGGCTGGTCGTGCGGGACTTCTCGCTGATCGAATCGGCGACCTGGTGGCAGGACGGCCCGGAGATCGAGACCGGGGAGATGCGCACCGAGGACATCGGCACGGAGGTCTTCTTCTTTCCCGCCGCGGCGCACACGGAGAAGTCCGGCTCGTTCACCAACACCAACCGCTGGCTTCAGTGGCACCACGCGGCGGTCGAGCCGGACGGCGACGCCCGCAGCGACCTGTGGTTCATGTACCACCTGGGCCGCCGCATCAAGGAGCGACTGGCCGCGTCCGATGACCCCATGGACCGGGCCGTGCAGGATCTGACCTGGGACTACCCGGTGGACGGCCCGCTGCGCGAACCCGTCGCCGCCGCGGTCCTCGCCGAGATCAACGGACATGGCCCGGACGGGGAGCCGCTGTCCGCCTACACCCAGTTGAAGGACGACGGCTCGACCCGGTGCGGATGCTGGATCTACTGCGGTGTCTTCGCCGACGGTGTGAACCGGGCGGCCCGCCGCACCCCGCACACGGAACAGGACTGGGTGGCCGCCGACTGGGCCTGGGCGTGGCCGGCGAACCGGCGCATCCTGTACAACCGCGCGTCCGCCGCCCCGGACGGAACGCCCTGGAGCGACCGCAAGTCCTACATGTGGTGGGACGATGCCGCCGGCCGGTGGACGGGCCACGACGTCCCCGACTTCGTGCCCGACCGGTCTCCGGACTACGTGCCGCCGGAGGGCGCCACGGGGCCCGACGCGCTGCGCGGCGACGACCCGTTCATCATGCAGGCCGACGGCAAGGGTTGGCTGTACGCGCCGGCCGGCCTTGAGGACGGACCGCTCCCGACCCACTACGAGCCGCAGGACTCGCCCTTCGTCAACGCCCTGTATCCGTCGTGGTCGCGCTCTCCCACCCGGCAGTTGCGTCCGCGCGAGGGCAACCGCTACCACCCGAGTGGCGACGAACCCGGCGCCGACGTCTATCCGTACGTCGTCACCACGCACCGGCTGACCGAGCACTTCACCGCGGGCGGAATGAGCCGCTGGTCGTCCTACCTGTCCGAACTGCAGCCGGAGTTCTTCTGCGAGCTCTCGCCCCGGCTCGCCGCTGAGCGGGGCCTCGTGCACGGCGGCTGGGCGACCATCGTCACCGCGCGCAACGCCATCGAGGCGCGGGTGATGGTGACCGAGCGGCTGAAGCCGCTGACCGTGCACGGGCGGACGGTGCACCAGATCGGGCTGCCGTTCCACTGGGGGCCGAACGGAGTGGCCACCGGGGACGCGGCCAACGAACTGGTCGCGATCGCGCTCGACCCCAACTCCCACATCCAGGAGGACAAGGCGCTGACGGCGGACATCATCGCAGGCAGGCGCCCACGCGGCCCGGACCTGCCGAAGCTGGTCGCCGAGTACCGCCGCAGGGCCGGCATCACCGACGAAACGGGAACGGAGCCGAAGACGTGACCCGCAACCTGCTCAGCGGCCCAGAACCGGACCCGGCACGCGACGCGGGGCACAAGGACGCCCCGCCACGGGTGGGGTTCTTCACCGACACGTCCGTCTGCATCGGATGCAAAGCTTGCGAAATCGCGTGCAAAGAGTGGAACGCGATCCCCGAGGACGGGCTGTCGTTGAGCGGCATGAGCTACGACAACACCCAAGGCCTGGGCAGCTCCACCTGGCGGCACGTGGCGTTCATCGAACAGTCGGCACCCGCCGACGGCCCGCCCTCCCCGGCAGGACGCACCGTCCTGCCGATGGCCGGCACGGAACCGGAGGGGCCGGGGGACGCCGCGACACAGAGCAGCGGCAGCGCTTCCGACATGCGCTGGTTGATGTCGTCCGACGTGTGCAAGCACTGCACGCACGCCGCGTGTCTGGACGTGTGCCCCACGGGGTCGCTCTTCCGCACCGAGTTCGGCACCGTCGTGGTGCAGGAGGACATCTGTAACGGCTGCGGCTACTGCGTGCCCGCATGTCCGTACGGCGTCATCGAGCAACGCCCCTCCGACGGCCGGGCGTTCAAGTGCACCCTCTGCTACGACCGTCTCGGCGCCGGCCAGGAACCGGCCTGCGCGAAGGCCTGCCCGACCGAGTCCATCCAGTTCGGCCCGCTCGACGAACTGCGTGAGCGAGCCGCTCTGCGCGTCGACCAACTGCACGAGTCGGGGGTGAGCGAGGCGCGTCTCTACGGGCACGACCCCGAGGACGGCGTCGGCGGCGACGGAGCGTTCTTCCTCCTCCTGGACCGGCCCGAGGTGTACGGGCTGCCCCCGGACCCGGTCGTCACGACCCGGGACCTGCCCGCCATGTGGAAACACGCGGGTGTCGCGGCGCTGTCCCTGGCCGGTGGTCTCGCGATGTCCTTCGCGGTCCCGGCCGTCCTTCGAGGGAAGGCACGGCGATGAGCGCGACAGGATCTCGGCGCCGCGGCGGGAAGCGCCGCGGTGAGGAACTGATGGTCCCGCGCGCCGAGTTCGGCTCGTACTACGGCAGGCCGATCATCAAGGCCCCGTCCTGGGCGGCGCGCGACATCGCGGGCTACTTCTTCCTGGGCGGGCTCGCCGGCGCGGGCTCGGTGCTCGCGGCAGGCGCTCACGTCACCGGGCGGCAGAGGATGGCCACAGCGCTGAAGGCCTCCTCGCTCGCGGCGGTCACCCTGTCCGCTGCCGCGCTCGTCAACGACCTCGGTGTGCCGAGCCGCTTCCCGAACATGCTGCGGGTCATCAAGCCCACCTCGCCGATGAGCGTCGGGTCCTGGATCCTCAGTGCCTACGGGCCCGCGGCCGGGGTCGCCGCGCTGACTGCAGCCACCGGCCGACTGCCCCGCACCGGCGCGGTGGCGACCACCGGCGCCGCCCTGCTCGGTCCCGCGCTCGCCACCTACACCGGGGTGCTGGCGGCGGACACCGCGGTACCCGCCTGGCACGGCGCCCACCGTCAACTGCCCTACGTCTTCGCCGCATCGGCCGTGGCCGCCGCGTCCGGCATGGCTCTCGTCGTGGGTCCCAGAGGGGAGAACGCCCCGGCGATCTGCGCGGCGGCGCTGGCCGCCGCGTCCGAGCAGATCGCGATCCGGGCAGCCGAACGCGACCTGGGCATGGTGGCGGAGACCTACCGGTCCGGCCGTGCGGGAACGCTGCTGCGCTGCGCCGAGGCTCTTACCGTCGCGGGCGCGGCGGGCGCGGCCCTGCTCGGCCGGCGCAGTCGCCCGGCTGCCGTCGTGGCGGGACTGGGTCTCCTTGCCGGCTCCGCGTGCACACGGTTCGGCATCTTCGCGGCGGGCATCGCGTCGGCTGAGGATCCTCGCTACACCGTCGGCCCGCAGTACGCGGCGGCGGGCCGCGATCCCGATGACGACCTCGACCGGCCGTGAGGCAGGAAGGGGCCGTCGGGTAGCTGTCACGTTGCGCGAGCCCTTGCATCGCGGAGCCCCGTACGACCTCCGTTCGTGCCGGAGCGTGAGAGGCGACACGGTCGCTCCCAGGTGCTGTCGCCGCTGACTGACCGTCTTGGTGACTCCTCTCGCCCTAGAGGCGCGTGGGGAGTGCCGCGCGCGGAATCCACCCAGTGCGACCTGCGGATCCTGGCCACGCCGATCACCTGGCCCGGACCGCCGCCGTGGAGGACCTGTGCGCGCACCGACGCGTACCTTCCGCGCTCAGGGCAGACGTTTCTCGGCCACGGCCCGCCTTTGCGCCGCCAGCGGGGCGGGAGGTATGGGAATTTTTGTTCGGATGTGTCGAGTGGTGCCGGCGCGTAACGTGGTCAGCGAGGGCATCCGCAGCGAGCCCCCGCCCGGCCTGGCTGTCCGCCCCGTCGGGCGAGGAGGTCCCGGATGTCGTGTGCTTGGGACAACAGGCGCCCCTCGCGAGTGAAACGCCCTGGTGCCATGGCGTCCGTCGCTCGCTGTCGCCCATGTACATCGTCCCGCCGAGGAGCGAATCCTGATGGTCACGCACCGCGTGCACGACGACGCACCCCACACCGAGGAAACCTTCGAACGTCTGGCCGTGAGCTCGCAGGGCCCCGAGCACGATGTGCTGAGAGAGGAGCTTGTGGAGGCATGGCTGCCCATGGCCCACCGCCTCGCCCGGCGCTTCCGCGACAAGGGGGAGAGCGTGGAGGATCTCGAGCAGGTCGCGGCCGTGGGGCTGGTCAAGGCGGTCGACCGCTACGACCCTGGGCGCGGCGCCTTCGAGCCGTACGCAGTGCCCACCATCACGGGTGAGCTGCGCCGCCACTTCCGGGACCACGCCTGGGACCTGCGCGTGCCCCGCCGGATCAAGGACCTCCGCAACAAGGCCCGTTTCGCGCGCCGCGACCTCATGAACCGGCCCGACCACCCCGACCGAGAGCCCAGTACGCAGGAGATCGCGCAGGAGGCCGGACTGAGCTGTGACGAGGTACGTGAAGGGATGGAGGCGCTGGAGAGCTACAGGAGTCTGTCGCTCGACGCCGAAGTGGGCGCCGCGGAGCAGGGGTACAGCCTGTCCGACACCCTGGGCGAGACCGAGCCGGCGTACGACCTCGTCGCCGACCGGGAAGCCGCCAAGGAAGGGCTCGCCCATCTGCCTGAGCGTGAACGCGTCATCCTCTACCTGCGCTTCTTCGAAGACATGACCCAGGCCCGCATAGGCGAGGAGCTAGGCATCTCGCAGATGCATGTCTCCCGCCTCATCGCCCGCAGTTGCGCCACGATCCGCGACGACGCCGACCCCCAGGCGGGGCGTGACCGCGCCGCCTGAACGTGCACTCCTCACCCTGACGGGCGTCGACCCGGAGCCGTCAGTCGCGTTCCTGGTCACCTGCCGCCCAGCTGGCGCGCCGGCCTCGGGAATCTGCATGACGTCTCCGGCCGTGGGTACGCGCAGCGCCCTCCGGCGCAGACGGTCACCCCGCGGGACACCGCATGATGTGAGCCCCTGGTAGGGGGCCGCTGAGCCCCACCTTCACACCACGCACGTTGGGAAGTGCGGCCGATGCACACTCTGACATGGCAAGGAATACGCGACGTACGCGTCAGCGGTGTCGATGACAGCGCCGCCGGCCGACTGCTCCGGCTCACGATGTTCGACAGGCAACTCCAGCTGTGCAGGGGACACATGATGAAGACGCTGCTGAGGGCGTGGCCATGAGCGCCGCCCGCCCGTCGGCCGCCGTGATCGTGATCGACATGATCAACACGTACGACCACCAGGACGCCGACCTGCTGCTGCCCGGGGCACGCAAGGCGGTGCCGGTCATCGCCGAGCTGCTTGCCGCGGCACGCGCCCGCGGTGTTCCGGTGGTGTACGCCAACGACAACTTTGGGCAGTGGCGTTCACACCACGGCGAACTCGTCGACGCGGCCATGGCCGGGCCGCATGCGGATCTCGTGGAGCCGATTTTGCCGGACGACGACGCACTGTTCGTCGTGAAGGCGCGGCACTCGATCTTCTACGAGACACCGCTGATGTATCTGCTGTGGGAACTGGGCGTGCGTCACGTCGTCCTGTGCGGCCAGGTCACCGAGCAGTGCGTGCTGTACTCGGCGCTGGACGCTCATATCCGGCACCTGGACGTGACGGTCGTCTCCGACGCCGTCGCCCCCATCCACCGCCGCCTCGCCGACGCGGCACTGGAGATGATGCGCAGGAACATGGGTGCGCACATAGTCAGGGGTCAGGACGTCACGTTCACCCAGGACACTGAGCCGCCCACGTGAAGAGCGAGTGATGGCGCGGTTCGGATGCTTTCTGGCCAGCGAGGTGTTCCCGCCCGCAGGGCTTCTCGACCAGGCACGGGCCGACGACCAGGGCAGGTCGCGTCGCTGCCCGTGACGGTGCCGTCGCCTGCGCCACCGTTCCGGCGGTATACGACCGTGAACGCGCAGGCCGCGGCACCGCGGGCGTGGTCACCGGCCGCCGGTTCCGGTTCGGCAGCGACAGATTCATGGAGAGATCCCTGGGCGAAGGGCGCGTAGCCCTGGCGCCCATCATCGGGCAAGCCGTGTGTCAGGCGCGGCACAGGCAGAACGGATGACCCGCGGGATCGGCATAGACGCGGAACCCGCGCTGCCCGTTCCGGTCCTCCAGGTCCAGGGGCATGGCGCCGAGCGACAGTGCCTCGGCCTCCGCTGCGGCCATGTCTGTGACATTGAGGTCGATGTGCAGCTGCTGGGAGTTGTCCGCACGCGGCCATTGCGGCGGCTGGTAACCCTCGGCCCGCTGGAAGGCGATGCGATGGCCGCCTGGCGCGTACACGTCGTACCAGTCGTCCCTCGCCTTCTTCACCTCGCCCCCAAGGAGCGCAGCGTAGAAGCCCGCCAGTGCAGCGGGATCGGGGCAGTCCACGGCGGTCAGACAGTAGGTGGCCACAGGCATGGCGTTCTCCTCGTCCACGTTCACGACACGTTTCCCCGGGTGGTCACGGGTGCCCTGGTGAAGGATGCGCACACGTAGCTTCCGACGGAGACCCCGCAGGAGCGCCGGAGGCACTGTCGCGCCGAGCGCGAGGGGGAGGGTTGATGGCGATGAGCGGGACCAGGAGGACACCTGGCGGTGGCCACGACACGTAACCCGGGCCGTGGCTCTCGCTCCCAGTGCCACCGCGGCAAGGCGAAAATTCTCTTCGGGGGCGGGCCCGGGAAGTTTGTTCCGGGCGGCGATCAGGGGCAGGTCATGGCCCGGTGCCGGCTGGAGACAGCTGCCGGATGCGTGAGTCGAGTTCGCGTTGATAGAAGTCGATGAAGGCGTCGGGGTCCGGGCCGGCGTTCTGCATCACCAGGTGGTCGAAACCGGCGTCGACGAAGGGCTGGGCCGCCGCGAGAAAGCGCTCCGGGTCGGTGCCGCAGGCGAACTTCTCTCGGATGTCCTCTTCACGCACGGTCGAGGTGGCGGCCTCGAAGTTGACCGGGTTGGGCAGTTCGCTCATGACCTTCCAGCCGGTCAACGCCCACCGTGAGGTCTCGAGCGCGGCCTTCGCCGCCGTGTCCTCGTCAGGAGCCCAAGCCATCGGCACCTCGGCGTAGCGCGGTCCTGTGCCACCGTTGTCGCGGTAGTGGCGGGTGATCTCTGGCTTCGCTTCGGTGGCGAAGAGGCCGTCGCCGAGTTCCGCGGCGAGCCGCGCGGAGGGCGGGCCGCTGGCCGCCACGGCGATCAGGGGAGGCTCGTCGGGGAGGTCGAAGACCCGCGCGTCCCGCAGCTGGAGGTGCTTGCCCTCATAGGATCGGTACCCTCCCTCCCACAGCATCCGGATGATCTCCAGAGCCTCCCGGAGCATGTCGTGCCGGGGCCCGACGGTATCGGGGAACCCCGGGCCGATGACGTGCTCGTTGAGCCGCTCGCCGGACCCGACTCCGAGGACGAACCGGCCCTCGGACATCAGGGCGAGCGTGGCAGCCGCCTGCGCGATGATCGCCGGGTGGTAGCGAACGGTCGGGCAGGTCACCCCAGTGGCCAGGCCGATCCGGGAGGTCTTGGCTGCGATACCGCCCAGGACGGACCAGGCGAACGGCGAATGCCCCTGGTTGTCGAGCCAGGGGTGATAGTGGTCGCTGATCTCGACGAAGTCGAAGCCGGCCTCCTCGGCCAGCACCGCCTGCCGTATCAGTTCCGTGGGGCCGAACGCTTCAGCGGCGAGCTTGTATCCAACGTGCACGACTTCCTCTTCCGTTCGTGTCCCCGCGCGTATTACGGAGCGCGGACTCAGGAGCGCTGACGGTGGGCTTCTTCTTGCGCGACGACCGGGCTGAGAACAAACGCATCTGTATGCGGATGGGTTCTGGGGCCGGGTATCCAGCCTATTTCAGTCCAAACGGGTCTTATTGGTTGTCCATTAGACTAATTATTTGCTTGTTTGTCCTGGCTCGGCTTGGAAACTCGCAGGGGCATGACGCCTGACTCCGTCCCCAGCTCTTCGTCGATGGCCGCTCTGTCTGGTCTCTCGCGCGCCCTGCAACTCGGTCTGAGCGCGATCGAGCGGCTCGAGACGGCCCAGGCGCTTGACCGTCTGGTGGCACCCGTCCAGAAGGCCGTCCGGTCGCTGCCTCTCGGTCCACTGCGTGACGTGCTCCACGGGCGCCCGCTGGGTCACCCGCTGCATCCGGTGTTGGTGCAGGTGCCGATGGGTGCCTGGATGTCGTCCGCCGTCCTGGACTTCGTGCCCGGAGCCGGCCGGCAGGCCCGTGTGCTGGCCGGTGTCGGTACCCTCACGGCGCTGCCCGCCGCGCTGGCCGGGTGGGCGGACTGGGCCGAACAGCACGAACAGCAGATGCGCACGGGGATCGTGCACGCGGCTTCCAATGCGGGCGCCGTGTCGATGTACGCCGCCTCGTTCGTCGTACGCGGTCGTCGCCCCGTGCTCGGCCGGGCGCTCGGGCTCGCCGGTCTGACCTGCGCCGGTGTCGGCGGGTTCATCGGCGGCCATCTCGCCTACCGGCAGGGTTCGGGCGCCAACAAGACGGAACCGGTGCCCCACCTGGTGGAACCGGGCTGGCATCAGCTCGGCTCGCTGGATGGCCTGACGCCCGGGAAACCCGAGCGGCGCATGGTCGGCGAGGTACCCGTGCTGGTAGTCCGCGACGAAGACGGCTCCGTGGACGTGCTCGCCGACTGGTGCAGTCACCTCGCAGGTCCGCTGTCCCAGGGCGACATCAAGGACGGCTGTGCGACCTGCCCCTGGCACGGCAGCGAGTTCCGGCTGTCCGACGGTGCGGTGGTCAGCGGACCCGCAACGGCCCCGCAACCGCGCTTCGAGACCCGGATCGAGCCGGACGGCACCCTCGCGGTACGTCTGCCGAACGCCGGCTGAGAACCCGTCTCACGGGTGAGGTCTGGCGAGCGGGCGTCACTCACCTGCCCTGGCTCTCTGTTACGGCGAAAAGCGCACCGTCCGGGTCGGAGAGGGTCGCATTCCTCGACCCGTCCGATGCCGCCAGGACCTTGCCGCCATGCACCCGCGTGGCCTGCATGCAGGCTTCTACGTCCTCGACTGCAAAGTGCACCTGCCAGCGCGGCCTAATCGCCGGGTCAGGGGCAGATTCAACTGCGCCGGAGTAGATGCGCGCCACTGCAACACCGTGGCTGCGCAGAACGACCTTTTCGTCTTCGTAGTCGACTTCGCAGCACCCCGGACTTCCTGTGCCCCAGCCGAGGACCTCGGCATAGAAAATAGCGGCGTCGAAAGCATCCCGAGTGTGCAGCTCCACGGAGGCCGGAGCTGCGCGGCGCCAGTGCTCCCAATCGGCCATCAATTCGCCCTCCCATATGCCGAAGACGGCCCCGTCTCGGTCGGCCAGGACCGCCGCCCGTCCATATGGGTAGGACAAGGGGCCGACGGCGGTCGTACCTCCACGCTCCCGGCTGCGGGCCTCGGTCTCGTGCGCACTCTGCGTGGCGAAGAAGGGGGTCCAGGCCGTCCCCGGGCACTCGGAACCCACAACGGATACGCCCGCGACAGGAACGCCGCCGACGCTGGCGAACCGGTCATCGTCCCCCAGCCTGCCGGTTCGCCACTCCCACCCGAGAACAGCACGGTAGAAAGTCTCCGCCATCCGCAGATCGTGAGTGGACAGATTGACCCAGCACGGAGCGCCCGGATTCGAGACGTTCGAGACGGGCGGCGCTTGGTTGCTGTAGCTGCTCATATTCAGACCAACCTGACGGGATCAACGCCCGTGGCGCTGTAGCAGGGCCCGAGATACCTCTGTTCGGCACGGCTCGTGGGAGGCGGCCTTCAAAAGTTCGAACGTTGATCCGGGTGCCCCGTTTTAGAGTCTTCTATCCGCGATGGGGGTGGCGGCGCCGATTCGGGCGGCCCGCGGTGAATGAGTTCCTAAAGGTTGTCCCGTAAGAGGTCGGCGCCCGGGAAGATGTCCTGATGGTGAACATCGTGGAGTGGGAGGAGATACGTCGTCGACCGCACTTCGGGCAGCGTGTTTCCGGAGTTCCTGCAGGAAGACTTCGATGAACGGCTCAATCGATGGCGACCTGGGTGGCCCGGGAGCTCGGTCTCCCAGTCCTGGCGGCACGGGCCTTGCGGTGGACCTTGTTCTCGGTTTCCTGCTGCGGGCTCAGGGCAATGCGACCCGAGGGTGCGAATTACGTACGTGCGAGGCTCTCGGCGTCGAGACTCGCCCCGTCGGCCAAGCGGCGTTTTGCGGGAACTGGGCAAACGGCCGCGCAAGTCAGCATGGGGTCAGCATCAGTCTGACTAAAGCTGCCTACAGCTGGCGAAACCTGCGAGTCGAAGACGTGGACTCAGACGCTGCGAGCGGCGTTTGCGATCGAGGTGAAGCGAAGTCGAGCAGGTCGACCAAGCCACTCGCTCGACTTCGTTAGGGTCAGGCTATGAAAGTCCAGTTCAGCGCACTCGACCTCGGGGTTTAAGCGGTACCGGCGGCAGCTCAGGCGCATCCAGCCGATCCCCGTCGTACCCCTTCACCTCACCGAACCGCGACCCGCTCATCCAGTCCTCCCGGGCCTGAGTGATCTCGTCCTGGTTGCGGCCGATGAAGTTCCACCACATGACCAGTTCCTCGGCGAACGGCTCGCCGCCGAGGAGCATGATCTCGGCGTCGGACGCGGCGCGCAGCGGGAGTTCGGTGCGGCCGCAGCCGAGGTAGAGGAGTGAACCGGGCAGCACGGGCACGCCGTCGACGTGGACCTCGCCCGACATCGAGAGGACCCCGTACTCGAAGTCGGGGACCAGGGGCAGGCTCGCCTCGGCGCCGGAGGCGAGGGTGATGTCGGCGCCGACGATGGGCGTGTAGGCCGAACCGGGAGACGCCGTGCCGTCGAGTTCGCCGAGGATGACGATCGCGTCGAGGCCCGGCGCCGTGACGGTGGGCAGGTCGGCGTGGTGCTCGAACTTCGGGTCGATGTGGCGGTGCTCGTCCGGCAGGGCGACCCAGAGCTGCGCGCCGTGCAGGAAGCGGGCGTGCGACTTGGGGGACTCCTCCGAGTGGGAGATGGCCCGGCCGGACGTCATGAGTCCGAGCTCGCGCGGCCGGATGGTCTGGAGGCTGCCCGTCGAGTCGCGGTGCAGGACCTCTCCCTCGTGCAGCCACGACACCGTCTGCAGCCCCATGTGGGGGTGCGGCGGCACCTGCATGCCCGGCTCGTCGGCGATGTCGTCGGGCCCGTACTGGTCCACGAACGCCCACGCGCCGATCATGCGGCGGCCGAGGTTCGGCAGCAGCCGGCGCACTTCGGTGGATTCGCCGAGCTGTACTCGGCGGGGGCTCAGGAGTTCGCGCACCGGCTCGGCGACGACGAATCCGCGGCCGCCGCACAGCGAGGGGACTGCCTGACGGTCAAGGTTGCTCATGGGCACAACTTAGCCCTGTTCCGTGCCGTCGACGACGCCCGGCCCAGAAGCCGAAGGCCCCGGCCCTGAGTTCGGTGGAGCGGCGCGCCGCCGGGCCACCGTGCCCGCCCACCGGACGAGGCGGCACGCGCCCCGCGCCGCCGCCGTGTCCCGCCGCCCGGACGGGTCACCCAGCGCGCCGAGTTGCGCCCGGGCCACTGGAATGGACGAGTGCCCCTTGTGACCGCCGTGACCGATGCGCCGCCGGACGACTGTCTCGCCCGCAACGACTGGATCTGCGGCGCGTACCTGAGCACGCGCCGGCACATCCTCGTGGACGCCGTGCTGCAACACCTTCAGATCACGAGCGTCGCCGTCGCCCTGGCACTCGTGATCGCCGTTCCGCTGGCCGTCGTCGCGCGCCGGTGGGGGTGGGCCGCCGGGCCCGTGCTCGCCCTGACCACCGTGCTGTACACGATCCCGTCGCTGGCCATGTTCTCGCTGCTGCTGCCCGCCTACGGGCTCTCCGCGACGCTCGTCGTCGCAGGGCTCGTGCTGTACTCGCTGACCCTGCTCGTACGGAACATCCTGGCCGGGCTGCGCGCCGTCCCCGAAGAGACGCGGCAGGCCGCGCGCGGCATGGGCTACGGACCCGTCCGGCTGCTGCTCACCGTGGAACTGCCGCTCGCGCTGCCCGCCGCCATGGCCGGACTGCGCATCGCCACCGTCTCCGCGGTGTCCCTCGTGACCGTCGGGGCGATCGTCGGCTACGGCGGGCTCGGCAACCTCATCTACGCCGGGATGAACACGTACTTCAAGGCCCAGGTGCTGACCGCGTCCGTGCTGTGCGTCGTCATCGCCGTCGCCGCCGACCTGCTGCTGCTCGGGGTCGGGTGGCTGCTCACCCCGTGGATGAGAGCGACCAGCGGGAGCCGCGCGTGAAGACCCTCACCGACGCCTGGAACTGGCTCGCCGACTCCGCCCACTGGTCCGGCGACGACGGCATCTGGCACCGGCTTGAGCAGCATCTCGTGCTGACCGTCGTGTGTCTCGTCGTGAGTTGTCTGATCGCCCTGCCGATCGCGCTGGTGCTCGGGCACCTCGGCAAGGGCGGCGCGCTCGCCGTCAACATCTCCAACGTCGGACGGGCCGTGCCCACCTTCGCCGTGCTCGTCCTGCTGCTCCTCACCCCGCTCGGTCAGTACGGGGAGGGGCCCACCGTCGTCGCCCTCGTGCTGTTCGCCGTACCGCCGCTGCTCACCAACGCGTACGTCGGCATGCGCGGCGTCGACCGTGAGGTGGTGCGGGCCGCACGGGGCATGGGCATGACCGGGAGGCAGATGCTGTGGAAGGTGGAGCTTCCCCTCGCACTGCCGATGATCATGAACGGGGTGCGGATCGCCGCCGTGCAGCTCGTCGCCACCGCGACCATCGCCGCGCTCGCGGGCGGCGGGGGCCTGGGACGGATCATCACCGCCGGGTTCAACCTCGCCAGTACGCCGCAGGTCGTCGCCGGAGCCGTGCTCGTCGCCGCGTTCGCCCTGTTCGTGGAGGGGCTGTTCGAGATCGCCGAGCGGCTCGCTCCGGCCTGGGCACGGGGGAGGGCCGGATGAGGCGGCTCGTGGTGGGTCTCGTGGCCGGGGTGCTGCTGCTCGCCGGGTGCGGCGGCGGGCCCTCGCTGGAGAACCAGGGGCAGGTGACCGCGCCGCCCGGCGACAGCAAGCACCTCGTCATCGGCTCGGCCGGGTTCACCGAGAGCGATCTGCTCGCCAACATGTACGCGCTGCTGCTGAAGAACGCCGGATACGGGACCGAGATCCTGTCCGTCGCCAACCGCGAACTGTACGAACCCGCCCTGGAGTCGGGGCAGATCGACGTCGTCCCGGAGTACGCCGCCACGTTCGCCGACTGGCTCAACGCCAAGACCAACGGCGCCGACGCGCAGCCCGTCGGCTCCCCCGACCTCGACGCCACCATGACCGCCCTGCGCCGGCTCGCCGCGCCCCGGGGGCTCGTCGTGCTCGACCCCGGGAAGGCCGTCGACCAGAACGCCTTCGCCGTCGCCGCCCCGTACGCGAAGGAACACCGGCTCAGGACGCTGAGCGACCTCGGCGCCTCGGGCCTGAGAGTGCGGCTCGCCGCCGGCGACGAATGCGTCCAGCGCCCGTACTGCGAGCCGGGGTTGAAGAGCGTCTACGGCATCGACATCACCGGCATCGACCCCAAGGGCGTCGGCACCACCCAGTCCAAACAGGCCGTGCAGAACGGGCAGGACCAGATGGTGCTGACCACCAGCACGGACGCCACGCTCGACGACTTCGGGCTCGTCCTCCTCGCCGACGACAAGCATCTGCAGAACGCGGACTACATCGTGCCCGTCGTCAATCGCTCCCGCGCGGGCAGCGACAAGGTGGCTGGCGCGCTCGGCGCCCTCAACTCCGTCCTCACGACGGCCGACCTCGCCTCGCTCAACGAACAGGTCGACAGCTGGCGGCGGCTGCCCGAGGATGTCGCACGCACCTATCTGGAGGACAAAGGCCTGTTGAAGTAGGCCCGGACGGGGAACGGGGACGCCTATGAAGGCAGCCGTCGTCGTCGGCGCAGGCGTGCTCGGCGCCTGCGTCACCTACCACCTCGCCCGCGCGGGCGTCCACGTCGTCATGGTGGAGCGGGCCGAGCGGCCCGCGGCCGGCACGTCCGGCGCCACCTTCGCCGCGGACGTGACCCACCTCAAGACCCCGCACGCCTACTACCGGCTGAACCGGCGGGGATCCGAGGGACATCTGCGCCTCGTCGAGGAACTGGGCGGGCCCGGCTGGCGGCATCCGGTGCCGCTCGTCCAGTGGGCGGGCACCGAGGACGACCACCGGGCCCTGCGCGAACGGACGCTGCGGGCGCGGAACTGGGGCCACGACTGCCGGCTCGTGCCCGCCGCGGTCCTGCGTGAGATCGCCCCCGCCGCCGACCCGGCAGCCTGCGCCGCCGACGAGGTCGTCGTGCACGCGGGCGCCGCCTGGTTCGACGCACCCCGGTTCGTACGCGCCCTGCTCGACGCCGCCGCACGCCACGGCCGCGTCGAGACGCACTACGGGACCCCGGTGACCGGGCTGCTGCGCGACGGCGCCCGCGTCACCGGCGTGGCCGCACGCGAACGTACCTGGCGCGCCGACGCCGTCGTCAACTGCGCGGGGCCCGGCGCCGACCGGGTCGCCGCGAGCGCCGGGGTACGGCTGCCGATGCGCCGGGTGCCCGGCCTGATCGTCGAGAGCCGCCCGCTGCCCGGCCGCCCGCTCACCGCGATCCTCGCCGCCCCGGGCGTCGACCTGCGGCCCACCGCCGACGGTGGGGTGCTCGCCCTGTCCTGGGAGATCGACGCACGGCTGCGCGGCACGGTCGACGGACTCCCGCAGGAACTGCAGCGGCGCGCCCGCACCCTCGTGCCGGACGTCGGACGCGTACGGATCGCCGACGCCCGGATCGGCATCCGGCCGGTACCGCTGGACGGACTGCCGCTGGTGGGGACCGTCCCGCAGGCGCCCGGGCTCTACCACCTGGTCTCGCACAGCGCCGTCACCCTGGCCCCCGTGCTCGGCAGCCTCGCCGCTCGCGAGATCACCGAAGGACGGCCCGTGCAGGAGCTGGCCCCCTACCGTCCGGACCGGCCCGTCGACAGTGACGTACAGGACGAGAACCTGCGCGCCATGAACCATTTCACGCCCAAGTCTCAACCTGACGTCTAGGGTGAGGTTTTCCGGGTGCGGACGGCTGCCGCCCTTGAGCCAGGCTTGGCTCAGGCTCGCCTCGGGCTTCGGTCAGGCGTCCGCCACCGAGTCGAACTCCACCTCGTCCCGCCCGACCCCCAGCGCGTCCGCGTCCACCGAACGACGCAGCGCCTCATGCAGCTTCGCCGGGGTCAGCACCCCCAGGAAGCGGGCGCCGTCCAGGACCGCGACCCAGCCCGCGTCGTGCTGCAGCATCACGCCGAACGCCTGCTTGAGCGGCGCGCCGACCGGGACCCAGGCGTTCATCCGGTGCGCCAGGTCGCCGACCCGGCCGTCCTGCCCGGCCAGCGACGTCTCGTCGAGCCCGACCCAGCCGTGCAGATCGTCCTTCTCGTCGAGTACCACCGCCCACCGGTCGCCCGTCTCCCGCATCCGGGCCGCCGCCTGCGCCGCCGACTCGTCGATCCTGGCCACCGCCGGCTGCTCCAGGTCGTCCGGCTCGATCCGTGTCACCGAGAGCCGCTTCAGGCCGCGGTCCGCGCCGACGAACTCCGCCACGTACGGCGTCGCCGGACTGCCGAGCACCGCGCCCGGGGTGTCGAACTGCTCGATGCGCCCCTGGCCGTACACCGCGATCCGGTCGCCGAGCCGCACCGCCTCCTCGATGTCGTGCGTGACCAGCAGCACGGTCTTGCGCACGGCGGCCTGCATCCGCAGGAACTCGTCCTGCAACTGCTCGCGCACCACCGGGTCGACCGCGCCGAACGGCTCGTCCATCAGCAGCACCGGCGGATCGGCGGCCAGCGCCCGCGCGACGCCCACCCGCTGCCGCTGACCGCCCGACAACTGCTCCGGATACCGGCTGCCGTACGTCGTCGGGTCCAGGCCCACCATGTCCAGCAGCTCGGCCGCGCGCGCCCGTGCCTTCGTCTTCTTCCAGCCGACCAGGGCCGGGACGGTTGCCGTGTTGTCGAGGATCGTGCGGTGCGGGAAGAGACCGACCTGCTGGATGACGTACCCGATGCGGCGGCGCAGTTTCACCGGGTCGACCGTCGCGATGTCCTCGCCGTCTACGTAGATGCGCCCCGACGTCGGCTCGATCAGCCGGTTCACCATCATCATCGTCGTGGTCTTGCCGCAGCCCGAAGGGCCGACGAGCGTGACCAGTTCGCCCTCGGCGACCTCGAAGGAGAGGTCGTCCACCGCCGTGGTGCCGTCCGCGTACCGCTTGGTGACCTGATCGAACCGGATCATGGACTCACGCTAACCGCGCCGTTCAGTCCCCGCTCACCAGAACCACCTCCAGGGTGCGCGGGCCGTGCACCCCCTCGACCCGGTCGAGTTCGATGTCGCTGGTCGCGGACGGGCCGGAGATCCAGGTCAGCGGGCGCGCCGGGTCGAGCCGTTCGAGGGCCTGCGGGACGGAGGAGACGACCTGGGCGGGGACGTGGACCACGATGACGTGATGGTCGGGGACCAGGGTGATACGGCGCCGGCCCTGGTCCGGGGAGCCGTCGAGGACGATCGTGCCGGTCTCGGCGATCGCCACCGCGCAGGCGGTGACGACACTGTCGACTCCGTCGAGTTCGGCGGGAGTGGTGCCGGGTTCGTCGGCGATGCGGGTGACATCGGTCCGCGCCAGCCACTCCTCGGGCAGGCCCGGGGGTGTCACTACGGAGCTCGTGCCGTGCTCGGCGAGGAGGCGGGCAACCGTATCGGCCAGTTCCCCGAAGGGGCACCGGTGCACGATCGCCCGATAGTCCGCCAGGTTCTCCGCCAGCAGCTCCACCGTCTGCTCGGTCGTGCGCTCGCCGTGCTCGCGCAGATAGCCGCGGTCGATGTCCTTCTCGTACGACACCGGTTCCCCGACCGGACCGCCGAGCGCGCGCCGCACCCGGCCCAGGATCACGTCCCTGCTGCTCACTTGCCTGCCTCCTTGCCGCCGTCGGTGCGCTGCCACCAGTCGCGGAACGGTTCCGGTGGTACCTGGGGCAGGTCGCGGGTGTCCGTCCACGCCCGGCCGGGGCCCGGCATGGTCCGCGGATGGAAGCGGCGGGTGCGCGAGGCGAGGCGCTGCCCGGTGGCGAGCGCCGCCGGGTGGGTGAACGCCCAGCGGGCGGCGCGCATCGCGGCCCGCTCGGCCGCGTGTCCCTTGGCCGGCTTCAGCTTCACCTTGGCGCCGCGCCGGGTCACCTCACCGCCCTGCACCACCCGCTCGCGCAGATGCACGAGGACCTCGGGGATGTCGATGGCGACCGGGCAGACCTCGTAGCAGGCGCCGCACAGCGACGACGCGTAGGGCAGCGAGGCGTCGATCTCGCTGGCCGTGCCGCGCAGTTGCGGGGAGAGGATGGCGCCGATCGGGCCGGGATACACCGAGCCGTAGGCGTGGCCGCCCGCACGCTCGTACACCGGGCAGACGTTGAGGCAGGCCGAGCAGCGGATGCAGCGCAGGGCCTGGCGGCCGACCTCGTCGGCGAGGGTGTCGGTGCGGCCGTTGTCGAGCAGGACCAGGTGGAAGGTCTGCGGGCCGTCGGAGTCCGTGGTGCCGGTCCACGTCGACGTGTACGGGTTCATGCGCTCGGCCGTCGAGGAGCGCGGGAGGGTCTGGAGGAAGACCTCCAGGTCCTGCCACGTCGGCACGATCTTCTCGATGCCGACGACCGAGATCAGGGTCTCGGGCAGGGTCAGGCACATGCGTCCGTTGCCCTCGGACTCGACCACGACGAGGGTGCCGGTCTCGGCGACCATGAAGTTGGCCCCCGAGATGCCGACCTTGGCGCGCAGGAACTTCTCGCGCAGATGCAGCCGGGCCGCCTCGGCGAGCTCGGCGGGGGTGTCGGTCAGGCCCTCGGGGGCCGGGCGGCCCCAACTGCCCATCTCCTTGGTGAAGATGTCGCGGATCTCGCCGCGGTTGCGGTGGATGGCCGGGACGAGGATGTGCGAGGGACGGTCCTTGCCGAGCTGCACGATGAGCTCGGCGAGGTCGGTCTCGTAGGCGTGGATGCCCTCGGCCTCCAGGTGCTCGTTGAGGCCGATCTCCTGCGTGGCCATCGACTTGACCTTGACGACCTCACGCTTCTCGGCGTCACCGCGGTCGGCCTCCCGGACCAGCCTGGTCACGATCCGGTTGGCCTCGTCGGCGTCGGCGGCCCAGTGGACGGTGCCGCCCGCGGCCGTGACCGACTCCTCCAACTGGACGAGGTAGTGCTCCAGATGGCGGAGCGTGTGGTCCTTGATCTGCTTGCCGGCCTCGCGCAGGCGTGCCCAGTCGTCGAGTTCGGCGACGGCGCGGGCCCGCTTGTCGCGGATGGTGTGGGTGGCGTGCCGCAGATTGGCGCGCAGGGTCGTGTTCCGTACGGCGTCGTGCGCGGCCTTCGGGAAGGCGGGCATGCCGACAAACGTGCCGCCGCTCATGACAGGGGCTCCTCTTCCGTGCCGGCCAGGATCTCCGCGATGTGCACCGACCGCATGCCGACCTTCAGGCGTGTCATCGTGCCGCCGATGTGCATCAGGCACGAGTTGTCCGCGGCGCACAGCGTGTCGGCGCCGGTGGCCTCGGCGTTGCGGACCTTGTCCGTGCCCATGGCCGCCGAGACATCGGAGTTCTTGACGGCGAACGTGCCGCCGAAGCCGCAGCACTCCTGCGCGCCCGGCAGCTCCACCAGCTCAAGTCCCCTGACCGCGGAGAGCAGCCGGGTGGGGCGGTCGCCCAGGCCGAGGGAGCGCAGGCCGTGGCAGGTCGGGTGGTACGTCACCTTGTGCGGGTAGTACGCGCCCACGTCGGTCACCTTCAGCACGTCCACCAGGAACTCGGTGAGCTCGTACGTCTTCGGGATCACCGGCGCGAGCTGCGTGGCGAGCCGGTCGCCGCGGCCCTCGGCGCGCGCCCGCTCGCCCATCCGCGGGTACAGCTCGCGCACCATCGCCGCGCACGAACCCGACGGCGTGATGATTGCGTCGTAATCACCCGACGCGATCCCCGGGCCGAAGACATCGGAGTAATGACGGGCCAAGGGCTCGGCCTCATGACGGTAGCCCGTGTTGTAGTGCGGCTGTCCGCAACAGGTCTGGGCTGCCGGGAAGTCAACCTCCACACCCAGTCTGGTCAGCAGTTTCACCACAGCCCGGCCCGTGTCCGGATAGAGCGTGTCGTTGACACAGGTCAGGAAGAGCGCGACACGCATCGTGGCCCCTTCGTGTGATCGGTACGGCTTGGTCATCGGATGGATACAGCGACTGCGTGCAGCGTACGTGCTCGAAGGCTCCGGGTCACGGGTTGGCGACCCGGGCGTGCGCCGCAGTCCACACCGCACGGTCACCGCGCGGCTCGTAGCGCGTCAATGGCTGCGTCGCGGCCAGGAGTTGACGCATCGCCGCACGGTCGCCCAGCACGCCGTCGGCGCGCGCCTGCACGAGGACGTTGCCGAGCGCGGCCGCCTCCGCGGGGCCCGCCACCACCGGGAGCCCGCAGGCGTCGGCGGTCAGCTGGCACAGCAGGTCGTTGCGGGCGCCGCCGCCCACGATGTGCACGACGTCCACCGGACGGTCGGCGAGCCGCGCCGCGTCCATGACCGCGCGGCGGTGGGCGAGGGCGAGCGAGTCCAGGATGCAGCGGGTGGTCTCGGCGCGGGTGCGGGGTTCGGGCTGACCCGTGGCACGGCAGGCCGCCGCGATCCGGTCCGGCATGCCGCCGGGCGCCAGGAAGTCGGTGTGGCCGGCGTCGACCACCGAACGGAGGGGCTGCGCCTTCGCGGCCTCGTCGAGCAGGGACGCCAAGTCGGTGTCCTGCCAGGTGCGTTGGCACTCCTGGAGCAGCCACAGGCCCATGATGTTGCGCAGGTGGCGGACCGTGCCGTCGATGCCGAGTTCGTTGGTGAAGTTCGCGGCGCGGCTCTCCTCGGTCAGGACGGGTGCGTCGAGTTCGAGGCCGGCCAGGGACCAGGTGCCGGTGCAGATGTACGCGAAGTGCTGCGTGGTCGCCGGGACCGCCGCCACCGCGGACGCCGTGTCGTGGGAGGCGACCGTCACCACCGGCACCGGCCCGGTCAGGCCCGTCTCCTCCAGGACGTGCGGGAGGAGGTCGCCCGCCGGGTCGCCGGGGCGACGCAGGGGCGGGAAGAGGGCGAGGTCGATGCCCGCCCGGGACGCGACGCCGTGCGCCCAGTCGCCGGTGGTCGGGTCGATGAGCTGGGTGGTGGAGGCGTTGGTGAGCTCCGTGCCCTGCTGTCCCGTCAGCCAGTACGTGAGCAGGTCCGGGATCAGCAACAGACGCGCCGCCGCCGCGTGTTGGGCGGTGCCCTGCGCCGCGGCGAGCTGGTACAGGGTGTTGAACGGCGCGTACTGGATGCCCGTGGCCGCGTACAGCTCCGCCGGGGGGATCGTCGCCCAGACCTTCTCGGCGATGTGGTCGGTGCGCGTGTCGCGGTAGTGGAACGGGTTGCCGAGGAGGTGGCCGTCCGCGTCGAGGAGGCCGTGGTCGACGGCCCAGCTGTCGATGCCGACGGAGCGGACGCCGCCCGTCTTGCGGAGGCCGTCGAGGATGCCCGTGTACAGGCCGAGGATGTCCCAGTGCAGGCCGTCCGGGGTGCGGGCCGGGCGGTTCGGGAAGCGGTGGGTCTCCGTGAGGGTGAGGGTGTCCGGGGTGACCTGGGCGGTCATGACGCGGCCGCTGGAGGCGCCCAGGTCGACCGCGGCGTAGGGGGAGTTGGGGGAGTGGGGCATGTGGGTGGCTCCGGGTGGGCTGGGGTGGTCGTGCGCGGTACGGGTGGGGGAAGGGGGCGGCGGTCCGGTCGCCCCGCCTCCCCTTCCCGTCCCGAGACCGGGGGGCTGCGCCCCGGACCCCCATCGTTGTTCTTCGTCCGGTGGTCGGTGGGGGCTTGTCGCGCCCGCGCGGCGGAGCCGCATATCGACTCGGCCCCGCGCCCCTGACGGGGCGCCTTGCTACCTGAGGAACGCTGCCGCGACCCCCGCGTCCACCGGCACGTGCAGCCCCGTCGTGTGGGTCAGCTCGCCGCCCGTCAGGGCGAACACCGCGTTGGCCACGTGCTCGGGGAGGACCTCGCGCTTGAGCAGGGTGCGCTGGGCGTAGAACTCGCCGAGCTTCTCCTCCTCCACCCCGTACACGGCGGCGCGCTCGGCGCCCCAGCCGCCGGCGAAGATGCCGGAGCCGCGCACGACGCCGTCGGGGTTGACGCCGTTGACGCGGATGCCGTCGCCGCCCAACTCGGCGGCCAGCAGGCGGACCTGGTGGGCCTGGTCGGCCTTGGTCGCCGAGTACGCGACGTTGTGGGGGCCGGCGAAGACGGCGTTCTTGGAGGCGATGTAGATGATGTCGCCGCCCATGCCCTGCGCCTTCATCACGCGCGCCGCTTCGCGGGAGACCAGGAAGGAACCGCGCGCCATGATGTCGTGCTGGAGGTCCCAGTCCTTGGCCGTCGTCTCCAGGAGCGGCTTGGAGATGGAGATCCCCGCGTTGTTGACCACCAGGTCGACGCCGCCGAACGCGAGAGCGGCCGCCTTGAAGGCCTCGGCGATCTGCTCCTCCGACGTGACGTCGACGGCGACCGCGACCGCCCTGTCCCGGCCGCCGAGCTCCTCGGCGACCGCCGCCGCGCCCTCCGCGTTGAGGTCGGCGACGACGACGCATGCGCCCTCCGCGACCAGCCGGTGCGCGATGGCCTTACCGATGCCGGAACCCGCGCCCGTCACCAGTGCCACGCGGGTGGCCAGGGGCTTCGGCTTCGGCATCCGGCGGAGCTTGGCCTCCTCCAGCTCCCAGTACTCGATGCGGAACTTCTCCGACTCCTCGATCGGCGCGTAGGAGGAGACCGCCTCGGCGCCGCGCATCACGTTGATGGCGTTGAGGTAGAACTCGCCCGCCACGCGCGCGGTCTGCTTGTCCTTGCCGAAGGAGAACATGCCGACGCCGGGGACGAGGACGATCGCCGGGTCCGCGCCGCGCATCGCGGGGGAGTCCGGTGCCGCGTGCCGCTCGTAGTACGCCGCGTACTCCTCGCGGTAGGCGGCGTGCAGCTCCTTCAACCGGGCCTCGACCGCGTCGAGTTCGGCGGTCGGCGGCAGGTCGAGGACGAGCGGGCGCACCTTGGTGCGCAGGAAGTGGTCGGGGCAGGACGTGCCGAGCGCGGCCAGGCGCGGATGCTCGGCCGCGGCGAGGAAGTCCAGGACCACCGTCGAGTCGTCGAAGTGACCGACCTGCGGGCGGTCGGCGGACGCCAACCCCCGGATCAGCGGCGCGAGTCGGGCGGCACGGTCGCGGCGCTCGGTCCGGGCCAGGGGCTCGTACCCCTCGACGGCCGGGCCGAACGGGTCGGCCTTGCCGTGCTCGGCGAGGAACGTCTCGGCGGTGCGGATGATGAAGAGGGAGTTCGCCTCGCACTCCTCGGCCGTGTCTCCCCACGCCGTGATGCCGTGCCCGCCCAGGACGCAGCCGATGGCCCGCGGGTTGGCGGCCTTGATGGCGGAGATGTCCAGGCCGAGCTGGAAGCCGGGACGCCGCCACGGCACCCACACGACCTTCTCGCCGAAGCAGGCGGCGGTGAGCTTCTCTCCGTCGGCGGCGCAGGCCAGCGCGATCCCGGAGTCCGGGTGCAGGTGGTCGACGTGCGCGGCGTCCACCAGGCCGTGCATCGCGGTGTCGATGGACGGGGCGGCGCCGCCCTTGCCGTGCAGGCAGTAGTCGAACGCGGCGACCATCTCGTCCTCGCGCTCCACGCCCGGGTAGACCTCGGTGAGCGCGCGCAGCCGGTCGACGCGGAGCACCGCGAGCCCGGACTCCTTGAGCGTGCCGAGGTCGCCGCCCGAGCCCTTCACCCACATCAGCTCGACGTCACCATCGGTGACGGGGTCGGTCGCGGTGCCCTTGGCGGACGTGTTGCCGCCGGCGTAGTTGGTGTTGCGGGGATCGGCGCCGAGCCGGTTCGAGCGGGCCAGCAGCGCGGCGACTTCGGAATGTGTGGACATGCGGGTTCCTCAGGAAGGCGGGGGAGTTGTGACGGACGTACGGACGAGCGGGCTCAGGCGCCCCACCCCGCCTGCTCCCCGCCCACCCGCTCGGCGACGATCCGCTCCTGCCAGCCCGACGCCTTGTACCCGGCGACCGGGTCCGGGTTCAGGCCGCGCTCCTCGCGCCACTCGGCGAGCAGCGGGCGGACATCGGTGTTGTACGCGTCCATGAGCACGGCGTTGGCGGTCAGCACGTCACCGACGGCCTGTGCGGCGGCCAGGGCCTCGCGGTCGACGAGGAGCGCCTTGGCGGTGGCCTCCTGGACGTTCATCACCGAGCGGATGACGGCCGGGATCTTCGCCTCGATGTTGTGGCACTGGTCCAGCATGAACGCCACGTTCGTCGCCGGGTCGAAGCCGCCGTTGCCGGCGACCTCGTGCAGGATCCGGAAGAGCTGGAACGGGTCGGCGGCGCCCACCATCAGGTCGTCGTCCGCGTAGAAACGGGAGTTGAAGTCGAAGCCGCCGAGCTTCTTCTCACGCAGCAGCAGCGCCACGATGAACTCGATGTTGGTGCCCGGCGCGTGGTGACCGGTGTCCACCACGACCTGAGCGCGCTCACCCAGCTTCAGGCACTGCACGTACGAGGTGCCCCAGTCCGGCACGTCCGTGGTGTAGAAGGCCGGCTCGAAGAACTTGTACTCCAGGAGCAGCCGCTGGTCGTCGCCGAGCCGCTCGTAGACCGTCGCCAGGGACTCGGCGAGCCGGTCCTGGCGGGCCACGATGTCGTCCTGGCCCGGGTAGTTGGTGCCGTCGGCGAGCCAGATCTTCAGGTCCTTCGACCCGGTGGCGTCCATGATGTCGACGCACTCCAGGAGGTGCTCGACCGCCTTGCGGCGCACCACGGGGTCCGGGTGGCAGACGCTGCCCAGCTTGTAGTCGTCGTCCTGGAAGGTGTTGGAATTGATGGTGCCGAGCTCGACGCCGCGCTCCTTGGCGTACGCGGACAGTTTCGTGTACCCGTCGGAGCCGTCGACCTTGTCCCACGGAATGTGCAGCGCCACCTTCGGCGCGATCCCGGTGAACTCGTGCACCTTCGCCGCGTCCTCCAGCTTCTCCTGCGGGGTGCGCGGCACACCGGCCTGGGCGAACACCTTGAACCGGGTGCCGGAATTGCCGTAGCCCCAGGACGGCGTCTCGATCCGCTGGTCGGCGAGTGCGGCCTTCACGGCAGCGATGTCAGGCATGTCCACCTCTGGGTGCGCGGTCTGCGTTGTCCGTATGAGTCATCGGTATGAATCATCCGTATGAATCGATTCACTTCGCTGGGGAAGTTAACCCCGTGCGAGAGGACCGTCAAGGGGTCTCACGCAAGGTCGTGCAAGGTCAATGGAGTTACTCAATCGTGTTGCCGTGCGCGGATCGGTCCGTCGTCGACCCCTTGACCTCTCCGGAGCGGCGCGACTAGCTTCCGGGCAACTTCACTGAAACATTTCACCCCAGCCGTCCACTCACATCAGCCGCCCACTCACATCAGCCATCCACCCGGGCAACTCATGGAGGCATGCAATGACGCATCCTGAACCGGAGCGGACTCCGGTGCTCGCTCTGGAGGGGGTGAGCAAGTCCTTCGGTGCCGTGCGCGCCCTGCGCGGGGTGTCGCTCCAGCTGTACGCGGGCGAGGCCCACGCCCTCGCGGGGGAGAACGGCGCGGGCAAGTCGACTCTGATCAAGACCCTCGCCGGGGTGCACCGCGCGGACTCCGGCACGGTGCTGCTCGACGGCGCGCCGGTGGAGTTCCACGGCCCCGCCGACGCGCGCGACGCGGGCGTGGCCGTCATCTACCAGGAACCGACGCTCTTTCCCGACCTGTCGATCGCCGAGAACATCTTCATGGGCCGCCAGCCGCGCCGGTCCCTCGGCCGTGTCGACCACCGTTCCGTCAAGGCGGCGACGGCCGCCCTGTTCAAGCGGCTCGGCGTCGACCTCGACCCGGACCGGCCGGCCCGCGGCCTGTCCATCGCCGACCAGCAGCTCGTCGAGATCGCCAAGGCGCTCTCCTTCGAGGCCCGCGTCCTGATCATGGACGAGCCCACCGCGGCGCTGACCGGCAGCGAGGTGGCCCGCCTCTTCGGCGTCGTCCGGGCGCTGCGCGAACAGGGCGCGGCCGTGCTGTTCATCTCGCACCGCCTGGAGGAGATCTTCGAGCTGTGCCAACGGGTGACAACGTTGCGCGACGGCGCCCTGGTCGCCAGTGAACTCCTCGACGGGCTCACCGAGGACGACCTCGTGCGCCGCATGGTCGGCCGCGACCTCGACGAGCTCTACCCCAAGCAGGACAACGAACCCGGCGAAGTCGCGCTGAGCGTACGTCGGTTGACCCGCGAGGGTGTGTTCACCGACGTCTCCTTCGAGGTGCGGCGCGGTGAGATCGTCGGCCTCGCCGGACTCGTCGGAGCCGGCCGCAGCGAGGTCGCCCGCGCGATCTTCGGCGTCGACCGGTTCGACGGTGGTGAGGTCGAGGTGCTCGGCCGGAAACTGAAGCCCGGCGCGCCGAGCCTCGCCATGCACGCCGGGCTCGCCCTCGTCCCCGAGGACCGGCGCGCGCAGGGCCTGGTGATGGACCTGTCCATCGAGCGGAACATCGGCCTGACCGGATTCGCCGCTACGTCCCGCGCCGGCCTGATGAACCGCGGGGCCGAACGCAGCCGCTCGCAGGACTGGTCGGTGAAGCTGCAGGTCAAGTACGCACGCCTGGCCGACGTCGTCGGCACCCTGTCCGGCGGCAACCAGCAGAAGGTCGTCCTCGCCAAGTGGCTTGCCACCGGGCCGCAGGTGCTCATCGTCGACGAACCGACCCGCGGCATCGACGTCGGCACAAAGGCCGAGGTGCACCGTCTGCTGTCGTCGCTCGCCGCCGACGGGGTCGCGGTGCTGATGATCTCCTCCGATCTCCCGGAGATCCTCGGCATGGCCGACCGCGTCCTCGTCATGCACGAGGGCAGGCTGACCGCCGAACTCGCCCGCGCCGAGGCCACCGAGGAGACCGTGATGGCCGCCGCCACCGGACGCACGACCCAGGGGAGGGCGGCATGACCGTCACCGCTCAACCGGTGCGCGAGGGCGCCGCGCCGCCGCCCACCGCGGGGCGCCGCCTGCTCGACAAGGTGTTCAGGGTCCGCGAGCTCGCCGTCGCCGGTGTCCTCGTCGTGATGCTGCTCGCCACCGAGGTGTACAACGCCGCGTTCTTGTCCGAGCAGGGCGTCAAGGACCTGCTGCTCAACGCCACCATCCTCGTCCTCGTGGCGACCGGACAGGCCGTCGTCGTCATCACCCGCAACGTCGACCTGTCGGTCGGCTCCGTCCTCGGCATCTCGGCCTTCGCCGCCGGGAACTACCTCCAGGGCGGCGGCAGTTCACTCGTCGCCGTGCTGTACGCGGTCGTCATCGGCGCCGTCTTCGGCGTCCTGAACGGCGCGCTCGTCAGCCTCGGCAAGGTGCCCGCCCTCGTCGTCACCCTCGGCACGCTCTACATCGTCCGCGGCATCGACTCCATCTGGGTCGGCTCCGAGCAGATCGTCGCCTCCGACCTGCCGAACGGCTTCGTCGACTTCGGCCACGACGGCCTGTGGGTCGTGCCCTACCTGGCGATCCTCGCCGCCGCCGTGCTGCTCTGCGTCGGCTACTACCTGCGCAGCTACCGCAGCGGCCGCGAGCTGTACGCGCTCGGCTCCAGCCCCGAGGCCGCCAACCTCGCCGGTGTCCCCGTCCGCAAGCGCACCATGACCGCGTACGCGCTGTGCGGCGCCCTCGCCGGACTCGCGGGCGCCCTCTACCTGGCCCGCTTCGGCAACGTCGACTCCGCCACCGGCAACGGCTACGAACTCACCGTCGTCAGCGCCGTCGTCGTCGGCGGTGTCGCCTTCACCGGCGGCTCCGGCAGCGTCTACGGCGCCGCCCTCGGCGCACTCCTGCTGACCTCCATCAACAGCGTGCTGCCCGCCATCGGCGTCAGCTCCGTCTGGGTCACCGCCATCAACGGGATCCTGCTGCTGCTCGCCATCGCCGTCGACCGGATCCTGGCGCTGCGCGTCGCCGCAGTGCTGCGCAAGCAGGCCGCACAGATGAGGAGCGCCCGCCATGCGTAAGAACTCCCGTGCCGGCGTGGTTCGTTGGGACACCGCCGTCGGCGCGCTGCTGATCGTGCTGCTGCTCTGCTCGTTCTCGTTCGTCGACAACTTCGGCAACGCGCTCAACCTGTCGTTCCTCATCGGCAACACGCTCCCGATCGCGCTGATCGCCCTCCCGATGACGATGCTCGTCGTCTCCGGTGAGGTCGACCTGTCGGTGGGTTCCACGGCCGGCCTGTCCGGTGCCGTGATGGGAGCCCTGTGGAACCACGGCATGGCCATCGAGACGATCATCCCGCTCTGTCTCGTCCTCGGCCTCGTGTGCGGGCTGGTCAACGGGCTGCTCGTGACCCGGCTCGGCCTGCCCTCGCTCGCCGTCACCATCGGCACCATGGCCGCCTACCGCGGCATCGCGCAGATCGTCCTCGGCTCGGACTCCGTGACCGACTTCCCCTCGCAGTACCTGGACTTCGGCGCGGGCCGTTTCGGCGAGTCCTTCGTCCCGTACGCCGCCCTGCCCTTCGTGGTGCTGCTCGCCATCGCGGTGGTCGTGCTGCACGCCACCCACCTCGGCCGCTCGCTCTTCGCGATCGGCGCCGGCGAGGAGGCGGCCCGGTTCTCCGGCATCCGCGTCAAGCGGCTCAAGCTGTCGATGTTCGTGACGACGGGCCTGCTCTCCGCGCTCACCGGCGTCTTCTGGGCGCTGCACTACGCCAGCGCCCGCTACGACAACGCCACCGGCCTCGAACTCTCGGTCATCGCGGCGGTGCTGCTCGGCGGCATCGACTTCGACGGCGGCAAGGGCACCCTCGGCGGGGCGATCGCCGGGGTCTTCCTGCTCGGCACGCTGCAGAACGTGATGAGCCTGCTGAACGTCTCCGCCCAGTCCCAGATCGTCGTCACCGGCGTCCTCCTCGTCGTCTCCGTGCTCGCGCCGCGCCTCGGCCGGCAGCTCGGCCAGGCCCGGGCCCGCAGGAAGACCGCGACGGCACCAGCAACCCCCTGACCAGGACACTCCCCTCTCCCCACACTCCTTCGTCCCGTAAGGATTCCTCATGCGTGCCCTTCGCCCGACCGCCCGCACCCGCCGGTTCACCGCCGCGCTCGCCGTCACCACCGCCCTCGTCGTCGGGGCCACCGCCTGCGGCGGCACCACCAAGAACGACACGGACAAGGAAGCGGCGAAGTCCAACGCCGCGGGCAAGGCCGACCCGAACGCCGCCACCAAGAAGGGCCTCACGGTCGCCTTCCTGCCCAAGCAGGTCAACAACCCGTACTTCACGACCTCCGACAACGGCGGCAAGAAGGCGCTGGAGCAGCTGGGATCGACGTACAAGGAGGTCGGGACCAACAGCGGCACCGACACCTCGGGACAGGTGTCCTACGTCAACACGCTCACCCAGCAGCAGGTCGACGGCATCGCCGTGTCCGCGCAGGACCCGGGCGCCCTGTGCACCGCCCTGAAGCAGGCCATGAAGAACGGCGTCAGCGTCGTCACCTACGACTCCGACACCAAGGCCGACTGCCGCAACGTGTTCGTCTCTCAGGCTTCCTCCGAGGACCTCGGCCGCACCCAGGTCCAGGAGATCGCCCGGCAGATCGGCGGCAAGGGCGAGATAGCGATCCTCTCGGCGGCCCAGACGGCCACCAACCAGAACACGTGGATCGACTACATGAAGGACGAACTGAAGAAGCCCGCGTACAAGGACATCAAGCTCGTCGCGACCGCCTACGGCGACGACGACGCCCAGAAGTCGTTCCAGCAGACCCAGGGACTGCTCCAGGAGCACCCGAACCTGAAGGGGATCATCTCCCCGACCACCGTCGGCATCAAGGCCGCCGCCCAGTACCTGTCGGGCTCCAAGTACAAGGGCAAGGTCAAGCTGACCGGCCTCGGCACCCCCAACGACATGCGCGCCTACGTGAAGAACGGCACCGTCGAGGCGTTCGAACTGTGGGACCCGGCCAAGCTGGGCGCGCTCGCCGCGCACACCGCCGTCGCCCTGGAGTCCGGGCAGATCACCGGCAAGGAGGGCGAGCGGTTCAAGGCCGGTGACCTGGGCGAGTACACCATCGGCAAGGACGGCGTCGTGACGCTCGGCAAGCCGACCGTCTTCAACAAGTCGAACATCGACCGGTTCACGTTCTGAGTGGGGGCCCGGAAGTCATGCAGCGCGTCTGTTTTCTGCTCAAGGTCAGGGCCGACCGGATCGAGGAGTACCGCGCCCGCCACACGCACGTGTGGCAGGAGATGCGGGACGCCCTGACCGCGACCGGCTGGCACAACTACTCCCTCTTCCTGCGGGAGGACGGCCTGCTCGTCGGCTATCTGGAGACGGAGGACTTCGACAAGGCCCGCGCCGCCATGGACGCCACCGAGGTGAACGCCAGATGGCAGGCCGAAATGGGGCAGTTCTTCGAGGAGTTGGAGGGACAGGCCCCGGACGCGGCGATGCGCCCGCTCACCGAGGTCTTCCACCTTGCCTGAGCGTGCGACGGTCGGCATCAAGGACGTGGCACGCGTCGCGGGGGTCTCCGTGGGCACCGTCTCGAACGTGCTCAACCAGCCGCAGCGCGTCTCCGAGGCGACGCGCCGCCACGTCCAGCAGGTCATCGCCCGGCTCGGCTACGTCCGCAGCGAGTACGCCAGGCAGCTGAGAGCCGGGCACAGCCGGATCGTGGCGCTCCTCGTCCTGGACATGGGCAACCCGTTCTTCGTCGACATCGCCCGGGGCGCCGAGCGGGCCGCCCGCGCCGCCGGACTCGGCGTCATGGTCTGCAACAGCGCCCAGAGCCCGGCGGAGGAGGCCGAGTACCTGTCGCTCTTCGCCGAACAGCGGGTGCGCGGCGCCCTCATCACCCCGGCGGACCCGAGCGGAGCGACCCTGAGCGACTTCCGGCGTCATGGCATCCCGTACGTCGTCGTGGACCGGGTCGCCGGGGCCGGAGGGGAGGCGGACGGGTGCTCGGTCGCCGTCGACGACGTGTCCGGCGGGGCGCTCGCCCTGCGCCATCTCCTCGTCGGCGGGCACCGCTCCCTCGCCTTCGTCAGCGGGCCCCCGCATCTCAAGCAGGTGCAGGACCGCAGGGAGGGCGCCCTGAAGGCGCTCGCCGATGCCGGGCTGCCGCAGTCGCTGCTGCGCGCACTGCCCACCGAGCGCCTCGACGTGGGCGCGGGCCGTGACGCGGGCGCCCGCCTCCTCGGTCTCACCCCCCGCCCGACGGCCGTCTTCTGCGCCAACGACCTGCTCGCCCTCGGCGTCCTCCAGGCCCTGTACGCGGCCGGGGTACGGGTCCCCGAGGACATCTCCATCGTCGGCTACGACGACATCGAGTTCGCGGCGGCGGCCACCGTGCCGCTCACCTCGGTGCGGCAGCCCGCGTACACCCTCGGCACGATCGCGGCGGAGCTGCTGCTCCAGGAGACGGGGGAGCGGTCCGCCGCCCATCGCCATCAACACGTGGTGCTGCGGCCGGAGTTGGTGGTGCGGGGATCGAGTCGGGCCATAGGCTGACCCGGCGTCGGTTCAGCCGCGGACGGTCGCCAGCACCTCGTCCCGTACGGCGCGCATCGCCTCGGGGGTGCGCGCCTCCACATTGAGCCGCAGCAACGGCTCGGTGTTGGAGGGGCGGAGGTTGAACCACCAGTCGGCGCCCGCCACGGTCAGTCCGTCGAGCTCGTCCACCCGCACGTCCGGGCGCGACTCCCAGGCCGCGCGGACCGCCGCCGTGCGGCCGGCCTGGTCGGCGACGGTCGAGTTGATCTCGCCGGAGGCGGCGTACCGCTCGAAGCTCCGGGTCAGCGCGGAGAGCGGGCCGTCCTGGCCGCCGAGCGCGGCCAGCACGTGCAGGGCGGCGAGCATGCCCGTGTCCGCGTTCCAGAAATCCTTGAAGTAGTAGTGCGCCGAGTGCTCGCCGCCGAACACGGCGCCGGTGCGGGCCATTTCGGCCTTGATGAAGGAGTGGCCGACCCGCGTGCGTACGGGCGTGCCGCCGTGCTCCTCGATCACCTCGGGCACGGTCCGCGAGGTGATCAGATTGTGGATGACGGTGGCGCCGGGATGCCGGGCCAGTTCGCGGGCGGCGACCAGGGCGGTGATGGCGGACGGGGAGACCGGGTCGCCGTTCTCGTCGACGACGAAGCAGCGGTCGGCGTCGCCGTCGAAGGCCAGGCCCAGGTCGGCGCCCTCGGCCCTCACGCGGGCCTGGAGGTCCACGATGTTCGCCGGGTCCAGCGGGTTCGCCTCGTGGTTCGGGAACGTGCCGTCCAGCTCGAAGTACATCGGGACGAGGGTCAGCGGCAGGCCCTCGAAGACCGTCGGGACGGTGTGCCCGCCCATGCCGTTGCCCGCGTCCACGACCACCTTCAGCGGACGGATCGAGGTCAGGTCGACCAGGCCCAGAAGATGGGCGGCGTAGTCCTTCAGCGTCTCGCGGCGGGTGATCGTGCCGGGCTTCGCGGCCGGCGCGGGCGCCCCCGACTCGCTCCACTCCTCGGCCAGTCGGCGGATCTCGGTCAGGCCGGTGTCCTGGCCGACCGGCGCGGCCCCGGCCCGGCACATCTTGATGCCGTTGTACTGCGCCGGGTTGTGCGACGCCGTGAACATCGCACCGGGCAGGTTCAGCGCGCCCGACGCGTAGTACAGCTGGTCCGTCGAGCACAGGCCGATCTCGGTGACGTCCGCGCCCAGGGCCGCCGCGCCGCGCGCGAAGGCGCCGGACAGGACCGGGGAGGAGGGCCGCATGTCATGGCCCGTCACGATCGCGCCGGCGCCGGTCACCCGCACGAACGCGGCGCCGAACAGCTCGGCCAGCTTCTCGTCCCACTGGTCGGGGACGACACCGCGCACGTCGTACGCCTTCACGAGTCCGGAGAGGTCAGTCGCGGAGGTCATCGTCAGATCCTTCGGGGGAAGAGGGAACGAGCAGCCACAGGGCGGTGTCGGGCGGCAGCGTGTCACCGTCGAACGGCTCGCTGCCGAGCACCGGGCGTCCGGGCAGGGTAAGGGAGTTGAGGGGTGCGGGCATGTCGCCGAGGTTCACGGCGCACACCAGGTCGCCGCGGCGGAACGCGAGCACGTCGGCGCCGGGCGCCGAGAGCCATTGCGGCGGGGCCGCGGCATCCGGTGCGCGATGGGCGCGGCGCAGCCGCAGCGCCTCGCGGTACAGGGCGAGCGTCGAGCCGGGGTCCCGCTCCTGCGCGGCGACCGCCAGCGCGGCCCAGTCGTCGGGCTGCGGAAGCCACGTGCAGTCGGCGGGCGCCGAGGTGAAGCCGTACGGTGCGTGCGCGCCGGACCAGGGGAGCGGCACCCGGGCGCCGTCCCGGCCGCGCTCGGTGCGGCCCGAACGCTCCCACAGCGGGTCGCGGATCCGGTCGTCGGGAACGTGAGCCTGCGGCAGGCCCAGCTCCTCGCCCTGGTAGAGGTACGCGGAACCGGGCAGCGCCAGCATCAGGAGCGCGGCCGCCCGCGCCCTCCGCAGCGAGCCGTACCGGGTCACGGGACGCACCGCGTCATGGCTGGACACCAGCCAGGTCACCGCGGCACCGGGCACCGCGAACGAACCGTCGACCACTCGGCGCAGCTCGTCCGCGTCCCAACCCGCCTCCAGGAAAGCGAAGTTGAACGCCTGGTGCATCTCGTCGGGCCGGATGTAGCGGGCCAGCCGCTCCAGGTCGAAGACGGCCGACTCGGCGACCATCACCCGGTCGCGGGGCTCGACCGCGCCCGGCGGCGCGGGATGCGTGTCGAGGAGCGCCCGCCAGTCGCGGTACAGCGGGTGCAGCTCCTCCTGGTCGTAGTACGGCATGAGGTGGTTGCGCCACGGGTCGCCGTGCTGGCCGGGGCCCGCATCGGGCTCGCCCTCCGCCTTGAACAGGGCGTGCGCCACATCGACCCGGAACCCGTCCACGCCCCGGTCGAGCCAGTACCGCAGGACGTCGGCGAACGCGTCCCGCACCTTCGGGTTGCGCCAGTTCAGGTCGGGCTGCTCGGCGGCGTGCAGATGGCAGTACCACGCGCCGTCCGGCACCCGGGTCCAGGCGGGTCCGCCGAACGCCGACTGCCAGTCGTTGGGCGGCAGTTCACCGTCCGCGCCCCGGCCGGGACGGAACAGGTACCGCTCCCGTTCCGCCGAACCGGGCCCCGCCGCCAGCGCCTCCTGGAACCAGGGGTGCCGGTCCGAGGTGTGGTTCGGCACCAGGTCGACGATGAGCTTCAGGCCCAACTCGTGCGCCCGTGACGTCAGTTCGTCGATGTCGGCACTCGTGCCCAGATCCTCGGCGACCCCCGTGTGGTCGGCGATGTCGTAGCCGCCGTCGGCCAGCGGCGACGGATAGAACGGCGTGATCCACACCGCGTCCGCGCCGAGATCCCTGATGTGCTCCAGGTGGGCGGTGACCCCCGGCAGATCGCCGATGCCATCGCCGTTCGAGTCGGCGAACGCGCGCGGATGGACCTCGTAGCAGACCATGTCCTGCCACCAGCTCATACGGACGTCTCCTCGATCAGGGGGTGCGGCACGGGCTGTGCGACACCGGTGTCGGCCGCGACCGTCGCGGCCTCGGCGACCGCGACCGCGGTGAGCCCGCTGACGGCGTCCGCCTGGGGGACCACGCCCTCGCGCACGGCCCGCACCAGATCTGTCAGGGCGGCGCGCACGCTGCGCGCGTACACGTACGGCTTGCGCGGCTCACCGCCGAGGTCGAGGACGGCGTGCACGCGGTGCGGCACGGACCGCTCCTCGCCGCGGCCGCGGGCCCGGGCCGACGAGCCGGCGTCCCGCTCGACACGGACGGTGATCCACTCCTCGCCGTGCGGCAGAAAGCCCTCCACGGCGAGCAGGTCGTCGACCAGCTGCGGCAGTCGCTCCCACTCCCGGGCGCCTTCCTCGTCCGTCCACGCGGAGATCTCGGCCCGCACCGGGATCCAGCCGCTGATCCGTGTCTCCGCGAACCCGTGGTCCAGGCGCATCAGCTGCCGCTCGGCGCGGTGCGCGTGCGTGAACGAGTGCAGGTGCGAGGCGAGCACCCCACCCGGGTGCACGACGTCCGCGCTGACCATGTCGACGGGACCGTCCGGGCGGCGCACGGCGGTGGCCCGCACGCTCACCGGGTCCGAACCCAGCAGCGCCCGCGCCGCGTCGAAGAAGTGCACGCCGTGCTCGACGAAGATGCCGCCGCTGTGCGCCGGGTCCCAGAACCAGTGATCGGGGCCCAGGTCCTGGTCGGAGGCGTCGTTCTCGAACAGGAACCGGCGCGCGGGCGCGAGCAGGCCCCGCTCGGTCAGCCGCTGCACGGCCCGCAGCAGCGGGTTGTAGCGCAGCACATGGTCCACCACCAGGACGCGGCCGGCGCGGCGCGCCTCCGCGGCCACCCGGGCCGCGTCCTCGGTCGTGGTCGCGAGGGGCTTCTCGCAGAAGACATGGCGCCCGGCGCGCAGCGCGGCGACGGCCATCGCGGCATGGGTGGCGGGTGGCGTGGCGATCAGCACGGCCTCCACGTCGTCCCGTTCGAGGAGCTCCTCCAGGGACGCGAGGGCCGGGACACCGTGCCGCTCGCCGAGCCGCGCCGCCCGCTCCGCCGACGGATCGGCGACCGCGGCAAGCCGCAGACCCGGCAGGCCGACCGCCGCGTCGAGGACGAACTCGGCGAAGCCGCCGCAGCCGACGAGGCCGATGCCGAGCGGAGCGCGGGCGCCGCCGCTCACGCGGTGCGCTCCAGGACGGCGACGCCGATGTGCGCGTCGGCCATGCCGTAGAACACGTACAGCTCGCCGTCGATCTCCTCGATCGCCGTCGGGAAGACGACGTTCGGGACCGTGCCCGACAGCTCCTCCTCGGTCTCCGGCGCCATCAGCGGGGCGTCCGAGCGGGCCAGCACCTTCGACGGGTCGGCCGGGTCGAGGATCATGGCACCGGCCGCGTACGACACCTTCTGGTTCTGCGCCCACGGGTCCTCGATGGCACCGCAGACACCGTGGTGGATCAGCAGCCAGCCCTCGGGGACGCGGATCGGGGCCGGGCCGCCGCCGATCTTCAGCGACTCCCACTCGTACTCCGAGAGCGCCACCAGGCGGTGGTCGCGCGGCCGGGTCAGCGCGCGGATGTCCGCCTCGACCTCGGCGACGGGCACGTACGAGATCCAGATGCCGGGCCGCTCGTCGGTGACACCGGCGGGCAGGTGCACGCCCTCGCCCTCGCGGAACCAGCCGAGGTCCCACATCGGGCGGTGCAGCATCGCGTACGCCATCTCGCCGTCCGGGCCCGGGACCGGCTCGGGGAAGTGGACGACGTCCTTGTTCGGGAACAGATTGAGGTCGGTGTCGAGGTCGGCCTGGTACTGGAACTGGATCGGGCCGAGCCGGGTCCAGTCCGTCAGGTTCTCGGAGACGGCGAGCGCCGGCTTCGGGCCCAGCGGGCCGTAGGCGACGTACGACATCACGTGCCGGCCGAGGGACGGGACCCAGGTGACGCGCGGGTCCTCGACACCGGCGTTGTTCTTGCCGCGCTCCCAGCCCTCGTCGGGGGCGAGGACGACACCGCGGCGCTCGACGCCGTTCGGGACACCCTGCTCGTCGAAGGTGACCTCGGCGAGGCCGACCCGCGAGACGTTGCCCTCCGCGACCAGCCGCGGCAGCAGGTGCAGCCTGCCGTCGGGGGTGCGGCCGGAGGCCGGGTTGAGGACGCCCTCGGTCTCGTTCGCCTCGCCGGCCAGCGGGGACATGACGACACCCTTGCGCACGAGGCGGTACGGGATGGCCGTGGTGTCGGTGGTGGTGCTCATGGAGGATTCAGCCCTTGGTAGCGGAGTCGATGTCGGTGGAGGTGAAGTGGCGCTGGAACAGCAGGAACAGCACCACCGCGGGGACGGCGAGGACGACCGCGCCGGCCAGCAGGGCGCCCGCCGGGTTGGCGACCGTGCCCTGCATGTTGGAGAGGAAGCTCGCCAGGGAGACGGCGAGGGGCTGCATGTCGGCGTTCTTCGTGACGAGGAACGGCCACAGGAACTCGTTCCACGGCCCGATGAACGTCAGCAGCAGTGCCGTGAGGACGGCGGGCCGCGCCATCGGCAGCGCGATCCTCCACAGGATCCGCAGCTCGCTCGCCCCGTCGATGCGGGCCGCCTCGAAGAGGGAAGCGGGCATCTGGAGGAAGAACTGGCGGAAGAGGAACACGGCCGTCGAGTTGATCGCGAACGGCAGGATCATGCCCAGGTAGTTGTCGCCGAGCCCGTAGTCGCGGACCACAAGCACGTACAGCGGCAGGGTGAGCAGCTGGAACGGGATCATCTGCACCAGCAGCAGCGCCCCGAACACGGCGCCCTTGCCGCGGAAGCGCAGCACCGCGAGCCCGTAGCCGGCGAGCACCCCGAAGACGAGCGTGCACACCAGCACGCCGATCGTCATGATGCCCGAGTTGAGCAGCGAACGGCCCACCGAGATGGCGCCGTTGATCGCCGAGTAGTTGGCGCCGGTCAGGCCCGAAGGGACGGCCGCCGACAGGTCGCCGACCGTCGTCGTGCGCAGTGAGCCGACGACCATGTAGTAGAAGGGGAAGAGGAAGGCGACGGCGCCGAGCGACAGGAGCACATAGCGCACGGGCTTCGAGGCGCGAAGGCTGTTGCGCATGTCAGTTGCCCCTCTCGGAGAGCTTGCGGGCGACGAGCGAGACGATCGCGACGAAGGCGATGAGGACGACACCGAGCGCCGCGGCGAAGTCGGGGTGCCCCTGCTCGATGCCCTTCTGGTACATCAGCAGCACCGGCGAGGTGGACGCGTGATCGGGACCGCCGCCCCCGGTCAGCAGATAGGGCTCGCTGAACAGGTTGGCGCCGGTGATGATCGCGTAGATCACGACGAGCGTGGTCGCGGGCCGCACCCCGGGCACGGTCACCGAGAAGAACTGGCGCACCTTGCCCGCGCCGTCCATCGCGGACGCCTCGTACAGCTCCTGGCCGACGTTCTGCAGGGCGGCCAGGTACAGCATCACGAAGAAGCCGAGCTGCTTCCACGTCACGAACACCGCGATCATCGGCATCGCCAGATGCGAGTTGACCAGCCATGACGGATCCGGTGCCAGCGAACCCAGGGCGTGGTTGACGAACCCGTCCGAGCCGAACAGGAACTGCCACACCGCGACCAGGGCGACGCTCGCGGTCACGTAGGGGAGGTAGAACGCGGCCCGGAAGAAGGCCCGCCCCTTGATCTTCGAGTTCAGTGCCGACGCCAGCACCAGGGACAGGCCCACGGTCAGCGGCACATTGATGACCAGGAAGATCGCGATGTTGAGGAAGGCGCGGCCGACGACCGGGTCGGTGAAGACGTCCCGGTAGTTCGACAGGCCCACCCACGGCGCGTCGATGTGGGTGCCGGGCGCCGTGAAGTAGAAGCGGTGGAAGGAGATCCACACCGTGTAGACCAGCGGCACGGCGAAGACGACCAGGATGAACAGCACGTACGGCGACACGAACAGAGCGCCGATCCGGCCCCTGCGCGGGGCAGCCTTGGCCAGGGTGCTCATGACGGGTCCTCGTATTCGGCGAGCAGGTGGGATATCTCGGAGGAGGCGTCGCGCAGCGCCGCGTCCGTGGACTCACGGCCGAAGACGACCGACTTCGTCCACGCGTCGCGGAACGCCTGCCAGATGTCGACGGAGCCCGCCACGTTGGGGACCTCGACGACCCGCTTCGCCTGCTCGGCGAACGCCTTGTACGTAGGGTTCTTCTCGAAGAAGCCCGCGTACTTCGACGTCAGGTCGGTGCGCATCGGCATCTGGCCGGTCGTGTCGAGGAACTTCCCGTCCTGCCGCACCGACGTCGCGAACTTCAGCACGTCCCAGGCCGTGGCCCGGTTCTTGCACGAGCTGAACATCGACACGGACTTCTCGTCGCTGAACGAGTGCCCGCCGGTCTTCCCGTCGGCGGTCGGCACCGGCGCGACACCGATGTCCACGCTGTTCTTGTACGCGGCGATCGCCCACGGCCCGACGGTGGCCATCGCGGCCTTGCCGTCGTTCAGTGAATCGCCCGGATACGCCTCCTGCGGCGCGAGCTTCTCGGCGTACAACGTCCGCCAGAAGGACGCGACCTGGCGGCCCGCCTGCGAGTCGAACTGCGGCTTGCCGTCCTCGATGAGCTGCTTGCCGCCGCTCTGCGCGGCGAACGCCGGGTAGAAGTCGTACCAGGGCTGGAAGAAGTCACTGCTGGGCGAGGGCCAGATCGCCGCCTGCGCGGCGCCGCTGCGCACCAGCTTCCGCGACGTGGCGAGGAACTCGTCGTACGTCGCGAGCTTCGGGTGCTCCGGGTCCAGACCGGCCTTCTTGAACAGCTTCTTGTTGTAGAGGATCATGACCGGGTTGCTCTTCCAGGGCAGCTGGTAGAACTTGCCGTCCGCCGACTTGTACTGGTCGGCGAGGGAGCCGCTGCGCCGCTCGATGTACGAGGCGCCGTCCGCGAAGTCGTTCAGCGGCACGAGGCCGTTCTGCTTCTGGAACGTCGGGACCGCCGCGGGCGAGGTGTTGAACGCCAGACAGGCGCTCGTCCCCGCGATGATCGAGGCGCTGATCGCCTCCTCGGACGTCTTGCCGGCCGGGATCTGCTGCGCCGTGACGTGCTGGTCGGGGTGCGCCTTGTTCCACGCGGCGACCATCGCTTTGCCCCACTGCACTTCCTGGGCGTTGTTCGACAGCCACACCGTGATCGGGCCGCGTGCCTTCGCGGCGTCGGCCGCGTCCGGGGCGGCCCTGCCGCAGGCCGTCGCCGTGCCCGCGATCGCGAGTACGAGCAGCGCGGACGCCGTTCTCCTCAGCATGTTGGATCTCCGAACTGTTCACGCGCGGCCTCGTCGCCGTGCGCCATGGCCGGTCGGCGCCGGGCGCGACCGGTGTGGGGTGTGTCCCTGCGTCAGCCGCGCGGAGCGGGACCGATGGAGGCGCGGGGCACGAAGCGGGCGGGCGGCAGCTTCACATGCGCCGCCTCGCCGACGGCGACGACCGCGTCCAGGGCGCGGGCCGCCGCCTCACCCCAGCCGCGGGCGTCCGCACGGGCGGAGGCGAGCGGCGGGAAGCTGTAACGGGTCAGAGGGGTGTCGTCGTAGCCGACGACCGAGAGCTGGTCCGGCACCCGCACGCCCAGCTCCTGGGCGACCGAGAGCCCGGCCATCGCGGCCAGGTCGTTGCCGTAGACGATCGCGGTCGGCGGTTCGGCGCGGCCGAGCAGCTCGCGGGTGGCGAGCGCGCCGCCCTCGGCGCTGAAACCGCCCGGCAGGACCGGGCCCGCGGGCAGCCCGAGCGCGGCGAGTGTCTGCTCCCAGGCCTGCCGCCGGCGCTGCGCGTGCCGCAGCTCCTGCGGGCCCTCGACATGGGCGATGCTGCGGTGTCCGAGTTCGGCCAGGCGGCGTACGGCGGCCGCGTAGGCGGGCTCGTCGTCCAGGCTGACCGCGGTGAGCCCGCCGCCCCACTCGGGCCGGCCCACCACGACGGCGGGCAGGCCGAGCTCCTGCAGCAGCGCGGGGCGCGGGTCGTCCTGGCGCAGGTCGGTCAGGAGGACACCGTCCACCTGCCGCTCCGCCGCCATCCGCTCGTACACGCCGCGCTCCTTGGAGGGCGTGGTGACGTGCACCATCAGACCGTCACCGCGCTGCCCGATCACGGTCTCCACCCCGGCGATGAACGCGGGGAAGAACAGGTCCGTGCCGATCTGCTCGGGGTCCCGGGCGAGCACGAGCCCGTACGCGCCGACCTTGCCGAGCGACAGGGCGCGCGCCGAACGGCTGGGCGTCCAGCCGAGCTCGGCGGCCGCGGCCATGATCCTGGCCTTGGTCTCCTCCGCGACACCGGGCCGGTCGTTCAGGGCGAAGGACACGGTGGCACGGGAGACACCGGCGCGCTGGGCGACGTCGGCGATGGTGGGCTTGCGTGCCATGGTGCTGGACTCCCTGTCGTCGGACCGCCGGGGCGGCCCGCTTTCAAACCGGTTTGAACCGCGGAACGGGGTTAACCAAACCGGTTTGAACGACAGGGCGTCAAGAGTCTGAGAGCGGTGATCCACGTCACAGACGGAGCGTGGGGGTGGGCGTGGGCGTGGGCCGGGCGTGGGGCGGTCCCCGCACCCGGCGCCGGGTCAGCGCGTCGCGCTGGTCACTTCGTACCGTCCGGCGGGCAGCGTGAAGGTCGCCGCGCCGTCGGCGAACCCGACGAGCCGCACCCCGTCCACGCGGCCCAGCGGCGTGCGCCCCTCACGGACGGCGTCGGCCGACACGGCGGGCAGGGTCAGGGTCGCCGTGGTGTTCGCCGGGACGACCGCCTCGTACGTCAGCGTCCCGTCCTTGGCCAGCGACCACGCGCTGCCGATCTCGCCGTACGGCGACAGGAACCGGCCGGACGCCCGGGTGATGCCACCGGTCGGATCGAGGTGCGGCCGCAGCGTGAAGTGCCGGAACCCCGGGTGGTCGGGGTCGCCCGCGATACCGGCCATGTACGCGTACATCCACTCGGCGATCGCGCCGTACGAGTAGTGGTTGAAGGAGTTCATCTCCACCGGCCCGAAGCCGTCCTCCTTCGAGTACGAGTTCCAGCGCTCCCAGACCGTCGTGGCCCCGTTCTTCACCGAGTACAGCCACGACGGCATCGCGTCCTGGTGCAGCAGCCTGTACGCCAGATCGGCGCGGCCCTCGTCGGTGAGGACCGGTGCGATGACGTTCGAACCGAGGAAGCCGACCGACAGGGTGTTCTCCGCGTACTGCACACGGGCGCTGTCCGGATGGGCCGCCTTGTACGCCGCGTCGTTGCCGATGTTGTCCGCCAACAGGCCCACCAGCGCGCGGCGTTGGGACTGCGTGTCGTAGAAGCCGAGCTTGAGGACCCACAGCAGCGCCGACTGGCTGTTGTCCTCCGGGTCGCCCCCCATGGGCGGCTTGCCGCCGATGCTCGATTTGACCGTGATCGTGTCACCGTCGACCTGGACGTACTGCGCGAGGAACGCCTTGCGGATGTTGCCGAACAGCTCGTCGTACGCCTTCGCCTCGTCGTCGCGGCCGGTGGCGCGTGCCATCTGCGCCATCAGGCGGACGCTGTACGCGTAGTACACGTCGCTCATCAGCTGGGTGCCGGTGTTCTGGAACGCCAGCCAGTCGGCGAAGATCGCGCCCTGGCCCGCGTACGTGTCGCCGCCCTTCCGCTTGATCCAGTCGATGTAGTGGACCATCGCGTCCCAGCTGCGGTCGACGACCGTCGTGTCGCCGCTCATCTGCCAGACCGTCCACGGCACGATGACGCCGCAGTCCGCCCAACCGCTGCACGGCGCGGCCGCGTTGTAGCGGTTGCCGGGTGCCACCGCCGTGAACTGGGCGCCGTCCACCCCGTAGATCTTCTGCGACTCGATGAGGATCTCCTCGAAGTGGCTGAGGAAGCTCACCGCGTCGGTGGTGTTGTACAGGCCCGTGTGCGAGAAGACCTGTGTGTCGCCGGTCCAGCCGAGCCGCTCGTCGCGCTGCGGACAGTCGGTCGGCACCCACAGGTAGTTTCCGCGCTGGCCCCAACGCACGTTGCTCATCAGCTGGTTGACGTCCTCGTCGTCGGTCGTGAGGCTACCGGTGTCGGTGAGCGCCGACGTGCCGACCTTGCCGACGAGCCCGGAGAAGGTGACCTCGGTGTCCGGCGTCGTCACCTCCACTGACACGTACCGGAACCCGTAGAAGGCGAGCGAGTCCTGATGCGTCTCGCCGCCGTCGGCCCCCTTGAGGACGTAGGTGCTCGTGGACTTCGCCGAGCGCAGGTTGGCCCGGTAGAGCGAGCCGGCCGGGCCGTCGGCGCCCGCACTGTCGTCGTTGAGCATCTCGCCTGTCCTGACGATGACGTGGGCGCCCGCCGGGCCCCGCACCGAGTACCGCGGCACACCGACCATGTTCTGGCCGAGATCGAACACGGCCGTGTCGCCGGTGCGCAGGGTCACGGGACCCGGCGCCTTCGCCGTCGACCGGTCCGGATCGGGGACGATCCGCCCCTTCCCGTTCGCACTCGACGCCTGACCGGTGACCTTGTCGTAGACGGTGACCGACTGCGGGGTGCGGTCCCACCTCGCCATCAGCCGGGCCGTCTCGCCGGGGTAGGCGACGAGCTTCGCTTTCGGGAACTTCGTTGTGTAGCCGACCTGTTCGACGTCCGACCACGTCGAGGCGTCGAAGCCGCCGGCCGTCCAGGCGCCGAGCTCCTGGCGGGCGTCGTAGGTCTGGCCGTCGTAGATGTCGTCGGCGCGGTACGGGCCGGTGTCGGTGGCCTTCCAGGCGGCGCCGCCGTTCGCGCCCTCCTTCGTGACGAGCGTCTGCGTCGATCCGTCCGTGTACCGGATCAGCAGCTTCGCCTTCAGCGCGAGCGGGTTGCCGTCCTTCGCGTAGTACGTACTGCCCTCGGATATCCGGGCGTTGTACCAGCCGTTGCCGAGCACCGCGCCGACCGTCACGGAGCCGCGGCCTGCCGCGACCAGGTCCGTGACGTCGTACGTCATGTAGTTCACGGTCATGTCGTAGTTCGTCCAGCCGGGCGTGAGGAGCTCGACCGTGCGACCGCCGTCCTGCGGCACGGTGACGCGCTCGCCGTTCACATACGCCTCGTACACGCCCAGCGCGGTCACGTACAGGCGGGCCTCGCCGACCCTTCTGCCCTTGGTGAGCGGGGCCTCGGCGCGCAACAGGGGCGCGCCCTGCGAGTTCGGCGTCTTGCCCTTCATCCCGATCCACTGTGCGCCGTCCCAGCGGGTGACGCCGTCCGTGGACAGCAGGCTCGTCTCGAACCAGGCCGGTGCCGACGTGCCGACCGGGCGGCCCTCGGTGTCCCAGGCGCTCACGGTCCAGAAGTACCGGGTGGAAGGCTCCAGTTGAGGCCCGGCGTATGTGACGGCGACCGAGTCGGACGAGGCGACGCGGCCGCTGTCCCACACGTCGCCGCGCCCCGAGGCGAGGCGTGCGGCCGAGGTGGCGACGCGGACGCGGTACGCGCCCTGGGCGAGGCCGCGCCGCCGGGAGCCGAGGCGCCAGCCGAAGCGGGGACGGGTGGCGTCCGTGCCCAGGGGGAGGACGCGGTGCTCGACGGTGAGGCCGGTGACGGCGCCGTCCGGGGCGGCGTTCCGGGTGAGGGTGGGGGAGGCGGTGGCGGCCGACGCGGGCGCGGCGGCGCCGAACGTTCCGGCCGCGGCCACGACGGGCACGGCGCCCGCGGTCGCGGCGAGAACGGTGCGCCGGCGGATGTCGCTGGTCATCTGCGGGTCCCTTCGACGGTGAAGGAGCTACCGATTGAAACCGTTTCAAACGATTCAATGCGGGGTGGAGGAACTTAGAGGCAGCTGTGACGGGAGGCAAGGGGTGTGCAGTCATGTACCTGTGCAGGCGCATTGACAGGGGATGCTTCCGGACGCAGAGTGGCCGGGTTGTCCGAGCGAAACGATTCAAGCTTTGTGTCGCATCGAGGGGCGGAACCTGACCGGGGGAGACGTTCGGCGTGCCGAACGTCGATCGGATCGCCCCGCGTAGACTCCCTCTGCCGCACCTGCTCACCTGGAGGATCACACCCGATGGCACAGTCCGTGGGGATCAAGGACGTCGCCCGTGTCGCCGGGGTGTCCGTGGGCACCGTCTCGAACGTGATCAACCGGCCGGACACCGTCGCCGAGGAGACCCGGGCCCGCGTCCTTTCGGCCATCGACCGGCTCGGCTACGTCCGCAGCGAGTCCGCCCGCCAGCTGCGCGCCGGACGCAGCCGCATCATGGGCCTGCTCGTCCTCGACATGGGCAACCCGTTCTTCGTGGACGTCGCGCGCGGCGCCGAGCGGGCGGCCCGCCAGGCCGGGCTCGGCGTGATGGTCTGCAACAGCGCGCAGAGCGTGAGCGAGGAGGCCGAGTACCTCTCCCTCTTCGCCGAGCAGCGGGTGCGCGGCGTGCTGCTCACCCCGGCCGAGGCGACCGGCCGCACCGTCGAGCAGTTCCGGCGCCACGACATCCCGTTCGTGCTCGTCGACCGGGTCGCCGAGGGCGCCACCGAGTGCTCCGTCTCCGTGGACGACGTCAACGGCGGCGCGCTCGCCGTGCGCCACCTCCTCGACGCCGGACACCGCCGGATCGCGTACGTCAGCGGCCCGCCCGCCCTCAATCAGGTCAAGGACCGCCGTCAGGGCGCCCTGCGCGCTCTCGACGAGGCCGGGCTGCCCGCCTCGGCCCTGCACGAACTGCCCACCGAGCGCCTCGACGTCGCCGCCGGACGCGACGCGGGCGCCCGCCTCCTCGGCCTCGCCGACCGCCCCACCGCCGTCTTCTGCGCCAACGACCTGCTCGCCCTCGGCGTCCTGCAGTCCCTGTACGCGGCCGGGGTGCGGGTGCCCGAGGACATCGCCATCGTCGGCTACGACGACATCGAGTTCGCGGCCGCCGCCGCGGTGCCGCTCACCTCGGTGCGCCAGCCCGCCGTCACCATGGGCGCCCTCGCCGCCGAACTCCTCCTGGACGAGATCGAGGCCGCGGACCGCGGCGGCAGGCACGAACACCGCCGTGTCGTGCTCCAGCCGGAACTCGTCGTCCGCGGTTCCAGCCTGGGGGCGCGCTGACCTCGGCCGCGCACATGTGCTGAAGTGGACAGCAGTACGTTTTCCCGTACTCACCCTGCACCGTTTCCCCTCGTGTCCCCTCGTACCACCGCACTTGCGCACAGGAGCCGTTTTGAGCGCCGCCAGCTACCGTCAGGCCGGGGTCGTCCTCACCGACCGCCGCTTCTTCGTCCCCCTGGACCACGAGGCCCCCGACGGCGAACGGATCGAGCTGTACGCCCGTGAGGCCGTCGCCCCCGGCCGCGCCCACGACGACCTGCCCTGGCTCGTCTACCTCCAGGGCGGCCCCGGCTTCGGCGCCCACCGCTTCTCCGGAACCCAGGCCTGGCTCGGGCGCGCCCTCCAGGACCACCGCGTCCTCCTCCTCGACCAGCGCGGCACCGGTGCCTCCACCCCCGCCAACCGACAGACCTTGCCGCTGCGCGGCGACGCCGAGGCGCAGGCCCGGTATCTCACCCGCTTCCGCGCCGACTCGATCGTGCGCGACTGCGAACTGATCCGCCACGAGGTCACCGGCGGCGCCCCCTGGACGGTGCTCGGCCAGAGCTTCGGCGGCTTCTGCGCCGTCCACTACCTGTCGGCCGCGCCGGAGGGCATGGCGGCCGCCGTCATCACGGGCGGACTGCCGACCCTCGACGGCCACGCCGACGACGTCTACCGCGCCGCCTACCCGCGCGTCGAGCGCAAGGTGCGGGAGCACTACGCCCGTTACCCGATGGACGTCGAGCGGGCCCGCGAGATCGGCGCCCACATCGCCGAGCACGAGCCCGTACTGCCGAACGGCTACCGGCTGACCCTGGAGGCCTTCCAGTCCCTCGGCATCTGGCTGGGCGCGGGAGACGGCAGCGACCGGCTGCACTACCTGCTGGAGGACGCGTTCGTGCGCACCCCGGCCGGCCGGGACCTGTCGGACTCCTTCCAGGAACAGGTGGCCGGCGCCCTGTCGTTCGCCGCGGCCCCGCTGTACGCGCTGCTGCACGAGGCGATCTACGCACAGGGCGGCCGGGCCACCGACTGGTCCGCGGAGCGGGTGCGCGCCGAGTTCCCCCGGTTCGACGGGGTGCGGAGCCTGGAGGGCGACGGACCGCTGTACTTCACCGGGGAGACCATCCACCCCTGGCAGTTCGACTGCGACCCGGCGCTGCGGCCGCTGCGCGACACCGCGCACGCGCTGGCCGCGCGCACCGAGTGGACGCCGCTGTACGACCCGTCCCGGCTCGCCGCCAACGAGGTGCCGGCGGTCGCGGCCGTCTACCACGACGACATGTACGTCGACACCGGTCACGCGCTGCGCACCGCCGGGACGATCCGCGGACTGCGGCCCTGGGTGACCAACGAGTTCGAGCACGACGGGCTGCGGGCCGGCGGCCCGCGCGTTCTGGACAGGCTGCTGGGGATGGTGCACGGGGAGATCTGAGTCCTCCCGGGCATTGCCGGGCGGTGCGGCAACCGGACGCGCCGCCTCCCCCTTCCGGCGCCTACGCTGCCCTCATGAGCCTGCCCGAGCAGAACACCCCCGCCCAGTTGCAGCCCATGCCCGACGACTGGCAGCGCGCCCTCGCGGTGGTCGCCCACCCCGACGACCTGGAGTACGGCTGCGCCGCGGCCGTGGCCGCCTGGACCGACGCCGGACGCGACGTCACGTACGTCCTGGCCACCCGCGGCGAGGCCGGCATCGACACCCTGGAGCCGGACAAGTGCGGCCCGCTGCGCGAGCAGGAGCAGCGGGCCAGCGCCGCCGTCGTCGGGGTCGGGGCCGTGGAGTTCCTGGACCACAAGGACGGGGTCGTCGAGTACGGCACGGCGCTGCGCCGCGACATCGCCGCCGCGATCCGCCGCCACCGTCCGGAACTGGTCATCACGCTCAACCACCGCGACACCTGGGGCGGCGTCTTCTGGAACACCCCCGACCATGTCGCCGTGGGCCGGGCCACGCTCGACGCGGCGGCCGACGCGGGCAACCGGTGGATCTTCCCCGAACTCGTCGAGCAGGGCCTCGAACCGTGGAACGGGGTGCGCTGGGTCGCCGTCGCCGGTTCCGCACAGCCCACGCACGCGGTCGACGCGAGCGCGGGCATCGAGCGCGCGGTGCGGTCGCTGCTCGAACACCGCACCTACATCGAGGCGTTGACGGACGAGGACCCCGAGACGTACTGCCGCACCTTCCTCACGCAGAACGTGGAGCGGGTCAGGGAGCAGTTCGGCGGAAAGCCCGCGGTGCCTTTCGAGGTCTTCGGCCGCTGACGTCACGAGGGGCCTATGGTGTCGGGATGGCAGCTGAGTTGATCCGAATTGTCTCCCGCTCGTCACCGATGGCCCTGGCCCAGGTGGAGCGTGTACGCGCCGAACTCGCCGCGCTCCACCCGGGGATCCGCACCGAGGTCGTGCCCGTCACCACCAGCGGCGACAAGTGGATGGGCGATCTGGCGCGGCTCGGCGGCAAGGGCGCCTTCACCAAGGAGGTCGACCAGGCACTGCTCGACGGCCGCGCCGATCTCGCCGTCCACTGCCTCAAGGACATCCCGGCGGACCGGCCGCTGCCCGAGGGCTGCACGTTCGCCGCGTACCTGAAGCGCGACGACGTACGCGACGCCCTCATCGACCCGAAGGGCCGCACCCTCGACGAACTGCCCGAGGGAACCCGGGTCGGCACGTCGTCGGTCCGGCGGATCGCCCAACTCGCCGCGAGCCACCCGCACGTGGAGTGCGTGCCGATGCGCGGCAACGCCAACCGGCGCCTGGAGAAACTCGCCGCCGGCGACGCGGACGTGCTGCTGCTCGCCTTGTCGGGGCTCGAGCGGATCGGGCGCACGGACGTCGTCACGGAGGTGCTGACCCCCGAGGTGATGTGCCCGCCGATCGGCGCCGGGATCCTCGCGCTGCAGTGCCGCGCCGACGACGAGAGGACCCTGGACACGGTCAGTGGCCTCGGGTACCACGACACGTGGCGGGAGGCGACCGCCGAGCGCATGTTCCTGCACGTGCTCCAGGGGCACTGCAACTCGCCCGTCGCCGGATACGCGCGCGCCGGCCGCAGCGGTGATCTGTCGCTGCGGGCCTGCGTGTTCACGCCCGACGGGAAGCGGGTGCTCAACGCCCAGGAGTGGGCGGGGCCGTTGGACCCCGCCACCCTGGGGATGTCGGTCGCGGTGGCCCTGCTGCGGCAGGGCGCCCGCGAGCTGATCGACGGGATCGCTCACTGAGCGGACACCGTCAGGCCCGCTCGCTCAGGGCCACATCGAATTCTGCTGCGCGGCGTTGGACGTACCGTTCGCCCTGGCGAACCCCTGCTCCATGGCCGCGCGCTCCGCGGCGCCCCGCTCGCCCGCACCACCCCTGCGCCGCACCGCGAGGAGCAGGCCCCCGACCACCGCGGCCAGGACGATCAGCAGAACGACGACAAGAACCATGTCGACCCCCCATCGACTCGGCGGAGCGCTTCGGCTCCGCGATGATCCTCATCATCACCCAATAAGTCGGCGGCGGAAAGGCCCTTCGGTCAGGCGATGAGCGCGGGGGCGTGGAGGGGGCGGCGGGGCCGCGCTGGGTGCGCGGGATGCCGCAGCCTTCCGAAGAGGCCCCGGCGGAGGTTCCCGCGTTCCTCGCCGGCCCGGCCGGCGACGTCTCCGACTCCCGCGAACTGCTTCTCGGCCATGGGGACCGGTACCGCGAGGCGCTGACGCGCAAGCTCGCCGGGCTCTTCGACCAGCAGCTCCGCACCCCCGTCGAACCGTCGGCCTGGTCCCCGCCCGGGCTGGTGCAGCACCTCGGCCGGGTCGAACGGCGCTGGAGACGCCGGGGGTTCGCCGCCGAGGACGTCGCCGCCCGTCCGCCCGGCGGGGAGCACGAGGAGTGGACCGCCGCCCCCGACATCCCCACCGCGCGGATCCTGGCCGCCTACCGGGCCGAGGACGGGAGGCTAGTGAGCCGCTTCCCGTACGGCGGTCCGTTCGCCGTGCGGAAGCTTGAGCGCGGCCACCGTCCCGAGGCAGGCGGCCGCTGCCAGGACCGTGAGGGTGGTGCCCATCGACGTCGCGACGTCGGATCCGGACGCGAGCAGGGTCGTCGCCGTCGCGACCCCGAGCACGGGGCCGATGTTCATCGCCGTCTGCTGGAGGCCGCCGGCCACCCCGGCATCGGCGACGGCGGCGCGGCGCACCACCACCTCGGTCGCCGCCACCATGACCGCGCCGAACCCGATGCCCATCGCGACCGCGCAGGCCGCCACCTGCCAGCCGCGGGCCGTCGTGTCCAGCCGGCCGAAGGCGAACACGCCCGCCGCCAGCAGGAGCGTCGCGGCCGATGCGACCGGGCGGGTGCCCAGGCGGCGCAGCAGCATCGGGCAGAGCGGCGCCGCGAGGACCATGCACAGCGCGGCGGGCAGCATGCGCAGCGCCGTGCCCAGGGCGTCGAGCGCGAGGACGTCCTGGAGGAAGTACGTCGCCACGAACAGCGTGCCCATGAAAGCCGCCGACGCGGTCAGCAGGACGCCGAGCCCCGCCGCCACCGCGGGCGAGGCGAGCAGCGCGGGGGAGAGCAGCGGGTCCGGGACGCGGCGCTCATGGACGACGAAGGCCGCCGTCGCCGCGCACGCCCCGACGAGGGCCGCGACCGTCACCTGTGACCAGCCGGCACCCGGCAGCGTCACCAGTACCGCGACCAGGCAGGCGAGGGCCGCCCCCAGCAGCAGCGCGCCGCCTCCGTCGAGGTTCCTCGTCCGCCGCTCGGTGTGCTCCCCGGGGTCCGGTGCGCACAGCACCAGAACCGCGATCGCCACGGCGGGGAGCACGCTCAGGAAGAACGCCGAACGCCAGCCCAGGTGGGCCGTGAGCACCCCGCCGACCAGGGGGCCCGTGGCCGCGGCGACCCCGATCGCGCTGGTGCGCAGGGCGATCGGCATGCCGAGTTCGTCGGGCGGGTACGCCGCCCGCAGCATGCCGAGCGTCGCCGGCTGGAGCAGCGCCCCGCACACCCCCTGGACCACGCGCAGCGCGATCACCGCACCGATGCCCGGCGCGCACCCGATGCCCGCGGACGCCGCCGCGAACCCGAGCGTGCCGTATCCGAAGAGCCGCCGGTGCCCGAACCGGTCGCCGAGCCGCCCCGCGAAGACCAGCAGACTCGCCACCGCGATCAGATAACCCGTGCTCGTCCACTGGACCTGGGTCAGCGAGGCGCCCAGATCGTGCTGGAGCGCGGGCTGGGCGATGGTCAGCACCGTGCCGTCCAGCGCCACGAGGACCGCGCCGACGACACTTCCCGCGAGCGTGACGCGCCGGTGCGCGCGGCCGGTCATCGGGGCGCCGGGCCCAGGTGGGCGTCGAGCACCGAGGCGAGGAGCGGCTCGATGTCGTCGACGGCGACGGCGAGTTGGAGGCTGCCCCAGCCCCAGAGCTGGGCGACGCCGTGCAGGTTGGCCCACAACGCGCCCGCCACGAGCCTGGGTTCGGCCTCGGGGCGGACGCCGGCCACCAGCTCCGTCAGCATCGCGAACAGGGGCAGGCTCGTGTCGCGCAGTCCCAGTTCGTCGCTCTCCAGCAGATCGTGACGGAACATCAGCTCGTACATGCCGCGATGCTCCGCCGCGAACGCGAGATAGGTGCGGGCCAGTGCGGCGATCCGGCGGCGCGGTTCCGCGGCTGCCCCGCGCAGCGCGAGCGTCGCTTCCTCTCCCAGCTGCTCGAAGCCGCGCCGGGCGATCGCCGACAGCAACTCCAGGTGGGTGGGGAAGTAGCGGCGCGGCGCCCCGTGCGAGACCCCGGCGCGCCGGGCGATCTCCCGCAGCGACAGCGCCGCCGCGCCCTCCGCGTCCACCAGGGCCACGCCTGTGTCGACGAGGCGGTCCCGCAGGCCGCCCCCGGTCCCGCTGTCTTCTCCGGTCTGCATGGACACTGTCTACCCGATCGACGTAGACAGTGTCTACTCCACTCGTCGGGGCGCGGCCCTTCAAGGTGTCGACCCGGGCCGCTACGCTGCGCGCCGCCAGGCAGAACCCGTGGGGGAACCCGACGACCGCTGGGGGCCGCATGATCGACACGACCGACCTCTCGATCCCCGACGGCGACGAACGGCGGCTGCGCCTGGACGTGGAGAAGGACGGCGTCGGCGTCGTCACGCTCTGCCGCCCGGCCAAGCTCAACGCCTGGAGCTGGGAGTCCAGCCGACAGCTCGGGGCGCTGGCCGACCGGATCCGCTTCGACGACCGCATCCGGGTCGTCCTGCTGCGGGCCGAGGGCCGGGCCTTCTGCGCGGGCATCGACGTCACCGCGCCCGGCGGCGGCATCGAGGGGGACAGCCGGTCCGCCCGCAGCCATGCCTACTACGAGGGGATCCGCTGGGTGCACGAGCGGTTCGCCGCGTTCGCCCGCCTGCCGCAGCCCGTCGTCGCCGCCGTGCAGGGGTACTGCCTCGGCTTCGGCTTCGAGCTCGCCCTCATGGCGGACGTCCGGATCGCCGCCGACGACGCCGTCTTCGCCCTGCCGGAGGCACGGCTCGGCGTGGCCGTCGACGCGGGCGGCGACCTGCGCATCGCACGTGAGGCCGGTGCGGGCTGGGCCAAGTACCTGGCCCTGACCGGCCGGCGCATCGACGCCGACACCGCGCACCGGCTCCACCTGCTCCAACAGGTCGTCCCGGGCGACGGGTTGGCGGACACCGCACGAGAACTGGCCGCGGAGATCGCCGCCAACGCACCCCTGGCCGTGCGGTCCGTCAAGCGCGACATCGACACCTACGCCGACGCGGGCCTCGACACGGCCCTCGACCGGGTCGCCATGAGCGCCGCGCTCACCCTCACATCGGACGACGCCACCGAGGGCTTCACGGCGCGGGCCCGCCGGGAGGCGCCGCGGTTCCGCGGGGTGTGAGGCATGCGGGGCGCTGCCGCATCCTCTCGGTGCCGGGCGTCAGACAGCCGGAGTGCTCAACCGCTCCGTCGCCTCGATGTAGCTCTGCAGCAAGCCGCGTGTGCGGACGAGGGTGTCGATGTGGGCGTCCAGGTCCGCGCGTCGGTCCCGCAGTGTGGTCAACAGCTCCTCGCAGGGCCCCAGTTGTGGGGTGGAACCGGTCGCGCACGGGAGGATCGACGCGATGTCCCGGGTGGAGAGGCCCGCCTCCAGGAGGTGGCGGATCCGGCCGACGGTGAGCGGTGCGTCGTCGCCGTAGTCGCGATAGCCGTTCGGGCCGCGCCGGGGGCGCAGCAGGCCCTGGGACTCGTAGTAGCGCAACTGGTGCGTGCGCACCCCGGTCCGCCGGCTCAGCTCCCCGATCCGCATGCCGTGTCCCCCTTGACCTTCACACCGGTCTGAAGGTCGATGATTCTGCCATGTCTGCCATGTCTGCCACGACCTTCGACCCCCGCGCGCTGCTCGCCCAGAGCCGACTCGGGGTGCTCGCCACCCTCAAGTCCGACGGGCGGCCCCAGCTCTCGCCCGTCACGCCCTTCTACGACCCGGCCACCGGGGCCCTGTACGTGTCGATGACCGAGGGGCGGGCCAAGACGGCGAACCTGCGCCGCGACCCCCGTGCCGCCCTGGAGGTCACCGCCCCCGACGGGAGGTCCTGGGCGACGGCCGAGGGCGTCGTGAAACTGACCGGTCCCGGCGACGACCCGCACGGGCCCGAGGTCGAGGCGCTCGTCGACCACTACCGGCTGGCCGCGGGAGAGCACCCGGACTGGGACGAGTTCCGGACCGCGATGGTCGCCGACCGGCGCGTGCTGATGGTCATGGAGGTCGAGCGCGTCTACGGGCAGCGCATCGGCTGAAGCCGACCCGCCCCGTCACCCGTCGACGAACGGCCCCCGCCCCATCTGCTCCCGCACCGTGGCCACCGGCGCGTTCACCAGAGCGCGCCGCTGCCAGTTCGCCCCGTCCACCACCAGCGTGTGGCCGCTGACGAAACGCGCGTAGGGGGAGGCGAGGAAGGTGGCCGCCCAGCCCAACTCCCGTGGCGCGCCCACCCGGAGAGCGGGCTGGCGGGCGCCGGGGTCCTCGGCCCGGTCCAGGTTCGCGCGGATGTCGGACGTCATGTCGTCGTGCGGCATGAGCCCCGGCACAAGACCGTTGACCTGGATGCCGTACGGACCCCACTCCACCGCCAGCGTCTCCACCAGGTTCTTCACACCCGCCTTCGCCGCCGCGCTGTGCGCGTATCCGGGCCCGCCGGTCCACGCGTACGAGGCGCCGACCGCGATGACCGACCCCGGTGTGCCCGCCGCCAAGTGCCGGCGGCCGAACTCGCGGCTCATGAAGAACGTGCCGTTGAGCGTGATGTCGACGACCGAACGCCAGCCGCCCGGGCTCAACTCCTCGGCCGGGACGGGAAAGTTCGCCGCCGCGTTGTTCACCAGGACGTCCGGGACGCGGCCGTGCGCCGCCACCGCCGCGTCGAAGACCTCGGCGATCCGGCCCGCGTCCCGGATGTCACAGGTCGCCGCCGTCACCTTCCCCGCGCCCTCCACCGCCGCCAACTCCTCCCGCGCGGGCGCCAGATGCTCGCCCTTGCGGCTCACGATCATCACGTCCGCGCCGAGCCGCGCGAACTCGGCCGCGATCGCCCGGCCGAGCCCGGTCCCGCCCCCGGTCACCAGCACGATCCGGTCGTCGTACGTGCCCGGGGGCAGCGCCGAGGCGCCGAGCGGGGGAGGGGCGGGCAGTCCGGGCGGATCGGGAGTCGTCATGCGGCCATGGATACCGCTTGCACCCTCAACTTGCCACGCCCGCGCCCGACTTGGTGCGGGCCCGCGCCACCGCCCGCTCCCCCTCCGGCGAGAAGGCCCCGGACCGGCGTAGCTCGGCGCCCCGCGCGGCATCGGAGGTGACCAGCTGCGCGTTGATGAAGGCGCCGGCCCGGTAGCCCGCGCTCGCCGCGTTGATCACCTGCTCCGCCGCACCGGCCGCGTTGCCCACCGCCCACACGCCCGGCACGCTGGTCTGCCCCGTCGGGTCCACGGACACGAACGGGCCCGCCGGAGTCTCCTCGGTACGGGCGCCGAGCGCGGACAGCAGACCGTCGCGCGGCACCATCCGCGTCGGCACCACGAACACCGACCGCGGCAGCACCCGCCCGCTCGCGAGCCGCACCCCGGTCAGCCGGTCGTCCGTCACCACGAGGCCGTCGATCCTGCCGGTGGCCACGCTCACCCCGGCCGCGGCCAGCAGCTGCCAGTCGTCGTCCGGCAGCTCGTCCGCGTCCGTGTCGTCCAGGAACAGCGTCACGTCGTCGGAGAGCTGGCTGAACAACAGCGCCTGATGCGTGCCGACCGCCTTCCGGTACAGCACGCCGATCGGCTGGTCCCGCACCTCCCAGCCGTGGCAGTACGGGCAGTGCAGCACGTCCTTGCCCCAGCGCTCGGCGACCCCGGGCACGTCCGGCAGCTCGTCGACCAGGCCGGTCGCGATCACCAGGCGGCGCGCGTGCACCCGGCCGCCGTCCGCGAGCTCCAGATCGAACTCGCCGCTCCCGTCCGGCTCGGCCGACGTCACCCGGCCCCGCACCAGCTCCACGCCGTACCCGGAGACCTCCCTGCGCACCTCGGCCAGGAACGCGCCGGGCGGCATGCCGTCGCGCGAGGGGAAGCCCTGCATGTGCGCGGCCGGTGCGTTGCGCGGCTCGCCCGCGTCGACGACCAGGACCGAGCGCCGGGACCGGCCCAGGATCAGCGCCGCCGACAGTCCCGCCGCGCCGCCTCCGACGACCACGACCTCGTACGTCTCCCGCTGCGTGCTCTTCATGGGTTCACCTCGTTCGATCGCCGGCTCATGCCTCATGACCGCCAAGGTGCACCCGATCTACGGGATTGACAAACACGTTTGCCGAAACTGCAATGGATGGATGAACGCACACGCAGACGACCCCCAGGGGACCGCCCCCGATGTGAGCATGGATGACGTGCTCTCCGGTGTCGGTCCCCGGCTGCGCGCCCTGCGCAAGGAGCGCGGCGCCACGCTCTCCGGGCTCTCCGAGACCACCGGCATCTCCGTCAGTACGCTCTCCCGTCTGGAGTCGGGCCTGCGCAAGCCCAGCCTGGAGCTGCTGCTGCCGATCGCCCGCGCCCACAAGGTGCCGCTGGACGAGCTGGTGGGCGCCCCGCCGGTGGAGGACCCCCGGGTGCGGGCCGCGCCGGTCACGCGGCACGGGCGCACCATGATTCCGCTGACCAGGCAGCCCGGCGGCCTCCAGGCGTACAAGATCATCGTGCCGCAGGGGAAGGCGGAGCCCGACCCGCAGACCCACGAGGGCTACGAGTGGATCTACATGCTGTCCGGCAAGCTGCGGCTCGTCCTGGGGGAGCACGACGTGGTCCTCGTCCCGGGGGAGGCGGCCGAGTTCGACACGCGCGTCCCGCACTGGTTCGGGTCGACCGGCGAGGGGCCGGCCGAATTCCTGAGCCTGTTCGGTCCGCAGGGGGAGCGGATGCACGTACGGGCGCGGCCCGCCCGCGCGCCCCGCTCCGAGGAGTGAGGCACCAGGGCATTCACAGAAGGGCAAGCGACCGCTTAGTATGCAGCCGAACCGTGTGACGAAGCAGTCCCGTGGAGGCCCCGCATGCAGGCATGGCAAGTGCACGAGAACGGCGAGCCGAGCGAGGTGATGCGCCTCGAAGAGGTGGAGCGCCCCGTGCCCGGCGAGGGGCAGGTCCTGCTCAAGGTGCGCGCCGCCAACATCAACTTCCCGGACGCGCTGCTGTGCCGCGGCCAGTACCAGGTGCGGCCGCCGCTGCCGTTCACCCCCGGGGTGGAGATCTGCGGCGAGACCGAGGACGGCCGCCGCGTCATCGCCAACCCGGCGCTGCCGTACGGCGGCTTCGCCGAGTACGCCGTCGCCGACGCCCGTGCGCTGCTGCCCGCGCCGGACGCCCTGGACGACGCCGAGACCGCGGCGCTGCACATCGGCTACCAGACGGGCTGGTTCGGACTGCACCAGCGGGCCCGCCTCCAGGAGGGCGAGACGCTGCTCGTGCACGCCGCCGCGGGCGGGGTCGGCAGCGCCGCCGTCCAGCTCGGCAAGGCCGCCGGGGCCACCGTCATCGGTGTCGTCGGCGGACCCGAGAAGGCCAAGGTCGCCCAGGAGCTGGGCTGTGACGTCGTCATCGACCGGCGTTCCGAGAACGTCATCGCCGCCGTGAAGGAGGCGACCGGCGGCCGTGGCGCCGACGTGATCTACGACCCGGTGGGCGGCGAGGCGTACACGCAGTCCGCGAAGACCGTCGCCTTCGAGGGCCGGATCGTCGTCGTCGGCTTCGCCTCGGGCACCATCCCGAGCCCGGCGCTCAACCACGCCCTCGTGAAGAACTACTCGATCATGGGCCTGCACTGGGGCCTGTACGCGCAGAAGAACCCCGGGCTGATCCCGCACTGCCACGAGCGGCTCACCGAGCTCGCCGCGAGCGGCGCCATCAAGCCGCTGGTCAGCGACCGCGTCGACCTCGCCGACGCCCCGGCCGCCGTGCAGCGCGTCGCCGACGGTGTCACCACCGGCCGCGTCGTCGTGGTGCCCGGCCTCCGCGCCCGTACGGAAGGAGCCGCCGCATGACCGTCGACGCAGCTCAACTGCGCACCCTCACCCAGGAGTTCCTTGCCGCCCACCCGGTGGCGACCACCTCCCGCGAGGACTTCCTCAGCGCCCGCTTCGACGCGGGACTCGCCTGGGTGCACTACCCGGAGGGCCTCGGCGGGCTCGACACGCCGCGCGCCCTCCAGGCCGTCGTGGACGCCGAGCTGGAGGCCGCGGGCGCCCCCGACAACGCGCCGCGGCGCAACGGCATCGGCCTCGGCATGGCCGCGCCCACCATCCTGCGCTACGGCACCGAGGAGCAGAAGCAGCGCTTCCTCAAGCCGCTGTGGACCGGCGAGGAGGTGTGGTGCCAGCTGTTCAGCGAGCCCGGCGCCGGCTCCGACCTCGCCGCGCTCGGCACCCGCGCCGTCCGCGACGGCGACGACTGGGTGGTCAACGGCCAGAAGGTGTGGACGTCCGGCGCGCACAACGCCCGGTTCGCCATCCTCATCGCCCGTACCGACCCGGACGTGCCCAAGCACAAGGGCATCACCTACTTCGTGTGCGACATGACGGACCCGGGCGTCGACGTGCGGCCGCTGCGCCAGATCACCGGCGAGGCCGAGTTCAACGAGGTGTTCCTGACCGACGTCCGGATCCCCGACGCCCACCGGCTCGGCGAGATCGGCGACGGCTGGAAGGTCGCCCAGACCACCCTCAACAACGAGCGCGTCGCCATCGGCGGCATGCGCATCCCGCGTGAGGGCGGCCTCATCGGCATCGTTGCCGACGTGTGGCGCGAGCGGCCCGAGCTGCGCACCCACGATCTGCACCAGCGGCTGGTGCAGCTGTGGGTCGACGCCGAGGTCGCCCGCCTCACCGGTGAGCGGCTGCGCCAGCAGCTCGTCGCCGGACACCCCGGACCCGAGGGCGCCGGCATGAAGCTCGGCTTCGCCCGGCTCAACCAGGAGATCAGCGGCCTGGAGCTGGAACTCCTGGGCGAGGAGGGCCTGTTGTACGACGACTGGACGATGCGTCGCCCGGAGATCGTCGACTTCGCGGGCCGCGAGGCGGGGTACCGCTACCTGCGGGCCAAGGGCAACAGCATCGAGGGCGGGACGAGCGAGGTCCTGCTGAACATCGTCGCCGAGCGCGTTCTGGGCCTGCCGTCCGAGCCGCGCACCGACAAGGACGTCGCGTGGAAGGACCTGGCCCGATGAGCGCACAACACGCACAGAGCGACCTCTTGTACTCCGAGGACGAGGAGGCGCTGCGCGCCGCGGTCCGCGATCTGCTCGCCGACCACTGCGACGCCGCGTCCGTCCTCGCCCGCGTGGAGAGCGACACGCCGCACGACCGCGAGCTGTGGAAGCACCTCGCCGAGAACATGGGCCTGGCAGGGCTGCTCGTCCCCGAGGAGCGCGGCGGCCAGGGTGCCACGCACCGCGAAGTCGCCGTCGTCCTGGAGGAGTTGGGGCGCTCCGTCGCCCCGGTCCCGTATCTGACGAGCGCGGTCATCGCCACCGAGGCGCTGCTCGCCTGCGACGGCGAGGGGGGTGAGGAGGCCGCGACCCTGCTGTCCGAGCTCGCCTCCGGCCGCGCGATCGGGGCGCTCGCGGTGCCGCTGTCGGCGACCGCGGGGCGCGAGTTCAAGGACGTACGGGAGGCGGGCGGTACGCTGACCGGGCGCGTCACCGGTGTCGCGGACGCCGCCGTTGCCGACGTGTTCCTCGTGCCGACGCCGAGCGGGCTGTTCGCCGTGGACGCCGCGGCCGACGGTGTCACGGTCGAGCCGCAGACGAGCTTCGACCGGACGCGTCCGCTGGCCGCGGTACGCCTCGCAGGGGCCGCCGGACGGCTGCTCACCGGCACCGCGGCGCCCGCGGTGCGCCGGGCCCTGCGCGCCGGGGCCGGACTGCTGGCGTCCGAGCAACTCGGCGTCGCCGACTGGCTGCTGACGGAGACGGTCCGCTACACGCGCGAACGCCACCAGTTCAACCGGCCCGTCGGCTCCTTCCAGGCGCTCAAGCACCGGCTCGCCCAGCTGTGGCTGGAGGTCGTGCGCGTCCGCGCGACCGCCCGCAACGCGGCGGACGCGCTCGCCACCGGCAGCGACGACATCGACGTCGCGGTGGCCGTCGCCCAGGCGTACACCGCGCCCGTCGCGGTCCATGTCGCCGAGGAGGCGCTCCAGTTGCACGGTGGTATCGGCATGACGTGGGAGCACCCGATCCACCTCTACCTCAAGCGTGCCAAGGCGGACTCGATCGCCCTCGGCACCGCGGGACGCCACCGGGAGGAGCTGGCCGAACTCGTCGACCTCCGGGCGCCGTGAGGCGGCGCGAGGCGCATCGCGGAGCCGGCGGGCGCGGTGGGGCTCGGCGCCGGCCTCCTCGGGCGCAGGCCCCAGGAGGTCGGCCCCGGTCAGGTGCAACGCGCCTGTCCGGAACGGGCGTTCGCGCTGCGCCCGCGCTGCCTGATCTGCCACGAGATGACCGCCCTGCTGGACGCGTCGACCGCCGCCTCTCTCGTGCGCTCTCGTGGGCGTCGTCGAGGAGTTCCGGCGGGAGACGGGCGCCGGGCTGCCGGCTGTCGGCCACGACCGGGTCCTGCCGGAGCGGGGGTGCGGACGGACGCTGCAGTGGGGCGAGTTGACGGAGCCGACGCGTAACTCGGTGGACAACGACCGCCGTTCGTGATCGATTCGGCGCATGACTTCACTGATCCGTCACGTCACCATCGACTGCGCCGACCCGTACACCCTCGCGGGCTTCTGGGCCGAGGCGCTGGGTGGTGCCATCACCGACGAGGACAAGCCCGGCGACCCCGAGGCCCTCGTGGAGAGCGCCTCCGTCGGCGTGCTGTTCATCCGCGTCCCCGAGGGCAAGGACGCCAAGAACCGCGTCCACCTCGACCTCCAGCCCCAGGAGCGCACCCGCGACGAGGAGGTCGACCGGCTGCTCGCCCTCGGTGCCACCCTCCAGGGCGACCACCGCAGGCCCGACGGCACGGGCTGGGTCACGCTGCACGACCCGGAGGGCAACGAGTTCTGCGTGGAGCGCAGCGCGGCCGAGCGGTCCGCCGGCTGACCGTGGTCAGCCCGCCGGCTCCCGGACCGTGAGCTGCACCCAGGTCTCCTGCCGCAGACCACCGAGGCCCGCTTCGGTCAACTGGGCCGCCACATCCACGACTTCGCGCGCGCCGTCCGACCGAGGGCGCTCCTTCTCGATCAGGACGGCGGGCGCCTGGATGTACGGCGCGTCGCCGCACAGGTGCAGCGTGGCCGGATCCTTACCCGTGTCCCCCAGGGTGAAGCGGCCGTCGTCGAGCGAGTCCAGGCCCTCGGTGACGAGCCCGGTCCGCCGCAGATAGGTGTTCATCGCCTGACGCGTGCTGTGGAAGGAGACCGCCAGGACCGTGCCGTCGGCCGCCCGTCCGGCATACGAGTAGTAGTGCACGTCCGTGGCGTCCACGGGCAGCGACAGCCGGGCCTGGCCGAGCGCCGGTTGCAGCGGAACCGTGCTCCCCTCGCAGGCCCGCGCGTCGTCGAAGGGATGCCCGGCACGCCCGAACACCGCCCAGGCCCCCGTGCCCACCGCGGCCAGCAGCACCACCGCCGCCACGGTGCACCCCGCGCGACGTCCGCGGATCGGTCCACCTCGCACAGCGCCTCCCACCCTTGATGCGTCCATGATCGGCCACACTGTACGGCAGGACTCCCGAGCGCCCCGCGGCAGGTGAACCACAGGCGGCGGTCCGGCCAACTCCCCCCACAGGGCTGCCCTCCGGCACCACGGGCCGCGCATACTCACCCGTGTCCCACCGGCCCACCACGGGAGGCACACATGGCCCTGACCACCCGCCGCAGAGCCCTCGGCACACTCGCCGCCGCACTGGCCACCGGTGTCGCCGCACCACAACTCGCCCATGCCACGGGAGCCGAGCGCGGCCCCCGCCCCCTGCTGCGCGCCCACGCCCACAACGACTACGAGCACCCGCGCCCGCTGTTCGACGCCCTGGACCACCGCTTCAACAGCGTCGAGGCCGACATCTACCTCGTCGACGGCGAGCTCCTCGTCGCCCACGACCCCGTCGACCTCGACCCCACGCGCACCCTCGAATCGCTGTATCTCGCGCCGCTCGCCGACCGCGTCCGCGCCCACCACGGCTCCGTGTACCAGGGGTGGCGGGTGTCGCTTCAGCTCCTCATCGACATCAAGACCGAGGGCGCCGCGACGTACCAGGAACTCGACCGGCAACTCCGCCGACACCGCGGCCTGTTCACGACGTACGCGAACGGGCGCGTGCGCACCGGGCCCGTCACCGCCGTCGTCTCCGGCGACCGCGCCGCGGGCCCGGTGATGCGGGCCCAGCGCACCCGCAGCGCCTTCTACGACGGCCGCCTCACCGACCTCGGCAGCGCGGACCCGGCGTCCTTCATCCCGCTCATCAGCGACAACTGGACGAACAACTTCACCTGGCTGGGCGGCGGTCCGATCCCCGCCGCCGAACGCGACAAGCTGCGCGGCATCGTCTCCGCCGCCCACGCTCGTGGCCAGCGCGTCCGCTTCTGGGCCACGCCCGATGTCGCCGGGCCCGAACGGGACGCCCTGTGGGCCGAGTTGATCGCGGCCGACGTCGACCACCTCAACACCGACGACCTCGCGGGACTCGAAGCCTTCCTCGACGCCCACGACCGGTGATCCGCGCCCGGTGACTGCCGGTTAACACCCGTTCGGGGGACAGGTCGTGCCCCGGCGTGCGCCCTCCGCTGCGCCACACTTGCGGCCGAAAGCCACGGTGTTGACGTGGCGGAGGAGGCTCGGCGATGTCACTGTCCATTTCCCTCGTGCTGCTGCTCCTGATCGTGGCGGTGATCTTCCTGCGCAGCGGCGCCATGAAGCTCTCGCACGCCCTCGTCTGCGTGTTCCTCGGCTTCCTCCTCGCCGGCACCGGCGTCGCCCCGACCCTCCACAACGGCATCGACGCGACCGCGAGCCTGGTCAGCAGCATCAAGCCCTGACCGGCTCGCGGCCCTGCCTGCGGGGGAGTTCAGCGGCCGGTCAGCGCGAGAACACACCTATCCCGTTGGCCACGGCGCGCTCCGGGGTGTCCGTCGGATGATTGAGGACCGCGACCTTCGCGGCCCCGGGCTCCCGCGCGACCAGCGTCGACGATCCGCCGCCGTCGAGACTGAACGCGTCGTCCGTCCCCAAGTCCGCCATCGTCGTGGCCACTTCGGCCATCGACAGACCCGTGCGATAGGCGGGCGCGCCGTCCAGGGCGAGCAGGACGAGGGTGCGGCCGCCGTCGGCGATGCCCGCCGCCGTGCGGACCGCCGACGTCTTCGCGTCGAGACCCGGCAGCGGGGCCCCGTCGCGCAGCACCGGATAGCCGCCGACCGCGAACCGGAACGGCACGCGCGAGTCCGCCGCGACCAGTCGGTGGTGCACCGACACCGGATCACCCGGCGAGAGCTTCCGCAGCCACTGCGCGCCGGCCTCCCGGCCGACCAGCACGGTGGTCCCGTCGGCCGGCGCACCGCTGCCCGGAGTGTCGGCCGCCGCCACGACCCGGCCGTGGCGCACCGTCACCTCGTACGTGTCCGTGCTGCACGGGGCGGCCCGCTGGGTGTCCGTGCCGCAGGTGGCCCGCACCCGCGACACGCTGCCCCAGTCGGGCGTGAACGCCCCTACCGAACCGACCGGCAGCGCGTACTGGTTGAGCCCGCCCAGCGGCACGGAGTCGTCCCGGGTGCGGACGCTGCCGTCGAGCGCGAGGCTGTCGAGGCGGGCCCGCCGGTCGACGCCGACGCCCAGCACGTCCCGCGTCGACGTGCCCGGCGGCAGCGCCGGTCCGAACCGCTGGCCGTCCGGCACCGCGGCCTTCAGCGTGTGCCCGCTCGCGATCGCCGGGCCCACCGCGGCCCCCGTCGCCTCGACCCCCGGGTGCTGCGACTCCGTGATGTTGAAGAAGTCCCCGTTCACACCGCCCACCGCACCGCCCGCGTCCGCCATCGCCGAGACGGTGGCGCGCGCGCCGACCGCGCCCGGGTGCAGCAGGTCGACGCGTACGTGCGGGTCGCGCAGGTCGACGGTGAGGACATGGGCGTGCGCGGTGCCCTTGGCGGCCGGTATGTCGAACTCGGTGTAGGTGACGCCCGGCGCCACCTCGGTCCCGGACGCGGCACTGGCCGGAGCGGCGCCCGTCAGGGCCGTCCCGGCCAGCAGGCCCGCGACGCCGAGCGCCGCGAGAAGTCTGGTCCGTCCGCCACGGATGTGTCTTCTGCCGAGTGTGTCAACTCTCTTCTGCATCAGGGGAGTTCAGCAGACGACACGGGTCCCGTCGATGGCTAGGTACCGACCAGCCGGGAACGGATCAGGAAACGTACGCCCTCCGGCGCCTCCAGCGAGAACCCGCTGCCGCGGCCCTCGACGACATCGACGATGAGCCGCGTATGACTCCACACCTCGTACTGGCTCTTCGACATCCAGAACGAGACCGGCTCCGCCACCCCCTCCACGGTCAGTTCGCCGAGCAGCACGTCGGAGCCGCCGGTGCGGAACTCGCCCGCCGGATAGCACATCGGGGCGCTGCCGTCGCAGCAGCCGCCGGACTGGTGGAACATCAACGGGCCGTGAGCCGCGCGCAGCCGCCGCACCAGTTCGGCGGCCGCGGACGTCAGCTCCACGCGGGGTACGTCGGTCATGGTGCGTCAGTGTCGGCGCGCGTACGTTGCGACGACGTTGCACACATGCGGGCCGCTCCCGCATAGGCTCCCCGCATGGAACAGAGGGAGATCATCCTGCGGGCGATCGGCGTGCTGACCGAGACGCAGGAGATGGTGCGCAGACTCAGCGACGGCGAGGCGCTCGACACCGACCTGACACAGCTGGGGCGGCTCGTCTCGGAGGTGTTCCCGACCGTGGAGATCCCGGCCGGGGCGAGCGCGGAACAGGCGGCGGAGCTGACCATCGCCGCGCTCATGCCGGCCAGTGTCTCGCTCGTCGAGGCGTTCGCGTTCCTCTTCACGCAGCTCGCCAAGGTGCACGACGAGGGACACAGCGACGTCAACTCCGCCGAACTGCTGCAGGAGATCGCCGTGCGCATGTCCGACCCGGGCGAACCCGGGTCGGACTGAGAAGGGCCGAGGAGGACCGAAGAGGGCCGGGGAGCGCGGTTACTTGTTCGGGTCGCGGAAGCGGCCGAACGCCTTCGTGAGCGCGCTGAGCGGCGAACCGTCCGGCTTCAGCCCCGGCGGCGTCAGCGGCAGAGCCGACGTCGTGCCGTCGCCGCGCCGGGCCTCGGTCAGCGCGGCCTGCGCCGCCTCGGCGGCCTCCTTGTACGCGTCACGGGACTTGGTCATCGCCTCCAGCGCGTCGGCGTACTTGGTGACCATGTCCTGCGCGTGCGTCAGCTCCTCGTCGGGCGTCAGCAGATGCCAGCCCGCGCGCAGCCGGGCGACGGCCTGCTCCGCGTCCTCGGGCAGCGGGCGCGGCAGCGTCGCGAACTCGACGATCCTGGCGATGAGTTCGGCGGGCTCACTGCCGTCCAGGAAGACGTTGCGGACCTCCGCCCGCTCCGCGTCGTAGCCGGGCAGCGGCGGCTGCGTGGGCAGCACGACGGCGCCGCCGCGCGGCATCCGCACGTTCAACTCCCGCTTCATCGCGAAGTCGGCGATCTGCGACTGCTCGGGCGAGGCCCGGTGCTCGATCACCCGGTGCCGCAGGGCGGGCGGCAGGAACGGGGTGATCGGCTGCTGTCCGCGCGCGTCCGGTGTCATCGCCTCGTGCACCACGACATGCGTGTACCAGCTGCGCCGCGCACAGTCCCTGAGCTGGTGGCGCAGCTCGTCGTCGTCCTTGGGCAGATGGTTCGTGTCCCGCAGCCGCAGACCCGCGACGGTGTCGTGGTCCCACGGAACCCGGTCGCTGTCCGGCCAGAACATGGCCGCGGGGGACGGCCAGTCCAGCGCCCAGGGGCGCTCGGCCTCCGCGGCGAGCACCCAGGTCGTGCCGGTGCCGTCCTTGCGGCGCTCCGGGGCGTACGTCGTCAGCTGCGCGCGCACCGTGACGTCGTCGGCGACGCGCCAGCGGGCCTCGAACAGACGGCGGGCGAGCGGGCCCGGGTCGGCGTCCGCGTCACGCGGGTGCAACACCGTGGAGCGGGCAGCCTCGACCGGATCCAGATCGAGGAAGTCGTCGAGCACACCGGCGGCTTTGAGCGCGATGAGGTTGCGCCGGACGTCCTGCTCGGGCTCGGGTCCGAGGTGCCGCCCGCGGGACAGCCACACGGTGTCGGGGGCGGGAGTGAAGGAAGCGTTCTTCTTAGAGGCCATGGAGTCGTTCTGTGGGCGATCGGTGCGCAACCAGTATGGTCCGTGAACCTGTCAATGCGCTCGGGCGGGGTGGGTCGGTGTCGGGATTGTCGCGCGTGCGAGCCGAATCCGTGGGATCGCGAATGCCGCGTGTGTCGCGCATGCCGTGACTCACCCTCCGCACCCTCTCTGCACCCTCTTGTTCATCGTGCACGGACACCGCGGGCCGTACCGCCGTCCACCGCGCACGATCCCGTAGGCTCGGCGGATGGCCAGGTACTTCGACGTCCACCCCGCGAACCCGCAGGCGCGCATCATCAGCGCGGTTGCCGACGGCATCCGCGACAGCGCACTTGTCGCCTATCCCACGGACTCCTGTTATGCACTCGGTTGCCGACTGGGCAACCGGGAAGGTGTCGAGCGGATCCGGTCGATCCGGCACCTCGACGACAAGCACCACTTCACGCTGGTGTGCCAGGACTTCGCACAGCTGGGCAGATTCGTGATGATCGACAATGACGTGTTCCGCGCGATCAAGGCGGCCACGCCCGGCAGCTACACGTTCATCCTGCCCGCGACCCGCGAGGTGCCGCGTCAGCTCCAGCACCCGAAGAAGAAGACCGTCGGCGTGCGCATCCCCGACCACGTCGTCACCCAGGCGCTCCTCGCCGAGCTCGGCGAGCCGCTGCTGTCGAGCACCCTGCTGCTGCCCGGCGAGGACGAACCGCTCACCCAGGGCTGGGAGATCAAGGAGCGCCTCGACCACGTCGTGGACGCCGTCCTCGACTCAGGCGACTGCGGCACCGAACCCACCACCGTGATCGACTTCTCCGGCGGGGAAGCCGAGATCGTGCGGCGCGGCGCGGGGGACCCCGACCGCTTCGAGTGACCGCGCCGCCGCGTCAGCGGGTCGGGAACGGCCGGTCCGGCGCCGTCGGCGTGTCCAGCGCGAGCCGCAGATGCAGGACCGCCGCGAGCCGGTGCTCGGCGTCGTCCAGGTCGAGGCCGGTCAGGGCGACGGCGCGGCGGATGCGATAGCGCAGCGTGTTGGGGTGGACGTTCAGCTCCTTGGCGACGGTGGCCACGTCACCGAACGCGTCGAGGTAGCGCAGCAGCGAGCGGGCGGTGTCGCCGCCGTGGGCCCGGTCGTGCGCGACGAGCGCGTCGATCGCGGGCCAGCGCACGTGCGGGGCGTCACGCAGCAGATCGAGCGTGTCGCGGACCAGGAGCGCGGGCGTGAGCCGGGTGTGCGAGGCGACCGGCTGGTCCGGGGTGCGGGTCATCAGCTGCAGGCCCCGGTAGCCGTGCATCTTCATGGCGGGCACATCGCTCAGCCGGGTGGCGCGGCCCCCGACGACCGCCTGCACCTTGCTGCCGGTCAACCGGCGCAGGGTGACCACCAGATCGGCGGCCCAGCGCTCCAGCGGCGCCTCGTCCGCGGGCGCAGCCGCCGGGCACGGCAGGATCGCGTAGATCTGGCCGCACGCCTGCGCGACGAGCGCGTTCTCCCGGTGCGCCGCCGCGTGCACGGAGACGACACCGGCCGCCTCGGCGCGCTGGGCGTCCATGCCCTCGGTGGGCAGCCGCAGATCGACGGCCACGACATCGGCCGACGCCGCCGGGTCCACGCCCAGGTGCGCGGCGAGCGCGCCCGCGTCGAACCGCCCGGTGAGCAGCCCGTGACTCAGCTCCTCACGGGAACCGAGCCGGGCCCGTGCATCCCCCCGGAAATAGTGGTCGACCAGCTGGAACGAGGCCAGCCGCGCCGCGCCGCGCAGCACCTGCGCCGCGTTCTGCGCCAGCTGCGCCGAGCCTTCCTGCACCCAGATCGTGCCGAGCGGACGCCGGCCCGCGTTCACCCCGATCACCAGGCGCGCCCGCGCACCCAGCTGGGGCTGCGCGGCGACCTCGATCACCTCGTCGCCGGCCCGGACCCGCCGGTACACGCCCTGCTCGCGCAGCAGCTTCAGATAGGGCTCGGGGCAGTCGCGGCCGAGCACGGAGCGGCGGCGCAGCTCGTCGGCCTCCTCGCCGGGGCCCGCGTACGCGACGACCCGGTGCGCACTGTCCTCGACGCTGACCACGCCGCGGGTCAGCGTCGCCACGGTCTGCGCGAGCGAGAACAGGTCACGGGCGCCGTCCGGCCCGTACCGCCCGCCGTAGGCGAGCACCGCGCGCAGCTCCGCCTCCGCGCGGTCCCAGCGCAGGGCGGCGGGCACACCGAGCACGGGCAGGCCCGCCACCTCGGCCGCCTCCCGGGTGTCGGGCGCGATCTCGCCGTCGGCGATCTTGAAGGCCACGGCCGCCGCGCCCGCGATCGCCGCGGCGCCGAGGAAAGCGGCCGCCTCGTCGGCGCGGACCCCGACCGCCAGGATCAGTGCCCCGGAGACGTCGTGCAGCGGCTCGTCGGGTCCGGCCACGACGATGTCCGCGACCGCGACCTCGTCCCGGCCGGAGCAGGCCGCACCAGGGCCCAGGGCGTCGGCGAGCCGACGTACGGACGGCGGAGCGGCGGCGAGAGCGTCGGGCATCGGCACAGAGTAGTGAGCGTTCCTAGGAATCGCGCGCGAGGGTGCCCAGAAACCTGATGTGGGGGCGACCGTCGTCGGGCAGCGTCACCCGGGCCCGCACCCCGTACACGTCCGCGATCAGTTCCTCGGTGAGGATGTCGCCCGGCGGGCCCGCCGCGACCACCCGGCCGTGGCGCAGGACCACGACCCGCGCGCAGTACGCCGCGGCGAGGTTCAGGTCGTGCAGCGCGACGACACTGGTCAGACCGAGGCCGGTGATCAGGTCCAGGAGTTCCAGCTGGTGCTGGATGTCGAGGTGATTGGTCGGCTCGTCGAGGAGCAGCTCGCGCGGTTCCTGGGCCAGGGCGCGGGCGATCTGCACCCGCTGCCGCTCGCCGCCCGACAGCGTGTGCCACAGGCGGTGCGCCCGGTCGGCCAGGCCGCTGCGCTCCAGTGCGGAGCGGACCGCCGACTCGTCCGCCGCCGACGCGGGCGACCAGGCCCTGCGGTGCGGGATCCGGCCGAGGCGTACGACGTCGCCGACCGTCAACTCGACCTGGGTGTCCGCCTGTTGCTGCACCATCGCGATACGGCGGGCGGCCTCCTTGCGGCCCACGTCGGCCAGCGGCCCGCCGTCGAGCGTGACGACACCGGCGCCGGGTTCCAGCACCCCGGCCAGGAGCCGCAGCAGCGTCGACTTGCCCGAGCCGTTCGGTCCGAGCAGACCGGTCACCTCGCCGGGGCGCGGGCCGATGCTCACCCCGTCCAGGATCAGCGTGCCACCCGCCGAGAAGGACACGCGGTCGGCGTGCAGGCCCGCCGTCACCGGACCGCCCTGCCCCGGTGGAGCACGAGCACGAACGCGGGCACGCCGATCAGCGACGTCACCACCCCCACCGGAACCTCCTGCGGTTCGAGGACGGTCCGCGCCACCGTGTCCACCCACACCAGGAACACCGCCCCGGCGAGCGCCGTCACCGGCAGCAGCCGCGCATGCCCGGGACCGACCAGGGCGCGCGCCGCGTGCGGCAGCACCAGACCGACGAAACCGATCGCACCCGCCGCGCTCACCAGGACCGCGGTCAGCAGCGCCGTCACGCACAGGAGCACGAGCCGGGTGCGGGCCACGCGGACGCCGAGCGCGGCCGCCGCCTCCGGGCCGAACGCGAAGGCGTCGAGCACCCGCCCGTGCCCGAGACACACCACCAGGGCGACCACGAGCACCGACAGGCACAGCCAGACCTCCGTCCAGCCGACCCCGCCGAGCGAACCGAGCAGCCAGAACAGGACGCCGCGCGTCGTCTCCGCGTCGGCGGCCGTCAGCACCACGAACGACGTCAGCGCCGAGAAGAGCTGCATGGCCGCGACCCCGCTGAGCACCACCCGGTCCGTGGTGCCGCCCAGCGTGTGGCTGAGCAGCAGCACCAGGGCGAACGAACAGACCGCGCCCAGGAAGGCCCCGCCGGACACCGACAGGGCGCCGCCGCCGACCCCGAGCACCACGACGAGCACGGCACCGGTCGACGCCCCCGACGACACCCCGAGCACGAACGGATCGGCGAGCGGATTGCGCAGCAGCGCCTGCAACACCGTTCCGCACACGGCGAGCCCGGCTCCGCAGACCGCCGCGAGGAGCGTGCGCGGCAGCCGCAGATTCCAGACGATGCCGTCGCGGATCGGGGACAGGTCCGAGCTGCCCCAGCCAAGCCGCGCGCCGGCCGACGCCCACACGTCACCGACCCGGATCTGCGCCGGGCCGAAGGTGATCGCCACGGCGACGGACACGCACAGCGCGGCGACGCCCGCCGCCCAGTACAGACCGGGCCTGACCAGGCTCACTTCGCGAGGCCGAAGTCACGCAGGGCGGCGGCCACCTTCTCCACCCCGTCGACCGTGCGGATCGTCGGGTTGAGGTCCTGCCCGCTCAGCAGCACATAACGCTTCTCGCGCACCGCCGTCATGTGCTTGGTGACGGGATCGGACTCCAGGAACGCGATCTTCTGCGCGGCGGACTCCGCCGACTGCGAGCGGCGCGTCAGATCGCCGATGACGAGTACGTCCGGATCGCGCTCCGCGACCGTCTCCCACCCGATCTGCGGCCACTCCTGGCGGGTGTCGTCGAAGACGTTGCGCAGGCCCAGCTCCTTCGTGATGACACCGGGGGCGCCGCAACAGCCCGCCATGTACGGCGAGTCGGAGTTCGCGAACCAGTACAGGACGCTGGTGTCACCCCCGCCGAACCCCGACGTGGCCCTGCTCACGCGCGACTTGAGCTGTTGCACGAGCTTCTCGCCGCGCTCCCGCACGTCGAAGATCCGCGCCAGGTCGCGTATCTCTCCATAGACCGTGCCGAGCGTGAGCGGCGTGGTCCGTGCCCCGTCGCCGTCGCCGCTGTTGTCCTTGCCCGCACAGTCGGTGGGGGAGAGGTAGGTGGGGACGCCCAGTTCGGCGAACTTGTCGCGCGACGCCACACCGCCCTTGCCGAGCGTGTACGTGAACGAGGCCGCGGCGAAGTCCGGTTCGGTGCTCAGGACCTTCTCGAAGGAGGGGTAGCGGTCGGCGAGCCGCGGCACCTTCGCGTTCGCCTTCTCAAGTCCCTTGAGAACAGGGTCCGTCCAGGTGCCCGTGCCCACCATCCGGTCGGCGAGGCCCAGCGACAGCATGATCTCCGTGGACCCCTGGTCGAGGGCGACGGCGCGCTGCGGGGCGTGTGCGATCCGTACCTTCGTACCGCAGTTGTCGACCGTGACGGCGCGCCCGGCCTTCTCGCCGGCGGATTCGGGGCTCTTCGGTCCCCCGCCGCATCCGGTCAGGGCGGTCAGGGACAGCGCACCCGCCAGCAGCGGCGCGGCACGAAGGACTCGACGGGGGAAACGGGCGGGCAGCACGGGGCAGTTCCTCTGCGTCCAGGGCTCATACGCGGAGCCGGCCTACGGTCCACCACCGGGCCGCACGACGCTCCCGGAGGCCGCCAGCAGGTCTTCGGACTCGGGGTCGTCCGCGCGAAGCGCCTTCCCAGGCCGTGTCGTCGGCCCAGTGGCTGTTGCTCCGCCCGTCACCCTCACCGCTGCGCGTCAGCTCCGGATTCCCACCGGATTCCCTGACCCGTGCACGGACAGACCGTGCAAAGGTACGACTGGCCCGGCGAAACTATCACGGGCCCGGCACGACGCGAATACGGACGAACCAAGGTGGTCGAGATGAGCCCAGGCAGTGTTCTCATCGTCGGTGGCGGGACCGGTGGACCGTCCACCGCGATCGCGCTACGCAACGCCGGACACGCCGTGCACGTCGTCGAACCACAGGCGGATCCGCACGCGTCGGTCGACGGAGTCGGCATCGGCCAACCGGTATACGGGCTGCGCGCGCTCGACGCGATCGGCTGCGCCGAGGCCTGCATGGCCGTCGGGTACCCGACCACGGCCTGGCGTCGGACGCCCGACGAGACCGGACTGCAGGAGGCGTTCACCGCGTACTCCGAGCGCCGCTACGAACGCTGCCGGCTCGTCGTCGAGTCGTAGAGTCGTCGGTCGCCGTCGGTGAGTACGCGATGGACCCCACCGCCCACCCGGGCTTCGACCACGTCGGACCGACCCAGCGGGGCCTGAAGACCGTGGTGCCGCCGCTTCAGCGTCGGCTCAGTCGGCCCGGCCGTCGAGGAACCGCGACACGGCCGCCGCGAACGCCTCGGGCTCCGCCTGGTGGATGAGGTGCCCCGCGGGAATGGTCAGCAGCCGCCCGCCGGGGATCCGCTCGGCCAGCTCCGCGACACCGTCCTGCGGCACATGGCTCGGCGGGCCACCACCGATCACGAGGGTGTCCGCGGTGATCCTCCCCAGCCCGTCCAGCCACGCGGCGGGCGGGCTGTCGAGCTGCCGGCGCACCGCCACCACCATCTCCCAGTCGAAGGAGAGCTCGCCCTCCGGACGGACCAGGGGCGGCGGCGTGCGCGGCCGGGGCAGCGGAGCGTCCTCCAGGACCAGACGCGTCACCCGCTCCGGCTGCGCCGCGGCGAACAACTGGGCCACGACGCCGCCCATGGAGTGCCCCACCAGACGGATCCGGTCGAGCCCCAACGCGTCGAGGAACCCCGCCACATCCGCCCGCATCAGCTCCAGCGAGTACGTGCCCGGCCAGGCGCTGCGCCCGTGCCCGCGCAGATCGAGGGCGTGCACGCGGTGATCGCGGGCGAACGCAGGGACCACCGGCGCCCAGTCGCCCGCGCTCTCCCCGAGCGCGTGCAGGAGGACGAGCGGCGGGGCGTCGACGGGGCCCGTGACCTCGTAGGAGAGGCGGAGCCCCGCCACGTGCGCTGTGCGGATGTCGGGCATGCGGGGAGGCTACTTCATGGTCACGCGGCAGCGGGGGCAACCGAATCGGTTCCGCCGCCGACCACGGGGCGTACCGCTCGTCGGAGACGTCCCGAAGGAGACCTTCCCATGACGGTTCCCCGACGCCCGACGCCCGACGCCCGACGCCCGACGCCCGACGCGTGCCCGGCGCGTGCCCGGCGCGCGGCGGGCCTGGCCGGTGCCACCGGCCTCGCCCTCGCCGCCCTGCTCGCCGCGCCGTCCCCGGTCGCCGCGCACGGCGTGGCCCTGATGCCGGGTTCGCGCACCTGCCTCTGCTCCGAGGACCTGCTCGCCAACTCCGCGACCCAGATGCCGACCAACCCCGCCTGCAAGGCGGCCGTCGAGGAGGCGAGCACCACCCCGCTGTACAGCTGGTTCGCGGTGCTCGACTCCGACGCGGATGGCCGCGGCGAGGGGTACGTCCCCGACGGCACCCTGTGCAGCGCCGGTGACCGCAGCCCGTACGACTTCTCGCCGTACAACGCCGCGCGCACCGACTGGCCCGTCACCCCTCCCACGGCCGGCGCCACCGGCCGGTTCCAGTACGGCGACTGGGCGCACCACCCCGGCCGGTTCGAGGTCTACGTCACCAAGGAGGGCTTCGATCCCGGGCAGCCGCTGGGCTGGTCGGACCTGGAGAAGGCGCAGACCGTCCAGGACCCGCCGAACGAGGGCGACCTGGGGACCCGGACGGCCACAACTCCTGGGATCTCCAGCTTCCCGAACGCAGGGGCCGCCACATGGCGTTCGTCCACTGGATCCGCTCCGACAGTCAGGAGAACTTCTTCTCCTGCTCGGACGTTGCCTTCGACGGCGGCGACGCGACGGCTCCGGCCGACACCGGCCAGAGCCCGGCCGCGGCGTCGGCGGGAGCGGGCGCGGCCCTGACCGCGGGCGCCTGGCTCCATCTGCGCCACCGCCCGCGGCCCGCCGACGCCCCGCTCACCCCTCCGCGGTGAACGCGAGCAGCAGCGCCGCCGTCCCCTCCGGGTCCTCCAGGACGGGCGTGTGCCCGGACCCGGGCAGCCACGCGACCCGCGCGCCCGGCACGGTCCGGTAGTCGGCCGCGGAGCCGGGCCGCCAGCGCCCGTCCTGGTCGCCGAAGACGACCTGCAGCGGCTTGCCGACCTTCATCAGCCGTTCCGGCAGCGCCTGTTCGGCCAGGTAGGTCTGCGACGCCCCCACGGCCGCGGTGAACGCCTCGTACGTCATGGACCGTACGTCGTCCACGAGGTCCTGCGGGACCGGGAAGCCCGCGCGGAAACCGCTGCTCGCGAACCGGCGCACCAGGTCGTCGCTGGGCGGCCACTGCTCGGGCCCGATCGCGCTGGTGTCGGGCCCGTTGAACGCCTCCACGCTCGGCCCGGTGCTGACGAGGACCAGCGCGGAGACCAGGTCGGGCCGCAGCTCGGCGAGCGCGGTCGCGCAGTAGCCGCCGCTGGAGTGGCCGACGGCCACGACCTGCGCCACGCCGAGCCGGTCCAGCGCCGCCGCGACGGCGCGGGCCTGCTCGGTGACCGCGTAGCCGCCCTCGGCGGGCGGAGCCGAGCGGCCGTGCCCGCGCAGGTCGACGCGGATGACTCGATGGCGGGCGGTGAGCAGCGGAACCATCGCGTGCCAGGACTCGGTGGAAGCGGCGGAACCGTGCAGGAGCAGCAGCGCGGGCGCGTCGGGCGGTCCGTCCAGACACACGTGCAGACCGCCGTCTTCGAGGGCGAGCATCCTGTCCTGATGTGCCGTCACATCACGGTCCGGGATGGGGGTTTGACCCGAGGAAGAAGCATTCATGCCGTCACTGTGGGCGTCGGCCCGCCGCCGGGGATTGGACAAATGTTCCGCGCCCCGGGCTCGTACACTCGAGACATGCGAGCCGATCCCGCCGAGTGGGAGGTGGCACGCCCGGGGTGGTCGAGCCGGGCGGCAGGTGTCGACATGGCCGGGTTCCGCATCGCCGGCCCGCTCCACGGCGGACTGCGCATCGTCCCGCACCCCTCCGTGATGCTGGCTCTGGAGTTCGGCGCGGGCAGGGCCACCGTGGACGACGGCACCGGTCCGCGTCCCGCAGGGAGCATGGTCGCGGGCCCTGGTTTCGGCCGCGGCGGCACCGTCCGGGTCGGCGGCGCCCACCTCGCGTGCCTCCAGGTGCGGCTGTCCCCGGTGGTGGCCCGCGCGGCCCTCGGCGTGGGCCCGGCCGACCTGGCCGGCGCGATGACGAGCCTCGACGACCTCTGGGGCCGCGACGCGGCCCGCCTGCGCGAGCGGCTCGCCGAGACCACCACCTGGGACGAACGCTTCGCACAGGTGAAGGACGCGCTCCAGCGCCGCTGCGCCGCGGCCCGCCCCGTCGACCGGGAGGTCGCTCGCGCCTGGCAGTGCATCGCCGCCCGCCCCGGCCTCGTCCGCGTCGACGACCTCGCGGCCGAAGTCGGCTGGAGCCGCAAGCGCCTGTGGACCCGCTTCCGCACGCAACTCGGCATGCCGCCCAAACACGCCGTGAACCTGGCCCGCTTCGACCACGCCGTCCACCGCCTGGTCGCCGGTGCCCCCGCGGCCCAAGTCGCCGTGGAGAGCGGCTACTTCGACCAGTCGCACCTGCACAGGGAAGTGCGCGCGTTCACCGGTCTGACGCCGCGCACCGTGGCGGCGGAACCGTTCCTGACCGTGGACGACGCGGCATGGCCGGACGGCGGCCCGTGGGAGCCGCCGCGGCGGACGGCTCGGGCCGGCCGGCCGCCGGGATCGACCGGGCACCCTCTTGATCTCCCTCACCCCAGCGGCTAGCTTGCCGTCATCGTCGGCCCTGAGACATGCCCGAAACCGCGGAGAGGAGGCGACGAGCGGATGGACAGCTTCTCCGACCTCGGTCGCCTCGCCCAGCGCACGGCCTGGGCCCCGGGGCGGATCGCGCACGGCTGCTGAAGCCCACCCGGCACGCCGCCCGTCCGCGGCGCGTGCCGAGTCGTCCGTCCTCCCCTTTTCCGGTTTCCGGTACGCCGTCGACGCGTGCCGCTGCGCGCCCGCCGTCCTCGTGCCGTGGCGCGTCCGACCACAGAAAGCTGCCCGACCTTGGCGTACATGACGTACCTCGCGTACACGACGAATCGACGGCCCGCGCCCGCGCACCGGGACGAGGTGCTGTCGTGGTAGCGGCACGGATCACGGTCAACGGGCAGGAGGCGCCGATCGCCCCGGCCGCGCCCCACACCACCGTCCTCGACTTCCTGCGCGAGCGCGGCCTGACCGGCACCAAGGAGGGCTGCGCCGAGGGCGAGTGCGGCGCCTGCTCGGTCCTCGTCGCCCGGCCCGGCGTGGACCGGCCCACCGACTGGGTGGCGGTCAACGCCTGTCTGGTGCCGGTCGCGGCCCTCGACGGGCAGGAGATCGTCACCTCCGAAGGGCTCGCCCGCGCCGGTGAACCCGGCACCGCGCCGACCCTGCACCCGGTGCAGGAGGAGATGGCGGCGCGCGGCGGATCCCAGTGCGGTTACTGCACACCGGGGTTCGTGTGCAGCATGGCCGCCGAGTACTACCGGCCCGACCGCTGTGCGCACGCGAGCCAGGAAGGCGACGGTGCCGGTGACGATGGCGCCGAGCACGGGCCGAACGGCTTCGATCTGCACGCGCTGAGCGGGAACCTGTGCCGCTGCACCGGATACCGGCCGATCCGTGACGCCGCGTACGCCGTCGGCGCGCCCGCCGCCGACGATCCGCTGGCGCTCCGGCGCGACCAGGAGCCGCCCGCCGCCGTCCCCACCGCGTACGCCCGCGGCGACCGGGAGTTCCTGCGCCGCGGCAGTCTCGCCGAGACGCTGGAGCTGCTGCGCGAGCGGCCCGACGCCGTCGTGGTCGCCGGGTCCACCGACTGGGGCGTGGAGGTCAACATCCGTGCCCGGCGGGCCGGTTGCGTCATCGCCGTCGACCGGCTGCCGGAACTGAGGGAACTGCACGTCACCGAGGGGCACATCGAGCTCGGGGCCGCGCTCACCCTCACCGAGATCGAGCGGCGCCTCGACGGCCGGGTCCCGCTGCTCGCCGAACTGTTCCCGCAGTTCGCGTCCCGCCTCATCCGCAACAGCGCCACCCTCGGCGGCAACCTGGGCACCGGGTCCCCGATCGGGGACGGCGCGCCCGTGCTGCTCGCGCTGGAGGCGTCGCTGGTGCTCGCCGACGCCGACGGCGAGCGCGAGGTGCCGCTCGCCGAGTACTTCACCGGTTACCGGCAGAGCGTGCGCCGGGCCGGCGAACTGATCCGGGCGGTACGCGTCCCGCTGCCGCTCGCGCCGACCACCGCCTTCCACAAGATCGCCAAGCGGCGGTTCGACGACATCTCCAGCGTCGCGGCCGCCTTCGCCCTCGACCTCCGCGACGGGGTCGTGCGCAGGGCCCGGATCGGACTCGGCGGCGTGGCCGCCACCCCGATCCGCGCGCTCGCCGCCGAAGCGGCCCTGGAGGGCGAGCCCTGGTCGCAGGAGACTGTCGAGGAGGCGGCCCGTGTGCTGCGGGCCCAGGGCACACCGATGAGCGATCACCGGGCCAGCGCCGCGTACCGCAGCGCCATGCTCGGGCAGAGCCTGCTGAAGCTGTACGCGCAGACCACCGAGGCGGTGTCGGCATGAGCCAGTTGTCCGAACGACCCGAGAAGCCCGCCGTCGGCCTGTCGCTGCCGCACGAGAGCGCGGGGCTGCACGTCACCGGCGCCGCGCTCTACACCGACGACCTCGTCCACCGAACCAAGGACGTGCTGCACGCCCACCCGGTCCAGGTCATGAAGGCCCGCGGCCGGATCACCGCGCTGCGCACCGCGCCCGCGCTCGCCGTGCCCGGCGTCGTCCGTGTCCTGACCGGCGCGGACGTGCCCGGGGTCAACGACGCCGGGATGAAGCACGACGAACCGCTCTTCCCCGACGAGGTGATGTTCCACGGCCACGCCGTCGCCTGGGTGCTCGGCGAGACCCTGGAGGCCGCACGGCTCGGCGCCGAGGCCGTCGAGGTGGACATCGAGGAACTGCCCGCCCTCGTCTCGCTGGAGGAGGCGATCGAGGCGGGCAGCTTCCACGGCGCTCGGCCCGTGATGACCACCGGGGACGTCGACGCCGGATTCGCCGACTCCGCGCACGTGTTCACGGGCGAGCTGCGGTTCGGCGACCAGGAGCACTTCTACCTGGAGACGCACGCGGCGCTCGCCCACATCGACGAGGCCGGTCAGGTCTTCGTCCAGAGCAGCACCCAGCACCCCTCCGAGACGCAGGAGATCGTCGCCCACGTCCTCGGTCTGCACAGCCACGAGGTGACCGTGCAGTGCCTGCGGATGGGCGGCGCGTTCGGCGGCAAGGAGATGCAGCCGCACGGCTTCGCGGCTGTCGCCGCGCTCGGCGCGCGGCTCACCGGCCGCCCGGTGCGGCTCCGGCTCAACCGCACGCAGGACCTGACCATGTCCGGCAAACGCCATGGCTTCCACGCGCGGTGGCGGATCGGGTTCGACGCCGACGGGCACATCCAGGCCCTCGACGCCACTCTCACCGCGGACGGCGGCTGGAGCCTCGATCTCTCCGAACCCGTCGTGGCCCGCGCCCTGTGCCACATCGACAACACGTACTGGATCCCCAACGCCCGGGTCGAAGGCCGCATCGCCAGGACCAACAAGGTCTCCAACACGGCCTTCCGCGGCTTCGGCGGACCCCAGGGCATGCTCGTGATCGAGGACATCATGGGCCGCTGCGCACCGCTGCTCGGCCTCGACCCGGCCGAACTGCGCGAGCGCAACTTCTACCGGCACGGCCAGACGACGCCGTACGGACAGCCGGTCCTCGCGCCGCAGCGGATCGCCGCCGTGTGGCAGCAGGTGCAGGAGAACGCCGGGGTCGCCGACCGGCGGCGCGAGATCGCCGCGTTCAACGCCGCGCATCCGCACACCAAGCGCGGACTCGCCGTCACCGCCATCAAGTTCGGCATCTCGTTCAACCTCACCGCCTTCAACCAGGGCGGCGCGCTGGTGCTGATCTACAAGGACGGCTCCGTCCTGATCAACCACGGCGGCACCGAGATGGGCCAGGGCCTGCACACCAAGATGATCCAGGTGGCCGCGACCACCCTTGGTATCCCGCTGCACAAGGTCAGGCTCGCCCCGACCCGTACCGACAAGGTGCCCAACACCTCGGCCACCGCGGCCAGTTCGGGCACCGACCTGAACGGCGCGGCGATCAAGGACGCCTGCGAGCAGCTGCGCGCACGCCTCCTCCAGGTCGCCGCGACCCAGCTCGGCTCGCACGCCTGCGACGTCCGGATCGTCGAGGGCGTCGCCCGCGGCATCGGCAGCGACAAGGAGCTCGCCTGGGACGACCTGGTGCGCACCGCGTACTTCCAGCGGGTCCAGCTCTCCGCGGCCGGCTTCTACCGCACCGAAGGACTGCACTGGGACGCGGGCACGTTCAGCGGCTCGCCGTTCAAGTACTTCGCCCACGGCGCGGCCGTCGCCGAGGTGGAGGTCGACGGGTTCACCGGCGGGTACCGGACCCGGCGCGTGGACATCGTGCACGACGTCGGCGACAGTCTTTCCCCGATGATCGACATCGGGCAGATCGAGGGCGGGTTCGTGCAGGGCGCGGGCTGGCTGACCCTGGAGGACATGCGCTGGGACGCGGGCGACGGACCGCATCGCGGCCGGCTCCTCACCCGGGCGGCGAGCACCTACAAGCTGCCGAGCTTCTCGGAGATGCCCGAGGAGTTCCATGTCACGCTCCTGGAGAACGCCGCCGAGGAGGGCGCGGTGTACGGCTCGAAGGCCGTCGGTGAGCCGCCGCTGATGCTGGCGTTCTGTGTGCGCGAGGCGCTGCGGCAGGCCGCCGCCGCGTTCGGTGCGCCCGGTACCGCCGTCGAACTGGCCTCGCCCGCGACCCCGGAGGCCGTGTTCTGGGCGGTTCAGGCCGCCCGTGAGAGCACGGCCGCGCGCGACGGCCTGACCGGCACGCAGGCGCTGAGCGGTGCCTGACATGACGTGGATCGCCGCGGTCGCGCGGCTGCGGGCACGCCGGGAGCCCGGCGTGCTCGTCACCGTCGCGACCGTGCGCGGCCACGCCCCGCGCGAGGCCGGAGCCAAACTCGTCGTCGCGTCCGACGCGGCCTGGGGCTCGATCGGCGGCGGCAACGTCGAGGCCGTCGCCATCGACCGGGCCCGCGAGATGATCGAGGCGCGCAAGCCGGAGCCGGAGCTGATCGACTTCGCCCTGAACGACAAGGTGACCAACCGGCACGGCGTGCAGTGCTGCGGCGGCACCGTCTCGGTGCTCCTCGAACCGCTGCCGGTGGTCGGCGCGGTGGCCGTCTTCGGTGTCGGGCACGTCGGCCTGGAACTGGCCCGCATCCTGGCCCGCCAGGACCTCGACCTGCATCTGATCGACAGCCGCGCCGACATGCTCACCGAGGAACGGCTCGCCGTCCTCGCGGACGCCGTCGCCCAGGTGCACGTCCATCACACACCGCTGCTGCCCGAGGAGGTCCTCGACCGACTGCCGCACGGCACCCACGTGTTGATCATGACCCACGACCACGCCGAGGACGCGGCCCTGTGCGACGCCGCCCTGCGCGCCGGCCATCTCGGCTCCATCGGGCTGATCGGGTCCGCCGCCAAATGGGCCCGCTTCCGCACGCGCCTCGCCACCGAGGGCGGCCACGACGAGGCGGCCATCGAACGGATCAGGACCCCGATCGGCCTGCCCGACATCACCGGCAAGGAGCCGGCGACGATCGCCGTGAGCGTCGCGGCCGACCTGCTGCGCGGGTTCGACGGCGCCTGAAGTGACGTACCGTCACCAGCCGGTCAGCAGCAGGTGGTTGATCAGCAGGGCGAGGACCGCCTGCGCCGTCAGCCACGCGCGCGGACGGGGAAGGAACGCGCACGCGGCCAGCAGCCACAGGGTGAAGGGGATCCAGATCCGTTCCGTCTCCGCCTTGCTCATGCCGGACAGGTCGGCGATCAGCAGGACCGCGAGCGCCGTCACGGCCAGGACGGCGAGGCGGGTGCGGGCGGCGTCGCGGCGGCGGTCGCGCAGCAGCAGCGCGCCCGCCCGCCGCAGCCCCGCCACCGTGGCCGGGCCCGCGATCAGCACCGTGCACGCGAGATTGGCCCACACCCAGTACCCGTAGGGACGGATGCCGCCCGCGCCCTGGTAGTAGCGCTTCACCAACAGGTGGTACGCCTCCCACCAGTCGAACCCCGCGAGCGTGAACGCCAGCGGCACCACCGTGAGCCCCACCGCAAGGGCCGCGAGCAGCAGCGGCCGCTCCCGCACCACGCGCCGCCCGAGCAGCAGCACCACCGCGCCGATGACGGCGAAGAGCGTCAGACCGTACGAGAGATAGCAGGTCAGTCCGTACAAGAGCCCGGCGAGCGCCGCCCACCCGAGCGAGGCCCTGGGCGACCGGCCGGTGACGGACAGCGCCAGGCAGGCGAGCGCCCACGCCGCCACCGCCGCGAAGTACCCGTCGGCCGAGACCCCCATCCACACCGCGACCGGCGCGAGCACCAGGAACGGAGCCGCGCGTCGCGCCAGGTCCTCGCTCGCCAGCGCCCGTACGGCGATCAGCACCGCCACGCACCCGGTGGCGCCGACGACGATGCACCACAGGCCCGCCCAGGCGCCCCCGCCGAGGCCGATCCGGTCGAGCAGCACGAAGGTGAGCGGGGCGGCAGGGGGATGGCCCGCGGTGTGCGCGGGCCAGTGGTCGGGGGAGTCGATGAGGATGTGCCGGGTGAAGTCCCGCAGCGTCGCGGGGATGTCGTGGAACCGGTCGATGACCTGGAGGTACTCGTAGCGCGTGGTGAGGCGGCGCGCGACGCCGCGCTGCCAGCCGTCGATCAGCGCGAGCGACAGGATCCAGATGCTCGCGGCCGCCCAGGACGCCGCGAGCAGCGCCCGCCATCGCAGCCGGGCCGCGACCGCGGGGCCGCAGGTGACGACGGCGACGGCCACCACGATCGCCGCGGGCGTGCCGGGGCCCGCATGGGGCAGCCAGTTCGCGTAGAGCGGCGGCCATCCGACGTGCAGCGTGCCGTAGGTGTGCTCGATGTGCCGACCGATCAGCACGGCGGCGGTCACCAGGAGCGCGGCGGCCGCGACGGCGATCAGATCGTGGCGGGTACCGGGGGAGCCGGTGGAGGGTTTCGTGCGGATCACGTCTGCAACGTACGGCGTGCACGTGCGCCGACCGTGTCGTCGTGGCCGGACGTCAGGGTTTCGTCATGAGTCGCGGGCCCTGCGCGGGGGTGGGTCCGGCCTACGGTCGCAGCATGCGTGACATCCCGCCTCCGCCCACCTCGGCCGCGTTCTGGCGCAGCCCCCTGCGAGGGCTCCGCTTCACCTCCGTGCTCGGGCTCGTGCTGCTCGCCGGCATCACCGTGCTGTTCGTGACAGGGCTGCTCTCCTACGCCGCGTACAACCCGGACCTCGCGACCGTGAACGACAAGACACCGGACAAGGGGATCCTCGGCTTCTATCTCTTCTCCTGGCCGACCGACCCCCGCTGGCTCTACCGGCTCACGCAGGGTGTGCACGTCACCCTCGGCGTCACCCTGATCCCGGTGCTCCTGGCCAAGCTGTGGTCGGTGATCCCGAAGCTGTTCGCGCTGCCGCCCGTCCGCTCGGTCAGCCACGCCCTGGAGCGGCTCTCCTTGCTGCTGCTCGTCGGCGGGGGCCTGTTCGAGTTCGTGACGGGGGTGCTCAACGTCCAGCTCGACTACGTCTTCCCCGGCTCCTTCTACCGGCTCCACTTCTACGGCGCCTGGGTCTTCTTCGCGGCGTTCGCGGTCCACACCGCGCTCAAGCTGCCGCTCGCGCTGCGCAACGTACGCGCGATGCGACACCAGGACGCAGAGCAGAGCGACGAACGGGCCGACGTACACGACGAGTTGGTGGCGCCGCATCCTGCGGAGCCGACCTTCTCGCGGCGCGGCGCCTTCTGGTTCGTCGGCGGGGGAGCGCTGCTGCTGTTCGCCACCACGGTCGGGCGCAGCTTCGACGGCCCGCTGCGCCGCACCGCCCTGCTCGCCCCGCACGGAGGCGGCGACCCGGGCAGCGGGGGCAACGCCTTCCAGATCAACAAGACCGCCGCCTACGCCGGGATCGACGCGGCGGAGACCGGCGACGAGGCCTGGCGGCTCGTGCTCACCGGCCGCACCGGGACGATCCGGCTGAGCCGCGCCGAACTGTCCCGGCTCCCCCTGCACACCGCCGAGTTGCCGATCGCCTGCGTGGAGGGCTGGTCCACGTCGGACCAGGAGTGGCGCGGGGTGCGGTTGCGCGACCTCGCGGCCCTCGTCGGCCACGACGAACCGGTCGACGTGTTCGTCGCCTCGCTCCAGCGGCACGGCGCGTTCCGCCACGCCGCCCTGCGCTCGAACCAGGTCGCCGACCCGCGTTCCCTGCTCGCGCTGTACGTCAACGGCGCGGAACTCTCCCCCGACCACGGCTACCCGGCGCGCATCATCGTGCCCGCCGCGCCCGGTGTCCTCAACACCAAATGGGTGGCCCGTCTCACCTTCGGAAAGCTGTGACCCTCGTGACGAAGCCGACGCTCCGGCTGCCGCTCGGCAGCCCGCTCCAGATCCTCCTGCTGTGCTGCTCGTTCGCCCTCACCGGATACGCGGCCGTGCGACTCCTCGCCGACGACTGGTTCACCGTCGCGCTGTGGCTGGTGGGCGCCGCCCTGCTGCACGACCTCGTGCTCCTGCCCCTGTACGCGACCGCCGACCGTGTCCTGCTGAAGGGCTTCACGGCGCTGGGACGGCGGCAGGCGGCCGGGTACGTGCGGGTCCCGGCCGCGCTGTCCGCGCTGCTGCTCCTCGTGTGGTTCCCGCTGATCGGCGGCGCCGTGGCGGACCGCTACCGCTCCGCCACCGGCCTGTCGGCGGACGGCTTCCTCGGTCGCTGGCTCCTGATCACCGCGGCGCTGTTCGCCGGTTCCGCGCTCGTGTTCGCCGTGCAGGTCCGGAGGGCGACGAAGCGGCGGCCGCCCGCGCCCCACTGAGCCCGGACCGCGAGACCCGTCCCATGCGCGTGCCGCAGCAGCGCCTCGGTGCCCACGCGCGCCCACGGGAACGGGCGGCCGTCGAGCGGCGGCCGGTCGGCGGCGTCGACGACCTGGACCTCGGCCCGCTCGTCGACGTCGACGGCGGCCGTCTCCACCAGCAACAGTCCGTCGCCGCGCAGGAGTTGACGCGCCCTCAGCAGCAGCGTGCGCGGGTCGCCACCGATCCCGATGTTGCCGTCCATCAGCAGCACGGTGCCCCAGCGGCCCTCACCGGGCAGCGGCTCGAAGACCGAGCGGCGCAGCACGGCGCCGCCCAGGCGCGTCGTACGGTCGACGGCGGCCTCGCTGACATCGATGCCGAGCACGTCCCGGCCCCGCCGGTGCAGTTCGGCGACGAGCCGGCCGGGACCGCACCCGACATCGAGGACGGACCCCTCGCAGCGGTCGAGCACCGCGCGGTCGACGGCGTCGGCCCGGGTGCACCAGCGCGCCACGTCCAGCGGCAGCAGCCAGCCGTCGGAGCGGCGCAGGAACAGCGACCCGCCGCCCGCGCGCAGCGCCGCCGCGTACGGGTCGGCGGCGGCCCAGGGGGCGGTGGTCGCGGACGGTGTGCTCATCGGCGTACCACGCCCGTACAGTCGGCCAGGCGACGCGCGAACACGCTGTGCGGCGCGGACCGCGCGACGGCCTGCGCGTCCGCGGCGGTGTCGACGTCCCGCAGCGCGGGCAGATCCCGCACCCGCAGTCCGGCGGCGACCAGGCGTTCCCGCTGGACCGCTCCCGTGTGCGGTGTCGACATCGGCACCCCGCGCAACAGCGCCGGATCGGGCGCGGCCAGGCCGAGCGCCCAGAAGCCGCCGTCCAGCGCGGGACCGAACCAGGCGTCCGCCGCGTCGAAGTCCACGGTCAGCAACGCGGGCGTCAGCTGCGGCGTGTCCATGCCGACGAGCAGCGCGGGCCCTTCGCACCCGGCGAACGCGGCCGCGAGCCGCTCGTCGAGACCGCCCGCGACCTGCGGCACCACCTCGAAACCCGGCGGCAGCCAGGGCCCCGGAGCGCCGTCCAGGACGAGGACCCGCCGGGTCGCGGGCGCGGCGGCCACCGCGCCGAGGGTGTCCGTCAGAGCGGCCTCGGCCAGGTCCGCGGCCTGCTCGGGCGTGAACGGCGGCGTCAGCCGCGTCTTGACCCGGCCGGGACGCGGCTCCTTGGCGATGACGAGAAGCGTGGGGAGCGTGCTCATCGGACGGCTCCCTCCATCGCCCGCGGGTCCGTTCCGGCCAGCACCCGGCTCATGTCGCGCACCGCCTGCCACGTGCCGCGCCAGGTGCCGGTGACCTTGGAACGTCCGCTGCGCGGCAGATACGCCACGTCCTCCTCCGTGATGCGCCAGCCGGCCTCCGCCGCCCGCACCACCATCTGCAGGGGATAGCCACTGCGCCGGTCGGTGAGCGCGAGCCCTTCCAGCGCCGCGCGCCGCATCGCGCGCAGCGGGCCGATGTCGTGCACGGCGACCCCGGTCCTGCGGCGCACCATCCGGGCCACGGCGGCATTGCCGAGCCGGGCGTGCAGCGGCCAGGTGCCACGGCGCGCCGGGCGGCGCCTGCCGAGCACCAGATCCGCCTCGCCCGCCCGCACCGCGCGCACGAACGGCACGAGAGCGCCCGGGTCGAGGGAGGCGTCGCAGTCGCAGAAGCACACGATGTCGGCGGTGCTCGCGGCGACACCGGCCTGGCAGGCGGCACCGAAACCGCGGACCGGCTCGTGCACGACCTCGGCGCCGAGGCCGCGCGCGAGGTCCGCGGAACCGTCCGTCGAACCGTTGTCGACGACCACGGCGCGCCAGCCGGGCGGGATGCGTTCGAGAACCCAGGGAATGGCCTCGGCCTCGTCGAGACAGGGCAGGATCACGTCGACCTGGGGGCGGTGGGAAGTCACAGCATCACCCTACGTACAGTAACCGGTCAAAACGGGCGCAGGCTCCTTACGAAACAAGGACGTCCGCACGCCCCGCGACCTGCGGACGGCCGTGGGGCGGGGGTGCGGTGCGAAGCTGGACGGCATGCAACAGCCCCACGAGCCCGTACGCCCGACGGCGCAGCCCGCGCGCGTCCTGGTGGTCGACGACGACCCGACCGTCGCCGAGGTCGTCGCCGGATATCTGGACCGGGCCGGATTCGCCGTCGACCGGGCGGCCGACGGCCCCGAGGCCCTCGCCCGCGCCACCGCGCTCCCGCCCGACCTGGTGGTGCTCGACCTGATGCTGCCGGGCATGGGCGGCCTGGAGGTGTGCCGGCGGATCCGGGCGCACGGCCCCGTCCCGGTGATCATGCTGACGGCGCGCGGCGACGAGGACGACCGTATCCTCGGCCTCGAGGTCGGCGCCGACGACTACGTGACCAAGCCCTTCAGCCCCCGCGAACTCGTCCTGCGCGTCGAGTCCGTCCTGCGCCGCGCCCGCCCCGGCGCCGACCGGGGGCCGGTCAGCGCCGGCGGCATCACGGTCGACCCCACGGCCCGCCGCGCCCTGCGCGGCGAGCGCGAACTCGCCCTGACCCTGCGGGAGTTCGACCTGCTGACCTTCCTGCTGCGCAATCCCGGCCGCGTGTACAGCCGCGAGCAGCTGATGCGGGAGGTGTGGGGCTGGGACTTCGGCGACCTGTCGACCGTCACGGTCCATGTGCGCCGGCTGCGCGGCAAGGTCGAGGACGACCCGGCCCGCCCGCGCCTCATCCAGACGGTGTGGGGCGTCGGCTACCGCTTCGAACCCGCCGGGCAGGGGGACTGACCGTGCACGCCAACCTCCTCATCGCCCTCTACGCGTTCGGGGGCGCCGCCGCCAGCGGCCTCGCCGGGGCGGCGGCGCTGCGCCTGATCCGGCGCCGCTCCCTGACCGTGCTGCTCGCCGTCGTCGCCGCGGTCGGCGTGCTCGCCATGCTGGCGGGCACCCTCGCCGTCGCCTGGGCGATGTTCCTGTCGCCGCACGACCTCACCGTCGTCACCACCGTCGTCGCGATGGCCGCCGTCGTGTCGCTCGCGACCGCGCTGCTGCTCGGCCGCTGGGTCGTCGCCCGCAGCCGCGCCCTGGCCGTGGCGGCCCGCTCCTTCGGTGACGGCGGCTCCTTCGCCGCCCCCGACGGCCCCGCCACCGCCGAACTGGAGGCCGTCAGCCGGGAGTTGGCGGCGACCAGCGCGAAACTCGCCGCGTCCCGGGAGCGCGAGCGGGCCCTGGAGACCGCGCGCCGTGAACTCGTCGCCTGGATCTCGCACGATCTACGCACCCCGCTGGCGGGCCTGCGGGCCATGGCCGAGGCGCTGGAGGACGGCGTCGCCGCCGACCCGGGGCGCTACCTCACCCAGATGCGCACCGAGGTCGAGCACCTCGACGGCATGGTCGGCGACCTCTTCGAACTCTCCCGGATCCACGCGGGCGCCCTGCCGCTGAGCCCGGCGCGGATGTCGGTCTACGACCTGATCGGCGACGCGCTCGCGGGCGCCGACCCGCTGGCCAGGGAGCACGGCGTGCGGCTCGTGGGCGAGCGCGTCGACCCGGTGCCGGTGGAGGTCGACGGCAAGGAGATGAGCCGCGTCCTCGGCAACCTGCTGGTCAACGCGATCCGGCGCACCCCGTCCGACGGCACCGTCGCCGTCGCCGCGGCCCGCTCCGCGGACGGCGTGGTGGTGTCGGTCAGCGACGGCTGCGGCGGCATCCCCGAGGCCGATCTGCAGCGCGTCTTCGACACCGGCTGGCGCGGCACGGACGCCAGGACACCCCCGGCGGGCGCGGGCCTCGGCCTCGCCATCGTGCGCGGCATCGTCGAGGCCCACCGGGGCCGGGCCAGCGTCCGCAACATCCCGGGCGGCTGCTGCTTCGAGGTGACACTGCCCGCGGCCCCCTGACCGGGCCTACTCCCCGGCGAACTCCCGCATCCCGTCCTCGAACGCGACGACGGGCCGCCAGCCGAGTTCCGCCCGCAGCCGCGAAGAGTCCGCGGTGATGTGCCGGACGTCGCCGAGACGGAACTCGCCGGTCACGACCGGCTCGGGTCCCCGGCACGCGGCGGCCAGCGCCCGCGCCAACTCGCCCACGGTGTGCGGGACTCCGCTGCCCACGTTGTACGCGCGCAGCGCGCCGCCCGCCGCGTCCGCCTCCAGCGCCACGACATTGGCGGCGGCGACATCCCGTACGTGGACGAAGTCCCGGCGCTGCCGGCCGTCCTCGAAGACACGCGGGGCCTCGCCCCGGGCCAGCGCCGAGCGGAAGAAGGAGGCGACACCCGCGTACGGCGTGTCTCGCGGCATCCGCGGGCCGTACACGTTGTGGTAGCGCAGCGAGAGCGCGGAGCCGCCCGAGGTGCGGGCCCACGCGGCGGCGAGGTGTTCCTGGGTGAGCTTGGTCGCCGCGTACACGTTGCGCGGGTCCGCCGGTGCGTCCTCGCCGATCAGCGCGGGCGTCAACGCGGCGCCGCAGGACGGGCAGAGGGGTTCGAAGCGGCCCGCGTCGAGATCACCGGCCGCGCGCGGGCCCGGTCGTACGTCCCCGTGCCGAGGGCAGCTGTACCGCCCCTCGCCGTAGACGACCATCGACCCGGCGAGGACCAGCCGTGCGATGCCCGCCTGCGCCATCGCCGAGACGAGCACCGCGGTGCCGAGGTCGTTGCGGGAGACGTACGCCGCCGCGTCCGTGACGCCGTTGCCGAGGCCGACCATGGCCGCCTGGTGACAGACGGCGTCGACGCCCTTCAGCGCTTGGGCGACGGCCTCGGGGTCGCGGACGTCCGCCCCCGGATCGTCGCGGACGTCGAACACGAACGCCTCGTGTCCGCGCGCCCGGAGCGCCTCGACCACATGGGACCCGATGAAACCGGCACCGCCGGTGACCAACACACGCATGCCGTCACGCTAGGCCCGCGGCGGGGCCCGACCGGCCCGCCGGGCCGGTGCGTCACTCTTCCGTAAGAGTCACGAGTGCCGCGGTCCGCGGGAGTCAGGAGTCCGCGAGCGACTTCAGCGCCGCGTCCAGGCGTCGCGTGGCCTCCTCGGCGACCGGGCGCAGCGCGTCGAGCTCGGTGAGCGCGACCATCGTGTTCGGGTCGAGGGCCTGCACCGCGGTCCGGTCGCCGTCCCGGCGCACCACCACGTTGCACGGCAGCAGCAGTCCGATGGACCGGTCGGTGTCCAGGGCGCGGTGCGCCAGCGGCGGATTGCACGCACCGAGAATGACGTAGTCCTCCATGTCGTGATCGAGCTTGGCCTTCAGCGTGGCCGTGACGTCGATCTCCGTGAGGATGCCGAAGCCCTGCGCGGCCAGGGCGTCGCGGGTGCGTGCGACGGCGGTGGCGAAGTCGGCGTCCAGATGAACGGTGCGGTCGTAGCGCATGACGGGGGTCTGCCCTTCCGGTCGAGGGAAACGGTGAACAGCTGACGGCGGGATACGCGGTAGCGGCGCGCGCCGGTCACTTCTCGGCGGTCGCGCCCTGCTCGGTCAGGTCCGCGTGCAGCAGCAGCAGGCGGGCCAGCTCCCGCGCCTCGTCGGCGGTGAGCGAGGCCCACGCGCCCGGGTCGCCGCCCCGGTCCTCGCCCACGTCGAGGGCGAGCCGCCCGATGGGCCGGTCGGCCACCGCCAGCCGCAGCCGGTGCACGGCGATTTTGCGACCACAGGTGGTCACGACACAGGTGTCCTCGTTCGCCAGGGGCCTGTCCGGTCCTGACCCGCCCATCGCTGTCACGCTCCTTCGGTCCGTCCGGGGCCCTGCCCACCGGTGTGTCGGCCGCGCTCCGTCGTACGGCCGGACATCAGTGACAGCGCTGCGGAAAGCGGACTTGTTCCCGGCGGGCCGGGGCCGCCGGGAGCGCGGGGCTGTGATCTTCATCGCCGGGTTCGCACGGCGGTGAGCTGCATGAACGTGACGATGAAGGGCAGGCGGGTCTGCCTGAAGGCGAAACCGGAGGAAGGAACCCGTCCGTGAGCGCGGAGACGACGCAGGCGGCCAGTGACAGTGAACCGGAGTGGAATCCCGAGGCGGTCCGCCGCCACCGCGGGATGTTCCGGGTGATCGAGCGGCGGCGCAGCCCCAAGCTGCGCGTCAGCGACATCACGGTGACCGAGGAGGCGGCGGTGCGGCGCGCGGTGAAGGCCGCGATGCTCGGCAACGCCATGGAGTGGTTCGACTTCGGCATCTACTCCTACATGGCCGTCACCCTCGGCCAGGTCTTCTTCCCGTCGGGCAACCCGACGGCCCAGACCCTCGCGTCCTTCGGCGCGTTCGCCGCGGCCTTCCTGCTGCGGCCGATCGGCGGCTTCGTCTTCGGACCGCTCGGCGACCGCATCGGCCGCAAGAAGGTCCTCTCGCTCACCATGATCATGATGGCGCTCGGCACCTTCGGTATCGGCCTGGTGCCCTCGTACGCCGCCATCGGCATCTGGGCGCCGGTCCTGCTGCTGCTCTTCCGTGTCGTGCAGGGCTTCTCCACGGGCGGTGAGTACGGCGGCGCCGCCACGTTCATCGCGGAGTACGCGCCGGACAAGCGGCGCGGCTTCTTCGGCAGCTACCTGGAGTTCGGCACGCTCGCCGGATACGTCGGCGCGGCCGGTCTCGTCACCGTCCTCACCACGGTCCTGGACGACGGGGCCATGCTGGCCTGGGGCTGGCGCGTGCCGTTCCTCGTCGCGGGCCCCCTCGGCCTGATCGGCATGTACATGCGGCTCAAGCTGGAGGACACCCCCGCCTTCCAGGAGCTGGAGCGTGAGCACGAGCGGGGCGCCGAACGGCCGAAGTTCCGCTTCGGCCCGTTCTTCCGCGACCACTGGCGCGCGCTGCTGCTCTGCATGATCCTCGTCGCCGCCTACGACATCGCCGACTACGGCCTGCTGTCGTACATGCCGACCTACCTCACCGACGAGCTGAAGTACGGCTCCACCGCGGGCCTCGTGGCCATCGTCGTCGTCATGGTCGTCCTGATGTGCCTCGTGCACCCGCTCGGCGCGCTCTCCGACCGCGTCGGCCGCAAGCCCGTCCTGCTCACCGGCATGATCGGCTTCGTCGTGCTGACCCTGCCCGCGTTCCTGCTGCTGCGCATGGGCGGCCACCTGGCGATCTACGCCGGACTGCTGCTGCTCGGCCTGTGCCTGCTGACGTTCCTCGCGACGATGTCCGCCGTGCTGCCCGCGCTCTTCCCGACCGAGGTGCGCTACTCGGCGCTCGCGATCTCCTTCAACGTCGCGGGTTCCCTCTTTGGCGGCACCACCCCGCTCGCCATGGAGGGCCTGACCAGCGCCACCGGCAACAACCTCATGCCGGCCTTCTACATCATGTTCGCGGCCGCCGTCGGCGTGATCGCGGTCCTGCTCACGAAGGAGACCGCCCGGCAGCCGCTGGAGGGCTCCCCGCCCTCCGTCTCCACGCCGCAGGAGGCCTCCGCGCTGGTCGCCGCCCAGTACACGCGCGGCCCGCTCTCCCGCCTCCCGGAGCCCGACGAGGACACGGTCGGCGCCGCCGCCTGAGCCGGGCCACCGGTCGCGGGAGGCGCGGCCCGCACGCCCCGTGCTAGCGTCGAGCGTTTGCAGCGCCCCGCGCCGGAGCTCCGCCCGGAGCCCCGGCCGGGCCGCGTCCCCCGCCGCGCCTTCCTCGGTTCGGTCCGGCCAGGTCCCTTCGGAGGAAGGCTTTCAGTGAGCGACTCAGCACGTGCCGACGACCGGCAGCAGGACACCCCGTCCTTCACGGGGCTCGGGCTCCCGGCCCCGCTCCTGCGCGTGCTCGACGAGCAGGGCGTCACCGTGCCCTTCCCGATCCAGACCGCGGCCCTGCCGAACGCGCTGGCGGGACGTGACGTGCTGGGCCGTGGCCCCACCGGCTCCGGCAAGACGCTCGCCTTCGGCCTCGGCCTCCTCGCCCGGACGGCCGGCCGGCGCGCCGAGTCCAAGGAGCCCCTCGCCCTCGTCCTGGTCCCCACCCGGGAACTCGCGCAGCAGGTCGGCGAGGCGCTCACCCCGTACGCCGAAGCGTTGCGACTGCGCCTGGCGACGGTCGTCGGCGGCGTCTCCGTCGCACGGCAGGCCGCCGCCCTGCGGGACGGCGCCGAGATCGTCGTCGCCACCCCCGGCCGACTGCACGACCTGGTCGCCCGCAGGGGCTGCCGCCTCGGCCGCGTCCGCATCACGGTCCTCGACGAGGCCGACCAGATGTGCGACATGGGCTTCCTGCCGCAGGTCACCGAACTCCTCGACCAGGTGCGCCCCGACGGACAGCGCATGCTGTTCTCCGCGACCCTCGACCGCGACGTCGACGAACTCGTGCAGCGCTACCTGCGCGACCCCGCCGTCCACGAGGCCGACACCGCCTCCGACGCGCACCCCGCGATCGCGCACCACCTCCTCGTCGTGCACGGCCCCGACCGGTACGCCGTGGCCACGGAGATCGCCGCCCGCGACGGCCGTGTCGTGCTGTTCCTGGACACCAAGCACGCCGTCGACCGGCTCACCGCTCATCTGCGGGCCAGCGGCGTGGCCGCCGCCGCGCTGCACAGCGGGAAGGCCCAGCCGCAGCGCACCCGCACCCTCGCCCAGTTCAAGGAAGGGCGGATCACCGCGCTCGTCGCGACGAACGTCGGCGCCCGCGGCCTGCACGTCGACGACCTCGACCTGGTGGTCAACGTCGACCCGGCCACCGACCCCAAGGACTACGTGCACCGCGCGGGCCGCACGGCTCGCGCGGGCCGCTCCGGCACCGTCGTCACCCTCGTCCTGTCCGGGCAGCGCCGCGAGACGAGCCAGGTCATGGCGGAGGCCGGCATCACCGCCAAGGTCACCAAGGTGCGGTCGGGGGAGGCGGAGCTGAGCCGGATCACCGGGGCCAAGGCGCCCTCCGGGGCCCCTCTCGACGGCAGCTCCGCCGCGGAGAAGCCCAAGAACCACAACACCCCGTTCCGCGGTCTGGGCAGTACGAAGGACACCAAGAGCGCGAAGACCGGCTCCGGCGGCAGGGCGTCCCGCAAGAGCAACGACGCCCGCAAGCTCGCCGAGGCCCGCAAGGCCGCCCGGGTGCGCCGCGGCAACTGATCACGGGAGCCGGGGAGTTCACCGGCCCGGGCGCCTCACGCCACCCCTGCTGCCCCGGCGCTGTCTTCGTCTACGCTGCTGAACCGGAGGCGTCACGTACGGGCGACCGTACGCAGGGGAGGCGTGCAGAGCATGGGCAACGGCGCGGAGCTGCCGCGGCGGATCGGCGGCTACACCGTCGAGCGGGAACTGGGCGCGGGCGGCATGGGTACCGTCTACCTCGCCCGGTCACGGGGCGGCAGAGCCGTCGCCGTCAAGGTGGCCAGGCCCGAGTTGGCGGCGGACCCGCACTTCCGTGAGCGGTTCCGCGCCGAGGTCGAGGCCGCCCGCAGGGTCGGCGGCTTTCACACGGCCCCCGTCGTCGACGCGGACCCCGACGCGACGGCGCCCTGGCTGGCCACCGCGTACATCCCCGGCCCCACCCTCGGTGAACTGATCGACCGTCAGGGCCCCATGGCGCAGACCGAGTTGCGGTCGCTCGCGGCGGCGCTGGCCGAGGCGCTCCAGGCCGTGCACGGCTGCGGACTCGTCCACCGGGACCTGAAGCCGGGCAACATCATCATGGCCGACGACGGTCCCCGCGTTCTCGACTTCGGGATCGCACGGGCGGTGGAGTCGACACGGCTGACCGCCACCGGGACGGCCTTCGGCACCCCCGGATACCTCGCACCCGAACAGGCGCAGGGCGACGAAGTCACCGGCGCCGCCGATGTGTTCGCGCTCGGAGCGGTCCTGGTCGCGGCGGCGGGCGGCAGTGCGTTCGGCACCGGCACCCCCATGGGGCTGATGTACCGCTCGGTGCACGAGCCCGCGGATCTCTCCGCCGTCCCGGGGGAGTTGAGGCCGCTGGTCGCCGCCTGCCTGGCCAAGAACCCCGCCGACCGCCCCACCCCCGGGGCGCTCCTGGACTCCCTCGGGCCCGAGCGTGAGCCCGGTCCGGCGACCGTCGCCGACCAGCCGCCCCGGCCCGCCCCGGACCCGCACACCCTCGCGCTCGCTCCGCGCCGCACGGCACCCGTCGGCCGCGGCCGACGCCCGCTCGTCCTGCTGATCGCGGCGGCGGCCGTGGCGAGCGCACTGGCGGGAGGCTTCCTCGCCCTCAACCGGCACGGGGGCGACGACGGCAAGGCGGGCGGCGGCACGTCCGTCACCGCCTCGCCGTCCCGGCCGGCCACGTCCGCCGCCACGCCCCCGTCCGCCTCCGCGACGCCCTCCTCGCCGGCGTCGTCCGAGCCCGCGCTCCCGGCTCCCAAGGACCGCGTCACCGTCGTGGCGACCGCCGAGGACGGGCGCAGCTGGCTGTCGGTGAAGGACCACAACGGGGAACTGCTCTTCGACGGAATCCTGGAGCAGGGCCGGACGAGGACCTTCACGGACCCGAGCAAGATCGACCTGGTGCTCGGTGACGCGGGTGCCTTCCGGCTCGTCGTCAACGGACAGGAGATCGCGGACGAGTTCCGGAGCGGCCAGGTCGAGCGGCTGACCTATACCCGGGGCGACCCGGGGGCATAAGCGTCCGTACGCGACGGGGAGGGCGCCATGCTGGGCATCATCGGGACACTGTGGGTCGTCGGTCTGGTGCTGCTCGCCGCCGCGATCATCGGCCAGTCGATCAGCCTGGGCGGCACCGAGGTCCCGGCCCTGACCCAGCCGAAGCTGCGCTGGGCCGTGGCCGCGATCGGCGTGTTCGCGCTGATCCTCGGCGCGCTGCTCTACGGGCAGAGCCTGTCGGCCGCGGGCGGCTCGCCGCGCGGCGGGGGAGCGGTCACCGTCCCGCCGACCGCCTCGGCCCAGCCCTCACCGAGCCCGCCCCCGGCGTCCACCTCGTCCCGCCCGCCCTCGCCGACCACCGCGCCGCCCGAGCCCTCCCGCTCCGACGACACCACGGAGCCGCCGAGTGAAGCGCCCCGCACGCCCGGCCCGGCGGCCCCCGCGGTGAAGGTGCGCTGGCACGGCGCGCTCCTGCTGCGCAGCACCGGCGAACCGACCGGGTGGTGGCTCGACCAGGTGCCGCCGACGTACGCGGTGATCGGCGACCTCGGCCTCGAATGCGACTGCCACGCAGGGGAGGTCGTCGCCAACGCCATCGCGTCCTGGGAGGGCGCACGCCCGCCGACCTACCAGCAGTGCGCGGAGCTGAGCGGCCGCCTCGCGCGCCGGGCACTGGCCGTCCGCAAGGGGACGACCGCATGCCTGCGCACCTGGGAGGGGCGCCTCGGGTACGTCACCTTCACCAGCGTGCCGGGACCGTACGAGTTCAACGTGGAGGCGACCGTCTGGGACCAGGAGTGACCGCCCCGTGCCCACGACACCGGTGAACTCGACACCGTTCCACCGAAGTTGACCCTCTCAGTGCTCGCCGAATGTGAAGCTGTGCCCATGGATCATGAGAGCGCTGCCGTGAACGGCACCCTGCGGACGGACCGCCCGCACTCGGCCCGGGTCTGGAACTACCTGCTGGGCGGCAAGGACAACTACCCGGTCGACAGCGAGGTCGGCGACGTCATCCTGTCGACCTTCCCCGAATTCGCGGCCGTGGCACGGCTGCAGCGGGTGTTCCTCTCGCGTGCCGTCCGCCATCTGGCGGGCGAGGCCGGCATCCGGCAGTTCCTCGACATCGGCACCGGGCTGCCCACCGCCGACAACACCCACGAGGTGGCCCAGCGCATCGCCCCGGACAGCAGGATCGTCTACGTCGACAACGACCCGCTCGTCCTGGTCCACGCCCGCGCCCTGCTGACCAGCAGCCCCGAGGGAGCGTGCGCGTACTTGTCCGAGGACGTGCGCAACCCCGAGCGGATCCTCGCCGAGGCGGCGAAGACCCTCGACTTCGACAAGCCCGTCGCCCTGACCCTGCTCGGCATCATGGGGCAGCTCTCGGACGACGACCGTCCCGCGGATCTGGTCGCCACCCTCCTGGACGCCCTGCCTTCCGGCAGCTATCTCGCCCTGAGCGACGGTGTCGACACCAACGCGGCCCTGAACACCGCCGTGACTGCCTACAACGCGCAGTCGGCGAACACCTACCACCTGCGTTCGCCCGCGCAGATCGCGGCCTTCTTCAGGGGCCTGGACCTCGTGGAACCGGGCGTCGTGCCGCCCTCCGCCTGGCGCCCGGACGGAGCCGCGACCGCCTACGACATACAGGGCGCCGTGGACGTCGGCGTGTGCGGGGTGGCCCGCAAGCGGTGAGTGGCCTCCCGCGACCGCCACGCGGGCGGCGCCACGAGCCGTTGCCGCAGCAGCGAGGGCACCCGCTCCCCGGCCCGTCACCCGTCACAACTCCCGGAGGACCGTATGACGTTGCGTACGCCCGACCGACGGCCGACCGCATGAGGGCCCTGCGCGTGCCGCCCCAGCCCCTGGTCGTGCGGCGCCGTGTCCCGGTGGGCGACGGGCCCGAGCACGTCGCGCCGGACGGACGCGGGGGAGTGGTCACCGGCATCGAGGACGGCCGCATCCTGCGCGTCGGGGTGACACCGCCCTACGCCGTCGGACAGATCGGGCGGGTGCCCGGACGGCCGTTGGGGCTTGCGGTGCTGCCCGACGGCGGGCTGCTGGTGTGCGACGCCGAGGCCGGGCTGTTGCGGCTGCCGCCGGACGGCGGCCGCGCCGAGGTGCTCGCGGACCGGGTGGCCGGGCGGCCGCTGCGCGTGTGCAGCAACGTCGCCGTCGCCACGGGCGGCACCCTCTACTTCACCTCCTCCAGCAGCCGCAACCCGCTCTCCCACTGGCGGGCCGACCTGACGGGACGCACCGCCACGGGCCGCCTGATGCGGCTTGAGCCCGGTGGGGAACCCGAAGTCCTCGCCGACGGGCTGGAGTTCGCGAACGGGGTCGTGCTCTCCGAGGACGGCACGCATCTCGTCGTAGCCGAGACGGGGGCACGTCGGCTCCTGTGCCACTGGCTGACCGGGCCGCGCGCCGGAGAGACGGAAAGGTGGCGGGACCGGCTGCCCGGCTACCCGGACAACCTCACCACCAGCCCCTCGGGAGACGTCTGGGTGGCACTCGCCGCACCCGTCAACCCTCTTCTGGAATCGGCCCGTCGACTGCCCCGGCACGCCCGCGGCGCGGCGGCGGCGGCCGCACAACGGGTCCGGCCGCCGCTGCCGCGGGTGGCCCGTGTCCTCGCGTTCGCCCCGACCGGAGAGATCCGCCACGACCTGCGGCGCACCGGCATCGGCTGCCGCATGATCACCAGTGTCGCCGAGACCGCCGGCGTGCTGGTCCTCGGCAGTCTGATGGAGCGTCATCTCACGGTGTGCGAACCGCCCCTGCCCGTCCCCCGGGACGACGAGGCCCCGGCGGACGGGCACTGACCTCGGTCAGGATCCCGCGCGCTCGACCAGCGTGCGCCGCAGCAGGGGCAGCAGCCGCTCCCAGTGCCGTCGCAGCCCGTCGGCGTCGAAGGCCTGGGTGTCGGACATGGTGAAGCCGTGGACGGTGCCCGGGTAGATCTCCGAGATGTGCCGGACCCCCGCCGCGTCCAACGCGGAGTTGAGCTCGTCGAGGGCCTCCGGCGTCAGATCGGTCGCGGCATGACCGAAGTGCGCCTCGGCGGTGAGCGTGCCGAAGGACTCGGGCCCGTCGGCGCCCACCGGGGCGTGGAACGCGGCGAGCGCGGCCACCCGGTCGGGATGGGCCGTGGCGGTGCGCAGCGCCAGCAGGCCGCCGATGCAGTAGCCGGTGACCGCGACCGGCCCGTCGGTGACCTCGGGCTGCGCCGTGAGATACGCGAGGAACGCCTCGGCGTCGCTCAGGGTGCGCTCGACGGTGTGCGCCGCGACCAGGGGCATGACCTGAGCCATGACCGCCGGCCGGTCCTCCTCCCCGATGAACGCGGGAAGCGCGACCACCGGTGCCCGGCCGTGCCGGTAGAAGAAGTTGGGGACGAGCACGTAGTACCCGTGCCTGGCGAGTTCGCGGGCCAACTCCCGCACCACGGAGCGGAGTCCGAGACCGTCCGCGTACATCAGCACCCCGGGGTGCCGCTCGCCGTTGTCGGGAAGAACGGCGAACGCGTCGGCCTGTCCGTCGGCGGTGGGAATCTGCAGTGTCTTGGTGAGCAAGGAACTTCCTGTCGTGTCGAGGAGGTTGAGCAGAACCCTTGGTCGACACGACGGAGGCGGAGCCCGCGCGGCGCTCAGTGAGGCACCGGGTCGCCGCATCGTGAGTGGCGCAAGGCCGTCCCGGTCGTCATGGCGGTGAGCCTAGCCGACCGCGCCGGTTCAGGCCGCCTCGACCCGGTCGCGGACCCGGGCACAGCTGCGGGCGATGAGACGCGACACGTGCATCTGGGAGATCTTGAACCGCTCGGCGATCCTGGACTGGGTCATGTCCTCGAAGAACCGCAGATACAGGATGGCGCGCTCGCGCTCCGGCAGTTCGCGCAGTCCCGCCTTCACGGCCTCACGGTCCACGACGATGTCGTACGCCGGGTCCTGCGCGCCCAGCGTGTCGGTGAGGCTGAACCCGTCCCCGTTCGCGTCGAACTGCGTGTCCAGGGACAGCGCGCTGTAGCTCTCCAGCGCCTCCAGGCCCTCACGGACCTGGTCCGTGCTGAGCCGGGTGCGCTCGGCGAGCGCCGCGAGGGACGGCTCACCCTGCACCTCGGGACCGTTCATCAGGTCGCGGCGCGCGACCCGCACCTTGTTGCGAAGCTCCTGGACGCGCCGGGGCACGCGCACGTCCCACATCCGGTCGCGGAAATGGCGTCGCAGCTCACCGGTGATGGTGGGCACCGCATAGCTCTCGAACGCGCCACGGTCCGGCTGGTAGCGGCGCACGGCCTTGAGGAGCCCCATGGCGGCGATCTGCTGCAGGTCCTCCAGGCTCTCGCCCTTGTTGCGGAAGCGGCCCGCGATGCGGTGCGCCATCGGCAGCCAGGACTCGACGAGCCGGGCTATGAGCGCCTGACGCTCCTCGCCCTCGGGCAGCGTCACGAGCCGGGCGAACTGCGCAGCCGTCGCGGGCGCGTCGTCGTGCGGGTGACGGGTCGGGGTGGCGGGCGCCGTGGCGGTGGACGTCTGTGCGGCGTGAGAAGTAGGCATCAGCGATCCTCGGGGGCAGTCAGCAGTGGCGGCGGGCCGACCCGACTCCCTTGTAGGCAGGGCAGTCGACGAACGGTCCCGATGGCGCGCCTCCGGTCCGAAGCACGGGATCCGCTTGCCCGGGGCGTTCGTACCCAAACAGGGCGGACACGGATCCGGGGGAACGGACGTGAATCGGGGAGAACCGGGCCGTGCCGGGGAGCACGCTCGCCGGACGGACGCACGGCTCCCGGACCGCGGGTACCACTCAGCCGTCGGTCTGTGCGGCGGCCACCGCGGCCGTGACATCGGCGTGCATCTCGAACACCTCGGCCGTGCCGGTGAGTTCCAGCACCCGCAGCATCTGCGCGGGCACGTCCACGAGCATCAGACGCCGCCACGCCCGTGCGTTCAGCAGATGGTTGAGCAGCGAGGAGTCGGCGAAGCGCAGGTCGCCCAGGTCCATGACGAGCGGTCCGGGCTGTTCGCGCAGCCCCTGCGCGGTCGCCTCGGCCAGGGCGTCGAGGGCGGTGCAGTCGACGTCACCCGAGACCTCGATCAACCAGATCGGGCCGTGCTGACCGGAATGGATGACAGGGGGGTGTTCATCGGCGGGCTGCATGAGTACGTACGACCTCGTGACACGGTGAAGGCGGGCAGGATCGGCCGTCGGCCCACCGCATGTCGCCGTCCGGAACGGCGCGGGGCGCGCACAGCCGTCGCGCCTGCTGTCCCAAGCGCCGCGTTCACCTTAGCCGACCCCTGTTCGTGAGAGGCGGCGGCGGTTCCGCCACCTGCGCGAACGACCACGCCAGGACCGTGGAGCCCGCACTCCGCAGAGCCGGTCGGCCCGGACAGGACTCGCCGGGGAGTTTCCCGAACTACCTTGACGATCATTGTGAATGCTTGCCGACTTCGGGGGTACAGGAGGGAACGTCGCAGCTCAGCCACCGCAGAGGGGGACACACTCATGATCGCCGTGACGGCACACGAGCAGAACGCGCAGGCCGCACCGAGCACAGCGCAGGAGCTTGTGGACCGCGCGTACGCCGACCCCACGTCCATCGCGCCCAAGGACGCGAGGGCCGTGGGCAAGCATTTCTTCGATCGGCTGACCCGCCTTGAGGAGGGCACGCACGAGTACCAGTACGTGCGCAACGTGCTGATCGAGATGAACCTCTCTCTCGTGCAGTACGCGGCCTCGCGCTTCAAGCACCGCGGGCCGCAGGAGATGGAGGACATCGTCCAGGTCGGCACGATCGGCCTGATCAAGGCGATCGACCGGTTCGAGCTGACCCGCGAGGTCGAGTTCACCTCGTTCGCCGTCCCGTACATCACCGGTGAGATCAAGCGGTTCTTCCGTGACACCACCTGGGCCGTGCACGTGCCGCGCCGCCTCCAGGAGGCCCGGGTCGAGCTGGCCAGGGCCACCGACGAACTGCGCAGCCGTCTGGGCCGTTCCCCGACGACACAGGAGCTCTCGGAGCTGATGCAGCTCGACCCGGGTGAGGTCGCCGAGGTGCAGAAGGCGGTCAACGGCTACAACGCCGTGTCGCTCGACGCCGCGGTGATGGGCAAGGACGACGAGTCCGAGACCGCCCTCGCCGACTTCATCGGCTTCGACGAGGAACGCTTCGAACTCGTCGAGAACTTCCACGCGTTGGCGCCGATCGTCGCGGACCTGAGCGAGCGAGATCGGCAGCTGGTCCATCTCCGGTTCGTGGAGGAGCGGACGCAGCAGCAGATCGCCGACGTGCTGGGCTGCTCGCAGATGCACGTCTCACGGCTCATCTCCCGTGTGCTGGCCAAGCTGCGCAGCGCCCTGATGACCACGTCGTAGCCGTCACAGCGTCACAGGCCCCCATGGGTGCGCCGCACGCAGTCCGCGACCACGTCGCGCAGGCTGCCGGTGCGGCGCATCACGGCGCGTTGGACGACGGCGCCGTTGCCCTCGCGCAGCAGCCGCGTCAGCCGCTCGCGGGCCTCGTCGAAGTCACCCGCGTCGTCCAGTGCGGGCCGCACGTGCTCCAGCAGGGACCGGGCGGCCTGGGCGGCGGGCACCGGACGCATGTCCAGCGGGCTCACCAGCTCGCCGTCGAGGCCCGAGCGGCCGGCCCGCCAGGTCGCGAGCCGCAGCAGCGTCACCGGGTGCGGCGGAGCGGGCTCCCCGGCCCGCCACGCGCGTGCCGCCGTCTCGACCAGTCCGCGGACGAGCATGGCATGCAGCACCGTCGTCGACGGTTCGAGGCAGACGTCGGCGACGCGCACCTCGACGGTGGGGTGATCCGCGGAGAGCCGGGCGTCGAAGTAGACCATTCCCGGATCCCGCAGGACACCGCTGGCGACCATCGCGCGGATCTGCTCGTGGTAATCGGCCGCGTCGGCGAAGAGCTCGACGGGGCCCGCGGAGGGCCAGCGGCCCCACACTCGGCTGCGGTAGCTGCTGTATCCGGAGTCCTTGCCCTGCCAGAAGGGCGAGTTGGCGCTCAGCGCGGTCAGCACGGACAGCCAGGGACGGATCCGGTTGAGCACCGCCACGCCCTCCTCGTCGGAGTCCACGGAGACATGCACGTGGCAGCCGCACGTGAGCTGCTCCTGCGTGGTGATGCCGTACTCGTCGGTGAGCCACCGGTACCGGGGACCCGTACCGACGGTGGGGTTCACCGGCAGCGGCGACGTGGCCAGGGCGACCGCTGCCGCGCCGACGCGGTCGGCGTGCTCCGCGGCGGCCGTGCGCCGGCGGACGATCTCCTCGGAGAGCTCCGCCGTCGACCGGTGCGGACGCGTGTTGAACTCCAGCTGTTCGCGATGGAGTTCGGCCTCGAAAGAGCCGGTCGTGGTGTCACCGGCGGCGCCTTCGCCCTCGTCGTCGCGGTCGGCCATCGCAAGCACCGCACCCGACAGGGCCTGCGGCTCGCCGCTCTCGCGGTCGACGAGCAGCAGTTCCTCCTCCACACCTACACTGCGCATTCGTCACGACTCCCGTTGTTTGTCCTCTATGTTGAGGTGCAGGTGTCCCGTCGGCCACTCGCCGAAACCGAGCGGGGAAGGCGCCGCGCGTCCTCGGGTGTGACGCTCGGTCGTGGAGTCTGTGAGGATCATGAGGAACAGACGTACGGATGTGGCCGAATGAGAGCGGGATGAGAGAATGCCGGGCATGTCCGCGCCGCACAGCCGAGAGGTGAGCGCGCTCCCCGACCGGGAGGCGCACCGCGATGCCTCCCCGGCCCTCACCCCGCTGAACCTGACGGGAGCACAGGCCCGTGCCCGGGTGCGCGCGGCCGTAGAGCGGTGCGCGGCGGCCCATGGCCTGGACGCTGCCCCTGCGGTGCGGCTGGCCGATGCCGAGCTGGTCTGCTCGGAGCTGGTGTCCAACGCGTTCCGGCACGGTGGCGGCCTGATGTGGTTCCAGGTCCGCGTCGAGGGGCGTGAGGTGGCCGTCGAGGTCGGCGACGCGAGCTCCGCCGTGCCCGTCTCTCCCGAGCGCGCCGGTGCGGAACCGGGCGGGTTCGGCTGGGCCCTGGTCGGGAAGGTCACCACGCGGACGGCGGTGGGAACGCTGCCGGACGGCCGGGGCAAGATCATCACGGCGTGGCTGCCGGTCTGCTGAGCGCCCCGGAACGTCCGGAACCAACCCGTTCCGGGCGCGGGTTCACTCGTACATGCCGGTGCCGAGACGGCCCAGCGCGGCGGCGCCGGGCAGACCGCAGTACCCGACGAGCCGGTGCTCGGGGAAGACCCGGCGCCCGCCCCGGGGCAGTTCCGGGCGGCGCCGGGTGGGCCGGGGCGAGGCGGTGGGGGAGGAGGACCGCGCAGGCAGAGCGGTGCGTGAGCGGCGCGGAGTGTCCTGCGCGGTGTCCGCGCTCCCGCATCCCGCGAGACCCGTGACACCCGCCGCGACCGCGGCGCCGAGCCACGAGCGCCGCGGAAGGCGACCGGTCCTGTCCGGGGCTCCGCTCGATCCCACCCTGTCTCCTCTCCGCCGCGCAGTGCGCGACCGGTCGGCCCGGATCACCGGACAGCGGTGATCATCGTCGGCCGTGCGCCTTGCCGAACCGTGCGCGGCGAAACGTACCGGCCTGCGCGGGCGGGCCGGTCAGTTCCGGACGGAGCGGACGGCGGGCGCCGTCGTGGAGCCGGGCGCCCCGGTGAGGGCCGGCTGCGCGGCGCCCCGGCGGGCGGCCAGGGACTCGCGGGAGGCCTCACGCGGGTGCCGGCGGCGCCAGTACGGGTTGTCGTGCGGCAGCTTGCTCGACACACGCCCGTACATGCCGAAGCAAGCGATGAGCAGCCCCATCACGAAGCTGAACATCACGTTCGACATGCCGAATCCCAGGACGTTGGCGGGCCGGTCCAGGACGAAGAGGTGGAAGAAGCCGCTGAGGACGAACAGGATGCCGACGGTCATGTTCACGGTCGAGGCGACATTGCCCCCGACGACGGCACCGCCGATCAGGATCAGGGCCACGACGACCGAGATCAGGCTGAGCACCCCGTTGGTCGACATTCCCGCGATCCGGCTGCCATCCGTGTTGAACGGGCTCAGCTGATCCGCGAAGCCCAGACAGCCGAAGACCAGAAGGATCACGCCGCACAATCCAGCGCCGTACCGGTACACCTGGGCGAGCCGGTGGTCGACGGGCAGTTCATCGCGAAGCTTCATGACGCAATCTCCCTCGTTCGCAAGCGCCCCTCTCCCGGCCGAGCCGATGCTCGGCACGCTCGACCCCACTTCCGCGGTGATCGGGCAAACGGTTGCAGCGGCGCGGCGAACGCATCCGGGCAGCAGCGGCACACGGAAGGATCTGCGATGCCGCCGGGCGACCGGGGCCGGGGCGGCGCGAACGAGGAGACACCGCGATGACGGACCCCCACTGGCTCTTCGGCGACCAGCTCGGACCGCACTTCCTGCCGTCCGATCCGGATGTGCCCGTGGTCATGATCGAGGCGCTTTCGGTCCTGCGGCGCCGCCGCTTCCACCGCGCCAAGGCGCACCTGGTGCTGTCCGCGATGCGGCACCGCGCCGCCGAACTCGGTGACCGCGTCCGCTACGTCCGGGCCGAGACCTACCGGGACGGACTGCGCGAGGCGGTCGGTGACTCCCCGGTGACGGCGCACCACCCGACGTCGTACGCGGCACTGCGGCTGGTGAGATCGCTGGACCGCGTGACGGTGCTGCCCGCCCGGGGCTTCCTCGTCCCCCAGGACGCCTTCCGCGCCTGGGCCGACGGACACGACGGGCGACAGCTGCGCCAGGAGAACTTCTACCGGTGGGTGCGCCGGGAGCACGACCTCCTCATGGACGGGGACGGCCCGGCCGGCGGGCGATGGAACCACGACCACGACAATCGCGAACCGCCGCCCAAGGGGGAGCGCACCCTGGGCGCCCCGGCCCCCTACCGGCCCCGCGAGGACGAGATCGACGAAGAGGTGCGGCACGATCTGGACCGCTGGGAGCGCGAGGGCGCGGTGCGCTTCGTCGGCCGGGACGGCCCGCGCGGTTTCCCCGCGTCGCGGCGGGAGGCGCTCGCCGCGCTGCGACGGTTCGTCGAGCACCGGCTCGCCGGGTTCGGGCCGCACGAGGACGCGATGCTCGCGCAGGACCCCGTGATGAGCCACAGCCTGCTGTCGTCCTCGCTCAACCTCGGCCTGCTGGACCCCGCGGAGTGCGTCGAACGCGCCGAGGCCGCCTGGCGGGCGGGCCAGGCCCCGGTCCACAGTGTGGAGGGGTTCGTCCGGCAGATCGCGGGCTGGCGCGAGTACGTCTGGCAGCTCTACTGGTACTTCGGCGAGGACTACCGGCACCGCAACGCGCTGCGCCACCACGAGCCGCTCCCGGACTGGTTCCTCGAACTGGACGCGGACGCGGTGCACGCCCGCTGCCTGGCCACCACGCTGGCCCAGGTGCGCGACACCGGCTACACGCACCACATCCCCCGTCTGATGCTCCTCGGCAGCCACGCGCTCCAGCGCGGCTGGGACCCGGAGGCGGTGACCGACTGGTTCCACCGCTGCTTCGTCGACGGCTACGACTGGGTGATGGTCCCCAACGTCGTCGGCATGTCGCAGTACGCCGACGGCGGCCGCATGACGACCAAGCCGTACACGTCCGGCGGCGCGTACGTGAACCGGATGAGCGACCTGTGCGGCGGGTGCGCGTACCGGCCCACCGAGCGGACGGGCGAGCGGGCCTGCCCGTTCACCGCCGGGTACTGGGCCTTCCTGCACCGGCACCGGGCCCGTCTGGAGCACAACCCGCGGATGGCCCAGCCCGTGCGGGGCCTGGACCGGCTCACGGACCTCCAGGAGGTGCTGCGCGAGGACCGGGAGCGCCGGGACGCCCCGCCCTGACCTGCCCGGTCAGCGCCGCAGATCGTGCAGCACCTCGCGCGCGGCCCGCGCCCCGGAGGCCAGCGCGCCCTGCACGGAACCGGTCGCCCGGTGGTCCCCGCACACGTACTTGCCCGTCGCCACCCGCGTCGTGCGACTGAGCGGCTGCGGGGGCTCCATGGCGGGAAGCGCGTCCTCCACGGTGCGCACGGTCAGCAGGTCCCAGCCCGTCGTGTCCACGCCGTACGCGTCCGTGAGCGCGGCCCGCACCCCGCGCTCACGGCCCGCCGCGTCCCGGCCCAGCACGGACGTGGCGACGAGCGCGTGACCCGCCGGGGCGTAGCCGGGCACGACGTCGCTGAGCACACAGGTGTTGAGGAAGCGCCGCCGCGTGTCGACGAGCAGCGTCGGTTCGTCGAGGGGCGACGCCGGGGCGACGTGGAAGTACGTCGTCACGACGCGGTACGGCGGCAGCTCCACCTCGGGGAGCAGGGACGCGACGGATCCGGGACCGGTGGCGACGACGACGTGACGCGCCGGAAGCTCCCGTCCCTCGACGGTCGCCGCACCCTCGTCGGTGAGCCCGGCAACGGGACACTCCAGCTCGACGGCCTTCTCGGGGAGGGCGGCGGCCAGCGCCCGCGGGACCGCGCCGATGCCCTCGCCGGGCAGGCACAGCGTGCCCCGCAGCATGCTCCGCCACACCAGATGGAACATCCGCGCCGACGTCTCCAGGCCCTCCTCCAGGAACACCCCGGACAGGAACGGGCGGAACAGCCGCTCGACCAGCGCGTCGGAGATGCCCGCCGCGGAGAGCGCGGCCCGCGTGGTGGTCCCGGCGCGCCACTTGAGCAGGCGCGCGGGCAGCAGCATGTCGCGGCCGCACAGGAGCGCCAGGGCGGCCAGGTCGCGCGGTCCTGCCAACCGGCCGGGCAGCAGGTCCGGCAGGGTTCCCGGACGACGCGTCGGGTCGCTGAACCGGAAGCGCCCGGAGTCGTCGTGGACCAGGACCCCGGGGGTGAAGGGCCGAAGCCGCAGGTCCTTCAGGGCGAGGCGCCGACGGACCTGCGGATACGACGTGTTGAAGACCTGGAACCCGCGGTCCACCACGAAGCCGTCCACCCGGTCCGACCGCATCCGCCCGCCGACCTCGTCGCCGGCCTCCACGACCCGTACGCCGACGCCCGCGGCCAGCAGGTCCCGGGCACAGGCGAGCCCGGCGAGCCCGGCACCGATCACCAGGACGTCCGTGGGTTCTCCGAACACGGCCACGGAACCACCTCCCTCACCTCTCGGCACGGTGTGTGCCGCTTCCCAGGTGTTCGGCACGGCCCGCGTCCACGGATGCGCACAGGCGTCCCGGCGCCGCTCACGGACCGCGCAGGGCGGCGACCGCGTCGGTGAGGCTGTGCGGATACGAGGCCCCTTCCACGGACGCTCCCCGCCAGCCGGGCCCGGCGAGCTGGATCACGGGTCTGCGGCGGGCACCCTTGAGCCCCCACCCCGTCCGTACGAGATGGTCGGCGAGCGCCGCACTGGCCGAGGACCGGGTCTGGGACCACAGCGTCACCGCGGCCGGACCGGTGCGCTGCACCGCTTCCAGCAGCGCGTCGGCGGGGACGGCCGCGCCCAGCATCCGTACTGGGATCCCCTCGCCGACCAGGGCGGCGTGCACCGCCTCCAGCGGCAGGGTGTGCTGCTCGCCCGGCGTGCACGCCAGCAGCACGGGCGGGCCACCCCGGCGGGCCGGGCGCGGGACGAGGAAGGGTGCGGTGCGCAGGGCGGTGGACACGTGCCAGGACAGAAAGTGCTCGACCTCGACATAACGGTCGCCGCCCGTCTCCCACTTGCGGCCCACCGCGTGCAGGGTCGGCATCATCAGCTCCTCCCAGGCGGCGACGACCCCGTGCCCGCGCAGGAAGGAGTGCAGATGCTCCTCCACGGCGTCGGTGTCGAGCCGCACCGCCGCGCGTCCGAGACCACGGCACTCGGGACGCACCGGGCCCAGGCGGGGGTCGGACGCCTCGTCGGGGGAGGCGTCGTCGAGTGCCGGGTCGGCAGGGGGCTCGTCGTCCGACGGGGCCGCGCCACTCCTGGCCAGCCGGGCGGCCTCGCCGGGCGGCACCCCCTGGGCGGTCAGCCGGCACATGGTCTCCAGGACGGCGATGTCCTCGGGGGACCAGCGCCGGTGCCGCCCTTCGTTGCGGCGGGCCGGACCCAGGCCGTAGCGCCGGTCCCAGGAGCGCAGCGTCGTGGGCGACACGCCGAGACGCTGGGCGACCATGCCGGAGGTGAGCCGGGCGACGCCGTCGTCCGGTGCGTCCGGCCGCCGGCCGGTTTCGGGACGGTTCATGAGCCGAGCATATCGGTGCGGGATCGTTGCGCACCTGCTCCCTTTCGCTTCGGCCGGCGTGTCGACTGCGGTTCCGTCGTGTTCCAGGGCCGCCAATGACCGTAGAAAACAGAGGAACAGGATCGGCATCCGGCAAAACGATGCAACTACGTTGCATGTCGATGGCGTGACCTTTGATCGCGAGAGTTGACGCAGTAGCCGACGCCGAAGGGACAAGGTCATGCCTGCACTACTGACGACGGCGGAAGCCGCACCGGAGCAGCACCCGACCACGCGCACGGCCCAGGGCGAACTGACCGACGAGGAGCTCGCCGCAGGCCTGTCGGACGGCCGGGAGGCCTGCCTCGAAGGCGCCTACCGCCGCTGGGGCACGCTGGTCCACACTCTGGCGTACCGCTCGCTCGGCGACGCGCGCGAGGCGGAGGACGTCACGCAGCAGGTCTTCTTCGCCGCGTGGCGGGGTCGGGGCGGATTCGACCCGCGGCGCGGACAGCTCGGGGGCTGGCTCGTCGGCATCACGCGGCGCAAGATCGCCGACGCCCTGAGCCTGCGCACCCGGCGGGCCGAACTCGTCGGCGCCGCGGGCTCGGCGCTGGCGGTCGATGTGCCGGCCCGCGAGAGCGACGTCCAGCACGTGCTGGACAAGGTCGTCATCACCTGCGAACTCGCGCGCCTGCCCGGTCCGCAGCGCAGGGTCCTGGAGCTCACTTTCTACGACGACCTCACCCAGACGCAGATCGCGACCCTCACGGGCTGGCCCCTGGGCACCGTGAAGAGTCATGCAAGGCGCGGCATGCTCCGCCTGCGCGAGCAGCTCGGGAGCGCGGACGGCGGCTGAGCGCGGCACGGAACTCGTCGCCGTGCGGCTGTGAGCGGCACCGGGCTCCCCCTGGCATCCCGTCCCGCCCACCGGCTCATCGAGTGGAGTTGCTGGCGCGAGCGATGTGGGTGAGGTTGGTGAAGAGGGAGGGACACGGGGTACACGAGCGAACCAACCGGATCCCACCGCCCATTTCCAGGAGGAGACATGACGAACCCCGATCAGGACCCGAACCAGCAGGAGGGCCCCGCGGACGGAGGCGCCGCGGGCGTGCCCGGTGTCCATGACGGTGGCGCCGACGGTGGCGCCGAAGGTCCTGCGGACGGCGGTGCCGCGGGCGTTCCGGGAGTGCAGGACGGCGGCGCTGACGGCGGGGCGGAGGGCCCCGCGGACGGTGGCGCCGCGGGCGTGCCCGGTGTCCATGACGGGGGTGCGGACGGTGGCGCCGAAGGTCCTGCGGACGGCGGTGCCGCGGGCGTACCCGGTGTCCATGACGGGGGTGCGGACGGTGGCGCCGAAGGTCCTGCGGACGGGGGCGCGTCGGGTGTGCCCGGTGTGCATGACGGAGGTGCCGACGGCGCGGCCGACGACGAGTCGGGCAGGGCCGTTTGACCAGCTCGCCGGCAAGGCTCCGGGACGCCGACACCCCACCGGGCGTCGGCGTCCTCGGCACGCTGCTGACCGACCTGGACCGACAGGAGTTCGCCCGCGACCACTGGGGGCGCTCACCCCTGCTGACCCGCGGGGCAAGCGACTTCAGCGACCTGTTCTCCGCCGACGCCGTCGACGAACTGATCTCCCGGCGCGGTCTGCGCACCCCCTTCCTGCGCGTCGCCAAGAACGGTGCCACGCTCCCGGCGTCGTCGTTCACCGCCCCTGCGGGCGTCGGCGCGACCGTCGCGGACCAGGCCGACGACACCGCCCTGTGGCGCAGTTTCGCCGACGGCGCGACCCTCGTCCTCCAGGCACTGCACCGCACTTGGGAGCCGGTCGCCGACCTCACCGCGCGGCTCGGCACGGAGCTGGGGCACCCGGTGCAGGCCAACGCCTACGTCACGCCGCCGCAGAACCGCGGGTTCGACGACCACTACGACGTCCACGACGTCTTCGTCGTACAGATCGAAGGCACCAAACGCTGGATCATCCATGAGCCGGTGCGGCGCGACCCCCTGCGCGACGAACCCTGGACCGAGCGGCGCTCCGAGGTCGAGGAGGCCGCCAAGAGCGACGCCCACCTCGACACGGTCCTCGCCCCGGGCGACGTCCTCTACCTGCCGCGGGGCTGGCTGCACGCCGCACAGGCGCAGGGCGCGGTCTCGATCCACCTGACGCTCGGCGTCCACACCTGGACCCGCCACGCCCTGGCCGAGCAACTCGCCCAAGCCGCGCTGGCGTTGTTGCGCGACGACCCCCAGATGCGCGAGTCCCTGCCGCTCGGCACCGAGGGACCGGCCGACGAACTCTCCCTGGTCCGCGAACGGCTCCTCGCCGCCCTGAGCCACACGGATCCGGCGCCCCTGTTCCACCGCGCCCGGCGCGGCCAGGCCCGCCCGGCGCCGCTCGGACCGCTGGCCCAGCTCCGCGCCGTCGACGGCCTCGGCCCCGACTCGCGCGTACGACTGCGCGGATCCCTCGAACCACGCCTGGAAGAGCGGCGGTTGCACACGCGAGTCGGCTGGCTCGACTTCCCGGAACCGGACCTGGCGGCCGTGCGCCACCTGCTCGACGGCCGGCCCCGCACCGCGGGCGAACTGGGCCTCGACCTCGTGGCCCGGCTCCTGCGCGTGGGCGTCCTGGTGCCCGACGGGCCATGACATGAGCGCGGCAGCACGGTTCTTCTGCGCCGACGCCGCCCGCCTGCGCAACGACCCGCCGGCGGGCACCGCCCCCTACGGTTCGACCTGGATCCTCGTCGAGTACCGAGGGGGCTGGCCGCCCAACGGCTTCGACGGCCTCCCCCTCGAACCGGAGACCAAACGCCACGTCTTCACCGCGGCACAGGCCCTGCGGGCCCGGATCCTGCTCGTCCGACGCCACGGGCGCCGCAGGCCCGACGGGCCGCAGCGATGGGCCGTCCTGCGGTACGCGGCCGACGGAGCGCACCGGCAGACCTGGGGCACCTGGCGGCGCGACGAGGATCTCGCCGGCATCGTCGCCGCCCTCGCCGCCCCCGGTGATCCGGCGGGCCCACCCGTCGTCCTGGTCTGCGCCCACGGTCTCCACGACGCCTGCTGCGCCGTGCGCGGGCGGCCCGTGGGACGCGCCCTGAGCGAGCGCTGGCCGGAACTGGTGTGGGAGTGCACGCACGTGGGCGGCGACCGGTTCGCCGCCAACGTCGTCGTCGTGCCCGACGGCGTCTACTACGGCAACCTCGACGCGGCCTCCGCCGTCCTCGCAGTCGCGGAACACCTGGCCGACCGTGTGCACGCCGACCACCTGCGTGGCTACACCGATCTCTTCCCGCCCCAGCAGGTCGCGGTGGCCGCCGTCCTCAGCCGCTTCGGACCCGCGGGACGGCACCACTACGCGATCCGGGAGACCACGCGCGACGGCGACCGCTGGCGCGTCCGCGTCACCGGCCCGACGCCCCGCTCGCCGGAGTACGACGTCGACGTACGCGCCCACCGGACCCCGCCACGACAACTGACCTGCCGGGGCCTGTCCATGAGTTCCACCGTCGTCTACGAAGCCCTGTCGATCGTGGCCCACGCGCCGGACAGCCCCTAGGGCGTGTTTCGAAAGTCCCGCCTGCCCCGCGGCGCCTGGCACGCACTCCCCCAGCCTTCGGCCGGGGGGGGGGGACCCCCTGCGGCGTTGCCGAAACGCCCGAATAGCTCCGCTATGAGGACGCTCCGGCGCCTTGCGATCGCACGCACCAGACGCCGCGGGGCCCGCCCTTCGGGCGGACGACGGGACTTTCGAAACACGCCCTAGTCTTGCCCAGATGCTTCGGGCTGCCGCTCGGGCTTACGGGCCAGGAGGCAGGCGCGCGGTCGGTGCACAAGACCGCCCGGCTCCTGCTCCAGCCGCGCGCTGACGACGAACCCCGCCCGGCCCAGCAGCGCGGCCACGCGGTCCAGGGGCAGCAGATGAGACTCGTAGGACACCGGCAGTCCGTAGCCGCTGGTCGGCCGCAGCCGCTCGTCGCCGACGTAGTCCCCCCAGAGCAGGAACCCGCCCGGTGCCAGCGTGCGGTGGAACTCGGCGAACACCTGCGGCAGCCACCGCGGCGGCGTGTGATGGGTGGAGTACCAGGCCAGGATGCCGCCGAGCGCACCGTCCGCCGTGTCCAGAGCCGACATCGCCCCCTCGGTGAAACGCAGCTCCGGATGGGCGTGACGGGCCAGCTCGATCATCTTCGGCGACAGATCGACGCCGAAGGCGGTGACGCCGAAGCCGGCCAGGTACGCCGTGATGCGGCCGGGGCCGCACCCCAGATCCGCGACCGGGCCAAGGCCGGCGGTCCGCACGTGCTCGGCGAACCCCGCCAGCATCGCGCGGGACAGCGGGTCCAACGCGGCCGGCGGCGGGACGCGTTCGACGTACACGGTGGCGACCGTGTCGTACGACTCCCGGACAGCGGTCAGAAAGGAGGGCTCGGTCATGCGCGCGACGCTAGGGCAGGGCACTGACAACCCGCGCGCGCGACGGCGCGAGATGCCTGCCGGGGAGACCTGCGTGACGCTGGAAGGACGACGCGGGAGCCGGGAGCGGCACCCGCGGGCCCTGAGGGAGATCATCAGATGGATCCGGTCGACGCGCTGCGCCGCATCGCGTTCCTGCTGGAGCGCGACCGCGCCCCGACCTACCGCGTCCGCGCCTTTCGCACCGCCGCCGCCGTACTCGCGGATCTTCCGGAGGCAGAGACGGCGGCCAGAGCGGCGAACGGCACGCTGGAGTCCCTCAGAGGGATCGGCCCCAAGACGGCGGGCGTCGTCCGCGACGCTCTGGCCGGGCGCGTACCGGCGTACCTGGAAGGGCTGGAGGAACGGGCCGGCACCCCGCTCGTGGCCGGCGACGCGGGGGCCCGGCTGCGAGCGCTGCTGCGCGGCGACTGTCATCTGCACTCCGACTGGTCCGACGGCGGCAGCACCATCGAGGAGATGGGCCGCGCCGCCCGCGACCTGGGCCACGAGTGGGCCGTGCTCACCGACCACTCGCCGCGCCTGACCGTGGCCAGGGGCCTGTCCGCCGAGCGGCTGCGCGACCAGCTCGACGTGGTCGCGGAACTGAACCGGCGCTGGGCGCCGTTCCGGCTGCTGACCGGGATCGAGTGCGACATCCTCGACGACGGCTCCCTCGACCAGGAACCGGAACTGCTCGACCGCCTCGACGTGGTCGTCGTGTCGGTCCACTCCAAACTGCGGATGGAGGCGCGGGCGATGACCCGGCGCCTGGTGGCCGCCGTCACCGACCCCCGGGCCGACGTCCTCGGCCACTGCACCGGACGGCTGGTGACCGGGCGCGGCAGGCCCGAGTCGGAGTTCGACGCCGACACGGTGTTCGCGGCGTGCGCCGAGGCGGGCACCGCCGTCGAGATCAACAGCCGCCCCGAGCGGCTCGACCCGCCGCGCCGACTCCTGCGGCGCGCCGTCGCCGCAGGCACCCTCTTCGCCGTGGACACCGACGCGCACGCGCCCGGACAGCTCGACTGGCAGCAGATCGGCTGCGCACGGGCGGAGGAGTGCGCAGTGCCGGACGACCGGGTCGTGACCACCTGGCCTGTCGACCGGCTGCTCGCCTGGACCCGGGAGAAGCAGACGTGACCCGCCGCCCCGCACCGTGAAGTCGGCCCGCCCGGGGCGCGGACAGGGGCCGCAGGCAGCATGATCGGGGGAGCGGGCACGTGCGCCGCGGCCCGCCCGGCGGAAGGAGAGGCCCCATGACGACGGCCGGGACACGGGGGACGGTTGCGCGCCGGCTGCTCCGTGCGGCGGCCTTCGTCCTCGCGGCCCTCGCCACCTTCTGCCTCGTCGCGGCCGCGAGCCTGCGCGCCACCCTGCTCGACCCCGGCTTCTACGCCTCCGCCCTCGACCGGGAGCGCGCCTACAACCGGCTCTACGACGAAGTCCTCGTCGACCCCCGGACGGCGCCCGTGACCCGGCAACTGCTCGCCCAGCTGCCGATCCCCGAGGCGCAGGTGACCTCCAACATCAAACTCGTCCTGCCGCCCGACACGGTCCGGGCGCTGGCCCGGCAGCAGATCGACGCCACCGTCGGCTACCTCAACGGCAGCCGGCCCGACCTGGACCTCACCGTCGACCTGCGTCCCGTCCTGGCCAACCTGGACGACCTCGCCCAGGTCTACCTCGGCGACCTGGTGGCCGGAGTGCAGAACCAGCCCGAACCGGACTTCGCACGGTTCGCCGCCGACCTGTCGGACGCCGTGCGCGAGCTCGCCGCCGGGCGCGCGCCCGAAGGCGTCCCCACTCTGACGCTCACCGAGAGCCAGACGCAGACCGTCACCGTCGCGCTCCTCGCGGCCGTGCCCGAGGACCGGCGCGCGGCGCTGCGCCCCGAGATCGAGACCGCGCTGGCCGACGGAGACGTGGGCACCGCCCTCGCGGCCGTCGCCGCGCAGGCCTCCACCGACCGCTCCGGCTCGGCCCTGCAGCACCTGCGGCAGATCCTCGACGGCGGCACCTGGGACCCCGCCCCGGCGCTCGCCGCGTCCGGCAACGACCTGCGCGCCGTGCACGACGTCCGGCCCTACACGGCGACCGGCGTCGGCCTGGTGGAAGTACTGGCCGCGGTGGCCCTCCTCCTGTGCCTGCTCGCCCTGTGGGTCACCGGCCCGCCGGAGCCGGGGAGCAGAGCGACGGCCCTGGCCTGGCCACTGCTCGGCGGCGCCCTACTGGTCGCCGTGGCCGTCGGCATCGGGGAACTGCTCGGCGACGGACGGGTCATCACCCCCTCCGGCTCCTGGCCGCCGTCCCTGAACCGGCTCGTGGACGACGTGCAGGCCCGCGCCCACGGCATGCTGATCCGCACCACGCTGCTCACCGCCCTGGTCGCCGTGGTCGTCGCCGCGGCGCTCCTGGTCGTGGGCCGCGTGCTCGACGAGCGGCGCGCCCGGCAGATCCCCGCCTGGCGCATCCGGGGCATCGGCCTCGCGGCCGCGGCCCTCGCCGTCACCGGCATCGTCGTGACCCCGCTGGTCACCGCCGGGTCCGCCCCGCGTCGCTGCCAGGGCAGCACCGCACTGTGCGGGCGCCCGTACGACGAAGTGGCCTATCTGACCACGCACAACGCGATGTCGACGACCGTCGACCGGTTCATCGGCCCGCTCCAGGACCCGAGCATCACCGCCCAACTGAACGACGGCGCACGCGCCCTGCAGCTCGACACCTACCGGTGGGAACGCCCCGAGGAGATCACCGCGCGCCTCGACGCCTCCGACTTCACGGCCGAGCAGAAGGAACTCGTCCGGCGCGCCGTCAACACGATCAACCCGCCCCGCGACGGACTGTGGCTGTGCCACGCCGTGTGCCGGGCCGGCGCCGTCGAACTCGTGCCGCAGCTGCGGGAGATCGGCGCCTGGATGCGGCAGAACCCCACGGAAGTGCTCACGCTGATCGTGCAGGACGCGATCACCGGCGCCGACACCGAAAAGGCCTTCCACGAGGCGGGCCTGGACAAGCTGCTGTACACCCCCGACGACGACCCCGACCACCCCTGGCCCACCCTGGGACAGATGATCGACGGCGGTCGGCGGCTCGTCGTCTTCGCCGAGGAGGCCGACGGCCCCGCCGCCTGGTACCGGAACTTCTACCGCTACGCCATGGAGACGCCGTTCGCCTTCCGCTCACCGGGCGCGATGAACTGCACCCCGCACCGCGGCGGCACCGGCAGACAGCTGTTCCTGCTCAATCACTTCATCACCGACAACGGCGGCAGCCGTATCGACGCGGGCACGGTCAACGCCCGGACGTTCCTGCTGGACCGGGCGCACCGGTGCGAGAGCGAGCGGGGCCACCCGGTCACCTTCGTCGCCGTCGACTACGCCACGATCGGCGACGCCCAGGGCGCCGTCGCCGCCCTCAACGCGGAGCGCTCCGACTCCTGAACCGAGGGCGGACCAGGAGTGCGTCGGAGGGCGGGTCTCCGTTTCCTGCGCCCGCGCGACGGTCTTGTGCACCGAGGGGCGGGGTACGCGGATGCCCCGTCACCGGACAGAGGAGACCGCTCGTGGAACGGGTCAACGCCTTCCTCACCCGACACATCTGGGCCCAGCTCGCGCTGTCGGTGCTCGCCGGCGCCGTACTGGTCCAACTCATCTACCCGCAGGGCCCGTTCGGCGCCGTCCTGATCCGTACCGCCTTCACCTCCGTCGGCGCGTGCGCCGTCGTGCTGGCAGTGCGCCGCAAGGAGAGACGCGCCGCTGGAGGCACGGACGGCCTGGTCTCCCTCGACCAGCGGCTGCGCACCGGAGAGGCACCCACCGATCCAGGGGAACGACGGGCGATGCGCGATCTGGTCGACCAGCGCCTGCACCGCACGCGGCACCGCAAGGGCGCCCTCGTCTTCCTGGCCGTCATGTTCGTGGGCATCACCGTGCTGACGGGCCTGACCGCGGGCGTCCGTCAGACCGTCGGATTCGCCGTGCTGACCGTGGTGTTCCTCTCCTGGATGCAGTACATGAGCCGGTTGAACATCCGACGGCTGCGCACCATGGACGCGGCGCTGCGCGACGCGGGTCCCGGTTTCGTGAGCCCGCCGCGCGGAGCCACCGAACCCTCCGCGCCGCGCGAACGCCCGTAGTCGATCATGGTCTGCGCTTCTCGGGGCATGTGTCCGCCACAAGGTTGTGCACGGACGAAGGAGACACCCATGGCGATACGCCGGACCGACGCGCAGACCGGTGCGAGCCCGATGGCCGAGGGCGCCGCCCCCGCCACCGCGGGCGGCGGCGGACTGTCCGGCCTCGTGGTCGCCTTCGCGCTGATCGGCTCCGTGTGCTGCGCCGGTGTCCTGCTCTTCGTGCGCTTCGCCCACTGGGCCGGGACGCGGCCGTACACGGCAGGTCTGCTCATCGCGCTGACCGTGCCGGTGTTCTACGTCCTGGGGCGGGCGATGCCGCGGGGGCGTGAACTGCGCCGCGCGGCCCGCGCCGGGATGGCCGCGGTCGACCGGGACCTGGCACCGGTCCCGGCCGGAGCGCCGGTCGAGGTGCCGGCCGCGCCCTTCGGGACGGAGCCGGTGCACGACGGCCTGACCGTCGAACTCGCCCCGCAGCGGCCTGACTTCATGGACCTCGACCCGGACGCCTTCGAGGCGGCCGTCGCCGCCCTGTGCGAACGTGACGGCTGCCGTGACGTGAGCGTCGTCGGCGGCGCCGGGGACCTGGGCGCCGACGTGATCGCCGTCGCGCCGGACGGCCGCCGGGTCGTCGTGCAGTGCAAGCGGTACGCCCCCGACCACAAGGTGGGCTCCCAGGACCTCCAGCGTTTCGGCGGAACCTGCTGGTCGGTGCATGGCGCGCAGCTCCCCGTCGTCGTGACGACGAGCAGCTTCACGGCGCCGGCGCAGGAGTACGCGGCGGGGTGCGGCATCCACTGCGTGGACGGCGCGGTGCTGCGGGCGTGGGCCGAGGGGTCGGGATCCGCGCCCTGGGGGCCCGCGGCGCCGCCGGAGTCCGTGTGACAGGTGCTCGGTCTCAACTCCCCCGACGGCTGCGGTGGTCGTAGGGACGACCGGTCACCGGCACCGGTGCGCCCGAGGGGTGCGGTTCGGGGCGGTGCACGCCTCGGGGCCGGTAGGGCAGGGCGTCGGGACCCCGTCAGATAGGCCCCGGCCGCGATGTACGAGCGGTCGCCCAGGTGCAGCGTGTCGTTGTCCACGCTGGCCAGTTCGGAGACGAAGCACTGCTCGCCGACCGTGTGCTCGGGCCGGGCCGCGGTCATCCGGTCCTGGATCTCCCGCTGCCGGGCACGGTCCGCCTCGTCGGCGTCGGACCGGAAGAGCCAGGGGGAGTAGTCGAACCGGTGGGGGCCCGTCGGCAGCGGCCCTCGGGTGGTTTCGTTCGGCACGTCGTCCTTCCTCGGTCCTGGACTCGCTCGCGTCACACGGACAGAAAGCGCTTGCCGTCGACCCTAGCGGCGGCCCCGCCGCCGCCGGAACCCGTCTCCGGGCCGGTGTCGCGCCGATCGGTACCGGTCAGGGCTGGCGCGGGCCGGTGCCGGTCAGAGGATGCGCGGGGCGGAGTCCGGCATTCCTGTGCGGCCGGGGCCTGGCGGGGTTGCCGGACGGAGGTACCCTCTTGGTCAGTCGACGGCGCTTTCTGACGGAAGGTACTGGGATGCCCCAGGGGCTGCCCCGCCACACCCCCGAGTACGTGGCCGAGTTGGCGTGCCATGTCTCGGAGCTGCTCGACGTGCTCTACGGGCGCGCCCAGGAGGCGGCGGCCGGGCCCCTCCCGCCGTCGCAGTTCCGTGCGCTGGCGGTGATCGAGGAGCGGCAGCGGGTCAACCAGCGGACCCTGGGCGAGGCGCTGGGGTCCAGGCCGTCGTCGGTGAGCCGGCTCTGTGACCGGCTGGAGGCCGCCGGACTGGTCGAGCGGCTCGCCAGCAGCACCAGCCGCCGCGAGGTCGAGCTGCGGCTGAGCCGTCGCGGCGCGGTCGTCCTCGAGGACTTCCGTGCGTCGCGCGCGCGGGAGATCGCCGTCGTCCTGGAGACCATGGTCCCCGCGCATCTGCGCACCCTGGCCGAAGGGCTGGAGCAGTTCGAGCGCGCGGCCACGGGCCACATCGGCCTGCACGCGGTTCCCGAGGACGCCGAAGGGCCGTCGGGCACCGTCGCCTGACCGCCTGCGACCCCAGGTAGCCGACCGCACTCAGCCCTCGACGGGCCCCGTTCCGGCGAAGAGTACGGAGGCTGCCTCTTTGTCCCGGGAGCGGGATAGAATCTCCGCATAGTTTGCCGCACGGCAACATTTGTGGTGCTTTGACGTTCCCGCCCGGCTCATCGGCGCAGCGCAGGGATCGTGGTCGCGGTCGGCCCGGCGAACTACCCGCACGGCCAGGGGAGATCTCCTTGGCGGCGGGTGATCCAGCGGCGCCAAAGCCCGTTCTGGCGTCCAACCCGGCAGTCGGCCTGTTCATCGAAGAAGGCTGCTGTGACTCATTTCCCTGCCGCGGAACGCGCTGTCCGCGGTGCCGCTCCGTTCGGGCTCCTGGACGCGGTGCGGGCGGCGCTGGCCGAGCACTACGACGCCCTGGGCGCCGATCTGCTGCTGGCCGACTACGGCCTCACCGTCCTGCAGCCGGTGACCGATCTGCCGCACACCGCCGAACCGCAACCCGTGGACGCGGGACCGGCGGGCCGCGCCTTCGCCGGCCAGGAGCCGCAGCGCCGCCCGGTCGAGGACGGGGGAGCGGTCGACCTGTTCCTCCCGATGACCGTGCGCGGCGACCGGCTCGGGATCCTCAGGGTCCGCGTGCCGGAAGAGCGAACAACGTCACAGGACCTCCAGGAACTCGGCGCTCTCGCCGAGATCCTCGCCCACGAGATCGTGGTCGCGGACCGGGACACCGACGTCTATCTGCAGGCCCGCCGGGCCGGCCGGCTCACCCTCGCCGCCGAGATGCAGTGGCAACTGCTGCCGGGGCGCGGCTACACCCGCGACGAGTACGCCATCGGCGCCCAGTTGGAACCCGCCTACGCCATCCACGGCGACAACTTCGACTGGGCCGCGACCAGCGAGAACCTCACCCTCACCATCACGAACGGCATGGGGGAGGGCATCGAGGCGTCGCTCCTGACCAACCTCGCCGTCAACGCCCTGCGCAACGCCCGCCGGGCCGGCATCGGCATCGCCGACCAGGCGGCCCTGGCCGACCAGGCCCTGCACGCGCAGTACGGTGGCAGCCAGTACGTCTCGACGCTGCTGCTCTCCTTCGACCTGGCGTCCGGACGCGTGCTGGCCGTGGACGCGGGATCGCCCCAGCTGTGGCTCCAGCGGGGCAGGGAGATCGAGCAGATCCCCTTCGAGGCGCAGCTGCCGCTGGGCATGTTCGAGGAGACGGACTACGTCGCGCAGGAGTTTGAGGTGCTGCCCGGCGACCGGCTGTTCTTCGTCAGCGACGGTGTCTACGACGCCCTGTCCGCGTCCGGCGAGGCGTACGGGGAGAAGATGCTGGCCCGCGCCATACGGTCCGCGAGTCTGCTTCCGGCGTCCGCCGTGCCCCGCGCGATTCTGCAGGAACTCGTGGTGCATCTCGACGCCCACGCCGACGACGACGCCCTGGTGGTGTGCCTGGACTGGTTCGGCCGGGAGTCGTCCGGCTGAGGGAGGGGTGGTTGCCGGAACGGGCCCGGACGTGAAACTGTTGCCTCATGGAAACAGTTAGGGTTCCGGCCGTGCCCTGAGCGGGACAAGCCCGTTGATCCACGTGCCGGTTGCTTCCCCAGACTTTCAGTGAAGGGTGGTGGGGGTCCGCTTCTGCCGGGCCCCACGCGATGGTCTCCTCCATGGAGCCGACGAGTTCCCGAAACGTCACACAGGCCCGTTCGCGTGTGCCGTATCCGACACTGACCGTGGACCCCGGCGGCCGCATCCTGTCCTGCGACGACCGCGCCGGAGTCCTGCTCGGCGGCGCCGGCGCGGGCACGCTCCTCGTGGACGCGGCGCCCGCCTGGCTGTCCGACGCGCACAGCGACTTCCTCCTGCACAGGGACGACGGCGTGCCCGCGGGAGCCTGGGGGCGCCTCGGCGAGCGCACGATGGACGCCCTGCCGAGCCGCCGCGCGGACGGCGCGGTGACCTGGTGGCTGGTCGACGGCGGCGAGCCGGGGCCGGTCCTGGAGCAGTTGGAGCGCGAGCGGACCCGCTCGCGACTCCTCCAGGAGATCTCCAGCGAACTCCTGGCGTCCCTCAACGTGGACCGGTGCATGGAGGTGACCGCCGCCCTGGCGGCGGAGCACCTCGCTGACGCGGCCGTCATCGTCGGCGTCGGCAGCGGCCGGACCCACCCGGTGACCTGGGCCATCGCCGACGGCAGTGTGACGCAGAGCCGTATCGCCGTGGACGTCGAGGAACTCCCCGGCCTGTCCGAGGCGTTGCTGGGCTTTCCGCCCGTTCCCTCCCGGTGGATCGATCCGTCGCTGACGCCGTCCTGGGCCATCCCCGAGGGGTTCGCCCGGGACGCGGGCGAGATCGGTTCGGTGGTGGTGGTCCCTCTGCCCGGACACGGGCTGCCCGCGGGCGCCGTGGTGCTGATGCGGCACAGCAGGGAAGCCGCGTTCACCGAGAGCGAGGAAACCTTCGCGCGGCTGTTCGCCACCCGCGCCGGCGCGGCCTTGTCGGCCGCCCGGATCTACGCCGAACAGACCCACATCACCAGCATCCTGATGCGCGAACTGCTGCCGCCGAAACTGCAGCGGGTGCAGGGCATCGACTTCTCCGGCCGTTACCGCCCGTCGGCGGTGAACGAGCGGGTGGGCGGCGACTTCTACGACGTCTATCCCGCGGACGACGAGGACGGCGAGGCGTTCGGGGTCCTCGGCGACGTGTGCGGCAAGGGACTGGAAGCCGCGGTCCTGACGGGGAAGATCCGCAACACCGTGCACGCGCTGCTGCCCTTCGCCGGCGACCACGCCCGTGTACTGACCCTGCTCAACAGCGCGCTGCTCACCTCGCACCACACACGCTTCGCGACGATGGTGCTGGCCTCGGCCGTGCGCAGGGACGGGCAGGTACGCCTGCGCCTCACCAGCGGCGGACATCCCCCGCCCCTCATCGTCCGGGCCGACGGCAGCGTGGAGGAGGCCAGGACCCGCGGCACCCTGATCGGGGCGCTGCCCCAGGTGACGGTGAGCACCGCGACCGTGGTCCTGCAGCCCGGGGAGACCTGCCTGTTGTACTCGGACGGCATCACCGAGGCGCACGGCGGCCCGCTGGGGGATCGCATGTTCGGTGAGGAGCGGCTGCGTTCCGTGCTGAGCGAGTGCGCCGGGCTGCCGGCCGAGGCCATCACCGAGCGCGTCCACATGGTGGCCTCCCAGTGGGTCGGCGACGGCCCCCACGACGACATGGCGCTCCTGGCGATCACCGCACCACGATCCAGCCATCTGACGGCGGTGGACGGACATACTCGGGGCAGGTTCACACCATGACGTCACACGGGACCATCACCGACGAGGCACTGGATTACGGTGCGCTGCGCGAGGAGTTGTGGAGCGCCGCGATCGGCTGCGACGACGCGCGGGCCGTGGCGCTGGCCCGTGCCACCGTCGGCGAGGGCGAGCCCGCGCAGCGGGCGGCCGCCGCCGAGCGGGTGCTGCTGGAACTCATCGCGCCCGTGCAGGAACGGGTCGGCCTGCACTGGGCGGCGAACACGATCACGGTCGCGCAGGAGCACGCGGCGACAGCGATCAACGAACGCTGCATTTCCGCCGTCGCCGACCTGATGGCCGGTGCTCCGGCCGACCCGGCACGCGGCCGGGTGACGGTGGCCTGCGTCGACGGGGAGTGGCACGCGCTGCCCGCCCGTCTGGTCGCCGAGGTGCTCAGGCTGCGCGGCTGGACCGTCGACTACCTCGGAGCGCAGGTGCCCTCCGAGCACCTCGTCGCCCACCTGCACCACCGGGTGTCGGACGCGGTCCTGCTCTCCTCCTCGATCCCGACGCACCTGCCCACCGCCCACGCCGCGATCAGCGCCTGCCAGGCGGCCGGGGTGCCGGTGATGGCCGGAGGCGCGGCGTTCGGCCCGCAAGGGCGGTACGCGCGGCGGATGCGGGCCGCCTGGGCCGCCGACGCCCGTGGCGCGCACGCCCTGTTGGAGCAGGGGCTGAGGCGACCCTCCGTCGCGGAGGCCGTGCTGCCCGACGTCGATCTGCCGCACCTCAAGGACCAGGAGTACACCCTGGTCAGACAGACCAAGCGGCAGTTGGTCAAGCAGACCCTCGTGGACGTGGAGAACGCGTTCCCGCCGATGCGCGCCTACAGCGCGTACCAGCTGGAGCGCACGATCGAGGACATCGACCACATCGTCGGCTACCTCGCCACCGCCCTGTACGTCGACGACGCAGGGCTGTTCACCAGGTTCCTCGTGTGGACCGCCGACATCCTCGCCGCCCGCGGCGTCCCGCCGCGCTGCCTGCTGCCCGTGCTGGACGCCCTGCTGGCACGGCTGGGCGACTTCCCCCGCGCCACGGCCGTCCTCGCCGAGGCCCGCAAGCTCCTGACCGTCCCCGGCCCCGGAAAGCCCGCATGACCCTCTACGCCGCCCTGAACGTCACCACTCTCGGCCTGCGCGACGGCGTGCTGCGCGTGCGGGTCGCCGGGGCGCTCGACTACGACACCAGCGAGCAGTTGACGCGGCACGTCGCCCAGGAGCTGGAGACGCACCCGGCCGTCCGCACGCTGTGCCTGGACTGCACGGAGCTGGGCACCGTCGACTCCATGGGCGTGTCCGTGCTGCTGTCGCTGCGGCGCCGGCTCGACGAACGGGGAGCGGCCCTGCGCCTCGTCGAGCGCTCCGCGCGCCTGGACCGACTGCTGTCCGTCACGGGCACCTACGAGTACCTCATCGGCGAGGCGACCGGCGAACGGGAGTCGACCGCAGCGGATTTCGAGCCCGGCCCGCCCTGAGCACCGCCGGCGCCGGCCCCCGGAGCAGCTCACAGGAAGTGCCGGATCGCCCGGGTCGTCCGCTCGGCCGCACGGAAGGCCAACGGCCTGCGGTCCCAGCGGTCGGGCCGGACGCGGATGCTGTGCGTGACGTCGCGCGTGTAGTCGGCGTCGAGCGCGGCGGCGAAAGCCTCGTCCAGGACCGCGAGCATGACCTCCTCGTCGTGGTCCAGGGACCGGCGGTTGAGGTTCGTGGACCCGACCAGCGCCGCGATCCCGTCGACGGTGACGACCTTGCAGTGCAGCATGGTGCGCTGGTACTCGCGTACGACGACCCCTGCGTCCAGCAGGCGCGCGTAGTGGTGGCGGCCGGCGATCCGGCTCACCTGCTTGTCCGTGTGCGGGCCCGGTACGAGCAACTCGACGGCCACGCCACGCCGCGCCGCGGCGCGGAGCAGATCGACGAAGTAGTCGTCGGGGGAGAAGTAGGCGGTGGCCAGCCGCAGTCGGTGCTGCGCGGACTCGATCACGACGCGCAGCAGGGTCTGCATGTCCTGCCAGCCGATGCTGGCGGAGCCGCGGACGACCTGGACGACGGCGTCACCGGCCGGCTCGTGCTCGACGAACCGGTCGTGGCCGTTGAAGAGTTCGTCGTGGCACTCGGCCCAGTTCTGCGCGAACGCCGCGCAGATGCCGTCGACGGCGGGCCCGCGCACCTGCACATGCGTATCGCGCCACTCGCCGGGACCACGGGCGTCGCCGCACCATTCCTGCGCGATCCCCACGCCCCCGGTGAACGCCGTCGTCTCGTCGACGACCAGGACCTTGCGGTGACACCGGTGGTTCTGCTTGAACGGCGACAGCAGCAACGGCTTGCGGAACCAGGCGACCTCCACCCCGGCCGCTTCCATCAGGACGAGCAGCTCCTCCTCGATGGTGCGGCTGCCGAAGCCGTCGAGCAGCAGCCGTACGCGCACGCCCGCGCGGGCACGGGCGGCGAGCGCGTGGGCGAAGTCGCGGGCCACCTCGCCCCGCCAGTACACGAAGGTCATCATGTCGACGGTGTGCCGGGCGCCGTGTACGGCGGCCAGCATCGCGGGGAAGATCTCGTCACCGTTGCGCAGCGGCGTCAGCGCGTTCCCCTCGGTCGCGGCGATGCCTATCAGCCGCTCCAGGCGCCGCCGCAGCCGCTGCCGAGGATCCGGCGCACCCGCTGCGCCGGAGTCTTCGGCGGCGGGACCTGTGGGGGCCTGGATGCTCGTGGTCACGATGGCTCCGGGGAACTCGGGGGCAGGGCCACGACATCCATTGCCCCGTCACGTTCCCTTCACTCCGCCTTTTCGCCGGTGGAGCCGCGGCGACCGCGGAGGGTCAGGAGCGGGGCAGCTTGGCGGCCGTGTCCAGGTAGAACGCGTCGATGCTGCGTACGGCCGCTTCGAAGTCCTCCAGGTTCACCGGCTTGGTGACGTACGCGTTCGCGTGCTGGTGGTAGGCGTCGGTCACGTCGTCCGGAGCGGCCGAGGTGGTGAGCACGACCACCGGGATGGCGCGCAGATCGGCGTCGTCCTTGAGGATGCGGAGCAGCTCCCTGCCGTTCATCCGGGGCATGTTGAGGTCCAGCACGATCAGGTCGGGCAGCGGCGTGTCGGGGGAGCGCAGGTGCTCCAGTGCCTCTATGCCGTCCGCGACCTGGGTGAGGTTGCGGGTGCTGTGCTGGGCGAGCGCGTCCTGGATCAGCAGGGCGTCGGCCAGGTCGTCCTCGACCAGCAGAACGTCGTACGAACGAGAACTTGCGATCATGGTGTTGCGCTCCGGGGGGAGTGAGGGGGGTACGGGCGGGCCGGTAGCTGGGCGAGTCCCGGCCAGCGGCGGCGCGCCCCCTGACGGCTGAGGTGTGTCGCTTCGCCGATCTGAGGGTAACCGGCGCCTGCGGCGGCGGCTTCACGGGCTGTCTCACTCTCCAGTGCGGAGACGGCATGCTGAAGGTGGGTCAGTACGCGCAGCCGGCGCAGTGCGCTGTGGCGCGCCTCGTCACAGTGGTCGTGACCGGGGACGTAACCGACTCTGGGCTCGAGTTCGGCGACGAGAGCCTGGACGGCCTGGACGGCCAGCTCCTCGAAGACGTGATGTCCAGGGAGTGCTGACGGATCATTTCCTGGCATGCCCGCACCGTAGCGTCAGGCGGTATGCGACGACAACATGTGTTGTCGGGTGCCGTATCGTATCGGGGCCGTCGCCGGTGGCGGCGCGGCTGGTGAAGGTCGAAGGAGCGCACGGAGCATGGACGTTGGCAGAAGCCGGCGCGGTCCGGCGGGCGCGGCCCGCTGGACGACGCGGCGCTGGCTGACGATCGGGGTCGCGACCAGTGGGGTGCTGCTGCTGGTCCTCGGGTCGCTGGGCGCCTGGGCGCTCGCCACCACCTCGCGACTGACCGACGAGGTGGTCCGCAACCGGACCCCGGCACTGATCAGCGCGGTACGTCTGGAAGCCGCGTTGGTGAACCAGGAGACCGGCGTGCGCGGGTACGGACTCAGCGGGCGCCGCGACTTCCTCAAGCCCTACACGCAGGGGCAGGCGGCCGAGACGACCGCGCTGGAGGCACTGGACCGGCTCGTCGACGGGTCGACGGAGGCCGCGGCCGACCTGCGGACGGTCCGCACCGACGTGCGGGCCTGGCAGGAGCGAGTGGCGCAGCCCATCGCCGCCGCGTCCGGCCAGGACGCGGTGCGCGTCGCCTCGGACCGGGCCGCCGACGGCAAGCGACTGTTCGACCAGGTGCGTGACGCCCTGGCGCGGCAGCAGGATCACCTGCGGGACGCGCGCACGCGCGCGGGCGACGACCTGTCCACGGCGCAGCGCCTGCGGACGTGGCTGTTCACCGCCATCGCCCTGGTGATCGCCGTCATGATGTGCGTCATCTTCTACGCGCTGCGGCGCGGGGTGACCGGCCCGCTGACGCTCCTGGGCGCCGCGGCACGCGAGGTCGGAAGCGGCCGCTTCGACCGGAAGGTGCCCGCGACCGGACCCGCCGATCTCCAGCAACTGGCGCACGACGTCGAGTCGATGCGCGTACGCCTGGTGGAGGAGCTGGCGCGCAGCGAGGAGGCGCGCGTGCTCCTGGACCAACAGGCCGAGGAACTGAAGCGTTCGAACGCCGAGCTGGAGCAGTTCGCGTACGTCGCCTCGCACGACCTCCAGGAACCGCTGCGGAAGATCTCCAGCTTCACCCAGCTCCTCCAGCGGCGCTACGGCGACAAACTGGACGAACGGGCCGATCAGTACATCGGGTTCGCCGTCGACGGCGCCAACCGCATGCAGGTCCTCATCAACGACTTGCTCATGTTCTCCCGCGTCGGCCGCGTCCACGACCAGCGGTCGGTGACGCTGGAGGACTGTCTCGACAGCGCCGTCGACGCGCTGAGCGTCGCCGTGGAGGAATCGGGCGCGCGCATCGAGCACGACGAACTGCCGACCGTGTACGGCGATGCAAGCCAACTGGGCCTGCTCTTCCAGAACCTGCTGTCCAACGCCATCAAGTTCCGGGCCCCCGGCCGCCCTCCGCGCATCCGCGTCAGCGTGCGCGAGGAGGGCGACATGTGGCGGTTCACCGTACGGGACAACGGCATAGGCATCGCCCCCGAGTTCCGCGAGAAGGTCTTCGTGATCTTCCAGCGGCTGCACACCCGCGAGGCCTATCCCGGCACCGGCATAGGCCTGGCGATGTGCAAGAAGACCGTCGAGTTCCACGGCGGCACCATCGGTGTCGACTCCGTCGACGGCGAAGGCACCTCGATCAGCTTCACGCTTCCCCTGCAACCGTCCGCCCAGACGGCGGCCGACAGCGAAGGATCGCTGCTGCGATGACAGCGTTCGACGGTACGTCAGCACTCTGCCGCATCCTGCTGGTCGAGGACGACGCGGGAGACGCCCTCCTGGTCGAGGAGCTGCTGCTCGACACCGACCTCGACCACGAACTGGCGCACTGTCGCACCCTGGGCGAGGCCCGCGAGACGCTCGCGGCGGCGCCCGCCGACTGTGTCCTGCTCGACCTGCACCTGCCCGACGCGTCCGGGGTCGGCGCCGTCACCGCTCTCCTGAAGGCGGCCGGGGACGCGGCGGTCATCGTGCTCACCGGTCTCGCCGAGTCCCAGGCGGGTGTCGAGGCCCTTGCCGCGGGCGCCCAGGACTATCTGGTCAAGGGCAAGGTGGAGCCGGAGCTGCTGCAGCGGGCCGTGCGCTACGCCATGCACCGCAAGCAGGCGGAACGGGCCAACGCCAACCTCCAGGCGGGCAAGCTGCGCGCGGAGGAGAACGCCCGCCTGGAGCGGGGTCTGCTGCCCGCCCCGATCCTGCGTTCCCCGGAGGTCGTGGCCACCAGCCGCTACTTCCCCGGGCGGCAACAGGCGCTGCTCGGCGGCGACTTCCTCGACGTGGTGGAGACTTCCGACGGGCAGGTCCACGCCGTCATCGGCGACGTCAGCGGTCACGGCCCGGACGCGGCAGCGCTCGGCGTGTGCCTGCGCATCGCATGGCGCTCACTGACGCTGGGCGGGCATCGCGGCGCGGAGCTGCTGGACCTGCTGGAGCAGATGCACATAGCGGAACGCAGCGCGGACGACCTGTTCACGACCTGCACCCTGATCACCCTGGACCGCACCAGGGGGACCGCCGTCCTGCATCTGGCGGGGCACCACGCGCCGCTCCTGACGTCCCACGGGCACACGCGTGAGCTCGCCATCGAGCACGGGGTGGCTCTCGGTATCGCGCCCGGACTGCACAAGTGGCCGGCCACCGTGGTCCCGCTGCCGCCCTCCGGCTCGCTGCACCTGTACACGGACGGTCTGGTCGAGGGGCATGTCGACCAGAGCGCCGACCGGCTCGGTGTCGAGGGGTTGCTCGCCATCATGGACGCGTGCGGCGGCACCGACGCGGGGACCCATCTCGACCGCATCCTCGACGAGGTCCGGATCCGCAACGCGGGCCGCCACACGGACGACCTCGCCGTCCTGCGCCTGGACTGGTCCGGCCTGCCGACGGTCCCGGCCCAGCGCGCGCGGTTGGTCGTGCGCTGATCCACCGTCGGCCGGGAGCGGCCGATACGTGTCCTCGTGTTGGTACGTGACGCGTGCCGGTCCGGTGCTGTTGTGTTGCTGCGTGAGGGGTGCCGGTCCGGTGCTGTCGTGTTGCTGCGTGACGCGTACTGGTCCGGTGCTGTCGTGTTGGTACGTGGCGCGTGCCGGTCCGGTGCCGTCGAACCGGAAGGGCTACGGCTGCGTCGGACCTTCGCTCTCCAGGAGCGAGCGCAGCACGGCCTCGTCCTCCGGGGCGAGATCGGAGACGAAGCGGGCCAGGACGCTGCCGCGGTCCTCGCCGCGGTTCAGCTCCGCGTGCATCCGGCGGGCGTGCAGGCCCGCGCCGTCGGTCACGGGGGCGTAGGCATAACCACGGCCCTTGCGGGTGCGGGTGACCAGATCCTTCTCGTACAGACGCGTCAGGATCGTGGTGACCGTCGTGCGGGCGAGAGCGGCGGTGAGCATGTCCCGCACCTCGTTCGGAGTGAGCGGACCGCGGGCGGCCCACAGTGCGGCCAGGACATCGGCCTCGAGCTCTCCCGCCGGCCGACGCTCCCCGTGCTGCTCAGTCATACCGGGCATTCTCGCAGACGGGCCGCCTTGTTCCGACATCTGTTCCCCTCTCGCGACGGGTCCGTCCCCGGGCTCATCGGGCCGGTGCCCCGGAGGCGGTCACCCGGTCGCCGAGGCGCCGGGTCACCCGGGGCACGGCCCAGCCCGCGAGCACCGAGGCCACGAGAGCGCCGAGCAGCAGACCGGCCGCGACGTCGTGCGGATAGTGGGCCCCGATCCAGACCCGGGAGACGGCCATGGCCAGGGCGGCGGGCACCGCGATCAGGGCGATGCGACGGTCGACGAACCACAGCGCCGCGGCCGCCGCCGCGGCGATCGCCGCGTGGTTGCTGGGGAACGACCAGTCGCCGAGCGCCGGGCACGCCTCCACCAGGTTCACCCGCAGCACCTGGCACGGCCGCTGCTCCTGGAGCAGGCTCTTGACCACGTCGTTGGCCAGGAACGCCACCACCACGATCAACGGGACCGCGAGCGCGGGCAGTCGGGGCCGCCCGGCCGCGCGCGCCCGCAGCCACGCCCAGATCATGAGGACGGCGAACAGGCCGAGGCCCCAGTCGGACCACCCGGCGACGAGCGTGTTCACCACGGCGGGGCTGTGATCGGCGAGGTGCGAGGTCTCCGTGTACAGGGAGTCGTCGAAGTAGCCGGCGGTCGTGAGGGCGGTGGTCACAGGGTGTCTCCGGCGGAGGGAGTGGCCGCGGCGGCGGCGCGGCGGCGGTTCTTGCGGCCGCGCAGGAGCTCCAGGGCCAGCGGGACGAGCGAGACGATCACGATGAGGGCGACCAGCGGCAGCAGATAGCGGTCGACGTTCGGTACCGACGAGCCGAGTGCGTACCCGCCCAGGACCAGGCCCACCGTCCAGACCGTGCCGCCCGCGACCTGCCAGACGGTGAAGGTGCGCACGGGCACGTCCAGGGCTCCGGCCAGCGGGTTCAGAACCGTCCGTACGACGGGGACGAAGCGGGCCAGCACGACGGCCTTGGCGTGCCCGTAACGGCTCAGCAGTTCCTCGGCGCGCTCCGCGCCTTCCTGGAGCCGCCGGGACCGGCTGCGGGCCAGCAGGGCGCGGCCGCCGCGCCGCCCGATCCAGTAACCGGTCTGGGCTCCGATCAAGGCGCCCGCCACCGCGGCGACCAGCACCTGCGGCAGCGACAGATGCACGTCCCCGCTGCCGGAGACGCACAGCAGCCCCGCGGTGAAGAGCAGCGAGTCGCCGGGCAGGAAGAAGCCGACCAGGAGGCCGGTCTCGGCGAACAGGATGAACGCGATCCCCAGCGCGCCGAAGGCGGTGAGCAGGGAACTGGCGTCCAGAACGTTCACAGCGAGGGCATGCGAAGCCAGGGCGACGCAGCCGTCGGGGCACACGGACACGCGGATTCCTTCCGTCACGGATGCGCGCCGAGCGTCGGTCGGCCGCACCGTCTACATTCCAGTAGTCGGTCTACATCACTGTAGACGCATGTCCGGGCCGCGCAGTTCCCCGCGCGCAGCGCGCCGCGGATCGCGCGCGGACGACGGCCGGCCGACCGCTCCTGGGGCCGGGAGGGGACGTGGGAGAATTCGAGGCGTGAACTACGCCGTCTGGTTGCCGCTCCTCGTGCCACTGCTGGCCGTCCCGGTCGCCCGCAGGGCCGCGGACCGGCTCGCTCCGCGTGCCGCGGTGTGGACGCTGTCGGTCGCCGCGGTGACGCTCGCCGCGTGCAGCACGCTGGCCCTGGGCACGCTGCTGCTGGCCGGGGCGCTGCGCCTGCCACCGGTGGCGGCGCTGGAGAACATCCGGCCGCACTGGCTCGACGCACCCTCGTGGTGGACGGCACCGGCCGCGGTCGCCGCCGGCCTCGGGCTGGCCGTGTGCGCCGCCGGCGCCGGGTGGCGGCTGCTGAGCCAGCGACGCGAGCTGCGCCGGGCGCGGGCCGCGCTCGGGCCCACCGCGGGCGACCTGTCCGTGGACGATCACCACCACCCCTACGCGTACGCCCTGCCCGGGACGCGCGGTGCGAGCGGGTCCGTCGTCGTCAGCTCGGCCATGCTCCAGGCCCTGGCGCCCGCCGAACGCGACGCGCTGCTCGCGCACGAACGGGCCCACCTACGCGGCCGGCACCACCTGTTCCTGGGCGCGGCCCAGCTCTGCGCGATCCTGCACCCCGCACTGCGCGCCCTGCGGCCCGCGCTCTCCTTCCACCTGGAGCGGTTGGCCGACGAGGCCGCGGCGTCCGCGGTCGGCGACCGCAGGCTCACGGCCAGGGCGATCAGCAGGGCCGCGCTGGCCGCACACGACTCCCGCACCCGGCCACCCCGGCCGAGCGCGGCCCTGGGCGCCACCACCGGCCCCGTCCCGCAGCGCGTGCTCGCCCTCCTGACGCCCGCGGCCACCGCACCGCGCCGCGCGGCCCGTCACCTCGGGCAGGCGGTCGCCGCCGCCCTGCTGTGCTGCCTGGCGCTCTCGGCGGCGGGTGCCCTCGATGCCTTCTGCGATCTGCACGCGGATGTCGAGGTCGCGCAGACGTACTGGCCCACCGGCCCCTGATCCCGCGCCCTCGGGCGCCGGCCCGGTCAGATGGACGATGCCACCCGCGCCGAGACGGCCGACGAGCCGGTACGGGCCGATCCTCGACGGATCGTCCACAGCTCATGGCCGCGCTCCCCGCCCTTTCGGCCGACTGCGGCGACAGCGTGATCCGGTGCGGTCGGCGGCCGGTCAACCGGCCCTGGTGAAACGGTCCTTGTGGGAGCTCGCCATCGTCCAGCGCACGAGTTCACCGTTCTCCACGTGGAAGCGGTACGCCGCGTAGGGGGCCTTGCAGCCGGGGGTCGTCGACAGGGCCGGAGCGACGGCGATCGGGTGCGTGGACGGGTCCGACTGGAAGGGGGCCGTGTCCATCAGCGTCGCCGACCAGGTGCAGCGTCTGCCCGCGTCGGTGCGGGTGCCCGTGACGACCGCGTCGCCGATCCGGCCCTTCGCGATCCGGACGGTCTCGTCGCCGTCGCGCCAGGTCCCCACGAGGGCCGCGGGCACGGTGGAGGCGGGGCCGCTCGCCCGGTCGATCTGGATGGACATCTTCGAGGAGGCACGCCACATGACGGTGCCGTCCATGCCCTCCAGGGTGATCGCGTCGGGCCGGCAGGAGGCGGGCGACGCGGTGGTGGGCGTCGTGCGGGTCACCTTCGCGTCGGCGACCGTCACATAGCGCTCCTTGTGCGAGGTGATGCGGGCCTCGCCGGTGCAGAGCACGCCGGCCTTGCCGACGGTGAAGGGCACCGCGTCGCCCGTCCTCGCCGATACGGGAATGTCCAGACGCAGCATCGACAGGGCGTCGCTCTCGTCGAGCAGTGAGGTCCACGAGCCGCCGAGCTGGGCCCCGACCGGGGTGTCGGGCAGCTCCTTGCCGGGCAGTTCGGAACCCGGCGCGGCCGCGGCGGAGACCGTCGCCTCGTCCGGGCCCGAGCCCGAGCGCGCCGCACCGGCCAGTGCGGGCACCCCGATGCCGAGGGCCACGACGGCCCCCACCGTCACGGTCAGCGTCAGGCCGAAGCGGAGCCTCCGGGAGGAAGAGCCGTTTCTGCCTGCTCTGTCGTCACCGTCGAGTGCCAAGGTGTCCCCCCGATGTTCATGGGCCGGTATGCGTAAGGCCCTTGCGTCCCTGAAGCCTCATACACCTCTCTGGTGACGTCAAGGACGGGGCGGGACAAGGCAGCAGAGGTCCTTGCGTCAAGGTTTCGCCGGGGGATTCTTCCTGGTGACCAGAGTCCAGGCGTCGATGTCCTGATAACGCCGTGGCCCCGTGTGGCCTCGTACCGTGCTGCCGACCAGGTGGAGGCGTTCGGTCTGCCAGGGGCGTCCGGTGAAGCCGTCGAGGCAGGAGGCCGCCGCCGTGACGGACGTGGTGTCGGATCGGCGAGCGCGGGCCAGCGTCAGGTGGGGGCGCAGCGGACGCTCGGCGAAGGTGATGCCACAGTGCCTGATCCGCGCCCGTACCGCGTCGGCCAGCTCGTGCAGACCGTTGAGATCACCCTCGATGCCGCTCCACAGCACTCGTTCGTCGAAGTGACCGCCACCGGACAGCGCCAGTTCGAGGGCGGGCCGGGCAGCCGCCAGGTCGGCCAGCGGCGAACGAAGCCCCTGGACGGCCCGCACCGGCAGCTCGCCCAGGAAGGCGAGGGTGATGTGCCAGTCCTCGATGCGGTTCCAGCGCAGATCGGGATGCGTGGCGTAGGCCGGGCTCAGCGCGTGCGCCAATGCGTTCTTCGCGTCGTCGGGCGGGGCGAGGGCGACGAACGCGTACTGGCTGGTGGTGCGGGGTGCTTCGGTCACGGACGTCTTCATACCTCATGCGTCAGGGGGGCCGACATCCGACCGTGCGGCGCCGAACCGTCCCGTGGTGCCCGGGCAGTGAGCGGTCTGCGCCGGGACGCCCGGTCCCGGCGCAGACCGTTCTTCCGGTGCGGCTCTTCCCGAACGGGGTGGCTGAGCGCGGGCGTCTCTCGCCGACCGGACGCCTACCTCTACCTCGCCGCGCAGCTCAGACGCTGGGCCGCCGTGCCGCCGCGCCGCCGCGCCGACCGACCGGTACGACACCTGTCGCGGCACCGAGGCCGTACGCGGGCAGGTCGACGTACACCGATCCGTAGGAGCCCGACGGGACGATGAACGTCTCGTGCCAGATCCCCACATGCCCCTTCCCGGCGCGTGCCCGTCGGAGAGGGGAAGGCGTCTGCCCCGACACGTCTTCAGAGGAAGACCCGCGCCGACTCCAGCCACTTCTGCGCATCCTCGCCGGTCGCCGTCAGGGCGGTCCCGGACCAGGAGCGACGCCGGGTGACATACAGGCAGAAGTCCATCGCGTCGCCCCGCACCTGTTGCGCCGCATCCTCGGGGCCCCACACCCAGGTCCGTCCGTCAGGTGCGGTCAGTTCGACGCGGAAGGGGGCGGCCGGCTCGGGCAGTCCGACGGCGGCGAAGGACAGCGCCCGTCCCGACACTCCCAGCGACGCCACGTGCCGCAGCCGATCCGTCGGGGGGTGCGGCACGCCCACGGCATCGAAGACGTCCTGTCCGTGGGCCCAGGTCTCCATCAGGCGCAGGGGCGTCATCAGGGCCGGGGTCACCTTCGACATGTACCAGGGGAAGGCGTGGTCCCAGGGCGTGTCGCGCAAGGCCGCCGCCAGTTCGGCTCGACCGGTCCGCCACTGGTCCAGAAGTACTGGCCGCGGTGCGGCCGCTCCAGCGGCGGCGGCCCGGTCCGCGTACGCGCTGCCTTCGGCTTCCGCCCGCCTGAGCTCAGCGCCGAACGCGTCCGGGGTGCGTAAGGCCCTGAGCACGTTCGTGTCCGACCATGCGAGGTGGGCCATTTGATGGGCGACCGTCCAGCCCGGCGCCGGTGTTGGGATCGACCAGTCGTCCAACTCCGCGACCAGGGCGTCGAGTTCATCGCCCTCGGCCACCAGCGCGGACAGGACACCGGCGTCATCGACTTCGGGAACGGCGAGATTGTAGTTCAGCACGCGCCCCAGGGTGCCACTCCGTGCTGACCACAGGGGGCGAAGAAGAGGGCCGCGGCCGGTCCGGATCCCGGCCCGGCCTGCGGTGTCGACACGGGCTGGACGCGCGTGACTCCGCCACGTCCCGAGTCTTGAGGAACCGGGGGAGCGCGCCACCGCTGGGGTCTTTCCACGGTTCGGGTCGACACGACCGGGTGTTTTCCTGCTGGCAGCACCCGACGACGCCGTCCCGCGCCGGGTGTCCGCCACCGGAGGTGTCTGCCGTGACCGCCCGAGTGTCACGCACCGCATCCCCGATCCCGAAAGGCACCTTCATGGAACCGATGCCCCACAGCGCTCGTGCGGACCGTCGGACTCTGCTGCGCGCGGCGGCCGTGCTGCCCGTTGCCGCCGTCGGTGTCGGCGCCCTGGAGGGCGAGTCCGCCGCGTCCGAGGTCCCCGGCCTGCCCGACTACGCGCCGGTCCCGTCCGCCGCGGCCGGGCCGAAACTCAACGACGCGGGCTACTTCGTCGGTCGGATCGACGGACACCTCCACTGGGTCACCGACGGCTTCTACCAGGCGATGTTCCTCAGCACCCGGGACGGCGTCGTCCTGGTCGACGCCCCGCCGACCATCGGGCACAACCTCCTGCGGGCGATCGCCGACGTGACGCGGGCCAACGGCCGTCCCGCGAAGGTCACGCACCTGGTCCACTCCCACTCGCACGCCGACCATGTCGGGGCTTCCTCGATCCTCGGCAAGGACGTGGTGCGCATCGGGCACGCCGAATGCCGGCGCCTGCTGCTGCGCGACAACGACCCGAACCGCCCGGCGCCGACCGTCACCTTCGAGGACCACTACACCCTGCATGTCGGCGGCGAACGGCTGGAGTTGGCCTATCACGGGCCCAACCACAGCCCCGACAACATCTTCATCCACGCCCCGGAACACAAGACCCTGATGGTCGTCGACATCCTGTACCCGGGCTGGGTGCCGTTCAAGAACCTCGCGGTGTCCCAGGACATCCCCGCCTGGCTCCGGGCCCAGGACATAGCGATGGGGTACCCCTGGCGGACACTGGTCGGCGGCCACCTCGGGCGGCTCGGCAGACGCGCGGACGGCGACCTCCAGCGCGCCTACATGGCCGATCTCGAAGCCTCCACGCGGGCGTCGATGCATCTGGACCCCACCCCGTACTTCGAGGAGTACGGCGCCCAGGGCAATTCCTGGGCGGTCTTCAAGACATACCTCGACGCGGTGGCGGCACAGGCCGCCGCGCCGGTGGCCGCGAAGTACACCGGCGTTCTCGCCGCCGCGGACGTGTTCACCCTCGACAACGCGGCGACCTTGGTCGAGTCCTTCCGCATCGACGCCGGGATCCTCGGCCCGTTCAGCACCCGTCCCTGACGCCCGTACCGACGCCCGCGCACCTCCGCCGTGCCCGTCCCCGAGAAAGGCCGAGTGGCCATGAGCCGACCCGTCCCCGTCCTCTTCATCCACGGCCTGTGGCTGCACAGCACGTCCTGGCAGCCCTGGATCGACCTGTTCCGCAACGAGGGCTACGACCCGTCCGCGCCGGGCTGGCCCGGCGACCCCGACACCGTCGAGGAGGCACGGCACAACCCGGAGAGCATCGCCGACCACGGTATCGACGACGTCGTCGACCACTACGCGACGCTCATCAAGGGCATGGAGACGCCGCCGGTCCTCGTCGGCCATTCCTTCGGCGGGATGATCGCGCAGAAGCTCCTCGGCCAGGACCTGGCAGCGGCCGCCGTCGCGATCGACGCCGCCCAGATCAAGGGAGTTCTGCCACTGCCGCTGTCCGCGCTGCGGTCGACGCTGCCGGTGTTCAAGAATCCGGCGAACAAGCACCGCGCGGTGTCCCTGACCGCCGAGCAGTTCCGCTTCGCGTTCGGCAACGCCCTGACCGAGAAGGAGTCCGACGCACTGTACGAGCAGTGGACCATTCCCGCGCCGGGCAAGCCGCTGTTCGAAGCCGCAGCGGCGAACTTCAGCCCCTCCTCGCCGGCCAAGGTCGACACCGCGAACTCCGGGCGCGGTCCACTGCTGTTGATGTCCGGCGGCAAGGACCACACCGTGCCGGAGTCCGTCACCCGCGCCACGCAGAAGCAGTACCGGCACTCCGAGGCCGTCACCGAGTTCCTGGCCTTCCCCGACCGCGGGCACTCGCTGACCATCGACAGCGGCTGGCGCGAGGTGGCGGACGCGGCGCTGGCCTGGCTGCGGCAGCAGGGTCTGGAGGCGCAGCGGTGACCGGCAACGCCTTCGACCTCGGCCTGGCCGGGCAGAGCGCCGTCGTCACCGGCGCCGGCCGGGGCATCGGCCTTGCGGTCACCGAGGGCCTCCTGGCAGCCGGCGCCCGTGTGGTCGCCGGGACCAGGACCCGTAGCGAGGCACTCGACGACCTGATCAAGCAGGGCGCCGAACTGACCGTCGTGGAGGTCGACCTGGCCACCCCCGACGGGCCGGCCACGCTCGTCGCCGCCGCGGCCGAACTGCACGGCGGGCTCGATGTCCTGGTCAACAACGTCGGTGCGGTGCGACCGCGGGTCGACGGATTCCTGGCCACTACGGACGCGGACTGGGACTGGACGTTCACGATGAACGTCATGGCGGCCGTCCGCGCCACCCGCAGCGCGCTGCCGCACCTGATCGCCACCGGGGACGGCCGCATCGTCACCGTCTCCTCGGTCAACGCCCGACTGCCCGACCCGCTGGTCATCGACTACGGCGCCGCCAAAGCAGCCCTGACCAACTTCTGCAAGGCACTGTCCAAGCAGGTGGGACCGCAGGGCGTACGCGTCAACTCGGTGAGTCCCGGCCCGGTCGAGACCTCGCTGTGGAGGGGCGCCGACGGTGTGGCCGTGGCGGTCGGGGCGAGCCTGGGCGTGGCCCCGAGCGCCGTCGCGGAGACCGCCGCGGCCGAAGCGGTCACCGGCCGCTTCACTCGGCCTTCCGAAGTGGCCGATCTGGTCCTGTTCCTGGCCGGCCGGTGTTCCGGCAACGTCACCGGCTCCGACTTCGTCATCGACGGCGGCATGACCGACGCCCTGTGAACCAGCCCCTGACTGGGGCTGTCGCCACTCCGTCACCACCCCCTCACCTCGGAGAACCGGTTGAGATTTCACCTGCCCAAGAGCCGCCGACTGCGGGGCCTCGCCCTGGCCGCGCTCCTCGCCCTCGGCACCGCCACGTTCAGCGCGGCCCCGGCGGCCCCCGCGTCGGCCTCGTCCGCCGGCGAGCGGTTGCCCGCGGGGTTCAGCGAGCACAAGACCCGCGCCGCCGGCATCGGCCTCCACTACGTCGTCGGAGGGCACGGACCGACGCTGATGCTGCTTCACGGATACCCGCAGACCTGGTACGAGTGGCACGACATCATGCCCGCCTTGGCGGAGCACTACACGGTCATCGCCCCCGACCTGCCCGGCGCCGGGCAGAGCGACGCCCCGCGCTCCGGCTACGACAAGAAGACGATGGCCGCCGAACTGCACGCCCTGCTGGTGTCGCTCGGCAAGGACAGCGACGTACGGATCGTCGGCCACGACATCGGCACGATGGTCGCCTACTCCTACGCCGCCCAGTACCCGGCCACCGTGAAGAAGCTCGTCCTGAGCGAGGCCCCGATCCCGGACCGCGGCATCTACAAGATCCCCTCACTGACCGAGAAGGGGCCCGGGGTGTGGAACTTCGGGTTCTTCAACCTGGCCAGCGGCCTGCCGGAAGACATGATCAAGGGCCGCGAGGTCGCCTGGACCGCCGGATTCATCGGCGGGTTCGAGGGCGTCCCCGGCGCGGTGAGCCCGGCCGACATCCGCGTGTACGCCCACTACCTGCGCGACCCCGCGCACATGAGGGCGAGCCTGGCCTGGTTCCGCGTGTTCCCGCAGGACATCAGCGACAACGAGCAGTTCCGGAAGACGCCCCTGCCGATGCCGGTGCTCGCCATCGGCGCCTCGGGCAGCCTCGGCGAGAGCGTGGGCGAGCAGGTCGAGGAGTACGCCTCCGACGTCACCCCGGCCACCGTCCCGGACTCCGGCCACTGGATCTATGAGGAGCACCCCCAGGAGCTGACCGCCGCCCTGCTCGCCTTCCTCGGCCGGTCCTGACCCGCCCCACCGCCCCAGGAGCTGTGATGATCAAAGAGTTTCCCTCCTTCGAAGCGACCCCGGAGCGTGAGCCGTTCTGGTTCCTCGGCGGGCAGGCCAGGATCCTGCTTCCGGGCTCCGCGACCGGCAACGCCGTGAGCCTGATGGAGTTCTCGGACCCGAGCGGCCACGCACCGCCCCTGCACGCGCACGAGAACGAGGAAGAACTGTGGTTCGTCCTCGACGGTGAGGTGTCGTTCTTCGTCGGCAACGAGCGCCACGATCTGACACCCGGACAGGTCGCCCACGGCCCGCGCGGTGTGCCGCACAGCTACCTCGTCCGCTCCGCCGAGGGCGCCCGGATCGCCGTCGTCTTCAGCCCGGCCCGCATCGAGGAGTGGTTCAGGGCCAACGGGACCCCGGTCGCCGAGGCCGGGGACCTGCCGCCGGCTTTCGACCTGGCGGCTGTCGTGGCCTCGGCCGAGGCCTTCCGCCTGCGCGTCACCGGTCCGCCGCCCGCCCTGTGACCCGCAACCCGGACCTCACGTCCCCGAAGTAGAGCGACATGACCGACATCGCGCCCGCTGCGTCCGGCCGGGCCCTGTCACGCCGCAAAGGCGTCACCATCGCCGCGCTCGTGGCCGCGCTGGTCGCCGTCCCGGCAAGCACCATGGCTGCCCCCGGCACGTCGGGCACCACCGCCACCCACACGGTCAAGCCGACGGTCGTCCTGGTGCACGGCGCCTTCGCCGACTCGTCGAGTTGGAACGGCGTCGTGGCACGGCTGGAACACGAGGGCTATCCGGTCGTGGGCGTGGCGAACCCGCTGCGCGACCTGGCCGGTGACTCCGCCTACCTGTCCAGCGTCCTGGACACCGTCCCCGGGCCGGTCGTCCTGGTTGGGCACTCCTACGGCGGCGCCGTGATCACCGACGCGGCGGCGGGCCACGCCAACGTCAAGGCCCTGGTCTACGTCGCGGCCTTCGCGCCCGACGAGGGCGAGAGCGCCCTGGAGATCACGGGCGGCCATCCCGGCAGCCAACTGCCGTCGGCGCTCGTGGTGCGGACGTTCCCCGGCGGACAGGAAGCCTCCATAGACCCTGCGTCCTTCCGACGAGTCTTCGCCGGGGACGTGTCGTCCCGCGAGGCCCGCCTCATGGCGGCCGCGCAACGCCCGGTCGCCCTGGCCGCCTTGGGCGCGCCCAGCAGCGCACCGGCGTGGCGGTCCATACCGTCCTGGTATCTGGTCGCGGGCGCCGACCGGGCCATCCCGCCGGCGGCCGAGCAGGCCATGGCCCGGCGCGCCCACGCGCACACCGTCACGGTCCCGGGCGCCTCGCACGCCGTGGCGGTCTCGCACCCCCGGGCCGTCGCGGACCTCATCGAGGCGGCCGCGCGGGCCACCGACTGACCGGACGCGCCTCACTGGGCGGGACCACGCGACCACGCGTGGTCCCGCTTCTCCATGGTGTTCGGTTCGCTGTCGTCCCGTTCCGCGTCGTTCCGTTCTGCCCACGCCCCTGAGGGCTCTGGGCGAGGCTCACCCTTCTTCGCCCAGCACTGAGCGCAGCCGCCGCCGCGAGGTGATGTCCAGCTTCCGGAACACCTTGTTGAGGTGGTACTCGACAGTCGAGCGCGTGATGAACAACCGCGCCGCGATCTCGGCGTTCGTCGACCCCGCGGCAGCCAGCCCGGCGATCCGCCGCTCCTGGGGCGTCAGTTCGTGCGCGGAGCGCGGGGCCCGTTTCCGGGTGCGCTCGCCGGTGGCGAGCAACTCGACGCGCGCACGCTCGGCGAAGGCCGCCGCGCCCATGCGTGAGAACATCTCATGCGCGGTGCGCAGTTCGACACGGGCGTCCGCGCGACGCCTGCGCCGGCGCAGCCATTCACCGTGCAGCAGGTGCGTCCGCGCCAGGTCTGTTCGCGCCCGCGTGCGACCGAGCAGGTCCACGGACTGCGTGAAGAAGACCTCTGCCTGGCCGTCGTCGGCCATCAGCGCCCGGCACCGGGCCAGCAACCCCAGAGCCCAGGGCGTGCCGGCCAGCGGCGCGCGCTCCTCCAACCGCCCCAGGGCCTCCTTCGCCTTGGCGTGGTCGCCGGACCGCACCGAGGCCTCCACGAGGTCCGGCAGCGCGCGGCACACGGCTCCGGCGTTGTCGTTGGCGAAAGCCACCTCGGCGTGGGCTGCGGCTTCCGCGTAGCGTCCGAGGCTGAGGTCCAGCACGGTCAGGCAGTTGCGGGCCCAGTCGGCCAGACCGCCGTGCGCATGACGTGTCGCCAGGTCGCGGACGAGCGCGTTCGCCGCGGACCGGGCCTCCGTCTCCTGGCCCCTCCACGCCAGGAGCTCCACCTGGAACGCCGGGCCCGACGGCTGCCCTATGACGGTCGCGAGTTCCTGGGACTCGTCCAGGCAGGCAGCGGCCGCTGCGAACCGGCCGGCCCGCAGCTCCCAGGTGGATCGGACCAGCAGCGTGGACCGCAGCGCCCCCAATGCGCCGATGCGGCGCTCGTGTTCCTCGAGGAACCTGGCGGCCTCGTCGCCGGCGGTGTCGTCCCAGATCTCCTCGGCGGCGTAGAGGGCGAGAGTCGCCAGGCGTACGCCGTGTTCGCGCACGTCGCTTTCCCGGCCCATGGGGGCGAGCGCCGCCCGGAGCACGGGGACCGCCGGCGGGTAGCCACGGTGCAGCCGTAGGGCGAAGCCCTGAAGGAGCAGGTCGGCACCGGCGGGCGGCGCCGACCGCAGGGCCGGCGAGGCCAGGACCGCCGCCGCGAACTCCTTGAGTACGAGCGGGTCGTGGTCGCTGCACAAGGCCGCCAGAAGGCCTTCCCGCAGCATCGAGCGGGACAGGGCGGGGTCGGTTCCGGCAACGGTGCCGGCTGCCGCCATGAGCTGCGACAGGACACCTCCGATGCGCTCGAAGTAGATGTCGGTCGTCGCCCTGGTGTGCAGCGCACGGGCCTGAAGTATCGGGTCGCCGGAGACGAGGAGCGGTTCGGCCCGCTCGAGCATGGCCTGCGCCGCGGTCGGGTCCCCGAGAACGAGGTGCGCCCTGGCCGCGTCGACGAGCCGGACCGCCCGATCCGTGACCGACAGTTCAGCCGCACGGGCCAGGAACGCGGCGCGCGCGGCATAACCGCCCCGGGCCCCCGCCAGTTCCGAAGCCGCGTCGAGTTCGTCGGCCACCGCCTCGTCCAGCCCGATCGTCGCCTCCGCCCGGTGCCAGGCCCGGCGTTCGGGCAACCGGAGCCGATCGCTGGCCGCGGCGAGCGCCGCGTGGACCCGGCGGCGCTCGCCGGCGTCGGCACCGCTGTACACGGCGGACCGGATGAGCGGGTGACGGAACTCGATGCGTCGGCCGTGCGTGAGGACGCCGGCCGATATCGCCGCGTCCGCGGCCGTGGCGGGGACGCCCAACTCTCCTGCGGCGCACCACAGGAGCAGAGCGTTCTCCGGTGGCGCGGCCGACAGCAGCAACAGGAAGGACCGGGTCTCGTCGGGAAGCCCCTGGACCAGTCGCCCGAAATGCGTTTCCAACCTGGCCCCGACCGGAAGCGGTTCGCGCAACGGCGCCGTTCCGGCCAGGTGCGCCGGGCTGAGCGCGTCGACGCTCTCGATCAACGCCAGCGGGTTCCCGCCGGTGTCGGCGACGATGCGCGAGGACACCGCGGGATCCAGTCGCCCGGCGACGTTCCGCCCGAGCAACTCGTGCGCGTCGGCGTCGGCCAGTCCGCGCACCGGCAGCACCACGAGTCCTTCGAACGCCCCGGGCCCCGGCATGTCCGCACGGCCGGCGACGACGAGACCGACGGCCTCGGCGCCGAGCCGGCGGCCGACGAACGCCAGCGCGTCGTGCGACTCGCGGTCGAGCCACTGCACGTCGTCGACCAGGCACAGCAGGGGCTGCTCCGAAGCCGCGTCCGCCAGAAGCGTCAAGGACGCCATGCCGACGAGGTAGCGGTCGGCGGGCGGCCCGGAGAGGAGTCCGAAAGCCGAGGCGAGGGCCTCGTACTGCGGAGGCGGCAAGGCGTCGAGACGGCTCAGGAACGGTCGCAGCAGGCGGTGCAGCGCCGCGAAGCCGAGTTGTGCCTCGGACTCGACGCCCGCGGTGCGCACCACGACCAGGTCCGTGGCGATCCCTGCCATATGGTCCAGGAGGCTGGTCTTGCCGATGCCTGCTTCGCCGACGAGGACCAGCGCCGCACTCATGCCGTCGCGTACACCGTCCAACAGGGCGGTCAGGGCCCGCAGTTCTTCATGTCGACCGGTGAGCGGCAGCTGTCGGCGCCGGGCGTCGACAGGGAGGTGTCCAGCCATGCTTCCCAGCGAATCACCCGGCCCCCCGGGGGGTCCCTAGGGACGAACCCTAGTCCGGTCGTCCAGGCGTGCGGAGCTGCTGATTCCGCAGTGCGTCCGCCAGTCGACGCCGCGACGATATGCCCAGTTTGGCGTAGATGTTGGACAGGTGGTACTCCACCGTCTTCTGGCTGATGTAGAGCTCTGCCGCGGCCTCCTGGTTCGTCCGCCCGCCGGCGACGAGATGGGCCACCGACAACTCCCGCTCGGTCAGCGCCGGTACGCGGCTGCGGACCGGCGCGGAGGCGGTGAGCCCGATCGCCGCCAGGTCCGCGTCGCAGCGCTCCAGGAACGGTGCGGCCCGCAGCGCGCCGAACCGGTCGTGAGCCGACTTGAACCATCGCGCGGCCTCCCGTCGCGAACCGGAACTCGTCGCCACCAGAAGCTTGCCGTAACTGTGCTCCAGCATCGCGCGGAACAGGGGAGCGGTGTCACCGTCCTCGTCCGGCGTCCCGGTGGCGGCGTTCGCGTAGATCTCCAGGGCGTCCCGCGGGCGGCCCCGGGCTTCGGCCAGCCGGCCGCTGAGCCACGCGAGGACGACCCGCATGTACCCGGTGCCGTCATAGCCCGCACGAAGGTCGTCCAGCGCGAGGGCCGCGGCAACCAACTGCCCCGTTCCCGTCAGCGCTTCGACGAGCAGCGACTGCTGCCACAGCCAGAAGGGTTTGAACCGAAGGCGGATCCGCTCGTCGCGGCCGGCGGTCCCACGGTCGATCAATGGTTCCAGCGCCCCCAGTACGGCCGTGTGGTCGGCGCGGGCCTGTGCCAGCATCGCGTGGGCCAGCGCGGCGTAGACAGTCTCCGTGGGCGGCGACCCCAGTGCCTCGGTGACCCGGGACAGGGTGTCCGCATGGCCCTGCGCGGCCTCCCACTGCCCGCGGCCGGCCTCGACGCACACGGTCGCGAACCAGGCGGGCGCGTCACCGAGTACGTGGTCCTGGATCGCGGCGATCGCCAGCGCCCGCTCCGCCGCGGACTCGCTTGCGTTCCAGTCGCCCGCCAGATACTCGAGGACCGCCAGCAACGACAGGGAAAGATGGCTGAGTTTCGACCCCGCGCCCTGCTGGTCGCGACGGGCGACCGTCGCCAGATCGGCGCGCGCCGCGGGAAGCCGGCCCAGGAACAGATGCATGACTCCGCGTGTGGCCAGTGTGTCCAGTTGGTGGTCCGCCGCCTCTGCGGCCACGGTGGGCAGATGCGTCAGGTCCCGCAGCGCGGCGCGCGGCCCCTGGTCCCACATGCGGCCGGTCGCGAGCACCGCGCGGGTGAAGTCGGACGTGGCGGGGTCGAGATCCCCGACGGCCAGCGTCTTGCCGGCGATGTCCACGGTCTCGGCGCCACGGCTGTGCCGGATCGTGACGACGGTGAGGAACGTCCCCGCCAGGACGGCGGTCCAGCCGGAGTCCGGGTCGGCGAGTGCCTGTTGCCAGGCCTCGGTGAGCCGGGCCTCGGCGGCGACGAAGCGGCCGTCCAGCAGGTCCATGACACCGAGAATGCAGGTACGCAGGGTTCCCGGCGCACAGTCCTCGACCTGTGACCTCAACTTCACGGCCGTCACGGGCTGCAGTGTGAGCAGCGACTGGGCGCAGGCGGTCAGCAGCCGCCGTTCCCGGTCCGCGCGGTCGTCGGACAACGACGAGGCCCACAGCAACCGCGTGGCCGCCAGGGCATTGCGGCCGGCGACGGCCTCGCCCCGCGCGGACTGCTCCAGCTCTGCGGCCAGGCCTGCATCGGCGGAGGTGGCCGCGGCGACGCGGTGGGCCCAGGCCGCGGCCGTGCCGACCACACCGGCAGCGGCGGCGTGCAGGGCGCGGCGCCGTTCCGGGGCGATCGCGTCGTAGATGGCGTCCCGCTGGAGCGCGTGCACCAGGGCGACAGGGCTCTCGGATTCGGCCGGCCACCATCGTGCGAGCCCGGCCGCCAGCGCAGGCCCGACCGCGCGGGTCGGGTCCGCGAGCGCGGCGATCTGCCCGACGGTCACGAGGGGCAGCCGGGTGTCCAGCACCGCCATCGCTTCGAGGAGGGCCACGGAATCCGGCGGGATCTGCTCCAGCAGGGACGTGATGCCGATCCGGAGCGTCCGGGCGATCGGCCACCGCTGCGCCTCGTCGTCCTGAAGCGTCGAAACCGGGACCTCTGCCAGAACCGTCCGCAGATAGAGGGGATGCCCCTTGGTGTACGTGTGCAGGCGCTCGACCAGGCCCGGTGCCGGACGTACATCGAGCATCCGACGGGCCATCTGCGCCACGTCGTCCTCGTCGAGCCCACCGATCTCCATCCGCACCGCGCGGTCCAGGGACCGGGTCAGCCGGTCGAGGGTCTGATGCGTGCGCTCGGCATGCGACCGGGTCAACAGGACCGTCAGCACCCGGTCCGCCCAGAGCCGCCGAAGCGCGAAGCTCAACGCCTGCAGCGACAACGGATCGGCCCAGTGCGCGTCGTCGACGACGACGGCTACCGGCCCCCCGGCCTCCTGCAGCGCCCCGAGCAGCAACAGCAACTGACCGCCGACGGCATGCGGTGACACTCCGACCGGTCCGTCGTGCGCCAGCAGCGGGAACTCGGCCACCACCGCGCGGTCCAGACGCCGCATCAGTTGGCTGACGACACCACCAGGAAGGTCGGTCTCCAACGGATCACCGGTCGCCCACAGGACCGTGAAGTCCCCCAAGGAGGCCGCCAGCCGACGCGCGAGAGCGCTCTTGCCGATCCCGGCCTCGCCCTCGACGACCGCCAACCAGGCCTCACCGTCGCGCGCCTTGGCCGCGCACGCCGAGAGCTGATCGACCTCACGAAGACGCCCCACGAAAACCTCGCCGTGAGGATCCTCAGCCGCACCCGCCGTACCGCTGGCCACACTCACGGTTCGGTCCCCCCGAATACGCTGGTCGACGCCAGCGAAATCATACTGATGATGCCGTCTCGGCGCGGGTGCGCGGAGTGGTCCGGCCGTGATGGTGGGACGCGTTGTCGGCCCCCAGGAGCAGGACCGCGGCTGTTCCTGCGCCGGGCACCGGTTCCACGCCGTCTCCCTACTGCGGCTGGAGCCGGGTCACCGGCCGGGTGGGTTCGGGGGCGGTGTGAGAGCGTCGAGTTGTTCAGCGAACTCGGGGTGGGCATCGGCCAGGTAAGGGCGAGCGGCGTGGAGGGGGCGGATCAGCTCGGTGGGGTCGTCATGAGCGAGGGCCGTGTGGAGCTGGGTGAGCGGGAGGCCGGCTGGAGCGGGCAGGTCGGTGAGGGCGGTGAGCTAACCGGCGATGCGACGCAGGGCCGCTGCGTGCCGGCGGGCCCAGGCGGCGGTGGTGCGTTCGGTGGCGCGGCGTTCGCGGGTGGCCTGTACACGTTGTTCGCCGGTGGTGCCGGTGGTGCCGGCGGGGCCGGGGCGGCCGCGCAGCTAGCGGCGTTCGGCAGCCTGGCGGCTGGCCACGCGGAGGGGCCGGCGAGGTCGGCCCAGCTGGCCCCCGCGTCGCGGGCGGACTCGATCAGGCCGGTCTCCCCACCGGCGAGTTGCTCCCGCGGCACCGTCCTCCATCGTCATCACTTGGACGACATCGAGATTGTCATCCATTGGATGACATGCTACAACGGTGTCCGTGAAGCGCATTGGCAGTCACTGACTGAACCTGCTGGAGGTGTGTTCGCCATGTTGATGCGCACTGACCCCTTCCGTGAGCTGGACCGCCTGGCGCAGCAGCTGATGGCCCCGGGCGCCTGGTCCCGCCCGTCGATGATGTCGATGGACGCCTACCGCGAGGGCGACACGTACGTGGTGGCCTTCGACCTTCCGGGTGTGGTCGCGGATGCGATTGACATCGACGTCGAGCGGAACATGCTCACCGTCAGGGCCGAGCGGCGGCCGGTGACGCAGGGCGACGACGTGCAGATGGAGCTGTCCGAGCGGCCGCTGGGTGAGTTCTCCCGCCAGGTCGTGCTCGCCGACACCCTCGACACCGAGCAGATCCAGGCCGACTACGACGCGGGCGTGCTCACCCTGCGCATCCCGATCGCCGAGCGTGCCAAGCCCCGCAAGGTTTCCGTCGGCGTTGGATCCGGTCCCAAAGAGATCTCCGGCTGACAACGGCGTGACAGGTGCGGAGGGCGGGCACCTGACTTCCTTCACCCGCCTTCCGCATCCCTGTGGGCAGTCCGGACCAGCAGGGGCGGCGAGCGCAGCACGGCGGAGGACGTCGAGCGTGCCTGCCGAAGTAGTTCGCCCCCCCGCCCTGCCGGACCTGCTGCCGAGCGTCGATTCGTAGCCCCCCAGCGGTTCATCCGCGCGGCCGCCACATGGATCGAAAGCGCCACCGAGCGGACCGCGGCCCAGGGCATCAGCGCCGTGCTGCCCAAGGTGCCGACCACGAGGAACTAGGCGGTCAGCTCCGGCACCGGCTCCTGTGGGGTCCGGCCTTCGCTTCGGCGGCCCCACCTCACTTGACCGCCCCGTACCCCAGTGCCCGTACACCGGCCAGAACAAGAAAGGCAACCACCCCAGTGATCTCCGACCGGCACGCACCGCACCAGCAGCCGTACGGGACGGCATACGAGCACATGCTGGAGAAGATCCGGTACGACGGCGCATATCCCACCCGCGAGAGGGCCGACGAAGCCGCCCGCCTGGTCCTCGCCGGACTGGGGCGCCAGCTGACCGGCGAGGAACGCGTCGACCTCGCGGCGAGTCTGCCCCTGGAAGCCGCACGCGTGCTCACTGCGCAGATCCCCGCCCTCCAGCCGCTGACCGGCTGGGCCTTCGTCAAGGATCTTGCCACCCGGACCGGGGCCTCCCTGGCCACTACCCGCTGGGACGCGGGATCGGTCTTCGCTGCCGTCGCCGCCTACGCCGGTCCCGACCTGATCACCCGCATCCTGCACCAACTCCCCACCGGTTACGCCCTGTTGTTCGGTCGCGCCGAACTCGCCCCTGCCGCGTAGCGGGTGGCGTGCCGGTTCCGTAACACCATGACGGCGGAAGCGGTGATCGAGGGCGTCCGGCACAGCGACGCGGTGACGTGGTCCTTGGACCTCTTGCTTCAGCAGGAGGACGTCCGGCCGTCCAGGCGCAAGGGAGCACCGGTGCGGGCCGTGATCTCCTCCCGGGTGACCTCCGGTGCCGTCTCGACCAGGGCGAGGCCGTCGTCGGTGACGTCCAGGACGCCGAGGTCGGTGACGATCCGGTGGACGCAGCGCTCGCCGGTGAGCGGGAGAGTGCACTCGTCGAGGATCTTCGGGCTGCCGTCCTTCGCGGTGTGGTCCATCAGCACGATGACGCGCCGGGCGCCGTGGACGAGGTCCATGGCGCCGCCCATGCCCTTGACCATCTTGCCGGGGATCATCCAGTTGGCCAGGTCGCCCCGGGCGGAGACCTGCATCGCGCCGAGGACGGCGGTGTCGATGTGGCCGCCTCGGATCATGCCGAAGGAGAGCGAGGAGTCGAAGAAGCTCGCGCCGGGCAGCACGGTCACGGTCTCCTTGCCCGCGTTGATGAGGTCCGGGTCGACCTCGTGCTCGTACGGATAAGGGCCGGTGCCCAGGATGCCGTTCTCGGAGTGGAGGACGACGTGCACGCCGGGCGGGAGATGCCCGGGGATGAGGGTCGGCAGGCCGATACCGAGGTTGACGTAGGAGCCGTGGTCAAGTTCGGCGGCGGCGCGGGCGGCCATCTGGTCGCGGGTCCAGGGCATCAGGAACGTACCGTCCTCTTCTCGATGTGCTTGTCCGCGGCCTCATCCGCGCCGAGGGCCACGACCCGCTGGACGTAGATGCCGGGCAGGTGGATCGTGTCCGGGGCCAGTTCGCCCGGCTCGACCAGCTCCTCGACCTCGGCGATCGTCACCTTGCCGGCCATGGCGGCCAGCGGGTTGAAGTTGGCGGCGGCGCGCCGGAAGACGAGGTTGCCGTGGCGGTCACCGCGCCAGGCGCGGACGAGGGCGTAGTCGGTGGTGATGCCGTGCTCCAGGACGTGCGGGCGGCCGTGGAACTCGCGCGTCTCCTTCGGCGGGGAGGCCACGGCGACCGTGCCGTCGGGGGCGTAGCGCCAGGGCAGACCGCCGCGCGCGACCTGGGTGCCCACGCCGGCCGGCGTGTAGAAGGCGGGAATGCCACAGCCGCCCGCGCGCAGCCGTTCGGCGAGCGTGCCCTGTGGGGTGAGTTCGACCTCCAGTTCACCGGCGAGGTACTGGCGGGCGAACTCCTTGTTCTCGCCCACGTAGGAGCCGGTGACGCGGGCGATCCGTCCCGCGGACAGCAGTACGCCGAGACCGTGGTCGTCGACGCCGCAGTTGTTGGAGACGACCTTCAGGTCGGTCGCCCCCTGGGTGTGGAGGGCGTCGATGAGGACGGCGGGGATGCCGGAGAGACCGAAGCCGCCGACGGCCAGGGAGGCCCCGTCGGGGATGTCGGCGACCGCCTCGGCGGCACCGGCGATGACTTTGTCCACGGTGGTGCGAGATCCTTTCAGGGGAGCGGGTGGGGCGGGCCGGGCAGGACCGTCGACCAGCCGCCGTCGACGACGAGGTTGTGGCCGGTGATGTACGCGGCGTCGTCGGAGGCGAGGAAGAGGGCGGCCGGGACGACGTCGTCGGGCGAGCCGATCCGGCCGAGCGGGATGTGGTCGGCGGCGGCGCGCAGGGGGTGGTCCTCGGCGAGGAGGTCGCCGCGGGATCCTTCGGTGTCGATCATGCCGGGGCTGACACAGTTGGCACGGATGCCGAACGGGGCGCCCTCGGCGGCCAGCTGGCGGGTGAGCGCGATGACGGCGCCCTTGGACGCGGAGTGGGCGGTCCGGCGGTTGCTCAGCGAGCCGGTCAGGCCCGCGGTCGAGCCGACGGTCACGATGGTGCCGCGGCTGCGCTTGAGGTGCGGCCAGGCGAGATGGGCTGCGAGCCACACCGAGTCCAGTTCGGCGCGCAGCGTGAACGCGAAGTCCGCGTAGGGCTGGGTGTCAACGGCGCCGAAGCGGACGGCTCCCGCGTTGGCGTAGAGGATGTCGACCCCGCCGAAGGCGGCCACGGCTTCCTCGACCCAGGCCCGCACGGAGCTCTCGTCCGTCGCGTCGAGGGGGGCCGGAGTGAGGGCGACGCCGCCCGCACGACCGATCAACCGCTGTGTCTCCAGGGCCTGTTCGTGCAGCAGGTCGCCACCGACGACCAGCGCGCCTTCGGCCGCGAACCGCAGCGCCGCCGCTCGGCCCTGGCCGCGGGCCGTCCCGGAGATGAGAGCGACCTTGCCCTCCAGACGCTTCATGACCGCACTCCCGGCCGTATCGCTCCCGCTTGCAGGGCGTCGGAGATCGACTTGGCGCCGCCGTGGGCGGTGAAGCCGCCGTCGACCGGGATCTCGGCGCCCGTGATGAAGGAAGCGCCGTCCGACAGCAGGAACGTGACCAGCGGGGTGATCTCGTCGACCGTGCCGGTGCGGCCGAGCGGTGTCTCGCGGATGTTGGACTCCCTGAAGGCGGGGGCGGCCGAGGCCGTCATCTCGGTCTCGATGAAGCCGGGATGGATGGTGTTGACGCGGATGCCGCGCGGCCCGAGTTCGAGCGCCGCCGTCTTCGACAGGCCGCGCAGCGCCCACTTGCTGGCCGTGTACGCGACCGGGTAGTGCGCGGTGAGCGCGGCCGACGAGCCGACGTTGACGATCGAGGCGCCGGGCGGCATCAGCGGGGTGAGGTGCTGGATGCCGAGCAGCGGGCCCGTGACGTTGACGGCGTGGACGCGCGCGAAGTCGTCGGCGCGCACCTCGTCGAGGCGGGCGCGCCAGGTGATGCCCGCGTTGTTGACCAGACCGTGGATCTGCCCGTACGAATCCCGCAGTTCGGCGGCGAGCCCGGCCCACTGTGCCTCGTCGGTGACGTCGAGCGGACGGATGCCGGGCCCCTCGGTGACATCGGTGGCGATGACGCGGGCGCCCTCCCTGGTGAGGGCCGTTGCTTCAGCGGCGCCCTGGCCGCGGGCCGCGCCGGTGACGACCACGACCTTGCCGAGGAGCCGCTTGGGGTACAGGTCGCTCACGGCCGCTCCCGGGAACGACGACGGCCGCTGGGCAGGGAGACCGGGGTGGCGCCGCGAGTGATGGTGTTGGTGAGCGTGCCGATGCCCTCCACCGTGAGGGTGACCGTGTCGCCGGGCTTCAGCGGCGGCGGGGTCTGTTCGCCGCGCAGGCCCCACAGCTCGGCGAGACAGCCGCCGTTGCCGCAGGTGCCGGAGCCGAGGATGTCGCCGGGCACGACACGGGTGCCGCGCGAGGCGTAGGAGACCATCTCCTCGAAGGTCCAACTCATGTTGGACAGAAGGTCTTTGCCGACGACGTGGCCGTTGATCTCGGCGGTCAGGGCCAGACGCAGGAAGCCGTCGGCGTCGCGGTACGGGTCGAGTTCGTCGGCGGTGACCAGGTACGGGCCGAGCGTGGTGGCGGTGTCCTTGCCCTTGCAGGGGCCGAGGCCGACCCTCATCTCGGCGGACTGGAGGTCGCGGGCCGACCAGTCGTTGAAGACCGTGTAGCCGACGATGTGGTCGCGGGCCTGCTCGGGGGTGAGGTCGTGGCCCTCGCGGCCGATGACGGCGGCGACTTCGAGCTCGTAGTCGAGAACGGCGGAGCCCGGCGGCATCGGGATGGCGTCGCCGTCGCCGTAGACCGCGTGCGGGTTGGTGAAGTAGAAGGTAGGAGCCGCGTACCACTGCTCGGGTACGCCGCTGACGCCGTCGACGGAGCGGCGCACGCCCTCCACGTGTTCCTCGAAGGTGACGAAGTCCCGCACGGAGGACGGCTGGAGCGGCGGCTGCAGCCGTACCTCGGAGACGTGCGGACCGGCCGGTGCGTCGAGAGCGGCGACGCCCGCGTCGAGGAGGGCGGGCAGTCCGCCGCCGGAGCGCACCAACTCGGTGAGGGACGTGGTGCCGGGCAGCGGGTGGAGCGTGCCGTCCTGTTTGATGACGGCGACACGGGTGCGGTGCTGGTGTTCGTAGGTGGCGAAGCGCATACGGGGTACTCCTGGCGCAGGCAGGGACCGGGGGCGCGGCCGGCGGAGTCAGGGCATGGACAGGGCCGCCGCGCCCCCGGAACTCGGGGCGGAGCCGGTCGGATCAGACCGGCGGGGCGACGAACACGCCGCGGTCGGGGTCGTTGAACGACTCCTTGGCGATCAGCTCGTTCATCGGGTTGGCGGTGCCCCACTGGTCGGTGACCTCGGGCTGCGAGAAGTCGTACACGTGCGGGTGCCAGGTGTCCTCGTCCAGACACTCCAGCTCGGTCGTGTACTCAATGGTGTTGCCGTGCGGGTCGAGGAAGTACGTGAACGTGTTGTCGCCCGCCATGTGCCGGCCCGGCCCCCAGATCTTCTTGAACCCGGCCCGCATCACGCGGCCGGAGCCGCGCATGTACTCGTCGATGCCGCGCATCTCGAACGAGACGTGGTGCAGCGCCGTGTGCGGGCCCTGCGCGATCGCCATCGAGTGGTGCTGGTTGGAGATCCGCATGAAGTGCATGACCTCGCCCATGTGCGGGGAGCTCAGCGTGTCGGAGAGGGCGAAGCCGAGGTGGCGCTCGTACCACTCCCGAGTCCGGTTCAGGTCGGGGGAGTTGAGGACGACGTGGGAGAGCTTGACCGGGATGGCCTCCTTCTCCTCGATCTTGCGGTGCTGCCGTACCTCGACGTCGGCGGAGACCTCGATGGCGCGCCCGTCGACGTCGAAGAAGCGGAAGCCGTAGCCGCCTCCCGGGGTGTCGGCCTTCCCCGGCTGCGAGATCAACTGCACGCCACCGGACAGGAGTTGCTCGGCGAGCGTGTCGACATCGGCGGGGGACGCGGCCCCGTAGGAGACGAGGTCGAGGCGCTTCTCGTCGGCCTTGCGCAGCCGAACGACGTAGTTCTCCGGGCTGCCCTCGGCGGCCAGGAAGGAGATGCCGGAGTCCTCGGCGACCTTGGTCAGGCCCCAGACGCCGGAGTAGAAGTCGAGCTGCTTGTCGTAGTCCGGCACGGCGAGGTCGACGTGCCGCAGGTGGGTGAGCAGGCGTCCGCTCATGGGGATCAGTCCTTCCGAAGACGGAGGAGGGAGGCGGCGGTGCCGCCCCGGGCGGCGTGGAAGTCGGCGTCAGGCAGGCGGGCGGCGCGCAGCGCGGCCACCGGGTCCTCGGTGCCCATGTCGAAGGGGAAGTCGGAGCCGAGCAGCACCCGGTCCGCACCGGCCACACGCACCAACTCCCGCAGCACGTGCGGGTCGTGGACCAGCGAGTCGAAGTAGAGCCGCTTGAGATAGCTGCTCGGCAGGTGGGCGCAGCCGGACCCCGCGTCGGACCGGGCGGACCAGGCGTGGTCGGCGCGGCCGATGTAGGTGGGCAGATAGCCACCGCCGTGCGCGGCGATGATCCGCAGGCCCGGGAAGCGGTCCAGGACACCGGAGAAGATCAGGTGCGAGAGCGCGACGGCGTTCTCGGTGGGCTGGCCGACCGAGTTGGACAGGTACCACCGGTCGAGCCGCTCGTCGAGCGTGCAGCCGAAGGGGTGCAGGAAGACGATCGCGCCCGTCTCCTCGGCTCTCGCCCAGAACGGGTCGTAGGCCAGGTCGGACAGTTCGCGCCCGGGGGCGTGGCTGGAGATCTCGACGCCGGCCAGGCCCTGGTCGAGGGCGTGGTCGAGCGCCCGTACCGCCTGCGCGGGGTGTTGCAGGGGTACGAGGCCGAGGCCGCGCAGCCGGTCCGGCGCGGCCGCACAGTGCGCGGCGGTCGCCTCGTTCGCGAGCCGGTACACCTTCTCGGCCGTCTCCTCGTCCGCCCAGTAGTGGTAGTGCGAGGGGGACGGGCTGACCAGCTGGATGTCCACGCCCTGGCCGTCCATCGCGGCGAGACGGACGGCCGGATCGGTGAGGCGGCGGATGCGTTCGCCGACCATCGGGCCGTTCACCTTCAGCGCGTCCGGTCCGTTGCGGCGGGCGTCCAGGGCCTTCGCCTCGGCGCGGCCCGGAAGGCCCTCGACCAGCGCCTCGATCTGCGGCAGCAGGACGTGGGCGTGCACGTCGACGGTGGGCGGGGTCGTCGTCACGGCAGCTCCCGGAGCATGGTCATGGTGCGGCCCATCAGGCCGGGCACGTCCGCGTCGCGGACTCCGTCGAGCTGCCACTGGCCGATCTGGACGGAGGCTTCGACGACGGGACGTACGCGGGCGATCCGCCGCTCGTAGTAGGCCTGGAGGAGCGCGTCGTCCCAGGTGTCGGTGGCGGTGAGCAGCTGGGTGAGCACCCAGGCGTCCTCCATCGACAGGGCCGCGCCCTGGGCGAGGGTGGGCGGGCAGCAGTGCGCGGCGTCACCGACGAGGACGACGCGGCCGCGGTGCCAGGAACCCTCGACCAGCATCCGGTCGAACCAGGTGTAGTTGACCTTCGCCGGGTCGGTGATGTGTGCGGTGATCTCGGGCCAGTGGCCGCCGTAGTGCTGGGCCAGGGCGCGCATCTCGTCGGCGTACGAGTCGGTCGGGATGGAGGCGCGGTCGCGGTTCGCCTCCACGACGTACGCGTAGATCGTGTCCTCGCTGGTGGGGCAGTAGCCGGCGATGTAGGCGGGGCCGCCGTAGGCGAGATCGGTCCGGGTCAGCCCGGCCGGGCGGGGTGCCGCGATGCGCCAGATGGCCATGCCGGTGGGCTCGGGCCGGTCCGTGATGCCGATGGCCGCGCGGGTCGTGGAGCCGAGGCCATCGGCGGCGATCACCAGGTCGTAGCGGCCCTCGGTGCCGTCGGTGAAGCGGACCGTGACGCCGCTGCCGTCCTGGTCGATAGAGGTGGCGCGCACGCCGAGGCGGATGCCGGCGCCGCTCGCGCGGACCGCGTCGCTGAGGATGCGCTGGAGGCGCGGGCGCTGCATGCCGACGGTGGCAGGCAGGTCGTCGCCGCCGGTCCGCTGGTCTTCCGCGACGTGCAGGACGGTGCCGTCGGGCGTGGTGATGCCGACCGCGTCGAAGCCGTACCCGGACTTCGCCACCTGGTCCCACACGCCGAGTTCACGCAACACGCGCAGGGCGTTGCCCTGGAGGGTGATGCCGGAGCCCGCGGTGGCGTTCCAGTCGTCCTTCGCCTCGATCAGGTCGACATTGATCCCGGCGCGGCGCAGCAGGATCGTGGCGGCGTTGCCGGCCGCGCCGCCGCCTATGACGAGGACCGTGCGGGGTGTGTTCATAAAGGGAACTCCCTTGTTCCGCTGGATGGGTGAGGAGTACTGGATGGGTGAGGAGTACTGGGTTGGTGAGGAGTACTGAGTGGTTGAGGACTATTTGACGGCGACGGGATTGACGGGCGAGCCCACGGCACCGGTGATCGGCAGGGGAGCGGCCGTGAGCCAGAAGTCGTACACGCCGTCGGCCGCGCAGTCCACGGCGAGTGCGTCCAGATCCCACATCTCGCCGATGAGCAGGCCGATGTTGGGGATCGCGACCTGGTGCAGCGGCTGGAAGGCGTGCTCGAACTCGTTCGGCCGGACCTCGAAGCCCCAGGTGTCGGTGGCGATCGCGGCGATCTCGGTGCCGTGCAGCCAGCCCGCCGTGGTGAACGACAGGCCGGGCGCCGGGCCGCCGGCGTACTCGCCCCAGCCCTCGCGCCGGGCCCGCGCGAGACGGCCGGTGCGCACCAGCACGATGTCACCGCGGCCGACGGTCACGCCGTGCGCCTCGGCGGTCGCGGTCAGATGCTCCTCGGTGATGGCGAATCCGTCCGCCAACTCGCCTGCCTCGCCCACGACGTGACCGACGTCGAGGAGGACGCCGCGCCCGGCGACGTAGGGAGCCATGTGCTCGATGCCGGTGACCAGGTCGCCGTCGGAGGTGACGACCTGCTCGGACGGACGCCCGTTCCACGCCTTGCCGTGGTCGAAGATGTGGCCGAGCCCGTCCCACTGCGTCGAGCACTGCAACGGCATGGCGATGACGTCGTCGGCGCCGCCGAGCCCGTGCGGGAAGCCCTGGTTGCCGAGGGCCGCGTCGGTGCCGGTGTCGAGCATCGTGTGCACCGGGTTGGTCCGGCGCCGCCAGCCCTTCTGCGGGCCGTCCATGTCGAAGCGTTGCGACAGCGAGAAACTGACGCCCCGTCGCACGAGCGCGGCGCCTTCCCTGCGCTTGGCCTCGTCGAGGAAATTGAGCGTGCCGAGCACGTCGTCGGCGCCCCAGCGTCCCCAGTTGGAGTACGCCTTGGCTGCGCGGGCGATGGCACCTTCCGGGTCGGTGCGGTCGAGCGTCATGCGCCGGCCTCCGCGATACACCGGGTGCGCTGGGCGCCGAGCCCGGTGATGGCGGAGTCCATCACGTCGCCGTCACGCAGCAGCCGACCCCAGTGCATGCCGTTGCCCGCCGGGGAACCGGTCAACACCAGGTCTCCGGGCAGGAGTTGAGCGCTCTGCGAGGCATAGGACACCATGCGGGCGAGGTCGAAGATCATGTCCTTGGTGGACTCGTCCTGCATGGTCTCGCCGTTCAGCTTGAGCGTGAGCCGCAGGTCGCCGGGGTGCGCGATCGACTCCGTGGGCACGATCCACGGGCCGAGCGGCGTGAAACCGGGGGCGTTCTTGCTGCGCAGCCAGTCGGTGCCGATCTGCGGCATGTCGCGGCGGAACACGGTCGCCCGGTCGGTGAGGTCGTTGGCGATCGTGTACCCGGCGACGTACTCCAGGGCCTCCTCGACGGGCACCCGGTGCGCCGGCCGGCCGATGACCGCCGCCAACTCCAGCTCCCAGTCCGGCTTCTCGGCCCACGCGGGCAGCACGACATCGTCGTACGGACCGGTGATCGCGCTCGGCAGCCCGATGAACACGTACGGCAGGTCCTCCGCGGCCCGCCGGTCCATGATCTCGGCGGCTTCCGCCCGGCGCTCCGCCTCCGGGCGTTCGTCCCCCGGAGCCTTGTGCGCCACGTGCAGATCGATCACGTGCTGGCGGTAGTTGGCGCCGGACTGGAACACCTGGCGCGGTTCGACCGGGGCATGCACCCGGAACTCGGCCAGCGGCCTGCGCTCCGTGGAACCGTCGTCGGCCAGGGAGCGCAGCCGCGGCAGCACCCCCGGCCAGTCCTCCAGGAGGCGGCGCACGGTCAGCCGCTCGTCATCGAGGGCGGCCCGCAGGTCGACGACGTGCTCGTCGGGGGTGACGAGGGCGGGGAACGCCGGTCCTTCGGAACCCGACAGGGTCGCGAGGGCGAACGGGCCGGCGAAGGGCGCGGATGCGGGAGCAGGTTTCACGGACATGTCCTCCTGATTGCGGTGGGACTAATCTGGACCCGCCACCCGAGATCAGGGAAATAGATTGTGTGGATGACCAGCATCCACTGAGCAGATTTCACCTGGTCAGCGTCGTGCGACGCCGTACAGCAAGGGAAACTCCGTGAACCTGGCTCGCCTGGATCTCAACCTCGTCGTCGCCCTGCGCGCCCTGCTGGAGGAGCGCAACGTCACGCGTGCCGGGCAGCGCGTCGGACTGAGCCAGCCCGCCATGAGCGCCGCGCTGTCCCGGCTGCGCCGCCACTTCGACGACGATCTGTTGGCCCGCGTCGGCGGCCACTACGAACTGACCGCCCTCGGCCAGGTCCTCCTCGACCGCACTTCCACCGCCTACGACGTCCTCGAACGCCTCTTCTCCAGCCAGGCCGAGTTCGACCCGGCCGAGGAGAGCCGGGAGTTCAAGCTGGTGGCCTCCGACTACGCCGTCTCCGTGTTCGGCACCGAACTCGCCCGTGTCGTGCACGAGGAGGCCCCCGGCGTCCGGCTGCGGTTCGCACAGACTCCGCCCACCGTGGTCGACGACACCGCCACCCTGCTCAGTGCCGTCGACGGACTGCTCATGCCGCACGGCGTGATCAACGGCTTCCCCGCCACCGATCTCTACGAGGACCGATGGGTCTTCGTGGTCGCCGACGACCACCCCACCGTCGAGGACCGGCTCACCCGGCAGGACCTCGCCGACCTCCCGTGGGTCACCTACCAGCGGATCTACGACGCACCGGCCGTGCGGCAGCTCGGCATGCTCGGCGTGGAACCGCGCGTGGAGGTGTCCGTCGACAGCTTCCAGCTGCTGCCGCAGCTGGTGGCCGGCACCCGGCGCATCGCCCTGGTCCAGGCGCGCCTCGCCCGCCTGCTCGCGCCGATCGCCCCGGTCCGGATCGTGGAACCTCCCTACGAGGCCGTGCCGCTGCAGGAGGCCCTGTGGTGGCATCCGGTGCACACGCACGACGCCGCGCACATCTGGCTGCGGGAGACGGCGGCGCGGGTGGGCGCGCGGCTCTCGCCGGTGCACGACGGATGATCCGCGAACGGACCCGGTGACGTTCCCGGCAACGTCCTGGCCCAAGGGCGCCACGCGATAAGGCCATCTCATGGCACTGACCGGCTCAGCGACCGGGCCCCGCCCCCCCACGCCTCTCGACGCCGGGCCGGTCCCGGCCGCTTCGACCTCACGCAGGAGCCCCTCGGAGCAGGTCGACCACGGCGTGGCGGCGTGGGCAGCCATCAGTGCGTCGGCGGCATGTCTCCTCCCCATGTCTCCCCCCATGTCTCCCGCCTCGAAGCCGCGTGTTCGCTGACGGTTCCTGTCCGTCGGGTCGAGCACCCGGAACTCCTGGACCCGCCAGGGCGCCACCTGGCCAACCCTCTGGGCCTCCCTGCGTCCCTCCCCGTGCACATTCCGCTCGGCGAGCTGACGGCAGTCACCGATCGCGCGCGTGGTGGCGGCATCCACGCCATGGATCAACGGCATCCGCACTCGCGATGACACAAGGGATTCCGTCGCGGCCGAGTCCACCGCACAGTGGCGCATACGTCATCCGCCAGTACGACGTGACGGCGCACACCCGGCCCTACCAGGCCACCGTCATACCTTCATGCCGCCGAACCGCACGGCACTGGCCATGGCGCTCACACCTTCACCCTCCGAGAGGACTTCACCATGCCCGGTTTCCGGTCGGACACGCTGCGGCGAGCCGTCGCTCTCGCCCCGGCCCACCGTTTCCAGTCCGCCGCGCCGAGTATCGTGCGGGTCGCCGCCGGCGCCGTCACGGCGGTTCACGGCATCGACAAACTTGTCGACGGACCAGCCGGATTCGGCGTGTTCCTGAGCAGTTTGAGTGTCCCCGCGCCGACGGCGACGGGGTGGGCGGTGGCGATCGGGGAGACCCTCGGCGGGCTGCTGCTCGTTCTCGGACTGCTCTCGCGGTTGACGGCGCTGCTCCTGACCGCGCATCTGTGCGTGGCGATCGCACTGGTCAACGCGGACACCGGCTTCCTGACGCCCCAGCAGGGCCCGGCGGGCGGGGCGGGCGCGGAGTTCCCGCTGATGATGGTGGCGGCGTTCCTCGTCGTCCTGCTGGCTGGACCGGGGCCCCTCGCGCTCGACCGCCCCTTCGGTATCGAACTCCCGCCACCGGCTGGTCACAAGGCCGCCGTCGCCACGCGTCCTTGCGCGGTCCGCGCGTCCGTCGTGAGCGGTGTGATCGGGGGCGTCATCGGCGCGGCGATGAGCGCCCTGGCCAACTACCTGGTGGTCGGGGTCCCTTCCACCGCTGGGGCGAACGCGGCCAACCATGCGGTCTCGGGGCTGATCAGCGGATTCTTCGCCGGGTTCTTCGGGCTGCTGATGCACCAGCGCAAGCACGGCCCCGCGACCGGGCCTGCCGCCGCGGGGGCCCCGCCGGTGCCCGCGACCGCGCCGACAGCCGAATTCTGACGTGCCATCAAAGGTTGCTCAGCACTCAACACTTCAGAGGATCCATCTGTGTGCCATGTCCTTGACCAAGCCATCCGGCAGTCCCTCCCCCCGGCGGGCCCCGGCCGCCGCCGCTTCCTGAAGTCCCTGGGCGCGGCCACGGCGGCCGGCGGGCTACTGGCCGTGGGGTCGTCCGGCGCGGCCACAGCCGCCCGCCGCCACCGCACCCGCCTCGTGCTGCTGGGCACCGCCGGCGGTCCCGCCTGGCTCGACGGCGCACGGTGCGGCGTGTCGAGCGCGGTCGTGTACGGGGACCGGGTGTACCTCGTCGACCTGGGACACGGCGCCATGCACCGGCTGGTGCAGAGCGGGCTCGGACCGGGCGACGGACTGGGATCCGCCCTGTCGACGGTGCGCGGCATCTTCCTGACCCACCTGCACAGCGACCATGTCGCCGACTGGCCCGCGATGTACGCGACCGGACCCACGAACATCGTCGGCCGCGGCCCCGAGCCGATCCAGGTCTTCGGCCCCGGCGACCGCGGCGTGCTGCCCGCCATGTTCCCTCCGGGACGGCCCGAGCCCGCCGTCTTCAATCCGGAGCGGCCCACACCGGGTATCACCGCCATGACCGGCTACCTGGGCCAGGCGTTCGCCACCGACTTCAACACACGTGTTCGGGAGAGCGGTTTCACCAGCCCCGATGACCTGTTCTCGGTACGCGACATCGATCTTGACGGCGTATGGACCGTGGATCAGGCCGGCAGGCCGCCGCGTCTGCGCTCATCCCTGCGCGTCTGGGAGGACGACGACGTCCGCGTCACCGCCACGCTCGTCGATCACGCCCCGACCGCCCCGGCGTTCGCGTTCCGCTTCGACACCCCCGACGGCTCGATCGTCTTCTCCGGCGACACCTGCGTCAGCGACAACCTGATCGATCTGGCGCGGGACACCGACGTGTTGGTGCACGAGGTGATCGACCCGCAGTTCGTGGACCAACTCACGGCAGCTCTGCCCGAGGCCCAGCGTGACGCGATACGGGAGCACCTCCTCACCAGCCACACCGCGATCGAACAAGTGGGCCGTGACGTCGCGGAACCGGCGGGAGCCAGGCACCTGGTCCTGAACCACCTGGTCCCCGCGGCGAATCCCGCCCGCCGCTGGAGAGGCGCGCAGCGCGGCTACTCCGGCAAGCTCGTCGTGGGCGAGGATCTGCTCACCCTCGGTGTCGGGCAGGCGTGATCGTGAACCCGTGGTCGTAAGACGAACGAGACGGGGCCCGGCGGTACCCGGACGTGTCGCAGCCGCCGGACTGCCCAGGCCAAGAGAGGCTTTTGCCGGCGACCCAGTGCTCGCTCGGGCGGCTGTGGATGGCGCGGTAGCGGGGGAGCAGGAGGGCGCAATGGGGGGGAAGCTGGGGGAGTCGGGGCCGGGGACCGTGTGCTCGGCTCCGTCGGTGTCCTGGTGCCGGATCCGGTACCAGGCTCGTAGGAGCCTCGCTCCATGTGCCCGCGCTCAAGCTGCGGGCTCATGGATGACGAGCCCCAACCGGGCATGGCGGTACGCGATCCGTACGCGTACCGGTGGGTCCGTGGTCGAGGAGACAGCGCGGTTCTACTTCGGTGCCGGCGCGTGACATCCGAACGAGCGCCATGACGTCGGAAGGACCGCTGACGACGGTGTATCGATGGGAGAACGCCGAACGCGTCGGCGTTGAGCGTGAGTTCAGGGTGTCCGCTCGTAGAGCGTTCCGACCCGGACCAGCGTGGGGCGGCCGTCCGCGCCCGGGTCGTAGAACCGCACGGCCGCGAAAGTCCCTGGGGCGCCGAGGTTCATGGAAAACCGGCGCTGCTCGCTGTCGATGCAGACGAGCGGCAGGGCCTGACTGTCACCCGGCGTGCGGCCATTCAGCCGTTCCCACGCGGCCAGTTCGGGCGCGGGCGTCATCCGCAGGTGCAGCCGCCCGTCGTGCACGTCGACGGAAACCTGGCCGTTGGGTGATCGGTAGACCCCGGTGAACTGCTCGTTGTCGACCTCGACCGTGGGCTCCGGCGCGTATGAGGGAGCGGGACTGCGTACGTCGAAACACTCCCTGAGCAGACGCTCACACAGCGCGGAGTACAGCTGAAACCCGGTCGTGCTGTTCGTGAGTACCGCCAGGACGGCCTGCTGCTTCGGAAGCACATACAGGGTCGAGTGCATGCCGAGGTTGGCGCCGCCGTGCGCCAGCACCGGGTCGTCGCCCTCGCGGACGATGGCCCAGCCGAGCCCGTAGTTCACGTACATGGGGAAGCAGCCCCAGAAGTCGTCGAACTGGGGTTCGCGCATCTCGTGAAGTGCCCGGGGGGACAGGAGCCGGCGTCCGTCGGGAGCCGTGCCGTCGATGTGCAGCCGCCCGAAACCGATCAGGGCGTCGATGTCGAGCCACAAGCGGGAGCCGGCCGGGCCGACCTCGGGCCAGGCGCGCAGGCGGGTGACCGGTGAGGCGCTTCCGTTGGCGGGGTCGACGGTGTGTCCCACGGCGGTTGATCGCAGGAGGAGTTCTTCGGCGTCGGCGGTTGCGTTGAGGCCGAGGGGCTGCAGGACGCGGGTGCTCAGGGCGGTGTCGTAGCTCTCGCCGGTGATCACTTCGATGATCCGGCCGAGGGTGCTCATTCCCATGTTGCTGTAGGACCACCGCTCGCCGGGGATCCCTGTGACCGGCAGGGCGTGAAGCTCTCGTACCAACCGTTCGAGCACGTCATCGCCCGGGGCCAGGTTTGGCATGTAGTCGCCGGGCAGACCGGATGAGTGGTTCAGCAGCATGCGTACGGTGATGGCTGCGGACCGCCCGGAACGCGCAAGCTGGAAGTCGGGCAAGTAGTCCCGTACGGGCGCGTCGAGCTTGAGCAGACCCTCGTCGACGAGCGTCATCGCCAGGGACGCCGTGAACACCTTGGTGACGGACCCGGCGGCGAACAGCGTATGGGGCAGCACGGGAGCACCGGTCGCCACGTTGACCGTCCCGGTCTGGGCCCTGACGAGTGTGCCCTCGTGCCACAGGGCCGCTGACGCGCCTGCCACGTTGAATTCCTCGGCCAGGTCCGCAAGCCGACGGGTGAGCTCCTGCGACGTCATCATGGCCACAAAGGTAGGTGAGCGGGCGATCAGTCACACGCGACAGTGGTCGCCTGTTCAGCGATGACCGTTTGACGGATGTCGAGGCATGTCGTGCCGTGGCTCACACGAGACCCAGGAGCCGGGAGACCTTGATGCCCAGGTGGAGGATGAGGCGGTGCTGCCCGTCGGAGAGGTCGAGTTCCGTGACCTCTTCGATGCGGCGGACGCGGTGGTACACGCTGGCGCGGTGCAGTCCGAGCTCGTCGGCCGTCGCCCGGGCGTCACCCGCCCTGTCCAGGTACAGCTCGGCCGTGGTGAAGAGCTGAGGGTCGGCCTCGAGCAGGCGGCGTACCGCAGGATGCACTCCGTGAGCGCCAAGCTGGTCGATGGGCTGGCCGGCGAGCAGCGCATAGATGCCCAGTGCCTCGTGGGCGACCAGCGGGGCGAACGAGGGGACGACCTCCGCAACGCGCAACGCGTCGAGCGCCTGGGTGTACGACGTCACGGCGTCGTGGAGGCGGTGGGCCGGGCTGCCCGTGGCGACATGGACATCACGCCACTTCGCGCTGCGGCCCAGTCGTTCCAAGGAGGCCGCCCTGATGGCTGCCGGCAACTCCGGCGAGCGTCGCAGCGCCGCGGTCGGCGTGACCAGGACCGCGTGATCCGGCCGGACCAGGCGCAAGCGCCCTCGATCGCCAAGGCGGGCGGAGGCCGTGTTCACCGCGGCCTGGAGAGCTATCCGGTCGTCCTCGTCGACACTGGCCGCGTCGGCGGGCAGCGGGCGCGCCACAACGACGGTGACATCGCCGCGCAGCGCGAACAGGCCCTCCTCGACCAGCCTGGCCGAGGCCATGCCCCTGACCTTTGCGTCGTCCGAGAGCAGGTCGCGGACCAGCTCGCCCTCCCGAGCCGTGCGCAGGTGGGAGACAACGCGCTCGCGGAAGCAGATGGCGCCCGCGTCAGCGGCCGCCGCCGACGCCAGCTCTAGCTGCGCCTCGGTAAGTGAGCCCTCTGCGTCGAACAGCCACAGGTAGCCGAAGCGCACGTCCTGATACACGACGGGCACCGCCACCCGGGGCAGGATCCCGAGATCATTGTCAGCCGGGAGCCGCACCGGTCCGGTCGCGCGCCCCAGACGCTGGCGGCGCAGCCACGCCAGAGCCTCGGGCGGGGCCTCACGTCTGAGGATGACACGTGCGCGCCATGCGTCGCCCTCGTCGGCGTGTGTGCTGTAGGCCAGCAACCTGAAGTCGAGGTCGTCCACGGCGACCGCGCGCCCGAGGCGATGCGCGAGCGCCTCCACCACGCGCTGAAGCTCTTCGAGCACACCACTCACCACCCTGCCGCAGACCTGTACCCGTCCGGTCACGGCTCCCGCCGACGCCTCGCCCAGTCGTACCACGGCATGCGACGCCAGTCACATGGTGGGGCATCCCGAAGCGACAGCTGACGCGTGCAGTGATGTGCGGGCGCCACACCTGGTCTCCGCTCTGGGCGATGGCGATGGCGATGGCGATGGCGATGGCGATGGCGACGGGACCGGCGCCGACTGCTCTTGCCTGTGTGGGGCCGTACGACAGCTGTAGCAGCGTCGATGCCCAGAACGCAACGCCGGCCACATGCCTGGCAGCACGCTCTGCGCGAGTCTTGTGGGGTCCGGCGTCCGGCACCGTGCCTGCTCGGCGCGGTCCGCGATGTCGTCGCCGGGCACACGACGGTCCGACCTGGAGGCTCCCATGCGCGCATCGCCGACGACATCACCACTGGGCCCGCTCGTTGAGGGCCTCGGGCCGTCAGCGACGGCGGGCCCAGGCTTCTAGCTCGACCAGGGCGCCGAACGGCAGTTGGTGTACCGCCACGCACGTACGGGCCGGGGGTTCGGAGCTGAAGACCGCGTTGTACCGCTCGTTGAAGACGGTGAAGTCGTCCATCGTGGTCAGGTAGATGTTGACCTTGACCACGTCGGAGCGCGTCAGTCCGGCCGCGTCCAGCACGGACAGCAGGTTGGCCAGGGCCTGTTCCGTCTGCTCGGCGGCGCCACCGTCCACCAGGCGGCCGTCGAGCAGACCGATCTGTCCGGAGATCGCGACAAGGTCGCCGGCATCCACGCTCGGACGGAAGTGCGGAAAAGAGCTCATCGGTTCGCCTCACTTGGGAGATGACAGTCGGTCGGGCCCGTTCCGGCTCACTATCTGTCTTCCGCCGCCCGAAGTCGCCCTGCAGTTGTCCGGTGTTGAGGGTCTCGTTTTCGACGTCTGTCACATCGGCAGCCGCCCTCACCACAGCACAGTCCTCTCTTCAGGAGACCAGCATGCTTTCGAAAGAAATTCTGGGCCCGCCGTGCGCCCACGGGCGTCGGCCCGTGGGTACGGCCGACGCCCGTGCAGGCGGTGTTCAGGCATGACTCGCTCGACGCGCAAGCCACCCGGGCGAGTTGCCGTGATCGGCGCCGGGATGGTCGGTCTGTCGACCGCATGGTTCCTCCAGGAGGCCGGAGTGGAGGTGACGGTCCTCGACCGCTCCGGCGTGGCCGCGGGCTCCAGTTGGGGCAACGCGGGATGGCTGACGTCCAGCCTGGCTGCTCCGCTGCCCGAACCGGCGGTCCTGAAATACGGCATCCGTGCCATGTTCAGCCCGTCGTCGCCGCTCTACATACCCCCGACCGCTGACCCGCGCATGCTCAAGTGGCTGGCACAGTTCGCTCGTAACTGCACCTCATCCCGCCGGGACAAGGCCATGCAGGGCATGCTCCCTCTCATCGAGGGTGCCCTGCCGGCGTTCGACGCGCTGGAGAACGGCGGGGTCACCGCCCGCACACAGTCGGCCGATCCGCTGACCGCGGCGTTCCGCACCGCGCAGGACAGTAAGGGACTGTTGGAGGAGTTCGCACACCTGCGGGCCACCGGCCGTCCGGTGGACTTCGAGATTCTCGACGGCGCCGAGGCAGGGAACTCCGAACCCGTCCTGGCCGACGAGATCACCCGCGTGGTGCGCCTCCACGGCGAGCGGTTCATCGATCCCGCCCAGTACGTCCGGGCCATCGCCGACTCCGTACGGGCGCGCGGCGGCCTGATCGTCGAGAGGGCGGAAGTGCACGCCATCCACCGGGCCGGCGCCAGTGTCACCGTGGCCGGCGAGGACTACGACGCCGTCGTACTCGCCCACGGCGCGTGGATCAACCGGCTGGCCCGCCAGACAGGTGTCAGGCAGATCGTGCAGGCCGGTCGGGGTTACTCCTTCACCGTGAAGATGGATCAACTGCCCAAGGGGCCGGTCTACTTCACCCAGCAGAAGCTCGTCTGCACGCCCCTCGGCGACCGGGCGCGGATCGCCGGGACGATGGAGTTCCGCGACGTCAGCGCGCCCAAGGACCCGCGACGCATCCAGTCCCTCGTCGCACAGGCGCGCACCCTGCTGCGAGGCGCGCATCTCGACGACCGCCAGGACGAATGGGTGGGCGCCCGTCCCTGCACCGCGGACGGCCTTCCCCTGATCGGTGCCGGGAGCGACTCCCGTGTCTACGTGGCCGGCGGCCACGGGATGTGGGGCATCTTCCTGGGCCCGGTCAGCGGCAGGCTCCTCGCCGAGCAGATCGCCACGGGGCAGCGTCCCGAGGCACTGCGCGCCGTCGACCCACTGCGCTGAGGAGACGACCCGGCCGACAGCGGAGCGACAACCGCTGTCGCCTCGCCCGGCCGGCCCGAACATCACGTCCCCGGCCGCGGCGAGCACTCCGCAACGTACGCACACCTCCGCCGTATCCCCACCTCCCCGAGGAGACAGCCCGCCGTGACCCGACCACTGAGCGTCGACAACCTCTCCTCCTCCGTGCTGCCGCAGCTTGCGTACCGGCAGCGGCGGCTCACGGAACTCGCCGAACGGCACCGGGTACCCGGCGCGGTCCTGGGCATCGCCCGCGGTGCGCACAGCGACGTGGTCGCGTGCGGCGTACTCAACAACGCCACCGGAGTCACCACCACGTCCGACTCCCTCTTCCAGATCGGGTCCATCACGAAGGTGTGGACCGCGACCCTGGCCATGCAACTCGTCGACGAGGGCGCCCTCGACCTGGACACCCCGGTCGCCGACGTCCTGCCGGAGCTGCGCCTCACCGACCCGCAGGTGGCGCGGCAGGTGACGATGCGGCATCTGCTGACCCACACCAGCGGCATCGACGGGGACGTGTTCACCGACACCGGGCGCGGCGACGACTGCCTGGAGCGATTCGTCGGCCAGTTGGACGAGGCCGCGCAGAACCATCCGCTGGGGGCGACCTTCTCGTACTGCAACTCCGGGTTCGTGCTCGCCGGTCGGGTCATCGAGAAGCTGACCGGCACGAGTTGGGACCGTGCGTTGCACGAGAGGCTGTGCGCGCCGCTCGGCCTCGAGCACACCGTCACGCTGCCGGAAGAGGCGCTGCGCTTCCGCACCGCCATGGGCCATGACGCGGAGGGCGACCAGCCACCCCGCCCGGTCCCCGTCTGGGGCTTGCCGCGCTCCCAAGGACCGGCCGGCCTGATCACCGCCACGGCCGAGGACGTCCTCGCCTTCGCCCGCCTGCACATGACGGGTGGCACCGCCCCGGACGGCGCGCGGCTGCTCTCGCAGCGTTCGGCGCAGGCGATGGCCGAGCGGCAGGTCGAGCTGCCGGACCCGCTCTCGCTCGGGGATTCCTGGGGGCTCGGCTGGATCCGCTTCGGCTGGGACGGCCGCAGACTGATCGGGCACGACGGGGCCACGCTCGGGCAGGCGGCGTTCCTGCGGGTGCTGCCCGAGCAGGACCTGGCCGTCACGCTGCTCACCAACGGCGGTGCGGCAAAGGACCTGTACCGGGAACTGTTCGGGGAGATCTTCGCCGAGCTCGCCGGGGTGGCCGTGCCGCAACCTCCGCAGCCACCGGCCGTACCCGTGTCCGTGGACGCACGCCGACACCTCGGGCGGTACGAGCGGGCCGGAACCCGCATCGACGTCCTCCAACGCGCGGACGGGCTGCGGCTGCGGCACACCACGACCGGGCCGCTCGCACACCTGGTGGCGGAGCCGGTTCTGGAGACCGTGCTGGTGCCTGTCTCGGACAGCCAGTTTCTCGTGCGGTACGCCGACAGCCCGTCCTGGATCCCGGTGACGTTCACCTCGCTGCCCACCGGCGAAAGCTTTGTGCACCACGGCATGCGCGCGACCCCGAAGGTGTCCTGACACGCCTTCGGGGTCGTCGTGCGACGGCCGGAACTCCGGCCGTCAGTGCGCTCCGTTCACACAGCTCGGGCAGCCCGGCAGGCGAGCTCCGTGATGGAGGGACCGCTTGTAGCGAGCCTCTTCGTCGAGCGGGCCGGGCAGCTCCGCGGTCAACAGCGGCCGCTCCGGGAGCGCTTCGAGGTCCACCAACGCGCCGTCCTTCACGACTGCGTGAATGCTTCGGTAGTTCTTGGCGCCCTGCAACGGATCCGCGTCGAGCACGACCATGTCGGCGATCTTGCCCACTTCGAGTGTTCCGAGATCATCCTCGACCTTGTAGGCCCTGGCGATGTTCCGGGTCGCCGCGTGCAGCAGGCCCATCGGCGACATGCCTTTTTCTTCCATGGCCCGCAGCCAGACGAAGTGACCTGTCGCCAGTCGGCCCAGAGCTTCGTCCTCGGGCAGTCCGTTCCAACTGGCCTTGATCATCGGTTCCTGCATGACCTCCGGGGCGAAGATGCCTCCGTCGTTCGCGAGGAGGATCATCGCGTCGGACTCGATGAGGCGGCGCGTATTCGCGTCCGACGCCTTCCATATCGTCCACTCGAAATCCGAGACGCTCTGCTTCAGAGCCTCCCTTCCGCTGTCGGTCAGCGGAAAGACGACGGCACCACAGTTGTGCCGTGACATGAGTTCGAGGGTCTCGCCCGGGATCTCCACAGGTCCTGTCATGTTGCAGTGCTGCACGAGGTCGCAGCCCGCCTCGATCGCCATCCGCAGGCCCTCGACCGACTGGGCGTGCGCCTGGGCGGTCAATCCTGCGCGATGAGCCTGTTCGACGATGGCGCGTTGCGTTCGCTCGGAGAACTGGATGAAGGCGCCGGCCGAGGTCCCACCGTGTTCGTTCGCCGCGTACTTGACGAAGTCGATGCCGTGCTCGATGTACGTGCGGACCTCTTCCCCCACCGCCTCGGGCGTCAGCCACATCAGATGCCGCCCGGTGTTCTCGACCCACGTCGCGTTCACGCGGTCGACGAAATGAGAGCTGCCGACCCCGGGGATCCTCGCGTCGAAGTCAGGCGAGAACGGGCCGTCGAACCCGATGATGTTCCCGGCGCAGCGCACGCGGCTGCCCACGACCTCGCCCCGGTCGATCCTGTCGCGGACCGTCATGAGCGCGCGCCGCGGCCCCCATGTGTCGAACACCGTCGTCATTCCGCTCTTGAGCGCGACCTGGGCGGCCTCGACGATCAACTCCTCGTATCTTCCCTCGTACCGGACCAGCGTCTCGAAGAGGATGTTGACGAGTAGATGCACATTGGCGTTCATCAACCCGGGGATGATGAACTTTCCACTGAAATCGACCACTTCGGTGTCCGGCAGAACCGGAATCTCGGCCGGTCGGCCGATCGCCACGATGCGACCGTCGTCCACCAGGATCGACCGGCCTTCGATTCCCTTTTCGGAGACACCGTCGATGACGGTGGCACCGGTCAACAGGAGTGACATGTTCTCTCTTTCAAGGCCGACTGCGTCTTTCTGAGAGGCGCAGCACGTCGGACAAAAACTGGCTTCTCGATGCCGCCCAAAGAGCTTCGGTGGGCGATCAGCGCCACACCGTCTGCGCCACGCGGAGGAAATTCTCACCGAGGATTCCGCGGACGGCCTCGGGCGGATATCCGCGGTCTGCCAACGCCGCCGCGATGGCGGGCAGTCGCTCCGGCTCGATGAAATCGATGCGATCCCACTGCCCGTAGCTCGACGGAAACAGGTCCGGATTCTGGGTCAGTTCATCGTTGACGTCGTCGGTGGCGAAGCAGAAGTCCAGGCCGAGCCCCACGTGCTCCCAGCCGACCAGATCGACAGCGTGATCGACGTGGCGGACGAGCGCTTCGGTGCTCGTGTCGTTGTCGCCCAGGAAGATCCCGACGCCGTTGATCCCGATGACACCGCCCGTCGCGGCGCATGCCTGGATCTGGTCGTCCCACACGTTGCGCTCGTGGTCGTGGACGGCCCGTACCGCAGAGTGGGACAGCACGACCGGTGCCGTCGATGTGGCGAAGATGTCCATCGACGTGCGGTAGGAACAGTGGGTGGCGTCGACGACCATGCCCACCCGGTTCATCTCGGTCACTACTTCTCGGCCGTAGTCGGTCAGACCGTCGTCGAGGTCGTCATGGCAGCCCGATCCGGCGGCATTGCGCTGGTTGTAGGTGAGCAGCATGGTCCGCACGCCGAGGTCGTAGTACGTCTGCACGGTGTCGATGCGGCCGCCCAGGGGACGGGTGTCCTCCAGGTCGAACGCGACCGCGAGACGCCCGGTGGCCTTGGCCCGGCGTACGTCGTCCGCCGAGGTGGCCATGACGTAGCGGTCAGGGTGCATGAGCACGTGACGGCGGAACGCGGACAGGACCCGGACCGTGTCGGCGATGTCGTGTGGCGCGTAACCGACGTTCACCGACACGAATGAAGCTCCCGCCTTCGCGTAACGCCACAACTCGTCGACGCGGGTGTCCGGGTCGAGCGGAAGGCAGCAATGCTGCTCCCACACCAGCGCTCGGGCGTACTCGGCCGCGAATCCGGGCTGCTGCTCCGTCGCGTACTCCTGCTTCATGGATCTCCCAGAGGCGATAGGCGGGTCTCGGCCGAATGCTAGGACCGCGTGAGACGGCAGGCGAGCGGCAGTTGTCGTGCGGAACGCGAGGCTCGTTCGACTGCTGTAGAAAACTGTCGCCCGCCATGGAGGGGCGCGTCGGCGAGTGCTCCGTTGTTTTGGCCCGTGGGGTTGCGGCGCAGCGCGGAGACGAGGCAGGAGACGCCGCAAAGGAAGGTGCATCCGAGCCCGTGGCCTGCAGTGGCCGCGGGCCCATGCGGAGGCCGGCGCTTACGAGCCTGGCACCGGATCTGGCACCCTGCTCGCCGTGGGGCGGCTGGGTGCCGGGGCGCGGCCGGGCATGAAAGCGACGATCACGAGCGGGAGGACGGCCAGGATCGCGGCGAGCAGGAATCCGAATCGGAAGCTGCCTTCGGTGGGCAGACCGTTGACCTGATCCGTGCTGCTGGACAGCGCGGCGGCCGAGATCTGCACGCCGATCGCCGCACCGATCCCGCGCGCGACCATGTTGACCGAACTGGCGACACCGGTGTCGGCCGGATCCACCGACGCGATGGTGCCGGCGTACAGCGCGGTACCGGCGGCTCCGACGCCGATCCCGACGGCCACGATCAGACTGAGGACGACGTGCCATGGGGCGCTGTGCCAGACCGCGGCGAAGAGCAGCCCGGCGGCGGTGACGAGCAGCGCCGCGGTGACGACCAGGCGAGACCCGAACCAGCGGACCAACTGCCCGGACAGCGGCCCGACGAACATCGCGCAGAGGTACGCCGGGAACAGGTAGAGGCTGACCTGGCTGGTGGAGGCGGTGAAACCGAACCCGGCCACTTTCGACGGCATCGCGAGCAACTGCGGGAACAGGTACGCCGGGACGGCGGACCCCGCGCCGACGACGCCCGCGACAACGACCGAACTCCACACGCCGCGCCGCCCGAGGAGACGGAGGTCGATCAGAGGTGAGCCGGCCCGCCGCTCCACGGCCACCCAGCAGGCTCCGCTGACGAGCGTGACGGCGAACAGCGTCAAGGATTCGGTGGACAGCCATCCGGTGCGGGGGATCCGGGAGAGATCGAACGTGAGCGCGCCGAGTGCGACGGCCAGCAGCAGTGCGCCCGGCCAGTCCAGCTTCTCCCGTCCCTCGTGTCGGACGGCGGACGACCTGCGCTGAGGCAGGGCGAACTGCGCGGCGACGGCCAGGGCGGCCACCAGCAGGGTGGGCAGCAGGAAGACCCAACGGCGGGACATGGCGTCCGCGATCGGGCCCGCGGCCACGATCCCCAGGCCGGTGCCCGCGATGAAGGGCCCCGTGACCAGTCCGACGGCGAGCGCCACGCGCTCCCGCACGTACTCCCTCACCAGCGTGAACGCGACCGGCAGAATGCCGACGCCGATGCCCTGGAGCGTCTGGCCCACCAGCATCACAGGCAGGGAGTCGGCGAAGGCCGATATACCGGCGCCCGCGACGATGATCCAGGTCATCACGAGCAGCATGCGGCGCCCGCCGAAGTTGTCGGCGAGCTTCGCCGTGATCGGGCCCGTGACCGAGCCGCTGAGGACCAGAGTTGTGGTGAGCAGCGCCGCCTGCGCCGCAGTGAGGGTCAACTCGCGCTGCAGGAGCGGAAGCACGGGGATGGGGACGTTCTCCAGAGCGCCGACGGCGACGGCGAGTACGGCCAGCACAGCCATGCCCGCTCGGGGAAGACTGCGCTGACCTGAGTGTGGTGCGGAATCGGGCACGACGGCCTCCAGGAAGGAGCGGGGACGAGGAAGAAGCGGGGACGCGGGAGCACCCGCCTGCGGTAGCGGGATTTCTGGCGTGACACTCGGGCGCCGGAGACGACTGCGCCTCCGTCGGCCGGTCCGGCCCGCTCCTCGTACGTGAGCGAGGGCGCCGCGGAAGTGCTCATGGCCGTCCGCCGCATGCGTGACAGATATGTCATGGCTGGAAAGCGTGACGGCGGGGGCTTCGTTCAACAATCGACACACGTCGGAGTTCGCGTCACGAAAGTCGGTCAACTGTCGCACCGTGTGCGGGGAAGCCGGGGCCTGTGGGGGTGACGTCCATCAAGGGGAGGGGCAGCGTGCGTGAGGTTGTTCGCGCTACTTTCCGCGCAAGCGTCAAGCTGTCGCACGGAGAGCACACAACGCACTCACTGCACAAGGGGCGTTCTGTCCGACACGTTGCTCGCACACAGCTGAACTGCATGAAGTCCACGTTTTTTGGTTCCACATGTTTCGCGATGACCCGTCATGTGGAATGCGTTGCGATCCTTGAGCCTGCCGAAAAGGGTCGCTGAACTGTGTTTTCGGCGAGTGTGCGTTACGGGCGATCTCTTGACGCATGTTCGCCGCATGTTCGACGGAGATGTGACGCACCTGACCCGCGTTCTGACGATTCGTCAGGAAGCCTGCTGCTCAGGCGGCCTTGCGTCAGGTCTGCTCTGTGGCTGGCGTTCGGACGAAACGGCGCGGAATGGGGTTGAGTCCTGACTACGGTCTGGCCGTGCCGGTGAAGTCTCCGGAGGGGCAGGTGACGGCCCAGGCCGCCTCGATCATCTGAAAGATCTCGCCCACCGCGGCCTGCGGATCGGCCGCCTCACGGGCCAGCGAATAGGCGTCGACGCTCCAGCTCACCGTGCAGATCGTCAAGCGCAGTGACGACGTATCGGGGTCCATGGTGCTACCGAGGCGCTGGTGCGTGGAGCGCACGTTCGCCTGGCTGTTCCGCTCGCGCCGCTTGGTAAGCGACTACGAGACGCTGCCAGCCGTCCGCGAGCAGATGGTGCTGTGGTCGATGACGATGCTCATGATCCGACAGCTGGCCCGTCGGCGAGGGTGAACCGGCCCGGGGCCGACTCTGTCGCCGAGCCGCGGTCCGCGAGCCGCTTCATCTTCGATCGCTCGCCCTCCACGCCGGCCGGCCCTGCCGGGGGGCCGGGGCCACGATCTGACCGCCGTCTGTCCCCACAAGATCGTGCGGATCCGGGGCGGACTCACCGCGGCACAGCGGACCGTAAACCGCACACGCGTCGGCGTCCGCGCGCCGTCGAGCGAGGCCTGGCCCGCTTGGCATCCCGGCGCGTCTTCCGCGGATCCCGCTGCGGCCCGAATCGAACCAACTGATCGGGCTCTCGGACGGCGACAACGGCTTCCGAGCACGTGTGCGTGTGCTGGGGTGCAGGGCGCCGGGGGTGCATCCCAGGGCGTGGCACCTGCCGGGTCATCGCCTGCCGACAGGCCGCGGTGTGCCCGTGTCCGCGGTCGTGGACATCGGGAAGTTCCGGCGGTAGCGGTCCGGCGTGGTGGCCAGGCGGCGGGAGAAGACGCGATGGAGGGTCTCGCCGTGTCTGTACCCCACCGTCCTGGCGATGGCGCCCACGGTCAGGGCGGTTGTCTCGAGCAGGCGGCAGGCCGCTTCGAGGCGCAGGCTCTCGACGAGGTCGGCCGGAGTGCTGCCGGTTTCGGCGCGGAACGCACGGGCGAAGCTCCGCTCGCTCATTCCCGCCCGGCATGCCAGGGCCGCCACGCTCAGGTCCTCGTCGAGGTGGTCGGGCAGCCAGTCCTGGACGGAGCGGACGGCCGGGGTCCGTGCGGTCTGGGCGCGCATCTGGGCGCTGAACTGGTTCTGGCCGCCGGGGCGTCGGGTGAAGACGACGAAACTGCGGGCGATGGACTGTGCCACTTCGGCTCCGTGGTCGTACTCGACCAGGGCCAGGGCGAGATCGATGCTGGCGGTCACTCCTGCCGAGGTCCACCGGTCACGGTCGTGCACGTAGATCCGGTCCGGTTCGACCCGCACCCGCGGGTAGCGCTCGGCGAGCTGCCGGGTCGCGGCCCAGTGCGTCGTCGCCCGGTACCCGTCGAGCAGCCCGGCTGCGGCCAGCAGCATCGCGCCGGCGCACACCGCGGTGACACGCTGCGAAACCCCGGCGAGCACCGGGAGTTCCCTGACCACCTCCTGGGACGCCGAAGGATCGAAGGCTCCGAAGCCGCCGATCACGATCATCGTGTCGATGTCCGTCTCGCCGAGGGCGGCTTCCCGGATCGAGTGCTCGACATGGATCTTCAGCCCGCCGGCGACGGTGACGGTCCCTGCCCGCGGCGCTGCCGTCACGATCCGGTAGGCGGTGCTCTCCAACACGGTGTTCGCCGCGTGGAAAACATCCATCGGACCGGCCAGTTCGGTCAGTTGTATACCGTCGTACGCCACCAGGACGACAGTGCGGGATGAGGCCATGGCACCATCATCGCCGCGAGCACGGGACGCGAAAACCCACCGTCGGCCGGCAGCGGTCACGTGGTGTGCCGAACGGCGTCTCGGGTGTGCTCCCGCAGGAAGGCGATGACCAGTTCGGCCACCCGGTCGCTGGACTGGGCATGCGGGTAGTGTCCGCCGTCCTCGATCACGGCGACCTGCCCCAGCCCTGCGGGCATGGCTGCGACGATGGCCTCGCCCTCGGCCACCGGGTCGGGGAAGTCCGGGTCCTGGTCGCCCATGATGACCAGCGCCGGGCACCTCACCTCCGGCAGTCGCGCCCCGGCGTCGGCCGGAGTGGTCCGGCCGGTCTTCATGAACTCCTGCCACCGCCCGGGTCGCCGCAGCGCCGTCATGAGGTCGTCGATCTGCCGCCGGTAGTCGTCGGGCTTGCCGGGATACGCGACATCGAGGTAACTCCGCCACAGGCCATGGGACTTCAGCAATTGCGTCCCGATCAACCGCAGGCCGCCCCGGCGATACCGGCGGACGGTGAGCAGCGCGCCCACATCGATCTTCGTGACCCTGGTGAACGGATTGATCTCCACGATCGTGGTCACCAGTTCCGGGGCCAGAGCCGCGGCGATGGTGGCGGCGCCACCGGACAGGGAGTGCCCGACGATCGTCGCGGGCCCGCCGAAGTGCCGCACGACCCCGAGCAGATCACCGGCGACATCGGTCCGGCTGATGGCGCGCTTCCCCGTCACCGAGGCCCAGCCGGTACTGGACTCCCCGTGCCCCCGCATGTCGGCGTTCACCACCCGGTACCCCGCGTCGACCAGCACGGGCACCAGATGCCGGAAGTCTGCGCGCCAGGTCCCCATGCCGTGGGAAAGCACCACGAGCGGGCCCTCGCCGACCACGTCACAGGCGATGCGCCCGCCCTCGAGTTCCACGAACTCCGTCATGTGCCACACCTTCCGTCGGCCACCCACCGCCGCGAGACCCGCGGCACACCGATTCAAGACCCCCGCACCCCACGGCAGCGAGCACCGGGCAGGGACGATCAGGCAGCTGGCTGTTCTGGTCAGAGACTGACGGGAACAGCACCTCCGGAGGCTGAGCCCTGGCGGTTCCGACAGCGCGGCGTACAAGAAGGCGTTCGGCCCGCTCGACCTCGACGGGCTGGAGCGGATGGCCGAGGTCGAGGCCGAGGAGATCGCGCGCGCCGTGCTCGTGCTTGCGTGCGACGGCTTCCCCTGCATGGCGGGCGCTTCGGTCTCGGTGGACGGCGGAAGCGCCACGGGGAGGTGATGTGGCAGGACTTCTCTTCGAGGCGGCTGGAGGTGTTCGCTGCGTTCCGCCGGTCTCCGTCGTGGGGGGAGGGGGAACGTACCGGCTGGGCGATGGCGCTGATGGTTCAGTCGACGTGAGGCATGAGGGGAGGTCCGTCCTTTTCGACAGCAAGGGCCACGACCCGCAGGAGAGCGGCCAGCTCTCCCAGATCTTCCGCGCACAGGGGTGCGAGCAGCGTGGCCTCGGCCTCCCGCTGGTCGTCGATCACCACTGCCCACGTCTCGGCCCCTCGGGGGGTGAGACCGACGAGCAGGCTGCGGCGGTCCTCGGCCGCGTGCTCGCGAGTGATCAAGCCTGCCGCCTGCATGCGGTCGAGGCGGTTGGTCAAGGTCGCGGGATGGATGCCGAGCCCCTGAGCGAGACGTGTGGGTGTCATTCGGTAGGGCTCTCCCGCAGAACGCAGGCGCCACAGGATCTCGTACTCCCAGAGCTTCAGGCCGTGCCGCGCCAGTGCGGCTTCCTTCTGGCGCTGCAAATGCCGTACGAGCATCTGCATGCGGGTGACGGCACCCTCCAACTCCGGTACCAGTCCAGGAACCTCATGCCTCCAGCGGGCGATGTGCCGGTCGATCGAGTCTCCTGGCTGCGCTGATTCCGCAGCTGAATGCCGTGATGTCACGGCGTCACCCTACCGTCCTGAAATTATGGAGTCAGATATTTTGAAATCGTAGTAACGTCTCGGGTCATGGCGACCTTCCACCTCAAGGGCCGTATCGATGAGCACGTCATCGACAGCGCTCTGCTCCGCGGCAACCCCCTCGGCGACCCGGCGCAACGGCCGCTGTGGGTCTACACCCCGCCCGGTTACGACGACGCGCCCGAACGCCGCTACCCCGTCACCTATCTGCTCCTCGGCTACGCAGGGACGCTGCCGGTCTGGGGCAACCGCACGGCCTACCGCAAGCCGGTACCCGAACTCGTCGACGAGCTTTTCGCCCGGGGGGAAGCCCCCGCGATGGTGCTGGTCTTCGTGGACGCCTGGACCTCCTACGGTGGCAGCCAGTTCGTCGACTCGCCCGGCACGGGCCCCTACCACTCCTACCTGTGCGAGGAGATCGTGCCGTACGTCGACGCCCGCTACCGCACGCTCCCCGTGCCCGACCACCGCGCCATCGCCGGAAAGTCCAGCGGCGGCTTCGGTGCGGCGGTCACCTCCATGCTCCGCCCGGATCTGTTCGGCGCCTTCGCCACCCACTCCGGCGACTCGCTGTCCGAAGCCCAGTACCAGCCGCACTTCTTGACCGCCGCCCGTCAACTGCGTGCCTACGGAGGCGACATCAACCGGTGGTGGGACGATTTCCGCTCGCGCGTTGCCTTCACCAAGGAAGAGGACTTGAACCTCCTGGAGATCCTCGGCGTCTCCGCCTGTTTCTCCCCCGGCCCTGACGGCTCGCCCACCCTTCCGTTCGACCCCCGCACCGGGGCCCTGCGCGAGAAGGAGTGGGAGCGGTGGCTGGCCTGGGACCCGGTCCGGATGGCCGCCACCCACGCCGACGCCCTCCGTTCCCAGCGCGGCATCTGGATCGACGCAGGCACCCGCGACGAATGGTTCCTCGACCTGGGTGCGTCGGCCTTCCGTGATGCGCTCGCCGAGGTCGGCGTGGCCGACGACATCGTGCATTTCGAGCTGTTCGAGGGCGGCCACCATGCCGTCGAGTACCGGATGCCGCCTGCCCTTGCCTGGCTGGCGCACCGCATCAGCGACCGACCTCAGCCTCCCCGGGCAGCTCAACGATGAGACACCGAAGACGGCCACGATGCAGCCGTGTCGAGGCAGTCACGGTGGACCGTCGCGACGCACGCCGGACCGGCTACCGCATCGGATCCGGGGACGAGGCGTGGACGGTGGAGAGCCAGGCGTCGGCTATCAGCCGGTGTCCGAGAGGGGTCGGGTGGACACCGTCCTCGGCCAGCTCCGCCGCCGGGCGGTTCCGCGCGGCGCGGGGCAGGAGGAGATCGGCGCGGACCACGTGGGCGCCGTTGTCCGCGGCGGCCCGCAGGACGGCGTCGGTGCGGGGCCCGAGATCCTCGAACCAGGCTTCCTGCCCCGGCTCGACCGGGAGGAGGAACGGGGTGATGACGACCAGCCGCGCGGAGAGCCGCTGTGCCGTGACAGCCAGCAGGCGGTCCAGGCACGTACGGAACTCCGAGACGGAGCTGAGCAGTCCCTGGTCGTAGCGCCGCCAGGTGTCGTTGATGCCGATCTTCACGGTGACGACGGTCGGGTTCTGGTCGATCACGTCGGCGGTCCAGCGGGGTTCGAGGTCGTACACGCGATGGCCGCTGATCCCCCGGTTGACGATCCGGGGGCCGGAACTGCCTGCCGCTCGGTCGCGCAGGGTCCGGGCGATCTCGCTGACGTAGCCGGTGCCGAGCGAGGTGGCGTCCGCGCGGTCGCGGCCCGCGTCGGTGATGGAGTCGCCGATGAACAGGAGCGTGTCGTCGTCCGTGAAGTGCATGCCTGCCGTCCGGGGTCGGGGTGGAGGGAGCGGGTGAACTGTTCCTCGTGGTACGTCCGCTTCCCGTCAACTACGTCTGTGGGGCGGGGGATTGACCCGCGGCCTGCCTCAGGGCTGCCGCCTCGCGCGCCAGGACCGCGGGGTCGTCGCCGGGTACGAACTCCAGGAGCGCCTCCACTCCCCGGCCCTCCAGAAGACCGAGAGCAGCCGTCCACAGGGCCTCGCGTGCCACCAGCGGACGTCGCGTGTTGCCCGGCCACCACGAGAAGGCGTGGACGGCGGCGACCCGGGCACCGAGTTCGACGAGCCCTGCCAGCGCTTCCTCGTCGGGCATGTCCTGCGGCGGCTGCCAGTAGGTGCGCACGTTGTCCGCGTCCACCTCGTCCAGCAGCCGGAGGGTCGAGGCGACGGTGTCGGTGAGGGTTCCGCCGTGGAACTCCGTCGCGAGCGTGAGGCCGTGGTCCGCGGCGATCCGGGCCGCCTCGCGCAGACAGCGCACGGTCTCGTGCCGCTCATCCGGCAGGACGTGCTGGGATCCGGTCCCGCCCGCCCAGACCCGGACCCGCTGCGCCCCGAGCCGCACCGCGGCCCGGGCGATGGCGGGGAAGCCGGCCAGTTCCCCCGGGGTGGCGCGGAAGTAGGAACCGTACGAGCAGCAAGTCAGCCCGTACTGGTCGGAGACGGCCCGGACCGTGCCGACGGTGCCGGGCTCCTGCGCGGGGGCGTGCACGTCCGCCCCCCATTCGATGACCTCCAGGCCCGCATGGACGGCGTACCGTGCGACCTCGATGGCGGGCAACCGGCGGTAGGTGACGGAACACAGGCCCAGCCTGGTCCTGCTCGTCGCAGGTGCGGACGGCGGGCCGGGTGCTGCCGTGGCCTGGCGGTTCGTCCCGGTCATGGTGCTCCCTTCTCCTGGTGGATCTGGGGGTTGGCTGGGGGTGCGGCCGCCCGCCGGGCGGGCGGGCGGGCGGCCGAGTGTGGTCGTGCGGCCGGTTCCGGGGCCGGTCGGTGTGCGCTCAGGGGGCGTTCGGGCCCACGTCCGCCGTCGTGAGCGGGTGGCGCAGCGCGGCCGTCGTCGCGTACTCGTCGGCGCCGATGTCCCGGACGCTGCCGCGCGGGTCCCCGTCGATGTCGTCGGTCACGGGCGCGTCGGCGAGGGTGGCCGCGCCGATCGCCGGGCTGGCCGCCGTCAGTCGCATGACCCCGTCCGTGCCCTGGGCGAGGCGAGGATCGGCCCGGGTGAAGCCGCCGGCGGGGATGTTGCCGTCCGCCGCCGCGCCCCACAGCAGGTTGCTCTGCCAGGTGAAGCGTGTGGTGGCTCCCATCGCGACGAGGCTGCCCGCGTCGCCGACCAGCAGGTTGTCGGCGACGACGACGTCCTGAGGCTCGTACGTGCGGGTCTCTCCCTCCAGCGTTTCGGCGTTGCCGATCAGGGAGTTGTGGGCGATCAGGGCGCGGTCGACGGCGTCGTTGCCCTTCCGCTCCTCGTCCGACTCGCTCGTGGTGTGGTCCCGGGTGGAGCCGCTGCCGATCACCAGGGCCCGGCCGGACAGCCCGCTGATGTAGTTGTTGACGATGGTGTGGTCGTTGCCGTAGAGGCGCACACCGTTGGTGCCGCCGATCACGTAGTTGCCCTGGACCGTGGAGCGGTTGCCGTGGCGCAGCACGATGCCGCCGAGGCTGTCGCGAACGGTGTTGTACTGGATGGTGTTGTCCGAGGACTTCACCGAGATGGCCTCGGGGTCGCCGTCGCAGCGCTCGAACAGGTTGTACTCGACCGTGGCGTCGGCACTGGCCAGGGCCCGCTTGCTGTAGCCGATCCGGATCGGCTCGCCGCCGTTGGTGCCGCCGTAGCTGTGGTCGGAGAAATAGTTCCGCAGGATGTGCGTCCGCTGGGTCATGACCGACGTGTCGGAAGGACCGTCGACGACGAGGAAGATGCCCGCGGTGGTCCTGTCGTGGAAATGGTTCCGGTCGATCTTCGAGTCGTCCGACCGCACGACGACCCAGTCGAGATCGGTGGTGTCGGCGAGCTGGAAGTCGTTGCGGGTCAGGCGTATCCCCGAGCAGCTGACCGGGAGTTCCAGCGTCGTGGTCTGCCGGAAGGCGAAGCCGCTGAGCACGATGTTCGTCGAGTCGCTCAGTACGAAGCTGCGCTCGCCCTTCAGTACGGCGCCGCCGCGGCTCTGCGCGACGATGGTGATCGGTGCGGCCTCGGTGCCGTGCTTGCCCGAGATGGTGAGGGCGCCCCCCGACGGGACGGTGTAGGTGCCGTTGGCGACGACGATGCGGTCCCCGGGACCCGCACTGTTGATGGCGCTCTGGAGCGCGGCCAGGGAGGCGACGGGTATGTCGGCCGCCGAGGCGCTCGTGGTGAGGGTGGTGCCGAGGGGGACGGCGGCGATCGCGGCCACCGCGGTGCTTCTGAGGAACGTGCGTCGTTGCATGATGCCTCCTACGTCGATGGGGACAGGGGGTGCTCAGGCGGCCTCGGGGCCGACGTCGGCGGGGGTCAGCGGACCGCGCCGCGGCGTGCGGAGGGAGTGCTCGTCCGCGCCCACGTCCCGCAGACGGCCGCGCGGTTGGCCGTCGATGTCGTGGGTGATCGGCGGCCACCGGAGCGTGCCGGCGTCGATCGCCGGGCTGTCGGCGGCCGGGCGCGCGATGCCGTGGGCGTCCGTCACCAGTCTCGGGTCGGTCCGGACGCCGCCCGTGGCGGGCATGTTGCCGTCGGCCGCGGCGCCCCACAGGATGTTGCCCGACCAGGTGAAGCGCACGGTGGCGGCCATCGCGACCAGTTGACCGGTGTCCGCGACGAACAGGTTGTCGGCGACGGTGACATCGCGCGGTTCGTGCGGGCGCTGGCTCTCGCCGGAGAGCGTGCCGGCGTTGTTCACCAGGGTGTTGTAGGCGATGAGGACACGGTCGGGGGCGTCGTTGCCGCGCCGCGTCTCGGGCGACTCGCCGGGCAGGTGGTCGCGCTCCGATCCACTGCCGATCACCATGGCGCGCCCGGCCAGGCCGCCGAGGTAGTTGTTGACGATCACGTGGTCGTTGCCGTAGATCCGGACGCCTTCCGTGCCGTCGACGAGGTGGTTGGCCTCGACCCGGTTGCGGTTGCCGTGCCGCAGGACGATGCCGCCGAAGCTGTTGTGGATCGTGTTGTGCCGGATGGTGTTGTCCGAGGACTTCACGGAGATGGCTTCGGGGTCGCCGTTGCAGCGCTCGAAGAGGTTGTACTCGACGACGGCCTGGGCGCTCGACAGGGCTCGGGGACTGACGCCGAGGCGGATCGGCTCACCGCCGTTGGACCCGGTGAAGGTGTGGTCGGAGAAGTGGTTGCGGTAGATGTGCACGCGCTGCGCCATCTCCTCGGTGCCCGCGCCCTCGACGCCGAGGTAGATGCCGAGGGTGCTCTTGCCGTGGAAGTGGTTGTGGTCGATGGTGCTGTCGTCGGCGCGCACCATCACCCAGTGCAGGCCCTCGATGTCGGCCAGTTGGAAGTCGTTGCGGGTGAGCCGGATGTGGGAGCAGTCCGGGGGGACGTCCAGGGTGGTGGACTGCCGGAAGGAGAAGCCGCTGAGGGTGATGTGGCTGGAGGCTTCCAGGACGAAGCTCTGCTCACCCTCTAGGACGACGCCGCCGCGGGTCTGGGCCGCGATGGTCACCGGGGCGCGTTCGGTGCCGTTCTTGCCCCTGATGAGGAGCGGGCTGTCGGCCGGGACGGTGTAGGTGCCGTCGGCGACGACGATCCGGTCACCGGGGCCCGCGCCGTTGATGGCGGCCCGGAGCTCGTCCAGGGTGCGGACCGTGGCAGGGGCCGTGGTCGCGCTCGCGGTCGACAGGGTGCCGACGGGGGCGGCGGCCAGGGCCACCCCGGCCGCGGTGCTGATGAGGAAGGTGCGACGCTGCATGGTTCCTCCGTGACGGTGCGATGAACAGCTTGTCCAGGACGTGGGTTCAGACGTCGGTGGGGCTGTCCAGGAACAGTTCGATGACGGGGACGGGGGTGTCGGGGCGGCGTACCGGGAGCTGGAGCGTGAGCGTTCCGGCGGGCTGTCCGCCCATCTCGGTGTTGACCGCGGGCCGGTCCGGCGCGATGTGGACCGGGACGATCTCGGACGCGTCGTTGAGCAGCTGGGCGTACCGCACCCGGCCGGCCAGGCCCGGCAGATGCAGGTGGCGCAGCGGCCAGGCGAGCAGATGGACGTAGAGCCGGTCGCCGCGCTGGGTGTAGCGGCATTCGGCGGGGGCGGTGAAGGGGGAGGGGCCGCAGCCGCGGATCGCCCGGTCGTGCAGCCGCATCCACCGGCCGATCTCGGCCAGGACCTCGGTGTCGCGCGGGTCCAGATCGCCGCGGCCGGTGGGGCCCACGTTGAGCAGGAGATTGCCGCCCTTGGACACCCCGTCGACGAGCATGCGGATCAGCAGGTCCGCGCTCTTGCGGTCGAGGTTGTCACGGTCGTAGCCCCAACTGCCGTTGAGCGTCTGGCAGGCCTCCCAGAGCACGGGCCGCCCGTTCTCGGTCATCGGTCCCGAGGGCTGGTACTGCTCGGGGGTGACGAAGTCTCCGGGAAGCCCGGTCCGGTCGTTGACGAGGACGTGCGGCTGGAGCTCGCGGATCGTTTCCAGCAGCTTCGGGGAGTCCCAGTCGTCGGGCCCCTTGCCGCCCCACCAGGTGCGTCCGGCGTACGAGAAGTCGAAGAACAGGTAGTCGATGCGCCCGAAGGAGGTCAGCAGTTCACGGACCTGCCCGTGCAGATACCGCTGGTAGTCACGGATGTCCCGGTCCGCATGGGCGGCCTTGAACTCCTCGTCGTCACGCTGCGGATGGGTGCCGTCGACAGGGAAGGACGGGTGGTGCCAGTCGATCAGCGAGTAGTAGAGCCCGACCTTGAGACCTTCGGCCCGGCACGCCTCGACGAACGGGCCGACGAGGTCGAGGCCGTGCGGGGTGTTGGTGACCTTGTACTCCGTGAGGGCGCTGTCCCACAGACAGAAGCCGTCGTGGTGCTTGGTGGTCAGGACCACGTAGCGCATGCCGGCGGCCTTGGCCGCCTTGGCCCACTCGACGGGGTCGTAGCGGTCGGGGTCGAAGTGGTCGAAGTACACCTGGTACTGCTCGTCGGTCAGCCGCTCCCGGTTCTTCACCCACTCGTGCCGGGCGGCAAGGGAGTACAGGCCCCAGTGGACGAACATGCCGAACCGGGCGGTGGTGAACCAGGCCGTCTCCGGGGCCACTTGGGGAACCGGGGACGCGGACAGGTGAGCTTCGGCGGCAGTGGGCATGGGGCATCGTTCCTTCTCGTGCACGGGCGGGGCAGGGGCGCGGAGCGGTCGGGGTCAGCCCTTCAACGCGCCGGAGGACAGGCCGCTCACGAAGGAGCGCTGGAAGAACAGGAAGACGATCACGGAGGGCAGCAGCGCGAGCAGGGAAGCCGCCATGACGACTCCAGGCGTGACGGCGGGGTCGATCCGCAGAGTCCGCAGCGCGAGCGGCAGCGTGTACGAGGAGGAGTCGGTGGAGACGAGCAGGGGCAGCAGGTACTGGTCCCAGATCATGGTGAATCCGAACACCCCGATGACACCCAGCGCGGGCTTGCACATCGGCATGATGATCTGGGCGAAGATCCGCAGGTCTCCCGCACCGTCGATACGGGCGGCCTCTTCGAGCTCGCGGGGCACGTCCTTCATGAACTCGGTCATCACCAGGATGGAGAAGCCCCAGGCGCCCAGCGGCACGATCATGCCGGCCAGCGTTCCGATGAGGTTGAAGTGGACGACCGGCAGATCGGACAGGATCAGGGAGAGGGGCAGGGCGAGGATCTCCTCGGGCAGCATCAGCGTCGCCAGGATGGCGACGAGCACGAGTGTCATCCCGGGGAACTTCTTGCGCGCCAGCGCGTACCCGGCCAGAACGGAGACCGCGACCTGGAGCAGCAGCCCGAACCCGACCACGAGGAACGAGTTCAGCAGATACGCGAGCACCCCCTGGTCGAAGGCGATCCTGAAGTTGTCCAGCGTCAGGCCCGTGGGCACGATGCTCAGTTGAGTCGGGTCCTTGACATGGCCGAAGGCGCTGACGAGCAGGGCCAGCAGGGGCCCCGCGAAGACGATCAGGACCAGGAGGTGGACGACGGCCCTCAGGATCCGCCCGCCGGCGCTGCGGCTCTCGGTCAGGCCGAGCGCGGTCTCGGTCTGCGCACTCACTTGCTCTCCCTGCGTCGCAGCAGCTGGACGACGACCGTCAGGATCAGCGTCGCGACGAACAGCAGGACGGCACCTGCGGCTCCGACGCCGAGCCGGTTCTGTTCGAGTCCGAGCTTGTAGATGAGGGTCATGACGACTTCGGTGGAGCCGTCGGGTCCGCCGTTGGTCAGCAGGAACACCTCGGTGAACACCCGAAGTCCGCGGATCGCGGCGAGGATGAACAGGATCGAGAACACCGACCGCAGTCCGGGCACGGTCACGTGCCACACCCGCTGCCACCTCGATGCGCCGTCGACCTTCGCCGCCTCGTACAGACCGCGGTCCACGCTCGTCAGACCGGCGAGGATGATCATCATGTCGTAGGGGGCGCCCCGCCAGATGCCGGTGAGCATGATCGAGGCCATTGACGTGTCCGGGTCGTTGATGAACCCCGACGGCCCCAGACCCACCAGGCCGAGCAGGGAGTTGAGCATGCCGTCCCCGGTCGGGTGGTACATGATCCGCCACAGCTCGGCGACGACCGCGATCGGCACTACCACCGGGAGGAACGCCGCGGAGCGCACGAATTTGAGCCGGCGGCCCTGCCCCTCCATCAGCAGGGCGAGGACGAGGCCCAGCGCCATCGAACCGGCCGTCTGTCCGGCGGCGAGGACGACCGTGTGCCAGGCTGCCTCACGGAACCCGTGGGACTGGAGCACCGTGGAGTAGTTCTCGGTGCCGACCCACTTGTTCCCCAGATAGGGCTGAACCTCCTGGAAGGACATGGTCAGCGCGTTGGCCATGGGGATGAACTTGAAGTACAGGAAAAGGATCAGCGCGGGGGCCAGGAACAGCCAGGGCGTCCACCACCGGCCCGATCTGCGGCTGCGCCCCTGTCGGGCGGTGGCCGCGCCGCGACCGCGGCCCGGCTTGCGGGGACCGGGCGCGGCTGCCGGAGCAGCCGTCGGCTCCGCCTGGTCGAGGCTCATGACGCGTCGATCCCCTGCTCCTTGAGGATGTCGGCGAGCTGCTTGTCGAGGTCACCGAGCTTGGCCTCGGTGTTCAGGCTGCAGTCGGCCATGAGCGCGTTCAGGGTGTCCGCCGTCGCCTGCCGCACCGGCGTCCAGTTCGGAATGGACGGCGCGTACCGACCGGAGTCCTGGTACGCCTGCGCGTAGGTCTTCCAGCGGGGGTCTGGGCGTACCTGGGAGACGTCCACGGCCTTGTTGACGGGAAGTTGCACGGTGTAGGCGGTGTCGCCCTCCATCCCCGTCTTCTGACCCTTGACGGAGACGGCGAACGAGGCGAAGGCGTCCTGGCCGGCCTGGTTGTCGGAGCCGGCCATCAGGTACACGGAGCCGCCCTCGGCCAGGACGGTGGCGTCCTTCGGGCCCTTGGGCATCGGCACGACCTCGTACTTGTCCTTGCCGAGCGTCTCGTCGAAGCGGGGCAGCAGGTACGGGCCGACGACGAACATGCCGGTCTTGCCCGACTCGAACGTCTCGTTCGTCGGGGGAGTGTCCATGGTCACGGCGCCGGGCTGGATGGCCTTGTCCTTGCAGCCCAGGTCGCGGAACCACTGCACCGCCTCGACCGAAGCCTTACTGGTCATCGCCGGCTTGTACGTGCCCTTGCCGGCCTCGGTGATGAAGTCGCCGCCCGCGGCCCAGAGGAAGTTGGAGAAGTACCAGGAGGCGTAGCCGCGCTTGGTGGACAGCGGCGCGGCGAGGCCGGACGTGTCCTTCTTCCCGTTGCCGTCGGGGTCCTTGGTGGTGAAGGCCTTGGCCATGGCGGCGAAGTCGTCCCAGGTCTTCGGAGTGTCCAGCTTCAGCTTCTGCCGCCAGTCCTTGCGGATGAGCAGCGCGGACGCCTGCGCCGAGTACGGCAGGCCGTACTGCTTGCCGTCCACGCTCTTGCCGGAGTCGAGGCCCTGGCCGATGAGCTGCTTGCTGTCCTTGATCTTGTCCAGGTCGATCTCCCGCAGCAGCCCCTGACTGTGCATGGCCCCGAGCTGCGTCACGTCGTTCATGACGATGTCGGGAAGCTTCTTCTGGGCCGCCCGCTGCGCCAGCTTGGTCTCGAAGTCGTCGAAGATGGCTGTGACCTTGACTTTGTAGCCCGTGGCCTTGGTGAAGGCGGCGGCGAGCTTGAGTGCGCCCTGCTCGCCGGGCCCGCCCGGTGTCGTCCGGGTCCAGAGCTCCAAAGTGGCCTTCGAGTTCTGCTTGGCAGTCACTCCCGCAGGCCCGGACGAACAGCCGGTGAGCACCAGGGCCGAGGCGAGAACACCGGCACCGACCCATCGCGATCTCTGCATGACAACTCCCGTTTTCCCGCATCACAGTTGGCTAAGAAAGCGCTTGCCAGTGGCGCCTGCCAGGAAGGTAGCGGGGCCGGAATCGACGGTCAATACTCCGATGAATACAAAAAATCCTCCCTGCTTGGCGTGCCCGCTTTGCCGCTCTCCGGAAGTATGGCCTCCGTGGGCGGAAGCGTGCTAAGAGTGTCTACCGCTCGTAAAGTTGCCTGGTGTGGACGTAGTTGGAGCACTCGCGGGATCGATTTCCCCGATGCGGGTGGGCGGGAATTCCGGCTCCGCCTCGTCGAGTAGGGTGCGCCAGGACATCCGAGGTTTCCAACAGGACCTCTGATAGATCCGATGTATGGTCCCTGCGGGCCGCTCGGCTTGCGCAGTAAACAAGCCACATCGATGTGCATCACGTAGTCCCACGTTTTCCAACACGTCCGAACCCGGGGGAACGGTCGTCCTGCCTCCCGCCCGGGTGCGGATCCATCCGAGGAGACCCGTCCGGCATGAACGCAATGGCCACCGCACCCACAGCCCTGCTGGTCATGGAGGAGGAACGCCGGGCAGACGTCTACCCGCCCGAGGTGCTTGCGGGGATCAGCCGACTCGTGCACTGGCAGGCGCCGCCGCGTACCCGACAGGAACTCGCCGAAGCCCCGGAGGTGTTGCGGGACGTCGACCTCCTGCTCACCGGCTGGGGCGCACCCGTACTGGACGCCCCGCTTCTCGAGCAGGCACCCAGGCTGCGGGCCGTGTTCGTGGCAGCGGGGTCCGTCCGGCACCTGACCACGCCCGCCTTCTGGGCGCGCGGCATCCCGATCGTCTCGGCCGCCGCGGCCAATGCCGTCCCGGTGGCGGAATTCACCCTCGCTCAGGTCCTGCTCGGGCTGAAGCAGACGTACCGCATCGCCCGGGACGTCGCGAGCAGCCGCCGATTCCCGCGCAACCCCGAGGTCCCCGGCGCGTACCGGGCACGGGTCGGCCTGTGGGGGCTCGGTCACATCGGCAGACTCGTCGCCGCCCACCTTTCCCGCTTCGACGTCGAGGTTGTCGCCACCGACCCTGTGGCCTCGTCGGACACCGCCCGGCAGGCCGGCGTCCGGCTGGTCGACCTGGAGGAACTCTTCGCCACCTGCCATGTCGTCAGCCTTCACGCGCCACTCCTGCCCGCGACCCAAGGCGCTGTCGGGGAAAGGCTGTTGAATTCCCTCCAACCCGGCGCGACTCTGATCAACACCGCGAGGGGCGCGCTGATCGACGAGCAGGCCGCCGCGCAGGTCCTGCGCGCCAGACCGGATCTCACCGCCGTACTCGACGTCACGCATCCCGAGCCCCCGGCTCCCGACTCATCCCTGTTCACGCTTCCCAACGTCGTCCTGACCCCGCATCTCGCCGGCGCCCTGGGCGCCGAACGCCACCGCCTCGGACAGCTCGTGCTCGACGAACTCAGGCGTTTCACCAGCTCGGAGGCGCTCCACCACGCCCTCGACCCGGCCCGCGCCGCGTCGCTCGCCTGACCTCGCCCGGCACTGCCGTGGTAAGGGCGCCGCCACAGGGAAACGACCTGAGTCAGCCGTCACTCTCCGGCCGGTGTCCGCCCGTGTGGGCTCAGTCGCCGAGGGACTTGACCGGGTTCCCTGCGCGGACGCCGATGCCGTCGTCCGCTTACCGGGAGTCCTCGCCGGTGTCCTCGGCCCCGGTGCCGCGGGTGACGTCGGCGCGGAGTGGACGGTGCCGACGGCCGGGACGGTCAGGGGTCGGGCGAGATGCTTGTCGTCCTTGGCCTGCGGGACGTCGAGGCCCCTGCGTCACCAGGGGCGATGGCCGGATACCTGTGGACGGTGCAGGCCGTGCCGGACTGCTGACCCCGGACTGCGGGCACAGCGGCGAGGACGGTCGTGCGGGCGATGGAGCGGGTCATGTTGATGTACTCCAGGTCTGCGATGCGGCCCCTGAGTCGGCGGACTCCTTGTGGTCACTACCTTGCCGGGGGCCGTCGCCGTGCCGTCGCCTCCCCGCTATCGCTCCGGCGCTGTTTCGCTTCCGCTCCGTGCGAGCCGGCCGAGACGGCGAACACACTGGACTCGACCGGCCGATCGCTCCGACCCTGTTCGGCATCATGCTGGAGCTGTCGGACGCCGACCGGCCCCGGGAACCGGGGGCCGCGTACCTGGGGGCGGTGCCCGCCGGAAGCTGTGTGGCCCTGAGCGACGGGATTACCGCGCGCACCCGAGGACGGAGTCAGATGGACGCCCACGGCATCACCCGACGCCCTCCGGTGTCCCCGTGGTGATGACGTCACCCAGGCAGGTCGTGTGGCGTCGCCCCCCGGCGCGACGCCACACGTGCTAGGTGGTCAGTGTCCTCGGTGGGGCTCCTGGACCCGGTTCTTGGACGACTGGACCACTGGGTCGAGATTCTTGAACTGCTCCGTGTACGAGCCGACCGAGATGCCCTTGACCTTCTGCTTGGTGGCGAGCTGCTGGAACGACGAGCTCTTGGAGGCGGTCGTGAGGATCCGGATGGCGCTGCGCTGAAGGTCGCCCAGACGCATCGTGTAGCTGGTGTCGGCCGGGTAGCTGCCCGCCAGGCTCACCTTGTATCCAACGACCGGGGTGGCGGCGTCACCGGGGGTGGCGTACTGGACGTCCGAGACGGTGATCGCGGCCTTCTGCGCGGCGGTCAGCGCGGTGGAGGCCAGCAGGGTCTGTACGGAGCGGTAGGCGTCGTCGACCGAGGTGAACTTGGCGTTGGCCGTGTACGTCTGGTTGTTGATGGCGTCCACGGTGGTGGTGCCGGAGAGCGGGGTCTTCGACAGGTCGGTCTTGCTGTCGACGGTCGTGGAGACGGTCGCCGTGCCGCCGGCCGCAAGGGTGAGCGCGCCGAGCTGGAAGGTGTAGCTGGGGTTGCCGGTGGTCTTGACCGTCTTCATGTAGGCGGGCAGGCCGTTGAGATCGACGACGGGCGCGGTCTTGATCGTCGCGTTGACGATGTCGGAGGGCTTCCCGCCGGGCTCGATCAGGTCGTTGCCCGAGTACATGGTGTTGGTCGCGCCGTGCGCGCCGCCCCAGTCGGTCATCACGGTGCCCTTGAAGCCCCACTCGCCGCGCAGCAGGTCGGTGAGCAGATCGTAGGTGCCGGACGCGTAGGTGTTGTTGATCTTGTTGTAGGAGCTCATCACGGCCATCGGCTGAGCGGCCTTCACCGTGATTTCGAAGCCCTTGAGCTCGATCTCGCGGAACGCCCGTTCGCCGACCACGTCGTTGCCGCCGCTGCGGCTGGTCTCCTGGTTGTTCCCGGCGAGGTGCTTGATCGTGACACCGGCGCCGGGGTTGCTCTGCACGCCCTCGGTGGTGGCGGCGGCGGTGAGGCCGGAGAGCAGCGGGTCCTCGGAGTAGTACTCGAAATTGCGGCCGTTGAGCGGGTCGCGGTGGATGTTCATGCCGGGCGCCAGCCACAGCTGGACACCGTACGCGGTCATCTCCTTGCCGATGGCCGTGCCGACCTTCTTGACCAGGTCCCGGTCCCACGTCTGGGCGAGCAGAGTGCCGATCGGGAAAGCCGTGGCGTACTGGTAGGAGGCGGGGGTGGTGGCGATCTTCTGGGTGAGGCGCAGGCCCGCGGGTCCGTCGGCGAGGGCCATGCTCGGGATGCCCAGGTTCTCGTAGGCACCGGTGGTGTACCCGGCGGCGCCGACGGCGGAGGGGGTGGTGCCGCCCAGGCCGGAGCCCTCCACGATGGTGGCGAGCTGCGTCACCGACAGGCCGGCGACGAACTGCTCGACGGAGACCTTGCCCTGGGCGACGTCGTAGAGCGTGTTGGTGGAACCGGTCTTGACGTACTCGATCTTCTCGCCGGTCTTCGCCTTGTAGGGGGCGCCGGTGTTCTCCCAGTTCTTCTGGTTCTTGTCCAGGTAGGCGGTGGTGGAGGATATCTTCGCGCCGTCGAGCGCGTAGTACGGCGAGGAGGAGTCGACGGCGACGTCCTGCTCGTGCGGCGACGCCTTGTCCTCGGTGCGGAACGACTTCGGATTCAGGGTGATCCGTTTGGCGTGCGCGATCTCCTTCTTCTCGCCTGCGTACGAGTAGAAGTCGGCCGGGTCGCTGGACAGTTCGCTCGCGGGCTTCTGGTCGTCCAGCTCGGTGTGGTTCTGCTCCGTCACCACGCGCTTGGCCAGGTTCAGCCGGGCCGCGACGTGGGTGTTCCGGGAGGAGTTGCCGACCCGGACCACGTAGTCGCCCGCGTCGAGGACGTAGGCGGCGCGGGACTCGTCGTAGGAGGCGAGTGAGGTCGTGTCGAAGCTGACGGTCACGGTCTGCGAGGCACCGGGGGCCAGGTTGTCGGTCTTCACGTAGCCCGCGAGCTGCTGGTACGCCTTGTCCAGGCCGGTCTGCGGGGCGGAGACGTAGACCTGCACCACCTCGCTGCCGCTGTAGCGCTTGCCGGTGTTGGTGACCTTCGCGGTGACCTTTACCTGCTTGGCGTTCGCGGTGACCTGCTGTGCCCGGATGTCGAAATCGGTGTAGGAAGCGCCGTAGCCGAAGGGGTAGTTGACGGTGGCGGAAGGGTCGGAGCCGAGACGCTTGTAGAAGGAGTCGAAGTAGCGGTAACCGACGTAGATGCCTTCGCTGTACTCCTCCGTGGTGGAGTTGCCGTCGTTGTTCGCGAAGGTCGCCGAGGCCGGGTAGGCGGAGTAGGACGCAGCCCAGGTGTCGGTGAGCTTGCCCGAGGGCGTGACGGTTCCGTTCAATACGTTGACCAGGGCGTTGCCGCTCTCCTGGCCGGCCTGGCTCATCAGCAGCATCGAGTCGAGGGCGAGTCCGCCGGAGGAGTCCTTCTCCGCCTTGTTGATCTGCTGGTAGAAGCTGGTGTCGATGACGCCGCCGGAGTTGATGACGACGACCACGTGCTTGTACGTGCGGCCCAGGAGTTCGAGGTTGGCGCGCTCGGTGTCGGCCAGCTGGTAGTCGCCCTTGCCGGACGTACGGTCGGAGCCCTCACCGGAGTTGCGGGCGATCACGTAGACGGCCGTGTCGGTGTCGGCGGTGGGCTGCACCGTGTCAGCGGTGAGCCGTTGTTCCACCGAGGAATAGTCGATCGTCGGGCCGAAGATGCCGCCGGAGCCGGCGTTGCCGTACTTGGTGTCGTAGGACGAGGTCATCGCGGACCAGTAGGCGCTGCCTGTGGTGACCTTGTAGCCGGCGTTCTCCAGGCCCTGGCGGGCGGTCACCGTCACGCGGTTGTTGACGGCACCGGAGCCGGTGCCGCCTTTGACGGTGACGTAGGCGCCGACTCCGTACAGGGCGACGTTGCCGGATGACGCGATGGGCAGGGCCCGGTCGTGATTCTCCATCAGGACCATGCCCTGCTCCGCGGCGGAGCGGGACAAGGTCGCATCGGCCTTCTCCAGGGCGCTCGGCTCGGGGTCGGTGGTGGCGGCCTGGGCGGGCAGCAGCCCGCCGAACATCAGGGCCGACACCACGACCGAGGCTGCGGCTGCCACGGTCACGGCGCGGGTCCGGGAGTTTCTGTGTGAGGTACTCACAGACAGCGTCCTCTCTGTCAAATCCGGCCCAGAGCCGGATGGTTGAGGAGGCTAGGAGGCACTTTTCTGACCGTCAATAAGTGAAGACGAAATCAGTCCCAGAAGAATTTTCGGTTCACAGCTAGTACTCAACTTTTGTTTCTTGATCCGTCCAATGGGTCATGCTGTGCTCTGCTGCAGGCCAGGTCAACACCTTGAACACGGTTGGGTGCCCGACCGTCCAACTCCTGAAGCCTGGCTCGCGCATTCGCGCCGGAGGTCGGCATTTCCCGCGCCGCGTTCCACTGAGCGGAACGCAAGCGTCGCGCACCTGCCGAACGAGTCACATGATGGCTCCCTCGTCGCTCCGGCCTCTCGGGAAATTCAGCGCGTTCCGCTGTCCGGCAGCGCATTTCCCACCTGACGAACCACCTTGTTCCAGAGCCGCCCGTTTCAGCTGTTCCCGCGTCAGCCGCTCCCGCGTCAGCTTTTCCCGCTCCAGCCATCCTTGCGTCAGCTTTTCCCGCTCCAGCCATCCTTGCGTCAGCTGCTCCCGCTCCAGCCGTCCTTGCGTCAGCTGTTGCCGCCCGAGCGCCGGGCGGACGAGGTCGCCTCTTCCGCGACTCGACGGCGGCCGTGCCCGGTTCGGGGCACAGGCCGCGATGAAGCCTTCGCACCCCTCGAGGAGTTCGCATGGCAACACATATGAGCCGCCGCACCATCCTGGCCGCCGGCGCCGGAGCCGGCGTGCTCTCCCTGCCCGGCGTGTCCGCGTACGCCGCCGACCGTGCGCCCGCCGGCGTGAGATTCACCCTGAACGCCGAGGTGCTCGACGGTGGCGAGCAAGTCACCTCGATCACCCTCGAGACCGCCCGGCTCGGCCCGATCGACCCGGCCGCCCTGACCACCGGCACCTTCGGCGTGCACGCCAAGGCCACCCGCCCGTTCGCCGTCACCCCCACCGACACCAGGCTCGAGTACGACCTCGACCGCACGGTGACCGCGGTGCGGCTCGACGGCCACGGCAACATCGTGATCGAACTGGCCCATGGCGAGGGCCGGCCGGGGGCGAGCACGCTCGGCTACGTCTCCAGCGTGGACACCGGCCGCAACGTGGTACTCGACCTCGACTACACCGTCACGCAGCAGGCCCCGATCGCCCTGCGCGACCACCGGTCGGTCACCATCGACACCTTCGTGCAGAACCCCCGGCTCTCGGACCCCGAGGTGGACGCGTTCAGCTCCCACATATCCGGCTCGGGGATGAAGTACCGGCTGTACTCACCCGACTCCCGCTACGCCCGGGGCAGCAAGCGTCCGCTGATCGTCTGGTTGCACGGCGGGGGTGAGGGCGCCGCGCTGGCCTACGGCTACTACGACAACGAGACCACGCTGCGGGCCAACCGCGGCGCCCTGGGGTTCGCCACCCCCGAGGCGCAGGACATCTTCGACGGCGCCTACGTGGTCGCCCCGCAGAGCACGTCCTACTGGATGGAGGACGGCCCCCGCTTCGCCCCGCTGATCCACGAGATGGTCCGCGAGGTCGCGCGCAGGAAGGACATCGACCACGAGCGGATTTACGTCGCCGGCTGCAGCAACGGCGGCTACATGAGCATGAAGATGACCGCCGTCTATCCCGACCTGTTCGCCGCGTCCGTGCCGATCTGCGGCATCGTCGCGGTGCTCCCGCCCGGGACCACACCGATGATCCCCGACAGCGAGCTGGCGCAGATCACCACGCCGAGCTGGCTCGTCGCCTCCAAGGACGACCCGATCATCAACGCGCAGGCCAACACGGTCCACGCGCACGAGGTGATCCCCGGCTCGCTGATGACGCTGTACGACCACGTCATCTGGAACGACCACCAGTACCTCGGCCACTTCTCGTGGATCTACGTCGCCCGCAACGATCCCAGCTCCAACGGGACGCACATCTGGCAGTGGATGGCCGCCCAGCAACGGGACTGAGGGCAGGCAACTCCCTGGGCAGGTCCCCTCGAGCCACCGCCGACCCGGCACCATTCATGGAGGTATTGATGAGCGAAGCAGATAATTCGGGTACTTTCCGGGCGCCCTTGTCGCGGCGATCGTTGCTCTCCGCGGGTGTTGCCGGATCGGCGCTGCTGATCACCCCGGAACTGCTCGCGACGCCCGCCGCCGCAGCGGTCACGGACCTGGCGCACCTGCCCTCGCAGCGCGAGATCTGGCGTGACGTCGTGGCGATGAACCATCTCGGCCCGCGCTACACCGGCAATGCCGCGCACAAGAAGTTCACCCGTGGTCTCGACGCGGAGCTCGCGGGCCTCGGCCTCAAGGTCGAGCACCTGAACCGCAACGCGTTGACCCTGTGGGAGCCGACGCACGCCGGCCTCAAGACCGAACACGGCACCCCGATCGAGATCGGCGCGACCTGCCGGTGGTCGGCCACCACCAGGCCGCAAGGCGTCACCGCGCCGGTCCAGTTCTGTGGCCGCGCCGAGGGGAGCTCCTTCTTCTCCGGTGACCCGAGCGCCACCGAGCCGCTCGACTTCCCCATCCCGCCCGAGGTCAGCGGAAAGATCGCCCTCGTCGAGATGCCGTCGATCCCGATCCCCTTCGGCCAGATCTACGAGGGCCTGGTGAAGGGGTTCGTCGACCCGACCCACGGCGGTCCGATTCCCGCGGTCCAGCCGTACTCGCCCGCCTGGACCACCATCGAGTCCCGGCTGCCGAGCGGCTACGAGGCCAAGCTGCGCGCGGCCGGCGCCGTCGGCGTGATCTACGCCTGGACCAATGGTGTCGACGACGACGCCCACGGCCAGTTCCGTCGCACCGGCACGGAGGAGCTGCCCTCGTGCTGGGTCGGCATGACGGCGGCGAAGAAGCTCCGCGCGCTCGCGGACCGCGGCGGTTCGGTGACGCTCACGATTCAGGCGAAGGTCACGAAGAACGTGCCGACGGCGACGACGATCGCCACCTTGCCCGGCAAGAGCGACGAAGTGATCCTGCTCTGGACCCACACCGACGGCATGAACGCCGTCGAGGAGAACGGCGCCGTGGCGATGCTCAATCTCATGCGCCACTTCGCGAAGGTGCCGCCCGCCGAACGGAACCGCACGATCGTCTGCGTGCTGACCGAAGGCCACTTCGGCGGCTCGGCCATGGCGGACAACTGGTGGATCGACGCACGGCCCGAGATCGCCGAGAAGGCGGTCGTCGCTCTCGCGATGGAACATCTCGGCTGCCGCGAGTGGCTCAGCGATCCGGCGCGGAACATCGTGGAGCCCGCCAACAGGCCCGACATCGCCTGGGCGTACACGTTGGGCCCGAAGGACGCGCCCAACGGTCTCGTCCCGGTGATGCTGGAGGCGCTGCGCGGATCGCGCGTCGCGCGCACGGCGGTCGTCGACCGTGCCGCCGCCTCGATCACCCCGGCCACCTATCTGTGGAACAAGGGGAAGATACCGACCATCGGCTACATCAGCTTCAACACCTATTTCCTCGCCGAGGCGCGCAACGGCCATATCGACAAGCTCGACCCCGCTCAGCTGTATGACCAGGTGCGCACACTCGGCCGGGCGATCGAGGTGATCGACCGCACCCCACGGGCCGAGCTGCGGCCCTGAGCGGCCATGTCCCGGCCCCCGCGGCACGTATACCCCGTGCCGCGGGGGCCGTCGCCGGCGGGGAGCGGTTCAGGGCGCGATGACGAGGCGTCCGCGCAGGCCGCCCTCCGCCAGGCGCGCGTGGGCCGCGGCGGCGTCCGCGAGCGGGAACGTCTCCGACACGCGGGCCAACAGGACTCCCTGGTCGGCGAGTTGAGACAGCTCGCCGAGCTGGGCACCGTCGGCCCGTACGTCCAGTGCGTCGACGCGGATGCCGCGCTCCGGGGCCGGTTCCTGCCCGGGCCAGACACCGATGTAGGCGCCGCCGTCGCTCACCGCGGCGAGGGCCGTGACCCCGAGCAGCGCGGTGTCGATGACACCGTCGAAGGCGCCCGCGGGGAGGGGCTCGTCGCGGGGGAGGAAGTGGTCGGCGCCCCGGGTGGTCAGGAACTCCTCGTCGCGCGCGGAGGCGAGCGCGGTCACCTTCAGGCCGCGATGGTGGGCCAGCTCCACGGCGTGCGCCCCGACGCCGCCCGCCGCGCCGGTGACCAGCAGGCTCTGCCCGGCCTTGAGGTCGGCCATGTCCAGGGCCTGCGCCGCGGAGAGAGCGTTGAGGGGGAGGGCCGCGGCGTGGGTGTCGTCCAGCGTCGCCGGGGCCGCCGCGATCGCGTCCGCGTCGAGAACGACGTACTCGGCGTGCGTGCCCAGCGGGGTGCGGTGGCCGGTGCACAGGCCGATGACCCGGTCACCCGCGGTCCAGCGCACCCCGCTGCCCGCGCTCTCGACGGTGCCGGCGACGTCCCAGCCCAGGCCGATGCGCTCGCCCTCCCCGCCGAAGGCACCGGCCCGCATGGCCGCGTCCACCGGGTTCAGCGCGCCCGCCGCCACCTTGATCCGAACCTGTTCCGGGCCCGGGGCGGGCACCGGAACCTCCGTGATCTCGACGGCCTCGGGGCCGCCGAAGCGGGACACGGTAGCGGCACGCATGATCATGCTGTTCCTCCTGCGATGGGGGTGTGCGGGTGCGCGGGACGGGACACCGTGCAGCCGTTTCTTACTTTTGGTGCGCAACCCCACCCTGCGTCAGAATGAAAGTCCGTACAAAAGGCACACGCGTGTAAGAGACGCGGAGAGCAGGCGCACGATGGCATCCGACGTTCACGCAGATCAGCCGCTGGGCCGGACCGGGCCCTGTGCCCGCTGGCCGGCCGAGCAAGGCGAGACGATCCGGCAGATCGTCGAGCGGGCCGGCGACAAATGGTCCGTCCTCGTGATCGGCACCCTGGAGAACGGCCCCGTGCGCTACACCGACCTCCAGCGCTCCATCCCCGGCATCTCCCAGCGCATGCTCACCCACACCCTGCGCCAGCTGCGCCGCGACGGCCTGGTCACGCGCACCGCCTACCCCGAGGTGCCGCCGCGCGTCGAGTACGCCCTGACCGGTCTCGGCGCGACGCTGCTCGTCGCGGTGACCGCCCTGATCGACTGGGCGGGCACCCACCACGACGAGATCACGCGCAACCGGGCTCAGTACGACGACGAGGCGCTGGGCGACTGAGACGCGAGCGGCCGCAGACCGCCGCAGACCGCCACGGAGTTCCGTTGAACGGACCGATGGCGTTGGTTTCCGCCCGGGGCCGGTGATCCACTGCCCCGCGCACCTGCTTCTCCCGCGTACCTCTCACGAATGGGATGACATGCTGGGTTTCTTCAGAGGCGGAACCGCGCAAAGACGCACACGACTGCGTGGGGGGCTGGTGGCGTTGGCCGCCGCGTGCCTCACCGCAGTGGTGAGTCTGCCGGCCACCGCCGCGACAGCGAACAGTGACGGCCTCATCGTCTCGACCGACACAGGCAGGCTCCAGGGCAAGGACGCCGAGTCGGCTCACCAGTACCTCGGTGTTCCCTACGCGGCCGCCCCCGTCGGCGCGCTGCGCTGGCAGCCGCCGCACCGGGCCGCCTCGTGGTCGGGTGTGCGGAAGGCGACCGAGAACGGCGCCGCGTGCGCGCAGGCCGGCGGCTACGGTGGCACGACCACGACCACCGGCAGCGAGGACTGTCTGTACCTCAACGTCTACACCCCGAGGGACGCGCAAGTCCGTCACAAGCGGCTTCCGGTGCTCTTCTGGATCCACGGCGGCTCGCTCAAGACCGGCTCGGGCAACGGCCACGACGGCTCGCAGATCGCCGAGAGCCAGAACGCCGTGGTCGTCTCCATCAACTACCGGCTCGGCGTGTTCGGCTTCCTCAACGTGCCCGGTCTGAGCGCCGGCGGCGCCGGCAACTACGGCATGCTCGACCAGATCGCGGCCCTGGAGTGGACCCAGCGCAACATCGCCTCGTTCGGCGGCGATCCCGGCCGGGTGACCATCTCCGGCGAGTCCGCCGGCGCCATCTCGGTGTGCGCGCTGCTCGCCTCCCCCGAGGCGGGCGGCCTGTTCAGCAAGGCGATCATGGAAAGCGGCGTCTGCGAGAGCATCACGCCGGCCGTGGCGACCACCCGGAGCACGGCCTACGCGAAGGCGGTCGGCTGCACCGACACCGCGGCGCTCGCCACCTGCCTGCGCGCGCGATCGGGCAGCGACCTCCTGGCAGCGTCGGGAAGCCTTGCCGACAGTGCCGGCACCCTCCTGCCGACCTCGGGCACACCGGAACTCCCGCGCGACCCGAAGACCGCACTCGGCTCCGGACGCTTCAACAACGTCCCCCTGCTGATCGGGTTCAACCATGACGAGGCGCGCCTGTTCGCCCTCGGCTACCTCGGGGCGACCAAGGCCACGTACGAGCAGACCGTCCGCGACGAATACGGCGCGCACGCCGACGCGGTGCTCGCCCGCTATCCCTACGACTCCTACCCGAGCCCCTACACCGGCACCTACGCGGTCGGTGACGTGTGGACCGACAGTGGCTACATGATCGGCCTCGGGGGTTGCCCGGCGCAGAAGTTGGCCCAGGACTTCACCGGCAAGCAGGCGCGCACGTACTTCTACGAGTTCGACGACCAGGACGCTCCTTCGTCGCTGTCCGCCGCGTTCCCCGGCTTCGAGGCCGGTGCCACGCACGCGGCGGAGATCCCCTACATCTGGGCCTACTCCGGCGGTGACGAGCCCCTGTCGGCGCAGTTCACGGCAGCGCAGCGGAAGCTCGCGAAGGAGATGACGAACTACTGGGGATCCTTCATCCGCACCGGATCGCCCAACGCACACGCCACCGACCAGGCCACCTGGCCGTCGTACCGCAGCGGCCGGCTGATGTCCCTGCGGCCCGGCGGCAGCACGGCGATCGCGACCGCCACCTACAAGGCCGACCATCAGTGCGGCTTCTGGAACAGCATCGCCTGACCCCTCGGCCGTGATCGGGCAGCGGGTCGGCGGACGCCGATCGCCCGGTGCACCGGACTCATGACGCGCCCGCCAGGGCGGCCGCGCCCCACCACGGGGCGCGGCCGCCTGCATCAGTGCCTCACTCGTGCCACGTCCGCGGCGAAGTCGCCCCAGTCGTCCGCGCACCGGAAGCTGTTCGCTTCGGAGGTCGGCCCGGACCCGTCATAGCGAGCAACCTGCGGATAAGGGCACAGGGGCCGCGTCACGGTGACTCCGTTCTCAGGACGGTCCGACACGTACTTGGTGGCGACCATCTTCTTCGGAGCGTGGCCCTGTTCCACCCAGCTCCTCACAGCGGCCAGCGCGTCGAAGGCATTGGGACCCGGGCCTCCCGACACATGCCCACCGCCCGGAACCATGAACAGCCGGTAGAAGTCCTGTACTTCCCGGAGGGTCGAGCGGACCTGGGGGCCGCCCTTATCGAGCAGGACCCGGTTGTAGTACTCGACGGGCAGGGCCCCCGCCTGGTAATCGTCGCTCCATCCCTGGGTCATGATGAGCTTGCCTCCGCGAGCTGCGAACCGCGAGAGGTCGGTGTTCGTCGCGTCGATCTTGGCGGCCAGTTTCTTCTCGACCAGTGCGGCGTCCTTGTCGAAGTCGAAGGTGCGCCAGTCCCAGTTCGGATCATTGAAGACGGCCCGCCCGAACAGCGCCTGCGGATAGGACGTCAGGGCCGGGTCCTCCGCCGCGTAGTGCCAGGCGGATTCGCTGCCGCGGGAGAACCCCGGATACAGCTCTTCACCGGTCCGCGGGTTGGTGACCGGCGCGTAGATCCGTTCGACGGTCGCGATCTGCTCGGCTGTCAGACACCCGTCGGTCTCGCCGGCCCGGCACTTCAGCCGCTCGGGGTTGAATCCGCAGTCCCGCGGATCGTTGAGGAACGGGTCTCCCCGGACTCCGTCGCGGCCTGCGCATGCCGCCAGCACCGCGTCATTGAGCAGCTTGCGATCGTCGGCCCGGAGCACGCCGTCCGGGTTCTCCGCGAGGCGCTGCGAGGTCCACAGGACCTCCATCATCACGTGGCTGTAGTCCATCCCGGGACTCTTCGACACGATGCCGTCGTAGTCCTCGGGGTAGTACTGGGCCTCGATCATGCCCTGTCGGCCACCCGTGGAACCGCCCACGAAATAGGAGTACTTCGGCCCCGCTCCGTAGTGCGCCGCCAGGATCTCCTTGGCTCGCACCGTCATCAGATGGATCGACGTCCGACCCCACATCTCCAGCTGAGTCGGGTCGCTGATCCAGGAATTCGCCGAGTCGGACGCCGAATGTCCGGTGTCCGTGGAAACGGTCGCGTACCCCGCGGTGAGGGCGGGGGCCATCGCCGAATAGCTGATCTGCCCGGCGAATCCACCGTTGCCGACTCCCTGAAGCCTCTGGTTCCAGGACGTGGCGGGCAGCCAGACCTCGAACTTGAGGCTCGGAGCGACCGTCGCGGTCACGCGACAGAAGGCGGGCAGGTCCCGGTACGTTCTCCCGTCGGGCGCTGTGTAGTCGCCGCCGGGTACCGGCTGCGCCGACGTGATCTCGGTCTTCGGCAGGGACAGCTTCGTGAGGGTGGCGCATGAACTGCCGGAATGCGCGGCCTCGTCGGCCGCGGCGGCGGTGGAGACACCCGCCGTTTGAAGAAGAAGCAGAACGCAGCTCACCATCGCCACCCGTAGGCGCGATCCTCTCGCCGGCTCCGTCGACCTTCGCAGAAATGCCATGGGTCCCCTTCGTGGAGGTCATGTGCCTGACATCAGGCGCTACCTACGTGAGTCCAAGGCGGGACGATCGCGAACACGCGACAGGCCTGCAAGGAACGCAGTCCGCTGAACGGATCGGCCGTTCCCGTCTGCGGGTTCCGACAGGGCCGTCAACACTCGCCGGCGCTGTGCCGCCGCACCGGATGCCGCAGCGGCACGATCCCCGTCCCGCGTCCTGCCGGGTCAGCCGCGGCCGGCCCACTCCAGGACGGTTTCGGCGAACTCCTGCGGCACCTGCTCCGGCGCCGCCGCGTGTCCCGCGGACAGCACGCGGGTCGGGCAGCCGAGCGCCGCCTCGAACTTCTTGAGGGACGGCATGGAGAACCGGTCGTCCGGGGCGCACACCGCGAGCGTGCGCGCGGTGATCTTCGGCAGGCGGGGCTCCATGACGTAGCCGCGTACCGCCCGGTGGCCCTCCTCGACGCGGTCGAGGACGGTCAGCGCGTCGATGACGTACCGGCCCAGGGCCGCTTCCTCGCCCGGCTGGTAGAAGCCGCGCCGGTTGTCCCACAGCTGCTGCAGGTGCGTGCCGTCGGGCTGGGGGTCGACATGGTCGACGCGGCCGTGGGAGGCCCGCTTCGCGTCGTCGACGAACGACGTGGCCGAAAGGAGCAGGCTCGCCACGCGGTCCTGGAAGCGGGCCGCCACCTCGACGGCGACCACCCCGCCGGTGTGGTGCCCGACCAGGTGGAAGCGGTCCAGTCCGAGCGCATCGATCAGGTCGGCGACGCCATCGGCGAAGCGCTCGATGGTGTGCGGCCCCTCGGGCTTCGCCGACGCCCCGTAGCCGACGGTGTCCATGGCGATCGCCCGGTACCGGGTACCGACCAAGGGGAGCACGTCGAGGTACTCCGTCCAGGAGCGCGGCGTCTGGTGCAGCAGCAGTACGGGCTCGCCGTCGCCGGTCTCCACGTAGTGCAACTGGCCGAAGCGGCTGGGCACATAGCCCTTCCGCAGCGTGTTCGTGTCCGTCGTGTCCGTCGTGTCCGTCGTGTCGGTCATGCGGGGGTCGCTTTCGTCACAGGGCCGGCAGCACCGGGGCGCCGACGGATTCGATGAGGTCGGTGGGTCGGGCGTACGAGCCGACGTGCTGGAGGAACACCCCGTCGGCGCCGTCGGCGTGCAGGGCGCGCAGCCGCCGGGCGATGTCGTCGGCGGTGCCGAACAGGCAGAACTCCTCGGCGAAGCGCAGCGCCGCCGTGAGCGTGGTGAACACATCGCGCCACAGCAGCTGCGAGTCGGGGAACCACGCGCTGTCGAAGCCGAGTTCCCCCGCCCTGCACACCGTCGCCACGATCCGGTCGGCGCGGTCGCAGGGCGGGACACGGATGCCGACCTTCAACCGGGGCGCCGCGTCGCTCACTCGGTGTCTCGCGCCGCCAGGTCGAGGGCGATGTCCGTGATCATGTCCTCCTGGCCGCCGACCATGCCGCGGCGGCCGACCTCGACGAGGATGGTGCGGGTGTCCAGGCCGTAGCGGGCGGCGGCCGCCTCCGCGTGGCGCAGGAAGCTGGAGTAGACGCCCGCGTAGCCGAGGCTCAACGTCTCGCGGTCCACACGTACTTCGCGGTCCTGGAGGGGACGGACGAGGTCGTCGGCGGCGTCCATCAGCGGGAACAGGTCGCAGTGGTGCTTCCAGCCCAGCAGGTCGGCGACCGCGACGAACGCTTCGAGGGGGCAGTTGCCCGCGCCCGCGCCCTGGCCGGCGAGGGAGGCGTCGACGCGGGTGACGCCCTCCTCCACGGCGACGACGGTGTTGGCGACGCCGAGCGCGAGGTTGTGGTGGGCGTGGATGCCCAGCTCGGTGCCGGGGTCGAGGACGTCGCGGTAGGCGCGGAACCGGTCGCGGACGCCGTCCATCGTGAGGCGGCCGCCGGAGTCGGTGACGTAGACGCAAGTAGCGCCGTAGGACTCCATCAGCTTGGCCTGGCGGGCGAGTTCGGCGGGCTCGGCCATGTGGGACATCATCAGGAACCCGGCGACGTCCATGCCCAGTTCCCGCGCGGCGGCGATGTGCTGTGCGGCGATGTCGGCCTCGGTGCAGTGCGTGGCGACGCGCACCGAGCGGATGCCGAGCGCGTGGGCCTGCTTGAGGTCGTGGATGGTGCCGATGCCGGGGAGGAGGAGCGTGGTGGGGATCGCCGTCTTCGTGGCGTCGACCACCGCCTCGATCCACTCCCAGTCGGTGTGCGCGCCGACACCGTAGTTGACGCTGGAGCCCGCGAGGCCGTCGCCGTGCGCGATCTCGATCGCGGCGACCCCGGCGGCGTCGAGGGCGGCGGCGATGGCGCGGGCCTGGCCGGTGGTGTAGCGGTGCCGGACGGCGTGCATGCCGTCCCGCAGGGTCACGTCCTGGACGTAGAGACTGGTCACTTGGCCGCCTCCTTCGAAGCAGTGGCGTGGTGCGCGGCCATGCGCTCCGCGGTGCGCAGCGCGGCCGACGTCATGATGTCGAGGTTCCCGGCGTAGGCCGGCAAGTAGTGGGCGGCGCCCTCGACTTCGAGGAAGACCGACACCTTCAGCGCCTCGCCGGTTCCGGCGGGCGCGAGGGTGTGCAGCGGGTCGCCGGGGCTCACCGTCTCGTACTGCACCTTCTGCTTGAGGCGGTAGCCGGGCACGTACGCCTGGACGCGGCCGACCATCTCCTCGACGGACGCCGTGACGGCCTCCTCGGCGCAGGCGGAGACGACGCAGTGCACGGTGTCCCGCATGATCAGCGGTGGCTCGGCCGGGTTGAGGACGATGATCGCCTTGCCGCGTGCGGCACCGCCGACCTGCTCGATGGCGGACGAGGTCGTCTCCGTGAACTCGTCGATGTTGGCGCGGGTACCGGGACCGGCCGAGCGCGAGGAGATCGAGGCGACGATCTCGCCGTAGTGGACCGGGGTGACCGCGTTGACCGCGGCGACGATCGGGATGGTGGCCTGACCGCCGCAGGTGACCATGTTGACGTTCCCCGCGGCCAGGTGGGCGTCGCCGTTCACCGGCGGCACGACGTACGGGCCGATCGCGGCCGGGGTCAGGTCGATCAGGGTGCGGCCCAAGGGGCGCAGGACGTCCTCGTGGTGGCGGTGGGCGCCGGCGGAGGTGGCGTCGAAGACGTACTCCACGTCCGCGAACTCGTCCATCTTCACCAGGCCCTCGACGCCCTCGTGGGTGGTGGCGACCTTGAGGCGGCGGGCGCGGGCGAGGCCGTCGGAGTCCGGGTCGATGCCGGCCATCGCGGCGATCTCCAGCGACTCGGACAGCCGCAGAATCTTGATCATCAGGTCGGTGCCGATGTTGCCGGAACCGATCACGGCGACCTTCGTACGGTCACTCATGCGGTGTCTCCCGTCTGTGCGAACTGCACGCTGATACGGCCCAGTTGGCTGATGCGGGCCTCGAAGCGGTCGCCGGGCGCGGCGACGGCCATCGGGCCGAGGGCCCCGGTGAGCACGATGTCCCCGGCCTTGAGCGGGTCACCCGCGGCGGCGAGGGTCGAGGCGAGCCAGGCGGCGGCGTTGAGCGGGGAGCCGAGGCAGTCGGCGCCCGTGCCCGTGGAGACCGGTTCCGACACGCCGTCGCGCGTCATCGTCATCCGTACGGCGCGCAGGTCCAGGCCCGACAGGGGCACGGGCGTGCCGCCGAGGACGTACAGACCGCTGGAGGCGTTGTCCGCGACGGTGTCGACGATGGTGATGTCCCAGTCGGCGTTGCGGCTGTCCACGATCTCCAGGGCCGCGAGCGCGAAGTCGGTCGCCCGGATCACGTCCGCCACCGTGCACTCCCGGTGCGGGAGGTCCGCTTTGAGGACGAGGGCGACCTCTGCCTCGACCTTCGGCTGGATGAGCCGCCCGGCCGCGACGGTGCCGCCGTCCGGGACGGCCATGTCGGCGAACAGGGCGCCGAAGTCCGGCTGGTCCACGCCGAGTTGGGCCTGCAGGGCAGGGGACGTCAGCCCGATCTTCCGGCCGACGAGACGCCGCCCCGCGGCCAGGCCGCGCTCGACGTTGACCCGTTGCACCGCGTACGCGGCGTCGATGTCGCCCTCGGCGAGCAGGGACCGTACGGGCGGACAGGGCTCGCCCGTGCGCTCCGCGGCAAGGAGCGCGTCGGCCGCCTTCGTCACCTCGGCGGCGCTCATCGGGCGCTCACCAGCGGGGTGTCGACGCCCACCGGGCCGAGCGGGGTCGCCCCGCCGGGGGAGCCGAGGGCGCTGTCGCGGCCGGGCAGGACCTCCACGAAGAAGTTCCGGTTGTCCTCACGGAAGTCGGGGTCCGCCTTGCGGTCCACCGTGATCGCCTGCTCGGGGCAGGCGACTTCGCAGGCGCCGCAGTCGATGCACTCCATGGGGTTGATGTAGAGCTTGCGCTCGCCCTCGTAGATGCAGTCGACCGGGCACTCCTCCATGCAGGACCGGTCCATGATGTCGACGCAGGACGCGCCGATGACGTACGCCATGGTGTGTTCAGTGCTCCTTCTCGGTGGAGTGCCCGGGGAACAGGGCGGCCTCCGGGTCGATGACGGTGGCCGCGTTGTTGACGGCGGTGGCGGCCTCGCCGAAGCCGACCGAGATGAGGCGGACCTTGCCGGGGTAGTCGGTGATGTCGCCCGCGGCGAAGACCTTGGGCAGGTTGGTCGCCATGTGGGTGTCGACGGTGATCTTGCGGGCGTTGAGGTCAAGGCCCCAGTGCTGAAGGGGGCCGAGGTCGGCGAGGAAGCCGAGCGCGGCGACCACGGTGCCGGCCGGGACGAGGCGGGTCTCCTTGCTGACGCGGTGCCGGATCTCCGCCTGCTCCACCCGGTCACCGCCGCTGAGCCGGCTCACCTCGCAGTCGGTGACGATCTCCACGCCGAGGTCGCGGACCTTCTCGACGGACGCCGCGTGGGCGCGGAAGCGGGCCGTGCGGTGCACGAGGGTCACCGAGCGGGCGATCGGGGCGAGGAGGGCCGCCCAGTCGAAGGCGCTGTCGCCACCACCGACGACCACGACGTCCCGGTCCGCGTGCACGGACGGGTCCGGCACGAAGTACTCCAGGCCGCGCCCGAGGAACTCCTCCCCGGCGGGCAACGGGCGGGGCGTGAACGTCCCGACGCCGCCCGTGATGACGACGGCCCTGGCCCGCACCGTCGCACCCTGGTCGCTGCGGACGACCGGCAGGCCGTCGGCGTCGTGGGTCAGTTCGGCGGCCCGGTGGCCGAGGAGATAGCGCGGGGAGTAGGGCTCTGCCTGGGCGATGAGGCCGTCCACCAGATCTCGGCCGCGCACGGACAGGAACCCGGCGATGTCGAAGATCGGCTTCTCGGGGTACATCGCGCTGATCTGACCGCCGAGTTGCGGCAGGACGTCCATCACGGTCACGGTCAGGCCGCGGAACCCGGCGTAGTACGCGCCGTACAGGCCCGCCGGACCCGCGCCGATGATCAGGACGTCGGTGGTCAGGACGTCGGTGTCGTCGGTGAGTTGGCTCATGCGGTGAGCGTAGGAACGGGGCGCGGTTCTCCCTACGGAGTTGTTCCGGTGAGCAGGACACGGCTGGTCAAGAGGGTGCGACGGGGGCCTCGTGGCATCGGAACGCGGCGAGGGGCCCGCCGTCCGGCGGGCCCCTTCGTGCTCGTGCCTGTGTTTGTTCTTGGACTCGTACGACAGGACGTGGCTAGGCGAGCGATCTGCCGATGCCCAGCGCGGCGGTCCGCAGCGCCGTCGCGTACCCCGTCGCGTCCATCCGGTAGGTGGGCGCCGTGATGGACAGCGCACCCACCAGCGTGGTGCCCCCGGCGAACACGGGAACGGCCAGGCTCGCGTAACCGAGCCGGATCTCCTCGGACTCCAGGATGATGCCCTCCTCCCGGATCCGGTCGAGCTGGGCGCGCAGGCGGCCCGGTGAGACCACCGTGTGCCGGGTGATGGGCTTGAGGCCGCCCCGGACCACGTCGACGAAGAGCGACGGCGGCGAGAACGCGAGGATCGCCTTGCCGGTGCCCGTGCAGTAGAGCGGGAGCCGGCCCGCCACCCGGGACTCGGCGTTCAGCCCGCGGTGCGGGAAGATCTTGTCGAGGTAGACGACGTCCAGGCTGTCGTGGATGGCGAAGTGGATGGTCTCCCGGGTGATCAGGAGAAGGTCCTCCATGTACGGCTGTACGGCCTCGCGCAGGATGCGCTGCCGGTGCACCCGCTGGCCGAGTTCGAACAGGCGCAGGCCGAGCCGGTAGTCGCACCCCTCGCGCTCCAACAGCCCCCAGGTGACCAGCTCCTGGGCAAGCCGGTGCACCGTGGCCTTGGCCGCCCCCGACCTCCGCACCAGCTCGGCGAGCGAGAGCGCGGCGTCGTCGGAGGTGAAGGCCTCCAGGATCGGACGGACCTTCCCCAGAACGGAGTTCATGGAGTCGGCGCCGCCCGCCTCCTCGCTCCGCTCGGGCCCCGGCTCGGCGCGGCGTGCGGAGAGGACGAGGCCCTGCGGCGCCGGCGCGGCGAGGGCGTGGTGACCGGCCAGTGCAGCGTCGGCCGGCGCCTTCATGCCGACTGCCCCGCGTCCGCGGCGGCCGGGTCGATGACCGCGACGCCCATTCCGGTGAGCCACTCGGGCATCGGCTCGTACGCCAGACGCCGGGCGGGCGCATGGTCGAGGGCGGCGGCCATCAGCAGCCATGTACGCAGCTCCTGTGCGCCGTTGCCCGCGGCCTTCTCCAGTTCCTCGGACGTGAACTCGGTGAGGCGATGGGCCTCACCACGTTCGAGGAGGCCCAGGAACTCGTGGTCGAACTCCGGGGTGAGGGACGCCTCGGCGGCCCGGATGATCTCGCGGCGACGCTTGTCGTAGTCCTGCCAGTTCTCGCGCCCGTTGAGCCAGGCGCCGACCATGAACTCCTCGTCGTCTCCGTGCGGTTCGCGCCAGTCGGGCCAGGGCAGCCGGTGCGAAAGACCGCCCGAGCCGACCACCGCGACGCGCCGGTCGCCGGGGAAGGAGAGCACGGCCTCACGGATGGCGTGCCCCAGTTCCTCGCACCGCTGAAGGGTCGGCAGCGGATGCGCGAAGACGTTCACGACCAGCGGCACGATCTCCACGTCGAGCCCGTCGAGCAGGTACTGGATGGCATGGGACTGCCCGTGGTCGATCTGGAGCCGCGCGGAGAACGCCGGGTCGAACCGGCCGCTCTCCACCAGCGAGTCCGCGATGTGCTGCGCCAGCGGCACGTCCACCGGCTGCGGGCCCTTCGGGGTCCCGGACTCGCCGCTCGCAATACACTCCCCGACGCCGAGCGTGAACGGCGGGATCAGATCGAGCCAGAACCCGCGGAAGTGGTTCGAGCCGATCAGGACGACGGTGTCGGGGCGGACCCGGGACAGTTCGGCGCGGGCCGCGCCGAGCGCGTCCCGGAACCGTTCGGCCCGGTCCTTGTGGATCGTCTCCTCCCAGTGCGTGTTCATCAGGGTGCTGTGGGAGGCCCCCACGCCGAGCACGATCTCGCTCATGCCGATGCTCCTTCCGGCTGCGCGGGTGCCTCGCACTCCGCGCGGGAACGGGTGACGGTGTCGACCGCCGTGCGGATCAGGTGGCGGGTCAGTCGCTGCATCTCCTGTACGGAGACGGTGTTCATGCCGCGGGCGAAGTCGATGTCGAACGGCGCCTTGCTCACCTTCGGCATGCCGACGCGGACCGTCGGAATGCCGCGCCCGCGCAGGATGTTGGCGTCGGTCGCGCCACTGTTGCCGCGCACGACCTCGTGCGACCGTCCTTCGAGCGCCTCCCATCCGGCGACCGCGCTGCGGAAGACCCAGCTCTCCCGGCTGGTGGTGGTCCCCGGGATGGCGAGGATCATCTCGACCGTGGCGTCGAGCCCCGGCAGCGTGCGCTGCAACTCCGCGATGGCCGCGGTGAATTCACGCTTCGCCTGCATGGGCGTGGTCTCCGGTGCGATCCGCAGGTCGACCCGGAGGGTGCAGGCCGCCGTGGTCACGGCCGCCATGCGCGGCCAGCCGCCGCGCACCGACGACACGATGCCCTGCGGGGCGACCGTGCCGCCGGTGTGCCGCTTCGCGTACTCGGCGAACCACTCCTCCAGGTGCCGTACGACGTCACCGGCGCGGCTGATCGCGTTGTCGTACGGGAGCCGGTGCCGCGAACCCACATACGTGTGGGTGCCGTGCACCGTCACCTCGAACCAGACCAGGCCGACCTCGTCCCACGACACGGTCCATCCCGGCTTGGCGATGACCGCGTAGTCGGTCCACACACCCTGTTCCAGGAGGAACGAACAGCCCGCGCCCTGGCCGGTGTTGAGCCGGTCGCTGCCGGGCCGGGCATTGGTCGGCATGCCGCCGGCCCCGAACGCCGCCACCAGATCCCCGGTCAGCGGCACACCGGCCAGCGCGATCGCCTCGGCGGCCATCATCACGCAGGCCGCGTGCCCTTTCGGGTTGGAGGCGCCGAGGCCGGTGACCAGGTCGTCGTAGACGGTGGCCTCGGGCCGCATGTCCTCGCGCAGCTTCGGCCCGATCCACGGCACGTCCTCGCTCTCGTCCCCCACGGTGAGCGTGTCGATGGGCGCGTACAGCATCAGATCGGGGCCGGTGCCGTCGCCCTCCAGGCGGGCCCAGGCGTTGGCCTGCCGTGCGTCGATCGGCTGAGCGGCCGCGCGCAGGCCGACCGAGGCGAGGGTCTGGGCGATGTGCTCGGCGAGCGGCCGCTCGTCACCGGTCGGACTGGGGATGCCGACGAGCCCCACGATCAGCTCGCGCAGCCGCTCGTCGGTGACGTGTCGCCACGCCTCCGACACCCAGGCGCGACGCTGCTCGTCGAGCCCCGAGAGCCCGTCGAGCCCGTCGAGTTCGGCGGCGCCCGTCACTGGTTGATCCGGTGGACCTGGGTCATGGTCTTCTCCGCGAACAGCTGCTTGGCGCGGGGGAGTGCCACCGCGACGGCGACACCGAGCAGGATCTTGAAGAGGGTGCGGGCCATGATCAGGCCTCCTTTTCGACGGTGGCGGTGGTGTTCGAGGTGTTCGAGGTGTCCGTGGTGTCCGGGGCGTCCGTCGCGGGACCGGAGACGCCGGCGGCGGCGAGCTTCTTGGCGTAGTCCTCCTCGACGAGGTTGCGCCAGGAGGTCAGCGACACGTCGGGGCGGTAGAGCTTCTCCGGCGGCGCGTCGGTCACGTCGACCATCCAGGCGTCCTGGCCGGAGAACTGGCCGTGGAACAGCCAGCGGATGGCGCCGAGGTACTTGCCGTAGAAGCGCAGGGTGTCCCAGCCTTGCTTGAAGTTGACCATCACGCCGACGTACATGTGGTGGTCGTCGTCGATCGGCACGTAGAACTCGTAGTGCATGAAGGTGGGGTAGGCGATCCGCAGCATGCCCGGCATCGACAGGGACGCGAAGCCGGGGAAGTCCTGGGACTCGATCACCGGGTCGACCTTGTCGGACGCGCCGGTGTTGCCAAGGTTGAACGTCCCCTCCGGCGGCTGCTTCATCCACCACCGCTTGTTGGTCCAGCGGCCCACGCCCGGGAAGTCGGCCTCCCAGTAGACCTCGTCCTGGACGCGGTAGATCCAGCGGCCCTTCGGCACGATCCGCGTGATGTTCCACGTCGGCATCGGCTTGAACAGGCGCCAAAGGGCCGTGCGGTGAAGGTACTTGGCGTGGCCTTCGTCGAAGCCGTTCTCGCAGGCGAAGCGCCAGTTGCCGCCGCGCGGATCGAAACGGCCGCCCATCACGAAGGCGTTCGACACCAGTTCCTCGGGGAGCTGCTCGTCGATCGGGTGCGGTTCCTCGTCGGCGATCGGCATGTACACCCAGACCATGCCGAGCCGCTCCTCGACGGCGTACGTGCGCACGCCCAGCTTGCCCGTGAGGCGGCAGCCGGGGCCGTCGGTGATGACCGCGGACAGATTGCCGGTGGGCAGGTCGAAGGTCCAGCCGTGGTAGGGGCAGCTGACCGTGCCGGGGAACTGCTGGTTGCCCTCGGACAGCGGGACGCCGCGGTGCGGGCAGCGGTTGTGCAGCGCGTACACCTTGCCGCTGTCGCGGATCAGCGTGATCTTCTCGCCGCAGAGCGTGAAAGGCTTGGGGTCGCCCGTGATGTGGCTCGCCCAGGTGACCGGGTACCAGTAGCCGCGGAAACCGGACGCCGCGTTGTCGTAGTGGGGCCAGGACGACCAGTCCTGCCGGCCGATCTTCTCGGGGGTCGCGCGGGGCGCCTTGTCGGCCTTGGCGGGTGCCTTCGCTGCGGTCTTCCGCGCGGCGGGGGGTCGTTCGCTCGTCGTCATCTCGTCATGGCCTCCTGCTCCGGTGGGGTGTGCGGCACGAGCATCCGGCGCGGTGCGACGCCTGCCTATGAACCTGTTCCGGTGAACGGACCGTGACCGACGGGGGACCGGTCAGCGAACCGTCTCCCTTGATCGCTCACGGGGGCGGCGGACAGCATCCGTTCATGAACCGGATGACGATTCCCGGCCTGGTCGACGCGGCGGTGGCGGACCACGGCGACCGGGCCTTCCTGACCGTCGACGGAACCCGGCGCTCCTACGCGCAGACACGTGAGGACGCCGCCACGATGGCCGGGGCGCTGGCGGCCCGGGGCTGCCGCCCGGGCGACCGCGTGGCGGCGCTCCTGTCCAACCGCGTCGAACTCATCGACCTGGTCCTCGGCTGCGCCTGGCTCGGGGCGGTCGTGGTCCCGCTCAACACGGCCCTGCACGGGCGGCTGCTCCGGCATGCCCTGGACGAGTCGAAGCCCCACTTCCTGCACGTGGAGGCGGAGTTCGCCGGCCGCGTCGCCGAGGCGGGGTACGCGGGGGAGGTGTGGGTGACCGGCTCGCCGAAGGCGCCCGCCCCCGGGACCGAGCAGGCGCTGGACCCCTACCCGTCCCGCCCCGGTGACACGGCCGCGATCCTGTTCACCTCCGGCACCACGGGCCCGTCCCGCGGAGTGCGCTGCCCGCACGCCCAGTTCGCCTGGTGGGGCCGGAACGTGGCAGGCCAGCTGCGCCTGACCGCTGACGACACTCTCTACACCTGCCTCCCGCTGTTCCACACCAACGCCCTCAACACCCTGGCCCAGGCGCTGACCGTCGGCGCCTCGATGGTGGTGGACCGCAGGTTCTCCGCGTCGCGGCACTGGCAGCGGGCCGCCGAGACCGGAGCCACGTGCGTGTACGTGCTCGGCGCCATGGTCCCGATGCTGCTCGCCCAGCCGCCGGGCCCGGGCGACCGTGCGCACCGGGCCTGGCGCGGCCTCGGCCCGGGGACGCCCGGCCCGCTGTGGGAGGTGTTCCGCGAGCGGTTCGGTGTGTCGCTCGTCGACGGCTTCGGCTCCACGGAGACCAACGCGGTCATCGGCTCGGTGCCGGAGGACTGCCGTCCCGGATACATGGGCACGGTGCGCGGCGGCTTCGAGGCGCGGGTCGTCGACACGGAGCTCTCCGACGTGCCGGACGGAACCCCCGGGGAACTCGTGGTCCGCACGGAGCAGGAACACGCCTTCTCCAGCGGCTACTTGGGCGAGCCGACACTGGACCCCGCCTCCTGGCGGCGCACGGGCGACCGCGTGGTGCGCGAGCCCGACGGCTGGTTCCGCTTCGTCGACCGCGTCAAGGACTGCATCCGGCGACGCGGCGAGAACATCTCCTCGTACGAGGTCGAGACCGCCCTGCGCAGCCACCCCGGCATCGCGGAGGCGGCCGCCTTCCCGGTTCCGTCCGAACTTGCCGAGGACGAGGTGATGGTGACGGTCGTCCCACGGGCGGGGTGCGCGCTCGACCCCGCGGACGTGGCGCGCCACTGCGTGGGGGAGCTGCCCGCGTTCGCGGTGCCCCGGTATGTGGAGGTGGTCGCGGAGCTGCCGCTGACGGAGACGGGGAAGGTGCGCAAGTCCGTGCTGCGGGAGCGGGGGGTGACCGATGAGACGTGGGACCGGTGCCGGCGCGACCCGGTTCTCGTCGAGCAAGGACACGAGGGCGTCACCGATGGCGGACCGCGCCGCCGGTGACGCCCTCGTCGGGGCGAGCGCCCCGTGCCCAGGGCGGTGGTGCGGCCACCGTCAGGTACGGGTCCAGCGCTGGTTGCTGCCGTTGGAGCAGGAGTAGAGCTGGATCAGAGTGCCGTTGGCGGTGCCGGCCCCGACGGCATCGAGGCAGAGGCCGGACTGGACGCCGACGATGGATCCGTCGGAGTTCAGACGCCACTTCTGGTTGTCGGCGCCCCAGCAGCTGTAGATCTGGACCTTGGTGCCGTTGGCGGTGCCGCCGGCGTCCAGGCATTTGTTGCCGTAGACCCGCAGTTCACCGGCGCTGGTGTACGTCCACTGCTGGTTGGTGCCGCCCGAGCAGTCCCACAGCTGGACCTGGGTGCCGTCGGTGGTGCTGGAGTTCGGCACGTCCAGGCAGCGGCCCGAGCCGACGCCTTTGATGGTGCCCGCGCCGGAGGGCGGCGGCGTGGTGGTGGAACCGCCGTTGAGCGCGTCGAGAACGGCGGTGTAGGCGGCCTTCTTGCTCCCGTCGCCGTTGAACAGCAGCGGTGTGTCCCCCGAGCGCCAGGAGTCGGTGTCGCGCACGCCCCAGACGGTGATGCCGAGGCAGCGCGACACGGCCAGGCAGTCGTTGGTCACGGCCGCGTAGGTCGACGCCGGGGCGCCCTGGATGTCGAGTTCGGTGATGGCCACGTCGACACCGAGGGCCGCGAAGTTCTGCAGGGTGGTGCGGAAGTTGCTGTTGTACGGGCTGCCGCTGTTGAAGTGCGACTGGAAGCCGACGCAGTCGATCGGCACGCCGCGCTGCTTGAAGTCCTTGACCATGTTGTACATGGCCTGCGTCTTCGCCCAGGTCCAGTTCTCGACGTTGTAGTCGTTGTAGCAGAGCTTGGCGGCCGGGTCGGCGGCGCGCGCGGTGCGGAAGGCGACCTCGATCCAGTCGTTGCCGGTGCGCTGGAGGTTGGAGTCGCGGCGCGCCCCCGAACTGCCGTCGGCGAAGGCCTCGTTCACGACGTCCCACTGGGCGATCTTGCCCTTGTAGTGGCTCATCACGCCGTTGATGTGGTTGATCATCGCCTGGCGCAGTGCGCTGCCGCTGAGGTTCTGCATCCAGGTGGGCTGCTGGGAGTGCCAGGCCAGGGTATGGCCACGCACCTGCTTGCCGTTCTGCACCGCCCAGTTGTAGACGCGGTCGCCGGCGGTGAAGTTGAACTGCCCCTGCTGCGGTTCGGTGGCGTCGATCTTCATCTCGTTCTCGGCCGTCACCATGTTGAACTCGCGGTTGGCGATGGTGGTGTACGCCGAATCGCCCAGCTTGCCCGAGGCGATGGCGGTACCGAAGTAGCGGCCGCTCTGCGCCGCCGCGGCGCCGAGTGTGCTCTCGGCGGCGTGGGCGGGCGGCGCCACCAGTGCGACGACCACACCGAGGATGCCGGCGACCAGCGCCAGTAACACTGCGCGGGTCTTCCGGCGGGGAACGGGTCTGGGGAGGGCGTACGAGCTCATGGCTGCATCTCCTGGAGAGACATCAGGGAAGGACTGACGCAGGGCCAGCCGAAATATCGAACGGTGGTCGGCTCTTCAGGCAGGGACATTGGGGCATTGACGGTGCAGCGTCAATACTCCTCGCAGAAACAGTTTACGTTCATGGTCCGAAACTTCCGGGACTCAATAGGGCGGGTAATGAACCACCCAAAACTGGGCGTTCAGCCTCGAATCATTGAAGGCGACCCGCTGTTTGTAGACAGTCCTGTGTGTGGGGTTGACCGCAGGGCCGCGCATTCCTAGCTTGTGGCGTCACCGCAACCGGAAACCGTCCGAAAGGTTTTCGGAGCGTGTCCCGCCCCGCACGGCCGGTCCGCTGTACCGGGGTCACCCCACACCCCCAAGGAGCCCTTCGATGTGGTCTCGTCACCCGTCTCCGGCACAGCCGCGACGGCTGCTCAGACGCTTGCTCGCCGTCCTGTCGCCCCTGCTGCTCGTGGCTGCCTTCCTCGGCGCCCAGCCCGCCCAGGCGGCCACCGTGGACACCAACGCCTCGTACGTGCTGGTCAATCGCAACAGCGGCAAGGCCCTCGACCTCTACAACATGGCGACCAGTGACGGCGCCCGGATCACCCAGTGGTCCAGAAACGATCAGAGCCAGCAGCAATGGCAGTTCGTCGATTCGGGAGGCGGCTACTACCGGATCAAGTCCCGCCTCTCCGGCAAGGTGCTGGACGTCTACAACTGGTCGACCGCGAACGGCGGCTCGATCGTCCAGTGGACCGATCTGAACGCCACCAACCAGCAGTGGCGACTGGCCGACAGCTCGGACGGTTATGTGCGGCTGATCTCGCGCCACAGCGGCAAGGCCCTCGAAGTGCAGGGCGGCTCCACCGCCGACGGCGCGAACATCGTCCAGTACGACGACTGGGGCGGCACCAATCAGCAGTGGAAGCTGGTCAAGGTCGGCGACGACACCTCCGCCCCGTGCGACCTTCCGTCGTCCTACCGCTGGACGTCGACGGGCGCGCTGGCGCAGCCCAAGTCCGGGTGGGTCTCGCTCAAGGACTTCACCGTCGTCCCCTACAACGGCCAACAGCTCGTCTACGCGACGACGCACGACACGGGGACGAGCTGGGGCTCGATGAACTTCAGCCTGTTCAGCGACTGGTCGCAGATGGCCTCGGCCGGCCAGAACGCGATGTCGAGCGCCACGGTCGCGCCCACGCTCTTCTACTTCGCCCCGAAGAACATCTGGGTGCTCACCTACCAGTGGGGCGCGAGCGCCTTCTCGTACCGGACGTCGAGCGACCCCACCAACCCGAACGGCTGGTCGGCCCCGCAGACGCTCTTCTCCGGAAGCATCTCCGGCTCCGGCACGGGCCCCATCGACCAGACACTCATCGGCGACGGTACGAACATGTACCTGTTCTTCGCCGGTGACAACGGCAAGATCTACCGGGCCAGCATGCCGATCGGGAACTTCCCGGGCAGCTTCGGCACCAGCTCGACCGTGGTCATGAGCGATACGACGAACAACCTGTTCGAAGCCCCCCAGGTCTACAAACTCCAGGGCCAGAACCGCTACCTCATGATGGTCGAGGCGATCGGCTCGCAGGGCCGCTACTTCCGCTCGTTCACGGCCACCAGCCTCAACGGCTCCTGGACACCCCAGGCCGCGACCGAGAGCAATCCCTTCGCCGGCAAGGCCAACAGCGGCGCCACCTGGACCAATGACATCAGCCATGGCGAGCTGATCCGCACCAGCGCCGACCAGACCATGACCGTCGATCCCTGCCATCTCCAGTTCCTGTACCAGGGATGCAGCCCCAGCTCAGGCGGCGACTACGGCCTCCTGCCCTACCGTCCTGGCCTGCTGACCCTTCAGCGCTGACGTCGGTTCACCGCGTCGAGCGCGGTGGCCAGGGGGCGTGGGAACCCCGACCGGTTCCCACGCCCCACTTGGGCGGCGACGCGCAGCCCGGACTCTCACCCCGGCAGCAGCACGGCCCGCCCCCGCACGCGCCCGCCGCGCAGGGCGTCGAGCGCCGCGGATGCTTCGGCCAGGCCGAACTCCTCGACCGCCAGCGACAGTTCACCCTCGGAGAGTCTGCGTACCAGGTCGCCGGAGACCTCCCGGGCCCGGCGGTCCTGGCGGATCATGTTCACCGGGAGCAGCGCCACCTCGTCGAGCAGCCAGCTCGGCAGGTCGAGTTCGACGTGCGGGCCGGCCACGTAGCCGATGACCACCGCGCGTCCGCCCCGCCGCACCCACCGGCTGCGGCCGACCAGGCCCGAGCCGCCGAGCGTGTCGACGAGCAGCGAGGCCGCGCGGTCCTGCGCGAGAGCCTCCGCGTCGTCCAGCGTCACGGCCTCCACGCCCTTCGGCACGTCGGCCAGCTGGTCCTCCCGGCCGACCACACCGGTGACCCGGGCGCCCGCGGCCAGCGCCTGCTGGGCCACCATCGCGCCGACCGCGCCCGCGGCGCCGACGACGACCACATTCTCGTCCTGACCGATCCGGGCGACATCGTGCAGCGCCACGTACGCGGTCGTCGCGGGGACGAAGAAGCTTGCCGCCACCGCGGGGGAGAGTGGAGCGTCCAGCGGCGTGACGGCCTTGCGCTTCACGCTGACCCGCTCGGTCCACGTGCCGTCACGCAGCAGGCCGAGGCCGCCGCCGCGCAGCACGACCTGGGTGCCGGGGGCCAGGCCGGAGTCGGCGTCCGCCTCCAGGACCGTGCCCGCGCCCTCGACGCCACCGACGTACGGAAGCGCGGGCTTGAGCTCGAAGTCGCCGGACGCGACGGTGACATCGAGGTGCGAGACCCCGCCGGCCGTCACCTGGACGAGGACCTCGCCCGGGGCGCGGACGGGCTCGGGCACCTCGTCGAGGACCGGAGCGGCGCCCCAGTCGTGGAACCGGACCGCCCGCATCAGCCGGCGGCCTTGCCGATGAACTCCAGGCTGAGCGCGTTGAAGCGCTCGGCCTGCTCGTGCTGCGGCCAGTGACCGCAGTTCTCGAAGAGTTCGAGGCGCGAGCCGGGAATGGCCTCGTGCAGGGCCGTCGCCTCGGGGGTCTCGCCGAACGGGTTCTGGCGTCCCCACACGACCAGCGTCGGCTGGGTGATCTGCGCCAGGTGCTCGGGGCGCAGCAGGTTGCGCTGGCGGCGCTCCATCTCCTGGAGGGAGAGCAGGTTGTCGACGCCCGCGATGAACTCCGGCGTGTGGTAGATCGCGTGCCGGACCTCGACCAGCTCCTCGGTGGCGGAGGCGTCGTCGGCCATGAGGAGCCGCATCCGCTTGCGGGTGAGCTCGATGTCGTCGGAGGTGACGGCCTGCTTGGTGCTGGTGCGGATGCGGTCCATCACCTCGGGGTTGGCCACCGTGCCGCCGGAGCACAGGAGTTGGAGGCTGCGGACCCGCTCGGGGTGCTCGATGGCGGCGCGGGCGCCGACCCAGCCGCCGAGCGACTCACCGACGATGTGGACGCTGTCGACCCCGACGGCGTCCAGGTAGTCGAGCAGGTGGGCGACGTAGTCCGCGATCTCGTACGGCTTGTCGGGCTTGCCGGTGTAGCCGTGACCGAGCATGTCGATGGCGTGCAGGTCGTAGGCGGCGTGCGCGGTGATGTTGCGCGCGAAGGCCTCCAGGTGACCGCTGGTGCCGTGCAGGAAGACGACGGCCTGGCCGTTCGGGTCGCCGGCGCGCAGGGTGCGGGTGGGGACACCGGCGGCGTCGACGTACTCGACGCGGAAGGGGGTGGGGCTGATCTCCGTCCAGATGGACATGGGGCGTTCTCCGTAAGGCAGTTGGGGAGGGAACAGGCAGTGGACCGGACTCGGCTCAGGGAGTCTCAGCTCAGGGAGTCTCAGCTCAGGGAGTTGAGGAAGCCGCTCACCACCGAGTGGTACGCCTCCGGGCGCTCCTCCTCGAGGTGGTGGGAGCTGTGGTCCATCACGTGGAGGTTCCCGTTCGGCACCATGCGGGCCAGCATCAGCGGGTAGTCCGGGGTGAGGAACGCGTCCTGCATGCCCCACATGAACAGCGTGGGGGCCTGGATCTGCCCCAGCTCCTCGGTGAGGTCCTGCCACTCGCCGCGCGGCGAGTCGGACATGGCCGCCAGCGCGCGCTCCTCCTCGTCGAGGCTCTGCTCGTAGCGCATGGTCAGCGTCTCCTCGGGGAGCTTCGCGCCGTCGTACCACTCCAGCTTCGTGATGAGGTCACGCAGCTTCTCGCGGGTCGGGCCCTCGCCGCCGTAGTAGATGTCGCGGGCCGTGCGGCCGCGGTGCCCGTTCTCGGGGAGCGGGGCGAGCGGACCGTAGAAGACGGGCATGCTGCCGGTGATCACGAGGGACCGGACGCGCTCCGGGTACTTCGCGGCGAGGTTGAGGGCGATGGTGCCGCCCCACGAGCTGCAGATGAAGTCGGCGCGCTCGACGCCGAGCGTGTCGAGGAGACCGACGGTCTTCGCCGCGTGGTGGTCCCACATCGGGCCCTCGATCGGGGACTTCTCCGACTTGCCGTACTGCTGGATGTCGACGAGCAGACAGCGCCGGTCGGCGGCGAACAGATGCGCCACGGGCCCGAAGTCGCTCCACGCGGTGCAGCCGGGGCCGCCACCGTGCAGGAACACGGTGTCAGGCCCCGAGCCGAGGTCGTGGTAGTGGTAGCGGATGCCCGCGCCGTCCGCGTAGTGGCTCTCCGGTGCAGCTGACATGTGCGTCCTTCCGTCCTTCTGTACGAATGCAGGGGGTACGGTGCCGAGCCCATCACCGCGCCGGGCGCGGGCCCAGCGTCGCGGTCCGTTCAGCGAACCGCTCCCGCTGGGCGGCGCGGGCGGCGCTCACTGCGCGGTGTAGCCGCCGTCCACGTGCAGCAACGCACCGGTGGTGTACGACGAGCCGGCGTCGAGCAGCGGCAGCACGGCGTGCGCGATGTTGTCGGGCGTGCCCCAGCGGCCCATCGGCACCTTGGCGGTGAAGGCGGCCTGGGCGGCGGCGTCGGTGGTGGCGGCGCTCTCGTTCATGGGGGTGCGCACGGGGCCGGGCGCGACGCAGTTCACGGTGACGCCGGTGCCGGCGACCTCCAGGGCCGTCGACCTGGTGAGCGCGGCGACCGCGCCCTTGGTGGCGGCGTAGCCGCCCCGTTCGGGGGCGCCCGTCGAGCCGAGCACGGAGCCGATCGTGACGATGCGGCCGTGACCGGCGTCGAGCATGCCGGGCAGGACGGCGCGGATCGCCAGCCAGGTTCCGATGACGTTGCTCTCGAAGGCGGCGCGGAAGTCGTCCGGCGTGAGGTCGAGGACCGAGCCGCGGGCCAGCTGCCCGGCCGCTGTCACCAGGCCGGTGACGGGGCCCCACAGTTCGGTGGCCCGGCTCACGACCGCGGCCAGCGCGTCGGCGTCGGTGGTGTCGGCGACCAGCGCAAGGCCGCGGTCTCCCGCGATGCCCTGGAGCTGCTTCTCCGCCGCGCGGCAGCGGTCCTCGGACCGGCCGGTGACCACCACGGGGCGCCCGGCGCGGGCCACCGCCTCCGCGACGGCCAGGCCGATGCCGCTGGTGCCGCCGGTGACGAGGACGGGGCCGTTGTGCGTGGCTTCTTCGGTGTCCTGCTGGGTCTGGGTCTGCTCTGGAGAACTCATTCGCCGAGCATGCGGAACGTACGCGAACACGCCAACGCGGACGGTCCGGTCACCGGAACCGGACCGCCCGCGTCGGCACAGCCGGCCCTACCGTCCGGTGAACACCGGCGGCCGCTTCTCCAGGAACGCCTGGAGCCCCTCGGCCGCGTCGGCCGTCCCGGTCACTTCGTCGACGCCCTTGGCCTCCCGCTCCAGGGCCTGTTCGACGGGCAGCCCGTACCCCTCGTCGACGACGCGCTTGAGCAGGCCGATCGTGGTCGTCGGCTTCTCGGCCAGGCGCTGGGCCCGCTCGGCGACCACCGCGTCGAACTCGGCCTGCGCCACCACCACGTCGACGAGGCCGAGCTCCAGGGCGCGCTGCGGCGCCAGCCGTTCGGCCTCGATCATCAGGCGCTTCGCCAGGTGGGGGCCGACGAGCCGGGGGAGCCGCTGACTGCCGCCGGCCCCCGGGAACAGGCCGAGGCTCATCTCCGGGAACCCGAACGTGGCCTCCTCCGAGAGGATCCGCAGGTCGCAGGCGAGCGACAACTCAGCGCCGCCGCCCAGGGCGTGGCCGTTCATCGCCGCGACGACCGGCTTGGGCGCCTGCTCGATCAGCCGCTGGACCTCGATCCACCGGCGCATCTTCGCCTGGTTGCCCGCCGACAGGTCCCGCATGACCGCGATGTCGGCGCCGGCGATGAAGAACCGTCCGGTGCCGGTGATGACGATGCAGCGCACCTCCGGATCGGCGGCCAGCGGCGCCAGGACCGCGAGGAACTCCTCGATCATCGCCGGGTTCACGGCGTTCGCCTTGGGCCGGTCCACGCGGACCGTGGCGACGGCGCCGTCCCGCGTCACGTGCAGGATTCGGTCGACCTGGTTCGTCTTCGTCCCGCTCATTCGGTCACTCCCTCGGCGGTCAGCGCCGCCAGCTGTTCGTCGGTCAGGTCAAGCAGCTCGCGCAGCACCTCATGCGTGTGCTGGCCGAGGAGCGGTGCGGGCCGGTCGAGTCCGCCGGGTGTCGCGGCCAGCCGTGCGACGATGCCCTCGTGCGGGACCGGCCCGGTCAGCGGATGGTCGAGCACGGTGTAGAAGCCGCGGGCGGCGAGCTGCTCGTCGGCCTCGATCAGGTCCTGTCCGGTCGCCACGACCGCCGCCGCCACGCCCTCGGCCTGGAGGAGTTCGGCGAGCTTGTGGCCGTCCTGGGCGCGCGTCCAGGCGGCGAGGGCGGCGTCGATCTCGTCCTCGTGCGCCCGCCGGGTCGCCAAGTCGTCTTCTGCCGCGGGGAGTTCGACGAGGCGTGTCAGGGCGTGCCATTGCGCCTCGTCCGTCACTGACACCGCCAGCCACCGGTCATTTCCGGCCACCGGGTACACACCGTGGGGCACGGCGTGCGGCGACCGGTTCGGATGCTCCGTCGTGCGGGGGTCGGGCGCGCCGGCGCCGAGGACGGGCTCCAGGGCCGCGGGGCCCATCGTCGAGGCCATCGCCTCCAGCTGGGACAGATCCACGTGACCGCCACGGCCCTGCGCCAGCAGATCGAGCGTGGCGAGCACCGCCGAGTTGGCGGCGATCATGTCGCCGAGCCCGAAGGTCAGTCCCTGCGGCGGGCCGTCCGGGTCACGGGTCTCGTAGGCCAGCCCGGACATCGCGGCGAGCGTGTCGGCGAAGGTCACGGCCTTGCGCCAGGGCCCGGTCTGGCCCACCCCCGCCATGGACACCAGGATGATGTCCGGGTTCAGCTCGCGCAGCGAGGCGTAGTCCATGCCCCACTTGGCCAGCACACCCGGGCTGAAGTTCTCCACGACGACGTCGCAGTGCGGGACCAGCTCGCGCAGCAGCCGCTGGCCCTCGTCGGTGCGCAGATTGAGGGCGACGCTGCGCTTGTTGCGGTTGAAGTTGATGAAGTAGCCGCTGTCGTCGGGGTCGGAGCCCGGCCGCAGATGCATCGAGGGCGCGAAGCGCGTGGGGTCCTTGCGGTGCCGGGACTCGACCTTGACGATGTCCGCGCCGTGCTCCCCGAACTGCTTGGTCACGTACGGGCCGGCGAGCACCCAGGTCAGATCGAGGACCCTCACGCCTTCCATGGCCCGGGACTTGGGTCGCTCCTGCTCCTGACGCGCCCGGCCGGTGTGGCGCCACGGAGAGTCGCCCTCCGCCTCCCGGATCGCGGGCAGGGTGACCGGGCGGGGGAGTGCCGCCCACGGGAAGCCGACGTCCTCGACGCCGCCGTCGGGCAGCCCGTCGCCGGTGACGGTGACCAGGGAGGCGCGGTCGCGCAGCTGGGGATGCTCGGTCAGTCGCTCGGGCGGCACGACCTCGGCCCATGGCAGGGCGCGCCGCCGTGCCTCCTCGGCGATCTCGGCGGTGGGCAGCCCCTTCGCGAACTGCCGGACGATCTCGTCGACTTGGGGGCGCTCGCGCCACCGGAACGCGGCGTCCTGCCACCGCTCGTCGAGCAGTTCACCGGCCGCGCCGTGCTCCGCCATCCACGTCAGCAGATCCGTCCACATCCGGGGGCTGCCGGAGTAGCCCCCGGCCACATATCCGTCCGCCGTCTCGAAGATCTGGTGCGCGACGTGCTCGTACACCCCTGCGCTGCGGATGGGGAAACGTCCGGCGTGGACCCAGGCGATGGCGGCGGTCTCCAGCGTGGCGGCGACGGCCTCCTGCGCGGAGACATCGACGAGCTGCGGGGTTCCCGACACGACGGCGAGCAGCGCGCCGATCGCCGCGTGGGCCCCGGCGATCTGGAACGCCTGCTCGCGCGGCGGCGGCTTGGGCTGTCCGTCGGGGCGCCCGCCGAGCCAGGCCATGCCGCCCGCCGATGCCAGGACCAGATCGTCGACGACCCAGTCGCGGCGCGGCCCGGTCAGACCGAACGGCGTCACCACCACGTGCACGGCGTGCGGCCAGCGGGACGATCCGTCCGCACGCAGGCCGCGCAAGTCTGCGTACGGTCCGCTCTCCAGTACGACATCGGCGCCCGCAGCGAGCGCGTTGAGCTCCGCCGCGTCGCGCACCGTCGTCCAGCGCTTGCCCGCGTGCCAGTGCGCACGCGCCGCGGGACCGAGACCGGCACCCGACTCGGTCCGTACGACATCGGCGCCGATCCCCACGAGCAACCGGGCGCCCTGGAAGGCGAGTTCATCGGTCAGGTCGAGCACGCGCAGCGGCGTCTGGTCCGGATCTGTTCGCACCACGGCTCCTCCCCTCACATGTCCGCAGCCTTTGCGGCATCTCACGATCACCGTGAGAGGGGAGGCGGGCCACCGGTGTGTTCTGCTGGCCGGACCGGGACCGTCGCCGCGCGCGCTCAGCCCGTGACGACGCGCACGGCGGTCGGCTGCTGTTTCGGCGTGCGAACCGTGCGCACCGCGCGAGCCGGGTCGTACGACGTTTTGCGCGCCACACCCCGCGCGATGCGCTCCGCCGTGTCCTGCACCATCGCGAGGTGCCGCTCCACCGACACCTGCGTGACCGGTCCGGTGATCGACAGCGCCGCGTACTCCGACCCGGCCAGCGCCACCGGGACGGCGAGGCTGGCGTCCCCGATCCTGACCCCCTCCAGCTCCAGCGCGTACCCCTCCCGTGCGGTCCGGGCCAGCCGCTGGGCCAGGACCTGCGGGTCCGTGACGGAGCGAGGGGTCATGGCGGGCAGCCCCTTGGCGACGAGCTCCGCGACCCGCTCGGGTCCGTCGGGGGCCAGGGCGAGCAGCACCCGACCGGTCGCCGTGCAGGAGGCGGGCAGTCGGCCGCCGACATAGGAGTGGGTGAGGACGTTGGCCTCACCTGCGATCTTCTCCAGGAACAGGACGTGGGTCCCGTCGAGGACCGAGAGGTGCACGGCCGTGCGGGTCCGGGTGAACAGGTCGGTCATCAGCGGCCGGGCCACGGTGCGCAGCACGGAGGAAGCGGGCACCCGCTGCCCCAGCTGGAAGAGCCGGATGCCGAGCTCGTACCGTTCGCCGTGCCGGTCGAGCAGCCCCCACTGCACCAGTTCCTGGGCGAGCCGGTACGCCGACGCCTTGGGCACGCCCGACCTGCGGCTCAGCTCGCTCAGCCGCAGCCGGTCCGCGCCCGACTCGAACGCGGCGAGCAGCAGCTGCGCCTTGCCCAGTACGGAATTGGGCAGCAGGACATCCTCTTGCGCGTACGACCCCATTGGCGTCCCCTCACTTCGTCTCATGGCGACACAGGCCATTTGAAGTGCAACAACGCCATGTTGCATAGAGGGGCGGGGACGTAAACATCAGGCAACAGGTGCGCCGATGTGCTCCTTCCGTGCCTGGTCGGCGGGGATTTCGGGGCCCCGCGGCACCTGTGCGAAGAAGACCAGCGCCACCAGCGTGACGAGCGCCATACCCATGGTCAGCAGCGCGACCGGCAGGAAGTGACCCGTGGCGGCGAGCAGCGCCGCCGCCGCGAGCGGCGAGAGACCGCCGGCGATCGCCGACGACAGCTCGTGGCCGAGCGCCATCCCGGAGTAGCGCGTGCTGGTGCTGAACAGCTCGGAGAAGTACGAGGGCTGGACCCCGATCATCGCGGCGATGGCGATGTGCCCGACGATGAACGCCGCCCACACCGCGGCGGGCTGTCCCGTGTCCATGAGCAGGAAGAAGGGCGCCGCCCACAGCAGCATGCCGAGCGCCCCGCCCAGATAGACCGGCCGCCTGCCCACCCGGTCGGAGAGCCGCCCGAAGACGACCATCATCACCGAGTCCACCAGCATGCCGACGATCCCGGCCCACAGCAGCACGCCCGAGGAGATCCCCACGTACGCCCCGTATACGAGGGAGAACGACATGAAGATGTAGCTGGCGCCGCTGTCGGCGAAGCGCAGGGCCATCGCGAACAGCACCTGGCGCGGATGGTTCCGCAGCACCTCCCGCAGGGGCGAGTGCGCCGGGGCCTCGGCCTTCGTGGAATCGGCCTCGAAGCTCTCCGTCTCGCCGAGGTTGCGGCGGATGTAGATCCCCACCACGAAGATCACCGCGCTGGCCAGGAACGGGAGCCGCCAGCCCCAGGCGAGGAACCCGTCGCCGGACACCCGCTCGGCCAGCCACAGCGCCAGCGCCGAGAGCACGAAGCCCAGGCCCATGCCGCAGGAGCTGAACGAGGCGAAGAAGCCACGCCGCTCGGCCGGGACGTTCTCGGTGATGATGAGGACGCCGCCGCCCCATTCGCCGCCGGCGGCCGCGCCCTGAAGAACCCGGAGCAGCACCAGGAGCAGCGGCGAGAGCAGTCCGGCCGTGGAGTACGAGGGCAGCAGCCCCATACAGAAGGTGGCGCCGCCCATCAGGGAGAGCGTCCCCATGAGGGCGACCTTGCGCCCGCGCCGGTCACCGATGTGGCCGAAGATCACGCCCCCGAGGGGCCGGGCGGCGAACCCCACCGCGTGACCGGCCAGGGCGGCGATCGTGCCGAGCAGCGGATTCTCGCCGGAGGGGAAGAAGACCTGGCCGAGAACCAGTGCGGCGGCGGTGGTGTAAAGGAAGAAGTCGTACCACTCCATCATGTTGCCTGCGACGGACGCGATGACCACGCGCCGCGTCGTCGCTGCGCCCTCGGTCGTGCTCTTGCGGGGCATGTGCGCTCCTTGCCGTTCGAGCCTCGGATCGGTGGAGCGTACGAACGGCCGGAAGTCACCTCAATCGTGCCGGTCCATCAGGCGGGACACCGTGCTTTCCGCGGACCTCCCGGAGTGCCAGGTTTCCGCCACCTCGACAGCACTCCGACTCGGAGGTCGTATCCGATGTTCCGTCACCACCGGCCGGGCGTGCGCCCGGCCGCCGCTGTGGGCACCCTGTTCGCTCTCCTGTTCGCCACCGCCTGCGGGGCGGGCACCACCGACTCGGCGGGTTCCGCCGGCGGCAAGAGCCCGACCGTGCGGCTCGCGCTCGGCGTCGACGCCTCGTACGCCCCGCTGTACCTCGCCATCGAGCGCGGCATGTTCAAGAAGGCAGGCGTCGACGTCCAGCTGATGAAGGTGGAGGGTGGGCCGGCCGCCGCGCAGGCGGTCACGGCCGGCACCGCCCAGATGTCCGCCAACGCCGACTCCACCGCCCTTCCGCAGATGGTGAGCAACCCGGCCCTGCGGGCCCTGGGCGTCTTCCAGTCCTCGGGCCGCCTCCTCAAGGTCGTCCTGCGCAAGGGCATCACCTCGCCGAAGCAGATCAGGACGATGGGCTCGATCCAGGGCATCGGCCTGTACGCCACGCACCAGTACCTGGAGCACAACGGCATCGACCCGGACTCCGTGAAGATCCAGCAGAGTTCGCCGCAGGAGATCCCCACCATGCTCCAGCGCGGCGACATCGACGGCTACATCCTCTTCGACCCCTGGGTGACCAAGGGCGTCGAGGCGGGCGGCCACATCGCCGGATCCACCGGCGACTTTGGTGTCACGTACCGGCAGTGGCTGCTCGCGGACCAGAAGTGGCTGAAGGACCACCAGGACGTCGCCGGGAAGGTGTTCAAGGTGGTCGCCGAGGCCGACCGGCTGGTGACGAAGGACCCGCACGCGGCCGCCCTCGCCTCTCGTGAGCAGGCCCAGCTGCCAGTGGCCGGAACGGAGAAGGCCATCGGTGAAATCACCTTCGAGTCCCGCGCCCTGACCTCGGCCGATGTCACGTCCTCGCGCAAGATCGTGGACTTCCTCCTCGCGGAGAAGCTCGTCAAGAGCGCACCCGACTACGACACCGTGCTGCTGTCCGGCTGGTACGACCAGCACGCCAGGTGACCGGCTCCGACGAGCCGTGTCGCGACCGTCCCACTGAGCGGACCGCCGCGCATGCGCCTGCCCTCCGAGCGGCAGTACCGTTCGCCAACTCGCGGCCCCGCACCCCGATTTCCCGCCGAAAAGCGCCCCCTTCCGAGGTGACCATGCAAACAGCGTCCCGCTCGACATCCCGCCCGATCCGTCGCATCGCCGGCACCCTTCTCTGCACCGCCGCACTGACCTTCGTGACCGCGTGCGGAGCGGGGACCACCGACTCCGGGGCCGGCTCGGGCTCCGGCGGCGGGGCGGGTGACCCCCACATCCGGATCGCCGTCGGCGTCGACGCCGGGTACGCGCCGTTCTTCGTGGCCGACGCCGAGGGCCTGTGGGCCAAGCACGGGGTCGACGTCGACCTCGTCCAGTTCGCCAAGGGCGGTGAAGGCGTCGACGCGCTCAACGCCGGACAGGTCCAGATGGCGGGGAACTCCGACGTCACGACCATCGGCCTGCTCGCCCAGAACCCGAAGCTGCGCTCCCTGCTCGTGTACGAGCAGTCCGGGCGCTACCTCAAGGTCGTCATGCGGTCCGGGGTGAAGTCCCCCGACAAGATCCGCAAGATGGCCGTCGTGCCGGGCCTGTCCGAGCTGGCGACCACGCGGTTCCTCGAGTCGAAGGGCATCAAGACCGACTCGGTCAAGTTCGTCACGGCCGACCCCGCCGAGATCCCGGCCCTCACCAACAAGGGCGACGTGGACGCGTACGTCCTGTGGGAGCCGTGGCCGTCCAAGGGCAAGGAGCTGGGCGAGCGGATCCTGGAGTCCACGGGCGACTACGGATTCAGCTACCAGCACTGGCTCCTGTCGACCTCGCCCTGGCTCAAGGACCACAAGAGCACCGCCGTCAAGGTGGCCGAGGCCCTCGAGGAAGCGGCCAAGAAGACCGAGAGCGACCCGCAGGCCGCGGCGAAGGCCACCCAGGACGCCGCGAAGATCCCCACCGACCAGACGGTGAAGGCGGTGAAGGAGATCGACTTCGGCGTCCGTGACTTCACCGACAAGGACCTGAAGGGCTACGACGACACGGCCGACTTCTACGTGAGCACCGGCAAGGTCAAGGGACGCCCCGACGTTGCCGGCACCGTCCAGCGCGGCTGGCTTCCCGAGAACACGAAGGGGTCCTGATGACCAAGGGGATCGAGAAGGAGACGGTAGCGGAGACGCGGGCCGCGGCAGCGGTCGCGGTTCCGGCCCCCCGCGCCCCGGCGCAGGCGGCGGCCGGCCGCGGTGCGGCCCTACGGGTCGAGGGCGCGGGTATCTCCTTCGGTGAGTTCCAGGCCGTCCAGGGCATCGACCTGGACATCCCGGCAGGGGAGTTCCTCTGTCTGCTCGGACCGAGCGGCTGCGGCAAGTCCACCCTGCTGTCGGCGATGGCGGGATTCATCCAGGTCAGCGAGGGGTCCCTCACCGCGGACGGTGCCGCCGTCCGCGGCCCCGACCCCGAACTCGGCATGGTCTTCCAGAGCAGCGAGGCCCTCTTCGACTGGATGACGGTGCAGCAGAACGTCACCTTCGGGCCTCGCATGCGCGGCCTGTCCCGTGCCGAGCAGAACCGGGTGGCCGACGAATACCTCGGCCTGGTCGGCCTGCGCCACTGCGCGGACCGCTACCCCGGCCAGCTCAGCGGCGGCATGCGCCAGCGCGTCCAGATCGCCCGGGTCCTGGCCAACGAACCGGGCGTCGTCCTCATGGACGAGCCCTTCGGCGCGCTCGACGCGCAGACCCGGCAGGTGCTCCAGCAGGAGACGGCCCGCATCTGGAGCGCGTCCGGCTGCACCGTCGTCTTCGTCACCCACGACATCGACGAGGCGATCCTCCTCGCCGACCGGATCGCCGTGATGACGGCGGGCCCCGCCGCGTCGATCAAGTCCCTGTACACGGTGGACCTGCCGCGCCCGCGCGACGAGTCCGACCCCGCAGCCCTGCGCCTGCGCAGCCAACTGCGCGAGGACATCGGAGAAGAGGTGCGCAAGGCCATGCGTGATCAAGGACTCGACGACCGGCCCGACCGAGAGGCGAAGGGCGCATGACGATCACCACCACCGAGACCCCGGCCCCGGCCCGCACCCGCACCCGCCCGCGGCGCACCAGCGGGGCCGGCGCCCAGGGGCTTCGCACCCTCGGCCTGTACGTCGTCGCCATCCTCGTCGGCCTGGGTGTCTGGCAGCTCGTGGCCATGAAGTACGGCCCCTCCCTCGTGGCCTCCCCGAGCCAGACCCTGTCGGCCGCCCGCGAGCTGGCGTCCGACGGCACGCTGGGCAACTCGGTCATCGCCTCCAGCCGCCGCATCCTGATCGGCTGGGGCCTCGGCGTCGTCGTGGGCGCCCCGGTCGGCCTGCTCATCGGGCAGATCAGGCTCGTGCGCCAGCTCCTGGAGCCGTACATCGAGTTCTTCCGCTTCATCCCGCCGGTCGCCTTCGTGACCCTGGCGGTGGTGTGGCTGGGCATCGGCGAGACGTCGAAGGTCGTCCTGATCTTCTACACGGCTGTCTTCATCGTCACGCTCAACACCAGCGCCGGCGTCATGGCCGTCAACGAGAACAAGCTGCGGGCCGCCGCCAGCCTCGGAGCGAGCCGCCGCCAGATCCTCCAGCGCGTCGTGCTGCCCTCCACCGTCCCGTACATCCTCACCGGCGCCCGGCTCGCCATGGGCAACAGCTTCCTGACGATCGTCTCCGCCGAGATCGTCGCCGCCCAGGTGGGCCTCGGCTCTCTGATCTGGACCTCCCGCAACTACGGCCGCATCGACTGGGTCTTCGTCGGCATCATCACGCTCGGCATCCTGGGCCTGGTCTACGACCGGATCCTGCGCCTGATCGCGATGCGTGTACTGCACAAGTATGGAGCTAAGGTGTAAACGAGGTCGCAGTGATCACGGGGGGTCGGCGCACAGTCCAGTCGGTGCACTGCCCAGTCCGCGCACAGTCCAATGGGGGAAGAACGGAGACCACTGCACGTGAGCACCACCTCGTCCACATCGCGGGCCCTGTTTCTCGAGGAGTTCGGCATCCTGCCGCGCCTCGGCGAACGGCCCGTGCCCGAGCCGCGCCCCGGACACACCCTCGTCCGGGTGGCGGCGGCCACCGCCGCCCATCTGGACCTGAACATCCTCGACGGACAGTTCGGCATCCTGCCCGAGCTGCCGTTCATCCCCGGCACCCAGGGCAGCGGCTATGTCGTCGCCTCGGACACCCACCCCGAGGGTGCCCTGGTCCGCCTGCGCGGCGAAGGTCTCGGCCTCAGCCGCGACGGCGCCTGGGCCGAGTACGCGCTCGTCCCGGACACCGCCGCGGAGGTCATGCCCGAGGGCACCGACCCTGCCCTCGCCTGCATCTACTTCTCCCCGGTCGGCACGGCCTGGGCGACCGTCCACGCGATCGCCCAGGTCAAGCCGGGGGAGCGGGTCCTTGTCACCGGCGCCTCCGGTGCGGTCGGCGCCGTGGCCGTACAGCTCGCGGCGCGGGCCGGCGCGGAGGTCATCGGCGCCGTCGGCCGCCCGGCGAAGCTGCCGCACGTGCCCGACGCCGCCAAGGCCCTGCTCGCCTCCGACCTCTCCGAGGAAGCGATCGGCGGCAAGGTCGACGTCCTCATCGACACGGTCGGCGGCCAGATCCTCCGGGACGCCCTCACCCTGGTCCGCCCGCGCGGCCGCGCCGCGCTCCTCGGTTACACGGCCGGCCGCGAGCTCACCCTGGACCTCGCGGACTTCTTCCTCGCGGACGTCACCCTCCTGCCCGTGAACATGATGAGCCGCGGCCCGGAGGTCGCCTCCGAGGTGCTGAGCCTTTTGCCGGACCTGTCGTCCGGTGCGCTGACGCTGCCGTACGAGCGGTACGGGATGGACGCGCTCGGCGAGGCCGTGGAGCGGCTGCGCTCGGGCGCGGCGGTCGGCAAGATCGTGCTCGACATGGAGCACACCGGCAACTGAGCCGAACGCTCTCCGCACGCACAACCAAAGGGCCCCCTCCCGCCGGAGGGGGCCCTTCGTCGGTGCTGGATCAGGACTGCGCAACGCCTGCCTGCGCGGCGAGCTTGTCCGCGTCGAGAGGGAGCCAGTCATAGTCGATCGAGTTCCAGAAGGCGCACTGGCGGCGCGCCTCGTACACGCCGGTCTTCAGCGCCTGGCTCTCACCTCCGGGCAGCAGGGACATGAACCGTCCGGCCCGGAACAAAGGCCAGGCGGCGAGCCCGGGAGCGGCGGGGTTCCCGTGCTTCACGAACGAGCCCCAGTAGCGCACCATCTCGCTGGACAGCTGCTGCTGCGCGGGAGTCAGCAGCGCCGAGGTCGCCGAGGAGGGCATCAGGTACGGAAACTCGCTGCCGTGCGACGCGCCCGCGTCGAAGCCACTCGACGAGGACCCGCCTGTGGGCGGGTGCGGGTCGTTGAACTCGTAGTAGTACGTGCGCGGTTGACGCTTCGAGAACTGGGCGGTGAGGCTCAGATACTGGCAGCCCCCGAGTCCGTAAAAGGCGCTGCTGTCGCCCCACAGGGCACCGAACGCGTAGGCCCCGGTGTACGCGTCGCCGTAGGCGCTGAACGGATAGTGCGCGAGGACGGCGTCGGCCTCGTCCCCGAACTCGATGCGCACTGCCTTCTCGTACTGGTCCTTCGTCGCGTTCGCGAACGGCCGCGCCCAACTGCGTATTTCGTCACGCGTGTGGCCGATGAGGAGAGGGACGTTCGCGGTCCGGCCGGTGCGTACGGCCTCGAGCGGAGCGACGGGCAGTTCGGGAGTCCCGGCCGTGGGAAGCGGGCCGCTCAGGATGCCGCCGATGAAGTCCTTTGCCGCGGACTGGAGTTCACTGGCCGGCTTGTTGCGCAGGCAGGCCAGATCGGGCGCGGTGGCGGAGCAGCCTGCGGCCGTCGCGTACTTCTTTCCACGGGCGACGGCCTGCTCGACCGTGTAGCTCGGGCATCCGCCGCTCTGGATGATCGCGCCCGAGAACAGTCCACGCGCCGAAGGCGAGGACATCAGCGCGCAGACGGAGTGGCCACCGGCCGACAGGCCGCCGATGGTGACCCGGCTCGCGTCGCCGCCGAACGCGCCGATGTTGCGCTGCGTCCAGCGCAGCGCCGCCTCCTGGTCGAGCAGGCCGTAGTTGCCCGCGCCCTGCTTGCTCAGCCCGGGCAGGTCGAGGAAGCCGAACACGCCGAGGCGGTAGTTGATCGTGACGACCACGACGTTGTTGGTCCGGGCGATCAGCGAGCCGTCCTGCGTGTCCCCGGAACCGGAGGAGAAGCCGCCGCCGTGGATCCAGAACATCACCGGCAGCGGCCGGTCGGTCCTTTTGGCAGGCGTGTAGACGTTCAGGTAGAGGCAGTCCTCACTCATTCCCGGGTTCGTGTTGCTGCCGTTCTGGAGGCAGCGGGGGCCGGAGGACGTGGCCGACCGGGTGCCCGTCCACGCGGCGGCGGGTGCCGGCGGCTGCCAGCGTCCGGTGCCGACGGGCGGAGCAGCGTACGGGATGCCGTAGAAGCGGTCGACGTCGGCGGCCGTGGCTCCGGCGACCAGGCCCTTGTCGGTGGCGACCGTCAAGGACCGTGCGCCGGCGGACGCCGGCACGGCCGATATGAGGGTGAGCAGGAAGAGGAAGCTCGCCAGCCAGGCGAGTCTCTGTCGGACAGTGGAACCCACTGGGTCTCCTGAGAGGTAGGAGCGATGAAAGGAGCCATGGTTTTCCTCAAGCGGCGGGCGCACGACGTTTCCGTTCCGCTCCCCGGACCCCTCTGTGTGCAACTGGCCCTCTGCGATGTGTAGTTGGGTGGCCGGCGCTTGCGTACTGCTCCTGGCTGCGGACGGTCCGGGCCGGGATCGGTGAAGCCGCGCCCGACCACGTGCAGCACGCTGGTCTACGTCTGCGCCTACGTCTGCGCCTGCGCCTGCGCCTGCGCCTGCGGGCGTGGCGCCCCCCGGGCCGGGGCGGCCAGGAGAATGCGGCACATGGGCGGCTCGTCCCCGACCGGCAGGAGGAGGCGTGACGGGTCGCGACGCGCCCTGTCGAGACCCGCGCCCCGAGGCGGATGGCGCACGGCGGTGCGGCGGGCTCGGGCCGGCGCTCGGCGTCGCGGCTGCTGAACGTCACGCCGTGACTGGCATCGGCATCATGGGGAAGGAGATACGTATGAGGCTGGCGAGAGCTTTGTCGAGTTCGGCGCGTGACCGGTCGCAATCTGGTGCGCTGCGCAGCTACGGGCCCGTGAGTGCCGCTGTAGTGACAGCGGCGGCGCTGGGCTCGGTCGCCATTGATCCGAGCGATCCCTGGTACCGCTCCTTGAGAAAGCCTCCGTGGCAGCCTCCGCCAGCCGCTTTCGGTTTCGTCTGGACGCCGCTGTACATCTCGATTGCAGCGGCTGGAGGACGCACCCTGCAGCGCGCTCCGGCAGGGGAGCGTGCACCCTGGGGATCCGCGCTGGCGGTCAATCTGGCCTTGAACGCGGCGTTCGGCTGGTCGTTCTTCAAGGCTCGCACCCCGTACGCGGGCCTGGCCGTCACCGCAGCCACGGCCCTCTCGTCCTGGGATCTGGTGCGCCGCAGCGCACGCATCGACCGAGGTGCGGCAGCAGCCCTCGTGCCGTATGCACTGTGGTGTACCTTCGCCACCGCCCTCAACGCTGACATCGCACGGCGCAACAGGTAGCCACTGGATTCGAGCACATCGAAGGGGTGTGGGCCCGCGGCGGAGAGCGGATGCCCGGCGGTGCCGGGTCAGCCGACGGCGAGCAGTACGGAGGCCGCTGCCGTGCCCACCAGCCCGACCATCTGGCGCCGGTCGACTCGCTCGTGCAGCCGGATCAGCCCCAGTACCACCGGCAGCGCCGGGTAGAGGGAGGCGAGGACGACAGCGATGGCGAGCATCTGCTGCCGGGTGGCGAGCAGGTACAGGCTCAGGCCCAGCGCCGCACCGGCTCCGATGAGGAGCGCTTGAGCCCCGCGCAAAGGCGGCACGCGCAGATGGCGTGCCGCGCTCGGCAGGAGAACCACCACGGCGGCGAGCCGGCCCGCGGCCACCGGCCAGAGACCGCTGGCGGCTCCCGCTTGCGCCAGCGCCAGATACTGCACGGCGACGCCCGCGCTCGCCAACAGGCCGTCCGCCGTACCCTTGGCGTTCTCCCCTCCCCGCCTCCGCGGGCCGATGACGTGCCCACCCGAGACGAGCCACAGGGCGGGCCCCGTGGCGGCGATGCCCGCCCAGGCCAGGAGCGTAGGCCGGTCCCCAAGAAAGACAACTCCGGTGAGCACGGAGAGGACCACGGAGGTCACGGCACTCACAGGCACCACCACGGTCATCGCGCCTCGGCTCAGCCCACGGTTCAGGCACAGCATCGCCGCGGCGCTGCCGACTCCCGACACGGCGCCCCAGCCCAGGTCCGCGGGACGGACGGAGGAGGCGGGGACGAGGAGAGCCACGATCACGGCGACCAGCAAGCCGCCCAGCTGGCCGAGGAGGGTGACCGCGGTGAAGGGGATACGGCGGGACAACAGCCCGCCGGCGAAGTCGACAACGCCGTAGCAAGCGGCCGAGAGCAGTGCTAACAGGGGAGCCACCCGTCTCTGGTTACCCGGATCGCGGAGTGAGAAGCGTGTGCCACGGACGGACATGCGTGGCGCAGTCACCGGACCGGTCGGCTGCCTGTCGCTGTCGGCTCGGGCAGCGCGGCGTGTGAAACAGCTCGTTAGCCTCGGTGGTATGGGTCCACGAAACCTCGGTCCTGCGACGAAACGACATGTCGGCGTGGTCGCCTCCTACGACTTCACGCGTCGGGCGGAGCTGCGCCGCTGGATCCCGCCGAGTGTGACCTGCACGCTGACTTTCACCGAAGAGGTTTCCTACCAGGACAATCTGGAGCTGGTCTCCCGCCTCGGCCGACCGAATCTGCTGGCAGGGCCGGTACGCGAGTTGGTGGATCGCGGAGCGGAGGCCGTGGCCTATCTGTGCACCGCGTGCAGCTTCGTCAACGGTGTGGCTGGTGAGCGGGCGTTGCGGGACACGATGACGGAACACGGCGCGCGGCAGGCGCTGACGACCAGCAGTGCGATCATTGCCGCCCTCCGTGCCGTCGGGGCCCGTCGGCTCGCCGTGGTGCACCCTTACCAGGAGCCGGTCGATCGTCTGCTGGCCACGTACCTCGAGGCCTCCGGGTTCGATGTCGTCGCGCTCTCGTCGCTGGGCCTCGACGCGGTGGAAGATGTCTACACCGTGGACGAGCAGCGGGTGCAGGAAACTGTCGTCGCCGGAGATCACTCCGCAGCGGATGCGCTGCTCATCAGCTGCACCGCTGTGCCCACCTACGAGGCCCTTCCCCACCTGGAAGAACGTCTCGGCAAACCCGTCATCAGCGCGAATCAGGCCACCTCGTGCGCGCTGCTGGCTGCTGTGGGCGTACGAGCGTGCGGCCCAGGGCAGCGGCTCCTGTGACCGGCGCGGGCCGAGCGGGTCACACCTGACGCCTTGAGAAGGACAGGCCGGGTTCTGCACGGGATGCGAGCCGGGACGGCCACCGCCGGTGTGGCGTGGCGGCGGCCGTCGGGCGCGCGGGACCCAAGCTCCCCGGCCCGGCCCACCGCGTGGGGTTCGCCTGCGGTCCAGGGCGCGGGAGGCGACCTCGTTCTTCGAGGGGCGTGATCAGGTGGTTTCGTCGTCGGCTTGCTGGCTACGCGGAAGAGGTCAACCGACCGACAACCTTGTGAGCTGGAGGTTTACCCGATGGCAGATACAGGTGAGGATTCTTCCGCTCGGCCGGGTGAGGCAACTGAACCGAGGCCGCCGTACCGGTTCGAGCGGCAAGAACGGCCGGGGCTTGAGGCGAAGATGTCGACGCCTCCGCGCTACCGGGCCCCCGACTATCGAGGCTCGGGCAAGCTGCGTGGCAAGATCGCGCTGATCACGGGCGGAGACTCGGGGATCGGCAGGGCAGTGGCCGTGCTCTATGCACGCGAGGGCGCCGACGTGGCGATTGTCTACCTGCCCGAGGAACAAGAGGACGCCGAGCAGACACGCGGCGTCGTCGAGGAAGAGGGGCAACGGTGCCTGCTCGTCCCGGGTGATCTGTGCGACCCGGACTTCTGCCAGGAGGCGGTCGACGCGACCGTTCGGGAATTGGGCGGCTTGAACATCCTGGTCAGCAACGCGGCGCGGCTCAACAGCCAGAACAGCCTCGACGACCTGAACTTCCGGGAGTTCGAACTGGCGTTCAAGACGAACGTCTACGCCTACTTCCACCTCGTCCTCGCCTGCCTGCCCCACCTCGAGCGGGGGGACGCGATCATCGCGACGGCCTCGGAGGAGGGCCTCAAGGGCAGCGACATGATGATGGACTACGCGGCATCGAAGGCCGCGCAGATCATCTTCACCAAGTCCATCGCCTCTCATCTCGCCCGGCGTGGCGTGCGTGCCAACGTCGTGGCGCCCGGTCCGACCTGGACTGTTCTCAATCTGGCCGGCCAGCGCTTTCCCGACGACTACCTCGAGAAGAATCTCGCCTCGTCCGACCCGATGGCGCGCGCGGCCCAGCCCGAGGAACTCGCTCCCGCCTACGTCTACCTCGCCTCGGAAGTCGACTCCAGCTACACGATCGGGGAGACCATCGCGGTCACCGGCGGGATGACCGACACCCGTTGAGGGGGCGCCGAGGCAGCCGAGGTTAGTCCGGCGTTCCGTGCGGGGAAGGAGGAGGCGGGCGGTCTGGCAGCAGCCCCTTCGAGAGCTCCGGTGCTGGAAGCCGTGGACGCGCACCGCCGTCGCACGATCTGCTGGCGTCCGGCGGCCTGGACGACCGCCGGACGCGCGGGGGCTACTTGCAGGACGCGGAGCAGCTCATGGCCGACGCGGTCCACGCCGACCACACGTTCTTCACCACCTGTGGCAGCTCCCTGTCGGTGAAGGCCGCCATGCTGTCGGTAGCCGGGCCTGAGCAGAAACCGGTCATCGGGCCTGTATGCCCGCAAGTCCGTCGTGGCCGCGCTGATCCTGTCCGGGATCGAGCCGGTGTGGGTGGGCCCCCGCTGGGACGGGGAGCGGCATCTGGCCCACCCGCCCTCCGCGGAGGAGCGACCATCGAGAAGTGGAGGAGACGTTCGCCCGGTTCGACAAGGCCGTCCCCGGCAGCGAAGAGCGCAAGCAGATCAACAAACTGCTCGCCCCAGCCGCGCGTCACGCATGAGGACGCGGCCGTCGCTCCGCACGGTGAGCCCGAGGGGAGGCCGCCGGTGCGCCCCGCCGCTCGACGGCGCAGGGCGGCTTCGGGTCCACGCGCAGGATGCGACCGTCCTCGGCACCGGTCAGGAGACGGCCTGGCCGTTGTGCGGGCCCCGGCCGATGATGACGCGGTGCCGTACGACCAGTGGGCGCGGTTCGGCCGTGGACCGCTGGGACGGCGTCACGCGGCAGCCGACCGGGCGCGCAGACAACGCCGCATCTCCTCCGCATAGGGCAGGGCCACACCGGCGCCGATGACCACCGCCAGAGCGGCGAGGTAGCGGGCGGGCAGCGGGCGCTCCTTGGGAAGCAGCCGCCAGTCGTCGGCGCCTCGGCCGCCCCGCAGCGCCGCGCGCACGTCCTCGGAGTGCAGACAGCCGGTGAACGCCAGCGCGGTCAGGGGAAGTACCTCGAGAAAGCTGTGGATGTGCTGCTCGACGGGCCGTACCTCGCGCTCGGCCGTGGCGAGGGTGACGTCCCACAGCGCTGTGGCCGAATGCGCGAGGGCCGCGCCGCCCATCACGGTGAGGACGAGCGGGTTGACACGCGCGAGCAGTCCCAGGGTGACCGGGATACCGGCCTCCGTCATCATCAGGGCGTGCACGGCGGATTCCTTGGCCCCGCTCGTCGTCTCGATGTGGGTCCTGCGGTGCATGATCCAGTCGGCTACGGCGGGTACCACCCACAGGGGCAGGACTCCGTAGAGCAGAAACCTGCGATTGGTGTCCTCGGCGTCGGTGGAGCTCAGGGGGACGCGCAGGTCAGTGCCGCTGCGCCAGTGACGCCATGAGCGGGAGAGGGTGCGCAGAGCCATGGGGACCTCCTCCTGAGGGCCTGAGGGCGAGGATCACACCGGGATCGGTGCCGCCGGGGCGGTGGCCCGCTGTGCGCGTTCGGGCTGCACGCGTCCGGCACGGGTAAGGGGCGGCCGTGGTTCAGCCTCAGTCGGAGGAAAGCGCTTCGATCAGGAGACCGGCCTCCGGTGCCGTCAGGCCGCGGGCCACGTCGGCGAGGGCGATCATGCCGACGAGGTCGTTACCGTCGATCACCGGCAGCCGATGGACCTTGTGCCGGGTCATCGTCGCGAAGATCTCCTCGGCGTCGTCGTCCGCGCCGATCGTCACGGCTTCGCCCTGTGCCAGCGTGCCCGCCTCCACCTCCGCCGGGTCAAGGCCCTCGCCCAGCACCTTCACGACGATGTCCCGGTCGGTCAGGACGCCGACGAGGCGGTTGTTCTCTCCACAGATCGGCAGCGCGCCGACCTGGAACTCCTTGAGCTTGCGTGCTGCGTCGGCAGCGCTGTCGTGGGCAGCCACGCATCGAGCGCCGCCGGTCATGATCTCTCGTGCTGTGGTCATCGCGTCGTCACCTTTCTCTTGCGCGTCGCGCCCGGCGTGTCCTGAACGCCGGACCGGTACGGCGGGTGACCTGGTGCGTGCAGCCGAAACCGGCTGAGCGCGACGGAAGGCGACCTCAGCACCGCCGACAGGCGCAGATACCGGATCCGATCGCGGACATCAGCTCCGCTCGGCGGAAGCACGCTTGATAACGTCCAGACGTATGACGCCAGGAAGGGACAGGATGCGCAGCGCCTCAGGACGGGCGGGGAGGGAGCGGTACTCGCTGGGGCGCCGCGGGCGCGGAAAGGGCATCGGATGATGGACTGGCGCGGATTCGCGACGGACATGGCGGCGATGGCCCGCACCTTCCTCGCCCGGGACTCGGTGGCCCTGACCCTGGACAAGATCGTCGAGGCCGCCGTGCAGCGCGTCGATGGTTGTGACGCGGCCGGAGTGCTGGTCCTGCGACGCGATCAGGTGACCACCCTTGTCTCCACGGAGCAGCTCGTCGACGACAGCGACCGTCTTCAGGAAGCCGAGCGCGAGGGGCCGTGCTTTGACGCCGCCGGCATGGGGCATGCCGTCTTCCGCATCCAGGACCTGTCCACGGAGGCAGTGCGCTGGCGCTCCTACGCGCCCCGTGCGCACGCGCTCGGCATCGGCAGCATGATGGGCTTCCTGCTCTACACGGACGACCAGGACAACCTGGGAGCCCTGAACCTCTACTCCCGCCGCCCCGGTGCCTTCGACGACGACAGCGAGACCGCCGGCTGGCTGCTGGCCGCGCACGCCGCCGTCGCTCTGTCCGGCGCCCACGAACACGCCACTCTGCAAAGGGCCGTGGACTCCCGTCACGTCATCGGCGAAGCGATGGGCATGCTCATGGAACGCCACCACATCGACGAGGAAGCCGCGTTCACAGTGTTGCGTCGCTACTCGCAGGAGAACAATCTCAAACTGCGCGACGTCGCCCGGCAGTTCACAGACAAAGGCACGCAGCCGACCGGGGACGGCGTCCACGGTCCTTGACCGAACCTGGGTCTTCGCCCGTGCCCTGCGTACAGAGACTGCCCGCCGGAGGGCAGCCGTCGACTGCCCCGACCGGGTCGACACCGGCTGATGCACCACTTCCAGCACATTCGGCGAGCCAGGTGCCCACCGATGAGCCAGCGGTCCGGTCGGCCCGTGCCCGCCCTTCCTGAGCGCGGTCGTGCCCGGGATCGACGTTTTCGCTCGTGGGCGAAGGGCACCCGGGGCGCCTCGTGCCGGCGACTGGCCCTGCCGTGCGGCAGCCGCGCGAGGCGGTGCGCGCATCTCCATCGCGCACAGCACCCCCGACACAGGAGCATCAGATGGACAATCCGGCCAAGGCAGCAGCGCAGAAACTCAAAGCCGCGGTCACCGGCGGCCACGGCCCCGAAGGGGGCGTTCCCGGCAAGCCGGCGCCGGAGTCACCGACACTTGCCGAGCCGACGGAGCCACGCGGCCCGTTGCCGCCCAAGCCCGACCAGCGCGGCCCGCGGACGGTGAGCCCCACCGGCGCCCCGACGGGAGCCGACCGGACCGCCGTCGCCCAGCAGGGCGAGCGCCTGACCACGGCCCAGGGCGACCGGCTGCACGACACGGATCACTCCCTGAAGGCCGGACCGCGCGGGCCCGTCCTCCTCCAGGACCACCACCTGCGGGAAAAGATCACACACTTCGACCACGAGCGGATCCCGGAGCGTGTCGTCCACGCCCGCGGCGCGGCCGCCCACGGGACCTTCCGCAGCTACGGCAGGGCGGCGAACGTCACCAAGGCCGCCTTCCTGCAAGAAGCAGCCGAGACCGAGGTGTTCGTACGGTTCTCCACCGTCCTCGGCTCCCGCGGTTCGGCGGACACCGTCCGTGACACCCGTGGTTTCGCGACGAAGTTCTACACCGCTGAGGGAACCTTCGACCTCGTCGGGAACAACATCCCGGTGTTCTTCATCCAGGACGCGATCAAGTTCCCCGACATCATCCACGCCGGCAGGCCGCACCCGGACCGGGAGATCCCGCAGGCGCAGAGCGCGCACGACACGTTCTGGGACTTCGTCACCCTGCACACCGAGGCCACCCATCACACGCTGTGGAACATGTCCGACCGGGGCATCCCCCGGTCCTACCGCATGATGGAGGGCTTCGGCGTTCACACCTTCCGGCTGCAGAACGCCGCCGGCGGGACCACGCTGGTCAAGTTCCATTGGAAGCCGAAACTCGGCGTGCACTCGCTGGTGTGGGAGGAAGCCCAGATCGCCGGGGGAGTGGACCCCGACTTCCACCGCCGCGACCTCGCCGACGCCATCGAGGCGGGCGCCTACCCGGAGTGGGAACTGGGCATCCAGACGTTCCCCGACACACCTGAGCAGACCTTCGAGGGCATCGACCTGCTGGACCCCACGAAGATCGTCCCGGAGGAACGGGCGCCGGTGCAGCCCATCGGACTGCTCACCCTGAACCGCAACCCGTCGAACTACTTCGCCGAGACCGAGCAAGTGGCCTTCCACGTCGGTCACATGGTCCCCGGCATCGACGTCACGGACGACCCGCTCCTCCAGGGGCGCCTCTTCTCCTACCTCGACACCCAGATCACGCGCCTGGGCGGTCCCAATTTCGGCCAGCTGCCCATCAACCGGCCGCACGCCCCCGTCAACGACATGCTGCGTGACGGTATGCACCAGACGGCCGTGCACCGCGGGGTGGCGCCCTACCACCCCAACTCCCTCGACGGGGGGTGCCCGTTCATGGCGGGCGCGACCACCGGAGCGGACATCGAGGTCCCCGTCGAGCTGCCGGCCGCCCACAAGGTCCGCGAGGTCCCTGCCTCGTTCGACGACCACTTCGGCCAGGCCCGGCTGTTCTGGCTGAGCATGAGTCCGACCGAGCGCGAGCACATCATCGCCGCCTACACCTTCGAACTGGGCAAATGCTACGAGCAGGCGATCAAGGAACGTGGGCTTCAGGCGCTGGCGAACATCGATGGCGACTTGTGCGCCCAGGTCGCCGCCGGGCTCGGGCTCCCGGTGCCGCAGCCCACCGAACCGTTCCGCGACGCGACGCCCAGCCCGGCCCTTTCCCAGCTGGGCCACACCTGGCCGCTCGACGGACGGCTCATCGGCATCGTGACCGACGGCACCCACGATCTCGACGGCGTACGGGCCGTGCGGGAAGCCGTGTCGAGCGTCGGCATGGTGCCGCTCGTCATCGCTCCGGCAGGCGGCAAGCTGGATCCGGACGGCGAGCCGATCGTCGTGCAGAGGACCTTCGCGACCGCCCGGTCCATCGAGTTCGACGCTCTCCTGGTGTGCGGAGCGCCGCGGGCCGGTGCCGACGCGTTCCCCGCCCGGAGCGCGAAGGCGAAGGACGCCGCCGAGGGCCTCGACCCCCGTCTGCGTCTCCTCCTCGACGAGGCGTTCCGCCACGGAAAGGCCATCGGCGGATGGGCGGGAGCGGACAGGGCCTTGGAGGAGGCGGCTCTCCCGGTCGACGCCCCCGGCATCGTTCTCGCCGACAGCGGCCCGGCCGCACTCGACCGGATGACGGACCTCCTTTCCAAACACCGTGTCTGGGAGCGCTTCGGCATGCCTGTGTGACGACGTTGGGCCCGCGGCCGCTTCGCCGGTACGTTCCGACGGTCGGGCGAGGCGGGCCGTCCTCCATCGGGGTGCGTGCGCCGCGACGAGGCTCAGAGCGGCAGGGCAGGCTGTCGATCCGCGATGGGGCGGCGCTGTTTCGTATGAATGAGCGGTACGCCGTATGGAACCCAGCGCGAAGTCGAGCGCGAACGGCCTCGGCCACGGGCGGTGTTGCCCGCCCCGGCCCGCCCGCCCCGTGCTGCTGCCACAAAGACGGGGGCAGCGAACCGGACGTCGCAAGGAGCGTCGGCCGGTGATGCCGGGTCAGGCGATCGAACCCCCTCGTCCGAGAAGAACCGACAACATTGGAGGAAGTCATGGATCTCTCCCACCTCACACCCCTCTGCGAGCGTCCCGGTCCCTGGGCGAGCGTCTACGTCGACACGTCCGCGCACTCCGAGTCCACCGCTCTCGAGCGGTCCGTCGAAGCCACGGCGGTTCAGCGCACACTCAAGACCGCCGGTGCCGACGACGAGACGTGCCGGGCCGTCCGGACGGCCGTCGACGAGATGCGCCACACGCGGGAACCGGTCGGGCGCGCCCTGTTCGCCACGCAGGGAGAGGTCGTCCTGGACCTGCCGCTGAGCACGCCGCCGACCGCATCGGCCCAGTGGGCGCCGATGCCCCGCACCACGCCGCTGCTCGACCTCGCGGGCGAGGACCCCCTCTGCCTGATCGCCCACATCGACCGCAAGGGCGCCGAGCTGGATCTTCACTCCGCGCGCGAGGACCGGCACCTGGGCGAGGTGTCCGGCGACCAGTGGCCGGTGCACCGCGCAGGCCGGAACAATTGGGCGGAGCGGCATTTCCAGCTCCGCGTGGAGAACACCTGGGAGCACAACGCCACCGAGATGGCCCGGGCCCTGGAGACCTGCCAGGCCGACACGCGCGCTGAACTGATCCTCTTGGTCGGCGACGACCGGGAGTGCGCGGCCGTCCGGGACAAGCTGCCCAAGGCGCTGCGGGAGAGGACTGTCAGGTGCCGGCACGGAGCCGGGAGCCGCTCGCTCGGCATGGAGATAGCACGCATCCAGGCAGAACACGTGGCCTACCGCGCCGACCGGTCGGTGGGGGACTTCGCGGCGGCTCGTGGCCGGGACGGGGCCGCGGCGAGCGGAGTCCCGGCAGTGGTCGACGCCGCGCGCCAGCACCGCCTCGCCGAGCTGTTGGTGCGCTCGGACGGCCCGGACACGCATCGTGAGGTCTGGGTCGGAGCCGATCCCGACCAACTCGCGACGAGGCGCACCGACGCCGTCGCTCTCGGAGCGGCCGAACCGGTCTCCGCGCGGGCGGACGACGCGCTGATGAGGTGCGCGGCCGCCGGCGGCGCCTCGGCCCTGTCCGTCGCCGGGGCCGTACCGGGCTCGGGCCCGCCCGGAGGACTTGGCGCGCTGCTCCGCTGGACGTGATTCACCGGCGCTGACGGCGGCCGGTCCCGCCGAGGAACAGCCCGGCACCACCTGGAAGCTGGAGAAGCGATCCCCTTTGCTCCAGTTGCGTTGTCCTCGACGCGTTCGCGGGCTGTTCCTTGCCACGGGCCCCGATGGAGGAGACGGTGAGGTGAGACCGCAGTCTCTTCGGAATGGGCGGACCTCGTGGCTTTCTTCGCAATCTTCCCCTCACGCCCCCTCGAACTGCTGTCCGTGACAGATCTCGCCCGCGCCCACGAACGTCTCAACGTCGAGGTCGAAGATCTCCGGCGTGCGGTGCCGTCACGTGCCGTGATCGACCAGGCCATCGGCGTGGTGATCGCGATCAGTCAGTTGTCGGCCGAGGAGTCGTTCGGCGTGCTGCGCGAGGTGTCGCAGCGCTCCAATGTGAAGATCCGTGAGGCCTCCGCACATCTTGTCGCCTTCGCCCGCGGTGAGGCGATGCCCGAAGCCGAACGCGCCGAGCTGGATCGCGCGCTGGCCCGGTGCGCGGCAGCACCGGAGCCGAGAACCGACCGCCGTCGGCCGGACTCACCGGCGGGCTGACCGACGGGCGCGGCCGACGGCGGGCACAGCACCGACGTCCTGGTCCTGCGACAGTCCCGACGCCCGCGACGGTCTCGCCTTCGGGGGCCAAGTGCTCACAAGGAAACGGCGTACATCAGGAAGAAGGCGGCGAACAGCAGGACGAGGACGCCGATGGCGATCAACGGTCCCGCTGACCGGCCGCGCGTCGAATCGCGCGTCTCCTCCGGACCGGCGCCGCCGGGCGGGACGCCGCCGCCCGGTTCGAGGCCCGTGGTGGTGCGGGGGTCCGGGTCAGGATTGCCAGAAATGGCGGGCGGGTGCCCAGGTGGAGCCCGCTGATACGGGAACTTCGCGCGGGCATCGAGCATCTCGGCGGTCACGGTCTTCCGAGGACCGGTGAGCGCGTTCTCCCCGCGCGTCCGGCAGCGGGCGTCGCCACACGCCGAGCCACCGCTGACACGGTGAGGGTTACGGGACCGGCCACGGGCCACTCGTCCCGCGCCCTGTCAACTGTCCCGAGGAGCTACCGCCCTGCGCGATCGTTCGGTGTCGACCGACACGAACCTGCTCGGCATCTACCTCAACGACCACCCTGCCGGAGCGACGCTCGCGGTGAACAGGACACGGTCCCTGGTCGGGTCGACCACCGCGTCCGATCGCGAACTGGCCGACGCGCTGCGTCCCGTCATCGCTGAACTGGTCGAGGACCGTACCGCCTTGATCCAGGCGATGGGCGCGCGCGGCATTCGCGTAGTCCCGCCTTCGGCCAGTGTCAGTCCTGCCCTCGATCATGTGTCCGGTCGGTCTGCGTGCAGCAGGTGGACCATCTGCTCGGCGGCCCGCACCGATGCGTCACCGCAACAGTTGTTGAACAGCAGGTGCACCCGCTCCGCCTGCTCGGACAGTGCGCGCACGCGCGGCAGCCACTCGGCCAGTTCGCTTTCGGAGTACCCGTGCCGGAAGCGTTCCTCCTTGCTGCCCCGCCCCCATGACGTGCTGCGTCCGTGGAACCGTACGACGGCCAGCCGGGGCGAGGTGACAGGTGTGAGGGGCGGCAGCGAGGCCGCCAATCCCTGGGCCATGTCGACGCCGACCGCGGTCATGCCGTGCCGCGCGAGCGTCGTACACGTGTGATCGGCCTGTTCCGCCCGCCACCAGTCCGGGTGCCGGAACTCCACTGCGACGGGCCAGCCGGCCGTGCGGCGTGCGGTCCGCGCGAGGATCCGCTCGGCGCGGGCGCCGGGCCGCAGCCACGGCGGGAACTGGAAGAGCAGACTGCCGAGCCGCCCGGCCGTGCGCAGCGGCTCGACTCCCTCCGCGAAGCGTGCCCACACCTCGTCGAGCACACCGTCGTCCCGCGTATCGGCCGGCAGCCGTTTCGGCATGACCGCCTGGCGTGTGGGGTGCCCGGTCAGCAAGGAGAACGCCTTGACGTCGAAGGTGAACCCCGCGGGTGTGCGGTCGGCCCACGTCCGGCTGACTTCCTGTCGCGGCAGCGCGTAGTACGACGCGTCGGCCTCGACGAGCGGGAACCGTCCGGCGTAGTACCGCAACCGCCCTTCGGTATCGCGCTGCCCGGACGGATACCAGCCGCTGCGCATCAGCGCCGGATCCGTCCACGAACACGTGCCTACGAGAATGTCGCCCATGAAGGCCGCGTACCCACGAGACGGGCTCCTGCCCGTCGACGGTCAGCGGCGGAAGTCGACCTCTTCGATGCGCGTCTGAACCGACCGGCCGCTTTCCCACGCGTTGGCTCCCGGAGCGATCTCGGGCACGGCGATGTCCGCGCGACCATGCCGTTTGCGCGTCGTGGAGACGCCGAGCCTCTCGTCCCGGTCGCTGATCGCCTCGTCACCGGCCTGCCCGTCCGCGGTGAAGCCCATCATCAGCTGAGGGATGCCGTACGGAAAGTCGTCGCGGTCGTACTGCCAGGTGTGGAACGTCTTGCCGTACGTGGACACGAGATCCTCGAAGTAGGCGTGCTCGGCCAGGTCGGGGATGCCGGGAGCGACGAGGATGCCGGAGGAGACCTCGTAATGGTGGCTGTGCCACAGGCGCTTCTCTTCGTCGGGCAGAGCGCGGAACCGCTCCTCGCTGATGATGTACTCGATGCCGATCAGGCGGGCGTCCGGTGCGTTGCGATCGAAGATCACGCACTGGTGCAGGTCATGCTGGAGGTGGATGCAGAAGTGCGTGGCCTCCACCTGCCGGCCCATGGCGTCGGCGTACATGTGGAAGCCGTTGAGGTACGTGCTCATCGCTCGGACCGGATACTTCGTCTGCAGTCCGGCGGCCGCCAGGTCGAGGGCGCGGTGCTTGAGCGGATGCCCCTTGCCGACCTGGCCGAGTGTCGCGGCCTTCTTGGCGACGAGAAGTCCGGCGGCGGTCGTCAGGCCGGCCAGTGCGCCGATCCCGAGACTTGCCGCCGAACCCTTGGCGGGACTGCGCGGGAGGCGTTTGCCGTGGAGGAATGCCATGCGGCTGCGGGTGCCCGACGGCCGACGGCCCTAACAGAGCGGACGGGTCTTCGTCGCCGCGAACGCCTAGGCGCCCTGGAAGAGCCGGGTGATGACGGCGTTCCAGTCGATGTACGCCTCCTCGCGGCCACGGGGAACGAGTCGCAAGGTGGTGTCCAACCAGGTGGCGATGGACTCCCGCTCGGTGTCCAGGACGGCGCAGTTGCCGGGCCGTCCGAGGCGGATACGCACGCGCGGTGGCCCGCTGGGCGGTGCGACGGGCCAGATCGCGACATCGCCGAGGCCCTCGTGCCGACGCACCCCCGCCAGGAGGGACTCGCGGGACAGGTCCCAGCTGAGGTCGGCGCCGGGGGCGGACAGTGACAGACGTACGGCGTACGGGTCGACCTCTGTGTAGTGCAGCTCCGTCCGCAGAACGACGGGGGAGGGGTTGTCTTCGGTGAGCAGGAGGGCGCGGTCGTGCAGCGTGGTGACGCGGTGGGGGTGGTACTCGACGGTGGTGCGGGGAGAAGGCATCAGCTCACTCCATGAGGCAGACCGATCGGTGATGCCCGACCGCGTGTGGCCGCCGAGTCGGTCCGGCGGCACGGGGCCGGATGTGCCTGTCGTCCCAAGCACGTTGCGGTGCCGGGGTTCCCGCGAGGACGCGGCCTATGCGGTGCACGGGGCCCTGGCTTGGTCCGGGTCGGCAGCGTCGGCCGGGTGCACGGGGGTTCGTGGGCCGGCACGTACTGCTCAGGCAGGGTCGCCTTGACACGGTCGGCGGTGTGCATGAGGTGCCACGCCGCGGGGCACCCGAGGCGCTCCGCGGCCATCGGGTAGCGGACAGGAAAGGGGTGATCATGAGGGACGAGTGGGACGGGGAAGGGGACGTGGAGAGCGAGACGCGCGTCGCTCTGCTGCCGGACGGGCTGGTGGTCACCATCGCTGTGGAACCGGGCACGTCGCAGGACGAGGTGGCCATGCTGGCCGTGCAGGCGTGGCAGGGGCTGCCCGAGCCGGACGTCCCCAACGACTGAGGGACCCGCGCGCCCGGACGATGTGCCCCGGGCCCCATGTCGAGGAGGGTGCAGCGGGGGCGGACCGAACATGGTCCGACCCCGCTGCACCCTGTTCCCACGGGTTGTTGCCGTCGGCCTTCAGCCGGTGGCCGGTGGCCGGCGGCCGGGACTCGGCTCGGTCCGCAGGACGGCTCGCCGAGCTGAGACCCTCGACGCCGGTCGTGCCCCCCGGGAGACACACCCGGGCGCGCCGACGAGCCGCAGTGCCGACTCCTCAGGTGCCGGAGCGCGGTTCGAGGCGGACCACCACCGACTTCGAGGTCGGGGTGTTGCTCCGGTCGGCCACGCTGTCCAGCGGAACGAGGACGTTGGTCTCCGGGTAGTAGGCGGCGACGCATCCGACGGGGGTCGAGTAGGAGACCAGCCGGAAGTCCGGGGCCCGGCGCTCTACGCCGTCACGCCAGACACCGACGATGTCGACGCGGTCACCGTCCTCGTGCCCCAGGGCCCGCAGATCGGCCGGGTTGATCAGGAGAACCCGCCGTGAGCCGTGGATCCCCCGGTACCGGTCGTTCACCGTGTACGGGACGGTGTTCCACTGGTCGTGCGAGCGCAGGGTCTGCAACAACAGATGTCCGGCCGGAGCCCGCGGCACGGCGAAGTCGTTGGCGGTGAACAGCGCCTTGCCGGAGGGGGTCGGGTAGACACCGTCGTTGACGGGGTTGGGCAGCCCGAAACCGCCCGGTGCGGCGACGCGGGAGTTGAAGTTGTAGAAGCCCGGTACGACGCGTGAGATCCGGTCCCGGATGTGACCGTAGTCGGCCTCGAAATCCTCCCAGGGGACGGGAACCTTGTCGCCGAGGGTGCGCCGGGCCAGCCTGCTGAGGATGGCCACCTCGCTGAGCAGGTGCTTCGACACCGGTTCGCGGCGCCCGTGCGAGGCGTGGATCTGGCTCATCGAGTCCTCGACCGTGAGGAACTGGTCGCCGCCGGTCTGCCGGTCGCGTTCGGTGCGCCCCAGTGTGGGCAGGATCAGCGCCGTCTCCCCGCACACGGTGTGCGAGCGGTTGAGCTTGGTGGAGATGTGCACCGTCATCCGGCAGCGGCGCATCGCGTCAGCCGTGACGTCGCTGTCGGGTGTGGCGCGCACGAAGTTGCCGGCGAGCCCCACGAAGACCTTGATCTTTCCCTGTTTCATGGCGCGGATCGTGTTCACCGAGTCCAGCCCGTGCGCGGACGGCGGCGTGAAGGAGAACTCCTTGCCGAGCGCGTCGAGGAACTCCTGCGGCATCTGCTCCCAGATGCCCATGGTCCGGTCGCCCTGGACATTGCTGTGGCCGCGCACCGGGCAGACTCCGGCGCCCGGTTTGCCGATGTTGCCGCGCAGCAGCAGGAAGTTCACGACCTCACGGATCGTCGGTACGGCGTGCTTGTGCTGAGTGAGGCCCATCGCCCAGCAGACCACGACGCGTTCGCTGGCCAGCACCCGGTCGCGCAGCTCCTCGATCTGGGCCCGGCTCAGCCCTGTGGCGGCGAGCACGTCGGGCCAGGAGACGGTGGAGCGCAGGTGCGCGGCGAACTTCTCGAAGCCTTCGGTGTGCGTGTCGATGAACCGGCGGTCCAGGACGCTGCCGGGTGCTGCCTCCTCGGCTTCGAGCAGCAGCAGGTTCAGTCCCTGGAACAGGGCCAGGTCGCCGCCGAGACGAATCTGCAGGAACTGGTCGGCGATGTTGGTGCCGCGGCCGACGACTCCGCGGGCCTTCTGCGGGTTCTTGAAGCGCATCAGGCCCGCCTCGGGCAGCGGGTTGACGGCGACGATCTTCCCGCCGCGCCGCTTGGTCTCCTCCAGAGCGGTCAGCATGCGGGGATGGTTGCTGCCCGGGTTCTGCCCCAGCGTCAGGATGAGATCGGCGTGGTGGATGTCGGCCAGGCTCACGTCGCCCTTGCCGATGCCGAGCGTTTCGTGCAGGGCGGTGCCACTGGACTCGTGGCACATGTTCGAGCAGTCCGGCAGATTGTTGGTGCCGAGGGCGCGGGCCAACAACTGAAGGACGAAGGCGGGCTCGTTGCCGGCCCGGCCTGACGTGTAGAAGACCGCCTCGTCGGGGTCGTCCAGGCCGCGCAGTTCGTCCGCCAGAAGCCCGAGGGCCGCGTGCCAGTCGATCGGCTCGTAGTGGTCCGATCCCGGCCGCTTCACCATCGGGTGGGTCAGCCGGCCCTGCTGGTTGAGCCAGCGGTCGGAGGCGCGGGCAAGGGCGGAAACAGGGTGACGGGCGAAGAACTCGGGTGTGACGCACCGGGTGGTGGCGTCGTCGTTGGTGTGCTTGGCGCCGTTCTCGCAGTACTCGTTGCGTTTGCGCTCGCCGGGTGCCGGGTCGGGCCAGGCACAGCCGGGGCAGTCGAATCCCTTGGTCTGATTCAGCTCCAGCAGATTCAGCGTGGTGCGGCGCGGCGAGGTCTCCTCCAGTGAGTACTGCACCGCGTGGGCCACGGCCGGCACGCCGGCCGCCCACGTCTTGGGCGCCGTCGTCCTCACCTGTCCGGCTCCGGGGTCCTGCGTCGACGTCTCTTTCTCGGGCATGGCGATCAGCTTCTCCTTCGGCGCCACCGCGCCGCACGGCTCGCGGCCGGGCGTGGCGGGCTGGTCCTTCTTGCGGGTGACGATCCAGTGGGGGGGACTCACCCGGTCGGCCAGTGCGGCACCGGCCGCTGGTGATGGTCGGCGTGCGGCTCCACCAGGCCGTCGCGGACGGTGCCGCGCCACGCTCCGCTCGCCACGCCCTGGACCTGGATGTACTCCTTGAAGCCGCGCATGCTCGCGTGGATCTGGCGTCCCACCAGTCCCAGGGAGTCGGCGGCCCGCTCCAGCAGGGTGTGCGGGGTGAACTCGACGACGTACTCGACCCTGCAGCGCTGTTCGCCGAGCGGGGCGAACCGCACGGTGCCGTGGTGGTGCGGGGCGTGCAGGCTCATCCAGGAGACGCGCTCGTCGGGCCGCTGGTCGACGACCTTCGCGTCGAACTCACGGGACACGCCGCGGCACCGGACGACCCAGTGCGAGAGCGTCACCTGCGGCTTGTCGACCCGCACGACGGCGTCCATGAAATGAGGAAAGCTCTCGAACTGCGTCCATTGGTTGTACGCCGTCGTCACCGGCACGTCCACGTCGACCGATCCGCGGACCTCACTCATGGACAACTCCTTCGTACGGACCGATGAGCGGCCTGGGTACCCGGGTTCGAAGGAGGTCAATCGCCGGGTCGGCCGCGCCCAGTGTCAGGCTATGGCGGCGACGCTGATACCGCCTGATACCAGCGATGCCGGTGAGGGCGATGGGTAGGTCGGCGCGTGCGCCTGGATGTGGCCGGTGGCCGGTGGCTGGCTGGAGGGTCGGTGTCCTTCCGGTGAGGCGATTCGGATCCCTCGCCCCGGCCCTCACACGCAGGTCAGCCGGCGGAGGTGTCCCTTCTCCCGCCAGGGCCGCGGCTGCCCTTCCGGGCCGAGGAGTATCGGGTCTTCCCGCACGTCCCGCATCGCGTCTTCCTCTTGCCGGCGCGGGCATCGAGGTGGTCCCGCAGCAACTGCCGCAGCACTTCACGTCCCAACCAACGGTGCGAACTGCGACTCGAGTGCGTCATGACGGGCCCGGGCCACAGCCGGCCTGGAAAAAAGCCAGCCTGGGAAAAGGCCAGCCTGGAAAAGGCTCAATGCCGGCCGTTCTGCGGGCTGGTCCGGAGAGTGGACAGGACGGCCGGCTTGTGCCCCCCTACCGCTTGCGACCGTCTCCGTGCCCGTTGGGGTGCAGCAGCACCTTGGTCCAGCCCTCGTCGCGGGCGTCGAAGTGCTCGTAGGCAGTGGGAGCCTCATCCAGGCCGAGCTCGTGGGACACCACGAAGCTCGGCTTTGCCTTCCCGCCGGCGATCAGGTCGCGCAAGGCCCGGTTGTACCTCTTGACCGGGGCCTGTCCCGTGCCCATGTGCTGACCCTTGAACCACATCATGCCGAAGTCGATCGGCACCTTGCCCTGCGCCTCCATCTCCCCTTGAGCCTCGGCGCCGCCGGTGTCCTGGGGAAGGAGCACCCCCACCACGCCGATGTCGCCTGTGAACCTGACCGAGTCGATAAGGCCGTTGAGCGTGAGGCTGGCGTCCTCGTGTCCCTGGGGGTCGTGCGCCTGGTAGCCGACACATTCACAGCCGTTGTCGGCGCCCAGGCCGAGGGTGGCGTCCTTGATGACCTCCGCCGGCTCCTCCTCCGCGGTGTTGATCGGGATGGCCCCGATCTCCTCCGCTTTGCGGAGCCGGTCGGGCTGGTGATCGGCGACCCAGACGCGGCCGGCGCCCTTGAGGAGGGCGGAGTAGGCCGCCATCAGCCCGACGGGGCCGGCCCCGAAGACGACGGTCTGGTCGCCCGGTTTGACATGGGCCATCTCGGTGGCGTGATAGCCGGTGGGAAAGATGTCGGCGAGCATCACGTAGTCGGCCTGTCGTTCGGCGGCGTCCTCGCCGAGGCGCAGTGCGTTGAAGTCGCCGTAGGGCACGCGCAGCAGTTCCGCCTGGCCGCCTTGGTAGGGGCCCATGTCGGCGAATCCGTAGGCGGCTCCGGCGAAGGCGGGTTCCGGCTGCATGGTCAGGCAGTAGTTGGTGAGTCCCTGCTCGCACTGTTTGCAGAAGCCACAGGCGATGTTGAAGGGCAGGACCACGTACTCGCCGACCTGGACCTTGCTGACGGCCGGGCCGACTTCCACGACTTGGCCCAGGTTCTCGTGGCCGAGGGTGCGGCCGGACTCGAACGAGGTGCGGCCCTCGTACATGTGCAGGTCCGAACCGCAGATGTTGGTGGTGGTGATCTTGACGATGATGTCGCAGGGGTGCTCGATCTTCGCGTCCGGTACGTCCTTGATCATGACCGTTCGCGGTCCTTCGTATACCGCTGCTTTCATGATTGCTTCTTTCGGTGCTGCGGTGCGGCCGCGGCACGTCTGCGATGGAGGCGGGACGCACAGCCTGACTCCCGCACGTCGATGTGATGGAGTTCCCGACTGCGGTTCGTCCCTGTGGTCCGTTCACCCGGTACAGGTGGAACGGTGTTGCTGCCGCCGAAGCGCCGAGCGGATGGCCGGCCCATGGCGACCCGCTCCTGGGTGCCCCCCTCGTGCGGCACGAAACAACCACGTATCGCTCCGTTCCCGTTCTCCGTCGCGTGATCCGCCGGAAAGTCCCCGATAGGACTCCGTGGGGTCTTCTCGTTCATGCTGTTCGGGAGCGTGTCGGACAGGCGACATGCGGCACGTGGATGATCTGCGATGTGAGTCGGGCTCTGGCCCCAGTGGGACGCACGGAAGGCGCCCGACCGGTAAAAGTCCCAGGTCAGGCGCCTTCTTCGGTGCATCTAGAAGAAGCCGAGCCGCTGCGCCGAGTACGACACCAGGAGGTTCTTCGTCTGCTGGTAGTGGTCCAGCATCATCTTGTGGTTCTCCCGGCCGATGCCCGACTGCTTGTAGCCGCCGAACGCCGCGTGGGCCGGGTACGCGTGGTAGCAGTTCGTCCAGACGCGGCCCGCCTGGATCGAGCGGCCCGCTCGGTACGCCGTGTTGATGTCGCGGGTCCACACGCCCGCGCCGAGGCCGTACAGCGTGTCGTTGGCGATCTTGATGGCGTCGTCGAAGTCGGTGAAGGACGCGACCGAGACGACCGGGCCGAAGATCTCCTCCTGGAAGATGCGCATGCGGTTGGTGCCCTCGAAGATGGTGGGCTGGACGTAGTAGCCGCCCGCCAACTCGCCCTCGTACTCGATGCGCTGGCCGCCCGTGAGGACCTTCGCGCCCTCCTGCTGGCCGATGTCCAGGTAGGAGAGGATCTTCTGGAGCTGGTCGTTGGAGGCCTGGGCGCCGATCATCGTGTCGGTGTCCAGGGGGTGGCCGGGCTTGATGGCCTCGGTGCGGGCGATCGCCGCGTCGATGAACTCGCTGTAGTGGCCCTGCTGGACGAGGGCGCGCGAGGGGCAGGTGCAGACCTCGCCCTGGTTCAGGGCGAACATCGTGAAGCCTTCGAGGGCCTTGTCGCGGAAGTCGTCGTCCTTGGCCCAGACGTCGTCGAAGAAGATGTTCGGGGACTTGCCGCCGAGCTCCAGCGTCACCGGCTTGATGTTCTCGGACGCGTACTGCATGATCAGCCGGCCCGTCGTCGTCTCGCCGGTGAAGGCCACCTTCGCCACGCGGGAGGAGGAGGCCAGCGGCTTTCCCGCCTCCACGCCGAAGCCGTTGACGATGTTGACCACGCCCGCCGGCAGCAGGTCCTTGATCAGACCCATCCAGACGTGGATCGAGGCCGGGGTCTGCTCGGCGGGCTTGATGACCACCGCGTTGCCCGCCGCGAGGGCCGGGGCCAGCTTCCATGTGGCCATCAGGATCGGGAAGTTCCACGGGATGATCTGTGCGACCACACCGAGCGGCTCGTGGAAGTGGTAGGCGACCGTGTCGTCGTCGATCTCGGAGAGGCTGCCCTCCTGCGCCCGGATCGCGCCCGCGAAGTAGCGGAAGTGGTCGATGGCGAGCGGGATGTCGGCGGCCAGGGTCTCGCGGACCGGCTTGCCGTTCTCCCAGCTCTCGGCGACCGCGAGGAGTTCGAGGTTCTGCTCCATCCGGTCGGCGATCTTGAGGAGGATGTCCGCGCGGGCACCGGGCGAGGTGCGGCCCCAGGCGGGCGCGGCGGCGTGCGCGGCGTCGAGGGCGCGCTCGACGTCCTCGGCCGTGCCGCGCGCGATCTCGGTGAACGGCTGCCCGTTGACCGGGCTCGGGTTCTCGAAGTACTGGCCGCGGGCGGGCGGTACGTAGGCGCCACCGATGAAGTGGTCGTAGCGGGCCTCGTAGGAGACGACGGAGCCCGGGGTGTTCGGGGCCGCGTAACGGGTCATCGTGGGGTGCCTCCTGTCTCGGCTGCCCGCCGTTGGGCAGCTTTCGTCCGGAGGCTAGGAACGCGGACGTTGCAGCTACGTTGCGTGCGGGGGCGGCGCGCTCTGTTCGGCGTCCAGTGCGGCGAGCCGGGCCAGGACCGGCGGCGTTGGCCGGACCGCCGCGAGGGCCTGCCACACGTCGAGGTCGTCCTCGCCCCACGGCGTGTGCGCCCAGTCGGCCAGCAGGTCGGGATCGCCGCGGGCGACGAGGGCAGCCCGCAGCCCGTCGGCGAGCCTGCGCCGGATGCGGGCCACGGCAGGCGCCTGTGACGCGGGCAGCAGCGGGCCCGTATAGGCGGACGCGGCGGCCGTCACCGCCCCGGAGCCGAGCCGGCGCTCGACCGTGTCGAGGTCCGATTCGACGGGTGCGGTCAGGCGGTAGGGGCGGGACGTGAGCACGTCGGGGCCCAACACCCGCCGCAGCCGCGCCAGTTCGACCCGGAGCGTCACCGGGGTCACGGACTCGTCCTCGTACAGCAGACAGAGCAGTTCGTCGCCGGTCAGGCCCTCCGGGTGGCGGGCCAGCACGACGAGCAGCTCGCTGTGGCGGCGGCTGAGCCGGGTCTTGCGTCCTGACGGCGTGAGCAGCAGGGCCTCGTCGCGGCCCAGGACGCTCAGGCGCAGCCCTTGTTCGGTGGCGGACTGCGGTGCGAGCAGTGCCAGTTGGGACTCGGCGGCGCGCGCCACCGCCTGCACGAACGCCAGGCTGTGCGGATGCGCCAGACCGTCGCCGCCGGTGATGTCGACCGCGCCGAGCAGCCGGCCGGAGTGCGGGTCGTGCACCGGCGCCGCCGCGCACGTCCACGGCTGCACCTCACGGATGAAGTGCTCGGCGGCGAACACCTGCACGGGGCGGTCCACGGCGACCGCGGTGCCCGGCGCGTTCGTCCCCATCGCCGATTCCGACCAGCGGGCGCCCGGCACGAAGTTCATCCGGCCCGCCCGCCGCCGTGTCCCCGGGTGCCCCTCGACCCACAGGAGTCTGCCCTGTGCGTCGCACACGGCCAGGAGATGCTCGCCGTCCGTCGCGAACGTGCCCATCAGCTCGCGGAACAGCGGCATCACCCGGGCCAGCGGATGCTGTGCGCGGTACGCGCCCAGGTCCCCGTCGGTCAGCTCCACCGAAGCGGAGGCCTCCGGACTGACGTGCGCGCCCGCCGAACGGCGCCACGACGCCGCCACCACCGGCCGCACCGGACGCACGACGGTGCCCGCCGCGGTGAACCGGTCATGGGCGCGGCGCAGCGCCCGCATCCGCTCGGACGGATCGGTACCCGGCTCCAGGGCGACCCATGGATCGGTCAACTCCGCCTCCCCGCACAGTTCTCGCACCGCTCCCGACGGCTGTGGGGACATCGTCGCTCCGGGGACAGAGGTCGACAAGGAGGGCGGCGCCGATCGCGTGAGGTGGCACATGCCGCACACGTGCGTGAAGATCGGCGCCGCAGCCGGTTCGGGCGGGGCGAACGTCAGGAGAAGTTGACGATCCGGATGTAGCGGGACCAGTCCCAGTACGGGCCCGGATCCGTGTGGTCGGTGCCGGGCACCTCGGAATGGCCGATGATGTGCTCGCGGTCCATCGGGATGCCGTAGCGCGCGCAGATCGACGCGGTGAGGGCCGCCGACTGCTCGTACATCGCGTCGGTGAAGTACGCCGGCTGGTCCACCCAGCCCTCGTGCTCGATCCCGATGCTGCGCGTGTTGTAGTCCCAGTTCCCCGCGTGCCAGGCGATGTTCTTCTCCCGCACGCACTGCGCGATGTGCCCGTCGGCCGAGCGGACGACATAGTGCGCGGACACCTGCTTGGCCGGGTTCTGGAAGATGGCGAGGGCGTCGGCGTACGTCTCCTGCGTGACATGGATGATCACGTAGTCGACCGGATAGGACGCCGGCCGGCTGGACACCGTGTAGTTGGACGTGCTGGCGGGGACGGACTCGGCGGGAGGGTAGTCGACGGCGAGCGCCTGGGCGTCGGCGCGGCCCGCGCCGAGGAGCGCCCCGGGCACCGCGGCGAGCGCCCCGGCCTGGAGGAGACGGCGGCGGCTGGTGCCGCCGGTGTGCTGTTCTCTTGCTCGGTCCATGACGATCCTGCCTTTCGACTGGCTCGGACGGTGGGGGGAGGTGAACCGGCAGTGCTACCGCACCCGGAACGGCTCGGGCGCCGGGAGCGTCGCCGCGATCTCGCGCAGCCGCGCATGCATCCCGCGGTGCGTCTCGCGCACCGGCAGCCACTCCTTGCGGAGCTTGGCGATGCACGTGTAATTGGTGTCGCAGACGTTGGCGAGCGGCGACTCGACGGTCTGCGTCGCGAACTGATAAGCGTCCAGCTCGCTGAAGCCGTAGTCCCGCACGAGCCACTGCACCAGGTCGAGCTGGGATATCCGGAACGCGTCCTCGAGCGGACGGGCCGAGCCCGTCGAGATGATGTGGGTGTCCGACTCGATGCGGGGCCACGGCGTCGCCACGCCCTTGAGCAGCTCCACGACCACGACGGTGCGCATCGCGCACTCGACGGCCACACCGCAGGTCTCGCCCTCGCCCTGCCGGGCGTGCCCGTCACCCAGGCTCAGCAGCGCGCCCTCCACGTTCACCCCGAGATAGCAGGTGACGCCCGCGCGCATCTCCGGCGTGTCCATGTTCCCGCCGTGCGCGTCGGGTACGAGCGCCGAGCGGACCTCCAGGTTCGCCGGAGCCACGCCGACCGTCCCGTGCATCGGGTCCATCGGCAGTTCCATGGTGAACTCGCTGTCACGGGCGGCGAACTGAGCGGTCCGCCGGTCGTGGTCGAGCTGCCAGATCCAGACCTGCTCCGGCAGCGGCGGCTGCAGCGTGGCCGTCGTGTGCGTGGACGTCAGCGCCCCGAACAGCGGCACCGTCGTGGACGCCGCCCAGTCACGGGCCGGCTCCACCGACACGAAGTGCACGGCGACCGTGTCGCCCGGCTCCGCGCCCTCGATGTGGAAGGGGCCCGTCTGCGGATTCAGGTAAGGGAACTCGCAGACCTCCGAGACGAGATCCTTCTCCGAACGGATCCGGCCGCCGTAACAGTCCTCCGTGTACAGATCGAGCACCGTGCCGGGCGCGATGCGGGCGACGGGCGGCGCGCCGCCGAACGTCCAGGCGTACTCGCCGGGTTCGGGCCGGACCGTCAGCATCCGGGGGTCGCTCATGAGGGCTGTGCTCCGCTCTGTGTGGGGTGGACGGTGGGCGCCTCGTCGTCGAGGTGGACCCGTGCGGTCTCCGCTATCCGCTCCGGGCGCCGGCGCAGCAGGACCACCAGGACGACAACGCCGAGCGCGAGCCAGACTGCGACGACCGGGCCCGCGTACGACACCGGCGCGGTCAGCTCGGTGACGAAGTCGAAGACGGGCAGCCCGGCCGCCGTCAGGAGCGCGGGCACGAAGGCCGCGATGCCGAGCAGCGGGAACAACAGGTGCCGCACCGGCCGCAGTTCGGCGCGAGCCCGACGCAGGAAGTAGCTCGCGCAGGCCACGTTGGTGATGATGTACACGCCGATGATCACCGTCACGATGACCGTGGCGAGCAGCAGGAACGCCGTGACCGGGTCATAGGCGAAGCCCAGGCCCAGCATCGCCGCCACCGCCACCATGAACTGCAGCACCACCCCGACGACGGGGGAGCGGCGCACCGGGTGCAGACGGGTGAACGCGCGCGGGAAGACGCCGACCCGGCCGAGGGCGAAGGCGGTGCGGGTCGACACCGTTGCGCACGCGTTGGCGTTCGCCACCGTCGAGTTGACCACGGCCAGGAAGACCAGGACCCAGAACAGTCCGAAGGACGCACGGGCCACGCCCTCCCAGGACGCCGGGCCCGAGCTGCCGAACGTGGAGAACTTGTCGGGTCCCACGTACACGGCCATCGCGTACGTCGTGATCACGTACACCAGCCCGATGGACAGGGCCGCGCCGAGCACCGCCCGGTGCATCGTGCGCCGCGGGTTCTTGGTCTCCTCGGCGAGCGGCGCCGCCGCCTCGAAACCGGCGAACGCGAGAACCGTGTACACGGACCCGGCGAAGACCCCGCTGAATCCCGCGAAACCGTCGGCCGTGTGTGAAGTACCGAACACCGAGAGGGTGTTGCCGTCCCCCGCCTTCACGATGAGCAGCACCGCGAAGACCAGGAAGACCAGAACCTCGAAGACGCCCAGCACCGTGCCGAAGCGGGCCGAGGCGCGGATGCCGACGTAACCGGCGACCGCGATGACGGCGGCACCCGCCAACGACCACGGCCACCACAGATCCGCGGGGTACGAAGCCCATTCGTCGTGCAGGGTGCCCGCCGTCGTGAACCCCAGCTGCAGGAGCAGCAGCGGTGGAACGAGCGCCTCCACGAAGACATAGCCCCAGCCGACGAGGAAACCCACCGCCGGGTGCAGCCCCTGCGCCGCGTACGTCGCCACGGATCCGGCCGCCGGCATCCGGCGGGCCAGCTCGGCCACGCACGACGCGGTGAACAGACAGGCCACCAGGGCGATCAGCACGGACAGCGGCAGGCTGCCGCCCGCGAACGCCGCTCCCGACGGGATCGACGCGGCGACGGCGGCGGCCGGAGCCATCGCGGTCACGCTCTGGAACAGCACCTCACGCAGCCCGATCGCCTCACGGCGCAGGCCGGGACCGGCTGGTGCGGCCCCGCTTCCGGCAACGTCCCCCGACACAGGAATCCCCCTTCCCGTGCGCACGCCGCCGCCCGTCGGGCGGACGGGAGCGCGGCGCCTCGCGTGAAGTACGGTACGGGGCCCGCAGGTTGGGGCGGAAGAGGGCGCGGCGGATCTGTGGACAACTCTCGGGTTGTGCATACCCGCACGTCAGAGCCGCTTCAGAGGTTCGGACCACTGGCGGTGAAGGGCGACGCGGGTGCGCCGGATGCGCTGCTCCTTCCCGGCGCGCCGTCGTGGTCCGTCCGTCAGCCGCCCGCCGCGACCGACCCCACCGGATCGTCGAGCACCGCCCGTACCACCGAGTGCGCGGCCCCCAGCAGCGGCCCCTGCGAACCGAGTCCGGACACCAGCACACCGTCCGCCGGAGCCGCCATACGCCGCGTCAACTCCTTGTCCAGGGACGGGAGAAGCCAGGGGGCGAGTCGGGAGAGCGCGCCGCCGAGCACCACCGCGCGCGGATCGAGCAGATTCACCGCGCCGGTCAGCGCGATGCCGAGCGCGGTACCTGCGCCGCGCAACGCCTTGCGGGTGGCTGCGTCCCCGGCCTCGGCCCGCCCGGCCAGCAGCGACACCCGGTCGGCGCCCGGCCCGAGCCCCGCCGCGCGCAGCACCGCCTCCTCGCCCGCGTACTGCTCCAGGCAGCCCCGGCCGCCGCACGGGCACGCCGGGCCCTCGGGGCGTACCGGCACGTGCCCGAGCTCGCCCGCGAACCCCCGCGCCCCGCGCAGCAGCCGGCCGTCCACGACGAGTGCCGCGCCGATGCCGATCTCGGCCGACACGTGCAGGAAGTCGGCCGGGCATGCGTCGGCCAGCCAGAGTTCGGCGAGGGCGCCGAAGTTCGCCTCGTTGTCGACGGTGAGAGGTGTACCGTGCGGCGGCAGCACGTCGTCCGGCAGCAGCGCGGCGACGTCCGTGTCGTGCCAGTCGAGGTTCGGGGCGCGCACGACGGTCCGCGTGTCCCGCCCCACGAGGCCGGGCACCGCCACCGCGAGCCCCGCCGGACGCAGCCCCTCGTCCCGCGCCTGAGCGTTCACCTGCCGTATCAGCTCGGCGAGTTCGGCCAGGACCGGCCGCGCGGCCCGCCCCCGGTTGGCGACCCGGAGCTCCGCACGGGCCCGCACCTCGCCGCGCAGGTCCACCGCGCACACCGCGAGATGATCCACGCCCACCTCGGCGCCGATCCCCGCGGGCCCCCGGCCGCTGACCGCGAGCGCCGAACCGGGCCGGCCCACACCGCCGGGCCGCTGCGGTCCCAGCTCCTCCAGGAGCCCGGCCCGGATCAGCTCGTCGACGAGCGTGGAGATCGCGGCCCGCGTCAGACCGATGCGCTGGGCCACCGATGCCCGCGACAGCGGCCCCTCGGCGGCCACCGTGTGCAGCACGCGGGAGAGATTGCGGCGGCGCATGGCCTGTTGGGTGTCCGGCGTCCCCGGGCGCGGGCGGTGCAGTGGTGCGGTCATGCGGACATCGTCGCAGGGCAGGGGGCGCCGCGTGTGCCCGGCCCGGATGCGTCCGCCGCCCGCATGTTCATGCCCGCTCCGGCAGCGGGGCGGCGCCCGCCGGATCCGGGGGGTGTGCCCGGCCCGGATGCGTCCGCCGCCCGCATGTTCATGCTTGCTCCGGCAGTGGGGCGGCGCCCGCCGGATCCGGGGTGTGTGCCCGGCCTGGATCCGTCCGCTGCCCGCATGCTCATGCTCGCTCCAGCAGTGGCGCCGCGCCCGCCGGAATCGGGTGTGTGCCCGGCCCGGATCCGTCCGCTGCCCGCATGCTCATGCTCGCTCCAGCAGCGGCGCCGCGCCCGCCAGAACCGCCGAGATCCGCTCCATCGTCGCCGCGTCCCGCTCCGCCGGATCGAGGACCGGCCCGCGCGCGGTGTCCCAGCGCCGGGCCACCGCGGCCGGGTCCTCGCCGGTGAGCAGCCCCGCCGCCTGCGCGGCGGCGCCGAGCGCCACCAGTTCGCGGGCCTCAGGGACCTGCACGGCCCGGCCGGAGAGCCGCCGCACCGTCTGCTGCCAGGCCGTGCCGCGCGCCCCGCCGCCGATGAGCAGCAGCGGGACCGTGGGGTCGGCGTCGGCGTCCAGGACCCGGTCGAGCGCGCCGAGCAGGGCGTGCACCGCCCCGTCGTACGCGGCCTGGAGCAGCTGCCCGCCGGTCGTGTCGTGCCGCAGCCCGGTCAACAGGCCCGAGGCGTCCGGCAGATCGGGCGTCCGCTCGCCGTCGAGATAGGGCAGCACGGTCGCGCTCCCGCCCGCCTCCACCGCCTCCCGGTCCAGGCCGAGCAGCGCCGCGATCCGGTCGACGGCGAGGGTGCAGTTCAGGGTGCAGGCGAGCGGCAGCCAGTCGCCGCGTGCGTCGGCGAACCCGGCGACGGTCCCCGAGGGGTCGGCGGGCCGGTTCCGTGACACCGCGTACACCGTCCCCGAGGTGCCGAGGCTGAGCACCGGCGTGCCGGGACGCAGCCCGAGGCCCAGCGCCGCCGCGGCGTTGTCACCCGTGCCCGCCGCCACCAACGTGCCCTTGGCGAAGGGGAGTTCACCGGCGGCGTCGCGGACCGTGCCCGCGACCTCACCCGGCCCCACCACGCGGGGCAGCAGCGCGGCGTCGAGCCCCACCCGGTCGAGCACGTCCGCGTCGTACGCCTCGGTGGACGACGCCCACCATCCCGTACCGGACGCGTCGCCGCGGTCCGTGGTGCCCGCGCCCGTGAGGCGTCCCGTCAGATAGTCGTGGGGGAGACGCACGGCCGCCGTCGCCCGTACCGCGTCCGGTTCGTGCTCCGTGAGCCACGCCCACTTGGCGACGGTGAACGAGGCGCCGGGCACGCTGCCGAACCGCTCCGCCCACGCCTTGGGCCCCCCGAGCTCGTCCACCAGACGCCGGGCCTGCGGCGCGGACCGCACGTCGTTCCACAGTAGCGCCGGACGCACCGGCCGCCCCTGCGCGTCCAGGGTCACCAGGCCGTGCTGCTGTCCGCCGACGGACACCGCCGAGGCCCGCCGGGCCGCGTCCCCGCACTGTGCGAGCGCCGTGCGCAGCGCCGCGTACCACTCCTCGGGGTCGCTCTCTCGGCCCGCGCCCGAGGACACCGTGTGCGCGGCCTGCCCGCTCGCCACGACCGCGCCGGTGGCGACGTCGACGACCAGCGCCTTGGTGGACTGGGTGGAACTGTCGATCCCTACGACGAGGGGACCGTCGGCAGCGGACATGCGGCTCTCCAGACTCATGTGACTCACTCACTGATGATCCACCGGTGTGACCGTCCGGGGGCGGGCCGCAACTGTGTCTGCCGTACGGCCAGTTGCTCCGCACGGACCGCGCGAACTCGTACCCGTGAGGACCCTTCCCAGCGGCGTGCCCGCATATTAATTTGTAAATGCCCATGACGAAATAGGTGGGCACGGAGCAGTGCCGCACGCCCCACTACGGCGAGGGAGCCGCGAGATGACGTACCAGCCCACCCCGGACGACAAGTTCAGCTTCGGCCTGTGGACGGTCGGCTGGCAGGGCCGCGACCCGTTCGGCGACGCCACGCGCCCCGCGCTCGATCCCGTCGAGACGGTGCAGCGGCTGGCCGAACTCGGCGCCTACGGCGTCACGTTCCACGACGACGACCTGATTCCGTTCGGCGCGTCGGAGTCCGAGCGCGAGTCCCACATCAAGCGGTTCCGGCAGGCGCTGGACGCCACCGGGATGAAGGTGCCCGCCGCCACCACGAACCTCTTCACCCACCCCGTCTTCAAGGACGGCGCCTTCACCGCCAACGACCGCGACGTGCGCCGCTACGCGATCCGCAAGGTGATCCGCAACGTCGACCTGGCGGTCGAACTCGGTGCGCAGACGTACGTCGCCTGGGGCGGGCGCGAGGGCGCCGAGTCGGGCGGCGCGAAGGACGTGCGCGACGCGCTCGACCGGATGAAGGAGGCGTTCGACCTGCTCGGCGAGTACGTCACCGAGCAGGGGTACGACCTGCGCTTCGCCATCGAGCCGAAGCCGAACGAGCCCCGCGGCGACATCCTGCTGCCCACCGTCGGCCACGCCCTGGCGTTCATCGAACGCCTTGAACGCCCCGAACTGTTCGGCGTCAACCCGGAGGTGGGCCACGAGCAGATGGCGGGCCTCAACTTCCCGCACGGCATCGCCCAGGCGCTGTGGGCCGACAAGCTCTACCACATCGACCTCAACGGCCAGAACGGCATCAAGTACGACCAGGACCTGCGCTTCGGCGTCGGCGACGTGCGCGCCGCGTTCTGGCTCGTGGACCTGCTGGAATCGGCCGGCTACAGCGGGCCGAAGGTCTTCGACTTCAAGCCGCCGCGGACCGAGGACTTCGACGGCGTGTGGCGGTCCGCCGCGGGCTGCATGCGCAACTACCTGATCCTCAAGGACCGGGCCGCCGCCTTCCGCGCCGACCCGGAGGTCCAGGAGGCGCTGCGGGCCGCGCGTCTCGACCAGCTCGCCCAGCCGACCGCCGCCGACGGCCTGCACGGCCTGCTGGCCGACAAGAGCGCCTTCGAGGAGTTCGACGTGGACGCCGCCGCGGAGCGCGGCATGGCCTTCGAGCGGCTCGACCAGCTGGCCATGGACCACCTGCTGATGGCCCGCGGCTGACCCGCAGAGCGGTCCCGCACGGTTTCAACTCCTCTCAGGGGGTCGCGCGTTCGGCCCCCTGAAGGCGAACCTGGGGGCATGGCCACGCCGCCCGTGCCCCCGCAGCCGCCACCGCCGCCCGGCGGGGGTACCCCCTTCGGCCCGCCGCCCGGCGGGTCCTTCGGGGCGCCGCCGCCCGGGGGACCACCCCCCGAAGGGCCACAGGGCCCGGGACACCGGCGCTTCCAGGTGATCGCCGTCGTCGTCGCGGTCGTGGTGATCGCCGTGGTCGTGATCGTGCTGGCGACACAGGGCGGATCGTCGGGCGGCGGGGGCGGCGACAAACCGTCGTCGTCCTCCAGCAAGGCGACGCGCTCGCCGTCGTCCGGCCTTCCCAGCGGGCTCCCGAGCGAACTGCCCAGCAGCCTCCCGTCGAAGATCCCGACGAAGCTGCCCAGTGAGATCCCGAGCGGACTGCTGCCGAGCGAAGTGGAGAGCCTGCTTCCGTGGGGCTGTGGGGCTGTGGGGCTGTGGGGCTGTGGGGGTGTGGGGGTGTGGGACCGTGAGGCGGTGGGACCGTGAGGTCATGACCGGATACCGGTCCGATGTCAGCGCCTGCCGATAGCGTGCCGATACCCAGTATCCACGCTACTTCGGGAGACGCATCGTGGACATCCTGCTCATCGCCGGCCTGTGGCTCGACGGATCCGCCTGGGACGACGTCGTGCCCGAACTCACCGCGCTCGGCCACCGTCCCGTGCCGCTCACCCTGCCCGGCCAGGGGGACGGCGCCACCTCAGCGACGCTGGACGACCAGCTGGCGGCCGTGGTCGCCGCGGTGGACGCGTCGCCGGGAAAGCCGCTGGTCGTGGGGCACTCGGCAGCGACGACCCTGGCCTGGCTCGCGGCCGACGCACGACCGGGGAAGGTGGCCAAGGTCGCCCTCGTCGGCGGCTTCCCCGCTCCCGACGGGCGGGCCTACGCCGATTTCTTCACCGCCGAGAACGGTGCCGTGCCCTTCCCCGGCTGGGAGCCCTTCGAGGGCCCGGACGCCGTGGACCTGGACCAGGAGGCCCGGGACAGCTTCGCCGCCGCCGCTCTCCCCGTGCCCGAGACGGTCGTCAAGTCGGTCGTACGCCTCACCGACGAGCGCCGCTTCGACGTGCCCGTGGCGATCGTGTGCCCCGAGTTCACTCCGGACCAGGCCCACCAGTGGATCGCCGAAGGGGACAGTCCCGAACTCGCCCGCGCGAAGCACCTCGAGTACCTGGACATCGACTCGGGGCACTGGCCGATGAAGACCCGGCCGCGCGAACTCGCGCGCGTGCTGGCGCAGGCCGCCCTGTAGGAGGGCGGCCCGTTCACCGGCCTACAGAGCGCCCTTGGGCAGCTTCACGTACGTCACCTGCGTCTCGATGCCGCTGTCCACGAGCCGCCCGTTCGCGTCGAAGGCCCCGGCGCCGTCGGTCATGCCGAAGTCGTTGTCGTTGATCAGCGCCAGCCTGTCGCGCCCCGTGACGGCCACGCCCTCGATCTTGTCCTGTACCCCGGCGACGGTGTTCAGGTCGACGACGAGGCGCTTCTTGAGCACCGGGACCCCGGCGGCGGCCGGGTCGTCGAGCTGCTCCAGCGACGGCGTCGTGGTCGCGTCGTCCCACTGCTCGCCCAGGATGTTCGCGCCGCGCGTGAGCCGCACCTCCTGGAGGCGGGCCGCCTTGTCGGTGCGCTCCTCGACGAGCAGCCGGTCGCCGCCGAGCGCCACGACCGAGGAGATCTTCAGCTCGGAGGTGTCGTCCTCGCCCGGGTCGACCATGTCCACCGGGTCGAAGCGGTACGCGTACTCGGCCGTCACCGCCTGCTTCTTCGGGGAGAAGCGGACCAGGCGGGTGGTGCGCGAGGCGTCACCGGCGTCCCCGTCGGGCAGCGACAGCGGGCTCTGCAGCGCCATCACCAGGTCGCCGTCAGGGAGCAGGGCCAGGCCCTCGAACCCACGGTTGCTCTTCCGGTGGAGCAGCACCGAGGGCAGCGCCTCGACCACCGGGTAGTCGGCGCCCTTCAGGTTCAGGCCCTCGGGCACGTAGCGGGCGAGGACCTTGCCGCGCGACGACACGTGCACGAGCGAGGGACCGTACTCGTCGACCAGCCAGAAGCTTCCGTCGGCGGCCCGCACGATGCCCTCGGTGTCCAGGCCGTTCGGGTTGTACGAGAGCGGGTTCTGAGCGTCGTACGAGTACGGCTTCTCGTCCCGGGCCGCCTGGTTCGACAGACCGGTGACGGCCTTGCCGGACGCGGTGGTGATCGGGATCGCGTCGAGGACCTTCACCTGGTCGCCGGTGACGCGGATCTTCACGATGGCCGGGTCGAAGCCGGGCACGGGGAACGTGCGGCGCTTGGTGCCGTCGACCTTGATCTGGCCGTTCGGGCCGCGGTCGGTCACCGTCCAGTACTCGCCCTCGCGGCCCGTCGGGTAGATGTCCGAGCCGATGCCGCCGAGGTCGACCCCGCGGTCGTCGGCCACGGTGCCCGGCAGCAGGCTGTTGCTGAACGCGCCGAGCGGTATGTCGCCCAGCGTGGCGCTGCCGGTCACCTCGGCCGTGCCGGAACCGGCCGGTGCGCCCGTCGCGGTCCCGGCGACGGCGAGCGCGGCCAGCGCGGCGAGCGGCACACTCGCGGCGACGGTGCGGCGTACGCCACGGGCGCTGCGGGAGCCGGGGACGAGCGGGGACATGGTGCCTCCTGAGGCGCTGGAACGCGTGACTGCGGGGACCGCCGGACACCGGACGGTGCGATCGGCGTGATCGTTGTGATCTGCGCACACGGTCGACCCCGGCGCCGAACTCCCGGTGACGGCAAGGTGAATGAACGTGGTGAAGGAAGGTGAACGCGTGGCCGATTTTGGCCGGTCGGGTGGCCGTGGCCCGTTCAGGAGGGCGGGCAGGGCCGCTGGTCCGCGGGGCCCCGGCCACCGGTCCGGCACGGTCTCACAGGGGCGTCGATCCAGGTTCCGGCGCCAGTCGAGCGGCCCGCGCGACGAAGCTGATCGCGTGGTAGAAGCCGCACAGCATGAGCAGATCGAGGAGTTGCTCGGCACTGAACGCGGCCGCGAGGCGCGCCCACAGCGGGTCGTCGACGTCGTGTCGGGTGTGCAGGGCGTCGACCGCCTCGATCAGCAGACGGTCGCGTTCGTCCGTCCAGCACGCGTCCGCTCCCGTGCCGCGGGCGAGCGAGGTGATCTGGTCGTCCGTCAGCCCCGCGCGGACTGCGAAGCGGGCGACGTGCACACCCCACTCGTACGCGCAGCCGCATCGGGCGCAGGTGCGGTCGATGACGATCTCGCGCTCGCGCAGGCCGAGGCTGAGCTCCCGGCTGAGCTGGTAGGCGCCCCAGGCGTGCAGGGCCTCGGTCAGCCGGGCGTGGTGCGCGAACGTGCGGAACAGGGCGATGGGCTCCTCGCCGGGCGGCATCATGCGGCCCAGCACGGGTGCGACATCGGCGGGGAAGGGGGCGTCGAGCGGCGGGATCCGGGCGGACACGGTGTCTCCCTCACGGACGGGACCGGTATGCCGAGTGCTTCTCTTTCAGAAGCATTTGATCGGAGAGTAGTGTGTCGGAAATCGAAGCGCCACCCCGTGTCATCCACGGCCACCCCCCTGTCATCCACGGCCCCCTGCCGTCTCCGGCCACCCCTGCCATTCCTGCGATCCCTGCCAGCCCTGTCGCTCCCTGTGAACCGAACGGCGGACTCCGCTCATGACTTCGACTCCCGCGCCCGGCACCCCGGTTCGCGGCTCCACCACGGGCCGTCCGGTCATGGCCGCGCTCGACCTCTTCGGCCGGCGTTGGACCCTGCGCGTCCTGTGGGAGCTGCGCGGTGGCGCCCTCGGCTTCCGGCCGCTCCAGCACCGCTGCGACGGCATGTCGTCGAGCGTGCTGCGCCGCCGCCTCCTGGAGCTCCAGGAGGCCCGGCTCGTGGGGCGCGACGCACAGGATGCGTACTGCCTGACGCCCCTGGGTCAGGAGGCCTGCGCACAACTGGAGGGCTTGAGCCGCTGGTCCGAGCGGTGGGCCGCCCAACTGGAACGCTCCGACTGAGCGGACGGGCCGTGAGAGGGACCTGCGGCGGTCGACCTCTGCGGCGGCGGATCCCTGCGGTCCCCTGCGGATCCCTGCGGTCCCCTGCGGTCCCCTGCGGTCCCCTGCGGTCCCCCTCGGGCCTCGGTGGTCAGCGGATCCTTGCGGCCGAAGGGATCGTTGCGAGCGTTGACGATCGATACGATGATGTCGACCCTGCGCCGCTCGCGCCGGGCGTGTCACCGGGGGAGGCCCACGCCATGCGGCAACACGTCGACCGACGTCACGCGCTCGTGCTTCAACTGGTCGAGGAGCGCGGCACGTTGCGGGTGGCCGACCTCGCCCGCGAACTCGGCGTTTCGCCCGTGACGCTCCGCCGCGACGTGGAGACCCTCGCGGCACAGGGCAGACTGCGGCGGCTGCACGGCGCCGTCGTCCCGTCCCGTGGCACGACGCCGACGCCCACCCACGTCCCCGGCCCCGTCGCGCAGTCTGCGCACGGCACTGTCGTCGGCATGGTCGTCCCGACCACCGACTACTACTACGCGGACGTGGTGCGCGGCGCCCGGGAAGCCGTCGAGGCGCACGGCGCCCGGCTCATGGTCGCCCTGACGCAGTACCTCACCGGAGAGGACTCGGTCCAGGCCGACCGGCTGCTGGAGTCCGGCGCGAACGGCCTGTTGCTGACGCCCAGTTGGGAGACGGGCCGGGCGGGCCCGGGGGAGGGCCTGGACATCGCCGGGCGGCCGGTGCCGACCGTCCTCGTGGAGCGCTCGGCCCCACACGGCCACCCCGCGGCCGCCCTCGACCGGGTCTGCTCCGACCATGCGCACGGCGCCGCCGAGGCCGTCCGGCACCTGGCCGCGCTCGGGCACCGCGCCATCGCGCTCGCGGCGCAGGAGTCACCCACCAGCGCCGAGCTGCGGCGCGGCCACGCGGCGGCGGTCGCCGCCCTCGGACTGCGTCCCGTGCCCGAACTGCCACGCCCACGAACGCCCGTGACCGAGGCCGAGCGGTTCGAGCGCACCTTCGCCCACCTGTGCGAGGCCGTCGAGAAGCATGGAGTGAGCGCCGCGATCCTGCACAGCGACGTCGACGCGATCGTCCTCGTGCCCCGACTGCGCGCCCACGGCATCCGTGTGCCGGGGGACCTGGCCGTCATCACGTACGACGACGAGGTGGCCTCGCTGGCCGACCTCCCGCTGACCGCCGTCGCCCCGGCCAAGCAGGCCGTGGGGCGGCGCGCCGCCGAACTGCTGCTGTCCCGGCTCGCCGACCCGTCAGGAAACCGTGAGCCGGGACAACACCTGAACATCCTCCCCGAGTTGCGCGTCCGGGAGTCGTGCGGCGCGCCGTTCAGGACAGCGTGACGACGGCCTTCTGCGTGAGCCCGCCGGCGCCGCTCAGGTCGCCGAACGTCAGCTTCAGCTCCCGGCCCACGGACGCGTCCGTCACCGAACCGGGCTGCGACACAACGGACTTGACCGGCCGCCGCCACATGAGCGTGGCCGCCTGGACCGACCGCGTCGGGTCGCTGACGCACACCGTCGCCGTGCCGTCCCGCCGCTCCCGGATCTGCACGATCAGCGGCGCGTCGACCGTCACCTTGCCGACCGTCCCCGGCTCCCAGAACGCGACCGACGTGAGCCCGAGCGGGGGAACCCTGACGCCCTGCTGCGCACCGGAGTTGGCGGTCACGGCCAGCCAGTCGCGGTCCGCCGCCCGTGCGGCGGTGCGCTGCGCGGTGGCGCCCGGCAGGAGGACGTACGCGTACGAGGCGTCGGCCGGATCCGTGCCGTGGTCGGCGAGCAAGGTGACGTAGCGGCGTGTGACGGGGGCGGTCGAACCGCCGCCGTTGATGCTCTGCCACGTCGCCGTGCGCTCCTCGCGCAGCGCCGTCAGCGAGGCGCCGCCGGGGAAGAGATAGCCGCCGTGGCCGGCCAGATGGGCCCAACGGGCCCCCTGGACCGTCGCGTTCCAGCCTGCCCCGGACGGCTGAGCGCGCCCGTTCACGGTCAGGGCCGCCGTGCCCGCCGCCCCCAGATTGCGGTTGTCGACCACGCTCTCCACGCCCGCGCCGTCCGTGGCGGTGATGCCCGCGCCGAGACACACCACCGCGTCGTCCAGGAAGAACCACGCCTTGTGCGCCCGCAGGGTGGACGACAGGCCGCGGGTGTCCTGGGCGACGGCCGCGTACGTGCCGTCCGTGGCCCCGCCCACCCACGTCGTGGCCGGCCGGGCCGCGCCCCACGTCCCGCCCTCCCCGTCGGCGAGCGGCTTGCGTGAGACGGTCGTGCCGGGCAGCCGGTACGGGTCCACCGTCGGCCAGAAGCCGTCGCTGTACTGGCCGCCGCCCGCGGCGTCACCGGCGGCCCACCAATAGAGCATTCCCGAACCGGTGTGCCAGCCGTGGATGTTCTCGCCGTTGCCGTTCTCGTAGAACGTGATCGCCTTCGACGACATCGACACCGATGCCGTGAACCGGCCCGTTCGGTGCGTCGCCCGCGCCATGGAGGGGAACACCTTGTGCCCCGTGGGCTCGGCCGCCGCCTTCACCGCGGAGTCGTCGAGCAGCGCCGAGACACGCGACAGCGCGGCGACCCCGAGTGTGCGCCCGGAGGTGACGTCGCTGTAGCGGTCCCGCGTGTACCAGCCCTTGGCCAGCGCCCGCCAGCGGGCGTTCTCCTCGGCGCTCGCGCCCTGCCCGAGCAGCAGGATCGAGGCGATGATCGCGTGGCCGCGCGCGTGGTCGTCCTGCTGGATCCTCAGCGTGTCCGTGGCGACGAGACCGCGGCTGATCGCGCGCCCCGCCACGTTGTCCATGACCAGCCCGTCGTGCAGGAACGGCGCGTAAGCGGCCTCCACCGAGTCCAGGAAGATCTGCCGCCCACTGTCGGTGATCGCCCAGGTCGAACCGCCCAGCAGCGCGAACAGTCGGCTCAGGCCGTCGATGAGGACCGCGCCGTACGAGCCCGTGTACGGGACGTAGGTGTGCTGGATCAGGGAGCCGTCGGCGTACAGGCCGTCGCCCGTGGTGACGTACGGGAAGACCGGCGAGATCGCGTCACGGGCGAGCGCCACCTTCGCCGCGGTGCCGTCGAGGACGCCGCGCAGCGCGAGGACGCGGCACAGGTCGATGCGGTTGGCGCCGGTGCTCGTGCCCGTGTACGTCGAGACGAGCGAGTCGGGGACGAAGTGGTCGATCGCCTCGACGGCCGCCGTCAGCTGCTCCGCGCTCAGGTGCTCGTACATCAGGACGCAGATGTCGAGCAGCCGCTGCGGTGCGCCTATCTGGAAGTTGTACCAATTGCCGTACTGTGCCTGGGACTTGTTGTAGACCTGCGCGCTCAGGTGGTCCAGGGCCGTGAGCACGGCGGCCCTGAGCGACGCGTCGCCGGTGAGGCCGGTGCCGGGCTGGCAGAAGGCCTCCGCCATCATCCGTACGCGCTCGTAGCTCGTCTGGATCTTCTCGGAGTAGCCGTACGACTCCGTGTCCGTGTCCGGCTCGGGGTCGCCGAACACGGCGTCCGGCCACAGCGATCCGGTCGCCGGAGTCATCGCGTCCTGCCAGGCCTTCGCCTGTGTGCCGAGCGAGGCGAGCTTCGACCTGAACGGCTCTGCGGTCGGGCTGAAGCCCTCGCCGAGATACAACGCCCGCCACTTCGCCCGCAGTTCGGCGAACTCGTCCGCCTCCGCGGCCGCGGCGGGACGGGGTACTCCGACGGTGAACGCGGCACCGACGGCCGCGGAGGTGGCGAGGAAGGCGCGACGGGACCAGGGCAGGGACGGCGACGTCATGAAGAGCTCCGGGATGCTGGAGGGGCCGCTGGGAGTAAGCGGTTTCTAGCACCCGGTGATTCAAACGCTCAAGAGAAACGAGCAAATTGATCGTTTCGATCGTTCGTAGTGGTGGAGCCGGCGCCGCTCAGGCGCCGATCCACACCGTCGTGATGTTGCAGAACTCCTTGATGCCGTGGCCTGCCAGCTCACGCCCGTACCCGGAGCGCTTGGCGCCGCCGAACGGCAGCGCGGGGTGCGAGGCCGTCATCCCGTTCACGAAGACACCGCCCGCCCCGCTGTCTTGGACGAACCGCTCGATGTCGGCTTCGTCGCCGGTCCACAGGTTGGAACTGAGCCCGAACGGCGTGTCGTTGGCGACCTCGATCGCCTCGTCCAGGCTCTCCACCCGGTAGAGCGTCGCCACCGGACCGAACGTCTCCTCGTGATGGATCCGCATCTGCGGCGTCACATCGGCGAGCACCGTCGGCTCGTAGAACCAGCCGCGGTCCGCGAAGTCCTTCGGTCGCTGCCCGCCGCACAGCACCGTCGCCCCGCTCTCGACGGCCTCGTCGACGAGTTCCTCCAGGTCCTTGCGGCCCTGCTCGCTGGCGAGCGGGCCGACGTCCGTGTCCTCGTCCAGCGGTTCGCCGACCCGCAGCGCCCGCATGCCCTCCACGAACGCGTCCCTGAACTGCTCGAACGCGTCCTCGTGCACGATGAACCGCTTCGCCGCGATGCACGACTGCCCGTTGTTCTGCACCCGGGCGGTCACCGCGGTCCGCGCCGCCTTCGCGACGTCCGCCGACGGCATGACCACGTACGGGTCGCTGCCGCCGAGCTCCAGCACGGTCTTCTTGACCTCGTCACCGGCGATCGCGGCGACCGAACGACCGGCGGGCTCGCTGCCGGTCAGCGTCGCGGCCGCCACCCGGTCGTCGCGCAGAATGCCCTCGACGGCCTTCGACCCGATCAGCAGCGTCTGGAAGCAGCCCTCGGGGAAACCGGCGCGACGGAAGAGATCCTCCAGGTAGAGCGCGGTCTGCGGCACGTTCGACGCGTGCTTGAGCAGGCCCACGTTCCCCGCCATCAGGGCGGGCGCCGCGAACCGGACGACCTGCCACAGCGGGAAGTTCCACGGCATCACCGCGAGGACCGGGCCCAGCGGCCGGTAGCGGACCAGGGCGCGGGCCGCGCCGGCGTCCCGCACGTCCGCGTCGGACGGGTGCTCGTCGGCGAGCAGCTCCGGCGCGTGCTCCGCGTACCAGCGCATCGTCTTCGCGCACTTCGCCGCCTCGGCGCGGGCCGCCGCGACCGGCTTGCCCATCTCCGTCGTCATCACCCGGGCGATGTCGGGGGCGTCGGCGTCCAGCAGATCGGCGGCCTGCTGGAGCATCCGGGCCCGCTCGAAGAACGACGTCGTGCGGTACGTGTCGAACGTCCGGGACGCCTGGGCCAGCTTCGCCTCGATGTCTTCGGGGGAGAGGGCGTCGAACGTCTTCACCGTCTCACCCGTGGCGGGATCGACCGTCGCGATGGGCATGGGGGTGACCTCCTCTGCGCGGTTCCTTCGACCTTCGCGCGCGGCGCGGGGGCGCGCAACGCGGGCCGCCCGGGTACCCGCTCCCCGGCACGTCAGACGTGATCCGTCAGCCGGTCGAGGAACGCGGTCTGGGCCTTCACCACCTTGCCGCGCGCCGCGTCGAGCCCGAACCAGGCCACCCGGTCCAGCTCGGGAAACTCGGCGACCCGGCCGCTGCCGCGCGGCCACTCCATCGTGAACGTCCCCGGCACCACGTCCGCCGGGTCGAGGTCGCCCTCCACCGCCCACACCATGACGTGCTTGCCGCCGGACTGGATCACCTCGCCCAGCGGCAGCGGCGTGCCCTCCGGCGGCGGCAGCCCCAGCTCCTCCTGGAACTCGCGCCGGGCCGCGTCCCAGGGCGTCTCCGCTGACCCGTCCTCCCCGTACTCGCCCTTGGGCACGCTCCAGGCGCCCGCGTCCCGCCGCGCCCAGAACGGCCCGCCCATGTGGCCGAGCAGCACCTCGGGCCCGTCCGGCGTGCGGCGGAAGAGCAGAATGCCCGCGCTGCGCCTGACCGCAGAAGCCATGTGATCAGTCCCGGTGGAGATAGCGGATGACGGCGAGGACGCGCCGGTTGTGGTCCTCCGACGGGGGCAGGCCCAGCTTGCCGAAGATCGCCGCCACGTGTTTCTCGACGGTGCCCGCGGACACGTGCAGCGACTGGGCGATCGCCCCGTTCGAGCGGCCCTCCGCCATCAGGGTCAGCACGTCCCGCTCCCGGCCGGTGAGCGAGGTGAGCTCCTCGGTCCTGCGTCCGGCCCCGGCCAGCTGCGTCACCACCTCAGGATCGAGCGCCGTGCCGCCGTCCGCCACCCGCTGCAGCGCGTCCGTGAACTCCGCGACGTTCGCCACCCGCTCCTTGAGCAGATAGCCGACGCCCGCCGAGCCCTCGGCGAGCAGCCGCGTCGCGTACTTCGTCTCGACGTACTGCGAGAACAGCAGCACGCCGGTGCCGGGGCGCTCGCGGCGGATGTCGATCGCGGCCCGCAGCCCGTCGTCGGTGCTCGTCGGCGGCATCCGGATGTCGACGACGGCGACATCGGGCCGGTGCTCGGTCACGGCCGCCCGCAGCGCGTCCGCGTCGCCGACGCAGGCGGCGACCTCGTGGCCGCGCAGGGTGAGCATCTGGGCGAGCAGCTCCCGCAGCACGGCGGCGTCCTCGGCGATCACTACGCGCATGGGGTGAGCCTCGCACATCGCACGGGGCGCCGGCACCGGAACCGACGCCGCGCCGGGGCCCTCACGCGTGCTCCGGCAGCCGGATCGTCACCGAGGTGGGCCCGCCCTCGGGGCTGGACACGGCCAGCTCCCCGTCCACCGTCCGTACCCGCTGCACCAGACCCGCGAGCCCGCCGCCGGCCACGATCCGCGCCCCGCCCCGTCCGTCGTCCGACACCCGCACGCGCAACACCCCGTCCCCCGCGACCAGTTCGATGCCGATCCGGGTGGCCCCACTGTGCTTGATGGCGTTCGTCAGCAGCTCCGCCGCGCAGTAGTAGGCGAGGCTCTCGATCGCCGGCGAAGGCCGTACGGGAACCTCCACCGTCACGTCCACGGGCAGCGCCGACCGGGCCGCCAGCGTGGTCAGCGCGTCGCCGAGGCCGCCGTCCAGCGCGGGCGGATGCAGACCGTGCGAGAGGTCGCGCAGCTCGGTGAGGGCCTCCGCGGCGTTGTCCCGGGCGGTCTCGACGAGCCGGCGCAGCTCGGGCCTGTCCCGGTCGTCGAGCTGCTCGCGGACCATGTCCAGACTCATCGCCAGGGCGACGAGCCGTACCTGTGCCCCGTCGTGCAGATCGCGTTCGAGACGCCGCAGCCGCTCGGCCGCGTCCTCCACGGCGAGCGCGCGCGTCTCCTCCAAGTCCCGTACGCGCTGCGCCAGTCGATCGGGTCCGAGCAGGGCACGTACGAGACGACGGTCCAGGCTCACGAACGCGCGGGTCAGCCACGGTGCGACCACGACGATCGCACAGCCCGCCAGGGTCGTCCCCAGCGCACCCCACACCGAGTGCACCTGCGGCGACCCGCCGAACGGCAACGGCGTCACCAGGTGCACGTCGTCCGGGGCGAGCGCCCACCGCACCGGCGCCACGACGTTCACCGCCCCCACGGCCCACCATGACACCGCGTACAGGCCGAACAGGGCCACCGGCAGCCGCACCGTCACGTACGCCACCGCGCGCCACGCCGCCGCGTCCCGCAGCCGCGCCTCCGTACGCCCGAACAGTCCACCACCCGCCCGCGGCCCGCCCGGCGTCGCGACCCGCTCGCCCAACAGGCCGCCCGCCAGCGCCCGTTGGAGACCCCCGAGCCCCCGCGCCAGCGTGAGGCCGCCCACCAGGAACAGCACCCCGAGCACCGCCCCGATCAGCGTCAGCGTGAACGCCGCGCCCAGCGCCAGGGCGACCACGACGAGCACGAAGCCCGTGACCGCGAGGGCGCCGCACAGGAGGCAGTACACCGCCTCCGCCCACGCCCGCCGCGTCCGCCAGGCCCGCAGCACCTCACGCATCGCGCCGCACCATCAGCCGGGCACTCGCCCCGAGCAGCGCCGCCGTGTACAGGCACAGCACCGCGAACCCGGCCCAGGGCGACAGCATCCCGTCGACCGGCACCGTCACGGCGAGGGAGTTGCCCGCGATCATCGTGGGGAAGAACTTGGCGACCGTCGTGCCCGTCGTCCCGGCCAGCAGCGCGGGCAGCACGTACGTGATGCCGACGAGGACGCCGATCGCGCTCGCCGTGTGCCGGGTGATCGCCCCGATGGCGACACCCATCAGACCCACCATCGCGAGATACGCGCCCGACATCAGGACCGCGCGCAGCACGCCGGGATCGCCGAGCGAGGGGTGCGGCACGTCGGGGGAGAGCGCGGCGCTCCCCGCCACGAACGTCACCAGGGTCACCGACTCGCCCACGACCAGGGCGAGTCCGCCGAGCACGGCCGCCTTCGCCGCGAGCGCGAGCCGCCGGTCGGGGACCGCGGCGAACGTGGCACGGATCGTGCCCGTCGTGTACTCGCCCGTCACCATCAGGACGCCGAGCACCCCGATGACGAGCTGCCCGAGCGCCACGCCCGCCAGCACGTTGTTCGTCGGATCGAAACTCGCCACCCTCGAAGCGCCGTGCGGCGCCTTGGTGTTGGCCATCGTCACGACGCCCATGGCGATCATGCCGACGACGGTGAGCAGCAGTGCGTACGTCGTCGAGCGCAGACTGCGCAGCTTGATCCACTCCATGCGGGCGGCGTCCCGGAAACCGTAGCGCCCGGCGGGCATCGGGGGAGCGTAGGCCGTGCTCATCGGATGCCTCCTGCCTGGTACGTCGCGACATCACCGGTCAGCGCGAAGAACGCCTCCTCCAACGACCGCCCGGACGCGGTGAGTTCGGCCACCGACGTGTCGGCGACCATTCTGCCCTGCCCGATCACGAGCAGATGGTCGGCCGTCAGCGCCATCTCGCCGATGAGATGGCTCGACAGCAGGACCGTACGGCCCTCGGCGGCCAGCGTCCGGAGCAACTCGCGCAGCCAGCGCACCCCTTCGGGGTCCAGGCCGTTCACCGGCTCGTCGAAGAGCAGCACCGCCGGATCGCCGAGCAGCGCCGCCGCGATGCCGAGCCGCTGCGCCATGCCGAGCGAGAACGACCCCGCCCGCCGGCCCGCGACCGAGCTCAGACCGACCGTCTCCAGGACCGTGTCCACACGCGCCACGTCGATGCCGCCGCCCGCCGCGAGCGCCCTGAGATGACTGCGGGCGCTGCGCCCGGGGTGAAAGGTCCGGGCCTCCAGGAGCGCCCCCACCTCGCACAGCGGCCGGCGCAGCTCGCCGTACGGGCGGCCGCCGATCGTCACGTGCCCGGCGTCCGGCCGGTCGAGCCCCATGATCATGCGCAGGGTCGTGGACTTTCCCGAACCGTTCGGCCCGAGGAACCCCGTCACCCTGCCCGGCCGGACCTCAAAGGTCAGGCCGTCCACGGCGAGTATCCCGCCGTACCGTTTGGTGAGACCCCTGGCCTCGATCATCACGACTCCCTGGTCCGTGGTTCCCGTCGCTGCGTGGTACGTGATCCACGCTAGGAGCGCCGGGAACGCGCCGGAACGAGGTTGTCCTCCGACCCCGCTGGGGGACATCCCCCAGACCGCGGCCGGGTCAGCGGAGCGGAACGCGGGGCTGCACGCCGAGCGCCGTGGCGTCGGCGAGATGCTGGCCCAGGCGCAGTTGCAGCGGTCCGGGCGGGCCCGTCCGCTCCGACAGCAGGCTGAGCGAGCCGACCGCCCGGTCCGCTGTACGCAGCGGCACGGCGACCACGCACGCGAAGCCCAGGGAGCGCGCCATCGCCGTGTACGACGGCCAGTTGGCCCGCGCGTACGGATGTGCCAGGGGCACCCCGCGGATCGGCTGTGCGGAGGCCCGGCAGTCCGCGCCCGGACCTTCGCCCCAGGACAGCGCCGCCCGCTCCAGGCGCAGCCCACGGTTGTCCGACGCGGCCAGCTCGACGCGGCCCGTCGGGGGCTTGAGCACGGCCGCGGCCGACGGCACCTCCAGCAGGGTGACACAGCAGGCGACCAGCGCCGCGAGCGCCTGTGGGCCGCCGCGCGCGGAGGCGTCGGCCACTTCGACGAACGCCGTCGCGAGCCGCTCGCTGTCCACCTGGTACGCCTCGTACGGCACGCCGCGCATGACGTCCCCCTCACACTGCCCTCGACCGCCCCGCACAGACACCGCCGCCCGCCCGGTGCACGCCCGGGCGGGCCGACTTTGCAGATGGGGTATGCCCCGTGGGCAAGGCGCCCGAACCGTCTCACATGTGCACGACTTCCTCGGAGGACATCTGCCGCGGGGGTCCGGCCCGGTAAAGGATCAGCGTCACCACCACCCCGACACCGAAGAACAGCGCGGACCACCAGTACGCCGTCGAGTAGCTCTCGATCGCGGCGTTCGCCTGCACCAGCGGTGTGGGCTGCTTGCCGACCAGGTAGTTCGTGGCGGCGGTCGTCGCGAGGGTGTTGAGCAGCGCCGTGCCGATCGAACCGCCCACCTGCTGGCTGGTGTTGACCATCGCGGACGCCACCCCCGCGTCGTGCGAGGCGATCCCGGCCGTCGCGAGGTTCATCGCCGTGGCGAAGATCAGGCCCATGCCGATGCCCTGCACGAGCAGCGGCGGCAGCACATGGGCCGCGTAACTGCTGTCGAGGTCGAGGAAGGTCAGCCACACCATCGCCACCGCCGCGAGCGCCATGCCGAGCGGCACGATCGGTTTCGGACCGAACCTGGGCACCAGCACGTTGGTGGTGACGATCGACGAGACGATCATGCACGCCACCAGCGGCAGGAACGCGACACCGGTCATCACCGGCGAGTACGACAGGATCTGCTGCAGGTAGTACGTCAGGAACAGGAACACGCCGAACATGCCCGCACCGGCGATGAACATCGCCAGGTACGACGCGCCGCGGTCGCGGTCCAGGACCACGCGCAGCGGCAGCAGCGGATGCGTGGCCCGGGTCTCGAACCAGGCGAACGCCGCGAGCAGCACCACGCCGACGACGAGGAAGCCCCAGACCTGGCCCTCGCCCCAGTCGTGGGTCTCCGCCTGCGAGAAGCCGTAGACGATGCAGAACAGGCCGACCGAGACGAGCAACGTGCCGGGCACGTCCAGCTTCGGCCGGTCCGTGGGGCGGCCGCCGTGCAGCAGCCGGGCGCCGCCGATCATCGCCACGACGGCGAACGCCAGGTTCACGAACAGGCACCAGCGCCAGTCCAGGTACTCGGTCAGCACACCGCCGAGCAGCAGGCCCACGGCGCCGCCGGCGCCCGCGATGGCGCCGTAGATGCCGAATGCCTTCGCGCGCTCCTTGGGATCCGTGAACGTCGTCGTCAGCAGCGACAGCGCGGCGGGCGCGAGCAGCGCGCCGAACGCGCCCTGCAGGGCCCGCGCCGCCACCAGCATGCCGAAACTGGTCGCGGCGCCGCCGATGGCGGAGGCCACGGCGAACCCGGCGAGACCGGCCAGGAAGACCGCCTTGCGTCCCACCAGGTCGGCGATGCGGCCGCCGAGCAGCAGCAGGCTGCCGAAGGCGAGCGCGTAGGCGGTGACGATCCACTGCCGGTTGCCGTCCGAGAACCCCAGGTCCTGCTGGGCGGAGGGCAGCGCGATGTTCACGATCGTCGCGTCCAGGACGACCATCAGCTGAGCGAGCCCGATGACGCCGAGGATCAGCCACCGGTGCTCATGCGCACCGCCTCCGGCGTAGCCGGGCGGCGCCGCGGAAGGCAGGCCGGTTCCGGCGGCCGTGGCAGATTCGGGCGAGCGATCCATGGTGGCCTCCAAACACCCCGATACACCCCCGACCTCGTCCACCACGCTAAGCGCACAGGTCATGGGCGGCGACCGGGGAGAGAACGGGCCCGTACCCAAGGGGGTACGGGCCCGTCACCACGGCGGCGTGCGCTCAGCCGATCTGCTCGTCCACCGGAGCCTCGGAGCCGCGCGGCGCGGGCACCGCCACCGGCTCGGGGACGCGGGGCTTGAAGAACCGCTGGGCGAGCGGCTCCGTGTAGCGCGCGGTGAGCGGTCCCACGATCACCAGGATCAGCACGTACGCGGTCGCCAGCGGCCCGAGCCGCGGTTCGATCCCGGACGTCACGGCGAGCCCGGCGATCACGATGGAGAACTCGCCGCGCGCCACGAGCGCGCCACCGGCCCGCCAGCGGCCCTTCACGGAGACACCGGCGCGTCGCGCGGCCCAGTACCCGGTGAAGATCTTCGTGCAGGCTGTCACGACGGCGAGCAGCAGCGCGGGCAGCAGCACCGGCGGAATACTCGCCGGGTCGGTGTGCAGGCCGAAGAAGACGAAGAACACGGCCGCGAACAGATCGCGCAGCGGCAGCAGCAACTGGTGGGCGCCCTCGGCGACTTCACCGGAGAGCGCGATGCCGACGAGGAACGCGCCGACGGCCGCGGAGACCTGGAGCTGCTGGGCGATGCCGGCCACGAGAATGGTCAGCCCGAGCACCACCAGGAGCAGCTTCTCCGGGTCGTCGCTCGACACGAACCGGGAGATCTGCCGCCCGTAGCGGACGGCCACGAACAGCACCAGACCGGCCGCGCCGAGCGCGATGGCGAGGGTGAGGCCGCCGGCCGCCCAGCCGACCCCGGCCAGCAGGGCGGTGATGATGGGCAGATACACGGCCATCGCCAGATCCTCGAGCACGAGGATGGACAGGATCACCGGCGTCTCGCGGTTGCCGAGCCGCCCCAGGTCGCCGAGCACCTTGGCGATCACGCCGCTCGACGAGATCCAGGTGACACCGGCGAGCACCACGGCTGCGACCGGGCCCCAGCCCATGATGAGCGCGGCGGCGGCGCCGGGCAGCGCGTTGAACGTCATGTCGACGAGCCCCGCCGGGTACTGCGTCTTGAGGTTGCTGACGAGGTCGCTGGCCGTGTACTCCAGGCCCAGCATCAGCAGCAGGAGGATGACCCCGATCTCGGAGCCGATGGCGACGAACTCCTCGCTCGCGCCGAGCGGCAGCAGACCGCCCTCGCCGAACGCGAGCCCGGCCAGCAGATAGAGCGGGATCGGTGAGAAGCTCAGCCGGCCGGCCAGGCGGCCCAGCAGGCCGAGGGCCAGGATGATCGCACCGAACTCGATGAGGAAGACAGCGGAATGCATCCGATCACTCCCGCCCCAGGATCTCGGCGGCGGCCTCGACCCCCTCGCGGGTCCCGATCACGATGACGGTGTCCCCGCCCGCGAGCCGGAAGTCCGGGGGCGGCGACGGTATCGCCTCCGCGCGGCGCAGCACCGCCACGATCGAGGCACCCGTCTCCGTGCGCATGTGCGTCTCGCCGAGCAGCCGGCCGTTCCAGTAGGAGGCGACGGGCACCTCGATGCGCTCGGCGACCAGACCCAGATCGGTGGTGTGCAGCAGATTCGGGCTGTGGTGCGACGGCATCAACGCGTCGATGAGATAGGCCGCCTCACCCGGTGTCAGCTTCATCGACAGGGCGCACGCGTCGGGGTCGTCGGCCCGGTACGCGCTGAGCGTGCGGCCCCCGTCCCGGTGCGCGACCACCGACAGAAGCCGCTGTTCTCGGGTGGTCAGATCGTAGCGATGGCCGATCCCTGGCAGTGGTGTCCTGCTGAGCCGTGAAGCGGGCACGTCTCTCCCCTTGTCCGTGCGTGCAGGGTCTCCGGGCTGCGTCCCCGGCGCCCAATACTTGGCGGATGCATCTTTCGGTGCGGGAGTCACCTTATACGGACAAACTTTGGGCAAAGAAACGGTCACGTTTCCAGGGGGTCGGAGGGGGCCTCGTCATCGCCGGGGGACGGATGGGCGGCGAGCACCGTGTCGACCGTATCCGCCTGCTCCGCGGTCTTGTCGTCGCGGTAGCGCACGACGCGCGCGAACCGCAGCGTGACCCCCGCCGGGTAGCGCGTCGAGCGCTGCAGCCCGTCGTAGGCGATCTCCACCACCAGCTCCGGACGCACGGTGACCACATGGCCGTCGTCGCCGGTCGCCAGCTCCTGAAGGCGCACGGTCTGCCAGGTCAGCAGCGCGTCGGTGAGCCCCTTGAACGTCTTGCCGAGCATCGCGAACGTGCCGTCGTCGCGGCGCGCGCCCAGGTGCAGGTTGGAGAGCTTGCCGGTGCGCCGCCCGTGCCCCCACTCGGCGGCGAGCACCACCAGGTCCAGGGTGTGCACCGGCTTCACCTTCAGCCAGGACGCGCCCCGGCGTCCTGCGCTGTACGGGGCGTCCACGCCCTTGATCACGACGCCCTCGTGGCCCCGCCCGATGGTGTCGGTGAAGAACCTCTCCGCGGCCGCGCGCTGCCCTTCGTCCGCACCGTCCGGCACGACGTGCCGACGCACCCGCATCGGCTCGGGCACCAGCCGCGCCAACTCCTCGTGCCGCTCGCCGAAGGGCAGATCCAGCAGGTCGCGCCCGTCGACGTAGAGCACGTCGAAGAAGACCGGCGAGACGGGCAGCGCCGCGGCGGCGCCCGCGACGTCCACGCGGGAACCCACCCGCCCGGCCACGTCCTGGAAGGCGCGCGGCCGCCCGTTCCCGTCGAACGCGATGACCTCGCCGTCGAGAATGAACCGCTCTCCCGTGAACTCCCGCACGGTGGACGTCACTTCGGGCAGCCGATCGGTGACGTCGTCGAGGGTGCGGGTGTAGACGTGGACCTCGTCGCCGTCCCGGTGCACCTGAATGCGGATGCCGTCGAGCTTCTCCTCGACCGCGCACTCGCCGAGCTTGTCCAGGGCGTCGACCACCGCGCTCGCGGAGTGCGCCAGCATCGGCAGGACCGGGCGGCCCACGGTCAGCCGGAAGTCGTCGAGCGCCTCGGGCCCGCGCGCGAGCAGCGCCTGCGCCACGGGCTGCAGCCCGCCCCCCAGCATCACCGCACGCCGGACGTCCGCCGGCGGCGTTCCGGTCGCCCGCGCGAGACCTTCGAGCGCGACCGCGTCCAGGGCGCCCTGGCGCACCTCGCCGGTGACGAGACCGATCAGGAACCGCTGCTCGGCCGCCGTCGCCGCCCCCATCAACGCCCCGACCAACCGTTTGCGTTCGGCCTGCGAACCGGCACCGGCGACATCGCCGATGGCGGTCAGCTCGGCGTCGACGTCCTGCACGGTGAGGCGCGGCCGGTCCGCGGGCGGCACCGGTTCGCCGAGCACCCGCCAGCCGACCCCGAGCCGCCCCTGCGGCAGGCGGCCCGCCAGATACGGGATCACGAGCGGGACGTCGTCGGGCGAGGCGTCCCCGAACAACTCGGCGAGCAGCGCGATCTTCCGCGTCCGCGCCGAGGTGGCGGCGACGTCCTGGGACACCTGAGCGAGCCGGGCGAACAACATGCAGCCATCGTGCAACGGGTACGGGGCCCGCGCATCGGCGCCACGGCGTCCGGATCAGTTCACCCGGCAGATCCAGACCGGGCCCAGCCAGGGGGTGCAGACCGGGGTGGGGGAGGCCGGGGGTGCCTCGGTGGTCGGGGGGTCCGGCGTGGTCGGCGGCACCGGATCGGGGGGTGTCGTCGGAGCGGTCGGTGTCGTCGGAGCTGTCGGAGCTGTCGGAGCTGTCGGAGCTGTCGGAGCTGTCGGAGCTGTCGGAGTCGTGGGAGTCGGCGGTGTCGGCGGTGTCGGCGGCGCCGTCGGAGGCGGTGGCGGCGTGGTGGTCCCTGTGGGCGTGGGCGTTGCCGGGGGCGGGGACGTGGGTGCGGTGGTCGGTACCGACGTCGGGGCGGCCGGTCCGGTGGGCGCTGCGGACGTCGCGCGCTCCGCGGACCCGGCAGGCTGCGGGGGAGCGGCCGGAGCCGAGGGGCGCACGGGCGCCGCGGGGGCCTGGTCGGGCGCCGCGGACCTGGCCGGTTGCGTGGGCCGCGCCGACGGCGCGCCCGGCTTCGAGGCCGCCGTCGACCCGTCCTGCCCCGCAACAGGCTCAGCGCTACGGGGAGTTGATGTCTGGGACGAAACACTCGGCGACGTGGGCGTAGCGCCTGTCGGTACCGAAGAAGCGTCGCGCTCCGCCGGAGTCTGGCCCACGACCACCGCCCGCTGCGGTGGCACCGGACCCCCCGAGCCCGTGAACGCGATCCCCGCCGCGACCGCCGCGCCCGCGACCGAGACACCGAGCACCCCGGCCACGGCGGTGGCCTGCGTCTTCGCCCCGCCGGTGAAGAGATGGCGCACGCCGTGGAAGAACCCGGAACCGGACCCGTGACCGCCGGAGGCCGCCGCCCCCGCTCCGGCCCCCGCCGCCAGCGGCACCAGGAACGTCCCGGCCCCGCCGAGCACGAACACCAGCAGCGCCGGGCCCACCAGGGCGGGCAGCCGGTTGTTGGCGCGCAGCAGCAGGGCGAGCCGCGCCCGGCAGTCGTCACAGCCGTCCACGTGCGCCAGCAGCTTCTCGGACTGCCGCTCGGAAGCGCTGCCCCGCACATGCGCGGGTATCCGGTCCCAGTGCCTCTGGCAGGCCGGGTCGTCGGGGGAGCCCGGGTGCGCCCGCAGGAACGCCTGCCGCATTCCCTCACGCGCCCGGTGCAGCAGCACAGCCGTCGCGCCGCTGCCCGCGCCGATGCCGCGCCCCACCGCGTCGAGGGGCTGCCCCTCGGCCTCCGCCAGCCAGAGCGCCCGTACCCAGCGCTCGGGCAGCTGGCCCAGGACCCGGGTCAGCAGATCGACCGACGAGACCCGGTCGGCCGGGTCGGGATCCCCGTACGACCCCTGCGCAGCCTGCGCCGGACCGGTCTCCGCCTGCGGGTCGAGCGGCGTCTCGCGGGCGGCCCCGCGCCCGGCCGTGGCGGCGAGATGACGCACGGTCGTCGTCAGGTACGCCGCGACGTTCTCGATCTCGTGCCCGGCGGAGAGCCGCCGCCAGACGCGGAAGTGCGCCTCCGCGACGAGATCGTCGGCGAGCCAGGGATTACCGGTCAGCGAGCGGGCGTAGGCGACGAGGCGCGCCTGCTCCGTCTCGTAGATCCGGGCGTACGCGGCCGTGCCGGGGCCTTCGGTCATGGCAGGAATCTTCCGTGCGAGCGGGACGGGCCGGACGGTGGCGGCTGCGCCGACTGCGGATCGGCGGCCCACACGTCGATGTATCGATATGGGGAGTTTGCAACCGTAATTGACTTATGTCGGATGATGGAGGGGTGAGTGGCACAGGTCACACCGGCTTTTTGTGAAACGCCGTAATGCGAGGCCCGGTCCCCGTGTCGAACGGGCACCAGGAACACGCAGCGCAGCAGAAGAGGAGCCCGCCATGCCGACCACCCTGCCCGTCACGCTGGAACAGCCGACCCGAGCCCGACTCGTCACCGCCGAGCACGCGGGAGGCGAGCGTGCCCTCACCGTCGGGCTGCGCTACGCCTCCGCCGACCCGCTGGCCATCAGCCTGGTCTTCCCCGCCGACGTCACCCGCGCCGGCACCCAGGTGACCTGGGCCTTCGCGCGCTCCCTGCTGGACGAGGGACTGCGCGCGCCGACGGGCACCGGTGACGTCCATGTCTGGCCCTGCGGACGCGCCCGCACGGTCGTCGAACTGCACGCCCCGGCAGGTCTCGCGGTCCTCCAGTTCGACACCTCGGCCCTGTGCCGCTTCCTGCACCGCACCTACGCGGTCGTGCGGGCGGGGGAGGAGGATCTGGCCGGGCACGTCGACCGTGCGCTCGCCGTGTTCTTCGGATCCGGGGACGGACACGACGCCGCCTGAGATCATGCCTCCCATGATCGACGACGGGAACACCACCGAAACCGTTGCATCGAACGACATCGTCATCGACGAAGCGCTGGTGCGTGACCTGCTGCGCGCGCAGCACCCCGACCTCGCGGAGCTGGCCCTGTGGCACGCCGCCACCGGCTGGGACCACCAGGTGTGGCGTCTCGGCGAGGAGCTGGTGGTGCGGGTGCCGTGCTTCGACGCCAGTGTCCCGGCCGTACGCAACGAACAGCGCTGGCTGCCCGAGCTGGCGCCGCGCCTCCCGATGCCCGTGCCCCGGCCGCGTCGCATCGGTGAACCGTCCGCGCGCTTCCCGCGGCCCTGGACCGTGACGACCTGGGTGCCCGGCGAGCCGGCCGACCGCGAGCCGATCGCCCCCGGCACCGGCGCCCCGAAGGCCCTGGGCGCCTTCCTCGGCGCCCTGCACGCCGCCCCCGCGCCCGAGGACGCCCCGACCCGCCCGGGACGCGGCGTCCCCCTGGCCGCGCTGCCCGTCGACATCGACCAGCTCTGCACCGACCTGGAAGCGGCGGGCGAGCGGGCCACCGCCGTGCGTGCCCTGTGGGACGACGCGCTGGCCGCCCCCGCCTGGGAGGGCGAGCGCCGCTGGCTGCACTCCGACCTCCACCCCGCCAACGTCGTCGTACGGGACGGGGCCCTCGCCGGCATCATCGACTTCGGCGACGTGTGCGCGGGCGATCCCGCCACCGACCTCTGCGCCGCGTGGCTGCTGCTGCCCGAGGGCGAGGCCGCCCCGTTCTTCGACGCCTACGGGCTCGCCGACGACGCGACGATCCGCCGCGCCCGCGGCTGGGCCGTGCTACGGGCCGCGGGCCTGATCGCCATCGGCCGCGCGGGCGACCGGGGCCTGCCGGGCGGCAAGCCCACCTGGGGTCCTGCGGGCCGCGCCGCGCTGGAGCGGGCCCTGGCCTTCGGCTGAGGGCGCGGGTGCCTACGCCGTCGTGTCGGACGGCCTGCGGGCGAGGATCTGGATCCCTGTCGACTCGTGCCCGTTCATCGTGCCCACGGTGATCGTCCGGGTGGCGACGGTGTCGAAACCGGCGAGCAAGGTGGCGAACCGGTCCCGGGAGTGGTGCCGGCACACCGCCCCGTCGGACGTCTCGAACACGCCGTACGTGCCGAAGCGCTCGGCGTCGCGCGTGTAGCGGGCCCGGTTGCGCTCGTCCTCCTGCAGCAGCAGGTCGCTCACGTACAGGGTCCCGCCGGGCGCGAGCACCCGGCGCAGTTCCGCGACCAGCCGTTGCTGGGCGTCGTCGCCCGGGACACACGTCAGGACCGCGAACAGCACGACCGCGTCGAAGGCGGCGTCGGGAAACGGCAGGACCGGCGGAGCCTCCAGGACCGCGAACCGCATCGCGGGGTGCAGCGACCGGGCCCGCTCGATCATCCGGGGCGAGCTGTCGGCGCCCGTCAGGTCGTCGAAGCCGTGGCGGGCGAGCTCCGCCATGGTGCGGCCGTATCCGCACCCGTAGTCGAGCAGCGCGGTGCGCCCGCCCCGGCCGGACGACGGGTCGAGCCAGGGCGCGTGCAGCGGGTGTGTGAACGTCTTGGTGGCGGCGGCCGCGTCCCAGTACGGGACCTGGCTGTCGAGATCGGACATGGTGGCGCTCTCCCTTCGACAGGAAGCGAAGAGGCCGCCGGCTCGGTGCAGCGGGCGGCCTCATGAGGGGTGTGTGCGTCAGGCCGTGCGCAGTTCCTTCTCGATGGCGGCGACGACCTCGGGAGCGTTCGGCTCGGTCTGCGGCGAGAAGCGGGCGACGGGGCTGCCGGAGGCGTCGATGAGCACCTTCTCGAAGTTCCAGCGGATGTCGCCCGTGTACCCCTCGGCGTCGGGGACCTCCACCAGCTTCGTGTACAGCGGGTGCCGGTCGTCGCCGTTGACGTCGACCTTCTCCGTCATCGGGAACGTCACGCCGTACGTCGCCGAGCAGAACGAGGCGATCTCGTCGGCCGAGCCGGGCTCCTGGCCCATGAACTGGTTGCAGGGCACGCCGAGGACGGTGAAGCCCTGCCCCGCGTACTGCTTCTGCAACTGCTCCAGGGCCGCGTACTGCGGGGTGAGGCCGCACTTCGAGGCGACGTTGACGATGAGGACGGTGCTGCCCAGGTACTGGGCCAGGTCGGCGGAACCGCCCTGGAGGCGGTCGATCTCCACTGCGTCGTAGACAGACATGATCCGCAGGGTACGCGCACGACGCACGCCGGGCCGGTGTCAGGGGCGCCGCGCGACGAACACGAACTCCTTGCCGGGACGGTCGGGGGCGTCGCGCACGTCCTCGACCACGAAGCCGTGCGCGGTCAGTTCCCGTTCGACCTCCGCCCGCTCGCGGAAACGCAGCGTCGAGTCCGACGTGAGTTCCAGCCCGTCGGCGGCGAACGCGTACGTCGAGCGGAACGTCACCAGGGGCCATGCGAACCGGAGCAACCGCGCCCAGGTCGTGACCGCGCCGACGCCCGGCACCTGCGTTGTCCGCAGGGACTTGTCCCGGGTCCACTCCTCCCAGACCCGGGCGGCCGGGTCGCGGGTCTCGAAGACGAGACGGCCACCGGGGCGCAGCGCCGCGAAGGCTCCCGCGAGGGTCCGCCGCCAGGTCCCCGGGTCGGCGATGGCCTGGGCGACGTTCCCCGTCATCGTGGTGAGATCGACCCGCAGCGGCGGCAGTGCCGTCGCGTCGCCGTGGATCCAGCGCACCCCGTCGCCGCCCGGTTTCGCGCGGGCCACGTCGAGGGAGGCGGCTGCCGGGTCGACACCGGTCACCCCGATCCCGCGACCGGCCAGTTGCAGCGCGAGCACACCCGTCCCGCAGCCGATGTCCAGCACCGTGCGGGCCTCGAACTCGTCGGCCATCCGCAGATAGGCGACGACGTCGCCGCGGTCGGGATCGAGGGCGTCGTAGATCGCGGCGAGCCTCGGATGCGCGTAGCAGGCGTCGGTCATGGCGCGGAAGGTAGACGGCGTCCGGTCACGGCGCCACCCCATTCGGAACCGGTACTACGCCGGGGCCGGCCGCCGCCGCAGCCGGCCCCGCGCCACCAGCTCCACCGTCGTCGCCACCGCGATCGCCTGCACCGCCATCAGCGCGACCAGCACGAAGAGTTGCACCGCACCCGCCATCACCGGGGACGCGCCGCCCAGCAGCATGCCGACGAACGCTCCGGGGAGCGTGACCAGGCCGACCGTACGGGTCTGGTCCAGGCCGGGGAGCAGCGCGTCCGACGCCGCGGGCCGGGCGATCTCCAGACGGGCCTCACGGGGGAGCAGGCCGATCGCCAGACAGGCCTCCACCTCGCCGTTGCGGGCCGCGAGTTCGTCGAGTGCGCGGCGGCCCGCCAGCACCGTCGCCGTCAGCGCCCCGCCGATCAGGATGCCGGTGACCGGGATCAGGGCGATGCCGTCGAGCGGGACCAGACCGCAGCCGACGAGGGCGCCGACGATCGGGGCCACCGGTACCGCGATCGGCACCGCCGCCCACACCCAGCCGCGGTCGCGCGTGATGCGGCGGCCCGCGGTGAAGGCCGCCACCGAGAACATCAGCAGCACGAACGCGATCAGCGCCGCGCCGTGCCGCACCACCCAGCCGATCACCAGCGACACCACGCCCAGCTGCACCGCGGCCCGCACCCCCGCCACCGCGATGTCGCGCGACCGACGCCAGGAGGCGTCCGGCGCGAGCCGGAACACCGCGGCCACCGTCGCGGCGACCAGCAACAGCACGACGAGAGCCACGGCCAGGGCGGTATTGACCGGCAGCAGAGCGGACGCGGCGAGCACGGGAGCAGGCACCCGAGCAGCCTAGAGCGGCTCCGACAGGACCCCGGACCTGTGCCGCGTCATGATCATGGGTGAGGATGGGGGTGTACGAACATGCGCGGGAACCGTGGAGAGAAAGAGGGCTGACCGTCATGGCACAGCAGGTGCAGGGCGTGATCGCACGGGCGAAGGGCGCCCCGGTGACGATCGAGACGATCATCGTGCCGGACCCGGGTCCGGGCGAGGCCGTGGTGAAGGTCCAGGCGTGCGGCGTCTGTCACACCGATCTGCACTACCGGGAGGGCGGGATCAACGACGAGTTCCCGTTCCTGCTCGGACACGAGGCGGCGGGCGTCGTCGAGTCGGTGGGCGAGGGCGTGACCGAGGTCGCGCCCGGCGACTACGTGATCCTCAACTGGCGTGCGGTGTGCGGCCAGTGCCGCGCCTGTCTGCGGGGCCGCCCGCAGTACTGCTTCGACACCCACAACGCGAAGCAGAAGATGACGCTCGCCGACGGCACCGAGCTCACGCCGGCCCTCGGCATCGGCGCGTTCGCCGAGAAGACCCTGGTCGCCGCCGGACAGTGCACCAAGGTCGACCCGGCCGCCTCGCCGGCCGCCGCGGGCCTGCTCGGCTGCGGTGTGATGGCCGGCATCGGCGCCGCCATCAACACCGGCGGCGTCGGACGCGGTGACTCGGTCGCCGTCATCGGCTGCGGCGGCGTCGGCAACGCGGCGGTCGTCGGCGCCTCGCTCGCGGGCGCCGCGAAGGTCATCGCCGTCGACATCGACGACAAGAAGCTGGAGACGGCCCGCTCGCTCGGCGCCACGCACACCGTCAACTCCCGCGCCACCGACCCGATCGAGGCCGTGCGTCAGCTGACCGGCGGCTTCGGCGCCGACGTCGTCATCGAGGCCGTCGGCCGCCCGGAGACGTACGAGCAGGCCTTCTACGCCCGCGACCTGGCGGGCACCGTCGTCCTCGTCGGTGTGCCCACGCCCGAGATGCGGATCGACCTGCCGCTGCTCGACGTGTTCGGCCGCGGCGGCTCGCTCAAGTCGTCCTGGTACGGCGACTGCCTGCCGTCCCGCGACTTCCCGATGCTCATCGACCTCTATCTCCAGGGCCGCCTCGACCTGGACGCGTTCGTCACCGAGACCATCGCGCTGGAGGACGTCGAGAAGGCCTTCGAGCGGATGCACCACGGCGACGTGCTGCGTTCGGTGGTGATGTTCTGATGGCAGCCGCCCGCATCGAGCACCTCGTCACTTCCGGGACGTTCTCCCTGGACGGCGGCACCTGGGACGTCGACAACAACGTCTGGCTGATCGGCGACGACGAGGAGGTCCTCGTCATCGACGCCGCCCACGACGCCGACGCCATCGCCGCCGCGGTCGGTGAGCGGCGGCTCGTCGCGATCGTGTGCACACACGCCCACGACGACCACATCGACGCCGCGCCCGCCCTCGCGGAGCGGACCGGCGCGCCGATCCTGCTGCACCCGGCCGACACCGACCTGTGGAAGCTGACGCACCCGGACCGCGCCCCCGACGGCGACCTCGCCGACGGTCAGCGCCTGTCCGTCGCGGGCGTCGAGTTGACGGTGCTGCACACGCCGGGGCACTGCCACGGCGCGGTCAGCCTGTACGCCCCCGCGCTCGGCACCGTCTTCACCGGCGACACCCTCTTCCAGGGCGGACCGGGTGCGACCGGCCGTACGTTCAGCGACTTCCCGACGATCGTCGCGTCGATCCGCGAGCGGCTCCTCACGCTGCCGCCCGAGACCGTCGTGCGCACCGGACACGGTGACAGCACGACGATCGGGGCGGAGGCGCCCGGCCTTCAGGACTGACAGCGACACCTGCGGCTTCGCCGCGGGCCCGAGGTCACTGAGCCGGACGAGCGTGGGCGGTGCTCATCAGCAGGGCGCGAGCACCGCCCGCACCGTCTTGCCGCCGCGCGGATGCGGCTCGACGCTCCACCGGCTGGCCAAGGCGCGCACCAGCGTGATGCCGCGGCCCGATTCCGCCGACTGCGACGCGGTCTTGAGACGGGGCACCCCCGGCCCGTCGTCGTGCACCGCCACCGTCAGCTCGCCCGCGTCCAGACGCAGACTCATCCGGCAGCGGCCCGCGGACGCCTTCGTGGCGTTGGTGACCAGCTCCGAGACCACCAACTCCGCGTCCGCCGTGGCGCTGTCGGGCCGCCCGGCCAGGAACGACCTGGTCAGGCGCCGGGCCAGTCGAGGGGCTCCGGAGCCCTGCGGCATGAGGTACTCCACGCGTGCGGCCCGCCGCTCGGCGTCCCTGAGCGCACGCATGCCGATCACTTCCTTTCGCTGTCGACTCGCTGCATCATCCGGGTCCAGCTTCGGTCACGGGGCCCATTCCCACGGAACCTGATTTTCAAGCGGCGTTCCTCCCGCGGTCCGGCCAGGGCGTGGTAACGGTGCCCGATGCGCCGGCCCACGAGGACGTAGGCGATCAGTGCACCGGCCGTGTTGAGCAGGACGTCGTCCACGTCGAAGGCCCGGCCCTCCACCAGCGCGCCCTGCGCCATCTCCACGAGCACCATGACGAGCGCCGTGACCAGCAGGACACGCAGCATCCGCCTCCGGCGTGCCACCAGCACCGGCATGAACAGCCCGAACGGGGCGCCGAGGAGGAGATTTCCGCCGATCTGCTTGCAGGCGGCCAGGAAGGTGTACGACTCCGCGTACTGCCGCAGGCTGGCCCCCGGCCGCAGATTGGCCCCCGCGATCCCGTCGGACGCGGGGGAGGGAGTGAGCGTGAGCCGGGCGAGCACCGCGGAGAACGCCACCAGGGCGACGAAGGCCACGAGCGCCATGACCGCCCGCACCGCCACCCGCCACCATCGGGCCGTCCGCTGCTCGCTGCGTTGTGTCGTCGCCGATGTCATGCATCCCGGTTGCCCGCGATGTGCGGGATCAGACGCGTCACCCGCTTTCGGTGGGGTGCGCCAGCGTGTCGAGGAAGCGCTCGAACGCGGGCGACGACGCGCCGTCACCGCACCGGCCCCGCTCCACGTGCGGTATCGACAGCTTGCCCAGGTTCCGTGCCTGCGCCTCGATGGCCGCGGCCAAGTGCAGCCGTTCCAGGGCCCGTTCGGCGGCCGAGCGGCGAACGTACTCGATGACTGTCACGCCCAGCTGATCCGCGTGCTTGCGGACCGCGTCGTACTCGTCGGGCGTGAAGAGCTCCCGCAGGAGCGCGGTACCGTCCATGGCGGCATGATGCCGTTCCGGTTCGCGACGCGCGGGCGGATGGCATATTCACCCCCCGTTCGCGTGGAGTTGGTGCATGCCGGTGGCGCGCGCGATCAGAAGCGGTCGGGGTCCGCTGCCGCCCAGTCCCGGGCCCAGGTCCCGGGAGGCCGGTCCGTCAACTGCCCCGGTTCCAGCCAGTCGTAGAGGCTCGCGTAGGGCTGCAGCTCATGGGGTGCGATGCGACGGACCAGCTGATGCGGTCCCAGGTCGCGGGGATCACGCACGCCCATCGCCGCCATGATCTGGGTCGCACTGCGCACCGTGGCCCGCTGGTAGTGGTGGACCCGGACGCCCTTGTCCGTCACGTCCAACGCCCGTGCGCGGCGCGGGTCCTGGGTGGTCACACCGACCGGGCAGGTGTTGGTGTGGCAGCGCTGCGCCTGGATGCAGCCGACCGCGAACATCATGGCACGGGCCGCGTTCGTGAAGTCGGCGCCCTGGACCAGCCGCTTGACGATGTCGGCCCCGGTGGCGACCTTGCCACTGGCGCCGATCCGGACCCGGTCCCGGATCCCCGCGCCCACCAGCGAGTTGTGCACGGTGATCAGACCCTCGGTGAGCGGCATCCCGAGATGGTCGGCGAACTCCAGCGGGGCCGCGCCCGTGCCGCCCTCCGCACCGTCCACGATCACGAAGTCCGGCGCGATCCCCTCGGCGAGGATGGCCTTGCAGACGCCCAGGAACTGCGTCCGCGATCCCACGCACAGCTTGAACCCGACGGGCTTGCCGCCCGTGAGCTCCCGCAACTCGGCCAGAAAGAGCACGAGTTGGCGCGGCGTGTCGAACTCGCGGTGGTAGGGAGGCGAGATGACCGTCTCGCCCTCGGGTACGTCGCGTACGCGTGCGATCTCGGCGTTCACCTTGCTGCCCGGCAGTACCCCGCCGATCCCCGGCTTCGCGCCCTGCGACAGCTTCACGGACACGCACTTGACCTGCTCGCGCGCCGCCTTCTCGGTGAACTCGTCGCGGTCGAAGCCGCCGTCGTCGGTGCGGCATCCGAAGTAGCCCGTGCCGATCTCCCACACCAGATCGCCGCCGTACGCCAGATGGTGCTCGGACAGCCCGCCCTCACCGGTGTCGTGGGCGAAGCCGCCCAGCGCCGCGCCCTTGTTGAGCGCGCGGATCGCAGGCGCCGACAGGGCGCCGAAGCTCATCGCGGAGATGTTGAGGAGCGCCATGTCGTACGGGCGTGCGCAGTCGGGTCCGCCCACCCGTACCGTCGGCGGCCGCTCGGGCGGGTCCACCGGGCGCATCGACGGCACCAGGAACTCGTATCCCTGCTCGTACACGTCCCGCTCGGTGCCGAACGGTTCCTCGGCCGCCCGGCCCTCCTCGTACTTCGCCCGCTCGTAGACGATGTCGCGCACATCCCGGTCGTAGGGACGGCCGTCGTAGTTGCGCTCGATGAAGTACTGCTGCATCTCGGGGCGCAGCGCCTCCATGAGGAAGCGCAGATGCCCGAGCAGCGGATAGTTGCGCAGGATCGAGTGGCGGGTCTGGGTCAGGTCCCACACGCCCAGCACGGTCAGCGCGAGCAGCGGGCCGGCCGCGCACCACCACCAGGGCGAGACGAGCAGCGACAGGACGAGGGTTCCGGCCGCGCCTGCGGCGACGGCGAGGAGGAGGAGAAAACGGCGCACGGTCCGAGTGAAACGCACGCGGTGCCGATCGGCTCGCGCCGACACAGGGTGGCGGGGTGGACCCTCCACGACGATCTCCGCTAAGTTAGGTGAGGCTTACCTAAGGGAGGTTCGGGAATGGGTGTCCGACAGATCGCTGCCGCCGTCCCCACCGCTGCGGCTCGCGCGCGCTCCGTGCTCGCCGCCGCGTGGACGTGCGGCGTCACCACCGACGTGGGGCAGGACGACCTCGTCGCCGCGCACCGCGTCGCGGCCGAGGACGGCACGGTGCGGATCACGGCGCCGGCCGAGAGCGTGCTCGCCGCCGCCGTGCTGTGCGCGCCGCACGGACGGCCCACGACCCTGCTGGAGTTCGCGGACGTGGCACCTGTGCCCGTCCGCGACCGGGTCCGGGCCCGCGTCTGGCTCTCGGGCGAACTGGTCCCGGACGGCGAGGAGTTGGTGCTGCGAACCGAGCGGGCCGTGCTGCAGACCCGCACCGAGCGGATCGGCATCGACCTCGACGAGCTCGCCGCGACCGACCCGGACCCGCTGACGCTCGCCGAGCCCCGGTTGCTCACCCATCTCGCGGACTCGCACCCGGAGGCCGTCGAGCAGCTCACCCGGCTCGTCACGCCCGACAGCCTGCACCGCGTCGTCCGCGTCCAGCCGCTCGCCGTCGATCGGCACGGACTGACATTGCGTCTGGAGCGGGCGCGCGGTCAGGCCGACGTCCGCATCCCGTTCCACAGCCCCGCCGACGACCTGGCCTCCCTCACCGAGCGCATGCACTGCCTGCTCGCGTCGGCGCAGTCCGTCAGCCGCCGGGGGAGGTGACCTTCTCGCGCGGTGTCGGCTGTTCGGGTGCGGGGCGCTGCCGGGGTCCGCGGAAGGCCCACTCCATCCGCGGCTCGACGACCGGCCGGAACACGCGCCGCACCGGTTGCGTGCACAACAGGGTGATCAGGGCGACGGCCGCCGCGGTGACCGCCAGTTCGCCCGGCGGGCTGTGCAGCCACGGGTGCGCGTACCAGTCGCCGAACCGGGAGGCCTTGATGACGAACCCGTGCAGCAGATACGCGTAGATGGTGCCGGTACCCAGCGCCGTGAACCACAGCCTGCGCCCCGGCACCCAGGCGAGGAAGCAGGCGGTGAGTAACAGCGCCAGCACGAACAGGGCGGGGGTCGCCCACAGCCCCGCCCATGCGGGCACGCCGCGCCCCACCACGCTGCCGCGGTGGTAGAACCAGCCCGCGTCGAACCACGGCGCCACCCGGTACGCGACCACGACGGCCGCGCCGAGCACCGCCGGCGCCGCGAGCCGGACCCGCCACCGGCGCAGCCACGAGAAGTGCGCGGGCCGCAGCACGAGGCCCGCCACGAAGAACGGCAGGAACTGCAGGACGCGTTGGAGTGCCAGGTCACCGCCCGCGCCGGGCCACATCGACACGGCCGTGCCCACGGCCAGCGCGACCGGCACGGGGTGGCGCAGCTGGAGCCAGAGCGGCGTCGACAGCCGCCAGATGAACAGCGCGACCAGGAACCACATCAGGTACCAGGGGTCCAGCAGGCTGATCGGATACCCGGGATCGTCCTGCGCCCACCGGTAGAACAGCGTGTACGCCACCTCGAAGACGACGTACGGGACGACGACCCCCGTCAGCAGCCGCTTCAGCCGCCCCGGCGACATGTCGAACCGGCGTGAGAAGTACCCGGATATGAGAGCGAACGCGGGCATGTGGAAGGCGTACACCGTGAGATAGACGGCGGTCACCGCGCGGGAACCGTAGGTCAGCGGTTCCCAGGCGTGCCCGCACGCGACGAGCACGATCGTCAGGAACTTCGCGTTGTCGAAGTACGCGTCGCGCACCGTGCCCGTGGTCGCCGTGGCCCGTGCCCGTCCGGTTGCCGCCTGCTGTTCCATCGCTGTGCCGCGCCCCCTCCTCCTGTGCGGGTCAGGTCCCGCGCCTGCCCCGCACCGACCGTTCCATGTCCGAAAGGTGTGACACAAGCGCCGCAGGGGAGGAGGCGGGTGCGTGGGGCGCGCCCGCGAGGCCGGTGGCCGGGGCGTCCGGGTGCCTGGCGACCGCCCCGTGGGCGCGCCCCGCGGACCGGGTACCCACGAAGGGGGATCGAACCGTCGCCGGCCGCGGGATCAGACCGCGGTGTAGGCGCCGTCGACCAGGTGGTAGCTGCCCGCGACGAACGAGGCGCGGTCGGAGAGCAGGAACACGATCAGCTCCGCGACCTCCTCGGACCGGCCCAGACGGCCGGCCGGGTGCAGGGCGACGAGCCCGTCGTGAGCGGCCTGGTCCATCTCCTTGAGCAGCGGCGTCTCGATGAAGCCGGGGCCGACCGCGTTGACCCGGATGCCCTTGGCGGAGTACTCCGCCGCGGCCGTCTTCGTCAGGCCCACGACACCGTGCTTCGCCGCCACGTAGGCGGGCGAGCCGGCGAAGCCGACCGAACCGAGGATGGAGGCGACGTTCACGATCGCGCCGCCCCTGCCGGCCGCCTCGATGACCGGGAGTTCGTAACGGAGCGAGTAGAAGACGCCGTTCAGGTTGGTGGCGATCACACGGTCGTAGGCGTCGATGTCGTACGCGCCCGTGGGGGTGCTCGGGCCGCCGATGCCGGCGTTGTTCACGGCGAGGTCGAGCCCGCCGAAGGTGTCGACGGTGAACTGGACCGCGGCCTCGACCGAGGCGGGCTCAGTCACGTCGAGGGCGACGGCGGCGGCCTTGATGCCCTCGGACGCGAGGGTCTCGGCGGCCTCCTTGGCGCCCTGCTCGTTGTAGTCGGCGATGACGACGTTGGCTCCGGCGCTGCCCAGGCGGCGGGCGGTGGCCAGGCCGATGCCGGAGGCGGCGCCGGTGACCAGGGCGGTCTTCCCGGTGAACTCGGCTGCTTCGGCGGCGGGGGTGGTGCTCATGGTGCGTGTCACTCTCTGGTTGCGGTGTCGGAGGTCGCCGCCGATCGGGCGGCCTCCCCGATGAGGGCGTCGTAGGCCCGCTCCACGAGTGCGGCTAGGTCCTCGGCGTCCGTGCCCGCGCCGCGCGCCCAGGTGCGCAGCGCGGCGGTCAGCACACCGGCCGCGGCCCCGACGACGACCTCGGGACGCGGGTCCCGGGCCGGATCGGTGCCGAGCCGGTCGGCGATGATGCGTACGGATTCGTCCTGGGCGTCGACCCGGATCCGCTCGTACGCGGCGAACAAGGCGGGCTCGCGGTCCACGGCCGCGTACAGACGGCGCTGCTCGGGCCGGTGGTGCCAGCTCGGAGCGGCCTGGTCGGCGAGCCAGTCGGCGACCGCCCTGCGGTAGGCGAGCAGGGGCGGTTCGCCGGCCGGGCGCTCGCGCAGCGCGGCGTTGATCCGGGCACCGTCGGCCCGCGTGAAGTCGAGCGCCGCGTCCTCCTTGCCGGAGAAATGCCGGCTGAAGGTGCGGCGCGTGACATCGGCGCGCTCGGCGATCGCCTCGACGGTGACCTCCGCGAGGCCCCGCTCCAGCACGAGCGCGACAGCGGCCTCGGCCAGCGCCTCACGCGTCCGGCGTGCCTTGATCTGCCGACGGTCCGCGGAGGCCGGGGTGGGAGTGGGCTCGTTCGCCTTCATGTCTCCGAGAGTACACCTTTGATGTCCCAATGGGACATGTGTCCTGGTGGGACATTTCGCCGGGCGGCTGTCGGCCGTCAGCCGTGCCAGTGGCCGTGCAGGGCGGCCGTGGTGAATCCGGGCCCGTAGGCGACCATCGTGCCGCGGGCGCCGGGGGACGGCGGCAGGGCGTGGGTGCGTTCGAGGACGCGCAGCACGCTGACGCCGCCGAGGTTGCCCTCCTCGGTGAGCGTGTCCGTGGAGTGCCGTGCGGCGTCCGCGTCGAGGCCGAGCAGGTCGATGGTGTCGGTGATGATGCGGGGGCTGCCCGGGTGGACGACGGCGAAGTCCGAGTGGCGTGTGGCGAGCCAGTCCCGCAGGACCGGGACGACCTCGGTGCTGGAGTTGCGGCCCTGCTTGGTCGCGTCGAAGTGCAGGCCGTCGGACTCGATCCGTCCCGCCAGACGCTCCGCCGTCCCCGGCAGGACGTACTCGAAGCTGTCCTCGATCGCGAACCCGGGGACCAGGGGCTCGTCGCTGAGCACGGCCGCTGCCGCCGAGTCGCCGAACAGCGCCTTGTAGATCATCGACTCGATGCCGGTGTCGCTGTGGTGATAGACGGTCGAGAGGATCTCCGCGGCGACGACCAGCACGGTGCTGCCCGGTCGTGCGGTCACCATCTCGGCCGCCCGGATGAGGGCCTTGGTCCCGCCGGTGCACGCGGCCGACGTGATGGCCAGGCCGCGTGCCGAGGGGCGCATGCCGAGGCCCGTCATGAGGTGGACGTCCAGGTGGGGCACGGCCCAGCCGGTGGAGTGCGTGGTGACGACGCCGTCCAGGTCCGCCGCGGTGAGTCCGGCGGCGGAGAGGGCGTCGGAGGCTGCCTGCAGGCCGAGTTCGAGCGCGTCGGCGAAGTCCGTGCGGACCCGCGCGGCGATCCCGGCCTCCCCGGCGACGCTCGGGTCGCCGAGCGGGCGGCTGAAGTACCGCGTCTGGACGCCGCATCCGGACACGGCGCGCAGCGCCGCGCCGAGACGCGGGTGGCCCGCATGGTGCGAGCGTATGTCGTCGGCTATCTCGGCGGTGGTGATTTTGTGGGCACCGAGGGCGGTTCTGGGACGGGAGACGTGAACGGGCATGTGGGGCTCCCACAGAGACGGAAGGGGGGTGTGTGTGTGGGGGGGGGCCGGTCCAACGTACGTCACCCTCGCCTCGCCCAGAAGAGCCGACGGTCACCCCGCCCGCAGCGCCGGCATCCGTGGATGGGCCTCCCGGGCCCCCGGATGGAAGACGAGAATCATCAGGCGGGCGCCCGGCGTGGTGAGCGGCTGGGCCGCGCACATCGTCGCCCAGCCGGGCCCCAACCGGCGGTGCAGCAAAGGGCGTTCGTCGCCGTCCGGGTGGAGCGCGGCGCCGCCGGCCTCGTAGATCGGGGCGCCGCTCGGATCGGCGAGGACCTCCTTCTCGATCTGGCGGAGCGTGTCGTCGTCGGGCCGGGCGGCCAGCGCCGCGCGCAACTGGGGCATCACCAACGGCGCCCAGGAGCGCCCCCAGTCCGCGAGGACCAACCGCGCCTCCGGGTCCAGGAGCATCCAGCGCATCGTGTTCTCCGGCGGCCGGCCGCTCGGGAACAGATCCACGAACGCCTGGTTCCACGCCAGGAGATCCCACGAGGCGTCGGAGACGTAGGCCATGTGGTGCATCCCGTCCACGGCCTCCTGCCAGATGCCGGGGACGGCCTTGCCCGACGACGGGTACAGCGGTCCCGGCGGATCCTGCAGCAGCGCATACCGGCACAGCAGCGCCCATTCCTGCTCGTTCAGCCCGAACAGCCGGGCCACGTCACGCAGCAGTTCCGAGGGCGGGTTCGGGTAGGTCCCCGACTCCAGCCGGTGATACGTGCCCAGCGTCCGGTGCAACAGCTGGTCCACCTGATGCTGGGAGAGGCCGGGGGCGCGGCGGCCCTGGCCCGTGGGGCGGGAGAAGCCGTGGGACTCGGGGGCTATGAGGGCGCGCCGTTCACGGAGCAGGGCGCGGAGCGCCTTCTTGTTCATGTGGGTAATCCCTCTTCGTACACGCCGAGTTGAGCGTCAGCAGTCTAAATAATCCCATCACCTTTGGTCATAAACATTGCCCGAAGAAAACGATCAGACGGTCCGTCATGATGGATCGTGCGGGGTCGCCCACCTGGCAGTTTCATCGTCTGTGCACACATGGACACGGCGATGCGGCACCTGTGCCGGGCCGCTCGAAAATGGCCGAAATTTCCCGGGCGGAGGGTGACTCACGAGCCTCTGGGCCGACGTGAGGAAGAGTGAGCTGGGCCGGGCCACGTATTTGTTGGATGTGGCCGGAAAATGCGTTGCACTTGACGCACGTCCCGCGCTCTTCACGACCGGCTCCCGAGGTCACTGGCTGCGGTCGGTGCCGTCACTCGCCATTACGTAGCGGCCACGGCACCGGCCGCGCCCGGTCTCCGCCTCGCGCGCGGCGCCCCTCTCACTCCTGCTCACTCCTGCTTCGCGCAGACGTTGCGTACGTAGTCCTCCGCCGCCGCGTCGAGCCCGATGTCGTGCTGCGCCCGCTCGGACAAGTACCAGCGGTGCTCCAGGAGTTCGTGGTACAGCTCGGCAGGATCCATGGGGGCGGGGATGCGGTCGCGCACGGCGCGGACCGTCGGCCGGAACACGTCGCGCACCCAGCGGTGCGCGAGCACCTCGGGGCGCGCGCCCGGTGCGTCGTCCTGGGTGGCCATCCAGCTCTCCAGGTCGTTGAGGAGCCGCCGCGCCTGGTTCTCCTCCGCGTCCAGACCCGTCAGGCGCAGGAGCTGACGCTGATGGTGGCCCGCGTCGACGACCTTGGGGACGAACGTGACCTCGTCGCCGCGCGGGGAGCGGGAGATCTGCATCTCGGCCACGTCGAACCCGAGGTCGTTGAGACGGCGGATGCGCCGCTCCATGTAGTGGTGCTTGCCCGCCGGATAGACCGACGTGCGGGTCAGTTCGCTCCACAGGTTCGTGTAGCGCTGCTCGATCTCCGAACCGAACTCGATCGGGTCGATGGAGGGGTGCAGCGCCCCGGACGCCTCCAGGTCGAGCATCTCGCCGCTGATGTTGACCCGGGCCAGCTCGATGTCGTACTCGCGCTGGCCCCGGCTGAGCTTCGGGTGCAGTTCGCCGGTCTCGGCGTCCACCAGGTACGCGGCGTACGCGCCCGCGTCGCGTCGGAAGAGAGTGTTGGACAGCGAGCAGTCGCCCCACGCGAACCCGGTGAGGTGCAGGCGGACCAGGAGCACCGCGAGGGCGTCCATGAGGCGGTGGACCGTCGACGGCCGCATCGTCGTCTCGAACATCGAGCGGTAGGGCAGCGAACCGCCCAAGTGCCGCGTGATCAGGACCGGTTCGAGCGGGGTGCCGTCCGGCTGCTCGCGGCCGGTGACGACGGCCAGCGGGTCCACCGCGGGTATCCCGAGCCGGTCGAGCGTGCGCAGCATCTCGTACTCGGCCTGCGCCGGGCGCTGCGCCAGCTCCTTCACGGCGACGACCTCGTCACCGGCGCGGGCGTAGCGCACCACGTGGCGGGAGATGCCGCGCGGCAGCGGAACCAGGTACTCCTCGGGCCACTCCTCCAGGGGGATGTGCCAGGGCAGGGCGAGCAGGAGCACGGGGTGCTCGGGGTTGGTGGCGCTGATCTCTAGCGGCATGCGCACAGCGTATTGAGTGCGCACGCCACCAGCGGCGCCGGGTGCGGCCCGTAGGTCAGCCGAGGGAGCGTTCGGCCTCCGTCAGGATCTCCGTCAGGCGCAGGCCGAACCGGGCGTCGCACGGCGCCGGGACACCCGTGCGCACCGATTCCAGGAGCACGTCGACCGCGATCGCCAGCGACTCCTGCGCCGAGCCGCGGCCGGCCGGCAGGGTCGACACCCCGGCCGTGCCCCGCAGTTCGACCGTGACACCGGCGGCGGCCGGGGGAGTGGTCAGACTCAGCGCCGCCGTGCTCGACGCGCCGGAGGCGTGCCGCAGCAGCAGATGCACCGTGTCTCCCGGGCCGCGGCCGGCCGTCACCGACGTCACGTCGCCGAGCAGCGGCAGCAGCACCGACAGGGCGTGCGGGCCCACGTCCCACAGGGCGCCCCGCTCCGCCCGCCACGGAGTCGTCGCACGGACCTCGGCGTCGTCGCCCGGCGTGTACAGCGCCCCGTACCAGTCGGCGCGGCCGGTGAACCAGCCCTCCACCGAGGCCTGTTCGGCGATCCAGGCGGCTGACGCGGGCGAATAGCGCATCGTGCAGAACACCACGGAAGCCACTCGGGCGGCCTCCACGGCGTCGACGACCGCGCGCGCCGCCACCGGTTCCGTGGCCAGAGGTTTGTCGAGCAGGAGATGGCAGCCCGCGGCGGCGGCCCGCGCCGCGAGCGGCGCCTGGACGTCCGGCGGGACGGCGAAGGCCACCGCGTCGCACGCGGCGAACAACGCGTCCGCGTCGTCGTACGCCGTCGTGGCGTGCGCGGCCGCGAGCTCCGCCGCGGCCTGCGGGCGGCGTCCCCAGACGCCGACGAGTTCCGTGTGCTTGTGGTCCGCGAGCGTCGGCGCGTGGGTGCGCCGGGCCCAGGAGCCGGTGCCGACAAGTCCGAGGCGCAGGGCGTCCGTCGAGGTCATGGTCGGCAGTATCACCCGCGCGGGACCGTCCGGTGCGGAGGAAGGGTGGCGACAGGTGAAAGAATCGTGGTGAATACTGATTCACCAGCTGGGTGAATGAGCATTCACCACAATCGTCGGCCTGGCGCCGCACCGCCCGTGCGGCGTCCGCGCACCTCGCAGGAGACCCATGGACCACGTCCCGATACCGACGCTGCCCGAGCAGCCGGCCCGGCCGCACCTGCGGGAGCGGCTCACGATCCCCGTTCTCGCCTTCGGCGGCATCCTGATGGCCGTCATGCAGACCGTCGTCGTGCCGCTCCTGCCCGACCTGCCGCGGCTCACCGGCGCGTCCCCCGCGGCCGTCTCCTGGATGGTCACCGCGACCTTGCTCGCGGGAGCCGTCCTCACCCCCGTGCTCGGCCGGGCCGGCGACATGTACGGGAAGCGGCGCGTCCTGCTCGGCGCGCTCGCCCTGATGACCGCCGGCTCCGTGCTGTGCGCGCTGACCTCCGACATCCGCGTCCTCATCGCGGCCCGCGCACTCCAGGGCGCCGCGGCGGCCGTCGTCCCGCTGTCCATCAGCATCCTGCGCGACGAACTCCCGCCCCATCGCACGGGATCCGCCGTCGCCCTGATGAGCTCGACCGTCGGCATCGGCGCGGCCCTCGGCCTGCCGCTCGCCGCGCTCATCGTCCAGTACGCCAACTGGCACGTGATGTTCTGGGCGACCAGCGCGCTCGGTGCCCTCGGCCTCGCCGCCGCCTGGTGGGCGGTGCGCGAGTCGCCCGTGCGCACCCCCGGCCGCTTCGACGCGCTCGGCACCCTCGGCCTCGCCGCCGGACTCGTCTGTCTGCTGCTCGGCGTCTCGCAGGGCGGTCAGTGGGGCTGGGACAGCGCCCGCATCACCGGCCTCTTCGCGGGCGCCGTGCTGATCCTCGGCCTATGGGCGTGGCAGCAACTGCGCGCCGCAGCACCCCTGGTGGACCTGCGGCTCGCCGTCGACCGGAAGGTCGGCCTGCCGCACATCGCCGCGCTGTTCACCGGCTTCGCGTTCTACGCCAACTCGCTCGTCACCGCGCAGCTCGTGCAGGCGCCCGTGGAGACCGGCTACGGGCTCGGCCTTTCCATCGTCGCGACCGGCCTGGTCATGCTGCCGAGCGGCGTCATCATGCTGGTCTTCTCACCCGTCTCCGCCCGCATCTCCGCGGCCCGCGGCCCCCGGATCACCCTGGCGATCGGCGGTGTCGTCCTCGCGCTCGGCTACGCGATCCGCATCGTCGACAGCACCGACCTGTGGGTGATCATGGTCGGCGCCGCCGTCGTCTCCACCGGTACGACGCTCGCCTACTCGGCCCTGCCCACACTGATCCTGCGCTCCGTCCCGTCCACCGCGACGGCCTCCGCCAACGGGGTCAACGTCCTGATGCGCACGATCGGGCAGTCCGTCTCCAGCGCCGCCGTCGCGGCGATCCTCGTGCACCACACGATGCGGGTGGGCGGCACCGTCGTATCGAGCCTGGACGGCTACCGGCTCGCCTTCGCGACGGCCGGTACGGTCGCTGTGGTGGCAGCCGCCATCGCCCTCTGCGTCCCCTCCGACCGGAAGGGCGAGCGGGCGGGCGCGGCCGCACCGCCCCCGGTGGTGACGACGAAGGGAGCATGAGGCGATGACCACGGCGCAGGTCGGCGAGGAACGGCCGCCCGCGGGCCGGCGGGACGCGGAGGCGAGCAAGGCCGCCATCGTCAGGGCCACCCGCCATCTGCTGGCCCGGCACGCCCACGCCGACATCACGCTCAAGGCCGTCGCCGAACGGGCCGGGGTCAGCCCGCCGCTGATCCTCAAGTACTTCGGGAACAAGGACGCGCTGTTCACCAGCGTCATGGACTTCGAGGCCGACGTCGACGCCCTGCTCGACGCGCCCCTGGAGGAGCTGGGCCGGCACATGGTGCGCAGCGTGCTGGCCGGACAGGCCGAGCGCGGCGCCGACCCGATCCTGCGCATCGTCTTCGCCCCGCTCCACGGCGAACAGGGCGAGATCCTGCGCGCCAACTTCCGTACGCAGGTCAGCGAACGCCTCGCCGCCCGCCTGCCCGGCGCGGACGCGGGCCTGCGGGCGGAACTCGCCGTGTCGGCCGTGGTCGGCCTCGGCGTGATGTACGGGATCGCCCGCGGCCCGCAGGTGCGGGCCGCGGACATCGACGACGTGGTGGAGCGGTACGCCCCGGCCGTCCAGGCGCAGCTGAACGGCTAGGGGTGCCCCCGGCCGTTCAGCCCCTTCTCTCAGTCGCCCTGGACGCTCAGGGTCTCGCCGAAGGTCACGACGGTCCGGAACCCGTCGGACCACCGCACGGTGAGCCCGTCCTCGGTGAGAGTGGTCTCGGCCACCGCGTCGGCGAGCGCCACGTCGTCCTCGGACAGTGCGGCCAGCGCCGCGAGGACCGCCGTCCCCTCGACCTCGGCCGAGAGCCGCGGCATCCGCACCCACGGCTCGTACGCCGTGCCCTGAGGCGCGCGGACCCGGTCCGCCTCGCCCCAGCCGTGCAGCCCGCGCAGCTCCGAGCGCAGCTTCTCCGTCGCCCACCCGGTGAGCGTCGCGCGGGCCCCGTGCGGCGCCCCGGCCACCCGGTGCACCCGCAGCTCGTACGCCCCGCGGGCCACGGTCACGCTCTCCACGAGCAGACCCGGCACCATCGGCGGCCCCGACACGAACACCGGCCGGTACCAGGACGCCGCCCAGCCCCATCCGTCGCCTTGCCCGGCGCCGAGCGGGTGGAGGCGGCGGCGGACACTGGCCACCCCGCCCACCTCGACCGACAGATGGTTGTCCGCCGCGTTCGTGAGGGACGTCGGACCGGTGTGCGTGGAGTAGGCCTGACGGCCGTAGTGCGCGTCGTTCTGGTCCGCGAACTCTCCCTCGTGCGGGCGGACGTGGTCACTGCCGTGGTTGTGCAGCCGCACGATCCCGTCCGCCTGCGTCGACTGGACCAGCAGGCCCGGCGCGGGCAGCGCGAGGACCCGGTCGGGGCCCTCGCTCGGCATGGCCTCCTCAGGCGCCGTCCACAGCGGGTCGTCCTCCGGGGCGAGCAGCGCCACGAACCCCTTCGACGCCCAGTAGGGGGAGGCAGGACCCGAGTAGTGCTGGAGGGTCGCGTCGTGCGGGCCGTGCCAGCCCAGGCTCAGCAGGCCGTCGTCCGTGAGCGCGCCGCGCTCCAGGAAGTAGCGCAGGTTCCCGCTGATGAGGCGGCGCGACGCGCCCGGGGACAGCGGAGTGTGCCCGGTGACCGCGCCCGCGCCGACCGCCGCCGACGCGGCGAACCGGTAGGCGAGCGACCGCCCGAAGTGGATCGGCGCCCCGTCCCCGCCGAACAGCAGCGAGAAGCCTTCCAGGTGCTCGCGCAGTCGCGGGCCGAAGCGGGCCGAGAGCGCCGCGTCGCCCGACAGGTGCGCATGCAGCACCGGGTACAGGTGCAGCGCCCAGCCGTTGTAGTGGTCGAAGGCCCGGCCGTCGCCGTCCGCGTACCAGCCGTCGCCCCGGTACCAGGTCTCCATGAGGTCGAGCGCCCGCTCCATGGCGCGAGCGGTGGCCGCGTCGCCGCGGCCGACCTCCTCCAGGAACGAGGCGACCATGAACGGGAACAGGTACCAGTTGTTCGGCGCCGGCGTGTGGTTGATCGCGCCGCGCAGCCACTTCTCCGCACCGTCCTGCACATCGCCGTCGAGCCTGTCCCACAGCCAGGGCCGCGTCAGCTTCAGGCCGAGCGCCACCGACGCCGACTCCACCATCGGCTGGCCCTGGACATGGTGGTCGAGGATCAGCGGCCACGACTCGGCGTCGTCCCGGCCCGGAGTACGGGTGCCCGCGGCCAGTCCGCGCGCGTACCGCTCCAGCCAGCCGTGCGGATCCTTGCCGTCGGCGCCCGCGACCCGGAAACCGGCCGCCAGGAACGTCCGCGCGTACCCCTCCAGGCCGTCGGAGCGCACGCCCGACCCCGAAGGGCGGCCCGGCAGGTCGAGGAAGGCCCCCTCAGGGGTGGCCCAGCGCCACGCGGCACCGAGCAGACCGTCGGCGACGGCCTCCCAGTGGGCGCGGGTGTAGCCGGTGTGCGGGCTCAGCTCCCGGTCTTCTTCGGGCAGTTCGAACGGGATGGTCATGCGAGGAACGCCAGCCTTTCGCGTCGTACAGGATGGGCGAAACCGTCGCCCGCGGCCCACCGCGCCACCTCGGCCACCGCCGTGTCGGCCAGGCGTTCCCACTCATTGCCCTGGGAACCGGCCAGGTGCGGGGTGATCAGCGCGCCGGAACAGGCCCAGAGCGGATGGTCGGGCGGGAGCACCTCGGGGTCGGTGACGTCGAGGACCGCCCGGATCCTGCCGCCGCACACCGCTTCGGTCAGCGCCTCCTGGTCGACGACGGCGCCGCGCGCCGTGTTGATCAGGACGGCGCCCACGGGCATCGAGTCCATCAGCGCGCGGCTGACGAGCCCGCGCGTGGCCGGAAGCAGCGGGGTGTGCACGCTGAGCACATCGCTGCGGGTGAAGAGTTCGGGCAGCTCCACCCACTCGACGCCGAGTTCGGCGGCCTCGGCGGGGGAGACGTACGGGTCGTACAGCAGCACCTCGAAGTCGAACGGCTTCAGCAGTTCGATCACACGGCGCCCGATCAGGGAGGCCGACAGTATGCCCACCGTGCGGCGGTAGTTGCCGGTGTGGCCCGTCGTGAGCAGCCAGTTGTCGCGCACCCGGGACCGCTGGAAGTCACGGGCCCGCTCCAGGACGTGCTTGCCGTGCAGCAGGATCATCGCGAGGGTGTACTCGGCGACGGGCAGCGCGTTCGCCGCCGCGGCGGAGGACACCGCGAGTCCCCGCTCCCAGCAGGCGTCGGTGACGTGCCCGCGCACCGAACCCGCCGAGTGCACCACTGCCTTGAGGAGCGGCGCCGCAGCCAGGACGTCCGCGTCGAGCCGGGGGCAGCCCCAGCCGGTGACGAGCAGCTCGGCGCCGGCCAGGGCCTCCTTCGCGCGTACGGTCGTCAGGTCGTTCAGGGCGGGGAGCGGAGCCAGGTCGCAGACCTCGGCGAGGGCGGCCAGCGACCGCGGAGTGAAGACGGCCTCCGCGGCCTGGGGGGACATGGCCATCACCACGCGGGGGAGGGTCACTTGACCGCCCCCGCCGTGAGGCCGGCCTTCCAGAACCGCTGGAGGAGGATGAACGCGAGGACGAGGGGGAGCACCGCGAGGAGCGAGCCCATGATCACCACCGGGTAGTACTCGGGAGAGACGGTCGCCTGGCTGTTCCACTGGAACAGACCCAGGCTCACTGGGTACAGCTTCTGGTTGGACAGCATCACCATCGGCAGGAAGAAGTTGTTCCAGATCGCGGTGAGCTGGAAGAGGAAGACCGTGATCAGACCGGGGGCGAGCATCCGCAACGACACGCGTGCGTACGTCGTCAGCTCACCTGCCCCATCGACCCGGGCCGCCTCAAGCACCTCGTTCGGGACGTAGCCCTGGGCGAAGATGCGCCCCAGGTACACACCGAAGGGATTGAACAGGACCGGGATGAACACCGACCAGAAGGTGTTCACGACGCCGGTCTGCGACGCGATGAGATAGAGCGGCAGGGCGAGGACCGTCTGCGGCACCATGACCGCGGCGAGGACCAGCCCGAACAGCTTCTCCTTGTGCCGGAAGTGGTACTTGTCGAAGGCGTAGCCGCACGCGACGGAGATCATCGCGCCGATGGCGCCGCCCAGGACCGCGTACAGCAGGCTGTTGCCGTACCAGCGGCTGTACAGGCCGCCGTCCATCGCGAACAGGTCCTTGACGTTCTGGACCAGCGAGAAGTCGCTGAAGGAGAGGATGCTGCTGCTGAACAGCGCGTCCCGGGACTTCGTCGCGGCCAGCACCAGCCACAGCGCGGGCAGCATCGTGTAGAGCACGGAGATCACGACGACGACGTTGACCGTCGTACGGCCCAGCAGACGCGGGCGCAGGAGCGTCGACCTGCTCATCTCGGCAGTGGTCATCGGGCGTTCTCCTCGGCGGCGTCGACACGGTTGGTCCAGCGGGTGACGCCGTAGGAGACCGCGATCGTGATGATCAGGAGGACCACCGACGCGGCTGCCGCAAGGGAGTAGTTGTTGCGGCTGAACGCGGCGTCGTAGATGTACATGCTCGGCGAGAACCGGGCGTTGACCATCGCGGACGACTGGTGGAGCAGCATCGGCTCGGTGAACAGTTGCAGCGCCCAGATCAGGGTGAACATGGCCACCATCACGATCGAGGACCGCACCAGAGGCGCCTTCACCTGGAGCGCCGTGCGCACCGGGCCGGCGCCGTCGACGACCGACGCCTCCAGGACCTCACGGGGGACCGCCTGCAGGGCCGCGTAGAAGACGACCATGTTGTAGCCGAGGTTCGACCACAGGGCGATGTTCACGATCGAGGGGATCGTGGTGTGCAGCCCCAGGAAGTCGATGGTGATGTCACCCTTGGCGAACACCTCGATGATCGGGCTGATGCCGGGGGTGTACAGGTACAGCCAGATCAGCGCGGCGATGATGCCGGGCACCGCGTGCGGCAGGAAGAGGCCCAACTGGGCCCAGGAGCGCAGCCGTACGACGCCCGAGTCGAGGAGCAGCGCGAGCGCCAGCGAACCGATCACCATCAGCGGGATGTAGATCAGGCAGTACAGGCCGACGGTGCCGAGGCCGGACAGGAACGACGGGTCGGTCAGGACGGCCGCGTAGCTGCGCAGCCCCACGAAGACCGTGCGCTCAGGGCCGAAGCCGAGCCCCGGCTGGTCGTCGCTGAAGAAGCTCAGCCACACCGCCGTGCCCACCGGGATCAGGAAGACGAGGGTGAGCAGGAGGAAGAAGGGGGCCATCAGGACACCCGCGGCGCCGCCCCGCCGTCGCCCCGCCGCACGCTGTGCCCTGCGCCCTGAGGCCTCCTGGTCGCGCGAGGGCGCGGACGCCGCCGCGGGGGCATGAGTGGTCGCGGTCATGAGAGTCACCTGCCTTTCGGAGTGCGGGCGTTCACGTGGAGTGCTGGGTGGTCTTGAGGCCGAGGGCCTTCAGGTCGGGCATCGTGCCGTCCTGCGTGGCGCGCATCGACGACTCGAGCGTTCCCGAGCCGGCCGCGGCGCGGGTGAAGGCGTCCTGCATGACCTGCCCGGTGGCGGTCATCCGCGGGCCCCACACCCAGCCGTCGCGGATCTTGTGGGCCTCCTGCTCGAAGAGGGTGTAGATGTCCTGGCCGCCGTAGTAGGCCCGGTCGAAGGCGGCCCGGCCGACGGGGATCAGCTCGGAGACGGCCGGGTACTGGCTGCTCGCGCCGCTGGAGAGGCGGGCCTTGAGCGAGTTCGGGTGGGAGACCTGCCACTCGATGAACTCCATGGCGGCCTCGGGGTGCCTGCTGTCCTTCGTGATGGCGAAGGTCGAGCCGCCGTTCGTGCCCAGCGAGGGCCTGGCCGGGTCCCACTGGGGCTGCGGGGCGATGCGCCACAGGCCCTTCTGCTCGGGGCGTGCGTTCATCTGCGCGCCCGCGTCCCAGGCGCCGCTGTGCCGGGTCAGCACCAGACCGTTGCCGATCTGGGCGTCGTTGGCGCGGCTGGCCGGGGCGTTGGCGTACACGAGGTCGTCGTCGAGGAAGCGCTGCCAGTACGCCGAGACGCGCCGGGTCGGTGCGTCGTTCAGCGACACGTTCCAGGCGCCCTTCGACGTGTCGAACCACTGGGCGCCGGCCTGCCAGCAGAACCCGGAGTACAGGCCGATGTCGAGGGAGAAGATGCACGCCTTGCGCCTGCCGCCGGTGCGCTGGACCGCGCGGGCCAGGTCCGCGTACTCGTCCCAGGTGGTGGGCACGTCGAAGCCGTACTTGTCGAAGAGGTCCTTGCGGTAGTGCAGGACCATCGGTTCGACGTCGAGCGGCACGCTGTAGGTGCGCCCCTCGAAGGTGGTCAGGCCGAGCGCCTGCGGCAGGAGCTTCTTGCGGAGCTTGTCGCTGATCAGCGAGGTGATGTCACGGGCGACGCCATCGATCGCGAACCCCGGGACCTGCGGGTACTCGAGGGTGGCGACATCCGGTGCGTTGCCCGCCCGCGCCGCGTTGCTCAGCTTCAGGTAGCCGCCCGCCGTGCCGGAGGGTATCTGCTCGAAAGCGACCTGGATGTGATCGTGCGTCTTGTTGAACTCGTCCACCACTTCCTGGCTGCCGCGCAACGCGGACCAGAACGTGATGGTGGTCTTGCCTTTGCTGCTGGTCTTGCTGCTGGTCTTGCTGCTGCTCTGCGACGACGCGCTGTCCGATCCGCTGCAGGCGCCAAGGGCGCCCGTCAGCGGCAGCGCGGTGATCGCGGCGAGGACAGACCGACGGCTCTGACGGCTCTGTCGACCAGGCATGGGCGCCTCCCGCGGCTCCTGCGTGTTCGAGTCACGGGAATCCTGATCGGCTGAGCGGTCACGGTCAATAGATCGATCAGAAGAAAATTAAACGGTCAAACGCTCACTTCGAGACGTGAGTTGCGTCCGTGACCTCGGTGGCGAGCGAGGGCGGCTGCGTGGAGCCCCGGACGTTGAGCTCCGGCAGCACCTCCAAGCGCCGTGCCGGACCGGACGAGACACCCCTTTCCAGACGGCGCAGCAGCAGCTCGGCCGCCGCCCGGCCGATCTCCGCCTTGGGGGGTGAGACGGCCGTCAGTGGCGTGCTGCCGAGTCCGGCGACCACGTCGTCGTACGCGATCGCCGAACAGTCCTCGGGCACCCGCACCCCGCTGTCGCGCAGCTTCTGTACGAGCATCAGCGCGTCCACGTCGCCGTGCAGCAATGCCGCCGTCGCCCCCAACTCGCCCAGCAGGCTGGTGAGTTCGGCCGGTGGCTCGGCGTTGGCCGGCGCGGGGGTGGGGGTCGCCGCGGGGGAGCTGAGGGTGATCGCCCAGCTGTCGATGTCCGGGTGCGCGGCCGCGATCTCGGTGAACGCCGAGCGCAGGGCGCGCGCGGTGGGGCTGTCGTCGCGCGCCGCGAGGACGATGCGCCGGTGGCCGAGCCCGGTGAGGTGGTCCAGCGCGAGGTGCACGCCGAACCAGTGATCCGTGCACACCGTGTCCATGGCGTGCAGCGCGCTGCCGCTGCGAGGCCTGCGCTCCATCAGGACCGCGGGCACGTCGAGCCGGGACAGCCAGGTGTAGTCGGCCTCCTCCGTGGCCCGGCTGCGCCAGCGCGGGGCGATCAGCAGCCCCCGCGCCCCGTCCGCGAGCGCCCGCTCCACGATCGGTTTTTCGGCTCCCGCGATCGGTGGCGCGATATGCAGGCCGATCCGGATGCCAGCCTCCTCGAACGTGGTCCGGGCACCGTGCAGCATCTCGTACAGATAGGCGTGCCGCTCGGGCACCACCACCGCGACCGGGCCGCCGTCGGGCAGCGGCTCCGGCGGCGGCGCCGCCCGCTCGGTCTCGGGCAGCACCGGGCGCGCCACCCCGTGGCCGCGCCGCAGCTTGCCCTCCCTGGCCAGCTCTTCCACGTCACGGCGGAGCGTCACCACCGACACCGCGAGCTCCGCCGCGAGATCGCTGACCCGGGTCGCGCCGCGCGACTGCACCACGGCGAGAATCCGCTGCCGCCTGAGATCGACCGGTTCGCGCATGCTGGTGGCCCCCTCGCAACCGCTGTTCGTTTGAGCGCTTTGCTGAACGCTTCGGCGGCAGCATAACCACGCGGTCCGGTCCCCGTCCCGCCCTCGTCACGGTGACGGTTCGAGCCCCAAGTCGTAGATCCGCTCCAGCAACCACTCCTCGTTCCCCGCCAGGCCCGCCCTGTGCAACGCCTCGTCGGCCTCCGCGATCGGCACGGCGAGGACGGACACCGTGCCCGGTGGCTCGTCACCGCAGAGCGCGGCGCGCGCTGTGTGCAACAGCCGCAGACACGCCTGCGCCGCCGCCAACTCGTGATTCGTCGTCCGCCGTCCGAAGTCCTTGGTCCCATGCATGCCCCCACTCTTGCGCACGGGTCTGACAATCCATCGCCAATGGGGCGGCGTTAGGCTCGTGTGCACCCGGAACACCACCTGAACCACCTGTCGGTGAGAAGGAGGGACGCGCCCTTGTCATCGCTCGCACTGCCCCTGTTCGACCCCGCGGCGGGACAAGGCGCCCGCCAGTTCGCCGAGTTGGGGTTCGCCCTGGTCCTGTCGACCCTGATCGGCGCCGAGCGCGCCGTGCAGCAGAAGAGCGCGGGCCTGCGCACCCACACGCTCGTCGGCGTGGGCAGCGCCCTGTTCATGGAGGTGTCCCAGCACGGCTTCAACTCCCTGCTGGGCATGGAGGGCGTGGCCTTCGACCCGTCCCGCGTCGCCGCGCAGATCGTGTCCGGCATCGGGTTCATCGGCGGCGGACTGATCTTCGTGCGCCGCGACGCCGTCCGCGGACTCACGACGGCCGCGACGGTCTGGCTGACCTGCGCCATAGGGATGGCCTGCGGCGGCGGCCTGCCGCTGCTCGCGATCGCCGCGACCGCCTGCCACTTCCTCGTCGTGCGCGGCTACCCCTGGCTCAGCCGCCACATCCCCGCCCTGGCCACGGAGCGGCGCACCGGACTGCATCTCGCGTACGTCGTCGGGGGCAGCGTCCTGACCCGGGTCCTGGAGGAGTGCACCAGCCGCGGTTTCCGCGTCCTGGAACTGCGCACGGACCGCACCGACTGGGAGCAGGGCCCCGGCCGGCGCGGCGCCATGGCCGTACGGATGGAGATCGAGGGCGCGGCGGAAGTGCCCGAACTCGTCGCGGTACTGGCCGAGTTCGACGGGGTACTCGACGTCGCGTCGCTCCAGGCCGCGTCCGACGAGTAGCCGCCGCCGTGCGCGGTCAGGGCGCGCCGTGCCACGACCGCCACAGCGCGGCGTACGCCCCGTCCGCCGCCACCAGCTCGTCGTGCGGGCCGAGTTCGGTGAGCCGGCCGTCCTCCATCACCGCGACCCGGTCCGCGTCGTGGGCCGTGTGCAGCCGGTGCGCGACCGCGATCACCGTCCGGCCGCGCAGCACCGCGGCCAGCGCGCGCTCCGTGTGCCGCGCGGTGGCCGGATCGAGCAGGGCCGTCGCCTCGTCCAGTACGACCGTGTGCGGGTCGGCCAACACCACGCGGGCGAGAGCGAGTTGCTGCGCCTGCGGGCCGTCGGGACGCAGGCCGCCCGCGCCGAGCTCGGTGTCCAGACCGTCGGGGAGCGTGTCCGCCCACTGCGCGCCGACCGCGGCCAGCGCGTCCCGCAGCCGGTCGTCGTCCGCGTCCGGCGCTGCGATCCGCAGATTGTCGCGGACCGAGCCGAGGAAGACGTGGTGCTCCTGCGTGACGAGCACGATGTGGCGGCGCAGCTCCTCCGGCGCCAGCGCGGTGACGGGGGCGCCGCCCACCGTCACGCTCCCGGCGCGCGGCACGTCGATCCCCGCGAGCAGCTTGCTCAGCGTGGTCTTGCCCGCGCCCGAGGGCCCGACCAGCGCCAGCCGCTCGCCGGGCCGCACGGTCAGATCCACGCCCCGGACCACGTCGGCGCCGCCCTCGTACGCGTAGTGCACCCCGCGCAGCTCGATCGCATCGCCGACCGGGGCGAGGCCGTCGCGGGGCGCCGTGCGCGCGGCCCCGGCGATGCCCTCGACGCGGGCGAACGAGGCGCCGCTGCTCTGCAGTTGTTCCACCCAGAACAGGACCGTGTCCAGCGGACCCGACAACTGCCGCAGATACAGGGCGCAGGTGACGATCGCGCCGAGCGTGAGCACCCCGTGCGTGTGCAGGGCACCGCCCACCAGGAGGACGGCGGCGACCGGGACGGCGTAGGAGAAGTCCACCGAGGGGAACAGGACCGAGCGCAGGGACAGGGTGCGCATCCGGGCGGCGTAGCTGTGCCGCACGGCCTCCTCGGACGCCTCGGTCCGCCGCGCCTGGAGACTGAACGCCTCCACGGTCCTGGCGCCCGTCGCCGTCGCCGCGAACTGTTCCGCCAGGTGGGAGTCGGCCTCGCCCTGTGCCAGGTACGCGGTGCGGGCCCGACGCAGATACCAGCGCACCGCCACCGGGATCCCCACGAGACCGAGCAGTGCGACCGCGCCGAGCAGCGGCGACACCACCCAGACCGCGCCGACCAGGAACAGGGCCTGGGCCAGCGACACGAACACGTCCGGGCCCGCGTCGCGCAGCGCGGACGCCACGGCCCCGATGTCGTTGGTGCCGCGGTTGGTGAGATCGCCCGGGCCCACGCGGTCCACCACGGAGGCGGGCAGCGACAGCGCCCGGTCGACGAACCGGTCCCGGATCCGGGCCGCGGTCCGTTCACCGAACCGGTGCCCCACCAGGCGGGCCCAGCGCGCGCACAGTAGTTGGGCCACGGCGAAACAGAGGATCAGCAGCGCGGCGCGGTCGATGTGCCCGACCGAGGCGCCCGCGCGCACGTCGTCGATGATCCGGCCGAGCAGCCACGGGCCGACCGATCCGGCGCCCGCCGCGCAACAAGTGAGCAGCAGCACGCCCGCGAACGCCCGCCGGTCCGCACGGATCATCTCCACGGCGGCGCGCCGCACGGCGGTGCGATCGGCGACGGGCAGGGACGAGGAGGAGCTCATGCGGGGTCTCCTGGAGCGGTGCGGGCGCCCGTGCCGGGCGGCTCGGCGAGCGGGGACGATGACGGGGGAGCGGAGTGACCGGATCCCGCCCCGGGCTCGGGCTCGGCTTTGCGCAGCCGCAGGCCGGAGGATTCGGGGTCCGGCGCCTCGACACCGGCGTCGGCGAGCGGGGGCTTGCGCGACGCGGCGGCCGCGACGACCGGGGCCGCGGCCCGGTCCGGGCGTCGCTCGGGCCCGTTGCTCACGGAGGCACCGGTCGCTGCTCCCCGTGGAGCCGGCCCGGCTCCGGCCGTGCTCCCGCCGACCGTCACCGCGTGCGTGGCTCCGGCCTCGGCCTCCTCGGTCGCCTCCTGCGAACCGCGCGCCACCAGCGCCCGGTACGCACCGTCCGACGCGAGCAGTTCTCGATGGGGCCCCGACGCCCTGACCACTCCGTCGACCAGGAAGTACACGACGTCCGCCCGGTCGAGCAGCAGCGGTGACGTGCCGGTGACCAGGGTGGTGCGGCCCTGACGGGCCGTGCGCAGACGGTCGGCGGCGCGGGCCTCCGTGTGGGCGTCCAGCGCGGACGTGGGCTCGACGGCCAGGAGTATCTCCGGGTCGGCGAGCAACGCGCGGGCCAGCCTGACCCGTTGCCGCTGGCCGCCGGAGAGATTGCGGCCCTGCGCCAGGAGTTCGGCCTCCGCGCCGCCGGGCAGGCCTGCGATCACGTCGTCCGCGGCCGCGGCGTGCAGCGCCCGCGCCACCGCCGCGTCGTCCGGAGCGTGCCGGCCCGCGACGGTCCGCCGCACGGTGCCCGTGAACAGGTCCGCCTCGTGGTCGGCGACCAGCACCCGGCTCCGTACGGCGCCCGACTCGACCGTGTCCAGGGGCAGACCACCCCAGGTCGCCGCCGAGGGCGCGAACCCGCCCAGCCGGTCCACGACGGCGGTCGCGTCCCCGGGACGGCCCGTGACCAGCGCCGTCAGCAGCCCCGGAGCCACCGTCACCCCGGACAGCGGATCGTGCAGCGGCGCGCCCCGCGGCGGCCCCGGCACACGGGAGACACGGTGCTCGTCCGACTCCGGGCGCAGGGTCAGCAGGCGTAGTACGCGCCGCGCGGCGACCAGCCCGCGCCCCAGGTCGTAGCCGCCCTCGATGAACGCCTCCACCGGCACCACCAGCATCGCCACGTATCCGTAGACCGCCACCAGCTCACCCACGGACAGCTCCCCCTGGGCCGTCCGGCGCGCGGCGAGCCACGTGACGCAGGCCAGGAACAGTGCGGGCAGGCCGATCGCGAGGGCCTGGATCCAGCTGATCACCCGGGCGACCCGATACCCCTCGTCGCGCAGCCGCGCCGTGTCGCGGTGCAGGCGGCGCGCGTACACGTCCTTGCCGCCGAGCCCGGCGAGCACCCCGAGCCCGCCGACGAGATCGGCGAGCCGCGCGGCCAGAGTCCCCTGCTGCTCGCGGTAGCCCGACTCGACGCCCTGCAACCGGGTCAGCAGCGGCCCGAGGCAGCCGACGAGCAGCGGGACGCCGAGCAGGATCACCGCCGCGAGCAGCCCCGAGATCGACAGCAGCAGCCCGGCCACCACCACGTAGGCCACCACCGCGCCCACGCCGGGGCCCGCCATCGTCAGCGTCTGGCTGATCACCTGGACGTCGCCGACGCCGATGGTGACGACCTCTCCCGCCGCGACCCGCCGCGGCAGCGTGGCTCCGAGCCGCGTGGTGTGCCGGGTGAGGAGCCGGGTCGTGCGGTACGTCGCGTCGAGCCTGACCCGCGTCATGGTGCGGTGCCGCATGATGGCCAGCCAGGCGTTGACCGCGCCCGCCGCGAGCAGCGCACCGCACCAGCCGTACAGGGCCCCGGAGTCGCCGCCCTGCAGTCCGTCGTCGATCGCGTGCGACAGGACGTACGGGGGAAGGGTGAGCCCCACCATCCAGGCGCTGCCCAGCAGCGCGCCCGCCGCGACCCGCCCGCGCTGGCGCGTCACCAGCCACCACAGGTAGCGCAGCGGGCCGCGCAGGTCGGGTTCGCCGGGGTCGCTTCCGGCCGGACCGTGCGGCAACTCGGTGTAGGGCTCACTCATGCCCGAACCCTATGAGGAGCGCACGGGCCCGAGGAAGGTCACCTCCTGGCGAGGTGCAGCCGCAGGCCCTGCGGCATCAGCGTCAGCCGCTCCGCGACCTGCAGTCGGTAGCCGGCCCGCGGCGTCAGGTCGTAGCGGCGCAGCAGCAGGCCGAGCACCAGCGTCGCCTCGTGCAGGGCGAACTGTCGCCCGATGCAGGCCCGCGCGCCCGTGCCGAACGGCTTGAAGACATGCGCGGGGCGCGCCCGTACGGCCTGCGGGGCGAACCGGTCCGGGTCGAAGGACGCGGCGTCCTCGCCCCAGGCCGCCGGATCCCGGTGCAGCATCGTCGTGAGGACGAGCGCCCAGGCGCCGCGCCGCATCGGGTGCACCCCGCCGAGCGTCGTGTCGGCGACCGCCTCGCGCGCGAAGGCCGGAGCCGTCGGCCACAGCCGCAGCGACTCGTCCAGTACCCGCCGCAGATAGCGGAGTTTGGCGACCTGTTCGTAGGCGGGCACGTCGACGTCGCCCCAGACCCGGTCCACCTCCTCCTGCGCCTTCGCCAGCACGCCGGGGTTCTCGGCGAGGTAGTGCAGGGCGAAGGAGAGCGCCCCGGAGGTCGTCTCGTGCCCGGCCACCAGGAACGTGATGACCTGCCGCCGGATGTTCTCGGGCGCGAGCCGCTCGCCCGTCCGCGGGTGCGCCACCTCCAGCATCCGGTCCAGGAGATCGCCGGGACCGTCACCGGACGCGCGGCGGGCGGCGATCACGCCGTCGACGGTGCGGTTCAGATAGGCGCGGTCCGCCGCGTTGCGCTTCTCCGCGCCCCGCAGCAGCGCCGACAGCAGCGGCGGCACCACGTTGCGACGCTGCGCGAACGACAGGGCGCCCACCATCGCCGTCACGAACGGATGCAGCCGCTCGCGCTCGAACGACCCGAAGTCGTGCCCGAATCCGGTCCGCGCGATCGTCTCCAGGGTCAGCTTGGTCATGTCGCCCGGCACGTCCACCGAACGCCCCGCCGCCTCGCTCGCGTCCCACGCCGTCATCAGCTGCCCGGCCACGTCGAGCATCAGCGGGTGGTAGCCCTCCATGGCCTCCCGGCTGAACCCGGGCGCGAGGATGTCGTGCGCCAGCTGCCAGTTGGGCTCGTGGTTGTACGCCGTGAACAGACCGTCGCCGGCCACGGGGCGCAGATTGGCGACCCCGAGCCCGACGTGCTTGGCGAACCGTGACTCGTCCGCCAGCTCCGCCGCGAGATCGGCGCCCCACACGAACACGATCTCCTTGCCGAACCCCTTGCGGCGGAAGATCGGCCCCAGCTGCTCGGCGATCCGCATGGAGTCCTGCAAGGGCGTGCGGACATTGGCGCCGACGACGTCACCGATCAGCGGGACCCGCCGGGGCGGGTGCGGGATCCGGTCCAGACGCGGCCAGCCCTGCTCGGCACTGCGGAAACCTCGCGGCAGTGCGGGCGCCGCCGTCTGTGTCATCTGAGCCATCGAGCCCATCTCCCTTGCGCCACCGGCGGGTTGAGGCGCCGGGGATGCCTTGTTAGACGCGGATTCAATAATGCGACTCAGTGTGCGGCTGTTATTGAACTCACGTCAAGTAAGGCGACGTTCGTCCAGTAGGGTGCGGCCATGACGGCAGAGCGGACGACCCGGCGCAGACTGAGCACGGAGCAGCGCAGGGAGCAATTGCTGTCCGTGGGGGCGAAGTTGTTCGCCCAGAGTCCGTACGGCGACGTGTGGATCGAGCAGGTCGCCGAGATCGCGGGCGTCTCCAGGGGGCTCCTGTACCACTACTTTCCGAACAAAAGGGACTTCTTCGCCGCGGTCGTGCGGCGCGAGAGCGAGCGGATGCTGCGGCTGACCGCCGCCGTTCCCGGCGTCCCCGTGCGCGAACAGCTCGGCGCCGGACTCGACACGTTCCTCGGCTACGTCGCCGCGCACGCCGAGGGCTTCCGCGCCTTCCATCGCGCCGAGTCCGCGGGGGACCCCGTGGTGCGCACCGTCTACCGCGAGGGGCTCGCCGCCCAGGAGCGGCAGATCCTGGCCGCCCTCGCCGCCGACCCCGAGATCGCGGACCGGCTGCCGGACCCCGCCGCGCTGCGCCTCGCCGTGCGCGGCTGGCTCGCCTTCCTCGTCGCCGTCTGCCTCGACTGGCTCGACGAGCCGGAGGGGTCGGAGCTCGGCCGCGACCACCTGCGGGACCTGTGTGCGCGGGCCCTGCTCGGGGCGCTCGACTGCTGAACCTCCCGACGGGCCTGCCGGGCGGCTCGTCGGGGTGTGGTCAGGGGGTAAGGGTAGTAAGGAAAACTTGCAAGGCTGCCTGTCTATCTCTTACGGTGGCCTTATGTCAGGAACGCAGGGACCCGCGGCCGCCGAGCCGCCCACCGAGCGGATCGCCGCCGACCTCGCGACCGTCGTCGGCCGGCTCTCGCGGCGGCTGCGCACGGCGTCGCCGGACAGTCTGCTCACCCCGACCCAGCGCACCGTGCTCGCCCGCCTCGACGGGGAGGGCCCGGCCACCACGGCGGCGCTCGCCCGCTCCGAGTACGTGAAACCGCAGTCGATGCGGCTCACGCTCGGCGCGCTGGAGGAGCGCGGCTTCGTCGCCCGCACCCCGGACCCGACCGACGGGCGCCAGTCCGTCGTGTCGATCACCGACAGCGGCCGTGCCACCCTCGCCGCCGTCCGCGCCGCCAAGCACGGCTGGCTGTCCCAGGCCCTCGACAGCGAGCTGGCCCCGGCCGAGCGCCGGCTGCTCGCCGAGGCGACGGTGCTCCTCGAACGGCTGGTGGAGAAGTGAGCGGTGACATAGCCACCACCGGGACCGTGCCGACGACCCCGGTCGGCACCGGCTTCCGCGCCCGGCTCACCGCACCGCTCCTGCTGGGCTCGGTGCTCAACCCGCTCAACACCACGATGATCTCCACCGGCCTGGTGGCGATCGGACACCACTTCGGAGTCGGCGCCGCCGACACGGCCTGGCTGATCTCCGTGCTCTACCTGGCCAGCGCCGTCGCCCAGCCCGTGCTCGGCAAGCTCGCCGACGCGCTCGGCCCGCGCCGGGTCTTCCTCGCGGGGCTGGTCGTGGTCTGCGCCTCCGGGCTCGTCGGCGCACTCGCCCCCGCCTTCGGCTGGATCGTCGTCTCCCGGCTGCTGCTCGGCATCGGCACCTCGGCCGCGTACCCGGCCGCGATGGCCGTCCTGCGCGACGAGGGCCGCCGCGTCGGACGCCGCCCGCCGCGCCCGGTCATGGCCCGGCTCTCCTTCGCGGCGCTCGGCAGCGCCGCCGTCGGCCCCACGCTCGGCGGGCTGCTCGTCACCTTCGTCGGCTGGCGCGGCATCTTCGCCGTCAACGTGCCCGTGTCGGTGATCGCCTTCTGCTGCGCCCTGCTGTGGATCCCGGCGGATCCGGACCGCGGCACCGACGGCGAACCGGCCCCCAAGCCGGCTCTCGACCCGCTCGGCATCGGCCTGTTCACCACCGCGCTGACCGTCCTCGTCTTCTTCCTGCTCGACCTCGCGCACCCGATGTGGTGGCTGCTCGCCCCGTTCGCGGTGCTCGGCGCGGTCCTGCTGTGGTGGCAACTGCGCTGCCGGGCCCCGTTCATCGACGTACGGATGCTCGCGGGCAACGGGCCGCTCGCCCGCACCTATCTGCGGCACGGTCTGAGCTATCTGCTCATCTACTGCGTCATGTACGGCTTCACCCAGTGGCTGGAGGAGGGGCGCGGCTACTCCTCCGGGCACACCGGACTGCTGATGCTCCCGATGTCGCTCGCCGCCCTGGTCTGCTCCCTGATCGGCGCCCGCACCAAGGGGATCCGCGCCCCGCTGATCGTGGCGAGCGTGCTGCTCACCGCGGGGGCGGCGCTGCTCGCCTTCGTCTCGGGCGCCACGCCGCTCGGCGTGCTGCTCCTCGCGGGCGCCTGCTTCGGCATTCCGCAGGGCCTCATCGGCACCAGCAACCAGGCCGCCGTCCAGGAGTACGCGCCCGCGGCCGACATCGGCGCCGCGGCGGGCCTGCAGCGCACCGCGCAGTACATCGGTGCCATCACCGCGTCCGGCCTGATCGCCCTCGCCTACGGGCAGCGCGCCCATGACGCCGGACTGCACCTGATGGCGACGGCGTCGGCCGTCCTCGGGGTGCTCCTCGTGGCCCTCACGGTGACGGACCCGGCGCTGCGCAGGCGGCGGTGACTCAGGGGCCGAGGAAGAGGTCGCCCGCCGGCTCCTGGTGCCCGTCCGCCGTGTGCCAGTAGTCGCGCGTCGCCACGGCGAGCCCGTCCGCACCGAACCGTACGAACACGCAGCCGGCCAGCGTCGTGGGCCGCCCGTCCTCCTCGGACAGCACCCGGAACTCGGCCACCGCGAGCGGCCCCGGGCCCACCACCGGCTCCCCGAACCGCACGTCCACAGGCCGCTCGTCCGCGAACGACCAGCGCAGATACGCGGCGAGCGCGTCCCGCCCGCGGTGCGGCTCCCGGAACGGCATCGACCGGTGCACGCAGTCGTCCGCGTAGAGGGCGAGCAGCGCGTCCACGTCGTGCCGGGCCCAGCCGGACTCCCACACGGCGACGAACCGCCGCGCGGCCTGCTCAGTGTCCATGCCTGCCCCCAACTCGCCGGTCCCGTGCGGCGATCGGGGCCGACGCTACCCCAGCCCGCCCCGGCGGGCGTCACTGCGCGTCGTGGAGGACCAGCCCCAGGGTGTGCCTGCGGCCCGAGCGGACCGTGCTCACGCCGTGCCGCATCGGGCCGTTGGCCCAGCCGCGCACCGAGCGCACCGGCCGGTCGCGCGTGGTGAAGACCAGCGCGTGCCCCTGCAGCAGCGTCGTGGCGTGACCGCGCGACTGGGCGCGCGGTCGCTGCTCCGTCATCAGGAACTCGCCCCCGGTGTAGTCGACGCCGGGCTCGTCCAGACCGATCACCACCTGCAGCGGGAACACCAGCTCGCCGTACAGGTCCCGGTGCAGGGCGTTCCAGTCGCCCGGCCCGTACCGCAGCAGGATCGGGGTCGGGCGTGTCTGGCCGGCCGCACGACAGCGCTCCAGCCACGCGTCGAAGGTGTCCGGCCACGGCGCCGGCCGGTTCAGCCGCCGCGCCCAGGTCCGGGCGATCGGCAGCAGCCGCGGATAGAACGCCGCGCGCAACTCCCGTACGAGATCGGGCAGCGGATCGTCGAAGTAGCGGTACTGCCCCTTGCCGAACCGGTGACGGGCCATGTCGACGGTCGAGCGGAACCGGTCCGCGTCGTCGTAGAGCGCGGCCACCGACCGGCACTCGGCCGGGGTGAGCACGGGCCGAGCCGTGAGGGCGCTGCCGAACTCGTCCAGCTCGGCGGCGATTTCGGACCCGTCGACGGCGGTGGCACGGTCGAACGCGGTGGCAGCGGAGAAGGAGGGCGAGAAGGAGGGCGAGGAAGCGGGCCGGGAAGCGGAGGAGAAGGTCGTCATGGCAGGCCGTCCGGTGTCCGGGGTGTGTCAAAACGGTGTGACCTCTCCAGGCTGGCCGCCCGCGCGGGACGATTCCGGCGGTATTCGGACGCCGCGTTCGGTGCGGTAGTGTGACCGGGCCCCACCGCGCCACGAGGGAACAAGGAGGTGAGCCCGATCATCGCTGTAGCAGGTCAGGAGCTCCCCTGTCCCGTCGTGCGCCACGACCGCTCCCGCTGAGCGGACGGCGGCCGCGCGGCGGCCGGGAGCCCCGTCGGCGTCCCGAGAGGTCACACCACGCTCATGCCCCTCCCGTCTTTTCTCCCGACACCCGTCACACCCCCGCCCGCCTTCCTCGTGCCCGTGCTGCGTGCCGCCGGCTGCGTCTTCGCCGAGGACGAGGCACGCATCCTGCACACCTGCGCCCGCGACGACGCCGAACTGACCGCGATGGTCGAGCGGCGCGCCGCCGGGCACCCGCTGGAGCACGTCGTCGGCTGGGCCGAGTTCTGCGGGCTGCGCATCGCCGTCGACCCCGGGGTCTTCGTGCCGCGCCGCCGCACCGAGTTCCTCGCCCGCCAGGCCCTCGCCCGCACCGGACCCGGAGCCACCGTCGTCGACCTGTGCTGCGGCACCGGGGCGGTCGCCGCCGTCCTCGCCGCGCGCCGCCCCGCCCGGCTGCACGCCGCCGACCTGGACCCGGCGGCGGTGCGCTGCGCCAGCCGCAACCTCGCCCCGTTCGACGGCGAGGTGCACGAGGGCGACCTGTACGCGCCGCTGCCCGCGGAACTCGCGGGCCGGGTCGACATCCTCGTCGCCAACGGCCCCTATGTGCCCACCGGCGACGTGCCGCTGCTGCCGTCCGAGGCCCGCGACCACGAACACCGCATGGCCCTCGACGGCGGCGCCGACGGACTCGACGTCATGCGCCGGGTCACCGCCCAGGCCCCGCGCTGGCTCGCGCCGGGCGGCCTGCTCTTCGTGGAGACCAGCGAACGGCAGGCCGGCACCGCACTCGCGGAGGTGCGCGGGGCCGGCCTCGACGCCCGCCTGGCCGAGGACGACGAACTGTCCGCCACGGTCGTCATCGGCATGCGCCCGGCGCGCTGAGCACCGGGGTTTCGCCCACCGCGGTTCCGGTACCCGGCTTGATCCGGGTACCGGAACGACTGCGAGGAGGTACCGCCATGAACGACAACGACAACGACAACGACAACGACAACGACAACGACAACGACCTCGTCCACGGATACGCACCCACCGCGGTGGGCGTCGTGCTGAGCGACTGCGCGCCCGAGGACGCCGCCCGCGTCTTCGCCGCCCTGGGCGCCGCCCATCCCATGGACCGCTCCGCGCGGGAGACGCCCCGGGGCGACGCCACGGCCTGGCCGGCCACGGTCGACGTCGCCCCCGAGGCCGCCCGCCCCGCCCCTACCGCGCTGAGCGGCACGGTCACCGCCGACCTCCAGGGCGGCCACGCCGCGCTCGACCAGGTCCGTACGACGCTGGAGGCGGCCTTCCACGTCCAGGAGAGCGGAAGCGTGGCGGGCGATCAGGAGCACGCCCTGCGGCTGCGTCTGAGCGGTCAGGCCCCGTAGGACACCTGCACCTTGTCGAACCCCAGGGAACGCAGCAGGCCCTGGAGCATCGCCGTGGTGTTCCGCTCGGCGCGGTCCGTCAGGCCGCTGTCCTTCGCGGCCTCGCCGATGTGTTTCGCGGCGAGCTTGCGCACGGCCCGCTCGTCGTTAGGGTTGTCGGAGAACAGGTCGCCGAGCCGGTCGAGCAGCCCACGCTGTTTGGACACCGCGTAGGAGCGGTCCGTGTCCAGGGCGGGCTTGTCCAGCTTCGCGTGCGGCAGGTGCAGGACCGCCGACGTACGGTCCTTGTTCACGCGTACGTCGCCGGGGTCCACCTTGCCGAGATCCACGTACGCGTCCACGGATCCCGCCCCGACGTACAGGGTCCTGGTCCCGCGGATCGCGTCCGGCAGATACTTCGTGTCCTTCTCCAGGTCGACGACGACCTGGAAGTTCCCGGACGCCGCGTCGTATCGGCTCAGATCCCGCACGGACTTGAGCAGCGCGGGCCCCGAGCGGTCGTGGGTCTCGGTGCCGAACACGCCGTCGAGACGGTGCATCAGGCTCAGTCCGGTGAACAGCAGCACCAGGACGACAGCCACCACGACGACGGCCTTCGCCCAGCGGGGGAGCAGTGCAACAGCCCTCGGCCTCATGAAGGAGACCTCCTTCCCATGGAGGCCGAGTTCCACCGTAGCCGCTGATCACGCCTGTGGTGCCGCCGTGCGCACCCGTGCGCTCCCGCTGTTCGTCACGTCGGGCCACCCGGTTCGCTGGTGTCACGGCCGGGTGCCGTGTCCGCTACTCCCGCACCGGCCGGTCGCCCGCCACACGCGACCACCACACCCCCTCGCCGTGCGTGAGCCCCGGCAGCGCCAGCTCCATGTCGCGGACCCGACGCGCGGTCAGTTCCCCGGTGATCAGCCAGGAGGTGCGGCCGCCCGTCGTCTCCCCGAACTCGGCTCCGTGTGCCGCCAGTCGAGCGGTCACCGGGGCGAGGGCGTCCAGCGGGATCTCCACTTCGAAGGTGTGCACCGGTTCGAAGACCCGGGTGCCGCAGCGCTCCAGGGCGCGGCGCACCACCAGCGCCGTCACCGTGCGGAAGTCGCCCGCCACGCTCACCGGGGAGTCGAACCCGGAGCGGATCAGGGTGACCCGGCAGTCCGTCACCGGCCAGCCGTGCGGGCCGCCCGCGGCGAGCGTGGCGTGCACCGTGTCCTCGACGGCTTGGTGGAACGCCCGCGGCAGGGCGCCCAGTTCGGTCTCGTACGTGAAGACGCGGCCGGAGCCGTGCGGCCCCGGTGCGATCCGCAGGCCGACGGTCGCGGGCAGACCCGTGGTGCTGTGCCCGCCCATCTCCTCGACGTCCTCGCCGGTGGCCACGGGGCGCTCCACGCACCGGATGCGGCTCGGCTCGAACGTCGCCTCGATATCGAACTCCTGCGCCAGGGTGGCCCCGAGGACCTCCTTCTGCACCTCCCCGTACAGCAGGAGTGCCGTCGCACCGGCCGGAGCGGGCCGGGCGTGGATCAGCGGGTCCTGGTCGGCGAGGTCGAGCAGCGCGGCCCGCAGGCCCGCACCCCGGCCCGGGTGGACCGCGCGCGCCACCGTCTCCAGGGTGGGCGGCGCGAACCCGGCCCGCCCGGCGCGCGGCGGGCCCAGCCGGTCGCCCACCCGCACACCCGCGACACCCCGCACCTCGGCGATCTGCCCCGGCCCCGCGACGTCCCCCGCGCAGCCGACGACCCGCAGCCCGGTGATCCGTGCCGTGAGCTCCTGCGCCCCGCCCTCGACGTCCTCGCGCAGGAACGTCACCTTCTGGCGGGCCCGCACCTCACCGTCGTACAGACGCAGATACCCGATCCGCTCCCCGGCCGTCCCGCGGCGCACGGCGAAGACCGTCCCGGACGGCGGCGCCGTCCTGTCACCCTTCCCGGCCGCGGGCAGGAACTCGCGTACGGCGTCGAGCAGTTGGGGCACGCCCTGACCGCCCAGCGCCGAGCCGAACAGGACGGGGTGCACCAGTCCTTCGCCGGTGCGTGCGACGAGCGCCCGGCGCAACGCCGCGGGGCCCGGCGGCGGCCCGTCGACCAGCGCGGCGAGGACCGTGTCGTCCACCTCCGAGAGGGTCTGCGCCGCCGCGTCGTCCAGCGCCCGCGCGGCGACCGTGGCCCGCGGGGTGCCCGCGTCGCGGACGTCGGCCAGCGGCACCACGGACGGCGTGAGCCTGCGGCGGATGTCGTCGAGCAGCGGGCCGGTCCTGGCGCCCGCCCGGTCGACCTTGTTCACGAACACGAGCGTGGGCAGCCCGAGCCGCCGCAGCGTCCTGAGCAGCACACGCGTCTGCGCCTGCACGCCCTCCACCGCGGAGACGAGGAGCACGGCCCCGTCGAGCACGTCGAGGGCACGCTCCACCTCGGCGATGAAGTCGCTGTGCCCGGGGGTGTCGATCAGATTGACCTGGGTGTCGCCGACGGTGAACGCGGCGACGGCGGAGCGGATCGTGATGCCGCGCTGCCGCTCGATCGCGCCGGTGTCCGTCCGGGTGTCGCCGGCGTCGACGCTGCCGAGCCGGTCGATGGCGCCCGTGTCGAACAGGAGCCGCTCGGTGAGACTGGTCTTACCTGCGTCGACGTGGGCGAGAATGCCGATGTTCAGGGTGGTGCGAAGCTGCGGGATCTGCATGGAAGGTCGAGTCCTCGAGAACGATCGTCCGGCGTGGGCGCTGAACTGCTTCGAGGAATCGGCGCATTCCGTTCTCCTGCTCCGGTGAGGGCTGTGACCCGGTCATGGTGCCCGGCGGGGAGGGGCGCGGCGCAACCTATTTTTCCGGTTGCCGCTCCGGTGGCGTGAACTTCCGTACGTAGCCTTTCTGCCACGGCGTCTCCACCGCGCGCGGGTCGTAGTGCCGCCGTACGTACGCGACGGCCTCGCGGGCCGGGACCCCGTCGAGCACCGCCAGACAGGCGAGGGCCGTCCCGGTCCTGCCGCGCCCGCCCGCGCACGCCAGCTCCACCCGCTCGTCCGCGCTGCGCCGCCACACGTCGGCCAGCACCGAGCGGGCCTGGCGCCGGTCCGCCGGCAGCCGGAAGTCGGGCCAGCGCAGCCAGGTGAACTCCCAGTCCACGGGCGGTGGTCGATGCCCCAGCAGATAGACGCCGTACGTGGGTTCGGGACCGGTCGGCGCCGGGGCGCGCAGCCCCCGGCCGCGGACCAGCCGGCCCGACGGCAGCCGCAGCACGCCCGGGGCGTCCGCGTCCCACGTCATCGGGTGCCCCCTTCTTCCGTCCCGGCGGGCGTCACCAGATGCCGGTTCGGCAGCATCGCCGCCGCGGCCAGCTCCGGCACCTCGGCGACGACGACGCCCGCCCCGGCGAGGACGCCGATGCCGTCCGCGCCCGGCACGAACGTGTCCGGCTCCCGCCAGGCCGTCACCACCCGCCGCACCCCCGCGTCGACGATCAGCCGCGCGCACGGTTTCGGGCGCGAGGCGCGGTGGGCGCACGGTTCCAGGCTGCTGTAGACGGTGGCGGTGGCCAGCCGCGGGTCGCCGGTGTCGAGCTTCGCCAGCGCCGCCTCCTCGGCGTGCACCACCGGGTCGTCGCCCTCCCGGGAGTGGCCGCGCGCCAGCTCCGTGCCGTCGGCCGCGACCAGCACGGCGCCCACGCTGAACGCGGTCCGCGACGGCGGGCAGTCGGCGGCCAGTTCGCAGGCGAGCCGCAGCCAGTGCCGGTCCGCCGCCGTCGCCTCCTGCGCGGTGCCGGGGACGGTCGGCGCGTACCGGGTGACGATCACGTCGCCGACCCGCTCCGTGCCCAGGACCCGCATCCGGCTGCGCGGTCCGCCCGGATAGGCGCCGGGGCCGAACAGGCGCGGCGCGTCCGGCTCGCCGACCACCAACGGGGCGACGGCGAGGCGCAGTTCGTCCGCGAGCCCCTGCTGCAGGAGCTGCGTGTGCACTCGCGCCCCGCCCTCGACCATCAGCCGCCGCACCCCGCGCCCGCCGAGGTCGTCCAGGAGCGCCGCCCAGTCGACGGCGTCGCCGAGCGCCACCACGTCGGCGGCGGCGCCCAGACGGGCGCGGGCGAGCTCGGCGCCCTTGGCCGTCGTGTACACGAGCCGCTCGCCGCCCGTCGTCCAGAACGGATCACCGGGATCGAGATCACCCGACGTGCTCACCGTCACCTTCAGCGGATACGCGGAGCGCCCCTCGTCGACCCGCTCGGCCCGCCGCTCCGCCGAGTTGACCAGGAGCCGCGGCCGGTCGGCGCGCAGGGTGCCCGCGCCGACCAGGATCGCGTCGCTCGCCGCACGCACCGCGTCGACCCGGTCGAAGTCCTCGGCGCCCGACAGCAGCAGCCGCTCGGGCCCGGTGTCGTCGAGGCAGCCGTCGAGCGAGACGGCGGCGGAGAGAAGCACGTGAGGGCGGGGCATGGCGACTCCGTGACCTGGATGGACGTATCCGTCCGACCTTATCGGGCGCTATCGGGACGCCGGCGCGGTCCCGTCACCGAACGGGCGGCCGCCCAGCTTCTCGCGGCCGTGCGCCGTCGCCCACCCCGACAGGTCCGGGCCGAGCGGCACGATCCGCGTCGGATTGATCCCCTCGTGCACCTGGTAGTAGTGCCGCTTGATGTGGTCGAAGTCGACGGTGTCCCCGAAGCCCGGCGTCTGGAACAGGTCCCGGGCGTACGCCCACAGCACCGGGTCCTCGGTCAGCTTGTTGCGGTTGCACTTGAAGTGGCCGTGGTACACGGCGTCGAAGCGCACCAGCGTCGTGAACAGGCGCACGTCGGCCTCCGTGATCGTGTCGCCGACCAGGTACCGCTGCCCCTCCAGGCGCCGCGACACCTGGTCTAGGCGCCCGAACACGTCGTTGTAGGCGTCCTCGTACTCGCTCTGCTTCGTCGCGAACCCCGCGCGGTACACCCCGTTGTTCACCTCGCGGTAGATCCCCTCCGCCACCTCGTCGATCTCGTCGCGCAGCGGCTCCGGATACAGGTCGGGCGCCCCCGGCCGGTGCAGCGCCGTCCACTCCGTCTCCAGGTCGAGCGTGATCTGCTGGAAGTCGTTCGTGACGAGCTTCCCGGACGGGACGTCGACGATCGCGGGCACGCTCACACCACCCGGATAGCCGGTCTCGCGGGCGTCGTACGCCTCACTGAGGTAGCGGATGCCGAGCACCGGGTCCCGGTCGTCCGGATCGAGTGTGAACCGCCAGCTGCGGTCGTCCTGGATCGGGTCGGTGACCGCGAGGGACAGGGCGTCCTCCAGGCCGAGGAGCCGCCGCACCACCAGTACCCGGCTCGCCCAGGGGCAGGCCAGGCTGACGACGAGGCGATAGCGGCCCGCCTCCACCGGCCAGCCGTCCCGGCCGTCGGCCGTGATCCGGTCGGCGAAATGACTGCGGGACCGTTTGAAGCCCTTCTTGCCGTACGAGGCGTTGCCGCTCACGGGGTCTCCCTCCAGGATCCGGACATCGACGCCCACGAGCCTGCCCGCGAAACGCGGTCCGTACCACCGCACTCGCGGAAGGCGGCTGTCGGTGGCGGGTGAGAGGCTCGATCGAGAAGGAGCCCCGGACCGGAAGGCGCGAGCACCCATGACGACCCTCACCGGCGACTATGTGACCCTGGACGACGGCCGCCCCGCCGTCCGGCTCACCCGGACTTACGCCCGCCCGGTCGCGCGCGTGTGGCAGTACGCGAGCGACCCCGCCGAGCTGGCCCACTGGTTCCCCTCCCGGTTCGAGGTGGCCGAGCTGCGCCCCGGCGCCCGGATCCGCTTCTTCGACGACCCGAACATGCCGGAGTCCACCGGCACCGTGCTCGCCGCTGACGCCCCGCACCACCTCGCCTACAGCTGGGGCGGGGACGAGCTCCGCCTCGACGTGACGCCCCTGGACGACGGCACCACGCGCCTCACGCTGACGAACGTGCTGGCGAGCGCCGACACCGCGGCGCGCAACGCGGCGGGCTGGGAGGTGTGCCTGTCCGCGCTGGACCGCGCGGACCGGGGCGGGAGCGGTCCTGCCGGTCCCGAGTGGAAGGAGGTGTACGACGCCTACGTCCTGGCGGAGTTCCCCTCCGGCGCACCGATTCCCGGCACGGACGACCTGAGCTGAGGCGGCCACACGCCCGGCACCAGCACGCCGGTCGCGTAGGCACGGGCGACGAGCTCGGTGCGGTTCGCCGCGCCCCACCGCTGCGACAGCCGCCGCAGGTGGTAGGTGACACCGTCGCTCGTCAGACCCGTCTCGCGCGCCGCGCGGGCCGTGGTCGCGCCCGCGGCCAGCAGCGCGAGGATCCGCTCCTCGTTCGGATGCAGCGGCTCGGGGACGGAGTCCTCCCGCGGCTCGGGCTCGCCGGTCGTGCGCAGCATCACCAGCAGGTCCGGCAGACCGGTCGCGGTGTCGCTGACCGGGTCGACGATCAACTCGCCCTGCCGCCGCCTGCCGTGCGGGTCCCGCCACGTCACGTTCACCGAGTACCGCGAGCGGCGGCGCAGCTTCAGCGCCTGCGCGATCCGGTCCACCTGCGCGGCGTCCAGCGGAGGGAACAGGTCCAGCATGTCGCGGCCCTTGAGGCGACCCGGCGTGGTGTCCCACACGGCGGCCAGTGCCGCGTTCGCGAGGCGCACCGTCCCGTACGGATCGCACACCGCCACCGGCAGCGGGATCCGGTCGAAGAGCACCATCGCGCGATTGCGCCACACCACCGCGTCCATCGCGCCTCCTCTCGAACCGGCCCCGACCGGGCGTGCCACGGACCGGCGCCCCTCACAACCCCGACGCGCCGTGGGCCACTACACAATCATGTAGCGCGACGGCGCCGACCGGTGGGGCGGCGGCAGCAAGCTGGGTAGCTCCGATCCACCGTCTCGCGAAAGGCAGTTGTCGCACCATGTCGCACAACGCGCTGACTCCGCCGCCCCCCACCGACGGCCTTCCGCTCATCGACATCACCGCCACCGGTCCGGTGACGGCCCCGCTGCAACAGGTCATGGGCCTGATGCGGAAGCACGGCCCCGCCCTCGTGCGCCGACTGCACGGCCGCGACGTCCTGTTCGTCGCCGACCTCGACCTGGTCACCGAACTCGCCGACGAGGACCGCTTCGCCAAGCACGTGGGCCCCGCCCTGCAGAACGTACGGGAGTTCGCCGCCGACGGCCTCTTCACCGCCTACAACGACGAGCCGAACTGGTCCCGCGCGCACGACATCCTGATGCCCGCCTTCGCGCTCGGCTCGATGCGCACCTACCACCCGGTGATGTACCGCGTCGCCCGCCGGCTGATCGACAGCTGGGACCGTGCGGCCCACGACGGCAGCTCCGTCGACGTGCCCGGCGACATGACCCGGATGACGCTCGACACCATCGGACTCGCCGGATTCGGCTACGACTTCGGGTCGTTCGACAGCGTCGAGCCGCACCCGTTCGTGGAGTCGATGGTGCGCTGCCTGGAATGGAGCATGAAGCGCCTCGGCCGCACCCCCGGACGCGACTGTTCGGCGGTCGACGCCGCGTTCCGCACCGACTCCGACCATCTCGCCCAGGTCGTCGACGACGTCATCGCGGCGCGGGTGCGCGACGGGGCGGCGTGCGCCGACGACCTGCTCGGCCTGATGCTCACCGCCGAACACCCCCGGGACGGCGGCACGCTGGACACCGCCAACATCCGCAACCAGGTCATCACCTTCCTCATCGCGGGACACGAGACGACGTCCGGCGCGATGTCCTTCGCCCTGTACTACCTCGCGAAGAACCCGGCCGTTCTCGACCTCGTGTGCCGCGAGGTCGACGCCCTGTGGGGCGACACCCCGGACCCCGAGCCCGACTTCGACGAGATCGGCCGGCTCACCTACACCCGGCAGGTCCTCAACGAGGCGCTGCGCCTGTGGCCCACCGCCGCCGCGTTCAGCCGCGAGGCCCGCGAGGACACCCTGCTCGGCGGCAGCATCCCGCTGCGCGCGGGCCAGGGCGTCAGCGTCCTCGCACCGATGCTGCACCGACAGCCCGTGTGGGGCGACAACCCCGAGCGGTTCGACCCGAACCGGTTCACGCCCGAGGCCGAGGCGGCCCGTTCCGTGCACGCCTTCAAGCCGTTCGGTACCGGGGAACGCGCCTGCATCGGGCGGCAGTTCGCCCTGCACGAGGCGACCATGCTGCTCGCCATGCTGGTACACCGCTACCGGCTGCGCGACTACGCCGACTACCGGCTCACGGTGAAGGAGGCCCTCACCATGAAGCCCGACGGGTTCACCCTCACCCTCGTCCCTCGCACCCCGGCCGACCGCCGCCACGGCACGCTGCCCGGCCACGTCGCCGCCCGTACCGAACAGGACCCCGACACCGCGGGCCTGCCCGTGCGCGTGCGCCCCGGCACCCGCGCCCTCTTCCTGCGCGGCAGCAACTACGGCACCTGCACGGCCCTGGCCAAACAGCTCGCCGACGAGGCCGCCGCGCTCGGCTGCGCGACCGAGGTCGCGCCGCTGGACGCCTACGCCGGCGCCCTGCCCACCGACCGCCCGGTGATCGTCGTCGCCGCCTCCTACAACGGCCAACCGACCGACGACGCACGGCAGTTCGCCGCCGCGCTCGACGCCGAGATCCCCGCGGGCGTCGTGTATGCCGTCCTGGGCGTCGGTGACCGCAACTGGGCCGCGACCTACCAGCACATGCCCACGCGCATCGACGAACGCCTCGCCGCCGCGGGCGCCGAGCGCCTGTGCGAGCGCGCCGCCGCCGACGCCTCCGGCGACCTCAACGGCACCGTGCGCACCTTCACCACCCGGCTGCGCGCCGCTCTCCTGGAGCGGTACGGCGACCCCGACGCCACCGGCGCAGCGCCCGCGCCCTCGTCGACGTACGAGATCCGGGAGATCACCGGCGGTCCCCTGGACGCGGCGGCCGCCCGGCACGGGCTCGCGGCGTTCACCGTCACCGAGTCCCACGACCTGACGGCCGCCGAACACCCCCGCACCAAGCGGTTCCTGCGGCTCGCGCTGCCCGAGGGCACGACGTACCGCACAGGCGACCACCTCACCGTGCTGCCCGCGCACGAAGGCACCCTGGTCGACCGGGTGCTGGTGGCGCTCGGCCTCGACCCCGACACGCTCCTCGACGTCCGCGACGACCGGCCGCGCCGCGCCGCGCTCACGGTCGACCGGCCGCTCTCGGTCCGCGAACTCCTCACTCATCATGTCGAGTTGACGCACCGGCCGACCGTGGAGCAGGTGGCCGTGCTCGCCGCCGCCAACCCGTGCCCGCCCGAAGCGGCCGCCCTGAAGGCATGGACGGCCGACGACCCGCGCACCTTCGTCGAGCTCGTCGAGGACCACCCCGCGCTGCGCGGCGCCCTGGGATGGACGCAACTCCTCGGCCTGCTGCCGCCGTTGAAGCCGCGCCACTACTCCATCTCGTCCAGCCCGGACGCAGGCAAGCCCGGCCACATCGACCTGATGGTCTCCGTCCTCGACGCCCCCGCGGCGTCCGGGTGCGGCCGCCACCGGGGGACCGGCTCCACCCACCTGGCCGCGCTGCGCCCCGGTGACACGGTCCTCGGCCGCGTCCAGCCGTGCCGCGACGCCTTCCGGATCAGGCCCGAAGCACCGGAACCCGTCATCATGATCGCGGCCGGGACCGGGCTCGCCCCGTTCCGCGGCGCCGTCGCCGAACGCCACGCGGGGCTCGCCCCCGCCCTCGTCTACTTCGGCTGCGACCATCCCGAGCGCGACTTCCTGCACGCCGATGAGCTGCGTGCGGCCGACGCCGCGGGGGCCGTCTCGCTGCGGCCCGTGTTCAGCGACGCACCCGTCGACGGGCACCTTTTCGTGCAGCACCGCATCGCCGCCGAGGCGGACGAAGTGGGCCGGCTCCTCGACGCCGGGGCCCGCGTCTACGTCTGCGGCGACGGGGCCCGCATGGCGCCCGGCGTCCGTGCCGCCTTCCGGGCGCTGTACCGCGAGCGCACTCCCGGCGCCGACGAGCGGGCGGCCGAGGAGTGGCTCGCCGGACTCGTGGCCGAGGGCCGGTACGTGGAGGACGTGTACGTGGGCTGAAGTCCGCGCCCGGAGCCCGTGGCCGGAGCCTCGCATAGCGAGATCGTCACCGAGGGCTCAGAATCGGTTACATGTCCTTTATGTCCGCGGGTGTGACGTGGCTGGGACTGGGCCTGACGGTCGGTACGGCAGGCCTGGTGACCTACGGTCTGGCGGTGTTGCCGTGCTCGGCGACGGTCCGCCAGGAGGATGCCGAACTCGTCAGTCGCCCGGCCCGGCGCATGGCGCTGGGCCTGGCAGCACTGGCGGTGTCGGCGGTCGTGGTCGGGACGGTGCTGCTCCTGCTGGAGGTCACCGACTTCACGTGAGAACGGCTGTACCGCTCGAAGCCGAGCGGTACAGCCGGTGCGGCGGCCGGGATCAGGACGACGTCAGTCGTCGGCGCCGCTCCCGTAGGGACGGGTGATGACCTCCATGCCGTGGCGCACGGGATCCAGGAAGTACACGCCACGACCGCCGTCGTTGTGGTTGATCTCGCCGGGCTGCTTGCCGTGCGGGTCGGCGAAGTAGGGGATATCCGCGTCCTTGATGCGCCGGAAGATCCCGTCGAACTCCTCCTCGGTGACGAGGAAGGCGTAGTGCTGGGTCACGATGGACTCGGCGGGGACGGACGCGAAGTCCAGGGTCACGCCGTTGCTGAGGTCGAGCGCGACGAACGGTCCCCATTCGGCGCCGACTTCGAGCCCCAGGACGTGGGCCAGGAACTCGGCCGACTCCCGGTTGTCCCGGGCGTGGACGATGGTGTGATTGAGCTGAACTGCCATGGTGGATTGCCTCCAGAAGGCAACTCCGGCACCTCCATGTCTCACCCAGCCGGTGACCGACACGCGATGCGGCCGGGAGTATAGGCACATCTCGGGGCTCGCTGCCAGCGCTCGGTCCAGGGCCGGCCCCGGACGGCACATCTCCAGCCGGAGCGCCGGATCCGGCGTCCGCTCCGGACTGCGCCGCGACGCCTGGGTGATCCGCGGGGCCTCGCCCAGCGGGCTCTTTCCCCCGGCCGTCGGCAGCGCTCTCTACGCCGGAACCGAGCTGGGAGGCGTGCACCGGCCGGCGCCTCAGTAGGTCGGCTGGCGCCGCAATGCCGACCGGCACCGCAGTGGGCTGGGGGAAAGGGAGCCCATGCGAGGGGAGGAGCCCCTTCCTCAGCTCTGTTCAGCGCTCAGGCCGTGGCCTTGAGCGCCCCGTCGAACGTCGCCGCCGCCAGGCCGAACGACAGCGTCATCCCGACCCCCGACGTCACCGCCACCGCCCGCACGCCCGGCGCGACGTCCCGCACCAGCAGCGGGCCGCGGGCGCTGCTCGCGTACACCCCCTGCCAGCGCTCGGTGACCCGTACCTCGCGCACCCCGAGCACGCGCGCGACCTCGCGCAGCAGCAGCGCCGACGTGGCCTCGTCCTGGAACGGGATCTCCGTGACGTCGTACGCGTGCGAGTCGCCGACCAGAACCGTGCCGTCGGGCAGCCGCGTGAACATCACGTTGGCGACGACGTCCAGCAACTCCGGGCTGTGCCCGGTCACTTCGGCGCGCAGCCGGGTCGCCGACGGCGTCGCCGTGAACGCGTCGTAGCGCAGCATCGAGGTCGCCGTCAGCACCGCCGCGTCCGTACGGAACGCCGTCGGTGCCTCGATCCGCGCCATGGAGAGCCGGCACCGCTCGATGCCGTGCGCCTCCGCCTCCACCGGATACAGCCGGTCCAGGTCGTGCCCGACGCAGAGCAGGATCTGGTCGCCGTGGACCGGGCCGCGAGCGGTGTGCACGGTGCCCGGCTCGACGCCGGTGACGTTCGTGCCCCACAGGACCGTCGCCCCGGGCTGCCCGGCCAGCCATGCGGCGAGTCGGGGCGCCGCCTCCCGCGGGTTGACCCGCAGGTCGGCGGGGAGCAGCGCGCCGCCCACCAGGTCGGCGCGCTCGTCGGTGGCGCGGCCGAGCGCCTCGCCCACCTCGTCACGGGTGCGCAGCCGCACCGCGTCGGCGCCGCGCTCGTCGCGCAGCTCCTCCAGGACCGCGAGCTCCGTCGCTGAACGCGCCACCACCAGGGCGCCTGCCTCGGGCGCCCACAGTCCTGCCTGCGCCGCGGCGTCCAGCCAGCCGGTCCGCGACCGCTGCGCCAGCGTGAGGAGGTCGCCCTGCTGGGCGGTGATGCAGCAGTGCCCGAAGTTGCGCACGGACGCGCCCACCGGACGCAGGTCCCGCTCGACGACCGTGACCCTCAGGCCGCGCCGCACCGCCTCCACGGCGTGCGCGAGACCGATGATGCCGGCGCCGACCACGACGAGATCGGCGCGGCCGCGCGGCAGGGTGACCGGCGGGGAAGGTGCTGTTGCGAAGCTCATGACGGCAAGCCTGCGCGGGGCCCGGCCGCTGCGGCAAGAGTTGTCTGTACAAGTTTCCCCGATGTTTACCGGCTGGAGATCACATGGGGGCTTGTCCCGGCAGTCGCCCGACTGTAAGACTCGACTTGTGAAGACAAGTACCGAGAGCGGGCCGCTGCACCAGCGGCTCGGCGCCGAGTTCCGGCGCCGGATCGAGGCGGGGGAGTGGCCCGAGGGGCAGCCCGTGCCCAGCGAGGCGCAGCTGTGCGAGGAGTTCGGCACCTCACGCGGCCCGGTGCGCCAGGCGCTGGCCCAGTTGCGCGCCGAAGGACACCTCGTGGGCGGACGCGGCAGACCGCCGGTGGCCCGCAGGGTCACCCCGTCGCAGCCGTTCGCCTCGCTCATGTCGTTCACCCAGTGGGCCCGCTCCATCGGGCGCGAACCCGGCCAGTACACGGTCGAGGTCGCGCGGCGGCGCGCCGGCCCCGACACGGCCGCGCGCCTCGGGCTCGACGAGGGCGCCCCGGTCGTCGACCTGGTCCGGCTGCGGCACCTCGACGGCGTCCCGGCGATGGTCGAGCGCTCCACGTTCGTGCTCGAAGCGGGCGCCCACCTGTTCGCCGTCGACCCCGACGCGGGCTCCGTCTACGAGGCGCTCATCGCGCGCGGCGTCGATCTCCACCACGCCCGGCACACCATCGACGCGATCGCCGCCGACCCCGAGGACGCCGAACTCCTCGACGTCGCCATCGGCCACCCCCTGCTGCGCGTAAGGCGGTTGGCGTACACGGGCGACGGCACACCGGTCGAGTACGCGGACGACCGCTACCTGCCGTCGATGGCCACCTTCACCATCGAGAACACCGTCGGGGGCCGCACCGTCGCGGGCCGCGAGCACTCCGAACCCCCGGCCGACCCGGCCGCACCCCGCTCCGTCAGTGAGGAACCCCAGTGACCCGACGCATCGAGCTCGCCGTCTTCGACATGGCGGGCACCACCATCGAGGAACACGGCGCGGTCTACGAGGCGCTGCGCCACGCGGTCGAGTCCACCGGCGTGACCGTCGCCGACTCCGATCTGCAGACCTGGATGGGCACCGACAAGCGCGAGGCCATCGCCGCCCTCGTCCGCATCGGCGGCGGCACGCCCGACGCGGAGCTGGTGGAGCGCCAGTACGGCGTCTTCCGCACGTTCCTGCGCGAGCGCTACGCGCTGCGACCGCCGCAGCCGATCGGCCGCGCGGACAAGGCACTTGAGGAACTGCGCGCCCGCGGCATCAAGGTCGCGCTGACCACCGGCTTCAGCGACGACGTCGCGCTGCCGCTGCTCGCCTCGCTCGGCTGGAGTGTCGGCGAGGACGGCCTCCTCGACGCCGTCGTCACCTCCGACGAGGTGCCGCGCGGCCGTCCCGCCCCGTACATGATCCACCGCGCCATGGAGAAGACCGGCGTCGTCGACGTGCGCACGGTCCTGGTGGCCGGGGACACCGTCGTCGACCTGGAGGCCGGGACCCACGCGGGCGCCGGTGTCGTGATCGGCGTGCTCACGGGCCAGTTGACCCGTGAGCAGCTCGAACCCCACCCGCACACCTACGTGCTGGACAGCGTCGCCGACGTCCCCGGCCTGCCGGAGACCCTCAGCTGAGCGCCGCGTCCACGATCGCCTGCGCCTCGCTCTGCACCCGGGCGAGGTGCTCGGCGCCGAGGAACGACTCGGCGTAGATCTTGTACACGTCCTCCGTGCCGCTGGGCCGCGCCGCGAACCAGGCGTTCTCGGTGGTGACCTTCACGCCGCCGATGGCCGCCCCGTTGCCCGGAGCCTCGGAGAGCCGCGCCGTGATCGGCTCGCCCGCGAGGGTGTCCGCGGTGATGGCGTCACCGGTGAGCCGCGCCAGGCGGGCCTTCTGCTCCTTGGTCGCCTTGGCGTCGATGCGCGCGTACGCGGCCCCCGACGCCCCGTGCTCGGCGGCGAGTTCGGCGTAGTACCGCGACGGCGTCTTCCCGGTCACCGCGAGGATCTCGGCGGCGAGCAGCGCGAGCAGGATGCCGTCCTTGTCGGTGGTCCATACGCCGCCGTCCTTGCGGACGAAGCTCGCGCCGGCGCTCTCCTCGCCGCCGAACGCCACCGAGCCGTCGACGAGCCCGGGCACGAACCACTTGAATCCGACGGGGACTTCGACGAGCTCGCGGCCGAGCGAGGCCGCGATCCGGTCGATGACGGCGCTCGACACGAGGGTCTTGCCGATCGCCGCGGACGCCGACCACTGCGGCCGGTGGCTGAAGAGGTAGTGGATGGCGACGGCGAGATAGTGGTTGGGGTTCATCAGGCCCGCGTCGGGCGTGACGATGCCGTGCCGGTCCGCGTCGGCGTCGTTGCCGGTCAGCAGGTCGTAGTCGTGGCGGCGTGCGAGCACGGAGGCCATCGCGGGCGCCGACGACGGGTCCATACGGATCTTGCCGTCCCAGTCGAGCGTCATGAACCGCCACGTCGGGTCGGTCCTCGGGTTCACGACGGTCAGGTCCAGCTCGTACAGCTCGGCGATCCGCGACCAGTAGTGGACGCTCGCGCCGCCCAGCGGATCGGCGCCGATCCGCACCCCCGCCGACCGGATGGCGTCCACGTCGACGATGTTCTTCAGGTCCTCGACGTAGCGCTCCCGGAAGTCGTACGGCTCCCAGGCCGACTCGTCGCCGCGGGACGGCGTCCAACTCGCGTCCTCCAGAAGCTCGTTGGCGCGCTGTGCGATCCATGCCGTCGTCGTCGAGTCGGCGGGGCCGCCGTGCGGCGGGTTGTACTTGAAGCCGCCGTCGCGCGGCGGGTTGTGGCTCGGGGTGATCACGATGCCGTCCGCGCGCGGCGCGGCCGCGTCCCGGTTCCAGCGCAGGATGGCGTGGCTGAGCGCGGGGGTCGGGACGAAGTCGTCGTGCGCGTCGGCCATGACCCGCACGCCGTGCGCCGCGAGCACCCCGAGCGCCGTCTTCAGCGCGGGCTTCGACAGGGCGTGCGTGTCGGGGCCGATGAAGAGGGGGCCCGTGATGCCCTCGGCGGTGCGGTGCTCCACGATGGCCTGCGTGATGGCGGCGATGTGCTTCTCGTTGAAGGCGCCGTCGAGGCTGGAGCCGCGGTGGCCACTCGTGCCGAAGACGACACGCTGCTCGGGGCGCGTGACGTCGGGCTCCCTCGAGTAATAGGCGTCGATGAGCGCGTCGATGTCGACGAGGTCGTCCGGCCGGGCGGGTGTTCCTGAGCGGTCAGTCATGGACGTAGTTTCCCATCTGCGTCCATGACACCCGGCCGGGGGACCTTGCCGTTTCCTGTGTGTTCTCCTGTGTGTTCAGGCGTCCTTGGGGAAGGCCGCGAGGGCCGCGGCGATGTCGGCCTCCGACGCCTCCTTGGTGATGCCGAGGCGGGACAGCGGCCCCGAGCCGTTCTCCTGCTCCAGCAGGGCGAGCAGGAGGTGCTCGGTGCCGATGTAGTTGTGGCCCAGGCGCAGCGCCTCGCGGAACGTGAGCTCCAGCGCCTTCTTCGCCTCGGCGTCGAACGGGATCAGGGCCGGCGACTCGTCCGCGCTCGCGGGGAGTTCGGCCGTGGCCTCCTGGCGCACGGTGTCGAGCAGCACGTCCTGCGCGAGGATCGCCTTGGCGCCCAGGGCCTCCGGCTCGTGCAGCAGCCCGAGGACCAGGTGCGCGGTGGTGATGGTGGTGTTCTTGTTGGCGTGCGCCTCGGTCTGCGCGTGGACCACGACGTTCCTGGCGCGCGTCGTGTAGCGGTTGAAGCCCTGGCTCGGGTCCAGGTCGTTCTCCGAGCCCTTCGGCACGAAGCGCTTCTGCGCGGCCTGGCGCGTGACGCCCATGCTCTTGCCGATGTCGGTCCAGGAGGCGCCGGAGCGGCGGGCCTGGTCCACGAAGTGGCCGATGAGGTGATCGGCGATGTCACCGAGGTGGTCCGCCGCGATCACGGCGTCCTGGAGCTGGTCGAGCGCGTCGTTGTGGGCCTTCTTGATGGCATCGATCAGGTCGTCGAGGCGGACGGAAGGGGTGATGGCGGAAGGGTTCACGGCCTCCGCCGGACCCGTGGGGTTCTCCGGATGCGTCATGAGGCAACCCTAGGTTGACAGTCGAGGGGTGTCAACCTTCAGTTGACACCCCTCGGTCGGCTGCTCACACCAGCGGTGGATTCAGCTGCCGGAAGCCGTCCTGGATCCGGTACGGGTAGTACGGGTACGGCACCTTCACCTCGCTCGCCGCGTCCAGCTTCGCCACCTGCTCCGGGGTGAGCTCCCAGCCCACGGCGCCGAGATTCTGCTTCAACTGCTCCTCGTTGCGGGCCCCGATCAGGACCGAGGAGACGGTGGGCCTGCGCAGCAGCCAGTTGATGGCGATCTGCGGGATCGCCTTCCCGGTCTCCTTCGCGACGTCGTCGAGGGCGTCGACCACCCGGTACAGATGCTCGTCTTCGATCGGCGGCCCGAACTGCGCGGTCTCGTGCAGCCGGCTGTTCGCCGGCAGGGGCTGTCCGCGCCGGATCTTCCCGGTGAGCCGGCCCCAGCCGAGCGGGCTCCACACCACGGCGCCCACGCCCTGGTCCTGGGCCAGCGGCATCAGCTCCCACTCGTAGTCGCGGCCGACCAGTGAGTAGTAGACCTGGTGCGCCGCGAACCGCGGGCGGCCGTGCTTCTCCGCCTCCGCGAGCCCCTTCATCAGCTGCCAGCCCGCGTAGTTGGAGACGCCGGTGTAGCGGATCTTGCCCGCCCTGACCAGGTCGTCCAGCGTGCCCAGCACCTCCTCCACCGGGGTGCTCGCGTCGTAGGCGTGCAGTTGGAAGAGGTCGATGTGGTCGGTGTCGAGGCGGCGCAGCGCCGCCTCGACCGACCGGATCAGGCGCGAGCGCGAGACTCCGGCGTCGAACGGTCCGTCACCCGTCGGCAGGGCGGCCTTCGTCGAGATGAGGGCCCGGTCGCGACGCCCCTTGAGGGCCGCGCCGAGCACCTCCTCCGACGCGCCGTCGCTGTACACGTCGGCGGTGTCGAACATGGTGACGCCCGCCTCCAGGCTGAGGTCCACCATCCGTCGTGCCTCGTCGACGCCCGCTGTGCCCCAGGCGGAGAAGAGCGGCCCGCGCCCGCCGAACGTACCCGCGCCGAAGCTCAGCGCCGGCACCTTCAGTCCTGACGCCCCCAGCTGTCGGTACTCCATGACGATCCCCTCCGCTTTAACGGTTCTACCGTTCCTTTAAGGCGTGCCGTAACGATAGCAGGGGAGTCGCTGTAATGAAACTCTGGTTCCTTTAGTCAGGTGGTGGCGGCGTGCGGCAGGGCCGCCTCGACCGCCTCCGCCGGGTACGGGGTCCGCCTGCTGCGCAGCAGCCGGCCGGCGAATCCGTCGACCACCCGCAGGGCGGGCGCGTACGGGGCGAGCAGCGCGTCGACCGCGGACGCGGCCCCGGCGTCGTCGGGCAGGTGATGCCGCCGCAGATGACGCAGCGCCCAGCACAGGTCGTAGGAGCGCAGATGCCCGGCGAGGAACCGGGTCTCCTCGTCCGACAGCCGGAACCGCGAGCTCAGCGCGAGGCCGAAGTCCGCGAACAGCACCCGCTCGCCGTCGGTGAGCAGGTTGGCGAGGTGCGCGTCGAAGTGCACGACGCCCCGGCCGCCCAGGAAGGCGGTGGTCCGCTCCAGCTCCGCCAGGGCCCAGCGGTAGTCCGCCGGGTCGGTGCGGGGCGCGAGCCACTGCGCGAGCGTCTCGGGCACGTACTCCAGGAACAGCACCAGACTGTGCTCGGCCCCGGCCAGCTCCGTCAGCCGCATCCGCACCTCGGGAGAGCCCTCCCAGTGCGCCACCGCCCCGTCGAGCCCGCCGAAGTCGTCCAGGAATCCGTCCGGCGGCGCGTCCGGCAGGACCCGCCAGTGATAGGTCAGCGGGAACCCGTCGTGCGCGCCCGACAGCACCCAGTTCGTCGTCATGATGTGCAGGGCGAGCTCCCGCCACGCCCCGAACCCGGTGGACCCGATCCCGTACTGGTAGAAGGCGGGCAGGTCGAACAGGTTGGCGGTGGAGCGCAGGTGGTGCGGGCTCAGCTCCCGCGCCGTCAGCGGCACCCGCTTCACGAACGCCGGTGTGCCGTCGAGGTCGAGGACGCCCGAGCGCCCGCCGATCCCGCTGCCCGGGGACGCGGCGCTGTGCACCAGCTGCCGCAGCCGCCGGTCGTCGATCAGGGCGAGGGCGGTGGACAACCGGGCGTACCCGGTGGAACGGCGGTGCATGGACGGCTCCTGACGGCACGAAGGGCGGCCGGGCGGGTGCCCGACCGCCCCATCGTGCCCTGCCGGACTACGGCAGCAGGTTGATCTTGAACGTGGACGTCGTGTTGCGGACGTCCACCGCGTTGTCGCTCAACTTCAGGTTGTGGAACGTCACTTCACCGACCGCGGGCCCCTGTCCCGACTCCGGCATCTCGTTCGCCCACAGCCCGAACCCGGACTTGGCGTCGTAGGCGTCGCCGCTCTTGTGCGCGCCCGAGATCGTGACATCGGTCAGGATCGTGTCCTTGATCGGGTTCTGGGGCTGGCCTCCCACGTAGTTGGTCTGGAACATGATGCCGCTGTACGTAGGGTCGACGATGTCCACGTCGTTGACGCGGATCCCCTGGAACACCTTCGACGCGGAGAACATCCAGATCCCCGGGAAGGTCTGGCCGCCCCAGAAGTGCCCGCCCGAGCGCACGATCGACGTGTTCTCGACGGTCGTCGGTTCGGTGCCGAAGCCGTTCATCGGGTACCCGAAGTCCAGCGAGCTGATGGTGATGCCGGAGTAGACGAGGGTGTCCGCGATGAGCATGTTGCGGAACGTGTTGTCGTACCCGCCGTACACCGCGATGCCCGCGGCCCGCCACGTCAGCAGCGACGTCAGGTTCTCGTACACGTTGTTCTTCTCGTCCGCGCCGCCCGCGTCGATCGCCGAGAACAGCGCGAAGCTGTCGTCGCCCGTGGCCCGGGCCTCGTTGTTGACGACGTGGTTGTCCGTCGAGCCGTTCGTCATGTTGACGCCGTCGGCGAACGTGTCCCGGATCCGGGAGTTCTTGATGGTGACCCGGTCCGTGTTGGCGCCCCAGTACAGGCACACGGTGTGCTCGTTCCAGATGTCGTCGATGGTGATGTCGGCGACGTTGGAGAAGTCGAACACCTTGCCCGGACCGTCGATGCGCGAGGTGTAGTTCCCGAAGAACGAGAAGTGCGCGAACGTCGACCCGTTGGCGCTGGCCTCCGCACGGAAGCCCGCGTCGGTGTTCTCCTGCGAGGACGGCGTGTGGAACCGGGTGAACCAGGGCCCGGCGCCGACCACCTTCACGGCCTTGCCGTACACCTGGAACTTGTTCGACGTCTCGTAGTCACCGGCCGGCAGATAGACGCCGACGAGCTTGCCCGTCGTGTCCATCCGCACCTTGTCCAGGGCGTCCTGCACGGCCTGCTGCGAGAAACCGGTCGGCACGGCGTACGTCGCCGGGTCCGGGTTGGGCAGTTCGGAGGCCTCCTCCAGGCTCACGTAGTCGATGGTGTACGTGGAGGTGTTCGCGGCGTCCTTCTGCAGCCGGATCGTGCTGCCCTTGGGCACGGTCGTGCCGAGCAGCAGGTTCGCCTCGTCGTAGATGTGCCGCGGTCCGCCCGCGCTCGGCGTGTTGCCGGGCCCGGTCTCATTGCCGTACAGCCACGCGTACTTCGACGTCAGATCGACGGCCTTGAGGAACTTCCCGTCGACGTACACGTTCAGCGTCGAGTTCGTGCCGCCGCCCCCGGCCGCGTCCGGCATCGAGAAGCGGGTGACGAGCGTGTTCGTCGGCGCCTTCGTCGTCCACTCGACGTACGAGCCGGTCGAACCGAGGGTCACGGCCTTGCGGCCCGACGCCTCACCGGCCAGGTCACCGACGGTGCGGTTGGGGCCGACGGCCTTGGCGCCGCCGCCCGCGGTGCCGTCCTCCGCCTCGTACATGTCGTACGGCATGCTCGCGCCACGCCCCACGAACAGCGGCTGCGACGAACTGTTGTTGGCGCGCTTGACCGGCAGCTCCTCGGAGTCGTCGGCGATCACGGTCTTCACCGTGAACTTGCCCTTGCCCGCCGTCCACGAGCCCAGGTCGACCGGGGCCGTGGTGTCCCCGGCCGCGATCGCCCCGCCCGCCGAACCGGTGAGCGTCCTGACGACCGTGCCGTCGGAGTCGGTGACGGTCAGCGTGATGCCGTGCGCGGTGCTCGAACTCGCCTTGTTCCCCTGGTTCTTGACGGCGACGGAGAACTTGACGGTGTCGCCCTCCGCGGGCGCGCTCGGCGACCACGCCACCGGCGAGGCCACCAGGTCCGCGCTCGTCACCGGCTTCACGATCAGCGACGTCGGGCTCGTGTAGCTGTTGTTGCCCTCGTTCTGCTCGATCACCAGACCGCTCGGGTCGACGACCGCGCCGACCGTGTAGGTGCCCGCGTCGTGCGCCCCGATGTCCGCGCCGACGGTCGTCGAGGCACCGGCCGCGAGGGCGCCCACGGAAGCAGTGCCCACCTTCTGCGCACCGAGCAGGAAGTCCAGGTCCGTGGCGTCGGCCGCCTCGGTGCCGGTGTTGCGGACCGTCGCCGACAGCGTGACCTTGTCCGACTCGACCGGCGCGTCGGGCTTCGACGTGATGCCCGTGACCTGGAGATCCGGGTTGGGCGCGGGCGCGCCGAGCACCTGGAACTCCGCGACCTGCCCGGCCGGGGCGCCCGAGTTGGCCGTGAACGACAGTCGTACGTCCGCGGCCCGCGCGCTCACCGGGATGGTCACCTTGTTGCCGCTCGCCGGATCGAAGGAGTACTCCTTCGCCGCGACCAGCGTCGTGAAGTCCGACGCCTTCTGCTCACGGCCGAGGACCTCGATCTTCTGCGTCCGCGCCGACCAGGCCGCGTCCGGGTTCAGCCGCACCACGACCGACGACAGATCGGCGTTCGAGCCGAGCTTCACCGTCAGGGTGCCGGGATAGGCACCGGCGGCGCCTTCCCAGTACGTGCTGGTGTCGTCGTCCACCGTGTTCTCGGCGACGTACGTGAACGTCGAGGAGGACGCGGCCACCGGCTTGCCCACCGCCAGGTTCGCGTCGTTCGTCGTCGACCCGTTGCGGGTCACCGCGTTGCTCGCCGCCGACACGTTCCCCGCCGCGTCCTCGGCGCGCACCGTGTACGTGACCGTCGCCGACGCGGACCGGGAGTCGGTGTACGTCGTGACGTCACCGGCGAGGGACTTCAGCAGCTCGCCGTTCGCGTACAGGTCGTAGCCCGTGACCTTCACGTTGTCGGTGGAGGCGCCCCAGGTCAGCTTGATCTCGCCGGCCGTCGCCTCGGTGAACGCCAGGTTCGACGGCGCCGTCGGCGCCTGCGTGTCGCCCGAATCGCCGGTGCGCGTCACGGAGTTGCTGTTCGCCGACTGGTTGCCCGCCGCGTCCTTGGCCCGCACGTAGTAGGTGAGGGTCGACGAGGCGGGCTGGGTGTCGGTGTACGTGAGCGTGTCGCCGCCCACCGAGGCGCGCAGCTGGTTGTTGGCGTAGATGTCGTAGCCCGTCACCGCCGTGTCGTCGGTGGCGGCCTTCCACGTCAGCCTGATCTGCCCGGTGGCGGGCTCGGTGTACGCGAGGCCGGTCGGCGCGGACGGTGCCGTCGTGTCGCCGGTCGTCGGCCCGTACACCTCCAGCTCCGAGAGCTGACCGGCCTTCTGCACCGTGTTGGCGGTGACCCGGACGCGCAGGTAGCGGGTCGTGACCGTGTCCAGGGTCAGGGTCTGCGCGTGGTCGTTCGTCGCGCTGAACTCGTACGCCTTCGAGGCGACCAGATCCGTGAAGTCGCTGCCGTTCGTGCTGCCCTGCACGGACAGCGTCTGGGTGCGGGTCTCCCACGTCGACGGCAGCCGCAGCACCACCCGGTTCACCTTCACCGACGCGCCCAGGTCGACCTGGACCCACTGCGGCAGGGCGTCGTTCTGGCTCTCCCAGTACGTGGCCGCGTTGCCGTCACCGGCGTTCGCCGCGAGGTAGGTCTGCGTGGTCGAACTCGCCGTGAAGGTGCGGCCGCGCGCCAGGTTCGTCGAGGAGTCCGCGGCGCCGTGCACCTCCAGCTCCGCCAACTGGGCCGCCTGCCAGCCGGAGTTGGCCGTGACGACGATCCGGACGTAGCGCGTCTGCTGGGCCCCGAAGGGCACCGTCACGGTGTTGGACGACCCCGGCGCGAAGGAGTACGTCGCCGACGCCTTCAGCGTGTCGAAGGTCTGCCCGTCCGCGCTGCCCTGCACCGACAGCGTCTGGGTACGGCTCTCCCAGGCGGCCGGAAGACGCAGCACCACCTCGTCCACAGCGGCCGAGGCGCCCAGATCGACCTGCACCCACTGCGGGAAGTCCGAGCCCGAACTCTCCCAGTACGTCGACGCGTTGCCGTCCGAGACGTTCGCCGCGCCGAAGTCCGCCTTGGCGCTGCTGGCCTTCGCCGTGGCGCCCGCGGCGAGGTTGGGCCCGCCCGCGGCCTGCGCGGCGAGCCCCGGCAGCCCCAGCAGAGCCAGTGCGACGGCGAGCACCGCGACCGTCAGCGCGCGCCACCCACCGCCTCTGCCCCCTCTGCCCCGTCTGCCGGAGACCGGCACCCATCGTCCGTTCATGACTCCCCTGTCCCTGCGCTCAAGGCGCACAGAAATCGAGTTCTTGCGTTCAGATGTTGGAGAATTGCAGAGTGATGTTGTCGAGTCCACAGTTTGAACAGAGGGAGTTGCGATGGGGGAGAATCCACGACCATGCCCCATGCACAGGCGGCCGACGGCGCCGCGCTCCACTACGAACTCGACGGCAGCGGCGCCCCGTTGCTGCTGCTCGCCGGTCAGTCGAACAGTCACCGCTGGTGGGACCCGGTGCGTGAACGGTTCGCCGCGCACTTCACCACCGTCGTCATGGACTGGCGCGGCACCGGCGCGAGCGACGCCCCGGACACCGACACGTACAGCACCGAGAACTTCGCTCGTGACGCCGTCGCGGTCCTCGGCCACGCGGGCATCGACCGTGCCCATGTGTACGGCACCTCGATGGGCGGCCGGGTCGCGCAGTGGCTCGCCGCCGACCACGCCGCACGCATCGACCGGCTCGTCCTCGGGTGCACGTCCCCGGGGGCGCCGCACGGCATCGAGCGCGGCCCCGCCGTCCGCACGGCCCTGGCCGACCCCGACCCGGCCGTCTCCCGCGCGGCCCTGCTCGACCTGATGTACACCCCCGGGTACGTCGCCACGCACCCCGGACCGTTCCACACCCTCGGCGACCCGCAGATGCCCGCGCACGCCCGCCGCCGCCATCTGCGGGCCAGCGCCCGCCACGACGCCTGGGACGCGCTGCCCCGCATCACCGCGCCCACCCTCGTCGTGCACGGCACCGACGACGACTTCAACCCGACGGCGAACGCCCCGCTCCTCGCCGAGCGGATCCCCGGCGCCCGGCTGCTGCTGATCCCGGGCGGCCGGCACGCCTACTTCGAGGAGTGCGCCGACAAGGCGACCCCTCCGGTGATTGATTTCCTGAACGCGAGAGCGGAGGCGACGAATTGACCACCGAGACGACCCGCATACCCGTCGAGCCGGCCCGCCCCGGCTCGCTCGCCCGCTCCTCGCTCCTGATGGCCGTCGGCACGGTCGTCTCCCGCGCCACCGGCCTCATCCGCACGGTGCTGCAGGCGGCCGCCCTCGGCACCGCCCTGTACGCCAGCACCTACAACACCGCCAACACCCTCCCGACGAGCCTGTACACCCTGCTCATCGGCGGCGCCCTCAACTCGGTCCTCGTCCCGCAGCTCGTGCGCGCCCGCGTCGAGCACGCCGACGGCGGCCGCGCCCACGAACAGCGCCTGGTCACCCTCGTGCTGTGCGTCCTCGGCCTCGGCACCGCCCTCGCCGTGTGGGCGGCCCCGCAGATCGTCGGCCTGTACATGAACGACACGCCCCACACCCACCAGGCCTTCGCACTCACGGTGGTCTTCGCCCGGTTCCTGCTCCCGCAGGTCTTCTTCTACGGACTGTTCTTCATGCTCGGCCAAGTCCTGAACGCACGCGGCAAGTTCGGCGCCATGATGTGGACCCCGGTCCTCAACAACCTCGTCCTCATCGGCATGTTCGGCTACTACCTCGCCGCCATGACCCTGCCCGGCTCGGTCGCCGACGTCTCCGACGCCCAGGTCCGCCTCCTCGGCATCGGCACCACCCTCGGCATCGCCGTACAGGCCCTCGCCCTCATCCCGTTCGCCCGCGCGGCCGGCTTCCGGATGCGGCCCCGCTTCGACTGGAAGGGCACCGGACTCGGCCGCAGCATCCAGGCCGCCCGCTGGACCCTGCTGCTCGTCCTGGTCAATCAGGCCGCCCTCGCCGTCGTCACCACCTTCGCCAACGCCGCCGACACCGCGCTGCCCAAGGCGGGCGTCGGCTACACCGCGTACACCTGCGCCCAGCTGATCTGGCTGCTGCCCCAGTCCATCGCCACGGTCTCGCTCGTCACCGCACTCCTCCCGCGGATGAGCGCCGCCGCCGTCGAGGGCCGCGTCGACGACGTGCGCGCCGACCTGTCCCGCGCCCTGCGCGTCACCGGCGCGGTGATCGTGCCCGCCGCGTTCCTGTTCCTCGCGCTCGGCCCGCAGATCGCCACGCTGCTGTTCGGGCACGGCGAGTCGGCCCCGGGACCGATCGGCCACATGCTCCAGGCGTTCGCGCTCGGCCTGATCCCGTTCTCCGCCCAGTACCTGCTGCTGCGCGGCTTCTACGCGTTCGAGGACACCCGCACCCCGTTCCTCAACGCCGCCTGGATCGCCGCCCTGAACATCGCCCTCGTCTGCGCCTGCCACTGGCTGCTGCCCGCACGCTGGGCCGTCACCGCCATGGCGGGCGCCTACGCGGTCTCGTACGGCATCGGGCTGCTGCTCACCGCTCGCACCCTGCGCCGCCGCCTCGACGGCCGGATCGACGGACGCCGGCTGCTGCGCAGCTACGGCAAGCTCACCCTGGCCGCCGGGCTCGCCGCGGGCGCCGCCTGGGGCGCGGCCCGGGCCTGCGCCGCCCTGGCCGGCACCTCGAACGCCGCGACGGCGCTCGCCCTCGGCGCGGGCGTGCTCGCCATGGCGGCCGGATTCCTGGGGCTCGGCAAGGTGCTGCGCATCGGCGAACTCCGTAGGCTGCGGTTGGCCTGATCGCAACGGAGGAGCCCGACACCATGCCCGCCGCCCACGTCACCCTCGCCGACGTCCTCGCCGCCGCCGAAGCGGACGCCACCGGGGCGCTGTGGCGCCTCGAAGGTGCCGCCCGGCAGCTGGACGCCAACGTCATCCGGCTGCGGCCCCGCGCGAGCGGCACCCCGCACGTCGAACCCGACCTCGACGTCCTCCTCTTCGTCGCCGAGGGCCACGGCACGCTGCACCGCGCGGGCACTGAGGAGGAGATGACGCCGGGCACGCTGCTGTTCGTGCCGCGTGGCGAGCAGCGCGCCGTCACCGCGGGCGACGACGGACTGGTCTATCTCACCGCCCACCGCAGGCGACCCGGCATGACCATCCACCGCGCCACCACCCCGGTCACCGCGGAGGGCGGCGAGGCCCCGTGTCTGCTGCCGCGGATCTGCGAGGAGTGCGGCCGGGCCGCCGAGGACCCGGCGGCGGCGTACTGCGGCCGGTGCGGCAAGCGCTTGCCCACGCAGAGTTCCGGCCTTAGTTGAGGCGGAGGGTTCCCGCCAGGCGGCGTCGTTCGCGGACGCAACTCCCTTGCGCGGCAAGGGTCCTGACGCTCCGTTTCCGTGACTTCTCGCCACTGATTCAACACGCAAAGTTACCGAAAGCCGGGGGTGGGGGATGAGTTCCCGGCCGCGGCGCGGCAGACTCGGGGCCGCGGCGGCCGCCGCCGACTCCCGGGCCGGCCGTCAGGGGAGGGAAGCACCACCGGGGAGTCCGTGCGTGTGGGGCGCGCGGACTCCCCGCTCACCTCCGGATCACGTCGACGGGACGGTGTCCTCGAAGGTCGTCCCGGCCGCACGGTAGGCGGACACCTCGGCCGCCACCTGCGCCGGGGTGAGGACCTGGTCCTTCACGTGCAGCACGTAGTCGACCTGCTGGTCGTACGCGCGCGGAGCCGTGCTCGTGGTCCCCGCGAGGTCGATCAGCCATTGGTTGAAGTTGATCGACATGGGCCGCTCGGGCAGATAGGCCGCGTCGTGCGTGCCGAACAGCTGCCCGTCGATGTAGTAGCGGATCGAGCTGTTGTCGATGGTGAGCACGAGGTCGTGCCAGCCGTCGTAGCTCTGCCGGCCCTCGGTGTGCTGGTTCACGGCCTGCCACGGATCGGGGTTGTAGGTCTCCCAGGACGTCGTGTACAGGATGTTCGAGGGCTCGCCCCAGCCGCCGTTCGGCAGATACTCGAAGTCGTACTCGGCGTAGTCGTCCGCCATCGGTGCCTTGAGGTCGTTGATGGTGAAGAACGTCTGGACGAGGTGATCCCCGTCGGGTCCGCTCTTCGGGGCGTCCGCGAACCTGACCCGGGCCGCGTACGTGCCGTTCTTGAACTTGGTCGCCTTGGTGAGGACCTCGGTCTGCTTCGTGCTCTCGCCGGTCCCGGACGTCGACGTCTCCAGGTTCATGACGGAGTTGCCCGCCGTGGAGGAGAAGGTCACGTTCTGCGGCGCCCAGGTCGCGCCCGGCACCCCGGGGCCGCCGGAGGTGGAGCGCACGCTCCAGCCGTGGGCCGCGATGTCCGGGTCGTCGTACGCGCTGTAGTCGAAGTCGTCGAAGAGGGTGGCCCCGTCGGCGGGCGGATCGGTGGGGTCCGTGGGATCGGTGGGGTCGGTCGGGTCGTTGCCCTCGGGGGCCGTGCCCCAGACCGTGGCGCCGCCGAGCTGCGCGGTCACCTTCGGCCAGCTCGCGTACGAGGTCTGCGCGGCCCCGAACGAGTAGTCGTCGTTCTGGTCGAGCGGCTGCCAGTCGGAGCGGTAGAAGCGCAGCTGCAGATCCCCGGTGTCGGCGCCGGCCGCCAGCGAGCCCGCGCCCGACGTGAAGCCGATCTCCAGGTACCGGTCGGCCGTCGCGGTCGGGTGGGCGAGTGTCCCGAAGGTGCCGGTGATGTCGGCGCAGCCCCTCACCGCCCACGAGCACGCGAAGCGATAACTCGCGCTCGCCGAGTCCGCCTTGAAGTAGTAGCGCAGCTTCACCCCGCTCAGCGCGACGGCGGAGGAGCCGGCGTTCGTCACCTTCAGCCAGGGTTCCGCCTGGTCGGTGCCGGTGCTGCCCGCGTGGTACTGCACGGTCAGACCGCCGTCGGCCGCCGTGGCACCTGTCGGGCCCGCGATGAGACTCGCGCAGCCGAGCGCCGCGGCGACGGCGCACGCGAGGGTCGTTCTCGTCCTGGTCGTCCTTCTCATGACAGTTCCTCTCCGGAACGGTGGGGGATGGGGACGTGCGGGTCGAGCGGCCCGTGCCGCACACCGAGTGCGGCGAGCCGGGCGGAGTGCGCCCCGAGCCGGACCCGGAAGTCCGGCCAGGGCGGGTCGCCGTGCCAGGCGCGGTCGGCGAGCGCGCACAGGCGGGGGAAGGTCATGCGGTCGACGTGCTCCTGCGTGCGGACGTACTCGGTCCACAGCTGGGCCTGGCTGCCGAGGAGCCGTCCGGCGGTGTCGATGTCGTCGCCGGCCGGATCGTGCTCGTGCACCGCGCGCAGGCCGACCACGGGCCCCTGCTGCGCGGCCGGATCGGCGGGGGCGTCCGACTGCGCGTAGTCCAGATACGTGGCCCGGTGCAGACAGCTGATGACGCTGTGCCCGCGCTTCAGCGCGATCCGGGTGTGCTCGGGGTCGCGCCAGGTCATCACCGTGAACTCGGGCGGCAGTCCCTCACCGGTCTCGGCCCACGCGACCGGCGTGCGGCCGCGCTCGACGAGGAACGCGCCGATCCGGCCGAGGAACCAGTCCCGCAGCGCGTCCGTGTGCGCGAGACCCTCGGCGGCGGCGCGGGAGCGGGCCACCGGGCTCGCCGCCCACTCGGTGGTGGGGCACTCGTCCCCGCCGATGTGGATGTGCGGCGACGGGAAGACGTCGACGACCTCGTCGAGGACCGTGCGGCAGAAGTCGAGCACCGGGTCGTGGACGCCGAACACCGTGTCGCACACCCCCCAGCGCGACCACACGTCGAGGCGCCGCCCGGGAACGTTGCCGAGCTCCGGGTGGGCGGCGAGGGCGGCCCGCGCATGGCCCGGCATCTCGATCTCCGGGACGACGGTGACCCCGCGGGCCGCGGCGTGGTCGACGAGGCTCCTCAACTCCTCCCGCGTGTACGCCCCTTCGTGCGGGACGGGTCCGGAGCGCCGCCCGCCCACCTCGGTCAGCCGGGGGTACGCGGCCACGGGCATCCGCCAGCCCTGGTCGTCGGTGAGATGCAGATGCAGCACGTTCAGTTTGTGCAGGGCGAGCAGATCCACGTACCGGCGCAGGAACGACACCGGCTGGAAGTGCCGTGCGACGTCGAGCATGAAGCCGCGCCAGACGTGCCGCGGCACATCCGTGATCTCCGCGCAGGGCAGCCGCCAGGGGACGCCGGACTGCGGCGTGTCCGAGAGGGCCTGCTCGGGCAGCAACTGGCGCACCGTCTGGACGCCGCGCAGCAGCCCCGTGACCTGTGCGGCCCGCAGCAGCACCGCGTCCGGGGCCACCGTGAGCCCGTACCCCTCCGCGCCCAGACCGCCGAGATCCGGATCGAGGGCGAGCACGAAGGAGCCCTCCGGGGACGCCGTCAGCGGCAGCCCGGTGGCGGGAGCGAGGAGCGTGCGGAGCAGATCGGCGGCCGGCTCGGCGCCGGGGGAGACGCGGACCGTGGTGTCGGGGCCCAGGCTGAAGTGGCCCGGCCGGTGCGTGAGTTGAGTGGGCAGGGGGATGAGCGGGGGCAGGTGTGCGGGCACGAGGAACCTCCGGGAGGAGAGCTGACGGGGGTGGGCTCAGCCCTTGACGGCGCCGGCCGCGAACCCCGACGTCACATGCCGCTGCAGCAGCAGGAAGATGGCCAGGGCGGGCAGCGCGAACAGCGTGGAGGCGGCCATCGTGGCGCCCCAGTCCGTGCCGAACGTGTTGTGGAACGAGGACAGCCACACCGGCAGCGTCCGGTGGTTCTGCTCCTTGATGATGAGGAAGTTGGCGTACGCGAACTCGTTCCACGCCGTGATGTAGCCGAACAGCGAGGTCGCCATCAGACCGGGCGCGAGCAGCGGGAACGCGATGTGCCGGAACGCCCCGAGGCGCGTGCACCCGTCGACCTGAGCCGACTCCTCCAGCTCGGCCGGGATCGTCGCGATGAAGCCGCGCAGCACCACGATCGTGAACGGCAGCGTCATCATGAAGTAGACCAGCGTCAGCGTCGGCAGCCGGTCCAGCATCCCGGTGTCCCGCGAGATGATGTACACGGGGATGATCAGCGACTCCCAGGGTGCCATCTGCGCGACGAACACCATCAGCATGAACTGCCGGCGCCCGCGCCACCGCATCCGTGCCACCGCGAACGAAGCGCCGAGCGCGACGACCAGGGAGAGCGCCACCGCGCCCAGCGTGACCAGCACACTGTTGCGCCAGAACAGACCGAAGCCGTCCGCGTCGACGGCTCGCCGGAAGTGGTCCAGGGTCCAGCTCCCCGGCAGGAGTCGGGGATGCTCCGACTGGATGTCCCGGGACGGCTTGAAGGCCGTCGCCACCATCCAGTACACGGGGAACAGGCACACGACGACGGTCACGGTCGCGGCGACGTTCAGCGGGACGCGGCGCAGCGCGCGTGAGGCGCTCACCGCTCGGCCTCCTGACGGAACATCTGCCAGAAGTAGGCGACGAGCACCCCGGACATCAGCAGCACCGTGATCATCGATGCGGCCGAACCGAGGTCGTAGCGCTGTCCGGCGAGCGCCGTCTGCACCGCGTACACCGGCAGGATCGTCGTCGCGTCCCCCGGGCCGCCGCGCGTCATCACCCAGATCTGCACGAACGCCTTGAACGTCCAGATCACTTCGAGCGACAGCACCAGCATGAAGATGGGCCGCACGATCGGCAGCGTCACCGAGCGGAAGATCCGTGCCCCGGACGCCCCGTCGATCCGGGCCGCCTCGTACAGCTCGGCCGGCACGGTGGTGAGCGCCGAGTACAGCGTGATCGCCGCGAACGGCACCGACTGCCACACCACCAGGGCGACGAGGATCGAGAACGCCGCCGGGCCGTGCGCCAGCCACGGATACCCGTCGAACTGCTGCAGGCCGAGCCCGGTCAGCGCGTGGTTGACCACCCCGAACTCGGAGTGGAACAGCCACTGGAACACCGTCGTCGCCGCGACCACCGGCATCGCCCAGGTCAGCACGAGGGCGCTGAGCACCGCGGTCCGCCCGAACCGGCCCAGGCGCTCCACCATCAGCGCCACCAGCGTCGAGAGGACCATGATGAGCACGACGTTGACGGCCATGAACAGGAACGTGCGGCGTACGACCGTCCAGAACTCCGGCGCGCAGAGCAGCGCCCGGTAGTTGTCGAAGCCGGTGAACCGGGCGTGGCCCAGGATGAGTTGGCGCAGCCCGAAGTCCTGGAAGGAGATCAGGATCGCCCGCGCCAGCGGATAGACCAGCAGGTACAGCATGCCGAGCACGGCGGGCGCCACCAGCAGATAGGGCCAGATGCCCGCCGTCGTGGCGCGCCGGGACGGGCCCGGCGGGCGCCGCGGGGGCCGGGCGAGAGGGCGCGGGGCGGTCCGTTCACGGACGACCGACACGGCGCACACTCCTTTCGGGTGAGGGATGAGGGGTGAGGTTCCGGGGGTTCAGGTACCAGGCGGTCAAATACGGGGCGGTCGTGAACCGGGCGGTCATGAACCGGTCGGTCACAAAGAGGAGTTCAGCCCCGACGTGATCGCGTCCGACGCCTTCTTCGCCTCGCGCCGTGGGTCCCCGCCCGTCAGCACGGCCGTCATGTAGTCCTTGATCGGATTCTTCGCCTCGACCGCCGCCCACTGGGGCGTGTTCGGCGTCGCGTGCCCGACGGCCGCGCCGACCGCCATCGTCGAGGCGCCCGGGTCCCCGGCGACCGCGCTCGCGAGCGACGTCTTGTTCGGTACGTAGCTCATCGCGAGGGCGAGCTTCTTCTGCCAGGCGTCACCGGTGAGTTCCTTGATGAACGTGTACGCGGCGTCGTGGTGCTGAGACACGCTCGGAACGACCAGGTCCGAACCGCCGGTGAAGACCGCTCCCGGCGCTTGTGCGGTCTTCCCGGGGATCGGGAAGAACCCCAACTTGCCCTTCAGGTCCGGGTTGTTCTGCGTCACCACGTTGGCGCCACCGGGCACGCTGATGACCTGCGCCACCTGCCCCTTCGCCATCACTTCGGCCTGCGGCGGCTGCGCCTCGTCGGAGTCCTTCGGACCCTTGCCGAGCGCCTGGAGCTTCTCGTAGAAGGCCATGGCGCGCAGCGCCTCGGGGGTGTCCAGGGCTCCCTTCCACTTGCCGCCCGACTCCGTGGCGAGGTCGCCGCCCTCGTCCCAAACGAAGCCGGACAGGGCGTACCAGTTCTGACCGGGCAGGTAGATGCCCTGCTGGGAGCCCTTGTCGAGCTTGCGCGTGGCGGCGATCCACTGGTCACGGGTCTTGATCTTCGTCGCGTCGACGCCGGCCTTCGCGAAGAGGTCCTTGCGGTAGACGACCACCCGGTTCGCCGCGTAGTACGGGATCCCGTACTGCTTGCCCTCGTACGCGCCCGGCTCCGCGAGCCCCTTCAGCCAGTCCTTGCCGCCCAGCTCGCCGACCTTGTCACTGAGGTCGAGCAGGCCGCCGCTCTGCGCGAACTGCGCCACCTGCGTATTGCCCGTCTCGATCACATCGGGGGCGTCGTTGCTGGCCAGAGCGGCCGTGACCTTCCCACCGATGCCGTCCCACTCCTGGATCTGGATCCGTACGTCGATGTCCGGGTGCGCGGCCTCGAAGCCCTTCTCGAAGTCCTTCTGGAAGGCGGCCGAGACGCTGTCGCGCATCAGCCACACATCGATGGCGGTCCGCCCGCCGTCGGCGGACTTCCCGCTGTCGGAGCCGGACGAACTGCAGGCGCTGAGCCCGGTGAGCGCGACGAACGCGGACACACCGGCGAGCAAGCGGAGCTTCACGGTTCACCTCTGGGATGCCGGACCTGACCAGTTCTCCAACTGGTCAGGTGACCTCTGGTGAGGGAGAAAGCTGGCATAGACCATTGAGCACGTCAACCCCGCAATGAAAGCTGGGCAGTTGCGAGGTTTGTTGTCGATCTACGTGCCGCCGTGATGAACTGGTCAGACAACTGGTCGTACGGGAGACAAGGGGGCGGGCGTGAACGCCGACGCGGACAAGCGGGCGCCGGGAGCGGTGCTCAAGCGGGAGCGGGTGCGCGACCGCATCCTCGAACTGATCGAGTCGCAGCGCCCCGGGGACCCGATCCCCTCCGAGCGCACCCTCTGCGCCCGGTTCGGCGTCTCCCGGCCCACCCTGCGCGCCGCCGTCGACGAACTGGTCGTCGCCGGGCTTCTCGTCCGCGAACACGGCCGGGGAATGTTCGTGGCTCCGGAGAAGATCACCCAGGAACTCGGCTCCGGGGAACAGGCGCTGACGGTGCCGCAGGCCGCGGGCGCCTGGTCGAGCCGGCTCCTGGAGTTCACCACCATCCAGGCCGGCGCCCGCGTCGGCCGCAGACTGCGCCTGTCACCGGCGGCGAAGATCGTGTACGTGGCCCGGCTGCGGCTCGTCGACGGCGCGCCCATGGCCATCGAGCATCTGCACATCCGCGCCGATCTCGTCCCCGGCCTCAGCGCGCAGGAGCTGGAGAGCGGAGACCTGTACGAGCATCTGCGGACCCACCACGACGTTCACGTCCGCGAAGCGGTCCAGGCCATCGAGCCGACCGTCGTCACCCGCGCCGAGGCCGAACTGCTCGACGTTCCTGAGCTCTCCCCGGCCCTGCTCTTCGAGCGGCTCACCTCCGACACGGAGGGCCGTCCCGTCGAGTACGTCCACTCGCTGTACCGCGGCGACCGCTACCGCATCGTCTCCCGCCTCACCCTCGGCCCCGCGGCCACCACCGAGTCCGTGGCGCCCGCGGGGCACCACCCGGGCATCCCGCCCGGCGACTTCGCCCACCGCGACACGCTCGCCTCGTCCACCCGGGGCGACGTCCAGATCCCGTAGCTCTGGTTACGGTTCCGCCATGGCCGACTACCGCATCGAAACCGTACGCAACGGCGAACGCGACTGGAGCGCGCGCAACGACCGGGGCGCCGAGGTCCGCATCGCCCCCGCCGACTCCGCCGCCCAACCCTCCTTCACCCCCGTGGAACTCCTGCTCGCCGCGCTCGGCGGCTGCGGCGGCCTCGTCGTCGACCGCACCGCCCGCACCGTCCCCCACGACGACCTGCGCATCGTCGTCGAGTCCGTGTCCCGGCCCGAGGACGACGGACGGGTGGGCGCCGTCCGCGTCACGTACGAACTCGCCCTGCCGGACGGGGACACGCAAGCGGCGGACGCCTTCGAACGCGGCGTCCGCCTGACTCACGAGAAGTACTGCACGGTCAGCCGCACCGTCGAGCACGGCGCCCGGGTCGAGGCGATCGGCCCCGACGGCACGATGCTCTTCATGGGCGGCTGACCACGGGGCCCCGCGACCGGGGCGCTACGGCAGGCTGTGCACCTTCGGACCCACCGAGTTCGACCACGTACTGCCCGCCGTCGCGTCCCAGTTCGTCGACCACGTCATGGCGCCGCGCAGCCCCGGGTACGTCTTCGCGGGCTTGAAGGTCCCGCAGCCCGTGCCCCGGGCGAGGCAGTCGAGGGCGTTGTTCACGGTCGCCGCGTCCACGTATCCGCTGCCCGCCGCGCGGGTCGACGCCGGCACCCCGAGCCCGACCTGCGACGGGTCGAGCCCGCCCTCCAGCTGGATGCAGGCGAGCGCGGTGAGGAAGTCCACCGAGCCCTGGCTGTACACCTTGCCGTCGCAGCCCAGCATCGAACCGCTGTTGTAGTACTGCGTGTTGACGACCGTGAGGATGTCCTTCACGTTCAGCGCCGTCTTGAAGTACTCGCCCGACGTCGACTGCATGTCGATGGTCTGCGGCGCCATCGTCAGCACGAACTTCGAGCCGGCCTTCGCCGCCAGCGCACGCAGCGCCTTCGTCATGTACGTCGAGTTGAGGCCGTTCTCCAGGTCGATGTCGACGCCGTCGAAGCCGTACTCCTGCATCAGCGCGTACGCGCTGTCGGCGAACGCCGTCGCGGAGGCGTCGCTGTTGACCGAGATGCTGCCCTTCTCGCCGCCGACCGACAGGACCACCGACTTGCCCGCCGCGTGCTTCGCGGCGATGTCCGCCTTGAAGTCGGCGGCCGAGGCGTAGCCGACGGCCGGGTCCAGGTTGAAGGTGATCTGGCCGGGCGTGGTCGTCGCGTCGGCGAACGACACCGCGATGATGTCGTACTGCGAGGAGACGTCCCGCAGCTTCTGCACCGTCGCGCCGTTGTCGAAGTTCTGCCAGTAGCCGGTGAGCGCGTGCGCGGGCACCGTCCCGCCGCCTCCGCCACCGCCGCTCGTGGCGGTCTTCGCGGTGACCGCGGTCGACTTCGGCGACTCACCGGCCGCGTTCGTCGCCGTCACCTGGAAGCTGTACGAGGTGTCCGCGGCCAGCCCGCTCACCGTTGCCGAGGCGCCCGTGGCCGAGGCGACCTTCGTGCCGTCCCGGTAGACGTTGTAGCCGGTGGCGCCGGAGACCGGGGTCCAGGACAGGTCCACGGACGAGGCCGTGGTCACGCCCGCGGCGAGGCCGCCCGGCGCCGCCGGTATCTGGACCGGGTCGCTGCCGCCGCCCCCGTCGGGCCCGAAGACGTTCACGTCGTCCACGTAGTACGCGCCCTGCCCGTACCAGCCGTGCGTGTAGATCGTGACCGACGTCGTGTTCGCGCCGGTGGTGAAGCTGGTGGTCAGCTGCTGCCAGGACGAGGAGCCCGGCGTCCACGTGGAGACGTCCGTGGTGCCGGTGCCGCTCGCACCCAGGTACACATAGCTGCCCTGCACCCAACTGCTCAGGCTGTAGGTCGAGTTGGGCTTCACGGCGACGGTCTGGGTGCACTGGGCCGTGTCCTGCGAGGTCGGCGTCGCCTTGAGCGCCTTGGCGCCGCCGTGCACGGGGGAGGTGACGGTCGTGCCGCTGCCCGCGGCGCAGGTCCAGTTGCTCAGGTCCGACTCGAAGCCGGCGTTCTTGGCGACGTTGACGTCCGCGGCCTGCGCGGGAGCCGCGAGAGCGGTGACGCCGAGTGCCGCGGCCGAAGTGACGGCGAGCGCCGCGGCAAGGCGCCGGGGAGCGCCGGGTCTGCCATGACGTGCACGGTCCACAGAGTGCCTCCGGGGGAGAGGAGAGGGGCGGATGTGGACGACGGTGGCCACCGATGTCGTGCGCCAAAGTTGGTCCAGACCAATCGAGTTGTCAAGACCTGTGGAGGTGCGATGAGTTCCGGGGCCCGGCATGGTCGACAGGAGGGAGCGGGGCGCACGCCCCGCCGCGCGACGACCGGAGGCTCGGATGAGTGCGGAAGCGAACGTGGGAACGGCGCTGAACGAGGAGTTCAGCGCCGTCCTGGAGAAGAGCCCGAATCCCGGCGGCTGGACCTACGCGGTCTGGCCGCGCAGCGTCGAGCGGTTCGGCACCCGCGGCCTGGTGAAGGTCAGGGGCACGGTCGACGGCCACCCCTTCCGCAGTTCGTTCATGCCGCTCGGCGACGGCCGCCACAAGCTGCCGGTGAAGGCCGACGTGCGCCGCGCGATCGGCAAAGAGGCGGGCGACACCGTCACGATCCGCCTCCTGGAGCGCCTGAACTGACGCGGGGCGCCCAGGGGGTGATCAGATCAGGCCGCGCGCGTAGGCCGCCTGCCCCACGTGCTGCAGATCGTCACTGAGCACGCTGACCAGGCGCACACCGAGCGTCACCGGCGGGTCCCAGCGCTCGTCGACGATCCGGTCCAGATCGGCGGCCTTCAGCCCCGCCAGATGGCCGAGCGTCTGCTCGTGCACCGCGTCGTAGTAGTCGGCCAGCAGTTCGCCCGAGGCGACCCGCACCTGGCCGACCTGCTTCGACGTGTGCCCGTACCCGGTGTCCGTCTCGGCGAGCGGCAGATCGAAACGCTCGGCCCAGCCCTGCGCGAGCCATACCTGCTCGATCCCCGCCACGTCCGCGAGATGGTCGTCCTGCACCCGCGTCAGATGCCAGATCAGCCAGGCGATGGAATTGGCCTCGCCGCCCGGCCGCGCGTGCAGCGCGTCGACGGAAAGCCCGTCGAGCACCGCGTGCACCTCTTCCTTAATGCGGTTGTAGCCGTCAATGAGAACGTCGTGTGAGTGCATGGAGTGCAGTGTCGTCGACCTAGCGCCTTTCGGCCAATGAAGCCGCGGAATATGCCAGGAGACTGGCGTGAAAAGCATGGTGACAGAGAGCGGTAAGTGCCGATACTCGACGAGTGGGACGGTTGAACATTGTGCGGAAACGGCGTGTCGCGGAAGCCGGGAGACCAATTGCCCGGACCGCTCCGCCGTTGCGGTCGATTACTGATCACACGCCACCGCGTTAGTGATCAATGGCGCCAGGCAATGGGGGAGATCGTGCACGACGAATTCCTGTGCCATGTCACGGCATACGGAATATGCGGCGGCCGGCGCGTAGGCGTCCCGCTCGGCACCTACCGCGCTCCGACCCTCCCGCTCGCCCTGTGGTGGCTGCGCGACCGCGCCACCTGGATCGCCGAACGGCTCGACCCGCGCCCCGGCCTGCCGCATCTGCCCGAGGGCGCGCTGATGCCGGTGGCCGCCGACACCCCCGACGTGCCCGCCCTGCTGCGGGCCTGGTGCGCGGACACCGAGCACCAGGAACGCGTCGCGGAGGAGCTGGCGGCAGGCCGCCTCGTGCGGGTCGCCACCCGCGACGACACCACCGAGTACGAACTCCTCGCGGAATCCGTCGACGCCCTGCGCATGGCCCGCACCCAGCCGCGCGCCAAGGCTCCCGTGACCGCTTCCGTACCCGTATGAAGTCATGAGTAATGACCGTCAAGGGTGAACGTGCGCTTGATCGTGCGAGTGCGCGGGGAGTGTGGTCACGCACAGTGAGAACGATCACCTCGGGGCCCACATGAAACGCAGATCCGCATTCGCCCTCACCCTCCTCGCCGTCGCGGCGGCCGTGGTGCCGACCGCGTCCGGTGCGACGGCCGCGAAAGGCCCGGGACAGGTCTGTTTCTGGACCGAACCCGGCCAGCACGGCCAGGCCTGGTGTTACGCGCCACCCGGTTACGCGGAGGCCGAGAACGGGACGCAGCGGCACGCGGCGTCCTTCGATTCCCGCGTCGGCAACAGCGTCTACGCCATCAGCTACACCGCTTCCGGATGTCTCTACCGGGAGATCCGGCGTGACGACTACTCCGAGAACTGGGAGTGGGCCGGAAAACTCGACGGCGTCAGCGACAACACCATGGGGTGCGAGCAGGGCTGACCCGGCCATGACCCACCGTCACCGCACCTGGGCGCTCGCGCTCGTGGTCGGCGCCCTGCTGCTCACCGGCTGCACGAGCCGGCCGGAGCGCCCCGCCCTGGCAACCGACGACACGATCAAGGCGGCCCAGCAGGCGCTCACCGACCGCTGTCTGACCGACCGGGGTCTCACCCCGCCCCGGCCCGGACGGCACGCGAAGAGCGAGGCCGACGAACGGCGCGTCGCCGACGCCCTGTTCGGCACGCCGCCCGCCGAACTGTCCCTGACCCTCGCGAACGGCATCCCCGTCCGCGCCCACACCGACGGCTGTCTCGCCGCGGCCCAGCGCACGCTCTACGGAGACGAGAGGCGCTGGTTCGAGGTCTCGACCGTCGTCAACAACCTCCGGCCCGAGGCCGCCTACCGGCACCGCTCGCTCGCCTCGGTGCGCGCACGGCACCGGGCCGAGCTGACCGAATGGCGCCGGCTGCGCACCCACGCGCTCGGCGTCTCCACGCGCGTCCTGCGCACCATCGGCTGACTCCGGTACACCGGTCAGCGACCCACCAGTAAAGGAACCGCATGAAGCATCCGCTCGCCCTCGCCGCCGCCGTCGTCCTCGCCCTCGGCGGCGCGGCGGTCACCACCACCGCGTACGCCGCCCAGTGCCCCAGCGGCGAGTTCTGCGCCTGGACCGACGCCAACTACACCGGGATGCGCTGGAACTGGTCCGGCGACGACCACGACTGGGAGCCCGGCATCCAGGACGAGGACTCCTCGTGGGCCAACCACGGCATCTCCGGCCCCGGCATCAAGGACCACGTCCAGGTGTACGAGAACCCGGGCCTGATCGGCCTTGGCACCGTGTGTCTCGCCCCCGGTCAAGAGATCCCCTACGACAGCTGGGGCAACGACAGCGGCGACTCCCACACCTGGACGATGGGCTGCTGACACCGCACGGAGCCTGAACTCCCGCCTCCGTGGCGGGAGTTCAGAACGCGTCCACCGTGTGCGGCAGCAGCCCCACGGCCAGCGCGGCGTCGAGCATCGCCGCCGCGCCCGGCGTGTGCTCGGCCACCAGACCCGCGGCCACCAGTGCGCGCACGCTCACCGCACCCATGTGGACGCTCGCCAGATCCCGGACCTCCAGGGACAGGTCGGGGGCGTCGGACGCCGGCGCGTACGAGAAGCCGTCCGGCGACGCGATCAGCCGGAATGTGCCCGCGTTGCCGGGCAGTCGCTCGTCGCGGACCTCCAGGACCACGTCCACCGGCGCGGCCCAGGAGCGCGCCGCGAGCGCCGCCCGGACATCGACGAGCCGCACCCACAGCGCCGGGAACTCCTCGGTGACCCGCACCTGGTCCCGGTCCGCAGCGAACAGCATGAGGGGATCGTCCAGCGGACGCCCCCAGGCACGTACCTGGTCCGTCAGGTCGATCGAGACCAGATAGCTCCACAGCGCCGCAGCGACCTGCGGGGAGTCGGCCTCCAGATCGTCCACCCGGACCGAGCCCCGCCGGCGCGTCGACGCGTCGCCCGACTTCGTGCGGTAGATCGCGTACCCGGCGAGCGGCTCACCGAGCGCGACCACGCGCGGCGGCGACAACTCCTCGTCCTCCTCGTCCTTCTCCGCCAGCCACTCCTCGCACCACCAGTCCCGCGTGCGCGCGAGCCGTCCCGCCCGTACGGCCCGGGTCCGCTCGAAGTACGGGGCGAGCAGCGCGGGGGCCGCGGCCGCGTCGACCAGCCGCAGCGGACGGGGATCGGGGGACAGGCGCAGGGCCAGCGGACGGCGCGCGTCGATCTCCACCGTCGCGCCGTACGTGCCGGGGCCGAAGCCGAAGCGCCCGTAGATCGACGCCTCCGACGCCCACAGGGCGACCATCGGCGCGCCCTCGCGGCCGCACCGCGCGAACAGTTCGTCGATCATCCCGGACAGTAAGCCGCGCCTGCGGTGGGTGGGTGCAACGGACACGAACGTCAGTCCCGGACAGGGGAGTTCGCGGCCGCCGGGCACGGACAGGGTGAAGGGGTGCGCCGCCGCGAAGCCCACCAGCGCGTCGCCTTCGTAGGCGCCGATCCGCATGCATGTGGTGAGCAGCTTCTCGTGGTGGCGCCGCTTGTCGCTCTCGGGGGACTCGTGGAAGACGAGGTACGCGAGCGACAGGGCACGCTCGATGTCGGACTCGGGCAGGTCACGGAAGTGCACGGAAGGGGCATTCATGATCAACAACCCTAGCCGTGGCCCGTCCGCTCCGCTCCCGGGCGGCATGCTGCGGGCGGCACCGCCAGGGTGCCGCCCACGCGTGGTCCTCAGCGGCGCCGACTCCGCTGAGGGCCAGGGCCGCCGGGCAGCGGGGTCCGGGCTGCCCGGTTTCCGGACGGCCCCGTCAAGCGGGGCGCTCAGGTACTTCGCCTTCCGAGGGTCATCCGGATGCACCGGTGCGGGACTTTCTCGCGTCGCCGTGCGCGGGCGCGAGCCGGGTGCCCAGACGCTGCATGCCGCGCCGCGCATGGCTCTTGACCGTGCCGAGCGGCCAGCCGGTGCGCTCGGCGATCTGCGGCTGCGTCAGGTCCTCGTAGAACGCCAGGCACAGCACCGTGCGCTGGGCGAGCGGCAGCCGCGCCAGCTCCTGCGTCACCACGACCCGGTCGAGCACCGACTCCGAGGTCGCGATGTCCGGCACGTACCGGGCGGCGGCCAGTTCGATCAAGGCGTGGCGGCGGGTCCGCGCGGTGAGCGCGTCCGCGACCCTGCGACGGGTGATCCCCGCCAACCAGGCCGCGGTGGAGCCGAGTTCGGGCCGGTAGCCGCCGCGCCCGCGCCACGCGGCGAGGAACACCTGCTGCACCACGTCCTCCGCCTCCGCGCTGTCACCCAGCGCGCGCCCCGCGAGCCGGCGCACCAGAGGGGCCCAGCGCCGGTACAGCTCGGCCGTGCACCCGGCGTCGCCGGCCGCCAGGCCGTCGGCCAGAGCGGCCTCCGACGCCTCCCGCGGGTCGTGGACGTCCGGTCGCGCCGCTGTGCCCATCGATGCCTCGTCAACTCCTCGAAACGGTCGTGAACCTGTCCGGAACCGGCCGTGGCCGGACGGACGGACCGTGCGTCCGGCCACGGCCCGGTCATCCTGGAAACCACTCGGGAAACCCGGCAACTCGCATCGGTTGTGCGTCGTATCGTGAGCCGATGGACGAGGGGCGAGCGGCACCACAGGCGCAACCGGTAGCGGTACAGGAAGCGGAGGAAGGGCCCGGCGTCACCACCGGCGCCCTCGCACGTCGCCTGGGGGTGTCCCCGACGACGCTGCGCAGTTGGGACCGGCGCTACGGGCTCGGACCCGTGCACCGGTCGACGGGCCGTCACCGCCGGTGGACGGACGAGGACATCGCGGTCGTCGAGGAGATGTGCCGGCTCACCACGACGGGCCTGCCGCCCGCGGAGGCCGCACGACTGGCCCGCAAACGGCTGGTGGTGGTGGAACCGGTCGGGGTACCGCGGCAGACCGGACGGCGCGCCGCGCCCGTGTCACCGGCCGCGCTGGAACGGGAGTACAGGGGCATCTCGCGCGCCGCCACCCGCCTCGACGCGCCCACCGTGCACACCCTGCTGAGCGAGGCCGTGACCAGGTACGGGCTCGTGGCGGCCTGGCAGGAGGTGATGGTGCCGGTGCTGCACGCCGTGGGCCGTAAGTGGGAGGAGGCGGGCGACCGGTACGTCGAGGTCGAGCACCTGCTGTCCTGGCACGTCTCGCGCACCCTGCAGCGGGCCGTGGCCGCCGTGGAGCCGCCGGCCGACGTGCCGCCGCTCGTGCTCGCCTGCGTACCCGCCGAACAGCATGTTCTGCCGCTGGAGGCACTCAGCGCGGGGCTGGACGAACTCGGCGTCCCACAAAGGATGTTCGGGGCCGCCGTGCCCGTCGAGGCGGTCTCGGCCGCCGTCCGCAGGACCGGGCCACGCATCGTCGTGCTCTGGGCGCAGGCCCGTTCGACGGCGAGCCTGCCGCTGGCCCGGCACCTCGCGGAGACCCACTGGGGGGTGCGCGGCGCGCGCGGCAAGCCCGCCGTGATGCTGGCCGGGCCCGGCTGGGCGGGCCGCACGGTGCGTGGCGCGCTGCACCCGGCGACGCTGCCCCAGGCGCTCGGCCAGATCGCCCGGCTGTATCCCGAGGTCAGTCGAGATCCCGCGCACGCCTGAAGCGGGCCAGACCGTCCGACAGATCCACGATCGGGCCGGGGTAGTCGTACCCGGCCCGGTCCTTGCCGGTCAGCTTCCACGGCCGGTGCACCGCGGCGCCCTTCAGACCCTCCAGTTCGGGCACCCAGCGCCGCACGTACACACCGTCCGGGTCGTAGCGCTCCGCCTGTGCCAGCGGATTGAGGACCCGGTTCGGACGGCTGTCCGTGCCGGTGCCCGCCATCCACTGCCAGTTCAACTGGTTGTTGGCCGTGTCGCCGTCCACGAGCAGGTCCAGGAAGTGCCGCGCCCCGATGCGCCAGTCCACGTACAGCGTCTTGGTGAGGAAACTCGCCACGATCAGCCGGCCCCGGTTGTGCATCCAGCCCTCGTGGCGCAGCTGCCGCATCGCGGCGTCCACCACCGGATAGCCCGTACGTCCCTCGCGCCACGCCTCGATGTCCTCGCGCGCGGAGCGCCCCGACCGCTCGGTGCGCCAACGGTCGCCCTGGGAACGGTAGTCGGCGTGCGCCGCCGCCGGGCGGGCGGCGAGGACCTGGTGGTGGAAGTCCCGCCACGCCAGCTGCCGTACGAACGCCTCCGCGCCGGGACCGCCCGCCGTCCGGGCCCGGTGCACCGCCTCGACCGGGCCGACCGTGCCGAAGTGCAGGTGCGGGGAGAGCCGCGAGGTGGCGTCGCCCGCCAGGTCGTCGTGCCGGTCCTCGTACGCGGAGATCCCCGAGCGCAGCCAGGAAGTGAGCAGGGCGCGCCCGGCCTTCTCGCCGCCCTCGGCCAGGCCCGGCGACACCCCGGGCACCTCGCCGCGGGTGGGCAGCGGGGCCGAGCCGACACCGTCGGGGACCGTGACCGCGCGCGGGGCCCGCACCACGGCCCGCACCGGCTGCCGGTCCCACTTCCGGTGGTAGGGGGTGAACACGGCGAAGTGGTCCTTGCCCGCGGGCACCACGTCGCCCGGAGGCACGCAGGTGACCACCGACTCGTGCACCACCAGGTCGCAGCCGCTCCCGCGCAGAGCGTCCCGCAGGGCGTCCTCACGGCGGCGGGCGTAGCGGCTCACCCCGCCCGCGACGTGCACCGCGCTCGCGTCGGTCTCGGTCACCACCTTCGCGACCTCGTCCGTCACCGGGCCGTCCCGCACGATCAGCCGGCCACCCCGCTCGCGCAGCGCCGCGTCCAGGTCGCGCAGGCAGTCCGCGAGGAACGCCTCCCGGTTCGGCGCGGCGAAACCGGCCGCCTCGATCCCCGGGTCCCGCACGAACAGCGGCACCACCGCGTCGGAGGCGTCGAGGGCGGCTCGCAGCGGTGGATGGTCGTGCACCCGCAGGTCGGAGGTGAACAGGACGACACGGACACGCACGGATGGACTCCAGAGGGGCCGGGGAACAGGACGGCTTCGTGAGCCTTTCCCCGGCCCGCGCCCCTGTGGATGCAGCCATGGCCCGAACGGGTCCGTACGCGGTCGTGCATGCCTGGCGCGGGAGCGGGCAGGCGGACTGCAGGGATGACGGGGCGTCACAGGGCGAGGACGGTCCGTTCGGACGCGACGGGTGGAGGTGCCTGGCGAGATGCGGGCAGAGGTGTTGCGACGGTTTCCGGCGGGAGCGCCGCGAGGGTCATGGCCGGCCGAGGAGTACGCGGCGCGACTACGGGCTCAGGGACGGTCCGCGCAGGTGGTGATGGACCTGGAGTCGGACATGTTCCTGGTGGTGGCTGGGGACGGGGAGAGCCCAGGCTGAGCAGGGGAGCGGCCCGCGCACCAGGCAGCGGCGCGGGCCTCCCACCCCACGTCGAGCCCCGGCCCCGCGGCCGGGGCTCAACGCTGTCCCGCGACCTCCGAGAGCTGTTCCCCGCCTGCTTCGGCGGAGAGCCGTGCCGTCACGTGCACCGTGCCGTGCTCGGGCGCGCGCACGGCCAGCGTCCGGCTCGGCCGCACCGTGTCGACCGCCCCGCTCGCCGTGAGCCGCACCACCGCCCGGCTGCCGGCCGCGACCAGGTACCAGTGACCTTGCGGCGACTTCCAGCGCGCCGACGCCACCACGTGCTGCCCGAACCGGCTGCACGCGGCGGTGTTCCGGGCCTGACCGACGAGCCGGGCGGGCGACGCCAACGACGTCGTGGGCAGCCGGAGCAGCAGGGCCACATCGCCGGGGCCGCGCCACGTCGAGGCCCGCGCGCACGTCCACACCGCGTGCCCGCCGCCCTCCGGCAGCTCCTGCTCGGCGTAGTCCCACGCGTTGACCGCACGCACCCCGCCACCGCGCCACGAGTCGAGCTCGCACGCACCGCGCGCCCACGCGAGGAGCGCTTGGGAACTCGTCGCCTCACGGGGCTGACGCGGCGGGGGAGTGCCGTGCCCCGGCAGCGGCGTGTACGTCAGATGCACCGGCGAGAGCCCGCCGAGATCCGCGACCACGAACGCGTGGTGCTCCACGATCCGAGACGAGGACCGCAGCTGCAGCACGGGGCGCCGCGAGCAGCCCGTCGCACCGGCCACCGGTACGGCGTCGGTGACCCCGTCGGCGGAGACGTGCAGCGGCCGCGCCGGAGTGTCGGGCCGCAGCAGGTCGCGCGTCGTCGACTCGGCGACCCAGGGAGCGGTCAGATAGCGGGCCGTGCCGCGCGAGCGGGCCAGCACGACGGTGGCCGCCGTGGTCACGTCGGCGTCGTCGACGCGGGCGAGATCGAGCGCGGCGGGCGTGTCGCCGTCCCCTTCGGTGTACCGGGCCAGGCGTTCGCCGTCGTTGAACAGGACCACGGCCCGCCCGTCGACATCGCCCGCGAACAGCAGCTGCGGGGTGCGCGGCGGTGCGTCCACCGGGGTGCCGGGCGTCGCGCTCACGCGGACGTCGTCGGCGGGCGCGGCCCAGGCGGCGAGCGCACGGGAGAGGAGATCCTTGTCGTCCTTGCGGGCGCCGCGCGCGGGCCAGACCGTGAAGTCGACCCGGTACGAGTCCGCCCACTGCTGCGGGTCGGCGTGCACCAGCCGGTCGGCCGACAGTCCCCGCGGGGCGCTCGCGCGGGCCGCCGGGGGTTCGTCGCGGTCGGCGGCGTGCGGGACGATCAGTGCCGTCAGCGCCACGACCGCCACCGCGCCGGCACCCCACGCGGCTCGTCTGCGCCGTCCGCGGCGCACCAGATCGGTCGGCCGGGTCTGCACCGAGCAGGCGTCGAACTCGTGGGACTGCAAGAGGGCTTCGGCGGCCGTAGCGGCGATCGCGTCCAGCTTCGCGGCCCGGCGCACACACGCCGCGCCGTCGGCGACACCGGCCGCCTCCAGGAGGGCGACCGCCCGTTCGTCCGGCAGTCCGTCGACGCGGCGCAGGACGAACGCGGCCCGCTGCGGCGCCGGGACGTCGGCGAGCGCCTGCCCCAGCGCGATCTCCTCGGGGCCGCCCGCCCGGGGGAACACCCGCAGGCCCCACACGACGGGCAGGCGCGGCAGCAGCGTGCGCGGCGGCGGCAGCACGCCGGGCCAGCCGGCCGGCCGGTGCGCCGCGGACAGGGCCGCGCGCAGCACCCGTACCCGCAGCGCGTCCTCGGTGGCGGCCTCGGCGTCCGGCGCGGTGCGCGGGCCCGGCACCGGTGTGGCGCGCGCCCCGGGCAGGGCCCGTTGCGCGGCGCCGTGCGAGAGCAGCACCCGGCGGTGCCGCGAGAGCGTGGCGGGAAGCGTGAGATACGCCAGGCGCACCAGCGCCGTGTACTGCGCGACGAGGGCGGCCTCGGCGCGGTCGGTGGCTATCCGGGTCCGGAAGGCCGGGTGGCCGGAGCGCAGGGCAGGCATGATCGGGCCTTTCGCGTCGAGAATCGGAGCGAAGGACACGCCGATGGACCGAACGTGTCCATGCACCGCAAACGACCGGATCCCGGCACGGTCACTCGTCGGCTCCGGCAGGACTGCCGGGCCCGAGTCGGGGTATCAGCATGGCTGCGGGGGCCTCACCCGCGGGGCCGGCCGCCGGGAGAGACATGGATGAGTGAGGACACCGAGTGCAGGGACGGCGCAGTGATCCGATCGGGCTGTGACGCGTCGATCGAGCCGCTGCGGCAGGTCACGCACTACACGGGGGAACCCGGCTGCATCGCCGACGCCCGGGAGTTCACCGACAGGTTCTTCGTCAGGCTGCGCCAGGAATGGTGCGTCACGCTCGACGCGCGCGCCGTGGGCGATGTGCTGATCGTCGTGAGCGAACTGGTCACCAACGCGGACCGGCACAGCGCAGGACCCTACGTGCTGGAGCTCGAAGGCACGGCGCGGCACGTCGCCGTCACCGTCTACGACAGCAGCGCCGTCGCACCCCTGCGCTATCCCAAGGACCCCGGGCGGATCGGCGGCCACGGCCTGGAGATCGTGGACGCGCTCGCCGAGGTCACCGTGGAACGGGTCCCGGTCGGCAAGCGCGTCCGCGCCGTGCTGACGCTGGCCTGACGAGGGGCTCGCTCAGGCGGTGTCCTCCTCGGCCAGCAGGCCCGCCCGCAGCCGCGCGATCAGTTGCTTGATCAGCCGTGACACATGCATCTGCGAGTAGCCGAGCCGCTCTCCGATCTCCGACTGCGTCAGCTCCTCCACGAAGCGCAGGTGCAGCAACTGCCGGTCCCGCTCCGGCAGCTCCGCGACCAGCGGGGCGAGCGCGTGGAAGTCCTCCACCAGCGCCATCGCGCCGTCCTCGACGCCGAGGAAGTCGGCGAGCGCCGACTCGCCCTCCTGCCCGGCGTCACCGGTGAGCGCCGCGTCCAGGGACGCCGACGTGTACCCGTTCGAAGCGAGCTGCGCCTCCACGACCTCGGGCTCCGACAGGTTCATCAGCGTGGCCAGTTCGGCGGTGGACGGCTCCCGGTCCAGGCGGCTGCACAACTCGTCGCGCGCCCTGGCCAGTTCGATCCGCAGCTCCTGGAGCCTGCGCGGCACGTGCACGGCCCAGGTCGTGTCCCGGAAGAAACGTTTGATCTCGCCGGTGATGTACGGCAGCACGAACGAGGTGAACTCGACCTCGCGCGAGATCTCGAACCGGTCGATCGCCTTGATCAGACCGATCGTGCCGACCTGCACGATGTCCGCGAAGTCGTCGTCGGCGCCGCCCCGGTGGCGGAAGCGTCCCGCCGCGAAGCGGACCAGCGACATGTTCATCTCGATCAGGGTGTTACGGGTGTACTGGTACTCCTCGGTTCCCTCCTCCAGTTCCGCGAGGCGCCGGAAGAACTGCCGGGACAGCTCCCGCGCGTCCCGTGGCGCGACCCGGCCGGGGTCGGGAATGTCGTACGCGCTTACCTCACCATCCGTGGTCCGGGTCCTGTCCGCAGTGACGTCCGTCCCGCTCATGGTGGAGTCCACCGTCCCTCCCGCGCCGTGGGGTGACGCAACACCTTGTTCCATCATGGTGTCCGGCAGTTACCCGTGAACTCGCCGCTCATGCAGATCTGTTCCGGAGGTACGACATCAACACGGCAGACACAGCAGGCACGGTGCGCGAACTCGCCGCCGCGCTGCCCGGCAGCACCCTGGTCACCGACGCCGACGTGCTCGCCTCGCTCGGCCAGGACGACGCCGAGTGGGCGCCGGTGGGCCGGCCGCTGGCGGCGGTGCGCGCCACGTCGGCCGACGAGGTGCAGGCGGTGGTCAGGGAGTGCGCGGCCCGGCGGATCCCCGTCGTCACGCGCGGCGCGGGCACCGGCCTGTCGGGCGGCGCCAACGCCGTCGACGGCTGCCTCGTCCTGGACGTGTCCCGGATGAACCGTGTCCTGGAGATCGACACCGAGAACCTCGTGGCCGTGGTGCAGCCCGGCGTCGTCAACAACGACCTGAAGGCAGCCGTCGCCGAGCACGGCCTGTGGTACCCGCCGGACCCGGCCAGCGCCCCCTGGTCCACGATCGGCGGCAACGTGTCGACGAACGCCGGCGGCCTGTGCTGCCTCAAGTACGGCGTCACGCGCGACTACGTCCTCGGCCTGGAGGTCGTCATGGGCGGTCCTGCCGGCGAGTACGGCTCCCGCGTCCGGCTCGGCCGCCGCACCACCAAGGGTGTCGCCGGGTACGACCTGACGAGCCTGTTCGTCGGCTCCGAGGGCACCTTCGGCGTCATCACCGAGATCACGCTGAAGCTGCGGCCCGCGCCGGCCGGAGAGCCGCGCACCGTCGTCGGCGCGTTCGACAGCCTGGTCGCGGCGGGCGCCGCGGTCGCCCTGGTCACCGGCCGGGGTCTCGCCCCCGCCGCCCTGGAACTCCTCGACCGCGCCTGTATGCAGGCGGTCGAGGACTGGAAGCACCTCGGCATCGAACCCGGTGCCGAGGCCATGCTGCTCGCCCGGATCGACGCCCCCGGCGACGCGGGCGCGGCCGAGGCGGACGCGATGGCCGCGGCCTTCCGCGAGGCCGGGGCGATGTGGGCCGAGCAGTCCACCGACGCGGTCGAGGCCGAGGCCCTCTTCGACGTACGACGCCTCGCCTACCCGGCGCTCGAACGGCTCGGCCCGGTGCTCACCGAGGACCTGTGCGTGCCGCGCTCCGAGGTGCCCGGGATGCTCGCAGCCATCGAGCAGATCGGCCGCAGGCACGGGGTGCGCATCGCCACCATCGCGCACGCCGGCGACGGCAATCTGCACCCGCTCCTGATCACCGAGCCGGGCGACGAGGCGGCCCGTGTGGCCGCGCAGGCCGCCTTCGAGGAACTCCTCGACGCGGCGATCGCCGCGGGCGGCACCGTCACGGGCGAGCACGGCGTGGGCCTGCTCAAGCGCGGCGGCATGCGCACCGAACTGGGACCCGCCGTCTGCGCCGTGCAGCGCGCCGTGAAGCGGACCCTCGACCCGCTGGACCTGTTCAACCCGGGCAAGGTCGTCGGCGAGGACTGATCAACCGGCCCCCGCACTTGGGGCAAACGGGACGGTAAGGCAAGATCAAAGAAGGCGTCTGCTCCGCGACGAGGCGGAAGCGGCGGCGACCGACGACGCAGCGCACGGATGACGAGGGAGGCGGTCCGATGGCCCGGCCGATCACCGCGGGAGTGGACGGATCACCGGAGAGCGCGGCCGCGGCCGCGTGGGCGGCGCGCGAAGCGGTGCGGCGCGATCTGCCGCTGCGCCTGGTGCACGTGGGTGAGGCCGCACCGGAGGGTCTCGCGCTCGCCGCCGACGAGGTGTCGCTGGCACAGTGGGCGCGCGATCTGCTCGCCGACGCCGAGCAGGAGATCGCCGAGCGGCATCCGGGGCTCGCGGTCACCACCGACGTCCTGGACGAGGACGGCGCTCCCGAGGCGCTGACGGCGGCGGCCCGTGACGCGGAACTCCTCGCGCTCGGCTCGCGTGGGCACGGACCCCTGGTCGGGTTCCTGCTCGGCTCGGTCGGCCAGCAGGTCATCGCGGCCGCCGAACGGCCTGTGGTCCTGGTCAGGTCCGGCGACGAGGCGAGCGCCGAGGCCGCCGGGCGCGAGATCGTCGTCGGGCAGGAGGGCGACCCCCAGGACAGCGCCGCCGCCCTGGAGTTCGCCTTCACGACCGCCGCCGCACGGGGTGCGGGCGTGCGGGCGGTGCGCGCGTGGAGCCTGCCGCCGGTGTTCGCCTACAGCCCCGCCTCGCTCGAACTCCTCGACGAGTCCGGCGGCATGGAACCGCACGAGAAGAAGGCGCTGGGCGAGGCGCTCGCCCCCTGGCGCGAGCGCTTCCCCGACGTGCCCGTCACCGAGCACGTCGAGATCGGCAGCGCGGGCCAGGTGCTCCTGTCGGTCGCGGCTCAGGCCCAGCTCCTCGTGGTGGGACGCCGGGCCCGGCGCACCGCCGTCGGCGCCCGCATCGGCTCCGTCGCGCACGCCGTGCTGCACCACGCGCCCTGCCCGGTCGCAGTGGTGCCGCACGCCTGAGGGACGGTGCGGGGGCGGGTCAGCCCTCGGCGACCAGGGACACGGCGCCGACCGGGCAGGCCCGCACCGCCTCCTTCACCATGGGGTGCTCGCCCGGCGCCGCGGCGGCCGCGGGCAGCACCTCGCTCAGCCCGTCGTCGTCCTGGGTGAACACGTCCGGTGCGGTGAGCGCGCACATCCCCGCGCCCACGCACCGCTCCTTGTCGACCTCGACCCGCACGGCGCTCACCACGCGACCGGCAGTTCGAGCATGCCCTGGATGGTGTCCCCGGGTTTGAACGGGATCTGCTCGGCCGGTGCCGCGAGACGCAGCCGCGGGAACCGGCGCAGCAGGCTGCCGAGCGCGATCTCCAGCTCCGCCCGCGCGAGGTTCTGCCCCAGGCACTGGTGGATCCCGAACCCGAACGCCAGATGGTGGCGGGCGCTGCGGTTCCAGTCGAGCCGTTCGGGCGCGGCGAACGCGCCCTCGTCCCGGTTGATGAGGGACGTCGAGAAGACCACCCCGTCCCCGGCCCTGATCGTCGTGCCGGCCACCTCCATGTCCTCGCGGGCCACCCGCAGCAGCCCGTCCGCGATCGACAGGAACCGCAGCAGCTCCTCCACCGCGTCGGCCGTCGACGTCGCCCCCGATTGCAGCGCCGCCAGCTGTTCCGGGTGGCGCAGCAGCGTGAACGTACCCAGCGAGATCATGTTCGCCGTCGTCTCGTGCCCGGCCACCAGCAGGATCGTCGCGAACGCGATCAGCTCGTCGCGCTCCAGGGGGCCGTCGGGGGAGTCCCGGTGGATGAGCTCGTCGAGCAGTCCGTCCCCGGGGGCGCCGTGCTTGCGGTCGATCAACGCGCCCAGGTAGTCGTCGAGTTCGTCCCGGGCGCGGGTGACGTCGTCGGTCCCGGGCCCGCGCAGCAGCCGTCGCGAGCACTCCTCGAAGAAGTCGTGGTCCGCGTACGGCACGCCGAGCAGCGCGCAGATCACCATCGACGGCACCGGCAGCGCGAATTCCGAGACCAGCTCCGCGGGCGGCCCCTGCGCCTCCATCGCGTCCAGGAGCCGGTCCACGGTCTCCTGGATGCGCGGTCGCAGCGCGGCGATCCGCTTCAGCGAGAAGCTCGGGATCAGCATCCGGCGCTGACCGTTGTGCTGGGGATCGTCCACGCCGAGGAGCGCCACCCGGCGGGCCGCCACTTTCGCGAAGCGCTCGGTCGGCGCCGGGAACCCCGGCCGGTCGCGGACGCTGGAGAGCCGGGGGTCGGCGAGCAGGTCACGGGCCAGGGCGTGCCCGGTGACCGCCCAGACCTCCCGGCCGTCCCAGAGCCTGATCCGGCCCAGCGGCCCGGCGTCGCGCAGCGGGGCGTAGGCGGTGGGCGGGTGGTAGGGGCAGCCGCGGTCCTGGGGGAACGCGACCGGGTGCGCGCCGGGATCCTGGCGTACGGCTCGTGTGGGGGATGAGGTCATGGATCGGATCGCCTCACAAGTGCTCGGTGCTACGGGCGGAGCGGGACGTTCCGCGCCCCTTCGGTCATTGGATGCCCCGGGCACCTGTCGCGGCCACCGGAAGACCGGCCAGTTCGCACGGGCGAGGTATCTGGCCGGAACGGTCCGCCGGGGCACCGCGCCACCACGGCCCACGGGCCGGCGCCCGAGTGCCGATGGCCGGGACATGCGGGCCGGACCCCGGATGAAATGTCTGAGAATGAGCTGTGTGTCCGAGGTCACCGCCCCTCACGCCTTCGAGTGGTCGGAAGCACGGTTGTTCGCTGTTAAACTTTGAACCAAGGCCCCGACCGTTCTCCCCCGTACGGTCGGGGTCCTTTTTTATGTCGTGATGCATGTCCCATCGGGACATGTGTCTCAATGGGACGTGAGCGCGTTACGGTGGAGAGGCGGGGGCAGGAAAGAGCGACGAAGGAGTCGAGTCATGAAGGCACTCCAGTACCGGACCATCGGAGCGGCACCCGAGGTCGTCACCGTCCCGGACCCGGAGCCCGGCCCCGGGCAGGTCCTGTTGAAGGTCACCGCCGCCGGTGTGTGCCACTCCGACATCGCCGTGATGAGCTGGCCCGCCGAGGGCTTCCCGTACGAGCTTCCGCTGACCCTGGGCCACGAGGGCGTCGGCACGGTCGCCGCGCTCGGCGCGGGCGTCACCGGACTCAAGGAGGGTGACCCGGTTGCCGTCTACGGCCCGTGGGGCTGCGGCACCTGTGCCAACTGCGCGCAGGGCAAGGAGAACTACTGCCTGCGCGCCGCGGAGCTCGGCATCAACCCGCCCGGACTCGGCGCCCCCGGCTCCATGGCCGAGTACATGATCGTCGACGACCCGCGCCACCTGGTGCCGATCGACGGCCTCGACCCCGTCGCCACCGTGCCGCTCACCGACGCCGGACTCACCCCGTACCACGCGATCAAGCGCTCCCTGCCCAAGCTCGTCCCCGGCTCCACCGCCGTCGTCATCGGCACCGGCGGCCTCGGTCACGTCGCCATCCAGCTGCTGCGCGCCATGACCGCTGCCCGCGTCGTCGCCCTCGACGTCACCGAGGACAAGCTCGCCCTCGCCCGTACCGTCGGCGCGCACGAGGCGATCCTGTCGGACGCCGCGGCCGCGGCGAAGGTCCGCGAGCTGACCGGTGGCCGCGGCGCCGAAGCCGTCTTCGACTTCGTCGGCGTCCAGCCCACCGTCGAGACCGCGGGCGCCGTCGCCGCGGTCGAGGGCGATGTCACGATCGTCGGCATCGGCGGCGGCGCGCTCCCCGTCGGCTTCGGGAAGACGAACTTCGAGGTCAGCGTCACCGCACCGTACTGGGGCAGCCGCGGCGAGCTCATCGAGGTGCTCGACCTGGCGCGGGCCGGCGCGGTCTCCGTGCACACCGAGACCTTCACGCTCGACGAGGCGCCCGTCGCGTACGAGCGACTGCACGAGGGCAGGATCAACGGCCGTGCGGTGATCCTCCCCAACGGCTGACACCCCGACGCCGTATGCCGTGGCCGGTCGTCGGCCACGGCATACGTGGATGTCTCAACTTCCCGCGGGGCGAGGGGTGTCACCGGGTGCCGATGATCAATAGCCTGAGGTGGACCGCCCGTTGACCCCACGCAGGGAGCGCCATGTCCACCGCGCAGATCCCCGACATCCTGTCGCCGGAGTTCGCCGCCGACCCCTATCCCGTGTACCGCGCCCTGCGCGAATCCGCGCCGCTCCTGTGGCACGAGGCGACCCAGAGCTGGATCGTCTCCCGGTACACCGATGTGGAACGCGTCTTCAAGGACAAGGAGGGGCAGTTCACCACCAAGAACTACGACTGGCAGCTCGAACCCGTGCACGGCAGGACCATCCTGCAGCTCAGCGGGCGCGAGCACGCCGTGCGCCGGGCCCTCGTCGCCCCGGCCTTCCGCGGCAGCGACCTCCAGGACAAGTTCCTGCCCGTGGTCGAGCGCAACTCCCGTGAGCTGATAGCCGAGTTCAGGTCCAGCGGCGCCGTCGACCTCGTCGACGCCTTCGCCACCCGCTTCCCGGTCAACGTCATCGCCGACATGCTCGGCCTCGACAAGGCCGACCATGCCCGCTTCCACGGCTGGTACACCGCCGTCATCGCCTTCCTCGGCAACTTGAGCGGCGACCCGGAGATCGCGGCGGCGGGGGAGCGGACCCGCACCGAGTTCGCCGCGTACATGCTCCCGATCATCCGCGAGCGCCGCGAGAACCTCGGCGACGACCTGCTCTCCACGCTGTGCGCCGCCGAGGTCGACGGGGTGCGGATGAGCGACGAGGACATCAAGGCGTTCTGCAGCCTGCTGCTCGCGGCCGGCGGCGAGACCACCGACAAGGCCATCGCCGGCATCTTCGCCAACCTGCTGGTGAACCCCGAGCAGTTGGCGGCGGTGCGCGAGGACCGCTCGCTCGTCGAACGGGCCTTCGCCGAGACGCTGCGGTACACGCCCCCGGTCCACATGATCATGCGTCAGTCCGCCGTCGACGTGGAGCTCAGCGGCGGCACCGTGCCCGCGGGCGCCACCGTCACCTGCCTCATCGGCGCCGCCAACCGGGACCCCGAGCGCTACAAGGACCCCGACCGCTTCGACCTGTTCCGCGACGACCTCACGACCACCACCGCGTTCTCGGCCGCAGCCGACCACCTGGCGTTCGCGCTCGGCCGGCACTTCTGCGTCGGCGCGCTCCTCGCCAAGGCCGAGGTCGAGACCGGAGTGAACCAGCTGCTCGACGCGATGCCCGAGCTGCGCCTCGCCGACGGCTTCGACCCCGTCGAACAGGGCGTGTTCACCCGCGGCCCGAAGTCGCTGCCCGTGACGTTCACCCCACGCACGCCGTGATCGCCCCGTCCGGTGCTAACCTCGTACCCATGCTTCGCTTCACGTGTCTGAACTGGTGGCGCCTCACTTAGAGGCGGCCACAGTCATGCACGAACAAGGGCCGTCCCCGGACGGCCCTTCTTCATTTCTCCCGCGGTGAACCTCCCGCAGGGCGGGCCGTCCCGAAGGCGACCACGACCCGTCGATCCGCAGGGAGACATCATGAGCACCATCACCGTCGAGACCCCCGCCACCGACCTCCTCGGCACGTCCGCGGCCCTGGCCCGCAGCGCCGAACTGGAGCGGCAGATCCAGCAGGACCCGGCGGGATTCCGCGTCCTCACCGGCGACCGGCCCACCGGACGGCTCCACCTCGGCCACTACTTCGGCACCCTCCACAACCGCGTCAGACTGCAGAACCTCGGCGTCGAGACGTTCGTCCTCGTCCCTGACTACCAGGTGCTCACCGACCGCGACGTCGCGGAGAACCTCAAGGAGTACGTGGAGGAACTCGTCCTCGACTATCTGGCCATCGGCATCGACCCCGACCGGTCCACGATCTTCACGCACAGCGTCGTGCCCGCGCTCAACCAGCTGCTGCTGCCGTTCCTCAGCCTGGTCTCCGTCGCCGAGCTGAACCGCAACCCCACCGTCAAGGACGAGATCGCGCACTCCCGCCAGTCGGCCGTCAGCGGCCTGATGCTGACCTACCCGGTCCATCAGGCCGCCGACATCCTCTCCGTGAAGGCCAACCTGGTCCCCGTCGGCCAGGACCAGCTGCCCCACCTGGAGATCACCCGGACCGTCGCCCGCCGCTTCAACGACCGCTACGGCAACGGCGCGGCGCTCTTCCCGCGCCCCGAGGCGCTGCTGTCCGACGCGCCTCTGCTGCTCGGCACCGACGGCACCAAGATGAGCAAGAGCCGCGGCAACGCCATCGCCCTGTCCGCCGACGCCGATGAGACGGCCCGCCTGCTGCGCGGCGCCAAGACGGACGCCGACCGCCGCATCACCTACGAGCCCGCCACCCGCCCCGAGGTCTCCTCGCTGGTGCTGCTCACCGCCCTGTGCGAGGGGATCGAACCGCGCCAGGTGGCCGAGGAGCTCGGGGACGGGGGAGGGGCATGTCTCAAGCGACGTGCCACCGAGGCGGTCAACACCTACCTGGCGCCGATCCGGGCCCGCCGCGCGACCTGTGCCGCGGACCGGCAGCTGGTCAGGGACGTGCTGCGGGCCGGGAACGAGCGGGCCTGCGCGATCGCGGAACAGACCCTCGACGAGGTGCGTGCGGCCATGCGGACCGACTACTGACCGTCCTCGACGATGCGCCAGCTGCCCACCTCCCGGTACTGGGAGTCGTGGATCGCCGCCGTGTCGCCCGGGGTCAGGGCGTAGTGGTGAAGATTGCCGCCCCAGTACCGAAGGACGCGGCCCAGCTCGCGCGCCGCGTCGCCGTCGAACGCCGTGTCACCCATGTCGACCTCGAGAAGGAATCTCATGGCTTCAACTGTGTCATTGAACTTCCCTTTGAGGCTTTTGCCGACAGGGCGGCCCCGCTGAAGACCCGGCCGTGAAATTCCCGCAATCCGGTGTGCATGCCCGGGCCGAACCCGGGCATCCGGAGGAGGACACGCTCTGGACGCCCCTCCCCCCGGGCGCGAGAGCACCCAAGCCCCGCCGCCCCAGCTCTCCCCCCCCCGCTGGGCGGCGGGGCCGTGTCGTCCTCCTGGCTCAGCCCTGGTGGTGGTGCGGCTGCTGCGCCGGGTTCCCCTGCGGCGCGGCGGCGGTGGCGAGCATGCCCTCCGCCTGCTCCTTGGGCAGCTGATGCTCCATGCCGCAGAACGTGCACTGTGTGCGGTACTTCGTCGATATCGGGAACAGCGGCACGAAGAACAGGGTGAACTTCGTGACGTACTTGCGCAGCGAATGCGCCGACGGATTGCCGCAGTTGCCGCAGACGAGCGTGAGCATCGCGAGCTGATACACGTAACCGCGCGTGCCGAAGATGATCATTGGGGGTCCCTCCCGGTCGACCGGCCACCGCCGAGTGCCCGGGGCCGTTGCGTCATCGTAGGCGGCCTCCCCGTTGCCCTCACAAGCCGTATCGACGGGTGGCGTGCTCCTCCTGTGCGAGGCGGCGCAGCGCCAGCAGCACGGGTTCGAGGAACACGGCCGCGGCCACCACCAGCTCGGCCTTCGCGGCGTCCCCCTCCATCTCGTCGATACGGTCCAGATCGAGCTCGGCCAGCTCGTCCATCTGCTGCGCGTACGCCACCAGCGCCTCGGGCTCGTACTCGTACCCGAGCCGGTTGAACGTGGTCAGGGCGGTCACCAGACGGCGGAAGGTGGGGGAGAGGGTGCCGATCTCCCGTGCGTGCCCCCAGCCCACCATCTCCAGCAGACGGTCGACGCCCTCGGTCACCTGGACGGTGACCGGATCCTGCGCGGGCGCCTCCGGCGGGTTCGGCAGCGCCCACATCGCGGCGCCGAACCGCATCGTCGTGCCCAGCGAGTCGTCGTCGATGTGCCCGAGCACCTCGCGGACGGTGGCCACCGGCACGTGCCCGATCTGGATCAGGGCGCGCACCAGGTTCAGCCGGCGCAGGTGCGACTCGTCGTACTCGGCCTGCGTCTTGCTGATCCGCCGGCCCGGTCGCAGGAGCCCTTCCCGCAGGTAGTACTTGATCGTGCCGACGGACACCCCACTGCGCTCGCTCAGCTCCGCCAGTCGCATCTCTTGTGCCCTCTCTTGGGAAGTGCCACTATCCAATCACGTGAACACCGGGAGACCGAGGGGGAGTTGTGCCCGTGAAACCACAGATGGGTCGAACCACGGCCGACACACAGGGAGACGTCGTCGTCTTCCTGATCGGCATGCGGATCAATCACTTCTGGGCCGTGCATCGCTGGCTCCCGGTGTTCATCGCGATGCCCATGATGCTCAGGGAGCTCGGTAAGGACCGCAGCCTGGGTCTGCTCAACCATGTCCTGGGCACCGCGAACCCGCGCACCTACTTCGTCACCCAGTACTGGGAGTCGAAGGAGAAGCTGCTCACCTACGCCGCCGCGCCCGGCCGGCGCCACCAGCCCTGGTGGGCGCGGCTCAACCGGTACGCCCGCAGGAGCGGCGGCCATGTGGGTCTGTGGCACGAGACGTACGTGGTGCCCGCCGGCTCCTTCGAGACGATCTACTTCGACATGCCGCCGCACGGCCTCGCCAAGGCCCACGGGGTGCGGCCGCTGCGCGAGGGGGTGCAGGCGCAGGACCGGCTCGCGGTCTGAGTCGGCCACGAAACGCGCCGGGACGGCTACGGACCGTACGGATACGGCCACGCCGACGGCCCGAATCGGCATTTCGGGGGTCGTGATGAAAGGATTGCCCTCATGGCTATCAAGACCTACTTCGACATCACGATCAACGACGAGCCCGCCGGGCGGATCACGTTCAACCTCTTCGACGACGTCGTCCCGAAGACCGCGGAGAACTTCCGCGCCCTGTGCACGGGCGAGAAGGGCTTCGGCTACGCCGGCTCGTCCTTCCACCGCGTCATCCCCGCCTTCATGCTCCAGGGCGGCGACTTCACCGCCGGCAACGGCACGGGCGGCAAGAGCATCTACGGCGAGAAGTTCGCCGACGAGAACTTCCAGCTCAAGCACACCAAGCCGGGCCTGCTCTCGATGGCCAACGCCGGCCCGAACACCAACGGCTCGCAGTTCTTCATCACGACGATCGTCACCGACTGGCTCGACGGCAAGCACGTCGTCTTCGGTGAGGTCGAGGACGGCATGGAGCTCGTGAAGAAGATCGAGGCGCTCGGCTCGCGCAGCGGTGCCACCGCCGCCAAGATCACCATCGCGGAGTCCGGCCAGCTCTGAGCCGCACCCGCACCCGGAAGCCGGGTACCCGCCGCACGGCGGGTGCCCGGCTTCTGCCGTGCCGGCACGAATGTCCGCATGTGCCACCGGGTCGGCGAACAGTAACGCCGTAGTAAAACGGCGACTTCAACTCGCCCGTGTCCGCCCCGGGTTAGGGTCTCGGTCACCGAGCCAGTGATCGACTTCACCGTTCCCCTACCCGGGAGGCCCCGTGCGCCTGCGCGCCATACCCACGCTCCTGCTGTCCGCCGCACTCACCGCGGGCGCCCTCGCCGCCACCGCGGCACCGGCCGGCGCTGCGACGGCGTCCGCGCAGGCGTCCTTCGAGGACCAGCTCCGCGCGCTGCCCGGCATCACCGTCACCGGCGTCAGCGACAAGGAGGGCTTCCCGCTCTACGCCCTCACGATCACCCAGCCGATCGACCACACCGACCCGCGATCGGGCACGTTCCAGCAGCGGTTCACGATCTGGCAGAAGTCCACCGCCAAGCCCGTCGTCGTCTACACGGGTGGCTATGGACTGTCCTCGTCGACCCGCGAGCCCACCACGATCCTCGACGCCAACCAGCTCAGCGTGGAGCACCGCTTCTTCGGCCCGTCCGTCCCGGCCGGGGGCACCCCGTGGGCGAAGATGACCGTCCAGCAGGAGGCGGCCGACGAGCACGCGATCGTGCAGGCCGTCAGACCCCTGTACGAGAAGTCCTCGAAGTGGCTGGCCACCGGCGGCAGCAAGGGCGGCATGACCGCCACATACCACTACCGCTTCTACCCGCGCGACTACGACGGCGTCGTCGCCTACGTCGCCCCGAACGACGCGAACAACAACGACGACAGCACGTACGAGCGCTTCTTCCGGACGGTCGGCACCGCCGAGTGCCGCGACGCACTCGCCGCCGTGCAGCGCGAGATGCTGGTGCGCCGCGACGCTCTGCTCCCCAAGTTCGAGCAGACCGCCAAGGACGAGGGCTACACCTTCACCCGGACCCTCGGCACCACCGACCGCGCCTACGAGTTCGCCGTCCTGGACCAGGTGTGGAACTTCTGGCAGTCGGGATCCGTCGACGACTGCCCCACCGTGCCCGACGCGAGGACCGTCTCCGACGACGAGCTGTACCAGTGGTCCCTCGACCACGGCCTGTCCGTCTACGAGGACTCCTCGCTCGGCGCCAACGGCTCGGGCCCCTACTACCGGCAGGCCGCCGCCCAACTCGGCTGGGCCGACCTGAAGTTCAAGAACCTCAAGGGCGTGCGCCACTACCCGGACATCTACCAGCCGAACTCCGTGCTCCCCGCCGACATGCGCACCACCTACGACGGCACCGTCATCAAGGGCGTCGACAAGTGGGTGCGCACCGAGTCGCAGCGGATGCTGTTCGTGTACGGGCAGAACGACCCGTGGAGCGCCGAGCAGTTCACGCCGAGCAGACACGACTCGTACAAGTACGTCGTGCCGAAGTCGAACCACGGCGCCCGGATCTCGGCGCTGCCGACGGACGAGAAGGACGCCGCCACCGCCACCATCAAGCGGTGGGCCGGCGTCCGGTAGGAAGACCGGGGCCGCTCAGCCGAAGCGCTCGATGCGGATGCGCTCCACCGGCTGACCGAGGTCGACCAGGAGCCGGGAGGCGTGCTCGGCGAACGCGTTCGAGCCGCACACGTACGCCTCCCACTCCGGCGCCCCGTCCGTGAAGCACACCGCCAGATGGTCGGCGGCCAGGCGCCGGCGCTCGCCCTCGCGGGTGAGCACCGGTGTCGTCTCGGCCCCGTACTCGGCGGCGTAGATCAGGTCCGTGCGCGTGCGCGCGGACACGAAGAGCCGTAGCGGCACGGTGAGGCGACGGGCGCGGTGGTGGCGCAGCATCGACATCAGCGGGACGACGCCCGAGCCCGCGCCGATCAGCAGCGCGGGACGGTCGCCGGGCCACGCGAAGAAGCCGCTGAGCGGGCCCCGCACCTCCACCGCGTCGCCGATCCGGGCGACCGTGTGCAGATGGCCGGAGACCTCGCCGCCCTCGACGTGGTCGAGGGTCAGCTCGATGTGCCCCGAGTCGTCCGGGGGCGAGGCGAGCGAGTAGTGGCGCTGCGCCGTGTAGCCGTCCTCGGCGGTCAGCCGCAGGATCAGGTGCTGGCCCGGCAGATGCCCCTGCCAGCCGGGGACCGCGAAACGGAACGTCGACACCAGCGGTGTCTCCCGCCGGATCTCGGTGATCACCGCGCGCTGCCAGGTGGCCGCCTGCTGCTGACCGACCTCGATCCGGCCGGGCACGGCGAACCGGGTCGGGGGCGTGAAGGTCGTCTCAGTCACCGGCGTACCGCTGTTCTTCCCAGGGGTTGCCCCGTGCGTGGTACCCGTTCTGCTCCCAGAAGCCGGGCTCGTCGTGATCGAGGAGCCTCAGGCCCGCGAGCCACTTCACGCTTTTCCAGAAGTACAGGTGCGGCACGACGAGGCGGGCCGGGCCGCCGTGCTCGGGCGGCAGCGGCTCGTCGCCGTAGGTGAAGGCCACCCATGCCTTGCCGCCGGTCACGTCGGCGAGCGGCAGGTTCGCCGTGTAGCCGGTGTGCGCGTACGCCACCACGTGCGTGGCCGAGGCGTCGGGGCGTACCGCGCCGAGGAACGTGTCGAGCGGGACGCCGCCGAAGCGCACCCCGAACTTCGACCAGCCCGTCACGCAGTGGATGTCGCCCTCGTACGCGGACGTGGGCAGCGCCCGTGCGTCGTCCCAGGTCCAGGTGCGCGCCTCGGTGACCAGGCCGTCCACGCGGAAGGTCCAGTCGGCGGCGGACAGCCGCGGCGTCACCTCCGCCGACAGGACGGGCCACTCGTCGCGGGCGTCGTACTGGCCGGGCGGCAGCCCCGGATCGTGCTCACGGGGGCGCCCCACGAAGCCGCGGGTGACTGGGCCGGTCATGCGAAGAACTCCAGGTCGGGACGGTGACACGCACAAGTGTGCAAGGAGAACCCTGCCACCCGGCCACCCTCGACGCACAATCGGCCCGTCACACGCGCGGGCCCACCGGCACGTCCAGCGGCCTGGCCAGACCGGTGATGTTCTCGTCCAGGCGTTGCAGATGGCGCAGCACGCGGAACGTGACGGTGTTCGCGGCCGGCATGCCCAGGCCGTCCGTCTCCAGCATCGCCGTGATGGACGCGCCGGACTCGACGCGGCCGGTGGTGTCCGTCTCGTTCACGTGGGCGACGAGGACGGCGATGTTGTGGTCGATGCGCTGGGCGGCGCGCGCAAGGCGCGGATCGGCGCCGATCCGCTTGCTGTAGGGCACGAGCTCGGCCGTCGCAGCCAGGGACCGGGCGTGGTACGCCGATGTCTCCAGCAGGGCGACCAGGTAGCGGGCGGTCTGGCGGCGCTCGCGCAGCGGCGTGATCGGGTGCGTCAGCGGCTGGACGGAGGCCCGTAGGTCCTCCAGGGCGGTGTCCAGGTCGCGGGCCTTGTCGAGGAGGTCGACGGCGGGGCCGCCGCTGAGCTGCTCCACGGCCCCGGCCACGACCTCGCCGAGCCGCTCCAGGACCGTCGCCAGGAGTTCGTCGGTGCGCCGGTCGGTGCGGACCGGCAGCACGAGCATCGCGGCGATGATGCCGCAGGCAGCGCCCAGCGCCGTCTCCTCGATGCGCAGCACCAGGACGTCGAGGCTGTAGGTGTTCAGGAGCGTGTAGAGCAGGCCGAGCATCGCCGTCACGAAGAACGACATCAGGGCGTACGACAGCGGAGCGGTGAAGAACATCGCGAACACGCAGACCAGGACGAGGACGAACGCCACCCACGTGTGCTGCCCGACCGCGCCCGCGAGCGCCACACCGGCCAGCACGCCGAGCACCGTGCCGAGCAGCCGGCGGTAGCCCTTGACGACGATCTCGCCGGTCGACGCCGTGTTGAGGAAGACGACCCAGCAGGTCAGCACCGCCCAGTACCAGCGCTGCGAGGACAGGAACTCGCCGCCGACGATGGCGAGCGCCGAGCCGACGGCGACCTGGAAGGCCGCGCGGGTCGTGGGCCGGTCCAGGCCGGACGGATCCTCGGCCTCGCTCTCGTCCTTCTCGGTGCTGGTGAGGGAGACGTCCTCGGCGTCGAACTCCTCACGCGACCGCGTCGTCGCGGGGGAGTCGTCCGACTCGTCCTGCGGGCCGTCGAGCGCGAGCCGCAGACCGAGCACCGCGCGGGCCGCCTCACCGATGCCGCGGAACACGTCCTGCACGGCGAGGGTGCTGCCCGGGGGTATGGCCTCCTCGTCCCGGTAGCCGAGCAGCCGGTTGCGGACGTGGGCGACGGCCGTGCCCCGGTTCGCCTCGGCCGGGCGGGCCACCATCAGGCGCAGCGCGCCCAGGTCGCGGCGGAGCGTCGCGGTCGACTCGTCCTCGGTGCGCAGCAGCTTGCCCGTCGCGGGCACCGGCGCGCCCGGCAGATGCAGGGTCAGGGTGTCGGCGCGCTCGGCGCTGCGGGCGGTGAGCAGCAGCATGCCGAGGCGCTCGGCGGCCACTTCGGCGTCGGCGACACGGCGCTGGATCAGCGCGGCCGCGGCGTCGTCGCGGGCGCCGTCCTCCAGGTGCCCCTGGATCATCAGGGCGGACTCGTGCAGCCGCGCGGTGTGCCGGCGCAGATCGTCGAGCACGTCGTCGAGGTCCTCGGGTGCCGCGTCGAGCAGCAGCGTCTGCGCGTCCACGAGCTGCGCGAGCCGCGCCCGGAAGGCGTCCCGCAGCCCGCCGAGCACCCGCTGCGGCGTCTGCGGCACCAGCGCGAACCTGGCCACCGCACTGCACGCGAACGCGATCGCCAGGGTGCCGAACAGCAACGGCAGTTGATCCACCGACGCATTCACGAAGAGGGACACGAAGTAGACCTGAAAGCCGATCAGGCCGAGCGCCGTGCCGCGGTCGCCGAACCTGCGGCAGTAGACCGCGCCGAAGATCAGAGCGACGAAGAACGCGTCCCCGACCACGACGAGACTGTGCAGCAGCGCCCCCAGCGTCATCGCCGCGAGCGCCGTCGGCAGTCCGAGCGCCAGCGTCACCGCCTGCCCGCGCACCGTCTTCTCGCGGATCGCGAACGTCGCCACCATCGCGGCCATCGCGCCCGCGACCATGTGCGTCACGTCCGTGCCGAGCAGGGCGAGCACGGCCAGCGCGAGGCCGATCGCCGCCACGGTGCGCACACCTGCCATCAGCCGCAGCAGCCCCGGGTCGGACGCCACGAAGCGGTCCCACGTCGCGGTCAGGGTCGGCCGTCGCGCCACCTGCGTCACTCCAAGATCGATCCGGCGTTGGTCGCCCCCGAGCATACGAGGACGTCAGCGCGGCCTTGACGTGAGCATGGCCCGGTAGGGCGGCGCCGGAATCTACGATTCCCGCTGACCGGTGGTCAGTTCCTCAACGGCGCCGTGTTTGATCTCTCATGAGGAATCGGCGGCCTTCAGGACCGCCGCCACCAGCGGCCCCGAGGACTCGCCGCCCCGGCCGGCGCCGCGCATCACGGCGGACGCGGCCAGATCACCGTGCCAGGCGGCGAACCAGCCGTTGGGCTTCTCCTGCCCGATGACCTCGGCGGAGCCGGTCTTCGCCCCGATGTCGCCGTGCAGCCCGGCCATGGCGCCGGACGCCGAACCGGACGTCGCCGTCGTGTGCAGCAGATCGCGCAGCTGTGCGTGCGCCGTCGCGTCGAGGGTGCGCCGCGCCGTGGCGAGCGTGCGGTGGTCGACGGACGGCGCGACGAGATACGGCTGGTGGAACTGTCCCGTGCGGGCCGTGGACACCACGGACGCCATCGTCATCGGGTTCATCCGCACCTCGCCCTGCCCGATGAGGGAGGCCGCCTTCGACGCGGCGTGCTCGACCGGGACGGCGCCGGGGAACGCGTCGACGCCGACCGACCAGCGCTCCCCGATCCCGAACACGTCACGGGCCTGCCGGGACAGCGCGTCGTCGGCGATCCTGCCCGCCTGCGTGATGAAGGCCGTGTTGCAGGACGCGGCGAAGCTGCTGCGGAAGGTGCCGCCGACGATGTCGAAGTCGTCGACGTTGTGGAACTTCCAGCCGCCGTACGAGGCGTTCTTCGGGCAAGGATGGGGCTTGTCCGGGGCGGCCAGCTTCTTCTCCAGGAGCAGCGACGCCGTGATCATCTTCATCGTGGAGCCGGGCGCGAGCCGCCCCTCCAGCGCGGTGTCGGGCCCCTGCGGACGGGAGTCGGCGACGGCCAGGATCTCCCCGGTGGACGGCCGCACCACCACGAGCGAGGCCCCGGAGCGCAGGGCCACCTCCCGCTCGGCCGCTTTCTGGACGCGTGCGTCGATCGTCGTGCGCACCTTGCCCGGAGCCCCCTCGGGGACGGCGGCCAGCACGTCACCCCCGGGAGCCCGCAGCTCGACGGCGGGCCTGCCGCCCGCCGCCGCGCCGTACGTCTGCCGCAGCCCTGCCGCGACACGCGCGAGCGAGGGGAAGGCGCGCAGGTCGAGCGCCCGTCCGTCCCGGTCGAGCGCCCGGACGGGCGCCGAGCTCGTCTCCCGTACGTCGAGCCGGCCGCCGTCGCCCAGGCGCGGATGCAGCACGGCCGGCCTCCAGTCCACGACCGCCCGGCCGTCGCCGGCGCGCCGCACCACGGTCAGCGCGGAGTCGTACGACACGGGGGCGTGCGCGCCCTTGAAGGTGAACTCCGCCCGGACGGAGAGCGGGACGCGCGCGCCCTTCGGTGCGCCGGCCGTGAGGTGTACGGGGGTGAGGTGGGCGCGGTCCCGGTAGTCGCGCAGCGCCGCGGCGGCGGCCGTCGCGTCGTCGGTGCGGTCCGCGGCCTCGTCCGTGTCGCCGTCGGACCACGCCTTCAGGAAACCGTCGGTGGCCGAGCGGACCTCCGCCGCCGACAGCGGTCCGGTCCTCGGCTCGGGGTCGCCGGGGGCGACGAGCGCCCAGCCGCCGGCCCCCAGCGCCACGGCGGCGACGCAGCCGCCGATCCACAGCGCGCGCTTCCTGCCGGTGCCCTGTCCCTCGTCGCCCACGGGCCCTCCGCCCTGTCGAAGCGTTGCTGCTGACCCCTCACCGTAGGCAGGTCACGGCGGTGCTTCCCTGTCGGAGTGCGCCGTTCAGGGGCGTGGGCGGCTGGGGGATTTCCCCCAACGGGCAGGGCGGGTCTGCCGGATGGTGGCGGGTGATCCGTCCGGCCACACTCGGCGCATGGACGTTCACACGACTGCTCCGTCCCGCCGCGCCGTACTGGCCACGGGCGCCGCCCTGTTGGCACTCGGCGCGACGCCGGGCACGGCCGCCGCCCTGACCGGCACCCGACTTGTACGGCCCCACCTGCCCGCACCGACCGGACCCCACCCCGTGGGCATCACGAAACTCCACCTGGTGGACCACGGCCGTCGCGACCCGTGGACGGACGCTCCCGCACGGGAGGTGATGCTCGACGTCCGGTATCCCGCGCGTTCGATCGGCGGACACGGCAGGGCGCCGTACATGACACCGGCCGAAGCGGCGGGCTTCGACGCGCTCAACAACTTCCAGGGGCTGCCGTCCGGCCGCGTCGACTGGGCGGGGATCCGCACCTTCGCCCACACCGCGGCGCCGCTGGACGGGCGGGCGGCGGGGCCCGTGGTCCTCTACTCGCCGGGCGTCCTCGACCCGCGCTGTCTGGGCACCACCCTCACCGACGAACTCGCCTCGCACGGCTATGTGGTGATCGCCGTGGACCACCCCTACGACGTGTCCGCCGTCGAGTTCCCCGACGGGCGGGTGGTCCACAGCCGTCTGCCGCAGGAGTTCGCCCGGGCACAGCAGGAGGGCAAGGCCGCCGTGACCGCCCTGCTGAAGAAGACGGCCGCCGTCCGCTTCGCCGACACCCGCTTCGTTCTCGACGCACTGCCGGCCGCCCTCGCCGACCTGGGCCACTCCTGCACCCGGGCCGGTATGTTCGGCCAGTCGGCGGGCGGCTTCGCCGCGCTCCAGACGCTCCACGACGACCGCCGGCTCGCCGCGGCGGCGAACCTCGACGGTGTCATCGCCTACGTCCAGGACGACCACGACCCGGGAGAGCTGTCGACCGTCGCGGCCGAAGGTGTCGACCGGCCGTTCCTGCTGATGGGCAGCGCGGACAACGACCGTACGAACGTCCCCTCCTGGCGCTCCCTGTGGCGGCACAGCACCGGTTGGCACCGTGACCTCACCCTCCACGGCGCCGAACACGCGACGTACACCGACGCGACGACCCTGCTCCCGCAGATCGCCGCACGCCTCGACCTGCCGCGCGACACCCTCACCGGATGGGTCGGCACCGTCCGTGCGCACCGGGCCGTCGCCGCCCAGCGCGCCTACCTGACCGCCTTCTTCGACCGCTGGCTGCGCGGCCGCGACGACGACGGTCTGCTCGACCGGCCGTCGCCGCGCCACCCCGACATCACGTTCGTCTAGCGCCCCGGAGCCGGGGGCCCGCCGTCACCCCAGGCCGAGCGCGCCCATGGTCCGCTCGGCCATCGCGGACTCGCCCAGGGCGTTGGGGTGCACCGGCACGAAGTTGGTGCCGAACAGGGCGGGCTCCACCCAGCGCGTCCCACTCGCCTGGCAGGCGTCGTGCCCCTCGGACGCCTGGGAGAAGTCCACGTACGTGGCGCCCGTCTCGTTCGCGGCCCGCTGCACCGCGCTATTGAGGTGGGTCTGGATGTCCCGCACGTAAGGAACGTCACCGGAGGCGATCGGCATCTTCACGAAACAGCCCGTCTGCGCCTTCGCCGGCATGATCCACGGATAGCCGAGGACGGCGACCCGCGCGTTCGGCGCCTTGTTCCGTACCGCCTGCAGCGCGGCCTTCACCGCCGGGTACGTCTTCGTGTCGATGTCGTCGGCGAACGAGCTGCCGTAGTGGTCCTTGCACGGGCTGCCCTGCCCCGCGGTCAGCACCCCGGCGGCGGCGCACGACAGGACCGTGCTGATGAACGTGTTGTTGTCGTTGCCGCCTATGGTCAAGGTCACCAGGCGGGTGTCCGCGCCGAGCGCGTCGAGCTGCGGGGCGACCCCCGGGTACTGGGACCCGGCGAAGTCCTTGGTCTGCGCGCCGCCGCAGGTCACGTCCTTGAGCGTGGCGCCCGTCCGCTCCGCGATCACATGTGGGTAGTTCTTCGTGGAGCGGGCGCACAGCAGGGCCGCGGACGGGTCGAGCGGCAGCACGCCGGAGGCCGCGCTGTAGCTGTCGCCGAGCGCGACGTAGGGGAGGGGCTGCGGGGTCGCCTGCGCCGGAGCGGCCAGACCCACCAGGGCGGCGCCGGACGAAACCGCCACCGCCGCGACCCGTCGGGAGAACACACGCTTCGCCAACTGTCACTCCTTCGAAACCGGCTCGGCTCATGGCCAAGTTCCGTACGAGACAGGGGATTTCAGCGCGCTGACAGTTGAAGCTACCGACGAGTTAGAAAACGAGTCAATAGGTGTGCACACAGTCGCGACCAGGGACGGCCGAGCCGCGGAGTGAGGGATGGGGGAGCCGGGGTCCGGCTCTCAGCCCTCGGCGGGCCGTTCGCCCTGCTCGGCTGCGGAGCCGTGGCCGAAGTCGAGGACGTCCTCGGCGGTGCGCTCGGTCTCCTGCGCCGCCTCGCGTACGACGGTCAGGACGTCACCCTGCTCGTCGACCAGCTGGTCGTAGATCGGGGCCGGGGCGGTGGACGGTGCGGGCACGGTGAAACTCCAGGTCGAAGCGGTGCAGGTCGGACCTGCGTCGGGACAAAAGGGGACCCTACGACGACGCGCCCGGGTGCGGCCAACCGGGGTGGGGTCAGAAGGCACCTTCTCTGTAACTACTAGTATGTACGGTTCCTGTCCGAGCTACGGCCAGTACCTCGGAGTGCGCCGCGACAGGGGAAAGTTGTAACACCGCAGACTGTTTACTTCTCATTAATGTTGTTGGTATCCCTTGGGGTGTGTCCGAGCCCTGGCCGAATCCCGGCCCGGCCCTCCCGGAAGGACCCACCCCCTTGACCGTCACCGACGCGTCGCGGGGCGGCAGCGCCGCCGCCCCGCCGAGGCCGACGTCCGCACCACCGGACGCGGGTCGTCGGGCACGCGCCCGACGACGGCGCCGCGACCATCTCCTCTTCGTCGCGTTCGCCGCCCCCAACTTCTTCTTCCTGCTGGTCTTCGCGTACTGGCCGGTGATCTACAACGGCTACCTCAGCCTCACCGACTGGGACATGATCTCCCCGGCCAAGAAGTTCGTCGGCCTGTCCAACTACGCCGACCTGCTCGCCGACCCGGACTTCCGGGGCACCCTGTGGACCACGGTGCTCTTCGTCGTCGGCATCGTCGTCGGCGGCATGGTCCTGGGCCTGGCCACCGCGCTGCTGCTCAACCAGAAGCTGCGCGGCACCCGCGCCGTACGCACCCTCACGTTCGCGCCGTACGTCCTGTCGGGCGCGGCCGTCGGCACGTTGTGGCTTTTCGTGTTCGATCCCAACTACGGTCTGATACGACCCCTGTTGGCGCCGCTCGGCCTGACCGCCCCCGCGATGATGACCGACTCCAAGTGGGCCCTGTTCGGCCTGGTCGTCGTCTATCTGTGGAAGAACATCGGCTTCGTCGCGGTCGTCTACCTCGCCGGACTCCAGTCGCTGCCGCGCGACGTGTACGAGGCGGCCGCCCTCGACGGGGCGAGCGCCTGGACGCGGCTGCGCCGCATCACCGTGCCCCTGCTCTCCCCGGTCACCTTCTTCCTCCTGGTCACCTCCGTCATCACCACCTTCCAGGCCTTCGACGTCATCGCCGTGATGACCGGCGGTGGCCCCGGCACCTCCACGTCGATCCTCAGCTGGTTCATCTACGACCAGGGCTTCCGTGCCTTCGACGCGGGCCGCTCCGCCGCCGGAGCCATGATCATGTTCGTGGTGCTGCTGCTGATCACCGGCCTCCAGGCCCGCTACCTCGAACGGAAGGTGCACTACCAGTGAGCACCCTCGACACCGCGCAGGGCCGCGCCCGCCGGGCGGGCCTGTACGTCCTGCTCGTCCTGGTCGCCGTCATCACAGCGGGCCCCCTGTACTGGCTGGTCTCCTCGGCCCTGAAGAACAACACGCAGATCTACAGCTATCCGCCGCACTGGATCCCCACCGAGCTGCGCTGGTCGAACTTCACCGACGCCTGGAACGCCGCCCCCTTCGGACGGTTCTTCCTCAACTCCCTCGTCGTGTCCGTCGTCGGCACCGCCATCGAACTGTGCGCCGCGCTGCTGTGCGCGTACGCCTTCGTCTTCCTGCCCTTCCCGGGCAAGCGCTGGCTGTTCATGGTGCTGCTCGGCGCGATGATGGTGCCGGGACACGTCACGCTGCTGCCGAACTTCCTCACCATCGCGCAGCTCGGCTGGGTCAACACCTGGGCCGGACTCATCGCGCCCGGACTCGGCTCGGTCTTCGGCACCTTCCTGCTGCGCCAGCACATGCTGACACTGCCGAAGGAGATCATGGAGGCGGCCGAACTGGACGGCGCGGGCCATCTGCGCCGCCTGACTCGCGTGGTGCTGCCGATGTCGCGGCCGATGGTCGTCACCGTAGCCATCGTCGTCATGGTGACGAAGTGGAACGACTTCATCTGGCCGCTCATCGTCACCAGCAGCGCCGACATGCGCACCCTGCCGGTCGGGCTGCTCTTCCTCAAGAACCAGGAGGGGTACGCGAACTGGGGCGCCATCCTCGCCGGCACGGTGATGGTGATCGTGCCTGTCCTCGTCGTGTTCTTCCTCGCCCAGCGCCACATCATCGCCGGACTGACCCAGGGAGCAGGCAAGTGAGCCCCGTGCACATGGGCCGACGCGCCCTGCTCGGCCTCGGCGCGGGCGCCGCCGCCTCCGCGCTCCTGTCGGCCTGCGGTTCGACGACCGGCACCGTCGCCCAGCCCGCCGGGGCCGTCCCCGCCAAGTACGGGCGGCGCACCCGCGTCGTGCTCTGGTCGACCTTCGCCGACGTGCCCGGCAAGGCGCTGCAGTCGCTCGCCGACACGTTCAACGCCGGGCAGAACGACATCTACGTGGAGGTCCAGTTCCAGGGCTCTTACGACGAGTGCGCGCAGAAGGCCGTGGTCGGACTGCTCGCCGGGCAGGTCCCCGACCTGTGCGTGCTCTCCGACGTCAAGTGGTACAAGTTCTACTTCGGTGACGCGCTGGAGAGCTGGGACGGCTACCTCGACCCGGCCTGGATGGACCGCACCTACCAGCCGAAGCTCCTCGCCGAGGGCCGCCTCAAGGACCGCACCTGGTGGCTGCCGCTCGCCCGCTCCACCCCGCTCTTCTACTACAACCGAACGCTCTTTCAGAAAGCGGGAGTTCCCGACCGCGCGCCCGAGACCTGGGACGAGCTGTACGACTGGTCCAAGGACATCACCAAGATCAAGGTGAAGGGCAAGCCGGTCGCCCTGGAGGCCTACCAGAAGATCGACGGCGACTGGCAGTTCCAGTGCTCGGCGTGGCAGTGGGGCGGCGCCTATTCGAAGGGCCTCGACGTCACCATCGACCAAGAGGGCGCGATCGCGGCCGCCGAGTGGCAGCGCCGCCTCATCTACCGCGACAAGATCGCGTACATGGCGGACTCCCCGACGAACGACCTCGCCAACCAGCTGATCGCCACCCAGGTGAACTCCACCGGCGGCCTGAAGATGCTCACCGAGGCGGCGAAGGCCGGCGGCTGGGAGCTCGGCACCGGATTCCTGCCCAGGCAGAAGGAGTTCGGCGTGACGACCGGCGGCGGCGGTCTCGGCATGTTCAAGCGCACCCCGCACACGCGCAAGCAGGCCGCCGCCGAGTTCGTCCGCTTCCTGGCCCGCCCGGAGAACTCCGCGCAGTGGTCCGTCGACACCGGCTACATGCCCGTCGTCCCGGCCGCGACGAAGACTCCGGTCCTTGCGGATCTGATGAAGAAGGATCCGAACGTCAACACCGCGGTGAAGCAACTCCCGTTGACCCGCAAGGGCGACCAGGTTCGCATGATGGTGCCGAACGCCAACGTCCAGATCTACACCGGTCTGCAGAACATCTGGTCCGCGAACACGCCCGCCGAGAAGGCCTTCGCCGCCGTCGCGGAACGCCTGCGCAAGAACGTGGACCGCCACCGCGAGAGCATCGAGGAGCATCTGTGACCCCCCTGACCCCCGGCAGCCGTCCCCTCGTGTTCGGGCATCGGGGCGCCCGCACCGAGGAGCCGGAGAACACCCTGCGCTCGTTCCGCCGCGCCGCCGAACTCGGCGCCGACGGCATCGAGCTCGACATCCGGGTCTCCGCCGACGGCCACCTCGTCGTCATCCACGACGCGACCGTCGACCGCACGACGGACGGCGAGGGCGAGGTGGCGTCCCTGACGCTGGCTCAACTCCGGTCCCTGGACGCCGGATCGGGCGAGCGCATCCCCACCCTGGACGAGGCCCTGGCCGCCTTCCCCGGACACGTCCAGGTGGAGATCAAGGCCCCGGAAGCCGTACAGGTCCTGGAGTCCCTGCCCGAGCGGGCGGTCCTCACCTCCTTCCACCCGGAGATCCTGGAGGACGCCGCGCGCCGCCTGCCGGCCGTGGCCCGCGGGCTGATCTCGCACACTCCCGGCGACGAACTCCTGCGCGCCGCGAAGGACCTGGGCGCCGCATGGGTGTGCCCCGAGCGCACCGACGCGCTCACACCGCGGTTCGTGGCGCGCTGCCACGACGCGGGGCTGCTGGTGGACGCCTGGCCCGCCGCCGACCGCGAACTCATGCGGCTCTTCCGCGGGTTGGGCGTCGACGCGGTGACGACGGACCACCCGGGCCGCATCGAGGAGTGGCTCGCCCCCTGACCCCCTGGACAGGCCCTGGACGTGGTACCCCGGCCCCCGGACCGGCCGGGGTGCCACGCCCCACGCACACCCAGAGCACGAGACCGCCCAGGCTGAACGCGGCCCCGAGCACGCACACGGCGCCCCACCCCGCCACCGCGTAGAGGGAGGTCGCGGCGATGGCCCCGGCGGCGCTGCCGACCGAGTAGAAGACCATGTACCCGCCGATCAGCCGGCTGCCCGCGTCCGGGTGCAGGGCGTGGATCAGCGTCTGGTTGGTGACGTGCACCGCCTGCACGGCGAGATCGAGCAGCACCACCCCGACGACCAGCGCCCACAGCGACGTCCGCGCGAAGGCCAGCGGCAGCCACGCCAGCGCGAGCAGGGCCAGCGCCGCGCCCGTCGTCCGCCCGGAGTGGCCGTGGTCGCTCAGCCGCCCGGCCGCGGAGGCGGCCAGCGCGCCGGCCACCCCGATCAGCCCGAGTGCGCCGATCGCGGTGTGGGACCAGGAGTACGGAGCCTCGCTCAGCGGCAGCGCGACGCTGCTCCACAGCGTGCTGAACGCGGCGAACACCAGCAGACAGAACGCCGAGCGCAACCTCAGCAGCGGCTCCCGCGCGAACAGGGCGACCGTGGAACGCAGCAGCGGGCCGTACCGGAGGGCCGGCGCGACCGTGGCGCGGTGGCGCGGCAGGACACGGAACAGGATCACGGCGAGCACGGCGGTGAGCGCCGCCGACGCGAGGTAGACCGACCGCCAGCCCGCGAGATCGGCCAGCAGCCCGGCCGCGGTACGCGCGAGCAGGATCCCCACCACCACGCCGCCGGTCACCAGGCCGACGATCCGCCCGCGCTCCGCCGGGGCGGCGAGGGACGCCGCGAACGCCACCAGGGTCTGCGTGACGACCGCGAGCAGCCCCGTCACCGCCGCGCCCGCGAGCAGCACGGTGGCCGTGGGCGCGGTGCCCACCACGGCCAACGCACCCACCAAAAGGGTCAGTTGGGCCACGACGAGTCGCGTGCGGTCGACCATGTCGCCCAGCGGTACGAGGAAGAAGAGCCCGAGCCCGTACCCGGCCTGCGTGAGCGTGACCACGCCGCCGACGAGCGCCGGGCTCATCGCGAGGTCGTGCCCGATGGTCACCAGGAGCGGCTGCGCGAAGTACACGTTGGCGACGGCGGCCCCGCAGGCGACGGCGAACAGGGCGACGAGCCCCCGGGTCAGCGCGAACCCCGTTGCGGCCGTTCCGGCCGGTGCCACCTCGCACGACGTGCCCGACATCGGCACCCACCTCCCCTGTCTGGTTTCAACTTGCTACCAGTGGGAGACGGTAAGCCCGACCGGTAGCATGTTGCAACCAGATTCGTGATGTGGAGAGGGGCGAGGGCGTGGTGACGAGGACGCGGTTCGACGACAGCGACTGTCCGGTGGCCCGGTCGGTGGACGCGATCGGCGACTGGTGGTCGCTGCTGATCGTGCGTGACGCCTTCGACGGCAGCCGCCGCTTCGGAGAGTTCCAGCGCAGCCTCGGCGTCGCCAAGAACATCCTGGCCGCCCGCCTGCGCACCCTCGTCGCCGGCGGGGTCCTCGACTCCGTCCCCGCCTCGGACGGCAGCGCCTACCGCGAGTACGTACTGACCCCGAAGGGCAAGGCGCTCTTCCCCGTCATCGTGGCCCTGCGGCAGTGGGGCGAGCAGAACTTCTTCGCGCCCGGAGAACCGCACTCCGAGCTGGTCGACCGTGGTGAGGGGCGGCCGCTGCGCGCCCTGGAAGTGCGTGCCCAGGACGGGCGGCCGCTCGATCCGGACGACACCGTCGTCCACAAGGTGCCCGCGGAGTAGCCGCCCGGATCTCCGTCAGAGCCAGCCGCGCGCCGCGAGTTCCGTGCGGAAACGGTCGTACGACGCCTCCAGCGCCGCCTGCTCGGCCTTGACCGGCGCGACCTCCTCGGCCGCCCCGGTCATCGCGGCCGCGGCCGACGTCAGGTCCGGATGGAGCGTGCCGGACGCCGCGAGGAGCGCGGCGCCGAACGCCGTCTCGGCGCGGGCCACGATCCGCAGCGGCCGGTCGAGGACCGAGGCGCGGATCCGGTTCCACAGCGCGCTGCGACTGCCGCCGCCCGCCGCGTACAGCGGCCCCGACACCTCCACGCCGAGCGCCGACACCCGTTCCAGGGCGAGCCGTTCGAGGAAGGCGACACCCTCCAGGTCCGCCCGGTGCCGGTCGACGTCGTCGGTGGGGGAGCCGAGCAGGAAACCGCGCGCGTCGCCGGACACGAACGGGAAGCGCTCGCCGTCGCGGCGCAGCGGGTACGAGACGCAGGACGCGGGCCCGCGCCCGGCCGCCGCCGCGTCCAGCGTGGGCAGCCGGGCCGGATCGGTCGCGGCGAGCGCCTCGCCGCCCGTGTTCGACGCCCCGCCCGGCAGCCACCAGCCGTCGGGGTGGCGGTGGCTGTACAGGGCTCCCGTCGGATCGAGAGGCAGCTCGCGCGCGACGCCCTTGAGCACGTACGTGGTGCCGAGCACGCCCACGAACTGCCCGGGGGAGACGGCGCCCGTCGCGAGCTGGCCCGCGCAGCCGTCGGTCATGCCGAGCCGGACCGAACAGCCCACCGGAAGACCGGTCTCGGCCGCCGCCGACGCGCACACCGTGCCCGACTCCGTGCCGGGGGCCGCGACCCGCGCCAGCAGTCCGGCCGGTACCCCGAGCGCGTCGAAGACCTCGCCGGCCCACTCGCCCGCCCGGGCGTCGTACCCCGACTTGAGCGCGTGACTCCAGTCGGCCGGGACCGGTGCACCGGTCAGCCGCAGGCCCAGCAGATCGGGAGTGTGCAGCACCTGCCGGACGGACGACGCGCCGTACGCGCGGACGCACCAGGCGATCCGGCCCAGCGCGGCCGTCGGACCCACCGTCAGGCCCAGCCGGGCCCAGCGCGCCGAACCGGCCTGCTGCGCGAGGGAGTTGAGATCGGCGGCGCGCCGGTCGTCGTACATCAGGGCCGGGCCGAGCGGCGCCCCGGCAGCGTCCGCGGGCACGAGCGTCCCGGACGTCGCGGACACCGCCACCGCCCGCACCTCGCGCCCCAGGCCGGGCAGCGCCGAGGTCGCCCGGCGCAGCGCCCCGGCCGTCGCGGGCCACCAGGACGAAGCGTCCTGCTCGCTGGTCCCGCCGGGGCCGCGCACCGGGGCGGGCAGCGGCGAACCGGCCTCCGCCAGGACCCGCCCCGCCGCGTCCACGCAGACGACGCGCACCGCGGCCGTGGCCACATCGACACCGACGACGACCGGGACCGGATCCTGGGCGGGGTGGCTCATGGGGGAGCGGGTCCTCTCGGCTCGGTCGTGGCCGACGCGGACCACGGGCGACAGTTCGCTGTGAAATTAACATGCAGCTTGATAAAAACAACCCCGGGTCGTCGAGGGCTCAGTCCTGGGCCACGGCCCGCGCCGGTGCCACCCGCACCTCGGTCTGCCGCCGCAGCGCCCGCACCAGCTCCTCGTCCACCGCCGCGTCGACCACCACATGGTCGAAGTCGGCCACCGGAGCGACCCGGTGCAGCGCCGTCCGCGCCAGCTTGGTGTGGTCCATGAGCAGGATCCGGCGGGTGCCCGAGGCGAGCATCGCCCGCTTGACCAGGACCACGTCCTGCTCCTGGTGGTAGGTCATGCGGGCGTCCATCGCGGACGTCGACACGATCACCAGGTCCACGGAGAGCGCCTCCACCGCCTCCACGCAGGCCACCCCGAGGAACGAGTCGTGCGTGTGCGAGTACTCGCCGCCGAGCGCGAGCAGCCGGATGCCCTCCCGGCCCGCGAACACGTCGACCACCCGGCGCGCGTTCGTCACCACCGTCAGCGGGGTCACGTCGACCAGGAGCCGGGCGAGCGCGAGCGCGGTCGTCGAGTCGTCGAGCAGCACGGACATGCCCGGCTCGACGAGTTCGGCCGCGGCGTGCGCGACGGCCTCCTTCTCCGTGATGTTCACCCCGAGCCGGTAGTCGAGGTTCGACTCGAACACGGTCGACGGCAAGGCGGAGGCGCCCCCGCGGAAACGGCGCAGCACCCCGCGCCGGGCGAGTTCGTCGAGGTCGCGGTGGACCGTCATCAGGCTGACGCCGGTGAGTTCGGCGAGCTCGGCCCCCGTGGCCGTGCCCTCCTTCAGCACATGCTCGGCGATGGTCTGTCGGCGGGTCTCCGCCCCGGTGGTGGTCATGTCGCAGAGTCTCCCGCACCGGCCGTGCGCGCCCGGCGCGTGGGCACGTTCAACGACAGCAGCGACACCTCGTCGCCGCGCACCTCGATCTCCGTCACCGCCGCGTTCTCCAGGCGCGGGAACACCGTGCGGTAGCGGCCCACCGGGACCCCGAGCAGGGCGCACAGCGCGATCCTGATCAGCGTGTTGTGCGCGACGACCAGGACGGTCCGCTCCGGGTGACGGGCCGCCGTCCCGAGCAGCGCCGCCGTCGCCCGGCGGGCCGCGGCCGACGGCGGCTCGGAACCGGGGAAGGCGCCCGCCTCCGCGTCCTCGCGGAACCGCCGCACCGCGTCCGCGTCCTCGGCGGCCATCTCCGCGATCGTGCGGCCCTCGCCCCAGCCGAAGTCCACCTCGCGCAGCCCCTCGACGACATCCGGCTCCACGCCGAGCGCCGTCGCCGCGGGGGCGGCGGTGCGCCGGGCGCGGCTCAGCGGGGAGCACACCACGGCGTCCACGCCCCGCTCCTTCGCCCAGACCCCCAGGTCGTCGGCCTGTGCGAGACCCTCAGCGGTGAGCGGCACGTCGGAGATCCCCGCGTACCGGTTCTCGGCGTGCCAGGTGGTCTGGCCGTGACGGACGAGCAACAGCCTGGACGGCATCAGGTGCGGCCTTTCTGGATCCGGTGCGGATCCGGCTCTCTGAACTGGGGACATTGATAATTCAAATCCGCGATGTTAAATCTATCAGCTACCGGTGCGCCGGTCTCAGCTCGCACTCCCAGCTCGAAGAAGGGCCGCAGCCGTATGCGCATTCTCGCCGCCGGCGATCACTTCGTCCGTCCCGATCTGCTGCGTGCCGCGCTCGCCGCCGAACTGGCTGACCTGCCGGGGGAGTTGACGCCCGAGTTCCGCGACCTCACACTGCCCTGGCCGCACGAACCGTTCGGCCCCGTCGGCACGGTGATCGAGGCGAGCGGCACCGAGGACCAGCTCATCGAGGCGCTGGAGGGGGCCGGGATCTGCGTGACCCAGATGGCGCCGTTCACGGAGAAGGTGATCGCGGCCAGCCCCGGACTGCGCATGATCGCCGTCTCCCGCGGCGGCCCCGTCAACGTCGACCTGGCCGCCGCGACCCGGCACGGCGTCGCCGTCAGCTTCGCTCCCGGCCGCAACGCGCCGGCCGCCGCCGAGTTCGCGATCGGCCTGATGCTCGCCGCGATGCGCCGCATCACCACCGCCGATGCCGATCTCAAGAACGGCGTGTGGCGCGGCGACTTCTACGCGTACGAGGAGGGCGGCATCGAACTCGACGGCGCCACGGTCGGCCTCGTCGGCTACGGCGCCATCGGCCGGATCGTCGCCCGCGTCCTCACCGCCTTCGGCTCCCGCGTCCTCGCCCACGATCCCTACGCCGACCCGGCCGCCGTCCGCGCCGACGGCGTCGAACTCGTAGGCCTCGACGACCTGTTGCGCGCCAGCAACGTGGTGAGCCTGCACGCCCGCCTCACCACCGAGACCCACCACCTCATCGACGCGGACAAACTCGCGCTGCTCCCCGAGGGCGCCGTCCTGGTGAACTCGGCGCGCGGCGGCCTCCTCGACTACGCGCCGCTGCCCGGCCTGCTGCGCAGCGGCCGACTCGGCGCGCTCGCCCTCGACGTGTACGACGTCGAGCCCCCGCCCGCCGACTGGCCGCTGCACGACGCCCCCAACGTCGTCACCGCGCCCCACCTGGCCGGAGCCACCCGCCAGACCGCCCACCGGGCCGCCGCGATCACCGCCGCCGAGGTCGGCCGGTTCCTGCGCGGCGAGCCCCTCGCACACCCCGCCAACCCCGAGGTGACGCCGGACAACCGGCTGAAGGAGAGCAGGCCATGACCGACGCGGCACAGGGCACCCGAGGCACCGGCTCCGTCGTCATCGGCGTCGACATCGGCACGTCGGTCACCAAGGCCGTCGCGTTCGACGCCGACGGCACCCCGCTCGCCCGCGCCGCACGCCGCTCCCGCCTGGACCGGCTGCCCGGCGGCCGCGTCGAGCAGGACCTGGACGACGTCGTGCGCACCGTCGCGGAGGTCGTGCGCGAGACCGCCGCCGCGCTCACCGAGCCGCCCGCCGCGCTGGCGCTCACCGGGCAGGGCGACGGCCTGTGGCTGCGCGACGCCGACGGCCGTGCGGTACGGCCCGCGATCTCCTGGATGGACGGCCGCGCCGCCGACCGCGTCACCGACTGGCTCGCGGGCGGCACCGTCCAGGAGGTCTACGCGCACACCGGCTCCGGCATGTTCCCCGGCTGCCACGCCCCGTTGCTCTCCTGGCTTCAGGAGCACGAGCCCGAGGTGCTCGCCCGCGCCGCGACGGCCGGCTACTGCGTCGACGCCGTCGCCCAGCGCCTCACCGGACAGATATGTCTCGACGCGTCCGACGCCACGCTGCCCTTCCTCGACCCCGCCACGCGCACCTACTCCGCCGCGGCCCTCGCCGCCTGCGGCCTCACCGGCCAGGCCCGCCTCCTGCCCGCCCCCGCCACCCCCGGCACCGTCCTCGCGCTCGACGCGCACGGCGCCGAACTCCTCGGCCTGCCCAAGGGGCTGCCGCTCACCGCGGGCCCGTACGACCTGCCCGCCTGCGCCCTCGGCAGCGGAGTGCGCGAACCCGGCGACGGCATCGTCATCATCGGCACCACCCTCGCCTGCCAGGTCCTCACCGACGAGGCCCGCATCGACCCGGGCGCCGAACCCGCGGGCATGTGGCTGTGCATGCCGCAGCCCGGACGCTGGCTGCGCGCCATGCCCGCGATGGTCGGCACCGCCGCCCTCGAATGGGTCCTCGCCCTCACCGGCCGGACCACCGCCGACCTCGACGCACTCCTCGACGCCAGCCCGCCCGGCGCGGCCGGCGTCACGGCGCTCCCGTTCCTCTCCGAGGCGGGCGAGCGCGCCCCGTTCGTCGACCCCGCCGTCCGCGGCCGTCTCGACGGCCTCACCCTCGCCCACACCCCGGCCGACGCCGTCCGCGCGGTCTGCGAGGCCATCGGCTACGCCGCGCGCCACTGCCTGGAGGCCGCCGGACTCACCGGCACCCTCGCCGCGTGCGGAGGCGGCAGCCGCTCGGGACCGTGGGCCCAGCTCTTCGCCGACATCATCGGCCACCCGGTCACCATCCCCGTCGAGGAGGAGGTCGGCGCGCTGGGCGCCACCGCGGTCGCCCGCGCGGCCCTCGGCCTGCCGTCCGCCACCCGCCCGCGGCCCGTCCGCACCGTCACGCCGCGTGCCGAGGCCGCAAAGACGTACGAGATCGGATACGCGCGGTACAGGGCGGAACTGGAGTCGGCGCGAGTGCAGCGGCGGGCATAGCCGCGCGGCACCTTCGCGCCAACTGACGACAAGGTCCCTGCGGACCGGCGGAGTCCGCGTTACACAGGTAAGGAGGTGCGGGACCGCTCTGTGCAGGGGAGGGCCGTCGGGTGGACATCACAGTCGACGTCGCGGTGCTACTGGCGGTCATCGCGATCCTGCTGTTGCGCCGCCCGGTCCAGGCCAGAAAGCGCAGCGACACGCTCCTCACCATGATCATCGTGCTGATCCTGGGCATCCTGATCGCCCCCACCGAGTTCGGCCAGGGAGTGGTCAATATGGTGGGCCAGATCGCCAACTCCCTCTCCGGCATCGGCTCCTGAACCGCGGGCGGCCCGTCGGAGTCACAGGTCCAGTGTGAGCCGCCCTCCCTTCACGGCCCGCGACACGCACACCATCATCGTTTCGTTGCGGGCCTGCTCCTGCGTGGTGAGCACGCTGTCGCGGTGGTCGACCTCACCTGCGAGCACATCCGTCTCGCAGGTGCCGCACGTGCCCTCCGTGCAGGAGTACAGCACGTCGATCCCGGCGTCCTGGAGCGTCGCGAGGACCGACCGGTCCGCGGGGACCGTCAACGTGCGGCCCGACAGGGCGAGTTCGATCTCGAAAGCCTCGTCCGCGGCCGTGTCCGTCGCCACCGCAGTGAAGCGCTCGGTGCGCAGCGCACCGGGCGGCACGAGAGCTTCCACCGCGGTGAGCAGGGGCTCGGGGCCGCAGGCGTAGACGAGTTCACCGGGGCGCAGGTCCGCCAGGGCGGCCGGGAGGTCGAGCAGCCCCTCCTGGAGGTGCAGCCGGTCGGCGGGGTGGCGGGCCGCCAGTTCCGCTGTGAACGCCATCGATCGCAGCGCCCGCCCGCCGTAGTACAGCGACCAGGGGGCGTCGGCCTCGTGCAGCATCGGCAGGATCGGTGTGATGCCGATGCCGCCCGCCACGAACCGGTACGCCGAGGCGGGTTCGAGCGGGAAGTGGTTGCGCGGACCGCGGGCGCGGACCGCGCTTCCCTCCGTCAACTCGCCGTGCACATGGGCGGATCCGCCGCGCCCGGCCTCCTCGCGGAGCACGGCTATGCGCCACGCCGACGCGTCGCCGCCGCACAGCGAGTACTGCCGTTCCAGGCCGTCGCCGAGCAGGAGATCGACGTGGGCGCCCGGCTCCCAGCCGGGCAGCGGGCCGCCGTCCGGGCGGCGCAGCAGCAGGGAGACGACGCCGACGGCCTCCTGGCGGCGTTCGGCGACGACGAGATCGATCAACTCGCTCACGGATGACGGTCCTTGTCAGTGCTGGGGAGAGGGCTGGAGGGGCGACTGGACGGGTGATCGGGATGGGCGAGCATCCACTCCCACATGGCGACCGGATCCTGGTCCTCGTGCCGGGCGCCGCAGTGGCAGCGCCCGCTGAGCAGATCCGTGCCCGGCAGCCAGTCGATGCGGTAGACGGCGCCGCCGCTCATCCGGCGGCCAGCTTGGCGAGGATGCGGCGCGCGGCCAGGCCGCCGGTGTCGATGTTGATGCTCAGCTCCTGGTACCCGGCCGGCTCGGAGTCCAGCGAGCGCTGCAGCAGGTTCAGGGCGTCGACGTCCTGCATGACGACCGTGTGGTTGAAGTCCCGCAGGAACGTGGTGACTTCTTCGTCGTCGACCGCGAAATTGCGGGACACCGCCCAGAAGTCGTAGACCTTGCCCGGCGCGGACGGCGTGATCGCGTACGTGATCTCCGTGAGGAACGCGGGCGCGTCCTGGCCGGTCGGGGTGATCCGGGAGTGCAGCAGATACAGGCACGGTGCGTGGTACTCGATGTCCTGCAGCCGCTGGATGCGTCCCTCGATCCCGGTCGACCGGGCGTAGAACGGCGGGCACGCGGCGTCCATCATGTGACGCGACACGCGCACGATGCCCGCCTCCTCGTCGACCTCCGTCGTGATCGGCGTCTCGGCGACCTCCGGCGTTCCGATGTAGCCGCCGTGCAGATACGTCTCGTGCGACAGGTCGAGGAGGTTGTCGACGAGCAGTCCGTAGTCCGCGTCGATCGGCTCCATGCCCTGCACGGTCACCCAGCCGTCGGCGGCCAGGTGCGGGGCGCGCGGAATCGTGTCCGGGTCGGCGAGTTCGGGGTCGCCGACCCACACCCACACCATGTTGTCGACCTCGGCCACCGGGTACGAACTCACCCGCGCGGTACGGGGGATGCGCTTCTGCCCCGGCACGAACACGCACGTGCCCGTCGTGTCGTACGTGAACCCGTGGTAGCCGCACACGACCCGGTCGCCGTCCAGGCTGCTCGCCGACAGCGGATAGCGGCGGTGCACGCACCGGTCGGCGAGGACCACGGGATCGCCCGCCTCGGTGCGGTAGAGGGCGAGGTGTTCGCCGAGGACGGTGCGGCCGAGCAGCTCGCGACCCACCTCCGACGACCAGGCGGCGACGTACCACTGGTCGCGGGCGAAGGCCGATCGGTTCTGCTGAGAGGTCGGGGCAGAGGTCATGGCAGGTGTCCCTCCTGGCATCGCGCGCGGCTCCGTCGCCGCGCGTCGCTGACCAGGGTGGTGACGTGGGCCACATCTCCACAACAGCGCTTCCGTCAGGCGGAAGCCGGAGGCGGGGACGGTGCGGGAGTCGAGACGGGTTGCCAGCCGAGCGCACGCGAAATGCCCCGTCCGGCCAGTTGCACCGCCGGGATCAGCGCAGGTGTCCGCGCGCCCGCCACCGGTACGACGACAGAGACCGCCGCGATCACGTCGCCGCGCGGCCCGCGCACCGGAGCCGCCACCGACACCGCGTCGTCGGTGATCTGACGCTCGCTCACCGCGATCCCCGAGCGCCGTATCTCGGCGAGCATCCGGCGCAGCCGCGCCGGGTCCGTCACCGTGTGCGGCGTGAAGGCGGCGAGGCTCTCGGCCGCGTACGCCTCCTGGAGCCCCGGCTCGCCGTGGGCGAGGAGCACGAGACCCACGCCGGTGGCGTGCAGCGGCCAGCGCGCGCCGACCCGCGAGTGGACGCCCACCGCGCTGCGCCCCGACAGCCGCTCGATGTAGACGACGTCGTGGCCGTCGCGGACGGCGAAGTGCACGTTCTCGTGCGTGGCCTCGTACAGGTCCTCCAGGAACGGCAGTGCCGCCTGGCGCAGCCCCAGGCCGCGCGGCGCCAGCGCGGCCAGCTCCCACAGTCGCAGCCCCACGTGGTAGCGGCCGGCGTCGTCCCGTTCCAGGGCGCCCCACCCGGCGAGCGCGCCGACCAGCCGGTGCGCGGTGGCCAGCGGCAGGTCGGCGCGGCGGGCCAGCTCGGTGAGCGTGAGCGCCTGATGGTGCTGGTCGAACGCGCCGAGGACATCGAGCAGCCGGTCGGGGGCGGAGCGGGTCACTGTGCGACGCGGGAGCGCAGGAAGGCCAGGAGCACGGCGTTGAACCGGTCCGGCTGCTCGGCGCCCGGCAGATGCCCGGCCCCGTCGATCACCGCGAGATCGGCGTCCGGGATCAGCTTCGCGATCGACTCGGCCTCGGCGACGGGCGTGTACACGTCGTCCGCGCCGACCACGACGAGCGCGGGCACCCGGGCCGCGGCCAGCGACTCCCGGTAGTCGGGGCGCTCGGCCCGGCCGCGCAGCGCCGCCGCCGCACCCCGCGGGTCGGTGCCGCGCATCATGGCGAGCACCGCGGCGGCGACGTCCGGCAGCGCGGTCACGTTGTACGCGGCGAGCATCTTGTCGATGACCTCGTGCGCGTACCCGCTCATCCCCTCGGCGAGCAGCCGGTCCGCGAGACGGTTGCGGAACGCCTTGCCGTCCTCGGTCTCGGCGGGCGCCGACGTGTCCGAGAGCACGAGCGCCGCGGTCCGCCCGGGGTGGCGCAGATGGAACTCCATGGCGATCTGCCCGCCCATCGAGACCCCGCCGACCACGGCCCGCTCCACGCCCACGTGGTCGAGGAGCGCGAGCACGTCGTCGGCGAACCGGGACAGCAGCACCTGTCCCTCGGTGATCCCGCTCTCGCCGTACCCGCGCAGATCGGGCGTCAGCACCCGGTACCCGGCGGCGGCGAGGGCCTCCGCCTGGGGGGCCCACAGACTGCGGTTGAAGGGATGGCCGTGCACCAGGACGACGGGCAGACCGTCCTCGGGACCGTGATCGGCACAGCGCAGAACGGCGCCGTCCACCGTGAGTCGAATCATCGGAGGAACGTACGGCGCCCACGGCCGGGCGATCAAGGGGTTACGGGGAGACAGGCAGGTGGGAACCGGCGGACGGTCTCCCCGCGACTCTAGGAAGGACTCCTTACTGAAATGGTTAGACTGGCGGGGTGACCTTGTCGAAGCCGATGCCGCGCCCCTCCCTGGAGATGCTGCGCGCGCTCACCGACGAGAACGTGCTGCGCGCCCTGATGGCCGAGCCGCGCCTCACCCGCGCCGAGATCGCCGCCCGCACCGGCATCTCCAAGCCCACGATCTCCGACAGCGTGCAGCGGCTGAACCGGACCGGGCTGGTCGTCGACACCGGCGAGCGCACCACGGGACGCGGCCGCGTCGGCTCGTACTACGGGCTCGCGCCGCGGCTCGGCGCCGCGCTGGTCGTCGGGATCACTCCGTACGGCGTGACGGCCGAGGCGGTCGACGCCCTCGGCCGCGTCCGGGTGCGGGAGGAGACGCGGTTCGGGCCCGACGCCACGCCCCGGGCGATCGGCGCCGCCCTGGACGCGACCGTGCGGGCGGTCGCCACATGCGCCGAGGGCGGTCTGCGCACCGGCGTGGTCAGCGCCGCCGACCCCGTCGACCGCACCACGGGCCGCCTCGTGCACCTGCCCGACGCGCCCTTCCTGGTCGGCGACCTCGACCCGCCGGCCGTCCTCGCCCCGTACGTCGACGGACCCGTCCTCGTGGACAACGACGTGAACTGGGCGGCCCGCGCCGAACACGCCGACGGGCACGCCCGCGGCATCGACGACTTCGTCTACCTCCACCTCGGCGAGGGACTGGGCGGCGCCGTCGTCTCCGACGGGGAGGTGCGCCGCGGCCACCACGGCTTCGCCGGCGAGATCGCCCACCTCAGCGTGCCAGGACCGGACGGCACGGCCATGGCGCTCACCGAGGTGTTCGCCGCGCTCGGCCTGCGCAGACCGGGCTCCACCGCCGTCGACGTCGACGCCCTGCACGTCCGGCTCGCCGCCCCCGACGAGCGGGGCGCGCGCACCCGCACCGTCCTCGCCGACGCCGTCGGCGCCGTCCTCGCGGCCGCCGTCGCCTTCGCCGACCCGCGCACCGTCGTCGTCGGGGGCGCCTGGGGCCCCGCCCTGGTCCCCGCGCTCGACGCCCGCTTCGGCCGCGGCCCACGCCCGGTTCCCGTCACCGCCGCGGGACTGTCCGACCCCGAACCCGCCGGAGCCCGCGCCCACGCCGTCGACCGCCTGCGCGCACTCATCGTGCGCTCGGCCCACCCGGCCCTGACCGATTCCGGCCGACGACCCTTCCGACCGCCCACGCCATCGACCCCGCCGACCCAGGAAACACCGTGACCACGCACCGCACCGCGACCGCCACCACTGCCACCACCGCCTCCACCCCGCCGGACATCCGACTCGTCGTCACCGACATGGACGGCACGCTCCTCGACGCCGACGGCCGCATACCCGACGCCGTGTGGCCGCTCCTCGCGGAACTGAACCGGCGCGGCATCGTCTTCTGCCCCGCCAGCGGCCGCCAGTACGCCACCCTCGCCGCCCAGTTCGCCGCCGTGGACGACGGCGGCATGGTGTACGTCGCGGAGAACGGCACCTATGTCGTCCGTGGCGGCGCCGAGATCAGCTCGGACGTGCTGGACCCCGCCGTGGTGTCCTGGATCGTCGAGTCGATCCGTCAGCTCGCCGACGGGACCGTCGATGAGAACGCCGAGGAGCGCGCGGACGTCGGCGTCGTCGTCTGCGGCAAGCAGTCCGCGTACGTGGAGCGTTCCGACGATGCGTTCATGACCGAGGTCCGCAAGTACTACCGCAACCACCGGATCGTCGACGACGTCACTGCCGTCGAAGACGACGTCATCAAGGTCGCCGTCTTCGACTTCGGCCAGGCGGAACGGGCCGTCGCCCCGGCCCTCGCTCCCCTCACCGAGACTCACCAGGTCGTCGTCTCGGGCGCGCACTGGGTCGACGTCATGAACCTCACCGCCAACAAGGGCGTCGCCGTCCGCCGCCTGCAGCGCGAACTCGGCATCACGCCCGCCCAGACCATGGTCTTCGGCGACTACCTCAACGACCTGGAGATGCTGGACGCCGCCGACTGGTCGTACGCCATGCAGGAAGCGCACCCCGAGGTCGTGCGCCGGGCCCGCCACCGGGCCCCCTCGCACACCGACAACGGTGTCGTGCGCACGGTCCGAGAGGTCCTCGCCCTGCCCGCACAGCGCTGACCGCACGCCACGACAGGGCATCGTGGACGCATGACATCGCCACAGCCCCGGCCGGCCGACTGTTACCCGTGCGCCCACGAGACCCGCTTCGACGAACTGCCCCCGCGCGAACGCGTCGCCCACGACGACCACTAGCGCGTGGTCCACTCGTTCACCAGCGCGCTGCCCGGCTGGCTCGTCCTGCTGCCACGTCGCCATGTGACCGCGGTGCACGACCTCACGGACGCCGAGGCCGCCTCCCTCGGCCTCTGGCAGGTCCGGCTCTCGCGGGCGCTGCGCGCGGTCACCGGCTGCGCGAAGACGTACGTCGTCCAGTTCGCGGAGGCCGAGGGTTTCGCGCACGTGCACTTCCACGTCGTTCCGCGCGCGGCGCAGCTGCCCGAGACCCAACGCGGCCCGGGGATCTTCGAGTTGCTGCGCCGCCCGGAGCACGAGCGGGTGGGCGCGCAGGAGATGGACCGACTGGCGCTCGCCCTGCGCGCCCGTCTGTGAGCAGGGCGCGGGGCGGCAGGACTCGGACGCGCGGGCCCGGCTTCCGGTCCTCGGCGAGAAGGCCGAGGGTCACCTCGTCCAGGAACGCGCCGCGCACCCACGCCGAGGAGCGCGGCACGCCCTCGCGGACGAAGCTGTTGCGCTCGGTGGAGCGGAGCATCGCGTGGTTGTCCGACGGCGTCTTGGCCTGCAGTTGCTGCGGACCGAGTGCGACGAACCCGCAGTAGCACAGGGCCGCGACGACGTCCGTGCCGTACCCCTTGCCGCGGGCGACGGGAGCAGGCCCAGGCCGATGTGCGCGGCGCGGTGGTGGTGGTCGATGCCTCCCAGGGTGACCGTGCCGACCAGGGCGCAGCCCTCCAGTTCGACGACGGAGAACGGCACATGACCCTCGGCCGCGTCTCGTCCGCCACGTGCCGCGGGTCCTTCGCCCCGGGCGCGATCGGCCGCCACACTCCGGCCTCGACCCGCGAGGAGTCGACCAGGTCGTCGTGGACCTCGGTCCGCGGCACCGGTATGTCGTCGTCGTGCCGGGCACTCAGCCCGATCCTGTCGCCCTTCAGCATCCGGGCTTCCTGTCCCAACGGCCCGATGACCGGCAACCGTTGACGGCTGCCCCGGCCGCGGAACTCGGTGGCGCCGGGCCGGTTCCCTCAGCCATGATCCACTCATGACGCCGCAGCATCGCACCCTGATCCGGACCGCCGCCCGCAACAACGCCCTGTGGTGCGCCGCCATGAGCGGCACGCACGGCGTGTCCGGTGAGGTGGGGGACGAGGCGTGGACGGCCCCGGCGCGCACACCCCTGTACTACCCGGACGCGGTGACCCTGGTCCCCGGAGCGGACGCCGACGCGCTCGTGGCACGGATCGACACCGCGGCGCCGGGCGCCACCGTGAAGGACAGCTTCGGTGATCTCGATCTGACCGGCGCCGGGTTCCAGATCCTCTTCGAAGCCACCTGGATCCACCGCCCGGCCGACGCCCCCGCGCCCGCCGGCACGCCCTCCTGGACCGTGGTCGAGGACGCGGACAGCCTGCGCGCCTGGGCCGAAGCCTGGGACGACGGCGACGGCGCGGCGGACCTCTTCGGTCCCCGACTCCTCGACGAGAAGCAGGTGTTCGTGATCGCGACGCACGACGGCGCCGGGCGGATCACCGCGGGAGCCGTCCTGAACCGTGACGCCGGAGCCGTCGGCGTCTCGAACGTCTTCGCGCACGACGCTCCCGCGGACACCGCCTGGCGGGTCGCGCTGGACGCCGCCCACCACCTCGCCCCCGGCCTGCCGGTGGTCGGGTACGAACACGGCGACGACCTCGCGGCGGCGCTGCGGCACGGATGCGAGCCGATCGGTGAGCTGCGTGTGTGGCTCCGCCCCTGAACACGAGCTACGTCAGCCGGCGGCACCGCCCCAGGCCGGCAGGGAGACACCGGCCGCGTCCGTGACGGCGACGACCCGGCACCCCATGTGCCGCACCGCGGCGAAAAGCCGCTCCCGCACCCGGTCGCCGTCCTCGGGCGGGAAACCGACCCGGATCTGGTGCGGGCGCGTCATGTCGTACGTGAGCAGCCAGTCCGTGCCCACGGTCGCGAAGTGATCCTGTCCCGCCCCGCCGTCGTCGGCGCGCCACGCACCCCGGTCCACGGTCGGGGCGAGCGCCTCGCGCAGCCGCCGCAGTCGTTCCTCGTGGTCGGCCGACCCCTGCGACAGCCGCAGACAGCGGTGGGCGCGCGGGCGGAACGCGTTGAACCAGGGCGCCAGATCCGGCTCCATGGCGCCGAGCAGTGGTGAGTCGATCCGTCCGGCGAGCCAGCCCTCAAGGAACACGGCGGTTCCCCCGGCGTACGTCTCGTGCTCTCCGGCGCGGCCCCGCACCACGACCGGCCAGTCGGCCGGTGCGCCGGACACGAGCCAGCACAGCCGGTCCGCGTCGATGCTGCCGCCCCAGACGAGCAGCGGCCCCGGAGCGGTGTCCGGGCGGAACCGGTCGACATGGTTGTACGGGCTCGTGCCGAACGGCGTGCGCAGATACAGGACGTCGGCGAACTCGCCCCATCCGTAGGTCTCGACGAGCCACCGGTAGTCGGCGGGCAGCCGGGTACCGAGCGTGTCCTCGACGGCCCGCCAGTCCCCGCGGGCGTCCACGGGAGCGACGGGCGGCGGCGCGAGCCGCGTCAGGCGGGCGCGCACGGTGTCGTCGAGTTCCCGGTCAGGCATGCGGGAAGCGTAGACACAGCGGGGAGGCGGGCTCGCCACCGGGTCATGCGGGGGCGGCCGTCTCCGTGGCGTGGCGGCGTTCGCGGGCGAAGCCCAGGCCGAAGGCGAGCGCCGGGATCCCGAGCAGAACGGTGGCTGCCGTCGTCGAACCACGACGCCGATCACCCCGCAGGTCCACAGCCACCACGGCGCGGACGGCCCGCCGTAGGAACGCACCAGTGTGTCGAGGGCGACGCCGAGGTAGCCGTACACCGACACCTGCACCGCCGTGTACGTGGCGACGGCCAGGAACGCCGCGCCGAGCCCGGCCCGCGCCCCGAGGCCCTCGTCGACGTACGCCGAGAACGCGCCCGCCCGCCGCACGTGCCGGGCCATCGCGCAGAACCCGGCGGAGAACAGCAGCAGCACCCCGCAGCAGACGGCGAACGCCGCCGGATACGCGGGCCCGTCGCCCAGCGCGATGCCGAGCGGCACCGCCCCGCCGACGACGGTCAGCGGCGCGGCGGCCGCGAGCACCATCAGCACGATCGAGGCGGTGCCGAGCGAACCGCGCAGCCGTCCGGTGGGCGCGGACGGACTCGCCGTAGGGGTCACGTGGCCTCCAAAGGGCCATGGGGAGCGGGCGTGCGGCAGGCTCAACGGCCGCGCCGGCCCTCCCGTCACTGCCGCGGCCCCCGCGGCCGGGGCGGCGTGGTTCTGGCGCCGCCCCGTGCGCCGCTCCGTGCCTCAACCTCCCGTCATGCGCCGCATGCTCTCCCTCTGCGCGTGCGGTGCGCCCCCTCCACGGGGCTTCGCGCCGCACAGCCCGGGTGATACCGCTGGAGACAGGGATCGACGGCAGGGCTGAGGAAAGGATTCGGCATGGCACACCAGGCACACCTGGAGGCGGGCCGGCTGTCCGCCATAGTGAAGATCCTCGACCGCGCCGACGGCCATCTCAGCGCCGCCGTGCGCGAATGGAGCGCGGTACCGGCCCGTACCGACGACCGCGACCTGCGGGGCATCCAGTCGCTGCTCGACGTCTCGCGCAGCGCGTCCCACGACGTGACCTGCGCGGTGCGGCACGCGGGGAGCGGGGATCTGGCGCGGGCCCAGGCTCATCTGGAGGCGGCGCGCACGGCTCCGGACAAGCACACCGCGCTCGCGGCCGCCATGCCCCGGCCGCTGCCCCAAGGAGTGCGCACCGCCCTCCAACTCCTGCGTGGGATCCGGGGGTTCTTCAGCGCGGAGGCCGAGGACGCCTTCGTCCGAGCCCTCAGGAGCGACCTGCACCCCGAGCGTCTCGCGAGCTGACGCCGAGAACGGGGCGTACGTCCGCCCGGAGGCGGGCAGGATTGACTTCGCCGACCACCCGTGCGGCACCGGAACCTGACCCCGGTGTCGCACGGGTTTCTTTGTACCCTTCAGCCGGCGGGAGCGGCCCCGCGCCGTGGCCCGGCCCGAAGTCCCGCGCATCACCGGCAAGTTACTGGATCGTAACCTCCCGGGCGCTACCCGCGGTAACGGCCTGGTCGGTAGCGTCCCCGCGACGCGTGGGGACGGTGGGACGTCCGTCCGCGCGCCGTAGCTTCCGCCTGCGCTCAGGAGGTCCGCCATGCCCGCCCCCACCCGTCTGCTGGCCGCCGCCGTCACCGTCGCCGCCTGCATCGGAGCCCAGGCCGGGCCCGTCGCGGCCGCGGCCGACACCCCCGAGAATGAGGTCTCGCGCGGTGTCACGATCCCCACGTTCTACAACCCGCCGGCCCAACTCCCGGACGCCGACGGCAGCGTCATCCGCAGCGAACCCCTGCCGCTCGCGCTCAGCCTGCCGACCCTGCACGGCCCGCTTCCGGGCAAGGCCACCCGCCTGATGTACAAGACCACCGACTCCACCGGCGGCCCCGCCGCCGCGACCGGCGCGTACATCGAGCCCACCGCCACGTGGCGCGGCAGCGGCCCCCGCCCGCTCGTCGCGCTCGCCCCCGGCACACAGGGCCAGGGCGACCAGTGCGCGGCCTCGCTCGGCCTGGAGCACCCGGTCAACTTCAACGGGCAGACCTTGTCCGTCGGCTACGAGGACCTGGCGATCTACCGCCTCCTCGCCAAGGGCGTCGCCGTCGTCGTCACCGACTACATCGGCCTGGGCGCCACCGACCGGCTGCACACCTACGTCAACCGGCTCGACGAGGCCCACGCCGTGCTCGACGCGGTCCGCGCCGCCCGCTCCCTCAAGGGCACCTCGGTGACGGCCGACTCGCGCGTCGGCCTGTTCGGCTACAGCCAGGGCGGCGGCGCCACCGCCGCGGCCGCCGAACTCCAGCCCGCCTACGCCCCCGACGTCAGGCTCTCCGGCACCTACGCGGGGGCGCCCCCCGCCGACCTCGCCGCGACCACCAAGGCGATCGACGGCACCGACCTCGTCGGCGCGCTCGGCTGGTCCCTCAACGGATTCCTGCAGTCCGACCCGGAGCTGCGGCCGATCGCCGAGGCCCACCTCAACGACAAGGGCCGCGCCGCACTCAAGGACCTGTCCACCCTGTGCGTCGGCGACGCGATCTTCTCCTACAGTTCGCGGCGCAGCTCGTCCTGGACGAAGGACGGCAAGACGCTCGAACAGATCATCCGGGCCGAGCCGCGCCTCCAGGAGTTCCTCGACCGGCAGCGCATCGGCACCATGAAGCCCACCAGCCCCGTCCGCGTGGCCACCGGCGTCAGCGACAACCTCGTTCCGCACGGCCAGGCCCGCCAACTCGCCGTCGACTGGTGCGCCAAGGGCGCCGACGTCACGTACAAGCCGGTGCTCCTGCCCGACGTCGGCCGCGCGCTCATCAACCACTTCGGCCCGCTCCTGACCGACCAGGGCGCCGCCGTGAACTGGCTGACCGACCGGCTGGCGGGCGAGCCCGCCGCCTCCCAGTGCGGCGCCCTGTCCAGCAGGTAAATCGGGCGAGGCACAGGCGGGTGCTGTGGCAGCATGACCGGGCTCCACGCCCGTGGCAGCACCCGCCCGAAGGGAACCCCGGCCGTGCCCCGCTCCGTCACGCTGATCCGCTCCGCCGCACTCTCCGACGTCGCCGAGTACGCCTACGCCGCCACGGCACCCGCCGACGCCCGGCTCGTCTTTCTCGCCGGGGCCTGCCCGCTGGACGAGAAGGGCGCGACCGTGGCCGTCGGCGACCACCTGGGACAGGCGGCCCAATGCGTCGCCAACCTGCGCACCGCCCTCGCCGAGGCCGGCGCCACGATCGAGGACGTCATCAGCACGCGCGTCCTGGTGGCCACGACCCGGCAGCAGGACCTGGGCGCCGTCTGGCGCGTCGTCAGGGACGCCTTCGGCGACCACGACGTGCCCAGCACCCTCATGGGCGTCACCGTGCTCGGGTACGCGGACCAGCTCGTCGAGATCGAGGCCGTCGCGGCGGTCCTGGACGAGTGACCGTACGGCCGGCGCGCAAGGGAAAAGGCCCGACTGCCGTGGAGGCGCACGGCAGTCGGGCCCGGACCCGGATCAGGACGAGGTGACCCTCACCGGTTCCGTCTCGGGGGAACTGTGCCGCTGCGCCCAGTTCTCCAGCGCCGTGCGGCAGGCGTGGTCGAGATGGTGCAGACCCGACAGGTTCACCTCGACCGGACGGTCGTGCGGCAGGGCCTCCAGACTGTCCAGGATCTTCGGGAGCCGCAGGAACGTGGCGTTGCCCGACAGGTGCGCCTGCACCGGGCCCGACCCCTTGTCCACGACCTCCAGCTTCACCTGCGAGGCGTCCCACGCCGTCTTCGCGACGGACAGCGCCACACCGACCAGCACCCCTTCGAACATGCTGACCGCCACGATCGACACCGCGGTGACCGACAGGATCAGGACTTCGCCACGGTGCTCACGCCACAGACCCGCCACGGCCCGTACGGGAATGAGCTTCGCCCCGGCGTGCACGAGCACGCCCGCGAGCGCGGGGATCGGGATGTGGGCGAGCACGCCGGGCAGCAGCGCCGCGAACAGCAGCAGCCACACACCGTGCAGGACGCGCGAGGCCTTCGTCCGCGCACCCGCCTGTACGTTGGCCGCGCTGCGCACGATCACCGCGGTCATCGGCAGCGCGCCGAGCACACCGCACACCGCGTTGCCCGCGCCCTGCGCCATCAACTCCTTGTCGTACGCGGTCCGCGGGCCGTCGTGCATCCGGTCCACGGCCGCCGCACTGAACAGCGACTCGGCCGAGGCGATCAGGGTGAACGCCACGATCGTGCCGATCAGGCCGAAGCCGGCGAGCTCGCCGAATGCGGCCGCTGACGGCGGCTGCACGGACTCGAAGAGGCCGCTGACCTCGACGGTGGCCACCGGCAGGTCCAGGACGACCGCGGCCGACGTCGCGAGCCCCACCGCGGCCAGCGGTCCGGGAACCACGCGGGCCCGCTGCGGCAGGTGCTTCCACAGCACCAGGACCGCGACGGTCCCCGCGCCGAGGCCGAGCGCGGCCAGTGAGCGCGTGCTGCCGAGCGCGTCGGCGAACGCCCCGGGCAGCCCGGCTATCTTGCCGATCCCGGAGTCCGGCGCCTTCATCGCGAGCAGTGCGTACAGCTGCCCCGCGATGAGCACGAGCCCGATGCCGGCGAGCATTCCTTCCACCACCGACACGGAGATGGCCCGGAAGTAGCGTCCCACCTTGAGGGCGCCCATGCCGATCTGGAGCAGCCCGGTGGCGAGCACCACGACGCCGAGCACCGGCAGACCGAACTCCTGCACCGCCTCGTACACGAGGACGGTCAGCCCGGCCGCCGGACCGGAGACCTGGAGGCTGCTGCCCCGCATCAGGCCGGTGACGATGCCGCCGACGATGCCGGTCACCAGGCCCAGCTCGGCGGGGACCCCGGAGGCCACGGCGACGCCCACGCACAGGGGCAGCGCGACCAGGAAGACGACGAGTGAAGCGGTGAAGTCCTGCTTGACATGAGGGTATTTGGTCATCAGGGCACTCACAGGGCCTCGAACGTGTCGGTGGCGGCGCGGTGTTCGCGGACGCCCCCGGTGTGCACTTCGTAGTACCAGCCGCGCAGCCGGACCCGCCCGTCCGTGAGCCGCCGTTGGACGGCCGGGTACGAGCGCAGGCGCAGCAACTGGGCGAGGACGTGTTGCTGCACGGCCTCGGCGACGGTTGGGTCGGACGGATCGTCGGCGGCGGGGGAGTCCGCGGCGTGGGCGAGCCAGTCGCGCACGGCGGGTACGGCCGCCAGGTCGTCGCCGCGTACCAGGGCGCCGATGGCGCCGCAGTGCGAGTGCCCGCAGACGACGATGTCCCGGACGCCGAGGACTTCCACGGCGTACTCGATGGTGGCGGCCTCGCCGCAGGGTCGGTCGGTGGCGTACGCGGGCACGATGTTGCCCGCGGTGCGCAGCTCGAAGAGCTCGCCGGGGCGGGCGCCCGTGATCAGGGCCGGCACCACCCGTGAGTCGGAGCAGGTGATGAAGAGGACCTGCGGCGACTGGCCTTCGGCGAGCCGGGCGAACTCCTCAGGGCGTTGTCCGAACGTACGGGCGTTGTCGATGAGGGGCTGCATGAGTACTGATTCCTCCTGGCGCGCCGTGGGGTGCGCGTCGGGTTGGCAGGACGGGTGCATCGGGTTCGGGGCGCGATCCGCTCGGACGCGTGTGCGGGAGCGAACGGATGTGTGACGGCGCGGCGCGACCGCGGTGGCGCGACGGCGCACGGGAGGTATGTCGCGCGAGACCTCTCACCTCGGAACATGCGCCCCCTCTCCTGTTCTTGTGCACCAAGAAAGAGCCAATAGAAGGTCAACTACTGGTCAAGGGGAAGATTAGCTGTGCAAAGGTGATCGCGGGGTTAACACGACGTTGCGGAGCTGAGGATGCGTGGAAAGTGCGGTTCGTTTGGCGCGAACGCCGCGGTGGGGCACGGCGATTGAGCCGCCGTGACGCGTTTCCCCCGGGCGCGCGACGTCGGGGGAGCGGTCGCCGCCGGGGGCCGTGAGGCCCGCGCCGGGGGCGACCGCCCGCGCGCGGCGCCGGGGCTCCCCTCCCCGGCGTCGCGCGTACTCCGCCCTCAACGGCGCCGGGATGTGCGGGAGTTCACCCCGGGGCGTCCGCGAGGACGAAGGGCCGGGCTGCGTGTCGGCGTGTGACGCGGCTCCGGCCGTCCTGGCCGCGGCCCGGGGACAGGGGGCCTCAACTCCCGTGCGGCATATGCGCAACGCGGCCGCAGTCGAGAGTCTGAACAGCACCTTAGGCCGAAACGGAGCGCAGGCACAGACCCTGCATATATGCCGCCTTCCTCCGATGGGTGCTGGTGGACCGCAGGGGGCGGTGAAACGCCTGTGGGGAGCGGAACGCGGTGCACGCGTTCCGCTCCCCACAGGAAGCGGGTCGGCGGAGCCGACCCGGAATGCGGCCGACGGCCGTCAGGCGCCGCTGGCGTCGAGCATCTCGTCCCGCTCGACGATCTTCACGCGCTCGCGGCCCTGCGGCTCGCCCAGCGCCTTCTCGGCGGCGTCCAACTGGTACCAGCCCTCCCACGTGGTGTAGCGGACGCCCCGCTCACCTAGGTACGTCTCGACGGCCTCCGGCGCGGGGGAGTCCGGCGTGTGCAGCCGGCCCGCGGCGAAGTCGTCGAGCAGGCTGCCGACCGTCTCGTTGGCGTCGCCCTTGGTGTGGCCGATCAGGCCGATCGGACCGCGCCGGATCCAGCCGGTGACGTACGTGGACGGCAGGTGCTCCCCGCTGTCCTCGATGACCCGTCCGGCCTTGTCGGGAACCGTGCCGGAGGCCAGATCCCAGGGCAGCTTGGGCAGTTCGTCGGAGAGGTAGCCGACCGCGCGGTACACCGCGGTGACGTCCCAGTCGGTGTGCGTGCCGGTGCCCTTGACGTTCCCCGTGCCGTCCAGCTCGGTGCGCTCGGTGCGCAGACCGACGACCTTGCCGTCCTCGCCGAGGATCTCGCTGGGCGACTCGAAGAAGTGCAGGAACAGCTTGTGCGGCCGCTCGCCGATGTCGCGGATCGCCCAGTTCTCCAGGGTCTTGGCGACCATGTCGGCCTGCTTGTTGCCGCGCCGGGTGGCGATGGAGCCCTCGTCGTAGTCGATGTCCTCGGGGTTGACGATGACCTCGATGTTCGGCGAGTGGTCCAGCTCGCGCAGCTCCATCGGGCTGAACTTGGCCTGGGCGGGACCGCGCCGCCCGAAGACGTGGATCTCGCGGGCCCTGTTCGCCTTGAGCCCGTCGTACACGTTGCCGGGGATCTCGGTCGGCAGCAGCTCGTCGGCGGTCTTGGCCAGGATGCGGGCCACGTCGAGCGCGACGTTGCCGACGCCGAGCACGGCGACCTTCTCCGCCTCCAGCGGCCAGGTCCTGGGCACGTCGGGGTGCCCGTCGTACCAGGACACGAAGTCCGCCGCGCCGTAGGAACCCTCGAGGTCGATCCCCTGGATGTCCAGCGCCCGGTCGGCGGTGGCCCCGGTGGAGAAGATCACGGCGTCGTAGAAGGAACGCAGCGTGTCGAGGTCGATGTCGCGCGGGTAGTCGACATTGCCGAAGAGCCGGATCTGGGGCTTGTCGAGAACCTGGTGCAGGGCGGTGACGATGCCCTTGATCCGGGGGTGGTCGGGAGCCACGCCGTAGCGGATCAGGCCGAAGGGGGCCGGCATGCGCTCGAAGAGGTCGATGGAGACCCCGGGTTCGTCGGCCGTCGCGGACTTGAGCAGCGCGTCAGCGGCGTAGATGCCGGCGGGGCCGGCTCCGACTATGGCGACCCGCAGAGGGCGAGGCATGGTGAGGTTCCCTTCGAGTGGGGCGGGTGGTGCTCGAAGGGAATCTTAAAGTAAGGCAAGCCTTAGTTGGCAGGCGGGTCCGGTCTATGAGCCCATAAGGATCGTTTATGGGTTCGATTGGTGATCCTTTGAGGGACCCGCACCCTGGACCTCAGTCGCTGTCGCCGCCGGCACTGTTGCTCGTGCCGCGTCGGCTCCCCTTCGCCGCCGCGCCCACCACCTCGGCCAGCCCGACGGTGACGGCCGACACGACGCGGACCCAGCGCGGTCCGCCGCTGGCGGCCCACACCGTGCACACGAAACCGAAAGCGACGAGCGCGACCAGGACGAACAGCAACAGCGTGATCATGAGCTCCCCGTGAGGTGTGGCCGGGCCTGCGGGGCAGGCCCGGGCCCGTGGTCGATTCCGGAGATCATCTCAGGTCGGGCGGCCGGCGGCGCCGGTCCTCAGGGGGTGCGGGCGACGCCGACGTAGAACCCGCTGAGCTCGGGGGTGGGCGCCGGGGTGTCCTTGTACCAGTGCGTGGCGGTGACCAGGCCGGGGTCCACCAGGTCGAGCCCCGCGAAGAACGGTTCGACCTCGTCGCGGCTGCGCATCCGCAGCGGAATCTCGCCCTCCCGGTACGTGGTCCGCACCGACTGCGCCAGGTGCGGATGCTCGTCGGTGGTCCCGTGGGAGAGCACGAGGTAGCTGCCCGAGGGCAGGGCGTCGACGAGGGTGCGCGTGAGGGCGTACGGGTCCTCCTCGTCGGTGATGAAGTGCATCAGCGCGATCATCGACAGGGCGATGGGCCGGCTGAAGTCCAGGAACGTGCGGGCGTGATCGAGGATCGCCTGCGGCTGCCGGACGTCCGCCTCGATGTAGTCGGTCGCTCCCTCGGGGCTGCTGACCAGCAGCGCCTGGGCGTGCCGCAGCACGATCGGGTCGTTGTCGGCGTAGGCGATCCGCGCCGTGGGCACGATGCCCTGCACGATCTGGTGCAGGTTGGGCCGGGTCGGGATGCCGGTGCCGATGTCGAGGTACTGGTCGACGCCGGCGCCCGCCAGCCAGGCGGCCGCGCGGTGCATGAACGCCCGGTTGCGCAGCGCGTTGTCCCGCGCCTGGGCCGGCAGTTTCTGCGCCACCGCCTGGTCGACGGGGTAGTTGTCCTTCCCGCCCAGGAGCCAGTCGTACACCCGTGCCGGATGCGGTCTGCTGGTGTCGATGCGGCTGGGAACGGGCTGCGCCGTCATGTGGGGCTCCACCGTGGTTCGGATCGGACTGGCTCGGACTGCGGGACGGAACTGTCGAAGTCCCGGCGATTATGGCATTGGCCAGGAGGTGGCACACAGTTGCCGGTTGGGGGGAGGCCGGGCTCATCTTCCGTACGGGGGCGGCGGGTTGGAGGAGCGGGGTGTCACTGCCGCATCCGGGGATCCTCGGTCGGGTCCGCGTACATCGCGGGGCAACCGCTCTGGTCGGCGTCCGCACGCAGCTCGTAGTGCCAGGCCTCGTTGCGGTAGATCTGGCACAGGCCGTACGCGGCACCGTGCCGGGACAGCCACGCGGTCGCGTCCGCGCGACCGAGATCGACCGCTTCGCCCTTCACATGGGGCGAGGTCGTCGCGGTGGCGACCCGGCGGGCCGCCTCGTCCGCGGAACCGTACTCGGCGACGGCGCGGCGCAACAGCTGGTCCTGATAGGCCTTGGAGCGCCAGCCGCTGTTGACGTAGAACGTGACGCCGTCCCGGCCGGCCGCCTTTGCGGCCTTCTGCAGGGCGGTCCGCAGATTCGGATCCAGGTTGGCCACGGCGGGGACCGCGTCGTCGAAGACCGTCACACCGTCGGGGACGACCCCGTCGGCCGCGCCGACCGCCCCCTGACGCGCGCCGGGTGGTGACGCGGGCTCCTTCCCGTGCGGGGAGCGCTCGGCGGATGCGGACGGCCGGCCCGAGGGCGTCGTCCCGGCGGACGAGGATCCCGTCGGCCAGCGGATCAGGGCCACCACGAGCGCCGTGACGCCCGCTGTCAGGGCCAGGAGCAGAATCCGGCGGATCCTGCGGGAGGGTGTGCGTGCGGATGACGGACTGTGACTCATGGCGCCAGTCAAGGCAGCGCCGTGTTCCCGGGCCGTATGGGGTTTTCGATATGCCGACGATATGGGGCGGCTCGTACCGTGAGGATCATGCGTGTGCACCCCGGCCACGACCTCCACGAAAGGGACGTCCGTGCGTAGAGAGCCCGGGATGAGTGTCCGCCTCAAGCTGACCCTGAGCTATGCCGGGTTCCTGATGCTGGCCGGTGCCCTGCTGCTGTTCGCCGTCGCCGTGTTCCTGCTCCAGCAGGGCTGGCTGCAGACGAACGAGTCCGGGAAGGTGAGGGTGACCCCGGGCACCGTGTTCGTGCGCGGCTTCGCCCCGACGGCGGCCGGGGTGCTGGTGTTCCTGCTGCTGTTCGGCCTGCTCGGCGGTTGGATCCTCGCGGGCCGCATGCTCGCGCCCCTCAACCGCATCACCGACGCCACCCGCAGGGCCGCCGCCGGATCCCTCGACCACCGTGTCCACCTGCCCGGCCGGCAGGACGAGTTCCGTGAACTCGCCGACGCCTTCGACACGATGCTCGCGCGCCTCGAAGCCCACGTCGCCGAGCAACGCAGGTTCGCGGCCAACGCCTCGCACGAACTGCGCACCCCCCTCGCGACTTCGAAGGCCCTGCTCGACGTGGCGCGCACCGACCCCGACCGCATCACCCGGCAACTCGTCGACCGCCTCAGCACCGTCAACACCCGGGCGATCGACCTGACCGAATCACTGCTCCTGCTCAGCCGCGCAGACCAGCGCTCCTTCACCCCGGAAGACGTCGACCTGTCCCTCCTCGCCGAAGAGGCCACCGAGACGCTGCTGCCCCTGGCGGAGAAGAACGGGGTCACCCTCCACATCCGTGCGCACCCCGCCACGGCGGCGGGATCACCGGCGCTGCTGCTGCCCCTGGCCATGAACCTCGTGCACAACGCGATCGTCCACAACCTGCCCGGTGGCGGCACGGTGTGGATCGACACGGACACCGGCCCGGACACCGCGCTGCTCACCGTCACCAACACCGGCGAACACCTCACCCCCGAACGGGTCTCGACCCTCACCGAGCCCTTCCAGCGCGGCACCGACCGCACGCACACCGACCAGGCGGGCGTCGGCCTGGGCCTGGCGATCGTCAGGACAATCACTCGCGCCCACGACGGCACCCTCACCCTCGTCCCCCGCGAGGCGGGCGGCCTGCGCATCACCGTCGAACTGCCCACGCGCAGGCGGTGACGGGGCCCGTTCGCGGGACGCCGCTGCTTCGTCGCGCCCCGGGCGAACCCGTTGTGCCCCAGTACGGTCAGGCAGCATCCGAGTACGACCGCGGGAGTCTGCGGCCGGGCCTCCGTCATCCGCAGCAACGCGGGACTCACTCGTTCCCGGCCCTGTTCCAGGCGTATGCAGTAGTCGGTGCTCGCCCCTGCCGGCATCGGGACCTCCTCCCGCCGCAAGCCCGCCACCCGCCGCCTGCCCCGGCAGGCAGTCCGACGTCCTGGGGCTGGGTGAGTTCGCGTCGCGCCCGGAGAAACAGTCCGAGCGGGTTCTCGCAGGCCATGTCCCTCAGGCTGGGGCGGACAGTGCGAGGACGGGGGCCGCGCGACTCCCGTGATCGGCGCCGGGTGCCGGGTTCAGCGTCCGTCGCGGACCTGCGCGGCCTCGGTGCTCACCCGCGCCCCTCGGAGCAGCACGGGAAGCCACAGGAGACAGGCCAGGAGGGGGACCGCCGCGTAGGCGGCCATGCCCGCACTTGAGCCCAGCCCGTCCATGAGCGCGCCGAGGACGAGATAGCCGGTGCCGATGAGCGCCGACTCCACGAACGCGATCATCGACAGCAGGCTCGCCCGGTGGCGCGACGGCACGGCCTCGTTGAAGACGTTGTCCACGAGCACGGCGGTGATCTCGGGAATCCCGACCAGAACCAGGAACGCGGCGACGGTGACCCAGACCAGGCCGAGGCCGGTCAGGCCGAGCGCCGCGGCGAGCGCCAGGAGGCCCACCGGCACGACGGCCCGATAGCCGATGCGCCGGTTCGCGCGGTCCGACAGCAAGGGCGTGAGACCGCCGACGAAGAACCCCGCCGAGATGACCGCACCGACCAGCGCGGTGCCCGCTCCCTGATCGGAGAGAGTCTTCTGCGTGAGGATGATGTACGGCGTCAGAGTCGCGTGCATCAATCCGGACACCACGACAAGCGTCACGAGCGCCGGCGTGGCGACCCGGAGCATCGCTCGCCACGCCGTGGTGTCGCGGTGCTCCTTCTCGGATCCGACCTGTTCGTCGACCGCGTCCGCGCCGCGGATCTCGGGCACCCGTGCCATCAGCACCACCACGGCGAGGACGAGGCAGAGCGCCGAACCGCCGTAGACGATTCCCCAGGCGAACCGCTGGAGTTGGCCGCCGAGGACGATGGCGACTCCCGAGGTGACCGTACCGAGCATGGTGAACCGGGACCTGATCCTGACGTAGCCGGCCGTCGCGCCACGCCGTACGAGCAGGTCGTACAGCAGGGCGGTGTCCGAACCGGACACGCAGGCCATGCCCACGCCCTGGCCGATGAACAGCGTCAGGAACACCCAGTAGTCGGACGACGTCACCTGGCCGAGCAGGCATCCGGCGATCAGCACCTGGCCGATCACGATGCTGGCACGCCTGCCGATCCGGTCGGCGATGACGCCCGTCGGCAACTCCGCGAGCCCGCTGACCAGGTAGAGCAGTGTCTGAAGGAGGGCCACCTGTCCGGCGGAGAAGCCCCGCTGCTGCAGGAAGATGACGAAGACGCCCCGCTGAAACAGCGAGTTCGCGAGCACGGCGTACACGGAGAACGGGCGCGTGACGCCTCGAGTCGCGTCGTCCACCGCAGCCGACCCGTGGATGGCCTCCGTGGTGCTGGTCATGCTGCGGGCTCCCCAGGTGACTCCGGTGATGTGTGAACCGACCTTGGAGCCGGCGTGGGCGTGAGGTCGGCGACATTCCGGATCTCGTCGCTCGGTTCCCGGAGACGGCCGTGGGCGGCGATTGCGCCCTGTGAGGCTACCGGAGCCCTCTCAGCTCGCAACCGAGTTCTGTGTCGGCCCGAAAGGTGAAGCCCGGTGCGGCCACGACAGGCTGGGAGCGCCGCGGTGGGGGCATCGCCGAACTGCGTTGCTGAAACCGTCGCATGGACGGCGGCATCGGGGGAGGGACGAGCGGCTTCGCAGCCCTGATGCGTCCGAGGTCAGGGGGCGGGGCGGGGGCGTACGTCGTAGGCGCGGCGAGCCGTCGATGTGGGCGATACAGGGCTGGATTTCGTCTGTGCCCGGGGAAACATCGCGTGGCCGCGATCATCGTATCGAGCTAATTCCCCCGGTCTTCCTTGGTTGTCGGCAGGAAGCGGCGGTTAGTGTTCCCCCGGATCTGAACGGATTGCCACTCTTTCACCTTTCGCCCCTATTGCCCCGTGACGCCTTGGTGCGCGTATGTCCTGAGCAAGGAGAGCTCGCCCGATGACTGTTGACTCGATTCCGCAATCGGAAGCGCAGACACCCCGCCAGTCCAGCCTCGGCACGGCGGCCGCCCGTAATCTCGCCCATACGACCAAGTCCGCTCCGCAGATGCAGGAGATCACCTCCCGCTGGCTGCTGCGGATGCTCCCGTGGGTGGAGACCAAGGGCGGGGCCTACCGCGTCAACCGCCGCCTTTCCTACACCGTCGGTGACGGGACCATCGAGTTCGTCCAGGACGGTGCCCGGGTCCGCGTGATCCCCCGTGAGCTCGGTGAACTCGCCCTGTTGCGGGGCTTCGACGACGTCGACGTCCTTACGGCCGTCGCCGACCGGTGCGTCCAGCGCGACTTCGCGGCCGGTGAGAGGCTGGTCGAGCGCGGCGCCCCCGCGGACCGGCTGCACCTGATCGCCCACGGCCGCGTCAGCCGGGCCACCGTTGGCAAGTACGGCGACGAGAGCGAGTTGGACGTCGTGGCCGACGGCGGCCGGTTCGGCGAGCACGCCCTGCTGGACGCGGACGCCCGGTGGGAGCACACGGCCGTCGCCGAGACCTCGGGCACCCTGCTCACCCTGTCACGCGCCGACTTCGCGTCCGTGATGGCCACGGCGCAGAGCCTGCGGGAGCACATCGAGGAGTTCACCGCGCTCTCCCGCCGCCGGACGAACCACCGCGGCGAAGCCGAGATCGCCATGTCCGCCGGACACACCGGCGAGCACGAACTGCCCGGCTCCTTCGTCGACTACGAGGCCTCACCGCGCGAGTACGAACTCTCGGTCGCGCAGACCATCCTGCGCATCCACACCAGGGTCGCCGATCTCTACAACGGGCCGATGGACCAGACGAAGGAGCAACTGAGGCTCACCATCGAGGCGTTGCGCGAGCGGCAGGAGCACGAACTCGTCAACAACCGGGAGTTCGGCCTGCTGCACAACGCCGACTTCAAGCAGCGCCTCCAGCCGCACGCCGGCCCGCCCACCCCGGACGACCTGGACGAACTGCTCTGCCGCCGCCGCGGCTCCAAGTTCTTCCTCGCGCACCCCAAGGCGATCGCGGCGATGGGGCGTGAGTTCAACGCGCGGGGGATCTACCCGGAGCACGTCGACCTCGGGGGCCAGCAGGTCCCGGCCTGGCGCGGAGTTCCCATCCTGCCCTGCAACAAGATCCCCATCACGCCGGAGCGGACCAGCTCGATCCTGTGCATGCGTACCGGTGAGGAGAACCAGGGCGTCATCGGGCTGCGGCAGACCGGTCTGCCGGACGAGTACGAACCGGGTCTTTCGGTCCGGTTCATGGGCCTCAACGAGCAGGCGATCACCTCGTACCTCGTCACCACCTACTACTCCGCCGCGATCCTCGTGCCGGACGCGGTCGGTGTGCTGGAGAACGTGGAGATCTCCCGCTGGCCCAGGTAACAGCGCAGGACAGTACCGCGCGCGGCTGTCCGCCTCCCCTAGGAGCCCACGAGCCAAGAGACCCGAAGACCAGAAGCCAAGGAGCCTTCGATGCCCGTGCCCGAGCCGCCCGCTGCGCAGTCGACCCTGCCGCAAGCCGCAGCCACCTTCGGAGCACACATCCTGTCCGAAGCCGCGTCCCGCGCCCGCGACGTCCAGGCGGTCATGGGCGGCCCCCCGATCCCACCCACCGTGCCGGAACCGCCTGCCGTGCCCCAGCCCGGCCCGCCGCACGCGAGTACTGCGACGGTCGGCCCGCCGCTCGCCGGTACGCCTACGCTCGACCTGCCGCTCGCCGGTACGCCTACGCCCGACCCGCCGCTCACCAGCGCTCCGACGGCCGAACCGCCGGCGCCGATCCCCGGCATGGAGCGCATCCTGGGCGGTCCGAGCGGCCTGGGCACGGCGAGTCTTCGCCTGATCCTGCGACAGGAGGAGCCGCCCCCGCCCGGGTCGGCCCCGCCCGAGCAGACCGTGCCCGGCGCCGCGCACGGTACCCCGATCCCGGGCCTCTACCACCACCCGGTGGCCGAGCCCGACCCGGTGCGGGTCGCCGAGATCAGCCGCCGGATCAAGCGCTGGGCGCTCGACGAGGTGTCGCTCTACCCCGACGACTGGGAGGAGGAGTTCGACGGCTTCTCCGTGGGGAGCTACATGGTCGGCTGTCACCCCGATGCGCCCACCGTCGACCACCTGATGATCGCCACCCGGCTGATGGTGGCCGAGAACGCGGTGGACGACTACTACTGCGAGGACCACGGCGGCTCACCCGTCGGTCTGGGCGAGCGCCTGCTGCTGGCCCACACCGCACTCGACCCCGTGCACACCACGCAGGAGTACCAGCAGCAGTGGGAGGAGTCCCTGCACGCGGACGCGCCCCGCCGCGCCTACCGCTCCGCCATGGAGTACTTCGTGCAGGCGGCGGGCCCCTCCCAGACCGACCGCTTCCGGCACGACATGGCCCGCCTGCATCTCGGCTACCTGGCCGAGGCCGCCTGGGCCCAGCTGGACCACGTACCAGAGGTGTGGGAGTACCTGGCGATGCGCCAGTTCAACAACTTCCGCCCCTGCCCGACCATCACCGACACCGTGGGCGGCTACGAACTGCCCGCGGATCTGCACGCCCGACCGGCCATGCAGAAGGTCATCGCGCTCGCCGGGAACGCCACGACGATCGTCAACGACCTGTACTCGTACACCAAGGAGCTCGACGCTCCCGGCACGCACCTGAACCTGCCCGTCGTCATCGCACGACGGGAGGGACTGTCCGACCGGGAGGCGTATCTGAAGTCGGTCGAGGTCCACAACGACCTCATGCACCGCTTCGAGAGCGAAGCCGGCGCACTGGCCGCCGACCTGCCGCTGCCCAGCGTTCAACGCTTCCTGCGCGGCGTCGCCGCGTGGGTCGACGGAAACCACCACTGGCACCAGAACAACACCTACCGCTACAGCCTGCCGGACTTCTGGTAAGAGATTGGACCTGTTTGTGACCAGCACCGAACTCACCCGCCCCGCCACCGGCTCGACCGTGCGCTTTCCCGCCCCGGCCACGCCCTACCAGGGCGACATCGCCCGCTACTGGGACGGCGAGGCGCGGCCCGTGAACCTGCGGCTCGGTGATGTCGATGGTCTCTACCACCACCACTACGGCATCGGCGACGTCGACCACACCGCTCTCGGCGACGGCAACGCCCCGGACAGCGAGCAGAAACTCATCGCCGAGCTGCACCGGCTCGAATCGGCCCAGGCCGAACTCCTGCTCAGCCACCTCGGGAACATCACCCGCGACGACACCCTGGTCGACGCCGGCTGCGGCCGCGGCGGCTCCATGGTGATGGCGCACCAGCGCTTCGGATGCCACGTCGAAGGCGTCACGCTCTCGGCCAAACAGGCCGACTTCGCCAACGGGCGCGCTGCCGAACTCGGCATCGACGACCACGTACGCGCCCGCGTCTGCAACATGCTCTCCACCCCCTTCGAGACCGGGCAGGCCGCCGCCTCCTGGAACAACGAATCGAGCATGTACGTCGACCTGCAGGACCTGTTCGCCGAACACTCCCGCCTGCTGCGCGTCGGCGGACGCTACGTGACGATCACCGGCTGCTGGAACCCCCGCTACGGCCAGCCGTCGAAGTGGGTCTCGCAGATCAACGCGCACTTCGAGTGCAACATCCACTCGCGCCGCGAGTATCTGCGCGCCATGGCCGACAACCGCCTCGTCCCGCAGGCCGTCATCGACCTCACCCCCGACACCCTCCCCTACTGGGAACTGAGGGCCACGTCGTCCCTCGTCACGGGAATCGAGGACGCCTTCATCAACTCCTACAAGGACGGCTCCTTCCAGTACGTACTCATCGCCGCCGACCGGGTCTGACGGTCAGCGGTCGTCGGGGCCCGTCCCGGGACGGGCCCCGACGCGTATGTTCCGCCGCGTCGAGCCGATCCGTCGGCACAGCGAAATCATTGGCCTCAGGGGCACGTCCGAAGCGACACTGCGGGCATGGAGTTCCTCTGCTACCACCGTGACCGGGCCGGATCCCTGCCTCTGCGTGAGGCGCTGGTCGAAGCGCATTGGGCCTATATGGACGGGTACGCGGAGAAGATGATCGCCCGGGGGCCGACGTTCGCCGATGACGACACCCTCACCGGGAGCGTGCACATCCTCGATCTGCCCGATGTCGCCGCTGCCCGCGCGTTCGCCTTCGACGAGCCGAACTACCAGGCCGGGGCGTACCGGGACGTGCTCCTGCGGCGGTGGCGGAACGTGCTGGGGCGCACCATGTGGGATTTCCCGGGAGGTCGGTCCGGAGGCAACCGGTACCTGGTGATCGGTCTCGGCACCGGGCAGGGCGCGGATCTCGAGCCGCCGGCCGAAGGCGGCGACCTGATCGCCTACGGGCCGCTGCTGTCCGACGACGGCGCCCACTGGCTGGGGACGGCGGCGCTGCTCCGGGCGCAGACCCCGGCCGCGGCGCGTGCCGTCCTGGACCCGGACGCGTACGCCGACGTGGAGGTGCACCACTGGGAGTTCGGCGGGCGGCCGTGACGAGGGCCCGTGTTCTGTACGCAATCAGCGGTCCGAAAGTCGTGGGCACTGGCGGTGGGCGTGGCAGCTCGTCCACCATGGCTCCATGAAGACGATCTCTTTCCCCGGCTCCAGGACGCGGTCCTCCAACATCGTCCTGGGCCTCATGCGCATCGCCGACCTCGACGACAAGGCAGTGCGCGACCTGTACGACAGCGCTCGCGACGCGGGTGTGAACACGTTCGACCACGCGGACATCTACGGGCCGACCCGGCATGCCTGCGAGGAGCGGTTCGGGCAGGCGGTGACCCTGACCGCCGCCGAGCGCGAGTCCATCGTGATCCAGAGCAAGGTGGGCATCCGGCACGGCTTCTTCGACTTCTCCAAAGAGCACATCGTGCGCACCGTCGACGAGTCGCTGGCCGCGCTGCGCACCGACTACCTCGACCTGCTGCTCCTGCACCGCCCCGACACACTCGTCGAGCCGGACGAGGTCGCGGCCGCCTTCGACGAACTGCACGCCGCCGGCAAGGTGGTGAACTTCGGTGTCTCCAACCACACGCCCGGCCAGGTCGAGCTGCTCAAGAGCGCCGTACGCCAGCCGCTCGTCGCCAACCAGGTCCAGCTGAGCATCACCCACGCCCCGTTGATCGCGTCCGGCGTGGCCGCGAACATGGCCGGACTCGATCAGTCGGTGAGCCGGGACAACGGGCTGCTGGACTACTCGCGCCTGCACAAGATGACCCTGCAGGCCTGGTCGCCGTTCCAGAAGGGCTTCTTCGACGGCGTCTTCATCGGAGACGTGGAGAACTACGCGGAACTCAACAAGGTGCTCGACGAACTGGCCGCGAAGTACGAGGTGACCCCGACCGGCATCGCCGTCGCCTGGATCACCCGGCACCCGGCAGACATGCAGGTCGTCCTCGGCACCACCAACCCGGGCCGGGTCGCCGAGTCCGCGGCGGGCTCCGAGATTCCGCTCACCCGCGAGGAGTGGTACCGGCTGTTCCGCGCGGCAGGTCACACGCTGCCGTAGCCGAGACGTCCCCGCCGCCGCGGCGACACCATGAGACGACAGTGGGCTCGGACGGTCTGCACAGTGCTTCCCCCCTTGGAAAGTGCAGACCGTCCGAGCCTCGGACAGGTGGTTCCTGGTCCGTCTACCAGACGGAGTCGAGCGGCGCGGCCAGCACCTGCCCGCCGGCGGGCGCCGCGTCCTGGTTCGGCTCGTTCTCGGTCGTGTCGCCGGACGGTGCGGCGGGGTCGGCGGGGGCGATCCACACGGAGTCGGCGCGGGTGTTCCAAGCCATCGCGTCCGCGGACTGCGCGTACGCCAGCCCCACGAGGGCCATGGCGGTGATGGCGATGAAGGCGCCGAAACGGCGCACGGTACGACTCATGATGGTTCCCCTCCCACGCGCCGCTCACTGGTCGGTGAGCGGAATGCCGGAATCCTCCGGCAGGGTGTTGTCCTGGTGTCCGGTCTGCCTGCTGAGGCCTGCGCACACGCGGTTGACGGAAGCGACCCGTCAGTTGCTTGTGAAGAGGCCGATCAGAGGAGCCGGGAAGGGCCCCACGGGTAGAATCTGGCGTATGCGACGGCACGATTCAATCGAATCGGCTGTCGTCATTGCGACTGGCGCATGTACGCCAACGGGCGGACCGGCGTGCGGTGTTGAGCGGCTGCAGGGGGAGCGGTGGGAGAGCGCGTTGCGGGCACGGCCCAGGTCGGATGTCCGCTTCCCTCGGAGGGGATGTCGGCGAAGGCCGTGGCCCTCTTCGGGCGGATCACCCGGGGCGACCGGCCCGGTGCCGGGGACGCCGAGGCGCTCGCCGAGCTGCGGGCCTGGCGGATGGTCGGCGAAACCGGGCCGGGCGGACAGGTGACGCCGCTGCCGCCGACCGAGGCCGCGTGGAACGTGGGCCGGGACGCGCTGGCGCACCTGCAGCAGCAGATCGTCCAGCTCGCCCAACTGCCGGGCGTCTTGGAGCAGTTGAACGTGCAGTTCGCGCAGTCCCGGCAGCGGGCCGGTGCCGGGTCGGAGTTCCTCGCGGACCGCGCCGAGGTCAACGAGCGGATCGGCGTGATCCTCGCCGGCGCGCAGGAGGAACTGCTGGGCGCGCACCCGCACCAGCCGCGCACGCGTGAGCAGATGAGGGTCGGGATCCCCCGGGACGCGACGGCGATCGAGCGGGGCGTGCGCTACCGGACCCTGTACCAGGACATCGTGCGCGACGACGCGGTGTCGTGCGAGTGGGCTTCGGTCATGTCCGAGCGCGGGGCGCAGTACCGCACGCTCGCGGACCCGTTCGAGCGGGTCGTCATCGTCGACCGGAAGGTCGCGGTGATCTCCGACTACGTGATCCCGGACGCGCCGGAGCACGCCGCGTGGATCATCACGGACCGGGCCATGGTCGGATTCGCGGTGCACGCGTTCGAGCAGGAGTGGCGGCGGGCGAAGCCCTGGCACGGCGAGCGCCGGTCGGCCCGGGCCGGGAGCGGGATCCTGACGGATGTCCAGCGCGCCATTCTGCGGTGCTTCTCCGAGGGGGCGACGCAGGAGGGTGTGGCCCGCGGTCTCGGCATGTCGACGCGGTCCTTGCAGCGCCAGCTGGACCAGGTACGGGCCCTGTGGGCGTTACCGAACGCGTCCGTGGCGCAGTTGACGTTCCACTGGGCGTTGTCACCGGAGCGGGACGTCCCCGCGGGCCAGGTCGTCTGATCGACGGCGCCGGGGCGGGGCCGGAGGTCAGGGACGGACGAGGTTGCGCAGGGCGCGGCGCGCCAGTGGAGCATAGGCGAGGACGACGAGTGCGGGTCCTTCGACGGTCAGCTCCGTCGCGGCGCCCGGCCTCCCGTCACTGTCGACCGTGTGCCCCAACTCCATCCGAACAGGGCCCGCTTGCACACGCCAGCACCACGTGCGGGCCGCGTCGTCGACGTCCGTCACGAGAAACCGGACGGACGGCCCCACCACGGGCCGCACCCGCCCGCGCATCCCTGCCCGCAACTCCGGTTCCGACTCCACCGACCGGATCTGCGGAGCCCACGTCGACCAGAGAGCGGGCTCGGCATAACGCCGCCACACCGTGTCCACGTCGGCGGCGCCGTGGGCCCGCAGCCTCAGCCTCATGCACCCACCGTGTCATGAAGGGCGCACGCGCCGCACCAGCAGATGGTGCGGCGGCGCGAGTCACCCCTTCGCGGCGCTTTCCCGACGAGGCCAGGACCGAACTGCCGATCAGGGGGTAGTCGGCAGGCGGGGCCGAGCAGTCGGGCCGCCGATGTTCGAAGCCGACGCAGCAGGAAGATGGGGACACCATGACACAGCCGATCGCAACGGTCGAGCAGAAGAACGCCTCGCCGAAGGGGAGCACGCTGTCCGGGACCACGACCGAGGTCGGCGCCGGCCGCCCGGGTGCGGACCAGCCCGCGTCGACCCGCGGCAGGACCGCGATCGCCGACGTGGTCGTCGTGAAGATCGCGGGCATGGCGGCGCGGGAGATCCCGGGTGTCCACGCGATGGGCGGCGGCCTGTCACGCACGATCGGGGCCATGCGCGAGCGCATCCCCGGCGGCCGCGCCAACGTGGGCCGCGGGGTCAAGGTCGAGGTGGGGCAGCGGCAGACCGCCATCGACATCGACCTCGTCGTCGAGTACGGCGTGCCGATCATGGACGTCACCGCCGACGTGCGGGAGAACGTCATCCTCGCGGTCGAGCGGATGACCGGCCTGGAGGTCGTCGAGGTCAACGTCACCGTCAACGACGTCCACCTCCCCGGCGACGACGACGCCCCCGCCCCTGCCGAACCCCGGGTCGAGTAGACGAGGAGACGCCGGGCGGGCGTTCGTCCCCGTTGCGGTGAGGATCTGCACCTGCGCCCCCCCCGGGGCACATGAGGAGAGGAAGGCTCAGAGGTGAGCAGAGCGTTTCAAGGAAGGCCGGCAGGAACGGCGCCGGCCTTCACCGGCAGCTTCGTGGGGGTCGGAGCGTTCTTGCTCGACGCCGTCGCCACAGAGGCCCGGGCCGCGGTCGAGCCCCGTTCCGTCACCCGTCGGGCCCGCCTGCGCGGCACACACCACCGGACCGTCCATGTCCGCTGAACCCACCCCGGTGCCCGCGCCGTCGACCGCCGCCGCCGGTCTCGCCCCCTCGCCGGAAGACCTCCGCCGCGCCCTGCGTCGCACGCCCGTGTCGCTGTGGAACGACGACATCACCGACTACGCAGCCGCGCTCACCTACTACGCGACGCTGGCCGTGCTGCCGGGACTGCTGGTGCTGGTGGCGGCCTTCGGCCTCGTCAGCCCCGACACCGCACGGTCACTGATCGAGGACGTCACCGCCTACGCGCCGGGACAGGCGGGCAACCAGCTCCACGGACTGCTCACCCGCATGATCCGGGAGAACGCCGGCGCCTGGACCGTGATCGCCACCGGCCTGGTGAGCGCTCTCTGGTCCGCATGCAGCTACCTGGCGGTCTTCCGGCGCGCTCTGCACCGTATGCACCGCACTTCCGACCGTCGTACGCCCCTGTCGAGGGCCCACCGCATCATCCTGACCGCGTTCGCCCTGCTCGCCCTTCTCGTCCTGACCGCGCTGGTGCTCGTGGTGAGCCGACCGGTCGCCGAAGGCATCGGCCGGGCGCTGCATCTGGACGACACGGTGACGCTCGCCTGGACGGTCGCCCGCTGGCCGCTGCTGCTCACCCTGGTCGTCCTGCTGGTCTCCACGGTGTTCCGCAACGGACCGCAGGCCGCCCGCGTACGGCACCTGAGCCTTCCCGGCGGTGTCCTGGCGGCAGTGCTGTGGCTCATCGTGACGGGCGGTTTCGCGCTCTACACGTCCATGTTCACCACCTACAGCCGTCTGTACGGCTCTCTCGCCGGCACCGTCGTGTTCCTGATCTGGCTGTGGCTGTCCAATCTGGCGCTGCTCACCGGCGCCCAGTTCTCGGCCGAACTCGCCGCGTCCGAAGGCGAATCCAACGGTTCCGCCTGAGCGGTCACGGACGGTGACGACGAGTTGCGGAGCGCCGCAGGTCGGAGAGGATGGAACCTCGCGAGGCAGTCGCCGGTGCGTCCCGACAGCGTTCGGCAGGATCGGCGACTTCGGCCCGTTTCCCGCGAAATTCCAGCTGTCTGGAGGCGTGTGCGCATGTCGAATCTCCCCGACCCCATCACCCCCTTCCTCGAGCCCGCCGCCCGTGAGCTCGCCGAGGCCACCGATCCCCACCCGCGGATCTACGAGGTTCCGCCGGAGCAGGGCCGTGACATCCTCGCGGGCCTGCAGAGCGGCGAGGGCGTCGACCGGCCCGAAGTCGACGAGGAATGGGTGGACGTCGACGCAGGGGAGTGGGGCACGGTCCGCACCCGCGTCATCAAGCCCAAGGGAGCGTCCGGCCCGCTGCCCGTCGTGGTGTACATCCACGGCGCGGGCTGGGTGTTCGGCGACGACAAGACCCACGACCGGCTCTTCCGGGAACTGGTCGTCGGGGCGAACGCGGCCGGCGTGTTCCCCGTCTACGATCGCGCACCGGAGGCGAAGTACCCGACGCAGGTCGAGCAGAACTACGCCGTGGGCCAGTGGGTGCGGAAGAACGGCGCCGACCACGGCCTGGACACCTCACGCGTCGCGGTGACCGGTGAGTCCGTCGGCGGCTGCATGTCCGCCGTGTTCGCGCTGATGAACAAGGAGCGCGACAACGGCCTCGACCTGAAGGCACAGGTGCTGCTGTATCCGGTGACGAACGCGGACTTCGACACCCCCTCGTACCTGCAGTTCGCCGAGGGCTACTACCTGACGCGTGACGGCATGAAGTGGTTCTGGGACGCGTACACGACCGATCCGGCCGAGCGGAAGCAGCACTACGCCTCTCCGCTGCAGTCGACTCTCGACCAGCTGAAGGGACTGCCGACCACGCTGGTGATCACCGACGAGGCGGACGTGCTGCGCGACGAGGGCGAGCAGTACGCCAACAAGCTCCGTGAGGCGGGCGTCGACGTCACGTCCGTGCGTGTCGCGGGGATGGTGCACGACTTCCTGCTGCTGGACAGCCTGCGGGACACCCGCGCGGCCAACGTCGCCCGGCACCTCGCGATCGACGCGCTGAAGAAGGCCCTCCACGACAGCTGAGGTCCGCCCCCGGGGCCGGGGCGACGGAGTCCGTGAACGAGCGGAGCCGGAGGCACCGGCTTAGCGTCCAGGTATGAACGATGACTCCGCCGCCCCGGCCCGGTACCTGCTCGTCCTGAAAGCCCGGCTGACCGCTGCCGACGGCCACACCGACCACGGCAATCCCCTGAGGACCGTACCGGTCGAGGCCACCGGCGAGGTGGGTGCGTCCGGCTTCCCGCGCTTCGCAGGTGACGGAGCGGAGGCCGACATCGATCCCGTCACCCGCACGGTCGAGGCGGTGACGGTCGACGGGAAGGAACTGCCCTACGGGTGGGTCGCCGAGGCCCAGGACGCGTAGTCCCGGGCCTCGGCGCGAGTGCCGTACGCGCTTACGACGTGCTCTCGGCCCCGGCCCGCCGCGGCAGCTTCCAGTTCGGCCGCGGGAAGTGGCAGGTGTAGCCGTTCGGGTAGCGCTCCAGGTAGTCCTGGTGCTCCGGCTCGGCCTCCCAGAAGTCACCCAGCGGCTCCACCTCGGTGACGACCTTGCCGGGCCACAGCCCGCTGGCGTCCACGTCCGCGATGGTGTCCAGCGCGACCGCGCGCTGGGCGTCGTCCGCGTAGTAGATCGCCGAGCGGTAGCTGCGCCCGATGTCGTTGCCCTGGCGGTCCTTCGTGCTGGGGTCGTGAATCTGGAAGAAGAACTCCAGAAGGTCACGGTAGGACGTCCGCGCCGGGTCGTAGACGATCTCGATCGCCTCGGCGTGATCGCCGTGGTTGCGGTACGTGGCGTTCGGGGTGTCGCCGCCGGTGTAGCCGACGCGCGTGGAGACCACACCCGGCTGCTTGCGGATCAGGTCCTCCATTCCCCAGAAACAACCACCCGCGAGTACTGCCTTGTCCGTCTCGCCCGGCATGCACAGCTCCCTTTCAAAGGTCCTGAGCGGGTCGTCCGCCCTCGGTCGTCATAACAGCGCGACCGGCCCTTTTCATCCTCGTGGAGCCTCGACGCGGCGCAAGTCGTCCGGGCACGCGCGCGGCCGCGGCCGTGGGGTGCTTCACCCCTCGACCGCGATCGTGTCCGGCGTTCTGGATCAGCAGGCGCCCTCGTCGGCCCAGGGGCCCCACTCGGCGGCGCCGGGCTGCTCGTTCTGGGTCCACCACTTGGCTTTCCAGTTGTGCCCGTTGTAGGCGACCTCGTCGCCCGCCGTGTAGACGGCGGTCGCGCTCCACGCGGCCTTGCAGTCGCCGGCGGGCGGTGTCGGTGTGCCGGTCGCGGGCGGCGTGGTGGTGGGCGGCGTGACCCCGGCGAACTTCACCGAGTACTTGGCGAAGTCCCAGGAGTTCTGGGCGACGCTGGAACACGTCCCCGAGGTCCGGCCGCCGTTGTCGGGCGGGGAGCACTGCCGGTCCCGGTTGAGCGACCAGAACGTGAACCGGTCCATGTTGTGGCTGGTCGCGTAGTCGAGAACCGTCTGGAAGTCGGCCTGGAGGAACATCTCACCGGTGTCGCTGCGGCCGTTCATGCCGGAGAAGCCCTCGTGGGCGTAGGCGGTGGCCTGGTCCCAGCCGAAGGTGGACCGGAGGATCTGGTTGAAGTTCGTCAGGGCGCTGGTCTGGGACGCCGCCCCGTTGAATCCGCCGTCGAACGGCATGATGGAGAAGTTGTTCGGCGTGAACCCCTGGGACTTCGCCTCCAGCAGCATCTGCTTGCCGAACCAGCCGGTGCCGTCCGCCGTGCCGGCCGTGGTGACGGAGACGTAGAGACCGGGGTTGTTCTGCTGCAGGATCTTGGCCGCGCCGATCTCGTTCCTGACGGCCGCGGTGTTCTCGTACTCGGGCTCCTCCAGGTCGAAGTCGATGGCGTGCAGGCCGTACTTGGTGATGACCTGCTGGTACGCGGCCGCGGTGGACGCGGCGTCCGCGCAGGCCTGTCCGAGCTTGGTGCCGTTGTAGCCGCCGATGGAGATCGACACGTCTCCGCCCTTGGCGCGGATCTTGTCGATGACGGCGCCGACCGCGGTGTCGGAGGACACCGGGGCCGTACCGTCCCAGGTCGGCGAACAGCCGCCGCCGTTGGGAGCGAGGATGAAAGCGAGCTGGAACGCCTTGAGGCCGGTGGCGTCCATGATGGCGCCGGCGTCCGGCGGGTCGTTGTCCAACGGCATCAGATACGGGGCTGCCGCGTACCACCGGTTGCTCAGCGCGGTGGACGCGTTGGCCGTGTTCGTCGCGACGAACGCCGTAGTGGCGAGTGCGACCGTGGTGATCGCGGTGGCCGCGCCCAGGGCTGCGCGAAGTCGTCTCACTCTGTGCCTCCTGTGCAGGGGGGAGTCGGCACAGCTTCTTGAGGCTGATAGGGACACGTCAATGCATTGGACTGGACCAGTACATGCTTTGGACTAGACCATGCCATCTCTTTGCCTGGGACCTCCGGGGCGCCCTCAGGCGGCGGCGTCGCGGGACACCTGGCGTGCCCACAGCACCAGAGGGATCTGAAGCGGCACCCGCGCCTGGGCGGCGCGCTTCAACGGGGCGGGCTTGTCACGCCAGTCGACGGCCATCTGCGCATTGGCGGGCACGACCGCGACGAAGAACGCGGCGGCCGCGGATGCCGCGCGGGCCCGCGTCCGCGGCAGGGCGATACCGGCGGCGAGGGCGAGCTCCACCGCGCCGCTCGCGTACGTCCAGGTGCGCGGCGAGCCCGGCAGGGCGCGCGGCACGATCGAGTCGAACGGCTTCGGTATCAGGAAGTGAGCGGCACCCGCCCCGGCGAGCAGGCCGGCGAGGAGGTGCGGGGAACGGGCGCGGGGCAAGGGGTCCTCCCGGTACTGGAGCAGCAGATGCCGCGCGATCCTACTTACCGGTAAGTACGGGTGTCGAGGGGAACCTCGGTCAGTTGATGATCTCGGCGCGGTCGTCCTCGCGGATCGCCGCCAGCCGGTCCCGCCAGCCCTGAAGGGCTTCCGGCGTCAGCCGTGTCCAGTCGGTGACCTCGTCGACGATCCGCAGCGGGTGCGCGCTGCGATAGGAACGGGTGGGGTTTCCGGGGAACTTCTTGTCGGTGACGTTGGGGTCGTTCTCGAACTCCCCGGTCGGTTCCACCCGGTACACGCGCGGCGCCCCGTCACCCGCGGCGAGCTCCGCGGCGAGCCCGGCGCCGTCGCGCAGCGCCGTGAAGTAGATGTGGTTCATCACGACATCGGGCCGGTAGTTGGAACGGAAACCCGCCGTCAGCTCGTCTCCGACCTGCAGATCAGCCTTGGTGCCGTGAAAGAACGGACCCTCATCCAGCGTGTTGCTCATCGCGGAAGGCTAGCAAGAACGCCATGGTGCGGCCGGAGCCCGGCCGGCCGCCCGCTGCGTGAGCTCGAAACACACGACTTTCCGGCCTCGGGACGGCCCGGAGAACCGTCGTCCGGGGCCTTGGCGGCCCCGTGTCTCCGGAAGCAGTCGGCACGACGGGCCCAGGGCTTCTACGTAAGGTGGGAACGTCCTGCCGGAGACCGTGGGAGGGGCTCTGTGAGCGAGGGAATCAGCAGGTCCGACGCGGAAGCGGCTGGGGGACTTGCGTCGCCAATGTGCTGTCGAGCCGCCTGATCGCCGAGACGCGGTGCGGTCAGCACTCCCGGCGGCTGGAGTACGCGCGTGGAGTCGCCGTCCCCCCGACGGCCGCTGCGGAAGAGGAGATCGGCGACGGAACCACCATCGCCTTCTGGCCCGACGCCGAGATCTTCGAGACGACGGACTGCTCGTTCTCCGTACTGGCCAAACGATTCAGAGAAGTGGCCCTGCTCAACCAGGGGCTGAGCATCTCGCTGAACGATGAACGTCCTTCCGGCGGACAGCGGGCGGTGCAGTTCCGGTATCCCGACGGGCCGTGGGACTTCGTCGCGTTCCTGGACGCGGAAGCGGAGGCCCGGTTTCCCCCGGACATCATCGCCTTCGCGCGCGACGACGAACGGATGGCAGGGACGGTCGAGGCGGCTCTGAGCTGGGGGGAATCGCGCTCCCACGTGCTGAGGACCTTCGCCGGCAGCCTCCCCACCCGTGAGGGCGGCACACATGCGGACGGGTTCCGGCAAGGGGTGGCCTCGGCCCTCAACGCGTACGCGCGTCAGCGGCTGCTGCTGACGGTGGGCGACCCCGATCTCACCTGGGAAGCGGTGAAGCAGGGCTTGACGGCGGTCGTTTCGGTGAAGCTGGACAGCCCTGAGTACGAAGGCGCCACCCGCGAAAGGCTGGCCGGCGCCTTCGTGCACGAGTGCGTCGAACAGGCCGTGGAGGAGCACGTCGGCGCATGGCTGGAGCGACACCCGGAACAGGCTGACGGCCTCGTCGACCGCATCATCCGGGCGGGGCCCGGGCACTGACGGCCGGCCTGTCGAGCGCGCCGGCCGCTCACGGTGTGCGGCGCGCTCAGAAGCGCAGTACGGCCGCCACGTGTCCGGCGTCCGCCAGCGTTCCGTCGGGGACGAAGGCGACCCCGGCCCCGGTCTCCAGCGCGGACTCCACGATCTCGTCGACGATGTCGTGGACGGCGTCCGCGTCGTCGTCCTCGGCGGGCATCAGGTGGCCCTCGCCGGCCCGGACCGTGACGCGGTAGTTCTCCTCGACGACGAGGCGGTGGATCCGGCCGTCGGAGGCCTTCTGCCACACCTCGTCGACACCGGCCGCGTACGTGTTGTTCCCGCGTGCCCGGTCGAGGTCGGCCAGCGCCTCGGCGACGGTGCGCTGCGCCTCGTCGGCGCGGGCCGGGGCCACGGCCTTCGCCACGGCGTCGGGGGCGGCCTGCGCGAGCCCGCCGAACGGCACCTGGACCGCGCCGTACGCGGCCGTCCCGACATCGGCGAGCAGCGAGAGCGCGGCCGGATCCCCGGTGACGTAGAGCGGGTGTGCCCCGGACGCCGGCGCACCCGCCAGCGCCCTGTCCGCGTCCCGGAAGAACTGGCGGGTCTGCTCGTCGCGGAACGTGCTGGGCAGGTCGCCGATGCGCTCCTCGCGCTCGGCGTCGGGATCCTCCAGGCTGCGCGTGAGCGGGAAGCCGTGGCCGGTGACCTCCGTGACGCGATCTCCCCGGCCGTCCCACAGGGCGATGCGGTCGGCCGCCACGCTGAGCACCCGGAACGGGCGGCCGGCGGCGTCGGCGGCGACCAGATTGCGGGTCAGGTAGGTGTCGGCGACGACGACGCGCTCGGGCACCGCCCGGTCGACGAACCACGTCTCGTGCTCGCCGGGCGCGGCGAACACGACGAGGCCGTCCTTGGCGTGCGCCAGGTCGATCTCCCGCACCGCGGACTTCAGCTGCCCGACGACGTCCTCGCGGAGTTCCTTGGTGACGAGGGGGTCCGCGTCGAGCCGGCGTTCCGCCTCGCTGACCAGATTGCCGAGACGGACCGGGTCCTGGGCGTTCTCGGGGCGCCGCCGGTGCGTCGGCATCGCCAGCGTCACGGCCGGATAGGGACGCTGTTTGCGCAGCTTTGCGAGGATCGCCGGGGTGAGTGAGGTCTGCATGCCTGACTGCCTTTCCTACTCGCGCCGGGCGCCGTTCGGTGAGGCCTGCCCCCGCACACCTACGAAACGTTACGTTCCCTCCAGAAATGGCACCATGTGAACCGTTCCGGGAAGGGGAGCGGAGCCGGGCCGACGGTTCGACGGCCGTTCGCGCGGGCCGTCAGTCCGTGCGCAGCCAGGTGAGCGCGGCGACGACGAGGGCCTCGACGCCCGTGCTCAGTGTGGGTTCGACGAGCGGGGCGAAGAAGGGGGAGTGGTTGCTGGGCAGCTGGTCCAGGGTGCCGTCCTGGAGGGCCTGGACCACGGTCTGCGTCTCCAGGCCGCCCCAGAACCAGAACACGGTCGGTACGCCGATCGTGTCGCCGAAGACGCCGACGTCCTCGCTGGCGTTGACCTGCGGCATGTCCAGCATGCGCGCCGGGCCGAAGTGCGAGCGGAGTGCGGCGACCGTGGTGGAGGTCGCCTCAGGGTCGCTGACCAGGGCGGGAGCGGCGGCCGACCAGGCGAGGTCGGGGTCGCGCGGCGCGTCGCTGGTCCGGCACTCGCCGCGGACGATGCGTTCGACGGCGGCGCGCAGCTGGGTGCGGGTCTGCGGCGTGTACGCGCGCAGATTGATGCCGAGCTCGGCAGTCTCGGGGATGACGTTGTCCTTGGTGCCGGCCTGGAGGCGGCCGACGGTGACCACGGCGGTCTCGCTCGGCGGCACCTCGCGGCTGACGATGCCCTGCAGGCGGGTCACGACGTTCGCCGCCATCAGGACGGGGTCGATGGAGGCCTCGGGGCGCGAGCCGTGGGCGCCGCGGCCGTGCAGGGTGACGTTCAGGGAGTCGGAGGAGGCCATCAGGGGGCCCGTGCCGTGGCCGATGAAGCCCGCGGGCAGCGGTCCGACGTGCTGGCCGAGCACGATCTCGGGCTTGGGGAACCGCTCGAAGAGCCCGTCGGCGATCATGTCCCGTGCTCCGCGCGCGAGTTCCTCGGCGGGCTGGAACACCACCAGGAGCGTGCCCTTGAACCGGTCCTTGGCCTGGGCGAGCAGGGTCGCTGCGCCGACCAGGCAGGCGGCGTGCATGTCATGACCACAGGCGTGCATGACCGGGACGTCCTGGCCGTCCTGGTCGACACCGCGGGCCCGACTCGCGTAGGGCAGACCGGTCTTCTCCTCGACGGGCAGCGCGTCGAAGTCGGCGCGCAGCATGACGACGGGGCCCTCACCGGCGCGCAGGACACCTACGACGCCGGTCCCGCCGACGCCCTCGGCGACCTCGTCGAAGCCCGCCGCCCGCAGACGTTCGGCCAGCAGAGCGGCGGTCCGGGTCTCCTGCAGGGAGAGCTCGGGGTGCGCGTGCAGGTCGCGGTAGAGATCGGCCAGCTCGTCCTTGATCGTGGCGAGCCCGGCAATGACCTGGTGTGCCATGTGCGGTGTCCTCCTCGGTGCCGGCATGTGCGGCGTACGCGCCCTCGCGGACGGTCCTTCCGGCAGCTTCGGGGACGCACACGGTCGGCGCACCTGCGCGGCCCCACAACATGCTTCCGTCACGCCGCGCGCGGGCCTCCCTGCGAGCCGTCGCCGTGGTCCGGGCGCGACGGACCGACGGGCGCGCATCACTGCCGTCCTGTGTGCGCCTCGTGATCTTCGCAGGGCCCGTCCGGTCCCGAACGGGCACCCCCGTGCGGGCGATCCGAAGCTCAAGTGACGCTGTCTGTCCGGCGACGACCCGCCCCAGCGAACCCGCCACGCCCCGACGCCCGCCCGGGCCGCGCGACCGTCAGGATGCGTTCAGGTCCCCGATGGCAGCACCGCGGCAGACCTGGTCTCCGGGCGCATGAACCTCGGCTACTGGCTCTCCGCCGTCCTGTTCGCCCTGGCCATCGCCGCGGACGCCGTCGCCCGGCGCACCATCGGCCTCGACGCGACCTGGGCCTTCTGGGATCGCGTACATCCTCACGCGTCCGCTCGGCGGCTCGATCGGCGACCACCTCTCCCAGCCGACCGGGGACGGCGGCGTGGCCTCGGCACGGTGGTGACCAGCGCCCTGATCCTGGCCGTCATCCGGCCGGCCCGTCCTGATCAGGTCACAGCGGCGTACGAGGGCTCCGTCCGCGGCGACGAGCGCGGCGGGGAGCCGGAACTAGGCGGGGGAGAGCTGGACGCGCACGCCCCGCACCGTGAAGTGATGGCCGACCGCGTCGAGCGTCAGGTCGCCGTCCGCGTCGGGCAGCCCGACGTCCAGGACGAGGACGTCACCCGGTGCCCGAACTTCCTACGGCTCCTCGCGGATCGGAGCGGCTCCCACGCGGCGGCGGCCCCGGGACCACGCCCCGATGTCAGTGGTCTCTGCGATCGTGCTCGTCGTGGATGAACTCGTGGAACGCGTTGACGCTCAGGACAGCATGCTCGGAGTGGTCAGTCGGGGGGAGGCCGTGCGGAGAGGCTGGCTGCACCGCGTCGCGGTAGTGGTGTGCCGTGACGGACAGGGCCGCTTCCTCGTCCATCGCCGCGCGCAGTCGCTGTCCCGTTTCCCAGGGCACTACGAACTCGGGGTCGGGGGCGCCGCCGCGGTCGGAGAGTCCTACGCGCAGGCAGCCGCCCGCGAGCTCAGAGAGGAACTGGGCGTGCCGGCACCCGTCCGCCTTCGGTTCACGTTCCTCAACCGGACCGGGCTCAGCCCGCACTGGCTCGGGGTGTGCGATGCCGTGCTGTCGGAGATCGGCGTCCCCGACCCGGACGAGGTGGCCTGGCACGGATGGCTGACCGAGTCCGAGGTGCGGCGCTCCCTGCGGCAGTGGACCTTCACTCCGGACAGCCGGGAGATCTTCGATCGGTACCTTGCTTCTCGTGCTGATACGGCACCTTCGCAGAACGAGGGATGAGGGATCTTGAGGCGACGACCGGCCCATGGCAGGCTCATGCCGCATGATCGATGATTTCGCGAAGGACAACCTGCACGGGAGACTGCGGCGGGACCGCAAGACGCTCCTCTGGAAGCTCGACGGCCTGTCCGAGTACGACGTCCGCCGGCCTCTGACCACGACGGGGACCAATCTCCTCGGTCTGGTCAAGCACGTGGCCAACGTCGAGGCCAGATACTTCGGCGAGGTCTTCGACCGTCCTTCCCCGGAGCCCCTGCCCCAGTGGCAGGACGCGGACGACACCGATCTGTGGGCCACCGAGGGCGAGACCCGGGAACAGATCATCGAGTTCTACCGGCGCACCTGGGAACACGCGGACGCGACGATCGACGAGCTGCCCCTCGACGCCCCCGGCCACGTGCCGTGGTGGCCGGACCCTTTTTCCCACACGAACCTGTTCGCCATCCTGGTCCATGTCCTCGGCGAGACCGTCCGGCATGCCGGACACGCCGACATCCTGCGCGAGGGCATCGACGGCCGGACCGGGGTGCGCCCCGAGCACGAGGAGCAGATCGACGAAGAGGCGCGTGCGGCCCACTGGGCGAAGATCGAGCGGGCGGCCAGGTCGGCCGCACGACTTGAGCCGTAGCGTCCGCACGACGTGAGCCGTAGCGGTAGAGGCGGGTGCGCCCGGGCGCCCGGCCCGGGACGGACCTGACGGCTCAGGACCTGGGACGCGCGGCCCGTGCGGGGGCGCGTTCCTCCGCGGTGACGCGGGACGGAGCGTCGGGCTCGGGTCCCCGTGCCTCACCGCTCGCCCCGTTGCGCACCCCCCGTCGTCGACTCGCGCGCCACCAGGTCGTACGGTGCGACGAACTCCTCCGGCTCGCCTCCGGACGGCTCCTCGATGCGGCGGACGAGGAAGTCGACGGCGCGCTCCGCCATGACGTCGTGGTCCGGGGCCACGGTCGACAGGGACGGGACGAGGAAGGCGCTCTCGTCCACGTTGTCGAAGCCGATGACCTTGACGTCCTGCGGGACGCGGAGACCGCCGTCCGCGAAACCGCGCAGGACGCCCATCGCCACGGTGTCGGTCACGCAGAAGACGCCGTCGACGCCGGCCCGGGAGGCGGCCGTCGTCCTGGCCCACTCCGCGCCGGCGGCCATCGTGAACTCCGTGATCTCGTACTCCAGCCGGCGGTCCGCGGGCAGGCCCGCGTCGAGGAGGGCCTGCCGGTAGCCGGTGCGGCGCAGGCTGGAGACGTCGACGTCCTCCGGGTTGTCGCTGATCGCGCCGCACAGGAACGCGATGTGCCGGCAGCCCTGGTCGACGAGGTGCCGGGTGGCCGCGCGCGACGCCTCGACGTTCGGCATGGCCACATGGTCCACGGGACCGCCGAAGATCCGCTCGCCGAGGACGACGACGGGGACCTCCGCCTTGAGCTGCTGAGCCTCGCTCGTGCTGAGGCCGGCGGCCGCGAGGATCACGCCGTCGTAGACGCGGGTGCGGGACTGGGAGAGCGCCGCCAGCTCGTTCTCCCGGCGGGCGTCGGTCTGCTCGATGCTCACCCGGAGCCCGTGGCGCCCCGCCGCCGCGATGATGGCGGAGGCAAGGCGTCCGTAGTAAGGGCGGTTCACCTCGGGGACGGCCAGGCCGATCGTTCCGGTACGGCCCTTGCGGAGGTTGCGAGCGGCCACGTTGACGCGGTAGTCGAGGCGGGCGATCGCGTCGAGCACCTTCTGGCGGGTGGCCGGGCGGACGTTGGGCCGGTCGTTGAGGACGTTGGAGACCGTCATCGCCGAGACGCCGGCCGCCTTCGCCACATCCTGGATCGTTGCCATGATGACGGTCAGATTAGGCGGTAGAGCGCGGCGCCGTGTGCCGGGAGCCCCACGTCCAGGATCCGCCCGTCGTGCGGGGTGTCGGTGCGGGTCCACAGTTCCCGTACGGCGGCCTTCGGGCCGGCGCCGATCGAGGACAGCGGGACGCGGTGGCGCACCGGGGCGGCGGAAAGGTTGAACACGGCGGCGTAGCGCGTGCGGTCCGTGTCGTCCTGCGCCGTCCACAGCACGAGGTCGCGCTCGCGCAGCACCTCACGGCCCGCCCGGCCGTGCCACAGGACGGCGAGTGCCTCCTCGTTCGTGAGCAGCTCGATCGTGTCCCGGTCCGTGGTGGGCAGGTCGCCGCCCATCATCAAGGGCGACCGCGCGATCAGCCACAGGCTCAGGAGCGTGATCTGCTCGGGGCGGGTGAGGCGCGAGTGGCGGTCCGCACCGCGTTCGGCGCGGATGCCGATGTGGCCGAGCGGCAGCATGTCGGCGTCCGCCCAGCCCCGTTCGGACTGCCACGGTGCCCACCGGGCCATGCGGGCGAACTGCGCCTCGACGTCCTCCCAGCGGTCCCACAGGTCGTCGCAGACCCGCCACATGGTGGCGTTCTCGCGCAGGTGCTCCAGATGGGCCACGGACAGGTCGGTACCGGGGGAGAGGCTCAGCTCGATCGGGCGCCCGCAGCGCTCGATCGCCCGCGCGTACGCGGCGATCTCCCGCTCGTGGTACGGGAAGAGCATGTCGTCGGCCTTGATGAAGTCGACGCCCCAGGAGGCGAACTGGGCGACCTGCGTGTCGTAGTAGGCCTGGGCGCCGGGGTGGTCGTGGTTCAGGCCGTAGTTGTCGGTGTTCCACGGGCAGACCGACGAGGTGTCCGCGATGTCGGCGGCCGTGAACTCCGTGCCCAGGACGGGCAGTCGGGCCGCCACCGCGCGCCGCGGGATCCCCCGCATGATGTGCAGACCGAACCGCAGCCCCATCCCGTGCACCCGCTCGGCCAGCGGCCCGAACCCGGCGCCCGCGCCCGCCGAAGGGAACCGGCCGGGCGCGGGCAGTTGGCGCCCGTGGGCGTCGAGCACCAGCGGCGCGTCGGGGTTGTAGCCATGGCTGCGGGCCGTCGGCTCGTACCACTGGATGTCGACGACGACCGTGTCCCAGCCGTACGCCAGCAGGTGGTCCCGCAGGAACACCGCGTTCGCGAGGACCTCGTCCTCGGTGACCGTGGTGCCGTAGCAGTCCCAGCTGTTCCACCCCATCGGTGGGCGCAGCGCACGGTCGGGGAGCGGGCGGGGCAGTGACGTCATCGCGCAGCCAATCGTTCGACTCGTTCAACGAGCCTGTCGGACAAGGGGGTTCAGAGCACCGGTGCCTGGATCGTGACGAACGAATGCGGCGGCACCGTCAGCGCGAGGCCCCCGTCCGCGACCTTCAGCCCGTCGAACTCCCGCGGCGCCACCGCCGCCTGCGCCTGCGGGGTGTTGTGGTCCTGGAGCCGCCCCGCGGTCAGCAGGCGGGCCTGCGGCTCGCCGATCGTGCCGCCGCGCAGATCGATGACGAGCTCGGCCGCCTCGTCGGCGTCCAGGTTGGTGACGGAGACGAGGAAGGAGCCGTCCTTGACACTCGCCGACGCCGACACGGTCGCCAACTCCGTCCCGTCCACGGACCGTTCGGTGTTCTCGCCCCGCAGGTGCACGGCGAGGGAGGTCGCGTCCTGGTGGCCCTTGTTCATCTCGAAGACGTGGTACGTGGGTGTCAGCACCAGCGCTTCGGTGTCCGGGTCGGTGAGGATCATGGCCTGGAGGACGTTCACCGTCTGCGCGATGTTCGCCATGTGCAGCCGGGCCGCGTGCTTGTGGAAGATGTCGAAGTGCAGGCTCGCCACGAGCGCGTCGCGCAGCGTGTTCTGCTGGAACAGGAACCCGGGGTTGGTCCCCGGCTCCACGTCCCACCAGGTGCCCCACTCGTCCAGGACCAGACCGACGGTTCGCCCCGGGTCGTAGACGTCCATGACCCGCGCGTGCCCGGTGAGGATCTCGTCGGTCCGCTGCGCCGCGACCATCGTCCGGTAGTAGTCGTCCCGGTCGAAGTCGAGCGCGCTGCCCTTCGCCTCCCACGGCCCGGCCAGCGTGTAGTGGTGGACGGAGATGCCCTGGAAGAAGTTCTTCGGAGTGGCGTCGCAGCCGAAGCAGCTGATCTGCTGCATCAGCGTCTGGGTCCACTCGTAGTCGGCGTCGGAGGCCCCCGAGGCGATCCGGTACAGCTTGTTGTCGCCGTGGTCACGGCAGTAGGTGGCGTACTGACGGGCGAGATCCGCGGAGTACTCGGCGCGCATGTTGCCGCCGCAGCCCCAGGTCTCGTTGCCGATGCCCCAGTACTTCACCCGCCACGGCTCGTCGCGGCCGTTGGCCTTGCGCAGCCGCACCATGGGGCTGTCGCCGTCGCGGGTCAGGTACTCGACCCACTCGCTCATCTCGCGGACGGTGCCGGATCCGACGTTTCCGCTGATGTAGGGCTCGGTGCCGAGGAGTTCGCACAGCGCCATGAACTCGTGGGTGCCGAAGCTGTTGTCCTCCTCGACGTTGCCCCAGTGCGTGTTGACCATCCGGGGGCGGTCCTCGCGCGGGCCGATGCCGTCCCTCCAGTGGTACTCGTCGGCGAAACACCCGCCGGGCCAGCGCAGGTTGGGGATGTCCAGAGCGCGCAGCGCCTCGACGACGTCGAGACGGATGCCGCCCTCGTTCGGGACCGACGAGTCCTCGCCGACCCAGAAACCGCCGTAGATGCAGCGGCCCAGGTGCTCGGCGAAGTGGCCGTACAGATGGCGGCTGATCGTCGGGCCGGGGATGTCCAGGTTGATGACCGCAGTGGCTCGGGGCACGGGTGACTCTCCAACGGGCAAAGGCCGGTACAGGCAGACGTGTAGTGGGGGAGACGCGGTTTGTATCGATAAAAAGTGGCATCGGGGCACGGCGCCGTCAAGGGGCGTGACGGAATCGGCGGCCGGCTTGCCATGGACGCGCTCCCACGCCGCGCGCCCCGGCGACTCGCTGAGAACTCATGGGAAACAAGGGCTTGTCCGCGCATTAAAACGACGGTTAGTTTAACCGCCGCTCGAACCCCCGATTCCGGCCGTCGAGCCTTCTCACTGTGCGATCGCACACCTCACCAACGAAGGGCAGAGCCATGTCTGCTGACAGGGTCCAGTTGTCGCGCCGCGGATTCCTCGGGATGGGCGCGGGGGTCGCGGCGGGCGTCATCACGCTCACGGCCTGCGGCTCCGGCAGCGGCAGTTCGTCGGACTCCCCGCTCACCATGACCGTCTGGGGCGGCGACACCGACCGCACGACCTACCAGAAGCGCATCGACCTGCTGGTCGAGAAGTACCCGCAGATGAAGGTCAAGCTGCAGCTGATCCCCTCCGACTCGTACGCGCAGAAGGTGCAGACGATGATCGCGGGAGGCAGCGGCCCGGACATCATGCAGGTCGCCGAGAGCGTCAACACGTACTCCAGCAAGAACCAGCTCCTGCCCCTCGACGACCTGGTCAAGAAGGCGGGACTCGACCTGGAGAAGCAGTTCGGCCCGGTCGGCACCATCTACGCGTACGAGGACAAGACGTACGCGATACCGGACCGCTCGGGCGCGATCATCGTCTACTACAACAAGGATCTCTACGACAAGAAGGGCATCAAGGCGCCCACCGCTGACTGGACCTGGGACGACGCGCTCGACGCCTTCAAGGAGCTCACGGTCCCCGGAAAGCAGTGGGGCTACGGCGGCGCCGAGTGGTTCCCGCAGTGGTGGAGCCTCGCCTACCAGAACGGCGGCACCATCATCGATGCCGACGGCCGCCCCGCCGTCGACAGCGACGAGGTCGTGGAGGCGCTCCAGTGGGCCGGTGACCTGGTCTTCAAGCACAAGGTGGTGCCGAGCAAGGCGGACTACGCCGACATGGGCTCCGAGGTCGGCGCCGACCAGGCGTTCCCGCTGCAGAAGATCGCCACGCACGCCAACGGCTTCTGGGTCATCGCCGGCGTCGCCGACGCCACGTTCGCCTGGGACATCGCGCCGATCTGGCAGGGCAAGAAGCAGGCCGTCTCCGCGTTCGGCAGCGGTCTCGCCATCTCGCGTACGTGCAAGCAGCGCGACAACGCCTTCAAGGCCATCCAGTTCCTCACCGCCGCCACCGCGCAGAAGGAGATCATCGACGCCGGCGAGGACGTGCCGGCCAGCCTGGAGGTGCAGCAGAGCCAGGCGTTCCTCAAGCCGTCGTGGATGAAGACCGACATCGACATGGCCGCGTTCGGCGAGTCCAGCGACTTCATCTTCCGCGCGCCGTTCATCCCCGAGTACACCGAGATGACCTCGGCCATCGACTCCAACCTCGCCGACTTCTGGCTCGGCAAGGAGAGCGCCAAGAAGGCGCTGACCTCCCTCCAGAAGGACCTCGAGTCCATCGTCAAGTCCGCGGGATGACCGGCCATGGCGACGACTCCCAAGCCGGCCTCACGACGGCGGCGCCGTGAGGCGCTCTGGTTCTATCTCTTCGTCTCGCCGTGGGTGATCGGATTCCTGGTCTTCCTGCTCGGACCGATGATCGCGTCGATGTACTACTCGCTCACCGACTGGGACTCGTTCACCGCGCCCCAGTGGGTCGGCTTCAAGAACTACGTCACGCTGCTCACCGACGATCCCCGCTTCTGGCAGGCCCTGTGGCACACCTTCTCCTACGCGGCGATCTCGGTCCCGCTGGGTCTGGTGCTCGGCCTGTGGCTGGCGAACCTGCTCAACAAGCAAGTACGCGCACGGAAGTTGCTGCGCACGCTGATCTACCTGCCGACCCTCGTCCCGCTCGTCGCCACCGCGATGATCTTCCGTCAGGTGCTCGCGCCGAACGGACCGCTCAACGACGCGCTCGGCCTGATCGGCATCTCCGGTCCTGACTGGCTGCTCGACGGATCCTGGGCCACCCCCGCCCTGATCGTGATGTCGGCATGGAGCGCGGGCAGCGCGACGGTCCTGCTGCTCGCCGCCATGAAGGGCATCCCCAAGGAGCTGTACGAGGCCGCGGAGGTCGACGGGGCGGGCCCGGTCCGGCAGTTCTGGAGCGTCACGCTGCCGCACCTCACCCCGATCATCTTCTTCAACCTGATCATGGGCCTGATCGGCGCGTTCCAGGTCTTCGCGCAGGTCTACATCCTCATCCCCAAGGGCAAGATGCGCGCCGCGTACGACGGGGCCGAGACGATGGTGCCGTACCTCTTCGACGAGGCCTTCGGCAACTACCACATGGGCTACGCGTCGGCGATCTCCTGGCTGCTGTTCCTCGTGGTGCTCGGCTTCACGCTGATCGCGTTCCGCACCACCCGGCGCTGGGTGTTCTACGAAACAGAGGTGAAGTGATGGCCGGTCTCCTGACGAGCACGGCGCCGCAGCGGCAGAAGGACGCCAACCCCGCGCCGCGCAACGCCCGCCCGGGGCGGGGCCCCGGCACCGTCCGGGCGTTCCGGGCCACCCCGTTCACGTACGCGACGCTGATCGTCGTCGCGGCGGTCCTGACGGCGCCGCTGGTCTTCGTCGCCTCGATCGCGCTGTCCAGCGACGCGACGGTGAACACCAACTCGTTCACACTGTTCCCCACCCAGTTCCACTGGGAGAACTTCAGCCGGGTCTTCAGCACCGAACTGCCGATGGGCCGCTTCCTGATCAACTCGGCGATCATCTCGCTGTGTTCGGTCGCCGGACAGATGCTCAGCAGCGGCCTCGTCGGCTACGCCTTCGCCCGCCTGCGCGCCCCCGGCAAGAACGCCCTGTTCCTCATCGTCATCGCGACGATGATGATCCCGACGCAGATCACGATGATCCCCCAGTTCATCCTCTTCAGGGACCTGGGCTGGGTGAACACCTATCTGCCGCTGATCATCCCGAACTTCTTCTCCAACGCCTTCAACGTCTTCCTGGTACGGCAGTTCGTCTCCCGGCTGCCCAGCCAGCTCGACGAGGCGGCCATGGTCGACGGACTCGGCTTCTTCGGGATCTACCGGCGCATCATGCTGCCCATGCTCTGGCCGGTCCTCATCGCGATCGGCATCTTCACCCTGACCCACACCTGGGGTGACTTCATGGGCCCGCTGATCTATCTGAACGACGAGTCCAAGATGCCGCTGTCGCTGGGCATCCAGTACATCACCAGCACCTCGGGAGCCGGCCAGGCGCCGCCGTGGAACCTGGTGATGGTCGGCTCGGTCCTGCTGGCCGTCCCCATGATCATCGTCTACTACCTGGGCCAGAAGTACCTGTACGAGATGGACATCAGCGGCGGAAGCGCGGGTGTGAAGTGAAAGAGATCGCCCTGGACGGTTCGGGGATCCGTATCGACGGCGAACCCCGCACCCTGCTCTGCGCGTCCCTGTTCTACTTCCGGCTGCCGCGCGAACAGTGGCGGGCCCGCCTGGAACAGGTCCGCGACTCCGGTTACACGTGCGTGGACGTGTATCTCCCCTGGAACTTCCACGAGCCGACGCCGGGGGAGTGGACCTTCGAGGGACGGCGCGACGTCGCCGCCTTCCTCGACCTCGCCCACGAGACGGGCCTGTACGTCATCGCACGCCCCGGCCCGTACATCTGCTCCGAGTGGGACGGCGGCGCACTGCCCGCATGGCTGGGCCTCGAACCGGAGTTGAGGGTCCGTCAGAACGAACCGCGGTACCTCGCCGAGGTGGCGAAGTGGTTCGACCGGGTGCTGCCGCTGATCGCCGAGCGCCAGTACCCGGCGGGCGGCCCGGTCGTCATGGTGCAGCTGGAGAACGAGCTCGACTTCTTCGACTGCGCCGACCGCACCGGATACCTGACCGCCTTGCGCGACATGGCCACGGCCCACGGCATCACCGTGCCGCTGGTCGCCTGCGCGGGCCAGGGCGACATCGCGGGGGCGACGGGCGATGTCCCCGGCGTCGTACCGGCGTGCAACTTCTACCCCGACGACGACTCCCCGTACATCGAGGAGGAGGCCCGCCACTACGCCGACGTCCTCGGCGCCCGTGACCTCCCCCTCCTCGTCACGGAGACGAACCGCCGCCACCGCACCCTGCGCCGCCTGCTGGCGAGCGGCGCCTCGCTGATCGCCCCCTATCTCCAGTCGTCCGGCTGGAACTTCGGGTACACCCCGTCCACCGGGAACTGGGGCGAGCCGGGCAACTTCATGAGCCACGGCTACGACTTCGGCGGCTACGTCTCCTCTACGGGGGCCGCCCGCCCGGAGCACGCCGAGGCCCGACTGCTCGCGAGGGTCGTCGAGGCGTACGGGGAGCGCCTGGCCGGTGCGCGGGCGGCGGCGTCCCCGGCCATGATCACCTGCGACTTCCCGACGAGCTCGGTGCACGGCGTGCTCGCGCTGGAGGGCGGCGGACACCTGGTCGCCGTACCGCACCTGGGCACCGACCGGCCGGGCCGGGCCGTGGTCGACGGCGTGGAGGTCGCCGTCGCCGCGGACAGCTGTCCGCTGATGGCGGTGGACGTCCCCGTCGGCTCCACCGTCGTGAACCTCGCGTCGGCCGATCTGGTGGAGGCCACGGACCACACGCTCGTGTTCGCCTCCGCGGTCCCGGTCACCGTGATCGTGGACGGGACACGGGTGGACCTCCCGGCACCGGCCGAGGGGCGCGCCACACACGCGGTGGTCGGCGGACTGACGCTGTCGGCGGTGGCACCCGAGAAGGTGGCGACGGCACCCGACGTACCACGGCGCGAGGCCGTGCGGACGGTACGTCGCAGGGAAGAGACGGCGCCCGAGCGACGGGCGGGCCGGCACAGCCACCCCCCGACCCTGGAGTCACTGGGCGCCTACCGGGGCCGCGGCACCTACCGGAGCACCTCCGACCTCGATCTCACGGACGCGGACGCCCTGCTGCTGACCGGCGCGGCCGACATCGTCGACCTGACGATCGCGGGCCGCGTCCGTCCCACGATCGCCGGATTCGGGGCGGCCGAGCGCATCGACGTACGGGACGTGACCGGCACGGCCGCCGTCGAGGCCACCGTCGAGATCTGGGGCCACGCCAACTTCGACGACGCCCGGCTGCCCGCGCTCGGGCTCGGCGCGCCACGGGGCCTCGGCACGCTGTGGACGATCCGGGCGACGCGTGACGTCTCGGCGCTGTGGCGGGTCACCGACCACTGGGCGGGCGAGCCGACACCGTTGCGCGTACTCGGCGGCTGGAGCAGCACGCGCGTGGGCGTCCCGCTCACGTACGCCCGCGACGTCTCGTTGCCCGGTCAGGGGGCGCTCCACCTGCAAGGACTGACGACGCCGGTCCGGGTCGCGCTGGACGGCGACGCACCACGCACCGTCCACGCCGAGAACCCCTGGCTGCTGCTGCCCGAGGGCACCCACACGGTCGCGGTGACCCTCCCGCACGACCCGAGCGGCGCCCGGCCGACCGCCGAACTGCTCACGCTGGAACCGGTGACGGACTGGACCTGCACGGTCCAGGACGACGCACAGCTGGCGGAGTTCGCCGCTCGGCGGACGGCGACGCACCCGCTCGACCTGCCGCTCACCCTGAGGCCGGGTGAGGAGGCGTGGCTGGAGGTCGACCTGCCGCCGGGGGACAGCGGCCGGCTGCTGCGCGTCGACGGGGACCACATCCGCGTCACGGGATGGGCGGACGACGCGGACGGCTCGGCCCCCGAGTGCATCGGCCGGATCTGGGTGGGGGGCGACCGACCCGCCTTCTCCGGCGGTGACCCCGACGCGCTCTGGCTCCCGTCAGGCTGGTCGAACCCGAGACTGCTGATCAGGGGACTCGCAGGGAAGGAGGAGGCGGAGCTACGTAGGCTGTGGCTCGAGCATCTGGACGACTGAGGGGGAACGGTGGCGCGCCGCACGGCTCGTGATCTTCGCAACGAGAACCGCTTCGAGGTTCTGCACGCACTCTTCGAGCGGGGGCCGTCGACCCGTCAGGAACTCACCCGGCACACCGGACTGAGCGCCGCCACGGTGGCGACGGTGGTCACCGAGTTCGTCGTCGAGGAGGTCCTGGAGATCGCCACGGTGGAGAAGAACACCGTGGGCCGGCCCTACGAGCGCCTTGCCATCAACCCCGTGCGCGGCCGCATCGTCGGCGTCGACGTGGCCGAGACCTACGTCGACGCCACGGTCTTCGACATGGCCCTCGGCGTGATGGGCCATGCCGAGGTCGCCCTCGACGAGTACAAGAACGACCCGGAGTACGTGGTCGACGGCATCACCCGCGTCGTGCGCGCCGCCCTGGACGACGCGGGGATCACCGATCCGGAGACCCTCCTGGGCGCGGGCGTCAGCCTGCCCGGCCACGTCCACCCCGATGCCGGCGTCTCCGTCTTCGCCCCCAACTGGGACTGGAACGACGTCCGCATCGAGGAACTCCTCGAAGCCGGCCTCGGCATCCCCGTCTACGTCGACAATCCGCTGAAGGCCATCGCGGTGGCCGAGCTGTGGTTCGGCGCGGGCCGGGCGGCCGACAGCCTCGCCGTCGTCAACCTCGGCACGGGCGTCGGCGCCGGCGTCGCCATCGAGCGCAGCCTGATCAGGGGAGCCGCCAACAACGCGGGGGAATGGGGGCACACCCTCCTGCAGCTCGACGGCAGGCCCTGCCGCTGCGGGCGGCGCGGCTGCGTCGAGGCGTATCTCGGGGTCCACGGTCTGCAGATCACGCTCGCGGACATCGCCCCCGAGCATCCGGCCCTGCGCACGACGGGACAGAGCGAGTTCGTCCAGGCGGTCGCCGCGGGCCTGGCGTCCGGCGAGCCCGACCCCGACCTGGCGACCCTCGTCGACCGCACCGCGCACTACCTGGCCGCGGCCCTTGGCGACCTCGTCAACCTCCTCGACATCCCCCGACTGACCCTGACCGGCTGGACGACCAGGGCCCTGGCTCCCTGGCTCGTCCCGGCCGTACGCGCCGAACTCCCCGCGCACGTCCTGCCGGGCTCGCGCGCGGACGTCACAGTGGCGGCGTCCGAGGTGCCGGGCAATCCGGTGGCCGTGGGCATGGCGGCGTTCGCCCTGGAACGGTTCCTGGTCACGCTCGGGCTCGCCGGTCCCGCGAGCAGCCGCCCGGTCCGGCGCAGAGCGGCGGACCGGTAGCGGACACGCCGTCGAACGATGCGGTGGCCGCGCGGCGGATCGATGCGGCGGCGCGCCGCGCCGGTCTGTACGCGCACGGCCGACTCACGGAAGGCTGGTGCCATGCGGAAACTGATCTACGGCATGAACGTGAGCCTCGACGGCTACATCGCGGCGCCCGGCGACGATCTCGGCTGGAGTGTGCCGAGCGACGAGCTGTTCCAGTTCTGGTCCGACCAACTGGAGGCGACCGGCCTGTCCCTGTACGGGCGCAAGCTGTGGCAGGTGATGAGCTCCCACTGGCCCACCGCCGACCGGCAGCCCGACGCCACCCCGGCGGAGATCGCGTACGCGCGCCGCTGGCGGGACATGCCGAAGGCGGTGTTCTCCTCGACGACCGACAAGGTCGACTGGAACACCCGCCTGGTCACCGGCGACGCGGTCACCGAGATCACCCGGCTCAAGGCAGAGGAGGGCGGCCCGATGGCCGTCGCAGGTGCGACGCTGGCCGGGGCGGCCCTGCGCGCCGGGCTGATCGACGAGTACCTGCTGCTCACCGCGCCGGTCCTGGTGGGCGGCGGCACACCGTTCTTCACCGCGGTGGACAGCTGGGTGAACCTGAACCTGGTGGAGACGCGGGCGTTTCCCGACGGCGTGCTCCTGACCCGCTACGAGACGAGGCGCTGACCGAACCGCTCGTGCGACCGCCCCGCGGCCCGGCCACGGCCCAGCCGCGGGGCGGCGAGCGCTGCCGGCCGGGCGATGACGGCGGCGAGGACGAGACTGGCGCGCAGCCCGTGCTGGAGCCCGGCCGGGGCGGGGGACCAGTGCGCCGAAGACGGCGACGGCCAGGGCGCCGCCGAGCCGGCGGCTGGTGTTGAAAACGCCGCCGGCCGTACCGGTGCGCTCGGCAGGCACGTGCTCCAGGAGCAGTGCGGTGGTGGGAGGCCTGACCAGCGGCCCGGCCGGGACGAGCAGCAGCGCGCTCGCCCACAGCGGTACCGAGGACCCGCGGCGCGGTGAACCCGGCAGCACCGGCCTCGATCGCCGCGAACGTGAGCCGGCCCGTCGCGACGATCGCGGTGACCTGACCTGACCTGACCCGACCGGTCCGGCCGAAGGGAGCGGGCCGGGTCGGCGAGGCCGGGTGCGCCGCAGCAGGACCAGGGTGACACGCCGCCGCGCCGCTGCGGCTCCAGGCGGAGGGGTGAGAACGGCTGGGGTGTCAGCGAGCGTCCAACGGCGCTGCTTCTCCTGCGTGCTTGAGCGGTCCCGTGACCGTCACAGGTATCCGTCGCGCCCCTGCCGCCGCCGTTCCTTCGCCGCCTCCACTCGCGAGCGCCCGAAGGCGACCACGGGTCGCCGCAAGGCGAAGATGACGCCCAGCGCCACCACGACACCGCTCCAGGCGATCAACTCGCCCCGCATCACGCTCAGTCGGTGGGAGAAGGTGTCGTGCACGGTCACGTGGATGGTGGCCGGCGGCGCCAACGTGGCCAGGGCACGGTCGGAGTCCTCCTGGTAGGTCGTGACCACGAGTTGCAGGTCGTAGTCTCCAGGCGCACTCGCGCTGATGGCCCACCGCCAGCGGGCGACGTCTCCGGGACCGGCGATCACCTGCTGCGCCTTCGCGTCCGACAACAGCTTGATCCGGACATGGCCGCTCGCCGATGCCAGGGACGCTCCCTGGACACCGCCCACCCGGAAATCCCGGACCACGTCCGGCGTGCCACGTTCCAAGGCAGCCGCAGCGGTGTCGGTGAGCGCCGTCAGCCGGACATCGAGCACGACGGAGTCACCCACGCTGACGTCCGCTTGCCGAGAAACCCTCAAGGACCCTGCCAAGAGGTGCTTCCGGTCTTCGGCGACGCGGTCCCGGAACACCTGCTGGCGGTTGTCCGGCCGACCGACGGTCGGCCGGCTCCGCGTGGCCCAGGTCGCGATCAGACCGACCATGAGCAGGCCGACGACGACGATGATCCAGCCGACCGGCCTACGGAGAAGGGAGGCCGGCGACAGACGCCCGCGCGGCTTGCGTCGCTCACCGTTCTGGCTCATGGCCCCCGTACACCCCTGAGATCGAGCACTCCAAGCACCTGTGCAACAGAAGCATCACCCTCTGCTCAGGTGCGGGACAAGAGTGCCGTCAGCGCTGCCTTCGGCAACGGCGCCGCGCGTTCCCGACCACCTGCGGGTCAGCTCAGGGGGACGACGATCTCGCCGCTGTGGCGGCCCTTCTCCGCCTCGTCGAGCATGAGCGCGGCCAGCGTGGCGCGGGAGATGTGCGGCGGCAGCACGGGACGCTCGACGTCCGCGAGCGGCACGAGACGCCGCTTGGGGCTCACGGACCCGACCCAGAGATCCGGCGCGTGGAACACCGTGGCGCCGGCGTCCTGCGCGATCCGGTCGGCCTCCGTCCTCTCCTGCATCTCCTTGCCGACGACCTTCTGCATGATCGCCTGGTAGAGCCGTCCGCCCGCGCCCGTCGACACGCCGGTGCCGAGCGCGCCGAGCCACACGGTGCGGACACCGGCGGCGGCGAGCAGCCGCGCGCCCGCGACCAGCGCGCCGGGGCCGTCCCCCTTGCTGATCCCTATCGCGGAGACGGTCGCGTCGAAGCGGCTCAGGTCGGGGCACGCGTCCGGCGACATGACGTCCGCCCGGGCGACGTCGAGCAGCTCCGAGGCCGGGGCGTCGAACTGTTCCGGCGCGCGGACGAGGGCCGTGACCTGGTGTCCCCGCTCCACGGCCTGCGCGACGAGGAGACGGCCGGCCTTGCCCGAGGCTCCGAGTACGGCGATGTGCATGGCGTTCCCATCCTTAACTAAACAAGTGTTGGTCAAGTAAGTGAACAAGTGTTGGTGATTGCTTGTCAACCACGTCGGCGCCGGTAAAGTGATCACCACTGCTCACCGCGGTCGAGGGGCAGACGTCGGCGGGAAGGGAGCGATGATGCCGTCGCACGAGGAGGCGCGCCCGGCCCGTCGCCGCAACCCGCGGGGGCAGGGGCAGGTACTCAAGGCCCAGCTCGTGGACGCCGCGGCGAGGCTCCTGGCCACGCTCGACCAGCCGGAGACGCTGACGCTGCGGCAAGTGGCCCGCGAGGTGGGCGTGGCGCCCGCCAGCATCTACGGGCACTTCCCCGATCTGGCCGCGCTGGTCGAGCACGTGCTCCGGCTGCGCTACGAGGAGCTCTCCGGGCTCATGGACCGGGCCGCGGCATCAGCCTCGGACCCGCTGTCCGACCTGGTGGCCCGCTGTGCGGCCTACGTGCACTGGGGCGTCGAACAGCCGGGCAACTACCGGACCCTCTTCGGTGGACGCATGCCGGCGGATCTCGCGCCGGGGGCCGGCCACGGCGACGGCGCCCACCTCCTGGAGACGGTGATCGTCGCCCTGGCGGGCGTCAACACCGCCCGGGGCCGGCACGGAACCGAGGAACAGCAGTGGCGGGACGGCCTCATGCTCTGGACCGCCATGCACGGGCTGATCGGCCTCTACAACGACCACGGCGACCTCCCCTGGCCGCCGCTGAACGACCTTCTCGCCGACCTCCTCGGCCTGCACACCGGCCGGCCGGCCGACGAACTCGCCGCCCTCCTGGCCTGAGCCAGGTCCCGGAGCGTCGAACGGCCCTACGATCGTCCGTCATGACCTCCGCACTGATCCTCATCGACCTGATGCCCCGCATCATCGCCATGCCCCTCGCCCCGCACACCGGCGACGAAGTGCTCGCACGCTGCCGTGAGTTGGCCGGTGCGTTCCGGGCCGCCGGGCGGCCGGTGGTGCTGGTCCGGGTCGATCGCCCGAACGTCACCGAGCAGCCCCCGGGCAGCGACTTCGCTCACGATCTGGTGCAGGGCGACGATGTCGTCGTGGTCAAGCGCACCATCGGCGCGTTCTACGGCACCGACCTGGACGAGCAGTTGCGCAAAAGGGGCGTGGACACCGTGGTGCTCGCCGGGCTGGTCACCACGATGGGCGTCGAGTCCACGGCACGGGCCGCGGCGGACCACGGCTACGAGGTGGAGTTCGTCGCCGACGCGATGTCCGGACTGGCCGCGGACGAGCACGAGTTCGCCGTGGAACGGATCTTCCCCCGCTTCGGTGAGGTGCGGAACACCGCCGACCACGTCCGACCCGGTCGGTGAGCCGGTCCCCGCAGCGGTCGCCCATGGTTCCTCACGGCACCGGCAGCTCCGTGCGGCGTGCGCGCGACGTGCTGCGGCGGGTCATGGTGCGCAGCAGCGTGCTGCGGCCGCGGGTCGGGACGGTCCACAGGTCGTGGCCCTGGAGGCGCCACTGGCGGAGCAGTGCGTTGGCCGCGAGCATGCCGCTGGTCGCGGCGCGCTCCATCAGCGCCACCGGCAGCCCGGTGCGGACGAGGTCGCCCGCGACCATGAGGGTGGGGTTGGTGGTGTGCACGGTGGGACGGTCGCCGTATCCGGCCGTGGCGAACATGGGGCAGTCCTCGCGCCATTCGTTGCGGGAGTCGACGACGCGTGCGGCCCGCGTCTCGGGATACAGCAGGTGCAACTGCTCGACGGCACGGTCCTGTTCGGCCTTGCGGTCCGCGTCGTCCGGGACGGCGTACGCGTGCAGCTCGATCACCGAACCACCGGTGCGGCGCGACCAGCTGTGGGCCTCGTGCTCCCAGCGCTCCAGCACGCTGACGTTGTCGAGGTTGCCGTAGCCGCTGGTGCCGAGGAAGCCCGCGCGGTCGACGGCCACCGGCCGGTCCAGCCACAGGCGTGAGACCAGGAAGGCGGGTGCGGTCCGCAGGCGTGCGACGCGCGCGTACCAGTCGTCGTCGGCGAGGCCGGGGCTGTGCCGGAGAAGGTGTTGCAGGCCCCGGGTGTCGAGAGCGAGCACGCACGCGTCGTGGCGTCGGGTCCGGTCGTCGGCCGTCACCCGGAAACCGCCGTCCGGCGCCGCGGCGACGCGCTCCACCGGTGTGGACACCCGGACGTCCACACCCAGACTCTCCAGGTAGCGGTGCAGGGGGTTCCACAGGGCGGTCGGGAACGGGTCGTTGGGCACGTCGAACAGGAGACCCTCGGCGGAGCCCAGGAAGTAGATGTGGAACATCAGCACCATCTCGGCGGCCGAGAGGTGGCGGGGGTCGGCGAAGAAGCTGCGCGAGAAGACCTCGAAGGCCAGATGATGGGCGGCCTCCGGGAAACGGATCGAGGCCAGCAGGTCGTACGCGCTGACCGAGTCCAGTTGCTCGTACACCTGGGGCACGCGTACGTCCATGAGGGGCAGGGCGGCCCGTGCGTTGATCCGCGGCAGGTCGGAGAGCGTGAAGGTCGGGCTGGTGAGGGCGAAGCCCGCCGCGCTCCACGGTGGGGTGCGCGGGACGCGCTGGAAACTGTCCCGCATCCCGTTGGCGTGCCACAGCGGGTAGTCGGGCAGCTGTGTCAGCCGTTCCAGGTGGGGATCGGTACGGCGCAGCAGGGCGCGCAGGTTGTAGTACTGACGGAAGAAGGCATGGAATCCGCGGCTCATGGTGGCCGAAGAGCCGTCCGCGAGGCGGGTGTCCCAGCCGGCCAGGCGGCCGCCGAGCGTGTCGTCCCGCTCGTAGAGGGTGACTTGTACGCCGCGTTCGGCCAGGGCGACGGCGGCCGCGATGCCGGCGATGCCTCCGCCGACGACGGCCGTCGACGGCGGAGTGCCGGTGGCGCTGATCGCTCCGGGGACGGCTGGTACGTGCTCGGCCCGGCGGTCCCGGGCTCCCGGCGGCAGGGGGTGTCGCTGCTTCACGGGTGGATCCCTTCTTGCGGCACCTGGCCGACGATGGTGTGCGTGATCCCCGTCTGCCATCCGGGCAGCGGCAGGGCGCGCACGCGGACGAATCCCGTGGCGGTCAGCCGCCGGCTGAACCGGTCGGCGGTGTCGAACTCGATGACGCTGCGCCACAGATGCCGGTACAGGGCTCCGTCGCCCAGAGCGGTGGTGACGGGGAGCAGACCTGCGCAGACCGCCGTCCACACGGCACGATGGCGGTGTTTGCCGCTGAGCGTGTACTCGTGGACGGCCAGCCGGCCGCCCGGTGCGAGCAGGTCGTGCACCGCGGACAGGACCGGGGACGCGTCGGCCGTGTTGCGGAACAGGTACGCGGCGAAGACCGCGTCGAAGGGGCCGCGCACGAGCGGGTGGTCCAGGTGCTCCGCCGAGGTGTGCACGAACGTGACGGTGGACGGCCAGGGCTTGGCGGCGGCCCGCTCCAGCATGCCGGCCGAGGCGTCCACGGCGGTGATCTCCGCTTCCGGCAGCACGGACAGCAGCGCGGCGGTCGAGGCGCCCGTGCCGCATCCCAGGTCCAGCACCCGCAGCCCGCGCCCGGGTGCCCGGTGGCCGAGCCGGCGGGCCGAGCGCCGCAGATGAGCGTGGTACCCGGGATTGGCCCGCACCAGGGCGTCGTAACTGCCGGCGGCGTGGTCGAACGCGCGGGCGAGGGAGGCGTCGCGCAGGGTCGGCATGATTCTCCTCGGCGGGACGGACAGGGCACAGAGGGCGGACGGGACAGGCAGGTCAGGGGGCGGGGGAGGGACGGAGCGGACGTGACGGAAGCGTCAGGGCGCTGCGCAACAGCGGCATGACAGGGCTGTTCAGGCCGATGGAGAGATCCTCGGCCGGGGTGGTGGCGCCGTCGAGGAACCGCAGCAGGCGCTCGGCGGGGACCCGGGAGAAGAGCCGTGTGAAGAAGGCCGCTCCGTCGAGCCGGCCGGTCGCCAGCGCGTGCAGCAGGACCGCGTCCATCGCACGGGACCGCCGGGAGTGCGGCGCGGGCGGCACCGGGCGTCGCCCCGCACGGAGCGCGGCGGCGATCGCCGATGTCTGGCGCTGGATCGCGGCGAACGTGTAGCCCGTGGACGGACGGGTGGCGCCGCCCGCCGCGCCGATCCTGAAGACGGACGGGCCGCTCTGCCGGGCGAACTGAGCGTCCGTCATGGGGATGACCCCCTCCTCGCGCGCCTCGACCTGGAAGTCGCGGACCCTCAGCACGGTGTCCAAGTAGGTCTCCAGGGCACGGTCGTAGCGGTCCGGGGGCAGTACGGACGCCGAGAACTGCGTGTACTCCACCAGCGCGGTGCGAGGGCTGGTGGGCAGGACGTAGGTGAAGGCCAGGCCGCGTTCGGGCTGCGGGGTGCGAAAGTCCATCAGCTCCACGGCGCCGGGGTCGAAGGCGGGCCGGGGTGTGCGGACGAACCAGCCGTGGAAATGCTGCAGCAGCGTGGTGCGGGAGGGCGGCAGGCTGCCCAGCGGACGCGAGTCGAACACCCAGCGGGCGGTGAGCCCGCACTGTTCCCCGTCGGTCGTGCGGACCAGTACCCGCGCGCCGTCCGCGATGCCTTCGACCGCCTCGACGGTGCCCTCCATGCGGCTCAGGGCGGGGTGGTCGGCCAGACGGCCCTCGATCGCCGCCTCGAAGTCGGGGGAGCGGATCATCTTGTAGCGCAGGGCGCCCGTGGCGGCGTCCACCGGCCGCCCGCTCGGGCCGCGCACCCGCAAGCGGTTCCAGGACGCGGTGACGGCCTCGTCGTAGCGGCCCCGCTCGTTCTCCCAGAAGCACCAGGTCCTGGGCGCGGGCCGGAGCGGACCTGCGGGCGCCTGCACCAACTGCACGGTCGGCGAAGGCCGTCCCGCCGCGGCGCACAGCCGGTCCGCAAGGGACAGGCCCGCGGCGCCGGCGCCGATGATCACCACGTCCGAACGCACGTTCACCTCCTGTGAGTAGCCCACGTGGTCCGAGGATCCTTCTCTTTCGGCTTCGATCGTGGATGCGCCTCGTTACAGATCCCTCGGAGCGGGCAACCAGGACACGACCGATGGACCGGGTTGCTCCAGTTGCCGTACGAGGGCGCATCCGATCACGCGGCCGGCGGCGAATGGTGTGGACGCATCGACTCCCTTTAACCCTGAAGGAGCAGACATGCCCCCCGACGAGGCGATGGGCGCGAGCACGGCCGTAGCGCCACCCAAGGGGGCGGAGCTGGCGGACGGCGACCGTTCCACCAGACACGACCGCTCAGGCGATCGTGACCGTTCCACCGATCGCGACCACCCGCCGACGTCCGCGCGGGTGCGCCGGATCGACGCCGGGGTCGCGCAGGAGGTGGAAGTCCGTCTGGAGCGGGTGCTGGCGGACCGCGTCGCGCAGGCGACCGACGTCGACGCGACGTTCGGCGCCGACATCGCCGAACGCGTCGCGCGGTTCACGCTCGGCGGAGGCCGCCGGATGCGCCCGCAGTTCCTGTGGTGGGGCCTGCGCGCCTGCGGCCTGCCCGACGACGAGCAGATCGACGCGGCCCTCCGACTGGGGACCGCTCTGGAGCTCATACAGACCTGCGCCCTGGTCCACGACGACGTCATGGACCAGGCCCCGACCCGACGCGGCCGGCCCGCCCTGCACACCGACTGCGCCACGCAGTACGCCTCGTCCTCGCCTGCAGGAGCGAGGGACGAACGGTTCGGTGAATCCGCCGCGATCCTCGCCGGAGACCTCGCGCTGGCCTGGGCCGACGACACCGCGGCCGCGCTGCTCCTGCCGCCGTGGCAGGCCGAGCGGATCCGTGACGCCTGGTCGCGGATGCGCCTGGAGATGGTCGCAGGACAGTACCTGGACATCCACGGCGAGCTCACCCGGAGCAGGTCCCTGAGCCGGGCGATCAGCGCCGCGTGCCTGAAGACGGCGCTCTACACCGTGGAGCGGCCCCTCCAGCTCGGCGCGATCCTGGGCAACGCGAACGACACCGTCCTGCGCGCCCTGTGCTCGGCCGGCCGCTGCGCCGGACTGGCGTTCCAGCTGCGCGACGACCTCGACGACGTCTTCGTCGGTTCCGCGCCCCGCAGCAAACCCGCCGGCGGCGACCTCCGCACCGGCAAACCCACCTACCTCGTCGCCCTCGCCCACGCCCGCGCCGAGGCCGACGGCGACCGGCAGGCGCTGCACCTCCTGAACCACCGGCTGGGGCGGCCGGACCTCGACGAGAACGATCTGGGCGCTCTGCGGCACGTACTGGAGCGCACCGGTGCCCGCCGCAACGTCGAGGACAAGATCCACCGCCTGCTCGCGCAGAGCACACGTCATCTGCACGCCGCCCCGCTCGATCCCGTCGCCCTGACCCGGCTGCAGACCTTGATGCACCGAGCGGCCGGGATGCCCGCGCGGGCCGGCGACACCCTGTCCGGCCTGCCGGCCGCCGAAGCCTGGGGAGCAGCCCGGTGAAGACCGTGAAGGGAAGAACCGACCACGTGGTCGTCGTGGGCGCCGGCCTGTCCGGGCTCGCGGCCGCCCTGCACCTGCTGGGCGCGGGCCGCCGCGTCACCGTCGTCGAACGCGACCCACTGCCCGGCGGACGCGCCGGACGACTCAACCGCGGCGGCTACCGGATCGACACCGGGCCCACCGTGCTCACGATGCCGCATCTGGCCGACGAGGCCTTCGCCGCCGTGGGAGAACGGCTCGCCGACCGCGTCGACCTCATTCCCCTCCACCCCGCCTACCGCGCCGCGTTCGCCGACGGGTCGGCCCTCGACGTCCACACGGAGCCGGACGCCATGCACCAGGCCGTCCGGGACTTCGCGGGCCCCCGGGAAGCGGCCGGGTACGACCGGCTGCGGGTGTGGCTCGAACGGCTCTACCAGGCGCAGATGAAGCACTTCATCGACACGAACTTCGACTCGCCGCTGCACCTGCTCACCCCCGACCTGGCGCGGCTGGCCGCGCTGGGCGGATTCGGCCGCATGGACGCCCGGATCGGCCGGTTCATCAAGGACGAACGGCTGCGCCGCGTCTTCTCCTTCCAGGCGCTGTACGCCGGAGTGCCCCCGGCCCGCGCCCTCGCCGCCTACGCGGTCATCGCCTACATGGACACCGTCGCGGGCGTCTACTTCCCGCGCGGCGGCATGCACGCGCTGCCGCAGGCCATGGCCGACGCGGCGCAGGCCGCCGGCGCCGAACTGCGCTACGGCCAGAGCGTCCAGCGGCTGGAGCGCTCGGGCTCGGGCGACCGCGTCACCGCCGTGATCACCGACACCGACCGGATCGCCTGCGACGCCGTCGTCCTCACCCCCGACCTGCCGGTCGCCTACCGGCTGCTCGGCCGCACCCCGCGGCGTGCCCTGCGGCTGCGGCACGCCCCCTCCGCCGTGATCCTGCACGCCGGGACCGACCGCACGTGGCCCCAACTCGCGCACCACACGATCTCGTTCGGGGCCGCCTGGCACGGCACGTTCGACGAGCTGACCCGCTTCGGCCGGCTCATGAGCGATCCCTCGCTGCTCATCACGCGACCCACGGCGAGCGACCCCTCCCTGGCGCCGCCCGGCCGGCACCTGCACTACATCCTGGCGCCCTGTCCCAACACCGACATCGGGCCCAGCGCCGCCCACTGGGGCGACCTGGCACCCCGCTACCGCTCCGCACTCCTCGCCGAGCTCGAACGCCGCGGCCTGCACGGCATCGACGCGGCCATCGACGAACAGTGCCTGGTCACCCCGGCCGACTGGCACGCCCAGGAACACGCCGCCGGAACCCCGTTCTCCGCCGCCCACACCTTCGCCCAGACCGGGCCCTTCCGCCCCCGCAACCTCGTACGCGGCACCGACAACGCGGTACTCGCCGGCTGTGGCACCACGCCCGGCGTCGGCGTCCCCACCGTGCTGCTGTCCGGGAAACTCGCCGCCGCCCGCATCACCGGAACGCGCACCGCGTCCGCGCCGCGGGCCCCGGGGACGTCCCCCATCCTCAAAGGAGCGTCCTCGTGACCGCCCGTGAACTCGACGCCGCAGGCATCACCGACACCGCATTGCGCAGCGCCTACACCCACTGCCGCCGGCTCAACGCCCGGCACGGCAAGACCTACTTCCTCGCCACCCGGCTGCTGCCCGTCGACCGTCGCCCGGCCGTCCACGCGCTGTACGGCTTCGCCCGCTGGGCCGACGACATCGTCGACTGCCACACCGGTGAACGTGACGCCGGCGAACGCACCACGGCGCTGCACGACCTGTCGACCCGGCTGAAGCACGGCCTCGCCACGGGCCGCAGCACCGAACCCGTCGTCCGGGCCCTCGCCGACACCGCTCACCGGTACGCGATCGACCACCGCCACTTCCAGGACTTCATGACGGCGATGCGCGACGATCTCACCGTCACGGACTACCCCACCTACGCCGACCTGCGTCGCTACATGCACGGCTCGGCAGCCGTCATCGGCCTGCAGATGCTCCCGGTCCTGGGCACCGTCGTGCCACGGGCCGAGGCGGAACCGTACGCCGCCGACCTCGGCGTGGCCTTCCAGCTCACCAACTTCCTGAGAGACGTGGGGGAGGACCTCGACCGCGGACGCGTCTACGTCCCCGGGGAAGTGCTGCACGCGCACGGAATCGACCGCGACCGCCTGCAGTGGAGCCGCGACACCGGCCGCCGCGACCCGCGCATCACCCGAGCCTTCCAGGACTTCGAAGCGCTCACCCGTGACATCTACCGGCAGGCGGCTCCCGGCATCGCCCTCCTCGACCCGGTCTCCCGCCCCTGCATCCGCACCGCGTTCGTGCTGTACTCCGGCATCCTCGACGCCGTCGCCGCCGACGGGTACAGCGTGCTGCACCGGCGCGCCGTCGTGCCCCGGCGCCGCCGCGCGGCCGTCGCCGTGGACGGCCTCGCTCGGATCGCGTGCGCCCGCATCAGCCGCCGCCGCGTACCGGGGCCGCACCCACAGGAGGGCACCGTCGCCGGGCCGGCGCGCGTACCGGTGAGCACGACGACGTGCAGCCGGGAGGTGGCATGAGCAACCGGAGCAGGACGCCGCGCTTTCCGCTGGCCCTGCGGCGCAACCCGCTGTCGTGGGAACGCCAGGATCCCACCTGGCGCGACGCGCGGCCCGCCGTGATCGATTCCGCGCTGAAGCGGGCGCAGGCACGCCCTTCGGGGAACTGGTACGTCGTCGGAGGGAGCGACGAGGTTCCCCGCCGGGCTCCGCTCGGACGGACCGTCGCCGGGCGCGAGGTGGTCATCTGGCGTGACGCCGAAGGCAATCTGGCCGCCGGTCCGGGCGCCTGCCCCCATCTGGGCGCCCCGCTCAAGGACAGTCCGGTGCGCTGCGGCACCCTCGTCTGTCACTGGCACGGCCTCTCCCTGACCGCTCAGGGCCGGGCCGGATGGCGCACGCTGCCCGTCCACGACGACGGGGTCCTGATGTGGGTCCGCCTCGACAGCGCGGGGGAGGAACAGCCCCTCGAACGCCCCGTCATCCCCGCGCGCCCGCGCCTGGCACGATCCGTGGGCGCCGTCTACACCGGCGTCGGACGCTGCGAACCCGAGGACATCGTCGCCAACCGGCTCGACCCCTGGCACGGGGCCTGGCTGCACCCGTACTCCTTCGTCGACCTGAAGGTCGTCGACAGCCCGGACGGTGACGCCTCCGAGACGGACGCCTTCACCGTCGAGGTCTCCTTCCGGCTCACCTCCCGCCTGGTCGTCCCGGTCCGTGCCGCGTTCACCGCGCCGGAGCCGCGGACGGTCGTCATGCACATCACGGACGGCGAAGGCCGCGATTCCGTCGTCGAGACCCACGCCACGCCGCTCACCGCTCCGGGACACCCCACGCCCCGCACCGCGGTGGTCGAGGCGGTGATCGCCACGTCCGAGCGCCCCGGGTTCACCGTTGCACGCCACGCCTCGGCGCTGCTGCGGCCGTTGATGCGAGCGACCGCCGGGCGGCTGTGGCGCGACGACCTCGCCTACGCGGAACGGCGCTGGAAACTGCGGTCACGGCCCGACCTGCCCTGCTGACCGTCCTGAGGGCACTCGGGTCGGGGGAGTCTCAGATGTGGTTCGTGGGCGGCCAGCCCCACCACCACATGAACAGGCCGCCCAGAAGGATGACGAGGAGGAGCGCCGCGTTGAGGCGGCGGTAGTGCACCACCAACGCGATGAACTCACGGATGACGGCGCTCGGCCAGAAGTACGACGCCGTCGGCGCACCCACGACGTGGCCGCGCACCCCCAGACGTCGCGCGGTGATGGCGGCGCGGAACGCGTGGTAGTCGCTCGTGACGATCACACAGCGCGCCGCGGGCTGCTGCGTGCGCATCAGGTCCTGGCTGAACGTCAGGTTCTCCTCCGTGGTCGTGGAGCGGTCCTCACGCTCGATGAGGTCGGCAGGGAAGCCGCGCTCGAGGAGATAGGAGGCCATCGCGTGGGACTCCGGCAGCTCCTCGTCGGGCCCCTGCCCGCCGGAGACGATGAGCACGGGCCGCCGTCCGCGACGGGACAGCCTCGTGTGCTCCTCGTGAGCCCTGTCGAGCCGGCCGGCCAGGAGCGGAGGTACCGTGCTGCCGCCGATCAGCCCCGAGCCGAGTACGACCACGAAGTCGCCTCGGCGCCAGAAGGCCAGCCGCTGGTAGAGAGCGGAGTAGAAGAGGAAACACACGAACAGGAAGGCGACATGGCCGGCCAGCACCACGGCGGTCCCCGCGGCGACAGCCAGCGCGCGCGTGTGCAGCACCAGCGCCGCGACCAGCAGGGCGAGCAGCACGATCAGCGCGAGCCCGACGCCCAAGGACACCAGATTCGCCGGGCTCCTGCCCTCCTTGCGCACCATGGTGATGCCGTTGGCGAGCAGAAACCCGGCGAGGACGACCACCGCGACAGCAGCCACCACCAACAGGCCGATCGCGACATCACCGCTCAAGTCTGGTTTCAGGGAGCCGAGTTGCAGCAGAGCGGCCACGGCTGCGAAGACAATGGTCAGTCCCAGGAACACCGCGTTGCTGAGCCTGCGACGCTCCCGTACCACCCCCGCACAGAACCCGACGAGGCACAGCACGGACGGCACGTAGAGCAGCAGCATGCCGAACATGCTAGGGGCGCGACGGGTGCCTCCCGAACGGGCGGCGGCGCCAGCGGCCAACGGGTGACCGCGGCGCAGATGCGTGACGGGTGACCGCGCCGAGTCAGGGGTTCTGCCGGCTCCAGAGCCGGGCGGAGGTCCAGCATCGTGTCGAGCGAGGGAACCGTCCGGCTCGGTGAAGGAGGCCGACCGGCTCGAAAGACCGAGCGCCGAGGAACCCGGCCGATCGACCTGCGGCGGCGTGGGCCGGCGGCCGACGGACGGCCTCCGCACCACCGCCGGGTTTCAGACGGCGCGTCAGACGACGGGGCTGCTCAGTGATCTCCGCCGGCGTCGGCACCGCGGCGACCTCTTACCGACCCGGCTCCGGGGACACAACCCACCGACGCCTGACACCGGAGGCCCTGCTCGCGTCATCCGGGAGTCGCCCCTTCAGTTCGCGGCGGGAGACCTGACCGCCATGGGCTTCTGGAAGTCCGTGAGCGTGAGCGTGTTGCGGATGGGCGAACGGGACGCGAAGTGAATGGTCTGGCGGACCTCGACGATCCGACCCTGCTTGTCGAGCCAGACGTCCGCGTCGATGGACGTGGCGGGGCGCAGGTTGCGTCCGCTCGTCCTGTCGACCTTTTCCACGTCCTTCGGCGTCAAGCGGCCTGACACGCGGAGGGGTTCGGCGTTCCGGTGGACCGCGCCGCCGTGGTCGAGCACGAGGCGTGCGTACTGCGGAAGCCGGTCGGTCGGGATGCCGCCCTTGGCCGTCGAGGCGGCGAACGTCTGCCATGTGCCGTGGGTGCCGGTGGCCCGCCGGTACACATGCCGGCGGGTCATGACGACGTCCTCGGTGTACTGCTCGGTCTTGTCCTTCGTCCGTCCGGTCAGCGGCGCGTTGAGGTTGATCCGGCCGGTCATGTGCTGGAGCCGCCTCGTTCCTGACTGTGTGACGGCGTCGAGTGCGGCCGAGTACGGTGCCCGGTCCGCCGCGTCGAGCCGGTCGAGGACGATCTGGCGGCCGGTCCTGGCGGGTGTGGGGGTGGGGGTGGGTGAGCCTGAACCGCACGCGGTGAGCGTCAGCCCCGACAGGGCCAGGACGACGAGCGCCGTCCGGAGGTGGGACACAGTGGATCCTTGAAGTGCCGGGCCCGTGGAGAAGCAACGCCCGGACCATGAGATGGGTGGCGTGCCCATCTTTCCCTGGACGGAGCCTGTGTCGGGTGTGGGCGCGAGGGTGTGATCAAAGGTGCGCCGGACGGTTACGGAACTGATCCGTCCGTCCGTGCAACCCTCACAGACCGCATCTCCTCGGGTGCGGCCGGTCCGGTGCTACGCGGCTTCGGCCGTACCGGGGTCGTTGAGGTGCCGCTCCCAGCCCGAATCCGGGAAGAGTTCGTGGGCCAGTCGCAGCAGGCGCAGGGGCTGGGGCTGCAGGTTGACGACGGTGGTGCGGACCGGGTCGGTGGCCGGTTCGAACAGGTGCAGCCCGGGGATGTCGAGGAACGGTGCGTCCCGCAGGTCCCACACCAGGGAAGTCACGGCGTCGGGGAGAGCGGTGACCGAGGCGCGGAGCTGGTCGACGTGGTCCGCGTCGATGTCGCCGTGCGGCGTGAGGGTGGCACGGTCGCCGTGGAGTTCTGTGGTGATGTGCATGGTGGTCGTCCCCCTTCCGGGGGTCGTTGAGCCCGAAGACGAGACGACCCCTCGGGTGCGGGGTCGACGACTAAGGCGGGTGGCGGATGCCCGGGTTGGGGGCAACGTCCGCGACCCAAAGAGCCGGCACATGGCCGGACCGACTCGGTCTCATGTCCGTCCACCGTGGCACAGACGCACGCGTGATGGCCAGCGCCCGTACGAAGGCGTGCGGTGAGGCGGGCCGATCAGGACAGGGAAAAGGGTGGCGACGGCCGTCGGGCCGAGGCCACCCTTTCGCCGGGGCGCGTATGGTCAGCCGCGGATGATGTTGTCGGCCTGCGGGCCCTTCGGTCCCTGGGTCACGTCGAAGGTGACGGTCTCACCTTCGACGAGTTCGCGGTACCCGGAGCCGCTGATCGCGCTGTAGTGGGCAAAGACGTCGGGACCGCCGTCCTGGGCGATGAACCCGAAGCCCTTTTCGGAGTTGAACCACTTCACCGTGCCGCTGGCCATGCATACGTCCTTCTTCGAAGCCCCGAACGGGGCGGGGGTGTGAGCGCCGAGCGAGATCATTCGTACGGCACGAGACCTCTACCCACAACCTCACAGACCTATCCCCTCCGGCGGAACGGACGCCACGGCATGTTTCCGTGGGCGGATCCGATGGGTCCGGTGGGGCCCTGCCCTGCCGACGACCGGTGTGCGCCCCGGTGCGTGGCAGGCGGCGGCCATCACCGAGTGAGGGGAGCGTGGAGGGCTGAGCGTGAACAGCCGCGAGTGTCCCGCGCACGTGCAACGGCACCACGGCGTGAGGGAGATGACGCTCGGCGTGAGCCCGGGCGTCAGGAGGTGAGCGTCCGTTCCCTGACCTTGACCAGGTGCTGCCGGGACGGAGGATGGGTGAGGCAGAGCGCGGGTCTGCGTCATCCAGCGCAGATCGGCGGCAACTTCGACAGCTGGGAGCGTTCCTTCCTATGACCACACGCCCCGCCCGTTCTGGGCGCCGCGGCACCGAGACCGTCTCGGACATGGGCGTCTCGCCGTTCAAGCCGGGCCTCGTCACAGCGGTGTTCCGGGAAGTGACCCCGATGCACGTCTCACGGTCGGCCGCCTTGGCCGCCGCGGTGGTGACGCGGACCGTGATCACGGAGATCATCGGCGGCGCGAGGAGAGCGGCGGAGGAGGAAGCCAGGAAGAAGCTGATGCCCAGAGATCTTGTCTCGGCCATCGACCGGAACGTCGAACTCGAGGTGGGGGACAAGTGGTACGAGCACAGCCCGACGTTCCATGGCCTGACCGGTGTGCGGTACGACGCTCAGGGAGTCGTCGTACCGCGCCGCAGACGCAGCAGGTCACGCAGACCGAGCGCGGTGGTCGGCGCCCACCGGTTCGAGGCCGGGGTCAAGCAGTTGCTGCGCAGTCAGGGGGCAAGGGCCGTCCCGGCGCTGGTCCGCGACCTGGACGGCATAGCGAGCGTGTTCATGGCCGGACTCGCCCGGGACGCGACCACGGTCGTTCGTGAGGGCGGGGTCAAGCGCTTCGGGGCGGTCAGCCTGGTGATACCGGGCGAACCAGCCTCACCTCCGGCCCTGCCGGATGACATCCACGCCCTGTCCACCCGCGACGGGGACAGCCGGACCATCAGCAGGGACGACGTACTGGCCGCCGCCACGATGCAGTTGTTCGGCGGCAACCTCAGGCGGCAAGCCCTCACCGAAGCACGTGCGGCAACACGGAACGACACCCTGGCCGACTGAACGGGACGGGCGACAGGGCTCTACCGGCGGACTGCCGAGATCAGTCCGCCGGGCCGCTCCTCGCGCTGCGGCGGGGTGTTGATCGGGCGGCCGTAGGCGGCAGCGCACTCACGCAGGGTGCGACTGTCGGCCTCCCAGCCGTGCCCGGCCAGCCAGCCCACCGGGTCGTCGGGCATCTCCGAGACCCACATGGACGCCGCCGATCCCGGCGCCGCGTCGGCGCCGAAGCGCTCGATCACGCCGCGCGAGCCCAACGTCAGCCCCAGCCGACTGCCTGCCGCCGACTGCGCGCTGATCCGGGCCAGCAGCAACTCCACCGCGTCCTCGGGCAGATAGATCAGCAGTCCCTCGGCGATCCACACGGTCGGCGCCGCCGGATCGTGCCCTGCGGCGGCCAGCGCGGCCGGCCAGTCGTCCCGCAGATCCACCGCGACGGTGCTCCGCTCGCAGCGCGCGACGGCCTGCTCCTGGCGCAGGACCGACGCCTTGAAGTCCAGCGGGACGGCGGTGTCGACCTCGAACAGGCGGGTGCCCTCGGGCCAGTCCATCCGGAAGGCCCGGCTGTCCATCCCGGCGCCGAGCAGCACGACCTGCCGGACCCCGGAGGCGGAGGCCTCCCGCAACAGGTCGTCGAGGAACTTCGTCCGGATGACGATGGAGAATGCCACGGCCAGCCGACGGCGTCGCGCGGCCTCGTCATCGGGCAGCGGGGACGAGGAGGGCCACAAGCCGCCGGCGGCGGCGAAGGCCTGTGCCAGCGGATCGTGGAACAGCGCGTTCTCCCGTGCGGTCTCCAGCGCCCGTACCCGGGCCACACCTACCGCCGTGGCCCACACTCCCGACGGCTGCACCTGCTCCTGCTCCTCAGTCACCGTGCCAGCCTAGATGACCGATTTCTGGGTCTGATGAGCGGAGCCGGCCCCGCTCCTTTTCACCACGGCCGCCGCCGGGCATTCCCGGAACTTGCCCGGCACCCGTGCGGCTCCGGCGTGCAGGACGACGGCGTCGATGTCCGGAATGGTCCGTCACGCTCCGTAGGGTGCGTTTGCGCAGGTAGGACGCGCATTGCAGGCTCGTAGGCATGGACATCCGACGGAGGCTCGTGATCCCCACGTCCGCGTGGTTGTTCCACCGCGGCTGGAGATGGGCCCAGCGGCACGGCGCCATCGGCCCGCACACCCCGAACCCCTACCGCTTCGCCTCCTTCGGGTCGGGGGCGCTGCTCGCCTTCCCGCCGGGCTGCGTCTACGGCGAGGACAAGATCGCCATCGGTGAGCAGGCGCTCATCGGCGAGTTGGTCACCTTGAGTGTCGGCTACGCGCCGGAGCAGGACCTCGGCCCTGACGTACGGCTGCGGATCGGTGCCCGCACCTCGATCGGCCGCGGCAGCCATGTCGTGGTGCACGAGTCCGTGACCATCGGCGACGACGTGTTCGTCGCCCCGTACGTGTACATCACCGATCAGAACCACACGTACGCGGAACCGGACGTACCCGTCGGCCGCCAGTGGCCCGTCAACGCGCCGGTGGTCATCGGTGACGGCTGCTGGCTGGGCACCGGATCGATCGTGCTGCCGGGATCCCGGCTCGGGCGCAACGTCACCGTGGCGGGCGGTTCCGTCGTACGCGGCGTCTTCCCCGACCACTGTGTGATCGGGGGCGTGCCGGCCCGGGTCCTTCGATCGTTCACCCCCGGCAGCGGCTGGCACGCGCCCGCGCCCGCGCCGGCCGATGCCGGACCGGCCCCGGCCGGCGCGGCACCGTACGACTCCCGACGCCAGGTCGCACAGGACCGGCGCCACGGCCGGGCCCGCGCCCCGCGGCGCCGGGGCATCCGGCCGCTCAGCCCCGTGAAGCGGCCGCGCGTCACGGACGACACCGCAACCCCGTAGCCCCTCCTGCACGGCGCACAACGGTCCGAGGAAAGGAACTCCGCATGCCCGCCAAGGACTTCGACAACCCCGCCGACTGGGACATCTCCCTGATGATCGTCGGCGACTCCATCAGCCACGGCACCAGCGGCGACTGGACCTGGCGCTACCGGTTCTGGCAGCACATGGACGCCAGCGGGGTGAAAGTCGATCTCGTCGGCCCGAAGAAGGACCTCGCCGACGCCCGGAGCAAACGGCTCGGCACACCCCAGCAGGGGTACGCCGACACCGCGTTCGACCGCGACCACGCCGCCCAGTGGGGACAGCCTTACATGGTGGCCAAGGACCTCGTACGGGAGTGGGTGACTGACCATCAGCCCGACTTCGTCCTCGTCCTGCTGGGTATCAACGACCTTGCCTGGCACCCCACCACACCCGACGAGTTCGAGGCGAACCTGCGCGAGTTCATCGCCAACGCCCGCGCCGGCAACCGCTGGGTGCACCTGATCCTGGGCACCATCCTGGACACCCACCGGGCCAACGTGGAACACGACTTCGACAAACGTGTGCAGCAGTGCAACAACCGGATCCGCGCGGTTGCCGCCGAACTGCGCACCCATGTGTCGCCCATCGAAGTGGCCGACACGGCAGTGGAGTTCTTCGCCGACCGGCACACCTACGACGGGGTCCACCCCAACCCGAACGGTGAGATGCGGGTCGCCGCGGCGTTCGCCGACGTCCTCGCCTACCGGTTCGGCATCGGCCGTTCCTACCCGCGCCCCTACCCCGATGTGCCGGACGTCGAGCTGGCGGCGGTCAAGGCCCAGCGCCTGGCCGCGATCAGCGCCGAACACCTGGGAGCGGGCCTGGACCCGGTCCCCGACCCGGTCACGGCCGGTTCCGGGGCGGTGGCCGGCCCGACCGGCGGTGCCAGGAGCGCTGAAAGTCCGGTTCCCGCGGCTCAGCCCCCGGCACGGGGGCGCCGATGACCGTGTGAGGAAGAGGTGACGGCTCGCGCCTACGGCTGAAGTCCGGCGTGGGGTTCGTCCTTGATCCAGTCGGGTCTGCGGAACCCCCCGCCGCCGTACGCCGGGAGCTGCACCGACCCGCCGTAGCGGGCGAGCTGGGCCCAGGGCCGGTTGAGGCCGGTGGAGCCGTAGGCGCGTACTCGGCTGACGGCGTCGAGGTCGAGGACGTCGACGAGGATCTCCTCGCCGGGGCCTGCCTGTTGACGCACGAGGCCCTCGGGGTCGACGACGGTGCTCTGGCCGACGCCGGCCGGGTCGGCGGCGTTGACGTTGACGACGTAGACCTGGTTGGTCCAGGCGTTGGCGCGGGCGCAGACCAGTTCCATCTCCCGGTCGCGGGTAGGCGTGAGAGTGGGCTGGAGGACGACCTCCGCGCCCAGCCAGGCCAACTGGCGCACTGTCTCCGGGAAGGAGCCGTCGTAGCAGATGGCCAGGCCCACCCGGCCTGCGCCGGGGATGTCGAAGACGGTGAACTCGCCGCCCGGGGAGGTCTTCTCGTACGGCTGCCACGGGAAGACCTTGCGGTGGCGGGCGGCGATCTCGCCCTCCGGGGAGACGGCCAGGGCCGTGTTGTAGATGTGCCCGTCCTCCGCCCGCTCGTAGATGCTTCCGGGGACCAGCCACAGTCCGGTCTCCACGGCCAGGGCGCAGATCCGGTCGGTGAGCGGGCCCGGGATCGCGACGGCGGTCCGTTCCATCCAGTCCTCGGGAGCCGGCTGGAGCAGGGCGCCCTCGGCGGCCAGCAACAGCTCGGGTACGACGACGAGTTGGACATGGGGGAACAGGTCGCGCGTGCTGCGGACCTGGTCGGCGAAGCGTTGCCAGGTCGCCTCGAGGTCGTGGGCGACGGGGGTGGTCTGGATCGCGGCGATGGCGAGTGTGCGCATGGGTGTGTCAGTCCTCGGTGACGGTGAGTTCGGTGACCGTGGAGCGGCCGTGACGGAAGAAGCGGTGATAGCGGGTGCGGGCGGCGGCCAGGGCCAGGGTTCCGGTGGCGAGGGAGCCGGCGCCGAGGAGGAAGACTCCGCCGATGCCGTGGAAGGAGGTGCTGCCGTAGGCCGGGTCGTACATGTCGTGGGCGCTGCGGGCGAAGGCGGCCAGCATCATCAGCCCGCCGAGCAGGGGCAGGACGCCGCGCAGCAGCAGGTCGCGGAGCGAGTCGCGCAGCCGTCCCCGGAAGTACCAGACGCAGGCGAGGGCGGTGGTGCCGTAGTAGCAGGCGATCAGCAGGCCGATGCACAGGACGGCGTCGCCGAGGAAGTCGGTGGAGACGAGGGTGAGCAGGACGAGCAGGCCGGCGGCCGTCGCGCCGATGAACAGGGTGCCGAAGCCGGGGGTGCGGTGCCGGGGATGGATACGGGCGAAGGTTGCGGGCAGGGCGCCGTGGGCGGCCATGGACAGGGTGCCGCGGGAGGAGCCGACGAGGCTGGTGAGCAGGGCGGAGACCGCTGAGACGCAGACGGCCAGCTGCATCACCTTGGCCAGGGCCGGGCCGAGGACCGGTGGGGCGAGGGTGGACAGGATGTCGGCGGCGTTGTCGGGGTTGTTGAGGCCGGTGCCGCCGGTGCCGGTTCCGGCGAAGCTGATCGCGGCGAAGGCGGTGAACAGGTAGGTCCCGAGCAGGGCGAGGGTGGAGATGACGGCGGCTTGTCCGGCGACACGTTCTCCGTCGCGGGTCTCCTCGTTCGCGGTGATCAGTGCGTCCCAGCCCCAGTAGATGAACAGGCAGAGCATGACCGCCTCGGCGAAGGGGCCGATCCCGTCGAAGGCGAAGGGATCGAGCCAGGTCAGGGAGGGGGTGACGGCGCCGTGGCGGGCGAAGGCGGCGGCTCCGAAGCCGAGCAGGGCGGTCAGCTGCAGTCCCAGCAGGACGTACTGGACGGACGCCGCGAGGTGCAGGCCCCGGTAGGCGATCGCCGTCACCGTCGCCAGCAGAGCCACCGCGGTGATCGTCACGGCGAGGCTGCGGTCGGCGAGGGAGTGCAGGCCGAGCAGCTGGAGCAGGTAGCCGGCGCCGACCTGGGAGAGGGCCGTCATCGCGATGAGCGTGGCGATCTGCACCACCCAGCCGCCGGTGAGCCAGCCGGTCAGCGGGCCGAACGCGCGCGTGGTCCACACGAAGGTGGTGCCGCAGTCGGGCATCTCGCGGTTCAGCTCACGGAAGGCGAACGCGGTGAGCAGGATCGGCACGAAGCCCAGCAACAGGGCGGCCGGCGCGAGATTCCCGACGGTCAGGGTCACGAAGCCGAGCGTGACGGCGATGCTGTAGGCCGGGGCGACGCAGGAGAGACCGAGCGTGACGGAGGCGAGCAGCCCCACCGAGCCTCCACGCAGTCCCTTGTCCGGCGGGGCGGGCGCCGACCCCGGTCCGGCCTCGGCGTCGATCGGGTTGGGCATGGTGCCTCCGTGGGCCGCAGTTTTGTTAAACGCAGATTTAAGACATGGGTGGTCGCGCGGTCAATAGCTGTCGGGCTACTGTTAAATCTCGATGGAACAGAACGGCGAAGGGATGCACGTGGCCGCCAGGAAGGGCAGTAGCAAGGAAGCTCGCCGGGCCGAGCTGGGCGAGGCGGTGGAGCGCGCGCTGGTGGCGCGCGGTCTTGAGGGACTGCGGCTGCGCGATGTCGCGGCGGAGGCCGGGGTCACGCCTGCCGCGGTGCTCTACTACGGCGACCTGGACGCACTGGTCCACGCGGCCTATCAGCAGGCCATCGAGCGCTACAGCCAGGAACGCGAACGGGCCGCGAGCCGCTTCGAGGACGCCCGGGACCAGCTCGAAGCCTGCATCGACAAAGGGGTGGCCAGCGGCCCCGACGACACACTGACCCGGCTGCTCTTCGAGTACTGGCCACGCTGCCTGCGCGACGCCAAGGCCGCCGCCCTCGACAGCGCACTGACCGAACGCCAGATCGCCGTCTACTCGGGGATCCTGGTCCTGGGGCAGGCCCAGGGCCACTTCGCGTTGCAGGACCCGCCGCGTCTGCTCGCGGCCAGCTTCGTCGCGATGGAGGACGGCTATCAGATGGAAGTCCTCGCCGGCCGCCGCTCGCGCGCCGAAGTGATCGCCGCGCTGCACGCCTATGCCCGCGCGGTCACGGGACACGACGTGGCCGCCCGCGCCTGAAACGAGCCGAGCCGAGACGGCTTGAGCCCGAGAGGAGCGGCTCGAACCGGCCGACGCGACCTGCGGCCGGCTGGGGCTGCCGAGTGCCGGAGGCGCGAGTACCGTCGCAAGTGTGAGCGGAGACGATACGAACCGGCGGTGGACCCGGTCCATGCCTGATGCCTACGAGCGTCACCTCGTGCCGGTGCTGTTCCGGCCCTTCGCGGTGGACCTTGCGGCCCGGGCGGCGGCCTTGCGCCCGCGCCGCGTCCTCGAACTCGCCGCGGGCACCGGGGCCCTCACCAGCGCGGTGCTCGACGCGGCCGCCGACGCCGACGTCCTGGCGACCGACCTCAACGAGGCGATGGTCACCCGCGGGTCGGCCCGGGAGTCCCGTGCGCACTGGCGGCAGGCGGACGCGCAGGAACTGCCGTGCCAGGACGCCTCGTTCGACCTCGTCCTGTCCCAGTTCGGAGTCATGTTCTTCCCGGACAGGCCCGGTGCCTACGCGGAAGTGCGCAGAGTCCTCGCTCCGGAGGGGCGCTTCTTGTTCAGCAGTTGGGGACCGCTGGCCTCGCACGGATTCGACGCCGCCTTCCAGAGCGCCCTGGAAGCCGCGATGCCCGAGGGCGCGCCGACCTTTCTGCCCGACGTGCCGCACGGCTACTCCGACCCGGCCGTGGTGGCCGAGGACCTCGCGGCGGCGGGACTCGTCCTGGACACCGCCGAGGAGGTGACGCTGGAGGGCGTGGCGGAGTCGGCGGCCTCCGTGGCCACCGGATTCCTCACCGGCACACCGGTGAGCGCCGCGCTCGCCGCTCGCCCGGACGCGGCGACCATCCGAGCCGCCGTCACCCGGGCGATGACGGAAGCTCTGGGTACGGGGCCGGTGAGCGCGGAGATGACGGCGACGGTCTATGCGGCGCGGTCCATGGACGCGGGAGCGGCCGGGCGGTGACCGGGGCGCGGTGCGGCCCGGGCCGGCTGTGGCAAGCGGCAGGGGCAGGACTTCGCCGCCCATCCGGTGGTCCCGACGCTCGGTGCGCCGCTCCTTCGGCGGCCGTGGGGAACGCGGCCTCTCCTCGGTCCCACCGTGCTGGTGGCGCCGGGAACCGTGGAGGCACTCGGCGACGTGCTCGCTCTCGATCTGGTCGTCATGGTGGTGTCCGTCGGGATCAGGCACACATTCCGTGAGGACGATCAGCGGAGCTTCAGGACGGTGACGCAGCAACATCTGGGACCGTGGTGCGGTGTGACGAGCTCGTCAGCGTGCTGTTCCCGTATCTCGGCACCGTGCAGGTGGACGCCGTCATCCCGACGGAGGATGCGGTTCATGTGGTGGCCAGAACCCGGGATGTCGTCGTGAGATGTCCCGACTGCGCAATGCCCTCCGAGCGGGTGCACAGCACCTATGAGCGGCATCTGGCCGACGGCCCTGTGGGCGATCAGTCGGTACGGATCGACCTGTCCGTCCGGCGGTTGTACTGCGAGAACGCCGCTTGTCAGCGCCGCACGTTCGCCGAGCAGGTCGAGGGACTCACCGTGCGGTACGGCAGGCAGACTCCAGCCTTCCGCCGGGTGCTAGAAGCCGTGGCTGTCGCTCTCGCCGGACGTTCCGGGGCTCGCTTCACGAAATCCCTCCACAGCGTCGTAAGCCGCATGACACTACTGAGGTTGGTGATGGCCATGCCCGACCCGGCCTGGACCGTGCCGAAGGTGCTGGGCGTGGATGACTTCGCCACCCGCCGAGGGCAGCACTACGGCACCGTCATCATCGACTGCGAGACCGGTCAGCCCCTGGACCTGTTGCCCGGACGGGACGCCGAGACGCTGGCCGCCTGGCTGCGGGCCCATCCGGGCCCTGAGTGCATCTGCCGGGACCGGGCCGGGTCCTACGCCGACGGGGCCCGCACCGGAGCACCCCTCGCGGTCCAGGTCGCAGACCCCTTCCACTTGTTGCAAAACCTCGGCACCGCGGTGGAACGCTGCGTCCGCCGACACAACGCCTGCCTCAAACCGCCCGACGCCGACGCGAACAGCACCGTGCACATCTCCTTCGCCGGGCAGGACAACACGACGAAGGAGATGTCGCCCATCGAGGCACGACTGCGAAAACGCCACGCGGTCGTCCATTCCCTGCTCGACCAAGGACACGGCATCCGGGAGATCGCCCGGGAACTACACATGGGCGGCAATACCGTCCGCCGGGCGGCGCGCGCCGAAATACCCGAGCAGATGCTCAACGGTCGTCACCAGCCCCGCCCGAGCCAGCTCGATCCCTTCAAGCCGCATCTGGACCGGCGCTGGGCCGAGGGCCACACCAATGCCATTCATCTGTACGCCGAGCTGAAAGAGCTCGGCTATCGGGGCAGTTACCAGATCATCAGTGACTATCTGCGGCCCCGTCGCCGACAGCGTGTCCGTGTCGTCGGCCCGGCATCGCCGGGCGTCCGTCAGGTAACCGGCTGGATGATGCGGCACCCCGACCGGCTGCGGGACGAGGATCGGGAGCAGTTAGCCGGCATTCTCGGCCGCTGCCCCGAGCTCGCCGCGGCTGAACAGCTTGTCCGGTCCTTCACCGAGATCCTCACCACCCGCTCTGGCCAGCATCTCAAGGACTGGGTCATCGCCGCCCAGGCCAAGGATCTCCCCTCACTCCATGCCTTCGCGCACGGCCTGGAGAAGGGCTGGGACGCCGTGCTCCAGGGCCTGACCACGCGCTGGAACTCCGGCCCCGTCGAAGGCCGCGTCAACCACATCAAAATGATCAAGAGGCAAATGTTCGGCCGGGCATAACTTCCCCTCCTCCGCAAGCGGGTACTCCTCACCGCCGCTCAGGGGCGTTCTGCTCGGCAGGACGCTGCCTTGATAGAACAGCGTCATGAGCTCGAACGAGGACCCGATCAGCCCGATCAGGCAGGCTGAGCAGCACTTCGGAATCCAGTTTCCCCCGGACTACCGGCACTTCCTGGCCACACAGGGCAGCATGAGTCAGTTCGTCCTCCCGGCCGACGACTACCTGATGATCAATGAGGCTGCGGAGCTCGTCGAGGTCAACGAGGCCGGCGAGTTCCAGGAGCGATTCCCTGGAAGCCTCGTCATCGGTGGCGACGGAAGTCGCGAGATGCTCACCTACGACTTCCGACATGACCCGCCGCCTCTGGTCCTGCTCGACGTATCCGCACAAGACTGGTCATCCGCCATCCACCAGGCGTCCTCCCTGACAGCCTTCCTCGAAGAGTTCCCCCAGACAGGGTGGAAGTGGGACGACCCCGCACCTTGATCGTCCTCACGGAATGTGTGCCTGATCCTCCGTCGGGGTCTGCGTGCCCGCCTTCTGGAGCCACCGAAGGCTCGGCCGACTCGAGGGAGGGCTCTTCGTCGGCGGCTATCTCGCGCACACGGTCTGGCTGTTGGGCACCAGACTCTGATCCGAACGGCTCTTGCGGCCTCGGCGCCCTCACCAGGAAGTGCCTCCGCCTCGGGTTGAACGTCGGGCGGACCGAGGGGGATCGTGTCGGGGGTGAGGCAGTGGCCCCCCGACCTCGCGTCGGCTTTGCCTCGGGCCGGGTGCGGGACGGCCTGCACGGCCTGCTCGGGCGGGATGAATCGGCCCTGCTCGCGCTGAGCCACTCGCCGACGTGTTCGGTCCGCGGGCCGCCGGTGGGGTGGCGAGGCAGGTGCTCCCGGGCGATGCCGAGGCCGAGCAGGCCGGGGTGGGACGCGAACACGCCGATGCCATGGGGGCGCAGTTCCGCTCCCTGGAGGAGCCGCTTTCCGCGCTGCGTGTGTGGGCCGAGTGGCATCGGGGGCGGATCGATGAGACAAACCGTCGGTACGATGCCCAGGAGGCCGTTGCCGATCCGGGGAAGTGAGCGGTAGGGAGTGCTCAATTCCCGGCCAGTTACGTGCTCTTGGTCAGGGGGGCGTGAGAACGGCGCGACCGGCAGGCACGCATCGCTGAGGTCCGCGTACGTCTCTCCCTCAGCCGGCCGAGAACCGCTTGTCGCCGCTGGTGGGGCACAATTCCCGATGGCGCCTGCGGTGGCACTGTGGTTCGGTGACCGCCCGCTTCAATCGGGCCCGCGTCGGCCACGATGAGGTGAACGGAACGGTGAAGAACGGGTTCTGAAGTCGACTCTGGGGATCGGTCTGTGTTGGCGTCGGCTCCTGCTGCGGGGCGGTCGTGGAGTGTTTTGCGTGCAAGTCGCCGAAATGGGCGGTGTGGTTGTGAGGAGCTGTGGTGAATCGGGAAACCGTTGAAGAGTTGTTCGTGGTCGAGGGATATCGGGAGATACGCGGTCTCGCCGCGGATGCGCTGGCCGTGGACGGGCCCGACCCGGTGGTGTACCTGTGGCTAGGTCTTGGGCACATGGCCGAGGATGAGGACGATCATGATGCGGAGGCGGAGAAGGCGTTTCTGCGGGGCCTTGAGCTCGCGCCCGACGACGTTGATCTGCTCGCCGCGTATGCCGAACTGTGTCTGCGTGCCGATGAGTGGGAGTATCCGCGAAGAGCCCGGCGTGCGCCGGAGCTGGTGGCGCGGCTTGAGGAGTTGGCCGCGGGATCGCCGCAGGACGAGCACATCCGGGAGGTCCTTGCGTGGCATCGGCGTGGCTATCTGGAGGACTTCCGGCTGGCGGTCGTGGACGGTCGGGCGCGCAGGGCGCAGCTGGAGCAGCAGAGTGGGGACCTGGATCGTGCTCTGACGGCGCAGAGGGGGCATGGCGACGCTGGGGTGGGCGTCGACGCGACCGTTGCCGACTCCTGGCTGCGGGCTGCCGGAATCGCCGAAGAACAGCGGGCGGCGATCCTCGCTGCGACACTGGAGGAGCTGTCGGGCAGGGCGTACGCACCGCTGAGGTTTGTGGCCCGTAATCGTTCAGGGGCTTACGTCGTGGCCGCGGGCCTGGCCTTCGTCACCAACTTCATGCTGCGGACGCTCGATGTGGTGCAGGGCATCACGTTCTGGGGCTTCCTGTGGTTCGTCCCCCTGCTCATCCTCGACCGGCGCCTGGCCTCCGCACGCGAGCGGGCGCGACAGACGGTCATCGCCCGGATCATGGCGCAGGGCGCTACCGAGAGCGGCTGACCGGCCGACGGACGGTGCTGCCGACCCTGACCATGCCAGGGGTGATGCGCCCGCCGGACAACGGCACTTCGTTCTCCACGGCTGCGTCCGTCCTGGGCTCCATGGCCACATTTTGGGAATCCTCGTCGCGCCGCGCGATCAACCGATCGCCGTGCCCTTGGAGGCGCCGTCCCGGACGCGGCCCACGATCGAGCCCGCGTTATGGCGTGGACTCCAGAATGCGCTCGAGTGTCCGGCGTCCCAGGCTGCTCATCGTCGGGTTGCTCTCGACGTAGTACCAGACAAGACCCATCGCCTGTTCGAAGGCCCACGCCTTGCCGCGTTCCCACTCCAGATCGTCGCAGGCGAGTGCTCGACGGAGCACCGCACGTGGGCCCGACTGCAACAGGTGCCAGCCACTGACCAGGTCCAGCGCGGGGTCGGCCGGGCCGAAGCCGCCCGTGTCGAGTACCCCGCTGAGCCGGTCTCCCATGACCAGTACGTTGCCGGGAATCAGGTCACCATGGCTCATCACGTCGGCGGCCGTGCGTGGCAACTCCCTTAGACGGCTCCACACCTGGCGCAGCCGGGGCACGTCGAGGAGCCCCTCGCTCTCCTCGAAGCACTTCGCCATCCAGTCGTCGTGGTCAGTGAGAACGCCGCCGCGATTCTGGCCGCTGAAACGCCGGCCGCGCGTCTCGGCGCCCCGCAGGGCTGCGATGAAGGCCGCAAGGTCCTCGGCGAAAGCGTCCGACCCGCTCGGGTCGGCGTCGAAGGCGACGATTCCCGGGAGCCAGGTCTGGATCGACCACGGCATGGGACAGCCCGGCCCCGGCTTTCCAAGGGCGACGGGTTCCGGAACGGGGAACCGGGACACCTGCGCCAGCTCCGCACTCGCCCGCGCTTCCCGTTCCAGAACTGCCAGTGCCTCCGCCGGATCCGTCAGACGCAGCGGGAATCGCGCGGAGAGGCCGTCCCCGATACGAAAGATGGCGTTGACGGTTCCGGTCGACGACAGGAGGTGGATCGCGTGGTCGCTCCACTGAGGGAACTGTTCCCGGATCAAGGTCGCAACGATGTCGGTGGTCACGTCCACTTGGTCGTCGTGCATGGGCAATCTCGCAGGTCCTCTCACTAGTCCCGTGGTCCGGTGGTCTCGTGGTCTCGTGGTCCCGTAGTCCCCTGGTCCGGTGGGCCCGTGGTCCGGATCGTAACGATGGCATGCAGCGGGCCATGAAAAGGAGCAAACGCGGAACCGAGGGAAGCGTCACGATTCCGGTGAGCCGAGTACCAGGATCTGGATCGCCAGGACCGCGGCGCCGCGCGCCCAGTCGTGGAAGTCGGAGACCTTGGTCTCCAGGACGACCGGGGTCGCCATGGGATGCCGATGAGCGCGGACGGTCGCCCGTACCGTGTCCCCGGCCACATCCATCAGGCCGACCCCTTCGCCGGCGAGCAGGATCTTCTGCGGCATCGCGAAGTTGGCGATGTGGGAGACCAGGATGCCGAGGGCGCGAGCGGCCTCCTTGATGACACGGGCCGGCATGGGTTCACCGGCGTCGGCGAGGGCGAGGATCTCCTCGTAGCTCCGGTCGCGGCCGGTGGCGGCGCGGATCTGGAAGCGGATGTTGGGGATCGTGAGCAGTGACTCCGCGCTGCCGCGCGCACCGTCGGGGGTGAGCGGGCCGTGGGGATCGATGATCCAGTGGCGGCCGAACCCGCGGTCCTCCTCGGCGGGCGGGACCCGTTTGCCGCCCAGGACCAGGCCGTAGCCGATTCCGGCGCCGATGGTCAGGACGACGAAGCGGTCCAGGCCCCGGCCGGCCCCGAACCAGGTCTCGGACTCGACGAGGGCGGCGACGTCGTTCTCGACGACCACCGGCAGACCGGTGCGCTCCTCGACCAGCTCGGCGAGCGGGACGTCCCGCCACTTCAGGAAGGGGGACTCCCGCACCACGGACCGCTCTCCGACCAGGCCGCCGACGCCGATGCCGATACCGGCGAGGCGGGGGTGGGCGCGGGCCAGCCGGGTCGTCATCTCGGCTAGCAGGTCGGCGACTTGGGCGGGGGCGAGACCGGTCAGCGGCCGGTCGTAGCGGTCGATGATGTCGCTGCGCAGCGTGGTGATGACGCCGTAGACCATGTCCTCGGTGATCTTGAAGCCGATGAAGGAGCGGGACTCGGCGACGACGTCGAGGGGTTGTGAGGGGCGGCCTTGGCGGACCTCCGCCGCGGTGCCGGCCTCGGCGACCTCGATCAGCAGACCGGACTCGATCAGCGGCTTCGTCAGCCGGGTGAGACTGCCCGCGGACAGAGCGAGCCGGCGGGCCAGTTCGGTACGTGACAACGGGCCGTTGACGAGCACCTCGATCGCCACCGAACGCTCTCCGGGGCTCAGCGGAAGCCAGCTGGCCGCACCTGTGGTCATGGAGTCAGACTCCCACATGATTTTTTTTGCCACAAAACCAATGGATCCACTCTGAGGCTCAAGAGGTTCGAACAAGCGAACGCTGCACGAGTCTTGACGGCTCGATTATTTCGCCACAAAAGTAAGTGGCCGAGGATGAGCCGCCGCGGACGAGGGAGTCTCTCGATGACCATCGCCTCCAGCAGCCCTCCGTCGCGTCTGCCGCGGGGCAACGCCGACAGGGCCGCGAGCAAGCACAGGACGGGACGGGTCAAGGATGGCGGAGGCAGGGGGGACGGTCGGCTGGCCGCGGTGTTCATCGCCCCGGCGCTGCTGGGCTTCACCGTCTTCCTGCTCTGGCCGACGATGCGGGGCATCTATCTGAGCTTCACCCGCTTCAACCTGCTCACCCCGGCCGAGTGGGTGGGCCTGGACAACTACGTGCGGATGGCCCACGACCCCATCTTCTGGAGCTCGTTGCGGGTCACCGTCGTGTACGTGGTCATCAACATCGGCGTCCAGACGGTGCTGGCGCTGGCCATCGCCGTGCTCATGCAGCGGCTGACGCAGTCGGCGGTGCTGCGCGGGATCGTGCTGACGCCGTATCTGATGTCCAACGTCGTCGCGGGCGTCGTGTGGCTGTGGATCCTCGACACTCAGCTCGGCATCGGCAACCAGATCATCGGAGCGCTCGGTTTCGACCACATCCCGTTCCTCGCCGACGAGCACTGGGCGATACCCACGATCGCCCTGATCAACGTGTGGCGGCACGTCGGCTACACCGCGCTGTTGCTGTTCGCGGGCCTCATGGCGATTCCCGCGGACATGTACGAGGCGGCGCGGGTGGACGGCGCGAGCGAGTGGCGGATGTTCTGGCGGATCACCCTGCCGCTGCTGCGGCCGGTGCTCGCGGTCGTGCTGATCATGACGGTGATCGGTTCGTTCCAGGTCTTCGACACGGTCGCCGTGACCACCGCGGGCGGCCCTGCGAACGCCACCAACGTGCTCCAGTACTACATCTACGGTGCCGCGTTCGGCCGCTTCCAGTTCGGCTACGCCTCGGCCATGTCGGTGGCTCTCCTGGTCGTGCTGAGCGCGATCACGTTCGTGCAGTACCGGCTCACCCGGGCCGGCCAGAGCGATCTCGGCTGACGGAAGGACGTGACCGACATGGCTGCCGTGGCAACCGCGACGCCCCTACGGCCCACCAGGCGCCGGACGTCCCTCGGCCGGATCGCCGCCTGGGCGGTGATGGCCCTGATCCTGCTCATCACCCTGCTGCCGTTCTACTGGATCCTGCGCACCGCACTGTCCACGAACACCGCGCTCGCCGCGCATCCCGGCGACCCCCTCCCGGTGGACCTCACCACCGGCGGCTTCGAGCGGGCCCTGGGCCTGCAGTCGGCCCAGGAGGCGATCGCCCAGGGCGGAGCGGGCGGCGGACTGAAGTTCTGGCGCTATCTGCTCAACTCCGTGATCGTCTCGACCCTGATCACCGTCTGCCAGATCTTCTTCTCGGCGATGGCCGCCTACGCCTTCGCGCGGCTGAAGTGGCGCGGCCGGGACAAGGTTTTCGCCGTGTTCCTCGCCGGGCTGATGGTGCCCGCGATCTTCACGCTGCTGCCGAACTTCGTGCTCATCAAGCAACTCCACCTGGTGGACACGCTGTTGGGCATCGCTCTGCCGACGTTGTTCATGACCCCGTTCGCGGTGTTCTTCCTGCGCCAGTTCTTCATGAACGTCCCGAGCGAGGTGGAGGAGGCCGCCCTGCTGGACGGGGCGGGCAAGGTCCGGATCTTCTTCCGGGTGCTCCTGCCGATGGCGTCCACGCCCATCCTCACCCTCGGCGTGCTGACGTACATCACCTCGTGGAACGACTACTTCTGGCCGCTGATGGTGTCCTACAGCGACAGTTCGCGCGTGCTGACGGTGGCGCTCGCCATCTTCCGGGCGCAGACCCCGCAGACGGGTTACGACTGGTCCGGCCTGATGGCCGCGACCCTGATCGCCGCGCTGCCGATGCTCGCGCTCTTCGGGTTCTTCGCGCGCCGCATCGTCAGCACCATCAGCTTCACCGGCATCAAGTAAGGGGACAGGTGTGCGAGTTGGGATGCGAAGTGCGATCGCGCTGACCGGAGTGCTGGCCTTGTCCCTCGCCACCGGGTGCGCGAAGAACGCCGGTGCGGGAGGGGGCGCGAACACGGTGACGTACTGGCTGTGGGACGCCAACCAGCTGCCCGCCTACCAGGCCTGCGCGAAGGGGTTCGAGAAGGAGAACCCCGGACTGAACGTGAAGATCAGCCAGATGGGCTGGGGCGACTACTGGACCAAGCTGACCGCGAGCTTCATCGCGGGGACCCAGCCGGACGTCTTCACCGACCACGTCCAGAAGTTCGGCCAGTTCGCCGACCTCAAGGTCCTCCAGCCGCTGGACGACCTGAACATCGACCCCGCCGACTACCAGGCGGGCCTCGCCGACAACTGGATCGGCGAGGACGGCCATCGGTACGGCGCCCCCAAGGACTGGGACACGGTCGCCTTCTTCTACAACCGGAAGATGACGCGGTCGGCGGGGATCACCCCGGAGCAGCTGAACTCGCTGTCGTGGAACCCGAAGGACGGCGGCAGCTTCGAGAAGGCCATCGCCCACCTCACGGTCGACGTCCACGGCAAGCGCGGCGACGAACCCGGCTTCGACAAGCACCACGTCAAGGTGTACGGCCTCGCGACCGGCGGGGGCGGAGACGGCGACGGCCAGACCCAGTGGAGCAACTTCGCCGCATCCGCGGGCTGGAAGTACACCGACAAGAAGCGGTGGGGCACCGAGTACCAGTACGGCAGCAAGACCTTCCAGTCCGTGATCAAGTGGTACTTCGGCCTCGCGGACAAGGGGTACCTGGCCCCGCTCACGGACTTCAGTGCCGGCGCCAATCCGGCCAACGCGCAAGTGGCCGCGGGCAAGGCGGCGACCGCCTTCGACGGCGCCTGGATGATCTCCACGTACGCCGCGATGCAGGGCATCAAGGTCGGCACCGCCTTCACACCGGTCGGTCCGACCGGCAAGCGGGCCACCATGATGAACGGCCTCGCCGACTCCATCACCAAGCAGGCCCACAACAAGCGGGGCGCCGAGAAGTGGGTGAAGTACCTGTCCTCCGACGCCTGCCAGAAGATCGTCGGCGGCTACGGCATCGTCTTCCCCGCCACGCCCGACGGCACGAAGGCCGCGGTGGCCGCGTACAAGAAGAAGGGCATCGACGTCAGCGCGTTCACCCGGCCGGTCGCCGACACGAAGGACTTCAGCACCTTCACCTACCCGATCACCAACTACGCGGCGGACGTGTACGCGCTCATGCACCCCGCGATGCAGGGCGTGTACGGCAGCGGTCGCTCCGTCGGCAGCCTCGGTCAGACCAACGACCAGATCAATCTGATCCTCTCCCAGTGACCTCTCGACAACGAAGGACATGCCTTACATGACGTTCTCTCTCGGCATCGTCGGTGCCGGCCAGTTCTCCGGCCAGTTCGCCACCCTCTTCCAGGCGCACCCCGGCGTCGGCGATGTCTACGTCACCGATCTGCTGCCGGAACGGGCCGAGGAACTCGCGGCGGCCCAAGGGCTGGCCGGCACGTTCCCCTCGTACGAGGCCATGCTGGAATCCCCGGCCGTCGACGCGGTCGCCATCTTCACCCAGCGGTGGACCCACGGCCCGCTCGTGCTGCAAGGACTGAGGGCGGGCAAGCACGTGTATTCCGCGGTGCCCATGGCGATCAGCAGGGACGAGATCGCCGCGATCATCGACGCGGTCAAGGTGACCGGACTGACCTACATGATGGGGGAGACCAGCCAGTACAACCCGGCGACCGTGCACGCCCGCAACCAGATCGCCGAGGGCGCCTTCGGCCGGATCTTCTACGCCGAGGGCGACTACGTCCACGACATGGACCTCGGGTTCTACGAGGCCTACCAGTACAGCGGCGGAGAGAACTGGAAGCAGACCGCCAGTTATCCGCCGCTGCTCTACCCGACGCACTCGGTGGGTGGTGTGCTCGGGGCCTGGCAGACGCACGCGGTGAGCGTGTCGGCCGTCGGGGTCGTGGACGGGCGCGGGGACGGCGTCTTCGACAAGGAGGTCAGCCAGTTCGGCAACGACTTCTCCAACGCGACCGCGCTGTTCGAGGTGGCGGGCGGGGGCTCGTTCCGCACCAACGAGTTCCGGCGGGTCGGCTACCCCTCGTACATCCGGGAGTCGCGCTTCCGTTTCTTCGGGACGGACGCGAGCATGGAGCAGCTCGCGACGGTGGCGTTCTGGCAGGACAAGAAGGGGGTGCAGGACATCAGCGAGCTGCTGGAGCCCAAGCCCACCCTGTCGCCCGACGATCCGTCACTTCAGCACATCGCGCCGGAACTCCGCGCCGCCTTCACGTCCGGTTCGGCGCCGGTCCACGACCGGGCGCGGCTGCCGCGGGAGTTCGACCATCTGCACAACGGCCACGAGGGCAGCCACCACTTCCTCGTCGACGACTTCGTGACGGCGGTGCACACGCGGTCGCTGCCGTCGGTGAACGCCTGGGTCGCGGCCCGCTACACCCTGCCGGGGATCGTCGCGCACGAGTCGGCGCTGCAGGGCGGAACCCGGCTGGAGATCCCGGACTTCGGGGACGCCCCCGAGGCGTGATGCCGGTGCGTGAGGGGACGATGGCGCGGCGCGGATGATGGGCGACGCGTGCCCGTCCGTGCTCTCGGGACACGGGCGGACACGCGTCGGCGCAGGCATCGGCATGAGCGTCGACGCCCGGCCGGTGTGCGGGACGGAGCGGGGGCGGAGCGGGATCAGAGCCGGGTCGCCGTCATGTTCCGGAAGAGGATCTTCGTGTCGATGATGTCGGCCGGGTCGCTCAGGATCGAGCGGTAGATCCCCCATTTCGGGCGTACGTAGTCCCCCTCGTCGGGGTTGATCACCCCGGTCATGCTCCCTTGCGCCGCGACCGGCGCGCCGTCGCCGGTGCCGTCCAGCAGGGTGAAGGAGGCCGCCCCGCTCTGGCCGGGAGTGATCTGCCAGCTGGCGGTGGTCCAGTGGCCACGGATCGGGGCGAGGGCGCAGGACGCGATGGTGGGGGAGCCGGAGTTGGCGTAGGCGCGGGCGCGCAGCCGCTCGGTGCCGTCGCTGTCGCGGGTGAGGTCGACCGTGAGCCAGGGGCCGTCGTTGGTCGCCGGGGTCTTGGTCTGGAAGATGTGGGTGAAGTGGCTGGTGCCGTGGAGCGAGGTGGGGATCCACATCTCGTAGGCGATCCGCCAGGTCTCGCCGTCGTGCATCTCGATGGCGGTGCCGTCCTGCACCATGCCCTTGACCTCGGTGCGTTGGCGGTCTCCGCCACCGGTGCTGTCGAGGTCGTCGGCCCAGATGTTGAGTCGGTAGTGGTCGCTGTTCTCGACCAGCGCGTAGGTGCGTTCGGGGTGGGCGCCGACGCGGTCGGCCTCCAGCCCCTCGAAGGCGTTCAGGCCGTCGGCGACCTCGTCGGGGTACCAGGCGAGGGTGGCGGCCGATGCCGTGAACGCCGAGCCCAGCGGTCCGACCGCGAGGGGTACGGCGACGGCGCCTGCGGCGAGGGTCCGCAGCGCGGTTCTGCGTGTGAGGGAGTGCGGTGCTTCACGGTTCGTCATGTCCGAGTCACCCTTCTCGAGCCAACACATCCGATGTCTCTGGGATGAACGCCGGAACCATACACGGCGGGGACGCCGCGCAACACCCCTGTTGAGCGCGGTTGGTGATGATCTGAGCAGTGACGACAGGGCGGCAATTGTTCGATATTGCGAACGAAAGAAGGGGGTGTCATCAGCTCCCGAGGAGATAGATCCGATGACTGATCGTCATCACGTCGATTGGCGCACCACGAGGCTCGGCACGATCACCGTCTCGGGTTGCGCGGGCCCGCCCCGCAACAGTGCCGCCACCTGTTCCACGGCGGCCCGGCCGACCTGGCGCTTGTCGACGTACAGCGTGGTGAGCGGCGGCTCCACCAGTTCGGCGAGCGCCAGGCCGTCGCAGCCGACGAACGCGCAGTCGTCCGGCACGACGAGTCCACGCTCCCGGGCGCGCCGCAGCGCTCCGACGGTGATCAGGTCGTTGTAGCCGAGCACGGCGGTGGCGTCGGGATGGTCGGCCAGGACGCGGTCCATGCCGTCGGCGCCGCCCTGGACCGAGTTGGCGACGGGCACGACCCACGTCTCGGCGGGGTCGAGGCCGTACTCGGTGACGAGCGAGCGGAAGAGGTGGTGGCGGGTGCGCGGTGCGGCGGCGTCGTCGCGCCCCTGGTCGTCGAGCATGACGATCCGACGATGCCCGGCCCCGGTGAGGTGCCCCAGGGCCTGACGCATTCCGGCCTCGAAGTCGATCCGGACCCCGCCGACCCCGGGCGGACGCGTGTCGTGGTCGAGGAGCACGAGGGGGATCCCACTGGCCCGGACCCGCTCCACCGCCGTGTCGTCGTCGAAGTACCCGATGCAGGCGTCGACATGGTCGGCGATCGTGGCCGCCACGGTCTGCTCGCGCTCCAGCGCGGAGCCGGTGCTGTAGACGGCGACCTGCCAGCCGCGCTCGTCGGCCGCGTCCATCACCCCGGCCACGACCTCGGGGAAGAACGGGTTGAGGACGTCCGCGACGACCAGGCCGAGCGTCGTCAGGCTCGAACCCGCCATGCCGCGGGCGTGCCGGTTGGGCCGGTAGCCGAGCGTCTGCGCGACCTGCAGCACGTGCGCCCGGGTCTGCGGATCGATCTCCGGCTTGTCGTTGATGGCGCGCGAGACGGTCTGCCGGCTGACCCCGGCGGAGCGGGCCACGTCCTCGATCGTGACGCTGCGGCGCGCGCCGTTGCGCGAGGTGCGGGGGGTGGGCATCAGTGGTGCCTTCTTTCCTGTCTGCCCAGGTGTCGCCCCACCCCTCGGGTCGGATGGTTCACGTGAGCGCTCACGGCCATCTTCGGCAGGCGGTTCCGAGGTGTCAACGGCCGAGTGGATCAGTGGTGTTGCCCCGCAGATCGACGCGTTCGAGCTTTTGTGTGCACCGGTATTGACGTGTACACCCGCTGCCTTCAAGGTTCTCCGTGAGCGCTCACGGGAACGTTCACGGGCCGATCGTGGCCCGCGCTCCCGGCCAGCAGGCGCCCCTTGTGTCTCGATCTGTCGGAGGACCGCGTGCGCATCACGCCATACACCCGCAGGGCTGCTCTCACCGGGCTCACCGCGTCTTTGCTGCTGACCTCGCTCGTCGCCTGTTCCGTCGACGAGGGCACGGGCTCCGGCGCGTCGGGCAAGGGGAAGCAGCAGATCACCTTCCTCACCTTCGAGACGTCGAACCTGACCCCCGCCTACTGGGACGCGGCGATCAAGCGGGTCACGCAGAAGTACCCGGACCTCACGGTGAAGAAGCTGGTCGCGCCGACCGCCGACCGCACCGCCTACGCCAAGCAGCTCCTGGCCTCGGGCCAGTTCCCCGACGTGATGATCGCGGTGGCGCCGACCGGGCTGGGCGACGCGGGAAACCTGTACGCCTGGCAGCCGGACGAGCTCAAGGACTTCCAGGTCCCCGACGGCGGCGCGATCGGCGGGAAGGTGTACCAGCTGCCGGCCAACACCCAGTCCATTCCGGTCGTGTACTACCGCAAGTCGATGTTCAAGAAGGCCGGCATCACCGCCCCTCCCCACACGTACGACGAACTCGTCGCAGACTCCGGCAAGTTGAAGACCCAAGGACTGCAGCCGTTCGTCGTGGGCGGTGGCAAGGACGCGTTCCCGAGCGTGCTGCCGCTGACCGGCACGGTCGCCACGGACGTCTACAAGAAGGACCCCGACTGGATGGTGCACCGCCGTGAGGGCAAGGTGAGGTTCACCGACCCCACGTTCGTCGGCGCGCTCACCAAGATCCAGAAGCTGGCGCGGCAGGGCTACATCGACAAGAAGATGATCTCGCTCGACTACGCGGCGACCGAGCAGGCCTTCCTCAAGGGCAAGGGCGCGATGTACCCCATGGGCTGCTGGTTCGCGGCGGCCGGCGACAAGAGCCCGATCAAGAACGACATCGGCGTCTTCAACTGGCCCACCGACGACGGCTCCGTGCTCTCCTCGGGCTACACCGGCGGCGGCCTGTCGGTGAACGCGCACTCCAAGCACCTGGAAGCGGCGAAGAAGTTCGCCCTCGCCTTCCAGCTGGACAAGTCCAACCTCGACAACTCCGTGAAGTCCGACGCCCTGTTCCCGGCGATCAAGGGCTACACGCCGCCGGCCGGCACGGGCCCGGTCTACAAGGAGTCCTACGACCTGTGGCAGACATCGCTGAAGCAGAAGGCCACGGTCAAGGCCTTCGCCTGGGAGACCGGCGGTGACGCGCTGCTGCCCGGACTCGATGCCAAGGTGCACGCGGCGGCCCAGGACGTGATCCTCGGGCGCAAGAGCCCGAAGGAAGCCGCCGCCTACCTGGACGCCGAGTGGGAGAAGGCCTCCTGACCATGGCGACCGACACCCAACTGCGGCCACGGGCGCGGAGGTCGGCCCCGTCCGCCGCCGCGCGACCGGGGCGCCGCCGCAGGCTGCGCTCCGCCCTCGGCCGGTTCGCCGTCTTCGGCGCGCCGGGACTCCTCGTGTACGCCTGCTTCGTCCTCGCGCCGGTCCTGCTCAGCCTGGGCTACAGCCTCACCGACTACAACCCGTTCAGCCCGCCCACCGAGTTCGTCGGCCTGCACAACTATCAACTCCTCCTGCACGACGACGAGTTCCTCCAGTCCCTCAAGGTCACCGTGCAGCTCACGGTGATGATGGTGGTGCTGCCCAACGTCGCGGGGCTCGGCATCGCGATGCTCCTCGACCGCAAGGGCTGGTTCTACAACGCCTGGCGGGCCGTGTTCTTCGTCCCCGTCGTGCTCAGCTCGGTCGTCGTCTCCGTCGTGTGGACCCGGCTCCTCGCCGACGACGGCGTCGTCAACCAGGCGCTCGGCTGGATCGGTATCGACCCCGTCGGCTGGCTCTCCGACCCCTCGCTCGCCCTGTACTCGCTCGGCGTCATCATGTCCTGGCAGATGCTCGGCTTCTGTGTGGTGGTCTACCTCGCCGGACTCCAGTCCGTGCCCGGGGAGCTGCTCGAGGCCGCCGCCATCGACGGCGCGGGTCCACTCGCCCGCTTCCGGCACGTCACCTGGCCGCTGCTCGCCCCCGCGCTGACCGTCAACACCGTCGTCCTGCTGATCACCGCGTTCAAGGCCTACGACCACATCCAGGTCATCACCGGCGGTGGCCCCGGCTCCGGTACCACCGCCACGGTCGCCCTCGTCATCCTGCAGACCGGCTTCACCGCCAACCGCCAGGGCTACGCCTCCGCCATGGCCCTCGTGATGCTGGTGATCGTCGCGACCGTCGCGGCCTTCGCCCTGCGGCTCCTGCAGCGCAGGGAGGTCGCACTGTGACCGCCACCCGCACAACCGTGACCGCCACCCGCGCGCCCTGGCTGCGCCCCCTCGTCGTGACCGTGCTCGGCTGCGTCTTCGCCGTCCCGCTGTACGTCGTCCTCGCCAACGCCTTCAAGCAGGGCTCCGACATCGCGCCGCACCCGGCGAACCTGCCGCTGCCGCCGACCCTCGACAACCTCACGAAGGTCGTCAGTCGGCCCGACCACCTCTTCTGGGTCAGCCTCACCAACAGCCTCGTCGTCACCACCCTGTCGGTGATCGTGCTGACCGTGCTGTCGGCCATGCTCGGCCACTACCTGGCCCGCACCGCCTCGCGCTGGGGCAAGGCGGCCACCCTCGTCCTGCTCTGCGGACTGATGATCCCGCCCCAGGTGATTCTGCTCCCGCTCACCCAGGTACTGCGCACGTTCGACCTGATGGCGACCGTGCAGGGGCTCGTCCTGTTCAACGTCGGCTACTACGTGCCCTTCGGGGTGTTCGTGTTCGCCGGGTTCGTCAAGGGCATCCCGGTCGAGCTGGAACAGGCCGCCGCGATCGACGGGGCGGGCTGGTTCCGCACCTTCTGGCAGGTCGTCTTCCCGCTGCTCCGCCCTGCCACGGCCAGCTCGGTGATCTTCTTCGGTGTCTGGATCTGGAACGACTTCCTCAACCCGCTGATCATTCTGGGCCCCGGCAGCGGCACCACGGTCACCACCGGCATTTACCGCGCGATCGGCCAGTACCAGGCCGACTTCGGCACCGTCTTCGGCCTCATGCTCCTCGCCACACTCCCGGTCCTCGTCCTCTACCTCGTGCTGCAGAAGCAGTTCGTGAAGGGGCTGACCGGCGGCGCCACCAAGGGCTGAGCGAGCGATCTCCCGCACCCGAAAGGCAGTTCACGTGACATCCACCGCGGTCACCACCGCAGAGCGACCGCCTGCCCCCACCCACCGGCTCCTCGACCAGGTCCGCGTCGCCGTCCTCGTCGACGGCACCCCCCTACAGCCTGCCGTGCGCTCCCTGCCCGACGGAACACACGCCCTCGACGTGTCCGCGCCCGAAGGCGCGGCCGTCGAGATCCGCCTCTCCACTCCGCTGCGCGACGCGGTCGGCTACTGGTACCCCGACTGCGGCTGGCAGCGCGCCCTGCCCCCCGACTGGGCCGGCGCGCTCGACACCTGCCTCGTGCGCGGCGCGGCCATCGGCTGCCTCTACGAGACGTCCGGCGCGACGCTGCTCACCTTCGCCGCACAGGACCACAGCGCCGAGGTCCGCACCGTGTTCGGCGTCTCCGAGCAACACAAACAGTTCGTCGTCCACCTCGAACTGACCGCGCGCGACGAGCCGTACACCGTGATCCTGGCACCGCGCAGCGCCTCTCCGGCAGCCGCGCTGCGCGTGGTGCGCCGGCGGCTCCTGGCGTCCTCGCCCCTGGCCCCGCTGCCGCTGCCCGGAGCAGGACGCACACCCGCCTACTCCACCTGGTACTCGTTCGGCCAGGACGTCACGGCCGCCGGGGTGGAGCGCGAGGCACGCCTCGCCGCCGACCTGGGGTGCGGCCTGGTGATCCTCGACGACGGCTGGCAGCGCGGCGGACGCGAGCGCGGATACGCCTGGGCCGGCGACTGGCAGGTCGACACCGAGAAGTTCCCCGACCTCGCGGGGCATGTCCACACCGTGCACGAACTCGGCCTGGCGTACATCGCCTGGCTCGGGCCCCTGCTGCTCGGCCCCGCGTCGCCGGCGTGGGAGCGGCTGTCCCCGTACGCCCTCGTCCCGAGTCCCACCGCACCCGGCGCGTACGTCCTCGACCCGCGCCACTGCGAAGTCCGCGCCCACGTCGTCGACACCTGCACCCGACTGGTCGCCGACCACGGCCTCGACGGCCTCAAGCTGGACTTCCTCGACGACGCCACCGTGTACGCGGACGCGGGCGGCAGCGTCGCCGAGGCCATGGCCGTACTGCTCGGCGACATCCGGGAGGCGCTCACCGCCCTGTGCCCGCAAGGCCCCCTGATCGAGCTGCGCCAGCCCTACCTCGGCCCCGGCATGAGCGCGTACGGGAATCTGCTGCGCGCCACCGACTGCCCGGCCGACGCCACCGCGAACCGGGTCCGCACCGTCGACGCCGCACTGACCGCGATCGGCGGCGCCGTCCACTCGGACATGCTCATGTGGGACCCCGACGCCGAACCGGAATGGGCGGTCCGCCAGCTCCTGGCCGTCCTCCACGCGGTACCCCAACTGTCGTGCAGAATCGGCGACCTGACGGCCTCGCAGCACGAGGCGCTGGCGTTCTGGCTGCGCCAGTGGAAGCGGCTCGCGCCGACGCTGCTCGACGGCGACGTCGAGCCGGGCCGCCCCGACGAGCTCTACCCCGTCCTCCAGGCCCACGCGGGCGAGCACCAGGTCGCCGTCGTGCACGCCGACCGCCCCGTCCCGCTCGACCTGCTCAGCCACCCCCGGGCCGATCTCGTCAATGCCACCGGGGCCGACACCCTGGTCTGCAACGTGCCGCACGGCCCGGTGGAGGCCGCGATCACCGCGTACGACGCCCGCGGCAGGGTGACCGGATCGTGGGTCCGCACCCTCGGCGGACCCATGGCCCTGACCGTGCCCCGCTCCGGGCTGCTGTCGATTCTGGCCGCGCACCACTGACGGTCACCCCGCCTCGCGCACCTCGTCCCACGTCACTCGACCGTACGACGACCGCATCACCCATACCCACAGGAGGCCCTTGCCGCCATGAGACACAGAGACCCGCACCGCCCACGCCGCCTCGCGGCCCTGGCAACAGCGCTGTCGGCGCTGCTCAGCGCACTCCTGCTCACTCCGTCGCCGGCCCCGGCGGCCGCCGCCCCGACCGCGTCGGCCACCGCCGACGACGCCGTCCCCGGGATGTACAACCCGCGCCAGAACTGGCTGCGCGCCGCTTCCGGCGGCCTGTTCCTGCACTGGGGCATGTACACCGAGCCCAAGCACTACGACTGCGCCTCCTGGGAGAAGGCGGTGAACGACAGCGGCTGGAACCCGGACTACTGGGTCGACCAGACGAAGAAGCTGCACGGCTCGTACATCGTCCTCGCCACCTTCCACAGCCGCCTGGGCTACGCCCGCCCCTGGCCCTCCAAGATTCCCGGCAGCTGCTCGACGCGGCGCGACATCCTCGGTGAACTCATCGACGCGGCCAAGGCCAAGGGCATCAAGGTCATCCTCTACATGACCGACGACCCGCAGTGGCACGACTACGCGGGCCCCGAATCCCTCGACTCGGGCGCGTACTCCGCGTACAAGGGCAAGAACGTCGACCTGACGACCCGCCCCGGCTTCGGAGAGTTCAGCTACGACAACTTCTTCGAGGTGATGAAGCGGTACAAGGACCTCGCGGGCTTCTGGATCGACAACGACAACGAGTACTGGGAGGACCACCACCTCTACGAGCAGATCCGTGAGCAGCGCCCCGACATGCTGCTGAGCAACAACAACGAGGACACGCCGATCATGGACACCGTGTCCAACGAGCAGAAGACCGGCATGACCCCGGACTACGACATGCCGGCCGCGTACATGACGTCGATGCCACGGCTGACCGAGTCCTGCTACAAAGTGCCCTCCACCGGCGCCTGGTGGTACGACGGCCAGGACCGCCCGGTCGACACCGCGCTCAACATCCGCCGCTACATCGCCAACGCGGGCACCTCCTACAAGTCCCTGATGGACTTCCAGGCGCAGGTCGACGGCACCTTCCCGCCGCAACAGCAGGCGTTCATCGACACGTTCGACCGGTACATCGACCCGATCTGGAAGTCGGTGAACGGGGTCGAGGGCGGCGGCTACCTCTACGGCGGCCTGCGTCCGGGCGCCTTCGACGACGGCGCGTACGGCTACACGACGGTCAGCAAGAGCGACCCGACGCGCCAGTACATCCACGTCACGACCCGGCCCACCGGCACGGACCAGGTCCGGCTCCGCGACAACGGCCACAAGGTCGAGGGGATCACCGACCTGCGCACCGGGCGGCGGATCGCCTTCGACCAGCGGGACGGCAGCGTGACGCTGAAGGGCATCAAGGACTGGGACCCGTACGACACCGTCTTCCAGGTGACGACGCTCCGCCACAAGCAGGGCCTGTACGCGCCCGGTTCGGTGACGGCCACCGCCACCTCGGCCAAGGACGGCCACCCGGCGGCGAACCTCACCGACGGTGACGCCACGAAGCTGTGGGACGCGGACGGCAAGGTCCCCGTCTCGATCACCCTGGACCTGGGCGACGTGAAGAAGGCGCAGTACGTCGGCATCGACCAGACCGAGTGGTCGCCCACGTACAACCGGGAGTCGTTCGGCCGCAAGGAGGACTCGGCCCGCATCAAAGACTACAAGGTCTACGTCAGCGACGACGGCGAGCACTGGGGCGAACCGGTGAAGACCGGTGTCATGGACGGTGCCCGCTCCACCCGCTACATCGACCTGGACACCACCACCCGCTACATCAAGCTGGAGGTGGACAGCATCTGGGCGGCGCCGACGGTGACCAAGTACTACAACCAGCTGAAGATCGACGAGATCACGGTCGGCCGGACCTACCCGAGGGGCCACAGCCCCGAGTGACACGACGCAGTGGGCCCGCATCCCCGGCCGGGACGCGGGGCCCACTGCCGCGTCGGACGCAGCCGTGATCCCCCGAGAGTCCAAGTGCGGTCGAGCATTGGTCCATGGCCCCGCCGGCCCCGGAGCCATAGGAAGTTCAACGACTCGAGGTCATGGTGTCCGTTCCGGTGAGGGGGCGCCATGACTCCCCCCACGCAAAGGAGTTCGAGGACATGTCACGAGGATCGGCATTCCGTAGAAGTGCCGTACTCTCCCTGGCCGCAGCGCTGTTGCCGGTCGTCGCCCCCGCATCGGCGAGCGCCTCCGTCGGCGGCGGGAACGTCCTGGTCAGCTGGTCCGTCCCGGGCACCCCGGCCGGAGGCCTGAGCAACATCACGTTCCCGATCACCGTCAACCCCGCCACGGCCCACCAGGCCGGAACCTACTTCGCCCAGCAGTACGACTTCGAGTACGCCATGGGCTACACCGGCCTGCAGCCCAGGGCGAACAACGGCAGCACCGAGCGCCTGTCCGCACGCTTCTCCACGTTCACCGCCGGCGCGAGCACCACCGACCCGCTCTGCCATGCGGGCGCGGACGGCGGCCCCGGCGTCACCTGCGCGGTGGACTTCGACGGGGTCTACGGCCATCGCTACGACATCAAGGTCGCCCGTACCGGCACCGACACCTGGACCGGCACGGCGACCGACAGCGTCACCGGCACCGCCACCCACCTGGGGACCTGGACGCTCCCCGCGGGCAGCGGCAACCTCAAGGGCTCACAGGTCGGCTTCGTCGAGTACTACGCGGGAATCCCCAGCTGCGCCGAAATGCCTCGCACGGACGGCGTCTTCGGCGGCCCCACCTCCACCGACGCGGGCGGCCTGAGCGGCACCACCAGGGCCGAGTACGAGTACAGCGACTGCGTCGGCGAGGCGAACTATCAGGCGCAGGACGCGGGATCGGGGACGCACGTCACCCGCGGATTCGTGTCCTGACCGACGGAGCGAAGGGCGCAACGGCAAGGGTGGCCCGGATCGCGCGACGACCGGGCCACACCGCGCTGGTGAGGCTCGTGAGGCGCCGGTACCGCCACGTCCGGGCCGCTCAGTCCTGCTGCTCGACGATGTTCTTCAGCACGCTTGTCGCTGCCATGCCATGAGGCCATCCGCAGTAGAACGCCAGATGCAGCAGGGCCTCCTGCAGTTCCTTGTCGGTGACGCCGTTCTGGCGGGCGAAGCCGAGGTGGAACTGCAGCTGATCCGTCTTCCCGAGCGCGGTCAGAGCCGCGACGGTGACGAGGCTGCGGTCACGCTTGGACAGGCCGTCGCGCTCCCACACCTCGTCGAAAAGGACCCGGTCGGTGTAATGGACCATCCCCGGGGCGAAGTCGCCGAAGGCGTTCTTCCCGCCGGTCCAGCCGCTGCTCGTGTGCTCCGTCATGATCTCTCCCTGCCTGCGTAGACGCCGTCGGCCGATCCGTACCGGCGCAAGGCCCAGGGGACCGCCGGACCTGCCGGGCGGGGGAGTCCCTGGTGAGGGGCGTACTGACAGGGCATCCCTCAGAGCGGCTCCGCGCTTTAGCGTGGAACGCATGGACGCCAGGAACGAAGCACGGGAGTTCCTCATGTCCCGTCGAGCGAACCTCACCCCCGAGCAGGCCGGCCTGCCGGTCTCCGGGCACCGCAGAGTGGCCGGCCTGCGCCGCGGCGAGGTGGCGATGCTCGCGGACGTGAGCCCCGAGTACTACGCCAAGATCGAGCGCGGCCACCTGGCCGGCGTTTCGGACGCCGTCCTGGAGTCGGTCGCCCGGGCACTCCAGCTGGACGACGCCGAGCGCGAGCACCTCTTCGACCTCGCCCGCGCCGCCAATGGAGCGGCCCGGCCCGTCCGCAGGCGCAGGCCGAAGAAGTGGGTGCCCAGGGACAGCCTGACCCGTGCGCTGGACGCCGTCGTTCTCGGGCCCGCCTTCGTGCGCAACGGTCGGATGGACGTCCTCGCCACCAACGCTCTCGGGCGTGCCTTCTACGACGAGGTGTTCGACGGCTCCGGGCAGGGAAATCTGGCGCGCCACTGCTTCCTCGACGAGCGGGCCCGGGCGTTCTACCCGGACTGGGAGGCGGCTGCGGACATCACCGTGTCGATCCTGCGCACCGAGGCGGGCAGAGACCCCCGGGACAAAGTGCTGCACGACCTGGTCGGCGAGCTGTCCACCTGCAGCGACGCGTTCCGCACCCGGTGGGGAGCACACAACGTGCGTCGGCACGGCTCGGGCACCAAGCAGTTCCACCACCATGAGGTCGGCGACCTCACGCTGACCTACGAAGGTCTTGAGCTGACCGCCGAGCCCGGCCTCTCCTTCCTCATCTACACCGCGGAGCCCGGCTCGCCCAGCCAGGAGCGCCTGCAGCTGCTCGCGAGCCTCGCCGCGACGTCCACCGCACGATCGCCGCACGGCGAACGCCCGGCCACGACCCAGGAAAGCTGATCATGCACACCAGAAAACTCGGACAGGGCCTGGACGTGTCCGCGATCGGGCTCGGAGCGATGGGCATGTCCCAGAGCTACGGCCCCAACCCGGGCAGTCGCGACGACATGATCGCGGTCCTGCGCTCCGCCGCCGACGAGGGCGTGACCTTCTTCGACACCGCCGAGGTCTACGGGCCGTACGCGAACGAGGAACTGGTCGGCGAGGCGCTGGAGCCGATCCGCGACCAGGTCGTGATCGCCACCAAGTTCGGATGGGACATCCGGGACGGCCGCAGCGTCGGCCTCGACAGCCGCCCGGAGCGGATCCGACGCGTAGCGGAGGCGTCCCTGCGGCGGCTGCGCACCGACGTGATCGACCTCTTCTACCAGCACCGCGTCGACCCCGACGTGCCGATCGAGGACGTCGCCGGCACGGTGGGCGAGCTGATCACCGAGGGGAAGGTCAGGCACTTCGGTCTCTCCGAGGCCTCGGCCGCCACCGTCCGCGCCGCTCACGCCGTCCACCCCGTGACCGCTGTGCAGAGCGAGTACTCGCTGTGGACGCGGGATCCCGAGGACGATGTGCTGCCCACGCTCGCCGGCCTCGGCATCGGCTTCGTGCCGTTCAGCCCGCTCGGCAAGGGCTTCCTCACCGGCGCCGTCGACACCTCCACGCCCTTCGCGGACGGGGACATCCGCCGCCGGGTCCCGCGCTTCGAGGCGCAGCACATGGCCGCGAACCAGAAACTCGTCGCTCCTGTCCGGCGGCTCGCCGAGGCAAGGGGCGCGACGCCGGGCCAGGTCGCCCTGGCCTGGCTGCTCGCGCAACAGCCCTGGATCGTGCCGATCCCCGGCACCCGCCGCACGGCACGCATCCGGGAGAACAACGCCGCGACGGCCCTCGCGCTGTCCGCGGACGAGATCGCCTACCTCGACGGGCTGGCCGCGCGGGCCGGTGTCAGCGGCGATCGCTACGACGCCGAGCACATGGCGTACGTCAACCGATAGCCCGCGTGGCGCAGAACCGACGGGCGCGCCGCGACCACGGGACGCGCCGGAACAGAGAGAAAGCACGACATGACTGCCACCGCATTCGACCAGATCTTCCCGCTCGGGGAGAAGAACGACGCCTACGCGCAGTACTTCACCGGCCAGAGCTACCTGGCGCCGCTCGCCGGGGGAGGTGTCCCCGTCAGCAACGTCTCCTTCGAGCCGGGCTGCCGCAACAACTGGCACATCCACCACGGTACGGGCGGTGGCGGTGACCAGATCCTGCTGTGCACGGCGGGCAGCGGCTGGTACCAGGCCGAGGGCGAGGAGCCCCTCAGCATGGAGCCGGGAACGGTGGTCCGCGTCCCCGCGGGCACGAAGCACTGGCACGGCGCGAAGGCCGACTCGTGGTTCTCCCACATCGCCTTCATCACCCCGGGCGAGGACGTCAGCAACGAATGGCTCGAGCCCGTCACCGACGAGGTGTACGGGACGCTGCCGAGGAACGGAGCGAACGCATGACCATCCTGGACGAGACCTACACGCTGTCCAACGGCGTCGAGATCCCCAAGCTGGGGCTCGGCACCTGGTTCATCGACGACGACAAGGTGGCCGAGGCGGTCCGCGCGGCCGTGGAGATCGGCTACCGCAACATCGACACCGCACAGGCCTACGGCAACGAGCGCGGTGTCGGCGAGGGCGTGCGCGCCGCAGGTGTGCCGCGCGAGCAGCTCTTCGTCTCGACGAAACTCGCCGCGGAGGTCAAGGACTACGACCGGGCGGTCGCCGCGATCGACGCGTCACTGACGAAGCTCGGGATCGAGTACATCGACCTGATGCTCATTCACAGCCCGCAGCCGTGGGCGGACTTCCGCGGCGGAGACTACGCCGAGGGCAACCGCGCGGCCTGGCGCGCGCTCGAAGAGGCGTACCGGGCGGGCACGATCCGCGCCATCGGCGTGTCCAACTTCCAGCAGCAGGACCTGGACAACATCATGCGCGGAGCCGACGTCGTACCGCACGTGAACCAGTTGCTCGTCCACGCCGGCAACACCCCCGCGGAGCTCCTGGAGCACTGCGCGGGCAAGGGAATCCTCGTCGAGGCGTACTCGCCGATCGCGCACGGAGCGATCCTGGAGAACCCCGAGGTCCGGGCGATGGCACGGCAGTACGGCGTGTCCGTCCCGCAGTTGTGCATCCGCTACACCCTGCAGCTGGGCACCGTCTCGCTGCCCAAGACGGCGAACCCCGAGCACATGCGCGCCAACGCCGAGGTCGACTTCGAGATCTCCGGTGCCGACATGGACGTCCTGCGGAGCCTGTCCGACGTGGACTACGGGGAACACAGTGCGTTCCCCGTCTACAGCGGCAAGTGATGGAGGAGGAGTGCTGCCGGAGACGGACGAACCTCGGCAGCACCCTTCTTAACAAGCCTTGAATTAAGTACTGTTGAAGCCCCCGGGAGGCCCCCGGGGGCTTTGTCGTGTTCAAGTCCTTGCGGGCGCAGATCCGTTGACGGCCATCTTGGTTTCATCTCTTGACGGCTGTGGTGCAGACCTTTAGGTTCCCGTTCGCCACAGCTTCATGAATGCACCCGGTGTTCATCTACCTGAACATCCGTAACCCCCCATCAATGGCCTCCCATGAAGGGCTGTGAACCCCCATGTCCCCCCTGCCCGGACCTGCGCTCACCCGCTCCACCGCGCTGCGGACCGTGCTCGCCACCGCGCTGCTCGCGGGAACGGCGAGCGCACTCGCCGCGACCCCCGCCGCCGCGGCCACCGGCACCATCACCGGACTCGGCGGCAAGTGCCTCGACGTGGCGGGAGCCAACTCCGCCAACGGCACCGCCGTCCAGCTCTACGACTGCAACGGAACCGCCGCCCAGCAGTGGACCGTCAACGCCGACGGCACGATCGGCGCCCTCGGCAAGTGCCTCGACGTCACTGGCGGTTCGACCGCCAACGGCGCCCGGCTCCAGATATGGGACTGCGCCGGCGCCCCCAACCAGAAATGGACCGTCACCGCCGCCCGCGACCTCGTCGGCCAGCAGTCCGGCAAGTGCGCCGACGCCACCGACAACACCTCCGCGAACGGCACCCCGATCCAGATCTGGAGCTGCACCGGAGCCGCCAACCAGAAGTGGACCGCGCCCGGCAGCGGGGGCGGAACCCCGCCGGTCGCCGCGCCGATGGCCGTCGCCCCGTACCTCTACAACGGCTGGGGCAGCCCGCCCGATCCGACCACGATCATGAACGCCACCGGCGTCAGATGGTTCACCCTCGCCTTCGTCCTCAGCAACGGCAGCTGCAACCCCCAGTGGGACGGCGGCCGCCCCCTCACCGGCGGCGTCGACCAGCAGACCGTCAACACCGTGCGGGCGAACGGCGGCGACGTCATCCCCTCGTTCGGCGGCTACAGCGGCAACAAACTGGAAAGCTCCTGCACCAGCGCCGCCGCCCTCGCCGGCGCCTACCAGAAGGTCATCGACGCCTACGGGCTCAAGGCCATCGACATCGACCTGGAGGCCGACGCCTACAGTAACGGGACCGTGCAGCAGCGCACGGTCGACGCCCTCAAGACGGTCAAGGCGAACAACCCCGGCATCAAGGTGTACGTCACCATCGGCACCGGCCAGTCGGGCCCGGACACGAGTCTGATCAACCGCGCCGCCAACTCCGGCCTCAGCGTGGACAGTTGGACCATCATGCCGTTCGACTTCGGCGGCGCGGGACAGAACATGGGCACGCTGACCCTCAAGGCGGCCGAGGGCCTCAAGAACGCCCTCAAGAACGCGTACGGCTACAGCGACGACCAGGCGTACCGGGGCATGGGCATCTCCTCCATGAACGGGATCACCGACGACAACGAGACCGTCACCCCTGCCGACTTCGAGACGATCCTCGGCTACGCGCAGCAGCACCACCTCGCGCGCCTGACGTTCTGGTCGGCCAACCGCGACAGGCCCTGCCCCGGCGCCTACCCCAACGACGACACCTGCTCGGGAGTGTCCCAGAGCGCCTGGCAGTTCACCGGCATCCTCGCCAAGTACACCGGCTGACGGCCCACCCCCCACAGGAGACCTCCGTGTTCAGATCCGTGACCGGATCCGTGCTCAGACGCCGGATACCGAGAGTCCTCACCGCGGTCGCACTCGTGGCGACCACCGCGACGGGCATCGACGTCGCCGTACGGACACCGGCGAGCGCGCAGCCCACCATGGCCGCCGCCCTCCCCGCCGGCTACACCACCGTGATCAACAAGGGCAGCGGCAAGTGTGTCGACGCCCGCTCGGCGGCGAGCGCCGACGGCACCGCCGTCCAGCAGTACAGCTGCAACGGCAGCAATGCCCAGAACTGGCAGCTGGTCGCCACCAGCGGCGGCTACTACCGCGTGAACAGTGCCCTGGACAGCAGTAAGGCGTGGGACGTCACCGACGTGTCGACCGCCGATTCCGCCGCCGTTCAGCTGTGGTCGTACTCCAGCGGCGCCAACCAGCAGTGGCTTCCCGTCGCCGAGGCCGACGGCTCGTACCACTTCGTGAACCGCAACAGCGGCAAGTGCCTCGACGTCCCCGGCGCCTCCACCGCCGACAGTGTGCAACTCGCGCAGTACACGTGCAACGGCACGGCCGCGCAGTCCTTCACCCTCGGGGGAGGGGCGACGAACCCGCCCGGCACTCCGGACTTCGGCCCCAACGTCACGGTCTTCGACCCATCGATGTCGGCCTCCAGCATCCAGTCCAAGCTGAACTCGGTCTTCGCCCAGCAGGAGACCAACCAGTTCGGCGCGGCCCGCCAGGCCCTGCTGTTCAAGCCGGGTACGTACAGCGCCGACGCCAACGTCGGCTTCTACACGCAGGTCGCGGGCCTCGGCCTCTCCCCGGACGACGTGACCGTCAACGGCTCCGTGCACGCGGAGGCCGACTGGTTCCAGGGCAACGCGACGCAGAACTTCTGGCGCTCGGCCGAGAACCTGTCGGTCAACCCGACCGGCGGCACCGACCGCTGGGCCGTCTCGCAGGCCGCCCCGTACCGGCGCATGCACGTCCGCGGCAACCTCGCCCTGGACGACGGCGGTTGGTCCAGCGGCGGCTTCATCTCCGACAGCAAGATCGACGGACAGATCCGCTCCGGCTCCCAGCAGCAGTTCCTGACCCGCAACTCCCAGATGGGCAGTTGGTCGGGCTCCAACTGGAACATGGTCTTCGTCGGCGACCAGGGCGCGCCCGCCCAGTCCTTCCCGACGTACACCACCGTCGCGAGCACCCCGACGATCCGTGAGAAGCCCTTCCTGTACGTGGACGGGGCGGGCGCCTACAAGGTGTTCGTGCCCGCCCTGCGGACCAACGCCACCGGCACGACCTGGAGCGGGAAGACTCCGGCGGGCACCTCGCTCCCGCTCGACCAGTTCTTCATCGTCAAGCCCGGCGCCACCGCCGCCGACATGAACGCGGCCCTCGCCGCCGGTAAGAACCTCCTGGTCACCCCCGGCGTCTACCACCTCGACCAGACGCTGAACATCACCCGCCCCGACACGGTCGTCCTCGGCATGGGCCTTGCCACCCTCGTACCGGACGGCGGCATCACCGCGATCAGCACCGCGGACGTCGACGGCGTCCAGCTGGCCGGCCTCCTCATCGACGCGGGCACCACCAGCTCCCAGACCCTGGTGCGGATCGGCCCGAACGGCGCCTCGGGCAACCACGCGGCCGACCCGATCCAGCTCTCGGACTTCTTCGTCCGCGTCGGCGGCGCCACTGTCGGCAAGGCGACCAACTCCCTGGTCGTGAACAGCGCGAACACGATCATCGACCACACCTGGATCTGGCGGGCCGACCACGGCAACGGCGGCACCGTCGGCTGGACCACCAACACCGCCGACACCGGCCTCGTGGTCAACGGCGCCGACGTCACCGCGTACGGCCTGTTCGTCGAGCACTTCCAGAAGACCCAGGTCCTCTGGAACGGCAACGGCGGCCGCACCTACTTCTTCCAGAACGAGATGCCCTACGACCCGCCGAACCAGGCCGCGTGGATGAACGGCAGCGGCAAGGGCTACCCCGCCTACAAGGTCGCCGACTCCGTCACCAGCCATGAGGCGTGGGGACTCGGCAGCTACTGCTACTTCAGCACCAACTCCAGCGTGGTGGCCGACCGCGCCTTCGAGGTGCCGAACACCTCCGGGGTCAGGTTCCACGACATGGTCACCGTTTCGCTCGGCGGCACCGGCACGATCAGCCACGTCATCAACAACACGGGAGGCCCGTCCAACGCCACCTCCAACGTCGCCTACCTCACCACCTACCCGTAGACGACCGGACCGGAAGGACGGACACCCGATGTATCGACACCTAAGACGCACCCTCCTGGTGCTCGCGACCCTGCTCGCTCTGGCCGCGCCATCGGCCGCCGAGGCCCACACGAGCGACACAGCGGCAGCGGCGGCCCCCTTCAAGGTGCTCGGCCTCTACAGCGGCACCTGGGACGCGGCCCACATCGACTTCGAGAAGGAGGCCAACGACTGGCTGCCCGAACAGGCGGCAGCGAACGGCTTCACGTACACCGCGAGCAACGACTGGAACCTGCTCGCCAACGGCGGTGTCAACGCCTATCAGGTCGTCCTGTTCCTCGACGACCTCCCGCAGACCGCCGCCCAGCGCACCGGATTCGAGCAGTACATGCGTGGCGGCGGCGCCTGGATGGGTTTCCACGTCTCCGCCTTCACGACGGACGCGGCGAGCTGGTCCTGGTACCACAACACGTTCCTGGGCAGCGGCAACTTCAAGTCCAACACCTGGGGCCCGACGTCCGCGACCCTCAAGGTCGAGGACCGTACGCACCCCTCCACGATGAACCTGCCCGCGACGTTCACGTCGTCGGTGAGCGAGTGGTACAGCTGGTCCGACGACCTGCGGCAGAACCCGGACATCAAGATCCTCGCCTCCGTCGACCCCAGCAGCTTCCCGCTGGGCACCGACCCCGACCAGTCCTGGTACAGCGGCTATTACCCGATCCTGTGGACCAACACGAAGTACAAGATGCTGTACGCGAACTTCGGCCACAACGCGATGAACTACGACACGAACACCCGTACGTCGTCGACGTTCGCCAGCGCGACACAGAACCGCTTCCTGCTGGACGGCCTGAAGTGGCTCGGCGGCGCCGACAGCACCACGCCGCCACCGGACGACACCCTCTCCGAGACGTCCTGGTACTCCCTGAAGAACGTCGGCAACGGCACCTGCGTCGACGCCCGCGCGGCCGCCACCGCCAACGGCACCGCGATCCAGCAGTACACCTGCAACGGCACCCAGGCCCAGCAGTTCCGCCTCGCCACGACCGACAGCGGCTACCGGAGCATCGGGGTACGCCTCAACTCCCAACAGGTCATCGACGTGACCGACGTATCGGCCGCCGACAACGCACCGCTCCAACTCTGGGCCTACGGAGGAGGCCAAAACCAACAGTGGCTCCCGGTGAAGGAAGCCACCGGCCGCTACCACTTCACCGCCCGCCACAGCGGCCGATGCCTCACGGCGGCGACCTCTGCGGCGAACAGCGTCCAGCTCACCCAACGCACCTGTGACGGGACGGCAGCACAGAGCTTCACGACGACTGCCGCCTGAGCGGCGAAGGAGAAGAGACCAGCGTCTTGTGCGGGGTGCCCTGTGCGATCAGGGCGCCCCGCACATGACGACGACACGGTCAAGGCCGACCTGCGCCTGGTGTACCTGCCGACTCCGTCGGCCCCGCAGCCGACGTCGGCGTACGACGTGCCGAGTTTGAGGCTGTGGATCCCATTGGACGGACGGGATGCCGTGCCTGGAGATGTGACCGATCATGGAAGGGCCGCCCGGAGAGGAGTCGCTCCGGGCGGAACCGAGCCGTCACCGCACCTCGCGGGTGCGCGGGACAGAAGGAGCCAGGCATGCCGGAGGCCGCAGGATCCGACCGCGTCACGTCGGTGCAGCACAGCGACTTCGGGCGCCGTGTGGCCACGCGCCGCCAGGAACTGGGTCTCGACCGACAGGACCTCGCCGAGCGAACCGGAGCCTCGGCCGCGTACATCGCCTACGTCGAGGAGCAGGCGGCGCGCCCGGCGACGGGCTTCGTCATGCGTCTGGCGGACGCACTGGGGACCACGGCCCAGGAACTGCGCGGCGGAACCTTCGACCGGCCGCCCGGCATGGCCGATGGGGCCCGGGAGCCCGAGTTCCTGACCCTGACCGAGCAGGAGTGCCGCGACCTGCTGTCGACGCACGGCGTGGGCCGGATCGCCGCGCAGCTCCCGCGGGGCCCGGTGCTTGTGCCGGTGAACTACTCGGTCACCCAGGAGGGCTGCGTCGCGTTCCGCACGCAACCCGGTTCGAGCATCGAGGGCATGGCCGGCAAGGAAGCGGCGTTCGAGGTGGACCGGGTCGACGACGCGATGAGCGAGGGATGGAGCGTGCTCCTGGTCGGTACGGTCAGGCCGGTCACGGACGCGGACGACGCCCGCGCACTCGCCGACCTGGCCTTCACCGAGCCCTGGGCCGGTGGCGACCGGAACCGCTGGCTCGTCCTGACGCCCCGACAGATCAGCGGGCGCCGGATCCGGCGCCGGCCGGGACAGGGCTGACGCCGCCCGAGACGGCCGTCCCCCAGCGGACCGGGGGACGGATCCGTGGTGCCCGTCAACGGTCGACCGGCGGCGTGACCGGCGCGACCGGAGTGACCGGCGTCGCTTCCGGGTGCCACTCGCGGCGGAGAAGGCCGAAGACCCAGGAGTCCGAGACATCGCCGTTGACGATGCAGTCCTCGCGGAGGGTGCCTTCGTGGACGAAGCCGAGCTTCTTCAGGACCCGGGCGGATGCTGCGTTGCGGGTGTCGGTCTCGGCCTGTACGCGGTTCAGGTCCAGGGTGTCGAACGCCCACCGCAGGACGGCGTGCGCGGTCTCCGTGGCGTACCCCTGGCCCCACGCGGAGGCATCGAAGACGTACCCCAGGGACGCGCTGCGAAAGTCCGGGTTCCAACTGGTCAGGCCGCACCAGCCGATGAACGCGCCGTCGCGGAGCCGGTCGACGGCCACCCGCGCCCCCGTTCCTTCGGCCTCGATCCTTTGGCAGGCCGCGAGGAAACTCCGGGCGCCCTCGGGCGCGGTCCAGGGCGGGGAGTCCCAGTAGCGCAGCACGTCGGCGCTGCTGTGCAGGGCGTAGAGCGGCGCCGCGTCGGTCTCGGTGAACGGCCGCAGCCGCAGGCGCGCGGTGTGCAGCTCAGGGGTGGGCAGAGGCATAGGGATCATCCTGCCGCGGCACGCGCGCTCCCGGCCATGTGTTTCTGCCGGGGGCTGGGGTGCGCACATCGCGTACGTCCGCGGTGCGACTCGGCTCAACGGGAGCCCGTGTCACGATGACGACGTGAACACTCCTGGCCCATCGCCACGTCGTCGCATGCTCCTCGATTCGGTTGTCGTGGTCGCGGCAGCCGCGCCGGCTCAGTCGGCTTGGCTGGAGAAGCACGACGTACCGCCGGACGAAATCGCCTTGGCCTTCGATGACGCCTTCCGGCTCGCCGGGCGATTGGTCGAGGAGGGGCAGCTCGGTCTGGAGGCGCTGCCTCATCTGCGGATGATCGACGAGGTTTTCAGCGAGATGAGCCAGGCCGCGGGGACGGATCCGTGGACAAGGGAGGCACTGTCCGCCGACGCGCGATGGGAACGGGCCCGGCAGTCGGCGCGAGGAGTCCTCGCGGTGGCAGGTGAAAGGGACGACGCGCCGTTGCCGGACATCTGCATCATCCGATGACGCCGGAACCAGGTGCAGATCTCCGACTACGATCCCTCGTCCTCGTCCTCGTCGTCGTACGTGCACGGATGCGGTGGCGCTCACTCTGGGCGTCTTGGAAGCGACCTCAGTCGACGCGGCGCACCACGTAGGCAGTGCCTACGGTTTCGGGCGTGGCGGAGTCCGCCCGGACCGCGAGGCGGGGTGCTGCCGTGGTGAAGCGGAATCTCGTCGTCACCGATTGCGCGCAGTCGACCCGCCTGACGGCCTCGGCCGTGCCGGATTCTGCGGTGAACGTGACCGTACCCTTTCCCGCGCAGGCCACCTCCACGTGGAGCGAGGTGCCGGCCTTGATGGTCTCGTCCAGGTTCTGCCCGGGGATCGCGAGTGTCCCGGACGCGACGAAGCCGTCGTCCGTGCCTGAACGGCCCGTGCCGGTGAGCAGGCTGCGGGCCTCGTCGTCGAGCCGCTCATGGTCGGGCCGGGACACTGTGCGGGCGGGGGAGGGGGCCGCGGCGCCGGCCTCCTCCTTGGACGAGGCCGCCCGCGGCGTCTCGACAGAGCCGGAGCAGGCCGTTGCCGCGGTTGTCAGGAGGGCGACGGTGGCCAGAGCCGTGGTCGTACGGCGAGTGAGGCGGTGCAAGGGATCCCCCGAGGAATGCGAGCCGGACCGGGCAGGCGCCCGGAACGCCTTGATCATCCCCTGTGGATCCTCGGACCGGAAGCGACTGCCCGGCGATGCCCCGTCGTGGCGGGCTCGGCGCCGTCCACGAGGAGGTGGATACGGTCGCTACCGTGGCATCACGGATCCCGAGCCGGGCGGAGGCGGCGAGGAAGGACGCCCCTCCCGTCGTCGAACGTCCACGAGCGGTGGTCGGAGCCGGAGACAGGGCTTCCGCCGTGCCTGTCCCGTCGACGCTCCTGACTGCGATACCTGTTCAGCGCAGCCGCGAGGTCGCAGTCCATGAACTCCTGGCGTTGTCGGACACCCCGAGCACGGGGTACTGACCCGCCCGCGACGACGAAGAGAGACTGACACATGCTGATCACCGCAGACCGCGTCCTGGCCGGCCCCGAGCGTCATCTCATCCATGACGGCGCCGTCCTCATCCGCGACGGAGTGATCGCCTGTGTCGGACCGCGTGAGGAGGTACAGCGCCGTTCCCTGCCGGGCGAGCCCCGCCTGGCCCATCCGGGCGCGACCTTGCTGCCCGGTCTCATCGACGCGCACGTCCACCTGTGCTTCGACGCCGGCACCGACCCGGTCGCCACGCTCCGGGGGCAGGAGGACGGCACACTGCTAGCCGATATGCAACGGCACGCCGAGCAGTTGCTGGCCGCGGGCGTCACGACCGCCCGAGACCTGGGCGACCGCAACCACCTCGCGATTCGCCTCTCCCGGCAGATCACGGAAGGAGCCGTGGCCGGTCCGCGTATCGTCTCCGCCGGCATCCCGGTCACCCCGCCCGGCGGTCACTGCTGGTTCCTCGGGGGCGAGGTCTCCGGATCGGACGCGATCCGTGCCCTGGTGCAGCGCAACAGCGCCGCAGGTGCCCAGGTCATCAAAGTCATGGAGACGGGCGGCGGCCTGACCAAGGGCGGCGCCCAGAGCTGGGAGACGCAGTTCGCCCCGGCCGATCTGGCGGCCCTGGTCGACGAGGCCCACCAGGCCGGGCTCCCGGTCGCCGCACACGCGCACGGAACCGACGGCATCGTCGCCGCGGTCGAGGCGGGCGTCGACACCATCGAGCACTGCTCGTGGATGACGGCCACCGGGTTCGAGGTACGGGAAGACGTTCTCGCCCGGATCGTCGAGAAAGGCATCCGGGTGTGCCCGACGGTCAGCCCCGACTGGCGGATGCTGCCCAAGGCGTTCGGCGCCGAACGAGCCGAGGCGATGTTCGGTGCGGTGCGACGGATGGCGGAGGCCGGGGTCCGGCTCATCGCGGGCACGGACGCAGGTGTCCAACGAGCCGGCTTCGACGGCCTGCCCACGAGCCTCGGCTTCTACGAGCATCTCGGACTGCCCGCGGAGCGCATCATCGCGATGGCCACCAGTGAGGCCGCCGACGCCCTCGGCCTCGGTGACGTGACGGGCCGGATCACCACGGGACACAGCGCTGACCTGCTTGTGGTGGACGGGGATCCGCTCGCCGATCTGGCCGCCCTGAAGTCGGTGAGGACGGTTGTCGCAGCGGGCAAGCACTATCAGCCCGGACGCACCGTGTAGCGGCCGTCCAACGTCGCCGCCATGGGCGGCAGCACCTTCCGGCCGCACCGCCCGCCCCTGCTCCCGGGTGGACAGCTCGGCCTCGGTGTTGCTCTCGCCGACGTTTCCCGTGGTTGAGCGCATACGGCGAGGTGGTACGTAAACTCTAGTTCCCCTGCGGCGAGTTGGAAACTATAGTTGTCGCATGACGATCTCTGAGATCACCCCGCAAGAGCAGGCGGAACTCGACGAGGCGCTGTACGACGCCTTGAATCCGGTGGCCTCGGCGATCCGCCTCCGACAAGCCGGGTTGCCCGCGGACCGCATGTGGGATGCGGATCCCGTCGACGTGGCGCTGTCCGTCCTGGCCGCCTGGAAGGTGATGGACGCCGAGGTCAAACGGTTGACCGCGCACGCGGCAGCGACCGCTGGCTCCTACGGCGCCAGTTACGAGCAGTTGGGGGCTGTCTGGGGCATCACACGGCAGGGCGCCCGCAAGAAGTGGCCCGACGCCGTCCGTCGCGCAACGTCCGCGACGGCAGGCGTGAGCACGCTCGCGCTCTTCGGTGGGACCGCCGAACTGGTGCAGGCGCCTTCCGGCGAGTGGAGTTGGACAGGCGTGGGCGCTGATGGAGCATCCGCCGCGAACACCGATGGCGCGAGCCACCCAACCGCGGAAGAAGCCGCAGCCCATGCGGGCGCCTACCTCAAGGAACACGCCCTCGACACGGACGACGGCTCCTAGCGCCAGGCCGCGTTCGTCGTGTTGGCGATCGCGCGGAGGTTTTCGTCCATCCTTGCAGGGTGTGCCGGGTGTGCCGGGTGTGGCAGCTGTGCGAACGTCGCGGACTTCGAGGACAGCCCGGACATGCGCGCGGCAGCGGAACCGGCGCCCTCGGCCCCGACGATCTTCAGCGAGCGTGCGACGCAGGGCACCGGCGACCGCCGAACTCGACGAAGCCGCCCGCACCTTGCTCATGCTGGCGCAAGCGCCGGGCGCGCCCCGGCGCGGGAGCGTCCAAGGGTGGGGGAGGGGACAGCGAGGCCCGTGGGGCGCGGGGTCAGGGTCGCGCCCCACGGGCTGTTCGGAGGCCGCCCTCAGGCGGTCGTGATGCGCCTGACGGCTTCGGCGGTCAGCGCGCGGCTGTGCGGTGCGCCGTTGTCCAGGGCACGGTGCAGCGTGAGTCCCTCGATGAGCGCGTCGAGCTGGCGGGCGGTGTCGTGATCGAAGTGCCGCTCCAGCAGTTGGCGGCTGCGGCGCATCCACGCCTGGGTCAGTTCCTGGTACTCCGGGCGGCGGGCCGCCAGGGTGTAGAGCTCCTGGGCCAGGACCAGGTCGCGGCGCGGGCCTTCGGACAGCGTGTGCACCAGGTCGGTCACGGCCTGTCGGGCCTGTTCGAGTGTCGCGGGCCGGCTCAGGTGTTTCTCGAAGACGGTCACGATCTGGTCGGCGAACCTCGTGAAGGCCTCACGGAGCAACTCGTCCTTACCGCTGAAGTGGTACGTCATCGAGCCGAGCGGCACGCCCGCACGCGTGGCGATCTTGCGGTGGGACACGCCGGCCACGCCCTCGTCCGCGATGTGGTCGAGGGCCGCGGCGAGGATGCGCTCGCGGCGTTGCGGGTCGGTGTGTCCGGTGGTCATGCGCTGTCCCTCAGAGTGTGCGGATCGGCCGGGCGGGGTTTCCCACGGCGACGACGTTCGCGGGAACGTCCTTGGTGACCACGGCCCCCGCGCCGATCACGCTGTTGTCTCCGATCGTGACGCCGGGGCAGACGATCACGCCGCCGCCGAGCCACACATTGTCTCCGATGGTGATGGGCTGTGCGGCCTCCAGTTTGTCGCGCCGAGGCTGCGGCTCCAACGGGTGTGTGGGAGTCAGCAGTTGGACGTTCGGCCCGATCTGGCAGTCCTCGCCGATGACGATCGCCGCCACGTCCAGCGCGGTCAGGTTGTAGTTCACGAACGTACGGGAGCCGATGGTGATGTTGCTGCCGTAGTCGACGTGGAGCGGCGGCCGCACATGCACCTCGTCGCCGACCGCTCCCAGCAGTTCGGCCAGTACCGGCTCGGCGGCGCGGACGTCCTCGATGTAGGCGGCCTGATAGTGGGCGGCCAGGCGTACGGCCCGCTGCTGCCGTTCGGCGATATCGGGATCGTCGGCGATGTAGAGGTCGCCGGCCAGCATGCGTTCGAGGTTGGTGCGCGAATCCTGCGCGAAGTAGTCCGTCGGCATGGACTCCACCCTATCCATGGAGCGTACGAACGTACACTCCCGGGCGAGTCCTCCTGTCCCGCCGTAACGGCGGGGGCGAGGTGTGTGTGGAGGAGCGCGGAGGGGTGCAGGGGGGCGTCCCGCCGTGGATGCGGCCCGGGCGTCGCCGAAGGCCGCCCCGTCACGGCCCGGTGGCAGTCTTGCCGCGGCTTCCTCCCTGCCCCTTTCGCTCTCTGCGCGTACGAACGTACACTCGCGCGGGCGAGAATGTAGACCACGTGGTAAGCATTGCCGCCTGTCAGCCCGATCCGGGCCGGCCGTCGACTCAATCCGGGGATCCGACGCCCGTCGGCGGCGCCGCGAACGATCGCCATCACCGAAAGGACAGGGTGTGGAGAGCATCACCAAGAACCGGCAGTCCCCGGAGGTGCTGCGCACCATGATCGAGCGCGCCTACGGAGCCGGGCAGGTCCCCACCGGAGACGGCTGGGCCGAAGAGCTGGGGCACGGCTGGTTCAACGTCGCCTACCGCATCCGGCTTCGCGACGGCGCCGACGTCGTCCTGAAGATCGCCCCGCCCCCGCACGTGGAGGTGATGACCTACGAACGCGGCGCCATGTCGATCGAACTCAGGACGCTGGACCTGATCCGTACCCACACGTCGGTACCGGTCCCCGACGTTCATTTCGCCGACCAGAGCCACGAGTTGTGCGACGCGGACTACTTCTTCATGCCGTACATCGACGCCGACAATCTCGGCATCATCTCCGCGCAACTGCCCGCAGCCGAGCGTGACGCCTGCATGGAGCAGCTCGGCGCGGCCAACCGCGAGATCAACTCCATCCGGGGCACCGGATTCGGCCCGCTGGCCGGGCCCCACGACCCGAGCTGGCGGCGCGTGTTCACCGGCATCGTCGAAGACGTCCTGGCCGACGGCGAGCGGCGCTGTGTCGACATCGGATGGGAGTACGACACCGTGCGCGCGGTGGTCGCCGAGCACGCAGCCGCCCTCGACGAGGTGACCGAACCGCGCCTGGTCGAGTGGGACCTGTGGGACGGCAACGTCATGGTCCGCGACGGCAAGATCGCCTGCATCATCGACCACGAACGGGCCTTCTACGGCGACCCGTTGATCGAAGCGGGCTTCACCGGCACCCAGATGTCCGCCTTCGGTGACGCCACCCCCTTCCTGCGCGGCTACGGCCAGGCCGAGCCGACCGGGACCGAACAGGTACGCCGCCGCCTGTACTGCCTCCACCTGATGCTGATCATGGTCATCGAGACGGTGTTCCGCGGGCACACCGACACCAAGCAGTACGACTGGGCCCGCACCCGCCTCGACGAAGCGATGGCGCTGCTCGGCCGCACCCGCCGGTGATATGCCGGCGTACCGCACCTGCCACGGCGACCGACCACACCACACGGCTCGGCATCGAGCCGGTGGGCCGGCTGCTGTGGCGGGCCTGCACCCAGACCACCGCCGCCGTCGGCGCCTACGGCATCTACGCCCTGACCAACGCCTGGTTCGTCGGCCACGGGGTGGGCGACACGGCCATGGCCGCGGTCAACCTCGTCGCCCCGCTCCTGCTGCTGCTCGGCGCGGTGTCCACCACCGTCGGCGCGGGCGGCGCCTCACTCGTCTCCCGTGCCCTCGGCGCAGGAGACCGACAGGCCGCCGCCCGAGCCGCAGGAAACTCCTTCACCCTCTTCTGGGCCTGCGCCACTGCCACCACCGTGCTCGGCCTGATCTTCCTCAACCCGCTGCTCACCCTGCTCGGCGCCCAGGGCGGACTTCGCGAGAGCGCACGCCCCTACGCCGTGGTCCTGCTGTGCGGAGCCCTGGTGTCCACGGGCTTCTCCAGCCTCGTACGCGCCGAGGGCAGGATGGGTTACTCCACGCTGCTGTGGCTGGTGCCCGTCGCCGTCCAGATCACGCTCGACCCCCTGCTGATCTTCGGGTTCGACATGGCAGTGCGGGGCGCGGCCCTCGGCACCGTCGGCGGGCAGGCCGTATCCGCGGCGATGAGCCTGTGGTTCTTCTTCGTGCAGCGCCGCCGCCCCTACCGCGTCACCCTGCAAGACCTGCGTCCCCACGGCCCGACGCTGCGGGCCCTGCTCGGCGTGGGCCTGCCCTCGTTCCTGGCCGGAACCGGCGTCACGCTCCTGGCCGTCCTCGTCAACGCGACCCTCGCGACCGCCGGATCGGCCACAGCACTGGCCGCCTACGCCGTCTGCGCCCGCCTGCAGACCTTCGTACTGATGCCCCACACCGGCATCAGCCAGGGCCTGCAGCCCATCGTCGGCTACAACAGCGGCCGCGGCCTGCCCCACCGCGCCCTGCGCGCCCGCAACCTCGCCCTCCTCGCCTCCCTGCTGTACGGACTGCTCACCGCCACAGCCCTGGCCCTGCTCGCCGAGCCCCTGGCCCGCCTGTTCCTCAACGACCCCGACACCATCACCACCGCAGCGCACGCACTACGCGTCATCGCCATCGGTCTGACCGCCGCCGGCATCGGCCCCCTGGTGGCCGCCTACGCCCAGGCCCTGGGGCGGCCCACCCCCGCGTACCTGATATCCATCGGCGCCCTCCTCCTGATCAAGGTGCCGCTCGTCGCCACCCTGGGGCACCTGGGAACCAGCGGAGTGTGGGCCGCACTGGCCGCAGGCGAACTCGCCACCGCAGCCGCAGCGGTGCTTCTCCTGTGGCGACTGCGCGACGCTACGCCGAAGGCTCCCTGAGGAGCTGCTGCACGAACGAGCCCAGAACCTTCGCCATGTCCACCTCGTGCGGGCTGGTCAGCCACTGCACCTGCAACCCGTCCATCAACGCCACAAAGGCAACTGCCGCGGACTCGGCCTCCACGCCGTCGCGCAACGCTCCCTGCTCGGCCAACTCCCCGAGCGCCCGACGCACGTACGCGCGCGTGGTCGCGTAATGCGCCTGGAAGTACCCGTGCGCCGGATGGTCCTCGGTGATGGCCTCGGCCGCCAGGCGCACGTACAGGTCGACCATCCCGTGACGCCGGGCATTGTGATCGGCCAGATCGACCAGATACTGCACCGCTGCCTGCGGCGAGGAGTCCTTCGGCGCGACGTGCGCACGGTCCTCCTCGTCCCGCCGCTCCAGCACAGCCGTCAGCAGCGCCTCCCGGTCGGGAAAGTAGTAGAGCAGCCCTACGTGGCTGATCCCGGCTCGCTTCGCGATCTCCCGCACCGAGGCGCCGTGGTAGCCGACATCCGCGTACACCTCGGCGGCAGCCGACACGATCTGTTCACGACGAAGGCGTCCCTTCGCATACCCGCCGTGCTTCCCGGGCGCCTTGCCAGCAGACATGTCCCCATCATCGCAGCAGCAGCCTGTCGGACCACGACCGTGGCCCAGGCGGTTCTCCTGACCGGCTCGGCCGATCACTCTGCGGCAGTCAATTGGACCAGCCCGTCGAGCAGCGCATGCACCAGCACCTCATGACGCTCCCGTTCCTCATCCCGTGAAGGACTGGACAGCACGATTCCCTTCGCCTCGCCCGAGGGCTGTCGGTCCCGCGCCGAGCAGTTCCCGCGTGCCGAGGATCGAGTCCCTCACGGCCACTCCTCGACCACTCAGGAACTGCCGCACACCGGCCATGCCCGAATCCGAGCCGGTTCCGGCTCACTCGTCGTGGTCCCTCGTGGTCCCTCGTGGTCCGTCGTGGAGCTCGGGCGGCCCCCGGCGCCTCTGTACGAGGTCGTCGTTTAGGCTTCACGGCGGCTCGTGGGGGCGGTGGGTTTGCGCGTGGCCACAGGACTTCAAGGAGAAGCGAGGAGTGCCGGTGATCTGCGTCGGAGGCATGATCGGGATCGGTAAGACGAGTGTCGCCGAACTGATCGCCAAGGGACTGGGCGGTGACGTCTTCTACGAGAGCGTCGAGGACAACCCGATCCTGCCGTTGTTCTACACGGCGAGCCCCGAGGAGATACAGGCCAAGCGTTACCCCTTCCTGCTCCAGCTGTACTTCCTGAAGACGCGGTTCGCATCCATCAAGGAGGCGTACAAGAAGGGCGACAGCGTCCTGGACCGCTCGATCTACGAGGACTGGTACTTCGCCAAGGTCAATCACGATCTGGGCCGCATCAGCTCCCTGGAGATGCAGGTGTACGAGGGGCTCCTCGAGGAGATGATGCGCGAGATCGACGGCCTGCCGTACCGCAAGGCCCCGGATCTCATGGTCTACCTCAAGGCGGACTTCGAGACCGTGCTGCACCGGATCGGTCTGCGGGGCCGCGACTTCGAGCAGGACCCGAGCCTCGTCGACTACTACCGGACCCTGTGGTCGGGCTACGACGACTGGGTGCACCAGCACTACTCGGCCAGCGAGGTTCTCGTCATCGACATGAACAGCACTGATGTGGTGAACAACGCCGAGGACGCGGCCCGAGTGGTCGACAGGGTCAGGGGCGCCCTCGCGGAGAGCCGTCGCCCGGTGGCGTGAGCGGTGGTGCGGAGGCCTCGCCCGATAGATGACGGTGGAGGCTGGGCAGGGCTTCGATGCGGATGCGGATGCGGATGCGGAGGAAGCGGCTGACCCGCCACGTGTCGCCTGCCGTGCGTAAGGTTGCTGGCATGCGTACCCGTCCCACCTTGACCTGGGAACCGCCCGAGGACCTGCCGCCCGCCACGACCGATCTGCGGCCCGTCATCGATGCCGTCCGTGCGGGCGGCGTCGTCGTGTTGAGCGGGGCCGGCCTGTCCACCGAGTCGGGCATCCCGGACTACCGCGGGGAGCTGGGTTCGCTGCGCCGCGGGCACGTCCCGATGACGTACCAGGACTTCACCGGCAGTGGCGAGGCCCGGCAGCGTTACTGGGCGCGGAGCCAGCTGGGGTGGCGGGCCATGCTCCGCGCCGAGCCCAACGTCGGACACCGGGCCGTGGCCACGCTTGCCCAAGCCGGACTGGTCACCAGCGTGATCACGCAGAACGTCGACGGGTTGCAGCAGGCCGCAGGTGTGCCCGATGTGATCGAGCTGCACGGCAGCCTGAGCCGGGTCGTCTGCCTGCACTGTGGTGCGCTCTCCACTCGCGCGGAGCTCGACCGGCGGTTGCGCGAGGCCAACCCGGACTTCGAGGCCGCGGCGACGCGGTACCGCTCGGCGCTGGTCAATCCGGACGGTGACGTGGATCTGCCGGACGAGGCGGTCCGGGCTTTTGTGATCGTGCCGTGCACGGTGTGCGGGAGCGGGATCCTCAAGCCGGATGTCGTCTTCTTCGGCGAGAACGTGCCGGTCGACCGCGTCGAGATGTGCAGCAGCCGCGTGGCCGGCGCCAGCACGCTGCTCGTGCTCGGATCGTCCCTGACCGTCATGTCCGGGTTGCGTTTCGTACGCCAGGCCGCACAGGCGGGCACACCGGTCCTGATCGTCAACCAGGGTGTGACGCGTGGCGACCGATGGGCGGTGCGTGTCGAGCTGCCGCTGGGGGAGGCGCTGCGGGACGTATTGGCACAGGTGTAGAGGCCCGTTCTGTCTCACCTGAGGGGCCTTGACGTCTCGGCGCGGGAGGGGCGGACGCGGCTGGCCGCGGGGACGCACCCAGGGAACCTGGTGCGTACCCGCGGCGTCGAGCACGCGAGGCGGACAGCCGTGGGCGGGCCGGTCCGGGGGTCAGGCCCGGGTGTGGAGGCGGATGCGGTAGCGCAGGCCGGTGGTGGAGGTCTGCCAGCCGTGGTCCTGGGTGATCTTCCATTCCGGGCCGGGCACGGGGGCGTGGGTGTCGCCGTCCACGCTGGTGTCGATCTCGGTGATGGAGAGGCTGGTGGCGTGCGGGAGGGCGGCGCGGTAGATCTCGCCGCCGCCGATGACCCAGGCGGGCCCGGCCACGAAGGCCAGAGCCTCCGGGACGGATGCGGTGCGTTCGGCGCCGTCGGCGGTCCAGGCCCGGTCGCGGGTGAGGACGATGTTGCGGCGGCCGGGCAGGGGCCGGAAGCGGGTGGGCAGGGAGTCCCAGGTGCGGCGGCCCATGATGACAGGGTGGCCGAGAGTGGTCGCCTTGAAGTGGGCGAGGTCTTCGGGCAGGTGCCAGGGGATGGTGTTGCCGGCGCCGATGACGCCGTCGGAGGTCTGGGCCCAGATGAGACCGAGACCTGCCGTGCCGCTCATTCCGTCCATAGTGCTCATACGGCGACCGGGGCCTTGATCGCGGGGTGGTGCTGATAGCCGTGGATCTCGACGTCGGTGTAGGTGTAGTCGAAGATCGAGTCGGCTTTGTGGAGCTTGAGCTCGGGGAACGCGTAGGGGGTGCGGGTGAGTTGGGTGGTGACCTGGTCGAGGTGGTTGTCGTAGATGTGGCAGTCGCCGCCGGTCCAGATGAAGTCGCCGGGTTCGAGGCCGGTCTGCTGGGCGATCATGTGGGTGAGCAGGGCGTAGCTGGCGATGTTGAAGGGGACGCCGAGGAAGAGGTCGGCGCTGCGCTGGTAGAGCTGGCAGGAGAGGCGGCCGTCGGCGACGTAGAACTGGAAGAAGGCGTGGCAGGGGGCGAGGGCCATTTTGTCGAGTTCGGCGACGTTCCAGGCCGAGACGATCATGCGGCGGGAGTCCGGGTCGTCGCGCAGGGTGTCGAGGACCTGGCTGATCTGGTCGATGTGCCGGCCGTCGGGGGTGGGCCAGGAGCGCCATTGGACGCCGTAGACGGGGCCGAGTTCGCCGTTGGTGTCGGCCCATTCGTCCCAGATGCTGACGCCGTGCTGCTGGAGCCAGCCGACGTTGGAGTCGCCGCGCAGGAACCAGAGCAGTTCGTAGACGATCGATTTGAGGTGGACCTTCTTGGTGGTGATCAGGGGGAAGCCCTGGGAGAGGTCGTAGCGCAGCTGGTGCCCGAAGATGCTTCGGGTGCCGGTGCCCGTGCGGTCGGCCTTGGCCGTTCCGGACGTGAGGACGTGCTTCAACAGGTCTTCGTACTGAGTGTTCACCACGGTCCGAAAGCTTAATCGCCCGAGCGAGGTGTCTGGGCCAAGGGGCCAGGGAGCAGGGAGAGAGGGCCGTCGTCTCGCGTGTCGGCCTGGACCTCATCGACGTCTCGGAGGCGCGCCCGAGCGCCGGCTTCGAGGCAGGTACTGCTCAGTGTCATGGGCAACCGGTCGACCGCCGTCGCTACCGGCGTACTCGGTGGCGACGGTGGTGTCCGGGTTGACACCTGCGGTCGGTTCAGGTCTGGAGATGGTTGCGCTCGCCCTCGTGGTCGAGGATGACCAGGACCTCGGCGGGGCCGCGGTCGCTGCGGACGGCGTGCGGGGTCATGGTCGAGAACGAGGCGGCCTGGCCGGCCTCGACGCGGATGACGCGTTCGCCGAGATAGAGGACGACGGTCCCGGACAGCACGGTGAACCAGTCCCTGCCGGGATGGACACCCATGTCGTCCGGCGTGACGCTGCCCGCCTGGTCGGTGATGCGCATCTTGGCGACGGTCAGCCCCTGGGGCCCGTCACCCCTGGTGAGGAGCCAGGTGGTCAGGCCGCGGGCCTCGTCGTGGGTGGGCCGGATGACAACGTCGGAGTCATCGGGGGACTCCACGAGTTCGTCGAGCGACTTGCCCAGCGCCCCGGAGATGGCGGTGAGCTGGTCGAGGCTGATGCGGCGGTGCCCGGTCTCGATGCGGCTGAGCTGCGACGGGCTGATGCCCGCGCGCTCGGCAAGGTTGTCCAGCGACCAGCCGCGCGCCTTGCGCAGAGATCTGATCCGCATCCTGACGATGGCGTCCAAAGTCGATTCTTGCTCCATCGGCAAGAGTCTATGACGGGCAAGCAATGGTCGCTTTACCGTCGGGGGTATGAACACACACCACGACACTGTCGGTCATATCGGGCATGAGCGGGCGGCGGGTTCCGACATCGCGATGGCGCAACTGCTCGAACTTGATGCTGAAGTCCTCGCTCCCTACCTCGCTGAGCTGACCGGCTGGCTCGCGGAACTCACGTCCTCCGGCCCGGCCCTGATTCTGGATCTGGGCAGTGGTCCCGGCACCGGCAGCTTCGCTCTGGCCCGCCAGTTCCCCTCGGCGCATGTGACGGCGGTGGACCTTTCCCCGCAGATGCTGCACCGCCTGAACAAGCAGGCCGCCGTACACGGCGTCGCCGACCGGATCAGCACGGTCGAGGCAAACATAGACGGGCCCTGGGACGAAATCGGTGAGAACGGGCCGTACGACCTGATCTGGGCCGCCTCGTTCCTGCACCACGTGACCGACCCCGCCCGCACTCTGGCCCAGGCCTTCGAGCAGCTGCGGCCGGGCGGGCTCCTGGCCGTCAGCGAGATGGACTTCTTCCCGCTCTGCCTGCCCGAGGACACAGGGGTCGGCCGGCCCGGCCTCGAGGCCCGCCTGCACGCCGTCACGAACACCCAACCGGACCATGAGTGGACCGACCAGCTCAAGAACGCCGGGTTCATCGTCGAGAAGCGGGCCTTCGAGATCCGTCTCGACCACGCCCAGGCGGGACCGTCCGTGAGCGCCTATGCCCAGGCCTTCTTGGCCAAGCTGCGCTCCCACGCCACCGACCTGCTCGAAGCGGATGACCTGGCGGCCTTGGACGTCCTGCTGGACGAAGCACAGCCGAACAGCGTCGCCCACCGTGACGATCTGCGCGTGCACACCACCCGCACCACCTGGATCGCGCGCCGCCCCTGATCCGTAGGGCGGGCCGCGCCAAAGCCCCGGCCATGCTGGGCCTGGCTCAGCTGATGGTGGTCCTGGTCACCACCATCGTGAACATCGCCCTGCCGGGCAGGCCGGACGCCTCAACCGCGCACGTCAGGCCGACGCGTTGACCGCTCGGCCGAGGTGACGGGCGAAGAAGCGGACCGCGCTGTCGACCTCGAACCGGGGCAGCTCCTTGTGCTTGCCCGAGTTCACATGCAGGGACTTCTCTGCCGAGGCGAAAGCGTCGAACAGCGCCAGGCCCTCCTCGCGGGAGATGTGCTCGTCGTCCCACTGCAGGTCGAACTCGATCGGGATGGTGATCTGCTCCGCGTAACCGGCCAGCACGTCGGGCCAGTGCTGGCCGAAGACCGCGGCCGTGATCCTGGGCTCGGCGGCCACGAACGGCACGCCGATCGCGGTACCCATGTTGATGCCCCAGAAGCCGACTGGACCGTCGGTTCCGATCTCCGGGAGCTGTTGGAGGGCGTCCAGCAGTGCGTGGTACTCCGGCACGGCGAGCTTGGCCAGGTGGTCGTTGTAGCGGACTACGATCGGGCTCTCCGGCTCGCCGGCCGCCCGGGCCGCGAACAGCGCGGCGACCTCCTGCTCGTCGTGCTCGGTGCGCGGCCGGTCGCCGTGACCGGGCGCGTCGAGGACCGCCACGTGGTAGCCGCAGCCGTGCACCAGGTGCCGGGCTCGGCCCGACATCGCGGGGTGCTTCTTGTGGTTGCCGCCCCCGTGGGCCTGGAGGACCAGCGGCGCACGGTCCCCGCCGGACTCGGGAGACCAGAGGACACCCGGGACGCCGTTGACGGTGAAGTCGCGCTCGACGATGCCGTGCGCGGTGGACTCGGCGGTGAAGAGGAAAGTGTTCATGGCAGTTGCCCTTCGAGAGTGCCTTGTGAAAGAGCGCTCCCGGCGAGATCTACGTCAACCGCCAGCCGTGACAGCAAGGGAGAGCACCCATGTAGGTACAGCGTTCATGGGTCTCACCTCCTTGGGCCGATGCCACGGTCAACTGAAGCTATCAGCCTGATCATCATCCCTTCAACGCTTTTCCCCGCCACGCCCCGCCACGCCACGACCACGCCGCGCGGCTTCTCGCCCTGCTCCACGACGGCGCCTTCCAGTCCGTCGGACTCGACGACGCCGAGGCCGCCCGCGAGACCCTCCGCCGCGCCGTCGACGAGGTGCCCGCCTCCCAGGCCACCTGACGACCGAAGGCGGCCGCTGCCGCCTCGACTCGTTCAAGGCAAGCCCTTGGAGTGCACGGCGCCACGCCCTTCCAGGCGGCATCCGCAAGGGCGTGCGCCTACTCCAGCACCGCGCGGAAGGCACGCTCGCCGATGCCGAGCATCAGTGGGTTGTCAGCCGAGTGCGTCAGGAAGACCAGGGACAGGGCAAGCGCCCACCCGCGGGCCCGCTCCCACGTCGCGTCGTCCGCGCTGCCGTACGCCTGTCGAAAGGCAGCACGCTGCTCCGCCGTGAACAGCATCCAGGCCACGGACAAGTCGGCGGCAGGGTCACCGGACATGATGTCGCCGAAGTCGATCACGGCGCTGATCCGACCGCGGTCGACCAGGATGTTGGCCGGGTGCAGGTCCGCGCGCAGCCACACCGGCGGCCCGTCCCAATCCGGCATGGCGGAGGCCGTCTCCCAGACCTGCTGCGCGGTGGCACGGTCGGCCGGATCGACGTGCGCCAGTCCGCTCAGGACTCCCTCGGCACGTCCGGCCAGCGGAATCCCACGAAACGCGTTGACGGGTGCTTCCGAAGGGGCCGGTACATGCAGTGCGGCCAGGAAACCGCCGAGCGCCGCCGCGGCCGACCAGGGGTCGTCGGGCTCCGATCGCGCCGCGATCCGGCCAGGGAAGAACGGCACGACACTCCAGGACCACGGGTACTGGTCCGTCGGCTGCCCGACACGTACAGGCGCCGGCACAGGCAGCGGCAGGCGGTCGCTCAACTCCGGCAACCACCGTTGTTCGTGGGTGACGAGTTCGCCGGCCAGGGCACGCCGCGGCAACCGGACGAGGTACTCCTCGCCGAGCCGACACACAAGGTTGTCCCAGCCGTTGGCCAGCACCTCGACCGGCAGGCCCGCCAGGTCGGGGTGCTGCTCGTCGAGCAGACGGCGCACCAACTCGACTGAGACCGGAACCTCTGCAGCGGGCATTCGCCGAACTGTCACAGCGAGAACCCTACGAAGGAAGATTCCGGAGCGCGACCACGGCACATATGCGTGGCCTCGCGAATACCCCGGTACGGCCCATCGTCTGCTGGCCCGGACGGAGCTGACCCCGCGTCAGCCCCCTGAGCCGTGCCCGGTTCAGCGGGAGCGACACAGGGTGCACCGCCCGCTCACCCGGTACGGCACCAAGACCCGGAAGCGGCCTTGGACCAGCGGCGCCCCCGCCTGCTGAGGGACGCGGAGTGGCCAGTGGCGCGATCTTGTTTGATAGATCAAACTGCTGACGGCCGGCGGGGGAGGGGGTCCCCTGCGTCCCATGGCCGTAAGCGGGGGAGTACGAACGGTGTGGGAGCAGATGACGGCGGCCGACGTGCCGCCGGAGTACAGATTCGAGTGGTTCGCGCAGACCGTGTCCCAAGTACTGCTGCCCACCGCCTTCGAGACCCCGGACCCGAGTGCGTTCTACGCCCACGGTGGACAACTCGCCCTGGGTGAGGCCCGGCTGGCCCGCTTCGCCTACGCCCCGCTGCACTCGCGGCGTACCCCGGCCCTGATCCGTCAGGGAGATCCGGAGCAGTACCAACTCGCTCTCGTCACCGGCGGATCCGCCTGGTTCGCGCAGCAGGGCGGAGAAGCCGAGCTGGCGGTCGGCGACATGGCACTGTGGGACACCTCCCGCCCCTACCGGTCCGGCTCGGGAACGGACGGCCGCGGCGTGGAGGTCCTCGTCCTCCAGATCCCCAAGGAAAGCATGCCATTGCGCTCCCAGCACATGGACAGACTCCTCGCCCGGCGCATTCGCGGTGGCGCGGGCCTGTCCGGGATTCTGGCCGGCTTCCTGACCGATCTCGCGCGCAAGGGCCCCGACTGCTTGCCCGGCGAACTCGACGTGCTGGAGGCGATGGTGGTGGATCTGGCCGCCTCATGCCTGGCGGGACACCTCGGCGCCACGGCCCAACAGCCTGCAGAGCTCCGATCCCATCTGCTGCTTCGCCGGATCCGCACCTTCATCGACCACCACGTGGCAGACCCTGATCTGACCCCGCGCGTCGTAGCCGAACGGCACCATCTCTCCCTGCGCAGCTTGTACGCCCTGTTCCGGGACGAGCCCGAAAGCGTCGCCGCCACGATCCGCCGCCGTCGGCTCGAACGCTGCCGAGACGATCTGGCCCGCCCCGAGATGAGTCGGGAACCGATCCAGTTGATCGCCGCCCGCTGGGGGTTCGCCAGCGCCACCGCTTTCAGCCGCACCTTCCGAGCCGCTTATGGCATCACTCCCCACGACTACCGAGCCCACGCCCTGCAGCACGCGGACGAGACCCAGAGTGTGTCCGGCTGAGCATGAAGTCGAGGGGTGAGGGCCGCGATCGCGACCGGTGCGGAGGGCATCTTCGTCCTCTGCACAGAGGGCGCCGAGACAGTGTGCCGGCAGGTCACGGACCACCAGCCGCGCATGCAGCGCACTGAACGCTTGCCCCGTGACCCAGTGACCTTCCCGGACAGAACACTGGACGCCGCAGCTCCGGCCCGCGGCATACGCGGTCGCCCTGTCCGCACGGAGAGTCAAGTAACCGTGCATGCAGTGCACATCGCGCACGGTGTAGTGCGCCATAGCATCGGGCTGCCCCGGACGGACGTAGGACGTTCGGCACGTACGGGGGCACTGCGACCGGAGATCGACTGCCCCACCGCGCAAACCCGGTGAGGCCCGAACAGGAGTCCATGATGAGAACGGGGAAGGGCATGACCAGGCTCGGTGTGGCGGCAGCGCTCGCCGCATGCGTCCTGGTGGGCGGCGGCGCGGCCCAGGCCAGTACGACCGCTCCCACCGTCGGAGACGGGTACGCGAACAACACGCACGCTGTGTGGTGCATCCAGGAGAGCCTGAACTACTTCAGCAGAAACGCTGCGGGCCAGTACCCGCAGGTGCCCATCGTCAGTGAGGACGGCGTGTGGGGACCGGCGACGAAGGCCGCGGTGATCGCGTTCCAGAAGAACATCGACGGACTGACTCCCGACGGATACGTGGGGCCGCACACCGGCTACGACCTCATGTACTACGGGGACCCCTACTACATGGGCACGATCAACTCTCCGGGCTACTGCTACCAGTACGTTCCTACGAACCGCTGACGGATCGTAGAGCTAGCGGACGACTGAGTTTCCCCGGTTGTCGGCGGCCGGGGAACACTCAGTCCGGGACCGCGGATTGCCTTGCGCGGTCGCCGGTGGGGGAGGCGTGGCGGCTCTGCTGAGCCGGGTGTCACTCCTGGAGTGCGAGCGCCTCCGTCAGGGTCGGCATCGGCTGAAGCCGTCCCGTGAGCCCGGCCAGCCTCATCAGCCTCAGTACGAAGGGATGGGGACAGACCAGACGCCAGGAGCCTCGCCGCTCCAGAACACGCCGGTTCGCACGGCACAGAAGCTCCATCCCCGTGCAGTCGATGAACCGCACGGGGGACAGATCGATGACGAGATGGATCCCCGGCTGTGCCGTGACCTCGTCAAGGATCGGCCCGATCCACAGAACAGCACTGATGTCTATCTCGCCGTGCAATTCGAGCACCACATGCCCGGCCCGCACGTACTGACGCAGTCTGTCCGACCTCAATGCCTTCGGCATGTGCATATATGCAACTCCCCCTTTGTGCAACGAAATCCGAAGCGCGCCGGGGTCTGGGGGCGCCTGAGGGCTGGTCAGCCTACAGTTCGCGCCAACGCTGCGAGGGCACTCCTCATCTCCTCGCACCTTCGCGTGTAATGCAGTCCACCCACTTGACATATGCCCGAGGCCTTGCAGGGCATTCTTTGTTTTGCCCTCAAGTTGGCCAGATGCGCGGTCGATTACGCCCAAGTACTGCGATAGACAAACCGCTTGGGGCGCCATCTCCCGACCTTGTCCGTGGCATCCCAGGGGCGCTCGTGGGGCCACCAGGGCACCTCGGCCCACCTTGAGCGCAGCCAGCCCGTGAGCTGCGGACGGCACTACTGGGGAGGGGATCGTCCGCACGCCGACGCTCCGGGCTGGCACCCTTCCTGCGCGTGCGGATACGTCCAGGACGCGGGCTGGATCCGGTCGTGGGTGCCGACTGCTCTGCCGAGGTCCGTGAAGACGACCGCCTGTTTTGAACGGTATTGACCTCAAGCCCAGTTGAGGTTCTACGGTGGCGTGTGCCGATGCCGACGGACCCGAGAGGGATGCTCATGAAGACGCTCGTACTCGGCAGGACGCCCGCCAGGGTCACGGAGGTGCTGGCCACGTTGCGCGCGGACGGATTCGACGCGGAGGGTGTGAGCGCCGACGACGAGGCCAGGAAACTCCTTGAGACCGGCCGGTTCGCAGTCCTGATCATCGGTGGGGGTGTGGGGTCCGAATCCCGCGCGGAACTCAAGCGGTTCGCCGCGCGGCACCAGGTGCGCCGAGTGATCGACGGAGCGCTGACAGCCCCCTTCGATGCCTATGTGCGGCGGGAGTTCGAGCCGTTGATCCGCGCCGCCATGGACGCCTGACTGACCTCGACGGCGCTGGGCAGCACACCGGCGACGCCGCAGTCGGCTCGTCGGTACGGTCCACGCGCTCGCCCCGGAGCTGAACAACTGGCCGGCCAGGAACCGAAGAGGCCCGCTGGCTCATGTCCTCCATCGCGTCGGCCTACCCGTCTTCACGGCCCTGGGACGAGGCTGGGGCGCTCAGTCGTTCCGGCCCGCAGGCTTGAGGCGCAGCGCCGACACGAGGAAGAAGACGCCGCCGAGGAACGCGTATCCGGCGAGATTCCTGAGCGTGGCGGCGCCGTTGCCGGCCTGGAGGAAGAAGCTCACGCCGGCGAGGGTGGAGATGGCCCCGCTCACGATCATCGGCCACTGTCCGCCCCATTGGCGCCGGACCAGGCCCAACGCGAGTTGCGTGACACCCGCGGTGACGGCCCAGACGCCCCAGACCCGCAGGACGGCCGGGATGCCGGAGGCGAGTGCGACCGCCAGGGCGACAGCGGTGAGAACGCTGAGCCCGATGTTCACGTACAGCCTCGTGAGGGCGCTGCCGGCCGCCCGGGTCGACCGCAGGTCGACCACCGCGCAGGCCGCGTCGAAGAGGGGATAGAGCACCAGCAGCGTCCGGCCGGCCAGGTTCAGGCTGTCGGCTGTCGTGAACAGCAGGGCCGCCCAGACGGCAGCGAACGCGAAACGCAGGAGGTAAAGCTTGCGCAGAGCTGCGGGCAGCGGGGTCCCGGTGAGGGGAGCGGGCTGCTGACTGACGACGGTGTTCATGGCGAACCGCCTTCCAGGTGAGGGAGAACGTTCGGTCTCATTTCATCATTGAGGGCCTCCTGTTCGATGTCAAGACCGAACGTTCTCCCTCGGCTGTAAGGTGGGATCCATGAGCCGGAAGACAAAAGAGGGCAGCACGTCCGAGGCCCGAGCGCGGCTGCTCGGGACGGCGGTCAGGATTTTCTACGCGGAGGGGATCCACTCCGTCGGCGTCGACCGGATCATCGAGGAAGCGCAGGTGACCCGGGCCACCCTGTATCGCCACTTCTCCGGCAAGGAAGATCTCGTCCTCGCCTACCTCCACCAGGCCGACCAGGGCGTCAGAGCGCAACTGGCGAGCGCCCAGGAGGGTGCTCGGAGCCCGGACGGCAAGGTGCGCGCGGTCGGCCGCGCCATCGCGGAGGGCATCCGGTCGGAGGGCTTCCGCGGCTGCGCCTTCCTCAACGCCGCAGCCGAGTACCCCGATCCGGCACATCCGATCCACCAGGCCGTTCTCGCTCACCGGAAGTGGTTCCTCGACATGGTCACGGACCTGCTGGCGCAGGTCGGCGACGCGCCCGCCGAGGCGGCGGGGCGGCACTTCGTCATGCTCCGGGACGGAGCCATGGCCGCGGGATGCCTTTCCGATGCCGGACTGGTCACCGAGACGTTCCTGGAGGGCGTCGAAGGGATCCTGCAGGCGCGTTCGGCAAGCTGAACGGACACCTGAGGCGCAGCTCGCCGTCGCCTCGACACTCCTCGACTCGACAGGCCTGACGGGGGAGGCCATGGGCGAAGGCGGCGGGCACTGCGAGGAGTTGGGTGGCAGGGGGCGCTGGTGGGCGGCGTCGGCGGGACACCTGGCCGAGGTCCGCCCGGGTGGTGCGGGCGGACCTCGGTGCCTATTTAAATGAGTGTTGGGCTAACCCATTGAATAACTCCCGTTCCCTGATTAACGTCCGGCGCAGCCGCCCCCTCCGCGTACCTCTTTCACCCTCAAGGGATCGGACGAACCGCCTTGCTGCCACGCCCCTTCACGACGACGCCCGCCGGCGCCGGCACCAGCCGACGCTCCGTCCTGCGCGCCGCCGCCGGACTCGCCGCGCTGCCGCTCGTCGCCGCGCTGCCCGCCACCGACGCATCGGCGGCCTCGACCGATGCCGCACAAGGCACCGCCTTCACTCCCGGCGAGCCGTGGCGTGACACCGCGGGCAACGTCATCCAGGCCCACGGCGGCCAGGTCGTCGCCGCCCAGGACAAGGACGGCGCCCGGATCTGGTACTGGTACGGCGAGGACCGCAGCAACGGCTACTACAACAGCCCCGGCGTGCACGTGTACTCCTCGCACGACCTGCGCAACTGGGCCGACGAGGGCCTCGCGCTGCGCGCGATGGAGTCGGCCGACCAGTTCGACAGCGACACGTACTTCAGCACCCTGTACGCGGACTACGACGCCGATCAGCGCGCCGCCGTCTACCGTGACCTCGGCACGCACCAGGTCAGCACCAGCGTCAATCCGGCGATCATCGAGCGGCCCAAGGTCATCCGCAACGCCCGTACGGGCAAGTGGGTCATGTGGATCCACGCCGACGGGCCCTCCGCCTCCTCCAACGCCCAGTACGCCAAGGCGCGGGCCGGTGTGGCGGTCGCGGACTCGCCGACCGGACCGTTCCGCTACATCGACAGCTACCGGCTGCACGTCGCCCCCGAGGGCGAGGACAACTACTACCCGTCCAGCCCGGGCATGGCCCGCGACATGAACCTCTTCGTCGACGACGACGGGACGGCGTACATCATCTACTCCAGCGAGGAGAACTACTCGCTGTTCGTCTCGCGTCTCGACGCCGACTACACCTACCTGGCCACCGCGCCCGAACAGGCCGTCAAGGGCGTCGACTTCACGCGCCCCTACATCGGCGCGCACCGCGAGGCCCCCGCCCTGTTCAAGTTCGACGGCACCTACTACCTGATCACCTCCGGTGCCACCGGCTGGGACCCCAACCCGGCCTCCTACGCCACCGCGACGGACATCCTCGGAGAGTGGACCGATCACGGGAACCCGGCGACCGACACCGGCGCCTCGACCACGTACACGTCGCAGTCCACCTCCGTGATCCCGGTCGATCCGAAGGCCGGGAAGTACGTGTACATGGGAGACCGGTGGACCCCGTCCGACCTCGCGAACTCGCCCTACATATGGCTGCCGTTGAGGTTCGGCGAGGGCGACTCCATGACGCTGCCGTGGCTCGACAGCTGGACCCTGGAGGACGACCTCACGGCGCAGGCCCGCTACACCGTGGACGCGGAACTGCCCGCCCACGTCTGGCTCGGCACCACCCCCGACCTGCCGAGCACGGTCGCGTACGTCTCCGGCGGCAGGCAGCGCGTCTCGCGGGTCACCTGGGACACCAGCGGACTCGTCCGGCCGGGGCTCTGCACCGTCACCGGCACACTCGTCGACTTCGCCGGGCGCACCTTCACACGCGACCTGCTCGTCGTGCCGAAGCGACTGCGGTACGCGGTGAACGCGGGCGGCAACACCACCGACGACTGGAACCGGATCGTCGCGGTGGCACGGCGCTCGGGCACCGTCCTCAACTCCGTACCGGAGCAGGCGCTCGGCGCGGACGCGACCACCGGCGCCACCTGGGGCTACACCGGCGAGGGCAGCAAGGCGCGCAGTGTCTCCGGCGGCGACATCTACACCACGCTGCGCTACGCCGTCTCCGGGCGGACCCTCACGTACACGCTCGGCGGCCTCGACACCTCCCGCAGGTACACGGTGCACACCGGCTACTACGACCCGTGGCCGTGGGCGAACCGTGCCGCACGGGTCACCGTGAACGGCACGGTCGTCGACGAGCAGCGACTGTTCACCGATGAGCCGGTCGCCGGCGCGTACACCGGGATCAGTCCGGACGCGGACGGTGTCATCACGCTCGACGTGATCCCGACGCGGTCCCCAGACATCCAGTTGAGCTGGGTGATGGTGGCGGAGGAACGCTGAACCAGGCGGTGAGCGTGCCCGGTCGCCGTGCGCCGCGGACGCGGTGTTCGGCGACCGGGGGCGCGTACGCCTCCGGGCCATGCTGCGACGGCCCGGAGGATGCTGAGGTGCGCGGCGAGGCCGAGAAGCCCGTCGGGGAGTCGGCGGGCCCTTGTTGCAGCAGTATGGCCACCATGCGTAGAGGAGCAGGAGAGGGGCTGCGCCGACTGTGGCCATGGCGCGGGCGCGACGAGGCAACGCGCTCTGAGATCAAGGCCGGCATCACCTCGTCCGGCGAGTCTCAGGACGCCCGCCCCTTCAGCAACGGCCCGCCCGGTCCTGCCGATGAGGTGCGAGCCGAAGCGGCGGGTGCCCGTGGGCCGCAGGTCAGCGGAGAGGGGGGCCGGGACGAGAGGACGCATCGACTGGCGATGCCGTCGTACCGTCCGGCCGTCATGGTCTTCTCGACCACGGAACCGGGACACGTGCATCTGCGCTTCGTCGGCTTGAAAGGGCGCTCCTCGCGTCTCTACCGACTGTCGGGCGACGGAACCCCTGTCGCCGCGCGGATTCCGCTGCCGGTGGGGAGCGACAAGGTCTCGTTCCGCGTGTTCACTGCCGGCATCCGGAACGCGTGGACGGCGGCTGCGTCGCCGCTGCGCGAAGTCCCGCGTTTCCATGAGGAGATCAGCGGGACCGGTTCGGACCTCGTGCATTATCGAGGCGGACCTGGTCCAGGCGTCCTGCACTATGCGGGCCCGAACCGGATCCAGTTGGAAGCGCTGGACGGCAGCCTCGTCTACCAGGGCCCGGTGGCAGAGAGCCGCGCCGGGGAGCACGTGTTCCAGTGGCCTGGGCGCGGCTACTACCAGGTGCGCTCCTCCGGGGCGTGGAGCCTGTCGATCGCGTACCCGCAGGCGGACCGTTGCGATTGAGCCTGCGCGTCGGGCCGATGAGTTGGCCCGTTGCGTGAAGTCTTTCCTGTGACAGCCCCGCCGCGCCGACGGATCGGGGAAGGCCGGATCCCCGTTGTCGCGGAGGAGAGATGAGGTCAGGATGAACACTCCTGTTCGGCTGTACATGTCGTTGTCGCTGGACGGCTGTATCGCTGGTCCGGACGATCGGCCGGGGCAGGGGCCGGCCCCAGCACTTCTGCGAGCCGGGCAGGTGGACGAGAGGGAGATCCACCTGGTTCCGGTCCTTCTCGGGGACGGCCGACGGCTGTTCGATCAGCTGGGTGAGGAGCACATCGAACGCGACCTCGAACTCGACCTCGTCCGACGGCCCGAGGACCGGGACGTCACGCACCTCCGCTTCCGGGTGCACCGACCCGAGGAGGCAGCGTGAAGACGCTCTTCGTCTCCTACCGCGTCACCGACCTGGACCGCTCGCTCGGCTTCTACACCGCCTTGGGCTACGAAGAACTGGGCAGAGTCGAGGCCGGCGACGCGGCCCGGCTCGTGATCCTCAAGTTCCCCGGCGAACCGGCGGCCTCCCTCGAACTGGTCCACCGCCCCGGCGACGGACCGGTCGAGGTGGGCACCGGCTTCGACCACCTCGCGATCCAGGTGGAGGAAATCGCCACCACCCTGCAGGCACTGACCGATGCCGGTCTGGGCCCGGGACCTGTCCAGTACCCGGGCGGCGCGGACGGCCCGAAGACGTTGTGGCTCACGGACCCGGACGGGTACCGGATCGAGATGGTGGAGTGGCCGTCCGGACACTCCGACGGCATCACTCCGGCAGACTTCGCGTGAGACGCCGGGACCGGTCTGCGGAGCGCGAACTGTTGTCGTGGCGGTCACCGCGGTCGTTCAGCGCCGCGCCGCCATGATGCTCTCCAGGTGAGCGATGAGATCACTGGCCGAGCCCAGATCCTTTGTGCCGTCCGTGACCAGCGTGTGGCCGTCGTGCCGCAGACGGTATGCGAAGCGGTCCCGGGCGTCCTCGGCGATGCTGCGCGCAGGCAGAGCGGTCATTTCCACCGCCTCGAGAAGCGCATCGAGCTTGGTCTTCTCCTGCGGCGTCAGGCCGCCGACCTGTCTGCGGTCCCCTTCGCGGCCGGTGAGGAACACCTCGTCGCCGGAGGTGATCTCCACCCCGTGCCGGACTCCGGCGAAGCCGCCGCTGACAGAGAGGCTCACGCCCTCATTCCCCTCGCCGGATTCGGCGGAGCCGCAGCCGACGAGCAGGAGGACGCCCGTAAGCAGGGCCGGCAGCAGTTTCGTCGGTGCGTTCACGCTGTGCGCTCCCAGGGGTTCGCCGGGGTCTTCCGACGGACTCCGCGCCGAAAGGCGCTCGTCACGTCGTTCTCCAGGACCGGCCTGCCGCACGACCATCCGCAGCCGATGGAGTGTCCACGATGCGGGAGGACCTCTTGACGCCGAAGTGGGCGGGCTCGACACTCACTGAGGAATCCTAGTGAAAAGGTAGGGAATCGTGAAGGGTGTCGAACAGGCCACCGTGTGCGCGACTCGCTCACCCCTCCTTCTCACCACGCGCCGTCACATCGACCTGCAACGTGTCTGCAGCGCGATCAGGTTCCAGGGCTGAGCGACGCCCGTCCCGCGCCGTTGACATCGCCCCTCCTGCGCGAACCGCCCGGCGCGCACTGATGAGCTCCGCTCCCTCCACCCGATGACGTTCTTGCCGCGCGCAGGTCCGCGCCCACTCCAGGGGAGACTCATGACCGTCACACCGCCGCCCGCCCGCACGGCCGCCCGGCCGCAGCGCGCCGCGTTCCGAGGACGTATCGGCAAAGATGCGCGCAGCGGCCACTACGCCGTACCCGGCCGCTATCGCCTGTATCTGTCGACCGCGTGTCCCGACGGACTGCGTCTCGCCGTCGTCCACCGTCTGCTCGTTCTGGACAGCGCCTGTCCGGTCACCTTCCTGCCCGCCGTGCCCGACCGTTCCGAGGACGGCCACTCGGTGCTGCGCCCGCTCTACGAGGCCAGCATGCACCGGTACACCGGTCCGGCCATGGCGCCGGTGCTCAGCGACGACTGGTCCGGACGGATCGTCAGCACCGACGTCCCGGGCATCATGCGCGACCTCGCCCACCGCTTCGGCGGCGACGGCCCCTCGCTCTACCCGTGCGGCGCCGAGCCGGAGATCGAAGCCGTCGAGCGGATGTGCACGCAGGGCATCGAACGGGCCGCGCAGGACGCCGGATCGGCCGGCGCCGAACAGCCCGTGCGCGAAGCGGCGCTGGACACCCTGCTGGAAACGCTGGGTGCGCTGGAAGACCGGGTGGCCGGGCGGGCGTACCTGACGGGGGACGAAGTCACGGCCGCCGACGTCGAGTTGTGGGTCGCGCTGGTCCACCTGGACACCGTGCACCTCCACCACCTGGACGCCCGTGCCGCCCAGCGCATCGCCGACCACCCCGCACTGTGGGCCTACGCCCGCCGCCTGACCGCCCACCCGGGCTTCGGCGCCCACCTCGACCTCGACGGCATCGAGCGCGGCCACCACGCCCGCTGCCACGGCCTGGAGGCCGCCGGAGCAGCCGTCCGGATCCTGGACTGGGCGGCACACGCGGCGAGTTAGCGGTTCCACCTGACGGACGGACGTTGACATTCGTTCGGATCATTGTCTTAACTACGGACCAGAACGGTCATGAGTGTCAGCGACAAGCCCTGGCTGGCTGACTGGCAACCCTCCCAGCGCGGTGGGGTGCCCCAGGTGACGACCCGACCGATGAAGTTTCGGTAAGCGCGAGGCCCACAGGGCCGGAACAGTGACGGTGACGCCATGTACGCAGCTCCCAGGACGGCCACGCGCCGCTCCCCGGGCTGCGTACGCGCGTCGGCGAACCTCCTCGTCGCCGATCGCACCGTCGATCTGCTCCGCGTGAACAGCGCACTGTGTACCGCACCGGGCTGTGCCCGCTGCCGGGGCTGACACCCCCCCCCGCAGCACCCGCCTCCCCTGACGAACACCGCCCATGCGGTGTGCCGTCGCCTTCCCAGCCCCCGGTACCTCGCCGTCGTGCGCACGCCGCCGCATGCAGCCGTGCCTCCGGGGTGATCCCACCCAGCCGGAGCCCACCATGAGTGAACCCCCAGGCGCCACCGTCACCCTGCCCGTGACGCCGGTAGCCGACGAACCGTCAAACACTTTGCGCCCTCAGCGAGTTCAGCCACTACGGCGTCCCGGACGCTGGATCGCCACCGCGGTCGTCCTGGTCCTGGCCGCCCAGTTCGTACACGGCCTGATCTCCAACCCCTTCTACCAGTGGGACCGCTTCGGCTACTGGTTCCTGCGGCCGACCATCCTCGACGGGCTGCTCATCACTCTCGAAGTCACCGTCTACAGTGCCGTGTTGGGGCTGATAGGCGGCATCCTGCTCGCCCTGGCCCGGCTCTCGAAGAGCCCGGTGCTGCGCGCGGTCAGCTGGACCTACGTCTGGGCGCTGCGCTCCGTCCCGCTCATCGTGGTGCTGATCTTCCTCTACAACTTCAGTGCGCTGTACAAGACGTTGAGCGTCGGAGTCCCCTTCGGCCCCGCCTTCTTCTCCTTCGACGAGTCGAAACTCGCCACCGACATGGCCATCGCGGTCGTCGGCCTCAGCCTTCACGAGGCCGCCTACGCCGCCGAGGTCGTCCGGGGCGGCATCCTCTCCGTGGACCAGGGGCAGCACGAGGCCGCCTCGGCGCTCGGGCTGCCCAAGGGCTACCAGTTCCGGAAGATCGTCTTTCCGCAGGCGCTGCGCTCGATCGTCCCGAACTACGTCAACCAGCTGATCGGCCTGATCAAGGGCACCTCCCTGGTCTTCTACGTCTCGCTGCTCGATCTGTTCGGCGCCGCGCAGACCATGGGCTCCACCTACCCGGGCGACATCGTGCCGCTGCTGCTGGTCGTCACCGTCTGGTACCTGATCCTGACCAGCGTGGTCTCCGTCATCCAGTTCTACGTCGAGCGCCACTACGCCCGCGGTGCCACCCGCAGTCTGCCGCCGACACCACTGCAGAAGCTCCGTGCCGGCCTCGCCGGCCTGCGGGCCCGCATCCGCGAGGAGACAGCCGCATGACCGCCACGACGCTCGAAGCCCTCACCGCCGTCGAGGCCGCCACCGTCGAGGTCCACAACGTGCACAAGTGGTACGGCACCCACCGGGTCCTGGACGGCATCGACCTGACCGTCCGTCCCGGCGAGGTCACCGTCGTGCTCGGCCCGTCCGGCTCCGGCAAGTCCACGCTGCTGCGGGTCGTCAACCACCTGGAGAAGCCGGAGATCGGCCACGTCAGCATCAACGGCGAACCGATCGGCGTACGCCGGCAGGGCGAGCGGCTGAAGGAGCTGAACGAGCGGGCCATCCTCGCCCAGCGCAGCCGGATCGGCTTCGTCTTCCAGAACTTCAACCTCTTCCCCCATCTGACGGTCCTCGACAACGTGGCCGCCGCCCCCGTCGCCACCGGGAAGCTCGGCAAGGCCCAAGCTCAGGAACTCGCCCGCGCACTCCTCGGCCGGGTCGGGCTCGCCGACCGCACCGGCGCCTACCCGCGCCAGCTCTCCGGTGGCCAGCAGCAGCGCGTCGCCATCGCCCGCGCCCTCGCCCTGCGCCCCGGGGTCATCCTCTTCGACGAGCCCACCTCCGCCCTCGACCCGGAACTCGTCGGCGAAGTCCTCGCCGTCATCAAGGACTTGGCGACCAGCGGCACCACGCTCCTCATCGTCACCCACGAGATCGGCTTCGCCCGCGAGATCGCGGACCGGATCGTGTTCATCGACGGCGGCAGGATCGTCGAGCAGGGCCCGCCCTCCGAGGTCCTCGACAAGCCCCGCCACGAGCGCACCCGGGACTTCCTCAGCAAGGTCCTCTGACCCCCGCCACCCGCTCGACTCCTCTGCGCCCACCTCATCACCTCTGTCACCCCCAACACCCCCAACACCCGCATCACCCCATCACCCCATCACTTCCAGCGACAAGGAACGGCCATGTCTGCCCACTTCACCCGACGCAGCCTGCTCCGCGGCATCACCGCGGCGACCACCGTCGCCGCCCTCGCCACCGGGCTCGCCGCCTGCGGTGGCGACAGCGACGCCGCCACCACGACGAGCGACAGCGCCGGCACGGTCACCGTCGGCCGGCTGTCCAACGGTGCCGCCAAGGAGACCACCCTCAAGGTCGCCGAGGTGAAGTCCATCAGCGCCGAGCTGCCCGACGCGATCAAGAAGAGCGGCAAGCTGGTGATCGGCTCCGGCACCCTGCCCTCCGGCTCCGCACCGCTGGGCTTCGTGGGCAGCGACCAGAAGACCCTCACCGGTTCCGAGGTCGACCTGGCCCGGCTGGTCGCCGCCGTCCTCGGTCTGGAGCCCGAGGTGAAGCGGTTCACCTGGGAGAACCTCTTCGTGGGCATCGACAGCGGCAAGGTCGACGTGGGCTTCTCGAACATCACCGACACCGAGGAACGCAAGCGCAAGTACGAGTTCGCCTCCTATCGCAAGGACGACCTCGCCTTCGAGTCGCTCAAGTCCTCGAAGTTCGCCTTCGACGGCGACTACCGGGCCCTCGCGGGCAAGACCGTCTCGGTCGGCGCAGGCACCAACCAGGAGCGGATCCTGCTGGAGTGGAAGACGAAGCTGGCGAGCGAGGGAAAGCACCTCACCATCAAGTACTTCCAGGACAACAACAGCCTCTACCTGGCCCTGAACAGCGGCAAGATCGACGCCTACCTGGGCCCCAGCCCCAACCTCGCCTACCACGCCACCCAGACCGCGGGCACCTCGGGCGCGACCAGGATCGCGGGCCGGTACTCCGGCGCCGGCGCGAGTCTCCAAGGGCTGATCGCGGCCACCGCGAAGAAGGACAGCGGGCTGGCCGAGCCGCTCGCCGACGCCATCAACCACCTGATCGAGAACGGCCAGTACGCCAAGTGGCTCGCCGCCTGGAACCTCAGCGGTGATGCCGTCGCCAAGTCCGCGGTCAACCCGCCCGGACTGCCGCTCGACAACTCCTGACCATCGCGTGCCCGGGGGACTCTGCCCCGCCGCTCTGCGGAGTCCCCGGGCACGCCGGACACCTCGTGCCGCTACCCCCGGAGAACGCCACACCATGTCCGTCACCACCCCTGAGACCAGCTCCTCGCACCTCCTCGACAACCCCGCCTGGGCCGCACTCACCGGCCCCCACGCCCACTTCGCCGAACGCCTCGGCCGTGCCGCCCGCTACCAACAGGACGTCGCCCCCTTCCACGCCCTCCTCGACGAGGACGACCCGCGCGCCTGGGCCGACCTCGCCGCCCTCGTCGGCCCCGGCGGCACCGCCTCCGTGCGCGGAGTCACCGAGGCGGCGGCCGGCTGGGAGGTGGTGCGCACCGGACACGGCGTCCAGCTCGTGGACACCTCCCTGCGTGCCGAACCCGACCGCGAGGCCGTGCGGCTCGGTCCGGACGACGTGCCCGAGATCCTCGACCTGGTCGCCCGCACCGAGCCCGGCCCTTATCTGCCCCGCACCGTCGAGCTGGGCACCTACCTCGGCATCCGCCGTCACGGCCGGCTGATCGCGCTGGCCGGTGAGCGGCTGCACCCGCCCGGCTGGACGGAGATCAGCGCCGTGTGCACGGACCCCGACCACCGCGGCCGGGGCCTGGCCACGCGTCTCGTCCGCGCCGTGGCCGCCGGCATCAAGGAGCGCGGCGAACACCCCTTCCTGCACGCCGCGGCCACGAACACGAACGCGATCCGGCTGTACGAGTCGATCGGCTTCACCCTGCGCCGCCGTACGGCTTTCTCGCTCGTCCGGCACACCGGGGCCGCGGCCCCTCGAGCAGCGGTGTAGCCGTGCCGCTCGCCGTCACCCGCTCCCGGCCTCCCTCCGACCCGCGTCGGTCGGCCGGCGCCCGCTGTTGCTCCTGGCCCGTCTCCTCATCGGCCGTACACCCCGACCACCGGCCGCGCGGCCCGTTCCCGCGGGCCGGCGTTCTTCTCCGGACCTCCAGGAAAGGCCCCCTCGTGTCCTCAACACCCGCCCCCCGTCTGCATCTCGCCGTCGCCCTCGACGGCACCGGCTGGCACCCCGCCTCCTGGCGTGAGCCCGGCGCCCGCCCCCGGGACCTGTTCACCGCCCGGTACTGGGCGGACCTCGTCGCCGAGGCCGAGCGCGGCCTGCTCGACTTCGTCACCTTCGAGGACGGACTCGGTCTGCAGTCCTCTCACCACGGTGAACTCGACGGCCGCACCGACCAGGTCCGCGGCCGTCTCGACGCCGTACTGACCGCCTCCCGGATCGCACCCCTGACCCGGCACATCGGACTGGTGCCGACCGTCATCGCCACCCACACCGAGCCGTTCCACATCTCCAAGGCGATCGCCACCCTCGACTACGTCAGCTCCGGCCGCGCCGGACTACGGGTGCAGATCTCCGCCCGGGCGCACGAGGCCGACCACTTCGGCCGTCGCACCCTCACGCCGCTGAGCCTGGAGGAGCTGCGGACCCCGTCCGGTCAGGAGCGGGTGGCCGACCTGTTCGACGAGGCCGCCGACCACGTAGAGGTGGTGCGCCGGCTCTGGGACAGCTGGGAGGACGACGCGGAGATCCGGGACGTGGCCACCGGCCGCTTCATCGACCGCGACAAGCTCCACTACATCGACTTCCAGGGCAAGCACTTCAGCGTCAAGGGCCCCTCCATCACCCCGCGCCCGCCGCAGGGCCAGCCCCTGGTCACCGCTCTCGCCCACCAGACCGTCCCCTTCCGGCTGGTGGCCCGCCAGGCCGACGTCGGCTACGTCACCCCGCACGACGTGGAGGACGCCCGCGCCATCGTCGCCGAGATCCGCGCCGAGCAGGAGGCGGCCGGCCGCGCCGGCGAACCGCTCCACGTCTTCGGGGACCTGGTCGTCCTCCTCGACGACGACCGGGCGGCGGCAGAGGACCGGCGCGCACGCCTCGACGCGCTCGCGGAAGAGCCGTACGAGAGCGACGCCCGCATCTTCGCCGGTACACCCGCCCAACTGGCCGATCTGCTGCAGGAGTTGGCGGCGGAGGGGCTGAGCGGATTCCGGCTGCGGCCCGCGGTCGCCGGGCACGATCTGCCGGCCGTCACCCGCGGCCTGGTCCCCGAGCTCCAGCGCCGGGGTGTCTTCCGCACCGCCTACGAGGCCGACACCCTGCGGGGCCTGCTGGGCCTGCCCCGCCCCGCCAACCGCTACGCCACCGTCACCGCCTGAGCCGGAAGGACCGCACCTACCATGAGCAAGCCACTGAAGCAGATCCATCTGGCCGCGCACTTCCCCGGCGTCAACAACACCACCGTGTGGAGCGATCCGCAGGCCGGCAGCCACATCGAGTTCAGCTCCTTCGTCCGCTTCGCGCAGACCGCCGAACGCGCCAAGTTCGACTTCCTCTTCCTCGCGGAGGGCCTGCGGCTGCGCGAACAGGGCGGGGAGATCTACGACCTGGACGTGGTCGGCCGCCCCGACACCTTCACCGTTCTCGCCGCACTCGCCGCCGTCACCGAGCATCTCGGACTGACCGGCACCATCAACTCCACCTTCAACGAGCCCTACGAGGTGGCGCGACAGTTCGCGAGCCTCGACCACCTCTCCGACGGCCGGTCCGCGTGGAACGTCGTCACCTCCTGGGACGCTTTCACCGGCGAGAACTTCCGGCGCGGCGGCTTCCTGCCGCAGACGGAGCGCTACTCCCGCGCCAAGGAGTTCCTGGCCACGGCGAACGAACTCTTCGACTCCTGGCACGGCGACGAGATCCTCGCCGACCAGGCGGCCGGTGTCTTCCTGCGTGACGCCAAGGCCGGTTCCTTCGTCCACGAGGGACAACACTTCGACATCCACGGCCAGTTCAACGTCCCGCGCTCCCCGCAGGGCCGCCCGGTCGTCTTCCAGGCCGGCGACTCCGAGGAGGGCCGCGAGTTCGCCGCCTCCTCCGCCGACGCCATCTTCAGCCGGTACGCCACCCTCAAGGAGGGCCAGGCGTTCTACACGGACGTCAAGAACCGGCTTGCCCACTACGGCCGTTCGCACCGCGATCTGCTGATCTTGCCCGCCGCCACCTTCGTGCTCGGCGACACCGACGCGGAGGCCGAGGAGCTGGCCAAACAGGTGCGCAGGCAGCAGGTCAGCGGTGCCACCGCCCTCAAGCACCTGGAGTTCGTCTGGAACCGGGACCTGTCGGCCTACGACCCGGAAGGACCGCTGCCCGACATCGACCCGGACGTCAGCGGCGATCACATCTCCCAGGGCCGTGCCCAGGTGCGCATGTACCGCGATCCGCTGGCCACCGCGCGCGAGTGGCGGGAGCTGGCCGCCGCCCACAACTGGTCCATTCGGGACCTGGTCATCCACACCGGCAACCGGCAGACCTTCGTCGGCTCCCCGGCGACCGTCGCCCGGACCATCAACGACTTCGTCCAGGCCGACGCGTCCGACGGCTTCATCCTCGTCCCGCACCTCACCCCCGGCGGACTCGACCCCTTCGCCGACAAGGTCGTACCGCTGCTGCAGGAGCAGGGCGTCTTCCGCACCGACTACGAGGGCACGACCCTGCGCGACCACCTCGGACTCGCCCACCCGGACCGCGGATCGGCCAGCACATCACCGACCGTCCGCTGAGTCCTCCCGGAAGGGCTCGGGCGCCGGCCCCCGCCTGGCTCAGGGGGCCGGGAAGGAGATCTGGATGCCGTAGCGCTTCTCCAGTTCGTGGATCTTCGCCGGGAGCGTCGTGTTCAGTCTCTTCAGCTCGGAGGCATGGGCGGTGCGGAACTGGTTGTTGAGCTTCTTGCGCAGTGGTTCGCGGACGGCTTCCACCGGGGTCATGCAGGTCGCGTAGACGTCGCCGAGATTTTGGGCCCCGGCCGTGTCGCCGGCCTGCATGCGCTGGTCGGCCAGGGCGAAGAGGCCGTTCTCGTTCTTGGCCTGCACGCCGTGGTCGGACAGGCACTCGCCGAAGTGCCGGTAGGCCGCTTCGACACGGGGGTCGTGGCGCAGCGAGGCCGTCCGTGTCCACCACTGCGACTGGAGGGGTACGTAGACGTCCTTGAGTTCCCGCCCCACCTTCATGCCCTTCTGTGTGCACTGCTGCTGCGCGGGGCTCGGGGAGGCCGGGGCCGCCGCCGAAGCCGCGACGGAGGACTCACCGGGGGCGAAGCCGCCGATGAAGCCGTGCCGCCGGATGAAGGGAAGATCAGGAACGTCCATGATCCGGAAGAACATTCCGGGCATCATCTGAGGCATCGCCACGCCCCGGGAGCGGGCGCAGGATCGGGTCGCGGCCTTTCCCACCAGGGTGCCGAAGGCGTCCAGGCCCTGGGTCCAGCGGGTCTGCGGACCTGTCGACGGCAACAGCACCGCCGAGATGTCCGGCGGCATCGTACGGGTCACGGTGGTCGGTGGAGCGGGTGCGGCCGACCGGTCGGGCGCCTGCGCGGTGGGCTGCGAGCTCGAACACGACGTCAGGCCCGGGAGCAGGAACATGCCCACGAGGGCCAGAGTGGTCCTGACGGACCTGCGCGGGTACCGGGTGGGGCGTCGCATGTGCTGCCTTGTCTCCGAAGGTGCTTGGTGTGGTGTGGCAGAGATGCCTGCCGGCAGACGCGGCTGTGGTGCGGGGCGTCTGCCGGCGGCATCATGGGCCCGTGGGGCCCCGGCGTCAGTGCGCGATGGTCACGGCACCCCAGCCGGAGTTGTACTCGGCGACGCCGAAGGCACGCCCCGACGTGAGGTTGGAGACCAGGACGACCGAGCCGAGGCTGTAGTAGCCGTCGCTCACCCAGTGGTAGCCGGAGGCGCCCGGCGTCCAGTTGCCGGAGGAGTTCACGTACCAGCCCTGGTAGCCGTCGTAGCCGGAGCCGCCCCCGGCGCCGGCCATGGTCAGGTTGAGGTCGCGGCAGCCGTCGGCCGCCTTCGTGGCGGTCCAGTTGACCGTCTGCCAGCCGGTGTACAGGGTGTCCTGCTTGCAGCTCAGGGCGGAGGCCGACGGGGCGAGCGCGATGGCGGACGCCGCCAGGGTGCCCGCAAGGCCAAGGGCGGCCGTGATCTTCTTCATGGGTGTTCCCTCGTCAGGTGAATTCGGGCCCCGTTGAGGGGCCCCACACGCTCGAGCCGAGACGTGTGCGGTTCCGGAAATCGGGCGGCCTGCACGTCAGGCGGTCGGAGCCCGGCAGGCCGTGCGGTGCGGAACATCGCTTCGGGCTCGTTGAGAGCACCGGCCACGCGACGCAGTGGGCAGCGGCCGCGGCGGCGCGTGCAGCGATGTTCCTCGGCGATGCGAAATGCCCCCCGTTCGGTCAATGGCATCGTCGATCAACTGGGTCGGGCCGGGCGGCCCTGCTGCGCAACGGAGCCTAAGTCGGCACACTGCGGGGCGATGTGCGGTGCGTGCGGGCTTCCTTGACATTGCGTGCGCAGGGTCGTGGGTGCCGTTGAGGCCAGTCGGCTCAGTTGGTCGCCGAGCGACGTGCACCGACCGGTGCCGGGTCGGCATCCGGCACGGCGCACCTCGGGGCGTGGCCGGACGCGACGACCCGCATGACGCATCCCGCCGCCTCTCCCCGCTGCCGGGCGCTGTCGAGCCCTCCGGCCACGGCGGCCCGTCCGCCCAGATCGCCGATCAGTGATCTGCCGATCGTCAGGGCGCCGCGCCCGCTGCCGCAGATGGCCACGACCGGCGAAGTCTCCCGCGGACCGGTGTACGGCCATGAGGCTTCCGCGTGCAGGGGCAGTGCCTTGACCACGTGGGCCCCGAAGGCGAAACGGGCCGCGCGCTGTGCCGCTGTGTCGCTGAGCCGAATCCCGGCCTGAGTTCACCGGTCGCGTAGGCGATGGGATCGGTGCAGTCGATCACGGCCTTCCCGGCCGGTGCGCCCTCAAAGCCGCTGACGAGACGCAGAGCGGCCTCCAGTCCGTCCCGCGAGACCGCAACCGCGACCGCATCGGCCTTGGCCGCGAAGTCGGCGGGGTCGGCAACGAGGCTGATCCCGGGTGCCTGCCCATCGTGGTTCAACCGCCCGGGTTCGAAGGCCGGTCCGTGCGAGCGCGACCAGGGTGCCGTGCATCGACCGTCAATGAGCCCTGCACGGAGTGTGCACAGCGGTGATCGACACCGACCTAGATTCTCGATGCCGTCGCAGCAGGTGAAAGACGCCGGGACGGAATCCACTCCGGCGCCCACATGACACACCGGCCTCACAAGACCGGGCGAAAAAGATCTGTCCGCCGTGTCGATCGGCTGCCGCGCCGTTCGACCTAGGAGTGAGAGGGTCCAGAGGCGACCCTGAGATGAAGGAGATCGAGATGCCGAAGTACATGCTGGTCATGCGAGGCACGGACGAATCCATGGCGAAGATGATGGAGACGCCCTTCGAGCAGATGCTCGAAACGGTGGGCCGCTTCAACGAGGAGCTGATCCGGGCCGGCGTGCTCGTGGCCGCCGAGGGTTTGGACGACCCGAGCCAGGGCGCGGTGGTCGACTACAGCAGCGAGACGCCGGTGGTCACCGACGGCCCCTACGGCGAGACGAAGGAGCTGTTCGGCGGCTTCTACCTGATCGACGTCGCTTCCAAGGAGGAAGCGGTCGAGTGGGCGAAGCGGATGCCGGCGGTCGCGGGCTCGAAGTGCGAGATCCGACGTGTCCCGGCCATCGATGAGTTCCCGCAGGACAACGAATGGATCATCAAGGAGCGGGCGTGGCGCGAGCGGACCGGCCAGCTCTGATGCCCACGACGCCTGACGGCCCGCCGATCGCCCAGTCGGCGCGGAGGGCCGTCGAGGCGGTCTGGCGGATCGAGTCCGCACGGATCGTCGGTGCGCTGGCGCGTTACACGGGCGACTTCGAACTCGCCGAGGACGTCGCACAGGAGGCCGTCGCGGAAGCACTCGTCACGTGGTCGCGCGAGGGAGCGCCGGCCAGCCCGGTGGGCTGGCTCCTCGCGACCGCGCGGCGGCGCGCCATCGACAGCTTCCGACGCAAGGCGGCGCTCGACGAGCGGTATGTCCAACTCGCGGGACAGCTGACCGAGGGGGAGCTGAGCTCGGGCGCGGCGACGGCGCGGGACGGGTCGGACGACCTGCCGTGGGATCCGGACCGGGTCGACGACGATGTCCTCGCGCTGATGTTCACGGCCTGCCACCCGGTGCTCTCGCCCGAGGCCCGGGTGGCGCTCACGCTGCGGGTAGTGGGCGGTCTGTCCAGCGAGGAGATCGCCCGGGCGTTCCTCGTACCCGTACCGACCGTCCAAGCCCGGATCACGCGGGCGAAGAAGACGATCGCCGCGGCGGGAGTGCCTTTCGAGCTGCCCCCGTCCGAGGATCGGCGGGAGCGGCTCGGCGGTGTGCTGAGCGTCCTCTACGTGATCTTCACCGAGGGCTCGACGGCGACGACCGGCGACAGCCTGCTGCGGCCCGATCTCGCGTACGAGGCGATCCGGCTGGCCCGGACGCTGGCCGCGCTGCTGCCCGATGAGCCGGAGGTGTACGGACTGCTGGCCCTGTTCGAACTCACGGCCGCGCGCTTTCCCGCCCGCACCGGGCCGGACGGCGAGCCGGTGCTCCTGGAGGACCAGGACCGTCGCCGATGGGACCGCTCGGCGATCCGTCGCGGTCTGGCCGCACTCGGCCGGGCCTCGGCTGCCGGTCGCGGCCTGGGACCCTACGGCCTGCAGGCCGCGATCGCCGCCTGCCACGCGTCGGCGTCCTCGGTGCCGGAGACGGACTGGGAGCGCATCGTGCTCCTCTATGAGGCGCTGGGCCGGGTGGCTCCTTCGCCCGTCGTCGACCTCAACCGAGCGGTCGCCGTCGCGATGGCGTACGGACCGGAGCAGGCACTGTCGATGGTGGACGGATTGGTCGTCTCCGACCGCCTGGCGGGGTCGTACCTGCTCCCGAGCGTGCGCGGTGAACTGCTCGCTCGACTCGGTCGCACTGCCGAGGCGCGGGCCGAACTGGAGCTCGCTGCCCGCCTGTGCGGCAACGACCGCGAGCGGTCGTTGCTGCTGCGCAAGGCGGCTGCGCTGACGTGATGCGGGCCGGCGACCAGGACCGCCGGCATGGCGGGGACCAGCCGCCGTGCCGCGGCGTGCTCCGGGCGTGCCGCGTCACGGCTTCCGCCCTTCGTGGTCCCGCCTTTCGATCTCTGCCAGGTGCGCCAGCGCCGGAAGCGCAGCCGTCAGGGCCTCGACCTCGTCGTCGGCGAGTTCGTCGATCAGCCGCACGAACGCATCGGCGCCGGCCCGGCGCCGCGCCTGAACGTACGAGGCACCGGCCTCGGTCAGACACACCAGCGTGACGCGCTTGTCGGACGCGTCTCCCCGCCGCTCGACCAGTCCGGACTCCTCCATCACCCGGACCAGCACGGTCATCGCGGGCTGGGTGACACCCGCGATCACGGCGAGATCGGTGATGCGCCGCGGGCCGGCCCTGTGCAGGGTGGCCAGGGTCTCGGCGGACGTGATGCTCATCTCGCGTGGAAGGCGTTTCACGGCCCTGGTGGCCAGTTCGTAGAGGGCCGACCCGATCGCGGTGGATGCGCCACGAGTGGCGTCTTGACGGCTCATGCAAGAAGCATACAGACTTTATATGAATGCTTTATGCATCGCTCGACGCGAACGCGGTCGAGCGATCCGAGCGTCGATCCGAAGCCGGGCATGTCCGGCTGAACACGGGAGGTTTCCATGGCCAAGGGCTACTGGGTCAGCGTCTACCCCGCCCTGTCCGACCCTGAAGGACTGACTGCCTATGACAAGCTGGCGGGTCCGGCGGTCCGGGCTGCGGGCGGGCGGGTCCTGTCGCGCGGCAGCCGAGTCGTCGCCCACGAGGCGGGAATCACGCAACGCGCCGTTCTGGTCGAGTTCGACACCTTTGAACAGGCGGTCGCGGCATACGAGAGCGAGGCGTACCAGAAGGCGCTGGTGGCTCTCCCCGACGGCTACGAACGCGACTTCCGCATCATCGAGGGCACCGACTGACCGGGCCGACCGAACGGGCTGACCGAACGGGCTGGTTCGCAGCGGTCGGGAGCGGCCCGCGAGGCGAGCGCGTACCGCGAAGCGACTGGTATTACTGGTGCATGCAGGAAGAGCCCGCGCAGTCCGCGATCGATACATTCATCTCCGCGTTCAACGCCTCGGACGACAGCTATGTGACGGCGCTGCTTTCCCAGGCCGTCACGTCGGACGTGGTCTTCTGGGGGCCGTTGGGCCGTAGTGAGGGAATCGAGGCCGTCGAGTCCTTCGTGCTGGACATCCGGCGCCACCCGGCGGGGACGGGCACGATGGTCCGTTGCTCGGCGGTGGACATGCCGGGTGAGTGGGCCCGGTACCAGTGGGTCTTCACCACGCCTGACGGAGGCCCCCGCCTCGCGGGAACCGACGTCGTCCATTTGCGACGCAGTCTCATCGACCAGATCATCGTCTTCGCGGGGGAGATCGAGCCCTCCGCCTGACGCAGCTTCGCGTCATTGCGGGTGACTTCCTGGCCGGGCCGGGCCGGGCCGGAACGGATCGAGCTCGCGGCGGAGTTGGGGATGTCTCGTGCCTCGTGACTCCTGGCTCGTCTGAGTCGCCGTCGGCGGCGGCCGATCGCGGGCCCGCCGTGGAGGTGACCGACCTCTGCGCGTTCCTCAGACCGACGAGCCGGTGCGGCCGGCCTCGATTGTGCGGCGATCAGCGCTGCTGGGCGACCACCTTCTTCAGCGCGGCAACCAGCTCGGCAGGCCGGTTCTTGCCCGTCAACTTTTGATCACGAGCCGTCCACGCGAGTGCGAACCGGTCGACCTGCCGTCGATCTCCCTCTGCCTTCATCGCATCGACCCCCTTTGCATGGGGGAAGTGGACGTTCCTGTGGCTGATCTGTGGCAGTAGGTCAGGGCCTCGAACTCGTCGAGCGGACGTGGGCGATCTCCAGGCCGCTCATGGTCCACGTGCACGTACCGCGCACACTCGGGTGCGCCTTGCCGTGGTGCCTGCACGCCAAGTGGCCGGAGGAGCGCCGACGTTGAATGCGGCAATTCTGCGGTGCCGCCTTTAGGCCCCGCGTTCATGGAGTGGTCGCCGAACCGAGGCAAGGGGCGAAGTGCTCGGCGACCTCTGCCGCCAGCTCCGTCGCGTCGAGTGTGCCGTCGACTTCGATGACACGGATGCCGAGGCGGCGGGCGTTGTGTGCCGCATCGTGGGCGATCAGCCGGTCGCGGTCGATGCGGTTGGCCTGAGCGCGGGCCGGGTCGGTGACAGGGGCGTTGAGGGCTCCTGCGCGCGCAAGCGTACGGACCTGATGGCGGCGGAAGTCTTCCGTGGGGACGAGGACGATCATGCGCCGGAGTGAGTCGAGCAGCGGTGCGACGAGCTCCGGTCGCAGTCCCCACCCCTCGGCGATCGCCGGCCGACCGGTGAACAACGCGCGCAGGTCGTCCAACGCCCACTCGAACCGGACCGGGAAGCCGGTCAGCGTCTCGGCGGCCATCTCCTTGGGGCTCTGCTCCACCCAGACATGGTCGGGGCTTGGATCTTCGACAGGCTCGCCCAAGGCGACCCGGCGCGCGATCCGGCGGTCCTGGTGGCCGCGGGCGTCGTGGTAGTCGTAGTGATACACCGTCAAGCCGTGCCACGTGGCGATGATTTGTGCAACGGTGGTCTTGCCGGACCACTGTGCGCCGCCGATCCACAGCGCGCGCCGCAGGCTGCCATGCGGATCCCGGATCTCTGACATGAGAGTCCTCCCGTCGGGGAGCGGCGCGGACCTCCGCCCGCTGATGAGTGTCCGGGGTCGAGAGCAAAAAATGCAGTCTTGTTTTCACCGGGTGGCAGGCAGAGAGTGGAAGGGAGGGGCAACTCCGCGCCGCACGTGGCAGGTTCGACGCCAGGCACGTCGCCTCTCCCGCCAACGTGTCCCGACCGTTATTCGGCGTGTGACGCCCGTCACAGCATCCTGGTACGTACCTTGCTGTGGTGTCCCTATGCGCATTCTTCGAAGACTTCTGATCGTGGCCGTGATCCTCGCGGCCATTCTGACGGGCGCCGATCGGCTCGCCGTCCGTATCGCCGAGGGACGGGCCGAGGACCAGCTGCGCGCCTCGGCCGGGTTCGACGATTCCACCTCGGTGTCCATCACCGGATTCCCCTTCCTGACCCAGCTCGTGGCGAACGACCTCCACGAGCTGCAGGCCCACGTCGACCACTGGGAGACGGCCCTGCCCGGCGGAGGCACCGGGCGCGTCGAGAACCTCGAACTGCGGCTCCACGGCGTCCAGTTCAGCAACAGCTACAGCACCGCCGTCGCCCGTGAGGCAACCGGCAGCGCGCTCGTCCCGTACGCCGAGCTGCTGCACGCGGCCCCGTCCAGCGACCAGGTCACCGTCACCTCGCTGTCCGACGGCGGCAAGAACCGCGTCAAAATAGCCTTCCGGACCGCCGATGGCGGCCAGCACACCCTGTACAGCTCGGTCTCGGTCGAGGGCGACACCCTGCGCCTGCACGCCCAGGGTCTCCCACACACTGACGGAGCCACCGCGGACCAGATCCGCTCCGCGACGAACATTCAGCAGACCCTCACCCGGCTCCCCGGCGGCATCGGCCTGAAGAGCGCCGAGCCGCTCCCCTCCGGGCTGCAGCTGACCGTCGGAGGCGCACACGTATCGCTGACCGGCTGAACGACGTAACTCCAGGACGCCGCACAGCAGACGGGAGGCCCCCGGCCCGATCGACCCGGGCTGCCCGTGCGGATCGCCGGCCGGGCGAGCTTGCTCCTCGGTCTCCTCAACAGGAAACAAGATCGGCACGGCCCGCGGCGGGGCCGTCCGGTCGTTCGAGACCACCTTGTACGGCGAGCGCTCCGCGCGTGTTCGACCCGCGGCCCGGCGCCGGCTGCGGGATCCGCGAACCGGCTGTACAGGGCGACGTGAAGCGAACCCGGTGCGCGCAGTGCGGCGCGGTCGACGAGTTCCGCCGCGGCCGGGGGAGCGGCTCTGCGACGGGGGCGAAGGAGTGCAGCCATCGTTGACGCAGTGACGGATCGGCAAACTGCCGTAGACGAAAAGTAATTGCTTCCGTCACCGGCGGCATCCGCAGGGTCCTGCCCCACAGTGAGAGCACGTTTGCGGACCATGGCTCAGGGCTCGGGGGACGTGCATGTGGGAGCGGATACTGGCGGTCGGAGCACACCCCGACGACATCGAGTTCGGCTGCGGCGGTGCCTTGTTGTGCCACGCGGCGCAGGGGGCCTCGATCACGCTCGTGGTGGTCAGCGACGGATCGCGGGGCGGCGACGCTGTCAGCCGGGCCGCCGAGCAGGAGCGGGCGGCCGAACTGCTCGGCGCGAAAGTGGTCATGCTCGGTCTTCCCGACGGGCAGCTCGGCCCGGTGCAGCACGTCGCTGGCCTCCTGGAAGCCGAGATGGCACACGCCGCGCCGGACCTCGTGTACACCCATCTGCCCGAGGACACCCATCAGGACCACATCACCACGCACCAGGCGACGCGCATCGCCACGCGGCGCCATGCCAACGTGCTGCTGTACGAGTCCCCGCGCTCGGCCCTGCTGTCCTCCGGCATCGCGGTGAACATCAGCGTGGTGATGGCTCAGAAGCTCGCGCTGCTGTCCGCGCACACGTCCCAGATACGCGAAGGCACAGAACTCGACGCCGAGTCCGTCCGAGCACGTGCCCTGGTGCACGGCAGGAGGTTCGGCTGCGGTTTCGCGGAGATCTTCACTCCTCTCCGCTTCGCTCTGCCCTTCGCCGCGGCGAGATGACAGCACGAACAGAAAGCGAACTCCTGTGTCCTTCACCGTCGACGTGCGCCGCACGGATCAGCTGACACCCGCCGAACTCGCCGAGCTGCGCGCCATGCTCGTCGAGTGCTTCGGCCCCCGCTACGACGAGAGGTCCTGGCAGCACTGTCTCGGCGGCCTCCACTACCTGCTCCGGTACGAGGACCGGCTGGTCTCTCACGGCGCTCTGGTTCCCCGGCGGTTCCGGCAAGGGGGCCAGGACCTCGACGGCGTGTACGGCGAGTCCATGGCCACCCTGCCCGCCCTGCGCCATCGCGGCCTCGGCAGCGTCGTCGTCTCCATGGCCACCGCGGAGATCCGGCTCCACCACACCATCGGCGTCTTCGCAGCCGGCAAGTACGAGTTCTACGAGCGCCTGGGATGGCGCAAATGGCGGGGGCCCACCTACGTGGAGACCGCGCAGGGCCCACGACCTGCCGCCCCGGCCCGCGGAGCGGTCATGTTCCGCCTTCCGCAGCACAGCACGATCGACCCCGACGCGGATCTCACCACCGACTGGCGGGACGGAGACATCTGGTGACCTCACCGACCACCGCACGCCCCTCACGGAGGTGACCGGCATCGTCGACAACCTGCTGGCGGACCTGATCTGGTCGGTCGTCGCCGTCGTGTTCGGCTACCTGCTGCTGCGCCGCCAGACCCGTGGACTGGCGCAGCTCCTCGGCACGACCAGTGACCGACGGCTGCTGATCGTCCTGCCCGACATGGTGGTCCGGGAAGGGGGAACGGCCGGCGACTACCGACAGGACGGCTTCGTCGGAAATGTGGTCTCCCGCAGGGAGTTCGAAGCGGCCGTGGCCCTCAGGGAGTCGCTGACCGACCCGTTGGTGCGGCTGCTGCGTCCGCGTACCCCCGTCCTGCCGTCAGGCCGCATCGCAGGCTCCGGCCCGGTGGAAGGCACCGAGTTCTGCCCGCCCGCGGCCGACCTGGCGGCCACGTCCAGGGCGCCCGACCCGTTCGCCCACCTGCCCAGCCGACTGAGCGGCCGGAGCCTGGTGCTGATCGGCGGCCCGGTCTACAACCACCTGACCGGCCTCGGTTTCCGGCATCCGGCGGCCCAGGCCGTGCCGGAACAGCAGGGCACCGACGGGGAATGGGGACTGCGCGTCAAAACAGGCCCGCTGGCCGGTCAGTTCTTCGCAGGCCGGGGGAGCGCGCCGGACACCGAGATCGCGATCGTTCAGTCCTTCACCGCGGTCGCCGGTGGTCCACGCATCACCATCTGCGCAGGCAGCAGTGACAGCGCCACCCAGGCCGGCGTGATGTTCCTGCTGGCCAACTGGCGCCGCATCGCCCGAAAGTGCCGACGCCACCCCTACGCGTTCCTCCTCCACGTGGACACCCACAGTGGCGGTGCCCGGCTCCAGACAGGGATCGTGGACGGCCAGCCGTTCACTCTCTAGCGCCGGACGCACCGACAGCCTGCCGCGCGATGGATGCAGGGCCGACGGGTGCAGGGCCGACGGGCGTGGACGCGGTGAAGGCGGCCGTCGTGATGTCGCGGGCGGGGCACGTGGGCGGCGCGGCTACGCCGGGGCCCTCGCCCGGCCAGTTCACAGAGAAGGCCGACGAGAGAGTCAACCGCCGGTGGGCCGAGACCCTTACGGCGCCCGTCGTCGCGCCGGCTGCGGAGGATCTTCGAACTCGGCCTCGGCGACGATCGCCTTCATGAGCAGCGTGTCGATCTCCGGCAGTTCGCCCCAGCGCTTCTCTGCCGCAGCCCTCGTCGGCCTCGCGCTTCGAGGCAGGCGGCAACATCACGGGGCCGATCAAGCGTGTCGAGCCGCACGATCTCACGCGCGCCGCAGGGTTCAGGAGACGTCTGTAGGCGTCCATGCGCCGGTCGCAGAGTTTGTGCCGCCGCTCGCGACCGCGGGTCGGCAGGTGCGTGACCACGACGGCGGCGGTGGAGGCGACGGCGCTGACGGAGGCAGCGATCAGAGGGGCTCCAACGGGCTGCAAGGCCATGGTGGGAGGCCAGAGCGGTCCCCGGCCGTCCCGACACCCGTGTCTTCCGGGCGCTGTGCCGACCGCGAGAGCGCGACCCGTCCAGAGGGCCAGCTCCTGCAGCATGCCGGTGGAGCGAGGAGATCGCGTACGACGCGTACTGGGTCAGGCGCGCATGGGCGCAGCAGGCCCCGATCAAGACCGAGTCGCGTATCGACACCCCGAAGCCGTTCGCCCGGCCGAAAGCGGGGACCGTCATGGTGGCAGGCGTCGCCTGGGCGCAGCACCGCGGCATCGAGAAGGTCGAAGTGCGGGTCGACGACGGACCATGGGAGGAGGTCCGGCTCGCCGCCGAGGACACCCGCGACACCTGGCGACAGTGGTCCTACGCCTGGCAAGCCACCAAGGGCGGCCACACCCTGACCGTCCGGGCCACCGACCGCACCGGCGAGCCCCAGACCCAGAAGCGCACACCCACCCTCCCCGACGGCGCCTCAGGCTGGCAATCCGTTGTTGTCACCATCGACTGAAACGGAGTACCGGGGCCCACGCGCGAACACCTGCATTCGCCCGGGGGACTGTGAGTTACTGAGGCATCACGCTCCTCGCACCGCTGCCCCGGGGCAGCCGGAAGGCCGCACATGTCGCAAGCCCCACGTATCGGGGAGAGCCCAGCACACCAGCCCGATCTCGAGAAGCTCATGGCGGAGGTCGAACAAGGGGATCAGGACGCGTTCGCCGTGCTGTACGACGCGGTCGCCGGCCCTGTGTTCGGCACGGTGCACAAGGTCCTGCGCGATCACGCGCAGTCCGAGGAGGTGACACAGGAGGTCTTCGTCGAGGTGTGGCGCAACGCGGCCGCCTACCGCCCCGAGCGCGGCACGGCCATCACCTGGATCCTCACCCTGGCCCACCGGCGGACCGTCGACCGGATCCGCTCCGTCGAGTCCGCGGCCGCCCGCGATCACAAAGCGGCCCTGCTGGCGCACACTCCGGAGTTCGACCAGGTCAGCGAGCAAGTGGAGGCCCACTTCGAACGGGAGCAATTGCGGCGCTGCCTGCAGTCGCTCACCGAGATCCAGCGGCAGTCCGTGACGCTTGCCTACTACCAGGGCCTCACCTACCAGCAGGTCGCTGACAGACTGTCGGCTCCGTTGGGCACGATCAAGACGCGACTGCGGGACGGACTCATCCGGCTCCGCGACTGCCTGGGGGTGACCGCATGACCGACACACCCGATCTGCACATGCTCACCGGCGCCTACGCGTTGGACGCACTGGAGGACGAGGAACGCCAGGCCTTCGAGGCGCACTTGACCCGATGCGCCGCGTGCGAGCAGGAAGTGCGTGAGCTGTCCGCGGCTGCGGCACGGCTGGGCCTCGCCGCCACCCTGTCTCCACCTGCCCACCTGAAGAACCAGGTCATGGGTCGGATCACCGAGGTCCGCCAGGAACCGCCCCACGCACCCGTCTCCGTGGTGTACCGGCAGGCCCCGCGCGGGCGCGCGCTGCGCTGGGCGCTCGCCGCCTGCGTAGCCGGGATGGCCGTGCTCGGCGGTACGACGGTCTGGCAGCACCACCAGGCGGACGAGGCCCGCCGACAGGCGTGGGCCACCCAGGTCCAGTCCGAACGGATCGCCGAGGTGCTCTCCGCGCCGGACGCCAAGGTGGCCTCGGCCGCCGTCACGGGCGGGGCACACGGCTCGGTCGTCGTCTCGCGCAGCAGGGACAAGGCTGTCTTCATCGCATCCGGTATGGCCGAGCCGCCGAAGGGCAAGGTGTACGAGCTGTGGTTCGCCGACGGCGACCACATGCGCCCGGCCGGCCTGATGGATCCCTCCCGCGCCGATCAGAGCGTTCTGCTGGCCGGGGCTGTCGGCGAGGCCTCCGGCATGGGCGTGACCCTCGAACCGGCCGGAGGGTCGAAGCAGCCCACGACGCAGCCGCTGGCCCTGCTGGACCTGCCCGCCTGAGTCGGCCGCGTCAGGGGTGCGCCGGCACCGGGGCGCGCCCCTGACGCGGCCGTGCCGCGATGGAACCGTCACTTCTTGGGCATCAGGACGGTGTCGATGATGTGGACGGTGGCGTTCGAGGTCTGTACGTCGCCGCAGACGATGTTCGCGGTGTCGTTGACCTTGTACTTGTCGCCGGTCCCGGACGTGGTCAGGTTGCTTCCCTCCAGCGTTTTGAACGTGCCGTCGGCGAGTTTGCCCTGGGTGACCTTCTCGCCCACCACGTGGTAGGTAAGGATCTTGGTGAGCTGGGCCTTGTCGTTGAGGACCTTGTCCAGGTCGGCTTTCGGGATCTTCGCGAAGGCCTCGTTGGTCGGCGCGAACACCGTGATGTCCTTGGCGTTGTTCAGGGTGTCCACCAGGCCGGCCTTCTTGACCGCGGTCACCAGAGTGGACAGTTCGGGGTTGTGGGACGCGGCGGTGGCCACCGGGTCCTTGGCCATGCCGTCGAACGAGCCGGCACCGTCCTTCGGCACCGACGCACACGCCGGACCGAACGGTCCGCTCATGTCGTCGGCCGAGGCGGCCGGGGCCAGCGTCGCCAGTGACAGCGGCAGCGCCAGTGCCGCGGAACCGACCAGGATCCGGACGCTTGCGTGGTGAGTGTTCATGATCAACCCTCCAGTGCAGCGGGCCCGCCGGGCCCCCGAGCGGCCCAGAGCCGGTGAGGCCGCGGGCTGCCGGGGTCGGTGCATCCTTCGCGCCCTCACATCAGTGATTCGTCACCACCCCCTCTGGCGGATTGCCCCGATAAGTAAAATTTGTCGATTTCGACATCCGGGCCCCGGCACCCGGATCACCGTGGAGCGGCGGGAGCGCCCGCAGACATCGGGCGCCATTCGTACACGGATCACTCTTTCGGGGTCTGACCAATCCGCCGTCCCGGGCGCACCGGATCACCGGTGATGAAGGCGGATGGCCTTCACCGTTCCGATCGCTGAGGGATTGTCATGCAGACTCCACTCCGTCGTGTCGCCGTCGCCGTCGCTGCCGCCGCCCTGCTGCCGCTGGCCCTGACCGCGTGCTCCGACAGCGACTCCAAGGACAAGGCTTCCGGCAGTGCCGCTTCGGCGTCGAAGGCATCGGGCACGCCCAGCGCCTCCAACGACATGAGCACCACCGATCAGCCGTTCGGTACCGCGTGCGCGTCGGTGCCGGAGGACGGGGCCGGCTCCTTCGACGGCATGGCCAAGGACCCGGTCGCCACCGCCGCCTCGAACAACCCGGCCCTGTCCACCCTCGTCACCGCCGTGAAGAAGGCCGGCCTGGTCGACACCCTCAACAACGCCCAGAACATCACGGTCTTCGCGCCGACCAACGAGGCCTTCGCGAAGATCCCGAAGGCGGACCTGGACAAGGTCCTCAACGACAAGGCCCAGCTCACCAAGATCCTCACGTACCACGTGGTGGGCCAGAAGCTGGCCCCGAAGGACCTGGAGAACGGCTCCTTCGAGACCCTGGAGAAGTCGAAGCTCACCACGTCGGGCTCCGGTGAGTCCTACAAGGTCAACGACTCGGCCAAGGTGGTCTGCGGCAACGTGAAGACCGCCAACGCCACCGTCTACATCATCGACACCGTCCTCATGCCGAAGAGCTGAACCACTCCGTGCGGCCCTGCCCCGTGCCGGGCCGCACACCGAGTCCGCGGGACCGTACGACGGCCCTGTGCGCGTGAACGCCTCACGACCGCCCGAGAGCCCGGCCTTGTCTGCTGTGCCGTGCGACGTGCACGAGATCGCCCGAAGACCGCGCGGAGCCCTCGTGCCCCCCCCGTGACCGCATCCGTCACGGCGCCGTGGGCGGAAGGATCAGCACAAGGAGATCCAAGGGTGACGTCCGCGAGGTAGCCGCATGACCATCGTTCCCCCGCGCGCCCTGGAACCGTTGCGCCGACGAGCCGGGCAGATCCTGTTCACTCGCGTCGCCGGATCCGAGGGCCCCCGTAATCGCGCACTGATCCATGGCACTCCCGGGCCCCGGTGGTTTCCGCCGGACAGCCCCGTACGTCGCGTGCACGCCGACAGCGCCATGTTCATCGGCGGGCTGTCGGCCCTGCTGTTGCAGACCCTTCACCCGGTGGCGATGGCCGCGGTCGCCGCCCACTCCGGCTACCGCGGCGACCCCTGGGGCCGTCTGCACCGCACCAGCACGTTCCTCGCCACCACGACGTACGGGACCGCGGATGCTGCACAAGCAGCCTGCGACCGGGTCAACGCCGTGCATGCCGGGATCCGGGGCATCACCGAACGGGGCGTCACCTACCGCGCCTGTGACCCGCACCTCGTCGAGTGGGTCCACATCGCCGAGGTCGGTTCCTTCCTGCGGGCCCACCAGCGTTTCGGCGCCCACCGGCTCACGGCCGACGAGTGCGACGAGTACGTCGCGCAGACGGCACGCATCGCCCGCGCCCTCGGAGTGCCCGAACCGCCCCTGACCGTGGCCGAGTTGCGGGCCCGCATCTCGGCCTACCGCCCCGAACTGCGGCCGACGACGCAGGCACTGGACACCGCCCGCTACCTGATGTTCAGCCCACCGCTCCCCGTCGCCGCCCTGCCCGTCTACGCCGTACTCGCGTCCAACGCTGTAGCCCTGCTGCCACCGTGGGCGGCGGCGCAACTACGCCTGCCACGCTGGGGGCGCGCGGAACGATGGACGGTCCGGCCGGCGGGCAGGCTCGCCACCGGCGCGATCCGCTGGGCGATGCGTGACCCCGCGCAAACCGGGTCGGTGCCGGTGTCCGCGCCCAGTTCTTGACGCCGCGCGAAACCCGGGCTCCGGATCCTCGGCACAATCGATGTCCGGGCCCGGACGAGAGGCCCGCCGCGAGAGCTTGAGTCGGCCAAGGAGATCGGTCCGCGGTTCACCGGCTCACGGTGGCTTTTCCCATGGAGACCAGGAGTTGCGCGGCGGCGTGTCCGGGACCGCGTGCGGCGAGCGCGGCCGACCAGCGCGCCATGCCGGGGCGGACGGTGCGCTGCAGGGCGTCCAGTGCCGACCCCACCTCGCGCGCCGACAGACGGTTGGGATCGCGGACGATGCCGACTCCGGCACGTTCCGCATCGCGTGCGATGGCGAACTGGTCGCTGGAGAACGGCAGGATCAACGCGGCCACACCGAAGCGCAGGCATTCGGTGAACGAGTTGTTGCCCCCGTGGTGGACCATCGCGTCCACATGGGGCAGCAGGGCCTGCTGGGGAACGGACCCGGCGACAACGACGCGATCGTCTTCCGCCAGATCGGCGAGGCAGGCCGTGCGCCGGCCCGCAGCCACCACGACCGCCGTCGTGACGGGCCCCTGAAGGGCACCCTGGACGACAGTTCTCAGGACGTCGTCCCGGGCACCCAGGAACGTGCCGAGCGCCACCAGGACGACCCTGTCCGCTGTGGCGCGCAGTCTCCGCAGGCGCCCGGTCCACACCTCGTCGAGCGGTTCGAGCGGGCCGGTCATGTGCCCCGCATAGACATGTCGCTGCCCCTCGGGCGGCACGGGCAGCCACGGCAGCCGCGGATACGCGTAGACGACCGAGAGGGGCGAGGCCAGCGCGAACGCGCGGTCCACCCTGGGGGCCTCCGGTGCCGTGGCGTGAATGAACTCGTCGAACAGCGCCGTGAAGGAGCTGTCGTTGTCCTGGGCCACGGTGATCAACTCTGCCAGCTCTCGTGCAGCAGGTTGCAGAGCGGACGGCCAGTCGTAGGGGACACCGAACCACTGGCCCTCCGCGCCGGGGATGTAGGTCGGGTGCCCCGGGCAGTACGTCGCGTACCTGACCCGCAGGCAGTGCAGGGCGAGCGTGACCGCGTAGCTGAGCTGGTCCACGACGTACCAGTCGGGTCGTAGCCGTTCGTGGAGCGCGCGGAGTTCCTCGAAGACGGTGTGGGGAGCGGACAGCATGTCCGCCCGGCGGTGACGCGCCTGCGTCATCAACGTGTCGACCGCACCCCGCCGGGTGGCATCCAGGAACTCGTGCAGTCTGGCCGCCTCGGAGGCTGCCTGTTCCGTCGCCTCGGCCACGCCGGTGTTGGCGTTACGGGTCACGGTCAGCGGGACGAACCGGACGCCGGCACGCTCGGCCAGGTCCGCGAAGGCGGGGGAACAGGCGAAGTGCACGTCGGCGCCTCGCGCCCGCAGGGCGGCGGCCAGTACCGACAGGGGACGGGCGTGCGAGAAGAACGGCGGACTGATGATCACGACGCGTGGCATGACCGACGTTCGGCCGGGCCGGGCCAGACGGATGCACCGGACGACGGGCAGCGCGTCGCCGGCTGCTCCCGCACACCCGGCCGCATCCGTGTGCACCGTGTCGGCAGAAGTCGCTGCGATTCCTCTTCCGCGCAGAAGGAGACCGCGTGTCGACCTCAGTCCAGCCGTGCGATACCGCCTCGTCAGCGCTGCGCCACGACGCTCACGACCCGCTGGTGAGCGCACGGCACGCCTTCTTCCGCGGCACGCACGCGTCGCGCTCGGCTCCTCCCACGAGCACGCAGCGGGCGAGCGACCTGGAACGGCTGCTCGACGCCGAGTACGCGCCGCGTTTGCGTCTCGGCGAGGCAGGCGCGCGTGAGCCGAGCACCGCCGACCTCACCCTCGCCCGCCTTCGGCGACTGTGCCGCCTCGCGGCACCGCTCTCACCCGAAGCCCTGCTCGCCCATGACCGCCAGGGGCCGCTGCTGGACTCCGTCCTGGCCGAGATGTGGACGGACACCGTGCGCAGCTACGGGAGGCCGCGCGCCGAGGCCGTCCTGCGCCGTCTGCTCACACGGACGGACACGGATCACCTCCGTACGACGTTCCTGCTGGACTGCGCGGAATCGACGGGGCTGCGTCCCCTGTCGGCGGACGAGGCGACCGCCCTGCCCCTCGTCGGCAGCCGTGCCGCCAGGCATGCCCTGTGGCGGTATCTGCACAGCCTGCCCGACGGCCCGGCACACCTGCCCGGGACCGGGCAGCCGAACGACCCGTACGAACGACTGCTCCTGGAGGCACCGGCCGCGCGGGCCGAGGGAGCGCGGCGGCCGTCCGGGCTCGTCGTCGCACAGACGATGCTCCAGGGCGACCTCGACGCTCCCGGCCGGGGAGCCAGCGGCGGAATGGCCGTCCTCCTGGACGGGCTCGGGGACCGGCTCGCGCGCAACGAACACATCGACCATGTCGTGACCGTGGTGACGGTGGGGCGCGCCGCCCTGGCGCACGATTCCCGCCTCGTGCACGAGCGCCGCCCCGGCCACTGGATCGTGCGCCTGCCCGTCGACGCGCAGGCGCCGCCCTCGCCCGACCACTGGCCGGAGCACCGGGCCGCGCTCAGCTGGTGGGCGACGCGGCTGCTGGCCGCCCTGCCCCGACGTGTGGACGTACTGCACGTCAGGTACGCCGACGATGCCGCGCTGGCCCTCGCGCAGGCCGCCCGCCGGACGGGAGCACGCCTGGTGTTCACCGCCACGCCCGATCCGCATCGCACGATCGCGCAGAAGTACGCCGGCGCCGAGCCGCTGGGCGCGGAGCGAGCGGGACAGCTCCGCGGCGACCTGCACCGCGTGTTCTGCGCGGACCGTCTCGTGCAGCGTGCCGATGAGGTCATCGGGATCGCCGGTCCCTGTGGAGCCGGGGATCTGGTTCGCCATTTCCCCCTTCTGGAAGACCGCTACGGAGTCACCGGGCCCGCCGCGCCTCCCGAGGGAATCACCCCTTACGTGACGGCGCAGGACGAGGAGGCGCGGCGGCGCAAGGCGCTGGAGGACCTGTTCGCCGGTGGGAACCGCCCGGACGCGTTGTCACCGGACGACCGGAAACTGCCGCTTCTGCTGTGTGTGGGCCGCCTGCACCCCGTCAAGCAGCAGGCCCTTTTGGTCCGTACGTGGCTCACGACGGAACTGTGGCGCTCGACCACCCTGGTGTTGGTCGGCGGCAGCCCCACGGACCCCTCCGAGCACGAGCTGCGGACACAGGCCACGATCCGAGCCCTGCTCGACGGCCACGGAGCCGCAGCGACACGCCTGGCGATGATTCCCGCGCTGCCGAACGCCGAGATCAGACGCCTGGAGCACGCTCTCGCCGATACCGATACCGATACCGATACCGATACCGATACCGGTACCGGCGTCGGCCCTGCGGCGGCCTGGTACGTCTGCCCGAGCGTCAAGGAGGAGTTCGGCATCGCGATCCTGGAGGCAATGGAGGCGGGTCTGCCGGCCGCCGGGCCGCGCCGTGGGGGAGTGGCCCACTACCTGCGCGACGGGGACAACGGCATCCTGCTCGACACATCCAGTCCCTCGGCCCTGGCCCGCGGGCTCCACCGGATCAAGAACCTGCCCGAAGCCCGCCGTCAGGACATGGCCCGCGCCGCCCGGGACACCGCCACAACCCGCTACGCGCTGTCCGACATGGCCGATGCCCTGGCTGCCACGTACGCGGCGACGGCAGCGCGGCGGGCCGAGTACGGTGCGTGACGCGAGGCCCGCAATGACCGGTGACCCGGTCAGGCAGCGCTGCTCGTGGGGGCGCGGCTGAAACACACCGTTTCGTGGGCGGCCCCTTGTTGGGCCGTTTTCGCGGCGGTCGGCGTGTTGCTGCATGGGCCGCTTCTCACCGGCCGTCTCCTCGGTCTGGCCCGTGCGTGTTGAACGCCTGTGTCGTGGCACCGCCGGGGACGGCGCTCCCGCGCCGTGCCGGCCCCGGCCATCCGGTGCGCTTGGTCGTGGCCGGCCCGCTCCGGCCGTGCGTACGGTTGGCCGGGCCGTGGCGGCTGCTCTGGCGGCGGGTGACGGGGCGCCATGATGAGTTCGGCAAGACGGAACGCTGATCGTCACACCATCCGCCGCCGTACGGGTACGGGAGTTCACCTCGTGTCACCCGTTGCCGCGATACCGCCGAACACCTTTGGTCAAGCGGCAGGTGAAGACCTAGGTCCCCGTCGGTGAAGGCGACCGTGAAGGACGTCTCCTGCGCCCGCTGCCGTGGCGCGGGCGGACGGGCCCGTCCGCCGGTTCTAGCGCGGCGGTGTCAGCCCGAGTGTGTGGATCAGGTCGTGCATGTCGGCCTCGTAGAGCTTGCCCGGGTCGGTGACCTGATGGCGCAGGTGGCCGTAGATCTCCAAGGTGAGCAGGCCGTGCATCCGGCTCCACAGGCGCAGGCAGAGAGCCACGGCCGCGGGGGGCAGATCGGGGAAGGACTCGCGGGTCAGGGCGGTCAGGCTCGGCTGGAAGTCGGACCAGTCGTAGTCGGAGCCCTTCTCGGCGGCGGATGCCTCGGGCCAGGCGGAGGCCACCAGGTCGAGAAGCACCGCACACAAGCGGTGCTCGGCCTCCTGAGCGGCACCGGCCGCCGGGGGCTGGTAGCCCGGCACCGGATCGCCGTAGAGCAGGCGGAATTCCTCCGGGTGAGCCACGGCCCAGGTGCGGTAGGCGCGGGCGTGGGCCAGCATCTGCGCGGCCGGACTGCCGGTCGGCGCGCCTTGATGTGAGGCCTCAAGGGTCTGCGCCAGCGACTCGTAGACATCGACGGTCAGAGCCGTGATCAGGTCGTCGCGATTGGCGAAGTAACTGTAGATCGCGCCCGCCGTCATGCCCATCTCGCGGGCGATCCCGCGCAGCGAGACGGCGGCTGGCCCCCCGGTCGCCATGTGCTTGAGCGCAATCGACTTGATCTCGGACGTGGTCTCGACCCGCAGGCGGGCCCGCCGACTCTGCGTCGCTTCTCCCATGGTTGACACCCTAACAGCGTTGAGTCAGAGTACGCCGCATAGAAACTGAACGCCGTGTAGAAAACAATCACCGTTCAGGAAGTGCTTCGCCGATCAGTGAAACGTGGGGCGGGCGGCAGCCGCCGGGCCCCAACCCTCCTGCCACGTAAGGAAGCAACCTGTGGTTGACACCACGTCCAGAAAGAGCGGGCAACGGACCGGGCCGATGCTCGCGCTCCTGGCCTTCGCCCAGTTCGTCGTCGCCGTCGACTACAACATCGTGTTCGTCGCCCTGCCGGACATCGGCAGCGCACTCGGCTTCACCGCCCAGTCCCTGCAATGGGTCATCAGCGCCTACGCCGTGGCTTTCGGCGGATTCCTGCTCTTCGGCGGCCGGCTCGTGGACCGGCTGGGCGCCCGCCGCATCTTCGTCCTCGGCCTGAGCCTCTTCGGCCTTGCCTGCCTCGTGGGAGGCCTCGCCGACAGCCCGGCCGTCCTCATCACCGCACGCGCCATCCAGGGGTTCGGCGCCGCACTGCTCTCCCCGGCCACCCTGACCCTGATCAACACTCGCTTCGCCGAAGGGTCCCAGCGCAACAGGGCCCTTGCCCTCTGGGGCGCCTGCGGCAGCGGCGGCCTGGCCGCCGGAGCTCTGCTCGGCGGCGTGCTCACCCAGGCCTGGGGCTGGGAATGGGTCCTCCTCGTCCTCGTCCCACTCGCCCTGCTCGCGGCCGTCCTCGCCCCCGCCACCCTCGCTCAGGACCAACGCTCCACCACGCCTCGGGGCAGCTTCGATGCAGCAGGGGCGGTCCTTGCGACCCTCGGCTCGTCGCTGCTGGTACTCGGCCTGGTCAGTGGCCCGGAAACGGGATGGGGGTCACTGCGAGGAGCCGGATCGATCGTCACCGGTGCGGCGCTTCTCGCCGTCTTCGTCCTCGTCGAGAGCAAGGTCCGCAGCCCGCTCGTCCCGCTGCGGCTGTTCCGCAACCGCAGCCTGGTCACCGCCATTCTGATCATTCTCGTCTTCCAGAGTGCCCTGGGCGGCGCCTACTACCTCTTCACCAACTATCTGCAGGGCGTGCTCTCCTACGACGCTGTGGAAGCGGGTCTGACCTTCGTGCCGCTGACCGTCATCTCCATGGCCGCCTCACTGAGACTGGCCGGAGCCCTGCTCGCCAAGTGGGGGCCGCGGGCCACCCTGTTCCTCGGCATGTTCACCAACGGGACAGGCATGATCGTGTTGGCCGCTGCCATGTCCACCAGCGCCTCCTTCTGGGGCTTGGTGCCCGGCCTGATCATCTGGGGCGTGGGCGGCGGAGTGACCTTCCCCGCTATGTTCGCCTGTGCCGCCTCCGGAGTTGCTCCGCAGGAAGCCGGTGCCGCTTCCGCGCTGGCCACCGCCTCCCAGCAGATCGGCGGCGCCGCTGGTCTCGCCCTGCTCGTTGCTGTGGCCACCGCAGGACTGGCCACGGGCTCCGGCGTCGCACCAGCCGTCGCCGACATGGCTGAAGGCCTGCGCACCGCGATGTGGATCGGCGGCGCCGCCTCCGTCCTCGGCGGACTGCTCGCCTTCACCCTCAGCAAGCCCGCGACTGTGCTGCAGGCCAAGAACGTTGAGACCCCACAGGAACGAACGAGCCAGTCCGGTGCTCTGAACGGCCGCTGACCGTGAGCCGGTTCACGGCGGGCCCTCGATGCTGGCACTGAATCGGCGGCGGTGTATCAGGGGAACGTTCTCCAGGGCACCGGGAAACGACCGACGACATCTCGGGCTGGTGACGGGTGAGCGTCACGGTCGTTCGATCGTCTATGCCCCCTACGACAATCACGTCGCCGAGTTCCTCGACCAGGCGCTGTTCCATGTCGAGCATTTGAGGATGGGCGTGCGTGACGTTCCCGCCGTCGTGCCGGAGCCCGCTGCCGGGGACTGACCGGGCCGGTCGTTCTCCGCCGCCAGGGCGGCCCGGCCATCCCCTCGGGGCGCGTGGTTGTGACGGGGCGAAGGGCGGTGGTCCGGGCCGGACGTGCGGGGCGCAGTCTGCGGCGTCGTCGCAGTCCGCAGAGTTCTCTGCCTGCGGGGGCTTTCAGCGCTGGTGGGTGGCGCGGTGCCAGGTCTGCATGGTCTCTTCGGTGGCCGGCTGCGGTGTGGTTTCGGTGACTTGGCCGTGCGTGTCGTGCGGTTCGTCGAAGGGGAAGGTGGCGAACACGTAGGCGCGTCCGGTCTTGAGGTGTGTGTGGCCGCTTTCCACGGCGACTGTCAGGTCGCCGTGGACGGCCCCTTTGTGGACGGCCTTGACGTGCACGGGATAGACGTCCCGGGCAAGGCCGTTGATCTGCTGCTGGGATGCGGGGCTGACGACGGTGGCGGTGAACACCTCGTCGGCGGTTCGGGACACCTCGTGCGGGTCGTCCGGGTCGTACGTGGTGATCGATTCTCGTGCGACGGGGGCCGCGGCCCACTGCTGGTAGCCCAGCCAGCCCGCCCCGGTCAGGAGTGCGGCCAGCGTGAGAGCGCCGGTGGTGACGATGGATCGGGTACGGGGCATGCGGTCATCCCCACAGCTTGTGGTAGTTCTTGCGGTCGGTTGCGGTGGGCAGGGCGTCGGCCTGCACGTCGTCGATCTCCTTGGCCATCAACGTGGGATACCAGCCGGGGTTCTTGTGGCAGAAGCCGGGTGCGTGTCCCAGCTCGTGGGCGGCCACCATCCGCCGGCACATGTCGTCCCCGTACTGCTTGCCCTTGTCGAGATAGGCGCGGTTGAAGTAGAGGGTGTCCGCTCCTGGGAAGGGCGCGTAGCGGCCCAGGACACCTTTCCAGTCCTTCTTCGCGCTGTTGGCGTCCTGCCGTTGCAGGTCGGCGATCGATGTGGAGTCGTCGGGCCTGAGTTTGACCTGGCTCAGCCCCTGTGTGCTCCATGCCGTGTTCGCGTGGCGGCAGGCGTCGTTGAACTTGGTCTCGTCCTCCCGGCGCACCTCCGTGTCGTCCGCGGCCGAGCGGCCGCGGGGGTCTTTCTGCCCGTCCATGCAGGTGGCCGGAGCGGCCGTCACGGCGTCGGGCGGCGGCTGCGGCAGGGCGATCAGGCTCGCAGCCAGAACGGCTGCGCCCCATGCGAGTTCGAGCGACATCAATCTCCCGGTGAGCGGTGCAAGGGGGGCGGACAGTGGGCTGAGGTGCCCTCGACCGGGCGAGCGTGCGCAGTGCGGACAGGGCACCGGCCGGGCGCATTCGAGTCTCGGGCGTCTGCCTTCACGGGTGCGAGCACGATGCCCAGGGGGGGGGCGAATGCGGCGGTGCCGCGCCGCAGGTGGTGTCGAGAGGGGCGCGAACAGATCGTCATCTTCGTATCGGCTTCACCGCGGCTGTGCCGCGGAGACACCCACGCAGTCACCCACCTGGGGAGAGAGTCAGCCGGTCACACGAAGGGTGGGACGTGGTGCTCGGGCGGCTCGGCGGGCGACGGGCCGGGGCGGGCTGCCGTCGCCCGGCCAGGTGGATGACTCGCCCGGGGGTGTTCCCTCTCCCTGCACGCCGGCGGCCTGCGGCGTGCGGCCTGCACGGCGCGGTCGCCGCGCGTCGCGTCTTCGACGAGTTCCGGGACGTGTTCGAGGCAGGTGGGATTGCCGGGCGGCACCGGCCGTCAGCGCCCGCCGCGCAGCGGGACTGCACACGACGTTCCCTGGGGCGTCCGGCGTCCTGGTCGAGCCCGCCCGGGACGACGCGAGCGCTCTGCGTGACCTGCTCCGCGGACGCGATGTTGCGACCTGTGTGCGAACGCGGGTGGCGCCGGAGTGTGGATCGAAGGCCGGCCGGCTTCGGACCGGCGTTGAGTTGGCCGGCGGAGTCGGTGGCGGCGGCGGGGCCACAGCGGTCCGTGTCGGAGTCGTACAGGGGCTTGAAGTTCTTCTCGTGCGGGGTCGGGTTCTCGGGAAGGTTGTGCAGGACGCCCGCGGGCGCGGTGAACGGCGGGGCGAGGGTGGGTGTGCAGGTGCTGGCGGCGATGGTGACGGCTTGGCGGGGTGGCGGGTTGCGATGGGGGGGGGCAGGGGTTTTGGAGTGGGGGTCCGTTGTTGATCTCGACCGTGATGTTCAGGGTGGGGCAGGGCCTGCCGGTTGGAGGCAGGTGGACGGAGGATTCCCCGCGAGACGGGAGATGGCGGTT
>NZ_JAFVLN010000020.1 GCF_017377775.1 Streptomyces sp. VRA16 Mangrove soil
GGCCCCGGAAAGGCGACAGCAAGGCGGAGCGACGACCGCCTCGCCCCCGCCATCACCACCCCGCCCCACTGTCCGCCCACGATCGGCGCGGGATGCCAGAAGATCGGCAGTGCGGCGGCGGAAGGTGGCGGTGTCGTTGCTACCCGTAAGTAGAAATGCCCCTGAGCTGGGCAAACGGCAAGCGGAGTGTTGAATTCGGATCAGTCGGGGGCAGCAGGGCACCATCCCTTCCATTCCCGGGATGTGGGCTCGTCTTGCCTCGAAAGCCGCAACGGTGGTCGAATGTTTCTTCGTTGAAGAAGTGACGACAGTTGTCAAGGCGCACCTGGGGTGGGTAGTTCATGTTCGGCCGCTGGCTGGGAAACCGTACGAACCGGGCTCAACGGACAAGTCCCCTGGCGGCGGTGACCGTGCCGCCCAGCGCCGGTGTCCTCAGCTGCCGGGTGCTCGACCCGGTCAATGAGCCGGTGCGCGGCGCCGAGTTCGCGGTGAGCGACGCGATGGGGCGCAAGGTCGTGAGCGGAGGCACCGATCCGTTCGGCTCGTTCATGACAGCCGTGCCCGCCGGTGACTACCGGCTCGCCGTCTCCGCCGAGGGCTTCGCTCCCTACCGGGCCAGCGCCACCGTCGCCGAGAGCGCGCACGCCTCGCTCGGTGATGTCACGCTGCAGGTCGCCGCGCCGCCCCAGCTGCCCGAGCCGGGTGACTGGGAGATCGAGCCGATGCACTCCTCGATCGCGTTCACGGCACGGCACATCGGGCTCGCCCGGATCCACGGCCGGTTCAACACGTTCGCCGGGGCGCTGCGGGTCGCCGACCGTGTCGAGCAGTCCGCGATGCACGTGGTCATCGACGCGTCGTCCATCGACACGAACGTGAAGATGCGCGACGACCACCTCCGGTCCGCCGACTTCCTCGACGTCGACCGCTTCCCGACCCTGGAGTTCTACAGCGAGCGCTTCGTGCACAAGGGCGGCAGCCGCTGGGCGATCACCGGAGCGCTGTCGCTGCACGGCGTGACGCGTACGGTCACGCTCGACGCCGAGTACCTGGGCCTCGGCAACGGCATGGAGGGCGAGACCCGCGCCGCCTGCCGCGCCACCACCGAGTTGCACCGCGACGACTTCACCGTCAGCTGGCAGACCATGCTGGCGCGCGGGATCGCCGTCGTGGGGTCCAGTGTGCGGATCGACCTCGACGTGCAGATCGTCCCGAAGGGCTGACCTCGGGCCGGTTACGGACCGGGGTGTCGCGTGGCCGAAGATGGTGACGTGAGCGATGTGAGACACGTACTGGTGCTGCCCGACCGTGACGCCGCAGAGGAGGCCGCGGAGGCACTCGGCGAGCGTTTCGGCGTGCGCGAGGAGCCCCAGCTCGTACGCGACGCCCTGGCCGGTGAGGACGACGCCGAGGACGCGCAGTGGCTGGTGGTCGTCGAGGACCCCGACGACCGGCTCGACCCGAAGGAGCTCGACGCGTTCGCCGCCCAGTGGGACGGCTGGCGCGAGGAGCCCTGACCGGCTCGTCCCTGCGGGGCGCCCGGCGGGCCGGCCGGGTTGTCAGTGGGCCGTGGGATGCTTGACCGCGATGGCCAGGAAGACTGCAAACGACGATCCGCTCGCCCCCGTCACCCTCGCGGTGGGCCAGGAGGATCTGCTGCTCGACCGCGCGGTGCAGCAGGTGGTGGCTGCCGCGCGCGCCGCCGACGCCGACACGGACGTGCGCGACCTCACCTCGGACCAGCTGCAGCCCGGCACACTGGCCGAGCTGACGAGTCCGTCGCTGTTCTCCGAGCGCAAGGTCGTCGTCGTACGCAATGCGCAGGATCTGTCGGCGGACTCCGTCAAGGACGTCAAGGCGTACCTCGGCTCGCCCGCCGAGGAGATCACGCTCGTGCTGCTGCACGCCGGTGGAGCCAAGGGCAAGGGGCTGCTCGACGCGGCCCGCAAGGTGGGGGCCAGGGAGATCGCCTGCCCGAAGATGACCAAGCCGGCGGATCGGCTGGCGTTCGTGCGGGCCGAGTTCCGGACGCTGGGGCGGTCCGCGACGCCCGAGGCGTGTCAGGCGCTCGTCGACACCATCGGGAGTGATCTTCGGGAGCTGGCGTCCGCGGTGACGCAGCTCGGGTCCGACATCGAGGGGACCATCGACGAGGCCGTGGTCGGGCGGTACTACACGGGGCGGGCCGAGGCGTCGAGTTTCACCGTGGCCGATCGGGCCGTGGAGGGGCGGGCGGCTGAGGCGCTGGAGGCGCTGCGGTGGTCGTTGGCGACCGGGGTGGCGCCGGTGATGATCACCAGTGCGTTGGCTCAGGGGGTTCGGGCGATCGGGAAGTTGTCCTCCGCGCGTGGGGGGCGGCCGGCTGATCTTGCCCGGGAGCTGGGGATGCCGCCGTGGAAGATCGATCGGGTGCGGCAGCAGATGCGGGGGTGGACGCCGGATGGGGTTGCTGTGGCGTTGCGGGCCGTGGCTGAGGCCGATGCCGGGGTCAAGGGGGGCGGGGACGATCCTGAGTACGCCTTGGAGAAGGCTGTTGTGACGATTGCGCGGGCTGCTCGGTCCCGGGGGCGGTAGATCTCGTCGTTCGGTGGCGTCGTGGCGTCGTGGCGTCGCGGCGTCAGGGCGTCGGGGTGCGGGTCTGGGGAGTCGCCCCCGCCGCCCCTTCCCGTCCCGTCCCTGGGGGCTGCGCCCCCAGACCCCCCTTCGGCCTGAACGGCCTCGTCCTCAAGCGCCGGACGGGCTGGGTGGGCTGCGCCGGTCGTCCTCAAGCGCCGGTCGTCCTCAAGCGCCGGACGGGCTGGGTGGGCTGCGCCGGTTGTGCTCATGTGCTGGACGGGCTGGGTGGGCTGTTGGCGGTCGTGCTCATGTGCTGGACGGGCTGGAAAGGCTGTGGTTACAGCCGAAGCCCCGCTCCAGATCACTGGAGCGGGGCCTCGGGGCACGCTTTGGGTGAGCCCACACCCGCGTGGCGAACGCAGGCCGCGTGTGGGCTCGGGGTGTCGGTCGGGGGCGGATGAGAGAGGGCCCGCCCGGGTCCTGCCGACGTCAGATCAGAAGAAGGTTCAGCCCTGGATGGACGCGACCTGGGAAGCGATCGCCGACTTCTTGTTGGCGGCCTGGTTCTTGTGGATGACGCCCTTCGAGACGGCCTTGTCGAGCTTGCGCGAAGCCTCGCGCGCCGCGACCGTGGCCTTCTCGACGTCACCCGCGGCAGCGGCCTCGCGGGCCTTGCGGATCGCGGTCTTCAGGGAGGACTTGACGGCCTTGTTGCGCAGCCGAGCCTTCTCGTTGGTCTTGATCCGCTTGATCTGGGACTTGATGTTCGCCACTGATTGAGCCTTTTCAGGTTCAGGCGCGGGGCCGCGAAGGTCCCGTGCCGGTGATTTTCACTGGGTGTGTGCCTCGCGCTGAGAGGGCATGAGACACAGCTGTCCACGGTATCAGGCGTACTCCCACCGGCCCAAACCAGAGAGTGGTCGCCGTCCGTGGGACCATGGAGGCTACGTATCGATCCCAACCGAGGCCGACCTGAGGCAGAAGGCGCCTCAAGAGACAGGACCCTGCGTGCCCGCGACCCCTAACAATGTGCCCGAGCCGAGCCGTACCGACCCGGCTCTGATCCGCAATTTCTGCATCATCGCGCACATCGACCACGGCAAGTCCACGCTCGCCGACCGCATGCTCCAGCTGACCGGGGTGGTCGAGCAGCGGCAGATGCGTGCTCAGTACCTCGACCGGATGGACATCGAGCGCGAGCGCGGCATCACGATCAAGTCCCAGGCCGTGCGTCTGCCGTGGGCCCCGACCCATGACAAGAGCAGTACGCACATCCTGAACATGATCGACACCCCCGGGCACGTCGACTTCACGTACGAGGTGTCGCGCTCGCTCGCCGCGTGCGAGGGCACGGTCCTGCTGGTCGACGCCGCTCAGGGCATCGAGGCGCAGACGCTCGCCAATCTGTACCTGGCGATGGAGAACGACCTCCAGATCATCCCCGTGCTCAACAAGATCGACCTGCCGGCGGCCCAGCCCGAGAAGTTCAGCGAGGAGCTGGCCAACCTCGTCGGCTGTCAGCCGGAGGACGTGCTGAAGGTCTCCGCGAAGACCGGTATGGGTGTCGAGGCGCTGCTCGACCGGGTCGTGGAGCAGATCCCCGCCCCGGTCGGCGTGCAGGACGCTCCCGCCCGCGCGATGATCTTCGACTCGGTCTACGACTCGTACCGGGGCGTCGTCACGTACGTCCGTGTCGTCGACGGCCAGCTCAACAAGCGTGAGCGGATCCGGATGATGTCCACGGGCGCGACGCACGAGCTCCTGGAGATCGGGACGAACTCGCCGGAGATGCTGTCCGCGGACGGGCTCGGCGTCGGTGAGGTGGGCTACCTGATCACCGGTGTGAAGGACGTCCGGCAGTCCAAGGTCGGTGACACCATCACCAGCCAGCAGAAGGGCGCGGAGGAGGCTCTCGGCGGCTACAAGGACCCGAAGCCGATGGTGTTCTCGGGGCTCTATCCGCTCGACGGGTCCGACTACCCCGAGCTGCGTGACGCCCTCGACAAGCTGCAGCTCAACGACGCGGCGCTCGTCTACGAGCCGGAGACCTCGGCCGCGCTCGGCTTCGGTTTCCGTGTCGGCTTCCTCGGCCTGCTGCACCTCGATGTCATCAGGGAGCGGCTGGAGCGCGAGTTCGGGCTCGACCTCATCGCCACCGCTCCGAACGTGGTCTACCGCGTCGAGATGGAGGACCGCACCGAGCACATCGTCACCAACCCGAGCGAGTTCCCCGAGGGGAAGATCGACAAGGTCTACGAGCCGGTCGTCCGGGCCACCATCCTGGCCCCGTCCGAGTTCATCGGCTCGATCATGGAGCTGTGCCAGACCCGGCGCGGCACCCTGCTCGGTATGGACTACCTGTCCGAGGACCGCGTCGAGATCCGCTACACGCTGCCGCTCGCCGAGATCGTCTTCGACTTCTTCGACCAGCTGAAGTCCAAGACGCGCGGGTACGCCTCGCTCGACTACGAGCCCACCGGCGAGCAGGACGCGCACCTGGTGAAGGTCGACATCCTGCTGCACGGCGACAAGGTCGACGCCTTCTCCGCGATCACGCACCGGGACCAGGCCTACGCGTACGGTGTGCGGCTCGTCGCCAAGCTGCGCGAGCTGATCCCGCGGCAGGCGTTCGAGGTGCCGATCCAGGCCGCCATCGGCTCCCGGGTCATCGCCCGCGAGACGATCCGCGCGATCCGCAAGGACGTCCTCGCCAAGTGCTACGGCGGTGACATCTCGCGTAAGCGGAAGCTGCTGGAGAAGCAGAAGGAGGGCAAGAAGCGCATGAAGATGGTCGGGTCCGTGGAGGTCCCGCAGGAAGCCTTCATCGCGGTTCTGTCCAGCGACGACAGTGGCGGGGGCAAGGGCAAGAAGTAGCCGCCCGCGGCTCCCGTACGACGAAAGGCGCCTGTCCGTTCAGCGGACAGGCGCCTTTCGTCGTGGTGGCGAGGAGCGGCCGCCCGCCTTTTGTGTGGGCTCTGTGTGGGCCGGGGAAGTTGGGGTGCTTCGGGTGGAAGTCGGAGGCCGGAGCCCCTTACGCGCCGGGCGAGTGACCCTTACCCTGATCACTGCTCAATGGTTACTCGCCAGTTAAACAAGCCGCGTTTCAACAGTCGCGGGCCCCGGAGGACGTCGTGAGCGACACACAGACCCTGATCGAGAACCGGCCGCCCTCCGTGGCGTCTCTCTTCCTGGAGCGCGTGGCGGCCACACCTGATGCCGAGGCCTACCGGTACCCGGTGCCCGCGGCGGGCGGCACGGGGCCTGACGAGTGGAAGTCGCTCAGCTGGGCGCAGGCCGCGCAGCGCGTCTACGCGATCGCCGCCGGTCTGGTGGAGCTGGGTGTCCAGGCGGAGGAGCGGGTCGCGCTCGCCTCCTCGACGCGGGTCGAGTGGATCCTCGCCGACCTCGGCATCATGTGCGCCGGCGCCGCGACGACCACCGTCTACCCGCAGACCAACGCCGAGGAGTCGGCGTTCATCCTCTCCGACTCCGAGTCGAAGGTGCTCGTCGCCGAGGACGCCGCGCAGCTCGTCAAGGCGCGTGAGCGGCGCGCCGAGCTGCCGGAGCTGCGGCATGTCGTCGTGATCGACGCGACGGGGGTGGAGCCCGACGCCGCCGACCCCGACGGGTGGGTGCTCACCCTGGACGACCTGGAGGCGCGCGGCGCCGCGTACCTGGAGAAGAACCCGGACGTCGTCCGCGAGCGGGTCGGGGCGATCACCAAGGACCAGCTCGCCACCCTCATCTACACCTCCGGCACCACCGGCCGCCCCAAGGGCGTGCGGCTGCCGCACGACAACTGGTCGTACATGGCGAAGGCCATCGCCGCGACCGGCCTCGTCAGCACCGAGGACGTGCAGTACCTGTGGCTGCCGCTCGCGCACGTCTTCGGCAAGGTGCTCACCAGCGGTCAGATCGAGGTCGGCCACGTGACGGCGGTCGACGGCCGCGTCGACAAGATCATCGAGAATCTGCCGGTCGTGCAGCCCACGTACATGGCGGCCGTGCCGCGCATCTTCGAGAAGGTCTACAACGGGGTCGCCGCCAAGGCGCGGGCCGGCGGCAACGCCAAGTACAAGATCTTCCAGTGGGCGGCCGGGGTCGCGCGCGAGTACGCGAAGGTCAGCCAGGACAACTTCCGCAGGACCGGCGTCGCCTCGGTGCCGTTCGCTCTCGCCTCCAAGCACAAGGTCGCCGACGCGCTGGTCTACAGCAAGCTGCGCGAGGCGTTCGGCGGGCGGCTGCGGGCCTGTGTCTCCGGCTCCGCGGCGCTCGCGCCCGAGATCGGTTACTTCTTCGCCGGCGCGGGCGTGCACATCCTGGAGGGCTACGGGCTGACCGAGTCGTCGGCCGCGTCGTTCGTGAACCCCGGTGAGGCGTACCGGACGGGCACCGTCGGCAAGCCGCTGCCCGGCACCGAGGTGCGGATCGCCGACGACGGCGAGATCCTGCTGCGCGGCCCCGGCATCATGGAGGGCTACCACGGGCTGCCCGAGAAGACCGCCGAGGTCCTGGAGAGCGACGGCTGGTTCCACACCGGCGACATCGGCGAGCTGTCGGTGGACGGCTATCTGCGGATCACCGACCGCAAGAAGGACCTCATCAAGACGTCCGGCGGCAAGTACATCGCGCCCGCCGAGGTCGAGGGCCAGTTCAAGGCGGTCTGCCCGTACGTCTCCAACATCCTGGTGCACGGCGCCGACCGGAACTTCTGCACCGCTCTCATCGCGCTCGACGAGCCGGCGATCCTGGAGTGGGCCAAGGAGAACGGTCTGGAGGGCAAGACGTACGCGGACGTCGTCGCCGCGCCCGCCACGGTGCAGCTCGTCGAGGGCTACGTGAAGGAGCTCAACCAGGGCCTGCAGCGCTGGCAGACCATCAAGAAGTTCAAGCTGCTGCCGCGCGACCTCGACATCGAGCACGGCGAGCTGACGCCCAGCCTCAAGCTGAAGCGGCCGGTCGTGGAGCGGCAGTACAAGGGGCTGCTCGACGAGATGTACGCCGGTAGCCGCGAGGGCTAGCGGCGCTGGTCACGGGATCAGGGGCGGCGCATCGCGCGCAGCGTCTCCTCCATCCTGACCATGTCGTGGCGCAGCGCCCGGACCTCGGTGTCCGGGTGCTGCGCCAGATTCCGTTCCAGGGAGTCCATGCGGGCCGCGAGCGCGTCGAACTGCTTCTGTTCCTGCGCCAGTAGACGCTCCAATTGCTGGTTCTTGCGGTGCAGGTCGAGGAAGACGGTGACCTTGGCGCGCAGCACCCACGGGTCGAACGGCTTGGTCAGATAGTCGGCCGCGCCCGTCGCGTAGCCGCGGAAGGCGTAGCCGGCGTCCGCGTCCGTGCCCGTGAGGAAGATGATCGGCACGTCCTTCGTCTGGTCGAGACGTTTGATGTTCGTCGCCGTCTCGAAGCCGTCCATGCCGGGCATCCGGATGTCCAGGAGGACGACCGCGAACCGGCGGCGCAGCAGTGCCTTCATGGCCTCCTCGCCCGAACGGGCCCGCACCAACGGCTCGTTGAGCGAGCCGAGGACGGCTTCCAGGGCGACCAGGTTGTCCTCCATGTCGTCGACGAGCAGGATGCTGGCCCGCGGATCCACTGAACTCGCTTCTGCAGTCATCATGATGACGGTGCCTCACTCGGCGATCGGCGCGACCGTGGACGCTCCCTCGGCCCCCTGCGGCCCCAGGTCTCCGCTCTCCTTTGCGGCTGCTTCGGCTTCCGCCTCGGCGGCTTCGGCGGCTTCGGCGTTCTCGGGTGCCTCCGGGGGCACGTCGCCGGGGTCCAGGAGATCGCAGACGACCGTGAGCAGCTGATCGACGTCAACCGGCTTCGGCACGTAGTCGTTGGCGCCCTTGGCGATCGACTTCTCGCGGTCGCCGGGCATCGCCTTCGCGGTGAGCGCCACGATCGGCAGACCGGCCCACTGCGGGGTCGCACGGATGACCGAGATGGTCTCGTAGCCGTCCATCTCCGGCATCATGATGTCCATCAGGACCAGCTCGATGTCCGGATTGAGCTCCAGGGTCTCGATGCCCTCCCGGCCGTTCTCCGCGTACAGGACGGGCATGCCGACCCGGCCGAGGACGTGGGTGAGGGCGAACACGTTGCGGATGTCGTCGTCGACGATCAGGACGCGGCGTCCCGCGAGCACCTGACCGGCACGGCCGGTCTTCCACTGCTCCAGCTTCGTGGGCGTGGGCCAGTTGTCCTCCTGGTCGTGGACCGGATACGTGTCCGGGGTCAGCAGCTGCTGCTCCGGTACGAGCAGCGGATGGTGCTCGGCGGTCGCGGGCAGCTGCGCGTCGGTGACCGGCTCGTGGCTGGGGTGCAGCACGGGCACGTACAGGGTGAAGGTGGAACCCTCACCGGGCTCGCTCTCGGCGACGATCCGCCCGCCGAGCAGCCCCGCGATCTCCCGGCTGATGGACAGGCCGAGCCCGGTGCCGCCGTACTTGCGGTTGGTGGTGCCGTCCGCCTGCTGGAACGCCTCGAAGATGACCGGGAGTTTGTCGCGGGCGATGCCGATGCCGGTGTCCGAGACGGAGAAGGCGATCAGGTCGTCGCTGTCGCGCACGAACTGGTGGTCGGGGTCCTTGACCCGGGAGACGCGCAGCTCCACCCTGCCGTTCGCGGTGAACTTGATCGCGTTCGACAGGAGGTTGCGCAGGATCTGCTGGAGACGCTGCTCGTCGGAGAACATCTCGCGCGGCACGTCCTCGCCGACCGTCACCTCGAAGGCGAGACCGCGGTCGAGGGTGATGGGCCGGAACGTGGCGTGCACGTAGTCGAGGAGCTTGATCAGCGGCAGCTTCTTGGGGCGTACGTCCATGCGCCCGGCCTCGATCTTCGACAGGTCCAGGATGTCGTTGATGAGCTGGAGCAGATCCGAGCCGGAGCGGTGGATCGTCGTCGCGAACTGCACCTCCTGGTCGTTGAGATGACCGTCCGGGTTGTCCGAGAGCAGCCGGGCCAGGATGAGCAGCGAGTTCAGCGGCGTACGGAGCTCGTGCGACATGTTCGCGAGGAACTCCGACTTGTACTGGGAGGAGGTGGCCAACAGGGCTGCCTTCTCCTCCAGTTCGGCGTTCGAGCGCTGCAACTCCGCCTGCTGACGCTGGAGTTCGTCGCTGCGCTCCTGCAGCTGGGTCGCCAGGCGCTGCGACTCGCCGAGCAGCGACTCGGTGCGGGAGTTGGCGATGATGGTGTTGATCGCGACACCGATGGTGTTCACGAACTGGTCGAAGAAGGCCAGGTGGACATCGGAGAAGCGGGAGAACGAGGCCAGCTCGATCACGCCGAGGAGCTTGTCCTCGAAGAGGATCGGGATGATGACCACGGACGCGGGGGCGGCTTCCCCCAGACCGCTGTTGATCTTGATGTAGTCCGGCGGGGCCTCCTCGACGAGGATGCGCTTCTTCTCCAGGGCGGCCTGCCGTACGAGGCCGTGGACCGGCATGCCGCCGGTGTCGACGACCGACGCCGCCGCCGAGCCGTAGCCCGCGATGTAGGCAAGTCCCTTGGCGGGGATGGCCGTTCGGATCGGGGTGTCGCCCTCGTCGGGCTCGGCGAGGAAGAACGCCCCGTACTGCGCGTTCACCAGCGGGGTCAGCTCGCGCAGGATCAGGTCGGCGACCTCCATCAGGTCGCGGTGGCCCTGCATCAGGGCGGCCAGGCGGGCCAGGTTCGACTCCAGCCAGTCCTTCGCGCGGGTCGTCTCGCGGAGGTTGGCCACCATCAGGTTGATGTTGTCCTTCAGCTCGGCGACCTCGCCCTGCGTCTCCACCGTGATGGAGCGCGACATGTCGCCCTGGGTCACCGCGGAGGCGACCTCGGCGATGGCGCGGACCTGGGTCGTCAGGTTCGACGCCAGCTCGTTCACGTTCGTCGTCAGACGCTTCCAGGTGCCGTACACGCCCTCGACCCGGGCCTGGCCGCCGAGCTGTCCCTCGGAGCCGACCTCGCGGGCCACACGCGTGACCTCGGAGGAGAACGAGGAGAGCGTGTCCACCATCGTGTTGATCGTCGTCTTCAGTTCGAGGATCTCGCCGCGTGCGTCGACGTCGATCTTCTTCGACAGGTCGCCCTGCGCCACCGCCGTCGCCACCTGCGCGATGTTCCGCACCTGTGAAGTCAGGTTGTCCGCCATGTAGTTGACGTTGTCGGTGAGGTCCTTCCAGACACCCGAGACGCCGTGCACGGTCGCGCGCCCGCCGAGCCGGCCGTCGGTGCCGACCTCGCGGGCCACGCGGGTCACCTCGTCGGCGAAGCCGCGCAGCTGCTCCACCATCGTGTTGACGGTGTCCTTCAGCTCCAGGATCTCGCCGCGGGCGTCGACCGAGATCTTCTTCGACAGGTCGCCCTGGGCCACCGCCGTGGTGACCTGCGCGATGTTGCGGACCTGCGACGTGAGGTTCGACGCCATGAAGTTGACGTTGTCGGTGAGGTCCTTCCAGACCCCGGAGACGCCGCGGACCTGGGCCTGACCGCCGAGGTTTCCTTCCGTGCCGACCTCGCGGGCCACACGCGTGACCTCGTCGGCGAACGCGGAGAGCTGGTCGACCATCGTGTTGATCGTCGACTTCAGCTCCAGGATCTCGCCCTTCGCCTCGACGGTGATCTTCTTGCCGAGGTCGCCCTGGGCCACCGCCGTCGACACGAGCGCGATGTTGCGGACCTGCGACGTCAGGTTGTCCGCCATGAAGTTGACGTTGTCGGTGAGGTCCTTCCAGACGCCGGAGACGCCGCGGACCTGGGCGCGGCCGCCCAACTGGCCCTCCGTGCCGACCTCGCGGGCCACACGGGTCACCTCGTCGGCGAAGGCGGAGAGCTGGTCGACCATCGTGTTGATCGTCGACTTCAGCTCCAGGATCTCGCCCTGCGCGTCGACCGTGATCTTCTGGCTCAGGTCGCCGTTGGCCACCGCCGTGGTGACCTGCGCGATGTTGCGGACCTGCGACGTGAGGTTCGACGCCATGAAGTTGACGTTGTCGGTGAGGTCCTTCCAGACGCCGGAGACGCCGCGGACCTGGGCGCGGCCGCCCAACTGGCCCTCCGTGCCGACCTCGCGGGCCACACGCGTGACCTCGTCGGCGAACGCGGACAGCTGGTCCACCATCGTGTTCACGGTCAGCTTCAGTTCGAGCAGCTCACCGGTCGCCTCGATGGTCACCGTACGTGTCAGGTCGCCGCGGGCCACCGCCGTCGTCACGAGCGCGATGTCGCGGACCTGCGCGGTGAGCCGGGACGCCATCGTGTTGACGGCCTCCGTCACATCGCGCCAACTGCCCGACAGGCCCTGTGCCTTGGCGCGCCCGCCCAGCCGCCCCTCGGTGCCCACCTCGCGCGCGACCCGCGTCACCTCACCGGTGAACAGGGACAGCTGGTCCACCATCTTGTTCACCGCGCGGCCCAGGCTGCGCAGGTCGCCGCGGAGCATCCGGGTGCCGTCGTGCAGGTCGACACGCTGCGTCAGATCGCCGCCCGCGACCGCGTCGAGGACCCGGGTCGCGTTGGCCGTCGGAGCGACCAGGGCCCCGATGATGGTGTTGACGTCCTGGACGCGCGTGGCCCATGCTCCGTGCCCCGGGCTCGCCTCCATCCGCTCGTCGAGCCGGCCGTGCCGGACGATCTCCCGGCGCACCCGGGTCAGCTCGGTGCTGAAGTGCGCGCTGCGGTCGACCAGTTGGTTGAACGCCGCGCACAACTCGCCGACCAGGCCGTCCCCGGTGTCCGGGACCGGGACGAAGTTCCCGTCCCGGGCGGCTGTGATGGCGGCCAGCAGCGGCCGTAGATCGGACGGGCGGATCGAGGTGCCCTCGAGCCCGCTGTGATGCACACGCATAGCACTGTTCTCACTCATGGCGGCCCACTTCGGTAACTCGGCGCTTATGGGCGTGGTCAGTCTGTCACTCTGGTCCTGTCGCCTGAGGCGTAAATGCCCGAACTGCTCAGGAGCCGAACCGTGGGGTCCATTCCTCTTCAGCGGGAGACCACCAACAGTGGCGCCGACCGGCCACAGCAGTCCCACGAAGGGCCGGTCGTGGCACGCACGTCCCTGCCCGGCAACCCGCTCGCGCCCGCCGCCGCGCGGCGTTTCGTGCGCGCCGCGTTCGCCGACTGGACCGAACTCGCCCTGCCCGTGGCCCCTGCGCTGAGTGACCGGCTCACCGACGACGCCGTCGTGGTCCTGAGCGAACTCGTCACGAACGCGGTCGTGCACGCCGGCACCAACGTCGATCTGCTGTGCCGGATGGATCCGGCCGCGCCCGACGGCACACCCGCCGGCCTCGTCATCGAGGTCACCGACCACCACCCGGCCCGCGCCGTCCGCAACGACCGCGGCGCGCGCCCGCCCGACACCCCGGAGTACGGCCGCGGCCTCCAGCTCGTCGCCTCCCTCGCCGAGTCCTGGGGCATCACCTACCGGTCCGGCACCAAGACGGTCTGGGCCCGGCTGCCCGTCGACGACCCCGGCGCGGCCCTGCCCGACGCCCCCGCGGTCCCCGGCCCGCAGAGCGCCGACCCCGCCACGCGCGCGCTCCAGCGCGGACTGCGCGCCGCCGAGATCCTCGCGCCTGCCCCCCAGCGGGCCGCGCAGGAACAGGACTGGATCAACCGCGGCGCGCTCTCCTTCCTCGCCGAGGCCTCCGACCTGCTCGCCGGGCAGCTCGACGAGGACATGGTCGCCGCGCTCGTCGGACAGCTCCTCGTGCCGCGGCTCGCCGACTGGTGCGCGATCTGGTTCTACGACGAGGAGGGCCGCGGCCTGCCGGGCATCGCCGACCACGATGTCAGCGGCTCCGACCCCCTGCACGCGCCCCGCCTCGCCCGCGTCTGGCACGGCCACGAGAGCCGTATCGAGGAGCTGCGCCGGATCCTGGAGAAGGAGCCGCCGCGGCTGCCCGACACCGTGCGCACCGCGCCCGTGCCCGTGCCGTGGCCCTTCGACGGCGTACCGGACGACTCCGGGGCCGCGCTCGCGTACCGGCTCTCGGCGGGCGGCCGCACCCTCGGCATCCTGCTCATCGGCCGGGCCGGGCTGCTGCGCTTCCCCGACGAGGTCACCGGCCTCGTGGAGGACTTCAGCCGCCGGGTCGCGCTCGCCGTCAGCGCGGCCCGCCGCTTCACCCGGCAGGCCACCATCAGCCGGATCCTGCAGCGCGGACTGCTGCCCAGCTCCATGGCGGAGATCCCGGGGATGAAGACCGCCCTCGTCTACGAGCCGAAGGAGCAGGGCGGGCCCGGCGGCGACTTCTACGACGTGTTCCCGGCCGGGGACGGACGCTGGTGCTTCGCCCTCGGCGACGTACAGGGAAAGGGGCCGGAGGCGGCCGTGGTGATCGGGCTCGCCCGGCCCTGGCTGCGGCTGCTCGCCCGCGAGGGGTACCCGGTCGAGCAGGTCCTCGACCGGCTCAACCGGCTGCTGCTCGACGATGCCACCGAGGCCGCCGACGCCGCGGCCCGGGCGCTTGCCGCGGCCGGCGGGCAGGGGGTGCCGCCGGAAGGTTCCAGCTCCCGGTTCCTGTCGCTGCTGTACGGGGAGCTGACCCTCACCGAGACGGGTGTGCTCTGCACGCTCGCCTCCGCCGGGCATCCGTTGCCGCTGCTGATGCGGCCGGGCGGGGAGGTGCTCGCGGCGGCCGCGCCGCAGGTGCTGCTCGGGGTCGTCGACGATCCCGACTACACGAGCGGGACGTTCGAGATGCAGACCGGGGACACGTTGCTGTGTGTCACGGACGGGGTCACCGAACGGCGTTGCGGGGCGCGGCAGTTCGATGACGGGGACGGGTTGGCGCAGGCGCTGTCCGGGTGTGCGGGGTTGACGGCGCCGCTGCTCGCCGAGCGTATTCGGCGTCTGGTGCATGCCTTCGCCGAGACGCCGCCGGACGACGATCTGGCGTTGCTGGTGTTGCAGGCGCAGTGAGGGGGCCGGGGCGGGGCTCGGGGATGTTTCTCGGGGGCCGGGGCGGGGCTCGGGGCTGTTTTTCGGGGGCCGGGTGTGCGGGTCGGACGGGGTTTCCGGGCGGGGCCGTGGGCGGGGGCCTGCGGGGGCGCCTGCCCGGCGCTGGGGTGCCGCCTTGCCCACCCTGCCGCCCTTGGCGGCAGATTGCCCAAGGCGGGCCGTGGCGGGGCGGCGGATTGCCCGAGGCGGCCGGGGCAGGCGGCAGATCGCCCGAGGCGGCTGGGGCAGGCGGCAGGTCGCCCATGGCGGCCGGGGCGGGGCGGGGTGGGCGGGTGGTTACTGGCCGGCCAGGCCCGTGTGGGCCACTCCTGCCACGATCTGGCGCTGGAAGAAGACGAACACGATGATCAGGGGCAGGCCCGCCATCAGGCCGCCGGCCATCAGCTGCGCCCACTGGATGCCGTAGGAGTTCATGACCGTCGCGATGCCGTTCGGCATCGTCATCAGGTCGGGGTTGTTGGTGACCATGTACGGCCACAGGAAGTTGTTCCACGAGCTGATGAAGGTGAAGATGCCGACCGCCGCGAGCGAGGGGCGGGACAGCGGCAGGATGATCGTGAAGAAGACCCGCCAGCGGCCCGCGCCGTCGATGAAGGCGGCCTCCTCCAGCTCCTTCGGGATGCCCTGGAAGAACTTGTACAGGATGAACACCATGGCGGCCGGGGCGCACTGGGGCAGGATCATGCCCCAGTAGGTGTCGACCATCCCCATCTGCTGGACGGTGGTGAACAGCGGGACGCCGAGGACCGCCGGGGAGACCATCAGGCCCGCCATCACCACGCCCATCAGAACGGACTTGCCGCGGAACTCGGTGCGCGCGAAGCCGTATCCGGCGAGGGCCGCGACGGCGAGCACGATGACGGTCACCATCACCGACACGACGAGGGAGTTGACGAACCAGTTCGTGACGTTGCCGGTGCTCCACAGCGCCTTCCACGCCTGCGCGCTCCACACCTTCGGCAGCCAGTGCGGCGGGATCTCGGCCGCCTCCGCCTCGGACTTGAGGGAGGTCAGCAGGGCCGCCGCGATCGGCGCGACGAAGACCGCGGAGACGACGACACCGAGGATCGTCAGGACGATCTGGCTGGGCGTCCACGGCTTGCGGGTCTTGACCCGTATCTGGGTGGCGGTCATCGGGCGCCCTCCTCACGGTTGCGCAGCAGCACCATCCGGCCGAGGGCGACGGCGGCGATGATCACGAAGAAGATGATGGACATCGCGGAGGCGTAGCCCACGCGGTAGCTGGTGAAGCCCTGTTCGAGGGTGTACTGGACGAACGAGCGGGTGGAGAGCTCGGGTCCGGGGCCGAAGTCCATCATCACGACGGCCTGGTCGAAGAGCTGGAGCGAGGCGAGGATCTGGAGCGCGACGACGAGGCCCGTGATGTGGCGCAGCATCGGCAGCGTGATGTGCACCATCCGGTGCCAGGCGTTCGCGCCGTCGAGCTTCGCGGCCTCGTAGAGGTGGGCCGGGATGCCCTGGAGCGCGGCCAGGTAGAGCAGGAAGGAGAAGCCGACCGTCCACCACAGCGTCTCGATGACGATGGCGAGCATGGCGTACGACTTGTCGGTGAGCCACGGCGTGGTCAGCCCGAACGTCTCGTTGAACAGGCCGATGCCCTGCGTGAACAGCCACTGCCACAGATTGGCCGCGACGGTCGACGGCAGCAGGAACGGTACGAAGAAGCAGAGCCGCCACAGCCACTTCCCGCGCTCGATGTGGTGCGCGAGCATCGCGAGGAAGAAGGCGAGGACGGTGATGCAGGGCACGACGAGGAGCGTGAACCAGGCACTGTGGCCGAGCGCGTCCCACATCGCCGAGTCGTGCAGCGCCTCGCGGTAGTTGTCGAGGCCGACGAAGCCCGCGGCGCTGCCGGAGATGTTGGCGTCGGTGAAGCTGAGCCAGATGCCCCGCAGCAGCGGCCAGATCACGAACAGCACGAACAGCAGCAGGAAGGGGGCGACGAACCAGCCCCCGTGCTGGAAGCCCTGCTTGCGGCGGACGGTCGCCGTGGCCGTGGCGGTCTTCGCCCGTGCCGACGGTATGACGGTCTCAGCACTGGTCGTCGTCATGCGACCGCACCTCCCTGCGCGGCAGTCGTGCCGTCCATCGGGTTCTTCGAGGCGAGGAGCTTGCCGAGCTCCTTCTTCATGCGCCGGGCGACCGCGGCGGGCTTGGCCGAGCCCATCGTCGAGGAGACGACCATCGGGCCGAGGTCCTGGGCGAGGACACCGGTGGAGCCCGCGAACCACACCTTCGGTTCGTTGGCCTGGTGGTCCATCGCGCTGACGTACTCGTGCTGCGGGGTGAGCTTCTTGTACGCGGCCGTGGACAGCGTCGGCGTGTACGCGGGGATGTGCCCGCCGGCCGCCCATTGCAGGGCGTGCGTGCAGACGTAGGCGGCGAGTTCGTGCGCGGCCTCGTTGGTGGCGCCGCCGCGGCCCTCCTGGTGCGGCAGCACGAACGCGTGCGACTCGGCGTGCGTGGCCTGCTTGCCGAAGACGGGCGGCAGCGGGGTCGCCCCGTAGTCGAGCTCGGCGCCGGAGAAGACCGGCACCGACCAGTTGCCCTCCCAGGTGAACGGGGCGCCGTTGATGAACTGTTCACCGGTCGGCGCACCCGGGATGACGTATCCGTCGGTGACGTGCCTGCGGAGGAACTCCAGGACCTCGGTGGCCTTGTCGGCGTCGAAGAGGACCTCGGTGTTCTCGTCGTTGAACCACTGGCCGCCGAGCTGGGTGTAGAAGGCGACGAAGAACCACCACTGGAAGTTCTGGTCGTTGGTCCACAGGCCGATCGTCTGCAGCCCCTTCTTCTGGACCTTCTTGGCCTTCTTCAGCACGTCGAACCACTCGGTGGTCGAGGTGACGGGGGCCATCAGGCCGTCGTCGCCGAGCAGGTCCGCCTTCTTCAGGACGTCCTTGCGGTAGAAGCAGAGCTGTACGTGGATGTCGAGCGGCAGCGCGTAGAGCTTGCCGTCGATCACGCCGCGGTTCCACAGCTTGGGGTTGTAATCCGCCTTCCGTACGCCGTACTTGGCGAGCAGGCCCTCGTCCCACGGGTCCAGGAGCCGGCCGGGCGAGAAGCCCGCGACGCGGCCGATGTGCATGACGCCCAGTTCGGGGGCGCGGTTGCCGGCCGCCGCCATGGCGAGCTTGGTGTAGAAGGGGTTGCCCCACTGGAGCGTGGAGTCCTTCACCGCGATGTCCGGGTGCTCCTTGCGGAAGGAGTCCAGCATCGTGATCATGTTGGCGCCGTCGCCGCCGCTGAAGAGGTTCCAGTAGCGCACGCGGGTGTCGGCGCCGGAGGCGAGTGCGTCCGCCCCGGTCCCCAGCGCCGCGAATGCTGCGCTGCCGGCGACGGTCAACCCGCCCGCTGCGGCGAGGAGTTGCCTGCGACTCAGGCCAGGTCGTCCCATGCCCTGCCCTTACTGTTCGAGGATGGTCGTTCGAAATTTCGGCTGCTGCCCGTAACTTCGAACGGGACCGTATGGTCGGTGCGCTTCGACCGTCAATGGGTTCGGCACCGAAAACTTTCGGTCCTCCCCAAGGGCCCAAAAAGCCGCAGTCGCGCCCTAGCCGAAGGCGGGCTGCGGCAGCCCTTCCCCGATCCCCGGGAACACCAGCAGCGAACCCGCCAGAGGGGCCGGCCGCACCAGGCCGACCCGCGCCGTCGAGACGTACAGATCCCGCAGGTCGGGCCCGCCGAAGGCGCAGGCCGTCGGGCGCCGCACCGGCAGCGGCACCACGCGGTCAAGGGCGCCGGACGGCGTGTAGCGGCGCAGCGCCCCGCCGTCCCACAGGGCCACCCAGACGCAGCCCTCGGCGTCCACGGTCAGGCCGTCGGGGTGCCCGGCGCCCTTCTCGATCGACGCCAACTCCCGCCGGTTGACGGCCCGTTCACCGTCCATGTCGAACACGTCGATCCGGTCGGTCGTCGTGTCGACGTAGTACATGCGCGTGCCGTCGGGGCTCCAGCCGGTGCCGTTGGAGACGGTGACGTCGTCGAGGACCGTCGTCACCGCGCCGTCGGGAGCCACCCGGATCAGGTTGCCGCCGCCGGGCGTCTCGTCGTACGCCATCGAGCCCGCCCACAGGGAGCCGTCGGGGGCGACCGCCGCGTCGTTGCCGCGGCGCCCGGCAACCGGTTCCCGGTGCAGCCAGGCAAAAGCCCCGTCCGGGGAGTAAGTGCCTATGCCGTCGCGGAGGTTGACGATCAGGCCGCCGTCCTTGCGCGGCTTCGCCGCGCCCACGTGCTGCTCGGTCGCCAGGACCGTGCGGCGCCCGCTGCCGGGCTCGTAGGTGTGGACGCGCGAGCCGAGGATGTCGACCCAGATCAGCCGTCCCGCGGCCGGGTCCCAGGTGGGGCCCTCGCCGAGTTCGGCGCTCTCCCTGACCGCGACCTCGGGCCTCATGCCGTCCCCCGGTGCCCGAGCCGCTCCGACAGATCGGCCGCGCCCTTGGCGGCGAGCTGGGCCAGCTCCTCCTCGCGCGCGTCGGTCCAGCGGATCATCGGTACGGAGATGGACAGCGCGGCGACGACCCGGTTGGTGCGGTCGCGCACGGGCGCGGCGACACAGGACACGTCCGGGTTGGACTCGCGGCTCTCGACGGCGATGCCGCGCTCGCGGATCTCGTGCAGGGCCTCGCGGAGCGCGGCCGGGTCGGTGATCGAGTTCTGCGTCATGGCCACGAGATCGGCGTCGTCCGGGACGCGGGTGGCCAGCTCGTGCTCGGGCAGCGACGCGAGGAGCATCTTGCCGACCGAGGTGCAGTGCGCGGGCAGCCTGCGGCCCGCGGCCGAGACCATGCGCACCGCGTGCGTCGAGTCGACCTTGGCGATGTAGATGACATCGGTGCCTTCGAGGATCGCCACGTGTACCGTCTCGTCACAGGTCTCCGCGACCGTACGGGCCACCTGCTGGCCCTCGGCGGCGAGGTCGAGCTGTTCCGCGTACCGGCTGCCGAGCTGGTAGGGGCGCACCCCGAGGCGGTAGCGGCCCGGCTGCCCGGGGACCTGCACGATGTACGACCGGGCGGCGAGCGTGGTGACGAGCTCGTGGACCGTGGTGCGCGGCAGCTGTAGCTTGCGGACGATGTCGGGGGCGGACAGCGTGCCGTCCCCGTCCAGGAAGAGCTCCAGAATGTCGAGAGCCCGGGTCACGGCTGGTACGAGGCGTCCCACGACCGATCCCCTCCCTATGTTCGATATTTCAACAGACGGTCGGTATGGCGAACATAGGCTATGCACAGCGCCATTGAGCGGGCAATGGGTCGGTCCGAGACGAGATCTACGTCTACCGGGATCCTGGGCGCGCGGTCCCCAGGTCACCGCGGAGCCGGCGGGCCCGCAGCACCAGTTCCAGTTCGAAGCGGCGGTCGGGGTCGTCGACCTCGTCGCCCCACAGTTCGCGGATCTGGCGCAGGCGGTAGCGGACGGTCTGCGGGTGGACGCCGAGGCGGGCGGCGACCTCGGGGGCGCCGCCGCGGGTCTCCAGCCAGGCGAGCAGGGTCTCGGCGAGGCGCCGGCCGTGGGTGGGCCCGCAGTGGTCGAGCGGGGCGAGGGCGCGCCGGGCCAGGTCGGCGACGAGTTCCTCGGGCTGGAGCAGGACGAGGGCCTGGGTGTGCTCGGTGCAGTGCAGGACCTCGGCGGCGGGGAGCAGTTCGCGTTCCATCAGGGCGACGGCCACCTCCGCCCAGCGCAGTGATTTCGCGGCGTCGGGCAGCGGGACGGGCGGGCCGATGGCGCCGCTCCAGCCGGTCAGGGCGCGGCGCAGCAGTTCGGGGCGGCCGGCCGCGTCGGGGTCGGGGACGACGAGGCGGGGGCGTTCGGTGTCCATGTCGAGCAGGACGTCGGGTCCGACGGCGGGGGCGACGGCGTCGCGGGCCGGGCGGATCAGCAGCCCGACGGAGACCCGCTCGGGCACGGGCCAGCCGATGCGGGCGGCGCGTTCGGTGAGCACCTTGACGGGGTCGGGCGGTGCGGTGGCCCTGCCTTCGAGCAGCAGGTCCATCAACGTGCGCTGCTGGCGCAGGCGTTCACCGGCCTGGCGGGCGGCGGCCTCGGCGTAGCCGCGGACGGACTGGTCGACGAGGCCGTCGAGGTAGTCGTATCCGGCCTCGGCGAGTTCGTACATCGCGGGCGGCGGGATGCGCAGTCGCTGCCCGATGTCGGCGAGGCGGCGCCAGGCGAGTTTCACGCCGAGCCGGTACATCGCCTGGAGGGAGTCGAGGCTGCGGCCGTGCAGGTTCTGGTCGCGGCCGAACTCCTGGAAGACGGAGGGGAGTTGATCCTCCGGGCGGGGTGCGGTGGCGGCCACGTCGGTGAGGCGGCGCACGAAGCCCTCGATGGCGCGCCTGATGCCGATCAGGGCGAGGGGTTCGCCCGCCGCGTCGAGGACGATCGGCAGTCCGGGGAACTCGCGGCGGACCTCGTCGAGGATGTCCTGCGCGAGCCGGGGCGCCTCGTCCATGGCGAGCGCGGCGAACTGCTTGACCTGCAGTCGCGGCACGTCGCACCAGGCGGATCGCGTGGTGGCGGGCACGCCGGGTCACTGTCCCTGGCCGGGTGTCTCGTACGTGACGAGGGGTGTGTTGGGCTGGTCCGGGGTGGCGTTGATCAGCGCGAGCACGCCGAAGGTCGCGGCGACGGCGAGGGCCGCGCCGGTGGCCGCGCAGAGCACGGCGGCGAGCAGTCGGTTCATCGCAGGGTCAGCCTCTCGTGCAGAGCACCACAACTGTGCCGAGGTCGGTCCCCACCCTGTGCGTTCCGGCAATTCCCCAGTCTTGGCCGGTGATTGACACCCCGTCAAGAGCGCGTCTACGGTTCCCGCCCCAGAACTGCGGGCCGCCCACTCACCCCCCTTCCCCAGGAGTGCCGGATGCGCCGAACAGCCTCACCTCTCTCTTTGGTCTCCGTAGGACTCGGGACGTTTCTGCTGGTCCTGGCGGGGCTACTCGCCTGGTACGTGGAGCCGCGCGCCGAGCGCACCACCCTCGACATCGACACCTCGACCGTGTTCACCGGGACCGGCAGCTACTTCGACACCGCGAAGATCAGGACCGTGCAGGACCAGCGGATCACGATCACCCGTCAGGTCCGCGGCGACGTCGCCGAGAGCGAGCGCAGCGGTCGGGCGGTGTGGGACGCGGTGACGTCCGTCGACACCGACAAGACCCTGCCGGCCTCGGATCCGCACGACGCCCTGCAGTGGACCCTGGAGCGCTGGGTCACCGACCGCAGGACGAACGCTCCGGTGCACTGCTGCGGCGAGCAGCCCGCCTTCCAGGGCGAGGCGTACCTGAAGTTCCCCTTCCATGTGCAAAAACGCACGTACACCTGGTGGGACAACACGCTCGGCGCGACCGTTCCGCTCCGCTTCAGCGGCGTGACAAAGGTGCAGGGGTACGAGGGCTACCGGTTCACCGGCACCGTCGCGCCGGCCCGTACCGGCTCCCGGCTGGTGCCGGGCCGGATCGTGGGCCTGCCGAAGAAGGGCCAGGTCCTGGCCGAGGAGTGGTACGCCAACCACGGCATCGAGCTGGTCGCCGACCCGACCACGGGCCGGATCCTGTACGCGGCGATCGGCCCGCGCAAGACGCTGCGCGCGCCGGGTTCGGCGAAGGACGCGGCGGTGCTCCTGGACAGCGAGAAGATCGCGTTCACCCCGGCGACGCAACGTCAGCAGGTCGGCTTCGCCCGCGACGACAACGACCGTCTCACCCTGCTCGGGACGACACTTCCGCTGGTGGCGGGCGCGCTGGGTGCGCTGCTCGTGGTGGCGGGGGCCGTGTTCGTCGTACGGGGCAGGGGTGGCCGCACGGCCGCCGAAGGTCCCGAGGGGCCGGGGAGTCCAGGGGGTCCGGATCCCGATACGTCCCCGACGACCCTGGAAACGTCCACGATGTGACGGTACGTCAGCCGGGGAAAGCCCGAAACTTGTCACGCGGGTGAGTAGCCGCACCGAACACGGGGGCGAAAACTGTCCCACCCCACCCCGTGCACAGGCTCAGCACAAGCTGCGCACAGTACCCGCCGGTTCGGCTCGGCAGACCGCACCCTGCCGAGCCGGCACCCCCACCCCCACACCCTCACGGTTCGCACCCTGAGACGAGTTGGAGCACCGATGCCCCAGCACGTGCCTTCGCCGCTGCGTACGGCCGCCCCACCCGGCGCGCAGCTCCCGCCGGCCCCGCGCCGGATCGTCTTCCTCGCCCATCGCGACCTCGGCAACCCGGCCGCGGGCGGCTCCGAGCTGCTAGTCGACCGGCTGGCCGACGGGCTGACCCGGCTCGGCCACCAGGTGACGCTGCTGTGCGGCGGCCCCGCGGCGTTCCGGGACTACCGGGTCGTGTCGGCGGGCGGTCCGGCCGGTCACTATCTGCGCGCCCGCTCGGCGTTCGCCCGCCAGGTCGGCGCCGACTGCGATCTGCTGGTCGAGGTCTGCAACGGCATGCCGTACCTCGCCCCGCTGTGGCACCGCGGCCCCACGCTCTGCCTGGTCAACCACGTCCATACGGAGCTGTGGCGGATGCGGCTGCGCGGGCCGCTGGCGCCCGCGGCGCATCTCGGCCGAAGACTCGAACACTGGGCGCTCTCGGGAGCACAGCGGGGCAATCTGCTCGTCGCCGTCTCGCCGTCGACGGCGAACGCGCTGCACGCCATCGGGGTGGACCCGGCCCGGATCCGGCTCGTGCCCAACGGGGTCGCGGAGCCGGGCCCGCGCGCGGACCGCTCCCCCGAGCCGCTGTTCCTGGCGATGGGCCGGCTCGTCGAGTACAAGCGGATCGATCTGCTGCTGCGCCTGTGGGAGCGGGTGCGTCCGGTCACCGGCGGCCGGCTCGTGATCGTGGGCGACGGGCCCGAGGAGCCGCGCCTGCGCCACCTTGCCGGCCCCGGGGTCGAGTTCACCGGCCATGTGAGCGAGGCGGTCAAGCACCGGCTGCTGTGCGAGGCGTGGCTGCTGCTGCATCCCTCGGCGGTCGAGGGCTGGGGCCTGGTGATCACGGAGGCTGCGGCGCGCGGCACCCCGGCGGTCGGCTTCGACGTGCCCGGGGTGCGCGACTCCGTCGAGGACGGGGTCACCGGGCTGCTGGCCGGCGGCCCGTCGTCGTTCGCGGCGGCCTGGTGCACCCTCGCTCTGTCCACGCACCGCAGGGAGCTGATGGGCAAGGCGGCGGAGGAGCGCGCGGCCGGGTACCGGTGGGCCCGTACGGTGCGGCAGTTCAGAGCGGTCGCGGCGGAGGCGGTGAGGGGCCGGCAGCCATGACGGCGGACGCGGCTCTCAAAGATCCCTCCCTGAAACGGTCGGTGGCACTGTTCCGGGCGTTCCTGCGGGAGCAGCGCGACCCCGAGTCCTGTTACGCGCTGCTCGCCCGGGACGCCGCCGACCAGGTCGAGGCGTACGGGAAGGTGGCGGGCAAGGTCGTCGTGGACGTGGGCGGCGGCAGCGGTCACTTCACGCGGGAGTTCCGGGCGCGCGGCGCGCAGGGGATCCTCCTGGAGCCGGACACCCGGGAACTGGGCCCGCATCCGCCCGCGGCGACGGTCGTCGCGGACGGATATCTGCTGCCGCTGCCGGACGCGGCGGCGGACGTCACGTTCTCCTCGAACGTCCTGGAGCACGTCGCCGACCGGGACACGTTCCTGGGCGAGCTGGTGCGGGTCACGCGGCCCGACGGGCTGATCTACGTCTCGTTCACCAACTGGTTCTCCCCGTGGGGCGGGCACGAGTGGGCGCCCTGGCACTATCTGGGCGCCGACCGTGCCACGGCCCGCTACCGCCGCCGCACCGGGCACGCGCCCAAGCACACACTGGGCGAGAACCTCTTCGCCCATCACATCGGTCCGACGCTGCGCCATGTCCGCGCCCGCGACGACGTCACGGTCGTCTCGGCGCGCTCCCGCTACTGGCCGTTCCTCAGCGAGGCGGTCGCGCGGGTGCCCGGGGTGCGCGAGTTCGCCACCTGGAACCTCCTCCTCATCCTCAGGCGGTGTCCCCCATGACGACCATGGTCCAGGCCCCTCCCGCCGCGGTGACCGGCCCGGATCCCGAGCCGGGGCCGCGCTCGCGCCGCTGGCTGCTGTCCTTCTGGGCCGTGGCCTTCGTGGCGTTCTGCGCGGTCCACCCCGGCCGGGCGACGTTCGAGACGAAGCTCGGCGTCGCGTTCGACCCGTGGCACTTCATCGGGGACCTGGGCCAGTTGTGGCACGACCGGGCCGGGTTCGGCGGGCTCGCCGACCAGTACATCGGCTACGCGTTCCCGATGCTGCCGTACTACGGTCTCGCCGATCTGCTGCACGTCCCGGTGTGGCTGGCCGAGCGGCTGTGGCTGTCGATCGTGGTGACGGTGGCGTTCTGGGGCGCGCTGCGGCTCGCGGAACGCCTGCGGGTGGGCAGTCCCGGCAGCCGGCTGCTCGGCGCGGTGGCGTACGCGCTGTGGCCGACGTTCACGATCGTCATCGGCTCCACGTCGGCGGCCGCGCTGCCGGGCGCCTTCCTGCCGTGGGTGCTGCTGCCGCTCGCCGACCCCCGCACCAGCGCCCGTGTTTCGGCGGTCAGGTCGGCGCTGCTCATTCCGTTCATGGGCGGCGTGAACGCGGCGGCGACGCTGGCCTCACTGCTGCCGGTGGGCCTGTACCTGCTGTCCCGGCCGCCGTCGCCGCGCAAACGGAAGCAGATCGCGTGGTGGTTCCCGCTGGTGGTGCTCGCCACGGCGTGGTGGGTGATCCCGCTGCTCCTGCTCGGCGTGCACGGCGAGAACTTCCTGCCGTACGTGGAGAGTTCGAGGACCACGACGGAGACGATGGCGGCCACCGAGACGCTGCGCGGCGCGGGCAACTGGGTGGCGTATCTGCATCTCGGCGAGGCGTGGCTGCCCGCCGGGTGGACGGTCGCCGCGAGCGCCGTCACCGTCGTCTGCTCGGCGCTGGCCGCCGGGCTCGGCCTGGCCGGGCTCGCCCGCCGGGACGTCCCGGAGCGCCGCTGGCTGCTGCTGACCGTCATGACGGCGGCCCTCATCACCCTGGCGGGATACGGGGGTTCGTTCGGCGCGCCCTTCCACGAGACGGTCAGGGCGTGGCTGGACGGCGGTCTGTCGCCGTTCCGCAACGTGTACAAGTTCCAGACGGGCCTGGCGCTCGCGCTGGCGCTGGGCCTCGCCCACCTCGTGGGCGTGGCCGCGAATCCGCGCGGCGCCCGGCCCGTGCGCGTCCGCCGGTACGCGCCGCTGATCGCCGCGCTCCTCATCCTGCCGGGGCTCGCGTGGCCGTATCTCAACGGCTCGATCCTGCAGCCGGGTTCGTTCCAGAAGCTGCCCGCCTACTGGCGGACGACCGCCGACTGGCTGAAGAAGTACTCCCCCGACTCGCGTGCCCTCGTGGTGCCCGCGACCGCCCACGGCATCTACACCTGGGGCTCGCCCATCGACCAGCCGCTGGATGTGCTCGCCGATTCCCGGTGGGCGCAGCGCGACTTCGTCCCGTTCGGCACGGCCGGCAACCGGCGGGCTCTCGACGCGGTCGAGCAGGCGCTGATGTCGGGCGCCGAAGTCCCGGGCCTCCAGGACTACTTGAGCCGGGCCGGGCTCTACTACGTAGTGGTACGCAACGACCTCGACCCCGACCAGTTCGGCTACGTCCCCACGGCCACCGTCAAGCGCAGCCTCAGTGAGTCGGGCTTCCACCGGGTCACGGGCTTCGGCCCGACCGTGACCGGCGGCCGGATCGCCGAGAACACCCCGCCGCAGGTCGAGGGCCTGTACCCGCGCTCGCGGGCCGTGGAGGTCTACGCCCCCGACAGCGGCACCCTGCGTCCGGGGCAGGCGGGCCTGCTGCCGGTGCGCGAGACGGCCCAGGTCAGCGGTGGCCCCGAGGCACTGCTGACACTCTCCGCCGACCCCACCTTCCGCGACCGGCCCGCCGTGCTGACCGGCGACAACCATCCCGGCATCGGAACTCCCGCCCAGAACACGGCCGTTGACGGCCTGCGCCGCGCCGACACCGACTTCGGCCTGGTCAACACCCACACCTCGTACCCGTACACGGAGAGCGAACGGAACGGTCCCGGGGCCGCCGAGAACCCCGGCGGGAAGCCGAAGCAGATCCTGCCGAGCGACGGCATCGGCCATCAGACCACGGCCCGGATCGACGGGGCCCGCTCGGTGACCGCGTCCTCGTACGGCAACTGGTTGCTGCAACTGCCCCAGTTCGACCCGGTGAACGCCTTCGACGGCGATCCCGACACGGCGTGGGCGGAGGGTTCCGCCGACTCTGGGAAGGGCGAGTGGCTGCGGATCGCCTTCGACCGGCCCACCAGTGTCCCCGGCACGCTCCAGCTGACGCCGCTCCCGCAGGACGGCGGCGTGCGGGCCGCCCCCACGCGCGTACGGATCGAGACGGACAAGGGCGCCACGACCGTCCAGCTCCAGCCGGACGGCACCCGACAGACCGTCACGTCCCCCGCGGGTCGGGCGACTTGGCTGAAGGTGACGATCCTCGACACCGAGCGCGCCCGGTCCACCGCGACCGGTGCGGGTTTCTCCGAGATCAGGATTCCCGGGGTGCGGGTGACGCGCGCGCTGCGGCTGCCGGCGGACTCGGCGGGCGCCGACCGGTTCACGTTCCACCGCGCCACGGGTGACGGCGCGCTCACCCTCACCGACACCGAGGCGTCCTTCCGCCGCCACTTCACGACGGACGCGTCCGGCCGGTACACGTTCAAGGCGACGGCCACGCCCACCGCGACCGACGCGCTGGACAAGCTCCTCTACTCCGTCGCGCCCGACCAGCAGCGGAAGATCACCGCCACCGCCGACTCCACGGCGCGCATCGGCACGAACACCAGCGCCCGCAATCTCACCGACGGTGATCTGACGACCGCCTGGGTCGCGGGCGGCGACCGGCCGACGATCCATCTGCGCTGGCCGGACAAGCAGCCGGTCTCCACGCTCGTGCTGCCCGCCGCCGGCGGTCTGTCGACGCGGCCCGTGCAGATCGAGATCAGCAGTCCGGACGGCGCGGCGGTCGCGGGCGTCGACGAGAACGGGGTGGCCCGCTTCGACCCGATCACCACCGACCGGCTCGACGTCACCCTCACGCAGACGGCGCCCCTGAAGGTCTTCAACCCGCTCGCCGACGAGGATCTGCAGCTGCCCGTGGGGCTGACCGAGGCGTACATCCCGACGCTGGACGGCTACCGGGTCCAACAGCCCACGCCGGAGCGGAAGTTCAGGCTGCCCTGCGGCAAGGGTCCCGCCGTCGTCATCGACGGCACCGCGCACCGCACCTCCGTCAAGGGCACCGTCGCCGACCTCACCGAACGCCGTCCCGTCACCGTCACCCTGTGCGACGGCCTCGACCTGTCCGCCGGTCCGCACACCTTCGACACGGCGCGCGGCGGCGCCCTGGCGCTGACGACGGTCACGCTCACCGGCGCCGACGCGGCGGACGCGGCCAAGGCCACGCCCACCAGCCGCGATCTGACCGTCCGCGACTGGCTCGGCGACCGGCGCACGGTCCAGGTCGGGTCCGGCGAGGCCACGTATCTGACGATGTACGAGAACGCCAACGACGGCTGGCAGGCCACCCTCGACGGCAAGAAGCTGACCGCCCTGCGGCTCGACGGCTGGCAGCAGGCGTGGCTGGTCCCGGAGGGCGCGGGCGGCACGGTCAAGCTGTCCTACGAGCCCGCGACGACGTACGACGCGGGACTGATCGGCGCCGCGGTGGCACTGGCCACGCTGGTGGGCCTCGCGCTGTGGCGGCGCCGGGAGATTGCCGGGGAGCAGGCCGTGGCGCCGCCCGCCCCCGGGTGGATCCTCGGCGGCGTCGTGCTCACCCTCGTGGGCGTGGTGATCGCCGGGCCGTGGGCGGCGCTCGTCCCGGTGCTCGCCCTGGTCGCCCGGTGGCGGCACACCTGGCTGGTGCCGCTCGCGTTCCTGGCGATGGCGGCGGCCGGTGTCGTCGCGGCCGTGGGCGCGGGCGAGCCGGTACGGGACGGGCAGGGGGCGTACAGCGGCGCGGCCCAACTCCTCGCTCTGACCGCGCTGTTCGCCGCCGCGGTGACCGTTCCCGGACGGACGCGACGGCACGCCCAAGCGCCTCCGGCGATCGAGGAGCGCGGTCCAGGACCGAGCCCCGAGGCCCGTACCCAGGAAGGCGGCACCCCATGACCACCCTGGACGAGAACCCCACCCGCTCCCCCCGCGGCAAGCGGATCCCGTTCCCCACGGTCGACGAGGTCTCCCGGCACTGCCTCCAGGACCAGGAGCCGGAGACCGTGCACATCGAGGTGCACCTCACGGGGCGGCTGGAGGCGAGCCGGTTCAGCACGGCGTTCACCGAGGCGCTGCGCCGGCACCCCCGGATCCTGATGCGCGAGGCGCCGCGCCGCTGGTACGGCAGGCGGTACGAGTGGGAGCTGACCGAGGGGCCCGAGGTGCACCCGGTCGGCTTCCCCGCCCCGGGCCCGGACGCGCTGAAGCGGGCCCGCGCCAGGTGCCTCGACCAGGCGCCGCCGCTCACCGCGTCGCCGCCGGTCCGCGTGGAGGTGATCGAGGAGCCGAGGACGGGCACCTCGATCCTCGTCGTCACCATCAACCACACCGCGCTCGACGGCCCGGCGTGCCTGCGGGTGCTGGCCACGGCGGCCGAGCTGTACGGCGGCCGGGACAACAGTGCGCCGCCCGCCGCGCCGCCCGCTCCGGCGCCCGCCGCCGCGCAGCCCCCGCCGTCGTCGTGGGCGCGCCCGGCCCGGGTGGCTCCCGGCACGCCCGAGCCGCGGCCGGGCAACGGCCTGCTGGTCTGCGAGCTGCCCGTGCCGCGCCGTCCCAAGGGCGCCCCGTACACGGTGAACGACCAGCTGATGGTGGCCACGGCGCGCACGATCGCCTACTGGAACGAGGAGCACGGCGTCCACCGCCCGCACCGCCCGCTGCGCATCACCATGCCGGTCGACGACCGGCCACGGGACGAGACGATGCCGATCGGGAACGGCACACGACTCGTCGAAGTAGCCCTCACACCAGCCGAGTTGACACTGCCGATGCCGGAGCTGCTCCGGCGGACGGCGACCCGCACCGCCGCCCTCAAGTCCCTCGTGCGGCCCCAGCTCGGCCACGGCGCGGCCCTGTTGACGACGCCGTACGCCCCGGTCGCCTGGCGGGCCGCCGCCACCCGCGCGCTGCGCACGGCGGCCGGCCCGTGGACCTCGACGACCCTGCTCAGCAACATCGGCCGCATCCCGTACCCGCTGGACTTCGGCGACGGCGGGCGGGCGAGCGCCGTCTGGTTCTCGGCCCCGGCCCGGATGCCGCGCGGCCTGACCGTCACCACCGCGTCCACGGCGGGCCGGCTCCATCTGGCCCTGCGCTGGTCGCGCACGCTCCTGAGCCACGGCGACGGGGCGCATCTGCGCGACCTCTTCGAGCACCACCTCCACGCGACACAGGAGGAGGCACCATGAGCGCCCCCGCGAAAGCCGCCGCGAAAGCCCCGTCGAGCCTGCGCGACCTCTACGAGGACCCCGCGACCCCCGTCGCCTCCGGCACCCCGCGCACCCTGCGCCAGACCCGGCTCCTCGCCGCCGCCCTGGCCGCCGAAACCGGTTGCCGCCAGGGCGCCGTGATCCTCGACATCGGCTGCGGCGACGGCACCGCGACGGCCACGGCCGCCCGGCTGCTCCCCGCCCGGCACCGGATCGTCGGCGTCGACTGGTCGCAGGGCGCCCTGCGCCGCGCGGCGACCCGCGTCCCGCACGTCGTACGGGGCGAACTCAGCGGCCACGGGCTGCCGTTCGCGTCCGGGAGCGCCGACGCCGTCGTGTTCAGCGAGGTCGTCGAGCACCTCGTCGACCCGGACGCCGCGCTCGACGAACTCCGCCGTGTGCTGCGCCCCGGCGGCCACCTCCTCCTGTCCACCCCGAACCTGGCCGCCTGGTACAACCGGGCGCTGCTCCTCGCGGGGGTGCAACCGGTGTTCTCCGAGGTGAGCCTGCGCGCGATCCACGGCAGGCCGGGGCGCGAGGTCGTCGGCCATCTGCGGCTCTACACCCCGCGCGCACTGCGGGAGTTCGTCACGGCGTCCGGTTTCGACGTCGTACGCGTGTCAGGGGCCCCGTTCCACGGAGTGCCGCGCCCCTTGCGTCCCCTGGACCGGCTGGCCTGCGCCGCGCCGTCGCTCGCCTCGATCCTCCTGCTGCACGCCCGAAGGACGTGACCGGCGATGCCCGCCGTGGCGTGGGGCGTCGGCGCGGCCCTGCTCGCGAACACGCTGTACAGCGTCGGGTTCGTCCTGGAGAAGCGGGCCCTGACCGCGCTGCCCGAGGTGAGTGTGCGCCGGCCCGTGCGGCTGCTGCGGCACGTGGTGACCAGCCCGCTGTGGCTGGCGGGTTCGGTGGCGCTCGCCTCCGGGTTCGGCGCGCAGCTCGCCGTCTACCGGACGCTGCCGATCGCCGCGGCGCAGGGCATCTTCGTCTCCGGTCTCGTGCTGTTGCTGCTGCTGTCGGCGCGGCTGCTCGGCGAGCGGACCTCGGGGCGTGAGCGGTACGCCATCGGCGCGATCCTGGCCGCGCTGCTGATGGTCGTGCTGTCGCTGCGGCAGGGCGGCGACACCATCGGGGGCGGCGCCCCGGCCCCGCTGATCCTGACCGTGTGCCTGCCGTCGCTCGCGGCGGGCCTGTACCTGTACGCGGCGGCCGAGCGGCGCGCCCGCCACCGGCACCGGATGCCGACCACCGGGGTCGAGTACGGCGTCGCGGTCGGCCTGCTCTACGGGGTCAGCTCGCTGGCGATCAAGGGCGCGTCCGGGCTGCTGCCGGACATCCCGCGCCTGTTCGCGTCCCCGTACCCGTATCTGTTGCTGTGCACCGGCGCGTGCGGGCTCGTCATGTCGCAGGCGGCGCTCCAGCGCTGCCGGGCCTCGCTGATCGTGCCGGTGTGCACGACGGTGACGTGCCTGTTCACCGCGGTGCTCGGCACGCTCGCGTTCGGCGAGTCGCTGCCGCACGAGCCGGCGCGGCTCGCCCTGCGGGTCACCGGTACCGCGCTCGCCGTCGTCGTCCTCCTGCTGATGCCGAAGCACGACGCGGCCCCGTCCGTCGAACCGACCGCCACCCCGAGGGAGTTGATGCCCCATGAACCCTGACGACCCGCTGCTGAGGATCCTGGCCTGCCCGCTCGACAAGGGCCCGCTCGTGCTGCTGCCGGACGGCGACGCGCTGTACAACCCACGGCTGCAGCGCCGCTATCCCGTCGTCGACGGCATCCCGCAGCTGCTGCCGTCGTCCGGTGAGCAGGTCACCGAGGACGAGCACGAGCGCCTCCTGAAACGTCTCGACGAGGCCCGCCGGGTGGTCCCGTGACCACGCTCGCCGCCCGCCTCGCCCCCTGGCTGCCGGCCCGGCTCACCGCCGCCACCGCCCGCGCCCTGTACCCGCGCTTCGAGCCCGAGCTGGCCCGGCTGTCCGACATGGTGCCGTCCGGCGGCACGGCGGTCGACGTCGGCGGCTGGTACGGGCCGTGGACGCACCGCCTCGCGGCCCGCGCCCGGCAGGTGGTCACCCTGGAACCGGTTCCGCACCTGGCCCGTACCCTCGCCGCGTCGGCGCCCGCGAACGTACGGGTCGTACGGGCGGCGGCCGGGGACCGGCACGGCACGGCCCTGCTGTGGCAGCCGCCCGACGACGAGCGGGGCGAACGCGGCGTCTCCTCGCTGGTGCGCCGCGCCGGCCTGCACGCGGCGAGCGGCCACCCGGTGCCGTGCGTCACCCTCGACGAACTCGCGCTCCACGACGTGGACTTCGTGAAGATCGACGTGGACGGGGCGGAGCTGCCCGTGCTGCGCGGCGCGCACACCCTTCTGACCCGCGACCGCCCGGCCCTCTTCATCGAGCTGGAGACCCGCATCCAGCCGATCGCCCCGGTCATCGGCCATCTGCGGGCGCTCGGCTACGAGGGCTGGGTACTGCCGGGCCGCAGCTGGCTGCCGCTGCCGTCCTTCGATCTGGCGGCACACCAGCGCGGCGCCGCCCACCTGGCCGCGCAGGGGCTGCTACGACGGGCGCTCACCCCGGCGGGGCGCCGCCCCCGCTATGTGAACTCGGTGCTGTTCCTGCCGGAGGGGCGCGCCCCCGGCGCCGTACGTGGGCACGGGGCCGATGACGTAAGCGGGCACGGGGCCGACGACGTACGCGGGCACGAGTCGGACGCTGTACGCGGGCCCGGGTCCGACGACATACCCGGGCACGAGTCGGGCGACGTACGCGAGCACGGGTCGGGCGACCTGCGCGACCATGGGAGACATGCCACGCCCCACACCGGCCGCCGGCCCCGCTGACCCCTTCACCCCGCTGCACTTCCAACTCGTGCTGCTGCGCCGGATGGCCGACCACAACCCGGACCTTGTCGAGACCGCCCGCGCCGACCTGGGGGTCTCCGTCGCCGACATGCGGGAGGCGAACCGCCGCTGGCAGGCCATGGTCCGCTCGCCGCGCGCACGGGCGGCGGTCTCCCGCTACCGCTCGGTGCTGGGCGCCCCGGAGCGCACGCTGGTGCGGAAGATCGGCGACATGGAGTGCGAGGCGCTGCTGTGGCCGGTGCCGCTCTGGCCCGGCCTGCGCTTCGAGGTGCTCCTCTCCCCGCAGGGCGCGGTCTGGAACGACTGGCTGATCCGCGCCCCCGGCACGGCCGGGCCCGCGCTGCGCACCACGGCGGACCTCGTCCCGTGGTCGTGCACGGTCGACGAGGCGGCCCGCGCGTTCGCCCCGGCCCGCCCGCTGGAGGGGACCGCGCCGACCCGCTGGGGCCTGGCGTTCACGGCGCCGGACGAGGCGGGGACGCCGCGCGAGGTGCGGGCGGAGTTCACCTACGGGCTGCTGCAACGCTGGGAGACGGTCTAGGCGGGGCCACGGCGTGAGGCAGTCCGGCGCCTGCCTTCTCTCACTGCACCGCCTTGAGGATCGCCTCGGCGACCACCGGTGCCGAGCCGGGGTGCACGGCGGTCAGGAACAGGTTCGGCTCGACGAGCTCCAGCTCCATCACGCACGGCTGCCCGTCCGCGCCGTCGACCAGGTCCACGCGCGCGTACAGCAGTTGCTCCGGGCCCCCTGGGACGGCCGCCAACGCCCGCTCGGCGACGGCGCATTCGGCTTCGGTGGGCTGCCACGGCTCCAGTGACGGGTGGGCGACCTTACGGGCGTCGAAGGCGACTCCCTCGGCGAGCACGGCGCCCTTGCGGATGGAGTGCAGGAACCGGCCGCCGTAGAAGAGCACGGCGCGCTCGCCGCTGACGTCGATCCCCTCGACGTACGGCTGCACCATGGCCGTCAGGCCCTCGGTGTGCATCCGGGCCAACTGCCGCAGCGCGGCGTCCCGTTCGGCCGGGGCATAGCGGGCGGCGTAGCGGGCGCCGGCTCCGGACGTCGGCTTGACGACGAACGCGCGGTCGCGGGGCAGGTCGGGGGTGTCGCCCGGCGCGACGTACGCGGTGGGCACGGTGGGCACCCCGGCGTCGGCGAGTTCACCGAGGTACCGCTTGTCGGTGCTCCAGCGGAGCACCTCGACGGGGTTGGCGATCCGGGTGACGGCGGCGCACCGCGCGGCCCACTCCAGGAACTCGCCGCGCCGCCAGCTGTAGTCCCAGGTCGACCGGACCACGACGAGGTCGTACGCCGCCCAGTCGGCCTGCGGGTCGTCCCACGCGACGACCGAGGCGGTGGCGCCCGCGCTCTCCAACTCGGCCGCGAGCAGCGGGAGATCGCGGTCGACGGGCTGGTCGGGGCCGGGGCGATAGGTGGCGAGGGCTATATGGGGCATGCGCGGGGGGCTCCTGTGCTGCGTTCCGCTGTACGAGCTTCCTGACTCCCCGAGGCTAACGCCGGGCCCGCGCCCACACCCGGCCAGGTACGCGGGGCTGCGCCCGCGCCCCGCCAGGTAGGCGGGGCTGCGCCCGTGCCCCGCCAGGTACGCGGGGCTGCGACCGTGCCCCGTAAGGGGCGCGGGGAACTGCGCGACCAGCCCCCACCGGGGCTGCGGTCGGCGACGGCGCGACCGGGACCGAGCTGGACGCCGGATTGAAGCGCTCGCCCCGCGCCGGGGGCCGCCTTGCCCACCCTGCCGCCCATGGCGGCAGATTGCCCAAGGCGGCGCGGCAGCCGACCGGGGCGGGAAAGCCCATGGCGGCAGATTGCCCAAGGCGGCGGGGGCGACCGGGCGCCACCCCGGCCGGAAAGCCCGCGGCGGCAGTCGGCGGGGCCGGGTTCTCAGGGGCGCGGGGAACTGCGTGCCCCGGCGAGGCGGCTCGCCGTCCGACGGGGCCACGCCGAGATCAGGGTCATCCCCACCGTCGCCACGGCCGAGACGAGGAAACCACCGTGCGCCCCGCCGACATCCACCGCCCGCCCCGCGACCGCCCCGGACACCGCGATACCCGCCGCACTGGCCGACCCACCCCAGGTGAAGGCCTGCGTGAGCACCGCGCGCGGCACCGTCGACTCGGTCAGCAACGAGAACAGGATCAACAGCGGCGGCACGGCGAACCCGGTCAGCGCGAGACAGACGGCGACCGGCAGCGGAGCGTCGAGCACGGTCAGCGGCAGCACGACGGCGGCGAGCGCGGCACAGACGACGGTGCGCTGCCGGACGGGAGCCGACCGCCAGCGCCGCAACCCGTACAGCCAACCGCCCACCAGCGACGTGCAGTTGGAGACGGCGTACAGCACCGGCGCCAGGGCCGGGGTGCCGCGCCGCACGGCGTACGCGCCGATGGAGACCTGCTGGGCGCCGAAGTACACGCCCAGGACGAGAGTGATCGCGACGAGTCGGGCGAAGGCCGGGCTGAACAGGGCCCGCCCGGCCCCCTTCCGGGCCGCCCGCCCCTCGACCGGGGGCGCGGTGCGGCGCTGCGCGGCGAGCGCGAGCCCGCCGCAGACGACGAGCGCCGCGGCGAGCAGGGTGCCCAGGCGCGGGTGACCCGCCGCCCCGGCCGCGCTGACCAGGGCGGGCCCGGCGAGGAAGGAGAGCCCGTTGGCCAGCGATTCGAGGGCGTAGGCGCGCGGCAGCGCGTCGGCCGGCCCGTCGTGCAGCAGGGCCGACCAGCGGGCGGCGGCGAAGGCACTGATCTGCGGCAGCGTCGCCCCGACGAGCGCCCCGGCGACGGGGTCGGGCACCGCGCCCGTCACCAGCAGGGCGACGGCCCCGGCGTGCGCGAGGACCGTGCCGGGCAGGGTGCGCGTCTGCCCGAACCGGTCGACGAGCCGCCCCAGTTGGGGCCCGGCGAGCGCGTCGGTGACGGCGAAGCAGCCGGTGACGAGGCCCGCGTCACCGTAGGAACCGGTACGGGCGTGGACCAGCCACACCATGCCGAGCCCGGTCATGGCGAGCCCGACCCGCCCGAGGCAGGCGGAGAGGAAGAAGGCTGCGGCACCGGGGGTGCGCAGGAGAGAGCGATAGGTCGCCGACGGCACGGCGCGTCCCTTCCGTCGCCCGGCGGGACGCTTCACCACGGGGCCGTCGGCGTCCGGATGGCCGACCCGTGAGGCGCCTGAAGCCTTCCCTGACAGGCCTGGAGCGGGGACGCGCACTCCAGGCCGACTCCGTCACCGAGCAGAGTTCACGATGATGTCGATGCGGCGATCCTAGGACCAGAACTGCGCGAGCACACCTTCTTTGAACGGCTGGGGCGACACGGCCAGGTCACCGGCGAAGGGGTGGTCGAGCGTCAGGCAGAGCAGCAGACTCACGCCGATCAGCGCGGCGACGGACGCGACGAACATCAGCTGGGCGCGCAGGCTCTCGATGCCGTAGAGGAAGGTCAGCGGCAGCATGACGAGGGCGCCGCCGTAGACGAGGACGTCGAGCAGCATCGGCAAGGACTGCTCGGCGTCGGAGAGCCGGGTGCGGCGCGCCTCCGCGATCACCCCGAGCGTGGTGACGGCCTGCGTGTAGTACGTCTTCTGCGCCTCGGTCCTGGGCTCGTACGACTGGAACACCGTGTAGAGCCGCACCACTTCGGGATTGGTGAGTCCCGGGTCGGGGCTCCCCGTGCGCATCAGCGGCCACTGCTTGTCGACGACGGCGTGCACGTACGCGTCCATCGCCCCGACCACCTTGCGGTGCTGCCGCGGCGGGAACGCGGAGGCGTCCCGGAGCACTTCGGCGGTCTGGCTGGCCTCCGCGGCGACATTGGTCTGGGCCTCGCCGAGCCCTTCCCACTCCGCCACGACCACGAAGGCGAGAATGATTCCGTAGATCGCGGCGTACATGCCGAGCACGACCCCGATCATCTCGTTGTACGCGCCTGTCGCGAGCCGCGGAAACCGCCGCCGTACCAGTACGCATCCCGCGAGCGCGAGAACCACGGCCCCGCCGCCGAGCAGGGCGGCGAGGACGAGGGTACTGAAGTGATTGAGCAGCCAGATTCCCATGCCCCCGTAACCCGGCCGTCCGGCCGGGAGTTACGCCCCGCCGGGGCCGGCCGGGACGCGGCCGCCGCTCACGCGTCCGCGGGGCCGGACTCCGGGTCCCAGTCGAGCAGCCGCACCTTCGCCACCGAGCGAACGTGCCTGCGCATCGCCGCCGCGGCGCTCCGCCCGTGGCCGGCCTCGATCGCCTCCAGGATCGCCCGGTGCTGGGCCAGCGACCGCCCGGGCCGCCGGGGCTGGCGCAGCGACTCGGTGCGGGACTCGGCGATCGGCTCGTCGATCTCCTTCATGAACGCGGCGAGCAGCGCACTGTGCGCCGCCGCGGTCACCGCCCCATGGAACAGCCGGTCCCCCTCGACGCCGAGCCCGCCGGCCTCGATGTCCTCGGCCATGCGCGCGAGCGCCCCGCGCAGTGCGGCCAGGTCGCCGTCGGTGCGCCGCTCGGCGGCGAGCTCCGCGAGCTTCGTCTCCAGCGCCTCGCGCGCCTCCAGGACGTCCGGGAGCCGCTTCTTGCGCTCGACCAGGCGCTCGACGGGCTCGGCCACCTCAAGGCCGTCCCGCACCAGATACGTGCCGCCGCCGTGCCGCACCTCGACGAGGCCCTGCACCTCCAGGACGACGATGGCCTGCTTCACCGAGGCCCGGCTGACGCCGAGCCGGGCCGCGAGATCACGCTCGGTGGGCAGCCGGTCGCCCGCCCGCAGGCCACCCTCGGCGACGTACGCGCGCAGCCGGTCGAGCACCTGCTCGTACAGGCGCGGGCGCGCCCCCATCGGCCGCAGTGCGTCGGTCATCGTGGCCCTTTCGTGTGATGTGCCCGGCAGCGTACGTCCTTGACGTGGGCGGCTGCCACACGGCACGCTCGGATTGGCTGAGCCAATCAGCCACTCTGCCATCCGTCCGGATGCCCGGCAGCACAAGGAGCGCCCCGTGCCAGCACGCCCGAACCCTCTCCTGCCCGCCCTGCTCGACACCCCCGACCGGCCCGCCCTGCGGTTCGGCGACCGCGCCCTGACGTACGGCGAACTGGCGGCGGTGGCGGCCCCGCTCGCGTCCCGGATCAGCGGCTCGGCGCGGGTCGCCGTGTGGGCGACGCCCAGCCTGGAGACCGCGGTCGGCGTGGTCGCGGCGCTGCTCGCGGGGGTGGCCGCGGTGCCGCTGAACCCGAAGTCGGGCGGCAGCGAGCTGGGGCACATCGTGAAGGACAGCGCCCCGGAGGCGATCCTCGCGGCGCCGGACGCCGAACTGCCCTCCGCGCTCGCCGCGTTGCCCCGGATCGACGTGGACGCGGACGCGCCCGTGCCGGCGAAGGTCCCGGCGCTGCCGCCCGAGCCGGCCGACCCGGCGACGCCCGCCTTCGTCGTCTACACCTCGGGCACGACGGGCCCGCCCAAGGGCGCCGTGCTGCCGCGCCGCGCGGTCTCCTCGACCCTCGACGCGCTCGGGGACGCCTGGCGGTGGACGGCGGCGGACACCCTGGTGCACGGCCTTCCGCTGTTCCACGTGCACGGTCTGATCCTCGGGGTCATCGGCCCGCTGCGGCGCGGCGGCGCGGTCCGCCACCTGGGCCGTTTCAGCACGGAGGGGGTGACCCGCGAGCTCTCCTCCGGGGCCACGATGCTGTTCGGCGTCCCGACGATGTACCACCGCATCGCGGAGTCCCTGCCGACCGACCCGGCCCTCGCGAAGGCCCTCGCCGCCGCCCGGCTGCTGGTCTCGGGCTCGGCGGCGCTGCCCGTGCACGACCACGAGCGGATCACGTCGGCGACGGGGCAGCGGGTCGTCGAGCGGTACGGCATGACGGAGACCCTGATGAACACGTCCGTCCGCGCGGACGGCGAGCCGCGTCCCGGCACGGTGGGCGTGCCGCTGCCGGGCGTGGAGCTGCGGCTCACGGAGGACGACGGCGTCACCGAGGTACCGTCCGGCGACCCGGAGACGGTCGGCGAGATCCAGGTGCGCGGTGCGAACCTGTTCCTGCACTACCTCAACCGCCCCGACGCGACCGAGGCGGCGTTCGCGCCGGGCGGCTGGTTCCGTACGGGCGACATGGCGGTCCGCGACCCCGACGGCTATGTCCGCATCATCGGCCGCAAGGCCACCGACCTGATCAAGAGCGGCGGCTACAAGATCGGCGCGGGCGAGATCGAGAACGCGCTCCTGGAGCACCCGGGCGTCAAGGAGGCCGCGGTCACCGGCGCCCCCGACGAGGACCTCGGCGAGCGGGTGGTGGCGTGGATCGTTCCGGCCGACGCCGAACAACCGCCGGGCGAGGGTGAGTTGGCGGACCACGTGGCGGCGCGCCTGGCCCCGCACAAGCGCCCGCGCACGGTCCACTACCTGGCGGCCCTCCCCCGCAACGACATGGGCAAGATCCTCAAGCGGGCGCTCGGTCATGGCTGAGCCGTCCGCCGATCCCCTCGGCTGGCCCGGCTACGAAGAAGCCCGGGCCGCAGCCGCCGCCCGTGGTGCCCCCGAATCCGTCACCACCGGGACCGCCGCCTTCGAGGGGACCGCCGCCATGGTCGTCACCTTCCACTTCGCGCACCTGGGCGGCTCCCTGGGCCGGGCGGCCGGGGACCGGATCGTGGCGGCCCACGAGCACGCCCGCCGCCACCGCCTCCCCGTGGTCGCCCTGGTGGCCACCGGCGGCAGCCGGATGCAGGAGGGCATGATCGCGCTGACCCAACTCCAGCGCGTGGCGGGTGAGATGGCGCTGACCAGGGCCGCGGGCCTGCCGCAGATCACGGTGGCCCTCGACCCGACGACGGGCGGCGGCTGGGCCACCCTGGGCGCGGGCGCCGACCTCACCCTCGCGGCGCCGGGCGCGCAGATCGGCTTCGCGGGCTCCCGGGTCCGCCCGAAGGACGCGGACCCGGCGGCGTACACGGCGGAGGGCCAGCTCGCGGCGGGCTCGATCGACGCGATCGTGCGCCCGGAGGAACGGGACGCCACCCTCGCCCGGTGGCTGCGCCTGCTGACCCGGCGCAGCGCCGCACCGGCGCCCGTCCCGCACGCCCTGGGCCGCACCGCCCTGCCGCCCACCGGCTGGGAGGCCGTGCGCCGCGCCCGCGCCCCCGAACGGCCGCGCGCGGAGGCGTACTTGGCCGCGTACTTCACGGACCGCGCGCAGCTGCACGGCGACCGGGCGGGCGGCACCGACGGCGCGGGCATGCTGTGCGGTTTCGGCACCCACGAGGGCCGGACCGTCGCCTACGCGGCCCAGACCGGGACGGCGACGAGGCCCGCGGGCTACCGCACCGCGGCCCGGCTGATCCGGCTCGCGGGCCGTCTCGGCATCCCGGTGCTCACGCTGATCGACACTCCGGGCGCGGCGAACGACGCGGCGGCGGAGCGTGCGGGGGCGGGTCCGGCGATCGCCGAGGCGTTTCTCGCGGTCGCCGAGTCACCGGTGCCGGTCACGACGCTGGTGATCGGTGAGGGCGGCTCCGGCGGCGCGCTGGCGCTCGCGGCGCCCGGCAACACCTGGGTGGCGCCGGACGCGTACTTCTCCGTCATCGCGCCCGAACTGGCCGCCGCCATCCTGAAACGCCCGCCCGACCAGGCGGAACGCACCGCGGACCAACTCCGGCTCAGGCCTCAGGACTTGATGGAACTCGGGGTCGTGCGGGGCATCGCGCCGGGACCACAGGAAACGAACAAGCGCGCAGTTGTTCCCTAGAACAGGTGGTCGTCGCTGGAGAGTTTGCATGTGGCTGTGATGACCAACGATGCTTACAGGGCGCAAGCAACGGGCTGCAGACCGTAGCGAAACGCATCGCGATGCACGTGCAAGTCCCACCACATGCAACAGACTTCAGGAGAACGCGCCACATGAACGTCATCACCGACATCGTCGCCGGCCTCGCCCACTTCCTCGGCTGGCTGATCTAACGGCGTCGGACGCCGAAGCGGCGCCGTCTCCCCCGGTCCCACGGGGAGGCGGCGCCGCCGCGTTTCTACCGCACTGCCGCACTACCGCCGCACGGCAACGGCCCGCACGATCTCCTGGCTGACGGATCCTCCCTCGTCATCGCTCGCGGAGGCCCGCAGCGAGACGTACCGCGCGTCGCCCGGCACGTTCAACTCGCCCTTCCAGGAGGCGTCTTCACCCTTGAGGGCCACGGTCTTCCAGGTGGCGCCGTCGTCGTACGACACCTCCAGCTCGCCGCCGCCGAGCGTCCCGGTGTCCGCCGCGCCCGCCACGTACGCGGCGAAGAGGCCGACCGGCAGCCGCGCACCGGCCCGGACCGTGCCCTTCAGGTCGGTGTCGACGTCGAAACCCAGGTTGATCAGGGGCAGCGTCGTCCACTGGTCGTCCGGGGTCGCGGCCGACTTGAAGGTCCACTCCGAGTGGCCCTTGGTCGCCAGTCCCCAGCGGTCGCCGTCGAGCTGGGTGTCGGTGGCGACCTTGTAGGTGTGCTCGGCCGGGTCGGCGTCCCACACATAGGCGCCGGAGCTCACGTTGCGGTCGGCCTCGGTCCCGTCGACGTACACCGTCGTGAACTGCTGCATCCCGGACGTCTCGCTGTACGCGTCACCGAAGCCGGTGTGGTCGGGGCCCGAGTCGCCCCAGCCGGGCGTGTTGAACTGAAGGGTGTTGCCGGAGCGCTGCTGCCCCCAGCCGAGGCCGGTGCCCAGCCACGGGTGCCAGACCGGCTTGAACCAGTCGAGCTCCTTGTGCGTACCGCCCTTGTACGAGATCAGGCCGCTGCGCTGCTCCCAGTCCGTCGGGCCCGCCTGCACGGACTCCATCCACTGCAGGCCCGCGCCGGTGGAGACGTAGTCGGTGCGTTCGGCCGGGTAGGCGACCGATTCCAGGAAGCCGAGGCCGACGGTGAAGGTGTCGGTGAGCGAGTAGCGGAACTCGGCGCCGGGCTGCGGTTTCACGGCGTGGAACTTGGTGTCCAGGACGGCGAGTTCACGGTCGTCCGGCTCGTACGTGAGATCGCTCCTGGGGATCGATCCCTTGTGCTGGTCGGTGAGGTCGTACACCCACGGTGTGTACCGGGTGCCGGTCATACCGACCGTGCGGCCGTCCTTCGCCGCGGCGGCGAGGACCGCGGCGCCCTGCGCGTCGACGGTCGCGATCTGCAGCGGCCGGTCGGTGTTGTCGTCGGTGCCGAAGTAGGTGTTGAGGCGGCCCGCCGTCGTGTCGGTGACGAACAGGGCCCTGGCGCCCGCGTCCTGGGCGGCCTGGGCGATCCCGGCCGGGGGCGTGGCCCCGTCGGCGTGTACGAGGACGGCCTTGCCGCGCACGTTCTTGCCCGTGTAGTCGGCGGGCGCGCCGGTGCCCGCGTCGACGACCCCGAGCCGGCTGCGGCCCTCGATCAGCGTGCCGCCGGCCTGCACGAGGGTGTCGCGCACCCCGTCGACCTGGAGCATCGGCTTCCCGAGCCGCCACACGGTCCGGTAGACGTAACTGCCCTCGCTGACCTTGCGGGTGGGCGCGGCGAAGACGCTGTCGTACGCGACGGGCAGCTGTACGGCGTTCGTGATCTCGGCGCCGTTCGCCTTGCGGTCGGCCTCCATGATGAGCTGCCGGGTCTCGGCGGTCCGCCCGACGTCGGCGGCGACCTCCCTCAACTGCCGCCCGTCCAGGGTGATGTCACGGTCCTGGTCGAGCTTGACCTCCGGGTCGGCGAGATAGCCGAGGCCCAGCGAGTCCTTGCCGTGGCTGCCGCGCACGTTCAGGAACGAGTCGACGTAGTACGTGCCCGGCTTCAGCCGCAGCTCGACCGTGCCGTCGTCGCCGACCTCGTACCCCTGCGGGTCGACGCCCGCGGCGAGCTGCTGCACGGCGATGAACGCGCCGGAGGGGGCGCCGTCGCGGTCCTTCACATGGACGGTGAGCGTGTACCGCTCGTCCTCCTTGACCATGCCGAACGCCGTGTGCGCGACCTCCTTGCCGGCCGCGCTCGCCGTGATCCGCCCGCTGGTGTTCCCGACGGCGGCCTTGGCGCCGTCGCCGGTGACCGTGGTGGAGGCGGTGCCGTGCGCGGGGACGGTCAGGGTGGAGTCCTTGAGGGTGGCGACCCCGTCGGGCGCGCCCGTGACGGCGAGACTCAACTCGACCGCGGAGTCTGAGGAGTTGGAGTAGGTGACGGTCCTGGTGACCGGGCCATTGCCGCTGTACGGCCACTTGTAGAACCCGAGATCGGCGCTGCCGGTGGCGGTGATGTCGGCGCCGACGGCGTCCGGCACGCTCACCCGGCCCGCGCCCAACGCGTAGGCGGAGGCGTCGAGTTCCTTGCTGCTGGACATCAGCGCGTCCTTGAGCTGCGCGCCGGTCCAGTCCGGGTGCTCCTGGGCGAGGAGCGCGGCGACACCCGCGACGTGCGGCGTCGCCATCGACGTACCGCTCATCGTCGTGTACGCGCCCTCGCCGGAGACCAGCGAGGAGCGGGCGGCGAGGATGTCGACGCCGGGCGCGGAGACGTCGGGCTTGAGGGCGTTGTCGCCGATGCGCGGGCCCTGGCTGGTGAAGTAGGCGGCCTGGTCGTCGGCGTCGACGGCGCCGACGGTCAGCGCGGCGTCGGCGGCGCCGGGCGAGCCGATGGTGCCGGGGGCGCCGTAGTTGCCCGCGGCGACGACGAAGAGGGCGCCGGTCTCCTGGGAGAGGGAGTTGACGGCGGCGGCCATCGGGTCGGTGCCGTCGCTGGCCACGTCCGAGCCGAGGCTCATGGAGACGATCTTCGCCTTGATGTCCTTGGCGGCCCACTCCATGCCGGCGATGATCTGCGACTCGGTGCCGGAGCCCTCGTTGCTGAGCACCTTGCCGACGGCGAGCGTGGCGTCGGGGGCGACGCCCTTCTCCTTGCCGTCGGAGGCGGCGCCCGAACCGCCGACCGTCGAGGTGACGTGGGTGCCGTGCCCGTTGGCGTCGGCGACGTCCTGGCCCTCGATGAAGGACTTCGACTCGGTGACGCGCGAGGCGAGGTCGGGGTGGGTGGTGTCGTACCCGCTGTCGAGGACGGCGACCTTCACGCCCTTGCCGGTGAGCCCGGCCTCCCAGGCCTTCGGGGTGCCGATCTGCGCGTTGCTCTCGGCCATGTCGGCGGTGACCCGCGCGTCCAGCCACACCTTGCCCAGGCCGTCCCCGAGTCCGGTGCCGGAGGCGCTGGTGACGCCCTTCCAGAAAGTCCGTCCCTTGTCGGCGTCGACGGCGGCGCCGCCGATGCTGGGCAGGGCGCGGGTCCGCTCGGCGCCCTTGGGCAGGGCGGCCGCGGTGCGGGCCCGCTTGCCGTCGTAGGTCACGATGAGGGGCGTCGCGTCGGCCTTGGCGTCCGCGAGCCCCTGCCGTATCAGCTCGCTGACGTCGAAGAGCCGCTTGTCGAGGGTGCCGGCGGCGAGGTAGGGCCGGGCCTCGTCGGGCACGACGGTGATGTCACCGTCCGACACCTGGGTGCGGACGGCGCCGGTCGCGCCCTTGGCCCGCTCGACGGTGACGGTCCTGTGGCCGCCGCCGAGGTCGGTGACGGTCACCTTGTCGCCGGTCACCAGGGTGACGGTGTGCGCGGCGGAGGCGGCCTTGGTGGACGGCGCCGCGGTCGCGGCGTGCGAGCCGCCGGCGGGCAGCAGCGCGAACGCCAGCCCGGCGGACAGCAGGGCCGCGCCGCGTCTCGAGTGTCTCGCGGCAGGTCCTCTGGTCATCGTTGCCTCTCTCCGTAGGCCTCGGATCAGATCTGGGGGGGTGGTGCCCGAGTGCTGCGTAGAGTCTCAGGAGGCTTGTGTTGCAGGGAAGTTGCCCCGAGGTGGCGGATGCCGGTCTGGCGTCTTCCCGCCACGGGCGGCCCCGCGGCACCGGACGGCCCCCGGTGGCCACGCCGCCCCCTCAGGCCGACGGCCGCCGCGCGTCGTACCGCACGAATCCCCGCCACCGCGCCACCAGCGCCCAGACCGCCACCGCGCACGCCACGCCGCCGCCCACCACGGCGACCCGCGGCGACAGCAGGTCCCCCGCCGTCCCCGCGACGAAGTCGCCCAGGCGCGGGCCGCCCGCCACGACCACGATGAACACGCCCTGGAGCCGGCCGCGCATCTCGTCCGGCACCGCCGCCTGGAGCATCGTGCTGCGGAACGCCATGGAGACGGTGTCCGTCCAGCCGGCGAGGGCGAGGAAGAGGAGGCCGAGCCAGAGGTCGCGGGTCAGGCCGAACACGGCGACGGCCAGGCCCCACCCGGTCACCGCGAGGACGATCCCGAGCCCGTGCCTGCGCACCCGGGGCAGCCGGCCGGAGAACACCCCGCCGCACAGCGCGCCGACGGCGGGCGCGGCGACCAGCAGGCCGGTGGTGCGGGCGTCGCCGCCGTACCAGGCGCCGGCCACCGCGGGGAACAGCGCCTTGGGCTGGGCGAGGACCATGGCGCAGAAGTCGGTGAAGAACGTCATCCGCAGATTCGGCCGCCCGGCCAGGAACCGCAGCCCGTCCACCACGGAGGCCCGCTTCCTGCGCCCGCCCGCGGGCAGGTCCGGCAGCATCGGGGGCAGCCGCCACATCCCGTGGAGGAAGGCGGTGAAGAGGACGGCGTCGACGGTGTACGCGGCCTGGTAGCCGCCGTACCCGACGACGAGGCCGCCGAGGGGCGGGCCGACGAGGAACCCGAAGGTGAGGGTCAGCGAGCCGAGCGCGTTGGCGGCGGGCAGGTGCTCGGCGGGGACCAGGCGCGGGATCATCGCCTGCCGGGCGGGCAGGTTGAGGGCGCTGCACATGGCCTGGAGCGCGACCACGACGTACAGGACCCACACGTGGCGCAGCCCGGCGAACGCGGCCCCGGCGAGCACCATCGCCAGCGCCCAGGTGCCGAACGCGCTCCAGAGGCCGAGTTTGCGCCGGTCCATGGTGTCCGCGACGGCGCCCCCGTAGAGGCCGCAGACGACGAGCGGCACCAGCGAGAAGAGACCGACCAGGCCCACGGCGAAGCTGGACCGGGTCAGGTCGTACACCTGGAGGGACGCCGCGAGCGCGGTCATCGACTGGCCGGTCCAGGAGATGGTGGTGCCGGTCCACAGGCGTCGGAAGTCGGGCGAGACCCGAAGGGGCGTCAGATCGGCGAGCAGGCGTCGGCGGGGCGCGGGCTCCGGGGTGGGTGACGCGACGTCAGAGGCGGTACGGGTTCGGGTCTGTTCACCTGCGGGATCGGCTGAGGGCACCCGGGATGGTATCCGCACCGTCTCCGGTCGCTCCATCCGATTTTTCGCCCGTCCGGCCCCGCCCCGTCCGGCCTACTCCGGCGCGCGGCATCCCGCACTCCGCCGCACGATGCGAAAAGGAGACCGCCGTCCGGCGGTCCGACGCCCTTGTCGTCGGGTTGCGCTCTCGGGAGGAACTGCCATGGCCGTCAGTCTGGAGCAGCTGCGCCGCTGCCACTTCGCCGTCGACCTGGGTGCCGCGCGCACCCGTGTGTATGTGAAGGGTGCGGGTCTCGTCGTGGACGAGCCGAGCTGCGCCGCGGTCAACACCCGCACGGGAGCGCTGATCGCCGTCGGTGAGCTCGCGGAGAAGATGACGGGCCGCACCCCCGCCTACATCCGGGTCGTGCGTCCGGTCTCCGGCGGCACCGTCGTCGACATCGAGATGGCCCAGCGGATGCTGCGCCACCTGATCGGCGAGAAGCTGCGCCGCACCCTGCGCCGCAAGCCCCGGCTGCGGGCGGCGGCCTGCACGCCGCACGACGCGGACCCGCTGGCGCAGCGCGCGGCGGTGGAGACGCTGGTCGGGCTCGGGGCCCGCCGCGTCGAGCTGGTCGACACCCTCATCGCGGCGGCGGTCGGCTGCGGGCTTCCCGTGGAGCAGCCCGAGGCCACGATGATCATCGTGTGCGGCGCGGCCACGACGCAGATCGCCGTTCTCTCGCTGGGCGCGATCGTGACGGCCGACCGGGTGCCGGTCGGCGGCGACGCGATCGACCACGCGGTGGTCCAGCACCTGCGCCAGCAGCACGAGCTGATGCTGCCCTCGCAGTCCGTACGTCCCTTGCAACTGGCCCTGAGCGGCAACGGCCTGCACCCGCACGGCCCCCAGCACACCGAGATCCACGGCCGCGACGTGGCGACCGGGCTCGCCCGCTCGGTGCACGTCGACACCTCGGCCGTGCGGCGCGCGATCCACACCCCGCTGACCGCCGTCCTCGACGGCATCGGCAAGGTGCTGCGCGACTGCCCGCCGGATCTGGTCGCCGACCTCGCGGACCGCGGCATCATGATGGTCGGCGGCTCCGCGCTGCTGCCCGGCCTCGACCAGATGCTGCGGGAGGCCACGGGCATGCCGGTGCACATCGCGGAGCGCCCCGACGTGTGCGCGGTGCAGGGGCTCGGCGCGATGATGGAGGGCAGGATCCAGCCCCTGGTGCTCGACCCGCTGGCCGGCTGACCCGGTCCGCGGCACACGGCACCCTTCGTCGACCGGCCCCAGGGCCGCTGAGGTGAGCATGCAACCAGTGCGGCCGGGCGCCGGTCTCCCCGCTCTCCTGGAGGCGGTGCTGAACGTGGGCACCGAGCTCGAACTGCGCTCCACGCTGCAGCACTTGGTGGACAGCGCGGTGACGCTGACCGGTGCGGCGCACGGGGTCCTCGACGTCGTCGACCCCGGGCACGGCCGACTGCTCGAATCCGTCTCCACGGGCGGCGGCGCCACCGACGGCGTCGCCTCGCTGACCGTCCCCATCCACGTACAGGAGACGACTTTCGGTCGACTGCGGTTGTCCGGAAAGGAGTTCACGGACGACGACCTCGGCCTGCTGCGGGTGCTCGCCACCCAGGCCGGCATCGCCATCGGCAACGCCCGCCTGTACGAGACGGCCAAGCAGCGCGAGCGGTGGATCGAGGGCGCCGCCGAGGTCACCACGGCGCTGCTCACCGGCCGCGCCGAGGACGCCCTCACCTCGGTCGCCGAGCGGGCCCGGCTGCTCGCCGACGCGGCGGCCGGGGTGGTGCTCCAGCCCACGGAGGCGGGCGGCATGTCGATCGTGGCGGCGGCCACCACGGCCGACGCGGACACCCTGCTCGGTACGACGATCCAGCCGGGCAGCGCGGTCCTGACCCAACTCCTCACCGGCGAGCCGGTGTTCATCGACGACTCGGCGACCGACCCGCGGATGACGACAGAGGTCAGGGTCCGGTTCGGGCCGAGCATGATGCTGCCCCTCCAGGCGGCCGGGAAGCTGATCGGCACCCTCGCGCTCCCCCGCGAGCGCGGCGCCCGGCCCTACACCTCCGTCGACCATCTCCTGGCCACCCAGTTCGCCTCGCAGGCGGCGCTCGCCCTGGTCCTCGCCGACGCGCAGGCGGGCCGCGAGCGCCTCGCCGTCTTCGAGGACCGCGACCGGATCGCCCGCGACCTGCACGACCTGGTGGTCCAGCGGCTCTTCGCGACGGGCCTGATGCTCGAATCCACCCAGCGCCGCGTCCAGGTCGGCGACGTGCGCGAGACGCTGGCCCGCGCGGTCGACGAGCTGGAGTCGACGATCCAGGAGGTCCGTACGACGATCTTCGCGCTGCAACAGCCGCCCGCGGAGGCCCCGACGACGTTCCGCGGCCGGGTGCTGCGCGAGACGGCGGGCGCCGCGGCGATCCTGGGCTTCGCCCCGTCGGTGCACTTCACCGGCCCGGTCGAGGGGGTCTTGGGCGACGCGGTCGAGGGCCATCTCCTGACGGCCCTGCGCAGGGCCCTGGCCACGGCGTCCCGGCGCCGCGCGGTCTCCCGCATCGACGTCACGGTCGACACCCGCGGCGCGCTCCCCGACGGCCGCCCCGGCGTCCGCCTGACCGTCGAGGACGACGGCGCCCGTGGTGAGACGCCCACCGCGGGGGCCCTCTCGGGCACGACGGTGACCTGGCAGTCGCCCCTGCGGCAGTGAGCCGCCGGGGCGAGAGGGGGCGAGAGGGCCGCCCGGTGCCCGGGGCGCTGCGGGGATGACCGGCGCCGACTCCGCTCATCCCCGTACGCGCACCGTCCGGGCATCACCGGGTACGGCCGTCCGGAGGATACGACGCGGCGCACGCGCGGGGCACTCCACTGAGCGCGGCTCTGTCCAAAAAACGCAGCCGGTTTCCACGGCACGTGGCAGTTACCTGCCCTTGCGCGACCGGACCCCGACCTCCCTGCCGCCCGACGGCCATGATAGGTAGACTGGTCTACCTAATTGGTTGCCCGCGCGGCCACCCGGCGAAGAGGGGACCCATGACCAGCACCGGCAAGGGAGCCGCGCGCGAGCAACTGCTCGCCGCCGCGGCCCGCCGCTTCTACGCGGACGGGGTCGCCGCCACCGGCATCAACGCCATCACCGCCGAGGCGGGCGTGGCGAAGATGAGCCTGTACAACAACTTCTCGTCCAAGGCGGACCTGGTGAAGGCGTACCTGGACGCCCGGCACGAGGAGTGGCTGGAGCTGTACCGGCGCCGGCTCGCGGGGACGTCGGACGCGCGCGGCGGCGTCCTCGCCGTCTTCGACGCGTACGCCGATCACGCGGCCTTCGACTACGAGGGCGGCTTCCGCGGCTGCGGGCTGCTCAACGCGGCGGCCGAGCTGCCTCCGGGCGACGCCGGCCGGACAGTCGTACGCCGCCACAAGGAAGAGGTGGAGTCGCTGCTCGCCTTGCACCTCACCGAGCTGCTGCCGGGCCGGGACGACGAGGTGCGCGCCCTCGCGGAGCATCTGGCGTTCCTGCTGGAGGGCTCGGTGGTGCGGGCGGGCCTGGAGGGCGCGGGCACCCGGCTGCGGCACGCCAAGACGCTTGCCGAGCAGCTCCTGGACCGCCTGTGAGCCGCCCCGCCGGGCACGCCGCCGGTTCCCTGTGCGTGCTGCTCGCGTCCCTGCTGTGGGGCACGACGGGCACCGCGGCGACCTTCGCCCCCGGCGTCGGCCCGCTCGCGATCGGGGCCGCGGCCATGGGCATCGGCGGGCTGCTCCAGGCGGCCGTCGCCCTGCCCGCGATCGCCCGGCACGCAGGCGATCTGCGCGGACAGCGCGGCACCCTGCTGCTCGGCGCGGTGTCGGTGGCCGCCTATCCGCTCGCGTTCTACAGCTCCATGCACCTGGCCGGGGTCACGGCGGGCACGGTCGTCTCACTCGGCTCGGCCCCGCTCGCCTCGGCCCTGATCGAGCGCGTGGCGGACCGGCGCCGGCTCACCCGCCGCTGGACGGCCGGCGCCGCGCTCGGCCTGTCGGGGACGGTGCTGCTGTGTGTCGCGCAGGCCACGCGGGCGCACGCACCGGAAGGCGGCGCGGGCGGCTCCGTGGGGGCGACCGTGCTCGGCGTGGGCCTCGGGCTGGTCGCCGGCCTGACCTACGCCCTCTACTCCTGGGCCGCGCACCGGCTGATCAGCCGCGGCATCACGTCGGGCGCGGCCATGGGCGCCGTCTTCGGCATCGGCGGCCTGCTCCTGATGCCGGTGCTGCTCGCCACCGGCGCCCCGCTGACCGCCTCGTGGCCGAACGCGGGCGTCGGCGTCTACATGGCGCTGGTGCCGATGTTCCTCGGCTACGTCCTGTTCGGCTGGGGCCTGGCCCGTGTCCCGGCGAGCACGGCGACCACCCTCTCGCTGCTGGAGCCCGCCGTGGCCGCCGTCCTCGCGGTGCTGGTCGTCGGCGAACGTCTGGCCGCTCCCGGCTGGACCGGGATCGCGCTGGTCGTGGGCAGCCTCGCGGTACTGACGATGCCTCAGCGCCGGTCGCGGGCGGCGTCCTTGGGGACCGGACCGACACGGACCGCACGCGACGCGGAGACGACTTCGACGCGCTGATCGCGTCCCGGCGGCGGGCCGTTTACGGAGCGCCGGCCGGCCCCGGCTACGCCCGCTTCGGCTCCCCGGCCGCCGAGCGCAGGTCCGCGAGGAGCTCGGCCTGGTTGCTGAGCACGCCGGTGAGGATGGTGCGCGCCACCCGCAGCAGTTCGGCGACGTGCGGATCGGTCAGCGAGTAGTAGACGTTGGACCCTTCCTTGCGGGTCACCACCAGGTTCGCCCGGCGCAGCACCGCGAGCTGCTGGGACAGATGGGCAGGCTCGATGCCCACCTCGGGCAGCATCTCGGCGACCGCGTGCTCCCGCTCGCTCAGCAGCTCCAGGACGCGGATCCGGGCGGGGTGCCCGAGCGTCTTGAAGAACTCGGCCTTGAGTTGGTACAGCGGCGTGCTCATCGCCCCGGCCCCGCGCTCCCGCGGCCCGCCGCCGCGCACCGCGCGCACTCCGTCCATGCCGGCCGCCCAGAAATCATCACCATGGGGCCATCCTCGCCTGTCGACCCGAAACTGATGACCTTCGGAATTGCCTATTTTAGCAATCGCGCAGGTCAGAGCGGCAGGGTGATCCAGATGCCCTTGCCCCGCCCGTCCCCGTCCGCGCGCACGACGGCGGTACCGCCGAGCTGCAGGGTGAGCTCCGTGACGGTGTCGAGTCCGCCGCCGGTGCGGGGCGCGCACAGGGACGGCTGATGCGGATGCCGGTCGTGGACGCCGAAGGCCAGACAGTCCGTGCCGCCCGCGAAGATCACCGTGATCGACGGCGACAGTTCGGCCGCGTGCCGCACCCCGTTGGTGACCAGCTCGGAGAGGATGAGCAACGCCGGGTCCACGCTCGGGTGCCCCGGGTTCACGCCCCACTCGGCCAGCACCAGCTCCAGCGTCTCGCGCGCCAGGCGCACCGCCGAACCCTCTGCGGGGACGGTCAGCGCGTGCCGGTAGGGCAGGGACTCCAGACCACCGAGCGCCGCGTTCATCGACCGCCCCCTCTTCTCGCCCGCACGGCCGCACACCCCGGCCGGGGCGCGGCTCCCCCACCATCCAACGACTTGCGAAATTTAGCAATTCAGCGAGTGGATCCAGAGACTCCGCGTACGAGAGAGACGTCGACCGCGATCGCGGGAACCCCGCGAACGGATGGCAGGCGTAGAGCCTCGACGTACGTGCGACCTGCGCAACGGCCGCTTCGTACGGGGCTGGTGATGCCCAACGGACAGAGCTCTCCTGCACGAGATCGCGTTGACCAGCTGAGGGCCACCGGCAGGAACGCCCACGCCATTGCCCCGGCCTCACCGCCTGAGTACTTTCACCGATGTGCTGGCGAGTCTGCTACCTGGCCTCCGGGACCTGCGCACGCCTCTGGCGGTGGGGTACCTGTGGCTCATGTGCGCCTGGCTCTGGTTTCACGATGCACTGCCGCGGCGCGCGACAGCGAGTGGTCCCGTCGCCGATCTCTACGCGCTCAACGAAATCCTGCCACCTGCGACCTTCCTGGCCGCGCTCACGTTCTGTGCCTACTTTCTGGGCTCGATCGTCGAGCTTCACGTGGCCGAGGCCCGCTGGCTTGACCCGATCCGACCCAACCGGGCGTCGTGGGAAGCCGTCGCCGACCGTTTCCGCATCCGCCTCGACGAAGGTGAGACCTGGACCGCGGAGCGGCTCGCGGCCGGGGTGGCGGTGTGGCACCGAGCTGCCCCTGCGAGGACCACCAAGTCCATGACTCTGTTGGTCAACCTGAGCGTTGACGAAGCCGAGCAACATCTGCTGGACAGCGGCCCGGGCGCCAGGGCTACGCAGTTGGCATGGCGGGCTTCAATGGAAGCCGCCGTTCAGGCCGCATCGGCACATGCGGTGGCCCAGGGCCAGGACCCTCCTGTCCGTGAGAGCCCGACATTCCTGGGTGGCCCCGGCGTTTGGACGCAGGTGACCTTGAGCCCTTTCTGGTCCACGCAACATGTGTACTGGAACAATTCTCCCGAAGGTACTGCACTCATTGACTGGCGTGGCCGTCAACTGCCGCTGCAGGATGCCACTGTCCGGCAACTGTCAGCCCTCGCGCTCGCCGCTCTCTACGCCCTGCGCGATGAGCTGCCCGACCTCGCCACTCGGCTGCTCATCGAACGGCCCGAGGTCTTTGACAGGTACGACCGATTGCTCGCGGAGGCGTCGATCCGCATCAACATGTTTCTGCCTGTCACTGCGCTCGTGGCCACGTTGGCTCTCCAGGCGCATTGGCTCTGGTGGCTCGGGCTGGCGGCAGGCGGGGCACTCCTCGCCCAGGGGCTCGTACTCCGTTCCCGGGCGCTCGCCGTAGTGATGGACTCGGTGGCCATGCGGCTGATCGAGTCGCCCACAACGACGGCCGTCGAAGGGGCCCAACCATCCGCGGGCGGGCCTGAAGACCCACGCACCAGGTACGGGACAGCGACGAGGTGAGAACCCCACGTCACGGGCGCAGACGGCCCTGTAGTGCGCCTGCGGGCAACGTCCTGGAGCCTCGGGCAGCATTCGGGCAACACGCCCGAACGGGTGATTGTTCTGCCCGGTTCGACCTCGGCCAGTTTTGACGACGTGTCAGGTAGGGAAGAAGAAGCCCCAGGTCAGATCGTTTCTTCCCTGGGGCACTCGGTGGGGCGGGTGGGACTCGAACCCACGGCCGACGGATTATGAGTCCGCTGCTCTAACCGGCTGAGCTACCGCCCCGTTACGGCGCGCCGCGCACATTTGTGCGCGCCGTCTGCCGCAGCATAGCCGCTCATACGATCTCCTGCTCCGGATGGTTCGGCTCTGCACGACCTTGAGGACTCCGGCAGGCCACGGCCGGTTCCACCCGGCACGAAAAAGCCCCCCGGAGTGGACTCCGAAGGGGCTTGTTCGACAGCTCTCCCGACTGGACTCGAACCAGTAACCTGCCGGTTAACAGCCGGCTGCTCTGCCAATTGAGCTACAGGAGATCGAGCTCCCCCGACTGGACTCGAACCAGTAACCTGCCGGTTAACAGCCGGCTGCTCTGCCAATTGAGCTACAGGGGAATGACCTCATTGCGTCAAACGCCGCTACCTGGGTACTTGCCGGGCGGCGGTCGCTCGTTGCGAGACATACATTAGCGCAAGCAGGGGGGTGCTCCGCCAATCGGTATCCCCCGGCGATCATCAGGCACCCCGGTGACCGCCACGACGAACCGTGATCCACCACGACGCCTCGCTACGGAAAGGGTGGCCGACATGCGCTACCGGCTCACATTCATCGCCGGTCTGGCCCTGGGATACGTGCTGGGGACGAGGGCCGGACGCGAGCGGTACGAGCAGTTGAAGAAGACCGCACGCGAGATCTCCCAGAACCCGGCCGTGCGCAACACGGCGGAGTCGGCCGCGCAGCAGACGCGCGAGTACGCCGGGAAGGCGTTCCACTCCGTCAGCGCGAAGGTGGAGGGCAAGGTTCCGGACTCGGTGGCCGACCGGGTGCGCTCGCTGCGGGAGCGCGGCGGCCCCGGCGAAGAGGACGACTGGGGCACCACTAACACCTGAGGGCACGCGCACCCCGGCGGTGCGGCAGAATTTCCAGCATGGGGATAGTCGCCGGGCTGGACAGTTCGCCCGATTTCACACGCATTGTCGTTTGTGACGCGGACACCGGGGCCGTGCTCCGGCAGGGGTACGCCCCGCATCCGCTGGAGGCACCGGAAGGCGGCGGGCGGCCGTCCGACGTCGATCCCCAGGCCTGGCTGCTCTCGCTCGGCGAGGCGGCCGGCGGCGGACTGCTCGAAGGCGTGCAGGCCATCGGTGTCTCGGCGCAGCAGAACGCGCTGGTGCCGCTGGACTCGCAGGGCAACACCGTGCGCCCCGCGCTGGTGGGCGCCGACAAGCGGGCGCAGGTGGCGGCGGCCGATCTGATCGACCGGCTCGGCTCGCGCGAGGCGTGGGCCGAGGCCGTGGGCAGCGTGCCGCAGGCGGCGCAGCCGGTGGCCAAGCTGCGCTGGCTGGCGCGCGCCGAGCCGGAGAACGCGCAGCGTGTGGCCTTCCTCATGCAGGCGCACGACTGGCTGGTGTGGCAGTTGCTCGGGCGGCCCGCGCGCCGGACCACGGACCGTGGCGGGGCCTCGGGCACCGGGTACTGGTCGGCCGCGACCGGTGCCTGGCGGCCCGATCTCGTGGAGCTGGCGCTCGGGCAGCGGGCCGGACTGCCGGAGGTGCTCGGCCCGGGTGACGCCGCGGGGACGACCCCGGAGGGGCTGATCATCTCGGCCGGTACCGGGGAGACCATGGCCGCCGCGTTCGGCCTCGGCGTGCGGGCGGGCGACGCCGTCGTCTCGCTGGGCGCGTCCGGGTCCGTGATGGCCGTGCACCATGAGGCGCTGGTGGACTCCGGCGTTTCCATCACGTCGCTCGCCGACGCGACCGGGATGCATCTGCCCGTCGTGCATACGTTGAATGCCGTGCGCACGTTGCGGGGCACGGCCGAGCTGCTGGGGCTCGACGGGGGGCTCGAAGAGCTTTCCGAGCTCGCCGCGAAGTCGACACCGGGCGCCCACGGCCTCGTACTGCTGCCGTATCTGGAGGGCGAGAAGACGCCCAGCCTGCCGCACACCGCGGGGACGCTGAGCGGGCTTCGGCGGGAGTCCATGAAGCCGGAGCATCTGGCGCGGGCCTCCTTCGAGGGCATGCTGTGCGGGCTCGCCGACGCCATGGACGTCCTGCGCGGCCGCGGTGTGGAGATCCGGCGGGTGTTCCTGCTCGGGGCCACCGCCGAACTGCACGCCGTGCAGGCGCTGGCGCCGATGCTGTTCGGCACGCAGGTCGTGGTGCCGCAGCCCGCCGACTACGCGGCGATCGGCGCCGCCCGGCAGGCCGCGTGGGCGATGACCGGCCAGTTGCCGATGTGGCAGGGCGCGGCCACCCAGGTCTTCGAGCCCGGTGAGGAACTGCCCGTGGGGCAGGCGGTGCGGCAGCAGTTCCGGGCGGTGCGGGAGCAGATACACCCCGGGGCGTTCGCGTAGCGGCAGGATCCGGTCTTTGAGCTCTCTTGGGTTAATCGGTTGAGGTAACACGGGTGGAGTGTTCGACGATAGGGGTCCATGCGTCTCCGTTTCGGCGGGGCGTGTCCCCCTCCCCAACCGCTCTCAGTCCAGATCGCCGACCACCGAGAGACCGAGCGTGCTCATACGACTCCTGCGGACCTACCTCAGTCCGTACAAGAAACCCATCGGGCTGCTGGTGCTGCTGCAGTTCCTGCAGACCTGCGCCTCGCTGTATCTGCCGACTCTGAACGCCGACATCATCGACAACGGTGTCGTCAGCGGCGACACCGGCTACATCCTGAAGTTCGGCGCCCTGATGCTGGGCGTCACGATCGCCCAGGTCGTCTGCAACACCGGCGCCGTCTTCTTCGGCGCCAGGACCGCCGCCGCGCTCGGCCGTGACGTGCGGGCCGGCGTCTTCGACCGGGTGCAGTCCTTCTCCGCCCGCGAGGTCGGCCACTTCGGCGCGCCCTCGCTGATCACCCGCACCACGAACGACGTGCAGCAGATCCAGATGCTGGTGCTCATGGGCTTCACGCTCATGGTGTCGGCGCCGATCATGTGCGTCGGTGGTGTGGTCATGGCGCTCGGCCTCGACGTGCCGCTGTCCGGCGTGCTGCTCGCCGTGCTGCCCGTGATGGCCGTCGTGCTGTCGCTGATCATCCGGAAGATGCGTCCGCTGTTCCGGTCCATGCAGGTCAAGCTGGACACGGTGAACCGGGTGCTGCGCGAGCAGATCACCGGCAACCGGGTCATCCGCGCGTTCGTGCGCGACGGCTTCGAGAAGGAGCGCTTCGGTGACGCCAACTGGGACCTGACCAAGACGTCCCTGGCCACCGGCCGGATCATGGCCCTGATGTTCCCGTTCGTCATGACGATCGTGAACATCGCGTCCATCGCCGTGGTCTGGTTCGGCGCCCACCGGATCAACAGCGGCGGCATGCAGATCGGTGACCTCACCGCGTTCCTCGCGTACCTCATGCAGATCGTGATGAGCGTGATGATGGCCACCTTCATGTTCATGCAGGTGCCGCGCGCCGAGGTGTGCGCGGAGCGCGTGCAGGAGGTGCTCGACACGGAGTCGAGCGTCGTGCCCCCGGAGGCCGCCTCGTCCGTGCGCGAGCTGCGGCGGCGCGGGCACCTGGAGATCCGGGGCGCCGACTTCGGCTACCCGGGTGCCGAGGAGCCGGTGCTGCGCTCCGTGGACCTGATGGCGCTGCCCGGCGAGACCACCGCGATCATCGGCTCGACCGGCAGTGGCAAGTCGACGCTGCTCGGGCTCGTCCCGCGGCTGTACGACACCACGTCCGGCGTCGTCTACGTGGACGGTGAGGACGTCCGCGGGATCGACCCGGAGCTGATGGCGAAGACGGTGGGCCTGGTGCCGCAGAAGCCGTATCTGTTCTCCGGAACCGTCGCCTCCAATCTGCGCTACGGACGGCCGGACGCGACCGACGAGGAGTTGTGGCACGCCCTTGAGGTCGCGCAGGCCAAGGACTTCGTCAGCAAGCTGGAGGGCGGGCTCGACGCGCCCATCACCCAGGGCGGCACGAACGTCTCCGGTGGCCAGCGCCAGCGGCTCGCCATCGCGCGCACGCTCGTCCAGCGTCCGGAGATCTACCTCTTCGACGACTCGTTCTCCGCGCTCGACTACGCCACGGACGCCGCGCTGCGCCGGGCGCTGACCGCCGAGACCGCCGAGTCGACCGTGGTGATCGTGGCCCAGCGCGTGGCCACCATCCGGGACGCGGACCGGATCGTCGTCCTCGACGAGGGCCGGGTCGTCGGCACCGGACGCCACCACGAGCTGATGGCGGACAACGAGACGTACCGGGAGATCGTCCTCTCCCAGCTGACGGAAGCGGAGGCCGCCTGATGAGTGGGCCGATGGCGGCGCGGATGGCGGCCGGTGGGCCGAACTCGCGCTCGATGGACTTCAAGGGGTCCGGCAAGCGGCTGCTGAAGCGGCTGGCGGCGCACCGTGCCTCGGTGGTCGGTGTGCTGGTCGCCGTCGTGATCAGTGTGGGTCTCTCGGTGGTCGGACCGAAGATCCTGGGTCACGCGACCGACCTGCTGTTCGGCGGGATCGTCGGCGGGCAGCTGCCCGCGGGGCAGACCAAGGAACAGGTCATCGAGGGCCTGCGGGCCAAGGGTGACGGCGGCATGGCCGACATGCTCGGCGGGGTGGACTTCACGCCCGGCCAGGGCGTGGACTTCGACCGGATCGGGGAGGTGCTGCTGCTCGCGCTCGCCGTGTTCGCGGTGGCCGGCTTCTCGATGATGATCGGCACCCGGCTCGCCAACCGGGCGATCAACCTGGCCGTGGCGAAGCTGCGCGGCGACATGCAGGCGAAGCTCCAGCGCCTTCCGCTGTCGTACTACGACAAGCAGAAGCGCGGCGAGGTGCTGAGCCGGGCGACCAACGACATCGACAACATCGGGCAGACGCTGCAGCAGACGATGGGGCAGATGCTCAACTCGCTGCTCACCATCGTCGGCGTCCTCGTGATGATGTTCTGGATCTCGTGGCTGCTGGCGCTGGTCGCGCTCGTCACGGTGCCGCTGTCGGTGTTCGTCGCGGCGAAGGTCGGCAAGCGGTCGCAGCCGCAGTTCGTGCAGCAGTGGAAGACCACAGGCGTCCTGAACGCGCACATCGAGGAGATGTACACCGGCCACACGCTGGTGAAGGTGTTCGGGCGGCAGAAGGAGTCGGCCCAGCAGTTCGCCGAGCAGAACGAGGCACTGTACGAGGCCGCGTTCAAGGCGCAGTTCAACAGCGGCATCATGCAGCCGCTGATGTTCTTCATCTCGAACCTGAACTATGTGCTGGTGGCCGTGGTCGGTGGCCTGCGGGTCGCGTCCGGCTCGCTGTCCATCGGTGACGTGCAGGCCTTCATCCAGTACTCGCGGCAGTTCTCGATGCCGCTGACGCAGGTCGCCTCGATGGCGAACCTGGTGCAGTCGGGCGTCGCGTCGGCCGAGCGCATCTTCGAGTTGCTGGACGCCGAGGAGCAGTCCGCCGATCCGGTGGACGGCGAGAAGCCGCAGAACCTGCGCGGGCACGTCGAGTTCGAGCACGTCGCGTTCCGCTACCAGGAGGACAAGCCGCTCATCGAGGACCTGTCGCTCACGGCGGAGCCGGGGCACACGGTCGCCATCGTGGGGCCGACGGGCGCGGGCAAGACCACGCTCGTCAATCTGCTGCTGCGGTTCTACGAGGTCAGCGGCGGGCGCATCACGCTCGACGGGGTCGACATCGCGAAGATGTCGCGCGACGAGCTGCGGGCCGGGATCGGCATGGTGCTGCAGGACACCTGGCTGTTCGGCGGGACCATCGCGGAGAACATCGCGTACGGCGCCGCGAAGGACGTCGGCCGGGAGGAGATCGAGGAGGCCGCGCGGGCCGCGCACGCCGACCGCTTCATCCGGACGCTGCCCGAGGGCTACGACACGGTGATCGACGACGAGGGGACCGGGGTCAGCGCAGGTGAGAAGCAGCTCATCACCATCGCGCGCGCCTTCCTGTCCGACCCGGTGATCCTGGTCCTCGACGAGGCGACCAGCTCGGTGGACACCCGGACCGAGGTACTGATCCAGAAGGCCATGGCGCGGCTCGCGTCCGGCCGTACGTCGTTCGTCATCGCGCACCGTCTGTCGACGATCCGCGACGCCGACACGATCCTGGTGATGGAGAACGGTTCCATCGTGGAGCAGGGCTCGCACGACGCGCTGGTCGCCTCCGGCGGGGCGTACCAGCGCCTGTACGAGGCCCAGTTCGCGCAGGCCGTGGCCGAGGTCGACTAGATCCTTTCCGGATCCCCGGGGCGGGCGGGCCCGGCCCGGGGACAAAGGATCACAGCAGGCGGCGCGCCTGGGCGAAGGCGAGCGCGCTGAGGGTGAACGAGTCGGTCAGGGCGCCGTCGAGGAGCATCCGTTCCAGTTCCTCGGGCGGCACGGCCCGTACCTCGGTGATCCCCTCGCTCCTGGCGTCCGGGGACGGCGCGAGCCGGAAGTGCTCCTCCTCCAGGCGGGCCAGGTACAGGTCGGTGCGGGATGCGGCCATCCCCGTGTCGGCCTCCATCGCGCCGAGGGCGATCAACTCCCGTACCGGGCAGCCGAGTTCCTCCTCCACCTCGCGGCGGGCCGTGGCCGCCCCGTCGTCCCCCGGCTCACCGAAGCCCCGGGGCATCTCCCAGTGCCACTGCCGGTCCGCGTGCCGGAAGTGGCGCAGCAGCACGATCCGGCCGTCGTCGAGCAGGGGCAGCACGGCGGCGCCCACCCCGTCCGACGTGGCGCAGACCCGGAAGTACGCCCCGGTCACGCCGCCCGGGAAGCGCACGGCGTCGCGCACCACCGTGACGTAGCGGTCCTGGTACTGCACCCCGATGTCGCAGAACTCCACGGGCAGCCCCCGCGCCCGCGCGTCCGCCGCCGCGATGTCCGCCACCTCCTGCTGGGCCTCGGCATCGAGCAGGATGCGGATCGGCGCGCCGTCCGGGTTCACGAACAGCGCGGGCCGTTCGGCCGCCAGCTTCTGGTAGGCCGTCAGTTTCTGGGCGCGGCGTGCGGTGTCGTCCACAGTCGGCCCCCCTCCCGGATCGATGGCGGCTCACCATGGCCGCACAGCCTGGGCCGAATCTACCCACGCGCCCGGACGGAACAAGCCGTTCTGGCGCGCTCCGTCGAGGCGGGGGTTCACCTTCGTATCCGAAGGTCGGCGGAGCAGTAGGCGGTGTAGGCCAGGCCCATCACGTTCCCTCCAGGACCAGGGCGGTGAAGTCCTCGACGAGAGGTTGCACGGTGCGGCTGTACACCTCCGCGCGCATGGCGACCACGCAGGGCACGCCGCGCTCCACCAGGAGCCGTCCCAGGGCCCCGGAGCGGCAGCCGATGAGGACCACCAGGCGAGGAGCGGCTCCGGTGATGCAGGTGGCGACGGCCTCGGTCGTCAGCCTGCCTCCGGGGCCGAACTCCACGTTCTCCTGGTCGCAGTGCGCCCACAGGTGGAGCAGGTCCACGTGGTCCCGCAGGGTGTTCTTCAGCTGGGGCTGCGTCAGGACCGACACCGGGTGCGGCTCCACCAGCCGGACGTGGCTGCGCCGGGTGCGGCGCCACATCCGGTCGTAGGCGTCGTCGACGTTCGCCAGCAGATCGGTGCCCATCGGCGTCACCTGGTGCTTCCCCCGGACGACCAGCAGGGCAGGCTTCCCGTCCGCCTCCGCGCGGGGCCGGACCGCGGAGCACGAGTCCGGGGTGACCACCCGGGTGATCGTGACCCGCGGCCGGCCGAACCAGCCCAGAGCGGCGTTCGGATCGTGCAGGAGTTCCCAGGCCAGGTCGTCGGCTCCCGTGCCGATGGCCAGTTCGATGCGCACCGGCCGGTCGGGGAACGCGCCGCGCGCCGCGTCCACGAACAGGTCGAGGCCCGCCTGGCCCAGCGCCTCCCCCACCGTGCCCGCGGTGGTGACGGCCCGGGAGAGCTCGCCGAGCGTGCGGGGTTTCGTCACCCGCAGAGCGTCGAGCACACCGCTGTTCACCCGTACCTGCCCGCCGTCCGGCAGCTGGAACGTGCAGCCGTCGTGCTCCGTGGTGATCCCGATCCGGAGCACTCCCGTCCCTGCCCCGTCCGGCTGCGCCACCTCGTAGCCGAGGACGCGGCCCTCGCCGGCGACCGCGATCCGCCGCCCCGCGACGGCGAGATGGTCGACGCGGCTCGGCGCGGTCAGCTGCCGGAAGGAGTTCCGCCCCAGGACGAGCCCCCGCTGGGGGTCCGCCACCACGAAGCCGTGTCCGCCGAGGGACGCCGTCTCGCCCGCCGCCGAGGGAAGCCGCGCGACCTTCTGTCTTCCGGTCGCGGTGAACTCCGCGACGCAGGAGGTGGGTTCACGCAGCAGCGGGCCGTTCTCGCCGAAGCCGATCAGCCGGGAACCGGCGGCCGCTGTGGACGCGCGGGACGAATCGTCGGTGAGGTCGTGGAGCAGGAGCGCCCCACTGTCGAAGAGCGCCGCCAGGGTCCCGTCGCGTGAGACGCGAAGGTCGGCCACGTTCCCGCCGGGATGCTCGTCCCCGGTTCTTCCGAGGCGCAGGATCTTGCGCTGCTTGCCGTGGGCGATCACGACCTGGTCGCCCTCGGCGTAGATCCGGAAGGGCTTCCAGGCAGCCACGGCGGTGCACAGGGAGGTGCTCAGCCGCCGCGGTCCGGCATCCGCCCCGGGCTCAGGGGTCCACCAGTACGCCCCGAAGTGTCCTGCGATCAGCCAGCCTTCGTCGCAGGGCACCAGGTGGTACACGTGCCCGGCGGGGTGCAGTCGCGCCCGTGCCTCGACCGCGCCGCGACCGCTGTGGATGCGTATCTCACCCCGGGCGGTGCCGACGGCGGTCCACCCTTCCTGGGCGGTGGCGATCGCGGTGATGGTGTTGTCGCCCACCAGCGGCGCCAGTGTGTCGGGGTGCGGCCGCTCGCTGCCGTACGCGGCAAGGTCCCACTGCACCACTTCGGCGCCGTGCGTGGTGATCAGGTACCGGGTGCCGAGCAGCGCGGCCTGTCCGACCGGGGCGTCGGTGACGATGGTGTCGACGGCCGGTCCCGCGCCGGGGAGCCCGATCCGTACATCGGTCCGCCCGACGGAGGCGAGCCGGCCGTCCGTCGACCAGACCAGTCCGTGCGCTCCCGGGTGGGACCAGTCAAGGGCCCGCTGTCCGACGACCCGGACCTGCCCGGCGGCCGTCACCGTGGCGAGCCATGTCCCGCTGGGGTCCCAGGCGACCGCCCTGAGGTCCGGCGCCGGAGGATGGCGCAGCACCCAGCCGTCCGTGCCCCCTGGCTCCGCCCCGGTCCGGCGCTCGGCCGCCGTGCCCCTGCGCCACGCCGCGCACAGCGCCCCGTCGTCGCGGAAGGCGAGCGACTCGACACGGCCCTGTGCCGCCGCAGGGCGGGACAGATCGGCCCAGCGGCCGGTCGCGGGCCGGTACAGCAGGACCCTCCCCAGTTCGTCGCCGCAGGCGACGCCTCCGTGCGGACCGAGGGCCGCCGCGGTGATCATCGCCCGCTGTTCGGGAGGGGGCGGCGGTGCGTCCAGGCCCTCGGTGACGAGTTCGCCGTGCGGACCGCCCGCGACGACGCCTTCGCCACGGACCGCGACGGCGCCCGTGGGCCCGTGCCCCGGCTCCTTCTCGAGCCTGCCGACGGTGTGCAGATCGCCCGCGGAGGTCCACCGCTGTACCAGCCCCGACTCGGTACCCACCACGACGGCGTCGGCCGCTCCGGCGACCGCGCTGACCCGGCCCGCGGCGTGCCCGTCGCGGCGGAACCGGCCGTCGCGGGAGCGCGACGACCAGCGCAGCCGCAGGAAGGGCTCGCCGCACGCGAACAGCCAGGCCGTGGCCCACCGTTCCACCGCGGGCATCCGCCATTCGACGGCGATCTCCAGGACCTCCCGTGCGAACTCCGCTGCCCCGTCCCCGGCGAAGGGGGCGTGCCGCCCCCACCGCGTACGAGCGCACCGCAGAGCCTCCAGCAGGTCCTGGTGGGCCGGCCGGGAGGCCGGGTACGCGGCCAGTTCGCTGATGAGCGCGTCCACGTCGGCCGGACCTGACCCCTGCGACCAGGGAACGGGCAGGCGGTCCGCCGACGGGAAGTCGACCGTTGTCATCGATCCGCCCCGATCTCGTTCGCGAGCACCCGACCGTGGTCAGGAGCGCTTCTCGAGATCGAGGTCCTCGTCGCCGAGGAAGCCGTCCTGCGCCGTCCGCCGCGGGCCGTGCCCGTCGGCGGGCGGAACCTGCGGGATCTGTGGGGTCTGCGGGGCGTCCCCGAGGAAGTCGGTCACGGCCTGGCGTCCTTCCAGGGCGAGGCCTGTCAGCAGGTACGCGAAGAAGCCCGCGCACAGCCCCATGCCGTACGCGGCGAAGAGATCGGGCTCGGCGAGTCGGGTGTTGACGACGGCGCCCCCGCCGATGGCCGCCACGACGGCCGCGATGTCCGCGATGCGCGCCCCGCGCTCGGCCCTGCGCAGCGTGCGATAGGTGATCCAGCCGACCACCCATCCGAACAGCCCCGCGCCGACAAGATCCATGACACTGAGAGACATGGCCGCGTCCTTCCCCCGTACGTGCCGACGTCGTGCAGCACGTTCCGGGATTCAGGACAGCATGGGGCAGGTGAGCGATGTAGGTGCCGAACGGCCTCCCGTGGCGGGCCGTTCGGAACCATGTGGCCGGGTCAGTCCAGATAGCCGCGGAGCTGGTCGGCGAAGGCGTGGTCGCGGAGTTTGTTCAGGGTCTTCGACTCGATCTGGCGGATGCGTTCGCGGGTGACGCCGAAGATGCGGCCGATCTCCTCCAGGGTGCGGGGGCGGCCGTCCGCCAGGCCGTAGCGGAGCTGGACCACTTTGCGTTCGCGTTCGCCGAGCGTGGAGAGGACCGCCTCCAGGTGTTCCCTCAGGAGGAGGAACGCCGCGGACTCCACCGGGCTCGCCGCGTCGCCGTCCTCGATGAGGTCGCCGAGCGCCACGTCGTCCTCCTCGCCGACCGGAGCGTGCAGCGAGACGGGTTCCTGCGCCAGGCGGAGGACCTCGCTGACCCGCTCGTGCGGGAGGTCGAGGTGGGCGGCCACCTCTTCGGGGGTGGGCTCGTAGCCGCGTTCCTGCAGCATGCGGCGCTGGACGCGGACGACCCTGTTGATCAGTTCGACCACGTGGACCGGGACGCGGATCGTGCGGGCCTGGTCGGCCAGGGCGCGGCTCATGGCCTGGCGGATCCACCACGTCGCGTACGTCGAGAACTTGTAGCCGCGCGCGTAGTCGAACTTCTCGACCGCGCGGATCAGGCCGAGGTTGCCCTCCTGGACCAGGTCGAGCATGGTCAGGCCGCGGCCCACGTAGCGCTTGGCGACGGAGACCACCAGGCGCAGGTTCGCCTCGATCAGGCGGCGCTTGGCCATCCGGCCCAGCACGACCAACCGGTCGAGGTCCAGGGCGAGTTGGGAGTCCAGGTCGGCCGCGTGGGCGAGTTTCTCCTCGGCGAACAGGCCGGCCTCCACGCGGCGGGCGAGGTCCACTTCCTCGGCCGCGGTCAGCAGTGGGATGCGGCCGATCTCGCGCAGGTACTGGCGGAACAGGTCGGACGACGGGCCGCTGGTGTCGGTGCGGGCGCCGCGGACCGGCTCGGGCGGGTCGACGTTCTCGGGGGGCTGCTCGGTGGGCGCCGCGTCTTCAGCGGGCTCCGGGGGCTCCGGGGGTTCGTCCGAGGACTCGGCCTCGGGGTGGCGCGCCGCGCGGCTCTGTGGCGGGACCGTGGTGAGGACGTCGGTGTCCCCCGCGGTATCCGGATCGGACAGGGCCTGCGCTGTGCTGTCGCTCTGGGTGAGGGTCTGGGTCTGCACGGGGGCGACCTCCAAGGTGATCGCTTCTGAGGCGTGCGGCAGGGGGGCGGGAACGGCGGCCACGCCGCTGTCCGTCCCGTACGCGATGAGCGGAACCGCGGGGGTTTCGGACCCTTTGCTGTCCGGGCTCCGGCCGCGCTCCGAGGACTCAGGCACCGCCACCCAGTGTGGAGTACGACACAGCGCCGCCACGAGGGGCGTGCGATGACTTTTTGAGTCCGGTGCGTGACCGCGCGGTTACCGTGATGTACGGGTGCCCGGTCTTCCCCGGCCGGAACTCGGGGAAACGGCGTGTGGGGGTGAGCGGGGTTGCGCCGGTCTGCGATATGCGTCCGGCGGCGACGTCGGCCCCGTCAGGGGCGCGGGGCTGCGGGTGATGAGGCTGCGGCGGAGCCGCATGCCTCAGGGGCGCGGGGAACTGCGCGACCAGGCCCCACCGGAGCCGCACCCGGCAACACCGCGACCGGGACCGAGCTGGACGCCGGATGAAGCGCTCACCCCGCGCCGGGGCGCCGCCTTGCCCACCCTGCCGCCCATGGCGGCAGATTGCCCAAGGCGGGGGCGACCGGCGGCGGACCGCCCAAGGCGGCGCGGCAGCCGGCCGGGGCGGGAACGCCCATGGCGGCAGATTGCCCAAGGCGGGGGCGACCGGCGGCCGGGGCGGGAACGCCCATGGCGGCGGATTGCCCAAGGCTTCGGGGTTCGGCAGATCGCCCAAGGTGCGGGAGGAGGCTGCCGGGGTGGGTTACAGGGCCGCCGCGCCCTGTTCGCGGAGGGACTGGCCGTACTGCTGCAGGACCCACAACTCGTTCTGGACGGATGCCAGTTGGGACGGGTCGCCGCCCGCGCCGAGGCGGGTCAGGGTGCCCTGGACGTCGCGGATGCGGCGGTCGACGGCGCGCCGGCGGACCCAGACGAGCTGCTCCCCCGCGTACGCCTCGTCGACCGTCTTGCGGTGAATGGCCTCGACGGCGAGCTCGGTGACCATGGCGCGGACCGCGTCGTCGGGGGCGGCCTCGCGGACCCGGACCAGGTACTCGTGCAGGTCGTGCAGGCCGGACTCGGCGCCGCCCGCCTCCAGGATGGCCTGGCGCACGGCGGCGTAGGGCGCGGCCGTGAACTCGTCCACCCCGTACGCGTCGAACGCCGGGGAGACCAACTGCGGGTGCTGGAGCGCCAGTTTGAGGAGTTCGCGCTCGGTGGCGTACACCGGGTTGCGCAGGGTGAGCGCCGGGCCGCCGAAGGAGGCCGGGGCCGCCGCGACCTCGGGACCCTGCTGGCGGCTCGGCGCCGGGCCCTTGCCGCCGCGGTCGCGGGCCCAGCGGGCCAGTTGGGCGACGCGCTTGACCACGAACTGCGTGTCCAGGATGCCGAGCATGCCGGCGAGCTGGACGGCGACCTCGTGCTGGGAGGCGCTGTTCTTGATGCGGGCGACGACCGGGGCCGCCTCGTCGAGCGCGGAAGCGCGCCCGGCCGGGGTCTCCAGGTCGTAGCGCGCGACGATCTGGCGCAGCGCGAACTCGAAGAGCGGGGTGCGCGGCTGGACCAGGTCGGCGACCGCCTCGTCGCCCTTGGCGAGGCGCAGCTCGCACGGGTCCATGTTGTCCGGGGCGATCGCGATGTAGGTCTCGGCGGCGAACTTCTGGTCGTCCTCGAAGGCGCGCAGGGCCGCCTTCTGGCCGGCCGCGTCGCCGTCGAAGGTGAAGATCACCCGCGCCGAGCCGTTGTCCATCAGGAGGCGGCGGAGGATCTTGATGTGGTCGCCGCCGAAGGCCGTGCCGCAGGTCGCGATGGCGGTCGGGACGCCGGCCAGGTGGCAGGCCATGACGTCCGTGTAGCCCTCGACCACGACCGCGCGGGACGACTTCGCGATCTCCTTCTTCGCCAGGTCGATGCCGTAGAGGACCTGGGACTTCTTGTAGATCGGGGTCTCGGGCGTGTTCAGGTACTTCGGGCCGTTGTCGTCGTCGCGCAGGCGGCGCGCGCCGAAGCCGACGACCTCGCCGCCGATGTCGCGGATCGGCCACATGAGGCGGCCGCGGAACCGGTCGATGGGGCCGCGGCGGCCCTCCTGGGAGAGGCCGGAGAGGGTCAGCTCCTTGTCGCTGAAGCCCTTGCCGCGCAGGAAGCGGGTGAGATGGTCCCAGCCCGCCGGGCTGTAGCCGACGCCGAAGTGCGCGGCCGCGGCCTGGTCGAAGCCGCGCTCGGCGAGGAACTTCCGGCCGATCTCGGCTTCCGGGGACTCCAGCTGATCGGCGTAGAACTGCGCGGCGATCTTGTGTGCCTCGACCAGGCGGATGCGCTCGCCGCGCTGGTGGGTGGGGTTGTACCCGCCCTCCTCGTAGCGCAGCGTGATGCCCGCCTGGCCCGCCAGGCGCTCGACCGCCTCCGAGAAGGAGAGGTGGTCGATCTTCATCACGAACGTGATGGTGTCGCCGCCCTCCTGGCAGCCGAAGCAGTGGAAGAACCCCTTGCTCGGACTGACCTGGAAGGACGGGGACTTCTCGTCGTGGAAGGGGCACAGGCCCTTGAGGTTCCCGCCGCCCGCGTTGCGCAGTTGCAGGTACTCGGACACCACGGCGTCGATCGGGACCGCGTCCCGAACCGCCTTCACGTCCTCGTCATTGATCCTGCCTGCCACGCAAGAATTCTAAAGGGCCCCACTGACACAACCGTCACTCCTCCAGAAGATCACCCAACGGCACGCTCGGGTCCGAGAGCCGTTCCGTGCCCGGCCTGGCCCCGGAGCGGATCAGCTTCTGGATCTGTTCGGTGACATCCCACACATTCACGTTCATCCCGGCCAGGACCTGACCGTCCTTCAGCCAGAACGCGATGAACTCGCGCTTGCCCGCGTCGCCGCGGATCACCACCTGGTCGTACGAGCCCGGGGGCGCCCAGCCCGAGTACTCCAGGCCCAGGTCGTACTGGTCGGAGAAGAAGTAGGGCACCCGGTCGTACGTCACGTCCTTGCCGAGCATGGCGCGGGCCGCGGCCGGGCCGCCGTTCAGCGCGTTCGCCCAGTGCTCCACGCGCAGTCGCTCGGAGTAGAGCGGGTGCTGGAGCGCGGCCACGTCGCCGGCCGCGAAGACGTCGGGGTCCGAGGTGCGCAGGGTCGCGTCGACCGCGATGCCGCCGCCGTGCCCGCGGTCGACGAGGGCCAGGCCCGCGGACTCGGCCAGCGCGGTGCGCGGGGCCGCGCCGATCGCGGCGAGCACGTCGTGCGCCGGGTGCTCCTCGCCGTCGTCGGTGAGTGCGGCGAGCACCATGCCGTCCTGGCCGGTGATCTCGGTGAGCCGCGCGCCGAAGTGGAAGCGGACGCCGTGGTCGCTGTGCAGCTCGGTGAAGATCTGGCCGATCTCGGGGCCGAGGACCGCGTGCAGCGGGGTGGCCTCCGGCTCGACGACGGTGACCTCGGCGCCGTACTCACGGGCGGCGGCCGCGACCTCCAGGCCGATCCAGCCCGCGCCGGCGATCACCAGGTGACCGTTGTCCCGGCCGAGGGATGCCAGGACGTGCTTGAGGCGCTCGGCGTGGGCGAGGCGGCGCAGGTGGTGGACGCCGGCGAGCTCGGTGCCGGGGATGTCGAGGCGGCGCGGTTCGGCGCCGGTGGCCAGCAGGAGCTTGTCGTAGCGGATGATCGTCGCGTCGCCGAGGCGGACGGTCTTCGCGTCGCGGTCGACGGCGGTCACCGTCTGGCCCAGGTGCAGCTCGATGTCGTGGCTCGCGTACCAGGCGGGTTCGTGGACGAAGACGCTGTCCCGTTCCTCCTTGCCCTGGAGGTAGCCCTTCGACAGGGGCGGCCGTTCGTAGGGGTGGTCCCGTTCGTCGCCGATGAGGATCACTCGCCCGGTGAAGCCCTCCGAGCGGAGCGTCTCGGCGGCCTTCGCGCCGGCGAGCCCTCCTCCGACGATGACGAACGTCTGGTCCGCGTCGACCACTTGGTGCCTCCTCGTTGCCATGGCGTCATATGCGAGCGTCCCGCACGGAGCGTGATGCGGGAAGGGGGCGTGGCCCGAACAGGGCACCTTTTCCCCGGCTTTCCCCGGCTTGCGCGTCATTCGCGCGTACGTTCCGTCACGCGCAGTGGTCGGCGGGCGGCCCGTGGGCGACGCGTGAGGCCCTCATGGACGGCCCGCGGTGAGCCGGTGGTGCAGGGAACGGGCCGAGGCGTCGGTGAGGGAGGCGATCTGGTCGACGATGACGCGCTTTCTCGTGCGGTCGTCGGGGGCCGCGTCGAACAGGGCGCGGAACTGGGGGTCGAGGCCGTCCGGCGCGCGGGCGGTGAGCGCCTCGGCGAGTTCGGCGACGACGACGCGCTGGTCGGCGCGGAGCCGCTCCTGCTGCGGGCGCTGCATCACGTACCGGTCGGCGACGGCCTTCAGGACCGCGCACTCGTGCCGGGCCGCGCGGGGGACGACGAGCTCCGCCTCGTACCGGGTGAGCCGTCCCGTCCCGTACCGCTCCCGGGTGGCGCCCTCCGCCGCGAGGCAGAACCGGCCGATGAGCTGGCTGGTGGCGTCCTTGAGGCGGGCCTGGGCGACCGCCGTGCCGTCGTACCCGTGCGGCCACCACTCCTGGTCGAGGAGGCGGTCGAGGGCGGCGGACAGCTCGGCGGGGTCGGTGTCCGCCGGCACGTACCGCCCGATGGCCACGGCGAAGATGTCGGCCCGCTCCGGCTCGGCGTGCAGCACATTGGGGTCCAGGTGGCCCGCGTGCAGGCCGTCCTCCAGGTCGTGCACCGAGTACGCGACGTCGTCCGACCAGTCCATGACCTGCGCCTCGAAGCAGGTGCGGCGGCCGGGGGCGGACTTGCGCAGCCAGTCGAAGACGGGACGGTCGTCCTCGTACACCCCGAACTTCACGGAGTCCGGGTCCGTGGGGTGCTCGCCGCGCGGCCACGGGTACTTCGTCGCCGCGTCCAGGGCCGCCCTCGTCAGGTTCAGTCCTACGCTGACCAGCTCGCCGGAGCCCTCGGCGCGGACGAAGCGCTTGGGCTCGATGCGGGTGAGGAGTCTGAGCGACTGCGCGTTGCCCTCGAAGCCGCCGCAGTCCTGCGCCACCTCGTTCAACGCCTGTTCGCCGTTGTGCCCGAAGGGTGGGTGGCCCATGTCGTGCGAGAGGCAGGCCGTCTCGACCAGGTCGGGGTCGCAGCCGAGCGCGGCGCCCAGCTCCCGGCCCACCTGGGCGCACTCCAGGGAGTGGGTCAGCCGGGTGCGCGGGCTCGCGTCCCAGTGCCGGCTCCTGGTGCCCGGGGTGACGACCTGTGTCTTGCCGGCGAGTCGGCGCAGCGCCGCCGAGTGCAGGACCCGGGCCCGGTCGCGCTGGAACGCGGTGCGTCCCGGGCGCTTGTCGGGCTCGGGGGCCCAGCGCTCGATCGCGTCCTCGTCGTACGTATTGCTGCCTTCCATGTACTGACAGTAAAGGCTGGCACTGACAGAGGGCAGATGCTGACAGAGGGAACCGCGAGGTCAGGCCGTCGCCAGGTGGCGGGTGTGGGCGCCGGCGGGGGTCGCGAGGGCGTTGTCGTAGCGGTGCAGGACGAGGCGGGCGAGCGCCGGATGGGTGCCGAGCGGGGCCGCGGCGATGCCGGGCGCGGCGGCGGCCGACTCGGTGGCGAAGCGGCCGGGCGCGGTGAAGTACGCGGCGACGGCGACCCGGTCGCGGCCCCGCGCGGCGAGGGCGCGGACGGCCGTGCCGACATCGGGGGTGGCGGCCGACGCATAGGCGGGGACGACCGGGACGCCGAGGCGCCGGGCGAGCAGTTCGGCGGTGGCGCCGGTGTCGGCGGCGCTCTGCGGGTCGCGGGACCCGGCGGCGGCGAGGACGACTCCGCCGCGGCGCCGGGCGCGCTCGGACAGCGGCCGCTCGGGCCAGCCCGCCTCCACCAGGCGGTCGTGCAGCGCGTCGACGAGCAGCGGGTGCGGGCCGAGCGGGGCGGCGACCCGGGTGAGCAGGTGGTCCGCGGCGTCGGCGGCCCCCGGTATGTCGTGCTTGACGTGGTGGCCGCGGGAGAGGAGGAGCGGGACGAGGACGGCGCGGCCCGCGGGGAGCGCGGTGAGGGTGTCGGACAGCAGCGGCTCGTTCAGCTCGATGTGGCCGAGGCGCACGGTGAGGCCGGGGCGCTGCTCGCGGATCCGCTCCACCAGTTCGGTGACGGTGGCGAGGGCGCCCGGGTTGCGGCTGCCGTGGGCGACGAGCACCAGGGCGGGCGGCCGGGTGCGGTTGCGCAGGGGCCGGTTGCTGAGCTGGCTGCCGAGCTGGTTGCTGATCATGGTGAGGAGTCCCGCCGTGCTGGCCGTGCTGTCGTCGATGTACGCGTCCGCGGTCGTGCGGACGTGCCTGCTGCCTGTGCCGGTGCCGTACGACTCGTCCGTCATGGAGTGATCCTGCCGGTCCGGGGTTGCCTCTCTGTTGCGCCGTGGTGACGGGTCGTTGCACGGGGTTCACCGCGCGGGTGCGGGGACCGTGAGCGTGAACCGGACGGCCCCGGCCCGCGTCCTGAGCAGCGAGCACCCCGTACTTCCGGGGTCCGGGAGACAACGGATTCACCGGTGCCGCGAAGATGCGGCCGAGATTTCGTCAGAGGATTCGTCAGAGGTTCGGAGGACCCATTGCGTCTGCGCCCGCGTCTGCCGCGCACCCGGCGCGCCCAGCGGCGGACCGTCCAGGCCGTCATGGCGGTGTGCGCGCTGGCGCTGCTGCCCGCGGCCTGGATGTTCACCACGACCGGTGACCGGCTGCGCTCGACGGCCGACGTGCCGCGCACCGATGTGGCGGTCGTCTTCGGCGCGGGCCTGTGGGACGGGGAGCCGTCCCCGTATCTCGCGCACCGTCTGGACGCCGCCGCCGAGCTGTACCGGGCGGGCCGGGTCCGGGTGGTGCTCGTGACCGGTGACAACAGCCGCGCCTCGTACGACGAGCCGGACGCCATGCGCACCTATCTCACCCGGCACGGGGTGCCGTCGCGCGCGGTGGTGAGCGACTACGCCGGGTTCGACACATGGGACTCGTGCGTCCGGGCCAGGAAGATCTTCGGCGTCGACCGGGCCGTCCTGGTCACCCAGGGCTTCCATGTGCGCAGGGCGGTCGCGCTGTGCGAGGCGGCGGGGGTCTCCTCGTACGGGATCGGGGTCGACGAGCCGCACGACGTGACCTGGTACGCGGGCGGGGCGCGGGAGGTGCTGGCCGCGGGAAAGGCGGCGTTCGACGCGGTGGTGCGGCCCGATCCGCAGTTCCTGGGGAAGAAGGAGGACGGGGTGCGGGCGGCGCTGGCCCGCTGACCTCACACCGGCGGGCCCGGCGTGGGGAGCCCCGCGTACCCGGTGCGTAACCGGTCCGCTCCCCGACGCGTAACAACGCGCCCGCACGCTGGCCCGTATGCACACGCCCGCGCGCACCACCGCCGTCTCCGCGAACGCCGCGATCCCGACGCACTGCCCGTACTGCGCCCTGCAGTGCGGGATGCGGCTCACGCCGAACGCGTCGGCCGACTCGGTCGAGGTGACCGGCCGGGCGGACTTCCCGGTGAACCGCGGGGCGCTGTGCGGCAAGGGGCAGAGCGCCGCCGCCGTGCTCTCCTCCCGGGTCCGGCTGACCGGTCCGCTGGTCCGTGACCCCGCTACCGGCGAGCTCGCGCCCGCCACCTGGGAGGAGGCCCTCGACGCGATCGCCGAGGGGATCTCCCGCACGCGTACGGCACATGGCCCGGACGCGTGCGGGGTGTTCGGCGGGGGTGGCCTGACCAACGAGAAGGCGTACGCGCTGGGCAAGTTCGCGCGCATCGTGCTCGGCACCTCGCAGATCGACTACAACGGCCGCTTCTGCATGTCGTCGGCCGCGGCGGCGGGCACGAAGGCGTTCGGCCTGGACCGGGGGCTGCCGTTCCCGCTGGAGGACATACCGCGCACCGGGTGCGTGATCCTGGTCGGCTCGAACCTCGCGGAGACGATGCCGCCGGCGCTCCGCTACCTCACCGAACTCCGGGCCAACGGCGGCAAGCTGATCGTGATCGACCCGCGCCGCACGCGCACGGCGCAGCAGGCCGACCTGCATCTCGCGCCCCGCCCCGGCACGGATCTGGCGCTCGCGCTGGGCATGCTGCATCTCGTCGTGGCGCAGGGGCGGGTCGACGAGGCGTACGTACGGGACCGGACGCGCGGCTGGGAGGAGGCCAGGTCCGCGGCGATGGCGCACTGGCCGGAGTACGTGGAGCGGGTCACGGGAGTGCCGCTCCCCCAGCTACGGGACGCCGTACGGATGTTCACCGACGCCGAGCACGCGATGGTCCTCACGGCGCGCGGGCCCGAGCAGCAGTCCAAGGGCACGGACACGGTGGGCGCGTGGATCAATCTGGCGCTCGCCACCGGCCGCCCCGGCACGCCGCTGTCCGGGTACGGCTGTCTGACCGGGCAGGGCAACGGGCAGGGTGGCCGCGAGCACGGCCAGAAGGCCGACCAGTTGCCGGGGTGCCGCAAGCTGACGGATCCGGCGGCGCGGGCGCATGTCGCCGAGGTGTGGGGGGTGGACCCGGAGTCGCTGCCCGGTCCTGGACGTTCGGCGTACGAGCTGCTTGACGCGCTGGGCGGGGACGTACGGGCGTTGCTGCTGATGGCGTCGAACCCGGTGGTGTCGGCGCCGCGCGCGGCCCACGTGGAGGAGCGGCTGCGGTCGCTGGACTTCCTGGCGGTCGCGGACGTGGTGCTGTCGGAGACCGCGGAGCTGGCCGACGTCGTCCTCCCCGTGACCCAGTGGGCCGAGGAGACCGGCACGCTGACGAATCTGGAGGGGCGGGTGCTGCTGCGGCGCCGGGCCCTCGACCCGCCGCCCGGGGTCCGCTCCGACCTGGAGGTGCTGCAGGAGCTGACGGCCCGTCTCTCCCCCGACCTGGAGAAGGGGTTCCCCGTCGACCCGGAGGAGGTCTTCGAGGAGCTGCGCCGGGCGTCGGCGGGTGGGCCCGCCGACTACTCCGGGATCTCGTACGAGCGGCTGGCCGAGGAGGACGGGGTGTTCTGGCCGGCTCCGGCGTCCGGGGTTCCCGGCACCCCTCGGCTCTTCCTCGACCGGTTCGCCACGGAGGACGGGCGGGCGCGGTTCGTGCCGGTGGCGCACCGGGCGGCGGCGGAGGAGCCGGATGCCGAGTATCCGGTGTATCTGACGACGGGGCGGGTGGTGGCCCAGTACCAGTCGGGGGCGCAGACCCGGCGGGTCGAGGAGCTGAACAAGGCGGCGCCGGGGCCGTTCGTGCAGCTGCATCCGCGGCTTGCCGCGCGGCTGGGAGTCGTGGAGGGGGACGCCGTGGCGGTCGTCTCGCGGCGCGGGCGGGCGGTGGCGCCGGCCCGGGTCTGCGGGGACATCCGGCCCGACACGGTCTTCATGCCCTTTCACTGGCCGGGGCGGGGGCGGGCCAACTCCCTGACGAATCCGGCGCTTGACCCGACGTCACGGATGCCGGAGTTCAAGGTGTGCGCGGTACGCCTGGAACGCATCCCCGGGTAACCCCAGCGCCCCGCCTCCGCCGCCTCGGGCAATCCGCCCGCCGTCCCACCCCGCCTAGGGCAATCTGCCGCCCGCCACGGCCGCCTTGGGCAATCTGCCGCCTTGGGCTTTCCCGCCCCGGCCGGCTGCCGCGCCGCCTTGGGCAATCTGCCGCCATGGGCGGCAGGGTGGGCAAGGCGGCACCCCGGCGCGGGGTGAGCGCTCCAATCGGCGTCCAGCTCGGTCCCGCCGCGCCCTCGCCGGGTGCGGCGCCGTCTCGGCTGGTCGCGCAGTTCCCCGCGCCCCTACGGGGCACGACCACCGCCGGTCGCGCCCGCGCGGCGGAGCCGCATACCGACAGAGCCCCGCCCCCCTGACGGGGCACGGCCGGAGCCGCGGCAGTATCCCCTTACGGGGTGACCTGGGACGTGAGCCAGGTCAGGTAGGGGGTGGCGGTGTGCGTCACGGGCAGCGCCACGATCTGCGGCGTCTCGTACTCGTGATGCTCCGTCAACCACGCCTCCAGCTCCGCGTACCGCGCCCGCGTGGTCTTCAGCAGCACCCGCCACTCCCGCGCCGTCTCCACCACCCCCTCCCACCGGTACACGGACGTCACGGACCCGGAGGACACCTGCGCGCACGCGGCGAGGCGCGCCTCCACGGCGCCCCGGGCCAGCGCCTCCCCCTTCTCCACGGCGTCCACGGTGGTCAGCACGGCCAGCACGGTCGAGTCGGGCTTCTCCATGCCGCCCATTGTGACCCGGCGCCCGCCCCCGTCACCCGGTCGCACGCCGGGCACGGCCTTTCGGGCAATTCTCCTCCGACACGCCGATGACCTGCTGGAATGTTCCCTTCACCCCGTCAGGAGACCACTGTGTGCGGGCTTTCTGACTGCCTATCAGGAGGCGCGCCGGAGCGACTGCCACTTACCTCGTGCTTGCAGGGCGCGTCCGACGCCCCAGCAGAACGCACAAGGAGCAAGCAACGATGCGTACAGGCCGACCGCTGATCGCCGCCGCGTTCGCCGTCGCCGTCTCCGGGCTCTGGGCCGTCCCCGCGGTCGCCTCCCCGGGCGGCCTCGAGGTCTATCCGGTGACGGCGGCCCCGGGTTCCACGGTCACCGTGGACACCACCGCCTGCGGTGCCCACGGCACGGCGGCCGGGGACGCCGGCGCGGTCGGCGCCGGCCCGTTCACCCTGGCCCCGGACACCGACGACGCGGCGGGCCCGGCGGACAGCGTGGGACGGTTCACCGTTCCGGTGTCGGCGCAGCCGGGCACGTACGAGATCGTCGCCCGCTGCTCCGGCGGCACCCGGGTCACCGGCGATCTGATCGTGTCGCTCACCGAACCGGGCGCGCCGGGCGCCCAGATGCCCAAAGGGCATGTCGAGACGGGGGTCGGCGGCGCGCTCGGTCCCGACCCCGTGCAGACCGCGGCGGGAGTGGCGGCCCTGGCCGTCGCCGCCGCGGGCGGTACCTGGCTCCTGCATCGCCGGGCGAGAGGCGATGGGATCTGAAGGACGCCGTGACGGTCCCGCGGGCACCCTCCGCCGCCCGCGGGCCCGTCCCCGTCCCCCAGGTACCGCTCACACCCCCTCCCGCTCCGGCCCGCACCCCCTCGCGGGCCGGAGGGGAGGGCGGCTTCCCCACGCCAGGAGGTCATCGCCGTGCGCACCGGAACCGTCCTCAACTCCGTTGCGGGAGCCGTCACCGCGCTCGCCCTGTGCACCGGGGCCTGGCTGCTGACCACGGGCTCCGAAGGACATCCACCGCCCCAGCCCGCCGCCTCCCAGGCGCACTCCCCCGGCACCGCGAACCTGCCCGGCGCGGCGCCGATGACCCCGTCCCCGCCGGACCGCATCCGCATCCCGTCGATCCGTGTGGACGCCCCGCTGATGGGCCTGCGCCTGACGCGCTCCGGCAGCCTCGACGTCCCGCCGCCGGAGAAGAAGAACCTCGCGGGCTGGTACGAGGCGGGCACCCGCCCCGGTGAACGCGGCACGGCGATCGTGGCGGGCCATGTCGACAACGCGGTCGGCCCCGCCGTCTTCTACGACCTCGGCGCCCTCACCCGCGGCCGCACCATCGAGATCGACCGCCGCGACGGCTCGGTGGCCGTCTTCACGGTCGACGCCGTCGAGGTCTACGACGCGAAGAACTTCCCCGACGAGAAGGTCTACGGCACGGCCCGCCGCCCCGAACTACGAGTGATCACGTGCGGCGGCCCGTACTCACGCAGGACGGGGTACCAGGGGAACGTGGTGGTGTTCGCGCATCTGACGGGCAGCCGGTAGCGCCGGCGCGGGGACAGGCTCACGCCACCCACTGCTCGTAGGCCATCTTCACCACCAGCGCGCACACCACCGTCAGCAGCACGATCCGCACGAACCCCGCGCCCCGCTTCAGTGCCGTGTGTGCGCCGACCATCCCGCCGGCCAGATTGAACACGGCCATCAGCGCGGCCAGTTGCCAGTAGACCGTGCCCTTCCAGGCGAACATCGCCAGGGCGCCCGCGTTGGTGCAGCAGTTGACGATCTTTGCGGTGGCGGAGGCCGTGACCAGGTCGAGGTGGAGGATCGCGGTGAGGGCGAGGACCAGGAAGGTGCCGGTGCCGGGGCCGATCAGGCCGTCGTAGAAGCCGATGCCGAGGCCCGCGAAGCCGATCGCCGCCAGGACTCGGCGCGGCGAGACGGGGACCGCGGAGGGGGCCGTGCCGAACGACGGGCGGAAGATCACGAAGGCGCCCACCGCGACCAGCACCACCATCACGATCGGCTTGAGGACATCGGTGCTCATGCCGGCCGCGAGCAGCGCCCCGCACGTGGAGCCGGTCAGCGCGGCCAGGCCGATGCGGGCCGCCAGGCGTACGTCGACGGGGGCCTTGCGGGCGTAGGTGACGGCGGCGCCCGTCGTGCCCACGATCGCCACGGCCTTGTTGGTGCCGAGCGCGTACGGGCCCGCGTGCGCGCCGTTCGGCAGGCCGAGCAGGAGCGCGGGCAGGAGCAGCAGGCCTCCGCCGCCGACCACCGCGTCGACCCAGCCGGCCGCCAGCGCGGCGAGGCAGAGCACAACGGTGGTGGTCAGGGATATGTCAGGCATGATCGGGAGCCTAGGGACGGGGTGCGTGTGCCGTCCACGTATCCGGGGAGACTTGAGCCACATCTGAGCTCCGTGTCCCGGCATCCGGGCAGGCCGCAGCCCCTCACACCTCCTCACCTCCCCCGCTGAGGGACGCGTTCCCCACGAGAAACGAACGGGACGCCACCGAGAAACACCCGCCCCGCACTCTGCGGTACATGACCGCATCGCACGAGCACGACGACAGCCTCCGGGACGGGGCCCGCGTCGTCGTCATCGGCACCGGCCTCGCCGGCACCCGCCTCGCCCAGCGACTGGGCGAACGCGCGGTGCTGATCGGGGAGGAGGCGCACGCCCCGTACAACCGGGTGCTGCTCGCCGAGGTCCTCGCGGGGACCTACTCCCCCGATGTCATCGCACTGCCCCGTACCCCGGGCCCCCGGCTGCGCACCCGCGCCGTCCGCATCGACCGCGAGCGGCGTGTGGTGCAGTGCGAGAGCGGCGCCGAGGTCGGGTACGACACGCTGGTGCTCGCCACCGGTTCCAACCCCGTGCTGCCGCCGCTGCGCGGCCTCTTCGCGCCCGGCGCCCGTGAACTGCCGGGCGGGGTGCACGCGTTCCGGACCATGGACGACTGCCTCGCACTGTCGCGGGCCGTCGGCGAGGGCACCCGCGCCGTCGTCATCGGCGGCGGTCTGCTCGGCGTCTGCGCCGCCCGGGCACTGGCCCGGCGCGGCGTCCAGGTCGTGCTCACCCAGCAGGCCGAGCGGCTCATGGAGCGTCAGCTCGATCCCCGGTCGAGCGAGCTGGTCGAGCGGCATCTGACCGCGCTCGGCGTCGAGATCCACACCGAGTGCCGGGTCCGCGGTGTGGGCGTCGTCGACGGGCGCGTCCGCCGCGTCGAACTGCACGACGGATACGTGCTCGGCACCGATGTCACCGTCCTGGCGTGCGGGGTGCGGCCCCGCACCGGTCTCGCGCAGGCCGCCGGGCTCGACGTGCGCAAGGGTGTCGTCGTCGACGACGAGCTGCGCACCAGCGACCCGCACATCCGCGCGATCGGCGACTGCGCCCAGCACGACGGCACCGTGTACGGGCTCGCCACCCCCGCCCTCGAACAGGCCGACGCCCTCGCCGGTCTGCTGACGGAGGGCGCCGCTGCCTACACCGGCACCCGCACCCTGACCCGGCTCACCCTCCCGCACGAGGCGGGCCCCCTCGACCTGGCCGCCTTCGGGGAGACCGAGGCGCTGCCCGGCGACGACGTCGTCCAGCTCACGGACGCCACCCGCGGCACGTACCGCAAGGTCGTCGTCCGCGGCGACCGGCTCGTCGGCGGGGTCCTGGTCGGCGAGCTCGCCAGCGTCGGCGCGCTCGCCCGTGCCTGGGAGTCCGACGAAACGCTGCCCGCCGACGACGGTGACGACGCCGTCGGGGCTTCGCTGCTCCACCTGCTCACTCACGACGGAGGCCTCTGACATGGCGACCGACACGGCCCTGCCCACCCTTGTACTCATCGGCCACGGCATGGTCGGCCAGCGTTTCCTGGAGGGCGCCGCCGAGCGCGGGATCACCGACACCCACCGCGTGGTCGTGCTCTGCGAGGAGCCGCGGCCCGCCTACGACCGTGTGCACCTGACCTCCTACTTCTCGGGCACCACCCCCGAGGAGCTCTCGATGACGGACATGGAGTTCATCGAGAGGCACGGCATCGAGCTGTACGTGGGCGATCCGGCCGTGGTCGTGGACCGCGAGGCGCGCATCGTGCACGCCCGGTCCGGTCTGAAGGTCGCGTACGACACGGTGGTGCTCGCCACCGGCTCCTACCCGTTCGTGCCGCCGGTGCCCGGCAAGGACGCCACGGGCTGTTTCGTGTACCGGACGATCGAGGACCTGTACGCGATCGAGGAGTACGCCAAGAACAACGCCACCGTCGGCGCCGTGGTGGGCGGCGGGCTGCTCGGACTTGAGGCGGCGGGCGCGCTCCAGGGGCTCGGACTCGCCACGCACATCGTGGAGTTCGCGCCGCGCCTCATGCCGGTGCAGGTCGACGAGGGCGGTGGCGCGGCCCTGCTGAAGACCATCACCGGCATGGGGCTCGACGTGCACACGGGCGTCGGGACGCAGGAGATCGTCGTCGACGCCGAGGGCCGGGTCAGCGGCATGAAGCTGTCCGACGGTTCCGAACTCGCCACCGGTCTCGTCGTGTTCTCCGCCGGTGTCCGGCCGCGCGACCAGCTCGCCCGTGACATGGGCCTGGCGGTCGGCGAGCGCGGCGGTATCACCGTCGACGAGCAGTGCCGCACCAGCGACCCCGACGTGTACGCGATCGGCGAGTGCGCGCTGGCCGCCGACGGCCGGGTGTACGGCCTGGTCGCCCCCGGCTACGAGATGGCGCTGACCGCCGCCGACGCCATCGCGTCCGGCACCGGCCTGTCCTCCTTCACCGGCGCCGACCTCTCCACCAAGCTGAAGCTGCTCGGTGTCGACGTGGCCTCCTTCGGCGACGCGCACGGCGCGAGCGAGGGCTGCCTCGACGTCGTCTACTCGGACTCGCGCTCGGGCACGTACAAGAAGCTCGTCATCGGCAGCGAGGGGGAGCTGCTCGGCGGCATCCTCGTCGGCGACGCCGAGGCGTACGGGACGCTGCGCGCGCTCACCGGCACGGTGCCGCCCGTCGCGCCCGAGTCGCTCGTCCTGCCCGCGGGCGCCGGGGGGCCGGCGCAGCTCGGCCCGGACGCGCTGCCCGCCGAGGCCGTCATCTGCTCCTGCCACAACGTGACCAAGGGCGAGATCTGCGAGCACACCACGCTGCCCGAGGTGAAGAAGTGCACCAAGGCCGGTACGGGGTGCGGCAGTTGCGTCAAGCTGATCGGGCAGCTGCTGCCGAAGTCCGGTGACGACGGGCTGTGCGGCTGCTTCAGGCACACCCGCCAGGAGCTGTACGAGATCGTGCGCGTCAAGCGGATCACGAGCTTCGCCCGGCTGCTCGACGAGCACGGCCGCGAGGAGGCGCGCGGCGGCGAGGGCTGCGAGGTCTGCAAGCCGACCGTCGGTTCCGTCATCGCCTCGCTCGCGCCCTCGATCGGCGCGGACGGCTATGTCCTGGAGGGCGAGCAGGCGGCGCTGCAGGACACCAACGACCACTTCCTCGCCAACCTGCAGAAGAACGGGTCGTACTCGGTCGTGCCCCGGATCCCCGGCGGCGAGATCACGCCCGAGAAGCTGATCGTGATCGGCGAGGTGGCCCGGGACTTCGGGCTCTACACGAAGATCACGGGCGGTCAGCGGATCGACCTGTTCGGCGCCCGCGTCGACCAACTTCCCGGTATCTGGGCGCGGTTGGTGGACGCCGGCTTCGAGTCCGGGCACGCGTACGGCAAGGCGCTGCGCACCGTGAAGTCGTGTGTGGGGCAGACCTGGTGCCGCTACGGCGTGCAGGACTCGGTCCGGATGGCCATCGACCTGGAGCTGCGCTACCGGGGCCTGCGCTCCCCGCACAAGCTGAAGTCGGCGGTGTCCGGGTGCGCCCGCGAGTGCGCCGAGGCCCAGTCGAAGGACTTCGGCGTCATCGCCACGGCCGCCGGCTGGAACCTGTACGTCGGCGGCAACGGTGGCATGACACCCCGTCATGCGGACCTGCTGGCGCAGGACTTGAGCGATGCCGAGCTGATCCGGATGATCGACCGGTTCCTGATGTTCTACATCCGCACCGCCGACCGGCTGGAGCGCACCTCGGTCTGGCTGGAGCGTATCGAGGGCGGCCTCGACCACGTCCGGGACGTCGTCGTGCACGACTCGCTGGGCATCTGCGACGAGCTGGAGGCCCTGATGCGGGACCACGTCGCGCACTACCGCGACGAGTGGTCCGAGACCATCAACGACCCCGAGCGCCTGGCCCGCTTCGTCTCCTTCGTGAACGCGCCGGACACCCCCGACCCGACGGTCCGCTTCGTTCCGGAGCGCGACCAGATCAAGCCCGAACTGCCGCTGATCCCCCTGGAAGGACTCGCTGTCCGATGACAATGGCTCCGATCGCTCCCGAGAAGACAACGGTCATGGTGCAACTCGGCCTGGAGGACGGCTGGCTGACGGTGTGTGAGCTGGGCCGGCTCACCCCGGGGCGCGGTGTCGCGGCCCTGCTGCCGGACGGCCGGCAGGCGGCGGTCTTCCTGGACCGCTCCGGCCGGGTGCACGCCATCGACAACACCGATCCGTTCACGGGCGCGTCCGTGCTCTCGCGCGGGCTGCTCGGTTCGCAGCGGGGCCGCCCGTTCGTGGCGTCCCCGCTGCTCAAGCAGCGCTTCGACCTGGAGACGGGGCGCTGCCTGGACGACGACGAGGTCGCCGTCCAGGCGTACACCGTCCGCGCCGCCTAGGCGTAGTAGGCGCCGTCGTGGCGCCAGGTCTGCGTGCCGAACACCGGGGAGTCGGCGATCGACACCCGCAGGTCGCTGACCTTGAGCCCGTACTGCCACTTCACCTGCCCTTCGGGGCAGGTGAAGTCGACGGCGGGGAAGTTCATGTAGAAGGCGGGCCCGACGTCGTTCGCCGGGTCCGCGCGCTGGGTCTGGACGACCCAGTAGGCGCTGGTCTCGTAGTGGACGGCGCCGAGGTCCACGTCGTCGAGCCGGACCACGAAGGCGCTGCCCCAGTCGAAGGTGCCGTCCGCGCGCAGGCAGCCGAAGGTCCGCTCGGTGTCGGCCTTGGCGGTGAAGTACGCCGACTCGTCGACGCCCGCCAGGAAGCCCGGCTGGGTGCGGACGTCGTGCAGCGCGACGTCCACGACGAAGCCGCCGCAGCCCGGGGTGCCCTCGTAGACGTGGTAGGTGAGCAGGCAGCGGTTCGGGCCCCAGTAGTCGGTGGGGTCGGGGGTGTACGGCTGCGGCACGACCGGCCGCTCGAAGGTGACGGTCGCCGAGACGCCGCCCGGGGCGTTCGCCGGGATCTCCACCGTCTGCGTCGCCCGCGCCGCACCGCCGGCCCCCAGGACCAGGCCGAGCGCCGCCCCCAGCGCTCCCACGTATCGCCCGACCCGTCTGCGTCCGGGCATGATCGACCTCATGACGTTCCCCCCTCTTGGTTGCCCCGCCCGAAACTAACCACTGGCGCCCTCGCTCACACCCGCCCTTCGATTCTTGACCTATCGTTCTGGAAAACCCTAGGATCGCTCCCGTGGCCAGGACCAAGGAATTCGACCCGGACGCCGCGCTGCAGGCAGCCCTTGAGCTGTTCCATGCGCGCGGCTACGAGGCGACGTCGATGTCGGACCTCGTCGAACACCTCGGCATCGGACGCGCCAGCATCTACGCGACGTTCGGCAACAAGCACGAGCTGTACCTGAAGGCGATGGACCGGTACGGCGAGTCCACCGGCGCGGTCACCGTGGCCGAACTGTCGGGGGACGGCCCGCCGCTGGAGGCCGTACGCGCCGTGGTCCGCCGGTTCGCGGCCGAGGCCACCACGGACGACCGGCGCCTGCTCGGCTGCCTGTTCACCAACACGGCGGCGGAGCTCGGCCCGCACGACGCCCAGGCGGCGCGCCGCGTGGAGCGCGGCTGGGAGCAGATCGAGACGCTGCTGCACGCGAGTCTCGAACGGGCGCGAGCCAGGGGCGAGCTGCCCGAGGGCCGCGACCCGCGCGCGCTCGCCCGGATGCTGCTCGTGCTGCTCCAGGGGATCCGCGTCACGGGCAAGGCGTCGCAGGACCCGGCCCGGATCCGGGACGCGGCGGAACAGGCGCTCACCTTGCTGGACTGAACCGGAACCGCTTCTCTCGCTCTTTTCGCACGCCCTCATACTGAACCGATCGGTCAAGAAAGAGGTATCCCGAGATGACCGCTGCATCCCGCTCCCGCTTCACCGGCAGGACCGCCCTCGTCACCGGCGCCGGCTCGGGAATCGGCCGCGCCATCGCGCTCGCGTTCGCGGCGGAGGGCGCGAACGTGGTCGTCGTCGGCCGCACCCCCGCCACGCTCGACGAGACCGTCGCGCTCATCGAGGCGGCGGGCGGCACCGCCTTCGCCCACCCGGCCGACGTGAGCCACGCGGAGGACGTGAAGGCCGCTGTCCGTACGGCAGTCGAGCGGTTCGGCGCGCTGGACGTCGCCGTGAACAACGCGGGTGTCTTCCGTGGCGGCGGCCCGCTCACCGAGCTGTCCGCCGAGGACTGGCAGACGCTCCTCGACATCAACGCCACAGGCGTGCTGTACGGGCTCCAGGCCCAGATCGCCCAGATGCGCACCCAGGAGTCGGGCGGCGCGATCGTGAACATCTCCTCGAACCTGGGCCCGCACCGCACCAGGCCCGGCACCACCGCGTACGGCGCCTCCAAGGCCGTCGTCTCCGCGCTCACCCGGGGCGCCGCCCTCGACCACATCGCCGAGGGCGTGCGGATCAACGCGGTCAGTCCCGGCGCGTCCGCCACCACCATGTCGCGCCGTCCGGGCGAGACGGAGGCGGAGCAGGCGGTCCGCATGAAGAGCGACTCCCCGCTCGGCCGGGTCTCGGCCACCGCAGAGGTCGCCGCCGCCGTCCTCTACCTCGCGTCCGACGACGCCGCGTCGGTGGTCGGCACGGACCTGGTGATCGACGGCGGCGCGTCCGCGTGACTCCCCTGCCCGGCAGCGCCGTTCAGTCGATGCCGGAGCGTTCCACCCCCGCCACGATCCACCGCTGGAACAGCAGGAAGACCAGCAGCAGCGGCACGATCGACACGGCCGCCGCGATGAACAGCTCGTGCAGCCGCACCACTTGGGACGTGGTGAACGACGACAGGGCCACCTGCACCGTCCAGGCGCTCCGGTCCTGCCCGATGACCAGGGGCCACAGGAAGGAGTTCCAGGCACCGATGAAGACGATCGTGCCGACCGCGGCGAACACGGGCCGCGCGTTCGGCACGACCACTCTCCAGTACGTGCGCCAGTAGCCGAGCCCGTCGACACGCGCCGCGTCCTCCAACTCCCGCGGAAACCCCAGGAAGTACTGCCGGAAGACGAAGCACGCGAAGGCGGAGAAGAGGGTGGGGACGATCAGTCCGCGCAGCGTCGACACCCAGCCGAGCGACGACACCAGGACGAAGGTCGGTACGAACGTCACGGCCGCCGGGACCATCAACGTGCCGAGGATCGCGTAGAAGACCTTGTTCGCGTGCCGGTACGGGATGCGCGCGAGCCCGTATCCGGCGAGGGACGCGAGCAGCAGCGTGCCGGCGGTCGTCACGACCGCGATCAGCGCGGAGTTGAGGAGGGAGCGGGCGAACGGCACCGAGGTGTCGTCGAAGAGCTCGCTCAGGTTGCCCCACTGGACGGCGGACGGGAAGAACGTCCAGTCGGGCGAGGTGATGTCCTCCTCGCGGGCCAGGCCGTTGCGCAGCAGCAGGTAGAAGGGGATCAGGAAGAGCAGCGCGAGCGCGACCAGAAGGACGAGGCGCAGGGCGCGGCCCGCCCGGACCAGGGCGTCGTCGTGGACGCGGGCCATCAGTCGGCCTCCTTTCCGCCGAGCCCGAACCAGCGGGCCTGACCGATCGTCACCACCGCGATGATCAGGGCGAGAAGGACGGCTCCCGCGCTGCCGAGACCGAGGTTCTGCCCCTGGCCGAGGGCGGTGTAGTAGAGGTAGACGAGCGGCGGCCGTGCGTAGGGCGGGTAGCCGCGGGCGTCGGAGAGCAGGTTGTAGAACTCGTCGAAGGCCTGGAAGGCGTTGATGACGAGGAGCAGCACGACGGCCACGGATGTGGCGCGCAGCTGCGGGAACGTGATGTGCCGGAACACCTGCCAGCCGGGACGCGCGCCGTCAACCGCCGCCGCTTCGTAGAGAGTCGGGCTGATGCGTTGCAGTCCGGCCAGGAACAGGATCATGTAGAAGCCGGCCTGGAGCCACAGCCGTACGGTGACGACGACGAGCCAGTACCAGGGTGGATGCGTCGTCGACAGCCAGGCGATCTGGTCCACGCCCACGTAGCCGAGCAGGGTGTTGGCGAGCCCGAAGCGCACCCCGTTGAAAAGGGACATCTTCCAGATCAGCGCCGCGACGACGTAGCTGCACGCGGCCGGGAGGAAGAAGACGGAGCGGAAGAACGCCTGGGCGCGCCGCAGCCGGTTCACCATGAGGGCGAGGGCGAGCGAGGCCGCGTACGTCGTCGGCACGATGAAGAGGGTGAAGACGCAGAACGTCCACAGGCTGGAGGTGAACGCGTCGTCCTTCAGCAGGGCCGTGTAGTTGTCGAGCCCAACGAAGGCGTCCGGGGTGACCGTGTTGTGGGCGTCGAAGAAGCTGAGCCAGACGCTCCAGCCGAGCGGGACGTACGTGAAGACGAGCAGCCCGAGCACGAACGGGCCGACGAACACCCAGAACCACAACGCCCGGTTGCGCTCGCGCAGTCGGTCCGTGCTCGTGGCGCTGCGGCTCACTTCTTCTTCACGCGGTCGAGCTCCGCGGACACCTTCCGTACGACCTTCTTCAGCTCGCTGTCCGGGTTCGCGCCGTCCTTGATGATGCGGTTGAGCGCGTCCTGGTACGCGGTCTGCGCGGCCGGGGTCCACAGCAGCGGCTGGGCGTAGCCGTGTTCGGTGGTGAAGCGGACCGCGTCGGCGGCGGCGCCCTCACGCAGCTTGGCCGCCTTCTTGGCGAGGGAGATCCGGGCCGGGATGTGGAAGCCGTAGGAGAGCGCGAAGTCCTCCTGGTAGTCGGTGCGTTCGACCCACAGCCACTTCAGGTAGTCCTTGCCGGCCTGCTGGTGCCTGCTGCGCGTGGAGACGGCCGCGGCGTACGCGCCGACCGGCACGGACGGCTTGCCCTGCGCCCCCTCCTTCGGGAACGGCAGCACGCCGAAGTCGTCGCCGAGCGCCTTCTTTACGGCGGGCAGCGCCCACAGGCCCGACCACTGCATGGCGGTGAGTCCCTGGGTGAACGCCGACGGGTCCGACCAGTCGGCGGGCGCGCCGAGCAGCAGCGACTTGTCGGCGTAGAGGCGGTGGATCTTGCCGAGGGCGCGGGCGGCGGCCGGATCGTCGAAGCCGACCTCGCCGTCCTCGGTGACGAGGCTGAGCCCGGCGGCGTAGAGCGGGGTGCCGCCGAGGACTCCGGCGCCCGCGTCGTTGCCGAGGAAGAGGCCCTTGACCTTCTTGGTGGTCAGTTTCCTTGCCGTGTCGACGAGTTCGTCGAGGGTCGCGGGCGGCTTCACCCCCGCGGCGTCGAGCAGGCTCTTGCGGTAGTAGAGCATCTGCATGTCGATGACCTGCGGGATGCCCCAGATCTTGCCGTCGTGGCGCTTGGGGGCGAGGACGGCCTGGTTGAAGTCGTCCTCGACGCCCTTGAGGAGGTCGGTGAGGTCGGCGACCTGCCCGCCCTGGATCATGTCCAGGCTGGGCCCGTTGACCTCGAAGACGTCGGGGCCCGAGTCGGTGAGCAGGGCGGCGGCGGTCTGCTGGTCGTAGTTGCCGGGGCGCCACTGCACGCTGACGGCGGCCTTCTCGTAGGCGGCCGCGTACTTCTTCACGGCCTGCTCGGTGCCCGTCTCGCCGTACTGGTGGTACCACTGCGACAGCTTCGGTCCGCCGCCCGATCCGTCGCCCCGGCCCGTGTTCGACCCGCACGCGCTGAGCAGACCGAGCGCGGAGCCGGCGGCTCCGGCGGTGAGCAGTCCCCTGCGGCTGATGGTCATCGCGGGTGTCCCCCTGTCGGTTCGCTGTTCGGTTCCTGTGAGCCTGTCGGCCCCAACGATCAACCATGCGCGGCGGTTGCGACAGGGAAACGACAGCCGTGTGTCGTTGTCCACGGCGTCACTGCGCGTCAACCACCGCGAACGAACCGTCAGAGTGCGGAGTTTGCAGGTCAACAGCGCGTCAAGACGGGCTGCGGCGGAGCCCGGTCCGGCCTACGGTGCGCTGCATGGAAGACGAGGTCCTCGACCGTCACTGGGCGCACGAAGTGCGGGCCGCGCTGCTCTGCTCCGGCCTGACGCTCGGCCTGGCCACGGCCATCGACGCGGAGCACGAGACCCTGAGCCCCGCCCGCGCGGCCCTGTGGACGGGGCTGTCCCTGCTGCTGTACGGAGTGCTGCACCCGCCGCGGGTCTCGGCGGGCCCCGGCCGGCTCGTGGTCCGCGGGCTGTGGCGGCGCCGCCACGTCTGCACCGACCTGCTGGTCTCGGTGCGCAGGACCGAAGGTGTCGCCCCGCGCCTGGAGCTGCGGGACACCCTGGGCTCCCGGGTGGCGTGCGACCCCGCGGTGCTGCTCGCGAACCCGGTGCTGTGGCATCAGGTGGAGACGGGCGCCCGGCGGGCCCTGGCGCGCGGCCTGATGACCTCCGGCGAGGACGTCGTCCGGGTGCTGGCGGCGCGCCTTGACGGCGATCTGGCCCGCCCCCTCTTCGAAGCGGCGGGCCTGTCGGCTCGCGGAGCCCGTGTCTGAACCCCCGTCGTCCGCCCGAAGGGCCTGGGGCGACGTGCGGCGAGCGGGCGTGCCGGGGGTCGGGGCGCAGACGGGGGTCCAGGCCCCGGGCTCTCAGCCCTTCAGGCCCGCGTACGACACCCCGGTGAGCTGTTCGGACGCCGCCCACAGGCGCTCCCCCGCGCTGTCGTTGAGGGTCCACGAGGCGCGCCACGACGCCGTGGGCGCGCCGCGGGCCAGCAGGCGCGGCCCGTAGAAGCCGTCGGGGCGGACGCCGGGCGCCGTGGCCGCGTACAGGGTGGGCAGGGCGCCGCCGTCCGCGGACTGGGCGAAGAAGCGGTTGCCGATCTCGTAGAACCGCTCCATGCCCCGCTTGCCCTCCATCTGCGGGCCGCGGGCCTGGAGCTCGGTGGCGGCGTAGCCGGGGTGCGCGGCGGCGGCCACGAGGCCGGTGCCGGTGGCGCGCCGGGCCAGTTCGTGCACGAAGAGGAGGTTGGCGGTCTTGGAGCGGCCGTAGGCCACCCAACGCCCGTACTTCTTCTCGCTGTTGAGGTCGCCGATGTCGATGTTGGCGAGGGCGTGCATCCCGCTGGAGACCGAGACGACACGAGGTGCGGGGGCGTCGAGGAGACTCGGCAACAGCAGGCCGGTGAGCGCGAAGTGCCCGAGGTGGTTGACGCCGAACTGGGTCTCGAAGCCGTCGGCGGTGCGCCGGTGGGGCAGCGCCATGACGCCCGCGTTGTTGACGAGCAGATCGAGGGTGCGGCCCGTCCACGCGTCCGCGAACTTCCGCACGGAGTCGAGGTCGGCGAGGTCCAGCGCCCCGAACTCGACGTCGGCGCCCGGCACTTCGCCGCGCACCCGCTCCACCGCCGCGCTCCCGCGTTCCGCGCTGCGGCAGGCGAGCACGACCCGGGCGCCGGCCCGCGCCAGCTCCCGCGCGGCGCAGTACCCGATCCCGCTGTTGGCCCCGGTGACGACGGCCGTGCGGCCGCGCTGATCGGGGATGTCGCTCGCGTTCCAGCCGCTCATGGCGGTGCTCCCTGGGGATCGGTCCGGCTTCCTTACCCGACAGTAAAGTGGCCGCCCCGATTCCGCTCAACCCCGGCCGCCCGCGTACGCGAAAGGGCGGCACCCCCCGCACAGGGGTGCCGCCCTTCATATCGCACCGGAGCCGCCGCGATCGGTGAGGGTCGGGGACCGACGACGGCTCCGGGGGTTCACACGGCGGGTGTCAGCGGTGGTCGCTGCCCGTCGAGGTGGACGCGGCGCGGCCCGCCTCCAGGCGCGCGACCGGGATGCGGAACGGGGAGCAGGAGACGTAGTCGAGGCCGACCTCGTGGAAGAAGTGGACCGACTCCGGGTCGCCGCCGTGCTCACCGCAGACGCCGAGCTTGAGGTCGGGGCGCGTGGCGCGGCCCGCCTCGGCGGCGGCCTTCACGAGCGAGCCGACACCGTCCTTGTCGATCGTCTCGAACGGGGAGACCCCGAAGATGCCCTTCTCCAGGTACGCGGTGAAGAAGCTCGCCTCCACGTCGTCCCGGCTGAAGCCCCAGACCGTCTGCGTGAGGTCGTTGGTGCCGAAGGAGAAGAACTCGGCGGCCTCGGCGATCTGTCCGGCCGTGAGGGCGGCGCGGGGCAGCTCGATCATGGTGCCGATGGCGAGCTTCAGCTTGACGCCGTACGTCTCCTCGACCTCCGCGATGACCCGGTCGGCCTCCTCGCGGACGATCTCCAGCTCCTGGACGGTGCCGACGAGCGGGATCATCACCTCGGCGCGCGGGTCTCCCTTGGCGTTCTTGCGCTCGGCGGCGGCCTCGGCGATGGCCCGTACCTGCATGGCGAACAGGCCGGGGATGACCAGGCCGAGACGGACGCCGCGCAGACCCAGCATCGGGTTCGACTCGTGCAGCCGGTGCACGGCCTGGAGCAGCCGCAGGTCGTTCTCGTTGGCGTCCTGGCGGGACTCGGCGAGGGCGACGCGCACCGACAGCTCGGTGATGTCGGGCAGGAACTCGTGCAGCGGCGGGTCGAGCAGGCGAATCGTGACCGGCAGGCCGTCCATCGCCTCGAAGAGCTCGACGAAGTCCTGCTTCTGGAGCGGCAGGAGCTCCTTCAGCGACTCCTCGCGCTCGACGTCGGTGTCGGCGAGGATCAGCTTCTCGACCATCTCGCGGCGCTCACCGAGGAACATGTGCTCGGTGCGGCACAGGCCGATGCCCTGGGCACCGAAGCGACGGGCGCGCAGCGCGTCCTCGGCGTTGTCGGCGTTGGCGCGTACGCGCAGGCGGCGTACCCGGTCCGCGTAGGCCATGACCCGGTGCACGGCGCCGACCAGCTCGTCGGCGTCGTCGGCGCCGGCGTGCATGCGGCCCTCGAAGTACTCGACGACCGGGGACGGCACGACGGGCACCTCACCGAGGTAGACCTTGCCGGTCGAACCGTCGATGGAGACGACGTCGCCCTCTTCCACGACCACGCCGCCGACGGTCATCCGGCGCCGCTTGGTGTCGACCTCCAGCTCCTCGGCGCCGCACACACAGGTCTTGCCCATGCCGCGCGCGACGACGGCCGCGTGCGAGGTCTTGCCGCCGCGCGAGGTCAGGATGCCCTCGGCGGCGATCATGCCGTCGAGGTCGTCGGGGTTGGTCTCACGGCGAATGAGGATGACCTTCTCGCCCGAGCGCGACCACTTGACGGCGGTGTACGAGTCGAAGACCGCCTTGCCGACCGCGGCGCCCGGCGAGGCGGCGATGCCGCGCCCGAGCTGCTCGACCTTCGCCTCCTCGTCGAACTTCGGAAACATCAGCTGCGCGAGCTGGGCGCCCGTGACGCGCTGGAGCGCCTCGGCCTCGTCGATCAGGCCCTGGTCGACGAGCTGCGTCGCGATACGGAAGGCCGCGCCCGCCGTGCGCTTGCCGACGCGGGTCTGGAGCATCCACAGCTGGCCGCGCTCGATGGTGAACTCGATGTCACAGAGGTCCTTGTAGTGGTTCTCAAGGGTCTCCATGATCTGCATGAGCTGGTCGTACGACTTCTTGTCGATGGACTCCAGCTCGGCGAGCGGCACGGTGTTGCGGATGCCCGCGACGACGTCCTCGCCCTGCGCGTTCTGCAGGTAGTCGCCGTACACGCCCTGGTGGCCCGAGGCGGGGTCGCGGGTGAACGCGACGCCCGTGCCGGAGTCGGGGCCAAGGTTTCCGAAGACCATCGAGCAGACGTTGACGGCCGTGCCGAGGTCGCCGGGGATGCGCTCCTGGCGGCGGTAGAGCTTCGCGCGGTCGGTGTTCCACGACTCGAAGACGGCCTTTATGGCCAGGTCCATCTGCTCGCGCGGGTCCTGCGGGAAGTCCCGCCCGGCCTCGGTCTTGACGATCTTCTTGAAGCGCGTGACGAGCTTCTTCAGGTCGGCCGCGTCCAGGTCGGTGTCGACCGTGACCTTCTTGGTGCGCTTGGCCTTCTCCAGCTCCTCCTCGAAGAGGTCGCCGTCGACGTCGAGCACCGTCTTGCCGAACATCTGGATGAGGCGGCGGTACGAGTCCCAGGCGAAGCGGTCGTCGCCGGCCTGCTTCGCGAGGCCCTGCACCGACTTGTCGGAGAGACCGATGTTGAGGACGGTGTCCATCATGCCGGGCATGGAGAACTTCGCGCCCGAACGGACCGACACCAGAAGGGGGTTGTCGGCCTGGCCGAGCTTCTTCCCCATCTGCGCCTCAAGGGCTTCGAGGTGCTGGGTGACCTCGTCACGGAGTGCCACCGGCTCGTCGCCGCTGTCGAGGTAGACCTTGCAGGCCTCGGTGGTGATGGTGAACCCCGGAGGGACCGGAAGGCCCAGGTTGGTCATCTCGGCGAGGTTCGCGCCCTTGCCGCCCAGGAGGTCCTTGAGGTCCTTGTTGCCCTCGGTGAAGTCGTAGACGAACTTCGCGCCTTCGTTGGCTACCTGAGGATCTTTGTTTTCCGACACGGGTCTCGACTCCTCGAGGCTCGGTGGCTGCCCTGACGGCGAGGAACATACCCAGATCCAAGGCCCATGGGTACGTCCACTTAGCTGTCATGCGGCCGTAACCACCCGTCCGCCAGGAGATCGAAAGTGACTGACGGGTACGGGAAGCAGACCTCCCGCCTTCAAGGCATAAACACGCAACCCCCGTAGAGCCCGAATATCGCTCACATGAGCAGCTACTGCACTCACTTGCGTTCAAGACATAAATGATCGAGCAGTGGCACTCAGTGCCAGGTATTGAAGAAGCGCAGGCGAGGATTTCGCGCTCATCTGAGCGCAAGGGCTATCAAGGGTGGCGAGAATCACGCCGTTTGAAGCGGCTCACGGACGGTCCGATGTCAGCATGCGGACAGCCTGAAACAGCCGTGACGGGGCGAAACGCGCCTGTCACACGCCCAGCGCCGCGAGCCGCTGCTCGGCCCGCTCGGGCGCGTACAGCTCCTCCACCACCAGCGCTCCCGCTCCGATGAGCGCGGAGCGGTCGCCGAGCCGCGCCGTGACGACGTCCAGGTGCGCGGTCGAGCGGGTCAGGGCGCGCTGGTACAGGAGTTCGCGCACGCCCGTGAGGAAGGGAGTTCCGGCCAGATCTCCGGCGATCATGAGAACGCCGGGGTTGAGCAGCGTGACGACGGTGGCGAGCACCTCGCCCACCGCGCGCCCCGCCTCCCGCGCCAGGCGCACCGCCTCCGGGTGCCCGGCGCCGAGCAGCTCGCGCACGTCCGAGCCGGACTCGGCGGGCACCCCAGCCTCCTCGGTGAGCCGGCGCGCCAGGGCCCGGCCGCTCGCGACCGCCGCCAGGCAGCCGTACGAACCGCACCGGCACAGCGCGTCGGCCCCCTGCGGTACGCGGATGTGCCCGATGTCGCCGGCCCCGCCGTCGATGCCGCGGTAGATGGCGCCGTCTACGACGACGCCCGCGCCGATCCCGGTGGAGACCTTGACCAGGACGAAGGCGGCGCAGTCGGGGTGGGACGCGCGCTGCTCCCCGTACGCCATCAGGTTCGCGTCGTTGTCGACGACGACCGGCAGGTCGGACGGGGTCGCCGCGTGCTCGGCGGCGGCGCGGCCGAGCCGGCCCGTGATGTCGTAGCCGTCCCAGCCCGGCATGATCGGGGGCTGTATGACGCGGCCGCTGCCGGTGTCGACCGGGCCCGGGACGGCGAGCCCGATGCCGCACACGGTCCCGGCGTCGCGCCCCGACTCCTTGATCAAGTCGCCGAACCAGACGCCCAGTTGCGACAGGACGTTCTCCGGACCGTCCTGCACCGTCAGGTTCCCGGTGCGCTCGGCGAGGATCTCGCCGGACAGGGTCAGGACGGCGGCGCGGGCGTGCCGGGTGTCGAGGGCGGCTGCGAGCACGACGGCGTGCGTGTCGTCGAACTCCAGGTGGATCGAAGGGCGGCCGCCGAGGCGGGAGTTGACGGTCTCCGCGGTGCCCTCACGCAGCCAGCCGGCCCGGAAGAGACGGCCGAGGCGCTGGCCGACGGTGGCCCTGGACAGGCCGGTGACCTCCTGCAGCGCGCCGCGCGTGGTCGCCCGGCCGCTGCGCACCAGGTGCAGAAGATCTCCGGCGTTCGCCTGGTTCCCCGCCATCGCGCCCCCTCCTTCTCCGTATCCCTTGCGTTCATCAACTCGGCGTTACATTCTAGGTTTTGCGTGTTAAGTAGACGTAACTCTATGCTGCCTGCTGCGTAACCGGCACCCCGGCAGTTCACGGACGTACGCGCGGGAGAACATGTGGAGCACACCACCGAGCGGCTCAGGGCCGCGGCACCCACGGCCGGGGCCAGGCGGCGGGAGCCGGAGCACGAGCCGCTGTGGGACCGCGCGGTCCGGGTCCTCGACGCCAACTGGACGGGGGCGTCGACCGTCCCCTCGCGCACGCTGTACCCGCACCAGTGGTCGTGGGACTCGGCGTTCATCGCGATCGGGCTGCGGCACGTCTCCCCCTTACGCGCCCAGACGGAGCTGGAGACGCTGCTGAGCGCCCAGTGGGCCGACGGCCGGATCCCGCACATCGTGTTCAACCCTGCCGTCCCGCTGGACGCGTACTTCCCCAGTCCCGACTTCTGGCGCTCGTCGAGCGTGCGGGGCGCCCCGGCCGCCGTGGAGACCTCGGGGATCGTGCAGCCGCCGGTGCACGCGCTCGCCGCCTGGCTGGTGCACCGCGCCGATCCAGAACTCTCCCGCGCCCGCGGCTTCCTGACCCGCGTGTACCCCGCGCTCGCCGCCTGGCACCGCTATCTGCTGCACCGCCGCGACCTGGGCGGCGGCGGGCTCGCCTCCGTCGTGCACCCCTGGGAGCAGGGGATGGACAACTCTCCTTGCTGGGACGGGCCGTTGAGCCGGATCACCCCGGCCGAGCCGCGCATGTTCCGGCGCGCCGACCTGGAGCACGGCGCGGCGGACGACCGCCCGACGGACCTCGACTACGGCCGCTACGTCCGCCTCGCGATGGACTACCGCGACGCCCGGTACGCGGACGACGACCAAGGGGCGGCCCGAAGGACCTCTGTCGAGGGCGGTGGCGGGAGCCGGGCGGGAGGGGAGTTCGCGGTCGAGGACCCGTCCTTCAACGCGCTGCTCGCGGCGTCCGAGCACGCCCTCGCGCGCATCGCCTGCGAGCTGGGGGCGGCGGGCACGGCGCGGCACGCACGCGCGGAGCGGCTGACGGCGGCCCTCGTAGAGCGCCTGTGGGACCCGGCGGCCGGCATGTTCTTCTGCCGTGACGTGCGCGGGGCAGGACCGATCGAGGAGTACAGCGTGTCGGGCCTGCTCCCCCTGATCCTGCCGACGCTGCCGCGCGACGTGGTCCGCGCGCTGGTGCGCACCGCGCGCGGCCCGCACTTCGGCATCGGCGACCGGGTGCGGCTCGCGCCGAGCTACGACCTGCTGGGCCCGGCCTTCGACCCGCACCGTTACTGGCGCGGCCCGGCCTGGTTCAACACCAACTGGCTTCTGGAGTACGGGCTTCGACTGCACGGTGAGCTCGGGGGTGCGGCCCGGCTGCGCGCGGCGATGCTGGACACGGCCGGGGCATCGGACTTCGCCGAGTACGTCGATCCGTACACGGGGGCGGGCTGCGGCGCCCGCGGCTTCGGCTGGACCGCCGCACTGACGCTGGACCTGCTGAGCCCCCAGGGGCCGCGCAGCCACGCACGGGACACCGCCGGGCAGGCGGTAACGCGGGGACAGGGCCCAGGAGGGTGCTGAGGCCCTCAGCACCCTCTTAAGGAAGGAACCTCTCGATGACGGACACACTCGGCGGACACGGCTACGGCTTCGGGCACGGCCGCACCACCCCACTCCTCGTCCGCGGCGGCACGTTCGCGTCGTTCGACGCGGGCGGCGGGCTGAGCGCGGTGCGCGGCGGCTCGTCGGGGTTCGCGCCCGACGGCCTGTTCGTCCGGGACGCCCGGCACCTGAGCCGCTGGCAGCTCACGGTCGACGGGGCCGCACCCGAGGTGCTGACCCCCTTGTCGTACGAGGACGGGGGCGTCGCCCGCTGTGTGCTCGTGCCGCGCGGCGGGCGCCAGGAGCCGCCCGCGTACACGCTCTTCCGCGAACAGGCCCTCGGCGAGGGCGCGTTGGTGGACCTGCTGCGGATCGTGTCGAACCGGCCGGTGCCGACCACGGTACGGGTGGCACTGACCGTCGACGCCGACTTCGCCGACCAGTTCGAGCTGCGCTCCGACCATCGCACGTACATGAAGACGGGCGCGGTGCGCAGGCGTGAAGTGCAGGACGACGGCGTGGAGTTCACGTACACGCGGGGCGACTGGCGTTCGTCGACGACCGTGACGAGCGACCCGGCGCCGGAGGCCGTGGAGGAGACCGGCACGGGGGCGCGCCGGCTGGTGTGGACGGTGGAGCTCGACGCGCAGGGCAGCGCGGGGCTGACGCTGCGGGTGGCGGCGCGCCCGCACGGCGTCCCGGACGTACCGGTGCCCGTGTCCCCGGACGCCGCGGCCGCCGAACTCGCCGCGTCCGTCGCGGAGTTCGGGCAGGGCGTGACGCTGCCGGGTGCCTGGCCCGAGCTGGCGGCGGCGTGTGCGCAGGGGCTCGCGGACCTCGCGGTCCTGCGGGTGCCGGCGGCGGGCCCGGACGGGGAGCGGCTTCTGGTGCCGGCGGCGGGGGTGCCGTGGTTCCTGACGCTGTTGGGCCGTGACGCACTGCTGACCTCGCTCTTCGCCCTGCCCTACCGCCCCGAACTGGCCGCCGCCACGCTCCCCGTGCTCGCCGCGACCCAGGCGACCGAGCGGGTCGAGGGGGCCGTCGCGCAGCCCGGCAAGATCGTGCACGAGGTGCGGCACGGGGAGCTGGCGCACTTCGGGCAGGTGCCGTACGGGCGCTACTACGGCTCGGTGGACGCCACTCCGCTCTTCCTGGTCCTGCTCGGCGCGTACACCGAGCACACCGGGGACGCGGCGCTCGCCCGGCGCCTCGAAGCGCACGCGCGGGCCGCGGTGGGCTGGATGCTCGACCACGGCGGGCTCACCTCGCGCGGCTACCTGGTCTACCGCGCCGACCAGGGCGGCCTGGCCAACCAGAACTGGAAGGACTCCCCCGGCGCGATCTGCTCCGCGGACGGCAGCCGGGCGACGGGCCCGGTGATGGCGGCGGGCGCGCAGGGCTACGCGTACGACGCGCTGCGCCGCACCGCGGTCCTCGCCCGCACGGTGTGGGACGACGTGGTCTACGCGGAGCTGCTCGAACAGGCGGCGGCGGATCTGCGGGACCGTTTCCTGCGCGACTTCTGGATGGAGGAGAAGGGCTTTCCCGCGCTGGCCCTCGACGGCGAGGGCCACCAGGTCGACGCGCTGGCCTCGGACGCCGGGCATCTGCTGTGGTCGGGGCTGCTCGACAAGGAGTACGGGGAGGCGGTGGGGCGGCGCCTGCTCGAACCGGACTTCTTCTCCGGCTGGGGGGTCCGCACGGTGGCCTCCGGCCAGGCCGCGTACCACCCGCTCTCCTATCACCGGGGTTCGGTGTGGCCGCACGACAACGCCCTGATCGCGCTCGGGCTCGCCCGGTACGGGCTGCACGACGAGGCGCGCGTCGTCGCGGGCGGGCTCGTCGCGGCGGCGGCCGCGTGCGGTGGGCGGCTTCCCGAGGTCGTCGCCGGCTACGAGCGGGAGGCGTACCCGGCGCCGGTCCCGTATCCGTACGCGTGCGCCCGCGAGTCACGGTCGGCTGCGGCGCCGCTGGCACTGTTGAGCGCCGTCGGAGGTTAGGCCGGGGGCCTTCCCGAGGAGATGCCGCACCGCAGGTGCGGCATCTCAGGGGCGCGGGGCCCTGTCGATATGCGGCTCCGCCGCGTGGGCGCGACCAGCCCCCGCCGAAACCGCACCCGGCGACGAAACCGGTCAGCCCCCGGACGTGTCCAGCTCCGCGTCCTCGGACACACCCGCACAGTCGTACGGGTCGTTGAGCCAGCCGTCCGGGAGCACGACCCGCCCGTTCCCCGAGGTCCGCCCGCGAGGGCCGTCCGCCCCTGCGGGCCACTCCTGGTCCAGGTCCAACTCGTCGAGCCCGGAACGGAGTTCGTCCAGGGACGAGGTGATCGCCAGACGCTTGCGCATCTCCGAGCCGACCGAGAAGCCCTTCAGGTACCAGGCCACGTGCTTGCGGAAGTCGATGACGCCGCGCGCCTCGTCGCCGATCCACTCGCCGAGCAGCGTCGCGTGCCGCACCATCGCGTCGGCGACGACCCGCAGCGTCGGACGGACCCGCTCCTCGCGGCCCTCGAACGCGGCGACCAGGTCGGCGAAGAGCCACGGGCGGCCCAGGCAGCCGCGGCCCACGACCACACCGTCGCACCCGGTCTCGCGGACCATGCGCAGCGCGTCGTCGGCGGACCAGATGTCCCCGTTGCCCAGCACCGGGATCTCGGGGACGTGCTCCTTGAGGCGGGCGATGGCGGACCAGTCGGCGGTGCCGCCGTAGTGCTGCGCGGCCGTGCGGCCGTGCAGGGCGATCGCCGTGACGCCCTCCTCGACGGCGATCCGCCCGGCGTCCAGGTACGTGATGTGGTCGTCGTCGATGCCCTTGCGCATCTTCATCGTCACCGGGAGGTCGCCGGCGCCGGAGACGGCCTCCTTCAGGATCGCGCGCAGCAGGTTCCGCTTGTACGGCAGGGCCGAGCCGCCGCCCTTGCGGGTCACCTTCGGGACCGGGCAGCCGAAGTTCAGGTCGATGTGGTCGGCGAGGTCCTCCTCCGCGATCATGCGGACGGCCTTGCCGACGGTGACCGGGTCGACGCCGTACAGCTGGATCGAGCGCGGCTTCTCGGTCGCGTCGAAGTGGATCAGCTGCATGGTCTTCTCGTTGCGCTCGACCAGCGCCCGGGTCGTGATCATCTCGCTGACGAAGAGACCCTTGCCGCCGCTGAACTCCCTGCACAGAGTGCGGAACGGCGCGTTCGTGATCCCTGCCATGGGGGCGAGGACGACGGGCGGGGTGACGGCGTGCGGCCCGACCTTCAGGCCGGCTGCGGAGGCGGTGGCGAGCGTGGACATGGCTCCATTGTCCCGTACGCCGAACGGGGGTCCCGCACGGATTACTCTGCGTTCATGACCGCCGACGAGCCCGAGAAGTCCGAGCTGACCCTGGACACCCGTAGCCTGCGCGCCCTGGCCCATCCCCTGCGCATCCGGATCATGGACTCGCTGCGCGCCGAGGGGGCCGCCACCTCGGCCATGCTCGCGGGCCGGTTCGGCGAGAACACGGGCACGGTCAGCTGGCATCTGCGCCACCTCGCCGAGAACGGGTTCATCGAGGAGGACGAGGGCCGCGGGACCAAGCGCGAGCGCTGGTGGAAGGCGGTGCACAAGACGCAGGTGCTGCCGACGTCACAGCTCCGCAAGGACCCGGCGGCCCATGCCTCGCTCGACGTCTACCTCGGGCACATGGTGCAGGACATGACGCGGAAGGTGACCGCCTTCCTCGCCGAGGAGTGGGGCGAGGAGTGGGAGGGCGCCTCCCTGCTCAGCGACTGGAACGATCTGCGGCTGACCCCGGACCGGCTCCGCGACCTCCAGCGCGACCTGCTGGAACTGGTCGGGCGGTACGCCGACGAGAACCCCGCGGACGGCGCGCACGAGCCCGGTTCGCTGCCGGTGTCCGTCATGGTCCAGGCGTTCCCGCGGAAGGAGCCCAAGGACGACTAGGGCGTGTGCCGAAAGGCCCGCCCGCCCCCTCGCGATCCGTCCCGGACCTCCCCCACAACTTGCAGAGAGTTCTCTGCAGATATCTCTATGCAGAGAACTCTCTGCAAGCTACGCTCCTGGCATGCCCGCCACCGAGCGTCATCTCCTGCTGCGCCACCGTGACTTCCGCCGTCTGTGGCTCTCCTCGACCACCGGCCGCACCGGCGCGTCCGTCTCCGCCGTGGCCCTCCCGCTCACCGCGCTCACCCTGCTCGACGCCTCCGCCCTCCAGGTCTCCGTGCTCACCGCCGCCGCCTGGCTGCCCTGGCTGCTGATCGGCCTGGTCGCCGGGGCCTGGGTGGACCGGATGGCGCGCCGCCCGGTGATGCTCGTCTGCGGCGCGGTCTCCTTCCTGTCCGTGCTGTCCATCCCCGTCGCCGCCTGGCTCGGCGTGCTCTCGTACGGGCAACTGCTCGGCACGTCGCTGCTGACCGGCACCGCGGCCGTCTTCTTCCAGACGGCGTACGGGGTGCTGCTGCCCCGCCTGGTCGAGGGCCCCGACCGGGCCCGGGCCAACTCCGCGCTGCACGCGAGCGAGGAGGCCGGGAAGCTCGCCGGGTACAGCGGCGGCGGCGCGCTCGTTGCGCTGCTCGGGCCCGCGGGGGCGATGCTGGTCGAGGCCTGGACGTTCGCCGTGTCCTTCCTCGCCGTGCTCGGCCTGCGCCACCGCGAGCGGCCCGAGCCGGTGGCTCCGCAGGACCGCCGTCTGGTGCGCGAGATCCGCGAGGGGCTCGCCTTCACCTTCCGCGACGGGTTCATCCGCGCGTTCGTGCTCACCGGCGCCGCCGCCAATCTGGGGCTGATGGCCTTCCAGTCGATCCAGGTCGTCTTCCTGACCCGGGAGGCCGGGATCGACTCGGCGCTGCTCGGTGTGCTGCTCGGACTCGGCGGCCTCGGCGGCATCGCCGGCGCCTTCACGGCCCGCCGCCTCGGGGCCCGGCTCGGCACCGCCCGCGCCGTCTACCTGCTCACCCTCGGCACCCCGTGCCTGGCGCTGCTCATCCCGCTGGCGTCCGGCAGTCCGCTCGGCACCGGCCTGTACGTGCTCGGCTACACCAGTGTCGTGTTCTCGGTGGTCGCCGAGAACACGATCACGGCCACCTTCAAGCAGGACTACGTGCCGCCCGCGCTCTACGGCCGGGTCTCCACCGCCTCCGCCTTCGTCAACTACGGCACCATCCCGCTCGGCGCGCTGCTCGGCGGCGCCCTCGGCGAGTGGCTCGGGCTGCGCCCCGCCATGTGGATCACCGTGGCGCTCGTGCCGGCCTCGGCCCTGTTCCTGCTGATGTCCCCGATGCGGCGGCTGCGCGACCTGCCGACCGCGCCCGCCGTCCCGGCCGCGGCTCAGCCGTTGAGCACCGCCAGCTTCGAGAGCCGCTCCTCGGTCTCGTCGTCCGCCGGGAGGTAGGCGACCACGCGGTGGGCGTCGCCGTCCGGGGCCAGCCACATGTGGCGGTGCTCCAGGCGCAGCAGTCCGACGGACGGGTCCGGGTGCTGGTAGCGCTTGACGTGGGAGACCATCGGGGCCACGTCGCGGCGCTCCCACAGCGCGCGGAACTCCTCCGACGCCGCGAGCAGTTCGTCGACCGGGGCCTTCCACGCGGGTTCGGCGACGTGCTCCGCCATCGCCTTGCGGTACTTGGCGATCAGCTCGGGCAGCATCACGTCCCGGTCGAGCAGCCGCACCCGCCAGCGGTCGCTCATGAACATCAGCCACAGGGCGTTGCGGTGCTCCGGGGCCTCCTCCGCGGGGTCGCTGAAGACATCGGCGTAGGCCCGGTTGTGGGCGAGGATGTCGTAGCGGGGGTTCTTGAGCGCGGCCGGGTAGGGCTCCAGGCGTTCGAGCAGGCGCAGGATCGTCGGGGTGACGGCCGGGGAGACGGTCTCGGCCCGCGGGTCGGTGGCACCGGCCAGCGCGAAGGCGTGGGCGCGCTCGGCGGGGTCGAGGCGCAGGGCCCGGGCGACGGCGTCGAGGACGGAGGCCGAGACGTTGATGGCGCGGCCCTGCTCCAGCCACGTGTACCAGGTGACGCCGACCGCGGAGAGGTGCGCGACCTCCTCGCGGCGCAGGCCCGGCGTGCGGCGCCGGGTCGTGCCGGGCAGGCCGACCTCTTCAGGGGTGATGCGCTCGCGGCGGCTGCGCAGGAAGGCGGCCAGTTCACCGCGTCGCACCTCTGCCGCCGTGGGAGTCGTCGTCATGCCACCAGGGTGCACCCGGCCCCATCCCGTTGCCAGGTACTGCCCGTAACAGGATGAAGAGGCTCTGGTACCAGGCTGAGGGTTCGACGATCGTCGTAGGCATGGCCCCTCCCTCACATCCCTCACGTACTCGCCCGGCCGGTCCGGGAGCTACCGTCGAATACATGCCCGATACACCATCCTCCCTGACCCACAAGCGGCGCATGCTGATCCTCGCGATCTGCTGCATGAGCCTGCTGATCGTCAGCCTCGACAACACGATCCTGAACGTCGCCCTGCCCTCCATGGCGAAGGACTTCGACGCCACGCTCTCGGGCATGCAGTGGACGATCGACGCCTACACCCTGGTGCTGGCCTCGCTGCTGATGCTGGCCGGTTCGACCGCCGACCGAATAGGGCGCCGTAAGGTCTTCCAGATCGGGCTCGTCGTCTTCACGGCCGCGTCCGTGGCCTGCTCGCTCGCCCCGACCCTGGAGGCCCTGGTCGCCTTCCGGATGCTCCAGGCGATCGGCGGCTCGATGCTCAACCCGGTCGCGATGTCGATCATCACCAACACCTTCACCGACCCGCGCGAGCGGGCCCGCGCCATCGGCGTGTGGGGCGGCGTCGTCGGCATCTCGATGGCCGCGGGACCGATCGTCGGCGGTCTGCTCGTCGACTCGGTCGGCTGGCGCTCGATCTTCTGGGTCAACCTGCCGGTCGGCCTCGCGGCGCTGCTGCTCACCATGCGGTACGTGCCCGAGTCCCGCGCCCCCAAGGCCCGCCGCCCCGACCCGGTCGGCCAGCTCCTCGTCATCGCGCTGCTCGGCTCGCTCACGTACGCGATCATCGAGGCGCCCTCGGCGGGCTGGACCTCGACGCGGATCGTGGCCTGCACGGCGGTCGCGGCCGCCGCCCTGGTCGGCATCCTGCTGTACGAGCCGCGCCGCACGGAGCCGCTGATCGATCTGCGGTTCTTCCGCTCGGCTCCGTTCAGCGGCGCCGCCGTGATCGCGGTCTGCGGGTTCGCCGCACTCGGCGGCTTCCTCTTCCTGTCGACCCTGTACTTGCAGGACGTACGGGGTCTGGACGCGCTGCACGCCGGGCTGTGGATGCTGCCGATGGCGGCGATGGCGCTGGTGTGCGCCCCGCTGTCGGGCCGTCTGGTCGGCAGTCGCGGACCGCGACTGCCGCTGCTGGTCGCGGGTGCCACGATGACGGCGAGCGGCGTGATGTTCGCGGCGTTCGACGCGGAGACGGCCGACTGGTCGCTGGTGATCGCCTACGTGCTGTTCGGCATCGGTTTCGGTTTCGTGAACGCGCCGATCACCAACACCGCCGTCTCCGGGATGCCGCGCGCCCAGGCCGGGGTCGCGGCGGCCGTCGCCTCCACCAGCCGGCAGATCGGCCAGACGCTCGGCGTCGCGGTGATCGGCGCGGTGCTCGCCTCGGGCATCGCCGCGTCCTCGTACGCGGAGTCGTTCGTCGCGGCGAGCCGGGCCTGCTGGTGGATCATCGTCGGCTGCGGTCTGGCTGTGCTGGTGCTCGGTGCGGTGACGAGCGGTGCCTGGGCCCGGGGGACGGCGCGGCGGACCGCGGAGCGCCTGGAGACACCTCAGGACGCGGCCGTCGCGGAGGCGTCCACGGGGGCGTGAGCCCCGACAGGGGCGCGGGGCGGCAACGATCTGCAGCTGTGGCCGTGCCCCGCAGGGGCGCGGGGCGGCAACGATCTGCAGCTGTGGCCGTGCCCCGCAGGGGCGCGGGGCGGCAACGATCTGCAGCTGTGGCCGTGCCCCGCAGGGGCGCGGGGAACTGCGCGACCAGCCCCCACGGGCGCGCACCCGGCGATGACGCGCCCGGGACCGAGCTGGACGCCGCTCGGAGCGCTCACCCCGCGCCGGGGTGCCGCCTTGCCCACCCTGCCGCCCCAGGCGGCAGACTGCCCAAGGCGGCGCGGCAGCCGGCCGGGGCGGGAAAGCCCCAGGCGGCAGATTGCCCAAGGCGGCGCGGCAGCCGGCCGGGGCGGGTCAGGAAGCGGCGGCGCGTGCGTGGAGGGCTTCCAGGCGGGTGCGGGTGTCGTCGTCCGCCGGGGTGTACGTGACCAGGCGCGCGGCACCGTCCCGGCCGATCCACAGGTCGGTGTGGACGACGGTGAGCGGGCCGACCTGCGCGTTGTGGAAGTACTTGGTGCGACTGTCGACGGAGCGCCCGACCTCGTAGCGCTCCCACAGCTCACGGAACTCCGCGGACTCGTCGAGCAGCCGCTTGAGAAGCACCTTGAAACCGGCGCCGCCGATGTTGTCGGCCATCACGGCACGGAACTTGGCGGTCATCGTGCGCAGCACCTCGTCGAGATGGACGATCGAGGAGCGCCACTGCTCGTTGGTGAACGCGAGCAGCAGCAGATTGCGGTCCTCGACCGGCACCTCGTCCAGGTCGCACAGCAGCTCCGCGTAGGTGCGGTTGTAGGCGAGGATGTCGTACTTGCTGTTCTGCACGGCCGCCGGGAACGGCTCCAACTGGCGCAGCATGACCTGGAGTTCGGGTGTGACGCGGGCGCACCGCGCCACCGGGCTCGGGTCGATCACACCGGCGAGGCCGAAGAGATGGGTGCGCTCCCCCGCGTCCAGGCGCAGGGTGCGCGCGAGCGCGTCGAGGACCTGGGCGGAGACCTGGATGTCGCGGGCCTGCTCCAGCCACGTGTACCAGGTGACGCCGACCGCGGAGAGGTGCGCGACCTCCTCGCGGCGCAGGCCGGGGGTGCGGCGGCGCGGACCGCGCGGCAGGCCGACGTCCTCGGGCGTGATGCGCTCGCGGCGCGACCGCAGGAACCCGGCGAGCTCATGGCGCCGGATCTCGGCGGGCCGCACGTCGTGGCCCGCGGCCCGGATACCGTGCGCGTCCTGCGTCATCGTCGTCATGTCTCCAGGGTGAGGCCGCCACGATCCTGTTTCCAGGTGGTTCTTCTACCAGGATAAGGACTCTCTGGTACCACTCTCCGGCATGCCGGAGGCTCGATGCCATGACCACCACCACACCGTCCCGGCCGGTCGTGACCACGGCGGCGCCGGGCCCCGCGCTGTCGGGTGCCGGACTGCTGACCGTGCTGCTCGGCGCGGCGCTCCCGCTCATCGACTTCTTCATCGTCAACGTCGCCCTGCCCACCATCGACCACGATCTGCACGCAAGCGAGCCGGTGCTCGAACTGGTCGTCGCCGGGTACGGCATCGCGTACGCCGTGCTCCTGGTGCTCGGCGGCCGGATCGGCGACGCGATCGGCCGCCGCCGGCTGTTCATCGGCGGCATGGCCGCCTTCGGCCTGACCTCGCTGGCCTGCGGGCTCGCGCCGAGCGCCTGGACGCTGGTGGCGGCGCGGATCGCGCAGGGCGCGGCGTCGGCGGCGATGCTGCCGCAGGTGCTCGCCACGATCCAGGCGACGACGACCGGACAGCGCCGGGCGAAGGCGATGAGCCTGTACGGGGCCACGGCCGGGCTGTCGATGGTGGCCGGTCAGGTGCTCGGCGGCGTACTGGTCTCCGCCGACGTGCTCGGTACCGGCTGGCGCTCGGTGTTCCTGGTGAACGTCCCCGTCGCGGCCGTCGCCCTGGTCCTCGCCGTGCGCACGGTCCCCGAGACCCGCTCGGCGCGCCCCGAACCGCTCGACGGCCCCGGCACGGTGCTGCTCACCCTGGCCCTGCTCGCGCTGCTCGCCCCGCTCACCGAGGGCCAGGCGTCGGGCTGGCCGCTGTGGACCTGGCTCTCGCTGGCGGCGTTCCCGCTCCTCGCGTACCTCTTCTACGCGGTCGAGGCGCGGGCGGACCGGGCGGGCCGCACCCCGCTGATACCGCCGTCGCTGCTGCGTCTGACCTCGCTGCGCCGCGGCCTGGTGATGATCGTGCCGTTCTCCATCGGCTTCTCCGGGTTCATGTTCGTCATCGCCGTGGCCCTGCAACAGGGCGAGCGGGTCGACGCGACGACGGCGGGCCTGGCCCTGGCCCCGATGGCGGCCGCGTTCTTCGTGACCTCGCTGCTCGGTCCGCGCCTGGTGGCCCGCTGGGGCACCCGGGTCGTGACGGCCGGCGGCCTGCTGCAGGGGGTCGGCGTCGGCCTGATCGCCCTGGCGGCCTGGGCGACCTGGCCGGACCTGGGCATCGTGCAGCTGCTGCCGGGCGCGGTCGTGGCCGGTACCGGTCAGGCGCTCCAGCTCCCGGTGCTGTTCCGGATCATCCTCTCCGAGGTGCCGGGCCCGCGCGCCGGAGTCGGCAGCGGCGTGATGACGACGACGCAGCAGGCGTCCCTCGCCCTGGGCGTGGCCACGCTCGGCACTCTCTTCCTCTCCCTGACCCCGCACGTAGGGATGCGGGACGCGCTGGTCACGACGCTGCTGGTGCAGCTCGCGGCGATCGCGCTCACCGTGGGACTGAGCCTGCGGCTGCCGCGCACGATCGCCTGAGGCTCCGGGGCGGACCCGCGACTGACAGATAACAGGTGACGGATGACAGATGACAGATATTGAAATCTGTCATCTGTCATGTCATGGTGGAGGCATGAACCTCCCCACTCGAAATCTCGGCACCACAGGACCCCGAACCTCCGCCCTCGGCCTCGGCTGCATGGGCATGTCCGCGCTGTACGGAGACGCCGACAGGACCGAGTCCGTCGCGACGATCCACGCCGCCCTCGAAGCGGGCGTGACCCTCCTGGACACCGGCGACTTCTACGCCATGGGGCACAACGAGATGCTGATCGGCGAGGCCCTGCGCTCGGCACCGGCCGGGCTCAGGGAGAACGCGCTGACCAGCGTGAAGTTCGGCGCCCTGCGCGACCCGGACGGCGGCTGGTCCGGGTACGACGGCCGTCCGGCCGCCGTGAAGAACTTCGTGGCGTACTCGCTGCAGCGGCTCGGCGTCGACCACATCGACGTCTACCGGATCGCCCGCATCGACCCCGACGTGCCGATCGAGGAGACCGTCGGCGCCATCGCCGAGCTGATCGAGAAGGGCCACGTCCGGCACATCGGCCTCTCGGAGGCGGGCGCGGAGACGATCCGCCGCGCCGCCGCCACCGCCCCCATCTCCGACCTCCAGATCGAGTACTCGCTCATCTCGCGCGGCATCGAGGAGTCGATCCTGCCGACCACCCGCGAGCTGGGCATCGGCATCACCGCGTACGGAGTGCTCTCGCGCGGCCTGATCTCCGGGCACTTCACCCGCGACCGGCAGCTCGCCGCGAACGACTTCCGGGCCTTCTCGCCGCGCTTCCAGGGCGAGAACCTCCAGCACAACCTGGACCTCGTCGAGCGGCTCCGGAAGATCGCCGAGCAGAAGGGCGTGAGCGTCGCGCAGATCGCCATCGCCTGGGTGCTCGGCCGGGGCGAGGACATCGTGCCGCTGGTCGGCGCCCGCACCCGGGCCCGCCTGACCGAGGCGCTCGGCGCGCTCGACGTGACGCTGGACGACGCCGACCTGACCGCGATCGAGGAGGCCGTGCCCGCGGACGCCGCGGCGGGCGAGCGCTACCCGGCCGCGCAGATGGCACACCTCGACAGCGAGCGCTGATCAGCGCCGGGTACGGTCACTGACATGGCACCCCCACCGACCACCGAGGCCCTGACCCCCGAGCGCATCCTCGCCGCGACCGAGGACGTGCTGCGCCGGCACGGCGCCGCGAAGGCGACCGTCGTCGACGTGGCCCGCGCGCTCGGGGTCAGCCACGGCTCGGTGTACCGCCACTTCCGCACGAAGGCCGAGCTGCGCGGTGCGGTGACCAAGCGCTGGCTGGACCGGACCACGGCGCTGCTCGACGACGTCGTCGCCGGTGACGAGGCCCCGCCCGCCAAGCTCGGGCACTGGCTCACGGCCCTCTTCGAGGCCAAGCGGCACAAGGCGGGCGACGACCCGGAGCTGTTCGCCACGTACACGGTCCTGACGGCGGAGAACAGCGACGTGGTCGACGCGCACATCGCCGAGCTCGTCGGACATCTCACCGCCATCGTCCGACAGGGCGTGGACCAGGGCGCGTTCGAGGCCGCGGACGCCGCGGTGACGGCCCGTGCGATCTTCGAGGCCACGGCCCACTTCCACGACCCGGGCTACGCACCGCAGTGGTCACGGCCCGGCGCCCAGCAGGCGTTCGAGGCGGTCACGGCGCTGGTGCTGCGCGGCATCGAAGCACGCCAGGGCGCCGCTCCCGGCCCAACGGGCCGTGTCGCAACGGTGGTTGACAACTCCTGCCCGCGCCGCCAACCCTGACAGGAGCACGTCTGCGAACCGACCGCCGCCTCGGGAGGGACAGGGCATGACGCACCGGGCGAAGGCGGCGGCACCCGAGCGGTCCGCGGACCGCTACCCCACCCCCGCCGAAGTCGTCGCGTCGGCGCGGCAGTTGGCCGCCCGCTTCCCCGGCAGATGCCGGCTGCGCAGCATCGGGCTCTCGCGCGCGGGGCGGCCGATCCCGCTGCTCTCCGTGGGGCACGGGCCGCGGCACGTCCTCGTCGTCGCGGGCCCGCACCCGGACGAGCCGGTCGGCGGGGCGAGCGCACTGGCCCTCGCCCGGCGGGTGGCGTCCGGCGGGCACGGCTCACCCGCGACCGATCCGGCGCGGGTCACCTGGGACATCGTGCTCTGCCTCGACCCGGACGGCGCCGCGCTGAGCGGGCCCGCGCCCGACGCCACCCCGGCCGGTTACTACCGCACCGCGTTCCGCCCGGACGCCGCGCACCAGCCGGAGTGGGCGCCGATCGCCGGCGGGCCGCTGCCGGAGACCCGCGCCCTGCTCCGGCTGATCGACGAGGTGCGGCCGGTGCTCCAGTGCTCGCTGCACAGCACCGACGCGGGCGGCAGCTGGGTGCAGCTGACCCGTGAACTGCCGGGCCTGGCAGCCGAGTTCGCGGACAGTGCCGCGCGCCGCGGGATCCCCGTGCAGCACGGCACGTACGACGCGCCGCACTGGGACAACCCGGCCCCCGGGATCTTCGTGCTGCCCGCGCGTGACGCCGAGGGCCGCCTGCCGCGGGGCACGGACGACATCGGGCCGACGACCTGGTGCGCCCCGCAGGCGTACGGCGGGCTCACGGCGATCGTCGAAGTCCCCATCTGGGCCGCCGAGTCGGCGGCCGACCCGACTCCGCGCGCCGACACCGGGGAGGTGCTGCGCGCGCTGTCCCGGCTGGTGCGGGACGGGGGCGCGCGGGTGACCTCGGTGCTCGACAGGGCCGCCACGTTCCTGCCGTCCGGCGAGGACAGCGCGCCGCGCCGGGTCCTGGACTGGATGGCCGACGACCTCTTCGAGCGGGTCGCCGCTTCCTGGGAGCCGCCGGCGTGCGGGGGCGCCCCGCTGTCGACGGCGCAGCTCACCGCCCTGGAGATCGCGGGCCGCCGGCAGCCGCTGCGGGCGGCCGGGCTGCTGTTGCGGCTCCTCGACGCGTCACCGGATCCGGCCGCACCGGCGCTCCGCGCGGAGCTGGAGCATCTCTTCGGCACGTGGTGCGCGGAGTTCGAGAAGGTGCTGCTGCTGCGCCGGGTGCCGGTCGGCCGGCAGGTCGCCCATCAGGCCGGCACGGTGGTGGCGGCCGCCGCGTGCGCGCTCGGGGCGGGCCGTCAGGACCTGTCGCCGCCGGACGCCGGGTCCACCGTCGCCTGATGCTCCCGCTCCAGGTGCTCCTCCGCCTTGAGCCACGGCAGGAACCGGGCCGTTCTTCGCCAGCCGCACGTCTCACACGTCAACTGCCGCTGCACGCCCGCCTTTTCGACCCGCACGATGTGACTCCGCCCGTGCTGGTCCCAGCGGCTGACCCTGCTGTTCGTGATGTGAGGCACAGCCGCAGTGTGCAGCAAAAGGCCCCGGCCCACCGCCGAAACGGTGGGCCGGGGCCTCATGCACGTACGGGCGTCAGCAGCCGACCAGGCGCGCGGCCAGGTAGCCCTCGATCTGGTCGAGGGAGACGCGCTCCTGCTTCATGGTGTCGCGCTCGCGCACCGTCACCGCGTTGTCGTCCAGGGTGTCGAAGTCGACGGTGACGCAGAACGGCGTACCGATCTCGTCCTGGCGGCGGTAGCGGCGGCCGATGGCGCCGGCGTCGTCGAAGTCGATGTTCCAGTTCTGGCGCAGCGCGGCGGCCAGACCCTTCGCCTTCGGGGACAGCTCCGGGTTGCGGGACAGCGGCAGGACCGCGACCTTCACCGGGGCGATGCGGTGGTCGAAGCGCATGACCGTGCGCTTCTCCATCTTGCCCTTGGCGTTCGGGGCCTCGTCCTCGAAGTACGAGTCGAGCATGAACGCCAGCATCGTGCGGCCGACACCGGCCGCGGGCTCGATGACGTACGGCGTGTAGCGCTCGCCCTTCTCCTGGTCGAAGTAGGAGAGGTCCTGGCCGGAAGCCTTGGAGTGGGCGGACAGGTCGTAGTCCGTGCGGTTGGCGACGCCCTCCAGCTCGCCCCACTCGCTGCCGCCGAAGCGGAAGCGGTACTCGATGTCAGCGGTGCGCTTCGAGTAGTGGGAGAGCTTCTCCTTCGGGTGCTCGAACCACCGCATGTTCTCCTCGCGCAGGCCGAGACCGGTGTACCAGTTCCAGCGCTGCTCCATCCAGTACTCCTGCCACTTCTCGTCCTCGCCCGGCTTGACGAAGAACTCCATCTCCATCTGCTCGAACTCGCGGGTGCGGAAGATGAAGTTGCCGGGCGTGATCTCGTTGCGGAACGACTTGCCCATCTGGGCGATGCCGAACGGCGGCTTGCGGCGCGAAGTCGTCTGCACCTGCGAGAAGTTGGTGAAGATGCCCTGGGCGGTCTCGGGGCGCAGGTACGCGACGGAGCCGCTGTCCTGCGTCGGGCCGAGGTGCGTGGAGAGCAGACCCGAGAACTGCTTGGGCTCGGTGAAGGCGCCCTTGGTGCCGCAGTTCGGGCAGTTGATGTCCGCCAGGCCGTTCTCGGGAGCGCGGCCCTTCTTCTCCTCGTACGCCTCTTCCAGGTGGTCCGCGCGGAACCGCTTGTGACAGGAGGTGCACTCGGTGAGCGGGTCGGTGAACGTGGCGACGTGACCGGAGGCCTGCCAGACGTCGGTCGCCAGGATCACGGACGAGTCGAGACCCACGACGTCCTCGCGCGAGGTGACCATGTAGCGCCACCACTGACGCTTGATGTTCTCCTTCAGCTCCACGCCCAGCGGACCGTAGTCCCAGGCGGCCTTCTGACCGCCGTAGATCTCGCTGCAGGGGTAGACGAAGCCACGGCGCTTGCTGAGGCTGACGATGGTGTCGATCTTGTCGGCGGCCACGGTGCTCTCTTCATTACGACGACGGTGAGCGCGCTGGATACGCGCTCCGGGAGCGAATGCTTCAGGTTACCGGCGGGGCCACCCCCCGAACCAAATCGGTTCTCGGCACAGAGCGGGACGAAGGGCTTGTTGACAATCGTTTCCAGTTTTGTTGAAAATGACTGTCATGAACGAAAGCCGCGCCCCCCGCGCCCTCCGTCCCCGGCGCCTCATACCCGTCGCCGCCGTCACCGCGCTCGGTCTCGGCGCCCTGACCGCGTGCGGCAGCTCCGCCGCGGACGCCAAGGGGAGCGACGGCAAGCTGGACGTCGTCGCGTCGTTCTATCCGATGCAGTACCTCGCCGAGCAGATCGGCGGCGACCACGTCAGCGTCACGAACCTGACGCAGCCCGGCCAGGAGCCGCACGACCTGGAAGTCAGCGCCAAGCAGCGCGCCCAGCTCGAAGAGGCCGACGTCGCCCTCTACCTGAAGAACCTCCAGCCCTCCGTCGACGAGGCGATCGGCCAGTCCGGCATCGGCACGAAGATCGACGCGGCGTCCCTGACCTCCCTGGAGAAGCACGGCACCGAGGTCGGCGGGCACGCCGAGGAGCACGACGACCACGACCACGGCGACGAGGCGTCCGCCGACCCGCACATCTGGCTCGACCCGGTGAAGTACGCCGAGGTCGCCGAGGGCGTCGGCAAGGCCCTGGAGAAGGCGGACCCGGACCACGCGGCGGACTACAAGAAGAACACCGCGGCCCTGGTCGGGGAGCTGAACCAGCTCGACAAGAAGTACGCGGAGGGCCTGAAGAACTCCACCTCGAAGGTCTTCATCACCACCCACGCCGCCTTCGGCTACCTCGCCGAGCGCTACGGCCTCACCGAGGAGGCCATCAGCGGCCTCGACCCGGAGAGCGAGCCCAGCGCCGCGCGCGTCAAGGACCTCCAGAAGATGGCGAAGGCCGACGGTGTGACGACCGTCTTCTACGAGACCCTCGTCAGCGACAAGACGGCCAAGACCCTCGCGAACGACGCGGGCCTGAAGACGGCCGTGCTCGACCCGCTGGAGGGCATCACCGACCAGTCCAAGGGTGACGACTACATGCAGGTCATGGAGTCGAACCTGACGGCACTCCAGAAGGCGCTCGGCGCCAAGTGACGAAGGGGGACGGCGCCATGGGCGAACCGGTCATCACTCTGCGCGGGGTCACCGCCGAACTGGGCTCGCGGCCCGTGCTGCGCGGCATCGACGTGACCGTGCACCGCGGCGAGGTCGTCGCCCTGCTCGGCGCGAACGGCTCCGGCAAGTCGACCGCGATCCGCACCATCGTCGGGCAGGTGCCGGTGAGCGGCGGCGAGATCGAGCTGTTCGGCACGCCCAGGCGCCGGTTCCGGCAGTGGTCGCGGGTGGGGTACGTGCCGCAACGCACGACCGCCGCGGGCGGCGTGCCCGCGACGGTGGCCGAGGTCGTCTCCTCCGGGCGGCTGTCCCGGGCCCGCTTCGGGATCCTGCGCAAGGCCGACCGGGCCGCGGTGACCCGCGCCCTGGAACTGGTCGGGATGGCCGACCGGGCCAAGGACTCGGTCGACGCGCTCTCCGGGGGCCAGCACCAGCGGGTGCTGATCGCCCGCGCACTGGCCGCCGAACCCGAACTGCTGATCATGGACGAGCCGATGGCGGGCGTGGACCTGGCGAGCCAGGAAGTGCTGGCCGCGACCCTGCGCGAGCAGGTCGCCGCGGGCACCACCGTCCTCCTCGTGCTGCACGAACTCGGCCCGCTGGAACCGCTGATCGACCGGGCGGTCGTCCTGCGCGACGGCTGCGTGCTGCACGACGGCCCGCCCCCGGAGGCGGTCGGCCAGCACGCGCTGCCCGGCCACGACCACGTACACCCGCATGCGGCCGACGCCACCCCGCTCCGCACGGGCCTGCTGAGCTGAGGAACTGGAATCGATCATGGAAATCCTGAGCTACGACTTCATGCGGCGGGCGCTGCTCGCGGCCGTCCTCGTCGGCATCACCGCGCCCGCGATCGGCATCTACCTGGTGCAGCGCCGGCAGGCCCTGCTCGGCGACGGCATCGGCCACGTGGCGATGACGGGCGTGGGCCTCGGCTTCCTCACGAACTCCTCGCCGATCTGGATGGCGACGGTCGTCTCCGTGCTCGGCGCGGTCGCGATGGAGCTGATCCGCTGGTTCAGCAGGACGCGGGGCGACATCGCGCTCGCCATGCTCTTCTACGGCGGTATGGCCGGCGGCGTCATGCTGACCAGCCTCGCCGACGGCTCGACGGGCAATCTGCACTCGTATCTGTTCGGTTCGCTGGCCACGGTGGCGCCGGAGGACGTGTGGGCCATCAGCCTGCTCGCGGCCTTCGTCGTGCTGGTGACGGTGGGCCTGCGCCGGCAGCTGTTCGCGGTCAGCCAGGACGAGGAGTTCGCCCGGGTCACGGGCCTGCCGGTGCGGATGCTCAATCTGCTGGTCGCGGTGACCGCGGCGCTGACGGTCTCCGTCGCCATGCGCGTCGTGGGCCTGCTCCTGGTCTCCGCGCTGATGGTGGTGCCGGTGGCGGCGGCGCAGCAGCTGACCCGCAGCTTCAAGGCGACGTTCGTGATCGCGGTCGCGATCGGCGTGGCCGTGACGCTCGGCGGGACCGTGACGTCGTACTACCAGGACGTGCCGCCCGGCGCGACGATCGTGCTGTTCACCATCGCCGCGTTCATCGCGCTGACGCTGGCCGCGACCCCGCTGGCCCGGCGCCGGGCCAGGGCAGCGGCGGCGGGGTCCGGTGATCCCGCGGAATGCACGATCCCGGGACAGCAGGCGTCGACCGCCCCGGTTCAGGGATGACCCCGTCATGACGTCGCCTGGCACAATGGCGGCGGTACGAAGGTGGCAGGCAGGTGAGGAGGAACCCGTGGCAGCCCCGGTTCGAGGCAGGTCGACCCGCCAGCGCGCGGCCGTGGCGGCGGCGCTCGACGCGGTGGACGAGTTCCGCAGCGCCCAGGAACTGCACGACGTGCTCAAGCACAAGGGCGACTCCGTCGGCCTGACCACGGTCTACCGCACCCTCCAGTCCCTCGCCGACGCGGGCGAGGTCGACGTCCTGCGCACGTCGGAGGGCGAGGCGGTGTACCGCCGCTGCTCGACCGGCGACCACCACCATCACCTGGTCTGCCGCGTCTGCGGCAAGGCCGTCGAGGTCGAGGGCCCGGCGGTGGAGAAGTGGGCCGAGGCGATCGCCACCGAGCACGGCTACGTGAACGTGGCCCACACGGTGGAGATCTTCGGCACCTGCGCCGAGTGCGCGTCCGCCGGCCCGGGCGCCTGACGGGTCCCGTCGCCGGGTGCGGGCCGCGTACGCCCCGCACCCGCACCCGCACCCGCACCCGCACCCGCACCCGCGGTCACGCCTGCCGCAGGCGGCTGTCCATGAAGGCGCGCAGGGCGGCGGTGTCCTCGGCGGAGAGACGGTCCTTCGGCACGACCGTCGCGTGGGAGGCGTCCTCGTCGTCGAAGAGGACGAACAGGTCGTCCGTCTCGGTGTAGTCGGCCAGGCCCTCCCAGGTGATCCGCTCGGAGCCCAGATCGTGCTCGACGCGGACCCCGTCCCCGTCGACGACGACCTCGTGGCCGCCGCACCGCACCGCGCGCTCGTGCAGGGCGCGGGTCTCCCGGCGCGGGCGGACGACGAGGACGCCGACGGCCAGCCCGATCACGATCGCGGGCGAGAACGCGGCGGTGCCGGATCCGCCGGTGGCCGCCGACAGCGTCGCCGACACCGCGAGCAGCGCCAGCGCGAGCAGCACCCGGCGCGTGCGTCCCGAGGCCCGGCCGCGAGCGGCGACGATCTGCGCGCACTGCCGCTGCGTCGGCCGGTACGACAGTCGGAGACGGTAGGCGGTGTCCTGCTCGGACCTCATGGTGTGTGCTCCCTGACCTGTGAAAGTCCAGGGAGCGTAACCGTGGTTCCTGTCGGGGGCTGCGCCGGGGTTGCCCGATTACCTCCCCTTTACTTCCCGTTCTCCAGCTGGAGCAGCACCTCGTTGGGCGTGGCCCCGCCGAAGCGGCGGTCGCGGGAGGCGTACTCGACGCAGGCCCGCCACAGGTCGCGGCGGTCGAAGTCCGGCCACAGGACGTCCTGGAAGACCATCTCGGCGTAGGCGCTCTGCCACAGCAGGTAGTTGGAGGTGCGCTGCTCGCCGCTGGGGCGCAGGAACAGGTCGACGTCCGGCATGTCCGGGTAGTAGAGGTACTTCGCGAACGTCTTCTCGTTCACCTTCGACGGGTCGAGGCGGCCCGCCTTCACGTCCGCGGCGAGCGCCTGCGCGGCGTCGGCGATCTCGGCGCGGCCGCCGTAGTTCATGCAGAAGTAGAGCGTCAGCTTGTCGTTGCCCTTGGTCTGCTCCTGGCTGATCTCCAGCTCCTTGGCGACCGACTTCCACAGCTTGGGCATCCTGCCCACCCAGCGCACCCGCACGCCCAGCTCGTCGAGCTGGTCACGGGTCTTGCGGATGAAGTCCCGGTTGAAGTTCATCAGGAACTTCACCTCGTCCGGGGACCGCTTCCAGTTCTCGGTGGAGAAGGCGTACAGCGAGATCGCGCCGACGCCCATCTCGATCGCGCCCTGGAGCACGTCGAGAACGCGCTCGGCGCCGACCTTGTGGCCCTCGGTGCGGGGCAGCCCGCGCTCCTTGGCCCAGCGTCCGTTCCCGTCCATCACGATGGCGACGTGCTCGGGCACCAGCTCGCCGGGGATCTTCGGGGGCCGCGCGCCCGACGGGTGCGGTTCGGGTGCCACGTACTCGCGGCGTGACGACCGTCCGAGAATTCCGCGACGTGCCATGTTGGTGGGCCTCTCCCCTAGCTCAGCTCTAGCTTTGCGCTAGCTCTTCTCTACGTAACGCAGCGAGCGCAGCCCGCGCTCCAGGTGCCAGTGCAGATACGCCGACACCAGCCCGCTGCCCTCCCGCTGGAACCTCGCCTCGCACGTGTCCGCCGTCTCCCAGTCTCCGGTGAGCAGCGCACCCAGCAGGACGAGGGCCTGCGGTGAGGGTACGACGCTGCCCGGTACCCGGCAGTCGACGCAAACCGAGCCGCCCGCGCCGACCGAGAAGAACCGGTTGGGACCGGGCATTCCGCACTTGGCGCAGTCGCCGAAGCTGGGCGCGTAGCCGTTGACGGCCAGCGAGCGGAGCAGGAACGCGTCGAGGATCAGATGCGGCTCGTGCTCACCGCGGGCGAGGGTGCGCAGCGCGCCGACGAGCAGCAGGTACTGCTGGACGGCCGGTTCGCCCTCGTGGTCGGTGAAGCGTTCCGCCGTCTCCAGCATCGCGGTGCCGGCGGTGTAGCGGGCGTAGTCGGTGACGATGGCGCCGCCGTACGCGGCGATGGTCTCGCTCTGCGTGCACAGCGGCAGCCCCCGCCCGATCAACTCGCTGCCCCGCGCGAAGAACTGCACGTCGACGTGGGAGAAGGGTTCGAGCCGCGCCCCGAACTTCGACTTGGTCCGCCGCACCCCCCGCGCCACGGCCCGTACCCGGCCGTGCCCGCGCGTGAGGAGCGTGATGATGCGGTCGGCTTCGCCGAGCTTCTGCGTCCTGAGCACGATCCCGTCGTCACGGAAGAGACTCATCGCACGCCCCCGCGGGTGTCCGGCCGGGGGTCCGGCCCGCCGCGCAGCGGCAGTCGGACGCAGCGTCCCCCGGGTGAGCGCAGCGTGATGCGGTCCGCTTCGCCCAGCTTCTGGGTGCGCAGCACGATGCCGTCGTCGCGGAACAGACTCATACGGCCATTGTCCCTTACGGGCGGACGCTCTCTTACGGGAACGGGGGTCAGGACGCCGGGACCGTCTCCCGCAGGAAGCCGGTGAGCAGCTCCGTCGTCGCGGTGGGCCGTTCCAGGCTCGGGAGGTGACCGGCCCAGGGCAGTTCGACGTGGCGGGCCTCGGGGAGCAGGTCCGCGACGCGGGCCGCGATGTGCCGGAAGTCCGCCACGTCGTGGCCGCCGGAGACGGTGAGGCAGGGCGCCTTGGCCGCCGCCGGATCGACGTCCACCTTCTTGCGTCCGGCGCCCTCGGGGGCGGCCAGCTGGACGTCGAAGGCGTGCCGCTGCATCGTGCGTACGGCCTCACGGGCCGCGTCGCCGGCGTCCGGGCCGAGCCAGGTGTCGACGTTCAGCTCCACGGCCGCCGCGACGTCGCCCGCTTCGAGGAGCGTGTCCTCGCGCTCGCCGAACGCGCGCAGGGCGTCGGTGGGGGCGTGGTCCGGGAGTCCCGCGCACAGCAGCGCCAGCGCGGTCACCCGGTCCGGGTGGCGGGCGGCGATCTCCACGGCGACCTGGCCGCCGTACGAGGATCCGATCAGTGCGGCCTGCTCGATGCCGAGGGTGTCCATCAGGTCCAGCACGTCCTCGGCGTCGTTGTGCGGCCGGGCCGGCAGGGGTGAGTCGCCGAAGCCCCGGAAGTCGCAGCGCACCACGCGGTAGCCGGCGCCCGTCAGGGCCGCCCACTGCGGGTCCCACATCCTGCGGTCGCACACGCCGGAGTGCAGGAGTATCAGAGCGGGGCCGGTGCCGGCCGCGTCATGAGCGAGAGTCATGCCGCAGACCATAGGTGCCAGAGTGACGCCTGCGCACTCATAATCCACCCCGCACTGTGATCGTGCCCCGCCAGGGGCGGCTCCGCCGCGCGGGCGCGACCGGCGGTGGTCGTGCCCCGCGGGCCGCGCGCTCCACGACGGTCGACAGCCTCCGGGTACGCCTCGTCGATGTCCGCCGCGCGCTCGCCGCGGCGTCCCTCGCCTTCCGGGGCGAGCGGGAGCCGTTCCGTCCGTCCGGCGCCGCCCTCCCGGCCTTCCGACCGGTGCCCCCGGAGCGTTCAGGGCACCTCGCCGCGGCTCCTTCTGTTCTCGTACGCCGTCGCCGCCCGCAGCCGCTCCGTCGTCGTCGCCACGCGCAGCGCCTCGGGCGGGCACTCCCACTCGCGGCCACCGCCGAAGGGCCGCAGCTGTACGTACGGCCCCTCGTGTCCCATCACTCTTCCCACCTGACCCGTACTCGTGTCCACCGCGTACGAACCGATCGGCGGCTTCATCAGGTGGCGCTCCCCTTCGTACGTTCCGACAGCGCGGCGGCCAGTCGTGCCGCCGCGTCAACCGAACAACGCCCCAATTCCACCAATGGACACGGGGCAGTTCGCGCGATTGACCCCTGGTCCAGTCCCAGAGACGGCAACGCAATTCCCGCCGCCGCGAGTGCGGCTCGCAATTTCTCCACCGTTTCCTCCGCCTCCTCCACGCACAGCTCCGCGTCGTCCGAGCGTCCCGTCACCTGGCTCCCCTTCCCGATTCGATTTCACGCTTTCCCCCTCGACCATGGCCTTCCGTCTCTACAGTGGGGAGAGGTCTGTGCCCTACAAGTCATGGGCAGAGCTTGGGGGTTGGCGATGGCCCAGGGTTCTCGGCAGGCGGCGTGGGAGTTCTTCGGTCTCGAACTCAAGAGACGCCGCGAGGACGCCGGGCTCACTCAAGTCGGGTTGGGGTTGCGGGTATTCGTCTCCAGCGGCCACATCGGCCAATTCGAACAGGCAATTCGCAAACCGCAGTTGGATGTCGCCCAGAGGATTGACGACGTCCTGCAATCCGACGGTATTTTCGAGCGGATGTGGCGGAGCCTGATCGACGACCACCGGTACGCGGATTACTTCGCGGAGGTCGTGGAGCTGGAGCGGACGGCGACGCGGATCTGTGAGTTCGCGCCGACCGTGATCCCGAGGTCCTCAAGGACGCTGCACGCGCAAGAGCAGTTACAGCGACGGCGACGGGGGCAACTGCGTCGAGGTGGCCGACAACGTCCCCGGCGTCGTCCCCGTCCGGGACAGCAAGGTGTCCGGCGGGGACGTCGTCGTGATCGGGGCCGCGGCCTGGCGGGCGTTCGTCGCGGACGCGGTGCGGCGGGGCTGAACCACACCCCCGCCTCTGCTCTCGGCCGAGCGCGGGGACACCGGGGGCGCCGGAGGGCAGGATCGACACGTGCCGTCCGCTTTCGTGCTCGTCCACAGCCCGTCCGTGGGCCCCGCCACCTGGGGGCCCGTCGCCGAACACCTGGCCGCGGCCGGGCACCGGGTGCTGGTTCCGTCCCTGCTCCACGTCGGCGAGGGGGACGCGCCACCCTTCTGGCCCGCCGTGGTCGACGCGGTCCGTGACGGGCTGCGGCACGTGCCCGCGGACACCTCGCTCACCCTCGTCGCCCACAGCAACGCGGGACTGTTCCTCCCGGCGATCCGGAAGGCGCTGCACCAGCCGGTGACCGGATCCGTGTTCGTCGACGCCGCCCTGCCCGCCCGGTCCGGGAGCACGACCGTGGCCCCGCCCGAACTCCTGTCATTCCTGCGGACGTTGGCGGTCGACGGCCGGCTGCCGCGCTGGACCGACTGGTGGGACGAGGACGATGTCGCCCCCATGTTCCACGGCTGCGACGCGCGCCGGACCGTCGTGGCGGAGCAGCCCCGGCTCCCGCTGTCGTACTACGAACAGCGCATCCCCGTGCCGGACGGCTGGGACGACCACCCGTGCTCGTACCTCCTGTTCGGGCCGCCGTACGAGGCCGAGGCCGAAGAGGCCCGGTCCCGCGGCTGGCGGGTGGCGCACCTTCCGGGAGCCCATCTGCACCAGATCGTGGACCCGGCCGGCACGGCCGGACACCTCATCGCGCTCGGTGCACCGCGCTGAGCTCGGCGTTGGCGCGGTCCGTGAGGAGGGCCAGCACCCGCCCGGCGACGGCCAGTTCCTCCTCCGGGATGTCCGCGTAGATCCGGGACGCGATCGCCGCCGCGACCTCGGCGGCGCGGGACTGGAGGGCGGCGCCCCGGTCGGTGAGACGCAGGGTCGAGGTGTCGCCGGGGGCCGGCTCGGCGAGGCCGGAGGCGATGACGCCGTCGACGACGGCCTGCGCCGCCGCCTCGTCGATCTTCAGCGTGAAGACGAGACGGTCGACGAGATCGGCACGACCCCAGGAACCGTGGTGCTGGACAAGGAGGTTGAGCACCGCCATGGGCTCGAAGGACGTGCCGAGCTCAGCGAGACGGGCGGACAGGACCGCGCGGGTGGAGTACAGGGCCAGGCCGATGACCTGACCGTTCAGCAGGGGCGTACGGGACATGACGACGACTCCTTGGATGACCTGGCGATCTGGTGACCTGCGGGACTGGAGCGGGACTAGAGCGGGACGTCGAGCAACACCTGGAGATCGGCGGCGAGCGCCCGGGTCCGCTCGCCGTCGGGGCCGCCCAGCGGTTCGAAGAGGCGGGCCATGAGCTGCCGCACGACCGGGATCGCGCGCTCCACGACGGCCTCGCCCTCGTCGGTGAGGGCGAGCCGGAGCGCGCGGCTGTCGGCGGCGTCCCGGGGGCGCGTGATGAGTCCGGCCTTCTCCAGCGAGCGGGCCAGCTTGGACACGTAGAGCGGTTCGAGACCCGTGTGGTCGGCGAGCTGCCGCTGGCTCGGGCTCTCGCCCGCCCGCCGCAGCCCGTGCAACGAGGTCAGCACCGAGTACGTGGCGTGCGTCAGGCCCAGCGGGGTCAGCGCGCGATCCATGGCGGTGCGCACCTTCATCGACAGGCGCCAGACGAGATAGCCGGGCGTGGGCCCCTCAAGGGCTGCGGTGTTGCTCATGGCATTTAATGTACATGGCTACTGTAGCCATGGCTACCATCTTTCGCGGTGCGGCAGCGCGGGCCGCGTGCGCGGCAGGGGCGCTCCGGCCGGGCCGTGGCCCGGGTCCGCGTAGGCGTGGCGCTCGGACTGTTCGCACAGGACGAGGGCCACGTCGTCGCGGAGCGGGCCGCCGGTGTGCGCCGTGACCGCCCCGTACAGGGCGTCGAGGGCGTCGTCCGGCAGGACGGCGGACAGGAGGCCCCCCGCGCGGTCGAGGAGGGGGAACTCGGCGCCGGACGCGTCGCGGGCCTCGGTGAGACCGTCGGTGTAGAAGAGCAGGCGGTCGCCTGGCTGCAGGAGATAGCGGGCCTGCGCGGGACGCGGGGCGAGGCCCAACGGGCTGTCCGGGGCCGGGGGTTCCAGGAACGAGGCGCGGGCCCCCAGGCGCAGGGGCGGCGGATGGCCGCAGTTGACGAGGCGTACCTCGCCCGGGGCGAACTCGGCGAACAGGGCCGTGACGAAGTCCTCCGGGCCCAGCTCCGGAGCGAGACGTCGGTTCAACTGCGCGGCCACCGAGGAGAGTTCGGGTGTCGTGTAGGCGGCGTCGCGGAACGTGCGGGCCAGCAGCGCCGTCGTACGGATCGCGTCCAGGCCGTGTCCGCGTACGTCACCGATCAGCAGCCGGGGGCCGTACGGGGTGTGCGCGACGTCGAAGACGTCGCCGCCCACCGAGCTGCCCCGCACCGGGCAGTGGTGGCGGGTGGACACGTCGATGCCGCCGACACGGGCCTCGACCGGGTGCAGGATCGCGGCCTGCGCGACCCTGACCACCTCCGTGAGCCGGGCCAGGTCGGCGACCCGCGCCATGTCCCGTACGGCGATCCGCACCACGAGCACGCCCCCCACGATCAGCCCCGCGTAGTCGGCGGCGAACGAAGGGGTGAGCAGCAGATCACGCGCCGCGCCGACGCCGAGGGCCAGCGCCCCCGCGAGCCCCGCCGCGCCCGCCGTGCACCGGACGTCGAGCCGCACGCAGGCGAGGAGCGGGGCCACCAGGAACACCCCGGCGCCCGGCCGCCAGCCGCCCGGCAGCACCGCGGGGACGCCGAGCAGTACCCCCACCACGAGCGGCAGCGCCAGCCCTCTGAACCCGCTCACCAGCCCGTGCCGCAATCCAAGACCAGCCATGCGGGCCTCCTGTTTTTGTTCACCTTGCTCGGTCGCCCCGCTCGCTGCGCGCCCACTATGACCCGACGGCCAGAGGTTCACACCGCGTTGTCCGAAGTACGTCCGGGGATGACCGTGCGTGACCGCACGGCGTTCACCTCGCGATCTCCGGCCCGTGCGGGCCGCGCGGCGGAGGAGACTGCGGCCGGGAGAGCCCGAGAGAGGGGGAGGCATGACGACCGAGGTCGAACTGCCCGCCGAGACCACGAGTTTCGTGGGCCGTGTCCGTGAACTCGACGATGTGGTGCAGCTGTTGAGACGCGAGCGGCTGGTCACGCTGACCGGCGTGGGCGGGGTCGGCAAGACCCGGCTCGCGGTGCGTGCGGCCGCGCGGGCTGCGGTGGAGTGCGCGGACGGGGCGCGGTTCGTGGCGCTGACACCGCTGCGTGATCCCTCGCTGCTCGGGCACCAGGTCCTGGAGGATCTGCGGCTCGCCGACCCGTCGGTCCTGCCGCCCGAGGACGTCGTCGTGCGGTGGCTGGCCGACAAGGAACTGCTGCTGGTCCTCGACTCGTGCGAGCACGTCGTCGACGCGAGCGCCCGCCTGGTGCGGACCCTGCTCGACGCGGCGCCGGGGCTGCGGGTGCTGGCCACCAGCAGGCAGCCGCTGTCCGTGCCCGGCGAGGTGGCCTACGAGGTGGACCCGCTGCCGGTGCCCGCACCGCCGTCCGGGCCCGACGGGCCCGTACCGCTGCGGCCCGGCGATGCCGTGGAGCTGTTCGCCGAGCGCGCGGCGGCCGTCGTCGAGGGCTTCGAGCTGCTGCCCGCCGACCATGCCGCGGCCGCCGCCGTCGTGCGCCGCGTCGACGGCATCCCGCTCGCCGTGGAACTCGCGGCGGCCCAGCTCGGCGAGTTGGAGCAGCCGTCGGTGTACCGGCTCAACGACCGTCTGCAGCACCGCTTCGAGACCCTGATCGCCCAGTCGGGAAACGGCGGCGCCACGCTTCCCCGGCACCGCACGCTGCGCACCACGATCGGCTGGAGCCACGAGCTGTGCACCCCGCTGGAGCGGCTGCTGTGGGCCCGGCTCTCCGTGTTCACCGGCGGGTTCGACCTGGTGGGCGCGCGGGCGGTGGGCAGCGGCGGACCGCTGCCGCCGGACGCGGTCGCGCGGGTGCTGAGCGGGCTCGTGACGAAGTCGCTGGTGCGGGGGCGCGCCGACGGCCCGTTCCCCGAGCGGTTCACGATGCTCGACACGGTCCGCGAGTACGGCGTGCACTGGCTGTTCGAGCTCGGCGAGGAGACCGAGGCGCGGGCCAGGCACCGCGACTTCTACCGGGACCTGGCCCGGCAGGCGGACGCCGAGTGGATCGGCCCCGACCAGGTCCCGTGGCACCGGCGGCTCCTCGCCGAGCACGCCAACTTCCGTACGGCGCTCGACTTCTGCCTGACCCGGGGCGAGGGCCGGGCCGCCCTGGAGATCGGCGGCTCGCTGTGGATGATGTGGTTCGCCTTCGGTTACGCGCGCGAGGGCGCCCACTATCTGGATCTGGCCCTGGACATGTGGCGGACGCCGGGGCCGGAGCGGGCGAAGGCGCTGTGGGCGCGCGGGCTGACGTGCGTGGGCCTCGGGGACTTCTCGTCCATGGCCGCGCTCGCGCCCGCCCTGCGCACCTGCGTCGGCGTCGGTGACGGCGACGACCCCACCGTGGCGACGGCGCTGTGCTACCTCAGGGGGATCCCGCCGACCCTGACCGGCGACATGCCGACGGCGGCGGCCCTGTTCGACACCCTGCCGCACGCGCCGCACTCCCGGGGCGCCTACCCGGAGGCCTGGTTCGTGGCGATCGTCGCCCGCGCGTTCGTCCGGGTCCACCAGGGCGACTTCGCCGCCGCCGAGGAGGTGGCGGCCGCCGCGGCGGTGGAGTGCGAGCGGCGCGGCGAGCAGTGGATGCACTCCTACGTCGCCTATGTACGGGCCCTGGCCGCGGCGGCCACGGGGCGTCCGGCCGAGGCCGCCCGCCACGCCCGCACGGCTCTGGCGGGCAAGGCGCTGTTCCGGGACAGCATCGGCATCGCCACCACCATCGACGCCCTCGCCGGTGCCACCGCGGGCACCGGCGACCCGGAGCGTGCCGCCCGGCTGCTCGGCATCGCCCACCGGGTCTGGCAGACCCTGGGCCGGCCCCAGCTCGGCGCCCCCGAACTGGTCGCCGCGCGCGCCGACACGGAGCGCGCGATCCGGGCGGCGATCGGCGACGCCGTGTACGACAGCGCGTTCGCGGCGGGCCTCGCGATGCCGCCGGGCGAAGGGGTCGCGCACTGTCTGACGTGACCTCAGATCCGGTGGGGCGACCGCCGCCGGGCGGCGAGCAGGGCGGCGGCGGTCAGGACCCTCACCGTCGGGAACGCCCCGGCCGGCAGTGTGATCACGTACGGGGTGAACATGCCGAGGTACGCCGCCGTCCAGAACCCGGCCGTCCAGCGGGCGAGCCGGGCCGGTGGCGCGAGGGCCGCCGTGCGGGTCAGCCCGTAGGACAGGGACAGGCCGTAGCCCGCGCCGAGGAGCACGGCGGCGAGCAGGGCCAGGGGTCGCTGTCCCGTGGCGGCGGCCGCGGTCACCACGTCGAGGCCGTGGCCGCGCACGTCGCCGATGACGTACCGACCGGTCCTGGTCGTACGACGCGTGGTGCGCGGCGGACCGGTCCTGACCGGAAATGACGCTGCCGCGTCCGGTCGGCACCGGTCCGCCGGGAAGCGCCCGGCACGCTCGGTCACGTTGCGTCATCCGCCCGTACGGGCCCGCGCGCGGAGGAGACTGCTCTCCCGACACGGAGAGGCTGGGGTGGGGCGTGGAGGGTCTTCCCGTCGAGACGACGGAGTTCATCGGACGGACAACTGAAATCGCCTTCCTCGATCAGGAGTTGGCCGATCAGCGCCTGCTCACACTGACGGGGGTGGGCGGGGTCGGCAAGACCCGCCTGGCCGTGCAGCTCGCCCGGCGCGCGGGACCGGACGTCGCGGACGTGGTGTGCTTCGTCCCGCTGTCGCCCCTGCGCGACCCCGCCCTGCTGGGCAACGTACTGCTCGAAGAGCTGCGCCTGGCCGACCAGTCCCTGGACCCCGCCGAGGACGTCGTCGCCCGGTGGCTCGCCGACAAGCGGGCGCTGCTCGTCCTCGACACCTGTGAGCACCTCGTCGAGGGCTGCGCGCGCCTGGTGGCGAAGCTGCTCGCCGCCGCGCCGGAGCTGCGTGTCCTGGCCACGAGCCGGCAGGCGCTCGGTCTCGACGAGGAGCGGTGCTTCGAGGTGGCACCGCTGCCGGTGGAACCGGCCCGGAGGGACGGGCGGCCCGGCGACGCCGTCGCGCTCTTCGCCGACCGGGCCGCCACCGCGACCGGCACGTTCCGGCTCGGCCCCGCGGAGCGCGTCGTCGCCGAGGCGGTCTGCCGTCATCTGGACGGCATCCCGCTGGCCGTTGAGCTCGCCGCCGCCCGGCTGGCGGAGCTGCCGCTGGAGCGGCTCGGCAGCCTGCTCATCGACCGGTTCGACGCACTGTGCGCGCAGGGCGACGACCATGCGGTGCGCACACCGCGCCATCGCGCGCTGCGGACCACCATCGGCTGGAGCCATGAACTGTGCACCCCGCTGGAGCGGTTGCTGTGGGCACGCCTTTCCGTCTTCATCGGCGGCTTCGACCTGGAGGGCGCGCTGGCCGTCGGCGGCTCCCCGCTCAGCGGCGCCGAACTGCCCGCGGTGCTCGACTCGCTCGTCGCCAAGTCGCTGGTGCGGCGGATGCCGGGCGAGGGGGGACGCTACGCAATGCTGGACACCGTGCGCGAGTTCGGGGCGCACTGGCTGCGCGCGCTGGGCGAAGAGGACGCGGTGCGGTGCCTGCACCGAGACCATTACCGGGCGCTCGCCCGTCGGGCCGACGCGGCCTGGATGAGCCCCGCCCAGACCACCTGGCACGCCCGCCTGCTCGCCGAGCACGCCAACTTCCGTACCGCACTCGACTTCTGCCTGAAGCGGGGTGAAGGGCGGCTGGCGCAGGAGTTGTGCGGCAATCTGTGGATTCTCTGGTTCGCCTGCGGCTTCACCCGGGAGGGCCGGCACTACACGGAGGCCGCGCTGAGCCTGGCGCCGGGCTGCGGGCCCGAGCACACCAGCGCCCTGTGGGCCTGCAGTCTCACGGCCGTCGGGCAGGGCGACGCCGCCCGCACGGCCGAACTCGCGTCGCGGATCACGGAGGCCATCGGCCAGGACGGTTCCCTGGGAGTGCGGGCCGCCGCCGCCTACGCCCACGGCAGCGCCCTGACCCTGTCCGGCCGGATCCCGGAAGCCATCGCCGCCTACGACACCGCGGTGGACACCGCGGCGGACACCTCGCGGCGCTCCGGCCCGTACCAGGAGGCGTGGTTCATGCTGACCGTGGGCCGGTCCTTCACCCACGTCATGCATGGCGAGCTGACGACCGCCGCGACCATGGCGCGGAAGGTCGTCGCGGAGTGCGAACGCCGCGGCGATCTCTGGATCCGCTCCTGGGCGGACTACGTCAGCGCGCTCGCCGAGCTCAGCCACGGCCGCCCGTACGAGGCCGCACGGCATGCGCGGGCCGCCATCACGAGCAAGGCCCGGTTCCGCGACACCATCGGTCTCGCCATGGCACTGGACGCCCTGACCACCGCGACCTGCCTGGCGGGGGACGGGCCGCACGCCGCACGGCTGCAAGGCATCGCACAGCAGCACTGGCAGGTGACGGGCCGCCCGCAGCTCGGCATGCCCGAACTCATCGAAACCAGCAGACGGGCCGAACGCCAACTGCGCGCGGCCCTGGGCGACTTGGTGTACGAGGAGCAGTACGCGGCGGGGTTGCACATGCCCGCCGCCGAAGGGATCGCCTACGCCCTCGGCGGCACCGGCTGAGCCCCGCTCACCCCACCCTGCGCGTCTCGCTCTCCGCCCGCTTCTCGATCCCCCGGAAGTGCGTGGCCATCGCCTCCTGGACGCCGGGCGGGCCGGTGCCGTCGGCCACGAAGCCGCCTTCGGGGTGTCCGTTCCGTACGCGGTGCCGGCGGGCCGACGGCGTGTGCGCGGAGGCGATGCCCGGGGTGGGCGGGGCGGTGGGGAGCGGGCATGTCTTGCGGTGCCATCACCCCGTGGACGCGTCGGTGAGCACGCGTGCGTTAGTGGCTGAGGTCACGGCCTGGTCGCGCCCTCCTCCCCGTCCCGTCTTCGGGCTTCGCCCTTCGGGTGCGGGTTCGTGGGGGCTGGTCGCGCCGCTCCCCGCGCCCCCGACGGGGCCATTACCCTCCGCACATGATCACTGGTGCTCATACCGTGCTGTACTCCGCCGATGCCGAGGCCGACCGGGGGTTCCTGCGGGACGTGCTGGGGTGGCCGTCCGTCGATGCCGGGGGCGGGTGGATGATCTTCGCCGCGCCGCCCGCCGAGGTCGCCGTGCATCCGACCGACGGCGCGCCCGCGAGCGAGCTGATGCTGATGTGCGACGACCTGGCCGCCACCGTCGCCGAACTCGCCGTGAAGGGCGTCGAGTTCACCAAGCCGGTGCAGGAACTGCGGTGGGGGAGGCTGACCGCGCTGCGGCTGCCGGGCGGCGGCGAGATCGGGCTGTACGAGCCGCTGCACCCCACCGCCCACACGCCCTAGAAGTCGATCTCCTGCGCCGGGAGCACCCGCACCCGGCGCTCGGGGAAGTCGATGTGGCGGTAGATCTCGTTGTGGTGGGCGATCGCCTGGGCCGGCGGGACGAAATCCGTCGTGTCGGGGCGCAGTGACGTCGTGTGGCCGTCCGCGACGAGGACGAGGTCGTAGCCGTGGCTGAGGGCCTGGCGGGCCGTCGTCTCCACGCAGTTCTCCGTGGCGAAGCCGGTGACCAGGACCTCGGTCACACCGAGGCCGCGGAGCGTCGTGTCCAGGTCCGTGCGCAGGAACGCGTCCGCCGTCGTCTTCTCCACCCGCACCTCCCCCGGCACCACCCCCGACTCGCGCGGCTCCGGGGCGAGTTCGGCGACCACCGGGCCGCCGCCGAGCTGGCCCACCGTGACGACCGGCACTCCGGCCGCCCGGGCCCGCTGCCGCAGCCCGGCGATGACGGCGACCGTCTCGCCGGGCCGGTGCATGATCGGCAGCAGGGCGGCGTGCATGTCGACGACGAGCAGTGCGGGGCGGTGATCCATGCGGGCACTGTATGCGGCTACGGCGGCGTGAGGGGGGTCACCAGGCCCGACTCGTAGGCCAGGATGACCAGTTGGGCCCGGTCGCGGGCCGCCAGTTTGCCCATGATCCGGCTGACGTGGGTCTTCGCGGTGAGCGGGCTGAGGCCGAGCGTGTCGGCGATCTCGGTGTTGTTGAGGCCGCGGGCCACGAGCGTGAGCACCTGGCGTTCGCGGTCCGAGAGGTGGCCGAGCGTGCCGCTCTCCGGCGCGGGGATCTCGGGGGCGCGCAGCACCCGGGCGATCAGCCGGGCCGTCGGGCCGGGCGAGAGGAGGGACTCCCCCGCCGCCACCGTTCTGATCGCGTCGAGGAGATCGGCCGGTCTGGTGTCCTTGACCAGGAAGCCGGACGCGCCGGCGCGCAGCGCCTCGACGACGTGCTCGTCCGTGTCGTACGTCGTCAGCATCAGCACCTTCACCCCGGCCAGGTCCTCGTCGGCGGCGAGCAGCCGGGTGGCCTCGATACCGTCGAGGTCGGGCATCCGGATGTCCATGACGACGAGGTCGGCGCGGGCCGTCCTGGCCAGGTCCACGGCCTCGCGGCCGGTGCCCGCCTGGCCGACGACCTCCATGTCGCGGGCCGACTCGACGAGCATCGCGAACGCGGCGCGGACCAGGGTCTGGTCGTCGGCGAGCAGGACGCGGATGGGGGCGGGCGTCGGGGCCGCCGGGGTCGTCGCGGTCATCGGGCCGGGTCCTTCCGCGGTGTCTTCGGGTGGTCGTCGCCGGTGGCGCGGGCGGGCAGGGGCAGCGTCGCCGCCACCTCGAAGCCGCCCGTCTCCCTCGGGCCCGCCTCCAGTGTCCCCAGCACGCTGCGCGCCCGCTCCCGCATCCCCACGAGCCCGAACCCGCCCTTCTGGAGCGGGAGTTGTGGTGCGGCGCGGCCGTCGTCGGCGACCGTCACCGCCAGCCCGCCGTCGCCCGCCCTGACCTCGACCCGCACCGTGAGGCCGGGCCCGCCGTGCCGGACGGCGTTCGTCAGCGCCTCCTGCACGATCCGGTACGCGGCCGCGCCCACCGCGGGCGGCACCTGCGGGGTGTCGAGGTCCGCGACGACGGTGGCGCCCGCCGTGCGTGCCGCGGACAGCAGTTCGGGGATCCCGTCGAGGCCGGGCAGGGGCCCGCGGGCCTCCTCCGGTGAGGAGCGCAGCACTTCGAGCGTGGCGCGGAGTTCGCCGCGGGCGGCCCGGCAGGTGTCGGCGATGTCGTCGAGGGCCCTGGCGACGGCGGCCCGGTCGAGCCGGTCCGGGTCGGCGTGCAGGACGTGGGCGGCGACCGACGTCTGGACGCCGACCAGGGTGATGCTGTGCGCGAGCAGGTCGTGCAGATCGCGGGCGACGCGCAGCCGTTCCTCGGCGACGCGGCGCCTGGCCTCCTCCTCGCGGGTGCGTTCGGCGCGCTCGGCGCGTTCCAGGACCGAGGCGACGTACTGCCGGTGCACGCGCGCGTACACGCCGAGCAGGATGACGGTGATGATCCAGCCGGTGATCCGCAGCGCCTGCGCGCCTTCGGCCATGCCCTTGCTGAACTTCACGGTGAGCATCAGCCCGATGACCGCGGCGCCGATGACGACGGACCGCCGCGGGCGCCCGGCCATGGCGACCGTGAACAGGGCGGCCAGGGACGCGACGATCGGCGCGGTGTGGTCGTAGTTCAGCGCGTGGTACGGGCCGACGCACGCCACCATCGCGAGGAAGGAGCCGAGCGGGGCCCTGCGGCGCCAGATCAGCGGGATGTGCGCGGCCAGCAGCAACGCCCAGCCGACGGCGTCGGGCGCGCGGCCGTCGCCGTGCACGCCGAGCGCCAGGCACACCGCGGCGACCGCCATCGCGGCGGCGAGCAGCGCGTCCTGGCGCAGCACGCGGGCCGGGTCCGGCGGCCCTGCCGGGTGGTGTGCGGTGCCCGGGTGGGTGCCGGGCAGCAGGAGTATGCGGGAGACGTCCACCGGTCCATCTTCCGTCAGGACTGCGCGCACCGGGCGCCCCCGCACGAGGCGGGGGCGCCCGGTGCGCCGGGTGCGGGTCATCGGCCGGCGGTCACCGGCCGCTCGGCGGACGGTGCGGGAGGCGTCGCCGGTGCGGTACGGGACAGCGGTCCCGGCCACCACATCCTGCGGCCGAGCGCGAGGCCGGCCGACGTGACCAGGTAGGTGCGGACGAGGAAGGTGTCCAGGAGCACCCCGACCGCGATGACGAAGCCGAGCTCGACGAGCTGGACCAGCGGCATGTTGGTGAGCACGGCGAAGGTCGCCGCGAGCACGAGTCCGGCCGAGGCGATGACCCCGCCGGTCGTGCGCAGCGCGGTGAGCGCCGCGGCCCCGGTCTCGGCGCCGCCGAGCACCTCCTCCCGCATCCGGTGCATGAGGAAGATCCCGTAGTCCACGCCGAGGGCGACGAGGAACACGAAGGAGAGCAGCCCGAGCCCCGGGTCGGTGCCCGCGAACCCGAAGAGCGGTCCGAAGACGAGCCCGCCGATGCCGAGGGCCGCGCCCCACACGGCGACCACGGCCGCGAGCAGCAGCAGCGGCGCGATCAGCGAGCGCAGCAGCGCGACCAGGATCAGCAGCACGGCGGCGAGCACGATCGGGACGACGACGAGCCGGTCGCGGGCGTTGGTGTCCTTCAGGTCGAGCTGTTCGGCGCTGGGCCCGCCGACGTAGGCGCCCTGTCCGTCGATCCGGTCGCGCAGGGCCGTGATGGTGGCGGTCTCGGCGGCGCTCTGCGGTGCCCCCTCGGCGACGACGCTGATCTCGGTCCAGCCGCTGCCGCTGCGCCCCCGCTCCACGTCGGCGACGCCTTCGGTGCCGCGGACCTCCTCGACGACCCTGCCGGCACTGCGCGTCGGCGCGATGACGGTGATCGGCTGGGTGCCGGTGTCCGGGTAGGCGGCGGCCAGCGTCTTCATCGCGGCGACCGACTCCGGGGTGGAGGTGAAGGAGTCCTCCTGTTTGAGGCTGCCGGGCAGGTTCAGCGCGCCGAGGGCGAGCGCGCCGAGCAGTACGGTCCCGACGCCGAGGACGGCGAGCGGCCTGCGTCCCGCGGAGGCGCCCATGACGGAGAAGAGCGACCTGCGCTGCTTGGGCCGCGACCCGAACGCCGGCACGATCGGCCAGAACACGCGCCGCCCGAGCAGTACGAGCACGGCGGGCAGCAGCGTCAGCATGGCGACGAGCGCGCACAGCACGCCCACGGCGCCGAGCGGCCCCATGCCGCGCGAGGAGTTGAGGTCCGCGGCGAGCAGGCAGGACAGGCCCACGGCGACGGTCGCGGAGGAGGCGAGGACGGCGGGCCCGCAGCCGCGCAGGGCGGCGCGCATGGCATCGTAGGGCCGCTCGAACCGGCGCAGTTCCTCCCGGTACCGGGACACGATGAGCAGCGCGTAGTCGGTGCCCGCCCCGAAGACGAGGATGGTCATGACGCCGGAGCTCTGGCCGCTGATGGTGGTGCCGAACGCCTGGTTGAGCCCGTACGCGACGCCCATCGACAGGAAGTCGGCGACGCCCGCGACGGCGAGCGGCACGAGCCACAGGAACGGGCTGCGGTAGATCAGGATCAGCAGCAGCGCCACCACGGCGACGGTCGTGTACAGCAGCGGCCCGTCCAGCGACTGGTACACCTCACTGGCATCGGTGGCCAGCGCCCCGGGCCCGCCCACCTGCACCTTCATCCCGGCGGCCGTGTCGGTGCCGTGCGCGCGATCCCGTACGTCGTTGACGAAGGTGTCGCGGAGCTTCTCGTCCTGTCCCGGCGCGTTGCTGGCGACGGGGTACATCAGGGTGTCGCCGCTCCTGTTCGGCACGGCCTCGGGCGCGGCGACGAGCTTCAACTCCCGCTCCACAGCGGCGATCTGCCGTCCGGCGACCCGCTTGTCCGCGGCCGTCAGCCCACCGTCCCGGTGATAGACGACCACCAGCTCGGTGGTCTCCCCGCCCGGCAGCCGGTCCTGGATCCTGGCGACCTGCGTGGAGTCGGCACTGGCCGGAAGATAGTCGACGGCCCGGTCGTGCTGGACGTCGCCGAGTTTCCCGGCGAACGGCATCGCGAGCGCGATGACACCGATCCACAGAGCCAACAACGTCCAGGGCAACTTCCTCGGCAGTCCCCCCATGGGTGGGCCCCTCTCTCGTCTCGAAGTCCGTACGACCAGACTCCGACCCGAGATCCCCACGAACGTCCGCCCACCGATCGAACCGGGGCCTACTGCGCAGGGTGGCGGGGACCGCGCCTTACTCCCCGGGGAGTAGTCGAGCGCCCGTCACCTGGGCGCCCGCGCGGCAGCCACCAACAGCTGCCCCACCTCGTCGGTGCACATGGTGAGCGCGGCCCCCACGGTCCCGAGAACGTCCCGCTCCCCGGCCGAGTAGGGCCCGTCCGCGAGAGCGATCCGCGCCCCCTGCAAGAGAATCGACTCACGCCCGGCAGGGGCGAGGTGCGCGGCGAGCGGATCGAGCGCCTCGTGCAGTTCGATGGCGAGCGAGGCCCCCGCCCCGGCCCCGGCATGCTCCGGCAACCGCCCGGCATCGGTCACCAACGCCTCGACGAGCGCCCCGAGTTGCACCTCGGTGCAGTCCTCGAACCCGGCCCCGCGCAGCACGCCCACCGCGCACTCCAGGGCCTCGCGCGACGGCGCCCCGCCGACGGCGAGCACGGCGAGCACCACGGTGTGCACGGCGTCCCGCAGCATCCCGGAGAACCGGTGCGTGGTGGGGTGATCGAGGGCCTCCGTGCCGAAGCGCCCCTCGCACGCCGCGCACTGGACGACGGGCCCGGTCTCGCCGCGCGGCAGCACCGGCACCCCGAGCACGACGAGCCGCCGCCGCCCGGTGCGCCGCTGATAGTTCCGGTCGCCACCGCAGCCGGGGCAGAAGAACTCCCCGTCGCCCACGGTGGTCCATGTGGTGTGCATGCCCAGGACCCGCGAGATCCCGGCCCGTCGCATACGTCCCCTGTCCGGCAGCACGTCGCACACCTCCGTAACGGCACCGCAACATCGCGGCGTTGGCGTGATGTTAGCCACATTGTTGAGGTGGCGTCAGCACCTTGGTCACGCCCAGGTCACGGAGATCCTGTGACGGTGGCCGAGACGCGACGCGGCCCCGCACACCGGGAAAAGGTGTACGGGGCCGCGAAATGCCAGCTCAGCTCGGGCTCAACTGCCTCAGCGGGAGGCGCGGTTGACCGCGGAGACGACGGCCTTCAGCGACGCACGTGTCGTATTCGCGTCGATGCCGATGCCCCACAGAACCTTGTCCTCGATGGCGACCTCGATGTACGAGGCGGCGACGGCGGAGGCGCCCTCGCTCATCGTGTGCTCCTGGTAGTCCAGCAGGCGGGCGTCGATGCCGATGCCCTGCAGCGCGTGGAAGAACGCGGAGATCGGACCGTTGCCGGTGCCGACCAGGACCCTCTCCTCGCCGTCCACCTCGGCCTCGACGGTCAGCGTGTCGACGCCGTCGGTGTCGGTCGTGGTCTGGCCGGTCTTGACCTGGATGCGGCCCCACGGGTTGGCGGGGTTGGGCAGGTACTCGTCCTGGAAGACGTTCCAGATGTCCTTCGGCGTGACCTCGCCGCCCTCGGCGTCCGTCTTGGCCTGGATGACCTTGGAGAACTCGACCTGCATACGACGCGGCAGGTCCAGCTTGTGGTCGTTCTTCAGGACGTACGCGATTCCGCCCTTGCCGGACTGCGAGTTGACGCGGATGACGGCCTCGTAGGAGCGGCCGACGTCCTTCGGGTCGATCGGCAGGTACGGGACGGCCCACTCGATGTCGTCGACGGTGACGCCCTTGGCCTTCGCGTCGGCCTCCATCGCGTCGAAGCCCTTCTTGATGGCGTCCTGGTGGGAGCCGGAGAAGGACGTGTAGACCAGGTCGCCCACGTACGGGTGGCGCGGGTGGACCTCCATCTGGTTGCAGTACTCCCACGTACGACGGATCTCGTCGATGTCGGAGAAGTCGATCTGCGGGTCGACGCCCTGCGAGAACAGGTTCATGCCCAGGGTGACCAGGTCGACGTTGCCGGTGCGCTCGCCCTGGCCGAACAGGCAGCCCTCGACGCGGTCGCCGCCGGCCATGACGGCCAGCTCGGCGGCGGCGACGGCGGTGCCGCGGTCGTTGTGCGGGTGGATCGACAGGCAGACGTACTCGCGGCGCGACAGGTTGCGGCTCATCCACTCGAAGCGGTCCGCGTGCGTGGACGGCGTCGAACGCTCCACCGTGGCGGGCAGGTTGAGGATGATCTCGCGGCCCGGACCCGGCTGGTAGACGTCCATGACGGCCTCGCAGACCTCCAGGGCGAAGTCCAGCTCGGTGTCGGTGAAGATCTCGGGGCTGTACTGGTAACCGAAGACCGTCTCCGGGCCCAGCAGCTTCTCCGCGTACTCCATGACCAGACGGGTGCCGTCGATCGCGATCTGCTTGATGTCGTCCTTCGAGCCGCGGAAGACGACGCGGCGGAAGACGGGCGCGGTGGCGTTGTACAGGTGGACCGTGGCGCGCTTGGCGCCCTTCAGGGACTCCACCGTGCGCTCGATCAGGTCCTCGCGGGCCTGGGTCAGTACGGAGATCGTCACGTCGTCCGGGATGGCGCCCGGCTCTTCGATGATCGAACGTACGAAGTCGAAGTCGGTCTGCCCGGAAGCGGGGAAGCCGACCTCGATCTCCTTGTAGCCCATCTTGACCAGCTGGTCGAACATCCGGCGCTTGCGCTCGGGCGACATGGGGTCGATCAGTGCCTGGTTGCCGTCGCGCAGGTCGGTGGAGAGCCAGCGGGGGGCGGTGGTGATCCGCTGGTCCGGCCAGGTGCGGTCCGGGATGTCGACCGCGTCGTACTGGCCGTACTTGTGGATCGGCATGCTGCTCGGCTGCTGGTGGTTCGGCATGATGCGTGGGGCTCCTCAGAGGTGGCCGGTTCAGTCGGCCGACGGCGCAACGCCAAACTCCGCGGGGAGGGGGTCGGCCTCGACTACAGGCCCTCGCCGCGGCAGCTAAGGAGAAGCAGCCCGTAACGCATGATGCACAGCACCTTAGCCGAGCCGCGCCGGATGCAAAGGCCCGTATCAGTATGCGGGACCGCCCGGAGGTAACGGGTGCGGGGTGATCAATCCCTCTATTTCACTAATCATGGTTGCAGGTAGTGACAGCGGCATGACCCAGTGCCACATTGCTGCGCATGACCGCCAACCCAACGGGGAACCCGACGGGGTTCGAGCCCGTTTTCTGCACCATCGTGCCGCCCCACATCCAGGACCGGATCACCCGGGCGTCGGACTCCTCGATCGCCGCGAAGGCCCGGAAGTCCCTGGAGCGCGACTCCTTCGAGCGCACGCACCGCCGCCTGACGACCGTGCTCGGCGCGCCCGCCCTGGCGCCGCCCGCCGAAGCCGCCGCGCAACAGAAGCCGCACCGCACCATCTACGACACCCGGCACACCACCCAGCTGCCGGGCCGCAAGGTCCGCGGCGAGGGCGACAAGCCGGGCAAGGACGCGACCGTCAACCGCGCGTACGCGGGCCTGGGCGCGACCTTCGAGCTGTACCTGGAGAAGTTCTCCCGCTACTCGATCGACGGCAACGGCCTGCCGCTGAACGCGACGGTCCACTACGACCAGGACTACAACAACGCCTTCTGGAACGGCGAGCAGATGGTGTTCGGCGACGGTGACGGGGAGATCTTCCTCGACTTCACCATCCCCGTCGACGTCATCGGCCACGAGCTGACGCACGGCGTCACCCAGTACACGGCGAACCTGACGTACTTCGGCCAGCCGGGCGCCCTGAACGAGTCGGTCTCCGACGTCTTCGGCTCGCTGATCAAGCAGTACACGCTGGGCCAGACCGCCGCAGAGGCCGACTGGCTGATCGGCGCCGGGCTGCTCGCGCCGCGCGTCACGGGCGTGGCCCTGCGCTCCATGAAGGCGCCCGGCACGGCGTACGACGACGATGTGCTCGGCAAGGACCCGCAGCCCGCCGACATGGCGCACTTCGTGAAGACCGGCCGGGACAACGGCGGGGTGCACATCAACTCCGGCATCCCCAACCACGCCTTCTACATCCTCGCCGAGTCGCTCGGCGGGCACGCGTGGGAGCGGGCCGGGCAGATCTGGTACGACACCCTCACCGGCGGCGAGCTGAAGCCGGACTGCCTGTTCGCCGACTTCGCCAAGGCGACGCTGAAGGCCGCGAAGGACCGCTACCAGGCCGGCGAGGAGTACCAGGCCGTGCTCAAGGCCTGGGAGCAGGTCGGGGTGCCTACCGCTTGAGAACGCCGGGGAGTAGACAGGAACCCATGCGTATTCACGTCTCGCGCACGGGCGGCTTCGCCGGTATCGAGCGGCACGCCGAGATCGACACGGCGGGCCGCGCCGACGCCCAGGAGTGGCACGCCCTGGTGGAGAAGGCGCTGGCCGCCGGCCGGCACACGCCGCCCATCGGGGTGCCCGACGGGTTCAGCTACACCATCAGCGTGAACGGGACGACCGTGTACTGCGCGGACCCCCGGCTCACCGACGACCAGCGCAGGCTGATCACCCGTGTCATGAAAGAGGGTGCGTAACTTCCTTGTGCGGCCTGGGCGTTGACTTCCTACCGGCAGGTACGGATGATCGCGCCCATGGCCGCCTCTGACATACCGTCACCACCCTTGCCGTCACCTTCCGTTCCGGTGTTCCCGCCCGGTTTCCTGTGGGGCGTGGCCACCTCGGCCCATCAGATCGAGGGTGCCGTGGCCGCGCGCGAACCGTCCGTGTGGGACGCGTTCACCGCCGAGCCGGGGCGGGTGAAGGACGGTTCCACCGCGGAGGTGGCCTGCGACCACGTCGCCCGCTACCGGGAGGACGTGGCGCTCGTCCGCGACCTGGGCGTGGACGCGTACCGCTTCTCGGTCTCCTGGCCACGGGTGCTCGCGCCCGGCGGCCTCGACTTCTACGACCGGCTCGTCGACGAACTGTGCGCCCAGGGCGTACGGCCCGTACCGACGCTCTTCCACTGGGACACGCCGCTGGCGGTGGAGGAGGCGGGCGGCTGGCAGTCGCGCGACACGGCCTTCCGGTTCGCGGAGTACGCGGCCACGGTCGTGGCCCGCCTCGGCGACCGCGTCACCCGGTGGATCACCCTCAACGAGCCCGCGGAAGTGACCCTGCTCGGGCACGCCATCGGCGAGCACGCGCCCGGCAGGAAGCTGCTCTTCGACGCGCTCCCCGTCGCCCACCACCAGCTCCTTGGGCACGGGCTCGCGGTGCGGGCGCTGCGCGCGGCGGGCGTCCGGGACATCGGCATCGCCAACTCGCACGGCCCGACCTGGGCGGCGTCCGAGGAGCCCGCGGACGCCGAGGCCGCCGACTTCTACGACGTCCTGCTCAACCGGCTCTTCTGCGACCCGGTCGTCCTCGGCCGGTACCCGGAGGGGATCGGCGAGTTGATGCCGAGTGCCGATCCGGTGGAGGACCTGCGGATCATCTCCTCGCCCGTCGACTGGTACGGCGTCAACTACTACCAGCCGACCCTGGTGGGCGCGCCGGGTGGGGACAGCGGTGCCGGCACCGAGTTCGGCGGACTCACGCTCCCCTCCGAACTCCCCTTCGCGCCACGGGAGATCACCGGCTATCCGGTCACCGACCACGGCTGGCCGGTGGTGCCCGAGGCCTTCACCGAGCTCCTCGTCGGGATGCGTGAGCGCTACGGCGACCGGCTGCCGCCGATCGTCGTCACCGAGAACGGGTGCAGCCACGACGGAGTGAGCGACCCGGAGCGGATCCGGTTCCTCGACGGGCATCTGCGGGCGCTGCACCGGGCGGTCGAGCAGGGGGTCGACGTGCGCGGCTATTTCGTCTGGTCCCTGATGGACAACTTCGAGTGGGCGGAGGGCTATCGGCAGCACTACGGCCTCGTCCACATCGACTACGCGACCCAGCGCCGCACCCCGAAAGCCTCGTACCACTGGCTGCGTGACGCGCTCGCGGCGCGCGGGGCATGACCGACCCGGCGCTCCAGGAACCGGCCGACCGGGTCGGGCGCGGCTGGACGGCCGCGCTGTCGCTCGCGAACGGGGCGATCTGGGTGGGCTGGTACGGCCCGCTGCAGATCCTGCTCGCCCGGCAGGCGGAGCACATCGCGCCGGGCACGGGCCTGTCGAAGGAGTCGCTGCTGGCGTGGGTGACGGGCGTCGGCGCGTTCGTCTCGCTGGCCGCGAACCCGCTCTTCGGCGCGGTCTCGGACCGCACCACGTCCCGGTTCGGGCGGCGTACGCCGTGGATCGTGGCGGGCACGGCGGGCGGCGCGCTGTCGCTGCTGCTGCTCGGCGGGGCGGACTCGGTGGCGCTGCTGACCGGCGGCTGGTGTCTGGTGCAGCTGACGCTGAACGCGGCGTTCGCGGCGGTCACGGCCGCCGTCCCGGACCGGGTGCCGCGGCTCCAGCGGGGCGCCGTGGGCGGCTGGCTGGGGGCGGCGCAGATCCTCGGAGTGGTCGTCGGGACGGGGCTCGCCACGGTGACGGGCGGGGTGCGGGCCGGGTACGCGGCGTGCGCGCTGTTCACGGTCGTGGGCATCGCGCCGTACGTGCTGCGGTACGCGGATCTGCGGCTGCCCGCCGAGGCGCGGCCCGCGTGGTCGTGGCGGCGCTTCCTCGGCGGGTTCCGGCTCGCCCCGCGTACCTATCCGGACCTGGCCTGGGCCTGGCTGACCCGGTTCCTGATCAACCTGGGCAACGCGCTGGTCCTGCTCTACCTCTTCTACTACCTGCGCGACCGCCTCGACTACGCCGATCCGGACTCCGGGGTGCTGATCCTGACCGCGGTGAACGGGGTGACGCTGCTCGCCACCGTCGTCGTCGGCGGGGTGTGGTCGGACCGGGTGGGCCGCCGCAAGCCGTTCGTGCTCTGGTCCGGGGTGCTGATGGCGGTGGCCACGGGGATGCTCGCCGGGTGGCAGACGTGGCCCGGCGCGATCGTGGCGGCGGCCGTGCTGGGGGTCGGCTTCGGGGTGTTCACCTCGGTCGACTTCGCGCTGATGACGGACGTGCTGCCGAAGGCCCTCGACCGCGGCAAGGACCTCGGCATCATCAACATCGCCAACTCCCTCCCCCAGGTCGCGGCGCCCGCGCTTGCCGCTCCGCTGGTGAATCAGTTGGGCGGGTACCGGGTGCTGTATCTGGTGGCGGCGGCGGTGGGTCTGACCGGGTCCCTCCTGGTCACCCGCATCAAATCCATCCCCTGAAGCCTCGGGCAACCTGCCGCGTCCCCCCGCCGCCTTGGGCAATCTGCCGCCCGCCGCACCCGCCTCGGGCAGCCTGCCGCGTCCCCCGCCGCCTCGGGCAACCTGCCGCCCGCCGCACCCGCCTCGGGGAGCCTGCCGCCCGCCCCACCCGCCTCGGGGAGCCTGCCGCCCGCCCCCACCCGCCTTGGGCAATCTGCCGCCCGCCACGGCCGCCTTGGGCAATCTGCCGCCATGGGCGGCAGGGTGGGCAAGGCGGCACCCCGGCGCGGGGCGAGCGCTCCAACCGGCCTCCAGCTCGGTCCCGGTCGCGCCATCGCCGACCACCGCTCCGGTGGGGGCTGGTCGCGCAGTTCCCCGCGCCCCTGCGGGGCACGACCACAGCCGGTCGCGCCCGCGCGGCGGAGCCGCACGTAGACACAGCCCCGCGCCCCTGCGGGGCACGACCACAGCCCGTCGCGCCCGCGCGGCGGAGCCGCACGTAGACACAGCCCCGCGCCCGTGGCGGGGCAACGACCACAGCCCGTCGCGCCCGCGCGGCGGAGCCGCACATCGACACAGACGCGCGGCCCTGACGGGCCACGGCTAAAGCGCGCCCGCGTCCAGCGCCGTCCACACCGACGGATACAGCGGCCGGAACCCCAGTTCCCGGCGGATGCGGGCGGTCGACATCACGCCGTACCAGGGGTCCGGGTCCACCTTGTCGTAGAGCGCGTCCGGCACCTCGACCCCGTTCAGCTGGAAAAGGTCCACCGTCGTCACCGGAGCGTCGTCCGCGATGTTGTAGACCCCGGACGCGCCCGGCACGTACAGCAGCCGCCGCAGCCCCTGCGCCACATCCGCGTGATGCCCCATGTGCAGCCGCTGCGTCGCGGGCCACTGCGGAGCCCACCGCATGGCGTCGGACAGGTGCGGATCCCCGTCGCCGTACACGAACGGCAGCCGTCCGATCCGCAGATCGTCGAGGCCCTCCAGCGCGGACAGAGCCCGCTCCGCCGCCGCCTTCGACTCGGGGTACGCGCCCCACATGTGCCCGCCGGGCACCGACGCGTCCGTCTCGACCAGCGGCCGGCCCCGCCCGGCCCCGTACACGAGCCCCGTACTGACCTGCACGAACCGCCGCACCCCCGACGCCACCGCGGCCCGCCCGAGCTCGATCGCGGCGTCCCGGTTCACGGCCCGCGCCTCCTCGTCCGGCACCCCGCGGAACGCCGCCGCGACGTTGACCACGGCATCCGCCCCGGCCGTCGCCTTGCCGAGCGCCTCCGCGTCCCGCAGATCCCCGACCACCACCTCCGCGCCGAGCTCGGCGAACCGCTCCCCGCGCGCCTCGTCCCGTACCAGGACCCGCACCCGCTCCCCCGGCGCCGCGCCCTGCAGCAGCCGCGGCACGAACCGCCGTCCGACCTGTCCCGTCGCTCCGGTCACCAACGTCAGCATGGCCGCCTCCTCGTCGTCGTAGCCATGCGAGCAGCCTGCGCCGCAGACGCGTGCGACGGGAGAGACGCGGTTATCCAGGGACCGGCACTCCCTGGCTGCGTACTGGATGCGCGCCCGGTCCCGAGCGATCCTGAAAAGGTGAACCGAGCCGAACTCGCCGACTTCCTGCGCCGCGCCCGCACCCGACTGAGCCCCTCCGACGTGGGCCTGGCCGAAGGCTCCCGGCGCCGTACCCCCGGCCTGCGCCGCGAGGAGGTGGCCCAGCTCGCCGGGATGTCGACGGACTACTACACCCGGCTCGAACAGCGCCGCGGCTCGCACCCCTCACGGCAGATGCTCACCGCGCTGGCCCGCGCGCTGCGCCTGACGGACACCGAGCGCGACCATCTGTTCCATCTGGCGGGCGAGGAACCGCCGCGGCCCGGCACCTCGTCCGGGCACGTCCGCCCGGGCCTACTGATGATCCTGGACCGGCTGCACGACCTGCCCGCGTCGGTGCTGAGCGACTGGGGCGAGAGCCTCGCGCAGAACACGATGTCGATCGCGCTGAGCGGCGATCTGCGCGGCGTGAACCTGATCCGGCGCTGGTTCACCCAGCCCGGGACCCGTGCCCTGTTCCCGCCGGAGAACCACGAGGCGCACGCCCGCTCCCACGTGGCGAGCCTGCGCGCGGTCACCGCGGCCCGCCCCGACGACCCGGGCCCGGCCGCCCTGGTGGCCGAACTCCGTGCCGCGTCAAGGGAGTTCGAGGAGCTGTGGCAGTCCCACGAGGTCGTGGTGCGCCGCCCGTCGCCGAAACGTTTCCTGCACCCGGTGGTCGGCACCCTGGACCTCGACTGCGAGGTGCTGCTCGGCGACGGTCTGGGGCACGGCCAGTGCCTGGTGGTGCACTCGGCGCGCCCGGGCACGGACACCTACGAGCGGCTTGAGCTGCTGCGGGTCATAGGGCTGCAGGATCTCAGCCCCGCGCGGAACCTCTGAGGACGGGCGGAGCCGCCAGGTCGTGTGTCGCCCTAGAAGCCGAGCTTGCGCAGCTGGCGCGGGTCGCGCTGCCAGTCCTTGGCGACCTTCACGTGCAGGTCGAGGTAGACGGGCGTGCCGAGCAGCGCCTCGATCTGCTTGCGGGACTTGATGCCGACGTCCTTCAGGCGCTTGCCCTTCGGGCCGATGATGATGCCCTTCTGGCTGGGCCGCTCGATGTAGACGAAGGCGTGGATGTCCAGGAGGGGCTTGTCGGCGGGGCGGCCCTCGCGCGGCAGCATCTCCTCGACGACGACGGCGATGGAGTGCGGCAGCTCGTCCCGTACGCCTTCGAGCGCGGCCTCGCGGATCAGCTCGGCGACCATGACCTGCTCGGGCTCGTCGGTGAGGTCGCCCTCCGGGTAGAGCGCCGGGCCCTCGGGGAGGAGGGGCACGATGAGGTCGGCGAGCAGGTCCACCTGCTTGTCGCCCACCGCCGAGACCGGGATGATCTCGGCCCATGCGAAGCCGAGCTCCTTGCCGAGCTGGTCGATGGCGATGAGCTGCTCGGCGAGCCGCTTGCTGTCGACGAGGTCGGTCTTGGTGACGATCGCGATCTTCGGCGTCTTCTTGATCGACGCGAGCTCCTTGGCGATGAACTTGTCACCGGGGCCGAGCTTCTCGTTCGCGGGCAGGCAGAAGCCGATCACGTCGACCTCGGCCCAGGTGGTGCGCACCACGTCGTTGAGCCGCTCGCCGAGCAGGGTGCGCGGCTTGTGGAGTCCGGGGGTGTCCACGAGGATCAGCTGGGCGTCCTCGCGGTGCACGATGCCGCGCACGGTGTGCCGCGTGGTCTGCGGCTGGTCGGCGGTGATGGCCACCTTCTTGCCGACCAGAGCGTTCGTCAGGGTGGACTTGCCCGCGTTGGGGCGGCCGACGAAGCAGGCGAACCCGGCGCGGTGCGACGGGGCCTCGGACGGCTGGGGCTGCTGGGTACGAGCGCTCATGCCGCCCATTCTCCCTGATGTCCGGAGGGCCGCAGCACCGTGAGATCCCGGTAACACCTTGGCAACACGAAACACGGAAGAAACGCGCGGGTAGAGATTCGGAAACGCGGGCCGGTGACGCTGGCCCGATGACCGCGACGACACTGGCCGCCCCTGCCCTCGACACCGGCGACACCGCCTGGCTGCTCGCCGCCACCGCGCTCGTCCTCCTGATGACACCGGGCCTCGCCCTCTTCTACGGCGGCATGGTCCGCACGAAGTCCGTGCTCAACATGCTGATGATGAGTTTTGTGTCGATCGCGCTCGTGACGGTGGTGTGGCTGGTCGCGGGGTACTCGCTCGCGTTCGGCGACGACGCGTTCGCGGGGGTCATCGGCGACCTCGCGCACGCCGGGATGGCGGGCATCGGCCCGTCCGACGTGACCGGCACGGTCCCCACCTTCCTCTTCACGACCTTCCAGCTGACGTTCGCGTTCCTGACGGCGGCGCTGATCAGCGGCTCGATCGCGGACCGTGCGAAGTTCGGGGCGTGGATGGTCTTCGTGCCCGTCTGGACGCTCCTCGTATACGTTCCCGTGGCCCACTGGGTCTGGGGTCCCGGGGGCTGGATCGCGAACCACCTGGGGGCCCTCGACTTCGCGGGCGGCCTGGTCGTGGAGATCGCCTCGGGCGCGTCGGGCCTGGCCCTGTGCCTGGTGCTCGGCCCGCGCGTCGGCTTCAAGAAGGACGCCATGCGCCCGCACAACCTGCCGATGGTGCTGATGGGCGCGGGGCTGCTCTGGTTCGGCTGGCTCGGCTTCAACGGCGGCTCGGCGCTCGGCGCGAACGGCCTCGCCGCCGCCTCCCTCTTCAACACCCTGATCGCGGGCTGCACGGGCCTGCTGGGCTGGCTGTTCGTGGAGCAGAAGCGCGACGGGCACCCCACGACGTTCGGTGCCGCGTCCGGCGCGGTGGCCGGCCTGGTCGCGATCACGCCCGCGTGCGGGGTGGTCGGGGTGCTCGGGGCGGCGGTGGTCGGCCTGGCGGCCGGTGTCGTCTGCTCGTACGCGGTGGCCTGGAAGTTCCGGTTCGACTACGACGACTCGCTCGACGTGGTCGGCGTGCACTTCGCCGGCGGTGTGGTCGGCACGGTCCTGATCGGCCTGTTCGCGACGTCCGCGATGACCGGCTCCACGGCGAAGCAGGGGTTCTTCTACGGCGGCGGCTTCGGCCAGCTGGGCAAGCAGGCGCTCGCGGTGGTGGTCGTGGCGGCGTACACGTTCCTGGTCACGTACGGCATCGGCAAGGCGATCGACCGGCTGATGGGCTTCCGGGCCGCGGCCGAGGACGAGCTGACGGGCCTGGACCAGACGGTGCATGCGGAGAGTGCGTACGATCACGGCGTCCTCAGTGCCTCCACGCACCCCGCCCACGCCCCCGTTGTCCGAAAGGTCGCGCCATGAAGCTGATCACCGCGGTCGTCAAGCCGTTCCGCCTCGACGAGGTCAAGACGGCCCTGCAGGAGCTGGGCGTGCACGGCCTGACGGTCACCGAGGCCAGCGGCTACGGGCGCCAGCGCGGCCACACCGAGGTGTACCGCGGCGCCGAGTACCAGGTCGACCTGGTCCCGAAGGTCCGCATCGAGGTCGTGGTCCCGGACGAGGACGCCGAGCCGGCGATGGAGGCGATCGTCCGCGCGGCCCGCACGGGCAAGATCGGCGACGGCAAGGTGTGGGCGGTCCCGGTGGACTCGGTGGTGCGGGTACGGACGGGCGAGCGCGGCCCGGACGCCGTATGAGCGACCGGGCCCCGTAGGGGCGAGGCCCCGAGTGGGACGGGAAGGGGAGGGGGCGGCCCCAGGGCCTCAGCCCACCACGGCCCCCCGCCGACGTCGCGCCCGCACCCGGACCCGGGCCACGACCCCGACCCCCACTCCCCCCACGAACACCACGGCGAGCACCACCCACGGCACCGCGACAAACCCGACCCGCCCCGATTCCCGTGTCCGCTGCGCGCTGGCGGTCACCGTGACGTCGCCCCAGTCGAACTGCGGCGCCCCGCTCCACCGCTCGGTGAGCCGCACCTTCTGCCCCGGCAGCAGTTCGGACGGCACCCGGTCCAGCGTCCGCGACAGCAGCGTGCGCCCGAACAGCCCCTCGGCCCGCAGGCTCACCACGGGATCGAGCGTCACGTTGCCCCGGTTGCGCAGGGTGTACGAGACGACAGCGGTACTGGCGCCGAGTCCCGGCACGACCGGCCGGTTCTGCTCGATGCGCAGATCCTCCACGGACACGGCGGGCAGGGTGGGCCCGCCGACCCGCAGATAGACCCGGGCGCCGACGGCCCGCCGCACCCCGACGGCCACCGCCCCGTCGCCGCCCGCGTCCGCGACCCGCTCGTCGAGCGCGACGAGCGCCCCGGGGTGGTCGCCCGGTTCGGCCCCGGGCGGCACCCGCAGCGAGAAGGGGACGGTGACCGAGCCGTGCGCGGGCACCTTCACCTTCGTACGCGGCAGCCGCACCCAGCGCCCGACCCCGCGCTGCTGCTCGGTCCGGTCCCGCACGGCGAAGCCGCCGTCCCGGGGCGTGTTGTAGGCGTCGGCGGCGTACAGGCGGAACGTGACCGGCTCCGCCGCCTTGTTGGCGACGACGACCCTGTCGCGGACGGTGGTGCCGGGGTCGGCGGTGAGTACGAAGTAGGGACGGCTGCCGAGCTGGGTGGCGTACGGGTACACGGACCAGCGCCCGTTGTCGGCGGCGTGCGCGACGGCGGGGACGCCGAGCAGCAGCGCGGCAAGCACGACAACGGCGGCACGGGCGATGTAACCGGTTCTGCGGGCAGGGGAGTTCACGGGGATGACCAGCCTCCGGGTGCGGGCCGGAACCCCGGTCAGGTGAGCGTCAGAGTGAGCACGGCCGAGTAGGAGCCGGCCGGCGTGAACTGCGGGACGTTCAGCGACAGCCGGGCCCCCGCGGTGAACTCACCGCCGGTGTGCGCGGCGTCCGGCGCCGAGGCGAGCGTCGCCCCCTGGGAGCCGATGTTCACCGGTGAGCCCGCCTTGCAGGTGCTCGGGCTGCCCGTGGTGGTGACGCAGGTCGGCGTCCAGCCGAGCTTGTCGGCGCCGATCGTCGCCCCGCCGGGCCCGGTGAAGTCGGTGACCTTGCCGGTCAGGGACCAGCCGGCGCTGCCGCCGCGGTAGTCCTTGACCGTCACCGCGTTCAGGTCGCCGCGCGAGCGGCCGCCCTCGCCGAAGTTCACCGCGTTCATGGCGACGGTGTCCCCGGCCTGGGTCATCGAGAGCGTTCCGGCGGTCACCGAGGTGTTCAGCTTCTGACTGTCCGCCGGTACCGGGTTGTCGGTGATCACGGTGTAGGCGGCCGGGCCCGCGCCGTTCGCGGGGTCCCAGCCGGTGCCCTCCCAGGCCACGATGCCGACGGTCGCCGGATCGTTGATCTGGGGCCGGAAGGTGAAGTCGCCGGTGGACGTCGACTTCGCGGTGATCCGGTCGGCGGTCGGCGCGGTGCCGTTCCAGCCGGCCACCGTCACGTCCGTGACCGGGGTGAACTTCGCCCCGGTGACGGTCACCCGGTCGCCGGCCTTCCCGGACGAGGTGCCGAGCGAGATCGTGCGCTCGTTGACCGGGGTGCCGCTGCCGGTGGCCGTGATCGTCTCCGAGACGGGCGCGGGCGGGTTCGTGACCGTGCAGGGCGTGTCCAGCTCCATGATGTAGCTGGTGTGGATGTTGTAGTCGCCCGGCGACAGCTTGATGTCGCCCGGCTCGGTGACCTTGAACGTGCCGGTCATGGAGAACGACGGGAAGACGCCCTTGCCGGGCACCGGGTCGTTCTTCTTCGGCCCCGCCACCGTGACCTCACCGCTCTGCGCGCCGGTGAGCTGCACCTTTCCGGTCGGCGTCATGATGTCGGCGGGCAGCGCCAGCTCGGTCGGGTTGCTCGCGGCCGCGGTGACCACGGTGTACGTGACGGTGACGGTGTCGCCGACCTTGGGCGCGGCGTTGTCGACCTCGACCTTGGCGGTGGTGGTGCCGTCGATCGGCGGGAGCCCGGCGATGGCGGGCGGGATGCAGTGGGTGGCGAAGTCCACGGCGGTGGAGTCGGCCGCGGCGGCTCCGGCCGGGCAGGCGAGCGCCCCGCCCGCCGACGCGAGGAGTGCGACGGTGCCGAGCAGCGGCGCCCAGCGGCGGTGTCCCGGGGCCGCCCTCACCGCGCGGCCTCGTAGACGAAGGGTCCGGGCTGCTGCGGCCCGGTCAGCGAACAGGTGACGGTGATCCCGGCGATGACCATCTTCAGCGAGCCGCCGCCCGCCTCCAGGACGTCGCCCGGCGCGACGGTGCCGTCCAGCGGCCCGACCTGGACGCCGCTGCCGGCCTGCATCTCCGGGTTGCGGGTGCCGGAGAAGGCGGTGGTGCCCGTGGACGTGCCCGACTTCACCAGGGTGAGCGTGGACTGGATGGTGTCGGCGGCGACGTGCACGGGGGTGGTGATCTCGATGGAGCTGAGGGTCATGGTGGCCGCGGTCCCGTTCTGGGTCGCGGTGAGGGTCGCCTCGCCGCTGCCGTAGATGCCGCAGGAGGCGTCGACGGTGGCCACCTGCGGGGTGACGGCGCCCGCGGCCGGGGCGAGGCCGAGGCTCAGCGCGGCCAGCGCGCCCGCCGTGAGCGCCGCCGCGGCCATGGGTCCGCAAGCCGTCCGGGGTCTCTTGCCTGATCTGGTGCTCGATGTCGTCCTCATCGGAGCCCTTTCCCGTTGCGGCCCGCGAACGGGCCGACGTCCAGGGGCGCGGCCGGGCGGCCGCGCCCGCGGCGCACCGCGACGTGCCGTCGCCCGAACCGGCGGGCGATGGCGTGGGGGACGTACGCAGATCGTTCACGTGAGCGGGTGCGGCGCAGCACGCGGAGCATTTCTGACGCCCCGTCATCTCGCGGGGCGGACGTCCATTGATGCGCAGGAACCGTGAAGACGCAAGAGGTGTACGGGAGTCGTCCCGTGCGGAAAGCACGCGGCCCCCGGCGCACGGGCGCCGGGGGCCGGGTGGGAAGAACGGTTCGGGCGGGCCTTACAGGCCGGCCTTGGCGCCGCACACCGGCCAGGCGTTCGCGCCCTGCGCGGCGAGCACGGAGTTCGCGACGTTCATCTGCTCCTGCGGGGTGGCCAGGTGGGCCGAGGAGGCGTACTGGGTGCCGCCGTAGGCCGCCCAGGTCGACGGCGTGAACTGGAGGCCGCCGTAGAAGCCGTTGCCGGTGTTCGCGGCCCAGTTGCCGCTGGCCTCGCACTGCGCCACCTGGTTCCAGGTGGACGCGGACGCACCGGTCGCGGCCGACGCGGAACCGGAGCCCGCGATGACCATCGCGCCGCTCGCCCCGACGAGGGCGGCGGTGGCGGCCAGGCGGCGGACACGGGAGGAGCGGGCGGGGTTGCGAAGGGCGGAGATCACGAAGCGGAACCTTTGTTCGGGGACGGGGAGGGTCGCCGGGCCGGGGGTCCGGCGCATCAGGCAACCGCTCCACCGTGACGGCTGCGCACCCCCGCCCTCAGCAGGCGAAGGACACACCGGGCGGGACCTTGGTCCCGGCCGCGCGGCCGGCATCGCCGGGACTTCGGTCCCGGGCCGAAGGTCCCGCCACCCGCTCCCCGCGCCGCCTCGGCCGCGACGCACGGCGCCCGCCCGCGCCGGGTACTCGGGCCCCGGCGGGGGCGGGCGTGAGCGTCCTCACCCCGGGCGCTTTCGTGTGACAAGCGCCGCAGGAAAAGGGCGAGTTGGCGTGACCCAGCCCACTCGCCCCCTCGGCCGGCCCGGTCGCCCGGCCGGCCCGGCCCGGTCAGCCGGCCTGCAGCGCGGCCTTCACCTCGCCGTCGGCGCCGGCCAGGAACACCGGGGTCCCGGCCCCGCCCAGATCCCGCACCGCCGCCAGATCCTCACCCGGCAGGGCATCGACGGCGGAGACGACGGCCGCCGCCTCCAGGGACTGCGCGCCGGACGCGACCGCCATGGCGACGGCGGTCTGCAGCGCGCTCAGCTTCAGCGAGTCGAGGGCGACGGTGCCCGCGACGTAGGTGCGCCCGGTCTCGTCGCGCACGGCGGCACCCTCGGGCACACCGTTGCGGGCCCGCGCGGAGCGGGCCAGGGTGACGATCTTGCGGTCCTCGGGGCCGAGGTCGGTGCTGTCAGTCATGGAGTGAGCATAAGGAGGCGCCGGGCGACGGCTTGACTCAGGGACGCCCGGTTCTTACGGTGACCCTAATAACTAACCAGTTCGTACATTACTGGCGGTGCTGCCAGTACCGCCAGTACCGCAAGAGCTGCGCGGCGCAGCGCACGCGGCGCGTGCCGGCCGAGGATGGATCCCGAAGGAGCCCGTATGAAGGCCGCGGTCCTCACCGCCCCCCACCACCTCGCCGTCGTCGACGACCTGCCGGAACCGGTCGCGGGCCCCGGCGACGTCGTCGTGGCGCTCGAAGGGCTCGGCGTCTGCGGCTCCGACCTCTCCCTCCACGACGGCCATCGCGCCGTCCCCGGCACGCCCTGGGTCGTCGGGCACGAGGCGTTCGGCCGGATCGTCTCCGTCGGACCGGCCGTCACCGGACACGAGGTGGGGCGCCGGGTCGTCGTCGAGCCGAACTACGCGTGCCTGGAGTGCGCCGACTGCCGCCGCGGCCGCACCTCGGCGTGCGCGCGCCGCGCCATCGTCGGGATGAACTCCCCCGGGCTGCTCGCGGAGCGCTTCGCCGTCCCGGCCGCGTACGCGCACGTCGTACCGGAGGAGCTGGCCCCTGAGGACCTGGCCGCGTTCGAGCCGTTCGTCGTGGCGCGCACGGCGGTGCGGCGCAGCGAGATCACCAAGGGCGAGCGGGCCCTGGTCCTCGGCGCGGGCGCGCAGGGCCTGCTGCTCAGCCAGTCCCTCCTGGCCCGCGGCATCGAACCGGTCATGATCGAACTGCACCCCGGGCGGCTGGCCCGCGCCGTCGAACTCGGCGCCACCGCGGCCCGCGCCGACGACCACGGCTTCCTGTGGCTGTACGAGACGACGGGGGTCGCCCAGGCCCTGGAGGCGGCCGTCGCCCGGCTCGCCGCCGGCGCGACGATCACCCTGGTCGGTCTGGACGCGGCGCCGCTCCCCCTCACCATGGAGCAGGTGGTGCGCGGCCTGTACACGATCCGCGGCTCGCTGATCTACGACCACCCGCACGACTTCCGGGCGGCTCTGGACGATGTCATCGCGGAGCGCGTCCGCCCTTCGGTGGCGCTCACGAACCGGTACGCCTTCGAGGACGCCCCGCGCGCCTTCGCCGAGGCCCGGCGCCAGCCGGGCAAGACGTGGATCGAGGGGCCCCGGTAGCGGCGGCTCACCCGGCCACCGGGTACACCGATCCGCGCCGCCCCTCGGGCGAGGCCGGCCACTCCAGCTCGGCGGCGGTGTCCGCCTCCGGCAGCGGGGTGTGCAGGACGACGGTCAGATCGCGGCGGGCCGGCACCCTCGTTCGGCGCCCAGGGCGCACTCAATCTCCTCATAGGGATCCACAAGATCGTGGTCGAGTGGATTCTGCCCTTCGTGTGACAGCGATCAGCCCCGACCGAAAGGCCGGGGCCGAAAGCGGCGGGCGCTCCATACAGGCGCTGCCGTTCCGAGTTTCCCTGGTAGGCGGCCCGGAGCGGTGGCGTCGTCGCGCACCCTCAGTCCATTTTGCCGTTGAGCCCCGCCGTTGGCGAGGCCCAGTCGGGCCATTTCGCGGCATGCCTGGTGGCACGCCTGAACTTCACGCCCGCATCTCGCGCCGGGACTTCACGCCCGGTCGAGCTTCAGGCGCTCCGCCCGCGGCAGCCCCGCCACCACCAGGTCGTAGGAGTCCTCGACCAGTTCCCGTACGAACCGGTCCGGCAGGTCGCCCGCGCTCACCGTGTTCCAGTGGCGCTTGTTCATGTGCCAGCCGGGCACGACGAGGCCCTCGTGCTCCCGGCGGAGGCGGAGCGCGTCCTCCGGGTCGCACTTCAGGTTCACCGTCAGGGGCCGCGCGTCCAGCGTGCTCAGGGCGAACATCTTGCCGAGCACCTTGAAGACCGAGGTCTCCGCGTTGAACGGGAAGTCCTCCACCGCCGCGTTGAACGACAGGCACAGGGCGCGCAGCTCCTGAGGTGTCATGTCCTCTGCTCCCCCACCGGCTCCACGAGCACCGTCACGATCTTGTTCCGGCGGCCCGCGGCGGCCTCCGCCGTCAGCCGCAGTTCCCGCTCGTCGGGCAGCGTCACCAGCGCGGAGGCACCCGCGATCGGGACCCGGCCGAGCGCCTTGGCGAGGAGTCCGCCGACCGTCTCCACGTCCTCGTCGTCGTACTCCTCGATGCCGTACAGCTCACCGAGGTCGGTGATGTCGAGGCGGGCCGTGACCCGGTAGCGGTCGTCGCCGAGGTCCTCCACCGGCGGCAGTTCACGGTCGTACTCGTCGGTGATCTCGCCGACGATCTCCTCCAGGATGTCCTCGATCGTCACGATGCCGGCGGTGCCGCCGTACTCGTCGATGACGACCGCCACGTGGTTGCGCAGCTGCTGCATCTCGCGCAGCAGGTCGCCCGCGTTCTTGGTGTCCGGGACGAAGGTGGCCGGGCGCATCGCGGTGGAGACCAGCTCGGCCTCGGAGTCCCGGTTGATGTGCGTCTTCCTGACCAGGTCCTTCAGGTAGACGATGCCGACGACGTCGTCCTCGCTCTCGCCGACGACCGGGATGCGGGAGAAACCGGAGCGCAGGGCGAGGGTGAGGGCCTGGCGGATCGTCTTGTAGCGCTCGATGACGATCAGGTCGGTGCGCGGGACCATGACCTCGCGGACCAGCGTGTCGCCGAGCTCGAAGACGGAGTGCACCATGCGGCGCTCCTCGTCCTCGATCAGCGACTCCTTCTCAGCGAGGTCGACCATGGCGCGCAGCTCGGCCTCGGAGGCGAACGGGCCGCGGCGGAAGCCCTTGCCGGGCGTCAGCGCGTTACCGATCAGGATCAGCAGGGGCGGGATCGGGCCCATGATGCGGGCCAGCGGCAGCAGGACGTACGCGGCCGCCGTCGCCGTGTTCAGCGGGTGCTGGCGGCCGATGGTGCGCGGGGAGACCCCGACCGCCACGTACGACACCAGCACCATCACGCCGATCGCCACGAGCAGCGCCTGCCAGGTCGCGCTGAACTCCTCCAGGCACGCGTACGTGACCAGGGCGGCCGCCGCCATCTCGCAGGCCACGCGCACAAGGAGCGCGACATTGAGATAGCGGGTCGGGTCGGCGGCGACCTGCGCGAGCTTCGCGCTGCCGCGCCGCCCGGACCGGACGGCCTCCTCGGCGCGGAAGCTGGAGGTACGGGCGATGCCCGCCTCGGCGCACGCCGCCAGCCACGCGACGACGACCAGGGCGACGGCGCCCGCGATCAACGAGAAACTCATGACACGGTCGGGGCCGGGGACGGGCCCTCCATCCCCTTCTCCGCGCGCCAGCCGTCCACGATGGCGGCCTGGAGACCGAACATCTCGGCCTTCTCGTCGGGCTCCTCGTGGTCGTAGCCCAGCAGGTGCAGCACTCCGTGGACGGTGAGCAGCTGGAGCTCCTCGTCCATGGAGTGCTGCGTCGGCGCCTCGGCGCCCTGCTTGGTGGCGACCTCGGGGCAGAGCACGATGTCGCCGAGCAGGCCCTGCGGGGGCTCCTCGTCGTCCTTGGCCGGCGGACGCAGTTCGTCCATCGGGAAGGACATGACATCGGTCGGCCCCGGCAGGTCCATCCACTGCACGTGGAGCTGCTCCATGGCGTCGGCGTCCACGACGATCACCGAGAGCTCGGAGAGCGGGTGGATGCGCATCCGCGCGAGTGCGTAGCGGGCGATGTCGAGGATCGCCTGCTCGTCGACCTCGGTTCCGGACTCGTTGTTGACGTCGATCGACATGGCGCTGTTGGTTCTCTACTTCCCTCGGGGGCGGCCCTTGTGGGTGCCGTTCTCCGTACCGTGCTCGGTGTCGTACTTCTCGTACGCGTCGACGATACGGCCGACCAGCTTGTGCCGGACGACATCCTGGGACGACAGGCGCGAGAAGTGCACGTCGTCCACGCCGTCCAGGATGTCCTGGACCTGGCGCAGACCGCTCTTCGTGCCGTTCGGCAGGTCGACCTGCGTCACGTCACCCGTGATCACGATCTTCGAGTCGAAGCCGAGGCGGGTGAGGAACATCTTCATCTGCTCGGGGCTCGTGTTCTGGGCCTCGTCCAGGATGATGAAGGCGTCATTGAGCGTGCGACCCCTCATGTACGCCAGCGGCGCCACCTCGATCGTCCCCGCCGCCATCAGGCGCGGGATCGAGTCCGGGTCGAGCATGTCGTGCAGCGCGTCGTACAGCGGGCGCAGATACGGGTCGATCTTCTCGTAGAGGGTGCCGGGCAGGAAGCCGAGGCGCTCGCCGGCCTCCACCGCGGGGCGGGTCAGGATGATCCGGTTGACCTGCTTGGACTGGAGGGCCTGGACCGCCTTCGCCATGGCGAGGTAGGTCTTACCGGTGCCCGCCGGGCCGATGCCGAAGACGATCGTGTGCTTGTCGATCGCGTCGACGTACCGCTTCTGGTTGAGCGTCTTGGGGCGGATGGTGCGGCCGCGTGAGGAGAGGATGTTCTGGGTGAGGACCTCGGCGGGGGTCTCCGAGCCGTCGCCCTCCCCGTTCTGCGTCGCCTTCAGCATCGCGATGGAGCGCTCCACGGCGTCCTCGGTCATCGGTGCTCCCGTCCTCAGGACCAGCATCATCTCGTCGAACAGGCGCTGGACGAGGGCCACTTCGGCGGGCTCTCCGGTCGCACTGATCTCGTTGCCCCGGACGTGGATGTCGGCCTCCGGGAAGGCCCTCTCGATCACTCGCAGCAGCGCGTCCCCCGACCCCAGGACCTCGACCATGGGGTGCTTGGCCGGGACGGTGAACCGCGCGCGGGCGCTGGATGGTGTCTGCGTCATGAGCCGGGCCGGTGGCCCTCTGCTTCCTCCCGAACAGGACGGCTGTTACACCGCCAAGGGTACGGCGCGGATATGACAACGCCGAGTGGGTTTCCGGATACGGCCGGGGCCCACGTGACGGGCCCCGGCGGCGCTCCGGTCAGGCTTCGAGCCGGGTGTACAGGCGGGTGCCGGTCGGCCGGAACCCGACGCGTTCGTAGACGCGCCGCGAGTCCTGGCCGCCGTACTCCAGCCACACCGACGACGCCCCGCGCTCGTGCAGCAGGGTGCGGGCGAGGTCGGCGGTGACGGCGGCGGCGATGCCCCGGCCGCGGTGGGCGGGGCGGGTGCCGACGCCGGCGAGCTCGGCGGTGCCGACGGCGGGGGCGCTGCACAGGGCGCCGCCCGCGACGCTGCCGTCCGCGGCCCGTACGAGGCGGACGGCGCCGCCCGACTCGGCGGTGCGGCGCAGCCGGGCCGCGCCCTGCGGCGACGACGCGAACTCGCCGCTGAACGCCTCGGCGAGGGCCGCGTCGAGCTCTGTGTAGTCGTCGTCGGTGACCGGGGCCTCCACGGCCGGGCCCGACGGCGGCACGGCGAGCGTGTCCGGCGTGCAGACCAGGTACGTGTGCTCGGCCTCGGGCACGAAGCCCGCGGCGGTGAGCGCGGCGGCGGCCGCGGGCGCGGCGTCCGGCGCGAACTCCAGGCGGGGCACCAGGTCCCGCTCGCGGAACGCGGCGATCAGCGCCGCCACGTCGGCCGCCGTGGGGTCGCAACCGGGCAGCGGGGTGGCGTAGTTGACGTAGGGGCTGGTGGTGCCGGGGTCGAAGCCGAGCACGAAGCCACCGGTCTCCACGGGCGCCGGGCGGCGGCGCAGGTGGGCGACGGTGAAGAGCTGGACGTCCGAGTCCATGACGGTGATGGTGTCCTCACGTGTGAGCAGGCGGGTGGAGACGCGTGCGTGGGGCCGCCGTGAGGAGAGAGCTCCGCGAGGAACGCAGAGACGCAGAAGCGTGCGAACGCGGATGCGCGGAGCTCAGTGCCGACAGCGGCCGCTGGGGGTCGCCGGGATCATGGGCTTCAGTCCTTCGGGAGGAAGTACGGGTGGCCGTCGGGTGACGGCGGCCGCCAATGTCGCACGGTCACCGCCACCCCCACAAGGTGTTTTACGCGGACCTGCCGAACCCGATCGTCGGCACCGCACGGCGCAGCGGCCACGGGCGTGACGTCTCCGGCAGCAGCGGGCCCAGGAAGGCGTACCGCTGGAGCGCGGCCAGGTCCTGGTTCTCGTACGACCTGACCTGCCGCCACCAGGCGGCGATCTCCGACCAGCCGGGGGCGGAGAGCGAGCCGCCGAAGTCCTGGACGGAGAGGGCGGCGGTGAGGCCGGCGAAGGCGAGGCGGTCCGCGAGGGGCCAGCCGGCGAGGGTGCCGGTGACGAACCCGGCGACGAAGACGTCTCCGGCGCCGGTCGGGTCGAGGGCCTCGACCTCGATGGCGGGGACGGAGGCGGTCTCGCCGGTGCGGCCGTCGACGGCGTACGCGCCCTCGGCGCCCAGGGTCACGACAGCGACGGGCACGTGCTTGGTGAGGGCGTGCGCGGCGGCGCGGGGACAGGAGGTGCGGGTGTAGCGCATCGCCTCCTCGGCGTTGGGCAGGAACGCCTCGCACTGCGCGAGGTCGGGCAGTGCGGCGAGGTCCCAGGCGCCGGTGTCGTCCCAGCCGACGTCGGCGAAGATCCGGGTGCCGCCCCGGGCGGCCTGGCCGACCCAGGGGGCGGCGGCGCCGGGGGTGAGGGAGGCGACGGCGGCGCGGGCGGGCGGCGGACAGCGCGGCGCCGGTTGCTGCGGCGGCGGCTCGTGGCCGTGGCTGACCATGGTGCGTTCGCCCTCGTACGCCATGGAGACGGTGACCGGCGAGTGCCAGCCGGGGACGGTGCGCGAGTGGCTGAGGTCGATGCCCTCGCCCTGTTCGAGGGTGTCCCAGCAGTACTCGCCGTAGTGGTCGTCCCCGAAGGCGGCGGCGAGCGAGGTGCGCAGGCCGAGCCGGGCGAGCGCGGCGGCCATGTTGGCGATGCCGCCGGGGCTCGATCCCATGCCGCGCGCCCAGGACTCGGTGCCGCGCACGGGCGCCGAGTCGAGGCCCGTGAAGATGATGTCGAGGAAGACGGTGCCGGTCAGATAGACGTCGCAGGCCGGGTCGCCGGGGGCGCGGAGTGCGGCCAGGGGGTCGGTGCGGGGCCGGTCGTTGCGGGTCACGGATGCTCCCTGCGTGGTACGGGTCCGCACAGTGTGCACGACACGGGCCCGCACCACGGGGGTTGACATCAGTACGTCATGCGGCGCTCATACGGTGCCGGGTTCCGGGCGGGCCGTGATCCGGTGGGCCGTGGCGTCCGGGGCCGCCGGGGCGCACCCGGGCCGGTCGCAGAGGTGTCCCGACACCCGACAGGTGCACGGAGGCGATGACGAGCGACAAGGGCGTCACCAGCGCGGGACCGACGGGGTGACCCACTCCGGGTCGAGGACGCGCATCGCCGCGGCGTCGTCGCGGTCGCGCAGATGGGCGTACGTCTCGTCGAGCCACCGCTGGTGCAGGGCCTCGACCTTGGCGCGGTCGAGCTCGACGCCGAGGCCGGGTGCGTCGCGGACGGTGACCTTGCCGTCCTCGAAGGTGAGGCGTTCGGTCAGGACGTCCTCGGACTGCCACGGGTAGTGGGAGTCGCAGGCGTGGTGGAGGCCCGGGACGGTGGCCGCGACGTGGGTCATCGCGGCGAGGCTGATGCCGAGGTGGGTGTTGGAGTGCATGGACACCCCGACGCCGAACGTGCGGCAGATCGCGGCGAGTTGCTGGGTGTTGCGCAGGCCGCCCCAGTAGTGGTGGTCGGAGAGCACCACCTGGACGGCGCCCGTCGTGAACGCCTCCTTGATCTCCGCGAACGTCGTCACGCACATGTTGGTGGCGAGCGGCACCCCGGCCTTCGCGGCGACCTCGGCCATGGCGGGCGTGCCGAGGGCGGGGTCCTCCAGGTACTCCAGTACGTCGCGCAGCTCGTCGGCGACCTTGAGCGAAGTCTCCACGGACCAGGCGCCGTTGGGGTCGAGACGCAGCGGCTTGCCGGGGAAGGCCTCGGCGAGGGCCTTGACGGCGGCGATCTCCTGGTCGGGCTCGAAGCAGCCGCCCTTGAGCTTGAACGACTCGAAGCCGTAGCGCTCGTGGAAGAGGCGGGCCTGGGCGACGATCCCGGCCGGGTCGAGGGCGGCGCCCCAGTCGTCCTGCTCGCTCGCGATGCCCTCGGGGTGGTGCGCGTTCTTGTAGAAGAGGTACGCGCTGTACTCGACGGCGTCGCGGACCTTGCCGCCGAGCAGGGCGTGCACGGGCAGGCCGAGCGCCTTGCCGAGCGCGTCGAGACAGGCCACCTCGAAGCCGGAGACGACGGACAGGCGCAGCTTGTCGGCGGTCTGGACGCCGCGCAGGCCGCCGACGTCGACCTGGTTGTCGACGCGCGCGTCGTCCACCGCGACCTCGCCGGCGATCGTGAACAGGCCGTTGAAGTCGCTGACTTGACGGCCTGTCAGTTTCTCGGCGAAGGGCCGGGCCAGCTCCAGGTACTTGGTGTCGCCGTACGTCTCGCCGACACCGGTGACACCGTCGGCCGTGACGACCTCGACGATGAGCCGGGGCGTGTACGGCTGGTGCAGGCCCTGCGTGTTCAGGAGCGGCGGGTCCGCGACGAGGATCGGAGTGAGGCGGACGTCGGCGATGGTGAGGTCTGCGGTCATCGGGCGGCTCCAGCGACAGCGGGTCGGGCGGGCGGTACGAGAGCGAGTCCGGCGGCGAGGACCTGTTCCAGGTCGGCGAGGTCGGCCGCAGTGGGGTCGGCGAGCGGGGCGCGGACCGGGCCGACGGGGCGGCCGCGCAGCCGGGCGGCGGCCTTGACGAGCGAGACGCCGTAGCCGGGGACCCGGTCGCGGATCTCGACGAAGGGGACGTAGAACTCCCGCAGGAGACGGTCCACCCGGGTGTGGTCGGCCTCGTGCAGGGCGGTGAAGAACGCGGCGGCGATCTCGGGGGCGAAGGCGTGCACGGCCGAGGAGTAGGCGGCGCAGCCCACGGCCGCGTAGGCGCGGGCCTGGATCTCGGCGGTGGCGGCGCCGTTGAAGAAGAGGAAGTCGTCGGGCGCGGCGAGGGTGAGCCGCTGGAGCCGGTCGAGGTCGCTGTGGCCGTCCTTGAGCCCGATGACGTTCGGCAGCGCGGCGATCCGGGTCAGCGCGTCGACGCCGAAGGCGACCTGGTCGCGCTGGTAGACGATGACCGGCAGCGCGGTGCGGGCGGCGATCTGCCCGACCTGCGCGACGAGCCCGCTCTGCGGCCCGCGCACCAGGTAGTGCGGCAGCACGAGCAGTGCGTCGGCGCCCGCCTCCTCGGCGATGCGGGCGAAGCGGGCGGCCTGCGCCCATCCGTAGCCGACTCCGGCGACGACAGGCACACGGCCCGCGGCCTCCTCGACGGTGACCGCGACGACCTGGCGGTACTCGTCCTCGTCGAGGGAGAAGAACTCGCCGGTGCCGCAGGCCGGGAAGACCGCGCCGGGCCCGGTGGCCACCTGGGCGGCGACGTACTCCCGGAAGGCGTCGAGGTCGAGCGAGCCGTCGGCGCGGAAGCTGGTCAGCGGGAACGAGAGCACGCCGTTCGCCATGCCCTCGCGCAGCCGCGCCGCCACTTCGGCAACCGCCTCCATAGCTGTCTCCGTACGTAGATGCTGTCCACACATGTAGATGGAGATTAGGTACGCGGACGGGAGCCGTCAATGGGGCGGGCTCCCCCGCTTCCGGCTCGGCTTACGATCGGCCCATGTCAGAGCGCGAGGAACAGGCCCATGGCGTCCGCGAGGTGAAGTCCGCGGCCCGCACCGTCGAGCTGCTGGAGGTGCTCGCCGCCCGCGGCGACCGCCCGGCCCGCCTCCAGGAGCTCGCCGACGAACTGGCGGTGCCGCGCAGCTCCATGTACGCGCTGCTGCAGACACTGATCGCACGCGGCTGGGTGCGCACGGACGTCACCGGCTCGCTGTACGGCATCGGCATCCACGCCCTGCTGACCGGTACCAGCTACCTCGACACGGACCCGTACGTGCGCACCGCGCGCCCCTTCCTCGACGAGGCGTCGGGGGCGCTCGGCGAGACGATCCACCTGGGCCGCCTCGACGGTTTCGACGTCGCCTATCTCGCCACCCGCGAGTCGCACGAGTACCTGCGCACGATCAGCCGCGTCGGCCGCCGGCTGCCCGCGAACGTCGGCGCGCTCGGCAAGGCGCTGCTCGCCGAGCGGTCCGACGACGCGCTGCCGCCCGGCCCGTACCCCCGCGCCACCGAGAACACCCGCACCACCCGCGAGGCGCTCGCCGCCGATCTCGCGGCCACCCGCGCCCGCGGCCACTCGATCGACCGCGAGGAGGGCGTCACCGGCATCGTCGGCTTCGGTTTCGCGCTGCGCTACGCCCTGCCCGCGCACGACGCGATCAGCTGTTCGGTGCCGGTCGCGCGACTGACTCCGGAGCACGAAGAACGCATCGTGGCGGTCATGCGCGAGATCCGCTCGAAGATCGAATCGGCGGCCCGTCACGGGGCTCCGGGCGCCCCCGACTGGCGCTGAACCACCAGCGAAAAGCACCTCGACTACCCGGCCGAACCACCCCCAAACCACATGTGTCTCAGGTCACAAGGCCCCGCCTTCTGTGCGGGGCCTTCGGCTTGATACAAATTGGCCGCGCCCAACGTCCCCGGTTCGGTCCCGTTCGCAAAGACGTCGCGCTCCCCAACCTCTTGCCTTACCTCCCCCTTGCCCAAAACAGCGGCCTCGGCATGTCCCGGGCAAGGGGCCGTTCTACAGGATTGCCCGTGTCCTCGCGCGCCCTCCCGTCTCCCGCCACCGCCCTCAACGGTGGCCCTGCGGGCCGCACTTCCTTCTCGAAGCCCGCGCTCGTCGCCCTCTTCACCGCCGGTTACCTCGCCGCGTATCTCCTCCCCACGGTCGTGGGCAGAGTCGCCGACAGCCTGGCGCTCTCCCCCACCCAGGCCGGTCTCGTCGGCAGCGCGCTGCTGCTGAGTTCGGCCACCGCGGGCCTCACCCTCGCGACCCGCGTCGAACGGATCGGGGCGCGCCGCGCGGCCCGGTCCGGGCTGCTCCTCGCGGCCGTCGGCTACGGCACCGCGGCGCTCGCCTCCACCGTCCCGCTGGTCGTCGCGGGTGCGATGATCGGCGGCTTCGGCTCGGGCACCGCGACGGCCGTCGCCGCCACCGGGATCGCCGCCCAGAAAGACCCGCACCGCGCCTCGACGCTCGGCCTGCTGTCGGTCTCGGCGCTCGCGGGCGCCCTGTATCTGACCATCCCGCGCATCAGCCCGTCGGGCCACATCCTGCCGTTCGCGGCGCTCGCCCTGACCGCGCTGTCCGTGTGGCCCGTCACCCGGCACCTGGCGGGACCGGCCACACCCGACAACTGCGCGGCCCCCGCCCCCAAGTCCCCGCTGCCCTTCGCCCGTTCAGGCGCGGTCCTCGCGGCCGTGATCGTGTGCTGGTCGATGGCGCAGAACTCGCTGTGGGGCGTCTCCAGCCGGATCGGCACCGAACAGGCGGGCCTGTCCGAGGTCGCCGTCGGCTCCGTCTTCGCCGTCGCGCTCGGCGCCGGACTCCTCGGCGTGATCGGCGCGGGCGCGCTCGGCGCCCGGATCGGCCGCGCCCTCCCGATCGGCGCCGGCACGGCCGCCATCGCCTGCTGCATCGCGCTCAGCGCCCGCGCCGAAGGGCTTGCCACCTTCGCGGGCGGCGAGATCGCCTGGAACACCCTGTACCCGGTGGTGCTCTCCTACCTGCTCGGCCTCGCCGCGTCCCTCGACCCGCGCGGCCGCTGGGCGGTCCTGGTCGGCTCGGCGTCCTCGCTGGGCACCGCGTGCGGACCGCTGGTGGGCAGCTCCCTGTCGCAGTCGGTCGGCTTCCCCGTGATGGGCGCGACGCTCGCCGTGCTGCTCCTGCTGCTCGCGGTGCCGCTGACCGCGGTGGCCCTGCACACCGGCGGCCGCCCGCTGTTCGCGGGCGCGGCACGGCGGCGCAGCGGCGCCCCGGTGGGCGCGATGGTCCCGCCGTCCGGTCTGCCCGAGCAGCCGGTCGTCGAGATCGAGGTGCCCGCCGCCATGGAAGAGGCGCAACCCGACCCCGTACAGGCCGGGTTCACTCAGGTCCAACCCGCGCAGTCCGCTCCGGTGACCCGTCCGGCGAGCTTTTCCGGCCGGGGGTCCGGGGGTTGCCCCCCGGGAGAACGCAGCACCACCGCGGGGCCGCGCTCCGCAGGGGCTCAGTCCTCGAACTCGTACGCCTCGACCTCGGCGATGTAGCGGGCGCGACGCCGCTCGTCGTCCTCGTTGCCGTCCAGGAAGGACGCCACGAACGAGTTGCGGGCGAGTTCCCGCAGCCGTTCGTGGTCCAGGGCGAGGGCCTCGCCGACGGCGTGGAAGTTGTCGCCCGCGTAGCCGCCGAAGTAGGCCGGGTCGTCGGAGTTGACGGTGCACAGCAGCCCGGCGTCCATCATCGCGACGAGCGGGTGGTCCTCCAGGACGTCGATGGTGCGCAGGCGCACGTTCGACATCGGGCACAGCGTCAGCGGGATCCGGTCGCGCACCAGACGGGCCACGAGCTCGGGGTCCTCCATGGACCGCAGGCCGTGGTCGACGCGCTCGACACCGAGCACGTCCAGGGCCTCCCACACGTACGACGGGTCGCCCTCCTCACCGGCGTGCGCGACCTTCCGCAGGCCGAGCTCGCCCGCGGCCGCGTACACGTCGCGGAACTTGGACGCCGGATTGCCGACCTCGGCGGAGTCGAGCCCGACGCCGACGATCTTGTCGAGGTACGGCTTGGCGGACTCCAGGGTCTCCATCGCCGACTCGGCGGACTGGTCCCGCAGGAAGCACATGATGAGCTTCGTGGAGATCCCGTGCCGCTCCTCGCTGCGGGCGAGAGCCCGGTGCAGGCCCGCCACGACCGTGCCGATCTCCACACCGCGCGCCGTGTGGGCCTGCGGGTCGAAGAAGATCTCCGCGTGCCGTACGCCCTGCTCGGCGGCGAGCGCCAGATAGGCGTCGGCGAGCGCCTCGAAGTCGTCCTCGGTGATCAGGACGGCCATCAGCGCGTAGTACAGGTCGAGGAACGACTGGAGGTCGGCGAAGAGATACGCCGTGCGCAGCTCCTCCGTGTCCGCGTACGGCAGGGTGATGCCGTTGCGGGCGGCGAGCTCGAAGGCCAGCTCGGGTTCGAGGGTGCCTTCGATGTGCAGATGGAGCTCGGCCTTGGGGATCCGGGCGTGCGTGGCGAGGGGGGTGCGTGATGCGTCGGACATCCGTGCATCGTACGGGCCCGCCCCCGCCGTGACCCCCCTCACCTGCTCATACGCGCTTGGGAACGGGGACGCGGTCCAGGTCGCGGGCGACCGTCAGCTCCCCCGTGAAACCGGCGGCCCGCGCCTGCCGGGCGAATGCGTCCGGGTCGGTGTAGCGCTGGCTGAAGTGGGTGAGCACGAGGTGGCGCACCCCGGCGTCCCGGGCCACGCGGGCGGCCTGCCCCGCGGTCAGGTGCCCGTGCTCGGAGGCCAGCTGCTCGTCCTCGTCGAGGAACGTCGACTCGATGACGAGCAGATCGCAGCCGTCGGCGAGCGCGCTGACGCCCTCGCACAGCCGGGTGTCCATCACGAAGGCGACCCGCTGCCCGCGCCGCATCTCGCTCACGTCGTCGAGGGTGATGCCGCGCAGCTCGCCCTGCTTCTGCAGCCGCCCGACGTCGGGCCCCGCGATCCCGCGCTCGGCGAGCAGTCCGGGCAGCATGCGCCGCCGGTCGGGCTCGACGAGCCGATACCCGTACGACTCCACGGGATGGGAGAGCCGCCGCGCCTCGAGCCGGTAGTCCGGCGTCTCGGCGAGCACGCCGCCCTCCCCGCTCACCGGCTCCTCGGTGATCCCGACGGTCTCCCGGTACGCGGTGGCGTACCGCAGCCGTTCGAAGAACCGCTGCCCGGACGCCGGGTAGTGGGCGGTGACGGGGTGCGGCACCCGGTCGAGGTTGATCCGCTGGATCACCCCGGCGAGCCCGAGGCTGTGGTCGCCGTGGAAGTGGGTGACACAGATCCGGTTCAGATCGTGCGCGGCGACCGAGGCCCGCAGCATCTGCCGCTGGGTCCCCTCGCCGGGGTCGAAGAGGAGGCCCTCGCCGTCCCAGCGCAGCAGATAGCCGTTGTGGTTGCGGTGCCGGGTCGGCACCTGGCTCGCGGTGCCGAGCACGACGAATTCACGTACGGACATGGGGAGTCGGGTGCTCGCCTATCCGGGGGGCCACTGCAGGCCACGGCCGCCGAGGACGTGGGCGTGCGCGTGGAAGACGGTCTGGCCGGCGCCGCTGCCCGTGTTGAACACGAGGCGGTAGCTCTCCAGCTTCTCCTCCTTGGCGACCTCGCCGGCCTCGCGCAGCACATCGGCGGCGACGGCGGGTTCGGCGGCGGCGAGGGAGGCCGCGTCGGGGTGGTGGACGCGCGGGATCACCAGGATGTGCGTGGGAGCCTGCGGGTTGATGTCCCGGAAGGCGACGGTGGTCTCGGTCTCCCGGACGACCGTGGCGGGGACGTCCCCCGCGGCGATCTTGCAGAACAGGCAGTCGGCCTGCGGTTCGCCGGACACGTTCTGTCTCCTTTGCGGGGTGGTGGTGACTTGGCGGCATGGTATCGATCACGCCTGACGGGCATCGCATCGGCGTCTGCCGGGTCGGTCGTTCGTCGGCGACCGCGGACCGGTGGTCCGGCCTCGCGCGGTTCCCCGCTTCAGAGGCGCGGGGAACCGCTGAGAACCCCACCGGCCGTCGGCCGACGACGAGACCAGGGGGGCCGGGGGCGCAGCCCCCGGTTTCGCGACCCTCAAGGCAGCTCCGGCGCCACCTTCGCCGGGTTCGACTCCAGCGCGGCCAGCGCGAGCCGCACCGCCTCGTCGAGCTGAGGATCCCGCCCCGCCGCCGCGTCCTGAGGCGCGACCACGACCTCCACGTCCGGATCCACCCCGTAGTTCTCGAGCCCCCACCCGACCCCCTCCATCCAGGTCGCGTACTTGGGCTGCGTCACCAGCGTCCCGTCCACCAGCCGGTACCGGCTGTCGATCCCGATGACCCCGCCCCACGTCCGCGTCCCCACGACGGGCCCGATCCCGAGCGCCTTGATCGCCGCGTTCACGATGTCCCCGTCCGACCCGGAGAACTCGTTGGCGACGGCCACGACGGGCCCGCGCGGCGCGTCCATCGGGTAGCTGAAGGGCCGGCTGCCGCGCGGCACGTCCCATCCGACGACCCGCCGCGCCAGCTTCTCCACGACGAGCTGGGAGGTGTGCCCGCCCCGGTTCTCCCGGACGTCGACGATCAGCCCCTCCCGGGCCACCTCGACACCGAGATCGCGGTGGATCTGCGCCCAGCCCGGCGCCTGCATGTCCGGCACGTGGAGATAGCCGAGCCGACCGCCCGAGCTCTCGTGGACGTAGGCCCGCCGGTCGGCGACCCACGCGTGGTAGCGCAGCGGCTCCTCGTTGTCGACGGGCACCACGACGACATGCCGTGCGTCGCCGCCGCCCGCCGGGGACACGGTCAGCTCGACGGGCTTGTCGGCCGTCCCGACGAGCAGCGGTCCCGGCCCGGTGACCGGGTCGACGGGCCGCCCGCCGACCGCGACGATCGCGTCCCCGGCCCGCACGGCGACCCCGGGCGCGGCCAGCGGCGAACGGGCGCGCGGGTCGGAGGTCTCCGAGGGCAGCACCCGGTCGATCCGCCACTGCGCCGCTCCCTGCGGGCCGTCCTCGTGGCGGGAGATGTCGGCGCCGAGCAGCCCCTGGCGGCGCGCCGCGGACCCGCCGCCGCCGCGCGGGACGACGTAGGCGTGCGACGTGCCGAGCTCGCCCTGCACCTCCCACAGCAGGTCCACCAGGTCGTCGTGGGTGGCGACCCGGGCGAGGACCGGCCGGTACCGCTCCAGGACCGCGTCCCAGTCGACGCCGCCCATGTCGGCGCGCCAGAAGTTGTCGCGCATCAGCCGGCCGGTCTCGTCGTACATCTGCCGCCACTCGGCGGCCGGGTCGACGGTCTGCGAGATCCGGGCGAGGTCGACGGTGATGTTGGTGTCGCTGTCGTCGTCGTGCGCGGGCCGCCGGTCGCTGGGGACGACCTTGAGCACCTCGCCGGTCCACAGCAGTACGCGTTTGCCGTCGCCGGTGACCTCGAAGTGGTCGGCGTCCGAGCCGATCTCCTCGATGCGCTGCTGGAGCAGGTCGTAGCGCTCCAGGCGGGTCTTGGGTTCGGCGTCGCCGAGGCTCGCCCGGGAGTCGCCGAGCACGCCGCGCACCGGGTGGCGCAGCCACAGCACGCCGTCCTTCGCGGTGCGCAGCGTCGAGTAGCGGGCGGCCTCCACCGGGAACGGCACGATCCGGTCGACGAGCCCTTCCAGGTCGACGCGGGTCGCGGGAGCGCCCTCGCTGTCGGGGGTCTCGTCCTTGTCCGGCGCGTCGAAGGGCCGCCCGTGGCGCTGCGGCCCGAACGGCGACGGGGTGGTGGCGGCCAGCGTGATCAGGTGCGGCCGCGAGCCGCCGACGAAGGCCAGGTCGAAGGCGTGCTCGTCGTAGACCGGGTCGAAGGAGCGGGCCGACAGGAACGCCAGGTGCTTGCCGTCGAGGGTGAACGCGGGCGCGTAGTCCCGGAACCTGAGCGGTGTCGCCTCGCTCACCGACAGGTCCGTGGCGTTGGCCAGCTTGAGCTGGCGCAGCCCGTGCGGCCCCGCGTGGGACCAGGCGAGCCACGCCGAGTCGGGCGAGAACGCGAGCCCGGTGGCGTGCCCGTCCTCGCTGCGGTCCACCTCGCGTACGTCGCCGCTGTCCCGCTCGACGAGCAGGACGCGGCCGTCGTGCGCGGTGACGGCGACCCGGCCGCCGTCCGGGGCGACGGTCAGCCCGAGGACCCGGCCGAGCCGGCCGCCGCCGAGACGGCGCGGGCTCGCCCCGGGCGCGGCGCCGGTGGCGGGCGCGAACTCCAGGGCGTCGTCGCCCTCGGCGTCCGTCACCCACACCACGTGCTCCTCGCCTGCGCCCCCGTCGGCACGGAAGGTGTGCGGGAGCCGGGCCCGTACGCCGGGCTGCGCGGCCAGCGCGCGGGCCGGACCCGCGCGGTGCGTCACCCAGTGCACGGCGCCGCGCACCGCGACGGCGCTGCCGCGCCCGGTGTGGTCGGGCGAGGCGGCGCCGAACCAGTGGGCGGCGTCCACCGGCCGCGGCTGCAGGTCGGCCCGCTGCCCGCCGAGCCGGATGTCCAGGCGGCGCGGCCCGGCGCCCTCGGCGAGCAGATCGTCAACGACCCACAGTTCACCGGCGCTTGCGTACACGACGCGCGTGCCGTCGGTCGCCGCGTGCCGGGCGTAGAAACCGTCGACGGGGGTGTGGCGGCGCAGGTCGGACTCGTCGGGCAGGGACGAGTACAGCGCGCCGACGCCCTCGTGGTCGGAGAGGAACGCGACCCGCTCCCCCACCCACATCGGGTACTCGATGTTCCCGTCGAGCCCCGCGTGCAGCCGGACGAACTCTCCCGCCCGCCTCTCGCCACCGCCACCGCCCTCGGCCGAGGGCCTGCGGGCCGCCCCGCCCGCTTCTTGGGTGCGGTCGATCCACAACTTGCCCGCGGTGCCGCCCCGGTACCGCTTCCACCAGGCGGCCTCGCGGCCCATCGGCGCGGAGAGCAGCACCACTTGGGAGTCCGGGCCGTACGCGACGCCGCCGACCGGCCCGTACGGCAGGGTCTCGGCGGGTCCGCCGTCCAGCGGCAGCGCCCGCGCCCAGCTGCGGCGCAGCGACGCCTGGCCGTACGTACTGACGGCGAGAACCCGCCCGTCGGGGGTCCAGCCGCGCACGGAGGTGGTCCAACTCCCCCAGTACGTCAGGCGTTTGGACGGTCCGCCGTCGACCGGGGCGACATGCACCTCGGGGGCGCCGTCGCGCCGCGAGGTCCAGGCGACCATGGTGCCGTCGGGCGAGACACGCGGATGGGTCACCGGCATGTTGTCGGCGCTGACGCGCCAGGCGCGGCCGCCGTCGAGGGGCGCGGCCCACACGTCGTCCTCGGCGGTGAAGACCACCAACTCGCCGTGCAGGTGCGGGAACCGGAGATAGGCAGGAGCGGCAGTGTTCGTCACTCCGCCACATTAATTTTGCGGCGCTCCCGGCGTCAGGGGTTTTCCGATCACCGAAAGCGGGCGGCTCATTTCCCCTGGAACGTGGTGCACGTCGAACTCGGCGCCCGCACGGTGACGGTCTCGGTCACGGTCTGTGTCTCACCGGGCTGCTGCGGCTGGGGAGTTGTGGTCGGAGTGCCGCCCTGGGACGGCGGGGGCGGGGTCGTGGTGTCCGGGGCGGCGCAGTTGCCGAGCACCCCGAGGTGGAACCAGACCTTCCCGTCGACCTTCGCGGTCAGTGATCCCCGTACGCACTTGCCGGAGACGACCCCGTACACGTCGCCGCTGAGGGTGACGGCCTTGCCCTCCTTCGTCTCCCCCCGGCAGTCCACGTGCACTTCCTGCGTCGTCGCGCCGCTGCCCGTGGTGCGGTTGACGTACGCGCCGCTGCAGCTGAGCCAAGCCACCTGGGCGTGCTGCCGGTTGAGCTCGGCCGTGCCCTGCTGATCGGTGGTGGCGGAGACGGTCGACGGGTTCAGATCCCCCTCGACCGGCTGGCACGCGACGGCTCCGAACACGGCGGCCGCACCGCACGCGACGGCCACCGCCACGCGCCGCCCCCGTAACCGGAACAAACGGTCACTGATACGCCTCAAAGCCCCCATGGGCGGCAGGATCCCACCTCGCCCGGCCGGGCGGTAGAGCACTTGCGGCCAGCGGCCGGCCTACCCCTGGTCACGCGGCAGCAGCCACTCCTGCACCTCTACGAGATTCCCCTCCGGATCCTTCAGATGGGCCACGCGTATCCGCTCCCCCATGAGCGCGGGCCCGTGCGCGAGCACACCGCCGCGCGCGACGATCCCGGCGCAGTACGCGTCCAGGTCGTCCACCCGCAGCACCACGAGCGACCGGTACCCGGCGGGCCGCTCCGCCAGCTCGTCGAGGACCTTGGCCATCATCGCCCGGTCCTGCAGAGCGATCCCCGCGGTGCCGCCCGGCGGCGAGAACTTCTCGTACGGCCCGTACTGGGCTCCCCACTGGGGCTTGAGCCCGAGCACATCGGCGTAGAACCGATAGGAGGCGACAAAGTCACCGACCAACAGCCGCACTTGAGCAAGTTCCATACCCGGCACCCTATGCCGCCCCATACACCAAAGCCCCGCCCCCACCCACCCCGGGCCCCAAGCCCCAAGCCCCAAGCCCCAAAGCCTTGGGCCCTACGCCCCGAGCCCCGAAGCCGAACCCCGAAGCCTTGGGCAATCTGCCGCCATGGGCGGCAGGGTGGGCAAGGCGGCACCCCGGCGCCGGGCAGGCGCCCCAGCAGGCCCCGCCCACGGCCCGGGCCCCGAAGCCGAGCTCCAAAGCCTTGGGCAATCTGCCGCCATGGGCGGCAGGGTGGGCAAGGCGGCACCCCAGCGCCGGGCAGGCGCTCCCGCGGGCCCCCGCCCACGGCCCGGGCCCCGAGCCGAGCCACAGCCCGGAGAAACAGGCTCAGCCCCAGCGCCCGGTCCGCCCGAGCAACAACGCCACCGCCGCCGTCCCCGCGGTAGACGTCCGCAACACACTCCGCCCGAGCCGACACGCCCGCGCCCCGGCCTCCCCGAACACCGCCAACTCCTCGGGGGACACCCCCCCTTCGGGCCCGACGACAAGCACGATCGACCCGGACTTCGGCAGCTCCACGGAGGCCAGCGCCGCACTCGGGTGATCCCGGTCCTCGTGCAGCACCACCGCCAGATCCGCCTCCCCGAGCAGCGCGGCGACCTGCTTCGTGGACGCCGCCTCGGCCACCTCAGGGAACCGCACGCGCCGCGACTGCTTCCCCGCCTCGCGCGCCGTCGCCCGCCACTTCCCGAGCGCCTTGACGCCCCGGTCACCCCGCCACTGCGTGATGCACCGGGACGCCGCCCACGGCACGATCGCGTCGACCCCGGTCTCGGTCATGGTCTCGACGGCCAGTTCCCCACGGTCGCCCTTCGGCAGCGCCTGCACGACGGTGATCCGCGGCCGCTCCTCCGCCTCGACCCGCACCGGGCCGGCCTCGACGATCAGCCGGTCCTTGCCCTCCGCCCCGGAGACGACCGCCTCGCACCACGCGCCGAGCCCGTCCGTGAGGACCACGGCCTCCCCGGCGCGCAGCCGCTTCACGGACACGGCGTGCCGCCCCTCGGGCCCGTCGAGCACGAACTCGGGCCCGGTGGGCAGTGCGTCGACGACGAAAACCGGCGCGGTCATGCGGCACCCCGTTCCACCAACGCGGCCTTGGCGGCGTCGAGTTCGGCGATCAGAACCTCCACGAGCTGCCCCGCGGGCAGCTCCCGGGCGAGCCGGTGGCCCTGCCCCGCCCACAGCGCCATGGCCTGCGGGTCACCGGCCTTGGCCGCGGCCTTGCGGACCGGGGACGTCATGTGGTGCACCTCCGGGTACGCGGCGGGCGCGTACGGCCCGTGCTCACGCAGAAAACGGTTGACGAGACCCCGCGCGAGCCGGCCCGAGAACGCCCGGGTCAGCTCGGTGCGGGTGAACAGCGGATCGGTCAGGGCCCGCTTGTGCGCCTCGGGCGCCCCGGACTCCGGGGTGACGAGGAACGCGGTGCCGAGCTGGGCGAGTTCGGCCCCTGCGGCGAGCACGGCGGCGATCTGCGCGCCCCGCATGATCCCGCCGGTCGCGATCACCGGCAGCCGCACGGCCTCCCGCACCTGGGCGAGCAGGGCGAGCAGCCCGATCCCGGCGCCGTCGGCCTCCGGGCAGTCGCGGTGGGTGCCCTGGTGGCCGCCGGCCTCGATGCCCTGGACGCAGAGGCCGTCGGCGCCGGCCTCCTCCGCGGCCCGCGCCTCCGCCACGGTCGTCACGGTGACCACGGTGAGCGTGCCGACGCGGCGCAGCGCGTCGACGACCTCCCGCGTGGGGCAGCCGAACGTGAAAGAGACCAGCGGCACCGGGTCCTCGACGAGGATCGCGAGCTTGGCGTCGTAGCCGTCGTCGCGTCCGCCGTCCGGGTCACCGAGCGGCGTCCGGTACCAAGTGGCCTCGCCCGCAAGCTGGTTGCGGTACACCTCGACCGCCGCCGAGACAGGGTTCGCGGCGCGAGCCGCTCCGGTGGAGCCGGGGCTCGCACCGGGGTACTCGGGCTGCGGCAGGAAGAGATTGACGCCGAAGGGCTGTCCGGTGAGCCCCCGCACCTGCTGGATCTCCTGGTACATCCCGTCGGCCGTCTTGTACCCGGCGGCGAGGAACCCGAGCCCGCCCGCCTCGGCCACGGCGGCCACCAGCTCGGGCCTCGATCCGCCGCCCGCCATGGGGGCCTGCACGATCGGATGGTGACAGAGACCGGTCAGTGGGGAGGACATACGGGCATCGTGCCACGTCCGGTTCAAAGGTCCGAATCGAGCATTCCGCGCAGCTCGGAGGGCATGCGAAAGGGGCCGGGGACCACCGTCTCCGACCCCTTCGCCACACGGGCTCAGCGCCCGTTGAACGCGTCCTTCAACCGCGAGAACAGCCCCTGCTGCCCGGGCTGGAACTGGCCGCTGACCCGCTCCTCGCCGCGCAGCTTGGCCAGCTCGCGCAGCAGCCGCTCCTGCTCGGGGTCGAGCTTCTGCGGCGTCGTCACCTCGACGTGCACGATCAGATCGCCTCGGCCACCGCCCCGCAGGTGGGTGACGCCGCGCCCGTGCAGCGGAACCGACTGCCCCGACTGCGTGCCGGGCCGGATGTCGATCTCCTCGAGCCCGTCGAGCGTCTCCAGCGGCACCTTCGTACCGAGGGCCGCCGCGGTCATCGGGATCGTCACCGTGCAGTGCAGGTCGTCGCCGCGCCGCTGGAAGACGGGGTGCGGCAGCTCGTGGATCTCGACGTACAGGTCACCGGCGGGACCGCCGCCGGGGCCGACCTCGCCCTCGCCCGCGAGCTGGATCCGCGTGCCGTTGTCGACACCGGCCGGGATCTTCACCGTCAGCGTGCGCCGCGACCGGATGCGGCCGTCACCGGCGCACTCGGGGCACGGGGTCGGCACGACGGTGCCGAAGCCCTGGCACTGCGGGCACGGCCGCGAGGTCATGACCTGGCCGAGGAAGGACCGCGTGACCTGGGAGACCTCACCGCGACCGCGGCACATGTCACAGGTCTGCGCGGAGGTCCCCGGCGCGGCACCCTCACCGCTGCAGGTCGTACACACGACCGCCGTGTCGACCTGGATGTCCTTGGTGGTCCCGAAGGCGGCCTCGTCCAGCTCGACCTCGAGCCGGATCATGGCGTCCTGGCCGCGGCGGGTGCGCGAGCGCGGGCCGCGCTGCGACGCCGTGCCGAAGAACGCGTCCATGATGTCCGAGAAGTTCCCGAACCCGCCTTGGCCGAAGCCGCCCGCACCACCTCCGCCGGAGGCCGACAGGGGGTCGCCCCCGAGGTCGTAGACCTGCTTCTTCTGCGGGTCGGAGAGCACCTCGTAGGCGGCGTTGATCTCCTTGAACCGCTCCTGGGTCTTCGGATCCGGATTCACGTCCGGGTGCAGCTCGCGGGCGAGCCTCCGAAAAGCCTTCTTGATCTCGTCCTGGGAAGCGTCGCGGCGCACGCCGAGTACGGCGTAGTAGTCCGTGGCCACTTACGACTCCGCCAGGATCTGTCCGACGTAACGTGCCACTGCGCGTACTGCTCCCATCGTTCCCGGGTAATCCATGCGTGTCGGTCCGACGACACCCAGCTTGGCGACTGCCTCGCCGCCCGAACCGTAGCCGACCGACACGACGGACGTGGAGTTGAGTCCCTCGTGTGCGTTCTCATGACCGATCCGTACGGCCATGCCCGAATCCCCCACCTCACCCAGCAACTTAAGGAGCACGACCTGCTCCTCCAGCGCCTCGAGGACGGGCCGGATGGTGAGGGGAAAGTCATGTCCGAAGCGGGTGAGATTGGCGGTGCCGCCGATCATCAGCCGCTCCTCGGACTCCTCGACGAGCGTCTCCAGGAGAGTGGAGAGCACCGTGGAGACCGTGCCGCGGTCCTCCGCCTCGAAGGCCTCCGGCAGGTCCTGCACCAGCTGCGGCACATCGGCGAAGCGACGGCCCGCGACGCGGCTGTTGAGCCGGGCCCGCAGATCCGCCAGGGACGTCTCACCGAACGGCGCAGGACAGTCGACCATGCGCTGCTCGACCCGCCCGGTGTCCGTGATCAGTACGAGCATCAGACGGGCGGGCGCGAGCGAGAGCAGCTCGACATGGCGGACCGAGGACCGCGTCAGGGACGGGTACTGGACGATCGCCACCTGCCGCGTGAGCTGCGCCAGCAGCCGCACTGTCCGTCCGACGACGTCGTCCAGGTCGACCGCGCCCTCCAGGAAGTTCTGGACGGCGCGCCGCTCCGGCACGGTCATCGGCTTCACGCTGGTCAGCTTGTCGACGAAGAGGCGGTACCCCTTGTCGGTGGGGATGCGCCCGGCACTGGTGTGCGGCTGGGCGATGTACCCCTCGTCCTCCAAGGCGGCCATGTCGTTGCGCACGGTCGCCGGGGAGACGCCGAGCTTGTGCCGCTCGGTGAGCGCCTTGGAACCGACCGGCTCCTCGGTGCCCACGTAGTCCTGGACGATGGCGCGCAGCACTTCGAGCCTGCGTTCACTGAGCATCGGCGCACACCTCCAGCTACGTCCTGAGTGATCATTTCCGTCTGGCACTCGCTGTCGGGGAGTGCCAGTCGTCCCCGGCTCAGTGTACGGCCGACGGGTACGGGCCCGGCAAGGCCGCTAGCGTCGACGTATGGAAGGTCGCACTGAAGAGCCCACGGACAGCGTCGACTGGGAGTCCGCGGGATGGGAGCGCCTGGCGTCCCACGTGGGACGGATCAGGCTGCCGGGCTGGGACGCCACGACCGGCCTGGTCGTCGGCGAAGGGGCCGCCCTGCTGATCGACACGGGATCCTCACTCCGTGAAGGGGTGAAGCTGCGCGCCGACACCCGCACACTCCTGGGAGCGGGCGCGAGGGTGACGCACATCGCGCTGACCCACCCGCACTTCGACCATGTGCTCGGCACCGCGGTCTTCGCGGGCGTCGAGACGTACGGGGCCGTGGGCCTGGACACCGTCTTCGCGTACGGCCGCGACGCGCTGTGCGAGGACGCCGCGCGCCAGGGCGTGCCCGCGGACGAGGCGGCGGAGGCCGCCGACGTGCTGGTCACCCCGCACCACCGGGTCAGCGGCGAGTGGACGCTCGACCTGGGCGCGGGGCGACAGGTGCTGCTCGCCAACGTCGGCCCGGCGCACTCCGGCCACGACCTCGCCGTACTCGTTCCCGGCTCGTCCGGCTCGTCCGGCTCGTCCGGCTCGTCCGGCTCGTCCGGCTCTCCCGAGATCGTCTTCTGCGGCGACCTGGTCGAGGAGTCCGGCGAACCGCAGACGGGCCCGGACGCGGTCCCCGGCCGGTGGCCGGCCGCGCTCGACCGCCTGCTGGAACTGGGCGGCGAGGACGCGCTGTACGTCCCCGGGCACGGTTCGGTGGTGAATGCGGCGTTCGTCCGTGCGCAGCGGGACACACTGGCGGCGCGTTTCGGCGTGTCGTAGCCGCGACCTGCGAACTTCTCCTATCGTCGGCCGAATGCGCCAGTACTCCGCCGATCTGACTCCCCCTTGGAAGCGCAACAAGCCGGCACCGGAGGTGCCGGCCGAGCCCGACCTCGTCGTGGAGGAGATCGGCACGGGCTTCTGCGGGGCGGTCGTCCGGGTCGAGAAGACGGCGCAGGGCCCGACGGTGACGCTTGAGGACCGCTTCGGCAAGCACCGGGTGTTCCCGATGGAGCCACGCGGCTTCATGATCGACGGGAAGGTCGTGACGCTCGTCCGTCCGTCGGCGGGCGGCCCGGTGCGCCCCCGCCGCACGGCGTCCGGCTCGGTGGCGGTCCCCGGGGCCCGCGCCCGGGTCGCGCGGGCCGGCCGGATCTACGTGGAGGGCAAGCACGACGCCGAGCTGATCGAGCGGGTCTGGGGCGACGACCTGCGCATCGAGGGCGTCGCGGTGGAGTTCCTGGAGGGCGTCGACGACCTGCCGGCGATCGTCGCCGAGTTCGCCCCGGGCCCCGACGCGCGCCTCGGGGTCCTGGTCGACCATCTGGTCCCGGGCACCAAGGAGTGGAAGATCGCCCGGTCGGTGACGAGCGAGCACGCGCTGATCGTGGGTCATCCGTACATCGACATCTGGGAGGCGGTGAAGCCGTCGTCCGTCGGCATCGAGGCGTGGCCCCGCGTCCCGCACGGCCAGGACTGGAAGACGGGGGTGTGCCGGGCGCTCGGCTGGCGCGTGGCGAACACCGGCGAGGCGTGGCAGCACATTCTGTCGCGGGTCAGGTCGTACAAGGACCTGGAGCCCGAACTCCTCGGCCGGGTCGAGGAGCTGATCGACTTCGTCACCGGCGGCGGTGAGGTCTGACGACCTCCCGCGCCGTTTCACCGACCGGGGTGATCAGTCCACCAGGTCCCTGACCACCGCGTCCGCCAGCAAGCGGCCCCGCAGCGTCAGCACGGCCCGTCCCGCGTCGAACGGTCCGGCCTCCAGGAGACCGTCCGCGAGCGCCTTCCGGGCCGCCGCCAGACCGTCGGGCCGCAGCAGCTCCAGCGGGCAGCCCTCCTTGAGCCGCAGCTCAAGGAGGACCCGCTCGACCCGCCGGTCCTCGTCGGAGAGCAGCTCGCGCCCGGCGCCGGGGGACGTGCCGCCCGCGAGGGCCGCCGCGTACGCGCCCGGGTGCTTGACGTTCCACCAGCGCACACCGCCCACGTGCGAGTGGGCGCCGGGGCCCGCGCCCCACCAGTCGGCGCCGCGCCAGTACAGCTCGTTGTGCAGGCACCGGCCGGCCTCGGACGTGGCCCAGTTCGACACCTCGTACCAGTCGAAACCGGCCCCCGACAGCACCTCGTCGGCGATCAGGTACCGGTCCGCGTGGACGTCGTCGTCGGTCATCGGGACCTCGCCGCGCCGGATGCGGCGGGCGAGCTGCGTCCCTTCCTCGACGATCAGCGCATACGCGCTCACGTGGTCGGGCCCGGCGCCGATCGCCGCGTCCAGGGAGGCCCGCCAGTCGTCGTCGGACTCGCCCGGGGTGCCGTAGATCAGGTCCAGGTTGACGTGCTCGAACCCGGCGGCCCGCGCCTCCGCGACGCACGCCTCGGGGCGGCCGGGGGTGTGCGTGCGGTCGAGGATCTTCAGGACGTGCTGCCGGGCGCTCTGCATACCGAACGAGATGCGGTTGAAGCCGCCCTCGCGCAGCGCGCTCAGATACGCCGGGTCGACGGACTCCGGGTTCGCCTCGGTCGTCACCTCCGCGTCGTCCGCGAGCCCGAACTCGTCCCGGACCGCCTTCAGCATCCGTACGAGATCGGAGGCGGCGAGCAGCGTCGGCGTACCGCCGCCGACGAAGACGGTCCGCACCGGCCGGGGGTCGTCCCCGAGCACCTTCCGCGCGAGCCGCACCTCGTCCACCAGCGTCTCGGCGTAGTTGTCGCGGGACGCGAGCACGCCGCCGCTGCCGCGCAGCTCGGTCGCGGTGTACGTGTTGAAGTCGCAGTAGCCGCAGCGCGTCGCGCAGTACGGGACGTGCAGGTAGAAGCCGAGAGGGCGCGACGCGGCGCCGTCCAGGGCGGAGGCGGGCAGCGCACCGTCGGCGGGGACGGGCTCACCGTCGGGAAGAGCGGAAGGCATACCCCCATTGTCCGTCACCACCCCACCAACCCCACCCCCACCCGATCCACCCCACCCGCCTCAGGCAATCCGTAACCGCCCCCCCCACCCAAC
>NZ_JAFVLN010000021.1 GCF_017377775.1 Streptomyces sp. VRA16 Mangrove soil
GGAGGGCGGGCTTGAAGGCGGTCGTGGTGAGGGCGAGGGTGAGGGCGGTGCCGATGAGGGCTGTGCGGGGCGTGCGGTGTGGGGTGGTCACGGGTTCGAGGGTGCGGGGTGCCGGCCGTGGGGCGCGGCATACGCGCCGGTGTGTACCCGGTCCGGACCCCGCGATACGCCCGCCGGGCCCGCGCCTGGGTGGGCGCCGCTGGGAGCGCTTGCCCCGCGCCGGGGGCCGCCTTGCCCACCCTGCCGCCCATGGCGGCAGATTGCCCAAGGCGGTGGGGGCTCGCGGCGGATTGCCCAAGGCGGTGGGGCTCGCGGCGGATTGCCCAAGGCGGTGGGGGCTCGCGGCGGACTGCCCAAGGCGGTGGGGGCTCGCGGCGGACTGCCCAAGGCGGTGGGGGCTCGCGGCGGACTGCCCAAGGCGGCGGGGCTCGCGGCGGACTGCCCAAGGCGGCGGAGGCTCGCGGCGGACTGCCCAAGGCGGCGGAGGCTCGCGGGTTATGTGGCCAGGCCCGTTTTCAGGCCCGCTCCGCACAGGGGGACCACCGCGCTCCGGCCGTTCAGGACGGCGCCCAGCGGGCCGTCCTCGCGGGTCGCCGCCCAGCAGGCCACCCCCGTCGACTCGACGTACAGACCCCGCGAGGCCAGATCGAGTTGGGCGTGCCGGATCTGGTCCTCCGTGACCGTGTGGAACGCGCCGCCCGAGGCCCGCACCGCCCGCAGGATCTGCCGGGCCCGCGGCGGGTTCGGGATCGCGATGCCCTCGGCGAAGGTGGGGGCCATGGGCGTCACGCCGACCAGATCGTCCGCCCCGGCCTGCCAGGCCCGCGCCAGCGGGGCCACCGCCGCGGACTGCACCGCGTGCAGCGCGGGCCGCCGATCGATGAGGCCGGCGGTGTGCAACTCCGCGACGGCGAGCGCGGCGCCGAGCAGCAGCGTGCCGTTGCCGACGGGCACGACGAGCACCTCGGGGAGCCGGCCGCCGAGGTCCTCCCAGAGCTCGTGGACGTACGTCTTGGTGCCGTGCAGGAAGTACGGGTTGTGGACGTGGCTGGCGTAGAAGACGCCGTCCTCGTCGGCGACGGCCCGCGCCGCCCGCGCCGTCGCCTCCCGGTCGCCGTCGACCACTTCGAGGCGCGCGCCGTGCGCGGTGATCTGCTCCAGCTTCTTCGGGGACGTGCCCTCGGGGACGTAGACCGTGCACGGGAGCCCCGCGCGGGCGCAGTACGCGGCGACCGCCGTGCCCGCGTTGCCGCTGCTGTCCGCGATCACGCGGTCGGGGCCCAGCCGCGAGGCGAGCGCGGCCAGCATGACGGCGCCGCGGTCCTTGAAGGAGAGCGTCGGCATCAGGAAGTCCAGCTTCGCCGAGACGCCGCCGGTCAGCGGGACGAGCGGGGTGCGGCCCTCACCGAGCGTGCACTCCGGGACGGGGAGCGGCAGGCACTCCGCGTACCGCCACATCGAACTCGCGCGCCCTGAAAGCGACTTGAGGGAGGCCGGGGTGGGAGAGTAGTCGAGGTCGAGCGGGCCGCCGCAGGCCGGGCAGCACCAGCTCAGGGACCCGGCGGGGACGCGGGAGCCGTCCAGGGGGCAGTAACAGTCGGGCAGCAGCGTGGTCATGGGGAGAGCGTAGGCACGCGGCCCGGCCCCGAACCGTACGCACGGCCGATTCGGGTGCCGATGTGTGAATGGCTCACTACCTGGAGAAAGTCCCTGCGTAAAGCCCTGCGGCCCTGTAAGTCATCACTTCGAGTGATTCCTTGGCCTTTGCTTGCACGCCTCAACCGACGGTTGCCACGCTGTTGCTGTCTGTCAATGCGATGAGGCTTCACGTGGCGACTTCACGGGGAACGAGGGGAACAGCCAGTGTCATTCGGTGAGCAGCCGGCGTATCTGCGCGTCGCGGGTGATCTCCGCCAGAAGATCGTCAATGGCTCGCTTCCGCCGCACACCCGGCTCCCCTCACAGGCCAAGATCCGCGAGGAGTACGGGGTTTCGGACACGGTCGCCCTGGAGGCCCGCAAGGTGCTGATGGCGGAGGGGCTGGTCGAGGGCCGCTCCGGCTCGGGCACCTATGTGCGCGAGCGGCCGGTGCCGCGCCGCGTCGCCCGCTCCGCGTACCGGACGGGCGGCGGCTCCACCCCGTTCCGGCAGGAGCAGGCCGACCCCGCGGCGCGCGGCACCTGGGAGTCGCGCAGCGAGCAGGCCGAGGCGGACACCGGCATCGCCGAGCGGCTCGCGATCCGCGCGGGCGACCGCGTGATGCGCACCAAGTACGTGTACCGGGACGCGGGCGAGACGATGATGCTCGCCACCTCCTGGGAGCCGCTCGCCGTCACCGGACGCACCCCCGTGATGCTCCCCGAGGAGGGCCCGCTCGGCGGCTGCGGCGTCGTCGAGCGCATGGCGGCGATCGACGTGATCGTGGACAACGTGACGGAGGAGGTCGCCGCCCGCCCCGGCCTCGCCGAGGAGTTGAGCGCGCTCGGCGGCGTGCCCGGACACGTCGTCATCGTCATCCACCGCACCTTCTTCGCCTCGGGCCGGCCGATCGAGACGGCCGACATCGTGGTCCCCGCGGACCGGTACCGGATCGCATACCACCTGCCGGTCAAGTGAGCGCCGGACGCCCGGCGGGTGACCGATACGCGGAGCGGTTCGTCCGGCCCGCGTGATGCCGAGTTAACCCGCGCGGGGCTCCCGTAACCGTCAGGCAATCCCGCGCTGCGACAGATTGTCATGCACGGCTCCTACCTTCCTGTTCCGTACCGGCAGTACCGGTATACCGCTGACTGCCTGACGGACGAACGGGAAGCCGACGATGACCGAGACCGCCCTGACCACCGCCGATCCGGCGGTGCCGGAACCGCCCAACGGGCAGGCCCCCAAGCGCAGTTACGCCAAGCTGGCGGCCGACGAGTCCCGCGAGGACTTCTCGCTGCGCTACGCCCCGCACTCCTACCGGCGCTGGTCGCCCACGATGGTCGCCTCCACCGCGCTCGGGGGCATCGCCTATCTCGCCGACTTCGCGATCGGCGCGTCCATCGTCTTCACCTACGGATTCACCAGCGGGCTCGCCTCGATCCTGTGCGCGGCCACGATCATCTTCCTGACCGGCATCCCGATCGCCCGGGCCTGTGCCAAGTACGGCCTGGACATGGATCTGATCACGCGCGGCGCCGGCTTCGGCTACTTCGGCTCGACGCTCACGTCGCTGATCTACGCCTCGTTCACCTTCATCTTCTTCGCCCTCGAAGGCTCGATCATGGCGCAGGCCATGCACGAGGTGGCCGGACTGCCGCTGCCCGTCGGGTACTTGCTGACCACGCTCATCGTGATCCCCATCGTCTTCCGGGGGATGGGCGCGCTCGCCAAGGTGCAGGCGTGGACGCAGCCGATCTGGCTGATCGGTCTCGTGCTGCCCTTCGTGATCCTCGCCTTCCACTCGCCCGGTTCCTTCGGCGACTTCACCCACTTCGGCGGCACCGAGGGCGCGGGCAGCGGCTTCTCCTGGCTCGGCTTCGGACTCGGTACGGGCGTCGCGCTCTCCCTCATCGCCCAGATCGGGGAGCAGGCCGACTACCTGCGCTTCATGCCGGCCAAGACCGAGGAGAACCGCAAGCGGTGGAATCTGGCCGTTCTCGCGGCCGGTCCCGGCTGGGTGATCATCGGCGCCGCCAAGCAGCTCGGCGGCGCGCTGCTCGCCTTCGTCGCCCTGGAAGCGGTCGGCAAGACACACGCGCTCGAGCCCATCGCCCCGCAGGTCGAGGCGCTCAAGCCGTGGCTCGGCTCGGTCGCGCTGCCGGCCGCCGCGCTCTTCGTCGTCGTCTCGCAGATCAAGATCAACGTCACCAACGCCTACAGCGGCTCGCTGAGCTGGTCGAACTTCTTCTCCCGTGTGACCCACAAGCACCCGGGCCGCGTCTGGTACATCTTCCTCAACCTCGCCATCGCGCTGACGCTGATGGAGATGAACATGTTCGCCGCGCTGAACAAGCTGCTCGGCTTCTACTCGAACGTGGGCATCGCCTGGATCGCGGCCGTCGCCGCCGACCTCGTCATCAACAAACGGGTGGGCTGGAGCCCCAAGTACATCGAGTTCAAGCGGGCCTACCTGTACGCGGTGAACCCGGCGGGCTTCGGCTCGATGGTGGTCGCCTCCGTCGTCTCGATCATGGCGTTCTTCGGGCTCTTCGGGGAGTACGCGGAGGCCTTCTCCACCTTCATCGCCGCCGGCCTCGCGCTGATCCTGTGCCCGCTCATCGCCTGGGCCACGAAGGGCAAGTACTACCTGGCCCGGCCGAACCCGGTGAACGGACCCGACGTCGAGTTCGCCGAGGGCGTCGACATCACCGCCACCCACACCTGCACCGTCTGCGAGACGGCGTACGAGCTCCCGGACGTCGCCGACTGCCCGGTCCAGTCCGGGCCGATCTGCTCGCTGTGCTGCTCGCTGGACGCGGAGTGCGGTGACGTCTGCACCAAGAAGCCCACCGGAGAGCCCGTCCTGATGCCGATACCGACGCTGCGGGCGAGCTGACCCGGTACCGCTGGGAAACAGGGGGCGCATTTATGCGAATGCGCCCCCTCGGCATGTCCGTCGAGTGGCTGGTTGCGTATCTCTTTGTGCCAACACGTATCCGCTCCGTGAAGGTCAGGCGTAGGCTCGGGCATATGCGGATTGCGGTTTCCTCGGGACGCTTAGGGGGCGGGACGCGATGCGAGCCGGAGTCGGGCCGATCAGGGACGGGCGGGGCACGATGAACGACGGCACGACGACGCTTCCGTGGCTCGTCATACGTCAGGACGACAACGGCAACCGCTATCGCGTGGGCCGGTACGCGACCAGGGCGGAGGCCCAGCGCATCGCGGACAGCCTCGACACCCACGGCCACAAGCAGCTCTACTGGGTCGAGCGCCTGGGGGAGAACACCGGCTCCACGAGGAACGGCACGGTGCGCTGACGGAGCCGTAGGCTCCGCCCCATGACAGACCCTCGGAGAGATCAGAGCGACCCGGTCGTCGTGGTCGTCGCCGCAGCCCTGTACGGCGCCGACGGCCGTCTCCTCGCCGCGCGCCGCAGCGCGCCCCCGCAGCTCGCCGGTCGCTGGGAACTGCCCGGCGGCAAGGTCGAGCCGGGCGAGACCCCGGAGCACGCCCTCGTCCGCGAACTGCGCGAGGAGCTCGGCGTCACCGCCGAACCGCTCGCGCGGGTGCCCGGCGAATGGCCCCTGAAGCCGGGCTACGTCCTGCGCGTCTGGCGCTGCGCGCTGCGCTCCGGAGACCCGCGCCCCCTGGAGGACCACGACGAACTGCGCTGGCTGGCCCCGGACGAGCTGTGGTCGGTGGACTGGCTCGACCAGGACGTGCCCGCGGTGAAGGAAGTCGCGGCGGACCAAACCTAGGGCGTGGATCGAAAGTCCCTCCTCCGGCTGCCGCCGGGAGGTGCCCCGGCCCCGCGACGCCTGGCGCGCACGCTCCGGAGCATCCGGCGCGCGACCCCGGAGCGCGCCGATTCCCGCGCACCGGTGGCGCTCCCTCTACGCCGTCCGTGCCACCACACACCCGCGCTCGCGATAGTGCGGTGCCATGCCCGGGTATATGCCGATTAACCCCACGAAAACGGGCATACCTCTCCGCGGGCCAGGGAAGTGATCGGCGTGCTCCACACCGAAGGCGATCGCGCCGAGTGGGCCTTCCCCGCCGACCCCATGGCCGTGCGCAGGGCCCGCGCCGCCGTCCGCGCCCAGCTGGCCGCCTGGCAGCTCGAAGAGCTCGGCGACGTCACCGTGCTGCTGGTCAGCGAACTGGTCACCAACTCCCTGCGGTACGCGTCCGGGCCCATCGGGGTCCGGCTGGTCCGGGTGCCGGCCCCGCGCGAGGCCCTCCTGGTGGAGGTCTCCGACCCGCTCCCCGACCCGCCCCTGGCCCGCTCGGCCGCCCCCGACGACGAGGGCGGCCGTGGGCTGCAGCTGGTCGCGGGCGCCTCGCGGCGCTGGGGCACGAAGCCCGGGAGTGCGCCGGGCGGCGGCAAGACCGTCTGGTTCGAGCTCGCACTTCCCGGCTGAACGCGCGCGGGCGACCGCGCCCCGGTTAAGTGAGTGGCACCTGGTTAAGGGACGGGAATGTGGAACTCGACCGGGCAGAGCGGTGTGTGGGCGCACCCGCACTCTGGGTACGGAAACAGTCGGTCCCGACGGGCCAAAAAGGGTCGGGACCGTGGTGTGATCGTGAACACCGTGTCGTGCGGCTCCGTAGTGCTGGATACTGCGGGCAGCCGCCCCGGTGACCGGTGCCGGACGCGGTGAGCTGGAGGGGACGGTTCGCGTGAGCGAGATACCAGCGAAGGCCGGGGCGCCCGAGGGCGGCCCGGACGCGGCGTCGACGTCGGACGCGGGCCACGGGCCGCGGACGGCGGCGCAAGGCGAGATCGGGCCGAGTGCCGACCTCTGGCAGACGAGTCCGCCCGGCTCGATCTACGACTACATCAAGGTCGCCTCCTTCTCCCTCGGCCCCGACGGACTGATCGACCAGTGGAGCCTGCGCGCCGCGCAGATCTTCGGCATCTCCGCGGAGGAGGCCGTCGGCAAGGACCCCGTCGAGGCGTTCGTCCCGCCCGAGCTGCAGAGCCGCGGGCGGCGCAAGATGGCGGAGATCCTGGACGGGCGGGAGTGGACCGGGTCCGTCCCGTTCCGCACCGCGCCCGGTGAGGGCGGGGCGCAGGACGGCACGGCCGAGGTCTATGTGATGCCGTCGACCACCGAGACCGGTGAGCGTGCCGCGGTCTGCATCGTCGTGGACGTCCAGACGCTGCGGCGCATCGAGACGGACCTCGCCGCCTCGCAGGCGATTTTCGGCCAATCTCCTTTCGGTTTCCTGCTGTTCGACACGGAACTCAAGGTCCAGCGGGCCAATCGCACGTTCACCTCGGTCTTCGGCGGCGACCACCGCGGCCGCACCGTCCACGACTATCTGCCGCGCCACGAGGCCGACCGGGTGCAGGGCGCGCTGCGCCGGGTCCTGGAGTCCGGGGACGCCGTCACCGACATGCAGCTCGTCGGCCCCGCCCCCGACTCGGCCGAGCGCCGCCACTGGTCCATCAACCTCTACCGGGTGCACAGCGGTTCGGGCCGGCCCATCGGCATCGCCGGGCTCGCCACCGACGTCACCCGCCGGCACGCCGCCGCCCGCGAGGCCGCGCACGCCCGCCGTAATCTGGCGCTCCTGAACGAGGCGGGCGCCCGCATCGGCAACTCCCTCGACCTGGAGACGACGGCCCGCGAACTCCTCGACGTGGTCGTGCCCGGCTTCTGCGACCTGGCCTCCGTCGACCTGTACCAGGGGCTGCTCGCGGGCGACGAGACGGCGCTCAGCAGGCACAGCCTGGCCGACGGCAGCGCCGAGCTGCGCCGGGTCGCCGCCGCGAGCGCCGTCGCGGACGTGCCCTTCCTCGACCTCGGCGGCGCGGAGCCGGTGAACGTGGGGGCGGTGCACCGCTTCCCCTTCAACTCCGCGTGCGCGGACGCCCTGCGCACCGCACGGTCGCAGACGGTGCCGGCCGAACCGGGCGGCCTCGTCCAGTCCACGCTCGCCGTACCGATGGTCGCGCACGACACCGTCGTGGGACTCGTGCAGTTCTCCCGGACCAAGGGCAGCGAGCCGTTCAACGACCGGGACCGGTCCCTCGCCATGGAGCTGGCCGCGCGCGCCGCGGTCTGCATCGACAACGCCCGCCTGTACCGCCGCGAGCACGAGCGGGCGCTGATCCTTCAGCGCTCCCTGCTCCCGCCGGACAACCCGGAGGCCTCGGGCCTCGACATCGCCTGCCGCTACCTGCCGGGCAACGCGGCGACCGAGGTCGGCGGAGACTGGTTCGACGTCATCGAACTGCCGGGGCACCGCACGGCGCTGGTCGTCGGCGACGTGATGGGCCGCGGCCTGCGCGCCGCCGTCGCCATGGGTGAACTGCGCACCGCGGTACGCACCTTGGCGCTGCTCGACCTCGAACCGGCGGAGGTGCTCAGCGCGCTGGACGAGATCGCCCGCGGGCTCGGCGCCCCCGGCGGCGTCCAGCAGGCCACCCGCGCCGCCCGCCACACGCACTCCACCGGCGGCGAGGACCTCGCCGAGGTCTACCTCGCCACCTGTATCTACGCGGTCTACGACGCCGTCACCCGGCGCTGCACGTTCGCCAACGCGGGCCATCTGCCGCCCGTCCTCGTCGAGCCCGGCGAGGGCGCGCTGATGCTCGACGTGCCGCCGGGCATGCCGCTCGGCGTCGGCGGCGAGCCGTTCGAGGAGGTGGAGGTCGAACTGCCGGAGGGCGCCCTGCTCGCCCTCTACACGGACGGTCTGGTCGAGTCCCGCGACCATCCGCTCGACGAGGGCCTGTCCGCTTTCCGCGCCGCCCTCGACGACGCCTCACCCGCCCTGGAGGACGTCTGCGACCACGTCCTCAACACCCTCGACACGCACCACGGCGAGGACGACATCGCCCTGCTGATGGCCCGCGTCCAGGGTCTCCCGGCGCAGAACGTCGGCGACTGGTCGCTGCCGCGCGAGCCGAAGTCGGTGGGCCGGGCCCGGGAGCTGGCCCGCGCCCAGCTGATCGGCTGGGACCTCGAAGTCCTCGTCGACACCACGGAGCTGCTCGTCAGCGAGCTGGTCACCAACGCGCTGCGCTACGGCGAGGGCGACATCCGGCTGCGCCTGCTGCTCGACCGCACGCTGGTGTGCGAGGTGTGGGACGCGGGCCTGGTGCAGCCCCGCAGACGCCGCGCCCGGGACACCGACGAGGGCGGCCGCGGCCTCCAGCTCGTCGGGCTGCTGAGCGCGGCCTGGGGCTCGCGGCGCACCCCGCGCGGCAAGACCGTCTGGTTCGAACTCCCGCTGCCGGACGGCGAGTCGGGCCTCGTGGACCCGACGGAGGCGCTGCTCAGCCTGTTCTGAGGCCGGCCGGACCGCTCACGAGCCGCCCTTCAGCGCGGCGAGCCGGGCCTCGATCTCGGCCGCGTCGCCGAGCGAGTCCAGCTGCTCGAACTGGGCGTCGAGCGAGGAGTCGGCGAGCTCCTGCTTGCCGAGCGCCTTGGCCTCCTCGCGCCGCACCTTCTCCTCGAAGCGGCTCAGCTCGCTGGTCGGGTCGAGCACATTGATGTTCTTCGCGGCGTCCAGCATCTGGTTCTGCGCCTGCGCCGTCTTCGCGCGCGCCACCAACTGGTCCCGCTTGGCCTGGAGATCGGCCAGTTTCGCCTTCATCTGGTCGAGCCCTGACTTCAGCTTGTCGACCACCTCGCTCTGCGCGGCGATCGTCGGCTCGGCGTCCTTGGCCTCCTTCTCGGACCGCAGCTGCCGTCCGAGGGCGACCTTGGCCAGCTGGTCGAACGTGTCCGCTTCCGCCGCCGACCCGCCCGCCCGCAGCTCGTCGGCCTTCTTGCTGGCCGCGAGCGCCTTCGTGCCCCACTCGGCGGCCGCGTCCACGTCCTCCTTGTGGTCCTGCTCCAGCATCCGCAGATTGCCGATGGTGGTGGCCACGGCCTCCTCGGCCTCCCGGATGTTGTTCGTGTAGTCGCGGATCAGCTGGTCGAGCATCTTCTGCGGATCCTCGGCGCTGTCGAGCAGCGCGTTGATGTTCGCCTTCGCCAGGGTCGCGACACGGCTGAAGATGGTCTGCTTCGTCATGGTCAAGTCCTCGTGTACGTAAGGGAGTCGACGAAAGAGCGGGGGATCAGAACCGTCCGCCGCCGCCTCTGCGGCCGCGCGTCCCCCCTCCGCCGAAGCTGCCTGGCCCGCCCCCGCCGAAACCGCCACCGCCCCGGCCCCCGCCGCCCATGCCGCGACCGGCCCCGCGCAACACCTCGCCGAGGATGATCCCGCCGAGCACCGCGCCGCCCATGCCGCTGCCGCCGCGCCCGCCGCCGCCCCCGTACGGATTGCCGTACGAGCGCACGTCCCGCTCGGCGAGCGACTGCGCCTGCCGGGCCAGCGCGTCGGCCTGCTGCGCCTCGGTCAGCGCGGCCGCCGCGTCGGATTCCGCGCCGCCCTCCGCGTTCGCCAGATGCCGCTGGGCCTCCGCGAGCCGGGTGCGGGCCTCGCTGCCGACGGCGCCCCGGTGCGTCGTGATGTAGTCGGCGGCCGCGCCGGTGCCGGAGCGCGCCGCGAGCAGCGCCTGCCCGAGCAGCGAGCGGGCCCGCGCGGTGCCCTCCTCGCGTTCCCTGGCCGTCGCGAGCGCCTGGTCGAGCGCGGTGTCGGCCTCCTCGACCCGGCGCAGCGCGTCGATCGGGTCGTACGGGCCCGCGGCCATCTCCTTGCGTACGTCGTTCAGGACCGCCTCGGTGCGCGCCAGCCGTCCGCGCAGATCAGCCGTCGAGACGCCCTCCGATGTGCCTTCGAGCAGGCCCCGCGCGTCCGCGAGATCCGTCTCGGACTCGGTGATCGCGGTGGGCAGCTCGCCCTGCGCCGCGGCCAGTTCGCCCGCAAGGCGTTCGACGGCGGTGACGAACGTGCCGGCCTGGTCGACGGCGCCCTCGGCGGCCCGCAGATGGACGGCCGCCTTGCCGTTGTCACCGGCGTCGACGTACTGGCGGGCCTGGTTGAGGTGGGTCGTGGCGAACACGAGCCGGTCCTTGGCCTGCTCGACGTGGCCCGCGACGGACTGCACCGCCGACGGCGCGTACCGGGCGCCGAGCGAGGTCAGCGTCTCCTGGGCGCCGCTGGTCCGTGCCGCCAGCTCCCGGAAGGCCCGCTCGGCGCCCGCCAGCGCCTCGGGCGCCTGCCGCTCCAGGGACCGCAGCCGGTCGAAGCCCTCGGACTCCTGGTCGAGGCGGTGCTGCGCCCCGGTGCAGCGGCTGACGATCTCGTCGAGCATCCGCCGCCTGGTCGGATCGTCCTCGGGGAAGGCGTCGTCGAGCCGCTGGCGCAGCTCGAACGCGGCCGTCAGCTCCGTCTGCGCGTACGCGAGCGCCTCCGAGAACGGCTTGACCGCCTCCTCCCCGAACTGGGCGGTGGCGAAGCCCAGCTCCTCGGTGCTGGTGCGCACCGCGTCGTCCGTCTCGACGAGCAGCACCCTGGCCTGTCGGTCGAGCTCGGGCAGCGGGGTCGCGGGCGGCTTGCCCCAGCCCTGCGCGCCGCCGCCGGACGCGGCGCCGCCCCCGCGCCGCTTGCGGCGGGTGTACGCGTACGCGGCCAGGGCGCCCGCACCGCCGACCGCGATGACGGGCAGCACCAGGTCACCGGCGCCGCCGCTGTCGCTCGCGCCCGGGTCGGCGGCGCCCGGAGTGATCGTGGGCGTGGGCACGGGGCGGCCCGCGACGGCCGCCGAGATGCCGTCGGCGGCGCCGATCGCGGCCCCGGGCCAGTCGTTCTTGCGCAGCGCCGGTTCCACCGCGGTGGCCGCGATGTCCTGGATCTGGGCGTCGGTGAGCCGGGAGTCCTGGTCGACCGAGAAGGCGTACTGCCGGTCGTGCGTGGCGACGGCGAGGAGTACGTCGTTCAGGCCCAGGCCGTTCCTGTCGGCCGTGGCGTCGGCCCAGTCCTGGGCGGAGCGGCCGGAGAAGTCCCGCACGTACGTCACGAAGAGCTGGATGCCGCGCGTGTCGTCGAGGTCGCTCAGGGCCTCGGCGGTGACGTCCTCGCGGTCCCCGAGGGCGTCCACCTTGTCGGTGATCTGGCCGGTGCGGGAGAGGGTGACCGGGTCGTCGGCGCGGGCGGGGGCGGCGGGCAGCAGCAGCCAGACCAGCGCGAGCAGCGCGGCTGCGGCCGACCGCACGGCTATGGGCGGCGGGGTACCGGCGGGCGTCACATCTGGGAGGGTATGTCCGTAAAAGAGGTGCCGCGACCGGGGCGCCCCCACAGCACCCGCGGTCGCGGCACCGGTCGGTGTCCGAGCCGTCGGCTCAGAGAGAGAACCGCTCCTTCTCCAGGAGCGGCCGCACGCGCGCGGCGAAGCCGCCCGTGCGGAAGGGCCGCTGCAGCAGCCCGGGCCGCAGCTGCTGGGCCAGCGCGGCGGCGATCATGCCCTGGTCGAGCGCGAGCACGAAGTCGCTGACCCGCCCGGTCGTCACGTTCACCGAGTCACGGAAGCCGTACGTCTCGTCGTACGCGCCGAAGTCCGCGGCCAGCGCCCGCAGATTCGTCAGCGCCTCCCGGCGGGCGTACGGCAGCGCGAGGAAGGAGGCGTGCGGGGTGACGACACCGAGCGAGTGGTAGCCGTCCTCCTGCATGCCGAGCGCGTCGACGCCGTACTCGCGGTAGCCGCCCTCGGGGATGTTCGCCGGGGAGAAGCCCCAGTAGCCGTACTCCTTCTCGTCCAGGCCGTGCTCGATCTGCCCGCGCACATAACGGCTGTGCGTCAGGCCCCACGAACGCGGCGACCACTCCGGCTCCGGCACGAACAGCGGCACCATCAGCGCCTCGAACATCGAGCCGCCCCACGTGGGCACGTAATCCCGCCCGCGGTAGGTGTAGTGGCCCTGCCAGACGCGGATGCCGTCCATGGCCACGTACGAGCCCGCCGGCTCCTGCTCCTGGCCGCTGCCGGGCAGCAGCGTGCGCAGCAGGTGCCAGTAGTGGTCCGCCGGGAGGCTTCCGTCGGCGATACCCAGGTAACTCGCCATCCGGGGTTCGGTGTTGAGGGCGCCGTAGTGGTGCCCCGTCGGCTCGCCCTTGCCCGGCTTGTCGGGCCAGAAGCCGCCGCGCAGCTGGCCGGGGCCCGCCACCGGGTCGGCCGGGTCGTACGGCGTGTAGTAGTACGACCAGTCGGCGTCGGCCAGCAGCTCCGCGACGCGCGGCCGCAGTGCGGGGGCCGCGTCGGCGGCGATCCGCAGACCGGTCACCAGCCAGGCGTTGTCGACCGACGACAGGAACGGCCGGACCGGGTCCCCGGTCGCGGGCCACGTCGTCAGGACCGCACCGTCGTGCGCGTCGTACCAGTTGAACCAGAATCCGTGCGCCCGCTCAAGCCGCTCCACGGCCGCGACCGTCCGCGTCAGCCGCCGCTCCATCTCGCCCCGGGTGATCACCCCGAGCCCGCCCGCGGCGGCCGTCGCCCACAGACCGCAGCCGATGTTGGTCGGCGAGGTCTGCACCGACGGCACCGGCGTGCCGGAACCGCTGACGTCGATCTTGTCGGCGGTCAGGCCGAAGCCGGTGGTCATCGCCTCGATCGAGCGGTACGTCGCACGGAACCAGGTGCGCAGCAGGGCGGTGTCGGCGGCGGTCGCGGACGGCGCGGCGCCCAGCGTGAGGGCGGCGCCGCCGGCGCCGGCGGCCATGAGGAACGTACGGCGATCCATGAAGGTCCTTCTCGCGGAGGGTCCGGAGCGTCCGGCAGCAGCGGAACGTCCGAACGGGCGGGTGTGGAAAGGAAGTTCGTGGTGCTCGTGGGGGTGGGAAGGAGCGGGTCGGCGCCTGTCGGAGGCGCCGGCCCGCCCCTGTGGCGGATCTGCGGGGTCAGGGTGCGCAGATCCCCGGGACCGGGACGGCGGGGTCAGGTCCGCGGTCCCGCACGTCACACGAGTGGCCCAGGGGGTGTGCCGCTGTGCGACGGGTCGGGGGGTGGGCGGCGGCGACGTACGGGTCGAGCCGCCGCCCACCGGTCAGAGGGGCGTCAGACGCGCGGCAGCACGCGCTCGTGGCCCAGGCCGCCGAGCCAGTGCGCGGCCGGCTTGGGGGTGCGCGCGAAGGTCTCGCGGTCCCAGCCGATCAGCCCGAACGTCGCCTTGTAGGTGCCCCACTCGTAGTTGTCGAGGGCGCTCCAGGCGAGGTAGCCGCGGACGTCGATGCCGTCCTCGATGCAGGCGGCGACGGCGTCGAGGGCGCCCGCGTAGTAGTCGAGGCGGCGCTGCTCGTCACCGGTGGCGATGCCGTTCTCGGTGACGACGATCGGCAGGCCGGGGCCGACCAGCTCGGCGGTGTGCCGGATCGCGTGGCCGACGGCGGCGGGGTAGTACTCCCACTGCGTCAGGGTGCGCTCGGCGTCCGCCGGGGCCGGGATCGGCCCGTCCGCGCCGATCTTGGTGCGCGTGTAGGACTGCACGCCGATCCAGTCGTCGCCGCGCGCCGCCTCGATGAAGATGTCCTCGCGCGGGTGGCGGTAGGCGGCCGTGACGTCCTCGGCGCCCGGCTCGGCCTGGTAGACCTGGTTGGCGATCGTCCAGCCGACCTGGATGTCCGGGTTGATCGAGCGCACGGCCCGCACCGCGGCGTGGTGCGCGGCGATGACCGCGTGCGTCGTCTCCTCGTCGGGGAAGGGCAGCCCGGCGGGCGGGAAGCCCTGGTCGCCGCGCTTGGCGAGACCGGCCATCACGGCGATCATGTTCGGCTCGTTGATGGTGCAGACGTGCCGCACGCCCTCGGCGATGATCGGCGCGCACTCCTCGACGTACCGCGCGAACAGCTCGACGGCACCCTCGGCGGTGAAGCCGCCCAGGTCCTCGAACCACTGCGGGATCGTGAAGTGGTGCAGTGTGACGTTCGGCCGCAGGCCGCGGGCGATGGCGCCCTCCACCATGCGGCGGTAGTGGGCGATCTCGGCGCGCGAGAAGTAGCCGCGGGCGGGCTCGATGCGGGCCCACTCGACGCTGAACCGGTAGTCGGTGAAGCCGAGTTCGGCGAGCAGGTCCATGTCCTGCTCCCAGCGGTGGTAGCTGTCGCAGGCGTCCAGGCTGGGCTCCTGGATCTTCGCGGCCGGGTCGTGCTCCTTGCGCCACCAGTCGCTGTTGACGTTGTTGCCCTCGATCTGGTGGGCGGCGGTCGAGGCGCCCCACAGGAAGCCGTCGGGGAAGGGCGTGGCGGCCGTGCGGGCAGGGGTGAGCGTCATGGTGGTGATGCCTGTCTTTCTACGTGCGTGGGGGAGGGGCCGTGAGGGGCGCGGTGCGGGCTACTTCATTCCGGCGGTGGCGATGCCCTGGGTGAAGTGGCGCTGCAGGACCGCGAAGACGACCAGGACGGGCAGGACGACGAGCAGCGAGCCCGCCATCAGCATTCCGTTGGCGCCGCCGACCGTGCGGTTGGGGTCGTTGGCGAAGGTCGCGAGGGCCACCGGGAGCGTGTACTTGTCGGGGTCGTTGGTCGCGATCAGCGGCCAGATGAAGTTGTTCCACGACCCGAGGAACGTGAAGATCGTCAGCGTCGCGAGAGCGGGCTTGACCAGCGGAAGGACGATCCGCCAGAAGATGTACCACTCGCCGGCGCCGTCCATCCGGGCCGCTTCGAGCAGCTCGTCCGGGATCGACTGCATGAACTGCCGCATCAGGAAGACGCCGAACGCGCCGGCCGCGAAGGGCAGCACCAGACCCGCGTAGGTGTCGAGCAGGTTCAGCTGGTTGATGAGGACGAACAGCGGCAGCACCATCAGGTTCGCCGGGACCATCAGGGCGGCCAGGACGATCCCGAAGACCTTCGAGCGGCCGGAGAAGTTCAGCTTGGCCAGGGCGTAGCCGAGCATCGAGCAGAACAGGAGATTGCTGACGGTCACGAGGACCGCGACGATCACCGAGTTCATGAAGTAGCGCGGCATGTCGAGCTGGTCGAGCAGATCGCTGAAGTTCTTCAGCGTCCACTCCGACGGGATCCAGACCGGCGGGCTGGCGGTCAGGTCCTTCTTCGTCTTGAAGGCGCTCAGCGCCATCCACAGGAAGGGCGCGGCCATGACCAGCAGACCGAGGGAGGCGACCACGTACAGGACGGGCTTGCTGAAGCGGCCCTCGCGGCGCCGGGGCGGGGCCGGGACGGTGGTGGGTGCGGCGCTCATTTCGTGTTGTCCTTCATCAGTCGCAGCTGCAGCACCGTGATGCCCATGATCACGACGAACAGGACGTACGCCATGGCGCTCGCGTAGCCCATGTTGAAGAAGCTGAAGCCCTGCTTGTACATGTCCAGCGACACGGTCAGCGTGGCGTCGGAGGGACCGCCCTGGGTCATCACGAAGGGCTCCTCGAAGACGTTGAGGTAGCCGATGGTGGTGATCACCGTGGCGTACAGGAGCGTCGGGCGCAGCAGCGGGACCGTGATCCGGCGCAGCTCCTGCCAGGCGTTCGCCCCGTCGAGCCGGGCCGCCTCGCGGACCTCGGTCGGGATGGCCTGCAGACCGGCGATCATCAGGACCATCACGGTGCCCATGTTGCGCCACACCGCCATCAGGATGAGGGACGGCATGGCCCAGGTCTCGGAGCCGAGGAAGTCCGGTGCGGTGAAGCCGAGTTCGTCTCCGAGCCCGGCGATCAGACCGTCCGAGGGGTCGAGCACGAACCGCCACACGATCGCCACGGCCACGATCGTCGTGACCACGGGGGCGTAGAAGCCGACGCGGAAGAACGTACGGGCGCGGTCGATGCCGTTGTTGAGCAGGACGGCGGTGAGCAGCCCGAGGACGATCGTCAGCGGCACGCCGACGACGACGAAGTACGCGGTGTTGAACAGCGCCTTGAGGAACTGGTCGTCGCTGAAGAGCTTGGTGTAGTTCTCCAGGCCGACGAAGTTCGCCTCCAGCGGCTTGCGGACGTTGCGCTGTCCGAAGTCGGTGAAGCTCATGACGAGCGTCGCGACGATCGGGAAGAGCATGAAGACGCCGAACAACGCCAGGAACGGGGTGGAGAACAGCCAGCCGGCCAGGTTCTGCTTCCCCATCGAGCGCTTCTTGCGCGGCGCGGGGGTGGATGTCGTGGTGGACATGGTCCGCCCTTCGGACTGCCGGCGTGCGGGGTACGTGCGCGGTGCTCCGCACGCCGGTGGTGTGGGGGATTGCTACTGAGGGGCGGTTACTTCTGCACCAGGCCCTCGATCTGCTGCGCGGCCTCGTCGAGGGCGCTCTTCGCGGAGGCCTTGCCCTGCACGACCTTCTCGATCGCGGTGTCGATCTTCGAGGTGATCTCGGTCCACTTGGGCTGGGCCGGGGACACCTGCGCCGACTCCATCTGGGTCTTCCAGACCTTCATGTTCGGGTCGGTGGCCAGCTCGCCCGACTTCCAGGCGTTCACGTTCGCCGGGAGGTCCTTGGTGCGCTGGTACCAGTCGGCCTGGCCCTTGGCGTCGGTGAGCGACGTGACGAACTTCTTGGCGGCTTCCTTGTGCTCGCTGTCCGCGGAGATCGTCAGGGCGGAGCCGCCCGCCATGGAGCCGGAGGTCTTGTCGGTGGGCACGTTCGTGACGGCCCACTTGCCCTTCAGGTCCGGGTAGTTGTCGTCGATGAGGCCCATCAGCCAGGGGCCGCCGAAGAACATCGGCACGGAGCCGTTGTTGAAGTCCTTGGTCACGTCGTAGCCGGGGCGCGAGGACTTCACGCTCAGGCCCTTCTTGAAGTAGCCGGCGTAGTTCTCCAGCGCCCTGACCGCGGCCGGGCTGTTCGCGACGGTCTTGCCGTCCTCGGTGACGATCTGGCCGCCGGCCGAGTACAGGAACTGGTAGAAGCTCTGCACGGTGTCGAGGCCGCCGGGCTGGGAGTAGAAGCCCCACTTGGTGCCGGCGTTCTTCTGGTACTTCTCCGCGGCCTGCTGCATCTCGGCCATGGTGGCCGGGGCCTTGTCGATACCGGCCTTCTTGGCGAGGTCGGTGCGGTAGAAGAGCACGCGGGTGTCGACGTACCACGGCACGCCGTACGTCTTGCCGTCGTACTGGCCCTGCTTCCAGCCCGCCGGGAAGTAGTCCTTCTCCTGGAAGGTCTTGGTGTCGACCGGCTCCAGGGCGCCCATGTCGGCGAACTCGGTGATGTAGCTGCCGCCCATCTGCATCACGTCGGGCAGCTTGTTGGCGGCCGCGGCGGCGACGAGCTTCTGGTGGGCGACGTCCCAGCCGATCGGGGTCACCTTCACGGTGATGTTCGGGTTGGCCTTCTCGTAGACCTTGGCGACGTCGGCGAGCTTCTCGCCCTCGGTGCCCATGGCCCAGACGGTCAGCGTCTGCTTCGCGTCGGCCGCGACCGAGTCGCCGCCGGAGCCGCCGCAGGCGGTCAGGGTCAGTGCGGACGCCAGGCTTACGGCGATCGCGGCGGTGGTGGCGCGGCGGTTCATGGACGGCTCCTCCTTGAGCGGACCGTGGAATGTATGCGCTGTCTGTAAGCGCATACATCACTCTGTGGCAGGTGCCTCGGATGTGGCAAGAGGGGTCTTGGTCACACTCCCGTAACGGGAGAGGCGACGCACGTATGGCGAGAGTAAAAGAGACATTCCGTTTCCAGCCCGGCCACCTCGGAAGAATTGGCCTGTACCGGCTGTGATCTCTGACCTAGGGTCGCGGCCATGACAGCCTTCGCACACGATTTCCCGTTCGATCCGACGTACGGCTACACCCTCGACGACCTGCTCGCCGTCCCCGGTCCGGGGGACGCCCCGGACGACTTCGACGCGTTCTGGCGCGGGAGGTACGAGCGGGCGCGGGCGGTCGAGACCCGGCCCGAGATCGGGCGGCTCGTCGAGGAACGGGACGGGGTGCGGATCTTCGAGGTGACGTACGCGTCCGTGGGCGGCGTACGCCTCGGAGGGTGGCTGGTGCTGCCCGCGGAGGGGGCAGGGGCAGAGGCGGGGGCCGGGGCGGTCGAGCACGGTTTCGTCATCGGGCACGGTTACGGCGGCCGCGACGCGGCGGGCCCGGACGTGCCGCTGCCGTTGCCCCGGTCGGCGGCGATCCTGCCGTGCGTGCGGGGGATGGTGGAGCGGGGGCTGGTCGACGGGGTGCCGTCGGTCTCCGCCGAGCATGTGCTGCACGGGATCGCCGCGCGCGAGACGTATGTGATCGGGGAGTGCGTCGCCGATCTGTGGTGCGCGGCGAGCGCGCTGCTCGAACTGGTCCCCGAGCTGGGGGAGTCGGTCGCCGGCGGGCAGGGGCTCGGGTACCTCGGGGAGAGCTTCGGGGGCGGTCTTGGGGCGCTGGCGCTGCCGTGGGACGACCGGTTCGCGGCGGGTGAGCTGACGGTGCCGACGTTCGGGAACCATCCGTTGCGGCTCACCCTGGACTGCATCGGGAGCGGGGCGTCCGTCCGGCGGTACCGGGAGACGCATCCCGAAGTGGTCGATGTGCTGCGGTACTTCGACGCGGCTACGGCGGCCGAGCGGATCGGGGTGCCGGTGCTGGTCGCTGCCGCCCTCTTCGATCCTTCGGTGCCGCCGCCGGGGCAGTTCGCCGTGTTCAACTCGCTCGGTGGGGATGCGGAGTTGATGGTGCTGGAGGCCGGGCACTTCGAGTTTGCCGGGTTGGAGGCGATGCGGGGTGAACTCGCTTCGGCCAAGGGGGAGTTCTTCGGGCGGGTGCTCAAGTGAGGTAGCGGGAGGTTGAGTGTGCCGGGGTGTTCTGCGCCCTCGCCTTGGGTCGTCGCTGCTCGCCCCGGCTGCCTTGGGCGGCTGCCCGGGGCTTGGGCAGTCTGCCGTCAGGGGCTTTCCCGCCCCGGCCGGCTACCGCCGCCTTGGGCAATCTGCCGCCATGGGCGGCAGGGTGGGCAAGGCGGCCCCCGGCGCGGGGTGAGCGCTCCTCGGCGGCCTCCAGCTCGGTCCCGGTGCTCTGTTGCCGGGTGCGGGCCCGGTGGGGGCTGGTCGCGCAGTTCCCCGCGCCCTGGCGGGGCGCTAGCGCAGCCTGGGGCGTGGCGGCGGGGCGCGGTCGCAGGTGGGTCTCGCCGCACATCGGTACAGCCCCGTGCCCCGAGCGGGGTGCGGGCGCAGCCTGGGGCGTGGCGGCGGGGCGCGGTCGCTGGTGGGTCGCGGCGCACATTGGTGCAGTCCGTGCCCCGGGCGGGGCACTGTTACCGGGAGTGGGCGCGCAGTGCGCGGAGTTGGGTGTCGAGGGACCAGGCGTCGGCCACCGGGCCGAGGTGGCCGAGCTTGTCCGGGTTGAGCACGGAGTGGATGGCGGCGATCCGGCCGTCGGCGTCGACGCCGAGGGCCAGGACCTGAAGAACCCTCCCGTCGCGGTCCCGGAACAGCGCGCCCGGCTGCCCGTTGACCTCACGGGGCTCGCACGTGACGCCGACCCGTGCCTTCAGCGGGTGGACGGCGGCGAGCAGCCGGGCCACGTTCGCGGCCCCGGCCACGATCCGGGCGAGCTGCGGAGCCTTCCCGCCGCCGTCCCCGACGAGCTGCACATCGGCGGCGAGCAGATTCTGCAGCCCGCCCACGTCGCCCTGCGACAGCGCGTCGAAGAACCGGCGGGCCAGCTCGTCGCGCTCCGCACGGTCCGCCTCGAAGCGAGGACGCCCGTCGTGCATGTGCCGGCGCGCCCGCACCAGCAGCTGCCGGCACGCCGCCTGCGAGCGTCCGACCGCCTCCGCGATCTCGTCGAAGCCGAAGGCGAAGACGTCCCGCAGCACGAACACCGACCGCTCCAGCGGGCTGAGGCGCTCCAGGAGCAGCAGCGCCGCCATCGACACCGAGTCGGACAGCTCCGCCGCTCGGGCCGGGTCCCCGTACGGGTCGTCGAGCAGCGGCTCGGGCAGCCACGTCCCGGCGTACTGCTCGCGCCGCACCCGGGCGGAGCGCAGGACGTCGATGGAGATACGGGTGACGGTCGTCGACAGGAACGACTTGACCGAGTCCGGCCGGGTCGGCGAGGCGTCGTAGCGGAGCCAGCTCTCCTGCACCGCGTCCTCCGCCTCGCTCACGCTGCCCAGGATCCGGTACGCGATCGAGAACAGCAGCGGTCGCAGCTCCTCGAAGTCCTCGCTCTTGCCCATGCCGACTCCCCCTTGTCCCCCTCGCCGTCCGGCGCTCTTGATCATGGCATCTCCCGCACCGTGTGACCCACGTCTCCGCGCAGTCGGCCCCGGGGATGTCACAGGCCGCGGCGCCGTCTCGTCTCGGGGGCGGAAGCCTCGACCAGGGAGTTGACCATGAACGTCGCGTTGTGGATCACCGCCGTTGTGCTGGCCGCCGTCTGTCTGGTGGGCAGCGCCAAGATGGTCGTGCCGCAGGAGAAGCTGGCCGAGGTGGGGGCCTCCGCGCAGTGGGTCCTGGAGTTCCGGCCCGGCACCCTCAAGGCCATCGGCGCCGTCGAACTGCTGGCCGCCGTCGGCCTGATCCTGCCCGCGGCCGTGGGCGTCGCGCCGGCGCTGGCCGCATGGGCCGCCGCCGGACTCGTCGCGCTGTTCGGCTGCGCGATCACCATGCGGCTGCGCCGCGGCGAGCGGTTCACGATCGCCGGCGACGTGACGTACCTCGTCCTGGCCGCCCTGCTCGCCTGGGGACGCTTCGGCCCGGAGTCCTTCACCGGCTGATCGCCCGGATCCCCCAGATCCCCCGGATCCCCCGGATCCCCCGGATCCCCCGTCCGCCCTCCAACTCGCCCCGCCTCAAAGGAAGATCATCGCCATGGAGATCCTCAGACACACCTTCCTCGTCTTCCACCTCTTCGGCTTCGCCGCGATCATGGGCGGGCTCTTCTACCAGCTGCGCGGAAAGGACCTGGTGACCAGTGGCTACATGGCGACCAGCACCGTGGTGCAGCTGGTCACCGGTGCCGGGCTCATTTGGACCAGGCTCTCCCTCGATCTGCCGGTGGACCACGCGAAGATGGGCGTGAAGCTGGGCCTCGACGTCCTCATCGCGGTGGCCGCGCTGCTCGGCATGCGCAACAAGCAGGCGTGGCCCTTCTTCACCGTGGGAACCCTCACGGCGGCCGCGGTCGTCGTCGCCGTCGCGTGGACGTAGCCCGGGAGGCGCTCAGATCGCGTACTCCGTGAAGTGGCCGCACGCCTCGAACCCCAGCCGCCGGTACACCGGTTCGCCCTCCTGCGACGCCTGGAGGACCGCGACGGTGCGGCCCAGGGAGCGGGCCGTGCGCAGGGCCGCCAGGGTCATCGCACCGCCGTAGCCGCGGCGGCGCTCACCGGCGAGGGTGCTGATGTTGTAGATGCCGGCGACGCCCGCGTGGTCGAAGACCTCGGCCGAGCAGACCGGGCGGCCCGCCACGTGTCCGACCAGGAAGCGGGCCGGGCAGCCCGGGGCCAACGCCTGCGGGGCGGCATCGGCGTAGAAGCGGACGACCGTGGCGGCGGGCGGGTCCCAGTTGGCGGCCAGGACGGCCGCGTAGTCGGCGAGTTCGGACACGGTCGTCACCGGGCGGATGTCGAGGCCCGGCGCGTCCGGCGCGGGCAGCTCGTCGTCGAGCCGGGCCCACATGGCGCTCTCCCGCTCGGAGGCGGTGAGCCCGGCCGCGGTGAGTCGCTCGGCAAGGTCCGCCGGGGCGGAGGCCGGCCCCGCCCACCAGGAGAACGGGCGCTCCGTGCCGCGCACCTCCCGCACCGTCTCGGCGATGCGCCGATCGGCGTCGTCGGCTCCGAAACGGGCCGCGGCCACGATGTTGAACGTGTCGTCGGGCAGACCGCTGTCGGCGACGAGCAGATCACCGGAGTCCACGACCCGCGCCCCGGGCAGGCCCCGGTGCAGATGGCAGGCGTGCTCGGCGAGGTTGCGCTCCATGGCGGTCAGGAGGCTGGGGGAGGGGCGCTGGCGCATGGCGCCATCGTGCGGGAGAGCAGCGGGCGGGCGCATCCGGTCGACAGCCTTTGTCTGCGCCCCTCGTCGGCCCCCCTCGGCTGCCTCCGTCTGCGCCGCTCGTCTGCCCCCGTCCGCACCCCTCGTCCGCGCCCCGACGCCCGGCCCGCACGCCGATCGCACGCACCGGACGCCGCTGCGCCCGCCCTCCGGGCGGACGGCGGGGGTTTTCAGGCACAGGCTCCAAGGGGGTTTTCAGACACAGGCTCTGAGGGGGGGCTCAGACACAGGCCCTGAGGGGGGTTCTCAGACACAGGCTCTAAGCGCGGGAGGCGCCCCGCGCGCAGCCGCAGCTCTCCCGGCGTGCCACCGTCACCGGCAGCATCATCGACACGGGCTGCTTGTCCTGCTGCCCGGTGAGCCGGCGCACCAGCAGTTCCACCGCCTCCTCGCCCATCCGCCGCATCGGCTGGCGGACGGTGGTGAGCGCGGGGCGCACCAGACGGCTCAGCGCGATGCCGTCGAAGCCGGTGACGGCGATGTCCTCGGGGACGCGCACACCCCGGCGCTCCAGGGTGTGCAGGGCGCCGACCGCCATCTGGTCGTTGGCGAACAGCAGCGCCTCGGGGCGTTCGCCCGGCCGGTCCAGGAGGGTGTCGGCGGCGCGGGCGCCCTCGGCCTGCGTCATGATCGCGACCCGCAGATCCGGCTCGCCGGAGACCGGGACACCGGCCGCGCGGCACGCCTCGGCGTAGCCGCGGAAACGGGCGTCCACGTCGGGGGACTCCTGGGCGCCGATGTAGGCGAGGCGGCGCAGGCCGTGGTCCTCGATCAGGTGCCGGGTCAGTTCGCGCTGGCCGTCGGTGTTGGCCGCCTCGATGTGGTCCAGGTGGTCGAGGTCGTCCGATTCGCGCGGCCCCGCCAGCATCACGACCGGCTGACGCCGCGAGATCACGTCCAGGTCCTCGGTCGGCACGGTGCGGGCGAGCACGGCGAACCCGTCGACCCGTCCCGCGACCTTCGCCACCAGGCTCTCCGGCCCGCCCTTCAGGGACGCGGCGATCAGCAGCGCGTACCCGTGGCGGCGCGCGGCGCGCTCCATGCCGCGGATGATCTGGTCGGAGTAGAGCATCGCCGCGTCGTCGTCGGCCTCGTCCCCCGCGCCGGTCTCCGCCTCGGACTCGGCGTCCGGGTCGGAGTAGTCCGGGAAGCACAGCCCGAGCACGCCGGTGGAGCGGCTGGCGAGCCCTCGCGCGTTCCCACTGGGTACGTACCCGAGCTCGCGGGCGCTGGCCAGTACCCGCTCACGGGTCTGCGCGCGGACCGAGTCGGGGTTGCGGTAGACCCGCGAGACGGTGGCGATGGAGACGCCCGAACGCTCGGCGACGTCGTACACCGTGGGGGCTGTGCTCACTGGGTGGACCCCCGAGTGCGTGAAGTGGACGGCAGGAATGAAAGCGCATTCACCCTAGGTCGGGAGGGGCGGAGGGGGCAAGGGCTGCCCCCGTGCCCCGGTCGCACACGCCCTGGTGCGAGGCCCGCACCAGCTCCACGGCCCCGCCGAGCCGCCGCTTCTCCCCGGCGCCGAGCGTCGGATTGGCGGTGCGCCGGGCGAGGGCCTCGTCGAGGGCGGGGGCCAGTCCGGGCGGCGGGTCGGTCAGCAGTGCGGTGAGCGCGACCCGTACCGCCGGCGCCTCCGCCCGCCCCGGGTCCACGGCGACCTCCGCCAGGATCAGCGCCGACATCGCCCAGTCCAGGGCGGGCGCCCCTTCCTCGGCGTTGGACCAGTCGATGACGACCGGGCCGTGCGCGGTGCGGATGACGTTCTCGGGGTGCAGGTCGAGATGGAGTACGTGACCGTGGGGGCGCGGCGGTATCGCGTGCAACTGCCGCAGCAGCGCGGCCAGTTCGTGCCCCGCGTCCGCCGGGGAGAGATCGCCGCGCGCCGCCGCCTCGGCCTGCGTCGGGCCGTGCAGCCGCTCCATGACCAGGTCGCCGGGGGCGAGCCCGGCGTCGGGGCGCACGCGCGGCGCTGGGAAACCGTGCTCACGCACGTACGTCATGAACGTGGCCTCACCGCGGGTGTCCCACCCCTCGCGGCAGCGGCGCAGCACCCAGGCATCGTCGAGGGCGTAGACGTCGGCGGTGCGGCCTGAGCCCAGGAGCGGGAGGTGGTCGGCAGTCGCCAACTGGTCTCGGGCGTCGGCGAGTTCATCGATCGAGTGAACGTGGCCCATGGCGCTGCCCGGCCGCTCGCCGCGCGCATAGCTTCCCGTCATGGTCACAGCGTCCCACGAGCACTGGCCCGCGCTGAGGGCGACCGACGACAAGACCGCCCAGTACTACATCGAACTGCTGGACATCGGCCTCGGGGACACCCCTGCCGGATCGACATGGAGAGAGACGATGAGCGTCATCACGTACTTCCCGGGCCGGGGCAGCTTCCGCGAGGAGGCTTACCTTGAGGGGAAGGCCGAGGGGAAGGCCGAGGGGAAAGCCGAGGGGAAAGCCGAGGGGCAGGTCGAAGGTGAAGCCGTGGGGCTGGCCGAGGCCGTCGTCCGGGTGCTGGAGCGGCGAGGGATTCCGCTCGCCGACGCCCGGCGCGAGCGCATCCTGTCCTGCACCGACCTCGACGTGCTGCACCAGTGGCTGGATCTGGCGGTGAGCGCGACCGACGCGGAGAGCCTCTTCGCCGAGGGCGCCCCGCACCCCCGGACCTGAGGCGGCCGGGACCCGGCGGCGGCCCTGCCGGTCAGGAGGGCCGCCGCCTGATCCTGTTCCCCAGCCACACCAGCGGGTCGTACTTGCGGTCGACGGCCCTTTCCTTCAAGGGAATCAGCGCATTGTCCGTGATCTTGATGCCCTCGGGGCAGACCTCCGTGCAGCACTTGGTGATGTTGCAGTAGCCGAGTCCGTGCTCCTCCTGGGCGGTGGCCTTGCGGTCGAGGCCCGAGTCCGCGGCGGCGTCGAGCGGATGCATGTCCAGTTCGGCGACGCGCATCAGGAAGCGCGGGCCCGCGAACGCCGTCTTGTTCTCCTCGTGGTCGCGCACCACATGGCAGGTGTCCTGGCACAGGAAGCACTCGATGCACTTGCGGAACTCCTGCGAGCGGTCCACGTCCTCCTGCATCATCCGGTACTCGCCGGGCCCGACCCCCTCGGGCGGCACGAACGCCGGGACCTCGCGCGCCTTCGTGTAGTTGAAGCCGACGTCCGTGACGAGATCCCGCACGACAGGGAACGCGCGCAGCGGCGTCACCGTGATCGTGTCGGCGCGGTCGAAGACCGACATCCGCGTCATGCACATCAGCCGCGGCCGACCGTTGACCTCGGCGGAGCACGAACCGCACTTGCCCGCCTTGCAGTTCCACCGGACCGCCAGGTCCGGGGCCTGGGTCGCCTGCAGCCGGTGGATGATGTCGAGGACGACCTCGCCCTCGTTCACCTCGACCTCGAAGTCCTCCAGGCCGCCGCCGTCGACATCCCCCCGCCACACCCTGAAGTGCGCGTCATACGCGCTCGCATTCGCGCTCGACGTCGCGCTCACTCGAACAGCTCCTCTTCGGCAAGGTACTTGACCAGCTCCTCCTTCTCGAAGAGGGCGAGCAGGTCCGGGCGGATGGGTTCGGTCTCCTCGCGTACGAGGCTGATCTGGCCGCGCACCGGATCGGTGGCCGCCAACCCCCCGGTGGGGTCCCGGAGTTGGCACAGCAGGTTCATCCGGCGCCAGGTGCGGTCCATCGCCGCGAAGTCCTCCCGGGTGTGGCCGCCGCGCGACTCGGTGCGCTCCAGGGCGGCCCGCGCGATGCACTCGCTGACCAGCAGCATGTTGCGCAGGTCGAGGGAGAGGTGCCAGCCGGGGTTGAACTGCCGGTGCCCCTCGACCCCGGCCCGCCGCGCCCGCACCCGCAGATCGGCGAGTTTGCGCAGCGCCTCCTCCATCTCGTGCTCGCGGCGGATGATGCCGACCAGGTCGTTCATCGTCTGCTGGAGCTCCTGGTGGAGCGTGTACGGGTTCTCGGGGACCGCCCCGTCCTCCTGGCCCTCGGCCGAGAACGGGCGCAGCGCCTCCGCGGCCGCCGTGTCGATCTGCGGCCCGGGTACCTCGGGGCGGGCCGTGAGGCCCTGCGCGTACGCGGCCGCGTGCAGCCCGGCGCGCCGCCCGAACACCAGCAGGTCGGAGAGCGAGTTGCCGCCGAGTCGGTTCGAGCCGTGCATGCCGCCCGCGACCTCCCCGGCCGCGAACAGCCCCGGCACCCCGCGCGCCGCCGCCGAGTCCGAGTCGACGGCGATGCCGCCCATCACGTAGTGGCAGGTCGGCCCGACCTCCATCGCCTCGGCCGTGATGTCGACGTCCGCCAGCTCCTTGAACTGGTGGTACATGGACGGCAGCCGGCGCCGGATGACCTCGGCCGGCATCCGGGACGACACGTCGAGGAAGACGCCGCCGTGCGGGGAGCCGCGACCCGCCTTCACCTCGGCGTTGATGGCCCGCGCCACCTCGTCGCGCGGCAGCAGTTCAGGAGGGCGCCGGTTGTGGTCGGGGTCCTCGTACCAGCGGTCGCCCTCGGCCTCCGACTCGGCGTACTTCTCCTTGAACACGTCCGGGATGTAGTCGAACATGAACCGCTTGCCCTCGGAGTTCTTGAGCACCCCGCCGTCGCCGCGCACCGACTCCGTGACGAGGATGCCCTTCACCGACGGCGGCCAGACCATCCCCGTCGGGTGGAACTGCACGAACTCCATGTTCAGCAGCGGAGCCCCGGCCAGCAGCGCCAGCGCGTGCCCGTCACCGGTGTACTCCCACGAGTTCGACGTCACCTTGAAGGACTTGCCGATGCCGCCGGTCGCGAGGACGACGCCGGGCGCCTCGATGACGAAGAAGCGCCCGCTCTCCCGCTCGTAGCAGAAGGTCCCCGACACCTTCCCGTCGTCGTCCTTCAACACCCGGGTGACCGTGCACTCCTGAAAGACCTTCAGGTTCGCCTCGTAGTCGCCGGTCTCCTCGTAGTCCTGCTGCTGGAGCTGGACGATCTTCTGCTGGAGCGTGCGGATCAGCTCCAGGCCCGTACGGTCGCCGACGTGCGCGAGTCGCGGGTACTCGTGCCCGCCGAAGTTGCGCTGCGAGATCCGCCCGTCCCGCGTGCGGTCGAAGAGCGCGCCCCAGGTCTCCAGCTCCCAGACCCGGTCCGGGGCCTCCTTCGCGTGCAGCTCCGCCATCCGCCACTGGTTGAGGAACTTGCCGCCGCGCATCGTGTCGCGGAAGTGGACCTGCCAGTTGTCGCCGGAGTTCACGTTGCCCATGGCGGCCGCGATGCCGCCCTCCGCCATCACCGTGTGGGCCTTGCCGAACAGGGACTTGCAGATCACGGCCGTACGAGCACCCTGCTCGCGCGCCTCGATCGCGGCCCGGAGCCCGGCGCCACCGGCGCCCACCACGACAACATCCCACTGCTGTCGCTCCACTACAGACATCAGAAGGCCCCAACCATTAGAAGAAGCGCGGATCGTCGAAGGCGCCGGACGCGACCAGGTACACATAGAAGTCGGCGAGCGCCACGCTCACCAACGACGCCCAGGCGAGCAGCATGTGACGGGCATTCAGTTTGCCCACCCAGCCCCAGAGGCGGTAGCGCACGGGGCGTTTCGAGAAGTGCTTGAGACGGCCGCCCACGATGTGCCGGCAGGAGTGGCAGGAGATCGTGTACGTCCAGATCAGCACGATGTTGAGCAGGAAGACCAGGGTGCCCAGGCCCATGTGACCCCACTCGTAGTTCTCGTCGCGGAACGAGAGCACGGTGTCGTAGGTCAGGATGCAGGCGACGAGCACGGCCGCGTAGAAGAAGTACCGGTGGATGTTCTGCAGGATCAGCGGGAACCGCGTCTCACCGCTGTACTTCTTGTGCGGCTCGGCCACCGCGCAGGCCGGCGGCGACGCCCAGAAGCCGCGGTAGTAGGCCTTGCGGTAGTAGTAGCAGGTCAGCCGGAAGCCCAGCGGGAAGATCAGGATGAGCAGCGCGGGGGACAGGCCCCACCAGCTGCCGAAGAGCTCCCAGTTGGGGCCGTGCCGCATCGGGGCGCAGTTGTCGGCGAGGCACGGCGAGTAGAACGGGGACACGTACGGGGCCGCGTAGTAGTCCGCGTTCGCGAAGGCCCGCCACGTCGAGTAGACGACGAAGGCGAACAGGCCCGCGGCGGTCGCCGCCGGGGCCAGCCACCAGCGGTCCGTGCGCAGATGGGACGCGCTGATCGCGGCACGGGTCCGGCCGCGGACGCCGGTGCCGCTCTCGGTATGGGGTTCGGTACTGGTCGGTTCCGTGCCGGTGGCCAACGAAGCCTCCGCTCGAAGGGTCAGGGGCGTGCTCGGGGGATGCGGCGGTTCACGGGGCGTGCCGGTCCCGCGCGCCGAGCCCCTCGTCGTCCGAGTCCGTCCACAGGGAGCGGTCGTACGGGGTGTCGGGGATCGACACGAGGTCGGGGCGGCGTGGCGGGGCCTGCGCGGCGGACTCGCGCAGCAGGGCCAGGCTCTCGCGCAGGTGGTCGGTGTCGGCCCGTACGCGCCTGAGGTCGGGGCCGGTTCCGAGCTGCGGTTCCAGTCGGCCGACGGCGCGCGTGAGGTCTTCGAGGCAGCGGGTGGCCGCCGCCAAGTCGTCGTGCAGGGACATGACTTGCCTCGCTTCCGCTGGTGCGGCGGAGATGCTCATGCGCCTGCGAGTGTCGCGCGTCACATTGCCGTTTGTGAAGGGAACGGCGCGGATTCCGGGGGCGCGCGGGGGAGTGCGCCCCCTGTTTGCGCCCTCTGGGGGTGCCTTGAGCGGTGCGTCCGGCGGGGGCGGGTCCGGTGGGGCTTCTCGCGCCCCGCGCCGCAGCCGCTGACGGACACGGCCCCGCGCCTGTGAAGGCATGCGCTGGTGCGCGTCTCAGGGGCGCCCCGCCCCCCGACAGGCCCCACGGTTGGGCCGCACGAGGGGTTCCTGGGGGGTGAAAACGTGTCGCGGGGCACCTCGTCGCGCGAGGCCGGATAGATGTGATCAACCGCATATACCGCCAAAAGTGATCAACCGGCCCGTACCGGAGGTAGCTCCGAGATGCACCAGACCCCCAGGCGCCGAGGCGCAGCCCTGCGCTCAGCCGCGTTTCTCGTGAGCGGCGCGCTCGCCGTGACCGCGCTCGCCGGGTGCGGCGCGGACGACGACGCGAGCAGCCCCTCCGCCGGGCAGGACATCGCACCCGCCGCCCGCGACCAGGTCAAGGACGGCGGCACCCTGCGCTGGGCCGTCGACTCCCTGCCCCAGACCCTCAACGTCTTCCAGGCCGACGCCGACGCGACCACGAGCCGGGTCACCGGCGCCGTGCTCCCGTCGATGTTCCGACTCGACGCGCAGGGCCGCCCGCAGGCCGACCCCGACTACCTGGAGAAGGCGCAGGTCATCGAGACCGAGCCCAAGCAGGTCGTGCTGTACAAGCTGAACCAGCAGGCCGTCTGGAGTGACGGCCGCGAGATCGGCGCCCCCGACTTCGCCGCCCAGTGGCGCGCCCTGTCCGGCAAGGACAACGCGTACTGGACCGCGCACAACGCCGGCTACGACCGCATCGAGAAGATCGAGCGCGGCGCGAACGACCTGGAGGTCCGCGTCACGTTCGCCAAGCCGTACGCGGACTGGCGCGCTCTCTTCTCACCGCTGTACCCCAAGGACGTCATGGGGACCCCGGACCACTTCAACGACGGGGCCCGCCGCAAGCTGAAGAACACCGCGGGCCCGTTCGCGATCGACGCGATCGACCGGGACGCCAAGACGGTCTCCCTCAAGCGCAACCCGCGCTGGTGGGGCCGCCCCGCCAAGCTCGACGAGCTGGTGCTCACCGCCGTGCCGCGCGGCGAGCGGGCCGCCGCCCTGGCCGCGGGCAAGCTCGACCTCGCCGGCCTGGACACCGGCGGCGCCGACCGCATCGCGTACGCCGCCCGCGACACGGGCACGTCGGGCCCGCTCACGCACGGTCCGGGCGCCGCCCTCACCCCCGGCAGGGCGCTGCGCTCCTGGGCGATCGTGCACGGCGACGACGAGGAGGCAGCGGAGGCGGAGATCCACGCCCGCGCGAAGACCCGCAAGGCCGTGAAGAAGTACGCGAAGGAACAGCAGAGCCTGCGCGGCTTCGTCGTCCGCAAGTCGCTCGAACCGGCCTACACGCAGCTCGCGCTGAACGGCGCCGAGGGTCCCCTCGCCGACGAGCGCGTACGCCGCGCCGTGGCCCGCGCCATCGACCGCACCGAGCTGGCCGAGCTCGCGCTCAAGCCGCTCGGCCTGCCCGTCACCACCGTCGACAGCCACCTGGCGCTGGCCGGGCAGGAGGCGTACGCCGACAGCAGCGGCGCGCTCGGCCACCAGGACACCGAGCAGGCGCAGGCGCTGCTCGCCGAGGCGGGCTGGGTGCCCGGCGGCCCGCTGGAGAAGAACTCCAGGGACAAGGCCAAGGAGAAGGCGAAGACGGCCGGCAGCGAGGCCGACTCCGAGAACGAGTCCGAGGACTCCGGCGACGGTACGTACATCGTCGGCGAGGACGACAAGAACGGCACAAACGCCGCCGACGACCAGAAGCCGGGCGCCGACGCGCCCCCGCTGTTCGGCCCCGGGCCCCTCGCCGCCGCCCAGTACACCGCGCTGCTGCACCAGGCCGACGCCATGAAGACGCGCACGGCCGACAAGGAGAAGCGCAAGCACTCCCGGCACGGCCACGCCGAAAAGCACGGAAACGATCATGCGGCCGAGGGGCTCAGCAACGACGCCAAGCGGTACGTGAAGAAGAAGGGCGGCGCGCCCGGCGCGTACGCCCCCAAGGGCACGGCCGCCCCGGCCGCCGCCCCCGCCGGCGCCGCCGCGGGCCCGCTCGCCAAGGACGGCAAGGCGCTCACCCTCCGCTTCGTGCTGCCCTCCGGCGCGGGCTCTGAGCAACTGCGCTCGGTCGCCGACCGGATCTCGCGGATGCTGGAGAAGATCGGCGTGCGCACGGACATCATGAAGGTCGACGACGAGAGCTACTTCAAGGACCACATCGCCTCCGGCGACTACGACCTGGCGCTCTACTCGTGGCCCGCGTCCGCCTACCCCGCCACCGACGCCCGCCCCATCTACGCCAAGCCGATCCCGGCCGCCGACGGTTCGCTCACCGTCGAGCAGAACTACACCCGGGTCGGTACCGACCGCATCGACCAGCTCTTCGACCAGGCGATCGGCGAGCTCGACGCGGACGAGGAGCACTCCCTGGTGAAGGAGGCCGACGCCCGCATCTGGGCGGCGGCCGGCTCCGTCCCGCTCTACCAGCGCCCGGAGCTCGTCGCGGCCCGCCCGGACCTGGCCAACGCCGGAGCCTTCGGTTTCCAGGAGCCGGACTACGAGGACATCGGCTACCTGAAGCCGGGTGCGAAGCCGTCCCAGAACCCCTCGGCGAAGGACGACTGAACCGCTGCACCTCTGAGGCCGCTCACGTCGGCCACCCCGCCCGGTGTGCTCGTGCCGATCCTCATGATCGGACCGAGCACACCGGGCGTACCCGTGCCGCTGCCCCGCACCGGCCCTGCCTGCGGCCCCGACGGCCCGCGCCGGCGGCCCCCGACGAAGATCCCAAGCTCAGATCCCGCTCAACTCCCTTGCCCGCCGGGGTGCCCGCCAGGCAAGGTTCGTTCTACCCGTTGACCTGCGGTTTTTCCCATCCCCCACGCTCCCCTGAAGGCCTGACGCGCCCCCCACCCGTCAAGCCACGTACCATGGGGTGAGGCCGTGGCGTGTCCAGCCCGGCAGGGCGCGCGAACATATGTGTACGCGCAGCCGTCACCTATTCCGGGAGTACGCCGCAATATGGCCACGCGCCACGACATCCGTAACGTCGCCATCGTCGCTCACGTCGACCACGGCAAGACGACCATCGTCGACGCCATGCTCAAGCAGGCCGGCTCGTTCGCCGCGCACGCCGCCGAGTCGCTCGACGACCGCATGATGGACTCGAACGACCTGGAGCGTGAGAAGGGCATCACGATCCTGGCCAAGAACACGGCGGTCAAGTACCACCCGAAGGATGGCGGCGACGTCATCACGATCAACATCATCGACACCCCGGGCCACGCCGACTTCGGTGGCGAGGTCGAGCGTGGTCTGTCGATGGTCGACGCGGTGGTCCTGCTCGTGGACGCCTCCGAGGGTCCGCTCCCGCAGACCCGCTTCGTGCTGCGCAAGGCGCTCCAGCAGCGCCTGCCCGTCATCCTGTGCATCAACAAGACGGACCGCCCCGACTCGCGCATCGACGAGGTCGTCAACGAGACGTACGACCTCTTCCTCGACCTCGACGCGGACGAGGAGCAGATCGAGTTCCCGATCGTCTACGCGTGCGGTCGTGACGGCATCGCGTCGCTGACCAAGCCGGAGAACGGCACGGTTCCGGCGGACTCCGACAACCTGGAGCCGTTCTTCTCCACGATCCTGGAGCACGTCCCGGCCCCGACGTACGACGAGGAGGCCCCCCTCCAGGCGCACGTCACCAACCTGGACGCCGACAACTTCCTCGGCCGTATCGCGCTCCTGCGCATCGAGCAGGGCGAGCTGCGCAAGGGCCAGACCGTCGCGTGGATCAAGCGGGACGGGACGATCTCGAACGTCCGCATCACCGAGCTGCTGATGACCGAGGCGCTCACCCGCAAGCCCGCCGAGGTCGCCGGCCCCGGTGACATCTGCGCCGTCGCCGGTATCCCCGACATCATGATCGGCGAGACCCTGGCCGACCCGGAGAACCCGATCGCGCTGCCGCTGATCACGGTCGACCAGCCGGCCATCTCCATGACCATCGGTACCAACACCTCGCCGCTCGTCGGCCGGGGCGGCACCGGCAAGGGCGCCCAGGCCAAGTCGGCCGTCAAGGACCGCAAGGTCACCGCCCGCCAGGTCAAGGACCGCCTGGACCGTGAGCTGATCGGTAACGTCTCGCTCCGCGTCCTCGACACCGAGCGTCCCGACGCCTGGGAGGTCCAGGGCCGCGGTGAGCTCGCGCTCGCCATCCTGGTCGAGCAGATGCGCCGCGAGGGCTTCGAGCTGACCATCGGCAAGCCGCAGGTCGTCACCAAGGAGGTCGACGGCAAGGTCCACGAGCCCGTCGAGCGCCTGACCGTCGACGTCCCCGAGGAGCACATGGGCGCCGTCACGCAGCTCATGGGCGTCCGCAAGGGCCGCATGGACAACATGTCGAACCACGGCTCCGGCTGGGTCCGCATGGAGTTCGTCGTCCCGTCGCGCGGCCTCATCGGCTTCCGTACGGAGTTCCTGACGAACACCCGCGGTACGGGTATCGCGCACTCCATCCACGAGGGCCACGAGCCGTGGTTCGGCACGCTGACGACCCGTAACAACGGTTCGCTGGTCGCCGACCGCGCCGGTGCCGTCACCGCCTTCGCGATGACGAACCTCCAGGAGCGCGGCGTGCTGTTCACCGAACCCGGCACCGAGGTGTACGAGGGCATGATCGTCGGCGAGAACTCGCGCGCCGACGACATGGACGTGAACATCACCAAGGAGAAGAAGCTCACGAACATGCGGTCCTCGTCGGCCGACTCGTTCGAGGCGATCGTCCCGCCGCGCAAGCTCTCCCTGGAGCAGTCCCTGGAGTTCTGCCGCGACGACGAGTGCGTCGAGGTGACCCCGGAGGCCGTCCGCATCCGCAAGGTCGTCCTGGACCAGAAGGAGCGCGGCCGCTCCGCGTCGCGCGCCAAGCACAGCTGATCCCAGCGCTCCTGAGGCCGGCCCCCGTACGCGGGGGCCGGCCTTCGCGCGTTCGGTGCGGCCAACTCCGGCCGGGCGTGTGCCAGTTGGCACCGCTGAAGCGGAACGCCTGCCACAGGGGCCACCTTGCCGCTAATCTGCCCCCTGACCGCACGCGGTTGAGGAGCGGTCTACGCGCGATGAGGGCGCGGGATCACGCGGAGTGCAGGCATCGGATGCGATGCGTCACCGATCACGCATCAAGTCCCGTTCAAGCGCAAGTCATTAATCTCACCCTTGCGTCCGCTATGCGGAGACCTTCGGTCGATAGATATGTAACACGTCCGTTTCGCGGTCATCTATCTCGGATCAGTTTGTCCGGATTTTAGGAGATGTACACGCCAGGTGTGATCGAACCGAGACCTCTAGACGGTGGTCGCGACCGCTTCGGTGGCTAATAGTTGACCGCGTAGAGCTCGGGTCAATGGGTCACGCGCTGTGGGGAGCGCCGACTCACGAGCACACTGGGGCACTTCATGCGCGTCGTCAGGGGTGGCGGCGTCATGTCTCTGTGCCCCTTCTGATGAACAAGTGGACTCATGAGGAGGAACCCATGCGTGGTGCCAAGAGCGCCAAGTGGGTCGCAGGCGCGGCGATCATCGCTCTCGCCGCGACCGCGTGCGGTGGCAGCGACAGCGACAGCGGCAAGGACAGCAACGCCGCCGTCGACCCGAACGGCACGTTCTCCGTCGAGGTGGGTGAGCCGCAGAACCCCCTGCAGCCCGCCAACACCATGGAGTCCAACGGCAGCATCGTCATCAAGTCGCTGTTCTCGGGTCTCGTCGACTACGACGCCGAGGGCAACATCAAGATGGTGAACGCCCAGTCGGTCGACACCACGGACAACCAGACCTTCACGGTCAAGCTGAAGCCGGGCTGGAAGTTCCACGACGGCACCCCCGTCACCGCCGAGTCCTACGTCAAGGCTTGGAACTGGGCCGCGCAGCCCGCCAACAAGCAGACGAACAGCTTCTGGTTCTCGGACATCGAGGGCTACAACGACGTCGCGCCGGCCAAGGGCAAGGCCAAGGCCACCACGATGTCCGGTCTGAAGGTCGTCGACGACAACACCTTCACGATCAAGCTCTCGAAGGCGATCCCGTACTTCACCTACAAGCTCGGCTACGAGGTCTTCGACCCGCTGCCGGAGTCCTTCTACAAGGACCCGAAGGCGGCCGGTGAGAACCCGGTCGGCAACGGCCCCTACAAGTTCGTCAAGTGGGACCACAAGAAGCAGATCGTGGTCAAGAAGTTCGCCGGCTACCAGGGTCCGAACAAGGCCAAGAACGGTGGCGTCACCTTCAAGAACTACGCCAAGCTCGAGACGGCGTACCAGGACCTGAAGTCCGGCAACCTCGACGTCATGCGTCAGATCGCCGCCCGTGACCTCCCGGTCTACAAGCAGGACCTGGGTGACCGCGCGGTCGACCAGTCCTACTCCGCGATCCAGACGATCGCCGTGGCCTTCTACACCAAGCAGTGGAAGGACATCGACCCGAAGGTCCTCCAGGGCCTGTCGATGGCGATCGACCGCGACACCATCACCAAGACCGTCCTCAACGGCACCCGTGAGCCGGCCACCGGCTGGGTCGCCAAGGGCGTGCTCGGTTACACGGACAACGCCGCGGGCGACGTCACCAAGTTCGACCCGGCGAAGGCCAAGGCCCTCATCAAGGAGGGTGGCGGCGTCCCGGGCAACAAGATCTCCATCCAGTACAACACCGATGGTGGTCACAAGGAGTGGGTGGAGGCCGTCTGTGGCTCCATCACCAAGGCGACCGGCGTGAAGTGCGTGGGCGACGCGAAGGCCGACTTCCAGGCCGACACCAACGCCCGTGACGCGAAGCAGGTCAAGTCCCTGTACCGCTCCGGCTGGGTGCTCGACTACCCCTTCATCTCCAACTTCATCCGGGACCTGTACGGCACCAAGTCGGACGGTAACCAGGGTGGCTTCTCCAACAAGAAGATCGACGAGCTGATCACCAAGGCGGACAGCGCCAAGACGCTCGAGGAGTCGGAGAAGCTGTACCAGGAGATCGAGAAGCAGCTCCCGAACTACATGCCGAGCATCCCGCTCTGGTACTACAAGGTCAACGCGGGCTACTCGGAGAAGGTCTCCGGCGTCAAGTACGCCCAGGACGGCGACCCGATCCTGACCGGCGTTCAGGTCAAGAAGTAACCGCTGACGAACAGCGCTCGTCCTGCCGCCCGCACCCCGCTCGGTGCGGGCGGCACAGGACGGCGGCCATATTCGGCCGGGGGGCCCTTTTCACTGTATGTACGGCTTGGTTCCGTGCACGTACGGCGAAAAGGGCCCCTGCTGTGATTGACATGGAGGCATGATGGGGCGCTATGTCGCACGACGACTGCTCCAGATGATCCCGGTGTTCATCGGGACGACTCTGCTGATCTTCCTGATGGTCTACGCGCTGCCCGGCGACCCCGTGCGCGGGCTCTTCGGGGACAAGGGCGCGGACCCGGCAGTGCTGAGATCGCTGAGGCACGAGTACGGCCTGGACAAGCCGATCTTTGTCCAGTACTTCGACTACATGAAGGGCATCGTCCTTCACTTCGACTTCGGCTCCCAGATCGCCAGCGGCCGGCCGGTCACCGACATCCTCGGTGACGCGTTCCCGGTGACCCTGCGCCTGGCCGGCCTGGCGTTCGTCATCGAGGCCGCGCTCGGCATCGTGCTCGGCCTGGTCTCCGGCATGCGTGCCGGCAAGGCCGCCGACACGATCATCCTGGTGCTCACGCTGCTGCTGATCTCGGTGCCGGTCTTCGTGCTCGGCCTGATCCTGCAGACGGTCGTCAGCAACATGGGCGGCACCCCGTCGGTGAACGACGACACCAACCTCGGGCAGATGCTGACACCGGCCATCGTGCTGGCCAGCGCCTCACTCGCGTACGTGGCGAGACTGACGCGAACCTCGGTCGCGGAGAACCTGCGCGCCGACTACATGCGCACGGCCGTCGCCAAGGGCCTGCCGCGCCGTCGCGTCGTCGGTGTCCACCTGATGCGCAACTCGCTGATCCCGGTCGTCACCTTCCTCGGCACCGACCTGGGCGCGCTGATGGGCGGCGCGATCGTCACCGAGTCCATCTTCAACATCCACGGTGTCGGCGGCACCATCGCCGACGCGATCTCCCGTCGTGAAGGCACCACGCTGGTCGGCCTGGTCACCATCCTGGTCCTCGTCTACCTCCTCACCAGCCTGATCGTCGACCTGCTGTACGCGGTTCTGGACCCGAGGATCCGTTATGCCTGAGCTGACCAAGACCTCCGCGGAGAAGGCGGCCACGGCCGTCGCCCCCGACGGCCAGTCGCTGCCGACCCCCACCAAGCAGGAGAAGCCCCGCAGCCTGTGGGGGGACGCCTGGCGCGACCTGCGCACCAACTGGATCTTCATCGTCTCGTCGCTGCTGATCGTGCTGCTGCTGATCATCGCGTTCTTCCCCGGCCTGTTCACCAGCGCCGACCCGGAGAACAAGGACCTGGCGGCGCACTTCCTCCAGCACCCGAAGTACGGCCACATCTTCTCGGCCGACTGGCTCGGTTACGACGCCCAGGGTCGCAGCGTGTACGCCCGTGCCATCTACGGCACCCGCGCCTCGCTGCTCGTCGGCGGCGGCACCACGCTCGCCGTGACGATCTTCGGTGGTCTGATCGGCATGATCGCCGGTTACTTCGGCGGCTGGGTCGACGCGGTGCTCTCCCGCATCACGGACATGTTCTTCGGCATCCCGTTCCTGCTCGGCACGATGGTCATGCTGAACTCGTTCACCGAGCGGTCGATCCCGACCGTCATCCTGGCCCTGACCTTCCTCGGCTGGACCCAGACGGCGCGCGTCATGCGCGGTTCGGTGATCACCATCAAGTCGCAGGACTACGTGCAGGCCGCCAAGGCGCTGGGCGCCAGCACCTCGCGGATCCTCTTCCGGCACGTGCTGCCGAACGCGATCGCCCCGGTGATCGTCATCGCCACCATCTCGCTCGGTGTCTACATCGGCGCCGAGGCGACGCTGTCCTTCCTCGGCCTCGGCCTGGACGGCGCCTCGTGGGGCAACGACATCTCCGACGGCCAGAACCAGATCCGGGTCGCGCAGTACATCATGCTGTACCCGTCGATCATGCTCAGCATCACCGTGCTGGCGTTCATCATGCTCGGTGAGGCGGTCCGCAACGCCCTCGACCCGAAGCAGCGCTGAGGGAGGCGTACGTGACCACCACCGAACAGACCGCATTCGTGCCGTCGCCGCGTGAGGACGGGGCCGACGGCGGCCCGCTCCTCGAAGTGCGCGACCTGCACGTCGAGTTCCACACCCGCGACGGCATCGTCCGTGCCGTCAACGGCGTCAACTACAGCGTCAGCGCCGGCGAGACCCTCGCCGTGCTCGGCGAGTCCGGCTCCGGCAAGTCCGTGACGGCGCAGGCCATCATGGGCATCCTCGACATGCCGCCGGCCAAGATCCCGCAGGGCGAGATCCGCTTCCGCGGGCAGGACATGCTGAAGATGTCGGCCGACGAGCGGCGGGCGCTGCGCGGCGCGAAGATCGCGATGATCTTCCAGGACGCGCTCTCCTCCCTCAACCCGGTCCTCACCGTCGGCTACCAGCTCGGCGAGATGTTCCGGGTCCACCAGGGCCTGAGCAAGAAGGAGGCGCGGGCCAAGTCGATCGAGCTGATGGACCGGGTGAAGATCCCGGCCGCGGCGGCCCGCGTCGACGACTACCCGCACCAGTTCTCCGGCGGTATGCGCCAGCGCATCATGATCGCGATGGCGCTCGCCCTGGAGCCGGACCTGATCATCGCCGACGAGCCGACCACGGCCCTCGACGTGACGGTCCAGGCGCAGGTCATGGACCTGCTCGCCGAGCTGCAGCGCGAGTACAACATGGGCCTGATCCTGATCACCCATGACCTCGGTGTCGTCGCGGACGTCGCCGACAAGATCGCGGTGATGTACGCGGGCCGGATCGTGGAGCAGGCTCCCGTCCACGAGCTCTACAAGCGCCCCGCGCACCCCTACACCCGCGGCCTGCTGGACTCGATCCCGCGCCTGGACCAGAAGGGCCAGGAGCTCTACGCGATCCAGGGTCTGCCGCCCAACCTGCTGCGGGTGCCGTCGGGTTGTGCGTTCAACCCGCGCTGCCCCAAGGCGCAGGACATCTGCCGCACGGACGTGCCCGCGCTCGTCGGTGTGACGGAGCAGGACGGCACCGGCCTGGAGGGCCGGCGCAGCGCCTGCCACTTCTGGAAGGAGACGCTCCATGGCTGACACGAACAAGAACGACGAGGCTGTGGACGCCACCCCGAACGTCACCGACGTCGAGGTCGTCTCCGCGGCCACCGAGGACGCGGCGGTCGCGGCGCTCGACAAGCAGGTCGAGCGCGGCGAGCCGATCCTCCAGGTCCGCAACCTGAAGAAGCACTTCCCGCTCACCCAGGGAATCCTCTTCAAGAAGCAGATCGGCGCGGTCAAGGCCGTGGACGGGGTCTCCTTCGACCTCTACCAGGGCGAGACGCTGGGCATCGTGGGCGAGTCCGGCTGTGGCAAGTCCACGGTCGCCAAGCTCCTGATGAACCTGGAGACGGCCACCGCGGGCGAGGTCTTCTACAAGGGCCAGGACATCACCAAGCTGTCCGGGCGCGCGCTGAAGGCGGTCCGCCGCAACATCCAGATGGTGTTCCAGGACCCGTACACCTCGCTCAACCCGCGTATGACGGTCGCCGACATCATCGGCGAGACCTTCGACATCCACCCCGAGGTGGCCCCGAAGGGCGAGCGGCGCCGCAAGGTGCAGGACCTCCTCGAGGTCGTCGGTCTCAACCCGGAGTACATCAACCGCTACCCGCACCAGTTCTCGGGCGGTCAGCGTCAGCGCATCGGCATCGCCCGTGGTCTGGCCCTGAACCCCGAGATCATCATCTGCGACGAGCCGGTCTCCGCGCTCGACGTGTCGGTGCAGGCGCAGGTCGTCAACCTGATGGAGAAGCTGCAGGACGAGTTCAACCTCTCCTACATCTTCATCGCGCACGACCTGTCGATCGTCCGGCACATCTCGGACCGGGTCGGTGTCATGTACCTCGGCAAGATGGCCGAGATCGGCACGGACACGCAGATCTACGACCACCCGACGCACCCCTACACGCAGGCGCTGCTCTCCGCGGTCCCGGTTCCGGACCCGGACGCCCGTGAGGGCCGTGAGCGCATCATCCTCACCGGTGACGTGCCCTCGCCCGCCGACCCGCCGTCGGGCTGCCGCTTCCGCACCCGCTGCTGGAAGGCGCAGGACAAGTGCGCGACGGAGGTCCCCCTCCTGGCGATCCCCGAGCGCTTCCGCGACTCGGACTCGCAGGCCGCGCACGAGTCGGCGTGCCACTTCGCGGAGGAGAAGGACGTCGTGCACGCGGCCTGATCCGCACCGCATCATGAGAGCCGGTCACCGGGGTCAGCCCCGGTGACCGGCTCTTGTCCGTACTGAACACGCCCGCCCCGAAAGGGAGTTGCCCGTGCCCGTCGGAACCCTTCAGTGCACGGTCCTGGACTGCCCGGACCCGCACACCCTGGCCCGCTTCTACGCGACCCTGCTCGGCGGCGAGGTGAACCGCCCCGACCCCCGCTGGGCCTGCGGCGCCGACTGGTCGACCCTGCACGTCGCCCCCGGCCAGATCCTCTGCTTCCAGCGCGTCACCCCGTACACACCCCCGTCCTGGCCGGACCCGCATCGCCCCGCACAGTTCCATCTCGACGTGCAGGTGGGCGACTTGGCGGAAGCCGGCCGTTCCGCACGCGCCGCGGGAGCAACGCTCCTGGACGCCGAGACGGGCGGCCGCACGTGGCACGTGTACGCGGACCCGGCAGGCCACCCGTTCTGCCTGGTCCGGCACACCGAGAAGCAGCCGTGAGCGCCCCGGTCGTCCCCGCCTTGGGCAGTCTGCCGCCGGGGGCGGCAGGGTGGGCAAGGCGGCACCCCGGCGCCGGGCAGGCGTTCTGACGGCCCGCGCACTGGCACCCCGAGTCCCTCGGCGCGGGCCCACCGGCCCGGCAGGCGTCCGGCGTCTTTCTAGACTCGGCGCATGACCATCCCCGCATCCCTCGCCGTCATAGCCCGCGACCTCGCGCCCGCCGGAGCGCTGCGTGTCTCGATCAATCTCGGCAACCCCGTGCTCGCGCAGGGCAGCCCCGACGCCCCGGCCGGAGTGACCGTCGAGATCGCCCGGGAGATCGCGCGCCGGCTCGGGCTCGGCGTGGAGTTCCTGTGCTTCGACGCCGCCCGGAAGTCCTACGAGGCGATGGCGACGGGCCGGGCCGATCTCTGCTTCCTGGCCGTGGAGCCCGCGCGGGAGGCGGAGGTGGCGTTCACGGCACCGTACGTGCACATCGAAGGGGTGTACGCGGTACCCGTCGACTCCGCGCTGCGCACACCCGCCGACGTGGACCGCGACGCAGTGCGCATCGGGGTGAAGCAGGGGTCCGCCTACGACCTCTACCTCACGCGCACGCTCCGGCACGCCACCGTGGTGCGGGGCGACGAGGGCGTGGACGTCTTCCACGCCGAGCGGCTGGAGGTCGGCGCGGGCATCCGCCAGCCCCTCACCGAGCACGTCGCGGCCCGGCCGGGACTGCGCCTGATCGAGCCCGCGTTCATGACCATCCGGCAGGCGGTCGGTACGACCCGCAGCCGCGGGGAGGAGACGGTGCGCTTCCTCACCGACACGGTCGCCGAACTCGTCGCCTCGGGGTTCGTCGCGCAGGCCCTGAGCCGCTCGGGACAGGACCCGGCGCTGGCCGCCCCAGCGGCGTAGCCCTACCGCCTCCGAACCCGGCGCCGGCCGCCCCGCCGACGTAGCCGTACCGCCTCCGAACGGCCGATCCCAAGGTGCGGAATTCGCCCGATATGCAGATATTTGGGCGTACGTGTCACGTGACCGGTACAGAGGAGGCACTCCATGCGTGGAGCCACACATGCCAAGTGGGCCGCTGGTGCGGTGGCCGTAGCCCTCGCGGCGACGGCCTGCGGGGGCGGCGGCGACTCCGGGGGCGGCGGCGGTGGTGACGGCTCCGGGGTCGTGCGCTCCTCCTGGGGCGACCCGCAGAATCCGCTCGAACCGGCGAACACCAACGAGGTGCAGGGCGGCAAGGTCCTGGACATGATCTTCCGCGGCCTGAAGCGGTACAACCCGAAGACGGGCAAGGCCGAGGACATGCTCGCCGAGAAGATCGACACGTCCGATTCGCAGAACTTCACCATCACGGTGAAGAAGGGCTGGACCTTCTCCAACGGCGAGAAGATCACCGCCAAGTCCTTCGTCGACGCCTGGAACTACGGCGCGAGCCTGAAGAACAACCAGAAGAACGCGTACTTCTTCGGCCAGATCGAGGGCTACGACAAGGTCCACCCGGACTCGGGCGCGCAGACCGCCGACACCCTCTCCGGCCTCAAGGTCACGGGCGACAACACCTTCACGGTCAAGCTCAACCAGAAGTTCTCGACCTGGCCGGACACGCTCGGCTACGCGGCCTTCGCGCCGCTGCCGAAGGTGTTCTTCGACGACCACGACTCCTACGTCAGCAAGCCGGTCGGCAACGGTCCGTACACCGTGAAGTCGTACCAAAAGGGCTCCCAGATGTCCCTGCGCAAGTGGGACGAGTACCCCGGTGACGACAAGGCCCAGAACGCGGGCGTGGACCTCAAGGTCTACACCGACAACAACACGGCCTACACCGACCTGACGGCGGGCAACCTCGACCTCGTCGACGACATCCCGGCCTCGCAGCTGCAGAACGTCGATTCCGACCTCGACGGCCGCTACATCAACACGCCCGCCGGCATCATCCAGACGCTCGCCTTCCCGTTCTACGACCCGGCGTGGAACAAGGCCGACAGCGACAAGGTGCGCAAGGGCCTGTCGATGGCGATCAACCGCAAGCAGATCACCGAGTCGATCTTCCAGAAGACCCGCACCCCGGCCACCGACTGGACCTCGCCCGTCCTCGGCAAGGACGGCGGCTACAAGGAAGGGCTGTGCGGGCAGTACTGCGACTACAACCCCACCGAGGCCAAGAAGCTCGTCCAGGAGGGCGGCGGCATCCCCGGCGGCCAGGTGCAGATCGGCTACAACGCCGACACCGGCAGCCACAAGGAGTGGGTGGACGCCGTCTGCAACTCCATCAACAACGCCCTCGGCAACGACAAGGCCTGCGTCGGCAGCCCCACCGGCACCTTCGCCGACTTCCGCAACAAGATCACCAACAAGAAGATGACGGGCCCGTTCCGCGCCGGCTGGCAGATGGACTACCCCCTCATCCAGAACTTCCTGCAACCGCTGTACTACACCAACGCCTCGTCCAACGACGGCCACTGGTCCAACAAGGAGTTCGACTCCCTGGTGGACAAGGCCAACGCCGAGTCCGACCAGGCCACGGCGGTCAAGACGTTCCAGCAGGCCCAGGAGGTCGTGCGGGACAACATGGCGGCCATTCCGCTCTGGTACCAGAACGGCAGCGCCGGCTACTCCGACAAGGTCTCCAACGTCGCGCTGAACCCGTTCAGCGTCCCGGTCTACAACGAGATCAAGGTCAACTGACGCCAGGGGAGCGGTGGCACGGCCCCTCCCCGGCCGGCCGCCGCTCCCGCAGCCCGCGGAATCGGAACCGGAGTCCTTCATGGGACGTTATGTGATCCGGCGCCTGTTGCAGATGATCCCGGTGTTCATCGGCTCGACGCTGCTGATCTTCCTCATGGTCAACGTCATGGGCGACCCCATCGCCGGACTGTGCGGCGACAAGGCCTGTGACCCCGCCACCAAGGCACAGCTGTCGAAGGAGTTCGGCCTCGACAAACCGGTGTGGCAGCAATACCTGACGTACATGGGGAACGTCTTCACCGGCGACTTCGGGACGGCGTTCAACGGCCAGAAGGTCACCGAGCTGATGGCGACCGCGTTCCCCGTCACGATCCGGCTGACCATCGTCGCGATCCTCTTCGAGGTCGTCGTCGGCATCACGCTCGGTGTCCTCACCGGCCTCAAGCGCGGCCGGCCCGTCGACACCGTGGTGCTGCTGCTGACGCTCGTCGTCATCTCCGTGCCCACGTTCGTCACCGGTCTGCTGCTGCAACTGCTGCTGGGCGTGAAGTGGGGCTGGATCGAACCGGCCGTGTCCACGGAGGCGACCTTCAGCGAACTGATCGTGCCCGGTCTGGTCCTCGCCTCGGTCTCCCTCGCCTACGTGACCCGGCTGACGCGGACGTCCATCGCCGAGAACAAGCAGGCCGACTACGTGCGCACCGCCATCGCCAAGGGCCTGCCCCGGCGCCGCGTCATCACCCGGCACCTGCTGCGCAACTCCCTGATCCCCGTCGTCACCTTCATCGGCGCCGACGTCGGAGCCCTGATGGGCGGGGCCATCGTCACCGAGCGCATCTTCAACATCCACGGCGTCGGCTACCAGCTCTACCAGGGCATTCTGCGGCAGAACACCCAGACCGTGGTCGGCTTCGTGACGATCCTCGTGCTGGTCTTCCTCGCGGTGAACCTGATCGTCGACCTCCTGTACGCCGTACTCGACCCGAGGATCCGCTATGCCTGAACCGCACGCACCAGAGCCTTCCTCCTGGTCCGCCGGCGGGCGCGCGCCCGAGGACGGCGCCATCGCGGCGACCGGCATGGGCGGCGCGATGGACCTCGCCACCAGCGAGGGCGCGGCCCTGGAGAACCAGCCGGGCGGCCCCGTCGGCGGCGGCCCGGCCGGCAAGCCCCGCAGCCTGTGGTCCGACGCCTGGCGCGACCTGCGCCGCAACCCGATCTTCATCATCTCGGGCCTGGTGATCCTCTTCCTGGTGATCATCTCGATCTGGCCGCAGCTGATCGCCTCGGGCAACCCGCTCTCCTGCGATCTGGCCAAGCGCCAGCAGGGCTCCGAGCCGGGCCACCCCTTCGGCTTCGACGGGCAGGGCTGCGACGTCTACACCCGCACCGTGTACGGGGCCCGCAACTCCATCACCGTCGGCGTCTGCGCCACGGTCGGCGTCGCGATCCTCGGCTCCGTGCTCGGCGGGCTCGCCGGGTTCTTCGGCGGCTTCTGGGACTCGCTCCTGTCCCGGGTCACCGACATCTTCTTCGCGATCCCCGTGGTCCTCGGCGGCCTGGTGCTGCTGTCCGTCGTCAGCAGCAACACCGTCTGGCCGGTCATCGGCTTCATGGTGCTGCTCGGCTGGCCGCAGATCTCCCGCATCGCGCGCGGCTCGGTGATCACCGCGAAACAGAACGACTACGTCCAGGCGGCGCGGGCGCTGGGTGCCTCCAACTCGCGGATGCTGCTGCGGCACATCACCCCGAACGCCGTGGCGCCGGTCATCGTCGTGGCGACCATCGCCCTCGGTACGTACATCGCCCTGGAGGCGACCCTGTCGTACCTGGGCGTCGGGCTGAAGCCGCCGGCCGTGAGCTGGGGCATCGACATCTCGGCGGCGTCCGCGAACATCCGCAACGCCCCGCACGCGCTGCTGTGGCCGGCCGGCGCCCTCGCCCTCACGGTCCTCGCGTTCATCATGCTCGGCGACGCGGTGCGCGACGCCCTCGACCCGAAGCTGAGGTAGCGCCCATGCCGTTGCTCGAAGTACGCGACCTGAACGTCGAGTTCCGCACCCGGGACGGCATCGCCAAGGCGGTGAACGGCGTCAACTACACGGTCGACGAGGGCGAGACCCTGGCCGTGCTCGGCGAGTCGGGCTCGGGCAAGTCCGTCACCGCGCAGGCCGTCATGGGCATCCTCGACATGCCGCCCGGGCGGATCACCGGCGGTGAGATCCTCTTCCGCGGCCGCGACCTCCTCAAGCTCAAGGAGGAGGAGCGCCGCAAGGTGCGCGGCGCCGAGATGGCGATGATCTTCCAGGACGCGCTGTCCTCCCTCAACCCCGTGCTCTCGGTCGGCGAGCAGATCGGTGAACTGTTCGTCGTCCACAAGGGTCTGTCCCGCAAGGACGCCAAGGCCCGGGCCGTCGAGCTGATGGACCGCGTCCGCATCCCCGCCGCGAAGGAGCGGGTCGGCCAGTTCCCGCACCAGTTCTCCGGCGGTATGCGCCAGCGCATCATGATCGCGATGGCGCTCGCCCTGGAGCCCGCCCTGATCATCGCCGACGAGCCGACCACCGCCCTCGACGTCACCGTCCAGGCCCAGGTCATGGACCTGCTCGCCGAGCTCCAGCGTGAGCTCAACATGGGGCTCATCCTCATCACCCACGACCTCGGCGTGGTCGCGGACGTCGCCGACAAGATCGCCGTGATGTACGCGGGCCGCATCGTCGAACAGGCCCCCGTCCACGAGATCTACAAGGCGCCCGCGCACCCCTACACCAAGGGGCTGCTCGAATCGATTCCGCGGCTCGACCAGAAGGGCCAGGAGCTCTACGCGATCAAGGGACTGCCGCCGAACCTGATGAACATCCCGCCCGGCTGCGCCTTCAACCCGCGCTGTCCGATGGCCCAGGACGTGTGCCGCACCGACGTCCCGCCGCTCGCCGAGGTCTCCGGTTCCTCCGGGGCCCGCCGCAGCGCGTGCCACTTCTGGAAGGAGACGCTCGATGCCTCACGGTGAGCATGTCAGCAAGCAGGACCTGAAGCGCGAGGGCGAGCTCGCCGAGCACCTCCTGCACCAGTCACAGGCGGAGTCCTCGTACGCGAGGAACGGCTCGGCGTCGGGGCACGAACCCCTGCTCGAGGTACGGGGGCTGACCAAGCACTACCCGCTCACCCGGGGCGTCCTGATCAAGAAGCAGGTCGGCGCGGTCAAGGCCGTCGACGGCGTCGACTTCGACCTCGGGCACGGCGAGACCCTCGGCATCGTGGGGGAGTCCGGCTGCGGCAAGTCCACCGTCGCCAAGATGCTGGTCAATCTGGAGCGCCCCACCGAGGGCGCCATCAGGTACAAGGGCGAGGACATCACCAAGCTGTCCGGGCGCGCCCTGAAGGCCGTACGCCGCAACATCCAGATGGTGTTCCAGGACCCGTACACCTCGCTCAACCCGCGGATGACGGTCGGCGACATCATCGGGGAGCCGTACGAGATCCATCCCGAGGTGGCCCCGAAGGGCGACCGCAGGAAGAAGGTCCAGGACCTCCTCGACGTCGTCGGCCTCAACCCCGAGTACATCAACCGCTATCCGCACCAGTTCTCGGGCGGCCAGCGCCAGCGCATCGGCATCGCGCGCGGTCTCGCGCTGCGCCCCGAGATCATCGTGGCCGACGAGCCGGTCTCCGCGCTGGACGTGTCGGTGCAGGCGCAGGTGGTGAACCTGCTGGAACGGCTCCAGAACGAGTTCGACCTGTCCTATGTGTTCATCGCGCACGACCTGTCCATCGTGCGGCACATCTCCGACCGGGTCGGCGTCATGTACCTGGGCCGCATCGTGGAGATCGGTTCCGACACCGAGATCTACGACCACCCCACGCATCCCTACACACAGGCGCTGCTGTCCGCCGTCCCGGTCCCCGACCCGGAGGCACGCGACCATCGCGAGCGCATCATCCTCGCCGGTGACGTGCCCTCACCCGCCAACCCGCCCTCCGGCTGCCGGTTCCGCACCCGCTGCTGGAAGGCGCAGAAGCGGTGCGAGGAGGAGGAGCCGCTGCTCGCCGTTCCGGAGGTGTTCACCGAGGGCGCCGTGGCGCATCCGTCGGCGTGCCACTTCGCCGAGGAGAAGCACGTCGTACCGACGGAATGACGGGCGTTTGCTCCCGGTAACTCCTTTACACGCAGGCAACTTGACGGACCCGGCGCCGATATACGGACGGGCGAGAGTGTTCCGCGTACGGCCGTGCGGGTGCCGTAGACCGGGCCGGAGCGCGCCATGTCGCTCCGGCCCGGTCGCCTTATCCGGCCAGGCCCAGCGAACGCTTCAGGAAGTCCACCTGGAGCAGCAGCAGGTTCTCGGCGACCTGCTCCTGCGGCGTCATGTGGGTCACCCCGGACAGCGGCAGCACCTCGTGCGGGCGGCCCGCGGCGAGCAGGGCCGACGACAGCCGCAGCGCGTGCGCCACCACCACGTTGTCGTCCGCGAGACCGTGCACGATCAGCATCGGACGGTGCGTGTCGGCCGCCTCGCCGAGCCCGTCGTCCGTCACCAGCGAGCTCTTCGCGTACGTGTCCGGGGTCGCCGCCGGATCGCCCAGGTACCGCTCCGTGTAGTGCGTGTCGTAGAGCCGCCAGTCCGTCACCGGCGCGCCCGCGACACCCGCGTGGAAGACGTCCGGGCGGCGCAGCACCGCGAGCGCCGACAGATAGCCGCCGTAACTCCAGCCGCGCATCGCCACCTTGGACAGGTCGAGCGGGAACCGCTTCGCCAGCGCGTGCAGCGCGCTCACCTGGTCGTCGAGGGTGACGGTGAAGTCGCCGCTGATCGACTTCTCGCGGCCCGGCGAGACGCCCGGCGTGCCGCGCCCGTCGGCGACGATCACCGCGAAGCCCTGGTCGGCGAACCACTGCGAGGTCAGATACGGGTTGTGCGCCGCCATCACGCGCTGCCCGTGCGGGCCGCCGTAGGGGTCCATCAGGACGGGGAGCGGCCCGTCGCCCTCCTGGTACGAGGTCGGCAGCAGCACCGCGCAGGGGATGCCGTCCGCCTCGGCCAGCGTCACCCGGGGCGTGAGCACGGGCCGCTGCGCGTACGAGGCGATCTCGGCGACGTGCTGGCCGTCCCGCTCCACGCGCACCCGCGCGCCGGGCGCTTCCAGGGTCGCCGAGACGAGGACGGTGACGTCGCCGGAGCGGACCGCCGAGTGCATGCCGGGCTCGCCGGTCATGCGCTGCACGCCGAGCTCGTTGACGCGGTACACGTGCACCTCGCCGGTCTCCGGGTCCTCGGCGTCGGCGCCCGCCGACGCCGAGATCAGCACCTCGCTCTCGCCGACGTCCAGGACCGCGCGGACGTGCAACTGCGGTCCGGTGAGCGGGCGTTCGCCGACCGCGAGGACCCGGGCGCCGCCCTCGTCCGCGATCCGCACCAGCTGTCCGCTCGGCGACCAGCACGGCACGCCGGGCAGCAGCTCCAGCCACTGCTCGTCCTCGTCGGCGTGCACCATCCGGGTCGAGCCGTCCGCCACGTCGACGGCCAGATAGAGCTGGCTGCGCTGGTCGCGGGCCTGGACCAGGATCAGCGGGGCACCGTTCGCCGACCAGTGCACGCGTGCCAGGTACGGGTACGCGGCGCGGTTCCAGGCGATCTCGGTGCGGGAGCCGTCGAGGGCGTACGCGAACAGGCGCACCTCGGCGTTGGGCGTGCCGGCCGCCGGGTAGGCGACCTTGGCCGGCTCGCGGTCGGGGTGCGCCGGGTCGGCGATCCACCAGCGGTGCACGTCCGCGTCGTCGGCGCGGGCCACCAGGAGCCGGTCGGAGTCGGGGGACCACCAGTAGCCGCGCTGCCGGGACATCTCCTCGGCCGCGATGAACTCCGCGAGCCCGTAGGTGACGCCGGCCGCCTCGGGCACGGCGAGCGCCCGGTCGTTCTCGCCCGCGGCGTCGACGACCCGCAGGGCGCCCTCGGCGACGTACGCGACGTGCCGGCCGTCGGGGGCCGGGCGGGGGTCCAACACCGGTCCGGGGACGGGCAGTTCACGGGCCGTGCCCGCGCGCAGCTCGGCGGTGAAGAGGCGGCCCGAGAGGGCGAAGGAGGCCAGTTCCACCGCCGCGTCCGTCGCGTAGCCGACGATGCCGGCGCCGCCCTCGCGGGCCCGCTCGCGCCGTGCGCGCTCCTGTGCGGACAGGTGCTCCGACGCGCCGCCGAGCAGCGTCGCGGGCTCGGCCGCGGGGCGCTCCTGACCGCTCGTCACGTCGAGCACCCACAGCGCGTTCGCCCGGTCCGTGCCGGACGGGGAGCGCAGGAAGACGACGCGCTCCCCGTCCGGCGACACGGTGAACGCGCGGGGCGCACCGAGCGTGAAGCGCTGGGTGCGCGCGTGCTGACGAGGGAAGGTGGGCGTCTCGCTCTCGGTGGTCATCCCCGAAGCGTAGGGCGGAAGTCGACCATGCGCCCCCTTGTGCTTCCGGCGCCCCCTGGCGGCGACTCATGCGTGACGACGGATAGTTATGATTCGTAGCGCTCCGTGGGTATGAATCCTTCGGCGACCGATCACTTTGAAGGAGGACCGCTGTGGCACTCTCGATCTCGGCCGTGGTGCTGTTCGCGATCATCGTCTTCATCCTGATCAAGAAGTCGGGGCTGAAGGCCGGGCACGCGGTGGTGTGTGTGCTGCTCGGCTTCTATCTGGCGAGCTCCTCCATCGCCCCGACGATCAAGCAGCTGACGACGAACGTGGCGGACATGGTCGGCGGCATCAAGTTCTGAGCGGGGCGCCGCTTAGGCTGGGGTGCATGACCGAACTGCCCGGCCGGCGCCTGCTCCTCGTGCACGCGCACCCCGACGACGAGTCGATCAACAACGGCGCCACGATGGCCAAGTACGCCGCCGACGGCGCACACGTCACGCTCGTGACCTGCACCCTCGGCGAAGAGGGCGAGGTCATTCCGGACGAACTGGCTCATCTCGCGCCGGATCGTGAGAATCTTCTCGGACCGCACCGGATCGGTGAGTTGGCCGCCGCCATGAAGGAGCTCGGCGTCACCGACCACCGCTTCCTCGGCGGCCCCGGCCGCTTCCGCGACTCCGGGATGATGGGGGTCGAACAGAACGAGCGGGCGGGCGCCTTCTGGTCCGCCGACCTCGACGAGGCCGCCGCCTCGCTCGTCGCCGTGATCCGCGAGGTCCGCCCGCAGGTCCTGGTCACGTACGACCCGGACGGCGGCTACGGCCACCCCGACCACATCCAGGCCCACCGCGTCGCGATGCGCGCCGCCGACCTGGCCGCCGAGCCCGCCTTCCGGCGCGACCTCGGCGAGCCGCACACCATCGCCAAGATCTACTGGAACCGGGTGCCGCGCACCGTCGTCGAAGAGAAGTTCCGGGCCCTTGACCCCGGTCCCTTCGGCGCCGTCGCGGTCATCGGTGACGTGCCGGGTGTCGTCGACGACGAGCGGATCACCACCGAGATCGAGGGCGGGCCGTACGCCGAGCGGAAGGCGGCCGCGATGCGCGCGCACGCCACCCAGGTCGACGTGGCGCCCGGGGACACGGTCTTCGCGCTCTCCAACGGGCTCGCGCAGCCGCTGTTCGACGTCGAGTACTACGAGTTGGTGCGCGGCGAGCCCGGATCGGCGTACGAGAAGGACCTGTTCGAGGGCATCGAAGGCATCGAGGGCATCGAGGGCGCCGAGGGCATCGAAGGAGTGAGTGGATGAGCAACGCCAGGATTCCCGGCCAGAACCGCGGCGAAGGCAGCGCCCTCGCCCAGCCCTTCACCTTCAGCGCGGGCCGCGCCGCCGTCCTCCTCGCCCTGTTCGTGCTCGGCGTGCTCGTCGGCGCCGCGGGCGCCCTCGTGCAAGGCGGCTGGTTCCCGGGCGGGTTGCTGCTCGCGCTGGTCGCCGCGGCCGGCGCCTTCCGCGGCGGGGCGTGGCTGACCCGCGGCAGAGCGGGCGCCGTGGCCCCGGCGGCGGGCTGGCTCGTCGCCGTCCTGCTGCTCACCGCGAGCCGTCCCGAGGGCGATTTCCTCTTCGGCGCGGGACTCGGCTCCTACCTCTTCCTCCTCGGAGGGATGGCCGTGGCTGTGATCTGCGCCACCCTTGGGCTGCCGCGGCAACCGCCCGCGTCCGCCGCCCGACTTGGGAAGTGACGTGACACTTTGGCGGGCGCTGACGGACACCGACAAGGCGCCCACAGGGGATTCACCATCCGTCACACGGTGACTTCCCGCGGCGGCCAGTATGGTGGTGCGCGCCGCCGAGCAGCCCGCGTGAGGTCGAGACGGGCGGCGGAGCCAACCGGGAGAACCTGCTTTGAGTCGTGAAACTGACAGTTCGTCCTCCGGGCCCCAGGGGCGCGGTGCGGCCGCGTACCCGTCGGGGACGCCTCCGTACGGAACGTCCGCGCAGGGCGCGGCGTCCGGCGATGCCGGGCCGACCCCGCCGGGCGACCAGGACGGTCCCAAGACCGAGACGACGCTGACGACACGGATCCGGATCAACATCCCGGGCTCCCGGCCGATCCCGCCGGTCGTGATGCGTACGCCGATGAGTGACATCGACGGCGGTGACGGCGGTCCCGAGCAGACCGCCGAGACCCCCGCCCCGCAGCCGCCCGCCGCGCAGGCCGCCGAGGGCCGCCCCTCGGCGCTCGCCGGTTACACGGGCGACGCGCAGACGACGGGCCAGACCCCGCAGCCGCCCGCGCCCGCCGAGCCCAAGGCGCAGCGCGAGGAGAAGACCAGCGACTGGTTCGCGCCGCGCAAGGCGGCCGCGCCCCAGCGCTCCGGTACCCCCGGCGGTCCCGCCGGTGGTGCCCCCGCCGGCGGTGCCCCCGCCGGTGGTGCGCCGGTCGGTGGTGCGCCGGCAGGCGGTGCGTCCGGCGGTACGTCGGGTGGCTTCGACGTGTCCGGCGCGGTCGCCTCCGGCCCGCTCGGCGGCGGCGCCCCGCGCGGCGGTGCCCAGGACCGCGGCGACCTCCCGTTCTTCTCGGGCAACCCGGCGAACCCCGCCGGCGGTCCCGAGGGCGCGGGCCAGGAGCCGGGCGCCCCGCGCCGCGGCCCCGCAGGCACCGGTCCCACTGGTCCCACCGGACCCGCGGGCCCCACGACGGGGCCCACCACCGGCGACGGCCCGATGATCACGCCGAGCGCGCCGAACCCGCCGGTGCCCGGCGCCGGTGCCCCGACGCCGCCCCGGATGAGCGACGACACCGCGATCCTGACGCCGCAGAAGCCGGCCCCGGAGCCCGCCCCGGCCGCGGGCAACGTCTCCGGTGACACGCTCACCAGCGGCATCCCGGTCGTGCCGGGGGCGGCGGGCCAGGGCGCGGGCCCCGGTTCGCCGTTCGCCCCGCAGGTCCAGGCGCCGGCCCCGCACACCCCGCCGAAGCTGCCGGACCCGGTGCCCAGCGCCCCGGCCCCCGCCAAAAAGAAGAAGAAGGGCCGCAGCAAGCTGGTCCTGCTCGGTGCGGGCGTCGTCGGCGTGGCCGGTGTCGCCTACGGCGCGGGCCTGCTGATGAACCACTCCGACGTCCCCAAGGGCACCACCGTCCTCGGTGTCGACATCGGCGGCGGCACCCGCGACGAGGCGGCCGCCAAGCTGGAGAGCACCCTCGGCAAGCGCACCGAGGACCCCCTGAAGCTGGAGGTCGACGGCAAGACGGTCGAGCTCAAGCCGGAGCAGTCGGGTCTCTCCCTGGACAGCGCGGCCACCGTCTCCGCCGCCGCGGGCAGCGACTACAACCCGGTCTCGGTGATCGGCTCGCTGTTCGGCAACGAGCGGGTCGTCGACCCGGTCATGCCCGTCGACGAGGAGAAGCTGCACGCGGCCCTCGAGGACGCGGCGGGCGGCGCGGCCGCCTCCGGCGACGGCACGATCAAGTTCGTCCCCGGCAAGGCCGTCGCGGTCTACGGCAAGGCGGGCAAGGGCATCGACGTCGACCGGTCGGCCGACTCGGTCGCCGAGGCGTACCGCGCCCACGTGGAGACCGGCAAGGACGCGGCCGTCCAGGTGGCGACGGTGCAGCAGCAGCCGACGATCTCGAACGCCGAGGTCGACCGGAAGATGAAGCAGTTCGCCGAGCCCGCGATGTCCGCCAACGTCAAGATCACGGCGGGCGGCAAGGCGATCGAGTTCGGCCCGGCCATCTCCCTGCCGAAGGTGCTCGGCATGAAGGCGGTCGACGGCAAGCTCGTCGAGACGTACGACCTGAAGGCGCTCAAGAAGCTGTACGGCAACACCTTCGACGGTGTCCTGATCACCCGGGGCAACGGCAAGAAGACGCCGGTCCAGCCGACGGACGTCGCCTCCGCCATGGGCAAGGCGCTGATGGGCAGGACGACGGCCGAGCGGACCGTGGACATCCCCACGAGCTGAGCGCGCACCCGACGAGTCCCGCATGACATCCGTCATGCGGGACTCGCGACATCAAGCACTGCCGCGCGCCCCCGCTGACCGGCGACGATGGCGGCATGACGACAGAAGCAGCGGTCACCTTCACCGGGGTGACGAAGACGTACGGCACGGTGAAGGCGGTCGACGGGCTCAGCCTCGCGCTGCACCCCGGCGAGACCGTCGCCCTGCTCGGCCCGAACGGGGCCGGCAAGTCCACCACCCTCGACCTGCTCCTCGGCCTGCGCCCCGCCGACACCGGCGACGTCCAGGTCTTCGGCACCAGCCCGCGCGACGCCATCGTGCGCGGCCGGGTCGGCGCCATGCTGCAGAGCGGCGGCCTGATGGACGAGGTGACGGTGCGCGAGCTGGTGCAGCTCGCCGTGTCCCTGCACCCCAAGCCGTACAAGGCCGACGACGTCATGAGCCGGGCCGGCATCACCCAGATCGGCGACCGCAAGGTCAACAAGCTCTCCGGCGGCCAGGAGCAGCGCGTCCGCTTCGCCCTGGCCACCGCGGGCGACAGCGACCTCATCGTCCTCGACGAGCCGACGACCGGTATGGACGTGACCGCCCGCCAGGCGTTCTGGGCGACGATGCGCGAGCAGGCCGACCAGGGCCGCACCGTCCTGTTCGCCACGCACTACCTGGAGGAGGCGGACGCGATCGCCGACCGCGTCCTCGTCCTGCACCGCGGCCGGCTCCTCGCCGACGGCACCGCGGCCGAGATCAAGGCCAAGGCGGGCGCCCGGAAGGTCTCCTTCGACCTGGACGGCGAGATCGATGAGCAGGCCGTCAAAGCGCTGCCGTTCCTCACCAGCGTGGACATTTCGGGCCAGACGGTCCGCATCCAGTCCACCGACGCCGACGCGACCGTGCACGCCCTGTACGGGCTCGGCGTCTACCCCCGCAACCTCGAAGTCGCCGGGCTCGGCCTTGAGCAGGCGTTCGTGGCCATCACCGAGGCCGAGGAGGCCAAGTCGCGATGAACAGCCTGATCAAGCTGGAACTCGTGCGCGCCCTGCGCAACAAGAAGTTCCTCTTCTTCTCCGTGATCTATCCGTCGGTGCTGTTCCTGCTGATCGCGGGCCAGTCCAAGACCTCGGACATCGTCAAGGGCACCGGCGGCCTGAACCTGGCCGCGTTCATGATGGTCTCCATGGCCTCCTTCGGCGCGCTCACCGCCGTCCTCATGGGCAACAGCGAGCGCATCGCCAAGGAGCGGGAGAGCGGCTGGGTGCGGCAGCTGCGGCTGACGACGCTGCCGGGCCGCGGCTACGTCCTCGCGAAGACCGCGAGCGCGGCCGTGGTGTCCCTGCCCTCCATCGTGGTGGTCTTCGTCGTCGCCGCGGTCTTCAAGGACGTACGCTTCGACGCCTGGCAGTGGGGCGCGCTGACCGGCGCGATCTGGGCGGGCAGCCTCTGCTTCGCCGCGCTCGGCGTCGCCATCGGCTACATCGCGAGCGGTGACGCCGTCCGCCCGATCACGATGATCACCTACTTCGGCCTGTCGATCCTCGGTGGCCTGTGGATGCCCACCACGTCCTTCCCCGACTGGCTGCAGAACATCGCCAAGTGGCTGCCCACGCACGCGTACGCCGCCCTCGGCCAGGCCATCGAGCTGGGCAACGCCCCGCACGCCAAGGACGTCGCGCTGATCGTCGTCTACTTCCTGGTCTTCGCGGGCGGCGCGGCGTATCTGTACCGCAAGGACACTCTGAAGGCGTGAGGGCGAACGTGGGCGCGAGCACCGAGCCGGACGGGACGGGCCGGGTCCCGAGGATCGGCCTGCCGCCGGACACCCGCAGGGAGTTCTTCGTCAAACTCCTGTGGATCGGCATGTGGCTGGCCTTCCTCGGCAGCCCGGTCGCGGACCTCGCACAGGGCCACCACACCCCGGTGGCCACGGCCCTCGGCGGCCTGGGCCTCGCCGTCTTCGTGGTCGCGTACATCGGTCTCGTGATCCGCCAGACGGGCCGGCCGCTGGGCCGACTGCTGGTCCGCGTCTGCCTGACCCTGCTGCCGGTCTTCGCCGTCGTCCTCTCCCTCACCCTCGGGCCCGAGTGGCTCGTGCTGTTCGTCTACGTCTCCGTGGCCTTCGGCGCGGTCCTGCCGCTGCGCTGGACCCGCCTCGCGATCCTCGCCACCACGGCCGCCATGACCGGCACCGGGCTGCTGCTGGACACCGAGCCCGAGTACTGGCTCGTCATCCCGGCGCTGCTCGGCGGCTTCTCGATGATCGGCGTACGCGAACTGGTGCGCACCACGCGGGAGTTGCGCGAGGCGCGGGCACAGGTGGCCCAGCTGGCGGCGAACGAGGAGCGGCTGCGCCTGGCGCGCGACCTGCACGACCTCCTCGGTCACTCGCTCTCCCTGATCACCCTGAAGAGCGAACTGGCGGGCCGGATGCTGCCCGGCCGGCCCGAGAAGGCAGCCGACCAGATCGCCGACATCGAGAAGGTCAGCCGGCAGGCCCTGGTCGACGTGCGCGAGGCCGTCACCGGCTACCGGCGACCCCGTCTGACGGCCGAACTGGCCGGCGCCCAGGTCGCGTTGGCGGCCGCGGGCATCACGGCGACGGTGCCCGATCAGGCGCCCGAACTGCCCGAGAGCCAGGAGGCGGCGCTCGCCTGGTCGCTGCGGGAGGCCGTCACCAACGTCGTACGGCACAGCGGCGCGCGCCGCTGCGTCATCGGCGTCGCCCGTCGCGAGACCCTGGAAGGACCGATCGTCGAGCTGACGGTGGAGGACGACGGCGCGGGCCCGTCAGGGCTCGCCCCGGGCAACGGCCTGGCCGGGCTCGCCGAACGCCTCACCGCGGTCGGCGGCACGCTGGACGCGGGCGCGGCCGGCCGTGGACCCGGATTCCGGCTGGTGGCCCGGGTCCCCGCGCCCTCCGTAGGATCCGCCGCATGACGAGCGCGATCAGGGTGTTGTTGGCCGAGGACCAGTCGATGGTGCGCGAGGCGCTCGCGGCGCTGCTCGGGCTGGAGCCGGACATCGAGGTCGTCGCCCAGGTGGCGCGCGGCGACGAGGTCCTGGCGGCGGCCCGCGCCCACGCGGTCGACGTGGCGCTCCTTGACATCGAGATGCCGGGCTGTACGGGCATCGAAGCGGCGGCCCGACTGCACACGGAGTTCCCCGGGGTGAAGGTGGTCGTACTCACCACGTTCGGTCGCCCCGGCTATCTGCGCAGCGCGATGGAGGCGGGCGCGCACGCGTTCCTGGTGAAGGACGCCCCGGCCGCCCAGCTCGCCGAAGCGGTCCGCAAGGTCCTCGCCGGCGAACGCGTCATCGACCCCACGCTCGCCGCGGCGGCCCTGGCCGAGGGCGCCAACCCCCTGACGGACCGCGAACGCGAGGTCCTGCGCGCCGCGGCGGACGGCCGTACCAACGCGGAGCTGGCTGCCGCCCTGAACCTGTCGCAGGGGACGGTCCGCAACTACCTCTCGGTGGCCATCCAGAAACTGGCGGTCCGCAACCGGGCGGAAGCGGTCCGGGTGGCGCAGGAGAAGGGCTGGCTGTAGGCCCGCCCCGCGGCGAGGGGGCCGCTTCTGCGCGGGCCCCGGGTCAGTTCAGCATGGCCCGAGCGGCCCGGGCCTGCCCCAGCACCTGCTCCGCAGCCGCCCCGTCCACCGCCCCCACGACCTCCGCATAGGCCTCCAACTCCACGGCCCCGCGCACGAAATCACCCCGCCGCACCAGCAACTGCGCCCGCTCGTACCGCAAGCGCGCCGGATGCGAGGGCAGCAGCAGCGACAGCTCCACGGCCCAGAGCGACACATCGGACCGCTCGGGCCGCGTCGCCGCCCACGCCCGTACGTTGTTGAGGATCCGCAGCACGACCTCCAGCGGATCGGCGGGCCGCAGCATCGAGGCATCCAGCGGCGCCCCCGTCGCCCCGGCCACCAGCAACTCCGCGTTGGCCCCGCTGAGCACCCGCCCCGCGTCGAACGGATCGGCGAGCACCTGCTGCTCCGGCGGACCGAACCCGACGACGAAGTGCCCCGGCAGCGCGACGCCGTACACCGGAGCCCCGGCCCGCCGCGCCACCTCCATCCACACCACCGACAGCAGGATCGGCAGCCCGCGCCGCCGCCGCACCACCTCGTGCAGCAACGACGATTCGAGGCGCTGATAGTCGCCGGGCACACCGTGGAAGCCGAGCTGCGCGCCCAGGAGTTCACCGAGCGCCGCGGCCCAGGCGTGCGGCCCACCCGGCCGGAACGGCAGCCGCCCGGCGAACTCGTCCAGCGCGATCTCTACGGAGTCCATGCCGGCGTCGTCGAGCGAGCCGTCCGCCTCCGCGGCGAGCAGCAGGCACAACTGCGCGAGGTCGGGCCGCTCGGCCCGGGCCGCCTCGGCGAACCGGCGCCTCAGTTCGGTGGAACGCGGGGACAAGTGGGGGGACATACGTGCCTCGTGCCCTCTCAGGCCGATCGATTAGCGGGTCCGGTGGGAGCGGCCTCCGGAGCACGGTAGTGGTGGTACGCGTGATGCGTGGCGAAACCCATGCGGTCGTACAGGGCACGCGCCCCTTCGTTGTCCGCCTCCACCTGGAGCCAGGCCGCCGACGCGCCCTCGTCGAGCGCCCGCCGCGCCAGCGCCGTCATGACCTTCGTCGCGAGCCCGCGGCGCCGCTGTGCAGGGTCGACCTCGACAGCGGCGAACCCGGCCCACCTTCCGTCGACCACGCACCGCCCGATCGCGGCGGGCACTCCGTCCTCGCCGGGCACGCTCGCGAACCACACCGAGGGACCGGCGCACAGCACCTTCAGCGCGACCTCGCTCGTTCCCTTGCGCTGGTACCGCGCGAGCCACGCCTCCCGCGGCCTGCGCTCCAGGACCACCTCCACATCCGGGTCGGGCAGATCACCGATCGGCGCGAGCGCCGCGATCCGCAGCTCGGCCGTGACCTCCCGCACCCAGCCGCGCGCCTCCAGCTCGGCGCAGAGCAGTTCCTGCGCCCCCTCGGCACCGGTCGCGGTCTGCGCGTACGCGGGCAGCCCACGGTCGGCGTACCACCGACGTACGTGATCCAGCGCGTCGTCGAGCGGCACACCCGGGTCGCCCACGGGCAGCAGCGAGTTGGCCCGCCGGGTGAAACCCTCCCGTCGCCCGACCACCGCCCCCCGGCGACTCGCTTCGCCCGGCTCCTGCTGGTACGCCGCCCGCAGCTCCCACTCGCCGAGCCGCTCGCTCTCCAGCGGCTGCCAGGCGCGGGAGGCGATGCGGGCGAGTTCGGGGTACGTGGCCGAGGGGCCGCGGCGCCGCGCGGGCTCGGCGGGCACGACCTTGCCCGCGACCAGCGCGGACTCCTCGACGGCGACCCGCTCACCGTTCCGCCGTGTGATGAGCAGCACACCGGCGTCCCAGGATGTGAGAACTCCGACGGTGTCGGTGAACTTCCGACCCGCCGACCCGTCTTCGCTCACCCGTCGTACAGACACGCGTTTTCCCACGTCATCGCCCGAGATGCGGACTTCGAGCCGTCCGCCAGCAGTGAATTCCACAGCTAGGCCCACCCCTCCTGTTCGGATCATGGCCGGGAACGGAGATACTAGGGGCGGGCATCGACGACGCCGCGCTCCCGCGCGCCAGGCGGCGGAGCCTGTGGAGGCCCGCCAGCGCCCTATCGAGGAGGAACGACAGCGTGACCTACGTCATCGCGCAGCCTTGTGTCGACGTCAAGGACAAGGCGTGCATCGAGGAGTGCCCGGTCGACTGCATCTACGAGGGCTCCCGGTCCTTGTACATCCACCCGGACGAATGCGTCGACTGTGGTGCCTGTGAGCCGGTCTGCCCGGTCGAGGCGATCTTCTACGAGGACGACACTCCTGAGGAGTGGAAGGACTACTACAAGGCGAACGTCGAGTTCTTCGACGAGCTCGGTTCGCCCGGTGGTGCCTCGAAGATGGGCCTGATCGAGAAGGACCACCCGTTCATCGCCGCGCTTCCGCCGCAGAACGGCTGACGCGCAGCGCTCCAGGTCCCGTACGGCATGCCGCCGTGCGGGACCTCGGCATTTGCCCACCGCAGAACGCAGCAGCAGAACGCAGCAGCAGTACGCAGCACGAGGAAAGAGAGCCGACAGGTGTCCGCTGCCTCCGGAGTCCCGGCCCCCATCCACCGCATCCCGACGTTCCCCTGGGACAAACTGGAGCCGTACAAGAAGACGGCCGCGGCGCACCCGGACGGCATCGTCGACCTCTCCGTCGGCACGCCCGTCGACCCGGTGCCCGACCTGATCCAGAAGGCGCTGATCGACGCCGCGGACTCGCCGGGCTATCCGACGGTGTGGGGCACTCCGGAGCTGCGTGACGCCCTGGTCTCCTGGTGCGAACGGCGCCTCGGCGCCCGCGACTTCACGCACCGCAACGTCCTGCCGGTGGTCGGCTCCAAGGAACTCGTGGCCTGGCTCCCGACGCACCTGGGCCTCGGCCCCGGGGACAAGGTCGCCTACCCGCGACTCGCCTACCCGACCTACGAGGTGGGTGCCCGGCTGGCCCGCGCCGAGTACGTCACGTACGACGACCCGACGGAGCTCGACCCGGAGGGCATCAAGCTCCTGTGGCTGAACTCCCCGTCGAACCCCACCGGCAAGGTCCTGTCCAAGGAGGACCTCACCCGCACCGTCGCGTGGGCCCGCGAGCACGGCATCCTCGTCTTCTCCGACGAGTGCTACCTGGAGCTGGGCTGGGAGGCCGACCCGGTCTCGGTGCTGCACCCGGACGTCAACGGCGGGTCGTACGACGGCCTGGTCGCCGTCCACTCGCTCTCCAAGCGCTCGAACCTGGCGGGCTACCGCGCGGCGTTCATCGCGGGCGACGCGGCGGTCCTCGACCCGCTGCTCCAGATCCGCAAGCACGGCGGCATGATGACGTCGGCCCCGACGCAGGCGGCGGTCGTCGCGGCGCTCGGCGACGACGCCCACGTCCAGGAGCAGCGCGCCCGTTACGCGGCCCGCCGCGAGCTGCTGCGCGCGGCGCTGGTCGGGCACGGCTTCCGCATCGAGCACAGCGAGGCGAGCCTGTACCTCTGGGCCACCCGTGACGAGTCCTGCTGGGACACGGTCGCCCACCTCGCCGCCCTGGGCATCCTGGTCGCCCCCGGCGACTTCTACGGCGAGGCGGGCGCCACGTTCGTGCGGGTCGCCCTGACGGCGACGGACGAGCGCATCGACGCGGCGGTGGCCCGCCTCTAGAGGTACCCGGACACAGCGGAACGGGGTGTGGGGAGCCGAAGCGGCTCCCCACACCCCGTTCCGGGCCTTCGGTGATCAGCCGAGCGGCAGACCCTTGACGGGCAGCTGGTCGGTGGCCGGCAGACCGCCCTTGGTCAGGGAGTCGGTCGGCAGACCGCCCTTGGTCGCCGTGCCTGCGGCCTCGCCGACCACGCCACCGGTGCTGCCGGCCAGGTCGCCCGCGGCCTTCTGGGCGGCGGGGGTGGCGGTCTTGGCGCTCTTGCCGACCGTCTTGCCGGCGGCCGGAACGGTCTTCTTCACGGCCTTGCTCCCGGTGTCACCCGCGAGACCTGCGGCGTGCTCGGCCGCTCCGTCGACGGTGTTGCCCAGGTTCGCGCCGTCCAGCGCGGTCACGCCACCGAGGTCCGGCGTGGCCGGAAGGTCGACGGCGCTCGCGGAGCTGGCCGCACCGACCACGGAGGCTGCGCCGGCCGCACCGAGCAGCGCGGCACGGGCGATCCGGCGGGTCAGGGGGAGGGACATGATGCTCCTTAGACGGGAGAGAACGTTTGGTGTCCGTGCCCCGTGCGGCTCGTCACCGCCCGGTGCTCGGACGCCGTGACAACAGCCCGACGCCCCGGGAAGGTTGCGGGTCGGCAACGTAAAGGGTTGGCAATGCGTCGCATAATCGGCTGCGGCTAAAAGCGGACAAACGCCATCGTTCCCGCGCCGGGCGAAACCCTCTGCATCCCTGTGCCGGCAAGGGTTTCGGGCGTCGGGCCGCACCTCGCCCGCAAGCGGACTCCCGGCGTCCACGGGAGGTGATCCACATGCCCCTTTCGGGTGACGGCCCGCACTACTGCCCAGTGACGATTCGAACCTCGTCGACGCCCGCGGAGCCGTCCGAACCGGCCTCCGCGCCACCCGCGGACGACGCCCCCTGCCACTCGTTCCCCGTTTCCCCCGCGGTCCACTCCCGGCCCGCATAGGAGACGCGTTCGATGTGCAACGCGGACGAGTTGGCCACCGCCCACTGCGCCAGCTCCCAGCCGCGCTGCCGCTCCCCGCCCTCGGCGGAGTCCACGGTGGCGGGCACCTGGACCCGGACCGACCGCCGGTCCTCGCCGGTCGCGGGCGCCACGTCCTGCCCGAAGTCCCGTACGAGCGCCGTCTTCACGTCCACGGGCCCCCTGGCCCGCGCGCTGTCCGCGCCGGCCGGCCGGCCCTCGCAGGTCAGCGAGGCCGCGGCCCGCCCGGTCAGGGAGGCGGCGAGCAGCGTGGCGTCCGGCTCGTGCTTCGCGTACGCCTGCGGATAGCCGCTGCGCTGCACGCGCTGCGCGGCCACGGTCAGCGGCAGCCGCGAGTAGCCGGGGATCTGCGCCAGGCGCTCGTAGAACCGCTCCGCCGCGTACACCGGGTCCATGATCTGCTTCTTGGTGCCCCAGCCCTCCGAGGGACGCTGCTGGAACAGGCCGAGCGAATCCCGGTCGCCGTGGTGGATGTTGCGCAGCCCCGACTCCTGGAGCGCGGTCGCGAGCGCGATGGTGACGGCCCGCTCGGGCATGCCGTGGGAGGTGCCGACCGCGGAGATCGTCGCCGCGTTCACCGCCTGCTCGGACGTGAACTCGTACGTCGCCCCGTCCCCGTTCGCCGAGACCACCACGCATCTCGGTGTGGAGCGGCCCCCGGTGGCGTACTGCACGGCCACGTACGTGGCCACGGCGAGCAGCACGACGACGGACGCGCCGATCCGCAGGAGGCGGCCGCGCCGGACAGGAGTGGGGGGCTCAGGCACGCGACCCAAGGTACTGGAGTCCACTGTGAGGACGGACAGGGGTGAGAAGACCCGGTCCGTCTAGGATCGGCGCCATGGACCGCACCGCGCTTGACCTCACCCAGGACGCCGCCCGCCTCACCGCTCAGCTGGTCGACTTCGCCTCGCCCAGCGGCAGCGAGAAAGAGCTCGCGGACGCCGTCGAGGAGGCCCTGCGCGCCCTGCCGCACCTGACGGTCGACCGGTACGGCAACAACATCGTCGCCCGCACGCACCTCGGCCGCGCCGAGCGGATCATCCTCGCCGGGCACCTCGACACCGTCCCGATCGCGGACAACGTGCCCTCGCGTCTCGACGAGGACGGCGTCACCCTGTGGGGCTGCGGCACGAGCGACATGAAGGCGGGCGTCGCGGTGCAGCTGCGCATCGCGCAGACCGTCACGGACCCCAACCGCGACCTCACCTTCGTCTTCTACGACAACGAAGAGGTCGCCGCCCACCTCAACGGCCTCGGGCATGTCGCCGAGGCCCACCCCGACTGGCTGCAGGGTGACTTCGCGATCCTCCTGGAGGGCACCGAGGGGCTCGTCGAGGGCGGCTGCCAGGGCACCCTGCGCGTCATCCTGAAGGTGAAGGGCGAACGGGCCCACTCCGCGCGCGCGTGGATGGGGAAGAACGCCATCCACGCCGCGTCCCCGATCCTGGAGCGGCTCGCCGCCTACGAGCCGCGCAAGCCCGTCGTCGACGGTCTGGAGTTCCACGAGGGACTCAATGCGGTGCGCATCGAGGGCTTCGTCGCCACGAACGTCATCCCGGACGCCTGCGCCGTCACCGTGAACTTCCGCTACGCGCCGGACCGTTCGATGGAGGACGCCGAGCAGTTCGTGCGTGACTTCTTCGCCGGCTGCCCCGTCGAGGAGTTCATCGTCGACGACCACACGGGCGGCGCGCGCCCCGGACTCACCCACCCCGCGGCGGCCGCCTTCCTGGCCGCGGTGGGCGGCGAGCCCCGGCCCAAGTTCGGCTGGACCGACGTCTCCCGCTTCAGCGCCCTGGGCGTTCCCGCGGTGAACTACGGGCCCGGCAACCCGATCTACGCCCACAAGATCGACGAGCGCGTCGACACCCGGCTGATCCTGGAGGGGGAGCGGGTCCTCGCCTCCTGGCTGACGTCCTCCTGACGCGCGGACCCCTGATCCGCGGACTTTCGGTCAGTGGACTTTCGGTCAGTGGACTTTCGATACGCGGACTCCCGATACGCGGAGGTCCCGCGCATGTAACCCGCGTAGACCTACCCTTGCTCTACGTAACCGCGTGACAGTTGCGCAGGAAGGGAGCAGGCGATGAGCAACCCGGAGGGCACCCGACGTCCCAAGGAGCAGCTGACAGGTCCGGTGATCCGCCGCCGTGACCAGGTACAGCCGGGGACGAGCGATCAGCGTCTGCTCGACACCGAAGGCCCCTCGGGCTGGGTGCACACCGACCCCTGGCGGGTGCTGCGCATCCAGTCGGAGTTCATCGAGGGCTTCGGCACGCTGGCGGAACTGCCGCCCGCGATCAGCGTGTTCGGCTCCGCCCGTACGCCGGTGGACTCGCCGGAGTACGCGGCGGGCGTCGAGATCGGCAAGGCCCTGGTGGAGGCCGGTTTCGCCGTCATCACGGGCGGCGGCCCCGGCGCCATGCAGGCCGCCAACCAGGGAGCCGTGGAGGCCAAGGGCATCTCGGTCGGCCTCGGCATCGAGCTGCCGTTCGAGCAGGGCCTCAACCAGTACGTCGACCTCGGCCTGAACTTCCGCTACTTCTTCGTCCGCAAGACGATGTTCGTGAAGTACGCGCAGGGCTTCGTGGTGCTGCCCGGCGGCCTCGGCACCCTCGACGAGCTCTTCGAGGCGCTCACCCTCGTCCAGACGACCAAGGTGACGCGCTTCCCGATCGTCCTCTTCGGTACGCAGTACTGGAGCGGCCTGGTCGACTGGCTCAGGAACACCGTCATCGCGCAGGGCAAGGCCAGCGAGGCCGACCTGCTGCTCTTCCACGTCACGGACGACGTGGACGAGGCGATCACGCTGGTCACCAAGGAGACCGGCAAGTAGGACCCGTCAGGCCAGTCCCCGGCGGGCGACCGCCGGGGGCCGGTGGCCCGCGATGGACGCCACCATGTCGAGCACCTGCCGGGTCTCGGCGACCTCGTGCACCCGGTAGACCTGCGCGCCGAGCCACGCCGACACGGCGGTCGTCGCCAGCGTCCCGATGACACGCTCCTTGACGGGCTTGTCGAGGGTCTCGCCCACGAAGTCCTTGTTGGACAGCGAGACGAGGACGGGCCAGCCCGTCTCCACCATCTCCGGAAGCCGCCGGGTCGCTTCGAGGGAGTGCCGGGTGTTCTTGCCGAAGTCGTGCCCCGGGTCGATGAGCACCGACTCGCGCGGCACCCCGAGGGACACCGCCCGCTGCGCGTACGAGACGGTCACGTCCAGGATGTCCGCCATCACGTCGTCGTACGTGACCCGGTGCGGCCGCGTACGGGGCTCGGCGCCGCCCGCGTGCGTGCACACGATGCCCACCTGATAGCGGGCCGCGACCTCCGCGAGCTTCGGATCGACGCCGCCCCACGCGTCGTTGAGCAGATCCGCGCCCGCCTCGCAGACGGCCTCGCCGACCTCGTGCCGCCAGGTGTCGACGCTGATGATCACGTCGGGGAAGCGGCGGCGCACCTCGGCGACGAAACCGACCGTGCGGCGGGCCTCCTCCGCGGCGTCGACCTCCTCGCCGGGACCGGCCTTCACCCCGCCGATGTCGACGATCATGGCGCCCTCGGCGACGGCCTGCTCGACCCGGGCCAGGGCGGGCTCGTCCTGGAACGTGGCGCCCTGGTCGTAGAAGGAGTCCGGGGTCCGGTTCACGATCGCCATGATCACCGGCTCGTGAGCGTCGAACTCGTGCCGGCCGAGCCTGAGCATCCCTGTGACTCTCCTCTGGATCCCACTGCAATCACGTATCAACGGTCGCCTGCGACCTTAACCGTCAGTGCGGCATGGCACGATCGGACCCTGACGGTTTCGAGCCCTTGGGACGGCACAGATGGTCATGTTCTTGTTTCTGGTCGTCGCGCTCGTCGTAGTGGTCGCGGCGGTGACGCTCGCGGTCCTCGGCGGGGGCGACGGCGGCACGCTGCGCGAGGAGCCGTCCCAGTTCTACGCCGACCCGCTGCCGCAGGACCGCCCGGTGGGCCCCGCCGACGTGGACGCGCTGCGCCTGCCGACGGCCGTGCGCGGCTACCGCATGGCGGAGGTCGACGACGCGCTGAACCGGCTGGGCGCGGAGCTCGCCGAGCGGGACGCCCGGATCACGGAGCTGGAGTCGGCGCTCGCCACCGCGCACGCCCAGGCGCAGCAGCCGCCTATGTCCGACCGCAGGCCCGATTCCGGCTTCGCCCCGCCGGGCGGATACCTGGACGAGCAGGGGGAGGGCCCGCGATGAGCGCGCCGGACGAGGCCGTGACCGGCGCCGCGATCCCGGGGCCCGACGGTAGGTTGCGCTGCCCCTGGGGCCTGTCGACCGAGGACTACGTGGCGTACCACGACACGGAGTGGGGCCGCCCGGTCCACGGCGACGACGCGCTCTTCGAGCGGCTCTCCCTGGAGGCGTTCCAGTCGGGCCTGTCCTGGATCACGATCCTGCGCCGCCGCGAGACGTTCCGCGCCGCCTTCTCGCACTTCAAGATCACGGACGTCGCGGCCTTCACGGACGCCGACCGCGAGCGCCTCCTCGCCGACCCCGGCATCATCCGCAACAGATCGAAGGTCGACGCGACGCTGGCCAACGCGCGCGTGCTCGCGGAGTGGGCCCCCGGCGACCTCGACAAACTGATCTGGTCGTTCGCCCCGGAGGCGGAGGGCCGCCCGGCGCCGCGCGTGCTCTCCGACGTCCCCGCGATCACGGACGACTCGAAGGCCCTGTCCAAGGAGCTGAAGAAGCGCGGCCTGCGCTTCGTCGGCCCGACGACGGCGTACGCGCTGATGCAGGCGTGCGGGCTGGTCAACGACCACCTGGCCGACTGCACGGCCCGCACCGCCGTCACCGGTAGCGCCCCTGGCTAGCGGCCGAGGTACTTCGGCTTCTCCTTGGCGATGAACGCCTGGACCGCGATGGTGTGGTCCTCGGAGGCACCGGCCCGCGCCTGCAACTCGTCCTCCTTCTCCAGGGTCTCGTCGAGGGAGTGGTCCAGGCCGTACGCGATCGCCTCCTTGAGGGCGGCGTAGGCGACCGTCGGCCCCTCGGCGAGCGCACGGGCCACCTTGCCCGCCTCCTCGGCGAGGTCGGCGGCGGGCACGATCCGGTTCACGATGCCCAGCTCGTGGGCCTCCTGCACCTTGACGGTGCGCGGGAAGAGCAGCAGGTCGGCGGCGCGGCCCGGGCCGATCAGGCGCGGCAGCGTCCAGGAGACGCCGGAGTCGGCGGTCAGCGCGACACCCGCGAACGAGGTGTTGAAGGCGGCGGTGTCCGCCGCGATCCGGTAGTCCGCGCAGAGCGCGAACCCGAACCCGGCACCGGCCGCAACCCCGTTCACCGCCGCCACGACCGGCTTCGGCATCTGGGTCAGGGCCCGCACGACCGGGTTGTAGTGCTCGCGCACCGTGCTCATGGTGCGGCCCTCACCCGCCTCGCGGTCGGCCATCAGCGTGCCGATGTGCTCCTTGAGGTCCTGCCCGACACAGAACGCTCGGTCGCCGGCCGCCGTGAGGAGCACCGCCCGCACGGCCTTGTCGGCCGCGGCCTCCTGCGCCGCGTCGCGGAGGGCGACCTTGGCCTCGGTGTTCATCGCGTTCATCGCCTCGGGGCGGTTCAGCGTGATCGTCGCGAGCCCGTCGCTCACCTCGTAGAGCACGGTGTCGGCCATGGGAGCCCTCCTATGCGGTTGCTTAGTCGTCCGTGCTCAGCATGACGGAGATCACGGCCCGCGGAACGCCCCCGGCATGTGACCTGCGTCAAACAATTCCGTCACGGATAGGGCGCGCGAGCGGCGCAGTATCGCAGCCACATCGCCGAATTGAGTGGTTTTGCTCAAGCGCGTTGCCCAAGCGATGCGGACCGATGTTGGTCATCGGGTCCTGCGATGCGGGATAATGGCCTAGAAGCAATGTGTTCGATGCCGGTGATGAGTGCCCGTTCAGGGGGCCGTCGGCGCTGACGATGAGCTGGTTTCAGGAAGGGGAACGAGCATGGCGGCCATGAAGCCGCGAACGGGTGACGGCCCGCTCGAGGTGACCAAGGAGGGGCGGGGCATCGTCATGCGCGTTCCGCTCGAAGGCGGCGGTCGGCTCGTGGTCGAGCTGACGCCGGACGAGGCAGACGCCCTCGGCGACGCCCTGAAGAAGGTCGTCGGCTGACGCGGAAGCGACCATACCTTTTCGTCCGCCCCGGCACACATTCGGTGCCGGGGCGGACGTGTGTCCGACGTGTGTCCGAAGTGTGGCCGGGGTTTCTACCGCTGTGACCTGCGACTCAGCGCTTCACGGCGCAGAGCAGGCCGTCCCCGACGGGCAGCAGCGACGGGACGAGCTCGGGGGACTCCCGGACCGCCCGCAGCAGCTCCCTGAGCCGGACCACCTCCACCGGCTGCGGTCCCGAGTCCACGGTCCGCCCGTCGGCGAAGACCCCTTCGAAGCAGACGAGCCCACCGGGCCGCAGCAGCCGCAACGATTCGGCGAGATAGTCGAGGGACTCCATCCGGTCGCCGTCGCAGAACACGAGGTCGTAGCCGCTGTCGGCGAGCCGCGGCAGGACGTCGAGCGCGCGGCCCGGGATGAACCGGGCCCGGTTGCTGGCGAAGCCGGCCGCCCGGAACGCCTGCCGGGCGAACTGCTGCCGCTCCGGCTCCGGATCCACCGTGGTCAGTACGCCGTCGGGCCGCATTCCGTGCAGCAGATGGATTCCGGACACGCCCGTGCCCGTCCCGATCTCGGCGACGGCCTTGGCGGCCACCGTGGCAGCGAGCATCCGCAGCGCCGCGCCCGCACCGGGGGACACCGAGCGCAGCCCGGACTCCCTGGCCCGGTCGCGGGCCCAGCGCGTCGCGTCGTCCTCGGCGACAAAGGCGTCGGCGAACGCCCAACTCGTCTGCCGGTTGCCGGTAATGGCCCTCTCCTGTCCCCGTGGTTGCCTGCGCGTGACTTTATCCGTTGGTGGCGGGAACTCGCAGATGGGACCGGCCGTTTAGAGAGGCAGGGGGAAAGAGCAGGCTGGAGCGGGGGAGAGCGCGATGGCGACAGCGGCGGAACCGGCGGTAAAGAGCGGGTCGCGGAGCCGACCGGCAAATCTGAGTAAAAACGCTTATCCGGAGCTAACGGGCGAGGTGGCTATGGTAGGGGCTCCACTGGACACCACCAGAGCCGACAGGGGAGGTGCGGCTGCGCCTGTGGATCGGGGAGGAGTGCTTCGGCGCTTTCTCAGGTCGGCGGGTGAGCCGAAATCCGTGACCAACACCGCTGACCGATTCCGCACCACTGACTCCGCGCAGCAGACCGCGACCTTTGCCGCTGACGCGGAATCACAGGCGTGGACTCCGCCCACCTGGGAGGAGATCGTCAGCACGCACAGTGGCCGGGTCTACCGCCTCGCCTACCGTCTGACCGGCAATCAGCACGACGCCGAGGACCTCACGCAGGAGGTCTTCGTCCGCGTCTTCCGCTCGCTGTCCACGTACACGCCGGGCACCTTCGAGGGCTGGCTGCACCGCATCACGACGAACCTGTTCCTGGACATGGTCCGCCGCAAGCAGCGCATCCGCTTCGACGCCCTGGGGGACGACGCGGCCGAGCGGCTGCCCAGCCGCGAGCCGTCGCCGCAGCAGGTCTTCAACGACGCGCATTTCGACGCCGACGTCCAGCACGCCCTGGACACCCTTGCGCCCGAGTTCCGTGCCGCCGTGGTCCTCTGCGACATCGAGGGGCTCTCGTACGAGGAGATCGCCGCGACCCTCGGCGTGAAGCTGGGCACGGTCCGCAGCCGGATCCACCGCGGCCGCTCGCAGTTGCGCAAGGCGCTGCAGCACCGCTCGCCCGAGGCGCGCAAGGAGCGGCGCACGCTCGCGACGACGGGGGCGATCCCTGTCCTCGGAGGAGGGGGCGCGACCGCGTGAGTGGATCACGTCTCAATCCTGCCGATCGCCGACTCGACGCCGCCGACCAGCACCTGGGGGACCGGCTGGCCGCATTCGTCGACGGCGAACTCGACCACGATGCCCGCGAGCGCGTGCTCGCGCACGTGGCCACCTGCGCCAAGTGCAAGGCCGAGGCCGACGCACAGCGCCGTCTGAAGAGCGTCTTCGCCGAGGCGGCCCCGCCGTCGCCCAGTGAGAGCTTCCTCGCCCGGCTGCAGGGGCTGCCCGGCGGTGGTGACCAGGACGACGACGGGTCACCGTTCGGAAGCGGCGGCCTGGGCACGGGCCGAGCGTTCGGCAACGTGCGGGGGTTCGGCAACGGAGTCTTCGACGTCGACCCCGAGCCGTTCGGCTACGGATCGACGGCGCACGCCGGTGTCCTGCCGGGACCGCGTGGCTTTCGGATCCACGAGGTGGGCCGCGACCGGCACGACAGCGACCGCGCCTCGCGTGGACGCCGCTTCGCTTTCGCCGCCGCCGGTGCCGTCTCGCTCGCCGCGATCGCGCTGGGCGGGGTCACCGCCGGCGCCCCCGCGGACACCGCCGACGCCCGGGGCGCGGGCTCCGGCAACAACAGCAATGTGACACCGCTGCGCAGTCAGGCGGCCGGCTCGGCCACCACGCCCGAGGCTCAGCGCCGCAGGACGCTCTCCCCGCTGCTCGGCCAGAGCGGCGGCGCCCTGGCGGCCCCGGTCTCCCCGACCGAGGCGAGCGCGCCGCTGCTGCCCGGTGGCGGTCACGCGGACGACGCCGACTATCCGTTCTCGACCCCGATGCTCTCCGGCGCGGCCCGTATGACCCCCCTCATACGTCCCGCCGCAGTCCCCGCGGTCTCCGTCGACCTGGCTCCGCACGCGTCACCCGCGGCGACCCGTATCGACGCGGCCCCGGCGGCCACGCCGACCGCCTCGTCCCGGCCGTCCTCCGCTCGCTGACGCCCACCGGCGCCCCCTGCGCCGGATCCGCCGAACCTGGTTCAATCCTGTGGAGGCCGCGCGTCGGGCACTGACCCGGGCCGCGTGGGTGGGAGCCCGCGGTGTGGTGCCGCGGGCCGGGTGCGGGGAGAACGGCGAGACTATGGACGCGGACGAGGGCAAGCCCACGAAGGGCGAGTGGTGGAGCCGCCCCCGGCCGAGCGCGGGGCGCTCCGACTCCGAGGGGGACGACGGCGACTGGCATCTGCCGGCGCCTGCGGCCCCGGCCGCTTCCGGAGATGTGGCACCGGCTGCGCAGGGCGACGCCGGTGAGAGCGCCGTTACCGATGTCGCCGTGGTGTCCGCCCCGCTGACGGAGGAAACCGCCCCGGAGCAGCTCCCGGCGACTCCGGCGGCCCTTGCGCCCCCTGCGGTCCCCGAGCCCCCTGTGGCACCCACGGCCCCCGAGCCTCCGGCCGCCGCCGAGCCCGCTGACACCCCGCGTCCCCTGCACGACCCCGATCCGTACAGCACGCCGCCGTACGGCGAGCCCGGGCCGTGGGCGCCGGCACCGCCGGTGCAGCACCCGGGCGCCACCCCGGCCCAGGGCACGCCGACGGCACCGGCCGGGCCGCAGACGCCGTACGAGACGACGCCGCAGCCTTTGGCCCCGCAGCCCCTGGCCCCGCACACGCCGGCGGCAGGCGCCCCGGGATCGCAGCCGCAGTCCCCGGCCCCGCACACGCCGGCTGCGGGCACGGCCGTACCGCAGCCGCAGCCGCAGCCGCAGCGGCAGCCGCAGACCTTGGCCCCGCACGCGCCGGCGGCAGGCGCCCCGGGATCGCAGCCACAACCACAGCCACAACCACAGCCCCCGGCCCCGCACACGCCCGCCGCAGGCGCCCTGGGACCGCAGCCGCAGCCGCACCCCCAACCTCAACCTCAGGCGTACCCGGCCCCGGCCCCGGCCTCTGCCCCGGCCCCGGCGCAGCCCGAGCTGGTCCCCGGGGGCGGGGGCGGCGTGCCGGTGGGGGTCGGGCCCTGGCAGCAGTACGACCCGTGGGCCGGGCCCGTGTCGCTGTCGCAGGGCGCCGGGGGCGTCGGGGTGCGGCCGCGGCGCGGGCGGCGTGGCCTGGTGCTCGGTGCCGTGCTGATCGCGCTGGTCTCCGGCGGGGTCGGCGGCGCCGTCGGCTCGTACCTGGAGCAGGGCGGCGGCACGGACGTCGAACTCCCGCAGGCGGGCGCCGAGTCCACGCACCGCGCCCCCGGCAGTGTCGCGGGAATCGCCGCGAGCGCGCTGCCCGGCGTCGTCACGATCCACACCAAGGGCGCCTCCGAGCAGGGCACGGGCACCGGCTTCGTGCTCGACCACCGGGGCCACATCCTCACCAACAACCACGTCGTGCAGCCGGCGGGTCCCGGTGGCGAGATATCGGTCACGTTCGCCGGGGGCGAGAGCGCGGCCGCCGAGGTCGTCGGGCACGACACCGGGTACGACCTGGCCGTGATCAAGGTCGACGGAGTGCGCGGCCTCAAGCCGCTGCCGCTCGGCAACTCCGAGAGCGTGCAGGTCGGCGACCCGGTCGTGGCCATCGGCGCCCCGTTCGACCTGGCCAACACGGTCACCTCCGGCATCATCAGCGCCAAGGACCGGCCGATCACGGCGGGCGGCGAGAAGGGCGACGGGAGCGACGTCAGCTACGTCGACGCGCTGCAGACCGACGCGCCCATAAACCCCGGCAACTCCGGCGGCCCGCTCGTCGACTCCAAGGCCCGCGTCATCGGGATCAACAGCGCCATCCGCTCCGCCGACAGCGGTTCGGAGCTCGACGGCGGCCAGGCGGGCTCCATCGGCCTCGGCTTCGCGATCCCGATCAACCAGGCCAAACGCGTCGCCGAGGAACTGATCAACACCGGCAAGGCCACGCACCCCGTCATCGGCGTCACCCTCGACATGGACTACACGGGCGACGGCGCGCGCGTGGGCACGAAGGGCAACAACGGCGGTTCGGCCGTCACCCCCGGCGGGCCCGGCGACAAGGCGGGCATCGAGCCGCGTGACGTGATCACCGAGGTGGACGGCACCCCGGTGCACTCCGGCGAGGAGCTGATCGTCAAGGTCCGCGCCCACCGCCCCAAGGACAAACTGGTCATCACGCTCGAACGGGGCGGAAAGGAACGGAAGGTGACGCTCGTTCTGGGCTCGGCCGACGGCGACTGACCGGACCGGCCGGCCGACGGCCGGTCCTTCACCGGTCAAAGTCGGGTACAGGTGATCCCGGACGTCGCCCAGTGGCTACCAAACAGACAGGAACGCCGGGTACCGTGGACCGGTCCGATGCCGGACCCTGCCGAAGACCTGCTACTGAAGACCACCGCGGGCCGAGGACACGCTAGGAGTGCAAGGTGTTCAACGACATTGGCCTACCGGAGGTCATAGCGCTTGTTGTGCTGGCCGTGCTCGTGTTCGGCCCGGACAAGCTGCCGCAGGTCATTCAGGATGTCGCGCGCACCATCCGCAAGATCCGTGAGTTCTCGGACAGCGCGAAGGAAGACATCCGCAAGGAACTGGGCCCGGAGTTCAAGGACTTCGAGTTCGAGGACCTGAACCCCAAGACGTTCATCCGCAAGCAGTTGGACAGCGACGAGCTGGGGCTCAAGGAGATCCGCAACGGCTTCGACCTGAAGAAGGAAATGGCCGAGGTCGGCGAGGCCGTGCAGACCGTCGGTGACGTGCGGGACGACGCGCCCGCGATCGGCGGCTCCTCCTCCGGCGGCGGTTCCTCCAGCGGCCGTGTCGACATGACCAAGGGCCCTGACCTGGAGAAGCGTTCCGAGCCGTCGGAGAAGCCGGCCAAGGACACGCCGCCGCCCTTCGACGCCGACGCGACCTGAACCACACCACTCGAAACCGGGCCCTGTGGACCCGGTGTGGCATCCTGCCTTGTTGTTGCGCGGACCGGACGTGAGAACGCCCGAGGGGGGCGGGCCGCTCCGGTCCGTAACTGAGCGAGGAGGCGGCCGGGTACATGGAGACGACGAGTCGGGTGGGCGCGCAGGCGCCGGCCACCGAGGGGGCCGGTCAGGTTCCCACGGCCCGGCGCACGGTCGACGGATACCTGCTGGCGTCCTTCCCGTGGTACGGCCTCGACGAGGCCTTCACGGGACCGCGTTGGCTGATGCAGGTCGGCACCACGGCGGACGGATCCGTCGAGCACGGCTCGATCGGGCACGGTGACGAGCCCTCCGTACGCAGCGAGGGCACTGAGGACACCGAGCGGTTCGCGGTCGTGGTGACCGTCGCCGCCAATCCGGTACGACGCAGCGCCGACGGCACGGGCGTCCTCGAGGCGACGTCCGTCTCCTCGGCGGCCTGGCTCGCCGGGGTCGGACTGCTCTCCTTCACCTGGCCCGGACAGATGGACCACACGCTCCGGGACGACTGGCTGGACCAGCAGACGGAGACGGCGTGGGTCCTCGCGGACGACCTCGGGTCGTCGGACTGGGCCACGCTGTCACTGCCGGTGGACGGCGTCCCGACGGAGTTCCACTACCGGGAGTCCGAGTACGGGTGGGTGCTGGCCGGGTCGACGCAGGCCGGAGTGCATCTCGGCGCGTACGGGCGGGGGATGAGCGCGTACGGTCTCGGCTTCTCGGTGGTCAAGGACATCGCCGAGTACGCCTGAGTGGCTGCCGGGTGAGTACGGCCCCGCGCCCCTTACCGGGACGCGGGGGACCGTCCCTCAGAACTTGTTGCGCGGCGTGATCCCCAGCGACATGCCCGACAGGCCGCGCTGACGGCCGCCGAGCTTGCCCGCGATGGCGCGCAGCGCCGAGCCGGCCGGGGAGTCGGGGTCGGACAGCACGACCGGCTTGCCCTCGTCGCCGCCCTCGCGCAGGCGCACGTCGATGGGGATGGAGCCGAGGACCGGTACCTCGGCGCCCGTCGTCCGCGTCAGGCCCTCGGCGACGAGCTTGCCGCCGCCGGTGCCGAAGACGTCGACCATCTCGCCGCAGTGCGGGCACGGCAGGCCCGACATGTTCTCGACGACACCGACGATCTTCTGGTGCGTCTGCACCGCGATCGAACCCGCGCGCTCGGCGACCTCGGCCGCCGCCTGCTGCGGCGTCGTCACGACGAGGATCTCGGCGTTCGGGACCAGCTGCGCGACGGAGATCGCGATGTCACCGGTGCCGGGCGGCAGGTCGAGGAGCAGGACGTCGAGGTCGCCCCAGAAGACATCGGCCAGGAACTGCTGGAGCGCGCGGTGCAGCATCGGGCCGCGCCACACCACCGGCGCGTTGCCCGGCGTGAACATGCCGATCGAGATGACCTTCACGCCGTTCGCCGACGGCGGCATGATCATGTTCTCGACCTGGGTGGGCTTGCCGTCGGCGCCCAGCATGCGCGGCACGGAGTGGCCGTAGATGTCCGCGTCGACGACGCCGACCTTCATGCCCTCGGCCGCCATCGCGGCCGCCAGGTTCACGGTCACGGAGGACTTGCCGACGCCGCCCTTGCCGGACGCGACCGCGTAGACCCGGGTCAGCGAGCCGGGCTTGGCGAACGGGACCTCACGCTCGGCGGTGCCGCCGCGCAGCGCGGCGGCCAGCTCCTTGCGCTGCTCGTCGCTCATCACGTCGAGCGTGACCTGGACGTCGGTGACGCCCTCGACGCGCAGGACGGCGTCCCGCACGTTGTTCTCGATCGTCGAGCGCATCGGGCAGCCCGACACGGTCAGATACACGGTGACCGCGACGGTTCCGTCCGCGCCGATGTCCACCGATTTGACCATCCCCAGCTCGGTGATGGGTCGCTGGATCTCGGGGTCGTTCACTGTCGCGAGTGCCTCGCGCACCGCGTCTTCGCTAGCCATACGACCGATAGTACGGCGCGGTAACCGGGGCACGGAAAGCCCCGTCAGCGGTCGTCTACGTCACGTACCCGTTCCCCGTCGGCCGGGAATACCCCGGCCCGGTGCTGTTCCTCCAGCTCCTTGAGGAGGTCCTGCAGTTCGGAGCGGATCCAGTCGCGGGTGGCGACCTCGCCGAGGCCGATCCGCAGGGCCGCGACCTCACGGCTCAGATACTCGGTGTCGGCGATGGAGCGCTCGTTCTGCTTGCGGTCCTGTTCGAGGTTGACGCGGTCGCGGTCGTCCTGCCGGTTCTGCGCGAGCAGGATCAGCGGAGCGGCGTAGGACGCCTGGAGCGACAGCATCAGCGTCAGGAAGATGAACGGGTACTCGTCGAAGCGCAGATCCTTGGGCGCCGCGATGTTCCAGATCACCCACGCGATGATGATCACCGTCATCCAGACGATGAACCGCCCCGTCCCCAGGAACCGGGCGATGCGCTCCGACAGCCGTCCGAAGGCCTCGGGGTCGTACTCCGGCAGCAGCCTGCGGCGCGGGGCGCGCGGCTGGTCGAGGCGGATGCGCGGGCGGCGCGGGGCCTCGGACGTGCGCTGGTCGCGTTCCTCAGTCGCCATGGTTCACCTCCCCCGAGAGGTGGAACTCCTGCTCGCGCCAGTCGTCGGGGAGCATGTGGTCCAGGACGTCGTCCACGGTCACGGCGCCGAGCAGCGACCCGCTCTCGTCGACGACGGGCGCGGCCACCATGTCGTACGTCGCGAAGAACCCGGCGATCTCCGGGAGTTGGGCGCCGGGCGAGAGGGCCTGGAGATCCTCGTCGAGGATCGAGCTGACCATCGTGTACGGGGGATCGCGCAGCAGCCGCTGGAAGTGGATGGTGCCGAGATACTTGCCGGTCGGAGTCTCGTCCGGCGGCCGGCACACGTAGACCTGCGCGGCGAGCGCGGGGGACAGGTCCGGGTTGCGTACGCGGGCGAGCGCGTCGGCGACCGTCGAGTCGGGCCGCAGCACGATCGGCTCGGTCGTCATCAGACCGCCCGCGGTCTTGTCCTCGTACGCCATCAGGCGCCGCACGTCGGCCGCTTCGCTGGGCTGCATCAGCGTGAGCAGGCGCTCCTTGTCCTCCTCGGGGAGCTCGCTCAGCAGGTCGGCGGCGTCGTCCGGGTCCATCTCCTCCAGGACGTCGGCGGCCCGCTCCTCCTTCAGCTTGCCGAGGATCTCGATCTGGTCGTCCTCGGGCAGCTCCTCCAGGACGTCGGCGAGCCGTTCGTTGGTGAGCGCGGCGGCGACCTCGGCGCGGCGCTTGGGGGAGAGGTGGTGCAGCACGTTGGCGAGGTCGGCGGGGCGCAGCTGCTCGAAGGTGGCGAGCAGGCTCTCGGCGCCCTGCCCGTGCTCCTCCAGGGAGAACCCGGCGACCGCCGACCAGTCCACGGTGAGCGCCTCGCCCTTGCGCCGGAAGGTGCCGCCCTTGCCCTTGCGCACGAAGACCCGGTCGATCTCCCAGTCCCTGCGGGCCGGCAGCTGCTGCACGGAGACGTCCAGGACGGTGACCTCCTCGCCCGACTCCACGAGCCGCACCCGCCGGTCGAGCATCTCGCCCAGCACCAGGCGCTCGGTGGGGCGCTGCTCGAAGCGCCGGACGTTGAGCACGCCGGTGGTGATGACCTGGCCCGACTCGATGCCGGTGACCCGGGTCATGGGCAGGAAGATACGGCGCCGCGTGGACAGCTCGACGACGAGGCCCAGCACCCGGGGCGGCCGTTTGCCCACCCGCAGCATCGCCACCAGATCGCGCACCCGGCCGACCTGGTCGCCGTTGGGATCGAAGACCGGGACGCCGGAGAGATGGGAGACGAAGACCCGGTGGGCGACTGAGGCCATCCCGCGCGCCCTCCTTTTCCTGTGCCTTCGCGCTCTTACATCCGTACATACGAACAATCCGTGGTTCAGGCTAGCTGTTCCCCGGCACGCCCGCCCTCGCGCGCCGGAGCGCCGGGACCCACACGGGTAACCGCAGATCACCCGGGTACGCTGCCGTACCTGCCCGCCCGTCTCCCCCCACCGTGCTCGACCGAGGGCGCTACGCGCCGCCCCCACCTTCCTTGCCGCTTGCCGTACGAGAGGTAGTCCCGCCCGTGACCGCTTTCGCCCTGGACCGCCGTACCCGCAGGACGCTCCTGGCCGGAGCGATGTGCGCGGGACTCGCGGGAGGGCTCGCGGCGTGCTCGGACGATCCGGACGCCGGCACCAACGGGGTCGGCAAGCTGGAAGCGGCCACGATCCAGGCCCGTACGGTCAGGGCGGCCCAGCGCGCCGACGCGGTGCACGTCGCCGGCACGGTGGTCAGCGGCGGCCGGACCTACAAGCTCGACATGCGGCTCAAGGACGAGGGCGGCACGGGGTCGGTGACGACGGGCGACAGCACGTTCCGGCTGCTGCGGGTCGGCGAGCACCTGTTCCTCAAGGCCGACGCGGACTTCTGGACGCACTCCGACGACGACGCCACGAGCGGGCACGGCGGGGACGCCGCCGCCGACAAGCTCGACGACAAGTACGTGAAGGTGCCGACCGGCGACCCCTCGTACAAGCGGCTGAGCACCTTCACCGACAAGGACGTGCTGCTCGACGGGCTGCTCACGCTGCACGGCACCGTGGCGAAGGGCGACCGCGGCTCCTCCGGAGGGGTACGGACGATCGCGCTCACCGGGGACGAGGGAGCGGGTGGCACCCTCGACGTCTCGCTGGAGGGCACCGCGTACCCCATGCGGCTGGAGCGGGCCGGTGGCGCCGGGGCGCTCCAACTGACCGACTGGGGACAGAACTTCACGCTCCGCGAGCCGGACGCCTCCGACACCGTGGACTACGGGCAGCAGCTGCCGTCGTCCTGATCGGGCGGCCGCGCGGACTCAGCCCCGCTTGCGGCGCGCCAGCAGCCGGGGCAGCCCGGCCGGGACCGGATTGCGGGTCGTGGCGGGCGACGCGGGTGGCGGCGCGGCCAGTGAGCCCGCGCCCGCCGGGACCGGGGCCGCGCCCCGCACCGGCTCAAGGCGCAGCACCCGGCACTCCCGGGCCCACCGCTCGGTCATGGTCTCCGCGTCCGGGGCGTTCAGCCGCTTGCCCTTCAGCTCGCCGACGGCCGCCTCCCAGGCCTCGCCGCCGGGCGTCAGCTCGACGACCTTCGCCTGCCAGCCGACGAGCCGGCCGCCCTTGTCCTTGCTGCGCACGGTGACCGTGGCGGCCCCGCCGTCGGTGAGGCCGGGCAGCGGCTGCTCGCCGGGCCCGTCGCCCACCACGTGCGCCGCGCCCTCGTGCCAGACGTGCCACAGCGCCCGCTCGACACCGGTGCCGCGCACCCAGATCAGCCCGGACTTCTTCGTGGCCTCCTCGACGAGGGCGGCATCGAGCAGTTCAGCAGTCGTCATGCGGCAAGCGTAGCCGTGGCGTTCACAGCCAGCCGTTGCGCTTCAGGGTGCGGTGGATGGTGATGCACGCCCCGACGGTGACGGCGAGGACCAGCGGGTAGCCGAACCGCCAGTGCAGTTCCGGCATGTACTTGAAGTTCATGCCGTACACACCGCAGACCATGGTCGGCACGGCGACGATCGCCGCCCACGCGGTGATCTTGCGCATGTCCTCGTTCTGGGCGACGGACGCCTGCGCCAGGTTGGCCTGGAGGATCGAATTGAGCAGTTCGTCGAAGCCGATGACCTGCTCCTGGACGCGCTCCAGGTGGTCGGCGACGTCACGGAAGTACTTCTGGATGTCCGGGTCGATCAGCCGCATCGGCCGCTCGCTCAGCAGCTGCAGCGGGCGGCGCAGCGGGGCCACGGCCCGCTTGAACTCCAGCACCTCGCGCTTGAGCTGGTAGATCCGCCCGGCGTCGGTGCCGCGCGGACCGCCCTTGCCGGTCTGCGAGAAGACATCGGTCTCGACCTCGTCGATGTCGTCCTGCATCGCGTCGGCCACTGCCAGATAGCCGTCGACGACGTGGTCGGCGATGGCGTGCAGGACTGAGCTGGGCCCCTTGGCGAGCAGCTCGGGCTCTTCCTGGAGGCGGCGGCGCAGCGCCCGCAGCGAGCCCTGCCCGCCGTGCCGGACGGTGATGAAGAAGTCCCGGCCGGTGAAGCACATGACCTCGCCGGTCTCCACGACCTCGCTGGTGTCGGTGAGTTCGGCGTGCTCGACGTAGTGGATGGTCTTGAAGACGGCGAAGAGCGTGTCGTCGTACGGCTCCAGCTTGGGCCGCTGGTGGGCGTGGACCGCGTCCTCGACGGCCAGCGGGTGCAGGCCGAACTCGGCGGCGATCCCGGCGAACTCCTCCTCGGTCGGCTCGTGCAGGCCGATCCAGGCGAAGCCGCCGTCGCGGCGCACCTGGAGGCGGGCCTCGCGCGGCGTCAGGCAGTCGCCGGACTCGACGCGGGCGCCGTCGCGGTAGACCGCGCAGTCCACGACCGCCGAGCAGGCCGAGGGGTCGCGGGTCTGGTCGTACGAGGAGCGCGCCTCGTTCTCGTACGGGGCCACGCTCTTGCGCAGCGAGGGGCGGACGGCGGCACGCAGGTCGCGAATCATCGACATGGGCAGGCTCCTTCGCGGGCGGGAGCCGCCGGCAGGGGCCGAAAATCGGAACTACCCGGAATGAGGACGTCCTGGCGAGCGGGACATGCTGCACGTCCACAAAGCGGGGAGCACCGCACCGGCGCCGGGGCGGCTTCGCTTACTGATTCAGCTGCTTCGGATCTGGCAGATCGGAAGGATCAGGCGTTGACGAAGTGCTCTTCCGGCACGCGCGGGCAGCCCGAGGAACCGCTGACTGCGACTGCGAAGTGAGATACGGGCCTATCGGCCGGAAGAACGGGTGGTACTGCACGGTCGACTTCGATCCATGACAGCCCCACCTCCTCCGGCCGGTCCCCCGTGGGGGACGTCTCATCCCCTCGTGGAGGACGTCTGCGGGTCGGGATCCGAGAGCACGCTCCGCGTACCGTCCCGACCAGCGGCCAACACTATCAGCCGACTGAAGAAGCAAGCCCCGCCTTTACCCGTTCCATGCGAGTTCTATGCTCGCGGGATGGGAGATGTTCTTGCGCTTGTAGAGGCCCGGCTCCGTACGGCCCTGGGCGAGCCGGACGCGCGCGCGGCGGTCACGTTCCTCGGCACCGACCGCATCGAAGTGCTGCGCTTCACGGGCGGCGACACCGAGGGGGTCGTGCGCTACGCGACCCTCGGGATGTCGGCGGCCCCGATGTCCGACCCGACCGCGGCCCTCGCCGACCCGGTCAAGGGGCCGCGCGCGGAACTGGTCCTGACGGTCCGTGCGGGCCTCGCCGACACCGACAAGGTGCTCCGCCCGCTCGCGGTGCTCGCGGCCTCGCCGCAGGTGGAGGGCGTGATCGTGGCCCCGGGCGCGTCGCTGGACGTGGGCGAACCGCTCTGGCCGGACGCCCCGTTCACCTCCGTCCTGGTGGCGGAGCCGGGAGGCTTGGTGGAGGACCTGGAACTGGACGAGCCCATGGATCCCGTACGTTTTCTGCCGCTGCTGCCCATGACGCAGAACGAGGCGGCCTGGAAGCGGGTGCACGGCGCGGCCGCGCTGCAGGAGAAGTGGCTGAACGGCGGGACGGACCTGCGCGATCCGCTGCGCAGGTCCGTCTCCCTCGACTGACGGTCAGTCGGCGAAGACGGTGACGCCGTCCTCGGTGGCGTGCTTCGGCTCCAGCTCCTCGGCCTCGTGGGTGAGCGCGCTCCTGCGCACCCCGACCACGACCGCGCCGAGGACCGCCGTGACCGCGGCGACCACGAACGGGATGTGGATGTTGCTCCACTCCTCGATCTTCGGGGCGAAGTAGGGCGCGGCCGCGGCGGCGAACCACCGGACGAAGTTGTAGCCGGCGGAGGCCACGGGCCGCGGCGCGTCCGAGACGCCGAGGGCCAGCTCGGTGTACACGGTGTTGTTCACGCCGATGAAGGCGCCGGACAGGATCGTGCAGACGATGGCCGCGGTGTGGCTGCCGTAGCCGAGCACGAGCACGTCCACGGCGAGCAGGACCAGCGAGCCGCCGAGCACCTTGAGCGAGCCGAACCTGGCCTGCATGCGGGGCGCCACGATCACCGAGAACAGCGCGAGCAGCACACCCCAGGCGAAGAACACGCCGCCCGACTTGTACGGGGTCATGTCCAGCACGAACGGGGTGAAGGCCAGCACCGTGAAGAACGTGTAGTTGTAGAAGAACGCCGAGACCGCAGCCGAGGCGAGGCCGCCGTGGCCCAGCGCCTTGATCGGGTCGAGCAGTGAGGTCTTCTGCGCGGGCTTCGGCTGTTCCTTCAGGAACAGCGTGATGCAGACGAACCCGACGGCCATCAGCGCGGCGGTGCCGAAGAAGGGGTAGCGCCAGCTGGCGTTGCCGAGCAGGGCGCCCACCAGCGGCCCGCACGCCATGCCGAGGCCGAGCGCGGACTCGTAGAGCAGGATCGCCGCGGCGGAGCCGCCGGCCGCGGCGCCGACGATGACGGCCAGCGCGGTCGACACGAACAGCGCGTTGCCCAGGCCCCATCCGGCGCGGAAGCCGACCAACTGGCCGACCGAACCCGAGGTGCCGGCGAGCGCCGCGAAGACGACGACCAGCGCGAGCCCGACGAGCAGGGTCTTCTTGCCGCCGATCCGGCTGGAGACGAACCCGGTCACCAGCATCGCGATCGCGGTGATGAGGAAGTACGAGGTGAAGAGCAGGGAGACCTGACTCGGTGTCGCATCGAGGCCCTGCGCGATGGACGGCAGGATCGGGTCGACGAGCCCGATGCCCATGAAGGCGACGACGGATGCCCCGGCGGTCGCCCAGACCGCCTTCGGCTGACGCAGGATGCCGCCGGCACCTGCGTCGAACGTGTCCCCTTCGGCGGGACCTCCTGTACTGCTGTGGCTCATGCCCGTGACCTCTTCCGTCGAGATGGTTGACGTATGCACATAATAAGTTAGAGCCGCTAATTAATGCAAGCTACATCTATATTTACCCGTGAGGTCGGGAGGTACCGGCGCACTCCGGACGGGTGATCGTCCTTGACGCGGCGCGGGACGGGGAGGACCGTGGGGCCCTATGAGGGGCGAACCCAGTTGCCCGAAGTGTGGTGGCCGGGTCAGGGCTCCCGGACTCTTTGCCGACTCCTGGCAGTGCGATGTGCACGGGACCGTGCATCCGCTGCAGCCTGTGATCCCGCCCAGCGTCGAGGCCCTCAGTGTCGTGGTGCGTCGCGCCGAGGTACCCGTGTGGATGCCGTGGCCCCTGCCCGTCGGCTGGCTCTTCACGGGCGTGGCCAACGCGGGGGACGACCGGCACGGCGGCCGCGGCACCGCCGTCGCCTGCTCGGGGCCCGCACCGCTCGGCGGCATCGGTGAGCTGGTGCTCGTCGCGGAGGAGCTCGGCGTCGGCCTCGGCGCCCGCTACGCCGGCATCGACGGGCCCGACCCCGGACCGCACATGGACGTCGTCGGCCCGCCGCACGCCAAGGTGGTCGCCGCCGGGCGGCCCACCCCGCTGTGGCACGTGCAGGGCGCCCCCGACGACCGCGCCGTCTTCGCCGGCGAGGCGCGCGGCCTGTGGCTGTGGGCGATCGTCTGGCCCGCCCAGTCCGGACTGCTGATGTACGACGAGCTGGTCCTCACCGATCTGCGGGACGCGGGCGCCGAGGTGGAACTGCTGCCGTGCGGGGCGCTGTCGCCGCGCATCATGCAGTGACGCCGGGCCCGCGCCGACGCTGTGGGCGGCCGGTGAGGGCGCTGTACGAGTAAGGGGTCCGGCCCGGGTTCGGCCGTGACCGGGGTGCGTGAAATCCCCGTTATCCTTGTGGGGCCCCACCTGTCGGCGGGGCCCCTTCCGTTGTCCGTCCGAGAGCCTGGAGTACGCAGCCGTGCGCATCGATCTGCACACCCACTCCACCGCTTCCGACGGCACGGACAGCCCGGCCGAGCTGGTGCGCAATGCCGCCGCCGCGGGTCTGGACGTCGTGGCGCTCACCGATCACGACACCACGCGCGGGTACGCCGAGGCGATCGCGGCGCTCCACGGCCTGTCGACGGGGCTCACCCTCGTCACCGGCGCGGAGCTCTCCTGCCGCGTCGACGGCGTGAGCCTGCACATGCTGGCGTACCTCTTCGACCCGGAGAACGCCGAACTGCTCGCCGAGCGCGAGCTGGTCCGCGACGACCGGGTGCCGCGCGCCAAAGGCATGATCGCCAAGCTGAACGACCTCGGCGTCCCGGTCACCTGGGAGCAGGTCGCCCGCATCGCGGGCGACGGCTCGGTCGGCCGCCCGCACATCGCCACCGCGCTCGTCGAGCTCGGCGTCGTGCCCACGGTCTCCGACGCGTTCACCGAGCAGTGGCTCGCCAACGACGGCCGCGCCTACGTCGACAAGCACGAGACCGACCCCTTCGAGGCGATCCGCCTGGTGAAGGCGGCCGGCGGCGTCACCGTCTTCGCGCACCCGGGCGCCGCCAAGCGTGGTCGGACGGTCCCGGAGACGACGATCGCGAAGCTCGCCGAGGCCGGTCTCGACGGCATCGAGGTCGACCACATGGACCACGACGAGCCGACCCGAGAGCGTCTGCGCGGCCTCGCCGCCGACGTGGGCCTGCTGACCACCGGCTCATCGGACTACCACGGCAGCCGCAAGACGTGTGTGCTCGGCGAGTACACCACCGACCCCGAGATCTACGGGGAGATCACGCGCCGCGCCACGGGCGCCTTCCCGGTGCCGGGCGCCGGCGGGCAGCGCGCCTGACCGACGTACACCGACGCGCGGCCGGTCCGCGTGCGCCCGTACGCCCCCTCCCGCTCACCCTCTCCCCTTCACGCGCGCTCCCGCACGCGCTCGACCCCGCAAGGCAAGCCCCACTGTGTTCGACGTCGCCGTCTTCGGATCCCTTTTTCTCACGCTTTTCGTGATTATGGATCCCCCCGGAATCACCCCGATCTTCCTCGCCCTCACCGCGGGCCGTCCCGCCAAGGTCCAGAAGCGGATGGCCTTCCAGGCCGTCTGCGTCGCCTTCGGTGTCATCGCCGTCTTCGGCGTCCTGGGCCAGCGGATCCTCGACTATCTGCATGTCTCCGTGCCCGCCCTGATGATCGCGGGCGGCCTGCTCCTGCTGCTGATCGCGCTCGATCTGCTGACCGGCAAGACGGACGAGCCGAAGCAGACCAAGGACGTGAACGTCGCCCTGGTCCCGCTCGGCATGCCGCTGCTCGCCGGGCCCGGCGCCATCGTCTCGGTGATCCTCGCCGTCCAGAAGGCCGACTCCTTCGCGACCCAGGTCTCGGTCTGGACCGCGATCCTCGCGATCCATGTCGTCCTCTGGGTCGTCATGCGGTACTCGCTGGTGATCATCCGCGTCATCAAGGACGGCGGCGTGGTCCTGGTGACCCGGCTCGCGGGCATGATGCTCTCGGCGATCGCCGTGCAGCAGATCATCAACGGCGTGACCCAGGTGATCCAGGGCGCCTGAGGCCCCGCCGGGCGGGTCCCGGTACGCGCGAAGCCCCCGTACGCACCGTGCGTACGGGGGCTTCGAAGTGTGTGAGTCGCTGTCCGTTACGAAGCGGACGACTCGGCCGGGCGGATGTAGAGGCGCTGCCCGATGGCAGCGGCCTGCTGAACGATCCGGTTGACGGAGGCGGCGTCCACGACGGTGGTGTCCACGGCGGTGCCGTCGACGTCGTCGAGTCGCATGATTTCGAAGCGCATGGGCTTCTCCCTTCGTCTGGTGATCCTCCTGAAGGAGAACTACTGGTGCAGGTCAACAGTGTTGCCCCGCCGTACGGCCAGGCGGTTGCCTGACCGTTAAGAGTGGATTGCGTGGCTACAGTGCCCCGCGTTCTGTATGGGTACAACGGGTTGCCCCCTGCAAACATTCCCTACGCTAAGGAAATTTTTCGAGAACCTAATTACTCGTGAGTAGCGGGACTGGTTGTACACAGGGCGTGACCGCCGGGACAATGGCTGCGATGAACGACGACACCCCGGCGCAGGCCGACCTGGCCACTCGTATCGACGTCACGAACGACCTGCTCAGGCGGATGCTCGCCGAGGTCGCGAAGACGCCGTCGACCCATGCGATCTTCGTCGACGCCGGTTACCTGTACGCCGCCGCAGGGCGTCTGGTCGCGGGCACCGAGGACCGGCGCGCCTTCGACCTCGACGCCGAAGGGATCATCGACGCCCTCATCGACAAGGCCCGCACGATCTTCGCGGACAGCCGGCTGCTGCGCGTGTACTGGTACGACGGCGCGCGGCGCCGCATCCACACCACCGAGCAGCAGTCGATCGCCGAGCTGCCCGACGTCAAGGTCCGCCTCGGCAACCTGAACGCCAACAACCAGCAGAAGGGCGTCGACTCCCTCATCAGGAGCGACCTTGAATCACTGGCCAGGCACCGCGCCATCAGCGACGCCGCCCTGCTCGGCGGCGACGAGGACCTGGTCTCCGCGGTCGAGGCGGCGCAGGGCTACGGCGCGCGCGTCCACCTGTGGGGCATCGAGGCCCCGGAGGGCCGCAATCAGGCCGAGCCGCTGCTGTGGGAGGTCGACAGTCAGCGCACCCTCGACCTCGAATTCGTGAAGCCGTATGTCTCGCGCCGCACCACCGCCTCGTACGAGAACGCGGACCAGCCCCGCCCGGGCCGCGACCAGGTCCGCTTCGTCGGGGCCCAGATCGCGGCGCACTGGCTGGGGGAGCGCGGCACGGAAGCCCTCGTCCAGCTGCTGCCGGGCTACCCCTACCTGCCGGGTTCCGACGACCAGAAGCTGCTCGTCGAGGCGGAGGAGATGCTGCAGTACTCGCTGCGCGGCCAGGCCGATCTGCGCCGGGCGCTGCGCGACGGGTTCTGGAGCCATCTTCAGGCGCAGTACTAGGGCGTGTGCCGAAAGTCCCCTACGCCCCGCTCCGCGGTCTGCCCGTGCCCGCCGACGCGGTGGCCGCCGACGCGGTGGCCGCGGCGGACGGCCGGTTCTGCTGCCGCGGGCCGGTCTCGGGGGCGGCCGGTTCTGCTGCCGCGGGCCGGTCTCGGTCCGGCTGTTCAGCCCGGGCGGCCCGGCCGGCAGCGCCCCGACTTCCTTGGCTTCGGTCCCGTTGCGGCCGCGGGCGGTTATCTGCTCGACCTCGACGCCGACGGGCGTTTCGGTACGCCGCGCGCGTGCGCGCCGGACGCCGCGGGGCAGGGGGCACCTCCCAGCGGTGGCGGGGGGAGGGGCTTTCGGTGCAGGCCCTAGCCCTGCCGGCTCGACCGGTTCGGCGTGCGGCCGTCCCAGAACGCGGCCAGCGCGGCCGCCGTCTCCAGCGGGCGGTCGGTGTTGGGGGAGTGCTCGGCGCCCGCGATCACGGAGCGCTCGGCGCCCAGGCGGCGCGCCATCTCGTCGAGCAGCGGCACCGGCCAGGTGTCGTCGCGCTCGCCCGAGACCACGTGCACCGGTGGCGCGAGCGCGGCCAGCTCGTCGACCCGGTCCGGCTCGGTGCACAACTGCCGCCCGGTGGCGATGAGTTGGGCCGGACTGTTCGCCATCCAGCGGCGCCGCAGATCGTCCCGTACGCCGCCCGTGTCGTCGCGTACGTCGGCCGCGTCCTCGGGCGGTTCGAGGGCCTGGATGGCCTCCCAGACCTGCGCCATGTCGAGCGCGGCGAGCGCGTCCTGGAGCAGTTTCACCCGCTGCTGCTGGGGCTCGGCGACGGCGGCGGGACCCGACGCCATCAGGGTCAGTGACGCGAACGGTGCCGGATCCGCGATGACCGCCGCCCGCGCGATCAGCCCGCCGAGCGAGTGCCCCAGCAGATGGACCGGGCCCGGTGCGTCGAGCGCCGCGACCTGGGCGAGCACGTCCTGCGCCAACTCGGCCTGGGCGTAAGGGGATTCGTCGTCCTTCGGGCCCTGCGACTCGTACTGCCCGCGCCCGTCGACGGCGACCGTCCGGTACCCGGCGGCGCCCAGCGGGGCATGCAGCGCGATGAAGTCCTCCTTGCTGCCGGTGAACCCGGGCAGCAGCAGCGCGGTCCCGCGCTCCGGACGTCCGGGCTCCGGTTCCCCGGTGAGCGCCGCGAACTCGCCTCTGGCGGTGCGCAGAAGGTGCGCGCGGGTGCCGGGCGGCGGCGTGAAGGTGACGGGCCTGCTCATGCCGTGAGCGTACGGGGTGGGGTGCGGCCGGGCGACAGGGAGCCGGAGCCGGGCGTACGCGCAAGGCCCGGACCCCGCGTGCTGCGGGATCCGGGCCTTCTACGGCGTGCTACCGGCCGGTGCCGGGCCGACGGGCTCAGGCCTCGGGGGCCACGGCCTTCTTGCGCGTGCGTCGCGGCTTGGCGGGCGCCTCGGCGGCGTCGGCCTCGACCGGAGCGGCGGCCACGGCCTTTTTGCGGGGCGCGCGCTTCGGCTTGGCCTCGGCGACGGTCTCCTCCGCGGGGGCGGCGGCGACGGCCTTCTTGCGGGTGCGCGTGGCGGGCTTGGCCTCGACGGCCTCCGCCGTGTCGACCGCGGCCTCCGCCTTCTTGCGCGTACGGCGCGGCTTGGCCTCCGCGGCCTCCTCGGCGACCTCGGCCGGGGCGGCGGCGACGGCCTTCTTGCGCGGGGCGCGCTTCGGCTTGGCCTCGGTGACGGTCTCCTCCCCGGGGGCGGCGGCGACGGCCTTCTTGCGGGTCCGCTTCGGCTTGGCCTCGACGGCCTCGGCCGTGTCGAGCGCGGCCTCGGCCTTGGCGTCCACAGCGGCGACGGCCTTCTTGCGCGGGGCGCGCTTCGGCTTGGCCTCGGTGACGGTCTCCTCCGCGGGGGCGGCGGCGACGGCCTTCTTGCGGGTGCGCGTGGCGGGCTTGGCCTCGACGGCCTCCGCCGTGTCGACCGCGGCCTCCGCCTTCTTGCGCGTACGGCGGCGCGGTGCGGCCGGGGCCTCCTCGGCCTCGGCCGGCTGCGCGACCTCGACGGCCTCGACCGTCTCGACGACGGCCTCGGCCGCCTTCTTGCGGGTGCGGCGGCGCGGCTTGGCCGGGGCCTCGGCCTCGACGACCGGCGCGGTCTCGACGACGACCGGCGCGGTCTCGACGACCACCGGCGCGGGCTCGGCGACCGGCGTGACCGGAGCGGCCACCGTCTCGGCGGCCTGCGTCCCGACGGCCGGGGCGCCCTGCGCACCACCGCGCGTGCGGCGGCGACGCCGCGGCGTCCTCGGCTCGGCGGAAACGGTCCGCTCGTCGTCCGCGACCGGCGTCACCGGAGCGGCGGCGGCAGCGGTGCCCTCGGCGGCCAGCGGCTCGCCGGCCCGGGTACGACGACGGCGGCGCGGGGTGCGCGCCGGACGCTCGCGCTCCTGCTCGCGGTCCCGGTCACGGTCACGGTCGCGGTCGCGGCCCTGGCCGGGGCGGCCACCACGGCCACCGCGCGACGAGGCGCCGCGGCCACCGGTCTCGCCCAGGTCCTCGATCTCCTCGGCGTCGAGCCCGGCGCGGGTGCGCTCCGAACGCGGCAGGACACCCTTGGTGCCCGCCGGGATGTTCAGCTCCTCGAAGAGGTGCGGGGACGACGAGTACGTCTCGACCGGGTCGTTGAAGTTCAGCTCAAGAGCCTTGTTGATCAGCTGCCAGCGCGGGATGTCGTCCCAGTCGACCAGCGTGATCGCGGTACCGGTCTTGCCCGCGCGGCCGGTGCGGCCGATGCGGTGGAGGTACGTCTTCTCGTCCTCCGGCGACTGGTAGTTGATGACGTGCGTGACGCCGTCGACGTCGATGCCGCGCGCGGCGACGTCGGTGCACACCAGCACATCGACCTTGCCGTTGCGGAACGCGCGCAGGGCCTGCTCGCGGGCGCCCTGGCCGAGGTCGCCGTGGACCGCGCCGGACGCGAAACCGCGCCGCTTGAGCTGGTCGGCGATGTCGGCGGCCGTGCGCTTGGTGCGGCAGAAGATCATCGCGAGCCCGCGGCCGTCGGCCTGCAGGATGCGCGAGACCATCTCGGGCTTGTCCATGTTGTGCGCGCGGTACACGTGCTGCGAGATGTTGCGCACGGTCGCGCCCTCGTCGTCCGGCGCGGTGGCGCGGATGTGCGTGGGCTGCGACATGTAACGGCGGGCCAGGCCGATGACGGCGCCCGGCATGGTCGCCGAGAACAGCATCGTCTGACGCTTCGCCGGAAGCATGTTGATGATCTTCTCGACGTCGGGCAGGAAGCCCAGGTCGAGCATCTCGTCGGCCTCGTCGAGGACGAGCGCCTTCACGTGCGAGAGGTTGAGCTTCTTCTGGCCGGCGAGGTCGAGGAGTCGCCCGGGCGTACCGACGATCACGTCGACGCCCTTCTTGAGGGCCTCGACCTGGGGCTCGTAGGCGCGACCGCCATATATGGCCAGAACGCGCACGTTGCGCACCTTGCCGGCGGTGAGCAGGTCGTTGGTGACCTGCGTGCACAGCTCGCGCGTCGGGACGACGACGAGCGCCTGCGGGGCGTCGGTGAGCTGCTCGGGCGTGGCCCGGCCGGCCTCGACGTCCGCGGGGACGGTGACGCGCTCCAGCAGCGGCAGACCGAAACCGAGGGTCTTGCCCGTACCGGTCTTGGCCTGGCCGATGACGTCCGAGCCGGAGAGGGCGACGGGGAGGGTCATCTCCTGGATGGGGAAGGGGGTGATGATGCCGACGGCCTCAAGGGCCTCTGCCGTCTCGGGAAGAATGCCGAGCTGGCGGAACGTGGAGGTCGGCGAAGTCTGCGTAGTCAGGGTGTTGCCTCTTCTGTGAGGTGCGGTACGAGGCGAACGCGGGGGTCTTGACCGTGCCAGTGCCGTGCCTTTGGTACGCCGGTCCTGATCCGCTGACGCGGACGGTCCGGATGGCGCGGGACCACTGCCGACGCTCGAGCGCTCGTGCCGCTGAGGGCCCCTCCTCGATCCGTACGCCTTGTGACGTACGACCCGGAGGGCTGTCGGGTCGGAGCCGATCGGGCCTCCGACCGGGCATCCTCATTCGTGCGGCCCGTCGGATGTACGCGCAAACGGCTCAGCGGTGGTACGCAGACCGGCTTGCACTCGGCGGGCTCTTTACCACCATACCCCGGAAAGGCGCATGTGCGATGGCCGAATTGGTCACGTAGCCGTCGTCACACTCTTTGACCAGGGACTTCCCGGCGGCGGCGAGCGGGCTATTGTGCGCTCCATGGAGACGTCTGACAACGCCAAGCCCGCCACCGGAGCGACCGACGCGACCGAGACTCCGACCGGGATCGCCGCCCAGGACTGGGCCACCGCGTCCGCGGACGACAACTACCGCGCCGCCGTCGTCGACCTGCTCGGCGCCCTCGCGTACGGCGAGCTGGCGGCGTTCGAGCGGCTCGCCGAGGATGCCAAGCTGGCGCCGACGCTCGCCGACAAGGCGGAGCTGGCGAAGATGGCCTCCGCCGAGTTCCACCACTTCGAGCAGCTGCGCGACCGGCTCTCGGCGATCGGCGCCGAGCCGACCGAGGCGATGGACCCGTTCGTCAGTGCCCTCGACGGCTTCCACAAGCAGACCGCGCCGTCGGACTGGCTGGAGGGCCTCGTCAAGGCCTACGTGGGTGACTCGATCGCCTCCGACTTCTACCGTGAGGTCGCGGCCCGGCTCGACACCGACACCCGCTCCCTGGTGCTCGCGGTGCTCGACGACACGGGGCACGCCTCGTTCGCCGTCGAGAAGGTGCGCGCCGCCATCGACGCCGAGCCGCGCGTGGGCGGCCGGCTCGCGCTGTGGGCGCGGCGCCTGATGGGCGAGGCCCTGTCGCAGTCGCAGCGGGTGGTCGCCGACCGCGACGCCCTGTCGACGATGCTGGTCGGCGGCGTCGCCGACGGCTTCGACCTGGCCGAGGTCGGCAAGATGTTCTCGCGGATCACCGAGGCCCACACCAAGCGGATGGCGGCGCTGGGCCTCGCGGCCTAGGCCTACGCGTACGGAGTCAGCTGCTGCCGCGCTCTGCCCCGGGTGGGGCGCAGCAGCAGCGACAGCAGGGCCACCGCCATCACGACGGAGCCCCCGAGCGTGGCGAGCACGTGGCCGGGACCCAGTGAGGTGTGGGTGACGAAGGCGCCGAACAGGGCGCCGATGACTCCGGTGGGCAGCACCAGCGCGCGTGACGGCAGCCGGTGGGGGAGTCGGTGGCTCGCGGCCCAGGCCAGGGCCAGGCCGAGCAGTGCGGAGCCAAGGGCTTCAAGAAGCATGGTGAGGGTCCCTCCCGCGCGGCCAGTAGGTGCAAATCGGTCCTAGCCGGTCTACCCCTGGGGCCCGGAATGCAATCCTCCCTGTGTGCATTCGCTGTGCTCGTGCTGTGCGTGCGAGAACGTGCGCGGGAACGTGCGCGAGAACGTGCGCGAGTACGTGCGCGAGAACGTGCGCGAGAACGTGCGCGAGTACGTGCGCGAGAACGTGCGCGAGAACGTACGAGAAGGGCCCGGCGGCAGACTGCCGTCGGGCCCTTCTCACTGTCTCTCCGGTGCACTGCCCGGACTGCTACAGGGGGCCGAAGCCCACCTTCCGCACCGCGGGCTCGCCCAGTTCCACGTAGGCGATACGGTCCGCCGGCACCAGGACCTTGCGGCCCTTCTCGTCCGTCAGGGAGAGCAGCTGCGCCTTGCCGGACAGCGCCGCGCCCACCGCGGACTCGACAGCCTCGGCGGACTGGTCGCTCTCCAGAACGATCTCGCGGGGCGTGTGCAGCACGCCGATCTTGACCTCCACGGCCTTGTCCCTCCGACGATCCGTGATGTGCGCGGACGACCGCGCCGTACGCAGCAAAGATTAGCCCGCCCGGCCGAGGCTCCCGGGGCCACGGCTGCACGCCAAGAGCGAACAGCGGAACGGGAACAAAACGGGACGGCCGTCGTCGGCCGGTGCCACAGGGGTCAGTGGTGCTCGACGCCGTGCAGCGGGAACCCGGCGATTCCGCGCCACGCCAGCGAGCTGAGCAACTGCACCGCCTTGTCGCGCGGCACCGGGCTCGCGCTGGACAGCCAGTAGCGGGCGACGACCTGCGAGACGCCGCCGAGTCCGACCGCGAGCAGCATCGACTCGTCCTTCGACAGGCCCGTGTCCTCGGCGATCACGTCGGAGATGGCCTCGGCGCACTGCAGGCTGACCCGGTCGACACGCTCGCGCACCGCCGGCTCGTTCGTCAGGTCCGACTCGAAGACCAGGCGGAACGCGCCGCCCTCGTCCTGGACGTACGCGAAGTAGGCGTCCATGGTCGCCTGCACGCGCTGCTTGTTGTCGTTCGTGGAGGCCAGCGCCGTGCGCACCGACTGGAGCAGGGACTCGCAGTGCTGGTCGAGCAGGGCCAGGTAGAGCTCGAGCTTGCCCGGGAAGTGCTGGTAGAGCACCGGCTTGCTGACCCCGGCGCGCTCGGCGATGTCGTCCATCGCGGCCGCGTGGTACCCCTGTGCGACAAACACCTCCTGGGCCGCGCCCAGAAGCTGATTGCGTCGGGCTCGGCGCGGCAGGCGTGTGCCCTTGGGGCGCGCTGCCTCCGTCTGCTCGATGGCTGTCACGCCGCCTCCCAAATCGTCCGTGTGCGGTGTGCGCCGCGCCGTCATCGTACTTTTGGGTAACCAGGATGTGCGCGGTGCGAGCGCAGAATTTCACGGACCGGACGTCTGTGAAAACCGCCTGTAGCGGCCCCCTGGTCGCAAAGTGGCGCATACCGACGCCTCGGGCGTCTTGGATGTGCGGCACAGCGACCGCGCGGTCACCGATAGTCGTCCTCGTCGAGCGAGACGACCCTGGCCTGCTCGGCCCGGTCCGCCTCGTTCGAGCCGTCCGGATCGGCCGGTTCACCCGGTACGTCGTCCCCGTCGGGGGTGAGATCCGCGGACTGCTCGGCGGCGTCGGCCTCCGGTGCCTCCACGTCGATCTCCTCCGGGGTGTCGTCCGTGAAGGTCTCGGGATCGCTCGGGTCGACCGTCATCAGTGGCTCCCTTCCTCACCTGGCCGTGCGTGGGCGGGTGCCCTGTTACGAGCGTAGGAGACACCCGATCGAGGCGCTATGCGATCTCGTGTCCGACTCGCGACCGAGCTCCGTGTCGCTCATGTCCGCTTTGTTCGTGGCCGCGGAACCGGTGCCGGAGAGCTTTGGGTAGAGGTGTGCGGGATCTGTGATGGCGAACACACGATCCACTGCGTGATCACCTCGTAACATATGCCGCATGTCTTCGACCGATTCGCCGCGTGTGCCTCCTGCCGTCGCCGCTGTGGCACCCAAGCCGGGTGCCGTCCGGGTCGCGGAGGGGGAGCGGCTGCGCGAGGTCGGTCTGCCGGGGCTGACGCTGACGATCCGGTCGTACCCGGGCACGCGGGAGGGACTGCCTCCGGCGCTCTACGTCCATGGTCTCGGCGGCTCCTCGCAGAATTGGTCGGCGCTGATGCCGCTGCTCTCGGACGTCGTGGACGGCGAGGCGCTCGATCTGCCCGGCTTCGGCGACTCGCCGCCACCGGACGACGGCAACTACTCGGTGACCGGGCACACGCGCGCGGTCATCCGTTATCTCGACTCGCGGCGGCGCGGCCCCGTCCACCTCTTCGGGAACTCGATGGGTGGCGCCGTGGCCACCCGTGTCGCCGCCGTACGGCCCGATCTCGTCCGCACCCTGACGCTGGTGTCGCCCGCGCTGCCGGAGATCCGCGTGCAGCGCACCGCCCTGCCGACCGGACTGCTCGCCGTGCCCGGCGTGGCCGTGCTCTTCACGCGTCTCACGAAGGAGTGGACCCCCGAGCAGCGGGTCCGGGGCGTCATGGCCCTCTGCTACGGCGATCCGAACCGGGTCTCGCCGGAGGGCTTCCGGGCCGCGGTCGACGAGATGGAGCGGCGCCTGCGGCTGCCGTACTTCTGGGACGCGATGGCCCGCTCCGCGCGCGGGGTCGTGAACGCGTACACGCTCGGCGGCCAGCACGGCCTGTGGCGCCAGGCCGAGCGGGTGCTCGCGCCGACGCTGCTCGTCTACGGCGGACGCGACCTGCTCGTCTCCTACCGGATGGCGGCGCGTGCGGTGCGCGCCTTCCGGGAGTCGCGCCTCCTCACGCTCCCTGACGCGGGGCATGTGGCGATGATGGAGTACCCGGACACGGTGGCCACCGCGTTCAGGGAACTCCTCGCGGACGTCGGGGCGTTGGAGGAGTCGAGAAGAGGGACCGCTTCGCAGGCGGAGGCCGGAGGTTCGGCCGAGCCGGCCGAGCCGGCCGAGCCGGGTGAGCCAGGTGAGCCAGGTGAACCGGGTGAAGCGAAGGACAGTACGACCTACCGAACGAAACTGGGGAGCTGAGGCGGCCAGTGGGACGGCACAGCCGCCGAGGACCGGCAGACAACGGCGACACTGCCGACATAACGTCACCACCCGTGGTGCAGGGCCCGCCGCATCCGGCGCCGGGCACCGGGCGCCGACGCAGGAAACCTGCACCGGAGGGCGCCGCGGCCCCGGCCCACACGTCCGCGCGGCCGAGTGAGCCGTACGCCCGCGGCGGCCACCCCGAGCAGCGGGAGCGGGGCGGCGGCTGGGGCGCGCCCGGCGGTCCCCCGCAGGCGCGGGCGCCGCACACCACACCCCCGGCCGGGACGCCGTCGGTGCCGCACCCGCGCTCACGTGCCCCGCGCCAGGACTACGTCGACGCGTTCGACGCCCCCGCGAGCCGTGACCCGTACGACTCCGTCACGCAGTGGGACGCCGAGGCGCCCTCCGTCGGGCGGCAGACGGGTCCCTCGGGCCCGGGTGCGGGCTCGGGCTCAAACGACGTCCTGCCGGGCGGTGAGCGGGAGAAGCGCGGCAAGGGGCTCACTTTCACCGGGATCGCGGCCGCCGCGGTGACCACCGTGCTCGCCGTCGTCGTCGCGGGCCAGGTCGCCGACGGGGGCGGCGGCTCGTCCGGTGACGTCACGTCGCGGGCGGTCGGCGGCACCCGCGCCCAGGACGGCTCGGCCTCGCGCTCGGACGACCGGGCCACGCCCTCGAAGACCGCGCAGGCGGCTCCGGCGACGTACGACCAGAAGATGGCCAAGAAGTACCCGCTGGCGGCCGATCTGAAGGGGACGGGGAAGTTCGAGGCGGTCGGTGGCTCCGACAAGGCGCCGGGCCGCGGGCAGAAGTTCCGCTACCGCGTCGACGTCGAGAAGGGTCTCGGGCTCGACGGCGCCCTGTTCGCGCAGGCCGTGCAGAAGACGCTCAACGACAAGCGGAGCTGGGCCCACGGCAACGCCCGCACCTTCGAGCGGATCTCCTCCGGCAAGCCGGACTTCGTGATCACGTTGGCCAGTCCTGGCGCCACCGGGTTCTGGTGCGCGAAGTCGGGCCTCGACACGACCCAGGACAACGTGTCGTGTGACTCGGCCGCCACCGAGCGCGTGATGATCAACGCCTATCGCTGGGCGCAGGGTTCGAAGACGTACGACGGCGTGCTCCACGCCAAGTCGATGCACCCGTACCGCCAGATGCTCATCAATCACGAGGTCGGGCACCGGCTCGGGTACAACCACGTCACTTGCTCGCAGGAGGGCGCGCTCGCACCCGTGATGCAGCAGCAGACCAAGTTCCTGACCTTCGGCGGGATCACCTGCAAGCCCAACCCCTGGCCGTTCCCCAACGCTTGACGCTTTGTAGCGGTGCGTAGCGGGATGATCTCTTAGCGCGACAGAACGTCACGCGCCCGCGAAAGTTACGACCGTTCACCCCTTTTGGTGGCGCGATGGACAACCGTCCATCCCGCCACCGGCATGTCCGCATACGTTCGTCCCGCTGCGAGCCGCCGGACCAACGGCGGCTCCCCACAAGGGAGATCGGGGGTGTACTCGTGCGTATCGGACTGCTTACCGAGGGTGGCTATCCGTATGTGAGCGGTGAGGCCAGACTCTGGTGCGACCGGCTCGTGCGCGGGCTCGAGCAGCACGAGTTCGACATCTACGCGCTCAGCCGCAGCCAGGAGCAGGAGGACGCGGGCTGGCTCGAACTGCCCCCGCAGGTCTGCCTCGTGCGGACCGCGTCGCTCTGGTCGGCGCGGGCGGGGAGCGGCGAGGACGGGGTGCGCGGCGGGGACCTCGGGCGGCGCGCCCGGCGTCGATTCGCCGCGCTGTACGCGGAACTGGTCGGTTCCGTGGTGTGCGGGGGCGCGGACGGGGGTGACCTTGGTGCCGGTGCCGGTGCCGGTGCCGCCACCGGCGTCGGCGGCGGTGGCCGCAGTGAGGCGGACCGTTTCGCCAACGCGCTCTACGGACTGGCCGAACTCGCCAGGGACGAGGGTGGACTGGGGTCCGCGCTGCGCTCCGAGGCCGCCGTGCGGATCCTGGAGCGCGCCTGTCGTGCGCCGGGCGCCCTGCGGGCCGCCCGAGCCGCCCGGGTGCCCGACCTGCTGGCCTTCGCCGCCGAGGTCGAGTCCACGCTGCGACCGCTCTCCCTCGACTGGTACGACGACGCCTCCGGCCCCTCGGGCCTCTCCGGGGGCGGTGGGCTCGGCGCCGTCGACCTCTGCCACGCCACGTCGGGCGGCGCCGCGGCCCTGCCGGGACTCGTCGCCAAGCGGTTCCACGGGGTCCCGCTGCTGGTCACCGAGTACGGCGTGCAGCTGCGGGCCCGGTACATCGCCGCGGGCGACGCCGAGCTGAGTGCGCCGGTGCGCGCCCTCCTCGCCGCCTTCCACGGACGGCTCGCCGCCGAGATCTACCGGCAGGCCGCCGTCATCACCCCCGGCAACGCCCACGCCAGGCGCTGGCAGGAGCGGTGCGGCGCGGACCGCGCCAAACTGCGCACCGTGCACCCCGGCATGGAGGCGTCCCGCTTCGCCGAGGTCGGCGAGCGCGAGGAGCCGGGGGACCCAGACACGCTCGTCTGGGTCGGGCGGATCGACCCGTCCAAGGACCTCATCTCCCTGCTGCACGCCTTCGCCGAGGTCCGCAAGGGGGAGCCGAAGGCGCGGCTGCGCATCGTGGGGGCCCTGCCGGCCGGCGCCGAGGGCGACGGCGACCAGGAGGCCGAGGCGTACCTCGGCCACTGCAAGGCGCTGGCCGCGCAGCTCTTCCCCGACGAGGCCGAGGGGCTCCACGCCGTCGGCGACAACCCCGTCTCCTTCGAGGAGCTCGGTGCCCCCGAGGCGCCCGGCCTCGCCGAGGTCTACGGCTCCGGCGGTGTCGTCGTTCTCTCCAGCGTCGTCGAAGGTTTCCCGATCAGCCTGGTCGAGGCCATGTTCTGCGGGCGCGCGACCGTGTCCACCGATGTGGGCGCCGTCGTCGAGGTGATCGGCGGCACCGGTCTCGTGGTCCCGCCGCGCAACCCGCGGGCGCTCGCCGAGGCGTGCGTCGCGCTGCTGCGCGACTCCGAGCGCCGTGAACGGCTGGGGGCGGCCGCCCGTGCGCGGGCCCTCGAACTGTTCACGGTCGAGCAGAACATCGCGGCATTTCACGGCATTTACCTGGAGATCGTCTCGCACTGCCCGGTGCGCCGCGAGGCCGTGGACGACGCCGGGGAACCTCTGCCGTTCGCCCACCCGCCGGAGGCCCATGTGCCGGGGAGGTGGACGGCGTCGGCCGCCGGCGGTACCGGCGGGGCGTGGCTCGCGGGCCGCTCCACCGGTACGGGGGCGCCCAGTTGGGCGTCGGGCGCCGAGAGCGGTGGTGCTCGTGAGGAGTTGGCCGGGGTGACGCGAGGCTGCGGGGAGAGTGACGCATGAGCGGCGACGACAGGTTCGAGGACGGCAGCGGGGTCGGGGCGGACGTGCCCCGGGTGCCGGTGGGCGCCGGTGCCTGGGGGACCGGTTCGGAGGAGGCGCTCACCCTGACCGTCACCCAGCCGCCCGCCCTGGACGGGGCCGACGGCCCCGATGCCCGCGACGCCCGTGATGACCTCGACGGCTTCGACGGTCTCGGCAGCCTCGACGACCTGGCCGACCTGGACACGGAGTTGCTGCAGGAGCCCGGGGCGTGGCGGAGGACGGACGGAGACGACGGAGCGGACGGCGCGGCCGACGCGGGGCGCGTGCCCGGTGCCCGCGCCGACGGCCCGGTCCCGTCCCGCGAGGACAGGGGAGAGCAGGCGAGCTCCAGGCTCGCGGACCCTCGATCCGGCCGCGCGGATGCGGCCTCCCGCCTCCCCAACCCCCGTACCGCGCAACGCCGTTCGGGAGTGGACCCCGTCAAGGTCCTGATGCACCGCCACCGCGAACTGTGCGAGCGCGCCGTCGACCCGCTGGAGATCGCCGCGGGCCTGGAGGCGCACGGTGTCACCGACCGGACTGCCGCCCGCTACCGGCACAAGGACGTCTTCTCGCTCGCCGAGGAGATGTACGCCCGTATGCCGAGGGACGGCGAACCGGGCGAACCGCCCGCCGCCATCCCCGCACCGGCCTCCGGCGTACGCGGTGCGTGGGCCGCGCTCGCCCTGCTGCCCGGCGCCGTCTGCGCACTCGTCCTGCTCGCGCTGGACGCCACCACGCGCACCACGCACCTGGCCGTCGCGGTCGGCGGCGCGCTCGCCGTCGCCGCCGCCCTGCGGACGACCCTGCGGCACGGGCCGCTGCGCTCCGGCGACGGACCGCCCGCGCCCGCGACCCGGCTGTGGGTCTGGTGGCTGCTCGGCTACGCGGTCTTCGGCGACGGCTTCCTGAACGCCGCGCTCGCCGGCGGCCCCGACGGGGCATGGCCCCCCGCCACCGCTCCGCTGCTCGCCCTCGCCGTCGCGGTCGCCCCCGCGACCTGGTGCGCCCGGCTCTTCGTCGCCGGGGCCCGCCGACGCCTCGCCGCCAGCCGGGGGCTCGCCGAATTCACCTCCTCCGTCCGGCCGTTGCTCCTCGGCAGCGTCCTCCTGTTCGCCGCCGTCCTGGCCGTGCTCCTCGGCGTGGCCGGGGCCGCCCTCGACCGGTCCGCCCAAGGCTCCTTCGTGGGAGCAGGCACCCTGGGCGTCCTGCTGCTGCTCGCCCGCCTGCTCACCGCGCACGGCCGCACCCACGCGCCCACCGCGGTCCTGGGCGCGGCCGCCTGCGCCGAGGCCCTGGCCGTCGCCACGGTCTTCGCCGCACGGCTGCCGGGCTGCTCCTTCCTCGGCGCCCCGGTCGAGACCGCGGTCGACGCGGCCGGAGCGGGCGTGGTGCCCGCCACCGCCTGCGCCGTCGCCGCCCTGGCCCTGCTGATCCACGCCACCAGGACCCTGACCCGGGCCTCCGCCCACGCGCGCACCGACAACGCCGCGAGCGCCCCATGACCACTCCACGCACCACCTGTGCCGCAGCAGAGCGCGCCCTGCCCCCGCGCGTACCGCACCCGGCATGAGTTCCTCCCTGCTCCCGCGGGGCCGACACCGCGGGCCCTTCCGTCGACCCTCAGCAACATCCGTAAGGAGAACGCCAGATGACCACCCCTCCACCCGGAGGCGCCGGATACGCCGGATACTCCGGACCTCATGGGCAGCGCGGAACCCACGGGCAGCGCGCGACCCGCGACGGGTGTGCCCCGTGCGCGGCGCGTACGGCGCCGAATCCGGGAGGCGTCCGATGAGGGTCCTGCTGATCGGAGCCAACGGGTACATCGGCCGCTTCGTCGCCGACCGGCTGCTGGCCGACCCCGCCGTGCAGCTCACCGCGCTCGGCCGGGGCGACGACGCCGACGTCCGCTTCGACCTCGCCTCCGGCAGCCCGGGCGCGCTCACCCGCTTCCTGGACGCCGTGCACCCGGGGGTGGTCATCAACTGCGCGGGCGCCACCCGCGGCGGAGCCCGCGAGCTCACCCGGCACAACACCGTCGCCGTCGCCACCGTCTGCGAGGCCCTGCGGCGCAGCGGCTGCGGCGCCCGGCTGGTGCAGATCGGCTGCGGTGCCGAGTACGGGCCCTCGCAGCCCGGCTCGTCCACCGCCGAGGACGCGGTGCCCAGGCCCGGCGGCCCGTACGGCGTCAGCAAGCTCGCCGCCACCGAACTCGTCCTCGGCTCCGGCCTCGACGCCGTCGTCCTGCGCGTCTTCTCGCCCGCGGGCCCCGGCACCCCCGCCGGATCCCCGCTCGGCCGGCTGGCCGAGGCGATGCGCCGCGCGATGCAGGCCGGTGACGGCGAACTGAAGCTCGGCGGCCTCGGCGCCCAGCGCGACTTCATCGACGTACGCGATGTGGCCCGCGCCGTGCACGCCGCCTCGCTCTCCGCCGCGCAGGGCGTCATCAACATCGGCTCGGGCCGCGCCGTGCGGCTGCGCGACGCCGCCGCCGTGCTCGCCCGCGTCGCCGGCTTCGGCGGCGCCCTCCACGAGCTCGACGCCCCACCGGTCGGGGTCCGCACATCCGTGGGCCACCCGCGCTCCGAATCCGACCACGGGCTGCACAGTCCGCCCGCCGCGTACCCGTACCCGGACGGTTGCGGCAGCTGGCAGCAGGCCGATGTGCGCACCGCCCGCGACCGCCTCGGCTGGCGCCCCCGCATCAACCTCGAAGAGTCCCTCGCCGACATCTGGATGGAGGCGGCATGCCGTATCTGACCCCTGCCGCGACCGGCCAGTCGGGCACCGACGTCCGCCTCGGCTTTGGCATCCCGGGCTTCGCCCACCCCCTCGTCGCCCCCGCCGAGTGGGCCGAACTCGCCCGCCCGGAAACCCCTTTGCACTGGGTCGTCCTGAATGTCGCGAGTGGGCCAGGCAGCCGTCCCGATCCGCACTGTCTCGAAGCGGCGGGCCGGCTGCGCAACGCGGGCATCCGTGTTCTTGGTCACTTGGACATGACGTACGGGGCGCGCTCCTTCGGCGAGATCGTCTCCGACGCCCACCGCTTCCTCGACTGGTACCGGGTCGACGGCTTCAGCATCGACCGCTGCCCCACCGAGCGGGCCGCCCTGCCTGAGGTGCGCCGCACCGTCGCGACGCTGCGCGCCCTCGTCGACGGCGCGTACATCGTGCTCGGGCACGGCACCCACCCGTACCCCGGATACGCCGAATCCGCCGACCAGTTGGTGACGTTCTCCGGCCCGTGGAGCGACTACCGCTGGTCGCAGGTCGCGGAGTGGACCGCTGAGTATCCGCCCGAGAAGTTCTGCCACTTCGTCCACGGGATGCCGCGCGGTCATCTGGAGGAGGCGCTGCGCATCGCGCGCTGGCAGGGCGCGGGCACCATCTACTTCACCGACCGCACGGACCGCGGGGGCCCGAGCGACCCCTGGGAGACGATGCCCGGGTACTGGGACGAAATCGTCTCGCGTATCGGACCAGGTGTCTCGGAATGAAGGAGGGCGTGGCAGTGTTACAGACGGAACAACCGTACGTAGATACCGACCAACGGAGTCCCCGTGTCGCTGCCACCCCTGGTCGAGCCAGCTGCTGAGCTCACCGTAGACGAGGTCCGCAGGTACTCCCGCCACCTGATCATCCCGGATGTCGGGATGGACGGGCAGAAGCGGCTGAAGAACGCCAAGGTGCTCTGTGTGGGCGCCGGCGGCCTCGGATCGCCGGCGCTGATGTACCTCGCCGCGGCGGGCGTAGGCACGCTCGGCATCGTGGAGTTCGACGAGGTCGACGAGTCGAACCTGCAGCGCCAGATCATTCACAGCCAGTCCGACATCGGCCGGTCCAAGGCGGAGTCCGCGAAGGACTCGGTCCTCGGCATCAACCCGTACGTGAACGTGATCCTTCACGAAGAGCGGCTCGAGGCCGACAACGTGATGGACATCTTCAGCCAGTACGACCTGATCGTCGACGGCACGGACAACTTCGCGACGCGCTACCTCGTCAACGACGCCTGCGTGCTGCTCAACAAGCCCTACGTGTGGGGTTCCATCTACCGCTTCGACGGCCAGGCCTCGGTCTTCTGGTCCGAGCACGGGCCGTGCTACCGCTGCCTGTACCCGGAGCCCCCGCCGCCGGGCATGGTCCCCTCCTGCGCCGAGGGCGGCGTCCTGGGCGTGCTGTGCGCGTCCATCGGCTCCATCCAGGTCACCGAGGCGATCAAGGTCCTGGCCGGTGTCGGCGACCCGCTCGTCGGCCGCCTGATGATCTACGACGCCCTTGAGATGCAGTACCGCCAGGTCAAGGTCCGCAAGGACCCCAACTGCGCGGTCTGCGGCGAGAACCCGACCGTCACCGAGCTCATCGACTACGAGGCCTTCTGCGGCGTCGTGTCCGAGGAGGCCCAGGAGGCGGCCGCCGGTTCGACGATCACTCCCAAGCAGCTCAAGGAGTGGATCGACGACGGCGAGAACATCGAGATCATCGACGTCCGCGAGCCGAACGAGTACGAGATCGTCTCCATCCCGGGCGCCAAGCTGATCCCGAAGAACGAGTTCCTGATGGGCACGGCCCTGGAGGGACTGCCGCAGGACAAGAAGATCGTCTTGCACTGCAAGACGGGTGTCCGCAGTGCGGAAGTCCTCGCCGTGCTGAAGTCCGCGGGCTTCTCCGACGCCGTGCACGTCGGCGGCGGCGTCATCGGCTGGGTCAACCAGATCGAGCCGGACAAGCCGGTCTACTAGCCGGACCACCGGGCCACGGCCCGGATGCGACTGTCCCGGACGGGTCCCGCGCACCACGCGCGGGGCCCGTCCCGCATGTCCGGGCCGTGCGCGCGCCGCGTCCGTCGCGTCAGGAACACACCGTGCCGTCGCGCGGTATTCGACCCTCCAGCAGATACGCGTTGACCGCGGAGTCGACACAGGCGCTGCCGGAGCCGTACGCCCCGTGCCCCTCGCCCTTCCACGTCAGCTCCACGCCGACCCCCTTGCCCAGCTCGTCCGCCATACGGCGGGCGCCCTCGTAGGGTGTCGCCGGATCTCCCGTGTTGCCGACCACGAGCACGGGGGCCGCGCCGGGCGCGCTCACATCGGGGGTGTCCCACTGGCCCGGCACCGGCCAGTCGTGGCACCAGCCCGCCGTGTCCCAGGCCATGGCCTCCCCGAAGACCGGGGAGATCGCACGGAACTTCGCCCGCAGCGCCTTCGCCTGCGCGGGCGTCGGACGCGCCTTGTCGTCGAGGCAGGAGATCGCACGCTGCGAGTGGGTCGTGGTGCCGTAATGGCCTTGCGGATCACGGTCGTTGTAGGAGTCGGCGAGCGCGAGCAACGCCGTCCCGTCACCGCGCTCCGCGTCCCGCAGCGCCTTGGTCAGGGCGGGCCAACTGTTCCTGCTGTACAGGGTGACCAGGATGCCGGTGGCCGCCAACGACTCGTTCAGCTCGCGGCCGCCCGCTGTGGCCAGGGGTTTCGCGTCGAGCCGGTGGAGCAGCGCCGCGATCTCGCGGCTGCCCGTCTTCGGGTTCCTGCCGCGGGACGTGAAGTAGTCGTCCAGGGCCCGCTGGAATCCGCGCGCCTGGTTCTCGGAGTGTCCGACGGACCCCACGCTCGGGTCGACGACCGCGTCCAGGGCGAGCCGGCCGACCTTGCCGGGGAACAAGTGGGCGTAGACACCGCCCAGTTCGGTGCCGTACGAGACGCCCATGTAGTGCAGCTCGTCGTCGCCCAGGGCCCGTCGCATCAGGTCCATGTCGCGAGCCGCCTCGACCGTCGACACATGGTCGAGCAGTTTCCCTGCCTGTCGCTCACAGCCCTGGCCGAAATCGGCGGCGTCCTTGAAGTACGCCGTCTCCTCCGCCGCGGTGTCCGGGGTGAGGTCGACGGCCTCGGCGGCCTGGATCGCCCGGTCGCTGCGGCAGCGCACACCGTGACTCGCCCCGACCCCGCGCGGGTCGAAGCTCACCAGGTCGTAGCGCTCACGCAGCTTCGCGTACTGCGGGGCGAAGGCGGGCAGCAGATCGACGCCGGAGCCGCCCGGACCTCCGAAGTTGAACAGCAGGGCCCCGACCCGCTTCTTGCTGTCGCCGCGCGTCCTGGCCCGAATGAGGGCGATACCGATCGTCGCCCCTGTGGGCCGCATGTAGTCGAGCGGGACCTGGAGCGTCGCGCACTGCCAGTCGGAGCCGGGAGCGGGTGAGCTCCCCGTCGCCCGGCACCGGCCCCAGTCGAGGCGCTGGCGCGTGAGGGAGGCGGGGAGGGAGGGCAGCGCGTCGGTCCGCTGCGTGGTGTCGCCCGATGGTGAGGCGCCGTCCGGCGTCGACGTGGACGGCTGGGACGCCGATGGCTTCGAGGCCTTGTCCCCGTTGTCCCCGTTGCCTCCGTCGTCCCCGCTCGAGCCGCTGCAGCCGGTGACCAGGCCGGCCGTCAGCAGCACGGCGGTCGCGAGACCGACTGCGCGGACCCCTGCTCCTGCGCGTGTACGTGCGCCTGAGCGGGCGCGCGCATTCTGTGCCGCCACGGGCACCTCCCCCCTGACCGCCCCCCGTTCGAGAGACAGTCAGGCCATCGTAGGAGGATCCGCCGACACCCGTCCGAGCCTGTGGACAACCACCGGCCCGACCCTGTGGACAACTCCTGGATCAGGAGCAGACCGTGCCCTCGGCCGGGACCTTTCCGCCGAGGAGATAGCCGTTCACGGCGTTGTGCACGCACTTGTTGCCGCTGTCGTAGGCCCCGTGGCCCTGGCCCTTGTACGTCAGCTCGACGCCCACGCCGTCGCCCAGCGCGTCGACCATCTTCTTCGCGCCCTCGTACGGGGTGGCCGGGTCGCCGGTGTTGCCGACGACGAGGATCGGGGCGGAGCCGGACGCGCTCACGTCCGGACGGTCCGCCGCGCCGTCGACGGCCCAGTCGGTGCAGCCGAGCATGCCCCAGGCCAGATAGTCGCCGAACAGGGCGGAGGCCTTGCGGAACTCGGGCAGCTTCGCCTCGACGTCCGCTGTCGTGTAACGAGGCTTGTCGTCGGCGCAGTTGATGGAGACGTTGGCGGCCTGGATGTTGCTGTACGACCCGTCCTCGTTGCGTCCGTTCATCGAGTCGGACAGCGCCATGAGGATCTTTCCGTCGCCGTCGTACGCCTGCTGCAGCCCCTCGGTGAGGTACTCCCAGAAGTCCTGTGAGTAGAGGGACTGGGCGATGCCGTTGGTCGCCGCGGTCTGCGTCAGCTCACGCGGGAAGATCCCCGGGATCGGCTTCTCGTCGAGTTCCCTGAGCAGCTTGGCGATCTTGTCCTTGACCTCTTGCGGGGTGTCGCCGACCGGGCAGTCCTCGGTCTTGGACGTGCAGTCCTTCGCGTAGTTGTCGAGCGCGAGCTGGAAACCCTCGGCCTGGCCGAGCGAGCTCTGCTCCGAGTCCTGGCTCGGGTCGACGACTCCGTCGAACACGGCGCGGCCCACGTTCTTGGGGAACAAGTGGGCGTACACGCCGCCGAGTTCGGTGCCGTACGAAATGCCGAAGTAGTGCAGCTTGTCGTCGCCGAGCACCTGGCGCATCAGGTCCATGTCGCGGGCCGCGTCGGTGGTGCGGACGTGGGGGAGGACCTTGCCGGAGTTCTTCTCGCAGGCGTTGTTGAAGGCCGTGACGTTGTCGACGAGCTTCTTCTGCTCCGCGGTGTCGTCGGGCGTCGAGTCCTGCTCGAAGTAGTCGTCGAGCTGGTCGTCGCTCTCGCACTCGATGCCCGCGCTGCGGCCCACCCCGCGCGGGTCGAAGCTGACCAGGTCGTAGCGGGTACGAAGCTTCGCGTAGTCCGTGCCGAACGCCGGGAGGCTCGTGACGCCCGAGCCTCCGGGGCCGCCGAAGTTGAAGATCAGCGAGCCGATCCGCCGGTCCTTGTCGCCACTGGCCCTGGCGCGGATCAGGGCGAGCTTGATGGTGTCGCCCTTGGGGTCGTCCCAGTCGAGCGGCGCCTTCATCGTCGCGCACTGCCAGTCGGTGCCGTCGGGCAGCGGGGACGGTGAGGCGCCGCCGCCCTCGGAGTCCGACGGGGCCGGGCAGTCCTTCCAGCTCAGCTTCTGGGACGGCAGATCCACGCCGTCCTTCGAGTCGCTGCTGCAGGCCGCCAGGGAGGCGGAGAGCAGGGCGGCGGTGACGGCCAGGGCAGCGGCACGGGGCCGGGACGGAATGGGCATGCGTCCATCCTGCGGCGGCCGGGTGCGGTGCGCTCTTGCTGCGGGCTGTGCGGGTGAGGACCTGCAGGTGCGGGCCTCGGCGGGGACGCGGGCGCGGGTCTACAGAGCGCCCTTGCGCGACAGGTGGTTGAAGAACAGCCATCCCGGCAGCACGGGCAGCCACAGGGTGAGCAGCCGGTACAGCAGCACCGCCGGGGCGGCGACCTCCTTCGGCAGCCCGATCGCGATCAGACCGACCGTCAGCGTCGCCTCGACGGCGCCCACCCCGCCGGGTGTCGGCGCGGCCGAACCGAGCGCGTTGCCCGCGAGGAAGACGACCGCCACGCTGGCCAGGCTCAGGCTCGTGCTCTCGTTGCCGAAGGCCCGGATGGAGGCGTCCAGGCACATCACGAAGCAGGCCGTGAGGAGCAGCATGCCGCCGATGCCGGTGATCAGCTTCCGCGGCCGCTGCAACACGTCGAGCATGCGCGGCACGACACCGGCGAAGAGCGACCGCACGCGCGTGACGACGAATTTCCGCAAGAAGGGGATCGACGTCACCACAAGGACGAGCACCGCGACCGTCAGAAGGCCCGCGATGACCGTCCTGGACGGCGACAAGGAGGGCGTCTTCTCGGTCCCCGTCAGGTAGCCGAACGTCAGCAGCAGCAGGATGTGGCTGCACATGCCGAACAACTGGGAGGCGCCGACACTGGCGACCGCCAGGCCCGGACGTACGCCGGCCCGCTGGAGGAAGCGCGTGTTGAGTGCGACGCCGCCGACCGCGGCGGGGGCCACGATCTTCACGAACGAACCGGCGACCTGGGCCGCGACGGTCCGCATGAAGGGCACCCGTTCCGGTACGAAGCCGAGCAGGCTCATCGCCGCGGCCACGTAGCTGAGCGCGGAGAAGACGACCGCGAGCCCGACCCAGCCCCACTCGGCCTCGTCGACGAGCGACCCGAAGTCGATGTGGGTGAGCTGCGACAGCAGGAAGTACGCGCCGATCGCGCCGGCGATGAAACTGACCAGGGTGCGGGCCCTGATGCGCTCCAGGCGGGCCGGTTCGACGGGCGCCTGCGGCCGGATGCGGAGCACCTGGTGGCGGATCTGGGTGAGCAGATCCTCCTCGCGGGCCTCGTCCAGGGCCTCGTCGATGGCCCGCTTCTCGGACTTCTTCTCTGCCTTCTCGGACTTCTTGCCGGCCCGTACGGTCTTCTTCGCGTCGCCCTCGGCCTGGGCGGTGGACTCCTCCAGGCGGGCCTGCTTGGCCTTGCCGGACGCTTCCAGGACGGCCTCGCGCTCGCGTTGAGCACGCTCCCGGCCGAGCCTGCGCAGCGTCGCTCTGGTGGAGCGGGTGAGCGCGATCGGCTGGAGCAGCGGCAGACAGTCGGCGACGGGGTCGGGGCCGAGGACGTCGACCGCCGAGGCGACCGCGCGCTCGGCCCCCACCCGCAGGCCGAGCGTGGTGAGCATCTGGGCGATGTCCATGCGCAGCACCAGGTCGCCCGCGGCGATCTCGCCGCCGCGCAGGTCCGTGAGGATCACGGTGCCGGAACGATCCACCAGAATCGCGTCCCCGGCGAGCCGCCGGTGGGCGATCCGGCGCGACTGGAGCGCCTGGACCTGGTGCCAGGTGTCGCGCAGCAGCGCGTCGGTGATCTCGTCGTCCGGGATCGCGTCGAGGGAGCGGCCGCCGATGTGCTCGTAGACGAGCATCACGGCGTCGGGTCCCAGCTCGGAGGTGGCGATCAGCTTGGGCGCGTTCGCCCCCGCCGAGATCGCCGCGTACGCGAGCAGGGCCTCCTGCTCAAGGGCCTGGCGCAGCGACTGGAGGCTGCGGCGCTGGGTGATGCCGCGCAGCGTCAGACGCCGCCACACGCGGTAGAAGAAGCCCTGCGCCTGCTGCTCCCGGTCCACCACGGTGACGTCGAGCGGCGCACCGTCCTCCAGGGTGACGAAGTAGCGCCGGCCCCGGTCGCCGTTCTCCGTGGTGCCCTCGTGGGCCTCCTCACGCGAGGCGTTGACGGGGTGGAAGCCGACGTGACGCAGCCCCGCGAGGAGCGTCTGTCCCGTGGGGCGCACGTTGGGGGAGCCGACCGCGTACAGCGTGCCGTAGGCGACGGTCCAGCCGATGAGGATCGTCAGGATGATCGAGAACGGCGTCGTGTAGCCGGTGACCAGCATCGTGAACGCGTCGAGCAGCAGGACGACCCACAGCACCACACGCCATCGTGGTCGTCTGGACATGCCGACGGCCGTCATATAGGCGATGACCGGCGCCAAGTAGCCGTGCACCGGATCGGTGAGCGCATGGATGTCGCTGGGCGACACCTTGGTGAGTGCGTCCTGGATGGACTGCGGCGCGGCCTTGGCGACCCACAGGTCGGTCGCGAGCGTCACTCCGTGGGCGAGGACGGCGGCGAGCACACCGTCGGCGATCCGCAGCCCGTCCCGCTTGATGAGCCGTTCGATGGCGAACGCCACCGGCACCAACAGGATGGCGATGCTCGACGCGAACCCGGCGAACTTGGTCAGCAGGTCGGGGGCCTGCTCGGTGCCCTTGTTGATGTCCTGGGCGAAACCCGTCGTCGTGGCGTGCGCGAACGCGGCGATGGCGAGGAGGACGACGATCGCGAGCACACCGGCCAGCAGACGCATGAGATCGGAAGGGCGGTGCACGCGCGCGGGGAGCAGCGGTTCGTCGCCGTCGACCCGCTCCGCGTGCGCGTCCGCGTCCACGCAGTCCGGGTCGTGCAGCGGCTGCTCCTGCTTGGTCGGGGCGGCCTCTTCGGCCGTGTCCTCAGGGCGTGCCGATGCCACAGAAGCGCCCTCGGCCTTGTCGGGGTGCACGTTCTGCTGCTCCGTCGTCTCTTCTTGATCTCGTATCACCAGTCACCGCCCGCACGATGGTGGCATGTCCCATCGCCATAGGGGGGCATCAGGGTGCAATCGAGGAGCGTGAAGTCGTCGGCAAGCGCCTTCTTGTGCGTCTCTCCATGGCGCCTGCTGTAGGTACCTCCAGGTTGTCGGTGCCGTGCGGCAGGATGGGACGGATGAGCGAGGAGAGCGAGTCGGCAGGAGAACTTCCCGAGTACGCGGAGCGGGTCCTCGAAGTGGCCGAGTTGATTCCGCCCGGGCGCGTCATGACCTACGGGGACGTCGCCGAATGGCTCGAGGAGGGCGGACCGCGTCAGGTCGGGCGCGTGATGGCGCTCTACGGAGGCGCGGTGCCGTGGTGGCGCGTGGTGCGTGCCGACGGCCAGCTGCTTCCGGGCAGCGAGCTGCGGGCGCTCGGCCACTACCGGGAGGAGAGCACGCCGCTGCGTGAGGCCTCCCGGGCCGCCGAGGGCCACCTGCCGCGGCTCGACATGAAGCGCGCGCGGTGGGACGGCCGAACACGTACGGAAGCTCACAATTGACAGCTTCGGCCATCCTGCGCGCGGACGGGGTGCCTGTGGCCCGTACGGGGGAAACGGGGCAGGTGGGGCACTTCGCGACATCCTTGTCCGTTCGTGAGACAGCGCACACCTGCGCCGAACGGGGCACGAGGGAGGCACCGGAAGCCCGGCTTCCGCCACACTCGACGGCGTAGCGTCGACGGCACCGTCGATGACAGACACCTCCTTCACCCCGCGGCCACCGCGTCGAGCGGACGGCCCGTCGACCACCAGCACACCCACCAGGACCAGCGATCCACGTGAGCTCCTCTTCGTCCACCCGCTACCTGTCGCAGCACCAGGCTCGACAGGGGATGCCCGGCGCGTACCGACTGGTGCGTACCCCGCCGGCGCCGGTGGACCCCCCTCGTCTGGACGCACATCAGCAGGCCGTGGTTGACCACGCTTACGGCCCCCTCCTTGTGCTGGCCGGGCCGGGGACCGGTAAGACCACGACTCTCGTGGAGGCCGTCTCGGCGCGCATCTCCAAGGGCGTCGAACCCGGCCGCATCCTGGTGCTCACGTTCAGCCGCAAGGCCGCCGTCGAACTGCGCGACCGCATGGCGCTGCGCATCGGCGCGGCGCGCGCCCCGCAGGCCACGACGTTCCACTCGTTCTGCTACGCCCTCGTACGCGCCCACCAGGACGCCGAACTCTTCGCGGAGCCGCTGCGGCTGCTGTCGGGTCCCGAGCAGGACGTCACCGTGCGCGAGCTGCTGGCGGGCCAGATCGACCTGGAGCGGGCCGGGCTCGCACACGTGCGCTGGCCCGACGAACTGCGCGCCTGCCTCACCACACGCGGCTTCGCGGACGAGGTGCGCGCGGTGCTCGCCCGCAGCCGTGAGCTGGGCCTGGGCCCCGCGGCCCTGGACTCGTTCGCCCGCCGCATCGGCCGCCCCGACTGGCGCGCCGCCGCCACCTTCCTGGCCGAGTACCTGGACGTCCTCGACATGCAGGGCGTGCTCGATTACGCGGAACTGGTGCACCGCGCGGTGCTGCTCGCCCACCGCACCGAGATCGCCGACCAGCTGGCCGCGCAGTACGACGCCGTGTTCGTCGACGAGTACCAGGACACCGATCCGGCCCAGGTGCGGCTGCTGCACGCGCTCGCCGGAGGCGGCCGCACCCTGGTCGCGTTCGGCGACCCGGACCAGTCGATCTACGCGTTCCGCGGCGCGGACGTCAACGGCATCCTGGAGTTCCCCGGAGACTTCCCGCGGGCCGACGGCACCTCCGCGCCGGTCGAGGTGCTCACGACGTCCCGGCGCTCCGGCGCCCGCCTCCTGGAGGCCACCCGCCGCATCACTCAGCGCATGCCGCTGACCCGGCTGCCCGCCGACAAGGTGCGCGCCCACCGGGCGCTCACGCCGGTACGCGACGGCGGCCGGACCGAGGTCTACACGTACCCGACGTCCGGTGCGGAGCTCGACAACATCGCGGACATCCTGCGCCGCGCCCACCTGGAGGACGGCGTTCCGTGGAACGACATGGCCGTCCTGGTGCGCGCGGGCACGCGAGGCATCCCGTCGCTGCGGCGCGCGCTCACGGCGGCCGGTGTCCCGGTCGACATCGACGGTGACGACCTGCCGCTGCGCCACGAGCCGGCGGTGATGCCGCTGCTGACGGCATTGAAGGCCGTCGCGCAGGCGCCGTCCGGCGATGCCGAGAACGCCGAGAACGCCGAGAACGCCGAGAACGCCGAGAACGCCGAGAACCCAGAGAACACAACGGGCTCGGAGGACGTCGGGGACGTCGAGAATGCCGGGGACGTCGGGGACGTCGGGGACGCCGGGGACTCCAGGGACGTCAGGGACGTCAGGGACGCCGGGGACACGGAGGTCCCTTGCTGGCTGGACACCGAGACCGCCCTGACGCTGCTCGGCTCGCCGCTCGCCGGGATGGACGCCGCCGATCTGCGCCGCCTCGGGCGCGCCCTGCGCGAGGAGGAGCGCGCCGCGGGCAACCATGTGCCGCCGCCCTCCGACGACCTGCTCGCCCGCGCCCTAGCCGAGCCCGAACGGCTCGCCGCCCATGACCCGTCCTACGCGCGCGGGGCGCAGCGCCTCGGCGCGCTGCTCGCCCGCGCGCGCGAGAAGCTCGCCGACGGTGGCACCGCCGAAGAGGCCCTGTGGGAGCTGTGGAACGGCACGCCCTGGCCGCAGCGCCTGGAGCGGGCCGCCCGCCGCGGCGGCGCGGCGGGACGCAACGCCGACCGTGACCTGGACGCCGTGTGCGCTCTGTTCGCCGTCGCCTCGCGCGCGGAGGAGCGGACCGGCGGCAGCGGCGCGCGCAACTTCCTGGAGGAGATCGAGGCCCAGGACATCGCCGCCGACACGCTCGCCGGGCGGACCGTGCGCCCCGACGCCGTCCGCCTGATGACCGCGCACCGCTCCAAGGGCCTGGAGTGGCGGCTCGTCGTCGTGGCAGGCGTCCAGGAAGGGCTCTGGCCCGACCTGCGGCGCCGCGGCTCCCTCCTGGAGGCCGACCGCATCGGGCGCGACGGGCTCGCCGAACCGCTCACGCCGGGCGCGCTGCTCGCCGAGGAGCGCCGCCTGTTCTACGTGGCCGCCACGCGCGCGCGGGAGCGTCTGGTCGTCACCGCCGTGAAGGCTGCCGCCGACGACGGGGACCAGCCGTCCCGGTTCCTGACCGAGCTCGGCATCGAGCCCAAGGACGTCGCGGGCCGCCCGCGCCGCCCCCTGTCCGTCGCCGCCCTGGTCGCCGAGCTGCGCGCCACGACCGTCGACCCGCGCGTCTCCGAGGCGCTGCGCGAGGCCGCCGCCCGGCGACTGGCCCGGCTCGCGGCGCTCAGCGACGACGACGGCAGACCTCTGGTGCCGTCCGCCCACCCGTACCGCTGGTGGGGCATGTACGAGCCCACGGAGAGCAAGGTCCCGCTGCGCGACCGCGACAAGCCCGTCGTCCTCTCCGGAAGCGCCCTCGACCAGCTCGCCAACACGTGCGCGCTGCAGTGGTTCCTGGGCCGCGAGGTCAAGGCCGACGCCCCCGCGACCGCGGCCCAGGGGTTCGGCAACGTCGTCCATGTCCTCGCCGACGAGGTCGCCTCCGGGCGCACCCCCGCCGACCTGGACGTCCTCATGGAGCGGCTCGACTCCGTGTGGGACGCGCTCGCCTTCGACGCGCCCTGGAAGTCGGAGCAGGAGAAGGGCAACGCGCGCGTGGCGCTCGAACGCTTCCTCCAGTGGCACGTCATGGACCGTGGCGGACGCACCCCGGTCGCCAGCGAGCACGACTTCGACGTGACGCTGGAAGCGGGCTCCTACGAGGTGCGCATCCGCGGCTCCATGGACCGGGTGGAGCGGGACGCCGAAGGCCGCGCCTACGTGGTCGACTTCAAGACCGGCAAGCAGGCGCCCAGCGCCGCCGACGTCGCGCGCCACCCCCAGCTCGCCGTATACCAGCTGGCCGTCACCGAGGGCGCCGTCGACGAGCCGTTCGACGGCGCGCGCCCGCACCCCGGCGGCGCCGAGCTGGTGCAGCTGCGCCAGGGCGCCGCCAAGAAGGACGGCGGCGAGACGCTCCCCAAGGTGCAGGCACAAGAGCCCCTCGACGGAGAGTGGGTCGGTGACCTCCTCGCCACCGCGGCCGGCAAGGTCCTCGACGAGCGTTTCGCGCCGACCGCGGGCCAGCACTGCACCCACTGCGCCTTCCGGGCCTCGTGCAGCGCGCGCCCCGAGGGCAAGCACGTCGTGGAGTGACGTGCGCCTCCGCTGCGGCGGAACGGGCGGGCGCTGTCAGTGGTGCCGGTTAGCCTCGATGAGGTGACCACACGCCTCACCGACCCCGAGCAGCTCAAGGAGCTGTTGGGCATCCCCTTCACCCCGGAGCAGACGGCCTGCATCACGGCGCCGCCCGCCCCGCAGGTGATCGTGGCCGGGGCCGGATCGGGCAAGACGACGGTGATGGCCGCCCGCGTGGTCTGGCTGGTGGGGACCGGGCAGGTCGCGCCGGAGCAGGTCCTGGGTCTCACGTTCACCAACAAGGCGGCGGGCGAGCTCGCCGAGCGCGTCCGCAAGGCGCTGATCAAGGCGGGCGTCACCGACCCCGACGCCATCGACCCGGACAACCCTCCGGGCGAGCCGGTGATCTCCACGTACCACGCCTTCGCGGGCCGTCTGCTGACCGACCACGGACTGCGCATCGGGCTCGAACCGACGACGCGGCTGCTCGCCGACGCCACCCGCTTCCAGCTCGCCGCGCGCGTGCTGCACGAGGCGCCGGGCCCGTACCCGGCGCTCACCCGCTCCTTCGCCGACCTGGTCAGCGATCTCCTCGCGCTCGACTCGGAGCTGGCGGAACACCTCGTACAACCGGGCCGGCTGCGCGCGCACGACCAGGAACTGCTGCGCACGCTCGCGGACACCAAGCTCAGCAACGCGGATCTGCGCAAGGTTCCCGAGGCCGCGGCGGCGCGCCTGGAGCTGGCCGACCTCGTGGGCCACTACAGGGCGGCCAAGCGAGCCCGGGACGTCCTCGACTTCGGCGACCAGATCGCCCTGTCCGCGACCCTCGCGAGCACCCGGCCCGAGGTCGGCGAGATCCTGCGCGACGAGTTCCGGGTGGTCCTCCTCGACGAGTACCAGGACACGTCCGTGGCCCAGCGCATCCTGCTGGCCGGCCTGTTCGGCGACGGCACCGGCCACGCCGTGACCGCGGTGGGCGACCCCTGCCAGGCGATCTACGGCTGGCGCGGCGCCTCCGTCGCCAACCTCGACGACTTCCCCGAGCACTTCGCGTACGCCGACGGCCGGCCCGCCACCCGCTTCGCGCTCAGCGAGAACCGCCGCAGCGGTGGTCGGCTGCTCGACCTGGCCAACGGTCTGGCGGAGCCGCTGCGCGCCATGCACGCGGGTGTGGAGGCGCTGCGGCCCGCCCCCGGCGCCGAGCGCGACGGCATCGTGCGCTGCGCCCTGCTGCGCACCCACAGCGAGGAGATCGGCTGGCTCGCCGACTCCATCGCCCATCTGGTCGCCACCGGGAAGGCGCCCGGCGAGATCGCCGTGCTGTGCCGCACCGCGACCGACTTCGCCGAGATCCAGGGCGCCCTCGTCGCCCGCGACATCCCCGTCGAGGTGGTCGGCCTCTCCGGGCTGCTGCACCTCCCGGAGGTCGCCGACCTGGTGGCCGTCTGCGAGGTGCTCCAGGACCCCGGGGCCAACGCCTCACTGGTCCGTCTGCTGACCGGCCCGCGCTGGCGCATCGGCGCGCGCGACCTCGCCCTCCTGGGTCGCCGGGCCCGCTTCCTCGTCTCCCACGCGCGCGGGGGCGACGAGGACGATCCCGACCGGCGCCTGGCCGAGGCCGTCGAGGGGGTCGACCCGTCCGAGGTGATATCGCTGGCGGACGCGCTCGACACGTTCCTGGAGTCCTCCGTGGAGGCCGAGAGGGACGACGACGGGCTGCCGTTCTCCCCCGACGCGCGCGTGCGCTTCGCCCGCCTCGCCACCGAACTGCGCGACCTGCGCCGCTCGTTGTCCGACCCGCTCATGGACGTGCTGCACCGCGTCCTCGCGGTCACCGGCCTGGAGGTCGAACTCTCGGCGTCCCCGCACGCGTTGGCGGCCCGCCGCCGCGAGACGCTGTCCAACTTCCTGGACATCGCGGCCTCCTTCGCGGCCCACGACAGCTCCGCGTCGCTGCTCGCCTTCCTCGGCTTCCTGCGCACCGCGGCCCAGTACGAGAAGGGCCTCGACAACGCGCTGCCGGGCGGTGAGAACACCGTGAAGGTGCTCACCGCCCACAAGTCCAAGGGGCTCGAATGGGACGTCGTCGCCGTCCCCGGACTCGTCAACGGCACCTTCCCGAGCACCCAGGGCCGCGAGAAGTGGACCGCCCAGGGCAAGGTGCTGCCGCACGCCCTGCGCGGTGACGCCGTCACGCTGCCCGACATCGAGACGTGGGACTCCAAGGGCATGAAGGCCTTCCACGCCGACATGAAGGACCACCAGCACACCGAGGAACTGCGCCTGGGATACGTGACGTTCACGCGCCCGCGCTCGCTGCTGCTCGGCTCGGGCCACTGGTGGGGCCCCTCCCAGAAGAAGAAGCGCGGCCCTTCCGACTTCCTGCAGGCGCTGTACGACCACTGTGTCGCCGGGCACGGCGAGATCGAGGTCTGGGCGGACGAACCGGACGACGACGAGGAGAACCCGGCCCTCCAGGAGGCATCGGCCGAGCAGGCCTGGCCGCTGCCCCTGGACGAGGCGTCCCTGGCCCGCCGGCGTGCGGCCGCCGACACCGTCCTCGCCCACCTGGAGCGCGCCGCGGGTCCCGCGCAGGCGCGCGCCCACACGCAGACGCATCCGTCCGCCTACGAAGAGCCGCCCTTCGAGGACCCCGACTGGCCGCCCCCGCCGGACGACGACGAACTGCTCGACGAACCCCCCTACGGGGACGAGACGTTCCCGGACGACTGGGACGAGCTGCCCGTCGAGCGCCCCTCGGCCCGGCAGCCCGAAGCGCTGCCCCACGCACGCGTGCCGCAGGAACCGGCCGCGGCGGTCCCGCACCCCGCGTTCGTCCCCGAGCCCGAGCTCACCCCGGAAGAAGCCCGCACCATCGACTCGTGGGACCGCGACCTGGACGCCCTCGCCGGGGAGCTGATGCGCGCCCGCGCAGCCGTGCGCGAGGTGCCCGTGCCGCACTCGCTCACCGCCTACCAGCTGATGCGGATCGCCGCCGACCCCGACGGCTTCGCCCAGGAACTGGCCCGGCCCATGCCCGCCCCGCCGCAGCCGGCGGCCCGCAGGGGCACCCGCTTCCACGCCTGGGTCGAGTCTCGCTTCGAAGAGCTGCGGCTGCCCATGCTCGACCCGGAGGAGCTGCCCGGCAGCGACGCGGAGATCGCCGACGAGCGCGACCTGGAGTCCCTCAAGGACGCCTTCGAACGCACTCCGTACGCCCACCGCACCCCCTACCAGGTCGAACTGCCCTTCCAACTGGCCATCGCGGGACGCGTCGTCCGCGGTCGCATCGACGCCGTCTACAAGGAGGGCGAGGGCGACGCGACGACCTACGAGATCGTCGACTGGAAGACCGGCCACCAGCAGAACGCCGACCCGCTCCAGCTCGCCATCTACCGGCTCGCGTGGGCCGAGCGGCAAGGAGTGGAGCCGGAGACGGTGGACGCCGCCTTCCTGTACGTACGCACAGGCGAGACCGTGCGGCCGCGCCGGCTGCCCGGACGGGCCGAGCTGGAGCGGCTCCTCACACAGGAGCCGCAGGTCGAGGAGGAGCCGCCGGACGAGCACACTCCGGCGGGGGACTAGGCTCGTGACCATGAGCAAGCCCGTTGACAGCGCCGTCAGCACCGTCCGTGCGTACATCGACCACCACCATGAGGCGTTCCTCGACGACCTCGCCGCGTGGCTGCGGATCCCCTCCGTGTCCGCCCAGCCCGTCCACGCACCCGACGTGCGGCGCAGCGCCGACTGGCTCGCCGCCAAGCTGGCCGAGACGGGCTTCCCGACCACCGAGGTGTGGCCGACGCCCGGCGCCCCCGCCGTCTTCGCCGAGTGGCCCTCCGGCGACCCCGAGGCCCCCACGGTGCTCGTCTACGGACACCACGACGTGCAGCCCGCCGCCCGCGAGGACGGCTGGGACACCGACCCCTTCGAGCCCGTCGTCGTCGGAAACCGGCTCTACGCGCGCGGTGCCGCCGACGACAAGGGCCAGGTGTTCTTCCACACACTCGGCGTCCGCGCCCACCTCGCCGCCACCGGACGCACCGCCCCCGCGGTCAACCTCAAGCTGTTGATCGAGGGCGAGGAGGAGTCCGGCTCCCCGCACTTCCGCGCCCTGATCGAGGAGCGCAAGGAACGCCTCGCCGCCGACGCCGTGATCGTCTCCGACACCGGCATGTGGTCCGAGGACACCCCCACGGTGTGCACCGGCATGCGCGGCCTCGCCGACTGCGAGATCGAGCTGTACGGGCCCGACCAGGACATCCACTCCGGCTCCTTCGGCGGCGCCGTGCCGAACCCGGCGACCGCGGCGGCCCGCCTCGTCGCCGCCCTGCACGACGAGCACGCGCGCGTGGCCGTCCCCGGCTTCTACGACGGCATCGTCGAGCTCACCGACCGGGAGCGCGAACTCTTCTCCGAGCTGCCCTTCGACGAGGCGCAGTGGCTGCGCACGGCGAAGTCCCACGCCACCCACGGCGAGGCCGGGCACACCACCCTGGAGCGCATCTGGGCCCGCCCCACCGCCGAGGTCAACGGCATCGGTGGTGGCTATCAGGGCCCCGGCGGCAAGACGATCGTGCCGTCGTCGGCCATGCTCAAGCTCTCCTTCCGGCTGGTCGCGGGCCAGGATCCGGACCACGTCGAGAAGGCCGTCACCGCCTGGGTCGCCGAGCAGCTGCCCGCCGGGATCCGCCACGAGATCACCTTCGGCGCCGCCACCCGGCCCTGCCTCACGCCGCTCGACCACCCCGCCCTCCAGTCGGTCGTGCGTGCCATGGGCCGGGCCTTCGAGCGGAAGATCCGCTTCACGCGCGAAGGCGGCTCGGGCCCCGCTGCCGACCTCCAGGACGTGCTCGACGCACCCGTGCTGTTCCTGGGCATCTCCGTCCCCTCCGACGGCTGGCACGCCCCGAACGAGAAGGTCGAGCTCGACCTCCTCATGAAGGGTGTGGAAACAACTGCCTACCTGTGGGGCGATCTCGCCGAGAGCTGGGCAGATGCACACTGAACGAGGCACCCCGCACCCGCCCTGCCGTACGTCCTGCTGAATCGCCCTGCCGAACCACCCATTCCACCGGGGGAGTTGGAAGCACCCGTGACCACCTGGACCGACCGCACCACCGACCGACCGCTCTCGCTCGCCGTACCCAGCGGCATCGACCGCGCCGCGCACCACCGCCTCGACGAGGCGTGGCTCGCCGCCGCGTGGAGCCACCCCACGACCCGGGTCTTCGTGGTCTCCGGCGGCCAGGTGCTCATCGACGAGACACCGGACGGCGCGACGGAACTGGTCATGACGCCGGCCTTCGAGGCACCGCTCACGGAGGCGCACCGCTACTTCCTGGGCACCGACGACGACGGTGTGAGCTACTTCGCGCTCCAGAAGGACACGCTCCCCGGACGCATGGACCAGTCCGCGCGCCCGGCGGGCCTGCGCGAGGCGGGGATGCTGCTGTCCGACCGTGACGCCGGGCTCATGGTGCACGCCGTGGCCCTGGAGAACTGGCAGCGACTGCACCGCTTCTGCTCCCGCTGCGGCGAACGCACCGTCATCGCCGCCGCGGGCCACATCCGCCGCTGCCAGGCCTGCGGGGCCGAGCACTACCCGCGCACCGACCCCGCCGTCATCATGGCCGTCACGGACGACCAGGACCGCATCCTGCTCGGCCGCCAGGTGCACTGGCCCGAGGGGCGCTTCTCGACGCTCGCGGGGTTCGTCGAGCCCGGCGAGTCCATCGAGCAGTCGGTGCGCCGCGAGGTGTGGGAGGAGGCGGGCGTCGTCGTCGGCGAGGTCGAGTACGTCGCCAGCCAGCCCTGGCCGTTCCCCTCCAGCCTGATGCTGGGCTTCATGGCGCACGCCACGTCCACGGAGATCAACGTGGACGGGGACGAGATCCACGAGGCCCGCTGGTTCTCCCGCGACGAACTGCGGGCCGCCTTCGAGGCCGAGGAGGTCATGCCTCCCTACGGCATCTCGATTGCGGCCCGCCTGATCGAGCTCTGGTACGGCAAGCCCCTGCCGAAGCCCAGCGACGCGCTGTGAGCGCCGGATCCCGGTGAGGGACTCAGGCGCCGATCTTCTGCTTGACCTGCGCCAGCGAGGGGTTGGTGAGCGTCGAGCCGTCGTCGAAGAGGACGGTGGGGACCGTCTGGTTCCCGCCGTTCGCCTTCTCGACGAACGCCGCCGACTCCGGGTCCTGCTCGATGTTGATCTCGGTGTACGTGATGCCCTCACGGTCCATCTGCTTCTTCAGCCGCTGGCAGTAGCCGCACCACGTGGTGCTGTACATCGTCACAGTGCCCGGCATGTTCCTCGCGCTCCTTTGTGGCTGGGGATGCGTGTTCGCAATGAGTCGAACGTACGCGACCCGGCGGCCATTCCCGCACGTCGGGCGCATTAGTACGACCGGCCCGCCCGGCCTGTGGACAACGCGACGCACCTGCCCCCGCCGACCTGGCAGCATGGCGGGGTGACACCAGCAACGCACTCCACCCTGTTCCCGCAGGTCCCGGAATCGGCCGACGCGGTGCTCGACGGGCTCGACCCCGAGCAGCGCGCCGTGGCGACGGCCCTGCACGGTCCGGTGTGTGTGCTCGCGGGCGCCGGCACCGGCAAGACGCGCGCGATCACCCATCGCATCGCGTACGGCGTCCGCGCCGGGATCCTCCAGCCGGCCAGTGTCCTCGCCGTCACGTTCACCAACCGCGCCGCGGGTGAGATGCGCGGCCGGCTCCGGCAGCTCGGCGCCGGGGGAGTGCAGGCCCGCACCTTCCACTCCGCCGCCCTGCGCCAGCTCCAGTTCTTCTGGCCGAAGGCGGTCGGCGGCGAGCTGCCCCGGCTCGTCGACCGCAAGATCCAGCTCGTCGCCGACGCCGCGGCCGCCTCCCGGCTCCGTCTCGACCGCGGCGAGCTGCGCGACGTGACCGCGGAGATCGAGTGGTCCAAGGTCACCCAGACCGTCCCCGGTGACTATGCGGCGGCGGCCCACAAGGCGGGCCGCGAGACCCCGCGCCACTCCGCCGAGATCGCCCAGATCTACGGCGACTACGAGCGGCTCAAGCGCGACCGCGGCGTCATCGACTTCGAGGACGTGCTGCTGCTGACCGTCGGCATCCTGCAGGACCGGCGGGACATCGCCGAGCAGGTCCGCGCCCAGTACCAGCACTTCGTGGTCGACGAGTACCAGGACGTCAGCCCGCTCCAGCAGCGCCTGCTCGACCTGTGGCTCGGCGACCGGGACAACCTCTGCGTCGTCGGTGACGCCAGCCAGACGATCTACTCCTTCACCGGCGCCACCCCGGACCACCTGCTCAACTTCCGCACCCGGCACCCGAGCGCGACCGTCGTCAAACTGGTCCGCGACTACCGCTCCACCCCCCAGGTCGTGAACCTGGCCAACGGCGTCCTCGCCCGGGCCAAGGGCCGCGCCGCCGAGCACCGTCTGCAGCTGATCTCGCAGCGTGACGCGGGTCCCGAGCCGGTCTACGCGGAGTACGCCGACGAGCCCTCCGAGGCCGAGGGCGCGGCCCGCCGCATCCGTGAGCTGATCTCCTCCGGCGTCTCGGCCGGCGAGATCGCGATCCTGTTCCGGACGAACGGACAGTCGGAGATCTACGAACAGGCCCTCGCCGACGCCGGGGTGCCCTACCAGTTGCGGGGCGCGGAGCGCTTCTTCGAGCGGGCCGAGGTGCGCAAGGCCGGGCACTCGCTCAGGGCGGCGGCCCGCTTCGGGGGCAACGACGCGGGGCTCGACGCGGCCGTCGATCTGCCCTCGCAGGTCAGAGCCGTGCTCTCTGGCGAGGGCTGGACGACCCAGCCGCCCGCCGGATCCGGCGCCGTCCGCGACCGCTGGGAGTCCCTGGCCGCTCTCGCCCGGCTCGCCGAGGACTTCGCCCGAGCCAAGCCGTCCGCGACCCTCGCAGACTTCGTGGCGGAGCTCGACGAGCGGGTGAACGCCCAGCACGCCCCCATGGTGGAAGGCGTCACGCTGGCGTCGCTGCACGCGGCCAAGGGCCTGGAGTGGGACGCGGTGTTCCTGGTCGGTGTCGCCGAGGGCATGATGCCGATCACCTACGCCAAGACCGACGAGCAGATCGAGGAGGAGCGACGACTGCTGTACGTCGGCGTGACCCGGGCGCGGCGCCACCTCGGCGTCTCCTGGGCGCTGTCCCGCTCGCCCGGTGGCCGGGCGAACCGCAGGGCGAGCCGCTTCCTCGACGGGCTACGGCCGGGCTCCACCGGCCCCGCGGGGCGGGGCGCCGGCGGCGGGCGCGGGGGCGTGGAGCACGGCACGCGGCCGACGGACGACGCCGTGTGGGAGCCGCCGGCCGGAGCCCGGCGCCGGGGTGACAGGAAGGTCGCGCGCTGCCGGGTGTGCGGGGGCACGCTCGACGCCGCCGAGATGAAGCTGATGCGCTGCGAGGACTGCCCGTCCGACATGGACGAGGGGCTGTACGAGCGACTCGTCGAGTGGCGGGCCCGCACGGCGGCCGACCTCGGACAGCCCGCGTTCTGCGTCTTCACCGACAAGACGCTGATCGCCATCGCGGAGGCCGCGCCCGACGACGAGCGGGAGCTGTCCCGCGTCCCAGGTGTCGGCCGACGGAAGTTTCGCAGCTACGGCTCCGATGTGCTCGCCATCTGTGCAGGTCAGGCGGTGGGGGATGAGGCCGATGACGTCGCGGGGGACGACTGATTCAAACTCGTCGAAAAAATAGTTTGCGCATGCCCCAGCAATCCCCATAGGTTCTTAATCACGAAAGCAGCGGCCTTCTCGAAGGCCCTGGTTCCGTGTTGTACTTGATAGCCGTCGGATCGGTTCACCCCGATCCCCCTAGACGCCGAGAGGAGGCGATTCCAGTGATCAGCATCAACGCCAGCTCCATCAGCACCGTCAAAATGACCGATCGCTCGGTCGTCGCTTCCTGCCTGCTCGGCTTCTCGAACCTGGGCACCGGTCTGTCTGGCCTCAGCGCCATGCGTCCGGAGTCCGGCATGTCCCTCGTGTCCCTTCCGATTCACGAGGGCAATGAGCGACCGACCAAGGCACCGGAAGCAGTAGCGACGGCACAGGCTCAGGCCTATGCCTTTGCAGCGGCCGGTGCCGGATTCCGGAAGCAGACGACGCAGCACCACACGATGTGGGCCTTCCGTGGGCCTGAACCCTGGAGTGATCCAGCCTGATCTTCGATCAGGCCGGCGCCTTCAGGGCCGCGGAACCCCATCCGGGATCCGCGGCCCTTCTGTTTTCCCGGAAGAACCAGCGATCTTCCGAGGGACCAGTACGAAGGGGCCTCGGGACAAGAAAAGAACCCGGTACCACCGCCACCCGGCCCACCGGCCGGAACGACCAGACGAGGAAAACGAACCGTGCAACTCGAAGCGCACGCCCCGTCCGTACCGCCTTCAGACCCTCTTCCCCCGCCTGTCCCCACGGAGGACTCCACCTTGAACCCGCTGACTACGCTCACCGCGCTCGACGACGCCATCGAGAACCTCGGCGTGCCCGTCCCCTGCCGTGCCTACGACCCCGAGGTCTTCTTCGCGGAGTCGCCGGCGGATGTCGAGTACGCCAAGTCCCTCTGCCGTACCTGCCCGCTGGTCGAGGCCTGCCTCGCCGGTGCCAAGGAGCGGCGTGAGCCTTGGGGCGTCTGGGGTGGCGAGCTGTTCGTCCAGGGTGTCGTCGTGGCCCGCAAGCGGCCGCGTGGCCGTCCGCGCAAGAACCCGGTCGCGGCATGAACACCCCAGGAACGATCGACCGCCCCCTGACGCACGACCCCAAGAAGCAGGCCCCGATGAAGCCGTCCACGAGCGAGCCCGCCGGCTCCGTGACCCCAGACTTTTCTCTCTCCGACGCGAACGACTCGCGTCAGAACAGGACCCGACAGATGCAACTCGCCCCAGAAGCCCTGGCCCGTGCGCATATGCACGAGCGACTGCGTGAGGCCGACTTCGAGCGCCAGGCCATGCGCCTGGTGGTCGCCCGTCGGATGCAGCGCCGCGCCGAGCGCGCGTCGCTGCGCGCCCGCCGCGCGCTCGCCATGGCCGTCATGCACTGACCCACACAGCACCCGGCTGTTCACCGCGGGGGCCGGTCCGGATCGGACCGGCCCCCGCGGTGCGTTGTACCCGGCGATCATCGGGGCGCGGCGTTATCGTCGCCGGGTGACGTCTCTTCCTGGCGGGGACTCCGCGCAGCCACCGGACCGGCCGTCCCTCGTGTGCGCCCGGTGCGGCACCACGGTCCAGGAGTTGCCGCTGACCTGGACGTGCTCCGTCGAGGGCGGCGTCCGTCGCTACTTCTGCGAGAACTGCGCCCGGGAGAACATCAGGGCGATCGAGGGACGGCTCGACTCCGACCGGTGGTGATCGGCCTGGTGGCGATCAGGCCTCGGCTGCGGGCGGCTGCGGGACCTCCTCCTCGTCGCTGAACGCCTCGTCACCGAAGTCCTCGACGGCGGAACCCTCGCCCCCCAGCTCATCGGGCACGAACCCCGGTACCCACGCCTCGAGTTCGTCCCTCAGCCGGACGGTGGCGCCCAGCTGGCACAGCACTCCGATCGTGCTGAGCGTGACCCGGTGGATCAGCAGATACGCGGGCGGCAGGTTGAGCTGCTTGCCCAGCTGGTGGGCGGGGGAGCGGGGATCGCCGATCCGTGCGGCCTGGGTGCGCATCCAGGCGCGGGTGAAGGTGAACTCCTCGACCTCGGCCGGTTCGATGATCGGCAGCAGATAGTCGAGCACCGCGTCCGGTTCGAGCGCGATGGACTCCTTCACGAAGCCCTCCTCGCGCAGCAGCTCGTAGACCGCGCTCGCCTCCCCGTCCAGCGTCATCCGCAGGGAGTCGCCGATCGGCCGGGGCAGTCCGCCCGGGAGCCGGTCCACCGTGCCGAAGTCCAGGACGCCCAGCCGCCAGCCGCCGTCCTCGTTTGGCAGCAGCCGGAAGTTCCCTGGGTGCGGGTCCGCGTGCAGCAGTCCTGTGCGCGCCGGCCCCGAGAAGAGGAAGCGGGCCAGCAACTGCCCAGCGCGGTCCCGCTGTTCGCGGTCACCGCCGGTGATGATCTCGGCGAGCGGCACCCCGTCGATCCACTCCGTCACGAGGATCTGGTCGCACTGGTGCACCACGTGCGGCACCACCACGTCGGGGTCGCCGTCGAACTCCTCGGCGTGCGCCCGCTGCGCCTGCGCCTCCAGCGCGTAGTCCAGTTCCTCGGAGACCCGGTCACGCAGTTCGGAGATGAGCGGCTTGATGTCCATGCCCGGAATGAGCGGACCCAACAGACGGGCGAAACGCCCCAGTTGGTTCAGGTCCGACAGCAGCGCGTCGCCCGCGCCCGGGTACTGGACCTTCACGGCGACCCGGCGGCCGTCGTGCCACACCGCCCGGTGCACCTGGCCGATCGACGCGGCGGCCGACGGCTTGTCCTCGAACTCCAGGAACAGCTCCCGCCATTGCCCGCCGAGCCGCTCCTCCAGAACCGTGTGCACGGTGCGGGTCGGCATCGGAGGCGCCGCCTCCTGAAGCTTCGTCAGGGCGGCACGGTAGGGACCGGCGACCTCCTCCGGCAGCGCCGACTCGAAGACGGACAGGGCCTGCCCGAACTTCATGGCCCCGCCTTTCAGTTCGCCGAGCACCTTGAACAGCTGCTCCGCTGTGCGCTGCTGCAGTTCTCTGCCGACGATCTCGGCGGACTTGCCGCCGATGCGCTTGCCGATGCCCCAGGTCGCGCGGCCCGCGAAACCGATGGGCAGTGCGGCCAGCTTGGCGGTACGGGTAACCGCCTTCCGGGGAAGATCAGACATACACCCCTCCAAGTGCCGGACAGCCGTGCCGCGCATGTCCAGGCGTCGTGGCGCCGTCGGCCATTGCCTACCCCGCCATTGTGTCGTGCGGCTCTTCCTCCACGGAGGTCTCCTGCCCGTTACCTCTCTCACCCGCACCGCACGGGCACTCCGAATGCGGACATACCGGCCGTGCGTGCCAGTCGAGGCCGGGCGCGGCCGCCTCCCAGCGCGCCCCCGTGCTCGACGGCAACTCACCGTCCAGGAACGCCAGTGCGTGCGCTGCCGCAAGCCCCGCCACTGCCGTGGCCAGGCCCAGGTCACAGGCCTGCACCTGGCGGGACGCGGCATTCGAGCCCCACTGCGCGAGCAGCCGCGGCCAGGTCGGATCGCGGTCGACGCGCCCCAGGAGCAGACAGTGCGCACAGCCCGTCCCGCCGGGCAGCACCAGCGGGCCCACCACTCCCGTACCCTCGACCACGCCCGCGTACAGATGCGGAATGCCCGCGGCCATCAGATCCTCGGCGGCGGCCGGATCGGGGGAGTGGACCGCGAGTCCGTCCCGCGGTGCGACGACCACCAGGGAGAGCGGCGGGTCTCCTTCCTCCGGTTCGACGGGGCGGGCCGCCGTCGTCCGCAGGTCCGGACGTGGTGGCCGCGCGGGAGTCATGGCGCGCACCACCCGCCGGGCCGACACGTCCCGGCGCTCGCCCACCGCCGATACGGGCTGGCCACCGGGCGCCACGTCCCACGGCGCGACGCATCCCCCGTCGCGCACATCGACATGGCCGATCCCCGCCGCCGCCAGGACGGAGGCCACGACCGCGCCCACCCGGCCGGCCCCTCGTACCTGCACCCGCATGGTGTGCCGGGCCGCCAGCCTGCGCAGGCCCTCGGCAGGCTCGCCGGTGGTGACCGTCAGCGCCGCGTGGTCGGGGCGGAGCCGGTCCATCACCTCGGTCCGCCCGCGCAGGGCCTGGGCCGACGCGCCGCCCCCCGTCGCGTCGTCCAGCAGCCCCGCCTCGGTCAGTCGCGCCAGCAGTGCGTCCACATGCCGGTCCGGAAGGCCCATCCGCCGGGCCTCGTCACGCAGCAGGGGCACCCCGCGGGTGCCGTCCAGCAGCGCCAGGAAACTCCCGGTGGCCACGTCGACCGGGCCCAGCACCACCGCGTGCGCGGGTGTCACACCGAACTGGACCGTGTTCAGATCGTGCCAGCCGCGCCGCAGCGCTGGCTTGAGGATCGGATGCATGGTTCTGTCCCCCGTGCCGTGCTCTCGCTCGTGCCGTGCCCCCGCCGACGGGGCGGGCGCCGTTCGTGTCGATCGAGGGCCAGCCTGCCCGCCGGGACCGAAGCGCGCCGAAAGTTGTCCACAGGCGGTGGGTGATAGTCGTACGAATCGATCGACGGTGGTGCAAGGCCGCACCGAAGAGTTCCGGAGTCGGGACTTCCGCCCTGCCCAGCGGGTAACGTCGGGGCGTGCCCGCCGACCCACTGCACCGTGCCACCACCACGCAGAGCAGCACGAGGAAACCGCCGCCAGGCGGCCTCGGGGCGAGCGCGGTCGAGGTCCGCAGAAGCTCCCGGCGACGCAGGACGGTCTCCGCCTACCGCGAGGGCGACCGCACCGTGGTCCTCATCCCGGCCCGCATGTCGGAGGCCGAGGAGAAGCGCTGGGTCGGTGTCATGCTCGACAAACTCGCGGCACAGGAGAGCAAACGGGTTCTTGGCGATGCGGAACTCGCGGAGCGCGCCGAGCGACTCTCCGAGCAGTACCTCGACGCCAAGGCCCGCCCCGCATCCGTTCGCTGGGTCACGAACCAGAACACCCGCTGGGGGTCCTGTACCCCCGCCGAGGGCAGCATCCGGCTGTCGCACCGGCTGCAGGGCATGCCCGAGTACGTCGTCGACTACGTGCTCCTGCACGAGCTCGCCCATCTGCTGGTGCCCGGCCACGGGCCGCGTTTCTGGCGGCTCCTGGAGGCGTATCCGCGGACGGAGCGGGCCCGCGGCTACCTCGAAGGGGTGGTGGCGGCCGACCGGCTCCCGCATCTGCCGGCCGCGCGCGACGAGTGATCACGCGCCACGGACCGCCGTCGCTTGTGGGACGGTTCTGTACCAGGGCTGTACCGACCCCCGTCACTCCCGGCGTTTGCAGTTAGCCTGACGCGACGCAATCACCTTTCGGGATGGGGGACGGTCGTTACGCATGGCCAGGGAATTCCAACGCGGCCACAAGGCCAAGATCAGTGACCTCACCGCGGGCACCGATCTGTACGTAGGCGTGCAGATCGCCGGCCCCGGACTGACCTTCGACATCAGTTGCTTCGGCCTGGACGCCGAGGAACGGCTCTCCGACGACCGGTACTTCGTCTTCTTCAACCAGCCGAAGACGCCCGAGGAGTCCGTCCAGCTGCTCGGTGCGCAGGCCGGTGACACCGAGTCCTTCCGCGTCACGCTCGACAAGATCCCGGCGCACATCCAGAAGCTGTCGTTCACCGCGACCATCGACGGTGCGGGACAGATGTCGCAGGTGGCGCCCGGGTACCTCCGGATCGTCGCCGGTGGCGAGGAGGTGGCCCGCTACGCCTTCAACGGTGGTGAGTTCTCCACCGAGCGCGCGGTGATGCTGGGCGACTTCTACCTGAAGGACGTCTGGCGGTTCGCGGCCGTCGGCCAGGGCTTCGACGGCGGGCTCGACGCGCTGCTCAAGAACTTCGGCGGTGAGGTCGCCGACGAGGAGCCGGCCGCCGCGCCGCAGCAGTCGGCGACTCCCGGCTTCGCGCCGCCCGCGCAGGCCGCCGCGCCGCCCGCGTTCGGGGCCCCGGCCGCGTCCGCGCCCGCCCCGGCCCCCGCCCCCGCGCCGCAGAACTTCGCGCCGCCGCAGAGCCCGACGCCGCCGCCCGCGCCCGCCCCGGCCGCGCCCCCGATCCACGCGGCGCCCACCATCGTCGCGCCGCTGGCGACGCCGCCGGGCACCGTGCCGCCGCCGTCCGCCCCGAACCCGTACGGCCAGCCGCCGCAGCAGCCCCAGTTCGGGCAGGTGCCCGGCCAGGGCAGCGCCCCGATGCCGCCCGGTTACGGCCAGCAGGGCCAGACGCCCCCGATGCCGCCCGGCTACGGTCAGCCGCCCGCCGCCCCGTCCCCGTACGGCGCGCCCCAGGGCGTCCCGCAGCAGGCCCCGGCCCCCGGTGTGGCGGCCGCCCTGGAGAAGTACCGCGAGGCGCCCACCGGGCAGCGCTGGACGCCGCAGAACAAGAAGCTGGTCCGCGTCGACCTCGGCGCCGGCGGCGGCCATCCCGTGCTCGCCCGGCAGGGCAGCATGGTGCTCTACCAGGGCAAGGTCGAATTCAGCTACAAGGGCGCCGGGTTCGCGGGCCGCATCGTGGGCAACGCCACCGGCCAGGAGATGCAGCTCATGCGCTGCACCGGCCGCGGCCAGGTGTTCCTCGCGGAAGAGGCGACCCACCTGCACCCCATCGAGCTCCAGGGCGACGCGATCTGTGTCTCCGCGGAGAACGTGCTGGCCTTCGACGAGGCCCTTCAGTACGAGGTGCGCCGCATCGAGGGGCACGGCATCCCCGGAGGCGCCCTGTTCGTGATGCAGTTCCAGGGCACCGGAACCATCGTCGTGAAGACCCACGGCACGCCCGTGGTCCTTCCGGTGACGCCCACGACGTTCGCCGACTCCAACGCCATCGTGGCGTGGTCCGCGGCCGCCCAGGCGATCGTCACCAGCCAGGTCCGCATGCGCCGCAACGCCTACCCCGGGCACAGCGGTGAAGGCGTGAACCTGCAGTTCCGGGGTGCCCCCGGCAACTTCATCGTCGTCCAGCCGTACGAGGTCTGAGGGAGCCCGTCATGAACCAGCCACTTGCGGGCTTCGCCCCGACCCCGGTCGCCGCGCGCATGGAGAACCACGGCAGCAACATGCTGAAGGTCGCCATGCAGACCGGCAACGACCTCTTCGCGCGCGTGGGCTCGATGGTCGCCTACGAAGGCTTCGTCCAGTACGAGCCCAACCCGCCCGCCGTCCGCCAGATCGCCCGCGACTGGATCACCGGCGAGGGCGCGCCGCTCATGAAGTGCACCGGTGACGGCCTGCTCTACCTCGCCGACTACGGCGCGGACGTCGTGGTCGTCAACCTCGGCGGCGACTCGATCTCCGTCAACGGCACCAACCTGCTCGCCTTCGACGCGCACCTCCAGTGGGGCGTCGAGCGCGTGAAGGGCCTGGCCAAGTTCGCCGGGCAGGGCCTGTGGAACATCACGATCAGCGGGCAGGGCTTCGTCGCGCTCACCTCGCGCGGCACGCCGATCGTCGTCGACTGCGGCCGCGGCGAGGACGAGACGTACGTCGACCCGGACGCCCTTCTCGCCTGGTCGCCGAAGCTCAAGGTCAAGGGCAAGCGCAGCTTCCGGGCCGGCTCGCTCATCGGGCGCGGCAGCGGCGAGGCCTACCAGATGGGCTTCTCCGGCGAGGGCATCGTCGTCGTCCAGCCCAGCGAGGACAGCACCGACCGTCTCCGAGCCCGGGGCTGAGGGGGAACGAACACATCATGCAGAGCCCGCTTTTCGCATACGCCGAGCAGCAGTCCCAGGAGCGCTACACGGTGCAGAACCCGCAGATGCTGCGGGTGGTCCTGGAAGGCCACGACGACATCGTCGCCCGCAAGGGCTCGATGGTCGCCTACCAGGGGCTCGTCGAGTTCGACGGCGAGTACCAGACCTCCGGTCAGCAGCGCTCCCGCGCCCACACCGGTGAGGGCCTGAGCCTGATGCGCTGCCACGGGCAGGGGGTCGTGTACCTCGCGAACCTCGCCCAGTACATCCACGTAGTGGATGTGGAGCAGGACGGTCTGACCGTCGACAGCAGCTATGTGCTGGCGATGGACTCGTCGCTGCACCACGAAGTGATCGCCGTGGACAGCCAGTTCGGCATCTCCGGCTCCGGCAAGTACCAGCTCAACATCACCGGGCGCGGCAAGGTCGCCCTGATGACGTCGGGCCAGCCGCTGATGATGCAGGTCACGCCCGACAAGTACGTCAATGTCGACGCGGACGCCATCGTCGCCTGGTCGACCGGGCTCCGGGTCCAGATGCAGGCACAGACGCACTCCTCGGGCGTCTGGCGGCGTCGGGGCAACACCGGCGAGGGCTGGGAGCTCAGCTTCATGGGCAGCGGTTACGCGCTCGTCCAGCCCAGCGAGCTGCTGCCGCCGCAGAACGCGGTGATCGGCGGCGGCCTCGCCGCCCAGTACGGCATGGGCCAGCAGGGCGCCCGCGGCGCGAACCAGGGCAACGTCTGGAGCTAGCCGCGGCAGACACACGTAAGGGGCGGGCGCCATGGCGCCCGCCCCTTACCCGTTCGAACGTCCTCAGAGACGTGCCCGCGTCGCCTGGACCAGGCGGACCACTGATGTGTCGGCGACATCAGCGACCTCGTCGTACGCGAACCAGCGCAGGTCCAGGGACTCGTCGCTGATCGCCTCCGTGGCGTCCGCCGGGGCGAGCGCCGCGTACTGCGTGTCCAGGTGCTGGGTGCACGGGCCGGGGATCGGATGCCGGTCCAGGCGGACCGGGCCGCCCGGGAGCAGCGTCAGGCCCGGGATGCCGGACTCCTCGGTCGCCTCGCGCAGCGCCGCGGCCGCCAGGGTCGCGTCGCCGGGCTCGCAGTGACCGCCCATCTGGAGCCACATCTGCAGCTTCTTGTGGAGCGTGAGCAGCACACGCCCGCGCTCGGGGTCGATGACCAGGGCGCTCGCCGTCAGATGGCCCGCCGTGCAGGGCTTCCACAGGGCGGCCTCACCGTGCTCGGCGAGGTGGTCCAGGTAGCCCTGGCGCAGCTCCGGCTGGTCCTCGTAGCTCTTCAGGACGAGGACCGCGTCGTCGTACAGGCTCACTTGTCGCTGTCGCCCTCACTGTCGTCGCCGGCGGTGCCGTCGGTGCCGTCCCGGTCGTCCTTGGAGAGGTTCGGCTTCTCGCCGGGGCCGCCCGCGGCCGCGTCGCCCAGCATCTTGTCCAGCTCGGAGAAGTCCAGCTGCTCGCGGTGGACGAAACCGTCCGGGTCGTCCAGGTCGGACGCCGTCGGCAGCATGTCCGGGTGCGCCCACAGACCGTCACGGCCGTCGACCCCGCGCGCGTCCGTGAGCGAGGCCCACAGGCGCGAGGCGTCCCGCAGCCGGCGCGGGCGCAGCTCCAGGCCGATCAGCGTCGCGAACGTCTGCTCCGCCGGGCCGCCGGTCGCACGGCGCCGGCGCAGCGTCTCGCGCAGCGCGTCGGCGGACGACAGACGCGGCTTCGCGGCCGCGTGGACCACCGCGTCGACCCAGCCCTCCACGAGCGCCAGAGCGGTCTCCAGGCGCGCCAGGGCGGCCTTCTGCTCCGGGGTGTCCTCGGGCTGGAACATGCCCTGCTGGAGCGCTTCCTGGATCTGCTCCGGGTTCTGCGGGTCGAACTGGCCGACCACGTCCTCCAGCTTCGTGGTGTCGACCTTGATGCCGCGCGCGTACCCGTCGACCGCGCCGAACAGGTGCGAGCGCAGCCACGGCACGTGCGCGAACAGGCGCTGGTGGGCGGCCTCGCGCAGCGCCAGGTAGAGGCGGACCTCCTCCTGGGGGACGCCGAGGTCCTTGCCGAACGCCTCGATGTTCAGCGGGAGCAGCGCCGCCTTGCCGGCCGGGGCCAGCGGCAGGCCGACGTCCGTGGACCCTACGACCTCACCCGCGAGGACGCCGAGTGCCTGGCCGATCTGCGAGCCGAACATGGCGCCGCCCATGGAGCGCATCATGCCGATCAGCGGGCCCGCCATGGCCTGCATCTCCTCGGGCAGCACATCGCCCATGGCCATGCCGACGCGCTCGGCGACCGGGTCGACGAGCTCCTTCCACGCCGGGAGGGTCGCCTCGACCCACTCGGCGCGGCTCCACGCCACGGACGAGTGCGCGCCCGAAGGCAGCGATGTCGCGTCGTCGAGCCACAGGTCGGCCAGGCGCACGGCCTCCTCGACCGCGGTGCGGTCGGCGGGCCCGATGCTCGCGTCCTTCACGCCGTCCTGCGTGCCCTGGGCGACCGTCTGGCGGGCGATGTCCTTGGCCATGTCCCAGTTCACCGGGCCGCCCTCGTACGAGAGCATCTGGCCGAGCTGCTGGAAGGCCGCGCCCAGATCGTTCGGATTCATCGAGCCGAACATCGCCGCGAACGGGTTGTCGCCCGCCGCGCCGCCCGGGCCGCCCGCGCCGGGCAGGCCCGGGAACCCGAATCCGAAGGGGTTGGCCGGTCCCTGACCGCCACCGCCCTGCTGGTCCTTCTTCTTGCCCTCGTCGCCGTCTTCCGGCTCCTCCGGCGGAAGGCCGAAACCGAATGGGGTGTCACTCACGGGATTCCTCGGCTGGTAAGGCCACCGGTTCTGTCCCGGTGGCGACTGCCCGACTACACACACCCAGCGTAGACACCGTGACGGGATCGGGCCTCGGTGCTTCGCCGACTCATGGCCTGCGGCAGGATGGATGCCTCCTGGTACGTACGCGTCATACACATACGTACTGAAGACAACCGCTGGAGACGCCCGGTGAGTTCCCCAGATCCGCAGGTTCGCGCAGCGCGAAACCCCTCAACCAGTGCGGCCGTGCGCGGCCCCGTCGTCGCGGTCACCGGTGCCGCGTCCGGCATCGGAGCCCTGCTCACCGAGCGGCTGGCCGCCTCGGACGAGATCAAGCAGGTGCTCGCCATCGACGAGCGGCGCGGCGAGTGCACCTCCGCCACGTGGCACATCCTGGACGTCCGGGACCCCGCCATCGCCGAGAAGCTGCGCGGCGCCGACGTCGTCGTGCACCTCGCCCTCGACCTCGACCTGGAGTCCGACTCCGCGGCCCGCACCGCCTACAACGTGCGCGGCACCCAGACCGTGCTGACCGCCGCCGCGGCGGCCGGTGTGCACCGGGTCGTCCTGTGCACCTCGACGATGGTCTACGGGGCGCTCGCCGACAACGAGCTGCCCCTCGCCGAGGACGCGGAGCTGCGCGCCACGGCGGAGGCGACGGGTGTCGGCGATCTCCTGGAGATCGAGCGTCTCGCGCGCCGCGCGCCGCGCGCGCACCCCGGCCTCAACGTCACCGTGGTGCGTCCGTCGGTCCTCGTCGGCGGCACGGACACGGCCCTCACGCGCTACTTCGAGTCGCCGCGTCTCCTCGTGGTCGCCGGTTCGCGGCCCGCCTGGCAGTTCTGCCACGTGGAGGACCTGTGCAGCGCCCTGGAGTACGCCGTTCTGGAGAAGGTCGACGGGGAGCTCGCGGTCGGCTGCGACGGCTGGCTGGAGCAGGAGGAGGTCGAGGAGCTCAGCGGGATCCGGCGCATGGAGCTGCCGTCCGCCGTCGCGCTCGGCGCCGCGGCCCGGCTGCACCGGATCGGGCTCACGCCGTCGCCCGCCGGGGACCTGGCCTACACGATGTACCCCTGGGTCGTCAGCGGGAGCCGGCTGCACGACGCCGGGTGGCGGCCGCAGTGGACCAACGAGGAAGTGCTCGCCGAACTCCTCGAAGAGGTCGCCGGACGGCGCACCGTGGCCGGGCGGCGGCTCGGACGCAAGGACGCGACCGCCGCGGGAGCCGCGGGCGCGACCGTGGCACTGCTGGGTACGGCGGCCGTCGTGCGGCGGGTGCGCAAGGCGCGGCGGCGCATCTGACGGGCCGGGCCGCGGACGGCGCCGCCTTCGCCCGCACGCGGCACCAGGGGCCGTGCCCACCTGCTCGGCCGTGCGGAACACCTGCCCGCAGCCCGGGCTGACTGTAGGAGGCTCCAATTCACGGTTGTCAGTGGCGTACGGCACGATGAAGGGCATGGCACCCACCCAGCACGAGCACCCCGGTGAGCACGCGGCGCAGGACCCCATCAAGCTGATCGCGATCCGTGAGACGCCGCTCTCCGTCGACGAGGTCTTCACGGCCGTCGGGGACGACGCGGCGGGCGGCACCACGCTCTTCGTGGGGACGGTCCGCAACCACGACAGCGGGGCCGACGTGGACCGGCTCGGGTACTCGTGCCACCCGAGCGCGGAGGCCGAGATGCGGCGCATCGCGGAGAAGGTCGTCGCCGACTATCCGGTCCGGGCGCTCGCGGCCGTCCACCGCGTGGGCGATCTGACGGTGGGCGACCTCGCGGTCGTCGTCGCCGTCTCGTGCCCGCACCGCGGTGAGGCGTTCGAGGCGTGCCGCAAGCTCATCGACGACCTCAAGCACGAAGTGCCCATCTGGAAGCACCAGACCTTCTCCGACGGGACGGAGGAGTGGGTCGGAGCCTGTTGAGGTTCCGGTTGCGTAACCGCCCCCCTGCGGTGAGCGTTGACAGTGCGGATGATTAATCTGCTGATCAGTCAGGTGCAGTCGCTCATGGGGTCGGGAGGTCGGCATGGCAAGCCTCTTGTGGCTGCTGATTCCGGTTGTTGCTGCGGTGGGCGCCTCGCTCTGGGCGGTCTGGGCCGGAAGGAACCGGCACAAGACCGGTGACGTGACCGAACTCAGCGGGTACGAGCGGTTCCGTGAGGCGATGGAGAAGTCGCACTCCGGGACGTGACGTCCGGCAAGCGGCCGTGAGCCCGTACGGCCCGGCCCCACAGGTGCACTGACAGACCCGTCCCGTACTGTCGTTCCATGCCACGCCGCACCGCGACGATGCTCGCCTCGACCCTCATGCTGATCGCGCTGCTCTGCGCGGGGGTTCTCATCAAAGTGCCCTACGCGGAGATGTCCCCGGGCCCGACGGTGAACACCCTCGCGGACCACGACGGCGAACCCGTCATCCAGATCTCCGGGCACAAGACGTACGACACGTCCGGGCACCTCAACATGACGACGGTTCGCGTCACCAGCGCCAACTACAACATGAACCTGGTCTCGGCGGTCTACGGGTGGCTCGCCCACGACAGCATCGTGGTGCCGCACGACACGCTCTACCCGGACGGCCAGACCGAGGAGCAGTCGTCGCAGGAGAACGCCGAGGAGTTCAGCCAGTCCCAGGAGAGCGCCAAGGTCGCCGCCCTGAACGAGCTGGACATCCCCGTGAAGTCCTGGGTGATCGTCTCCTCCGTCGTCAAGGACAGCCCCTCCGAGGGCCGGCTGCACGCCGGTGACGTGATCAAGGCCGTCGACGGAACGAAGATCACCAAGCCCGCCGACGTCGCCAAGCTCGTCACGAAGCACAAGGCCGGCGAGAACGTCGTGTTCACGATCGTGCCCGTCAAGGAGGCGGCCAAGGCCGAGAAGGAGGGCAAGGAGGCCACCGCGACGGAGAACGTGACGATCAGGACGGAGAAGGCCGAGGACGGCCGGGCGATCGTCGGCATCCAGGCCGGGACCGACCACACCTTCCCGTTCCAGATCGACATCAAGCTCGCGGACGTCGGCGGCCCCAGCGCGGGCCTGATGTTCTCCCTCGGCATCGTCGACAAGCTCACGCCCACCGATCTGACGGGCGGCAAGTTCGTGGCCGGCACCGGCACCATCGACGACGACGGCAAGGTCGGCCCCATCGGCGGCATCCAGATGAAGACCGTCGGGGCCCGCGACAAGGGAGCGCAGTACTTCCTGACGCCGAAGGACAACTGCGCGGCCGCGGCCAAGGACACCCCGGACGGGCTCACGCTCGTGAAGGTGAACACGCTGGACGACGCGATGAACGCACTGAAGGACATCCGCAGCGGCGACACCGCCGATCTGCCGAAGTGCACCACGGGCTGACAGCGGGCTCTGCAGGCCCTACGGAGAGGGGCGGGCCGGGAATAGCGGGG
>NZ_JAFVLN010000022.1 GCF_017377775.1 Streptomyces sp. VRA16 Mangrove soil
ATAGCGTGAGGGAAACGCCCGGTTACATTCCGAACCCGGAAGCTAAGCCTCACAGCGCCGATGGTACTGCAGGGGGGACCCTGTGGGAGAGTAGGACGCCGCCGAACTATTTTTGAGAAAACCCCCGTGTCATTGACACGGGGGTTTTCTGTTTTCTGGTGTTTTTCTGCCGTCGTAGGGTCGTCGTATGCGCTACGAACTCGTCATCTTCGACAACGACGGTGTGCTCGTCGACAGTGAGCCGATCTCCAACACGCTGCTGGCCGGCTATCTCACCGAGCTGGGGCATCCGACCTCGTACGAGGACTCCCTGCGGGACTACATGGGCGCCGCCATGCACCGCGTACACGATCTCGTTCTGGAGAGGACCGGGGAGAAGCTTCCCGAGGACTTCGACGAGGTCTTTCACCAGCGGGTCTTCGCCGCGTTCGAGCGGGAGCTGCAGCCCGTGGACGGGGTCGCCGAAGTGCTGGAGAAGCTGACTGCCGAGGGGGTGCCGTACTGCGTGGCCTCGTCGGGGAGTCATCAGCGGATTCGGGTCGGGCACCGCACGACCGGCCTCGACCGGTGGTTCGGGGAGGGGCGGGTCTTCAGCTCGCAGGACGTCGGGCGGGGGAAGCCTGCGCCGGACCTGTTTCTGTATGCGGCGGAGCAGATGGGCGTGGCTCCCGGAAAATGTGTGGTGGTCGAGGACAGTCCGCTCGGGGTGCAGGCGGCGGTCGCGGCCGGAATGGACGTGTACGGGTTCACGGCCATGACACCGGCGGAGCGGCTCGCGGGGGCCGACGGTTTCTTCACCGACATGCGGGAGCTGCCCGCCCTGCTCATGGGGTGATGAATTCGTGGCCGTACTGCGCGAATTGGGAGCTTGATCCATCTACCCAGCGGTAAGCAGGGGGCATACGCTGTGCCGCCATGACCGATGGGAACGCAGGCATAACAGGTGCGATGCGGTGGGGGCGGAGAGCGCTGGGGTTCAGCTTCTTCGCCCAGGGGGCGGCCTTCGCGCTGCTGGTGACCCGGATTCCCGCCATTCAGGATCAGTACGGGATATCGGACGGGTTGCTGCCTGTCTTCCTGGCCGCTGTGCCGATCCTGGCCGGTGTCGGCAGCGTGGGCACCGAGCAGCTGGTCAAGCGCGTACGGCCGAGCCGGGTGCTGCGGTGGGCGCAGCCGGTGGTGCTGCTCGCGCTGCTGGGCGTCGGGGCCGGGGACACGATGGCGGAGGTCGGTGTCTGCCTCGGGGTGTTCGGTCTGGCCGTGGGGGCGCTCGACGCGTCGATGAACATGCTCGGGGTCAGCCTGCAGCGGGCGTACGGGCGCAGCATCATGCTCGGGTTCCATGCCGCGTACAGCCTCGGCGGGATCGTCGGGGCGTCGCTCGCGTGGGTGGGGGCGCACTGGCATCTGTCGCTGTTCGTGCTGTACCTGCCGGTCGTCCTGGTGCTGCTGCCCGGCTGTCTGGTGGGCAGCCGGTGGTACGTGGACGGGGGCGCCGCGGACCTGGCCGAGGAGGCCGCCGCCGCGGGGAAGAGCGGGGGCGTCGTCTTCAAGATGCTGCTGCCGCTGTGCCTGGTGATGTCCTTCGCGTACATCGGGGACTCGACCGTCTCCAACTGGAGTGCCAAGTACCTCCAGGACGTGCTGGGGAGTTCCGAGCAGCTGTCGACCGTTCCGTACAACGTCTACATGGTCATGACGCTCGTCGGGCGGGCCGTGGGGGACGTGGGGGTGCGGCGGTTCGGGGCGGTGGCCGTGGTGCGGGTCGGGACCGTGATCGCCGCCGGCGGGTTCGGTGTGGTGGCCGTGGCGCCCGGGGCGTGGGTCGGGATGCTCGGGTTCACGCTGTTGGGCCTCGGGCTGTGTGTGATCGTGCCGCAGACGTTCGCGGCGGCGGGGCGGATGTTCCCGAACGCGTCCGATGCCGCCGTCGCACGGCTGAACATCTTCAACTACGTTGGGTTTCTGGTGGGTTCGCCGCTGGTGGGCGCTTTGGGGGATGCGTGGAGTTATCGCGGGGCGATGCTCGTGCCGATGGCTCTGGTGCTGGTGACACTCGTGTACGCCCCTTCGTTCGGGACCAAGGACGACCGATACGGTGGCGGGCATGAGCGGCCGCGTGCAGTTGATGTGGGACCCAGCGGTAGCGGGGTATGACTTCGGGCCCGGACATCCGATGGATCCGGTCCGGCTCGAACTGACCCGGAGCCTGGTGGCGGCCTTCGGGCTCGACCGGGCGGAGGGCGTGGAGGTCGTGGCCGCGCCGAGAGCGGGGGATTCGACCCTGCGGCTCGTGCACCGCGAGGACTACGTGGAGGCGGTCAAGGCCGCGTCGGCGGACCCGGACGGCGCCGACCAGGCGTACGGGCTCGGGACGGTCGACGATCCGGCCTTCGCCGGGATGCACGACGTGTCCGCGCTGATCGCCGGGCAGTCCGTGGGCGCCGCGGAGGCCGTGTGGCGGGGGGAGGCCCTGCACGGGGTGAACTTCGCCGGCGGGCTGCACCATGCGATGCCGGGGGCCGCATCCGGGTTCTGTGTGTACAACGACGCCGCGCTCGCGATTGCGCGGCTGCTCGAACTGGGCGTGGAGCGGGTCGCGTACGTGGATGTGGACGTGCATCACGGGGACGGGGTGCAGGCCGCGTTCTGGGAGGATCCGCGGGTACTGACCGTCTCGCTGCACGAGCATCCGAGGACGCTGTTCCCGCAGACCGGGTGGCCCGAGGAGACCGGGCCCGACGGGGCCGCGGAGGGGACCGCCGTGAACGTGGCGCTGCCGGCCGGGACGGGGGACGCCGGGTGGTTGCGGGCCTTCCACGCCGTGGTGCCGGAGCTGCTCGCGGAGTTCCGGCCGCAGGTGCTGGTCACCCAGCACGGGGCCGATACGCACTTCGAGGATCCGTTGGCGCATCTCGCGGTGTCGTTGGACGCGCAGCGGGCCGTGCAGGTCGCCTGTCATGAGCTGGCGCACGAGTACGCGGACGGGAAGTGGGTCGCGCTCGGGGGCGGTGGGTACGCCGTCGTGGATGTGGTGCCGCGGTCGTGGACGCATCTGGTCGCTGTCGCTGCCGGGCGGGAGATCGCGCCCGAGACCGTGATTCCGGAGTCGTGGCGACAGGAAGTCTTTGCTCGTACGCGGCAGTTGGCGCCTGCCCGGATGACTGATGGGCGGTGGCCTGTGATGTTCCGGGAGTGGGAGGCCGGGTACGACCCTGCCGATCGGCTGGATCAGGCGATTCTGGCTACGCGGAAGGCGGCGTTTCCCTTGCGGGGGTTGCTGGCTTAGGGGGTTGGGGCTCGGAGGCCGGGGTTCCGGGGTCCCGGGGTTCCAGGGTTCCGGGCGGGGCCGTGGGCGGGGGCCTGCGGAGGCGCCTGCCCGGCGCTGGGGTGCCGCCTTGCCCACCCTGCCGCCCTTGGCGGCAGATTGCCCAAGGCGACGTGGCGGGGCGGCAGATTGCCCGAGGCGGGCTGTGGCGGGGCGGCGGGTTGCCCGAGGCGGGCTGTGGCGGGGCGGCGGGTTGCCGAAGGCGGGCCGTGGCGGGACGGCGGATTGCCCAAGGCGCCGGCGCGGGCGGCGGATTGCCGAAAGCGGCTGTGGCGGGGCGGTAGTTGCTGAAGGTGGTGGTGGCTGGGGTTACTCCGACTGTGGGGTGTTTGGGGGTTTTCGGGGCGGGCGGGTGCGTGATGCATCAGCATCGCAAGCGTGTTGAGCACCGGCGCCCTCCGCGCACATCTGTTGGCGGCTCGGCTTGCCGGGCCCGTGGCGACCTCCCGTGAGGAGAGTCTGCGCAGTTACCGGCTCTTCGAGGCCAGGGACCCGCGCGTGCTGCTCGGGCTGGATCCCGAATGGGTCTGGGGGCGGCGGGACTTGCTCGCGCTCATGGCCGACAAGTGCGGGGTCTCGCCGGACCCGGACCACATCTCGGGGCACGACGTCATCGATCCGGAACGGACGCTGGCCGCCCTCGACGCGTTCGGCGACCGCATCGGAAGGGCCGCCGCCACCCGGGCCCCGGTGCTCTTCGGAACCGGGCATCCGCACCGATTGCTCGGTTTCTACGCTTCGTTGGCGGACGCCCTCTCGGCGGTGGGATGTCCCGTTCTCACTCCGGCGCAGGGTCTCAGTGTCGACATAACGACCCGGTTCGGCCTACGCACGTACAACCTTGACTACGTACGAGGAGTCGCGCTGGTGCGGGAACCCGGCGCGTGGCCGCCCGGAAGTGAGACCGGCGCGCACACCCATTCCCCCCTCCCGGTTCGTACCGCTCTGAGTGCTCTGGCGGAGGCCGGCGGACCGCTTCCCGAGCTGGTCGTCGGGGACCACGGATGGGCCTGCGGTGCAGGTCAGTTGGGGTTCGATGCCATCGGCCTCGCCGATACGGATGATCCCGCCCTGTTCGTCGGTGAGGCCGAGGGGCAGGTGTCCGTCGTCGTTCCGCTTGATGACGCTGTGCGGTCTGATTACTACCGACCGCTTACTCGCTATGTACTCAATCGAGCGTGTCTGTCACAGTAGGCGGCCGATCGCAGCTCCTCTTCCCCACTCGCATCATGCGCCCCTACATTGGGGAGTGAGCACGCAACGACGTTGAGTCACCGGAAGGGGAAGCCGGTGGCCGTCGAGTGCGGAAGGTTCAGGTGTGACATGGCTGCTGGTGAGAGTAGGCCTCTGAACGAGGTGCAGTTCCTGACCGTGGCGGAAGTCGCTTCGGTCATGCGAGTGTCCAAGATGACCGTGTACCGGCTGGTGCACAGCGGTCATCTGCCCGCGATCCGGGTCGGGCGGAGTTTCCGCGTCCCGGAGCAAGCGGTCCACGAGTACCTCCGCGAGTCCTATGTGGGGGTGGATGCGGGCTGATCCGTAGTCCGGGACCGCCCTCGATTTCTGGCTCGGCGCTCGGGCGGGGTAGGCTAGCCCCTCGTAGGTCGTGTGGGCCCCAATGCAGCCCCGCACCGAGTGATTGTCCCCGCGCTGCGGGGGTTGTCCGAGAAGTGAGCGAGGGTAGTCGTGGGCTCTGTTATCAAGAAGCGGCGTAAGCGGATGGCTAAGAAGAAGCACCGCAAGCTGCTGAAGCGCACCCGCGTGCAGCGTCGCAACAAGAAGTAAGCGACCGCTGCGTCAAGCGCGCTCTGTGTGGCCCTTTCACCGTTCGGTGGGAGGGCCACACTGCGTTGAGCAGGCAGAAGTTCAAGCGGCAATCGTCTGTACGTACAGCTGTGGCTGTCGTCACTTCATGCATCGTCCGGTCATCACAGCGCAACATCGAACCGCTAACGTGAGCCGCAAGCAGTGATTGCGGAGCGCGGCGGGGCTGGGACGGAAGGTAGGCGCTGATCTTGGGCAAGGTCGTGCTCGTGACCGGGGTGGCCCGGCAGCTGGGAGGCCGGTTCGTACGACGCATCCAGCGGGACCCGGACGTGGACCGGGTCATCGGGGTGGATGCGGTGCCGCCCGCGCACCATCTGGGCGGGGCGGACTTCCTGCAGGCCGACATCCGGCAGCCGACGATCGCGCGGGTGCTCGCCGAGCACTCCGTGGACACCGTCGTGCACATGGACGTCACCGGGACCCCGCTGGCCAGCGGCAGCCGTGGCTCCCTGAAGGAGACCAACGTCATCGGGACGATGCAGCTGCTCGGCGCCTGCCAGAAGGCGCCCAGCGTGAAGCGGCTCGTCGTGAAGTCCAGTACGAACGTGTACGGGTCCGCGCCGCGTGACCCGGCCGTCTTCACGGAGACGACGCCGCCGAAGTCGCTGCCGAGCGGTGGCTTCGCCAAGGACACCGTCGAGGTCGAGGGGTACGTACGCGGGTTCGCCCGGCGCCGCCCGGACGTCGCCGTGTGCGTGCTGCGGTTCGCCAACATCCTCGGGCCGACCGCCGATTCACCGCTCGCCCAGTACTTCGCGCTGCCCGTGCTTCCGACCGTGCTCGGCTACGATCCGCGGCTGCAGTTCGTGCACGAGGACGATGTGATCGAGGTGCTGCGGCTCGCTTCGCACGAGCCGGACCGCGGGACGCTGAACAGCGGGACGTTCAACATCGCCGGGGACGGCGTGCTGTTGCTGTCGCAGTGCTCGCGCCGGCTGGGGCGGCCGACCGTTCCGGTGCTGCTGCCGGCGGTGACCTGGGTGGGCGGCGCCCTGCGTACGCTGGGTGCCACGGATTTCTCGCCCGAGCAGATTCGGCTGCTCACGCACGGGCGGGTGGTGTCCACGGCCCAGATGCGCGACACACTGGGGTTCCGGCCGAAGTACACGACCGCGGAGGCCTTCGCGGACTTCGTGCAGGGCCGGGGCCCCGGACTGCTGCCGCCCCAGGCCCTGGCGTCAGCCGTGGACAGGGTCGCCGCCCTGCCCTTCCTGGGCGGTGCCCGCACACCCAGCCACCCCCCGACGCAGAGCGCCAACTGAGGAGCGCATCAACGATGGCGGATGCCAAGGTCATTCCGTTCGACGACGACAGGTCGCGGGGGACGACCGGCAAGGGCGCGGCGCGCCGCAGGGGCACGGGCGGCCGGCGCAGGGGCGAGCCCGCGGCCGTGCGCGAGGTGAAACCCATCCCCGTACAGCAGCAGGCGCAGCCCGAGCCGGAGCCCGCACCCGCTCCCGAGCCGGTGGCCGCCGAGGCGGAGAAGCGGGGCGGCTGGGACCGCAAGATCGCGGGCGGGCTCGCCTTCCTGCGGCGGCGGATCACCGGGGACTACGACGTCGACGAGTTCGGCTACGACAAGGAGCTCACCGACCAGGTCCTGATGTCGCTGCTGCGGCCGGTCGCGGAGAAGTACTTCCGGATCGAGGTGAAGGGCGTCGAGAACATCCCGTCGGAGGGCGGGGCGCTGATCGTCTCCAACCATTCGGGGACGCTGCCGCTGGACGGCCTGATGATGCAGGTCGCGGTGCACGACAACCACCCCGAGGGCCGTCATCTGCGGCTCCTGGCGGCCGACTTGGTGTTCATGCTGCCGGTGGTGAACGAGCTGGCCCGCAAGGCCGGGCACACGCTGGCCTGCGCGGAGGACGCGCAGCGGCTCCTGGAGAGCGGCGAACTCGTCGGTGTCATGCCGGAGGGCTTCAAGGGCATCGGCAAGCCGTTCAGCGAGCGGTACAAGCTGCAGCGGTTCGGGCGGGGCGGCTTTGTCTCGACGGCGCTGCGGGCGGGGACGCCGATCGTGCCGTGCTCGATCGTCGGGGCCGAGGAGATCTACCCGATGATCGGCAACGCGAAGACGCTGGCGCGGGTGCTCGGGTTCCCGTACTTCCCGATCACGCCCACGTTCCCGTGGCTGGGGCCGCTGGGTGCGGTGCCGCTGCCGACGAAGTGGACGATCCAGTTCGGGGAGCCGATTCCGACGGACGGGTATCCGCCGGAGGCCGCCGAGGACCCGATGCTGATGTTCAACCTGACCGATCAGGTACGGGAGCAGATCCAGCACACGCTGTACAAGCTGCTGGTGCAGCGGCGGTCGGTGTTCTTCTGACGGGGCAGTGGGCGGGGGCCCCGGGCCGCGGCCCACTGCCCCGGGCACGGCGAAAGGCCGCCGCCCTGGACGGGGCGGCGGCCGATACGACCTAACCTAGCTGGCGTCCTCGCCGTCGATGCCCAGGCCGGGCAGCAGGCCCGGCAGGAGCGGCGGCAGGGTCACCTCCGGCTTGGGCGTACTGGTGCTGCTGTCGCCGGACTTTCCGTCGGACGGGGTCGGTGTCGACGCGTCGTTCGGAGGGTCGAGCAGGCCGCCCGTGGTCTCTCCGAGCAGGCCGCTGTCGTCCTTGCCGCTGTTGGAGCTGGACGGCTTGGGCTTGGCCGAGGACGAGCCGTGACCGCTGCCCGTGGACCCGGACGGGGCCGAGCTGCCGGTCCTCGACGCTCCCGGCGACGTACCGCCGCCGCGGTGGGTGCCGGAGGAACCGCCCTGACCGGGCGGTTGCGGCAGCAATGAGCGCAGCGGGTCGACCTCTTGGTCTATGGCGTCGAAGACCGAGCTCACCTGGTCCCGTACGTCGCCGAGCTGGACCGGGAGCTTGTCGCTGAGCGCCGTCCAGCTCCGGCGGTGCGACTCGGAGAAGGCGGAGAGGGCCTGGATCGGGCCGAGCGAGCCGTCCCGCTTGTAGGCCTCGCTGAGCAGCCGGTGGCCCTCCGACGCGTCGTACTGCATGCCGGACAGAGCCCGCCGGACCTCGCCGACCGACTCGTGGTCGAGGTGGCCGCCGCGGCCGCGGTCCATGAGCCGACGGGCCTCGTTCAGCCGCGTCGACGCCTGGTCCAGGTAGATCTGGCCGCGGTCGGAGTCACTGTCGGCCATGCCGAGCTTGAGGTCCTCCATGCCGCGCTTGAGGCCGTAGAGGGAGTCACCCGGCAGTGCGCTCGAACTCGCGGCCGCTACGCCGCTGAACGCGCCCGCGGCCACGCCGACCGTGAGCCCGCCCGCGGCGATGCCCTTGGTCAGCCGTGACCGGGGCCGCAGCTTGCTCAGTGGACTCGCCCGGTGGGCGCCCTTGGCCCTGCCCGACCGCTGCTCCGGCACGGCCGGTCCCGCGGCGCCCTCCGCGAACATGGCCTCCATGGCGGCCACGAGCTGGGCCCGCTGCACCACCTTGACCTCGGGGTCCAGCTCCGGTTTGGGCAGCTCGCCGAGGCCTTCGGCCAGGGTCAGAAGCCTGCCCTGCTCGGCCTGGTCGGATTGCTCGGCCTTGTCGCTCTGTCGAGCGGCCGGATTCTCCGGCTGCTGCGCCGCCGCGTCCTGGTCGGACTGATCCTCCAGGGCCTGGGCGAAGGCGTTCGCCCGCCGGTGTGCCGAGACATTCGCGATCACTGGCGGCACCTCCTCTCGTCATGACGGTCGACTCCCCAGGGGGTCCTGGGGTTGCACACCCGGACAGCTTGCACTCGATCGAGTGAGTGAAACCGGTCCGGACGTGACCACAGGGAGCCTGCATCCCGCACAACGAGCAACGCGGCACTTGGGTTACGGACGACGGATGATCCGACCGCGATCGCATTTCGCCCTCACAGAAGGTGAGTTGAGCCGTGCGAACGGTGACGGGACCGGTCGGGATGCGACAGTGCGTGCCCGCCGCCGCGTCAGCGGGCGTCGTCCGGTAGCAGCCGGGCGAGGGTGCGGACGGCCCGGTACTGGAGGGTCTTGATCGCGCCCTCGTTCTTGCCCATCACGCGCGCGGTCTCGGCGACGGACAGACCCTGGAGGAAGCGCAGGGTGACGCACTCCTGCTGCTGCGGGTTGAGCCGGCGCACCGCCTCCAGGAGGGCGGCGTTGGAGAGCGACTCCAGGACCGAGTCCTCGGGGCTGCGCTCCACCTCGTTCGCGTCCAGCATTTCGCCCGTGGTCACTTCGAGGCGGAAGCGGCTCGACTTGAAGTGGTCGGCGACCAGGTTGCGCGCGATCGTGACCAGCCAGGCGCCGAAGTCGCGCCCCTGCCAGGTGAAGGTGCCGATGCGGCGCAGGGCGCGCAGGAAGGTCTCGCTGGTGAGGTCCTCCGCCGTCGCCTTCCCGCCCACGCGGTAGTAGATGTACCGGTACACGGTGTCGCTGTACTGGTCGTAGAGGCGGCCGAAGGCGTCGGCCTCTCCGGACTGGGCGCGCTCGACCAGGTCCATCATGCGCGCGCTGTCACTGTCCGCGGCCGGGCGGCGGGCCGTGGACGTGCTGCTGGTGCCGGAGGCTCCGGCGGCGCCGGAGCGCGCTCGTCTGCCCGCCCACCCGTCGCCCGACCGCCGCCCCTCAATGACGACGCTACGCGCCGGCCCCTTTTGTCCCGCGCCGGAGTCGGCCATGGCGAAGCATGGACCGGCGGGCGCAGGGACGGCGAGGGCGGGGACGGCGTACGCGGTGGGGACGAAGCCGCGCAAGCGGTCTACGACCGTTGCGCGCAGCGTAGCCAGGCCCGAGGCGTCAACCCCGACGTGTTGAAACACGGGACTCCCAGAGGCAGAGCTTCCATCACGTGCAGTGCGGGACCGTTCACCCGTCGTGCTGACGCGTGGGTACCGGAATGCGTCTGAGGAGAATAACGCTTCGTGCAGGGAGCGCTACACCCAGTTGCTCAAATCATCGATTACGTCACTTCTGTAGCTGATCGGCGATGGTTCAAGTACCGGAGAGTGACCGCTTGTTGATCGGATTAGGTCATGTTCCGGCAGCGGCCGTGACGCGTTGTGGCCGAGTGCTATCCGCGTGACTGGCGGGGGCCGGTGCCGGGTAAGACGTTCGGAATGCCGTGCGCGACGGGGTCAGCGGCGGCGGCGCTGGAGTGCGATCACGGCCGCCGTGCCGCCCGCCACCGCGCCGACGCCGGCCGCCGCGGGGATGCCGACCCGCGCCGCCTTGCGGCCCGTGCGGTAGTCGCGCAGCCGCCAGTCGCGCTCCTTCGCGTACTTGCGGAGCTTCGCGTCCGGGTTGATCGCGTACGGGTGCCCGACGAGGGAGAGCATCGGGACGTCGTTGTGGGAGTCGCTGTACGCGGCGCAGCGGCCGAGCTCCAGGCCCTCGGCGGAGGCGAGCGCGCGGACCGCCTCGGCCTTCGCGGGGCCGTGCAGCGGCTCACCCACGAGCCGGCCCGTGTAGACGCCGCCGATGGACTCGGCGACCGTGCCGAGCGCGCCGGTCAGGCCGAGGCGGCGGGCGATCACCGTGGCGATCTCCACCGGCGCGGCCGTGACGAGCCAGACCTTCTGGCCCGCGTCGAGGTGCGCCTGGGCGAGGGCGCGGGTGCCGGGCCAGATGCGCTCGGCCATGTACTCGTCGTAGATCTCCTCGCCGATGGACATCAGCTCGGCGACGCGGTGGCCCTTGACGATGGACAGAGCGCTGTTCTGTGCGTCCTGCATGTGCTCGGGGTCCTCGACCCCGGCGATCCGGAACCAGGCCTGCTGCCAGGCGAACCGGGTCAGCTCGCGGCGCTGGAAGAACTTCCGCTTGTACAGGCCACGACCGAAGTGGAAGATCGCGGCGCCCTGCATGACGGTGTTGTCCAGGTCGAAGAAGGCGGCGGCCTTGTCGTCGCCGACGACCGGGAACTCCGGTTCCTCGTCGGTGGGCGGCGGCGCCTGCTCCTCCAGTTCCAGGGAGGACTTGCGGGCGGCCTCCGCCGAGGCCTCGCCTGCCAGCACGCTCCGCGCGGTGGCGGAGCGCCTACGGGGTGTGAGCCATCCAAGAGCGGCCATGTCGCGAGCATAGCCAGTTTGTTCGGTGGTTCCGGAGTCGAGCGGATTTCGGGGAGCTGTCGTTCTGTGAAATCCGGGCGTCGCGAAGGGTGCCGTTCGGGGGCACGGGTGGGGCCAGAATGGCCGGTATGAGTCCCATCTTTCGCCGGAGCGAGAAGAAGAATCCGCAGGAGCGCGTCGTCACGCTCATCGGGAAGCCCGGATGCCACCTGTGCGACGACGCACAGGTGGTGATCGAGAAGGTCTGTGCCGAGGTCGGCGCCTCCTGGGAGAAGAAGGACATCACCGAGGACGAGGAGCTGTACCGCAAGTACTGGGAGCAGATCCCGGTCGTTCTCGTCGACGGCGCGCAGCACGACTTCTGGCGCGTACAGGAGGAACGGCTGCGGCGGGCGCTCACTCAGTAGTCCTCCCGAGCAGCAGTCCTCCCAAGCCCCTGGGCCGCCGCGCAGCCGTCGCACAAGTCACTGACCGAGGAGTCCAAACGGCCCCAAAAGTCGCTTAGGATCGGGGGCGGTTTTGGTCTCGGGGGCTTAGATCGTAAGGAGTGTGTGCGGCTTTGCCCCCCACAGGTGAGCAACGAAGCTGCCTGCGCGCCGGTTCCACGAAAGCGCGCGGGGGGCGCGTGACCCCGGTCACGTTGGCCGGGCAAATCGGACACCATCTTTGTGCACGCGTTCACAAAGACATAGCCTGCATTCGACGGGGCGGTCTTGAAACGAACGGCCGCCCACAGCCCCGCTCTACCCGCAGGAGCACCGTGGCAACTGGCCGAACTCACCGACCGGCGACCCGCAGCCGAGGGATTCCCGAGGCCACCGTCGCCAGGCTTCCGCTGTACCTCCGAGCCCTGACCGCTCTCTCCGAGCGCTCGGTGCCCACGGTCTCCTCCGAGGAGCTCGCGGCCGCGGCGGGGGTCAACTCCGCGAAGCTGCGCAAGGACTTCTCGTACCTCGGGTCCTACGGGACGCGTGGTGTGGGGTACGACGTCGAGTACCTCGTGTACCAGATCTCGCGCGAGCTGGGCCTCACGCAGGACTGGCCGGTCGTGATCGTCGGTATCGGTAACCTCGGTGCGGCGCTGGCCAATTACGGCGGTTTCGCCTCCCGCGGGTTCCGGGTCGCCGCGCTGATAGACGCCGACCCCGCGATGGCCGGAAAGCCGGTCGCGGGAATGCCCGTGCAGCACACGGACGACCTCGAGAAGATCATCGACGACAACGGCGTCTCCATCGGCGTCATCGCGACCCCGGCCGGTGCCGCGCAGCAGGTCTGCGACCGGCTCGTCGCCGCCGGTGTCACCTCCATCCTGAACTTCGCGCCGACCGTCCTGTCCGTGCCGGACGGCGTCGACGTGCGCAAGGTCGATCTCTCCATCGAGCTCCAGATCCTCGCCTTCCACGAGCAGCGCAAGGCCGGCGAGGGCGCCGTGGACGGGGAGAGCCCCGCCGAGGGCGCCGTCGGCGTCGAGGGCCCGGCCGCCAAGGTCACCAGGACTCCTGCCCAGGACCGGGCCGCTGAGAAGACCGGCCGCAAGGGACCCGACGGGGACGTGCCCGCCGTGATGCCGGCATGAGTCTCCTCGTCGTCGGCCTCAGCCACCGCAGCGCTCCGGTGAGTGTCCTGGAGCGTGCCGCGCTGAACGCGGACACCCAGGCCAAGCTCCTCCAGGACACCCTCGCCGCCGAGCCGGCCGCCGAGGCCGCGGTGCTCGCCACCTGCAACCGCATCGAGCTGTACGCGGACGTGGACAAGTTCCACGCCGGTGTCGCGGAGCTGTCGACGCTGCTCGCGCAGCACAGCGGTGTGGGGCTCGACGAGCTCACCCCTTATCTGTACGTGCACTACGAGGACCGGGCGGTGCACCACCTGTTCTCGGTGGCGTGCGGTCTGGACTCGATGGTCGTGGGCGAGGGGCAGATCCTCGGCCAGATCAAGGACACCCTGGCGCGGGCGCAGGAACTGCACTCCGCGGGCAAGCTCCTCAACGATCTCTTCCAGCAGGCCCTGCGGGTCGGCAAGCGCGCCCACTCCGAGACCGGGATCGACCGGGCCGGGCAGTCGCTGGTCACCTTCGGTCTCGAACAACTCGCCGTGGGCCAGGACGTGGACGGCTGGGCGGCCGGCAGGCGCGCCCTCGTCATCGGTGCCGGTTCGATGTCCTCGCTCGCCGCCGCCACGCTCGCCCGGGCCGGAGTGGCCGAGGTCGTCGTCGCCAACCGGACGCTGGAGCGGGCGGAACGACTCGTAGAGATCTTGAACGAGGGCGGGGCCGCGGCCCGCGCCGTCACGATGGACGCCGTGGCGGACGAACTGACACGTGCCGACGTCGCCATCTCCTGCACCGGTGCCACCGGCCTCGTGCTGACCGCCGACGCGGTGCGCGCCGCTGTCGCCGGGCGCACGCCGACCGCCGGCAGTGACGTGCCTGCACCCTCGACTCCCGCACCGGGCAAGGCCGTTGCCGACGCCTGTCCGGTCGAGGTGGTGCGTGGCGGGTTCTCCGTCGAGGGCGAGGCCGCCGTCGCCGGGTTCGACGCGGCGGCCCTGGAACAGCACGGCGCCTGGGTGGACAACGCGCCCGGGCGGCGGGTCCAGCCGTCGGAGGCCGACGCCATCGCGGCGCTGGCCGCCGCGGGCCGGGTCCCGGAGATGCGCCGCGAGCGGGCCCCCGAGCCCGTACGGGAAGTGGCCCTGGCCCTGCTCGACCTGGCGATGCCGCGGGACATCGACGCGGCCGCGCACCGCATCGACGGGGTGCGCCTCGTCGACATCGAGTCCCTCGCCGACGCCTCCGCGGACGCCCCGATGGCCGCCGACGTGGACCAGGTGCGGGCGATCGTGGCCGACGAGGTCGCCGCGTTCGGCGCCGCGCAGCGGGCCGCGACCATCACGCCGACCGTCGTCGCGCTGCGCACGATGGCCGCCGACGTGGTGAGCAGCGAGATCGCGCGGCTCGACGGCCGGCTCCCCGGCCTCGACGACAAACAGCGCGCGGAGATCACCCAGACCGTGCGGCGCGTGGTGGACAAGCTGCTGCACGCGCCGACGGTGCGGGTCAAGCAGCTGGCGGCCGAGCCCGGCGGTGCCGGATACGCGGACGCGCTGCGCACCCTTTTCGACCTGGACCGGGAGACGGTGGAGTCCGTCTCCCGGGCAACCCCTCAAGACCGTGAATCCGCTACCGGCACGGCAGGCAAGAATCGAGGCCCGGCATGAGTGCCGAGAGAGCGCTGAGGCTGGGCACCCGGCGCAGCAAGCTGGCCATGACCCAGTCCGGGCATGTCGCCGAAGCCGTCCGCCAGGTGACCGGCCGCGAGGTCGAGCTCGTGGAGATCACCTCGTACGGTGATGTGAACCGCGCGCACATCTCGCAGATCGGCGGCACCGGCATCTTCGTCACGGCGCTGCGCGACGCGCTGCTGGCCGGTGAGATCGACTTCGCGGTGCACTCCCTCAAGGACCTGCCGACCGCGCAGCCCGAGGATCTGACGCTGGCCGCGATTCCGGTGCGCGAGGACCCGCGGGACGTCCTGATCGCCCGTGACGGCCTGAAGTTCACCGAGCTGCCCGCGGGCGCCAAGGTGGGCACGGGTTCGCTGCGGCGCATGGCGCAGCTGAACGCGTACGCGCGCAGTCACGGTCTCGCCGTCGAGGCCGTACCGATCCGCGGGAACATCGACACCCGTATCGGGTTCGTCGAGAAGGGTGAGCTGGACGCCGTCGTGCTGGCGGCGGCCGGGATCAGCCGCATCGGTCGGAGCGCGGAGGTCACCGACTTCCTCTCCACCGACATCGTCCTGCCCGCCCCCGGCCAGGGGGCCCTGGCAGTCGAGTGCACCACCGCGAACGGTGCGCTCGCCGCCGCGCTCGGAGAACTGGACGACCCGTTCACGCGGGCCGCCGTGACCGCCGAGCGGTCCCTGCTCGCCGCCCTGGAGGCCGGCTGCAGTGCACCCGTGGGTGCCCTCGCCGACCTTCTGGCCGACGGGCAGATTGCTAAGGAAATGCGCCTGCGCGGCGTCGTCGGTACCACCGACGGCTCCGAGCTGGTGCAGCTGACCACCACCGGTCCCGTGCCCTCGTCCCACGACGAGGCGCTGGCTCTCGGGCGCGAACTCGCTGCCGAGATGCTGGCCAAGGGTGCGGCCGGTCTGATGGGGGAGCGAGCACTTTGAGCCCCACCACCGCTGAAACGACCGCCTGTGCACCTGGGCACGTCACCTTCCTGGGTGCGGGTCCCGGAGATCCAGGACTGCTGACCCTACGGGCCGTGGAGGCCCTGACCCGAGCGGATGTGCTGATCGCCGAGCCCGAAGTGCTCGACGTCGTGCGCACCCATGCCAGGGCAGGCGTCACCGTCCTCGACGCCACGGGCGCGCAGGCTGCCGCGGCGGCTGACGAGACGTCAACTGCCGTCGCGGTCCCGGCTCTGAGGGACTGGGCCAATCTTGTCATGGAGGCTGCGCGGGGCGGCAAGCGGGTCGTGCGTGCGGTCACGGGGGACCCCGGGCTCGACACGTTCGCGGCCGAGGAGATGCTCGCCTGCGCCGGTCAGGGGATCGACTTCGAGGTCGTCCCGGGCATCGCCGCGGCCGTGGGTGTGCCCGCGTACGCCGGTGTGCCGCTGCGGGACGCGGAGGGCACGGACGTCCGTTTCGTGGACGCCCGTACCGCCTCCGACCGCTGCTGGACCGAGGTCGGCGCCTCCGACTGCACGGTCGTCGTGTCGACGACGCTGGACTCGGTGGCCGCCGCGGCCGGTGAGCTGGTGGCGGCGGGCCGCAAGCCCGACACCCCGCTGTCGGTGACCGTCGCCGGTACGACGACGCGCCAGAAGACCTGGTCGGCCACGCTCGGCACCATCGCGCAGACCTTCAAGCAGGCCAAGGTGCTGCCGTCGCCGGAGGGCAACCGCCCGGTGATAGTCGTGGTCGGTGAGCGCAGTGCCGCCGCCCAGCGCGACCAGCTGTCCTGGTTCGAGTCGAAGCCGCTGTTCGGCTGGCGCGTGCTCGTCCCCAGGACGAAGGAGCAGGCGGCGTCGCTCTCCGACCAGCTCAGGTCGTACGGCGCCGTGCCGCACGAGGTCCCGACGATCGCCGTCGAGCCGCCGCGCACCCCGCAGCAGATGGAGCGCGCGGTCAAGGGCCTGGTCACCGGCCGCTACGAGTGGATCGCCTTCACCTCGGTGAACGCGGTGAAGGCCGTACGCGAGAAGTTCGAGGAGTACGGGCTCGACGCGCGGGCCTTCGCGGGGATCAAGGTCGCCGCGGTGGGCGAGCAGACGGCGAACGCGCTGATCGCGTTCGGCGTCAAGCCGGACCTGGTGCCCAGCGGAGAGCAGTCCGCCGCGGGTCTCCTGGAGGACTGGCCGCCGTACGACCCGGTCTTCGACCCGATCGACCGTGTCTTCCTGCCGCGCGCCGACATCGCCACGGAGACCCTGGTCGCCGGGCTGATCGAGCTCGGCTGGGAGGTCGACGACGTCACCGCCTACCGGACCGTGCGCGCCTCGCCGCCGCCGGCCGAGACGCGTGAGGCGATCAAGGGCGGCGGCTTCGACGCGGTGCTCTTCACGTCGTCGTCGACCGTGCGGAACCTGGTCGGCATCGCCGGCAAGCCGCACAACGTCACGGTGATCGCCTGCATCGGCCCCGCCACGGCGAAGACCGCCGAGGAGCACGGGCTGCGGGTGGATGTGATGGCTCCCGAGCCGTCCGTCCACAAGCTGGCCGCCGCGCTGGCCGAGTTCGGTGCGAAGCGCCGGGACGCGGCCGTCGAGGCCGGCGACCCGGTGACGCGGCCGAGCGAACGGCGGCCGGGGGCGCGCCGCCGCAGGGCCGCGCCGTAAGGCAGAGTTGAGGGGCGGGTGTGCGGCTTGGGCCCGTCTCCCTGATCCCTCCGTCGCCCGAAGGGCGGGGCAGGAGGGATCAGGGAGACAGGCCCAGGGGCCGCACACCCGCCCCGCTTCGTTTTATTCGGTACGTGTAGGTACGAGGTGACAGTTCAGTGACTCGGTACGGCTCTTTCCCCGGCACCCGGCCCCGGCGGCTGCGGACGACTCCCGTCATGCGGCGCATGGTCGCCGAGACGCGGCTGCACCCGTCCGATCTGATCCTTCCCGCGTTCGTGCGCGAGGGGATCGACGCGCCGGTCGAGATCGGCTCCATGCCGGGCGTCTACCAGCACACCCGTGACTCCCTGAAGAAGGCGGCGGCCGAGGCCGTCGAGGCGGGGGTCTCCGGGATCATGCTGTTCGGCGTGCCCGAGGAGTCGAAGAAGGACAACGCGGGCACGGTCGGGACGGACTCCGACGGGATCCTCCAGGTGGCGCTGCGGGATGTGCGCGCGGAGGTCGGCGACGACCTGCTCGTCATGTCGGACCTGTGCCTGGACGAGTTCACCGACCACGGGCACTGCGGGGTCCTGGACGAGCACGGCCGGGTCGACAACGACGCGACGCTGGAGCGCTACGCCGAGATGGCGCAGGTCCAGGCGGACGCGGGCGCCCATGTGGTGGGCCCGTCGGGGATGATGGACGGTCAGATCGGTGTCATCCGGGACGCGTTGGACCAGATCGGGCGTGAGGACGTCGCGATCCTCGCCTACACGGTGAAGTACTCGTCCGCCTTCTTCGGGCCGTTCCGGGAGGCCGTCGGCTCTTCGCTGCAGGGCGACCGCAAGACGTACCAGCAGGACCCGGCCAACGTCCGCGAGTCCCTGAAGGAGCTGGCGCTCGACCTCGAAGAGGGCGCCGACATGGTCATGGTCAAGCCGGCCGGACCGTACCTCGACATCCTCGCGAAGGTCGCGGAGGCGTCGGACGTGCCGGTCGCCGCGTACCAGATCAGCGGGGAGTACGCGATGATCGAGGCGGCGGCGCAGCGCGGCTGGATCGACCGGGACGCGGCGATCCTGGAGGCGCTGACCGGGATCAAGCGGGCCGGGGCCGACACGATCCTGACGTACTGGGCGACCGAGGTGGCGCGCAAGCTGTAGGCGGCGTCCTGCCTGGGCGAGAATGCCGGGCATGACGATCAGTGCACTCGCTCTCAACCGGGCGACTCTGGCACGGCAGTTGCTGCTGGAGCGCTCGGCGGTCGGGGCGGAAGAAGCGGTACGGCGGGTTGTCGCGCTCCAGGCGCAGCAGCCCGCTTCGCCGTATGTGGCGCTCTGGAACCGGGTGGCGGAGTTCGAGGCGCGCGAGCTGGACGCGGCGTTCGCGGAGTTCCGGGTCGTGAAGTCGACGCTGATGCGGATCACGTTGCACGCGGTGCATGTCGACGACTACCGGGACTTTCGCGCCGCGGTGGAGCCGACGGTACGGGGTGCGCGGCTGCGGGACCGGCGGTTCACGGCGTCGGGGCTGACCGAGTCCGATGCGGCGCGGCTGCTGCCGGAGCTGCTCGCGCGGGCCGAAGTTCCGTGCGGCGCAGGTGAGTTGGGCGACTGGCTCGCCGAGCGCGGTGGCGGCATCGTGCCCGAGCTGGCGCGTCCGGCCTGGCGGATGCTGCGGCAGTGGGCGCCGCTGTGGCATGCGCCGGACGCGGGGCTGCCGTGGCGGTACACCTCGGGCGCGGGGCAGCGCTTCTTCGCGGCGGACGGCGACCGGCGCCCCGAGCTCGGCGATCCGGAGGCCGTGGCGGAGGGGCTGCGGGTGCTGCTGCGCCGCTATCTGGAGGGGTTCGGGCCCGCGTCGGTGGCGGACATGGCGCAGTTCGGGCTGGTGCAGAAGGGGCGGGTGCGGGAGGCGCTGGCGCGCTGTGCGGACCTGGTGCGGCTGGAGGGGCCGGGCGGGGAGGTCCTCTACGACGTGCCGGGCGGGCCGCTGCCGGACGAGGGCGTGCGGGCGCCGGCCCGGCTGATGGCGATGTGGGACAGCACGCTGCTGGCGTACGCGGACCGGGGGCGGGTGCTGCCCGCGGAGTACCGGAAGGTGGTGACCCGGGTGAACGGGGATGTGCTGCCGACGGTGCTGGTGGACGGGTATGTGGCGGGGGTGTGGCGGGTCGGCCCCGCGGGCGCTGGCGGTGAGGGGATCGAGGTGGCCGCGTTCCGGGAGTTGCCGGAGGCGGCTTGGGAGGAACTCGCGGGCGAGGCGCGGGGGCTGCTGAAGTTTCTGGGGGAGCGGGATCTCGGGGCATATCGGCGGTACGACCACTGGTGGGTGAAGGGGTTGCCGGTCGCGGAGCGGCGGGTGCTGCCCGGGTAGCGAACGGCTCGGGGCTCCTGGGCATGGACTGCCACCGTCCGGCCGGTGCCCGGCCCGTCTCACACCAAAGGGCCGGGCTTGGGGCCCGGCCCTTGTGCGAGGTGTGGTGCTGCTCAGGGGGCGTGGTTGTCCTGCGGGGTGACCACGGTGGCGTGGCTGTCCTGCGGGGCGACGGGGGCGTGGTTGTCGGCCATCGCCGGGGCCGCAGCGCCCGCCGCGACGCCGACGACCATGGCGGCGGTGACGAGAATCTTCTTGGTGCGGGTCATTCCAACTCCCTGGCCAGAAGCGGTGTTACTGAGGCAGCCGTGACGCCAGCGGCAGGAGGGCGGTTGTTCGAGTGGGTCGAGCGGATCGCGCCACCAGTTGGCCTGAGCTGTCCTCGGACACGCCTCGGCCGCGGCGGCTCCCCCTCCGCGCCGCCGCGGCCGATCCCCGTCGGGAAGAAAGTCCTGTTCAGGCCTCTTCGCTGGTGGCGTGCTGGTCGAGAGGCTTCAGCTCGTCGCCGGTGGCGTGCTGATCGAGCGTCGTCAGGGGCTCGTCCGTCGCGTGTTGGTCGAGGGTGGTGATTTCCTCGCCCGTCGCGTGCTGGTCCTCCGGCTTGAGGATCGTTTCGTTCTTCTTGTCGCTCATGACGCTCAGCTCCCCTGTGAAGCGCGTGGTGTGCGGATCGGAGAGGTCCGCCCGGCAGCTCCCCCGTGGGCGGCCGGACGGACCCAAGTGGACCGCTCACAGTAGTACGTGAGTTCGGGCCCAACTGCGGTGACCCGTCTGCCCCCCGACGCGACGGATCGACTAAGGACGAGAATGGAGGCAGGCGATAAACGAACGATGAACGTCGGCCTCAGGCGGCCTGAGCAGGGCTCAGCAGACCCCGTACGACCTCGGCCTCCGGGGACTTGAGCTGCTCGTAGATCTCCAGTGCTTCCTGCCAGCAGACGCGAGCACGATCGGTCTGGCCCAGCCCCTGAAGCGCACGCCCGAGAGTGGTGAGTACCAGGCTGCGTCGCCAGTCACCCCCGATGCCGCGCAGCAGGGTCAGGGCCTGTTCCGAGGCGGAGGCCGCGGCGGCATTGCGTGCCGCGTCCAGATCCGTCTCCGCGATTCGGAAGAGGGTCATCCCTTCCCATAGGCGCTGGCGGCTGTCACGAAAGACTTCGAGGGCCTCGATGAGGATGGACCTCGCAGCGGACAGTTGCCCGCTTTGAGTGAGCGCGAGTCCCAGTGCGTACCTGCCATTGGCGCCGCGGAGCGCGTTGCCCGTGGACTCGTAGATGGCTATGCCTTGCTCCGCGAGTTCGATGGCACTGGCTGTTCTGTTGGTCGCCAGGTGTATGCGCGACAGGTTGCAGAGCGCGCTTGCCTCTCCGGCGCGGTTCTGGTCGATCCTGAAGTTCTCGATCGCCAGACGTAGGTGCCGCTCGCCCTCCACATGACGTCCTTGGTAGATGGCCACGATCCCGCGGGTGTTCGGCGCCCAGCAGCGAGCAACCGGGTCGTTGGCCTCCTGCGCGTGGGCCATGGCCGCGGTAGCGGCGGCATCCGCTTGGTCGAAGCGGCCCGCCACCATGTGGACATCGGTCAGGGTCGTCAGTGCCCGGCCGGCCGCCCACGCGTCCTCAACCGCTTGGGCGGCTTCCCAGGCGGCCATGGCGGCGACCTCGTACTCGCGAGAGTTGGCGCCCGACTCGGCCAGATCCTTCGCCGCCCAGAGGAGGTCCACGGCTCGCCGCAGCCGTGAGTCCCCGACCGACTGGCGGACGCAGGCCAGCACGGAGATGGCTTCGGAGTAGAGCCAGTCCTGTGCCGAGTGGCGGTCGTCGAAGACCAACCCTGGATGGGACGTCGGCGCCAGGTGATCCACCAACCGGTCCCCGGGCCGCTCGATCGCATACACCCCCGCCGCCGTGGCCAGGTAGAAGTCCAGCAGCCGTGACATCGCCAACTCCCGCTCCTGCGGCGGGAGTTCGTCGCGCTCCGCGCACGCACGCGCGTAGAGCCGGACCAGGTCGTGGTAGCGGTAGCGGCCCGGTGCCGCGGATTCCAGGAGGGAGGTGTCGACCAGGGACTCCAGGAGGTCCTCGGTTTCCTCCGCGTCCAGGTCCAGGACCGCCGCTGCCGCCGCCAGCGAGATGTCCGGGCCGTCCGCCAGGCCGAGGAGGCGGAAGGCGCGGGCCTGGGCGGGTTCCAGGGCGCCGTAGCCCAGCTCGAACGTGGCCTTCACCGCGAGGTCGCCGGCCTGGAGTTCGTCGAGGCGGCGGCGTTCGTCGGCCAGTTTCGCCGCCAGGACCGAGACCGTCCAGGTGCGGCGGGCCGCCAGGCGCGAGGCGGCGATGCGGATCGCCAGGGGGAGGAAGCCGCAGGCCGCGACCACGTCCAGGGCCGCCTCGCGTTCCGATGCCACGCGCTCCTCGCCCACGATCTTCGTGAACAGCAGGAGTGCCTCCTCCGGCGACATCACGTCCAGGTCCACCAGGTGGGCCCCGGCGAGGCCGACCATGCGGACCCGGCTCGTGATGAGCGCCGCGCAGCCTTCCGTGCCCGGTAGGAGGGGTCTCACCTGCGCCGCGTCGCGTGCGTTGTCCAGGAGGACCAGGACTCTGCGGCCGTCCAGGGAGGACCTGAAGAGGGCCGCCCGCTCTTCCAGGGAGTCCGGGATCGCCGAGTCGGCCGTGCCGAGGGCGCGCAGGAAGGAGCCGAGGACCGTTTCCGGTTCCGCCGCGCGGGAGCCCGCGCCCTGGAGGTCCACGTACAGCTGGCCGTCGGGGAAGGCGGTGCGGGCCGCGTGCGCCACGTGGACCGCGAGCGTCGTCTTGCCCACGCCGCCGATGCCCGCCAGCGCCGAGACCGCCATCACGCTGCCTGCGCCGGATTCGGAGGAGGCCAGGGCGAGGACGTCGCTCAGTTCGCGGACGAAGGACGCGCGGCCGGTGAAGTCCGGGACCGTCGCCGGGAGTTGGGCCGGGCGGACCGGGGCCGCCGCGGGCTCGGCGGCGGGGGCCGAGGGTTCCGCCAGGGCCGGGTCCGCCTGGAGGATGCGCTGCTGGAGTTCGGAGAGCGTGGGGCGCGGGTCGACGCCGAGTTCGTCCGCGAGGAGGCGGCGCGTGTCCGCGTACACCGCGAGGGCCTCCGCCTGGCGGCCGCTGCGGTACAGGGCCAGCATCAGGAGTTCGCGGAGGCGTTCGCGCAGGGGGTGGGCCGCCGTGAGCGCGGTGAGTTCCGAGACCGCTTCCGCGTGGCAGCCCTGTTCCAGGTCCATGTCGAGGCGGGCTTCGAGGAGTTGCAGGCGCCATTCCTCCAGGCGGGCCCGCTGCGTCTCGGCGAACGGGCCGGGCACGCTCGCCAGCGGTTCGCCGTCCCACAGGGCCAGCGCCGAGCGGATCAGCGCCCGCGCCTCGCACAGGTCGCCCGCCTGACGCGCCTTCTCGGCCTGCGACCACAGGTCCTCCGCCTGCGTCAGGTCGAGCGCGGCACGGGACGCGAGACGCAGTGCGTAGCCGCCCGACTCGCTGACCAGGACCCCGGGATCCAGGACCTTGCGCAGGCGGGAGGCGTACGTGCGCAGGGCCGCCAGCGCCTGCGGAGGGGATTCCTCGCCCCACACCGCGTCGATCAGTTCGGCCGCCGTCGCCGTGCGGCCGTCGCGCAGCAGGAGCGCCGCCAGCAGGGCCCGCTGCTGCGGCGAACCGGTTGCCAGCGGCTGGTCGGCGCGCCAGGCGTGGACCGGGCCGAGCACGCTGAAGCGCAGGCCGGACTCCACGGCGCCCTGGAGCGCGCCGGATCGCCGCTGCTCCGGTACCCGCGGTACACCGTCCATCGTCGCGCCCCCCTGCCGCCGCACCCGCACCAGTCGTCCCTTGTCCCTGTCGTCCAACCGGCGCGCCGGGCCTTCACCCGACACACCGTCAAAGACAACTCCGTCAGTTTGCCTTGTTCATGGCAGATACGTCAGCAACGGGAGGCAGCCATCACACACATCTCACGCGTACGAACCTTCACTCCCACTAGCTGACGGGTCGTCAGATCGGCGCTACCGTGAGCCCATGGAGACCACGGAGACCGCAAAGACCGAGAATGCCCCGATACCCGCCGACTTCCCTCGCATCATCTCCGTCGACGACCACACCGTGGAGCCGCCGACCGTCTGGTCCGACCGGCTGCCGAAGAAGTACGCCGATGTCGGCCCCCGCGTCGTGCGCGCGCCCCTGAAGGAAATGACCTTCCTCGGCGGCAAGTTCGCGCCCGTCATGGGCGCCCCCGGCGACGACGGGCCCATCGGGGACTGGTGGGTGTACGAGGAACTGCACCGGCCGCTGACCCGGCTCGACACCGCCGTCGGCTACGACCGCGACGAGATCAGGCTCGAAGTCATCACGTACGAGCAGATGCGGCCCGGTTCGTTCGACGTGCCGGCACGGCTCGACGACATGGACGTCAACCACGTGCAGTCCGCGCTCTGCTTCCCCACCTTCCCGCGCTTCTGCGGCCAGACCTTCACCGAGGCCAAGGACCGGGAGCTCGGACTGCTCGGTGTGCGGGCCTACAACGACTGGATGGTGGAGGAGTGGTGCGGGCCCGACGCCCAAGGGCGGCTCATCCCGCTGACCCTCATCCCGCTGTGGGACGCCGAGCTGGCGGCCGCGGAGGTGCGGCGCAATGCCGCCCGCGGGGTGCGGGCCGTCGCCTTCTCCGAGATCCCGCCGCACCTCGGGCTGCCCAGCATCCACACCGATGAGTGGGACCCGTTCCTCGCTGCCTGCGACGAGACCGGGACCGTCATCGCCATGCACATCGGCTCCAGCAGCAGGATGCCGTCCACGTCGCCGGACGCGCCGCCCGCCGTCGGCTCCACCATCACCTTCGCCAACTGTTGCTTCTCGATGGTGGACTGGCTGATGAGCGGGAAGTTCGAGCGGTTCCCGAACCTCAGGATCATGTACGCCGAGGGGCAGATCGGATGGATCCCGTACATCCTTGAGCGCGCCGACGTGGTGTGGGAGGAGAACCGGGGCTGGGGCGGCGTCGCCGACAAGGTGCGCAAGCCGCCCTCCGAGTACTTCGCCGAGCATGTCTTCGGGTGCTTCTTCGACGACGCCTTCGGGCTGAAGAACCTGGACGCCGTCGGTGCGGCCAATGTGCTCTACGAGACCGACTACCCGCACTCCGACTCGACGTGGCCCAAGTCGAAGGAGGTCGGCGAGGCGCAGATGGGGCATCTGGCGCCGGATCTCGTCGAGCGGATCGTGCGGGGCAACGCCATAGAGCTGCTCGGGCTCACGCCGGACGGGCTCTGGCGGGCCTGATCCACGGCCGCCGTGCCGCATCCCTTGTCTGACGATCCGTCAGGTACGAGTATGTCCCCCGGCTCGTAAATGACGACCCGTCAGATAAGGGGGTTCGGGCATGGCGCCGCTCACCTATGGCATACAGCTCCCGATCCAGTCCCAGAGCACCATGTACGCCGAGTCCTGGGAGGCGGGCGCGGGCGCGGCCGACCTCGTGGCGCTGGCCCGCGCCGCCGACCGCGGCGGCTTCGACTACCTCGCCTGCTGCGACCACGTCGCCATCCCGCGCCGGCTCGCCGACGCCATGTCGACGACCTGGTACGACCCCGTCGCCACCCTCTCCTTCCTGGCAGGTGTCACCGAGCGCGTACGGCTGCTGAGCCATGTGGCCGTCGTCGGGCTGCGGCACCCGCTGCTCTCCGCCAAGCAGTACGCCACCCTCGACCACCTCAGCGGCGGGCGGCTGATCCTCGGGGTCGGGGCCGGGCACGTGCAGGAGGAGTTCGAGGCGCTCGGCGTCGACTTCGCCCGGCGCGGGGCCGTGCTCGACGAGAGCATCGACGCGCTGAAGGCCGCGTTGGGGCCCGATGAATTCCCGACGCACAAGGGCGAGTTGTTCTCCTTCGAGGGGCTCGGGCAGCGGCCCCGGCCCGCGCAGGCGCGGGTGCCCGTGTGGGTGGGCGGTTCGTCCCCGGCGGCCGTGCGGCGGGCCGCGCTCAAGGGCGACGGCTGGCTGCCGCAGGGCGATCCGCGCGACCGGCTGCCCGCGCAGATCGAGAAGGTGCGCCGGCTGCGCGCCGAGGCCGGGATCGAGGCGCCGCTCGTCATCGGCGCCATCACCGAGCCGCTGTACGTGGGCGCGGCCGACTGGAGTGTCGGGCGGCGGACCCTCACCGGAGCGCCCGAGGGCATCGCCGAGTCGCTGCGCGCGTACGCCGCCATGGGGGTCCACCAGATCCAGATCCGGTTCCGCAGCCGGGGCCGCACCGAACTGCTCGACCAGATGGCGGCCTTCGCCGCCGATGTCGCTCCGCACCTCGACTGAGCGGGTCGGGGGGAAGCAGAGGCACATCCCCACGCCGCCCGACATGCACTGCCCCACCCTCGAACCCGCTTCGCGGGCTCGGGCGGGAGGGACCCCCTTCCGCACCGGCCGAAGGCCGAGAAGCTCCGCTGCCAGGACCTTCGTCCGGCACACCGATCGCACGCACCGGCTGCGACACCCGTCGCTGCCGCGACGGGCGCGGGGACGCACGTCTGCTTCCCCCGACCCGCTCAGCCGTATCGAGAGAGGAATTCAGGCATGGGCAAGCTCGATGGGCGCGTCGTCCTCATCACGGGCGCGGCGCGCGGCCAGGGGGAGCGGGAGGCCCGGCTGTTCGCCTCCGAAGGGGCGAAGGTCGTCGTCGCCGACGTCCTCGACGACCAGGGCGAGGCCGTCGCCAAGGACATCGGGGCAGGCGCCGTCTACGTACACCTCGATGTGAGCGACGAGGACGACTGGGCCGCCGCCGTGCGCGCCGCCAAGGACGCCTTCGGGAAGATCGACGGACTCGTCAACAACGCCGGCATCCTGCGGTTCAACGAACTCGTGTCGACGCCACTGGCGGAGTTCCAGCAGATCGTGCAGGTCAACCAGGTCGGGGCGTTCCTCGGGATCAAGACCGTCGCCCCGGAGATCGAGGCCGCGGGGGGCGGGTCCATCGTCAACACGGCCTCCTACACCGGCGTGACGGGCATGGCGTACGTCGGGGCCTACACCGCCACCAAGCACGCCATCGTCGGGCTCACGCGCGTCGCCGCGCTCGAACTCGCCGCCAAGAAGATCCGCGTCAACGCCGTCTGCCCCGGCGCCATCGACACCGCCATGAGCAACCCCGCCCAGCTCGATCCGACGGCCGACACCGAGGAGGCCGCGCAGGCCCTCGGAGAGCTGTACAGCAAGCTCGTGCCGCTGGGGCGGGTCGGGCAGCCCGACGAGGTGGCGCGGCTCGCGCTCTTCCTCACCGCCGAGGAGGACTCCTCCTACATCACCGGGCAGCCGTTCGTGATCGACGGCGGCTGGCTCGCCGGGGTGTCCGTGCTCTGACCCCCACCTGCGGCTGACGATGCGTCAGGTATTGACGGTCGTGGGCCGCGGTGGAACAGTCTTCCCATCCAATCTGACGGATCGTCAGAAACTGACGAGGACGGTGAACCTCCTTGGAATTCGGGCTCTTTGTACAGGGATACGTGGGCAAGCAGGCGCTGACCGACCCCACCGCCGAGCACCGCGCGCTCATGAACGAGACCGAGTACGTCATCCAGGCGGACAAGTCCGGCTTCAAGTACGCCTGGGCGTCCGAGCACCACTTCCTGGAGGAGTACTCGCATCTGTCGGCCAACGACGTGTTCCTCGGGTATCTGGCGCACGCCACCGAGCGGATCCACCTCGGCTCCGGCATCTTCAACCCGCTCGCCCAGGTGAACCACCCGGTCAAGGTCGCCGAGAAGGTCGCGATGCTCGACCACCTCAGCGAGGGGCGGTTCGAGTTCGGCAGCGGGCGCGGGGCGGGCTCGCACGAGATCCTCGGCTTCATCCCTGGTGTGACGGACATGAACTACACCAAGGAGATATGGGAAGAGACCATCGCCGAGTTCCCGAAGATGTGGCTCCAGGACGAGTACGCCGGGTTCCAGGGCAAGCACTGGTCGCTGCCGCCGCGCAAGATCTTCCCCAAGCCGTACGGGACGTCGCACCCCGCCATGTGGTACGCGGCCGGGTCCCCGCCCTCGTACGCGATGGCCGCCCGCAAGGGGCTCGGCGTGCTCGGCTTCAGCGTCCAGAAGGTCTCCGACATGGAGTGGGTCCTGGAGCAGTACAAGAACGCCATCCCCGAGGCCGAGCCGGTCGGTGACTTCGTCAACGACAACGTGATGGTGACGTCCACGGCCATCTGTGCCGAGACGCACGACAAGGCCGTCGACATCGCGATCGGCGGCGGGCTCAACTACCTCCAGTCGCTGGTGTTCCGCTACCACGACACCTTCCCGCGGCCCGAGGGCATCCCCGAGTGGCCCGAGGTGCTGCCCGAGTACAACCGGGAGATCATCGAGCTGCTCATCGCCGAGGAGCTGATGATCTGCGGGGACCCGGACGAGGTGCTCCAGCAGTGCAAGCGCTGGGAGCAGGCCGGGGCCGACCAGCTCTCCTTCGGACTGCCGATCGGGATCTCGCACGAGGACACCCTGAACACGATCAAGCTCATCGGGGAGCATGTCATCCCCAAGATCGACACGGATCCTGTTCACCGGACCACTCGGTTCCGGTCCGCTGTCTGAGCCACCGTGCCGCCCCAGCTCTCCTCCTCCCGGACAAGGAGAGCTGGGGCCCCTTGGCGTCACCGTCGCGGGGCTCTGCCCCGGTCCCCGCTGCCTCTCGTTCAAGGGCGGGGCTTGATTTTGCTGAGCTCGATTCTGAGGAGCAGGCATGTTCGACCACCTCATCAAGGGCGCGACCGTCGTCGACGGGACCGGCGCCCCCGCCCGCGTCGCCGATGTCGGCATCCGCGACGGGCGCATCGCCGTCATCGCCGAGCCGGGCACCGTCACCGAGCAGGCGCGGACCAGCGAGGACGCCTCCGGGCTCGTGCTCGCGCCCGGGTTCGTCGATCCGCACACGCACTACGACGCCCAGCTGTTCTGGGACCCGTACGCGACCCCGTCCCTGAACCACGGGGTGACGACCGTCGCGGGCGGCAACTGCGGCTTCACCCTCGCCCCGCTGCACCCCGACCGCCCGGACGACGCCGACTACACGCGGCGCATGATGTCCAAGGTGGAGGGGATGTCGCTGGTCGCCCTGGAGGAAGGGGCGCCCTGGACCTGGAACTCCTTCGGGGAGTACCTCGACGCCCTCGACGGGCGGATCGCCGTCAACGCCGGGTTCATGGTGGGGCACTGCGCGCTGCGCCGGTACGTCATGGGGGCGGACGCCGTCGGCGGGCAGCCCAGTGAGCAGCAGATGCGGGAGATGCTGGACCTGTTCCACGCGGCCATGGACGCCGGGGCCTGGGGCTTGTCCACCACCCAGTCGTCGACGCACTCGGACGGGGACGGCGAACCGGTCGCCTCGCGGCACGCCCTGCCGGCCGAACTCATCGCCCTGAGCAGGGCGGTCGGGGAGCACGAGGGTACGCAGATCGAGGCGATCGTCGCCGGGTGCCTCGATCAGTTCAGCGACGACGAGATCGATCTGTTCGTGGAGATGAGCGCCGTCGCCGGGCGGCCCCTGAACTGGAACGTGCTCACCATCGACGCCGCCGTTCCGGAGCGCGTGCCGCGGCAGCTCGTGGCGAGCGAGCGGGCCCGTAAGTCCGGCGGCCGTGTCGTCGCCCTGACCATGCCGATCCTGACCCCGATGAACATGTCGCTCGGCACGTTCTGCGCGCTGAACCTCATCCCCGGGTGGGGCGACGTCCTCGGGCTGCCGGTCGACGAGCGGATCGAGAAGCTGCGCGATCCCGAGGTGCGGGCCGGGATGCTGCGGCGGGCCGACAGCAAGGAGGCCGGGGTGTTCCGGCGGCTCGCCGACTTCGGCCGGTACGTCATCGGGGACACCTACTCCGAGGCCAACGAAGGGCTGACCGGGCGCGTGGTGCGCGACATCGCCGCCGAGCGCGGGCAGGAGCCCTTCGAGTGCCTCGTCGAGATCTGCGCCAACGACCGCCTGCGTACGGTCCTGTGGCCGATGCCGACCGACAACGACCCCGACTCCTGGACGCTGCGCGCCGAGACCTGGCAGCACGAGGACGTCATGCTCGGCGGGTCCGACGCGGGCGCCCACCTGGACCGGATGTGCGGTGCGCCCTACACGACCCGGTTCATCGGCGACTGTCTGCGCGGGCGCCGGCTCGTGAGCCTGGAGCAGGCCGTGAAGATGCTGACCGACGACCCGGCGCAGCTGTTCGGGCTGCGCGAGCGGGGGCGGGTGCAGGAGGGCTTCCACGCCGACCTGGTGCTCTTCGACCCGGAGGCCATCGACGCCGGCAAGGCCACCCTCGTCCACGATCTGCCGGGCGACAGCCCGCGCCTCGACTCCAGGGCGATCGGGATCACGGCCGTGTGGGTCAACGGCGTCGAGGCGATCCGGGACGACGTCGTCAGCGGCGCCGTGCCCGGCAAGGTGCTCCGCTCGGGGCAGGACACCAGGACGGTGAGCACCAAGTGACCAGTGAGCAGCGGCTGTTCGTCGGTGGTGAGTGGATCGAGCCCGCGGGCGGCCACTATGAAGTGATCGATCCGGCGAGCGAGGAGGTCGTCGGGCTCGCCCCCGAGGCCTCGCGGCAGCAGGTGTACGACGCCGCGCGCGCCGCCCGCGACGCCTTCGGGCCGTGGTCGCGGACCACGCCGCGGGAGCGGTCCGCGATCCTCGACCGGGCCGCCGACATCATGCAGCGCGACTTCGCCGACCACGCCGAGCTCGCGCAGGCGGAGAGCGGCGCGACCAGCGGCACCGCGCGCGGGATGCAGGTCGCGGTGGGGGTGGCGCGGTTCCGGCGGTACGCGCGGGGCGCCCTGGAACCCGTGGAGGAAGGGCTGCCGCCGCAGATCAACGAGGCCGGGCCGATGGGGAAGGCCGGGGTGGTGGGCGCCCTCGCCGTGCGGCAGCCGGTCGGCGTCGTCACCTGCATCACCTCGTACAACAACCCGTGGGCCAACCCCGCGGGCAAGGTCGCCCCCGCGCTCGCCATGGGCAACACGGTCGTCGTGAAGCCCGCTCCGCAGGACCCGCTGTCCGTGTACCGGATGGCGGCCGCGCTGGAGGAGGCCGGAGTCCCGCGCGGGGTGGTCAACGTCGTCAGCGGCGCCTGCGTCGACGTAGGAGAGGCGGCCGTCGACGCGCCGGACGTCGACATGGTCAGCTTCACCGGGTCCACCGCCGTCGGGCAGCGCATCGGCGAGGTGTGCGGGCGGGCCATGAAGCGGCAGCTGATGGAGCTGGGCGGCAAGGGCGCGGCGGTCGTGTTCGGCGACGCCGACCTGGACTTGGCCGTCGCCGGGATCGGCACGACGTACGCCTTCTACAGCGGTCAGATCTGCACGGCCCCGACGCGGGCGATCGTGCACCGGTCCGTGTACGACGCGTTCGTGGAGAAGCTGACCGGCTACATCGCCTTCATGAAGGTCGGTGACCCCCGCGCCAAGGGGACCGTGGTCGGGCCCGTCATCTCCCGCGGGCACCGCGAGCGCGTCGAGTCGTACGTGGAGCTGGGGCGCAAGGAGGGGGCGACCGTCGTCGCGGGCGGGGAGCGGCCGGACCTCGGCACGGGGTTCTACGTCGCGCCCACCCTGCTCGCCGACTGCACCAACGACATGCGGGTGGTCCGCGAGGAGATCTTCGGCCCGGTCGTCGCCGTCGTCCCCTTCGACGGGGACGAGGACGAGGCGGTGGCCCTCGCCAACGACTCCGAGTACGGGCTCATCGACTACGTGTGGTCCGGGGACGTCGCGCGCGCCTTCCGCGTCGCGCGGCGGCTGCGGGCCGGCGGGGTCGGGGTGAACACGGTCGGGCGGAACATGGAGGCCCCGTTCGGCGGGTTCAAGAAGAGCGGGGTGGGCCGTGACGTCGGCTCGTACGCGCTGCACGCCTACAGCGAGCTGCAGTCGATCGTGTGGCCCGGGTGACGTGACGGAACTGGCACGGGAAACTTTGGAAGAGGGCAAAACGGACCCGGCTGCGATTACCGAATATCGGACACCGGGCCGATTGCCTTGTGTTCTGCGACTAGAATCCGAGTTCCCCCTTCGGAACATGGTGCAGTAGTCCGAATTGCCCGTGGATAGCTAAGTCGACAGATCCTGAAGTATCCCGGTAGATGTGGAAACCGCAGGATTTAACGTCCTGTTCATGACTCAGCTGGACGTGCGGCCCGAGAGTGCGACGGGCAACGGGAAGGGCCAGGGCAAAGGGCTCGGCGGGAACTCCGTCGGGCTGCTCGGCAGCGCGGTCATCGGCGTCTCCACCGTCGCCCCGGTCTACTGCCTGACCTCGACCCTCGGCTCCACGGCCGGTGAGGTCGGGCTCCAGATGCCCGCGGTGTTCCTGGCCGGATTCCTGCCGATGCTGCTCGTCGCGTTCGCGTACCGCGAGCTGAACAAGGTCATGCCGGACTGCGGCACCTCGTTCACCTGGACCGTGAAGGCGTTCGGGCCGCGCGTGGGCTGGATGTGCGGCTGGGGCCTGGTGATCGCCACGATCATCGTCCTGTCCAATCTGGCCGGTGTCGCGACCTCGTACTTCTGGCTGCTCGCCGGGGAGATCACCGGTAGCTCCGCGGTGGCGGACCTGGACGGGAACAAGGCCGTCCACATCGTCACGTGCCTGGCGCTGATCGCCGCCGCGACCGCGATCAGCTACCGCGGCATGACCGCCACGAAGGGCGTCCAGTACACGCTCGTGGGGCTCCAGCTCGTGGTGCTCGCCGTCTTCGTGGCGATGGCCGTGGCCAAGGCGGGCTCGGCGGACTTCGCGGGCCCGTCCGTCGACTTCTCCTGGTCGTGGCTGAACCCGTTCGCGGTGCAGTCCTTCGGCGCGTTCACCGCGGGCCTGTCCCTGTCGATCTTCATGTACTGGGGCTGGGACACCTGCCTCACCGCGAACGAGGAGACGATCGGCTCCGAGAAGACGCCGGGGCGCGCCGCGCTCATCGCGATGGTCGTCCTCGTCGGTTCCTACCTCGCCACCGGGGTCGCCGCGCAGATGGTCGTCGGCTCGGGCGACAAGGGCCTCGGCCTCGCCAACCCCGACACCTCCGACAACGTCTTCGCGGCGCTGGCCGGCCCGGTGATGGGCCCCACCCTCGGCATCCTGCTCTTCGTCGCGGTCCTCGCCTCGGCGGCGGCCAGCCTCCAGACCACGTTCATCCCGGTCGCCCGCACGGTCCTGGCCATGTCGACGTACGAGGCCCTCCCGGCGTCGTACGCCCGCGTCCACCCGCGCTTTCGCACGCCGGGCCGCGCCACGGTGACGGCGGGCGTCGCCACCGCGGTCTTCTACACGGTCATGACGCTGGTCTCCGAGCACGTCCTCGTCGACACGATCTACGCGCTCGGCCTCATGATCTGCTTCTACTACGCGCTCACGGCCTTCGCCTGCGCCTGGTACTTCAAGGCCGAACTGCGCCGCTCCGTACGGGACCTCGCCTTCAAGGGGATCTTCCCCGTGCTCGGCGGTGTGCTGCTCTCGGCCGTCTTCGTGAAGACCCTCGTCGACATGTGGAACCCGGCCTACGGCAGCGGCTCGTCCGTCCTCGGCGTCGGCTCGGTCTTCGTCATAGGGGTCGGACTGCTGCTCGTCGGCGTCGTGATCATGCTGGTGATGGGGCGCCGCAGCCCGGCGTTCTTCCGCGGCGAGGTGCTGAACCGGCAGACCGCGGTGCTGGTGGTCGAGGAGTGAGCGGGGCGGGGCTCAGCGGTCGAGGTCCGTCACGGTGACGCCGAGTCCCGCCGACTGATCCGGTGCGACCGTGGCGATCAGGGCGCCGGTCGGCGGCGTGCGGTTCGGGCGGGCCACATGGACGGCCCGCGCCCACGCCGTCTCCACCGCTGCGCCGGGCGTGTGCCGGACGTGCCCGGACTCCGGGCACGTCCGCACGCTGTACGACCGGCACAGCGGGATCCGGCCGTCCCCGTCGAGCGGGAGGACCCGGACGCAGCGGCGGGCGCAGGGCCCGTCGGCGTCGGTCATCGCGGCAGGTCAGGCCGCGTCATCCCGCCGGCGCCCCCAGGAAGACGGGGTTCGTGAACGCCGTCAGGGCGCCGGGCAGGCCCGGGACCGTCGACGGATGACGCACCTCGGCCCGCACGTAGGCGGCGTACGCCGGGGTGGTGTGCCACGTCGCCTTCCCCGTCCCGGAGTCGGGCAGCGCCGCGGAGGTGAACAGGGTGCCCTGGTCGGTGACGATGTGCAGGGTGCAGCCGGGGGCGCCCTTCACCTCCAGGTCCACGGTCACCGGGGTGTCCGCGGCGACGTCGAGGCGCTCGCCTAGCCCCGCCGACCCGCCCCTGCCGCCGGACGCGGTGAGGGAGACCTCGACGTCCTTGGTCTCGGCGACGTACGAGCGGCCCGCCCTGATGCCCTCCTGGATCGCCTGCCGGGTCAGGTCGTCGGCGAGGACCACCGTCTGGGGGCCGCCGACCCGGTCCGGGTCGCGGTGCGCGTCGCTGTTGCCCATCGCGGGCAGCCACCCGCCCCGGCCGCCCGAACGGGCGTACGCGACAAGGGTGTTGTCCCAGTCGGCCAGGGAGATCTCGTCGTCCGGGGTGTACGGGCCGTTCCACACCTCCACCGCGTCCGCCTCGCCGAAGCCGAACTTCCAGCCGCAGCCGATGCAGGTCGCGTGCGGGTGCGCGGGGACCACCAGGCCGCCCGCCCGGCGGATCTGCTGCGCGTACTTCGCCCAGCGGTTGTCCCGGGCCCGGTAGCGCCAGTCGACGAACGTGCCCGGGTCCATGCCGAGCGCGACGACGTGTCCGTTGCGGGTCGTGATCTCCTCGCCGACCATCACGAGCAGGTCGTCGCCCGCCACGTCCGCCCAGTGCGCCTGCGCGGAGTGCGTGTTGTGGTCGGAGGTGTTGATGAAGTCCAGGCCGGCCGCGCGGGCCAGCGCGCCGATCTCGGCCGGGGTGCGGCGGCCGTCCGAGTACCAGGAGTGCAGATGGCAGTCGCCGCGGTACCAGGCCCGGCCGCGCCCGCGCGCCCGCTCCGGCGGATAGCTCGGTACGGGCGTCCTGCCGCTCTCGCCGAACGTCAGCGTGATCGTCACCTCGTACGGCAGGCCCTCAGGCGCCACCGTGTACGGGCCGAGCGCGATGTTCCAGGTCCCGGCGCGCACCGGGCCCGGGATGTAGCCGGGCGTCGCGTCGTCGGCCCGGAGGAAGAACTCGGTCCTGGCCCCGCCCGACCAGCCGCGGAACCCCTTGCCGCCGAGCGCCGTGCCGCGCTCGTCGAAGATGCCGATGTCGAGCGCGTTGTTCTGGGTGCCGGCCGGGACGGTGGCCTTGGTGTACGTGTAGGAGACCTTGATCTCCCGCACCCCGCGCGGCACTTCGACCGGCAGATACACGAAGTCGGGTGCGCCCGGCGGCAGCGTGCCCTTGAGCGTCTTGGTGGACTGCGAGCCCTCGGCGGCGCTGGCGAAGCTCATGGTGCCGAGCGTAAGCGCGGTGGCCGCACCGGTCACGAGCAACGCCCGTCTGCCGAGCTGGTGGTCCGATACCTGGTCCGATACCTGGTCCGATACCTCGTCCGGTACGTCGTCGGTGCACATGTCGCGGCTCCCCAGGGTCTGATGTGACGTGGGTGACCCTGGCATTGAGCCGTGAACCGCGGCCGAAGGGAAGAGGCAGGGAAGGAGAAGAGGCGGGGAAGGGGGCCGCCGCGCCGGCCGGGCGCGCTCGTATGCTCGGTTCATGAGTGATCAGGACGCCGTGCAGCAGAGCCAGCCCACCGCCAACTCGATGCGCCGCGCGCTCAAACGGGCCCGGGACGGCGTCGCCCTCGACGTCGCCGAGGCCGCCGTCCTGCTCCAGGCGCGCGGCGCCGATCTCGACGACCTGACCGCGTCCGCCGCCCGGGTGCGCGACGCGGGCCTGGAGGCGGCCGGGCGGCCCGGCGTCATCACGTACTCCAAGAGCGTCTTCATCCCGCTGACCCGGCTGTGCCGCGACAAGTGCCACTACTGCACGTTCGTGACGGTGCCCGGCAAGCTGCGCCGGGCCGGGCACGGGATGTTCATGTCGCCGGACGAGGTCCTCGACATCGCGCGCAAGGGCGCCGAACTGGGCTGCAAGGAAGCCCTGATCACCCTCGGCGACAAGCCGGAGGACCGCTGGCCCCAGGCGCGCGAATGGCTGGACGCGCACGGCTACGACGACACGATCGCGTACGTACGGGCCATATCGATCCGCATCCTGGAGGAGACGGGCCTGCTCCCGCACCTCAACCCGGGCGTGCTGTCCTGGACGGACTTCCAGCGGCTCAAGCCGGTCGCGCCGTCGATGGGGATGATGCTGGAGACCACCGCCGAGCGGCTGTGGTCGGAGCCCGGCGGCCCGCACCACGGTTCCCCGGACAAGGAACCGGCCGTGCGGCTGCGGGTCCTGGAGGACGCGGGCCGCTCGTCCGTGCCGTTCACCTCCGGGCTGCTCATCGGGATCGGCGAGACGTACGAGGAGCGCGCCGACTCGCTGTTCGCGCTGCGCCGCGTGGCCCGCTCGTACCACGGCATCCAGGAACTGATCATCCAGAACTTCCGCGCCAAGCCGGACACGGCGATGCGCGGCATGCCGGACGCGGAGCTCGACGACCTCGTGGCGACCGTCGCCGTCGCCCGGCACATCATGGGCCCGGCGGGCAACATCCAGGCGCCGCCGAACCTCGTCGACGGCGAGTACGCGCGGCTGATCGCGGCCGGCATCGACGACTGGGGCGGGGTCTCCCCGGTCACCATCGACCATGTGAACCCCGAGAAGCCGTGGCCGCGCCTCGACGAACTCGCCGCCCAGGCCCGCGAGTCGGGCTTCGAGCTGCGCGAACGCCTGTGTGTGTACCCGGAGTTCGTCACGCGCGGCGAGCCGTGGCTCGACCCGCGGCTGCTGCCGCACGTGCGCGCCCTCGCCGACCCGCAGACGGGCCTCGCGGTGGCGGACGCGCCGGTCGTGGGCCGCCCGTGGCAGGAGCCGGACGAGGGGTTCGTGGCGTCCGCGGGCCGCACGGACCTGCACCGCACGATCGACACGCAGGGGCGTACGTCCGACCGCCGCGACGACTTCGACGAGGTCTACGGCGACTGGGAGGCGCTGCGCGAACAGGCCGCGCCCGGCATGGTGCCGGAGCGGATCGACGGCGATGTGCGCGCGGCGCTCGCGGTGGCCGCCGACGACCCGACGAAGCTGACGGACGACGAGGCGCTCGCGCTCCTGCACGCCGACGGACCGGCCCTCGACGCGCTGTGCGGGATCGCCGACGACATCCGCAGGACGGTGGTCGGCGACGACGTCACGTACATCGTCACGCGGAACATCAACTTCACGAACGTCTGCTACACCGGCTGCCGCTTCTGCGCCTTCGCGCAGCGCCGCACGGACGCCGACGCGTACACGCTCTCCCTCGACCAGGTCGCGGACCGCGCCCAGCAGGCGTGGGACGTCGGCGCGGTCGAGGTCTGCATGCAGGGCGGCATCCACCCGGACCTGCCCGGCACCGCGTACTTCGACATCGCGAAGGCCGTGAAGGCGCGGGTCCCCGGCATGCACGTCCACGCGTTCTCACCGATGGAGGTCGTCAACGGCGCGACCAGGACCGGGATGTCCATCCGCGAGTGGCTGACCGCCGCCAAGGAAGCGGGCTTGGACTCGATCCCCGGCACGGCCGCCGAGATCCTCGACGACGAGGTCCGCTGGGTCCTCACCAAGGGCAAGCTGCCGACGGCGACGTGGATCGAGGTCGTCAGGACCGCCCACGAGCTCGGCATCCGCTCGTCCTCGACGATGATGTACGGGCATGTGGACCAGCCGCGCCACTGGCTCGGCCACTTCCGCACGCTGGCCGCGATCCAGCAGGAGACGGGCGGCTTCACGGAGTTCGTGACGCTGCCGTTCATCCACACCAACGCGCCGGTGTACCTGGCGGGCATCGCGCGCCCCGGCCCGACGACCCGCGACAACCGGGCGGTCACGGCCATGGCCCGGGTCCTCCTGCACCCGCACATCCCCAACATCCAGACCAGCTGGGTGAAGCTGGGCACGGAGGGCGCGGCCGAGATGCTCCGCTCCGGGGCCAACGACCTGGGCGGCACGCTGATGGAGGAGACCATCTCGCGGATGGCGGGCTCCTCGTACGGCTCGTACAAGTCGGTCAAGGACCTGGTGGCCGTCGCGCAGGCGGCCGGGCGCCCCGCCAAACCGCGCACCACCCTGTACGGCGAGGTACCGCGGGAGCGGGTGCGGGCCGCGGCGGCCTCGGACGGCCATCTGCCGGAGCTGCTGCCGGTGCTCGACAGCTGAGCCGCTACTGCAGAGCGGCGCCGAACCCGGTGCCCGGGGTGCCGTCCGTGCCGCCCTTCTCGGGCGCCTGGACGGCCGCCGGGCCGAACGAGGTGACCCGGCGGGGGTGCGCGTCCGCCGGACCGGTGATCACCCAGACCGCGCCGGAGTCCCGTACCGCGCCGTCCTCGCCGGGGGCGCCGACGGCCAGCGCGGGCGGGGCGCTCTCGCCCGTCGGCAGGAACGCCACCGCCGAGCCGAACCGGTCGCCGCGCTCACCGGTGCCGGGGACGACCGCGCTGTCCTGGGTGTAGGTGCGCACCGGCGCGGGGCCGAGTCCGCGCCCCCGTACGCCCTGGAACAGGTACACGGCGCCGGAGTCGGTCCGCCCTGCCGCGCCATTGGTGCCGGGCGCGCCGACGGCGAGGTCGGCGCAGCCGTCGCCGTCCGCGTCGGCGGCGCTCAGGGCGGCCCCGAACCGGTCGCCCTGGTCGTCGTCGAGAGCCGACGAGTGATCGCCGGCCCGGCCGCCGCCGGGAGCCGTCAGCGTGCCCGCCGGGCCGCCGGGCCCGTCGGGGCCGCCGGGCAGCACCCGCACCCGCCCCGCGCCGTCCTGCGCGTCCTCCGAGACCTTGCCGATGTCGTACGCGGCGAGGTCGGCGTAACCGTCGCAGTCGAAGTCGCCGATCGCGCCGCCGAGCCCGTACGTGCCCAGATCCTTGCCGCGCGTGCCGAGTCCGTCCTTGCCGCCCGCGTAGAACCGGTCCGGGTAGCTCATCTCCTCGAAACCCTGCGAGGTGACGAGGTCGTCGCGGCCGTCACCGTTCAGGTCGCCGGCCAGGATCCGGCGCGGCTGGTCGGAGTCGCCCCAACGGCCCGTCAGTTGCGCCGACTTGCGCTCCTCGCCGTCCCGGCCGAACGGCCCGTACAGGACGCGGGCGCCCTTCGACGCCACGAGGTCGGCCTGCCCGTCCCCGTCGAAGTCCCCGGCCGCCGTCCTGCCGAGCGAGGGCAGCATGGTCACCTCTGCGAGGCCGATGCGCGATCCCCACAGGACGAGCGTCACGGGTCCGGCCGCCGGCTCGTACCGGCCGGGATGGCCCTCGCCGTCGGCGGACGCGCGGGCCCGTTCGGCGTCGGTCGGGCCGATCTCCAGGGAGACGGCGAGGTCGGTGTGGCCGTCGCCGTCGAGATCGGCCGCGGTGACGTGGTCCCCGAACCGGTGGCCCTGGTCGAGCAGCGGCGTGAGCCGGGCCGGTACGGACGTGCCGCCGACCGACACGAGCGTCTGCCGCCTGCGTCCCGCCTCGATCCCGTGCTCGCCCCCGTACAGGACGACGACGGCCCCCGCCTCCTTCCGCCCCCGGGCCTCGGTGGCGGGGGCGGCGACGACGAGGTCGCCGAACCCGTCCCCGTTGAAGTCGCTGACCGTGGCGGTGGCGCGGCCGTGCGGGCCCGAGACGGTGCCGCTCGGAGGCGCGAGCGACGGGGTGGGCGTGCGCCCCTCCGCGTCCTTGCCGCCCGTCGCGGAGGAACAGGCGGCGACGGCCGGCAGCAGGAGCAGCACGGCGACGGCGTACCGGGTCCTGCGCGGGCTCCTCGACGGACGCATCGGCGCTGGACGCATCGGCGCTACCTCCTGGCGTGGGACGCACGTCGTCGTGGGAGGAGACGGCCGAGGCACGCGAACCGTTGTACCGGCGGCTGTGGAAGCGGCCCGAGGCCGCAGTCGGGGGGTGGCACCGGCTCGGGCCCGGCGCCACCGACAGATCGGCCGCCGGGCCCGAGGGCACGCAGGCACTCCCGCGGCGCCCGCACCGGACTCTGCTGGATTCGGGATGAAGGGGAGCGGCTGGTGGGCGGCGCCGACACTGCCCAGCGGCCGCACATCCCGTGCGCGGACCGGTACCAGGACGCTATGCCGCGGCCCGGGGCGCGGCTCGCCGCTTCGCGCACGTCCGCTATCCGCTTCGCGCGATACCCAGGGCGGCGGCCAGCGTCTGGGACGGCGTCTCGCCGAAGCGGGTCCGGTAGCGCCGCGCGAACCGGCCCAGATGGGCGAAGCCCCAGCGGTACGCGGTCTCGGTGACCGTGGTCGCGCCGGGTACGGCGCGGCGCAGTTCCATCCGTACGTGCTGGAGCCGCACTTCGTGCACGTACGCCATGGGCGTCATGCGCAGCTGCTTACGGAAGGCTTCCTGGAGCGTGCGCAGGCTGACCCGGGCGACGGCGGCGAGCGCGCCGCCGTCCCAGGGCGCGGCCGGGTTGTCGCGCACCGCGTCCATGACCCGTTTGACGGCCGCGGCGCTCATCCCGGGCGGCGGCGCGTCCAGGGCGTCGCGGTACCGGTGGCCGGTGGACAGCAACAGGCCCTCCAGGAGGGTCTGTTCGAGACGCCCGCGGATCATGGGGCTCTCCAGCAGCCCGCCGGGGTTGTTCACGTCACGCGCGGCCCAGCGGGCCAGCTCCGCCCAACTGCGGCCCGTACCGGCGGAGATGTCGAAGTCCCGCCGGAAGCCGATGCCGCGGCGGACCGGTCTGCCCAGCATGCTCTCCAGCTGCCGGTGCATCGCCGCCCTGTCGACCTTGATGGTCAGGGTGTCGCAGTCCGGCGAGAAGTCGCCGACCCGGAAGTCGGCCGTGGGGTTCAGCATGCCCCCGGTGCGGGCCGACACCTGGGTGTAGGCCCCCGGGCCCTGGCCGATGCCGAACGATCCCGTCGTCGGCGCCACGATGTGGTAGCCCCCCAGTTCGGGGATGAAGGCCGTGATGGAGGCGCCGAACGACATACGCCCCAGGGTCACGCCACCCAGCAGCACGACATCGGCGTCGAGGTCGAAGGTCTCCGCTGCGGAGGTGTCCAGTTTCATGTCGTAGAACTGCTGCGACAGCACGGCGCGCGCCTCGTCCACCGAGCGGGTGGTGAAGCGGTTGGCCGCGGCCGCAGAGCCCTGTCCCCTGTCCGCGTCCATGGGGCAAGGATGCTCCGCGGGACCGGGCGGCAGGACCGTTTCGGGGCAAGTCCTACTTGATCGATTCCAGGAACGCGGCCCAGGCGGGGGCGGCGACGGTGACCGTGGGGCCGGTGTCGGGGTGCTTGGAGTCGCGGAGGTGGATGGAGTGGGGGGTGGGGGCCATTTCGACGCATTCGCCCTCGCTGCCGCTGTAACTGCTCTTGAACCAGGCGAGGTTCATGCTCATTGCTCGTGTGCCACCTTCTCGATCAGTCTTGCCGAGTCCTCGGGATTGAGGGCCTGCGCCCGCAGGGTTCCATACTTGCCGACGAGGTCTCCCAGGTCTGGCTGCTCGCCTACGAAGTATCCGCCGCGGTGGCCCTCGACGTAGGCGAGCTGGCGGCGATCGGCAGTATCCAGAAGGATCATGGGGCCGTTCAGCCCGGCATGAGTCTCCCGATCATGCGGCATGACTTGAATCTCGACGTTGCGCAAGCGGCTGATGTCGAGGATGTGGAGCAACTGCTCGCGAAGCGTCTGGCGGCCGCCCAGCGGACGCGTGAGCGCCGACTCCTCAAGTACGTAGCTCACCGGTGGCGGTGGCTTTCGCGTGAAGAGTTCCTGTCGTGCCAGCCGGTCGACAACCCGGGTCTCGATCTCCTCGTCGTCCAGGGTGGGGCAGCAGTTGCAGGTGAAGACGGCCCGCGCGTAGGCCTCTGTCTGGAGCGATCCAGGGATCAGATGGTTCTGGTACACGTGAAGCGCGTACGCGTTCTTCTCCTCGGCGAGGTAGTCCTCGGTCCACAGCCGTGCCCCACCGCGCTCGAACTCCTTGTCCGCCACGACCTGAAGTGCGCCTTGTGCACCGAGCGTGTGCTCGGCCAGCGCCACGAACTTTCCCCTGGGCGGACGCTCCCCGCGTTCCACCATTGCCACCTGCGACTTGGAAAAGCCGACTCGGTGCCCCAGTGCCTCCTGCGTCATTCCGGTTCGCTCGCGGTAGAACCGCAGAAGAGCCCCGAACGTCTGCGACCCGCGATCACCTGACTGCTGCACAACGGCCTCCCCAAGTGCACAGCCCCGCACCAACGTTGCGTAACCCTGGTCACAGTATGTGACGGCCCGGAACGCTGTGCAGCATGAACGGCTCAATGAACCCCACGGAACCGAAGCGCTTCACGATCCTGCTCTCCGCGACCGCGCGTGGCGCCCGGCTGGCCCGGCTGCTGGCGGAGCGGCAACTGGCCGAATGGAAGAGAGAGTCGCCCGAGGCGGAGCACGTCGTCGCCGAGCTCGCCGCGAACGCGGTGCGGCACGGCCGGGTGCCGGGCCGCGACTTCCGGCTGACGCTCACCCTGGACGCGGCGCGCACGCTGCGCATCGAGGTGGCCGACGCGCGACCGGACCGGGTGCCGCGTTTCCGTGAGGCGGACGACGAGGGCGGCCGGGGCCTGCTGATCGTCGCGGCGTACGCGGACCGCTGGGGCGTGACCGGCGGCGAGACGGCCGCGCCGCACAAGACGGTCTGGGCCGAACTGGACGCACCGGAAGGCGAGTTGCGGACATCCGGTCGCGCGGCGCCCTAACCACCCAAGGGGGAGAAGGGGAAGGTAAAAACCAACCCCCCTCACCACACCCCGGCGGTCACCTGCGGGGCGCGTCACTCGTGCGAGTGAGGATCACCAACTGGACTTGCGCTTGCGCGAGTTGATGGCACAGCCTCTGCGGCATATGCAAAGGCGGCCCCCGCCGGGACTGGCATCCCGAACGAGGGCCTGACAACGAAGGAACCAGAGCTTCCCGATGTCTGAGTCTCAGTTTACCGCGCCCTCGCGCGCCCTTTCCGGCCCTTCGGCCACTCCGTCCCGTCACGGACTGAACCAGTCCTCGGAGCCCCACATGTCCCGGTACACGGTCATCGGGCATCACCTCGCCCAGCACGAGGAGTTGTCCCTCACCGCGATCGGCCTCGCCACGCACATCCAGTCGCTGCCCGAAGGGTCGAAGGTCGGCATCGACGACCTCGCGGCCAAGTTCACCGAGGGCAGGGCCAGAATCGGCGCCGCGCTACGGGAGCTGGAGACGTACGGCTACCTGGAGCGGGTCAAGGTGCGGCTCCCGAACGGGCGGATCGTCACGCGCACGACCTCGTACAACAAGCCCCCACACCTGCGCGGACAAGCCACCGAACAGCCGCCACCGCCGGAGCCGGAGCCGGTCCGGGCCGAGGCTCAACGGACCGAGCCGCAGCCCCGCGCCCCGCGCCCGCAGCACCGGCACCTGCGCGCGGTGCGGCCCGACCCGCAGGACCCCGACCCCGACCCGGCGCCCGTGAGGACGCCCGCCGCCGACCTCCTCGCGGGCCTGCGCAGGCACGACCCCCGTCTCGTCCTGACCGAGCCGGACGTACGCCGCCTCGCCCCCGCCGCGACGGCCTGGCTGCAGCGGGGCATGACCCCCGGCGACGTACAACGGGCACTGACGGCCGGGCTGCCGGCCGACCCGATCGTGCGGCCCGCCTCCCTCGTGGCCTACCGGCTGAAGCACTTCCTGCCCGCCGCGCTGCCGCCCAGGCCGCAGCTCCCGCCCCTGGACCCTCCGCCGCGAACGCTCCCGCTCCAGAACTGCGACGGCTGCGACCGGGCGTTCCGGGCGGCGGAACCGGGGATGTGCCGGGACTGCGGCGCGGCGGGCGCGGCTGCGGCCGCGTGAGGGAAGAGCGGCACAACACGTGACAAGCCATGCCACGGAGCAGCGCCGCCGGTACCGTACGAGGACCGAACCACCCGCCCCGGAGGTCACCGTGAGCGTCAAGGCCGACGGCCCGTACGGCCCGCTGATCCCCATGCCCGAACTCACGCCGGACGCACTGCGGTCCGCCGTCGCCAAGATCGCTCCGAGCCGCGTACCTGCGCTCACTCAGCACCTCTTCGAAGCGACGACGAACGCGCAGCAGACCCAGAGCCTGGCACCTCTCCGCGCGTTCGTGCATTCGTGGGCCGTGTTCGTGGCGATCGAACGGCACCCCGGGCGGGCGGCCAGACTGCGGGAACTGGAGGCGATCGCCGACGCGGGGGACGGAGACCTGGCGACGGTCCTGTCCGAGATCACGGCGATCCGGGACGCCGCTGAGGCAGAGGCCGGGTTGTGACCGACTGGACCTGGGAGTACGGCACGAGCGCCGAGTACGTCACGAGCGGACTACCGCCGGGGGTGGTGGCGGAGGTCGAGCGGCTCGCCACCGAACTGGCCGCGCTCGGTGAGTCGGCGGTACGGGTGGGGCGCCCCATCGGCAAGGAGGGCGGCCTGCGGGAGTTCGACATCCTGAGCGGTCGGGGATTCATCAGCTTTCTCGCGATCCCACGGCATGCGTGTGTCTACGTCTGCAATGTGACCTGGTACGGCTGAGGGCTCCTCGCCCTGTGCCGTAGGTGAAGAGCATGGCCGCCCCGCCCCCCGAACCCCGGCCCGGCGTCAGTGCTGCATCGTTTCCCCGAGGCGCGAGCCGCTCGTGAGGCCGAAGTCGGCCGCGCTGAGGGACTGGGAGCCGGTGCCGGTGAGGCCGGAGGAGGTGCCGGGGAGGGTCCACAGGCCGCCGCTGCGGTCGTTCTCGAAGGACGCGGTCACCGCCAGGTCGCCCTTGCCGTTGTTGTCGTAGTCGGCGATGCGGACCTGCGCGCCGAAGAGGTCTCCGGCCTCGGCGGCTCCGGGGACGTTCGCGGTGTCCTGGGAGATGCGGACGACGCCGGACTGCGAGACACCGGACGCGGTGCCTCGGAAGACGGTGACGTCGCCCGCGTTGTCCAGGTCGCCGAGTTGTTCGCCGTTCGCGCCGACCACCAGCTCCGCCTTGCCGTCGCCGGTGATGTCGCCGATCGCCACCGAGGCGCCCCAGTTGTCGCCGTCCTCGTCGACGCCGGGCACCCCGGTGCTGTCCTGGTGCAGGACCACCGGGTCGCCGAAGCCCGTCGCGCTGCCGTAGCGGACGGTGACGTATCCGGAGCCGTGGCTCGGGTCCGCGACGTCGTAGAAGTCGGGCCAGGTGAGCGAGGTCGCCATGTCGTCGTAGCCGTCGCCGTTGATGTCGCCGAGGGCCACCGCGGTGTTGCCGTCGTCCACCCGCTGGATCCGGTACGGGCGGCCCGTCTGGCCCGTGAAGACGTCGGTGCCGGGACGCCCGGTGCCGGCGTTGCCGGTCACGGCCAGGTCGTCCTTGCCGTCGCCGTTCACGTCGCCCACGGCGGCCTGCGAGTTCAGCAGCGAGGCCCCGGAGACCGACAGGGAGTACGCGGGGACGGGCTTGCTGTCCCGGGTGAGACCGCCCGGGTAGATGACGACCGCGCCCGACTCGATCACGGCGAGGTCCGCTCCGCTGTCCCCGGTGAAATCGCCCACCGCGACGTCCGAGCCGTGCGCCTGCCACGTGCTCGGGTTCTGCACGGTGGTCGTGGTGCTGGTGGTGAACGGCTTGGTGCCGCCCCACAGGACGGTGACGCTGCCCTGGCCCTCGATGCCGTCCACGTCCTCGCCGTCGGCACCGACGACGAGGTCCGCGTAGCCGTCGCCGTCCAGGTCGCCGCCGGCCATCGAGATGCCGAAGTAGTCACCCTCCTCGGGCGTCCCCGGCACCCCCGTGGAGCTCTGCGTGAGGGTCACCTGCTGCGTGGTGAGTCCGCTCGCCGAGCCGAAGGACACCACCACGGCGCCCGCCGCCGTCGCCCCGCCGACCGTCTTGTACGGCGCGCCGATGGCGAGGTCCCGGTGCCCGTCCCCGTTGAAGTCGTCGGCGAGCTTGGCGGGCGCGGCGCCCGCCGTCGCCGCGGGGAGCACGGCCAGCAGACCGCCGGTCAGCGCGGTGACGGCCGTGACGGCGACGACGGTGCGGCGGGGGAGCGGCATGGAGTTCTTCTCCTCGTACAGGTGACGGATGTTGCCGTAGACGACTCCCGGGGTCGAACGGTTGCACGGGACAGGTGGTGAGAGTGGGTGCGGGTAGTACGGATTTGCGCGGCTGCGGCTCAGACGAGCAACTGGCGCTTGAGGGAACGGAGTTCGGGCGCCGTGACCCCGAGCGCCTGCCGCTCGTACGCCTCGAAGGAGCCGAACGCCGCCCGCACCTCGTCGAAGCCGGAGTTCAGGTACTCGGCCCGTACGTCGAGCAGCGGTTTGTAGACCTTCGCCTGCTCCGGGGGCATGGCGGCCAGCGCCGCCGCGTTCGCCGCCGCGCGGTAGTCGTTGGAGGCGAGGTAGTCCTTCATCACGGTCTCGCGCGGCACGCCGAGCGCCGTGAGCAGCGCCGCGTTCGCCCAGCCCGTACGGTCCTTGCCCGCCGTGCAGTGGAACAGGGCGCTGTCGCCGCCGGTCAGGCCCGAGAAGACCTTCGTGTAGGCCGACTTGGCGGTGTCGCCGCTGACCATGAACTTCTCGCCCTGGGTCATCATCGCGACCGCCCCGGCCTCGGTCGTGGGCAGGGTCGTCATCAGGTCGGAGCCCGCGAGCACGTCCGCGACGACGTACCGCGTGCCCGGGGGCACCCGGTCGGGGGCCGCGGCGCGCTCCGACGCCGTGCGCAGGTCGAAGTCCGTGTCGATGCCGAGCCGCTTCAGCTTGGCGAGATCGGCGGAGGTGAGGTTGTTCAGGGCGTCCGAGCGGTAGACCTCGCCCATCTTCACCCAGTGGCCGTCACGGGTCCGGTAGCCGCCCGCGTCCCGGAAGTTGACCGCGCCGTCCAGCTGGATCAGCCGGTCGGCGAGGTGCAGACCGCGGCCGTGGTCGGGGGCCAGGTCGAACCACTGGCGGTCGGCCGTCGCCGGGAGCCCGGAGACGGTGACCTTGCCGGACGAGCCGCCGCTCGCCACCGTGCGGCCGTTGGCCCGGATCGCGACGCGGCGGACGCCGGGCGCCTTCCAGGCGATCTCGTACGTGCCGGGGGCGGCCTGCGCCGTGACCGTGGCCTCGGTGAACGGGATGCGCTCGGTGCGGGTGTGGGCCGACGCGGCGGAGGCGGCCGGGACCGCCGCGCAGAGCAGGAGCGCGGCAGCGGAGAGGGCGCCGGCGGCGGAGGCCGTGGCGCGCGTGGTGTGCGTCATGGGACGGATGCTTGAGGCAACCAGGAAGCGGTGCGCGACGCGTCGGTGAACGGCGGTGGAACCTCGGGCGAGCAGCAGTCGTGCACCTTCGCGAAGTGCGCAAAGTGGGTCCGAAGTGGATCGACAAGGCGTTCAAGGACGTCTCTTCGCATACCAGTTGAGGTCGGGTTCGGCTCGCTGAGATCACTTAAGCGAACGTTCCTGGTCGATTACAGTGCTGCGAGTCGAACGGAGGAGAGCCATGGGCGCACCGCCCGCCGCCGGGGCCGTCTGGGGCCGCGGCGAGCAGCAGGATTTCCGCAGCCGGGTGCGCGGCGCGCTGCTCGGCTCCGCGCTGGGCGACGCGCTCGGCGCCCCGCTCGACCTCACCGTCGAGGAGTCCGCCCCGCCCGCGCAGGGCGCCGAACTCGTCCCCGCCTACGGCCGCACCGGCGCCGTCACCGCGGCGACCCAGCTCGCCCTGTTCACGGTCGACGGGCTGATCCGCGCCCAGGTGCGCCGCGACACCGGGGCCTGGCACCCGCCCACCGACGTGCACCGGGCCTATCTGCGGTGGGCCGCGACCCAGCGCGACTGGGGGCCCGACGAGCGCCGCAAGGAGGACGGCTGGCTGGCCCGTGAGGAGTGGCTGTACTCCCGGCGCGGCGCCTCCTCCGCCTGTCTGCTCGGGCTCGGCAACGACGTCATGGGCACCCTCGACAAACCCAAGAACCCGGAGGAGACCGGCCCGGAGGCGGCGACCCGATCCGCCGGGTTCGGGCTGCTCGTCGGCTGGGAGCCGCAGCTCGTCCTGCAGCTCGCCGTGGAATGCGCCGTGCACACCCACGGCGCGCCCGAGGCGTATCTGTCGGCGGGCGCGTACGCCGTGATCGTGCACGCCCTGGCGCGCGGCGACTCGGTGGACGCGGCGGTGCAGCGGGCGCTCGCCCTGCTGGCCGCGCGCCCCGGGCACCCGCCGGTCGTGGAGGCCCTCCAGCACGCGCTCGGCGCGGTGCGCCAGGGCATGCCGAACGCCGCGCGCGTCGGGGAACTCGTCGATGACGGCGGGGCCGTGGGCGCGCTCGCCGCCGCCGTCTACTGCACGCTCGTCGGCGAGGACATCCGGCACGGGCTCGGGCTGGCCGTCCACCACGACGGGCCCTCGTCGGCCGTCGGGGCGCTGTGCGGGGGGCTGCTCGGGGCGCTGCACGGGGAGACCGCGCTGCCGCCCGCCTGGGTGGTGGAGCTGGAGGGGCGCGGCACGGTCCTGGAGCTGGCCGACGACTTCGCCATGGAGATGACGCAGGGCGCCGCGCTGCACGGGCCCGCCGGGGCGTCGGCGGGGTGGCTGGCCCGGTATCCGCGCGCCTAGGGCGTGTTTCGAAAGTCCCTCCTGCCCCGCCCCGCGCTCCCGGACGCCTTGCGGCCCCAGGAGCGCGGGGGGTGAGGGCTACAGGCGCTGTACGTCGTCCTGCGCGCCCGCGGGCGACGGGACCGCCGCCGCGCCGGCCGTGCCGGGGCCGTCGTCGTCGGTGTTGATCCGCTCGATCAGCGCGTCGCGCTCCGGGGTGTCCTCCGGCTTGATGAAGCCGATGGCGATGTAGAGCACGAGCGAGACGGCGAGCGGGACCGAGACCTGGTACTGGAGCGCTACGCCGCCCTCGATGGCGTCGTCGATCGGGTAGTTGACCAGGTAGAAGGCGAACAGACCCATGGCCCAGCTGGTGAGCGCCGCTGTCGGTCCGGACTTGCGGAAGTAGCGCAGCAGACCCAGCATCATCGGGATCGCGATCGGGCCCATCAGGCCCGCGACCCACTTGATGACGACCGTGATGATGTCCTTGAACGTGGGCGAGTTGACCTGCGTCGCCACCGCCATGGACAGACCGAGGAAGACCACCGTGGTGAGGCGGGCGGCGATCAGGCCGCTGCGCTGGTTCCAGGTCCGCGCCTTCGCGGAGACCACCGGCGCGATGTCCCGGGTGAAGACGGCCGCGATGGCGTTGGCGTCCGAGGAGCACATGGCCATCGTGTGCGAGAAGAAGCCGACGATGACGAGGCCCAACAGGCCGTGCGGCAGCAGCTGTTCGGTCATCAGCCCGTAGGAGTCGGAGCCGTCCGGCTTCTGCGCGTGGACGAGCAGCGGCGACATCCACATGGGGAAGAACAGCACGACCGGCCACACCAGCCACAGGATCGCCGAGAGCCGGGCCGAGCGCGTGGCCTCCTTCGCGGAGCCGGTGGCCATGTAGCGCTGGGCCTGGTTGAGCATGCCGCCGTTGTACTCGAAGAGCTTGATGAACAGGAACGCGAGCAGGAACACCGCGCCGTACTGGCCCACCAGCGGCTTGCCGTGGCCCTGCAGCTCGGGCTGGTTCCAGGCGTCGAAGAAGCCGATGTTCTTGTCGTTCAGCTTGATCACGACGGCGACGAACATCGAGACGCCGGCGAGCAGCTGGATGATGAACTGCCCCAGCTCGGTGAGGGCGTCCGCCCACAGCCCGCCGATGGTGCAGTAGACGGCGGTGATGGCGCCGGTGATCAGGATGCCCTGGTTGAGCGAGATGCCGGTGAACACCGAGAGCAGCGTGGCGATGGCCGCCCACTTCGCGGCCACGTCCACGATCTTCAGCAGCATGCCGGACCAGGCGAGCGCCTGCTGGGTGGGCAGGTTGTAGCGGTTCTTCAGGTATTCGAGCGGTGAGGCCACGTGCAGCCGCGAGCGCAGCCGGTTGATGCGCGGCGCGAACAGGTTGGCGCCGATGGCGATGCCGATCGCGATCGGGAAGGACCAGGTGACGAAGGACGTCACGCCGTACGTGTACGCGATGCCGGCGTAGCCGGTGAACATCACCGCGCTGTAGCCGGACATGTGGTGCGAGATGCCCGAGAGCCACCAGGGCATCTTGCCGCCGGCCGTGAAGAAGTCGGAGACGTTGTCCACACGTTTGTGGGACCAGATTCCGATCGCGACCATGATGCCGAAGTAGCCGATGAGCACGACCCAGTCGAGACTGTTCATGTGCCCCCTCCAGGGGTCCGCCTTGTGAACGTTGCGGCTCTTCGTCAGTACGTCCGTCTCAGCGGGCGCCCCCGTGCGGGTGTGGGGACTTCGGGGATTGAACCGCCTGTTCGGCGGGTCGGTCAAGACTTATCGCGGTCATGGATGTGAACCGAGATCAGGAAGCCGAACGATTTTGCATTTTCGTGACCAGGGAGGGAGTTGTCGTGAACGTGACCGGGGCCACACCATGAACGGGCACTTCGTCAGTAGCCGCACCACGCGAAAGACCGCACGGGATGCGGGTCCCGTGCGGTCGCGTACCAGAGACTCGTGTACCAGGGACTCGTGTACCGGAGAGTTGTGTGCCGGGAGTCGCCTACAAGAGAGGGGCGTACAAGAGAGGGGCCTACAAGAGAGGGGGCGTGACCCCTGGACCGGATGTTCTAGCGCATCAATTCGCCCGCGTTCACCAGGAGTTGCTGCCCCGTGATGGCACGCGCCCGGTCGGACGCCAGGAAGACCGCCGCGTCGGCGACATCGCCGTCCGTGGCCAGCTCCGGCAGAGCCATCCGCTCGGTGAGACGGGCGAGCACCTCCTCCTCCGGAACGCCCTCGGTCTGCGCCGTGAACTGGACGTAGGCCTGCACCGGCGGCCCCCACATCCAGCCCGGCAGCACCGTGTTGACCCGGATGCGGTGCGGGCCCAGCTCCCGCGCCAGGGAGTACATCGCGCTCGTCAGGGCGCCCTTGGACGCCGCGTACGCCGCCTGTCGCACCTGCGAGGGCGCGGCCACCGCCGACTGCGTCCCGATGATGACGACCGAGCCGCCGCGCTCCTTGAGGGCGGGCAGACAGGCCCGGGTCATCCGCAGCGTGCCGAGCAGATTCACGTCGAGCACGCCCTGCCAGGTCGTGAAGTCGGCGTCCTCCAGGCCGCCGAAGTAGCTGTCCCAGGCCGCGACATGGACCACCGCGTCCACCCCGCCGAACCGCTCGTGCGCGAGGGCGGCCAGCGCCGTGCACTGCTCCTCGTCGGTGATGTCCGTGGCCCGGTACGCGGTCCGCGCGCCGTCCGGGTCCAGTTCGCCGGCGCACTTGGCCAGGTTGGCCTCCGTGCGCGCCCCCAGAACGGCGTTGCCGCCGTCGTGCACCACGGCGGCGGCCACCTGCTGGCCGAGCCCGGCGCCGACGCCCGAGACGATCACGGTCTTCCCGGCGAGCAGTCCACCATTCCCCATCGGTCGCCTCCCGGCTCTGGCCATTCATCTGACGGGGCGTCAGAGTATGGGCGTCGGACGGAGGATGGAAGGGAAGGGGAGGACCGGTATGGAAGAAGCGACGGACACCCGCAGCGAGACGTACGCCGAACTGGCGGCCGTCGGCCCCTACGGAGTGCGCCCGGGGCACGCCCTGATCACCATGGTCGAACCGCACCCGGGGCACGAGTACGCGTACAACCGCTGGTACGAGGACGACCACTACTACGCCGGCGCGATGGCCATGCCCTGGATGTACGCGGGGCGCCGCTGGGTGGCTACCCGCGACCTTCAACTGCTGCGCTACCCCGAGAAGTCGGCGGTCACGGAGCCGGTCACCGCGGGCTGCTACATCTCCACGTACTGGGTCACCGAAGGGCGCTACGACGACCACATGAAGTGGACCGTCGGGATCAACAAGCGGCTCAACCGGGACGGCCGGGTCTACCAGGACCGCACCCACGTCTTCACGGCGTTCCAGGACCACGCGGCGACGGTGTACCGGGACGGCGCCGCGGGCCCGCGCGACTTCCACGCGCTCGACCATCCGTACGCGGGGCTCGTGGTCGAGGTCATCGACGTCGAACAGGCCGGGCAGCGGGACGGGTTGCTGGAGTGGCTCAGGTCCCGGCATCTGCCGAAGGCGCTCGCCGGTTCACCGGCCGCGATGGTCACGGTCTTCCGGCCCACTCCGCTGCCGGGCGACCGGATGACGTACGTGAAGCAGGTCGAGGGCGTCGACACCCGGCTGACCCTGCTCTGGTTCCTGGAGACGGATCCGCGCGAGTGCTGGCAGCGGCACTTCGCCGGACTCGGGGAGCTGGTCGCGGGGGCGGGCCTGGGGGCCCGGGTGGAACTGATGGCGCCGTTCGTCCCGACGGTGCCGGGGACCGACCGTTACGTCGACCAACTGCGCTGACACACACGGCGGGAGAGTGCGGGGAGGCACGGCCGAGCCCCCTCGGCCAGGACGGCGGACCAGTCGAGAGGGCTCCCACAGTGGTGCGTGATGGTGCGTATGTGGTTGTTGTGCCGTGGTGCTTCTTCGTCCTGCGATCAGAACGAGCCCGCGCTCACCTCGTGCACGAACGCATTCCACGAGTCGGGGTCGAAGCCGATCGTGGGGCCTTCCACGACCTTCGAGTCGCGGACCGCGATCGCGTGCAGCACGGGGGACTTGACCTCTACACATGCGCCGTTACCCGTGGAATACGAGGACTTGATCCAGGATTCCGTGGCGCCTTGCTGAATTGCCATGTTCGCTCCGGTTTAGCCAGTGGTCGAGATGGTGCACCGCTCAGTGATCCAGAGCGGTTCTCGCCAACGATGTTGTCTTGATGGCGTGATCGACGCTACTCGCCTCATTGGGTGCGTGAAGTGGCCATTCACTCAACCGGATGGCATATTCCATAGGGGTCTTCCGTAGGCCGGAGACGGGGTGTACCGTGCGGCGCTTTTGCCTCTGAGGCATGATCAAAGGCGAATCAGGCGCGGAATCCGGCCTTCCGGAATGCCGTCGGAGCATGCCCGGAAGATCTTTAGCGAGCGTACTCCTTCGCGATCTCCGAGATGAACTGTCGGGATTGCTCCACATTCAGGGCCTGTGCCCGCAGATGCTCGTACATGACGCTGTACTTCTGCACATCGTTGGCTTTCTCCAGGTACAGGTCGCTGGTGACACCCTCGATATAGACCACGCTGGAATCCGCCGCGTCGGGGAACTCCAGAATCGCGTACTGCCCGTTGAGCCCGGGGTGCGCGCCCATCTCGAACGGGATCACCTGCACGGTGACGTGCGGCAGCGCCGACTGCTCGACGAGGTGCTCCAGTTGCTCGCGCATCACGTTCTTGCCGCCGACGGTGCGGCGCAGCGCCGCCTCGTCGAGGACCGTCCACAGGCGCAGCGGGTTGTCGGCCGCCTGGATGCGCTCCTGCCGGCGCATCCGGACCTGGACGCGCTTGTCGATGTCCGACTGCGTCGTCTCCGGCAGCGCGCCGTTGATCAGCGCCTCGGCGTAGCCCCGGGTCTGCAGCAGGCCCGGGACGACCTGGGGGTCGTAGACGCGCAGGCTCGCCGCGTCCGTCTCCAGGCCGATGTAGACGCTGTACGGGATGTCTCCGAAGGAGTGCCACCAGCCCTGCTGGCGCGAGTCCTTGGCCATCTGCATCAGCGAGTCGACGATGCGGTGGTCCTCGACCTCGTACACCCCGCACAGGTCGCGGACGTCGCGCTGGCTGATGCTGCGCCGCCCGTTCTCCAGGCGGCTGATCTTCGACTGCGAGACCAGCAGGCGCTCGGCGACCTCCTCGGCGGTCATGCCCTTGAGCTCGCGGAGCCTCCGCAGCTCCTGGCCCAACCGGCGTCGCCTGACGGTGGGATTGACGTTGGACGCCACGGGACGTGCACCTCCGGCTGCGTGCATTTTTTATACGTTGCGTATCTGCTGCTCAGCAGATTGCCACCAACGGCCTCCCGGCGCTGCCAAACAGCGGATATGCACGGGAAACGCAGCCGGAACGCGACCGCGCGGGACGACGGCCGGGAGCCGCCCCGAGGGACGGACGTCCTGACGCATCGCCCCGCGCGGTACAGCGGCTCCCGAACCGGGTCTTGGGGACTGCGGTGCGGCGCTGTTGCGGGTGGTGCCGGTGGTGCCAGTGGTGGTGCGGGTGGTTACGCGTGGTGCTGTGCCGTCGGCCCAGTGGACCTCAGTGGGCGACGGCGCGTGCCATCGAACCGTGGCGCTGTTGCTGCATCGGAACGCCCCTGGCCGGTTCCGGTGCGCCCCGGCCCGCCGGAGCGGCGGGCGAGCGGCGTGGCTGAGCGGCCACACCGTTCTGGACGTCCATCACGGCGTGCGCCACGAGGCCGCCCATGGGGTCGTGCCTGATCAGATCCCGCAACCGGGAGCGGGACGATCGTCCCTCGTTCCCCGGGTACAGGTGCTTGCCGAGTCCGACCGCGTGGGCCAGGGCGGCGAGCGCCGCGGTCCGTGGGTCCGGCGGGACGCCGGTACGGATCGCACTGTCCAGCCGGGCCCTGATCTCCCGGCTGATCGCCGTGTCCGTCGCCTGGTAGCGAGTCGTCGGCAGTACCCCGCACATCTGGCCGGCCACGGCATGCACCATGCCGCACCGCTCCAGGTGCGAGAGGTAGGTCTGGCGAAGCCCAAGGCGCGGCCCGCCAATCCAGTGGACCGCCCGCACCGGAGCGCCACGCCTTCGCAGCAACTCCAACGCGCAGTCCAGTGTCGGATCTCCAGTCGGCCGTGGCACCACCACGGCGATACGATCCCCGTCTGGGGCTATCCGTCCGGCCAGCGCCAGCTCTACTAGCTGTGCTCCGGCCAGACCGAGGTCGAGCGACTGCGGCTGTGCGGTGGTACCCGTGGTCGGGTCCAGCGCCAGCAGCAGAAGCTCCTCCGGAAGTGTTCTGCGGCTCCTGCCCATCCATGCCTCCCCGCGTGGATGAATGACAGGGTGACCCCTCTCACATTGGTCTGTCGAGAGTGCGTGGGGGCTTTGGGCGGGAACCAGTAGGTATGTCGTTCTCGTCTACCACGTGGGTTAAGCCCCCACACAGGACACTGGTACATGGTTCGGACAGCGTCGGCTGGCGCCGGCACGTAGTGGTTAGCGGTCGAGGAGGCATCGGTGGCGGGGACCCCCGACAGGTCGGGAGAGCAGCAGGCGTCGGGAGGCCCGGGCCCGGAGGAGCGCGATCCGCGTCTCGCCGTGGCGCGGGAGAACCCGCCGTCCGGAGTGGACCGGGCGACGGCCGTCTTCTCGGTCCGTGACGTGCCGGAGGCCGGTTCCGGTTCCGGTTCCGGTGGATCGGGCGCCGTGGAATCCGGCGATGCGCGGCTGCGTGCCGCGGTGGCCGCGTGGGTGGCGGGCGGCTCCTCCGACGACGAGTCCGGGGCTGCTGAAGCAAACCCCGCGACTGCGAATTCTTCGAACGCGGAACCCGGTACCGGCGACTCCGAGAAGGCGAATCCTTCCGGCGCGGACCGCGCCGATGCGGGTTCGGCTGCCGCCGGTTCCGTTGCGGCGTCGTCTGCGGGCGCGAAGGGTGCTGGGTCTGCGGGCGGCGATGACGCGGGCGCCGAGTCCGGCGATGACGGGGCCGCGGGGGCGAACGACGCCGTCGCCGCCGAGTCCTCCGAGTCCGCCGAGTCCTCCGATGACGATGCCGCTGCCGTGAGTTCCGCCGGCGCCGGGTCCGGCGATGGTGCCGCTGGCGCAAAGGCCGCTGACGCCGAGTCCAAGGGCGGTGACTCCGCGACGGCGAAGTCCGCCGCTTCCGGTGCCGGGGCGGCCGAGGGAACGGGCTCGGCTGCTGCCGGGTCCGGCGATGGTGCCGCTGCCGCGAAGCCCGCTGACGCCGAGCCGTCGGACGCGAAGCCCGTAGACGGCGACTCCGCGACCGTGGAGCCCACAGCTTCCGCCGCCGCGGCCGCCGGGGCCGCGGGCTCCGCCGCCGCGAAGCCCGCCGACGCCGAGCTGTCGGGCCCGAAGCCCGTAGACGGCGACTCCGCGACCGCGAAGCCCGTAGACGGCGACACCGCGGGCGCGAAGCCCACGGGTGGCGACTCGGTGACCGAGAAGCCCACGGGCGGCGACGCCGCCGGTGCCAAGTCCGCCGGGGCGGACGCCTCCGGGGCTCAGCCCGCCACCGGGTCCAAGCCCGCGGACCGCACCCCGTCGGACGCCAAGCCCACCGGCTCCAGGCCGTCCTGGGCCGAGCCCGCCGACTCCGAGCCGGCCGCCGCCGACCCCAAGCCGGCCGGCACCGAGCCGGGCGCCGTCAGCCCCACCGACCCCAAGCCAGCCGGTACCGACCCCAAGCCAGCCGGTACCGACTCCAAGTCGGACGGCACCGACCCCAAGTCGGCCGCCGCCGACCCCAAGCCGGACGGTGCCAAGCCCGCCCCCGCCGTCGATCAGCCGACCGCCGTCTTCAAGGCCGTGAAGCCGCCGGTCGATCAGCCGACCACGATGCTGAAGTCGCCGGCCGCCGCGGCCGGGAAGGGCAGGGCGGCCGAGAGCGAGGCCGAGCGGACCAGCAAGTTCGTGCCGCTCAAGCCGCTCGACCAGAGCAAGCCCGCTGCCGCGGCCACGCCGGAGGCAGTCGTCGGGCCGAAGCCGCAGGCGCCCGCCGAGGCCGAGCGGACGCGGCAGCAGCCGTTGCCGCCGAAGCCGCCGCTGGATCTGCTCGCCGAGCTGACCAACACGCCGCCGCCCCCGGAGACCCGGGTGCGCACCACGGTGCGCCGGGTGAAGATCTGGACGCCGCTCGTCCTCCTGCTGATCGTCGTATTTGCGATCGTGCAGGCCGTCCGGCCGCTCCCGACGCCCACCCTGAGCCTCACCGCGCAGGAGACCGTGTCGTTCGACGGCGACAAGCCGTCCGTGCCGTGGCCCGGCCAGGGCCAGGCGGCGATGGACGTCAACGGCATCGGCACGTTCGGCACCTCCGGTGCCCAGAAGCCCGTACCGATCGCCAGCATCGCCAAGGTCATGACGGTCTATGTGATCCTCAAGGACCACCCGCTGAAGACCGGTGACAAGGGCCCGCAGATCACGGTCGACGCCGCGGCGCAGAAGCACTACGAGACCGGCAAGGCCGAGAACGAGTCGGTGGTCAAGGTGACCGCCGGCCAGAAGATCACCGAGTACGAGGCGCTGCAGGCGGTCATGCTGCCGTCCGCCAACAACATCGCCAAGCTGCTCGCGCGCTGGGACACCGGCTCCGCCTCCGAGGACACGTTCGTCGCGAAGATGAACAAGACCGCGGGGGAGCTGGGGATGAAGAACACGACCTACACCGACCCCAGCGGGCTCGACAAGACGACCGTCTCCACCGCCGAGGACCTGGTGAAGCTGGGCCGCGCCGCGATGGAGAACCCGGTGTTCGCGGCGATCGCCCAGCAGCCCAGGTACGTGGACCTCAACGGCGACGCGCAGAAGAACTTCCTCGGCCTCGTCCCGACCGTCGCCGTCGGCATCAAGACCGGCACCACCACCGCGGCCGGCGGCAACATCCTGTTCGCCGCGCAGAAGACGGTGAACGGCAAGAAGCAGATGATCATCGGCGCCGCCCTCGGCCAGTACGGGCAGAACGGCGTGGCCAACATCGACGAGGTCACCGCGGTCGTGAAGCGCCTCATCGAGTCCGGGCAGAACGCCCTGAAGGCCAAGACGATCGTCAAGAAGGGCGACGTCGTCGGCAAGGTCGACGACGGCCTGGGCGGCACGACGCCCGTCGTCGCGACGAAGGACGTCAGCGCCGTCGGCTGGTCGGGCCTGACCGTCAGGCTCGCCCTCGACACCGAGAAGGGCAAGACGGTCCCGCACTCCGCGAAGGCCGGCACCACGGTCGGCGTACTGAGCGTCGGCGACGGCAAGAACGACGCCGTCGAGGTGCCCGTCGCCCTCCAGAAGGACCTCACCGAGCCCGGCTTCGGCGCGAAAATCAAGCGCGTCGGGTGACGTCCGTGCGGGAGGCTGGTGACCACCGGCCTCCCGCGGCGCCCGTTCACAGGTGCCGTGCTAGCGTCGCGAGACCGGGGCAGGACCGGGACGTTCGGGACGTTCCCTCGGTCGTTACGACGAAACGCACGGGGAGTGTCAGCAGTGACCACAGCGGAGCCGACGCGCGCCGACGACGCGGATCCGGGCTCGGGGCGGGTACGAATACAGCGGCCCGCGCAGCACGCGGGCACGGCGGGACCGCAGCCGGAGCAGGACGCGGCGCGGAGCGAGCGACAGGGAGCGTGGGCGCGGCGCGCCGCAGGCCATCCCGTGGTCCTCACCACCGCCATCGCGGGTGTCCTGCACCTCATCTGGTTCTTCACGTTCGCGAACAGTGGCGGTGACCTCGCCGCGCAGGACGCGTGGGCCGAGTTCGTCGGCCGGCACCCCGACTCCGCGTACAACCTCGCCTGGTACGGCGGCATGCACCCGGTCTCGTACAGCGTGGTGTCGCCGTATCTGATGTCCGTGCTCGGGGTGCGGACGACGATGATGATCGCGGGGACCTTCTCCGCGACCCTGCTGACGATGATCCTGATCAGGACGCGGGCCGTCGCCAAGCCGCTGTGGCCCGCGCTCGCGGGCGTCTTCGCGCTGCTGTGCAACGCCGCGTCGGGGCGCGTCACCTTCGGGCTCGGCATGATGTTCGGGCTCGGCGCGGTCGCCGCCGTGTTCTGCTGGCCGTACCGCTGGCGCCGCCGGCGCTGGGCCAAGGCCGCCGTCGCCGCGCCGCTCGCCGGGATCGCGACCGCCTGCTCGCCGGTGGCGGGGCTCTTCGTGGGGCTCGTCGCCGTCGCCCTGTTCCTGCAGAAGAGACGGCCGGGTGCGTACGCGCTCGGGCTCGCGCCCACCGCCGTGGTCGGGCTGTCGGCGTGGCTGTTCCCGTTCTCGGGGACCCAGCCGATGTCGTTCTGGTCGGCGCTGCTGCCGATCGTCTACGGGGTCCTCGGCTTCGTACTCGTACCGAAGGAATGGGTGACGGTCCGGATCACCTCCGCCGTCTACACCCTGTCCGTGCTGCTCGTCTGGCTGATCAGCTCGCAGATCGGCTCCAACATCACCCGTCTTCCGATGCTCTTCTCGGGCGTCGTGCTCCTCGCCGCGCTGCCGTTCACCGTGCCGCGCTCGCGCAAGTGGTACGTGATCGTGGTGGCGTTCATCGGGTTCAACGGGTGGATCGGCTTCAAGTCCGTCGACGACGTCGTGCACACCACGCCCGCCGCCTCCTGGGCCCGCGAGCTGGCGCCGCTCGTCAACGAGCTGCAGGAGGTCAGCGCCGGGCGCGGCCGTGTCGAGGTCGTGCCGGCCCGCTCGCACCGGGAGGCCTCCGCGCTCGCCCCGTACGTGAACCTGGCGCGCGGCTGGAACCGCCAGGCCGACATGGAGCGCAATCCCCTCTTCTACGACGACACCCTCAACTCGGCGAACTATCACGAGTGGCTCAAGCGCTGGGCCGTGCACTACGTGGTGCTGCCCAAGGGCGAGCCGGACGGCTCCGGCGGCGAGCGCGAGCGGGAGCTGGTGCAGCGCGGCCTGCCGTATCTGAAGCAGGTGTGGGGCGACGCCAACTGGCAGCTGTTCGCGGTCGCCGACCCGACGCCGATGGCCGAGCCGCACGCCGTCGTCGACGCCGCCGAGCAGGGCGAGCTGACCATCGAGGTGACGCAGCCGGGCCGCGTCCTGATCCGGATCCCGTACTCGCCGTGGCTGTCCGTGGTCGACGCCGAAGGCAAGAGCCTGGGCGCGCCGCAGGAGACCGAGGCGTCGAAGCGGGCGCGGGAGCAGGACGACAGCCTGCCGAAGCGGTACGCGAATCCGCACGGGTGCCTGATGGAGACCGAGGAGGACGCGGCGGGGGACCAGTGGACGGTGCTGCTCGCGCCCAAGGCCGGGACGTATCACCTGGCGGCGCCCTACAAGTGGTCGCGGGGCACCCCGTGCCCGGACGAGCTGCGCTAGCGGGATCGCGTCCGCCGGATCGGGTCGCGTTGCCGGACGCGGCTCGTGGTGGGTCGCTCGCGCAGTTCCCCGCGCCCCCTGGGCGAGCGACGCTCGCATCCAGGGGCGCGGGGAACTGCGCGACCAGCCACGACGAGAGCCGCACCCGGCAACGGAACCGCACCTGGCAGACGCTCTCAGCGGCTCAGCGGGTCAGCAACCCCGCCAGCCGGGGCAGCTGAGCCGGGTCCTCCAGCGCCGAGCCCACCGCGACGACCCGCGCCCCGGCCTCCAGGTACGCGGCAGCGTTCCCCGCGTCGACGCCGCCCGTCGCCACGAACGGCACCTCGGGGAACGGCCCGCGCATCGCCCGGAACCAGCCCGTGCCGAGCACGCTCGCCGGGAACGCCTTCAGCCAGTCGAGGCCGAGCGCCCGCGCCGCCTGCACCTCGCCGGGCGTGGCCACCCCGGGCAGATGCGGCAGGCCCGCCGCGACACTGGCCCGCGCCACCTCCGCGTCGAGCCCGGGGGCCACCGTGAACGCGGCGCCCGCCGCCACCGCCCACTCCAGCCGCTCGGCCGAGGTGACCGTGCCCGCGCCGACCGGCCTGCCGCGAGCGGCCCCGGCGGCGACGACCGCGGCGAGCACCCCGGCGGCCGCCTCGGTCTGCACCGGTACCTCGACGCACTCGATGCCCAACTCCCATGCCCGCTCGGCGAGTTCGACGGTCCTCGCGGCGGGCATGCCGCGCAGGATCGCCATCACGGGCACCCCGGCGAACAACTCGTCGAAGGTCGGCGGTGCGGGGGTCGTCACGGTCGCCATCCCGGCTCCCTGGAGATCGTCTCGGTGGTGGTCGGCAGATCGGGCAGGACGTCGCGGGTGAGCGCGTCGAGGCCGGCGCGCGCCTTGAGCGCGGTCACCGACACGGCCGCGACGATCGCGCCGTCGCAGTCCTCCCGCACGGGGGCGGCGACACGGTTCACGTACGCCTCGTACTCGTCGTCGTACTGTCGTCGTACTCGTACTCGTCGTCGACGGCCCGGCCGCGCGCCCGTACGGTGTCGAGGGCGGCGCGGTAGGCGTCCGGACCGGAGATCGTGGGGTCCGTGTCCGTGTCCGTGTCCGTGCGCGGGGCTCGCGGGCGGCGTGCTCCGGGATGTCGGCGGCCCGCCGCACGGTCTGGGACACCGGGTCACCGCCCTTCGGCCGGGACGTAGTCCTCGATGCTGCGCAGGGTGCGCGCGGCGAGCCGGTGCCCGAGCGCGAGGCGTTCGCGCACCGGCACGCCCGTCAGCAGGCCGCTGAGATACCCGGCGGCGAAGGCGTCCCCGGCGCCGACGGCCTCGACCACGTCGACCGCGGGCGCGGCCACGAACTCGCTTGCCCCGCCGCTGAATCGGGTGGCTCCGACGGCGCCGTCCTTGACGACGAGGACGCCGCGCGGCGCGAGGTGCGCGTGCAGAGCGTCGGCGGTGCCGGCGCCCCACAGGGCCTCGCCCTCGTCCCGGCCGACGAGCACGAGACCGGCGCGGCGGGCGAGCGCGAGCAGGACCTCGGCGGCCTGCTCCCGTGAACTCCACAGGGCGGGGCGGTAGTTGACGTCGAACGAGAAAAGCGTGCTGGCCGCGGCGGCCCGTTCGGCGAGCGTGTCGACGAGCTCCGCGCAGCCCTCGGACAGCGCCGGGGTGATCCCGGTCAGATGCAGCAGCCGTACGCCGTCCAGATCGACGCGGCGGGCGTCGGCGGCCGTCATCCGGGAGGCGGCCGAGCCGCGCCGGTAGTAGTGGACGCGGGTGGTGCCGTCGGGTCCGGGGTCCTTGAAGTAGACGCCGGTGGGGGCGTGCCGGTCGACGGCCACGCCCTCGACGTCCACCCCGCGCCCGGCGACCGAAGCGACGATCCGCCGCCCGAACGGATCGTCCCCGACCCGGCTCACCCACGCCGTGCGGTGCCCCAGATCGGCGAGGTACTGCGCGACGGTCGACTCGGCCCCCGCCACGGCGAGCCTGACCTCCCCGCTGTGCTCAAGGCCCACCCCGTCGGCCGGGGTCAACTGCGCCATGGTCTCGCCGAGACATATCGCCTCGGGACGGTGCGGGGACGGCACGGGCGGCTCCTGTGACGGCGGCATCGGACGGACCGCGGCCGACGCTAGCAGGGGCCTCGCGACAGGTGTGCACATGCTGCAACGGGGGTCCGCCGGGCCGGTTTTGGGCCGGACGCGGTCACGACGCCAGGACCAGCGCCGCCACCACCGGGGCCGCGTACAGCAGCGGGAACGGGACGTGGCCGAACCAGCGGGCCCGGACCACCGTCACCACGGCTCCCGTGAAGTACAGGAGGAGCCCGATCGCCGCGGCGATGCCGATCGGCGGTACGGCGAGGCCGACGAGCAGGCCCACCGCCCCGGCGGCCTTGGCCGCGCCGAGGAACGGCAGCCAGTGCGCAGGGACCCCGTAGTCCGCGATCGGCTTGACCACCCAGGCGGCGCGGGCGAAGACGGAGGCGGCGGAGAAGGCGGTCATGGCGGCGGCGACCACGGTGACGGTGACAAGGGCGACGGACATCGCGAACTCCTCGGTTCAGGAACGATCAAGGCCCTCAACTGGCCTTATGCGGCGCGGAATCGATCCGCTGCCTGTCTGACGCGGCCCGCGCGGAGAATGTGACGGCCCGGCCGCACCCGACCGCGTACGGAACCTGCGGGAAGCACTCTTGACAGCGTGCGTACTGTTTCGCGACCTTTGAGCCCCATGGGGGAATAGGGGGGCCCATGCTGCGCAGCACGTTCTGCACGCCGATCCACTCACGTACTGATCCACGCGCCCCTGCGGAAGGGCGGTCGATCGCACGGTGAACATCACCACGCACAGACCCGACGAACTGAGCCCGTCGCTGCGTGCCGTCTGGCACGAGACGATGGACGACGCGCCGGACTACCAGAACCCGTTCCTGTCACCGGAGTTCGCGATCGGCATGGCCGCGCACCGGTCCGGCGTCCAGGTGGCGGTGCTGCGCCAGGGGGGTGAGCCGGTCGGGTTCCTGCCGTACGAGAGAGGCCCGCTCGGCGTCGGCCGCGCCATCGGGCTCGGGCTCTCCGACTGCCAGGCCCTGGTGCACAGACCCGGAGTCACCTGGGACACCCAGCAGCTCCTGAGAGCCTGCCGGCTCTCGGTCTTCGAGTTCGACCACCTCGTGGAGGAGCAGAAGCCCTTCAGCCGCTACGTCACCGGCACCTTCGCGTCCCCGGTGCAGGACCTCAAGGACGGCGGCCACGACTCCTACCAGGAGTGGCTGAAGGCGACGTATCCCGGACAGGCCAAGACGATGCTCAAGAAGGAGCGCCGCCTGACCCGGAACGTGGGGGAGATGCGTTTCGTCTACGACGAGCGCGATCCGCGCGTGCTGCGCCAGCTGATGCGCTGGAAGTCGGCCCAGTACCGGCGCACGGGCCGTATGGACCGCTTCGCCCGCCCCTGGATCGTGAACCTGGTGAACCACCTCGCCACCGTCCAGGAGCCGCACTTCACCGGCGTTCTGTCGGTCGTCTACGCGGGCGAGCGCCCCGTCGCCGCGCACTTCGGGCCGACGTCGCGCACGGTCTTCGCGGGCTGGTTCACCGCCTACGACCCGGAGTTCAGCTACTACTCGCCGGGCCTGATGATGCATCTGCGGATGGCCGAGGCGGCGGGTCGGCACGGCATTCGGATGATCGACTGGGGGCGCGGCGAGAAGGAGTACAAGGACTGGCTCAAGACCCGTGAACTGCGGGTCACCGAGGGCTTCGCGACCCGCCGGCACCCGGTGGCCGCCGCCCACCGCCTGTGGCGCCGCCCGGTCCGCGGCCTGCGCAACACCGTCCTGGCCCACCCCGAACTGCGGGACCGGGCGGACCGGCTGCTGAAGACGGCGGGGGCGCTGCGGGGTGGTTCCCGGCCGGGCCGGCCTTAGGGCCTGTCCGGCGGATCTTGTCGCGGGCGCGGGGTCTGGCACGCCGACCCTAGGGCAGGCGGGCCACGCCGCCGTAGAACCCGATCTTCGCCGCCTCTGCGGGCGGCGGGGAGTCGGGACGCCAGTACGAGATCTGGGCGAGCCCGGGTTCGACCAGTTCGAACCCCTCGAAGAAGGACTCCACCCGGTCCTTGGACCGCAGGTTCAGCGAGGCGGACGCCTTGCGGCTGTACCCGGCCTCGGCCTCGCCGCGGTCCGCGAAGTCACCGGTGGCGTGCGAGAGCACCAGGTGGCTGCCGGCGGGCAGCGCGTCCCTCAACTCGGCGACCACGCGCGCCGGTTCGTCGTCGTCGGTCAGGAAGTGCAGCACCGCGACGAGCAGCAGCACCACCGGCTCGTCGAAGTCGATGAGCCGCCGCACCTCGGGGTGGCCGAGGACGCTGCGTGGCTCCCGTACGTCGCCGAGCACGATGCCCGTCGAACCGGTGCGGCTGAGCAGCGCGTCCCCGTGCGCCTTCACGATCGGGTCGTTGTCGACGTACGCGACGCGCACGCCGGGCGCCACGCTCTCCGCGATCTCGTGCACGTTGGGCGAGGTGGGCAGCCCGGTGCCGATGTCCAGGACCTGACGTACCCCGGCCCCCACGGCGTACCGCACGGCCCGCTCCATGAAGGCGCGGTTGGCGCGCACCCCGGCGCGGGCCTCGGGCGCCGCGGCGAGCAGCTCCTCGCCGGCCAGCCGGTCCGCGGCGTAGTGGTTCTCCCCGCCCAGCAGGTAGTCGTAGATCCGCGCAGGGTGCGGCCTGCTGGTGTCGATCACCCCGGCCCGCAGGTCGTCCTGGTCCAGATCCACGATGTGCTCCCTCCGCGCGCGAATGCGGACAGCTTGGCACATCAACTGGACTGTCGAAGCCGGGAGTTGGCGGGTGGCTCGGGCGGGTAGCTCAGTCGGTGGTGGGCTCGGTGCAGGCCAGGATCGCGGCGCGCAGGGCGACCGCCTGCTCGCGGTACGCCGCCGCCTGCCCGGGATCTTCCAGGGCGAGCCGCGCCTCCCGCTCGTCGGCATCGTCGTCACGACGGTCCTCGCTCATGACGTCGGTATGACCACGGCTGCCGCCCGGCGGACCGCACGCGGGAGTCAGGAGCGGCGGTACTCGTCGGTCATGGTCGGCGTGGTGTTGTGGACGGCCAGGGCGTTGAACGACCCCTTGTCCCGGCCCGCCTGCACCCGCCGGGCCTGTTCGATGAGCAGCCCTTCCGCGTTCTGCGTCCGGCTCCGTCCCCGGCGCAGCAGGATGACGATCATGAAGAGCGCGGCACCCGCCAACAGCCCGAACAGTATGCCGAGTTCGACCATGTGAATCCCCCCGTACCGTCAGTGCCTGTCCCTCACGGTAACGAGCGTACGGACGCGTGACCAGGGCCTCGGCAGGCTCCGGGGGGCCTTCGGAGGGTCCAGGCACGGGATCGGCCCCCCGGAGTGCTCCGAGGGGCCGATCCCGTCTGGCCGGGCCAGAGTGTGTGCCCCCGGCAGGATTCGAACCTGCGACACCAGCTTTAGGAGAGCTGTGCTCTATCCCCTGAGCTACGGAGGCGTACCGGCGTCAGTGTAGCGGGTGGGCTCCGCCGGTGGCTGAGGGTGCCGGAGGGTATCGGCTTGGCGGCCCTGGGCGCGGACGGGCCGGGGGCGGTGTGCGGGCGCTACGTCGCCGAGCCGGGGGTCGTCGTGGTGCTCGGGCTGCCGCCGCGGGCGTTCGAGTCCTTCGCGGCGGGCAGTGGGGTCTCGGACGCGGTCGCCGCCGATGTGGCCCGGGAGTTCGCGGCCGTCGGCGCCGTCATCGAGGTCGAGGGGCGGCGTACGCGGCCGATGCGGGGTTCACCGAGCGGCGGTCCCGCGTGCCGGTCGCCCGGGTGCTGTCGGGCGCCGCCGCACCGGTGCAGGCGAAGGAGCAGGTCCCGGGCGGGCCGGGCGCGGACAGCGCGACGCCCGTGCGGGCCGGGGCGGTGTCCGCGCGGGGTGCGCGTCACCGGCCGGCCGCACGGGCGGCGGGGTCTACTGGGGGCCCGAGTGGTGCGGGCAGGCGGCGATGCCGGAGACCATGGCGGCCAGGGACGCCCGGAGGTCGTCCCCCAGGGAGAAGCCCGCCCTGCCCTCGGTGGACTGGCTCCACCGGAACAGGGTGCCCAGGTAGATGTCCCGCAGCATGAACCCGATGCGGGCCGAGTCCACCATGGCGTTGATCTCGCCCCGCGCCTGGCCGCGCTCGACGATCTTGGCGAAGGTCTTGGCGACGTACGGCTCCTCGCTGAGGGGATGACCGGCCTTCACCCAGGCCGTGAGCATGGGGACGACCAGCGTGCCCTCGCTCTCGTTGATCTGGCTCAGCGTCGACATGCACTGCTCCAGCTGGCTGAGCGTGTCCGGCGCGGCGCTGGAGCGGTCCTGGGCCAACGACTTCTCCAATGCCGCCCTGCGGCGCTCGCCCCAGGCGCTGATCAGGTCTTCTTTGCGCTGGAAGTAGTTGAAGAAGGTCCCGCGCGCCACGTCCGCGTGCTCGGCGATCTCACCGACGGACGTCTGGTCGTAGCCGCGCTCGGCGAAGAGGGTCATCGCCGAGTTGTAGAGGCGTTCCCTGACCCTTTGCTTGTTGCGCTCGCGACGGCCCAGTGACGTCGTCGTCTCCGGCATGTCCACGCTCATGAGGGCCATCCTCGCCTTCGTGCGGCCGATGCAATCTCTGCACCAGAGTACATGTTTTGTCTGGTGTCAGGGTTGGCGTGCGGGACCTTCCTTGGTCTCTACACGCTTTTTTCGCGTTCCAGTGTCGCCAGGCTCTCGTCCCCGAGCAGGCGACCTGCGGTGATGTCGATGCCGTGATCGCGGCGCAGTCTCACCTGCAACTGCGCGGCCATCAGTGAGTCGAGCCCGAACTCGCGCAGCGGACGGCGGATGTCGAGCCGCTCGGGCGGGAGCCCGAGCACGGTGGCGGCCTGGGCGCGGATGACGTCCGCCGGCGCGGTCCGCGCGGTGCGCGGGGACGGCGGGGCGGTGGTCAGCGCCGGTGCGGGAACGCTCGCGGTGATCCGCTGCGCGCCGGTCGTGGGCAGGTGCGGTGCGGGGAAGACGGTCCGGGTCCCGCGGGTCCGGGGCAGCAGGGTCCTGGCGCGCTGCATCAGCGTTCCGTTCAGCAACGGGAGCGAAGCGGGCAGTCGCACCGGCAGCGACGTGGCCGGGCGGGGTCTGCCCGTCGGCAGGGCGCGCAGCCGGATCCCCGCGAAGTGCGCCAGCACCCGCCCGTCCGGGGCGATGAGCGAGACGTCGGCGCTCGCGGAGTCGCCGGTCCCGGGCTGGAAGGCGCAGACGCTCCAGAACTCGTCCGGCAGATCGGCGTAGAGCTCGACGCGGTCGAAACCGACGGGGGCGTACGGGCCCTGGTGGGCCGGCCAGGCGGCGAGCAGTGGCTGCAGACCGGTCTCCCAGGCCGCCGGGGACGAGGCCTTGGGGCGCCGCATCCGTGCCACGGCCTCGCCCCTGCGCCGCCACAGCATCTCCGTCGCGCGGAACGGCTCGTCGATCTGGTAGCCCTGGCGCAGCGCCACCGACTCGAAGCCGCGGGCCGAGGAGTACTGCGCGCAGCGGGCGAGAGCGGAGTCGATCAGCCGCAGGCCGTCCGGGGCGTCGGCGTCGTCCGACGCGTGCACCTCGGCCGTCAGGCAGGTGATGCCCCTGCCGGAGCCGGGGCGCAGCGCCGTGACGCAGGCGCCGCGCACTCCGCGCTCGTCGGCGTCCGCGACGGTGACCCGCAGCACTACGCCCTCGCAGTCGCTCAGATCGAGCAGCTCGGTGCCGAGCCGTACGTCGGCCAGCCGGGACTGCTGCCCGGGGAAGGCGTCGCGCACCGCGCCGAGCAGGGTGTCGATGTAGACCGCGGGCGGCACGGGGGCGACGCCGTGCAGACGGACGCCCGCGCCCCAGTCGCGCAGCCCGAGGCTCTCCAGCGGCACGTCCGTGACGTGCTCCGGCGCGGCGGCGACGGGGCGGGCGGCTGCGGCGGCCCGCCGGTGGCGGAACTGGGTGGGCTCCCAGGGGTAGGCGGGCAGCGGGACCGCCTGCCGGGGCCCCGGGTACCAGCGGGTCCAGTCCACGCTGCCGCCGACGGCCCAGAAGCGGCCCGCCGCGCGGATCAGTTCGAGGGTCTCGTCCGTGTCGCGGCGCAGCGAGGCGACCGCGGTCTCCGTCCCCTGCTCGGGCTGGGCCGACAGCGTCTCCTCCAGCCCGGCCAGCAGGACGGGGTGCGGGCTGACCTCGATGAAGACGCTCTCCCGGGTCCGGGCGGTCTCGGCGATCGTGCCGGTGAAGCGGACGGGCCGGCGCAGATTGTCCGCCCAGTACGCGGCGGTGAGTTCGGGTCCGGCCACCGGGTCGCCGCTGACCGTGGAGATCATGGGCGTACGTGCCTCGGCCGGCGTCAGATGGCGCAGTTCGGCCAGCAGTTCGTCCCGCAGCTCGTCCATCAGGGGGGAGTGGGAGGCGACGTTCACCTTCACCCGGCGGCAGAACACCTGCCGGGCGCGGAGTTCCCGCTCGACGTCCGACAGGATCTCCTCGGCCCCGGACAGGACCGTGGAGTTGGGGGCGTTCTCCGCCGCGACGCAGATCCGGTCGGGGTGGCGGCCCGCGATGCGCCGTGCCTCGGCCGCGGTGAGCTCGGTGACCAGCATGGCGCCCCGGCCGGCGACGCGCTTCATCAGCCGGCTGCGACGGCAGATCACCGAGGCGGCGTCGGCCAGGCTCAGCGCGCCGGAGAGGTGCGCGGCGGCGACCTCGCCCATGCTGTGCCCGACGCACAGATCGGGCTCGACGCCCAGCTCGCGCCAGGCAGCCGCCAGCGCGACCTCCATGGCCCACAGGACCGGCTGTACCTGCTCGACCGCGCTCGGCACGGAGTCCAGGTCCCGGTGCAGCAACTCGACCACGGACCAGCCCAGTTCGTTCGCGACGTGCTGGTCGCAGGCGTCCAGCGCGGTACGGAAGGCGGGTGAGGAGGCGTAGAGCCCCCGCCCCATACCCAGCCACTGGGAGCCCTGTCCCGGCAGGACGAAGACGGTCCGCCGGGGCCCCCGCACCCCGGCGTCGCCGAATCCGCCGTTCGCCACCCGGTCGCCCGCGACGAGGGCGCGCAGTGCGGCCACGAGGTCGTCGTGCGTCTCGCCGACGGCCCACAGTCGGGACGGATGGGTGTCCCGGTGCAGCGCGGCGGTGGCGCACACGTCGCTCAACGGCTGTGCGCGACCCGGTCCTTCGAGGTGCTCGGCGTGGGCGGTCGCGACCCGCAGCAGCGCGTCGTGGTTGCGGGCGCTGAGCACGAGCAGGTGCGGGCGGCCGGGCCGCTGGACGACGGGTGCGGCGGTGCCGGGCGCGTCGGCGGGGACGTACTCGCCGACGACGGCGTGCGCGTTGGTTCCCGACAGGCCGAAGGAGCTGACGCCGATGGCGGCCCGGCTGCCGGCGCGCTCCAACGGGCGGTTCGCGCGCACGACTTCGACCGGGGCACTGCCGTCGGCGAGGAACGGGTGCACCTCGTCGACGTGGAGGGAGGCGGGGATCGTGCCGCGCTGGGCGATGAGGACCGCTTTGATGAGCCCGGCGAGTCCCGCGGTGGCCTCGGTGTGCCCGATGTTGGTCTTCACGGAACCGGTGAGCAGGGGCCGGTCCGCGGTGCGCTCCGCCGCCACCGCCGCCGCCAGGGCCTGCAGTTCGACGAGGTCGCCCGCCGCGGTCCCGGTGCCGTGGGCCTCCACGTAGTCGAGCGCTCCCGGGGTGATCCCGGCGCTGTGGCACGCGGCGCGCAGCATCTGCTCCTGTCCTTCGACGGAGGGCCGCAGCAACAGGCCGCTGGCGGCACCGTCGTTGGTGACGGCGCTGCCGAGGAGGAGGCCCAGCACCGGGTCGCCGTCGCGCAGCGCGTCGGGCAGCCGCTTCATGACGACGGCCGCGATGCCCTCGCTGCGGACGAATCCGTCACCGGAGGCGTCACCGAACCGGCAGCGTCCGCCGGGGGAGAGCATCGAGCCCTGCGAGTACGCGATGGCGTCGTCGGGGGAGAGGATGACGTTGACGCCGCCCGCGATGGCCAGGTCGCTGTCGCCGGTGAGCAGGCTCTGCCGGGCGGAGTGCACCGCGACCAGCGAGGAGGAGCACGCGGTGTCGATGACCACGCTGGGCCCGCGCAGGTCGAGGGCGTAGGAGATGCGTCCCGAGGTCACCGCGCGTATTCGGTTCCCGGCCACGTCGTGGACGCCGCGGTGTTCGGGCGACGGGCCCGTCTCGGCGTACTCGGACGTCGCCTGGCCGACGAAGACGCCGCTGCGGGTGCCCGCCAGCGACGAGGGCCGGATACCGGCCGCTTCCAGGGCCTCCCACACGACCTGGAGGAGCAGGCGCTGCTGCGGGTCCATCCCGTGCGCCTCGACGGGTGAGATGCCGAAGAAGGCCGCGTCGAATCCGTAGACGTCCGGCAGGAAGCCGCCGTGCCGGGATGCGGTCCTGCCCGGGGTGCCGGGTTCGGGGGCGTACAGGGCCTCGACGTCGAACCGGTCGGTCGGCACGGTCGTGACCGCGTCACCTCCGGACGTCAGGAGGTCCCAGAAGGCCTCGATCCCGGGCGCACCCGGGAATCGGCAGCCCATACCCACGATTGCGACGGATCTTTCCAAGTCCACTACTGCCACCTTCTGATGACGAGCGCGCCTGACGTGACGGCACCGAGGATGTCCCGCGTGCGGAGCGGGATCTAAAAATACACCGGGGATCAATTTTGTCCACGAGTTCTGGACGGGCAGTGTGCCGCCTTCGTGAACCAGGGGTTACGGCAGCACTGACGCGAGGCGTCGCCGCAGGTCGAATCGGGGCAGCCCGCCATGCAAAGCAGACATTTCAGGATGGATGCCGCCTCGTTGCGTGACGTCGATCACAAGTGGCGCGCGTTCAAGTTCCATGCATAGACTGCCGACTGTTCTTGAACGTGGGTCCAAAATTGCACGCGCGTCGCACATTGAGGCGCCGCCGCGCTCCCGCAAGGTTCGAAAACAGGGGGTAGTGATGACCACAGAGGTGCGCCACAGGTACGACGCCCGGCTCCTTCGCCGGCCGGGCGCGGGCCTGTCGCCGGCCCAGCAGGCGCGCATCGAGATGCGCCGACAGCAGGAGCAGTTCCTGCGCGAGATCCTCGGCTCGCTGAGCCGGCGGGACCAGCGGGAGCGCGCGGAGCGGTACATGCGGGGGCTGCTGACCGCGGACGGCCGCAAGTCGATCCGGAACATCGCCGCGTGCCTGGGCCTGCCGGACGAGGAGCAGCGCCTGCATCACTTCATCAGCGGTTCGACGTGGAGCTGGGACACGATGCGCGCCGGTCTGGCGTCCTGGGTCGGCTGTGTGGCATCGCCGCAGGCCTGGGTGGTGCAGGCGGTGACGATCCCGAAGGTCGGTGACCACACCGTCGGGGTGGACCGGTTCTTCGACCCGCAGGCCGGGCAGATGGTCGCGGGCCAGCGGGCCTTCGGCGCCTGGCTGGCCACCCCCGACCTGAGCGTCCCGGTGAACTGGAAGCTCTATCTGCCGCGCCACTGGCTGAGCGACGGCGCGCTGCGCACCCGCGCGGACATCCCGTCCGCCCTGGACTACGCCTCGCTGGAGGAGTGCGCCGCCGACGTGGTGGCCGACCCGACACGCATGTGGGGCACCGCGCCCCGGCCCGTCCTGATGGATCTGCGCGGGCACGCGGACTGGCGCGCCCTGCACCGGCTGAGCGCCGCGGGCATGCCGGTGCTCGCCCGGATCTCACCGACGACCCGGCTCGTCGTGGACGATCCCGCCTTCCCCGCGTCCCGGGCCACGGTGCAGCGGTCCTGCGAACTGCTCGGGACGGTCGCGAGCGTGCGGCGCGGCGTCGAATGGCTGGATCCCGCACGGTCCGCCGAGCCGTGCCTGTCACAGGTCGCCGCGGTGCGGGTGCGCATCCCGGGGGCCGCGCCCGGCCTCGACCGCCCTCTTCTGCTGCTCGGTGAGTGGCGGGCCGGGCAGGCGAGCACCGCCCAGGTGTGGATCACCCATCTGACCAAGGTGCCCCCGGCCACGCTGCTGCAACTGACCAAGCTGACCCGCCGCGTGGCGTGGGACGCGCAGCGGGGGGTCGAGCAGACCGGGGCCCGGGACTTCGTGGGCCGCTCCTACGGCGGCTGGCACCGGCATCTGACGCTGGCGTCCACGGCGCACACCGTGCGCATGATCGCGGACCGCGGCAGCCGGCCGGATCCGGCCGGGCCGGCCGGAGCGGCTGGTTCCACGGCCCCGGAAGCGGCCCGGGGCCGTGGTCTCAGCTCATCTCACACGAGGGCTTCCGCCGGCACCGCCGTGACCTGAACCGCGTCCAGCAGCAGCGGGAAGCGGGCGTCGATGTCGTCCCGGCGCAGCGAGATGACACGGGACGTCCCGCGGATCTCGGTCTGCATGAGGCCGGACTCGCGCAGCACCTTCAGGTGGTGCGAGAGGGTCGACTTCGCGATGGGGTAGCTGAGTTGACCGCACACACGTGGTCCCTCCACGTGCATGGTGCGAGCGATGTCCCTGCGGATCGGGTCGCTGAGTGCGTGCAGCACCTTGTCCAGGGAGATGTCGTCCCGGTCAGGGTGGAAGAGTTCGTTGCGCACGCCTGTCCTCCTCGTCAACTGGTCGTCATGGCCAACGTCCTGTGCGGGCGCGGTGGTCCGCGCTGCCGCACGGTCGGGGTCGCCGCCGGCCGCACGGGTCAGATCTCGCGGAAGCGGTCGATGACGGTGAGAGCCTGCTCCAGGTTGAGACGAGGATCGCACAAGGTCGTGTAGCGGTGGCCGAGTGCCTCCTCGTCCGGCACCGGCCCGCCGACGCACTCGGTGACCTCGGGGTCCGCGGCCGTCTCCAGATGCAGCCCCCCGGGGCGCAGGCCGAGGCCGGTCAGGACGCGGGCGAATCCGACGGCCTCGGCGGCGACCTGGTCCACGTACCGCGTCTTGACGCCGCCCGGCGTGCGCACGGTGTTGCCGTGCACCGGGTCGGACACCCAGACCACGGGGTGGCCGGCCGACCTGACCGCCCTGACCAGCTCGGGCAGCCGCTCCGCCACGAGACGGTGTCCCATCCGGGCGACGAGGACCAGGCGCCCGGCCTCCCGCTCGGGGTCGAGCAGCCGGCACAGCTCCAGGACCTGCTCCGGTGTCGCCGAGGGGCCGATCTTGCAGGCGACGGGGTTCGAGATGTTCGCGAAGAGCCGCACGTGCGCGCCCCGTACGTCCCGGGTGCGCTCACCGATCCAGGGCAGGTGGGCCGAGCCCAGGAACCAGCGTCCTTCCCGGTCGTCGTAGCGCACGAGCGGCACCTCGTAGTCCATCACGAGGGCCTCGTGGCTCGTCCACACGCGCGGCCCGCCGGCCCGTGCCTCGGCGTCCAGCTGCGCCGCTGCCGCCGCCGAGAGGTCGTAGGCCCGCAGCATCCGCGCCGGATCGTTGGCGCGCTCCGCGGCCGTCGCGCCTTCGCCGTTGACGAGGTGCCCGCGGAAGCTGGGCAGCAGCTCGCCGTCGATCTCCTCGTACCCCTCCGAGCGCGGCTTGGCGAACTGGCCCGCGGTCCGGGCGATCGCCACGACGCGGTCCGCGGGTCCCAGCCGCCGTGCCATCGCGGCGACGGCGGCGCTCTTGGCGCGGATGTGCTCGGGCGTGTACTCGTCGAAGCTCTCGGCGCAGTCGCCGGCCTGGATCAACTGAGCCTCACCCAGGGCCACTTGGGAGAGTTCCTGTTTCAGGCGGTGCAGCGCGCCGGGGGTCACGAGCGGTGCGGCCGAGGACAGGGCCCGGCAGACGAGGTCGCGCTGCGTCGGGTTGTCCCAGTTGGGCTGCTGCGCGGTCGGGAGGTACTTCCAGCGTTCCACGTCGTCCTGGCGGGCGGCGTCGGCGAGCGGCAGCGGAAGGCGTGTGCCGGACAGGGCCATGAGGTCTCCTCGCAGATTCTGTGACGGTGTGCCGAGGTGCGCGGGTGCCCAAGGGGCGCGGCGCCCGCGGCATGGAGCCGCGGGCGCCGCGCCCAGGCAGTGCTGCGGCCGTCAGGAGACGGCGATGGCGAAGTAGGGGGTCAGACCCTTCGCCAGGATCGCGAGCGACTGCACGGCGGCGAAGCCCTCGTCGATGGTTCCCGAGGTGACACCGGGGATGTTGGAGAAGCCGCCGTCGGGCGTCTGGCACCCGGTCAGCCACTGCTGGACCTCGTCACGGCGCAGCGGCTCGGCGTCGAGGAGGTAGAGGGCCGCGACCGCGTGGTAGGTCGCGATCAGGCTCTCGCGGCTGACCAGGTCGTGGCTGAAGCCGCCGCCCGGGCCCTGGCAGTCCTGGAGGAAGCGGATGGCCTCCTCGCGGAACGGCAGGTCCTTGCCGAGCAGGGCGAGCGTGCCCACGGCGCGGTAGACGGAGTACGTGTCCGAGGGGGTGCCCACGCGCTCGCCGTAGCCGCCGTCCTCGTTGCGCGAGGCCATGATGTAGCGGACGCAGGCGTCCGGGTCGGCCGGCTCGGAGCGGAGCGAGTCGAGCGCCACCACCGCGAGGTTGGTGTGGAACAGGTCGCTGGCGAAGCCCGGCACCACACCGAAGCCGCCGTCCTCGTTCTGGCAGGCGCGCAGGAAACTCACGGCGGCCTCGTGGTCGCGCGGGCCCGCCTCGTGGCCGAGCAGCTGGAACGCGTTGACCGCCAGGTAAGTGTTGAGCACGTCGGCCGGGCCGCCGGGGAACTCCGCGAAGGCGCCGTTGGCGGCCTGGGCGTAGGTGAGCCAGGTGGTGACCTGCTCCAGCTCCTGCGGGTCCTCGCCGAGGACGCGCAGGTTGGCCACGGAGTGGTGGGTGCCGAACACGGACGGGGCCTGGTTGGCGCCGGAGCCGATCGGGGCGATGCGGGGGGTCCACCCGTAGCCCTGGCCCGGGGTGAAGCTGGAGCGGATGTACCGCAGGTGCCGCTCGACGTCCATGACCCCGGAGAGGTCGACGCCCTCCATGGCGTAGATGTTCTCGATCGGCGCGGAGGCCGGCTTCAGCGCCGCGGCGAGCTCGGTGACCTCGGACGTCTGGGTGGGGGCCAGCTGGGTCAGGTCATCGGAGGTGACCGTGCGGGTGGTCTCCAGGGCGAGTGCCGTCAGGATCTGCGGCGTGGCCTGCTTGTTGTACAGGCGCAGGAAGCTGCTGGAGCCGAAGTGGAAGATGCCGGGCAGATCGCGCGGGGGCAGCATCTGGCGCACGAAGGGGCCGACCGGGGTGCCCGGCGGCGTCCAGAAGTAGCCCTCGCCGATGAAGACGCCGCCGTTCTCGCGGTCGGTCATCGTCTCTATGTAGCCGCGGGTGCGGGCTATGGAGCGCTCAAGGGCGTCCCGGCCGTCGGCCGGCAGGGTCTGCACGACGCGGCCGTAGGCCAGCAGCGCCCAGGCGTTGGCCGCGGTCGTCTTGATCGGGATGGCGGAGTTCAGGAGCGTGATGAACTCGCGGTGGATCGTGATCCGGCCGTCCAGGTCGCAGTGGTTCCAGTGACCGCCGAAGCGCTCGTCCCACAGGTGCTCGCTGTTGTACGTGACGATCGTGGCGGCCTGCCGCAGCAGCCCCTCGTCGTCGAGGACCCGGCCGGCCTCGGCCAGCGCGATCGCGGTCAGCGACGACGCGGTCAGGTCGACCTTGGCGGTCGGCACCGGCAGGCCGTCCACGCCCCGCCAGTCCGGCACCGAGCCGTCGGCCTCGACATGGCGTTCGACCAGCGTGGCGGCGGCCTGCGCGGCGGCGTCCCGGTCCTCCTGGCGCCCGGAGAGCCCGGCGATCCGGGCCAGGGCGAGCAGTTCGGCCGCGGCGCCCGCGGCGGGGGAGCGGTCGTCCAGCACGGAGCTGCCGTCGCGGGCCACGGAGCCGAGCATCCGGCCGTCGCGGACCAGCAGGCCACGGGCGTGGGCGAGCTGCTCGCGGCCGGCGGTGAGGTCGCCGTCGCCGTGCGCGGCCGCCTCCAGGAGCGCGGCGGCGACGAGGAACTGCCGCTGCGCGGTCTTCACGCTGCTGAGCTCGTGCGGGATGCCCGAGACCTCGAGGAATTCGAGGTAGCCGCCGTGGAGGGGGTCGACGAAGTCCGCCAGGCTCTGCACCAGTTCGGCCTTGCCCTCGGTGAACCCCCCCTCCGCCATGGCCCAGCGGGCGAGCACCGCCGTCTCGACCATTCGGTCGGCCGTGATGGACCGGGTCGCGTCGTAGTCGATCGCCGAGACGAAGCCGCCGAACTCGGTGTTGGCGAACTTGGTGACGTAGGTGCTCCACAGAGCCTTGGGGGAGAGGGAGTTCTGGGACATGTCGATCTCCGTAACTGGTCGGTGGCCGTGCGGCCGGGATTCAGGAGCTGGTTGCGGTGCTCTTGGTGGCGACGACGTTGGCGAGGACGGCGATGCCGGTCGCGATGACGGCCGCGATGCCGAGGGATCCGAAGGACGCGTGGGAGAACAGCGCGCCGAAGACCGCGGAGCCGAGGGTCAGGCCGAGGTAGATGCTGGAGCTGTTCAGCGACATCACCGTGGCGCGCGACTGGGGCACCGCGCCGGCCGAGACGGTGGTCATGGCGGTGACGGCGAAGCCCTGGGTGAAGGCCCACAGGATCAGCAGGACGAGGACGCCCCAGGTGGCGAGGTGGGCCGTGGTGAGCGCGAGCACGATGACGGCCGAGAGCACGCCGTTGACCAGGACGGTCTTGCGCGGGCCCAGCTTGGCGACCGTCCAGCCGGCCAGGAAGCTGGCCACGAAGTTGCCCGCGCCGTAGGCGAGGAGCAGGGAGCCGACCGTCGCGGTCGAGATGGCCAGCGAGTCCCCGAGGTAGGTGCCCAGGTAGGTGTAGACACCGTAGAAGCCGGTCATCCAGGCCAGGGTGGTGAGGAGCGCGAAGACCGCGGTCCGCGAGCGGAGCACCTCGGCGTAGGAGGCGGCGTAGGACTTCTTGGGGCCGGGGGCGGGCGGGGTGTTGGGCAGCACCGAGCTCAGGATGAAGGCGGCCACCACGGCGACGATCGCGACGAAGTAGAAGCTGGAGCGCCAGCCGGCCGCCTCGGCGAGGTAGGAGCCGATCGGCACGCCGATCACGATGGCCAGCGAGAGCGCGGACATCACGATGCCGATCACCTTCGGCAGCAGCGGCGGCCGGTACGTGGTCGCGATCAGGGCCATCACGTTCGGGGTGACCATCGCGGCGCCGACGCCGGCCAGGCCGCGGGCGACGCAGAAGGTGACGACGTCGGAGACGAAGGCGCTGAACACGGTGGCCAGGACGAAGACCGTCATGCCGGTGAGCAGCATCCGCTTGCGCGAGTAGCGGTCGGCCAGCGGGCCGAGCAGCGGTGCGCCGACCGCGTAGCAGATGGCGTACGTGGTGACGCCGAGGCCGGCCGCGGCGAGCGAGGAGCCGAGCGCGTCACTGATGGGGCGCAGGATCGGGGAGATGATGAACGAGTCCGCGCCGATGCAGAAGACGGCGAGGAACATGCCCGCGATGGTCAGCACGTCCTTGGCCGCCAGGCGCTCTGCCGTGGTGGTGGGGGCGGCTGCCGCGGCCGATGTCTGAACAGACATGACTGCTCCAGGGATTGGGGTGAAGGTGGGGGGTCCGTCCGGGCGGCGTACGGCCGTCCGTCGATGAGTGGCACTGCCGGTTTTCGATGTTCTACGAATGTCGAACTTCGATATCGGTGACGGTATCGGCCGACCGCCGGACCCCACAAAGGGAGAAGACAGAGTTCTTGAAGTCAGACCGCGGTGGCGGCGGACAGCACCCTGTCGTCGGTGTCGCGGGTGTCCGCGGCGACGAACGCGGGGTTGAACTTCTCCATCACGTACAGCTGCGAGCCGTCCTCGCAGGCGATGATGTACTCCTTGTACGCGCACGGCTGGTGGGCGTCGTCGCCCGGCCATTCGGAGATGCCGCTGGACAGGATCCGCCGGTGCTGCTTGGTGCCCGCCTCGCGCAGCCGCCTGCCCAGGGGCGCGGAGTCGGCGGAGGAGCCCGACCAGCCCGACGGCGGGGCCGCGTAGCTGACGACGTTGACGCTGACCACGTCGTCCGAGGGGGCCAGCAGCGCCGAGTGTCTCTCGACGGCCGTGTCACCGGGTGCCAGGCCCAGTTCGAGGCGGGCCCGCGGATAGAGGGACTGGGCCTGCACGGGGCCCTGGCTGTGCACGCGCACGGTCAGTGAACAGTCCAGCAGGGCTTCGAGCAGCGTCGTCGTGGAGCCGTCGCTCGACAGCAGCATCCGGGTGGCGCCGGCGGAGAGTGAGGGGGGTGTGGTGGGTTCCACGGATGGCTCCTTCGGTCCGCCTCAGGCGGCGTCGAGGTCGGCGTTGCGGAGGGCACGGCGGGCGGTCGCGCGCACGGCGGCCTCGGCCAGCAGGCCGACGGCACGCTCCGTGCCGGAGCCGGCCGGGGCGATGGTGCGCGAGGCCCGCTCGACCTGCTCGGCGGCGGCGCCGCCGAGCAACGGGGCGATGGCCTGGGCGAGTTCGGGGACGCGGGGTGCCACCAGGGTGGGGAAGCCCAGCTTCGCCAGCCGGCGTACGGCCTCGACCTCGTGGTACTCGCCCATGCCGCTGAGCACGAAGAGGGTGGGGATGCGCATGGCGGACACCTCGGTGACGGTGATCCAGCCGGGCGCGGACAGCAGCAGGTCGGCCTCCTGGAGCAGCGGCATCCAGTCCGGCAGGTAGCTCAGTGTCACGACGTGTTCGGGGACGGTGGCCCCGTCCCGGGTCAGCAGCACCAGCTGGAGATCCGGGCGGTCGCGCTTCAGCAGGTCGTACGCGGCGACGTAGTCCTCGATGATCCGTTCCCGGTTCTCCGCGAACATGGTCGTGCCGCCGACCGAGCCGACGATGACCGGTCCGTCGCCGAGTCCGAGCCGGCGCCGCACCTCGGCCCCGTCGGACCTGGCGGGGAAGTCCCGGACCACGGGGCCGGTGAACACCGCCGTGCCGCGTTCGAGCGCCGCGGCCACCGGGGTGCCCGCGTCGAGCTCGGGCACCATCGGCTTGTCCGTGATCACGAGTTCGGCGCTGTCCACGATCCACGAGAAGAGCGCGTGCAGGGACTCCCGGGCCCGGCGCATGTCCTCGGTGTCGACGGTGAAGCCGCCCGCGCGCAGGGTGTCGTCGTCGAGCTGGCACAGCGTGAAGTCGTACCGCTCGGTGACGAGGGCGTGCGGGACGCCCAGGATCGCCGCCGCCATGGACGCCGAGATGTTGTAGTCGCTGATGACCAGGTCCGGGTCGAGGTCCCGGTAGTGGGCCAGGTGGTTGAGCACCTTGTCACCGCTGACGAAGGCGGGCGCGGCGTACTGCCGCACGTAGGTGTTCCAGTCCATCTCCCGGCCCAGGTGGCTGGAGACCGCGTAGTCGACGTGGTGGCCCACGGCGTCGACGACGGTGACGCCCGCCTCCTCGAAGAGCGGGGTGAAGGTCGGCTGCAAGGACCCCAGGAGGACGAGGAGTTCGGCCTCGGGGAGGCGGCGGCGCAGGCCGCGGGCGACCGCCAGCATGCGCATGTTGTGGCCCGAACCGGTCGAGTTGGGTGCCAGGACGATCCTCATCGCGGTGCTATCCCTTTCTGCAGTACGCCAGACGTGGTGTGGCCGGGTGGTACGTCCGAGACGACGAGCGCCCCCGGTTCGACCACGGCCCCGTCGCCGAGCGAGAGCGGACCCACGAGGGTCGCGCCGTCGCCGACGGAGCATCCGGCGCCGATGGTGACGGGACCGCCCTGCCAGGGCAGCGAGCGGCGGTTCATGTCGTGTCCGCTGGAGACGACGAGGACGCCCCGGCCCAGCCGGCTGCCGTCGCCGACGTCGATGCCGCCCGACGCCTCCAGGATCGAGTCGTCGCCGACGGACGCGTCGTGGCCGAGCCGGACCCCGCCGTCGGGCGAGGGGCCGTCACCGCGCCCCATCGTGATGACGCGGTCGCCCAGCGCCGCGCGTCCCGGACCTGCGAGGTCGGAGTCGAGGAGGCAGTCCGCACCCACGGTCCAGCCCTCGGGCACGGCCGGCGCGGCGGTCTGCGCGGCGCGCGCCAGTACCGTCGCCACGATGCTCCCGATGCGGGGCAGTCCGTCCTCGACGGGCCTGCGGTGGCGCAGGAACCGGCCCGGCCGGCCGACCACGACGGCGTCCTCGCCGACGTCCTCGGTGACCTGCGCACCGGCCGCGATCACGGCCCCCGCGCCCACCGTGACGCCCGGCGCGATGTCGGCGCGGGCACCGATCCAGGCGCCGGGGCCGACGACGGTGCGCGGCGCGTCGGGCCGCCCTATGCGGGCCTGTGAGGCGATGAGCGTGCCGGCCCCGATCTCGGCCGACGCGATGACGCAGCGGAAGCCGGCGAAGACCCCTTCGGCCAGCAGCGAGTCGCTGACCGTGGTGCCGGATCTGAGCCAACTCCCTTCGGAGACGACGGAGTCGGCGGCCGCCGTCGCTCCGTCCTCCAGCAGGACCACAGACATGCCTCTCCCCGAGCTTGTGAGTGTGGTGGCGCGCGGCTCTTCCGTCGACTGCCGACGGAGGCCTTGGAAGCCCTCGGCTGTTACTCAGCGATATTTCGAACTTCCACGAACGTGAACGAAATTACTGACCGGCTCGTCGATCGCGCAAGCGTTCACCCGCCTACTTGACGGACTCGCGGCAAGGTTGGCCGCCGCGCCCTCGCGGCGCGGAGGGTGATCGGATTGAACGTGTAAGTAAGCCTCTGACCTGCAAGTTCATGGGTCTGTACGGTCACGGTGGAAGAGGTGTTCGACCGGCCGTCAAGGTGGTCGCGGCTCTTGGCGGCCGATTGCCACGCCGAAATCCGGCCCTCTAGGGTCGGCCGGGCCGGGCCGCTCGAAGGCCCCTGTGGCGGCACGGGAAACGCGCATCCGTTACGCACAGTCACATTCTCTGGAGGCCGGTGCGCATCGGCCGGCCGTCTCGTCGACTCTTGAGCAGGAGCACCTTCATGCATCTCCTGGTGACCGGTGGAGCCGGTTTCATCGGCAGCAACTACGTCCGCAGGGCACTCGCGGGCGAGTACGGCGAGGGCGTCACCGCCGTCACCGTCCTCGACAAGCTCACCTACGCGGGCAACCTCGCCAACCTGGCTCCCGTCGCGGACAGTTCACGCTTCCGCTTCGTGCAGGGCGACATCGGCGACGCGCAGCTGCTGCGCCGCGTCCTGCCCGGTGTCGACGCGGTGGTGAACTTCGCCGCCGAGAGCCATGTCGACCGGTCCATCGGGAGCGCGGGGGAGTTCGTCACGACCAACGTGGTCGGCACCCAGGTGCTGCTCCAGGCGGCGCTCGAAGCGGGCGTCCCCCGCTTCGTGCACGTGTCGACCGACGAGGTCTACGGGTCGATCGACTCCGGATCCTGGACGGAGGAGTGGCCGCTGGAGCCCAACTCCCCCTACGCGGCCGCGAAGGGCGGCGCCGACCTGCTGGTCAGGGCCTACGCGCGCACCCACGGCATGAACGTGAGCATCACCCGCTGCAGCAACAACTACGGGCCCTACCAGTTCCCGGAGAAGGTCATCCCGCTCTTCGTCACCACGCTGATGCGCGGCGGCAGCGTGCCGCTCTACGGCGACGGCCTCAACATCCGCGACTGGCTCCACGTGGACGACCACTGCCGCGGCATCCACCTCGTCCTGGAGCAGGGACAGCCCGGCGAGGTCTACAACATCGGCGGCGGACGGGAGTTGACGAACCGTCAGCTCACCGGGCTGCTGCTCGACGCCTGCGGGGCGGACTGGGGCCGGGTCCGCAACGTCGCGGACCGCAAGGGCCACGACCGCCGCTACTCCCTGGACGACAGCAAGTTGAGGGCGCTCGGCTACCGGCCGCAGGTCGCCTTCGAGCAGGGCCTGGCCGACACCGTGGCCTGGTACCGCGAGAACACCGACTGGTGGCAGCCGCTCGTCGCCGTCGCCGCCTGACCACATCCACCGAAGGGGAATCCCATGCGCGGCATCATCCTGGCCGGCGGCTCCGGTACCCGCCTGCGACCGCTCACCAGCGTCCACTCCAAGCAGCTGCTGCCGGTCTACGACAAGCCCATGATCTATTACCCGCTCTCGGTCCTCATGCAGACCGGGATACGCGAGATACTGATCATCTCCACGCCCGAACACCTCGACGTCTACCGCGCGCTGCTGGGCGACGGCAGCCACCTCGGCATCCGCCTGGACTTCGCCGAGCAGGTCGAACCCAAGGGTCTGGCCGAAGCCCTCCTGATCGGCAGCGACTTCGTCGGCTCCGAGCAGGTCTGCCTCATCCTCGGCGACAACATCTTCTACGGGCACCGGCTGCCCGACATGCTGCGCGCGGAGGCGGCCCGGCTCGACGGGTGCACCCTGTTCGGCTACCCGGTGAGCGACCCGGAGCGGTACGGGGTCGCCGAGGTCGACGAGGACGGCGCCATCCTCTCGCTGGAGGAGAAGCCCGCGAACCCCCGCTCCAACCTGGCCGTCACCGGGCTCTACCTGTACGACAACGACGCCCTGCGCCAGGCCGCCGAGCTGACTCCGTCCGCCCGCGGCGAGCTGGAGATCACCGATCTCAACCTGCGCTACGTCGACCAGCAGCGGGCCCGCCTGGTGAACCTGGGCCGCGGATCGGCCTGGTTCGACACCGGCACGCACGACAGCCTGCTCGAAGCCTCACTGTTCGTGCAGCTGCTGGAGAAGCGCCAGGGCATCCGGATCTCCTGCCTCGAAGAAGTCGCCTACCACATGGGGTACATCGACGCGGAGCAGCTCATCGTGCTCGGCAAGACCCTGTCGCCCGCCACCAGTTACGGGCGGTACGTGCTGGAACTGGCCGGCGCGGCATGAGCCCCTCGGCCACCGTCCCCGCCCGCAGGAGCGCGGCGCTCGTCCTCGCCCTGTGCTGGACGGTCGTCCTCCTCGACGGCATGGACCTGAACGTCTACGGCGCCGTCATGCCGTACATGCTCGGCGACCACACGCTCGGGCTCACGGCCGGGACGGCCGGGACCGTGGGCAGCTGGACGACCTTCGGGATGCTGATCGGCGCCCTGGTCGCAGGGAACGTCACGGACCGGGTCGGACGCCGTCCCGTCGTCGCCGGGTGCGTCCTCGTCTTCGCCGCGGGCTCCGCGCTCTGCGCGACGGCGCCGACGGCCGCCGAGTTCGGCGCGGGGCGGCTCGTCGCGGGCCTCGGACTCGGCGGCGTGATGCCGACCTGCCTCGCGCTGGCCATGGAGTTCGCCCCGGCCGGACGCGCGGCGCTCAGCACCGGCGTGCTGATGACCTCGTACCACGTGGGCGGCATGATCGCGACGGTCCTCGGCCTGGTGGCCGCGCCGTCCGCGGGCTGGCGGCTGCCGTTCTGGATCGCCACGGCGGCCTCGTGCGCCGTGCTTCCCGTACTGCTGCGGCTGCTGCCCGAGTCGCCGACCGCGCTGCGGGCCATGGGCCGCGAGCGGCAGGCGGCGCAGGTCGCGGACGCCTACGGGATCCACCTGGCGCCGCAGCCGGTGACCCGCTTTGCGGGCGGCCGCGCGCCGCTGCGCGGGCTGCTCGATCTCGTGCGGGGCGAGGGCCGTCGGGCCACTTCGCTGCTGTGGGCGGCGTCGTTCTGCGGCCTGCTGCTCGTGTACGGGGTCAGCACCTGGCTTCCCCAGCTGATGCGGGCCTCCGGCTACGGGCTGACGTCCTCGGTCGGCTTCCTGTTCGCGATCAACGCCGGCGGTGTCGTCGGGATGCTGATCGCGGGCCGGGTCGCCGAACGGTTCGGGCCCGCCCGGGTCTCCGCCGCCTGGTTCGTGCTCACCGCGGCCGGGTCGCTGCTGCTCGCCTTCCACCTGCCGCTCCTGGCGACGTACGCCGTCGTCTCCCTCACCGGCGTCTGGCTCTTCAGCGCCCAGGTGATGGTCTACGCGACCGCGGGCCGGGCCTATCCGCCCGGACAGCGCGCGGCGGGCCTCGGCTGGACGACGGGGATCGGCCGCTTCGGAGCGGTCGTGGGACCGGCGCTCGGCGGCGCCGTCGTCGCGGGCGGCCGGGAGCAGTGGGGCTTCGTCACCTTCGCCGCGGCCGGACTCGTCGGCGCCCTCGCCGTCGCGGCGCTGGCCGGGTCGACCGGGGCGCGTGCCGCGGGCCCCGCGCCCACGGCGTACGAGGCCGAGCGGGCCGTCCCGCAGGCACAGCACTGAGCGCGGCGGGAGCCCGTCCGTGTCCTTCACCTATCTCGACGCCCTCGGGCGGTCGTTCGCCGAGCGGCTGCGCCCGCGCGGCGCCCGGACATCACACGAACCAGACACCTCGGAAAGGAGAAGCGCCACCATGAGCAGGTTGCGCTGGCTGACCGCGGGGGAGTCGCACGGCCCCGCACTGGTGGCGACGCTGGAGGGTCTTCCCGCCGGCGTTCCGGTCACCACGGAGATGGTGGCGGACCACCTGGCACGGCGGCGCCTCGGTTATGGCCGCGGGGCGCGGATGAAGTTCGAGCGGGACGAGGTGACCTTCCTCGGCGGGGTGCGCCATGGTCTGTCGCTGGGTTCGCCGGTCGCGGTGATGGTGGGTAACACCGAGTGGCCGAAGTGGGAGCAGGTCATGGCGGCCGATCCGGTCGATCCGGAGGTGCTGGCGGGGCTGGCGCGTAATGCGCCGTTGACCCGGCCGCGGCCGGGTCATGCGGATCTGGCGGGGATGCAGAAGTACGGGTTCGAGGAGGCCCGGCCGATCCTGGAGCGCGCCTCGGCGCGGGAGACCGCGGCCCGGGTGGCTTTGGGGGCGATCGCGCGGTCGTATCTGAAGGAGACGACCGGCATCGAGATCGTCTCGCACGTGGTGGAGCTGTGTTCGGTGAAGGCGCCGCAGGGCGTGTACCCGACGCCGGCGGACGTGGAGAAGCTGGACGCGGACCCGCTGCGCTGCCTCGACGCGGACGCGTCGAAGGCGATGGTGGCCGAGGTCGACCAGGCGCACAAGGACGGCGACACCCTCGGCGGTGTGGTCGAGGTCCTCGCCTACGACGTGCCGGTGGGTCTGGGGTCGCACGTGCACTGGGACCGCAAGCTGGATGCCCGGCTGGCGGGTGCCCTGATGGGCATCCAGGCGATCAAGGGCGTCGAGATCGGCGACGGGTTCGAGCTGGCGCGGGTGCCGGGTTCGCGGGCGCACGACGAGATCGTGAACACCCCCGAGGGCATCCGCCGCGTCTCCGGGCGCGCCGGCGGCACCGAGGGCGGTCTGTCCACGGGTGAGCTGTTGCGCGTACGGGCCGCGATGAAGCCGATCGCTACCGTGCCGCGCGCGCTGAAGACCGTGGACGTGACGACGGGCGAGGCCACCCAGGCCCACCACCAGCGCTCCGACGTCTCCGCGGTGCCGGCCGCCGGCATCGTCGCCGAGGCCATGGTCGCGCTGGTCCTCGCGGACGCCGTCGCGGAGAAGTTCGGCGGCGACAGCGTGCCCGAGACCCGCCGCAACGTGCGTTCCTACCTCGAGAACCTGCACATCCGGTGACCGGGCCGCAGGTCGTCCTGGTCGGCCCGATGGGGGTCGGCAAGTCGACGGTGGGCAGCATGCTCGCCGGGCGGCTCGGCTGCGCCTACCGGGACACGGACGACGACATCGTGGCCGCGCAGGGGCGCACCGTCGCGGACATCTTCGTCGACGAGGGCGAGGAGGCGTTCCGGGCGATCGAGAAGGCGGCGGTGGCCGCGGCGCTGGCCGGGCACGAGGGTGTCCTCGCGCTGGGTGGCGGCGCGGTCCTGGACGCCGGCACCCGCGCGCTGCTCGCCGCCCATCCGGCGGTGGTCTATCTGTCGATGGATGTGGAGGAGGCCGTCAAGCGGACCGGGCTGAACGCGGCCCGGCCGTTGCTGGCCGTCAACCCGCGTCAGCAGTGGCGGGAGTTGATGGAGGCGCGGCGTCATCTGTACACCGAGGTCGCCCGGGTGGTCGTGGCCACCGACGGCCGTAGTCCCGACGAGGTCACCGAAGCGGTCCTCGACGCACTGGAGTCGGAACACGGAAGGGGCGCCATCGGCCGCTCCGTCGACATCGTCTCGACCCTGCGCGTGCTGTCCGACCCGGTGCGGCTGCACATCTTCACCCAGAGCGTCCGCACCGGTGAGTACCTGTGCGTCCCGGAGCGGCTCGGCATCGACCACCGCCGTCCTTCGACCCTCTCCCACCACGTGCGCCTGCTCCGGGAGTCCGGCGTCGTCACGACGAGAGCCGAAGGACCGGTGCTCTACGTCCGGGTGCGGCAGGACGACCTCGAATCCCGGTTCCCGGGCCTGATCGACGCGCTCACCGGCGCCGCCGACCGTACCGACCTCATGAACTCCCGCTTGCCGAAAGGAAGTTGACCCGTGCAGATCGGACTGGGGCAGTGGAGCACCTATCTGGAGCTGCTGCTCCACCACATGGGAGGGACGGATCCGCTCCCGCCCGAGCAGCCGCCGGCCGAGGAGGCCCAGGAGCCCGAACCGACCCCCCGACCGTCAGGAATCCAGGCATGAAGACCGCACCGGCACAGGCCCGCCACGGGCTGCTGCTCGCCGTTCTCTGTTCCCTCAACGCCGGCGGCCTCTTCGCCTCGGACATCAACCTGCCGGGCGTGCCCGCCACCGCGCACGCCTTCCACACGCCGGTCGCGTCCGTGCAGTGGACCTTCAGCGCCTTCATGATCGGCATCGCCGTCTCGCAGGCGGTCTACGGCCCGATCTCCGACGCCTACGGCCGCAAGCGGGTCATCCTGCCCGGCCTCGGACTCTTCGTCGTGGCCTCCCTGATCTGCGCGGTCGCGCCCAGCGTCGAGGTGTTCGGCGCCGGCCGGCTGCTGCAGGCGCTGGGCGCCGGGTCCGGCATGGTGCTCGGCCGCGCGGTGATCGGTGACCTGTACGACGAGAAGGACGCGGCCCGGATGTTCACCACGGTCATGCCGATCGTGGGCGTATCGCCGTCCGTCGCGCCGCTGATCGGCGGCTACCTCACCACGTACGTCAGCTGGCGGGCCCCGTTCGTCGTCACCGCGGTGATCGGGCTCGTGACGCTCTTCGTGGTGGCGACGGCGATCCCGGAGAGCCTGCCGCCGGAGCGGCGCGCCCAGCGCCTGGGGACCACGCTGCGCGGCTACCCGCGGCTGCTGACCCGACCGCTGTTCTGGGCCTACACCCTCAACCTCGCGGTGGCGTACGGCGGTTACTTCGGCTACCTGGCGGCGTCCCCGCTGGTCTTCGAGAAGATGGGCCTGTCCACGCAGGCCACCAGCTACTGCTACATCACCGTCTCGCTCACCTACGTGGCGGGCAACCTGTGCTCGCGGGCCCTGGTGCGCAAGCACGCGGTCGACCGGCTGCTCTGGTGCGGCCACGGCTTCTTCTTCCTCGGCGCGGTCCTGATGCTCGGCCTGGGGCTGAGCGGGGCGGGCGGCCGCTGGGGGCTGCTGGTCCTGGTGTTCATGCCGGTGATGACCTTCGGCAACGGATTCCTGCTGCCGCTGTCGACCAGCGCCGGTGTCACGGCGTTCCGCTCCACCGCCGGATCCGCGTCCGGCCTGATGGGCGCGCTGCAACTGCTCGGCGCGTCCCTCGGCATCTACCTCTCCAGCCGGCTGCCCGCCGGCGATCTGTTCAGCCTGGGCTGGTTCGTGCTCGCCGTGTCGCTGATCGGCAGCACCGCCTTCGCCGTGTGCCTCTCGCTCGCCGCCCGGCAGCGGCGGGCCCCCGCCGCGGCGCCCGCCGCCACCGGGCCCACCGCCGTCGTGCCCGCACCGCGCGCCGCCGCCCGCGGCGAGCAGCAGCCCGCCTCCGTCGACTGACGCAGACACCCCCACCACAGCGCCTTTCGCGCCGACTCCCTGAGGAGAGAACATGATCACGAACCTTGATGTGACCCTGCGGGACGGCGGGTACCGCAACAACTTCGACTTCCCGCTCGACTACGCGCTGCACCACGCCCGCGAGGCGGTCGCCGCCGGCATGGAATGGGTCGAGATCGGCTACCGCAACGGCTCGTTCAAGCAGGTCCCCGGCATCGGCCGCACCGGCGAGGGCGCCGACGACTACATCCGCGCGCTGGCCGAGGTGGTGCCCCCCGAGAAGATCTGCATGATCCTCCACCCGAAGAACATCACGGACGAGGACCTGCCCCGGATGTACGAGGCCGGGGTCCGGCTCGTACGGTTCTGCCTGCCGTCCTCCGCCGAACCCGACGCCGCCCTCGCCCAGCTGCGCCGGGCCGCGGACATCGGGTTCACCACGACGGTCAACATCACCCGGGTCAGCCAGCTCGACCCGCGCCGCCTGGTCGAGATCGCCGCGCGGTCGGGCGACGCGGGCGCCGACGTCGTCTACCTGGCCGACTCCAACGGCAGCCTGCTGCCGGGGCAGACGGCCCGGCTGGTCAACCTCGTACGGTCGGTCACCGACGCCGCGATCGGGCTGCACGCCCACAACAACCTCGGCCTCGCCCTCGCCAACGCCATCGCGGCCGTCGACGCGGGCGCCACCTGGATCGACTCCTCCGTCCTCGGCATGGGCAAGGGGCCCGGCAACCTCGTCACCGAGCAGTGGCTCGCCTACCTGGGCCGCGACGGCCAGGGCGACGCCTACGACCTGGGGCGGATCCTGACCCTCGCCGACCGGCTCGCGGCCGATGTCGCGGAGGCCCAGCCGGCCCTGCCGCTGCCCGACCTGATCCTCGGCCGCTTCGACCTGTCCGTCGAGGCCCGCGCCGAGCTGCCCTTCGAGCGGATCGGCGAGGCGTTCTCGGCCGCCCGCGAACTGACCGCGGCGGCCGCCGCATGACCTCGCCCCGCACCCTCCCGGCCCCGGCGCCGCACCCCGCGGCGCCCGGCCCGGTGAGTGTGCTCCTCGGCGACGCGGACGCCCGCCGCACCGCCGTCGTGCTGTCACCGGTGATGCCCCACTGGGACAGCGGCGCCTTCATCGAGCAGGTCGCCGGGGCGTTCCTCGGCACCGGCCACCGGGTGCTCGTGCACGACACCGTGTCCCTGCTGCGCGAGGGAGACGACCTGGCCCGGCTCACCGAGCGCTGGGCGGACGTCCTCCGGCGCGGCGGACCCGTCGACGTCCTCGTGGGCAACGCGCTCGGCGGCGCCGTCGTGCAGGGCCTCCTCGACCGCCCCTGGACCCACGGCAGCGACGTGGTCGTGCTGTCCGGGCCCACCGTCGCCGACCACGAACTCAACACGAAGCTGGAGAGCATCGCCCGCGCCGTCGACGAGCAGGGGCTCGCCGAAGCGGTGCGCCTGAAGGACGAGTTGGTCCTGGGTACCGCACGCCCGGCCGGTCCCCCCGCACCGTACGACGGCACCGCGCCCGACACCGCGAGGGCCGCGTTCAGGCTGGCCGCCGGAATGCGCCTGCTGCACGACGTCGACCTCGCGGACCGGGTCCGTGCCTTCCCCGGCCGACTGCTGCACGTGTACGGCGCCGAGTCGCGGCTGGTCCGGCGCGCCCACCTCGCCGCGGCCGCGCACCACCGGTGCGTGGAGGTCCCGGACGCCGGGATGCGCCCGCACTCCGACCGGCCCGAGCTCACCCGCGCGCTCCTCACCCGCTTCCTGGAAGAAGAAGGCACATGAACCGCAAGACCGTCGCAGTCCTGCCCGGGGACGGCATCGGCCCCGAAGTGATCGACGCCGCGCTGCCCGTACTCGACGCCCTCGGGGTGCCCGTCGACGTCGAGTTCGGGCGGATCGGCTGGGAGTGCTGGCGCACCGAGGGCACCCCGGTGCCCGACCGCACCTGGGAGCAGATCGACCGGAGCGACGCGGTGCTGCTGGGCGCCACCACCACCAAACCGCACCGCGACGCCCTGGCCGAACTCGCCCCGGAGCTGCGCGACACCGCGCGGCCCTACGTCTCCCCGATCGTCCAACTGCGCACCAGACTCGACCTGTTCGCCAATCTGCGGCCCGTGGAGAACTACCTCGGCGGCGCCCCGTACCGGTTCTGCGTGGTCCGCGAGAACACCGAGGGGCTGTACTGCGGGCTCGACTACCGCACCGTGCCCGACGCGCTGTGGCCGCTGGCCGCCGGCCACCCCGGCGCCCGCCGCAGCGGCCCGCAGGGCACCGCCGCGAGCGTGCGCCTGCAGACCCGGCACGGCCTGGACCGCATCCTGCGCTTCGCCTTCGCGCACGCCCGCGCCCACGGCCACCCGCGCGTCACCCTCGCCGACAAGCCCAACGTGCTGCGTGAGAGCAGCGCCTTCGTGCGCGAACGCCTGGAGGCGATCGGCGCCGAATACCCAGGGATCCCGTACGAGATCCTCAACGTCGACGCCGTGGCGCTGTGGCTCACCCGCCGCCCCGAGCGGTTCGGGGTGATCGTCGCCGAGAACATGTTCGGCGACATCCTCTCCGACCTCGGCGCCGGCGTCATGGGCGGCCTCGGCCTCGCCCCCAGCGCCAACATCGGTGAATCCGGCGGGTACTTCGAGCCCGTGCACGGCAGCGCCCCTGCCCTCGCCGGAACGGGACGCGCCAATCCCGCCGCCGCCTTCCTCACCGTGGGACTGCTCCTCGACCACCTCGGCTTCTCCGCGGAGGCGGCCGCGGTCCAGGACGCGGTCCGCCGGGTGGTGCGCCGCCGCGACCGGGTCACCTACGACCTCGGCGGCACCGCCACCACCGGCGAGGCGGCCGCGGCCGTCCTGGAGGCGTGCGGCACCGCCCCGCACACCCCCACCGGCGCGGTGGTCACCGTCGGCGACGAGCTGCTCCGCGGCGACCTGGAGGACTCCAACGCGGGCAACGCCTCCCGGATGCTGGGCGCGCGCGGCGTCCCGGTGCGGGCGCGGCAGACCGTCGGCGACGACGAGGCCACCATCGCGGACGCCGTCCGCCCCTCGCTGGGCCGCGACGACGTCGTCGTGCTCATGGGCGGCCTCGGCCCCACCTCCGACGACGTCACCCGCAGCGGACTCGCCCGCGCCCTCGGCCGCCCGCTGGAGCACCGGGAGGAGGCGTGGCAGGGCGTCGTCGCCCGGCTCGAACGGTTCGGCGTGAGCGTCCACGAGGACAACCGCCGCCAGGCCCTCTTCCCCGAGGGCGCCACCCTGCTGCCCAACGCCAACGGCACCGCGTGGGGCTGCCTCGCCGAGGCCCGGGGCACCACCGTCGTGATGCTGCCCGGCCCGCCGCGCGAGTGCCTGCCCATGCTGGAGGAGGCGCTCCGCGACCGGCTCGGCCACCTGCCCAGGCCCGCCGAGCACCGTACGGTCTTCCGCCGCACCCTCGGCATCATCGAGGCCGACGCCGCCGCCCTGGTCGACGCGGTCGTCCAGGAGACCGGCCTGCGGCTCAAGCCCTCGTACCGCTGGCACTACCCGTACGTCGACCTGCGCGTCGACTGCCCGCCGGCCGACGCCGACGAGATCGCCAAGCGGCTGGACGCCGTCCTGGGCGCGTACGTCGTCACCGACCGGGACCGCACCGCCGTGCAGGAACTGGCCGAACTGTGCGACGCGCAGGGCCTGGACCTCGACCTCGACGACCGGGTCACCGGCGGGCGGTTCGCCCGCGAGCTGGCGGCGGCCCGGGAGAGCGCGGCGGGCGGCCGGACACTGCGCGCCCGGCTCACCGGCACCGCGCACGGCGCCACCAGCGCCACCCCGCACACCGGAACGCTCACCCTCGTCTGCTCCGTCCAGCAGCGGGTCCAGGTGGACATCGGCGAGCTGACCATCCCCCACCGCGGGCCCGAAGTCAGCGACTACGCGACCCAGTTCGCCGCCTGGTCGCTGGCCCGCCACCTCACGAAGGAACACGCCCGATGACCACCATCCCCGCCGTGGCCGACCGGCTGCGCGAGCGCCTGGCCCGCCTCGACTCCGCCGCCCTCGCCGACGCCCTGGACAGCCTGCACGCACCGCAGTTCGTCCTGCCGGGCATCCGCGCGCGGGTCCCGGGCGCCGTCGCCTGCGGCCCCGCCTTCACCGTCCGCTACCGCACCGCCGACCCCGACCCGACCGCGTTCCGCAACGCCGCCGACTACATCGACGACGTGCCCGCCGGATCCGTCGTCGTGGTCGACAACCACGGCAGCCGCACCTGTACGACCTGGGGCTCGCTGCTGACCACCATGGCGGGCCTGCGCGGCCTCGCGGGCACGGTCGTGCACGGCTCGCTGCGCGACGTGCGGGAGAGCCGGGAACTGGGCTACCCCCTGTTCAGCACGGACGTCACGATGGTCAGCGGCAAGAACCGGGTGGTCCTCGACGAGACCGGCGTGACCGTCGACATCGCAGGGACCGAAGTCGCCCCCGGCGACTGGGTGTTCGCCGACGACAACGGAGCCCTGCGCATCCCGGCCGCCCTGGTCGAGGAGGTCGTGACCCGGGCCGAGGCCGTCGACCGCACCGAGACACGGATCCGGGCCGCGGCCGAGCGGGGCAGCAGGCTCGACGCGGCCCGCGCCCGCTTCGGCTACGCCCGGCCCTGGGAGGCGGCGGACCGCGATGACCACCGTTGAGCTCCCCGCGCCGGCCGCCGCCCGCGCCCGGTTCGTGGACGTCCACTACCACGCCGACCCCGACGCGTACGTCCGCCGGCACACCGCCGTCGCGGCCGGCGCGCACTACGCCGAACTCGACGGCTGGGTGGTCCTGAAGAACCATCTGGGCTCCACCGCGGCGCAGGCCTGGGAAGCACGCCAACAGGGGCTGCCCGTCTCCGGATCGGTCGTCCTGAACGACATCGCGGGCGGCCTCGACCCGCGCGCCGTGCTCCAGGCCGTCGTCCAGCACGGCGACGACAGCGGGCTGCGCCTGATCGTGCATCTGCCCACCGTCACCGGACGGCCGCACCGCAGCCGGCTGCGCCGCGACCCGGCCCATCCGCTCCTCGCCCGGGACGGGCTGCGCCCCCTGACGGTGACCGACGAGGCGGGCACGCTCCGCCCCGAAGTGCGTGAACTCCTGCACATGGCACGGGATCTGCCCATCGTGGTGTCCACCGGCCATGCCGGCGGGGCCGAGGTGCGCCTCCTCGTGGACGAGGCGGTACGGCTCGACGTCCCCCGCCTCATGCTGAACCAGCCGGCCAGCCCGCTCACCGGCCTGACCTGCGCCGACCTGCTCGACCTCGCCACCGCCGAGCAGGTCTACACCGAGCAGACGGCCCTGACGCATCTGCTCGGCTACCAGGACCGGGACGACTTCGACGGCGTGCTGTCCCGGGTGCCGCGGGTGGTCTACAGCTCGGACCTGGGCCAGACGTCGCAGATGGACATCGCGCAGTGGCGCGCGGCGAGCCGGCAGTGGTTCCAGGAGGCCGGACTGACCGAGGAACGCGTCACCGAGATCACCCGGTCGGCACCGCTGCGGATGCTGCGGCTCACGTGACCGCCCCGACCCGCTCAGAAGGAGGCCGCTGACATGGCGATCCGCGCCCATCTCAGCCCCATCGGCCGGATACCCGAGGCCGGCCCCGGCCGGCACATCCTGGCCACCGTCACCTACGGCGCGACCACCGGTCTCACCGTGGGCCACCACGGCAACCCCGACCTGGCCGTGCCCATGGCCGTGACCGCCGGCGACCCGTTCACAGAAGTGTGGACGGTGTCCGGCCGCCCGCGCTGGGCGAGCCGCGACGACCTGGCCTACGCCCACGACGGCAGCCACCTCTTCGTCGCCGGCGTGCTGCCCGAACAGGACGTGTACACACCCTCCGTACGCGCCCTGTACGAGAAGGCGTTCGCGCTGGTCAACCACCTCGACTACGGCCACATCTTCCGCATGTGGAACTTCGTCGGCGACATCGTCGGCAGCAACGCCGAAGGCATGGAGATCTATCAGGACTTCGTCCGCGGCCGCGCCCAGGCCTTCCACACCTACATGGGCGACAGCACCGCCCAGCTGCCCGCCGCCACCGGCATCGGCACCCAGGGCCGCGGCATCGCCTTCCTGCTGCTGGCCACCCGCAGCGCAGTGCCCCGCCACCTGGAGAACAGCCGGCAGACAGCGGCGTACCACTATCCCGGCCGGTACGGCCCCAAGCCGCCGAGCTTCGCCCGTGCCACCGTCCTCGACGACGTGCTCTACGTCTCGGGAACCGCCTCCATCCTCGGCCACGAGACCGTGCACCGGGGCGACGTGCGGCGCCAGACGCAGGAGACCCTCGCGAACATCGGGCACCTGATCTCCCGCGACAACCTGGCCCCGCAGGGCGCCCGCGGCGACCACGACCTCAAGGACCTCCGGCTGGTCAAGGCGTACGTGCGCCGCGAGGCCGACATGGACGAGGTGCGGGCCGTCTGCGAGGAGACGCTGGGCTCCGGCGTCGAGGTGCGGTACCTCAACGTCGCCGTCTGCCGCGACGACCTCCTCGTCGAGATCGAGGGCCTCGTCCCCGGACCGGAGTGGGAGCTGTGACCGGCCTCAAGGTGGGCATCGTGCTGCCGGGCCGCGAGTCCGTCGTCGACGAGGGGCCCTACCCGCGCCACCTCGCCTCGCTCGCCGCCCTCGCGGAGGAGTGCGGCTTCGACTCCGTGTGGGCGGGCGAATCGCCGCTCGCCCGCTCCCGGATGAACCCGCTGCTCGCGCTGACCGCCGCCGCGACGGCCACCGAGCGCCTGCAGCTGGGCACCGCCGTCCTGATGCCGCTGCGCCCGCCCGTCCACCTCGCCCACGAACTCGCCTGCCTCGACCGGATCTCCGGCGGCCGCCTCGTCGCGGGCATCGGATCGGGCTTCGCCTCCCCCATGACCGAGCGCGAATTCGCCAACTACGGACTCGACTTCGGCACCCGCTTCGGCCGGATGCGGGAGACCGTGGAGATCTGCCAGGCTCTGTGGGCGGCGCGCGGCGAGCCCGTCTCGTACGAGGGCGAGCACTACCGGATCGAGGACGCGGCGCTGCTGCCCGTACCGGAGCGGCCCCAGGGCCCGCCGCTGTGGATCGCCCACTCGGGGCCGAAGATGCTGCGGCGCGCAGGACACCGGTTCGACGGCTGGATGCCGACCTCCACCAGCCCCGAGAAGTACGGCGAGGGCTGGGAGCGGGTCGAGGCCGCCCGCGAGGAGGCGGGCCGCCCGCCGGGCGCCGTCACCGGCGCCGTCTACCTCTCGGTCGCCGTCGACCGCTCCCGCGAGCGGGCCGAACAGACCCTGCGGTCCTACTTCCGGGCCTACTACGGGCTGCCGCTGGAGACGATGCGCACCACGCAGGGCATCTTCGGAGGCACCCCGGAGGAGGTCGCCGACCGGCTGCGGCACTACGTCAAGAACGGCGCACGCCATCTGATCCTGCGGCTGCCCACCGGCGAACTCAGCGAGAGCGGCTACCGCGACGCGGTGCGGCGCACGGCCGCTGAACTCCTGCCGCTCCTGCGCGGTTTGTGAATTCCCCCCGGCAGGCCCACCGGCCCACCGGCCCGCGGGTCAGCGGGTCAGCGGGACGGCGGGGCGAGGTCGCGCAGGACGTCGGTGACGCCGGTGTGGACCGAGGTGACGTCCGCGCCGATCGCGTACTGCAGGTCGTAGCCCGCCGGGCCGAGCGCGCCGCGGACCGCGGCCTCGCAGGCGCGGCGGTGCTCGGTCATCTCGGGGGAGCCCAGGTGCGGGGTGCCGAGGATGTCCCACGCCTGGTCGACGAGGCCGAACAGCCGGGCCGCCAGTTCGGGGCGGCCGTCACCGGTGGCGGCCACGGCGAGGGAGTCGAGGGAGACGGCCATCCCGTAGAGGTCGTCCAGATGCCACTTGGCCTCCAGGGACGACAGCAGGGACGGGATCGCCTCGTCCGGGTCGCCCTGCGCGATGCACTGGTTGCCCCAGACGTAGTCGGCGTAGGAGCGGGCCCAGATCTCGCCGATGGGGTCGGTCAGCTCCCGCAGCCGGTCCACCCGGGCCCGCACCCCGTCGGCGTCGCCCAGCATCATGTGGGCGTAGCCCCAGGTGGGCAGGGCGGACAGCTCGATCATGGCCGGGCCGGTGCGGGCCGCCTGCTCGTGGGCGGCCGCGTACAGCGGCAGGGCCTCGGCGGGCGAGCCCTGAAGGGTCAGCGCCGCCGCCTGGATGCACAGCGCGCCGGCCAGGGCGGGCTTGTCGTCGTACTTCTCGGCGACGACCTGGGCCTCGGTGGCGCGGCGGACGGTGGCGTCCAGGTCGCCCTGGCCCAGCGCGACATAGCCGCACGACCACAGGGCCCGCGCCGACGGGCGCGGCCGGTCGGGGGAGAGGGCGAGCGCCGCCTCGCTGTAGTGCCGCCCCTCGCGCAGATGGCCGCAGCAGAACCAGAAGTAGAGCAGGTCGCTGGCCATGTCGAGGGCCGCGTCCGGGTCCGTGAGCAGGCACGTGTCCAGGGCCGCGCGGAGATTGGGCAGTTCGACGGCGGTGCGGGCCTGCCACTTCGCCTGGTCGGGGCCGATCCACTCCTGGTCGCCGTGGTGCGCGAGGTGGCGGTAGTAGTCGCGGTGGCGCAGCCGCATCCGGTCGCTCTCGCCGAGCCGGTCGAGCCACTCGGCGCCGTACTCGCGGACCGTGTCGAGCATCCGGAAGCGGGGCTCGGGCGCGGAGTCCACGGGCAGGATCACGGACTTGGCGACCAGCCCGTCCAGGACCTCGGTGAGATCGCAGTCGGCGAGCGGCTCCGCGCTGCACACGAAGTCGACGGCCTTGCTGTCGAAGCCGCCGGGGAAGGCGGAGAGCCGCGCCCACAGCAGCCGCTCCTGCGGGGTGCACCACTCGTGGCTCCAGCCGATGGTGGTGCGCAGCCCGCTGTGGCGCACGGGCCGCCGCAGCGGGGTGGCGACCGGCAGCTCGTCGTCGGTGTCGATGCCGGGGACGTCGTCGGGCGGCTCGGTCCCGGCGTTCGACGACAGGACGGTCATCCGCTGGTCGAGGCGGCGCACGAGATGGTCGACGGAGGTGGCGCGCAGCAGCCCCGCGGCGAGCTCGATGGCGAGCGGCACCCCGTCCAACAGGGCGCACAGGCGCCCGAGTTCGGCGGGTGCGACCTGCTCGGGCGGCGGCCCGTCCGGCCAGGCGCGGGCGCGCAGCAGGGCGAGCGCCTCGCCCTCGGGACCGGTGTCCATCGGGCCGACGTCGACATGACGCTCGTCCGGGATGTCGAGGGCCTGCCTGCTGGTGGCCAGGATGCGCAGCCCCGGCGCCTCGGCGAGCAGCGTCTCGGCGAGCCGGGCGCACTCGTCGACCAGGTGCTCGCAGGTGTCCAGGACGAGAAGCAGTTCACGCTCGCGCAGATAGTCCTTGAGGACGTCGATGAGCGGGCGGTTCGTCTGGTCGGCGACGCCCAGGACGCCCGCGACCGTGTGCTCCAGGAGGTCGGGGGAGAGGACGGGGGAGAGCTCGACGAGCCAGGCGCCGTGGCGGAGACCGGGTGCGGTCCGCGCCGCGGCCCGCAGGGCGACGCGGGTCTTGCCGATGCCGCCGGGCCCGGTCAGGGTGACGAGCCGCGCCGAGCCGAGGGCTTCGAGCACCTCGCTCAACTGCCGCGCCCTGCCGATGAACGCGGTGGTCTCGATGGGCAGGTTGCCGTACTTCGTGCTGTCGTTGTGCGTGGCCATCGCGGGAACTCACCTCTCCCAGCGGGACGCCGACGGGCTCCACTGGTGCACCGGTTTCCAGACACGGAGCGTTGCACACCGCGCCACCCCCTGTCACTCGAACGGAGGACAATGGCCAAGGCATTGCGGCGCGTGGGAAAACACGCCCCCGTCAGGCCCGCAGGAACGCCAGAACGGCGAGGACGCGGCGGTGGGTGTCGTCGGTCGGCGGCAGGTCGAGCTTGGTGAGGATGTTGCCGATGTGCTTGCCGACGGCCGCCTCGGAGACGACGAGGGTGCGGGCGATCGCCGCGTTCGACTTCCCCTGGGCCATTTCGCCGAGGACCTCGCGCTCGCGCGGGGTGAGGACGGCGAGCGGGTCCCGGCGGCGGCGCAGCAGTTGGCGGACCACTTCCGGATCGACGACCGTGCCGCCGGAGGCGACCTCGGTCAGCGCGGCCAGGAACTGTTCGACCTGGCCGATGCGGTCCTTGAGGAGATAGCCGACGCCGGTGCCGTCGCCGGAGTCCAGGAGGTCGGCGGCGTAGGCGCGCTGCACGTACTGGCTGAGCACCAGGATCGGCAACTGCGGCCGCTCGGCGCGGAGTTCGAGCGCGGTGCGCAGGCCCTCGTCCTGGTGCGCGGGCGGCATGCGGACGTCGGTGACCACCAGGTCCGGGGTGTGCTCGCGGGCCGCCTTCGCCAGCGAAGGGGCGTCGCCGACCGCCGCCACCACCTCGTGCCCGCCGCGCGCGATCAGACCGATCAGGCCCTCGCGCAGCAGCACGCTGTCCTCGGCGAGGACTATCCGGAGGGACTTGCGGGACTCGTGGGACTCGCAGGACTCGTGGGACTCACGGAGCTCGTGGGACTCACGGGGCTCGTCGGGCACGGCAGCTCCACACGCAGCAGGGTCGGACCGCCGGGCGGGCTGGTCAGGCTCAGTCTGCCATCGAGGACCGACACCCGGTCGGCGAGCCCGGTCAGGCCGGTGCCGCCGTCCGGGTCCGCGCCGCCGCGCCCGTCGTCGTGGATCTCCAGGACGAGCCGGCTCCCGGTCAGCGCGCCGGTCACCCGGGCCCGGCGCGCACCGCTGTGCCTGGCGATGTTGGCGAGGGCCTCGCGGACCACGAAGTAGGCCGCGGACTCCACGGCGCGCGGCGGTCGTTCGGCGTCCTGCGGCAGGTCGAGGCGGACCTCGACGGGGACCGGGGAGCGGTCGGCCGCGTCGGCGACGGCCGCGGCCAGGCCGTAGTCGGTGAGCACCTGCGGATGGATGCCGTGGATGAGTTCGCGCAGTTCGGACAGGACGAGCCCGGCCTCGTCGTGCGCCTTGGCGAGCCGGTCGGCGAGCGGTCCTGGCGGGGCGTCCATGCGGGCCAGGCCGAGTGTCATGGTGAGCGCGACCAGACGTTGCTGCGCCCCGTCGTGCAGATCGCGCTCGATGCGCCGCCGCTCGGTCTCGAAGGCGTCCACGAGCCGGGCCCGCGACGACGCCAACTCCCTGACGCGGAGATCGAGTTCGGAGCTGGTGAGCAGCCGGCGGGCCAGGGCGGCGCGGGCCCCGGCCGCGCAGCCGAGCACGTACGTGCCGAGGGCGAGCAGGGCGACGCCGAGCAGCGCGGCCGCGGCGGCGCCCGGCCACGACGTGACCGTCCACAGCTTGATCACCTTCGCCTCCTCGCCGCCGCCCGCGGTCGCCATGACGACGGGGGTGGTGAGGACCGCGAGCGGCAGCAGCAGGCCGACGGTCAGGGCGAGCGCGTCCAGCGGCCACAGCACGACGGCGAACAGCACGGCGTGGCCGAGGTCCCGCCAGGTCGCCGCCTCCCGGGCCCGCGTGCGCAGCCAGCCCCACGGGCCCGGGGTGTCCGGCGTGCGGTGCGGATCGGCGGGCGGGGTGCGGGCCGGGTCGATCAGCCGCAGCCTGCGCCGCTCCAGGGCCGCGACCGGAAGCCCGGCCAGGGCCGCCGCGGCGAGCAGCGCGAGCCCGATCAGGACCGGGGCGAGCACGGCGCCCGCGGTCGCCGTCACGATCAGCGCGAGCAGGGTGACCAGGCCGCAGAGCGCGCCCGTGAGCAGATACGCGGCACTGCGCCACGGCCAGCGGGAGACGGCGTGGCCGCGCCGGGTCATGGCCTGCCAGACGGTGCGCGGGGGCCGGTGGGAGGGCTGCATCCCCGCACCGTAAGCGGGGGCCGGACGGGGCGGCCATCGGGCCAGGGGGCGTGCCGGGGGTATGGCCGGCCCTACCCCCGGTCTCGGCCGGGCCCGACTGCGCGGCACCGGGGTGCGGCGGTTTCGTGGAGCCATGCCGAAAACCTCCCGGGCCGTGCCGCGCCCCGCCCCCGGCGCCCCGTCCGCCCACGCCGTCCGACTCGACGCCCTGACCAAGGAGTTCGGGCGTCCTGCCGTCACCGCCCTCGACCGTGTCTCGCTCCGCTTTTCGCGCGGCTCCTTCACCGCCGTGATGGGCCCCTCCGGGTCGGGCAAGTCGACACTGCTGCAGTGCGCGGCGGGCCTCGACCGGCCGACGAGCGGGACCGTGACCATCGGTGGCACCGATCTGTCGCGGCTGAGCGAACGCCGCCGCACGCTGCTGCGCCGCGACTGCGTCGGCTTCGTCTTCCAGAGCTACAACCTGCTGCCCGCGCTGACCGCCGAGCAGAACGTGGCCCTGCCGCTGCGGCTCGCCGGGCGCAGGCCGCCGCGCGGCGCGGTGCGCGAGGCGCTGGCCCGGGTGGGCCTCGCCGACCGGGCGCGGCACCGGCCGGGGGAGCTGTCCGGCGGGCAGCAGCAACGGGTGGCGCTGGCCCGGGCGTTGGTGACCCGGCCCGAGGTGCTGTTCGGTGACGAGCCGACCGGCGCGCTCGACTCCGTCGCCGGGCGCGAGGTGCTGGGGCGGCTGCGCTCGCTGGCCGACGGCGGCCAGACCATCGTCATGGTGACCCACGACCCGGTCGCCGCCTCCTTCGCGGACCGGGCGGTGTTCCTGGTGGACGGCCGGGTGGCCGGTGAGCTCACGGACCCCGACGCCGAGACGGTGGCCGGGACGCTGGCCCGCCTGAGCAAGGGCGGCGTCCCGTGCTGACCGCCACCCTCCGCTCCCTGCGCGCCCGTTGGACCACGCTCGCCGGTACGTTCGTCGCGCTGCTCCTCGGCGCCGCGGCCGTCGCCGCGACGGGTTTCGCGCTGGACGCCGTCGGGGACGCGCCCGAACGCGTACCCCAGCGGTTCGCCGCCGCCCCGGTCGTCGTACGCGGCGCCGGCGAGCTGCGCGTCGGCGCCGACGTCCGCACGCTGCCGCGGCCCCGCCCCCTGTCGCCGTCCCTGGTACGGGAGTTGAGAACGCTCGGCCGGGTCGTCGAGGACCGGTCCTTCGACGTCTGGGCCGGGGACGGCGCCGGTGAACTGGTGGGACACCCGTGGTCCGTCGCCGCCCTCGGCCGCTACGCCGTCGGGAACGGGCGGGCGCCGCGCGCGGACGACGAGGTCGTCGTCCCCGCGGGCACGGCCCGGCCCGGACAGCGGCTGGTCACGTCGCGGGGTACGGTGCGGGTGGTGGGGGTGACGGCGCGCGCCTCCTTCGAGCGCGCCCTCTTCTTCACCGACCGGCGCGCCGCCCAACTGGAGCCCGAGGTAACGCAGTTGGCGGTGGTGGGCGCGACGCCCGGCGCGGTACGGGACGCGGTGCGGGACCGGCCCGGGGTGCGCGTCCTGACCGGGGACGACCGGCGGCTCGCCGACCCGGACCCGGGGCGGGACCAGGAGGCGGCCACCGCGCTGACCGCGCTGTTCGGCACGGCCGCCGGGGTCACCGGGTTCGTGTCGGTGTTCGTGGTGGCGTCGACGTTCGCGTTCGCCGTGGACCGGCGGCGCCGGGAGTTCGGGCTGCTGCGGCTCGCGGGCGCGACACCGGGGCAGGTGCGCCGGTCCGTGCTCGCCGAGGCGCTGCTCGTCGGCGCGCTCGCGTCGGCCGCCGGATGCGCGCTCGGCGGCCGGGCCGCACCGTATCTGGGCCGCTGGACGGTCGCGCAGGGCCTGGCGCCGCAGTGGTTCACGATCCGCGCGGACGCCGCCGGGCCCACCGCCTGGCCCTACCAACTCGCCTTCTGGAGCGGCCTGTTCGTGGCGCTGTGCGGAGTCGTCGTGTCCTCCTGGCGGGCCGGGCGCACCCGGCCGGGGCAGGCGCTGCGCGAGGCCACGGTGGACGGCAGGACCCTGACCTCGATGCCGTGGCGGCTGCTGGCCGGCGGCGTGCTCCTCGCCACCGCTCTGGTCACCCTGGTGCTCGCCCTCGCCTCCGACCCCGGGGACCTGCTGCACCGCAAGACGTACACCACCCGCCCGATGCTGCTGATCGCCGCCGCGGCCCTGCTCGCCCCGGTCCTGGTCCGCCCGCTCCTGCGGGCCGCGGCCTGGCTGCCCGCCCGGCTGCCCGGCGCCACCGGGCTGCTGGTCCGGGAGAACGCCACCGCCGCCGCCCGCCGCACCGCCGCCGTCGCCGCCCCCGTCCTCGCCACCGTCGCGCTCGCCGGTTCGCTGCTCGGCGCGACGGGCACGATCGCCGGGGCCAAGGCCGCCGAGGCGCGGCAGCGCACCCTCGCCGACTACGTGGTGACACCGCCCGCCGGGAGCGGGGGCCTGGACGCGGACACCGTGCGGCGGCTGCGGCGGGTGCCGGGCGCCACGGTCTCCGCGACCGCCGCGACCACCCTGTACGTGCCCGAGGACGGCGGCGTCGCGCTCGTGAAGTCCGAGGCGCGGGCCGCGGAACCGGGGCCGCTGCGGCGGACCGTGCGGCTGCCCGTCGTCGCCGGGCGGCTCGGTGACCTCGACGACGGGTCGGTCGTGGTCACCGAGGAGTGGCAGCGGCACACCGTCGGCGACCGCGTCACCGTCCACCTGGCCGACGGCACCCGTCGCACGCTGCGCATCGCCGCCGTGCTGCGCACCGGTACCGGCGACAACGGTGCCTACGTCACCCCGCGCAACGGTGGGGGCGCGTCCGTCGACCGGGTGGACGTGCGGTTCGCCGGGGAGGCGTCCGTGGTGCGGGCGGCGGTGGCCGGGACCGGGGCGCGGGTCGTCAGCGGGGCGGCCTGGCTGGACGCGACGCGCCCCGGCGTGCAGCGCGCCACCCGGCTCGGTCTGCTGCTCGTCCTCGGGATCGCGCTGCTCTACACGGGGATCGCCGTCGCCAACGTCGCCGTCATGGCCACGGCCGACCGGGGGCGGGATCTGGCCGCGCTCCGGCTCGCCGGGGCGACTCGGGGGCAGGTGCTGGGGTTCGTCGCGGCCGAGGCTCTTGCGGTCGCGGTCAGTGGTGGGGTGCTCGGGGTGCTGGTCGCCGGGGCGAACCTGCTCGGGATGCGGCTCGCTCTGTCCCGCCTCGGTGTTGCCGCTCCTGTTGTCGTTCCGTGGAGTGCGCTCGGGGTCGCGGTCGGGGTGTGCGCGGCTGTCGCAGTCGGGGCGGCGGTGGGCGCGGCCCGGGTCGGTGGGGGGTCGCGCGCGGTGCGGGTGCCTTGACCGGGTGGGGCGGAGCCGGGGCTCGCGTTGTCGGGCGGGGCCGTGGGCTGGGGCCTGCGGGAGCGCCTGCCCGGCGCCGGGGTGCCGCCTTGCCCACCCTGCCGCCCTTGGCGGCAGATTGCCCAAGGCGGCCGGGGCTTGGCGGCGGATGGCCTGAGGCGGCCGGGGCTTGGTGGCGGATGGCCTGAGGCGGCCGGGGCTTGGCGGCGGATGGCCTGAGGCGGCCGGGGCTTGGCGGCGGATGGCCTGAGGCGGCTGTGGCGGGCGGCGGATTGTCCTAGGCGGCCGGGCCTTGGCGGCAGATTGCCCAAGGCGGGTGCGGGTGGGCGGCAGATGGCCCGGGGCGGGCGGGGTGGGACGGGTGTTGACGGGGTGTTGACTGGGGGTGGGGCGGGGGACGTACCGTCCGGTATGGCATCCGCGGAGTCCCTGGAATCGCTGGAATCACTGGAAGCGCTGCTCACCGCGCCGGGCGCACCTTTCGCCGTCGTACGGGACGGGAGTGGGCGCCCCTCGTACGCCGAAGGGCCGCGCACGCTGCGGGAGTTCGCCGAGACGACCTGGGCGTTCGGCGACACCCCGTTCCTGATCGCCGACACCGGGCGGCTCACGTACGGGGAGTTCTTCGCGGCGGCGAGCGCGCTGGCCCGCCGCTTCCTCGACACCTACGGGCTGCGTCCCGGCGACCGGGCCGTCATCGCCATGCGCAACCACCCCGAGTGGCAAGTCGCCTTCTGGGCCGCCCAGTTGGCGGGCCTGGTGGCGGTACCGCTGAACGCGTGGTGGACGGCGGACGAGGTCGCGTACGCGCTGGACGACTGCCGGCCCGGGGTGCTCGTCGTCGACGGGGAACGGTACGAGCGGGTCGCGCCCTGGCTCGACGCCACCGGTGACGACCCGCGCCCCTGGACCCTGGTCTGCCACGAGGAGGGGCGGGCCGTCGGCGGGCCGCGCGTCGAGCGGTACGCCGAGCTGCCCGCCGCCGACCCGCTGCTGGGCCCGCCCGACGTGGACGTCACCCCCGAGTCGGACGCCACGATCCTCTACACCTCCGGCACCACAGGACGCCCCAAGGGCGCCGTCGCCACCCACCACGCCCACATGGCCGCCATCACCAACCCCCGCTACTTCGCGGCGCTTTCGTCGCTCGGCCGGGGCATCGTCCCGGGGCAGGGGCCGATCCTCCCCGGGCTCCTCACCTTCCCCTTCTTCCACGTCGCCGCCTTCACCGGGTTCTACGCGGCCATGGCGGCGGGCGGCACCCTCGTCCTGATGCGCAAGTGGGACCCGGACGCCGCGCTCGCCCTGATCCACGAGCACGGCATCGGCAGCTTCGGCGGCGTACCGGCGACCGCGCTCCAGCTCCTGGCCCGCGCCGACGAGGTGGACGACGACCTGCCGACGCTGACCATGTTCAACACGGGCGGCGCCGCCGCGCCCCCGGAACTCGTGGCCCGCCTCACGGCCCGCTACGGCGAACGCATCGAGCCGCGCAACGGCTACGGCCTGACCGAGACCCTGGGCGGCATCAGCGCCAACTTCGGCGCCCAGTACCGGCGGTGGCCCGCCAGCGTCGGACGGCCCGCGCCCGCGGTGGAGGCGCGCGTCGCCGACCCCGTGGCCGGGGTGGGCGAGCTGCTGCTGCGCGGACAGGCCCTGATCCGCGGCTACTGGGAGGACCCGGAGGCGACCGCGGCGGCGTTCACCGACGACGGCTGGTTCAGGACCGGGGACCTCGCCGAGATCACCGACGGCCGGATCAGTGTCGTCGACCGCATCAAGGACATGGTGATCCGGGGCGGCGAGAACGTGTACTGCGTCGAGGTCGAGGCGTGCCTGCACGACCACCCCGATGTCCTGGAGGCCGCCGTGGTCGGCGTCCCCCACCCGGTCCTCGGCGAGGAGGTCGCCGCCGTGGTCCGGATCCGCCCCGGCTCCGGACTCGACGCGGCCGCCCTCCGGGCGTTCGCGGCGAAGACCCTGGCCGCCTTCAAGGTGCCGGAACGGGTCGTGCTCCAGGAGTCGGAACTGCCCCGCAACGCGACGGGGAAGGTGCTGAAGCGGGAGGTACGACGCGGCTTGGCGTCGGCGGGGTAGCCGTGTCGCTGTCCCTGGCCGGGCGGAGCTCGCTTCAGGGGCGCGGGGCTGTGTCGACATGCGGCTCCGCCGCGTGGGCGCGACCGGCCCCCACCGGCCCGCAGTACCCGGGAAGCGCGGCACCCGGCAGACGAGGAGGCGCTCGCTCCTACCTCCGCGTCACGGTCACCCGGTAATCGCCGGAGGCGTCCGCCCCCGCCACCGCGATCCGCACGCCCGACTTCCGGTCCCGGAAGACCTCCCCGGGCCGCCACGTCGCGTCGGACAGCTCGGCGTGCACATTGGGCCGCCGCGTGCACCCCCCGCTGTCCGGCGTCGCGTCCTTCACGGTGATGGGCCCGTGCCCGGTGTCCACGTCCGCGTCGACCCGGTAGATCAGCACCCCGGGCCGGCACACCGCCTCGTCGTTGCCGCCCGGCGTGCGCACCTCGATCGCGTACCCGGTCTTCTCCGTCAGCGGCACGAACGCCATCTTCGGCCCGTCCCCGGCCGAGGACATCGGCGAGAGCGTCTGCTCGATGGTGCCGGCCTTGCCCGCGCAGCGGATCTGGGAGTCGTCGAGCCAGCCCAGCTTCCACTTGTGCCAGCCGAGCAGATCGTTCCCGACGCCCCAGTCCTCGCTCATGATGTCCCAGTGCCCGACGGCCCCGCCGCCGTCCTGGGTGTAGAGGTCGGGCAGCCCGAAGACGTGCCCGTTCTCGTGCGGCAGCACCCGGTAGCCGGTCTCCGCGTACGAGCCCGACCCGTCGTCCTGGCGCGAGTACACGAAGGACACGTTCGACAGCGGCACCCCGTCCGCGACCGGTGCGTCGTGGTTGCCGGCGAAGGTCACCGACAGGACGGTGTCCAGCGCGGAGGGCCCCGCGTTCGGGGTGACCAGGATGTTCACGAGGTCGTAGGCGCGGAAGTCCACGTCCGGGTCGGCGGTCGCCACGATGTCGTCGACCAGCTCGCGGTAGCCGGGGTCGAAGGGGGCGCCGCGCTCTATCCCGTACGAGGTGAAGGGCTTCGGCATCCGCAGCCAGTGTCTGACCGGCGTCTCGGGGACGTAGTCGAGGTGTCCGTACGAGGCCCGCTCGAACCACTTCTGGGTCTGCGGGAAGAACTCCCCGAACCGGTCCATGGCGGCACCGTCGCCGGGCGCGTCCGGGAAGTCGACCATGAGGTTGAGGGCGCGGACGGTGCCGGTCGAACGGGCGTAGCCGGCGGAGGTGGGCACGCCCTCCGACATCTGCACCCCCAGCGCGCCGCGGATCATGCAGGGGCCGAGCGAGGTGGCGCGGGCGAGCGCCACGGGTCCCGCGGCGGTCGGCGAGCTGTCGAGGACCCGGCCGGCGCTCGCGGTCATCGTCAGCGCGAGCGCGACGGCGGTGGTTCCGGCGAGCAGCGCACCGCGCCGGCCCCTGCGTATCTGCTGCTGCCGCATCCGACCGCCTCACCGTCGTGAACCCTGAGGTCCGGGGGTGTCCGTCTCGATCACCCTGTGTCGAGGTGCGGCGTGTCGCGCGCTGGGTGCGCCGATCGTGGGTTTCTGCGACGGGAGAGGTGTGAGTCAGGTCACATGAAGGGCGGGAAATAAGTGGGGACCGTTTCCCCGTTTGGCATAGGTGTCCGCAAGAAGCGGGGACCCATTCCCCGCTTATCTGTTCGAAGCCCCCAGAAGGAGACCGCCGTGGCTGTTGCCTTGTCGGCCCTCGCGACCGAGCAGCCGCAGCGCCGCGCCCCGCGCCCGCGGGCCGACGCCGTGCGCAATCGGGAGCGGATCGTGGCCGCCGCGCGCGAGCTCCTGGTCGAGTTCGGGACCGAGCTCCCGCTCGACGAGGTGGCCCGCCGGGCCGGCGTCGGCAACGCGACGCTGTACCGGAACTTCAAGGACCGCGGTGAGCTCATGCATCACGTGGTCCTGACGGTCACCGACCACGTCACCGACCATGCCGAACAGGCACTCGTCGCCGAGGAAGCCGGCGAGCAGACCCCCTTCGAGGCGCTGCGCACCTTCGTGCACGCGGCCGCCGACGAGCGCATCGGCGCCCTGTGCCCGATGCTCAACGCGACCTTCGACAAGGACCACCCCGACGTGGTCGCCGCCCTCGACCGGCTCACCGTGGCCATCGAGACGCTGATCGGGCGCGCGCACGCCGCCGGCCAGCTGCGCGCCGACGTCGGCGTCGGGGACCTGATGGTCGCCCTCTCCCAGCTCACGCGGCCGCTGCCCGGCAAGGCCTGCCTGGACTTCGACCGCTTCGTACGCCGTCATCTGCAGCTGTTTCTCGACGGCCTGATGACTCCCGCCCGCTCGGAACTCCCGGGTGAGGCCGCGACCTTGGAGGACCTCCGCCAGGACTGAGCACCTGACGCGTACTCGTCCGGGGCCCGGCCCCGCCCATCCGTAGCACACCGATTTCTCGCGTTTTTTCACGCTTATCCACGACTTGGAGTCCCGCTGTGGGTACCCCCTTGCCTGTCACGGCACCCGACTCGCGGCGCTGGAAGGCTCTCGTCTTCATCGCGCTCGCCCAGCTGATGGTGGTCCTCGACGCCACCATCGTGAACATCGCCCTGCCCGCCGCCCAGTCCGACCTGGGCATATCCGACGGCAACAAGCAGTGGGTCATCACGGCCTACGCGCTGGCCTTCGGTGGTCTGCTGCTGTTCGGCGGCCGCATCGCCGACCTGTGGGGCCGCAAGCAGACCTTCGTCACCGGCCTGATCGGCTTCGCCCTCGCCTCGGCGCTCGGCGGCGCCGCGCAGAACGAGGCCATGATGTTCGGCGCCCGCGCCCTGCAGGGTCTGTTCGGCGCCCTGCTCGCGCCCGCCGCCCTCTCCCTGCTCGCCGTGATGTTCACGGACGCCAAGGAGCGCGCCAAGGCGTTCGGCATCTACGGTGCGATCGCCGGTGGCGGTGGCGCCGTCGGCCTGATCCTCGGCGGCTTCCTCACCGAGTACCTGAACTGGCGCTGGACGTTCTTCGTGAACATCCCGTTCGCGATCATCGCCGCCGTCGGTGCGGTCCTGGTCATCCGTGAGCCGGCCGGCGGCCGCAACCGCTCGCCGCTCGACATCCCCGGCGTGCTGCTCTCCACGCTCGGCCTGGTCTCGCTCGTCTACGGCTTCACGCGCGCCGAGACCAACGGCTGGTCGGACGCCACCACCATCGGCCTGTTCGTCGCCGCGGCCGTGCTGCTGTTCGCCTTCGTCGCCGTCGAGGCCCGGGTCAAGCACCCGCTGCTGCCGCTGCGCGTCGTCGCCGACCGCAACCGCGGCGGTGTCTACGCCTCGCTCGGTCTCGCCGTCATCGCGATGTTCGGCCTGTTCCTCTTCCTGACCTACTACCTCCAGGTCGTGAAGGGCTTCTCGCCGGTCAAGACCGGCTTCGCGTTCCTGCCGATGATCGCGGGCATGATCACGGGCTCCACCCAGATCGGCGCCCGCCTGATGACCCGCGTCCCGCCGCGCCTGCTGATGGGCCCGGGCTTCCTGCTCGCCGCGCTCGGCATGGGCCTGCTGACCCAGCTGACCGTCGACGCGTCCTACCCGGCGCTGATCCTCCCGGCCCAGCTGCTGCTCGGCCTCGGCATGGGTACGGCGTTCATGCCCGCCATGTCGCTCGCCACCATCGGTGTCGAGGCGCGGGACGCCGGTGTGGCCTCCGCGATGGTCAACACCTCGCAGCAGGTCGGCGGCGCCATCGGCACGGCCCTGCTGAACACGATCGCGGCCTCGGCCACCACCGCGTACATCGCGGACCACGCGGCCGGTGCCGGCAACCCCCAGCTGCTCCAGGCGCAGGCCATGGTCAACGGCTACACCCACGCCATCTGGTGGGCCGTCGGCATCCTGCTCGTCTCCGCGACGCTCGCCCTCACGCTCATCAACACCGGGGTCCCGGGCGCCGGTTCGGCTCCCGCCGCGGGCTCCGGCGAGGGTGCGGAGGACGAGATCAAGGTGCCGGTGGTCGCGCACTGACACCCGTCATCTGAGCCAGGGCAGATCCGCCCCGGCCTCCTTCGGCTGAAGTCCCTCGGCGACGATCCGCATGATCTCGCCGAGGGACTTCTGCTGCTGCGGGGTGAGCCGCTCGAAGAGCGCCCCGCGCACCGCGTCGACATGTCCGGGCGCGGCCTTCTTCAGCACGTCGAGCCCCTCGTCGGTCAGCACCGCGAACTGCCCCCGCTTGTCCGAGGGGCAGTCCTCGCGCCGCACCCAGCCGCTCTTCTCCAGGCGGGCGACGGCGTGCGAGAGCCGGGACCGGGTGATCTTGGCGCTCCTCGCCAGCTCGGTCATCCGCAGCCGCCGCCGGGGCGCCTCGCTGAGCTGCACGAGCAGCCCGAAGTAGACGTGCGGCATCTTCGCGTCGCGCTGCAGCTGCCGGTCGAGGTGGTCCTCCAGAAGCGTGGTGGCATGCAGATACGCGCGCCAGACGCGCTGCTCGTCCTCGGTGAGCCAGTGCGGCTCGGGGTTCGTCATGGGGTCCATCGTCTCTGTCGTGTCCGTCGGCTCCATCGCACAGTCCTCCTCCTTGAATATTAAACAAACGAGGCGTACTTTCGTCAGGAGTAACGCTTGAAACTTCAAGGAGGTCGTCGTGTCCGCCGCCCCCATGGCCCCGGAGCGCATGCCCGCGCTCTACCTCTCCCACGGCGCCCCGCCGCTCGCCGACGACGCGCTCTGGCCCGGCCAGCTCGCCGCCTGGTCCGCGGGGCTGCCCCGCCCCAAGGCGATCCTGATGGTCTCCGCGCACTGGGAGGACGCCCCGCTCTCCCTCGGCGCCACCGAGCAGGTCCCTCTCGTCTACGACTTCTGGGGTTTCCCCGAGCACTACTACCAGGTGACGTACGCGGCTCCGGGCGCCCCCGCACTCGCGGACTCCGTACGGAAGTTGCTGCGCGCCCCGGGCATTCCCGTCCAGGACGTGCCGGACCGCGGCCTCGACCACGGGGCGTACGTGCCGCTCGTCGAGATGTTCCCGGACGCGGACATCCCCGTCCTGCAGATCTCCATGCCGACGCTCGACCCGCAGAAGCTGATGGACATCGGGCGCCGCCTCGCGCCCCTGCGCGACGAGGGCGTGCTGATCGTCGGCTCCGGGTTCTTCACGCACAATCTGGCGGCGCTGCGGGCCGCGGGCGGGGTCCCGTCGTGGTCGGCGGAGTTCGACGACTGGGGCCACCGCGCCCTGGAGGCCGGTGACGTCGACGCCCTCCTCGACTTCACCCGCAAGTCCCCGGCCGGCGCGCTGGCCCACCCGCGCACCGAACACTTCGCCCCGCTCTTCGTCACCCTCGGAGCGGCGGACGCGTCCGGCGAGCTGGGGACGCAGCGCTCGGTGATCGACGGGTTCTGGATGGGGCTGGCGAAGAGGTCGGTGCAGTTCGGGTGAGGGCGCCCGTGGGCAGGTGCGGGTCCGGGTCCGGTGAGGGCCGGTCGCACCCGCCGGTCGTCACACCAGCGGCGCGCTGATCTCCACACACCGCAGCGCGGAGCCGAGCGCCCGCTCGTCGCCGACGTCGAGCGCCGTGTCCGTGAACTTGATGACGTGCTCGTCGCCATGGGCGAGCGCCCGCTCGACGACCTCCCCGGCGGCGAACGTGCCCGGCGCCTCGTAGGCGACGGGCTCGTCCGGCGCGTACATCGCGGTGACCGCCGCGGACGCCGTCCAGGCGGCGCCCAGCGAGGGCACCCACAGCGCCCGCGGCAGCGCGGGCAGCGTCCGCAGCACCGCGTTGGGCGCGGTCGCGGCGTGTACCAGCATCGTCTCCTCGCCGTGCCCGTGCGTGGCGTACCGGTGCACGGCCGCGCGGACCAGACCGGTCAGCCGCAGCCGCGCCTCGTCCGGGTCGGTCACGGACGGCGCCCACACCGGCAGCGCGCTCACCCGGGCGAGCCGGGCCGGGAAGCCGCCGCTGCCGCGGTCCGCGATCGGCTCGACGGCGTCCAGGGCGGCGGCCGGATCGTCGCCGGGGTCGGGCAGCGCGGTGACGCCGGTGACGGGGTGGTGCCGGGCCGCCCAGTAGCCGAGGCCGTGCGCGAGCTCGGTCAGCCGCGGCGCGGTCGGCTCGGCGGACAGCAGGGTGCGCACGGCGTGGCCGACCCGGATCACCGGATGCGTCGAGCCGCCGTACATGCCGGGAAGCAGCCGCGGCCACCACTCGGCAAGCACGTCGCGCCACGGACGTTCCTCGACCTGCCGCGTGAAGTACGCGATCCAGTCCGCCGCCCGCCGCGGATCGCCGAGGGCCGCCCGCCGGTTCTCGTCCGTGATGGGCTCCACCGGGGCGGGGAACTCCTCCAGCTTGGGCGTGTACAGGTCGAGCCAGCGGTGCACCGAGGCGCCCTGCCCGCGCGAGGCGAGGGCCTCGACCGCCATCGGTGCGTGGTTGGTCAGCCGCCCGAGCCGCTCGGGCCCGCTGGTGTGCAGCCGCTCCAGGGCCTCGTCGAGCGTGCCGGAGGGGTCCGTGGTCGTGCCCGTGTCCGTCGTCATGGCTGCACGGTAGGCACCGGTGGGCAGGCCACGTAACCGCCTTTGGCCCTAGGCGTCGAGCCCTAGGGCTCACCTAGCCTCTGGCCATGAGCGACGTGACCCCTGACGTGATCATCAGGCCCGGTTCCGAAGCGGACCTGGAAGCCCTGACCGACCTCTACAACGCGTACGTCCGCACGACCCCGATCACCTTCGACACCGAGCCCTTCACGGCCGAGGCGCGGCGCCCGTGGCTGCTCGCCCACCCCGACCACGGCCCGCACCGCCTCTTCGTCGCCGAGGAGACGGTGGCCGGCGGCCGCGTTCTGGGCTACGCGACGTCGAGCGCGTTCCGCCCCAAGGCCGCGTACTCCACCTCCGTGGAGGTCACCGTGTACTGCGCCCCGGACGCGGGCGGGCGCGGCATCGGCACCCAGCTGTACGAGGCGCTGTTCAAGGCCCTGGAGAGTGAGGACGTGCACCGGGCGTACGCGGGGGTGACGCAGCCCAACGAGGCGTCGGTGCGGCTGCACACCCGCTTCGGGTTCCGGCCCATCGGCACCTACCGGGAGGTCGGGCGGAAGTTCGGCCGGTACTACGACGTCGCCTGGTTCGAGAAGGAACTGGACGGGGACCCGGGGAGTTGTGGGGAAGGGGGCGCCGGGAGCGAAGGGGACGAAAGGCCCTGACGTTCGTGACCTTCGCGGTCGGCGCGTGGGCTCCGCATGGGCAACCATCAGAGCGCCAGGGTCGTCTCAGGTGGCAGAGACCCACCGCCGACCGAGGGTCCGAACGAGGGCCGTTTCACTCGTGCCCCACGGCCTGACCTGCGTCTCTGTGGCCCCCGGCGGCTGCTCGCCGGGCCTTCTCGCGCAGTGTGGCGCGACAGGGTACTGCATGATCAGAAAAAAGATGGGCGGCTTGGGAATTCTGTCCGGATTCCAGGCGTTGATTCGTTCGGATGCAGGGCACCCGTGAAGGGCGTACAAGCCGACCTACCACCGCAAGGGAGCACGCATGGCAACCCGTGCCGTAGCCCGTCGTAAGTCCGCCGCCTCCGGCGAGACTGATGCGGCACGCAGTGTTCGCGCCGTAGGCGGGGAGATCGCCGACCGCGACCTGGTCGGCATGTACCTCGACGAGATCGCGCGCACACCGCTGCTCGACGCCGCCAAGGAAGTCGAGCTGTCCCAGACCATCGAGGCGGGCGTCTACGCCCAGCAGATCCTCGACGGTGAGCTCGGCGATCTCCCGGCCAGCCAGGCCGCGGGCAAGGCGTCCCGCGAGGAGCTGGAGGCCCTGGTCGCGGAGTCCGAGAAGGCCAAGGACATCTTCATCAGGTCGAACCTGCGCCTGGTGGTCGCCGTGGCCCGTCGCTACCCGCGCGCGGGTCTGCCGCTGCTCGACCTGATCCAGGAGGGGAACGCCGGCCTGGTGCGCGCGGTCGAGAAGTTCGACTACCGCAAGGGCTTCAAGTTCTCCACGTACGCGACGTGGTGGATCCGTCAGGCCATCACCCGTTCCATAGCCGATCAGTCCCGCACCATCCGTCTCCCCGTCCACCTGGTCGAGGAGCTGGGCCGGATCCGCCGCGTGCAGCGCGAGTTCAACCGCGAGCACGGGCGCGAGCCGGAGCCCGCGGAGATCGCCGCCCAGCTCGACAAGACGACGCCGGAGCGCGTCACCGACGTCCTGGACTGGGCCCGCGACCCGGTCTCGCTGAACATGTCGGTGGACGACGAGGGCGAGACCCAGTTCGGCGACCTCCTGGAGGACACGTCGGCGGTCAGCCCCGAGCAGTCGGTGCTCACGCTGCTGCGCAGCGAGGAGCTCGACGACCTCATCGGGCGTCTCGACCAGCGCACCGCGTCCATCATCAAGATGCGGTACGGCATCGACGACGGCCGCGAGCGCACGCTCACCGAGGTCGGCAAGGAGCACGGCCTCACCCGCGAGCGCATCCGCCAGATCGAGAAGCACGCGCTCCTTGAGCTGAAGAAGCTGGCGCGGGACACCGGGTTCGACGCCGCGGCGTAACCCCTCCAGGGGGAGCGCGGGGTGGGTGCGGCCCCGTAAGGGGCGCGGAGCCGCACATCGATACGGTCCCGCGCCCCCTTACGGGGCGCTCCGCACCATTCGATCCCCCAACTCCCGCACCACATCGGCCAGTTGCCGGGGGCCCCGGACCCGGAAGTCGAACCCGGTCATCGCCAAGCGCACCGCCATCCACTCGACGGCGTCGGACGTCGTGGTCCGCAGCCGGCACCCCGAACCGTCCGGCAGAGCCTCGAGCGGCCCGACCGCCGGAGGCACCCGCTCGGCGACGGCGTCGACCGGCGCCGAGAACTCCACGTCCAGCTCGTACGCGCCGCCGCCCCGGGACGCCACCCCTCGCCGTACGAACTCCGCGGCGCCCCCCTCCGGCACCTCCCGCGGAGCGAACCGCGCCCCGGTCGCGAACGGCTCCGACAGCCGGTCGACCCGGAACGTCCGCCAGGCGTCACGGTCGATGTCGTACGCGACGAGGTACCAGCGCCGCCCGGTGGAGACGAGCTGGGCCGGCTCGACCAGGCGGCGCGTGTCCGCGCCGTCGGCCGCGCGGTAGTGGAACCGCAGCCGCTCGCGCCCCGCCGTCGCCGAGGCGATCACGGTCAGCGTCTCGGGGCTGATCGTCGCGCCGTCCCCCGAGGTGAGCGGGATCGTCGCCGCCTGGAGCGCGGCCACCCGGTGCCGGAGCCGTCCCGGCAGCACCTGTTCCAGCTTGGCGAGGGCCCGCACCGACGCCTCCTCCACGCCCTCGACGGCGTGCCCGGCCCCGGCGCGCAGGCCCACCGCGATGGCGACCGCCTCCTCGTCGTCGAGGACGAGCGGCGGCAGCGCCTTGCCCGCGACGAGCCGGTAGCCGCCGTCCGAGCCCATCGTGGCCTGCACGGGATAGCCGAGGTCGCGCAGCCGGTCGATGTCGCGGCGGACGGTGCGACGCGAGACCCCGAGCCGGTCGGCGAGCTCGCCGCCGGGCCACTCGCGTGGGGTCTGCAGCAGGGAGAGGAGTTGGAGAAGCCTGGCCGGTGTGTCCGTACTGGGCGTCGTCATGTGCTCCAGGATGCCCGGCAACTAGGACACGATCTGACCTACATGGCCTTTAGCTTGAGGACATGACCTCAACCGCAGCACCGCAGACCACGGGGGCCGGGGCCGGCGACCGCCGTCGCTGGTTCGCGCTCGCCATCGTGATGACGGCGGCGTTCATGGACCTCGTGGACGTCACGATCGTCAACGTCGCCCTGCCCACCATCCAGCACGACGAGGGCGCGAGCTCCGGGCAGATCCAGTGGATAACGGCCGGTTACGCGCTCGCCTTCGCGGCCCTGCTGATCACGGGCGGCCGGCTCGGCGACATCTTCGGCCGCAAGCGCCTCTTCCTGCTCGGCATCGCCGGCTTCACGGTCGCCTCGGCGCTGTGCGGGTTCGCCGCGAACCCGGAGATGCTGGTCGCCTCCCGGATCCTCCAGGGCGGCATGGCGGCGATGATGGTGCCGCAGGTCCTGTCGATCGTGCACGCCACGTTCCCGGCGCACGAGCGCGGCAAGGTCTTCGGCCTGTTCGGCGCGATCGTCGGGCTCGGCGCGGTCACCGGGCCGCTGCTCGGCGCGCTGCTCACCGAGTGGAACATCGCGGGCCTGGAGTGGCGCCCGATCTTCCTCATCAACCTGCCCGTCGGCATCGCCGCGCTGATCCTCGGCTCCCGCGTCATCACCGAGTCGAAGGCGCCCCGGGCCCTCAAGCTCGACCTCGTGGGCGTGGTCCTGGTGACCCTCGCGATGCTGGCACTGGTCTACCCGCTCACCCAGGGCCGCGAGAACGGCTGGCCGGTGTGGGGCTTCGTGATGATGGCCGCGTCCGTCGTGATCGTCGGCGTCCTCGTCGCGTACGAGAAGGCGAAGAAGCGGCGCGACGGTTCCCCGCTCATCGAGCTGTCGCTGTTCAGGGTGAAGAGCTTCGCGGCCGGCATCGCCGTGCAGACCGTCTTCGGTGTCGCGACCGGCATCTTCTTCCTGACCTGGACGCTCTACATGCAGCTCGGCCTCGGCTGGAGCCCGCTGCGGGCGGGTCTGACGGGCGTCCCGTTCTCCCTCGCGGTCTCCGTCGCCGCCGGCGTCTCGGTGCAGAAGCTGGTGCCGCGCTTCGGCCGCAAGGTCCTCCAGACGGGCGCGCTGCTGATGGCCGCGGGCGTCCTGATCTACGTGGGGGAGGCCGGGCACTACGGCCTGGCCATCGCCTCCTGGCAGATGGCGCTGCCGCTCGTGGTGATGGGCCTCGGCATGGGCCTGATCGTCGCCCCGCTGACCGACGCGGTGCTCTCCGAAGTGCCGCGTGAGCACGCCGGGTCGGCGTCCGGGCTGATCAACACCGTGATGCAGATGGGCAACGCGCTGGGCCTGAGCCTGGTCTCGGTCGTCTTCTTCAACGTCGTCGAGGACCACGCGGCCCAGGGCGCCGCGGCCTTCGTCGACGGATTCCGCAGCGCGCTGCTGTGGGCGGCCGGGATCCTGGTCGGCATCTTCCTGCTGATGTTCGCGCTGCCGGGGAGGGCCTTGGGCGGGACGGGCGAGTACGATACCGTCGCGCCGGAGGAGGCGAAGGAGCCCGAACTGGTCGGCTGAGCCGGGCCGTTGGTCTCAGGCGCTGGACCCCACCTGGTCCAGCGCCTCCAGCACGTGCGCCGGGTCGCCGCCGGGAGCCACCGCCGCGCCGATCCGCTCCCGGATCGCGGCGCGCACCGTGGCCCACGAGCGCAGGCCCACCGGATGGAACTCGGCGACCGGCAGCTCCGCGACGAACGGCCACAGGGCGCGCTGCGAGCGGTCCTCCTGGAGTGCCTCCGAGTCGCTCGCCGTCGCCGGGAGGGTGCCGGTGTCCGCGCCGTAGGTGCGGGCGGACGGCGAGGTGAACAGGAACGACAGGAACGTCCTGGCCGCGTCCAGCCGGCCGTTCGCCTTGAACGCCATCAGCCAGTCGTTGAGCCCGACCGGCGGCGCCGCCCCGCTGCCGTCCCGCTTCGGGAAGGGCGCGGTCGCGTACTTCAGGCCCGCCCGGTCGGCGGCGGAGAGCAGCACCGGGTGGGCGAGCAGCATCCCGGCCTTCCCCTGCAGGAACTGCGCGTACGCCTGCGTCCTGGTGAGCTTCGCCGGGTCGGCGCCCGCGAGGCCCGGCACGACGAGCTTGTCGCGCAGCCAGGTCAGCGTCGCCTCGTTCTCCGGGTTCGCGAAGTCGTACCCGGAGACGGACGCGTAGCCGCCGTCGCCCGCGAGCAGCCAGGCCAGCAGCTCGTCCTCGGACGCCTCGGGGCCGAAGGTGAGCGCGTACGGCGTGGCGACCCCGATCCGCTGCAACGCCTGGGCGCAGGAGCGCAGTTCGGCCCACGACGTGGGTGCCTGTGCGAGCCCGGCCTGCTCGAAGAGCGCCTTGTTCCAGAACAGCCGCGGGGCGCTGGCCTGGGTCGCCAGGCCGTACTGGACCGCGTCGACCTTGCCCGCGTCGGCGAACGAGGCGATGAAGTTCGCCTGGACGGGCACCTCGAAGAGCTCGTCGGCCGAGTACAGCCGGCCGTCCTGCGCGTACGGGGCGAAGAAGTTGCCCTCGGAGATGTCGGGCGCGCGGCCGTCCTTGACCCGGCGGGTGAGCGTCGCGTCCAGCTTGAGGAAGGGGACGCGCTCCACCTTCACCCTGATCGCCGGGTGCTTCTTCTCGAACGCCCGCACCGCGGCGTCCCACCGCTTCTCGATGGAGGTGCCGACGGTGCCGTCGTATCCGGCGAGCAGCACGTCGAGGGTGACGGTGTCGCCGTCGCCCGCGCCGCAGCCGCTCATCGCCAGGGCGCCCGCCCCGGTCAGGCCCGCCGTCTGAAGTAGGAACCGCCGTCGCCGCACCGTGCTCGCCCCCGCTGTTCTGTTCTGCCTGCATCGGCTCTGCCTGCGTCAGCACTGCCGCATCAGTACTGCCGATGGCACATTGTGCCATGCGGGCATACTATGACTACATGGCAGGTGTGGTACCCCCAGCGAAGTGGAGCCTGTGATGAACGACCTGACCGGCAAGACCGTCCTCGTCTCCGGCGGAGCCCGCGGCATCGGCGCCGAGATCGCCCGGCGCGCGGTGGCCGCGGGAGGCAATGTCGTGATCGGTGACGTACTCGACGACGAGGGCGGGGCGCTCGCCGCCGAGCTGGGTGAGCGGGCCCGCTTCGTCCACCTCGACGTCACCTCGGAGGAGGCGTGGCAGGCGGCGGTCGCGTACGCGGGCGCCGAGTTCGGCGGGGTGCACGGACTCGTCAACAACGCCGGGGTCTCCACCGGCATGCCGCTGGACCAGGAGAGCCTGGAGCACTTCCGCAAGGTCGTCGACATCAACCTCGTCGGCGTCTTCGCCGGGATGAAGACCGCCATCCCCGCGATGAAGGAGGCCGGCGGCGGCTCCATCGTCAACATCTCCTCGGCCGCCGGTCTGATGGGGCTCGCGCTCACCTCCTCGTACGGGGCCTCGAAGTGGGCCGTGCGCGGCCTCACCAAGATCGCGGCGGTGGAGCAGGGCACGGCGAAGATCCGGGTGAACTCGGTGCACCCCGGCATGACGTACACCCCGATGACCGCCCAGCTCGGCATCCCGCGCGGCGACGGCGGCTACCCGAACACCCCGATGGGCCGGGTCGGCGAGGCCGAGGAGATAGCGAACGCCGTGGTGTTCCTGCTCTCGGACGACGCCGCGTACGTGACCGGCGCCGAGCTGGCCGTGGACGGCGGCTGGACCACCGGGCCGACGGTGAAGTACGTGATGGGGCAGTAGCCGCGGCGCGCTGCCGGCGTGGGCCCGGTCCTCCTTCCCGGAGGGCCGGGCCCTTCGCCGTTTCCGGCGCGGGACCAATGCCCGTTTGTGTCTGTGGGATGCCCGAACCTGTTTACTTTCCGGAAAAGCGGTCGTAGCCTCGGGGTGAAGCCACAGATTCGGGCACACTCAAAAAGACTCAATGGTGAGGGCACAGGTAAACGGGCATGTACGCACCGGAGCGCCAGCAGGAGATCCTCCGTCTCGCACGGGACGGCGGCCGGGTCGACGTGCTGTCCCTCGCGGAGGAGTTCCAGGTCACCGCCGAGACCATCCGGCGTGACCTGAAGGCCCTGGACCGCGCCGGTCTCGTCCGCCGGGTGCACGGCGGCGCCATCCCGGCCGGACGCCTCGACTTCGAGCCCGACCTCGCCGAGCGCGAGTCCACCGCGGCCGACGAGAAGGACCGCATCGCGCGCGCCGCCCTCGCCGAACTGCCGGGCGAGGGCAGCATCGTCCTCGACGCCGGTACGTCCGTCGCCCGGCTCGCCGCGATGCTGCCGCTGGAGTCGGAGCTGACCGTCGTCACGCACTCGCTGCCCACCGCGGCCCGGCTCGCCGACCACCCCGGCATCCAGCTGCACCTCGTCGGCGGCCGGGTCCGCCACCGCACCCGGGCCGCCGTCGACGCCTGGGCGCTGCGCGCCTACAGCGAGATCCGCGCCGACGTCGTCTTCCTCGCGGCCAACGGCTTCTCGGCCGCCTCCGGCCTGACCACGCCCGACCTCGCGGAGGCCGCCGTCAAGCGCGCCGCCCTCGCCGCGGCCCGCCGGGTCGTGCTGCTCGCCGACTCCGGCAAGCACGGCCAGGAGCACTTCGCCCGCTTCGGCGACCTCGCCGACGTCGACCTATTGATCACCGACACCGGCCTCGCCGACGAGGACGCGGCCGCCATCGAGGCGGGCGGCACGGAGGTGATCCGCGCGTGAACCACCTCAACACCCCTGGCACGACCCCCAGTTCGGAAGCGGTACCCGGCATGATCCTCACCGTCACCCCCAACCCCTCCCTCGACCGCACCTACGAGGTCCCCGGCCTCGACCGCGGCGAGGTCGTGCGCGCCAGCGGCGAGCGCATGGACCCGGGCGGCAAGGGCGTCAACGTCTCGCGGGCGGTCGCCGCCGCCGGCGCCCCCACCCTCGCCGTCCTCCCGCTGGGCGGCGCCCCCGGCGCCCTCGTCGCGGACCTCCTCGACGGGCAGGGCATCAAGGTCGCCCCGGTGCCCGTCGCGGGCCAGACCCGTTCCAACATCGCGCTCGCCGAGCCCGACGGAACGCTGACGAAGATCAACGCCCCCGGGCCCGAACTGACCGCCGAGGAAGCCGAGTCGCTGCTCTCCACCGTCGGTGAGCGGTCGGCCGGGGCGGACTGGATCGCCTGCTGCGGCAGCCTGCCGCGCGGCCTCGCCCCGTCCTGGTACGCCGAGCTGGTGGCCCGCGCGCACGAGGCGGGCGCCCGTATCGCGCTCGACACCTCGGGCCCCGCGCTCCTCGCCGCCCTGCGCGAGCGCCCCGACGTCGTCAAGCCCAACGCCGAGGAGCTCGCCGAGGCCGTGGGCCGCCCGCTCGCCACCGTCGGCGACGCGGTCAAGGCGGCCGAAGAACTGCGGGAGCTGGGTGCGGCGGCCGTGCTCGCCTCCCTCGGGGCCGACGGGCAGATCCTGGTCGACGCGTCCGGTACGTGGTTCGCCTCCGCCCCCGTCGACGCCGTACGCAGCAACGTCGGCGCCGGGGACTCCTCGCTCGCCGGCTTCCTGATCGCCGGCGGCGAAGGCCCCGAGGCCCTCACCTCGGCGGTCGCCCACGGCGCGGCGGCGGTCCAGCTGCCGGGCAGCGCGATGCCGACGCCGGGGGACCTGCGGCCGGAGGCGGTGAGCGTGACGGTGGACGTTCCGCTGGACCGTCCTCTGAAGGAGGCCGTGCGATGACAGCCCCCACCGCCGAAGCGCCGCTCAGGGGCGCGACCGGTACCGCATCAGCCGGATCCGCCGGCGCCACACCGACCCCGCAGAACCGTAGGCAAAGGAGCCCGCGATGAGCGAAATGATCACCGCGGACCTGGTCGACCTCGACCTGTCCGCCCCCACCAAGGACGAGGCCGCCCGCTCCCTCGCCGAGCGCATGGTGACCCTCGGCAGGGTCACCGACCTCGACGGCTTCCTGGCCGACGTCGCGGCGAGGGAGGCCCAGATGCCGACCGGCCTCGACGGCGGCATCGGCATCCCGCACTGCCGCAGTGCCCACGTCACCGAGCCCACCCTCGCCTTCGGCCGCGCCCCGCGGGGCATCGACTTCGGCGCCCCGGACGGCCCGGCCGACCTGATCTTCCTGATCGCGGCTCCGGCGGGCGCGGACGACGCCCACCTGACGATCCTGTCGTCGCTGGCCCGCCAGCTGATGGACGAGGACTTCAAGGCGGCCCTGCGCGCGGCGACCGACGCCGGGCGGGCGGCGGCCCTGATCCGCGGCGACGCCCCGGCCCCCGAGGCGGCGGCTGCGGCACCGCAGACCCCGGCACCCGAGGCGGCCCCCGCGACGGCCGACACCTTCAAGATCGTCGCCGTCACCTCCTGCCCCACCGGCATCGCCCACACCTACATGGCGGCCGAGTCCCTGGAGAACACCGGCCGCGACACCGACGGCGTCGAGCTCGTCGTCGAGACGCAGGGCTCGGCGGGCTTCACCCGCCTCGACCCGGCCGTGATCGCGGCGGCGGACGGCGTGATCTTCGCCCACGACGTCCCCGTACGGGAGAAGGAGCGCTTCGCCGGGAAGCCGACGGTCGACGTCGGCGTGAAGGCCGGGATCAACCGTCCCGCCGAACTCATCGCGGAGGTGCGGGAGAAGGCGGCCCGCGGCGAGACGTCCGGCGCCGCGGACCCGAACACGTCATCCACACCTGTGGACAACTCCGGTGAAGCTGGGGACAGTTACGGGACGAAACTGCGCAAGTGGCTGATGTCCGGCGTCAGTTACATGGTGCCGTTCGTCGCCGCGGGCGGTCTGCTCATCGCGCTCGGATTCGCGATCGGCGGCTACGAGGTCGCGAACGTCAAGGTCGAGACCCTCCTCAACAGCTTCGACTGGACCTCGTCGACCAGCTGGGCGGCGCTGCTCTTCTACACGGGCCAGGCCGCGTTCGCCTTCCTCGTCCCGGTCCTCGCCGGCTACATCGCGTACGGCATGGCGGACCGGCCGGGTCTGGTGCCCGGCTTCGTCGGCGGCTCCATCGCGGTCACCACCCAGGCCGGATTCCTCGGTGGTCTCGCCGCCGGTCTGATCGCGGGCGGCGTCGTCATGGCGATCCAGAAGGTGCGGGTGCCGGCCGTGCTGCGCGGCATCATGCCGGTGGTCGTCATCCCGCTGCTGTCGTCGATCGTCGTCGGCTTCCTGATGTTCGTCGTGATCGGCAAACCGATCGCCTCGCTGCAGAGCGGCCTGACGGACTGGCTCAACTCCCTCTCCGGCGCCAACGCCCTGCTGCTCGGCGCGCTGCTCGGCCTGATGATGTGCTTCGACCTGGGCGGCCCGCTCAACAAGGTCGCGTACGCCTTCGCGGTCGGCGGGCTCGCCGACCCCACCGACGGCTCGCTGAAGATCATGGCCGCCGTGATGGCCGCCGGCATGGTGCCGCCGCTGGCCATGGCCCTGGCCACCACCGTGCGCGGCAAGCTCTTCACCAAGTCCGAGCGGGAGAACGGCAAGGCGGCCTGGGTGCTCGGCGCCTCCTTCATCACCGAGGGCGCGATCCCGTTCGCCGCGGCCGACCCGCTGCGCGTCATCCCCGCCTCCATGGCGGGCGGCGCGGTCACCGGCGCCCTGTCGATGGCCTTCGGCTGCACCCTGCGCGCCCCGCACGGCGGCATCTTCGTGGTCCCGCTGATCGGCAGCGCCTGGCTCTACCTGGTCGCCATCGCCGTCGGTGTCTGTGTCTCGGCCGCCCTGGTGGTCGTACTGAAGGGGATGCGCAAGGACGCGCCGAAGGACGACGCGGTGGCGCCGACGGAGGCGAGCGCCGGTGTGCAGGCGGCCCCGAAGGTGCCCGAGACGGTGTGAACCCCCGCCTCCCGGCGCCGACTTCACAGGCGCCGCACAGGCCCCTCGTGTCCGCCTGAAGTGTCCGACACTGCGAACACTGCGAACACTGTGAATACTGCGAGATACGTCACGGTCCGGGACCAAAGTCCCGGACCGTGGTGTTCACTGGATCGCATGCCTGAGCACGTGTCGATCCTTCAGCAGATAGGCCTCGTGATCCTCGTGATCGCCACGGTGGCCTGGGTGGTCGGTCTGGTCCGTCTGGTGCGTGTCGTCGCCTCCGCCCCGCCGGAGCAGCCGGTCGCACGGCTGCCGCTGGGCGCGCTTCCCGGCCAGGCTCAGGCGCCGGCGGTGGAGTCGGTGCCGCTGACGGCCGACGAGCAGGACGCGTTCGCCGGGCTCGTACGGCAGTTCAGCCGCAGCTGAGCCGTTCTTCTGCGAGGTCCTGGTGCCTAAGGGCTGTCCCGTAATCCCGGGCGGGCGCACGACGACAGCTACGGCACCTCGCCGCGTTGTCGGAACGCCCGAATACGCCCAGTATGAGGACGCCCCTCCGCCTTGCGATGCACCGCATCTGACGCCGCGCGCTGATCCACCCGGGATTACGGGACAGCCCTCAGTGCCGGGTCCGGGCGGCGGCCCGCCGCTCGATCGCGGCCCGCGCGGCGCTCTGCGTCAGATACACCTCGCACATGTGCCGGCCGTCAGGCGTCGCCGTGTGCTCGACCTCCCAGAGGCTGACCTCGCAGCCGTCGCACAGCAGGAACGCGTGCTCGTACAGCGCGAACCCCGGGCTGAGCCGACAGCCGAACGCCTGCGTGATCTGGTGCGCGCACGCCTCCCGCAGCAGCCGCGCCGTGCCGGGCCCCGGGCGCGTCTCCACCTCAGGGTTCTCCGCGCGGCGCAGCAGCCGACGGGCGTGATCGACCGAGCTGTCCGGGTCGGCGGGGCCGAAGACGCGGCGCTGCGGCGGGATCGGGGGCAGCTGCACGGGGAAACCGGGGATGCCCGTGACGGGCGTCTCGTGCGCGTCGCCGGGCCAGGGGGCCTCGGAGGCGCGGGAGGCGTCCGTGCTGTCGACGGCCCCGGAGGGATCGGTGGCGCCGTGCGTCCCGGTGGTCCCCGGGGCGCCGGTGGTCCCGCTGACCCCGGTGGCCCCCTGGCCCTCCGTGGGCTCGGGCGCGATGGACACCTCCAGCTCGAAACCCGGTGTGGCCTCCGGGGGCATCGGCAGCCGACCGGTGGCCAGATGCACCTCGTCCTCGGTGACGTAGACCTCGTGCTGGGTGATGTGGTCCCGGCCGGTGTTGTGCACCAGCTCCCACAGGGTCAGCGCTCTGCCGTCGGCGAGCAGCCAGGTGTGCCGGTACGTCTCCCGGTGCAGGCCGGCGCTGTGGTGGGCCGAGTGCAGCGAAGTGTCGTACGCCAGCGCGCAGTAGATGTCCTCCAGCGTCTCGTCCGGCAGCTCGAAGGAGTTGATCGAGCGGCCCAGCAGGAGTGCGAGCTGCTCCTCGGGTGTCGCGTGGGACGCGGCGGACAGGGCGTCGTACGGATGGCTGGACCCGTGGTCGTACGGAACGCTCAAGACACCTCCCGGCATTGCTGCATGTCACCTGGTGGGTGCATACCGTAGCGCCTCCGTCGGACATCGTGTCCGTGAAATCGCAAACGGAGAACGGGAATTGAGCAGGATCTCCGGACTTCTCGTGCGCTTACCGGACAACGTGCGGGCCACGCGGGAGGTTCCCGCGTGGCCCGTAGGGTGCTGCCCGCGGTTCAGGAGGCGCTGCCCGACGTCCACTGGCTCCACGACATGTTCCAGCCGTTGAGGCCGTTGTCCGGGGAGATGGTCTTGTCGTGGGAGTTCTTCACGACGACCACGTCGCCGACGAGCGAGTTGTCGAAGAACCACTTCGCCGTCGTGTCGCCGCCCGCGCCCCGCACGTCCTGGAGTCCGACGCAGCCGTGGCTGGTGCCCTGGGCGCCGAAGATCGACGGCGAGCTCCAGTAGTTGCCGTGGATGAACGTGCCCGACTGCGAGAGCCGCATCGCGTGCGGCACGTCCGCGATGTCGTACTCGCCGCCGAAGCCGACCGTGTCGCCGTTCATCCGCGTCTGCACGAACTTCTCGGAGATCACCATCCGGCCGTTGTAGGTCGGGTGGGCGGCGCTGCCGGTCGAGACCGGCACGGTCTTGATCGTCTGCCCGTCGCGCACCACGGTCATCTTCTGCGTGTTCACGTCGACGGTGGAGACCTGCGCGCGGCCGACGGTGAAGGTCACCGTCTTGTCCTGCACGCCGTGGACCCCGTCGGCCCCCTCGACCCCGTCGAGGTCGATCTTCATCGTGACCTTGGAACCGGCCTTCCAGTACTCCTCGGGCCGGAAGTCCAGCCGCTGGCCGCCGAACCAGTGACCGACCACCTGCTGGCCGCTGCTGGAGGTCACCTTGATGTGCGCCTGCACGTCCTTCCGGTTCGTGATCGCCTTGTCGAAGGTGAACGAGACCGGCATGCCGACCCCGACCGTCGTGCCGTCGTCCGGCGTGTACGTGCCGATGAAACTGTTCGCCGTGGTGACCGTCGTGAAGATGGAGTTGGCCGCGGCCGTGTGCCCGGCGGAGTCCTTGGCCGTCGCCGCTATCCGGTACTTGGTGCCGCGCTCCAGCTGGTCCTTCGGCTTCCAGGACGAGCCGTCGGAGGCGATCGTGCCGGTGACCGCCTTGCCGCCGTCCGCCTCCGTCATCTTCACGTCGGTCAGCCTGCCGTCGGCGACCTTGACCCCGGTGGCGTTGATGGACGCCCCGGTCGAGCCGTCCTTCGCGGAGATGGTGATCTGCGGGGCGCCCGTGTCGCCGCCGTCCTTCTTGTTGTCCGCGGTGGCGCTGCCGCCGCAGGCCGTGAGGGTCAGCGCGCCAAGGGCGAGGGCGGCGCCGGCGACTGCCATGTTCTGCCTTCTCACGGTCTGCTCTCCTTCTCCTGCTTTTGGGATGGTCCCGGTGGTTTCTCCGGTACGAGGAGAGAGTCCGAGAAGACCGGAACCGTTCCTTCCGATTGCTGTGAAGGGAGCCACAGGGATAGTTCTGTTACGTCTGTTACGGGGTGCTGTTGATACGGGGCCTGCTGAAGCGGGTCCCGTTGATACGGGTCCCATTGTCGTGGGGGCCTGCCGTCACGGGGCCCCGTAGAGCTCGCCGTACGACAGATGGGTCCCGCCGGGTGTGGTCACCGGTTCCGCCGCGCGCACCGCCCGCACGATCGCCCGGGTCACCAGGTCCGCGCCGGCCGCCAGGATCGCGTTGAGGGCCAGCGGGTCGGCGGCGTCGAGCGGCCGGTCGCCGGTGGCGAGGGCGAAGACCGTGTCGCCGTCGTTGAGCAGGTGCACGGGGCGCACGGCCCGCGCGATGCCGTCGTGCGCGGTGCCCGCGACCTTCTGCGCCTGGGCGCGGGTGAGGCCGGCGTCGGTGGCGACGACGGCGAGCGTGGTGTTCAGCGGCGCCGGTCCGTTCGCCGCCGCCGCGTCCGCGAGGCGCTTGCCCGCCGCCTCGTGCACCTCGGGGGAGGGGTACGTCACCGGGCCGCGCCCCGCGAAGAAGTCCCCGTACAGCGCCCCGGTCGCCGGGTCGATCGCGGAGCCCGCCGCGTTGGCGACGACCAGCACGCCGACCGTGATCCCGGAGTCGAGGACGGTGGACGCGGTGCCGATGCCGCCCCTGACCCGGCCGACCAGGGCGCCGGTGCCCGCGCCCACGTTCCCCTCGGCGACGGGGGAGTGCGGGCCGCTCGCGGCGGCGGCCTCCACCGCGGCGCGGCCGGTGGCGGCGCAGGGCCTGGCCCGCCAGTCGCCGCCCCGGCCGAGGTCGAAGACGCAGGCCCCCGGGACCACGGGCACGACCTGCCCGGGGCCGCCGACCGGCACCCCGCGGCCCTGCTCCTCCAGCCACGCCATCACGCCCGACGCCGAGTTGAGCCCGAACGCGCTGCCGCCGGTCAGCGTGATCGCCTCGATGCGCTGCACCAGATTGCGCGGGTCGAGCGCGTCCGTCTCCCGGGTGCCCGGCCCGCCGCCGCGCACGTCGACGGCGGTGACCGCGCCGCCCTCGGGGGCGAGCACGACCGTGGTCCCGGTCAGGAACCCGGAGCCGGTGAGGGTGGCGTGGCCGACGCGCAGACCGGGCACGTCGGTGAGGGCGTCGTTGGGGGTACGGGCGTCGGGCGTCCGGGCACCGCCGGGAGAGGTCGTCATGTTCCCTGCGTACCACGCGAGTTGACCGGCGCCCCGGATTCCGCCGCCGGAACTACCCGACCTGCTCCGCCCTGACGGTCCGCGCCGACAGTGTCACCCCGACCGCCACCGTCAGCGCCGCCACGATGCCCGCCGTGAGCACCGCCCAGTGCCCGGCGAAGGTGGCGGCGAGCACCAGCACGGCGCTCACCGGCAACGTCAACTGCTGTGCCACGCCCACCTTGAAGTACCGCGCGTGCAGTGCCCACACCATCAGCAGGAACAGTGCCGACGGGATGGTCACGGCCGCCGACGCCGCCCGCGTGGAGAGGTGTGCCCCGCCGACCGCCTGCTCCACCGCGACCTCGATGCCCGCGCCGATCGCCGCCGCCGACGCGAAGATGAAGTAGTGGCCGTATCCCCACAGGAACGCCTGCCCGTTGTCGTGCAGCCGGTCGTGGAACGGCACCGCGAAATAGATCCACCACGCCGCGAACACGATCAGCAGCCCGCCCGCCGCGATCGGCAGCAGATCGCCGAGCGCGTCGTTCTCCTGGACCCCCGACTTCACCGCGACCGTCGCCGCGGCGATCGTCTCGCCGAGCACGATGATGGTGAACAGGCCGTACCGCTCCGCGATGTGGTGCGCGTGCCACGCCGTCTGCCGGTGCCGCTCCGCGTACACCGGGACGCACATCTCCAGGACCGCCATCGCGAGGAACACCCAGTTCTGCGCGCCGGACGGCGTGAACATCAGTGCCAGCCAGCCGACTTGGCACAGCAGCACCCCGCCCGCGTACCGCAGCGCGACCGTCCGCTCGGCGCCGCTCGTCGCACGCGCCGCGCGCAGCCAGTGCGCCACCATCGCGAGCCGCATGATCAGGTAGCCGAGCCAGACGACGGTGAACTCGTCCGCGAACGCCTTCGAGACCCCGGCCGCCAGCACCAGCACACCCGCGATCTGCACGAGCGTGACGACCCGGTAGACCACGTCGTCGTTGTCGTACGCCGAGGCGAACCAGGTGAAGTTCATCCAGGCCCACCAGATCGCGAAGAAGACCCGCGCGTACGCGATGACGCCACTGCCCGCGTGCCCCTCGGCGACGGCGTGCACCAGCTCGACGCCGCCCTGCGCGACCGCGACGACGAAACACAGGTCGAAGAAGAGCTCGAGCGAGGACGCGACGCGGTGCTCCTCGTCCCGCCCCCGCTCGATCATGCGCCGGACGGGGGAGGGGGAACGGGTGCCCGCGTGGGGCCGCGGGGCCGGGTGGGGCGTGTTGGGCGTGGACTTCATGCGCCCAGGACAGCAGATCAGGCGGCTGCGTGCGCGAATCGGCGCGCTCCGGCCCGCCCGCGGCCCCTGGCCACGGACGCGCCCGGGTCCCGTACGTCTGTTACCTCCCGATATCTGCGGACGACCAGATCGGCGACGGCCGGATGATCGGCGAGCGGAGCCGTGACGAAGGCGGCCTCCGCCGTGTCGAGCGCCCGCGTGAACCGGCCCGGCGCCAGCAGATGCGCCACGATCCCGATCCGCCGGTGCCCCTCGGCACGCAGCCCTGCCAGCGCTTCGGGAACCGTCGGCTCGGCCGCCGAACAGTACGCCGTGACCACCGGCGTCCCGGGCCGCCGTATCGCCAGTCGCCGGGCGGCGAGCAGCGCCCCGTCGTTCCCGCCGGGCCGCGACGAGCCCGCGGCCGCGCACACGATCGCGTCCACCGGGCCGCCCTCGTCCGCGGCCTCCGCCGCCCCGAGCCGCTCGGCCAGCGCGGTGTCGATCTCGGCGGCCCCGCTCAGACTCCCCGCCAGCCGGCACCCGGCACCGCCGTACTCGGCGACGACCGCCGGAATGTCGACGGTGCGGTGGTAACCGTCCCCCAGCAGCAGCGGCACGACGACGCTGCCGCCGTCCGTGTCGGTCCGGCTCAACGCATCGGCCAGCGACGGAAGTTGATGATCCAGATGCCCCACCACGGGCCGCTCCCCACTGCGCGCCCTCACCGTGTCGCACAGCCGCCCCATGGTGTCTCCGGCTCCGGGCAACGCACTCCCGTGCACGGCAAGAACGAGCGACATGACGAAGGCCTCCGAACGGTCCACGACCAGCGGTCCTCCCGACGCTACGCCGCCCCACCCCCGAAAATCCCGGCCAGAGGCCCCGCCCCGCCAGGCCCTTGGTCCCCCACCCCGCCAGGCCCTTGGTCCCCCACCC
>NZ_JAFVLN010000023.1 GCF_017377775.1 Streptomyces sp. VRA16 Mangrove soil
CGTGGGCCCACAACCCGCCCCCCCCCCCCCCCCGGGGGGGGCCGCGCCGCGGAGAGCGAGGACACCGGGACAGTCACCCAGCTCGCCGACGACATGGTCTACGGCGGTGGCGGCGCCCAGGACGGGACGGGCTGCTGACGATCACCGGCTCGACCGGCAAGGCTTCACGGGCATGCCCGTCGTGGGCATCGACCCCGACAAGGAGAACGCGGGCGCCGGGTCCGGGCAGCAGCCCGGTGGCGGGCAGTCGCCGAGCGCCGGCGGCACCCCGCCGAGCCAGGGGTAGAAGCCGCCGTCACACCGTGTGCTCCCGCCGGCCCGGGAAGCGGTCGAGCATCGCCCGCAGTTCTTCGGCGCCGACGTCGGCGCCGAACGCCTCGGTGCCGGGCTGGAGCCGTACGCCGTCGGCCAGTCCTCCCGCGCCGACGGGGTCGAAGCCGAGCCGGTCGACGAGGTGCGCGACGGCGGCGAGCGCGGCCTCGTCGTCACCGGCGACGGCGATGGCCTTGCGTCCCGCGGTGCCCGCGGGCCGCGCCCCGTCCTCCAGGTGGTGGTACCCCATGTGGTTGAACGCCTTGACGACCCGCGCCCCGGTCAGGAACCGCTGCACGGTCGCGCTGGAGGAGACGGCGGGGTCGCTGAGATCGTCCCTGACGCCGTCCGTCTCCCACCAGTAGTTCATGGCGTCGATCACCGGCTTGCCGCGCAGCGCCTCCACGGGCAGCGTGCGGTACTTGCCGAGGGGCAGCGCGAGCACCACGGCGTCCGCGCCCGCCACCGCCTCGTCCACGGTGACCGCGACCGCCCCCGGCGTCAGCACGTCGACCGTGAGCGCGATCTTCGCCGGGTCCCCGGAACCGGCGATCAGCACCCGGTACCCGGCGCCGAGCGCGAGCCGCGCCAGCACCGTGCCGACCTTGCCGGCCCCCAGGATGCCGAGCGTCCGTATCTCACCGACGTCCGCGTCCGCGCCCGGGTCCACGTCCATGGCGCCGTCCACCTCCACGTCCACGTCCACGTCCACGTCCACCGTCTCCGTTCGTCCGTACGTTCCTGAGGTCAGCCCGCGAGGATGTCGCGGACCATCGGCACGACCTTCGTGCCGTACAGCTCGACGGCGCGCAGCCGGGCGCCGACCGGCATCGTGCCGGAGCCGTAGATCATGTCGAACCGGCCGACGCCGAGGCCCTCGACGGCGGCGGCCATCTTCCGGGCGACCGTCTCGGGCGAGCCGATGTAGAGGGAGCCGTGCTCGATCTCGCGCTCGTACTCCGCCTTGGTCACCGGCGGCCAGCCGCGCAGCGCGCCGATGCGGTCGCGCATCACCTTGTAGCGGGGCCAGTGCAGTTCACGGGCCTCCTGGTCGGTGTCGGCGACGAAGCCCGGCGAGTGCATGCCCACGGGGTGGGCGGTGGTGCCGAACTGCTCGGCCGCACGCTCGTACAGGTCGATGTACGGGGCGAAGCGGGTCGGGCTGCCGCCGATGATGGCGATCATCAGCGGGAGTCCGTACTTGGCCGTGCGCACCACCGACTGCGGGGTGCCGCCGACACCGACCCAAGTGGTCAGCCCGTGCTCCGTCTTGGGGAACACGTCGGCGTCGACGAGCGGCGCCCGCTTGGTACCGCTCCAGGTGACCGGCTTCTCCTCCAGGAGCTTCGCGAAGAGTTCGATCTTCTCCTCGAAGAGCACGTCGTAGTCGGCGAGGTCGTAACCGAACAGGGGGAAGGACTCGGTGAACGAGCCGCGCCCCAGGATCACTTCGGCCCGCCCGTTCGACAGGGCGTCCAGGGTCGCGAACCGCTGGAAGACGCGCACCGGGTCGTCGGAGCTCAGGACCGTCACACCGGATCCGAGCTTGATCCGCTCGGTGCGGGTGGCGATGCCCGCGAGCACCGTCTCCGGCGTCGAGATCGCGTACTCGGGGCGGTGGTGCTCGCCGAGGGCGAGGGCGTCGACACCGACCTGGTCGGCGAGGACGGCCTCGTCGACGACGTGCCGGATGGCCTGCGCGTACGAGACGGGACGGCCGGAGTCGTCCTCGGGCACGTCGCCGAACGTGTCCAGGCCGAAGAGGAGTTCAGACATGGGAGCGGCTCCTTCGTGAGCGGGGGGGGCGAGGAGAACGAGAGGGCGGGGTCGGGTCGGGTCGGGGTCACCAGGCGTAGGGCCCGAAGCGGCCCCAGGCGATGACCACGGCGACGACGAGCAGCACCGCGCCGGGCGTGATCTGCGACCACTCCTTGAGCCGGACGTGGGTGACGACCGCGCCGAGCATGATCAGCGCCGCGCCGGTCGCGGCGAGCGGTGTCAGGACGGTGGCGATGCCGGTGGCGGCCGGGAGGACGAGGCCAAGTCCGGCCAGCACCTCAAGGGCGGCGATGGCCTTGACCTGGCCCGCGCTGAAGCTCCGGGCCCACGGCATGGCCTCAGCGGTCTGTGCGTAGGGCTTGGCGAGCTTGCCGCCGCCGGCGGCGAACAGGGCGAGAGCCAGCAGTGTCTGGAGGATCCAGAGGAAGACGGTCACGGTTCGGTCCTGTCTCAGCGGTCGCGGTCGGCGTGTCGGGCACGAGCGTAAACGGACTTCACCCCGTTTAGTATTCCGGAGGTAGGTTGGGATCCATGGACCGCCCTTTCGTGCCGCTCGGCCGGCCCCGAGCCGAACGGGCCGACGCCGCCCGCAACCGCGAGCAGCTGCTGGCCACGGCCCGCGCGATGGTCGCCGAGACGGGCGTCGAGAAGGTCACGATGGACGGCCTGGCCGAGCGGGCCGGGCTGGGCAAGGGCACCGTCTACCGCCGCTTCGGCACGCGCGCGGGGATCTTCCACGCGCTCCTCGACGAGGACGAGCACGCCTTCCAGGAGCACGTCATGAGCGGCCCGCCGCCGCTGGGACCCGGCGCCGACCCCCTCGACCGGCTCATCGCGTACGGCCGTGCCCGCACCGCCTATCTGGCCGACCACCTGGAGCTGGTGCGCGCGTCCCTGGACCGCAACGGGCCGGCGCCCGCCGAAGGGGCGTCCACCCTGACCCGGCTGCACATCCGGATGCTCCTGGGGCTCGCCCGGCCCGGCGTCGCCGACCTGGACACCCTGGCCCTGCAGCTGACGGCCGCGCTGGAGGGCCCGGTGATGCTGTTCCTGTCGGCCCCGCGGCCGACGAGCCGGCCGGGCCCCCCGGCCGCGGACCGCCTCGGCGACAGCTGGGAGGCGTTGGTCGAGCGGATCTGCGGACGGTCGGCGTAGGGACCGCGGATCAAGCGCCCGCGGGAGGAATCCCCCGGCCCCGCCGCGCGTTGCGCAAGGCAGTGAAGTCGTCGACCCAGCAGGGAGCCAGCATGTACGCCGATCCGGGCATCATTCGGAAGATCCTGACGCAGGACGGCGACACCTGGGCCGTCGTCGGTCTTTCGTCGAACCGGTCCCGCGCCGCGTACCGGGTGGCGGAGGTGCTGCAGCGCTTCGGCAAGCGGATCGTCCCCGTCCACCCGAAGGCCGAGACGGTGCACGGGGAGCAGGGCTACCCGTCGCTCGACGCGATCCCGTTCCCGGTCGACGTGGTCGATGTCTTCGTCAACAGCGACCTCGCGGGCACCGTCGCCGACGAGGCCGCGGCGATCGGCGCCAAGGCCGTCTGGTTCCAGCTCGGCGTCGTCGACGAAGCCGCGTACGAGCGCACCCGCGCCGCCGGGCTCGACATGGTCATGGACCGGTGCCCGGCGATCGAGATCCCGTCACTGCGCTAGCCGCTCGCCCGGCCCTCGCCACTCGTGGCGCAGCAGGCCGTAGACCGGTTCGTCGACGCGGCGGCCGTGACCGCGGCCCCACTGGTCCTTCTCGCCGATGACGATGCCGATCCGGCAGCGCCGGTGTTCCCGCTCGATGAGGGCGAGGTGGAGGAAGCCGATGGGCTCCTCGCGGCCCGCGACGCCGATCGCGCGGTGGACGACGTCCTCGCTGGGGCGCATCCATCCGTCGAGCTTCTCCGCTATTTCGTCGCGGGTGTACGGAGAGGTGGCGTCGTCGCTGAGCCGCTGGATCTCGGCGTCGTTCTTCCACCGCAGCAGTGGTTCCAGGCTCGCCCGCGTGTGCGGGCGCAGCTCCGTCGGGTCCGTCACTTCGCCGCCTCCAGCCATGCGAGGGCCGCGGTGGTCAGGGCGGTGACGCCCGTGGTGATGGTCGGCTCCACGAGCGGCGCGAAGAACGGGGAGTGGTTGGAGGGGATGTCGCGTTCGGTGGTGCCCGCCTCGGCGGCCGCCGCCATCCGGTCGGGGTCGAGGCCCCCGAACATCCAGTAGCAGATGGGCACTTCGGCGGTCGTGGCGAAGAGGCCGACGTCCTCGCTGCCGGTCACCCGGCCCATGTCGAAGACCCGCTCCGCACCGAGGACCGCGCGCAGGGCCGTGACGGTGCGGTCGGTGGCCTCCGGGTCGTTGGTGAGGACGGGGAACCGGTCGAACTCGCGGATCTCCGGCTCCTGTTCGGCCCCGGACGCGGTGGCCTCCGCGCGCACGATGCGGTTGACGGCGGCGAGGACGCGGGCACGGGTCGCCTCGTCGTAGGTGCGGATGTTGACCTTGAGCTCGGCGCGGTCCGGGATGATGTTGGCCTGGGTGCCGGCCTGGAGCGCGCCGACGGTCAGGACGGCGGTCTCGCTGCCCGCGACCTCGCGCGCGACGACCGTCTGGAGCCGCAGCACGGTGGCCGCCGCCATCACCACCGGGTCGATCGCCGCCTCGGGCCGCGAGCCGTGGGCGCCCTTGCCGTGCAGGACCACGTCGAGGGAGTCGGCCGCGGCGAACGAGGGGCCCGCGTGCCAGCCGACCGTGCCCGCGGGCAGCGGTCCCACGTGCTGCCCGAGGACGATGTCGGGGCGCCCGAACCGGTCGAAGAAGTTGTCGTCGATCATGGCCTGGGCGCCCTGCGCGATCTCCTCGGCGGGCTGGAAGACGGCGACGATCCGCCCCGACCAGCGGGCGCGGGCGTCGGCGAGCAGGTGCAGCGTGCCGAGCAGGCAGGTGACGTGCATGTCGTGGCCGCAGGCGTGCATCACGCCGTCGACCGTGGAGGCGTAGTCGAGTCCGGTGCGTTCCTGGACCGGCAGCGCGTCGAAGTCGGCGCGCAGCAGCACGGTGGGGCCCGTGCCGTTGTCGAGGGTCGCCACGACGCCGGTGCGGCCCACCTCCTCGGTGACCTCGTAGCCGAGGGCGCGGGCGCGGCGGGCGGCCTCCGCCGCGGTCCGCGTCTCCTCGAAGGACAGCTCGGGGTGGGCGTGCAGATCGCGGTAGAGGTCCGCCAGTCCGGGCCGGATGCCGGGCAGACCGTCCAGGGCCTCGAGGGGTGCGGGCTGCTGCTCGGTCATCTGACCTCCTGGAACGGGCGGATCCTGAGCGTCATGCCTGTGCTTGATCATCCTCCCCGAACGACGCGAAGTACGCAGCGGCCATGTCCTCGTCGCCGTGGCCCTGTTCCTCGGCGCGGGCCAGGCGCGCGGCGCTCGCCTCGGCGACGTCGAGGCGGACGCCGTTGGCGCGCCCCGCCGCCACGATCAGCCGGGCGTCCTTGGCCGCCGTGGAGACCGCGAACTGGGCCGGGGAGAGCCGGCCCTCGCGCACCATGTCCGCCTTCATCCGCAGGTACGGCATGTCGAGGCCGCCACCGGCGATCGCGTCGAAGAAGGACTGCGGGTCCACGCCGAGCGCCTCGGACAGGGCGAGGACCTCGCCCGCGGCGCTGGTCGCGGCGAGCACCCAGCTGTTGGCGACGAGCTTGAGGCGGGTGGCGCTGCCCGCCGCGCCGTCCTGTCCGGTCCACACGGTGCGCGCGCCGACCGCGTCGAGGACGGGCGTCACCGCCGCCCGGTGCTCGCCCGGGCCCGCGGCGAGGATCAGGAGCTGTCCGGCCTCCGCGGGCTGGCGGGTGCCGAGCACCGGCGCGTCGAAGAGGACGAGACCGTGCTCGGCCGCGAACGCCGCCAGGTCGTCGAGCCCGTCCAGGCCCGCCGTCGTGGACTGGATCCAGGCGGCGCCGGGGCGCAGTCCCTCGGCCGCCCGCCGCATCACGTCGAGGGCGGCGGGACCGTCGTAGAGCATGGTCAGGACGACATCGGCGCCGGAGACGGCCTCGGCCGGGGTGTCGGTGACGTGCACGCCGTCGGCGGTCAGCGGTTCGGCCTTGGCGCGGCTGCGGTTCCAGGCACGGACGGTGTGCCCGGCCCGCGCGATGTTGCGGGCCATGGCGGCGCCCATGATGCCGGTGCCCAGCACGCTCACGGTCAGTTTCTCGGTCGGCTCGGTAGTCATGACAGCTACTCTCCCCCTTTCAGCGGCGCGCGGCATCGACGAGTCCGTCGAACCAGGCCCGGTGTCCGTTGAGCATCGGGGCGGGGCGCTCGTCGGCGAGGGCAGCGGCGGGCTTGCCGCACCGGGACTCCTGCGTGAGGACACGGGTACGGCCGCCGGGCAGATCCTCGACGAGCCATGCGTGCGGCACGTCGAGCGGCTCGTCCGGGCCGCCGCCCTGCCGCGCCGTCCACGAGAGCCGCCCGGGGACTCGCTCGCCCGGCTCCTGGAACTCGACGACGTGCGCGGCCGGTGGCGGGAAGCCGAAGGTGCCGAAGGAGAAGGCGGCGTCGTCGGCGAGGACCGGGCTGCCGCCCACCGGGAAGCCGATGTCGGCGTTGTCGTAGTGGCCCTCCCCCGTGGAGGTGTCGACGAGGAACCGCCACAGGCCGGCGGCGGTGCGGCCGCGCACGAGCCGGCCGGGCAGGTCGCGGGCCCGATCGACGCGCTGGCCGCGCTGGAGGGCCGCTCGGACCTGCTGTCGGGGCACACCGGGCCGGTGCGCCCGGCCGGTCCCTGCGAGCCGCTGTGCACGCGCGTGCTGCCGGCGCCGGCGCCGCTCGTGGCGGACGGGGTGCGGCGGCGCGTCACGCAAGGGCTGCCCGATCCGCCCCTGGACGGTCCGCGGGCGGGCCGGCACGACCTGCTGATCGCGACGCGCCGCCCGCGCGGCCGCGCCCTGAAGCCGCTGCCGCCGGGCCGGCGAGGAGTACGTGCTGGTCGCGGCGGCGTCCTGGACCGAGCGGCTGCCGGCCGGCGAGGGCTCCCCGTGTGCGGCGCTCCGGGAACGGCAGTTCAGCCCTCCTTGCGCCGGGCCACCCGCAGCTCCGTCAGATACCGCTTGGTGACCGAGCCGCCGTAGGAGCCGTCGATGAGCTGCCCGATCGCGTCGAGCAGGCCCGCGCGGGCGGCCGGGTCGAGGGCGCGCGTCCCGGAGAAGGTGCGCAGCAGGTCGAGGTACTCGGCCGTGGTGAAGGTGAGGTCGCGTGCGCAGCGGCGGAAGACGGGCGGCTCGAACCGATCGGCGCCGGGCAGCGCGGCGTTGCCCTGCTCGACGTTCCGGTTCGGGGCCTCCTGGCTGTCGTGCGGGATGTCGGCGGCGGGGGTGAGGCGCAGGCCGGGCGGGGTCGTCGGGTCGAAGCGTTCGTAGCAGCGCTGCACGTCGACGAAGAACTGCTCGGTGCCGCCCGCGACATGGTGCGTGGACACGGTGGCGAGAGCGCCGCCGGGGCGCAGGGCCCGCGCCGACTTGGCGACGCGCACGGCGGGGTCGATCCAGTGGAACGAGGTCGCGGCGAGGACCACGTCGAAGGGTTCGGGCGGCAGCGGCCACTCCTCGAACGCCCCGGTTTCTACGCTGACTTGAGGGTGTCCGGCGAGGTTGCGACGGGCGACGGCCGCCAGTTCGGGGCCGAGTTCGACGGCGGTGATCCGGCAGCCGCGCGCGGCCAGCGGCACCGTCGCCTTGCCGGTGCCACAGCCCAGTTCGAGGACCCGGCAGCCGGGGCCCGTGCCGGTGAGCTCGGCCAGATCGTCGTAGAGCCGCTCGGGGTACCCGGGCCTGGCCCGGTCGTAGACCTCGGCGTCTTCGGTGAAGGTGCGGCGCAGGCGTTCACGTTCGGTGTCGGTCACCCGGGCACGCTACGGCGCGCGCCCGGGTGCCGCACCGGGAAATCGCCGTCCGCCGTCCGGTTGCCATCTGTGACACACGGGACGGCACGAGGGGGCGGGGCCCGTCCGGGTCCCGCCCCCGCGCTGCGCCCACCGGGCCGTTACGACGTCACGTCCGTGACCTTCCACCGCTGGTTGGCGCCGGAGTTGGCCTGCCAGGTGGTGACGGCCGCGCCCTCGTTCGTGGCCTGGCCGCCGACTTCGAGGAGCTTGCCGGTGCCGACGTTGACGAGGGTCCAGGTGCCGTCGCCGGTCGACGACATGATCCACTGGGTGGCCGCGTCCCGCTCCCCGCTGTCCGTCTCGACGACGGGCACGTCCGCGCGGACCGCGAGCCGCTTGCCGTTCGCGGCGCTGGTGAAGACGTAACGCCTGCGGTTGTCGGCGCCCGTGTCGACGACCTGCTGGAGCCGCCACTGCTGGCCGGCGGCGCCGGTGCCCGCCTTGATGACGAGGGCGGTGCCGTCGTCGGCGACCGTGACGTCCTTGCCGCTCTGGACGCCGGTCAGCTCGTAGAGGCGGCCCTTGCGCAGGGTCGCCGCGTCCTTCGCGACACCGGACACACCCTTGATCAGGAACGTGGTCACCGACTGCGCGGGCACCGTGAAGGTGGCCTTCCCGCCGCGCACCGCGACGGCGGGCCGCGCGTCGAGCTTGCCGTCGGCACTGGTCACGACCGGGGTGACGGTGGCGTGCGGGCGGACGACGCCGAACTTCGACAGGTCGATCGTGACCGTGCGCACGTCCGTGGTGCTGTTGACGTGCACGACGGTGGCGCCGGTGCCGCCGCGGGTGACGGCCGCGGCGCTGTTGGTGTCGTCGACCTTGACCAGCCGGTCGCCGGGCCGGATGTAGTGCGTGAAGTTCCGGGCGGTGTCGAACTTGGTGTTCGTGTAGACCGGGCAGGTCTCCAGGGTGTCGTCGGCGGTGGCGCTGAAGGAGACCTGGACCTCGCCCCAGTTGCCGCCCTTGGCGGACTCGCCGCCGGGCTTCATGTTGTCCCAGTCCTCGACGGGCTGCCAGAACACCCAGGCGGTGGGCTCCAGTTCGCGCAGGTCGTCGACGATGTGCTGGGCGAGGCCGAGCCCGGGGCGCATGTCGGTGAAGGACTGGCCGTCGCCCCAGTCGCCCTCGACCTCGCTCATCCACAGCGGCTTGCCCTCGGCCTTGGCGAGGTCGCGCACGCTGGTGCGGCCGCCGGTGCCGTACGTGTGGACGTTCATCTGCCCGACGCGGGCCTTCACCTCGGCCGGGTAGCTGTTCCAGTTCGTGGCGAAGGTGCCCAAGTTGGTCTCGTCCATCGCGGAGACGACGGCGTTCGTCCCGGCCTTCTTCAGGGCGTCGGCCAGCGCGGGCACGATCTTCTGCTGGAGGCCGGGGCCGATGTGGCAGCCCTCCTGGCGGCCGCCGGTCGGCCGGCCGTCGGCGCCCAACTGGGTGCCCCAGTACGTGGTGTTGGGCTCGTTGCACGGGTCGACGGTCTTGACCCGGATGCCGTGGGCCTGCTCCAGGCGCTTGGTCGCCCCGGCCAGGTAGGCGGCGAACTCCTCGACGGAGGATTCCTTGAGGTTGTCCTTGGAGGAGTCGAAGCCGCCGGAGACATAGCCGCTGACCGTCATGAAGTACGGCGCGGAGTTGGAGAAGGTCTCCCAGTGGGTGATGTCCTTCTTGATCCGGTCCACCCACCAGCGCTGGGTGGCGTCGGCGTGCTCGTTCCAGTGGTCCTCGTTCGCCGGGTCCCACCAGTCGGTGTCCTCGCGGGTGGTGCCCTCGGGCGCCTGCCACCAGCCCTGGACGGCGCCGCCGGCCCTCAAGTAGTCCCGCACGTCGGGGGCGTTGCCGCCGCCGATGTTGTAGCGGGCGATGTTCAGGGCGAGCCCGTCACGGCCGAAGACGAGCTCGGCGATCCGCTCGCGGATCTCGTCCGGGTAGTGGCCGGTGGCGTTCGCGAACCAGACGAGGCTGGTGCCCCAGCCCTCGAACTTCTCGTGCTGGTACGAGGGATCGGGTGTGACGGTGACCGACCCGGCGGCCGCGGCCGCCGGGCGGACGAGGGACAGCTGCGTCCCCGCGGCCATGGCGGTGGCGGCGGCGCCGAGGAAACCTCTGCGGGTGAGGCGTGCCAACGTGTGCTCCCAACTGATGGGTGTGGCTGGTGAGTTGGTACAGCTGAGGGAGGTGGCGGGGGTGGCAGGGGCCGGACGAGATCAGACGAGAGGGGTGCGCACGACCGCGACCTCGCGCGGCGGCAGCACGATCCCGGCGTCGGTGGCCGCGGGACCGACGAGCACGTCACCGGTCACGCCCGGCAGGGTCACCGACTCCTCGCTCCGGTTGACGAGGAACACGTACCGGTGGTCCGCGTCGCGCCGTACGACGTGCTCCACCGATCCCCGTGCCTGCTCGGGGAGTTCGCTGCTCACCCCGGCGCGTTCGAGCAGGGCGGGGAGCAGTGCGGCGAGCCCGTCCGCGCCCAGGCGCGTGGAGACGTACGCGGCCGAGCCCTGCCCTGCCGTACGGCGGGTGACCGCCGGGCGGGAGGCGTAGGCACCGGTGCGGTAGCGGGCGACGACCTCGACGTCCGGCCCGTCGACGCTGATCCGGTCGGTCCACAGGGAGCCGGTGGTGGCGTTGTCGAGGCCGACGGTGACGCCGTCGAGGAGCGGCCCGAACTCCTCGATGCGGATGCCGAGCAGCTCGCGCAGGGCGCCCGGGTAGCCGCCGAGGTGGATGTGGTCGTTCTCGTCGACGATCGCGGAGAAGTACGTGGTGACAAGGTGGCCGCCGCCCTCGACGTAGCGGGTGAGCTCCTTGGCGAGGGGCTGCGGCACCACGTGCAGCACGGGCGCGACGACGACGTCGTAGCCGGACAGCTCGGTGCCGCGGGCGGGCACGATGTCGGCGCGGACGCCGAGCCCCAGCAGCGCCGAGTACCAGTCGAGGGCCTCGCGGTGGTAGTCGAGGCGCGACGTGGGGTGCGAGTCCTGCTCGCTGGCCCACCAGGAGTCCCAGTCGAACAGGATCGCCACGCGGGCGGGTTCACGCTCGCTGCCCGCGATCGGGGCGAGCCGCTCCAGGGTGTGCCCGAGGGCGACGACGGAGCGGAACAGCTCGCTGTCCTCGCCGGCGTGCGGCACCATCGCGGAGTGGTACTTCTCGGCGCCCGCCCGGGACTGCCGCCACTGGAAGAAGCAGACGGCGTCGGCGCCGTGCGCCACGTGCAGCAGCGAGTCGCACGCCAACTCCCCTGGCTGCTTGGGCAGGTTGACGGGCTGCCAGTTCACGGCGCTCGTCGAGTGCTCCATGAGGAACCACGGGCGGTGGCCCGAGATGCCGCTGGTCAGGTTGGCGGCGAAGGACAGCTCGTCGCGGTCCTGCGGGCCGGGGATGACGTAGTGGTCGTTGGCGACGAAGTCCACCTCGCCCGCCCAGTCCGCGTAGTCCATGCCCTTGGTGCCGCCCATGACCATGAAGTTGGTGGTGACGGGCACGTCGGGAGTGAGCTCGCGCAGCAGCTCGCGCTCGGCGACCAGGTGCTCCTTGAGCACGTCGGACGAGAACCGCTTGAAGTCGAGCTGCTGGGTCGGGTTGGGGTGCGAGGCCGCGAGGCGCGGCGGCAGGATCTGCTCCCAGTCGCTGTAGCGCTGCGACCAGAAGGCCGTCCCCCAGGCGTCGTTGAGGGCGTCGAGGGTGGTGTAGCGGCGGCGCAGCCAGGTACGGAACGCGCGGGCGGCGTCGTCGGAGTAGTCGTAGACGTTGTGGCAGCCCAGCTCGTTGTTGACGTGCCAGGCCACCAGGGCCGGGTGCTGGGCGTAGCGCGTCGCCACCTCCCGTACGAGACGCAGCGCGTGCTCGCGGAAGACGGGCGAGGTCGGCCGCCAGTGCTGGCGGGCGCCGGGCCACAGGGTCTCGCCGGTCGCGGTGACCGGGAGGATCTCGGGGTGCGCGGCGGTCAGCCACGGCGGCGGCGACGCGGTGGCGGTGGCCAGGTCGACGCCGACGCCGTTCGCGTGCAGCAAATCCATGATCTCGTCGAGCCAGGCGAAGTCCCAGGTGTCGGCGGTGGGCTGGAGCCTGGCCCAGGAGAAGATCGCCAGGGAGACGACGTTCACCCCGGCCTCGCGCATCAGCCGGACGTCCTCCTCCCACACCTCCCGCGGCCACTGCTCGGGGTTGTAGTCGGCGCCGTAGCCGAGGCGACGGGTGCCGTCCGAGCCCTTCGCGTACGGGAATCGGGAGGTGAAGGGGGCGGTCATGCAGGTCCTTCCAGTGATGCGGTGCTGAACTGACGTACCGGTTGCGCTACTTGACGGTGAAGCCCTGGTCCTTGCCGTACTTCACCGACGCGTCCTGCCACGCCTTCAGGCCGGCGGAGAGCTTGGTGCCGGAGACGTAGGCCTTGCCGACGGTGTCGTTGAAGATCGAGTTCGCGTAGACCTGGTAGGGCAGGTACGACCAGCCGGCCTTCACGTCCTGCGCGGACTTCGCGAAGATCTTGTTGGCCTGCTGGCCGCCGAAGTAGTCGAACGTGGTGTTCTGGAACTCCTGCGAGTTCAGGTCCTTCACGGTCGCCGGGAAGGCACCCTTGTCGATGCGGGTCCGCACCCCGTCACCGGCGGCGATGTACTGCGTGAAGGCGTAGGCGAGCGCCTTGTTCTTGTGCTTGCCGAGGTCGGGCACGGCCAGCGAGCTGCCGCCGTTCTCGGCGCTGGCGTTCTCGCCCTTCGCCCACTGCGGCAGATCGGCCACGCGCCAGTCGCCGGAGGCCTGCTTCACGCCGGTGACGAAGTTGTTCGGCATCCACGCGCCGGTGGGCAGGGTGGCGATGGTGCCGTCACCGAGGCCCTTGTACCAGTCGTCGGTCCAGCCGGTGACCGGGGCGACGAGCTTCTCGTCGATGAGCTTCTGCCACACCTCGGTGTACTTCTTGGCGCCCGCGTCGTCGAAGTTGATGCCGACGTTGGTGCCGTCGACGGTGTACGGGTGTGAACCGGCCTGCCAGAGCAGGCTGGTGGTCAGACCGGCGTCGCCGACGTCGCTGGTGATGTACATCTTCGGGTTGGCCTTGTGCAGCTTGCGCGCGGCCTGAAGGTACTCGTCCCAGGTCGTCGGGACGGAGATCTTGTACTTGTCGAAGACCTTCTTGTTGTAGAAGAGCGCCATCGGGCCCGAGTCCATCGGCAGACCCCAGACGCTGTCACCGTCGGACACCGAGTTCCACGGACCGGTCGTGTAGTCGGACTTCAGCTTGCCCGCGCCGTAGGAGCCCAGGTCGGTGAGGCCCTTGGTCAGGGCGTACTGGCCGATGGCGTAGTACTCGACCTGCGCGACGTCCGGGACGCCCTTCTTCGCCGAGATGGCGTTCGACAGGGCCTTGTACTGGTCGTTGCCGGTGCCGGCGTTGACGACCTCGACCTTGACCTTCGGGTACTTCTTCTGGAACTCGGCGGCGACGTCCTTCACGGTGGAGTCCCACGCCCACACGGTGATCGTGCCCCCCTTCTTCAGGGCGGCCTGGACGTCGGAGGCGCTCACCTTCTTGTCGCCGGAGTCGTCGTCGGAGCCGCCGCAGGCGGTCGCTCCGAGGGCGAGGGCGCAGACGAGACCTACGCCGCGCAGCAGGCGGCGGGAGTGCTTGGGCATGGCGGATGCTTCCACTTCGTCGTGGTTCTACAGAGGGTTCTCACGCAGGGGGGCTCTCGCCCCGGAGGGGTACAACTGCGGTGCTGCGCCTACTCCTTGACGCTTCCGGCGGAGAGGCCGGACTGCCAGTACTTCTGGAGCAGCAGGAAGGCCGCGATCAGCGGGATGATGGTGAGCAGCGAACCGGTGAGGACCAGGTTCGTGACCACGTCACCGTCGGACGTCTGCGCCTGCTTGTTCCAGGAGTCGAGGCCGAGGGTGAGCGGATACCAGTCCGGGTTCTTCAGCATGATCAGCGGCAGGAAGTAGTTGTTCCAGGTCGCGACCGTCGTGAAGAGCAGCACGGTGACGGTGCCGGGGGCGAGCAGCGGCAGGGCGACCTGGAAGAAGGTGCGCACCTCGCCGGCGCCGTCGATCCGGGCGGCCTCCATCAGTTCGGCGGGGATCGCCTCACTGGCGAAGACCCACATCAGATACAGACCGAAGGGCGAGATCAGCGACGGGATGATCACGGCCCACGGGGTGTCCGTCAGACCGACCTTGCTGAACAGCAGGAACGTGGGGACGGCGAGGGCCGTCGCGGGGACCGCGACCGCGCCGATGACGACGGCGAAGACGGCCTTCTTGCCGGGGAAGTCGAACTTGGCGAGCGCGTAGCCGCCGAGGACCGCGAGGAACGTGGCGCCGCCGGCGCCCACGACCACGTACATCAGGGTGTTGAGCAGCCAGCGGACGAAGACGCCGTCGTGATACGTGAAGGTGGCGCTGATGTTGGACCACAGGTCGAAGTCACCGTCGAACCAGAGGCCGAAGGAGCGGGCCAGGCCCTCCTGCGACTTGGTGGCGCTGATCAGCAGCCACACCAGCGGCAGCAGACTGTATACGAGCACGACGCCGGTGAGCACCGTCAGCAGGACGCTGCGCCGGGGCCGGCCGGGTATGTGGCGCCGGGGTGCGCGCAGGCGCGGGGCGGCGGACTTCAGCGGCGTCTGCCGCACGGGGGTGCTGGTGGACATCGCGCTCACGCTCCCTTGCGCATGCCGCGCAGCTGGACGACGTACGCCACGATCATCGTGATCACGCCCATGACGATGGCGACCGTCGCGGAGTAGTTCTGCTGCTGGCCGGAGAAGGACAGCGAGTACGTGTAGTAGTTCGGGGTGAAGTCGGTGGTGATGGCGTTCGGCGCGAGCTTCTGGAGGATCGCGGGCTCGTTGAAGAGCTGGAAGCTGCCGATGATCGAGAAGATCGTGGCGATGACGAGCGCGCCGCGGATCGCCGGGAGCTTGATCGCCGTGATGACCCTCAGCTGGCCGGCGCCGTCGATCTCGGCCGCCTCGTAGAGGGAGTGCGGCACGACGCGCAGCGCGGCGTAGAAGATCAGCATGTTGTAGCCGACGAACTCCCAGGTCACGATGTTGCCGATGGAGGCGAGGACCAGGTCGGGCGAGAGCAGGTCGGGCAGCTTCGCACCGAACGCGGAGTTGATGTCGCCGACCAGGCCGTAGCGGGTGCCGTACATGAAGCCCCACATCAGGGTGGCGACGACGGCGGGCACCGCGTACGGCAGGAAGACGGTGATCCGGAAGAAGTCCTTGCCGTAGAGCCGGCCGCTGTCGATGGCGAGCGCGACCAGCAGGGCGATGCCGAGCATGATCGGCACCTGGATCAGCAGGAAGAGTCCGACGCGGGTGACACCTTCCCAGAACTGGCCGTCCTGGAGGGCCTGTTGGTAGTTGTCCAGGCCCACGAAGTGCGTGCCGCCGATGAGCTGGGTACGGAACAGGCTCAGGTAGACGGAGTACGCGAGCGGCGCCAGGAACACCAGCGCGAAGACGATCGCGAAGGGGCCGATGAACCCCCAGCCCTTCCAGGAACGGCGCGTTTTGCGCGCCGCCTGCCCGGCCGGGCTCCGGCCTGTGGCGGCCGACGGTTGAAGCGTCGTCATCGTGCGTCCCTCGCTCTGCGTGCCTCGTGCTGCGTCCTCGCGGGCGGTCCGGATGTTTGCGTAAACATTTCTGCGAGCGAGCGGCCGCTGAGCTGTTATGTTTACGTAAACATCCGGTGGCGGCATGTCTACACTGCCTGCGGAGGACGGTCAAGAGTCGGCCGGTGAACGGACACACACACGACGGATGAGGCACAGCGTGACAACAGCAGCGCAGGGCGGCGGGCGGCGCTCCCGCGGCGCCTCCATGGCGGACGTCGCCCGGGTCGCGGGGGTGTCCTCGCAGACGGTCTCCCGCGTCTCGAACGGCTTCTCCGGCGTGAACGAGGAGACCCGCGAGCGAGTCCTGGCCGCCATGAAGGAGCTGGACTACCGGCCCAACAGCGCGGCGCGCGCCCTCAAGCGCGGCCAGTTCCACACCATCGGCGTCATCACCTTCACGCTGTCGACGACGGGCAACGTCCGCACGCTGGAAGGCATCGCGACGTCGGCGGCCCAGGAGGGGTACGCGGTCACACTGCTGCCGGTGGCGGTGCCGACGCAGGACGAGGTGCGCGGTGCGTTCTCCCGGCTGGGCGAGCTCGCGGTGGACGCGGTGATCGTCATCATGGAGGTGCACCTCCTGGACTCCGGCCGGCTGACGCTGCCGCCACATGTGCAGGTGGTGGTCGTGGACTCGGACGCGGGCGACCGGTTCGCGGTCGTCGACACGGACCAGGCGGGCGGCACGCGCGACGCCGTGCGCCATCTGCTGGACCTCGGCCACAAGACGGTCTGGCATCTGGCGGGCCCCTCCGACTCGTTCGCCGCCCAGCGCCGAACGGACGCCTGGCGCACGGCACTTGAGGAGGCGGGCCGCCCGGTGCCGCCGCCCGCCCTGGGCGACTGGTCGGCGGAGTCGGGCTACCGCGCGGGCCTGGAACTGGCCGAACACCCGGACTGCACCGCGGTGTTCGCGGCCAACGACCAGATGGCGCTCGGCCTGCTACGCGCCCTGAACGAGCGCGGCCGCAAGGTTCCTGACGAGGTGTCAGTGATCGGCTTCGACGACATCCCGGATTCGGGCTCGTTCCTGCCCCCGCTGACCACGGTCCACCAGGACTTCGCCGAGGTCGGCCGACTGTGCGTGGCGAGCGCGCTGCGCCAGGTGCGGCAGGGCGAGGCGGAGCGGGGGACGTCGTTGGTGCCTACGCGGTTGGTGGTACGGGAGAGCACGGGGCCCGCGCCGGTTCGCTGAAGTGCCACGTCGGCGAGCCGCCGCCCGCGTGGGCGGGGGTCAGCCCGCGGAGGCGGCGCACGCGGTGCTCAGCGCGTCCAGGTCGCCCTGCATCGCGTCCGTCGGGGTGTTGTCGTCCGACACGCTCTCGTAGGCGTCGGCGTTCGCGCGTGCGTCGGCGGCCAGGGCGCGGACCGCCGAGGCCACGTCCGGGTCGCTCGCATGCTGTTCGGCCGTGTCGAGGGCGCCGGCCATGTCGCGGAACCGGTCGGCGAACACGCTCACGTTGCCGGTGGTCATCGGGCTCGGCATCAGGTCCATCTGGGTCTGGATCGCGTCGATCGCCTCGCCGCAGGCGGGGTCGCGGGTGGCCTCGGTCGTGACGTCCGCCTCCGGCGCGCCGATGTCCGGGTCGTCGGTGAACGGGGCGTAGGTGGGTGTGCCGATGGCCGACGCCCCGGTGCTCGACTGCGCGTCGTTCTGCTTCTGCTCATGCTGGACGAGCAGGGCCACGACGATGGCGACGCCGACGAGGCAGAGGAAGAAACAGCCCAGGCCCGTCGAACTCGTGGAGGCGGGTTGCTTGGTCGCCCGCTTGCCCTCCGCCGCGTAGACGTCCTGGACGGTGATACGGCCGCCCTGGCCGGTTCCCGTGACCAGGGCGAGATCGACACCCTTGTCGGCCGCTCTGGCGCGAGCGGCGTCGGTGGCCTCGCATGCCGTGGACACGGCGGCCTTGGTCGCAGCGGAGGACGCGGATGGCTTGGACGCGGATGGCTTGGACGCGGATGGCTTGGACGGTGCGGCTTTGGTCGTGGCGGAGGACGCGGATGCCTTGGACGCGTCGGCTTTGGTCGTGGCGGCGGCCTCGGCGCTTCGGGCCTTGCCGGTGGCCTTGGGGGTCTTCGCCGTGTCGGAGGTCTTGGGGGTCTTCGCCGTGTCAGAGGTCTTGGGGGTCTTCGCCTCGTCGGAGGTCTTGGGCGGCTTGGCCGGGGTCTTCTTCGCCGGGCGGGGTGTCGGCACCGTCGCCGGCTCGGTGATCGTCCTGGTGCTGGGCGGCGGCGCGTCGAGGAGGCGCAGCGCCTCCTCGACCGTGGGGCGCCGGTCCGGGTCCTTCTCCAGCAAACCGGTGATCAACGGTGCGAGCCGGCCGGCGTGTTCGGGTTCCGGTGCCGGTTCGGTGAGCAGGGCGGTGAGGGTCGCCGTGGGGTGGGCCCTGCGGAACGGTGAGACGCCCTCGACCGCCTGATAGAGCGTCGCCCCGAGCGAGAACAGGTCCCCCGCGGGCCGGTCCTCACCGCCGCCCGCGCGCTCGGGTGCGACGTACTCCAGGGAGCCGATGAGCATCCCGGTGCTGGTCAGCGAGGTGTCCGTGGAGTGCACGGCGATACCGAAGTCGGTGAGCAGGAAGTCGCCGCCGTCGGCCACCATCACGTTCGCCGGTTTGACGTCGCGGTGCACGATCCCCGCGGTGTGCGCGGCGGCGAGGGCCTTGAGCAGACAGCGCGCGGCGCGCGTGGCCTCCTGAGCCGGTAACGGGCCCCGGTCGGCGAGGTGCCGCTCCAGCGAGTGCCCCTCGACGAGGCGCATCACCATCCAGGGCCGGTCGTCCTCGGTGACCATGTCGTGCACGGCGACGATGTACGGTTCGTCGCGCAGGGCCGCCGCGTTGCGCGCCTCGCGGCGGGCCCGGGCCAGCCGGTCGGCGTGCTCCTCGGGGGACGTGGCGGGCGGCAGGTAGACCTCCTTGACCGCGACGCCCACCTTCAGTTCGAGGTCACGGGCCTTCCACACGATGCCGAAGCCCCCGCGGGCCAGCACCTCGTCGAGCCTGAACCGTCCCCCGACCACCGTGCCCGGCTGCGTCTCGCGCACCGCATCCCACCCGCCCGTCCCGCATCGCCCCGTGTTGGCAAGTGCCGCTTCCCAAGGGGGAATTGTAGGTTCGCTGCCGCCTCGGGAGACCTCGCGCTCCGTATATCTCCACAACTGAGGGGCGTACCGGCCGGGGGGCAGGGTCAGGCGACGCCGAGTCCTTCGACGACCACGGCACCCGGCAGCTCGGCGAGCGCCTTGCCCGGGACGATCAGCTTGCCGCGGCGGGTACCGCTGCCGATGAGGACGTGCGGGAGGTCGACCACGGCCGCGTCGAGCAGGACGGGCCAGTCGGCGGGCAGGCCGATCGGCGTGATGCCGCCGTACTCCATGCCGGTCTCGCCGATGGCGGTGTCGTGGTCGGCGAACCGGGCCTTGCGGAAGCCGAGTTGACGGCGCGCGGCGCCGTTGACGTCGACCTTGGCGCCGGAGAGGACGACGCACGCCACGAGCGTGGACTCGCCGCCGCGCTTGCCGACGAGCACCACACAGTTCGCCGACTGCGCCAGCAGCTCGGGCCCGTAGCGCTCGACGAACGTCGCGGTGTCGGCCCACTGCGGGTCGGTGTCGACGTGGATCAGGTCCTGCGCGGGCACCGTGCCGCGCCAGTGGCGCACGGCGTCGGCGACGGGACGGGTGAGCAGGTCGAGGGCTTCGGGGGCCGGGCGGACGTGGTCGAAATCTCCGATGGGTGCACGCATGTCGGCACGCTAACAGCCGTCCCGGGCGAGGGAATCAGCCGTCTCAGCGTTCGAACGGCACCGAGACGGCCATGACCATCCGGGTCGGCACGGAGCCGTCATTGCGGTACTCGTGCGCGGTGTTCGCCTCGAAGGTGACGCTCGCCCCCTCGGGCACCAGGTGCACGGCGCCGTCCACGACCAGGGTCAGCTCGCCCTCCGTGACGTGGACCAGCTCGATGGTGCCGTCGGGGTGCGGGTCGGAGGCACTGCCGTCACCGGGCTGCAGCAGCCAGTCCCACATCTCCAGGGGGCCCGGCGCCTCGGTCCCCGCGAGCAGCCGGTGGTAACTGCCGGCCTCCGTGGACCACAGCCGCACCGCCTGCTCGGCGGGCACGATGCGGACCTTGGGCCCCTGCTCGTAGTCGAGCAGCGTGGTGATGCTGACGCCGAGCGCGTCGCCGATCTTGACGACGGTGCCGATGCTCGGGTTGGTGCGGGCCTGCTCGATCTGGATGAGCATGCCGCGACTGACGCCGGCGCGGGCGGCGAGCGCATCCAGGGTGAAGCCGCGCTCCGCACGCCAGTGCTTGACGTTGCGGGCGAGCGACTGGGTCAGCAGTTCGAGGTCCGACACATTCCGTCCCACGGGTAGGGCGATCTCAGGCAGAGCGAACTCGACCAGATCTCAGATAGAGCAATATTTTGCATGCGGCAGTTCAGTTCAATGAACTACGGTGTGGTGCACTTCAGCGTTCATCAGTGTTCACCGAACTGTACTGCGAGGCTCGCCATGACAGCACTCTTCGCCCTGGCCACCAGCCTGCTCATCGGCCTGGCCGACTTCGGCGGCGGGCTGCTGACCCGGCGCACCCCGGCCCTCACGGTGGTGGTCGTCTCCCAGGCCATCGCGGCGGCCGTCCTCGGCGTCGTCGTCGCGGCGACGGGCGCCTGGCACGACGCCGAGCCGCGGCTGTGGCTCGCCGTCGCCGCGGGCCTGGTCGGGCCGCTCGCCATGCTCGCCTTCTACAAGGCGCTCGCCCTCGGCCCGATGGGCGTGGTCTCGCCTCTCAGCACGATCGGTGTCGCGGTGCCGGTGGGGGTGGGCCTCGCGGTGGGCGAGCGTCCGGGGCTCATCCAGGTGGCGGGCATCCTCGTCGCCGTCGTGGGGATCCTGCTCGCCGGCGGACCGCGGTTCGGCGGCGCGCCGGTGCAGCGGCGGACCGTGCTGCTCACGCTCGGCGCGGCCTTCGGGTTCGGTGCGGTGATGGCCCTGATCGCGGAGGCGTCCAGCACCCTGCCCGGACTCTTCCTCGCCCTGTTCGTGCAACGGGTGACGAACGTGGTGGCGGGCGGGGCCGCGCTGGTCGCCGGAGCGCGGCGCGGCGCCCGGGTGCTGCCCGAGGCGGGCGGTCTGCGGCTGCTGCGTGCGTCACTGCCCGGCCTCGCCTTCGTGGGCCTCGCCGATGTGGCCGCCAACGGGACGTACTCGCTCGCCGTGCAGCACGGGCCGGTAACGGTGGCCGCGGTGCTCGCCTATCTCTACCCGGTGATCACGGCGCTGGCCGCGCGCGGGGTGCTGCGGGAGCGGTTGCGCGGGGTGCAGGCGGCGGGGGCGGGTCTCGCGCTGGTCGGCACGGTGTTGCTGGCCGCCGGGTGAGGTGAGGGGCGCGGGGAAGACCCCGGCCCGCCTCAGACCCGGTACCTGCGGAGCGCCGGCACCGCGAAGGCGAGGCAGAGCATCACCACGACGACCAGCACCCCGCCCCCGGTCACCGCCTGGCGCGCGCCGAACGCCGAGCCGGCCGAACCGTGCAGGACATCGGCGAGCCGGGGCCCGCCCGCGACGACCACCGTGAAGACGCCCTGCATGCGCCCGCGCATCTCGTCGGTGGCCGCGGACAGCAGGATCGCCCCGCGGAAGACCATGGAGACCATGTCGGCGACCCCGGCGAGCGCCAGGAAGAACACGCCGAGCCAGAGGCTGCCGCTGAGCCCGAACCCGGCGATGGCCGCGCCCCACGCCACGACCGCGCCGATCACCATCCACCCGTGCCGCTTGGCCCGCGAGAACGTGCCGGAGAACAGCCCGCCGGCCACCGCCCCGATCGGAATCGCCGCGAACAGCAGCCCCAGAGCGAGCCCTTCCCCGTACGAGCCGTAGGTCTCGGCGGCGAGCTGCGGGAACAGCGCGCGCGGCATGCCGAACACCATCGCGACGATGTCGGCGAGGAAGGACAGCAGCAGCACCTTGTGCGCGGAGATGTAGCGGAAGCCCTCGGCGATCTCGCGCACCCCGGCCCGCCGCTTGACCGCGGAGGCGAGCGGCGGCAGCGCGGGCAGCCGGTACACGGCCCAGACCGTGACGCACAGCGCGAGGGCGTCGATGAGATACAGCTCGGGCAGCCCGATGACGGGTATCAGGACACCGGCGAGCAGCGGCCCGACGACCTGACCCGTCTGCATGACGGTGGAGCCGAGGGCGTTGGCCGCGGGCAGCTGGCTCTCGGGCACGAGCCGGGCGATGGAGGCGTTGCGGGCCGGGGCGTTGAGCCCCCAGAACGCCTGCTGCATCGCGAGCAGCACCATGAGCACGGCGACCGAGTCGAGTCCGCTGACGGCTTGCAGCCAGAACAGCACGGAGGTGACGGCGATGCCGGAGTTGGTGACGAGGAGCAGCTTGCGCCGGTCGACGCTGTCCGCGACGGCGCCGCCCCACAGGGCGAACACGATCAGCGGGACGAGCCCGGCGAGGCCGGCCGCGCCGACCCACGCGGACGAGCCCGTGATGTCGTAGATCTGCTTGGGCACGGCGACGGCCGTGAGCTGACTGCCCACGGCCGTGACGATCGTCGAGGACCACAGCCGGCGGTACGCGGGGATGCGCAGCGGCCGGGTGTCCATGGCGAAGCGGCGCCAGCCGCGCCGCGGCTCAGGGGCCGCCGCCGGCTCGGAGTCCGTACCGGTGGTGCTCTCGCTCGTGTCCACGTACACCCTGCTTGTCAGCTACACCTATTACTTGCAGGCTCACTATCGCAGGCGGCCCCGAGCGTCGGAACAGGGCCTGTCAGCTTCCGGCGATCAGCATGCCCCCCATCGCGACCATGGTGGCGGCGACCAGTCCGTCCAGGACCCGCCAGGCAGCCGGCTTAGCGAGGAAGCGGCTGAGCAGCCGGGAGCCGAAGCCGAGCGCGGCGAACCAGCAGAGGCTGGCGAGGGCCGCGCCGATGCCGAAGGTCCAGCGCAGCGAGCCCTGGCCCGCCGCGACCGAGCCGAGCAGGAACACGGTGTCGAGGTAGACGTGCGGGTTGAGCCAGGTCATCGCGAGGCAGGTGAGCACCGCCCGCTTCCGCGACCCGGCCGCCTCGCCCTCGGCCCGCAGCGCTCCGGCCGGCCTGAACACCCGGCGCGCGGCGAACGCCCCGTACGCGAGCAGGAACGCTCCCCCGATCCAGCCGACGGCGGTCAGTACCTCGGGGTACGTGATCACGATCGCCCCCATGCCGCCCACGCCCAGCGCGATGAGCACCGCGTCGGAGACCGCGCAGATGCCGACGACGGCGAGCACGGCGTCGCGCCGGACGCCCTGGCGCAGCACGAAGGCGTTCTGGGCTCCGATGGCGACGATGAGCGAGAGGCCGGTGCCGAATCCCGCGGCTGCGGCGGCGAGTGAAGCGTTCATGCCGTCGACGCTACGGAGTCGATCACTGCCCGTACAGCTAAAGATTCTTACGTATCATTAGCGCCCGTGAAGGTACCGGAACTGCCGCTCGACCAGGTCAGGACGCTGCTCGCGGTGGTCGACGAGGGCACGTTCGACGCCGCGGCGGCCGCGCTGCACGTGACGCCGTCGGCGGTCAGTCAGCGGGTGAAGGCCCTGGAGCAGCGCACCGGCCGCGTGCTGCTCGTGCGCACGAAACCGGTGCGGCCCACCGAGTCCGGCGAGGTCGTCGTCCGGTACGCGCGTCAGCTCGCCCGGCTCGAACGTGACGCGTACGCCGAGCTGGGGCTGAGCACCGGGGAGCAGGGGCCGACCCGGGTGTCGGTCGCGGTCAACGCGGACTCGCTCGCCACCTGGTTCCTGGACGCGTTCACCCGGGTCGACCGGGACGCGCACGTCTGCTTCGAGCTGCACCGCGAGGACGAGACGAACACCGCGGAGCTGCTGCGCGAGGGCCGGGTGATGGCCGCGGTGACCTCGTCGCCCGAGCCGGTGTCGGGCTGTTCGGTCCGCGCCCTGGGCCGCATGCGCTATCTGGCGGCGGCGAGCCCCGACTTCGTCGACCGGCACCTGCAAGGACCGCTCGCCGAGACCCTGCCGCGGGCACCGGTGATGACCTTCGACCGCAGCGACGACCACCAGGACGCTTTCGTCCGCACCCTGCGCCGGGACCGCGGCGCGGCGAGCGCCGTCCGGCACGCGGTGCCCACGTCGGAGGGGTTCGTCGAGTCCGTCGCGCTGGGCCTCGGCTGGGGCATGATTCCCGAACTCCAGGCCGCACCGCTGCTGCGCTCGGGCCGCCTGGTGCAGCTCGCCCCGGACCGCCCGGTCGACGTCCCACTGCACTGGCAGCAGTGGAAACTGGACTCGCCGGCGCTCGCGGCGGTGGCGGACGCGGTCCGCACGGCCGCGGCGCGCGCACTACGGCCCGCCTAGGCGCTGTCCTCGAGATCCAGGTCCTCCAGATCCAGGTCCGCGAGGGCGAGGAGCTGTTCCGGGGTGACGTCGGCGGGTATCGGCTGGGGCGCGGGCGTGCGCAGCGGCGGCTGCCAGCCCGTCTCCTCGTCCCAGGTGCGCACGACCCGGGCCGGCGCCCCGGCGACCACCGCGTGGTCGGGGATCTCGCCGCGCACGACGGCGCCCGCCGCGACGACGACGTTCCGCCCGATCCGGGCACCCGGCAGGATCACGGCGTTGGTCCCGATCCAGCAGCCGGGCCCGATCTCCACCGGCTCCATCCGCGGCCACTGCTTGCCGATGGGCTCGTGCGGATCGTCGTAGGAGTGATTGGTGGAGGTGATGTAGACGTACGGGCCCATGTAGACGTCTCGCCCGACGGTCACGGTGGTGTCGGCGATGACATGACTGCCGCGGCCGATGACGACACCGTCGCCGATGGTGAGGATCGGGTCGGGGCCGAGGTCGAGATCGGGCATCATGCCGGCGGTCAGCGTGACCTGTTCGCCGATGATGCAGTGCGCGCCGAGCCGGATCCACGGCTCCCCGAACAGGGTGCCCTGCGGGAAGGCGAGCTTGGTGCCGTGGCCGATCGCGCCGAACCGGTGTCCGCCGGGCTGCGCGGCCGTGACCGCGCCCTTGCGCTGCATCCACCGCCACCCGGCCTGGACGGCACGATGGGCGAGCCCTCCCCCGGACGAGAACGCGTTCCATTTGTTCGGCACGCCGCTACGTTACTCACCCGTACCGTCGTCCCCCACCTCACCGCCCTGTGATCTGTGCCCCACAGGGCCCCGGGTACGGTTCGCTCAGCAACGGAGAGTCAGGACGAGAGTCAGGAGCACGCATGGCACACGAGCCACTCGTCACCGGGTTCGGCGACAAGGAACCGAAGCTGGACCAGGACGCGTTCGCGGCGCCGACGTCGGCGCTGATCGGCGACGTGACCCTGCACGCGGGCGCCAGCGTCTGGTACGGCGCGGTGCTGCGCGCGGAGTTCGAGCCGATCGTGCTCGGCGCCGACAGCAACATCCAGGACAACTGCACGGTCCATGTCGACCCCGGTTTCCCGGTGACGGTCGGCGCGCGCGTCTCGGTGGGGCACAACGCGGTCCTGCACGGCTGCACCGTCGAGGACGACTGCCTGATCGGCATGGGCGCGACGGTCCTCAACGGCGCGGTGATCGGCACGGGTTCCCTGGTCGCGGCGCAGGCGCTGGTCCCGCAGGGCATGGTGGTCCCGCCCGGTTCCCTGGTGGCGGGCGTGCCCGCGAAGGTGAAGCGCGTACTCACGCAGGAGGAGCGCGAGGGCGTCACCCTGAACGGCACCCACTACGTGGAACTCGCCAAGGCCCACAAGAAAAGCGCCCCGTAAGGGGCGCGAGGAAGGCGCGAGCGACCCACCACGGGGAGGAGGGGGCGACCTCCGGGAACATCGGCCCCCACCGCCCCGCAGCCGAGATCACTCGGCGGCGACCACGGCCTCCGACGACTCGGCGGCCGCTGCGGCCTCGTGCTTGGCGGCAGCCTTGGTGGCCCGCCGCTTCACGATGAGCATCGAGGCGACCCCGACGAGCACCGCGGCCCCGAGCCCCACGTACGAGAACCGCTTCAGCCAGTCCTCGGCGACCACGCCCACGTAGTAGATGACGGCGGTCGTGCCACCGGCCCAGGCCACACCGCCGAGGAAGTTGGCGATGAGGAACTTCCAGTACGGCATGTGCAGCACACCGGCGAGCGGACCGGCGAAGATCCGCAGCAGCGCGATGAACCGGCCGAAGAAGACGGCCCACATGCCCCACTTCTCGAAGGACCGCTCGGCGGTGGCGACGTGCGCGGGCCCGAAGTGCCGGGGGAACTTGGCACCCAGTTTCGCGAGCAGCGGCCGTCCGCCCTTGCGCCCGATCGCGTACCCGATGGAGTCGCCGACGACGGCGCCGGCCGTGGCGCAGACGCCGAGCACGATCGGGTTGATGTCACCGTGCTGCGAGGACAGCAGCGCGGCGGAGACCAGCACGATCTCACCGGGCAGCGGGATACCGAGGCTCTCCAGGCCGATGACGCCCGCCACCAGGGCGTAGATCGCAACGGCCGGAATCGTGTCGAGCCACTCCTGAATGTGCAAAGCAGCCGCCTCCCGTAAGTCCCAGCAAGTGGTGTACCCGGCGTGCGCGCTCCCCTCTTGCCACGCACGCCGGGCAGCCTACCTGCTCCCTGTGACACTGTTTGTGCCGCTCCTTATGACGCGGCCCCGTCCCGCACCGTGCATCGGTGATCGCCGTGAACCGACGAGGCGGGGGCGCGACTCGCGGTGACCCCGTCGGCTCAGAGCTGGGGTCGGGTCACGCGGGCACCCCCCTCAGGAGTGCGCGTGCAGGGGGTCGGCCTCGGGGTGGGTGAACGTGACGGGCTTGCCGAGTTCGCGGGCGTAGGCGATCTCGGCGGTGGTCGACGTGCCGACGTAGTGGCCGACGACGAGGACCTCGTCGGCGAGCCGGATCTTCGCGCGGTGCAGCTCGTCGAGACGTGCCTTTCCGGCCCGGGCCTCGGCTTCGTCGGCCCACAGCGAGCCGGCGGTCTTCGTGTCGCAGCCGGGCTTGACGACGATGTGACCGGCCCACGTCAGCCTGAGGTCCTCCCCGGTCATCTCGTCCATGAAGCGGGTGGAGCCGCAGAGGGCGACGATCTTCGGGATGCCGAGACGTTCCTTCGCGTCGGCCAACTCCTGCGCCGGGGTGCGCAGTCGCGGGTACGTCATGCAATGCCTCCTGGTGTGCGAGCACATGGCCGGGGACCGGCCCTCAGACGTGTTGGCCGAGCAGCGTCTCCGCCTGGCCCCCGAGCCCCGCGTCGCGGGCGCGGACCGCCGCCGAGGCGCGGTCGTGGACTTCCAGCTTGGCGAAGATGCGGGTGACGTAGTTCCGGACCGTTTTCTCGGCGAGGAAGAGGCGGCGGGCTATCTGCTGGTTCCCCAGGCCGTCCGCGAGCAGTTCGAGGATTTCCATTTCACGGGCCGTCAGATCGGCGAATCCGGTCAGCTCGGGAAGACTCGGCATCGTGGAGAAGTATCTGCTGAATCTCGCCGCTATCGTGGGGCTGAAAGCGGCTCCGCCCTTGGCGACCAGGCGAATGGAGTGGAGGAGTTCTTCCGGTGAACCGATGCGTGAAAGATAGCCGTTGACGCCGACGCGCAGAGCGGCCACTATCACGTCGTCGTCATCGTTCTGAGAGACGACGAGAGTCTTCGGCCGGCTCTTCGCGCGCCCGTACGTGGAAAGGATTTCCTGGACGTTCTCGCAGATGAAACGCTTCGACGGCGGCTCTCCGAGGATGATGACATGGGGTTGAGGCAGCGTTTCCGGCCGACATCGAAGGGTGCCGGAGCCGCCGTCCGGGCGGCATATGAGGGTCATCGCCACGTCTTTGTCGACGATGGCCTCAAGGCCGGCGAGCGCGACCGGATCCTCACTTCGAATCAGCAGGTTGATTGCGCCGGCCGATGTCATTCTCCCTGCGCCCCCTTCGTCTCCGAGTGGCCTGAAACATGGGCGTGGAGAATTTGCACAAGACTCCTTCTGGTCATCATCCGTCCACGGGGAAGGTGAGAGAGGTGGGGGAACGGGAGCATGGCGCTACGCGTGTCGAGTATGCGGACGGGATTCAAAGGAACGCAAGTTCGCCCCACGAATGGGACGACTCCCCTCCGGTTAAGGGCGGTTCATGGGTGATTCTCGGTCAGAAAAGGGCGCGTTGGACGCACGCACGGTCGGGCGCATACTTTCGCCGCATGGTCGATAGCCGCGTGGTCGATATCCGTGCCCGGCACCTGGTCCTGCTCGACGTGCCGGCCGCGCTCGGATTCGCGCTGCTCGTGCAGCTGGAGCCGCTGCGGCCCGCTGCGGAGGCGGGCGGCGGCGCGGGCGGCTGGCCGCTGTCCCTCGCCGCCGCGCTGCCCCTGGTCGCCCGGCGTCTGTGGCCGCTGCCGGTCTTCGGGTTCGTCCTGATCGTGGCCTGCGCGGCACTGTCGTACGGGCTCGGCCCGGTCCCCTTCCTCGCCGCCGCCTACGCCCTCTACCCGGTGGCCGTGACCCGGCGCAGGCCCGGCCGTTCCGCGGTCGTGGTCGGCGGGGTCTGCGTGGCCGGCGCCGCCCTGCTGACCCTGGGCGGCGGCCGCCACTACGAGGGCGGAACCGGCGCCGTCCAGGGCGTGTTCGGGGCGCTGGTCCTGGGCGCCACCTGGGCCGCGGGGGCCGCCGTGGGAGAGCGCCGGGAGAGCCTGCGACGCGTCATCGAGCAGACCGCGGAACGGGCCAAGGTCGAGGAACGGCTGCGCATCGCCCGCGACATCCACGACGTGGTCACGCACAGCGTGGGGCTCATCGCGGTCAAGGCGGGCATCGCCAACCACGTCGTCGACACCCACCCCGACGAGGCGCGGGACGCGCTCGTCGTGATCGAGGACGTCAGCCGCAAGGCACTGCGTGACATGCGGGCCACGCTGACGCTGCTGCGCAAGGACGAGAACGGCCGCCCCGACCGCGCCCTGCCCGACCCCCGCGCACCCCACGACCTGCGGCCCGTGGCCGGGCTCGGCGACCTGCCCGAACTCGTGGCGACCGCCGAGGCCGGGGGCGTCCGCGTCGACTTGAGCACGCACTGCCCGCAGCAGCCCCCGGACGGCGTCGCCACCTCCGCGTACCGGATCGTGCAGGAAGCCCTGACCAACACCGTGAAGCACGCGGCGCCGACCCACTGCCGGGTCCGGGTGACGGCCCGGAACGGTCTGCTGGAGATCGACGTCGACGACGACGGCCCGGCGCCGGGCGCCGCGCATCGGCCCGCCGTGCCCGGTGGCGGTCTCGGCCTGGTCGGGATGCGGGAGCGGGCCACCGCGCACGGCGGCAGCCTCACCGCGGGGCCGCGCGAGGGCGGCGGGTTCCGGGTCGCGGCGACCCTGCCCTACTGACGGCGCGGCACGGCTGGCCTGAACCGGCCTCATTCTCAAGTATGGGTGCGCGGCGCCGAGCCCCCGCCGCCTTCCCGTCCCGCGACCGATGCGGGGCGCCGTCCGCGCCGCGAGACTTGCGGTGTGATCGACGCCTTGAACCTGACCAAGCGCTACGGGGAGCACACCGTCGTCGGCGGACTGACCTTCACGGTGCGGCCCGGGACCGTCACGGGGTTCCTGGGACCCAACGGAGCCGGCAAGTCCACGACCCTGCGGATGATGCTCGGCCTGACGCGCCCCGACGAGGGCTCCGCGCGCATCGGCGGGCACGCCTACCAGGACCTGCGCCACCCGGCCCGGCACGTGGGCGCCCTCCTGGAGACCTCGGTCCCGCACAAGAGCCTGACCGCCGTGGACCATCTGCGCTGGCTGGCCCGGAGCAACCGGATCCCGCGCCGCCGCGTCGACGAGGTGCTGGACGCGGTGGGGCTCACCGGCGCCGCCCGCCGCCGCGTCGGGACCTTCTCGCTCGGCATGGGGCAGCGGCTCGGGCTCGCCGCCGCGCTGCTCGGCGACCCGCCTGTCCTGATGCTCGACGAACCCGTCAACGGCCTGGACGCGGAGGGCATCCGGTGGCTGCGCGAACTCCTGCGCGGCAGAGCCGCCGAGGGCCGCACCGTCCTCGTCTCCAGCCATCTGATGGCGGAGATGTCCATGGTCGCCGACCACCTCGTCGTCATCGACCGCGGCCGGCTCCTCGCCGACACCGGGATGCAGGACTTCATCCAGCGCCACGGACGCTCGTACGTGCGCGTCCGCACTCCGCAACCCGGGCCGCTGAGCCGGGAGTTGGAGCGCAAGGGCGCCTCCTTGGCCGCGGGGTCCGACGGCAGCCTGGAGGTGTCCGGGCTCACCGCGGGCGAGGTCAGCCAGGTCGCCGCCGCGGGCGGCCTCGCCCTCGACGAACTCAGCACGCACACCGCCTCGTTGGAGGACACCTTCCTCGGCCTCGTCGGGAAGCAGCACGGGCAGCAGCCCGAAGGGAGCACCCGTGTCTGAGACGATCGCGGCCGTCGGGGCCGAGTTCATCAAGGTGCGCGCGATCCGCGCCACCTTCCTCGCGCTGCTCCTGTTCGCACCGCTCAGCGTGGCGATCGCCGCCCTCGACGGCTGGTCGGCGAAGTCGGCGATCGAGTCCGACAACGGCATGCTGCGCGACGGCTTCACCGCTCAACAGGCGGGCCTGGACGGCATCTTGTACGGGCAGCTCGCGCTGATCGTGTTCGGGGTGCTCGTCTTCGCCTCCGAGTACGGCTCCGGCATGATGCGCGTCTCGCTGCTCGCCGTGCCCCGGCGCGGCCTCCTGTACGCCGCGAAGCTCACCGTCACCGCGGCGGCCGCGCTGCTCGTCGCGGTCCCCGTCACCGTCGTCGGGTACCTGGTCACCCAGGCCGCGCTCGGCCCGCACGGCGCGTCCATCGGCGACGCGGGCGTGCCCCGCGCGCTCGCCGGGGCGGTGCTCTACCTGACACTGATGAGCCTGTTCGCCGCCGGAGTGGCCGCCGCCGCGCGCAGCGCCGTGCTGCCGCTCGCCATCATGCTGCCGATGGTGCTCGCCGGGTCCCAGATCCTCTCCGTCATCGGGGCGACCAAGGAACTCGCCCGCTACTTCCCCGACCGGGCGGGCACCCAGATGCTCACCGTCGACACGGATCACGCGGTGCGCGGCTGTGTCGTGCTGCTCGTGTGGACCGCGGCGGCGCTCGCCCTCGGCTACGTACGGCACCGGCGGTGGGACGCGTGACGGGACCCGGGTGAGGCTCTCGTCCCACGCTTTTGGGACATGCCGCACCATAGCTTCCTCCCTGTCAGTCGCTTCCGGGCCGTACAGGTCGGCCCGGACGACCGGCCCAACCGGGAGGTACACCATGTCCGTTGAGATCTACGAGCCCCCCATGCTCCAGGAAGTCGGCGACTTCGACGAGCTCACGAAGTGCCTCGGTGTCGGCAGCTGCAACGACTTCGCCGGCTGTGGCTACGCCATCGTCTGCTTCTGGTGAACACCTGCGGTGGCGGGGGGGGGGGGGGGGGGGGGGGCGGCCGGGGGGGCACGCCCGGCCACCGCCCGGGGGAACGAGGCGACATGGAATTCGTAGTGCTGCCGGACAGCCCGGCCGCCGCCGCGCCCGCGTCGGGCCTGCCGGCGAAGCGCCGGATCGACCACGCGTCGGGGCGGCCCTGGATCCTGGGCGACTGGCCCGAGGACGAGGCCGTCCTGGTCGAGGCCGGGCCGCGCCGGATGGTGGTCCTCGGGCCCACCGACCTCGACGAACACACCGCGGCCGACCGGCTCGGCCGGCTGCGCACCCCGCACGACGCGGACCGGATCGCCGCCCGGCTCGCGGGCGGCTTCCACCTGCTGGTGTCGATGGACGGGCAGACCCGCGCCCAGGGTTCCGTCGTCGGCGTCCGGCAGATCTACACGGCCACCGTCGACGGTGTCACCGTGGCGGCGAGCGGTGTCGCACCGCTCCAACGGCTCACCGGCGCCGGGCTCGACGCGGCCGTGCTCGCCGCCCGGCTGCTCGCGCCGGGCGGAGCGCCGTGGCCCCTCGCCCAGCGGCCCGTCCGCCGCGGCATCGAGGCGCTGCGCACCGGGCACTGGCTGCACCTCGACGCCGACGGCCGCGCGGAGCAGGTGCGTTGGTGGCGACTTCCCGCGCCGACGCTGTCGCTGGCCGAGGGCGCGGGCGCCGTCCGCTCGGCCCTGAGCGACGCGCTCGCCGCCCGGGTCAGGACCGGCCGGACGATCAGCGCCGACCTGTCCGGCGGCATGGACTCCACCTCGCTGTGCTTCCTCGCCGACGCGGCGGGCGCCGACCTCGTCACGTACCACGTGGCCCCCCTCGACAGCGCCAACGAGGACACCGCGTGGGCGCACAGGGCGGCCGCCCTGCTGCCGCGGGCCCGTCATCACACGCTCACCTCGGACCGGGCCGAGAACCTCTTCGACGTCGGCTACACCGCCGACCACACGGACGCCGCCCCCGAGGGCCCCTCCACCTGGGCCTCAGGACTCACCCACATCCGTGACCTGGCCCGGCGCGCCCGCGGCGAGGGCTCGGCGCTGCACCTCAGCGGCTTCGGCGGTGACGAGCTGTTCGGCCGGATGCCCACCTCCGCCTGGTCGTTGGCGCGTGCCAGGCCGGTCAGCGGCCTGCGCCTGGTCAACCGTTACCGGCTCGCCAACCGCTGGTCGTGGGGCGGCACCGTGCGGGCGCTCGCCGACCGGTCGACGTTCCCGCGCGGCCTGGCCCGGGTCGCCGCCCGGATCGGCGATCCGCCGCCGCCGCTCGACACACCGGACTTCGGCTGGGTGTTCGCGCCCCGGATGCCCGCCTGGGCGACGCCGGACGCGGTGGCGGAGGTGCGGCGGTTGCTGCTGCGGGCCGCCGCCGAGCGGCCCGAGCCGCTGGACGCGGACCGCGCCCGGCACCAGGCGCTCGCCTCGCTGGTCTTCGAGGGCTCCACGATCCGCCAGGTCAACACGGCGCTCGCGGGCACCGGCATCGTGTGGGACGCGCCGTTCCTCGACGACCGCGTCATCGAGGCCGCGCTCGCCACCCGGGTCGATCAGCGCCTGGCGAGCGGCCGGTTCAAACCGCTGCTGACCGACGCGGTGCGCGGGGCCGTGCCCGACGGCATCCTCGACCGCCGCGACAAGGGAGAGTTCAGCGCCGAGGCGTTCCGGGGCCTGGCCCGCAACCGGGCCCGGATCCTGGAGCTCGCCGAGGACTCGCGGCTCGCCGGGCTCGGTCTCATCGACCCGGCGAGGTTCCGCGCCGCGGTCCTCAACCCGGGGCCCATGTCCCACCACCTCCAGCCGATCGACACCACCGTGGCGTGCGAGAGCTGGCTCCGCACGCACACGAGCGCCCCGTGGGACGCGGATGTCCAGGACACAGGAGTACGCAGATGAAGCTGAGCCTCGCCCCCGACGTCACCCTCACCGACGTCGAGTCGGGGGCCGTCCTGCTCGACGGACGGCACGGCAGGTACTGGCAGTTGAACGCCTCGGGGTCGGCCGTGCTGCGCAGACTGCTCGACGGGCACGCCCCGGACGCGGTCGCCGCGAGCATGTCCGAGGTCGCGCCGGTCACCGAGGACCGGGCCCGGCAGGACGTACGGGCGCTCATCGACTCGCTCAGCGCGGCGCGTCTCCTGGAGGTCACCCCGTGACGACGCCCGCGGTCGCCGAACACGCGGCCCGCCTCCCCCTGCGCCGCCAGCTCGCGCCCCGCTGCGCGGCCGGCGCCGCCCGCCTGCTGGTCCGGCTGCCCCCGGCCCGGCTGCACCGCGTGCTCGGCGTGCTGAGCCGGGGCGCCCGGCCCGCCGGGTACGCCGACGTCGCCCGCGCCCGCCGCTCCGTCGTCTCGGTCAGCACCCGGTGCGCCGGCCTCGGCTGCCTCCAACGCTCCGTCGCCACCGTCCTGTTGTGCCGCGCCAGGGGCCGCTGGGCCGACTGGTGCACCGGCTTTCGCACCCAGCCGTTCGGCGCGCACGCCTGGGTCGAGGTCGAGGGGCGTCCCGTCGACGAGCCCGGCGAACTCAGCGCGTTCCGCACCGTCCTCGCCGTACGCCTGCCGGAAGGGAGCCGCGCATGACGGCCGCCGCGATCAGGGCCGAGGCCCTCTACGCGTACTACGGCACCCACCCGGCCGTGAACGGGCTCGAACTGGCCGTGCCGGAAGGGTCGACGTTCGGCTTCCTCGGCCCCAACGGCGCCGGCAAGACGACCACCATCAGCATGCTCACCACCCTGCTCAAGCCCACCGCGGGCCGCGCCGAGGTGGCCGGTTTCGACGTCGCGACCCACCCCGCCGAGGTGCGCCGCAGGATCGGCATCGTCTTCCAGGAGTCCACCCTGGACCAGGAGTTGACCGCGACCGAGAACCTCCGCTTCCAGGCCGATCTGTGCGGTCTGCCGCGCCACGAGTCCCGTACGGCGATCGCCGCGATGCTCGACCTGATGGAACTCTCCGAGCGCAGCCGGGTCCCGGTGCGCCAGTTCTCCACCGGCCTGCGCCGTCGTCTGGAGATCGCCCGCGGGCTGCTCGGCGCGCCCCGTGTCCTCTTCCTCGACGAACCGACGACGGGCCTGGACGCGCAGACCCGCGCCGCCGTCTGGGACCACCTCGACCGGCTGCGGCGCGAGCAGGGCATCACCCTGTTCTTCACCACGCACCAGCTGGAGGAGGCCGAGCACTGCGACGAGGTCGCCATCGTCGACCGCGGCAAGGTGATCACCCAGGGCACGCCCGCCGAGCTGAAGTCCGTCATCGGCTCCGACCTCGTGATGCTCTCCACCGAGGACGACGCGCGCGCCGTCGACACGCTCGCCGAACGCTTCGGGCTCGCGGCCGAACTCACCCCGGACGGGCTCCTGTTGAGGGTCGCGAACGGCGCCGCGCTCGTCCCCCGGCTCTGTACGGGCCTCGGTCTCACCGTGCGGTCGGTGTCTGTCGCGCCGCCCACCCTCGACGACGTCTTCCTGCACCACACCGGGTCCGAGATCCGGGAGAGCGCGGCGAACGCGCACACGCTCGGCACGATCGGGGAGGGACTGCGATGAGCCGCACCGACACCGTCGCCCAGGCGCCCGTCGAGGCGCGGGCCCCCGTCGCCGCCGAGCGGCGGCCCGGCGCCCTGCGCCCCTATCTCCTGCTGTGGCGGCGGGAGATGATCCGGCTGCGCCACAACCCCGTGCGCCTCGCCATGGGCCTGGTCACGCCGCTGCTGTTCCTGGTCGTGCTCGGCACCGGACTCGACGCGGCGTCCGGCAATCTCGGCAAGGCCCAACTCAACGACTACCGGGCCTTCTTGTTTCCCGGCGTGCTCGTCATGTCGGTGCAGGCACCGGCCATCGCGGTCGGCATCTCGCTCGTCTGGGACCGCAGGCTGGGTGTGCTGCGACAGATGCTCGTCGCCCCGTTCCCGCGCCCCAGCATCGTGCTCGGCCTCGCCCTCGGCGGCGCCACCACCGGCGGCATCTACGGCCTGTTGGTGCTGTCCGTCGGCGGCATCGCGAGCATCCGCTACGAGCCCGTGCTGCTGCTCGTCCTCGTCGAGGTCTTCCTGGTCTCCCTGCTGTTCACGGCCCTCGGCCTGCTGGCCGCGGTGACGATCCGGCAGGTCGACACGTTCCAGGTCGTGGTGAACCTGAGCCTGATGCCGCTCATGTTCTTCTCCGGCGCCATGTTCCCGCCGAACGGCCTGCCCGGCTGGCTCGCCGTCGTCGTCAAGCTCAACCCCCTGACGTACGGGGTCGACGCGGTCCGCAGGACCCTGCCGGGGCCCGACGTGCTCAGCTCCGACCAGACGCGCCTGCTGATCGGCGACTGGCAGCCGCCCGTCGCCGCCGAGCTGGGGCTCCTCGCGGCGATCGTCGCGCTGGCGCTCGGCGCTGCCACGTACCGGTTCTCGCGGTCGAAGTGAGGTCCGGCATGCGGCTGCTGCAGGCGGTACGCGGCGCCCGGCCGTGGGCGGGGACGGCGGTGCGGCTGCTCCTCGCCGGCGTCCTCGGCTACGCGGGCCTGGTGAAGATCCGGGATCTCGCGAACGCCGAACGCTCGGTCGCCGTCTACCAGATCGTCAGCGGCAGCGCGGCCCAACTCGTCGGCGGCGCGCTGCCGTTCGTCGAGATCGCGGTGGCGCTGCTGCTGGTCGCCGGGCTCGCCACCCGGGCCGCGGCAGCCGTCACGGCCGTCCTCCTCGCCGTCTACATCGCGGCCATCGCCTCGGTGTGGGCGCGCGGCCTGTCGATCGACTGCGGCTGCTTCGGCGGCGGAGGCACCCTCACGGACGGCGCCGAGCGCGGCTACGTCATCGACATCGCGCGCGATCTGCTCCTGCTCGGCGCGGCCGTCCTCCTCGTCCGTGAACCGCGCACGCGCTGCGCCCTGGACCGCCTGGTCCTCGACCTTCCCGACGCACGAGACGCGAGAGACGCGAGAGGTGACTAGCCACATGGAGCCCACGCACACCCCGGCCCCCACGAACACTCCGGCCGATCCGGACGCTCTCGTCCGGGACATGGTCCGCAAGCGGCAGCGCAGGCGGCGCACCGCCGTGGTGTCGACCGTCGCCGCCGTCGTCCTCACCGCCGCCGCGCTCGTCGGCGCGGGCCTGGTCAGGGCGAACAGCTCCGACCCCGGCAAGGCCCCCGACCGGACACCCGCGGGGGTGGCCGGCGACAAGGCGGGGATCACGGCGTCCCGGGGCACGGTCCGCGTCGACCTGTACCTCGACTACCTGTGCCCCGAGTGCCGCAACACCGAGCGGTCCATCGCCCCCACCCTGAAGAACCTGGCGGCGAGGAAGGACATCCGGCTCGTCTACCACCCCGTCGCGTTCCTCGACGACTACAGCAGCCCCGCCGGCTACTCGACCCGGGCGGCGTCGGCGGCGGCCTGCGCGGCGGACGCGGGCCGGTTCGAGCAGTACACGGCGGTGCTCTTCGACAAGCAGCCGCCCGAGCGCGGCCCCGGGCTGAGCGATGCCCGGCTCGCCGAGCTGGGCACGGACGCGGGGATCACCGACGGCTCCTTCGCGCGCTGCGTCCGCGACGCCCCGCACAAGCCGTGGGTGACGTACGTGTCCGACGTCGCCGCTTCCCGCAAGGTGTCCCTGACCCCGACCGTCATGGTCGCCGGGGAACGCATCGACGTCACCGGCGGGGACGCCGCCGGGGAACTCACCCGCGCCGTCGCGCGGGCCCGCCGATGAGCCGTCTCACCGTGGCGCTCTCCGGGGACGCCATGGTCACCAGGGGTGCGCCGATCACCGACGAGCCGGGCGCGCCGGAGCTGCGGGAGCTGTTGCGCGGCGCCGACTTCGCGTTCACCAATCTGGAGGTCGTGCCCAGCGCGGGGCGCGGCCACCCGGTCCACAACGCGGCGGGCGGCGGCGCCCTCGTCGCGGACGCGGCCGTGCTCGACGAGCTCACCGACGCGGGGTTCACCGTGTTCGGCTGCGCCAACAACCACGCCCTCGACATGGGCGTCGAAGGGCTGCTCGGCACCGTCGGCCTGCTGACCGCGCGGGGCCTGCCGTTCGCCGGGATCGGCGCCGACCTGACCGCCGCGCGGCGCCCCGTCTACGTCGACCGGCCCGGCGGCAGCCTCGCCATGCTCGCGTGCAGCGCCACGTTCCTGCCCGGCCAGGAGGCGGCCCCGCCCTCGCCCGACCTGCCCGGCCGCCCCGGCGTGAGCCCGCTGCGGCACAACGCCACCCTCGACGTGACCGCCGCGCAGCTCGACGTGCTGCGCGCGATCGACGCGGAGACGGGCCTGCGGGCGCGCCGGGCCGAGGCGCGCACCCTGCTCGGCATCGATCCGGCGCTGCCGGGACCCGGCCGGTACACGCTGTACGGGGCGCGGTTCCGGGAGGCGGCCGAGTCGGGCATGACGACCGCCTGCGATCAGGGGGACCTCGCCGACATCGAGCGGTGGATCGCCGAGGCGCGCACCCGCGCCGACGTCGTCCTGGTCAGCGTGCACTCCCACGAGCCGGGACCGACCCCCGAGGAACCCGGCGAGTTCCTGCGTACGTTCGCGCACCGGGCGATCGACGCGGGCGCCGACCTGGTCGCCGGGCACGGCCCGCACTTCCTGCGCGGCATCGAGCTGTACCGGGGCCGCCCGATCTTCTACAGTCTGGGGAACATCGTCAGCCAGATCGAGCTCGCCGACCGCCTCCCCGCCGAGGACTACGCGAACCTCCCCGGCCTCTCCCGGCCCACCCCGGGACGGTACTTCGACGAACTCAGCGGGCACGGCCGCCGTCTGTTCGCCCCGCACCGCCGTTACTGGCGCTCGCTCGTCCCCGTCCTCACCTTCGACGACGGCGAGCTGGCCGAGGCCCGCCTGCACCCGGTCGACCTGGGCTTCGGCGCGCCCGTGCACCGCCGTGGCCGCCCGCGCCTGGCCGCTCCGGCCGAGGCCAAGGAGATCCTCACGGATGTCGCTGAACTCTCGGCGGCGTACGGCACCACGGTGACGACCAGGGACGACGGCACGGGCGAGGTGACGCTGCGGGGCGACGGATAGGGTTCTCGCATGACTGACGCCGTCCGGGTGCTGATCGCCGACGACCAGGCGCTGCTGCGCGGCAGCTTCCGCGTCCTCGTCGACTCGACACCCGGCATGGCGGCCGTCGGCGAGGCGGGTGACGGCGCCACGGCGGTGCGGCTCGCCCGCGAGCTGCGTCCCGACGTCGTCCTGATGGACCTGCGGATGCCCGTCATGGACGGCATCGCGGCCACCCGGCAGATCTGCGCCGACGCGAGCCTGTCGGGCGTGCGGGTGCTGGCCCTCACCATGTTCGACATGGACGAGTACGTGTACCCGGCGCTCCAGGCGGGCGCGAGCGGCTTCCTCCTGAAGGACGCGTCGCCGACCGAACTCGTGCACGGGATCCGGGTGATCGCCACCGGCGAGAGCGTCCTCGCCCCGACGGTCACCCGCCGCCTCATCGCGAACTTCTCCCGGTCGACGGCCGCACCGGCCCCCGCGCCCCGCCTCGTCGGCCTCACCCCGCGCGAGCAGGAGGTGCTCGTCCTCATCGCCAACGGGCTGTCGAACGCGGAGATCGGCGAGCGCCTGGTGATCAGCCTGCCGACCGTGAAGACCCACGTCAGCAGCCTCCTCGCGAAGCTGCACGCCCGGGACCGCGCCCAGTTGGTCATCATCGCGTACGAGAGCGGACTCGCGGAGCCGGGAATGCCCGGCTGAGCCGAGCGCCGTTGTTCATGGCGGTCTCCGGCCTGCCCGGCCTACCGCTCCCGCCCCGGATTCACCTTGCTGCCTCCTGCGGCTTGGCTTTGGCGTCCTGGAGGAGCACGTGGACGCCCACGCAGAACCCTGCGCCGACCGCGGCGGCCATGGTCGCGGGCTCGCTCGCACCCGCGGCAAGAGACGCGGTGGCGGCGAGCCCGGACACGAGGCTCGCGCCCAGGCCGGCCATTCCGGCGCGCGGCCAGGTGAGTTGCGTCATGCCGCCGCTCCGGTCAGGTCGACCGTCGCGCCGCATGCGCTGACGGGGTGCTCGACGCCGCCGCCGCACGCCGGCCTCCGCAACTACCAGGGGTGCGGCGTGTTCATCAGGTAGGCGCTCACCGGAGGGCGATCGCGTGTTGATGGCCTCGGTGGCGTCTTGACGGGGCTGGTCGACGCCGTGTCGCTGGTCGGCGACTTGTTCCTTGAGTGCGGCGATATCGATGGCGATATCGCCCACCTGCCCGACAATGCGGTTTATCTGGCCTGCGAGTTGCTGTATCGCTGCCCTGTCGCTTGCGCCGTACATGGACGGTCCTCCCCCTGTGGTCGTCAGCCGATGCTGGTCAGGGTGGAGGCCGGTTGAAGGGGCGACAAGTGTGCGATCCAGCCATCGAGAGGCACATACCCGGCGCACTTGCCGACGCGGAGTCGGTCGGCGCCGGAAGGGCCCGGCCTCAGACCCTTCCTCCCCGGTGATCCGGTCAGCCGTTCAACCGCAGCGTCCACACCACGGTCATCTCCCCCGTGACGGCCCCGTCCTCCCGATGGATCGTGATCGCCACGGGGAACTCGGGGCGGGCACCCGCGTCGAGTTCCGCGACCACCTCGGACACCGGCCGGCCGAGCACCGCGGTCGCCGTCACCGGCCCCATCGCCAGCTTCGTATAGGCGATCTCGGCGCGCACCGCGAGCGGCACCGCGCGCGAGAGCTGATCGCCGAAGGCCGTGAGGACGATCGCGCCGCTCGCCGATTCGGCCAGCGTGAACATGGCTCCGGCGTGCGGGCCACCGACGTGGTTGTGGAACTCGGGCTGATCGGGCAGGCGCAGCACGGCTCGCTCCGGGGCCACCTCGACGAACTCCAGGTTCAGGGTGCGCACCATCGGAACCGCGGCGGCCAGCATGTCGCCCATAGAGGCGCTGTCGACTGTCATACCCCGGATGCTACTGGCGAGTAGCATCCTTGGCCATCCCCGGCCGCGGGCCCAGGCTTAGGGCGTGTTCCAGGAGTTGGTGTCTCGTCTGTCTGGCCGCCCGGGAAAGTTGCGTGAGGCCAGCCAGACGATGAGGTCAGCGGAGATCCGCCCGATGTCTGTTTCTGTGTGCACCGTGTGCTCACGACGGCTGGAGTCGCGGCGGACGATCTCGAAGCCGTCCTCATCCAGAACGGCCACGGACGCGAACCAGGTGGGGGCGTCCGTATCGGGCTCGATGACGATGAACGTGTTGTCCGCGTCGTTGAGCGCGCTGATCATTTCGAACAAGGCATCCTCGGAGGCACCCTCAATGTGGTCACCGTTCTCGCTGACCACGCCGTAGCCTCTGGCCCCCATCGGACGGTCCTCTCCCTGTGCCGGCAACCGATCAGGTCAGCATCGCATGGGGCCGGCTACAGCCACTCGTTGATCGCTGCGACCTGGACGGCCGCCAGGTATGGCACGGCCAGCTTGTCGAACCGCGTGGCCGTAGTCCGGTTGCGCTTGAGTCGGTTGATCCCGCACTCGACAGCGTGACGAGCCTTGTAGTCCTCGCGGTCAAAGACAGGAGGGCGACCGCCGGCTGCACCCCGGCGTCTGCGATGTCCTGCCTGACCGGTCGGTTCCGGGATGGTGCACCGGATACCTCAGCGCCGCAGATGGGCGCGGTTGGCCCGGGACGAGTAGGCCCGATCGCAGCGCCCCCCAGACGCTAGATCCACTAGATGTACCAATGGCCATCCCACTCGACGATTGGCCGCCGCTTCCAAGGGTCATCCACCAGCAGCGAGACAACGGGCAACTGGCCCCCACGCAGCTCGACGCAGGCGCGCCGGTAGTCATCAGCGGCTTCGACCATCTGTAGCACGGTCTTCATTCGGGGGTGCAGGTCCACATCTGGATGATCCTCAAGCCGCCAGACCGCTTCCAGCGGGTACTTCCGGTTCGGCTGGAACTCATAGAGCACGCGGTCATCACTCTGGCGGCGGAGGATCCAGATCTCTCCGTGGTGATACCAGACTTTGGCGCCGCCCTTCAGAAGCTTGGGGATCTGCAGGCCGACCACCTCGCGCTGATCAATAAAGGCCCGCCAAGCCCACCGCCTCGCATTCACGACGTCACCGAGCATCCCCTGGATGAGGGCTACGTCGGCGGCGATGGGCGGACGCCGAGGCCCCGGCTCCAGCTCCAGGCTGTAGGCCTCCATCAATGCCGCGAGGGCCTGACGCAGTAGCCACTCCGAATCATCAGCACAAGACGCGTCCTCGATATACAGGCGAGCACGACGCCACGGCCCTTCCGTCAACCGCTTCACGTCTTGCTTCAACTCTTCGAGCTGCTTGACCTGCTCAGTCTGCAGCCGCAAAAGATCCCGGAGCAGGTTGCTCAGGAACGACCCGGCCACACCCCTTGCGACCGACGCCGACAACTCCACGATCACAACGAACCCCCGTTCGCCCGATCAGCACCTCGCAAGCAGCCAAGCATCAAGGAACCGGCGGTGGCATCGACCGGAAGGCGTATTCATCCCGCGCATGCGAGGGGTGGGATTGCCCCGCTCAAGCCGTGGGAGGACGCTGAACGCGACGGAGGCCGCCATGGGCTGGGTCGACCGTTGAGGATCGTTGGACCAGTCGAAGTCCACGCTGTCGCCTCGATCGTGACCGTCTACACCGCCATGAGTGATGATCGAGCCTCAACGGTCCAATCAGTCACCCGCGATGATGGCCGCAGTCCGACTCCCGACTGACCGGCGTTGCAGCGAACTCCGCCCAACCCACCTCCGACCCCTTTCGGTCGAATACGTGGTCACCCTCCGCGGTCGCTCCCCAAGATCTGTGCCAGAACCTAAGCGAGTACTGCTCGCACAGTGACCGCGATGTCAGCGGCTGATGCGAGGATCCCGGCGCAGCCATACGAGGAGATCAACATGGGAACCTGGGACACTGGCCCCTTCGACAACGACACGGCCGCGGACTTCGCCAACGCTCTCGACGCCGCCAGGCCCGAGGAGCGCGCGGCACTGATTCGTGGCGTTCTCACGCGCACCGTCGATGCCGTCGGCTGGCTCACCGGAGGAGAAGAAGCGGTGGCCGCAGCCGCGTTGATTGCGGCGCAGTGCCCTGGCGGCGAGCCGATCGACACACCCTGCGGCCCTGAAGAACCCCTGCCCGTCTTCCCTGACGATCTTCGGACGCTCGCGGATGAGGCCCTCGCCCGCGTCATCAGCGAGGAGGCCGGGCCAGCCTCGAACTGGGTCGACCCGGCAGATTGGAAGCAATGGCGAGCCAACCTCACCCGTGTTCGCACGGTCCTTGCCCCGCCAACACCGTCGATCCCGCTGTTCGATGTCGAGTAGTGACATAGCGTCTCCCCTGCCACAAAACCTGAGCCAGACCCATGGCGCGTGAATAGAGCCGGCCAGGCATGCGGTGGGACGGGGGAAGTGCCGACGCCCGCCGACAACGAGGACGACGGGCAGGCCGGCGGACGCTGTCTTCAGCCCGCGTCTGGCAGCTGCTCATCCCCGGGCAGGGGTGGTACCTCCTGGAGTCCGGCCGCATTCCTCGCCTCTCGCCGGGGGTTATTCACCAGCCTCTGGACCGTCTGCGGCCGTAACCCCAGTCGCCGCGCCATCGCCTCGACCTGCATCCCGCGGTCGTGCGCCGCCTTCAGCGCCAGGTTCCGGCGCAGGATCAGCCGAGCCCTCGCCGTCCTGCCCGCCACCCACCGCTCCAACGCCGCCGCCTGCCACAACTGAGCCTGGCCGGATAACTGGTTCCACCTGTCCTTCACGACGCCCCCAGTGGTGAGAAACCATCAGTTGAGCGTTCACCGTCAGGTGGAAGGCCGGCTGCCGCAAGGGCGTAGAACGGCGCACGACAGCGCCCCCGCTACCGCGAGAGGCGGAAGCAGGGGCGCGGAGGTGGGTCAGGCGGCCTCCTGTCCCAGCTGCAGCGAGCCTTCACCACCCAGCCGGCGATGCAGATACCGCAACCCCTGCACCGTCACCCGCAGCTGCTTCGACAACACCTGCTCCTTCGTCCGCGGATGCGCGTACGACGTCTGCCGCTCCACCAGGCGCGCGGCATGCTTCGCATACGACACGCCATTGTTCCCGCAGCGCGAAGTCGCCCTCGGTCGAAGCCAGAACATCCCAGGCCTGCGCCGATGGCTCCAACTCCGCGACGCGAGCCTCCAGTTTCTTGTTCTCCCGCACCTTGCCCAGCAGGTGAACCAGCGCCTCCTCATAATCCTGAGGGAGGGCGGGGGTCTGGTGCACCTCGGCCTCGCGGGTTTCACGGCGAAGTACACGAGGGCCGACCGAATCTCCTGCTTGCGGGAGTCGCCCCTCATCGCCGTCAGGTACGCGGCATAGCGGGAGAGATCGAGGTCAGCGACGCTGCGATTCTGGCCGCGCGCGTTCCTCAAAGTCGGGCTGTGCCTGGTCAACCTGCCTTTGTCGTCCCGCCCAGGGGAGTTCGGCGCGACGACAGTTTGCGATGGCTGATCCGCCAGCCGTCAGAGGTGCGAACGACGGTGTCGTCATAGGAGACGGAACCGCAGGAGCCATCCGCCTTGATACCCAGCCCCTTGGAACGGACCTGTACCTGGCCGTCCGTCGACGCCGTGACGACGACGTTGGTCACGTGATGCGCGACAGGGTTGGCCCCTCCCAGCGCCCATGCCGCTTCTCGGACGGCCGCCACCCCCGATAGCGGTTCCTGGCCGAAGTCGGTGAGGTCGTAGACCACATCGGCGGTGAACAACTCCTCGAACCGGTCAAGGTTTCCGTTGTCAACGAGATGACCATGCAGCGAGATCAGTTCGATGATGGCCAAGCGATCTTCAAGAGCGAGCGACACACGTGTCCTCTCCGACCCGGCGTGGAAGGCACCGGGCCAAGAATCGATCCGACGTCAGCACGGCACCACACCGCTCAATGAATTGGGCCGCAGCCGGCAAGAGCAGGCCCCTTGCACGGCGCGATCGTCTCCTACCGGCGGTCAGCCTGCCACCGACTTGTCTGACTGCGCCCTGGCCCGTCAGAGGAAGCACGACTTACGGGACAGGCCCTAGGCTGACCTCCCATGTGGCCAGGAGAGCAGGGTCCGGGGGACGGCACACACCCTCCGCAGGACCGCGCGTCGAACCCGTACCTCCAGCCGGGGTACCACCAGCAGCAGCCGTGGAACTCACCCACGCAGCCGGGCAGTTCGCCGCCTCCGCCGTCTCCGGGGCGCGGTCGTCGCACGGCCGTGGTGGCGGTCGCGGCGGGGGCGGCCGTGGTGGTCGCCGCGTGTGTCACCGGCGTCCTGCTGATCGGCCGCGACGGCGGCGACGATCCGGCGCCCGGCCCCACCGGGTCCGGCCGCAGCACCCGGGCGTCGCCCACCGAGTCCGGCGATCCGCGCCGGGGCGGCGGGGTGAAGGCCACGGTCAAGGGCTGGAAGCCGGTGGTGAATCCGAACGCCGGTGTCGCCTTCGACGTGCCGGCGCAGTGGGCGCTCAAGTCCGAGGACTGGGTCACCTCCGTCGGTGACCCGAAGCACCCCGACAGCGACGCCCTCCTCATCGGCATGCGGGCTCCCGCGTTCCTGAAGGAGAAGTGGTGCTCGGCCGACTCGGACCGGGACGGCACGAAGGACGACTGGCCGCTGGGGTTCGCCGGCAGCCGGGGCGGCAACGGAGCGCGGACACCTCAGGAGGCCGCCCGCAGGGACGCCGCCGACTGGGTCTACGGCATGTACGCCCAGCGGCGCGATCAGGTGCACTCCGACGCGAGCCGGTCCTACACGACGGCGTCCGGCCTCACCGGGACGCTGGCGTCCGCCTCCTCCGACGGCGTGGCGAAGAAGGACCGTTGCACGACCGAGGGGAAGGCGACGACGTTCTCGTTCCAGAACCCGGACGGCGACATCCTGTCGTGGTCGTTCGTCGGCCCCGCCGGGGTGAAGGACGAGGTTCCGGATGCGACGATCCGCCGCATTCTGGCCACCATGCGGCTCGTCGACACCCAGGACTCCTGAGCGCCGCGCGGGCAACCGTTGCACGTCCGGTACAGGGCGGCGGCCTCACCGTCCTCAGGAACCTCTATCGTTTACGGCCATGTGGCCAGGACAGCAGCCGCCCGGGGGCGAGCAGAACCCGCAGGACGCGAACAACCCGCACCAGCCGGCACAACAGCCGGCGCCCAACCCGTACCAGCAGCCGGGCTATCAGCAGCCCAACCCCTATCAGCAACAGGGGTACCAGCAGCCGAACCCGTACCAGCAGCAGCCGAGTTGGAACGCGCCGACGACCCCGCTCGGCGGCCCTCAGCCCTCCGGGCCCGAGGGCTCCGGCGGCGGCGGTGGCGGCAACACGACGAAGTGGGTCGCGATCGGCGCGGCCGTCGCCGTGGTCGTCGCCGCGGGCGTGACCGGTTTCCTGGTGCTCGGCGGTGACAAGGACGACGACGCGAAGGGCGGCGACAGCACGCCCAGCGCCTCGCAGTCCGCGGGCAAGGCGCCGAGCGCGAGCGCGTCGGAGACCTCCAACCCGCGGGACGGCAGCGGTTCGGTGCAGCCGACCGTGTCCGGCTGGAAGGTGGTCGTGAACCCCAAGCGCGGCGTCGCCTTCGACGTGCCGTCGGACTGGGAGGTCGGCTCCGACTCGCAGATGATCGGCTTCGAGGACGTCACCGGCAAGAAGTCCACGCCGCTGATCCTGATGTCCGCGCCCGCCTTCTACAAGTCCAAGTGGTGCGGCGACGACGAGGACAAGGACGGCACGACCGACTACCGCAGCCTGGCCGCCGTCGGCACCAAGGGCGCACAGGGCGCCAAGGACACCGACCAGGTGGCCGTGAACCAGGTCGGCTGGTGGGTGTTCGGCGCGTTCACCCAGCCGGACAAGAAGAGCCTGACCGTCGACAAGAAGGCCGAGAAGTTCACGACGGCCTCCGGCATCGAGGGCAGCGTCGCCTGGGCGCGCTCCAAGAACACCCCGCAGAAGGGGAAGTGCGCGAGCGACGGCCGGGCCATCACCTTCGGGTTCCAGCAGGCGGACGGCGACTACGCGGCATGGAGCCTGTACGCCGCGACCGGCGTCAAGGGTGCGGTCTCCGACAAGACGATCATGAAGATCCTCAGCACGGTGCGGCTGTACGACGCGAACGAGTCGTGACGGCGGGCCGGGCGGCGCGGGCGCCCGGCCTCTGCCCGTGCCATCGGCTTGGCAGCGGCGGCACTGCACATCGGCTTGGCAGAAACGTCACTGACCAGGGATAGTCCCCCAGTGACCACCTCAGCCGCCGCCTCGAAGAGCCCGCGCCGCCCCGCGTGGGCCGGGCGCAACTACACGCTGCTCGCCGCCTCCGCGTTCATCACCGCGATCGGGGCGAACGGGGCGCTGATCGCGTCCGCGTTCGCCGTCCTGGAGGCGGGGGGCGACGGCGGCGACGTGGGTCTGGTGGCGGCGGCCCGCACGCTGTTCCTCGTGGTCTTCCTGCTGATCGGCGGCGCCGTCGCCGACCGGCTGCCGCGCCACCATGTGATGGTCGCGGCCAACACCCTGAGCTTTCTCTCGCAGGGCGCCTTCGCGCTGCTCGTCCTCACCGGCGAGCCCCGGCTGTGGCAGATGATGGCGCTCAGCGCGCTCGGCGGCACGGGCCAGGCGTTCTTCAGTCCCGCGGCCGAAGGCATGCTGATGTCGTCGGTCACCGGGGAACAGGCCAGCCGGGCTTTCGCACTGTTCCGGATGGCGATGTCCGGTGCCGCGGTGGGCGGCGCCGCGCTCGGCGGCGCGCTGGTCGCGGCCTTCGGTCCGGGCTGGGTGCTCGCGGTGGACGCGGCCGCGTTCGCGGTGGCCGGCGCGCTGCGGTGCTTCCTCGACGTGAGCCACATCGCCCCGCGCGCCCCCGGCGGCGGGCTGCTCTCCGATCTGCGGGACGGCTGGCGGGAGTTCGTCTCGCGGCCCTGGCTGTGGGGCATCGTCGCGCAGTTCTCGGTGGTGGTCGCCGCGGTGGGCGCCGCCGAATCGGTCTTCGGTCCCCTCGTGGCGCGCGACGAGCTGGGCGGGGCCGGGCCGTGGGGCTTCGCGCTCGGCGCGTTCGGCGTCGGCACCATCCTCGGCGGCCTGCTGATGATGCGCTACAAGCCCAAGCGGCTCCTGTTCGCGGCGACGCTCTCGGTGTTCTTCCTCGCCCTGCCGTCGGCGGCCCTCGCGATCCCGCTGCCGCTGCCCGCGCTCGTGGGCGTGATGTTCGTCAGCGGCGTCATGATCGAGGTGTTCGGCGTCTCCTGGATCACCGCCCTGCACCAGGAGATCCCCGAGGAGAAGCTCTCCCGCGTCTCCGCCTACGACTGGTTCGGCTCGGTGGCCATGGTCCCCGTGGCCACCGCCCTCGCGGGCCCCGCCGAGTCGGCGTTCGGCCGCACGGCGTCCCTGTGGGGCTGCGCGGCGCTGGTCGTCCTGGCGACCGGCGCGGTGCTCTTCGTGCCCGACGTACGCAATCTGCGCCGCCGCGAGTCGACGGAGGTCGCCCTCGGCGCCGCGGCCCCGGGCCCCGGTCCGGACGAGTCGGCCGGAGTGACGGGGACGGTCTCGGCGGCCGTGGCGGGGGCGGACGCCGCACCGGTGCCACCCCGGCCCGCGGAACAGGACTGACCCTCACCCCACGCTGAACGAGCCCCCGGGCGGCTCCGGCGACGGCACCGCGTCCGCGTCCGTCACCACCGCGGCGTCCCCGATGAAGCGGCGCAGCGCCCGCCCGTGCTCGACACGGGCCGGGAACGCGTCGCGGGCCGTGCGGCGGGACAGTTCCTGCACGTCGAAGTCGGCCCGGGAGGCGAGCAGCACCGCGTTGCCGAAGCGCCGGCCGCGCAGCACGGCGGGCTCGGCGACCAGCGCGACATGGGCGAACACCGCGGAGAACGTGGCGAGTTGGGAGCGCAGGAAGGCGAACGGCGCGCCGTCGGCGAGGTTCGCCGCGTAGGTGCCGCCGTCGCGCAGCACCCGGTCCGCCTCGCGCGCGTACGCCACCGTGGTCAGATGGGCCGGGACCCGGGAGCCGCCGAACACGTCGGCGACCAGCACGTCCACGCTGTCCTCCGGCGCCGCCGCCAGCCACGCGCGCGCGTCCCCGCCGTGCACGGTGATGCCCGCGCCGCCGTCCGCCAGCGGCAGATGCTCGGCGACCAGGGCGCGCAGCCCGGTGTCGGCCTCGACGACGTCCTGCCGGGAGCCGGGCCGGGTGGCGGCGACGTAACGGGGCAGCGTGAGGGCGCCGCCCCCGAGGTGCAGCACATCAACCGGCCGCCCCTCGTCGCCGGCGCAGTCCAGTACGTGACCGAGGCGTCGCGCGTACTCGAACTCCAGGTACTCGGGGTCGTCCAGATCCACGTACGACTGGGGCGCCCCGTCCACCGTGAGCAGCCAGGCCCTGCGCCGGTCCACGTCGGGCAGCAGCTTGGCCGTGCCGTGGTCGACGGCGCGGGTGACGGGGACCGGGTCCAGTAGCGGCTCGGGTATCGGCTCGGGGTCGGATGCGTTCACGCGCCCATTGTGCCGGGGTCCCGGCGGCCGGGTGGCCACGCGCACACGGTCCCGGCCGCTCCCGGCCGCCCCGTCACCACGTCCGCGCCACCTCCGCCGCGTGCGCGGCCGCCTGGGCGAAGCCGGCCCGGGCGGCGGGCGCCCGGCGGGCCGGGTCGAGGCCGTTGCGGCCGAAGGCGGTGCGGGCCGCCCGGTCCGGGGTGATGAGCGTGACACGGGCCCCGGCGTCGGCGAGCCGGGCCGCCTGGGTGCGGGCCGCGTGCAGCACGCCGCCGCCGGCCGCGATGGGCGCGATCACGACCACCCGGTCGTGCCCGGCGGCCAGGTGGGCGTTGGCCGGTGAGCGCGTCCCGCCGTCGATCCAGCGGGCGCCGTCGAGGGTGACGGGCGGCCACACGCCGGGCACGGCGCAGCTCGCGGCGACGGCGTCCACGAGTCCGACCCCGCACGCGCCCTCGAAGACGCGGAACTCCCCGGTGTGCGCCTGCACGGCGGTGACGAGCAGCCGCCGCTCGGGCCAGTCGTGCGACAGGAGGCGGCCCGCGATGACCGCGCGCCGGGCCGCCTCGTCGGGGGTGCGGGCGGCGAGGGCCATCCGGCCGAGCTTGCGTCCGTAGGACTCGATGGTGCGCGAGGACAGCGCGGCGCGGGCGTACCGGAAGGTCGCCGCCGAGCCGAGGTGTCCGGTCAGCTCGCCCGCGGGAGCGGCGAGCTGACGCTCGTACAGCGTCGTCGGGGTGAGTTTCCCGGAGGTGAGCTGTGCGCCGACGACGGCGCCCGCCGAGGTGCCGATGACCGTGTCGGCGTCCCACAGGTCGGCGCCCGCCCCGGCGAGCCCGTGCAGGATTCCGGAGATCCAGCCGATGCCGGCGAGTCCGCCGCCGCCGAGTACGAGTGCCCTGTCCGCCACCGCGACCTCCCACGCCCGGCCCGTCCCCTGCCGGCGGACCGTGTGACGTACGGGGGCGGGCCCGGGACACCACGGTCCCGGACCCGCCCCCGCGGCTCACTCGACGGACGTCACCGTGCCCGCGCCGACGGTCCGCCCGCCCTCGCGGATCGCGAAGCCGAGGCCGGACTCCAGCGGCACGTCACGCCCCAGCTCGACCGTCATGGCGACGGTGTCGCCGGGCCGCGCGACGGCGACCTCGCCGAGGTCGATGTCACCGACGACGTCCGCGGTGCGCAGATAGAACTGTGGCCGGTAGCCGGTGGTGACGGGCGTGGCCCGTCCGCCCTCGGCCGCCGACAGGACGTACACCTGCGCGGTGAACCGCCGGGCGGGACGCACGCTGCCCGGCTCGGCGACGACGTGCCCGCGGCGCACCGCGTCGCGCGCGACGCCGCGCAGCAGCAGGGCGACGTTGTCCCCGGCCTGCGCCTCGTCCATCGGCTTGCCGAAGGTCTCGACGCCGGTGACGACGGTCTCCCCTTCCTTCAAGGCATCGGCTCCGTACACGCGCACCCGGTCGCCGACCCGGACGCGCCCGCGCTCCACGGCACCGGTGACGACGGTGCCGCGTCCGCTGATCGTCATGACGTTCTCGACGGACAGCAGGAACGGCGCGTCCACGTACCGCTCGGGCATCGGGACGTACGTGTCCACGGCGTCGAGCAGCGCCTCGACGGCCGCCGTCCAACGGGGGTCGCCCTCAAGGGCCTTGAGCCCCGAGACCCGTACGACGGGCACGGAGTCGCCCCCGTAGCCGTGCGCGGAGAGCAGCTCGCGGACCTCCAGCTCGACGAGGTCGGTGAGCTCCTCGTCCCCCGCGTCGGCCTTGTTGAGCGCGACGACGATGTGGTCGACGCCGACCTGCCGGGCGAGCAGCACGTGCTCGGCGGTCTGCGGCATGATCCCGTCGAGCGCGGAGACGACGAGGATCGCCCCGTCGAGCTGGGCGGCGCCGGTGACCATGTTCTTGACGTAGTCGGCGTGGCCCGGCATGTCCACGTGCGCGTAGTGCCGGGTGTCGGTCTCGTACTCGACGTGCGCGATGTTGATGGTGATGCCGCGCTGCGCCTCCTCGGGCGCCTTGTCGATGCGGTCGAACGGGACGAACGTCCCCGTGCCGCGCTCGGCGAGGACCTTGGTGATGGCGGCGGTGAGGGTGGTCTTGCCGTGGTCGACGTGGCCCATGGTGCCGATGTTGAGGTGCGGCTTGGTGCGCACGTATGCCGTCTTGGGCATGGCTGGGTGTTCCTTTCCGGAACAGAAAAAGTGCGGCCTCCTGTGAGTGAGGCGGGGACCCCTGAGCCGGACCGACCCTCCCCCTGCGGGGTCCGCCGGAATGTCCGGAGAGGGTCAGCTTCGCGCGCCGTCAGCAGCTGCGGCTGCGGCTGCGTATGCGGCCGGGAGAACGGCAGCCTGAGCAGCGTCCGCGACTGCGGACGTAGCTGCGAGGAAGGCGTGCCGGAACATGGTGCAGATCATCGCCGACCCGTCGCCGCGCGTCGAACGATTTTCCGCGCCTCACACGGCAGTTACGCCGTTACGTTCTTCAGGGCCTCCCGCACCGACAGCGGCGCGAGCACGTCCCGGTGGGCGGCCACGAAGGCCCGTACGGCGTCGGGGTCGGTCTTGGCGTACTCGCGCAGGGCCCAGCCGATCGCCTTACGGATGAAGAAGTCGGGGTGCCCGGCCTGGCGCAGGCAGTAGGCGAAGAGCCGGTCGGCGTCGGTGGCGTCCTTGAAGCGGAGCTGGTGCAGGAGGGCGGTCCGCGCGACCCACAGGTCGGCGTCCTCGATCCACGCGTCCATGACGGCGGTCAGCTCCGGGTCGGCGGCGACGAGGCCGCCGACGACGTGCGCGGCGAGCAGATCGACGGTGTCCCACCAGGGCACGGTGGTGATCAGATGCCGGGCCACCGGCAGGAAGCCGGACGACAGGCGGCGGACGTGGCGGCGCAGACAGTCCACGGCGAAGTACGCGTACTCGCGCTCGGGCAGCGCCCAGCAGCGCAGCGCGAGCGCGGTGAGGTCGCTCTCCGTGGGCCGCGGGGCGGTCCCCTTCAGGACGGCCTTCGACAGTTCCCTGCGCGCCGGGGACGGCAGGCCGAGGAAGGGGGCGACGTCCTTCATGTACGCGCGCATCCGCGCGGCCCGCGCCGGGTCGGCGGCGGCGCCGTACACGGCGGGCAGCCGGTCGAGGACGAGGTCGGCGTAGGCGCTGGGCGGCACCGCGGCGACGGACATGTTCTCTCCCCTGTGCCGGGTCGGAAGGTACTGGTCGGAACGTGCTGGTCGGAATGTGCGGGTCGGCACGTGCTGGTCGGCACGTGCTGGTCGGAACGTGCTGGTCAGGACGGGATGGTCGGGAAAGTGAGACACAACCTACGGCGATCTTATGTACGGGTCGGTTACTCTCCCCGGATGCTCGACACCGTCCCCGCCCGTCCCGCCGGGCTCGCCGCGCGCTGCTCCAGGGTGCTGTTCTCCCCCTGGTCGCGGCTGTCGCTCCTGGTGATGCTGCTGGCGGCGGCCGCGACGTGCGTACTGCTCTTCGAGCCGCAGCGGCTGCTGGAGAACGGCTGGCCGCAGCAGATGACGGGCGCGCTGGCGCTCGTCCTGTTCGCGGTGGCGTACGGCCTGTGCACGGTGGCGTTCGTGCCGCGGCCGCTGCTCAATCTGGCGGCGGGCGCCCTGTTCGGTTCGCAGCTCGGGCTGCTCGGCGCGATCGGCGGGACGGTGATCGGCGCCGGTGTCGCGTTCGGCCTGGGCCGGATGCTCGGCCAGGACGCGCTGCGCCCGCTGCTGCGCGGCCGGTGGCTGCAGGCGGCCGACGGCCAGCTGAGCCGGCACGGCTTCCGCTCGATGCTGGCGGCGCGGCTGTTCCCCGGTGTCCCGTTCTGGGCCGCGAACTACTGCGCGTCGATCTCCCGGATGCGCTGGGCCCCGTTCCTGCTCGCGACGGCGCTCGGCTCGATCCCGAACACGGCGGCGTACGTGGTCGCGGGCGCCCGCGCCTCGGCCCCGACGTCCCCCGCCTTCCTGATCGCCATGGGGTTCATCGCGGTGACGGGCCTCGGCGGCGCGCTGGTGGCCTGGTTCAAGCGGCACAAGTGGAGCCCGGCGAAGAGCACGCAGGCCCCCGACGCGGTGGCGCCCGAGCCCGCGCGGCGTTAATTCGCTTGACCCGGTCACGGGTGATCGCTGCATGGTGTCCCGGCGCCACCCGTCGTGGTGCGGGAACTCCGAGGAGGCAGCACCGGCGATGGAGATACGCCCCACGACCGACGAGGACTTCGACGTCTTCCTCGACACCGTCCACACCGCGTTCGGGCGGTTCACCGAGACCCCGGTCGACGGCGGCGGGCTCTGGTGGTCGGCGCTGGAGACGGAGCGCTGTCTGCTCGCCGTGGCCCCGGACGGGCGGCCCGTCGGAACAACCGCCGCGTACTCCTTCGAGCTCACCCTGCCCGGCGGGGCGCTCGTCCCGACGTCCGGAGTGACCGCCGTCGGCGTCCTGCCCTCGCACCGGCGCCAGGGGGTGCTCGGCGCGATGATGCGGCACCAGCTCGGCACGGTGCGGGCCCGCGGTGAGTTCCTCTCCGTGCTGCTGGCCTCCGAGGCCCCGATCTACGGCCGGTTCGGCTACGGACCGGCGACGTACACGCAGCGGCTGACCGTGCAGCGCCACCAGGCCGACCTCGCGCTCCCCCGGGCGCACGCGACGGCCGACGGCGCACCGGCGGCCGGGTCGGTCGAGGTGCTGCGCGGCGCCGACTGCCGTGACCTGCTCGAAGAGGTCTACGACCGCTATCGCCGCGCCCGGCCCGGCGCGCTGTCCCGGCCGCACCGCTGGTGGGCGCTGCGCGCGGGCCAGCCCCCGGTCGCGCCGGCGCCGCGCTTCGTCGCCGTCCACCGGGACGCCGCCGGTGTCGCGGACGGGTACGCCAGCTACTCGATCGGCGACGACCGGACCCTGACGGTCGACGAGACCATCGCCACCGACGACGCGGTCGTCACGGCCCTGGCCCGGTTCGTGCTCGGCCACGACCTGGTCTCCAAGGTGGTGTTCCGGCACGTGCCGCCCGGGCACCCGCTGCGCTGGCAGCTCGCGGACTTCCGCGCGGGCGAGGTGGGGGGCGACACCGACTGGCTGTGGGTGCGGCTCCTCGACGTCCCGCGCGCGCTGACCGCGCGCGGCTGGTTCACCGACGGCGAGCTGGTCCTCGACGTCGAGGACCCGTTCCTCGCCGAGCACGGCCGGTATCTGCTCACGGTCAGGGACGGCAAGGCCGACTGCGTCCCCACGGACCGGGAGCCCGACCTGTCCCTGGACGTGCGGGACCTGGGCTCGGTCTACCTCGGCGGGACCGCCCCGAGCACGCTGGTGCGCGCCGGTCACGTCCGCGCCCACCACCCGGACGCGGCGGCCGCCGCCGACGCCCTGTTCCGGGGCGAGCGCCCGCCGCACTGTCTGCACTGGTTCTGACCGGCCGGGTCACCGCGAGGTGCCCCGGCCGGCGCTCAGGCCGACGGCCCCGGATACACGTCGAGCCGCCCGCACATCCCGAACTTCCCCCGTGCGGAAGGGAGTTCCGAGCGGACCACGGCATCCTCAAGGTGTCCGGCGTCCCCGGCGGCGAGCCGGTCGAGCTGAATCCCGGTCGCGGCGGACGCGGCCGCCGCCCCGCGCTCCCACCGCTCCCGCCAGGCGTCGAGCCGGTGCCGTACGAGACGGGCCGCCGCCGCGTGGAAGGCGGCCAGTTCCTCCGGGTGCTCGCGCAGCCGCAGGTACCCCTCGACGGCGAGGTCGCGCCGGGCCCGCGCCACCCGCTCCTGCTCCGCCTCGGGGGCGTCGGCGGGGATCGCGGTGGCGGCCGCGTACGTCTCCGGGTCGGTCAGATGCTCCGGCGGCAGGGTGAGAACCGCGTCGCCGGCCTCCGGGAGCCCGCCGTTCTGCATGAGGACGACGATGCGCAGCTCCCCGTCCTCGTTCACCAGCCGGTGGATGGTGCCGGGCGTGAACCAGGCGACGGTCCCCGCGACGAGCGGCGTCTCCTCGAACCCCGACGCGGTGAGCGTCTGCACGGCGCCCCGCCCGCCCGTGACGACGTACCCCTCGCTGCACGTGAGGTGCAGATGCGGGGTGCCGCCGCAGCGGCCATCGGCGGCGGGCCAGTCGTACACGGACAGGTGGGACACGGCGACACCGCCGGGCAGGCCCGCGAACGTCCCGCCCGGGCTCACCGCGGGTGCTTTGCGAGGTACTTCCGGGCTCACCACGGGTGCTCCGCGAGGTACTTGGCGATCTCCTCCCGCTCCCACGCGCCGTCGGCGACGACGACACGGTAGCGGCGGGTGAGGGTGTCGCCGGGCTCCAGGACCAGTTCGTCGTGGAAGGCGAGGGAGGGGGCCACGGCGGCGAACGGTTCGTTGCGCACGAACCAGTGCGCCGGGTGCGCCCCGTCCCGCCCGGCGTGGTCGTTCTCCGGGGCGTGCTCGAAGACGAGCGTGGCGTGCCCGTCCATGCCGTCGTGCTCCCCGCTGTACGCGAGCCAGGGCGCCTGCGTGCCCATGATCTGCGGCCCCTCCGCGTCGGCGGTCTGCACCCGGCCCTCACGGAAGGCGCGCGGTCCGCGCCAGAACAGGCCGGTGTAGCCCGCGAGTTCACGCCCGTGGGTGGTGGGGCTGCCGAAGCGGAGCGGTTCGGCGCGGCGGTTGGTGACGGCGCTGGTCCAGGTCAGCGTCCAGGAGCCGGTGACCGGGTCGACGTCGCGCACCTCGATGCGGCGCGCCTCCTCGGCCCACAGTTCACCGTCGTACGGGTGCCAGGTGAGCCGCTCGGCGATGACGAGACCGCCGTCGGCGTCGGCCTCGATCGCGTCGAAGCCGATGTGCGCCATCGACCCGACACGCTCGGGCAGCGCGAGGTAACCCTCCCCGTGGACATAGGAGTTGCCGCCCCATAGGTTCTGCCCGGAGAGGTGGGAGGCGGTCATCTGCAGGCCCTTGTGCCAGCGGTGGTCGTTGGGCCGGTAGTCGGTGACGGCGGCACCGGCGAGGGTGCGGATCGGGTGGAGGTACGGCTTGGGCGCCTCCCACGCGGCCTCGGGCTTGTAGACGTAAGCGAACAGCTCGACGCCGGTGGTGGGTTCGGTGACGGTGACGCGCTCGCCGTGGGCGTGGACGACGTGCAGCGGTTCAGCCATGGTCGGCCTCCTGGGTGGGCGCCCAGCCGGGGGCGCCGCCGTGCAGGGCGGAGTAGTACGGGTCGCCGGGGCCGATCTCCCCGGCGTGGACGGTCACGTCGGTGAACGCCGACTTGTACAGCGCGGCGATCAGCTCCAGGCTCGTCCGCCCGTCGGGCCCGCTGCTGCGCGGCCGCTCACCGGCGCGCATGGAGGCAACGAGCTCGCGCAGCTGGGCGAGGTGCGAGCTGGGCACGTCCTCCCCGAACGCGCGCCAGGACGCCACCAGTTCGGCGGGCACGTCGGGGGCCGGGGTGATCGTCCAGTCGGCGTTCCCGTACCCGTACAGGTGGGTCAGCTCCAGCGTCGCCCGCTCGCAGTCGATGCGGATGCGGCTGACCTCGTCGGGGCTCAGCACGCTGTTCACGACGGTGGCGAGGGCGCCGCTCTCGAACCGCACCAGGGCGGTGGACACGTCCTCGGTCTCCACGTCGTGCACCAACCGGCCGGCCATGGCGCGGACTTCGGCCCACGGCCCGAGGATGTCGAGGAGCAGGTCCATCTGGTGGATGCCGTGGCCCATCGCGGGGCCGCCGCCCTCGGTGGCCCAACGCCCGCGCCACGGAACGGCGTAGTACTCGGTGTTCCGGTACCAGGTGGTCTGGCAGTGCGCGACGAGCGGCCGCCCGACCTCCCCCTTGGCGAGCAGTTCCCGCACGTGCCGGGCGCCGGAGCCGAACCGGTGCTGGAACACGACGGCCGCGTACGGCCCGCCGTCCGCCCCTTCGGCGGCCTCGATCGTGTCGAACTCCTCCAGCGAGGGACACGGCGGCTTCTCGCACCACACCCAGGCGCCGGAATCCAGCGCGGCGACGGTCTGTTCGCGGTGCAGGGTGGGCGGCGTGCAGATGGTGACGAGGTCGGGCCGCTGCTCGTCGAGCATCCGGCCGAGATCGGTGTAGGGGTGCGGTATGCCGCCGTCCGCGCAGAAGGCGCGCACGGCGGCGTCGTCGATGTCGACGGCCGCGACGACCTCCGCCTCCCCTTCGGCGGCGAGCTGCTGGAGGGCGGGCAGATGGCTGCCGCGGGCGATGCCGCCGGTGCCGACGATCGCGGCCTTGAGGCGGTGGGTACGGGGGCCTGAGCGGTGTGGGGCGGGGGCGTTGCGCATGGGCGCGATCAGCACTCCATCGGTGGCTCGGTGGTTCGGATGCCTGCCGTCCGCCAGGGATAGCAAGCGCTTTCTCCGGGGTCGAAACTACGTGCCGCGGTCTTCGAGGGTCAACAGGTCTGCGCGGCCCGGGTCAGGCCGCCGCGGCCACCGGGACCGGCCCCCGCAGCCCCCGCCCGAGCCCCAGCGTCCCGCCCACCGACACCACCGCGAGGACCACCATCGCCGTCGCCGGGGACAAGGCCTGGGCCAGGGCGCCCGCCAGGAGGGCGCCCACGCCCTGCGTCGTCAGCATGCCCGCCGTGTGCAGTCCCAGGGCGTGGCCGCCGAGTTCGTCGGGGGTGAGGGCCACGAGGCGTTCCTGGAGGAGGAGGCTCGCGGAGTAGCCGACGGAGGCGAGGGCCACCGCGAGGAGGGCTACGGGGAGCGCCGGGCGGATCGCGAAGACCAGGTACGGGGCGGCCAGGAGGAGACGGAGGGGCGCGCCGAGGCGCGCGCGCAGGCTCGGGGACAGGAAGCGGCCCGTGACGATGTCGCCGGCGAGCATGCCGAGCGCGGCGCTCGCGAGGAGCAGGCCCGCGTGCGCGGTGTCGTACGGAACGAACAGGGCCTCGCAGCCGACGATCAGGCCGTTGGGGACCCAGAGCGCGAGATAGACGTAGCGGCGCGGAACCGAGGACCACAGGCGGGCGTTGCCGCGCATCGTCTCGCGCGGGGACGGGCGCCCGGTGGCCCGGGGCGGGCGGGCGGACAGGCCGAAGCGGGACGTCGCCGCCGACAGGACGTACAGGGCGACGGCGATCAGCAGGGTGCCGCGCGGCGAGAGCACGGTCACGAGGAGTCCGCCGAGCGCGTAGCCGAGGATCTGGCAGATCCCGGTGCTCATGTTCAGGACGGAACGGCCCAGCAGATAGCCGTCCTTGTCGAGGATGTCGGTGAGCAGGCCGTAACGGACGCCGCCGCCGAGCGCCGAGGGGACGCCCTGGAGCAGGACGACGGCGAGGGCGGCCGCGGTCGGCAGGCCCGGCACCGTCTGGAGGAGCGTCGCGGCGGCCAGGAAGAGGGAGAGGCCGGCGAGGGCCGAGCGCGGGGGCAGCCGGTCGGCGGCCGAGAGCAGGGTGAGCGCGCCGACGACCTGGGCGAGCGAGGGGCCGAACATGGCGAGGGCGGACAGCAACGGGGAACCGGTGGAGGCGTAGACGAGCGCGCCGAGGGCGAGGCCGCTGACCGTCTGGGCGGCGACCTGCAGCGAACAGGCGGCGAAGAACGGCCGGTATTCGGGAGCAGCGAAGAGATCGCGGTACGTACGCATGGAGGGAGGCTGCGCCGGTGCCGCCGTTCGGCGTTAATGTTTCGCGGTACGGCGAAACGAGAGCCGAGAGATGCGGTCCGGAGGTCGGTGTGGGGATCTGGCAGGTCGACGCCGACACGCTCGCGAGCAGCCGGTTCGTCGTGTCGACGCTCGCGGAGGCCACGGCGAGCCTGAAGAAGCTCGCCGCCCCCACGGCCGCGCACCCCGGCGAACGGCGCTGGCTCGACACCCACCTGCCCGCCTACCGCGCCCGGCTCGCCGCGGACCCGGTCACCGCGGCGCTGATCCGGGCCGCGCTCGGCGCGACCTGGACCGCCGACTTCCTCACCGTCACGCCGTACGGGCGCGAGGCCCTGGACCTCGACGAGGGTCTTGCCCGGATCGCGGCGGCCCCCTCGGACACCGTGCGGGCGGACCTCGCGGTGTCGTCGCCGGGCCCGCTGCCGCCCGCGCTCGCGGCCCGCGACGATCTCGCCGAGCGCGCCGCGGCGCTCCTGGAGTGGGTGTGGCGGGCGGCGGTGCTGCCGGAGTGGCCGCGGCGGCGCCGGGTCATCGAGGCCGATGTGGTCGCGCGGACCAGGGAGTTGACGGTCGGCGGCTGGGCGGCGGCGTTCGGCGCGATGCGGCCGACGATGCGCTGGCTGGGCGAGGGGCAGTTGCGGATCAACGCCCACGACTATCCGCCGCGGGACATCTCGGGCGCGCAGCTGCTGTTCGTGCCGGTGACGCCGCGGCAGGGCTGGGTGTCCTGGCCGGAGCCGGTGCCCGGTTCGCCGGAGCCGCCCGACCGGTACGCGATCGTCTACCCGTGCGCGGGCGCGCTCGCCGACGCGGGCCGGGTCGCGCCGCCGGACGCGCTCGCCGCGCTGCTGGGGACGGCCCGCGCCCAGGTCCTGGTGCTGCTCGGGCAGCCCCTCACGACGACCCAGCTGGTGGCGCTGACCGGGCAGGGGCTCGGTTCGGTGGGCCGGCATCTGAAGGTGCTGCTCGACGCCCGGCTCGTGGGCCGCCGCCGGGCCGGGCGCTCGGTGCTGTACTTCCGCACGCCGACCGGGGACACCCTGCTGTCGGCTCAGCGTGAGACGGATGTCTAGCTATTGTCGCTGTCCCGTCACTTTCGGGGGCTACAGTGCCTGACGCGTGCGGCCGTGACGGATGTGACGAAAGCACACATGTCCCCGCACGTCCGGCGCGTTCGCACCGCCGGCCCCTGTCCCCGGCCCCTGGATCGCGTACTCCTTCATGTCTTGGTTCGAATCATTCATTCTCGGACTCGTCCAGGGGCTTACGGAGTTCCTGCCGATCTCGTCCAGCGCGCATCTGCGGCTGACGGCGGCCTTCGCCGGCTGGAGCGACCCGGGGGCGGCGTTCACCGCGATCACCCAGCTCGGCACGGAGACCGCGGTCGTCCTCTACTTCCGCAAGGACATCGCGCGGATCATCTCCATGTGGTTCAGGTCGCTGACCGACCGGACGCTGCGCGGTGACCACGACGCGCAGATGGGCTGGCTGGTGATCGTCGGCTCGATCCCGATCGGTGTCCTCGGCGTCACGTTCAAGGACCAGATCGAGGGCCCGTTCCGCGATCTGCGCCTCACGGCGACGACCCTGATCGTGATGGGCGTCATCCTCGGCGTCGCGGACCGCCTCGCGGCCCGCGACGAACTGGGCGGCCGGCACCGGGCCGTCCGCCCCCGCAAGGAACTCAAGGACCTGTCGGTCAAGGACGGCCTGATCTACGGCGTCTGCCAGGCGATGGCCCTGATCCCCGGCGTCTCCCGCTCCGGCGCCACGATCAGCGGCGGTCTCTTCCTCGGCTACACGCGCGAGTCCGCGGCCCGCTACTCGTTCCTGCTCGCCATCCCCGCCGTGCTGGCCTCCGGCGTCTTCGAACTCAAGGACGCGAGCGAGGGCGGCCACGTCTCCTGGGGCCCGACGGCCCTCGCGACCCTGATCGCCTTCGGCGTCGGGTACGCGGTCATCGCCTGGCTGATGAGGTACATCTCCAGCAAGAGCTTCATGCCGTTCGTGTACTACCGCGTCGCGCTCGGCGTCGCGCTGATCGTGCTGGTGAGCGTGGGGGTGCTGAGTCCGCATGCGGCGGAGTCGGCGGGCTGAGGGGCCCGCACCCGTGCGCCCCGGCCCGGTCGGCAGGGTGCCCGCCCTCGCGCGCCCCGCGCGCCCCGCACGCCCCGCCGGGTCGTCAACCGGCGGGGCGCATTCGAGCAACCACCAGTCGCAGCGGGACTGTTGGACGACGCTCACCGTACAACCGGGCACTGACAATCCCCGGTGCCCGCCCGCACCGAGGTGAGGCCCGAAGCCGGGAGGCAATCGAGAAGACGTGGCCCGCCACCGCCGCATACAGTCGACGCGTACCGCCGAACCCGCCCGGGAGACCGACCCGGCCCGTCCGCGCGGAGGCCGAGAAGACGAAGCCCGCAGCCCAGGAGCCGCCCGATGGATGACCTCACCAAGTGGCTCGGCGCCCAGCTCGACGAGGACGCGCGCGCGGCGAGCAGTTGGCACACGCTCGAATGCGACATCCACGCCTACCTCGAAGGCGACGCGGAATCCGTGAAGGCGACCATGGCGATGTTCCACGCGGCGCCGGGCGCCGTCTGCGACTGCGACGTGCCGGCCCGGGTGCTGCGCGAGGTCGACGCCAAGCGCAAGATCGTCAACCTGATGTCGGGCCTGCTGGCCACGGCGGACGGCGGCGCGGAGGCCGGCCCCTACGGCGGGCTCGGCGCCGCCGAGGACACCCTCCACCTGCTCGCCCTGGCCTACGCGGACCGGCCCGGCTTCAACGAGGAGTGGCGGCGGTGACGTTCACTCGCCTGCTCCCCTTCCGCCCCTTCAGGCCACCGGAACCCGCGGCACGTCCTTGACGAACACCACCCCCTGCCAGTCCGTCACATGTCCGGGGTCCAGCGGCGCGTAGCCGAACCAGGGTGACTCGCGTCGTGCGAGCGTGGCGGCGGCCAAGGCCGTCGTCAGGTGCGCGGGGTCGATGAGGGTGCGGTGGTCGGGGAGTTCGTAGAGGCGGCCTTCGAGGGTGTCCGGGGGCGGGGTGTCCACGCCCTGGTGACGGAGGGTGCCCAGCGCCATGGCGACGAAGGCGTACTCCTCGCCCAGGTGGGCCGCCGCGAGGGCGCCCGCGCTCCACCACTCCAGGAGCGGGTGGTCCCAGATGCGCATGCTGCTGCGGTGGCGCTGGAGGTGGGAGTTGTGGGCGAAGACCAGGGTGGGGCCGCGGTCGGCGAGGGCGAGGAGGTTGTCCGCCATCATCGCGTCGCGCACTCCGAGGAGCCGGGTCATCCGGCTCGGCGCGGGGTCGGCCATGCCGTGGTGGTAACGCAGCAGGCCGACGGCGGTACGGGCGTGGAGGCGCGCCCGGTGCCAGTCCTCGCGGGAGCCCGCCGGGAGCAGCTGCGGGGTCTGCGTCGCCAGGAGGGATGTCAACTCGTCGGCGAGTACACGGAGGGCGACGGCCCGTTCCGACCTGCCCGGGGAGCGGGACGGGTCCGTCATCGCCTCCGGTTCGGTCCAGCGCGCGTCGGCGCCGAGCAGTTCGTCGAGCGTGTCCTCGGTGCACGGGAGCAGCGCCGGGTCGACCCGCGCCGCGAGGTAGCCGTGGAGCGCGGTGAGGGCCTGCCGGGGGCTCTCGGCCCCGGTGATCTCCAACGGGCCGTCGAACCCGGCGAAGCGGACCTGCTCCGGCGCCGGGCGGTGCTCGTTGTACGCGCGCATCCAGCGCACGAGGTCGCGGTTGGCCGCGGACGCCCCGAAGCCGTGGCTGAAGCCGCGCTCCATGACGTCGTCGAGGGTGCCCGCGCCGCCGGTGACGTACGCGTCCACGACCAGACCCCGCAGACAGTCGCTCTCCATCGCGACGGCCCGGTAGCCCTCGTCCTCGATGAGCTGCCGGAACAGGTCGTTGCGCAGGAGCAGCAGCTCGTCCTCGCCGTGGGTGGGCTCCCCCAGGGCGAGCAGCCGCGGCCGGGCCGGGAGCAGCCGCATCAGCGCGGCCGCGCCGAGCGGGAGGGCGGATTCCTTGATGCCTGTGCTGTCGTGTGCTGCCATGCCTTCAACGCTATCGTTGAACCTTCGGTGGAGACTTTTGGAGACCACCGCAGAGTTCTACCGGGACTGGGCTGGTGACGTGGCAAGGAACCCTCAAACGGAGCGTCGGCTGCGGCCTGTCGATCTCGCCCGGCCGCACGGGCTGTCGACGCAGGCGATCCGGAACTACGAGGAGGCGGGCATCCTCCCCGCCGCCGACCGGACGCCGCACGGCTACCGCACCTACACGCCGCTGCACGCCGTCGCCCTGGACGCGTTCCTCGCCCTGGTCCCGGGGCACGGTCATGCGACGGCGACGGCGATCATGCGGGCGGTGCACGCCGATACCGTCGACGACGCGCTGCGGATCGTCGACGAGAGCCACGTCCAGCTCCTCGACGACCGCAGGACCCTGCGGGACGTGGAGCGTGCCCTGCGCGGCCTGGAACCCGTGGCCGCCCCCTCCGGGCCCGCCGTCCGGTTCATCGGGCCGCTCGCCAAGGAGCTCGGCATCCGGCCCGCGACGCTGCGCAAGTGGGAGCGGGCCGGGTTGGTCCGGCCGCGGCGCGACCGGCAGACCGGGTACCGCGTCTACGACGAGGCCGCCGTGCGGGACGCCCGGCTCGCGCATCAACTCCGGCGCGGGGGTTATCTGCTGGAGCAGATCACCCCGGTCATCGACCAGGTACGGGCAGCGGGTGGGACCGGGGCCCTGGAGGCCACCCTGCGCGACTGGCAGGACCGGCTGACCGCGCGCGGGCGCGCGATGCTGGCCGGGGCCGCGGCCCTCGACACCTATCTGCGCGCGGTGCCCGGCGCCGCAGGAGGACAGAAGTCCCGGGACGCCCGTGAACCTGCCTAGGCAAGGAAGTCCCTTACCAGTTGGGCCAGTTCCTCGGGGCGTTCGGCCCGTGCCACGTGTCCCGAGTCGAGCTCGGTGTAGGAGCTGCCGGGTACGGCGGCGTGGATCTCGCGGGAGAGGTGTACGGGGATCAGCGCGTCCTGGGTGCAGCCGACGACCAGGGTCGGGGCCTGGATCCGGGGCAGCAGATCGCGGATGTCGAGCCGCAGCACCAGTTCCAGTTGCCGGGCCCGGCCCGCGGGGCGGAAGGCGGCGGCCAGTTCGTCGAGCGCCTCGGGGCTCAGGCTGTTGAGGTACGCCCCGCTGAACGCGGTCAGCATCGCGAAGCGGGCGAACGTCTCCTCACGGTCCAGGAGTTCGAGCCAGACCCGCATCGCGTTCTGCACGTACGCGTCCTCGGTGTGGCCGCAGCCCGCCACCGGGACCGCGCGGCGCACCAGGTCGGGCCGGGTCGCGGCGAGGGAGAGCGTCACGACGGCCCCCAGGGAGTGCCCCACCACGTCGACGGGGCCGCCGCCGAACTCCTCGACGACCGTGGCCAGTTCGTCGGTGAGTCCCGCCACGGTGAGCGGCTCCCCGGTGTCCGCGACCGGGTCGCTGCCGGAGAGGTCGGGGAGGATCACGGTGTACCGGTCGGTGAAACGGGAGACCATGTCCTGCCACGTCACCGAACCGGGGCCGGCGCCGTGCACCAGGACAAGTCCGTTGCCTTTTCCTTCAGTTCGCCATGTCGTCATGGCGACGAGCCTGGCAGCGCACGCCGCGCGTGAGGAGCGGACCGCTTTCCCTAGGACCGGCGGTCCTTGGCTGCACGGCGGCGGGCAGGATGGGCGGCATGATGAACCGCGCCGAACTCGCCGACTTCCTGCGCCGGTCCCGGGAGCGCCTGCGCCCCGAGGAGGTCGGCCTGACGGCGGGGCCGCGCCGCCGCACGCCCGGTCTGCGCCGCGAGGAGCTGTCGCAGCTGGCCGGGATGTCGGCCGACTATCTGATGCGGCTGGAGCAGGCGCGCAGCCCGCAGCCCTCCCCGCAGATCCTGGCCGCGCTCGCCAAGGCGCTGCGGCTGAGCACCGACGAACGCGACCACCTGTACCTGCTGGCCGGGCACCGTCCGCCCGCGGGGCCCCTCGCAGGCAACCATGTGCGACCCGGGCTGCTGCACCTGATGGATCGGCTGGCAGGCACCCCGGCCCAGCTGCTCAGCGACCTCGGCGACCTCCTCGTGCAGAACGAGCAGGCCGAGTCGTTGTTCGGCTGCACCTGCACGGTGGAGGAGGAGAACCGCAACCTGGTCTGGATGTGGTTCACGATGCCGATCGTCCGTGAGGCGTATCCCGAGGAGGAGCACGATCCGCACGGCCGGGAGCACGTCGCCGATCTGCGGGCCGCCGTGGCCCGCCGGGGCGCGGACCCGACGGCCCTGGCCCTCGTGGACCGGCTGCGGGACGCCAGTGCCGAGTTCACCGCGCTGTGGGAACTGCACGAGGTCGCGGTCCGGCGCACCAGCCGCAAGCGGCTGCGGCACCCGGTGGTGGGCGCGATGGAGTTCGACTACGAGGCGTTGCTGACCCCGGCCGAGGACCAGCGCCTGGTCATCTACACCCCGCCGCCGGGCTCGGCGACGTACGAGGCGCTGGAGCTGCTGCGCGAGGTCGGGCCGCGGACGGCGCACCGCAGCCACCGCTGATCCCGCGGCCCGGGCTCACCAGGGCACGGGCCCGGACGCGTCGAAGAAGCCGCCCGTCGGCCCCTCGGGGCCGACCTGGGCCATCCGGACGATGATCTCGGCGCCCTCCTCGACGGTCTGGGTGCCCGAGTTGCCGTTGAGGTCGGTCTTGGTGAAGCCGGGCTCGACGGAGTTGACCCGGATGTTCGGGAACGCCTTCGCGTACTGCACGGTGAGCATGTTGACGGCCGTCTTGGAGGCCGGGTACGCGATGCCCGGGTAGAAGCTCGCGGGCGCGGCCGGGTCGGTGATCAGGGCCATCGAGGCGAGGCCGCTGGCGACGTTCACGATGACGGGCGCGGCGGAGCGGTTCAGGAGCGGCAGGAACGCGTGGGTGACGCGGAGCGTGCCGAAGACGTTCGTCTCGAAGAGCGGGCGGAGCGTGTCGACGGTCTCGTCGGCGGGGGCGACGATGCCGTTGTCGGCGGTGCGGCCCTCGACGCCGGCGTTGTTGACGAGTACGTCGAGAACACCGCCGTCGGCCTCGACGGTGCGGGCCGCCGCGGCGACGGACTCGTCGTCGGTGACGTCGATGACGACGTGCCGGGCGCCGAGCTCCTGCGCGGTGCGGCGGCCGCGCTCGGCGTCGCGGCTGCCGATGTAGACGGTGTGGCCTGCCTCGACGAGGCGGCGGGCGGTTTCGCGGCCGAGGCCCTTGTTGGCCCCGGTGATGAGTGTCGTGGTCATGGATCCAGCGTCCGCCGCGGCGGTCCGGCCAGCCAGCCGTCCCGTCTTCCTGGGACTCCTGGTACCAGGAAGTTCCGTACGGGAGAGGGCAGAGTAGGGGCATGAGCAACGACTTCGGGGCCGCCGTGCGCAGGTGGCGGGATCGCGTCCGGCCCGAGTCGGCCGGGCTCACCCCCGTCGGGCAGCGGCGGGCGGCCGGGCTGCGCCGCGAGGAGCTGGCGCTGCTCGCCGGGATCTCCGCGGACTATGTCACCCGGCTGGAACAGGGCCGCGCCAGCCACCCCTCGGACCAGGTCGTGGAGGCGCTGGCCCGCGCGCTGCGGCTGTCCGAAACCGAGCGTGAGCATCTGTTCCGGCTCGCGGGTCTGGTGCCGCCGGGACGCGACCGGGTGCCGGGCGCGCTGACGCCGAGCGTGCACCGTCTCCTGGAGCGGCTCGCCGGGACGCCGGTCGCCGTCTTCGACGCGGCCTGGACGCTGCTGCTGGCGAACCCGCTGCACACGGCGCTGCTCGGGGAGCGGCCCGCCTGGCGCGAGCACCGGCGCAACGGCGTGTGGTGGACCTTCACCGGCGCGCCGGGGCGGGTCCGCCAGAGCCCGGAGGAGCGCCGCGCGACGGAGGTGGCGCTGGTCGCCGATCTGCGGGCGACGGCGAGCCGCTATCCGGCGGACCCGGAGCTGTCGGCGCTGGTGACGGAGTTGCGGGCGGCCAGTCCCCGGTTCGCCGAGCTGTGGGCGTCGGGCACGGTGGGCCGGCACGTGGCGGCCCGCAAGACCGTCGACCATCCGGACGTCGGCTCGCTCACCCTGGACTGCGACATCCTCACGGTCGCGGGCGACGACCTGCGGGTCATGGTGTACACGGCCGAGCCGGGCACCACGGACGCGGACGCCCTCACGCTGCTCGCCACCCGCGTGGTACCGACGCTGGCGGCCGTCTGATCGCCAACTGCCTTACAAAACCGATCACTTGATGGAGTCGTCCGCTCGCCCAGGGTTCACATCCGGTCGCACGGCGCATAGCCTTGGCACATGCCACCCGCCACATCCCACCCCGTGCGGTCTGCCGACGAAGTGAACGAGCAGATCCGCGGACTGTGGCTGCGCGCCGGCGGTCGCCTCACGGCCGAGCAGCGCGCGCAGTACGAGCACCTGGTCACCGAGTGGGCCCAGGCCGTGCGCGCCGGGGTCGTCGAGGCAGCCTGACCCCGGCGCGCACCCGGACTCAGCGTCCGCCCGCCACCCGCAGCACCGTTCCCGTCGTGTACGCGGCGTCCGCCGACAGCAGCCAGGCGATCGCCGCGGCGACCTCCTGCGCGCTGCCCGCGCGGCGCAGCGGCAGCCCGCCGGCCATCCGCTCGGCCCGGTCCGGGTCACCGCCCATGGCGTGGATCTCGGTGTCGATGATGCCCGGCGCGACCGCGTTGACCCGGATCCCGGCGGGCCCGAGCTCCTTGGACAGGCCGACGGTGAGCGTGTCGACGGCGCCCTTGGAGGCGGCGTAGTGGACGTAGTCGCCGGGGCTGCCCAGGGTCGCCGCCGCCGAGGACAGGTTCACGATGGCACCGCCGCCGGCCGCGGTCATGTCGCGGGCGGCGCGGCGGCAGCAGAGCAGGACGCCGAGGACGTTGACGTCGACGACCCGGCGCAGGTCCTCGGTGCGCGCCTCGACGAGCGGGCCGAACGCTCCGGTGACTCCGGCGTTGTTCACCAGGCCGGTGAGCGGGCCGAGTTCGCCCTGCGCCTCGTCGAACAGCCGCTCCACGTCGGCCTCTTGGGACGTGTCGCCCCGCAGCACGGCGCAGCGGACCCCGGTGGCCCGTACGGCGTCGGCGGTGCGCTGCGCGGCATCCTTGTCGCGCACGTAGGACAGGGCGACGTCGTGACCGTCCTGCGCGAGTCGCAGCGCGGTGGCGGCGCCGATGCCTCGGCTGCCACCGGTGACGAGGGTGACGGTGCGGTTCAAGCGGTCCTCCCGGAAGTGATCATGTCGCGCGCGGCGCACCGTACCAGCGCCACTTGTCGACCCGTTCCCTGCCCGGCAGTTCACCGCGGCCCGTGACCCACAGCAGCGTCGGCCACGGCGCCGCCTCCTCGGGCGCGTCGGGGAAGAGGCGGTGCAGGACGCGGGCACACAGCGCGGCGGGCGGCTCGAAGGGGACGCCGAGGCCGAGCGCCATGTCGTGGGCGTGCAGCAGGGTCTCGACGACCCCCATCGCGGCGAAGCCCTCGGGGTCGGAGACACCGAAGATGTGGAAGGCGCGGGTGTTCGGCGGGGTGGCCCGGACGACGGCGACGAGCAGTCCGCCGCACGCCTCGACGGCCTGCATCAGGCCGCCCACGCCGCGTTCGACGTCGGCCGTGACGGTGTTGGCCGGGCCCTGCGGGCGGCGCCGGCTGAACCCGAACGGCTCCTCCTCGTCCAGCGAGGGGGCGAGCGACCCGATCCGCGCCGCGTACGCGAACAGGTCGTCGGCGAGATGCTCGCCGGTCTCCCAGCACGTCCACTCCAGGGACCCGGCGGGCACGTGCCAGTCGGCCCCGGACGCGGGCCGCAGGGCGGCGACGGTGATCTGGACCGCTTCGGCGACGTCGTCGGCGGTGACCGGCCCCGGCCCTTCGGGCGATGGTGTGTTCGACGGTTCTGACATGGGGCGACCGTAGCAGCGAGCGCTGCGGCCGCCCCGCGGATGTCCGGGTGCGGGACCCGCGTCAGCCCTTGCCCTGCCCGGCCTTCTTGGCGATCCGGCGCCGCTGACGCGGTGTCAGACCCTTGCGGCCCGTCTGCTTCAGGTAGTTGTCCTTGCGCGTGGAGTTCTTCATCAACTGCCTCCGTGGTACGCCGAGTTGAGGAGCACGTCGAGGAACGCCGGAGACGCCGGTCGGCTCCGGTGGGCGCATGGTACTGACGTACAGCCGGGTGGCGCACGACTCTTGGCTGTGCGCATCGGGGGCTCGACACTGACTCGATGACGCAGCGTGTGGAACTCGCGACCGTCCTCGACCGGCTCGCCGTGGACGAGCTGGTGACCGACTACGCCGTGGCCGTGGACGACGGGGACTGGGCGGCGTACCGCGCCCTGTTCGCGCCGGACGGTCGCGCCGACTACCGGGCGGCGGGCGGTGTGGAGGGCGGCGCCGAGGAGATCGCCCAGTGGCTGACCCGGACCATGGAGCTGTTCCCGATGCGCCAGCATCTGATCGTGAACCGGCGGCTGCGGTTCGGGAGTCTCGACCGGGACGTCGGCGACACGGCGCGGGTCCAGGCCGACTACATCAACCCGATGCGGTTCTCGGGCGGGGACGAGGGTGGGGCACCGGACTTCGTCTGCGGCGGCCGGTACGCGTTCGGGCTCGTCCGTACGCCCATGGGCTGGCGGATGCACCGGGTGACCGTCCACGAGAAGTGGCGGCGCGCGCCGCGGCGCTCCACCACCGGGGGGTGACCACTGCGCCATCTCGCGCAGTGCCCTCTGTCGTTGATCCTCCCCTGCGCGCACACTGAGGAGACGGGCTCGTGACAGCTGTCGCGGGTGTCGTACGAGGTGGGAGGCACGGCGCATGACGGGATGGCGGCAGTGGCTCGACGCGTCGGCCCGGTGGCACGGCGCCGCGGCGCTCGGCACGGGCGCCCTGCCCGCCCTGGCGTTCCCCGCGCCGTCGCTGTGGTGGTTCGCGTACGTGGCCCTCGTCCCCTGGATGCTGCTGGCGCGCTCGGCGCCGACGCCGCGCCGCGCGGCCCTGGTCGGCTGGCTGGGCGGTCTCGGTTTCATGCTGGCGGTGCACCACTGGCTGCTGCCGAGCCTGCATGTGTTCACGGTCGTCCTCGCCGCGCTGCTCGGCGCGTTGTGGGCGCCGTGGGGGTGGCTGCTGCACCGGCTGCTGCACACCGGGCCCTCGCCGCGGCAGGCGGCGGCCGCCCTGGTCGCGGTGCCCTCGGCGTGGCTGATGGTCGAACTGGTCAGGTCCTGGCAGGGCCTGGGCGGCCCGTGGGGGCTGCTCGGGTCGAGCCAGTGGCAGGTGACGCCCGCGCTGCGGCTCGCCTCGGTGGGCGGGGTGTGGCTGCTGAGTCTGCTCGTGGTGGCCGTGAACACGGCGGTCACGCTGCTCGTGGTCGCGCGCGGCGCCCGTACTCCGGCGGTGGCCGGGCTCGTCACGACCGCCGTGGTCACCACCGTCGCGTGGGCCTGGGCGCCACGCCCGCAGACCGACGGCACGGCGCGTGTCGCCGTCGTCCAGCCCGGTGTGATCGACGGCGCCGACAGCGCCGCGCGCCGCTTCGACCGCGAGGAGGCGCTGACCCGACGGCTGGCGGGCCGGGACGTCGACCTGGTGGTCTGGGGCGAGAGCAGTGTTGGCTTCGACCTGGCCCAGCGTCCCGACCTGGCACGCCGTCTGGCGACGCTCTCCCGGACGGTCGGCGCGGACATCCTGGTCAACGTGGACGCGCGCCGACCGGCCTCCGACGGCGGCGCGGCGGGCCGGGGGATCTACAAGAGTTCGGTCCTGATCGGCCCCGACGGGCCGACCGGGGCGCGCTACGACAAGATGCGCCTGGTCCCGTTCGGCGAGTACGTGCCCGCGCGTTCGCTGCTCGGCTGGGCCACGTCGGTCGGCAAGGCGGCGGGCGAGGACCGCAAGCGCGGCACGCACCAGGTCGTCATGGACGTGCGGGACCAAGGAGGCGGCGAGCTGCGCGTCGGCCCCCTGGTCTGCTTCGAGTCGGCGTTCCCCGACATGACCCGCCATCTGACCGAGGACGGCGCCCAGCTGCTGCTCGCCCAGTCGTCGACCTCGACGTTCCAGCACAGCTGGGCCCCCGAGCAGCACGCCTCCCTGGCCGCCCTCCGGGCCGCCGAGACCGGCCGCCCGATGGTGCACGCGACCCTGACGGGCGTCTCCGCGGTCTACGCCCCCGACGGCTCCCGGATGGGGCCGTGGCTCGGCACGTCCGCCGACACGGCCCACGTCTACACGGCCCCGACCGCCCACGGCACCACGCTCTACGTCCGCTTCGGCGACTGGCCGGTGCACGCGGCGATCGGCATCCTGCTGGTCCTGGCGGCGGCGGAGGCGGCCCGTCGGCGCCTCGGCCACTCCGCCACCGAGCCGGCACCCCACGGCGGGGCGAGCGCCCCATAGCCCCGATCGACGCCGGGGCGGCCCGGGTCAGACCCCGCGCCGCAGCACCTCACGCACGACCTCTTCGCACAGCTCGTGCGTGGCGAGCGCGTCCCGCGCGCTGAGCACCTTCCCCGCCCGCACCGCGTCGAGGAACGCCAGCACCACCTGCTCGATCCCCCGCTGCCGGGCGACCGGCACCCAGTCCCCGCGCCGCCGCACCGACGGCTGCCCCTTGTGATCGACGACATCGGCGAGGTTGAGCACCTGCCGCTTGGTGTCCTGCCCGGACACCTCCAGGATCTCCTCGGTCGACCCGCTGAGCCGGTTCATCACGCCGAGCGCGGTGAACCCGTCCCCGGCGAGCTGGAGCACCACGTGGTGGAGCAGCCCGCCCTCGCCGCGCGCCCGCACGGTGACGTCGTCCACGACGCCCGGCACGAGGAACCGCAGCGTGTCGACGACGTGGATGAAGTCGTCGAGGATCATCGTGCGCGGCTCCTCGGGGAGCCCGACCCGGTTCTTCTGCATCAGGATCAGCTCGCGCGGATGCTCGACGCACTGCGCGTACCCGGGCGCGTACCGCCGGTTGAAGCCGACGGCCAGGCTCACCCCGCGCTCCTCGGCGAGCTCCACGAGCCGCACGGAGTCGGCGAGTTCGTACGCGAGCGGCTTGTCGACGTACGTCGCGACCCCGGCTTCGAGGAGCCGCCCCACGATCTCGGGGTGCACGGCGGTCGGCGCGTGCACGAACGCGGCGTCGAGCCCCTGCGCGAGCAGCCCGTCCAGGTCCGTGTGGCGCTGCGCGTCCGGGATCCGGTACTGGTCCGCGACCCGGGCGAGCGTCGCCGGCGTGCGCGTCTGCAGATGCAGGTCGACGCCGGGCTGTGCCGCGAGCACGGGCAGATAGGCCTTCTGGGCGATGTCGCCGAGTCCGATGCAGCCGACCTTCACGTTCCCGTACTCCTCTGTCGCGGTCCCCGTTGCGTGCGTCCGGGCAGCATACGGCGGATGCGGGGCCCGGCGCGGACCGGTGCGGGGCGGCGCTACACCCGCTCGCCCGGCCGTACGTACGCCTCCCGCTGCGGCGGCCGCCAGTCCGCGACGCCGTCCATGCCGCGCAGCAGGAAGGTGGGCCCGAGCAGGCCGACGGCGCGGATCGCGGTGTTGCGCAGGGCGATCGCCGGGCGGTTCCTGAGCAGGTTCAGCCGGCTGACGGTCATGGCCTTGCGGGCGATCGCGGTGGTGCGCGGCTGTCGTACACGCGTGTAGCCGGCCAGGTCCACGGGGGCGTCGGCCGGGGCGTGGTGCGCGAGCACGACCGCGTCCTCGACGGCCTGGTTGCCGCCCTGCCCGAGCATCGGCGCCATGGCGTGCGCGGCGTCGCCGACGAGCGCGACCCGGCCGTGGTGGAAGGCGGGCAGCGGGGTGGCGATGTGGTGGACGTCGTGACGCAGGATCCGCGCGGGCTCCGCCGCGTCGAGGATCGCCGGGATCGGGTGGTGCCAGTCGCCGAACCGGTGCAGGAGCTCGGCCTTCTCGTCGCCTCCGGGCGCCCGCGCGCCTTCCGGGGCGAGCGCGGCGGCATACGCGTAGAGGGTGCCGTCGGCGAAGGGGTGCGTGCCCCACAGCTGCCCGGGGCCCCAGCTCTCGTGCTGCGCGAAGGGGCGCTCCAGCGGCGGTACGAGGAGGCGCCAGGTGGTGAATCCGGCGTACACGGCGCCGGGGTGGCCGGGGAACAGCGCGCGGCGCACCGCCGAGTGGATCCCGTCGGCGGCGACGACCAGCTCGGCCTCGAACGCGTCGTCGCCGGTCGTGACGCGAGCGGGGCGGTCCTGGTCCGCCGGGTCGCCGGCGTCGGCGAGGCGGGCGTCGGACCCGGTGCGCACGACTCCGGCGGGCAGCCGGGCCGCCAGCAGGTCGATGAGGGTCGCGCGGTGCAGCAGGACGAGCGAGTCGCCGAACCGCTCGGCGGCGAGCTTCGGGTCGGCCCGCGACAGCCAGCGCCCGCGCGGGGTGAGCAGCCCGCCGTCGCCCTCCCAGGCGGCCAGCGAGCGGATGTCGTCGCCGAGCCCGACCACATCGAGGGCGCGCTGCGCGTTCGGCGCGAGGGAGATCCCCGCCCCGACCGGCTTCAGCTCGCCCGCCTGCTCCAGGACGGTGACCCGCCAGCCGCGCAGATGGAGCGCGAGCGCGGCGGTGAGCCCACCGATGCCGCCACCGATCACGACGGCGCGGGCCTGCTGCGCGGGCCCGGTCGATGCCGATGTCATGACGCCTCCTTGCGTGCGGAACGGACCACTGCCACTACACCTGTAGTGGCCTCGCGAAGCGACCGTACTACAGCTGTAGTGCCACGCGATAGGGTGCCCCCATGAGCGACCCCTCCGGCTCCACCAACCCCTCCGCTTCCCCCGGGCTCTCCCGCGCCGACCGGATCGCCGACGCGGCCCTGGTGCTGCTCGCGGCACGCGGCATGCGCGGCCTCACCCACCGCGCGGTCGACGAGACGGCCCACCTCCCGCAGGGCTCCACCTCGAACCACGCCCGCACCCGGCTGGCCCTCCTGGAGGCCGCGGTGCGCCGGCTCGCGGTGCGCGAGGGGCAGGTACTGGCCGTGGACGAGCTGCCCGATCCGACGGGCGGGCTGCCGGGCCTGGTCGACGGCATGGCCCTCGCACTGCACCGCTACCTCACGCTCAACCCGCAACTGCTCGTCTGCCGTTACGAATTGGCCCTGGAGGCGACGCGCAGGCCGGAGCTGCGCACCTTCTTCGACGAGACGGGCAGGCAGTTCCGCGAGCCGCTGACCGCGCTGCTGCGCGCGGCGGGCTCACGCGATCCGCACCGGCACACGCTGTCCCTGGTCGCCTGGACGGAGGGAATCATGTTCTCGTGCGTCGCCGGTTCCTTCCACACAGCGCTGCCGAGCCTCGCGGAACTGCGCCAGGGCTACCGGGAGTTGCTGAACGGCCTGCTCGGGGGCACCCCGTCCTGAGTCCTGCCCCGGCCCCGGCCGTCACCCGTGCGGGGCAACCTCGCCGATTACGGTTCCCTGCCGCAGCACGGTCCACCAGAGTTGCCCGGGTGCTCAGAACCCCCAGCTCAGCCGCGCTTCTGCTGACCGTGGCGGCCGCCGCCACCGCCTCCGGATGCGTGAACGTCCACAGCCCGTCCCCTCCGGTCGCGCCCTCGCCGTCCGCGACCGCTCCGGCGCCACGCCCGGAGGGCCACTCCGACGACCGGCCGCTCGTCCAGGGCCCGGCGCGCGAGGCCCTGGAGCGATCCGGCCCGTCACCGCACCACTCCCCCGCCGCACGGTCCACGCCGACACCCCGCGCCCCGGCCCACGAGGCGGCTCGGCCCCCGCGCCCGGCGCCACGCCCCACCACGGCGCCCCGCACCGCAGCACCGAAGGCCGACCGCCCCGCCGCCCCCGCGGCACCGGCGCCGCAGCCCGATGTCTGCGCCCTCGGCCGCCGGTACGGCGGCTGGGACCCGGACAGTCCTCAGGCAGTCATCTGCGAAGGCACGTACGGGAGTTGACCCCACCGGAGCCGTTCAGGAACCGCTGCGCGGCGGCCCGAGCGGCTCCCCGCCGGCCCGGCCGCCACCACCCCCGCCATCCCCGTCCTCCCCGTCCTCCTCGTCGTACCCCGCCGAGCCCGCGCCCGACAGACCCGCCACCTGCCGCTCGACGCGGACGAGCGCGGCCCGCACCCCGGCCGCGTACCCACGGCCACCGTCACCGTCCCGGTCGCCGCCCAGCGCGGCGGCCGCCGTCCGGGCCCGGACCAGATGGCTGCGGGCGGCGCCCGGCCGGGCCAGCTTCACGTAGTCCTGCGCCAGGTTCAGGTGCAGCGACGGATACAGGGCCCGCAGCGCCGGGGAGGGTTCGTCGGCGCAGGAGTCCGCGGCGGACAACGCCCGCAGATCCCACGCCAGTTCGTCCGACGGGTCGGCGTGGGTGTCGGCCAGATAGTGCGCGAGCGTGCAGCGGTGCAGCGGGTCGCCGTCCTCCCCCACCTCGGCCCACAGGCCGAGCAGCCGGTCCCTGGCCTCCTCGCGGTCACCGGCGTGATGCAGCATGACGATCTGCCCGATCCGGGTCAGCAGAGCGTCGTCCGCCGCCTGCTCGCGCTGCTGTGCCACTGCTGCCTCCAAGCTCGGAAACCGGCACCCCCGCCGGTCACGGCTTCCGACGCTAACCGCCCCGGGCCGCGATCCAGGGCAGGCGCGGCCCCGGCCCGTGGCGTCAGCCGAGATCCGGGATGCGCCAGTCGATCGGCTCGTGGCCCTGGGCCGCCACCGCCTCGTTGATCTGCGTGAACGGCTGCGAGCCGAAGAACTTCTTCGCGGACAGCGGCGAGGGGTGGGCGCCCTTCACCACGATGTGCCGCTCCGTGTCGATGAGCGGGAGCTTCTTCTGCGCGTAGTTGCCCCAGAGCACGAAGACCGCCGGATCCGGGCGGTCGGCGACCGAGCGGATGACGGCGTCCGTGAACTTCTCCCAGCCCTTGCCCTTGTGCGAATTGGCCTCACCGGCCCGGACCGTCAGCACCGCGTTGAGCAGCAGCACGCCCTGCTGGGCCCACGGCATCAGATAGCCGTTGTCCGGGATCGGGGTGCCCAGCTCGGCCTGCATCTCCTTGTAGATGTTGCGCAGCGAGGGCGGCGTCCTCACCCCGGGCCGCACCGAGAAGCACAGCCCGTGCCCCTGGCCCTCGCCGTGGTAGGGGTCCTGGCCGAGGACGAGCACCTTGACCCGGTCGTAGGGCGTCGCGTCGAGCGCGGCGAAGACCTCGTCCCGCGGCGGGTAGACGGGACCCTTGGCGCGCTCCTCCTCGACGAACTCGGTGAGCTCCTTGAAGTAGGGCTTCTGGAGTTCCTCGCCGAGGACGCCGCGCCAGGACTCGGGCAGCATCGCGGTGTCGGTCACGTCAACAACCTCCGGGGTACGAGCACTTGCACGGCCGCGCGCGCAGACAGCGCACACGCGGCCGCATCGACACCCAAGAACCTACCGGCGGCCACTGACAATCCGGGCCCGAGCCCCCGTCACCAGCTGGTCTTGCGCTCCAGTTCCCACATCAGCATGATCGTCGACGGGTCGAGGGCCCGCTCACCACCGGCGATGTCCTCGCTGGCCGCGATGTACTGCTTGCCCTGCCACAGCGGCAGCAGCCGCACATCCTGGGCCATGATCTGCTCCGCCCGCGCGAACTGCCGCACCACGGCGCCGCGGTCGCTCTCCCGGCGCGACTGCGGCAGCAGCTCGTCGGTGATCTCCGGCTCGGTGTACGGCGTACCGACCGCGTTCTCCTTGCCCACGAAGGGCGCGATGAAGTTGTCGGCGTCGGGGAAGTCGGGGAACCAGTTGCGCCCGAACGCCGGGTACTCGCCCTTGCGGTACCCGGCCTCGTACGTGTTCCACGGCCGGCTCTTGAGCGTCACCTTGAAGAGCCCGGACTCCTCCAACTGCCGCTTGATCTCAGCGAATTCGGGCGCGGTCGCGGAACCGAAACGGTCGGTGGTGTACCAGAGCGTGAGCGGGACCGGCGCCGTGATACCCGCCTTGGAGAGGATCTCCGCGGCCTTCGCCGGGCTCGGCTCACCATAGGCGTCGAAGAAGCCGGTGGTGTGTCCGACGAGACCCGCAGGGACCATGGAGAACAGCGGGGTGACGGTGTCCTGGTAGACCTTCTCCGCGATGGCGCCGCGGTCCACGACCTGGGCGACGGCCTGGCGCACGGCCCGCTTGGCGGCCATCGGGTCCTTGGGGTTGAAGACGAGATAGCTGGTCTCCATGCCCGCGCCCTCGACGAGCTGGAGGCCCTCGTCGCCCTTCTTGTCCTGGAGGTTCACGACGTCGGATGCGGCGAGTCCGCGGTAGGTGAGGTCGATCTTCTTCGCCTTCAGGGCGGCGACCATGTCGGAGGACGTCGTGAAGTAGCGGATGGTCACGGCGCCGTTCTTGCGGTCGGCGAAGCCCTTGTACGAGTCGTTCCTGACCAGCTCGGCCCGGTCACCGGCCTTGTAGGTCTTGAGCACGTAGGGCCCGGAACCGCTCACCTTGCCGTCTCTGCGCAGGGACGTGGCCGGGTAGTCGTCGGGGTCGACGATCGACATGGCCGGGGTGGCGAGCACGAACGGGAACGTCGCGTCCGGCTTCTTCAGGTGAAACGTCACATCGCGGCTGCCCTGCGTCGTGACGTTCTCCAGACTGCCCAGCAGCCCGTCGGGGCCGCCCTTGACCCCGATCTTGCGGATCCGGTCGATCGAGTACTTCACGGCGGCCGCGTCGAGGGTGTCCCCGTCGGAGAACTTCAGGCCCTCCCGCAGCTCGCAGTGGTAGACGCGGTTCTCGGCGTCCTTGAAGGAACAGGTGGCCGCGTCGGGCTCGGGCCGGGCGCCGCCCGACGGGAAGGCGACCAGGGTCTGGTACACGTTCCGGAACAGCTCCCACGAGCCGTCCCACGAGGCGGCGGGGTCCAGGGTGCTGGGGGCACTCGTGGTCCCGACCACGATCGGGTCCTCGTCCTCGGAGTCGCTCGCGTTCACGACCCCGCACCCGGCCAGCAGGGGTATGAACGCAGTCGCCGCCAACGCGCGGGGGGCAAGCAACCGTTTGAACACGCGCACGCTCCTCGATCGGCCATGCCATGGAATCGGCCGACCATATCGCAGTGCCCCGCCGGGTCAACTGCTTGCTCCGACGGGGCACTTGAGCTGCGGGAAGTTTGTCTCGTGACGCCCGCAATCTGACGCGTCAGGCGACGCCCGCGTTGAGGAAGATGCCGCCGTCGACGACGAGCGTCTGCCCGGTGATCCAGTCCGACTGGGACGAGGTGAGGAACGCGGCGGCGCCGCCGATGTCCTCCGGAACCCCGAGCCGGCCCAGCGGGTAGGCGGCCGCGGCCTCGGCCTCCCGGCCCTCGTACAGGGCCTGCGCGAACTTGGTCTTCACGACGGCCGGGGCGATCGAGTTGACCCGCACCTTGGGCGCGAACTCGTGCGCCAGCTGCAGCGTCAGGTTGACCATGGCGGCCTTGCTCATGCCGTACGCGCCGATGAACGGCGAGGCGGAGACACCGGCGACGGACGCGATGTTCACGATCGCGCCGCCGTTCTCCTTCTGCCACGCCCGGTACGTCTGCTGCGCGAAGCCGAGCGCCGAGATGACGTTCGTCTCGAAGACCTTCCTGGCCACGTTCAGGTCGAGTTCGGCGATCGGCCCGAACACCGGGTTCGTACCGGCGTTGTTGACGAGGAAGTCGACGCGGCCGAACGCCTCCATGGTGCGCTCGACGGCGGCGGCCTGGTGGGCCTCGTCGTGCGCCTTGCCGGCCACGTAGACGGCCCGGTCGGGGCCGAGCTTCTCCACGGCCTCCTTGAGCGCTTCCTCGCCGCGACCGGTGATGCACACGCGGTCGCCGCGCGCGACGAGGGCCTCGGCGATGCCGTAACCGATGCCGCGGCTCGCGCCGGTGACGAGGGCGACCTTGCCCGAGAGTTCTGCGGTCATGTCCTGTTCCTCCGGCTTCAGTTGAGCGGTCCGCCGGCCACGTACATGACCTGGCCGGAGACGAAGCCGGCCGCCTCGCCGGTGAAGAAGGCGATGGCGTTGGCGATGTCGTCGGGCCTGCCGACGCGCTGCACCGGGATCTGCGTGGCGGCCGCGGCCTGGAACTCCTCGAAGCCCATGCCGACGCGCTCGGCGGTGGCGGCGGTCATGTCCGTGACGATGAAGCCGGGGGCGACGGCGTTGGCGGTGACGCCGAACTTGCCGAGCTCGATCGCGAGGGTCTTGGTGAAGCCCTGCAGACCGGCCTTGGCGGCGGAGTAGTTGACCTGGCCGCGGTTGCCGAGCGCCGAGGACGACGAGAGGTTCACGATGCGGCCGAACTTGGCGTCCACCATGTGCTTCTGGACGGCCTTGGACATCAGGAACGCACCGCGCAGGTGCACGTTCATGACCGTGTCCCAGTCACTCGCGCTCATCTTGAACAGCAGGTTGTCGCGGAGCACGCCCGCGTTGTTGACCAGGATGGTCGGCGCGCCGAGCTCCTCGGCGATGCGCGCGACGGCGGCCGCGACCTGCGCCTCGTCGGAGACGTCGCAGCCCACGGCGAGCGCCTTGCCACCGGCGGCGGTGATCTTCTCGACGGTGTCCTTGCAGGCGGCCTCGTCGAGGTCGATCACGGCGACGGCGCGGCCCTCTGCGGCCAGACGGATCGCGGTGGCGGCGCCGATGCCGCGCGCGGCCCCGGTGACGATCGCTACGCGCTGCTCAGTGGTGGACATGCTCTTCGGTCTCCTCGCCCTAGAGGTCGGCTGCTCGGCTGCGAATCGCTGAGCAACCGCTTAGTACCCTGTGCGGGTGACGCTAGAAGCCCTGGCACCCGGTGTCAACGTACCCACCGGGTGCCCCTGATCACTCAGCGCGGGATCGGCGCGGAATCAGCGCGGGATCAGCGCACCAGCAGGTCGAGCAGACGCTCCGCCTCGGCGGCCGGATCGGTGGTCAGACCGGTGTGCACGGGCCCCGGCTGCACCACGGTCGAGCGGGGCGCGACGAGCCAGCGGTAGCGCCGCCCGGCGTCGTCCGCGCCGGCCTGGCCGGCCCCGTCGCCTCCCGCGCAGTGCCGCTCGACCGCGTCGAGCAGCGCCCGCACCCCCACCACGTCGGCGTCGGGGTCGAGGGCGAGCAGCCGCGCCTCGTCCAGGTGGGTGAGGGCGGTGACGTAGGACTGGGCGCGGCAGTACACGACCACACCGGCGTTGATCTGCTCCCCGCGCTCCACGCGCGGCACCACGCGCAGCAGGGCGTACTCGAAGACGTCGCGCTCGCTCACCGGCCGGCTCCTTCTTCCTTCGTGATCCAGCCCGTGGGCCGCCGGGCCGCCGCGGCGGTCTCCGGCAGGTCGATACGTTCCTGAAGTCCGGGGACGCGTTCGAGCAGCGTCTCCACGTATGCGCGCCGGACCGCGTCCGGAGTGTCGAAGCCGGGCTCGTCCGTCAGCCAGACGTCGGGCACGTCGGCGGCGCACTCGGCGAGCAGCTCCTCGGTGACCTGCGGCGCAAGACCGGCGGCCGCCGCGGCGAGGTCGGGCCCGAACGGGGCGAGGGCGTGGTCGCCGGCGTCGTACGGCTTGCCCGCCCAGACGGCGGCGCCGCGCCAGTTGTGGTGCCAGATCATGCTGGCGCCGTGATCGATGAGCCACAACGCGCCGTCCCGGACGAGCATGTTGGGGTTGCGCCAGGACCGGTCGACGTTGTTGATCAGGGCGTCGAACCAGACGACCCGGCCGGCCTCGGCCGGGTCGACGGCGTAGGCGAGCGGGTCGAAACCGAGCGCGCCGCTGAGGAAGCGCATTCCGAGGTTGGTGCCGCCGCTGCCCTTGAGCAGTCCCTGCACCTCGGGGTCCGGCTCGCCGAGGCCGATCACCGGGTCGAGGCCGAGCGCGACGAGTCCGGGCACCCGGAAGCCGAGCCGGCGCGCCAGCTGCCCGCAGATCACCTCCGCGACGAGCGTCTTGCGGCCCTGGCCCGCGCCGGTGAACTTCATGACGTACGAGGTGTGATCGTCGGCCTCGACCAGGCCGGGCAGCGATCCGCCCTCCCTCAAAGGGGTGACATAACGGGTCACTGTGACTTCGGTGAGCATGGGGCCAGGTTATGAGATCGGCGAGGTGTTGAACGCTCCGGGATCACCGTACGTACCGCTGGGAAACCCCCACGGATCCAGCCCCGCCCGACCCAGAACCGAAAGGAACCGACGGCATGACCGTTTCGCACGAGGCCGGTCCCACCGACCCCACCGGCACCACTCACCCCGACGGTGTCGCTCCGTCCCGCCGCACCGTCGTCGCCGCGGTCGGCGCGGCCGGGCTCGCCGCGGCGCTGACCGCGTGCGGGAGCTCCGACGACGGCGGCGGGTCGGAGCCCGCGGGCAACGCCTCGGCGGCGGGCGGCGGCGCGCTCGCCAAGACCGCGGACATCCCGGAGGGCGGCGGCAAGATCTTCGCCGACCAGGGTGTCGTGGTGACACAGCCGACGAAGGGCCAGTTCAAGGCGTTCTCCTCGACCTGTACGCATCAGGGCTGCAAGGTGTCGAAGATCGAGGGCGGCACGATCGACTGCCCGTGTCACGGCAGCAAGTTCTCCATCGAGGACGGCTCCGTCAAGCACCCGCCCGCCACCCAGCCGCTGCCCGCGAAGCAGATCACGGTCAGCGGCGACTCGATCAGCCTCGCCTAGGGCGCTTCCACGCGGCGAGCACGTCCCTGGTCGCCGTGACGGTGGCGACCAGGGCGAGCGTGTTGCGGATCATCGCCGGGGTGTAGTCGGAGGGCACCCCGGCGATGGCGTCCCCGGGCACGACGACGTCGTAGCCCAGGTTCACCGCGTCGAAGACGGCGTTCGGTATCGCCACGTTGCTGGAGACACCGGTGACGACGAGGGTGCGGCAGCCGAGGTTGCGCAGCAGCGCGTCGACGTCCGTGCCCGCGATCGGGGAGAGCCCGTGCAGCCGGCGCACCACGAGGTCCTCGTCGGCGACCTCGATGGGCGGTGCGACGCGCACCGCCCTGCTGCCGCTGAGCTGCTGGACGGGGAGGCGTTCGGCGGCCCGGAAGAGGCGGCCGTTCCGGTTGGCGCCGCGCCCGTCGGGGCGGCGTTCGGCGACCGCGTGCAGGACCTGCACCCCACCCTCGTGGGCGGCGGCCACGAGCTGCGCGATCCGGGTGAGCGCCCCCGACTTACTTGCCTCCTCGGCGAGTTCGGGCAGGGCGCTGTCGGTGCCGACGACGCCCTGCTGGCACTCGACGGTGAGCAGCACGGTGGTGGCCGGGGCGAGCAGTTCGGCCAGGTGCTCGGGTGTCGCCATGGTTTCCCCCTGCTTCGCGGACGCTTCACGGGCTGCTGGAGGGTAGCCACCATTGCGCGTGGACGGAAGAGCCCGCATGCTGCGTGACTGACGAGCCGTCAGCGAGCATGCGGAGGAGCACCCATGACCGTCACCCAGCGCAGGGGCCGCAGGATCATGATGAGTCCGCAGGAACGGGACGCGTTCCTCGCGGAGCAGCGCACCTGCCGCGTGGCCACGGTCTCGGCCGACGGCACGCCGCACGTGAGCCCGCTGTGGTTCCTGTGGGACGGCACGTCGCTGTGGCTGTACTCCCTCGCACGCAGCCGCCGTTGGGCGGATCTGACGGCGGACGGGCGGGTCGCCGTGGTGGTCGACGCGGGCGACGAGTACGGCGAGCTGCGCGGCGTCGAGCTCTGCGGCCGGATCGAGTTCGTCGGCGAGTCCCCGCGCACCGGCGAGCCGTTCCCCGAACTGGAGGCTCCGGAGCGGCAGTTCGCCGAGAAGAACTTCGGCCTGCCCACGATGGTCTACGACGGGCGGCACGCCTGGGCCCGGCTGACCCCGGACAAGATCGCCTCATGGGACTTCCGGAAGCTGGCCGGTCTGTAGTCGGTCCCGCTACGCGCCGGCGAACTGTCCGAGGTCCGCGCCCGCCTTCTGCAGCGCCCGCACGGCCGCCCGGATGGACGGCCGCCGGTCCGCGTCCGCCCGCCACACCACGTACACATGGCGCCGCACCTGCTGGCGCACCGGCACGGTCACCACGCCCTGCGGCATCGGGTCGCGGCCGAGCAGCGGGGCGACGCACACCCCCAACCCGGCGGCGACCAGGCCGAGTTGGGTGTGCGTCTCGGCGGCGCGGTGGCCGACCTGCGGCTCGACCCCCTTGGCGCGCAGCGTGAACAGCAGCCACTCGTGGCAGAACTCGCCCTCGCCCCAGGTGATCCACTCGTCGTCGGCGAAGTCCTCGAGACCCACCTCGGCACGGTCCGCGAGGGGGTGGCCGACCGGCATGGCGATGTCGGCGGGGTCGTCCATGATGCTCGCCTTCACCAGCCCGTCGGGCATCGGCATCGGTTTGTTGTACCAGTCGAGCACGACGGCCAGGTCGAGATCGCCGCGCACCACCCCGGCGACCCCGGCCTCGGGCTCCAACTCCTGCGAACGCAAGCGCAGTTGGGGATGATCGGCGCGCAGTGCGGCCAGCGCGTGCGGGAACAGTCCGCGGGCCGCGGTCGGGAACGCCGAGATGCGCAGCTCGCCGACGACCTGTCCGCGCTGCGCCTCCAGGTCGGACTGGGCGAGCTCGACCTGGGAGAGGATGCGCGCCGCGTGCTCGGCGAGCAGCCGGCCCGCGTCCGTGAGCCGCACCCCGCGCCCGTGCTTGGCGAGCAGCTGCTGGCCCGCCTCGCGCTCCAGCTTGGCCATCTGCTGGGAGACGGCGGACGTCGTGACGTGCAGCGCCTCGGCGGCGCCGCTGACCGAGCCGTGCCGGGCGAGGGCGTCCAGGACGCGCAGGCGCTCCAAGTTCAACATGTAAGCGATGCTAAGCGATACAGCGCACGTATTCTCGCTTGTGCTACGAGAAAGTGGGAAGCCACTCTTGTCGGCATGAGCACCGTCACCGCTTCCCGCGCCCCCGAGGCCGCCGCACTCCCCGCCCCGGCCCGCCCCGCTCTGGACTGGCGCGTCCGGTTCGGCGCGCTCTCCCTCATCTGGGGTTTCAGCTTCCTGCTCATCAAGGTGGGCACGGACGGCTACGCCCCCTTCCAGGTCACCTTCGGGCGGCTGCTGTTCGGTACGGCGGTGCTCGCCGCGGCGATGATCGTGAAGCGCCAGGGCCTGCCGCGCGGCGCCCGCACCTGGGGCCATCTGGCGGTGGCGGCGCTTCTGCTCAACGCGCTGCCGTTCTCCCTCTTCGCGTTCGCCGAGCGGACCATCCCGTCCACGCTGGCGGGTATCTGCAACGCGACGTCGCCGCTGTGGGGCATGGCCCTGTCGCTGGTCGCGCTCTCCGAGGACCGGCCGACGCGGCGCAGGGTCGCGGGCCTGGGCATCGGTTTCCTCGGCGTGCTCACGGTCCTCGGCGTGTGGCAGGGCTTCCACGGCCTCGACGTGACGGGCACGGCGCTGGCCCTCCTGGCCTCGTTCAGCTACCCGGTCGGCTGGATCTACGTACGCCGCACCCTGGCGCACACCGGCCACTCCCACCTGTCGATGACCGGCGCCCAGCTCTTCCTCGCGACGCTCCAACTGGCCCTGATCACCCCGCTGTTCACGTCCTGGCCGAGCCACTTCGCCCTGGCCCCGCTGCTCGCGATCGTCGCGCTGGGCGCGCTCGGCACCGGTCTCGCGGTGCTGCTCCAGTACGGCCTGGTCGCCGAGGTCGGCCCGACGACCGCGCAGATGGTCACGTACTTCATCCCGGTCATCGCCACCGCGGCGGGCGTCGCCCTCCTCGGCGAATCGCTGACCTGGTCGACCCCGATCGGCGCGGCCGTCGTCCTGGCCGGCGCCGCCCTGACCCAGCCCCGCCGCACCCGCCGCCGGACGGACGGCAACTGAGACCAGGGCACGCCCACCCCCACCCGCCTTGGGCAATCTGCCGCCAAGGGCGGCAGGGTGGGCAAGGCGGCACCCCAGCGCCGGGCAGGCGCTCCGACGGGCCCGCACCCCAGCACACCCCCGCCCAGCCAAGACCCGGCCGAACCTCAACCCGCCGAGCCCGAACTCCCCGAACCCGAACCCGAACCCCGCTCAGGCATACCCCCGCCCCGGCCCAGGCCGCACCGCCGCAGCCACATCCTCCGCAACCCCCGCCATCTCCCCGACCCCCAACCGAGAAACAGTCACCCGCACCCCCGGCCCCGCACTCATCCGGAACCGCGCCCCCGGCGCCACCGCCCACCCAGCATGCAGCAACCGCGCCACGGCCCCGGTCTCATCGGGCACCGGCACCCACACGTTCATCCCGCTCCGCCCGAACGCCACGACCCCCCGCTCCGCGAGCGCCGAGATCAACGCCTCCCGCCGCTCCCCGTACGACGTGGCGACCGCCGCCACATCCACGGCACCCCCGGCCCACAGCCCGGCCACCGCCCGCTGCGTGATCCGGCTGACCCACCCGGGCCCGAGCCGCTGCCGCCCCCGCACCCGGTCCACCGTCACCGCGTCCCCGGTGAGCACGGCCAGCCGGAGATCGGGCCCGTACGCCTTCGCCACGGACCGCACGAACGCCCAGTGCCGTACCGCCCCGGCCAGCGGATGCAACGGAAGGTCGACGATGGCGTGCCCGTGGTCGTCCTCGATGAGCAGCACCTCGGGCGCCCCGGCCAGCACCGCCCGCAGCTCACGCGCCCGCTCCGGACCCACCGCAGCCCCGGTCGGGTTCTGCGCCCGGCACGTCACGACGAGGGCCCGCGCCCCCTCCCGCAACGCCCGCTCCACATCCCCCGGCAACGGCCCGTCGTCGTCCACCCCGACCGGCACGATCCGCAGCCCGAGCGCCGGCACGAGGTCGAGCATGCTGCCCCACCCCGGATCCTCGACGGCGACCGCGTCCCCGGCCTTGAGATGCGCGGCGAGCACCCGCTCGATGGCGTCGAGCGACCCGGACGTCACGGTCACGGGCCCCTCGGGCACCCCGTCCGCGTCGAACCCGGCCCGCGCCCGCCGCACCAGCTCCGGCTCCAGCGGGTCGCTGCCGTACAGCACGGGGTCCTCGTCCCCCGCGGCCGCCGCCGCGGCGAACACCTCGGCGAGCGGCGGCAACAGCGCGATGTCCGGATTGCCGTCGGAGACGTCCCGCACCCCCGGCGGCACCTCCACCCGGATGTGCTCGCGCGCGGTGGTGGCGGGCTTCGGGCGCACCCGGCTGCCGCGCCGCCCCGCCGTCTCGATGACCCCGCGCTCGCGCAGCGTCCGGTACGCGGCCGCGACCGTATTGGGATTCACCCCGAGCGACTGAGCCAACTCCCGCATGGGAGGCAGCAGTTGCCCCGGTTCCAGGCCGCCATCGGCCACCGCACGCTCGACGCTCGCGGAAATCTCTGCTGCGCGGCGCCCCTTGATCGGATACTCTCCTAGCACAAACAGCATTTTGCACTAATACAATGGAGTCCGCAATATGAGCGTGGCAACCGACCAGCAGCCGCCGCACCGGCCGGACGAGCCCGCGGCCCCGGACACGTACGCGCCCACGGACCGCACCGTCCCCACCCGGTCCAAGGAACGCGCCTCGTACGACCGTTCGCTGGTGCACTCGATACTCGACGAGGCGTACGTCTGCCACCTCGGCTTCGTGCGCGACGGCGCTCCGGTGGTGCTGCCCACCCTCTACGGCCGCGTCGACGACGTCCTCTACGTCCACGGCTCGACCGGCTCGCGTCCGCTGCGCATGGCGGGCCAGGCGTCCTCCGCGGGAGCCGAGCAGGACCCCGGCCTGCCCGTCTGCCTCACGGTGACGCACGTCGACGGCCTGGTCCTGGCCCGCTCCGCCTTCCACCACTCCATCAACTACCGCTCGGTGGTCATCCACGGCACCGCCCACCAGGTCACGGACCCGGACGAGAAGCGGCGCGCCCTCGACGCCCTGGTCGACCACGTCGTACCGGGCCGCGCGGCCGACTCCCGCCCGGCGAACGCCAAGGAGCTCGCCGCGACCGCCGTGCTCCGCCTCGACCTCGCGGAGGTATCGGCCAAGCTGCGCACCGGCGGCCCGAACGACGAGCCGGAGGACATGGGCCTGCCGCACTGGGCGGGCGTCGTCCCGCTGCAGAAGGGCTACGACCCCCTGATCCCGTCCGCCGATCTCGCCGACGGCATTGAAGTCCCCGCGTACTTGCGGGAGTTGTGATGCTGATCCACCCCTGGGACGCGGCACGCTCCGACGCCGAGTGGCAACAGTGGCTGGCCGTCCACGACTTCGGGCAGCTCGCGGTCAACGGGCTGCCGGGCGAGCCCCCGTTCGTCCAGCCGATGCACTTCGCGTACGACGCCGAGCGCGGCGAGGTCCTCGCGCACCTGGCCCGCCCGAACCCGGTGTGGCCCGCGCTGGACGCGAACCCCGAGGTGCTGCTGAGCGTCGTCGACGACTACGCGTACGTACAGGGGCCCTGGCAGGCGCTGCCCGGCGATCCGCCCGAGCACGGCACGCCGACCAGCTTCTACGCGGCCGTCCAACTCCGGTGCACGGCACGCGTCGTGGACGACCCGGCGGAGAAGGCCGAGCTCCTCAACCGGCAGCTGGGCCACTTCCAGCCGCCCGGCATGTCGGCGACGGTGGCGGCGGACGAGGGCCCGTACGCGCGGCGGCTCCCCGGGATCCGGGGGCTGCGCCTCCAGGTCACGGACGTGCGCGCCAAGTTCAAGTACGGCGGCAACAAACCCGAGGAGGTCCAGGACCGGATCGCCGAGGGGCTCGCCGAGCGCGGCCGCCCGCTGGACGCCGCCGCGCTGGCGGTGCAGCTGCGGCGGCGCCGGGAGGCATGAGGGATCAGCGGGTGGCGCGGGCCTCCGCGACGGCGAGGCCCGCCACCGCGACCAGCATCAGGGCCGTGCCGGTCACGGTCGCCGCGGTCAGCTCCTCACCCAGCAGCGTCACCGCGACGACCGCGGCGCCCACCGGTTCGAGCAGCATGATCACGGAGACCGTGGCGGAGCGTACGACGGCGGCGCCCGCGAAGTACAGGCCGTAGGCGAGCGCGGTCGGCACCGACGTCACGTACGCCAACAGGCCGACGACCGCGCCCGGTTGAGCCGTGTGCGCAACCAGCCCGTCGTGCGCGCCGAAGGGCAGCAGCACGAGCGCGGCGACGGCGAAGGTCCCGGCGGTCGTTCCGATCCCGGAACCGCCCTGCCCGTGCCGCCCGAACCACCGGGTGAGCAGCGTCATGACGGCGTATCCGGCCGCCGAGGCGAGCGCCCACAGCACCCCGGCCGGCCGCACGGCCGCGCCCCCACCGCCCAGCACGAGCACGGCGAGCCCGCCGAGCGCACCGGCGACGGCGAGCAGCCCGCCGGTGCCGAGCCGCTCCCCCAGCGTGACGCGCGCGCCGACCGCGATCAGGACGGGCCCCGCGCCGAGGGTGACCACGGTCCCCACGGCGAGCCCGGTCACCGCCACGGCGGCGAAGTAGGCGGTCTGGAACACGGCGAGGGACACCCCGAGGACGCAGAGCCGCAGGGCCGCCCTCGGCCCCGGCCGCGCGGCGCGGTGGTCGCGCCCGCGCCACAGCCGCGCGGCGAGCAGCAGCACGCAGCCTCCGGCGCAGCGCCAGAACGACAGGGCGCCGGCCCCCATGTCGCTCACCAGGAACACCAGCGAGGCGGCGGCGCCCGCGGTGCCCCAGGCGAACCCGGCGACGATCAGATACAGCAGTCCGCGCCCGACCGGCAGTTGACCGGAGGCGGGCGTATCGACACGGACAGAGACAGCTGAGACAGCCTTGGACACGTGGTTCTCCACGGAAGCGGGCCCCGGACACAGCGCGGGGCCGAAGGACACGGACCGTCGTCGGCGGGCAGCCGTGCCTTCTCGTCAGCTCACGAAGTCACCACAGGGTTCACGCGCCGCCCGCACCAGGGCCCGGCGCAGCGCCCCGGCCGTCCTCAAGCACGTACGCATCCACGCGCACGTACGAGGATCAGCGGGCGCCCGCCCGAGTCCGGCCCACGGGGCCGGACAGGCCCTGGACGGCCGGCGGCGGAAGAAGGAGCCAGTGCGTGTCCATGGCCGTCACGCTAGACAGGACTCTGCGTGGCGGACAACAGGGTTTCCGGTTCGACGTCCGCGGGCGGCGCGGACGCCTTCGACGACTGCGCGATGAACGCGCCGACCAGCACCACCGCGCCGCCGAACAGCTGCGGCGCCGACAGGTGCTCGCCGAGCAGCACCCAGGCGAGCACGGTCGCGATGACCGCCTCCAGACAGGCCACCACCCCGGCGACCTGGGGCGAGAGGCGGCGCACCGAGACCACTCCGGTGACGTACGCGACGACGGTGGCGAGCAGCACGATCCAGCACAGCAGCAGCCAGGCGGGCACGGCCGTGCCGTTCATGTCGGCGCTGCCCGCGAGCACGGACCGGTCCATCCCCCAGGGCCGGGCGATGACGGTGAGCAGGACGGCGCCGATCAGGAGGCCGTACGCGATCACGCCGAGCGGATCGGGAACGGCGCCGTCGGCGGCGTCGCTGCCCTGGTCGGACAGGACGAAGTAGCCGACCTGACAACAGGCGGCGGCGAGCGCGAGCAGCAGTCCGAGCGCGTCGAAGCTCAGCCCCGACCAGATCTCGACGACGCAGGCGAGCCCGCCCACGGCGAGGACGACACCGAGCGCGGCGGCCCGGCTCACGGGCTTGCGCTGCACGAACCGCACCCAGCCGAGCACCAGCGCGGGCGCCAGGTACTCGATGAGCAGGGCGACGCCGACCGGGATCCGGGAGATCGCCGCGAAGTAGCAGGCCTGGACACCGGCGACGGCGAGCAGTCCGAACCCGGCGAGCAGCACGGGCCGTTCCCGCACCAGGGCCCGGTGCCGCCAGGCGACCGGCAGCATGACGAGGGCGGCGCCCGCGACCCGCAGCCACACCACGTCCAGCGGGTCGAGTCCCGCCTCGATCAGCGGCTTGGCCGCGACTCCCGACCCGCCGAAGGCGAGCGCGGAGACCAGGGCGAGCCCGAGCCCGAAACCCCGCCCGGCCGTCCCGCTCCCCGCTGTCTCCTCAGACCCCTGTGCTCCGTGCATCGGCACATCATGACAGGGGCAGTCATGACCGTCATCCCCGATGACCCCTGTCTCACGGCCCGGACGCGCATACCGGCAACAAGTGCTCTCACGCGGTCAATTCAGCCGCCGGCGCAGCCGGTCGACGTCGACCCCGGCCCGGCCGAGGACCTCCACGGCCCGGGACTCCACGTCCGTCGCGAGGGCGGCGAGCACATCGACGCCGCGGGCCCGCTCGTCACCGCGCCGCACGGCCCGCTCGACGCCCGCCGCCATCGCGGCGGCCGCGACCGGCGACCAGCCGGGGGTGCCGCCCCGCACGAGGGGCACGGCCCCGGAGTCCTCCACGGAACCCTGCCACCGCAGCCCGTAGCCGATGCTGCGCTGCACGAGATAGCCGAGCAGCCGGGCGACCTGCGCCGGGTCGGGAAAGGCGGCCCGGACGTCCGGGTCAGCCTCCAGGAGGGAGTGCAGCAGGTGCGCGGAGTCGACCTGCCGGTCCCCGTCCCGCACGGCACGCCGCTTCGCGCCCGCGACGACAAGGGCCAGCTCGTCACTGAGCGGGGCGTCTTCGGGCGCTGCCGGGAGAGCGTCGCACTCTCCGGCGCCGGTTGGGGCGGAACTCTGCACGTACCCCACCTCATCAGGCCGGATACACAGGAACATCCCCGGAGGGAAGCATCTTCGCGTCCGACGCAAGGTGGGCACGCGCGCGTGGCGTCTCCTCCTTACGGATGAAATCGGCAGCCTCGACCCGGAGGGGCGCGCGTCCACCGGCTCTGCGCCCCGCACGCAACCACGACCACCGCGCCCCTCGTCCGTCACTGTCATGGAGAGCAGGTGCTGGCTCGTGGCCCTGCCCGCGACGGACGGCAGGCTCTACGTGTACCGGGTGTACGCCCCGGACGACGCGCTGCCCGGAGATCTGTTCTGGGAGGCGTGGCACTGCCACGACGAGGGCCCGCACCCGCGCGCGTCCGACCTCTTCGACGCGGCGGAGATACAGCCGCTGTTCTGACGGTTCATCAGTATTGAATGTTCGCGGCCGTACGGCTACGTTCCGCGACGACGCACCACCACTGCTGCCCGTCAGCGCATCAGCCCGTCATGGCTCACGACTCATAAGGGGTGGCCGCATGGCCGAAGTCAGCGCGGAAGCACGCATCGAGGCACCGGCCGAGAAGGTCTGGGCCCAGCTCACCGACTTCTCCGCGTACGGAGAGTGGAACGCCACCCACACGAGCTTCCCGAAGGGCGGTCCGGCCACCCTGGAAGTGGGCGGTCAGTTCGAGGAGAACATGAAGCTGATGGGCTTCCCCGCCGAGGTCACCTGGACCATCGAGGATCTGGCGGACGCCCGCACGCTGGCCATCAGGGGCAAGGGCCCGATGGGCGTGAACGTCGGCACGCGCTACACCCTGATCCCGGACGGCGACGCGACGACGGTGCGCATCGACGGCGAGTTCACGGGCGCGGCCGTGTCACTGATGGCGGGCAAGCTCAAGGACTCGGCGACGGCGGCACTCAACGAGTCGCTGCGCAAGCTGTCCGGCCTCGTCACCTGAGCCCGAGCCGCCCGCACGCCCACACACGCTCGCACGCAAAGGAAGAGGCGCCCCGTACTCACGTACGGGACGCCTCTTCATCGTTCTCTCCCCGCTATCGGTCCGGGCCCGCACGGGGCTCAGTCCTCGTCGGCGAGGATCAGGTACAGCTTCTTGCGCGCGTCGTTGATGACGGTGAGCGCCTTCTCGCGCTGTTCCTTGCTGCCGGTCTTCCAGACCTGACCGAACGCCTCCATCAGGCCGAAGCCGGCCTGCCGGATCTCGTTCATGGCCTCCCAGTCGACGCCTCGACCGGCCTCCTCCCAAGGGGCGTCGGGCCCCTCGTCGGCGGCGGTGCGCCCGGCGTCGGTGAGCGAGAACAGCTTCTTGCCGCCCTCACTGGCGCTGGCGATCAGGCCCTCGTCCTCCAGCATCTGCAGCGTGGGGTAGACGGAGCCGGGGCTCGGCTTCCACGCGCCGCCGCTGCGCTCGGCGATCTCCTGGATCATCTCGTAGCCGTGCATCGGGCGGTCCTTGAGGAGCGCCAGGATCGAGGCGCGCACGTCGCCGCGCCGGGCCCGGCCGCGCGGGCCGCCACCGCGGCCGCCGCGACCGCCCCAGGGGCCGCCGGGGCCGGGGCCGAAGCCGGGCCCGAACGGGCCGAACGCCCGCCGGCCCTCGAAGCCGGGTCGCCCTTCGAAACCGGGCCGGCCTTCACGGCGGCCGGGTCCGTAATGTTCATGTCCGTGGTCGTGTCCGTGGGTACGCATGAGAATCAGTCCTTTCACAACTGATCGCGGGTTTTCGGCATGTATCGCCGAACGCGATCATCAACCGATCGCGATGCCTCAACGATATATCGGAAGACTTCGTTTGGCAACAGGTTCCGATGCGTGCCCGGTCCGTCCGGGGCCGAACGGGGGTCTGTTAGCCTGCTGGAAGCCGTGCGAGAGAACGAGGAGGTGGTACCCGTGAACGAATTCACGTGGGTGCTCTCCTCCGGGGTCACGGTCGGGCGATAGGTCGTCCGGGAGCGCCGTTTCCAGTGCTCTCCCGAAAGGCACGACCATGCGTTTCACCTCTGAACAGCATCTCGACGGCGATGTCGTCGAGCGCGGCTTCACCCTCGACGAGATCCCCGGATACCTGTGGACGCCCGCCTCGGCGTCCCCGTCCGCACCGGTCCCGCTGATCCTCCTCGGCCACCCTCCGCTCGGCCTCGGCAGGATGTATCCCCGGCTCGTGGCCCGCGCCCGGCGCTCGGCCGCGGAGGGGTTCGCCACCGCCACCATCGAACTGCCCGGCAGCGGCGACCGGCCCCGCGTGCCCGAACTCGACGAGGGCCGCGCCGCACTGCGGCGCGTGATGCAGGCCGGCGAGCCGGTCACCGACGAGATCATCGATGCCGTCGTCCTGCCGCTGGTGGAGAGGGCGGTCCCGGAGTGGCAGGCCACCCTGGACGCCGTGCTCGCGCTGCCCGAGATCGGCGGCAAGGTCGGATTCTCCGGCGGCGTGATCTCCATCGGAGTCCGCCTCGCGCTGGTCGATCCGCGCATCGCGGCGGCCGGTCTGTTCGCCGGAAGCCTCGTCCCGCGCGTCATCTTCGACGAGGCCCGTCAGCTCACCGTTCCGCTCCACGTCCTGCTGCAGTGGGACGACGAAGGGAACGACCGGCAGGCGTCCCTCGATCTGTTCGACGCCTTCGCCTCCAAGGAGAAGACCCTGGAGGCGAACATGGGCGGGCACACCGGCGTCCCGCAGCACGCGGGCGAGGCCGCGGCCCAGTTCTTCACCCGGCATCTGAAGTGACCGTCGGCCGCGCGCCCCGGGCCGGGCTCGGTCCGGGGCGCGCGGCCGCCCCGGGCCACCGGCACCCGATTGGCCGTGGCCGCCGCGATCAGGGCTCAATTACCGTCCCTGACATGCGTATTCGTATCGTCGACGCCTTCACCGACCGCCCCTTCGCCGGCAACCCGGCCGGCGTCCTGCTCCTCGACTCCCCGGCCGGCTTCCCCGACGACGCCTGGCTGCAGAACGTCGCCAAGGAGGTCAACCACGCCGAGACGGCCTTCGCGCACCCGCTGCCCGAGGGCGGCGACGCGGACTGGGCGCTGCGCTGGTTCACCCCGGCCACCGAAGTGAACATGTGCGGTCACGCCACCCTCGCCACCGCCCACGTACTGCACTCCACCGGAACCACGAAGGGCCCGGTCCGGTTCGCGACCCGGAGCGGGGTCCTGATCGCCACGCCCCACGAGGACGGCTCGCTCACCCTCGACTTCCCGACCGCGCCGCTCACCGCGGAGCCGGTGCCGGCCGGGCTCGCGGAGGCGCTCGGCGCCCCGCCGCTCTCGGTGCGCGACACCGGGCCCTCGGTCGGCGATCTGCTGGTCGAGTTCCCCGACGAGCGGACGGTCCTGGGCCTCACCCCGGACATGAAGGCGCTCACCGTGCACTCGGTGCGCGGCGTCATCGCCACGGCTCCCGCCGCGGACCCGGAGCGCGGCTACGACTTCGTGTCCCGCTGCTTCTTCCCGAACGTCGGCATCGACGAGGACCCGGTGACCGGCAGCGCGCACACGGCACTCGCCCCGTTCTGGGCCGAGCGCCTGGGCCGCACGGACCTCACGGGCCTCCAGGCGTCGGCCCGCACGGGTCTGGTCCGGGTCTCCCTACGGGGCGAACGCACCCTGCTCACCGGTACCGCGGTGACAGTGATCGAGGGCGAACTCAACGCCCGCCCCTAGGGCCTGTCGTCGAACTTCCCTCTGCCGACAGGCCCGCCGACTGTCAAGAACACCCGTGACCAATACACCTAGCGCGCCGCGGGGCCCCTGCGCACAGGGGCCCCGCCTCCGCCCGGCTCACGCCGTGGGCAGCCACCCCACCTTCCCCGCGAGCAGCGCGTATCCGACGAACGCCCCGATGTCGAGCAGGGAGTGGGCCACCACCAGCGGGCCGACCCGGCCCCAGCGCCGGTACAGATAGGCGAAGACGACGCCCATCGCGAGGTTCCCGAAGAAGCCGCCGATGCCCTGGTACAGGTGGTACGAGCCACGCAGCACGGACGACGCGACGAGCGCCGTGCCCGGCGTCCACCCCAACTGCCCCAGCCTGCGCAGCAGATACCCGACGACGATGACTTCCTCCAGCACGGCGTTCTGCACCGCGGAGAGGATCAGCACCGGGTACTTCCACCAGACGTCGGGCAGCGCCTCGGGCACCACGGTCAGGTTGAACCCGAGCCCCCGGGCCGCCAGGTAGAAGGCGATCCCGGTGCTGCCGATCACCGCGGCGACCCCGGCGCCACGCACCGAGTCGAACCACGGCCGGGTCCGGTCGAAGCCGATCGTGCGCAGGCTCTGCCCCTCCCGCAGCAGGAAGTGCGCGACGAGCGCGACGGGCACCAGGGCGCTCGCGATCCCGAACAACTGCCAGGCCAGATCGAGCCACGGCCGCCCCGGCGCCGCCGAGGCATTGAGGGTCGCCGCCTGGTCCTTCAGACCCCCTGGTTTGGTGACCGATCCGACAAAGCTGATCAGCGCGGACACGCCACTCGCACCGAGCGAAAGCCCCAGAACGAGGAGCGTCTCGTCCCGAAGAAATCGCCGCGAGAGCCGCTCGCTGGGAAAAGAACCGGCCACCGGCCCCGCCTCCACCTGCACACCTGCCTCCAGTTGAGTAATCCCGCCTCATCCCTCACGTCGCCCCGCTAGGGTCTCGAATGCAGGTACGAAGATCGCGCGCGACAGGCCGAGGGGGACGGGGCGCCGAGACCGGCGCACCGCTCCCCTCCTTTGCTTCACCGCTTATATCGCAACTGCCTTTATGGCTCAGGGAGGGGCACCACCGCCATGGGACGTCACAGCAGCATGCCCGACGGGTACGGGACGGCCGCGGCCGACCACCGGCCGCGCCGCCGCGGCCGCACGGTGGCCATCGCGACGGCCCTGGTCCTCATCGTCGCGGCAGGGACTGCGGTGGCGCTCCGCACCGATCTGCTGAACCTCGGTGACACCTGCGAAAAAACGGTCCACCTCTCCGTGGCGGCCTCACCGGACATCGCCCCCGCACTGCGCGCGGCCGCGAGCGAGGCCAGGAAGCGCGAGCTCACGTCGGACGGCAACTGCCTCGATGTCGCCGTCTCCGCCCGTGACTCGTCCAAGGTCGCCGACGCCCTGCGCTCGGGGAAGGACGCGCACGACTTCCAGGTGTGGGTGCCGGACGCGGATCTGTGGATCAAGCGGGTCGAGCAGAACGAGAAGGCCACCAAGGTGTCACCGACGGGCACCGTCGCCACGTCCCCGATCGGCGTGGGCATGGTCCCGGCGGCCGCCAAGTCGTTCGGCTGGCCCGAGAAGGAGTACAGCTGGACGGAGCTGGCCGGCGCCGCGCTCAAGGACGACACCCTCCGCCTGGGCGCCGCCGACCCGTCCCGCAGCGCCACCGGGCTGCTGGCCCTCACCAAACTGGCCGCCGCCTCCCACAAGGCGGGCGACGGCGACGGCACCCAGGCCGCCGCCATGGCGAAGATCCTCTCGCAGCGCACGTCCGACAGCGACAGCCAGCTGATGGAGACCGTCGCCCGCGACGACTCCGGCGCCGAACAGGGCAACCCGAGGCGCAACCAGGCCCTGATCCTCTCCGAGCAGGCCGCGTACGCGCACAACGCCGAGGCGAGCGACTCCGGCGACCTCCGCCTCTTCTACCCCAAGGACGGCTCCCCGGAGCTGAACTATCCCTTCACGCTGGTCGACGAGACCTCCCTGAGCACCGAGGAGAGCCGCGCCGCGGTCCGCTTCATGACCCTGCTCGACACCACCATGGGCCACTCGATCCTGCGCAAGTACGGCTTCCGCGGGGAGGACGGGACCACGTCGGACTCGGTCTCGCGCAAGGCGGGCGCCCGCGCCCCGCAGCCGTACGCCGAGCCGACCACGGAACCGGCCTCGGACGAGGAGATCGAGGAGACCCTCGGCATGTGGACGATCACGGTGCAGAGCGCCCGCGTCCTCACCGTCGTGGACGCCTCGGCCTCCATGGCGAACCCGGTACCGGGCCGCGGCGAGTCCCGCATGGAGGTGACGAAGGCGTCGATGCTGGCGGCCCTGTCCACCTCCTTCACCGACCAGGACGACATCGGCCTGTGGGAGTTCTCGACCCACCTCGACGGCACCCGCGACTACAAGAAGCTCGTCCCGACCGCCCGCCTCGGCGACCGCAAGGGCTCCGGCACCCAGCGCGACCGGCTGTCGGCCGCCTTCACCTCCCTGCAGCCGGTGACGGGCGGTGCGACGGGTCTCTACGACACGACGCTGGCCGCCTACAAGGAGGCCAGGTCAACGTACAAGAAGGGCAAGTTCAACGCCGTCGTCGTGGTGACCGACGGCGTCAACGAGGATCCCGGCTCGATCTCCCGCAGCACCCTCGTCCAGCAACTGCAGTCCCTGACCGATCCCGAGCGTCCCGTGCCGCTCATCGCGATCGCCGTCGGTCCCGACACCGACAAGGACGAGATCGAGCAGATCGCGGCGGCCACCGGCGGCTCGGGTCACCAGGTCAGCGACCCGGCCGACATCCAGAAGGTCATCCTCCAGGCGATCATCGAGGCCGGCGCCAAGAGCAACTGATCACGCGGTCACCCCAGGGTCACGGCCGGCTCCGGCAGTCCGACGGGCCAGGTGTGCACGGGTTCGCCGAGGTGCATCAGCTCTGCGTAGCGGCGGGTGGTCGCCGCGAGCGCCGCGTCCCGCGCGAGGCCGCTCTCCAGCGCCCGGTGGTACGTCGCCGCCTGCCACTGCGCCCCGTTCGTACGCCGGGCGCAGCGCTCCTCGATGACCCCCAGGTAGCGGTCGCGGTCGGCCGGTTCGACGCCCCACGCGTCGAGTCCGGCCGCCGCGAGCGGCAGCAGCTCGTCCCGTACGAGCGCGACGGCCGCCACCTGCTCCGTCCCGCCGAACCTGCCCCGCCGCGGCCACTCCAGGCGCGCCTCGATCCCGTACCGGCAGGCGGCGTCGAAGTTGCGCGACGCCGCGTCGAAGGAGAGCCGTGACCACACGGGCCGCGCGTCCTCGGCCAGCGCCCGTACGACGCCGTAGTAGAAGGCCGCGTTGGCGATGACGTCGGTGACGGTCGGCCCGGCCGGCAGCACCCGGTTCTCCACCCGCAGATGCGGCACGCCGTCTGCCACCCCGTACACCGGCCGGTTCCACCGGTACACGGTGCCGTTGTGCAGCACGAGCTCGGCGAGGCTGGGCGTGCCGCCCTTCTCGACGACCTCCAGCGGCTGCTCGTCGTCGAGCAGCGGCAGCAGGGGCGGGAAGAACCGCAGATTCTCCTCGAAGAGGTCGTACGCCGACTCGATCCACCGCTCCCCGAACCAGGTCCGCGGCCGTACCCCCTGCGCCACCAGCTCCGGCGGGCGGGTGTCCGTCGACTGCTGGAAGAGCGGCGGCCTGGACTCCCGCCACAGCTCGCGCCCGAACAGGAAGGGCGAGTTGGCGCCGAGCGCGATCTGTACGGCGGCCACCGCCTGCGCCGCGTTCCACACATCGGCGAAGCGTCCGGGCGTCACCTGGAGGTGCAACTGCACGGAGGTGCACGCCGCTTCGGGGGCTATCGACGAGGAGGTGCAGCTCAGCCGCTCCACGCCGTCGATGTCCAGGCTGAAGTCCTCGCCGCGCGCGGCCACGATCTGGTCGTTGAGCAGCGTGTAGCGGTCGACGGCCGACAGATTCGCGGAGACGAGATCGTCGGCGCGCAGCGTGGGCAGAATGCCGATCATCACGATTCCCGCATCGACCTCATTGGCTTTGCGGTGCGCATAGCCGAGCCCGGTCCGCAGCTCCTCCGCGAGCTGATCCAGCACGCGGCCGCCGAGCCGGTGCGGGGCGATGTTCACTTCGAGATTGAACATCGCGAGTTCGGTCTGGAAATCGCGGCTCGCGATCCTCTCCAGTACTTCCGCATTCATCATTCTCGGGAGGCCGTCAGGACCGGCGAGATTCAGCTCGATCTCCAGCCCCATGAGATTCTTGGGCCGGTCGAACCGCTTCTCGTCCAACAACCTCCGGAGCCCCTCCAGACACTCCTTGTGCTTCTCCCGGTAGCGCCGCCGGTCGGCCAGATCGACCGCGCCCGCAACGACCTTCTCCCCCATGGAAGCGTCCCTCCTCGCATGGGCAGCCCGACCATCCGGCCGCGTGTCACGGTGGATGATGCCCAGGCAATGTGATCGATAACGCCCCGCGCGGGCCCACGGGGCAGTACGCTCCTGGCAGTTACCCCGAGGCACATTCCTTAGGCATGCAGCAGTGTGCAGATTCAACGGACGCACACCTGGTGAAAAACGCCGACTGGAATCGGCCGTCCGCTCGGCCGAAAGAAGCCGAGGTCATCGGCGGGCAGCATCAGGAAAACCGGAAATAAAACCGCAAAACAACTGCGGAACAGTGACTGGATAACGCCTTGCCGGCCTCACTCGGCCTGATAGCTGAAACGCCGTGTGAACACGCGTCGTATAAACTCCGCGAACGAGACAGAGAGTTGGCGCCCGCGGCCGAGGCCCCCGCCCCCTCTGGCCCGCCACGCATCCCTTGTGTACTCACGTGCCCCCCGCAGCAGACAGCGCCGTCCGCTCGTCCCGCACCGCCCTGGTACCACGTGCCTGTCGAATGAGAGGCGACCCACCATGCCGCTGCACGTCCCTCCGGCCCCCGCGCCCGCCCTGCGCACCGTCCTCACGGCCCTCGGTTCCCCCACCGCCGTCCGCGAGGCCCGCACCCCGTCACTGCGTGCCGCTCAGGGGCCCACCTGCCCCGAACTCCCGCTGCCCGTCCATGTGCTGGACCACATCACCGACGCCGCAGGTCCCTCGCACGCCCGTCTCACCGGCTGGCGTTTCCTGATCCGGTGCGGAGAGCGCGCGGTGGCCGCCGCCGACACGATGCTGACCCCCGACGGCTGGGCCTTCTCGCACTTCTTCGAGGGCCCGTACGTCTCCTCCACCGAACGCGCTCTGCGGCATGCGGAGACCCTGACCAAGCCCTATCAGCCCCGGCTGCTCTCGGTGCCGGAGCTGTACATGCTCACCCTGTGGCTGCACGGCGACTGCACCGCCGATGCCGCGACCGGCCATCCGGCGGCCGACGACCTCCTCGTCCCGCTCGCGCCGGCCCCACCCGGCATCGCCGCGCACCGCCCGCACCGCGTGGCCGAGCTCCTCCCGGTGCTCACCCATCGCCTGACCCCGGCGAGGGCCACCACCCTGCTCGCCTGACGCGACCGGATCCGCATCAGCCCTGTGCCCCGCACCGTCCGCCGTCCGGTCGCGGGGCACAGCCGTGCCCGGGAACGCCCGCCCGGACTAGCCCTATCCGGTCACCCCGAACCACCCGAAGAGACAGTGCAGTTGGGATGAACCGCCCGCACGGGTGATGCGTCTCCAACCTGTGAGGACCGCTGCTACGAAATCCCTGCGGATTGACGCCCACAGGGCAACACTGGGTTCCGGACCGACTGACTGACGGGGGGCGGCCATGAACGAGTCTTCGAGCCGCAGCACAGACAGCACGGACAGCAACGCCACGGTCACCGACATCACTTCGCAGCGAAAGATCCCATCCATGTGCCAGCACCAGCCATCGTGCCCGACAGCAGAATCCGCGGACAGGGAAGCCGCGCTTCCTGTGGCCCACCACCCGGAGCAGGGCTGGAGCCTGCTGTGCAACGGGGTCCTGCTCTTCGAGGACACCGGCGAACTGCTGCCCAACGGCACGGTCATCGCCCCGCACCGCCCCCTCGGGGCAGTGGTGACGGCGGCCTGATCATCTCGGGGTACTGCGCGACCAGCCACACACGACGGCGGCCGCGCAGCCCCTTCGACCTCTACGCCTCGTAGGCGTCCAGCGGCGGGCAGGAACACACCAGGTTCCGGTCACCGAACGCCTGGTCGATACGGCGCACCGGCGGCCAGTACTTGTCCGAGGCCGCGACCCCGGCCGGGAAGACACCTTCTTCCCGGCTGTACGCGTGCGCCCACTCCCCGCCGAGCATCCCGGCGGTGTGCGGAGCGTTCCGCAGCGGGTTGTCGTCGGCCGGCCACTCGCCGGAGGCCACCCGCTCGATCTCCCCGCGAATCGCGACCATCGCGTCGCAGAAGCGGTCGAGCTCCTCGATGTCCTCGCTCTCGGTCGGCTCGATCATCAGCGTCCCCGCAACCGGGAACGACATGGTCGGCGCGTGGAACCCGTAGTCGATGAGCCGCTTGGCGATGTCGTCGACGCTGACGCCCGTCTCCTTGCTGAGCGGCCGCAGGTCGATGATGCACTCGTGCGCGACGAGCCCGCCGGGCCCGGTGTAGAGCACCGGGAAGTGCGGCTCCAGCCGCTTGGCGATGTAGTTGGCGGAGAGCACGGCCACCTGCGTGGCGCGCTTCAGCCCCTCGCCGCCCATGAGCCGCACGTACGACCACGAGATCGGCAGGATGCCCGCGGAGCCCCACGGCGCGGCCGAGATCGGACCGACACCCGTCTCGGGACCGGCGGCCGGCTGCAGCGGGTGGTTCGGCAGGTACGGCGCGAGGTGCGAGCGCACACCGACCGGACCGACGCCAGGGCCGCCGCCGCCGTGCGGGATGCAGAACGTCTTGTGCAGGTTCAGGTGCGAGACGTCGCCGCCGAAGTGACCCGGCTTGGCGAGCCCCACCAGGGCATTGAGGTTGGCGCCGTCGACGTACACCTGGCCGCCGGCGTCGTGCACGGCGGCACAGATGTCGGCGACGTGCTCCTCGAACACACCGTGCGTCGACGGGTACGTGATCATGAGCACGGCGAGCTGGTCGGCGTACTGCTCGATCTTGGCGCGCAGGTCCTCGACGTCGATCTCGCCGTCGTCGGCGGTCTTGACGACGACGACCTTCATGCCGGCCATGACGGCACTCGCGGCGTTGGTGCCGTGCGCCGACGACGGGATGAGGCAGACGGTGCGCTGCTCGTCCCCGTTGGCCCGGTGGTAGCCGCGCACCGCGAGCAGACCCGCGAGCTCGCCCTGCGATCCGGCGTTCGGCTGCAGGGAGACCTTGTCGTACCCGGTGACCTCGGCGAGACGTTCCTCCAGCTCACGGATGAGCGTGAGGTAGCCCTGCGCCTGCTCGGCCGGGGCGAAGGGGTGCAGCTGGCCGAACTCGGGCCAGGTGACCGGCTCCATCTCCGTCGTCGCGTTGAGCTTCATGGTGCAGGAGCCCAGCGGGATCATGCCGCGGTCCAGCGCGTAGTCGCGGTCGGCGAGCTTGCGCAGGTAGCGCAGCATCGCGGTCTCGGAGCGGTGCTGGTGGAAGACGGGGTGCGTCAGGTACTCGTCGCCGCGCAGCAGCGCGCCCGGCAGCGCCTCGTCGGTCTCGGCGTCCAGCGCCTCGATGTCCGCGTTCTCGACACCGAACGCGCTCCACACCACGGCCAGCTGCGCGCGTGTGGTGGTCTCGTCACAGGCGATCGAGACGTGGTCGGCGTCGACCAGACGCAGGTTGACCCCGCCCTGCCGGGCGGCGCCGACGGCCTCGGCGGCCTTGCCCGGAACGCGCACGGTCAGGGTGTCGAAGTAGGCGCCGTGCACGACCTCGACGCCGCCCGCCGTCAGACCCGCGGCGAGCAGGTTGGCGTAGCGGTGCGTGCGCCGGGCGATGGACTTGAGCCCCTCGGGCCCGTGGTAGACGGCGTACATGCCCGCCATGACGGCGAGCAGCACCTGCGCGGTGCAGATGTTGCTGGTCGCCTTCTCCCGGCGGATGTGCTGCTCACGCGTCTGGAGGGCGAGGCGGTACGCCTTGTTGCCGTCGGCGTCCACGGAGACACCCACGAGCCGGCCCGGCAGGGAGCGCGCGAACTTCTCGCGCACGGCCATGTAACCGGCGTGCGGGCCACCGAAGCCCATCGGCACGCCGAAGCGCTGGGTGGTACCGACGGCGATGTCGGCGCCCAGCTCACCGGGCGAGGTCAGCAGCGTAAGAGCAAGAAGATCGGCAGCGACGGTGACAATGGCGCCCAGCTCGTGGGCCTGGTCGATCACGGGCTTGATGTCCCGCACGGCGCCGGAGGCGCCCGGGTACTGCACGAGCACACCCACGACACCGCGCTCGGCGACCTCGGCCGGAATGCCGTCGCTCAGGTCGGCGACGACGATCTCCACACCGGTCGGCTCGGCGCGCGTCCGGATGACGGCGACGGTCTGCGGCAGGGCGTCGGCGTCGATGACGTACACGCCGTTCTTCACCTTGCCGATGCGGCGCGAGAGCGCCATGGCCTCGGCGGCGGCCGTGCCCTCGTCGAGCAGCGAGGCACCGGAGGTGGGCAGGCCGGTCAGCTCGGCGACCATGGTCTGGAAGTTGAGCAGCGCCTCGAGACGGCCCTGCGAGATCTCCGGCTGGTACGGCGTGTAGGCCGTGTACCAGGACGGGTTCTCCATGACGTTGCGCAGGATGACGGGCGGCGTGAACGTCCCGTAGTAACCGAGCCCGATCATCGATCCGAGCACCTGGTTGCGATCGGCGAGCGAGCGCAGCTCGGCGAGGACCTCGGCCTCGGTCCGGGCGGCGGGCAGCTGCAGCGCCTCGGCGCTCTTGATCACATCCGGCACCGCGGCCGCCGTCAGCTCGTCGAGCGAGCCGTAGCCGACCTGCGCGAGCATCTTGGCCTGAGCGGCGTCGTCGGGACCGATGTGGCGCTGCTCGAAGGGGATTCCCTGCTCCAACTGGGAGAGCGGAATACGGTTGGCGGTCATTGCGGAGGCCTCCTGGTCATTGCGACCTGCGAGGGGCACCACGGCGCGGGTGCCCGGACGGCCTCCCCCTCTGTCATCTCAACCTGAGAGCTTCACCGGCCGCCCGCGAGATCGCGGAACACACCGGTTTTCACCGTCGGTGAGAGCGGAAACCGTGCACCCCGCCCTGCTTTCCAGAGTGACCTCGTCCGTGCGGTACAGGGGCCTGAGAGATTCCGGGGAGGATTTGCTCCTTCGGCGCCTCCGACGACGATCGGAGGACTCTCCCGCACGGGATCAGCAGCCGTGTGCCAGCCTACCAGCGGCGACTCGGCCCGAGCCCTCGAGTGGCCGCCTTCCTCAATGTGCTCTTTCGTAGTGCTTACAGACGAGTTGCGATCATCTGGAGGGCCCGTGCAGACCGATGTCGACCCGCGCAACCTGATCGGCCGCAAGGCCTTCGACCGCAACGGAACCAAGATCGGCACCATCGACGAGGTCTACCTCGACGACGCCACGGGCGTTCCCGAGTGGGCGGCCATACGGACCGGCCTGTTCAGCCGCGACGCCTTCGTCCCCCTGGAGCCGAGCGAACTGGTCGACGGCACGCTCCGCATCCCCTTCGAACGCTCCCTGATCAAGGACGCCCCCGATTTCGGCGTCGGCCGCCATCTCTCCCCCGAGCAGGAACTGCAGCTCTACCACCACTACGGCCTGGACGTGACGGCCCCGCAGACCCCGGACGTCTCCTTCGGCCGCATCGCGGGCGCGGAAGAGGATCCGACCTAGGAACCCGCCCTGTCAGGGGCGCGGGGAACGGCGCGAGCGACCACGACGCAACGCGCAGTCGCCGACGCGTCAGCGCGCCAGGCCCTCCACGAGCGGCAACGGATCGGCGGGCTCCAGCAACGGATCATCGACGGAGAAGGTCCGCACCCGCCCCGGCCGCTCCGACAAGGGCGTCTCGAACCGCACCGTCACCCGCCCGAGCCCGCTCCCCTGCACCCACCCGGGCCCGAACTCGGCGTGCCGCACATCGTGCCCGGCCATCCACCGCCGCTCGACGGGCTCCTCGGCGACCTCCTCCGCCGGGGCGCCCGTCTCCTCGGCCTCCACCGCTTCGGCCGCCGCCTCCTCGGACGCGGCGGCCGCGGCCTGCGCGAACAGGTCCTCCTGCGTGAAGTCGGCCAGGCCGCTCACGCCGACGCCCAGCAGCCGGACCCCTCCCGTGGTGTCCACGCCCTCCAGGAGCCGCGCGGCGGCCTCCCGCACCACCGCGGGGTCATCGGTAGGGCCGCGCAGCGTCTCGGACCGCGTCAGGGTCGAGAAGTCGTACCGCCGCACCTTCAGGACCACGGTCCGCCCGGATCTCTCGGCCGCTCTGAGCCGCTCCACGCACCGGTCGGCGAGGCGCTGGACCTCCGTCCGGACCCGCACCCGGTCGTGGATGTCCACGTCGTACGTGTCCTCGACCGAGACCGACTTGGAGTCCCGCTCGGCGACCACGGGCCGCTCGTCGCGCGCCAGCGCCATCGCGTACAGGTGGCTCCCGTGGGCCTTCCCGAGGAGGCGCACGAGCTCGTCCTCGCCGGCCTCGGCGATCTCCGCCACGGTGTTGATCCCGGCCCGCCGCAGATGGTCCCCGGTGGCGGGTCCGACACCGGGCAGGATCCGCACGGACTTCGGCCCGAGCAGCCCCCGCTCGGTCCCCTGCGGTATCAGCAGCAGTCCGTCCGGCTTGGCCTCCTCGGAGGCGATCTTCGCGAGCATCTTGGAGACGGCGAGCCCGACGGATCCGCTCAATCCGGTCACCCGCCGGATGTCGGCCCGCAGTCGCAGACCCACGGCCTCGGCGGAACGGGCGTCCCAAGCCGTCTCACCGGCCTCCAGATCGACGAACGCCTCGTCCAGGCTCAGGGGCTCCACCAGCGGCGAAAGCTCCCGCAGAAGCCCCATCACCTGCTCGCTGATCTCCCGGTACAGCCGGAACCGCGGCACGAGGTACGCGGCATTGGGCGCGAGCCGCCGCGCCTGCCCCATCGGCATGGCGGAGTGCACCCCGAACTTCCGCGCCTCGTACGACGCCGTGGCCACGACCCCGCGCGGCCCGAGCCCGCCCACGACGACCGCTTTCCCGCGCAGGCTGGGCTTCGCCGCCTGCTCGGCAGAGGCGTAGAAGGCATCCATGTCGAGATGCAGAATCGTCGGCGCGGTTCTCACATACCCGATGCTGCCCTACGCCACTGACAACGCGGCCGTACCGCGGTCACACGGCCCGGTTGCGCCGCCTCGCGAGCTCGTCCGTGGGGTTGTTCCTGACGATGGTCTCGCCGGTGTCGACCCGCTCCCCGTGCAGCTGCGAGAGCGCGCTCTCCACGTCGCGCCACACCACGCCCACGGCGATGCCGAAGATCCCCTGTCCGCCCTGGAGCAGGTCGTGCACCTCGTCCGGCGACGTGCACTCGTACACCGTGGCGCCGTCGCTCATCAGCGTCATGCGTTCCAGGTCCCGAAAGCCCCGCTCGCGCAGATGCTGTACCGCCGTCCGGATGTTCTGGAGGGAGACGCCCGTATCTAGGAAGCGCTTCACGACCTTCAGGACGACGACGTCCCGGAAGCTGTACAGCCGCTGTGTCCCCGACCCGTACGCAGGCCGCACACTGGGCTCGACGAGGCCGGTTCTGGCCCAGTAGTCGAGCTGTCGATAGGTGATGCCGGCCGCCGCGCACGCGGTCGGTCCCCGGTATCCGATCTGTTCGGAAGTCGCGTCGCCGTTCGCTTCCGCCGCCACAGGCACTGCCTGCGGGCGCTGCGGAGTGTGATCGGCCGCGCTGCCGTGAAACGAGTACGGACCGCCCGTCGCCGTACCGTCGCCGCTGCTTCTCACGCCGACCTCCTCTTATGACCTGCCTTCTCGACGGTAGGCAGTCACTGGGGGTGCGTCAACGAACGCCACACTCGCCACGCCGAGTGATAATCACCCTAAGAGTGGTTTCCCGTATCCCACCGCGGGGAAAGGCTAGCCGAATGCGCCGAGGCGGCCGCCTCCGGGACGACCGCCTCACCGCACGGCCGTGGGCCGCTATTCACCGATCACTGACTGTTGGTCCCGAAATCTTCGGGCGAGATCTGGTCGAGGAACTCGCGGAACTTCTCCACCTCGTCCTCCTGCTCGTCCGGGATCGCGATCCCGGCATCGTCCAGGACCCCGTCACTGCCGAAGATCGGGGTACCCGTCCGCAGGGCGAGAGCTATGGCGTCCGACGGGCGGGCGCTGACCTCGACGCCGCTCGCGAACACCAGCTCCGCGTAGAAGACGCCTTCCCGCAGGTCCGTGATGCGTACTTCGGTGAGCTCCTGTCCGACCGCCTCCAGCACGTCCTTGAAAAGGTCGTGCGTCAGCGGACGCGCGGGGGCCATGCCCTGCTGAGCGAAGGCAATGGCCGTCGCCTCCCCCGGTCCGATCCAGATGGGGAGGTAACGGTCGCCTCCCACTTCACGCAGGAGCACGATCGGCTGGTTGGAGGGCATTTCGACCCGGACACCTACGACGTCGAGCTCGTTCACACAGCAACCCTAGGACGTGCCCGGCCGGTTTGGGTAGTCGGGCATGCGCCGCATGCCGGGACTACGGCGCCCACCCGTCCCTGCGATCAGGGCAGACGCACCCCGAGGGCGGTCTGTACAAGCGCCGCGTGCAGCTTCACCGTGAGCCCCGCCAGCTCCTTCGCGCGCGCCTGCGCGAGCGCCCTGGTCTGCGGATTGCGGTGCACCTTCAGCGGCGCGACGACCGAGTCCACCAGGCCGGCCTCACGGTCGGCGGCGGCCCGCATGACCCGCAGATGCCGTGGCTCGATACCGAATCGTCCCAGTTCGCCCACGAGCTCGGCGACCAGCACGGCCGAGGCGTCGTAAGCGCCCTCCGGCAACGGCGCGATGAGCCCGTACGACTGCCACTCGTCGAGCTCCGCCTCGTCGATCCCGGCGGCGGCGAGCAGTTCGTCCCGGCCGATGCGGGCAGCGGTCGGAGTGTCACCACTCTCGGCCGCCGCCGCGTCGCCGGGCCGCCCGGGCGCAGGTACGGGCAGGGACTCGCCCCGCTCCAGGGCGTCGAGCTGTTCCTTGATGACCTTCAGCGGCAGGTAGTGGTCCCGCTGCATCCGCAGGACATGGGCGAGTCGCTCGACGTCGTCCGGGCTGAACTTGCGGTAGCCCGAAGGCGTCCGCTGCGGCTCGATGAGCCCCTCCGACTCCAGGAAACGAATCTTGGAGATCGTGACCTCGGGGAACTCGTCACGCAGCATGTTCAGTACGGTGCCGATGCTCATCAGCCGACTGTCCGCAGTGGCGGTACCGATGCCGGCACCGCCCCTCGGTGTGTGAAGCATGGACCTTCCTGACGGTTCGCTGATGGGTCAGATGCCCCGCTGGTTCGCCGCGTAGAAGACCAGCCGGTACTTGCCGATCTGCACCTCGTCGCCGTTGTTCAGCGTCACGGAGTCGATGCGCTCACGGTTCACGTACGTGCCGTTGAGGCTGCCGACGTCGGAGACGGTGAACGAGCCGTCCTGCACACGACGGAACTCCACGTGGCGGCGCGACACGGTCACGTCGTCCAGGAAGATGTCGCTCTGCGGGTGACGGCCGGCCGTGGTCAGCTCGCCGTCCAGGAGGAAGCGGCTGCCCGAGTTCGGACCGCGCCGCACCACCAGGAGCGCCGAGCCCAGCGGCAGCGCGTCCACCGCGGCCTGCGCCTCGGGCGACAGGGCGGGCAGCTGCGTCTGACCGGTGGCCTCGGGGTCGTACGACTCGAGACCCGAGATGGAGATCGTGGAGGTGGTCTCCGACGGCCCCTCCGGCATGCCGCCACGCAGCGGCGCACCGCAGTTGGAGCAGAACCGGCTGTTCTCGCCGTTCCGGTTCCCGCACCTCTGACAGACCAGAGCGGACATGGACGGATCCTCCTGCCGCGGCTGCCCCGCGGGGGCTTGGGACGCGTACGGGCCAGGGCCAAACCCTCCACCCGTACTTGAGGTTGACGGTTCTCCGAAACCTATGCGGCCGGAACCGGCAGGGTCAACAGCCGACGCGCCCTGTCCGCCCGAATTGTCACCGACCTGGTCCCGGAACAGCGGGCGCTCGCCCACCTGCGTCTCCGGCACATCTCCCTGGCGCGGCGCACGATGACGGTTGTCCTCACGTGCGCTCTTGCCGAACAACTTCGCAAACAACTTCACGGGCGATTCCCCTTGACCGAAACAGACCCGCCCGTGGGGCAGGACGAACCCTGACTGCACACATCGGCGTACATCACTGACACGGACATCCTCACAACGTCCGTATCCGCCAAACAGTTTCCACCACGCACCCCGTCTACGGTGCGGCGACCCCCCGCAACCTCATGCCCTCGCACAACATCCCCCATGCACACGCGCCTCACTGGGAGGACGACCGAGCGTAATCAGGCCGCTGCGCCGTCCGCAAGGCGTCCACGACGATCTTCTCCGAACGGCTCACATCCACCGTGGCCTGCTCCTTCTCCAGCGTCTGCACGACGCCTCCCGGGATGTTGAGGGCAGGTTCGAGGTCCTGCGGCTTGCCGATGACCTTGAAGGTGTAGGGCTGCCTGATCTTGTGTCCATCGACGCTGACCCCCTTCCCTCCGGTTCCGTCCGTCAAGTACGTGTTCGCCACGACGCGCACACCGTTCACCTGGATCGCCTCGGCGCCGGCGGCCCGCAGCTCCTGGATCGCGTCGAGCAGCATGTCGGCCTCGACGGCCCCCTTCGTGTCCGTGACGGTCATCGTGATCCCGGGGCCCTGCGCGGCCACGGTGCCCGCGAGAATGCCGAGTTGACGTTCCTTCTCGACCGTCTGCTTGCGGGCCTCCTCGGCCTGGTCCGAACTGTTCTCCAGCTCGGTGCGCTGATCCTCGAGACCTTGCTTCTCGTCCTCAAGACGCTGAGTTCGGTCGTCGAGTTCATCGAGGATGCGGACAAGATCTTCCTGTCGCGCACCGCGCAGGGCACTGTTGTCGCTGTTGGACCGCACCTGGATGGCAAGCCCGAGGCCCAGCACGAACAACAGCACGGCCACGGTGAGTTGGGCGCGGGACACGCGCGGCGGCCACAGTCCCTTCACGAGCCTCTGACGCCCGGTCAGCTGGGGCTCGCCCGCGGGCTCCACCCGAGGGGCTCCCGGCTCGGCCTTGACCTCCGCGGGTAGCTCCTTGCGCAGCCCGAACGCGGGCTCGGCCGGCTGGGCCGACTGGGCCGACCCGGCGTGCTCGCCGCCCTCCGACGCCTCGCGCCGCCCGGGGGTCTCGTCTGGGTGGTTCATCGGCCTCACGCCCGGAACACGTGCCGCCGGATGGCTGCGGCGTTGGAGAAGATGCGGATGCCGAGCACCACGACCACACCGGTCGACAGCTGGGCACCGACGCCCAGTTTGTCGCCCAGGAAGACGATCAGCGCGGCCACGACGACGTTCGACAGGAACGACACGACGAAGACCTTGTCGTCGAAGATGCCGTCCAGCATGGCGCGCAGCCCGCCGAACACCGCGTCGAGCGCCGCGACCACGGCGATCGGAAGGTAAGGCTCGACCACCGCCGGAACCTCGGGACGGATGAACAACCCGACCACGACTCCCACGACGAGGCCCAGTACGGCGATCACGATGTGCCCTTCTGCTCTGCTCTCGGCTGTGCTGTACGTACGATCACGCTGGGCGCGGCGGGGATCTTGACGTCTTCCTGCGCCGAAATGCTGTTCCGGATCCCGAAGTTCTCCTTCAGGACGCTCAGATACAACCCGTCGGGGCTGTTCTGGAACCGGGTGCTCAGCCGCTGCCCGTCCCCCACCGCGAGCACCGTGTAGGGCGGCACCAGCGGCTTGTTGTCGACCAGTATCGCGTCACCCGCGGCCCGGATGGCGGAGAGCGCGGTGAGCCGCTGCCCGTTGATGCTGATGGCCTCGGCGCCGGACTGCCACAGGCCGTTGACGACCCGCTGCATGTCCCGGTCGCGCACCCGCCCCGTGTCGGAGAAGTCCGCGCTCTCCCGCGGGCTGGTCCCGCCGCCCGACTCCGCGGACTTGGCGTCGTCGACGACGAGCTTGACGCCGGGGCCGTGCACGGCGATCGCCCCCGACAGCATTCCCACCAGTTCGCCCTGGTCCCCGCCGTGCTTCTTCAGCGCCTCGCGCTGCATGTTCCCCACGTCGGTGCGGAGCGAGTCGACCTTGCCCTCCAGCTTGTCGGCGGACTCGGTCTCCTGGTCGATGCGGTCGATGAGCTCCTGGCGCTCCTTCGCGACGACCGGCGCGGCGATCCGGGCCTGCGCGGCCCCCACGGTGACGACCAGCGCGGCCAACACGAGCCCCGCGGCCAACCCCAGCTTCGCCCGCAGCGTCTTGGGCAGCCCGCCCTGCCCCTGTTCCCGCTTCCGGGCCGCGGCCTCCGCGTACCCGTCGTCCAGGCTGTGGTCCATCACATTGGTCAGCAGCGACATGGACGCATCGGGGCGCGAGGGGCGCTCGGGGGTGCTCCGAACGGGGGGCTGCTGCGGCATGCCGCACATCGTCGCACGTCGTGGCCACTACCTCCGAATGGCCCCACCGAAGGGCCGGTCAGCCCTCGAACTACGGACTGACCGACCCCTCGACAGCTCAGCGCCCGGCGCTGTCCACGACCGCGGACCACTCGTCGAGCAGCTGCTGCGCAGAGGCGTCGTCGGGCCCCTCGGCCCACAGATGCGTGACCGCCTCGGCCGGGTCCGGCAACACCATGACCCACCGTCCGTCGGCCTCGACGACCCGTACGCCGTCGGTGGTGTCCACGGACCGGTCGCCTGCCGCCTCCACCACCCGCCGCATGACGAGGCCCTTCACGGCCCACGGGGTGGCCAGGTCCCGCTTGAGCACATGGGCCCGCGGAATCCGGGCGTCGATCTGGCTCAATGTGAGCTGCGTCCGCGCGACCAGCCCGATGAGCCGCACGAACGCCGCGGCTCCGTCGAACACGCTGCTGAACTCGGGCACGATGAAGCCGCCGCGCCCGTCACCACCGAAGATCGTCCCGTCCTCGCGCCCCACGCGCGTGAGATCGTCGGGCGACGTGGTCGTCCACTCCACCTGGGTCCCGTGGTACGCGGCGACCTGCTCGCCGATCCGGGTGGTCGTCACGGGCAGGGCGACCCGTCCGCTGCGCCGCTCGGCGGCCACGAGATCAAGCATGACCAGCAGGGCCCGGTCGTCCTCGACGATCCGTCCCTTCTCGTCGACGAGCGAGAGCCGCTCACCGACCGGGTCGAACCGCACTCCGAACGCCGCCCGCGCCGACGCGACGATCTCTCCGAGCCGCACCAGTCCGGACCGCCGCGCGTCCGCGGTCTCGGTGGGCCGCGACTCGTCGAGCCCCGGATTGATGGTCAGCGAATCGACGCCGAGCCGCCCGAGCAGACTGGGCAGCACGAGCCCGGCACTGCCGTTGGACGCGTCGACGACGACCTTCAGCCCGGCGTCCGCGATCCCGGTCGTGTCGACGTTCCTGAGCAGCGAGCCCGTGTACGAGTCGAAGACGCTGGACGGGAAGTGCAGATCCCCGATCTCTCCGGGGAACGCCCGGCGGTACTCCTGGCGCGCGTACACCCGGTCGAGCTTGCGCTGACTCCCCTGGGACAGATCGGCGCCACGCTCGTCGAAGAACATGATGTCGACGGAGTCGGGGACTCCGGGCGTCGTACGGATCATGATCCCGCCGGCACTGCCCCTGGCCGTCTGCTGCCGCGCCACCGGCAGCGGCACATTCTCCAGGTCCCGTACGTCGATGGCGCTGGCCTGCAGGGCAGAAATGACCGCCCGCTTCAGCGCACGCGCACCACGGGAGTGGTCACGAGCGGTGGTGACGGTCGACCCCTTCTTGAGGGTCGTCGCGTACGCCCCTGCGAGCCGCACCGCCAGTTCCGGCGTGATCTCGACGTTCAGGATCCCGGAGACTCCACGGGCCCCGAAGAGATGGGCCTGCCCGCGGGACTCCCAGATCACCGACGTGTTGACGAAGGCGCCGGCCTCGATGGTCTTGAACGGATAGACCCGTACGTTGCCCTGGACGATCGATTCTTCACCGACGAGACACTCGTCGCCGATGACCGCACCGTCCTCGATCCGCGCGGCCCGCATGATGTCGGTGTTCTTCCCGACGACGCAGCCCCGCAGGTTGCTGTGCTGGCCGATGTACACGTTGTCGTGGAGGACGGCCTTGTGCAGGAAGGCCCCGCTCTTCACGACCACGTTCGACCCGACGACCGTGTGCTCGCGAATCTCCACATCGGCTTCGACCTTGGCGTAGTCACCGATGTACAGCGGCCCCCGCAGCACGGCATCGGGATGCACCTCTGCGCCCTCGGCGACCCACACCCCGGGCGAGATCTCGAACCCGTCGAGCTCGACGTCGACCTTGCCCTCGAGCACGTCGGCCTGGGCCTTCACATAGCTCTCGTGGGTACCGACGTCCTCCCAGTACCCCTCGGCCACGTACCCATAGATGGGCTTGCCTTCCTTCATGAGCTGCGGGAAGACATCACCGGACCAGTCCACCGGCACATCGGCCTCGACGTAGTCGAAGACCTCGGGCTCCATGACATAGATGCCCGTATTCACGGTGTCCGAGAAGACCTGGCCCCATGTCGGCTTCTCGAGAAAGCGCTCGACTTTCCCTTCCTCGTCGACAATGGTGATGCCGAATTCCAGCGGATTGGGTACGCGCGTCAGACATACGGTGACGAGCGCGCCCTTCTCCTTGTGGAAATTGATGAGTTCGGTGAGGTCGAAATCGGTCAGTGCGTCACCGGAGATCACGAGGAACGCATCGTCCTTCAGCGCTTCCTCGGCGTTCTTCACGCTGCCGGCAGTGCCGAGTGGCTTCTCCTCGTTGGCATAGGTGAGCTCCATCCCGAGCTCTTCGCCGTCCCCGAAGTAATTCTTGACAAGCGAAGCCAGGAACTGCACGGTGACCACGGTTTCGCTGAGCCCATGCCGCTTGAGCAACCTGAGCACATGCTCCATGATCGGCCGGTTGGCCACGGGCAGGAGCGGCTTGGGCATACTCGAGGTCATGGGGCGAAGGCGGGTGCCCTCACCTCCGGCCATCACGACGGCCTTCATGTCGGAAGCGTCCTCCTTGAAGAGACGACGGTCTAGCCGACTTCGCCCGTCCTGAATCGCCCACCGCTGTCACAGGGCAAGCGACCTGGCCTCAGCCAACCCACAATGGCGAGCTCAATCGGCCGTGGAGTCCGCCCGGACAAGTCGGCGGACCTGAACCACGTAGAGGATCCCTGCCCACCAGTACAGCGTTGTACCCCATCCAGCGAACGCCCATCCGAAAATAGCAGCGAGTTCGTGGATCCATCCACTTCCGTCGCTGAGCAACAACAACGGGAAGGCATACATCAGGTTGAAGGTGGCTGCCTTGCCCAGGAAGTTCACCTGTGGCGGCGGATAGCCGTGTCGCCTGAGGATCCCCACCATCACCAGAAGGACCAGTTCACGCGCAAGCAGTACCGCGGTCAACCAAATAGGAAGGATGTCCCGCCAGGTCAAACCGACCAAGGTGGACAAAATGTAGAGCCGGTCGGCGGCTGGGTCGAGCAGCCGGCCGAGGCTGCTGATCTGATTCCAGCGGCGCGCGAGCTTCCCGTCGAGATAGTCACTGACACCGCTCAGCGCAAGCACGAGCAGCGCCCATCCGTCACTCTTGGGGCCGCCGAACTCCGGCCTGAGGATCAGCCACAGGAACAGAGGTACGCCGACGAGCCGCGCCATGCTGAGGATGTTCGGGATGGTGAGGACCCGGTCTGTCTGGACACGGGTCTCCTGGACCTCCACCCGGGGGCCTCCTGGGTAAATAAGCCAACGATGCCCCCTGACTTTACCCTCAGCCCCGGCCGGCAGGAGCGAGGGGGCCCCTGGAACGCAGAAAACCCCCGGACCGTATCCCGGTCCGGGGGTTTTCTCAAAAATAGTTCGGCGGCGTCCTACTCTCCCACAGGGTCCCCCCTGCAGTACCATCGGCGCTGTGAGGCTTAGCTTCCGGGTTCGGAATGTAACCGGGCGTTTCCCTCACGCTATGACCACCGAAACACTATGAAACTGTCAACCGCACCGCATGTGTGACCCATGCGGGGTTGTTCGTGGTTTCAGAACCAACACAGTGGACGCGAGCAACTGAGGACAAGCCCTCGGCCTATTAGTACCGGTCACCTCCACACCTCACGGTGCTTCCAGATCCGGCCTATCAACCCAGTCGTCTACTGGGAGCCTTACCCCATCAAGTGGGTGGGAATACTCATCTCGAAGCAGGCTTCCCGCTTAGATGCTTTCAGCGGTTATCCCTCCCGAACGTAGCCAACCAGCCATGCCCTTGGCAGAACAACTGGCACACCAGAGGTTCGTCCGTCCCGGTCCTCTCGTACTAGGGACAGCCCTTCTCAATATTCCTGCGCGCACAGAGGATAGGGACCGAACTGTCTCACGACGTTCTAAACCCAGCTCGCGTACCGCTTTAATGGGCGAACAGCCCAACCCTTGGGACCGACTCCAGCCCCAGGATGCGACGAGCCGACATCGAGGTGCCAAACCATCCCGTCGATATGGACTCTTGGGGAAGATCAGCCTGTTATCCCCGGGGTACCTTTTATCCGTTGAGCGACGGCGCTTCCACAAGCCACCGCCGGATCACTAGTCCCGACTTTCGTCCCTGCTCGACCCGTCGGTCTCACAGTCAAGCTCCCTTGTGCACTTACACTCAACACCTGATTACCAACCAGGCTGAGGGAACCTTTGGGCGCCTCCGTTACCCTTTGGGAGGCAACCGCCCCAGTTAAACTACCCATCAGACACTGTCCCTGATCCGGATCACGGACCGAGGTTAGACATCCAGCACGACCAGAGTGGTATTTCAACGGCGACTCCCCAACCACTGGCGTGGCTGGTTCAAAGTCTCCCACCTATCCTACACAAGCCGAACCGAACACCAATATCAAACTGTAGTAAAGGTCCCGGGGTCTTTCCGTCCTTCTGCGCGAAACGAGCATCTTTACTCGTAGTGCAATTTCACCGGGCCTATGGTTGAGACAGTCGAGAAGTCGTTACGCCATTCGTGCAGGTCGGAACTTACCCGACAAGGAATTTCGCTACCTTAGGATGGTTATAGTTACCACCGCCGTTTACTGGCGCTTAAGTTCTCAGCTTCGCACGCCCGAAAGCGCACTAACCGGTCCCCTTAACGTTCCAGCACCGGGCAGGCGTCAGTCCGTATACATCGCCTTACGGCTTCGCACGGACCTGTGTTTTTAGTAAACAGTCGCTTCTCGCTGGTCTCTGCGGCCACCCCCAGCTCAGAGTGCAAGACTCGTCACCAGACGTGGCCCCCCTTCTCCCGAAGTTACGGGGGCATTTTGCCGAGTTCCTTAACCATAGTTCACCCGAACGCCTCGGTATTCTCTACCTGACCACCTGAGTCGGTTTAGGGTACGGGCCGCCATGAAACTCGCTAGAGGCTTTTCTCGACAGCATAGGATCATCCACTTCACCACAATCGGCTCGGCATCAGGTCTCAGCCTCAATGTGTGACGGATTTACCTACCACACGGCCTACACCCTTACCCCGGGACAACCACCGCCCGGGCTGGACTACCTTCCTGCGTCACCCCATCACTCACCTACTACCAACTTGGGCCGGCGGCTCCACCACTCCGAACCACGTCAAAGACGAGGACGGCGGCTTCACGGCCTTAGCATCACTGGATTCGATGTTTGACGCTTCACAGCGGGTACCGGAATATCAACCGGTTATCCATCGACTACGCCTGTCGGCCTCGCCTTAGGTCCCGACTTACCCTGGGCAGATCAGCTTGACCCAGGAACCCTTAGTCAATCGGCGCAAACGTTTCTCACGTTTGTATCGCTACTCATGCCTGCATTCTCACTCGTGAACCGTCCACAACTACCTTCCGGTGCTGCTTCACCCGGCACACGACGCTCCCCTACCCATC
>NZ_JAFVLN010000024.1 GCF_017377775.1 Streptomyces sp. VRA16 Mangrove soil
GCCGACCCGGCCCCGGACGCCCGCCCGGCTCCAAGAACCGGCACCCCACAACCCGCTACGACGTCGGCAAGACCCTGAAACGCCCCGCCACCCTCACCGAACGTGACCAGCGATGTTAAGGAACAAGTTCAAGCGGGGACGCCGTCGGCGTCCATGATCATGCGGGCCACGTGCAGCGCCAGGTAGGACACCTCGTCCTCGCTCAGCTGCGCCCCGAGCCGCAGCTCGACGATGGTCGCCAGCCGCTGCGCGGTGTGGGTGGCCTCCGGATAGTGCTGGCGGATGCCCTTGCCGATCGTGGACTCGTGGCCCTTCAGCTGGCGGTGCTGCTGGATCCGTACGAAGAGGTAGCGCACGTGCGTGATGAACCGCGCCGCGCTCAGCGACTTCTGCGAGTTGTCGAGGCCGTACTCCTCCGCCACGATCGCCAGCATCTGCTGGATGACCCCGGTCATCGTGTACGTGAAGGAGAGATCGCCCGACGCGAAGCCGGCGTTGACCAGGTGCAGCGCCAGGGCCGTCGCCTCGGAGGGGTCGAGCTTCGGGTCCACGTGCTCGTTGATGGCCGCCAGCAGCCGCTGCGCCTGGGCGTACTCCGTCGCGTACAGGGCCTGCGCCTCGGCGGCCAGCGGGTACTCGACGACGACGCCGCGCGCGGCCCGGTCGAGGGCGCCCGCGACGTGGTCGGCGACCGCGATGGCCAGCGTGGGGCGGGTGGACTCGCGCCCCTCGACCCCGACCTCGTCGAGCGCGAGCACGACGGCCCGCAGGACGTCCTCACCGATCAGGGAGAACGCCTCGGCGAGATGGTCGGGGTCGCGGCCGTCGGCCGGGACGAAGACACGCACGATCAGCGCGGGGTCGATCGGCTTGCCCTGCCGGGAGCTGAACCCGATGCCGCGCCCGGTGAGGATGACCTCCTGACCCTTGTCGTCACGCGCGAGGACCACGTTGTTGTTGAGGACACGCAGCGCCTCCACCGGCCCTCCTTCCCGTTCATGACCCGACGGCCGTCCGATGTCGTCCATGGACGCCCGCCGACACCTGCCGACGTCTGATTTCTATCGATGATCCCGTATCGTCCGGCGTCCGCGCCAACGCCGCGGGTCACCGACAGGGACGCGCACGCCCCTTTGGGGACGTGCGCGTCTGAGCGGGTGCGGTGGCTACCGGCGGACGGTCACCACCGGGTCGCCGGTCGAGACGTGCACACCGGTGCGCGGCTCGACCGCGGCGAACTCCGCGGTGTTGGTGACGGTCATGAGGGTGACGGTCGGGTGCTCCGCGGCGCGTACGGCGTCGAGGTCGACCTCGACGAGCACGTCACCCGCGGTGACCTTCTGGCCGGTCTCGACGCGCACGTCGAAGCCCTCGCCCTTCATCTTCACCGTGTCGATGCCGACGTGGATGAGCACCTCGATGCCGTCCACGGTGCGGATGCCGAAGGCGTGGCCGGTGTCGACGACGGTGACCAGCTCACCGTCGACCGGGGCGACGACGTGGCCGTCGTCCGGCTCGATGCCCAGACCGCCGCCGAGCACGCCGGAGGCGAAGACCGGGTCGCTGACCTCGTCGAGGCCGATGGTGCGGCCGGCGACCGGCGCCGCGAGCTCGAAGCCCGTACCGGTGGACTCGGCGGCGGGGGCGGCCGGGGCGCTCTCCTCGGTCGCCGGGGCGTCGTCGCCGCGCTCGGCGGCCTCGGCCGCGTCCCGCTCGGCGTTGAACGCGGCGCGCTCCTCCTTGGTGCGGAAGTCGGAGAAGTAGACGAGCGCCATCGAGACGAAGAAGGACGCGGTGATCGCGATGATGTACTTCACCATCGGGTCGAAGACCGGGATGGTCAGCAGCGAGGTGAAGGCGAAGGCGTCGGTGTTCACGCCGCCGAGCACACCCACGATCACACCGCCGACGAGACAGCCGACGAGCATGCGCGGGTAGATCCGCTTGAAGCGCAGGTGGATGCCGTAGAGCGAGGGCTCGGAGATACCGCCGAACAGACCCGCGGCCAGTGCGCCGGTCGCGGTCTGGCGCATCTCCTTCTCACGGTGGCGGAAGGAGAGCAGCAGCACACCGGCGGTGGCGCCGAAGCAGGCGAAGTTCCACGCGCCCATGGGGCCCTGGATGAAGTCGTAGCCGAGGACGCTGATGTTCTGCAGCATGAGCGCGTTCAGCGGCCAGTGCAGGCCCAGCGGCACCAGGAACGGGTACAGCAGCGGAATGATGATCGCGAAGACGATCGGCGCGTTGTTGTTGAGCCAGGACAGGCCGTCGCCGAGGCCGTTGCCGGCCCAGATGCCCAGCGGGCCGATGAGGAAGGCCGTCACCGGGATCATGATCAGCATGCTGAAGAACGGCACGAAGACCATGTGCACGGACTCGGGGAAGATCCGCTGCAGGCCCTTGTAGACCAGGGCGAGCACGGCGACCATCAGCAGCGGCACGAAGACCTGGCCGCCGTAGTCGTTGAGCTGCATCGGCATGCCGAAGACGTGCGCCACGTACTCCGTGGTGCCGAGCGTCTCGTTGGTGTGCGAGGTGACCCCGGGCACCTTGTCGCTCATCATGCCGGTGAAGTTCGGGGTCATCACCGCCGCCATCACGGCGGCGCCGACCCACGGGTCGACCTTCAGCTTCTTGGCCGCGTTGTACGCGACGAAGATCGGCAGGAAGTAGAGCACCGAGCGCCACATGGCGTCGACGAAGACCCAGGTCGCCGACTTGTCCGCGGCGCGGAAGTCGATCACGCCGAAGGCGTCGAGGGCGGAGGCGATCGCGATGATCAGCGAGGAGCCGAGCAGTACGCCCATCAGCGGGCGGAACGAGTCCGAGAGGTACTCGAAGACGTTGTCGACCCAGGCGAAGCGGCCGCGGCCCTTGGCCCGGATCTCGGCCTTGACCTCGGCGTCCGACTTGGCCTGCTGCTTACCGCTGCCGACCATCGCCGGCAGGTTGGTGATCTCGGAGTAGACGCGGGCGACCGCGCCGCCGATCACGATCTGGAAGCGGTCACCGGACTGCGGCACGGTCCCCATGACGCCGTCGAGCTTGTCGAGCGCCTTCTGGTCGACCTTGGCCCCGTCGTGGAGCTGGAAGCGGAGCCGCGTCGCACAGTGCGTGAGGCTCTCGATGTTGTCGGGTCCGCCGACGCCACGGAGGATCTCCTCCGCGAGCGCGTTGCGCCCCTGTACGGGTGTGCTCATGATGCTTCCTCGCATCTCGGGTTCTCGCTGTCTCGCACCGGCCCCGCTCACCGGGTTTCGAGGCAACAAAAAAGGCCCGGGATGCGCCAACGGCGCTTCCCAGGCCTTGCCTCACCTACGAGGACGGCGACGTCCTCGGGGAGTAACAACCCTGTGATCGGAATCGATCGACGCCACCCTAACACCGTGTAAGGAGACCGTGAAGGCCTCTGTGATCAGGCGCACGAAAACACCCCCCTGACCGGGTTTCCCAGGTCAGGGGGGTGTCTCTGGCGGTAGCGGAGGGATTTGAACCCTCGGTGAGTTTCCCCACACTCGCTTTCGAGGCGAGCTCCTTCGGCCGCTCGGACACGCTACCGAGAGGAACTCTAGCCCATGGTGGGCCGTGCTCTGAAATCCGTATCTCTCACCGGTCCCTGAAGAAGCGAGTGAGGGGTTCGGCGCACTCCTCGGGCAGGACTTCGGAGATCACTTCGGGGCGGTGGTTGAGCCGCCGGTCGCGGATCACGTCCCAGAGCGAACCGGCCGCCCCGGCCTTGTCGTCACGGGCTCCGTAGACGACGCGGTCGAGGCGGGACTGGACGATCGCGCCGGCGCACATCGTGCACGGTTCCAGGGTGACGACGAGCGTGCAGCCCGTCAGCCGCCACTCTCCGACGGCCTCGGCCGCCCGCCGGACGGCCAGGACCTCGGCGTGTGCCGTGGGGTCGCCGGTGAGCTCGCGTTCGTTGTGGGCGGTGGCGAGCACCGTCGTGCCGTCCGGGGCGAGCAGGACGGCGCCGACGGGTACGTCGCCGCCCGCCGCGGCGAGCCCGGCCTCGGCCAGGGCCTGCCGCATGGCGGGCTTCCAGGGGTCACGTACGGGATCGGGGATCTCGGGGGGTGTCACGGCGAGGAATGTAACCCCGCGTGCGGTCAGCGCACGGTTTCGAGGACCTCCGCGGCACCCAGTGCGTCGGCGATCTCGCTCAGGGCGTCCGCCCCGTCGAGCGCGAGCAGTTCCTTCTCGGAGACGCCGAGGTCGGCGAGGATCTCGGTGTCCCCGATCGGCCCCGACGGCACGGCGTCGGAGCCCGCGGCCCCGTCGTCGTCCTCCTCCTGGTCGTCGGCGGACGCCTCCGGTTCGCCGTCCTCGGTGCCGTCCAGATCGAGGGCATCGAGTTCGTCGTCGTCGGCGGCGTCCGGATCCTTGCCGAGCAGTTCGTCGGTGAGCAGGATCTCGCCGTAACTGCTGCGGGCTGCGGCGGCGGCGTCCGAGATGTAGATGCGAGGGTCTTCCTCGCCGTCCACCCGGACGACGCCGAACCACGCGTCCTCCTGTTCGATGAAGACGAGGACCGTGTCGTCCTCCGCGTCGGCCTCGGCCGCCGCTTCGCGGGCCAGGTCGGACAGGTCCGACAGGGTCTCCACGTCGTCGAGCTCTGTGTCGCTCGCTTCCCACCCGTCTTCGGTGCGCGCGAGCAGTGCGGCGAAGTACACCGTGACTCTCCCACTGGTCTCAGGTGTGCCGGTCGGGGGTCCCCCCGGCGGAGTCTTTGGCGGACGGAGTGCAGTTCAAGCCCCGCCCACTCGGAATCGTGGCAGAAAGTACGCCGTCAGGAGAGGTCTTCCGTGCGCTGTGTTGGCGTCGCGTCCTCGATCGACCGCGCGCACGGGGGTCTTGTGTGAGGCGCGTCACCTGCGCGGCACTGCTGAGTCGCCGGATGTGCCACCGGGCGGGGCGGGCGTGCGCCGGGCCGTGCACCCGCCGCGCCCCGTCGTGTCACCAGCGGAACGTACGCATCCGCATCTGCTGACGCATCCGCGCCGCCCGCGCGCGGCGCGGCTGGACCCGGGCCCGCAGCTCGCGGGCCTCGGTCAGTTCCCGCAGGAACACCGCGCGGCGGCGCCTTCGTTCGGCGTCCGTCTCGGGCGCGGAACGCTCGGCCGCCGTGTCGTGCCCGGCGTCCGGCTCCTGCTGCTCTCGGCGCTTCTGGTCCGGCATGGGCCACACCACCACCCCAGTCGACGGTCCTTCCCATTGTCCCCCGTCCCTCGGGTTTCCCCCGGGGCGCGCCTTTGATGCCCCGTGCGACGCCTGTGCGCGGGGGAGCCGCCGCCCTGGGGCCCGGTTACTGTTGATGACATGCGGATCCACGTCGTCGACCACCCGCTGGTGGCGCACAAACTCACCACGCTGCGCGACAAGCGCACCGACTCCCCGACCTTCCGGCGCCTGGCCGACGAACTGGTCACCCTGCTCGCCTACGAGGCGACCCGGGACGTGCGCACCGAGCAGGTCGACATCGAGACCCCGGTCTCGCGGACGACCGGCGTCAAGCTGTCGTACCCGCGCCCGCTGGTGGTGCCGATCCTGCGTGCGGGCCTCGGCATGCTCGACGGCATGGTGCGGCTGCTGCCGACCGCCGAGGTGGGCTTCCTCGGCATGGTCCGCAACGAGGAGACGCTGGAGGCGTCCACGTACGCCACGCGCATGCCGGACGACCTCTCCGGCCGCCAGGTCTACGTCCTCGACCCGATGCTCGCCACGGGCGGCACGCTCGTCGCGGCGATCCGCGAGCTCATCAAGCGCGGTGCGGACGACGTCACCGCCGTGGTGCTGCTGGCCGCGCCGGAGGGTGTCGAGATCATGGAGCGCGAGCTGGCGGGGACGCCGGTGACCGTGGTCACCGCCTCCGTCGACGAGCGGCTCAACGAGAGCGGGTACATCGTGCCGGGGCTCGGCGACGCGGGCGACCGCATGTACGGGGCCGCCGAGTAACTCGGCCCCGCCACGACGCGTGAAGCCGCGGACGGGTCTGCTCGATTGCCGAGCGGACCCGTCCGCGGCTTTTGCCTTACGGAGCGCAGCTCGGGGACGCCGAGGCGGACGGGCCGGGGTGGGTCAGGGCCGTGAGGGCCTTGTCGGCGTCCTTCTTCGGGGTCAGGCCCTTGAAGGACGTGCCGATGATCAGGTCCACCTCGGCCGGCTTGGGGCGGGTGTCCGTCTTCAGCTCGGCGCCCGCCAGCTGCGTGCCGAGGACCGGGAGCGCCGCGTCGGACGCGGTCTTCGCGCCGAGCAGTATCCCGATGCCCTTGACCTTCTTGTCGTACGCCTTGGTCGCGTTGCCGACGTCCCCGATCGCGAAGCCGCGCTTCTTCAGTTCGTCGGCGGTGTCCTTGGCCAGGCCGCCGCGCGTCGTCGCGTTGAGGACATTGACCGTGATCTTCGCGGGGGCGGGCAGCTTCGCCGCGGCCTTGCCGGGGGACGGGGACGCGCTCGGCTGCTTCGTGCAGCGGGCGGGGCCGGGGCCTGCGGCGCTGGCCTTGTCGCCGCCCGTGAAGACATCGACGAGCTGGAACGATCCCCAGCCGATCAGGCCGATCGCCGCGACGGACGCGACGACGGCGAGCACGATCCTGGTACGCGAGCGGCCGCGCCGCATCCGGGGGTACTTGTCCCCCGTGATGCGGTATTTGCCGCCCATGCCGGGGGGAGTGAGCATGCTCATGGGCGCAGCGTAGTGCCGCTCGACGGCGATGCCTATTAAATGATCAGCGGAGTCCGCTCAGTCCAACCCGAAAGGGCCAATCGGGACAGCGGGACGCTTTCCGGTGTCAGCCGAGTTCGAGGACGCGGGCGTGCAGCACCTGGCGCTGCTGGAGCGCGGCGCGGACGGCGCGGTGCAGCCCGTCCTCCAGGTACAGATCGCCCTGCCACTTCACGACGTGCGCGAAGAGATCGCCGTAGAACGTCGAGTCCTCGGCGAGCAGGGTCTCCAGGTCGAGCTGGCCCTTGGTCGTCACCAACTGATCGAGGCGGACCGGGCGCGGCGCGACGTCCGCCCACTGCCGGGTGCTTTCCCGGCCGTGGTCGGGGTACGGCCGGCCGTTTCCGATGCGCTTGAAGATCACACGGAAAGCCTACCGGGCGAGGCTCTCCGGGCGCAGCCATGGAGACGGAGTGCAACCCTGGGAAATAACGCCCTGAACCTGGGCGAAATGGGAACACTCAAACCCGGGACAGGGGCCTGAAATGAGTGACAGCGAGCCGATAGCGGGCGGGCAGGAGAGTGGCGCGGACCCGTCCGGGGGAGTGCCGGGCGCCCCGTTGACGGACGGTGCGCCGGGGACGGAGCGGACGGAAGGGGTGAAGGGGACGGTGGGGACGGCCGGGGCGGCGGGGGCGGAAGAAGCGGCCGGGGCGCAGGCGGCGGAGGCCGGGGCCACGCGGACCGCGGCGCCCGTCCACCCCGAGACCGTCACCACAGCCCCCGCACTGCCCGCCGAGGCCCTGGAGATCGCCGCCGGGTACGCGTTCACCGGCCCCGCGCTCGACCTCGGCGCGCTGCTGTGGGACGGCCGATGTCACGCGGACGCCCAGATCCGCATCCCGCTGCCGATGCTCAACCGGCACGGCCTCGTCGCGGGCGCCACCGGCACCGGCAAGACCAAGACCCTCCAGCTGATCGCGGAACAGCTGGCCGCGCAGGGCGTCCCCGTCTTCCTCGCCGACATCAAGGGCGACGTCTCCGGGATCTCGGCGCCCGGCGAGGAGGGCGACAAGGTGCGCGGGCGGGCCACGGAGGTCGGCCAGGACTGGCAGGCCACCGGTTTCCCCTGCGAGTTCTACGCGCTCGGCGGCATCGGCACCGGCATCCCGCTGCGGGCCACCGTCACCAGCTTCGGCCCGGTCCTGCTCTCGAAGGTGCTCCAGCTCAACCAGACCCAGGAGCAGTCGCTCGGCCTGATCTTCCACTACGCGGACCAGAAGGGCCTGGAGCTCGTCGACCTGAAGGATCTGCGGGCCGTCGTCACCTTCCTCACCTCCGACGAGGGCAAGCCCGAGCTGAAGACGATCGGCGGTCTGTCGACCGTGACGGCCGGGGTGATCCTGCGCGCGCTGACCGCGTTCGAGGCGCAGGGCATGGGCGACTTCTTCGGTGAGCCGGAGTTCGACACCAGCGAACTGCTGCGGACCGCTCCCGACGGACGGGGCCTGGTCTCCGTACTGGAGCTGCCCGCCGTGCAGGACAAGCCGCAGTTGTTCTCCACGTTCCTGATGTGGCTGCTGGCCGATCTGTTCCAGCGGCTGCCCGAGGTCGGCGACGTCGAGAAGCCGAAGCTCGTCTTCTTCTTCGACGAGGCGCACCTCCTGTTCAACGGGGCGTCCAAGGCGTTCCTCGAAGCGATCACACAGACCGTGCGGCTGATCCGGTCCAAGGGCGTCGGCATCTTCTTCGTGACGCAGACCCCCAAGGACGTGCCCGGCGACGTCCTCGCCCAGCTCGGCAACCGCGTCCAGCACGCGCTGCGCGCCTTCACGCCCGACGACCAGAAGGCGCTGAAGGCGACCGTGAAGACGTTCCCGAACTCGGCGTACGACCTGGAGGAGGTCCTCACCTCGCTCGGCACCGGTGAGGCCGTGATCACCGTGCTCAGCGAGAAGGGCGCGCCGACCCCGGTCGCGGCGACCCGGCTGCGGGCGCCCGAGTCGCTGATGGGGCCGGTGGCGGCGGGCGCGCTGGACGCGGCGGTGAAGGGGTCGCTGCTGTACTCGCGGTACGCGGACGCGGTGGACCGTGAGTCGGCGTACGAGAAGCTGACCGCCCAGGAGGCGGAGACCGCGGCCCGCAAACAGGCGGAGGCGGAGGCCGTCGAGGCCGAGAAGGCGGCGAAGGCGGCGGCGAGGGCGAAGCCCGCGCAGCAGGACGCGTCCGTCGTCGACCAGGTCGTGGGCAGCGGCATCTTCAAGTCGCTCGCGCGGTCGGTGGGGACCCAGCTGGGGCGGGAGATCTCCCGGTCGATCTTCGGTACGCGCAGGCGCTGAGCCCCGGCCCGCCGTCCGGCGGGCCGGGGCCGTCACTCAGCGGTCGGTCTCCTTTTCCTGCCGGGCCTGGGGCTGAGCGGGCTGCTGAGGCTTCGGCGGCCGCTGTTCGGCGCGTGTGTCGCGGGCCGCTTCCGCGCGCAGCAGGGCGCGCAGTACCGCGTACGGGTCCATGGGCATGGGGAAGTACGTCCTTTCACTGCTGACGGGGGTGGTCCGGGTGGTGGCCGGGACCGTCAGCAGCGCAGGACGACGGTGCGCAGGGCGCGGTGCGGAAGGTGGGCGGAGGGTTCGGCGGCGCCGGAGGCGGGCGGCGCGGTGACGGGCCGCGGGCGGCGCGGCGGCGGGGCCGTGAGCAGCCGGGTGGGATGTCCTGTGGGCAGGCGGAGCGTGGCCGCGGGGGCGTCCTGGTGCGCGTCGCCGGGTTCGCAGGAGGCGATGGCCGCCGGGGGCGGGGCCGCGGCGTCGGCGGGCGGCGCGGCCAGCGGCGCCAGCAGCAGGGCGAGGACGACAAAGACCAGGTGGAGCGCGCGGACCCGGGCGCGGGCACGGGGGCCCGGCGCGGCGGGGGACGGAACGGCGGCGCTCATGCGTCGACTTGTCCCCCGGACACGCCCGTGACGCAATCACCGGCGCGCCTTTTCCGCCCTCATGGGCTACCGGCGCGTCACCGTGCTGACGCGCCGCCCGTCTTCGCGGCCTTGGCGGCGGCCTTCATCTCCTGCTTGTGCGCGCGGACCTTGACGAGGGACTCGGGCCCGGTGATGTCGGCGACGGACCTGAACGCCTTCGCCTCGCCGTAGTCGCCGGCCGCCTCGCGCCAGCCCTTGGGGCGCACGCCGAGCTGCTTGCCGAGCAGGGCCAGGAAGATCTGGGCCTTCTGCTGACCGAAGCCGGGCAGCTCGTTCAGGCGGGCGAGGAGCTCCTTGCCGGTGCCGACGCCCTCCCAGACGGCGGCGGCGTCACCGTCGTAGTGCTCGACGAGGTACGCGCACAGCTGCTGGATCCGCTTGGCCATGGAGCCCGGGTAGCGGTGCACGGCGGGCTTCGCGGAGAGCAGCGCGGCGAACTCCTCGGGGTCCCGGGCGGCGATCTCGTGCGCGTCCAGGTCGTCGGCGCCGAGCCGGTCGGCGATGGTGCGCGGCCCCGCGAACGCCCACTCCATCGGCACCTGCTGGTCGAGGAGCATCCCCACCAGCGCGGCGAGCGGGCTGCGGCCGAGCAGTTCGTCGGCGGCGGGGTCCTGGGCCAGGTGGAGGGTGACGTCCATACGTCGATGATCGCGCGGCGGGTGCCGGGGCGCCCGTCGGCCCCCCCGGGCCGCTCAGGACTGCGCGATGAGCAGCGCGGACGCCGTCACGCCGACCGTCACGATCACCCCGCGCAGCACCAGCGGCGACAGCCGCCGCCCGAGCCGCGCGCCGATCAGGCCGCCCGCCGTGGAGCCGGCGGCGATCAGCGCGGCCACGGTCCAGTCGACGTCGGCGACGGCGATGAAGACGATCGCGGCGACGCCGTTGACGATCGACGCGAGGACGTTCTTGGCGGCGTTCAGTCGCTGCAGGTCGTCGCGGAGCACGGCGCCGAACATGCCCATGAGCAGCACGCCCTGGGCCGCGCCGAAGTAGCCGCCGTAGACGCCGGTGCCCAGCACGCCGAGCCACATGGGCAGCCCGCCGTCGGGGCGGGAGGCGGCCGCACGCTCCCGCCGGTTCTTCATCCACCGGTTGAGGCGCGGCTGGAGCAGGACGAGGACGCACGCGGTGAGGATCAGCACGGGCACGACCGCGCGGAACGCGGCGTCGGGCAGTCGCAGCAGGAGCAGCGCCCCGACGAGCCCGCCGAGCAGCGACGCGGCACCGAAGCGCAGCAACCGCCGCCGCTGGCCGCGCAGTTCGCGCCGGTAGCCGTAGGCGGCGCTGAGCACGCCCGGCACCAGGCCGATGTTGTTCGAGACGTTGGCGAGCACCGGCGGATACCCGAACGCGAGCAGGGTCGGGAAGGTGATCAGGGTGCCGGAGCCGACCACCGCGTTCATGCCGCCCGCGGCCAGTCCCGCGGCGCCGATCGCGACCGCTTCCACCACGTCCACGCAGCTCCACCGATCCTCTTGCAACGGGTCGGCACCCGCCGGGAGTTCGCGACCTCCGAGGCGGGTTGCCGCCCTTGGGGCCGTCCCGCGGACGATGCTCCGCCGTGGAGCGGACCCAAGTCAATCCTCGGGTTTTCTTGCACATCCCCAAGCTGTAGCTTCGCCCTCGTGACCCTCGACGACCTCCGCGTCTTCGTCGCCGTCTGCCGCGCGGGCAGTCTCAGCGCCGTCGCACGCGAGCTCTCCTGCACGCAGTCCGCGGTGAGCCAGCACGTGAAACGGCTGGAGAAGGAGACCGGCGTCGGCCTGCTCGAACGGCACGCGCGCGGGGTCGTGCCCACGGCGGCCGGCCGCATCCTGCGCGCCGCCGCGGCCGACGGGATCGGCGCCCTCGACGAGGCGCTGCGCCGCCTGGACGACCTGGCGCGCGGCGAGAGCGGCTCGGTCCGCGTGACGACCGGCGCCACCTCGGTACGGCACTTCATGGCGCAGGCGATCGTCGCGTACCGGCATGCGAACCCGCAGGTCAGCCTGGAGTTCCAGACGGTCAGCTCCAGCCGCAGCTGCTTCGAGGCGCTGGCCGCGCACGACCTGGACCTGGCGTGGATCACCATGGGGCCCACCGAGCGGGGCATAGAGCTGCGCCCGGTGGTCGAGCTGCCGTGGGTCCTCGCCGTCCAGGAGCACGACCCGCTGGCCGCCGAACCGGCCGTGGCACCCGCGGACCTGGCCGCCTCGGCGCAGCTCATCCTGCCGCCCGAGCACTCCACCTCCCGCTCCCACCTCGACGACCGGTTCGCCGAACTGGGCATCGCGGGCGCGACCGGCGCGGGCACCGGCATCGCCGACTGGGACACCGCCGTGCACCTCGCGGAACTCGGCCTCGGCCACGCCGTCGTCCCCGACCTGCCGGGCCTGCGCGGTCCCGGCCACCCGGGGCTCGCCCTGCTTCCCGTCCCCTGTCTCCCCCCGCTCCAGGTCGGCTGGGCGGTGCGCCGCTGGGCCGCGCTCTCACCGCCCGCCCGCGCCTTCGCCGACCTGGTGGAGCGCACCTGCCCCGGGATTCCGGCGCGTCCGAACGGGTGAGGCCGTCTCGCGCGCTCCGGGTGGCCCGGCCACGCTGACTGCATGACCACCACACACCACCTCACGGCCCTGGCCGAGGACCATCTGGCCGCCGCCCGCACGGCCGACCACGGCCGCAGCGCCGAGCTGATCCTGCACGAGGACCAGCTGCGGCAGAGCGTCATCGCCCTGGTCGAGGGCTCGGCCCTGGAGGAGCACAACGCCCCGCCCGCGGCCGGCCTCCAGGTCCTGACCGGCCGGGTCAGGCTCACCGCCGTCTCCGGTGACGTCGAGCTCGGCCCCGGCGATCTGCACGCGATCCCGCGCGAGCGGCACGGGCTGACGGCGCTGACCGACGCGGTCGTCCTGCTGACCGTGGTGACGGCCTGAGCCCACCGCTCACCGGGCGCGACGACGGGGGCCCGCTCCCGGACGCCGAGCACCTCGACGCCCGGCGTCCGGTCGTACGGATCGTCGGCCGGCACCGCGTCGACCCCGGCCCGGTCCGCGTCGAAGATCAGCAGGGCCCCGCTGTCGTCGGCCCGCGGACCGGCCCTCGGCTCTTCTGGCCCTGAGTCCTACGCCGGCATCACGCCATGGATGCGGGAGAGGGTGAAGACGCGTTCCGCTTCGCGCAGGTGGCACCAGGCGTCGAGGTAGGGCGGGTCGAGTTCCAGGTCGCTGAGGGTACGTACGGTCCGGTTGCCCGAGGCGGCGATGTACTCGACGGTGATGGCCGCACCGGTGTCGATGGCATGGGCGACCTGGCGGACGTCGCTGTACGACAGGTGCTTCGCGTACCCGGCGACGATCTCTTCGGTGTCCGTCGCGAAAGGCACCCCGCTGCCGAACGGGTCGGGTTCCGGCGCGATCGGCGGCGCCTTGAGCAGCCGCTCGGCCAGAACGTCCAGCCCGGCGTCGGCGGGTGTGTCCGGGGTACGGGTGGCGGTGGTCCGGGGGCCGCGCTGCCCGCTGTTCCTTCGCGGGGGCGAGACGGCGGCGGCGGCCCGCTGCGGCGGGAGTTTCTCGATGCGTACGGTTCCCTCGGCGGTCTCGGCGACCGGGGCGTAACCCTCGGAGCGGAGCGCGGCGAGCGTCTTCGCGGGTGGGCTGCTGCTGACCAGAACCGTCGGTGCGAGCTGCCGCAGCCCGAGCCGGGAGAGGGCGCGGTGGGCGGCGAGTTCGGCCAGGAGCGCGGGTTCGTCGCCGTGGATGACGCAGGCCGCGGGGGCGATGCGCACCCGTCCGTGGCCTCGTGCGGTGTCGGCGATGAGATAGGTCAGCGGCTGTGGCAGGGCTGTGGCGGAGCAGTTCGCCAGGTCGGCGGTGATGTCGTCCGGGGTGCGGCCGGCGTCCAGGGCCCGCCGGACACTGCCGGCGCTGAACCGCCAGACCGACGCCGTGCCGCGGGTCTCCAGGTCGGCCACCGAATCCAGGAGCGCGGCGAGTCGGGCGGACGGGGTGCCGGTGACGACGGCGGTGAGGTCGGCGCCGATCCGGGCCGTCGTGGTCGCGGGAGGCAGCAGCCGCCGGGTCGTCATGTCGAGCTCGTCGTCGGCGTGGGCCGCCAGGTGCACGCCGAACGGGGACAGCGCACCCCGTGCCAGCACGCCGAGCAGTTCAGCCTCGCGGATCAAGGCGCTGAACGGGGCCGTGTCCTCGGGCGAGGCATCGTCGGCGAGCGGGCGGTGCCAGCCCACGAGCGGCCCCAGCTCCGAGGCGACCTGCACGCCCTGCCCTGCCGGCAGCCCCGCTGCCGCGGTGAGCAGCCCGTGGCGGGCCTGCACGCAGCCGCCGCAGGGCGGCGCACCGGCGAGCGCGGGGAGTGCTCTGTCGTCTGCGTCGCGGGCCCGGGTGGGGGTGAGCGGCAGGTCCCGCCATACCCGGAGCAGTACGGCGAGTTGTTCTGCGGGCTCCTGCTCGGTCCAGGCGTCGTACGCCTCGGTGGGAGCGATGCGATCGCCGTCGCGGGCCAGCAGCCCGGCGGCGTACGCCGTCTCCAGGGCGATGCGTACGACGGCGTCGTCCGCCTGGGCGGCCTTGCCGAGCCGGGCCAGTTCACGTGCTCCGATCCCGCCTGACTTCAGCCGGGCCAAAGGGGCGGCCGCGCAGATCGACAGGACGCGGGCGGCATGAGCCACGAACGAGGCGCCGGCCACCGCGGCCTCCCGCTCCACCTCCGAGGCGCTGACGGCCGCCGTGCGCGCGACGGGCGGCAGAGGTTCGAACGGAGCGTGCCAGTCCGGGCCCCGCAGAGCCAGGGCCACTTCGGCCGGCATCCGGGCGGGCCCGTACCGGCGACGGTCCTGGAGCAGCAGCCCGCGGTCGAGCGCCCATCGGGCGTCCGGTCGGGGGGTAGGGCCCGGAGACCCGAACACGGTGAACTCCGGCTGACACGACGTGGACCTGGATCGCTCCTCCAGCAACTTCCGGGTGGCCGCCGGTGCCCGAGCCACCAACGCGGCGACCCGTTCCGCGTCACTGTGATGCTCCACCAGGGCCGCGAGCCGCTGCTGTTTGCTGCCGGGCGGCTTGATACCCAGGGACGCCAGCATGCCGCGCAGTTCCTCCGAGGTGGTGCCCGCCAGCAGCTCTTCCAGCGGGGCTTCCAGCCCCAGGGGCGTGCTCCATGCCTGCCGCAGGGGCGACGGCATGTGCAGCGTCCCCTGGCTGTCGTGCCACACGAGCGCCCGGTCCGACAGGGCCTCCAGGGTCGTGTCCAGCGCGTGTCCGGCCGCAGGGGACGTCGAGCCGAGCAACTCCGCGAGGCTGTCCCTGGTCGCTCGCGCACCCAGGGCTGCCAGCGCCTCGGCGACCTGCAGACACGGCAGGGTGAGTTGCGGCAGGACGAGTGCCACGGCCCCCGGGCGTTGGAGACGGTCCGCCAGCTCTCCCAGCGAGCGTGGTTCCGGAGAGGAAGCGGCGTCCTTGCGTGCGGCGAGCACGCGTGCGAGGCGGGAGCTGTCGAGTCGGCTCAGCCAAGTCGCAAGCGTCGATCGGGACTTCATGAGGGATGCACCTCGGCAGACGTGGAACGTGTGACGGGCCGACCGAAGCCGCTTCGGCCGAGCTCAAGAATGGCGCAGTTCCATGATCCGCAGATGCTGTGCCGACCGTAGGCGTCCTGACCTGCGGTGGGTCTGAGGCGGCTCGGTCTGCCGGACGGCCCCGGACGCGCGTGCGCGAGACCAGAACGAAACGGACTACCACCGCTGGAAAGAGCTCCTGGCCGCTGCCGGCGTGCGTGACGGTCGGCTTCACGATGCTCGGCACACCGCCGGGACTGTGAAACTGAGACGGACAACGACGAAGGCCCGAACCGTTCATACGGTCCGGGCCTTCTGCCGGCGGAGGATACGAGATTCGAACTCGTGAGGGGTTGCCCCCAACACGCTTTCCAAGCGTGCGCCCTAGGCCTCTAGGCGAATCCTCCGCTGGAGACATTACATGACCGGAGCGAGTGCTCGCGAACTCGTTCCCACCGGCCAGAGCATGTACTCTGTGCGGAGCCCCTCACGTGGCGCTATCTGACTGAACTCCCCCAGGGCCGGAAGGCAGCAAGGGTAGGTTGGCTCTGGCGGGTGCGTGGGGGGCGTTTGCGTGCCCGGGGGCGCGGGCGGGACCGGTTGTCAGTGGGCGCCTATAACCTCGTATGCGTGTCGTCTCTCGCGCTGTACCGCCGCTATCGCCCGGAGTCGTTCGCCGAGGTCATCGGACAGGAGCATGTCACTGATCCGTTGCAGCAGGCGCTGCGGAACAACCGGGTCAATCACGCGTACCTGTTCAGCGGCCCGCGCGGCTGTGGCAAGACGACCAGCGCGCGCATCCTGGCCCGCTGTCTGAACTGCGAGCAGGGACCCACCCCGACGCCGTGCGGCGCGTGCCAGTCCTGCCAGGACCTCGCGCGCAACGGACCGGGTTCGATCGACGTCATCGAGATCGACGCCGCGTCGCACGGTGGTGTGGACGACGCCCGTGACCTGCGCGAGAAGGCATTCTTCGGGCCCGCGAGCAGCCGGTACAAGATCTACATCATCGACGAGGCCCACATGGTCACGTCGGCGGGGTTCAACGCCCTGCTGAAGGTCGTAGAGGAGCCCCCGGAGCACCTCAAGTTCATCTTCGCGACCACGGAGCCCGAGAAGGTCATCGGGACGATCCGGTCCAGGACCCACCACTACCCCTTCCGGCTCGTGCCGCCCGGCACGCTGCGCGAGTACCTGGGCGAGGTGTGCGGCAAGGAGGACATCCCCGTCGCGGACGGCGTGCTGCCGCTCGTCGTGCGCGCGGGCGCGGGGTCGGTGCGTGACTCCATGTCCGTCATGGACCAGCTCCTCGCCGGCGCCGGCGAGGAGGGTGTGACGTACGCGATGGCCACCGGCCTGCTCGGTTACACCGAGGGATCGCTGCTCGACGCCGTCGTCGAGGCCTTCGCCACCGGGGACGGGGCGGCGGCCTTCGAGGTCGTGGACCGCGTCATCGAGGGCGGCAACGACCCGCGCCGGTTCGTCACGGACCTGCTGGAGCGGCTGCGGGACCTCGTCATCCTGGCCGCCGTTCCGGACGCCGCGGAGAAGGGCCTCATCGATGCCCCGGCCGATGTCGTCGAGCGGATGCAGGCGCAGGCGTCGACGTTCGGCGCCGCCGAGCTCAGCCGCGCCGCCGACCTCGTCAACCAGGGCCTGACCGAGATGCGCGGCGCCAACTCGCCGCGCCTCCAGCTGGAGCTGATCTGCGCGCGCGTGCTGCTGCCCGCCGCGTACGACGACGAGCGCTCCGTCATGGCCCGCCTGGAGCGCATCGAGCGCGGCGGCGTCTTCACACCGGGCGGGCAGGGGCCAGGGCCTTCGATGGCCTACGTTCCCGGGCCCGACGCCCATGCGGCGCCCGCCGCCGCGCCGGGGCCGATGGTGCCGCCGGGCGGCGGTCCCGCGGCGGCCCGCGCGGCCGTGCGGGGCGGCGGCGCTCCTGCCGCACCCCAGGCCCCGGCCCCCCAGACGCCTCAGGCACCCCAGCCTCCCCCAGCTCCCCAGCCTGCTCAGCCGCAGGCCCCGGCGCCCGCTCCCGCCCCGGCCGCGGCGCCCGCCCCCGCTCCCGCGTCCGCCCCGGCTCCGGAAGCCCAGCCTCCGGCCGCCGCGCCGCAGGCCCCGGGCGCCTGGCCGACGGCGGCCCCCGCGGGCGGTGGCCGCAGGCCCGGTGGCTGGCCCACGGCGGCGGCCGCCGGTTCCGGGCAGCCGCCCGCGCCGCAGCAGCCCGCACCCGCCGCCGCACCGGCGCCCGCGCCCGCGGCCCCCGAGCCCGCCCCGGCGGCCGCGCCCGCGCCCATGGCGGCGCCCCCGGCCGGCGGCCCGGACCCCCGCACCCTGTGGCCGAACATCCTGGAGGCGGTCAAGAACAAGCGCCGCTTCACCTGGATGCTGATCAGCCAGAACGCCCAGGTGACAGGCTTCGACGGCACCACCCTCCAGCTCGGGTTCGTGAACGCGGGCGCGCGTGACCGGTTCGCGAGCAGCGGCGGCGAAGAGGTGCTGAAGGCGGCCCTGGCCGAGCAGTTCAACGTCCAGTGGAAGATCGACGCGGTCGTCGACGCCTCGGGCGGCTCCGCGCCCGCCCCGGCCGGTGGCTTCGGCGGCGGCGGTGGCTACGGAGGCGGTGGCTATGGAGGCGGTGGGTACGCCCCCGCTCCCGCGCCCCAGCCCGCAGCCCCGCAGCCCTCGGCGCCCCAGCCCTCGGCCCAGGCATCCGCCCCGGCCGCGGCCGTGTCGGCGCCCGCCGCTCCGGCACCGCCTGCGGCCCCCGTCCGCCAGCCGGTCTCGGTGGAGGACGACACCCCGGAGGACGACGACCCGGACCTGGACGAGAACGCCCTGTCGGGCCACGAGCTGATCGTCCGCGAGCTGGGCGCGACCGTGGTCGAGGAGTTCACGAACGAGTAGCCCGGCGCCCCGCCCGCACAATGCGCCGGGACACCCGCATTCCGGGCCGCTCCCTGGAGAAACGTACGAACGCCGCCCCGCCCCGCCTTGGGAAGCCCCTACAAGGGCACGGTCCCGCGCCGGATAGGCTGACGGTGTGAAGGTCCTCGTCATCGGCAGCGGCGCCCGCGAACACGCCCTGTGCCGCTCTCTGTCCCTCGACCCCGACGTCTCCGCCCTGTACTGCGCTCCCGGCAACGCAGGCATCGCCGAGGTCGCCGAGCTGCACGCGGTCGACGCCCTCGACGGCGCGGCAGTCGCCGCTCTCGCCAAGAAGCTGGAGGCCGACCTCGTCGTCGTGGGCCCGGAGGCCCCGCTGGTGGCGGGCGTCGCCGACGCCGTGCGCGAGGCCGGGATCCCCGTCTTCGGCCCGTCCGGCGAAGCCGCGCAGCTGGAAGGCTCCAAGGCGTTCGCCAAGGACGTCATGGCCGGCGCCGGTGTGCCGACCGCCCGCTCCTACGTCTGCACCACGCCCGCCGAGGTCGACGAGGCGCTGGACGCCTTCGGTGCCCCGTACGTCGTCAAGGACGACGGGCTCGCCGCGGGCAAGGGCGTCGTCGTCACCGACGACATCGAGGCGGCCCGCGCCCACGCGAACGCCTGCGACCGCGTCGTCATCGAGGAGTTCCTCGACGGCCCCGAGGTGTCGCTGTTCGCGATCACCGACGGCACCACGGTCGTCCCGCTCCAGCCCGCCCAGGACTTCAAGCGCGCTCTCGACGGCGACGAGGGTCCCAACACCGGCGGCATGGGCGCGTACTCGCCGCTTCCGTGGGCCGACCCGAAGCTGGTCCAGGAGGTCCTGGAGACGGTTCTGCAGCCGACCGTCGACGAGATGGCGCACCGCGGCACCCCGTTCTCCGGTCTGCTCTACGCGGGCCTGGCGATCACCAGCCGCGGCGTCCGCGTCATCGAGTTCAACGCCCGCTTCGGCGACCCGGAGACCCAGGTCGTCCTGGCCCGCCTCCGCACCCCGCTGGCCGGTGTCCTGCTGGCCTCCGCGAACGGCACGCTGGCCGACCTGGAGCCGCTGCGCTGGAGCGACGACGCGGCCGTCACCGTGGTCGTCGCCTCGCACAACTACCCGGGCACCCCGCGCACCGGTGACCCGATCACCGGGCTCGACGAGGTGGCCGCACAGGATGCCCCGAACGCGTACGTCCTGCACGCCGGGACCAAGCGCGACGGCGAGAACGGGCCGGTCGTGAGCGCGGGTGGCCGTGTGCTCTCCGTCACAGCGGTCGGCGGCGATCTGACGCAGGCCCGCGAGCGCGCGTACGCCGCCGTGGCCCGCATCGGCCTCGACGGTTCCCAGTACCGCACCGACATCGCCGCGAAGGCGGCGGCCGAAAGCTGAAAACAGCTGACGGCAACCGGCGCAGCCACACAGGCGCCGGGCGGGAGTCACCCTCTCCCGCCCGGCGCCTTTGTGTCACCCACCTTTAGCCAAAGCCATTCCATCGGGTGACCGATGGCCCATCCGGCTGACGATGCCCCGTGTCCCAACTAGGGTGCGGCGCACGGAGTTAGGGCATCCGCGTCCGGGGACAGAGCCCGACAGAGGCAGACAGAACCAGACGGACCACCGGCATTGCGATGTCAGTGGTGGGTGCCACAGTGGGGGAGTGAGCAACGCCACCAGTGTTCCGTCGTGGGCCCAGGTCCGCGGCCGGACAAGAGGCAAAGGCAGCAGGGGGTGACATCGGTCGTGTCCGGTTTTGGTGCGGAGGTCGGCGCGCAGACGGCGCGTTCCCGGGCCCTCGCCGTGCTGCGCATCCGCGGCAGGGCGACGGCGCTCGCATTGCTGCCCGCGGCCGCCTCCGTGGTGCTGCTCGCGGGTGGCTCCACCGGCCATCTGACGGGCGGGAGTTGGGACGTCGCGCGCATCGTGGTCTCCGTGGTCGCGGTGGTCGTGCTGCTCGCCGCGGCGGGCGTCGCGCTCGTCGTCGCGCGGGCCCGCCCCGCGGTCAGTCCGACGGTCCCGATCGCCGAGGAGACCGCCCCCGACCTGTACCGGCTGGTGCGCGACCTGGCCGACCGGCTCGATGTGCCGGCACCGTCGGCCATAGCGCTCACCCCGGACTGCGACAGCTGGCTGGAGGACCGGACGCACCCGGCGCACGGCCCGCCCGGCGGCGGCCCCGACATATCCGCGGCCGCTCCGGTCGCCCCTGTTCTCGTCATCGGCTCCCCGTTCCTGTGGTGGATGCGCGTGGGCGAGCTGCGCGCGGTCCTCGCCCCGGTCGTCGCCGGTACGGGCCCCTCGGCCCACCCCGACATAGCCGCGGCCCGGCGCTTCGTGCGCGGTCTGGACGCCGCCGTGGCGGTCGCCGCCGCCCCCGAGCGCGGTCCGCTCGCCCGCACCGTCCTGAAGGGTGTCGGCTGGGTCGCCCGCCGGATGCTGAGCGGCTGCCGGATCCACGCCGCCGAGATGGAGCGCGGTGTCGCCGCGGCCGCCGCCGAGCGTGCCCAGGCTGTGGACTACGGCCTGCGGATCGTCGCCCAGGAGCAGGTCGGGCTCGCGTACGCGGGCTGGGACCGGCTGCTGACCCGGGTCGCGCTGCCCGCCTGGCGGATGGGCCGCTGGCCGTCCCGTCTTGACGCGGGCGTGGTCGCCGCCCTCACCGAGCTCTCCCGCCGCGACCGCCTGGCCGCGCAGAACGGGACGTTCGCCTCCCGGCTCGGCGAGCGCCCCGCCTGCGATCTGCTCGAAGAGCCCGGAGCCGTCGACGAGGCGGCCTCGCTGCTCGCCGCCCGCCTCTTCCACGGCGGCCCCGCCGAGTCAGGACCGGACTGGGCCCCGGTGGACTGGCAGGAGTATCCGGACGAGGTCGTGGACCGTAAGTGGCGCACCGACGCCGCCCGGCTGCACCGGGTCCTGGACGCGCTGGGCGTGCCCGGCGCGGCCACCCCCGCGACGGCCCCCGACGGCCCGACCCTCGCCCGGGTCCTCGACCACCTGACACTCCCCGCCGAGGCGGCGCTTCCCGGTGAGGCCGGGTCGACCGCTGAGGCCGGGTCGACCGCTGAGGCCGGGCTTCCCGGTGAGGTCGGGTCGATCGCTGAGGCCGGGCTTCCCGGTGAGGTCGGGTCGACTGCCGAGGCCGGGGCGACTGCTGAGGCGGCGCTTCCCGGTGAGGCCGGGCTCCTTGGTGAGGTCGGGTCGACCGCTGAGGCCGGGCTTCCCGGCGAGGCCGGGTCGATCGCCGAGGCCGGACCGACCGCTGAGGCCGGGCTCCCTGGTGAGGCCGGACCGACCGCTGAGGCCGGGCTCCTTGGCGAGGTCGGGGCGACCGCCGAGGTCGGGTCGACCGCTGAGGCCGCGCTCCTCGGTGAGGCCGGACCGACGGCAGAGGCCGGGCCGACGGCCGAGGCCACGCGGACCGCCGAAGCCGGGTCGACCGCAGAGGCCACGCTGCCCGCCGGGACCCCGGGCACCGCCGACAGCACGGAGCCCCCCGCTCCGAGCGCCGCCGAGCCCGTCCCCCGCACCGGCGCGGACGGCGTCGACCTCGCCCAGGGCACCGACCTCGCCCCGGGCATCGCCCCCAGCACCGGCCCCGACCTCGCCCCCACCCTCGGCGCCGACCTCGCCCAGGGCACCGACCCCGCCCCCGGCACCGACCCCATCCTCGGCGCCGACCCCACCCTCGGCACTGACCTGGCCGCCGGCGCCGACCTGGCCCCCGCCCCCAACCCCGCCCCCGATCCCGACCCCGACCTCGACCTCGTCGACCCGGACGCCGGGCTCGGGCTGGACGCCGACCTTGACCCCGCGCCCCGCCCCGAGGTCGACACCCTCTCCGCCGGGCTCAGTGCGGAGCTGGCCCGCGAGGAGCTGGAGCGCCCCGCGCCCCCCGTCGCCGCGGCGGGGCAGGGCCCGGACGGCGCACTGTGGGACGAGGGGGCGCTCCCCCTCTTCCCGCTCCAACCCCCGCGCAGCGGGCGCGAGTTGCTGGCCGACCACGTCACCGCGATGGTCTGCTGCGCCGCGGTGGACACGGCCGGCGCGACCCCCGGCCTGGACTGGCTGGACGGCCCGTCGCTGCTGGTCGAGGGCGAGCGGGCGGCCGACCTCGCGCCCCGCGTCGTGAGCCTGGTGGAGGACGGCGACCCCGAGCCGCTCAAGGACTGGCTGGCCCGTCTCGGCATCCGTCCGGAGAAGCCCGTACGCCTGGTATGACCCCGTGCGTGCCGAAGCGCGCCCCGGAGGGAAACGTTCCAGTCTCGTCAATTCACGACGAACGGTGACGGAGTGCGTGCGTAATGTGATGTGCTGGGACCGGTCGCGGACACAACAGACGGGCGCGGCTGAAGGGCGCGGCACCACGACGCGACGAGCGGGCACACGCACCGGTACGCCGGAGCGGGTGCACCGGACGGATGCGCCGGACGGCGACGTCCGCGCGTCGGCTCGGGGGAGCGAGGGAGGGGAACAGGCATGGCGCAGGGGCCGGACAGGGCAGGGCACCCGGAGGACGAGGCGCGGCAGGACGCCGCACCCCCGCCGCAGCCCCCGCGTGCGCGCACACCCCGCTGGGAGTCCGGCGCGATGGCGCACGCCGTCAGCGACCCCTTCGGGCAGGGGCCGCTGCCCTGGCTGCGCAGCAGCGACCACTACTTCGACGACACGGGCCAGGTCGTGCCCTGGTACGTGGACGTGGAGCACGCCCCGCAGCCCGGCTCCACCAACAGCACCACGATCCCCAAGCCCCGTACCACGGGCCCCCGTTCGGCCGACGACGTGCACCGCCAGATCAAGGGCTTCACCTCCACCGGAGCGGCCGCGCCCGGCGAGGCGATCGACTTCCACATCACGGTCGACCCGCCCCAGCAGTTCACCGTGGACATCTACCGGATCGGGCACTACGGCGGCGACGGCGCGGCCAAGATCACCACGAGCCCCCGGCTCTCCGGCATCGTGCAGCCCCCGCCGCTGTCGGCGGACCGCACGGTCTCCTGCCATCACTGGTGGCAGTCCTGGCGTCTGCAGATCCCGTCGTTCTGGAACGTGGGGGCGTACGTGGCGGTCCTGACGACCGCCGACGGGTACCGCTCGCACGTCCCCTTCACGGTCCGCGACACGAACCCCGCCGATCTGCTGCTGCTCCTGCCGGACATCACGTGGCAGGCGTACAACCTCTACCCGGAGGACGGCCGCACCGGCGCCAGCCTCTACCACGCGTGGGACGAGGAAGGCCGGCTGCTCGGCGAGAGCGAGGCCGCGATCACGGTCTCCTTCGACCGCCCGTACGCGGGCGCGGGCCTGCCCCTGCACGTCGGTCACGCCTACGACTTCATCCGCTGGGCCGAGCGGTACGGCTACGACCTGGCGTACGCGGACGCGCGCGATCTGCACGCGGGCCGCATCGACCCGACTCGGTACCGCGGCCTGGTCTTCCCCGGCCACGACGAGTACTGGTCGGCGAACATGCGCCGTACCACCGAGCTGGCCCGCGAGCACGGCACCTCGCTCGTCTTCCTCTCCGCCAACACCATGTACTGGCAGGTGGAGTTGGGCCCGTCCCCGTCCGGCGTCCCGGACCGCCTCCTCACCTGCCGCAAGCGCAGGGGCCCCGGAAAGCCGGCCCTGTGGCGGGAGATCGACAGACCCGAGCAGCAGCTCCTCGGCATCCAGTACGCGGGCCGGGTCCCCGAGCCGCACCCCCTGGTCGTGCGGAACGCGGACCACTGGCTGTGGGAGGCGACGGGGGCGCACGAGGGCGACGAGATCGAGGGCCTGGTCGCCGGTGAGGCCGACCGCTACTTCCCGCGGACGGCGCTGCCCGAGCACCAGGACCGGATACTCCTGGCCCATTCCCCGTACCGCGACGGCGACAAGGTCCGCCGTCATCAGGAGACATCGTTGTACCGGGCGCCGTCCGGCGCCCTGGTCTTCGCGTCCGGGACGTTCGCCTGGTCCCCGGCCCTGGACCGCCCCGGGCACGTGGACCCCCGTATCCAGCGGGCGACGGCCAACCTCCTCGACCGCATCTGCAAACGGGACTGAGGTCACAGACCGCACCGCGACCCGTGGCCAAAATCCATCCCCCTGTACGGGACAATCAGAGGTACTCGTACAGAACCACGGGGAGGAACCATGTCCGGATTCGTCGAAAAGCCCGAGCCGCTTCAGGTGCCGGGCCTGGTGCATCTCCACACCGGCAAGGTGCGGGACCTGTACCGCAACGAGGCGGGCGACCTCGTGATGGTCGCCACCGACCGCATGTCCGCGTACGACTGGGTGCTGCCCAGCCTCATCCCGGACAAGGGCCGGGTCCTCACCCAGCTCTCGCTGTGGTGGTTCGAGCAGCTGCGCGACCTGATCCCGAACCACGTCATCTCCACGGACCTGCCGGCCGGCGCCCCCGCCGACTGGGCGGGCCGCACCATGATCTGCAAGAACCTGGACATGGTCCCGGTCGAGGCGGTCGCCCGCGGCTATCTGACCGGCTCGGGCCTGGTCGAGTACAACGAGTCCCGTACGGTCTGCGGCCTCGCCCTGCCCGAGGGGCTCGAGGACGGCTCGGAGCTGCCCGCGCCGATCTTCACGCCCGCCACGAAGGCCGAGGTCGGCGAGCACGACGAGAACGTCAGCTACGAGGAAGTGGCCCGTCAGGTCGGCGCCGACACGGCCGCCCAGCTGCGCCAGGCCACGCTCGCCGTCTACAGCCGGGCCCGGGACATCGCGCGTGAGCGCGGCATCATCCTCGCGGACACCAAGTTCGAGTTCGGTTTCGACAAGGCGGGCGACGGCGAGCCCACGCTGGTCCTCGCCGACGAGGTGCTCACCCCGGACTCGTCCCGCTTCTGGCCGGCCGACCAGTGGCAGCCGGGCCGCGCCCAGCCGAGCTACGACAAGCAGTTCGTGCGGGACTGGCTGACCTCCCCGGCCTCCGGCTGGGACCGCAAGAGCGAGCAGCCGCCGCCGGCCCTCCCGGACGACGTCGTCGCGGCGACGCGCGGCAAGTACATCGAGGCGTACGAGCTGCTGACCGGCCTGAGCTGGGAATGAGAGAAGGCCCCCGGTCAGTGACCGGGGGCCTTCTTCGTGGAGCGAACGACGAGGTTCGAACTCGCGACCTCAACCTTGGCAAGGTTGCGCTCTACCAACTGAGCTACGTTCGCAAGCGCCGCTTTCGCAGTGCTGCTGCGCCGTGGCGCGACGCCAACTATACCCAACCTCGCTCGCGTGCGAGACGCACCGCCGCGTGACGGTTCTCGGCGCCCAGCTTCGAGACGGCCGACGAGAGGTAGTTGCGGACCGTGCCCGGGGAGAGCGCGGCCCGCTCGGCGATCTCCGCGACGGGCGCCCCGTCGGCCGCGAACTCCAGGACCTCGGCCTCGCGCGCGGTCAGCGGGGAGTCGCCCGCGGAGATCGCGTCGGCCGCCAACTCCGGGTCCACATAACGGTTTCCGGCGTGCACGGTACGGATGATCTCGGCGAGCCGCTGTGCGCTCACCGTCTTCGGCACGAACCCGCGCACCCCCGCGGCCAGGGCTCTCTTCAGATGTCCGGGCCGCCCGTGGCTGGTCACGATCATGGTCCGGCAGCCGGGCAGCTCCTCCCGGATCGATGTGGCCACCCTCACACCGTCGGCCCCCGGCATCTCCAGATCGAGCACGGCGACATCGGGCCGGTGCGCCCGCGCCATGGCGAGCGCCTCGGGCCCGGTGGCGGCCTCGGCGACGACGACGAGATCGTCCTCGAGCGCGAGGAGCGCGGCGAGGGCGCCGCGGATGAGGTGCTCGTCGTCGGCGAGCAGGACGCGCAGAGTCATCGGCGTGCCCCCTGTACGTCTCCCTGCCGCGAGCGGGGGTTCCGCACGGCGAAACGAGCGGACCCAGGCCCAGGCCCATCCCCAGGCCCAGCCCCATCCTCAGGCCCAGGCCCAGGCCCAGCCCCATCCTCAGGCCCAGGCCCAGCCCCATCCTCAGGCCCAGCCCCACCCCCACCGCCCACCACAGGCGCCCCCACCGTCACCGGCACAGCAGCCACCACCCGGAACACCCCTTCTCCGGCGAACCCCGCATCCAGGCTCCCGTCCACCCCGGCGAGCCGCTCCCGCAGCCCGGCGAGCCCGGACCCGACACCGCCCTCGGCGCCGGCCGCGCCCTCGGCCCCGTCGTTCTCCACGGTCAGCACCACTCCTTCGTCCCCGCGCTCCAACGACACCCGGCAGGCCGCCGCGTCCCCGTGCCGCAGCACGTTCGTCGCGGCCTCCCGCACCACCCAGGCCAGCGCCGACTGCACTTCGCCGGGCAGCCCGGCCGGGTCCCCCGTCACCGTGCAGGCGATCCCGGCCGCGTCCAACACCCCTTGCGCTCCGACGAGTTCGACAGCCAGGTCGACCTCGCGGTATCCGCGGACGACATCGCGTACGTCCTTCTGCGACTCCCGCGCGATCCGCTGCACCTCGACCATCTGTGCCACGGCCGCCTCGACGTCGCCGCGCCGCGCGAGCTGCGCCGCCAGCTCGCTCTTCAGCGCGACGACGGAGAGATTGCGGCCCATGACGTCGTGCAGGTCCCGCCCGAACCGCAGCCGCTCCTCGGCGACGGCGAGCCGGGCCTTGGTCTCGCGGGCGCGCTCGGACTCCCACATCACGGAGAGGTTCCAGGCGCTGCAGCGCACGGTGAGCAGTTGCAGCGGCACGCTGAGCACCAGGACGACGGCCACGCCGACGAGTTGGCCGACCTCGGCCCCCGCCGCGGCGAACAGTCCGATCGTCGCGGCGGTGGCGAAAGCCCCGTGCCGGACGAACGTACGGACCGGCACGATCAGCGCGTGGGCGCAGCCGAACGGCATCACGGCGAAGAGCAGCGGCAGCACGAACAGGCCGTCGTCGGAGCTGCCGGTGGCGACGAGCGCAGCGAGCAGCCCGAGCGCGGCGAGGAGGAGCGCCGCCGCCGTCCTGGTGTGCCCGCGCGGCACGGGGCCGCGCCCGAGGTACGCGTCGAGCGCGCTGCTCAGATGGACGTGGCCGACGACGCACTGGGCCACGTTCACCCCGGCCAGGCAGGCGCCGAGGGTGTATGCGAGGCCGTCGTGGCGGAGTGTCCCGGCGAGTGCGGTGCCCGACCAGGCCACCAGGTACAGCCAGTTCATGGCGCGGAGCATGGTCCGGGTCTGCCACTCGACCCGCTCCACCTTGCTGCGGTCCCGCCACCGTCGCCGAACGCGCACCCCTACCGCCCTCCCCGCCTCACCGCCGCGGCTCCCACCGGAACCGCTTCCGCACAGCAAACACGGCGACGGCGATCCAGGCCACCGCCACGGCGGCGGCCCGCACGGCCTCCCCGCCGGACAGCGTGCCGCCCCAGCCGCCCCGCACCAGGGTGAGCGCCGACGTCAGCGGCAGCACCTCGCACACGGAGGCCAGTTTGTCGGGCAGCACCTCCAGGGGCACCACGGCGCCGGAGGCGAACATCGACACGATCAGCATCGGCATCGCGGCGACCTGCGCGCTCTCCACACTGCGGCTGAACACGGTGGTGTACGCGGCGAGCGCGACGCACAACGGAATGCCCAGCACGAGCCCCAGCAGCACCAGTTGGGGCGCCTCGGGCGCGCCCGCGTCCAGCGCCGTCGCGCACACGACGGCCGCCGCCCCGCACTGCGCGAGCCCGATCACGACGGACGGCACCGCGGCCCCGGCGAGGATCTCGGCGTCGCGCAGCTCCCCGGTGCGCAGCCGCTTGAGGACGAGTTCCTCGCGCCGTGCCGCGTACACGCTCACCAGCGAGCTGTATACGGCGAACAGCAGCGAGAAGGCGATCGTCGACGAGATCAGTACGACGCCGAGATTCAGCCCGGCGTCCAACAGATCGGACTCGTCGACGGACCGGGAGACGCTGAACGGCAGCACGAGCGGCACGAACACCGCTGTGAACAGCACGCCCTTGCTCCGCCCGAGCAGGGTGAACTCGGCCCGCGTGAGCGCCTTGAGCCGCCCCGCCGGGGTCGTCGTCATCGTCGTACCGACCGTGCTCACACCGCCACCGCCTCTTCGTGGGTCTGCTCCTGCCGCGCGTCCCGCGCGATCCGCAGGAACGCCTCCTCCAGGGACGCCCCGCGCACATCGAGCCGACGCAGCTCCACGCCCGCGTCCCGCGCCCACACCAGGAGCCCGGTCGCGGCCCGCTGGAGTTCGCCGGTGCGCAGCCGGACGCTCTGTCCCTCGACGGTGTGCCCGGTGACCCCGAGCGGGCCGAGCGGCGGCAGGTCGCCGAGGAGATAGCCGTCGGGCAGGTCGAACGAGATGTGCGCGGGCTGCGCGGCGACGACCTCGGCGACGGTGCCCTCGGCGGCGATCCGCCCCTCGTGCAGGATCGCGAGCCGGTCGGCGAGCTCCTCGGCCTCTTCGAGGTAGTGCGTGGTCAGCAGCACGGTGGTGCCGTCGGCGCGCAGCCGGCGCACCAGCTCCCAGGTGTCCTGGCGGCCCTCGGCGTCGAGCCCGGTCGTCGGCTCGTCGAGGAAGAGCACCTCGGGCCGCCCGATCAGCGCGAGCGCCAGGTCGAGCCGCCGCTTCTCCCCGCCGGACAGCTGCTTGACCCGCACCCGGGTCCGCCCGCCGAGCCCGACCATCTCCAGGGCCTCGCCGGCCGGGCGGGCCCCGCTGGTGCAGCCGGCCCACATCCGGACGGTCTCGGCGACGTTCAGTTCGCCGGGGAACCCGCCCTCCTGGAGCATCACGCCGATCCGCGGGCGCACGGCGTCGCGCTCGGTGCGCGGGTCGTGGCCGAGGACCCGCACCCGCCCGCCGGCCGGGGCCGCGAGTCCTTCGAGGAGTTCGACGGTGGAGGTCTTTCCCGCGCCGTTCGTGCCGAGAAGGGCGAAGAGCTCGCCGCGGCCCACGGAGAAACTCACTCCGCGCACCGCCTCGAACGAGCCCCGTCCGGTGTCCCCGTACACGCGGCGCAGATCAGTGACATCGATCACGCGCTCGTTGCTGGTCATGTCTCCAGCGTTCCGGCGGCCGGGGCCCGGCGGCAGTGCGCGGTGTCATCACCCCGCATGACAAATGTCAGAAGCGGCCCGGGAAACGCCGGAGGCCCGGATCCTCAAGGGATCCGGGCCTCCGGAACTGGAGCGAACGACGAGGTTCGAACTCGCGACCTCAACCTTGGCAAGGTTGCGCTCTACCAACTGAGCTACGTTCGCATTTTCCCGACCGGCACGTATCTGAAAAGACACGGTCCAGGCGGTGCGTGCATCAGCCTACCGCACCCCGAAGAGTGATCGGTACGCGATGCAGAGCGGGTGACAGGAATTGCACACTGCGCCTTCCCCCTGGAAGGGGGATGTTCTGCTACTGAACTACACCCGCATCTCCGTGAGGTTCGGCCTGTCGGCCTCGCCCCTCGGCGTGCTTCAGACTCTAGCCGACCGCCGGGGGTGCAGCGCAAGTCGGTTGCCGCGTGGGGCTTCTGACGGCCGACGGGCGAGGCGGGACTCTCGGCGCACGTCCTAGTGGGCCTTGGCGAACTCCTCGTAGATGCGCTTCGGGATGCGGCCGCGCGGCGGCACGTCCAGCTGGTTCGAGCGGGCCCAGGCGCGGACGGCGGCCGGGTCCGGGCTCACCGCGGTGTGCGTGAACGCCTTGCCGGTGCGGCCCGAGCGCTTGCGTCCGGCCTCCAGGTACGGGGCCAGCGCCTTGCGGAGCTGTTTCGCATTGGCTTGATTGAGGTCGATCTCGTACGACCTGCCGTCGAGACCGAAGGCGACCGTTTCCGCCGCTTCCGAGCCGTCGATGTCGTCAAAGAGAGTGACCACGACACGCTGCGCCACGAATATCGGTCCCTTCGTCCGGCATCCCCGCTTTGACGTGCGGCGATGTCGACTGTTCTGCCCTTGTCCAGCAGTTGTCAGGCAAAGGTCGGGCAATGTTGCGGCCCGGGTTCAGGCCTGTTGCCGGTATCTGCCATTTCCTTTTTACCCTGCCTGACATTGTGCTGGGAAGACCAGTCAAAAACCTCCGCGTGTCCGGCCCGGTTGATATCCGGTGTCTTTCCCTTAATTTTTCGTGCGCGTCTCATGTCGTTGCCGTAACGTGACCCGGCTCTCGTAGATTCCTACCGTCTACGCGAGTAGAAGATTTGGGCGGGTACTCTGAACAGACCTGCTCAGCACCACACACCGGGAGTGCCAGTGGCACGCGTCGTAGTCGACGTCATGCTCAAGCCGGAGATCCTCGACCCCCAGGGCCAGGCGGTGCAGCGTGCGCTGCCGCGCCTCGGTTTCGACGGCATCTCCGACGTACGTCAGGGAAAGCGTTTCGAGCTCGAAGTGGACGGGCCGGTGGATGACGCCGCGCTCGCCCGTATCCACGAGCTGGCGGAAACCTTCCTCGCCAACACAGTGATCGAGAACTTCACGGTCAAGGTCGAAGAAGCCGCGGAGCTCGCGGCGGGAGCCGAAAAGTGACCGCTCGTATTGGCGTCGTCACCTTTCCGGGTTCCCTCGACGATCGGGACACGCAGCGCGCGATCCGCCTGGCGGGCGCCGAGCCGGTTGCTCTCTGGCACAAGGACAAGGACCTGAAGCAGGTCGACGCGGTGGTCCTGCCCGGCGGTTTCTCCTACGGCGATTACCTGCGCGCGGGCGCCATTTCGCGCTTCTCGCCGGTCATGGAGACCGTGATCGACCAGGCGCAGGCCGGCCTTCCGGTGCTGGGTATCTGCAACGGGTTCCAGGTCCTCACCGAGGCCCACCTGCTCCCCGGCGGCATGCTCGGCAACGACCACCTGCACTTCATCTGCCGCGACCAGAAGCTGCGGGTGGAGAACGCGGACACGGCCTGGACGTCCGACTACGAGGCGGGCCAGGAGATCCACATCCCGCTGAAGAACATGGACGGGCGCTACGTCGCCGACGAGTACACGCTCGACAAGCTGGAGGCCGAGGGGCGGGTCGTCTTCCGCTACCTCGACTTCAACCCCAACGGCTCGCTCCGTGACATCGCCGGCATCACGAACGAGGCGGGCAACGTCGTCGGTCTGATGCCGCACCCGGAGCACGCCGTCGAGCCCCTCATCGGGTCGGGCCGCACCGACGGTCTGCCCTTCTTCACCTCGATCCTCAAGAAGCTGGTCGCCGCCTCATGAGCCTCGACACCGTAGAGAACGCAAGCAAGACCCCCGACGTCGAGCTGCCCTGGGCCGAACTCGGTCTGAAGAAGGACGAGTACGAGCGCGTCGTGGAGATCCTCGGTCGCCGCCCGACCGGCGCCGAGCTCGCCATGTACTCGGTCATGTGGTCCGAGCACTGCTCGTACAAGAGCAGCAAGGTGCACCTGCGCCAGTTCGGCGAGAAGGCCCCGCAGTCCGACGCGATGCTCGTCGGCATCGGTGAGAACGCCGGTGTCGTGGACGTCGGCCAGGGCTACGCCGTCACCTTCAAGGTCGAGTCGCACAACCACCCGTCGTACGTCGAGCCCTACCAGGGCGCGGCCACCGGCGTCGGCGGCATCGTGCGCGACATCATCGCGATGGGCGCCCGCCCGGTCGCGGTCGTGGACCCGCTGCGGTTCGGCGCCGCCGACCACCCCGACACCAAGCGCGTGCTGCCCGGCGTCGTCGCCGGCATCGGCGGCTACGGCAACTGCCTGGGCCTGCCGAACATCGGCGGCGAGGTCGTCTTCGACGCCTGCTACCAGGGCAACCCGCTGGTCAACGCCGGTGCCATCGGCGTCATGCGGCACGAGGACATCCACCTCGCGAAGGCGTCCGGCGCGGGCAACAAGGTCATCATGTACGGCGCCCGCACGGGCGGCGACGGCATCGGCGGCGCCTCCATCCTGGCCTCCGAGACCTTCGACGACGCCAAGCCGTCGAAGCGTCCCGCCGTGCAGGTCGGTGACCCGTTCCAGGAGAAGCTCCTCATCGAGTGCACCCTGGAGGCCTTCGCCGAGAAGCTCGTCGTCGGCATCCAGGACCTCGGTGCCGCCGGCATCTCCTGCGCCACCTCCGAGCTGGCGTCCAACGGCTCGGGCGGTATGCGCGTCGAGCTGGACGACGTACCGCTGCGCGACTCCACGCTCTCTCCCGAGGAAATCCTCATGAGCGAGTCGCAGGAGCGCATGTGCGCCGTGGTCGAGCCCTCGAAGGTCGACCGCTTCCTGGAGATCTGCGAGAAGTGGGACGTCATCGCCACCGTCATCGGTGAGGTGACCGACGGCGACCGCCTGGAGATCTTCTGGCACGGCGAGAAGATCGTCGACGTCGACCCGCGCACGGTCGCCCACGACGGTCCGGTCTACGAGCGCCCCTACGCCCGCCCCGCGTGGCAGGACGCGCTGCAGGCCGACGACGCGAACAAGCTGCCCCGGCCCGCTTCGAGCGACGAGCTCAAGCAGCAGGTCCTCGCGCTGGTCGGTTCGCCGAACCAGGCGTCCAAGAAGTGGATCACGCAGCAGTACGACCACTTCGTGCAGGGCAACACGGTGCTGGCCCAGCCCGAGGACTCGGGCATGATCCGCATCGACGAGGAGACCGGCCTCGGTGTCGCCATCGCGACGGACGGCAACGGCCGGTTCGCGAAGCTCGACCCGTACACGGGCGCGCAGCTCGCGCTGGCGGAGGCGTACCGCAACGTCGCCACCACCGGTGCCAAGCCGCTCGCGGTCTCCGACTGCCTGAACTTCGGTTCGCCCGAGGACCCGGCCGTCATGTGGCAGTTCGCCGAGGCCATCCGTGGTCTGGCCGACGGCTGCCTCCAGCTCGGCACCCCGGTCACCGGCGGCAACGTCTCGCTGTACAACCAGACCGGTGAGGCCGCCATCCACCCGACCCCGGTCGTGGCGGTGCTCGGCGTCATCGACGACGTGGCCCGGCGTACGCCCGTCGCCTTCCAGGAAGAGGGCCAGCTCCTCTACCTGCTCGGTGACACCCGTGAGGAGTTCGGTGGTTCGGCCTGGTCGCAGGTCGTGCACGACCACCTCGGCGGCCTGCCGCCGAAGGTCGACCTGGAGCGCGAGCGGCTGCTCGGCGAGATCCTGATCTCGGCCTCCCGCGACGGCATGATCGACGCCGCGCACGACCTGTCCGACGGCGGTCTGGTCCAGGCCGTGGTCGAGTCGGCGCTGCTCGGCGGGAAGGGCGCGCGCCTGGTCGTCCCGGACGGCCTGGACGCGTTCACGTTCCTCTTCTCGGAGTCGGCGGGCCGCGCGGTCGTGGCCGTGCCGCGCAGCGAGGAGCTGCGGTTCAACGACATGTGCGGGGCGCGCGGGCTGCCCGTCACCCGCATCGGTGTCGTGGACGGCTCCGGCCCCGAGGCCCGCGTCGACGTCCAGGGCGAGTTCGCGCTCTCCCTCGACGAGCTGCGGGCGGCGCACGAGGGGACCCTGCCGGGCATCTTCGGCTAGGAAGCCGTTCTGCGTGCCTCTTCCGGTACGCGGTCGAGGGCCCCGTCCGGGAGTGTTCCGGCCGGGGCCTTCGCCTGTGCGCGCGGCAGCCGGGTCGCCAGCAGCGTCGCGAGCAGCATGACCGCCGCCCCGCACCCGAACACCACGTCCGTCGCGTGCACGAAGTCCCGTACGGCGGCGACGTGTTCGGCGCCGTGCAGCGTTGGGATCGCGCTCACGTCACCGTCGACGAGACGGAACAGGACGGTGCCGAAGAGGGCGGCGCCCAGGGCGTTGCCGAGGGTCTGGAAGAAGCGGATGCCCGTGGTGGCCACGCCGAGCAGCGGGCGCGGTGCCGCGTTCTGCACCAGCTCGATGAGCCGGCCGACGAGCTGGCCGAAGCCGGCGCCCGCGAGCAGCAGTTCGGCGCGGATCAGCCACAACGGCGTATCGGGTGTCACGGTCGTCGCGAGCAGGGCGAAGACCGCGGTCATCGTCAGGGTGCCGGTGAGCGTCAGGGTCCGGGCCGACCCGCTCAGGCGGCCCGTGAGGATCCCGACCGCGGTCATCCCGGCCGCCATCGGCAGCAGGAACAGGCCCGCGGCCGAGCTGCTCAGGCCGCGGGCGACCTGGAGATAGACCAGGACGTAGTAGATCGCGCACATCATCGCGGCGCCCGTGATGCCCTGCACCACGAACCCCCAGCGCAGTGCGGGGACGCGGAAGAGCGAGAGCGGCAGGACGGGTTCGGCGGCGCGGCGCTGGCGCCACAGGAACAGGGCGAGCGCCACGACGGCCGCGCAGAGCAGGCCCGTGATCCGCGGCGACGACCACGCGTACGTCCGGCCGCCCCAGTCGGTGACCAGGAGCAGCGCCGTGGAGAACGCGGCGGCCAGGCCCGCGCCCGCCCAGTCCAGGGGGCGGCGCACCGGCTGGTCGGGGAGGTTGAGGACGAGCGCGCCGGCGGCGAGGACGACGATGCCGAGCGGCAGATTCACGTAGAAGATCCAGCGCCAGCCCGCGTGGTCGGCGAGGAAGCCGCCCAGCCAGGGGCCGAGCGCCATGCCGCCGCCCGCGACGACGCCGCCGAGCCCGCCGCCCCGCCCCGGCCCCTGCTCGCCGGGGCCGGCCAGCTGGGCGATCACCACCATCGTCACGCTCATCAGGCCGCCGCCGCCCAGCCCCTGTACGGCGCGCGCCGCGATCAACTCGCCCATGGACCGGGCGAGTCCGCACAGAGCGGAGCCCAGCAGGAAGGTGCCGACGGCGCCGAGGAAGACGCGCTTGGCGCCGAGGGTGTCGCAGAGCTTGCCGTACAGCGGCAGCATCGCGGCCGAGGCGAGCGCGAACGCGCTGACCAGCCAGGGGAAATGATCGATGCCGTGCACCGGGTCGAGGTCGCGGACGATCGGCACGGCCGCCGCCGAGACGATCTGCAGGTCGAGGACGGCGAGGACGATCGCGAAGAGGCAGACGAACATGCCGATCCTGCGCTGAGCCGCACTCATGGACGGCGCGCCGGTGGAAGTCCCGTTCGTGGAAGGAGGCATGGTCCTACGGTGACGAAGAAAATGTACCGAGTCAATATTTAATCCCGGCTCAAATTTCGTCTTGGTACAGTGCGGGCATGGCGGACGACGGGCTCGGGCTGCGCGAGCGCAAGAAGATGCAGACGGCGCGCAAGGTCTGGCGCACGGCCGTCGACCTGTTCCTGGAGCACGGCTACGACCAGGTCTCCGTGGCGCAGATCGCCGAGGCCGCCGAGGTCTCGAAGATGACGGTCTTCAACTACTTCAAGACCAAGGAAGACCTCCTCATGGGCCCCATGGAGGAGCACATCGAGGACCTGGCGAACGCGCTGCGGGAGCGCGCGGCGGGGGAGTCGGCGGTCGTCGCGGCCCACCGGCAGTTCCTCGCCATGGTCGAGGCGCGCGACCCGTCGATCGGCCTGAGCGGCGACCGGCGGCAGCTGGATCTGATCCACCTCGTCACCAGCACACCGGCGTTGACGCGCCGCGCGTACCTGTGGTCGGTGCGCAGCGAGCTGCGGGCGGCCGAGGTGCTCACCGAGGAGACCGGCGACCCGCTGCTGTCCGCCGTAGCCGCGGCCCAACTGGTGGGTGTGCGCAGCGCGTTGATCTCCGATCACCACCGGCGGCTGCTCGCGGGCGAACCGGTGGAGGAGATCGCCGGGGCCGCCGCCGAGCGCGCCGGGCGGGCCTTCGCGCTGGTGGAGCAGGGGCTGAAGGGTTTCGCCGTACGAGCGTAGGCGCGCGTCCGTCATCGGCCGAGGAACACGGGGGAACGGTGCGCATACCGGAGCGCCTGCAGAAGTCCTTCAACGTGCTGCTGTGCCTGGCCGCCGTCGGCGGCATCGGCTGGAGCGGCACGGAGATCTGGCAGGTCGTCGGCGCCCGCCACCGGATCGACGCGGCCTGCGCGGGCCTGGTCCCGCCCGGTCGCGTCCTCGCCCTCTCGCCGGCCGGGGGCACGATCACCCACCGGGCCGCAGACGAGGGCACCATCCAGACCGATGGCCTGACATCGGGTCAGGACTGTGAGCTGTTCAGCTCCGAGGCGGGCGAGAAGTACGGCACGGACGGCGGTGAACGCTGGTTCTTCACCGGCGCGGTGGGCGTGCTCCCGGGGGCGAACGACGTGATCGCCGACGATCCGCTGGAGGAGCTCCTCGACCCGTACGGCGGCCCGACGTACCCGTTCCAGCCGCTCGGCGGCGGCATCGCGGGCCTCGTCGGCGACACCGGTGTCGTGGTCCGACTCCCCCGCCCCGGCGGCAAGGTGGGCACCGAGCGCATCCAGGGACTGTGGGCGCGCGCCGAACTCATGGACCCCGGGCGCCCGTTCACCGTGCGCGGGCAGCTCAGTGACTCCGACCGGAACGTCCTCGCCGAGACCGCCGTCATCACCGCCAACCGCCTCGCCGCACGCGTCGGCTGCGCGCAACGGCTGCCCGACGCCCCCGACGACGTACCGGCCCTGCCCGAGGGCCCGGTGGCCGCCGCCCGCGCCGACGGCACCTGCGCCTGGTACGCCGCGTCGGGCCTCGCCCGCGACAGCCGCTACCCCGACCAGGTCCTGGAGAGCCGCACGGACGCGAAGCTCTGGGACGAACAGTGCGGGCTGCTGCTCAGCGACGGCCGCGCCAGATCCCTCTACGCGGCGCACGCCTCCGAGCACGAGAGCCTCATCGACCCCGGCCGCCCCGGCCAGTACTTCGCGTCCCTGCACACGTACTCCGGGCCCGACGCCACGAAGGTGCAGCTGAGCAGCCCCGGTCACGACGAGGCCCCGGACCCGGCGACCCCCGGGAAGGCGGGCCGCAGCAACGACGAACCCGTCTGGTGGGCCTCCTCCGTGTGCCACGGCCGGCCCCAGATCCACACCATGACCCTCGGCTACGGCTACGACCGGCTGATGGCCCCGCGCCTGGCCAAGGTCTTCCGCGCCTACGTCGCCGACGTCACCGCCCGCCGCGGCTGCACGAAGGTCACTTTTCCTTCCGCCACGGCCTTCCGCGAAAGCTAGGCTCGCGCCCATGCCTTTGGCCAAGAAGCGCGCGCGCAGCTACGACCCCGCCAAGATCCGCACCGCGGTGCGGGCCCAGTTCGGCCACGTACGGACCGCCGTCGAGTCGCTCACGCCCGAGCAGCTCGCCGCGCCGACGAGGCTCGGGGAGTGGACCGTGCGGGAGCTGGCGGCGCACATCACGATGGCGGTGAACGCCGTCGGGCGCGCCCTCGACGCCCCCGCCCCGGCCAAGGCCGATCTCACCCTCGCCGTCTGGCCGACGACCTCGGCCCCGTACGCGCAGGACATCGACGCGTACGTCACCGAGCTCGCCGCGAGCGCGGAGCCCGCGGCGCTGTACGGCGAGGCCGCCGTCCGCCTGGAGCAGGCCCTGGCCGACGAGCCCGGCGACCGGATCGTCGCCACCCGCACCGGCGCCCTCACCCTCGCCGACTACCTGGTCACCCGCACCGTCGAACTGGTCGTCCACACCGACGACCTGAACGACGCGCTGCCCGCGCTCGCGATCCCGTACGACCGGCAGGCGCTCGCCGCCTGCACCCGGCTGCTCGCCGACGCCCTGGCCCTGAAGGCGCCCGGCGCCTCCACCGAGGTCCGCGTCCCGCCGTTCGCCGTCGTGCAGTGCGTCGAGGGCCCCCGGCACACCCGCGGCACCCCGCCCAACGTCGTCGAGACCGAGCCGCTCACCTGGATCCGGCTGGCCACCGGACGGCTGGCCTGGCAGACGGCGCTCGACGACGCGCAGGTCAGCGCCAGCGGCGAACGGGCCGACCTGGAGAGCCTGCTGCCGATCATGGCGTGAATCGATCGGGGCGCGGAACCGATCCCGGGGCCCGTCCCGTCGGATCGACATGTTCACGCAACGCAGCACCCGCGCTCCTGTCCTCGCCGCGCTGACCGTCGCCGCCCTCGCCACGGCCACGGCCTGCGGCAACGAGAAGGCCCACGGCCCGCAGTCCGGCTCCGGCTCCGGTTCGGTGAAGATCGCGGGGGCCTCGGTCGGAGGGGTCCACTGGAGCGTGCGGAGCGTGACGGCGGACGGCACCACGACCAAGGCCCCGGGCGGCGCCTACGTCGAGTTCGTGTCGGACGGGCGGGTGCGCGGCAACTACGGCTGCAACCACTTCGACGCCCACGCCCGGCTGGCCGGCGACACCGTCGACCTGGGCCGGACCTCCGTCACGGAGATGTACTGCGCCGACCAGAAGCAGCGCGCCTTCGAGAAGACCCTCGCCCACGCCCTCGCCGCCGAGAACAGGGTCACGGCGCACGGCAGCGACCGGCTGACCCTCACCGGCGCCGACGGCGCCACGGTCGACCTGGTCAAGGAGAAGGACTCCGCGCTCGTCGGCACCAAGTGGGACGTCACGGGCCTGAGCGCCGACGACGTCACCCGGTCCCTGCCGAAGGCGGCCGAGGGCCGGGCCCGCCTCGTCTTCACCAAGGACGGCCGGGTCGACGCCCGCCTCGGCTGCAACAGCGGCAGCGCCCCGGCCACCGTCAAGGACGGGCACATCACCTTCGGCGCGCTCACCAGCACCAAGATGGGCTGCGTCGGCGAGGCCGCGGACGTCGAGAAGCGGATGCGGGCCGTGCTGCACGGCACGACGGGGTACGACATCCAGGGCGACAGCCTCACCCTCACCGCGGCCGACGGCACCGGGATCACCCTGAGCGCCGGACGGTGACGGAGGGTCCGGCTGCGCCGGCTCCGGCGCCCGTGGCCCGCCCTGTCCGGCCGTCGCGGCAGCGACTTCCGTCACACTCGGCGCGCACGGCGTCCCGCGCGCGCCCCCGTCCGTGACCTACAGGGCATCGCCGCAGGTCAGAGGCGTGTGACCGGGCCGGGGCACGGGGCGCGGAGGCCCTGCGGCGAGGTGCGCGCGACGGGCCGCGGCGCCCCCCGCGCAGGGGCCAGCACGGCCCGTCAACGGCCCAACCCCATATCCCCAATTCGGACCAGTGGTCGATCACGTCTACACTCGGTGCCGTGCCACGTGGTGACGGTCGACTCAATCACGATCTACTCCCCGGCGAGAAAGGCCCCCAGGACGCTTGCGGCGTCTTCGGTGTCTGGGCGCCCGGCGAAGAGGTCGCAAAGCTCACGTACTTCGGGCTCTACGCCCTCCAGCATCGGGGTCAGGAATCCGCGGGAATCGCGGTCAGCAACGGCTCCCAGATCCTCGTCTTCAAGGACATGGGACTTGTCTCCCAGGTCTTCGACGAAACCTCTCTCGGTTCCCTCCAAGGTCATATCGCGGTCGGTCACGCCCGCTACTCGACCACCGGAGCCTCCGTCTGGGAGAACGCCCAGCCGACGTTCCGTGCCACCGCGCACGGCTCGATCGCGCTCGGCCACAACGGCAACCTGGTCAACACGGCGCAGCTCGCCGAGATGGTCGCCGCCCTCCCCAAGGAGAACGGCCGCGCCACGCAGGTGGCGGCCACCAACGACACCGACCTGGTCACGGCGCTGCTCGCCGGCCAGGTCGACGACGACGGCAAGCCGCTGACCGTCGAGGAGGCAGCCGCCAAGGTGCTGCCCCAGGTCAAGGGCGCCTTCTCCCTCGTCTACATGGACGAGCACACGCTGTACGCCGCCCGCGACCCGCAGGGCATCCGCCCGCTGGTCCTCGGCCGCCTGGAGCGCGGCTGGGTCGTCGCCTCGGAGTCCGCCGCCCTCGACATCTGCGGCGCCAGCTTCGTGCGCGAGATCGAGCCGGGCGAGTTCGTCGCCATCGACGAGAACGGCCTGCGAACCTCGCGCTTCGCCGAAGCAAAGCCCAAGGGCTGTGTCTTCGAGTACGTCTATCTGGCCCGTCCCGACACGGACATCGCGGGCCGCAACGTCTATCTCTCGCGTGTGGAGATGGGCCGCCGCCTTGCCAAGGAGGCGCCGGCCGAGGCCGACCTCGTCATAGCGACTCCGGAATCCGGCACCCCCGCCGCGATCGGATACGCGGAGGCGTCCGGCATCCCGTTCGGCGCGGGCCTGGTGAAGAACGCCTATGTGGGCCGCACCTTCATCCAGCCCTCCCAGACGATCCGCCAGCTCGGTATCCGTCTGAAGCTGAACCCGCTCAAGGAAGTCATCAAGGGCAAGCGCCTGGTCGTCGTCGACGACTCGATCGTGCGCGGCAACACCCAGCGCGCCCTGGTCCGCATGCTCCGCGAGGCCGGCGCCGCCGAGGTCCACATCCGGATCTCCTCGCCGCCCGTGAAGTGGCCGTGCTTCTTCGGCATCGACTTCGCGACCCGCGCCGAGCTCATCGCCAACGGCATGACGGTCGACGAGATCGGCACCTCCCTCGGGGCGGACTCCCTCTCGTACATCTCCATCGACGGCATGATCGAGGCCACCACCATCGACAAGCCGAACCTCTGCCGCGCGTGCTTCGACGGCGAGTACCCGATGGAGCTGCCCGACCCCGAGCTGCTGGGCAAGCAGCTCCTGGAGACGGAACTGGCCGCGGGTCCCGCCGCCACGGCTGCGTCCGACGCGATCCGTCGCCCGTAGACCCCGTATCACCAAGCGAAAGATCCCAGGCAATGTCTCCTGTGTCTGATCAGTCGACTCCGTCGACGGGCACCTCCGGTGCTTCCTACGCGTCCGCGGGCGTCGACATCGAAGCCGGTGACCGCGCCGTAGAGCTGATGAAGGAGTGGGTGAAGAAGACGCAGCGCCCCGAGGTCCTCGGTGGCCTCGGCGGCTTCGCCGGACTCTTCGACGCCTCCGCCCTCAAGAAGTACGAGCGTCCGCTCCTGGCCTCCGCGACCGACGGCGTCGGCACGAAGGTCGACATCGCGCGCCAGATGGGCGTCTACGACACGATCGGCCACGACCTCGTGGCGATGGTCATGGACGACATCGTGGTGTGCGGCGCCGAGCCGCTCTTCATGACCGACTACATCTGTGTCGGCAAGGTCCACCCGGAGCGCGTCGCCGCCATCGTGAAGGGCATCGCCGAGGGCTGCGTCCTCGCGGGCTGCGCCCTCGTCGGCGGCGAGACGGCGGAGCACCCGGGTCTGCTCGGCCCGGACGACTTCGACGTCGCGGGCGCCGGTACGGGCGTCGTGGAGTACGACAACCTGCTGGGCCCGGACCGTATCCGTAAGGGTGACGCGGTGATCGCCATGGCGTCCTCCGGTCTTCACTCGAACGGGTACTCGCTGGTCCGCCACGTCCTCTTCGACCGCGCCGGGATGTCCCTGGACCAGCACGTGGACGAGCTCGGCCGCACGCTGGGCGAGGAGCTCCTGGAGCCGACGAAGATCTACTCCCTGGACTGCCTCTCCCTCACCAGCACCACCCAGGTGCACGCCTACAGCCACATCACCGGCGGCGGCCTCGCGGCCAACCTGGCCCGGGTGATCCCGGACGGCCTGCACGCCACGGTCGACCGCGCCACCTGGGCCCCGGACGCGATCTTCGACCTCGTCGGCAAGGCCGGCCAGGTGGAGCGCCTGGAGCTGGAGAAGACGCTGAACATGGGCGTCGGCATGATGGCGATCGTCCCGCAGGAGTCGGTGGACGTGGCCCTCGCGACCCTCGCCGACCGCGGCGTGGACTCCTGGGTGGCCGGCGAGATCACCGACCGCGGCGACCACGCGACCGGTGCCGAGCTCATCGGTGACTACGCGAGCTGAGCCCCTCGGGGCAGCACAAAACCCGGTCCGGCGTGGTGACCACCCCGGACCGGGTGAGTGCAGCAGTAATCAGAAATCAGACCGTAGAAATCAGTTACGTGCTGGAAGTGCTACGAGGTCAAGCGCCGCGGCGCTGCGACGAAGGACCGGACTCGTCGGAGCCGTCGTCCTCATCGTCGTTGTACATATCCGCGTAGCGGGCGTACGGGTCGTCTTCCTCGTCGTCATCCTCGAAAGGCTCGCCGTTCGGCGGCTGATTCGACACTGGATCCGACGTGGATGCGCCCAGCTCGTTGGCCAGACGCGACAGGTCAGTCCCGCCGCTGTTGTACTTCAGCTGGCGGGCGACCTTCGTCTGCTTGGCCTTGGCCCGGCCGCGCCCCATGGCTCGACCCCCTCGGTGATGGGGCTTCATGGCCCCAGAGTCTTGACACGCGTTCATGATCCGGAACGGGCTCTCCGTGGAGAGACCGGTCCGTAGGGCTTCCACGGTACCTGAGCCCACGCCCATACGGTACGTCGCCCGCAGGACGCGCCTGTGCGCAGGACCAGCCAGGAGCCCCGTCCTCGCTGGTCAGCTGCGATTTTAACCTCTTCTTGGCGGGCGACCCGCCGGGGGGAGTGACTCTCGTTACCCCACCGCCGCGATCATGCGCGGCCGCGGGCCTCCGCCATCCGCTGTTCGGCGATCCGGTCGGCCGCCGCGGCCGGCGGAATGCCGTCCGCCTTTGCGCGAGCGAAGATCGAAATCGTGGTGTCGAAGATCTTCGCGGCCTTGGCTTTGCACCGGTCGAAGTCGAAACCGTGCAGCTCGTCGGCGACCTGGATGACCCCGCCCGCGTTGACCACGTAGTCCGGCGCGTAGAGGATCCCGCGGTCGGCGAGGTCCTTCTCGACGCCCGGGTGCGCGAGCTGGTTGTTGGCGGCGCCGCACACCACCTTCGCGGTCAGCACGGGAACGGAGTCGTCGTTGAGGGCGCCGCCCAGCGCGCAGGGAGCGTAGATGTCGAGGTCGCCGACCCCGGCGCCCCTGATCAGCGCGTCCGTGTCGGCGGCGACGGAGACCTCGGGGTGCCGGTCGGTGATCCCGCGCACGGACTCCGCCCGCACATCGGTGATCACGACCTCCGCCCCGTCCTCCAGCAGATGCTCGACGAGGTGGCGGCCGACCTTGCCCACGCCCGCGATGCCGACCCTGCGGCCGCGCAGCGTCGGGTCGCCCCACAGGTGCTGGGCGCTGGCCCGCATGCCCTGGAAGACGCCGAAGGCGGTGAGGACGGACGAGTCGCCGGCCCCGCCGTTCTCGGGGGAGCGGCCGGTGGTCCAGCGGCATTCACGGGCGACGACGTCCATGTCGGCCACGTACGTGCCGACGTCGCAGGCCGTCACGTAGCGCCCGCCGAGCGAGGCGACGAACCGGCCGTAGGCGAGCAGCAGCTCCTCGCTCTTGATCAGGTCCGGGTCCCCGATGATCACGGCCTTGCCGCCGCCGTGGTCGAGCCCGGCCATGGCGTTCTTGTACGACATGCCGCGCGCGAGGTTCAGCGCGTCGGCGACGGCCTCCGCCTCGGAGGCGTACGGGTAGAAACGGGTGCCGCCGAGGGCCGGGCCCAGGGCGGTGTTGTGGAGGGCGATGACGGCCTTGAGGCCGCTGGCCCGGTCCTGGCAGAGAACGACCTGCTCGTGGCCCCCTTGTTCCGAGTGGAAGAGGGTGTGCAGGACGTCTTCAGCAGGCGCGCCGGTCACATCGGTCACTGTGGTGACTCCCAAGTACGTAGCGGCGATTGAGCGGATTCCCGTGCGGGTGGCGGGCGTCCGGGTGGTGCGTGAGCAAGAGATTAGAGCGTGGACGTGCCCGTCATGGCCGCAGTGCCGAGGATCACTCTCTCGCGTCGGAGTGCCGTGGACGTACGGTCGAATCCCGCCGGGCCGTGTCGTGGGACGATTTGCAGTGTTTTCCAGCCTTCGGGCGGGGGAGGGAGCAGCCGTGCCCAAGGTGTCCTCGGTGACCGTCCCGTACGCGGCGTATCTGCGCGTCTACGAACCCCTCGCGGCCTTCCCGCAGCCGGAGCGCGGCCACTGGGAGCGTTACGCGCGCCGTGAGCGGCGTCCGTCGTACCAGGACGAACTCCGCCGCTCTTTGGCCGACTTGCTGCCCACCCCGCCGGTCGCGGTGCCGGTGCACGAGAGCGACGACGCGTTCGTGATCGAGGTGGAGGGCGTGCTGTGCGTCTGCCCGTGGCGGACCCGGCTGCGCGGCTGGCAGGCGCTGGGCGAGCTGCCGGAGCAGCTGCCGTCCCCGGTCCTGGACGCGGTCCTGCCGCCGGTGGTGCGCCGGCAGGCGGCCGCCGACTACGAGCGCTGGCTGGAGCGCAACCCGGACGCCCGGCCGTGGATCCGTACGTCGATCTGGCAGGTGCCGCTGAACTGGTTCGTGCTGGTCGCCGACGAGGAGCGGGAGTACGAGCCGAAGATCGGCGAGGGCGGGGCCGGTGAACCGTATCTGCGCTACCGGACCCCGATGGTGCAGGCCCGGCGCCGGGTGGCGCGCGGGCTGAGGGCGCTGCGGGACGCGATCGACGAGGGGCCGCTCATCGAGGGCCTGGTAGACGTGGGGCGCTGGCTGGAGGAGTTCCACCCCCGTTCGTACGTCGAGCTCGACTACGGCGGACTCGTGCACGCCCTGCCGGCCGGCCACCTCGACGAGGACCACTCGGCGGCGGACGTGGCCGAGGGCATCGCGGCGCTGCGCTCCGGTGACGGGGACGGCGCGGGCGAGGCGTACGCGCGGCTCGTGGAGCGCTGGCGGGCGGTGCGGGACCGGCAGTACGCCAACTGACGGCCTGCGCACGGGTCTTAAGGACCTAGGTCCCGATCCGGGCTTTTGTCTCAAGCGTGACGGACTGCACTTACTGGGCCCTTGCGCCGATCACCCCTCCTCGTGCCAAAATAGGACAAGGAGTCCGGGGAGGGCTCCATCCGTCCAACTAAGTCCAACCATGGACGGATTACTCAGCATTGCACTGTCTGTGGGGGGTCTGATGACTCCTGATCGCTCTGTGACTGATCGTCACTGTGGCGTGACTGTCCGCTATGGCATGGTCCATCGGCTTCCGTCGCTGATGAACACCTGGGAGGGCAATTCCATCGGTTTGGCCGACGCGGCTGGACGGATGGTGTAGTTGTAGTGCCGAGGACAAGCCGTTCGTCCTATAACCGACTCGACCCGTGTCCGCCATATCGGGCAACGCGGGTCAAGGTGCAGAATTTAAAGGAAAGAACCGAGAAGGTTCGGTTCTCCCGAGGAGGCCGCTCATGACCGCTCGCACCCCTGATGCCGAGCCGCTGCTGACCCCCGCCGAGGTCGCCACGATGTTCCGCGTCGACCCCAAGACGGTCACGCGCTGGGCGAAGGCTGGCAAGCTCACGTCGATCCGCACGCTCGGCGGACACCGCCGTTACCGCGAGGCCGAGGTCCGCGCACTGCTGGCGGGTATCCCCCAGCAGCGCAGCGAGGCCTGAGGCACCGCATCACACAGCAATACCGGGCGTTCCGGGTCCCCCAACCCGATCGCGCCCACCCCATAGCTCCACATGACGCGGGACCTGCCCCAACAGGCCCCCTTCTTCTGAAGAGCCCCTGAAGCGTCATCTCCACTGCATCTCGGGCGCGTCGTCGATCGCGCTGGACTCCGCCGGGTCCAGCGCGATCTTTTTTGTGCGCGTCGGGCGCCCTGGAGCGGGGATCTGTGCGTGCTCTTGTCGAACCTTGATCGGTCCCTGGAGGGCACCTGTGAGGGTGGTGCAATTGCACATATTAAATTGAGCAGTTGTAGGAGGGGTGTAAGAAACGGTGTTTCCAAAACTCGTTCGGTGACACCCGTCACACGCCCCGAAGCTTGTTGCAGGTGACGCCCGTGCGCTAGTGGAGTCCGCGGGCCCGCACGCCACCGACTTCTCATCAGTCCTCTTCAGGCTCCCACCAGTTGCGTGCCCCGTGGGTCGGCTTTGGTCACGCCTTCGGGGGACTTTCGTCCCCGTCGCCCTCCAGGGCGCCCTCGCAGCCCTCCAGGGCCTCTGGGGCGGGGTCGGCGGCGGGATCCATGGCGAGCCGCAGCAGGCGGTGGCAGACGGGGCAGTGCCGGGTGAAGTGGCGATGGCCGGAGGCGGCGGCGAGATGGGCGCGCAACAGGGCTCGCGTCTCATGTCGGGGTGCCGCCATGTGTCGCCTCCAGGCCGCTCGCCGGGTTGTCGTTCTGGCGTACCGGGAGGGCCGGGCGGCGTCAAGGCGGGCTGCGGGGGCGGGTTGGGCGGTGCGGCGCAGGGCGGGGGTCCCGTCGGGGGGCGCTCGCGCCCGCGCCCGCGCGGCGCAGCCGTGGATCCGGGGGCCGCGGCCTGGCCCGTGAACGGCAAAGGCCCGCACCGAACGGTGCGGGCCTTCATCTCCTGCGGTCCTGACGGGATGTGCCGTGCCGGCCGTGGCTCCACCACGGGCGCGGCCTCCGGGAACGACCGAGGCCCGCACCGATTCGGTGCGGGCCTCGATCTACTGCGGTCCTGACGGGATTTGAACCCGCGGCCTCCACCTTGACAGGGTGGCGAGCACTCCAAACTGCTCCACAGGACCAGGTTTCGCGGCGCTTTGTTCTTTCCTGCGCTGCGAGAAGGACTGTACAGCAGTGCAGGCCATCCGGTCGAACTCACCGAACGTGCCCGCCCGGACACGGCCCCGCTACGGCACTTGGGCGTCGATCGCCTTCACGATCCGCTTGTCCGAGACGGGGTACGCCGTGCCCAGCGCGTGCGCGAAATAGCTGACGCGGAGCTCCTCGATCATCCAGCGGATGTCCAGGACCTCCTGCGGCACGGGCCGGCCCTGCGGCATCTGCTCAAGGAGCCAGGCGTACTCGTCCTGCATCTCGTGGACCTTCTCCATGCGGGTGGTGTCCCGCTGGGCGCCGGCCGGCATCTGCTGCAGGCGCCGGTCGGCCGCGGTCAGATAGCGCATCAGGTCGCCCAGGCGCCGGATGCCCGTCGCCGTGACGAAGCCGGGCTTCACAAGGGCGTCCAACTGCGTGCGGACGTCCTGGAGGTTGGCGAGCAGCGCCGGGCTCCGCGTGGACTTCAGACGGCGCTCACAGGCCTGCCAGGCGGCCAGCACCTGCTGCACCTGCCCGACCGTGCGCACCGTCGTGTCGACGATCTCCGCGCGCACCTTCTCGTAGAGCTTGCGGTACGACTCCTCGTCCCAGGCCGGGCCGCCGAAGTCCGCGATGAGCTTGTCCGCCGCCGCCGTCGCGCAGTCGTCGAAGAGGGCCTGGACGGAGCCGTGCGGGTTCGCCGACAGGGCGAGCTTCGCCGCGTTGTTCAGCTTGTCCGAGGCGAACTTCGCCGGGTTCACCGGGATGTTGCGCAGGATGAGCCGGCGCGTGCCCTTCCACATGGCCTGCGCCTGCTCGGCCTCGCTGTCGAAGAGCCGTACGGACACGGTGTCCCCGTCGTCGACGAGCGCGGGGAACGCCTTCACCGGCTGGCCCGCCCGGCGCGTCTCGAAGACCTTCGAGAGCGTGCCGATCGTCCAGTCCGTGAGGCCCTTGCGCTCGACGGACGGGCCGCCGGCGCGCTCGGCGGTGGCGGCCGCCGCCTTGGAGATGGCCTGGCGCGCCTTCGGCTTCAGCTGGAGCTTCAGGGCCTCCAGGTCCTTGTCCTCGGCGAGCTTGCGGCGCCGCTCGTCGACGATCCGGAAGGTGATCTTCAGGTGGTCGGGTACGCGTGCGAGGTCGAAGTCGTCGGCCTTCACCGGGACACCGACCATGCGCTGCAACTCGCGGGCGAGCGTCGTGGGCAGCGGCTCCTGCAGGGGCACGGCCCGCTCCAGGAACGCCTTCGCGTAGTTCGGCGCCGGTACGTAGTTGCGGCGGATCGGCTTGGGCAGTGACCGGATCAGCTCGACGACCACGTCCTCGCGCAGGCCCGGGATCTGCCAGTCGAAGCCCTCGTCGGTGACCTGGTTGAGCACCTGGAGCGGGATGTGGACGGTGACACCGTCGGCGTCCGCGCCCGGCTCGAACTGGTACGTCACCCGGAACTTGAGCGCGCCCTGGCGCCACGAGTCCGGGTAGTCGGCCTTGGTGACCGCCTCCGCCGACTCGCGGATCAGCATCGAGCGCTCGAAGTCGAGGAGTTCGGGCTCCTCGCGCTTCTTGTTCTTCCACCAGGAGTCGAAGTGCGCGCCGGACACGACGTCCTGCGGCACCCGCTGGTCGTAGAAGTCGTAGAGGGTGTCGTCGTCCACGACGATGTCGCGGCGGCGCGCCCGGTGCTCCAACTCCTCGACCTCGGTGAGGAGTTTGCGGTTGTCGGCGAAGAACTTGTGGTGCGTACGCCAGTCGCCCTCGACCAGCGCGTTGCGGATGAACAGCTCGCGGGAGATCTCCGGGTCGACGCGACCGTAGTTGATCTTCCGCTGGGCGACGATCGGGACGCCGTACAGCGTGACCTTCTCGTACGCCATCACGGCCGCCTGGTCCTTCTCCCAGTGCGGTTCGCTGTACGTGCGCTTGAGGAGGTGCCCGGCGAGCGGCTCGACCCACTCGGGCTCGATCTTCGCGTTCACGCGCGCCCAGAGCCGGCTGGTCTCCACCAGCTCCGCCGACATCACGAAGCGCGGGGGCTTCTTGAAGAGGGCCGAGCCGGGGAAGATCGCGAACTTCGCGTTGCGGGCGCCGATGTACTCGTTGCGCCCCCGGTCGCGGCCCGCCTGCTTGGGGTCCTTGGCCTGCGACTCCTTGGACTCCTTCACGTCCTTCATCCCGATGTGGGAGAGGAGTCCGGAGAGCAGGGAGACGTGGATCGAGTCGCCGGCGGCGTCGGCGTCGTTGAGATGGATGCCCATCTGCTTGGCGACCGTGCGCAGCTGCGTGTAGATGTCCTGCCACTCGCGGATGCGCAGGAAGTTCAGGTACTCGCGCTTGCACATCCGGCGGAAGGCCGAGGAGCCGAGCTCCTTCTGCTGCTCGCGCACGTACCGCCACAGGTTCAGGAACGCGAGGAAGTCGCTGGTCTCGTCCTTGAAGCGGGCGTGCTGCTGGTCGGCCTGCTGCTGCTTGTCGGACGGGCGCTCGCGCGGGTCCTGGATGGAGAGCGCGGCCGCGATCACCATGACCTCGCGGACGCAGCCGTTCTTGTCGGCCTCCAGGACCATGCGGGCCAGCCGCGGGTCGACGGGCAGCTGGGAGAGCTTGCGCCCCTGCTGGGTGAGCCGCTTGCGTACGTCCTTCTCGCTGGGGTCCAACGCGCCCAGTTCCTGGAGGAGTTGGACGCCGTCGCGGATGTTGCGGTGGTCCGGCGGGTCGATGAAGGGGAACTTCTCGATGTCGCCGAGTCCGGCCGCGGTCATCTGGAGGATGACGGAGGCGAGGTTGGTGCGCAGGATCTCCGCGTCCGTGAACTCCGGGCGGGCGAGGAAGTCGTCCTCGGAGTACAGACGGATGCAGATGCCGTCGCTCGTACGGCCGCAGCGGCCCTTGCGCTGGTTGGCGCTGGCCTGGCTGACGGGCTCGATGGGCAGCCGCTGCACCTTCGTACGGTGCGAGTAGCGGGAGATGCGGGCGGTGCCCGGGTCGATCACGTACTTGATGCCGGGGACGGTCAGGGACGTCTCGGCGACGTTCGTCGCGAGAACGATCCTGCGGACGGTGCCCGCGCCGGGCCGCTGGAACACGCGGTGCTGCTCGGCGTGCGAGAGGCGCGCGTACAGCGGAAGCACTTCGGTGAACCGGAACTTCTTCTTCTCCAGGGCGTCCGCGGTGTCGCGGATCTCGCGCTCGCCGGAGAGGAAGACGAGTATGTCGCCCTGGCCTTCCGCCATGAGCTCCTCGCACGCGTCCGTGATCGCGGTGATCTGGTCGCGGTCGGAGTCGTCCGACTCCTCCTCCAGGAGGGGGCGGTAGCGCACCTCCACCGGGTACGTACGCCCGCTGACCTCGACGATCGGGGCGTCCCCGAAGTGCCGTGCGAAGCGCTCGGGGTCGATGGTCGCCGAGGTGATGACGACCTTGAGGTCGGGGCGCTTCGGCAGCAGCTGGGCCAGATAGCCGAGCAGGAAGTCGATGTTGAGAGACCGCTCGTGGGCCTCGTCGATGATGATCGTGTCGTAGGCGCGCAGCTCGCGGTCCGTCTGGATCTCGGCGAGCAGGATGCCGTCCGTCATCAGCTTCACGAAGGTCGCGTCCTGGTCGACCTGGTCGGTGAAGCGGACCTTCCAGCCGACGGCCTCGCCCAGCGGGGTGTGCAGCTCGTCGGCGACGCGCTCGGCGACCGTACGGGCGGCGATCCGGCGGGGCTGGGTGTGGCCGATCATGCCGCGCACACCGCGCCCGAGGTCGAGACAGATCTTCGGGATCTGCGTCGTCTTTCCGGAACCGGTCTCACCGGCGACGATCACGACCTGGTGGTCGCGGATCGCGTCGGCGATCTCGTCCTTCTTCTGGCTGACCGGGAGCTGGTCCGGGTACGTGACGTCGAGGGCGGCGCGGCGCTCCCGGCGTACGGCCGTGCGGACCCCGGCCTTCTCGGCCTCGGCCTCGATCTCCGCCATGACGGCGGCGCGGGCCTCGGGCTTGCGGATCTTGCGGGCACCTTCGAGTCTGCGCCCGAGCCGGTGCGCGTCACGAAGGGACAGCTCGGACAGCCGCCGCGCTACGGCGGCGAACTGATCGGCGGCGGGAGCAGGCTGCGTAGACATACGTGCTCCAGGATCTCACCTCGGGGAAATCCGTGGCGAACGGTTTTGGCGCGGCCGGGGCGGAGCGGGGTCGCCGGGGCGACTCTCGGGATGTATGCGGCTTATGTCTGTTTTAGCGTGCAGCTATGTCGCCCACGCCCGACGAGGAACAGCCGCGCCCCCATCCGCCGCACGAGGAGAGGGCGGAGCCTGCGGCGCACGGTGCGCACGGCCGGCCGCCGACGCGGGCGGACCGCTGGGCGAACTTCAAGAAGTCCCCGTTCCGGCCCGCGCTCGTGCTCGTCTTCATCCTGGCCGCGGCGGCGGCGCTGTTCGCGGCCTCGTACACGTACTCCATGGCGAACCCGACCCCGCACCACATCCCGACCGGCGTCACCGGCGAGCGGGACGCGGCGCGGCGCAGCCAGTTCGTCGCCGCGATGGAGCAGGCGCTGGACGCGCAGCTCGACCTCAAGCACTACGCGAGCGGGGAGGCGGCCCGGTCCGCCATCGACGAGCAGCGGATCTACGCGGTCCTGGACGTCCGGGACAACGGCGCCCGGGTCGAACTGGACGTCTCCAGCGCCTCCGGCGCCTCGGTCGCCCAGGTCTTCACGGAGTCGGCGCCGCAGGTCGCCCGGGAGACCGGCATCCCGGTGACCGTGAAGGACCTGAAGCCCTTGCAGAGCGGCGACCCGCGGGGCCTGGCGATCTTCTACATCTCGCTCGCGGCCGTGATCATCGGCTTCGTCGGGGCGATCCAGCTGAGCGTGCACGCGCGCGGCCTGAACCCGGCCGAGCGGATCGCGTTCACGATCGCCTACGCACTCCTCGGCGGGTTCGCGGTGGCGGCGGTCGTCGACTGGGGCCTGGGCGCGCTCGATCTGCCGTTCGTGGAGTCGTGGCTGATCCTCGCGCTGACGATGTTCACGTGCGGGATGGTCTTCACGATGTTCAACACGTTCTTCCACCGCTGGGCGATGATCCCGACCTGGGGCCTGCTGGTCCTGGTCGGCAACCCGGCGTCGGGCGGAGCGGTGGCGCCCCCGCTGCTGCCCACGTTCATCGGCCGCCTCGGCCAGTGGCTGCCCCCGGGCGCCTCGGTCAACGCCCAGCACACGGCGGTCTACTTCCAGGGCCACCAGCACGCCTTCCCGTTCCTGGTCCTGACCGGCTGGGCCCTGCTCTCATCGGCCCTGTTCTGGTTCTGGCGCCACCGGCATCCGGGCGGCAGGGGGACGCAGCCGTTGCATGCGGCGGCGGTGTGAGAGGTGCCCAGGTGCCCCGGGTGCCCCCGGAAACGAGAACACCCCCTCCGGGCGAACCCGGAGGGGGTGTTGTTTGTGGCTGGGGCCGGGGTCGAACCGGCGACCTTCCGCTTTTCAGGCGGACGCTCGTACCAACTGAGCTACCCAGCCACGAAGTTCACGAGGAACTTCAGCGGTCCTGACGGGATTTGAACCCGCGGCCTCCACCTTGACAGGGTGGCGAGCACTCCAAACTGCTCCACAGGACCAAGCTGTTGTGTGCGATCTGCGAACAGTGTCGCACACGATCTTGCGTGCCCCCAACGGGATTCGAACCCGTGCTACCGCCTTGAAAGGGCGGCGTCCTAGGCCGCTAGACGATGAGGGCTATCGGCCCGCCTGCGCGCTTCGCAGCGCGTCGGGGACGTGAGAAGCATATGGGATGCGGGGAGCTATCGCCAAAACGGTTTACGGGGACCCCGTCGGAGCGGTCGGGGACGGGGTCGCCCCGGGTTGGTTCTCCTTCGGGAGATGGCGGCTGACCTCGGCCGTCGTCAGGCCGAGGCCGCCGAGACGGATCTCGTCCCAGGCCTGCAGCCGCTTGGTGCCGCGGTCCAGATAGAGGACGGACGCCTCGACCGGGTCGGGGTGGCCGTTCTCGTTGTCGACGGCGCGCAGACCGCTGCCGCCGGTGGAGCCCTCGACGCGCAGCCGGGTGCCGAGCGGGAGGACCTGCGTCTCCTCGTGGTGGATGTGCCCGGCGAGGACGAGCGGGACCGTCCCGTCCACCTCCTTCGCCGCGACCGGCTCGTGTGCGAGGGCGATGTCGACCGGGGTGCCCGCGGCGCGCTGGTCACGGATGGCCGAGGCGAGGCGCAGGCCCGCCATCCGTTCGGCCGGGTCGCCCTGGGCCGCGGTGGAGCGGTCCGGGGTGTACTGCGGGTCGCCGGTGCCGGCGAAGCGCAGGCCCGCGACCGTGGCGGCCTTCCCCTCGTCGAGCACATGGACGTTCGGGAAGCGTGCGCGGTCGGAGAGGTACTTCTGGGTCTGCGTCTTCGAGTCGTGGTTGCCGCGGATCCAGACGTAGGGCGCGCCGAGGTCCTTGATCGGGTCGAGGAAGGCGTTCTCGGCTGCCGAGCCGTGGTCCATGGTGTCGCCGGTGTCGACGATCACCGAGATCTTGTACTGGTCCACGAGCGAGGCGATGATCTTCCACGACGCCGGGTTGAGATGGATGTCCGAGACGTGCAGGACGCGGATGGTCGAGGGGTCGGGGCGGTACGCGGGCAGCGTGGACGTCACGTCGTACAGGCGCGTGACATTGGTGACCAGGCGGGCCAACTCCTCCTGGTAGACGTTGAATTCGGTGACGATCGAGCGGGCGTTGCCGACCACCTGGGGCGCCGAGGAGAGCAGCCCGGAGAACTTCGGCTCCAGGACCGACTTCGGGTTCCAGGTGGCGTACGCGGTCGCGCCCGACGCCGCCAGCAGGGCGAGCGCCAGACCGCCGGCGGCCAGGGCGCGGCCCGGGCGGCGGTAGACCGCGAGGCCGAGCGCCGTCGCGCCGGAGACCACCGCCACGCAGGAGCGGATCGCCAGGTCGGCGGTGCCGTGCTCGACGTCCCGGGCCACCTCGTCCTGGAGCCCCGAGAGCCGCTCGGGGTGGTCGACCAGGGCCTGGGCGCGGACCGGGTCGAGCCGGTCGACGTCGACGTCCAGGCGGATGGGGGCCGTGTGGGAGTCGAGCTCAAGGGCGCCCAGCGGGGACACGTTGATCTTGGTGCCGCCGGTGAGGGAGGGGCGCAGGGTCATCTTGGTGTCCATGGGGCCCACGGGCGCCCGCACGCTGCCGACGATCAGCAGCCCGAGCCAGGCGCCCAGCAGCACCACGGTGATCAGGCCGAGGGCGCGCACGTAGGGGTGGGGCGGGTGGACCAGTTCCAGGACCGGGCGGGGATGGCGCCCCCGGTAATGGCGCAGGACCGCCGACGGGGCGGTGCGTACTCCCCGTACGCGGTGCACGGATCGGCGTATGGCGGCAGCGGGTGAGCGGGCCATTGCTCCCGTATGCCCAAGTGGGCGGGTCGATATGCGGGTTGTGCCGGACAATGGCCGTGTGCTGGAGATGACGCGTGAGGAGTTCGAGGAACTGGTCGCCGAGGCGCTCGACCGGATTCCGCCCGAGTTGACGCGGCTCATGGACAACGTCGCGGTGTTCGTGGAGGACGAACCGCCCTCCGACGATCCCGAGCTGCTCGGGCTCTACGAGGGCACTCCGCTGACCGACCGGGGTGAGTGGTACGCGGGCGTCCTGCCCGACCGGATCACGATCTACCGGGGCCCGACGCTGCGGATGTGCGCGTCGCGCGAGGACGTGGTCGCGGAGACCGAGATCACCGTGGTGCACGAGATCGCGCACCACTTCGGCATCGACGACGCGCGGCTGCACGCCCTGGGGTACGGATGAGGCGGGTGAGGCGGGTGAGCGATGTGGGGGCGGACGGCTCACTGTTCGTTCCTGGGCGATTCGCGGTCGTTGTTTGTGCGGGGATTGTGCGGTGTGCGTGAGGTCTGCGTTCCGCGCGTGTCCTCCTGCGGCGCGCGGGAGTTGGGGACGGTGACCCCGTCTCCTGCCGGACTGCCCGGAGGTGCTCGCCCGTGCGCCAGCTGCCCGTTTCCCTTCGATCGGTCGGACGGCTAGCCGCGACCACGGTGGCCGTCGCGGCGGCCGCCGGGTGCATGAGCGTCGCCGACGACGCCAAGCCGTCGGCCGCCACGCCGTCCGTCTCGCACCGGGGCGCCGGGGCGGGACCCGACGGCGGCACCGTGGTCTCCGGCGGTTCGCACGGGCCCGGGGCGCGGGCCGAAGGGGCGTCACCCCCGGTGAGCGGCTCGGCGGACCCCTCCGCGTCGGCGTCGGCGTCCGCTTCGGGCGCCGCGGCCGCCTCGCCGAGCCGCGGCGCCTCGAAGCCCGTACGCGCCACGCCCTCCGCGAAGCCGTCGTCGTCGCGCCCCACGCCCTCCTCGCAGGCGCCCACGCAGGAGCCGGACACCCCGACGCCGACGCCGTCCCCCACGACCGCCGAGCCGTCGTCGTCCGCGCACGAGCAGTCCGCGCCGCAGGGCGACGGGGTGCCCGCGCCACAGGCCGGGAATCCGGCCTAGAAGCACCGCCGGCGTTCCCCTGTGACCCGAGTCTCAGGGGAACGGTTTGCCTTGGGGGGTGGTGGGTGCGTATGGTGGTAGATCGTTTGATCCCATTTGCCCGGCGCCGCTGAAGAGAGCGCCGCGTGGCGCGTACTCTCCCTTGCCGTGGCTGGACCGCATTGAGGCGGTCGATTTGCGAAAGCGCAATTACACGGAGTTGACGGGCGCGTGCCGAGACTCCGGAAGGTTTCGCATTTCGCATGTCCATTTCTGCTGACAACACCGTAGAGAACTTCGACGAGCAGATCGTCGAGCAGGTCGTCGACGCCGCTGTCGAGACCGACGAGCAGGCGGTCGACACCACCGCCGCCGAGAACGACACGACCGTCGAGCACGACGAGAACGGTGCCGAGGGCGACGAGCCCACCATCACCTTCGCCGACCTCGGTCTCCCCGAGGGCGTCGTGCGCAAGCTCGCGCAGAACGGTGTGACCACCCCGTTCCCGATCCAGGCCGCGACCATCCCGGACGCCCTGGCCGGCAAGGACATCCTCGGCCGTGGCCGCACCGGCTCCGGCAAGACCCTCTCCTTCGGTCTGCCGACGCTGGCCCGCCTCGCGGGCGGCCGCACCGAGAAGCACAAGCCGCGCGCCGTCATCCTCACCCCGACCCGTGAGCTCGCGATGCAGGTCGCGGACGCGCTGCAGCCGTACGGCGACCAGGTCGGCCTGAAGATGAAGGTCGTCTGCGGCGGTACGTCGATGGGCAACCAGATCTACGCCCTGGAGCGCGGCGTCGACATCCTCGTCGCCACCCCGGGCCGACTGCGCGACCTCATCAACCGCGGCGCCGCCGACCTCTCCGAGGTCGAGGTCGCGGTCCTCGACGAGGCCGACCAGATGTCCGACCTGGGCTTCCTGCCCGAGGTCACCGAGCTGCTCGACCAGGTTCCGGCCGGCGGCCAGCGGATGCTCTTCTCCGCCACCATGGAGAACGAGATCAAGACGCTCGTCACCCGCTACCTGAAGGACCCGGTCAGCCACGAGGTCGACGCCGCCCAGGGCGCCGTCACGACCATGTCGCACCACATCCTGATCGTGAAGCCGAAGGACAAGGCGCCGGTCACCGCGGCCATCGCCGCCCGCAAGGGCCGCACGATCATCTTCGTCCGCACCCAGCTGGGCGCCGACCGCATCGCCGAGCAGCTCCGCGAGGCCGGCGTGAAGGCCGACGCGCTGCACGGCGGCATGACGCAGGGCGCGCGTACCCGCACCCTCGCCGACTTCAAGGACGGTTACGTCAACGCGCTGGTCGCCACCGACGTCGCCGCCCGCGGCATCCACGTCGACGGCATCGACCTGGTCCTGAACGTGGACCCGGCCGGCGACCACAAGGACTACCTGCACCGCGCGGGCCGCACGGCGCGTGCCGGCCGCACGGGTACGGTCGTCTCCCTCTCGCTGCCGCACCAGCGCCGCCAGATCTTCCGGCTGATGGAGGACGCGGGCGTCGACGCCGGGCGTCACATCATCCAGGGCGGTTCCGCCTTCGACCCGGAGGTCGCCGAGATCACCGGCGCCCGTTCCATGACCGAGGTCCAGGCCGAGTCCGCGGGCAACGCCGCGCAGCAGGCCGAGCGCGAGGTCGCCTCCCTGACCAAGCAGCTGGAGCGGGCGACGCGTCGCGCCGCCGAGCTGCGCGACGAGGCCGACCGCCTCACCGCCCGCGCCGCCCGTGACCGCGGCGAGGACGAGGAGGGTGTGGCCGCGGCCGTCGCCGCCGCGACCGAGGCCGCCGCCGAGGCCGTCGCCGCTGCCGCCGCCGAGGTGCCGCGTCAGGAGGAGCGCACCGAGCGTTCGTCCTCGTACGAGCCGCGTCAGCGGCGTGACGACCGCGGCAACTACGAGCGCCGTGACCGTCGTGACGACCGCGGTGGCGACCGTGGCGGCTTCCGCCGGGACAACGACCGTGGTGGCCGTTCCTTCGAGCGCCGTGACGACCGTGGCGGCTTCGAGCGTCGTGACAACGACCGTGGTGGCCGTTCTTTCGAGCGTCGTGACGACCGCGGTGGCGACCGTGGCGGCTTCCGCCGCGACGACCGTCGTGACAACGACCGTGGTGGCCGTTCTTTCGAGCGCCGTGACAACGACCGCGGTGGCTTCGAGCGTCGTGACAACGACCGTGGTGGCCGTTCTTTCGAGCGTCGTGACGACCGCGGTGGCGACCGTGGCGGCTTCCGCCGCGACGACCGTCGTGACAACGACCGTGGCGGTTTCCGCCGGGACAACGACCGTGGTGGCCGTTCCTTCGAGCGCCGTGACGACCGTGGCGGCTTCCGCCGCGACGACCGTCCCGCCGGCGGTCACCGGGGCAGCGACCGCCCGTTCAACCGCGACCGCCGCGACGACCGCCCCTCCGGCGGCCACCGTCCCTACGGCCGCCGCGACGACCACCGTGGCGCCGGTTCCGGTTCCGGTTCCGGTTCCGGTTCCTCCTTCGGCCGTCGTGACGACAAGCCGCGTTGGAAGCGCAACGGCTGACATCTGATCAGCACCGATCACTGAAGCGGGCCCATCCCTTTGGGGGTGGGCCCGCTTTGTCGTGCCCGGAAATCCCAAGTGGGTTGTCAGAGGCGGTTGTTAAGGTCCGCAGGCCGGAGCCGGATCTTCGTCGTCCGGTGGACCGGCAAGTGGATGAGACCGGCGGGGAGCCGGTCTCCAGGGGAGGGAGAACACATGCCACGCCCGTATCTGGTGCGCTCCGCGATCGCGGCCGTACTCGCGTCGTCAGCCGTCGTCGCCGTTCCGTGGAGCGCGTCGGCCGCGGACAATCAGCCGCCGGCGCAGCCGCAGACGTCCGAGCTGAACACCGACAACCAGGCATGCGCGGCGGGACCGGACCGCCCCTTCGTCCGCAACCGGCCGACGATGAGCGCGGTGCTGCGCGACCCGGAGAGCAGACCGGTGACCGCCGAGTTCGAGGTGTCCTGGACGGACGCGGCGGGCGACCCGCAGGTGCGGACACTCACGGACATCGGGCCCAAGGCCAGTGGCAGCACGTTCAGCACGGTCGTGCCGAACGACGTGCCCGCCTTCACCGAGGTGAGCTGGCGGGTTCGGGCGTACGACGGGGCCCTGTGGGGGCAGTGGAGCTCCGCGGGCGGGCAGTCGCCGTGCGAGTTCGTGTACGACTACTAGGCGCCCGCGATACCGACCGTGACGTCGCAGGAGTACCCGGACGACGACACATGGCGGGACGGGGTGGGCCGGTACGGCACGTTCACCGTTGATTCCACGTCCGACGACACCGTCTCGTACGTCTACAACTTTCTCGGCGGCAGCCAGCACACGGTCCGTCCGGACAAGCCGGGCGGTCCCGTGACCCTGTCCTGGCTGCCTGAGTCGGACGGTGTCAAGAGACTCACGGTCCAGTCGGTGGACCGGGCGGGCAATGTGAGCGCCCCTGCGAACTACGACTTCCTGGTCTCGGACGGACGGGCCCCGGTCGCCGCCTGGAAGCTGGCCGACGCCGCCGGGAGCGGCGCGGCCGCGGCCGACGCGGGCGGTCACTCCGCGACGGCCGGCGCAGGCGTCACCTTCGGTGTGCCGGGCCCGGCCCGGACCTCGGTCACCGCCGCCGCCGAGCTGGACGGCTCCGACGCGGCGTACCTGGCGAGCGACGCCCCGGCGGTCGCCACGGACCGGGCGTTCTCCGTGAGCGCCTGGGTGCGGCCGGACTCGCTGGACAAGGACAGGGCCGCCGCCAGCCAGGACGGGGCGTCCTCGGCCGCGTTCCGGCTGGGTACGGCGACCGATGGCGAAGGACGCCGGGTCTGGTCGTTCGGCCTCGGCGCGCCGGGAGCCGTCGTGCGGGCCGAAGGCGGCAGCCCGCAGGAGGGGGAGTGGGCCCACCTCGTCGGGGTGTACGACCCGGTGGCGGGGACCGCGCGGCTCTACGTGAACGGGACCGCGGTCGCCACCACCGAGGGCGCCGTCGGCACGGCCTCCTCCGGCGCGTTCCAGCTCGGCCGTGCGCTCGGCGCCGACGGCCAGGGCGAGAACTGGGACGGGGCGGTCGCCGACGTACAGGTGTGGGACCGGATCGTCGTCGCCGACGAGGCGGCCCAGCAGGCGCGGCGGAAGGCCGTGAGCCAGGGCTACTGGGCGCTGGACGAGTCCGCCGGCGGGAGCAGCCCGGAGCGGGACGGCGGCCCCGCGCTGGCCCTCGGCGGCGACGCGTCGGTGTACCGGGCGGACAGCTCCTGCGACCCGACCATGGACCCCGATTGCGTCCCCGGCGAGGAGCCGATCGTCGGTTCGGGCCACCTCCTCCTGGACGGCGACGGTGACTACGCGGCCACGCAGAACCCGGTCGTGGACACGTCCGACAGCTTCTCCCTGGCGGCGTACGTGAAGCTGGACGAGGACGCGCAGGACACGTCGGCGACGGTGTACTCGCTGCCGGGAGAGCACAACACCCTGGTCTCCGTGGGCTACTCGGCCGACACGCACCGCTGGCAGGCCACCGTCGCGCAGTCCGACGAGGCCGGGGCGCCGACGACGACCCTCACCGCGGAGGGGCGGTCGGTCTCGTACGGCTCGGCACAGCACCTCGCCTTCGTGTACGACGACGAGGCGGACGAGATCAGGCTCTACGTCGACGGACAGCCGGCCGCCGAGGCCGCGTTGCCGGACTCCTGGCGTGCGACGGGTGGCCTGCAGATCGGGCGCGCTCCTGCGCAGGACGGCGGCTGGAGCGGGTACCTGAGGGGGGCCGTCGACGAAGTGCACGCCTACGAGGGTGCTCTGACACCGAACCAGGTGCTGTTTCTGAGCTCGGGGCAGACGGACGTCTGACGGGAAAGACGGTGCCGGGCGGCCTGGCGGACTGGTACCCTCCGGACGCCCGTGTAGTGGGCAATTACTTTGTCGAGGGGCCCCACACCCTCCTCCGTACTGTTCCCCAGGAGGAGCTGTGTCCCGTCGGGCCCGCCTGCTGCACGTTTCGCTGGCCGCGTTGATCGCGCTGGGCGGTGTCGGCCTCACCACTGCCGCGCCGGCCGGTGCCGTCGGCGCCGACACCGTCGTTCCGACGGATGGCGTCTGGGGCCTCGATCTCGCCGGCGGTGTCCTCAGCACCGTGGAGAAGGCGCCGAACGGCGACCAGGAAGTCACCAACCGGACCGTGTCGGCGGACGGCGCCACGGTCGGCGCCGTCTCACGGCGTGGCTTCGCGGGGACGCTCGCGAACGGCACGCATGCCGAACGCGTGCCGTGCGAGGCGCCGGGCGGCTGTGTGCCGCTGAGGGCGACGGGGAACGGGAACGTCGGCTACTACGTCGTCGCGGCCGACGGCACCGAGCGTGCCCAGGTGTGGACGGCCCCCAATGCCTACGCCATGGTCTCCGCGACGTCCCTCACCGGGGGCCGGTTCATGGACGCGAGCGGCCGGTTCTACGTCCACGCCGCCGCGTCCACCGGCAAGGAGTACGCCGGCGCGGTCAACCGGTACCGCTCGGAGGACGTCGGGCTGACCCGCGCGGCGACCGCCGCCGCCGTGTGGGGTACGCGGCTGTGGACGCCGGGGTCCGGCGCGGGCGTCGTCACCTCGTACGACCTGAAGACGAAGAAGACCGTGACGACGGTGTCCACCGGGGCGCCGTGTACGGTCGCCGAGCTGCAGGTGGCGGGGCGCTGGCTGTACTGGAACTGCGGGGCGGACGGTGCCGCCGGGGTCTACGACCTCACCGCGCAGAAGAACATCGCCGTGCCGTCGGGGCCCGCTCTGCTCGGCGACGGCTATCTGGTCCAGCACGATCGCACGGCCGGAAAGCTGCTGCTCACCGACTTCCACACGGGCACCGCCCAGCCCGCCCGCACCGTCGCCGATCTGCCCGCGGGCAGTACCGCGGACCAGCGGAGGCTGACCTGGGCCGTGGACCGGTTCGGCGGCGACATCGCGTACGTGGGCCAGGACAAGGCCGTCCACATCGTGCAGAGCGGGGTGCCGTCCCAGCCGCTCGCGAAGATCGAGTCGGATGTCGACGGGCCCACCGTCGACCCCGGCGGCCACGACTACGGGTCGACCACCTGGCACAGCACGTTCCAGTACAGCAAGCCGGCCTCCTGGAGCTTCACGCTCAAGGACTCCCTCGGCCGGGCCGTGCGCACTGTCACGGGCAGTGGCGCCGAGGCCGACGTCGCCTGGGACGGGAAGACGGACGCGGGCACGTACGCCTACAACGGCGCCTACACCTGGACGCTGACCGCGACGGCGGCCGACGGCGCCGGCACCTCCACCACCACGGGCGCCGTCACGCTCTACGGCGGCCTCCAGGGCCACCACGACCAGGGCGGCGACCGCCTCGGTGAACTGCTCACCCTGAACTCCTCCGGCGGTCTGACCCTGCACTACGGCGACGGCACGGGCACCTTCGTGCGCAAGCAGTCCGGGTCCGGGTGGGCGGCGGGGACGGTGGCCGTGCCGTTCGGCGACATGGGTAGCGACCGCTGCGCCGACCTGCTGGTGCGCACCCCTGCGGGGGAACTGCGCCGGTACGCGGGCAAGTGCGGCACCAGCGCCTACGTCCCCGGCTCCAGCCACACCTCGCTCGGCACGGGCTGGAACGCGTACAACGTCCTGACCGCCCCAGGCGACCTCACCGGCGACGGCCGCGTCGACCTCCTTGCCCGCAAGGCGTCCACCGGCGACATCTACGTCTTCGCCAACGACGGCCACGGCAAGCTGCTCGCCGGCAAGAAGATCCGCTCCGCCTGGACCACCTACACCCACATCGTCGGCGTCGGCGACCTCAACGGTGACGGGATCGGGGACGTGCTCGCGCGGCGCAAGGACGGGACGGTGTTCCGGTACGACGGTGCCGGTGACGGGACGCTCAAGGACCGGGTCACCGTGTTCACCGCCTGGGGGGCCACGTACAACACGCTCGTCGGCGTCGGCGACATCACCGGCGACGGCAAGGCCGACCTGGTGGTGCGGGACTCGTCCGGGAATCTGTACCGCAACGACGGCAAGGGGAACGGGTCGTTCACGTCGCGCACGAAGATCGCGACGGGATGGAACGTGTACAAGGGCGTTTTCTAGCCCTCGGTCGAGGCGGTCGGTCCTTGATCGACCGCATGTCGCGCCCCCACCGAGGGAATCGCTGGGGGCATGACAAGCGAAGCGAACGATGCCACCGCGCGGCGGTCCTCCGTGGAGGGGGCCGTCGCCGGGTCCGACGAGGAACGGCTCGCCCAGCTCGGGTACACGCAGGTCCTCGCCCGCCGGATGTCGGCGTTCTCGAACTACGCCGTCTCCTTCACGATCATCTCGGTGCTCTCGGGCTGCCTGACGATGTATCTGTTCGGGATGAACACCGGTGGCCCGGTGCTGATCACCTGGGGCTGGGTCGCGGTGGGGCTGATGACCCTGTTCGTGGGGCTCGCGATGGCCGAGATCTGTTCGGCCTATCCGACGTCGGCCGGGCTCTACTTCTGGGCGCACCGGCTGGCCCCGGCGCGGTCGGCGGCGGCCTGGGCCTGGTTCACGGGCTGGTTCAACGTGCTGGGGCAGGTCGCGGTGACCGCCGGCATCGACTTCGGGGCGGCGTCCTTCCTGGGCGCCTATCTGAACCTCCAGTTCGACTTCGGGGTGACCCCGGGCCGGACCATCCTGCTGTTCGCCGCGATCCTCCTGCTGCACGGACTGCTGAACACCTTCGGCGTGCGCATCGTCGCCTTCCTGAACTCGGTGAGCGTGTGGTGGCACGTCCTCGGTGTCGCGGTCATCGTGGGCGCGCTGGCCTTCGCGCCGGACAGCCACCAGTCGGCCTCGTTCGTCTTCGGCGAGTTCGTGAACAACACCGGCTGGGGCAGCGGCGCGTACGTCGTCCTCATCGGGCTGCTCATGGCGCAGTACACCTTCACCGGCTACGACGCCTCCGCCCATATGACCGAGGAGACGCACGACGCGTCCACGGCCGGGCCGAAGGGCATCGTCCGTTCCATCTGGACCTCGTGGATCGCGGGCTTCGTGCTGCTGCTCGGCTTCACCTTCGCCATCCAGTCCTACGACGGCGCGCTGAAGTCGCCGACGGGCGCGCCGCCCGCCCAGATCCTGCTCGACGCGCTCGGCGCCACGGCCGGCAAGCTGCTCCTGCTCGTCGTCATCGGGGCGCAGCTGTTCTGCGGCATGGCGTCCGTCACCGCCAACTCCCGCATGATCTACGCCTTCTCGCGCGACGGCGCCCTGCCGCTGTCCCGGCTGTGGCGGACGGTCAGCCCGCGCACCCGGACGCCGGTCGCGGCGGTGTGGCTGGCGGCGGCGGGCGCGCTGGTGCTCGGCCTGCCGTATCTGATCAATGTGACGGCGTACACGGCCGTCACATCGATCGCGGTCATCGGGCTCTACATCGCGTACGTCATCCCGACGCTGCTGAGGCTGCGCAAGGGCGACTCCTTCGAGCGCGGGCCGTGGCACCTGGGCCGCTGGTCGACGGTGATCGGTGTGGTGGCGGTGACCTGGGTGGCCGTCATCACCGTGCTGTTCATGCTGCCGCAGGTGTCGCCGGTGACCTGGGAGACGTTCAACTACGCGCCGATCGCGGTGCTCGTGGTGCTCGGTTTCGCCGGGATCTGGTGGCTGGTGTCGGCCCGCCGCTGGTTCCTGCGCTGAGCCCGCTCCCCGCTGCTTTTCGGTGTGCACAACACCGGGATGCCGATACTCGATCGGTGTTCCGGGCACGTCGGGCTATGCTCAGGGGTGCGTCGGCGTGGGCCGGCGCGTGGACCCTTAGCTCAATTGGCAGAGCAGTGGACTTTTAATCCATTGGTTGTGGGTTCGAGTCCCACAGGGTCTACGGACTCGGAAGCGCTCTCACCTGCGGCGGAAGCTGTGGGGTGGGGGCGCTTTCGTGTGTGCGGGGCGCGGGTGATCGATTGCTGGCCCGCTGCTGGCCCGAGAGGTAGACGATCAAGCTCCGGCTCGGTGTGGTGGTGCGCTGTGAGCGTCTGCCGTCGGCGCGGAGGGGTGCCGCGTGGGCATTCGTCTCCCACGCCCTTCTCATGGGGCCCGAGGGCGGGACGGGTGAAGGGTGGGAAGGCTCCGGGGCGGATGGATCGGAATACGGGGCTGAGCCCGGCGGGGCCTGTGCCGCACGTGGCCCCCAAACAGCCCGGAAGGCGGCCTGTGCTGCTTCTCCTGACCCGGCCAGGGCGTGCGCGAGGCAGGCCCGGTACCGGGTCTTGTCGCGCCGGTAATCGCACGCCAACTCATCACCTTCAACGCGGCCGAACACGTCGAACTCGCTTCGGGCAAGCGGCCGAAAGCCCTGCTGTGGACCGACGACCGGGTACGCCGCCGGCAGGCGGCCGGGCAGAAGCCGAGCCCCGTGACGGTCTGGACACCGGCCCGACTCGGCCGCTTCCTGGACGAGTCCGAGGGGGAGCGTCTGTACGCCCTTTTCCACCTCATCGCCTTCCGCGGGCTGCGTCGCGGCGAAGCAGTCGGCCAGAACTGGACGGACGTCGTAAGCAGCAGCTTGCCGAGCGTCTCGCGCGGGGCGAGGCGTGGGCGGACACGGACAAGGTCTTCACCCGGGAAGACGGCAGCTGGCTCCACCCGGAGACGGTCTCCGACACCTTCCGCAGGATCGTGCAGAAGGCCGACCTGCCGCCCATCAACCTCCGCGATCTCCGCCACGGCACGGCCGCGCTCGCGCATGCGGATGGTGGCGACCTCCATGCCATCAAGGAGACGCTGCGGCACTCGACCATCACGCTGACCTCCGACACGTACACCTCGCTCTTGCCGGAGATCGACATGGAGATCGCCGAGAAGGCTGCGGCGTTGGTGCCGCGGGCGCGGAGGAACTTGGACTGAGTGCGGGCGCCGCCCCGGTGCCTCGGTCCCGGAACCGATCCCATAGGTTCCGAGGCCGACATGCATCTCCGGGAGGGCACGTGAACGAGAATCCGCAGGTTGCGGCGCTGATGGCAGTCATGCCCGCGACGCACGGCGTGAACGAGAACATCGACTGGGCGGCCGTGGAAGGGATCTGGGGGACTCGCTTTCCGGCCGACTACATGGCCTTCATGGAGACCTACGGGGCGGGCGACATCGGTGAGGAGGTGGGAGTGCTGTTGCCCGTCCCACGCCCCGATGTCTATCGGGACTGGGACGGTCTCCACGGGGAGACGGAGAACGCCCGACTGACCTGGGAGATGGAGAGGGATCTGTCGGACCTGGACATCGATCCCGGCTCCATCCTGGCCTGGGGCGTCACCTCCGGCGCCGACATCTACTGCTGGCTCACCACGGACAGCGACCCGGACCGCTGGCCGGTGTTCGTCTGCGGGCGTCATACGGACCCCACCTTCCAGGTGCATCCGTTCGGGATGGCGGAGTTCCTGCGCAGGCTCCTTGCGGACGAGGAGTTCCAGGAGGAGACGATCAGTGTCTATATGGAGGGGGAGCCGCGCTTCGCCAACTGGCGCAAGGGTGCTGGCGCTGAATAGTGCCAGATGGCTGGTCCCTTTTGCTGGCCCCGTGCTGGCCCGAAGGCCCTGGCACGGCGCGATGAGAGACGGTCCGGCGTAGTCGGTCCTGATCGCAGGACTGCTCTGTGACCTGCCGCGACGGCCATGGTCCGGCACGGTGCGGCAGGGCGTGAATCGCCCTGGAGCAAGCCGGTTCGCTGGCATCCCAGACTTTTGATCCATTGGTTGTGGGTTCGAGTCCCACAGGGTCTACGGGACGCAGGCCGGGCGGAAAGTCACCGCCGACCTGCTGTGCGGCGCCCGGGCCGGCTTCGGTCGGCTCGGGCGCCGTGCCGCTTTCGGGCCGCTGGGCGGCGGGGCGGCCGGCCCGTGCGCCCCTGGCCGCCGGGCCCGCGGCCCGGCCCCTATCGTGATCGGTATGCAGTCCTACACCATCGGCCAGGCCGCCCGGCTCCTCGGCGTGAGTCCCGACACCGCGCGCCGCTGGGCCGACGCCGGGCGGATGGCCACCCACCGCGACGAGGGCGGGCGGCGCCTCATCGACGGCAAGGACCTGGCCGCCTTCTCCGTGGAGCTGGCCAAGAGCGGCGGCGCCGACGGGGAGACGTCGTACACGTCCGTCCGTAACGCCTTCCCCGGCATCGTGACCGCCGTGAAGCTCGGCGACGTGGCCGCCCAGGTGGAGATCCAGGCAGGTCCGCACCGGCTGGTGTCGCTGCTCACGCGGGAGGCCGTGGAGGAGCTGGGCCTGGAGGTCGGGGTGGAGGCCACGGCCCGGGTGAAGTCGACGAACGTGCACATCGACCGGGCCTGAGCGCTCCGGGCGGGTGGTCCTCGGTCCCGGCCTGCCGCCTATCGGCCGTTGCGAGGTCCTCGGTTCCGGCCGCCCGCCGCCTACCGGCCGTTGCGCGGTCCTCGGCCGACCTGAGCGCTGCGCCCGGGTGGTCCTCGGTTCCGGCCCGCCGCCAATCGGCCGCTGCGCGGCGCCCGTTCGACGGCCTCACGAGGGGGCGGGTCGTCCGGCGGCGCGGTAGCCGCCGTTCCCATGGGCCGCGGTGATGGCACTGATGTGCCGGGCGCCGCAGCGGTCCTGCGGCGGCACGAGCTGGGCGCCCGCGCGGGGTGCCGTCCATGGTGATGTGACCGCGAGCAGGACGCGGGGTGCCGTCGCGCAGCCGGTCCTTGCGGCGGACACGTCGAACGCGGGGCCGGCCGCCGACAGGACGTCGTGCAGCAGCGGTCCCGTGAAGCGGTGGTGCCGGATGCCGTTGGTCGCGCACTCGAAGCTGAGGTCGGCCGCCCGCTGCGGCCGGCCGAGCAGGTCCGGCACCGTCAGGCGGCCCGGCGGGTCGGATCACCGGTGAGATCGAGTTCCGCCTCCGGTCCGGCCGGCTGGCCGGTGGCGAGGGTCCGGCTCACGGCTGCCGCCTCCCCAAGGACCGTACCCGCAGCCGCACACCGTAGAAACGCACATGCCACCTTGGCTGATCATTATCCCGGCTCATGCAAAGCAACAGGAGACTTCCCCTGGCATCTGCGGCATTATCATCAGCGCCGGGTCCGGCCGGGCCCATGGGATGGTGTCCGTGAGGACCAGAGGGAGTGGACCCGTGATGACTCGTACCGCGCGCCGTGACCGTCGGCCCCTTCGGGCGGCCGGGGTCGGCGTGGTCGCACTGCTGACGCTGAGCGCCTGTTCGTCGTCGGACGGCTCGTCATCGGCGGGCTCGGACCAGCTGTCCGGCACGGTGACGGTCTTCGCCGCGGCCTCGCTGACGGAGAGCTTCACGACGCTGGGCAAGCAGTTCGAGAAGGAACACCCCGGCACGAAGGTGAAGTTCAGCTTCGGCGGCAGCGACTCGCTCGCCGCGAGCATCACCGGGGGAGCCCCGGCCGACGTCTTCGCCTCGGCCAGCCCCAAGACGATGAAGATCGTTACGGACGCCGGTGACGCCGCGGGCGATGCGAGCACCTTCGTCCGCAACCAGCTGGAGATCGCCACCCTGCCGGGCAACCCCGACAAGGTCGGCTCCCTCAAGGACCTGACGGACTCCGGCCTGAAGGTCGTCCTCTGCGACAAGACGGTGCCGTGCGGCGCCGCCGCGCAGACGGCCCTGGACGCGAGCGAGCTGAAGCTCACCCCGGTCTCCTACGAGCAGGACGTCAAGAGCGCCCTGACGAAGGTGGAGCTGAAGGAGGCCGACGCCGCAGTCGTCTACCGGACGGATGTGAAGGCGGCGGGTGACAAGGTGGAGGGCGTGAACTTCCCCGAGGCCGCCGACGCCATCAACGACTACCCGATCGCCCGGCTCAAGGACTCGAAGAACGCGGCCGCCGCCAAGGCGTTCATCGAGCTGGTCAAGTCCGCCGACGGCCAGAAGGTGCTGAACGCGGCCGGGTTCCTCAAGCCGTGACCTCGCTCGACAAGCGCGCCGCCGCGGCCGACGTCCTCCAGGGCGGGCCGCCGCGCCGGCGTGTACGGACCCGCGGCGGCAGGGGCGCGCCCCTGCCGCTGCTCGCCCCCGCGCTGATCGGTCTCGCGTTCCTGACCGTGCCGCTGCTCGCGCTGCTCGTCCGCGCCCCCTGGCGCAGCCTGCCCGACCTGCTCACCAGCACCGAGGTGTGGCAGGCGCTCCAGCTCTCGCTGGTCTGCGCGACCCTGGCGACGCTGGTGAGCATGGTGCTCGGCGTGCCGCTGGCCTGGCTGCTGGCGCGGGTCGAGTTTCCCGGGCGGGGCCTGGTCCGCGCCCTGGTCACCCTGCCGCTGGTGCTGCCGCCGGTCGTCGGCGGTGTGGCGCTGCTGATGGCGCTCGGCCGCAACGGCATCGTCGGGCAGTGGCTCGACTCCTGGTTCGGCGTCACGCTGCCGTTCACCACGACCGGCGTGGTGATCGCCGAGGCGTTCGTCGCGATGCCGTTCCTCGTCATCAGCGTCGAGGGCACCCTGCGGGCCGCCGACCCGCGCTTCGAGGAGGCCGCCGCCACCCTCGGCGCCTCCCGCTTCACCGCGTTCCGCCGGGTCACGCTGCCGCTGATCGCCCCCGGCGTCGCGGCCGGCGCCGTGCTCGCCTGGGCCCGCGCGCTCGGCGAGTTCGGGGCGACGATCACCTTCGCGGGCAACTTCCCCGGCCGCACCCAGACCATGCCGCTCGCCGTGTACCTGGCTCTGCAGAGCGACCCGGACGCCGCCATCGCGCTCAGCCTGGTGCTGCTCGTGGTGTCGGTCGCGGTCCTGGCCGGCCTGCGCGACCGATGGATGACCGCAGGATGACCGAGACGCCTCCCCCTGCCGCCCCTGCCGCCCCCGTCGCCCCCGCCGACGGGCTCGACGCCCGGCTCGTCGTGGACCGCGGCGCCTTCCGGCTCGACGTGTCCCTGTCCGCCGCGCCCGGCGAGGTCGTCGCCCTGCTCGGTCCGAACGGCGCGGGCAAGACCACCGCCCTGCGCGCCCTCGCGGGCCTTGTACCGCTCACCGACGGCCATCTGCGGCTCGACGGCGCGGCGTTGGAGCGTACGCGGCCTGAGGCCCGGCCCGTCGGCGTCGTCTTCCAGGACTATCTGCTCTTCCCGCACCTCACCGCCCTCGACAACGTGGCCTTCGGGCCGCGCTGCCAGGGGGCCACCAGGGCGGAGGCCCGCGCGCAGGCCGCCCGGTGGCTGGAGCGGATGGGCCTCGCCGCTCACGCGGGTGTCAGGCCCCGCCGTCTCTCCGGCGGCCAGGCCCAGCGCGTCGCCCTGGCCCGCGCGCTCGCCACCCGCCCGCGGCTGCTGCTGCTCGACGAGCCGCTGGCCGCGCTCGACGCCCGTACGCGCCTTGAGGTGCGGGCCGAACTGCGGCGCCATCTGGCCGAGTTCGAGGCGGTCGCCGTCCTGGTCACCCATGACCCGCTGGACGCCATGGTGCTCGCGGACCGGCTGGTCGTCGTCGAGCACGGCACGGTCGTCCAGGAGGGCGGCCCGTCCGACATCGCACGGCATCCCCGTACGGACTACATCGCGCAACTGGTCGGCCTGAACCTGTACCGGGGCGAGGCCGAGGGGCACACCGTGCGGCTCGACGCGGGGCCGGACATCGCGACCACGGAGGAGCTGACGGGCCCGGTCTTCGTGGCGTTCCCGCCGAGCGCGGTCACCCTGCACCGGGACCGGCCGACCGGCTCCAGCGCGCGCAACGTCTGGCGCTGCGCGATCCGCGGCCTGGAGACTCACGGCGACCAGATCCGCGCCGATCTCACCGGCGAACTCCCGCTCGCCGCGGATCTCACCACGGTCGGCGCCGCGGAGCTCGAACTCCGTCCCGGGGTCGAGGTCTGGGCGACGGTGAAGGCCACGCAGACGCACGCCTACCCCGTCTGAGAGCGTGCCGCGAGCGGGTCGGGGGCGCTTTGGCACGCGTTCGCCGCCGGTGGTGACACCGGCGGCGAACACACCGACATGCTGGGCCCGTCGGGCCCTGGAGCGGCGGGACCTAGCCGTTCATGCAGGAGTTGCCGACCGCCGGGTTGAGCAGGCTGATCAGGCCGATCGAGTTGCCACAGGCGTTGATCGGCACGTCGACCGGGACCTGGACGATGTTGCCGGAGAGCACCCCGGGGCTGTGCTCGGCGACCGCGGAGGCGCTGGCCCCGTCGGGGCCGTCATGCGCGGAGGCGACGGCAGCGGAACCCAGAACGGCGGTTCCGGCGAGCACCGTGGCGGCTGCGAATGCGCGAAGACGCATCGTTTCTCCCTGATAGACGAGGGAATATGACTCGCCTATCAGATCGTCACTCGGTGCCCGGGGCGACGAATTGGGCCGTCAGGGGGCGTGTCCCGGCGCGGCGGAGCGGGCGCCCGCATCAGTGCCGGTGCTGCTCCGCCCGGTCCACGCGCACCCAGCCACCCGTCGCCCGTTGCGGTCGCGAGGGCCGGGCGGGCCGTGGGGTGTCCCGGCCGTACGCATGCCAGAGGCGCACCAGCGCTTCGTAGATCGGAGTCTCCGAGGCGGGCCGCGACCTGCCTGTCGGATCGTTTCCCTTCATCTCCATGTCCTGTTCAACCGCGCACGGGAGCCCTGGGTCACTTGTTCTGCAGGATCCGCGCCACGCGGGGCCCGAGCCAGCGCTTCAGCGACCGCAGGGCCTGCGTCCGGTCCACCGCCCGGTCCACCCGGTAGTACAGCTGCGGCGGAACGTAGGGCAGCAGCGGGGAGTGGCGCTGGCCGAGCAGCGCGAACATCTGGTGCGGCGCCAGATCGACGTAACGCGTCAGGTTCTCGTACCAGTTGGCGCTGTGGCGCGCCGCGCTCTGGTGCGGCAGCAGCTCACGGCGCCGGGTCCGCTCGTAGTGCCCGAGCGCGGCCGGGAGCGGGCCGGGGTCCCGCAGGGCGCGGGCCAGCGCCATGGCGTCCTGCATCGCCAGGGTGGTCCCGGCGCCGATCGAGTAGTGCGTGGTGTGGGCGGCGTCGCCGAGCAGCACCAGATTGCCGCGGGACCAGACGCGGTTGGTGACGGTGCGGAACTGCTGCCAGGGGAGCGGCCCGTCCGACTCCGTACGGTCGATGAGCGGATGCCCCCGCAGCGGCTTTGCGAGCAGGCTCTCCAGCAGTTTCAGGGTGTCGGCCCGCGCCATGGAGCCGAGGCCGAGCCCCGCCCAGGTCTCGGGCGAGCACTCGACGACGCACGTGCTGTGGGTGCCGTCGAAGCCGTACGCGTAGCACCAGAGCCAGCCGTGGCCGGTGTCCACGAAGGCGAAGGTGAAGGAGGTGAACACCCGGGTCGTGCCGAGCCAGACGAACCGGTTGTTGCCCAGTTCGACCCGGGTACCGAAGTGCTCCCGGTGCTCGTCGCGCAGCGCACTGCGGGAGCCGTCCCCCGCCACGACCAGGTCGCCGTCCAGCGCGGGGTCCCCCGGCAGGACCGGGTGGCCGTACCGCACGTCGACCCCGAGGCCGGTGGCCCGCTCGGCCAGGATCTCCAGCAGCCGGTGGCGGCCGATCGCGAAGCCCTCGTCGCCGTCGTGGGACGTGGTCCGGTCGCGGATGTGGGCCACGCCGCCGCTCCAGCACACCGACTCCTTCTCGATGGTGTGCGCGGACACCTCGTCGCAGGCGGCGAGCCTGGCGAGCATCTCGGGCCAGTAGGTGACGCCCCATCCGTAGGTCGCGCCCGCGGGGTCCCTCTCGTGCACGCGGACGTCCCGGCCGGGGTCCTGGAGCTTCAGAAGGATGGCCAGGTACAACGACGCCGGACCGCCACCGGCGCAGACCACCTGCATGTTGCTCTCCCTCGCTGCACGGGGCGGACGGGGTGCCGGTCGGCACCACTGGGCAAACGACGGCGCGGCCGTCCGGTTCTTGACCGGCTTCGGCTTTCCGGCGCCGAACGCCCCGTTCGGTCCTCCCCGCCTGCGCGCGAGCGGGGACGCGACCAGGCTTGGACGTGCCCGTCCGCTCGGCGGAACAGGCGACCGAAAGGCGACGTCATGTCCTTCACGCGTACCGCGGTTCTGCTCGGTGCGGTGCCCCTCGCCTGGCTCTGCGGGCCGCACGCGGTGGCCGACACCCCGGATCCGCCCGTGCTGTTGACCGTGCAGCAGTGCCGCTCGGAGGGCGGCGTCCCCGCGTTCCGCGTCTACGGGGGCGGCGACGCCTACCGGTGCGTCAGGCAGGTGGCCGGGGCGGGCCCCGGAACCGGTGGGGCGGACCCGGGGTTCGCCTTCGTACGCCGCCCGCACTTCGACCTCGACTACCTGGCGCCTGCCGAGTGCCAGGCCGGCGGCGGCGTCATGCGCTGGGAGGACGGAGCGGAGGCCGGGGGCGGCTCACAGGTGTGCTCCGGAGGCGTGTACGACGGGGGCACCGTCGCCCCTGCCTTCGAGGAGACGGACTGAGGGCTTTGGATCATCTATTCCAGCTATATTCCTACCCTTTTCAGGATGTATCCCCGCATAAGCCGTGACTGACGGCCCGGCCCGCCGTTGAGCAGGTCGACGGCTGCGACCACGTGGCCGCACTGCCAAGCAAAAGGAGAACGTGATGTCTCGCATCGCGAAGGCAGCCGCTGTCGCCATCGGCACGGGCGCTGTGGTGCTCAGCGGCGCTGGTCTGGCCATGGCCGACGCGGGCGCTCAGGGCGAAGCCACCAACTCGCCGGGCGTCCTGTCGGGCAACCTGATCCAGGCCCCCATTCACGTCCCGGTCAACGCCTGCGGCAACACCGTGGATGTCATCGGTGTGCTGAACCCGGCCTTCGGCAACACCTGCGTCAACAGCGACGGTGGCGACGCCGGTTACGGCGGCTGAAACCCCGTGCCTCGGGGCGTCACCGCAGACGGGACTGGTGAATCCCCGTAGTCATCCCTGAACGGGTGGCCCCCCGGCATGCCATGCCGGGGGGCCACCCGTTCGTGTGCGGGCGCTCACGCGTACCGGTAGAGCGAGGCGTGCTCCAGCATGTCCCGCAGCGGGATGTCCCACGGGGGCATCGTGTCGCCCGCGGCCAGCACCCGGCCGTGCTGCGAGCTGCCGAGCCCCGGCGGCTGCACGGGCAGGTACGGATCGGCCTTCGGGTTCCGCCCCCGCCACCGTGACCAGCACAGGTCGACGAAGGCGTGGTGCAACCAGAAGACCGGGTCGTTCACCGAGCCCGCGCCCAGCATGTGGCCGCTCACCCAGCGGTGCACCCGGTTGTGGTTGAACCAGGTGCGGTCACCGCGCCGGAGCGGCCAGCCCTCCAGCTTGTTGCGGAAGCCGCTGGTGGCCAGCGAGTTCCAGGGCTCGGCGTCGTAGCGCGGTTCGGCCATGGCGTCGGCGAGTTCGGCCTTGCTCGGCAGTTCGACCGGTGCCTGCGGCCGGCCGAAGTCCCGCATCAGGAAGTCCCCGTCCGTGACGGCCTCCGTGATGTTCCAGTGGCCGTGGCGGTGCGCGAACGGTCCGGTGGTCACCTGCCGGTCGGCGGAGCGGCCGTTGCCGCCCAGGAAGTCGTCGCCCCACAGGGAGACGGCGGGCGTCCGGTCCACGGTCCAGTCCCAGTACGGGACCGTCACGCCCGAATCGACCTTCTGCAGCGCCCGTTCGAACTCCAGCAGGAACTTCCGGTGCCAGGGGAAGAAGGACGGGGTCATGTGGGCCACGCGTAAGCCGCCGTCACCGTCGCCCACGTAGAACTCGATGTGCGTCCGTACGAACTCGTCGTACCGGCCCGAGCGTTTGAGGGCGAGCACCGCGTCCACGAAGCGTCTCTTCTGCGCCTTGGTGAGCGTGTTCTGATTCTGGCGCGTGTGCACCATCGGGCCTCACACCTCTCGGTCGGGGGAGCGCAGCTCCTGGGTGCCGAGCTCGCGCACGGCGCCCCGGGCGGCGTCGAGGGGGGTCGGGTACGACGCGTAGTGGTCGACCATGCTGAGGTACGAGCCGTCGGCCCGGCGCATGAGATGCAGCGGGCGCCCGTCGACGGCGACCTGCCACGTGCCCCCTCCGCCGGCCGTGGCACCGGGCACCCGGATGCCGGTGATCCGCCGCCCGAGATACGTCTCGTCGAACGTCTCGTCGCCGGGCCCCTTCGCGTCCTGCCCCTGGAACGGGCGGACCTGAAGCACCGTCGCGGTGACGGCGGGGACGACCCCGAGGAGGATCAGACCGGCGCTGCGTCTGGTGAGGAGACGGGCCCCGCCGGGCGCCCGCGCACCGCCCTCCGCCGTCCGTACGCCGGTCACGGTCACGTCAGGATGCACGGCCATCTCCTCCTTCAGGTCCGGCAGCCCCGGGTCGTGGTGAGGGGGTGGGCCGAGCCGGGGCTGCGTGACTGCGGGAGGCCGGCCCACCCCGCGGGTCAGTCGAGCGCCACGTCCGCGCCCGGCCGGGCCTGGAGGTCCGGCACGATGACGCCGGCCTGCGGGGCGGACACCTGGGGCAGCCCGAGCTTCTCGGCCCGGGGGCCGGTCAGGGGAGGGTTCACCGAGGCGCCGGGCGTGACGGTCCGCACGGGGGACGACTCCGTCCTGAGCCCCAGCCGGTCGACGTCCTGGGTGGCCGGCACCTGAGGGAGCGGCACATCGGCCTCGGTGGCGGGCAGTTCACCGGTGAGCGGGAGCTGCGGCACCGCCTGCTGCGGAAGGACGTGGCCGCGTGCGTAGCGCGGGCCGCGCGGGGTGCCGGGCAGTGGGATGGGCGCGGCGGTGCTGAGGGTGGGGACGTCCATGTGCAGGGCGCTTTCCACGCCGTCGAGCGGCACTTCGACGGGCACCTGGCTCGACGCGACGGCGGGGGTGACGCCGCCCACGGCGGCGGTGAAGCAGCCTGCCAGTACGGCGATGGTTCCTCTGACCTTGATGCTCATGGTGCGGGTGGGCCCTTCATCTCAGGAGTATGACGCATCAGGCATAACGATCCTCTTCCTGACATCACAGCAGATGTCCCCCGGCGGGCCTAATCCAACCGGCCCTGCCTGCACGGAGGTTGAGGCTCAGCTCGTCCACAAGTCCCACCACCGGGTCAGGATCGGCATGCCGACGGCGCCGATGTGCAGCACGGGCACAGGGAGTTGACGCGGTACAGCGACTGGAACCGGAGCCAGGTCACGAAGCTGGGTTCAGGCTGCAGCCCGGCGTGAAGCCCGGGTCCTCCGGCAGCCTGAACTCGTCGAGGGTGATGACCCAGGAGGCGAGCAGACCCGCGGCGCCGGTGAGGACGAGCACGAGCGCGAGGCCCGGCGGTGCGGCCGCGGTGGGCACGTCCCGGGCCACCGGCGCCACGGGCGCGGCGACTTCCCTGCGGTAGTCGGTACGCACACGGCTCTCCTCCGGTCGGCGAGCAGGCGTGATTACGCATGGTGCTCACTCGGTCACTCTCAGCGCGACAAGTCCGGGTGGCGGCATTAGCGTCAGTGAAGTCCCACAAGCACACAGATAGGACATCTCGTGAAGCGCATCGTCCGACGGGCTTCCGTCACGGCTCTGCTCGCCGCCACCGCGTTCCTGCCTCTCGCCGGCGCGGCCCAGGCCGCCACGCCGCAGCAGACGCCCACCGCGTCCACGGTCGCGCACCCCTGCGGCGACGACTGGGAGTGCTGGCACCACTGGCACCACGACGGCATCGGCCTCGGTCTCGGCCTGGGTCTCGGCATCGGCTGACCAGGCGTCAGGGATCCATCCGCCCGTGCGTGGCGCTACGAGCGGATGCGCCGGATGGGCAGGAGGCAGTGCGCGGCGGCGGTCAGGGTCTCCTCGGCGCCCGCGAACTGCGCCAACTGCTCCTCGGTCACCGGGCGGCCGGGGGTCGCCGTGGGCCAGGGGCGGGTGGTGAAGACGAAGTACGCGTTCCCGCGGGCCTCCGCTGCCACCAGCCACTCCGGCGGCACCGGGCACTGGGCGTTCAGCAGCGGCATGGAGACCACGGCCTGGCCCGCTTCCACGAGCAGGGAGACGGGGAAGCTCGGATGCCGCGCCCCGTCGTGGACGGTGGTGCCGATCGTCAGGCCGTTGTTGAGCAGCAGGGCCCGCACGGCTTGCTCCGATGCGTCGGGACCTGCCGGGGAATCCCCCATGGAGTAGGCGAGCAGGAAAGGCATGTCCCCTTCCTCTCCGGCGCGCTCGCCACTCCAGGCGATGACAGCGAGAGTCCCCAGATCCGCTGCCCGAAACGTGGTGTCAATGCTCGACGTTGAGGTCACCCGTGAACCCTAGCCAGACCTCGTCCGGACACCGGCGCACCGTTCACTCGTCCGGCGGAAATCCATGCCCCCGATCGTGGAATGCTCACACCGTCGTTTGACGTTTTCCGCGGTTCCGCGAGGGAAATGCCGAAGGCCGGTTCGGGAACGTGGAGTTCTCGAACCGGCCTTCGAATGCGTGGCCTGCGCGTGGCGAAGAATCGGCGCCGCTCAGTCGTTGACGGCGGTGTTGCCGAAAGCCGGGTTGAGGCCGGCGATGCCGTCGACCGTGTTGCCGGAGACGTTGACCGGCACGTGCACCGGGAGCTGGCCGACGTTGCCGGAGGCGACACCCGGGGACTGCACGGCGGCACCCTCGGCGCTGGCACCGTCGCCACCGTCGGCGAAGGCGGCGCCCGAGGCGGCACCGGCGGCGAGACCGGCGGCGGCGAGGACCATGGCGGCCTTCTTGGCAGTGTTCATTTTCACGAACCTCTTTCTTCGGGGGTTCTTGGATCGTATGAGGGGCTTCTGCGCGTTCAGTGCCAAAGACACACGTGCGGCCCCACCCCGATGAGTCCTTCGCCCATTCGGTTCAATAGGCGGAGTAAAGGACTTACTTGGCGAGCGGAAGGCCGCCGAGCAGGTTCGTGGGGGCCTGGGCAGCGGCACCCGGCTGCAGGCTGTCGGCCGCGCCGGAGACGGTGTCGACGAGACCGTTGTCGCCCTTCGGGTCGAGGATGTTGCTGTCCAGCGGCTTCACATCGAGCGTCGGCTGGCTGGTCACGGTCTCCAGGGCGCCGTTCAGGCTCGTCGGCGTGAGGTCCGAAGCAAAGGCGGGAGCGGCGGCACCGGCGATCACCATGGATCCGGCGACAACGGCAGCGGTCTTCAAAGCCTTCATCATTTACCCTTTCTTCGACAGACGGCGCTGTCGGTGTGTAAAACGGCCGGTGAGGCATTCCGAATGCCCGGCGTTTCGCTTCTCCCTGAACAACGACCGCCTCCGCCCGTGGAAACTCCGGAGTGTCGGGGTTTGCCGATCCCCACTCGAAAGAACGGTGCTGCGGCGTAGATATGAATTTTGCCGGGCACGCGGAAGCCCGCCGGGGTCAGGACCACGGCGGGCTTCTGGCGTCCGCTGATGCCGGACGGCGGTCCGGTCAGGTGCCCGGCAGCGTCGGCGTCTGGGGCAGCGCGGGCGTCTGCGGCAGGGACGGGGTCTGCGGCAGGGACGGGGTCTGCGGCAGCGACGGCGTCTGGGGAAGGGACGGCGTGGTCGGCAGCGTCGGCGTGGTCGGCAGGCCGGACGTCGGGAGCGTCGGCAGCGCCGGGAGGCCGGGCAGGTTCGGGGCCGGCAGCGCGCCGCTCAGCAGCGTGGCCGCGACAAAGTTGACCAGGCCGGTCACGACGACGGGCGCCTGCGTGGCCACCGCGGTGACATCGCCCGCCGTCGCCGCCTTCACCAGCGCGTCGACCGCGGACTGCAGCGCCGTCAGGGCGTCACCCTTCACGTCGAGCGGCGCCTTCGCGTCGTTCGGCACGGCTTCCTCGGCGGCGTCGGGCACCGGGACGGCCGGGGCCTGTTCCTTCGCGGCGTCGATGGCCGCCTTGATCGCGTCGGCGTGTTTCTGGGCCTCGTCGGTGGGGAGCTTGCCGTCCTTCGACTTGAGGACGGCGTCGACCAGATCGGTGACCGGTGTCAGGACTCCACCGGTGTCGTGCAGTGTCTTGACCTGACTCAGCAGGGCCGCGGGGTCGGGAGCGGGAGCGGAGGAGACAACCGTGCGGCTGGCGTGCTCATCGGCGGAGTTGGCGGCGAAGACCGGGGCGGCCGCGCCGATCAGGAGGGACGCGCAGAGAGCGGAAGTCGCGAGGCGCCGTACGGGCAAAGCGGGCATTGTTTTCCCTTTCGAGGGCGTGTCGGTGCTTGTGCTCACCGTCAAACGCGCTATTACGAAGCGCAACTGAGCGAACGCGTTCCGTAGGGGTGCGAGGTGCGCGTGCATGCCGTTTTGCCTGGTGAAGCACCGTGTGGCTGCTCCGGGCCCGGTACCCCCATACGGCGCAAGGCCGCCCTGCGGACACCTCGGGGAAAACAGACAGCCGCCCCCTGGTTCAGGGGGCGGCCGTGGAAGAGTCAGACCACGCTGTTCAGCTGTTGGTGCAGCTGTTGCCGAAGGCCGGGTTCAGCAGGCCGATGACGTTGACGGTGTTGCCGCAGACGTTGACCGGCACGTGCACGGGCACCTGGACGACGTTGCCCGAGATGACACCGGGGGAGTGGGTGGCGGCGCCCTGCGCGCCACTGTCGGCGGCGGCGACACCGGCGGTGCCGGCCAGGGCGGCGGCGGCAACGGCGGAGAAGGCGAAGGCCTTCACGGTACGCGACATGAACATGCTCCTTGGATCGTTCTGATTCACCGGGACATACGCCCGGCGCGTGGTGCAACGGAACGGCCGTACAAGGAGTTTCGGCTCCGAATGGGTGAATATACGTTCGGTCATTGAAGTGTGCGGCGGAGCGTTGCCGCGCCGGGTCCCGGAATTTCACAACTCCGACACACATCGTGTATTAAGTGAAACTCGCCCTCAGGCAGATAATCTTGGCCGCTCTCGCTCGGGAAGGTGCGCGCCGCGGAGAGTCCGTGCGCAGGTACCGCTTTCCCCTTCTTTCGCCTGTCGCTGAAGAGCGTCTGCTCATTCCTGAAAGGGAAGCCGACCGTGCGTAATTTTCGAGGCTCTCTCCTGCGCCGCATGACGGTGGGTCTGCTGGCGTCGGCGGCCGTGGTGCTGCCCTGCCAGGCGGTGGGGGCGTCCGCGCCGAACGCCGAGAAGCCCGCCATCCCGTTCACGGCGCGCTACGACGCCGTGCTGCACGGGGGGTTCGTCCGCGCGGCGAACGCGGCCATCACCTGCCGGGGCACCGACTCGCTGCACCACGTGGGCTGCGCCGCGGCCCGCGCGGGCTCGGTGGCGAGCAACGGCGACTTCGACATGTTCTACACGGACATCGACCGTGACCCCAACACGTACAACTCCTCCAGCGCGGAGGTCCGGTTGCCGGAGGGCGCGCGTCTGACGTACGCGCGTCTGTACTGGGGCGGGAACCTCCGCGTCGGGGAGCAGAAGCCGCCGCGGGACAACGGGCGGGTGCTGATCGCGGAGCCCGGCGGCCAGTACAAGGCGGTGCTCGCCGACACCGTGATCGGGCACCGCGTCGCCAACGGCGCGGACGGCTACCAGGCTTCGGCGGACGTCACGGATCTGGTGCGGGCCAGCGGATCCGGCATGTACACCGTGGCGCAGCTGAACGTCGCCATGGGGCGCACGCCCGCGGGCGCCTGGGGCGGCTGGACGCTCGTGGCCGCGTACGAGAAGGAGTCCGAGCCGCTCCGGCACCTCTTCCTGCGCGACGGGTTCGGCACCTTCACCCGGCAGCACTCCGCCGAGGAGTTCCAGGTCAAGGACGCGGTCCCGCGCGGCGCCCGCGGTTACGCCGGGCTCGTCGCCTACAACGGCGACCGCGGCCGCACAGGCGACTCGCTGATGGTCTCCACCGGCCGCGGCGCCCCCATCGCGCTCTCGGACCCGGCCAATCCCGCGCAGGACATTCTCAACTCGACCATCACCCAGCCGGGGGGACAGCCGTTGAAGCGGACGCCGGACCACGCCAACACGCTCGGGTACGACTCCGACGTGTTCGCGCTGGACAAGGCCGTGGCCCGGGGCGGCAGGGCGCTGCAGTTCCGGCTGTCCGCCACCCGGGACACGGCCTGGATCGGGGTGCTCTTCGGCGCCGTCGACGCCCGGTCCTAGCTGCTTTTTCGTACAGCCAAGTAAGAGGCGATGCATGTGACGTCCGCACCCTTGCCACCGCGCGTACTCCACGTGACACAACCGGTCGACGGCGGGGTGGCGCGCGTGGTGGCCGACCTCGTGCGGATGCAGTGCGCCGCGGGGATGGAGGTCGCGGTGGCCTGCCCCGGCTCCGGCGTCCTGCCTCAGAGCCTGGCCGGCCTCGGCTGCACGGTCCTGGAGTGGGAGGCGTCGCGCTCTCCCGGCACGGGCCTGCTCCGCGAGGGGCGACGGCTCGCCCGGGTGGTGTCGAGGGTGCGCCCCGATGTCATCCACGCGCACAGCTCCAAGGCGGGCATGGTCACCCGGCTCGTGGTGCGCGGCCGCGTCCCGACCGTCTTCCAGCCGCACGCCTGGTCGTTCGAGGCCGTCGGCGGCGCCGCCGCACTGCTGGCCCGGAGCTGGGAACGGCGCGGTGCCCGCTGGGCCACCCGGCTGCTCTGTGTGAGCCGGGCCGAGCAGCGCACCGGCGAGCGCCACGGCATCGAGGCGCCTTGGCGGCTGGTCCCCAACGGCGTGGATCTGGAGCATTTCTGCCCGGAAGACCGGGCCGGGCCGACCGGGCCGCCCCTCCTCCCGCCGGGCCCCGCAGGGCCGTTGGTGGTGTGCGTGGGCCGGCTGTGCCGGCAGAAGGGCCAGGACGTCCTCATCGAGGCGTGGCGGCACGTCGTCCGTGAGGTGCCGCGGGCCCGGCTGGCCCTCGTGGGCGACGGGCCGGACGCGGAACGGCTGCGGGCCGCCGCCCCCTCCTCGGTCTCCTTCGCGGGCGCGGTCGACGACCCGGCCCCGTGGTACCGGGCCGCGGATCTCGTGGTGCTGCCCTCCCGATGGGAGGGGATGGCGCTCGCCCCCCTGGAGGCCATGGCCTGTGAGAGCCCGGTGCTGGTCACGGACGTGGACGGAGCCGGCGAGAGCCTGCCGCCCCAGCTGGCACCACGGTGCCTCATCCCACCGGACGACCCCGTGTCCCTGGCACGAGCGCTCGTCCGCCTCCTGAGCGACTCGGCAGACCTTCGCGAGATGGGCCGGGTCGCCGGCCGCCATGTGCGTACGCACCACGACGTGCGCCGCACCGCGGCCGCGATCGTGGACGTGTACGGCGAACTGCTGGGCCTGGAGACCATCGATTGCAGAGAGCCGATCACGAAGTGACCCAGGAACGAACCGTCTCCACCCCCGGCCGGCACCTCGCCAGGGACGAACCAGGCGCATCCACCACCGTCATCGCCCAGCGGGCCGCGGACGGCTCCCGGGCCATCCTGGCCGGTGCCTCGGCACCGGGCCGGTCCGTGCGGGGCCTGCTGCTGGTGACGGACGCCGCGGCCGCGGTGCTGGCCGCCGCGTCCCTCACCCCGCTGGCGCGCGACCCGCTGCTGCTCGCCGCGTTCGCCGTCCTCGTCCAGGCGCTGTACCGGAACGCCGGTCTCTACCGCCTCGGCCACGAGCAGTACCTGCTGGAGGACTGCCCCGCGCTCCTCGGCCGGACCGCGGCCGCCTGGTGCGTGGTCGTGGTCGCCGCCGCGGGTCTCCCGGCCGTCCACGCGATCGGACCGCGGGCGGCGCTCCTGGGCTGCGTGACCCAGACCGTACTCGCCCTGCTGGCACGGGCGTTGGTGCACTGGCGGCGGCGCGCGGCCCTGGTGCGACGCCCCTGCACCACCCTGCTGGTCGGCCCCGAACAGACCGCCCTGCGGGTCGCCGCCGCCCTGCAGCGGCACCGGGCCAGCGGCATCCGCGTGGTGGGTGTCGTCGGCGACGGCGCCGCGGAGCGCGAGCGCACGGACGGCGGCCCCGCCGTCCCGGTGCTGACGACGCCCGGCGACATGCGGCGCGCGGTGATCCAGAACGGGGTGCGGCGGGCGATCGTGCTGGGCAGTTCCAGCGCCGCGGAGTACCAGGCGTGGCTGCGCAGCCTGGCCGAACTGCGCTGCGAGATCTGGGAGCTGGACCCGGAGCCGTCCCCGTACGTGCCCCGGCCGCACCGGACGGTGAGCCACCTCGCCGGGTACCGCTGCCTGCCCGTGGCGGCCCCGCCGTTCCGGGTGCGCCCCGCCAAACGCGCCCTGGACCTCGTGGTCTCCGCCCTGCTCCTGACGCTGGCCGGTCCTGTGCTGCTCACCTGCGCCCTGTGGCTGCGGATCAGCGAGGGGCCCGGCGTCGTCTTCCGGCAGGAGCGCATCGGCAAGGACGGCCGGCCGTTCACGCTGCTGAAGTTCCGCACGCACCGGCCCGCCGACCCGATCGAGTCCGCCACCCGGTGGAGCGTCGCCAACGAGCAGGACATGTCGCGCTTCTGCCGCTTCCTGCGGCGCACCTCGCTCGACGAGCTGCTCCAGCTGTGGAACGTCTTCCGCGGCGACATGAGCCTGGTCGGACCGCGTCCCGAACGCCCGTACTTCGTCGTGCAGTTCGGCGAGCGGTACCCCGGCTACAGCGCCCGCCACCGGGTGCCGACCGGGATCACCGGGCTCGCCCAGATCAACGGGCTGCGCGGCGACACCTCCATCGAGGACCGCTGCCGGTTCGACAACGCGTACATCGACAACTGGTCGCTGTGGCAGGACATCAGCATTCTGCTGCGCACGGCCACCGAGTTCTTCCGGCCCACGGGGAGCTGACCACGTGACCGTCCTGCCCCTTCCCGCCGACCTGCGCCCCGGCCCGCTCGCGGCCGGTCTGCGCGCCCTGCGCCGGGCCGGGCCCGCGCTCCCCGTCGTGCTCCTGGTCGCCATGCTCGGCCTGCCGCTGGGCAGCCACGGCGAGGGCAGCGGCGGGACCCCGGCCGACGCCGTCTCCGGGCTCGTCGTGCTCTTCTGCGCCGTGCGGGCCGTCCGGACACGGCAACGCGCCCTGACCCGTACCGCGTTCGTCGTGTTCGCGCTGCCCGTCGTCACCGTCGCGGTGTCCGCGCTCGGCGCGGACTCGGCGGCGAACGCCGTCGGGGGACTGGTGCGGTACTACCAGATCCTCGTCCTTGTCCCGGCCGCCGTGCTGCTGCTCGTCCGCGACCGCGGCGACTTCCGGCTCGTCGCCTGGTCGCTGGTGGCGCTGGGCCTGTGGCAGGGCGGGATCGGCGTGCACCAGTACCTGACCGGGACCGGTGCCTCGTACGCGGGCGAGGACATCCGGGCCGTCGGCACCTTCGGCGCCACCGACGTGATGGGCATGTCCACCGTCGTCGCGTACGGCCTGGTCTGCGCCGTGGCGCTGGCCCTCGGCGGCGAGGCCGCGCGGACCCGGATCACCGCGGCCGCCTGCGCGGCGGGGCTCGTGGTGCCGCTCGCGCTGTCCTTCAGCCGCGGCGCGTGGATCGCCACGGCGGTGGTCTGCGCGGCGCAGATCGTCCTCGCGGGCCTGCGCCGGGCCCTGCGGCTGCTGGCCGCGGGGCTGGCCACCGCGGTCGTCCTGATCGGCGGGTTCGGCGTGGGTACGTCGATGCTGGAGGAGCGGCTGAGCAGCATCACGCAGGTCACGGCCGCGCCGGACCAGTCGGTCACCGACCGGTACACGATGTGGGCCGCGGCGATCGACATGTGGGAGGAGCACCCGGCCACCGGCGTGGGGCTCAAGAACTTCCCCGCCTACCGCGACGGGCACGCCTCGATCGCCCTGTCCGCGGGCAGCGACGTGGCCGGCGCCGGGGCCGCCTTCCGCCGGCAGCCGCTGCTGTCGCCGCACAACATGTACCTGCTGGTCCTCAGCGAGCAGGGGCTGCTGAGCCTGTGCGCCGTCGCGGGCGGCTGGGCCGCGCTGCTGGTGGCCGGCGCGCGCCGGATGGCGGGGGCGCACCGCGGCGCCCGCGGCCTCGACTGCGCGCTCATCGCCTGCGGACTGCTCACCTGGCAGATGATCGACTTCGTCTACGCGGACATCGGCGGCCCCTCCACCGTGCTCACCGCGGTCGTGCTCGGCCTCGCCGCCTGGTGGGCGCTGTCCCCCGCGGCGCTCGCCAGGGCGGCGGACGCACGGTGAAACCGGCCCCGCCCGCGAGCGGCGACGAGACCCTGGCCGCGCCCGTCGTACCGGCCCAGCAGTCGGCCGGGGAATCCGGCACGTCGGGCACGTTCCTGGCCCGCGCCGCACTGCTGACCGCCCTGCTCTCCGCCGCCGGATCGCTCCTCGGCCTGGGCCGCGACCAGGCGCTGGCGCACCTCTTCGGAGCCGGCAGCGAGACGGACGCCTTCCTCGTGGCGTGGACCGTGCCCGAGGTGGCGGCGACCCTGCTCATCGAGGACGGCCTCGCGTTCATGCTCGTCCCCGCCTTCAGCGCGGCGATCGCCGCCCGTGCCGCCTCGGCACCGGGGCCGGGGGAGCAGGATCCGGTACGCGCCCTGGTGGCCGTCTCCCTGCCCCGGCTCACCCTGGCCTTCCTGGCCTGCTCCCTGCTCCTGATGGTCGGCGCCCCGCAGCTGGTCGAACTCCTTGCGCCGGGCCTGCCGGACCCGCAACTCGCCGTCGACTGCACGCGGCTGACGGCGACCTGCATCCTGACGTTCGGCCTCGCCGGGTACTGCAGCGCGGCCCTGCGCGCCCACAGCAGCTACGTCGCTCCCGCGGCGATCTACGTCGCGTACAACGCCGGCATCATCGCCACGCTGCTGGTGCTGGCCGACCGCTGGGGAGTGCGGGCCGCGGCCGCGGGCGTCGCGGCGGGCGGCTGTCTGATGGTGCTGGTGCAGGCGCCCTCGCTGCGGCGCCGCCTGTCCAGGACCGGGACCGCGGCCGTCGCGGCCGCCCGGGGCGCGAAGGCGCCGAAGCGGCAGTCGATGAACCTGGCGCTGATCGCGACGGTGCTGCTCTTCGCGCTGTGCCGACAGGCACAGGTCTTCATCGAGCGCTTCCTCGCCTCCTCGCTGCCGTCCGGGGCCATCTCCCACCTCAACTACGCGCAGAAGATCGCGCAGTTGCCCATGGTGCTCTCGCTCATGCTGTGCACGGTCACCTTCCCCGTGGTGGCGCAGGCCCTGGCGCGGGGGGACACCGAGCGGGCGCGGCACCGGGTCGAGCGCGACCTCGCCTTCGCCGCCTGCACGGTCCTGCTCGGCGCGGCCGTGGTGTTCGCGTGCGCCCCGCAGATCGTGCAACTCCTGTTCCAGCGCGGTGCGTTCACCGCGGCCGACACCGCCGCCACCGCGTCCATCATGCGCGTCTACTCGCTGGGCCTGCTGGGGCACTGCCTCGTCGGCGCGCTCGTGCGGTCCTACTTCTCCGCGGGGCGCGCCACCTGGTATCCGGTGGCCTGCATGGCCGCCGGGATGACGCTCACCGCAGGCGCCGGGACCTGGGCCGTCGCCGCCTGGGGCGTCGACGGCATCGCCGGGGCCAACGCCCTCGGCATCACGTTCACCGCGGTGCTGCTGCTGACCGCGATGGACAAGCGCAGCGTCCCCGTGCGGATCCCCGGGGTGCTGGCCGAGCTCGCCAAGACACTGCTCGGCGCGGTGGCCGCCGCCGCTGCCGGGGTGGTGTGCGCGGCCCGCTTCGCGCAGCCCCTCGTCTCTCTCACCGTCGGCTGCCTGGCCGTCGGGGCCGTCTTCGCCCTGCTCCTGTGGGCCCTGCGCGTCCAGGTGTTCCTGCCCGCCCTCCACATCGCGACCAGAAAGCTCCGGAATGCCCGTTGAAACTGCGCTCAAGGAATCACGCGGCCCCAGAACGAGAGCACTGCTGCCCGGGGGTTCGCCGTGGGTGGCGATGTACCACTCCGTCGACGACTGCACCGACGACCCGTACAACGTCACCGTCACACCGGACCGCCTCCAGCAGCAGCTGCGCTGGCTGCGGGCGCGCGGGCTGCGCGGGGTCAGCGTCGGGGAGCTGCTCGACCGGCACGGCCGCGGGGACGCGCGCGGCCTGGTCGGCCTGACCTTCGACGACGGGTACGGGGACTTCGTCGAGAACGCCGTACCGCTGCTCAGGCACTACGACTGCTCGGCCACGGTGTTCGTGCTGCCGGGCCGGCTCGGCGGGCAGAACGACTGGGACGCCGAGGGCCCGCGCAAGCCGCTGCTGACCGCGCAGGGGATCAGGGCGGCAGCGGCGGCCGGCATGGAGATCGGCTCGCACGGCCTCACGCACGTGGACCTCACCCGCGCGGACGAGGAGCAGCGCCGGGCCGAGATCCAGCGCAGCAAGGCGCAGCTCGAAGAGCTCACCGGCGGTGCGGTGCACGGCTTCTGCTACCCGTACGGATGTGTGGACCCGGCGACCGTGGCGGCCGTCCGGGGGGCCGGTTACCGGTACGGCTGCGCCATCTCCCCGGGCCCGCTGGCGGGCGTGCACGCCATGCCGCGCGTGTTCGTCGGCCAGCGGGACACCCCGTGGCGGCTCGAAGTCAAGCGCCGGGCGCACCGGGTGCGGCGTCGTGCCCTGACGGTCCTGGAGGGCGCGCGGTGAAGGTCCTCCATGTGATCACCGGCCTGGGGGCCGGCGGCGCGGAGCAGCAACTGCGGCTGCTCGTACGGCATCTGCCGGGAACGCACGAGGTCGTGACGCTGACCAACCCCGGACAGGTCGCCGAGGGACTGCGCAGCGACGGGGTGCGGGTCGCCCATCTCGGCATGGCGGGCAACCGGGACGTCGGGGCGCTCCCCCGCCTCGTACGCCTCATCGGGAACGGGCGCTACGACGTCGTCCACACCCACCTCTACCGGGCCTGCCTGTACGGCCGGGTCGCGGCGCGGATGGCGGGCGTGCGGGCGGTCGTCGCCACGGAGCACTCCCTGGGCGAGGCCCAGATCGAGGGGCGCCCGCTCACCTCCGGGGTGCGCGCGCTCTATCTGGCGGGGGAGCGGCTGGGCCGCGCCACCATCGCCGTCTCGCCCGCGGTGGCCGGACGGTTGCGCCGCTGGGGCGTGCCGGGGCAGCGCGTGCACGTCGTCCCGAACGGCGTCGACACCGCCCGCTTCGCCTTCGACCCGGCCGCCCGGGGCGCGGTGCGCGCCGAACTCGGCCTGCCCGCCGACGCCTTCGTGATCGGCGGCGTCGGGCGGCTGGTGCCGGGCAAGCGGTTCGACGTACTGATCGCCGCGCTGCGCGAGCTTCCGGCGGACGTGCGCCTCCTCCTCGTGGGAACGGGACCGCAGGAGCAGTCCCTGCGGCGGGCGGCGGGCCGCGCCGGGGTGCTCGACCGGGTCGTCCTCGCCGGGGAGCGCCCGCACACCGCGGCGGCGGGCACCGATCTGCCCGCGCTGATGTCCGCCATGGACATCCTCGCCTCGCCGTCCGTCGACGAGGCGTTCGGCCTGGCCGTGGTGGAGGCGCAGGCCGCCGGTCTGCCCGTCCTCTACGTCACCTGCCCGGCGGTCGACGACCTGCCCGCGGGGACGGACGCCGACGCGGTCCGTGTCCCGTGCGAACCCGGGTCGTTCGTCCGTGAAGTCCTCAGGATCCGCGAAGAGCCCGGGACGGCCAGAACGCCGTCACCCGCGGCCCTCCACTACAGCATCGCCCGCAGCGCCGTACGGCACCAAGAGGTGTACGCGACGGCCACGGGCGCCCAGACGCCAGGAGTGATGACGTGATGCCCGATTCCGCGCAGGACAAGTCCGCGTCCCGCACCCCGTTCGCCCGGCGCACGGGACGGCTGCCCCGCTGGTGGCCACTGCCGCTGGGGCTCGTGGCAGGCGCGCTCGCCGGGGGCACGTACGGGGCGGTGAGCCCGCCGCAGTACACGGCGACGAGTTATGTGATCGCGGTGCCGACGGACCAGGCCGACTCGATGTCCGCGCTCGGCTTCGCGCAGGCGTACAGCCGGGTGGCCACGCAGGTGGCGGTGCTGAGCGACGCGCAGGTCGCGGCCGGTGTCCCGGTGGAGACCCTGAAGTCGCAGGTCCGCGCCGAGACCTCGCCGGACGCCCCGATGGTCGCGATCTCGGCGGTGTCGGACCGGCCCGCCCAGGCCATGGAGATGGCCAACGCCGTCGCCCGCGCGCTCACCACCAACGCCGGCCACACCAAGGACGACACGCACGTGAAGCTGCTGCGCTTCACGCGGGCCGTGAAGCCGACCGAGCCGTCCTCGGCGTCCGCCGCCCTGACCACCCTCGTCGGGGCCTGCGCCGGAGGGCTGCTGGGCGGGCTCGCGCTGCTGCTGCGCCCGCGCCGGACGGCCGACGCGGCCGTTCCCACGGTGCCGGCCCCGGCCACCGCGGCGGCCGGCCTGCGGGGCGGCGCCTGATGACAGGGGACGCGTCCGGTGCGGTCGTCACGGTGTGCGCGGACCCGGCCGAGTTCGGGGCGCTGCGCGCGGAGTGGAACCGGCTGCACGCGGCCTCCCCGACCGCCACTCCGTTCCAGAGCCACGCCTGGCTCCACTCGTGGTGGCTCTCCTACGGCAGCACGGGCCGGCTGTGCGTCGTGCTCGTGCGCCGGGAGGGCCGGCTCGTCGCGGCGGCCCCGCTGATGCGGCGGTTGCGTCCCTTCCCGGTGCTGACGCCGCTCGGCGCGGGGATCTCCGACTTCAGCGACGTCCTGGTCGACGCGGCGGCCGACGGGGCGGCCGGAGGGACGGGGTGCCGGGCCGTGGACGCCCTCGGCGCCGGGCTGTGGAAGCTCGCCGGGACGGCGGTGATCGACCTCAGGGAGGTCCGGCCGGGCAGCGCCGCGGAGGGCATCCACGACAACTGGCCCGGTCTGCGCCGGGGCTTCGACGACTCGGCCTGTCTCGAACTGCCCGTCCTGCCGATGGACGACCTCGTGGGGCGGCTGCCGCGGCCCCGGGCGCAGCGGGCGCGGGCCAAGATGCGCAAGCTCGACGCCGCGGGCATCGAGCGCCGGGTGGTGCCCGCGCCCGAGGCCGGGGCGTCGGTCCGCCGCCTGCTCGATCTGCATCAACTGCAGTGGCAGGAGCGGCGGGTGACGACCGAGCACATGAAGCCGCGGTTCGCCGAGCATCTGTCCCGCTCGGTGGCCCTGATGGCGCAGACGGGTGACGCGGTCGTCACCGAGTTCACGCTGGACGGTTCCGTCGTCGCCGCCGACCTGACCTTCGTCTCCCCCCGGCTCGCGGGCGGCTATCTCTACGGCGCCCACCCGCAGTTGCGGGAACGGAAGATCGACGTGGCCACGATGCTGCTGCGCTCGTGCACCGAGCACCTGCAGAACGGGCGGCGGGCCGAGGTGCTGAGCCTGCTGCGCGGCACCGAGCCCTACAAGATGCACTGGCGCCCCGAGCACGTCGTCAACCGCCGGCTGCTCCTGGCCCGCGCGGGCTCCGCACCCCAGTTCACCGCACTCGTCACCGCGGTCCGGGCCCGTTCCCGCGCCAAGCAGGTGCGGCGCGCGTGGAAGGAGCGCGGTGGAGATCCGGCCTAGGGGCCGGACCGCCACCATGAGTTCGGTCCCGGCCGGCGGCTCAGGAGAACCGCTGCCACCAGTCGAACCGCAGGCACAGCTTGCCGCCGATCCAGTGCTCGACCCAGTCGCCCAGGTCGACGGGGGAACACTGCGGAGGCTGCGTCGGGCCGGTCGGCTGCGTCGGCTCGGTGGGCACCGTCGGCTGGGTCGGCTCCGTGGGCTGCGTCGGCTTGTCGCGGCCGGTCAGCGCGGTGCGGTAGACCTTCGACGCCTTCGGGTTCTCGTCGCACTGCCACACCCCGTGCGGGCAGTAGTCCGTCAGGGTGTTGTAGAGCGGCTTGTGCTGGTCCATCCAGGCCAGCATGCGCTGCATGTACTGCGCGTTGTCGCCGTTACGGAACAGACCCCACTCAGGGTAGGAGACCGGCTTATCGTGCTTCGCCGCGAAGTCGACCTGGGCCTGGAGCCCGTACGGCTCGGTGATCTGTTCGTCGAAGGACCTGCCCTCGGGCTGGTCGTACGAGTCCATGCCGACGATGTCGACCACGTCGTCGCCCGGATAGCAGTCGGTCCACGGCACGGCGTCACGGCCCCGGCTGGGCGTGAAGTCGAAGCGGAACTTCTGCCCCGGCACGGACCGCATCGTGGTGACGATCCGCGTCCAGTACTTCTTCCAGGCCGCGGGGTCGGGGCCGCACCGGTGGGTGTAGGTGATGCCGTTCATCTCCCAGCCCAGCACCACGATCGTGTCCGGGATCTTCAGGTCGACCAGGCGCTCGGCCAGGGCCCGGAAGTGCTGGTCGAAGTCGCCGGCCGCGCCCTGCCGCAGCAGCGTGCGCACCTCGGCGTCCGGCACCCCTTCCTCGTTCCGCTCCAGCATGGGCACGTTGAGCACGAAGAGCCGGTCGTCGCGCTCCCGTCGCCAGGTCGCCCAGTCGTCGAGGAACGACGGCGTGCCCTCGATGTTCCGCCAGCGGTCGCCGGGCAGGTAGGTGTGGCCCACCCGCAGGTCCGCCCCGCCGAGCCAGTCCGACAGCTTCGCCATCCGGGTCACGCCCCGGGGCCCGAAGTCCAGATAGGCACCGAACGCGGGGAACCTGTCCTGCGCACCGGGGGTCGCGGAGTCGGTGGGGCTCGGCACGGGCGTGGTCGCCGAAGGAGTGGCCGTCGGGGCCGACGGCTCCGGGCTCACTGACCCCGACGGCGTCGGATCCGGTACCTCGGTCGGCCACCACGGGACGGGGTTCGTGGGTGTGGACGGGGCGGGGGGCGGGTCGATCCGAGGATGGGCGTCCGCCCGGTCGATCGACACGGTCTCCATGGCGAACACCAGTGAGATCAGGGCGCTCGCCGCGACCACTGGAAGTCGTCCGCGCTTCGCCCATCGGCGTTTTCCGGCCATGCCTTCTCCTCGTCCCGCACTCGCTCCCTTTCTGACACTCAGTCATATGAATGCTTATGGCGCCAATCGTGGACCGGCCGATGGCTGTCCTCCGTCACCCTGACGGGTTACTCCCTGGAAGGAATCGACACATGCTCGACCCCTGTGTCCCGGTCGTGCTGCTGCGGATCGATCGCAACCCCTTTCACCACGGAACGCTCGGGGCGATCAGATCTCTCGGCCGCGCCGGCGTAAAGGTCCACGTGGCGGCCTCGGCGGACGGCAGCCCGGTCGCCCGCTCGCGCTACGTCAGCCGGATGCACGCGCCGCCGCCCCCGGGTTCGTCGCCGGACGAGGTCGTCGAGACCCTGCGGCAGATCGCGGCACGGATCGCCCGGCCGGCGGTATTGATCCCGATGGATGACGCCGGTGCCGTCGCGGTGGGCCGGATGCGTGAGGCACTGTCCGGTACGTACCTCCTCCCGGAGCAGCCGGAGGGCCTCGCGGAGCACGTCGCGGACAAGGCGCGGCTGCCCGAGCTGTGCCGGGCGGCCGGGATCGGGCACCCCGAGGTGGTGCTGCCGCGCAGCGAGCAGGAGGCGTACGCGGCCGCCCTCGACCTGGGACTTCCGGTGGTGGCGAAGTGGAGCCGCCCCTGGTGCCTGCCCCCGGGCTCCGGCCTGCGCAGCACCTGCGTGGTCACCTCTCCGGAGGAGGCGAGGAACCTCTATCTGCTGGGCCGGTGCGGCGGCGGCGAACTGCTGCTCCAGAAGTACCTGGCCGCGGCGCGGGGCAGTGACTGGTTCTTCCACGGGTACGTCGACCGGCACGGCCGGCTGCACGGCGGCGGGGCCGGGAACAAGCACCACGCGTGGCCCCGCGGCGCGGGACTGACCGCGGTGGGCCGCTGGTCCCCGCTCCCGGAGCTGGAGGCCCTGGTCGAGCGCCTCGTCGGGACGCTGGGCTACCGGGGCATCTTCGACATCGACTTCCGGGTGGACGCGGAGACCGGCCAGTACTGCCTGCTGGACTTCAACCCCCGGCCGGGCGCCCAGTTCCGGCTGTTCGCGGACGGCAACGGCCTGGACGTCGTACGCGCCCAGCACCTCGACCTGACGCACCGGCCGCTGCCCGCCGCCCACGTGCTGCCGGGCCGCACCTTCGTCGTCGAGAACTACGCGCCGCTGTCCGTGCTCAGGACCCTGCTGACGCGCTCCCTGCCACTCCAACGCAGCGCCGCCGCACGGGAGTTCGCCTGGCACGCCCGCGACGATCTCTCGCCCGCCTGGGGGATGGCCACCGAGTGGTCCCAGCACGCGGCCCGGCAGCTGATGGCCCGGGCCAGGCCGGCCGGACGCGGCACCGTGCCCGCCCCCCTGGAATCCCCGGTCGACGCCCCGACCGCAGCCGCACGAGAGGTGAACTGCTGATGTACGACCTGCTGATTGTGGGAGCCGGCCCCTACGGCCTGTCCATCGCCGCGCACGCCGAGGCCCGGGGGCTCGCGACCCGGGTCTTCGGCAGGCCGATGGAGTCGTGGCGGGACCACATGCCGCGCGGCATGTTCCTCAAGTCGGAGCCGTGGGCCTCCAACCTCTCCGCGCCCGGCTCGCGGTACCGCCTCGACCAGTACTGCGGCGGGCGCGGCCTGCCCGCGGAGCACGGGAACCCCATCCCCATCGAGACGTTCGCCTCGTACGGGCTGTGGTTCGCCGAGCAGGCGGTGCCGCAGCTGGACGAGCGGATGGTCACGCGCGTCGACGCGGCCCCCACCGGGTTCACGGTCGAGGCCGAGGACGGCCAGACGCTGCGGTGCAGAGCGGTGGCCCTGGCCACCGGCGTCCTGCCCTACATGCGGATCCCGGAGGCCCTGCGCCCGCTGTCCGAGGAGCACGTGACCCACTCCAGCCGGCACAGCGACCTGAGCAGGTTCAGCGGGGCGGACGTCACGGTGGTGGGGGCCGGTCAGGCGGCGCTGGAGACCGCCGCGCTCCTCGCCGAGTCGCAGGCCCGCGTACGCATCGTCGCCCGCGCGCCCGAACTGGCCTGGAACAGCGTGCCCCCGCCGTGGGAGCGCCCCTGGTGGCAGACCCTGCGCGCGCCGCACAGCGGCCTGGGCTGCGGCTGGCGCAACTGGTTCTACGCGCAGCGGCCTGGCCTCTTCCGCAGACTGCCCGAGCACACCCGGATGTCCGTCGCACAGTCCGCGCTGGGCCCGGCCGGGGCCTGGTGGATCAGGGACCGTGTGGCGGCGGGCGGCATCGACATCCGCATGGGGCGGGCCGTCGTGGACGCGCGGCTCTCGGCGGGCCGGATCCGGGTGCGCACGGCCGGACCGGCGGTGGGGACGGAGGACTTCGAGACCGACCACGTCATCGCGGCGACCGGGTTCGAGGCGAGCTGTGCGCGGATGACGGTGCTGTCACCGCGGCTGCGCGGCGTGCTCGCCCAGGGCGTCGGCGGGGCACCCCGGGTGGGCCGGGCGTTCGAGTCCTCCTATCCGGGACTCTTCCTCGCGGGCCTCGTGACGGCCGCCGACTTCGGGCCGGCCATGCGCTTCGTGCACGGTGCCTCGTACACCGCGCCGACGCTGGTCGCAGGGGTCGAGGGCCATCTGACGCGGCAGCAGCGGGGCGGCGGACCCGAGGTTCCCCGGGGCAGGAGGCCCGTTCAGGGCCCGGTGCCGGCGCGCGCCGAGGGCTGAGACGGGATGCTCGGAGCCCGCGACTCGTTGGGGTGACGTCGCGGGCGAACGGGTGAACAGCGGCTCGGGGGCGTACCCGTCGGTGGTCCACTGGGACGCCGGGGCAGAGGCCGTGAGCGGCTGCGCTGTCTTCCTCCCAGCCGTCGGCGCCACGCCGTGGGAAGCAGCTTCGGGCTGCGGCATCCTCTGTGGTCGGGAAGAGCTTTTGCGTGGCTCTTCCCGACCTGGTGCTCAGCGCCCCGCGGCGCTGGACCTGCGGTACAGGATCCCGCCGCCCACCAGCAGCCCGGCCGCGGCCGACGCGGCGGCCAGCACGTTCTGGTCGGCGCCCGTCTCGGCGAGCCGGCCGTGTGCCTCCGGCGGGTGAAGGACGGTCCGGGGCGCGGGGGACTCGTGCTGATGCCGGACCGGACGGGGCATCTCGTGGCTCTGCGGGAGGGACTGGGAGACCGGCGGGTGCACCGGCGGAAGGACCCTGCCCGTCGGCGGCGGGACGGGGGTGTCCTGCCCGGCGGGGGGCATCTCGGAGAGCACCGGGGGCATGGCGTGGGAGGCGCCCGTGGACGTACACGCGTTGTTCGCGGCGGGGTTGAGCGCGCTCGCCGCGTCGACGGTGTCACCGCACAGGTTCAGCCCGATGTCCAAGGGGGTCTGCACGGTGTTCCCGGACAGCAGCCCGCCGGACTGCGACGTGCTCTCAGCCTGAGGCGCCTGCGTCCCGCCGTACTCGGAGCCGTACTCGGAGCCGCCGTACTCCGAGCCGCCGTGGTCCGTGCCTGCTTCCTCGCCGTACCCCGGACCGTCCTGCGACCGCGTGTCGGCCGCCGCGGTGGTGGCGGCGGTCGCGGCCGACTCGCTGGAACAGCTGTTGCCCGACGCGGGATTGGCCGCGGACAGCGCATCGACGGTGTTGCCGCAGAGATTCACCGGAACCGACAGCGGAACCTCGACCGCGTTGCCCGACAGCAGGCCGGCCGAACCGCTCGGCTGCTCGTGGTCACCGCTCATGGCGGCCGCGCCGGACACCGGCATGGACAGAAAGCCCGTCGCGGCAGCAGCGGCCACCGCACCGATCCTCAGTGCTTGCCTCAATGCATTTCCCTTCGGTGTGGACAGGTGAAACCGGCCCCGGATCCCTCGGGATCCGGGGCCGGCCGGAAGCGAACTGCGTTACCTGCGTCAGGCGTTGGTGCAGGAGTTGCCGAACGTGGGGTTCAGCGCGGCGATGCCGTCGATGCTGTTGCCGCAGAAGTTGACGGGCACGTGCACGGGGACCTGCACGACGTTGCCCGACAGGACGCCCGGGGAACCGGCGGCCATGCCCTCGGCACCGGCGTCGGCGAACGCGGGCGTCGCCATGCCGAGAGCCATGACGGCACCGGCCACGAGCGTGACGCTCCTCTTCAGAGACATGTTTCTCTCCTTTTTCTGAAAAGTGACTACAGGAAGAGGGCAAATGGATCCACGCGGGCACGCTCGCCCTCACTGAAATTCAAACGATCCGGGGCGAGGTGAAGAAACTGTGCAGCCGGACATGGCCAGCGGATTCACCCGGATGAAGTGACGTCGAAATGGGTGATGTGTAAATACCGGAACAAGGGGTGCGGGAATCCGCTCGCCCCGGATTAATCGCCCGCAATGGCCCATGAAAAAAGCTTGGGCCGCCGACACGCAATGGTCGGCGGCCCAAGCTGCGGGTGGCGAACGATCAGCCGTTCTGCGCACCGTTGCCGGAGAGAACCGGGATGTCGTCCAGGATGTGCGACAGCGGCTCGTCGCCCTTGGCCTGGGTGGAGTTCTCGGTGCACTGCTGGTTCTGCGGCGCCGACAGGACGGGGATGTCCTGGACGGCGATCGGCACGAGGCCGACCAGGGAACCGGCGTTGGCCTTGGCGGGGAGACCGATGCAGGGCTTGTTCAGCGAACCCTGGACCAGGCCGAGCTGCGGGCTCATGTCGCCCTCGGTCATCGAGTTGCCGAAGGCCTGCTTCGCGTCGTTGCCGCTGGAGGAGGTGGTTCCGCCGTCGTCGCCGATCGCGAGCGCCTGCGGGGCGGCCGCGGCCGAGACGCCGACAACGGACACGGCGACTGCTGCTGCAGCCATCGCCTTCTTGAGCATGGTGTGTTCCTTTTCTGACGGGCACCGGTCACTGCGAATGAAATAACTCCGGATGGGGCGGCATGGTTCTGCTCATTCACTCGATTGGCCACCCTGGAAGTGCGCCCCCGGCGCTCAGCGCGTCGGGGGAGATTCTTCACATGGATCGGATTATCCTCACGACTCGTTGGCGCGGAGAAGGGTGAAAAGGGTGGCCAATCAGGCATGGCGAGAAGGCGATCTTCGGTTGGTGGATCGTTTCGCCGAGCTGCAGGAGGAAATCGTGACCTTGAAAAAGGAGCGGGCAGCTCTTGTCGCTTACGTGTTTCGCCTCCATGCGGGCCGGATCAGCCCTCCCGACGGTCTGGGGCGGCGGGTCGTGTGCGTGGACACGGCGGCCGGGGAACTGAACTGGAGTCTCGATGCCGAGGAAGCCGCACTGATGATTGATTCCGGCGACGCTGAACGCGGGTCAGGGCGGCGGGACGCGTCCGTGGACACACTTCTGCGATTGTCATTTCTTCATCTGCATCGGCGCCCCAATCGGCCCTACCGGCGCAGATCCCCGTCTGAGTGAACGTGGGCAACCGATTCGCAGAAAAGCAGTTGTTCCCAGTGTTCTCAGACAACCAGTGAAGGGGAACCCCTCATGATCAAGAAGGCTGTGGCTGCGGCCGCTGTCACCGCGTCCCTCGTCGGTGTTTCGGCCGCGGCTGCCCCGCAGGCCCTGGCCATCGGCAACGACAGCGGCACGACGTCCAACAGTGGCAACGGTGCGGAGCAGGCGTACGGCAACTCCGCCACGTACGGGAACATGAGCCCGCAGATGGCTCTGATCCAGGGCTCGCTGAACAAGCCGTGTGTGGGGCTGCCGGCCAAGGCCAACCTCGGCTCGCTCGTCGGTGTCGTGCCGATCTCCGTCCAGGACATCCCCGTCCTGTCGGCGCCGCAGAACCAGCAGTGCGTCGAGAACTCCACCCAGGCCAAGGGTGACGAGCCGCTGTCGCACGTCCTGGACCAGATCCCGGTGCTGTCCGGGAACGGTGTCGGCAACAACTGACGCTGACGGACGTGCAGTGCGATGGGCCGCCCGGTCGGGCGGCCCATTTCTCTTCTTCGGGCCGGGTTCACTCCTGCCAGGGCCACAGGTCCCGGGAGACCGCGTCGTTCCACTCGGTGTCGAACTGGCCCGGAAGCGTCTTCCCCAGTGCGCGCCACTCGGCGGCGAGGGAGGAGTAAATGGGCGACGGGTTGGGGGTGTCGGGGGGTGTCCGGCTCCCCGGGATCAACGACTTACGGCCCTCGGGTTCGAAATGAGAACTCATGGCATCGCCTCTTGATGTCTAGCGGTCGCTTGCAACTCTGCATACCGATGAGCAGGGGCAATTGAACCTCTGATGGGGCGAAAGGGTTATCCCTTGTTTTCCCGTTGCGAGCCGCCTGGCCATAAATCCTGATCGGTCTACTCTCGTGCTGCACCTACCTCTCTGCAGTGGAGTGACGTGATGAGGAAGAGCTTCCTTCGTGCCCGCCGTGGAGGGGTTGCGTTCGGCGTACTGGCTTTTGGGCTCGCGGCCTTCTCCAGCATTGCCATCGGGCAGGCGGCGGCCACGCTCCCGCACCGCGTCGATGCTTTCCACGGGCTGAAGAACCGCCCGGAGGGCGGCGCCGGGACCAATATCCTGCTGCTCGGCACCGACAGCCGTGCCACCATCTCCCGCGCGGAGAAGGAGAAATTCCACGCGGGCGGAGTCGCCTGCAACTGCAGTGATTCGATGATGGTGATTCATCTTTCGCAGAAGCATGACCGGGTCAGTGTGGTGAGCCTGCCGCGGGATTCCTACGCGGAAATCCCGGAGTACGCGCCCGACGGCTCGGTGGCCGGCAGGCATCCGGCGAAGATCAATGCCGCGTACGCCGAGGGCGGACCGGTGCTCGCGGTGCAGACGGTCGAGGAGATGACCGGGCTGCGCATCGACCATTTCCTGCAGGTGGATTTCCGCCGGTTCATCGACAGCGTGAACGCCGTCGACGGGGTGACGGTGTGCACGGCCCGCAAGTTGTCGGACTCGGCGACGAAGCTCGATCTCAAGCCGGGGCGGCACCGCCTCTCCGGAGGGCCCGCGCTGCAGTACGTGCGTTCACGGCACGTGGACACCAGCGCGGATCTGGGGCGGATTCAGCGGCAGCAGCGTTTTCTCGTCAACGCGCTGCGGGGCTCCGGCGTGCGCAAGGCCATGGCCGACCCGGTCCGGGCGGCGAAGCTGGCGCGGACCGTGCTCGGTTCCGCCTCGGTCGACCAAGGGTTCACGGCGGGCGATCTCGTCTCCCTGACCAAGGATCTGTCGCGCATCCCGCTGTCGAAGACGGAGTTCGGGACGGTGCCCATCGGCGGCTTCAACCCGCTGATCGAGAACGTCGGCTCCACGCTGCGCTGGGACCAGGGCAAGGCCGAGCAGGTCTTCTCGGCGCTGAAGGCGGACCGTGCCCTGACGAAGGCGAATTCCCGGACCGAGCCGCTGGATCCGCCGCGGCTCGCCGTCCAGACGTTCGTGCGCGGCGACCGGCTGGTTTGTGGTTGACCTGAACGGCAGTGGTCCAAACGGGTCTTGCTCCGCAACCGTCCGAAAGCTGTGCAGTTGATCAAGCGCAACTCGTATTCAGAGTTCATTCAGTGAAGGGAAACACCATGAAGAAGCTGTGGGCAACCGCAACGATCGCCGCTTCCGTCGCCGGTCTGTCGGCGGTCGCCGCTCCGCAGGCCCTGGCCATCGGTGACGACGGCGGCACGACGTCCAACAGTGGCAACGGTGCGGAGCAGGCGTACGGCAACTCCGCCACCCACGGCGACATGAGCCCGCAGCTCGGTCTCGTGCAGGGCTCGCTGAACAAGCCGTGTGTCGGCCTGCCCGCGAAGGTCAACGCCGGTTCCCTCGTGGGTGTCGTGCCGATCGCCGCCCAGGACATCCCGATCCTGTCGGCGCCGCAGAACCAGCAGTGCACCGAGAACTCCACCCAGGCCAAGGGCGACGAGCCGCTGTCGCACATCCTGGACGACATCCCGGTTCTGTCCGGCAACGGCGCCGACAACCACTGAAACACCGGAGGGGCAGTCGCTGAGTGCGACTGCCCCTCCGTCGTGTCCGGGGTCCGGGGGCCGGCGTGGACGCTACTGGACCGAGGGAATCGCGTTGGTGACGGGCGCCACCAGGTCCGTCGCCTGGTGCAGTTCGTTCAGCCGGTTGAGCCCGGAGAGCTGCTGGGCGGTGCTGGGCAGCTGCCCCTGGTACTCGTCCGGGACGGCCATGCCGGAGACCGAGTCGAGCGCCGTGGTCGGCGAGATCGGCTCGCCCCCCAGCGGAAGGGGGGCCGCACCCGCGGTCGGCACGGCGATGGCGGTGGCTCCGGCGGCGAGCAGGACCGCGGTGAGGACGCGTCGAGTTGAGTTCATGCCCGTACAACGCCCGCGCACGGACCACGGATACGGGATCCCCGCGCCACCACTCGTCGGGCCTAGGGGCGGCCCCCGGCGGGTCCGGAGACGGTGAGCGTGGTGGTGCAGCAGCCGCCCTGCGCCGAGGTGCCGGGTTCGGGGGTGGCAGGGGTGGCAGGGGTGGCAGGGGTGTCGAAGAGGCCCGCGCCGCCGCAGACGCCTGTTTCGGGGAGGGTGAGTTCGACACGGTCGGCCGCGGCGAGGTCGCCGGCGAGGGCGGCGGTCACCGAGCGGGCCTGCTCGTAGCCGGTCAGGGCGAGGAAGGTGGGGGCGCGGCCGTAGGACTTCATGCCGAGCAGGTAGATGCCCGGTTCGGGGTGGGACAGCTCGTGGTGGCCGTGCGGGTAGACGGTGCCGCACGAGTGCTGGTTGGGGTCGATCAGCGGGGCCAGGGCGACGGGCGCTTCGAGCCGCTCGTCGAGGCGCAGGCGGACCTCGGAGAGGAACGACAGGTCGGGGCGGAAGCCGGTCAGGACGATGACCTCGTCGACCGGGTCGAGGCGGCGGCCGTCCTCGGCGACGAGGACGAGGCGGCCGTCCGCGGCCCGTTCGACGGCCTCGGTGCGGAAGCCGGTGACCGCGTCCGCGTGGCCGTCGTCCACGGCGGCCTTCGCGGCGAGGCCGAGCGCGCCGCGGGCGGGCAGTTGGTCGGCCGCGCCACCGCCGAAGGTGGAACCGGAGATGCCGCGCCGCGAGATCCACAGGGTGTGGGTGCCCGCGCCCTCCTCGGTCCCGGCCAGGGCCGCGAGCTGGGCGAGGGCGGTGAAGGCGGAGGCGCCGGAGCCGATGACGGCGGTGCGGCGGCCCGCGTACCGGGCCCGCACGGACGGTTCACCGAGGTCCGGGACCCGGTAGGAGATCCGGTCGGCGGCGGCCCGCTCGCCCAGGGCCGGGAGGCCGTCGGCGCCCGCCGGGGACGGGGTGGACCAGGTGCCGGAGGCGTCGATCACGGCGCGGGCCAGGAGGCGCTCCTCGCGGCCGTCGGCGTGGGTGACGTGCACGGTGAAGGGCCGGCTCTCGCGGTCCGCGTCGACGATGCGGTCGCGGCCCGCGCGGGAGACGCCGGTGACGCGGGCACCGGTGCGGACCCGGTCGCCCAGGGCGTCGGCCAGCGGCTGGAGGTAGTGCTCGGCCCAGTCCCCGCCGGAGGGGTACGCCGTCGGGTCGGGGCGGGTCCAGCCGGTCGGGGCGAGGAGCTTCTCGGCGGCCGGGTCGACGAGCTCGGCCCAGGTGGAGAAGAGCCGCACGTGCGCCCACTCGCGCACGGCCGCGCCGGCCCGCGGCCCGGCCTCCAGGACCAGCGGTTCGATGCCCCGCTCGACCAGATGGGCGGCGGCGGCCAGGCCGATGGGTCCGGCGCCGATCACGGCGACGGGCAGTGGGTCGGTGGCGGCGGTGCTGGTGGCCCTGGAGGTCACGTCGGTGGTCACGTCGGTCCCCTTTGTTTCGACATCTGTCGATGGCTTGCTCCGCCAGCCTGGCATCTGATTCGACAAACGTCAACATAGACGTTTGTCGAATTCAGAGGTGCCTACGGCCCTCTACCTGTCTGTTTCGATGTGTGTCAACATAGACGTATGTCGAATACGAAGGTGGCACCCTGCTGCCCGCCGCTGACGGAGCGGCCGTTCACCGCGGACGAGGCGGAGACGGCGGCCCGGATGTTCAAGGCGCTCGGCGACCCGGTGCGCCTGCGCCTGTTCTCGCTCGTCGCCTCCCACGAGGGCGGCGAGGCCTGTGTCTGCGACATCTCCGACGTGGGGGTCTCCCAGCCGACCGTCTCCCACCACCTGAAGAAGCTCAAGGATGCCGGGCTGCTCACCTCCGAGCGGCGCGGCACCTGGGTCTACTACCGGGTGGAGCCGTCCGCGCTCGCGGGCATGGGCCAGTTGCTGGCCCTGCGCCAGGCCAGTGCCACGTAGACCAGTCCGATCAGGACCGGCACCTCGATGAGCGGGCCGACGACACCGGCCAGCGCCTGCCCGGAGGTGACGCCGAAGGTGGCGATGCAGACGGCGATGGCCAGCTCGAAGTTGTTGCCCGCGGCCGTGAAGGCGAGCGTCGCGGTGCGGTCGTAGGCCAGGCCGGTCGCCTTGCCGAGCAGGAAGCTCCCGAAGAACATCACCGCGAAGTAGGCGAGGAGCGGGAGGGCGATGCGTACGACGTCGACCGGCTGCGAGGTGATCGCGTCGCCCTGGAGGGCGAAGAGGACGACGATCGTGAAGAGCAGGCCGTACAGCGCCCAGGGCCCGATCTTCGGCAGGAAACCGGACTCGTACGCCTCGCGGCCCATCCGGCGCTCGCCGACGCGGCGGGTGAGGTAGCCGCCGATCAGCGGGACGCCGAGGAAGACGATCACGTTGAGGGCGATGTGCCAGACCGGGACGTCCAGGCCCTGGCCGTCGCCGAGGCCCAGCCATTGCGGCAGCAGGTCGAGGTAGAACCAGCCGAGCAGGCTGAACGCCAGCACCTGGAACACCGAGTTGAGCGCCACCAGGACCGCCGCCGCCTCGCGGTCGCCGCACGCCAGGTCGTTCCAGATGATCACCATGGCGATGCAGCGGGCCAGGCCGACGATGATGAGGCCCGTGCGGTACTCGGGCAGGTCGGGCAGGAAGATCCAGGCCAGGGCGAACATCACGGCCGGGCCGACGATCCAGTTGACGACCAGCGACGAGACCATGAGCCTCTTGTCGCCGGTGACGGTGTCGAGCCGGTCGTAGCGGACCTTGGCCAGGACCGGGTACATCATCACGAGCAGACCGATCGCGATCGGCAGCGAGATGCCGCCGACCTCGACCTTCGCGAGCGCGTCGTTCAGGCCGGGGATCAGCCGGCCGAGCCCGAGGCCGACCGCCATGGCCAGCAGGATCCAGACGGCGAGGTAGCGGTCGAGCGTGGACAGCTTGGCGACGACCGAGGCGTCGCCGGGTGCCTCCGCCTGCGCGGGGGTCCTGCTGCCGGGTCGCGTCGTGGCCATCAGCAGGCCCGCTTCCGGCCGGTCTCGGCGGTCGTGCGGGCGGTCGCCGCGAGCTCGGAGAACTGGCCGGCCAGGGTGGCGATGACGTCGGGGCGGAGCCGGTAGTAGGTGAACCGGCCGCACGGCTCGGTCTCCACGACCCCGGCCTCGCGCAGCACCTTGAGGTGGTTGGAGAGGTTGGTCTGCCTGGCCCCCGTCTCCTCGACGAGGTGCGTGGTGCAGAGGGTCTCGTGGGCGAGCAGGGTCACGATCTTGAGCCTGAGCGGGTCGGCGAGGACCCTGATCAGATCAGTGTCGACTGACGTCATCATGGACTGATACTTTCACATCATGTCAGCGTCCCAGTCCGCATCCCCCGCATCCCCCTCGTCGGCGCCGCTCGCCTCCGTGCTCTTCGTCTGCGTCCACAACGCAGGCCGCTCGCAGATGGCCGCCGGATTCCTCACCCACCTCGCGGGCGACCGCGTCGAGGTCCGCTCGGCCGGCTCGCTCCCCGGCGAGCGGGTCAACCCGGCCGCCGTCGAGGCCATGAAGGAGGTCGGGGTCGACATCTCCGCCGCCACCCCCAAGGTGCTGACCACGGAGGCGGTCCAGGCGTCCGACTACGTCATCACGATGGGCTGCGGCGATGCCTGCCCGGTCTTCCCCGGCAAGCAGTACCTGGACTGGGTGCTCGACGACCCGGCGGGCCGGGGCGTCGAGGCCGTGCGCCCGATCCGCGACCGCATCAGGGCCCGCGTCGAGGCGCTGATCGCCGAGATCGACTCCGTCCGGCCGGCCTGAGCGCACCGGGACCGGCTCAGGTCTTCGGGACATGGGCCAGGCGGGTGCGGATCGCGTCCGCGTTGAACGTCAGCGCCTCGGGGGACGCCGCGTCGACCGCGAGCGAGACGTCGCCCGGTGGCCAGTGGTCCGCGAGGTCGTGCAGCGGCATCCGCCGGTAGTGGGTGATGAAGGGCAGCAGCTCGTTCAGGCGCTCCTCGGACGTGAACACCGGCACCATCTGCTGTCCGTCGGGCTCCTGGAGCACCGGCAGCACGACGTCGTCCGGGTGCCCGCGCTGGGCGTCCGTCGCCTCGTCGGCCACGGGCAGCAGGACGTAGCAGTCCGCCAGTTTCTTCAGTGCCGCCTCGTTCCCGGTGTCCTCGGCCAGGGCGCTGAGCGCCTGTTGGGCCGCGTTGCGGTTCGCGTTCGGCATTTTCCTCTTCATGATGGATCCGTCCGTCGGGTCCCTGTGCCCGTCCCGTGTTCCCTCATCCGGCCGTGTCGCACTCGAACCACACGGTCTTTCCCGGGCCGGGCTGCGGGCGCGGGCCGACACCCCAGCGCGACGCGAGGGCGTCCAGGATCACCAGCCCCCTTCCGTCCTCCGCCGGTTCGGCCTGGCACGTGCGCCGCTTCGGCAGCTCCGGGTGGGCGTCCTCCACCTCCACCCTGACCCCCTTCCCGTCCTCCGTTCGGAAGATCCGTACGCCGCATCTGCGGTCCGGGACGTGCCGTACGACGTTCGCCACCAGTTCCGTCAGCGCCAGGCCCGCGTCGTCCGTCAGGCCCGGCAGCCCCCACTCCGTCAGATGCAGGGCCAGGATCCGCCTCAGGTGCCGGGCGCTGTGCTCACTCACGGTGAGACTCAGGCCGTAGAACTCGCCAAGTCCCGGGCCCCTGTGGTCAGTTACGTGATTCATGTCACCAGCGTGAAGCCGTCCGGCTACGCTCGGCTACGGAGCGACCGGAACGCCGCCCGCTGTTGCACGCAAGGGGTGACCGCCCATGCCGTCCGTCCGCCGAGACCTCGACCCGAGCGCATCGCCGCTCGACTACTACGGGTACGAGTTGCGCCGCCGACGGGAGGCGGCGGGCCTCACCCTGGGGCAGTTGGGGGACTGCATCTTCTGTACGGGTTCCCTGGTGGGCCAGATCGAGTGCGCGAAGAAGGTGCCGACCCGCGATTTCAGTGAGCGGGTGGACGCGGCGCTCGGCACGGAGGGGTTCTTCTCGGGGCTGGTCGGTCTGGTGCTGCGGTCGCAACTGCCGTACTGGTTTCAGGCATTCGCCGAGATGGAGGCCAGGGCCACGTACATCTCCACGTACCAGTGTCAGGTTGTGTACGGGCTTCTGCAGACGGAGGAGTACGCACGGGCCGTCCTGTCCGTGGAGGAGCACGACGACCTGGAGGCCAAGGTCGCCGCGCGTCTGGAGCGGCAGCGGGTGCTGGAGCGGGCCGAACCGCCCGCGCTGTGGGTGGTGCTCGACGAGGCGGTGTTGCACCGTGAGATCGGTGGCCCGAACGTCATGCGGCGACAACTGGCCCGGTTGTTGGACTTCCGGGATGTACAGGTTCTGCCGTTCTCCGCAGGCCAACACGCGGGAATGATGGGGACGTTCACCATGTTGCGCTTCACCGGCGACCCGGATCTCTACTACAGCGAGAGCTATGCCTCGGGCCATATGACCGCCAACCCGCAAGTGATCAGGGAGCGTTCGGTCGGCTACGCTCGGCTGCAGGCGGACGCCCTCTCCCCCAAAGAGTCGGCGGCTCTGATCGCTCGCGTCATGGAGGGCAACTATGGGCACCAAAGCATGGACGTGGCGTAAGTCGTCGTACAGCGGCAGCAGCGGCGGCGAGTGCCTCGAAGTCGCCGAAACCCCCACCGCCCACATCGCCATCCGCGACTCCAAGGACCCGGGCCGTGGGTACCTCCGGGTCGGACCCGTGGCGTTCACCCTGTTCGTCGAGGCCGCTCGGGGTCGTTCGTAACGGGTGCCGCCTCCGTCGCTCCCAGGCTCGCCAGCAGGCGCAGGCCGTCGTGGGCGGGGGTGCCGGGGGCCGCCGACTGGACGATGAGCTCGGTGCCCGAACCGTCGGGCAGCGCGAAGTTCTCCTGGTGCAGGTCCAGGCGGCCCACCTGCGGGTGCCGGTAGGACTTGCGGCCGTGCGTGCGGGTCCGTACGTCCGCGCGTGCCCACAGCGTCCGGAACGACTCGCTGCGCATCGCCAACTCCCCGATGAGGGAGGCCAGTTCCGGGTCGTCCTGGTGGCGGCCCGCCGACAGGCGCAGCGTGCCGACGACGTCCAGCGAGCAGCCCTCCCAGTCGGCGAAGAGCGCGCGGCCCTCCTCGGTGAGGAAGACGTGCCGCGCGAGGTTGAGCCCCTCGGCGCAGCCCCCGTAGAGGAGATCGCCGAGCCGGTTCGCGGCCAGCACCGTCATGCGGTGGTCGATCAGGAACGCGGGGGCGTCCACCACCAGATTCAGGACCTGCAGCAGCTCCGGGCGCACGCCCCGGCCCGCGGGGGCGGCGGTGCGGCGCGGCGCGGGGGAGGGGCGCTGGGCGAGCCGGTGCAGATGCTCGCGCTCCACCTCGTCCAGGCCGAGCGCGCGGGCCAGCGCGTCGAGGACCTGCGCCGACGGCTGACGGGCCCGGCCCTGCTCCAGCCGCACGTAGTAGTCGACGCTCACCCCTGACAGGTGGGCGACCTCCTCGCGCCGCAGCCCGCTCACCCGGCGGCGCGCGTCGGTGGGGATGCCGACGGACTCCGGGCGGACCCGGGCCCGGCGTGTGCGCAGGAAGTCGGCGAGATCGTCCATCGGTCCAGTATCGGGGCGCGGCGGCGGGCCAGGGTGGTCCTGCCGATACCAGGAAGTCCGGACCTACGGAGACAGCGCCCCTGAACGGCGACGGCGTATCCCGCGAGGATCGGAGCACAGCGATCCCACCGCACCGCAACCCCAGGAGCGATCCGCCATGAAGGTCTTCATCGTCCACGCCCACCCCGAGCGCCGGTCCCTGAACGGCGCCCTCACCGATATCGCCGTCGAGACCCTGACGGGCGCCGGTCACGAGGTGCGGGTCAGCGACCTGTACGCGATGAAGTGGAAGGCGAACGTCGACGCCGACGACTTCGGCGACGCCGCGTCGAGCCCGCTGGACGTGGTCCACGACTCGGGCCGCGCCTACGCGGGCGGCACGCTCACCCCCGACGTGCTGGCCGAACAGGAGAAGCTGCGCTGGGCCGACACCGTGATCCTCCAGTTCCCGCTGTGGTGGTACTCGATGCCGGCCGTCCTCAAGGGCTGGGTCGACCGCGTCTTCAGCTACGGCTTCGGGTACGGGGTCGGCGAGCACAACGCGACCCGTTACGGGGACCGCTTCGGTGAGGGCGCGCTCCAGGGCAGGCGGGCCATGCTGTCCGTGACCGTCGGCGGCCCCGAGGGCCACTACTCGGACCGCGGCATCAACGGCCCCGTCGACGACCTCCTCTACCCGATCCAGCACGGCATCCTCTTCCACCCCGGCATGGAGGTCCTGCCGCCGTACGTGCTGTACCGCGCGGGCCGGCTGACCCCCGAGGCGTTCGCGGCGGCGGCCGACAGCTGGCGCGAGCGGCTGCTGACCCTGGAGACCACCGCCCCCGTCCCGTACCGGGTACAGAACGCGGGCGACTACGAGCTGCCGGAGGGGCGGCTGCGCGAGGGCCTGGAGGCGCCGGGGCGCAGCGGGTTCGGGCTGCACGTGCGCGCCGCCTGACCGGCCGGGACCGCGGCCCTCAACTCCCGCTTCCCGTTCACGCGTTGATCATCGACCGGCCACGCCCCGACCACCCCCGGGCGCGACGCTCCGGCCATGCCGAGCATGCTCATGACGCGCCGCGCCGCGTCCACCGCCGTCGCCCTGTCCGCCGCCCTGGTCCTCGCCGCCCAGGCCGCGCCGGCGCAGGCCGCGTCCAACGCCGTACCGACGTACGAGGTGAAGATCAATCTCACCTCGGCGGCCCTCGATTCCGCGCACGCGCCGCTGGCCGCCGTGAAGTCCGCGTTCGGGATCACCGGCTCGGCGAGCAGCCGCAGCTACGCGTACTACGACACCGACGCCCAGGCCCTGGGGGCGCAGGGCTGGGACGTGCGGCTGCGGCACAAGAGCGGCAAGGACTTCGAGGAGACGTACAAGAAGCGGTTCCCGGTGACCGGCGGGGACATCGACGCCGCCCTCGACGCGGCGAACGACGCCGGGTTCGACAGCGGTGACACCAACTACGACGCCGAGGTCGACTGGGGCTACAGCAAGCAGACGCTGAGCTTCAGCAACGAGAAGAGCCACAGCGCCAGCGGCTACAGCGGCACCGCGATGCCGACCGCGGCCACCGGGCTCGGCTGGGTCGTCAAAGACATCCCCGGCAAGCTCGCCGACTGGGGCTCCGACGGCTGGGGCACGGGCGTGCTGAAGGCGTCGCGGATCCACGGCCCCGTCACGTCGAGCGTGTACGCGGGTGCGTGGGAGTCGTCCGACGACGCGAGCATCGAGGTGCTGCCGGTCGTCGGGGCGGGCGGCACCGGGACCACCGAATACATCGTCGAGCTGTCGTTCAAGACGGACAGCTACAGCGACGCCGCGCAGCTGCACGCCGACGCCATCTCGGTGGCCGACGCCCACGGGTGGCTGTACAAGGGCGACATCCTCAAGACCCAGACCATCCTCGACCGTTACTGAGTTCCCGTACTGAGGTCCTGTACCGAGTTCTTGGTCGCTTTCGGTCGTTCTTGAGATCGCCGCAGCTCGCTGCGGCAGGCTGAGGACATGACAACGATCGGGATCATCCTCGGCAGCACCCGACCCGGCCGCGTGGGGCCGCAGATCGGGGAGTGGGTCGAGAAGGCGGCGCGTGCGCGCACCGACGCGGAGTTCGAGGTCGTGGACATCGCCGCGTACGCGCTGCCCCTCTTCGACGAGCCGCGCTCGCCGCGCATGGGGCAGTACGAACACGAGCACACCCGCGCCTGGGCGGCGCGGATCGACTCGCTCGACGGGTTCGTGTTCGTCACGCCCGAGTACAACCGGTCGATCCCGGCCGCACTGAAGAACGCGATCGACTTCGTGTACGGCGAGTGGAACAACAAGGCCGCCGGTTTCATCGGGTACGGCAGCAACGTCGGCGGCGCCCGCGCCGTCGACCACCTGCGGCACATCGCGGGCGGCGTCCAACTCGTCGCCGTACACACCCAGTTGCACCTCTCCCTGGGGACCGACTTCGAGTCGTACACGACCTTCGCGCCCGCCGCGCGGCACGAGACGGCGCTGCGGCAGCTGCTCGACGAGGTCGTCGCCCTGTCCGAGGCGCTGGCCCCGATGCGGCGCCCGCGTCAGGACTGAGGCGCGCGCCGTCCCGGGCGGACGATCACCTCGCTCCCGACCGGCACGAAACCGCAGGCCAGGAAGGCGCGCAGGGAGCGGGCGTTGCCGGGGGAGACCGCGGCGAAGACCGGTTCGCCGCGCGGTACGAGCGTGAGGGCGTCGGCGATGAAGGCCCGGCCGCGCCCCGGGCTCCCGGCGTCGGGCGCGTGCAGCTCCACGCCGATCTCGCGCCGCCCGGCGAGCCCGGTGCCGAACGTGACCAGGCCCCGCTCGTCCCCGAACACCCGTACCGAGGTGCGCAGTTCGCGGGCGTGCCGGACGCGCGGGTGGTCGTCCGCGGTGCCGGACAGGTCCGCGAGACGGGGTGCGCCGCCGGTGCCGCGGGCCACGAGCACGGCGTCCGTGCAGCCGATCCAGCCGTCGGGGCCCGCCAGCGCGCGCAGCAGATCAGGGGCGAGGGACGCGCCGAAGCCGTCCGGGCGCAGGGCGTGCACCGCGGCCGCGGGCAGCGCCGTCGCGATCACGGCGTGCCCGGTGAAGGCCACCGAGCTCTCAAGGCCGTGCGGCAGCGGCGGCAGCAGGGTCACGCCGCCGTCGCAGGGCGGGAAACGCCCCTCGGCCGCGGCGGTGAACAGGGCGAGAAGAGGGTGCGGGTCCGGCACGGCGAACGCTCCTTTACCCCACGGTGGTTGTCCGCCCGCGCGGCCCGGAGGTACTGATCAACGTAAAGGATCTTGAGGGAGCGCGAGATCGGAACCAGCGAGGTGCGCTCCCGGCGGTTGCCGCGTCCGCTCCGTCGCATGGGCAGGACGTACGCTCCGCCACATGATCGAAGACATAGGTCTCGCTCTGGTGGTGGCGGTCGCGGGATGCGTGCAGTGGCTGACGGGCATGGGGTTCGCGCTCGTCGCCGCGCCCGCCCTGGTGCTGCTGCTCGGCCCCGGCGACGGGGTACTGCTCGCCAACTGCGCGGCGGGCGTGGTGAGTCTGGCCGGTCTCGCGGGCGGCTGGCGGCGGGTGCGGCCGCGCGACATGGTGCCGTTCGTGGCGGCGGCCGTGTGCACGGTGCCGGTCGGCACGTGGACCGCGGCGCGGCTGCCCGAACCGGTCCTGATGGTCGTCTTCGGCTCCCTCGTGTGCGTGGCCGTCACGCTGGTCGCCCGGGGGATGCGGATGCCGGGGCTCGGCGGGCCCGGCGGGGCGCTCGTCGCCGGCGGCGCGGGCGGGTTCATGAACGCGGCCGCCGGGGTGGGCGGTCCGCCGTTCTCCCTGTACGCGGTGAACGCGGGCTGGCCGATGCGGGAGTTCGTGCCCAACGCCCAGTTCTACGGGGTCGTGGTGAACGTGGTGTCCGTCGCCGCGGGCGGGTTTCCGCGCTTGGGCGTACGGGCGTGGAGTGTCGCCGGGGCGGCCCTGTTCACCGGGGCGGTGGTGGGGGCGGTGCTGACCGGGCGGGTGCCGGACCGGGGGATGCGGCGGTTGGTTCTGGGGTTGGCGTTGGTGGGCGGGGTGGTGGCGGTGGGGAAAGGGGTGGCGGGGTTGTAGTGCGGGTGGGGGTGTGGGG
>NZ_JAFVLN010000025.1 GCF_017377775.1 Streptomyces sp. VRA16 Mangrove soil
CCGCGGCCGGTTCACGAAATGCCGGCGTCCTTCAGTACGGCCTTGAACTGCGCCTCGTCGTACAGCGCGCCCTCACCGCCGCCCGCCTCCTTGCCGTCGATGTACACGGTCGGCGTGCTCTGCACGCCGTCGTCCTTGAACGCGGTCATCGCGGCGTCGACGAAGCTCTGGTACGAGGTGTCGCGCACCGCCTTGTCGAAGGTGTCGCCGCGCAGCCCGTCCACCGTGCCCGCGATCTTCAGCAGGAAGTCGGGGGTGTAGGCGTCGGTGGACTCGTCGGCGGGCTGGTTGGCGTAGACGGCCGCGTGGTAGTGCGGGAACCGGCCCGCCTCGACGGACGCCCGCAGCGCATTCACGGCGGTCACCGAGCCCGAGCCGCCGAGGTTGCCGTCGAGGAACGAGGCCAGCGTGTACTCGACCTTGACGGTGCCGTCGGCGACGAGCGGGGTCAGCGCCCTGGCGCCGCCCTGCTCGAACTTCTTGCAGTACGGGCAGCGCGGGTCCTCGTACACCTTCACCGTGTGCGCGGCGTCCGCGTCGCCCAGGACGATCCGCGCGCCCTCCACCCGCGCCGTCAGCTCGCCGAGCGCGGCCGCGTCGGCGGACGGCACGGCCGCCACGGTCGCGGCGGCCGCGGACGCGCTGGAGGACCCGGAGCCGCCGTCGTCGCCCGACGAGCAGGCGGTGGCGACGGCCGCCAGCAGTGCGGCGGCGGCGAGGGCGGCGGCGCCGCGACCACCACGGGGGCGGCGGCGGACGAAGACGGAGCCGGAGCCGAAGCCGGGGCCGGAGCCGGAGCCGGAGCGGACCCGGAAGCCAAAGTCAGACATAAACCCCAAAATAACTTCAACCCACCGCAACCCCACATCCGCCCCCTGCCGCAACCCCCGCCCCGGCCGCTAACGTCCACCGTCATGAGCAGCACGAACAGCGGCAGTGAGGCCGTGACCAACGGCGGCATATCGTTCTGGTACGCCCCCAGCCAGGGCGTCGGCATCCCCGATGTCCGCGAGCCCCTCCCCGGTGACGCGAACGCCGACGTCGTGATCGTCGGCGGCGGCTACACGGGCCTGTGGACGGCCTACTACCTCAAGAAGGCCGCGCCCTTCCTGCGGATCACCGTCCTGGAGCAGAAGTTCTGCGGCTACGGCGCCTCGGGCCGCAACGGCGGCTGGCTCTACAACGGCATCGCGGGCCGCGACCGCTACGCCAAGCTGCACGGCCACGACGCCGCGGTCCGCCTCCAGCAGGCCATGAACGCGACGGTCGCCGAGGTCGTGGACGTGGCCCGCGCCGAGTCGATCGACGCGGACCTCCATCAGGGCGGCGTCCTCGAAGTCGCTTACACACCCGCCCAGTTGGCCCGCCTCAAGGCGTTCCACGAGGCGGAGCTGGCGTACGGCGAGAAGGACCGCACCCTGCACGGCGCCCGCGAGACGGCCGAGCGCGTCCGGGTGGCCGGCGCGGTCGGCTCCACCTGGACCCCGCACGGCGCCCGCCTGCACCCGGTGAAGCTGGTCAAGGGCCTGGCCCGCGCCGTAGAGGCCCTCGGCGTGACGATCCACGAATCGACGCCGGTCACCGAGATCAAGCCCAAGCACGCGATCACCCCGTACGGCACGGTCCGCGCCCCCTACGTGCTGCGCTGCACCGAGGGCTTCACCGCGTCGCTCAAGGGCCAGCGCCGTACCTGGCTCCCGATGAACTCCTCGATGATCGCCACCGAACCCCTGACCGCGGCCCAGTGGGAGTCGATCGGCTGGGAGGGCCGCGAGACCCTCGGCGACATGGCCCACGCCTACATGTACGCCCAGCGCACCGCGGACGACCGCATCGCGCTCGGCGGCCGCGGTTACCCGTACCGCTACGCCTCGAAGACGGACAACGACGGCCGCACCAAGCCCCAGACGATCGAGGCCCTCACCGCGATCCTGACCCGCTTCTTCCCGCAGCTCACCGGCGTCGGCATCGACCACGCCTGGTCCGGCGTCCTCGGCGTTCCGCGCGACTGGTGCGCCACGGTCACCCTGGACCGCTCGACGGGCCTCGGCTGGGCGGGCGGCTACGTGGGCTCCGGCGTCGCCACCGCGAACCTCGCCGCCCGCACCCTGCGCGACCTGGTCCAGCAGGACTCGGGCCAGGCCGGCCCCACCGACCTGACCACGCTCCCCTGGGTCGGCCACAAGGTCCGCAAATGGGAGCCGGAGCCCTTCCGCTGGCTCGGCGTCCACGGCATGTACGCCACGTACTACGCCGCCGACCGCCGCGAACTGACCACGCACACCGCGGACTCCTCCCGCCTGGCGAAGGCGGCGGACCGGGTGGCGGGCCGCCACTGACGTCAACCGCGCCCCGGGTGCGGCCCCTCGATCGAAGGGCCGCACCCGGAACACCGGGACGCCCCGCGCCCCGCCCGCTTCACTCACCTCATGACCACCAGCACGGCAGCCCAGGCCGCCGCCCCCAAGACCGTCGTCACCCGCTTCCTGGAAGCGATCGGCGCGGGAGACCTCGAAACGCTCACGAACTCCCTCTCGCCGGAGGCGAGTTGGGTCTACCCCAGCAAGGACCTGCCGATCTCGGGCACCTGGCAGGGCCGCGACACCATCCTCGGCGACCTCCTCGCCACCGCGGGCGACCTCTTCGCACCCGGCACCGGCCTCACCATCACCGTCACCTCCGTCGTGGCGGAGGGCGAGACGGTCGTCGCCGAGTGGACCGCCACCGGCACCTCCGCCGGTGGCCGGCCCTACGAGAACCGCGGCGCCGGCGTCTGCACGGTCCGCGACGGCCTGATCACCGAGATCCGCGAGTACTCGGACACCCACCACATGGGGCGCACGCTGTTCGGGCTGTGACTACCGCGTGGTGCACTTCGGGTACTTGGCGCCCTCGGCGCAGTCCGCGTAGTCGCCACTGCTGACGTCGACCTCTTTCCGGTCGCCGCTCTCCGTGCGGACCTGCAGCTCGTACTCGGTGTGGCAGCTGCGGGAGCGCTTCTTGCCGTGGCTCTTCTTCGTCGAGCATTCGCGGTCCGTGTTCTTGCTGACGACGGTGCCGCTGACCGGCTTGGAGTCGCTGCAGGCGGTGAGCGGCGCGGCGAGCACCACGACGACGGCCAGACCTGCGAGTACGCGCTTCATGTGATCTCCCCCGAGGACGTGACGAACAGCACGGAAAGAACACTGATTGTTCGCCGAGCCGGTGTCCAGGTGTCCGGGTGTCCGGGTCGGCCTGGAGGCGGTCGGCGTGGGTCTGGTCGAGGATCCCAAGGACATCAAAAAAGCCCAGGGCACACGGGGTGACCTGGGCTTTTATGGAGCCGCCTGTCGGAATCGAACCGACGACCTCAAGCTTACAAGGCAAGCGCTCTAGCCAACTGAGCTAAGGCGGCACCGCGCACCACAACGCCGTACGCGAAGGCTCGCCCACTCTACACAGCACCCCTTCCCGCAGGCCAAGAAGTTCCCGCACACCCAGTCGCCGGAAGTCCGTACGTAACCTCTCGCGCACCCGTCCGTTAACCGCACGAACACGCGGCTCCGATTATCGGACTGCGGGGCGGAGGGGGCAGGGCTCATGAGGGACGTCCCGGCGGAGAAGCCGACATCGGTGACCGGCACGGAGGCCAAGCGCCTCAAGCGTGAGGCACTGGGTATCGCCGACAGCAGCAGACCGACCAGTCGCCGGGCCGCCCAACGGAGTCCCAAGGAGGCGGGCGCCCGGGATCGGGTCTACCGCTACCGCTTCTACCCGACGGAGGCGCAGGCCGAGCAGCTGGCGAAGACGTTCGGCGCGTGCCGCTGGGTCTACAACGAGGGCCTTGCGCTGCGAGCGAGGGCATGGCGTGAGCACCGCGTATCGGTGGGGTTTGCGGGCGCGAGATACGGCGACGTACGCGCGGACGGGTTTCAGCTGGCGGGAGGACGGAGAGCGGCCGGGTACGGGGGCCGTGAAGCTGGCGCTGCAGAGTGAGCCGTTGGAGGTGCGGTGGTCGCGGCCGCTGCCCGCGGGGGTGGTGCCGGTGCGGTTGACGGTGTCGCGGGACCGGGCGGGACGGTTCTTCGTGGCGTTTCTGGTGGAGGAGGTGATCGCGCTGTTGCCGGAGGTGTTCGTGGCGGGGACGCGGGAGCCTCGGGCCGTGGGGGTGGATCTCGGGCTGGCGTCGTTGGTGACGCTGGATGACGGCACGAAGATGGATCATCCGCGGTTGCTGCGCCGATACGCGGATCAACTGGCGCGACTCCAGCGGGAGTTGCACCGCAAGAAGCTCAGGTCGAAGAACCGGGAGAAAGTGCGGCGGAAGATCGGCCGGCTGTATGCGCTGATCAGCGATGTGCGCAGGGACATGCTCGACCAGTTGACGACCCGCCTCGTGCGCGAGAACCAAGTGCTCGTGGTGGAGGATCTGTCGATCGTGACCCTGTTGACCCCGGCGACGGGGAAGGGGCGGCGGCGCAAGGCGCGACTCAACTCCTCTATCCGGGACGCCTCTTGGGGCGCGTTGCTGCGGCAGCTGAAGTACAAATGCGAGTGGTACGGGCGGACGCTGGTGATCGTGGACCGGTTCTTCCCGTCGACGCGGCGCTGTTCGGGCTGTCATGCGAAGGGGCCGAAGCTGGATGTGTCGGTGCGGGAGTGGGCATGCGCCGAGTGCGGTGCCGTGCATGACCGTGATGTGAACGCCGCAGTGAACCTCCGCGACGAGGGCATGCGGCTGTACTGGCTGGTGGCGTCGGCGCTGCCGCCGGGGCGGGCGGCGCCTTCGGTGCTGCGGGCTTCGGAGCTGTTGCCGGACGAGGTCGCGGCAGCCTCGTAGGAGCAAAAGCGCGTAGGAGCGCTACGGACCGGTGGGCCATCGGCCGGAATGTCTGTGGAGCCCGTGTGAGACCGTGCGGCGCGGCGGGGAAGCCCGTTGTCCGTCGGCGACGGGCCGTGAAGCAGGAAGCCGCGAGGCACAGGTCAAAAGAGCGTCGCTCTGCCCGTCGAAAATTTCGACGAATCTCACAGCCGTCCACCTACTGACAGAACGCCCACCCCCCAGGTACGGTCCGATCAGTTCACTCGCGTGGACTACACCACATCCGCCTTCCACTACGGATCGTCCGGCACGTTCCTGCCGGTGAAGGGGGCTTCACAGCCATGGCTTCTGTCACGTTCGACAAGGCGACCCGCGTCTACCCGGGTTCCACCAAGCCCGCCGTCGACGGCCTGGACATCGAGATCGAGGACGGCGAGTTCCTCGTCCTCGTCGGTCCCTCCGGTTGCGGCAAGTCGACCTCCCTGCGCATGCTCGCGGGTCTCGAGGACGTCAACGGCGGTGCGATCCGCATCGGTGACCGCGACGTCACGCACCTGCCGCCGAAGGACCGGGACATCGCCATGGTGTTCCAGAACTACGCGCTCTACCCGCACATGTCCGTCGCCGACAACATGGGCTTCGCGCTCAAGATCGCCGGCGTGAACAAGGCGGAGATCCGGCAGAAGGTCGAAGAGGCCGCCAAGATCCTCGACCTCACCGAGTACCTGGACCGCAAGCCGAAGGCCCTCTCCGGTGGTCAGCGCCAGCGTGTCGCCATGGGCCGCGCCATCGTGCGTGAGCCGCAGGTCTTCCTCATGGACGAGCCGCTGTCGAACCTCGACGCCAAGCTCCGTGTGTCGACCCGTACGCAGATCGCGTCGCTGCAGCGCCGCCTCGGCATCACCACCGTGTACGTCACGCACGACCAGGTCGAGGCCATGACCATGGGTGACCGCGTCGCGGTCCTCAAGGACGGTCTGCTCCAGCAGGTCGACTCGCCGCGCAACATGTACGACAAGCCCGCGAACCTGTTCGTCGCCGGCTTCATCGGCTCCCCGGCCATGAACCTGGTCGAGGTCCCGATCACCGACGGCGGCGTGAAGTTCGGCAACTCGGTCGTCCCGGTCAACCGCGACGCCCTGAAGGCCGCCTCCGACAAGGGCGACCGCACGGTCACCGTCGGCGTCCGCCCGGAGCACTTCGACATCGTCGAGCACGGCGGCGAGGCCGCGAAGACCCTCACCAAGGACGCCTCGGACGCCCCGGCGGGCCTCGCGGTCTCCGTGAACGTCGTCGAGGAGCTCGGCGCCGACGGCTTCGTCTACGGCACCGCCCAGGTCGGCGGCGAGGCCAAGGACCTGGTCGTCCGGGTCAACGGCCGCCAGATCCCGGAGAAGGGCGCCCAGCTGCACGTCGTGCCGCGTCCGGGCGAGACCCACGTCTTCTCGACCTCCACGGGCGAGCGCCTCACCGACTGACGCCCAGCACGCTCCGGAAAGGCCCCGCGCTTCGGTGCGGGGCCTTTCCCGTACCTGCTCACGTTGTCGACAAATACCCCGACAACTCGGACATTTGACATCACCGCGTCAACGTACCGCCATCAAAACCAAGCGGCTCGTCGCTCGGTCGAGTGACTAAATGTCGCCAAATCATCACCGAGCGCTACGCTCACTCGCGTGACGCACTCCGCTACCTACACCCAGAAGCCGCGCCGCGCCCGGGGCCGGGGCCCCGCCCGCCGCGCCGCCCGCACGCTCGCGTTCGTCCTGCCGGTGATGCTGGTGCTCTCCGGGACGCTCGCGGTCACCCGAGTCAACTGGTCGGGAGGCTCGTCGGACTCCGTCCTCACAGCTTCCTCACAGGACGTTTCAGCGCGCGCCAAATCGCGCGCCCCCCAGGACGTCCTGCGCGACCGTCTCCTGGTCGAGCTCCAGGAGAAGAACCCGGGCGTCGCGCTGACGCACCTCCAGGAGGAGGTCGACCGCCGCCCGTCCCTGGCGAAGTACTGCATGTCCATCGCCAAGTCCCTGGGCCGCGCCGCGGTGCAGGCCTACGGCCCGGCGCGCGCTCAGTCCTACGCCCGCCCGGTCTGCGACACCTCCTTCGCCTCCGGGGTCGCCGGCTTCCGCGGCTGACCCCCTTTCCCGGCCCCGCGGGCCGTGCGCACGTAGGGTTCCGGTCATGACGACCGTTGAACCCGCCGCGCACGGCCCGCACGCGTACCCGCACCGGCCCACCCAGGCCGTCGTCCTGGCGGGCGGCCAGGGCTCGCGCCTGCGCCCGTACACCGACGACCGCCCCAAGCCGATGGTGGAGATCCCGGGCACGGGCACGCCGATCATCGGCCACCAGCTGGCCTGGCTCGCCGAGGAGGGCGTGACCGACGCGGTCGTCTCGTGCGGGCACCTCGCCGAGGTCCTCCAGGAGTGGCTGGACCAGGCGGCCCTGCCGCTGCGGGTCACGACGGTCATCGAGAAGGAGCCGCTGGGCCGCGGCGGCGGCCTGAAGTACGCGGCCGCTCATCTGCCCCACCCCGACCAGCCCTGGTACGCCACGAACGGCGACATCTGGACGCGGTTCTCGCTCCGCGAGATGGCCGACTTCCACCATGAGCGCGAGGCGACCGCGACGCTGGCGCTGGCCCGCCCGCGCATCCCGTGGGGCGCGGTGGAGACGAACGCGTTCGGCCACATCACCGACTTCATCGAGGCCCCGCCGTCGCCGTATCTGATCAACGCGGGCGTGTACGTCTTCTCCCCCGAGTTCGCCTCGCTGCTGCCGGACACCGGCGACCACGAGCGCACGACGTTCCCGCGCCTGGCCCGCGCCAAGCGCCTCGCCGGCTTCCCGCTGCCGCAGGGTGCCTACTGGCGGGCCATCGACACGGCGAAGGACCTCACGGAGGCCGCCAAGGAGCTTGCCGCACAACGCCGTTGAGCCGGTTCCGCTCCGGTACACGGCTGGGGCCCCGCACGATGTGTCGTGCGGGGCCCCAGCCGTGTACCGCGGGAATCGGCCGGTCAGCCGAGGATGCCGCCCACCAGTCCGGGCTTGCCGCCTGCGCCGCCCGAGTCGCCGCCGGAGGACGAACCGCCGCCACCGGAGGACGAGCCGCCCGACGACGTACCGCCGCCGGAGGAGCCGCCCGTGCTGGACGCTCCGCCGGTGCTCGACGTGGTCGGCGCCTGCGGGGTGGTCTGCTGCGGCGGGGCCTGGCCCGCGGTGGCGCCCTGCGTCGGGGTGCTGGTGGCGCCGCTGGCACTGCCGCTCTCGCGGGCCGCGGGCGCGCCGGACGGGCTCGAAGTGGTGCCCTGCGTCGGCGAGTTGGAGGCCGACGGGCTCGACGAGCGGCGCTCCTGGCGGTGCGTGCTGCCGGGCTCGGAGGGGAGCGGGGAGCCCGGCTGCTGGTTGTGCGGGGCGTCGCCGGGGCCGGGCGCGGTGACCCGGTCGGCGTCGCGCACGGCGCCGCCGAGCAGCGAGCCGATGAGGAGGGTGAGGCCGATGACGATCGTCGCGACGACGGTGCCGCGGCGCAGCACGTAGCGGCGCAGCTCCCAGAGCGTGGCGCGCGGGCCGAGCCGCCGCCAGGCGCGCGAGGCGAGGTGCCCGTCGACGGAGTAGACGGGGGCGCCGGCGATGACCAGCGGCGACCAGGCGGCCAGATAGATGATGTCCGGCGCGTCGTAGGCGGGGACGGTCTTCCAGCTGACGGTGACGAGGATCGCGGCGGAGAGCAGCCCCCCGATGGCGGCCGCGAGCCGCTGCCACAGGCCGAGGACCGTGAGCACACCGACGATGACCTGGAAGAAGGCGATGGCGAGGCCGGCGCCGACCGGGTGCTGGAGCGCCCAGTCCCGCATCGGCTCGGCGAGCGCCCAGGGGTGCAGCGAGTTGAGCCACTTGACCATGGAGCCGCGCTCGCCGCCGTCGAAGTAGACGGGGTCGCAGAGCTTGCCCATGCCGGCGTAGATGGAGATGAAGCCGAGGAAGACGCGCAGCGGGAGCAGCACGACGCCGAGGTTCATCCGGCGCCCGGGGTAGTAGGCGTGCCGGACCGGTCCGTAGCGGCGGGCGGCGGTGCTGCGCTCCGCGTCGGCGTCCTCGTCGTCGAGCTCGCCGTCCGGGTACGGGATCCGGTCGAGCTCTCCGGTCTCCTCGAAGGCACTGCCCGCCTGCCGCAGCTGCTGGGGCAGGATCCGGGCGCCCGGCTCGGCGCCGACCTGGCGCGGGGAGATGACGACGGGCGTCTCCTGCGTCGGCTCGCCCTCGTACAGATCGAGGTCGTCGGCGAGATCGCGGTCGAGGTCGACGCACGGGATGACCTGCGTGGCACCGCCGTCGTCGGGCTCGCCGGGGCGTCGCGCGCCCTGCAGCAGGCCGCCGGCGGCGAAGCCGCCGCCGCTCATGACGACGGGGCGCCGCCGGGCCGCGGGCGTGCCGGCGGCGGTGATCACGGGAATGCGTGCGGTGGCCGCGTCGACGGCGCTCAAGTGCCGGGCGATGCGCGGGAGTTGCGTCTTCTGCGCCGTGGGAAGCTGCACGCGGAAACTTGCGTGGTTGACGATGACCTGCGCCGGGTCGCACGGAACCTTCACCATGCTCAGCGCGGGAGCGTCGTCGAATCCCGACGAGCGGTCCCCCGAGGGTGTGCGGGGCGTTCTGGTGTCCACACTCATCTAACCGAGTGATGTGTGTTTAGGACACTGCCTTGACCCGATGGAAATGTCCGGGTCGCGTCAAGGTCGTCCCCCCGCGCCCCGTGCGGGGCGCGGGGACCCGCACGGTCAGCCGCGGCGCCGCGCGGCCTCGTACAGCACGACGCCCGCGGCGACACCGGCGTTCAGCGACTCGGCGCCACCGGGCATCGGGATGCGCACGCGGAAGTCGCAGGTCTCGCCGACGAGGCGGGACAGGCCCTTGCCCTCGCTGCCGACGACGATGACCACGGGGCCTTCGAGGGCCTCCAGGTCGGCCACGGAACGCTCCCCGTCGGCGGCGAGCCCGACGACGACGATCCCGGCCTTCTTGTACTGCTCCAGGGTCCGCGTCAGGTTCGTGGCGCGGGCGACGGGCGTCCGGGCCGCGGTACCGGCGGACGTCTTCCAGGCACCGGCGGTCATGCCGGCGGCGCGCCGCTCGGGCACGACGACCCCGTGGCCGCCGAAGGCCGACACGGAGCGCACGACGGCACCCAGGTTGCGCGGGTCGGTGACCCCGTCGAGGGCGACGATCAGCGGGTCCTGGCCCTCGTCGAAGGCGGCGGCGACGAGGTCCTCCGGGTGCGCGTACTCGTACGGCGGGACCTGGAGGACGAGGCCCTGGTGGTTGAGCCCGTTGGTCATGCGGTCGAGCTCGGGGCGGGGGGCCTCCATGAGGTGGATGCCGCCGCGCTCACCGGCGAGCTGAAGGGCCTCGCGGACCCGCTCGTCGTTGTCGATGAACTGCTGCACGTACAGGGTCGTGGCGGGCACGCCCTCGCGCAGCGCCTCGACGACCGGGTTGCGGCCGACGACCATCTCGGAGGTGGACTTGCCGCGCGGGCCGCCGGTGCGGCTCGTGGGGCGGCCCTGGGCGCGCTTGGCCTTGGCGTTGGCGGCACGCTGCTTGACGTGGCCCTTGCGCATCTCGGCGGGCGGGGTCGGACCCTTGCCCTCCAGGCCGCGGCGCCGGTTGCCACCGCTGCCGACCTGCGCGCCCTTCTTGCCGGACATGCGGCGGTTGCTGTTGGCGGCCATGACCTACCTGTCTCTTGCGTCTACGTCTACGGGTATGTGCGTACGTCTATGAAGTACGTCTATGAAGTGTGCCGCCCGGGGAGCCGGACGGCACATTCGGTCACTTCTCAGCCGAGCGTCCAGCGCGGCCCGGAGGGGCCGTCCTCGATACTCAGACCTGACTGCTTGAGCCGGTCGCGGATGGCGTCGGCGGTGGCCCAGTCCTTGCGGCCGCGGGCGGCCTCGCGCTGGTCGAGGACGAGGCGTACGAGGCTGTCGACGACCCCGTTGAGGTCTTCGGCCCCGCTGTCCGAGGCGCCGGCCCACTGCTCGTCGAGCGGGTCGAGGCCGAGGACGCCGAGCATGGCGCGCACCTCGGCGAGGCGGGCGACGGCGGCTTCCTTGTCGTCGGCGGCCAGGGCGGAATTCCCCTGCCGGACGGCGGTGTGCACGATGGCCAGCGCCTGGGGGACGCCCAGGTCGTCGTCCATCGCCTCGGCGAACGCGAGCGGCACCTCGCCGGCCGGGGTGACCGGGCCGCCGGCCAGCTCGGTGGCCCGCTGCACGAACCCCTCGATCCGCGCGAACGCGGCCTCGGCCTCGCGCAGCGCGTCCTCGCTGTACTCGATGGTGGAGCGGTAGTGCGGGGTGCCCAGGTAGTAGCGGAGCACGATCGGCCGCCAGTGCTTGACCATCTCACCGACGAGCACGCTGTTGCCGAGCGACTTGGACATCTTCTCGCCGGACATGGTGACCCACGAGTTGTGCACCCAGTACCTGGCGAACTCGTCGCCGAAGGCCTTGGCCTGGGCGATCTCGTTCTCGTGGTGCGGGAAGATCAGGTCGATGCCGCCGCCGTGGATGTCGAAGGCGGAGCCCAGGTACTTGTGGGCCATGGCCGAGCACTCCAGGTGCCAGCCGGGACGGCCACGGCCCCAGGGCGTCTCCCAGTCGGGCTCGCCCGGCTTGGTCGCCTTCCACATGGCGAAGTCGCGGGGGTCGCGCTTGCCGGTGATGCCTTCCTCGGCGGGCTGGCGCAGATCGTCCAGGTCCTGGTTCGACAGCTCCAGGTACCCCGGGAAGGAGCGCACGTCGAAGTAGACGCTGCCGTCGGCCTCGTACGCGTGCCCGCGCTCGATGAGGCCGCGCATCATCTCGACCATCTCGGTGACGTGTCCGGTGGCCCGCGGCTCGTAGGTCGGGGGCAGGCAGCCCAGCGCCGTGTAGGCGTCGTTGAACGCCCGCTCGTTCTCGTACCCGATCGACCACCACGGCCGGTTCTGCTCGGCGGCCTTCTTGATGATCTTGTCGTCGATGTCCGTCACGTTCCGCACGAACGTCACGTCGAAGCCGCGGTACGTGAACCAGCGGCGCATCATGTCGAAGTTGAGGCCGGAGCGGATGTGCCCGATGTGCGGGGCGGCCTGCACGGTCGCGCCACACAGGTAGATCGAGACACAGCCCGGTGTGAGGGGCTCGAAGTCACGGATCTGCCGGGCGCTGGTGTCGTACAGGCGAATAGTCACGCCTCCAGGGTAGTAGGCGCAGAAGGGTGCCGTGCCCCGTAAGGGGCGCGAGGAACGGCGCGCCCAGCCCCCACCGGCGCGGGGCCGACGACGAAACCGGGGGGTCCGGGGGCGAAGCCCCCCGGTTTCGGGACGGGAAGGGGAGGAGGGGGCGGCCCGAAGGCCGCGAACCCCCACAGACCTCAGACTCGCCCGACGACCTTCCGGGCCCGGACCCGCACCACGACCCGCTCCGCGTCGTCCGCGGACGAGGGATTGAATTCGGCGTACTTCTTCCCCGTGTACTTCAAGGACAGCTCGTCGATGAGTTCCTGACCGCCCTCGGTGGTGATGTCGGCGGTCCCGCGGATCTCGGCGTACGCGTAGGGGTTGTCGGCGGGCTGCACCAGCACCGTCACCCGCGGATCGCGCCGCAGGTTCTTCTCCTTCTGCCGCCCGACGGTCGTGGAGAACAGCACGTCGTCACCGTCCCGCTTGACCCACACCGGCGAGACCTGCGGACTGCCGTCGGGCTGGAGGGTGGCGACACCGATGAAGACCTTGCTGTCGAGCAGTTCCTTGAGCCCGTCGGAAAGCTGTGCGGACATGGCTACTCCTTCTTGAGGGACGGATGGCGCGTACCCGATCCTGCGACAACACACCGCGCCGCCCCGGCATTTCGTCCGGGTGTCACCCACCACGCGCATCCCGCCGCCGCCAGCGGCACCGCCGCGAGCACCGCCCACAGGACGGGTACGGGCAGGCCGAGCAGCGCCCCGGTCGCGGCGCTCCCGGCGAGCACGGCGATCCCGGAGACGGAGGAGAGCGCGCCGGTGGCGAGCCCGAGATGCCGCTCCGCCACGAGGTCCGGTACGAGTCCACGGGCAGCCGGGACCAGGAGCATCTGCCCGACGGTGAGCAGCACGACGAGCGCGCAGACGGGCAGCAGCCCGTACGTCCCGAAGCCGCCCACCGCGACCGCCGCGAACCCGGAAGCCACCAGCGCGAGCCCCGCGATCAGCGCGGTGCGCGGCGCGAGCCGCGCCGCCGACCAGCGGGTCACCGGCAGCTGGACGCAGACGACGAGCAGCGACGACAGCGCGAAGAGCGGGCCGACGGCGTCCTGCGACCCGGTGGTGCGGGCGACCTCGACGGGCAGCGCGAGATAGAGCTGGTTGTACGCGATGAGATAGCCGCTGTAGGCCAGGCACAGGGCGAGGAAGCGCGGGTTGGCGAACACCGCGGCGGCGCCCCGTGCACGGCGGGCCCGCGGCACGGCCGCCCGCCGCGGCATCAGCCGGGCGTGTCCGGCGAGCACCCCGACGAAGACCAGCGCGCCCGCGAGGCAGGCCGCCCGGAAGCTCACGAAGAGCAGGGCCGTGCCGAGCAGTGGACCGAGGAAGGCGCCCGCCTGTCCGGCGGCGGAGAAGACGCCGAGGACCTGGGCGCGCGGGACGCCGGTGGCGCGTTCGTGGCGGACGGCCTCGCGGGCGGTCTCGGACTCGACGGCCGGGGAGAAGAGCGCGGCGGCGAACCCGATGAGCAGGACGGCCGCGACGACGGTGGCCGTGGTGGCGGCGAACCCGAGCCAGCAGAACCCGGCGATGCGCAGGACGCACCCGGCGAGGACGACCGGGCGCGGCCCGAACCGGTCGGTGAGCGCGCCGCCGACGACGAAGAGGCCCTGCTGGCTGAACGTGCGCAGCCCGAGGACGAGGCCGACCGCCCATCCGGCGAGACCGAGGCGGTCGGTGAGATGGGTGGCGAGGTAGGGCAGGACGGCGTAGAAGCCGATGTTGAAGGCGAGCTGGGTGAGGGTCAACAACCTTATGTAGGGCGGCAGTTGGCGCACCCGGAGCCGACGGTCGGCGCTCATGCGCGCCCTTGGGCGGTCCGGCGGCCGGTGAGCGCCACCGTCGCGCCCACGACCGCGAGCGCCGCCGCCGGCGCGAGGACCGCCCAGGGGGCCCGCTCGGCGTAGGGCAGGTTCTCCATCAGCAGGCGGCCCCACTCGGGCGTGGGCGGCTGGGTGCCGAGGCCGAGGAAGCTGAGAGAGGCGAGGGCGAGGGTCGTCGGGGCGAGGCGCAGCGCCGCGTGCCGGGCGACCGGCGGCAGCACGCCCGGCAGGACGTGCCGGCGCAGGACGTGCCCGCGCCCGGCGCCGAGGGCGCGGGCGGCGGCGAGGTGCCCGGCGCCGCGTTCCGCCTCGGCGAGCGCCGCGGTGTGCGCGGCCAACGGGGCCCAGCCGACGGCGGCGACGGCGACGGCCGCCCCGGTCTGTCCGGCCCCGAACAGGCCGGTGACGAGCAGCCCGGCGAGGATCGCGGGCAGTGCGTTGGCGACCTCGGTGAGGCCCTTCGCGGCCCGGACGAGCCCGAGCAGCACGCCCGCCACGAAACACACGGCGCACACGACGGCGGCCGTGAGAAGCGTCCGCAGCGCGCCGTGCCCGAGCCGGGCCAGCACATCGCGCCCGAGCGCGTCCGTGCCGAAGGGGTGGGCCCGGGACGGGGCCACGAGGCGGGCGGCCAGGTCGACCTGGAGCGGGTCTCGGGTGAGCCCCCAGCCGATCACGCCGAGCAGCAGCGCGCCGAGGATCCATCCGGCGTACGAGGCGCCGCGCCACGACACCCGCGTCGCGCCCGGCAGCGCACCGGCGGCGAGCGCGGGCCCGAGCAGCCGGCGCCGGACGAGTCCGACGGTGACGGCAGCGGCCACGCCGAGCGCGAGCAGCACCAGCAGACAGCCCTGGAGCAGCGGCAGATCGAGGTCGAGGGCGGCGGCGACGGCCGTCCCGCCGAGCCCCGGGATCGCGAACACGGCCTCGACGGCGGCCGCGGCGCCGGTCAGGCCGACGACGGTGAGCCCGGCCTGCGGGAGCACCGCGGGCAGCATGCGGCGCACCGCGCGCCGGGCGATCCGGGAGCGTGGCATGCCGCCCGCCCGCATCGTGCGCACCCAGGGTTCGGCGAACACCGTCGGCAGCGCGTCCTGCCCGAGCCGGCCGAGGACGGCCCCCGCGGGGATGCCGAGGGCGAGGGCGGGCAGTACGGCGGAGGCGGGCGAGGCCCACCCCTGCGCGGGGAACCAGCCGAGCCGCACGGCGAACAGGGTCGCGAGCACGGAGGCGATCAGGAACTCGGGCAGCGCGGCGAGCACGCCCGCGACGGCCCCGCCGCGCGCCTCGGGCCGCCCGCGCCGCAGCGCGGGCAGCCAGACGGCCACCGCGACCCCGACGGCGACCACCATCGCGTACGCCATCAGCGACACGGACACCCAGAACGAGCCGGCCACGTCGGAGGCGACGTCGGCGCCGGTCACCCAGGACGTGCCGAGGTCTCCGTGTGCGAGGCCGCGCACCCACTGCCCGAAGAACGTGAAGGGGCCCTCGCCCAGGCCGAGCCGGTCACGCACCTGCGCGAGCTGCTCCGGTGTCGTGGGCGCGTCGCCGTACCGCGCGTGCAGCACGGTCAGCGCCGGGTCGGTCCTGGTCAGCCAGGGCAGCAGCGCGGTGACGGCGAGCAGCCCGCCGACCGCGACCGCCCGCCCGATTCCGACGGTCAGCTTCCTCACGCGCGCGTCTCCAGGCCGATGAACTGCCGCTCGTAGGGGTCGAGGACGACCCCGCGCACCCCGGCCCCGACGCCCTGCAGGTGCTCCTCGTGCACGATCGGCACGGCGGCGTCGGTGCGCAGGATCGCGGCCTCGGCGACGAGCACGGCCCGGTGCCGGGCGTCGCCCTCGCGTCCGGCGGCGGCGCGCACGGCGGCGTCCACGTCCGGGTCGTCGAGCCGGGAGATGTTGAAGCTGCCGCCGCCGGTGAAGTCGGAGGCGAGGTACGAGACGGGGTCGCCGGTGTCGAGCGCGGTGGACCGGGACATCAGGAAGGCGTCGTACGCGCCGTCCAGGGCCCCGGCTTCGAGCCGCGCGTAGTCCTTCACGACGAGCCGCACGCCGAACCCGGCCTTCTCCAGCTGCTGTTGGAGGGCCGCGGCGACCTCGGGGAGTTCGGCGCGGTTGGTGTACGTGGCGAGGGTGAGCGTCCGCCCGCGCGGCCGGGTGGCCCGCGCCCGCCCGGTGACCGGCAGTTGCTTGCCGTCGGCCCAGGCGAACCCGGGCCCGAGCAGCCCGGTGGCCTGCCGGGCGTACCCCTCGTAGACGCTGGACGCGAGCGCGCTGGTGTCGATCGCCTCGCGCACGGCGGCCCGCAGTCCGGCGTCGGCGAGCGGCCCCTTGCCCGTGTTCAGGTACAGGGTCGTGGTCCTGACCGTGCCGACCTTCCTGGCCCGGTCGCCGAGCAGCAGCGCCTGCGCCGCGGGCACGAACTCGGCGACCTCGATCTGGCCCGAACGCAGCGCGTTGGCACGGGCGTTGTTGTCGGCGACGAACGTCACGTCGAGGCCGCGCGCCGCCGCCTTCCCGCGCCAGTGCCCGTCGAACCGGTCGAGCGCGGCGGACACCGCCCCGTGCACCTGCGTCAGCGCGAAGGGCCCGGTGGCGGTCCCCACGGGGTCCACCCGCCCGTCCTTCCCGTACGCGGCCGGGGAGAGGACCGCGAGCGACGGGTTGGCGAGGCGTGCGGGCAGCAGCGGATCGGCGGTGCCGGTCGCGATCCGCACCCGCCGCTCCCCCACCGCCTCGGCCCTCAGCCGTACGTCGCTCAGCACGCGCGGCGTCACCTCGGCCCGGCCCGCCTCGCGCAGGGCGCGTACGACGGCGTCCGCGGTGACGTCCCCGCCGTCCTGGAACCGGGCCGCGCGCAGCGTGAACTCCCAGGTGGTGGCGTTCGTACGGGTCCACTTCTCGGCCAGCGCCGGGTGGATCACGCCGTCGGTGTCCATCCGGGTCAGACCGTCGACGACCGCGAGCCTGCTGAGCAGCAGCCCGTCGTCGCCGTACGGGGACAGGCCCTGGGTCGGCGCGAAGGCGAGGTCCACGCCGAGCCGGCCGCCGCGCGCGGTGCCGGTGAACGAGCCGCACGCGCTGGTGAGCCCGATCCCGGCGGCGGCGAGGAGCAGGCCGCGCCGCCGCATCAGGCGACGGGGACCGGCACCGGCGCGGGCAGCGGCAGCTCGAAGTGCACGATGCCCTGTCCGCCGCCGGGCAGCTCGCGCTCGTCGCAGACCTCCTGCGCGAGGGAGCGCCAGAACGGCTCGGCGCCGGTCACGGCGGGGTCGGTGTGCAGATACAGCCGCTCGTAGCCGCCCGCCGAGGCCACGAAGTCGGTCAGCTCGCGCACGAGCGCGCGGGCGAGGCCGTGGCGCCGGTGCTCGGGACGGACGTAGATGCGGCACAGCTGGGCGGTGGAGCCGGAGGGAAAGCGGTCGGCGACCCACTGCGGGTTGGGCGGGGCCGCGGGACCCTGGTCCCTGACCCCGCCGGTGGCGACGATCGCGCCGCTCGGCACGTGCTCGGCGACGAGCAGGGTGCGGCGCTCGGGGCGCAGGTAGTGGGCGGCCGGGTCGATGATGTCGGCGTGCCAGCGCGGCACGTATCCGGACTTCAGGTCGCGGTACACGGTGTCCAGCATGACGGCGCGGGCCCCGTCCACATCGCCGTCACCGGCCACGCGGATCACGTAGTCACCCATCGTCTGCCTTCACCTTGCCCGAGCCCGGTCCGCCATCTGCCCGACCATGCTAACTGCAAGGCATGTGCAATAAGCCGCCCGGGTCAGCCCTGCGCCCGCACCACCAGCGCGGTCGCGACCGCCATCAGGCCCTCGTCGCGCCCGGGGAACCCGAGCCCGTCGGTGGTGGCGCCGGAGACGGACACGGGAGCGCCCGCGGCCTCGGAGAGCACCTTCTGCGCCTCGTCGCGCCGCTTGCCGATCTTCGGGCGCGGGCCCACGACCTGCACGGCCACGTTCCCGATGACGAATCCGGCGGCGCGCACGATCCGCGCCGCCTCGGCGAGCAGCGTGAGTCCACTGGCCCCCGACCACTCGGGGCGCCCGGTCCCGAAGTGCTGCCCGAGGTCGCCGAGCCCGGCGGCCGAGAACAGCGCGTTGCAGGCGGCGTGCGCGACGACGTCGGCGTCGGAGTGCCCGGCGAGCCCGGGACCGGTGTAGTCGGGCGCCTCCCACCTCAGCCCGGCGCACCACATCTCACGGCCCTCCTCGAAGGCGTGGATGTCGGTCCCGATGCCGACCTGCGGCAGTACGGACGGAAGGGACTGCTGCTCAGAACCCATCGTTGGCCCTCCTGCGGGCGAGCACGGCCTCGGCGAGCACGAGGTCGAGCGGCCTGGTCACCTTGAACGCCTCCTCGTGCCCGGGCACGAGCACGACCTGGAGGCCCATCCGCTCGACCATGCTGGCGTCGTCGGTGACGTCGTCCGTGACGGTCTCGTGGGCCTGCACGAGGATCGCGCGGTCGAAGCCCTGCGGCGTCTGCACCGCGCGCAGCCTGGCCCGCGAGGGCGTGGCCACGACGGGCTCGGGGCTGCCGTCGGCGGCCGGCACGACCTCCTTGACGGTGTCCGCGAGCGGCAGCGCGGGCACGACGGCCGGCGCGCCCTCGCGGACGGCCTCGATCACGGCGTCGACGGTGTCCACCGGGACGAGCGGGCGGGCCGCGTCGTGCACGAGGACGATGTCGATGCCGTCGGGCAGCGCGTCGAGCCCGAGCTTCACGGACTCCTGGCGCGACTCACCACCCGGGACCACGACGAAGTCGGTCCGCTCGGGCAGCGCGTGATCGGCGAGCAGGCTCTTCACCTCGGCGGCGCCGTCCGGCGGGGCGACGACCACGACGAGGGAGACGGAGCGGGACGCCGCCATGGCGCGGACGGCGTGGATCAGCATCGGGGTGCCGTTGAGCGCGCGCAGCGCCTTGGGGGCGCCGGGGCCGAGGCGCACACCCCGGCCGGCGGCCGGAATCACGGCCGCGGTGCGTGCGAGGGCGGCAACGGGACGCGTTTCGTCAGACATCGGTTCCGTTCAGGTTTGTACGCTCGGGGGTGGTGGGTATGGCCACATCGTGCCGGGCGCGACGCCTCGACCGGACCCTTCCGTGACACTGGTCGAGCCAGCTGCCCGGGCCCGGCACACCAGGGGATCTTCCGAGTACAGCGGTACGGGTACGAGGATACGAACATGCCGCAGCGCCCGGCGACACCATCAGGGTCAGCGGGCACCACGGCATTATTCATTCACACGCGACAGCAGCGCGTGTCAGGACGCGAGAACCTCGTCGAGCAGGGCCTCGGCCTTGTCCTCGTTCGTGTTCTCCGCGAGAGCGAGCTCGCTCACCAGGATCTGGCGAGCCTTGGCGAGCATGCGCTTCTCACCCGCGGACAGTCCGCGCTCACGCTCGCGACGCCACAGGTCACGCACAACCTCCGCGACCTTGATGACATCACCGGAGGCGAGCTTCTCCAGGTTTGCCTTGTAACGGCGCGACCAGTTCGTGGGCTCCTCGGCGTACGGCGCGCGCAGCACCTCGAAGACCCGGTCGAGCCCGTCCTGACCGACCACATCACGCACGCCGACGAACTCCGCATTGTCCGCTGGCACACGCACCGTCAGGTCGCCCTGGGCGACCTTCAGCACCAAGTAGGTCTTGTCCACGCCTTTGATCTGGCGAGTTTCGATGGCCTCGATCAGCGCGGCCCCGTGATGGGGATAGACCACGGTGTCGCCAACCTTGAACGTCATGTGACAGGTACCCCTTCCGTGGCTATCCAGGGTAACACGGAAACGGCGGGTTCTGAATGGCGTTTTCGCAGGTCAGGGCATATCTCGGGGCTTGACAACAACAACAGGAACGTGCTGCGGAGGGGGCCGCGGACGGAAGAGGAGGGGGGTATTCGCAGGTCGGAGCGGCTCTCCGGCGAAGCGGAAACCCGAACGTTACAGGCCCCCGATCAGGCATCCAAGGGGACGAACGTCCCGGTTTGCGAGGTTCAGGGGAGGAGACTTCCGCTACTCCGTTCGGGTACTCGCAGTCCCGTTCGAGACGAATCCGGAATTGATCATCGCGATTCCTGGGCCCTGGTGATCGTTTTTCCGGACCCTCATGCATTCCTTACCGGAAATCCGCCCGGCCCGCTGGACAGGGCCTATGTGAATGGTGAACGAGAGGCCATTGGTGACGGTGAGGAGTTCGGGATGTCCGGTGCGTATGCGGCGGCCGAACGATGCCGAGCAGGTCCTGTGCGGACGCTAGGGGCGGGTCGGGTGCGGCGGCATGAGAACGGCTCGGTAATCTAAGGCCGCTGACAGACCCTTAGGACGGCTTTACATCCCGTGAGCCGTTCGCTCCGCCCACGTTCAAGGAGTTGCCGCCGCCGTGAGCAGCAGCCTTCGACGCGGCGCCCTCGCCGCCGCCGCCATCGCGTTCTCGATCGCCTCGCTCGCCGCGTGCGGTGCCGGCAACAGCGCGCAGACGCTCGAGGTGAAGCCGGACAACGCCGCGACGACCGTCGGTGACATCAAGGTGCAGAACGCCACCGTCATCACGCAGCCGGACCTCTCGTCCAAGGGCCCGGCCGTCGTCACCGCCACCCTCTTCAACAACGGCAAGACCGACCAGACGCTCGACGGCATCACCGTCGACGGGGTCGGCAAGACCGCGAAGCTGACCGACGCCAAGGGCGGCTCGACCATCACGGTCCCGGCCCACGGCTCCGTCGTCCTCGGTGGCAAGGGCAACGCCTCCGCCGAGCTCCCCAACAGCCGCACCGCCGTCCTGGACGGCAACGCGCAGCCGATCACCTTCTCGTTCAGCGAGGCCGGTGCCGTGAAGCTGCGCGCGTTCGTGGTGCCCGCCGAGAGCTACTTCGAGAAGTGGGGGCCGAGCTCGATGCCGGCCACGCCGAGCGCGTCCGCCACGGCCTCCTCCTCGGCGTCGTCCTCGTCGAGCGAGTCGCCTTCGGACAAGGGCTCGGCGTCGTCGTCGGCCTCGTCCTCCGCCACGGCGACGGCGAGCGCGGGGCACTGACCCGGGCATGGAACACGACGAAGAGGGCGGGCCCGCACCGGGCCCGCCCTCTTCGTGTGTCCGCGACGGAGCCGGCGGTCTACGGCTCGAACTTGTACCCCAGGCCGCGGACCGTGACCAGGTAGCGCGGGGCGCCCGGGTCCGGCTCGATCTTGGCGCGCAGGCGCTTCACGTGGACGTCGAGGGTCTTGGTGTCGCCCACGTAGTCCGCGCCCCAGACCCGGTCGATCAGCTGCATGCGGGTCAGCACGCGGCCGGCGTTGCGCAGCAGCATCTCCAGGAGGTCGAACTCCTTCAGGGGGAGGTCGACCTTGGAGCCGGAGACCGTGACGACGTGCCGGTCGACGTCCATCCGCACCGGACCCGCCTCAAGGGCCTGCGGGGCGACCTCCTCCGGCTCGCCGCGGCGGCGCAGGACGGCCCGGATGCGGGCCACCAGCTCGCGCGAGGAGAAGGGCTTGGTGACGTAGTCGTCGGCTCCTATTTCGAGCCCGACGACCTTGTCGATCTCGCTGTCCTTGGCGGTCACCATGATGACCGGGACGTTCGAGCGGCCGCGCAGCTGGCGGCAGACCTCGGTGCCGGGCAGGCCGGGCAGCATCAGGTCGAGCAGGACGAGGTCGGCGCCGTTGCGCTCGAACTCGTCGAGTCCGTCGGGCCCGGTGGCCGCGATGGCGACCTCGAAGCCCTCCTTGCGGAGCATGTAGGACAGGGCGTCGGAGAAGGACTCCTCGTCCTCTACGACGAGCACTCGGGTCACGGAAGGACCTCCGGGGCGGCAGGGATGGATTCGTATGCGGTTGTGTCGTCGGGCCCGTGTGCGTCGTCTTCGTCGCGTACGTCTCCGGGGCCTTCGGGGATGCGGGTCTGCTGGGTGCGGGACGCGGCGGCCTCGGGCAGCCGCAGGGTGAAGGTGGAGCCCTGTCCCTCCGAGCTCCACACGGTGACCTCTCCGCCGTGGGAGGCGGCCACGTGCTTGACGATGGCGAGCCCGAGGCCGGTACCGCCGGTGGCGCGGGAGCGGGCCGGGTCGACGCGGTAGAAGCGCTCGAAGATGCGCTCCTTGTCCTTGTCGGAGATGCCGATGCCCTGGTCGGTGACGGCTATCTCGATCAGGTCGCCGCCGGGCGCGGTGACCCGGCGCGCGGCTATGCCCACGCGCGTACGGGCCGGGGAGTAGTTGACCGCGTTCTCCACCAGGTTGCCGAGGGCCGCTGCGAGCTGGCCGCGGTTGCCCCACACCCGCAGGTCGGCGGTGCCCCCCGCGGCCATGGTGATCTGCTTGGTCGCGGCGGGCTGGCGGCAGCGGTCGATGGCCTCGGCGACGAGCTCGTCGGCACGGACCGGCTCCGCGTCCTCCAGCGGGTCGTCGTTCTGCACCCGGGACAGGTCGATGAGCTCCTGGACGAGGCTGGTCAGCCGGGTCGCCTCGATCTGCATACGGCCGGCGAAGCGCTCGACGGCCTCGGGGTCGTCGGAGGCGTCCATGACGGCCTCGGAGAGCAGGGAGAGGGCCCCTACCGGGGTCTTCAGCTCGTGGCTCACGTTCGCGACGAAGTCGCGGCGGACCGCCTCGATGCGGCGGGCCTCGGTCAGGTCCTCGACGAGGAGGAGGACCAGGCGGGAGCCGAGCGGGGCGACGCGCGCGGAGACCGCGAGGGCGTCGCCGCGGCCGGTGCCGCGGCGAGGCAGGTCCAGCTCGACCTGGCGTATCTCGCCGTCGCGCCGGGTGTCGCGGGCCATCTGCAGCATCGGTTCGACGGCGAGCTTCCCGCCGCGTACGAGACCGAGGGCGTACGCCGCCGAGCTGGCCTTGACCACGCTGTCCGCCTCGTCGAGGACGACGGCGGAGGAGCGGAGCACGGACAGGACCGTGTCCACGCCGGGCGGCAGGGCCGGGTCGGTGTGCAGTGAGGTGCGGGTGGGGCGCTTCTGGTCGCGTTCGCTCCAGCGGAACGCCAGCATCGCGATCGCACCGGTGCACACTCCGGCGATCGCTGAGGCTGCGGCGACCGCCGCGTTCACGTCCATGCCTCCAGGTTATGCGGGTGCGGCCGGTCCTCCACAGCCGTCCGGGTGGCCACTCGAACACTCGTCGCCCAGAGTTCACCTTCAGTACGGAGGTGATTCATTTGTGGTGCCGGATCCGGACGCGTACGGCACCCACCGTGGGACCGTGGGGCTGACCCGGTCCCACACGGACCCATGCTGGAAGGGGCACGCCGTATGCGTGACGCGTACCACGAGGAACTTGACTCGATCGGCGAGGGCCTGGTCGAGATGGCCCGCCTTGTCGGGTCGGCGATCGGGCGCGCCACCACGGCCATGCTCGACGCCGACCTGAAGCTCGCCGAGACCGTGATCGCCGCCGACCAGAGGGTGGACGATCTGCAGCACGAGCTGGAGGCCCGTGCGATAGCCCTGCTCGCCCGGCAGCAGCCGGTGGCGACCGATCTGCGGATCGTCGTCACCTCGCTGCGGATGAGCGCCGACCTGGAGCGCAGCGGCGACCTCGCCCAGCACGTCGCCAAGCTGGCCCGGCTGCGTTTCCCGGAGCGGGCCGTCCCGCACGACCTGCACGCGACCATCCTGGAGATGGGGCAGCTGGCGCAGCGCCTGATGGCGAAGGCGGCCGAGGTCATCATCACCAAGGACGTCGATCTGGCGATGCAGCTGGAGCAGGACGACGACGAGATGGACCTGCTGCACCGCACGCTCTTCCAGCACCTGATGGACGAGAAGTGGAAGCACGGCATCGAGACGGCCGTCGACGTGACGCTGCTGGGCCGCTACTACGAGCGGTACGCGGACCACGCCGTGGCGGTCGCCAAGCGCGTCGTCTACCTGGTGACCGGCGAGCACGCCGACGACGTGCAGGCGGCGGCAGCGGAAGGCGCCTGACCGGACGCCCCGCCCCGCGCGACGGCGGAGGGCCCGCACCGGTGACGGTGCGGGCCCTCCGCCGTGTTCCGGTGCACGGGGTCAGCCGCAGCAGCCGCCGCACTGGCAGGGGGCGCCCGACTGGCACCCGCAGCCGCAGCCCGAGCCGCAGCCACAGGCGCCGAGCAGCACCAACTCGGGGACGGGGCGGCTCACTTCGAAAGGTGTCTCGGGCGTCTGGTCGGGCCTGGGGGACTCGGCAGCCATGGTTCCCTCCTCGATGGACCTGCGGGGCCTCCGTGCCGGAGGGCCTCCTCCATTGCATGCCCTGACCGGCGGGCGCATCAACGGCGCACGCGCGCGTGCGCCGATATTTGGGGGCATCCCGCGCATCCGCAGAAACCCCCTCCTCAATCGTCACTGCCATGTCATACGCTGCGCTCCAGCAGCCGCGCCCCGGTCCGCCATCGGACGGACACGGGCGTCGCGCGGCGCTCTCGTCTCCCGGTCATCCACCGGGTTTCTCTGTGGGGGTACACGACTGTGCGTACGCGCAGCATCTCTACCGCGACGGCGCTCGCGGTGCTTTTCTCCTCGGCGGCGCTGAGCGTCGTCGCGGCCGGCACGGCGTCCGCGGCCACGGCGACCGTCGCCTCGCCCGCCGGTCTCGTCGCCGACGGCGCACTGAAGCGGGTCTTCGTCGGGGACACCACGGGCGGCAGGATCCTCGCCACCGACTACGCGGGCACGCTCGTCGACTCGGTGAGCGGGCTCGGCACCGTCTCCGACCTCGCCGTCTCCGACGACGGGGCCACCCTGTACGCGGCCGTGCGGGACACCCACGAGATCGTGGCGCTCGACGCGGCCACGCTCGACGTGGTCCGGCGCTACCCGGTCGCCACGGACACCGGGCCCACCTACGTCGCCTTCAGCGCCGGCAAGGTGTGGTTCACGTACGGCGACCAGTGGGACGGCGACCTCGGTTCGGTCGACCCGTCCGTGGACCCGGCGAGCGGCACCGACCCGGTGGCGCTGACGCAGTTCCCCACGGAGGGCACCGGCAGCGGGATCCACGGCCAGGGCCTGCTCGACACCGACCCGACGCAGCCGGGCGTGCTCGCCGTCGGCGAGACCGGCATCTCCACGGACTCGATGGCGGTGCTCGACGTCTCGGGCGCCGCGCCCTCGGTGGTGGCCTGGTACGACGGCGACTACACGCTCAACAGCGGCATCGGCGACATCGACCTGGTCCCCGGCGGCCAGGAGGTGCTGGTCAACGGCGCCGTGCGGGACGCGTACGCGGACGGGAAGTTCCACGAGGCCGGCTCCTACCCCAGCGGGCTGCGCGCCGACATCGCGCCGAACGGCATGGTCGCGCAGTACACCGGCAGCAACGTGGTGACGTACGAGCCGAACTCCTCCATGGTCGTGCACAGTTACGCGCAGACCACCGAGGTGGCGGCCCTGGAGTGGGCCCCCGACCTGTCGCGGGTGTTCACGCTCTTGGCGAGCGGCAGCGGCTACGCGCTCAAGGTGCTCGGCGACCCCACGCTCAACAACCCGACCCTCACGGTCAGCGCCCCGACGAAGGCGACCCGCGCCAAGCAGCTCACCGTCACCGGCAGGCTCTCCGCGTCCGTGGCCCTGCCGGCCGGCGCGCAGCTCGCCGTCACCCGCACCGACCTGGAGTCCCCGAGCGGCAAGGCGCTCGCCGCCGTCACCGTGAAGGCGGACGGCACCTACTCGTTCACCGACACCCCGCCGGCCGGCGGCACGGTCACCTACACGGTGTCCTACGCGGGCGACGCCACGCACTCGGCGGTCTCCGCGTCCGACAAGGTCGAGGTCTCCCGCACCACGCCGACCCTGACGCTGAACAAGAACGGCAACGTCTACTCGTACGGCGCCGACGTCTCCTTCACCGCGCACCTCGGCTCGACGTACAAGAACCGCACGGTGGAGATCTGGGCCAACCCGTACGGCAGCGACAAGCCGAACACGCTGATCAGGACGGCGAAGGTCAACTCCAGCGGAAACGTCTCCGCGACGGTGGACATGAAGCGCGACACCACGGTGAGCGCGGTGTTCGCCGGGGACGCGCGCACCGCGCCCAGGACCGTGAAGGTGACCGCCTACGCGCGCGTGAAGATCTCGAACTCGATCTCCAAGCACTACAAGACGGGGACGATCGGCTCGCACAGCTACTACTGGTTCCACAAGTCGACCAGCCCTGTGGTGACCACGACGATGTCGTACTACAAGGGCCGCAAGGAGCGTCTGGAGCTGGAGGTGTACTACAACGGCACGTGGTACGACTCCGGTTCGGAGTACTTCAAGCTCGGCACCAACGGGAAGGTGGCCGTGAGTCTCGGCGCCCCCGGGGAGTCCGGCGTCAAGGCGCGGGTGCGCACCTCGTACATCAACAACTCGTCGGGCGACAACGTGAACTCGACGACGCACAGCTCCTGGAAGTACCTGTACTTCACCAAGTGAGGTGCGGTGAAGTGAGGTGAAGTGCCGTGCGGGGCGGTTACGTTGATCGCATGACCCACGTGATCGTCCTCAACGGCGGCTCCAGCTCCGGCAAGACGAGCATCGCCCGCGCCTTGCAGGAGCTGCTGCCCGATCCCTGGCTGACCCTCGGCGCCGACACGTTCGTGGAGGCGCTGCCGGCGACGGGCGCGGGGATCGAGTTCGGCGCGGACGGCTCGGTGACCGTAGGCCCCGCGTTCCGGCGGGTGGAAGCCGCCTGGATCGCGGGCATCGCGGCGATGGCGGCGGCCGGGGCGCGGATCGTCGTGGACGAGGTGTTCCTGGGCGGCGCGGGCTCGCAGGAGGAGTGGAGCCGGGCCCTCGCGGGGCTCGACGTGCTCTGGGTCGGGGTGCGCTGCGACGCCGAGGTGGCGGCGCGGCGGGAGGCGGCGCGGGGCGACCGGGTCACCGGGATGGCGGCGAAGCAGGCCGAGGCGGTGCACGTCGGCGTCACGTACGACCTGGTGATCGACACGGCGCGGGCCGACACGCGTACGTGCGCGCGCGAGATCGCGGCGCGGGTGCGCTGAGCCGGACGGCCGGGGCTAGAGCGTGCCGACGCTCAGCCGCATCCGGCACGCGTCGACCGCCTCCACCCGTACGGGCATCCCCCAGTGCGCGCTCAGCCGCTGCCCCACACCGACGATCCGGCGCCGCTCCTCGCGGGTGTACGCGGGGTAGGTGGCCGCGCCGTGGTCGGCGATCTCGTTGCCCAACTCGGTGAAGAGCAGCGCCTGGTAGCGGTTCTCCTCCTCGGGGGTGAGCGGGCTGGGGGTCGCTTCCTGTGGGACGGGCGTATCGGGGTGCGGGATCGGGCGCACGTTGTACAGGTCGTGGATCATCGGGCCTCCGGTCGTCGCGTGCGTCGCCTGCGGTGCGAGGTCACTATCGTGCAGCCGTGACGTCGTCCTCCGCGCGCCCCCTCCTCTTTCTCGACGTGGACGGGCCGCTGCTCCCGTTCGGCGGCCCGGCGCGGGAGCCTTCCGGTGCCGGTCCTGGCAATCCGCTGCTGGCTCGCCTCGATCCGGCGCTCGGCCCGCGTCTGCTGGCGCTCGGGTGCCCGCTGGTGTGGGCCACGACCTGGGGCGACGAGGCCAACGACAGCATCGGCCCGCGTCTCGGGCTGCCCCGCCTGCCCGTCCTCGACCGGCCCGGCGCGACGCCCACGGGGATGCCGCGCGGTCTGCACTGGAAGACCCCGGCCCTCGTGGCGTGGGCCGGGCGGCGCCCCTTCGTCTGGGTCGACGACGAGATCGGCCCGGTGGACCGGCTCTGGGTCGAGGCAGCGCATCCGGCGCCCGCCCTGCTGCACCGGGTGGCCCCCGCCGTCGGGCTCACCGACGCCGACTTCCGGGTGCTCGACGACTGGGTGCGCAGACAGACGGACTCTCGGGCGAACCCTCAGGTGTAGGACCGCAGATGCTCGATGCCGGTGTCGAGGGCCGCTCTGAGGTGCGTCGAGTCACCGGTGGACATCATGATCGTCACGCCGCCCTGCACACCGGCGAGCAGGCCGGCGGCGGCCCGGTCCGCGTCGAGGCGCGGTGACGCGAGCCCGTTCTCCTGGAGGGTGCGCACGCCGCGGGCGAGCTGCTCCTGCCACTGCCGCATCAGCTCGGTGACGATCGCCCTCGCACCCGGGCTCGACCGTCCGACCTGGAGGAACAGCGCGCCCAACGGGCAGTGGTCGCCCTGGAGTTCGTAGCGCTCCACGACCACGTCCCGCCACTGCTGCCAGGACTCCCACGAGTCGAGGCGGCCCAGGTGCGGCTGCTGGTCCTCAAGGACCCGGTCGGCCTCGAACCGGGCGACGGCGAGCAGCAGCTCGTCCTTGCCGTCGGGGAAGTAGTGGAAGAGCTGGCTCTTGCTGGTGCCGGTGCGGGCGCGGATGTCGTCGAGCCGGGTGAAGGCGACCCCCTGCTCGCGCAGCACTTCGGCCGCGCCCTCCACGATGCGGGCGCGCGTGGCCTGTCCTTTCGCGGTCAACGTGTCCGGCACGGCACCAGCCCCTTCCTCCTGCCCCCGACGGTACCTCCCCCTCCCGCCATTCTGGACTTGCCGGTCCATTTTTTGCGGAGCACCTTGGTCCTCGTCAGCACGACGGAAGCACCCACGGACAGGGAGATCACGCCATGAGTGGACGACTGCACGGCAAGACAGCGCTGGTCACGGGTTCGACCAGCAACATCGGACAGGCCATCGCCGAGGCGTTCGCCGCCGAGGGCGCCCATGTCGTCGTATCGGGACGCAACGCGGAGCGCGGGGCCGCCGTCGTCGAGGGCATCCGCGCGGCCGGCGGCCGGGCCGACTTCGTGGCGGCGGACCTGGACGGCAGCCCCGAGGCGTCCCGGGCCCTGGCCGACCGGGCCGGTGCGGCCCTGGGCGGCCGGATGGACATCCTGGTCAACAACGCCGGTGTCTACCCGGCGCCCGGCACGGCCGACACCGACGAGAAGACCTTCGACCAGGTCTACGGCGTGAACGTGAAGGCGCCCTTCTTCCTCACCGCCGCCGTCGCCCCGGCGATGGCGGCCGCGGGCGGCGGCGCGATCGTCAACCTCGGCTCGTGGATCGCCCGGCTCGCGGTGCCGCAGGGCGCGCTCTACAGCTCGACGAAGGGTGCGATGGAGACCCTGACCCGCGCCTGGGCCGCCGAGTTCGGCCCGCAGGGCGTCCGGGTCAACGCCGTCTCCCCCGGCGTGATCCTCCCCCCGGCACCCGAGGGCGCCGAGCCGCACCCGGGCGAGATCATGATGAACGGCACGCCCGCGGGCACGGTGGGCACCCCCGACGCCATCGCCAAGGCCGTGCTGTGGCTGGCGAGCGACGAGGCGTCGTTCGTCCACGGCACCGTGGTGGACGTGGACGGCGGGCGGACCGGGGTCGCCGTGATCGCGGCGTGACGGGCGGCCGGGCCGCGTAGCCTCGGCGGCATGCCCCGCCATGCGAAGAAGCCGCGCAGACTGGTCGCCGACGGGCGCGAGTACATGTGGACGCAGCGCCACAGCCACCGCAAGGACGACGCCGGCCGCGCCGTGGACTGCCGCGAGACCCTGACGCTCACCCCCCAGCCGTCCGGCTCCGGCGGCCCCCTGCGCATCGTCTTCGCCAAGGGCCCCGGCCGGTACGTCCCCGGCGGCGCCCCTCTCGGCTCCGGGGACGTGGGCTTCGTCCGCGGCGCGGGCCTGAACCTCCACGAGCCGGGCGCCGTCCGCGCCCTGCTCGACGTGGCGCTGTCCGACGGGTGGCGTCCGCAGGACCGTCACCCGCGGGAGATCGACGGCTGGCTCCTGCTGGAACGGGCGGCGGCGATCCGCAGCGGCGGGCAGGAAGGTCATGCCTGACGGACGGCCTCGGGGCGCAGCCTCAACTCCTGCACCTGGTAGCAGTCCGAGTGGACGGTCGCGATGATCTCGCCGCACGCACACACCAGATTGGGCCCCCATTCCCCGTCCATCCCGCAGCAGTACCCCCGCCGCATCGCGGTGTCGGGGTGCGGCACCATGCCGATGCCGTCGCCGGGATGGAGCACGACGGTGCCGCGCGGTCCGGACTCCACCAGGAGTTCGGACCGCTCGTCGAGCACATAGGGCGGCCCGAACGGCTCGGGGTCGATGGCGAACGCCCCCGGCGCCATCCGCACCACGGGCTCGGCGCAATGTCCGTCGGAATCCACCGGCGAGGCCCGTGGCTGGTACCACCCCTCGTCCGTGTCTGGATCCGGCAGGTCCCGCTCGACGACCGGTGCCGTGACGGCCGCCCCGCACGTCCGGCACCGGAACACCGTCGCCATCGGCGTCCCCCTTCCTTGAGGCACCACGTGCAAGAAGCCCCCCACCCACGGAGACCCCGCGGGCAGAGGGCTGAAAGCAGAGGAGCCGGGCTACTTCTTCTTGCCCTGGTTCTTCACGGCCTCGATCGCCGCCGCGGCCGCGTCCGGGTCGAGGTACGTGCCGCCCGGCTTGACCGGGTTGAAGTCGGCGTCGAGTTCGTAGGCGAGCGGGATGCCCGTCGGGATGTTCAGGCCCGCGATGTCCGCGTCCGAGATGCCGTCCAGGTGCTTGACCAGGGCGCGCAGCGAGTTGCCGTGGGCCGCGACCAGGACCGTCCTGCCCGTGAGGAGGTCGGGGACGATGCCGTCGAACCAGTACGGGAGCATGCGGACGACGACGTCCTTGAGGCACTCCGTCTGCGGGCGCAGCTCCGGCGGGAGCGTCGCATAGCGCGGGTCGGAGAACTGGGAGTACTCGGCGTCGCGGTCCAGCGCCGGCGGCGGGGTGTCGTACGAGCGGCGCCACAGCATGAACTGCTCCTCGCCGAACTCGGCGAGGGTCTGGGCCTTGTCCTTGCCCTGGAGGGCGCCGTAGTGGCGCTCGTTCAGGCGCCACGAGCGGTGGACCGGGATCCAGTGACGGTCGGCGGCCTCCAGCGCCAGCTGCGCGGTGCGGATCGCGCGCTTCTGGAGCGAGGTGTGGACCACGTCGGGGAGAAGTCCGGCGTCCTTCAGGAGCTCGCCACCGCGGACCGCCTCCTTCTCGCCCTTCTCGTTCAGGTTGACGTCCACCCATCCGGTGAACAGGTTCTTCGCGTTCCACTCGCTCTCGCCGTGGCGGAGGAGGATCAGCTTGTACGGTGCGTCGGCCATGGAGCCGAGCCTAATCGACCGCTCCGCCCCTCGCCGATTGACGGTCCCCGTCAATTGAGTGGCCCTCACCGATACCCGGCACGTAAGTTACGTAAACCTTCATCGCCACTTACTTTCGCCCCGGGGGATGCACCCATGTCAGTCGCCTCGCTCAGACGTGCCGCCACGGAGTCGGTCGCCGGGCTCCCCCGCACTTTCTGGTGGCTGTGGACGAGCACGCTCGTGAACCGGCTCGGCGGGTTCGTCCTCACGTTCCTCGCTCTGTACCTGACCGCGGCCCGCGGGTTCTCGGCCGCGTACGCCGGTCTGGTCGCCTCGCTCATCGGGGCCGGCGGCGTCATCGCCTCCATGCTCGGCGGCGTGCTCGCCGACCGGCTCGGGCGGCGGCCCACCCTGCTCGGCGCGCAGCTCGCGACCGCCGCGACCGTGGCCGTCCTCGCCTTCGTGCGCGACCCCGTCTCCATCGCCGTGACCGGCTTCGCGCTCGGCCTCGCCTCGAACGCCTCGCGGCCCGCGATCCAGGCGATGATGGCCGACATCGTGCCCGACCACGACCGCGTCCGCGCCTTCTCGCTCAACTACTGGGCGATCAACCTGGGGTTCGCGATCTCGTCGGTGTACGCCGGTTTCCTCGTCGCCCAGAGCTATACGCTCGGCTTCCTCGTCGAGGCCGGGATGACGCTGGCCTGCGCCCTCGTCGTCTTCGTGAAGGTGAAGGAGTCGCGGCCCGAACCGGGCCCGAAGTCCGTCACCGAACAGCCCGTCACCATGGGCACCGTGCTGCGCGACGGCCGGTTCATGCTGATGGTCGGGCTGTCGTTCCTCGTCGCGGTCGTCTTCACGCAGTCCTCCGTCGGCCTGCCGATCGTCATGGGCCAGAACGGGCTCAGCAGCTCCGACGTGGGGCTCGTGGCCTCCGTCAACGGCATCGTGATCGTCGCCCTGCAGATCCCGCTGACCCGGTTCATCCAGCGCCGCGACCCGGGCCGGCTGCTCGCCGTGTCGTCGCTGCTCATCGGGTACGGGTTCGCGCTCACCGCCGTCGCCGGGTCGCTCGGCGCGTACGCGCTGACCGTGGTGGTGTGGACGCTGGGCGAGATGGTCAACGCGCCCACCCAGTCGGGCCTCGTCGCCCGGCTCGCGCCCGCCGCGGGACGCGGCCGCTACCAGGGCATGTACACGCTGTCGTGGTCCGCCGCCGCGCTCGTCGCACCGCTCGCCGGCGGCTGGGTCATCGACTCCGCCGGTGCGAACTGGCTGTGGACGGGGTGCGCCGCGCTCGGCACGGTGACCGCGTTCGGCTACTGGGCGCTGATGCGCGGGCTGCCCACGCAGGAGGTCACCACCGTCCCGGCGGCCGCGGCCCCCGTGGTGGCGGTCGCGGAGAACGCCCCGGCGTGAAGCGGCACTTCGGCGGGTACGTGACCGTACATGTCCGAAGCCCCAAGGACCGCCTCGACCGCCTCCAGAACCGACGAACCGCCCAGAACGCTCGTGGGCGGCGTCGAGGTCGACGTGCCCAACAGCATCCCGGCGATCCGTGCGGCGCTCACGCCCGAGCGCCGCACGGAGTTCGACAAGGACATCAACGCGGCGGGGGTCGACGAGATCCACGCCGTGATGCGGCACTGGATGCTGGAGGCCGTCCCCGACCCCGAGGCCGACGCGATCCTGGCCCGGCTCGCCCGTGACGAGGCCGAGAGGCGGGGCCCGGCTTGAGCCGTCGCCGCAGGCGCAGCGCCTGCCGAATCGCCTATGCGCCGCCCGCCGACGACACCCTGGCCAAGATGGCCAACCCGGACGCCTTCCGCGCCGAGATGGCCCGCACCCTCGCCCACGACCCGTACGGACACGGGTCCAGCTCGGTGGCGGGTGAGCGCGACCGCCGCGAGGCGACGGTCGGCGGGGCGATAGTCCTGTACTACGTCTCCGGGACCGTCCTCACGGTCACCGTCGTACGGATGGTCGCGCTCGGCTGACCGCCGTCACAGGGCCCGTTGCGCCTCGTACAGATTGCGGGGGCGCACCACGTCCGTGGTCCCGTACAACTCCAGACGCGTGTGCAGATCCCCGGTGAAGTCCGGCACGTCGATCTGCCCGAACTCGCGGACCGTGTTGATGCCGACGGTCGCGCTCCACGGCGCGAGACCGTCGATCTTCATCAGGCCCGCGCGTTCATTGGTGACCCTGATGTTCCAGTGGGTGAAGCGCGCCCCGAACAGCGGTCCGGCGGAGGCGTCGCCGCCGTGCGCCCCGGTGTTGTCGATGGTGATGTCGGTCCGTACGTTGGCGAACGGCATCCCGCGGTGCGAGTCGAAGGTGCCCATCTCCATCACCCCGCGCGACCAGACGTTGTACGAGGACAGGCCCTCGACGTTGATGCCGTGCAGCTGGGTGCCGGACGGGGCCGGGACGGTGCGCGCGCTGAGGGTGAAGTCCTCGATCAGGTTGTCGTGGGAGCCCTCGCGGCAGAAGTACGGGTGGTGCTCGCCGCGCCCGCCCACGCGCGTGCGGCGCAGGGTGGAGGACGAGGCGGCGACGAGCCCGAAGCCGTTGTCGACGTTCCACACCGTGACGTCCTCGACCCGGCAGTCGTACGTGCACTGCAGCACGACCCCGTTGTAGCCCTTGTCGAGCAGGTGCGGGGACTGCGGGGTCTGAACCGCCTCCAGGGTCAGGCCCTCGACCCCCGCCCCGGTCAGCGCCGTGACGTGCGTGGTGAGCCGCGGGTCCCACTCGGGGCGTACGTCGAGGGGCAGCGGGCGCTCGAAGGTGACCTTGTCACCACGCACCGAGGCGATCCGCACCGGCCACTCGTAGGGCACGTACGAGGTCAGCTTGGTCTTGTCGTCCCAGTAGTACGCCTCGGGGCCCGGACCGCCGCCCGCCATGTGTTCCAGCAGCGTGTGCGCGGCGTCGTCGGCGAGGCGCAGCAGCACGAGGTCGCCCTTGCGGAGCCCGCCGGGGTCGGCGACCGTCACCGACCACGAGCCCTGCCGCGCGGGGGCGACGGTGGTCAGCGTGCGCCACTCGTCGCGCTGGTTGCCGGTCCAGCCCTCGAACGGCCAGTCCCGCGCGCGGATCGCGTCCGTGAGCGTACGGAAACGGTCCTCGGGACACAGCCAGATCAGGCCGCCCGCCCAGGACCAGGAGGACTTGGTGCCGCCGTAGCGGGAGCCGTAGACACCGATGAGTTCGGTGAGGTTCTTGGTGGCGTAGAGCTTGGTGCGCGAGGAGCCGGCGCCCTTGAGGACGACATCGTCGTGGCCGATGTGGATCAGGTCGTCGATCCGGTACGTGCCCTCGCCGAGGAGCACCGTGCCCCCGCCGGCCCTTCCGGCTGCAGCGAGGGCACGGTTGATCGCGGGGGCGCAGTCGGTGGTGCCGTCGGCGACCGCGCCGAAGGACTCGGCCCGCAGGACGCGCCCGGCGGCGTGCCGCCCGCGGCGGCTGCCGGCCCTGCCGACGTAGGGGATCTGCGGATGCGCGTACGGGTTCGCGGTGAACTCGTGCCAGATGCCGGGGACTTGGCCGGTGGCGGCGCGGGCCGCGCCCGCCCCGATCCCGGTCGTCGCGGCGGCCGCCACCGCGACCGCTCCGCCCAGAACGCTTCGTCTGCTGAAGTTCCGCACCGCTGCCACCCTTCATCGACGTACACCCGATGTGCATATACGTGAACGCTGTTCACGTGAATGCCGGGCGCGAGCATGCCACGGAAACCGCGGCCACGAGAAGAGGTGTGCGGCGGTGAACTACGGGGCGGAGTGCGTCAGTTGGAAGGACGCTGGATCAGATGTGTGAACGCGTCCAGATTGCGCGTCGATTCGCCGCGCGACACCCGCCACGCGTACTCGCGGCGGATCGCGGACGCGAAACCGAGCTCCAGGAGCGTGTTGAAGGCGCCGTCGGCGGCCTCCAGGACCGAGCCGAGCAGCCGGTCGAGCTCGTCGGGGGTGACTGCGGCCAGCGGGAGCTTCCCGGCGAGGTAGATGTCGCCGAGCTGATCGACGGCGTAACTCACGCCGTACAGGCGCAGATTGCGCTCAAGGAGCCAGCGGTGCACCCCCGCCTCGTTCTCGTCCGGGTGGCGGATCACGAAGGCGTTGAGCGACAGGCTGTGGTTGCCGACGCGCAGCGAGAGCGTCGTCGACAGCTTGTGGGTGCCGGGCAGCTTCACGACGTACGCGCCGGGCTCGGGGCTCTCCCACTCCAGCTCGGCGTCCTTGAGGAACGCCGCGATCACGTCGTGTGCCGGGTGCTGGTCAGCCATGGTGCGAGAGTACGTGACGGCGGTGCTCGTGCATCGCCGCGGTGTACACGTCGGCCGTCGCGGAGGCGGCCGTGCCCCAGCCGAAGGACTGCGCGTGCCGGGCCGCCGCGGCGCCCATGTTGTCCACAAGGTGGGGATGGTCGGCGAACTCGCGCAGCACGCGCGCGTAGGCGGCCGGTTCGTGGCCGTCGACGAGGAAGCCGGTCGTCTCGTCCCGCACCGCCACCGGCAGGCCGCCCACGGACGCGGCGAGCACCGGCGTCCCGGTGGCCTGCGCCTCGATCGCGACGAGCCCGAACGACTCGCTGTAGGACGGCATGACGAGCAGGGAGGCCGCCCGGAACCAGTCCGCGAGCTGGTCCTGGCCGACCGGCGGGTGGAACCGCACGACGTCGGAGATGCCCAGCTGGGCGGCGAGCTTCTGCAGCGCGGCGGGCTTGGCGAGGCCGCTGCCGCTCGGGCCGCCGACGACGGGCACGACCATGCGGGTGCGCAGCTCGGGCCGCTCGTCGAGCAGCACGGCGACCGCCTTGAGCAGGATGTCGGGGGCCTTGAGCGGCTGGATGCGGCCCGCGAAGAGCGGCACCAGGGCGTCCTGGGGCAGGCCGAGGCGGGCGCGGGCCGCGGCCCGGCCGTCGCCGACGGTGAACCGCTCCAGGTTGACGCCCGGGTGGACGACGGCGACCTTGCCGGGGTCCGCGTCGTAGTGGTGGATCAGCTCCTCGGCCTCGCCCGCGGTGTTGGCGATCAGCCGGTCGGCGGCGCGCACGATCTGGGTCTCGCCGATGACGCGGGCGGCCGGCTCGGGGGTGTCGCCCTCGGCCAGCGCGGCGTTCTTGACCTTGGCCATGGTGTGCATGGCGTGCACCAGCGGGGCGCCCCAGCGCTCGGCGGCCAGCCAGCCGACGTGCCCGGAGAGCCAGTAGTGCGAGTGGACCAGGTCGTAGTAGCCGGGCCGGTGGCCCGCCCACGCCTGCATCACGCCGTGCGTGAAGGCGCAGAGCTGCGCCGGGAGGTCCTCCTTGGCGAGGCCTTCGTAGGGGCCGGCGTCCACGTGCCGCACCAGGACGCCGGGCGCGAGCTCGACCTCCGGCGGCAGGCCGCCCGTGGTGGCGCGCGTGAAGATCTCGACCTCGATGTTGATCGAGGCGAGGCGCTTGGCGAGCTCGACGATGTAGACGTTCATTCCGCCCGCGTCGCCCGTGCCGGGCTGGTGCAGCGGAGAGGTGTGGACACTGAGCATCGCGACGCGGCGGGGCCGGCGGGAAGTGCCGGGGAAGCGCAGACGGGGAGCGGCCGAAGCGGCTCCGGTACGGCGGAACCTGGACACGTACTGACTCACGTGCGGTCCTCCTGCTGGCGGCTCTACTACGGCGGTCGTGCGGCTCTGGTGCGGCCGTACTGCGGGCACGGCTAGGGGAGGGCGCACGCCCTCGTCCTAGGGCGGCAACACCGGACCGAGCCACTCCATTTCCACTTTGCCGAATCATTACTGTACGTGGCTCAACCTCAGCCCCTCTCCCCGCAGCGCATACCCTCGTACCCATGAGCCCGCCTACCCCGTCCCGCCCGGTAGGAACGGTGACGCGAGGCACCACCAACCCCAACCGGCTGCGCCGCATGGACCGCTGGATCGCGGCCACCCACGGCGCCGCGCTGCGCCGGGCCGACGATCCCGTGGCCGTCGATCTCGGATACGGGGCCGCCCCCTGGACCGCCGTGGAGCTGCTGGCCCGCCTGCGCGAGGCGGCGCCGCACGCGCGCGTGGTCGGCATCGAGATCGAGCCGGCCCGGGTCGCGGCCGCGAAGCCGTACGCGCGCGAGGGGCTCACCTTCCGGCACGGCGGCTTCGAGGTGCCCCTGGAACCCGCCGGTACGGCCCCGGCCCTGATCCGGGCCGCGAACGTGCTGCGCCAGTACGACGAGGAGCAGGTCGCCGAGGTCTGGCGGCGGCTGTGCGGGCGGCTGGCGCCGGGCGGTCTCCTCGTGGAGGGCACCTGCGACGAGATCGGGCGGCGGCACGTGTGGGTGGCGCTCGGGCCCGAGGGGCCGCGCACGGTGACGTTCGCGACCCGGCTCGGCTCCCTCCGGACCCCCTCCGACCTGGCCGAGCGCCTCCCGAAGGCGCTGATCCACCGCAATGTGCCGGGCGAGCCGGTGCACGCCTTCCTGCGGGACTTCGACCGGGCCTGGGCGGCGGCCGCCCCCTACGCCTCGTACGGGGCGCGGCAGCGCTGGATCCGCACGGTGCGCACCCTGACGGCCGACTGGCCGGTGGTGGACAGCCCGGCGCGCTGGCGCCAGGGCGAAGTGACCGTGGCGTGGGGGGCGTTGGCGCCGCTCGACAACTCCCGGGGCTGACGGGAACGATCGCCGCACGCCGTTCGTCACACCGTGCGGGGTCTGTCGGATTTGGCGTGCGCGTGGCACCATCCACCCAGCGCACACAAGTTACTGACGGTAAATCAGGTTTTGCCGGACGGTGGAACCGGGAGGTCTCGGCTGTGGGGGCGGAGCGGATGAGCAAGCAGGGCACGTCGAGGACGGCGTTGATGGCGGCCGTGGCGCTGGTGTGCGCCGTGACGGTGCTGGCGGCGCCGGGCGCGGCGTTCGCGGCACCGGCTCCCACCCCCTCGCCGTCGACGACACCGGCGGGCTCGAAGCCCCTCAAGACCAAGGACCTCGAAGCCGTCCGCGCGAAGATCGACAAGCTGTACCACGACGCGGCGGTGGCGACGGACGCGTACAACGCGGCGACGGAGAAGGCCGAGAAGCAGTCCGTCGAGATCGTGAAGCTCGCCCAGAAGATAGCCGCGGGGCAGAGCAGGCTGGACCGGCTCAGGAGCAGCGCGGGCGCGGCGGCGCGCGAGCAGTACCGCACCGGCGGGATCCCGCGCGAGACCCAGTTCCTGCTCTCCGGCGACCCGCAGCTGTTCCTGGACAACGCGGGCCGGCTGCACCAGGGCCAGCAGGCCACCAAGAACCTGCTCTCGCAGCTCACCAAGACGCAGGAGGAGCTCGCCCAGTACGCGGACGACGCCTCCGCGAAATGGAAGCAGCTCGACGAGGGCGCCAAGGAGAAGGCGGCCGCGAAGAAGAAGGTCGAGAAGCAGATCAAGGAGGCGCAGCAGCTCGAGAACAAGCTGGAGAAGAAGGAGCGCGAGCGGCTGCGCAAGCTGGAGGAGGAGGCCGAGCAGAAGCGGCAGACGGCCTGGCTCTCCTCGGGCGTCCTCAAGGAGATCAACGGGAAGGCGACGCCCGCCGGCAAGAAGGCGGTCCAGTTCGCCACCGCACAGCTGGGCAAGCCGTACGTGTGGGGCGCCGAGGGCCCGAAGTCGTACGACTGCTCCGGGCTCACCTCCCAGGCGTGGGCGGCGGCGGGGCACGGCATCCCGCGCACCTCGCAGGAGCAGTGGAAGCAGCTCAAGCACATCGACGTCAAGGACATGCGCCCCGGCGACCTGATCATCTACCACGACGACGCCAGCCACGTCGGGATGTACATAGGCGACGGCGCGATCATCCACGCACCGCGCCCGGGGCGGACCGTGACGGTCGCCGGGGCCGGTTCGATGGCGATACTCGGCGTGGTGCGGCCCGACGCCTGAGCCCTGGGACGCGAGCCTGGTACGTGAGTCCTGGCACGTGACGCAGCACACTTCCTTCACTTCAGTTGCACAGTTCCGACGTGATGTTCGTCATCCCGATCTCGCCCATCGGGGGCCGGATCCCGCCAATTCCCGCCCCAGGACCGGCATATGACGCTGACAGGTTGCCGCTCACCATTCCGTTGAGGCGGCGGCTGACGCTAAGGTCCCCGTCGGTGGTTCGAGGACCTTCGTCCCACCGCGCCCTCGGGGGGAGGGAAGGAAACCTAGCGATGCCCGTACCCATACCGCGGCAGAGAGCAATCCCGGCCGTGGAAGGTGGTCAGGCTCCAGCTGTGCCCATGACGCCGTCCGCCGGACCGGCCGACCGCACGACCGCCGACGACACCACGAACAGCAGCACCGGCGCCGGCCCTACCGGCGGCCTCACGCTGCTGGTCATCGAGGACGACCCCACGGGGTCCCTCACCGTCCCGGAGATGCCGGACGCCGCGGGCAAGCCGATCCGCGTCCGCACCGCCCGCAACCTCACCGAGGCCGAGCGGCTGCTCACGCACGACGTGAACTGCATCCTGCTCGACCTCGCGCTGCCCGGCGCCAAGGCCGACACGGACGAGCTGGAGACGCTGCGGCACGTGCTGCGCCTCGCGCCGCGGCACGCCGTGCTGGCGCTGACCACGTCGGGCGACGCCGAGCGCGGCGCCGAGGCGGTGCGCGTCGGCGCCCAGGACTACCTGTTCCGCGAGGAGCTGGACGGACGTCTCCTCGGCCGTGCCATCCGGTACGCCGTGGAGCGCAAGCGTGCCGACGTGGCGCAGCGCAAGCTCACCGAGTCGCGGCTTCGCGCCCAGGAGAACGCCCGCCTGGAGCGCGGTCTGCTGCCCACGCCGCTGCTTGAAGGATCGTCTCTGCGCTTCGCGGCGGGCTACCGGCCCGGCCGCTCCCGCGCGCTGCTCGGCGGCGACTTCTACGACACCGTCCGCACCCCGGACGGCTCGGTGCACGCGATGATCGGCGACGTCTGCGGGCACGGCCCGGACGCGGCGGCGCTCGGGGTGGAACTGCGCATCGCCTGGCGGGCCTTGACGTTCGCGGGGCTCTGCGGCGACCAGCTGCTCTCCACGCTGCAGCAGGTCCTGGAGCACGAGCGCGCCGACGACGAGATCTTCGCGACGCTGTGCACGGTGGACATCGCGCCGGACGGGCGCCGCGCGGGCCTGTGCCTGGCGGGCCACCCGTCACCGCTGATCGCGAGCCCCGGCCGTCCGGCGACGCTGCTCCCGTACGAGAACAGCGGCCCTGCCCTGGGCCTGCTGCCGAGGGCGCGCTGGCCGCGGATGCAGGTGGAGCTGGGCCCCTCCTGGAGCCTGATGCTCTACACCGACGGCCTGATCGAGGGCCGGGTCGGCGACGGCAACCGGCGGCTCGGCCAGGAAGGCATGGTGGAGCTGATCCGCCGCCAGCGGGCGGCGGGTCTGGAGGGTGAAGAGCTCCTGGAGGCCACGATGAACGAGGTGCGCGACCTCAACGGCGGCGATCTGACGGACGACGTGGCGGTGCTGCTGCTCGACCGGTGACCTGCGGTTTCCGGAGAAGCCAGGGGCGGTTACCGGCGGCCGTTGTACGGGCCGTACGGGCCGTCGCTGCTGGATCCGCCGCCGCCCTTGCGGCCCCAGCCGCCACCGCCGCCGCCCATCTGCCGGACCGCGGGCCGCACGTCGACCATGTACACGATGGTCGCGACGAGGCCGATGATCGGCAGGAACGACAGGATCGGGAACAGCAGGTTCACCACGAAGGCGAGCCCGAGGATGATCAGCCAGAACGGCTTGGTCTTCTTGTCGGCGGCGCGGTAGGCGTCCTCGCGCCGGGTCGCGGCGTCGATGAACGCGAAGCCGCTGAAGACGATCAACGCCATGCTCAGCAACCACATGAGATTGGCGAATCCCTGCATCAGCACAACGCCACCACCAAAATCGTTTCCTGATCGGTCCTACGGGCCTGTCGGCCACCGTACCCGTCGAACGAGCCGGACACGCGATGCGTGCCCGGCTCGTGATGTGCTGCCGCGCCGACGTGCCGCTCGTGCCTATTTGGCGGGCGGCGTCGAGCCCGGGCTCGTCTTCTTGGCGGTGGTGGTCTTCTTCGCCGGCGTCTTCTTGGCGGCGGTCTTCTTCGCCGGCGCGGGCTTCTCGGCGACGGGAGCGGCGGCGGCCGGGGCCGCCTCGGTCTCCTTGGGCGCCTCGTCCGGCTCGACGGCGCCGGCGAACTCGACGATCTCGTCGGCGGCCTCGCCGCGCCAGTGCTTCACGGTCTCCTCGCCGTGCTCGGCGACCTTCTCGTACGTCTCGCGCGCCTTGACGGCGGCCTCGGCGGCGATGCCGACGCCGCGCAGCGCGAGCTCCTGGGCCGTCTCACCGAGCTTCTTCAGGTCGGTGTCGAGGGTGGCGACGAACTCGTTCACCTTCGCCGAGAGCGTGGCCTGCGCCTCCTTGGCGCGGGCGGTCGCCTTCTCCTGCACGTCCTTGGGGTCCGTGTTGCGCACGGCGTCGAACCGCGCGGGCGCCTCGGCACGCAACTGCTCGACGAGGCCCGGCACCTTCTTCGCCTGCTGGAACGTCAATTCGGCGGCGCCCGCGGCGAAGTAGAGCGGGGTCGGGTCGGAGAAGGTCTTGCGCAGGTCGTCCTTGATGGCCATGGCGTGGTCCTCCCGGATCACATCAACTGCTGCTTGAGGGCTCGGCACCGCCGTCGGCGCGGGGTCCGCCGTCGTGATTCCCGTTCTCTTTCCTGAAGGATTCGTAGATCTGCAACAGGACGTGCTTCTGACGCTCGTCGAGCGAGGGGTCGGCGAGAATCACCGCACGTGTCTCGATCTCGTCCCGCTCGCGCTCCGCGTCGAGGATCCCCGCCCGCACATACAGCGTCTCCGCGGAGATCCGCAGCGCCTTGGCGACCTGCTGCAGCACCTCCGCGCTCGGCTTGCGCAGCCCGCGCTCGATCTGGCTGAGATACGGGTTGGACACCCCTGCGGCATCGGCGAGCTGACGGAGCGACAACTGCGCGTTGCGACGCTGCTCGCGCAGGTACTCGCCGAGATTTCCGACGTTGAGCGATGCCATACCCCGATGGTGCCGCACCTGTGCTAACTATTGCAAGCAGCTGCTTGCAATAGTGCGCTGCGTCACGTGTGCCCGCGGTGGGCCCGGATATTCCGGTGCGGCCGCAAAGACCCGGCGCGATGATGCGCGGGTGATAGTCGTCGAGCCCGTCATCGAACTGCCCGGCCGCCGGGACTTCGGCCTGTGGCCGGTCGCGGAGGCCGAGCCCTTCTCCTTCATGGCGCTCGACGGGACGTTGACGCCCGATCAGGTCGGGACCGCGGTGATGGCGCTGGCCGTCTGCAACGAAGGGGAGCCGGACGACGACGGACCGCCGTGTCCCGCCGACCCGCTGGGCAGGTTCCTGCACGGATTGCTGACGGTGGATTCGCCGGAGGTCCCGGGCGGGCTGCGGGTGACGGACACGCAGAGCGGTGTCCGGTTCGTGCCCGGCTGCTGCTGTGGTCTGGAGGACCGCGGGGACTGGCTCGACGTCCTGGACGGCGACGGCCGCGCCGCGTGGTTCGGCCACGACCCCTCGCCCGGCGCCGAACGCCGTGGCGACGTGGTCCGCCTGACGGTCGACGCCGAGGCCGACCCGGGTAGCGGCCGGTGGATCGACGTGCCGGCGCGGGAGCTCCGCCGTCTGCTGGCCGGCGCGGAGCGGGATCTCGCCGGCTTCCTGGACCTCGCCGCCCGCTGGGCCGCGACGTCGCTGCCCGCGCACTGCGCGCCGGTCGGCCGGGCGCTGGGCCGTGCCCTGCGGGTCAGAGCATGATCAGCAGTCGGGTGTTGGACTTCAGCTTCCTGTTGACCGAGCGGCTCTGCACGTAGACCTCCAGGTCGGGGTTGGTGCCCGCCTTCACGGAGACGGTGCCCCGGATGCCCGTGCCGAAGAGCAGGGCGCGTGCCGCGTCGCCCGTGTAGGCGCGGTCGGTGTCCTTCTCGACCACGATCACCTCCTTGTCCGGCTGGACCTGGACGCGGGCGCCCAGCTGGTAGTAGCAGGAGCCGCGCTCGTACGTGACGCCCGGGTGCGAGTTCACGAAGTCGCGGATGGCGATCTCCTTGTCGACCTTCAGGAGCCGGTAGCGGTCGGCCGGGACCGGCTCCAGGTTCGCCCGGACGTCGTCCACCGACAGGTCCTGGCCGACAGCGAAGAGGTTCTTGGTGCCGCGCACGCCCTGCTCACGGCCGCGCAGGAAGCTGGTCGCGGCGGCGCGGACCGTGCCGATCGCCTCCTCGACGCCCTGCTGCGAATCGGCGTCCCAGATCGCGATGTTGCCCGCGGGGAAGCCGTAGTTCTGGGCGGTGCGCTTGGCCAGCGAGTTCGGCACGAGGATCGCCGAGGTCCAGTGGCCCGGCAGCGCGCCCATCTTCGCCGTGATCCGGTCGAGCCAGGGGCCGAGGATGGTCATGTCGCCGTCGTGCCGACGGTCTCCGCCCGACGCGTTCTCCTCGCCGTCCGTCACGACGATCTGGAGGAAGCTGTGCTCCCCGTACTCCTCCCAGATGTGCCCCAGGTCGTCCAGGGACTTGATCGAGGCTTCTATCAGCGCCGTCGCTCCGTTGTTCACCTTGTACAGGCCCTGCATGGACGGCAGGTGCTTCACGTCCATGTCCCACACCAGGTTCTCCACCCGGTGGTCGAAGGAGTAGAGGCTGATCCGCGTCTCGTGGCCGAGGCTGTCCGACTCCGCTTTCAGTCCCGCCACGAACTCGTCGACCACCCGGATCAGTTGACCCTCGTGCGGCCGCATGGAACCCGAGCAGTCCACGACCAGCGCGACGTGATTGACCTTGTGCTGGATCTTGTTCGACCCGGCGTTCGTCCTGGTTGCAGGCATGACTGTGCTCCCCCTCCGTCGGTCCCTGAGTGACGTTTTCACTCTAGGAGCAGCCACTGACAATCGATCTTGACGCCCGAACACCCACTTTTTTGTGGGTACTTGGCAGGTCGCGGGCGCCGGGAGAGGCTGATCGCGGACGGCCGGAGAGCGCCGCGGGAACCGGAAGGAGGGGTGCGGACTCCGTCCTGCGCCGCGCCGACGTGGCCGCCGCGCTCAAGGGACGTACCGTCGTGAACCTGACCGCCGACACCCCGGACCGGGCCCGCTCCCTGGCGGCCTGGGCCGCCGAGCACGGGGTCCGCTACCTGGACGGCGCGATCCTGCCGCCGGTGTTCCAGGAGACGGCGCAGGAGGTGGACCGCGGCACGTTCTCCGGCGAGGCCAATCCGATCACCTCGGCGGTGTCGTCCATGGCCCACATCGTGCACACCGCCGAGAGCCACGGCATCGACTCCGCCGTCCTGCGCACGGCCGAGGGCCTCGTCCGCCGCGCCATCGCCCACGGCCACGGCACGGACGGCTTCAGCCGGATCACGGAGGTGTTGGGGCGGGGGTGAGACGGGGGGGAGGGCACGGCCGAACCGAGCTGAACGCCGGACGAAGCGCCCACCCCGCGCCGGGTGCAGCCGTGCCCACCTCACCGCGCCAGTTCCGAAGGCGCGTTCAGGCGGGTCAGTTTCAGCGGGTTGCGGACCACGTAGATGCGGGTGATGCGGCCGGTCTCGTCCACCGTGAGGGTGACCGCCGACGGTTCGCCGTCGAAGTCGATGCGGCCCGCGGGCTCGCCGTTAAGGAGGAGGGAAGCCGTGGCGACCTGCGCCTTCGTGGGGGCGCTCGCCAGGAGCCGCGCGATCAGGTCGGCGCCGTGCAGCGGGACCCGCGCGGCGGCCACCACGCCACCGCCGTCGGTGATCATGACGACGTCGGGCGCCATGATCTCCATCAGTTCCTGGAGCTGCCCGGTGCGCAGCGCGGCGAGGAAGCGCTCCACCACCGCCTGCTGCTCGGAGCGCTCCACCCGCATCCGGGGCCGGCGCGCCGCCACGTGCTCGCGGGCCCGGCGCGCGATCTGCCGCACGGTGGCCGCGGACTTCCCGACGGCCGTCGCGATCTCCTCGTACGGCAGCTCGAAGACCTCGCGGAGCACGAAGACGGCGCGCTCGGCCGGTCCGAGGGTCTCCAGAACCGTGAGCATGGCGATCGAGACGCTCTCCGCCAGCTCGACGTCCTCGGCGACGTCCGGGCTGGTCAGCAGCGGTTCCGGCAGCCACTCGCCGACGTAGTCCTCGCGGCGGCGGGACAGTGTGCGCAGCCGGTTGAGGGACTGCCGCGTGACGATCCGTACGAGATAGGCGCGCGGGTCGTTCACCTGCTCCCGGTCGACCGTCGACCAGCGCAGCCAGGACTCCTGCACCACGTCCTCGGCGTCCGCCGCGGAGCCGAGCATCTCGTAGGCGACCGTGAAGAGCAGGCTGCGGTGGGCGGTGAAGGGGTCCTGCGCGTCGGAGAGATGCCTCGACTGCTCCGTCATGCCCGGGACCCTACGGTGCCGGCGTCCGCGGCTGCCAGGACATGTGTTCCAGGCCTGACGATTTCCCCGGTCTCAGGACGAGCCGCCCACGGCCGGGTAGGCCGCCACCAGCCCGCGAGCTTGTAAGGCACGAACTGCTTCGGCGGGGGCACGGTTTCCATGGCATCGACCGGCAGCTCGGCGGGAAGCTCGGCCTTCGGTGTGCGTACGGTCATGGTCTGCTCCTTGTACGAGGGTGTTCCCGGACCCTTCCGGCCCGTTCCGCATGAAGACACCGGCGCTCCCGCACGCGTGACATCCCCGCCCGAACACGGCTCTGACCAGGCACGACGTAAGCGGTCAGGAATCGAGAAGCGCGGCCGCCGAGCCCGGACTAGCGTTGCTCCTCGTAAGCCAATCCGGCATGAAATCCGCGTAGGAGAGAAATCATGACGACTCAGGGCATCACGACCGTTCTGCACCCCGTCACCGACCTGGGCAAGGCCAAGGCCGTGTACGCCGCCCTGCTCGGCGCGGAGCCGACCGCCGACTCGGAGTACTACGTCGGGTTCGACGTGGCGGGCCAGCACATCGGGCTCGTGCCGAACGCCGCGTCGCAGGGCATGACGGCGCCCGTCTCCTACTGGAAGGTCGAGGACATCGAGGCAAAGCTCTCCGAGGTGACCGCCGCCGGTGGCAGTGTGAAGGAGCCCGCGCACGAGGTCGGCCCCGGCCGTCGGGTGGCCACCTTCACCGACGCCGACGGCAACGTCCTCGGGCTGCTCCAGGACAGCTGAGCGCAGGCCCTGCCCACGCCCGCCCGACTCAGGGAGAGACGAGACAGATGAGCCCGGCCAAGAAGGCGACGGCGACCGAGACGGCGACCGCCAAGAAGACGACCGCCAGGAAGACGGCGGCGAAGAAGGCGGCGGCTGCCAAGAGGACGACGGCGAAGGCTGCCGGGTCCGCCCGGTCCGCGGGATCCGCGGGGTCGCAGGCCGCCGACCGCCACGATCTGATCCGTGTGCACGGCGCCCGCGAGAACAACCTCAAGGACGTCAGCATCGAGATCCCCAAGCGCCGCCTCACGGTGTTCACCGGGGTCTCGGGCTCGGGCAAGAGCTCGCTCGTCTTCGACACCATCGCCGCCGAGTCGCAGCGCCTCATCAACGAGACGTACAGCGCCTTCGTGCAGGGCTTCATGCCGAATCTGTCGCGCCCCGAGGTCGACGTCCTCGACGGCCTGACCACGGCGATCATCGTCGACCAGCAGCGCATGGGCGCCGACCCGCGCTCCACCGTCGGCACGGCCACCGACGCCCACGCGATGCTGCGCATCCTGTTCAGCCGGCTCGGCGAGCCGCACATCGGGCCGCCGAGCGCGTTCTCCTTCAACACCGCGTCGGCGAAGGGCGCGGGGGCCATCTCCGTCGGCAACAAGAAGGCGGTGAAGGCGACCTTCGAGCGGCTCGGCGGCATGTGCCCGCGCTGCGAGGGCCGCGGCCGGATCTCCGACATCGACCTCACCCAGCTCTACGACGACAGCAAGTCCCTCAACGAGGGCGCGCTGACCGTCCCCGGCTACACGATGGACGGCTGGTACGGCCGGATCTTCCGCGGCTGCGGCTTCTTCGACCCGGACAAGCCGATCCGCAGGTTCACCAAGCGCGAGCTGAACGACCTGTTGTACAAGGAGCCCACCAAGATCAAGGTGGAGGGCATCAACCTCACGTACGAGGGGCTGATCCCGAAGATCCAGAAGTCGATGCTGTCGAAGGACGTCGACTCGTTGCAACCGCACATCCGGGCGTTCGTGGAGCGGGCGACGGCGTTCTCGGTCTGCCCCGACTGCGACGGCACGCGCCTCGCCGAGGGCGCCCGCTCGTCGAAGATCAGGAAGATCTCGATCGCGGACGCGTGCCGGATGGAGATCAGGGACCTGGCGGAGTGGGTGCGCGGCCTGAAGGAACCTTCGGTCGCCCCGCTCCTGGAGGCCCTTCAGCACAGCCTCGACTCGTTCGTGGAGATCGGCCTCGGCTATCTCTCGCTCGACCGTCCGGCCGGCACGCTGTCGGGCGGCGAGGCGCAGCGCGTGAAGATGATCCGGCACCTCGGTTCGTCGCTCACCGACGTCACCTACGTCTTCGACGAGCCGACCACCGGTCTGCACCCGCACGACATCAGCAACATGAACAACCTGCTGCTGCGCCTGCGCGACAAGGGCAACACGGTCCTGGTCGTCGAGCACAAGCCGCAGGCCATCGCGATCGCCGACCACGTCGTGGACCTCGGTCCCGGCGCGGGCACGGGCGGCGGCACGGTCTGTTTCGAGGGCGACGTGGACGGCCTGCGCGCCAGCGACACCGTCACCGGCCGCCATCTGGACGACCGCGCCCGCCTCAAGGACACCACCCGCGAACCGACCGGCAAGCTGTCGATCCGGGGCGCGCACGCCCACAACCTCCAGGACGTGGACGTCGACATCCCGCTCGGCCTGCTGACGGTGGTCACGGGCGTCGCGGGCTCCGGCAAGAGCTCGCTGGTGCACGGCTCGATCCCGGCCGACGAGGGCGTGATCTCGGTCGACCAGTCGCCGATCCGCGGTTCGCGCCGCAGCAACCCGGCGACGTACACGGGCCTCCTCGACCCGATCCGCAAGGCGTTCGCGAAGGAGAACGGAGTGAAGCCCGCGCTCTTCTCCGCGAACTCCGAGGGCGCGTGCCCGACCTGCAACGGCGCCGGGGTCGTCTACACCGACCTCGCGATGATGGCGGGCGTCTCGTCGACCTGTGAGGACTGCGAGGGGCGCCGCTTCGACTCCTCGGTCCTGGAGTACAAGCTGGGCGGCCGCGACATCAGCGAGGTGCTGGCGATGCCGGTCGCCGAGGCGGAGGAGTTCTTCGCCACGGGCGACGCCAAGACCCCGGCGGCCCACAAGATCCTCACCCGGCTCGCCGACGTCGGCCTCGGCTACCTCACCCTCGGCCAGCCGCTGACCACCCTCTCCGGCGGTGAGCGCCAGCGCCTGAAGCTGGCGGTGCACATGGCCGACAAGGGCGGGCTCTACGTCCTCGACGAACCGACCACCGGCCTCCACCTGGCCGACGTGGCACAACTCCTCGCCCTCCTCGACCGGTTGGTCGACTCCGGCAAGACGGTCGTCGTGGTCGAGCACCATCCCGCGGTGATGGCCCACGCCGACTGGATCATCGACCTGGGCCCCGGCGCGGGCCACGACGGCGGCCGCATCGTCTTCGAGGGCACACCGGAGGCCCTGGTCGCGGACCGGTCGACGCTCACCGGGGAGCATTTGGCGCGGTACGTGGGGGCGTGATCGTACGGGATTGTGGCCGGCGCGACCGCGGCGTGCGGGGCGGGACCCCGCGGTCTGCGCCGAACGTCTCGTCCCGCACACATGATCCCTGGGAGGCACCGTGGAACCCGGCCCGCCGTGGTGGACGATCTTCGCGATATCGGCCGGGGTGACAGTGGTCATCGGCGCGACCCTGCTCACCGTGATCGCGGCTGTCGCGCTCGGCTGCGGCTGGACCCGCCGCCGGCTCGCCGCCCGCCGCCGCGGCACCCACCCGGCGGGCCCGCCGCACCAGCCCTAAATCAGGACACGCCGCCCTATACCGCGTCCACCGCCCCGCGCGATCCGGACCCTTCCCGCCGTCCGCCGGTGCCCCCGGCGTCCCCGGACTCCGGTACGGCGCGTGCCCGTCCGGCCAGCGCACCCGCGCCCACCACCGGCAGCAGCAACAGTACGAACGCGCCCGCGAAGGCGGGGAGTCGGCCGTTCGCCACGGCGCCCGCCGCGGTGAACAGGGCCGAGGCCAGAGCCAGTACGGTCGTCTGGCCGAGGTTCTGAGACGTCTGCATCGCACCGCTCGCCGCGCCCTGCCGGTCCGCCGGGCTGTGAGCCAGGGAGAGCAGGGTGAGGGAAGGCGCGACCCAGCCCATGCCCACGGCGGCCAGCACCATGGAGGCCACGGCGAGCGCCACCGCCGGTACGGCCGGGACGGCGGACAGCGTGCCGAGCGCGGCCAGGACGACGGCCCCCGCCATCACGCCCGCTCCCGCCCGCACCATCACGTGCCGTGCGATCCGGTCCTGCAGCCGCCCCTGCGACCAGGACGCGCAGGCCCACGCGATCGCCGCCCCGGTGAAGGCGAGCCCGGTGACGACCTCCGGTGCGCGCCGGGCCGTGGTCAGCATCAGCGGCACGAAGGCTTCGAGGGTGAAGTACGCGCCCGAGGTCAGGGCCCGCAGCAGCACCGTGGACGGCAGCCCGCGGGCGGCGCGCCAGGTGCCGCGCGGCAGCAGTCGCGGGGCGCAGACCACCAGCGCCGCGAGCCCGACGCCCGTACAGAGCAGATGGATCGGGTTCCAGGCGGAGACGCCGAACTGGGTCAGCGCCGCGGCCACGCTCACCACGAACGCGATCAGCAGGGGCGGTCGCGGCGCCGGTTCACCGGAGTCCGGGACGTCACGCGCCGGGTGCCCGCGCAGCAGCAGCACCGCGACGGCCGCCGGGACCGCGGTGAGCACGGCGAGCCCGAAGAACACCGTGCGCCACGACGCCCAGGCCGCCACGAGCCCGGCCAGCGGCGGTCCGACCAGCGACGGCACGATCCAGCAGGCGCTCATCAGGGCGAGGGCCCCGGCCCGTACGCGGTCGGGGTACGACTGCCCGATCGCCGCGTTCACCGAGACGGCCACGAGCCCCGCCGCGATGCCGTCGGTGAACCGCCCGAGCGCCAGCTGCCAGATCGTGGTGCTGGTCGCGGAGATCAGCAGGGTGGCCACCGTGAGCACCACGCCCGCCATCAGCGGCCGCCTGGCCCCGGCCCGGTCGGCCCAGGCCCCGCCCAGCACCCCGCCGAGCAGACTCGCGGCGACGAACGCCCCGGCCACCAGCGGGTACAGGCCCACCCCGTCGAGTTCCCGCGCCGCCGTGGGCAGCAGCGGCATCACCGCGAGCGCGGCGAACCCGGTCAGGAACATCACCGCCGCGAAACTGGCGGTGACCGCGCGATACGTACGGGAGAAGAGCCCCTCGCCGTCCTTCGCCGCCCTCAACTGCGTCTCGCCGTGGCCGATGTGGCGTCGGTCCACACCATCCGGAGCTTGTTCGGGTGCCCGTTCAGCCGCTCGGGCACCCCGCCCGGCGGGTCGATCGCCACGGTTTCGACGTGCTCGGCGCCCCGGGCGCGGTAGAAGCCGCGCGCCGCCGTGTTCTGCTCCTGCACCCACAGATAGAGGGAGGGCTCTGCGGCCCGCTGCACCACGGCTTCGGCGGCTCGGGCCAGGAGCAGGGTGCCGAGGCCGCTGCCCCGGCGGTCGTTGGTGACGTGCAGGTTGTCGATGAGGCTGCCCCACCGGGGGTCGTGGTCGACGACCGCGTGCACGAACCCGATGACGCCGGCGCCGTCCTCGACCACGTACGTCACCGTCTCCGCCCGCGACCTGCTCGCCTCCGCGAGCCGCGCCGTCCACACGGCCCTCCGGTCGGTGAGCACGTCCCCGTCGAGATACGCGTCGGAGTAGGCGCCCCGATAGTGCAACCTCCAGCTGGCGGCGTGCAGTTGAGCGATCGCCTCGGCGTCGTCGGGGCGGGCGGGCCTCAGGCTCGGGGCGGGCTGCGATGTCGTCACGCACCGCACTGTAGGACCCGCCCCCACCGCCCGGCACCGCCTTTTCCGGCACCCGTCATCCGACGTCCAGGGCGGTGCCGTACAGCCGGGCCGCCTTGATCCGCAGCACGACCCGCCGCTCCTCGACGACCTCGGCGAGGAACGCCTCCTCGCCACCCGCCGGCACGAACTCCCGCGCCATGGCGAGGAGTTCGAGCCCCACCGCGTCTCCCGGCTCGACGGTCGGCGCACTGACCTCCGCCTCGCCCTCGACGACGGCGTACGCGAAGTCGTCCCGCCTGACGTGCAGCGCGGCGTGCGGGTCGGCCCGGAAGTGGCGGGGCTTGAGCCGGTCGGCGGTGGTGGAGACGCGCAGGACGCGCTCGGCGGAGTCCCAGCGGTACAGGACCGTGGAGAGGTGCGGGTGGCCACTGCGGCGGACGCTGGCGAGGATGCCGAACTTCCCTTCTTCGAGGATCTGCTGCAGCTCGGGGTCGGTGAGGACGCGCGGGGCGGGACCGGACATGAGTGTTCTCCTGATGAGAGTTCGAGGATGTGGGAGTGCTGAGAAAGCCGTACTGGGAGTGCCGAGAAGGCTGTACCGGGAGTGCCGAGAAGGCTGTACGCCGATCAGGACCGTTCCGCCCTGGCGGGCCGCAGGACCGTCCACGCGACCACGATCGCCGCCCCGATGAGCACCGCCCCGGCCCCGAACGCGAGCCGGTAACCGTCCGTCAGCGCCTCGGCCCGCGAACTGCCCTCCCCCAGAGCCGAGTTGGCGCGGCGGGCGGCCAGCGTCGACAGGACGGCGACACCGAGGGCCATGCCGATCTGCTGGGTGGTGTTGAAGAGGCCGGAGGCGAGCCCGGCGTCCTCCTCGTTCGCGGCCGACATGCCGAGCCCGGCGAGGGCGGGGAGTACGAGTCCGCCGCCGGAGATCAGCAGCATCACGGGCAGCAGATCGGCGACGTACTGCCCCTGCACGGGAACCCGCGCCAGGTAGCCGAGGGCTCCGGCCAGCAGCACGAGGCCCGCGAGCAGCACCCGCCGCTCCCCGAACCGGGCCGCGAGCCGCGCCGACGCGCCCAGCGACACCGCCCCGATCATGAAGGCGGCGGGCAGCATCGCGAGTCCGGTCTCCAGCGCCCCGTAGCCGAGGACCTGCTGCATGTAGAGCGCGGCGAGCACCTGGAAGGCGAACATCGCGGCGAGCGTGAGGACCTGCGTGAGGTTGGCGCCGACGACGGTGCGCGAGCGCAGGATGCGCAGGGGCATCAGCGGGGTGCGGGCCCGCGCCTGCCGCACCACGAACCCGGCGACGAGGACCAGGCCCGCGCCGATCATCCCGGCCGCCCGCCATGAACCCAGGCCGTACGCATCGATGTTGACGACACCGTAGATCGCCGCCATCAGTCCTGCGGTGATCAGCACCGCGCCCCAGACGTCGGCCCCGGCCCGCACTCCGGCTCCCCGGTCGGCGGGGAGCGCGGGCACGGCGAGGGCGAGGACGGCGGCGCCGATGGGCAGGTTGATGAAGAAGATCCAGTGCCAGTCGAGCGCGTCGGTCAGTACGCCGCCCAGGACCTGCCCGATCGAGGCCCCGGCGGCGCCGGTGAAGCTGAACACCCCGATGGCGCGGGCCCGTTCGCGCGGATCGGCGAAGAGCGTGACGAGGATGCCGAGCCCGACGGCGGCGGCCATCGCGCTGCCGACGCCTTGCAGGAAGCGGGCCGCGAGCAGCACGGCGGGCGCCTGGGCGGCCCCCGCGAGCAGGGACGCCGCGGTGAAGACGACGGTCCCGGCGAGGAACATCCGCTTGCGCCCGATCAGGTCACCGAGCCGCCCGGCGAGCAGCAACAGGCTGCCGAAGGCGATGAGGTAGGCGTTGACGACCCAACTCAGGCCGGTGGACGTGAAGTTGAGGTCGCTCTGGATGGCCGGCAGGGCGACGGTGACGATGGAACCGTCGAGGATGATCATCAGGGTCCCGGCGGCGATGACCCCGAGCGCGAGCCAGCGGGAGCGCAGCGGCGACGCGGCGGATTCGGCGACCGGGGAAGGCGAGGTGACGGCGGACACGAGAGGTCCTTCCGAGTCGGGCCACCACCCCCACCGGGTGGCGACGACAACACGACCGTAACAGATAGTTCCGTTGCAGACTATATTTCTCGGAACCAATGACGGAGTACCCTGGCTCCATGACCGCGATGACGCCCGCGCCCACCCGCACCCGGCCGGACCTCTCCTACCTCCTGGACCACACCAGCCACGTGCTGCGCACCCGGATGGCGGCGGCGCTCGCCGAGATCGGCCTGACGGCGCGGATGCACTGCGTGCTCGTGCACGCGCTGGAGGAGGAGCGCACCCAGAACCAGCTCGCCGAGATCGGCGACATGGACAAGACGACGATGGTCGTCACGGCCGACGCCCTGGAGAAGGCGGGCCTGGCCGAGCGCCGGCCGTCGAGCACGGACCGGCGGGCGCGGATCATCGCCGTGACCCCAAAGGGCGCGGAGGTCGCCGCGCGAAGCCAGGTGATCGTGGACGGGGTGCACGAGGAGGTACTGGCGTCGTTCGAGCCGGGTGACCGGGAGGTCTTCCTGCGGCTGATGACACAGCTGGCACAGGGCCATCTGAGCACCCCCGCACCGAGCCCGGCACCGGCGCGGAGGGCCCGGCAGCGGGGCTGACACCGGCGCTCATCCGCGGAGCCGCGCACCGGTGGGGGCCGCGGCAGCGCGGCGGCGCGTAGGCGGATCCCCGAAAACCCGGCGGGCCCACCCACACCAACCCGGACCCGAGAACCCCGCCCTCCCGGACCACGGCACAGCCCAACGAAAGCCACGCCACACAGGCCGCGCCCCGGAAACCCCGCAGCACCACGACACACCAGCCCGGACCCCGAAAACCCCACCCCCGGACCACGGCCGCCCCGGCGGAGCCACGGCGCCCCGGCCGCGCTAGCTACGCGCCCCGCCGAACGGCAGCTCGCGCGCGTGCACCACGTCCAGCCGGGAGACGGCCCGGGTCAGCACGACGTACAGCCGCTCAAGCCCCCGCGCCTCCCCCTCCACCACGGCCGCGGGCTCCACGGCGACGACGTGGTCGTACTCAAGACCCTTGACCTCACCCGCGGCGACGACGGCGACCCGCGCCCCGAGCTCGTCGGCCCCGGCCGCCTCGACACCGGCCGCGACGAGCCCGTCCCGCACCCGCGCCACGTCCGCCTCCGCGGCGATGACCCCGACGGACCCCTCGAAGCCGAGCGCCCGCCGCACGGCGTCGACCGCTCCCGCCACCACGTCGTCGACGCGCCGCACCCGCAACTCGCCGTCCCTGCGCAGCGATCGGGCGGGCGGCACCGACACATCGAGCCGTCCGAGCACCTGATTGGCCAGCTCGACCACGGCTTCCGGCACCCGGAACCCGACGGTCAGCGGCACCACGGCCGCCTCCGGCTTCCCCAGATGCCCGAGCTGCTCACCCCAGTCGCGCGCGGCCCACGGCGTGGTGCCCTGCGCCAGGTCCCCGAGCACGGTCAGCGAACCGAAGACGGCGCGCCGCGCGATGGCCCGCGCCTGCATCGGGGAGAGGTCCTGCGCCTCGTCGACGACGATGTGCCCGTACCCCTCGGGGTGGTCGAGGAGCCCGGCGGCCTCGTCGATCAGCACCAGATCGGCGGCGGACCACTGGGCCGACTTGTACGAGCGCGGGGGCCGGTCCCACAGCAACGCCTGCTGCTCATCGGAGTCGAAGACCCCATCCGCAGCACCCGCCAACTCCGCCCCATCGGTCAGCAGTTGATGCACCACCTCCTCGGGCCGCACCTTGGGCCAGACCGCGTCCAGGAACTCCCGCACCGGACGCGCCCGCTCCATGCGCTGCTGCCAGGCCCGCCCGACGACCGCGCCGCGCCGCTCGGCCTGCTCCTGCAGGTGCCGCACGACGCGGCTGCGCACCCGCTCCCGCCCGACGAGATAGGGCGGCTCCTCGCTCCGCACCGCGCGGACGATCCCTTCGAGGACCGACTCCGACACCCGCCACCACGCCGCGTCGTCCTTCACGGCGAGGGACCCGGTGATCGCGGCCGTGGACACCCTGCCGTACAGGGCACGGCGCAGCACCTCGGCCATGCGCGGGTCGTGCTTGAGGGTGGCGGCGGGCTCGTCGTCGTACGACCGGACCGGGAACCGCCCGACGAGCTCCGCCACGGTGGACTGCCGCACCCCGTTCTCGCCGAGGGCGGGCAGCACCGCGGAGATGTAGGAGAGGAAGGTGCGGTTGGGCCCGAGAACCAGGAGTCCACCGCGCTGGATGCGGCGCGGGAACGTGTAGAGCAGATACGCGGCCCGGTGCAGCCCGACGGCGGTCTTCCCGGTGCCCGGGGCGCCCTGGACGCACACGGAGTCGGCGAGCGCGGCGCGGACGAGGTCGTCCTGTTCGGGCTGGATGGTCGCGGCGATGTCGCGCATCGGCCCGACGCGCGGCCGCTCGATCTCCCCGGCGAGAATCGCGCTCGCGGCGCCGCCCTCGCCCCGCCCCAGCCGCTCGTCCTCCAGGCCGGTCAGATCCCGCGAGTCCCCCTTGCTCCCCGGCGCCCAGCCGAACCGGCGCCGTACGTCCACACCCTGTGGATCGTTGGCTCCGGCCTGGTAGAACGCCCGGGAGACCGGCGCCCGCCAGTCCACCACGAGCGGCGGCGCCGCTGGATGCTCGGTGATCCGCAGGCGCCCCACGTGGTAGCTCTGCCCGGCGTGCTCGCCGCCGGCCCCGAAGTCGAGCCGCCCGAAGAAGGCCGGAACCTGCGGCAGCTCCTTCAACTCCTTGGCCTTGCTGCGCAGTTGATAGCCGAGCACCTCGGCGTCGGCGCCGGAAGCAGAGGCGTTCTCACCGATGACGACCTGCTCGTCGGCGCCTTCGACCATGGCGGCGAGGGCGTCGCGGCACCGGTCGTGAAAACGGCGTTCGGCGACGAGGGCAGCGCTGATCTCGGCAGATGTCATACATCCACCGTAACGCAACCGGGTTACATTTTTTACTCAGTAAGGCGGGCGCCCGGGGCAGCGGGCGCGCCGATCCCGGCCTCCAGCTGCCCGAACCCCAGCTCGGCGGCGCGCACCGCGTCCGCCTCCACCTGGTCCGCGGACTCCCCGGCCGCGATCCGGCGCCCGTTCTCCTGCGCCAGGATCCGCTGCACCGCCACGATCTGCCCGGCCGCGAGCCGCGCCGCGAGCTCCGGCCCGCCCAGCGCCCCGGCCAGCGCGTTCTCGGACCGCTCCTGATACCCGTACAGCCGCGCCACCAGCTGCGGCGTCCCGTACAGCAGCCGCTGATAGGCCAGCACCGCCGGGTGATCGCACAGCCCGGTCACCGGGTCCCGGCGCCCGAGCCCCTCCAGAAAGTTCCGCCGCAGCGCCCCCAACGGGGTCTCGCCCTCGGCCCGCCCCACCACGACCCGCGCCGCCTCGTCCTCGTGGTCGGCGAACCGGTGCAGCACCAGGTCCTCCTTCGCCGCGAAGTACCGGAACAGGGTCGGCTTGGACACCCCGGCGGCCGCGGCGATCTCGGCGACGGACACCGCGTCGTACCCCCGCTCCAGGAACATCCGGATCGCGGTCTCGGAGAGCGCCTCCCGGGTGCGCTGCTTCTTGCGTTCGCGGAGGGTGGGGGTGGGGTGCGGGGTGGTCATGGAAGTGCAGCGTAATCGCGGCAGGCGACGGCGAGCGCGGAGGCGATGTCCCGAGCGGACGGAACGTCCGGCAGCCCGAGCGGCGCCGCCCCCCTGGCCAGGACGCCGTGCAGCGGAGCCGCCGCGGCCCACAGCCGTGCCGTGTCCGGTCCCGGTCCGTCGCACAGGGTGAGCGCGCAGCGGATGACGTCGGTGAACACCGACTGCGCCCGCTTGAAGCCGAGCAGCGGCGGCAGGTCGCCACGCCAGCCGGCCGAGCAGCCGGGGGCGGCCTCCTCCACGGCCCGGCACCACAGACGGATCACTTCCTGTTCCTGGGCGGGCGGGTAACCCATCAGGTGGAGGTGGGTGGCCAGGTCGTAGAGCGGATCACCGAACATGGCCAACTCCCAGTCTATGACCCACAGTTCACCGAACTCGTCGACGATCAGGTTCTCCCTGTGCAGGTCTCCGTGGACCAGGCGGAAGGGGCGTTCGCGCAGCCCCGCGGCCCAGGCGCGCAGCCGCCCGAAGCAGCCGTCGTCCACACCGAGGGCCCGGAAGAGGTCACCGAAGCGGTCGGCGTGAACCACGTAGACGCTGCCCTCGACGAAATCGATCAACTTCCCCAGGCAGGCTCCGGTGTCACCGTCGCTCGGCACGGTCTCGCCGGGCACCCGCCGCTCGGCCAGCACCTCCCGGTCCCTGACCGACGCCAGTTCGCGGAACACGTCCACGATCTGATGGACCAGCGGCCAGGGCACGGCCTCGCCCGTCCCGGACAGCCGGGCCAGCGTCTCCCCCTCGATGTAGCGCTGCAGGCCGGCCCCGCCGACCTCGATGACCTCGGGGACGCGGCGCACCCGGTGGCTCAGGGCACGCACGAGGTCCGGCTCCGAGGCGAAGCAGCGCCGGTCGAAGCGGACGAGCCCGGCCCGCGCCGACCGGCTCTTCCAGCGGACGGGACGTGGGTGGCGGCCCTCCCGGAGAGGGAAGACGTACGTGTCGTGGTGAGCGCCTGTCAGCGGGCCCTCGACAACCGACGCGTCACCGGAGAGTTCCACCGCCGACCGCCATGCCGGACTCACGCTCCCGTTCGAGAAGCTCCGCATGAGAGCCCAGGATCCGCGTCGCCTGCGTCCGGTGCAACGGTGTCCCGGTCCCTGAGGTCATTTTCGTGCCAGGAGCACAGTCCCTTGCGGACAAGGGCCGGCTCCGGCCAGGTGCTCAGCCCCAGCGGCACCGCGGCCCGTGCCACCGCGCGGTGGATCCGCTGCGCCGCCGCGTCGAAGTCCTGCTCGGTCGGCTCGCCGCCGAGGGACAGGGCGGCCCGCATCGTGTCGGGGAAGACCGACTGCACGTATTCGAACGCCAGGTACCAGTCGAGGTCCTCGCGCCAGTTCTCGACCATGCGGCCGGAACGGGACTCTTTCATCCTGATGGCCCAGAGTTCCTTCATGGCCTCCCGCTCACGGTCCCCGTACCCCATCCGCACGAGATGGGTGGCGAGGTCGTGCACCGGATCGCCGTACAACGCCAGTTCCCAGTCGATGAAGCAGAGCCGCTCGCCGACCCCTGGCACGTCCGAGACGATCACATTGGCCCGGTGGAGGTCGGTGTGCAGGACGGAGAACGGCCGGTCGGTCAGGCGCGTGCTGCGGTCCAGCCGGTCCAGGAAGGTGTCGATCGGATTGTCCGGAACACCCACCGTCCGGAAGAGCTCACCGAACCGCCGACGGTTGGCCTCGTACACCTTCTCCTGGGCGAAACGGGCCAGCCAGCCCAGGAACTGGCGGCTCCCCTCCGTCGGATAGCCGTCCGGCAGCTTGGGCAGCCACTTCAGCCGTACGTCGGTGAGGCGCGCGAACAGATCGGCGAAGGCCTCGAGGCGTGCCGTGCCCACCTCGCCGTCCGGCGCGACCTCCGAGAGCGGCGCACCCGGCTGATACGAGTGCAGGGACCATCCCTCTAACTCCGCCAGACAGCGCGGGACCCGGGAGACGCTGCGGCGGACCGCATCGAGCACCGCCTTCTCGCTCTCCCACAGGCGCGGCACCACTTGGAGAGTGTCCAGCGGCATACGGAACTTGCCGCGGGACTTGCCCTTGAGACCGAACAGCTTGTCTCCGGTACGGAACAGCAGGGTGAGACCGGGCCCGAGCGGGGCGACCACGTTCTCGTTGTGGTGCCCCGTGATCACTTCCCCGTCCGGGGCGCAGCGGGCCGTCTCCGCGGCCTTGCGGAGCCATGCCCTGCGCACGCTGCTGGGCGAGAGTGCCGACATGAGCGCACACAGTAGCCCTCCGCCGCCGAGGGGGCCACTTGACATATGCCAGGGTCATCCCAAGGGCTGAGCCACATGGTCCCAGACATGGTCGAACATCAACTGCTCGGATTGCACGAACAGTTGGTCCCTGCCGCCCACACCCCGCTCGAACACGTACATCGCGGTCTCTGCGCCGTCCACGTCCCTCAGCGGCTTCAGCTCCTCATAGGGGTAGACGTCCCGCATGAAGCGGCCCGGGATGTAATGGCCGAGCAGAAGCACCTGCCGGTTGAAGAGGTACGTCTTGCGCACCGGGGTCCCGCGCAGGCTCCGGAACTCCGCCTGGGCATCGATCTTCAGCTCCGAGCGCAGCCGCGCGAACATCTGCTGCAGACGAATCCGGTGCGCCTCACCCTGAAGCCTGTTGCGCCGGTCCACCGCTTCGTCCATCTCGGGGTCGGGCCCCCAGCCCCCCTCCGGGGCCGGATAGTCGAGCCTCTCGTCGGCCCGGGGCAGCATCACCCGCACCCGGCACACGCGCGGCTGCAGGGTCTGCTCGTAGAACTTGGTCATCATCTCGCCGAACCCCAGCATCAGCGTCTCCGCCGTCAGACTCACGGCATCGATCTGCACCTCGGGGGCCTTCAGCACCTCGGACAAATGGGTGACCAGAACGCTGCGCGCCGCCCGGGACGGGTCGGCCTCCACGACCGCCTTGCCCGGGGCGACCGTGGGAGGGCTGCCCCGTCCCACATTCGTCAGCAGGCCGTCCGACTTCAACTGCTCCAGCGCCTGGCGCACCTTGGACCGCTCGACGCCGAACTGATCGGCGAGGTCGGCCTGGGTGGGCAGCCTTTCGCCCCCCTGGAGTCTGCCGGACTCGATCCACCGGCTCAGCTCGGCCGCGATCTGTTCGGGGGTGACAGCATTCTCCGCGCCCATCCCGCCCCGCCTCCTCCGCAAGCGCCAACTCCTGACAACCCTACGCCAGTTGGCTGCCAACTCCGCCGGGTCTACGCGAAGGCGCGGCGGCACCGGAAGCCGCTGGTCAGGCGCGGTCGCGCAGAATCGCCAGCACCTCCTCCAGGGAGCCCACGACATGACGGGCCCCGGCAGCGGTGAGATCCGCGGCCTCCGCGCTGCCGCGCGCGTACCCCAGGAACGGGACTCCCGCCGCCCGTGCGGCCGTGAAGTCCGAGACGGTGTCCCCGACCATCAGCGCGTCCGAGGCGTCGGCCTCCAGGCCCCGCAGCGCCCTGTTGAGGCAGTGCGGATCCGGCTTGAGCAGCTCTAGTTCCTGCGTCCGGCCGTAGATGTGCGGCTCGAAACAGCCGGAGAGACCGCGTCCGGCGAGATAACGGCGCACCGCCTCGGGCGAGTTGTTCGTGGCGACGGCCAGGCGCGCCCCGACCGCCTGCCAGGTCCGGATGACCGGATCGGCGTACGGCGTCGGGAACGCACTGTGCACGGCCTGCAGCTCATCTTCGGCGAGACGTTTCTCCATCTGCCGGGCCAACGCACCGTGCTGAGGCAGGCCGCCGACCTTCGCCAGCGCGGCATGCGGGTCCAGACGCCGCTGCTCCGTCCGGGTCAGGACGTCGAGCCGCCCTTTGGACTCCAGCCACAGCAGCTGCTCGCGGCCGATGTCCCGCGCCGAGTCCCCCGGGAAGAGCCGGCAGATGGGCCCGTCGAAATCGAAGAGGACGAACGTGGCACGTCTGATCACGTCCCTCAACTCGGTTCTCTCGTACGTCACTTCCTTCGAGCCGTCCTCGCCGCTCACGTCACCCACCAGAACAGTCTGCTGCGTCGCGTCTGAAGTCACCAGGAAAGTGTCGGGTCCGGCCGCACGGTTTCCCAGAGGCCGGAAGGGCCTTTGCCTGGGTCCTTCACACAACGGGAGCCGTCGTGCCTCACGGCGGCGAGACAACGCGCAGAATGTCCAGGACCTCCCCCAGGGCGGTCACCACGAAGGGCGCCTCGGCCTGGTGCAGCAGCTGTGCCTTGCGCTCGTTGCGGGCGTATCCCAGGAACATCACCCCCGCGGCCCGCGCGGCCTCCAGGTCGCTCGGTCCGTCGCCGACCATGAGGGTGGCCCCGGGGGACCCGCCCATCGCCCGCAGCGCTCGCCGGAGCGTGTCCGGGTCCGGTTTGAGGAGATCGGGATCGTGCGTACGCCCGTAGATGTGTGGCCCGAAACATGCGGAGAGCCCACGCCCGGCGAGATAACGGCGGACCGCCTCCGGGGAGTTGTTCGTCGTGACGGCCAGCCGGGCGCCCGATCGTCGCCATGCGCGGATCAGCCGGTCGGACCCGTCGGTGGGCCGGGCGGTGCGCGCCGCCAGCAGTTCCCGGCCGCTGAGGAACCGCTCCATGTCCTGGACCAGCGGGTCGCCGCGCCGGCTGCGGTGCAGGCAGCGCAACGCCGCCTGTGGGTCCACGGCCGCCCGCGCGTCGCCGGCCAGCACGTCGTGCAGGCCTCGGTCGTCCAGCCATTGCGCCAGGTCCTTCGCGACGTCCTCGGCAGGGACCCCCTGGAAGAGCCGGCAGATCGGCCCGTCGAAATCGAACAGCACCTGGCGTGTACGCGCGATCAGGGCGGCCAGGCCGCCGGACGGTCGCGCCTCGTCCGTCCCGTCGGCAGCGGCGGCCCCCTGCCCGGACCCGTCGGGGGCCACCTCGTCACGGGCCACTAGGACAGCGTCAGGTCCGACGTGATGGTTGCCCAGAGCGCGTCGAACCATTTCTGCGACTCCTCCACGAACGCCCGGTCCCGGTGCCCCGCGCGCTGCTCGAAGGAGAAGAGGAGGGCGCGGGAACCCGTCGCCGAGTACATCTCCAGCTTCGTTCCGCTGTCGATCTCCTCCTCACGCCTGGTGACCATGTAGTACGAGAGCAGCGCCTCCTCCTCGTTGAGGAGGTAGAGCTTGATCGGCGGGGTGAACGGCAGGGACCGGAACGTCACGTGGACGTCGATGTTGTGCGAGGAGCGCAGCGAGCGGAGGTTGTGGCGCAGCACCTGGCCCTGGGCATTGCGGGTGGCGAGCCAGCGCTGATGGACCGCCTCGTCGTCGGCGCGGTGGGTGCCGTCGTCGGGGTCCGGCACCACGACCGGGAAGGCCAGGTCGATGTCGCGGCTGGGCAGCAGGATGCGTACGTCGATGGAGTCGGGGCACATCCGGCCCTCGTGGATCAGCCGGAGCGGTTCGCCGAGGGCGAGCATCAGGGTCTCGGAGGTCATGCAGACCGCGTCGATGCGTACGGCCGGCGCCCGGAACGCCTGCACCAGGCGCGGGGACAGGGCGACCATCGTGGGCTGCGGCTCGCCGGGCGCGTCGGCCGCGGTGGCGACGCGTGGCGGGCTGCCCTTGCTGCGGCTGCTCAACAGGCCGTCGGCCTCCAGGATCTGCAGGGCCTGCCGGACCGTGCCGCGCTCCACCCGGAACTCACCGGCGAGCAGCGCCTGGGTGGGCAGCCTGTCCCCCGCCTTGAGCAGCCCCGTCTTGATCCGACGGCGCAGTTCGTCAGCGATCTCCCGGGCCCCCGGCCTTCTGCCGCCGTTCGCCGCCGCGTCCGTCCCGCCCGACGCATCCGCCGCATCCGCTGTGCCCATCGCGTCCATCGCGTCCATCGCGTCCGTCGCGTTCGTCGTGTTCGCCGCGCCTGCCATGTCTGCCATGTGTGCCACGCTCTCCCCGCTCACAGCCAAACGGTACAACTACCCCCCACTTGGCGGGAGTTGTTGATGACTTGTTTATTCCTCGCACCAAGTTGGGGACAACAATCGTGAGGTTGGTTACCAACTTGGCGCAAGGTGGCCATAGATGGTGCGCAGCTGACCAACCTGCACACAGCATCAGCCGAAGCCGATGAAGGAGGAACCGCCGTGCCCTTCCTGAGCCTCCTCTCCGCGGTCTTCGTGATCACCTTCGAGCAACTCGTCCAGTGGCACTACGGTCCGGCCGGCATCGCGGGCCTGCTCCTGCTGACCGTGGGCGTGAAGGCGAGGAACGCCACCTGCAGCTCCATCGGTGGCGCTCTGCTCGCGATCATGGTGGCCGGCCCGGCGCTGCACTGACCCAGCGCCTAGTGCAGCGTCAGATCCGAACTGATCGTGTTCCAGAGGTTGTTGAACCACACGTGGGACTGCTCGACGAAGGTGGTGTCGCGCAGTCCCGCTCCGTGTTCGAACGCGAAGAGCATCTGCTGGAGGCCCGTCGCGTCATACACGTCGACCCGCTCGTGGTCGATCTGTTCCCCGCGCCTGCTCAGTGTGTAGTACGCGAAGAGCGCTTCGTTGTTGTTGAGCAGATAGAGCTTGACCGGTGGCGTGAACGGGAGGGCGCGGAACTCCACCCGCACGTCCACACCGTGCGTGGCGCGCAGCGCCAGCAGACTGTGCCTCAGGACCTGGCCCTGCGCGTTGCGCTGCGCCAGCCAGTTGCGCCGCAGCGCGCCGCCGAGCTCCGCCTCGCGTCCCGCCTCCAGACGGTCCGCGGGCGCGGGGAAGGCGAGGTCGATGTCCCTGCTCGGCATCAGGACCCGCACCCTGACCTTGGCCGGTTTCATGCTGCCCGCATGTATGTGCCGCAGCGGCTCGCCCATCGCGAGGGTGAGGGAGACCGACGTCAGGCACAGGGCGTCGATCTCGACGTCCTGCTCCTTGAAGGCGGCGGCGATCCGCGGCCCGAGCCCCACCATCGTCGGCTGCGGCGGCGCACCGGGGCCGTAGAAGGCCGGCTCCGTGTTGTCCGCGACCGTGGCCGGGCTGCCCTTCGAAACGTTGGTCAGCAGGCGCTCACCCTGAAGAACGCGCAGCGCCTGGCGGACGACCGACCGCTCCACGCCGAACTCGTGCGCCAGCCTCGCCTGGGTCGGGATCCGCTGCCCGGCCCCCAGCTCCCCGGACCGGATCCGGGCGCGCAGCTCGTCGGCCACCTCACGGTACGTCCGCTGCGCCCGTGGTGGCTCGGCCTGTCCATTGACAGAGGCATGGTCCACGCTCACAGCACAACGCTACAACTTCCCGCCATCTTGCGGGAGTTGAAAAGAAGGTGGTTATGAGTCGCTCTTCAGCGGAGATAAGTACCAGTGAGTTGGTAACCAACTTGGGCGACATGGTCGGACTACCTCGGGGGTTGGCGTCGGCCGCACAGGTTGGACCGTTTTGGTCTACGGGCCTGTCAGGGAACCCGAGTTGGTCACCACTCCAACCGAAGGGGGTAGGACCGTGCCGATCTTCGCCATTGTCGTCGCCGCGCTGGCCATCGGATTCGAGCAGCTCATCCAGTGGAAGTACGGGCCGATGGGCATCATCGCCTTCATCGTTCTCTCCGTCGGCCTGAAGGCCAAGAACACCGTGATCAGCGGCATCGGGGCGGTCGCCCTCGTGATGCTGCTGGCCCAGAGCGGCTGACCGGGCTCCCTTCCGGAGGGGAGCCGGGAGCCCGGTCGGTCTTGTACGCGCACGGCGGTACGAGGCTCAGAACGCGTCGGGGCACCACGGTCGCCGCGACGTACGGAACAGGGCGTCGGCAACGGCGGCGGCGCCCGCCTCTTCCTCCACCACCCGGCCCAGGGCGGCGAGCCGCACGGCGGACCCGCCGCCCAGCCACAGCGCCCCCGGCTCACGGATGTCGAGCGTGAGCCGGGGAGCCGCGGCGCTCGGCGCGCAGACGGCGCCGTCGGGCGCCGCCGCCCATGAGAACCGTCCCCCGGCGAACCCGGCCGCGTCGTGCACCTCGACGACCAGGTCGCCGCTCCCCTCGTACGACCGCGCCTCCAGAGCCCACGGGCCGCACGGCATCGCCGAACCGGTGCCCTGGCCGGTACGCGAGCAGCCCCTCACCCCCCGAGCAGATCGTCGACCTGCGCCTCGCCGTCCCGGTACCGCCGAGCGATCTCCGCACTGCAGTCGTCCGCCACCCGCTGCAACTGCTGCCGGCGCCGCGACACCTGCTGCTCGTACCGCACGAGCCGCCCCATCGCCGCGTGCAGCTCGTCGTCCGTCCGGGCCCCCAGGTCCGACAGCTCCACCTCGGCGAGCATCTCGGCGGCGAGCCGCCGGAACTCCTCGCTGCGCGGGGTGCCGAGGGTGACGTGCCGGGCCGACGAGCGGTGCCGCGTCGGCTGGTCCCGGAGGATCTCCGAGAGCCGGTCCACGACGGGCGCCTCCGGATCGCGCCGCCGCGCCAGCTCGGCCCGCAGGATGTCGATCCGCCCCTGGAGCAACCGCCGCACATAGCTCAGGTCGGCCTCGTCCTGCTGGGAGTCGCGGCGCAGCGTGCGCAGCTCGGGCAGGCGCAGGACCGCGAGGTCGGGCGTCGGGGCGGGCGGCAGCTCGGGGCTGCCCGTGCGCTGGACCGGCGGCCGGGTCATGCGCGTCAGCGAGACGCGCGGCTCCCCCGGCAGCGCTGTACTCGATGTGTGGCTCATGGCATGGGAATCCATGGACATGGTCTGCTTACCGTCCCCTCGACCGGACTGCCGCCGTACGCCTCCGGCGCACCACGTGTGAGCATGGTGCCACTCCCTGTGCCCGCAGAGTGCCCGAGTGTCCCATATCGGCCCCGGATGGGCGGTTCTGAGGCACAGTGCGGCAGGCAGAAGAGGGCACGGCATGATGGCCGTATGCGAGCAGTGGTACAGCGGGTGGACGGCGCGAGCGTCGTCGTGGACGGCGAGACCGTGGGCGAGATCAAGGGCGAGGGCCTGTGTGTCCTGGTCGGGGTCACGCACGAGGACACCAAGGAGAAGGCGGCCCAGCTGGCCCGCAAACTCTGGTCGGTGCGGATGCTCGCCGACGAGAAGTCGTGCAGCGACATCGACGCCCCGCTCCTCGTCATCAGTCAGTTCACGCTCTACGGCGACGCCCGCAAGGGCCGCCGCCCCACCTGGAACGCGGCGGCGCCCGGCGAGGTCGCCGAGCCGCTCGTCGACGAGGTGGTCGCCCAGCTGCGGGCGCTGGGCGCGACCGTGGCGACGGGCCGGTTCGGGGCGCAGATGCGGGTGTCCCTGACGAACGACGGCCCGTTCACGGTGCTGCTCGACATGTGACCGTCAGGGCTCGACGACGACTTCCTGCGCCGCCGCGGTCGTCTCGGCGATCAGCTCGGCGTCCGCCGGCACGTTCCGCTTCACCAGCGCGAGCGCGATCGGCCCGAGCTCGTGGTGGCGTGCGGAGGTCGTCACGAAGCCGATCTTGCGGCCCTCGAGGCCGTCGGCCGCCAGACGCACCTCGGCGCCGTGCGGCGGCAGATGCACCTCGCTGCCGTCCAGGTGCAGGAAGACCAGGCGGCGCGGCGGCTTGCCCAGGTTCTGCACGCGGGCGACGGTCTCCTGGCCGCGGTAGCAGCCCTTCTGCAGGTGCACGGCGGTGCCGATCCAGCCCAGCTCGTGCGGGATGGTGCGGTGGTCGGTCTCGAAGCCGAGCCGCGGCCGGTGCTGCTCGACACGCAGCGCCTCGTGGGCGAGCAGGCCGATCGCCGGGCCGTTGGCGGCCGCGTACGACTCCAGGTCCTCGCGCGGCAGGAAGAGATCACGCCCGTACGCCGTCTCGCGCACCGCGACCCCGTCCGGGACCTTCGCGATCGAACCGGCCGGCAGGTGCACGAGCGCGAACTCGGCGGTCCGGTCGGCGACTTCGACCCGGTAGAAGAACTTCATGGACTCCAGGTACGCGAGGAGCGCCTCCTGCGTGCCGGGCTCCACGTGCGCCCAGGTCGTCGTGCCGTCGTCCACCAGGTACAGGGCGTGCTCGATGTGCCCGTTGGCGGAGAGGATCAGCGCTTCCGTGGCCTGGTCCGGCGGCAGCTGCTCGACATGCTGGGTGAGCAGCAGGTGCAGCCAGCTCAGGCGGTCGTCGCCGGTGACCGTGAGGACGCCGCGGTGCGAGAGGTCGACGACGCCCGCCCCGTCGGCGAGCGAGCGCTGCTCGCGGAACAGGTCGCCGTAGTGCGCGGCGACGCCCTCGTCCACGCCCTCGCCGGGCACGGCGCCGGGCAGGGTCAGCAGGGGGCTGCTCAGTGAAGGTCGCTGCATGTTCACACACACTACGACGAGCGGGCGGACCCGCTTATTCCTGTGCCGACCCCTTCGCGGCGGTGCAGTTCTCGCACCGTCCGAAGATCGCGAAGTGCTTGAGGTCGGTGTCGAAGCCGAACTCGGCGCGCAGCTTGGCGGTGAACTCCGCCGCGACGGCCACGTCCGCCTCGATCACGTTCGTGCAGTCCCTGCACACCATGTGGATGTGGTGGTGCCGGTCGGCGAGGTGGTACGTGGGGGCGCCGTGGCCCAGATGGGCATGGCTGACGAGACCGAGCTCCTCCAGGAGCTCCAGGGTCCGGTACACGGTGGAAATGTTGACCCCCGACGCCGTCCTGCGCACTTCGGACAGGATGTCGTCGGGGGTCGCGTGCTCCAGGGTGTCCACGGCTTCGAGGACAAGCTGGCGCTGCGGCGTCAGCCGGTAGCCGCGCTGCCGCAGATCGCTCTTCCAGTCGGTGTTCACCACACCGTCGAGTCTAGGACTACTTGAAGAAGGCGATGCCGTCGTCCGGCATGTCCGGGAGGTTGCGCGCCATCTCGGCGACCTCCTCGGGGGTGACGACCTTCTTCAGCTGCGCCGACATGTAGGGGCGCAGCGGGACCTCGGGGGTCTGCTTCTCGCCGACCCACATCAGGTCGCTCTTCACGTAGCCGTACAGGCGCTTGCCGCCGCTGTAGGGGCCGGAGGCCGCCGTACGGGCGACCGCGTCCGTGGCGAGGTCGATCTGGGGCTTCTTGTCGGCCAGCTCGCCGTACCAGACCTCGACGACACCGTCGTCGCGGACCATGACGACCTCGACCTTGCGGTCCTTGTCGACGCGCCAGAAGCCGGACTCCGACTCCAGCGGCTTCACCTTGTTGCCCTCGGCGTCGAGGATCCAGGTGTGCGAGTGGTACTCCAGGAAGTCCCGCCCGTCGTGGGTGAAGGAGACCTCCTGGCCGAAGTTGGCCTTCTCGGCGCCCGGGAAGTCGGTGACACCCGCGCCTTCCCAGTTGCCCAGGAGGAACACGAGCGGTACGAGGTCGGGGTGCAGGTCCGACGGGATCTGGATCATGGAGTGCTCAATCAGGTGGAGTAGGTCAGCGCTGGCCCTGGTACAGCTTCTTCACGGTCAGTCCGGCGAAGGCGAGGACGCCGACGCAGACCAGGACGAGCAGAGTGGAGAAGAAAGCCTCAAGCACGGGGTGCTCCTCGGTGAGCGCAACTTACAGGTACGTGGATACAGAGCCGGGCCCCACTGTAGTCGGGCGGGGCCCGGCCCACTCGGCGAGGTCAGCCGAGCAGCTGGTTCTGCAGTGCCACGGTCTGCCGGAACGGGACGGTGGAGCCGTGTCCGTCGTCCTGCTGCACCACGAGGGCCAGCACGTCACCGGCCATGACGTACGCGTACCTGACGCGCTCCTTGCCGTAGGGCTTCTGTTCCGCGTAGGAGTGCACGGTGGTGAAGTCCACGGCCTCGCTCGCGCCCTTGAAGAGGGAGTACTGCTCGTCCATCTTCTCCACGCCCGCCGGGAGCGCCAGGTTCGAGTTCAGCTCGTCCCAGTACTCGCGGGTGAACGCGCCCGTGGTGAAGTGCAGCAGGTAGATGCTGGTGCGCGTGCCGTCGGGCATGGTCCAGCCGCGGGCCGCGGCGTTGCGCAGGCCGCCGTCCTTCAGCGCCTCGGCGAGGTCGCGGCGCGGCTCCTTCGGGTACGCCTTCAGGTACGTGTCCGTGGACAGCCAGCCGTCCTTGCCGGCGAGCTCCTTGTCCGCCACGGCGCCCTTGGGCGCGGGCAGGACCAGGGCGCGCAGGTCGGCGAAGTGCTCCTCGCGCAGGTTGTCCTTGGCGAACGCGTCCGGGGCGCCCTCGGGCAGCGGTGGCCGGACGATCCGCGGGTACTCCCAGCGCCCGTCGGCCTTGGTCGCGAGGCCCGGCAGGTCGCCGCGCTTCTGCTCGGTCACGCCGTAGGCGACGCCCGCGCCGACGGCCGCGAACACGACGACGGCGGCGGTCCAGCGCAGGAAGGACCGCAGCGCCCTGCGGTCCTTCGGGGCCGGCGGGGCCACGGGCGGGACCGGCGGCGACCCGACCGGAGGCAGCGGCGGCGCGTCCGGCGACAGAGGCGGCGACAGGGGCTGCTCGACCGCCCTGAGCTGCATCGTCGCGTCGGGCGACACCTGGGCCGCCCGGGCCGCCTGAGCCGCCTGAGCCGCCTCGTCGATGGGCTGGTACGTCATACGAGCTCCCCCCGCGACGAGATGTGATCGAGCTGCTGCGCCAGGAGTGTGGCGACGGCCTTGCTGTCGAGCGACTTCGGCCCGTACGCGGTGACGGAGACCAGCAGGTCGTCCTCGTACGCGCTGCAGACCAGCATGTCGAGCTTGGTGTCGCTGTCCCGGGGCGCGAGGAAGCAGTCCGCGTTGCGGTGCCCCTTGACCTTCGGGCCCTTGGTGAACACGCCGAGCGCGCGCAGGAACTCGGACTGGAACGCCTTGAGGTCGCGGCCCGCCTGCCGGTTCTGGATCTCGGCCAGCTGGGTCTCGACGACCAGGTCGTCGCTCTCCGCGGAGTAGCTGCGCACCGCGAGCCCCTTGAGCTTCAGCTTGTCGATGGAGCGGTGCTGGGCGTCGCGCTGGCGGGAGGGCAGGTCGTCGGCGCTCTTCTTGAAGCGGGCGACGGCCTCCTTGCCGGTGATCGCCTTGTCGTTGCCGAACTCGTCGATGTCGGGCCCGGGAAGGTAACCGTCGGGCACCGGCAGCAGGCGCTTCTCCAGGTCGCTCTGGCCTGATCGGGCCGAGCGCTCCTTGGGCTGCTTCGGCTTGCCCCAGACCTTGGTGGAGACGGTGCGGTCGGCGTCGTGCACCTGGACCGCGGTGTACACGACACCGCCGCCGACGACGGCCAGCGCGAGGACGCACGCGCCGGCCGCGGCGGGCCAGCGGCGGCGCGGCCTGACCGGTCCTGTCGGTTCGGGGGCCGCGGACTGCATGACCTCGGGCTGCGGGAACTGGTCGCTCACAGGCGCTCCAACTGCCGCTTGGCGAGATCCATCGCGGACTTCTTGGGGATCGGCTTGGTGTCGTACATCCAGATGTCCATGACGATGTCGCCGCGCGCGGCGAGCGCCCGGGACACGTACATCGGCAGATAGCCGGGCTTGGTGTCCGGGTGGTCGTACACGTAGACGCGGCCGTTGGAGCTGCCGGGGATCGGCTCGCCGCCGTTGCCCGCCCACGCGCTGTCCGGCATGTAGGTCTGCTGCCCGCTGAGGAAGTCGCGGGAGGAGAGTCTGTCGGCGTCGCGGAACTGGATCAGGTGGATCTCCGTCATGGACTGGCCCTTCTCCCAGCCCGACAGGGCGGCCCGCCGGAAGTCGTTCCTGGACAGGTCGCCGAACATCTCGTCCGGCTCCTTGTAGTAGCCGGCGTAGTCGTACTGGTTGAGCCAGCCCTGGACGGAGTCGGACTTCTGGGCGCCGGCCGGGCGCGGCACGAGCAGCTTGCGCAGGTCGCCGTCGGTCCTGACATCGCTGTCCTGCGCGGCGGAGAGCGCCTCGGGCGCCTTGCCGCCGGACCGGGTGACCTGCTGCTGGGCGAGCGGCGGCAGCGGGTCGGGGTCGCGGCCCGCCTGCACGACGTAGCCGGTGCACAGGCCCGCGACGACGCCGAGCACGACGGCGCCGGCGATCAGCGCGACGGTACGGCCGCGGCGCGGGGCGGGTCTGTCGGCGGGCGCCGCGGCCGCGGCCTCGGTCTGCCCTTCGAGGCGCACCTCGAAGAACCCCTCGCCCTCGGGCGGCGTCTGCGGTGCGGTTCGTGGTTCTTGCACGTGATCCAACGGGTCCCCCCACGGAACTCGAAGCGCAGATTCCGTATCCGCGCGCACAGGAGACCCACAACAACCCCATGAGGTTGCACGGAAGTTGATGACGAATCGGTTACCGCGGTGGACGCCGCCGCTTTCCGTCCAGTTCGTCCCACCATTCGTCGGACTTCGGGTCGCCGGAGGGGTCGTCCCACCAGCGGTCCTCGGGTCCGCGCCGGTTGGCGACGATGGCGGCGACGGGCGGGATGACCATGGCGACCACGCACATGGCGACGGCGGCGGGGACGGACCAGAGCCGCACGAGACCCCACGCCAGGACGAAGAGGGCGATGCAGACGCCCATCATGGCGAAGTAGACGTGCTTCCGCCGCGCGTACATGTCTTCAGCGTAAGCCTGCGGCGGCGTGCGCGGGCATGCTGAAGGGCCGCACCCCGACCAGTGGCGTCCAACCCCCTGGGATGCGGCCCTTCAGCCGTTCTGCGAGATCGCTCAGACGGCGATCGCGACCTCCGCGAGCCCGCCCTGCTGGGCGACGACGGTGCGGTCGGCCTGGCCGCCCGGCACCAGCGCGCGCACGGTCCAGGTGCCCTCGGCCGCGTAGAAGCGGAACTGGCCCGTGGCCGAGGTGGGGACCTCGGCGGTGAACTCGCCGGTCGAGTCGAGCAGCCGCACGTACCCGGTCACCGGCTCGCCGTCACGCGTCACCTGACCCTGGATGGTGGTCTCACCGGGCTTGATCGTCGAGGCGTCGGGGCCGCCGGCCTTCGCTCCACACATGCTGAACTCCTAGATACGAGAGGTCGGTTGAGGTCTTACTTGTTGGCGCCGAGCTCGATCGGCACGCCGACGAGGGAGCCGTACTCGGTCCACGAGCCGTCGTAGTTCTTGACGTTCTCGACGCCGAGCAGCTCGTGCAGCACGAACCAGGTCAGCGCGGAGCGCTCACCGATGCGGCAGTAGGCGATGGAGTCCTTGGCCAGGTCGACCTGCTCGTCGGCGTAGAGCGCCTTGAGCTCGTCGTCCGACTTGAAGGTGCCGTCGTCGTTGGCGTTCTTCGACCACGGGATGTTGCGCGCCGACGGGACGTGACCCGGACGCTGCGACTGCTCCTGCGGGAGGTGGGCCGGGGCGAGCAGCTTGCCGGAGAACTCGTCGGGCGAGCGCACGTCGACCAGGTTCTGGGAGCCGATGGCCGCCACGACGTCGTCGCGGAAGGCGCGGATCGAGGTGTCCTGGGCCTTGGCCTTGTACGCGGTGGCCGGGCGGTTCGGGACCTCGTCGCCGTCGACCAGGTCGCGGGAGTCGAGCTCCCACTTCTTGCGGCCGCCGTCGAGGAGCTTCACGTCCTGGTGGCCGTAGAGCTTGAAGTACCAGTACGCGTAGGAGGCGAACCAGTTGTTGTTGCCGCCGTAGAGAACGACGGTCGTGTCGTTGCCGATGCCCTTCGCCGACAGGAGCTTCTCGAAGCCCTCCTGGTCGATGAAGTCACGACGGACCGGGTCCTGGAGGTCCTTGGTCCAGTCGATGCGGATCGCGTTCTTGATGTGGTTCTTCTCGTACGCGGACGTGTCCTCGTCGACCTCGACGAGAGCAACGTTGGGGTTGTCGAGGTTGGCCTCGACCCAGTCGGCGTCGACCAGGACGTCGCTGCGGCTCATGCTGTTTCCTCCGGGGCAGTTGCGGCAGGCATGCGAAACGGATGGGTGCGGATACGCACGGTGACCCCGAGTCGTTCGTCTCGCCTCAAGGGGCCGGTGGGAAGCGGGTGTGGGGCCGGTGCCCGACCGTCCCGCTCAGACGGTGCGACAGAGCATGGCGGCGACGCGGCACAGGTCCACTGCCCGCCGCTTCGTGAGATCCGCCTGACGCTTCATGAGTCCGATCGTAAGGACGCATCGGCGGCCGTGTCACCGACGTGTCGAATACTGAGACGAGATCGACCACGATACGAGATGGATTATCGCCCGATCCCGCTCCCGCGGGCCTTGCGGTCCGCTGTGGCTCCGCTCACTCCTGCTGACCGGACGCACCCGTCTCGCATGACGGACATCCGTCCTAGCCGACGAGGTGCAGGTCCGAACCCGTCACGGAGATCTCGATGCCGTCCTTGACCGCCTCGACGTTGTCCAGCTTGATGCCCGCGGGCAGATCGTCGATCGCCTGCTGGAAGTCGGTGACGGCGCGCACCCGGTTCTCGGCGAGGTCGACCGCGCCGATCCTGGGGAGGCTGTCGGCCTTCGCCGAGACCTTGCCGTCGGTGACGGAGATGGAGCTGATGACCGGCACGTTCACGGTCCTGCCGAGCAGCTTCACCGCGAGCTCGACCTTCACCTTGCCGTCGCCTCCGTAGGAGAGGCCGGAGATGGTGGCGGTGATGCCGGGCGCGAGCTGCGCCGGGTCCTGCTTCTGTACGGCCTTCAGGAGCTCGGCGTAGGAGATGCGCGCGGTGCCGGTCGCCGAGTCGGCGGTGGCCGAGCTGTAGCTGCTGTCGAACTTCACGCCGTGCATCTCGGCGTCCAGGTCGGCGATCCGGATGCTGCCGCCCGAGCCCTTGGCGTCGTAGTTCTTGATCCCGATCTCCACGTCGTCGAGGGTGCCGTCGGCGACCTGGGTCAGGAACGGGAATCCGTTGATGGACACCGAAGGCGTGCTCGGCAGCCCCTCGCTCTCCCGGATCTTGTCGGCGGCCTTGCCCTCGGCGATGTTCACCGCGATCCGGTCGGCGATCACGAAGAGCCCGCCGAGGATCACGACGATGATCAGCAGTATTCGCAGTGCACGCATGCCGCGAGCGTACGGCGCACACCCCGGAGTCCGGGCCGCCCGACCCCAGTTGTGACAAGCCTGTCGATCAGCCGCGTCGGGGGCGCGGGCTGTGTCGGCCTGCGACTCCACCGCGCGGACGCGACCGGCGGTGGTCGTGCCCCGTCAGGGGCGCGGGGCCGTGTCGCACGGACGCGACCGGCGGTGGTCGTGCCCCTTAGGGGCGCGGGGAACTGCGCGACCAGCCCCCACCGGAGCTGCACCCGGCGATGGCGGGGCCGGACCGAGCTGGACGCCGCCCGGGAGCGCTCACCCCGCGCCGGGGTGCCGCCTTGCCCACCCTGCCGCCCCAGGCGGCAGACTGCCCAAGGCGGCGGGGGCACGCGACGGCTTGCCCAAGGCGAGATGGGACGGCGGCAGATTGCCCAAGGCGGCGGGGGCACGCGGCGGCTTGCCCAAGGCGGGATGGGACGGCGGCAGATTGCCCAAGGCTCCGGGGCTCGACGACTTGCCCGAGGCGGCCGTGGGGGATGTCAGGCGATGGCTCGGCCCAGGATGTAGATCAGGGGGGCCGACGCGGCCAGGGGGAGGGCGACACCGGCCGTCATGTGGACGAACCGCGACGGGTAGTCGAAGGACGCGACCCGGTGCCCGACGAGCGCGGCGACCGCGGCCCCGAACCCGAGCAGCGCCCCGCCCGACCCCACCCCGGTCATCCCGCCGACGGCGACCCCCGCCCCGGCCCCGGCGAGCAGCGCCACCACGACGGAGGCGGCCGTCGGCAACGGCAGCGCCCGCGCCACGACGGCGACGGCCACAGCGATCGCGCCCACCGTCACCGCGTCCGGCTCGGCGGCCAGCTGCCCGGTCGCCACGATCGCGAGCGCCGCCGACACCACGGTCGCCATCAGCCCGTACATCCGCTCGTCCGGCGAGGCGTGCGAGCGCAGCTGGAGGACGAGGGTGAGCAGCACCCACACCCCGAGCGTGCCGAGGATCGCGGCCGGAGCGTGCTCCCGCCCGGCGGCGAGCAGCGCGACGTCCGCCACGACACCGCCCAGGAAGGCGAGCGCGATGCCCTGGCGCGCGGGCCACATGCCGTTGAGCCGGAACCAGCCCGCGGCCGTGACGGCCTGGAGCAGCACGACAGGGACGAGCAGCGCGTACGGGCCGACGGCCGCGCCGCCCGCGAGCAGCAGTCCGAGCAGCGCCGTGAGCCCGGCCGGCTGGATCCCCGGCTCGATGATCGGCGAGCGCCCCTCGGCGCGGGCGCGCTGGGCGTCGGTGACCCGGGTGTTGCCGGTGGTGGTGGCGGGCCCGTAGGCGGGCTCGGAACCGGCGGCAGCGGCAGCGGGAACAGGAGCAGAAGCAGGAGCAGGAGCCTCGTACGACTGCTGCGGCTGATGCTGCGGCTGATAGGCGGCGTCCTGGCCCGCGTACTGCCCCTGCTGGTGCTGAGCCTGGCCCTGCGCCGGTTCCTGGTACGCCCACTCCTGCTGCGGCGGCAACGGCTGCGCCGCGGCGCCGTAGTCGTAGCCCTGCTGCGGCAGCGGCGCCGGCTGCACCTGGGTGTCCCAGGTCTGTGCCTGCCACTGCTGGGTCAGCGGGGCCTCGTACTGCTGCGCCTGTGACTGCTGCGGCTGCTGCTGCCCGTAGGGGTCGTAGTCGTACGGGTACTGCTGGTTGTCACTCATCGGGGGTCACCCTCCTGCGAACGGCGGGAGCACCTCGACCGTGCCGCCCTCGGCAAGCCGTACCGTCTCATGGCCGCGCGTCCCGACGGGGTCGCCGTCGACGAGGAACGAGCAGCGTTGCAGCACACGGACCAGTTCCCCGGGGTGTCGCTCACGCGCCGCCGCAAGGGCCGCGCCCAGGTCGTCCGCGTCGTACGGTTCCTCCGCGACACCGGCGGCCGCCTTGGCTGCCGCCCAGTAACGGATGGTGCCCTGCGCCATACCGGCAGCTCCTCTCAGTGATGCGGTCGAGGCCCTATTGTGCGGCACCCGCCGTCGCGGCCCAGTCGGCGATCCGGGCGAGGAGCTCGTCGCTCGCCGCGTGCTCGGCGTGCCCCATGCCCTCCTCCAGCCACAGCTCCGCGCCCCCGGCGGCGGCCGCGGCCAGCATCCGGGGATGGTCGACGGGGAAGTACGGGTCGCTGTCGCCGTGCACGACGAGCAGCGGCGTCGGCGCGATCAGCGGCACGGACTCGACGGGCGAGAGCGGGATCGGGTCCCAGTCGTAGGGGTGGATCCGGGTCCGCAGCCCCAGCCGGCCCACCACGCGTCCCGTGGGGCGGGTGACCAGCCAGTGCAGCCGCCGCATCGGCGCCGTCCCCCGGTAGAACCAGCGGGCGGGCGCACTCACCGCCACCACGGCGTCGGTCCGCGCTTCCGTGCGCCCCCTGTGCGACGCCGCGTGCCGCAGCACCACGGAACCACCCATCGAAAATCCGACCGTCACCACGCGCGTGTGCCCCAGCGACCTGGCCCACTCGACGGCCGCCGCGAGATCGAGCACCTCGCGGTCGCCCACCGTGGAGCGCCCGCCGGAGCGTCCGTGCCCGCGGAACGAGAACGTGACCACGGCCGCAGCCTGCGCGAACACCCTGGCGGCGCGCAGCACGTGCGGCCGCTCCAGATCGCCGGTGAAACCGTGCGCGAGCACGATCGCGAGGCCCCGGTCCCGGCCGCTCCCCGGCTCGTACGCGGCGTCGACACCGATCCCGTCCTGTGTCCGGAGCGTCACGCGCAGTGGACGTTCGACGGGTCGTTCAGTGATCGGCTGCACAGAAGATCCACGCTCTTCACCTGCCGGACCCCAACTCATGTGGGCTATTCTGCTGGGCGAAGGACTCGGGCAATGCAGCCCCCGGGTCCTTTTGTGCTTTCAGGGGAGTTGTATACGACCTCACACCTGGCAGCTCAGGGCCCGGGGCGCGGGCCCGAAAAGCAACACCAGCAACACGAAGCAGTGCCGCAAACGTCCTCGCAGGGACCGAGGAGGAACCAGACGTTATGGGCGAGCGATCCGTGCACGAACGTATGACGACCCAGGCAGGTGGGGCGCGATGAGTTCTCTGCTGCTCCTGACCAATGCCCTTCAGCCGTCGACGGAGGTGCTCCCCGCCCTCGGCCTGCTCCTGCACAACGTGCGAGTGGCTCCGGCGGAGGGCCCCGCTCTCGTCGACACCCCCGGCGCCGACGTGATCCTGATCGACGGCCGCCGCGACCTCCCGCAGGTGCGCAGCCTCTGTCAGCTGCTCCGCTCCACCGGGCCCGGCTGCCCGCTGGTCCTGGTCGTGACCGAGGGCGGCCTCGCCGCGGTCACCGCCGACTGGGGCATCGACGACGTCCTGCTCGACACGGCGGGCCCCGCCGAGGTCGAGGCCCGGCTCCGGCTCGCGATGGGCCGGCAGCAGATCGTCGCCGACGACTCCCCCATGGAGATCCGCAACGGCGATCTGTCGGTGGACGAGGCGACGTACAGCGCCAAGCTCAAGGGGCGCGTCCTCGACCTCACCTTCAAGGAGTTCGAGCTCCTCAAGTACCTCGCGCAGCACCCGGGCCGGGTCTTCACCCGCGCCCAGCTGCTCCAGGAGGTCTGGGGCTACGACTACTTCGGCGGCACCCGGACGGTCGACGTCCACGTACGGCGGCTGCGCGCGAAGCTCGGCCCCGAGCACGAGTCGCTCATCGGCACCGTGCGCAACGTCGGCTACCGCTTCGTGACCCCGGAGAAGCCGGAGAAGAACGCCGAGAAGGCCGAGAAGAGCATGGAGAAGAGCGCCGACCAGGGCGGGCAGGACACCGCTCCCGCCACCAACACGGACGAAGCGGACACCTCGGCGGCCCGGCGTGCCGAGACCGTCACGGCCGAGTCGTAGCGACCGGCTTACGCCCTGCCCACAGGGCGGTCCATCCGCGTAGACTCCGCGCGTGGCCAAGGTGACTCGGGACGACGTTGCGCGACTGGCGGGTACTTCGACCGCCGTCGTGTCCTACGTGATCAACAACGGACCCCGGCCGGTCGCCCCGGCCACGCGCGAGCGCGTACTCGCCGCGATCAAGGAGCTGGGGTACCGGCCGGACCGGGTCGCCCAGGCGATGGCGTCGCGCCGTACCGACCTCATAGGCCTGATCATCCCGGACGCGCGGCAGCCGTTCTTCGGCGAGATGGCGCACGCCGTGGAGCAGGCGGCGGCCGAGCGCGGAAAGATGGTCCTGGTCGGCAACACCGACTACGTGGCCGACCGCGAGGTCCACTATCTGCGCGCGTTCCTCGGCATGCGGGTCTCGGGCCTGATCCTGGTCAGCCACGCCCTCAACGATCTCGCGGCGAACGAGATCGAGGCGTGGGACGCCCGCGTGGTGCTGCTGCACGAGCGGCCCGAGGCGATCGACGACGTCGCCGTCGTCACGGACGACCTCGGCGGCGGCCAGCTCGCCACCCGTCACCTCCTGGAGCACGGCTACGAGTACGTGGCCTGTCTGGGCGGCACCGCCGACACCCCGGCCGTCGGCGACCCGGTCTCCGACCACGTCGAGGGCTGGAAGCGCGCCATGCACGAGGCGGGCAAGTCCGTCGAGGGGCGGCTCTTCGAGGCGCCGTACAACCGCTACGACGCGTACAAGGTGGGCCTGGAACTGCTGGCGGGCCCGGACCGGCCGCCGGCCATCTTCTGCTCCACCGACGACCAGGCCATCGGTGTGCTGCGGGCCGCCCGCGAGCTCCGCATCGACGTGCCGGGCGAGCTGGCCGTGGCCGGGTTCGACGACGTGAAGGAGGCGGGGCTCACCGATCCCCCGCTGACCACGATCGCCTCGGACCGCTCGGCGATGGCGCGGGCCGCCGTGGACCTCGTCCTGGACGACTCGCTGCGGGTCGCCGGATCGCGGCGCGAGCGTCTGAAGCTGTTCCCGTCGCGGCTCGTCGTACGTCAGTCCTGCGGCTGCAAGTAGCTCCCGGCCGCAAGGAGCCCCGGAGTCCCTCGCGCCCGCTCCCGCCCGGTCTTTATTTCGGGCAAACAGGGTTCTGCCGGGACTCTCAGGGCACGCTCAGGTGGCTCTCATGTACGCGGCTCAGGCTTACTGCCATGACCGAGAGCTTCCGCCGCGACGGCGAGTACCCGCAGGGCCAGCAGCAGTCCCCGTACTCCGAGAGCCCGCAGCAGAACCCCACCGAGCCCGTTCCGTCGGCCTCCCCGGTGGACAGCGCGTGGCCGCCCCCGCCTACCCACCAGCCGGCCGAGCCGGTGAGCGTCGCCCCGGGCACCACGGTGTGGCCGGGGGGCGGCGGCAACGGTGGCGGTGGCGAGCCGACCACGCAGTTCGCGGCCTTCTCGGCCGAGCCGGGCGGCTCCCTCGCGGTGGCCGACCCGCGGACCCGGGCGAAGAAGAAGCGGCTGCGCGGCCCGGTCGGGCTGCTCGCGGCCGTGGCGGTCGCGGCGGCGGCCGTCGGCGGCGGCACCGCGTACGCCTTCCAGGAGCTGACCGGTTCGAAGACAGTGGCGTCCTCGTCGACCAGCACCCATGTCGTGCCCAGCGCGAAGAAGGGCACCGTCGCCGGTGTCGCGGAGGCGGTCAGCCCGTCGATCGTCGAGGTCAACGCGACACTCAGCTCGGGCACCTCGACCGGTTCCGGCGTCATCGTCACCAGCGACGGCGAGATCGTCACCAACAACCACGTCATCTCCGGCGCCACCTCCGTCAAGGTGCGGACGAGCGACGGCAAGTCCTACACGGCGGAGGTCGTGGGCACGGACGCCAAGAAGGACCTGGCGCTCATCAAGCTGAAGAACGCCTCGGGCCTCAAGGCCGCCACGCTCGGCGACTCCGACGGCGTCCAGGTCGGCGACGACGTCGTCGCCATCGGCTCCCCCGAGGGCCTGACCGGCACCGTCACCAGCGGCATCGTCTCGGCGCTCCATCGCGACGTCACCGTCTCCACGGACGAGGGCTCGCAGCAGGAGCAGCAACAGCAGGGCGGCAGCGGCCAGTGGCCGTTCGAGTTCGGCGGCCGGCAGTTCAACGGCGACACCGGCTCGTCCACGACGACGTACAAGGCGCTCCAGACCGACGCGTCCCTCAACCCGGGCAACTCCGGCGGCGCGCTGATCGACATGAACGGCAACATCATCGGCATCAACTCGGCGATGTACTCCGCCAGTTCGGGCTCGTCCGGTTCGTCGGGGGACTCGTCGAGCGCGGGCAGCGTCGGCCTCGGCTTCGCCATCCCGATCAACACCGTCAAGGCGGACCTCGACACGCTGCGCGCCGGAGGCGCCGACAGCTGACCCCCACCTCTGGGAGGACCTCATGTTCCGTACCGTTCACCACCCCGAGGCCACGGCGGGCCCGGCCGACATCCGGCTCCCGCTCGCCGTCGCCCGCGCACTGCGCCGTCCCGTCACCCGGGCCCCCGAAGTGGCGCCCCGCGGCGCCGCGCCGCACGTCACGCGGGCGTCTCGCGGCCGTGCGAGGCTGATAGGCGTCGCACTCCCCTCCCGTACGTAAAGGAAGCGCAGCCCATGAGCCCCGCCGAAGGCGACCGTGAAGACCGGCACCGCATCCTCATCGTGGACGACGAGCCCGCGGTCCGTGAGGCCCTGCAGCGCTCCCTCGCCTTCGAGGGCTACGACACCGAGGTCGCGGTCGACGGCGCGGACGCGCTGGAGAAGGCGGCCGAGTACCGGCCCGACCTGGTCGTCCTCGACATCCAGATGCCGCGCATGGACGGTCTGACGGCCGCCCGTCGGCTGCGCGCCACCGGGTCCACCACCCCCGTCCTCATGCTCACCGCCCGCGACACGGTCGGCGACCGGGTCACCGGACTCGACGCGGGCGCCGACGACTACCTGGTCAAGCCGTTCGAACTGGACGAGCTGTTCGCCCGGGTGCGGGCGCTGCTGCGGCGCAGCTCGTACGCGGCCGCGCAGGGCGGCGCCGTCGACGACTCCGACGTGCTGTCCTTCGCGGATCTGCGGATGGACCTGGCGACGCGGGAGGTCACGCGCGGCGAGCGCACGGTCGAGCTGACCCGCACCGAGTTCACGCTCCTGGAGATGTTCCTGGCCCACCCGCGCCAGGTCCTGACCCGGGAGCAGATCCTCAAGGCGGTCTGGGGCTTCGACTTCGAGCCGTCGTCCAACTCCCTGGACGTGTACGTGATGTACCTGCGGCGCAAGACCGAGGCGGGCGGCGAGCCGCGCCTCGTGCACACGGTGCGCGGCGTCGGATACGTGCTGCGATCGGGGAGCGCCGAGTGAACAGCCTTGTGCGGCGGCTGCGCACGCTGCCGCTCAGGTCCCGGCTCGCGCTCCTGGTGGCGGTCGCGGTGGCGGCGGCGGTGGCGGCCGTGGCGGTGACGTGCTGGTTCATCACCAGGGATCAGCTGTACGCGCAGCTGGACAACAATCTGCGCACCGAGGCGACGTCCATCAAACCGTCCCAGCTGCAGTTCATCCTCGCGACGTGCAACTCCGAGGCGGCCGCGGGCAGTCAGGGCTTCCCCGGCCCGACCGTCCAGATCGTCCAGTCCGACGGCTCGGTCTGCACCTCGCCCGGCGACTCCAAGATCCCGGTCCAGAGCGCGGACGTGGCCGTCGCCGCCGGCACCAGCACCTCGGCGGAGCACACCACGGAGAACGAGGACGGCACGGCCATGCGGGTCGTGACGCTGCCGGCCGTGGACCAGGACCGCAACCGCCTGCCGCAGGCGGTCTCCATCGCCAGCCCGCTCCACGAGGTCACCAAACCCCTCACCACCCTCGCCTGGACCCTCCTCTTCGTCGGCGGCATCGGTGTCATCGGCGCCACGGCGGCCGGCCTGTGGATCGCGCGCACCGGCCTGCGCCCCGTCGACCAGCTCACCGAGACCGTCGAACACGTGGCCCGCACCGAGGACCTGACGGTCCGTATCCCGGTGGAGGGCAACGACGAGATCGCCCGGCTCTCGGAGTCGTTCAACTCGATGACGGCGTCGCTCGCGTCATCGAGGGAGCTTCAGCAGCAGCTCATCGCGGACGCCGGCCATGAACTGCGTACGCCCCTGACCTCGATGCGCACCAACATCGAACTGCTCACCCGCAGCGAGGAGACGGGCCGCGCCATCCCGCCGGACGACCGCAGAGCGCTCATGGCCTCGCTGAAGGCGCAGATGACCGAACTGGCCGCGCTGATCGGGGACTTGCAGGAACTGTCGCGGTCGGGGCTGAGCGGTTCCGAGGGCCCCCTGAAGGTCGTCTCCTTCCACGAGACGGCCCGCGCGGCGCTCGAACGGGCCCGGCTGCGCGGCCCGGAGCTGAAGATCGTCTCCGAGCTGGCCCCCTGGTACGTCCGGGCGGAGCCGGCCGCGCTGGAGCGCGCGATCATCAACCTGCTCGACAACGCGGTGAAGTTCAGCCCGCGCGGCGCCACCGTCGAGGTGCGCCTGATGCGCGGCGTGCTGACGGTCCGCGACCACGGCCCGGGCATTCCCGCCGATGAACTCCCGCACGTCTTCGATCGGTTCTGGCGCTCGCCGACGGCCCGCGCCCTGCCCGGTTCGGGACTCGGTCTGTCGATCGTGGCCCGCACCGTGGAGAGCTACGGCGGCGAGGTCGCCCTCGCGGCGGCGGACGGCGGCGGCACCGTGGCGACGATGCGGCTGCCGGGGGCGCCGACGCCGACGCCGGACCTGGAGCCGTAGGCCCGCCGGCCCTACGTGGCGACGGCCGCCGTCCTGGGTGCGGAGGCCAGCCGGAGGCCGACCTCGACGAGGGTCCAGCCGATCCGCGCCCGTACGTCCTTGCGGGGCCGGATTTCGGCGGCACGCCGGTCGGCGTCGGCTTCGGCGCGCAGTTCCGCGGCACGGGTGTGGTGCAGGGCGAGGTGCTGCTCGGGAAGCATCTGCGATTCCTCTCAGTCCGTGTGGAGGGGGAAGGTGTGGGTGTGGACCCGGACCGTCTCGGCCCGCGGATCGTCCCTGACGGCGTCCAGGTCGCGGTACTCGCCGATGAGGGCCCACATCCGGTCGCTCAGTTCCTGGGCCAGCTCCGGCGTGAGGCGCAGCGTGTCACTGCTGAGGTCCGCGACCTGCGTCCATTCCGCGGGCCATGCACCGCGGTTGCCGAGCCAGGTCGACAGGTTGCGCATCTGCGACATCGCCACCTCGTGCAGGTAGAAGTCGGCGGCGCCGCGCACTTCGGGGTCCTCGTCCTGGAGCAGGGCGTTGTCGACGGCCAGTCCGCGATGGACCGCCTTCCACCAGCGCTCCCTGCCCTTGCCGCGCTCCGGATCGTCCTCGACGAAGCCGTGTGCGGCGAGCTGGCGCAGGTGGTAGCTGGTCGCCCCGCTGGACTCCCCGAGCTTCTCGGCCAACTGCGACGCGGTCGCGGGGCCGTTGAAGCGCAGGGAGTCCAGCAGGCGCATGCGCAAGGGATGCGCGAGACCCCGCAGCGAGCGGGCGTCGAGTTCGCGCACCGAGGGCTTGTCAGGCTTGTTCACGCATACAAAGGTATCTATGCAAAGGGATACTTGCAAGGGTTTCTTTGCAACTCTCCGCCGACCGGTTCAGTGGCCCACCGACAGCCCGGCCCCCGACAGCTCCACCCGGATCCCGTCCCGCTCCACGCGGACGTCGCGCAGCCGCACGTACCCGTGACCGCCCGGCAGCTGTGGCAGCCGGAACGCGAGCGAGAGACGGTCGGCGAGTTCGGGGCGGGTGAGCCGGGTCAGGCCGTCGAGGAGGGCGGGGTCCATGCCGAGCTTGCGCAGCAGCCAGGGGTGGTCGATCGCGATGTCGACGAGGTTCATCCCCATCACCTTCTTCACGAAGCGCGGGGAGCCGGTCAGTTCGCTGAGCTTCGCGTCGCTGCGCTCGGCCTCCCGCACGGCGCGGTCCGGGACGCCCGCGCGGTGCACGATCGCGGGGATGGCGAGCAGGCGGCGCGCCTTGTCCGTCTCGGCGGTGATCCGGGCGACGGACCTGCGGGTCAGGTGCAGGCCCTCGTCGGCACCGGTGCCGGGCCGGTAGGTGGCGAGGTCGCCGACGGCGAGGCTCATGTGGTCGATGTCGGTGGAGATGCCGCTCGCGCCGAGCCGCTGGATCCGGGCGTCGGCGCGCACCTTCAGCTCGTGCCCGGCGACCGGCAGCGTGCCGCGCGCGAGGACCATGTTGCGGCCGTGGCCGGTGAAGGTGACCTGGGACGAGCCCAGTTCGCGGTTCATGTCGGCGAAGCTGAGCAGCACCTCGCCCCGCATCCGGTCGACGGTCGCGCCGCTGATGCCGGTGAACCCGGAGCCCTGGATCCGGACGTCCTGGGCGGTCGCCTGGACCTTGGCGAGGGTGACCCGGTCGGCGGCGACGTCGGGGACGGTCACCTTCATCGCGTCGACGCGGCGGTCGGCGAGCTGGGTCAGGAACGGGAAGCCCTCGATCTCGACCTCGGGCGCGGCCGTCAGCTTCAGCTCCTTCTTGAGCTGCTGCGCCGCGCGGTGCTCGGCGTACAGGACGGCCCAGCGGTCGGCGAGAGTCAGGAACGCGGCGAGGACGACGACCGCGACGAGCGCCTTGGCGACGAGCGGGAGGCCGGCGAACCGGGTGCGGCGGCGGCTGCCGCGGCGGTGGTTGGGCGGCGCCCATTCGTCGTCGTCCAGGTCGTCCAGGTCGCCGAGGCCGCCGAGGCCGCCGAGCGGGCCCGCCGGCTCCTCGGACTCCTCGGGCTCCTCGCGGAGGAAGTCGTCGAGCGGATTGTCGCCGGTGTGGTCGTCGAGCGCCGCCAACTCGTCGTACGGGCTGGCGGCCCTTTCCGGTTCCTGCGGAACCGATTCCTCCTGCCCATCATCAAACGGAGCGCGGACGTTGGATATGCGGTGGGGGGTACGCATCGGCTGATTTCACCACATGTACCGACCCCACCCGCAAGCCTTACTCCCAGTAGGCACGGAAACGCGCCATTTCAGGGCGCGTTCACCGGCGCCGCTGCCGCCGTGCCACCAGGACCGTGCCCGCCGCCACGAGCAGGGCCGCCGCCAGTGCGGACCACCCCGTGACACTGAAACCGGAACCGGTGTCGGCGAGTTCGCCACCGTGACCGTTGTCACCCGGCGCGGGCGTCGGCGTCGGCGTGCCCGGCACCGACACCGTCGGGGTCGGCGTGGGCGTGGGAGTCGACACCGCCCGGTCCGTGTTGGTCACCGTGCAGGTCACGTCGGCCCCGGCCGGCACCGTCACCTTCTCGTCCGTCACCGCCAGCGCGGTGCCCCCGGCGGTCTCGCATGCCCAGTCCCCGGCGTCGTATCCCTCCGGGCCGCCGGACTCACCGAGCGTGTAGCGGCCCGCCTCGATGTCGGCGCCGGTCACGGCGTCCGCGCCCGTGACGCCGGAGAGGTCGCTCGGCCCGTCGGCGCTCAGCGTCCAGTCGGTGGCCGCGGCGGTGCCCCCGTGCTCGTTCACGACCTGCTTGACCAGCGTGAGGCGGGCCTTGCAGACGACCTTGTTCAGGACGGCGAACGTGTTGTGTTCCCGGGTGAGTTCGGCCTCGTAGGGCACCGGTTCGTCGACGGCCGTGCCGTTCGCGCCGGTCACCCTGCTGTCGGTGAGGGTGCAGGCGGCCGGCAGCGTCGGGGTCTCCGCGACGGTCGTGGTGTCGCCGACGGTGTAGCCCTCGCGGACCTCGCCCCACGCCTGGTCGTGCGGGGCCGTGTCGGACGGGCCGGTGAGGGTGAGACCGGCGTCGAGACCGTCGGGCCGGTCGGCGTGCGCGTACCGGACGCCGTCCACCTCCCACGTCTTGGTGACCTCGACGTCGGCGGTCTGCGGCGGTCTGTTGTGGACGACGCAGCTGATCGCCGCCAGGCTCGGTACGTTCACGGTGAATCCGGGCGACGCGGCGGTGCCGGTGTTCACGACGTCCACGGCCGCACCGGTGTCGAGGTCGGTGCAGACGGCGTTCTTGCCGCCCTGGGTGACCAGGTCGTAGCCGCTCTGCTGGCTCTCCGCGACCGTGATGTCGGCGTCGGTGGTCCCGGCGGGGTACGTCGGGTTGAACACGACACCGCCGGTGCCGTCGTCACCGGTGGTCTGGGTGTCCGGCAGTCCGCCCATCCCTGCGGTCGTCGTGGACGCGTCGAACTGCCAGCCCGCGGGCGCGTTCTCGGCGCCGGTCACGTCCTCGCCCGTGGTGCCCGCGGGCACGATCTGCTTGATGACGGAGAGGGTGCCGTCGCAGTGGGTGAGTGCCAGGTTGTGCAGGGCCTCACCGGCAGCCGCGAAGTCGTCGGTCTGGTAGTAGTCGGCGGTCGTCGGGTTGGAGCCGGTGAACGCCTCCTCGCCGGAGATCGCCCTCAGATTGAGCCCGGACACCCCCTCGACCCCCTTGCCGACGCCGACCGCGACGACCCGTGAGCCCTTCGCCTTCACCGCGTTGGCGGCGAAGATGCCGCCCTCGACGTCGGCGAAGTGGGTGTTGGAGCCGTCGCCGGTGTACGGGTTGTTCCAGCGGGTGGGGTTGCCGTCGGTCAGCACGACGACCAGGTCGTACGTGGGCGCGGCCTTGGCGACCGCGTACATCGCCTGGTCCCAGTTGGTGCCCGAGCCCAGGGTCCAGTCGGCGTACAGGGCCTTGAACGCGTCCGCGCCCGCCTGCGTGGACACCGACATCAGGCCGGGGTGGTTGGCGCTGACGCCGGTCGTCGGCGGCGAGGTCTTGTCGAAGGAGAAGAGCGCCATCCGCGACGGCGTGCCGGTGAGCGTGTTCGTCAGCTTGTCCGTGGCCGCCTTGAGGTCGGGCAGCGCGCTGCCCACGGACGACGACAGGTCGAGCACGACGGCGATGTCGAGCCCGCACGACTCGGGCATCTCCGGGTTCGTACGGGACTGCTGCCAGATGCCGCCCGACGCGAGATAGGGAGTTGTCGACCAGGCCGTGCTGTACATGAAGTCGCTGGTCGAGCTGTACGTCCGACCGGCCGCCAGGGCGGGTGTCCGGAACTGGTACGTCGACTCCTCGGAGGAGGAGCCGCTGCCCTTGCCGGTGCGCAGCGTCGGGTTCGTGTACCAGCCGGCGGGCACGCCCCCGTCGACCTGCCGCACCCAGAATTGCTGCCCCTCGTTGACTCCGCCGCTGCCCACGTCCGGGATGGTGAAGCTGCAGTCGCCGTCACCGTCGGAGGTGCACCGCGCCCAGGCGTCGGCGACCGGCGCGGTGGCCGTCTCGCTCGCGTAGAGCGCCAGTTGAACCCCGGCGAGCGGGGCGACGGAGGAGTCGCCGTCGCGGTCACCGCCCGTCTTCACGGTGACGACCGCCTCGTCGGCGGCCGGGGACGGGACATCGGCGGCCACGACGCCGGAACCGGCCGCGACCGCGCTCAGAGTGAGCGCGGCCGCGGCACACAGGCCCCACAGCCGTGCGGCCCGCGAACGGTGACGCATCATCAGGCTCCCGGAGAGTACGAGCACAGGAATGCCCGAATTTATCCGATTAGCCCTTTACATTCGCGTACGTGATGCGGGGCGGCGCGGCGCCCCTCCGTGCGGCGCGGCGCCCCTCCATGCGGCGGGGCGCCGCTGCCTCACTTCAGGATGGTGATCCGGTCCCCCTTCGGCGGGGCGATCGGGTTCGCCGCCGAGGAGTTGGCGGTCATGTAGTCGTTGAACGCCTTCAGGTCGTCCGCGCCGACCAGCGGGTTCGTGCCCTGCCCGAGCGCCGCGAAGCCGTCGCCGCCGCCCGCGAGGAAGGAGTTCATCGCGACGCGGTAGGTGGCGGCCGGGTCGATCGCCGCGCCGTTCAGCCTGATGGAGTCGACGACGACCCGGTTCGCGCCGGACTTCGTCATGTCGAGCGTGTACGTGAGCCCCGCCGACGGCTGAAGGATCTTCGGGGACGCCTCGTTCGCGCCGCTGACCTGCTGCTGGAGCGCCTGGACGACCTGCGCGCCGGTCAGGTCGACCAGGTTGACGGTGTTGCTGAAGGGCTGCACCGTGAACGCCTCGCCGTACGTCACGACGCCGTCGCCCTCGCTGCCGCTCGCCTTGAAGACGAGGTCCGAGCGGACGCCGCCCGGGTTCATCAGGGCCAGACTCGCCTTCGGGTCGAGCGACTTCGCGTGCGCGAGCTGCGCGTCCGCGATCAGGTCGCCGAGCGGCTCCTCCGGGGTGCCGGCGCCGCGGCCGGGGATGTCGGCGGAGATGTACCCGACGGCCTGGCTGGAGACGGGCGCGGCCAGCTTGTTCCACTTGCCGATCAGGGCCGTCATGTCGGCGGCCTTCTCCTGCGTCCGCGTCACCACGTGGTTCGCGGACGTCGGCGACTTCACGGACGTACGGACGACGTCCCGGGTCGCCCGGTCGTACGTCAGCGTCGTGTCCGTGTAGAGCTTCCCGTACGAGGACGCGGAGGTGACCATGCGCGGCTTGCCGCTCGGGTCCGGGATCGTGCACACGTACGCCTGGTGGGTGTGGCCCGTGACCAGGGCGTCGACCTTCGGCGTGACGTTCTTGGCGATGTCCACGATCGGGCCCGAGATGCCGTCGCCCGCGCCCGGGGAGTCACAGTCGTAGTTGTACGAGGTGGAGGCCGGGGCCCCGCCCTCGTGGACCAGGGCGACGATCGACTTCACGCCCTGCTTGTCGAGGATCTTCGCGTACTTGTTGATCGTCTCGACCTCGTCGCCGAACTTCAGGCCCTTGACGCCCGACGCCGACACGATGTTCGGGGTGCCCTCCAGCGTGACGCCGATGAAGCCGACCTTCACGCCGTGCTGCTTCCACACCCAGTAGGGCTTGAGGATCGGCTTGCCGGTCTTCTCGTCCGTCACGTTCGCGGCGAGGTAGGGGTAGTCGGCGCCCTCGAAGGTCTGACCCGCCTCGTAACAGCCGTCGGTGGGGTGGCAGCCGCCGTTCTGCATGCGCGCCAGCTCGGTGGCGCCCTCGTCGAACTCGTGGTTGCCGACGGAGGTGACGTCCAGGTCGAGCTTGTTCATCGCCTCGACGGTCGGCTCGTCGTGGAAGAGGCCCGACAGCAGCGGGCTCGCGCCGATCAGGTCGCCGGCGGCGGCCGTGATGCTGTACGGGTGGCCCTTGCGGGCGGTGCGCAGGGAGCTGGCCAGGTACTCCACGCCGCCCGCGTCGACCTGCTTCTTCGTGCCGTCGGCCGCGGTCTCGGTGACCTGCCCGGAGGAGCCGGCCGGCGGCTCCAGGTTTCCGTGGAAGTCGTTGAAGGACAGCAGTTGTACGTCCTGGTAGCGGCCGCCGCCGTGGCCCCGGTCGGCGTGCGCCCCTGCGGGCAGCGCGGCGACGAGGGCGCCCGCGGTGGCGACTGTCGCGGCGGCGCCGAGGGCGGCCCTCAGCCGGCGCCCCGGTCTGCGGTGGTGTCCTGACGTTCCTGGCATGCCTGCGTCTCCCCGGGGTGAGCTGTGTGACGACTGTGGTGGGGCGCAGCCTAAGGTCAACGCGCGTAGCGCAACAGGGGGTTGCGGGTTACGAGCTGGTTGCCGACGACTCCTGCCGACCGCGCACGGGGCCCCGCCGTACCCTCGTAGCCATGACCACGGACCCCGCAACCGACACCGAACCCGGCCCCTCGGGCCGCCGTATCGACACCCTCTCCGTCCTCGACTCCGAGCAGTCGGCCGCCGTCCGCGCCCTGCTCGCCGACGCCGCCCGCACCGACGGCCAGCAGGCCGTGTCCGAGCAGGGCAGGCTGCAGTTGCGGGGCGGGGAGCGCGACGGCATCCACCACCTCCTCCTCTCCGTCGGCGACGAGCTGATCGGGTACGCGCAGCTGGAGGACACCGACCCGGTGGAGGCCCCGGCCGCCGAGCTGGTGGTGCACCCGGCGCACCGCGGGCACGGGCACGGGCGGGCGCTCGGCACGGCGCTGCTCGCGGCGTCGGGCAAGCGGCTGCGGGTGTGGGCACACGGCGGGCACAGCGCGGCGCGCCATCTGGCGCAGGTCCTCGGGCTCTCCCTCTTCCGCGAACTGCGGCAGATGCGGCGGCCGCTGACCGATCTGGAGCTGCCGGAGCCGGTGCTCCCCGAGGGCGTGCGCATCCGCACCTTCGTACCGGGTCAGGACGACGCGGCGTGGCTCGCGGTGAACGCGGCGGCGTTCGCGCACCACCCCGAGCAGGGCTCGCTCACCCAGCGCGACCTGGACGACCGCAAGGCCGAGCCGTGGTTCGACCCGGCGGGCTTCTTCCTGGCCTTCAAGCGGACCGCGCAGGGCGACGAGCTGGTCGGCTTCCACTGGACGAAGGTGCACGCGCAGGAGCGGCTCGGCGAGGTGTACGTGGTGGGCGTGGTCCCCGAGGGCCAGGGCGGCGGCCTGGGCAAGGCGCTCACGGCGACGGGCCTGCGCCATCTGGCGGGGTCCGGTCTGCCGACGGCGATGCTCTACGTCGACGCGGACAACAAGGCGGCGGTGAGCGTGTACGAGCGGCTCGGTTTCACGACGTACGAAACGGACTTGATGTACCGAACCGAGTCATAACCCGGCACTTTTCGAGGCAGGGGGCGGTGTCGCTTGACGCCGCCCCCTCTCTTGCATCACCCTTTCACTACTTGATTAGTGAAAGGGGGGTACGCCAGTGGCACAGCAACCGAATCCTGCGATCGAGTTCCGCATCGACCGCCACAGCGGCGTCGCCACCTATCTCCAGATCGTCCACCAGACCGAGCAGGCACTGCGGCTCGGCATGCTCGAGCCCGGGGACAAGCTCCCCACCGCGCGCGAGGTCGTCGAAGCCACCGCGATCAACCCGAACACGGTGCTCAAGGCGTACCGCGAGCTGGAGCGGGAGGGCCTCGTCGAGGCGCGCCGGGGCCTGGGCACGTTCGTGCGCAGATCGCTGGGGTCGAGCCCTGCCGACTCACCGCTGCGCAGCGAGCTGGAGGACTGGATGAGTCGGGCGAGAGACAGCGGCATGGACCGCGAGGACGTGGCGGCCCTGTTCACCGTCGCGCTGGAAACACACTTCGGCACCATCACCAAGGGGACCTCATGACCACGGCGATCGAGGCGACGGGCCTCGGCAAGCGGTACGGGCGGCACGGCAAGGCCGCTCTCGACGACTGCTCGTTCCGGCTGCCCGAGGGCCGCATCAGCGCCCTCGTGGGGCCGAACGGAGCGGGCAAGTCGACGCTGCTGTCGATCGCCGCGGGCCTGACGCGCCAGAGCTCCGGCACCCTGACCGTCCTCGGCGCCGCGCCCGGCGGCGCCCGCCCCAAGGTCTCGTACCTCTCCCAGGACAAGCCGCTGCACCCCCAGCTGTCCATCGCGGACACCCTGCGGATGGGCGCGGAGCTCAACAAGGAGCGGTGGGACGCGGCGTACGCGGCGACGATCGTGGAGGCCGGCGCCCTCGACCCGAAGACGAAGGTGCGGACGCTCTCCGGCGGCCAGCGCACCCGCGTCGCGCTCGCCCTCGCCCTCGGCAAGCGGCCCGAGCTGATGCTCCTGGACGAGCCGATGGCCGACCTGGACCCGCTGGCCCGGCACGAGCTGATGGGCACGCTGATGGCGGACGCCGCCGAGCACGGCACGACCGTCCTGATGTCGTCCCACATCGTGTCCGAACTGGCCGACGCCTGCGACCACCTGCTGCTGCTCGGCGGCGGACGGATCCGGCTCGGCGGCGGCATCGACGACCTGCTGGGCGCGCACAGCCTGGTCACCGGGCGCGGCGACCTGTCGCGGCACACGGTCGTCGAGTCCCGCGCCTCGGGCCGCGGCGTCACCGCCCTGATCCGGCGCGACGGACCGGTCGGGGACGGCTGGCAGGTGCAGGAGCCCTCCCTGGAGGAGCTGCTCCTGGCGCACCTGCGCTCCCCAGACGCCCCGGCGCTGCTCACCCCGAGCACCGCCGCCACGGCGACGGACCGCACGGCGGTGACCGCATGAGCGCGACGCTGGAGCGGCCGACCGCGGGGAAGTCCCCGGTGCGGCGCACCCTGCCGGGCGCCGACGGCCTGGTGTGGACGGTGCTGCGGCTGCACCGCACGGCCCTGTGGATCTGGACCGGCTATCTCGCCGTCAGCCTCGGCCTGCTGCTGTGGCTGTGGGGGCCCGGCGCCTCGGCGCCCCAGAAGGCGTTCGACAGGTTCGGATACGCGGGGGCGCAGGACACCGCCTGGGACGGCAAGTCCTTCCCGCTCAGCTCCTGGCTGCCCGAGTTCCTCTCGCCCCTCGGCTCGTTCGACACGCTCTTCTACGATCCCGCGACGCTCACCCGGACAGCCGCGGTCGCCGTCGCCGTCTTCGCCGCGGGCCCGCTGATCGCCCGCGAGCTGGAGCTGGGCACCGCGCAGTTGGCGTGGACGCAGTCCGTCTCCCCGGCCCGCTGGCTCACCGCCAAGCTGGCACTGCCCGCACTGCTGATCACCGTCGGCACGACCCTGGTCGTCGCGCTGTACGAGGTGGTGTGGCGGGCGCACGGGCACCTGCTCGTCGCCGGGATCGGCCCGCGCTCGTTCTACTTCAACATCGGCCCGGCGACGGTCGCGAACGCTCTGTTCGGGCTCGCCCTCGGCGTGCTCGCCGCGCTGGTGCTGCGCCGCACGCTGCCCGCGCTCGCCGTCGCCGGCATCGGCACGTATCTGGTCGGTGCGCTGCGCGCCAACTCCTGGCCCTTCCAGGGCGCCTACCAGCAGCCCGAGATCCCGGTCCACAACAAGGCGATCACGTCCGGCGGCACCGAGATCAGCGACCCGCAGTGCTACATGGACCAGAAGTGCCTCGCCGCCCACCACGTCACGGGCTTCGACCGGCACTACCTGCCCTCCCCCGACTACTGGCCCCGCCAGCTCGCCGAGACGGGCGTCCTGCTCGCCCTCACGGCCGTCCTCGTCGTCGCCGCCTTCCTGGTGCTCCGCCGCTACCAGCCCAAGAAGGAGACCACCGGATGAGCGCCGCCGCCTTCTCGCCCCGCGGGGGCCTGACCTGGACCGTGCTGCGGCTGCACCGGGGCACGCTGTGGCTGTGGGCCGCGTACGTCGTCCTGGGCGCCGGGGTGCTGCTGTGGGCCTGGGGGCCCGGCACCTCGGGGCTCGACATCACGGGGACCTGCGACCCGGCGGTGGCCGGCGGGTGCACGGCGAAGGGGCCGACCGCCGACCCGTACCACTACGCGCTGACGCTCACCGACGGCTTCCTCTCCCTGCTGCCGCTGGCCGTCGCGGTCTTCGCGGGCGGCGCGCTCATCGGGCGTGAACTGGAGAGCGGGACCGCCCAGTTGACGTGGACCCAGTCCGTCGCCCCGGCCCGCTGGCTCCTCACCAAGCTGGCCCTGCCCGCCCTTGCGCTCGTCGCGGGCACCGGTCTGCTGGTCGTGCTGCGCCGCCAGGTCGCGGCGGCGGCGCCCGGACTGACCGACAACCGCTGGTTCACCGGCAGCTTCGACGCGCTCGGCCCGGTCGCGGTCGTGCTGCCGCTGCTCGGCCTCGTCTGCGGCGCTCTCGCGGCCCTGTTCCAGCGCCGTCTGCTGGCCGGCGCCGCCCTCGGCTTCCTCCTGACGGCCGCCCTGGCGGCCGCCCTCGATCTGCTCCGCCCGTACCTGTGGCCCACCACCACCGTCACGGGCACCCTCGCCCAGGGCTACCGCGGCTTCACCGGCGACGTCGTCGACGAGGGCGCGATCACGGGCTCCGGCGCCCACATCGTGGACCCGATCTGTGTCAACGACCAGGCCTGCATCACCGAGCACAACATCACCGGCTACTACACGGAGGGCCACCCGCCGTCGCACTTCTGGCCGCTCCAGCTCGTGGAGACCGGCGTGGTGCTGGTCCTCACGGTGATCGTCACCCTGATCGCGTTCCGCGTCCTCGGCAGGAGAGTGGCCCCATGACCGTCCCCGCAGCAGTGGCACATCCCGGGCCGCGCACGGCCCTCCGTCCCTCGGGCCCGGTGTGGACGGTGCTGCGACTGCACCGGATCGCCCTGGGGATCTGGATCGCGTACGTCTCCGTCACGGCGGGGCTGCTGTTGTGGGCATGGGGGCCGGGGAGGTCCGGGCTCGGCATCGACCCGCACTGCGCGGCCTCGACGATGAACTTCTGCGCCGGCAAGGGGGCGTACGTCGGGGCCGTCGCCTGGGCGGAGTTCCTGATCGGCCTGGTGCCGCTGCTCGCCGGCGTCTTCGCGGGCGGCACCCTCGTCGGGCGTGAACTGGAGCTCGGCACCGCCCGGTTGGCGTGGACGCAGGGGGTGCGTCCGGCGCGCTGGCTGGCGGCGACGCTCGCCGTGCCGGCCGTGTTCCTGATCGCGGGCACGACCCTGCTCGTCCTCCTGCGCCGACTGGCGGCCACCGGGGACGCGGCGCGCCTCATGGAGAACCAGTGGTGGCAGTCGTCGACGACGTTCGGGGCGCTGGGCCCGGCCGCCGCGGCGTGGCCGCTGCTCGGCCTGGCGATCGGCGCGCTGGCCGCGTTCCTGATGCGGCGCACGGTCTCGGGCATGGGCCTCGCCTTCTTCTCGACGCTCCTCGCCACGGTGCTCGTCGGCGCGGCCCGCAACGCCTTCGTATGGCCGCCCTCGGTGACCTACACGCTGAACAAGGGCGTCCGCCTCCACTCCGAGGTCAGCTCCACGACCTGCCGGAGCACCGGCGACACCTGCGTCGCCGGTCAACTCACCGGCATCCACGGCTTCTGGCAGCTGCACCTCATGGAAACGGCGACGGTACTGGCCCTGACCGCCCTGCTCGTGCTCCTCACGCACCACATCCTGCGCAGGAGAGTCGCCGCATGACCCAGACCCTCCCGGCCCCCGCCGCCCGCGTCAGGGAGTGCGGCCCACGGCGTGGCGGGTGTCGAGGAACGCAGTGAGCAGCATCCTGTCCCGGCTGTGAGTGAGCAGGCCGAACGCCTGGGCCGGAGGCAACCACTGCAGGCGGGTGACTTCGGAGTTGGGGGTGAACGTGCCGCCGGTCGCCTGCGCCGCCCAGTAATGGACCTCCTTCGGGCGGCCTCGGGCGTCCAGGTACCGGGACTCGGGGAGAGGAACGCCCAGAACGCACGTCGCCCCGGTTTCCTCCAGTACCTCGCGCACTGCGGTGTCGGGCAGCGCCTCGCCCTGCTTGGCCTTGCCCTTGGGGAAGGACCAGTCCCCCCACTTCGGCCGGTAGACCAAGGCGAGTTCGATGTCGTCACCTGTCCGAGAGCTGCGCCACAGGACACAGCCGGCGGCCAGAACAGTGTCGGTGTCGTTGTGCACGGTCATGGGGTTCCCACCGTTTCTCGCTGCCACGCTTTTCTGAACGCGTTCCTTGCGGCCTCCACCTGATGGCGCTGGTCGGCGTGGAGCACGCCGAGGGCGTACGCCGTCGCGGGGGCGATGCGCGGGGTGCGGGCCGCCTGCGCCGCGGCGGCCGCGGCCTCCGCGGCGTCGCGGTGCGTGTTCAGGGCGTGGGCGGCCGCCGACAGTCGTACGGGATCGAGGTCGCCGCCGGGCACGACCTCCTGCGCGTAGCGGTGCAGGCGCAGCAGGAGGCGTACGTGGTGCCAGGGGGCGTCTGTGTTCGTGTCGTACTGGCTGTACTGCTGGTGGTGGCCCTGCGGGTGCGGCCCGGTGTGGTGCAGTGCGGCGACGGCCTCGGCGAGGCGGGACCCGGCCTCGCCCGCGAGCTTGGCCAGCCCGATGTCGGTGCCGGTCAGCGGCACCTCGCTGGCCAGCACCGCGACCCGGTCCGCCACCGCGTGGAAGCGGGGGCTGCCGAGGGCCTGCAGCGCCGTGCTGTGGGCGCGGGTCCTGGCGAGCGTCAGCTGGCGGTCGAGCAGCGCCGCCGCCTTGGCCGCGCCGAGCGCCAACGTCGTGGTCGCGGCCGCCTGTTGGGGCAGCCGGGCGACGCCGCCCGCGGGGGAGGTCAGCCGGTGCAGCGCCTCGTTCAGCCGGGCGAGGCGGTCCGTGCACGCGTGCTCCTGCGCCAACGTGCCCGACAGCCACGCCAGTTCGGGCCGCAGTGCGTCCGACCACTCCGGGTCGAGGAGCGGGCGGAAGGTGTGCAGGGTGCCGCTGATCCGGCGGGCGGCGCGGCGCAGGGCGCGGGCCGCGTCCGCGACCGGGCCCGCCGGGCCGCTCTCGCCGTGCCGGCGCAGCGAGCGCAGGAACTCGGTCGCCTGCTCCTGGAGATACGCCCCGAGGACGTCGCTTCCCTCCGGTCCCCCCGGTCCGGTCCGGGGATCGGTCTCCAACGGCTCGCTGGACTCAAGGTGTTGCTGTGCCACGCCGGCGCCTCCGGGCGTCTATGAGCATCTCCTGTACGTTCCGCAGGGGGCGCCCGGCAGGGTCCTGAGAGTCGGTCGCGTGCCGGGTCCAGTTGCCGTCCGCGCCCAGGTGCCAGGAGGCGGTGGCGTCGGACATCCCCGTTTCGAGCAGCCGGTTGAGGGCCGCGCGGTGGGCCGGGTCCTCGACGCGGACCAGGGCCTCGATGCGGCGGTCGAGGTTGCGGTGCATCATGTCGGCGCTGCCGATCCACACCTCGGGCTCGCCGCCGTTGCCGAAGGCGAAGACCCGGGAGTGCTCCAGGAAGCGGCCGAGGACCGAGCGGACCCGGATGTTCTCGGACAGGCCCGCGACGCCGGGCCGCACGGCACAGATGCCGCGCACCCAGATGTCGACCGGGACGCCCGCCTGCGACGCCCGGTAGAGGGCGTCGATGATGGCCTCGTCGACCATCGAGTTGACCTTGATACGGACAGAGGCGGGGCGGCCCGCACGGTGGTGCTGGACCTCCTTCTCGATGCGCGTGATCAGGCCCGTGCGCAGGGACTTGGGCGCGACGAGGAGGCGGCGGTAGGTCTCGCGGCGCGAGTAGCCGGAGAGCCGGTTGAAGAGGTCGGAGAGGTCGGCCCCGACCTCCTGGTTCGCGGTGAGCAGCCCCAGGTCCTCGTACAGACGGGCGGTCTTGGGGTGGTAGTTGCCGGTGCCCACGTGCGAGTAACGGACGAGGGAGTCACCCTCCTGACGCACCACGAGGGAGAGCTTGCAGTGCGTCTTGAGGCCGACGAGCCCGTAGACGACGTGACAGCCGGCCTCTTCCAGCTTCCGCGCCCACTTGATGTTGGCCTGCTCGTCGAAGCGCGCCTTGATCTCGACGAGGACGAGGACCTGCTTGCCGGCCTCGGCCGCCTCTATCAGCGCGTCCACGATGGGCGAGTCGCCCGAGGTGCGGTACAGCGTCTGCTTGATGGCGAGCACGTCCGGGTCGGCGGCGGCCTGCTCCAGGAACGCCTGGACGGACGTGGAGAAGCTGTCGTACGGGTGGTGCAGCAGGACGTCGTGGTTGCGCAGGGCCGCGAAGATGTCGGGGGCCGAGGCGGACTCCACCTCGGCGAGGTCACGGTGGGTGCCCGCGACGAACTTCGGGTACTTCAGCTCGGGCCGGTCGATGCCCGCGATGGAGAAGAGGCCCGTGAGGTCCAGGGGACCCGGCAGCGGATACACCTCCGCCTCGCTGACCTTCAGCTCGCGCACGAGGAGGCTGAGCACCTCGGAGTCGATGGTCTCCTCGACCTCCAGGCGCACCGGCGGGCCGAAGCGGCGCCGCATGAGCTCCTTCTCCAGGGCCTTGAGGAGGTTCTCGGCGTCGTCCTCCTCGACCTCCAGGTCCTCGTTCCGCGTCACGCGGAACATGTGGTGCTCCTCGATGGTCATGCCGGGGAACAGCTCGCCCAGGTGCTTGGGCGCGGAGATCACGTCCTCGATGGGCACGTAGCGCTGCGGGGACGCCTCCAGGAAGCGGGAGAGCAGCGGCGGGACCTTGACGCGGGCGAAGTGGCGGTGACCGCTGACCGGGTTGCTGACGACGACCGCGAGGTTGAGCGAGAGTCCCGAGATGTACGGGAAGGGGTGCGCGGGGTCGACGGCCAGCGGGGTGAGCACCGGGAAGATCTGCTGCATGTACAGCGTGTAGAGCCGGGACTGCTCCTTCTCGGTCAGCTCGTTCCAGCGCACCACGTGGATGCCCTCGTCGGCCAGGGCCGGGGCGACCTCGTCCTGGTAGCAGGCGGCGTGCCGGGCCATGAGTTCGCGCGAGCGGTTCCAGATCAGTTCGAGCACTTCGCGGGGCTGGAGCCCTGAGGCCGAACGGGTGGCGACGCCGGTCGCGATGCGCCGCTTGAGCCCCGCCACCCGGACCATGAAGAACTCGTCCAGGTTCGAGGCGAAGATCGCCAGGAAGTTCGCCCGCTCCAGGAGGGGCGTCGCCGGGTCCTCGGCGAGTTCGAGAACCCGCTCGTTGAACGCCAGCCAGCTGCGTTCGCGGTCCAGGAAACGTCCCTGCGGGAGCTCTGCGCCCTCGTGGTCCGCGTAGTCGTCCTCGTCGTAGTCGTCCGGGTCCGCGTCGATGTCCGCGACGATCCCGGCGAGCTTCGCGGCCGACCTCTCGTACTCCCCGGTGGGCAGGGGGTGCGGGCGGTGTGCGGCGAGGGAGCCCACGGAGGGCTGCGGGTGCGAGGCCGAGGGGGCTGCGGGCTCGGACTCGGCGGCGGACTGGTCCTGGGCGGCGTTCGGCTGGCTCATGGCCCCATTCTTCCGCGCGGAGACGGTCTCGGGCGCGGCGGGAAGGTCGCTGAGCGCGGGGGCGAGACGGAGCCTGCCGTGTGCGCGCGCTTGCGAGGTGGGGTCTTCCGGCGGGGTCGAGGCGGAGTCGGGCGCGGGGGGCTGCATTCCGTGAGGGTCGCAAGGGTGTCTGAATCACTGGTTACGGCGATATGACGTGCGGGATATGGGAGGGGGGCTCCAGGGCGTCTACGGAGGTACGTCAGGTGTCGCCGGGCTGGCCTCCGGGCGGGGCCGAGGCGGAGCGAGCGGTGCCGTCTGCGCCGGCCCCACCCTGAGAGGGCGTTCGGAAATGGCCGTTCCTCGGGATCCCTGCGCTGGTCGCCGAGCCGGAAGGGCTCCCGCGACACCCCGAGCCGGCCGAACCGGCGAGGCCCGCCGTGCGCGGCGCCTTCCGCAGCCCGATCCGCTCCACTGCGAGCAGCGCGCTTGCTCGCTTTCTCGATCTCGACTTCCGAGTCCCGGTCCGCTTCCCCTTGCCTACCCGAGTCCACCAGGGTCCTGCCCTCGACGTGTCCTCGATGAAGACCCCGTCACCGACCGTGGCCGGCGCGTCCTGGTGACGGGTGTTGCTCCGGTGCTGACGTGCCGGGCCAGGGAAGCGACAGGAGTACGAGCACGTCCTGAGGACCACGTGACGTGACCGCTCCGTGACCTAACCGCACCGCCCGCTTAGGTTCACCCTCCGTTCACTCGTGCCCATCGGCCGCTTCACCTGATCTGCCTAATTTCGGCCTTACGCGGTGCGCCCCCGGCAACGGGGAACACCCCACCGCTCGACTGAAAAATCCGCAGACTTTCGCACGCCGCCAAAGAGCAGAACCCCGAGGCCGGCGGCTCCTGGAAGGAACATCCGAAGGTGAAGCTTCAGCGCAAGAACCGGCTCCGCGCCCTCTCCCTCGGCGCTCTCGCCGTCTCCGGCGCCCTGGCCCTCACGGCGTGCGGCTCCGACGACACCGGCAACGGCAGCGACAACAGCAGCTCGAACGCCACCGCCAAGGCCGGCAACATCAAGTGCGACGACGCCAAGGGCCAGCTCCTGGGCATCGGCTCCTCCGCCCAGGCCAACGCGATCGAGGCCTGGCGCAAGGCGTACTCGCAGGCCTGCAGCGGCGTGCAGATCAACTACAAGCCGGACGGCTCCGGCGCCGGTGTCACCGCCTTCAACCAGGGCCAGGTCGCCTTCGCCGGCTCGGACTCCGCGCTCAAGCCGGAGGAGATCACCGCCTCCAAGAAGGTCTGCTCCGGCGGCCAGGGCATCGACCTGCCGATGGTCGGCGGCCCGATCGCCGTCGCGTACAACCTGGACGGCGTCGACAACCTCGTCCTGGACGGCCCGACCCTCGCCAAGATCTTCGACTCGAAGATCACCAAGTGGGACGACGCCGCGATCAAGAAGCTGAACCCGGACGCGAAGCTCCCGTCCACCAAGATCCAGGCGTTCCACCGCTCCGACGAGTCCGGCACCACGGACAACTTCACCAAGTACCTCAAGGCCACGGCCGCGAGCGACTGGAAGTACGAGGGCGGCAAGGCCTGGCAGGCCAAGGGCGGCCAGTCCGCGCAGGGCTCCTCCGGCCTCGCCCAGCAGGTCAAGCAGACCTCCGGCTCGATCACGTACGTCGAGCTGTCCTACGCCAAGGACGGCCTGAAGACGGTCGACATCGACACCGGCGCCTCCGCCCCGGTCAAGGCCACCACGGACAACGCGTCCAAGGCGATCGCCGACGCCAAGGTCGTGGGCACGGGCAACGACCTCGCCCTGGAGCTGAACTACGCGACCAAGGCCGACGGCGCCTACCCGATCACCCTGGTCACGTACGAGATCGTCTGCGACAAGGGCAACAAGTCGGACACCCTCGCCGCCA
>NZ_JAFVLN010000026.1 GCF_017377775.1 Streptomyces sp. VRA16 Mangrove soil
CCCCCCCCCCCCCCCCCCCGCGGCCGGGACACGCGGTGTCCGGCCCGGCTCACACGTTCGGGGGCGCCCCTTCGATCGGGCGTCCGAGAACCCCGGGGCGCTTCTGCCACGGCAACGGGCCACTCGGCGGACGGTAGTCGACGCCCAGTGCGTCAAGTCGCCGGTAGTGGGCGTTCATTCGGCGCTCGAAGTCCGCCCAGTCGCGCTCGGCGGGGGCGGGCAGCTCGCTCCAGGCCACTTCGCAGAAGGCCGAAAGCCGGGGGAACGCCTGGTAGTCGACGCGCCGGTCGTTCTCCATGACCTCGGTCCAGACGTTGGCCTGGGTGCCGATGACATGCCGGGCCTCGTCCACGGTGAGCTGCGGCGGAACCGGTTCGAAGCGGTAGACGTCCTCCAGGGTGCGGACGAACCCGATGGGGACGGGTTCGTCGGGTCCCGCGGCCTGCCGGTGGTCCAAGTAGACCTGCTGTTCCGGACACATGACGACGTCGTGGCCGGCCCGCGCCGCGGTGATCCCGCCGCCGTAGCCGCGCCAGGACGAGACCGTCGCCCCGGGGGCCAGGCCGCCTTCGAGGATCTCGTCCCAGCCGACGAGCCGGCGCCCGCGCTCACTCAGCCAGGTGTCGAAGTGCCGGATGAACCAGGACTGGAGCTCGTCCTCGTCGGCCAACCCGAGTTCCTTGATACGGGCCTGGGCCGTCGGTGACTGCTTCCACTGGTCCTTCGGGCACTCGTCCCCTCCTACGTGGATGAAGGTGGAGGGGAACAGCTCCAGGAGTTCCTCGAAGACACCTTCGTAGAAGCGCAGGGTGGCGTCGGTGGGGGCGAGGACGTTCGGATTGACGCCCCAGGTGTCCCAGACGGGGAGGGCGGAGGTGTCGACGACGTCGGTGTTGCCGAGTTCGGGGTACGCGTGGATGGCGGCCTGCGAGTGGCCGGGGATGTCGATCTCGGGGACGACGGCGATGTGCCGGGCGTGTGCGTAGGCGACGATCTCGCGGATGTCGTCCTGCGTGTAGAAGCCGCCGTGCGGCTTGTCCTCCCACAACTCCGAGGCCCGGTGCCCGTACTTGGTGCGCGAGCGCCAGGACCCGTCCTGGGTGAGCTTCGGGTACCGCCGGATCTCGACGCGCCAGCCCTGGTCGTCGGTGAGGTGGAAGTGGAAGACGTTGAGCTTGTGGGCGGCGAGCAGGTCGAGATAGCGCAGCACGCCCTCCTTCGGCATGAAGTGCCGGGCGACGTCGAGCATCATGCCCCGCCAGCGGAACCGCGGCGCGTCCTCGATCTCCACCAGCGGCAGCCGCCATGCGTCGCGCCCGGGGAGCGGCGCCCTGCGGTACGCGTCGGGGCCGAGCAACTGGCGCAGCGTCTGGGCGCCCCAGAAGACCCCGGCCGGAGCGCCGCCCTCGACGGTGACGCCGTCGGCGGTGACCCGGAGCCGATACGCCTCGGGCTCCAGGCCCTCGCTCACCGCCAGCCGTACGACGTCGCGGGCGCCCGCGTCCTTGGGCGCGAGCGCGAGCCCGGTCGCCGCGCCGAGCGTGGCGCGCAGCCAGCGGGCGGTGTCCTCGGTGCCCGCGCCCGCCGCGATGCCGGTGTCGTCGCCGAGGACGAGGTGTCCCTCGCCCGGTGTCACGTGCCGAGGTGCCGGAATCAGATCCATCGATGTCGGGCCCTTCCAGTCCGGTTCGAGTCAGAGCGTCGAGTCAGAGCATTGAGTCGGAGCATTGAGTCGGAGCGTCGGGTCGCAAACGGTGTGCGCGCAGCGCAGAGGCCCCCGGCGTGCGTCACCGCACCGCCGGGGGCCTCTCAGGACGGCGGAAGTCGTGAGGAGCGGCTACTTCTTGCCGCCGTCCTTGCCGCCCTTGTCCTTGTCCCCGCCCGCGCCCATGGACTCGTAGATCTCCTTGCACATGGGACAGACGGGATACTTCTTCGGGTCACGGCCCGGCACCCACACCTTGCCGCAGAGCGCGACGACAGGCGTGCCGTCCAGCGCGCTCGCCATGATCTTGTCCTTCTGGACATAGTGGGCGAAGCGCTCGTGATCGCCGTCGCCGTGCGACGTCTGCGGCGTCGGCTCTACGAGGGTCCCCGTACCTGTCCCGCGCTCGGGCTCAAGAGTGCTCATAACCGCCAAGGGTACTTAAGGCCATGGCGTCCTGGCACGGGCCGTTCACCCCGAAGACATGGGCGGATCGGGGGCCTCAGTTGAGCGAGGGGTCGTCCGGGTACGTCGCCACCATCGCCAGCTCGCTGCGCTGGCGCCGCAGCACGGCCCGCCACAGGCCCTCGGGCCGGGTGGACGAGACGTCCCCCGGCTCGGACTCCACGACGTACCAGGCCCCCTCGGTCAGCTCGTCCTCCAGCTGGCCCGGGCCCCAGCCCGAGTAACCGGCGAAGATCCGCAAGGACCCGAGGGCCGCGGCGAGCAGCTCCGGCGGGGTTTCCAGATCGACGAGACCGATCGCGCCGTGCACCCGGCGCCACCCCAGGGGCCCGTCCTCACCGGGGATCACCGCGATGCCGAGCGCCGAGTCGAGCGAGACGGGACCGCCCTGGAAGACGACACCTGGCTCGCCGGCGAGCTCGCCCCAGCCCTCCAGGATGTCGCCGACGTCCACCGGCGTGGGCCGGTTGAGGACGACGCCGAGCGAGCCCTCCTCGTCGTGGTCGAGGAGCAGCACGACCGCCCGGTCGAAATTCGGGTCCGCGAGGGCGGGTGTGGCCACGAGCAGCCGCCCTGTGAGCGAGGACACCTCGGTCATGCCAGACATGATCCCGCATCTGCCCGCCGCGCGGGGAGGCAAGCGCAAGTCCCGTATGCATGCAGGTCGGCGCGCGTGGAAGCGGAAGGGGCGCGCACACCCCGGCCGTCACCCCATGTGTCCGATTCGGAACGGTTCGTGTTGTAGCGAAGTCATGACGGTTCGGCCGGTCCTCGGCCTTACGAAACAGGGGCGGGAGGCCCTTACCCTTGTCCCTTGGCCCCCTGCCCACCTCATCGGAACGCGAGATTCATGACCGTCACCGACGATGTACTGCTTGTCCACGGCGGAACCCCGCTGGAGGGCGAGATCCGTGTCCGCGGCGCGAAGAACCTCGTGCCCAAGGCCATGGTCGCCGCGCTGCTCGGCAGCGCTCCGAGCCGGCTGCGCAATGTCCCGGACATCCGTGACGTCCGTGTCGTACGCGGCCTGCTGCAGCTGCACGGCGTGACGGTCCGCCCCGGCGAGGAGCCGGGCGAGCTGGTGATGGACCCCTCGCACGTGGAGTCGGCGAACGTCGCGGACATCGACGCGCACGCCGGTTCGTCCCGGATCCCGATCCTGCTGTGCGGCCCGCTCCTGCACCGCCTCGGGCACGCGTTCATCCCGGGCCTCGGCGGCTGCGACATCGGCGGCCGGCCGATCGACTTCCACTTCGAGGTGCTCCGGCAGTTCGGCGCGACCATCGAGAAGCGCGCGGACGGCCAGTACCTGGAGGCCCCGCAGCGGCTGCGCGGCACGAAGATCGCGCTGCCCTACCCCTCCGTGGGCGCCACCGAGCAGGTCCTGCTCACGGCCGTCCTCGCCGAGGGCGTCACGGAGCTCTCGAACGCGGCCGTGGAGCCGGAGATCGAGGACCTGATCTGCGTCCTGCAGAAAATGGGCGCGATCATCGCGATGGACACCGACCGCACCATCCGCATCACCGGTGTCGACAAGCTCGGCGGCTACACGCACCGCGCCCTGCCGGACCGCCTGGAGGCGGCCTCCTGGGCGTCCGCGGCGCTCGCCACCGAGGGCAACATCTACGTACGCGGCGCCCAGCAGCGCTCGATGATGACGTTCCTCAACACGTACCGGAAGGTCGGCGGCGCCTTCGAGATCGACGACGAGGGCATCCGCTTCTGGCACCCCGGCGGCCAGCTGAAGTCCATCGCGCTGGAGACGGACGTCCACCCGGGCTTCCAGACCGACTGGCAGCAGCCGCTGGTCGTCGCCCTGACGCAGGCCACGGGCCTCTCGATCATCCACGAGACGGTCTACGAGTCGCGCCTCGGCTTCACCTCCGCGCTCAACCAGATGGGCGCGCACATCCAGCTCTACCGCGAGTGCCTGGGCGGCTCCGACTGCCGCTTCGGCCAGCGCAACTTCCTGCACTCCGCGGTCGTCTCGGGACCGACCAAGCTGGAGGGCGCCGACCTGGTCATCCCCGACCTGCGCGGCGGCTTCTCGTACCTGATCGCGGCGCTGGCGGCGCAGGGCACGTCCCGGGTGCACGGCATCGACCTGATCAACCGGGGCTACGAGAACTTCATGGAGAAGCTCGTGGAACTCGGCGCCAAGGTGGAACTCCCGGGCAAGGCGCTCGGCTAGCCGCAGCTCGCTCTCCCTGGCTCTACGTCGATGGGGGCCACCCGGATCTTCCGGGTGGCCCCCATCGGCGTACGGGCGGCTCCTGGGCTGCCACGGAAGCTTTCACGGCCGTCTGCGGGCCGGTGGGGGCTGGTCGCGCAGTTCCCCGCGCCCCTGAGGCATGCGCTGCGCGAGAAGTCCCACCGGAGCCGCACCCGACCACGCACCCCAAAACGCCGGCGGGCGGCCACCCGGAACCCCGGATGACCGCCCGCCGCAAGATCGCCGAAGACTTACTTGCCCTTGGCGGCTTCCTTGAGCTTGGAGCCCGCGGAGACCTTGACGCTGTAACCGGCCGGGATGTTGATCGGCTCGCCGGTCTGCGGGTTACGAGCGGTGCGAGCGGCACGGTGCGTGCGCTCGAAGGTCAGGAAGCCGGGGATGGTGACCTTCTCGTCGCCCTTGGCAACGATCTCGCCGACGGTCTCGGCGAACGCGGCCAGCACGGCGTCGGCGTCCTTGCGGGTCACCTCGGCGCGGTCGGCCAGCGCGGCCACCAGCTCACTGCGGTTCATGTTTGTACTCCCGTGTTCTTCTTGCCGTTGAGGCGTGTGCCACGCGGCGCGAAGCCGCATGTTGGGCAACAACGAAGCCGATGCTGCCAGGGTCTCGGTCAGGCCCAGGACCCGGGTCCGTCGTCCGAACCCTCGCGCCCGAAGACGCATCCTGCCCCCACCAGCGGCGGTAAAGCCAATCCGGCACCCGTGGGGGTCACACGGAAAGCGCCACCGCCCTGGGACCGGGCGGGTCGGGGGGGCCTGCTTCCCGGCCACCCTAGAGGGCCCGCAAGGGCCCCGCATTCCGCGACGCGCCGTTCCTCAGGCGGTCGTGGCGCCCGTCACAGCGGCCCCGGCTCGCCCGAGGCCTTGCGGCGGACCCTGCCGGAGACGCGAGGCTGTGCACGCACATCTGCGTCGATCGATTACTGCCCACCAGCCCCGGCCGGGCCCGCCGACAAGGCCTTCGCCGCGTCGCGCACGGCGCCCGCCACGGCGCCCGCGACCTTGTCGTTGAAGACGCTGGGGATGATGTAGTTCGGGTTGAGCTCGTCCTCACCGACGACGTTCGCCAGGGCCGTGGCCGCGGCCAGCATCATGTCGGTGTTCACGGTGCGCGACTGGGCGTCGAGCAGGCCTCGGAAGACGCCCGGGAAGACCAGCACGTTGTTGATCTGGTTCGGGAAGTCCGAGCGGCCCGTGGCCACGACGGCCGCCGACTGGCGGGCGACCGCCGGGTCGACCTCCGGGTCCGGGTTCGCGAGCGCGAACACGATCGCACCTTCGGCCATCGCCGCGACGTCGTCGCCGTTCAGGACGTTCGGGGCCGAGACGCCGATGAAGACGTCCGCGCCGACGACGGCCTCCTTGAGCGTGCCGGTCAGGCTCTCCGGGTTGGTGTTGTCGGCGATCCAGCGCAGCGGCGACTCGCTGTCGGCGTTCACCAGGTCCTCGCGGTCGGCGTGCACGACGCCGTGGATGTCCGCCACGACGGCGTTCTTGACGCCCGCGGCGAGCAGCAGCTTGAGGATGGCGGTACCGGCCGCGCCGGCGCCCGACATGACGACCCGGATGTCGCCAATTGCCTTGCCCGCGACGCGAAGTGCGTTCATGAGGGCGGCGAGGACGACGATCGCCGTGCCGTGCTGGTCGTCGTGGAAGACGGGGATGTCGAGGGCCTCGCGCAGCCGGGCCTCGATCTCGAAGCAGCGCGGCGCGGAGATGTCCTCCAGGTTGATGCCCGCGAAGCCGGGGGCGATCGCCTTGACGATCTCGACGATGGCGTCGGTGTCCTGGGTGTCCAGGCAGATCGGCCAGGCGTCGATGTCGGCGAAGCGCTTGAAGAGGGCCGCCTTGCCCTCCATGACCGGCATGGCCGCCATCGGGCCGATGTTGCCCAGGCCGAGGACGGCGGAGCCGTCCGTCACGACCGCAACCGTGTTCCGCTTGATGGTCAGGCGGCGGGCGTCCTCGGGGTTCTCGGCGATCGCCATGCAGACGCGGGCCACACCCGGCGTGTAGACCATGGACAGGTCGTCACGGTTGCGGATGGGGTGCTTGGACTGCATCTCGATCTTGCCGCCGAGGTGCATCAGGAACGTACGGTCGGAGACCTTGCCGAGCGTGACGCCCTCGATGCCGCGGAGCTTCTCGACGATCTCGTCGGCGTGGGAGGTCGACGTGGCCGCGATGGTGACGTCGATACGGAGCTTCTCGTGGCCGGAAGCGGTGACGTCGAGGCCGGTCACCGAGCCGCCGGAGGACTCCACGGCGGTGGTGAGCTGCGAAACGGCCGTTCCGCTCGCGGGCACCTCCAGCCGGACCGTCATCGAGTAGGAGACGCTGGGCGCCGTTGCCATGGCCGACTTCCTCTGCTTTCACGTAGCTATTGCTGTCCGATCGTCGCACCTACCGTCGAGTACGTGGTAGCCGCATCGGATTTTGAACCTTACGTTCATCTCGCTTTTGGAAACTGAGTTCCACCATACGAGAAGTTACCTCAACCGGGACCCCCAACAGAAAGAGACCCACGTCACTTCCGTGACGTGGGTCTCTCTCGAACGTCTATGACACCGACCCGCCATGCTCGCCTCGCGGCAAGTGGTCCCTCTAAGGGACGAAGGTTGGGCCCGGGGGCTTGGATCGAGCCGGTGCCGTCATCAACGGTAACACCGAGAACTACGGAGACAAGGGTCAGTCGCGCAGCAGGTCCGGCACTCCCTCGGCGTCCGGTTCGTCACGGTCCGACGAGACGACCGTGAGCTGCTGGGTGGCCCGGGTCAGGGCGACGTAGAGGACGCGCAGACCGGCCGGGGACTCGTCCGCGATCTCCGCCGGGGAGACCACGATCGTGGCGTCGTACTCCAGGCCCTTGGCCTCCAGCGAGCCGAGCGCGACGACGCGGTCGCCGAGCCCGGACAGCCAACGGGCCGCCTCCCCGCGCCGGTTCATCGCCACGACGACACCGACCGTGCCGTCGACCCGCTCCAGAAGCCGGGCGGCCTCCTCGCGGACGGTGTCGCCCAGCCTGTCGCGCACCACCGTGAAGCGCGGCTCCACGCCCGTCGAGCGAACCGCCGACGGGGACGTGGAGCCCGGCATCGCGAGCGCCAGCACCTTGGCGGCCAGGTCCGCGATCTCGGACGGGTTGCGGTAGTTGACCGTCAGCTCGAAGCGGCGGCGCGGGCGGGTGCCGAGGGCCTCGTCGCGGGCCTCGGCCGCCTCGTCCGGCGTCGACCAGGAGGACTGCGCCGGGTCACCGACGATCGTCCACGTCGCGTGCCGGCCGCGGCGGCCCACCATGCGCCACTGCATGGGGGTGAGGTCCTGCGCCTCGTCGACGATGACGTGCGCGTACTCGGTACGTTCCTGGGCCAGCCGCTCGGCGCGCTCGTACTGGGTCTCCTCGCGCTGCGGCATCAGCTCCTCGAGCCCGGTGAGCTGGTCCAGCGGGTCGTACTCGCGCTTCCTCTTCGGGCGGGCCGGGGCGCCGAGGACGGCGTTCAGCTCGTCGAGCAGGGCGATGTCGTGGACCGAGTACGCCTCCCGCTTCAGGGACCTGGCGACCTTGCGGACCTCGCCCGGGTTCAGGATGCGCCGGGCCCAGCGGCCCAGGCGCTTCTCGTCGGCCATCGCGGCGAGCACCCCGCGCGGCGTCAGCTCCGGCCACCACGCGTCGAGGAACGCGATGAACGCGTCCTCCGTCGTGATGTCCTCGTCGAAGGAGGCCCGCAGCTCGGCCGCCAGCTCGGGGTCCGTGTGCCGGCCCGCCGCGCCGGACTGGGCGTACAGCGCGTCGAGCAGGAGACGGCGGGCGCGCGGGCGCAGGTGGTTGACCGGGGCGGTGCCGCTCAGGGCGTTCTGCCGGATGCGGTTGAGCTGGCCCGCGTCGAGCTCCAGGCGGCGGCCGAAGGCGACGACACGCAGCCGGTTCGGGGTGCCACCCGTGCCACCGGCCGGGGCCTCCTCCTCGCCGAACGCGAGCTGTCCGTCGGCGGCGGGCGCCGGAGCCGGGCCCGCGGAGGTTTCCAGTGCCCCCCGCGCCGCCTTGCGCAGCACCTTCAGCATCCGCGACGAGCCCTTCACACGGGCGACGGCCGGGCTGTCGTACTCCGTGGCCTCCGCGCCGTCGACCAAGGAGCCGACCGCGCGGATCGCGACCTGCCCCTCCTCGCCGAGCGACGGCAGCACGCCCTCCGTGTAGGCGACGAGCAGCGGGGTCGGGGAGACGATCAGGATGCCGCCCGCGTACCGGCGGCGGTCCTGGTAGAGCAGGTAGGCGGCGCGGTGCAGGGCGACGGCCGTCTTGCCGGTGCCGGGGCCGCCCTCCACGTACGTCACCGAGGCGGCGGGGGCCCGGATGACCAGGTCCTGCTCGGCCTGGATGGACGCCACGATGTCGCGCATCGAGTGGCTGCGGGCCTGACCCAGGGCGGCCATCAGCGCGCCGTCACCGATCGCGGGCAGCGCCTCGCCGTCCAGGAACGCGGTCAGCTCGGGGCGCATCAGATCGTCCTCGACGCCGAGCACCTTGCGGCCCTTGGAGCGGATGACGCGACGGCGCACGACACGGCCCGGGTCCACCGGCGTGGAACGGTAGAAGGGCGCGGCCGCGGGCGCCCGCCAGTCGATGACCAGCGGCGCGTAGTCGGCGTCCAGGACGCCGATGCGGCCGATGTGCAGGGTCTCGGCGATGTCGGCCGTGTTGTCCTCGCGGACGGCTCCCTCGGCCGGCTCCACGGCGGTGTACGCGCCGTCGGGGCCCTTCTTGCCGTCCTTGCCGAGCAGCAGGTCGATCCGGCCGAACAGGAAGTCCTCGAACTCGTTGTTGAGGCGGTTGAGGTGGATTCCCGCGCGGAACACCTGGGCGTCGCGCTCGGCGAGTGCGCCGGGAGTGCCGACCTGACCGCGCTTGGCGGCGTCGTCCATGAGGAACTCGGCCTCGTGGATCTTCTCCTCCAGGCGGCGGTAGACGGCGTCGAGGTGCTGCTGTTCGACGCCGACCTCACGGTCACGAACGGAGTCCGCACTCATGCTGTCCGAGTCCACCGCTGAATTGTGCTGAGCCTGAGCGGCCACCGGGCCCCCTTCTGACGTGCTGGGCAGCCGTCAAAGGTACGCGAAAGGGGCCCGGGGAAGCTACGTAGAAAAGGTCACGGCTCGGCCTGTCCCACGACAGGACTCAGACGTTCACCTCCACGAGCCGCCTGCCGTCGAGCGTCTCCACCTCGAAGCGGTCGATCTGATTGCGCTCGAAGGCGGCGCCCCCGTGCACGTACAGGGGGTACTCGGCGCTCTTGTGCGGGCTGTCCGGGATGCCGTAACCCCACTTCGGGACGGCCCACGTGGTCACCGTCTCGCGCTCGCCGTTCTTGCCGACCGCGATCAGTGAGCACTTGAGCGGGCCCTTGACGTTCTTCAGCTCAAGGACCGTGTGGGTGCCCCACGCCTTCTTCTCCATGCCGACCGTCGCGCTGACGTTCGTGGTGGTGTCCGTCGCCGCCACCTTGTCGGAGATGTGCTGGAAGGCCTGCTCGGCGGGGCCCATGCCGGCCATCGTGCCGGTGGTGTTCGAGCCGTCGTCGGTCGCCGCCATCACCGTCAGCGGGCCGCCGATGATCAGCGCGGCCGCCGCGGCCACCAGATACAGGCTCCTGCGGCGCTTGCGGCCGCGGGTGCGGGTGACCTCCTCGACGAGGGTGTCCGCGAGGCGCGGGCTCGGCCGGGCGGCCAGCGAGGCGCCGACGACCGGGTTGCCGCGCTCGGCCGGCAGATCGGCGAGGGCGGCGAGCATCGGCTCCATGCCCGCGAACTCCTCCAGCTGCCGCGCGCAGAGGTCGCACCCGGCCAGGTGCGCCTCGAAGGCGGTGGCCTCGGCGTCGTCCAGAATGCCCAGCGCGTAGGCGCCGACCGTCTCGTGCACATCGCCGGCCGACTGGTCCCCGTTCCTGTACGTCATGCCGTCACCCCCCGCTCCTCCAGCGCCAGCTTCATCGAGCGCAGGGCGTAGAACACCCGTGAGCGCACCGTGCCGCTGGGGATGCCGAGCGTCTCGGCCGCCTCATTGACGGTACGCCCTTTGAAGTACGTCTCGACCAGTACTTCACGGTGTGCGGGGGTCAGGTCCTCCAGGGCATCGGACAGCGTCATCAGCCACAGCGCCTTGTCGATCTCGTCCTCCGCGGGGATGACCTCCAGCGGCGACGGATCGACCTCCTGCGGCCGGGCCTGCCGGCTGCGGTGACCGTCGATGACGATGCGCCGGGCGACCGTCACCAGCCAGGGGCGTACCGAACCGGTCGCACGGTTGAGCTGACCGGCGTTCTTCCAGGCACGGATGAGGGTCTCCTGCACGACGTCCTCGGCGCGCTGCCGGTCCCCCGCCACGAGCCGTAGCACGTAGGCGAGCAGGGGCCGCGCATGCTCGGCGTAGAGCGCGCGCATCAGCTCCTCGTCGGGCTCCGGGGGCCGCGGCGCTCGATGTCGGGCCCGGGGCGGGCGTTCATCGGCCACGGCGGAATCCTTGCGCACGCCTACCTCCGGTGTCCCCAGTTCGGTGATGTCCTGTGGCTGGGCTCACGACGGTGATACGCAGACGAACGCGCGTTTGTTCAAAGGGAGTTGGCTCAACGTTCCACGGATGCGCTCAAGCCCTGGCGAGAGCCGCCCTGCGCCGGTGTCTCGCCACCCGCTCCCGGTTGCCGCAGACCTCGCTGGAGCACCAGCGGCGGCGCCTGCCGCGCGAGGTGTCGAGATAGATGATCGGGCAGTTGTCACCCTCGCACTGGCGCAGGGCGCCGCGCGCCGCGGGGTCGGTCAGCAGGTCGACCGTGTCGCGGGCGACGGCCGCGAGCAGGGCCGGGCAGCCGGGTTCCGCGTACAGGGAGCGGACCAGGGTGCCCTCGGAGGTGCGGACCGCGCAGGGGGCGGGCGGGGCGGCGCGGGCGAGGAGGTTGACGCGTTCCAGGGCGGCGTGAGCGGGGCGTCCGGCCAGCTCGCCGCGGACCAACTGGCCGATGTGGCCGCGCAGTTCGTGGAAGGCGGCGAGCCAGCCGGGCGGAACCCGCACGTCGGAGCCGGGCGGGAGCAGGCCGGCCCCGGCCAGCCAGGCGCGCAGCCGGTCGGGGGACGTGAGGCGTTCGACGGGATGTGCGGTGGCGACCAGGTCCAGGCAGAGGCGTCCGGAGTCGAACCGCAGCTCTTGCAGTGAGGGGTGGGGGGACCCTGTGGGTACTGCTGCCATGTCCTCTACAGTGCCCGTCCCGCTCCTACTTGGGAATGTGCCGGGGAGCATCGTCGTGCAGCAGGCGCTGGAAGAGGACGTGGTCGCGCCACGCGCCGTTGATGTGGAGGTACTTGGGCGCGAGCCCGAACCGCTCGAAGCCGCACTTGGCGAGCACCCGCTGCGAGGCCGTGTTGTCGACGAGGGTGCCGGCCTCCAGGCGGTGCAGTCCGAGATCGTCGCGGGCCTCGCGGACGATCTCCTCGACCGCGGCGGGGATCAGCCCGCGCCCCCGGTAGTCGCCGTCGACCCAGTAGCCGACGCTCGCGCCGCACAGCGGACCCATGACGATGCCGGTGAGCTCGACCCGGCCGACCACCCGCTCCCCCTCGAACAGCAGCCAGACCACCGCGTTCTCCGCGGTGATCCGGGCCTCCTGCGCCTTCGCCGTGTAGTAGTCGGGCGCACGGTAGGGCTCCGTCGCGCGCAGATGCTCCTTGTTTCGGATCACGGCGTCGGCGAGGGCCTGGGCGTCGTCCGCGGTGGCGCGGCGCACTTCGATGTCCGGGGCGATCAGCATGTCCGTACGGTACGAGGCCGCCGTGGACGCTCGCTTATGGGGGTGCGCGGCTCACCGATGTCCGGCGGGCGGGGCCGCGGCTTGACTGAGGCCATGACTTCTTCGCAGCGGTTCGACGGGTTCGTGATGGGTGCGGCGACCGTGGCCGTGGGGCTTGCCGCCGGCTCCTTCTACGTCTTCGGGTGCGCCGTGATGCCCGCGCTGGCGCGCAGCGACGACCGTACGTACATCGAGGTGATGCAGAACATCAACGACGTGATCCAGAACCCGGTGTTCTTCCTGAGCTTCGTCGGGGCGCTGCTGCTCACCGGCGTGCTCGCCTGGCGGACCCGGCGCGAGCGGGCGCTGCGCACCTGGGTGTGGGTGGCGTTCGCCGCGTACGTCGCCGCGTTCGTGCTCACCTCGGGGGTGAACGTGCCGCTGAACGACGCGCTGGCCCGCGCGGGCGACCCGGCCCGGATCGCCGACCCGGCCCGGGTGCGCGCCGACTTCGAGGGGCCGTGGGTGGCGTGGAACGTGGTGCGGGCGGTGCTGTGCACGGTGTCCCTGGGCTGTCTGGCCCGCGCTCTGGCGGTGTGGGCCCGCACGCGGGCCGCGCGCCCCGGGCACTTCCCCCGTGTCGGGCAGCCCGCGGGCGCCGCGCGCCCCGGCCGATGACCGCGGCGGCTGGACGCGGTCACCGGCCGGGGCGCGAAACCCCCTACAGGTCCGCGTACTTGGTGTCCGCCGACGGGTCGAGCGCCAGCCGGTACCCCCGCTTCACCACCGTCTGGATCAGCTTGGGCACGCCGAGCGTCGAGCGGAGACGGGCCATCGCCGTCTCCACCGCGTGCTCGTCGCGGCCCGCGCCGGGCAGCGCGCGCAGCAGCTCCGCGCGGGACACCACCCAGCCGGGCCGGCGGGCCAGGGCGCGCAGCAGGGACATGCCGGCGGGCGGTACGGGGCGCAGCGCGCCGTCGACCAGGACGGCGTGCCCGCGGATCTCCACCCGGTGCCCCGCTATCGGCAACGTCCGTGCGCGGGCGGGCAGTTCGAGGCAGAGCAGCTGCACCAGCGGGCCGAGCCGGAAGCGCTCGGGCTGCACCGTGTCGATGCCGCGGGCCTGCAGCGGCAGCGCGGTGACCGGGCCCACGCAGGCGGGCACGACGTCGTGGTGCAGGGCGGACAGCAGTTCCGGCAGCAGGCCGCGCTCCTCGGCGCGGGCCAGCAGGGACGCCGCCGCGGGGGCCGAGGTGAACGTCAGCGCGTCCAGGCCCCGCGCGACCGTCGCGTCCAGGAGGCGGTCCACCGGCCCTATGTCCTCGGGCGGCATCCAGCGGTAGACGGGCACGCCGACCACCTCGGCGCCCGCCTCCTTCAGCGCCTCCACGAAGCCGGGCAGCGGATCGCCGTGCAGCTGGATGGCGACGCGGCGCCCCTCGACCCCCTCCGTGAGGAGCCGGTCCAGGACCTCCGCCATCGACTCGGACGACGGCGACCAGTCCTCGGTGAGGCCCGCCGCGCGGATCGCGCCCTTCACCTTGGGCCCGCGGGCGAGGAGTTCGACGCTGCCGAGCCGGGCGAGCAGCGCCTCGCCGAGCCCCCAGCCCTCCGCCGCCTCCACCCAGCCGCGGAACCCGATCGCGGTCGTCGCGACCACGACGTCGGGCGCGTGGTCGATCAACTCCTTGGTCGCCGCGAGGAGTTCGCTGTCGTCGGCGAGCGGCACGATCCGCAGTGCGGGCGCGTGCAGCACGGACGCACCGCGCCGCTGGAGCAGCGCGCCCAGTTCGTCGGCCCGCCGCGCGGCGGTCACGCCGACGGTGAAGCCCGCTAGCGGACCGTGCGCCGGTGGCCGCGCGGCCCCGGCGGTCTGCTGTTCGTCGTACATGCTGGTTCTCGTCCCGCTCGACGGTCGTCCCGTACCCGCCACACCCCATCGATGCAGGCGTGGCGTCGTCCGAGCCTGTCAACGCCCCGTGACAGACCCGGATCCACGTGATTGCGTACGTGTTACGGGGACGTCTCTCACACCTCGGCGTAGCTGAGCTGCGGCTTCGCCTCCGCGGTGGGGGTCGCCACCGTGCGGGAGGCCGAGCGGCGAAGGTATACGGACCAGGTCACCACGAAGCACACCGCGTAGAAGACGAGGAAGGCGACGAAGGCGCCGGTGCCGGTGCCCGCCGTCTGGAAGGACTGCCGGAAGGCCAGGTTGATGCCGAGGCCGCCGAGCGCGCCGACCGCGCCGATCAGTCCCATCGAGGCCCCGGAGAGCCGGCGCCCGTACGCGGCCGCCTCCTCCCCCGCGAGCCCCATGTTCACGGCCTTGGCCTGGAAGATGCCCGGGATCATCTTGTACGTCGACCCGTTGCCGAGGCCGCTGAGCACGAACACGACGATGAACGCGACCGTGAACAGCGGCAGCGACTTCTGCACCGAGGCCAGCGCGACCACGCCCGTGGCGACCGCCATCGCCACGAAGTTCCACAGCGTGATGCGGGCGCCGCCGAAGCGGTCCGCGAGCTTGCCGCCGACCGGGCGGATCAGGGAGCCGAGCAGCGGGCCGATGAAGGTGATCGAGGCCGCCTGCAGCGGCGTCCGGCCGAACTGGGTCTGGAGCACGAGCCCGAAGGCGAACGAGTAGCCGATGAACGAGCCGAACGTGCCGATGTAGAGGAACGCCATGATCCAGGTGTGGCCGTCCTTCACGGCCTCCAGGGCGGCGCCGGTGTCGTTCTTGACGGTGGCCAGGTTGTTCATGAACAGCGCCGAGAGCACCGCCGCGACGACGATCAGCGGGATGTAGATGCCGAGCAGCACGCGCGGGCCGCCGCTCGCCCCGATCACGGCGAGCGCGACGAGCTGCACGACGGGCACGCCGATGTTGCCGCCGCCCGCGTTCAGACCGAGCGCCCAGCCCTTCTTGCGCAGCGGGTAGAAGGAGTTGATGTTCGTCATGGAGGAGGCGAAGTTGCCGCCGCCGACGCCGGTGAGCGCGGCGCACACCATGAACGTGCTGTACGAGGTGCCCGGCTCCATCACGACGAACGCCGCGACCGACGGCACGAGCAGCATGCTCGCCGAGACGATCGTCCAGTTGCGGCCGCCGAAGACCGCGACCGCGAAGGTGTAGGGGACGCGGGCGAAGGCCCCGACGAGGGTGGCCATCGAGACGAGGAAGAACTTCCCCGCCGGGTCGATGCCGTACTCGGGGCCCATGAACAGGACCATGACCGACCACAGGCTCCAGATCGAGAACCCGATGTGCTCGGACAGGATGGAGAAGGCGAGATTCCGCCGGGCGACCTTGGCGCCGGTTTCCTCCCAGAAGGTCTCGTCCTCGGGGTCCCACTGTTCGATCCAGCTCCGGCCGGCCATCTGACGCCTCCAGGTCGCGGTGTGCGGCTGATGCGACCGAAGGTAGGGAGGCCAAATTTCCGGAACGTGGCGTGGAGTGACCGCCCTGGAACGTTGCTCTCACCCGCCCCGGGAGCCGGTGGTGAGGCTCAGGCCACGAGTTCGCCCAGGCGGATCATCCGCCGATCCACGGCAGCTTGACGGTACCGCCCTTGTCCCAGGTGAGGGTGACGACGTCGGAGGCCTGCGTCAGGTTCGCCGCGAAGACCTTGTCGCCGGTGTCCTTGCCGCCGCAGGACACCGCGATCCGGAAGCGGTCGCCGCTCATGGTCTGGCCGATGCCGCTGCAGATGCCCTTACCGCCGGCGTCGATGTAGGAGACGCTGTACTTCCCCTTCGCGCTGCCCGAGGTCATCTTGGCGCCGATGGTGAGGGTCTGTGCCTTCTCGTTCTGCCACTGGCCCTGGTAGCCGGTGTCGCCCGCGGGGCGCTCGCTCGGCCCGTCGGTGGTCTCGTCGGCGGTCGGCTCCTCGGTGGCGGGGTCGTCCGACTCCGCGACGCTCTCGTCGACGGACGGGCTCCCGCTGTCCGTCGCCACAACGCTGCTCTCCTTGGCGACCGGCTTGTCGTCCTTGCCGTCGTCGCCGAGGGTGCCCAGCATGATGCCGCCGCCCGCGAGCGCGGCGACGACCACGACCGCCGCGGCGATCAGCACGGCCTTCTTCTTGCCGCCGCCCGGCGTCTGGTTCGGGGGCGGCGGGAACTGGCCGTAAGGAGACGGCTGTTGGCCGTACGGCTGCTGACCGTACGGCTGCTGCGCGCTCTGCTGGCCGTAGCCGTACGCGGGCGGCTGTTGCGGTTGCTGGGGCTGTTGGGGCTGCGGCGCACCACCCGCGTACGGGTTGTCCGTGCCGCCGTACGGGCCGGGCGCGGGCGGCGAACCGTAGGGGCCCGGCGCCCCGTACGGGCCGGTCTGCGGCGGCTGCTGCGGTGGCTGCTGCGGCTGTCCGGGCGGCGGCTGCTGCCCGCCGTACCCGTATCCGTACCCCTGGCCCTGCCCGTCCTGCGGCGGCTGTGTCATGGCTGCCCGTCCCCGTTCCCGGCTCCCCGTTTCCCCGTTTCCCCGTGCGAACCAGTCAACCCGGAGGGAAGCTCCGGACACAAGCCCTTACTTGCGCCCCCGCTTCTTCCGCGCGCCGTCGGGCCACAGCCGCGGCGAGCGCTTGGCGGCGAGGTCCTCGATCCAGCCGGTGCCCAGGATGGACAGCGCGATCAGCGGCCACACGAGCACGAACATCCACAGCATGTACGTCGAGTCGAGCGCGCTGCTCCACCGCGGGTCCTCCATGAACGGGAGGTCGTACGCGAGGTCGATGATCGGCACCGTGGCCATGATCAGCATGTTGTGCCACAGGTAGATCGTCACGGCCCGGTTGTTGGAGAGCGTGACGAGCTTGTCCCACCGGGCGAGTCTGCCGGGCAGCTCCTGCCAGGACGGCGAGTACTGGAGCAGGATCACCACGAACCCGAAGGACCAGGCGGCCTGGGCCAGCGGGATGTCGTTCAGGTCCCAGCCGTCCGGGCCGAGATGGCCCGAGGCCCACCACAGTCCGAAGCCCATGACGATCGCCGAGCAGGACACCGCGAGATAGCGCGGGATCTCCTTCAGCTTGCCCTCGTGGTGCGCGAACCCGAGCACCCAGCAGCTTCCGTAGACGGCGAAGTCGGTGACCGCGTTGCCCGTCTCGCCGGGGATGGTGACCACGCCGGTGCCGACGATCGCGGTCAGGCCGAGCGGGGCGAGCAGCGTCAGCCACGGCACCTTGCGGAACGCCTTCAGCAGCAGCGGCGAGGCGATCACGAACCACATGTAGGCGCGCAGGTACCACAGCGGGCCGGCGGCCTGGGCGGGCCAGGTGTCCTCCAGGAGGCCCGACTGGGAGCCGAGGTGCCAGGGGAAACTGGGCGCGCCGACCGGCACCAGGTAGTTGAAGAGGCTGATCCAGCCCCATGTGCCGCCGTTGTCCGGGTCCTTGCCCGGGTTCCAGCCACCCAGGAACATCAGCGCGAGCACCGCCGCGCTGAACGCCCACATGGGCGGCAGCAGCCGGCGGATGCGACCGCGGATGACACCGAGCGCGGGGCGGCTGAGCGAGCGCGCCATCAGCGACCCGGCGAGCGCGAACATCACGCCCATGGACGGGAAGAGGACGGTCAGCCAGGCCCACCCGAAGAGGTGGTAGACGACGACACGGACCAGCGCGAGTGAGCGCAACAGGTCCAGATAGCGGTCACGGCCGGGCTTCTTCGGCTGGGGCTGCGCCGCCGGCGCCGGCGCGGGCTCCGGTGTCTCCAGGGCCTCAGGTATGTGGGGCAACGGCCTGGTGCCGTCCTGCTGGTGCGGGATCTGGGCGAGCCGCGTGGTCATCGGCGTGGGATCGGGCGCCGGGGCCGGGGCGGGCGCCGCCGGCCAGCCGGAATCGGCCACGGACGGCCCGGCGGCGGGCCGGCCGGAATCGGCCACGGGCGCGCCACCGGCGACCGGCCAGCCGGCGTCGTCCGTGCCCTCCGCCGTGCGCCGCCAGTCGGACTCACGGCGCGCGGGCCGCTCGGACCCGTCGAACCAACCGCCCTGTCCTGAGGGTTCCCTGGGGTAGGTCATGCCACCGGCCTCCTGTCGCCGCCGGACACCGAGGACGTGCGCTGGCGCGGCAGACCGCCCGGGGCGGAACCGAGCGCCCCGGTACGGCGCAGCTTCTGCCAGCGCAGACGGCCTCCGGTGAGTGCGGTGATCCACGACTGGAGGAGCACCACGTACATCAACTGTCGGTAGAGGAGCTGTTGCAGGGGGAGCGAGATGAGGTGCGTCATCTTCTCCTTGTCGAGGCGGAAGGCGTACGCCGCGCAGACCGCCTGGATCGCGAGGACGCCGAACCAGGCGCCGACCGTCTTCTCGGTGGGGCCGAACACCACCCCGTAGATCAGGAAGATGTCGATGAGCGGCGCGAGCAGCGGCGCCAGGACCATGAAGAGCGAGACCAGCGGCAGGCCGACCCGGCCGAAGCGGCCGGAGGGGCCGCGCTCGATCACGGCGCGGCGGTGCTTCCAGATGGCCTGCATGGTCCCGTACGACCAGCGGTAGCGCTGCGACCACAGCTGCTGGACGGACTCCGGGGCCTCGGTCCAGGCGCGTGCCTTCTCCGCGTAGACGACGCGCCAGCCGTCGCGGTGCAGCGCCATGGTGACGTCGGTGTCCTCGGCGAGCGTGTCGTCGCTCATGCCGCCGATGCGCTCAAGGGCCGAGCGGCGGAAGGCTCCGACGGCGCCCGGGATCGTGGGCATGCAGCGCAGGATGTCGTACATGCGGCGGTCGAGGTTGAAGCCCATCACGTACTCGATGTGCTGCCAGGCGCCGATCAGCGAGTCCCGGTTGCCCACCTTCGCGTTGCCCGCGACCGCGCCCACGCGCGGGTCGCCGAACGGCTGGACCAGTTCGCGCACCGTCGCCGGCTCGAAGACGGTGTCGCCGTCCATCATCACGATCAGGTCGTACCGGGCGTTGGCCAGGCCCCTGTTGAGCGCGGCGGGCTTGCCCGCGTTGTGCTGGCGCACCACCCGGACGTTCGGCAGCCGCAGGTTCTCCACGATGCGGGCCGTGCCGTCCGTCGAGCCGTCGTCGATGACGATGATCTCGACGGGGTGCTCGCTCGCCATCAGGGAACGGACGGTGTTCTCGATGCACTTGGCCTCGTTGTAGGCCGGGACGAGGACCGAGACCGGCTCTCTGACCGGCGGCCCCCAGGCGAAGTTCTTGCGGCGCACCCGCCGGGCGTGGATTCCGGAGAGCAGCAGCATCAGGCCGAAGCGGCCCATGACGAGGACGCCGATGACGGCGAGCCCGACGACCAGCACGCCGGTGACGTCGTCGGAGGCCGCGACCGCGTAGACCCACGCCTTGCCCTTCCACAGCTCCAGGCCCGTGACGGGCGTGTGGGCGCTGGGCATGCCGAGGGCCTCGGTGAGGTTCTGGAACTTGTAGCCCTGCTCCTGCAGTTCGGGCAGGAAGCGGTCGAGGGCCGCGACGGTCTGCGAGCGGTTGCCGCCGGAGTCGTGCATCAGGACGATGGCGCCCTTGCCGCCGTGCGGGGTGGCCCGGCGGATGATCTCGTCGACGCCGGGGCGCTTCCAGTCCTCGCTGTCGGTGTTGTTGACGACCGTGATGTAGCCGCGTGAGCCGATGTACTTCGTGACCGGCCATGACTTGTCGTCCATGGCGTCGGCGAACGACGAGTACGGCGGCCGGAACAGGGAGGTGCGCACGCCGGCCGCGCCCTCCAGGGCGAGCTGGTTCTGCGAGAGCTCCCAGTCGATGCGGTTCTGCGACTGGTAGGAGAGGTCGGGGTGGTTGAAGGTGTGCAGCCCCACCTCGTGGCCCTCGGCGACCATGCGGTGCACGAGATCGGGGTAGCGCGAGGCCATGGTGCCGGTGACGAAGAAGACGGCGTGGGCGTGGTGCGCCTTGAGCACGTCGAGGACCTTCGGGGTCCACTCCGGGTCGGGCCCGTCGTCGAAGGTGAGCACCAGCTTGTGGTCGGCTATGGAGCGGCTCGTCTCCTGGCCGCCCCGGGTGTCGATGACCGGGCCGCCGTCGAGGATCTTCTCGGGGACCTGGTCGGTGGCGGCCTCCGGGCGGATCCGGTGGTCGGCCATGATCTCGCTGTGCACGTAGCCGCGGAGCATGAGCATCGCGATCATGGCGACGAGCAGCAGCGAGGGCAGGAGATAGCGCAGGGGCAGCCGGCGCTTGCGCGCGCGGGCCGCGGCCCTGGACTGCCGGGGACGGGAGCGGTGGGACATCTCTACAGGTCGCTCATCTCTACGGAACGCTGCTTCACGGGGAGGGGACGAAAGCCCCCGGGCCGGGGGCAAGGGCCGGGGGCCGGAGCCGGGGCCCGGTCTCGGGTCACGGCTGAGGACGGGGCGTCGGCGGCGCCGCACGGAGCGGGTGGGACCGCTCCCTCTACGACGCCACGGACGACGCCGACGGTTCTGCGCCCGTGCCCTGTCCGTCCGGAAGGTGCGCGGACGTGCCGTCGGCCACGGTGTCCGTGCCGCCGCCGCCCGAGGTGGTGCCCTCGGGGGGCGGGTCGACGGGCGGCGTGGTCGTCGGGTCCGGGTCCGCGGGTGTCGTCGGGTCGGCCGGCTTCGTGGTCGTGCCGCCCGCGGGTGTCGTCGGGTCGGCCGGCTTCGTGGTCGTGCCGCCGGTGGGCCTGCCCGATCCGGTGGCGCCACTGGTGGGCTTGCCCTGGTCGTCCGTGGCGCCCGCCGACGGCGAGGTGCTCGCGCCGGGCGAAGCGGCGGCGCCGGACGCCGTGCCGGAGGCGCTCGGGTCCGGGGTGGCGCCGGTCGACGTGGTGGGCGACGCGGAGTCCGCGGGCAGCTCCGTCTGGGTGTCGACCGTGTCCGCGGACTTCTGGTCCTCGGAGAGTCCGGGCAGCCAGGGCGCGCTGGAGTTCCCCGACAGCAGCGTGGCCACGATGACCACCGCGTACACCGCGCAGGCCAGGCCCACGGCCACACCGAACCGTCGGAACGTGCGGCTGCGCCGTCCCGAGTCGTCGACGAAGACGGGGACTTCCTTGTCGCCGCCCGGGTCGGGACCCGCGCCCGCTTCGCCGGGCAGCTTGCCCGCGGCGATCATCTCGCCCAGCAGCCGGCCCGCGCCGTCGAGCTGGACCGTCACCTCGTGCGGGTCATGGGTCTGCCCCGGTAGGGCGTCTTCTCGCCAGTTCTCCACCGTACGCACATCCCCCCAGGACATGGCTTGCTCATGTTCATGGGCGTGTGCGACGTCCGGGCGCCTGTCGCCCCGGAACGAGCCCCCACTCGATCCGGGCGCCCCCCTTATCACACTGCGCCCGCACGATGAATGTAGCGCACGCCAGTGACAGCCGTGTCCGCACATCAGTCACGGGTCATCATGATGAGTGCATCTGTGGCCGGTATCCACCCGTTCTCTGGCCTGCGGAGCCATCCGTTCTGCTCCGCGAGCTCTGCCGCCGCGGCCCGAACTGCCGCAATTCCAGGGTGTTTGCGCCCCTTTCGCCACACCAGTGACAGAGGCGACAGCGGAACCGGATCGACGAGGGGGCGCAGCACCGCGCCGGGCATGGCCGGAAAGTCCACTCCGGTGAGGACCGGATTCCGGTATTTGGTCATGATCCGCCGGAATTCCTCCTTACCGATGGCGAGGGGCGCGGGTGGCGCGATGTCGATGCCGCGCCCGGCGAACAACTGCCGCGCCAGGTCGGTCCACTCCGGCGTACGGGGGTTGCCCGCGCCCGCGTAGACGGTCTCCCCCGCGAGCCGGTCGAGCGGTACGGCGTCGAGCGCGGCCAGTGGATGGTCGTCGGGCAGCACGACGGCCATCGGCTCGTAGCGCAGGGGCTGCTGGGCGAGACGCGCGCGCACCGCGGGGTCGAGCCCGGCGAACCGGCCGAAGGACAGGTCGAGGCGCCCGGCGAGCAGTTCGGCGGCGGCCCCGGTCAGGCCGCTCTCGTAGCGGGCCATCAGCTCGCAGCCCGGGGCGAGTTCACGGGCCCGCGCCAGGACCTGCTCGGTGACCAGGCCGGGGCTGTTGACGTCGACGAGCAGCGGGCGGTCCTCGGCGGCGGGCCGGGCGAACGCGGCGAGCAGCTCGTCCTGCGCCTCGATCGCCCGCCGCGCGTGGGGCAGCAGCCGGGCCCCGTCGGCGGTGAGCGTCACCTGGCGCGTCGTGCGCCCGAACAGCTCGACGCCCAGCTCCCGCTCCAGGCGCCGGATGTCACGGCTGAGCGCCTGCTGGGCGACGTAGAGGCGGGCGGCGGCGCGGGTGAAGTGGAGCTCGTCGGCGACGGCGAGGAAGGCGCGCAGGAGACGGGGCTCGACGTTCTTCGGGGACACCCGGAGAATTTACAACGCAGGTGCGTGAATGGGTACCGAGTAGGTGTTGGACCCCGCGCCTGACCTGCGGCGACGCTTTTGGCATGGCCACTGTCACGACGTACTCCCGGCTCTTCGCGATCCCCGGCGCCCGCGCCTTCACCCTCGGCAACCTCATCGCCCGCTTCCCGCAGGGGATGTTCAGCATCAGCGCGGTGATGCTGGTCTCCGGGGTCCGCGGCTCGTACGCCCTGGCCGGGGCGCTGACCGCGACGGGCCTGGTCGCGAGCGTGTTCGTCGGGCCGTGGCTGGCCCGGATGGTGGACCGGCACGGGCAGGCCCGGATCGCCGTGCCCGCGACGCTGGTCGCGGCGAGCGGCGCGCTCGCCCTGCTGATCTGCGTACGCCTGGACGTTCCCGACTGGGTGCTGTTCGCGGCGTATCTGCCGACGGCCGCGCAGCCGAACACCGGTGGCATGTCACGGGCCCGCTGGGCGCATCTGCTCGACGGGGACCCCAGGGCGCTGCACACCGCGAACTCCTTCGAGCAGGCGGTGGACGAGCTGTGCTTCATGCTCGGCCCGGTGGTGGCGGCGTTCCTGTGCAGCGCGCTGTTCCCCGAGGCGGGCGCGCTGGTCGGGGCGGCCCTGATGGTGACGGGGATGCTGGTGTTCGCCGCGCAGCGCGCCACGGAACCGCCCGCCCGGCCGCGCACCGCCGCGACCCGTACTCCGCTGCGGGTCGCCGGGGTGCCGCCGCTGCTCGCCGTCTTCCTCGCGACGGGCGCGATCTTCGGCTCGCTCGAAGTCGTCACCGTGGCCTTCGCCGACGCGCAGGGCCACAAGGCGTGGGCGGGCGGTGTGCTCGCGCTGCAGGCGGCGGGGTCGTGCGCGGCGGGTCTGGTGTTCGGCGCGGTGAAGCCGTCGGGGCCCGCGGCCCGCAGGCATCCGCTGTGCGTCGCGGCGATGGCCGCGCTGATGACGCTGCCCCTGCTGGCGGCGGCCATCACAGGTTCGCTGTATCTGCTCGGCGGCGCGCTGCTGATCGCCGGGATGGCGACGGCGCCGACGATGGTGACGGGCATGACGCTGGTTCAGGAGCGGACGCCCGAGGGGCAGTTGAACGAGGGCATGACGCTCGCGGTGACGGCGATCCTCGGCGGCATCGCGGCCGGCTCGGCCGGCGGTGGCGCCGCGGTGGAGCACTGGGGCCCCACCGCGGCGTACGCGGTCCCGGTCACGGCGGCGGCGACCGCGCTGGTCCTGGCGCTCTGCGGCTACGTACGCGGCACCAGGAAGTGACCTGCTAGCAGGTGGCGGGCTTGCGCCACGAGCACTCCAGGTCCCCGCGGCGCTCGGCCGCGGGGACGGCGCGCGTGGACCTGGGCAGCACGGCCGTGGCCTCCTTCGACGTGGACTTGGCGAGCGTCACGACGATGGCGTCCTCCAGGGGCTTCACGGAGTCCACGAGGTAGTTGTTCTGGACGATGCTGTAGACGAGTTCGCGCCCGTCGGCGTCCTTCACGTACCCGGACAGGGCCGAGGCGCCGGTCAACGACCCTGTTTTGCCACGGGCGTTGAGCGCGGCGGGCGTGTTGCACATCCGCGAGCGCAGGGTGCCGCCCACGAACCGGGCCGGGTCGCACGCGACCGGCAGCGACTTGTACCAGTCGGCGTACCAGGGCTCGCCGCGCACCTTCAGCAGCAGGTCGGCGATCTGCCGGGCGGCGAAGTTGTCCTTGCGGGACAGGCCGGACCCGTCGACCTGGCGGATCTTGCTCGCGTCGACGCCGGCACCCTTCAGATACCCGGCGATGGCGGCGGTGCCGTCGCCCCAACTCCCGGGCCTTCCTGTCGCCTTGTACCCCATGGCCTTGGTCAGGGACTCGGCGTGCATGTTGTTGGACAGCTTCATGAAGGGGATGAGCAGGTCCTTCAGCGCCATGGAGTCGTGCGTGGCGAGGGTCTTCGCGCCGGCCGGAGTGGCCCGCCCGAGCTTCGTCGCGCCGCTCACCTTCACCCCGTGCGCGGCGAGCGCGTCCCGGAAGATCGCGGCCGCATAGCCGGTCGGCTCCCACACGGTGACCCACTCCTTGGTGGTGTCGCCGCCCACCGGCACGGTCCCGCTGACGGTGATGGTGTTGGTGCCGTGCTGCCGTTCGACGGCGACGGTGTCGTCGCCGCCCGCCGCGACGGTCTTCGCCGCCACGTCGAAGTGCACGTACGTGTTCTTCGGCGTGACGCTGACGACGGGCTTGTCCCCTGCCTTCGCGCCCGGGGCGACCTCGACGATCACGGTCCCGGAGTCGTAGTCGGTGTCCGGGGCCACGGTCAGCGCGGAGATCTGGGCGGCGTAGTACGAGGATTCGTCGTCGCCGCCCCAGGTGTCGCCGATGCGCTGGTGGTCGAAGCGGGTGTCGTCGGCGATCAGCCGCCCGTCGACCCGCTGCACGCCCGCGGCGGCGAGGTCCGCGGCGAGCTTGTCGTAGTCGGAGGCGAGGGTGGTCGGGTCGCCGGTGCCGCGCAGATACAGGTCCCCGTCGAGTTCGCCGCCACGCACCCGCCCGTCGGCGAGCACGTCGGTGGTGAACCGGTGGTCGGGGCCGAGGAGTTCCATGGCGGCGGCCGAGGTGGCGAGCTTGGTGTTGGACGCGGGGCTGAGCCGTCCGGTCGGGTTGTGCTGGTACAGCGTCTCGCCGGTGGTCGCGTCGGCGACGACGACGCTCGCGGCGCCGCCCTCCATCCGCGGGTCGCCGAGGATCGTGTCGATCGCCTCGGGCAGTCCGCTGGTGCTGGAGTCGGCCCCGGCGGGCGCGCCCCAGGTCAGGGTGGCTGCCGCGACGGCGACGACGGCGGGCAGAGCCCACCGTCGCGCCCTTGCACGGAAGTTGACGTGTCGTCTCACAGGTCCGTCAGGTCTGCTCATGCCTCAGGAGCATCCCTGACAGCGGGGGCTCAGCCAAGACCCCACGAGTGGCCGAGGACGGATGCGGCGCAGAGGTTCACGTCGCGGATGCAGGAGCCCGCGGTCGCGCACCGGATGGGGCCGGTCCCGGGGCCGACGGGCCGGCCGTGCCCCATGCCGGTGACGCTGTACGTCTCGACGACGGTGGCGCCGGAGGAGTGCGTGCACCCCTGGTGCGGGAATCCGGCTACAGCGACGGCCCGGTGGAGCCGGGAGCCGGGGCGAGCGGTACGGCCCGGGGCAGCACATTCGGGCACCGTTCAGTGGCGTTGCCCACTTTCACCTAGATCCTTTTTGTTTGCGCCCTTTCAGCCGTTTACCTTTCCTTTAGATCGTTGCTTCATGTACTGCCCGTGAGGCTCCTGCCGAGCATGACGACGTCGCATCCCCGGTTCCGCCTCGAAAGGCCTCTCGTGAGCACTCCCCCTCAGCAGCAGCCGTGGGCCGGCTGGCCCCAGCAGCCCCAGGTCCCCCAGCCCCAGCCGCCGAAGAAGAAGCGCCGGGGGCTGAAGATCCTCGGTGGCGTGGTCGCGGTGCTCGTCATCGTCGGTATCGCGGCGAGCGCCGGCGGCGGGGACGACGACACCACCGCGAAGTCCGCGGCCGAGACCAAGACCAGGACCAAGGGCGTGGCCGACTCCGAGAAGAAGCCGGCCAGTGACACCGCGGCGTTCAGGGCCTGGGTCAAGAAGGCCGACCTGCCGGCCAAGATGAAGTCGGCCACCGGTCATGTCACCCACGTCAAGGCGTCCGGCGGCACCTTCGGCACCGTCGTGGTGACGACGAACCTGAAGGGCGATCTGACCGACAGCGCGTCCACCGGCGCTGCGGAGCTCATCAGCACAGCGGCCACGGACTGGGCGGACGATGAGATCGGCTCCGACAGCACCGGTCTCATCACCGTCAACAGCAAGGGCGGCCAACTGCTGGCCAGCGCCAACTTCGGCAAGAAGTCGGGCGGTTCCGCGCAGAGCGACACGGCCCGGTTCAAGGCCTGGGTCAAGCAGGCCGACCTGCCGTCGAACGTGAAGAGCGCGATGACCCACGTGACACACGTGAAGGCGCAGGGCAGCGGCATCGGCTCCGTCGACATCACCACGGACCTCGACGGCGACCTGATGAACTCCGCGTCCACCGGCACGGCGCAGCTCATCGTCACGGCCGCCGTCGACTGGGCCGACGCCACGCTCGACCCGACCTCGGTGGGTCTCGCCTCGGTCAACAGCGAGGACGGCGACCTGCTCGCCAACGGCAACTTCGGCAAGTAGCGCCGACGCCACCCACGAAGCCCCGCGGACCGGTGCCGCGGGGCTTCGCCGCGTTCAGCCCTGCCGCAGCGCCGGCATCGGAAGCGGAATCCCGTACGCGGTCGCTCCGGCGCCGACGCCGCCCTCGCAGGTGTTGGGCGGGACGGTGCCCGAACCGCGGGTCGAGGGCTTCTCGGCGGCCCAGAACATGTAGCCGAGCATCCCGGCGCTGGTGCCCGCCCCGTTCGGTGCGACGCTCTGGGTGAACGGGCCCGTGGACTTCTGCAGGGAGTTCGCGAAGTCGGTGCACTCGGGCAGCGTCTTGCTCTGGTCGCTGATGTAGACGGCCCCGGTGAACTTGGCAGGCGCGAGCGGCGGGACCGGCGGGGAGTAGGTGGGCTTGCCGTCCACGTGCTCCTGCCAGTTGGCGGTCGCGGAACTGGTGGAGGGCTGGCGGGCCGGGACCATGGCGTTGGCGTAGTCGAGGACCGGCGTGTCCGTGCGCAGCCAGTCGGCGGTGGCCTTGCGGTTGACGCCGATCAGCCAGCGGTCACCGGCGGCGGTGTCGAGGGTGAGGCGCGCGGCCGGGTCGGCGCCCGAGGCGTCGTAGGGGTGAACGGACCGGTAGGCGTCGATGAAGGTCTGCAGCCCGGCGAGGTCGGGGTCGGTGTTCTGCTCGTAGTCGATCTCGATGCCGACCCCGAGCCGCGAGGCGACGGCGGCGGCGTTGAGCCCGAGTTGCCGGGCGTTCTCGGCGAGCGCCGCGTCCCAGGCGTCGGTGTACGTGATCCCGCCGATGGAGAGCATCACGCGGATCCCGTGGGACGTGAAGTACTGGACGATCTCCGGGGTGATGCCCTTGGGTACGCCGCCCGCGGTGGTGACGTCGTCGGTCCCGTGCAGCAGTTTCTGCGGCTCCAGGAAGCTGAGCACGACGAGGTTGACGGACGGCCTCCCGTCACCGCGGTCGATCAGCCAGTGGTTCTTGGAGTCGAACTCGCTGACGGTGCGCACGGTCCCCCAGATACAGGCGTCGTCACCGCAGTGCCAGGCGCCGTAGATCTGTGGCGCGGTGGTGGCGGCCGAGGCGGGTGAGCCGGTGAGCGGGACGAAGAGGGCGGCGAGCAGGGTCAGTACGCCGAGAAGTCTCAGACGCATCCGGTCCTCCGTAGCTACGGGGAAGGTGGGGGCGGCGCCGGAAGCGTGACAGGTACAGACCAAGCCCACAAGAGGGCGTGCCCGGGAAGACTCCGGGAAAGACGAAAGCCCGGGATCGTCAGTGACGATCACCGGGCTCAGTCCCATGGGATGAGTGGAGATGGCGGGAATCGAACCCGCGTCCAACGGTGAAGGAACAGGGCTTCTCCGTGTGCAGTCTGGTACGAGTTTCTCAGCCCTCCGGATCACCCAGACAAGTCCGGAACGGGCTCAGTCACTGTTTGATTTCCCTCTTCACCCCGTGACCGGGATCAAGGTTTAGTCCCCTAGCTGATGCCAGGATCCGGGTCGGGAACAGCCCCGGGCTGACACTTCGCAAGTCGCTACTTAGGCAGCGAGGGCGAAGGAATCGCGCTTGGTGTTGGCGATTATTGGTTGCGACATATGGTTAACGAGATCATTGCCGCTTCCTCGACACGCTTCCCCTGCTTCGACAGCCGCTGTCGAAACCGATCATCCCCATGTTGATTTTTCAAGGTGGGTCTTTCGACCCGTGCTCCCGCTGTGAGGAGCAGTGCCATCGTACGTGACCAACGCACGACGGTGCCAGCCAATTCCCCGCGCCTCGCGGCGCAGGTCAGCGCTCGCGCGCCCGCTGGCGCCGTTTGGCCGACGCGATCGCCCGGTCCGAGTCCCGCCGGTCCTGCTGCTCGCGCAGCGTCTGCCGCTTGTCGTACTCCTTCTTGCCCTTGGCGAGCGCGATCTCGGCCTTGGCCCGGCCGTCCTTGAAGTAGATGGCGAGGGGCACGATCGTGTGCCCCGTCTCCCCCGACTTCGACTCCAGCTTGTCGATCTCCTCGCGGTGCAGGAGCAGCTTGCGCTTGCGGCGCACGGAGTGGTTGGTCCAGGTGCCCTGGCTGTACTCCGGGATGTGGGCGTTGTGCAGCCACGCCTCGTGCCCGTCGATCTGGACGAACCCGTCGACCAGGGACGCGCGCCCCTGGCGCAGCGACTTCACCTCGGTGCCGGTCAGCACGATGCCGGCCTCGTAGGTGTCCATGATCAAGTAGTCGTGCCGCGCCTTCTTGTTCTGCGCGACCATCTTGCGCTTGCCGTCCTTCTTGTCGGACGACGCCCCCTTGCCCTGCTTGGGCTGGGACTCCTTCGGTACGTACATTCCCTTGGCCATAGTGCTGGCCATTTTCGCACTACGAGGGGGACCCGAGGCCAGTCAATACTGTCTCCGCCCGCCGCAGGGCGTTCTCGTCCGCCTCCAGGTCCGGGGTGATGCCCCGGTTGTCGACGGTGCGTCCCGAGGGGGTGCGGTAGTGCCCGACCGTCAGCTCCGCGACGGAGCCGTCGGGCAGGGTGCTCGGCATCTGCACCGAGCCCTTGCCGAAGGTTCTGGTGCCCACGACGACCGCGCGGCCGCGGTCCTGAAGGGCTCCGGTGAGCAGTTCGGCCGCGCTCATCGTCCCGCTGTCGACGAGCACGACCAACGGTCTCGTGGTGTCGCCGCCGCTCCTGGCGTGCAGGGCACGCTGGCTGCCGCGTACGTCGTACGTGGCGACGAGCCCGCCGTCGAGGAACGCGGAGGCCGCCGTGACCGCCTCGTCGATCAGGCCGCCCGAATTGCCCCGCAGGTCGAGGACGACGCCCGCGCGCGCGGGTGTCGCGCGCACCGCCGCGCGGACCTTCTCGCCCGACCCCTTGGTGAACGCGGAGACCGTGATCAGCGTCGCCCCGCTCGCCAGGTGGCTGACGGAGACGGAGTCGGTGGGCAGGTTGGCCCGGCGCAGGGTCTCGCTCCACGCGCGTGTGCCGCGCTGCAGTCCTACGTGGACGGAGGTGCCGGCGCGCTCGCCCCGCAGGAGCGTCAGCACCTCGGTCACCGGCCGGCCGGTGACCGGCTCGCCGTCGACGGCCGCGATGCGGTCGCCCGCGCGGATCCCGGCGAGCGCCGCAGGCGACCCGGAGCGCACCTGGGTGACCTGGACGTGGCCGTCGGCGGTGCGCCGGGCCCGCAGGCCGACGCCGGTGTACTCGCCGTCGAGGGCCTGCTCGAACGCGTGGTACTGGCCCCGGGAGTAGACGGCGCCCCAGCGGTCGCCGCTGCGGCTGACGGCCTCCTGGGCGGCCTCGGCGGACTCCTCGGGCGACTTGCCGTCGGCCATCGCCTCGTAGGCGGCCTCGGCCGGGTCGTCGAGCGCCTTGCCGCCGGCCCTCTTCCCGTCGGCCCGCTCCTGCGCGGCGGTCACCGAACTGTCCTGCGGCTCAGGGGATTTCCGGTCCTCCCCGGGCAGCGTGCCGGTCGCGGCCCCCGCCGCGAGGACACCCGCGAAGACCAATGTCAGCGCCGCCCCGCGGCCGAAGCGACGGGGCCTGGAGGTCCTCGGAGGGAGGTGAACCGGGCCTGACATGTCGGTGAGTCTAGGACAACGCAGGGCGCCGTACGGCTCGTTGAACCGTACGGCGCCCTGCGGTGCGGGGGACTCTCGTCACACCTTGAGGTACTTGCGCAGCGCGACGAACGCGGCCAGCGCGGGCATCAGCACACTCACGGCGAGGATGAGCGGCAGCTTCGTCAACACGGCGTCCCAGCCGATGAAGTTGATGAGCTGGAGCTTGTCGGAGAGCGCGACCCCGTTGTCGATCACGAAGTACTGGCCGGCCGCCAGGAAGACGCACGCGATACCGCCGCCGATGAGTCCGGCGACCGCGGCCTCCATGATGAACGGCGCCTGGATGTAGAAGCCGGACGCGCCCACGAGCCGCATGATGCCGGTCTCGCGGCGGCGGCTGAAGGCGGAGACACGTACGGTGTTGACGATCAGCAGCAGCGCCACGACGAGCATCACCGCCATGACCGCGCCCGCCGCGTAGTTGAGGTAGCCGAGCAGCCGGAAGAGGTTGTCGAGCACGCCCTTCTGGTCCTGCACGGACTGCACGCCGGGCCTGCCGTTGAAGGCGGTCGCGATGACGTCGTACTTCTCCGGATTCTTGAGCTTGATCCGGTACGACTCCTGGAGCTGGTCCGGCGTGAGGGAGCTGGCCAGCGGGGAGTCGCCGAACTGCTCCTTGTAGTGCTTGTACGCCTCGTCCTGGGACTCGTACGCCACCTTGTCGACGACGTCCATCTTGTTCAGGTCGTCGAGGATCTGCTTCTTCTGCTCGGCCGTGACCGGGCCCTTGGCACAGTTCGGGTCCGACTCCGAGTCACCCTTGTTGCACAGGAAGATCGAGACGTTGACCTTGTCGTACCAGTAGCCCTTCATCTGGTTGACCTGATCGCTCATGAGCAGCGAGCCGCCGAACAGGGCGAGCGAGAGGGCCACCGAGATGATGACGGCGAAGGTCATCGTGAGATTGCGCCGCAGGCCGACGCCGATCTCCGACAGAACGAATTGGGCACGCATAGTGCTTATTGAGCCTTTCGCAGCTTCACGCGGTACTTCTCGTACCTCTCGGTACTTCTCAGTGCTGGTAGCCGTAGACGCCGCGCGCCTGGTCGCGGACGAGGCGGCCCTTCTCCAGCTCGATGACGCGCTTGCGCATCTGGTCCACGATGTTCTGGTCGTGGGTGGCCATCACCACGGTGGTGCCGGTGCGGTTGATCCGGTCGAGCAGCTTCATGATGCCGACCGACGTCTGCGGGTCGAGGTTGCCCGTGGGCTCGTCCGCGATCAGCAGCTTGGGCCGGTTGACGAAGGCACGCGCGATGGCGACGCGCTGCTGCTCACCACCGGACAGCTCGCCGGGCATCCGGTCCTCCTTGCCACCGAGGCCGACGAGGTCGAGCACCTGGGGCACGGACTTGCGGATCTCGCCGCGGGACTTGCCGATGACCTCCTGCGCGAAGGCCACGTTCTCGCCGACCGTCTTGTTGGGCAGCAGGCGGAAGTCCTGGAAGACCGTGCCGAGCTGGCGGCGGATCTGCGGGACCTTCCAGTTGGAGACCCGGCCCAGGTCCTTGCCGAGGACGTGCACCTGGCCGTGGCTGCACCGCTCCTCACGCAGGATGAGTCGCAGGAACGTCGACTTTCCGGAGCCGGACGAGCCGACCAGGAAGACGAACTCGCCGCGCTCGACCTCCAGGGAGACATCCCTGAGAGCGGGTCGGGTCTGCTTGGGATAGACCTTGGAGACGTTGTCGAATCGGATCACTGGTGCGCCTCGGAGCGTGGGGGGCGTCGGGGACAGGTGTGCGTGACCATACGCGAATGGGCTCGCGGATATCAGGCGCCGCCCCTGGTTGAGCGTTTTGTCCCAGTGCGGGGCCTGTTGCGATGCCGCTTTTGTCCGTCCCGTGCCTGGTCAGCGACGGTCCTGTGAGGGGAGCGCGCCGAATTTCCGCGAAGCTGGCACAGTGGAGGGGGGAACGGTTGCGTTTCCCGGAGCGTTGAGCGGAGAGAACCAGTGGGTGCCCGGTGGGCCGGCTCCGCCGCGCGGGAGGAGGACAAGCGCATGACCTATGACCGCTTGGTGTGCGCGAACTGCGCGGCGCCCGTGAGCGAGGGCCGCTGCCCGGTGTGCCGGGCCAACCGCGAGCGGATCAAGGAGCAGAATCCGCTGTCGCAGCTGAACCCGATGGCGTTGATCGCGATGGTGGTGGTGCTCGTGGCGGCGGTGGCCCTGCTGGCGCACCAGACCGCGTAGCGCGGACGACGACAGACGCACGTGAAGGGCCCGGAGCCGATGGCTCCGGGCCCTTCACGCGTGATGCGACGCGTTACGCAGCCGTGCCGCGGTTGTTCGAGAGGCGCGGCAGCAGGCGGAAGCCGATGCCACCCGCGATCATCGTCGCGGCGCCGATCAGAAGGACCGTGGTGCCAGAGGCGCCGGTCTCGGCGAGCTCGCCACCGTTGCCCGAGGTGCCCGTCGCAGCATCGGCGGCGTCGGAGCCGGTGTCCTGGAGGCTGTCCTTGCCCTGCCCCTGCTCGACAGGGTTGTTGTTGCCGTCAGGGTTGGTGTTGTCACCGCCGGTGGAAGAGCCACCCGTGGCGGACGAGCCACCGGACGAGGACGAGCCGCCCGAGTTGCCGTTACCGCCCGAGTTGCCGTTGCCGCCCGAGTTGCCATTGCCACCCGAGTTGCCGTTACCGCCGGACGATTCGTTGCCACCGGTGCTCGTGGTGCCACCCGTGGTCTCGTTGCCACCGGTGCTCGTGGTGCCACCCGTGGTCTCGTTGCCACCAGTGGTCGTGGTGCCACCCGTGGTCTCGTTGCCACCAGTGGTCGTGGTGCCACCCGTGGTCTCGTTGCCACCAGTGGTCGTGGTGCCACCCGTGGTCTCCTCGCCACCGCCGGTCGTTCCACCGGTGACCGCGCCTTCGACGGTGCCCTCGACGGTGCCGCCACCGGCGGTGCCCTCGGTGGAACCCTCTGTGCTCCCCTCGGTGTCACCACCGAGGCTGACGCCCACACCGTTCTCGTCGGCACTCACCGACGCGATGCCCGGCACGTTCACGTCCAGGGCGGAAGCAGCCCCGGCCGCAGTCAGCGAGGCACCGGCGGCGATCACCGCGCCGGCGGCTATCCGCGCGACACGGATCCGCGTCTTCTTGGTCATCTGTCTGCTACCCCCAGTAGCCAATCGTCAATGGAGCAGCGCCAGGGACGGCGTTCAATCGGAGGCAGCAGGGGTCTCACTCGACCCGTCCCCCGTTCACACGCGTCCCACTGATACGCATGCCGCGCGCCAGCCTTCCCAGTTTTCAGATCAACGTCAAGGTCGTTGCGGGCGCGATGTCTGGATTGGGGCGATTGACCGGCCTAAGGACATGTGACTGTGATGCAAAAGGCAGAAAGCCCTTCACGTTTCCCGCACAAAGAAAGGCAACTGCCGCTCCGGGAGCGGCAGTTGCCTTGTCGATAAAGCGCGGCGCGGGCGCGGAGTGCCGCGGAGTTACTTCTCCTGCTGCTTGCGCCAGCGAATGCCGGCCTCAAGGAAGCCGTCGATCTCGCCGTCGAGCACGGCCTGCGGGTTGCCGACCTCGAACTCGGTGCGCAGGTCCTTGACCATCTGGTACGGGTGCAGGACGTAGGACCGCATCTGGTTGCCCCAGGAGCTGCCGCTGTCCTTGAGGGCGTCCATCTTGGCCCGCTCCTCCTGGCGCTGGCGCTCCAGGAGCTTGGCCTGCAGCACGTTCATGGCCGTGGCCTTGTTCTGGATCTGTGAGCGCTCGTTCTGGCAGGAGACCACGATGCCGGTCGGGATGTGGGTCAGGCGGACCGCGGAGTCCGTCGTGTTCACGCCCTGGCCGCCGGGGCCCGAGGAGCGGTAGACGTCGACGCGCAGATCGGACTCGTCGATGTCGATGTGGTCGGTCGTCTCGACGACCGGGAGCACCTCGACGCCCGCGAAGGACGTCTGGCGGCGGCCCTGGTTGTCGAACGGGGAGATGCGCACCAGGCGGTGCGTGCCCTGCTCGACGGAGAGCGTTCCGTAGGCGTACGGGACCTGCACGGAGAAGGACGTCGACTTGATGCCGGCCTCTTCCGCGTACGACGTCTCGTAGACCTCGGTCTTGTAGCCGTGGCGCTCGGCCCAGCGCAGGTACATCCGCTGGAGCTGCTCGGCGAAGTCCGCGGCGTCGACGCCGCCGGCCTCCGCTCGGATGTTCACGATCGCCTCGCGGGAGTCGTACTCGCCGCTCAGCAGCGTACGGACTTCCATCTCGTCCAGCGCCTTCTTGACGGACGTGAGCTCGGACTCGGCCTCGGCACGGGTCTCCGGGTCGTCCTCCTCCTCGGCCATCTCGAACAGGACCGAGAGGTCGTCGATCCGGCCGCGCAGCGCCTCGGCCTTGCGCACCTCCGCCTGGAGGTGGCTCAGCTTGCTGGTGATCTTCTGCGCCTCATCCGGGTCGTCCCACAGGGACGGCGCGGCCGCCTGCTCCTCGAGCACGGCGATATCTGCCCTCAGCTTGTCGAGGTCCAGGACGGCCTCGATCGACTCCATGGTCGAGGAGAGGGACTTCAGCTCTTCGGAAACATCGACGACTGCCACGACACCAGCCTAACGGCTGGGACAAGTGGTCTCCGCCGGTGCGGGGGGCCTGACCGGCCGGGGGCCCGATTCAGGGGGGCGGCGTGGTCGTGCGCCGCCCCGGTGGGGCTTCTCGCGCGGTTCCCCGCGCCCCTGAGGGCATGCGCTTCGCGCAGCCCTCCCCTTACGGCTCCGCGGGAGCCGAGTGGTTGCCGTCCGAGGGCGGGTCCTGGTCCCCTCCGGAGGAGACGGCCCAGATGCCGCCGCCCACCGCCGCGGCGAGGACGACCCCGGCCACCCCGAGCGTGATCCGGCGGCGACGCGTCGCGTGGCGGTTGCGGGCCGAGCCGGGGCGGGGGGCGCCGGAGGCGCGCGGGGCGCGGGCGGTGCCGCGGGCGCCGCCGGCCAGCTCGTCGGGCGCCGGGACCCTCATCGACGTATGGGTGTCGCGGTTGGAGTCGGCGGAGGCCGTGCCGGGGACCAGGGGGACGGCGCCGCGCCGCGGGCGCTCGGGCTGCTGCTGGGGCTCGGCCTCGGCGGCCTCCGGCTCGTCCGGCTCCGGTTCCGCGTCGGGCTCGTCCACGTCGAGCGGGGCCATGCCCGCGAGGAGCGGCTGGAGCTCGCGCAGCCGGGCCGCCATCTCCGAGGCGCGCAGCCGGGAGGCGGGCGCCTTGGCCAGGCACTGGATGAGCAGTTGCCACAGCTCGTCGGGGATGCCGGGCAGGGGGACGACGGTCTCGGTGACGTGCCGGCGCAGGATCGCGCCCGGGTGGCCGCCGCCGAACGGCGTGAAGCCCGCCAGAAGCTCGTACAGGACCGTCGCCAGGGCGTAGATGTCGACGGCGGCGCGCGGCGGCAGGCCCTCGACGATCTCGGGGGCGAGGTAGTCAGGGGTGCCGATGATCTTCGTGGCCTTGGTGCGGCGCGGGGTGTCGATGAGCTTCGCGACGCCGAAGTCCGTCAGCAGCGCCGGGTGCGATCCGCCGGGGCCGAGCGGGCCCTGCATGTCCAGGAGGATGTTCTCGGGCTTCACGTCGCGGTGCACGATGCCCGCGGCGTGCGCGGCGGCCAGCGCGTCGGCGACGTCGGCGGCGATGGCGACGGCGGCCTCGGGGGCCAGCCGGCGCTCGCGCTCCAGACGGGTGCGCAGATCGGTGCCGCGGATCAGGTCCATGACCAGCGCGAGGTCGTTCCCGTCGACCACCATGTCGTGGACGCCGACCACGCGCGCGTGGTCGAGGCTCAGCAGGGCGGTGCGCTCCTGGACGAAGCGGCCGACCAGCTCCTGGTCGGAGGCGAGGTCCTCGCGCAGCAGTTTGATGGCGACGGGACCGTCGGGTCCCTCGCCCAGCCACACGGTGCCCGCACTGCCGCGACCCAGGATCTGGTGTGCGGTGTACCGGCTGCCGATTTTCCGTGCCAAGACTGCTCCTACAGACGCGTGTTGGCGCCCAAGCTACGCGGCTCGGACGCCAACCAACGCATCAGAGGGGGAAATCACCCGCCGGATGTCGACAAATCTCCAACGTCGCTGTTCAGTTGCGGGCCGGTTGCCGGTCAGTTGCCCGAATTGCCGCCGAGGTCCCCGATCCAGTCGGTCACCGTGGAGAACCAGTCGGAGAGCTGGGCCCAGTAGCCCTTGCCCGTGCCGATCCAGTCCTGGAGCGGGGTGAACTCCCACACCAGCCAGCTCACCACGAAGAGGATCACGATCATGAACAGGCAGCCCTTGAGGCAGCCGAGACCGGGGATCTTCATCGGGTTGGCGCTCCGCTGACGCGGCTCGCGCGGGGGCCGCGCCTGCTGGGGCGGCGGCTGCGGCGGCGCGTACTGCTGCGGCTGCTGCGGCTGCTGGGGCTGCGGGGTCTGACGCGGCGCGGGGCGCTGCTGGCGGGGTGCGTACTGCTGCTGGCGCGGCTGCTGCTGCGGGCGCGCCACCTGCCGCTGCGGACGGCGGCGCAGCGGGTCCTCGTTCGGGTCGAGGTACTGGATCTGCGTCTGCTCGTTGCGGTCGCGGGCCGCACGCAGCTGGTTGCCCCAGGCGTCCGGCATCTGCTGTTGCTGCGGCGGGTCCTGCGGGACCGGCGGCATGACGGCGGTCGGGTCGGCGGCGCCGCGGTTGTTCGGCAGCACGGAGGTGGGGTCCGCGTCGGAGTACTGCTGGCCCTGGCCGCCCGGCTGCTGCTGCATGACGCTGGTCGCGGCGTTCGGGTCGTACTGGCCCGCGTTGTTCGGCAGGACCTGTGTCGGGTCGGCGGCGCCAGGGACGCCCGGTACCTGCGCGGGCGCCGGGTCCGGCATCAGCAGGGCGCCGACGCCCTCCGCGGCGGCGATCTGCGCGCTGTTCGCGTGCACGCCGATGCCCTCGGCGACCGTGCGAAGGCCGCGCGCGAGGTTCTCCGCGCCGGGCCGGTCGTCCGGGTTCTTGCGCAGACAGCGCTCGATGACCGTCCACAGCGGGTCCGGGACGGTGGACGGGCGGCGCGGCTCCGCGCTCAGGTGCTGGTGCAGGACTTCGAGGGCGCTGCCGCCGGAGAACGGCGGACGCCCGGTGACCAGCTCGTACAGCAGGATGCCCGCGCCGTAGATGTCGACGGCGCTGGTCTGCGGGCGGCCCTCGGCGGACTCGGGGGCGACGTACGCGGGCGTGCCCACGAACTCGTGGGTGCGGGTCAGGCCCGGGGAGTCGGCGAGGCGCGCGATGCCGAAGTCGGTGAGCATCGGGTGCATCCCGCTCTCGTCCTGCTTGAGCAGCACGTTCGCCGGCTTCAGGTCGCGGTGCACCACGCCGTCGGCGTGGCTCGCGGCGAGCGCGTCGGCGATCTGCGCGGTCAGCAGTGCGGCCGCGACCGGCGAGAACGGGCCGTTCTCGCGCAGATAGCGGTGCAGGTCGGGACCGTCGATCAGGTCCATGACGAGGGCGAGCAGCTCGCCCTCGACGACCAGGTCACGGGTGCGCACGATGTTGGGGTGGGTGAGCCTGAGCAGGACGGAACGCTCCCTGAGGAAGCGCATCACCACGTCCGCGTCGTTCGCGAGCTCCTCCTTGAGGACCTTGATCGCGACCGTCTCGCCGGGCTGTCCGGCGACGGCCGCCTCGGCGCCCGCCGTCTCACGCTGGCGGGCTCGCCAGACGGTGCCCGTGGCGCCGCGTCCGAGCGGCTCCTCGAGCAGGTACTTGCTGCCTACCGGCCGCACGTCATGCGCTCCCTGCTGTGTTCCTGCGTGGTCTGCCCGGTCCCGGGCGTTCCGATCCACTGTAGTGGCGCCGTACGGGGCACAGGCTGTCGATCTTCTTTGACCGTCCTGGGTCTGCCGGGTTCCGGCCGGTTCCGGCCGGGTCCGGCTGATTCTCGGGTCCACCGGGTTCTACGGAGAGACGCACAGCCCGAAAGGTTGGTTGCCGGTCGGCGACGTGACCGATCTCAACCGGGCATCCAGCCACCACGGAGCAGGCACTTTGCAGGCACTTTTACGGGCAGAGCCGACCAATCAAGATCACTTACGGGTGGGGGGCGGGCATATTGTCAGTGGCAGGTGCGAGGATGCCTCTCAGCACTGGCTGACGTGCCCGTGGCGGTGGGGGAATCTGCGGTGGGGGACCGCGGGCGGCCCTGACCCGGGCGCCCGCGCAGAAGGGACCGCTGACGGCGATGCAGATCCGCCTTACCGTCGTAGCCCCCGTCGAGGCTGCGGCCTCCCATGTCTGCGACCTCTTGGTCACCGCGCCCGCGGGCACCGCGCTCGCCGCGGTCGCCTCCGCCCTGGCGACGGCCGTCGCGGGCGGTGACGCTTCGTCGACGGTGCTGTACGCGGGCCAGGAGCGGCTCGACGCCCAGCGCTGCCTGCTGGGCGAGCCCCCGCTGACCGACGGCGCGGTGCTCTCGCTCGGCGGCCCCGTGGACCCGGGCCCCGATCCCGACCCGGCGGCGGCGCAGCTCCATGTGGTGGCGGGGCCCGACGCGGGCGGTGTCCACCTGCTGCACGGCGGACAGATCCGCATCGGCCGCTCCGCGGACGCGGACGTGCCCCTGGACGACCCGGACGTGTCCCGGCTGCACTGTGCGGTCACCCTCGCCCCGGACGGCCGGGTGACGGTCGCGGACCTGGGCTCCACGAACGGGACGACGGTGGACGGCCGCCCCCTGGACGAGCGCCCCGTGCGGCTCTCCCCCGGTGCGCTGCTGCGCCTGGGCGAGTCGGCACTGCGTGTCACGGCGGCCGGCGCCCCGGGCCCGGCTCCGCTGACGACGGCGCCCGACGGCGAGGGCCAGGTGCGGGTGGCGCTCCCCGCGGCGGACGCGCCCGAGGCGGGGGCCGCGGCCCCCGCACCCGTCTTCGACGAGACCCGGCACGCGTACGGGGACGCGTCCTGGGGCGCCGCGGGCGACGCCGCGCCCGGGGCCGCGCAGCCCGTCGTGCCCGAGCAGGGCGGGGCGCCCGAGGCGGAGCGCACGCGCATGGGCACACCGCCGCGCGGCACCGAGCTGCCGCGCGCCCCGCGCAAGCGCGGCGGTCTCGGCCGGCTGCTGCGGCGCGGCGGACGCGAGGAGCAGCACGAGCGGTACGGGCACGGGCGGTCCGACTACAACTACAACTACGGCTACGACGACGACACCGAGCACGCGATCCACGAGCCGTACGCGCTGCGCACCCCGCAGCAGGGCGAAGGAGCCGCCCCCGAGCCCGTCGCGGGGGCGCACGCCACCACCGAGTCCTGGCCCGATGCCGCGACGCTGCTGCTGACCGCGCTCGGCCCCGGGCCGCGGCTGTGGGAGCGCGGTCCCGGGAATCCGGAGTCGCTGGCCGTACGGCTCGGCACCGTGGACCGGCCGGGGCCCGGCGGGGCCGGGCTGCTGCCCGCGGTCCCGGTGACCGTGGGGCTCGCGGAGGCCGGGGCGCTGGGGCTCGCGGGGCCGCGGTCCCGGCTGGCCGGTCTGGCGCGCGCGGTCGTGGCCCAGCTGGCGGCGCTGCACGCGCCGGACCATCTGGAGCTCGTCCTGATCAGCACCGACCGGGCGCGGCCCGAGCCGCAGCGGGTCGCCGAGTGGTCGTGGCTCGGCTGGCTGCCCCATGTCCGCCCGGCCCACGGGCAGGACTGCCGGCTGCTGCTCGCGTACGACAGGGAGCAGGCGGCCGCCCGCACCGGAGAGCTGCTGCGCCGCCTCGACGACCACGCGGCGGGGCTGCACCCGGAGCCCGGCGTCGCCACGGTGGTCCTCGTCGACGGCGATCCGGGCTCGGCCGCGCTGCGGGAGGCCACCACGCGGCTCGCCTCCGAAGGGGCCGCGGCCGGGGTGCACCTGGTGTGCCTGGCCGAGACTCCGGCGACGACCCCGGCGTCCCCGGTCGACCGGACCTACGAGGCGGCGTGCGCGCAGAACCCGGCCTTCCGCGCGTGCGGCGCCGTGGCGCTGCTCAGCGGGGACGTGGCGACGTCGCTGCGGCTGCACCGGGCCGCGCACGGGCAGCCCGTCGGGCACGGCACCGTCGCCACCGTGGACGCGGTGTCGCTCGCCTGGGCGGAGCGGTTCGCGCGGGCGCTCGCCCCACTGCGCACCGAGGGGTCGGGCGGGGCTCCGGCACGGATCTCCACTCCGCTGCCCCACGCGGCCCGGCTGCTCGACGAGTTGGGTCTCGCGCGGGCCACGCCCGCTTCCCTGATGGCGCGTTGGGCGGCTGCCGCGGACGATCCGGAGTCGCTGGGCGGCCGGGTGTGGGCGGTGCTCGGGGCGGGGCCGCGCGGGCCCGTCGGGGTCGATCTCGCCGCGGACGGGCCGCATCTGCTGATCGAGGGGCCCGCGGGCAGCGGGCGTACGGAGCTGCTGCGGTCCGTGGCCGCTTCGCTGGCCGCCGCCGAGCGGCCCGACCGGCTCAGCCTCGTGCTCATCGACGGGCAGGGCGGGATCGGTTCCGGGACCGGGGGCGCGAGTGGTGAGCGGGGTGACGGGTTGCGGGTGTGCACCGATCTGCCGCACGTCACGACGCATCTGGCGGCCAACGATCCGGTGCGGATGCGGGAGTTCGCGCAGTCGCTCAGCACCGAGCTGAAGCGGCGGGCCGAGTTGATAGGGCGTACGCACTTCACGGAGTGGCACACGCAGCGGACGGTGTCGGGGCGGCTCGTCGCCCAGCGCAGCGCGCCGGGTTCGGCCGTGGCTTCCGGAGATCTGGAGGCGCCGCCGAGTTCCACGATGCGGTTGCGGCCCGGTGGGGCGCGGGAGAAGGCGGAGGCGGCGCCGCCGTTGCCGCGGCTCGTGGTGGTCGTGGACGATCTGGACGCGCTGCTGGCGCCGCCGCTCGGGTCGCCGGGGCGGCCCGCCGCGGGGTCCGTCGTGCGGGCGCTTGAGGCCGTGGCGCGGGACGGGGAGCGGCTCGGGGTGCATCTCGTGGCGGCGTTCGCCTCCGGCGGGGCCGTGGCGTGGACGGGGCGGCCCCGGGTCGTGCTCGATGCCGTGCGCGGGGGCGGGCCCGAGGATCCGGCGCCGGGGCGGGGGCGGTTGATCGGGGCCGACGGGCGGGAGACCGGGGTGCAGGCCGGGCGGGTCACCGGGCGGATTCCGCGTACGGCGACGCTGCGGCCCACGGTGGTCGTGCTCGACTGGGCCCGGATGGGGGATCCGCCGGACCGGCGGCCCGTACGGGAGCTGGGGAACGGGCCGACGGATCTGGCCCTGCTGGCCAGCGCGCTGGAGCGGGCTGCTCGCTCCGTGTCGGCACGAGAGGTTCCGTCGCTGCTTTAGCCGGCCCGCTGGGGGCGCGACGGGGCTGCGGCGCAGCCGCACGCCGCAGGGGCGCGGGGAACTGCGCGACCAGCCGAGACGGCGCTGCCCCCGGCAGCAAAGCGCCCTGGACCGAGCTGAACACCGCCTGGAGCGCTCACCCCGCGCCGGGGCGCCGCCTTGCCCACCCTGCCGCCCAGGGCGGCAGATTGCCCAAGGCTGTCGGGGTGGGTGGGGCGCATCACGACCCCGTCACGATCACCGTCTTGACACGACGGGCACCCTTGCCGGTTCTCCCTGGTCGGGCGTAGACCAGAGCGGACGGACAGCGTATGGACAGGACGCCGACGGGACACAGACACGACACCGACACGACACGGACAGCACAGCGCTCAGTACGGACGTTCAGGCCATCAGGACGAGAACGGGGCAGTGATGCGCAGCACGTTTCGCAAACCCAGCAGGACCTTCCGCAGTGCCGTCGTCGCCATGGCCGCCGGGTCGTTGGCGCTCGCGCTCACCTCCTGCGGGGGCAGCGACAACAAGAGTGACAAGCCGAGCGGGAACGCCACTTCCAAGTCCCCCGGTTCCTCCCTGCAGTTGCCGAAGCTCGACGGCAAGACGCTGTCGATCGCCGCCGTGTGGACCGGTGACGAGCAGAAGAACTTCAAGCAGGTGCTGGCGGAGTTCGAGAAGCGGACGGGCGCGAAGGTCACGTTCGTACCGGCGCAGGACCCGATCATCAACTTCATCGGGTCGAAGGTGGCCGGCGGCGCCCCGCCGGACGTGGCGATGCTGCCGCAGCCCGGCGCCATCAAGCAGGCCGTCGACAAGAAGTGGGCCAAGCCGCTGGACCAGAGCGTCCAGGACGAGCTCGCCAAGAACTACAGCCAGGGCTGGCAGGACCTCGGGAAGGTCGACGGCAAGAGCTACGGGGCGTACTACAAGGCGGCCAACAAGTCGCTGATCTGGTACAACAACGCGGTCTTCCAGAACGCGGCGGCGAAGCAGCCGAAGACCTGGAAGGAGTTCCTGGCCACCTGCCAGGCCATCTACGACTCCGGTGTCACGCCCGTCTCCGTCGGCGGGGCCGACGGCTGGCCGCTGACCGACTGGTTCGAGAACATCTACCTCTCGCAGGCCGGCCCGGAGAAGTACGACCAGCTCGCCCAGCACAAGATCAAGTGGACGGACCCGTCGGTCAAGCAGGCCCTGACGACGCTGGCCCAGCTGTGGGGCAAGAGCGACTACCTGGCGGGCGGCAACAAGGGCGCCGTGCAGACCGAGTTCACCAAGTCCGTCGAGCAGACCTTCACCGGTGGCGACCAGCCCAAGGGCGCCATGGTCTACGAGGGCGACTTCGTGCAGGTCAACATCCAGCAGACGAAGGCGAAGGTCGGCACCGACGCGAAGGTCTTCCCGTTCCCGGCGGTCGGCGACCAGCCCCCGGTGGTCAGTGGTGGTGACGCCGCGGTGATCTTCAAGGACTCCCCCGCGGCGCAGGCCCTGGTGAAGTTCCTGGCCTCCCCCGACGCGGCCACCATCCAGGCCAAGCTGGGCGGTTACCTCTCGCCGAACAAGAACGTGGACCTGAGCGCGTACCCGAACGCCGTGCAGCGCACGATCGCCAAGGCGCTCGTCGACTCCGGCGACAGCTTCCGCTTCGACATGTCCGACCAGACGCCGCAGGCGTTCGGCGGCACGCCCGGCAAGGGCGAGTGGAAGGCGCTCCAGGACTTCCTGATGAACCCGAAGAACATCGACGGCACCCAGAAGACGCTGGAGGCCGAAGCGACCAAGGCGTACAAGGACTGATCGGGCGATGACCACCCCGGCCGCCGGCGCAGAGAACGGCGGCGGCCCGGGTACTCCCGTCGGCACCCCCCTGGTCACGGGGGAGTCGGCGACACCCGGGTCCGCCGCCCCAGCCCCTCCGGACGGCGCCGCGCCGCGGCGCTTCAAGAGCGTGACGGGTACCCGCAGAACCGTCGCGTTCCTCTTCCTGCTGCCCGCCCTCGTGCTGCTCGGCGCGCTCGTCGTCTACCCGATCGGGTACTCGGTCGTGCGCAGCTTCTTCAACGCGTCGGGCCACTCGTTCATCGGGTTCGACAACTACCAGACCCTGTTCACCCGTTCCGACACCAAGGCCGCGATCAACAACAACATCTGGTGGATGGTGCTGGCCCCGACGGTGGCCACCGCGCTCGGCCTGATCTTCGCGGTGCTCACCGAGCGGATCCGCTGGGGCACGGCGTTCAAGCTGATCGTCTTCATGCCGATGGCGATCTCGATGCTGGCGGCGGGCATCATCTTCCGGCTCGTGTACGACCAGGATCCGGGCAAGGGCGCGGTGAACGCGGTGTGGACCTCGGTCCATGACACGTTCTCCTCGTCGTCCGCGTTCCCGAAGGCGCATCCGCGGCCGAACGATCCGCTGGCCGGCAGGCCCGGGGGCCCGTATCTCACCAAGCAGCCGGTGAAGGCGGGCACGGCCGTGCTGCTGCCGCTGGTCGGTGTCGCCGCCGACCAGATGCCGAAGGACGCGAAACCGGCGAAGGCGGCGAGCGCCTCGCCGGGGAAGGTCACCGGCACGCTCTGGCAGGACTTCACGCTCGGCAAGGGCGTGGGCCACCCGCAGGCCGTCGACTCCACCGAGGTCGGCTATCCGGGGATGCGCGTCGAGGCGGTGAAGGGCGGCAAGGTGGTGGCCTCCACCACGGCCGCGGCCGACGGCACGTTCACGCTGCCCGCCGCCGCGGACGGCGCGAAACTGCGGCTGCCCGCCTCGAACTTCAAGGAGGCGTACAACGGCGTCGAGTGGCTCGGCGACAAGAAGTTCTTCACCATCCATCTGGGCGGCTTCGACCTCTACCTCAACATCGTGACGACCTCGATCATGGTCGCGTACGTGTGGATGTGGGCTGGGTTCGCGATGGTGCTGATCGGCGCCGGACTCGCCGGGATCCCGCGGGAGTTGCTGGAGGCGGCCCGGGTCGACGGGGCGAGCGAGTGGCAGGTGTTCCGCAGAGTCACGGTGCCGCTCCTGGCGCCCGTGCTCGCGGTCGTCCTCGTCACCCTGATGATCAACGTCCTGAAGATCTTCGACCTCGTCTACATCATCGCGCCGGGCTCCTCCCAGGACGACGCGAACGTGCTGGCGCTGCAGCTGTACCTGTCGGCGTTCAACGAGAACGACCCGGGCCTGGCCAGCGCGATCGCGGTGCTCCTGCTCCTCCTCGTGATCCCGGTGATCTGGTTCAACCTGAGGCGACTGAGGCGGGAGGAGCGTCGATGACCACCCTCGACCACACGACGAAGGCCGGCCGGGAGGGCCCGGTGAAGGCCGAGCGGTCGCTCGCCGGGCGGATCGGCGAGAAGGTCGGCGGCGGTGTGCTGCAGTTCGTGCTGATCCTGGTCGGCGCGCTCTGGCTGGTGCCGACGATCGGTCTGCTGCTGTCCTCGCTGCGCACGCCGGAGGACATGTCGGCGAGCGGCTGGTGGAAGGTGTTCTCCAAGCCCTCGCAGCTGACCTTCCAGAGCTACAGCAATCTGCTGGACAACTCCGACATCACCAAGTCCCTGGTGAACACGGTCCTGATCACGGTCCCGGCGACGCTGCTCGTGATCGTGATCGGGTCGCTGGCGGGCTATGCGTTCGCGTGGATGGAGTTCCCGGGCCGCGACTGGTGGTTCCTGGTCGTGGTGGGGCTGCTCGTGGTCCCGGTGCAGCTGGCCCTGCTGCCGATCGCCAAGCTCTTCGGCGACATCGGCATCTTCGGCTCGGTGCTGGGGGTGGTGCTCTTCCATGTCGGCTTCGGGCTGCCGTTCGCGGTGTTCCTGCTGCGGAACTTCTTCGCGGAGATCCCCCGGGAACTCCTGGAGGCGGCGCGGCTCGACGGCGCGGGTGAACTGCGGCTGTTCGTACGGGTGGTGATGCCGCTGGCGGCGCCGGCGATCGCCTCGCTCGGCATCTTCCAGTTCCTGTGGGTGTGGAACGACATGCTGGTGGCGCTGGTCTTCACGGACGCGGGCAGCCAGCCGATCACGGTCGCCCTGCAGACCCAGGTGCGGCAGTTCGGCAACAACGTCGACGTGCTCGGTCCCGGCGCGTTCATCTCGATGGTGATCCCGCTGGCCGTGTTCTTCGCGTTCCAGCGGCAGTTCGTGTCCGGTGTGATGGCGGGCGCCGTGAAGTAGCCACGCGGGACGAGCGACACGACCGAGGGGCGGGCCCGGGAGGACGACCGGGCCCGCCCCTGACGCGTTCCTCCCGCGTCCTTCCCGCGCCCCTCACCCGTACGAGACCGCACGCGCACGTACGTCCCCCGTATGCCGCATCCGGCGTAACCCGCCCGGCGGGCCGGCCGTTCCCGGGCAGAATGCCCGCGCCGACCCATGGATGTGTCACCTTGCCCCGGTTCAGTGTCATCGTCCCCGTGTACAAGGTGCAGGCGTACCTGCACGAGTGCCTCAGGTCGGTCCTGGAGCAGTCCTTCACGGACCTCGAAGTGATCGCGGTGGACGACTGCTCACCGGACGCGTGCGGGGAGATCATCGACGAGTTCGCGGCGCGCGACGCCCGGGTCCGGGCGGTGCACCTCAGCGAGAACGTCGGCCTGGGCCGCGCCCGCAACGCCGGACTCGAACACGCCACCGGCGACTACGTCCTCTTCCTCGACAGCGACGACACGTTCACGCCGGGCGCGCTGCAGGCGATCGCGGACCGCATCAAGGAGACCGGCTCCCCCGACGTCCTGCACTTCGACTACGCGCGCACGTTCTGGGACGGCCGCGAAGTCCGCAACCAGCTGGCGCACCTGCTCACCCAGGAGGGCCCCGCGGTCTTCCGGCTCAGCGACAGGCCGGGCCTGCTGCGGCTCCTGATGGTGGTCTGGAGCAAGGCGTTCAACCGGGATTTCATCGAGCGCGAGGGCTTCGCCTTCCCGCCCGGCTACTACGAGGACACGCCCTGGACGTACCCGGTCCTGATGGCGGCCGAGTCGATCGCGACGCTCGACCGGGTGTGCGTCCACTACCGGCAGCGCCGTCAGGGCAACATCCTCGGCACGACGTCCCGCAAGCACTTCGACATCTTCGACCAGTACGAGCGGGTCTTCGAGTTCCTCGACCAGCACCCCGACCTGGACGCGCAGTGGCGCGCGGTGATCTTCCGCAGGATGGTCGACCATCTCTCCACCCTGTTCACCAAGCGGGGCCGGCTGCCGCGCCGCAGCCGCGCCGAGTTCCTGCGCAAGTCCCGTGCGTACTACGCCCGTTACCGCACGCCGGGCGCCCGGGTGCCGGGGCGCACCCGGCTGCGGCACGCTCTGGTCCGCCTCGGCACCCATCGCACGTACCGGGCGCTGTGGACGGCGCTCGCGGTGCGCCGGCGGCTGTCCCGTACGGTCACGAAGGCGCGCCGCGCGGCACGGGCGACCGCGCTCCAGCTGCACTACCGCATCCAGCTCCGGCTCCCGGTACGTGAGAAGGAGGCGGTCTTCTCCTCGTACTGGGGCCGTGGCCACGGCTGCAACCCGGGCGCCCTGGAGGAGGCGTTCCGTACGCACGCGCCGCACATCCGCACGTCCTGGATCGCGGCGCCCGAGCACCAGCACACGGTCCCGCCGGGCACGCGCCGGCTGACCCCGGGCACGGCCGCGTACTGGACGGCGCTCGCCCGCTCCAAGTACCTCGTCAACAACGTCAACTTCGACCGCCGGCTCGTGAAGCGCCCGGGGCAGGTCTTCGTGCAGACGCAGCACGGCACGCCGCTGAAGAGGATGGGCCTCGACCTCCAGGACCGTCCGGCGGCCTCGCGCGGCACCGACTTCGGGCAGCTGCTGCGCAGCGCCGACAAGTGGGACTACGTCCTGTCCGCCAACCGGCACTCCACGCTGGTCTGGGAGCGGGTCTTCCCTGCCTCGTACACGACGCTGGAGTACGGCTACCCCCGCAACGACCTGTTCCGGCGGGCGAGTTCGCAGGACCGGGCGCGGCTGCGCGACACACTCGGGATCCCGCGGGACTCGATCGCGGTCCTGTACGCGCCCACGCACCGGGACTACCGGATCACGCAGCGCCTGCCGCTGGACCTGGAGCGGATGCTGCGCACGCTCGGCCCGCGCTTCACGATCCTCACGCGCGCGCACCACGCGTACGAGGCGCCGCTCTCCGAGGTGGAGGCGGCGCGGCTCGTCGACGTCTCCGGCCACCCGAGCGTCGAGGCGCTCTGCATCGCCTCGGACGCGCTGGTGACGGACTACTCCTCGCTGATGTTCGACTACGCGGCGCTCGACCGGCCGATCGTGATCCACGCGGACGACTGGGAGGCGTACGAGGCGGCGCGCGGGACGTACTTCGACCTGCGGGCCTTTCCGCCGGGGGCCGTGGCCCGCTCCGAGGACGAGCTGATCGACATCTTCGCGACGGGGCACTGGCGGGGGTCGCGCTCCGCGCAGTTGCGGACGGCCTTCCGGGAGCGGTTCTGTCCTTACGAGGACGGGAGGGCCGGGGAGCGGGTGGTGCGGCGCGTGGTGTTCGGGGAGGAGCCGACGGGGGCCTCGCCCGCTGTTCCTCATCAGGTCGAGGGGGCCGGGGTTTCCGCCCCCCTGCGCTAGCCCCGGAAGGGGCGCGGGGCTGCCTCCGTGCCCCGTCGCACGCGGGGTTGTGGCCGTACCCCGTCGCACGCGCGGCTGCGGCCGTGCCCCGTCGCACGCGCGGCTGCGGCCGTGCCCCGTCGCACGCGCGGCTGCGGCCGTGCCCCGTCGCACGCGCGGCTGTGGCCGTGCCCCGTAGGGGCGCGGGGAACTGCGCGACCAGCCCCCACCGGGCCTGCACCCGGCGATGGTGCGACCGCGCCGAGCTGGAGGCCGGTTGGAGCGCTCACCCCGCGCCGGGGTGCCGCCTTGCCCACCCTGCCGCCCATGGCGGCAGATTGCCCAAGGCAAGGGGCCCGGCGGGGTTATCGCTCCAGGAGGGCGAACAGGTCCTGCCACATGTCCAGGACCCGTTGCTCCGAGAAGCGTTGGACGTTGGTGCGGGCGCGGGTGCCCAGGGCGTCGCGCAGGCGGGGGTTGCCGGTCAGGCGGAGGAGCCGGTCGGCCAGGGCGTCGATGTCACCGAGCGGCGCCAGCAACCCGTCCTCGCCGTCGCGGATGATCTCCCGCACACCCGGCGCACAGTCGAACGCCGCGCACGGCACCGCACTGGCCATCGCCTCCATGAGCGCGAGCGGAAACCCCTCGCCCCGCGACGACTGCACGAAGACGGAGGAGGCGGCGAGCGCGGCGGGCACGTCGTCGGTGCGGCCCCGCCACCGCACGCTGCCGTCGAGCCCCAGCTCGGCGCACTGCCGGCGCAGTTCGGGCTCGTCGGTACCGGCGCCGTACAGGTGCAGCTCCCAGTCCGGCCGGTGCGGAGCGACCCGCGCCCAGGTGTCGAGGAGCATGTCGACCCCCTTCTGGTCGGCGAGCCGCCCGATGGAACAGACCGTCTTCGCCGTGCGCGGGGAGGGCACGGCGGGCAGGTGAGCGAGGGCGTTGGGCATGAAGCCCACGTTGTCCATGCCCTCGGCGGTCCAGATGTCGGCGTCCTCCTGGGTGAGGGCGAGCCAGTGATCGACGTGCGGGTAGTGCCGCTTCACCCAGTGGTAGCGGTGGCAGGCGCGCGAGTACGCGAACGACTCGTGGCTCATGCCGATGACCATGAGGTGCGAGGTGTCGATCTCGCGCAGCCACTCCATGGGCCACACCTGCGTGACGATGACGACCGAGCCGGGCCGGGCCGCGCCCAGGATCGCGTCGAGCTCGGCGACGGCCGCCTTCTTGGCGGCGATCCGGCGGGCCTCCCGGCGCCGCGCGGGCACGCTGAACCGGCGTCGGCCGCGCATCGGCCGGGCGGTGAGCGGATGCGCGGGGTACAGCGCGGTCACCGGGTAGTCGGGTTCCTCGGGCACCGCCATCTTCAGGTCGGCCCGGTGCACGCCGATGACATGCACCCGGTGCCCGGCGGACCGGAACAGCCGGGCCATCTGATGGGTCCAGGCGGTGACGCCGCCCAGCTCGTCCGTGGAGTTGGCGACGAGGAAGAGGTCCCGCTCCCGGGTCCGTACACCGGCCGTCGTCATCACTTGCCCGCCTTTCGCGTGAAGAGGGCGTCGACGACGGCGCGGGCGGCGCCCCCGTCGTCGTACGTCCCGAACTCGGCGGCGAACGCGCGCCGCGCCTCCTGCCACTCGGCGTCGCTCTCCTTGACCCGGCCGAGCGTGCGGTGCAGTGCGTCCTGCGTCTCGACGACCGGTCCCCCGGCCCGCGCCCGCAGGTCGAAGTAGCTGCCGCGTTCGGCGGTGTACCGGTCGAGGTCGGGTGCGAAGTGCACGATCGGCCGGTCCAGGAGCGCGTAGTCGAACATGATCGACGAGTAGTCCGTGATCAACACGTCGGCGAGACAGAGCAGCTCGCTCACGTCGTGGTGGGCCGAGACGTCGTGGACGGTTCCGTACGGCGTGACCGGCAGGCTCGCCGCCTCCATGTAGTGGGCCCGCACGAGGAGGACGTGGGTGTCGCCGAAGCGCTCCGCGAACCGGCCCACGTCCAGCAGGAGTTGGGCCTTCTTGTTCGTCTTCGGGGTGCCGCGGAACGTGGGGGCGTACAGGACGACCGTCTTGTGGTCGGGGATACCGAGCTCGGCGGCGAGGGCCGGGCGCGGGAAGCGGCCCTCGCGCTCGTCGCGTTCGCGGGCGGCCACGAGCCGGTCGTTGCGCGGGTAGCCGATGCGCATCAGCCGGTCCTCGGGGATGCGGTAGGCGCGCGCGAGCGTGTCGACGTCGTGCTCGGAGCGGACGAGGAACTTGTCGAACCGGCCCACGGCGCGCATGAGTTGTTCGCGCTGCGGGGCGTTCTGCGTCTTGTGGCGGATCTCGTCGTAGCCCATCCGCTTGTACGCGGAGCCGTGCCAGGTCTGCAGGTACGTGGTGTGCTCCGGCTTGTCGAGGGCGTGCGGGAAGCCCTGGTTGTCGACCCACCACTCGGCGCGCGCGAGCGCCCACAGATACCGCCAGGACCAGCGGCGCACCAGCGTGGCGTCCTGGGGGAAGCCGTCGCGGCTCGTCGCGTACGACCACACGACGCGGGCGCCGCGCCGCCGGGCCGTCAGCTCTTCGTGGACGGCCCGCGGGCTGTCGCCGTAGCACTTGCCCATGTGGCTCTCGAAGACGACCGTGCCGCGGCTGACGGGCAGCCGGCGCAGCACATGCCGGTAGACGCTCGTCTTGGTGCGCCGGGAGTGCAGGGCCGCGTACTTCTTGGCCGCCTTCTTCCAGCTCCGCTTGAGCACGCGGGCCGGGCGGAAGGTGGTGGCGTACCGGGCGAGGGCGTTGGCCTTGCGGGCGAGGCGCCGCTTGGGCAGCAGACAGACGGCGAGGTGGTGGCCCGCGGTGACGTACGGCTGCCAGGTGTCGGCGGTGAGCCGGGACAGCCGCGGCCGGGCGGGGAGCGCGGTCGCCCTGGTGTCGACAGCGTCCTTCTCCGCGAACAGGTCGAGCGGCGGCAGGTGTTCGCCGTCGACGGTGAGCAGCAGCCGCGGGTCCCAGTTGCGGTCGCCGATGCCGCGCGGGCGCAGGATCCTGGTGAGCGGCACACTGGCGCGCCACACGATGTGCTCGCCCTTGAGGCGGACGTCGTCGACGGGCACGCGCACGCCGTCGCCGCCGGCGCCGCGCGGCTTGAGCGCGAGGTCCGCGGTGAGGGTCGTGGCGCGCTCGCCGTCGAACAGGCCGAGCGGGGCGACGACCCGCCCCTTGATGACGAGCCGGCCGCCCTCGCGCAGGCACCGGGTGACCTTGGCGAGCGGCTTGAGCCCGCTCAACGGGCGGTGCTGGCAGCCGAGTTCGGTGATGTCGTAGGTCGCCGTGGTGTGTGCGGCGCTCCAGTACACGCGGCCGTCGCGGCCCACCGGCGGGACGACGACGGTGCCGGGCCGCTCCAGCGCGTACGCGGCGGCGAGCACCCCCTCGGCGTCGCCGTCGGCGAGCAGGGCGACGGCGACCCGCTCCAGGGCGGGCAGCTCGCGCAGGGCGCTCTCGGAGATCAGTCCGTCGAGCAGCCCGGCGTACTCGACGGCGAGTTCGGTCCGCCGGGTGCGGTCGAGGCCGAGGAAGGCGCGGGCGCACGGCAGCACATGGTCGGCGAGGAAGGCGCGGGCGCGGGCGCCGCGCAGCTCGGCGTCGGGCAGCACGGCGAGCGCGTGGCGCTGGGCGACGGCCGCGGCCCGCAGACCCTCGCGGGGGTCGGGGGCGGCGGGCCGGCGGGTGATCAGGTTGGGGACGAGGGCGATCCGGCGGGCGGCGAGGGCCAGGTCGACGCCCGCCGCGCCCGGGTTCCAGCGGGTGCGGCGCACCGCGCAGCCCGCGTCGAGCGCGTCCCGCGTCACCAGCTCGGGGGCCTCGGCCACCCCGGTGACCACCCGGGACCTGCCGTACAGGTCGGCCTGCCACTCGGGTGCCCGCTCCTTGGCGCCGGGTCCGGTCGGCCGGGTCCAGCGGCCCGCGACCAGGTCGGCGTCGGTGCGCCGGGCGGCGGCGAACAGGTTGCGGCAGGCGTTGCGCTCCAGGCGCTCGCCCGGCGCGAGGGGCAGGACGAAGGTGCCGCGGGGCGCGCCGGTCCGCACCCGGTGCGGGTGGTCGGCGGCGAGTGCGGCGCCCGCGTCGCCGACGCCGTCGCCGACGAGCGCGGCCTCGGTGCCGGCGAGGGTCTGGTCGAGCACCGAGCGGACGGTCTCCCGCAGCCGCGCCGGGTCCGTGCCCGCGGGGCAGTCGACGACGACGCTGACGTCGAAGAGCTCGGCGTCCTGGGCCGCGGTGGAGGCCGCGGGGAGGAAGGCGCTCATCGGCCGGCCCCGTTCGCCTCGTGGGCGAGCATCGCGTCGGCGACCTGCGCGGCGGCGGTGCCGTCGTCCAGGTCGCAGAACGCCTCGCGGAACCGCTGGTAGGCCTCGCGGTGCCCGGCGACGGCGGCGTCCGCGTCGAGCAGCGCCGCGATCACCTCGTCGCTGGTGCGCAGCAGCGGGCCCGGGGACTGCGCGGCGAAGTCGAAGTAGAAGCCGCGCAGGCTGTCCCGGTAGTGGTCGAGGTCGTAGGTGTGGAAGAGCATCGGGCGGCCCGTCTGGGCGAAGTCGAACATCATCGAGGAGTAGTCCGTCACCAGCACGTCGGCGATCAGGAGGAGTTCGGCGGCGTCGGGGTGCCGGGAGACGTCCCGTACGAAGTCGGAGACGGGCACGGTGCCGCCGACGAGGTAGTGGCGGCGCACGAGGAGCACGTGGTCGTCGCCGAGGGCGGCCTCGGCCGCGGTCAGGTCGAGCTGGAGGTCGAGTCCGTACCGGCCCGCGCTGCGCGGCTGGTTCTCGCGCCAGGTCGGGGCGTACAGGATGACCCGCCGGTCGTCGGGGATGCCGAGCCGGTCGCGCACAGAGGCGGCGAGTTTGTCGCGGTCGGGCGCGTGCAGCACGTCGTTGCGGGGATAGCCGGAGGCGAGGACGTCGCCGGTGTAGCCGAAGGCGCCGCGCAGCACCGGGGTGGCGAAGCTGTTCGGGGAGACGAGCAGCGACCACTGGTCGGCGCGGGCCGGCAGCGTCGCGATGTACTTCGGGTCGGCGGACGCGGAGCCGAGCAGGTCGCGGCCGATGCGCTTGAGCGGGGTGCCGTGCCAGGTCTGCACGACGTACTGGCCCTCGGCGCGCTCGAACCAGTCGGGCAGATGGGTGTTGGTGACGATGTAGCGGCAGCGGGCGAGGGCCTCGTACCACTCGGTGCTCCACAGGGCGACCGGCGTGACGCCCGGCGGCACGTCGACCTGCTGGTCGCGGACGACCCAGAGGTGTTCGAGGCGGGTGTCACGGGCGGCCAGTTCCTCGTGCACGGCGCGCGGCGAGTCCGAGTACTGGCGGCCGTCGAAGCTGGCGTGCAGGACGGCGTCGCGGCGCGGCAGGGTGCGCTGGGCGGCGTACCGCTCGCGCAGCGCGGCCTGGGCGCCGCGGCCCCGGTCGGGCTCGGGCAGGGCGGAGCCGGAGGCGAGCACGAGGTGGTAGTGGTCGCGGCGGCGCACGGTGAACTCGCGGCCGCGCAGGGTCCGTACGAGGGGCAGTTCGGCGTGCCGGGCGGGCGCGACGAGCACCGGCACCCGCCGGTCCGGGTCACTGTCGCCGGGTTCCCGCAGGAACAGCCGCCAGGCGCCCTCGGCCAGCGGCAGGACGCCCGCGGGACCGTCGACCGCGTGCGGCCGCACGACGGCCTCGAAGCGGCCGTCGGCGAGCAGCACCGGCAGCACGGCCTCCTCGTCGTGGCCGCCGTGCACCAGGACCAGCTCCCGGCGCCCTGCGGCCGGGTAGCTGCCCGCGAGCAGCAGATGTCCGGGCTCGCGGCAGTCGGCGCACACCCGGCAGGCGCTGCCCTCGCCGCACTCCTCCCAGCGGACGGTGTCGACGACGGGCCGTACGGTCTGATCGCGCAGTTCGGTGTTGCCGTGCGGGTTGGCGAGGACCATTAGTTCCCGGCCGCCGCCGAGCCCGTAGCGGCCGGGCGCGATGTCGGAGCGCACCGGCAGCACGACCGGGGTGCCGTCGGCGCGCAGCAGACTGACGCCCCAGGGGTCGGCCGCCTCCGTCGACCCGCCGAACAGGGACAGCGGGACGGTGGCGGTGAAGGTCCGTCCGTCGACGGCGGCGGGCAGGGTGTGGGACTCCTTGGTGCGCCAGTTCTCGACGGTCACCGAGACGACGTCGGTCGGGGCGCCCGGCGCCAACTCGCCTTTCAAGGTGACCAGTTCACCGTCGCACTCGTGGCCGGTGAGCCGCGCCCGGGTGCGCTCGGTCCGCAGCCGCAGCCGTCCGCCGCTGAGCGTGGGCACGATCCGCAGGAAGTCGTCGAGGTCGCGGACCGGCACCGGGCACGGGCCGCTCATCCGCACCGGCCCGGTGCGCGGCAGCAGCCCGCCCGCGTACGCGCCGAACTCCAGGTTCCAGGTGGTGCTGGCGCGCCCCGTGACCAGCCTGGCCGGGTCGACGACGGTCTCGAACCCGGCCCTGTCGTAGTTGTGCAGGCCCTGCTTGGAGGCGAGCGTGGCCTCGCGGGCGCGCACGGTGCGCAGCCGCAGCGGCACGGCCCGCCGCCTGCCCGCGCGCAGCCAGGCGACGCGGGCGCGGGCGGCGAGCCGTCCTGCGGGCAGGTTGCGGATGTACGCGTAGCCCTTGAGCCGCAGTTTGCCGTCGTCGTCCCAGGCGGCGTGGGTGACCTTGGCGTCGAGCGGCAGGTCCGCCTTGCCGAGCCCCGTCACGCTGCGCGGCAGCCGCCGTTCCAGGACGGGGAAGTCGGCGCGCCGGCCGCGCAGCCCGCGCCGGGCACGGAAGGCGCCCGGGTGCGCCTTCTCGTGGGCCATGAAGGCGAGCAGTTCGGACATCCGGCGCTCGCGGATCAGCCGCCAGCGCACGCGCAGGGCGAGCGGCAGCTCGTCGAGGATGCCCGGATCGACGCTGTCCGCATAGGAGTTGGCGTGGTCGAGGAACGCCTCGTGGTAGGCGGCGTCGCCGTCGGGCAGGGCCTCCATGAACATCCACAGATCGCCGGAGATCACCGACTCGTCGTAGCGCCGTTTGCCCTCGCGCCATTCGGGCCGGGTGGCGAGCAGCCGGCTGACGGAGGCGCAGGACTCGGTGCGGTCGTGGATCGCGCGCGGGACGGCGCGCTTGTTGGAGATGGATCCCTCGCGGTCGCGCCAGAGATAGACGGTGTCGGCCAGGACATCGACACGCCGGGCCCGGAAGTGCGCGGGCAGCACGACGGGGATGTCCTCGAAGAGCACCCCTTCGGGGAAGGCGAGCTCGTACTGCTCCCAGAAGTCGCGCCGGAACACCTTGTTGCAGGCGATGCGGTCGGCGAGCAGGTCCCAGTCCCGGGTGACGTGGGTGCCGGTGCGGGTCGTGGCCATCACCTTGCGGAACATGGGCGACTGGGCCGTCGTGCCGTCGGCGCGCAGCCGGAACACATTGCCGGTGACGAAGTCGGAGCCGGACTCCTCCAGGGTGTCCAGCATCAGCGCGTACGCGGTCTCGGGGATCACGTCGTCGCTGTCGACGAAGGCGAGGTGGCCGCCGGTCGCGTGCCGTACGCCGGCGTTGCGGGCGGCGCCGAGTCCCGCGTTGGCCTGCTCGACGAGCCGGAACCGGGCGTCGTCGGCGGCGAACCGGCGCGCGATGTCCCCGCTGCCGTCGGTGGAGCCGTCGTCGACCATCACGATCTCCAGGTCACGCATGGTCTGCGCCGCGAGCGACTCCAGGCAGGCGCCCAGGTAGTCCTCGACGTTGTAGATGGGGACGACGACGGTGAGTCGGGGTGTCATGCGCGGCGCACATTCCTTCCGGACAACGGCGGTGACTGAGTGAGCTGGCGGTGGCTCACTCGTGAACAACAGGTGCCGCCGCGCCCGGTCACCCGTTCTGGGCCATTCGAGTGATCACGCCCCGGCCCCCGTGCCACGGGACACGGGGGCCGGTGGTCCACTGCCGCGCCCTACGGGGAGCGGCGTCCGGTGAGTGCGCGCCGCGCGGGCTCCTCGACGTACCGGTACGCGGCCCAGGACAGGGCGACGACCACGGTCGCGACGCCGATCAGCACGAAGACGTTCTGGTTGCCGGGGGCGGCCTGTCCCCAGTGGTCCAGGATCAGCCGGTTCACGGTCTGGTGCAGCAGATAGAAGGCGTACGACCAGGCGCCGAGCCGCATCATCAGCGGCGTGCAGAGCCAGCCGCGCTCGCCGGCCCGCTCGCGCTGCACGTGGGCGACGATCAGCAGGGCGGAGAAGAGCGCCACCAACGGCCGCACGGTGGCGGCGAGTTGCACGGCCACGGCGTGGTCGAACCGCTGGTCCCGATGCACGTGGACGACGGTGTACGAGGCGAAGAGCACGGCGAGGACCGCCGGGCGGGGCCGCAGCGACAGGCCGCGCCCGACGGCCAGGGCGAGGGCGGTGCCGAGCGCGAACTCGGGGAGCCGGGCCAGTGGATTGCGCATCAGCCACTCCGCGTGGAACGGCGAAAGGTGCGTGAGCGCCCAGGAGTTGACGGCCGCCATGGCGACGAGCCCGGCGGCCGCGAGCGCGAGCAGGGTGCGGGTGCGCAGCCGGTAGGCGCCGCGGATCACGAGCGGGAAGAGCAGATAGAAGAACGCCTCGACGCTCAGCGTCCAGGAGACCCCGTTGCCCGGGAACATCGGGACGACGCCGGGGAACCAGGTCTGCACGAGGAAGACGGAGGCGAGGAAGCTGGGCAGGTCCCAGGGGACGCCGCCCCACACGTGGAAGACCCAGATGCAGGGCACGGTGGCGGCGAGGTGCAGCGGGACGATACGGGCGACGCGCCGCCAGTAGAAGACGCGGGCGGGGGTTCCGGCGCGGTGGCCCCAGGCGAGCAGGAAGCCGGACAGGACGAAGAAGAACCCGACGCCGTTGACGCCCATCGTCGAGTACGGGAACAGGGCGGGGGTGTGGGCGACGCCGCCCGTGGCACCGGCGCCGGTGAAGTGATGCGTGAACACGGCGAACGCGGCGAGGAAGCGCAGCCCGGTGAGGGAGTCCAGGCGGTCGGCCCGGCGGACGCGGGTGCGGGGGCGCGGAGTCTGCGGCGGGACGAGGAGCGAGGTCATCGGGCCGCCTTCCAGGAGGCGGGCGCGAAGGGGGCGTCGGGGCTCGGGGCGGGAGCCAGCGGGGCCAGAGGAAGGGGACGGGCCGGGGCCACCCCGTGCGGGGGCGTCGGCCTGGGGCCGGTCTCGCCCGGGGCGTCCGGGGCGGGGGCCGGACGCAGCGCCTGCCCGGCGGCCCCGGACGGCGGCACCAGACGGGCCCCGCAGTCGCCCAGCCGGCCCCGCTCCTGGTGCTTCTCGTGCCGCATGCGGTCGATCACGGGCCGGGCCCAGGAGCGGACCGCGGCGATGCGGCGGGCGCCGCCGGGGACGGCGGAGGCCAGGACGTAGTCGCCGCCGTTCTCCTCGCGGTACAGCGGGACGTAGCCGGCCGCGGTGAGGCGGGCGCGGGTCAGCCCCGACCTGCCGGGCCAGGCGGCGTGGACGTGCAGCAGTGCGGGGCGCACCTCGCGCAGGACGTAGTGGACGAGGGCCGCCCTGTCCCGGGCGGCGTAGGCGTCGGCGATCCTGCGGTCGGTGAGCCCGGCGAGGTCGACGACCTTGAGCCGGGTGGTGAGCAGGGTGCCGCCGAGGTCGGGCAGGGCGACGGTGGCTCCGGGGCGCAGGCCGAGCCGGTCGGCGTACGCGTCGAAGGTGCGGCCGTAGCGGTCGGCGACCCAGCACATGGACAGGGTCGGCTCGTGGGTGAACTCCCGGTTGTGGGCGGCCTGTCCGGTGAGCGACAGGGTCAGCGCACCGGCCACCCCGCAGCCGACGAGCACGCGTCCGCGCGCCCGCGTGCCGGTCCACACGGCGGTGCCGGCGAGCGCGGCGACGGCCGAACCGAGCACCCACACCGGCGTCGCGAACCGGTACAGCGGCATCCAGTCGGGCGCCAGCGCGCCGAAGGCGATCAGGGCGAGGGCGAGCGGGACGCAGAGCGTGCCGAGCACGCGCCGGGCCGGACCCGGCCGGGCCGCGACCAGGCCCGCGCAGCCCACGCCGACGAGGACGAGCGCCCAGCCGGCGTACCCGAGCAGGTCGCCGACCTTCGCCAGTTCCTCCGGTTCCGGGGCCTGCTGGGACTTGGCCACGGCCGTGTTGGGGACCCACAGGCCGAACACGGAGTGCCGCCACAGGAGGAAGAGGCCGTAACAGGCGCCGAAGGCCGAGCAGTTGAGGAGCCCGTCGCGGACGGCGCCGCGCTGCCTGCGCAGCAGCACGGTGAGCGGGTACGCGGCGGCGAGGACGGCGCCGTCGGGGCGGGTCAGCGCGGCGGCCAGGGCGAGAGCGGCGGCCCCGAGCGCGGCACGCGGCCCTGGCCGGCCGCGGGCGAGCAGCAGGGCGAGCGCGGCGGCGCACAGCCCGTACAGGGCGTTCTCCAGGCCGGAGAACGCCCACACGACGTAGGAGAGGTTCGCCGCGAGGAGCGCGCCGGTGGCGAGGACGACGATCCAGGCCCGGCGCCCCACGGCGACCCGGGCCGCGCCGCCGACGCACGCCAGCGTCCCGGCGACGCAGCCGAGGGCGAGCGCCTTCGGGAAGAGCACGAGGTCGCTCACCCCGGACCAGGCGCCGCGGTCGAAGAGGCCGAGGGCCCGCCCGACCAGGAGGAGCAGCAGCCAGGCCGGGTTGGAGTACCCCTCGACGGGACCGGCCCCGGCCTGCTGCACGGGACCGAGCCCCTCCCCCAGGCTGCGGACGTAGGCGAAGGTGACGGCGGCGTCGTCGACGATCCACTGCCCGAGGGCGGTGGCCCGCAGGCCGACGAGGGCGGTGCCGGCGAGGACGGCGGCGGGCAGGACCCACCGCGGGGCGGCGGCGGAGGAGGAGGTGGGGGCGGGGGCCCGGCGGGTCGCGGGGACGCTCGGGCCGGGCGGGACGTGGGGACGGCTCAAGATCTTCATCCCAGGCCCAACACCGCCGCCCGCGCTCGGTCACTTGTACTGGCCCACCCGGGTGACCCGGCGCCTCAGGCGTCGTCCTGATCACCGGGGCGCAGCCGGCGGGCGAGCCCCTTCGCCAGCTGGCGGGCGGCGACCGGGGCCACGGCGAGCGTCATCGCGCCGTTCCGCTCCGGGCGCGGCGCGACGACGTAGGCGCGGGTGCGGTGCCAGTGGCGGCGCGCGGGCGGCACGACCGGGAGCGGGATGTCGTGCGTGACGCCGAGGGCGCGCACGCTCAGCCGCACGGTCTGCGCCGGGACCGGCCGCTGCCCGCGGGGGAACAGTCCGGCGACGGGCAGCGCGACCCGGATGAGCGTGCCCTGCTCGCGGCAGTCCAGCTCGACGGCGGCGGGCTGCCCCTGCGCCGTGCCGTCGACGACGACGCACTCCGCGCCGAAGGCCGCGAGGTCGGGCAGCGAGCTGGACGTGACGATGCGCAGCCCGGTGTCGTCCCACCGCACGTCGGCGGGGGCCAGGAACTGTCCGGCCCAGGCGCTGCGCGTCTCGGCCGTGATGTCGAACCACTCGTCGGGCAGGCCGAGTTCGGGATCGCGGAAGCAGGGGTGGGCGGCGTACGCGCGCTCGCCCTCCAGGTGCAGCGGCGGCTGCGGGTGGCGTACGACGTCCAGCAGGGCCTGTGTGGCGCCCCGTTCGGCGAGCCGCATCAGCAGCCGCTGGCGCCGGTCGAGCTTGCGCAGCGCGTAGTCGCTGCCGTACTTGCGCATGAGCGCGCCGAGCCCCTCGCAGACGGTCCGCTGTTCCTCGTCGCTCAGTTCGAGCAGTTCGGGCGCGACGAGCGGGGCCAGCTCCCAGGTGGTGTGCCGCTGGTTGATCCAGTCGCGGCCGCGTCCGGGTTCGGTCATCCGCTCGGTGAGGGCCATGATCGCGGTGGTGGCGCGCAGCCGGTCGACCATCCGGTGCCGGAAGGTGACGTTGCTGTCGTCCTCGCGGCGCACGGCGAAGTAGTAGTCGTAGTCGGCGAGTACGGAGATCCGCGCGGCCCGGAAGCACGCCTCCAGCGTGAACGGCTGGTCGCTGAGGACGGGGTACTCCTCCGGGTAGCGCAGCCCGTGCCGCTCGATCAGTTCGCGGCGGAACAGCTTGGTGTTGGACAGCGCCCAGGGCAGCGCCGAGTCCTCGAGGCGCACGTCGTCCTGGGAGGACTTGAAGACGGCGCGGGGCACGGTGCGTCCGTTGACCCCGACCATGCGGCCCAGCACGACGTCGGACTCCAGCCGGTCGGCGGCGTCGACGAGCCGCTCCAGCGCCTCGGGCCCGAGCCGGTCGTCGGCGCCGACGAAGAACACGTACCGGCCGCGTGCCAGGTCGAGGGCCCGGTTGCTCGGCGCGGCGGGGCCGCCGGAGTTGGGCTGGTGCACCACGGTGAAGACGTCGGGGTGCAGTCCGGCGAACCGGTCGAGCTCCTTCTCGCCGCCGTCCGTCGACCCGTCGTCGACCGCGATGATCTCCATCCGCCCGTCGAGACCGATGGTCTGCCCGACGAGCGAGGTGAGGCACTCCGTGAGGTACGGCATCGTGTTGTAGACGGCGACGACGACGCTGACATCCGGCGTACGGCCGGGAATGTTCTGCATGCCATGCAAACGACCGACCGCGCCGCTCGTTGCACAGTTCATGACGACAACGACCGCTTCAGCCCCGACCGCCCGAACCGCCGTCCGGATCGCGGACGGCGCCCAGGTCCATGACTCCGTGACCCTCGGATCCGGCACCTGCGTCTGGGAGTTGGCCCAGATCCGGGAGGGCGCGACGCTCGGCGAGGGGTGCGTGGTGGGGCGCGGCGCGTACATCGGCACGGGGGTCAGCGTCGGCACGCACGTGAAGATCCAGAACCATGCGCTGGTCTACGAGCCCGCGACCCTCGCCGACGGCGTCTTCGTCGGCCCCGCGGTCGTCCTCACCAACGACCACAACCCGCGGGCGGTCGGTGTGGACGGCGCGCTGAAGTCGGCGTCGGACTGGGAACCGGTCGGCGTGACGGTCGAGGAGGGCGCCTCGCTGGGGGCCAGGTCGGTGTGTGTGGCGCCGGTACGGGTGGGCCGCTGGGCGATGGTCGCGGCGGGCGCGGTGGTCACCCGTGACGTGCCGGACTTCGCGCTCGTGGCCGGGGTGCCGGCGCGGCGGATCGGCTGGGTGGGCCGGGCCGGGGAGCGGCTGGCCGAGCGGGCGGACGGCACCTGGGAGTGCCCGCGCACGGGCGCCCGCTACGCGGAGTCTCCCGAGGGCCGCCTCACCGAGCTCGGACCCGCATGACTTACGCTGGCCTTCCATGGCAACAAGCACCGCACTCTGGTCCTTCGCCCTGGTCGTGGGGCTCCTCACCCTCACTCCCGGACTCGACACCGCCCTGATCCTGCGCACCGCGGCCCTCGGCCACCGCAGACGCGCCTGGGGCGTCGTCCTCGGCATCCAGACCGGCACCCTGCTGTGGGGCGCGCTGAGCGCCCTCGGCGTGACGGCCCTGCTCACCGCCTCCCACCTCGCGTACGAGATCCTGCGCTGGGCCGGTGCCGCGTACCTGGTGTGGCTGGGTGCGCGGATGCTGTACGCGACGTTCCGGGGCCGCCCGGCGCCAGAGCCGGAGGAGCCGAGGGCCGGGGCGGACTCGCTGCGCTCCGGCTGGCGCCAGGGCACGCTCACCAACGTCCTCAACCCGAAGATGGGCGCCTTCTACGTCGCGATGCTCCCGCAGTTCGTGCCCGCGGGCACGAACCACTTCGCGATGGGTCTCGCCCTGGCCTGCGTGCACGTGGCACTGGGCCTGCTCTGGTCGACGGTGCTCATCGGGTGCGCGCACATCCTGCGGGGATGGCTGCGGCGCCCCCGCGCCCGCCGGGTCCTGGACCGGGTGACGGGCACGGTGATCGCCGTGTTCGGGATGCGGCTCGCGTTCGGCGAGTGACCGCGCGCTACTCGGCGACGGGCGCGCCCAGCACGATCCGGCACGCCCCCGGCCAGCGCGCGGGGTCGGTGATCCGCCGCCCGTCGACCAGCACCCGCACCCCGGGCAGGTCGGCGATCCCCAGCTCGGCGTAGTCCGCGTGGTCGGCCTGCACGACGGCGGCCGTCACGTCCTGCCCGGCGTACGGGGTGAGCCCCAGCTCGGCCAGCTCCTCGTCGGTGTACAGCGGATCGGCGACGTACGGCACGGCGCCCGCCGAGCGCAGCGCGCCCACCACCCCGAACACCCCGGAGAACGCGGTCTCCTTGACGCCGCCCCGGTAGGCGGCGCCGAGCACGAGCACCTCGGCCCCCGCCAGGTCCCCGTACGCCTCCGCGAGCCGGGTGACCGCGTACCCGGGCATCGCGGCGTTGGCCTCGCGCGCCGCGCGCACGACCGTCGCCTCGGGGTCGTTCCACAGGTACATCCGCGGATAGACCGGGATGCAGTGCCCGCCCACCGCGATGCCGGGCCGGTGGATGTGGCTGTAGGGCTGGGAGTTGCACGCCTCGATGACCTTGAGGACGTCGATCCCGGCGCGGTCGGCGAACCGCGCGAACTGGTTGGCGAGCCCGATGTTCACGTCCCGGTACGTCGTCTCGGCGAGCTTGGCCAGCTCCGCCGCCTCGGCCGAGCCGAGGTCCCAGACGCCGTTGGGGTGCGGCAGTTCGTCGCGTACGTCGAAGTCGAGGACGGACTCGTAGAACTCGACGCCGGCCCGCGCCGACGCCACGTCGAGGCCGCCGACCAGCTTCGGGTAGCGGCGCAGATCGCTGAACACCCGCCCGGTCAGCACCCGTTCGGGGCTGAAGACGAGGCTGAAGTCCCGCCCGGCCCGCAGCCCGGAGCCCTCTTCCAGCATGGGCGCCCAGCGGGTGCGGGTGGTGCCGACGGGCAGGGTCGTCTCGTACGACACCAGCGTGCCGGGCCGCAGGCCGCGGGCCACCTCCTTGGTGGCGGCGTCCATCCAGCCGAAGTCCGGGGCGCCGTCGGCGTCGACGTACAGCGGGACGACGAGCACGACGGCCTGTGCCGCGGCGACGGCCTCCGCCGTCTCGGTCGTGGCCCTCAGCCTCCCTTCCGTGACGGCCTTCTTGAGCCGCGGCCCGAGGTCGTGCTCGCCGGGGAAGGGCTCGACGCCGTCGTTCACCAGGGTCACGACGCGTTCGTCGACGTCGGCGCCGACGACCTCGTGCCCCTTGGCGGCGAACTGGACGGCCAGCGGAAGACCGATCTTGCCGAGGGCTACTACGCAGATGCGCATGGCTACTTGCCTCCAGAGACAGCGGTGATCGTCGACGCGGCGGGGACCGCGTCCGGCAGGAGTCGGCGGTAGACACCGTCGAGCACCTCGGCCTGCGCCTCCCAGGTCCAGGAGTCGAGGAGGCCGGGGGTGTCGTAGGCGGCGCGGTAGCGGCCGGGGTCGGCGAGCACCGCGCGCACGGCGCGCACGAAGTCGCCGGTGTCCTCGGCGCGGAACACCTCGCCCTGCCCGTTCTCGCGCACCGCGGCCGCCATCGTCCGCACGTCGCTGACGACGATGGGCAGCCGGGCGTGCGCGTACTCCATGAACTTGGTGATGAGTGCGAGTTCGTGGTTGGGCCAGTGGTGGATCGGGATGAGGCCTACGTCGGCGCCGGAGAGGAAGTCGACGACCTGCCAGTGCGGGACGTACGGGAGCACGTGCAGCCGGTCGGCGACGCCGAGTTCGGCGGCCCGGACGAGCAGCCCCTTGATGTAGGCGCTCCTGGGCGCGAGGACGACGAACGCGGCGTGCACGTCGGGCAGTTGCGGCAGCGCCTCGACGATCGTGCGCAGGCCCCGCTGCTCGGCCGCCGCGCCGCTGTACACGACGAGCGGGGTCCCGGCCCCGATCCCGCACAGGGCGCGCAGGTCGGGCGCGGGTTCACCGGCGTCCTCCGCCGCGGGCCCGCCACCGGGGGCGTTGAGCACCACGGCGGGCGGTTCGGCCAGCCGGTGGTCGTGCCGGAGCAGTTCGGCGAGTGTGCCGGAGACCGTCACGACGGCGTCCGCGTACGGCGCGTACTCGCGCTCGTGCGCCACGTGCGCGGCCATCCAACGGGCGTTGTCCGAGCGGGGCTTGATGCCGGGGAGGTACTCGTGCGCGTCCCAGACGAGCTTCACCGTGTGCCCCTTGGCGCGGGCGCGGGCCACGGCACGGGCGCCGACCCCGATCATCCGGAAGTCGTTGGCGTGGATGAGGTCGGGCCGCAGCTTGTCGATGGTGGGGCCGAACGTGAACTCGTAGTCCCACAGGTACGGTTCGAGCCTGCGCCAGGCCCGGACGCCCATCAGGGTGCGCACGCCCCGGGCCCACAGCCGGTCCGCGGGGCCGTCGAGTCGGCGGCGCGCCGCGCGGGCCCGGATCAGCTGGCGCTGGCGCAGCAGGGTCCAGCTCATCATCAGGCGGGCGGCGAGGCGTCGTACCCGCAGGGCGCGGCCCTCCGCCGCGCACCGCGCCTGGAGGTCGGCACTCCACGCCTTGGCCCGGGCCACCCGGTGGGCGTCGATGCCGCCCGGCCGGTACGCCAGCGGGTGGCGCAGGGCCGGACGGCGGAACTCGTGCGGGCGGCCGTGCAGCAGCTTGTTCGTGGGCAGGAGCCGGACGTCCGCCTCGCCCAGCTTCCAGTTGCGGTGCTTGCGGTCGGCGGAGATCCCGAGGAGGGTCACCTGCCAGCCGGCGTCCGCCATCGAGCGGGCGGTCTTCTGGACGCGGGAGTCGCCGTGGACGCCGTTGTCGACGAGCATGACGACCCGGCGGCCCCTGCCCTCGGTCGGTGCCGTCTGATCGGGGGCGGAGTGTGATCGCACGCTGGGTCCCTTTGCCTGGTCTGCCTGGTGAGTTCGTCTTGGGCTCGTCGGGTGCCAGGGTCCGGGCATGTGGCGTGCCACGGCGTCCGTCCGGCTCGGGAGCCCCTGCACGTGCCCCCCGTTCGGGGCAACGAACCGCCCGGTTCCACGGCAACGCCGCGTCACCCGGATGGCCCCGCGCCGCCCGCCCGGGGTCGCTCGTTCGGCAGTGCATGAAGTCTCTGCTCCACCGGATCCTCGGACCGCGCCCGGCCCCCGCTCCGTCGCCCGCACCCACCCCGGAGGACACCGTCCGGAGCGAACTCGCCGCGGGCCGGGAGCCCGCCGCGCTCGGCCGGGTGCTCACCGATCTGCTCGGCCGTGCCGACGCCGCCCACGGCCGCGGGGAGCACACCGAGGCGGCCCGGCACGCCGCGCGGGCCCTGGAACTGGGCGGCCACCGGGTGCTCCACTTCGACCGGTACAGCTCGCCGCTCGCGCAGGATCCGCACGGGTTCACGGAGCCGTTGCGGGGCAGCGCGGTGCTGCGCGCGGTCGCGGCGCCGCGCGGCCGGTCCGCGCCTGCCGCCGCGCCGCCCGCGGACCGTCCCCACCGGCTGCTGCTGCTGACCCGCGGCAACGCCAACTTCCTGCCGCGGATCCGGTCCCACTTCGAGGCCAGGCCCGACACGGAGGTGCGCTTCGTCGACCTGGCGGCGCCGCTGCTGCGCACGCCCATGGCGCGCCCCGAGCGCCTCATCGAGCATGTCCTGCGCGGGAGTTCGCCGCCTCCGCGGGAGCTGGAGGCCGGCCTGCGCCCGCTGCTCGACTGGGCCGACACGGTCTGGGTGGAGTGGTGCACGGCGGCGGCCGCGCTGGTCACCCTCCTCGATCCGGGGACCACGCGCGTCGTGGTGCGCCTGCACCGGTTCGAGACGTTCACCCAGTGGCCGCACCTGGTGGACTTCTCCCGCGTCGACGACCTGGTCTTCGTCTCCGGGCACCTGCGCGAGCTGACCGAGTCGGTGCTGCCCCGGCTCACCGGGCCCGGCGGGCCGCGCCGGCACGTCCTGCCGAACGCCGTCGCCCTGCGCGGTTTCGACCGGCCCAAGAAGGATGCGGCCCGCTTCACCCTCGCCCTGGTCGGCATCGGCGGTCCGGTCAAGGACCCGGGCTGGGCGATCGAGGTGCTGCGGCTGCTGCGCGCCGAGGACCCGCGCTACCGGCTGCTCCTCGTCGGCAAGCAGGGCGATCCCGACGTGAGCGCCGCCACCCGCCGGCATCACGACGCGCTGGAGCGCGAGCTCCGCGACCCGGCGCTGCGCGATGCCGTGCACCTAACGGGCCATCGGGACGACGTGGCCGAGGTCCTGACCGAGGTCGGCACCCTGCTGAGCTCCTCGGTCTGCGAGAGCTTCCACTGCGCCGTGCTGGAGGGCGCGGCGAGCGGCGCCCTGCCCGTCGTGCGCGACTGGCCGTTCTTCGCGGGCCGCCCGCAGGGCGCCCGCACGCTCTTCCCCGCGGACTGGGTGGTCGGCTCTCCGCGCGCGGCGGCGGACCGCATCCTCGGTGCGACGGCCACCGAGGAGGGCTGGCGCGCCGCGGGCGCGGCGGCTGCCGCCTACACGCTGGGCCGTTGGGACTGGCCCGTGGTGCGGGAGTCCTACGACCGGCTGCTAGGGCTCGACCCCGCCCGCAGCGCGGACTGAGCGCGAAGGGGCGGGGCCGGCGGGGTCACGCCCGGACCGGTGCCCTGCGCGCTCCCGGCAGCCGTACCGACACCCGTTCCCGCGCCGACTCCAGGACGGCCGCCGCGACCTCCACGGTCCGCAGGCCCTCGCGGAGGGTGACGATGCCGGTGGCCTCCTTGCCCCCGACGGCGTCGCGGAACCGCTCGTGCTCCACGAGCAGCGGTTCGCGCTTGGGGGTCGCGAAGCGGATCATGTCGCCCTCGCTGACCCCGCGGAAGGCGGCCAGCGCCTCCCACTCGGTGGCGACGGCGCCGTTGGCGTAGTGGGTGAGGTCGGCGGTGAGGGTGTCGGCGACGAAGCAGCCGCGCTCCCCCGTCACCGCCGTGAAGCGCTCCTTCAGCGGGCTGAGCCAGTTGACGAGGTGGCTGACCAGGGTGCCGTCGGTCAGGTCGCCGGTCACCGTGACCATGTCCTCGTGCTCACGGCCCGACTTGGACAGGGTGCGGGCCGAGAGCGAGGCGTACTCCTGTCCCGTGACCCAGCCGGTGAGGTCGATGTCGTGCGTGGCGAGGTCCTTGACGACGCCGACATCGGCGATGCGGTGCGGGAAGGGGCCCTGGCGGCGGGTCACCACCTGGTACACCTCGCCGAGCTCCCCGGCCTCCAGGCGTGAACGCAGGCTCTGCAGCGCGGGGTTGAAGCGCTCGATGTGGCCGACGCCGGCCACCAGGCCCTGCGACGCGAAGGCGTCGACCAGGCGGCGGGCCGCGACCACGGAGTGCGCGAGGGGCTTCTCGACGAGGGCGCAGACGCCGTGCGCGGCCAGCGCCATGCCGACCTCTTCGTGGAACGCCGTGGGGCAGGCCACGACGGCGTAGTCGAGGTGCAGGGCGAGCAGTTCGTCGAGCGAGCGGAGCACCGGGGTGCCGCTCGGGAGGGTGCCGCCCGCCGGGTCCGTCGCGGCGACGAAGTCGACGCCGTCGAGCAGGCTGAGGACCCGGGCGTGGTTGCGGCCCATGGCGCCGAGGCCGATCAGTCCGGCCCGCAGCCGGTTCGGGGAGTCGCTCATCACAGGCTCCCCACGACGGATTCGACCGCTTCCGCGACCCGTTCGACCTCGGTGTCGGTGAGCGTCGGGTGGACAGGCAGCGCGAGGACCTCGGCGGCGGCCCGTTCGGTCTCGGGCAGCCGGTCGCCGGTGGAGTAGGGCGCGAGGCGGTGGATGGGGGTGGGGTAGTAGACGGCGCTGCCGATGCCGAGTGCCGCCAACTCCCTCTGCACGGTGTCCCGTTCGGGCACACGGATGACGTACTGGTGGTAGACGTGCCGGGCGCCGTCCGCGACGTACGGCGTCGTGACCGCCCCGGCGGTGATGAGGGCGTCGAGGCGCTTGGCGTGGGCGCGGCGGCGCTCGGTCCAGGTGGCGAGGCTCGCGAGCTGGACCCGGCCGACGGCGGCGTTCACGTCGGTCATCCGCAGGTTGGCGCCGACGATCTCGTTGGCGTACCGCTCCTCCATGCCCTGGTTGCGCAACAGGCGCAGGGTGCGGGCGAGTTCGGGGTCGGCGGTGGTGACCATGCCGCCTTCGAGGGCGTGCATGTTCTTCGTCGGGTAGAAGCTGAAGCAGCCCGCGGCGCCGTGCGCGCCGGCCGGGCGGGCGTGCAGGGCCGCGCCGTGCGCCTGGCAGGCGTCCTCGACGACGGCGAGGCCGTGCCGTTCGGCGAGCGGGGTCAGCTCGTCCATGGCGGCGGGGTGGCCGTACAGGTGGACCGGCATGATCGCCGCCGTGCGCGGGCCGATCAGCGCGGCCACCGCGCGCGGGTCCAGGCAGTACGTGCGCGGGTCGATGTCGGCGAAGACCGGCTCGGCCCCGACCAGGCGGACGGCGTTCGCGGTGGCGGCGAAGGAGAACGAGGGGACGATCACCTCATCGCCGCCGCCGATGCCCAGCGCGAGCAGTGTCAAGTGCAGTGCGGAGGTGCCGGAGTTGACGGCGACGCACGAGCGTCCTTCGACGAGGGCGGCGAACTCCTCCTCGAACGCGGCGACTTCAGGGCCCTGCACGACCCGGCCGCTGCGCAGTACGCGTACGGCGGCCTGAATCTCGTTCTCCCCGATGACCGGGCGTGCGGGCGGGATCGGTGCGGGAGCCCCGCTCATGAACATCACTCCGTCCGGAGGTGACAACTTGGCGGGGGTCCAACTCCCTTACGCGGACGGGAGTTTTCCGGCTCTTTACGCAATCACCCCATTGGCCGAAGCGGCGCGGCGGGCGTTGCGGGCCGGGCGCGCCTCAGTCCACCGAACACTGCGGCGCGGGCCCGTCCACCCGTTCGTACAGGCGCAGCACCGCGCTCTTGCGCTTCACCTCGCGGCGCAGCACGAAGTCCCGGCTCAGGAGGGTGAGTTTGGCGCGCTCGACGGGGCTGCGGCGGGGCCAGTCGGTGCGGCCGCGCATGAACTCGCCGTCGATCACCGCCCACACATGGTCCAGGCACTCCATGCGGTCGGCGAGGACCTCGGGGCGGACGTCGACGCCGTAGAGGGTGGCGGAGGCGGCCGCGGGGACGGCGAGGGAGACGTCGCGGGTGCCGGTGACGGACGCCGGGTAGGCCAGGGCGAGGCGGCGCACCGGCAGCGGGAGGTAGAGCACGGGGTCGCCGGGGCGCACGTGGTGGGCGACGGCGCGGGCCACCGCCCCGTAGTCGTCGCGGCGGCCCGCGGGCAGCCGTTCCCATTCCTGGGCCGGGAGCTGGAGCACGAGGAAGAGGGCGGCGAGCGCGGCGCCGCAGACGGCCGTGAGCGGGTGGGACGGGAGTCCGGGGCGCAGCAGGCGTCCGGCCGCCGACGCGAGGACCTCGGTGCCCGCCGCCACGAGCAGCGGTAGCCCGGCGAACGCGAAGAAGACGTAGCGCTGCGAGTACACCGGGTGGATCTGGGAGGCGAGCAGGAGCAGCGCGGGCGGCAGCACGGCCAGCGGGAGCGCCACGGCGACGAGCCCGGACGGCTGCCCGGGGCGGGGCGCGGGCGGCCGGGAGACGGCGAACGCGACGAGCGCGAACGTGCCCGCGTACACCAGGGCGGGCTGTCCGGCGGCGCGCTCCAGCAGGTCCTGGACGTCGAGCCAGCCGGGCCGCCAGATCCAGTCGACCTGGCCGCTCTGGGTGGTGGCCACCGCGGCGAGCGGCAGCAGGAGCAGCACGGCGGCGAAGGAGGCGAGCGCCCAGCCGCGCCACACGGCCCGGCGCGCGCGGGCGGCGGCCAGCGTGACGGCGTGCGCGACGAGCAGCAGCACCGCGAACTCGTGCAGCCACGCCGTGACCGTGACCGCGGCGCCGTACGCGCACCAGACCGCGCGTCCCGGCCGGGCGGCGGCACGCAGGAGCAGCAGGGTCGCGGCGAGCGCGCCCGCGGCGACGAGCGCGTACGAGCGGCCCTCCTGGGCGTAGTGCGCGGTGAACGGCGCGACCGCGAAGAGCAGTCCGGCCCACAGGCCGACCCGCGGCCGCACCAGGCGGGTGCCGATCTCGGCGACCAGGCAGGCGGCCGCGACGGCGCCGAGCACCGACGGCAGCCGGAGCATCACCTCGCCCGGGTGCAGCGCGAGCAGGAAGTGCATCAGCAGGTAGTACAGGCCGTGCACGACGTCCACCGTGCCGAGGGTGCGCAGCAGGTCGGGCAGGGAGCGCTGGGCGACGAAGAACGTGGCGGTCTCGTCGCGCCACATGCTCCCCCGGTCCACGCCCCACAGCCCGAGGCCGAGCATCACGGCGCCGGGCACCACGACCGCGAGGACGCGGGCCGGCCCCGCGCCCGCGGTGCGGGCCGTGGCGCGGGCCGGTCCTGCGGCGGTCGCCGTCGTACGGACGCGGTCGGCCACGGAGGGGGGAGTCTGCAGCATGCGACGAGCTTGTACGACTGGATGACCGATCCCGGCGCGGCAGTGGCCCGTGCCGCGCAAAGTCACCCGTTCAGAAACCCGGGGCGGCCGGGTGTCACTCGATGACGAGCTCCACGTCGATGTTGCCGCGCGTCGCGTTCGAGTACGGGCAGACCTGGTGCGCCTGCTCGACCAGCTTGCGGCCCGTCTCGGCGTCGACCGTGTCGGGCAGCTCGACGCGGAGCACGACGGCGAGGCCGAAGCCCTCGCCCTGCTTGCCGATGGAGACCTCGGCGGTGACCGCCGCGTCGGCGACGTCCACCTTCGCGGCGCGGCCGACGAGGCCGAGCGCACTGCCGAAACAGGCGGCGTAACCGGCGGCGAAGAGCTGCTCCGGGTTCGAGCCCTGGCCGTTGCCGCCCATCGACGTGGGGATGCCCAGCTGGAGGTCGATGACGCCGTCGGAGGAGACGGCGCGGCCGTCACGGCCGTGGGTGGCGGTGGCGACGGCGGTGTAGAGGGCGTCCATGGCGAGTCCTGCCTCTCGGTTGGTTCGGTACGGGTCCGGCGGGCCCGCGGAGTCCGGTGGCCCGGTGACTCCGGTGGTCCCGTCGACCCCTCAAGTAGAGCACGCAATTCAATTGTGCACAACTAAATGACGCGACGGACTACCCTGGAGGCATGGCCAGTGACGACTACCTCCGCCTCGACCGGCAGATCTGCTTCTCCCTGAACGCCGCGTCCCGCGCGTTCGGCGGCGTCTACCGCACGCTCCTCAAGGACCTGGGCCTCACCTATCCCCAGTACCTGGTGATGCTCGCGCTGTGGGAGGAGCCCGAGGGGCTGCCCGTCAAGCGCCTCGGTGAGCGCCTCCGGCTCGACTCGGGGACGCTGTCGCCACTGCTCAAGCGGCTGGAGGCGAACGGCCTGGTGCGCCGGGAGCGCAGCACGCGCGACGAGCGCTCGGTGGTCGTCACGCTCACCGACGAGGGGGCCGCCCTCAAGCAGCGCGCCCGCGCGGTCCCGAAGAAGATCGCCGAGGCGACCGGGTTCGAGCTGGCCGAGATCGAGGACCTGCGCACACGGCTCAACCGATTGACCGAGGCCCTGGACGGCGCGGACATTTAGCGAGCGCATTTACGGGACATACCCTCCCGAAGCGTGACACTGGACATCAAGCCGAGACCCACGTCCCCCATCGTCGCCACCTGGGTCAGGCCGGGCCCGCTGGCCCGCGCCGCCCTCCCGGCCACCTGGCTGCTCACCCGCGCCGGCATGGTCCTGCTCCTGATGTGGGACGGGCTCGGCGCCGGCGGGGTGGCCCGCGAGGCGCACGGGCTCTACGCCCGCTGGTACGGGGTCCTCTCGCACGGCACGTTCCCCTCCGGCGACCCGCTGTGGCAGTACCCGCCGGGCGCGGGACCCGTGCTGCTCGCGCCCGGACTGATCCCGGGCCTCACGTACTTCCAGGCGTTCGTGACGCTGACCCTCGCCACGGACGCGCTCGTCACGTACGTCCTCGCGCGCGGCGGCCGCGAGGCGCGCGGCGCCTGGCTGTGGGTGGCGGGGCTGCCGCTGCTCCTGCACCTGCCGCTCGCCCGCTACGACGTCCAGGTCACCGCGTTCGCCGTCCTCGCCCTGCTCGCCTTCGCCAACTCGCCGCGCACGGCGGGCGTGTTCGCGGCGCTCGGCGCCCTGGTGAAGGTGTGGCCCGCGCTGGCCCTCATCGGCGCGCCCCGGGGACGGGCGACGCGCGAGGCGTGGGGCGCGGCGCTCGCCTCCGCGGCCGCACTGCTCGCGCTCCTCGCCGTCGCCTTCGACGCGCCGTTCGCGTTCCTGCGCGAGCAGGGCGCGCGCGGGGTGCAGATCGAATCGCTCGGCGGCACCGGCCTGATGATCGCGCGGCACTTCGGCTGGCCGGGCCAGGTCCGGTACCGCTACGGGGCGTTCGAGTTCGTCGGGCCGCACGTCGAGCTGGTCGCGGCGGTCTCGCTCGGCCTGACCGTCGCGGCCTTCGGGGTGCTGCTGTGGTGGCGGGCGCGGGCCCGTGTGTGGTCGGAGGCGACGCCGTACGACGCCGCGCTGTGCGCCGTGCTGATGTTCACCGTCACCAGCCGCGTGATCAGCCCGCAGTACCTGGTCTGGCTGCTCGGCCTCGCCGCCGTCTGCCTCACCTCCCGGTACACGACGCAGCGTCCGGTGGCCTGGCTGGTGCTCGCGGCGGCGGCGCTCAGCGCGCTCGCGTACCCGGTGCTCTACGCGGAGGTGATGGCCGGCACCTGGACCGGCTGCGCGGTGATGGGCGCACGCAACGCCCTTCTCCTCGGAGGGGTTCTGGTGTCGTTCCGTTCCCTGTGGAAAGCCACGAAAAAGTAAAACTTCCGGCTTACCGGACATTTAACAGAAACCCCTAAGATTCACCTGTGGAGACCTCGCCAGACCCATCCGTCACGCCTGCCTCCGTCACCGTCGTCGTCATCGGCTACGACGACGCCGCCCATGTCACCGAAGCGGTGCATTCGGCACTGGCCCAGGGGCCCGCGGTGGCCGAGGTCATCGCGGTCGACGACTGCTCGACGGACGACAGCGGCGCCCTGCTGGACCGACTCGCCGCGCTCGAACCCCGCCTGACGGTGGTGCACCGCGAGGTCAACAGCGGTGGCTGCGGCACCCCCCGCAACGACGGGATCGCGCGCGCCGCGTCCCCGTACCTGATGTTCCTGGACAGCGACGACGTGCTGCCGCCGGGCGCGGTGGACGCCCTGCTCGGCGCGGCGCTCCGGCACGACGCCGAGGTCGCCGCCGGGCTGTGCGTGCGGCGCGAACTCCCGTCCGGGCGCGAGGTGCCGTGGCAGCCGGAGCTGTACGCGCAGGCCGCCGTCGTCCCCCACCCCGCGCGCCGCCGGCACCTGGTCCGCGACACGCTCTGCGTCAACAAGCTGTACCGGACGGACTTTCTGCGCGCGCACGACATCCGCTTCCCCGACGGGCGGTTCGTCTACGAGGACTTCGTGTTCACGGCGCGGGTGCTGGCCGCGGGCCCGCGCCTGGCGCTGGTCCCCGACCCCGTCTACATCTGGCACGTCCGCCGCTCCGCCGACCGCCTCTCGCTCTCCCTCGACCGGTCCGGCATCGACAACTGGCAGGCCAGGATCGACGCCCACCGCACGGCCGTCGACATCCTGCGGGGCGCGGAGCAGAAGCGGCTCGTCCAGGCGGCGCGCGCCCACTTCCTCGATCACTCGCTGCGCATGTACGCGCGTGAACTCGACCGGCGCGAGCCCGAGTACCGCGCCGAGTGGTGGACCAGGACCCGCGCCTACCTGGACACCTTCGACACCGTCGACTTCGATCTTGCGCCCGCGCCCGGCCGGGTCGTCGGCCGTCTCGTGCAGGCCACCGGCGCACCCCGCGACCTGCCCCGCGTCAAGGAGCTAGCCGCCCGCCCGGCCCGGCTCCTTCCCCCCTACGCGTACGCGCCCGACGGCACGCCCGCCTGGTCGGCCGACCTGCCGCAGGTCACCCTCGACCATCTGCTGCACCGGCCGATACGGCTGCTCCCGGTCGCGGTCGACGGCGAGTTGCGCCCCAGCCCGCGCGGCACCCGGCTGACCCTGCGGATGCACGAGCTGTACGGCCGGGTCGCCGACGCGGGCCCGCGCGCGGTCGACGTCGAACTCGTCGACCGGCAGCGCGACGTCCCCGTGCAGCGGCGCACCGCCGCCCTCACCGCGCAGCCCGACGGGCAGTGGACCGCGACGGTCCCCCTCGACCTCTCCGCGCTGGGCCGCCCCGGCACCTGGGACATCCGGCTGCGGCTGCGGTTCGCCGACGGCACCCACCGCGACACCACCGCGCACGCCGTGCGCCGCCCGGGGCTGCTGCGCCGCGTCGCCGTCCCGAGCCGCCGCCACGGGGTGCTGCTCGCCCAGCCGTACGCCACCCACTCCGGCGCCCTCGCGCTGCGCACGGCGGCGGGGCCGAGCGGGGTGTGGTCGGTGGTGCGGCGCAGGGCCTCGCGGCTGCTTCACTGACCGCTCCAGGGGGCAGCCTTCCCGGGACGCGGGACCGTTCGTACCGTTCCACCTTTTCCGTATGAGGGGATCTCACCGACATGACCTGGCTGATCACCGGCGGGGCCGGCTACATCGGCGCCCACGTGGTGCACGCGCTGCGCGCCGCGGGCGAACAGGCGCTCGTCTACGACGACTTGTCCACGGGGGTGGCCGAACGGGTGCCGTCCGACGTGGAGTTGGTGGTCGGCTCGACGCTCGACCGGGAGCTGCTCGGCCGGACGCTCGCCGACCGGTCCCGGCCGGTCACCGGTGTCATCCACCTCGCGGCGAAGAAGCAGGTCGGGGAGTCGGTGGAGCAGCCGCTGCACTACTACCGGGAGAACGTCGAGGGCCTGCGGACACTGCTGGACGCGGTGACCGCGGCGGGCGTCCACTCGTTCGTGTTCTCCTCATCGGCCGCGGTGTACGGCATGCCCGACGTGGAGCTCGTCACCGAGGACACCCCGTGCGCGCCCATGTCGCCGTACGGGGAGACCAAGCTCGCCGGTGAGTGGCTGGTGCGCGCGACCGGCCGGGCCGCGGGTCTGGCCACCGCATCGCTGCGGTACTTCAACGTGGCGGGCGCCGCCTCGCCCGAACTCGCCGACACCGGCGTCTTCAACATCGTCCCGATGGTCTTCGAGCGGCTGACGGCCGGGGACGCGCCCCGGATCTTCGGCGCCGACTATCCGACGCCGGACGGCACGTGCGTACGCGACTACATCCACGTCGCCGATCTGGCGGAGGCCCATGTGGCGACGGCGCAGCGGCTGGCCGGAGCGGGGCCCGGCCTCGATCTCACGCTCAACATCGGGCGCGGGGTGGGGGTTTCCGTGCGCGAGCTGATCGATGTCATCGCGGAGGAGACGGGGTACGACGTCGCTCCGCTGGTCACCGGGCGGCGTCCCGGGGACCCGGCGCGCGTGGTCGCGTCCGCGGACCGGATCGGGGCCGAGCTGGGGTGGGCGGCGAAGCGCGATGTCCGGGAGATGGTGCGGTCGGCCTGGGCGGGGTGGGAGCGGGGGTAGTCCGCCGTTTCGTCCGCCGGGTGCGCTCGTCTCGCGACCGCGGGCCCGGTGGCGGCGGGTCGCGCCCCGCGGCGGAGTCGCTGACGGATACGGCCCCGCGCCCCTGAAGGCATGCGCCGCGTGCGGCCTTCCCCTGAGCGAGCGAGCTCGCTTCAGGGGCGCGGGGAACGGCGCGGGCAACCCACCGGACAGCCGCACCCGGCGACGAACCGGACGGCCCGCGCGCTACGCCGAGGTCTGCGCCACGGTGGGCGCCGGGGCGCCGGGGCGGGCCAGGCCGTCGTCCAGTTCCCAGACATCGTCGGCCAGGTCCAGCAACCGCGTGTCGTGCGTGGCGACGAGCGCCGTGACGCCCTCGCTGTCCACCACGGCCCGCAGCAGCTCCATCACGGCGAGTCCGGTGTGCGCGTCGAGCTGGCCGGTCGGCTCGTCGGCGATCAGCAGGGCGGGCCGGTTGGCGAGCGCCCGCGCCACGGCCACCCGCTGCTGCTGTCCGCCGGACAGTTCGTCGGGCCGCTGCCGGGCGTGGTCGGCGAGGCCGACGAGGGAGAGCAGCACCCGGACCCGTTCGTCGCGCTCGGCCCGCGGCAGCGCGCGCAGCCGCAGCGGGACGCCGACGTTCTCGGCGGCCGTCAGGACCGGCAGCAGGCCGAAGCCCTGGAAGACGAAGCCCACCCGGTCCCGGCGCAGTTCGCGCAGCCGGGCCTCCGGCAGCTCGGACAGGTCGGCGCCGTCCAGCAGGACCCGGCCCCGGTCGGGCCGGTCCAGGCCGCCGACGATGTTCAGCAGCGTCGTCTTGCCCGCGCCCGAGCGCCCCCGCACCGCGGTCAGCCGGCCGCGCCGGGCGGTGAGCGACACCCCGCGCAGCGCCTGCACCGCGGTCGGGCCGCGCCCGTAACCGCGGTGCACGTCCTCCACGCGCACCATCACGTCCGCGTCGTCGTCCACCGTGTGCTCGGTCATCGCCCCACCCCGTTCCCGCCCGTTCCCGCCCGTTCTCCACCGTCCACCGGACGGGCGGTCACCCTATGCGGACGGGCCGCGGGCGACAACAGGTGCGTACAACGCCGTAGCGCCTGAGAAAACCGGGGTTATGATCCTCGCGCTCCGACTCGAACTGCCGTCCGGGGAACGGCGGGCGGCGGTGCGGAAACCGGGACGGGGGACGGTCCACGTGCTGACCTGGGGGGTACGGCGCATACTCGCGCACCGGTTGCCGGTGCTCGCCGCCGTGCTCGCGGTGACCCTCGCGGCCACCGTGCTCACCGCCCTGGCCGCGTTCTCGACCGCCGCGGGTGACGCCGCGCTGCGCCGTACGCTCGCCGCCTCCGACCATCGCTCCGACACCGCGCTGAAGATCACCGCCGATGTGCCCGACGGCAAGCGCGCGGCGGCCCGCGCGGTCGTCGCCCGGCAGGCCCGCGCCGCGTTCGACGGGCTGCCCGTCACCGTCCGCGGCAGCGAGCGCTCGGCCACGTACGCGCTGCCCGGCAAGAACCGCGACCGCCCCGACCTCACCCTGCTGGCCACGCTCGACGCCGGCCGGGTGCGGCTCGTCTCCGGCGCGATGCCGAGCGGGGACGGGTCGGGCGGCACGGTCGCCGTGGCCGTGCCGCGGGTCGCCGCCGAACGGCTCGGGGTGCGCGCGGGCGACACCCTGAAGCTCACCGGACGCCTCGACTCCCGCCCGCTGCGCGTCAGGATCACCGGGGTCTACGAGGCGCGGGACACCTCCGATCCGTACTGGCGGCTCGACCCGCTGGGCGGCAAGGGCGCGGCCACCGTCTCGTTCACCACGTACGGGCCGCTGCTCACCTCCGCCGGGGCGTTCACCTCGGGCCGGGTGGCCACCGACAGCAGCGCGTGGAGCGTCACCGCCGACGCCCGCCGGGTCACCGTCGCCGACTCGGACTCCCTGCGCGCCCATGCCGTACGGGCCCGCGCCGCACTGCGCACCGCGCCCGAACTGGGCGGCTCCGCCACGGTGTCGACGGGGCTGCCCGGCGTCCTCGACCAGGCGGGGAAGGCCCGTTCCGTCGCCGCGACCTCGCTGCTCACCGCCGCCGTGCACCTGGTCGTCCTGGCCACCGGCGTGCTGCTGCTCGTCGCCCGGCTGCTGCGCGAGCGGCGGGCCGCGGAGACGACCCTGCTGCGCGCCCGCGGGGCCTCCACGCGCCGGCTCACCGGCGTCGCCGCCGTCGAGGCGCTGTGTCTGGCGGTGCCGGCCGCGGCCGTCGCCGTGCTCGCCGCGCGCCCGCTGGCCGGGCTCTTCGCCGACGACGCCGCGCACGCCCCGCTCACCGGCGCCGTGTTCCTCGTGGCGGCCGCGACCGCCCTCGCCGGGGCGGCCGTCGTGCTCGGCACCGCCACCCCGGCCCGGGGCGAGAACGTGGCCGGGCGGGCGCGGGCGCTGCCGGGCCCGGCGCGGGCCGGCGCGGACCTCGCGCTCGTCGTCCTCGCCGCCGCGGCCTGGCTCCCGCTGCGCTCCGGCGACACGCTCACGCCGATCGCCGCGTGCGCCCCCGCGCTCACCCTGCTCGCCGGCACCGTCCTGATGCTGCGCCTCCTCCCGTGGGCCGCGCGCGCCGCCGAACACCTGGCCGCCCGGCGCCGGGGCGCCGCGGCCGCCCTCGCCGGACAGCAGTTCGCCCGGCGCCCGGCCACCGCCACCGCGCCGGTCCTGCTCCTCGTCCTCGCCGTCGCCACCGGACTCCTCGCCGCCGGGCAGAACGCCTCCTGGCGCACCTCGCAGCAGGACCAGGCCGACCACGCGGTGGGCGCCCCGCTGCGGGTCACGGACGAACGGCCCGCCGGACCCGGGCAGACGGGTCGCGTCGACGGCGTACGGGACCTGAAGACGGTCGCGCCGGTGCACCGCGCCGAGAGCGATCTCGCCGGCGGCAAGCAGGCCACCGTGCTCGCCGCCGACACCACCGCGCTGCGCTCCGCCGTCCTGCTGCGGCCCGGCGTCGCCGACGACGGCGCGCTCGCCGCGCCCGCCGCCGCCCGGCCCGCCGAGTCCGGCGACCGCGTCACCCTGCCGTCCGGGTCCCGGGCGCTCCTGCTCGACGCACGGACGGACACGCCGAAGCACGGGGCGACCGCCGCGGGGACCGCCCGCGTGACCGTCCTCGTCACCGACCGGCACGGCACCGGCTACCGGCTCACCGCGGGCGAACTCCCCGCCGACGGCCGCACCCACCGGCTGCGCGCCGCCCTCGACACCACCGCGGACGCCGCGCGGCACGCCCCCGCCGGGCCGCTCACGCTCACCGGGATCGACGTCGAGACGCCGCTCGCGCCGCGCGACCGCGCCGCCGCCCTGCACGTCGAGGCGCTGCACACCGCGGGTTCCGGCACCGCCGTCCGCGCCCTGGACCTCCCCTCGGAACTGGCCTGGAGCGCCGCCTCCACCGTCACCCGCGGCACCCTCGACGACCCGGCCCGCGCACTGCACCCGCGCGCCACCGGCACCGGGGTCGGCGTCGACTACCGGACCGGCGCGGACGACGGCGGCGGCGCCACCGTCACCGTGCGGCTGCGGCCCGGCACACAGCCGCGGGTCCCCGCCGTCCTGCCCGCCCTCGCCACCGACGCCTACCTGAAGGCCGCGGGCGCCCGGGCCGGGGACACCGTCGACGTCACGTTCTCCGGCGAGACCCTGCGGATCAGGCTCGCCGCCACCGCCCGCTCCTTCCCGACCACCGGTACGGGCGGCGCGGTCGTCGTCGACCTGGCCGCGGCGGACGCCTGGCTGACCGCGCAGGGCCGCGCCCCGCTCGCCCCGACCGAGTGGTGGGCGGCGCCGGAGCCCGGCCGCACGGCGCAGGCCGCCGCCGCGCTGCGGGCCGCGACGCCCGGCGGCACGGTGGCGGTCCGCGACGAGACCGCCGCGCGGCTGCTCGCCGATCCGCTCAGCGGCGGTGTGCGCGGCGCGCTGTGGGCCACGGCCGCGGCGGCCGTCGTGCTCGCCGCGCTGGGTCTCGCGGCGGCGTACGCGGGCACGGCCCGGGTCCGCCGTCCGGAGTTCGCCGTGCTCAGCGCCCTCGGCGCGCCGCGCAGGCTGCCGGTGCTGCTGGTCGCCGCGGAGAACGCGGCGCACCTGGTCACCGGCCTGATCACCGGCACCGTCCTCGGTGTCCTGCTGGTGCACGCCGTGGTCCCGTACACGGTCCGCACCGCGACCGGCGCCCGTCCCGTCCCGACGGCCGTCACGGACCTGCCGCTGCCCCAGGTGCTCCTGCTGCTGGCCGCCGTGGCCGCGGTGCCCGTCGTGGTCACCGTCTTCCTCGCCCGGCACGCGGCCCGCGTCCCGGCGGGCGCGGGAACGGAGCCGGCATGACCGTGCGCCGCACCGGCCCGCGCCCGCTCCACCAGCCGACCCGGCAGACGACAACGCGAACTCACCCCGGCGCCCACCGGCCCGGCACCGGAACGGAGCCCGCATGACCCTCCACCAGACCAGGGAGGCCGGCGCCGACGCGCCGCACGCGCGCCGCGGGCACCGTGTCCCCGCGCCCTGGCTGCGCACCCGGCTGCGCGCCGCGCCCCGGGCCGCGATCGCGATCGCCGCGCTCACCGGGGTCGTCGCCTTCCTCGCCGCGGCGCTGCCGCGCGCCGACGACGAGGTCGGCACCCGGGCCCTGCGCTCGGCCCTGAGCACCGCGGGCGCCTCCCGGACCACCGTCGAACTGACCGCGCCGCAGCCGTCGTTGGCGCTCGGGGCCCGCGAGCGCGCGGCCGCCGTCGCTCCCGCGGTGCTCGACCGGGTGACGCGGAAGGCCGCCCCGCTGTTCCCCGCGCCGCTGACCACCGACGCGCGCGACGCCGTCGCGGAGGTGCGCACCACCGATCAGCTCGTCGCCGCCGATCCTTCGCTGCCCCGCCCCGAGGCGATCCCGCCGCACTTCAGCGTGCACGCGCTGGGTGGTCTCGGCGAGCACGCGCGCGTGGTGAAGGGCCGGCTGCCGCGCGCCCCGCACGACGCCACCGAGAACACCCGCAGTGCCGAGACCGCGGTCACCGAGGCCACCGCCCGCGCCCTGCACCTGCGCGTCGGCAGCAAGGTGCCGACGGTGCACGCGAGCGGCTCCCCGGGCCCCGAGTTCACCGTCACCGGCATCCTGCGCCCGAAGGAGCCCGGCGGCCCGTACTGGTCGTCCGACCCGCAGCTGGGCACCCCGGGACTGGCCGCCACCGGCGACAAGCCCCCGGCGCTGTACTGGTCCGCCGCGCTGCTGCTGCCCGCCGAGTCCGCGCCCGTACTGCTCGGCACCCAGACCCAGCCGGAACTCGTCTGGCGCTTCACACCCGAAACCCACGGGCTCACCGGCGCCGACGCCGACGGTCTCGTCCGCGCCGCCGCCTCGCTGCAGAACGGCCCGGCCGCCCTGCGCATGACCACCGTCGCGGGCCCCAACGCGGCCGTGTCCACCGGGCTCGGCGACGTCGTCACCGCCCACACCCGGATGCGCGACACCCTGCGCCCGCTGGTCACGGCGGGCCTCACCGGGGCCGCCGCCGTCGCCGCGCTCGTACTGGTCGCCACGGCGGCCCTGCTCACCCGTCGGCGCGCCTTCGAACTCGCCCTGCTGCGCGCCCGCGGCGCCGGGCTCGGCCCGCTCGCGGCCCGCACCGGCGCCGAGACGGCCGTGGCCGCGCTGCCCGCGGCGGCGCTCGGACTGCTGCTCGCCCGGCTCGTGCTGCCCGACGGGCGCGACCTCCCGGCCGTGCTCGGCGTGGCCGCCGTCGCCGTGCTCGTCTGTGTGACGCCGCCGCTGCTCACCCTCACCGGCCACCGAGTGCCGCGCGTGCACGACGAGCGCGAGGATCTCGCCGCCGTCCGCCCCGGGCGCCGCCGACTGGTCGCGGAGGCCACCGCCGTGCTGCTCACGGCCGGTTCGCTCGTGGCGCTGCGCACCACCGGCGCGGACTCGACGGCCGCCGTCGCCGTCGCGCCCGTGCTCACCGCGCTGCTCGGGGCGCTGCTCCTGCTGCGGCTCACCCCGCCGCTGCTGCGGCGCGCCGCCCGGTCCGCGGCGCGGCTGCGCGGACCCGTCGCGTTCCTCGCGCTGGCCCGCGCCGGCCGCGCCCCTGCCGCCACCGCGTTCCCGCTGTGCGCGCTCGTGATCGCCCTGACCACGGCCGCGTTCGGCGGTTCCGTGCTCGCCGACGCCTCGGCGGCCCGGGACCGTGCGGCGCTGCTCGCCACCGGCGCCGACGCGCGTGTCGACGTCCAGGGCAGCGCCACGTACCTGGCCGCGGGGGCGCGCTCGGCCGTCGCCGCGCTGCCCGGGGTGCGCGCGGTCACCGCGGTCGGCACCGACCCCGACGTGGAGGTGCAGGGCCGCCGGGTCACCGCGGTGGCCGTGCCCGCCGCGCGGTACGCGGACCTGGCGCGCTCCACCGGCCTGGGCGGTTTCGCCGCGGACGCGCTCCGCGGCCGCTCCGGTGCCCTGGGCGCGGTCGCCTCCCCCGAACTGGCCCGTCGCCTGGGCCCGGGAGCGCACCGCGTGGAGATGTTCGGCCGGACCGTCACCGTGCGCGTCACCGCCGTCCGTACGACCACACCGGCCGTCCCCAACGGCTCGTTCCTGCTGCTCGACCAGGCCCACCTGCCCGCCAAGGGCACCCGCAGCCTGCTCGTCACCGGCTCCCCCACCAGTGCGAAGGCCCTCGAACGCGCCGCCCGCGCCGGGGCCACCGCGCCGGTGCGCGCCGTGCTCCGCTCCGACGTCCGGACCCGGTACGCGGCCCCGCCGCTGCAAGAGGGCACGTTCCGCCTCTACGCGGCGGCGGTCGGCGCCGCGGGCGCGCTCGCCGCGCTGGCCCTCGCGCTGTCGCTGCTGCACGACGCCGACGCCCGCGCCGCGTTCCTCGGCAGGCTGCGCACGCTGGGCCTCGGCGAGCGGCAGAGCCGGTGGCTGGCGCTCCTTGAGGCGGTGCCGCTCGCGGTGACCGCCGCCGTCGGCGGCGCCGTCACCGGCTGGGCGGCGGTCGCCCTCGCCGGGCCCGCCATCGATCTGCGGCTGCTCGCCGTCGGCGCGGCCCCCGCGGGCGAGGACGGCACGAGCGTCCCCGAGTGGTTCAGCCCCGTCCTGCACGCCGACCCGCTCGCGCTGGCGCTGCCCGCCGCCGCGGTGCTGGTGCTCGCGGCCGTGGTGACGGTGGTGCACACCCGCCGGGCGGGCGCCCGCCCCGAACGCACGTAGAGCACCGACCCGTGACCCCCGTGGCCCCGTGGCCCCCCCTCGACCCGTGCCCCCTCGACCTGTGCCGCCTCGACCTGTGCCCCTCGCCCCCGTGTTCCTCGTGACCCCGTGATCCTCGTGAGAAAGGAGCCCTCATGACCGTGCCCTCGCCCTCCACCGCACCCCGTCAGGTCGGCGCGCCCGACGAGCCGGACGGCTCCCGTGCCCGCCGCACCCTCGCCGAACTGGAGGAACGGGCCGGGCGCGAGCGCCCCGTCCACGGCCAGGACGCGCTCGTCGTCTGCGACCGCCTCGTCCGGGTCTTCACCGCCGACGGCGTCGAGGTGCAGGCCCTCCAGGGCCTCGATCTCCTGGTCCGCGAAGGGGAGTTGACCGCCCTCGTGGGCGCCTCCGGCAGCGGCAAGTCGACGCTGATGAACATCCTGGCCGGCCTCGACGTGCCGACCGCGGGCGCGGCCCGGGTCGCCGGCCGCGATCTGCTGACGATGGGCGCCCGCGACCGTCTCGACTACCGGCGGGCGACCGTCGGCTTCGTGTGGCAGCGCACCTCCCGCAATCTGCTGCCGTACCTGGACGCGGCGCAGAACGTCGCCCTGCCGATGCGGCTCGCGGGCCGCGGCGGGCGCAAGGGCCGTGCGGCCGCCGCGAAGCGGGCGCACGAGCTGCTCGATCTGCTCGGGATGGCCGACCGCGCCGACCGCCGCCCCGCCGCGCTCTCCGGCGGCGAGCAGCAGCGGGTCGCCATCGCGGTGGCGCTCGCCAACGACCCGTCGCTGCTGCTGGCCGACGAGCCCACCGGTGAACTCGACTCGGCGACGGCCGCCGACGTCTTCGCCGCCTTCCGCCGGGCCAACGACGAACTGGGCACCACCGTCATCGTGGTCACGCACGACCAGGCCGTCGCGAACGAGGTGCGGCGCACCGTCGCCATCCGTGACGGCCGCACCTCGACGGAGACGCTGCGCCGCACCACCGTTGACGAGGGCGGCCGTACGTCGGTGGAGGCGCGGGAGTACGCGATGCTCGACCGCGCCGGACGCCTCCAACTCCCCTCCGAGTACGTGGAGTCGCTGGCGATGGAGCACCGCGTCATGCTCCAGCTCGAACAGGACCACATCGGAGTCTGGCCGGACCGCCCGACCCCGGAACCGGAGCCGGAGGAAGGCTCCGCCTGACCGGGCGGGTGGGGGCCGGCCGCGCACCCGCGCTGCGGCGTCTCCCCGGGGAAGCCGCGCGCAGCGCATGCCTCGGGGGCGCGGGGCCGTGCCGTCACGCAGCGCGGGGCCGTGCCGTCACGCGGCGCGGGGCCATGGCCGTCACACGGCGAGGGACCAGGCCGTCAGCGGCGCGGGGCCATGCCCGTCACGCGGCGCAGGGCCGTGCCCGTCACGCGGCGCGAGGCCGTGCCGTCACACGGCGAGGGACCAAGCCAGTCACGCGGCGCGGGACCATGCCCGTCACGCGGCGCGAGGCCGTGTCCGTTACGCGGCGCAGGGCCGTGTCCGTTACGCGGCCCAGGACCATGCCCGTCAGCGGCGCAGGACCATGCCCGTCAGCGGCGCAGGACCATGCCCGTCACGCGGCGCGAGGCCGTGCCGTCACGCGGCGCAGGACCAAGCCCGTCACGCGGCGCAGGACCGCGCCCGTCAGCGGCTCCGCCGCGGGGTGCGACCAGCCACGACGACACCCGCACCCGGCGACGGACCCCCGAAGCTACGGCGCACCCCGCCGGACCCTGCGCACCAACTGCCCCACCTCGCCGGACAACCCCACTCCCACGGCCAGCGCGAGCGTCACCGCCGCGACGTCCACCATCCCCCCGAGCCCTTCCGTGGTCCGGCCGGAGGCCAACGCGCCGAGGGAGCCGTACAGCACCCCTCCCGGCAGCAGCGGCGCGATCCCCGGCACCACGAGCGGCAGCGCCGACTCCCGGCGCCGCCGTGCCACCCAGTGCCCGGCGCAGCCGACCCCGGCCGCCACCAACGCCGTACCGACCAGCGCGGACAGGCCGAGGACCCGGAACTCGACGGACACCGCGAACCCGGCGACCGCGAGCACCGCCGCCGGCAGCCAGTCGCGGCGCGCAGTGCGGGCCCGCGCCGCCACCGCGACGGCGAAGACGACGACCCCGACGACCGGCGTGCCCAGGTACTCGGCGCGGCTGACCGACGGCACCAGCGGCACCCCGAACCCGAGCAGGTCCCCCACCCCGAGCACGATCACGACCCCCGTGACGACGGCGGCGAAGACGAGCACGGCGTCGCACAGCCGCCCCATCGCCGTCAGATAGTGCCCGGTGAGCGCGTCCTGCACGGCGCTCACGAACGTCACCGTGGGCAGCAGCCCGAGCACCCCCGCGACCACGATGGCCGGCACCGCGGAGGGCGGCGCGACCCGGCTGACCAGCAGGGCCATGGCGGCGGCCGGCATGGAGGCCACGGTGTACCGGTAGAACGCGGGCACCCCGTGCCGCCCCAGCCAGCCGCACAGCACCGACCCGAGCAGCCCGGCGACGAACGCGCACAGCAGCGAACGCGGCCCGCCCCCGAACACCAGCGAGGCCCCGGCCGCGACGATCCCGGTCTGCACCGGCACCCGCCGGCGCGCCCAGCGCCCGCTCTCCGCCGGGGCGTCCAGGATCCGGGCGGCCTCGGCCCGCGCCTCCTCCAGGGAGAGCTGCCGGGCGCCGATCCGGTCCACGAGGCTGTGGACACGGCCCAGGGCGCGGTAGTCGGTGCCGTGCCTGCGGATCACCCGGCGGGCGTGCAGCGGGGTGAGCTCGCCGGGCGCGTACCCGGAGAGCGCGACCTCGGAGAGCGTGACGCCGGGCTCGCAGTAACTGAGTCCGTACGTCTCGGCGGTCACCAGCATTCCGGCGACGGCCTCCTCCGCCGAGCCGCCGTACGAGAGCAGGGCGTCGCCCAGCCGGACCGCGAGATCGGCGACGCGGGCGCCGTAGGCCGCCAGATCGGCGCGGCCGTCGTCGTGCAGCAGCTCACCGGCGTAGCCATAGCTTCTGATGGGTTCGAGACCGCGCAGCCGGGGCAGGGCCTGGTTCAGCCAGGGGGCGGCCGGGCGTGGTGTGTCGGTCGTCACAGGCGTCGGCATACCAATGGAGCGTAACGGACATTTACCCCATTCGGCTTACGCCCGGTTCAGATAGGCGAGCACGGCGAGCACCCGCCGGTGCCCGCTGTCGCTCGGCGGCAGCCCGAGCTTCGCGAAGACGTTGCCGATGTGCTTGCTGACGGCGCGCTCGGTGACGACGAGCGTCTCGGCGATGGTGGCGTTGCCCCGCCCCTCGGCCATCAGCTTGAGCACCTCCAGCTCGCGCGGGGTGAGCGAGTCGACGGGGTCGTCGCGGCGCCGGGCGAGCAGTTCGGCGACGACCTCGGGGTCCAGGGCCGTACCGCCCGCGGCGACCCGCTCCAGGGCGTCCAGGAACGCGTCAACCCGCCCCACCCGGTCCTTGAGCAGATATCCGATCCCGGCCGCGCCGCCGGCGCCGCCCGCGAGCAGCTCACTGGCGTACGACTCCTCGACGTACTGCGACAGCACCAGGACGGGCAGCTCCGGCAGCACCTCGCGCGCCGCGATGGCCGCCCGCAGCCCCTCATCGCGGAATCCCGGCGGCATCCGTACGTCCAGCACCGCCACGTCCGGGCGGTGTTCGAGCAGGGCGGGCAGAACCTCCGGCCCGCTCTCCGCGACGGCGACGACGTCGTGCCCCGCCGATCCGAGCAGCAGGACCAGGCCCTCCCGCAGCAGGGCGTTGTCCTCGGCGATCACCACACGCACGGCAACTCCACCTCGATCACGGTCGGCCCGCCGGCCGGGCTCGACACCTCCACGGTCCCGTCCAGCGCGGCGACGCGCCGCCGCATGCCGAGCAGCCCGCTGCCTCCGGACGCGTCGGCGCCGCCGCGCCCCTCGTCGCGCACGACGACCTTCAACCCCCGCGCAAGGCGGGCGAGTTCGACGTCGGCCCGCCCGGCTCCGCTGTGCTTGGCGACGTTCGTCAGGGCTTCGGCGACCACGAAGTACGCGGCCGCCTCGACCGCGGCCGGGGCCCGTTCCCCGCGCTCCACACCCGCGTCGGCCACGGCCACGTCGAGCCCGCTGCCCGCGGCCAACGCCCGTACGGCGCCCACGAGTCCACGGTCGGTGAGGATCGGCGGGTGGATGCCGCGCACGACGTGGCGCAGTTCGGCGAGGGCCTCCTCGGCCTGGTCCTGGGCGTCGCCCATCAGCCGGTGCGCGGCGTCCGGGTCCTTCGCGTACGCGCGCCTGGCGAGCCCGATCCGCATGGACAGCGCCACGAGCCGGGCCTGCGCGCCGTCGTGCAGATCCCGCTCGATGCGCCGCAGCTCTGCTCCGTGCGCGGCGACGGCCCCGGCCCGGCTCTCGGTCAACTCCTCCACGCGGTCCGCGAGTTCGGCACTGGGCGCGGGCGCTAGCAGAACACCCGACCAGCGGGCGTCGAGGTCCGCGAGCCGCGCGACGAGCGGCAGCAGCACGGGCGGGCGCCGCAGCAGCCCGGCCCACACCCCGTCGACCACGAGCCCGACGCCCCACACGAGCAGCGCCGCGTACAGCAGCAGCCACCCGTACACGAAGTGCGCGCCGAGCCACCGCAGATCGCGCCAGGTCCCGGGGTCGCCGAGCGCGAGCCGCACCCGCTCCCGCAACCCGCCCACCAGCGGTACGTACGCCTGCGGGATCCGCCGCCCCGTCCAGGCCGCCACCCGCTCCCGCTTGAACCCGGCGACACGCCGCAGCAGCAGCACGGTCTCCGGCAGCACCCCCGCCCCCACCACGAGCAGCGTCAGCACGGCGGTGAACAGGATCAGCGCGATGAACAGGTACGAGACGATCGCGACCGCCGCCGCCACCCCCAACTGCCCTGTGGCGAGCCCCGCTCGCCGCACCGTCTCCCGCATGCGATCAAGGCTAGGCGAGGGCGGCCCGCGAGGGAGGTGTAGCGGGCTACACCATGTGCCGGGGAGCGCGCACCATCGCCGCGGCGCATCCCGCCCGGCCACGATGGAGCACACCGAGAAACCCACGGGGAAGGAACCCGCCATGACCGCCCTGAAGCCCCTGCTCTGGCTCGTACTGAGCGCCGCGATCATCGTCAACGTCTCCACCAGCTTCGCCTTCGACGGCGTCCAGCAGGTGCTGATCAGCGTGGGCACGGGCGTCGCGGCGATCGGCTCCGCCGCCCTGCTGATCGCGGCCCACCGCAGCACAAGGCGCCGGGCCCGCGTCTGACGCCTGCCCCTCCCCGGCCCTGAGGCGGCCCTGAGGCGGCCCGGAGGCGGCCCTGAGGCGGCCCGGAGACCGGACCCGGGTGCTGGCACCAGTGCGCCCGCGCCGCGTCCGGGCGAGCCTGAACTCGCCCTGTTCCGGCCCCACTTGCCCCCCTCGCCCCGGCCCCGACCCGCGCCGCCTCTACAAGGCCTCCGGAAGCTCTACAAGGCCTCCGGCGACGAACAGGCGCCGAACAGGCCGTCACCGCCGACACCGACCGCTGCGCCGCGGCCCTGCGCGTCCACGGCGTCCCCGCCCCGGTGAACGACACCGGCCCGGTCGGCTACGAGGGTTCACGCCATCCGGGCTCCCACGTGGCGGCGACCGCGCGGGTCGTACGGTGGTTCGCCTCACCGCGGACCGGCTGACGGACTCCCCCGCCCGCCGACCGCCTGGCTGACGGGCCGTCCGGTGAGCCCGCCGGGCCCTTAGGCTGCCCCGCATGTCCACGCCCGAGTCCGCGCCCCCGTCGGCGCCCCCGTCCCGCCTGCACCGCGCCGTAGGTGCCGTCATCGGCTCGGCCGTCGGCGACGCCCTCGGGGCCCCGTTCGAGTTCGGACCCGAAGGGGCGTTCTCCGCCCGGTTCCCCCGGGGCCGGGCGGCCGACGAGATGTGCGGGGGCGGCGGCTGGGACCCCGGTGAGGCCACCGACGACACGCAGATGGCCGTGATGGTCGGCGAATCGCTGCTGGAGTGCGGCGGGCTCGATCCCGCCGAGCTCTTCGAGCGGTTCCAGTGGTGGGCGGGGGGCGGGCCGAAGGACATCGGGCTGCAGACCGAGGACGTGCTCAGCAACGGCCTGCCCTGGGACCAGGCCGCCGCGATCCACTTCCAGACCACCGGACGGGCCGCGGGCAACGGTTCGCTGATGCGGGCCGCCACCTCCGCCGTGTACTTCGCGGCGCACGGCACCGAGGCCACCATGGACGCCGCACGGCGCATCGCCGCCCTCACCCACGGCGACCGCGCGGCCTGGGAGGGCACCGCCGTGCAGCACGAGCTGATCCGGCGGGCGCTGGACGGCGCCGACCCGGTGGCCGCGGTGCCGGACGTGCTCGGGCTCGTCCACCCCGACCACCGCGAGCGGTACGCCACCGTGCTCGCCCCCGACTGGCACCCGGACCTGGCCACCGAGTTCAACGGCGCCGTGTGGCCCTGCCTGGGCTCGGCCGTGTGGGCGGTGCGGACCACGTCGTCGTACGAGGACGCCGTGCGCGCCGCCGTCGACGTCGGCGGGGACACCGACACCGTCGCCGCCGTCGCGGGCGCCCTCGCCGGCGCGGTGTACGGGGCGGGAGCGATCCCCGCCCGGTGGACCGGTCCCCTGCACGTGCCGCTGCCCGGGTTCGACGACCGGGTGCTGCGGCTGCCCGAGCTGACGGCGCTGGCCGAGCGGCTCTGCGGCGACGACCGGACCTAGGGCGTGTGTCGAAAGTCCCGCCTGCCCCGCGACGCCTGGCACGCGCCCCCACCCTCGAACCAGGCTTCGCCAGGCTCGGGCGGGAGGGACCCCCTTCGCCGCACCGGGCGTAAGGCCAAGTACATCCGGGCCATCGGCGCAGCCTTGCGCCCGGCACGCCGAGAGCACGCACCAGACGCCGCGGGGCCCGCCCTTCGAGCGGACGACGGGACTTTCGACACACGCCCTAGAGCGCCTTGAGCGCCGCGGCCGTCGCCGTCGCCAGCCGCTTGAGGTGCCCCTTGGGCAGCTCCGGCGTGCGCACGACCACCGAGCGCCAGTACAGCGGCCCCGAGATCAGGTCGAGCGCCAGCTCCTCGTCGAGGCCCTCGCGCAGCTCGCCCCGGTCCACGGCGGCGCGCACGATGCCGCTCGCCACCCCGTGCTGCCCCTCGCGCAGCGCCTTCTGCATGGCCTCGGCGATCTCCGGGTTACGGGCCGCCTCGGCCTGCAGGTCGGGGATGATCTGCCCGGCCACGGGGTGGCGCAGGGCGCGGGCCGTGACCCGGTAGAGCAGCAGCAGGTCCTCCTGGAGGGAGCCGGTGTCGGGGGCGGGCAGCCCCTGTACCGCTATCGCCGAGACCAGGTCGAGGACGAGGTGCAGCTTGGAGCGCCAGCGGCGGTAGACGGCCGTCTTGCCCACCCCGGCCCGGCGCGCGATGCCCTCGATGGACATACGGGCGTAGCCGACGGAGGCGAGTTCCTCGAAGACGGCGGCGCGGATGGCGTCCGTCACGTCCTCGCGCAGGACGGCGGCCCCCGCGGGGGCCCTGCGACGCGTCGGCTTGGCGGAGTCGGCGTTGGTCGTCATATGGCAAAGCATAGAGGCGTAACGACGAAACGGTTGCGTTCCGACGTCGATCCGCCCTATCGTCTTCGCCATCACGTGACGACGATACGGACCCGTCCCGACGTAAACGCACCCCGAACGCAGTACCGACGGGACGCGAGCGGGGCGTGAACGCCTCGCCACCACCCCCCTTGACCGAAGGAAGCAGCGGACGTGAGTCAGGTCCTGGACACGCCTCCCCCGTCGACACCCCCGGCCACCGCCACCGCCACCACCACCGGCGAGGACGCCGCGATCCTCGCCGCCCGGTACGGCCTCAGCGTCAGCGGCGCCCGCCCCGCCCTGGGCGACTACGTGCGCCAGCTGTGGGCGCGGCGCCACTTCATCACCGCGTTCTCCACCGCCAAGCTGACCGCGCAGTACAGCAAGTCGACCCTGGGCCAGCTCTGGCAGGTGCTGACGCCGCTCCTCAACGCCGTCGTCTACTACTTGATCTTCGGCGTCATCCTCGGCACCTCGAAGGGCGTCCCCGACTTCATCCCGTTCCTGGTGACCGGGGTGTTCGTCTGGACGTTCACGCAGAGCTCGGTGATGTCCGGGGTGAAGGCGATCTCCGGAAGCATGGGCCTGGTGCGCGCCCTGCACTTCCCGCGCGCCTCGCTGCCGCTCTCGTACTGCCTCCAGCAGCTGCAGCAGCTGCTGTTCTCGATGATCGCGCTGATCGCGATCCTGCTGGCGTTCGGCGTCCCGCCGTCGCCGTCCTGGATCCTGGTGCTGCCCGCCCTGGCGCTCCAGTCGGTCTTCAACGCGGGCCTGGCGCTCGCCATGGCACGGCTCGGCGCCCGCACCCCCGACCTCAACCAGCTGATGCCGTTCATCCTGCGCGTGTGGATGTACCTGTCCGGCGTGATGTTCAGCCTCGGCGACAAGCTCGCGAAGACGGACCTGCCGCCGGTCGTCCAGCACGCCGTGCAGTGCAACCCGGCCGCCGTCTACATCGACCTGATGCGCTTCGCCCTGATCGACAGCTTCACCCGCGACCAGCTCCCGCCGCACGTGTGGGCCTGGGCCGTGGGCTGGGCGCTGCTCGCCGGCGTCGGCGGGTTCATCTACTTCTGGAAGGCAGAGGAGACGTACGGCCGTGACTGAGACCGCAGCGACCACCCTCCCCCGGCAGGAACCCCGGGACGAGCGCATCCCCACCGTCATCGCCGACGGCGTCGACATCGTCTACCGCGTGAACGGCACCGGCGCGGGCCGCGGCAGCGCGACCGCCGCCCTCAACCGCATCCTCGGCGGCAAGAAGAAGGCCGAGAAGCGAGCGGGCGTCCGCAAGGTGCACGCCGTGCGGGGCGTGTCGTTCACCGCCTACCGCGGCGAGGCCATCGGCCTCATCGGCACCAACGGCTCGGGCAAGTCGACCCTGCTCAAGGCCGTCGCCGGACTGCTGCCCACGGAGAACGGGCGCATCTTCACCGACGGCCAGCCCTCGCTGCTCGGCGTGAACGCCGCCCTGATGAACGACCTCACCGGCGAGCGCAACGTCCGCCTCGGCGGCCTCGCCATGGGCATGAGCCGCGAACAGGTGGCCCAGCGCTACGACGAGATCGTCGACTTCTCCGGCATCAACGAGAAGGGCGACTTCATCACCCTGCCCATGCGCACGTACTCCTCGGGCATGGGCGCCCGGCTGCGCTTCTCCATCGCCGTCGCCAAGGAGCACGACGTGCTGCTCATCGACGAGGCCCTGGCCACCGGCGACCGCTCCTTCCAGAAGCGCTCCGAGCAGCGCATCAAGGAGTTGCGCGAGCGCGCGGGCACCGTCTTCCTGGTGAGCCACAGCAACAAGTCGATCCGCGACACCTGCGACCGGGTGCTGTGGCTGGAGCGCGGCGAGCTGCGGATGGACGGGCCGACCGAGGACGTCCTCAAGGAGTACGAGACGTTCACCAACCCCGCCAAGACGACCAAAGCCGCCAAGGCGGCCAAGAAGTAGCCCCAAGAGGACCGGAGGGAACCCAAGCCCCCGAAACCCCCTCTTCCCCCATGAGGACCATTAAAAGCACAACTGCACTTACCCTTTTGTCCGTTTAATGCCACTATGGTGCGCTGAGCGGTGCGTAGAAGAGGACAAGGAGCAGGTGTGCAGGCCAAGGCCCGACAGCCCCGGCTGAGTCACCCATGGCCCCGTACGAGCGGGCACGCACGGACGTCCGTGCCGCGTTCCGTGTTCTCGACGACAGACGGGCCGCACGGCGCGTGGTGGACCGCATGCTGGAACCGGAGCGGGAGAAGGGCGGGGCGTGGATGACGACGGAACCGGTGCTCAGCGTCATCGTGTACGGCCGTGACGTGCAGGGCCTCCTCGGGGTGTGCCTGGACAGCGTCACGGCCCAACTGCCGCCGGAGGCCGAGCTGTTGACGGCCGCCGTCGGGGACGAGGCGCAGGACGTGGCGGTGCGCGGCGGCGGCACGGTCGTCCCGCTGCCGGACGGCACGGACGACGCCGGGGCGCGGGCGGCCGGGGCCGACCGGGCGCGCGGCCGCTGGCTGTGGTGGGTGTCGGGCAAGGACCGGCTGCCGGTGGGCGCGGTGCGGGCGATGCTCGACCGGCTCGCCGACGCTCCGGACACGGTGGACGTGGTGGTGGCGGACCACGCCCGTTCGACCTGGCGCGAGAGCGGCACGTCCGGCAGGGACACCGGCCGCCTCGCCCGGGTGGCCCGCCGTGACGTGACCCTGGACGACGCCCCCCACCTGCTGCGCGTCACCCCCGTCCTCACCAACCGCGCCCTGCGCGCCTCCTTCTGGCGCGCGCACCGGGCCGACCTCGCCGACCCCGACGAGATGTTCGCCGCCCGCGCCTCGCTCGCCCTCGCCGACCGGATCGCCTGCCTGGAGCAAGTGGTCGTGGACGTCCGGGAGTTGCGCAGCGAGAGCCTGCCGCCGGTGACGGCCGGGCAGCGGTACCGGCTGGTGGAGTCGTACGAGCGGCTGCACCGGCTGCTCGACGACCGGAGCAGGCCGCGCGCGGTGCTGTACGACCTGATGGCCACGGAGACCATGCGGGTCGTGGCGCGCGAGACGATGCCGGACGACGTGGCGCGGGAGTTCTTCCACCGGGCCTCGGCGGCGGCGGTGCGCTGGCAGCCGGCCGGGTACCGGCGACCGGCGGGCCTCGAAGGCATCCGCCGCAGGCTCCTGGAGGAGGACGCGTACGCGCGGTACCGCGCCTTCCAGGCCGCCAACCACCGGCGCCGCGAGCTGCGCACCACGGTCCGCGCCGGCAAGAAGCAGGTCGGCCTGAAGATCCGCGACCACTACTACCGCAGGGCGCTGCGCGACCCCGTGGACCCGGACCTGGCGGTCTTCTCGGCCTACTGGGACCGCGGCGTGGCCTGCAACCCGGCCGCGATCGCCGCGAAGCTCAGCGAACTCGCCCCGCACATCCGCCCGGTGTGGGTGGTCTCGAAGGCGACCGAGCCGCTGCTGCCGCCCGGCACCGCCCACGTGGTCCCCGGCACCCGCGGCTACTGGGAGGTGATGGCCCGCGCCAAGTACCTCACCAACAACGTCAACTTCCCCAACGCGGTGGTCAAGCGCCCCGACGCGATCCACCTCCAGACCCACCACGGCACCCCGCTGAAGAAGATGGGCCTGGACCAGCTCGACTACCCGACGGCCTCCAAGGGCCTCGACTTCGACGCGCTGCTCGCCCGCATCGACAAATGGGACTACAGCGTCAGCGCGAACAGCCACTCCACGCAGATGTGGGAGCACGCGTACCCGTCGCGGTACGTCTCGCTCGACCACGGCTATCCGCGCAACGACGTGTACTACAGCGCGACGGCCGCCGACATCCGCGCGATCCGCGACCGGCTCGGCATCGCCCCCGGCCGCCGGGCCGTCCTCTACGCCCCGACCCACCGCGACTACGAGGCGAGCTGGACCCCGCGCCTGGACCTTGCGGACCTGGCCGACCGGCTCGGCGACGACACCGTGCTCCTGGTGCGCGGCCACTACTTCTACGGCGGTGCCGCGTCCCCGCTGGCGGGCCTGCGCCGCACCGGCCGGGTCATCGACGTCTCGACGTTCGACCCGGTGGAGGATCTCGCGCTGGCCTCGGACGCGCTCATCACGGACTACTCGTCCATCATGTTCGACTACGCGAACCTGGACCGCCCGATCATCTCCTACGCCGACGACTGGGAGACGTACGCGAAGACCCGCGGCACCTACTTCGACCTGATGGCCGAACCGCCGGGCCAAGTGGCGCGCAACCAGGAGGAGTTGACGGAGATCCTCGCCACGGACGCCTGGTGCGACCAGGCGTCGGCGAAGGCGCGGGCGCACTTCAGGCGCCGGTTCTGCGAGTTCGACGACGGGCGGGCCGCCGAGCGCGTCGTGCGTCGTGTCTTCCTCGGCGAGCCGGAGGAGAGCCTGCCGCCCGTCGTCCCGGTCGAGTCCCGCACGCCCGCGCCCACGCCCGAGGAGGCGACCAGCTGATGCCCGCGCAGACCCCGGACGTGACCGTCACGGTCATCGTCTTCAACGACGCCGAGCGCCTGCCGCGCGCCGTCGCCTCCCTCCGGGCGCAGACCCACGAGAACATCGAGATCGTCATCAGCGACGACCACTCCACGGACCACACCCCCGAGGTGGCACGGGAGTTGGCGGCGCAGGACCCACGCATCACCTATCTGCGGCTGCCCGCGAACAGCGGCGGCTGCAGCGCCCCGCGCAACCGCGCCCTCGACATCGCCCGCGCCCCCTATCTGATGTTCCTCGACAGTGACGACGAACTGCCGCCGCGCGCGGTCGAGTTGCTCCTCGCCGCGCATCGCGAGGACCCGGCCATCGACTTCGCGATGGGCGCGGTGGAGCGGGTCCGCGTCGACACGGGCCGCACCTCGGTCTGGATGCCGCACCTGGTCGCCGAGCGGCGCACGGTCCCCGGGATCGAGGCCGAGCCCGGCCTGTTCTTCGAGCACCTGTCCACCAGCAAGATGTACGCGCGCGCCTTCCTGGACCGGCACGCGCTGCGCTTCCCCGAGGGCATCCACTACGAGGACCAGCTGTTCTCCGCGCAGAGCTACTGCCTGGCGACGTCGTTCACGGTCGTCCCCGAGCGGGTCTACCGCTGGTACATCGAGCCGTACGCCGCCGAGTCCGCGGCCTCCATCTCCAACCAGCGGCACAAGCTGACCAATGTCCGCGACCGCGTCCACGTGCAGCGGCTCATCGACGCGTTCCTGGTCGAGAGCGGCCACACCGAGGCGCTGCGCGAGGCCAAGGACTACAAGTTCCTCAAGCACGACTTCCGGATGTACGCGGGCGACCTGCCCTACCGGGACGACGCGTGGCTCGCGGGCTTCGCGGAGATCGTGAACCCGTACCTGGCCACCCTGTCCCCCGGGGCCTACGCGCGCCTGCCGCGCGCCGAACGGGTCCTGCTGCAACTCGTACGGGACGGCCGGCTCGACGAGGCCCGGCTCGCCGCCCGCGGCCTCGGTCACGGGGTCGCTCCGCGGCAGGCGGCGGCCGACGCCGACGGCGCCCTGTACTGGGGCGACACCCTGCCCGCCGATCCGGCGGCCCGGCGCGAGCTGTCCCTGGCCGACCTGGGTCTTGACTCCCGGCCGTTCCCCGGCGCCCAGTTCCGGCACGAGATCGTGTCCGTGGAGCGCGGCCCCGGCCCCGCCTCGCTGCGGCTGCACATCCGTACGTACGACCCGGCGCTGCGCCTCCCGGTCGGCCCGCAGGTCGCCTCGCTCGTCATCTCCCCCGGCCGCCGCCGGCTGCGGGTCTCCTTCCGGCTCGACCCGGTGCGGCCCGGCGTCTTCGAGGGCCGCGCCCTGCTGGACCTGGCCCGCGCGCCGCTGCCCGCCCAGGGCTTCGACGGCGTCCGCCACCCGCTGCTCCAGCTCCAGGCGCCGGGCGGACTGCGCAACACGGGGCTGCTCCTGGCCCCGCTGGACTTCCCGTCGTTCACGGCGGAGATCCACCACCACCGGCTGACGGTGGAACCGGAGGGCCGCGGCGCGGGCCGCCTCCAGGTCCGCTGGGCACCGACCGGCCTCACAGCCCGCGTCCGCCCGATGGCCCACCGCGTCAGCCACAGCCCCCTGGGCCACCGAGTCCGCCGAGCGGCCCGCCTGGTCTCAGCAGTAACCCACTGACCCCCAACCCACCACACCGCCTTCAGCAACCCCCCGCCCCACCACAGCCCGCCTCGCCCCGCCTCAGTCAATCCGCCGCCCCGCCCGGCCGCCTTGGGCAATCTGCCGCCAAGGGCGGCAGGGTGGGCAAGGCGGCACCCCAGCGCCGGGCAGGCGCCCCCGCAGGCCCCCGCCCACGGCCCCGAGTGGCCACCCCGTCCCACCCGCACACCCAAGACCCCCGCCCCACAAGCCC
>NZ_JAFVLN010000027.1 GCF_017377775.1 Streptomyces sp. VRA16 Mangrove soil
CGCCCGCCCTGACTTCCTCCCTCCCGCCCTCGCCCCGGACGACGACGAGGACCGGCCCGAGGCCCTCAGGCCCCGCGACGCCGAGATCGTCGAGGGCGCGGGCGCCGACACCGTGCGCGTCCTCGCCGACGTGCTGCCCAGCCTGCTGCCCGCCGGGCTCGAACGCCGCGTGGAACTGCGGACCCTTGGCGTGGCCCGGCTCCCGCTCGGCGACACCATCGACCGCCTCGCGGGCCTGGAGAAGGAACCCGGCTGGTGGCACAGCCTGTACGAGTCGCTGGCGGGCGTCGACCCGGACCGGCTCAGCGGACTGCCCGTGCCGCTGGCCGGGGGCCGCACCACCATCGGCCCGCGTCAGGTGCTGCTGCCCTCCGCCGACGCCCCCGCCCTGCCCGGTGACGCGCTCGCCCGGCTCGGTCTGAAGGTCGCCCACGAGGACGCCGCCCACCCGCTCCTGGAGAAGCTCGGCGCGCTGCCCGCCACACCCCGCGCGGTCCTCACCACCCCGCAGGTGCGGGCCGCGGTCGCCGCCTCCCTCGACGACGAGACGTCCGTCTGGGACGACGAGAACACGCTGACCGCCGACGAGCTGGCGGACGTCGTCCTCACGCTCGTGCGCGACGCCCACCTCGACGTCGGCGACGAACCCTGGCTCGGCGCGCTCGCCCTGCCCGACGAGGACGGCGAACTCGCCCCCGCCGCCGAACTCCTCCTCCCCGGCAGCCCGATCGCCGATGTGCTGCGCGAGGGGGAAGTGCCGTACGTGGACGAGGAACTGGCCGAGCGGTGGGGTGAGGGTCCGCTGGCCGCCTGTGGTGTTCTCGCGACCTTCGCGCTCGTCCGCGCCGCCGATGTCGTTCTCGACCCGGACGAACTCGACCCGCGCGACAGCGACTTCCCCGAGCCCGACGACGCGGGTCTGCTGGACGCCGTCGACGTCTGGTGCGAGGACGTCCTCGACCGGCTGCCCGACACGCCCGTACCGCCCGTCGCCACCGAACTGATCGCCGTACGCGATCTGGACCTCGTCGACGAGGACCGCTGGCCGCAGGCCCTTGCCCTGCTCGCCCGGCCGCCGCTGCGCGACGCGCTCACCCAGCCCGTGCGGATCTTGCTTCCCGACGGCACGCACGAGAACGTCCGCCCGTACACCGCGTGGTGGCTGCGCGGGAACCCGGTGCTCGACGGGCGCCGCCCCGCCGGACTGCGCGCCGAGGGCGGCGACCCGCTGCTCGAAGGGCTCTACGAGCCGGCCGACGCGTCCGGCTTCGAGGACGAACAGGTGCTCCGCGCGCTCGGAGTGCGCACCACCGTCGGCGCCCTCCTCGACGAGCCCGGCGGCGCCGCCGAACTCCTCGACCGGCTCGCCGACCCCGACCGCGACGTCGGCGCCGCCCAACTCCATGCCCTGTACGGCAGGTTGGCGGGCCTCGACCCCGAACAGGTGACACTCCCCGACGAGTTGCGGGCCGTGCGGGACGGTGAGGTCGTGATCGTGGACGCCGCCGACGCGCTCGTCGCCGACGCCCCCGATCTGGTCCCGCTCGCCGCCGGGCACGCCCTGCTGCCCGTCGCCCCGGCCCGTGCCGCCGAACTCGCCGAGCTGTTCCAGGTGCGCCGCCTCAGCGAGGCCGTCGCCGCCGAGCCCACCGGCACCGAGCCCGCCGAGCACCCGGTGCCCGACTCCGTCCGCATCCTCCTCGGGGCCGCCACCCCGGACTCGTACATCGAGTACGAGGAGCTGTACGCGGGCGGCATCGAGCTCGACTGGCGCCGCACCCCCGACGGCACCGTGCACGCGGCCACCCTGGAGGGCGTCGCCGCCGGTCTCGCCTGGGCGGCGGGCCAGTGGCCGCGCCGCTTCGAGGTGGCGGCGCTGCTCGAAGACCCCTCGCGGACCGGGGAACTGGCGCGGGACCGCTGGTTCGACTGAGAGGGCGGAGGGTTTTTCGGGGCCGCGGGTTCCACCGCGGCCCCGAGATTCATGTCACTCCGCAGCGGCCCCGTCCCGTACAACCCGCCACATCCGTCACGGGTCTACACCGCGAGTCAACAGACTCCTAGATAACTTGGGCCCGTGTGACGGCACTCGCACCACGGGCCCCCTTCTCCACTGTGGGGAACACATGCGCATTCGTGCCACCGCGGCCGCCGTGACGGTTTCCGGCGCCCTGGCGCTCACCGCGTTCGCCGTCCCGGCGCAGGCCGACAGCGACTCGGCCCGCTCGGCTTTCGCCCAGGCCAAGGCCGGCCTCACGGCGGGTCACGCCACCACCTTCGCGGCGCGGTCGGCCGCCGCCGACGACCAGGTCGGCGACACGACGATCTCGAAGATCGTCATCAACGGGGGCAAGGACGTCGTCCTCGGCACCACCAAGGCGACCACCGTCAAGGTGACCTTCCAGGCCACGGACGACTCGGGCATCAACCCCAAGTCCGCGTTCGGAGCGCTCTACCACGGCACGGACGTCGCCTCCTCGGACGCGATCACCATCTCGAACGAGGACGGCGAGACGGTCACCTCCTGCACGGCGGTGAACGCGACCACGTCGAACTGCACCCTGACCTTCCCGATCGACCCGCAGTGGGACCTGACGAACCGCGCGGCCGGCCAGTGGAAGGCCGCACTCATGGTGCAGGCCAACGACTCCGACTTCACGGCCCCGGAGAACGCCAAGACGTTCAGCGTCAAGCGCTACGCCAAGCTGAGCACCAACGCCTCCCCCGAGCCCGTCAAGAAGGGCAGGACCATCACGGTCACCGGCTCCCTGACCCGTGCCAACTGGGACACCCACAAGTACGCGGGCTACACCAGCCAGAAGGTGACGCTCCAGTTCCGCAAGAAGACCTCCAGCACGTACACCGATCTCAAGACGGTGACGTCCTCCTCGACCGGCTCGCTGAAGACCACGGTCACCGCGTCCGCCGACGGCTACTTCCGCTACAAGTTCGCGGGCACGTCCACCACCCCGGCCGTGACGTCGACCAGCGACTTCGTCGACGTCCAGTAGTCACCCGGTAGCCCGCTACGCGGGAAAGCGGCGGTCGACCCACTTCCACAGGAACTCCAGGCCGGCCGCCGCCACCACCGCGACGCCCACCGCCGTCCACGGCATCATGTCGCCGACCAGCTTCAGCGCGAAGAAGTCCTGGAGCCACGGCACGACGAGCACCAGCAGGAACGCGAAGGCCATCGCCGCCACCAGGCACACCCGCCACCAGGTGTAGGGGCGGGCGATGATGCCGAGCACCCACATCGAGATCAGGAACAGCGTGAGCGTCGCCGCGCTGGTCTCGGCGTTCAGCGCGTCCGAGCCCGTGTAGTAGTGCCGGGCCACCATGTACATCACGAACGTCGCGACCCCGGCGACGGCCCCGCCCGGAATCGCGTACCGCATCACGCGCTTCACGAAGTGCGGTTTCGCGCGTTCCTTGTTGGGGGCGAGGGCCAGGAAGAACGCGGGGACGCCGATCGTCAGTGTCGACAGCAGGGTCAAGTGCCTTGGCAGGAACGGGTATTCGACCTGGAAGCAGACCACGAGCAGCGCGAGCAGCACCGAGTACACGGTCTTGACCAGGAACAGCGTCGCCACGCGCGTGATGTTGCCGATGACCCGGCGGCCCTCCGCGACGACCGAGGGCAGCGTCGAGAACGAGTTGTTCAGCAGCACGATCTGCGCCACCGCCCGCGTCGCCTCCGAGCCCGAGCCCATGGAGACGCCGATGTCGGCGTCCTTGAGGGCCAGGACGTCGTTCACGCCGTCACCGGTCATCGCGACCGTGTGCCCGTGCGACTGGAGCGCGCCGACCATGTCCCGCTTCTGCTGCGGGGTGACCCGCCCGAAGACGGTGCCCGCGTCGAGCGCGTCCGCCATCTCGGCCTGATCCGTGGGCAGCGTACGGGCGTCGACCGTGTTCTGCGCGCCGGGCAGATCGAGCTTGGCGGCGACGGCGCCCACCGACACCGCGTTGTCCCCGGAGATGACCTTCGCCTTGACGTCCTGCTCGGCGAAGTAGCGCAGGGTGTCGGCGGCGTCGGGGCGCAGCCGCTGCTCCAGGACGATGAGCGCGGCCGGTTCGGCGCCGTCGGCCACCGTCGGGTCGGAGAGGTCCTTCGGGGCGCGGGTGACGCGGGCGAGCAGCAGCACCCGCAGGCCCTGCCGGTTCAGTTCGTCGACCTCGGCCAGTGCCGGATGCCCGGCGGGGAGCAGCACGTCGGGCGCGCCGAGCAGCCAGGCGCTGCTCGTCCCGTCGTCCTCGCTGAAGGCGGCGCCGCTGTACTTGCGGGCCGAGGAGAACGGCAGCGACTCGGTGCAGCGCCACTCCTCGCTGTCCGGGTAGGCGTCGATGACGGCCTGGAGGGACGCGTTCGGGTGCGGGTCGGACTCGCCGAGCGCGCCCAGGACGGTGCGTACGTACGTCTCGTCGCGGTCGCCGTCACCGATGAGGCGCAGCTCCGCGACGTCCATGCCGCCCTCGGTGAGGGTGCCCGTCTTGTCGAGGCAGACGGTGTCGATCCGGGCCAGGCCCTCGATGGCGGGCAGCTCCTGCACCAGGCACTGTTTTCGGCCGAGCCGGATCACGCCGATCGCGAAGGCGACGGAGGTGAGCAGCACGAGCCCCTCGGGGACCATCGGCACGATGCCGCCGACGGTGCGCGCGACGGAGTCCTTGAACCCGTGCTGCTTGACCACGAGCTGGCTGATGACCAGGCCGATCGCGGTCGGGATCATCATCCACTGCACGTACTTGAGGATCTGTGAGATGCCGGAGCGCAGCTCGGACTGGACGAGCGTGAACCGGCTCGCCTCCTCGGCCAGCTGCGCCGCGTACGCCTCACGCCCCACCTTCGTCGCCGTGAACGCGCCGCCGCCCGCCACCACGAACGAGCCCGACATCACCTCGTCGCCGGGCTGCTTGACGACGGGGTCGGCCTCGCCGGTGAGCAGCGACTCGTCGATTTCCAGCCCGTCCGCCTCGGCGCACGTACCGTCCACGACGATCTTGTCGCCGGGGCCGATCTCGATCAGGTCCCCGAGCACGATCTCGGAGGTGGAGACGGCGGCGGCGACGCCGTCGCGCCGCACGGTCGGCTTGGCCTCGCCGATCACGGCGAGGGAGTCGAGGGTCTTCTTCGCCCGCCACTCCTGGATGATGCCGATGCCGGTGTTGGCCAGGATCACGTAGCCGAAGAGGCTGTCCTGGAACGGGGCGACGGCCAGCATGATCAGCCAGAGCACGCCGATGATCGCGTTGAACCGGGTGAAGACGTTGGCCCGGACGATGTCCGTCATCGAGCGGGAGCTGCGCAGCGGTACGTCGTTGATCTCGCCGCGCCGCTTGCGCTCCTCGACCTCGGCGGCGGTCAGGCCGGTCGCACGGGTCGGCAGGGGCACCGGGTGCACAGGGTCGAGCTCGGCGCCCGCGTCGATGTGCGTCATGCCTTCGACGGTACGGGGGGATCGGACGCTTCACCCCTTGGGCGGAGGTTTATCCGACCTGGGGAGGACGCCCGTAGTCCCGGGGTTGTACGGACGCTCGGCGGGTGCGGGGCGGTGGGGCTTGGCGGAGCTAGTCGGCCGGGGTCGCCGCCGCTGCCCGCTTGAGCGCGGCGTCGCGCCCACGGACGTACCAGACGCCGATCAGGCCGAGGGCGCCGCCGGCCAGGCACGTCCAGATCCACCACGTGTGGCCGTGGTCGGAGAACCAGCCGTAGAACGGCAGCTGTACGAGGAAGAGGACGAACCACAGGATCGTGCCGCCGGTGATGGTGGCGACGACCGGGCCCTCCAGGGGTTCCGGCGCCTCATGCTTCGGTGTCCACTTCGCCATGAGCACAGCTTAACGACACCCTCGAAACCTCACTCAACCCCCGTATACCAAGGGTCTACGCGCGGAGATAGCGATTTCCGCCTCATATGTTCATACTGAAACCGCCTAAGACTGGCCACTTCTGTTCGTACGAAACACCAACGGAAACATCGGGGAAACCTGTTGGTGATCATCCGGCGACCAGGATTGATCAACCCCTTGCCCGCTTCTTGCCTCCTGGGCACCGTTGAAAATCACTGAGGTCCTCCATGTCCACTTCGGCCACCGCCCCGGTCGATGTCCATCAGCAGCCGCCGTCGGCCCCGAAGAACGGCTTCGACCGGTACTTCAAGATCTCCGAGCGTGGCTCGACGGTCGGCCGTGAGATCCGTGGCGGTTTCGCCACGTTCTTCGCGATGGCCTACATCATCGTGCTGAACCCGATCATCCTCGGCAGCGCGAAGGACATGTACGGGCATCAGCTCGACAACGGCCAGCTGGTCACCGCGACCGCGCTGACCGCCGCGTTCACCACGCTGCTCATGGGTGTCATCGGCAACGTCCCGATCGCGCTCGCGGCCGGCCTCGGTGTGAACACCGTCGTCGCGCTGCAGCTCGCGCCGCGCATGTCGTGGCCGGACGCGATGGGCATGGTCGTCCTCGCGGGCTTCGTCGTGATGCTCCTGGTCGCCACCGGTCTGCGCGAGCGCGTGATGAACGCCGTGCCGCTCAGCCTGCGCAAGGGCATCGCGATCGGTATCGGCCTGTTCATCATGCTGATCGGTCTCGTCGACTCCGGCTTCGTCTCCCGCATCCCGGACGCCGCCCAGACCACGGTCCCGCTCCAGCTGGGCGCCGACGGTCACCTGAACGGGTGGCCGGTTCTCGTCTTCGTCCTCGGTGTGCTGCTGACCCTCGCGCTGCTCGTGCGCAAGGTGCCGGGCGCGATCCTGATCTCGATCGTCGTGATGACGGTCGCGGCGATCGTCATCAACGCCGTCGCCAAGGTGCCTTCCTGGGGTCTGACCACCCCGAAGTGGCCGGGCAACCCGGTCTCCACGCCGGACTTCGGGCTCGTCGGCCAGGTCAGTCTCTTCGGCGGCTTCGAGAAGGTCGGTGTCCTCACCGGCATCCTCTTCGTCTTCACCGTGCTGCTGTCGTGCTTCTTCGACGCGATGGGCACGATCATGGGCATCAGCGACGAGGCGCACCTGACCGACGAGAAGGGCCAGATGCCCGGCATGAACAAGGTGCTCTTCATCGACGGCATCGCTGTCGCCGCCGGTGGCGCCTCGTCCTCCTCCGCCACCACCTGCTTCGTGGAGTCCACGGCCGGTGTCGGTGAGGGCGCCCGCACCGGTTTCGCCAACGTCATCACCGGTGGCCTCTTCGCGGTCGCGCTGTTCCTCACGCCGATCGCCACGATGGTCCCGTCCCAGGCGGCCACCCCGGCCCTGCTCGCGGTGGGCTTCCTGATCCTGTCGGGCGGCATCCGCGCCATCGACTGGGACGACTGGACCGTCGCCATCCCGGCCTTCGTCACGATGCTGATGATGCCGTTCACGTACTCGATCACGAACGGCATCGGCATGGGCTTCATCACCTTCACCGTGCTGCGCGTGGTCGCGGGCCGGGCCAAGGAGGTGCCGGCCGCGATGTACGCCGTGTCGGCCGTCTTCGCCTTCTACTACCTGATGCCGGCTCTCGGCCTCACCTGACCGAGAGCTGCTACGGGGCCCTACGCGGCCCCGTAGAACTTCTCCGTCTCCTCGACCGACGTCTTGAAGCGTTCGTCGAAGTCGTCTCGAATGAGCGTCCGGACCACATAGTCCTGGACGCTCATTCCTCTTTTCGCGGCATGCCCCTTGAGCCGGTCGAGCAGCTCACCGTCTATCCGCAGGCTGAGCACTGTCGATCCCATGCGGACATGGTCGCGGGGCGGTGTGCTCGATCGTGTCACTTTCCGGATCCGGCTCACTCGTTTGAGTGACACCGGCCTGGTTGGAGGGTTCCGTGGTGGGGATCACGGGCACGCGGGCGTTTTCCGGTAGTAGTTAGACACAGTAATGAGTTATGCTAACGAACATGCCGGACCTCTCCCATGGCGACGACGCAGCCGCCGTGAACTCTCTGCGCTCCGCGGTGATGCGCCTGTCCCGCCGACTCAAGCACCAGCGGGTCGACGAGTCGCTGAGCCCCACCGAGATGTCGGTGCTCGGCACCCTCGCCGGATGCGGCTCCGCGACCCCGGGTGAACTGGCCCGCAAGGAGCATGTGCAGCCGCCGTCGATGACCCGCATCGTCGCGCTTCTCGAGGCCAAGGGACTGGTCAGGCTGGAGCCTCACCCCGAGGACCGCCGGCAGAAGGTCGTCACGTCCACCGAGCAGGCCGAGACCATGCTCCTGGAGTCCCGCAGGAAGCGGAACGCGTGGCTGGCCGACCTGGTCGACGGACTCGACGAGGACGAGTGGGCCAAGCTCCGCGAGGCGGCACCCGTCCTGGAGAAGCTCGCCCACCTGTGAGCCCTGCCCTGCAAGCCCTTCGGGGTACGACGACCGCCGAGGAGGCGAACCCACTTTGAGTACGGGATCCGGAGCAGACTCCGCCCCCGCACCAGCCGCCCACGACACCCCTGCCCGCCCCCGCAAGCCCTCGATGTTCGCGAGCCTCAAGGTGCGTAACTACCGCCTGTTCGCGACCGGGGCAGTCATCTCCAACACCGGCACCTGGATGGCCCGCATCACCCAGGACTGGCTGGTGCTCTCGCTGACGGGATCGTCGGCCGCCGTCGGTGTGACCACGGCGATGCAGTTCCTGCCGATGCTGCTCTTCGGCCTGTACGGCGGTGTCATCGCCGACCGGTTCGCCAAGCGCAGCCTGCTCTTCTGCACCCAGGGCGCGATGAGCCTGTCCGGCCTGTTCCTTGCCGCACTGACGCTGTCCGGCAACGTACAGGTCTGGCACGTCTACGCCGCCGCCTTCTTCACCGGCCTCGTCACCGTCGTCGACAACCCGACGCGGCAGTCCTTCGTGTCCGAGATGGTCGGACCCGACCAGGTCCGCAACGCCGTCTCGCTGAACTCCGCCAACTTCCAGTCCGCCCGCCTCATCGGCCCGGCCGTCGCCTCCGCGCTGACCGCCGCCGTCGGCCCCGGCTGGGCGTTCCTCGCCAACGGCCTGTCGTTCCTCGCGCCGCTCACCGGCCTGATGCTGATGCGCACCCGCGAGCTGCACGAGATCAAGCGCGCGCCGCGCGGCAAGGGGCAGCTGCGGGAGGGCCTGCGGTACGTGTCCGGGCACCCCGAGCTGATCTGGCCGATCGTGCTCGTCGGATTCGTCGGCACCTTCGGGTTCAACTTCCCGATCTGGCTCTCCGCGTACGCGGACGACGTCTTCCACGGCGGCGTCGGCCAGTACGGCATGTTCAACACGCTGATGGCGATCGGCTCCCTCGCCGGTGCGCTGCTCGCCGCCCGCCGCCGCTCGACCCGCCTGCGGGTCCTGGTCGGCGCGGCGATCGGCTTCGGCTCGCTGGAGGTCCTGGCCGCGTGGGCGCCGGGCGTCTGGGCCTTCGCCCCGCTCATCGTGCTGCTCGGCATCCTCGGCCTGACCGTGAACGTCACCGCGAACTCCTACGTCCAGATGGGCACGGACCCGGAGATGCGCGGGCGAGTGATGTCGCTGTTCATGATGGTGTTCACCGGCGGTACGCCGCTGGGCGGGCCGCTCTTCGGCTGGCTCGCCGACCAGTACGGGGTCCGGGTGAGCTTCATGCTCGGCGGGCTGATCTGCGCCGGCGCCGCGGTGGGCGTCGGTCTGATGCTGGCCCGGGCCGCGAATCTGCGGCTCAAGGTCGATCTGCGGCGCGGGGAGCGGCATGTGCAGTTCGTGCCGCGCGAGCCGCAGCCGCTGGCCGCGGTCGCCTAGGCCCTGTCCGGAGTTCCCCGCGCCCTCTCCGGAGCGCGGGGGACACTGGCCGCCATGAGACTCTTCGCCGCCGTGCTGCCGCCCCCCGACGCCGTCAGCGAGCTCGGGGCGGCCGTGGACCGGCTGCCCGCCGACGACGGGCTGCGCTGGACCGGGCGGCCCGGCTGGCATCTCACCCTCGCCTTCTACGGCGACGTACCCGACGAGACCGTTCCCGAGCTGGAGCGGCGGCTCGCGCGGGCCGCCGCACGGACCGAGGCGTTCACGGTGGCGCTGCGCGGCGGCGGACAGTTCGGCGGGAGGGCGCTGTGGGCCGGGGTGACCGGCGACGTGCCGGTGCTGCGGCGGCTCGCCGAGCGGGCCGAGGCGGCGGGCCGCAAGGCCGGGCTGCCCGGGGAGCACCGGCGGTACCGGCCGCATCTGACGCTGGCGCGCAGCCGCGCCGCGTACGACTTCGAGCCGTACGTCACCGCCCTCGACGGGTTCGCCGGGCAGCCCTGGACCGTCGGTGAGCTGGCGCTCGTCCGCAGCAATCTGCCGAGGTCCGACGTGCCGGGGGAGCAGCCGCGGTACGAGAAGGTCGGCGCCTGGGCGCTCACCGGTGCGCGTTAGGCTCGGTACGTGGACCCGAAGACGCGGAACCGGATCATGGCCGGTGTGCTTGTGCTGATGTTCGTCGTGGTGGCGGTGGCGGCGGTCGCCGGGAAGTAGCCGCAGGCCCGGCGGCCGCCGCCGGTGCCGCTACCAGGCGAACGCCTCCGGCGACGGGCCGGGGCCCGGGAAGATCTCGTCCAGGGACGTCAGCAGTTCCTCGCTCAGTTCGAGCTCGACGGCGCGCAGCGCGGAGTCGAGCTGTTCCCGGGTGCGCGGGCCGACGATCGGTCCCGTGACACCGGGCCGGGTCAGCAGCCACGCCAGGGCCGCCTCACCGGGCTCAAGACCGTGCTTGTCGAGCAGGTCCTCGTACGCCTGGACCTGGTCGCGCACCTTGGTGTTCTCCAGCGCGGAGGCGGAGCGGCCGTCCTTGCGGCGCCGGCCCTCCGACTCCTTCTTGAGGACACCGCCGAGCAGCCCGCCGTGCAGCGGCGACCAGGGGATGACCCCGAGGCCGTACTCCTGCGCGGCCGGGATGACCTCCATCTCGGCGCGGCGCTCGGCCAGGTTGTAGAGGCACTGCTCGCTGACCAGGCCGACGCGGCCGTGGGCGCGGGCCGTCTCATTGGCCTGGGCGATCTTGTAGCCGGGGAAGTTCGACGACCCCGCGTAGAGGATCTTGCCCTGCTGGACCAGGGCGTCGATCGCCTGCCAGATCTCCTCGAACGGCGTGTGCCGGTCGATGTGGTGGAACTGGTAGATGTCGATGTAGTCGGTCTGCAGCCGCTTGAGCGAGGCGTCCACGGCCCGGCGGATGTTCACCGCGCTGAGCCGGTCGTGGTTGGGCCACGCGTCGCCGTCGGCCGCCATGTTCCCGTACACCTTGGTGGCGAGCACGGTCTTGTCGCGCCGCCCGCCGCCCTGGGCGAACCAGGTGCCGATGATCTCCTCGGTACGGCCTTTGTTCTCGCCCCAGCCGTACACGTTCGCCGTGTCGAAGTAGTTGATGCCACTGGCCAGCGCCGCGTCCATGATGGCGTGGCTGCTGCCCTCGTCGGTCTGCGGACCGAAGTTCATGGTGCCGAGGACGAGCCGGCTGACCTTGAGTCCTGTGCGTCCGAGTTGCGTGTACTTCATGGATGTACAGCCAATGTCCTGGAGTGCGCTCGAAGCAAGGGGGAGCGCGGTGAACGGTCCCGGTGCGCATACCAACGGCCGCTCTCCTCAACGGCGTTCGCCGGTCAAAGGGCGGGCGCGGATGCGCCCCGCCCTTTGACCGGGCGCAGAAGTGGTGCGGGACGGCGCCGTACTAGACGGCGGCGGGCGACCGGTACGGGCCGCCGATGCCCCAGCCCTGGTGCAGGGCCTGGGCGAACGCCGACGCGAGCTTGTGCTCGCCGGACGCGTTCGGGTGCGTACCGTCGTACGTGTCGTGGTGGATGTCGTACGACTCCGGGACCGACGCCAGCAGCAGCGGTGAGCCGGGCACGGAGAGGTCCGCGACCGCCTTCGCGAGCAGGGTGTTGAAGTGGGCGACCTCGGCGGCGAAGGGGGCGTCCGACTCGGCCCGGATGTTCGGGATCACGGGGAGGGCGGCGATCCGGACCGCCGGGTTCGCGGAGCGGGCCTCGGCGACGAAGCGGCGCATGTTCGCGGCGGTCTGCTCGGCGTTCGTGTAGAAGCCGAGGTCGATCAGGCCCAGGTTGACCAGGAGGACGTCCGGGCCGCAGGCGCGCACCGCGTCCGCGACGACCGGCGCCATGTGCAGCCAGCCCTCGCCCCAGCCGGCCAGATGACGGCGCGGGAAGTCCGGGTCCGCGTAGGCCAGGGACGTCGGGGCGTCGGCCGACTTGTCGTAGAGGGTCTCGCGGGGGCCGACGACCGCGTACGGCCCGGCGCAGCGGCGCAGGTGCTGCCAGAAGCGGTGACGCCAGGTGTGCTCCCCGGCGCTGCCGATGGTCTGGCTGTCGCCGACGAACATGAACCTGAGCATCCGCTCATCATCGTCGATCGGCCGGGCCGCATGCATGTGAGACAGGACACGCCTGGCAAGCTGGGGCCATGCGTTCGTATCTGGGTGCGGCCGGGGCCGCGGTCGTCCTTGTCGTGGGGGCCTTCGGCGGTGTCGCGACGGCCGACGGCAAGCCGTCCGTCGGCTCCTCCGGGTTCACCCTCCAGGACCCGCGGATCACCGAGTCCAGCGGCCTCGCCGCCTCCCGCGCACACCCCGGGATCTACTGGACCCACAACGACAGCGACGACGGCGCGTACCTGTACGCCATAGACGGACGCACCGGGAAGACCGTCGCCACGCTCACCCTCACCGGCGTCGGCGCGCCCCGTGACGTCGAGGCGATCTCCATCGGCCCCGACGGCGATCTGTACGTCGGCGACATCGGCGACAACCTCGGCGGCAAGTGGGACCACGTCTGGATCTACAAGCTGCCCGAGCCGAAGAAGCTCGTCGACCAGACCGTGCGGGCCACGCAGTACGTCGTGAAGTACGCGGACGGGCCGCGCAACGCCGAGTCGCTGATGGTCCACCCGAAGACCGGCCGGGTCTACATCATCGAGAAGGGCGAGGACGGCGGCGGCCTGTACGAGGGTCCGGCCACCCTCGACTCCGCCGCCACCAACACCTTCAAGCGCATCGCCGACATCGACCTGTGGGCGACCGACGCGGCCTTCTCGCCGGACGGCAGGCAGCTCGCCGTACGCGGCTACTTCGGCGGCATCGCGTACTCCTGGAACGACGGAAAGCCCGAGCGGCAGGGGCAGTTGAGCGTGCCGATGCAGCCGCAGGGCGAGTCGGTCACGTACACCCTGGACGGGAAGACGCTGCTGTACGGGAGCGAGGGCAAGGGCAGCTCCGTGGAGCCGGTGGAGGTCGAAGGGGCCTCCGGCGACTCCGGCGGCGCCAACGGGTCGGGCGGGAGCGGGAGTTCGGGTTCGTCGGGCGGCGACGGCGGCGGGTTCAGGTTCACCGGTAAGGCGGGGGCCGTCGGGGCCGCGGTCGTGCTGATCGCCGTCATCGGGATCGGGCGGCTGCTGCGCAAGCCCAGGCAGCGCTGAGGCGGCGGGGGCGGCCGGTACGTCCCGGCCGACCGCCGGGGACCCGGGCCCCGTGCAGGACCGGGTGCTTCTGCTGGAGCGCCGTTCCCGCGTGCTCGGCCTTGCGCACCCTGTCGCCCGGGGCGGCGGTGAGAGTAGCCCCGTCAGGGGCGCGGGGAACTGCGCGATCAGCCCCCACCGGAGCTGCACCCGGCGATGGTGCGACCGCACCGAGCTGGATGCCGGAGGGGAGCGCTCACCCCGCGCCGGGGTGCCGCCTTGCCCACCCTGCCGCCCATGGCGGCAGATTGCCCAAGGCGGCGGAGGCCGGCGGGTTGCCCAAGGCGGCGGGGGCCGGCGGGTTGCCCAAGGCGGCGGGGGCCGGCGGGTTGCCCAAGGCGGCGGGGGCCGGCGGGTTGCCCAAGGCGGCGGGGGCCGGCGGGTTGCCCAAGGCGGCGGGGGCCGGCGGGTTGCCTAAGGCGGCGGGGGCCGGCGGGTTGCCCAAGGCGGCGGCCTCCGCCGCCTTGGGCTACGGGGTGGTCAGAGCTGGCCGATGACGTAGTCGATGCAGGCCGTCAGGGCCTGGACGTCCGACGGGTCGATGGCCGGGAACATCGCGATGCGGAGCTGGTTGCGGCCGAGCTTGCGGTAGGGCTCCGTGTCGACGATGCCGTTGGCGCGGAGCACCTTCGCGACGGCGGCGGCGTCCACCGAGTCGTCGAAGTCGATCGTGCCGATGACCTGCGAGCGCTTGGCCGCGTCCGTGACGAACGGGGTCGCGTACTTCGACTCCTCCGCCCAGGAGTACAGGCGCGAGGACGAGTCCTTCGTGCGGGCCGTGGACCACGCCAGACCGCCCTGGCCGTTGATCCAGTCCAGCTGCTCGGCGAGCAGGAAGAGCGTGGACAGCGCCGGGGTGTTGTACGTCTGGTTCTTGCGGGAGTTGTCGATCGCCGTGGGGAGGGAGAAGAACTCGGGCACGTGGCGGCCGGAGGCGTGGATGCGCTCCGCGCGCTCGATCGCCGCCGGGGAGAAGACGCCGATCCACAGGCCGCCGTCGCTCGCGAAGGACTTCTGCGGGGCGAAGTAGTAGACGTCCGTCTCGGCGATGTCGACCGGCAGGCCGCCCGCGCCGGAGGTGGCGTCCACCAGGACGAGGGACCCGGAGTCGGCGCCCGCGACACGCTTGATCGGGGCCGCGACACCCGTCGAGGTCTCGTTGTGGGTCAGACCGTAGACGTCCACGCCGGCCTCGGCCCGCGCCTCCGGGTGCGTACCGGGGTCGGACGAGATCACGGTCGGCTCGGCCAGCCAGGGCGCGAGCTTGGCCGCCTTGGCGAACTTCGACGAGAACTCACCGAAGTTCAGGTGCTGCGACTTGTTCTCGATCAGGCCGTGCGTCGCCACGTCCCAGAACGCCGTCGAACCGCCGTTGCCGAGGATGACCTCGTAGCCCTCGGGCAGCGAGAACAGGTCCTGCACGCCCTCACGGACGCGTCCGACCAGGTTCTTGACCGGGGCTTGGCGGTGCGAGGTACCGAGCAGGGAGGTACCGGTGGCGGCCAGCGCGTCCAGCGCTTCCGTCCGCACCTTGGAGGGGCCCGCGCCGAAACGTCCGTCGGCGGGCTTGATGTCAGCGGGAATCTGGATCTCAGCCACGAGCCGGAGGGTATCCCCTCGGTGAAACCGGACGGAAACGTGTCCGTTCGATGAGACGACCGCCTCCGGCCCGTGGACTTGTGAAGATCTACGAGAGCGCGCAGGGGCGCGTGAGGGGCGTCAGGCGCCCAGCACCACCGGCAGCTCGAACAGGTCGTTCTGCGTCACCACGGGCTTGTTGCGCAGCTCGGCCGGCTCGACCGCCAGGCGCAGGCCCGGGAAGCGCGCGTACAGGGCCGGAAGCGCGACCCCCGCCTCGAGCCGGGACAGCGCGGCGCCCGGGCAGACGTGCGGGCCGTGGCCGAAGGAGATGTGCCGGGTCGGCGAGGTGCGGGTGATGTCGAAGGAGCCGGCCGTCGGGCCGTGCGCCTGCTCGTCGCGGCCGATGGCGCCGTAGGAGACGATCAGCGCCTCGCCCTTTTCGATGGTCTTCCCGCCGACCTCGACGTCCTCGGCGGCGAACCGGATCAGCACGTGGGAGGTCGGGGTCGAGTAGCGCAGGGTCTCCTCGATCACCTGCTCCCAGGTCGCCTTGCCGTCGAGGACGAGCGCCAGCTGGTCGGGGTGGGCGGAGAGGTTCACGACCGCGTTGACGATGAGGGAGATCGTCGTCTCGTGGCCAGCCGCGACCATCAGCTGCAGCGTGGAGACGATCTCCTCGTCGGTGAGGTGGTCGCCGTTCTCGGACGCCTGGATCAGCGCGCTGGTCAGGTCGTCGCCCGGCTCGGCGCGGCGGGCCGCGACGACGGCGCCCATCATCGCGGCGAGCTCGCCGAGCGTCGCGATGACCTCCTCCGGCGGGGTCTGCGTGGAGAAGAACTTGTCGAACAGGACCTTCAGGCGCGGGTGGTCCGCCTCGTCTATGCCCATCAGGTCGCTGATCACGTACATGGGCAGGGGGTACGCGAAGTCCGCCTTGAGGTCGACCTCGCCCTCCTTCGGGAGCTTGTCGAGCAGGCCCGCCGTCAGCTCCTCGATGCGCTCGCGCATCCGCTCCACCCGGCGCACGGTCAGCGCCTGCGCGACCAGGGCGCGCATCCGGCGGTGGTCCTCGCCGTCCACGGTGAGCATCGAGCGGCCCGGGTTGGCCAGGCCGATCAGCGGCCAGTCGGCGGGGATCTCGCCGCGCTGCCAGGCGCCCCACACCTCGATGTCCTTCACCAGACGCTTGTCGGTGAGGAGCGCGCGGGCCTCGGCGTGGTGCGTGACCGCCCACACGGGGACGCCGCCGGGCAGCTCCACCCGTGCGATCGGGCCCGCCGCCAGCAGCCGGGCGCTCTCGCCGGCCAGGTCGGTGACGAACGGGTCGAGGGCGATCGGGGCGGAGGACGCGTGGGGGCAGGCGGATGCGGATGTCGTCACTGAGGTCTCCAGGGAGGCGAGGAGGGCGGCGAGGGCGAAGAGTCGGCGAAGAGCCGGCGAAGAGCTACAGGGCGGGCGTCGGCGTGAACCGGACCCGCAGGTCGGTGAGGCCCCGCAGCCACGGCGAGGGGCGGCGGGTCAGCGACTCGGCGGGCGCGGCCAGGTCGATGTCGGGCAGCCGGTCGAGGATGACCTCGATGCCGGTGCGCGCGATGACCTCCGCGACCTCCTGCGCCGGGAACGGGCAGCGGTGCTCGCCGTGCCCGAAGGAGAAGTGCGCGTTGTTGCCGCCGGTCAGCACCGAGGCGTCGGTGCGCACCTGCGGGTCGGCGTTGGCGGCGGCGAGCCCCAGCAGGAGCAGGTCGCCGGAGCGGATGTGGCGCCCGCCGAGGGTGGTGTCGCGGGTGGCCCAGCGGCCCGCGACGTTCTGCGTGGGCGTGTCCTCCCACAGCACCTCGTTCATCGCCTCGGCGACGCTGTGCCGCCCGCCGAACAGCGACGCGGCGAACCGGTCGTCGGTCAGCATCAGCCGCAGCGAGTTGCCGATCCAGTCGGCCGTCGGCTGGTGCCCGGCCGCCATCATCACCATCAGGTCCTGGGCGATCTCCTCGTCGGTGAACCCCGAGGTGTCGTCCAGCATGTACGAGGCGACGTCCTCGCCCGGCTGGGTGTGCTTGGCCGCGAGCAGCCCGACCATCGACTCGGCCAGGTGCTGCTGCCCCGCGAGGGCCCGCTCCCGGCCGTCGATCATGTCGTTCATGGCGGTGACGAGAGCGGGGCCCTGCTCGTCGGAGAAGCCGTAGATCCGGGCCAGGACGCGGACCGGCAGCATCATCGCGTAGTCCGCGACGATGTCCGTCTCGCCCTTGCCGCAGAAGCCGTCGATCAGCTCGTCCGCGAACTGCTCGGCGTGCGAGCGCAGTTCGAACGGGTCGACCGCCTCCAGGGCGTGGCTGATCATCGCGGCGCGCTGCCGGTGCCGCTCGCCGACCGTGTAGAGGATCGACGGCTGCTTGTGCCCGATCATCGGCAGCAGCGGCCAGTCGGCGGGGATGTTCTCCCACTGGTTCCACAGGTCGGAGTCCCGGCTGAACAGCACGGGGTCGCCGGTCACCTGGTGCAGTTCGCGGTAGCCGAGGACCAGCCAGGCGGGGATGTCGCCGTCGAGGACGACGGGCGCCACGGCGCCGTGGTCGCGCCGCATCTCCCGGTAGAGCGTGGCGGGTTCGGTCGCGAAGCGCGGCCCCGACAGCGGTACGGGGGCGGAGGCAGGGCAGGTCACCGGGCGATCTCCTGAGGGGCGTACGACGACGGGTCGTACGGCGGTGTGGCGTACGGCGATGTGGCGTACAGCGACTTGAGGTGTTCCACGAGCGCGATCAGGACGCTCTTGCTGGAGTCCCGCTCGCGCGCGTCGCAGCGCACCAGCGGCACCTCCGGGTCGAGGTCGAGGGCCTCGCGCAGCTGCTCCAGGGTGTGCGAGGTGCCGCCGAAGTCGTTGTGGGCGACGATGAACGGCGTCCCGTGGTGCTCCAGGCGGTCGATCGCGTACCAGGAGTCCTCCAGGCGGCGGGTGTCGACGAGGACGACCGCGCCGAGCGTGCCGGAGAACAGCCGGTCCCACAGGAACCAGAACCGTTCCTGGCCGGGCGCGCCGAACAGGTAGAGGACGTTGTGCGCGTCGAGCGTGATGCGGCCGAAGTCGAAGGCGACGGTCGTCGACGTCTTGGCGCGTACGCCGTCCAGGTCGCCGAGTTCGTCGACGCCCTGCCCCGCCTGCGTCATCGTCTCCTCGGTGTTGAGAGGACGTATCTCGCTCACGGAGCGGACCATGGTGGTCTTGCCGACGCCGAAGCCGCCGACGACGACGACCTTCAGGCCGTTGTCGGCGCCGGCCGACAACTCCGTCCGCCGGACGGGCAGTTCAGAGGTTGCGGAGTCCAACGAGCACCTGCTCCAGGATGTCGAGGTCGGGAAGGCGGTGGGGGGCGGCGACGGGGCGCGGGTGGCGGGCGCCGATGCGGCCCTGCACCAGGAGGTCGGAGAGCAGGACGCGCACGATGCTCACCGGCAGCCCGAGTTCGGCCGCCACCTCCACGACCGCCGTCGGCCGCCCGCACATCCGCAGGATCGCGGCGTGCTCGGACGGCATGCCGGGCACCGGGTCGGACTCGGCGACGACCAGCGACACCAGGTCGAAGGAGACGTCGGGCGCCGGCCGGCTGCGCCCTCCGGTGAGGGTGTAGAGCCGGTCGGGCGCGTCGTCCCGGCCCGGACGGCTCATGACGCCGGGACGGTGCGGGAGACGTCCGGTGTACGGGGCAGCGCGCGCAGGTGTTCGCCGAGCTGTTCGACGAGCTCCATCATGGTGTGCCCGATCAGGCCCGCGTCGGCGTCCTCGGCGGCGATCACCGCGAGGTGGGCGCCCTCGCCGGCCTCGACGATGAAGAGGGTGCCGCCGTGGAACTCGGTCATCGAGGAGCGCACTCCGCCGCTGCCGTCGCCGAACTCGGCGGAGGCGCCGTGCGCCAGGGACTGGATCCCGGCGGCGATCGCGGCGAGCTGGTCGGCCTGGTCGGCGGAGAGCTCGGGGGTGTGGCACAGCTTGAGGCCGTCGCGCGACAGGACCAGGGCGTGCCGGGCGCCCGGGGTGCGCTTGAGGAGGCCTTCGAGCAGCCAGGTCAGGCCAGCGCCGGTGGTGGTCCCGCTCATTGGGGGGTGTCGCCTTCCTGCGTGTGATCTTCGAGGGGTTGTTCAGTTGTGGTGGCGGCTTCCCCGGCCGGTGGCGGGGTGGCGCGCACCGCCTGTCGGAAGCTGCTGAAACGGGCGGCGGGGGACTCCGCGGGGGCGGAGACCTCCCGTCCGGTCTCCGCCGGTGCGGCGGCGCGGGCCTGGGCGCGCCGGGCGGCGGCCAGGGTGCGACCACGGGCCCGCTTGGGCAGGCCGCTGTCGCTGTCGGGGGCGCGGTCGCGTTCGCCGTCGCTGCCGTTGTCGCCGTCGTCCGACGTCCGTTCGTGGCCGGTCCGTGCACGGGTCGGAAGGCCGGGGTGGGTGTCGTCGGCGGCGGGTTCGTGGGTGGCGGAGTCGTACGGGGACGTCCCGTCGGCGACAACGGCGGTGGCCGTGTGAGTGGCCGGTGCTGGTGTCGTGGCCGGTGCGGGCGCCGGGGTGTCGGTGGTCCGGGACAGCAGCTCCTGCGGGATGAGCAGCAGCACCCCGGTGCCGCCGCGCGCGGACGGCCGGAACGACACGGTCAGACCGTGCTTGCGGGCCAGCCGGCCGACGACGGCGAGCCCGAGCCGGGTACCCGACAGGCCGCCGAGTCCCGAGGTCCCGCCGGAGACGGCCCGCTCGGCGCGGCGCAGCTGCACCGGGCCCATGACCAGGCCCGCGTCCTCGACGGAGACGATGACGCCGGCCGGGACGTCCTCGACGTAGACGTGCACCTCCGCGGTGGGCGGCGAGAAGTTCGCGGCGTTGTCGAGGAGTTCGGCCAGTACGTGCATGACGCCCTCGGCGGCGTGGCCCGCGACGGCGACCTGGCCGGGGGCGTGGACGCGCACCCGCTGGTAGCCGCCGATGCGTCCCATCGCGCCGCGCAGGATCGACTCCATGGCGATGGGCCGGGCCCAGCGGCGGCCCGAGCGGGCGCCGGTGAGCACGGCCACCGAGTCGGCGAGCCGGCCCGCCTGCGCGGTGCGGTGGTCGAGGTGGAGCAGGTCGGCGAGCACGTCCTCGTCCGTGTGCCGGTGCTCCATCTCGCGCAGGTCGGCGAGCATGCCGGTGGCCAGGGCCTGCATCCGTCCGGCCGCGTTGGCGCAGGCCGCGAGGGCGGCGGCGCGCTCGGCGCGGGCGGTGCGCAGCTGGGCGGTGAGCTCGGCGGCGTCGCGCACGCGGGCGTCCCGCTCCTGGGCCAACTCGGACTCCGCGCGGGCCCGTTCGGCGGCGCCGCGGTCGGCCGTGTGCCGCATCTCCTCGGTGCGCCTGCGCAGCAGGGCGACGCTCGCCCGGGCGTGCGCGATGTATCCGGCGGCCGCGCTCAGCGCGACCGCCACGAGGGCGGCGCCCCAGGCGAGCGGGGTGCGCACGGAGTCCGGCGCGAGGGCCACCGCACCCGCGCCGAGCGCCGCGGTGACGAGGAGAGCGGCCAGCAGGGTGAGCGCGGCCGGGCGTACGGGGGGCCGGATGGGCGCGGTCATCGATCGGGTCCTCAGGACGGGTGCGGGACGGATGGGGGGCAGGGACGGAACAGGGGTGCGGGACAGGATGTGATCAGTGCGTGGTCAACGTTCAGTCAATTCGCGGCAACTATAGGAGAGTTGGTGATCGGTGTGGGAATGATTCAGTCCGGATCGTGAAAAAGTGGGCGCACGACTGTGGCGCCGAGGGGCCTGTGGGGCTGCATCCTGGGGTGCATGGATGATCTGGGCGGCCTGGAACGGGAACTGAGGGCGGCCGTGCGCGGCGGGGTGGACTGCTCCGTCACCGCGCGGGCCCTGAACACGATGGACGCGTCCAACTACCGCCGGGTGCCCCTGGGGGTGTGCACCCCGGCGGACGGCGACGACGTGGCCGCGGCCCTGGAGGTGTGCCGAAGGCGTGGCGTCCCGGTCGTGGGCCGCGGCGGCGGCACCTCCATCGCGGGCCAGGCGACCGGCACCGGGCTCGTCCTCGACTTCACCCGCCACATGAACGGCGTCGTGGACCTCGACCCTGGGACCCGCACGGCGGTCGTGCAGCCCGGACTCGTCCTCGACCGCCTCCAGGCCGCCGCCGCCCCGCACGGGCTGCGCTTCGGCCCCGACCCGTCCACCCACAGCCGCTGCACGATCGGCGGCATGATCGGGAACAACTCGTGCGGCTCGCACTCGGTGGCGTGGGGCACGACCGCCGACAGCGTCGCGGCCCTCGACGTGGTCGCGGGCGACGGCTGCGCGTACCGCCTCGGACAGGGCTGGGACGGCGCGCCGGCGGGCCTGCGGGAGCTGGTGGAGCGGGAGTCGGCGACGGTCCGCACCGGCTTCGCCCCGTACACGGGGCTGCCGCGCCGCATCTCCGGTTACGCCGTGGACGCGCTGCTCCCCGAGCACGGCACCGACCTCGCCCGCTTCCTCTGCGGCACCGAGGGCACCCTCGGCCTGGTCACCGAGGCCACGGTCAGACTCGTCGAGGCACCGCCCGCGAAGGCCCTCGCCGTCCTCGCGTACGCGGACGAGAGCGCCGCCGCCGAGGCCGCCGCGGGCCTGCTGCCGCACGGGCCGCTCACCGTCGAGGGGATGGCCGCCGACCTCGTGCCCCCGGACTCGGGCCTGCCCAAGGGCGGCGCCTGGCTGTTCGTGGAGACCGGCGGCGCGACCCCGGCCGAGGCGCGGGCGGCGGCCGACCGGATCGTGCGGTCCTGCGACAGGGCGACCGTCGTGGACGCGCTGGTGGTCGCCGACCCGGCCGGGCAGCGGGCGCTGTGGCGGATCCGCGAGGACGCCTCCGGCACGGCGACCCGGATGCCCGACGGCAGCGAGGCGTGGCCCGGCTGGGAGGACTGCGCCGTGCCGCCCGCCCGACTGGGCGCGTACCTGCGGGACTTCCGCGGTCTGCTGACCGAGCACGGGCTGCGCGGCACCCCGTACGGGCACTTCGGCGACGGCTGCATCCACGTACGCATCGACTTCGATCTGCTCACCGCGCCGGGCATCGCCCGCTTCCGCCGCTTCTCCGAGGACCTGGCCACGCTCGTCGTCGCGCACGGCGGCTCGCTCTCCGGCGAGCACGGCGACGGGCAGGCCCGCGCCGAACTCCTGCCGAAGATGTACGGACCCGCACTCGTCGGTCTCTTCGAGCGCGTGAAGGCGGTCTGGGACCCCGCCGACCTGCTCAACCCCGGGATTCTGGTACGCCCCGCCCGCCTCGACGAGAACCTCCGCTTCGCCCCGCTGCCGCGCGAGCCGGTGGGCCCCGTCGACATCGCCTTCGGCTACCCGCACGACAACGGTGATTTCTCGGCGGCCGTGCGCCGCTGCGTCGGGGTCGCCAAGTGCCGCGTCCAGGAGCCGAGTTCGGGCGGCGGCGTGATGTGCCCGTCCTTCCGGGCCACCGGGGGCGACGAGACGCACTCCACGCGCGGCCGGGCCCGGCTGCTGCACGAGATGCTCGCCGGGGAGGTGATCACCGACGGCTGGCGGTCGCAGGAGGTGCGGGACGCGCTCGACCTGTGCCTGTCCTGCAAGGGGTGCAGGAGCGACTGTCCGGTGGGCGTCGACATGGCCACGTACAAGGCGGAGTTCCTGCACCACCACTACGCGGGGCGGCGCCGCCCCGCAGCGCACTACACGATGGGATGGCTGCCGCGCTGGCTGCGGCTGGTGGAGCGGACCCGCACGGCGGGTCTGGTCAACTCCCTCACGTCGGTGGGGGTGTTGGCGGCAGCGGGCAAGCGGGTCGGGGGGATCGCCCGGGAGCGGCGGATCCCGCGGGTGGCGCGGCAGACGTTCAGCGCGTGGTGGCGCGCGCAGCTGCGGCGGCGGGTGCGCGAGCGGCGGTTCGGGCCGCGCGGGCAGAAGATCGCCGTGCTGTGGCCCGACACCTTCACCGAACATCTGGCGCCGGAGGTCGGTCGCGCGGCGGTCCGGGTCCTGGAGGCGGCCGGGGTGACGGCGTTGCTGCCGCCGCGCACCCGGTTCACGTACCGCACCGAGGACGGTGCCCCGGTTGCCGTCGGCGGCAACGTCCTCGACCCGCGCCGGTCCCGGGTGTGCTGCGGGCTCACCTATCTCTCGACCGGACAGCTCGACCGGGCGCGGGAGGTGCTGAAGCGGACCCTCGACCTGATGCCGTCGGTCGTGGACGCCGACGTCCCGGTGATCGTCCTGGAGCCCTCGTGCGGCGCCGCGCTCCGCTCGGACCTGCCCGAACTCCTCCCCGACGACCCGCGCGCCCGGCGCCTGGCCGACCGGGTCGTCACCTTCGCCGAGGCCCTGGAACGGCTCGCCCCCGACTGGGCGCCGCCGCGCCTGGACCGGGCGGCCGTCGGCCAGACGCACTGCCACCAGCACGCGGTGCTCGGCGACGCGGCGGACCGGCGGCTGCGCGAACGGGCCGGTCTGGAGGGCGAGTTGAGCGGCGGCTGTTGCGGGCTCGCCGGGAACTTCGGGTTCGAGGACGGGCACTACGACGTGTCGGTGGCCTGTGCGGAGGAGTCGTTGCTGCCGGCGGTGCGCTCCGCGGGGGACGGGGACGTGGTGCTGGCCGACGGATTCTCGTGCCGGACTCAGCTGGAGCAGCTTGCCGGGCGGCGGGGCAGGCACATCGCGGAGGTGCTGGCCGAGGGGCTTGACGGCGGGTAGGCGTCCGCCTCGTCCTGGCGCGTCGCCGGGTGCGCTGCTGTCGTGGCTGGCCGCCCGCGCGGCGGAGCCGCATGCCGGCACAGCCCCGCGCCCCTCGGACACGGGCTCTTGTGGGGCGTCGGCCGTCACCGGGCACAGGTTCTTGTGGGGCGTCGGCCGTCACCGGACACGGGCTCTTATGGGGCGTCGGCCGTCACCGCTGCCGCCATCTCGATCAGGTCCGGGATCGAGGGGTGGCCCGGCCCCTTGCGGTGGGCGAGGAAGACCTGGACCGCCGGGGCGTCCGTCAGGGGGACGTAGGCGACGCCCGGGTGCGGGTGCAGGGAGACCGTGGCCGTCGACGTGATGCCCACCGCCTGGTCCGCGGCGATCGCGGCCAGCCAGTCGTCGGTGTTGGCGACCGGGAGGGTGCGGGTGGGACGGGCGGCCGGCGGCCACAGGTCGAGGGTGGTGGTGCCGGAGACCGTGTTCAGGGCGATGACCTCGTCGCGCAGGTCCGCAAGGGCGAGCTCCGGGCGCCGGGCGAGCGGGCTGTCGCAGGGGAGCGCCGCGACCCGGGGCTCCCGGTGCAGCAGCCGCGTCACCAGGTCCGGCAGGTCGGCCGGGCCGCGCAGCAGGGCGACGTCGACGGCGCCGCGGGTGAGGCCGGCCGTGCGGTCGTCGATGCGGAGCAGTTCGAGCGGCACGTCCGGGTGGGCCTGCCGCCAGCGGCGCAGCAGCGGGGTCGTGTAGGCGCCGGCCGCCGACCAGGCGTGGCCGAGGCGCAGCGGGCGGTGCGGGGTGTGGGCGGAGGCGAGCGCGTCCTCGAACGCGGCGACGGCGACGGCCGCCTTCTCGCGGAACGAGCGGCCCTCGGGGGTGAGCTCCAGGTGATGGGTGGAGCGGTCGACGAGCCGGACGCCGAGCGCGTCCTCCAGCGCGGCGAGCGTGCGCGAAACGGCGGGCTGGGTGAGGCCGAGCCGGGCGGCGGCCCGGGTGACATTGCCCTCGTCGGCGACGGCGAGGAAGCAGCGCAGATGACGCATGTCGACGAACGGGCCCCTGGTCATGTCTGCGGAGCATAACGGGAGAGCAGAAAGCATTTCACGCGCCACTCCCGGCGGTCCTAGCGTGGGAGGCCACGGGTGGGCCGACCGCTGGTCCACGAGCACGGCACAGTTCATTACACTGTTCTGGTAAGTGCAGTGCGTTGAACTTGAGAGGGGTGGACCGTGAGCGGCCCGCACACAGAGACCACGGTGGCCCCGGCGCCCGCGACGGGGGCCCTCGACGGCGGCGCGGCGACGGCCCCCGCGCACCGCCGGGCCGCCCTGGGGCCGGTCGGCCTGGTGCTCGCCGGGTGCGTCTCGGTGCAGTTCGGCGGCGCGGTCGCGGTGAGCCTGATGCCGCGGGCCGGCGCGGTCGGCGTGGTCACCCTGCGCCTGGTGGTGGCCGCGCTCGTCCTCATGCTGGTCTGCCGGCCCCGGCTGCGCGGCCACTCGCGCGCCGACTGGGGCACGGTGGTCGCGTTCGGCATCGCCATGGGCGGCATGAACCTGCTCTTCTACCAGGCCGCGGCCCGCATCCCGCTCGGCCTCGCGGTCACCTTCGAGGTGCTCGGCCCGCTGACCCTCTCCGTCGTCGCGTCCCGCCGCGCGGTCAACCTGCTGTGGGCGGGCCTCGCGCTGGCCGGTGTCTTCCTGCTCGGCGGCGCGGGCGACGGGCTCGGCGGACTCGACCCGGCCGGTGTGGCCTTCGCGGTCGCGGCCGGCGCCATGTGGGCGACGTACATCGTCTTCAGCGCACGGACGGGCCGCCGCTTCCCGCAGGCCGACGGCCTCGCGCTCGCCATGGCGGTGGCCGCGGTGCTCTGTCTGCCGCTGGGCCTGGCGACCGCGGGACCCAAGCTCTTCGATCCGGTGACGATCGGCCTCGGCGCGGCCGTCGCCGTCATGTCGTCGGTGCTGCCCTACACCCTCGAACTCGTCGCGCTGCGCCGCCTGCCCGCGTCCACGTTCGCGGTGATGATGAGCCTGGAACCGGCCATCGCGGCGCTCGCCGGCTTCCTCGTCCTGAGCCAGGCCCTGTCCTGGGTGCAGGCGGCGGCGATCACCCTCGTCATCGCGGCGAGCATGGGGGCGGTGCGGACACAGGTGGGGCGCGGACGGAAGCAGGCCGCGTAGGGCTGAGGCGGCCCGGTCAGTCGCCCCGCGCCGCCCGGTACTCGATCCCTCGCGTGAACGCGGCACGCACGCTCGGCACGAGCTGCCCGGCCCAGGCCGGATGGTTCTCGCCGCGCGCGAGCGTCCAGCACACGAGGGCGTAGCCGAACTCGGCGCGGCTCAGGTACCCGATCCGGTTCCGTTCGTCCCGGCGCCCGGTGAGCATCCAGTCGTCGAGGTCACCCAGCGGCATCACCGAGTACCCGCCCTTGCGCCCGTAGGTGTCGGCGGCGTTGGCGGTCAGGACCCCCATGCCGAGGTGCACGGTCACCAGATCGGTGAGGCGTTCCTCCTGGGCAGGGGAGAGGTCCAGGGCGGCCAGGCCCGCCGCCCGCGCGAGCCGGGCGTGCGCCAGTTCGTGCGCGATCAGCGCCGCGAACGTGTCCGGCCGGGCCGCCACGCTCCGGTCGAGGTCGATCACGGGGCCGTCGGGCTCCTCGCGGTACTCGCCGATGTGCCGCCGGGCCCCGTGAGCGCCCTCCGGTTCGACCAGCCGTACGCGCAGCCCGTCCGTGTCGGCTCCCATGACCGCGCCGACCCGCCGCACCAGCTCCTCGGTCCGCCGCTGGGTGGCCTCGAAGCCGCGCGGCACGAACCCGGGCAGCGCCGGATCCTCCGTCGCGGCCCCGAACTCCCGCTCGCACCACTTCAGTTGCCGCTCGATCCAGGCCCCGTCGCGGGCGTGCACGGGACTGGTCCCGCGCACGTGCTGCCGCAGCCAGGGCTTGGGGTTCCGGTCCGGATCCGTCCGTCCGTCGCTGCTCACGGCCGCACCTTACGAGACCGGGGCCCGCCCTGACAGGATCCCTGCATGGACAAGCTCCCGACACCAGAGATCCTCGCCGCCATCGCGGAAGACCTGGGCGACTGGCGCCGCACGGCCCAGCCGATCGTGGCCCGCTACCGCGTGACCGGCATCGCCGAGGCCGCCGCGTTCGTCTCGGAGGTCGCCGACGCGGCCCGCGCCGCGGACCGGGAACCCGAGGTCAGGCTGGGGCCCGGCTTCGCCGAGGTGTCCCTGTGCACGACCGGCCCGACGGGGGCCCGCTGGGTCACCCGGCAGGACCTCCGGCTGGCCGCCACCGTCTCCGAAGTGGCGCGCAAGCACGCCCTCACCGCCGTCCCGCGCGAGATCGCCCAGCTCGAACTGGGCCTGGACGCCTCCGACTTCGCCGCCCTCGGCCCCTTCTGGTCGGCGCTCCTCACCGGCTCGCCCGACCACGTGGTCCGCGACGACGTCATGGACCCGGCGAACCGCGTCCCCAACGTCTGGTTCCAGCACACCGAGGCCCACACCCCGCCCCGCCAGCGCTGGCACCCCGACCTCTGGCTGGCCCCCGAGGAGGCCGCGCCCCGCATCGAGGCGGCCCTCGCCGCGGGCGGCGTCCTCGTCGACGACACCTACGCGCCCATGTTCACCGTCCTCGCGGACCCGGAGGGCAACCGGGTGTGCGTGTGCACGGCGCAGGGCCGGGACTGACGCTGCGCGCCACAGCGCCGGGACGGACCGGCGCAGCGGCGCCGGCTGCGCCACCCACGCCGGTTCGACGACGGGGAACGGCCCCAGGATCCCCGAGCCGCCCCGCGACAGCGCTTACGCCGGCCACGAGACGGACAGAAGCCGCCCCACGCCGCCGAGGAGACCGTGCACCGCCAGGCTCTCCGGGCCTGTCGCCCCGAGGCCGCCTCGGCGGATGCACCGGTCGAGGCGTCGGCCCCGCCCCGTGCCGGGCCCAATTTCCATGCAAGCACGCTTGATTGTTTCCCGGACCGCTGCCATGCTCCAGGCACGCCGCACACCGCCGTGCCCCGAGGGGAGCGCACCGTGTCCGAGACGTACGTCGTCATCGACGACCTGCGTGACGAGAGCAAGGAACTCGACGCCCTGGTCGGGGAGTTGGGTGCGAGCGACTGGCGGCGGGCGACGCCCGCGCCGCGCTGGAGCATCGCCCATCAGATCGCCCATCTCGCCTGGACCGACCGGGCCGCGCTGCTCGCCGTCACCGACGCCGAGGGGTTCGCGGCCGAGGTGGAGAAGGCGCTGGCCGCCCCGGACTCGTTCGTCGACGACGGCGCCGAGGAGCTGGCCGCGCTGGAGCCCGGCGCGCTGCTCGCCCGGTGGCGGGACGGGCGCGCGGCGCTGGACGGGGCGTTGCGGGCCGCGGCGCGGGAGCGGCGGAAGTTCCCCTGGTTCGGGCCGCCGATGTCCGCCGCCTCTATGGCGACCGGGCGGCTGATGGAGACCTGGGCCCACGGCCAGGACGTCGCCGACGCGCTCGGCGCGCTGCGGTGCCCCACCGGGCGGCTGCGACACGTGGCCCGGATCGGCGTACGGGCCCGCGACTTCGCCTTCGGGGCGCACGGGCTACAGCCGCCGGGGGAGGAGTTCCGCGTCGAACTCGTCGCCCCCGACGGCGAGTTGTGGACGTACGGGCCGCAGGACGCCCCGCAGCGGGTCACCGGAACCGCCCTCGACTTCTGCCTCCTCGTCACCCAGCGCGCCCACCGCGACGACGTCGACGTCCGCGCCGAGGGCCCCGACGCCGACCGCTGGCTCGGCATCGCGCAGGCCTTCGCCGGGCCGCCCGGCACCGGGCGCGGACCCCAGGGGGCCGTCGCGTGAGCGGGGCACCGCTGCGGATCGGGAACGCGTCCGGGTTCTACGGCGACCGGTTCGACGCCCTGCGGGAGATGCTCACCGACGGCCCGCTCGACGTCCTCACCGGCGACTATCTCGCCGAGCTGACCATGCTCATCCTCGGCAGGGACCGGCTGAAGGACCCCGGGCGCGGCTACGCCCGTACGTTCCTGCGGCAGCTGGAGGAGTGCCTCGGGCTCGCCGTCGAACGCGGCACCAGGATCGTGGCGAACGCCGGAGGCCTCAACCCGGGCGGACTGGCCGATGCCGTACGGGAGTTGGCGGCACGGCTGCGGATCCCCGTCCGGGTCGCCCACGTCGAGGGCGACGACCTCCTCGCGACCGGCCGCTACCCCGGCGCCCTCACCGCCAACGCCTACCTCGGCGGCGCCGGGATCACCGCCTGCCTGGAGGCGGGTGCCGACATCGTCGTCACCGGGCGCGTCACCGACGCCGCCCTGGTCAGCGGGCCCGCCGCCTGGCACTTCGGATGGGCCTACGAGGACGGGGCCGCGTACGACCGGCTCGCGGGCGCCGTCGTCGCCGGGCACGTCCTGGAGTGCGGGACGCAGGCGACCGGCGGCAACTACGCGCACTTCGCCCGCCACGGGCAAGAGGCGGTGCGGCGGCCCGGCTTCCCCGTCGCCGAGATCCACGAGGACGGGACCGCCGTCATCGGCAAGCACCCCGGCACCGGCGGCCTCGTCGACGTCGGGACCGTCACCGCCCAGCTCCTGTACGAGACCGGGGGCGCCCGGTACGCGGGGCCCGACGTCACCGCGCGCCTCGACACCGTCCGGCTCACCCCGGAGGGGCCGGACCGCGTCCGCATCCACGGCGTCCGGGGCGAGGCCCCGCCGCCCACCCTCAAGGTCGGGCTCAACCGGCTCGGCGGGTTCCGGGGCGAGGTCGTGTTCGTACTGACCGGGCTGGACATCGACGCCAAGGCAGACCTCGTACGGCAGCAGATGGACGACGCCTTCGCACGGTCCAAGTGCCGCCCCCAGCACGTGCGGTGGGAGCTCGCGCGCACCGATCACGACGACGCCGCCACCGAGGAGACCGCCAGCGCCCTGCTGCGGCTCGTCGTGCGCGACCAGGACCAGAACACCGTGGGGCGGGCCCTCGGCGGCGCCGCCGTCGAGCTCGCCCTCGGCTCCTACCCCGGGTTCCACGTCACCGCGCCGCCCGGCAAGGGCTCCCCGTACGGGGTGTTCGAGGCCGCGTACGCCGACCGCGCCGACGTCCCGCACCTCGCCGTCCTGCCCGACGGGGAACGGGTCGACGTACGCACCGAAGGCGGCCCCACGCAGGCCCTCGCCCCCGTCACCGAACCCCCGCTCCCCGCGCCGCCACCCTCCGGGCCCACCCGCCGCGCCCCCCTCGGGCTCGTCGCCGGGGCCCGCAGCGGCGACAAGGGCGGCGACGCCAACATCGGCGTCTGGGTGGAGAGCGACCCGGCCTGGCAGTGGCTCGCGCACACCCTCACCGTCGACCGCGTCCGCCAACTCCTGCCGGAAGTCGCCGACCTGACCGTCACCCGGCACGTCCTTCCGCACCTGCGCGCCCTCAACTTCACCGTCGAGGGCGTCCTCGGCGAGGGCGTCGCCGCGCAGGCCCGATTCGACCCGCAGGCCAAGGGCCTCGGCGAATGGCTGCGCTCCCGCCACCTCGACATACCGGAGGCTCTGCTGTGACCGTCCTGGCCAGCGCCCTGGACACCCGGTCCGACGACTACGCCGCCCACCGCGCCGCCCTCCTGGACAAGCTCACCGCCCTCGACGCCGAGCACGCCAAGGCCCTCGCGGGCGGCGGCGAGAAGTACGTCCAGCGGCACCGGGGGCGCGGCAAACTGCTCGCCCGGGAACGCATCGAGCTGCTGCTCGACCCCGACACCCCGTTCCTGGAGCTGTCGCCGCTCGCCGCCTGGGGCAGCGACTACACCGTCGGCGCCTCGCTCGTCACCGGCATCGGGGTCGTCGAGGGCGTCGAGTGCCTGATCACGGCCAACGACCCGACCGTGCGCGGCGGCGCCAGCAATCCGTGGTCGCTGAAGAAGGCCCTGCGCGCCAACGAGATCGCGTACGCCAACCGGCTGCCCTGCATCTCCCTCGTCGAGTCCGGCGGCGCCGATCTGCCGTCGCAGAAGGAGATCTTCATCCCGGGCGGCGGCATCTTCCGCGACATCACCCGCCTGTCGGCGGCCGGCATCCCCACCGTCGCCGTCGTCTTCGGCAACTCGACGGCCGGCGGCGCGTACATCCCCGGCATGTCCGACCACGTCATCATGGTCAAGGACCGGGCGAAGGTGTTCCTCGGCGGGCCGCCGCTCGTGAAGATGGCGACCGGCGAGGAGAGCGACGACGAATCGCTCGGCGGGGCCGAGATGCACGCCCGTACCTCCGGGCTCGCCGACTACTTCGCGCACGACGAGCAGGACGCGATCCGGCAGGCCCGGCGTGTCGTCGCCCGCCTCAACCACCGCAAGGCGTACGCCGACACGCCGCCGGCCCAGCCCCCGAAGTACGACCCCGAGGAACTGCTCGGCATCGTCCCCGAGGACCTGAAGGTGCCCTTCGACCCGCGCGAGGTCATCGCCCGGATCGTCGACGGCTCCGACTTCGACGCGTTCAAGCCGCTGTACGGGGCCTCGCTCGTCACCGGGTGGGCGTCCCTGCACGGCTATCCCGTCGGCATCCTCGCCAACGCCCGGGGCGTGCTCTTCAGCGAGGAGTCCCAGAAGGCCGCCCAGTTCATCCAGTTGGCGAACCAGCGCGACATCCCGCTGCTCTTCCTGCACAACACCACCGGCTACATGGTCGGCAAGGAGTACGAGCAGGGCGGCATCATCAAACACGGCTCGATGATGATCAACGCCGTCAGCAACAGCCGCGTACCGCATCTGTCCGTGCTCATGGGCGCCTCGTACGGCGCCGGGCACTACGGGATGTGCGGGCGCGCCTACGACCCCCGCTTCCTGTTCGCCTGGCCCAGCGCCAAGTCCGCCGTCATGGGGCCGCAGCAGCTCGCGGGCGTCCTGTCGATCGTGGCCCGGCAGTCCGCCGCCGCCAAGGGACTCCCGTACGACGACGAGGCCGACGCGGGGCTGCGGGCCATGGTCGAGCAGCAGATCGAGGCCGAGTCGCTGCCGATGTTCCTGTCCGGGCGGCTCTACGACGACGGCGTCATCGACCCCCGCGACACCCGCACCGTCCTCGGCATCTGCCTGTCCGCGATCCACACCGCACCGTACGAGGGCGCCCGCGGCGGCTTCGGCGTCTTCAGGATGTGAGCCCCGATGACCCTCCTGTCCAGTGTTCTTGTGGCCAACCGCGGTGAGATCGCCTGCCGCGTCTTCCGCACCTGCCGCGACCTCGGCATCCGTACGGTCGCCGTGCACTCCGACCCCGACGCGGACGCGCTGCACGTGCGCGAGGCCGACCTCGCCGTACGCCTGCCGGGCGCCACCCCCGCCGACACCTATCTGCGCGCCGACCTCGTCGTGAAGGCCGCCCTCGACGCGGGCGCCGACGCCGTGCACCCTGGGTACGGGTTCCTCTCCGAGAACGCCGAGTTCGCCCGGGCCGTCACCGACGCGGGCCTGACCTGGATCGGCCCGACGCCCGAGGCGATCGAGGCCATGGCGTCCAAGACCCGCGCCAAGGAGCTGATGGGGATCGCGCCGCTCGGCGAGGTCACCGAGGCCGATCTGCCCGTGCTCGTGAAGGCGGCCGCGGGCGGCGGCGGGCGCGGCATGCGCGTCGTACGCGAACTGGCGCACCTGGAAGGCGAGTTGGCGGCGGCGCGGGCCGAGGCGCTGTCCGCGTTCGGTGACGGCGAAGTGTTCGTCGAGCGGTACCTGGGAGGTGACGCGGGCGGCCGGCACGTCGAGGTGCAGGTGCTCGCCGACACCCACGGCACCGTATGGGTGCTCGGCACGCGCGACTGCTCCCTCCAGCGCCGCCACCAGAAGGTGATCGAGGAGGCCCCGGCGCCCGGACTCACCGACGCACTCACCGCACAGCTGTACGCGTCGGCCGAGCGGGCCGTGCGCGCCGTGTCGTACGTCGGCGCCGGGACCGTCGAGTTCCTCGTCGCCGGCGACACCGCCCACTTCCTGGAGATGAACACCCGGCTCCAGGTCGAACACCCCGTCACCGAGGCCGTGTTCGGCATCGACCTCGTCGCCCTGCAACTGCGCGTCGCCGAGGGCGAGGCCCTGGAACCCGGACCCCCGGCCCCGCGCGGGCACGCCGTCGAGGCCCGCCTGTACGCCGAGGACCCGGCCGCCGGGTTCGCCCCGCAGACCGGGACCCTGCACCGGCTCGCCGTCCCCGGCACCGTCCGCCTCGACACCGGGTACACCGACGGCGACCCCATCGGCGTGCACTACGACGCCATGCTCGCCAAGGCCGTCGCCCACGCCCCGACCCGCGCCGCCGCCGTCCGTGCCCTGGCCGGCGCCCTGGAGCGGGCCGAGGTGCACGGCCCCGTCACCAACCGCGAGCTGCTCGTCCGCTCCCTGCGCCACCCCGAGTTCACCTCGGCCCGCATGGACACCGGGTTCTACGACCGCCACCTCACCGAGCTGACCGCCCCCGACGAGGACCCGCACGCGCCGCTCGCCGCCGCCCTGGCCGGGGCCTGCGGCCGCTCCCGCTTCGGCGGCTTCCGCAACGTGCCCGCGCAGCCGCAGACCCGGCGCTTTCGCAGCGAACCCCACGGCACCGAGCACGAGGTGCGCTACCGGCACACCCGCACCGGCTTCGCCGTCGACGACGACGTACGCGTCGTGCACGCGTCGCCCGACCGCGTCGTCCTCGAAGTCGGCGGTGTGCAAAGGAAGTTCGATGTACGCCGCTACGGCGACCGGGTCCATGTGAACGGCGCCGCGCTCACCGCCCTGCCCCGCTTCACCGACCCCAGCGAGCAGCGCGCCCCCGGCTCCCTGCTCGCCCCCATGCCCGGCACCGTCGTCCGCGTCGCGGACGGCCTCGCCGAGGGCGCCGCCGTCACCGCGGGACAGCCCCTGATCTGGCTGGAGGCGATGAAGATGGAGCACCGCATCTGCGCCCCCGCCTCCGGAACGCTCACCGCCCTGCATGCCGCCGTCGGCCACCAGGTCGAGGTCGGCGCCCTGCTCGCCGTAGTGGACGCCGCACAGGAGGAGACATCCGCATGAGCACCGCCCCCGTCCTCGAAACCGAAGAGCACCAGGCCCTGCGGGCCGCCGTCGCCGCCCTCGGCAAGCGGTTCGGCCGCGACTACATGACCCGCGTCACCGCCGCCGAAGGCCACCCCGAGGAGCTGTGGGCCGAGGCCGCGAAACTCGGCTACCTCGGCGTGAACCTGCCCGAGGAGTACGGCGGCGGAGGCGGCGGCATCGCCGAACTCTCCATAGTCCTTGAGGAGTTGGGGGCCGCCGGGTCCCCGCTCCTGATGATGGTCGTGTCGCCCGCGATCTGCGGCACCGTCATCTCCCGGTTCGGTACCGCCGCCCAGAAGCGGGAGTGGCTGCCCGGACTCGCCGACGGCAGCCGCGCCATGGCGTTCGGCATCACCGAGCCCGACGCCGGCTCCAACTCGCACCGGATTACCACCACGGCCCGCCGCGACGACGACGGCTCATGGGTCCTGAACGGCCGCAAGGTCTTCATCTCCGGCGTCGACATCGCCGACGCCACCCTCATCGTCGGCCGCACCTCCGACGCCCGCACCGGCAGGCTCAAACCCTGCCTGTTCATCGTGCCGCGCGACGCCGACGGCTTCGGGCGGCGGCAGATCGACATGGAACTCCAGGCCCCGGAGAAGCAGTTCGAGCTGACCCTGGACGACGTACGGCTGCCCGCCGACGCGCTCGTCGGCGACGAGGACGCGGGCCTGCTCCAGCTGTTCGCCGGACTCAACCCGGAGCGCATCATGACCGCGGCCTTCGCGATCGGCATGGGCCGGTACGCGCTCGGGCGCGCCGTCGAGTACGCCCGTGAGCGCACCGTGTGGCAGGCCCCCATCGGCGCCCACCAGGCCGTCGCCCACCCGCTCGCCCAGGTCCACATCGAACTGGAACTGGCCCGTCTGATGATGCAGAAGGCGGCGCGCCTCTACGACGCGGGCGACGACATCGGCGCAGGTGAGGCCGCCAACATGGCCAAGTACGCGGCCGCCGAGGCGTGCGTGCGGGCCGTCGACCAGTCCGTGCACACGCTCGGCGGCAACGGCCTCACCCGCGAGTTCGGCCTCGCCTCCCTCATCACCGGTTCGCGCGTGGCGCGTATCGCCCCGGTCAGCCGGGAAATGATCCTCAACTACGTGTCCCACCAGAGCCTGGGACTGCCCAAGTCGTACTGATCCCGACCGCCATCAACAGCCCTTCAATGACGAGGAGTCGGCATGGTGTTCAAGAGCGCGTACGAGGACGTCGGCGTCGTCGACGAACCCATTCACGACGCCGTGCTCGGGGGCGCGGCCGCCCGCGGCAGCGCCCCCGCCCTCGTCGACGGCGAGACGGGCATGACGATCACATACGCCCAACTCGACCGGTTCCACCGGAAAGTGGCGGCGGCCCTGGTCGAGGCGGGCGTGCGCAAGGGCGACGTCGTCGCCCTGCACAGCCCGAACACCGTCGCCTACCCGGTCGCCTTCTACGGCGCCACCCGGGCCGGAGCCGCCGTCACCACCGTGCACCCGCTGGCCACCCCCGAGGAGTTCGCCCGCCAGCTCAGGGACGCGGCCGCCGCCTGGATCGTCACCGTCACCCCACTGCTGCCGGCGGCCCGCGCCGCGGCCGAACTCGCGGGCGGGATACGGGAGATATTCGTCTGCGACCCGGCCGGCGACAGCGGCCACCGCTCCCTGCTCGACCTGCTCGCCACGGACGCCCCCGAGCCGCACATCCCCGTCGACCCGGCCGACGACGTGGCCGCGCTGCCGTACTCGTCGGGCACCACCGGCGTCCCCAAGGGCGTCATGCTCACCCACCGCAACATCGCCACGAACCTGGCCCAGCTCGAACCCCTCGTCCCGACCGGCCCCGGCGACCGCATCCTCGCGGTCCTGCCGTTCTTCCACATCTACGGTCTCACCGCCCTGATGAACGCCCCGCTGCGGCAGGGCGCCACCGTCGTCGTCCTGCCCCGCTTCGACCTCGACACGTTCCTCGCCGCGATCGAGCGGCACCGCATCACCAACCTCTACGTGGCCCCGCCGATCGTCCTCGCCCTCGCCAAGCACCCCGCGGTGGCGGGCCACGACCTGTCCTCCCTCCGGCACGTCGTCAGCGCCGCCGCCCCGCTCGACGGCGCGCTCGCCCGCGCCTGCGCCGACCGGCTCGGCCTGCCCCTGGTCGGCCAGGCGTACGGGATGACGGAACTCTCGCCCGGCACCCACATCGTGCCGCTCGCGGCCCACGACGCCCCGCCCGGCACCGTCGGCACGCTGCTGCCCTCCACCGAGATGCGGCTGCTCTCCCTCGACGACCCCGCCAAGGACGCCGCCCCCGGCGAACCCGGAGAGGTCCTCATCCGCGGCCCGCAGGTCATGAAGGGCTACCTCGGCCGCCCCCAGGCCACCGTCGAGATGATCGACCGCGACGGCTGGGTGCACACCGGCGACGTCGGCCAGGTCGACGGCGACGGCTGGCTGTTCATCGTCGACCGGGTGAAGGAACTCATCAAGTACAAGGGCTTCCAGGTCGCCCCCGCCGACCTCGAAGCGCTCCTGCTCACCCACGACGGCATCGCCGACGCCGCCGTCATCGGCGTCACCGACGAGGACGGCACCGAACTCCCCAAGGCGTACGTCGTCCGCGCGGACCCCGCCCTCACCGCACAGGACGTCATGGCGTACGTCGCCGAACGCGTCGCCCCGTACAAGAAGATCCGCCGCGTCGCCTTCATCGACGGGGTGCCGCGCGCCGCGTCCGGGAAGATCCTGCGCCGCGAACTGCGCCGACCGCCCCGAGAGAAGAGCTAGTCCATGCCGGCAGGGAATCTGATCCAGTACGCCCACGACCGCGGCATCACCACCCTCACCCTGGACTCGCCCGCCAACCGCAACGCCCTCTCCCGCGCCCTCGTCGGCGAGCTCACCGAGCGGCTGCGGCGCGCGGACAAGGACAGCGAGGTACGGGCCGTCGTCCTCGGCCACACCGGCACCACCTTCTGCGCGGGCGCCGACCTGCGCGACCCGCCGGACCCGGACGCGCTCGTCGGACTGCTCCGGCAGATCGTCGAGCTGGGCAAGCCGGTGGTCGCCCGCGTCGACGGGCACGTACGGGCGGGCGGCCTCGGCCTGGTCGGCGCCTGCGACATCGCGGCGGCCTCGGCCACCTCGTCGTTCGCGTTCACCGAAGTGCGCATCGGGGTCGCGCCCGCCGTCATCTCGATGCCGCTGCTGCCGCGCGTGGACCCGCGCGCGGTCGCCCGCTACTACCTGACGGGGGAGCGGTTCGACGCGGCCGAGGCGGCCAGGACCGGCCTGGTGACCGTGGCGGGTCCGCAAGGGCGGGCCGTGGACGACGTACTCGCACCGGTCCTCGACGGGCTGCGCAGGTCGTCGCCGCAGGCCCTGGCCGAGACGAAGAAGCTGCTCACGGTTAAAGTCCTGCAAGCCTTCGACCGGGACGCGCCGGCGCTGACGGCGCTGTCGGAGCGGCTGTTCGGCTCCTCCCAGGCCCACGAGGGCATGACGGCCTTTCTCGAACGACGGGACCCCGCATGGGTGTTGTGACGCTGCCCAAACAGGACCGCTCGCGCGCGACGCGGCGCAAACTCCTGGCATCGGCGGTGGCCTGCCTCGCCGAACGCGGCTGGTCCGGCTCCACGGTCTCCGTCGTCGCCGAGCACGCCGGAGTCTCCCGCGGCGCGGCCCAGCACCACTTCCCGACCCGCGAGGACCTGTTCACGGCGGCCGTCGAGTACGTCGCCGAGGAGCGCTCCGAGGCGTTGCGCGCCCTGCGCCCGCAGGGCCGCGCGGAGGCCGTCGCGGCCCTCGTCGACCTGTACACGGGGCCGTTGTTCCGCGCGGCGCTGCATCTGTGGGTGGCCGCCTCCCACGAGCCCCAGCTCGGCGAGCGCGTCACCGAACTGGAGTCCCGCGTGGGCCGCGAGACCCACCGCATCGCGGTGGAGCTCCTCGACGCGGACGAGACCGTTCCGGGGGTGCGGGAGACCGTGCAGGGGCTGCTGGACATGGCGCGGGGCCTGGGGCTCGCCAATCTGCTGACGGACGACGGGGCGCGGCGGGGGCGGGTCGTGGAGGAGTGGGCCGGGATCGTGGACCGGGTCCTGGGGCACGCGCCGTAGCTTCGAGGGGGTGCGTTGCCAGATGCGGGCCGGTGGGGCTTCTCGCGCAGTTCCCCGCGCCTTCATCGATGAGATGCCGCACCGAAGGTGCGCATCTCAGGGGCGCGGGGAACTGCGCGATCAGCCCCCACGCACCCGCACTCGCGAACCGGTGGAAGGGGCCGAGCTACTGGGCGATGTCCGCGTACCCCTTGATCTCCTGCGGCGGCCGCGTCGCGGGCCCCACATAGCGGGCCGAGGGACGGACCAGGCGTCCCGTGCGCTTCTGCTCAAGAATGTGCGCCGACCACCCCGCCGTACGGGCACAGGTGAACATCGACGTGAACATGTGCGCCGGCACCTCGGCGAAGTCGAGCACGATCGCCGCCCAGAACTCCACGTTGGTGGCGAGGACCCGGTCGGGCCGGCGCGCGTGCAGCTCGGCGAGCGCCGCCTTCTCCAGTGCCTCGGCGACCTCGAACCGCGGCGCCCCCAGCTCCCGCGCCGTACGCCGCAGCACGCGCGCCCGCGGGTCCTCGGCCCGGTACACCCGGTGCCCGAACCCCATCAGGCGCTCACCCTTGTCGAGCGCCTTGCGGACGTACGCCTCCGCGTCCCCGGTCCGCTCGATCTCCTCGATCATGCCGAGGACCCGCGACGGGGCACCGCCGTGCAGCGGCCCGGACATGGCACCCACGGCCCCCGACAGCGCGGCGGCGACATCGGCCCCGGTGGAGGCGATGACGCGGGCGGTGAAGGTGGACGCGTTCATGCCGTGCTCGGCGGCCGAGGTCCAGTACGCGTCGACGGCCGCGACGTGCTTCGGGTCAGGCTCACCGCGCCAGCGCTTCATGAACCGCTCGACGACCGACCCGGCCTTGTCGATCTCGCTCTGCGGCACCATCGGGAGCCCCTGCCCGCGCGCCGACTGGGCGACGTACGACAGGGCCATGACGGCGGCCCGCGCCAGATCGTCGCGGGCCTGCTTCTCGTCGATGTCGAGCAGCGGTTTCAGGCCCCACACGGGCGCCAGCATGGCCAGCGCGGACTGCACGTCGACCCGGATGTCACCGGAGTGGACGGGGATGGGGAACGGCTCGGCCGGCGGCAGCCCGGGGTTGAAGGCGCCGTCGACCAGCAGCCCCCACACGTTCCCGAACGAGACATGGCCGACCAGATCCTCGATGTCGACGCCCCGGTACCGCAGGGCGCCACCTTCCTTGTCCGGTTCGGCGATCTCCGTCTCGAACGCGACGACTCCTTCGAGACCAGGTACGAAGTCGGACATCAGGCGGCTCCTCTTGATGCGTGGACTGCGGGGCGGGTGGATGCGCGGTCACTCACGACTCGCGCTCCGGGTCGGTCACACCCGTGATGCCCCGAACGGGATGCGGCTCAACCGTTCCGGCCCTTGGAACATAGCCCTCGGTGCCAGAGTTGGCGAGCCTTGGCGGCACTCAGTGCCATGTTTCACTCCGTGTGCGCCTGTGCCCGACCGTCCGGCAGGATGACGCCGTGACCGACACACCCGACCCCGCCGCCATGCGGGAGCAGTACCGCACGCACGACGGCGGTCTGCTCGAGTCCGACCTCGCCGCACACCCCATGGAGCAGTTCACGCACTGGTTCAAACAGGCGGCGGCGCCCGGCTCCCCGCTGCCCGAGCCGAACGCCATGGTCGTCTCCACGGCGGACGCCGACGGCCGCCCCAGCTCGCGCACGGTGCTCCTGAAGTCGTACGGCACCGAGGGCTTCGTCTTCTACACCAACTACGGCTCCCGCAAGGCCCGCGAACTCGCCGTGAACCCGCACATCGCGCTGCTCTTCCCGTGGCACGCGATGAGCCGGCAGGTCCTGGTGACGGGAACGGCGGCGCGCACGTCCCGGGAGGAGACCGCGGCCTACTTCCACTCCCGCCCGCACGGCTCCCAGCTCGGCGCCTGGGCCAGCGCCCAGTCCACGGTGCTCGGCTCACGGGCCGAACTCGATTCCGGGTACGAGGAGTTGCGGCGGCGCTATCCGGTGGGGTCGGCCGTTCCGGTGCCGGAGCACTGGGGCGGGTTCCGGATCGTCCCGGGGACGGTGGAGTTCTGGCAGGGCCGCGAGAACCGTCTCCATGACCGGCTGCGCTACACGCGGGCCGATCCTGGGTGGCGGGTGGAGCGGCTGAGCCCGTGACGGGCCGCGTCCGCGTCTGCCGGGTGCCGGCCGGATCGCGGGCGCGGCTCCGGTGAGGGCTGGCCGCGCAGTTCCCCGCGCCCCTGAAGGCCTGCAGCTCCGCCGCGCCTTCATCCTCCCGGGCGCGGGGAACTGCGCGACCAGCCACACTCCTCCCGCACCCGCAGACCGGTCGCAACCCGGCACGCGAACAGGCGCCCCCTACAACCCGGCCAGCACTCCGTCCAGGAACGGCGAGATCGCGGCGCGCCACGCCTCGGGCTGGTCGTAGTGGACGAGATGCCCGGCATCGGCCACCTCCGCGTACTCGCCCCGCGGCAGCACCCGGACCATCTCCTGCGCCTCGGCCCGCCCCAGCTCCCCGTCCAGGCCCCGCACCACCAGCGCGGGACACCGCACGGCCGCCAGTTCCTCCCAGTGCGCGTCGTAGACCCACGTGGAGCGCGCGGCGAGCATCTGGCGGCGCGAGAACACCGGCCGCCACCCGTCGTCCGACTCCGTCATCACCTCGGCGTAGAACTCGCCGCGCGCCGGATTGGGCCGCTCCACCCAGGGATCGTCCTCCCCGAACCACTTCCGCACGTCCGCCAGCGTCGCGAACGGCAGCGGCCACGCCTTGAACCAGTCCTCCCACTCCCGCTGGGAGGCGGCCCCGAGCGCCGAGGCCCGCATGTCACAGATGACCAGGCCGCGGACCAGGTCCGGGCGGCGGGCGGCGAGCTGCCATGCGGTGAGGGCGCCCATGGAGTGCCCGATGAGCACAGCCGGCTCAAGGCCCAGCTGCACCAGGGCCGCCTCCGCGTCGAGGACGTACGCCTCCCGGTCGAAGGGGCCCTGCGGAGGCTTGTCGCTCTGTCCGTGCCCGCGCTGGTCGAGAGCGACGGCCCGATGCCGCTCGGCCAGCCAGCGCGCCGTGCCGGCCCAATGGGACGCCCGGCCCATCAGGCCGTGCAGTAACAGGACTCCGGGACCTCGCCCGGCCTCGCCCGTCTTGGGCGGGTCGGCGAACTCCCAGGCGGCCAGGCGGACCCCGCCCGCTCCGGTCACGTCGATGCGCCGCGCCATAGGCCCTGGCACCCCCTCGTGGTCGCGCCTGCAGTCGCGTACCCGCGCACGCTATCGAACCTTTTTTCGAAAGCGTGGTGCTCTCCGGCAACACCCCTCGTTCGAGTGACAGCGCTCAAGGAATGACCGGCGCGGCCGAGGGGATCTTTCTCTCGGGAGGCGGACCGCTCGGGGAAGACGGTCCGAGGGGAATGACCCTGGGAGCTCGGGGCTCCGGGTCAGCACAGGGGAGGACAGGCCCCGGCGCCGCAAGGCGCCGGGGCCCTCTGCGTCCCGGGTGAGCGTCTCCGTCGCACCGGGCTTCTCCCGCGTCCCGCAAGCCCGTCGCGCCCCGAACGGCCGGTCCATCCCAGGCCTCCTCCGGTCATATGCCTCACGCGACAGCCTCGCACGCACAGCGTGTGAGCGCTGCGATTCCGCACAGTGAATCTTGCTTTCTGCGGAAACGCGCAGCATGCACGGATACCGGTCAACTCTGCGCCGTACCACGGAAGTTGACGCGCGGCCCGGGAGAGTCCACGTCAGGGGTGCCCCGGCCTCCTGCGGTGTCGAGGAGGTACGCGTCTCAGCGCTTGGCGACGAAGACGTGCGAGGCGATGTCCGCCTCCAGCTCCGCCGCCTCGCCACTGCTGCCCACCAGGACCCCGCCCGGCGACCGCGTCACGCTGACCACCGAACCGGGCTGCACGCCCGCCCGGCGCAGCGTGTACATCAGCTGCGCGTCCGTCTGGATCGGCTCGCCGATGCGCCGCACGACCACGGTCTTGCCGTCGCCCCCGGTGTCGAGGTCGGCCAGCGAGACCATCCCCTCGTCCAGGAACGGGTCCGCGCCGTCCTTCTCGCCCAGCTCCTCCAGGCCCGGGATCGGGTTCCCGTACGGCGACTCGGTCGGGTGGCGCAGCAACTCCAGGACGCGCCGCTCCACCGCCTCGCTCATCACGTGCTCCCAGCGGCAGGCCTCCGCGTGCACCTGCTCCCACTCCAGGCCGATCACATCGACCAGCAGGCACTCGGCGAGCCGGTGCTTGCGCATGACGCGGGTGGCGAGCCGCCGCCCCTCGTCGGTCAGCTCCAGGTGCCGGTCGGCGGCGACGGCCACCAGGCCGTCCCGCTCCATCCGGGCCACGGTCTGGCTGACCGTCGGGCCGCTCTGGTCGAGCCGCTCGGCGATCCGGGCGCGCATGGGGACCACACCTTCCTCTTCCAGCTCGAGGATGGTGCGGAGGTACATCTCCGTGGTGTCGATCAGTCCGGACATACGTGCCCCTCGTATAGCTGTGTAGCTACGCGGCAGCCCCGCTGGCTGGCCGCACAGCGCGTGCGCTGGCCCTGGCGTCAATTCTGACGCATACCGCTGACAACCGTGCCGCGCCGGGGAAAGCCCGGGGAAAGCCCGGGAAAAGCCGGGAAACAGGGGCCCGGCGGCGCTCCGGACCGTATTGACAGAGCACTGGTCCAGACCGCACGGTGATCCGCGACACAGAGCGTCCCGACCACCATCATTCAAGGGGCTACGCCGATGAGCGAGAGCAGCAAACTGGCCGCACAGTACCTCGACGCATCGATCGCGCTCCTGGAGCGGATCCGCGACGAGGAGGCGGAGAACATCCGCGTGGCCGGCACCCTGCTCGCCGACACCGTCGCCGCCGGCGGCCGCCTCTTCGCGTTCGGCGCCGGACACTCCTCGCTCGCCGCGCAGGACGTCGTCTACCGCGCCGGCAGCCTCGCCCTGATGAACCTGCTCGCCGTCCCCGGCGCCGTCGGCGTCGACGTCATGCCCGCCACCCTCGGCTCGGCCCTGGAGCGGGTGGACGGGCTCGCCGCGGCGGTCCTGGACTCCAGCCCCGCGAAGGCCGGCGACGCCCTCGTGATCATCTCCCTCTCCGGGCGCAACGCGCTGCCCGTCGAGATGGCCATGAACGCCCGCGCCCTGGGCCTCAAGGTCATCGGCGTCACGTCCCTCGCCTACGCCACCGGGCCCGACGCCCCCAGGTCCCGGCACACCTCGGGCACGTATCTGCGCGACCACTGCGACGTCGTCCTGGACTCCAAGATCGCCGTCGGCGACGCCGAGCTCAGCTACGACGGGGTCGCGGCGCCCTTCGCCTCCGCCTCCACCGTCACCACCAGCGCCCTGATGCAGTCCACCCTCGCCACCTGCGCCGCCACCCTCGCCGACCGCGGCGTCCAGCCCCCGCTGCTGCGCTCGGGGAACGTGGACGGCGGCCACGACTGGAACGCCAAGGTCTTCGCCGAGTACCGGGACCGCATCTTCTATCAGCACTGACGCCCGAGAGCAGGGGAGTCAGGTGGCCAGATCCACCGCCCCCGCGATGAGCGCGGCCACGCTCTCCGCGTACATCGCGTCGCCCCGCTCGAACCGGGCCCGGCTGGCCCCGCGCAGGAACGTCACGACCCCCAGCGTCCGCCCCCGGCTGCGCAGCACCGCGCACAGCGCGAACCGGCTGCCTTCGGGCCACTGCCGGGCCGCCGCCCACTCCGCCGCGTCGGCGGCCCCCGGCGCGCCGGCCCGCACTGAACCGGCGCGCTCCACGCACTGCAGCGCCGGGTGCCCCTCCCCGTAGCGCACCGGCAGCGCGCCCCGCGTCACCAGCAGGCTCGGCCCCGGCGCCCCCGAGGGCGTCGCGGCGGCCCGCACGAGACGCAGCGGCTCCTCGCTCGCCACCAGATCGATCACCGCGTGATCCGCGAACCCGGCGAGCGCGAAGTCCAGATGCACGGTCGCCGCCTCGCCCGGGTCCTCGCACTCGGAGGCGGCCCGTGCCGCGCGATGCAACTGATGCGCCCGGAAACGGAGTTGGGACCCCTCGGCCTCGGTCAGCTTGGCCTCGGTCACGTCCTGGAACAGCCAGCCGACCCCCAGCGGCACCGGCTCCTCGGCGAGCGGCGACGCCAGCCGCACGAAGCCGCTGCGCCAGCACCGCCGGTCCTGCTTCCCGTCGGTGCCCCGCACCGACACCCACACCTCCATCGGCGCGGGCGGCGCCCCCTCGGACAGGACGTGCGCGAGGGCGCCCTCCAGTTCCTCCACGCCCTGTGCGATCAACTCGCCCAGGGGCCGCCCGAGCACCGCGGTGCGCCCCGAGCCGAGGGCCCGCGCCGCATGACCGTTGCAGACGGCCGGCCGCAGGTCGGCGTCGACGATCACGACCCCCCAGGAGGCGTCCTCGAACAGCGCCTCGCTCAGGGCGATCGATCGCTCCAGATCGATCTGCGCGTGCACCTCGCTGAAGGCGCAGTACACCCCGGCGGGTTTGCCGTCGGGGCCGCGGACGGCGGCCGACTGGGTCCGGACCAGCACCCGCCCGCCGTCCTTCCTGACGAGCGCGAACTCGTGCACCTGCCGGCCCGACGCGTGCATCGCGGCGAGCAGCCGCCCCTGCACCTCGTCGGCGTCCGACGACCGCACGGCCCAGCCCGCGAACCCCTGCCGGCCCACGGCCTCGCCGGGCGACCACCCGAGGATCCGCTCGGCCTCCCGGTTCCAGTGGGTCACGAACCCGTCGGCGTCGAAGGCGCACAGGGCGGCATCCATGCCGTCGAGCAGAGCGGCCAGCAGATCGCCTCCGGCGGACCCGCCGCTCTCCTCGGGGCCATCGGGCTCATCGGGCTCTTCAGGACCGAGCTCATCAGTGGTTCCACTACGCCGGGAAGCACTCACCTGGCACCCCCTGCAGGCTGTGACGGCGCGCCGACATACGCGTACTGCTTCAGATCATTCAACTCGAACGTGACGCATCCCACACGGGGTTCGGTCAACTTCGAGGAATCGGAGGAGTTCGGGGGCTCGGAGGAGTTCGGGGACGTCGGGGGCTTCGGGGATATCGGGGGCCGCGTGGACATCGGTGTACGCACCCTTCCAGGATGCAGCCATGACCACGACTCCCGACGGCCGCCCCGTACCCCCGCCGCACGCCGACGAGCGCACCACGCTGGAGAGTTGGCTCGACTTCCACCGTGCGACGCTGGCCCTCAAGTGCGCGGACCTCGCCGACGCCCAGGCCCGCACCGCCGCCGTCCCGACCTCCGCCCTCACCCTGCTCGGCCTGGTCCAGCACCTGGCCGAGGTCGAACGAAACTGGTTCCAGCGCATCCTGGCGGGCGCCCAAGTCCCGCCGGTCTTCCCGGACTCGGGCCCGGACGGCTTCGCCCTCACCGCGGACCGCACCCTGGCGGACGCCCTGACCCAGTGGCGCGCCGAGGTCACCCGCTCCCGCGAACTCGCCGCCGCACGCGCCCTGGACGCCCCCGGGACCCTCTCCCCGCAGGAAGCCGTCCATGCGGGCACCTCCACGATCTCTCTGCGCTGGATCCTGACGCACCTGATCGAGGAGTACGCCCGTCACAACGGCCACGCGGACCTGTTGAGGGAAGCCGTCGACGGTGTGACCGGGGCCTGAGAACCCGCTCGCACCAAGTCCTCGAAAAATAGGTTGAGCCCTCCCGGAGCTCTTCATAAGGTGGCGCGTACACGAGAAGGGAGGTGGTTCGGCAGATGTATGAATACCGGACGCGTGAGGTGACTGCGGGCTAGCGGCCCGACGTCGCATCTCGAATTCGGCGCCGGACCGGCACGTGATCCGTGCGTGCAGCCGGCCCCTATTCCCAAGCAGTCACCCGACCCGCGAGCTGCCGGTACGTCCGGCCGGCTTCCACCCGTCCAGTACGGGGGAACCACAGCTCGCGGGTCGCCTGCGTTCTCGGGCTACACCATCCGGCCGCGCGCCCAGGCGCGGCCCGCCGCCACGTCCTGGGTGGCCGTGGTCGGGCAGCCCCAGAGCTTGTCTCCGCTGTGGATGGCCCTGGCCCGCTCCGCCGTGATGTGCGCCGGTGCCACGAAGGCGAGGCCGCGGCAGTGGGCCGTCAGGCCGGGGCGCAGCTCCTTGAGGGCGCGGATCCGCTCGGTGGCGGGGGCGCCCGTGGGGCGTTCCTCGGGCTCCGGCATCAGAAGGACCGCGGTGAACGGGACGGCCCGGTCGGCGAGGCCGCGCAGTTCGCGCAGGACCAGGTCCTGGGCCTCCGGTGTGGGCAGCCCGGTCGCGTCGATCTCGTGAACCGCTCTGCCCCGTGCCTCTCGTGCCTCTCGTGCGTCCATGGGAGGGGAGTGTACGCACTTTAGCGACCAGTGGTCACTAATAAGGTCGGCATAGCCTTGCCGCGATGACCACAAAGGCGAAGAACACGACCGGAAACCGGCCGGGACGGCCCGCGCGGCTCAGCCGCGAGCTGATCGTCGAGGCCGCGCTGCGGGGCGACGTGGAGACGCTCACCATGCGGGAACTGGCGTCCCGGCTCGGGGTCGCGCACTCCTCGCTCTACCGGTGGGTGCCCGACCGGGACGGGGTGCTCGACCTGGTGAGCGAGGTCATGGTCGAGCGGCTGCTGCCCGCGGGGGAGCCGGGGCCCGACGACTGGCGGGAGTGGCTGGCACGGCTCGCCCGGTCGATGCGGGACGAGTTCCTGGCCGTACCCGGGTACGCCGCCCATGTGGCCCGCCCGCACCGGCACCACCCGGAGTCGTTCGGGCGGCTGCGGGAGCGGGTCGTCGCGGCGTTCCGGGCGGCCGGTGCGGGGGAGGCGGACGCCGAGTCGAGCTGGCAGGTGTTCGGGTTCGGGGTGGTGCGGTGGCTCGGGGCGGCCGGGAGCGGGCCCGACGAGCCGTCGTTCGAGGCGTTCCTGGAGACCTTGCTGCGCGGACTTCCGGTCGGTTCCGGGCCCCTTGACCGGCCCCTGCACCCCTCTTAGCCCTTGCTCACCGCCGCCAGGATCTCCGGCAGCCGGTCCGCCGTGCGGGGAGCGGCGAGGTGGAGGCCGATGAGGGTGAGACCGGCGCCGTACGCCGCGCCGACGGGCAGGACGGTCCAGGCCCAGGCGTCCGCACCCGTCGCGTGCAGGGCGATCGTGAGGGCGATGACGGGCGCGCAGAGCAGCGCCGCGGCCACCATGCCGCCGAAGATGGAGATCCAGGCGAGCCCGGCCTGACCGGGGGCGACGTTCTTGTACCCCTCCTGCGGGATGGAGTACGGGAAGCGGGCCGAGGTCCAGGCGCCGGTGGCGAGCATCGCGCCGAGCAGGGCGAACGAGAGCCCGAGGGCCTCCGGGAGGTCGGGCCAGGCACCCAGCAGCGCCGTGGTCACCACCGTCACCAGGGTCGCGTACGGGAGGGTGATCAAAAGCAGCGCCAGCGCGCGGGCCCGGAGTTCGGTGTAGGCGTCGCGCGGGGTCGCGATGGCCATCGCCACCATCCAGAACGCCGAGGTGTCCTGCCCGAACTGGTTGTACATCTGGATGCCGAGCATCCCGGCGGCGAAGCACGCGAAGTAGACGGAGCCGGTGCCCTGGAGGGCGTTGAAGACGGGCACGATCAGGCCGATCGCCAGGGAGGTCACCCAGGCGGCCTTGGTCTTCGGGTCGCGCCACACGTAGCGCAGGCTGCGTTCCATCACGGTGCCGGTGCGGCCGGTGGGCAGCAGGCGGCGGCCGGAGCCGGTGGTGCGGCCGCGGCGGGTGGGTTCCGCGGCCTGCAGGGTGGACCCGTCGGGGGCGGTCATCAGGCGGGTGAGCGCGCGCCGCCAGGCCAGCAGGAGGCCCGCCAACGCCACGGCGCAGAGCGCCAGTTGGGCGACCGCGACGCCGTACGAGCCGTCGCCCGCCGCGTCCACCGCGCCGATCGCCGCCCCGGGCGGCACCCAGCGCAGTACGTCCGCCGCCGGGTCGAGCGCCTGCACCCCGCCCGCGCGGCCCAGCCGCTGCACGCCGAAGTTGACCAGCTGGGCGCCGATCGCGATGACGAGGCCGCTGAGGACGGCGAGGTCGCGGCCCCTGCGGCTGGTGAGCAGACGGATGTTGGCGGCGGCCACGGCGCGGGCCAGGGCGACGCAGATCAGCAGGGCGAGGGGGACGGCGAGCACGGCGGTCACCGCGCCCGCGGGCCCGCGCGCCGTCGCGTAGCCGGAGCCGCCGAGCAGGCAGAGCGTGAACACGGGTCCGATGCCGACGAGGGACGCGACGAGCAGTCCGCGCACCAGCGGATCGGGGTGCAGCGGCAGCATCGCGAGCCGGGTCGGGTCGAGGGTCTCGTCGCCGCTGGGGAAGAACAGCGGCAGCACGGCCCAGCCGAGTGCGAGCAGCGTGGTGAGCAGGATGCCGATCGTCGCGGCGTGCGCGGTGCCGTGCAGCAGGAGCAGGGCGAGCAGTTGCAGCGCCCCGATCAGCAGGACGACGACGAGGGAGGCGAGGTAGGCCGCGCGCCGTCCGCCGGACTGGCGCAGTCCGCCCCGCAGGAGGGCGAGCTTCAGGCGGACGAGGGTGCCCGTGAGGCCCGTCATGCGTCGGTCTCCGGCGCGGCGGCCGGGTTGCCGAGCCAGTCGAGCGCGCCCCCGGTGTCCCGCCCGTTCGCCCCCACCAGCGCCAGGAACGCCTCCTGGAGCGAGGCCGCGTCGCCGCGTACGTCCGTCAGGGGGCCCTGGGCCCGGATCCGGCCCGCCGCCATGACCGCGACCCAGTCGCACAGCGACTCGACGAGCTCCATGACGTGGGAGGAGAAGACGACGGTGGCGCCCGAGCGGGTGTACCGCTCCAGGACACCGCGGATGGTCTGGGCCGACACCGGGTCGACGCCCTCGAACGGCTCGTCCAGGAAGAGGACTTCGGGATTGTGGAGGAGCGCCGCGGCGAGACCGATCTTCTTGCGCATGCCGGTCGAGTAGTCGACGACGAGTTTGTGCTGGGCGGAGGAGAGGTCCAGGACGTCCAGGAGCTGGCCCGCCCGCTTGTCGACCTCGGCGCCGGGCAGGCCCCGCAACCGCCCGGTGTAGGCGAGGAGTTCGCGTCCCGAGAGACGCTCGAACAGGCGCAGGCCCTCCGGCAGGACACCGATGCGGGCCTTGACCCGGGCCGGGTCGGCCCAGACGTCGTGGCCCGCGACGTGCACGGTGCCGCGGTCGGGGCGCAGCAGCCCGGTGACCATGGAGAGCGTGGTGGTCTTGCCCGCCCCGTTCGGGCCGACCAGGCCGATGAACTTGCCCGCGGGGAGCGTGAGTTCGATCCCGGCGACCGCGGTCTGCCGGCCGAACGACTTCCAGAGGTCGTGAACGCGTACGGCTGCGGTTTCCCTGGTCATCCGGGCACGATACGTCGGCCGTAGGGCGTCCGCGGGGAGGCGCTGCCCAGGGGGTCAGGAACCGGCCCCGGCGGCGTCCTCAGCGGCGTCCCTCGCGCCCGCACGCGTAGGCCAGCGGCGAGATGAGCTCCTCGGCGTCGGGCAGCCAGCGGTTCGCGGCGGTCGGGCGGCAGGCCCACTGGACGGCGCCCTGGCTGCCGAAGCGGGTCGGGGGCGCGGCGACGTACCCGCCCTCGCCGAGGGCGACCAGGTCGAGCGAGGCGGGCGGCCAGCCGAGCTTGCGGACGAGGTCGGGGACCTTGAGGGTGGCGCCGGGGAGCACGAAGAACTGCATGCGCCGGTCGGGGGTGCAGGTGACCGGGCCGAGCGTGAGCTCCATGCGCTCCATGCGGGCGAGCGCGAGGAACCCGGCGGTCTCGGGGACGTCGATGGCGTCGAAGGTGCGACCGGTGGGGAGGAGGATCGAGGACTTCGGCTGCTTCGACCACAGGCGGCGGGCGACGGTGGCGCTGCCGGTCGCCTGCGTGGCCCAGTCGGGGCGCGCGGGGTGTGCGCCGGGCCGCTCGCACTGGGGCTCGCCGCAGGAGCAGCGCTGGACGCCCTCGTCGAAGTCCAGCCAGGTACCGGGGAACACGTCCCAGTGCCGTTCTTCCGCATAGCGCACGGCCGTGTCCAGGAGGGATTCGCCGCGCTGTTGCGGGATCTGTCCGCTCGCGGTGACGGGGCTGACGGGTGACGTGACGTCCGAGGCGCCTGCGATGGTCTCTTCCACGCAGTTCTCAACTCCCGCCCCTCTCTGGGGTTACGGGCGCACGCGAGGGCGGAGAGGGAGCATCGCTCCTGTACGTGGGGCGCATGGGTGCATGGACGGGGGCGCGCAGGGGCGGCGGCAGCGGGGTTCGGGTAGCCAGGGACCAGAAGAACTGGGCGAGGGGGAGAACGCCTGAGAGGGTTATGTATTTCCTACCCGTTTGTGGCGCATCTTCCGTTTGTCTGCCGGGCATTGATCCACCGACCACGATCCTGGCCACAGCAGGGGGTACGTCATGGCCGCACGGCCTCTCGTAGCGCGACAGCCCAACGAACGGCTGCAGTCGCTGATCCAGGAAGCGGGCTGCTCGAACGCGGGCCTGGCCCGCAGGGTCAACATGTGCGGCGCGGAGCACGGGCTCGATCTGCGCTACGACAAGACATCCGTGGCCCGCTGGCTGCGCGGGCAGCAGCCGCGCGGCCGGGCGCCGGGCATCATCGCCGAGGCGCTGGGCCGCAAGCTGGGCCGGACCGTCACGATCGACGAGATCGGGATGGCGAACGGCAAGAACCTCGCGTCCGGCGTCGGCCTGCAGTTCTCGCCGACCGTGCTCGGCGCCATCGAGCAGGTCTGCGAGCTGTGGCGCAGCGACGTGGGGCGCAGGGACTTCCTGTCCGGGTCCTCGGTCGCGTCGTCCGCGCTCGTCGAGCCGAGCCGGGACTGGCTGATCTCCGTGCCGGACTCGCAGGTGGCGCGGTCGGCCGGGCCGCGGGTCGGCCCGTCCGACGTGGCGGCGGTGCGCGCGATGACGCAGGCGCTGACCGATCTCGACCACCAGTACGGCAGCGGGCACGTCCGCCCCGTGGTGGTGCACTACCTGAACAGCGTGGTGAGCGGGCTGCTCGCGGGCTCGTACCGGGAGGCGGTCGGGCGTGAACTGTTCGCCGCCGTCGCGCGGTTGACGGAGCTCGCCGGGTACATGGCCGTCGACACCGGACAGCCGGGCCTCGCCCAGCGCTACTACATCCAGGCACTCAGGCTTGCCCAGGCGGCGGGGGACCGCGGTTACGGCGGGTACGTACTGGCCGCGTCCATGAGCCACTTGGCGGCGCAGCTGGGCAACCCGCGCGAGATCGCCCAGCTCGCCCGCGCGGCTCAGGAGGGGGCGCGCGGACGCGTGACGCCGCGTGCGGAGGCGATGTTCCACGCCGCCGAAGCGCGCGGCCACGCACTCCTCGGGGACGCCAGGTCCGCACAGACCGCGTCGGGCCGGGCCGTCGCGGCGATGGAACTGGCCGAGGGGCGCACGGAGTCGGGCGACGACCCGGCCTGGATCGCCCACTTCGACCACGCCTATCTCGCCGACGAACTCGCCCACTGCCACCGGGATCTGGGGCAGGCGCGGGACGCGGCGCGGTGCGCGCAGGAGTCGTTGGACGGGCATCCCGAGTCGCGGGCCAGGCGGCGCGCGATCGGTCTCGTGCTCCTCGCCACCGCTCATGTGCAACAGCGCGAGGTGGAACAGGCCTGCCACACGGGACTTCGGGCCGTCGAACTGCTCGGCACGCTGCGTTCGAACCGGGGCGCGGAGTACCTGGAGGACTTCAGGGAACGGCTCGAACCGTTCCGCGAGGAGGCCGTGGTGCGGGAGTTCGGGGCGCGGGTGGAGCTGCAGGCCGCCGCGTAGCACCGGGGTCGGTAACAGCGTCGCCGGGGCCGGTTTTGTTACTCCCGTCACGGGGGAGGCTCTCGGGATTTGAGGTGCGTAGCACGGGCGTACGAGGACCCGGTAGCGTGAGCCGACGATTCCGTAATCCGTTATGGCCCCCATCCGTAGTAGGAGTCTCGGTGACGCAGCAGAGCGGACAGAGCGGGCAGGGCGAAGGTCCGCACCTTCCGCAGGCCCGGCAGGCACACGAAGGTGTCGTGCTGCCTGCCGACGGCGGTGAGCCCCTGTTGCCGGGCGCGTACGGCGACCGGATACCGCAGCCCGGACCCGCCGGCGCCACCCCGTGGGGGCAGCCGTGGGGTCCCGAGTCCCAGCAGGCGCAGGCCGCCCAGCCGATGCCGACCTACGAGTGGGGCGAGCCGCAGCAGCCCTCCGGCGCACTGCCGCCGCAGGCCCCTGCGCAGGCGCTGCCGCAGCAGCACGCGCCGGCCGGGCCGATGCCGCAGGCCGCCCCGCAGGGCGCGTACGACGCCGACGCGACGCAGTACATCGCGCCGCAGCCCGCCGGTGCCGCCGATGCCACGCAGTACATGCCGCCCGCCGGTGCGGCCGACGCCACGCAGTACATGCCGCCGCAGACCGGCGCGGCCCCGCTGCCGCCGGAGACGCCCGCCGAGTCCACCCAGTTCCTGGGCCGCGCCCTGCAGCAGCCGATGCCGCAGCAGCCGATGCCGGGCGCGCTGCCCGACGCGGTGCCGGGCGGACCGGCCGGCGCGGACAGCGAGGCCACCCAGTACATCCCGCCGGTGCCCGGCCAGCCGCAGGCCGCGCCCTACGGCATCCGCCCCGGGGCACCGGGCGACCGGCAGCCGCCGGCCGAGTTCGACGCGCTGTTCCGTACGGAGCCGGAGGGCGCGGCCGCGTCGACGCAGCAGATGCCGCGCTTCGACCCGCACACGCAGAACCCGCACGCCCAGAACCCGCAGAACCCGCAGAACGCGCACGTGCCGCCGGTGCAGCCGCAGGGCTACGAGCCCGAGCCGGTCGCCCGCGGCAAGGGCCGCGCCGGTACGGGTTCTCGGGGTCCGCTGATCGCGGCCGTCGGCGTGGGCATCCTCGTCCTCGGCATCGGCGCGGGCGCGCTGCTCGGCGGCGGTGACGACGACAAGAAGTCGGACACCACCACGACGGTCTCGGACTCCTCGTCCGCGCCCAGCGAGTCGGCCTCGCCGTCCGCCGACCCGGCCAAGGAGCAGGCCGTCGCCCTCGACAAGCTGCTCGCCGAGTCCAACAACAGCCGCTCCGCCGTCGTACGGTCCGTCGCGAACATCGGCGCCTGCAAGGAGCTGCCCGCCGCCGCGAAGGACCTGCGGGACGCCGCGACGCAGCGCAACGACCTCGTGACGCAGCTCAGCGCCCTGGCCGTGGACAAGCTGCCCGACCACGCGCAGCTCACCGACGCGCTGACCCGCGCCTGGAAGGCGTCCGCCTCGGCGGACAGCCACTACGCGGCGTGGGCCGACCAGGTCGGGGGCAACGGCAAGCTCTGCCACAAGGGGCACGCCAGGTCGACGCCGCAGCGCAGGGCCGGCGACACGGCCAGTGGTACGGCCTCGCAGCAGAAGGCCCGCGCCTCCAAGCTGTGGAACGGGATCGCGTCCCAGTACGGCCTGACGCAGCGCTCGGCCGTCCAGCTGTAGCCGCCGCGGCGTCCGCGTGTCCGGCGCGGCCGGCGGCCGTGGCGTGGCTCAGGAAGCCTTCGCCAGGGTCGCCGTCACGTCCACCAGGGACTTGTGGGTCGCGACGAGCCGGCCGTCGCGCACCTTCTGGAACGTGACCCGCGCGTTGACCAGGCGCGGATAGCCGCCCGCGTCGGACATGTGGGCGTAGTCCCAGCGCAGCGACGGCGTCAGCCCGCCCGTGGTGACCTTCAGGCCCTTGTCGAGGGTCCGGCGGACGCTGTCCGCGGTCACCGCGCCGTCGCCGATCGCCTCGACGACCTGCTTCAGGACGCTGTACGCGATCCAGGTGGTCTGCACGCCCGCGTCCGCCGGGTCGATCCGGTTGTCGCCGAAGGCCTGCTCGTTGATCGCCTTCTTCATCGGGGCCCAGCGGGCGTCGCTCGACGCCGGGTACCAGCCGGTGACGTACGCCCCTTCGTACGGGCTCCGGGCGCCGCCGGAGCGGTCGACGACGGACTGGTCGACGCTGCCGAGCACGCTGGCCGTGCGCACCCCGGGATAGTCCTCGCGCAGCCGCCGGAACGAGTCGAAGAACGTGTCCGTGCGCTCCCCGAGCGCGGCCGCCACACAGCCCGTGCCCTGCGGGGCCGCGCTCGCGGTGCGCAGCGCCTCGACGGCCTGGGTGTTGTAGTCGGTGGCGTCGTCGGTGGTGCGCAGATCGGTGGCGGCGGCGCGATGGCGCAGGGCGAGGCCGGTGTTCATCAGGGAGATCAGTTCGTCGCCCGCGACCGTGTCGGGGCGGACCAGGACCGTGCGCGCGCAGTCCGCGGCGAGCTGCTGCCCGGTGCCGGCGAGCAGAGCGGCCTCGCCGCCGTTGACCGGGTAGGACAGCGGGCTGGTGAACTCCGCGTCGGAGACCCCGTAGCCGCCGATGTAGGGGATGCCGGCCGATTCCAGGGGCGGCATGAACGCGCGCCCGTACTGGCTGTAGGAGCCGACGACGGCGACCGCTTTCTGGTCGACGGCCCGGCCCGCGCACTTCGCGGCGCCCACGCTGTCGTTGTGGTCGTTGCAGGTGAGGACCCGCAGCCGGTGGCCGTTGAGGCCGCCGTGGGCGTTGACCCAGCGCGCGTACGCCTCGGCCATGGCCGGCATGCCCGGTTGGTTCGTCGCCCCGGTCTTCTCGGGGGCCCAGGTCATCACGGTGATCGGCTGATCCCTGGAGCCCCCCGTGGCTCCAGGGATCAGCCCGCAGCCGGCGACCAGAGTCGTGCCAGCGACGAGGGTGGTGAGTTTGGTGAGCTTCTGGAGCCGGGTGGGCTTCGTGGTGGTGTGGTGGCGCCTGCCGCCGGTGCCGGTCATGGCCCTGCACGATTCCGCCGCATCCCTAACCCCGGAGTGATCACCGGTCAACGTACGGTGACGCGCAGGTGAATTACGGGGGCCGGTCGGCGCGCCCGGGCGCGGCACGTACGATCGATGACCGTGCAAAGCTCGGAGAAGTCTTCCCGCCGCGGCCGTCGCTCCACGAGGATGGGCGGCATGCCACTCAATGACATGCCGTGGTGGCGCTGGCGCAGCAATGTGCGCTCCGCGCTGCACATGCTCTCCGACCCGTCGTTCCAGCGGGACGTCTGGCTGGCCGGCGTGGACGGGTACGGGGACGTGACCGACGCCGTGTACCGGCTCGTCGAGGACACCTGGCTCGACAACTGGTCCGCCGAGAAGTACGTCGGGACGATCTTCCGGGACTCGCAGGAGGCGGTGCTCGTCGACGGCGCGGTGCTCCGGGTGCTGCGGATCATGCACCAGGTCGGGCCCGACGCCCCCGTCTCCGTCTATCTGGAGCACGAGGGGTGGCCGGAGGCGGTGCGGGCGGCGCGGGACGCGCATGTGAGGCTCGCCACGAGCGACGGTGAGGACCCCGAGGTCGCGCCCCGGACCCTGGAAGTGCTGCGGATCATGACGCGGGCGGCTTAGCGGGCGTTGCCGAGTGCGGGCCTGTGGTCCGTTCTCGCACCGTTCCCGGTGGTCCCGGCCGCGTTGTCCGAACCCCGGGACGGACGGTTCCCGTCGCCCCCGGTGTGCGAACCTTGCCCCTATGAACGCGCAGTCCGCATCCTCCGGCCCCGAGCAGTACGTCCTCACGCTGTCCTGCCCCGACAAGCAGGGCATCGTGCACGCCGTGTCGAGCTACCTCTTCATGACCGGCTGCAACATCGAGGACAGTCAGCAGTTCGGCGACCACGACACGGGTCTGTTCTTCATGCGTGTCCACTTCAGCGCGGACGCTCCCGTCACGGCGGAGAAGCTGCGGGCCAGCTTCGCCGCGATCGGTGACTCGTTCCACATGGACTGGCAGATCCACCGGGCCTGCGACCGTATGAAGGTCGTGCTCATGGTCAGCAAGTTCGGTCACTGCCTCAACGATCTGCTGTTCCGGGCCCGGATCGGCGCGCTGCCCGTCGACATCGCGGCGGTCGTCTCCAACCACACGGACTTCGCGGAGCTCGTCGCCTCGTACGACGTTCCCTTCCGCCACATTCCGGTGACGAAGGAGACCAAGGCCGACGCCGAGGCGCAGCTCCTTGAACTGGTGCGGGCCGAGGGCGTGGAGCTCGTCGTGCTCGCCCGGTACATGCAGGTCCTCTCGGACGACCTGTGCAAGCAGCTCAGCGGGCGGATCATCAACATCCACCACTCGTTCCTGCCGAGCTTCAAGGGCGCGAAGCCGTACCACCAGGCGCATGCGCGCGGTGTGAAGCTGATCGGGGCCACGGCGCACTATGTGACCGCGGATCTCGACGAGGGGCCGATCATCGAGCAGGAGGTCGAGCGGGTGGGGCATGACGTCACCCCCGATCAGCTGGTCGCGATCGGCCGTGACGTGGAGTGCCAGGCGCTGGCGCGGGCCGTCAAGTGGCATGCGGAGCGGCGTATTTTGCTGAACGGGCGGCGGACCGTGGTGTTCGCGTAGGTCTCGTTTCCGGGTGCGGCTCCGGTGGGGGCTGGTCGCGCACCGCGGCGGAGCCGCTGATGGACACAGCCCCGCGCCCGTGGAGGCATGCGCTGCGCGCAGCCTTCCCCTGAGCGAGCGGAGCTCGCTTCAGGGGCGCGGGGAACTGCGCGAGAAGCCCCACCGGGCCCGCAGTCGCCCGACAGTCGAACCCGGCAGATGAACAGGCGCTCTTCTACAAGCGGCTCAGCGCCGCCGTGGCGCTGAGGACGTCGCGGATCGCCTCACGGTCGCCGAGTTGCCCGGCGGCCGCCTCCTCCGGGGAGACGTGGCCGGCCGCGAGGCGGCAGAACTCCACGCCGTCCAGGGCGACATGGGCCACCTCGCGCTCGGCGGAGCCGACCGCCGCGGGGGAGTCGAGCGCGATCAGCCACTCGCCGCCACCGGCGCCCTCGACCTCGAGCCGCAGACTCCGCCCGGGGGCACCCGCGCTGACCAGCTCGCGGGCCGGGGCCGCGAGGCCGGTGCGGCGGCGCAGGGCGAGGGAGTCGGGCAGCATCCGGGCGGCCAGGTCGATCATGCGGTGCAGATGGCGCGGGGACGGCGCGGCGAACGGATAGTCCACGGCGTCCGCGATGTCGCCCGCGTGCACCCAGCACTCGAAGGCCCGGTCGATCATGGAGTCCCGCAACGGGAGCGTGAAGTCCCCGTACGGGACGGGGAGTTGACCGGTGCCGCCGGACCCCGACGCGTCGCCGCCCGCGAAGGAGACGGTGCGGATGACGGCGTGCGTCTGGTCGCGCCACGGCGGGCGCACCGCGCGGGTCGGCGGGAAGTGGGAGGCCTTCCAGTACGCCTCCGTGCGCTCGGCGGGGCCCAGACCGTCCCGGGCGGGCGGGCCGAGCGGGTCCTCCAGGCCCAGGGCGCGGGCGATCAGGCCGTCGACGCTGGTGAGATGGGCGATGACCCCGGCGACGGTGGTCTTCCGGCTGACCTGTTCCTCGCCCTCGTACCAGCGCAGCCGGACCGGCGCGTGCCACTCGGGGTCGCCGAAGTCCTGCAGCAGCGCGTCGAGCCGCGCGGTCTCCGCGTCGTACGGGGCCGCCCAGACCGGCACCGGGATGCGCGCGGGGCGCCGGGTCAGGCAGCCCTCCAGGACGCGGGAGCGCAGCATCGGGTCGAGGTCCAGGGGGTCCTCGGCGTGCAGCAGGCCGACGGCGTCGCGCAGCCGCAGCGCTTCCTCGGCGCAGGTGCCGCAGGTGCCGAGGTGGTCCTCGACGGCGACGGCCTCCTCGGGCGAGCAGGCCGCGAGGGCCCAGGCGCCGAGCAGCGACTTGAGGACGCGGTGCTCCAGGACGAGGGGCGCGGCCGGGACCGGGACGTCGGGCAGCGGGGCGCCGGTGTCCTCGACGGAGCTGCGGGGCGTGGGTATCCGCAGGGCGGAGTCCGCGGCCCCGCTCCCCGGCCCGCCGGGCTCCCCGCCGTGCGGGCCGTACGGGTCGTCCGGGTCGAAGGGGTCGTGCCGTCCCGGCCCGTTCGCCCCGCTCACGCCGGCCTCCCGTAGCCGCTGCCCGGCGGGGTGCCGCTGTCGTGGGCCGTGGAGAGCAGTTGCAGGCCCAGGCGCAGCCGGCGGCGTGCCTCGTCCTCGGTGACGCCGAGGTCGGCGGCGGTCTGGCGGTAGTCGCGGCGCTGGAAGTAGGCCAGTTCGAGCGCGGCGCGCAGCGGGGCGGGCATCGACGTGACGATGTAGTCGGCGCGGGCGGCGGCGGAGGCACGGCGCACCTTGCGCTCCAGGTCCTCGGTGGTGCCACGGCCGGTGCGCACGAGGGCGGCGGACTCGGTCTGCCGCAGCCGCTGCACGGCCTGCCGGTGCACGAGAGTGGCGATGAACGAGCGCAACGGACCCGACTTGGGGTCGTACGCCTCAGGGTTCTCCCAGATCTGGGTGAAGACCTCGCGGGTGATCTGGTCCGCGGCCTCCTCGTCGTCCAGGACGCGGTGGGCGAGACCGTGCACCAGGGAGGCGAATCGGTCGTACAGCTCTCCGAGCGCGGCGGCCTCGCCGTGCGCCAGGCGCTGCTGCATCCTCCGGTCCCAGCGGGACGGAGTCTCCTTGGGCATGGGGCCCCCTCACCGACTGCCCTTACCTGTGTACACCTGTTGCCGAACTACGTGTCTGCTGCTGCCGAACTACATGTCTGCTACCCGAATGTAGTCCGCACCTCCGATGACGCACGCTCCTTTGCCGCATTGTGCGCCCCATACCGGTAACCGGTGATAAGGAGCCCGGGACCGGCGGGATCGAGCAAGCGGCCAGATTATGTTCGTAAGTGACCGTCTAAGTCTTAACTAGGCCATATGTGATAGGTGTGCGGTGGTGTTTCGGCCCACTGCGGCCGGGCAGCCGCGCAGAAGAAGCAAAGCGTAGGAATGGATTCCGCTTCGAAGGTGGGCAGAGCAGTGACGTCGAGAGAGAGGCACAGCGCGTGGCGCTCAAGGTGACCGAGTCGGCGCGGGGCGACTGGGCCGTCGTGCGGGTGTCGGGCGAGATGGACCTCGTGACGTCGCCCGCGCTGCGCCAGCAGGTGCACGACGCTGTCGCGGACGGCCGCCACAGCCTGGTCCTCGACCTCTCCGACGTGCTGTTCTGCGACTCCAGCGGCGTCGGCGTGCTGATCGCGGCCCGCCGCCTGATGCGCTCCTGCCAGGGCCGCCTGCGGCTGATCCTGCCGGCCCGCGGCGCCGTCGACGGCTCTCACGTGAACCGGGTGCTCGGGGCGCTCGGCGTGCGGCGGCTCTTCGACGTGTACCCGGACGTCTCGGCGGCCGTGGACGACGCGGCGGAGCCGATGTCGGCGTAGCGGCGCGGCCGGCAAAGCGCCGGGTCCTCGCGGCCGGTGCCGGGCCACAGTGTTGTCCCGGAATTTCCCCGGCCGTGCCACAACTGCCGTACTGCGGCCGCACGCGGCCCTGTTCGACGTACGCTCCCAGACACAGACCCACCCCATGCGAGAGGCGGCCCCAGACCATGGACGAGCGCAGGATCGCGGCCAGGTTCGCCGGATTCGACCAGGACGGCAACGGCTACATCGACCGCGAGGACTTCTACACGGCGGCCAAGGCGCTGCTCGCCGAGTTCGACGTCCCGGCGCGCTGTGACCAGGGGCAGGACCTGTTCGCCGGGGCCGAGGCGTTCTGGCAGGGGATGGCCGGGATCGCGGATGTCGACGGGGACCAGCGGGTCACCCGCGGCGAGTTCGTCACCGGCGCGGTGAAGCGGCTGCGGGACAACCCGGACCGGTTCGCCGAGATCGCGCGCCCGTTCCTGCGTGCCGCCATCGCGGTGGCCGAGCGGGACAGCGGCGCGGGCACCGGGATCGGGGCCCGGGTGCTGCGGGTGCTCGGCGTCGATCCGCAGCTCGCCCCGGTGGCGTTCGAGTCCCTGGACACCGACAAGGACGGGCGGATCTCGGAGGACGAGGCGGTGCGGGGGTTCGCGCACTACTTCACCGTGCCGGAGTGAGCGCGCGGCATCCCCGCCCGCGTCCGGCCTCCTGACCTGCGGGAGTTCACGACCGGCTGCTACGTTCGGCCGCGTGGATCACCGGAGGGGGAAGTCGATGGACGTGGTGGACAGTTGGTCCCGTGTGATGGGTCTTCTCAGGGAGTGCGCTCCGGCCGACCACGCGGAGCTGCCGGGGCCGGCCACGGAGGAGATGCTCGCGGCCGCCGAGGAGCGGATGGGCGTCGCGCTGCACCCGGACCTGCGCGCGTGGCTGCTGCTCAACAACCTGGATCTTCCCGAGAAGGACCGGGACGACGACGTGCAGTGCTGCGGTTTCGACGGCTTCCCGGACGAAGGCAGCTTCTACCTGGGCGTCACGGCGATGGAGCGGCTCTACGCGAACCGCTCCGTGTCCGGCGGGATCGACCCTCCGGACCGGCCGGAGCATCCGTTCTGGCGCAACGAGTGGATTCCGTTCCTGTCGGACCAGGACGGCTGGATGGGCAAGTTCGTCGACGTGCGGGACGGGCGGGTCGGCAGATGGTTCGTGGGTGAGATCACGGTCACGGGCGAACACGCGTCGCTGGCCGACTACTTCGACTCGGTCGCGCGGACGCTGACGAAGGTCGCCGAGGGGACGCATCCGACCTGCTCGGCCGTCGAGGGGCGGCTCCGCTGGACCTGAGGCCGGGTCCGGGAGGGGTCACCCCGAGAAGCGCTCCCGCAGCTTGTACTTGAGGACCTTGCGGAGGGTGTCGTTGCGCGGGAGGGCGTCCACGATCTCCAGCTGTTCCGGCAGCTTGAACGTCGACAGGCCCTGGTCGCGCAGGTAGGAGGTGGCCGCGGAGAGCGTCAACTCCGCTGCCCCAGGGCGCAGTTCGAGCACCGCGCACACCCGCTCCCCGCGCTCCGCGTCCGGCAGGCCGATCACCGCCGCGTCCTGGACCGCGGGGTGTTCGTGCAGCAGGTCCTCGATCTCCTTCGCGGAGATGTTCTCGCCCTTGCGGATGATGATGTCCTTCGCGCGGCCGGTGAGGACCAGATGGCCGGTGGGGCGTACGTGGCCGAGGTCGCCGGTGATCAGGAAGCCGTCGGCGTCGAAGGCCTCCGCCGTCTGGCGCGGGTCCAGATACCCCTGGCAGACGGCCTCGCCGCGCAGCCGGACCTCGCCGTCGGTGTCCGCGGGAAGCTGCTTGCCGTCGGCGTCGACGATCCTGATCTCCATGCCCCGCGGCGGTCGGCCCTCCGTCGTCGCCAGGTTCTCCGCGGTGTCGTCGGGGGCGCCCATCGTGATCATCGGGACCTCGGACATGCCGTAGCCGTGGGTGAGCTGGACGCCCATCTCGCGGACCACGGCGTGGTAGACCTCCGGGGGCTTCGGGGCGCCGCCGCCCGCGAGCAGCCGCAGCGTCGGGATCACCTTCCGGCCCGGGTCCTTGCGCTGCTCGGCCAGGAACATGGAGTAGAACGCCGTGGAGCCGCCCGCCACCGTCACCCCGTGCCGCCGGTACTCGTCGAGGGCCTCCGGCAGGGCGAAGTGCTCGAACATCACCGCGGGGAAGCCGTACAGGAGCAGCATCACCGTGTAGTCGGGGCCCGCTATGTGCGCGTAGGGGAAGGCCATCGAGCCGACGTCCGACGACGACAGGTGCAGGGCGTGGGCCAGGCAGGAGCCGCCCGCGATGAGTGAACGGTCCGTGTGCAGCACGCCCTTGGGGTCGGACGTGGTGCCCGAGGTCCAGTAGATCCAGCGCACCGAGGTGCCGTCGGAGGGCGGCGCGGGCAGGACGGACGGATCGGCATCGGGCAGGTCCTCGTACGCCTCGAAGACACCCTTCGCGCCGAGTCGGCGGGCCATCTCCGTGTGGTCGAAGCCGCGCCAGACCCCCGGCGTCGCGAAGAACTCCGCCTTCGACTCGCGCAGCGCGAAGCCGACCTCGCGGTCCCGGTAGAACGGGATGACCGGGCTCTGCACCGCGCCCAGGCGGGCCAGCGCGAAGGTGAGCAGCGCCGTCTCGATACGGGTGGGCAGCTGCCAGGCCACCACCGTCCCCGGCCGCACCCCCCGCTCGTACAGGCCCGCCGCCACCCGCTCGGCGCGGTCGCGCAACGCGCCGAAGGTGAGGGCCCGTTCGCCCTGGAGCAGGACCGGGCGGTCGGGGGTGAGGGCGGCTCGGCGTTCGACCAGTTCCCAGAGCGTGCGGGACGCGCCCAGGGCGTGTGCGGTGTCCGTCATCCTCGACCCCTCGACCCAGTCGGTGAACTGACGATGCGTCAGATGTGTACGAGAGCGTAAGCCCGGACTTCTTGTCGGTCCAGAGGTGCGCGGCTAGCCTGCAATCTGACGGGTCATCAGATCTGAGGGGTACTCATGACGGAACTGCCGCGCATCGTCAGCGTCGACGACCATGTGATCGAACCGGCCCATCTCTTCGAGACCTGGCTGCCGGCCAAGTACCGGGACAGGGGGCCCAGGCCGCTGACGGCCGGGATCGGTGAACTCGCCTACGTGGGCGGCAAGTACCAGATCACGATGGACCCGGACGGGCCGCCGACCGACTGGTGGATCTACGAGGACCTGAAGTTCCCGTACAAGCGCAACATCGCCGCCGTCGGCTTCGACCGGGACGACATGACCCTGGAGGGGATCACCCGGGAGGAGATGCGGCGCGGCTGCTGGGATCCCAAGGCGCGCCTGGACGACATGGACCTCAACCACGTCGAGGCGTCGCTCTGCTTCCCGACCTTCCCCCGGTTCTGCGGGCAGACGTTCGCCGAGGCGCACGACAAGGAGGTGGCCCTGGCCTGCGTGCGCGCCTACAACGACTGGATGGTCGACGAGTGGTGCGGCGACAGCGGCGGCCGGCTGATCCCGCTGTGCATCATCCCGCTGTGGGACGTCGAACTCGCCGTCGCCGAGATCCGGCGCAACGCCGCGCGCGGGGTGAAGGCGGTGACCTTCTCCGAGATCCCGACCTACCTCGGCCTGCCGTCGATCCACTCCGGGTACTGGGACCCGTTCTTCGCGGTCTGCCAGGAGACCGGGACCGTCGTCAACATGCACATCGGCAGCAGCTCCCAGATGCCCGCCGCGTCCCCCGACGCCCCGCCCGCCGTCCAGGCCTCGCTCAGCTTCAACAACGCGATGGCCTCGATGATGGACTTCCTCTTCAGCGGCGTCCTCGTGAAGTTCCCGCGGCTCAAACTCGCGTACAGCGAAGGCCAGATGGGCTGGATCCCGTACGCCCTCGAACGCGCCGACGACGTGTGGGAGGAGCACCGCGCCTGGGGCGGCGTCCGCGACCTGATCCCCGAGCCGCCGTCCACGTACTACTACCGGCAGATGTTCTGCTGCTTCTTCCGCGACAAGCACGGGGTGGCCTCGCTCGACGTCGTCGGGCGTGACAACGCCACCTTCGAGACCGACTACCCGCACGTCGACTCGACCTTCCCGAACACCAAGGAGGTCGCCCTCGACCATGTGAAGGGCCTCGACGACGAGACGGTCTACAAGCTGATGCGCGGCAACGCCATCCGCATGCTCGATCTCGACCTCGACAAGTAGGCCCGGCCCCATGGACCTCACGTACACCGAGGAGGAAGAGGCGTTCCGGGCGCGGCTGCGGGAGTGGCTGGGCGGGGTGCTGCCCCAGCTGCCGCCGAAGCCGTCGCCGGGGGACTGGCCGGGGCGCCGCGCCTACGACACGGGCTGGCAGCGCAGGCTGTACGACGCCGGGTACGGGGACGTGCACTGGGACGCCTCGCCGACCACCCGGCTGATCTTCCTGGAGGAGACCGAGAAGGCCGGCGCCCCGTACGTGGGCGCGAACTTCGTGGGGCTGCTGCACGCCGGGCCGACCATCGCCGCCGAGGGCAGCCCGGCACAGCGCGAGCGCTGGCTGCCGCCGGTGCTGCGCGGCGACGAGGTGTGGTGCCAGGGGTTCAGCGAGCCCGACGCGGGATCCGACCTCGCCGCCCTCCGCACGCGGGCCGTGCGCGACGGCGACGCCTACGTGATCAGCGGCTCCAAGATCTGGACCTCGCACGCCGAGGTCGCCGACTGGTGCGAGCTGCTCGTGCGCACCGACCCCGCCGCCCCCTCCAAGCACCGCGGCATCACCTGGCTCGCCCTGCCGATGGACGCGCCCGGCATCACGGTCCGCCCGCTGCGCACCCTCGCCGGGTCGACCGAGTTCGCGGAGATGTTCCTCGACGAGGTGCGGGTCCCGGTCGGCAACCGGGTAGGCGACGAGAACGACGGCTGGCGGGTCACCATGGTCACCCTGTCGTTCGAGCGCGGCACCGCGTTCGTCGGCGAGGTCGTCGCCTGCCGGCGGGTCCTCGGCGAACTGGCCGCGCACGCCCGCAAGAGCGGCCGCTGGGACGATGCGGTGCTGCGGCGCGAACTTGCCCTCCTGGGCGCCGAGTTCGGGGCGCTGTGGCGGCTCACCCAGTGGAACGTGAGCGAGGCGCAGGCGAGCGGGAGCGGGGTGCCGGGCATCGGCGGTTCCGTCTTCAAGCTGCGGTACTCGCACGCGCGCCAGCGGCTCTACGACGTCGCGGCCGAGGTGCTGGGCGGCGCGGGCGCGCTGGACGCGGGGCAGGAGTGGACGCTCGACCGGCTCTCCTCGCTGTCGTACACCATCGCCGCCGGGACCTCGCAGATCCAGCGGAACATCGTCGCCGAGCGGATCCTCGGGCTGCCGAAGGGCGGGAGGTGAGCGGCCGTGCACTTTCAACCGACCGATGACCAACGGGCGTTGCGGGACGGGACGCGGGAGCTGCTGGAGGGGCGGTTCGGCCGGGACGCGCTGCGGGCATCCGTCGACGCGGCCGCGGCCGTACCCGCCCTCGACCGGGCGCTGTGGCGGGAGCTCGGCGCGGCCGGTCTCTTCTCGCTCTGTCTGCCGCAGAGCGCGGGCGGCGTCGGGCTCGGGCTGCCGGAGGCCGTGCTCGTCTTCGAGGAGTGCGGGCGCGCGCTGGTGCCGGGGCCGCTGGTGGCGACGTTCCTCGCGGCGGGCGGGGTCGAGGGCGCCGCGACGGGGGACGTGGTGGTGACGGCCCCGTACGCGGGACTCGTGCCGTGGATGGACGCGGCGGACGTCGTGCGGGGGGACGTGACGGGAGCCGAGGCGCTGGCCGCGCCGGTCGACCCGCTCACCCCGCTGCACCGGCTGCCGGGCGGCGCGCCGCCCCCTTGGCGGGCCACCCTGCTGTACGCGGCCGAACAGCTCGGCTCGGCGGGCCGCACCCTCGCCATGGCGGTCCAACACGCCCGGGACCGCGAACAGTTCGGGCAGCCCGTGGGCGCCTTCCAGGCGGTGAAACACCTGTGCGCCGAGATGCTCGTACGGGTCGAGATCGCCCGTGCGGCGGTGTACGCGGCCGCGGTCACCGAGGACCCCGTCGAGGTCGCCGCGGCGAAACTGCTCGCCGACGAGGCGGCCGTGCGGGGCGCCCGTGACTGCCTCCAGGTGCACGGCGGCATGGGCTTCACCTGGGAGGCCGATGTCCATCTGCACCTGAAGCGGGCCTGGGTGCGGGCCGAGTTGGGCGGCCGGGCGCGGGACGCGGAGGAGGTTCTCGCGGCGGCGCTGTGAGCCGGCGGCGCGGCGAGCCCCGACGGCCCTGACGAAAGGTGCACGCACGGTGACGGTGCGTCGATATCGGGTTGTGTCCTTCGTGGGGCTCGTCACGCGGCGGAGTCGGCGTCCGGCTCCGGTACCTTGTGGCAGATGCGAGTGGTGCTGAACCCGGGTGACGGTGCCGGGGTTGCCTCCGAGGCGACGCCTGGACTGCCGATGCGCGCCGTTCACAGCGCAGGGCGGAGCATCACGCCCGCCTGTTCGATCCCCCGCGAGGTGCGTCGCACAGTATGCCGCACGGGTACTCCTTCGCGCTGGAATATGCCCGAAGCGCTTGTTGGGGTGACTGAACGTCAACCATGCTGTGCAGTAAGGAGATCACGATCCGTGATCATCCTCAGTGGCCAGCTCGGTCAGTGGCGCGAGGCAGAACTCCAACGGTCCCGCCGGATTCGGATGGTGTGAGCGGTGCAGGTGCTTCAGGTTCAACTGGAGGTCGGGGCCGACCCCGCGGAAGTGGGGCGGGCCCGGAGGTGGGCGCGGTCGCGTCTCGCCGGTTCGGGCATAGACGCCGATGAACCGGTCGCCGAGACGCTGATCCTGCTCGTCTCCGAGCTCGTGACCAATGCCGTGGTGCACACCGGACGCCCGGCCGTGCTGCGGATGGTGCTGCCCGGAGAATCCGGCATCGGTGAGGCGTGCCCCGGCACGGTGCGCGTCGAGGTCGCCGACTCCAGCACGCGGCCACCGACGCCCCGGCACGCGGACGGCGAGGAGACGAACGGGCGCGGGCTCGAACTCGTCGACGTCCTCGCCGACCGGTGGGGGTGGCGGCCCGAGGGTGCGGGCAAGGCGATCTGGTGCGAGATCGACCGGTGCGCCGGGGCGAATGCGCCGGGTTCACTCCTCCCCAGTGCTTCTGTGAGCGCCTGAACATTCTGCGCATTAACCGCAAATACCCGGACGGCTGTTGACGGGCCGTGTCCGTTTGATCACGCTTGTGGGCAGCGAGTCGCTGCGAGGGGATGTCGAGGGCCCTTGTGACGGGGGTCCTCGGCAAGGCCCGGGGCGCGCCGCGCCCTCGATCAGAAGACGGCCACCGGTGCCACCGGGGTTCCCGTCGCGCCCTTGAACGGTTCCGGCATCGCCGACAGCAGGAAGCTGTAGCGGGTCGTCTCTCCACAGGCTGTGGACAAAGATTCCAGATTCCAGTTCTGGCCCTGGAGCATGCCCATCTCGACCAGGTCGAGGGCGTGCACGGGCAGCCACAGGTTCTCGATCTCCGGCGGGAAGATCTCGAAGGTCAGGGTGTCGTTGGCGACCGCCGCCACGTCGTGGGCGTGGAACCACTCGGGGGTGCGCACCGAGAGCCCCGGTGACGGGTAGCCGTAGCCGTGCTTGTCGCCCGCGAGGTACACCTGGATCTGGCCCGTGCGGACCAGGACGATGTCGCCGGACCTGACCGTGACCCGGCCGAACTCCGCCGCCTCGTCCAGGTCTTCGGGGGTGACGGCGTGGTCCCCGGGCAGGCGGTCCACGCCCTTCGCCGCCGCCACGTCGAGCAGCACGCCGCGCGAGACGATGTACGGGGCCTTGTCGATGCCGCTGAACTCCGAGCCGCCGTGCGCGGTGACGGTCTGCGCCGGGCGGCCGTTGTAGAGGCGGCCCGAGTGCGAGACATGGGTGAGCGCGTCCCAGTGGGTGGCTGCCTGCAGTCCCATCGTCACGGCGTCGTCGCTGCAGGCCACCGTGCCGGGACCGAAGATCTCCTGGTTGATCTGGACCATGGTGTGCAGCGGGTTCACCCGGCCCGGGATCAGGCCCGACTGCACGCCGTCCTCCTTGAGCGTGAGCGCGAGCGGGACGCGACGGCCCGTACGGACCTCGGCCGCGGCCTCGCGGACGACCTCGTCGGTGACGAGGTTGAGGGTGCCGATCTCGTCGGACTCTCCCCAACGCCCCCAGTTGTTCACGCGTTTGGCGATGTCGTGGAACTCGGCGGGCAGGGGCATCGGGGCCTCCCGGGTCTTGTGTTCCAGGTCTTGTGTTCCCGTATCTGACGGGTCGTAGAATCCGCTCGAAGGCAAAATCTAACGGGTCGTCAGAAATCGCGGGAAGGGGCCGGGCATGGGGAACTTCTTGGCAGGCAAGGTCGTCGCCGTGACGGGGGCGGGGCGCGGCATCGGGCGGGCCGTCGCGCTCGCCTGCGCCGCCGAGGGCGCCAAGGTCGTCGTCAACGACTACGGGGTGTCCATCGAGGGCGGCGAGCCCACCTCCGAGATAGCCCAGGGCGTCGTGAAGGAGATCGAGGCGGCCGGCGGTGAGGCCGTCGCCGTCGCCGACGACGTGTCCACCATGGCCGGCGGGCAGCGGATCGTGGACACCGCGGTGCAGGCGTACGGGCGGATCGACGGGGTGGTGTGCGTCGCCGGGATCCTGCGCGAGCGGATGCTCTTCAACATGTCGGAGGAGGAGTGGGACCCCGTCGTCGCCACACATCTCAAGGGGACCTTCACCGTCTTCCGGGCCGCGTCCGCCGTGATGCGCAAGCAGGGGACCGGCACGCTCATCGGGTTCACCAGCGGCAACCACCAGGGGTCCGTCGCACAGGCCAACTACAGCTCGGCCAAGGGCGGGATCATCTCGCTGGTGCGCAGCGCCGCGCTCGGCCTGCACAAGTACGGAGTGACCGCCAACGCGGTGGCGCCCGTCGCCCGTACGCGGATGTCGGCCAACGTCCCCATGACGCTGAAGGAGATCGGCGAGCCCGAGGACGTCGCCGCGTTCGTGGTCTATCTGCTCAGCGACCGGGCCCGCGAGGAGAAGATCACCGGGCAGGTGTACACCGTCGCCGGGCCGAAGATCGCCGTGTGGGCGCAGCCGCGCGAGCTGCGGGCCGGGTACGCCGAGGGCGGCTCCTGGACCCCGGAGCGGATCGCCGACTTCCTGCCGGGTGCCGTGGGCACCGACCCGATGCCGATGCTCGACCGGCTGGAGGAGATGGCACGGGCCGCGGCCGCCAAGGAACGGCCCAATCAATAGCGAGGGTGGGGGTGGCGGGCGTGGAGTTCGGGTTCGGGGAGCAGGACGAGGAGTTCCGGCGCGAGGCACGGGCCTGGCTGGAGGCGCACAAGGGGGCCTTCGCCGGGATCGTGGGGCGGGGCGGGCCGGGGAGCGAGCACGTGGGCGCCGCCGAACGGCGTGCCTGGGAAAAGGAATTGGGGTCCGGCGGCTGGATCGGGATCGGCTGGTCCGAGGGCGGGTACGGCAATCGCGTCGCCTCCCTCACCCAGCAGGTCGTCTGGGCCGAGGAGTACGCACGGGTCCGCGCCCCGGGCCGGTGCGGGCACATCGGGGAGAACCTCCTCGCACCGACCCTGCTCGCCTACGGAAGCCCGGAGCAGCGGCGCCGCTTTCTGCCGCCGATCGCCCGCGGGGAGCAGCTGTGGTGCCAGGGGTACAGCGAACCCGGCGCCGGCTCGGACCTCGCCTCCTTGCGGACGTCCGCCGTACGCGACGGTGACGGGCGGTGGCGGGTCAGTGGGCAGAAGGTGTGGACGTCGCTCGCGCACGAGGCCGACTGGTGTTTCGTGCTCGCCCGGACCGAGGCGGGTTCGCGGCGTCATCGCGGGCTTTCCTTCCTGCTCGTGCCGATGGACCAGCCGGACCACATCGACGTACGGCCCATCCGGCAGCTCACCGGCACCAGCGAGTTCAACGAGGTGTTCTTCGACGGGGCCCTCGCCGAGGAGGTCGTCGGCGGGGAGGGGCGCGGCTGGCAGGTCGCCATGGGGCTGCTCGGCTTCGAGCGCGGCGTGTCGACCCTCGCCCAGCAGATCGGATTCGACCAGGAGTTGAAGAGCGTCGTGCGGGACGCCGTCGCCTCGGGGGCGGTGCGCGATCCCGTCGTCGCCGACCGTCTCGTACGGCTCTGGGCCGAGCTGCGGACCATGCGGTGGAACGCCCTGCGCACCCTCGGCGGCGCCGAGGACCGGGGCGCGCCCAGCGTCGCCAAGCTGCTGTGGGGCGGCTGGCACCAGCGGCTCGGGGAGCTCGCCGTGCAGGTGCGGGGGGCCGCGGCCGCCGTCGGACCTCGCGACTGGAGCACCGGGGCGCCGTACGAACTCGACGAGCAGCAGCGGCTGTTCCTGTTCAGCCGGGCCGACACGATCTACGGCGGTTCGGACGAGATCCAGCGCACGATCATCGCCGAGCGCGTGCTCGGCCTACCCAGGGAGGCCCAGTCGTGAGGGGTGTTGTGTTCGACGGCCGGCAGGCCGTCGTCGTGGACGACTTGGAGATACGCGAGCCGGGGCCCGGGGAGGTGCTCGTGCGGGTCGCCGCCGCCGGACTGTGCCACAGCGATCTGTCGGTGATCGACGGGACGATCCCGTTCCCGCGGCCCGTCGTGCTCGGGCACGAGGGCGCGGGCGTGGTGGAGGCAGTGGGGGCGGGGGTGAGCCATGTGGCGCCGGGGGACCACGTGTCCTTGTCCACGCTCGCCAACTGCGGGGCCTGCGCCGAGTGCGACCGGGGGCGGCCGACCATGTGCCGCAAGGCGATCGGGATGCCGCACAAGCCGTTCTCGCGGGGCGGCGAGAAGCTCTACCAGTTCGCCTCCAACTCGGCCTTCGCCGAGCGGACCGTGGTGAAGGCCGTGCAGGCGGTCAAGATCCCCAAGGAGATCCCGCTGACCTCGGCCGCCCTGATCGGGTGCGGGGTGCTGACGGGCGTGGGCGCGGTGCTGAACCGCGCGAGGGTCGACCGGGGCGACTCGGTCGTCGTCATCGGCACCGGCGGCGTCGGTCTCAACGTCCTCCAAGGGGCCCGGATCGCGGGGGCGCTGCGGATCGTCGCCGTCGACTCCAACCCCGAGAAGGAGTCCGTGGCGCGGCAGTTCGGGGCGAGCGAGTTCCTCACGGACGTGGGCGCGGTGCGCGACGTGCTGCCCGACGGCGCCGACCACGTCTTCGAGTGCGTGGGCCGCGTCGAACTGGTGCGGGCCGCGATCGACCTGCTCGACCGGCACGGGCAGGCGGTGCTGCTCGGGATGCCGGCCGCGGACGCCGAGGCGTCGTTCGTGCCCGCGCAGCTCTTCCTGGACAAGTCGGTCCTCGGCTGCCGGTACGGCTCGTCACGGCCGCAGCGCGACATCCGGCTCTACGCCGATCTCTACGCCGAGGGGCGGCTGTTGCTGGACGAGCTGGTGACGCGGACGTACCCGGTCGAGGACTTCGGCAAGGCCGTCCAGGACGCGGAGGCGGGGCGGGTGGCCCGGGGGGTGCTGACGTTCTGAGCCCCGGCTCCGGCTTCGGGTCCGGTCCGCGGGAATTCGGTGGGGAGGAGCCCGTGCCCGGCCCTACGGTCGGGGGATGAGCTACCGCCTCCTCTTCCGTACCTCGGGACGGGCCGTGTCGGCCTGGGCCGCCGTGGCCGTCTGTGCGCGGATGCCGGTCGCCATGGCGCCGCTCGCCGTGGTCCTCCTCGTCCGCGAGCGGCCCGGCGGGTACTCGCTGGGCGCCGTGCTCGCCGCCGTCTACGTGGTCGGGGAGATCATCGGCGCCCCGCTGCTCGGCACCCGGCTGCGCGCCGAGCGGGCCCGGCCCCAGCTCGCGGCCGGGCTCGCGGTGGGGGCCTGCGGATTCGGCGCGCTCGGCCTGGCGCACGCCGTGCATCCGGCGCTGCTCGGGGTGTTCGCCTTCGTCGCGGGGGCGGCGCCCGGAGCCGCGCCGGGTGCGCTGCGGGCGCTGCTCACCCGGGTCACGCCGGACCGGGCGGTGCCGCAGGCGATGTCGTTCGAGTCGATCCTGACCTTCGGGGTGTGGGCCGTCGCGCCGGCCGCGACGGCGGGGCTCGCGCTGTCGGTGGCCCCCTGGGTGCCGCTGCTGCTGGCCGGCGGCCTGATGGCCGTGTCGGTACCGGGCCTGTGGCTGCTGCCCGTGGGGTGGGTCGCCGACGGCGGGAAGGACCAAGAACGGGCGTCTGTACGGGTGTTGCTGCGGGCCTGGCCCGCCTATGTCACCGGGGCGGCGAGTCTGTCGCTGCTCGCCATGGCCGAGCTGATCCTGCCCGCGCTCCTTGAGCAGCGGGGCTTCGGGGTGGGGCTCGCCGGGCCGCTGCTCGCCGGGTTCTCCATCGGCTCCGCGGTGGGGGCGTTCGTGTACGGGCTGCGGGCGTGGCCCGGACGGCTGCCGACGCAGAGCCTGGTGCTGGTGCTCGGGGTGTCCGGATGCGTGGCCGGGGTCGCGCTGGTGCCCTGGGCGGGGGCGATCGCCGCGGGGCTGGTGGTGGCGGGGGTGCTCCAGGCCGGAGCGATGCTGACGCGGAACCTGACGCTGCGGGAGATGCTGCCGCCCGGGGCGCTCGCGGCGGGGTACTCCGTGATGTACGCGGCGGTGGGGGCCGGTTACGCGGGGAGCGGGTCACTGGCGGGGGCGATGCTGCGGGTGGTGCCGCCGAGCGGGGCGGTGCTGGTGGGGGTCGGGGTGACCGTGGTGCTGGGGGTCGCGGGGTTCTGGGGGGAGCGGGGGCGGTCGCGTGTGCGGGGTTCTGGGGGGAGCGGGGGCGGTCGCGTGTGCGGGGTTCGGTTGTCGCGCGGCCGCGGGCCGGCCGTCCTGCTTCGCGCCCCGCGGCGGAGCCGCTGATGGGCACAGCCCCGCGCCCCTGAAGCACGCGCCGCGCGCGGCTTTTCCGACGCGTCACCCCGCGGCGCTGAACGTCCTGCGGTAGGCGGTCGGTGTGACCCCGAGCGCCGCCTGGAGGTGCTGGCGCATCGACTGGGCCGTCCCGAAGCCCGACTCCGCGGCGATCCGGTCGATGGAGAGCGCCGAGGACTCCAGGAGGTGGCGGGCCCGCTCCACGCGCTGCTGGGTGAGCCACTGGCCGGGGCTGACGCCCGCCTCCTCGCGGAAGCGGCGCGTGAACGTGCGGACCGACATGGACTCCTGCTCGGCCAGGTCGCGCAGCTGGATCGGCTCGTGGAGGTGGGCCAGGGCCCAGGCGCGGGCCCGGGTCGTGGTCGCCCACTGCGGTTCGGGGACCGGCCGCTCGATGTACTGGGCCTGGCCGCCGTCGCGGTGCGGCGGGACGACGGTGCGGCGGGCGATGTCGTTGGCGACGGCCGTGCCGTGGTCGCGGCGGACGATGTGCAGGCACAGGTCGATCCCGGCCGCGACGCCCGCCGAGGTGAGGATGTCGCCGTCGTCGATGAACAGCACGTCGGGGTCGACCCGGACCGCCGGGTACGTGCGCTGGAAGTTCTCCGCGTCCGCCCAGTGCGTGGTCGCCGGACGCCCGTCGAGCAGGCCCGCGGCGGCCAGCACATAGGCGCCCGTGCAGATCGAGACCAGCCGGGTGCCGGGGCGGATGTGGGCCAGCGCGGCGGCCAGCTCGGGGGAGAGCCGGCCCTCGTCGTGGGCGGGGCCGAGCGCGTACGAGGACGGGACGACCACGGTGTCCGCGGTCGCCAGCGCCTCCGGGCCGCGCTCCACCAGGATCGCGAAGTCCGCCTCCGTCCTGACCGGGCCCGCGCCGGTGACGCCGCAGGTCTCCACCTCGTACAGGTACTCGCCCGAGGCGCCGCGGCTGCGGCCGAAGATCCGCTGCGGGATGCCCAGTTCGAAGGGGATGACGCCGTCGATGGCCAGTACGACGACGCGGTGCCGGGAGCCCGCGGTCCTGGAAGCGCTCATGGCCCGATCGTAGCGAAGCCTGTCATTCGGGCCACTGTCGCGAACGGATTCCCTCGCCGAAACTTCTTCCGTGACGACGACGCAGACCTCCGCATCCAGCACTCCGACCGGCTCCGCCGCCGGTGGTCCGGGCACCCTGTGGGCCTGGGCCGCCGCCGCGGTGACCTTCGTGACGATCATCGGCGCCGCCGCCTTCGCCTCGCTGCCCGGCCTGCTCATCGAGCCGCTGCACGACGAGTTCGACTGGTCGCGCGGCACCATCGGATTCGCCGTGTCCGTGAACCTCGCGCTGTACGGGGTCACGGCGCCGTTCGCCGCCGCGCTCATGGACCGGTTCGGCATACGCAAGGTCGTGGCGGTCGCGCTGAGCGTGATCTCGCTCGGTTCGCTGCTGACCGTGTGGATGACGGCGGCCTGGCAACTGGTCCTGTGCTGGGGGGTGTTGGTGGGGCTCGGCAGCGGTTCGATGGCGCTCGCCTTCGCCGCGACCGTCACCAACCGCTGGTTCGTCGCCCGGCGCGGGCTCGTGACGGGCATCCTGACCGCGGCCGGCGCCTCGGGGCAGCTGATCTTCCTTCCGCTGCTCTCCTGGATCGTGGAGAAGCACGACTGGCGGCCCGCCGCGGTGACCGTCTCCCTCGCCGCGCTCGCCGTCGTCCCGTTCGTGTGGCTGCTGCTGCGCGACCATCCGGCCGACGTGGGCGTACGGCCGTACGGCGCCACGGAGTTCGTGCCGAAGCCCGCGCCGGTCACGGGCGCGGCGCGGCGGGCGCTCGGGGTGCTGTCCAGGGCCGCGCGGACCGGTCCCTTCTGGCTGCTCGCCGGGACGTTCGCGATCTGTGGCGCCTCGACCAACGGCCTGGTCAAGACGCACTTCGTGCCCGCCGCGCACGATCACGGGATGCCGGTGACGGCCGCGGCGTCGCTGCTCGCGGTGATCGGGGTGTTCGACGTCGCCGGGACGATCGCCTCCGGCTGGTTCACCGACCGCTTCGAGGCGCGGCGGCTGCTCGCCGTGTACTACGCGCTGCGGGGCGTCTCCCTGGTCTTCCTGCCGGTGCTGCTCGCGCCGTCCGTCCATCCGCCGATGCTGTTCTTCATCGTCTTCTACGGACTCGACTGGGTGGCCACCGTGCCGCCGACCATCGCGCTGTGCCGGGAGCACTACGGGGAGGACAGCGCGATCGTGTTCGGGTGGGTGCTGGCATCGCACCAGGTGGGGGCGGCCGTGGTGGCGTTCCTCGGCGGTGTCGCGCGCGACGTGTTCGGCTCGTACGACGTGGTCTGGTACGCGTCCGGGGGGCTCTGCGCGGCTGCGGCGCTGATGGCTCTGGTGATCCGGCGCGGTGCGGTTGCGCCGGCTCTGGGGGGCTAGGGGGCTGCCGGGTGGTGGTTTCGTTGCGGGCTACCGGCCCGGTGGGGCTTCTCGCGCAGTTCCCCGCGCCCCTGAGATGCGCACCTTCGGTGCGGCATCTCCCTCGACGGGGAAGCTGCGCGCAGCGCATGTTTCAGGGGCGCGGGGCCGTACCCATCAGCGGCTTCGCCGCGGAGCGCGACCGGCCCCCACGCACCCGCACCCCGCAACGAAAACGCCACACGGCAGACGCCCTCGAGAAGCACGCACCGGAGCCGCAGTCGCCGACGTGACCGGAGCTAGTCGTCGATCCGGGCGAACCGGCCCCGGTGGAACAGGAGCGGGCCCACCTCCGTGTCCGGCGCGCCCAGTGCCGTCACCCGGCCCACCACGATCAGGTGGTCGCCGCCGGTGTGCACGGCGTGGATCGCGCAGTCGATCCAGGCGGCGACGGAGCCCAGCCGCGGCGACCCGGAGACGGGCGCCGCGTCGTACTCCACGCCCGCGAACTTGTCGGCCCCGCTCACCGCGAACCCCCGGCACAGCGCGCCCTGGTCCGCGCCGAGCACGTTCACGCAGAAGACGCCCGCGCGGGCGATCCGGGGCCAGGTCGTCGACGTGCGCGCGACCATGAAGGCGACCAGCGGCGGGTCCAGGGAGAGCGAGGCGAAGGACTGGCAGGCGAACCCGGCGGGGGCGCCGCCGTCCTCGCCGGGGGCCGTGATCACGGTGACGCCGGAGGCGAACGTGCCGAGGACCCGGCGGAACTCGGCCGGGTCCACGGGCGCCCGCTCGTCGTCGCCGACGGCGCGCAGATCGGGGCGGGGCAGCGTCTCCACGGGCCCGGACGACGTGGGGGAGCCGACGGACCTGAGGTACCGGACGACGGTGGCCGCCATCCCTGCGTGTCCCATCATGGATCCATTGAAACTGACGGGTCGTCAGGTGTGAAGAGGTGTGCAGGCCCTCCTTCCGACCCGTTCGCCCCCCCCGGGTGCGTCAGGTCACGGGGAGCCGGGCCACCAGCAGCTCCACCCGCTGCTCGGTGTACTCCGCCGGCAGCCGCCCCGACCGGGTCAGGGTCGCCACCCCGTGCAGGCACGCCCAGAACACCTCGGTGAACAGGCCCGCCCCGACCCCGTCCCCCGCGACCTCGCCGAGGCTCTCCTGCAGCGCGGCGAACGCGTCCTTGAGGGGGGCCGGGGTGTCCTCCTGCGCGTAGGCGAGGCCGCCGTCGAGCTGGAAGATCGCGTCGTAGACCGCGGGGTTGCGGGCCGCGAAGTCGAGATAGGCGCGGGCGAGGGCGGCGACCCGCTCGCGCGGGCCGTCCACGGCGGCGGTCGCGGTGCGCACCGCCGCGGCCAGCTCGGTGGCGCCCTGGAGGGCCACGGCGCCGATGATCTCCCGCTTGCCGCGGAAGTGGCTGTAGAGGACGGGCTGGCTGTATTCGATGCGCTCGGCGAGCCGGCGGGTGGTGACCGCGTCCCAGCCCTGCGCCTCGGCGAGTTCACGGGCCGTCGTCACGATGAGGCGCTCGCGCTCCGCCCGCTCGCGCTCCTTGCGTTCTTGTACCGACATGATTCGATCCTAGCACCGCTAGACAATCGAGCGGCAGTAGGTCTAGCGTTGCCTCATCAGCTAGCAACGCTAGATGCCGGGAGGGTGTCATGTTCAGTGCGCTTGAGGTCGTCACCACTGTGCTCGTCGGCCTGATGGTGGGGGTGGAGTTCGCGGTCGCCTTCGTCATGGGGCCGATCCTCGACGCGCTGCCCGACGACAGCCGTCAGATGGGTCATGCGCACGGGGGCCGGATGCTCGGCGCCCTGATGCCGTTCTGGTACATCGGCTCGCTCGTCCTTGTCGGCGTCTGGGCCGGCACCGGCTGGCACCGCGACGGCTCCGGGCTCGTCGTCGGCGCAGGGGTGCTGCTGCTCGTCAGCGTGGTCATGTCGGTGCTGCTGCTCGTCCCGATCAACGACCGGAACAAGAACAACACCCCCGAGAACCGGCCCGCCGACTGGAAGGAGCAGCTGAAGCTCTGGCAGCGGCTGCACTACGTCCGCGTCGCCGTCATCGTCGGCGCCTTCACCCTGCTGGCCGCCGCCCTCGTCTGATCCTCGACACCTTCAACGCCCGCGTTCAACGCCCAAGGGGGGCACGCATGTTGCTGAAGAAGATCAACACCGTTCTGACCGTCGCCTTCGTTCTCTTCATCCTCTGGTTCGGTACGGAGTTCATCCTGATCCCGCAGACCACGGCGCCGACCTACGGCTTCCCGACCTGGCCCTCCGGCGACGGCGGCGGCTTCCTGGTCCTCAAGGGGATCCGCGACGTCGTCATGGGCCTGGTCCTCGGCGTCCTGCTGGTGACGGGGCACCGGCGGGCGCTCGGCTGGGTCGTGCTCGTGGAGGCGTTCACGGCGTACGGCGACATGGCCACCGTGCTGTCCCACCACGGCTCCGTGGCCACCGCGCTCGGCGTGCACGGCCTGACCGCGACGCTGATGGCGGCCAACGGTCTGCTCATCCTCTTCGAGACGCGCAGGCCCGCCGCCGTCGCCGCGGTGGCGCCCGCCGTGCGGCGCGCCTGACCCGGCCGCGGCGCCGCTCGGGCGGCAAGGTTCTTGCCTCAGGGGCAAAGCGTGAGGACTTGTTCAACATTCTGTTTATGCTCGTCGGCAACCCCTCGCCAGCCCTGACCTGCCTTTAGCTGCCCGGAGCCAGAGAAGTGACCACCCCCTCGCCCCGTCCGCGCATGCCGCACGCCCTGCACGCCCTGCGCGCCACCAGCTTCGCGATCGGCGCCCTGCTGCTGCTCGCCGCACTCGGGGTCCTGCTGCACCAGCCCCTGCTGATACCTCCGATCGCGGCCAGCGCCGCCCTGGTGCACGGCGCCCCCGGCCTGCCGATCTCCCAGCCGCGCAACCTCGTCGGCGGCCAGCTGCTCGCCGCCGCCATCGGCTACGGCACCCACGCCGTGACCGGCAGCACCAGCTGGGGCGCCGCGATCGCGGCCGGGCTCTCGCTCGGCGCGATGATGCTGACCGGCCTCTCGCACTCCCCGGCCGCCGCGACCTCGGTGATCGTGGTGCTCCAGGGGCCGCCCGTCGTGCCGTTCCTGCCGCTGCTGCTCCTGGCCACCGTGCTGCTCGTCGCCATCGGCATGCTGCCGGGCCGGGTCGGCGGGCACGCGGTCCGCTATCCGCTGGCCTGGTGAGAGCGCGGGGTTCAGCGGCCTTCGTACGTCGGTGAGCGCCGCTCCACGAAGCTCGCCACGCCCTCCTGCGCGTCCCGCGTCGTCATGTTGAGTTCCTGGGCGGTGGCCTCGGCCGCGAACGCGGTGGCGCGGTCGCTGTCCAGGGAGGCGTTCACCAGCTGCTTGGTGAGGGCGAGGGCGCGGGTGGGGCCCGCCGCCAGGCGCTCGGCCCACTCGCGGGCGGTCTTCGTCAACTCTCCCTCCGGAACCACCCGGTTGACCAGGCCGAGCCGTTCCGCGTCGGCGGCCGGCAGCGCGTCGCCGAAGAACATCAGCTCCTTGGCGCGCTGCGGGCCGATCAGCCGGGGCAGGAGATAGGCGCCGCCGCCGTCCGGGACCAGGCCGCGCCGGACGAACACCTCGATGAAGCGGGCCGACTCGGTGGCCAGGACCAGGTCGCAGGCGAGGGCCAGGTGGGCGCCGATGCCGGCGGCGGTGCCGTTCACCGCCGCGATCACCGGTTTCTCGCAGTCCAGGATCGTGGCGATCAGGCGTTGGGCGCCGAGCCGGATCGTGCGGCTGACGTCGCCGGTGACGCGCTCTGCTGTGGCGGGGGCGCCGCGCAGGTCGGCGCCCGCGCAGAAGCCCTTGCCGGTCGCGGTGACGACCACGCAGCGGATGTCCGGGTCGGCGGAGGCCGCGGTGAGCAGGGCGATGATCTGCTCGCGCTGGTCCCAGGTGACGGCGTTCATCGCCGCGGGCCGATTGAGGGTGATCCAGGAGACGTTGTTCTCGGTGCGGTGCAGGATCTCGCCGTCGTTCGGGGGTGCGTCCGTCATGCCGGGCCGTCCGTTTCGGAGTGGTCGTCGCAGGGGCGTCTGCCGGGTGCGGGTGGTGGTGGGCTGGTCGCGCAGTTCCCCGCGCCCCTGAAAGGCCTGCGGCCTTCAGGGGGAGCTGCGCCCAGCGCATGCTTCAGGGCGCGGGGAACCGTGGGACCGGCCGCAGGGCGCCCGCACCCGGGCGCGGGCCCCTCACCGGCACACGGCCAGCGCGTCCAGCGCCACCGCTCCCTGCCCCCGCGGCAGCACCATCAGCGGGTTGATGTCCAGCTCGGAGAGGCTGTCGCCGAGTTCGAGGGCCATGCGCTGGACCCGCAGGACGACCTCCACCAGGGCCTCGATGTCCGCCGGAGGCGCCCCGCGGACGCCGTCCAGGAGGGCGCGGCCGCGCAGTTCGTCGAGCATGACGCGGGCCTGGTCCTCGCCGAAGGGGGGCACGCGGACCGCGGTGTCGCGGAGCACCTCGACCAGGACGCCGCCCAGGCCCACCGTCACGGTCGGCCCGAACAGCTCGTCCTGGGTGACGCCGACGACCATCTCGACGCCGCGCTCGACCATCTGGCAGACGAGCACCCCGTCCAGGTCGATGTTCTCGTACCGGGCGATGTCGGTGAGCTCGCGGTACGCGTCCCGCACCTGGCTCGCCGACGTCAACGCGACCTTCACCAGGCCGAGTTCGGACTTGTGGGTGAGCTGCGGCGCCGACGCCTTCATGACGACGGGGTAGCCGACGAGCGAGGCCGCGCGGACGGCGGCGGCGGCGCTGGTGACCAACTGCTCGCGCGGGACGCGGATCCCGTACGCGCGCAGCAGCTGCTTGGCCGCGTGCTCGCTGAGCTGGTGGCCGGGGCGCATCAGGTTCTGCGCCTTGCGGAAGGACGGCGACGGGCTGCGCGGCGCCTCGTCGAAGGGGGAGCGGTAGGAGGCGGTGAAGCGGTGGTGGTCGAGGTGGGCGCGGACCGCGCCGATGCAGTTGGAGAACGTACGGAACGTCGCCACGCGCGAGGAGCCGAGGAGGGTCGTGCGGTAGGCGTCCTCGGTGCCGACCGGTGAGCCCCACACCACGCACACCAGCTTGTCCGTGCGCTCGGCCGCGTCCACCAGGTCCTGTGCGAGCTTGTCGCTCATCGGCGGGAACGGGCCGGTGATCGGGCAGATCAGCACGCCGACCGAGGGGTCGGCCAGGATCGCGTCGATGATCTTCCGGCCGCGCCAGTCGCCGACGGGGTGCCCGCCGTTGTCGACGGGGTTCGCGACGTTCAGGTACTCCGGTATCCACTGGTGCAGTTCGGTCTGCTTGGCCTCGGAGAGGGTGGGCAGGGTCAGGCCCGCCGCCGTCGCCAGGTCGGAGAAGTGGGCGCCGGTGCCGCCGGAGATCGAGTAGACGACGACGCCGTCCGCCTGCGGGGGCTTGGCGCGGGCCAACAGGGCCGCCGTGTCCTGGAGTTCGTCGAGCCCGTCGACCCGGATCACCCCGAACTGGCGCATCGCCGCGTCGACGACCGTGTCCGCGCCGGTCAGTTTTCCGGTGTGGGAGGCGGCCGTACGGGCGCCCGTCTCCGTGCGGCCCACCTTCACGGCCACCACCGGCACGCCCTCGCGCGCCGCCCGGTCGGCGGCGAGCAGGAACGACCGGCCGTCCTTGAGCCCCTCCACGTAACAGGCGATGGCACCGACCTCCGGCCGCTGCGCGAAGTACGAGATGAAGTCCGCGGTTTCGAGATCGGCCTCGTTGCCCGTGGGCGCCCAGTGTGAGAGGCGGATGCCCAGCTCCTGGAGGGTGAAGACCGGGCGGCCCTGGTGCCCGGACTGGGTGATCAGGGCGATGGCCGGGCCTTCGAGATCGTCGCGGAACCGCTCGAAGGCGTTGAGGTTGGTGTTCGGGCCGAGCAGCCGCAGGCCCGAGCGCCCGACGGCCGCCGCGAGCCGCTCCTGCGCCGCCGCGCCCGCCGCGCCGGTCTCGGCGAACCCGGAGGCGAAGGCGACCGCGAACTTCACCTTCGTGTCGGCGAGTTGCTCGATGACCGGCAGCGGGTCGGCGACCAGGAGGACCGCCAGGTCGACCTGTTCGGGGAGGTCCGCGACCGTCGCCGAACAGGGCAGCCCGAAGACCGTCTCGCGGGTCGGGTGCACCGGGTGCAGGCGCGCCCCGACCCGCTCCGCCCACGCCATCAGCTGCCGGGTGATCCCGGTGCCCGGCCGCCCCTCGGCGTCCGACGCCCCGACGACGGCGACGGACTCGGGCCGGAAGAACCGGTCCAGGTCCACCGTGTCGGCGTGCAGCGGGCGCCCGCTCACATCCGTGTCGTCGGCCGCGGCCCGGCCGTGCACCGCCGGGCCCGGCTGTTCCCCGCAGGCGATCACGCGGGCCCGGCGGGAGTCGGTGGTCAGGGTGCCGTACGTCGATCCAAGCATCGCTCCGCCCGCTCCTGTGAGACAGCAACAACCCGGCGGCGTCATAGCTGACGCACTGTCAGATTACTGAACTGACGCTCCGTCAGGAACAGTGCTGCAGGGAAAGGATGGTGCGGGCGTGGACGCCGGGGCCCGCCGGGCCCCGGCCGCGGCCGATCCGAGGACCTAGGGTGTGCCGATGCAGTCCTTCCCGTCTTCGCCGCCCTTCATATCGCCCAAGGAACTCAGACCCGGGCGGTACTGGTACGTCGTCGCGGCCGCCGTCGCGGTCGTGATGTGCCTGCTGGGCCTGGTCATCGGGGTGCTCCGGTTCAAGAGCGTCCTCGACTCCGTGGACACCGGTCACCGGTTCGTCAACGGCGACACCATCACTCTCCAGCTCGAACCGGACGGCGACCGCGGGATCTGGGCCACCTACCCGGGCCCGTCCCCCGGCCCGAAGTGCGGCATCTCCGGGCCGGGCGACCCCCGTCTCACCGATCCGGGAACGGATGTCTCCCTCACCCGGGACGAGACCTGGAACCTGATCTACACCTTCGACGTGCAGCGGAGCGGCTACTACAAGATCACCTGCTCGTCGCAGGCGGAGACCCGGTACGCCCTCGGCAACGACGGCGGTGTCCTCGCGTTCGTCGGCGGGCTGGTCCTGGCCGTCGTGCTGCCGACCGCCGGCGTCGGCATCTGTGCCGTCATCGTCGTGATCACCGCGCTGCGCCGCAACAGCCACCACAAGCGGCTGCTCGCCGAGCGGGCGGGATGCGGCGGTCACCCCGGGTACACCCGGTACCCGGGCCCCGGCCGCTGACGGGCTACAGCGCCGCCGTCACCTCCCGGGCCACCCGCTCGCCGGACCGCACGGCCCCGTCCATGTAACCGCACCAGTACGCGGACGTCTCCGTCCCCGCCCAGTGGATTCCGCCGACGGGAGCCCGCAGCGCGGCCCCGTACTGGGTGAGCACGCCGGGCGGCGCGTAGGCGACCGGGCCGCCGCGCGAGAAGCCCTCGTTGTCCCAGCGCTGGAGGACGAACGCGGCCGGATTCGCGGCCTTGTCACCGAAGTACGTCACGTAGTCCTTGAGGACCGCGGCCTTCACCTCGGCCTCGGACGCGGCGTCGTGCGCCCGCATCTCGTCCGCCTCGATGAACCCCATCAGGGCGCCGTAGGAGCCGTCCTGCGGGGAGTTGTCGAAGGTCGAGCGGACCGTGCCGGCGTCGCTGACGACCTGACCGTTGAGGCCGTCCGCCCGCCAGAACGGGGTGGCGTAGACCGCGATCGCCTTGCCGATCGACCCCATGGGCAGGCGCTGCGCCAGCTGGTCGCGGGCGGCGGGCAGCAGCGGGTCGAAGTCGATCCGGGCGGCCAGCGGCGGCGGCACGGCGACGACGACCCGGGACGCGGTGACCGTGACGCCGTCGGCGGTGACGGTGTAGCGGCCGTCGGCGCCGCGCGCGACCCTGCGCACGGGGGAGGACAGCCGGACCACGTCCGTGCCGAGGCGTTCCGCGAGCTTCAGCGGCACCTGCTGCGAACCGCCCGTGAAGCGGGTGGCCTGCGCGCCGTCCGCCGTCTCCGTGAGCCGCTCGAAGGTGCCCGGCGTCGACTCGTTGCCCGCGCTCGCGATGTAGAACAGCACGTAGAGCAGGGAGAGTTCGCGCGGTTCGGCCGAGAAGATCGAGGTGCACGCGACGTCGAGGAGGAAGCGGGCCGAAGGGATCACCGCGTTCGCCCGCAGCCACGTCTCGAACGTCTGGCGGTCCCACTCCTGCGCCTTCTCCGCCGTCCAGGGCGCGTCGACCGGCACCTTCTTCGCCATGTCGTCGAGCAGGGCCTGCACGGCGGCCGCGTTGGCGAGGCCCGCCGCGTCGATGGGCGGGACCGAGCCCAGGAGGCCGTCGGTGGCGTACGGCGTGCGCTTGCCGTCCTTGTAGAGGACGTTCTTGCCCGTGTTGTACGTGGCGAAGGTCGCCACGCCCAGGTCGTCGGCCAGCGCCTTGATGCGGTCCTGGGTGGGGCCGATGAACTCGCCGCCGCCCTCCGTGGTGCCGCCGCCGGGCAGCTTCAGGTTCACGACGCGGCCGCCGACGCGGTCCCTCGCCTCCAGGACGAGGACCTTCTTGCCCGCGGCGATCAGGTCGCGGGCGGCGGTCAGGCCGGCGAGGCCCGCGCCGACGACGGCCACGTCCACGTCCCTGGTGTCGGCGGCCCGTGCGGTGCCGGTGCCGGTGCCGGTGGCCAGGAGAGTGGTCGCCGCCGCGCCGGTGAGAAGGGCGCGGCGGCGGGTGAGGTTTCCGTTGAGCGGGTTGAGCGGGGTTCTTTCGCGTGGCATTGCGGTGCACTCCGTCTCGCTCGTGGTCTGTGGCGGGGTCACGGACCGGGTCGCCCCCTCCTCCCTGTCCCGTCCCGGTCCCCGGGGGCCGCGCCCCCGGACCCCCCTTGCGTTTCGTTGTCGGCCGACCGGTGCGGCCCTGGATCGGACCGGCCCTAGCGGGGCTTCGCCACCGTCCGTGCGATGCGTTCCGCGTCCCTGGCCATTTCGCGGAACATGCCGCTGATGGGGTTGGTGTAGCCCTGGAAGTACAGGCCCGGTGGGGTCGTGGTGCGGGGGCGGCCCGTCGCCGGGTCCAGGACGTCCAGGTGGCCGACCAGGGACTCCAGGCCCTGGCGGTAGCCCGTCGCCGCGATCACCGTGTCGGGCGTGATGCGGCTGCCGTTCGCGAGGACCACCTCGGCCCCGTCGAAGGACTCCACCGCCGCGACCGGCTCGACCTTCCCGCCGCGCACCGCGTCGATGAGGCCGACGTCCTGCACGGGGATCGAGCCCTCCCGCACCCGCGAGTACAGGCCCGTGTCCGGGCGCGGCAGGCCGTGCGCCGAGAGATCCGGCACGCTCAGCCTGCCCATGGGGGCCGCCAGCCGGTCCACCAGCGGGACCGGGAGGCGGCGGACGAGGATGCCGGTGAGCTGGGCGGGCCAGCCCATGGTGGAGCGGCGCACGATGTGCGGGGCCGTGCGCACCGCGAGGCGCACACGGGAGGCGCCGCCCTCGATCAGGTCGACGGCGATCTCTGCGCCGGTGTTGCCGACCCCGACGACGAGCACGTCCTGGCCGGCGTACGGGGACGGGTTGCGGTACTCGCTCGCGTGCAGCAGCCGTCCGGTGTACGAGTCCGCGCCGGGCCACGCGGGCAGCCGCGGGGTGTGGTTGTAGCCGGTCGCCACGACGACGGCGGTGCCGGTCAGCTCCCGCCCGCCGGTGGCCAGCAGCCGCCAGCCGGTGCCGTCGGCGGTGCGCTCGACGCGCGTCACCTCGACGCCGGTCACCACCTCCAGGTCGTGGTACTCGGCGTACTTCTCCAGGTAGCGCACCACGTCGTCACGCGCGACCCAACGGCCGAAGCGGCGCGGGATCGGCAGTCCCGGGAGCGCGGAGAGACGGCGCGTGGTGTGCAGGTGGAGGCGGTCGTAGTGGGCCCGCCAGGAGGCCCCGACGCGGTCGGACTTCTCCAGGACGACGGCCCGTACGCCGTGCGCCTTGAGGCTCGCCGCCGCTGCCAGGCCACCGGGGCCGCCGCCGATGACGTACACGGGCGGACGTTCGTGGCTGCGGGCCGGCGTGGGGTTGGCGTCGGTCATGAGCGGAGCGTAATCCGGCCCGTTGTCGAGGGGGTCCGGTCAAGGAGGAAATCGATTGCGGATTGATCACGGGGAACGGGGCCTTGCGCGCCGCCGGAGGATGCGCTGAACTGACGTACCGTCAGATGTCGTGGAAGGGGCCGGACTTCATGGACGCGATATGGATGCGATAGGCCTCGGCGGAGCCGAGTGGCTGGCCGTGCTGCGCATCGGGCTCGGCCTGTGGTGGCTGGAGAGCTGGCGGCACAAGGACAAGAAGGGCTGGTTCGAGCGCGGCACCGGGATCGCCTGGGCCGCCGACGTCGCCGCCAAGCACCGGTGGAACGCGGTGCGCAGCGGCTTCGACGTCGTCGTGAAACCGCGGCCGAGGACGATGGCGTACGTCGTCGTCTACGCGGAGCTGGCGCTCGGACTCGGGCTGATCGTCGGCCTGTTGACCCCGGTCGCCCTCGTCGGCGGGCTGCTGCTCAATCTCCTGTACTTCACGCTCATGATCCACGACTGGGCCGAGCAGGGGCAGAACGCGATGATGGGCCTGATCTCGCTGGTCGCCCTGTTCGCGATGTCCTGGCAGACCTGGTCCCTCGACCACGCGATCGGACTGTTCGGATGAGCCCCGCGACCACGCCGCCGAGCGGGGGCGCGCGGTTCGACGTGCCCGAGCCGGACGCCTTCACCCGCGCCTACTGGGACGCCGCCGCCGAGGGCACGCTGCTGCTGCGGCACTGCGCGGCGTGCGGGCGCAGCCACCACTACCCGCGGGAGTTCTGCCCGTACTGCTGGAGCGAGGACGGGGCGTGGCGCCCGGCGAGCGGCCGGGCCTCCCTCTACACCTGGTCCGTCGTGCACCGCAACGACCTGCCGCCCTTCGGTACCCGCACCCCCTACGTCGCCGCCGTCGTCGACCTCGCCGAGGGGCCGCGGATGATGACCGAGGTGGTGGAGTGCGAGGCGGCGGCACTGCGGGTCGGGATGGAACTGGCCGTCACCTTCCGGGACGGCGTGCCGGTGTTCAGGACCGCAAGCCGGGCCCCCCGGGAATAACGGGCTGCGCGGGGGCACGGGCGCCGGGCAGCATGGGCGGATGGTGGACACGCAAGCGCATGAGGGAGCCGGAAAGTGGTGGCTCACCCGCGACCCCGAGGAGTTCGAGCGGCGGGCCGGGGCCTTTCTCCGGGCCGATCCCGCCCTGCACACGGTGCCGTTGAGCGTGCTCGCCGGGCTGCTGGCCAAGGAGGCACGCTTCGACGGCACGACCGCCCGGTTCGGGGTGTGGACCGACGCGGCCGGGGAGGTGGCGGGCGCCCTGCTCTGGACACCGCCGTTCCCGCCGTACGTCAGTCCGCTCGGGCCCGACGCGGCCGAGGCGCTGGTCGCCGCCATCGACGCGGACCTGCCCGTCGGGGTCGGCGGCACGGTCGAGGGCGCCCGCGCCGTCGCCGACGCCTGGCTGCGCCGCCACCCCGGCGGCTCGGTCACCGAGGGCATGGCCCAGCGGCTGTACGTGCTCGGCGAGCTGGCACCGCCCGCGCCCGCACCGCCGGGCACCGCCCGGGTCGCGGGCCCGGCCGACCGGGATCTGCTGGCCCGCTGGTTCAAGGAGTTCAGCGACGAGGCCGCCGGCGGCATCGAGGACAGGCTCACCCGGGAACAGGCCCTCGCCTGGGCCGACTCCCGGATCTCGTACGGCGGCGCGACCCTGTGGCTGGCCCCCGACGGCACGCCCGTCGCGCTGGCCGGCGTCACCCGGCTCGTCGGCGGCAGCGTGCGCGTCGCCCCCGTCTACACGCCCAAGGAGCTGCGCGGCCGCGGATACGGCGGGGCCGCGACCGCCGAGGTGAGCCGGGCGGCGCTCGCCGCGGGAGCGGACGCGGTGGTGCTCTTCACCGACCTCGCCAACCCGACGAGCAACGCCCTGTACCAGCGCCTCGGTTACCGGCCCGTGCGGGACTTCACCGTCCTGAGGTTCACGGCCACAGCAACTCCTTGACCCAGCCCGCCTCCGTGCGGCGGTACCTGAGCCGCACGTGCCGCCGCCGGGCGTCGCCCTGGAAGAACTCCACCTCGTCCGGCCTCAGTTCGTACGCCGTCCAGGACGGCACCGGCGCGTCCGGCTCGCGCTGCGCCCGCTCCCACGCGGCCTGCGACGCGCGCTCCAACTCCGCAGCGGAGGAGAGGAGTTCGCTCTGGTGGCCGGTGAGGGCGGCGGCGAGCGCGCCGGTGGAGCGGGCGTGCAGATCGGCCTGCGCCACCTCGGCGGGCGCCGAACGGACGGGGCCGCGGACCCGGACCTGGCGGCCCTGCACCGGCCAGTAGAAGCCGAGCGCCGCGTACGGGCGGGCGGCCAGCTGGCGGCCCTTGGCGCTGCCGGAGTGCGAGGCGAAGCTCCAGCCGCTCTCCCGGTCGGCGCCGTGCAGCATCACCGTACGGACGTCGGCGCGGCCCTCCCCGTCGCTGGTCGCCAGCGACGGGGTGTGCGGCTCGGTCTGCCCGGCCGCCACGGCCGCCGCGAACCACTGGGTGAACAGCGCGACCGGCTCGGCGGGCGCGGCCCCGGTGTCGAAGGCGGGCAGCTCGGTGTCCCAGACGCGCAGGGACCTCAGGAGGGCTTGAAGATCTGGTTCCGGTTCCATGGGGTGATTGTCGTCAATCGCGGGTCAGGGACGCCACCGTGCCGAGCGGGTCCCAGGAGCCCGCGCCGCGCAGCTCCACCCAGACGGGGCGGGTGACGCCCGTGCCGAGGGAGGCGGGCGTGTAGTCGCCCTGGAGGCCGTTGATCCGGGCGCCGGGCAGGGCGGCCGCGATGTGCGCGCGGGCCGCGGCGGCCGTCGTGTCGTTGACCGCCTTCGCCCGGAACGCGGCCACGACCGCCTGCGCCGCCTCGTACTCCTCCAGGGCCCCGGGCCGCGTCATGAGCGGCCGTACCCGGGCGCACCAGGCGGCGTCCTGGGTGCACTCGCCCTTCTCCGGCGCCCCGGCGGGGGACGTGGTGCGAAAGCGCAGGGTGCCGTCGGGCACCGACTCCTGGGCGGACCGCGGCGCGGCGGTGGCGGCGCAGTCGGCGTGGTGGTCGGGGGCGAGGGCGATCTCACCCCGGTATCCGGCGTGCCGCAGCGCGGTGACGTTGTCGCCCTGGCCGCTCTGGTCGGCGAGGTAGACGGTGTCCGGCCGGGCCCCGGCGAGCAGCCGGCGCAGCGCGCTCCGCTTCATGGCGTACGGCGGTGTCGGGGACGGGGTGAACCCGTACCCGGCGCCGCGGCCCGCCGCGAACCGCTCCGCCAGCGGCTCCAGGCCCGCGGTGTCCGGGGCGAGCAGCCGCTTGGTGTGCATGACCTGTTCCAGATACGCGCCGAACTGTTCGACGGCGTCGGCGGGATCGGCCCCGGACCGCGGTGCGTGCGCGTAGTCCTGGCAGGTGCGCAGGGCGGGGGTGCCCTTCATCAGGCCCGCGGTGCCCGCCGCGGTCCCGATCAGGGCGACGACGTCCGGGTGCTTGCGCTCGAACTCGGCCGTGGTCAGGGCGCTCGCGTTCGGCACGGCCACGACCTTCAGCGGCAGCAGCCCCGCGTAGTCGTCCAGGGCCCGCTCCACGGCCCTGGTGTCGGCGCCCGTGCCCTGGTTCGCGACGGCGATCCGGAACGTGGGCTGGTTCAGCGGCCGTACCGGGGGCGGCGGCCCGGCCGGACCGCCGCCCCCGCCGTTCAGGGTGGCGGCCACCGAGATCCCGCCGCCGACACAGGCCAGGGCGACGGCACCGACGAGAAGGGTGCGGCGGCTGCGGCGGCGGGCGGGTTTGGGGGCGGGAGGGGTGAGCTTTCTGGTTGCCGGGGTGGGGGCCGGGGCCGGGGCCGGCGCGGGTGAGGGTGAGGGTGCCGGTGCTGGTGCCGACGCTGGCGTCGAGGCCGGTGCCGGTGCTTGTGCTGACGCTGGCGTCGAGGCTGGTGCGGGAGTCGAGGTTGGTGCCGGTGCCGGTGCCGGTGCCGGTGCCGGTGCCGATGTCGGTGTCTTGACCGTCGGTCCGGTCCGTCCGGTGTGCCCGGCCGGCCCAGCCGGTCCGGTCGGCCCTGCGGAGGTCCCCGGCCCGCACCCCGTCACCCCGTCGAGCAGCGCCACCACCGCGTCCGCGTCCGCGGGCCGGTCAGCGGGGCGCTTCGCCATCAGCGCGGCTGTCAACTCGTCTACGAGGGGCGGCACTTCGGCCCGTGCCCGGCTGGGCTTCAGCGGTGTGTCGTGCAGATGGTTGTACATGACCCCGGCGGCGGGCCCGACGAACGGCGGCCTGCCCACGAGGAGTTCGTAGAGCACGCAGCCCAGCGCGTACAGGTCGATGCGTCCGTCGCCCGGCTCCTGCCGGAACCGTTCGGGCGCCATGTAGAGCACACTCCCGATCGGCAGCGTGCCGGTCCTGGTCAGCCGGGTCGCGGACTCCGCGCCCTCGAGGAACGCGGCGATCCCGAAGTCCAGGATCTTCACCGCACCGGGGTCGCCCGGCGCGACCATGATGTTGCCGGGCTTGATGTCCCGGTGCACGATCCCGGCGCGGTGCGCCGCGGCCAGCCCGAGCGCCGTCTGCCGCGCCCACTCCAGGGCCCGCCCGACGGGGACCCGCACCTCCCGCCGCAGCATCTCCTGCAGCGACTCGCCCTCGACCAGCTCCATGACGAGGTAGGGGACTTCACCGTTCGGCTCGCCGTCGGTGTCCGTCCCGTGGTCGAAGACCGTGACGACGTACGGGCTGGACAGCGCGGCGACCGCCCGCGCCTCCCGCCGGAACCGGCGCAGCAGCTCCTGCCGCTCGCCCGCCTCGATGTCGTCCGGCGGCGCGAACAGCTTCAGGGCGACGACCCGCCCGAGGTCCTCGTCCCGGGCGCGCCAGACCTGCCCCATGCCACCGGAACCGATGGTCTCCAGAAGCCGGTAGCGCCCGCTGAGCACTCGTCCCCGCATAGCGTTCGACGCTAGCCCCGGAATCGACAACTCCCCATCACAGCTTGTGCGTTCGTCCGTAACGGTTTCGGCTCACCGGTCCACGTACAGGCTCGTCGGCGTCATCCCGAGGATCCCGACCCGCACGCCCTTGAGCGCTGTCGTGTACAGGAACGTGGGGGTCAGCACGTACAGCGGGACGGCCGCCGCCTCCTTCACCACCTCGCGGTCCACGTTCGCCCAGAGCGGGCGGGAGCTCTCCAGGCCGGGGGCCGAGCGGGCGGTGTCGATGGCGCTGTCGATGGTGTCGCTGTCGATCTCGGAGTAGTTCGACCAGGTGCCGTGCGGCCCGTAGCGGGAGGCGAACATGCGGGCCAGGTACGTCGACGAGGTGGCGTGCCGGTCGCCGAGGTAGAGGGTGAACAGGTCGTACTTCCCGGCCCAGGCGTCGTCGGTGTACTTGTCGGAGTCGGCGCCGTAGTCGTGCACGGTCACCTTGAAGCCGGCCTGCTCCAGGCTGCCCCGGATCAGGGCCAGTTGTGTGTCGGTGTCGCCGTCGCCGGTGGCCAGTTTCAGGGTGCGGCCGAGCTGGCCCGCGCCCTTGAGGAGCGCGCGGGCGCGGTCGGGGTCGCCCTCGCGGCCCGCGCCGAGCACGTCCTGCGCGTTGTGTCCGGCGACTCCGGGCGCCATCACACCGTTGACGACCTTGCCGCGGTCCCCCCCCTTGTCGAGCAGCGCGGTCGCGGGCACGGCGATGGCGATGGCCTGCCGGACCGAGAGCTGCGGGATGCGACGGGCGTCGACCATCAGGGAGTAGACGAGGCTGCCGGGAGCGGCGATCGACTGCGCGTTGCCGACGTCCGTGAAGCTGCCCTTCAGGCTGGACCCGGCGAGGGTGCCGACGGCCTCGCCGGGCGCCGCCGAGTCCAGGGCGTCGGAGATGGCGTCCTCGTCCATCTGGCCCTGCACCTCGTAGCGGTCCGGGTAGGCGGTGCGGATCGGGTCGGACGCGGCGCTCCACTTCGGGTTGCGGACCAGGGTGAGCCGGTCGTCGGCCTGGTCGGCGATCCGGTACGGGCCCGTGGCGGGCGGCATCATGAACTTCTTGGTGATGTCCTTCGCCCGCAGCCGGGCCGGGAACGGGGCGGAGAGCGTCCCGGCCAGCGCGACGTCGAACTCCGGTTCCGCATAGGCGAGATGGAACACGATCGTGCGGGCGTCGGGCGTCTCGATGGTGCGCTCGGGCAGCCTCGGATCCTGTTTGGAGTACGTGTCGACCGTCTCGCCGAACAGGGCGATCCGCACCCCGGGGTCGCCGCTGGTGTGGTCGGGGTCGAAGGACCGCTCGACGGCGTACTCGACGTCCTGCGCCGTCACCGGCTGCCCGTCCTCGTACGTCAGCCCCTTCTTCAGGTGGAACGTCCACTGCCGCCCGCCCCGGGCCATCGTGCCGGTGTCGGTGGCGAGGTCGCCGACCAGGCGCACCGCGCCGTTGCCGTCGTAGCGGTACCCCGTCAGGCCCCGGTAGACGAGCTGTTCGAGGGACTGGGCGCGCTCGTCCCACGACAGCACCGGGTCCATGGCCGGCACGTCGAGGGATCCCCAGGTCAGCAGCCGGACCGTGCCGCCCCGCTCGGCCCCGGTGACCGGCCGGGCCGGGCCGCCGGCGTCCTTGGCGCCGCCCCGGGTGATCTCCTCGGTGCGGGTGACGACGGCCTTCGCGCTCTCGGTGCGCGGCGCCGCCTGCTTCGGCTCGCCGCCGCCCGAACCGCCGCCCGAGCCCCGGTCGCCGAGCGGGCCGACGGTGAACAGGGCGCCGAGCAGCGCCCCGACGGCGACCAGGGCCCCGGCCGCGATCCACCTGGGGTCGCGCAGCCGCTTCGCCGTGGAGACCGTGGGCCGGGTCTGCGGCGGCGCGGGCGTGGGCGGCGTCAGGTGGTACGAGGTGGGGGGCTGCCCGGGGGCCGCGTACGGGTTCGCCGCGGCCGGGCCCCAGGGCGAGGCGAGCGGTCCGTACGGGCCCGCCGACGGCGGGCTCCCGGGCGCGGCGACGCGCGGGTCGGCGGGGCCGGGCGGCCGGTGCCCGGCCCGCTCCAGGAGCTCCGCCGCCTCGTACGCGGACGGCCTGCGGGCCGGGTCCTTCTCCAGCATCCGGGACACCAACGCGTCCCATTCACCGGCCAGTTCGGGTACGTCGTCGGCGAGCGGCCGGGGCGGTTCGTAGAGGTGGGCGTGCATCAGCTCGGCCGCCGACGTCGCCTCGAACGGCGGATTCCCGCTGAGCATCTCGCGCACCGTGCAGCCCAGCGAATACACGTCGGCGGGGCCGCCGTCCACGGCCCGGGTGAACCGCTCCGGCGCCATGTACGCGAGCGTGCCGACCACCGAGTCCGAGGTCTGGGTGAGCCGCCCGAGCCCGGCGCGGCCCGTCGCGTCGAGGAACTTGGCGAGCCCGAAGTCCACGACCCGGACCGTCTCCTCCGGGGTGACCAGGATGTTCGCCGGTTTGATGTCGCGGTGCACGATGCCGGCCGCGTGCGCGGAGGCCAGGGCGCGGGCCACCTGTGACGCCAGGTGCGCGACCCGCTCGGGCGGCATCGCCCCCTCGCTCTCCAGGAGCTCCTGGAGCGGTGTGCCGCGCAGCAACGGCATGACCAGATACGGGACTTCACCGTCCGTGCCGTGGTCGTACAGCGGCGCTATCCCGGGGTGGTCCAGCGCGGCGGCCGCCCGTGCCTCCCGCGTGAACATGGCGAGCATCCGCTCCCGGTCCCGCTCGGACGTCCCGGGCGGGAGCTGGAGCACCTTGACGGCCACCTGGCGGCCGAGCAGGCGGTCGGTGGCCCGCCACACGATGCCCATTCCGCCGGATCCGACCCGCTCGTCGAGCACGTACCGCCCGTTGAGCACCTCACCCGCTCCGCTGCCGGCCATCCCGTCAGGCCTCCCCCCGTCAGCCCCAACTCCCCTACGATAAACCGGACTTAGAGGGCCGTCGAGGGTGTTAGCGGTCGTACACGGACGTTCCAGCCCCACCCGCCCGCCCACCCCGCCTTGGGCCATCCGCCGCCGCCCGCCACGGCCGCCTCGGGCGATCCGCCGCCGGTCGGCTGCCGCGCCGCCTTGGGCAATCTGCCGCCATGGGCGGCAGGGTGGGCAAGGCGGCACCCCGGCGCGGGGCGAGCGCTCCAACCGGCCTCCAGCTC